>NZ_CM167806.1:0-4800000 GCF_056951025.1 Promicromonospora noduliphila
GTGGCCAACCCGGACGAGAACATCGGCGACGTCTGGGCACAGACCCTGACGGCGCTCGAGGCCCGGCCCGACATGAGCCCCCGGCAGCTCGCCTTCATCCGTCTGGCCAAGCCGATGGCGGTGCTGGACGACATGGTCTTCATCGCCGTCCCCCACGAGCAGACGCGAACCTACCTGGAGACGGCGGTCCGTGACGACCTCGTCTCGGCGATGTCCTCCGTGCTCGGTCGCGACGTCCGCTTCGGGATCACCGTCGATCCCGAGCTGAGCAGCAGCACGCTCGCCGGCCCCTCGCAGATCTCCGGGCCGGCCGCGCTCTCCCTCGACCACGAGCCCCCCGAGCCCGAGCAGGCGCAGATGCCGATCGCGCCGCAGCCCGCGCCCAAGCCGTCGTCCGAGCCGACGCGGCTGAACCCGAAGTACATCTTCGAGACGTTCGTCATCGGCTCGTCCAACCGGTTCGCCCACGCGGCCGCCGTCGCCGTCGCCGAGGCACCCGCCAAGGCGTACAACCCACTCTTCATCTACGGCGACTCGGGGCTGGGCAAGACCCACCTGCTGCACGCGATCGGGCACTACGTCCACAACCTGTATCCACACATCCGGGTGCGGTACGTGAACTCCGAGGAGTTCACCAACGACTTCATCAACAGCATCGGCGAGGGCAAGGCCGGAGCGTTCCAGCGCCGGTACCGCGACGTCGACGTGCTCCTCATCGACGACATCCAGTTCCTGCAGGGCAAGGAACAGACGATGGAGGAGTTCTTCCACACCTTCAACGCGCTGCACAACGCGAACAAGCAGGTCGTGATCACCTCCGACGTCCCGCCGAAGCAGCTCAACGGCTTCGAGGACCGGCTGCGCTCCCGCTTCGAGTGGGGGCTCATCACCGACGTCCAGCCGCCCGACCTCGAGACGCGCATCGCGATCATGCGCAAGAAGGCGGCGAGCGAGCATCTGGACGTCCCCGCGGAGGTCCTGTCCTACATCGGCTCGCGAATCTCGACGAACATCCGGGAGCTCGAGGGTGCGCTGATCCGCGTCACCGCCTTCGCCAACCTGAACCGGCAGCAGGTGGACCTGGCCCTCGCGGAGATCGTGCTCAAGGACCTCATCACGGATGACGACGACACGGCGGAGATCACGCCGGCAGTCGTCATCGCGCAGACGGCCGCGTACTTCGGCCTCACGATCGAGGACCTGTGCGGCTCGTCCCGGTCGCGCGTCCTGGTGACCGCCCGGCAGATCGCCATGTACCTGTGCCGCGAGCTCACCGACCTGTCGCTGCCGAAGATCGGCCAGCAGTTCGGGGGACGCGACCACACCACCGTGATGCACGCGAACAAGAAGATCGCCGGACAGATGGCCGAGCGCCGCTCGACCTACAACCAGGTCACGGAACTCACGAGCCGGATCAAGCAGCAGCAGCGCGGCTGATCGCCCGGTCCACGAGAGCCATGGCGCCCCGACGTCGGGCCCCCGTGCCCGTTTCCTTCCCTTTTCTCACCCCTGTGCACCACCCGGCCCGCGCGCGGGGTTGTTGCGTATCCGCACCTCCACAGGTCTGTCCACACACTGATCCCCGGATTGCGGAGGCTCCGCTCTCCTTGTCCCCAGCGTTGTGGACACGCACTGTGCAGAACTCGGCCCGAGACGCTGACCTGCCCATACACACCTGGGGACAAGCCTGTGGACGGGTGTGGACGAACGGCCGTTTTCTGTGGGCGGGGACCCCCGAATCAGTGGACAGCCTGTGTGTACAAATCGGCGCTCCACAGGGGTCCCCAGTTCTTGCACAGACCGACCCACAGATCCTCCACAGGAGAAAAAGGCATCTGACCTGCGGAAAGAGTCGATTTCCCCAGTTTCCACAACACCGACTACTACGACGAGATCTATCTCTAAGAGGGGATCCACACGCCTTCATCAGGCGGCTCGGGCGCTCAAGGCACCACTTCGAACACTAGTACGAGAGCCCAGGGGATGTCCATCCACAGGCCGGTCTGTCGAGTGCCGCGCGGTCGTCAACTCGCGTAGGGTTTCCCTCGACAGCCCAGGAACAAGAGGAGATGTAACGGCATGAAGTTCAGGGTCGAGCGCGACGTCCTCGCCGATGCCGTGACATGGACCGCTCGCACGCTCCCCACGCGCCCGCCGGCTCCCGTGCTCGCCGGCGTCCGGATCGAGGCCGACGCACAGGGCGTGATCAACCTCGCGAGCTTCGACTACGAGACGTCGGCGCGCTCCGAGATCCCCGCAGAGGTCGCCGAGCCAGGCACGGTGCTGGTCTCCGGCCGCCTGCTCGCGGAGATCTCGCGCGCCCTGCCCAACAAGCCCGTCGACGTGGCGCTCGAGGGCAACAAGGTCGTCGTCACCTGCGGTGCGAGCCGCTTCACACTCCTCACGATGCCTGTGGACGAGTACCCCGCACTCCCGGGACTCCCCGAGGTCAGCGGCACGGTCTCCGGCGACGCCTTCACCCACGCCGTCGCACAGGTCACCGTGGCGGCCAGCCGCGACGACACGCTGCCGCTCCTGACCGGCGTCCGGGTGGAGATCGAGGGCGAACGCATCACCCTCCTGTCCACCGACCGCTACCGGCTCGCGCTGCGTGAGCTGACGTGGACGCCGGCGACGCCCGGCTTCTCCGCGGTCGCGCTCGTGCGCGCACGCACGCTCAACGACGTCGCCAAGTCGCTCGGCTCGGGCGGCGGCCTCGTGAACGTCGGTCTGTCCACAGGTCAGGGTCTCGACCTTGTGGGTTTCGAGGCCGGCGGCCGGCAGACCACGTCCCAGCTCGTCGACGGCGACTACCCCGCCGTCCGCCGGCTGTTCCCCGACAGCACGCCCATCCACGCCGTCGTCGCGACCGCACCGCTGATCGAGGCGGCGAAGCGGGTGAGCCTGGTCGCCGAGCGCAACACGCCGATCCGGCTCTCCTTCAGCGAGGGGCAGGTCGTCCTCGACGCGGGGCAGGGCGACGACGCGCAGGCGTCGGAGGCCCTGGAGGCCGTGCTGGTGGGTGAGGACATCGCGGTGGCGTTCAACCCGCAGTTCCTGCTCGACGGGCTCGGCGCGCTGGGCACCGACTTCGTCCGCCTGTCCTTCACGCACCCCAACAAGCCGGTCGAGTTCACGGGTCAGGGCAGCCTGGACGGCGAGGACGACTCCGCGTACCGGTACCTGCTGGTCCCGATCCGGTTCACCGGCTGACGGCACCGGCCCGCCACCGCGGGCCGAGCGGCCCAGCCCGACTATCGTCAGCCCGCACCAAGGACGGTCGCCACGAGCGAGCCCGTCGAACGACCCCTGGAGGATTTACGCACATGGTCACCCACATCGGCCTGGTCGGCCTGGGGAAGATGGGCAACAACATGCGGGCCCGCCTGCGCAAGGGCGGTATCGAGGTCACCGGGTTCGACCCGCGGCCGGAGGTGTCGGACGTCGCGACGCTCGCCGACCTCGCCGCAGCGCTCCCGTCGGACCGGCGGGTCGTCTGGGTCATGGTCCCGGCGGGCGAGCCGACGCGCGGCGTGCTCGACCAGCTCGGCGAGATCCTGTCCGAGGGCGACATCGTGATCGAGGGGGGCAACTCCCACTACGTGGAGGACCAGGAGCGGGCGGCCGAGCTCGCCAAGAAGGGCATCGGCTACCTCGACGTCGGCGTGAGCGGCGGTGTGTGGGGCCTCGAGAACGGCTACGGCCTGATGGTCGGCGGCGCGGCCGCCGACGTCGAGACGGTCATGCCCGTCTTCGACGTGCTGCGCCCGGAGGGTCCCCGCGAGGAGGGCTTCGTCCACGCCGGCGACGTCGGTGCCGGCCACTACGCCAAGATGGTCCACAACGGCATCGAGTACGGCCTCATGCAGGCGTACGCGGAGGGCTACGAACTGCTGGCCGCCAAGGACCTCATCACCGACGTGCACGGCACCATGCGGGCCTGGAGCCGCGGTACCGTCGTGCGCTCGTGGCTGCTCGACCTCATGGTGAAGGCCCTCGAGAAGGACCCGAAGCTCGCCCTCCTGGACGACTGGGTCGACGACTCCGGCGAGGGCCGCTGGACCGTGGACGAGGGCATCGACATGGCCGTGCCGCTCCCCGTGATCTCCGCCGCCCTCTTCGCGCGGTTCGCCTCCCGCCAGGAGCAGTCGCCGGCCATGAAGGCGGTGGCCGCGCTGCGTCAGCAGTTCGGCGGGCACGCGGTGAAGTCGGCCGAGTAGCGGCCGGGACGTACCATCTCCTACCGATGTACGTCTCCCACCTCTCCCTGCTGGACTTCCGGTCGTACGCGTCGGCCGACGTCGAGCTCGAGCCCGGGGTCAACGCCTTCGTCGGGCGCAACGGACGGGGCAAGACCAACCTCGTCGAGGCGATCGGCTACGTCGCGACGCTCGGCTCGCACCGGGTCGCCACCGACGCGCCCCTGATCCGGTCGGGTGCGGAACGGGCGGTGGTGCGGACCCGCATCGTGCGGGGCGACCGGGCGAGCACCGTCGAGCTGGAGATCACGCAGGGCAAGGCGAACCGCGCCCGGATCAACCGCGGCCAGCCGGTACGTGCGCGGGATGTGCTGGGGGTCCTGCGCACGGTGCTGTTCGCACCGGAGGACCTCGCCCTCGTCAAGGGCGATCCGGACGGCCGACGGCGGTTCATGGACCAGTTGCTGGTGCTGATGATGCCGCGGGTGTCGGCGGTGCTTTCCGACTACGACCGGGTGCTGCGGCAGCGTTCCGCACTGCTCAAGTCGGCGCGTGCGGCACGTCGCGCGGGCGGCTCAGCCAGGTCCGAGAACGGGGCCGCCGCGGAGCTGGCGACGCTCGACGTCTGGGACGCGCGGCTCGCCGAGCTCGGTGCCGAAATCCTGTCGCTGCGGGTCCAGCTCGTCGACGCGCTGCGACCGGCGGTCGCAGCAGCGTACGAGCAGGTGAGCGATGCCGACGGGCACGCGGAGATCGCCTATCGGTCGTCGTTGGCCGCCCTCTCGCCGGACGATCCACCGGAGCTGTCCACAGCCTCTGGGGATAACTTCACCGATGTCGGACACCTCCGTGACCTGCTGCTGGAGGCCCTCGGGGCGGTCCGGCCGCAGGAGCTCGAGCGCGGCGTGAGCCTGGTCGGCCCGCACCGTGACGACCTGGTCCTGACGCTCGGCGGGCTGCCGGCCAAGGGCTACGCGAGCCACGGCGAGTCCTGGTCGTTCGCGCTCGCGCTGCGGCTCGCGTCGTTCCGGCTCCTGGGCGGAGACCCGCAGAATTCGGCCGATTCACCCGCTTTCTGGGACCCGGATCTCGGCACGGACGCGGACCCCGTGCTCATCCTCGACGACGTGTTCGCCGAGCTCGACGTCCGGCGTCGGGAACGGCTGGCGGACTTGGTGCTCCCGGCCCGCCAGGTGCTGGTGACCGCGGCCGTGCCGGAGGATGTCCCGGCCGTCCTGGACGGCGTACGGTTTCAGGTGGAACCCGGGACGGTGACGCGTGACTGACGAATCTCCACAAGGGCCTGTGGATAACTCCGAGCTCGGCCTGACACCCGCTTCGGAGGTGGCGCGCGCCGCATTGAACCGCGCGAAGGCCGCTGCTCGTGCCCGCGGGCTGCGGCCCGGATCGCCGTCCCGCCGCTCTCCCCTGGCGGAGCCGCGGTCGAGCGGGTCGGGACCCGGCGCACGGGACCCCCAGCTCCTCGGGTCGGTGGTCGGCCGGTTCCTGCGTGAGAAGGGCTGGACCGAGGACGTGTCGGTCGGTGGTGTCATGGGGCGGTGGCGCGAAGTCGTGGGCCCGGAGATCGCCGATCACTGCACGCCGGAGACCTTCGAGGACAAGGTGCTCGTGGTACGCGCGGACTCGACCGCCTGGGCGACCCAGCTCCGCCTGCTGGTGCCGACGCTGGTTCGGCGCATGGCGGAGGAGATCGGGGAGGGTGTGGTCGAGGAGGTCACGGTGCTCGGGCCGGCCGGTCCCGGGTTTCGGCGGGGACCGCGGTCGGTGCGGGGTCCCGGGCCGCGGGACACCTGGGGCTGACACCGGCGAACGGCGTCGGCAGCTTCGTTCGCCCCAGCTCCGCCCGCCGAAACCGCACCCGCCTGCAAGACGGCCCGGCCAGCAAGGCTCAAGACCCCGGCAACGACGAAGGGCTCCCCGGCCGAAGCCGGGAAGCCCTCCGTGGTTGTCAGCCGCGCCGTAGCGTCAGCCGGTAACTAGTTGCTCACGCGTTCTGCATGCGGCGGCGGGCCCAGACCAGGGCGATACCACCGGCGGCGAGCAGAGCGGCGAACGCGATGGCGCCACCGACGGTCGCACCGGTCGCGGCCAGCTCCTCGGGCTCCTCAGCCACGGGGCTGGGGGACGCCGACGGCTCCTCGGCCACGGGCGGAACCGAGGCCTCCTCGGACGGCTCGACGCTGGGCTCGCTCGGCTCCGGAGCCGGCTCGCACTCCTCCTCGATGACGACGAGCTCGGCCGGCAGCAGCGCGGTGCCGTCCGCCTGGAGCACGTAGTTGCCCAGGTCCTCGGGGAAGACGTAGGCGTCAGAGGTGAGAGCGGCGACGATGCCCGCCTCGGTCTTGGTGTAGGTGATCGCCTCGGTGTTGCCCGGGAGGATCACGTCGTCGAGGCTGGCGGCGCAGCCGGCAACGGGCTCCGGCGTGGCCGGGGAGACGACCTCCTTGGCGGGCGGCTCGGCGCACGCCTCGACGACTCCGCTGGCCTCGTAGTCGTAGCCGTCCGGGTGGAGGGTCTCGCTGTCGGGCGAGTCGACGCTGACGGACCACTCGTGCGCGACCGTCTGGTCCTCGAAGGCGTAGAACTTGACGTGGTCGCCCCAGCCGGAGCTGAGGGTCAGGCTGTCTGCGGAGACACCGTCGATGACCACGTCGATTGTGGTCCCGCTCGGGTACATCTTGAGGTCTACGTTGAGGCCGGCGCAGTCGGCGGTGGCGTTCGGGATGTGCGCGGAGGCGGGGGCAGCCGTGGCGATCATGCCGCCGAAGGCCAGTACGGCGAGAGTTCCGCCGGCGAGAAGCTTCTTCACTCTGTTGCCCTTCGAAGAGAAGACGGGTGCGCGAAGTTGCGCATGTGACCGGTCGGCGCTATTAGAGCAGAAAACGACAAATCAACGAAATGTCACCTTCTGCGTGCAAATTATCTGACCTTCGGCAGGGTCTGGCATGACGATCCGGAGGGACTCTCGCGGGGTTGGCTCCGCTCCGACGGCGGCGCGTGGCCGACGCGTGGACAGCCCGTCGACCGCCCACGGCCGACGGGCCGGTCGAGCCCCCGCCGGAAGCCCTCGCGACCGCTCGGCAACCTCGCCAGGACCCCAAAAATCACCCTGTGGAGAAAGGTTGTGGAGGACTGCCCACAAACGGCCTCGGATCCCGGATTTTCGCCGCTCAGAAGGTAGTATGGAGGGGTCAACCGCGCTGGGTTCCCAGGACCGTCCTGAGGGCCCGGAACGCTGAGCACCGACGAGCCGTCGGACAGTACCTGAGCACCCGAGCACGGTGTGGACCCCTACCGGGTCCGGCCTGCTCGCGCAGTCGCTGGTACGTCCGTCGTCGTGCACATCGTGTGCCTGAAAGACGAGGAGCAACCCCGCCCGTGACAGAGCGAATCGACGGCGGCTACGACGCCGGGAACATCACCGTCCTGGAAGGTCTCGAGGCCGTTCGTAAGCGACCGGGCATGTATATCGGATCGACCGGTGAGCGTGGGCTCCACCACCTTGTGTACGAGATTGTGGATAACGCTGTGGACGAGGCCCTCGCTGGCCACGCCAGCGAGATCGACGTGCGGCTCATGGCCGATGGTGGGGTGCGGGTCACCGACGACGGACGAGGCATTCCGGTCGCCATGCACCCGACGGAGGGCAAGCCGACGCTTGAGGTCGTGATGACCATCCTGCACGCCGGCGGCAAGTTCGGTGGCGGTGGGTACGCCGTCTCCGGCGGTCTGCACGGCGTCGGCATGTCCGTCGTGAACGCGCTGAGCTACCGGTTCATCTCCGAGGTGCGCCGCGACGGGTACCACTGGCGCCAGGAGTACACCGACGGCGGCAACCCGGTCACCGGCGTCGAGCAGCTCGAGCCGCTCGGTGCCGACGAGCACACCGGCACCACCCAGACGTTCTGGGCCGACGGGACGATCTTCGAGACCACGGAGTACGACTTCGAGACGCTCCGCGCGCGGTTCCAGCAGTACGCCTTCCTCAACAAGGGCCTGCGGATCACGCTCACCGACGAGCGCGCCGGCCACTCCTCCGCGACGGACGAGGTCACGGGCGCCGAGCCCGAGGCGGCCGGGGAGGCCGCCGGCGCGGACGGTCAGCCGGATGCCGAGGGGCGGACGCCGGACGCCGGCCAGGAGGCGGACGGCTGGCGCACCGTCACGTACAAGTACGACAACGGCCTCATGGACTACGTCCACCACCTCAACTCCGCGAAGCGGGTGGAGCTCATCCACCCCGACGTGATCTCGTTCGACAGCGAGGACACGGAGCGCAAGATCTCGGTGGAGGTCGCGCTCCAGTGGACCAGCGCGTACAGCGAGTCGGTGCACACCTTCGCGAACACCATCTCGACCACCGAGGGCGGCACGCACGAGGAGGGCTTCCGCGCGGCGATGACCACGCTGGTCAACAGCTACGCGCGCGACAAGGGCATCATCAAGGAGAAGGACGAGAACCTCACGGGTGACGACATCCGCGAGGGCCTCACCGCCGTCATCTCCGTGAAGCTCGGCGAGCCGCAGTTCGAGGGCCAGACCAAGACCAAGCTGGGCAACACGGAGGCCAAGACCTTCGTGCAGCGGGTCGTGCGTGAACAGCTCACGGACTGGTTCGACGCCCACCCGAACGAGGCACGCGACGTCATCCGCAAGGCGATCCAGGCCTCGCAGGCCCGGATCGCGGCGCGCAAGGCGCGCGAGGCCACGCGGCGCAAGGGAATCCTCAACGGCGGCGGCATGCCCGGCAAGCTCAAGGACTGCCAGTCGCGGTTCCCGGAGGAGTGCGAGATCTACGTCGTCGAGGGTGACTCGGCCGGCGGTTCGGCGGTACGCGGCCGCAACCCGCACAACCAGGCGATCCTGCCGCTGCGCGGCAAGATCCTGAACGTCGAGCGCGCGCGCCTCGACCGGGCGCTGTCCAACGCGGAGGTCCAGGCCCTGATCACGGCGTTCGGCACGGGCATCGGCGAGGACTTCGACATCGCGAAGCTCCGCTACCACAAGATCGTGCTCATGGCCGACGCCGACGTCGACGGCCAGCACATCTGCACGCTGCTGCTCACGCTGCTGTTCCGGTACATGCGCCCTCTGATCGAGCAGGGGCACGTGTACCTCGCGCAGCCGCCGCTGTACCGGATCAAGTGGAGCAACGCCCCGCACGACTACGTGTACTCCGACCGGGAGCGCGACGCGTTCCTCGAGGCCGGCGCCGCACAGGGCAAGCGGATCCCCAAGGACAACGGCATCCAGCGCTACAAGGGCCTGGGCGAGATGGACTACTCCGAGCTGTGGGACACCACCATGGACCCGGACCACCGGACGCTGCTGCAGGTGACCATGGACGACGCGGCCGCGGCCGACGAGATCTTCTCGGTCCTCATGGGCGAGGACGTCGAGTCGCGGCGCACCTTCATCCAGCGCAATGCCAAGGACGTGCGGTTCCTCGATATCTGAGGAGTGAGCTTGCGAGCCCCGGAAGATATCGACACGAGCAGAGATATCTGAGTCGGGTATCTGACTCGGTGCCCCGAGCGGTCAGCCGGCGGGGCTCGGAAGATATCGACGTGAGACGAAGTGACACGCCCAGCGGCGTGGAAAGGAAGTACAGACGGTGACGGACGAGACCCCCGGCGTGGAGAGCTCCGACGACGGCATGCCCATGGACGACGCGCGGATCGCGGTGCACCACGGGCGCGTCGAGCAGGTGGACCTGCAGCTGGAGATGCAGCGGTCGTACCTCGACTACGCGATGAGCGTGATCGTCGGCCGCGCGCTGCCCGACGTGCGGGACGGCCTCAAGCCGGTGCACCGCCGCGTCATCTACGCGATGTACGACGGCGGGTACCGGCCCGACCGCGCCTTCTCCAAGTGCTCGCGCGTCGTCGGCGACGTCATGGGCAAGTACCACCCGCACGGCGACACCGCGATCTACGACACCCTGGTGCGCCTGGTCCAGGACTGGGTGCTGCGCTACCCGCTGGTCGCGGGTCAGGGCAACTTCGGCTCGCCCGGCAACGACCCCGCCGCAGCTCCCCGGTACACCGAGTGCAAGATGGCGCCGCTCGCGCTGGAGATGGTGCGCGACATCGAGAAGGGCACCGTCGACTTCCGGCCCAACTACGACGGCCGCACCCAGGAGCCGGCGGTCCTGCCCGCCCGCATCCCGAACCTGCTGGTCAACGGTTCGGCGGGGATCGCCGTCGGCATGGCGACGAACATCCCGCCGCACAACCTGCGCGAGGTGGCCGACGGCGTCCGCTGGCACCTCGCCCACCCCGACGCGTCGCGCGAGGAGCTGCTCGAGGCGCTGATGCAGCGCATCAAGGGTCCGGACTTCCCGACGGGTGCGCAGATCCTCGGCCACAAGGGCATCGAGGACGCGTACCGCACCGGCCGCGGCTCCATCACGATGCGTGCGGTGGTGAGCGTCGAGGAGATCCAGAACCGCATCTGCCTTGTCGTCACCGAGCTGCCCTACATGGTGAACCCGGACAACCTGGCGGCGAAGATCGCCGACCTCGTCAATGACAACCGCATTCAGGGCATCGCCGACATCCGCGACGAGACGTCGGGCCGCACCGGCCAGCGCCTGGTGATCGTGCTCAAGCGCGACGCCGTCGCGAAGGTCGTGCTGAACAACCTCTACAAGCACACCCAGCTCCAGGAGAACTTCAGCGCGAACATGCTCGCGCTGGTCGACGAGGTGCCCCGCACGCTCAGCATCGACGCCTTCGTGCGGCACTGGACCACGCACCAGATCGAGGTGGTCCGCCGGCGCACCGAGTACCTCCTCAAGGAGGCGCAGGACCAGATCCACATCTACGACGGCTACCTCAAGGCCCTCGACGCGCTGGACGAGGTCATCGCGCTGATCCGCCGCTCCCCCGACGCCGACGAGGCGCGGACGGGTCTGATGGCTCTGCTCGACATCGACGAGCAGCAGGCGAACGCGATCCTCGCACTGCAGCTCCGCCGTCTGGCGGCGCTGGAGCGGCAGAAGATCCTCGACGACCACGCCCGGCTCCAGGCCGAGATCGACGACTACAAGGACATCCTCGCCAAGCCCGAGCGGCAGCGGTCCATCGTGGGTGACGAGCTCGACGAGGTCACCGAGCGCTGGGGCGACGAGCGCCGCACCACGATCCTCCCGTACGACGGCGACATGTCGATGGAGGACCTCATCCCCGAGGAGGACGTGGTCGTCACGATCACGCGCGGCGGCTACGCCAAGCGGACCCGGACGGACAACTACCGCTCGCAGAAGCGCGGCGGCAAGGGTGTGCGCGGCGCACAGCTCCGCGAGGACGACATCGTGGACCACTTCTTCACGACGACGACCCACCACTGGATGCTGTTCTTCACCAACCTGGGCCGGGTCTACCGGGCCAAGGGTTACGAGCTGCCGGAGGGCGGCCGCGACTCCAAGGGCCAGCACGTCGCGAACCTGCTGGCGTTCCAGCCCGGCGAGAAGATCGCCCAGGTGCTCGACATCCCCGACTACGAGGCAGCGGAGTACCTGGTCCTGGCCACGCGGCGCGGGCTGGTGAAGAAGACCCGCCTCGGCGAGTACAACTCGCCGCGCTCAGGCGGCCTCATTGCGATCAACCTCCGGGAGGACGCCGACGGCGCGGCCGACGAGCTGGTCTCGGCCCGCCTCGTGAACGCCGACGACGACCTGATCCTCGTCTCCCGCAAGGGCCAGTCGATCCGGTTCCACGCCGACGACGAGTCGATCCGTCCGCTGGGCCGCGCCACCTCCGGCGTCACCGGCATGAAGTTCCGGGAGGACGACGAGCTGCTGTCCGCCGACGTCGTCGTCGAGGGGGCGGACCTCTTCGTCGTCACCGAGGGCGGCTTCGCCAAGCGCACCCGCATCTCGGAGTACCGGATCCAGGGCCGCGGCGGCCTCGGCATCAAGGTCGCCAACCTGGTGGAGGCACGGGGTGATCTTGTGGGTGCGCTGGTGACGCACGTGGACGACGAAGTGCTGGTGATCATGGAGCGCGGCAAGATCGTGCGCTCGGCAGTTGCCGAGGTCAACCTCACCGGGCGGAACACGCAGGGGGTAACCTTCGCAAAGCCGGACAAGGGGGACAGGATCATCGCCGTCGCACGCAACGCTGAGCGCGAGGATGCGGGTGATACGGCAGGTGCCGTGGACGAGAACTCCGACGACGATCCCACCGCGCGGGTTACCGTGGAAGAGAATCCGACCCCCGACGAAGTGCCGAGCACCCCTGAGCAGGACAGCACCGGACGCGAGGACAGCTGATGACGAGTGACAAGAACGGGCCCGTGCGCACTGCGACGCCCGCGCTCGACGAGGACCTGGAGATCACCAGGAACCGCAAGGAAGTGACCGAGGACGCGGCCGAGACCCCGGCCGCGAAGCCGGCAGGGGCCGGTTCGGAGAAGAGTCCTGCGTCGAACGGGGCGGTGAAGACCGGTGCCGGCGAGTCGGGCACCGCCTCGGGCGGGAAGACGTCCACCAACAGCGCGGGTAAGGGCGGCGATCCGCTGCCGGAGCCGATCATCGTCCCGGCGCCGTCGGCGAAGGCGGACGAGTCCAAGCCGGCGGCCAAGTCGCCGGAGCCGACCGGCTCGGGCACCGCCATCCCGACGACGGGTGGGGTCTGGCGGTCCTCCTACGACGGGAGCCGCCCGGGCAAGGACCAGAAGCCGTCGCAGCCGCCGTCGGCGAACGGGGAGGCGAAGGCCGCCCCGCCGGGCCTGGTCTCGGCGATCGGGCGGGCCTCGTCGAAGACCGATGCCCCGACGCCGCGGAGCGCGCCCGTGCCCGAACCCGACGCGAAGTCGTGGAACCGGGTTCCGGCGCCCAGTGCGTCGACGAGTACTCCCCCGGCCGCGCCGGCGAGCGCGGCGGAGGGCGTGAAGGCCGGCGCGATGAAGGCGGCCCAGGCCGCCCTCGACGCGGCACGCAGCGCGGCCAAGAAGGTGTCGTCGATCCGGCCGGACGAGGAGACGCAGCCGGTGTCGGCACCGAGCGATACGAAGCCCCGGCCGGAGATGCACTACACGGCCGCCGGGGTACGCGGCACCGCCACCCCGGCCGGTGTGCCGGGCCAGCAGGAGCCGGCGCATCCGGCGTCCGCCCCCACGCCCGAGGTGCCGCGTCCCGCCCCGGCGGGCCCGCGCCGCGTGCGGCTCGCGATCTCGCGGGTGGACCCGTGGTCTGTCATGAAGCTGGCGTTCCTGCTGGCCGTCGCGGTGGCGATCATGACGGTGGTCGCCACGGCGGTGTTCTGGTCCGTGCTGAACAGCCTCGGCGTGTTCACCACGGTGCAGAGCTTCGTGGAGGACGCGGTGGGGCCGCAGAGCAACGTGAACCTCACGCAGTTCGTGGAGTTCCCCCGGGTCATCTCGCTGGCGACGCTGATCAGCATCTGCAACATCGTGCTGCTGACGGCGATCGCGACCATCATGGCGTTCCTGTACAACATCACGGCGGCACTCGTCGGCGGCGTGCACATGACGCTGACCGACGACTGACCGGCGCCGGCTGGCGCCTTTCGGCGTCGTCAGAGCGTTCTCGTGCGCTGCTGCGCACGGCTCGACGCACATCACACCGCGGACCGCGATTTCGGTTTGGGACATCGTCCCGACCTGGGGTAATCTCCAGTGTCGCGTGAGCGTGCGGAACGCTCGCCCCGGGGCTATAGCTCAGACGGTTAGAGCGCTTCCCTGATAAGGAAGAGGTCGGAGGTTCAAGTCCTCCTAGCCCCACTCCCGGACCTGTAGAGGCTCCCCAGGAGGAACTCGTGAAGAAGCTGCTGGTAGTGCTGCTCGCGGCCGGTGTCGGCTACGTCCTCTGGCGCAAGCTGAGCGAGGACGCCGCCGGGCGTGACCTCTGGTCCGAGGTGACCGACTCCATCGACTGAGCGGTCCTCAGCGGGGCCATGGCGCAATTGGTAGCGCACCTGCTTTGCAAGCAGGGGGTTGGGGGTTCGAGTCCCCCTGGCTCCACCACCTGACAGAAGCCCGGATTCGTCCGGGCTTCTGTCGTTCCCGTGGCCGGACCTGCGGCGGGACGTGGCCGGACGTACGACATCAGAGAGAACCCGTACGCGCGGCCTGTGGGATCCACGTAGATCGGGCTCTGCGCGCACTTTTTCACCCGTCGGCTACTGACAAGGCAGGACCCCTTCCATATGGTCGAGCCGGAGGGGCGCGCACCATCCAACTGTCCGGCCCCTCGTCATCCGAGGAGGACAGCGTGTCCCTGACCAGGAAGATCATCGGCATCGCCGCCGCACTGACCGCCGCCCTGTCGGCCGCCGTGGTCGCCACGCCTGCGGCCACAGCCGTGCCAGACACCATCCCGCTGACCATCACGAACGACTCCGGCCGCGGTGACCAGGTGTTCGTCTACGTCCTGGGCGAGACCGGCGGCCAGCTCGGCTACGCCGACGCCCAGGGGACGTTCCACGCATGGCCGGACGCCGGGAGCGTCCCTGAGCCCGCGCCCGACGCGTCGATCGCGGGGCCCGCCGACGGGCAGGACATCACCATCGAGCTGCCCAAGCTGTCGGGCCGCGTGTACTTCTCGTACGGCAGCAAGCTCGACTTCAAGATCGTCAACGACGGCCAGCTCGTCCAGCCCGCCGTGCAGAACCCGAGCGACCCGAACCGGAACATCCTGTTCAACTGGACGGAGTACACGCTCAACGACTCCGGCCTGTGGATCAACAGCACCCAGGTCGACTTCTTCTCCGCGCCGTACCAGACGGGCCTGCGCTCCTCGAGCGGCGAGCTCCTGCACACCGGGATGCTCAAGCCCGACGGCTGGTCCAACGTCATCTCGGCGCTGTCGCAGCAGCCCGGCTGGGACGGCCTCGCGCAGACCGGCCCGGACGGCTCGGTGCTGCGCGTCCTCTCCCCCGGCCACGCCGTCGGCACCGGCCAGGTCGACGCGAACGTCCTGGCCGACTACGTCGACCGGGTCTGGAGCAAGTACTCCGCCGAGACCCTGACGGTGGTGCCCTACGGCGATCAGCCCGAGAAGAAGTTCCTGGGCACCGTCTCGGGCGACACGATGACGTTCACCGACACGTCCGGCGCCGTGGTCGCCACGTTCCCCAAGCCGTCGGGCGAGTCGATCTTCGGGTGCGCGGGGGACCTCGCGGCGCCGAACAACGACGTCGGCGCCATCGCGCGCACGCTGTGCGCGGGCTTCAACCGGTCCTCGCTGCTGGACAGCACCACACAGCCGACCCAGGACCCCGCCGGCTTCTACCAGGACTCGGTGACGAACTACTACGCCAAGTACATCCACGATCAGATGGCCGACGGCAAGGCGTACGCCTTCGCGTTCGACGACGTCGTCAACCAGGAGTCGCTGGTGCATGACGGCGACCCGACCGAGGCGTTCATCCAGCTCGACCCGTTCACCGGGGCTGCTACGCCGATCGGCGGCTGAGGCCGGCTCGCGGCCTGCGGCTCGCGCCGTACGTGACAGACCGCGCGTGACAGACCGCGCGTGACAGACCGCGCGACGGGCCGTGCACGACAAGAGGGCCCGGCCGATGTCGGCCGGGCCCTCCTGCTGGAACTCGTGCGCGGAGGCCGGAGGTCAGCCCTCCTGCTTGCTCTCCCCCTGCGGCACCTGGTCCACGACCGGCTCGTCCGCGACGTCCGAGGCCGTGTCGGTGACCGGGGAGGCGGTCTCCGGAGCGGCCTTGGTCTCTGCCGCCTTCGGTGCCGCGCCGGTGTCGCCACCGTTGCGGGCCTTCTGTGCGGCCTCGGAGACCGCGGTGGTCGCCTTCTGCGCCGTCGACTTCGCGGCGTCGAAGACCGGAGCGGCCTTCTCCTTCGCGGCGTCGAGCACGGGGCCCGCCTTCTCCTTGGCGGCCTCGAACGCGGGGCTCGCGGCCGAGTAGGCCCGGACGCCGAGGTCCTTGGCCGTCTGTGCGGCCTTGGCCCCCGCCTCCTTGCCCTTGCTGATGGCGGAACCCGCCGCCGAGCCGACGCCGGACGAGTGCCGTGCGGTCGCCTCCGAGTAGTCGGCTCCAGCACCCTGCTCCCAGGGCTCGGCCCACGGGTCGGTCTGAGGCTGGGCACGTTTCCAGAACACGTAGCCGGCGACGGCGACACCGCCGGCGGCCAGTGCGACGAGCCAGCCCCTCCTGGATCCCTTCTTGCTCGCCTTGTCCGCCGCCTCGCCGACGGTCTCGGCAAGGGACGTCTTGCCTTGTGCCGCTGCGGCGTTGGCCGCTGCGGCGTTGAACGCGGAGACCATCTTGGGCAGCAGGTCGTCCACGAGCTTGTCGTGCGCGGAGTCGATGAGTGGCGCCGCCTTGCCCGCCACCTTCTCGACCTGTGGGGCAGCCGCCTGGACGCTGTCCTGCCAGGCCTTCTCCGCGCGCGGCGTCAGCCATGCGATGAAGTCGTTGAAGCGGGGCTGCGCCCACTCCCTGGCGTTCGAGGCCCGGTCCTTGGCCTGGGCCGCGAGGGACCCCGCCTGGGAAGCGGCCTTGGAGCTGACGTCGGAAAGCAGAGCTGTGGCCTCGGCGGCCCTCTCCTTGACCTTCTCGGTGTCGAACTTTCCGGCGTCCACGTAGTCGGTCACCTTCTTGCGGGTCATGAAACTCCCCCCGAACTGTGCAGTACTCCTCAAGGTGCCACTCTGCCACCGCCTGACCTTACCGGCGAGGGCGGGCGTCGGCGTGCAGCATCAGCGGGCCGCTCCGTGGGAGGATTGATACATGTTCGCAATCCTGCACACCACCTCCGGTGACATCCGCATCGAGCTCTTCCCGAACCACGCGCCCAAGACCGTCGAGAACTTCGTCGGCCTCGCGACGGGTGAGAAGGCATGGACGGACCCGCGGACGGGCGAGGAGCGCAAGGACCCGTTCTACGACGGCCTGATCTTCCACCGCGTCATCGACGACTTCATGATCCAGGGCGGCTGCCCGCTGGGGACGGGAACCGGCGGCCCGGGGTACACGTTCAACGACGAGATCCACCCAGAGCTCCAGTTCAACGAGAAGTACCTGCTCGCGATGGCCAACGCCGGCAAGCGCCGGAACCCGGTGACCGGTGAGATCGAGGGCACCAACGGCTCGCAGTTCTTCCTGACCACCGCCGAGACCCCCTGGCTGAACGGCAAGCACACGATCTTCGGCAAGGTAGCGGACGACGCGTCGCGCGAGGTCGTCGACAAGGTCGGCAAGACGCAGACGCGTCCAGGCGACCGCCCGGTCGAGGACATCACCATCGAGTCGGTCACCATCGAGCCCTGAGCGGACGGCGGCGACCACGCCGTCCGAGCCGGACCACGCACCACCCGAGCACTGAGGACCGAGGGGACTGAGGACGTATCGCGATGAACGACCCGGCCGCCGAGGAGCCGACCGAGGCCGAGGCTCCCGTCTGCCCGCGACACCCGGACCGGGTGTCCTACGTGCGCTGTCAGCGCTGTGGACGGCCCGCCTGTCCGGAGTGCCAGCGCCCGGCCGCCGTCGGCGTGCAGTGCGTGGACTGCGTCAGGGAGTCGAGGCGGACCGCACCCCGCGTCCGTACGGTCTTCGGCGGTAGCGCCGACACGGCCGCCGTCAACGGCCGGCCGGTGGTGACGCTCACGATCATCGGGATCTGCGTCGTGAGCTGGGTGCTGCAGCTCGTGACGGGGGGCGCGTGGACGCAGCTTCTGTGGTTCTGGCCGTGGGGCGGGGCGGTCGAGCCGTGGCGCTTCCTCACGGCATCGTTCCTGCACTCCACCTCGCCGCTGCACATCCTGTTCAACATGTACGCGCTGTGGATAACCGGCCAGTTCCTCGAGCCCCTGCTCGGGCGGGCCCGCTTCGCCGTCCTGTGCCTGCTGTCCGCCGTCGGCGGATCGGTGGGGGTGCTGCTCCTGGCGGGCGACCCGTTCACGTCGGACGCATGGTTGACGCCGGTGGTGGGCGCCTCCGGCATGGTGTTCGGCCTGTTCGGGGCGATGCTCCCGGTGATGCGCCGCCTGGGCCGCAGCATGGGTCAGGTGATCGTCCTGCTCGCGGTGAACGGCGCCATCGGGTTCTTCGTGCCGAACATCTCCTGGCAGGCGCACCTCGGCGGGCTCGTCACCGGCGCGCTGGTGGCCACGGTGTACGCGTACGCCCCGAAGGAGCGCCGCGGCGCCATCGCCTGGCTGGTGCCGCTGGTCGGTGTCGCGGTCCTCGTCGGCCTGGCGGTGGCGCGGTACAGCTCGGCCGGCGTCGTCCTGTGAGCGGGCGGTCGGCGCGTCGTCGGAACCCGGTCCGGGACACCGCCCTGGACCGGACGAACCCACTGGCGGTGTGCCACCACTCTCTTTTCCCCAGCTTTACCCACAGCTGTGGATAAATGGGGACACGGCCCGCGGCCGCCTCGGTGCGGTCGCGGGCTCTCCTACTTCCAGCGGGTCGTGAGGCCGAAGCCGACGATGATCAGGCCGAAGCCGACCGCGAGGTTCCACTGGCCGATCGGCGGGATCGGGAGCTGGAGGTCGGCGCTCGTGAGGTAGAAGGTCACGATCCAGACGAGGCCGAGAACCATGAGGCCGACCATGACCGGGGCGAGCCAACGCGGGTTGACCGCCTCGCCGGGCAGCGAGACCTTCGCCTCGGCCTTCTCAGCCTTCGGCGTGGTCTTCTTCTTGTTGCGGGACTTCGACTCGGGCACGAGGCGGGCTCCTGTCCTGGGGGGTCTGCCCGACGGGTGTGCCGAGCCGACGTCTGCTTGCTCGTGGACTAGCGTAGTGGTCAACACACCCGAGTCGTGACCAGACGCGTCCGCGGGTTTGTCGAATGGTGCAGGAGGGACGCGTGTGACCGGACCCGAGCCGACGCCCCCGCCGCCGTCCGAGGGCGGTGCGGCCGGCTTCTTTCGTGTCCCGAAAGCCGCCGGCTGGCGCTCGTGGGTCAGCGTGGGCGCCGTTGCCGTGCTGGCCGGCCTCATGTTCAGCGCCAGCGCTCGGCTGGCCGACGGCGGTGGCGCCGACACCCGTGACCCGCAGGACCTCGCGCAGCTCGTGGCAGCCGAGACGGGCCGCGTCACCGAGCTCACCGAGCGCACCGGCGAGCTGGACCGCGAGATCGAGGCGCTCAGCGCGCGCGCCGACATCACCGTCCCCATGCTCGACGCCGACCTGGTGGAACGCGAGGGCATCGTCTCGGGGACCGAGCCGGTGGAGGGCGCCGGCCTGACGGTGACCCTCGACGACGCGCCGTCGACGTCCGTCGGGACGGGCCCCGGCGGCGTCGAGCCGCAGCCCGACGACCTCGTGGTGCACCAGCAGGACCTGCAGCACGTCATCAACGCGTTGTGGGGCGGGGGCGCCGAGGCCATGACACTGCAGGGCGAGCGCGTGACGTCGACGTCGGCGTTCCGGTGCTCCGGAAACATCCTGCTGCTGCACGGCAAGGTCTTCTCCCCGCCCTACCGGGTGACGGCGGTGGGCGACCCGGCGAAGATGGAGGAGTCGCTGATGAGCTCGGAGGGCGTCCAGACGTACCTCGAGTACGTCGACTGGGTGCACCTGGGCTGGGACGTGCGACGTAGTGACCCGCTCGAGCTTCCCGCGTACGACGGCGGCGGCCTGCAGTACGCGAGAGTTCCCGACGGTACGGAGGTCTTCGGATGACCCACGCGCAGGTTGGCCGCAACGTGCCCTTGGCACAGGAGGTCTTCCCCATCGCGTACGAGCGCGGCCCGTCCGGCATGGGTCCGCGCAACGCGCGGCGCCCGCGGGCGTCGGGGTCTCCCATGCGGCCCGTCGCCTGGCTGATCGGCGTGATGGGCGAGCTCCTCGTGACCGCTGGCGTGGTGCTCGGGCTGTTCGTCGTCTGGCAGCTCTGGTGGACCGACGTCGAGGGTGCGCGCGCCCAGAACGAGATCATCGCGGAGATGGACTGGGAGGCCGCCCCGACCGGTCCGCAGGCGGCCACCGAGCACCACGGGCCGCCGCCGGTGATGGAGGAGCCGCCCGACGAGGGGACCCTCTTCGCGCAGATGTTCATCCCGCGGTTCGGCGCCGACTACGTCAAGCCGGTCGCCGAAGGCACGGACAAGGCCACCGTGCTCGACACCATCGGCATCGGCCACTACGTGGGCACCGCGATGCCGGGGGACCTCGGCAACTTCGCCGTCGCCGCGCACCGCACGACGTACGGCAAGCCGTTCAACCAGATCGCGGAGCTCAAGAACGGTGACGCCGTGGTGGTCCGGACCGAGGACACCTGGTACGTGTACAAGGTGACGGAGTCGAAGATCGTGTTCCCGCAGAACGTGGAGGTCATCGCGCCGGTGCCCGGCGTGACCGACGACCAGCCCATGCCGGAGCTGACGCAGCGGTTCATCACGCTGACCTCGTGCCACCCGATGTTCTCCGCGACCGAGCGGTACATCGTGCACGGTGAGCTCGCGTACTGGTCCCCCGTGGGTGAGGGCAAGCCGAAGGAGCTGCTGGGCTGATGTACTCGTTGCTCTGGCGGGCCATCCCCGGCCCCGGCTGGTTCAAGTTCCTGGTCTGCCTCGTGCTCGCGTTCGGCGTGGTCGCCGTGTGCTTCACCGAGTTCTTCCCGTGGCTCAGCGAGTACATGCCGTTCAACGACACGACGGTCGGCGCGTAGCATTCCGGCATGACGCGCATCCTCGTCGTCGACAACTACGACTCGTTCGTCTACACGATCGTCGGCTACCTCGACCAGATCGGCGCCCGGACCGTGGTGGTCCGGAACGACGCCGTGCCCACCCCCGACGCCGACGGCCGCTACTGGTACGACGGCGGCGACGGCTCCCCCGTGCCGTACGACGGCGTGCTCGTGTCGCCGGGACCCGGCACCCCGGCGGAGGCCGGCGCCTCCGAGGACGTGATCCGCGCCTGCGCCCGGTCGCGCACCCCGATGCTCGGCGTCTGCCTGGGCCACCAGGCCCTCGCCGAGGTGTACGGCGGCAAGGTGACGCACGCGCCGGAGCTCATGCACGGCAAGACGAGCCAGGTGTTCGCGAGCGCGAGCGAGCTGCACCAGCCCAGCGTCCTGGCCGGCCTCCCGACGCCGTTCACCGCGACGCGCTACCACTCGCTGGCCGTGACACCGGACAGCGTGCCGGCCGAGCTCGAGGTGACCTGCACGACGGCGTCGGGCATCGTGATGGGGCTGCAGCACCACGAGCTGCCGCTGCACGGCGTGCAGTTCCACCCCGAGTCGGTGCTCACCGAGGGCGGCCACCGCCTCCTGGCGAACTGGCTCGAGACCTGCGGGCTGGACGGCGCCGTCGAGCGGGCCAAGGGAATGGCGCCGCTGGTCACCTCGTGACCAGCGGCGCCATGGCTCTTTCGCGCTGACCGGGAGCCGGTCGTTCCCGGACCCAGTCAGTGTGCAGGGCTACGGGAAGATGTCCTCGCCGTCGGCCTCTCCCCCGTCGCCCTCCTCCGGGCCCAGCGACATCACCAGGTTGATCGTCGCGCCGACCTCGACGGTCGAACCGGGAGCGGGGTCGGAGCTGATCACGGTGCCGGCCGGGAAGGTGTCCGAGTACTCCTCCGAGGCGTCGACGCAGGTGATCTGGGCGCCCGTGCACGAGACCTGGGCGTCCTCGAGCGTCTTGCCGTAGAGGTCCGCGGGGACCGTCGTCTCCACGGGCTCCGGCGCCACGGCGATGTAGACCGTGACCGACGTGCCCTGGGGCACGTCACCCGCCTGGGGATCGGTGCGCGCGACGGTTCCCTCCGGAACCTGGTCGCTCGGCTCCTCGTCCCACTGGATGGTGCCGAGGCCGAGGTTCGACAGCGCCGCCTCGGCGCCCTCTCGCGACTGGCCGACGACGTTCGGGAGCGTGGTGTTGCCGGTCGACAGGTACAGGACCACCTCGGAGCCCTCCTGCACCGTGGTCCCGGCGCCTGGCTCGCTCTTGGTCACCATGCCCTGGTCGACGTCCGGGCTGTTTTCCGTCTCGGTGCCGCTCACCGTCAGGTTGAGCTCCTCGAGCTGGGACCGGGCGGACTCCTCGGACTGGTTGCTCAGGTCCGGGATCGTGACCTGCCCCGGCGCGCCGGCGACGTAGACGGTGACCGTCGAGTTCTCCTCGACCTCCGTCCCCGCTGCCGGGTCCGTCGTGCCGGTGGTCAGGCCCTCGTCGAGGTCCGAGTCCCTGTCGATGGCGCGCTGGAACGTCAGTCCGGCGGCCTCGATCTGGGTCTGGGCCTCCGCGATGGTCAGCCCCTCGGCGATCCGGGGCACCGGGACCGTCGTCGGCTCCTCGGTCTGGTTGCTCATCGCCATGGCGATGAGGATGGCCGCGACCGCCGCCAAGGCGATGCCGAGCAGCCACCACATGAGAGCCCGGCTGTTCTTCTTCTCGGGCTCGCGCTGGCGGGTGGGCGGCTGGCCGGGATAGCCGCCGCCGGGCGTGACCGGGCTCTGCTGGGCGGTCGCCGGACCCCAGTTGCCCTGTCCCGGCGTCATCACCTGCGTGGCGCCGTAGGCGGGCTGGCCGGCGACCTGCGTGGCGCCCATCATGGCGCCCGCGCCGACCATCGGCGCGGTGACCTGCCCGCCGCGCATCGCGGCGTCCAGGTCGCGGCGGAACTCCGCCGCCGTGCTGTACCGGTGGTCGCGGTCCTTGGTCAGGGCCTTGAGCGTGATGCGGTCGAGCACCTCCGGCACGTCCGTCGCGATCTCCGACGGGCGCTGCGGCTCCTGCCCCACGTGCTGGTAGGCGACGGCGACGGGCGAGTCGCCCTGGAAGGGCGGGCGGCCCGTGAGCAGCTCGAACAGCAGGCAGCCGGTGGAGTACAGGTCGGACCGGGTGTCCACTTGCTCGCCGCGGGCCTGCTCGGGGGAGAGATACTGCGCGGTGCCGATCACGGCGTGCGTCTGCGTCATCGTCGCGGCGGAGTCCGCCATGGCGCGCGCGATGCCGAAGTCCATCACCTTGACCGCACCCGTCGGCGTGATCATCACGTTCGCCGGCTTGATGTCGCGGTGCACGATGCCCGCGTGGTGCGAGTACTCCAGCGCGCTCAGCACGCCCACCGTGATCTCGACGGCCTCCTCGATCGGCACCGCCGCGCCGTCGGTCAGGATGTCGCGGACGGTGTGCCCCTCCACGTACTCCATGACGATGAACGGCACGTGCACGTCCTGGCCGGAGGCGTCCTGGTGGATGTCCTCGCCCGTGTCGTACACGGCGACGACCGCCGGGTGGTTCAGCGCGGCGGCGGACTGTGCCTCACGCCGGAAGCGGGTGAGGAAGGAAGGGTCCCGAGCGAGGTCGGAACGCAACACCTTGATCGCGACGGTACGGCCCAGCCGTGTGTCGTGGCCGATGTGTACCTCGGCCATGCCGCCACGGCCGACGAGCTCGCCGACCTCATAACGGCCGGCGAGTACGCGGGGCGTGTTCTCCACCACTCATAGGTCCTTTGATGTCATGGCCGTCTGCCTCAGGGCATACGACTCGTTGAGGAGCATCATCCCAGAAGCGGCAAGTCCGGCCGCTGCCGGGGGATTCAGCGTTTCGGCGTAGATTTCGGAGGAACCCCACGGCTCCTGCAGAGCGCCGTCGTTGCCGCCCCCGGTGACCAGCATGATGATCAGGACCACGAGCAGCAACGCGACCAGTGCGACGAGCGGCCAGGACACGCGGACCCCTATTCGATCCTCGAACCCGTCCACCCACCGTTGGATGTCGGACGACAGACTCCGTCCCCTCCCAGGGTGCCCTCCCGAACGGCCTTGCTGGGGGACCCTTCGCCCGTCCTGGCGTGTCGAGTGCAGGTCGCGGCGGGACGGGTAGGCCCGCGACCCGCCGTTCCCGGCGGTGCTACCACTGGCGGACGGCGGTGGTATGTAGCCGGCTCCGTGTGGTCGGCCGTAGGCGTCGGCGCCGTAGGAGCCCGACGTCGTGCCGTAGCCGGCCGACGTCGAACCGTAGCCCCCGGAGCTCGTGCCGTACGGCCCGGAGCCGGGGCCTCCGGCGGGAGTGCCGGGCCCGGGCGAGTACGGCCGACCGTAGGCATCCGTGCCCTGGGCGCCCGACGTCGTGCCGTACCCGGCGGAGTCGGAGCCGTAGGATCCCGAACCGAAGGGTCCGGAGCCGTAGTTTCCCGCCGGCGTACCCGAGCCGTAGCCGCCGGCCGGCGTGCCCGGGTCGGAGCCCGGCCGAGGCGGCGCGGACTGGGCGTTGGCCACCGTGGTGTGGCGTCCGCCGCCGCTCTGACCGAAGGGGGCCTGCCGTCGCGCGTGCGACGGACCGGGCTGCGCGGTGCTGCTACGTCCGTTGCCCGCGCGCTGCTGGGCGGACTGCCCGTCGCGGCGCGGGCGCCGTGCGTAGCGCGAGCTGCCGAACGGGTCCTCGGCGATCTCCGCGGCGAGCCCGTCGAGGTGCCGGGCGAGCTGGTCCGCCGAGCCGATGCGCTGGGCCGGGTCCTTCTCCAGCATCTTCGTGATGGTCTCGGCGAGGCCAGGGTGCACGGACGTCGGCAGCAGCGGCACCGGCGCGTTGACGTGCGCGATCGCGATGTCGACCGGCGTCCTGCCGGTGAACGGGCGGCGGCCCGCGGTCGCCTCGTAGGCGACGACGCCGAGCGCGTAGATGTCCGACGCGCCCGTCGCCGACTGGCCGACGGCCTGCTCGGGCGACAGGTACTGCGCGGTGCCCATGACCATGCCGGTGGCGGTCATCGGTACCTGGTTCTGCGCCACCGAGACGCCGAAGTCCGTGATCTTCACCATGCCGGTGTGCTCCAGCAGGATGTTGCCCGGCTTCACGTCGCGGTGCACGACGCCGGCGAGGTGTGCGGCATGCAGGCCGCGTGCCGTCTGCGCGAGGATCGGAAGCAACCGGGCCGGCTGGAGGACGGGCTCGCGCTCGAGCAGGTCGGCGAGCGGCTCGCCCAGGACCAGCTCCATGACCAGGTAGCCGGCGCCGTTCTCCTCGCCGTAGTCGAACATCTGCGCGATGTTGGGGTGGACGAGGGTCGACGAGTTCCGGGCCTCCGTGCGCAGGCGACGAAGAAAGTCCTCGTTGCCCGTGTACTCCTCACGGAGCACCTTCACGGCGATCTCGCGCGCGAGCTTCTCGTCGCGCGCGACCCAGACCTCGCCCATGCCGCCCATGGCGATGCGCCGCACCAGCGTGTAGCGCCCACCGAGCGTCAGACCCTCGACCGGTCTCATTGGCTGATCGCCGCCTGCATGATCTGGCGGGCGATCGGGCTGGCGAGGGCGCCACCCGTCGACTCGTTGGTGGACTGGCCCTCGTTCTCCAGCACCACGGCGACGGCGACCTGCGGGTCGTCCGCCGGGGCGAACGAGGTGAACCACAGGGTGGGCGAGCGGGGGTCGTCCTCGGCCGTACCGGTCTTGCCGGCCACCTGAACGCCGGAGATCTGCGCGCCGGTACCCGAACCGCTGTTGACGACTTCGGTCATCATCTCGGTCAGCGCGTCCGCCGTCGACGACGAGAACGGGCTCTTGTAGCGGCTCGGCCTGGTCTGGCTGACCAGCTCGAGGTCGCTGTCCCGGACGCTCTCGATGAGGTAGGGCTCCATGAGGTCGCCGTCGTTCGCGATGGCGGCGGAGATCATGGCGACCTGGAGCGGGGTCAGGCGGAGGTCGCCCTGGCCCATGCCGGACAGTGCGATGCGGGCGTCGGAGTCGTCGGTCGCGGTGTCGGACAGGCCGGGGTAGGCGCCAACGGAGGTGGTCATCGGGATCTCGAGCGACTCGGTGAAGCCGAAGTCCTCGAACATCTGCTGCATCCCGTCCCTGCCGACGGTGTTCGCGAGCTCGAGGAACGCGGTGTTGCACGAGATGCGCAGGGCGTCCTTCAGGGTCATCTCGCCGGTCGGGGAGCAGGTCTCGCCACCGAAGTTGTGCACCTGGCCGCCCTCGCCGGTCGTGCCGGGGAGCTGGTAGACGTCCCGTGCGGGGATCTGCGTGTCCGGGGACATCCCCTCGTACTCGATGGCAGCGGCCGACGTGAGCAGCTTGAACGTCGACCCGGGCGGGTAGATGGCGTTGATGGTGCGGTTGATGGTGGGACCGTAGGGGCTGAACCGCTCCTGGCCGTCGGTGGAGTTGACCTGGGGCTTGGCGTTGAACAGCTCCTCCGACCTCGCCTGGACCTCTGCGCCGTCATGCACGGCCAGCGTGTTCGGGTCGAAGGACGGCTTGGAGACCATCGCGAGGATGGCACCCGTCTTCGGGTCGATGGCCACGGCGGCGCCCGTGTAGTCCCCCAGGGCGTCCCACGCGGCCTTCTGCACCTCGGGGTCGATGGTGAGCTCGACGGAGGAGCCTTGCGCCTCCTCACCCGTGATGAGGTTCTGCAGCCGGTCGAGCCACAGCGAGTCGTCCTCGCCCGCGAGATAGCTGTTCGCGTAGCGCTCGATCCCGGTAACGGTGCCATTGATCGCGAAGTAGCCCGTGACCGGCGCGTAGACGCTGGCGGCACCCCCGTCGCCGTCCGAGTAGGTGCGCAGGTACTTGAAGTCGTCGTCCACGGGCACGGAGGTGACGATCGGGTCGCCGCTGTTCAGCACGATGGGGCCGCGGTCTCGGGCCAGCGAGCTGTAGATGCCACGCACGTTGCGCTCGTCGGTGTTGAGGCTCTCGGCAGCGACGAACTGGATCCAGGTGGTCGACACCATGAGGGCCAGGAACATGGCCATCACCACGGTGGACAGGCGGCGCAGGGTCGCGTTCATCGGTCGACCCCCCGCACGATCTGGGTGGCTTCGTCCGGCGTCGGGCCCCTGCCCGCACCGGCGTCGGTCCCGGCCTGCACCGGGCCTGCGCCACCTACCTCGATCGGGCTGCCGCCGCCACCCACGATGGCGGGTGCAGGCTCGGCCAGCGCGCCACGGGTGGGCAGCGCCGACGGACGCCGGGCGGCGTCGGAGATGCGCAGCATGAGCGCGATGACCATCCAGTTCGCGAGCAGGGACGATCCACCCTGCGCGATGAACGGCAGGGTCAGGCCGGTGAGCGGGATGATGCGGGTGATGCCGCCGACCACCACGAAGAGCTGCAGCGCCATGACGAAGGCGAGGCCGCCCGCGAGGAGCTTGCCGAAGCCGTCGCGCACGCCGACGGCGTGCCGCATGCCCCGCTGCACGATGACCAGGTAGACCAGCAGGATCGCGAGCAGACCGGTGAGCCCCAGCTCCTCGCCGAGGGCGGCGTAGATGAAGTCGGAGTAGGCGAACGGCACGCGGTCGGGGTACCCCTCGCCCCAGCCCGCACCGAACATGCCGCCGTAGGCCATGCCGAACAGGCCCTGGACGATCTGGAACGACCCGCCGAACTCACGGTCGTACAGCTCGGGGTTGAGCGGGTCGAGCCAGACGTCCACACGAGCCTGCACGTGGCTGAAGATGGACCAGGCTACGACGGCGCCCGCCGCGAACATCGTGAGGCCGATGGCGATCCAGCCCACGCGGTCGGTGGCCAGGTAGAGCATGCCGACGAACAGGCCGAAGAACAGCAGCGAGGTCCCGAGGTCCTTCTCGCCGATGAGGACCGCCAGCGAGACCGCCCAGACGATGAGGATGGGCCCGAGGTCGCGCAGGCGGGGGAGCTGCAGGCCGAGGAACTTCTTGCCGGCCAGGGCCAGCGTGTCGCGGTTGGCGACCAGGTAGCCCGCGAAGAACACGGCGAACGCGATCTTGGCGAACTCGGCCGGCTGCAGCGAGAACTCACCGATGAAGATCCAGATCTGCGCGCCGTTGATCTCCCGGCCCAGGCCCGGGACCAGCGGCAGGACCACCAGTACGACGCCGACGATCATCGCCGTGTAGGTGAGGCGGCGCAGGCTGCGGTGGTCGCGGATGACGAAGAGGACCACGCAGGCGAGGACCATGCCGATGGCGGACCACATGATGTGGCGGGGTGCGTTGGCGCCCAGCATGCTGATGCTCGGCGACAGGTCCAGGCGCAGAACCATCGCCATGCTCACGCTGTTCAGCAGCACGACTGCCGGCAGGATCACCTGGTCGGCGTAGGGCGCGCGCAGCCGCAGCACGATGTGGGTGGTGAACGCCAGCGCAGCCAGCACGATCGAGTAGGTCCAGAAGCCCTCCGGCAGACCGTCCTCGAGCGAGTAGCCCACCATCCACATGCCGCCCATGCCGAGCGCCAGCGCGACGACGAGCAGGATCGCCTCCGCGATGCGGGCGGGAGCGTGCTCCTCGGGCCGGAGGGCGCTCATCCGTTCCCTCCCTGACCGGACTCCCGCGACGCCGTGGGCGTGGACCTGGGCGTCGAGTCACCGCTCGACTCGCCGTTCCCGCTGGGCGACGGCGAGGAGGACGGCGTGACGGAAGGTGAGGGCGACGGCGACGGCTCGGTCTCCTCCGCGGCGTCCGCGATGAGGCGGTCGGCGCGCCCGCGGGCGTCCTCGAGGGACGTGGCCCGGATGGTCTCGTTCACGCGGTCGGCGACGAACCCGGGCAGCTCGTCCGTGCGGGTGCCGGTGAGCTCGACCGGCGTCGAGAAGGTCAGGGGGCCCACCGTCGCGGGGATGCCGCGGAACACGGCGACCTGGCCGTCGGCCTCGCCCACGTAGTACTGGGTCTGGGTCCAGCGGTAGCCGCCCCAGCCTGCCAGGCCGAGACCCACTACGAGCAGGAGCGCGCCGACGGCGGTCAGCCAGGTGCGCTTCTTCGGCGCCGCCCCCTCCTTGTCGGCCTCGTCGTCGAGGTCGTCGTCGGGCTGGATGTCCGGCTGGTACTGCTCCTCGTCGGTCGAGCCGGCGATCATGGCCTGCTCGAGCGTGTCGGCGAGGCTGTCCTGCGCTGTGGGGTCGGGCAGCACGCTCACCGCGGCGGGCGCGGGCGTGGGCTGCCCGCCCGGGGCCGCACCCCGGCTGAAGCCGGTCACGGTGTCGCCGTCGATGTCGGAGCCCGGCAGCGCGGCGGCGGAGGGTGCGCCGCCCGCGGCGGTCACACCCGCGAGGGCGGCCGAGCCGACGATCTCCGGCGTGACGGTGGCGGCGGTCGTGGCGGCGGCGGCCTCGTCCAGGACATCGGCAACGACGACGGTGATGTTGTCGGTGCTGCCCGCGCGCATGGCCATCGAGACGAGGCGCTCGACGGCGTCGTGCGGCGCGGGGACCGAGTTGAGGACCTCCGCGATCTCCTCGTCCGGGACGAACCCGGACAGGCCGTCGGAGCAGAGCATCCAGCGGTCGCCGGGCACCGCCTCACGGATCGACAGGTCGGGCGTGAGGTCCAGGTCGAAGTCGCCGAGCACCCGCATGACGACGTTGCGCTGCGGGTGGGTCTCCGCCTCGTCCGGCGTGATGCGGCCGGTGTCGACCAGGTGCTGCACGAAGGTGTGGTCCACCGTGACCTGCGCCAGGGTGCTGTCGCGCAGCAGGTATGCGCGCGAGTCGCCCAGGTGGGCCATGGCAAGCGTGTTGCCGGACTTCAGCAGCGCCGTGACCGTTGTGCCCATGCCGGCGAGGTCCGGGTCGGCCGACGTCGCGTCGACGAGGTCCTGCCTGGCCCGGTCGATCGACTGCTCCAGCTCCGACATCGACTGCTCGGAGCTGTGGTCCGGGCGGTCGAGGCCCACCAGGGCAGCGATCGTCAGCGCGGACGCGACGTCGCCGCCCGCGTGCCCGCCCATCCCGTCGGCTACGACGAGGAGGTTGGGACCCGCGTAGGCGGAGTCCTGGTTGTTGGAGCGGACGAGGCCGACGTCGGAACGCGCGGCATACCGCAAGGTCACGGTCACGTGGTGGTCATCCCTGGAGCTCGACGACGGACTGTCCGATCTGCACGCCCACACCCGGGGCGAGCGGGACGACGCCCTGCACTCGCTCCTCGCCGATGTAGGTGCCGTTCGTGGAACCGAGATCCTCCACGAACCACTGGCCGCCCTGGGGGAAGATCCGTGCGTGGCGCGACGACGAGTAGTCGTCGTCGAGCACGAGGGTGCAGCTCGGCGCGCGCCCGATCAGCACGCCGGACGAGGTGAGCGGGATGGTTGTCCCGGTGAGCGGGCCTGCCACGACGACGAGGCGCGACGGGCCACCGCGCTGGGGTGCGCGAGGCGCGCCACCCCCCGGGGTCGGCGTCGGGGCCGGCCCCGCGAGCTCAGGCCGGCGCCGCCGTCCGCCGGACGTGCGAGGCCCGGCCAGGTCGCGCCGGAGCACGGCGATGGCGGAGAGCACGAACACCCACAGCAGCACCAGGTAGCCCAGCCGGAGCAGGGTGAACGTCAGCTCGCTCATTTCGGATCTTTCACCAGTCCTCGTTGTCCGCACCGGACGCACTGCCGGTCCAGAACATGATGCGGGTACGGCCGATCGTCATCGTGTTGCCGTCGAGCAGGGTCGCGGCGGGGACCTGGTGGCCCTCCACGTACAGACCGTTCGTCGACCCCATGTCGGTGGCGACGACGCCGTCCGGCGTCACGCGGATCTCGAGGTGGCGCCGCGAGACACCGGGGTCGTCCACCACGATGTCGGCCTCGGCGTCGCGTCCGATGACGGTCACAGGCCCGGTGAGCAGGTACCGCTGGCCATCGATGTCGATGAGCGGGTGCCGGCCGGTGGGCGCGCCGGACGTCGCCGGGGCGACGCTCCCCTGCACGCTGCGCGACCGCACGGTGAAGCGGCCGGGCACCAGCTCGTACTGCTCGTCGAACGTCACGCTCACGGGGCCCACGAACGCGTAGTGCTGCGTCGCGGCGTACGCCGTGATGTTGGACGCGAGCTCGTCGGCGAGGGTCTGCGCACCCCACGCCTCGATCTGGGCGAAGTCGTCGGGAGCGAGCTCGATCGTGAACTCGTTCGGCGCGACGGTACGGTCGCGTCCGACGACCGCGGCACGGTCGTCCAGCTCACGCCGCAGCCTGCTCGCCAGTTCGACAGGCTTCACTTCGCCACGTCCCACCTTGGCGAACGCGTTGTTCATCATGCGCTCCACGCTCTTCTCGAAGCGGTCCAGGGCGCCCATGCCACCTCCTTCCAGGGTCTGCGCCGGGCAGACTACCTAGATCGTATAGATCGGTAGGTCCCCGCAGACTCCAATACTGTGGATGTCCTGCGGATCTTCTCCGATCTTCCCTCAGGTGGCGCGGCGAGGAGAGACGTGGGCGGATCCGCACGCTACTAGACCTGCGGCGGGACGTGAACCACTTCACCGTTATTGGATTCGGGATCCCCCACTGTGCCGTGCTAGCCTCATCCAGCAGCGCGCGAGTGGCGGAATAGGCAGACGCGCACGGTTCAGGTCCGTGTGCCCGAAAGGGCGTGGGGGTTCAACTCCCCCCTCGCGCACGTTGTACGCAAGGCCCCGGCTCAGGGAGTCGGGGCCTTCGTCATGCCCGGACCTGGGTGACGGCGCGGCCTCGGAGATGGGTAGTTCTCCCCTGATTTCAGGCGGCTCCGAGGGCCGCCCGATAGCCGCCGGACGACGGCCGAGGCAGCGACATCCGTGGGACGTCGCTGCCTCGGCCGGTATCGGTCGTTCCGTGGTCAGCGGATCGTCGCCGTCCGGAAGCTCGTCACGGACTTGGTCGTGTAGCCGGTCCGCGAACCGACCACCGTGACCGTCAGTTGCTTGCCACGGTGCCGGGGCGGGATGACATACCGGTTGCTCGTCCGCGTGGCGATCCTCACGCCGTCCGCCTTCCACACGTACGTGACCGACGCCGGTGCGGGCGACCACGACCCACGGCTCACCGTCAGCGTGGACCCGACGCGCATCGTCCCTGTGATCGTCGGCCGCGGCGCCGTGAACGTCCCGGGCGCGACGGCGGCTGTGCGAGCACTCGTCGCCGACGACTCGTAGTACTGCCTGAGGCCCGTGACCGTCACCGTGATCCTCTTGCCCACCGCCGACGCCGGGACGGTAAACGTCCTCGACGTCGCGCCGGGGATGGCTACGCCGTTCGCCTTCCACACGTACCGGTAGCTGGTAGGCGTGGGTGACCACGTGCCCGGACCCGCGGTCAGCTTGGAGCCGACCTTCGCGGTTCCGAGGATCTTGGGCGTCGCCATGGTGAAGACGCCAGGTTTGACGGTGACCGTCCGCTCCTGGCGGGCGGGGGCGAAGCCGTTGCCGCCGTCGTACGTCAGCACCAACGAATGCGTACCAGGGCGCAGTTCGTCGTCGCTACCGAGCCAGATCCGGCCTCGACCGGTTTCATCGAGGAGGCCACTGAAGCCGAACGACATCCCGTCCTCGAACTCGAGGCCGACGTTACCGACAGGGATGGAACCGTCGGACGTCACGGTGGCCCCGACGACATCGGGCATCTGTCCGTACCGCCACGATGACGGCAGGTCACTTTCGATGCGTGTCACCCGAGCCGGTAGTACGACGATGTCTGTCGTCAGTGAGGCGGAGTCCGCAGCTCCCCAGCCTTCGTACGCGACTCGCACCGTGTAGGAGCCCGGGCGGAGCTGGAGCCTGTCCAGGCACACTCGGTCGGCGTTGCCGGTCGAGTCGCCGTACCCGGGGTGACCTTCCACGGTGATCAGGATTTCGTCGTGCGGCCACCACCGAGGCGAACCGTCCGCCGTGGTCAGGGTGAAGCACAACGTGTCGTCCTCATCCGAGGTCGCCGGCCAGCTTGTCGAGCCCGACGGTGTGATGACGACAGGGCTGGGCTCGGCGAAGTCGAGGCTGGTGCTGACCGTTGTGGTCACATACGGGGTGCCGAGGAATGTTAGATCTATCTTGTAGGTGCCAACCTGCTCGTGGTCGGGTAGGTGGAATACCGCCTCTCCGACCCCGCCGAACGCGCTGGTAGTCCGGGACTCGTTCCTCTGTCCGTCGGGCCGCTGGATGTCCAGGGTCACCTTGCCGTCCGCAGGCGTGCCGTCGGCAACTGTGGCCGTCACGTGGAATCTCACCGTGTCTGTCACGCGGAGCACACGGTCCGTCGGCACGTTGGTGCCCACCACCACCTCGACCGGGATGGCGTCCCCGACCATGATCGCCCAGTGGATTCCGTAGCCGGAGTCTCCGCCGACCGCCGAGAACACGGCGCGGTTCGCAGGAACCGCTGGCAGTGCGGCGTCCTCTGAACTCATGCCCCAGTTCAGGATCGTGCCGTCGTCGAGTGCTGCGGCACCCATGCCGCCCTGCATCGCAGTGAGCGAGATGATTGACCGACCTGCCGGGGCGGCTGCCCGCTGGAGCCCGTTCGAGGAGATGATCCTGCCGTCGGCTGTGGCGGCGAGGACCTCGCTCTGACTCACGTCGATACCGATGAAGCGTGTCCCGGGCGGTGGCGTGATCACCTTTGCCGTGTCTTCCCGACCCCGCCCTTCGCAGTACACGTAGGCCCCGTCGCTCCGGAGCGCTGCCCATCTGTTCATCTCTCCGCTCGCCGAGATGGCCGTGTAGTGCACACCGGGCTCGGGAACGAAGGCATCTGTGCAGGTGGCGGCGTCCCCCGTCGGGTCTTCCAGCGTGCCGTCCGAGCGCAGGGTGTAGAGGCCGGAGATCGCGGTGTAGGTGATCCCCTCGGGCGGTTCCATGACGTACTGTCCGCCGGACACGACAGCACCGTCCGACCGCAGCAGCCGACCCCACGAGGCCGACGTTGCGGCGATCGCCACGTACTTCATGCCGTCAGGCGGTGCAACCACCGGCGAGTCTCGTACTGAAGGGTCGTAGACGCGCCCGTCGCTACGGAGGACCAGGAGATCCGACCCGTGGGTCGAGATGGCCGTCGCGCGTAGACCGTCCGGGAGCGCGGCAGGCGCGGTCGGCCAGACATGGGGGTCGTAGGCCCAGGCGCGATCACCCCATACGACCACCTGCCCGCCGTGCGAGCTCGGCATCCCCTCCTGCACGAAGGTGGGGTCGAGGGGTTCGGCAACCGCCTTGGCCACCGCGGACGTCGTGCCCGACGGCGCCTGCGCCGCCTGGGCGGGCGCGGCACCGGCAGTCGTCGTGGCGAGCGCGAGCACAAGCCCGGAAGCCACCAACGACGCACAGGTCCGCCGGGCTGAAGGAAGGAACCGCCGAAGTACTGGGGTCGGCATCGAGCGCTCCTGCAGAAGAGGCGCATGGTTCATGCGCGGGATGACAAGTCGCGTGACTCTATCCATCGCAACACGCGCAATCCCGCCAAAAATGGCGCCTCGCGCCCTTTATCACCCTGCGACGCGTCAGCACGCCCGCCAGCACCAGTGAGCCCGGCGGGCTCACGTCGGTCGGGAGACCTCCAGCCGCGTCGGCCGGTCCACGCCGGCAGCACGCCCTGGCGGGAAGCGCCCGTCCGACCCCGGTGTCACCGATCCCAGCACGCTCGGCTGCCGCGCGCCCGTCGCCCCGGGCAGCACGCCGGGCAGGCCGTACCAGGTGTGCCAGCCCAGCACCGCGAACGCCAGCGCCTCCTTGGCCTGGCTGGGCACACCCAGCTCGTCCGACGTCCGGACGGCGACATCAGGGAGCTCCGCGCGCAGCGCCGCCATCAGCGCCGGGTTGCGCGTGCCACCGCCCGAGGCGACGACCTCGGTGGCGGTGCCCCGGACGGCGTCGGCCACGGTGCGGGCGGTGAGCGCCACCAGGGTGGCAAGCAGGTCCTCGGCCGACGGCGGCGTGGGGCCGACGCGATCCAGCAGGTAGCTCAGGTGGAAGAGCTCCTTGCCTGTCGACTTCGGGGCCGGGCGTGCGTAGTACGGCTCGGCGAGCAGGCGTTCCAGGAGGTCGGAGAGCACGCGTCCGCGCGTGGCGAGGGCGCCGTCGGCGTCGAAGGCGAGGCGGCCGCCGGTGACGTGCCGTGTTGCGGCGTCGAGCAGCGCGCAGGCGGGGCCGGTGTCGAAGGCGAGTGGCACGCCGTCCGCGCTGAGGACCGTCACGTTCGCGATCCCGCCCAGGTTCAGCGCGACCGTGCCGCCCGGGCGGCCGGCGAGCCACAGCGCGTCGAACAGGCCGACCAGGGGAGCGCCCTGGCCGCCGGCCGCTACGTCGCGCGTGCGCAGGCCCGAGACGACCGGCAGTCCGGTCGCCTCGGCGATCCACGCGGGCTCGCCAATCTGCAGGGTGCCGCGCACGGCCCCGCTGCCCGGCGCCCAATGGAAGACCGTCTGCCCATGCGAGACGACGAGATCGGCGTGCCCACCGCACAGCTCGTCTACCGCACGCCCCGCGACCTCGGCGAAGGCCTGCCCGATGCCCGTGTCCAGCCGGCACACGGCCTCCATCGTGGTGGGGCCAGGAGGCAGGGCCGCCACCAGATCCGACCGGAGCGAGTCCGGACAGGGGACCGAGAGATACCCGAGCAGCGTGAGCATCAGCGTGTCGTCGGCGAGCCGGAGGTCGCACGCCGCGGCGTCGACGGCGTCGTGCGACGTGCCCGACATCAGGCCCACCACTCGGAGGGAGGACGGTGTATCCGCCGGTGGCAGCCGATTTCCGAGCATCCGATCCCCCATCCGGCCGACTCCTCCGGTCGTGTTTACAGCAGTGTTAGCCCTTGCTCCCCGTTTGCGCCACAATCTGCACATGCTTGACGTCTCGATCGCTCCAGCTCCGGCGCCGGACGCGCCGTTCGAGGACCACATCGAATGGGCGCGCAACGCTCCCGCGGCTCCCGCGACGCCCGCGGCGCTGTTCACGGGCGGTCTCGACGCCGCCCCCGTGGACGACCGTCTCACGATCGACGCGCCGAGGTGGGACTACCCCGCGCTCGCACGCGAGATCGTGCTCAAGTCCCGGGGTGCGGTGCTCGACATCGGCACCGGCGACGGCGACTTCTTCGCGGGCCTCGGCCCGCTCCCGAAGGGATCGGCCGCCACCGAGCTCGGCCCGGCCTTCCTGGCCGCCCGACGCCGGCTGGAGCCGCTCGGCGTGGACGTGCGCCGGGTCGAGCCGTCCTGGACCGGCGAGGTGCTGCTGCCGTTCTTCGACGGCCAGTACAGCGCGGTGCTCAGCCGGTTCGGCACCATCGACCCCGACGAGGTGGGCCGGGTGCTGGAGCCGGGCGGGACGTTCCTCACCGAGCAGGTGGACACGCGCGACGGCATAGCCCTCAACCGGGCCCTCGGGGTGCCGCTCGGCTGGGACCCGGACGGCGTCACGGTCGACGTCATCTCCGACGGACTCGTCGCCTCGGGTCTCGAGATCGTCGAGGCCACCGAGTACGCGGGCACCCGGACGTTCAAGGACCTGTCGTCGGTGCTCTGGTACCTGCGGGTCGCGGCATGGCAGGTGCCGGAGCTCGCCGACCTCAGCCCGGCCGCCGTCGCGCGGCACGAGGCGGCGCTGCGGGCGCTGCACATGCACTTCGCGACGGGCAACGAGCTCGTCGACGAGGCGCCGCGCATCCTGGTCACCGCACGCCGTCCGTTCTGAACGCCCGCTGTTCTGAGCCGCCCGCCTTTCCGAGGGGCCGGCCTTTCCGAGAGGCAGACGGAGGGGCGGCCTCGGGTGAACTGACGGGTGAAGTCTGACGGAGTTCCGCCGATTCTCGGCGAATGTGGCTTCCAGCGGGATATGCGGCGCGTTACGTTCGCGACGCCGGGGACCGACGACGGTCCCGGGCGCCCGTCCTGTTACGTATCACGAAGGACCCCCATGAAGCCCACATCCCTCGGTGACGCCCACCCGGCGTTCGCCGTCCCCACCCGCAGCACGGCGCGGCGCTGGCGCGCCGGCGCATCGCTCGCCACGCTCGCCCTGGTCGCCACGCCGTTCGTCGCGGCGCCGGCACAGGCGGCGGAGGCCGATGCGCCCGTCTTCAGCGGGACCCTCGAGGTCGACGGCACGACGGCGGTGGGCTCGGTGCTCACCCTCGACGAGACCGGCGGCACCTGGACGCCGGCGCCCGAGAGCATCGCCTACTCCTGGCTCCTCAGCGACGACGCGGTGCTCGACGCTGCCGACGTCCCGGTCGACGGCGCCACCGGCACCTCCCTCACGCTGCTGCCTGCGCACGTCGGCAAGTACGTGATCGGCACTGCCACCGCGACCGCGGCCGGCGCCACGAGCGAGCCCGTCGCCGCTGCCGCTGTCGGACCGGTCGCGGCGGGCGAGCTGGCTGCGGGCACGGCCGCCATCTCCGGCACGGTGCGCGTCGGTCGCACGCTGACCGCGACGACGTCCGGCTGGCCGGAGGGCACGACGCTCGGCTACGAGTGGCGCGTGAACGGCGCGACCGTCGACAGCGACGCCACCTTCACCCCGCAGGCCACGCACGCGGACAAGACCCTGCGCCTCGTGGTCACCGGTTCGAAGGACGGCTATGCGCCGGCTACCGCTACCAGCGAGTTCGTGACCGTCGCGCGGGCCTCCTTCAGCACCACCACGCCGAGGATCAACGGCACGACCAAGGTCGGCGCCCTCGTCGGCGCCACGACCGGCCACTTCTCCCCGACGGCGACCCTGAAGTACCAGTGGAAGGCCGACGGCCGGTCCATCGCGGGCGCGACGAGCCGCACCTACCGGATCCCGAGCCGGCTGCACGGTGACAAGCTCACGGTCACGGTGACCGGGTCGAGGGCCGGCTACACCACCAAGAGCCTCACCTCTGCGGCCTCTGTCGTCGTGAAGCCGTTCGGTCGGGCATCCGTCCCGACGATCAGCGGGACGGTCCGTGTGGGCCAGACCCTCACCGCGAACCGCGGCACCTGGTCGCCCACGCCGTCGACCGTGACCTACCGGTGGCGGGCCGAGGGCCGCGCGATCCCCGGCGCGACCGGACGCACCTACCGGCTCACCCGCAACGAGCACGGCAAGAACATCTCCGTCGAGGTAACCGGCCGCCGGTACGCGTACCTGCCCGCCACGCGCCGCAGCGCCGCGACCGACACGGTCAAGTGGCCGGTCGGCATCTCCACGCCGCGGGTGACCAGCCAGCCGACGCGCTACCTGCAGACGACGGTGGGCCGGACGGTCACGTACCGGGTGTCGGCCACGGGTGGCAGCCTGAACTACCAGTGGCAGCGTTGGACCCCGGCCACCGGCACCTGGACCAACATGTCCGGTCAGACCAGCTCCACGCTGCGGTTCACCGCCACGACGGCGCACGAGCTGAACCAGTTCCGCGCGGTCGTGTCGAACATGGCGGGTAAGGACCTCAGCAACCGCAGCTACCTGTGGATCCAGTCCTCGCTCGCGAACCCGTTCCCGACGTACCAGTGGTTCAGCCTCTGGAACTTCAACGCAGCGGTCAGCGACTCCGTCGACAACTACCAGGGCTACCTGGCCGCCAACGTGTACGTCTGCGCCGCGCCGGGTTACAACCCGACCGGCAACCTGTCCGTGCAGTTCGTCGGCGACAACGGCACGGTCTACCCGGGCGCGGGCCAGGAGCAGCCGGACCACATCTCGAACGGCGTGCCGCTCGACGGCGACGGGTGCGGCTACTTCGGGGTCTACTCCAACGCCCCGCAGTCGGTTCGCGTCGGCGGCCGGTGGCGCATCACCGACCGCTCCGACGGTCAGGTCTACCACCAGTACGCCAAGTACGAGCGGGCGACCTTGATCCAGCCGGGCGCAGCGTCCACCCTTGGCCGTTCCGGTTCCGGGATCCCGCAGGTCGACGGCCCGGCCGGCTTCGTCCCCCTCGCCGAGGCGCGCGGCACGCTCACCGACTGACGCCGAGGAGGCCGGCCACCGCCTCCGCCATCGCTTCCGGCGGCACGTCCGTCCCGTGCCCGGGCAGGGTCACCCGACGTGCCGCCGGAAGCACGGCAGCCAGCGACCGAGCGGCTGCCGCCACCGTCGCGGCGCTCGCGGCGCCGTCGGCCACCAGGACGGGCTGCCTGATCAGGTGCCACCGGCCCATCAGGGCGCGGCGGCCCAGGGCGACGCCCGCGAGGATCCGCCCGTCGTACGCGATGGTCGGCGCCATCGCCTCGAGGTCCGCCCATGACGCCGACGCGCGCATGCGCGGCACTATCCAGCACGGCATGCCCACGACGTCGAGGAACAGCTCGACGGCGCTGCCCGGGTCGCCCACCTCGACGCATGCCTCGACCCCCGCGATCATCCGGGGGTCGACGGGCGGCTCGCCGCTCGCGACGTCGTACGTCGGCTCGTAGCAGAGGACGGCGGTGACGTCGGCGCCGAGGTCGGCCGCCGCGCGCAGCGCGAGGAACGCGCCGGACGACATGCCCAGCAGCGCCGCCGGGCCGGTGACCTCCAGCAGCGCCGCGATGTCGTCGACCTCCCGGTCTACGCTGTACGGGACCGTGTCGCCGCTGCCGCCCCGTCCGCGCCGGTCGTACCGCAGGGTGGTGACGCGGTCGCCCAGCTCAGCCGCGGCGGCGAGCGTAAGGGGCACGCGGTGCGCGAGGACGCCGTCGACCACCACGATCGCTGGGGCGAGGCCTCGGCCGGGACCGGTGAGGTCGTAGGCGATCCGGGTGCCGTCGGCGGACGTCGTGAAGGCGTCGACGGTGGTGATGGTCATGCAGGGCAGACGGACCGGTCGGCCGAAAATCGTCGCTCGGACGGCTGCCCGGGGCTACGGATTTCGCCGCGAGGAAAATACCTGTGCGTGCGCCGCCGGGCGGCGTAGGTTCGGGGGCACATGAGAAGGGAGGTGATCCGAGCAGTGAATTCACATCGGACCCATGAGGTGGTCGCGCGCTAGTCGCGTGACGCGAAAGCGTTTCGCGCCGACGCCGGTCAGGGGGCTCAGCACGGGGCCTTCCTGATCTGCTCGGCGCAACGGGACACGGTGGCGAATTCCTCGCGACCACCGGAGCCCGCGGGTGCCGTGCCCTCGTCCAGCACGGCTGACGACAGTCACCCCGCGGGCTCTTCCGTGCCACCAGGTTTCACCCATCAGGTTTCACCCACCGCACGCCCGGCCCGGCGGCGATCCGCCGATTACGGTGTGGGAATGACGCCATCGGAGCCCGACCGGGTGGTCGTCCTCACCGGCGCCGACGGCCGGCTGGGGTCCAGGCTCGCCTTCCGCGTGGCGGCGGCGGGCGGCCGGCAGCGCCTCCTGGTCACCGGCCGGGGCACGACGCCGCGGCTGCCCGACGGCGCCCCGCTCCCGGAGGCCGAGGTCGTCGCCACGTCGTCCGACGCCGATACCAGGACCCTGACCAGCGCGTTCGCGGGGGCTGACGCGGTGTTCCTCGTGCCGGGCCGCGAGCGTTCGGGCCGGATCGGCAGGCACCGCGCCGCGATCGACGCCGCCGTGCTCGCCGGGGTGCGGCACGTGGTCTACGTCTCGTCGGTCGGCGCAGGGCCGGACGCCATCGCCTCCGGCGCCCGGGACGACTGGCCCACGGAGGAGTACCTGCGCGGCACCGACCTGACCTGGACGGTCCTGCGGACCGCCATGTTCCACCGCACCCTCACGTTCGCGGTCCACGACGAGTCGTTCGGCTCGGGACGGCGCACGGTGCTCCGCGCGCCCGCCGGCCGGGGCAGGGTCGCCTCCGTGTCGCACGACGACGTGGCGGACGTCGCCACCGCCGTCCTCCTGGACGAGAACCCGAACCGGCACGCGGGCCGGACCTACCACCTGACCGGCCCCGGGGCGCTGAGCTTCGACGAGATCGCCGCGGCGCTGTCGGCCGCCGTCGGGCGGACCATCGAGTACGTGCCGCAGACCGTGGAGCAGGCGCGCGCGATGTTCTACCGGTCGACCGCCGGCGAGGTCGAGGACTGGATCACCCAGTGCCAGGCGATCGAGACGGGCGCGCTCGCGGACGTGAGCCTTGACGTCGGGCACCTGGCCGGGCGGGAGGCGCAGTCGTTCGAGGCCTGGCTCGACGACTATCCGGCCGACTGGGCACACCTGCGGTTACCGTCGGTGAGATGACGAGCCTTTCGCCCGGCGTGGACAACGGACCGGCGGCGGAGCCGGCATGGGAGCCCGATGTGCTGCCGGGCTTCGAGCGCCTGACGCTGCCCCTGCACCCCGACGAGGAGGAGGACGAGGTGGTGGCGACGCTGGTACGCCGCGCCCGTCCCGCACCCGACCCAACGGGCGACGGCGAGCCGCGCCGCGGCATCCGCCGGGTGGGAGCGGAGAACCCGCAGGTGGCGCGCCTCTGGGACGAGCTGTCGGAGCTGGGCCGGCGGCTAGGTCTGCGGGGCGCCGAGCGGCCGCGTCCCGAGGTCGTACCCGACGCCGGCGTCGACGTGCTCTACGTGCACGGCTGGCTCGACTACTTCTTCCAGGCCCACCTTGCCGACTTCTGGGAGTCGCTCGGCGTGCGGTTCCACGCCCTCGACCTGCGGCGTTACGGTCGCAGCCTGCGCGAGGGGCAGACCCCCGGGTACGTCCGCAGCCTCACCACCTACGACGAGGAGATCGAGGCGGCGCTCGACGTCATGGGGCACGGGCGCGACGCTCGGCCCGAGCGGAAGCTCGTGCTCATGGGCCACTCGACGGGCGGCCTGACCCTCAGCCTGTGGACGGCGCGCAACCAGGAGCGCGTCGCCGGGCTCGTGCTGAACGGGCCGTGGCTGGAGTTCCAGACCCGTGAGGCGGGGCGCAAGCTCATGGAGCCCGGCATCCGGGTGCAGTCGGCGCTCGTGCCGCGCAGCCAGCTCGTCAACCTGGACCGCGGCCTCTACGCGCGCTCCATCTCGTCGCGGTTCGACGGCGAGTGGGACTACGACGCCGCCTGGCGGCCCGACGCCGGCTGGCGCGCCACCCCCGCCTGGCTCGCCGCGATCTTCCGCGGTCAGGACCGGGTGGCCAAGGGGCTCGGCATCGAGCTGCCGGTCCTGGTGCTGCTCAGCGCCCGAAGCACGATGCCAACGCGGTGGAGCGAGGAGATGAGGACGACGGACTCCGTGCTGGACGTGGTCGGTATCGCCCGCCGGGTCCCCGACGTCGGCTCCCTCGTCACGCTCGTCCGGATCGACGGCGGCCTGCACGACGCGACGCTCTCCGCGAAGCCCGCGCGAGAGCAGGTGTGGCGCGAGACGGAGCGCTGGTTCCGCGGGTACGTGCTGGCCTCGCGCTGACGCCGGGCCGCCTTTCCTCGGGGTTCTGGCTGGCTCTGGCAAAGAGTGGGCCATGGTGGGATCCTGGAACGAAGGTGCCCACGCCGACGTCGGGCACGAGGGGCGATGTGTCATGACAACGCACCAGGAGACCCATCACCGGGCGCGCCGGGGCGGCCCGTATCTCGCTCGCAGCGAGACCGCCGTCGGGATCACCGCGCTCGTTCTCGGGATGCTCATCTCGCAGGGCGCCGCCGAGGGGGTGACGATCACGGGCTGTCTCGCCATGGCCGCCGGGGTGCTGTTCGGCAGGTTCGGCGCGAGCTGGGGCCGGATGGCCGTGGCAGCGGGACTGGGGTTCGTGCTCGGATCGGTGCCCTACTGGCTGATGACCGTCGTCGTCATCGCGGCGGCGTACGGGTTCTGAGCTCCCGAGGATCGGTCACCAGAACTTCCACCACGGCCGGGCGCCCGACGCCGTCGGCTCGCGCCGGGTCGCCGGCGCCTGCCCGGAGCGCGCGGCCCGCCGCTCCGCGCGGCGGGCCTGCCACCTCCGGATCTCCTCGTCCACGTCCCGCGTGGGCGTGACGACGGGCGGGCCACCCTGGAGCTGACGTCGGGCGTCGACGACGCGGGCGTTGAAGTCGGTGACGATCTCCCGCACGCGCTCCTCCATCACCTCGAGGTCCAGCCTGTCGTCCAGCTCGGCGCTGTCCTTGCGGAGCTGGGCCGCCGGCAGGACGCCGGTGATGTTCTCGCGCTCGATCAGGCCCTTGACCCACCAGTCGGGGTCGTGCGTGCCGGTCAGGCCGGGGATCGGCTTGCCGTGCAGGGGAAGGTTGTCGAACTCGCCGCGCCGCATCGCCTGGTCGACCACCACGTCGACGTAGCGGGCACGCTCCTCGGGGGTCATGCTGCCCGGGGACTTCTTCTCGTCCGCGCCGTTCGCGTCGTCCTGGTCCTCATGCTCGGAGGGGTCGGGCTGCTCGGCGCGCTCGGCCGCCACCTCCCGGTCCACGCGGTACTGCGCGGACCGGCGGAGGGGGTCGTTGTCTGCGTCGTTGCGGTCATCGCGCGATCCCGGCGCCATGGCGGCCATGTTACAACTTTCACAAGCGGCCGGACAGGGTCCTGGCCGGGGTACCGGCGTCGTCGTGCCGCCGTCGGAGTGATGGCGTCGCGCGTTCCTCGGAGCGTAGGGCAGCGTGCCGGCCGGTCCCGTGGGCCATGATGGCCGCATGAAGGTCTCTCGTCGGTCCCACGTGCCACCGTTCGCCGTCATGGAGGTGCTCGCCGCCGCCAACCAGCGGCGCGCCGCCGGGGCGGACGTGCTCAACCTCTGCGCAGGGGAGCCGTCCACGGGTGCGTCCGACGTGGTGCGGGAGCGCGCGATCGCGCTGCTCCGGGACGGCAACCTCGGCTACACCGAGGCGATGGGCGTCCCGGCGCTGCGCGCCGAGATCGCGGGCCACTACGGGCGCTGGTACGACGTCGACGTCGACCCGGGGCGCATCGCCGTGACCACGGGTTCGAGCGGCGGGTTCGTGCTCGCGTTCCTCGCCTCGTTCGACGTCGGCGACCGCGTGGCCCTGGCCCGCCCCGGCTACCCCGCATACAAGAACATCCTGTCGGCGCTGGGCTGCGAGGTCGTCGAGCTCGACTGCGGTCCCGAGACGCGCTACCAGCCCACGGTCTCGCAGCTCACCGAGGCCTACTACGGCGGTGGGCTCGACGGCGTCATGGTCGCCTCGCCCGCGAACCCCACCGGCACGATGATCACGCCGGCCGAGCTGGCCGCGATCGCCGAGTGGTGCGCCGCGCACGACGTCCGCCTGATCAGCGACGAGATCTACCACGGCATCGCCTACTCGGACGAGGTGGCGCAGGCGACGGCGGCCACGTTCGTGGACCAGGGCGCCGTCGTGGTGAACTCGTTCTCGAAGTACTGGGCGATGACCGGCTGGCGGCTCGGCTGGCTCGTGCTGCCGGACGAGCTGATCGCGCCCGTCGACGCCCTCGCCGGCAACGTGGCGCTCTCGCCGCCCGCGCTCGCGCAGCAGGCGGGCATCGCCGCGTTCACCCCGGAGGGGTACGACGCGGCGGCGCAGAACGTCGCGCGGTACGCGGCGTCGCGCACCCTGCTCCTGGACCGGCTCGGTGAGCTCGGCTGGCGGCCGGCCGCCCCCGCCGACGGCGCGTTCTACCTGTACGGGAACGTCTCGGCCTTCGGCCTCGACTCCGTCACGTACTGCGCGCGCCTCCTCGCGGAGGCCGACGTCGCGATCACGCCGGGTACCGACTTCGACGGCGTACGGGGCGGCGACTGGGTGCGGCTGTCGTTCGCGTCGTCGCTCGACACGGTGACGCGCGCGGTGGACCGGATAGTGGCCTGGCACAAGACGCTTTGAGAGCTCGCTGAGATCACCCTGTGGATAACCGCTGACGGGCGGATTCCGGGGGTTGCCGTCTGGCAGGATTTCGCTGCCCGGGCTCCCGGGACTTTTTCCTTCTTCTTGCGAGGTCACGACGGTGATGTCGAAGGCGCGTCGCGCGCTCGGCGCGACGATCGGAGCGGTGCTGCTTGTCGGTGGTGCCGGAGTGGCGCCTGCCGGAGCGGAGACGCGCGAAGGTACGGTCACCGTCACGTCGGGCGGGTACGAGGTGACGGCCAAAGTAGTTGTGGCTGATCAGCCGGACCAGGCAAGCGAGATACCCGTCGATGTCTACCTCACTCACAACGGCAGCTCGGTGTCCCTCGATCGTGGCTGGGTCACCATGCTCGACTCCGCTGGACAGCAGGTTCCGTACGGTGAGACCAATCTCCAAGAGATCGCGCAGGGGCACCTGCGTGCGACGCCGAAGCGCGCCACGTACAACCTGACCGGCGACTACACAGTGTCTTTCGTAGCGTTCATCGAGGTTGACGGGGCCGGAGGACCAGCCCTGGTGCGCATCGGTGCGACCGACATCGTGACGTTCAAAGTCCGATATGGGTCGGAGCTTCAGATGTCAGCGCGGTCGTCGAACCTTCCGACGGGGACCGTGACGACGCTCGCAGGCTCACTTGGCTGGTACTCCTATGACGAGAACGGAGTCCTAGACCCTGTGGCTGCCACCGGAGCCGTCGTCCACCTCTCCTTCGATCCCGAAGGTCCGGCACCGCGCAGGTCGGTGGGGCAAGCGAAGACGAATGCTGTGGGGTACTTCCGCCTAGACACGCGTGTAACGGGCACAGGCCGTTGGTACGCCTCGTATCGGGGAAGCGATGTTCAGCACCCGGTAACCCGCGGAATCGCACAAATCGCGCGCCCGCACGCCCAGATGTCGCGTCAAGGAGCGACTGCGCGGACTCATAACGGTGCCACCACCGGGATCCGCATCACCGCGACCGACGTGGTGACGACGCTCACCCCGCAGGAGGTCCGCATCGACTACGGCATGACGACCGACAGCTACCTTCGGAGCACGAGCGGGCTGCTTATCGACGGACGGCACGGAGAGGGACGCTACCCGAACGGCCGTACGTTCTCGCCGCCGCACCGGGTCATCAGACCGAGCGCTTCCGCCGGTTATGTGACGGTCACGATGAACGGGATGACACCGCCTGGTGTGTACGACGTCGGCTTCGAGCGGGTTCTCACCACGACGTGCACCAAGTCGCAGTGGGATGCCTACCCGACGGTCGGCGCTTGCGGCGCCAGGGATGTGTGGGTCGAAGACCGCAGGATCACGACGCTGACCGTGAAGCGAGCCACCAAGACCTCGATCTCGGCGTCGTCGAAGTCGCTCACCGGACCCAAGACCATCGTGCTCAAGGGTTCGGTGCAGAAGTTGCAGCCGGTCAGCCCGACGAAGGCGGGTTACCGTCTGTCGCCGCGGACCCCGGTGAAGCTGTACTTCGACCCGGCCGGATCCACAGGACCTCAGTACAAGAAGACGGTGTACACGGACGCCAAGGGCACCTGGGAGGCGAGGTACCGCACGAGCATGTCGGGCCAGTGGATCGCGAAGTACCCGGGAGCAGCGTTCAATGCCATTTCGCGAGGCTCCGTCACCATCAAGGTCAGCCAATGACGATCAGGATCGAAGCAGTGGAGAGCCCGGTGATGACGACGAAGCTGCGCAGGCTGTTCGGTGCGGTCGTCGGTGCGACTCTTCTGGCGACGGGTCTGACCGCGGCGCCCGGTGTAGCCGCTGATGGCCAGGTCGTCGGACAGGTCGACGACGTGGTGGTCACCGGACGCGTCTATCTGGCTGCCGACGAACGGTTGGCGGCATCGATCTCGGGACGGCTCGACGTGACGCACACCGGGACCTCCGCCACAGTGCGCTCCGGACGGATCACACTGACCGATCCACGTGGTCGAACCCTGCATGGCGCGCAGTTCGCGCGGTCGGCCACATTTGGCCCTTGGACATCGGAGATCTCGATGCCGGCCGATCCTGAGCCCGGCAACTACAAGGTATCGGTCACGGCGGAGGTAGAGGTGACCACTGGGAACGGCCGTGTGGTGACGGTTCCGCTGGCCGGAACCGACGTGGTCACGACCCCGCTCCGCGTGCGGCGGACCATCCCGAAGGTCTGGGCTTCGCCGTCCAGCGTGCCCGAGGGTGCGACGATCCAGGTGTCGGGCGTTGCGAACATGTGGGACCTCGCGGCAGGCGGCTACCTGCCCGCCACGGGGCAGACGGTGCACCTGTACTTCGACCCTTCTGGCTCGGCACCGGCAACGCTCCGAGCGACCCTCAGGACGGACCAGCGCGGCTTCTTCATGACTCAGGAACGGGTTAGTGTCTCCGGCACTTGGCGCGCCGTCATGAAGACCACCTCCGCGGGAACCCAGGCCGTCGGCACGGCAAGCTCTTCCGTCCGCGCGCGGACCACGACCTTGCGGGAAGGCGTGGTGAGCAGGACGAAGAATGGCCTCACGGTCGGGCATCGACTGATCACCCATGACGTCGTGGTGGGCCTGGATCCGGTGAAACGGCGCGTCGACGTCGCCAATCTCAACTACTCCTGGGGCGCATCCCCTGGCTATGTCAGCCTTGCGAGCCGTCGTGCTGAGGGCTACTACAGCGACGGCTACGTCAAGTACTTGTGGATGCAGGCTGATGACGGACGCACGGTCACACCGACGTTCACGTTCCGGCCGACGTTGCCCGCTGGGGTCTACGACGTCGGCGTTTCGGAGATGATGAAGGCCTGCTCCACTCCCAACTGGCTGGTGCGGTCCAGCCCGACTGCAAGCTGTCGGCACGACATCCTGGTGGACGACCTCACGGTGACGACCCTGGTGGTCAAGCGCGCGAGCAGCACCACCATCTCGGCATCCTCGACGTCGTTCACGGGACCGAAGACGATCACGCTGCGCGGTGCCGTGCGCAAGGTGCAGCTGGTCAGCGACACGAAGGCGGGGATCCGCCTCTCGCCGAACACGCCGGTGAAGCTGTACTTCGACCCGGTCGGCTCGACCGGTCCGCAGTACAAGAAGACGGTGCGGACCAACGCCAAGGGCGTCTACACCACTACCTATCGCACGTCCCGCTCGGGTACCTGGATCGCGAAGTACCCGGGAACGGACCTGCAGGCGCCATCGAAGCGAGCGGTGTCGATCACGGTGAGGTAGGTCTGGGAGCGGTCGTGCAGGCTCGAAGAGCCTGCACGATCAGTTCCGCCGTCGCAGCACCTCGGGGAGCACCACCCACAGGACCGCCATGACCACGAGCACGACGGCGCCGGCGGTGATTCCGGCGGCCCGCCCGACCACGACGTCGAACACCAGCAGCGCCGCGCCCGTGATCACCAGGGCGAGCACGCCGAGCGCTGCCCTGGTGATCCGGTCCGCGAGGGTGACGATGTCCTGCTTCATCTGCTGGCGGAACAGCGACCTGTGCACGCTGACCGGGGCCACGATGAGGGCGGTGGCGGTCACCGAGGTCACGACGAGAACCAGGTAGACGGTGCGCTGGTAGTCGTCGAGGTCGGCGAACCGGGACTGGAAGGGCAGCGTGAGCAGGAAGCCAGTGAGGATCTGGACGCCGGTCTGCATGACACGCAGCTCCTGGAGGAGCTCGTTCCAGTTGCGATCGGCGCGCTGGGCGGGTGACTCGCTGCGTCCGTCGGTTTGCATGCACCTCATTCTCACCTTTGTCCTGATGTGCCGCCTGGCCGGACCAAAATTCACCCGCTCGCATCACCGCCTCCCGTGGCCCGCCCCTGCCCGCTGGGAGAACATGCGGCTGGCGGGACGCGTCCGCGTCCCTGGAACGAGGGGGCCGTGCGGTGATGAGATCAACGATGCGGGTACCACTGAGCATGGCGCTCGGTGCGGCTTTGATGGTGACCGGTGTGGCTGCGACGCCTGGCGTCGCCGCCGAGCCGGGTCCCACCGGTCAGGTCAGGATGGCGGGGCAGGCGGACGACGCCGTCGTCTCCGCGCGGATCTCCCTGCCGGCCGGGAGCGAGGTGCAGGGGTCCATCACCGGAACCCTCAGCATCACGCACAACGGGAGTTCCGCGGCCATCCGGTCCGGGCAGATCAAGATGGTCGACCCGGACGACCGGACGCTCCTCGGCTCGCAGTTCGTCCCCTCCGGGACGACCAACGCCTGGACGTCGACGGTCACCCTGCCGACCGATGCCAAGCCGGGGATCTACGCGGTCAGCGTGGTGGCAGAGGTCGCCGTGACCACGGACGACGGCGTGGTCAACGTACCGATCCGCACCACGGACCCGGTCGAGGTGCCGTTCCGGGCCAAGCGGAACATCCCGTTGATCTGGACGTCTCCGGCGAGCGCGCCGGCGGGCTCGACGATCTCGGTCTCGGGCGCCGCGAACATCCGCAGCCTGGGAACCGGTGAGTACGCGCCGGCCACCGGCCAGGAGGTGAAGCTCTACTTCAACCCGGCGGGCGACGCGCCGGAGACCCTCCGTGCGACGCTCACGACGGACGCGCGCGGCTACTTCCAGAGCCGGCAGCGGCCTGGTGCGTCCGGAACGTGGCGGGCCGAGATGCCGATGACCGACACGGGCGCCCGGACGGTGTGGACGCTGACCTCCGCGGAGCGGGAGCGCGACACCACCCTGCGGCAGGCTTCGGTCCGCGCCAGCCAGAACGGCTTCACCGCGGGCGACCACCTCATGACGCACGACGTCGTCGTGGGCCTGGCTCCGGTGCAGCGGCGCGTCGACGTCGGCAGCCTCGGTTTCACCGTCGGCGGGACGTCCGGCTGGATCAGCGCCCAGAGCCGGCGCGGCGAGGGAGCATACCCCGACGGATACCGCGTGCAGCGGGACATGGTGCACTCGGGCCTCGGCACGAGCCACGCGACCCTCACGTTCAACCCGACGCTCCCAGCGGGCGTCTACGACATCGGGGTCCGGGACGCCATGAAGGCCTGCTCGGCACCCGACTGGGACGGGAACGAGGGCGGCACGAGCAACTGCCGGCACAACGTCCTGGTCGAGGACCCGACGGTCACGACCCTGGTGGTCAAGCGCGCCAGCAGCACCAGCGTCTCGGCATCGGGGACGTCGTTCCCCGCGCCCGAGACCATCACCCTGCGGGGCACGGTGCGCAAGGTGCAGCTCCTCAGCACGGGCGGGGCGGCGGACCGGCTCGCGCCGAACACGCCGGTGGAGCTGTACTTCGACCCGGCGGGCTCGGCGGACGCCGAGTACCGGAAGACGGTCCGGACGGGGTCTGACGGGATCTACTCGACGCCGGTCCTGACCACCGAGTCGGGCCGGTGGATCGCGAAGTACCCGGGGACGGCGCTGCAGGCGTCGTCGCAGGGGGTTGTGACCATCACGATCGGCTGATCGCCGAGCTGTCGAGCGAGACGGATCCCGGAGATCCGTGGCGGGATCCCACAAAGGTCCGCCTCCAGCACGCGATTGGGCATGGATTCTCGCCCGAGACCATGCCAGATCCCGTGCTGGAGGCGGACCTTTGTGCTGCCCGTTCGTGTCCGGGCGGCATGAAAGATCACCCGCGGGATTCTCGCTCGGGTCCGATCTGTCGCCGGGGCGGCTGGCAGGATCTGTGTCATCTCCCGGTTCTCGGGTCCCACTCTCCCGTGAGGAATCTCCATGGTCGTCGGCGCCCGAAAACTGCTCACCTCCGCACTCGGGTTGGTGTTGGTCGGGGGCCTGCTGAGCGGGCCACCAGCAGCCGCTTCCAGTGCGGCCGATCCAGCACCCACCACCTTTGCGCGGACTTGGTACTCGATGTCGGTCGCTCCGAACGCAGCACCCGCTGGGTCGCCGGTGCAGGTCCATGGCTACATCGGGATCCAGCCGGACAGCATCTGGGAGCCGGAACAGCCCGGACGTGGACTGTCCGTTGGGATCTACTTCGACCCAGAGGGCACGGCGCCCCGCCGGCTCGTGGCAACGGTCGCCACCAACAGTGACGCATGGTTCGCGAAGACGTTCCGGCCCCGCACATCGGGCAAGTACGACGTCGTGGTCGAGAACCAGGGCACTGACTTCGTGGGAACGAGGACAGGCAAGTTCACGAAGCGGCCGACCAGCCAGCCCGTCCGGTCGGTAGTGGCCTCGGGGACGAAGTACGGCCACACCGCGAAGGTGCGGGTGATCGTGCAGGACGTCGTCACGAGGATCGAACCGCAGACGGTCTACCTCGATGCCGGGATCCTGACCCCAGGGTTCAGCGGCAATGCCTATGCAGGACCGGCCATGACCAACCGCCGCGCGGAAGGCCGGTTCGGCACCGGCGATTTCCGTACTATGGAGCAAGAAGTGTGGAAGACGCGCTACAGCGCAGTCCGCACGTATCGGATGTCTGCTATACACCCGGCCGGCCTCTACAGCGTCTACTACGAGGGTCCGATCGCCGTCTTCACGGACCGCTGGGACGAGGACAACGACGGCGTGCTCCAAGACGTCCGGGTTCCCATCCCGTGGGAGCCCATCACCACCGTTCGCGTTCGCCGCGCCAGCAGCACCACCATCTCGGCATCCTCGACGTCGTTCACGGGACCGAAGACGATCACGCTGCGCGGTGCGGTACGCAAGGTACAACTGATCAGCAGGCTCGAGGCGGGAATCCGTCGCTCCCCGAACACGCCGGTGAAGCTCTACTTCGATCCCGCGGGTTCGCGCGGTCCGGTCTACAAGAAGACGGTCCGGACGGGATCCGACGGCGTCTACAAGACCCGGGTCGGCACGAGTATCTCGGGCCGGTGGATCGCAAAGTACCCGGGCACGGACCTGCAGGCACCGTCGCAGCGCGGCGTGACCATCACCGTGAGGTAGTTCGCCCAGAAGGGGTCCGCTTTCACCACGCGATCTGGCATGCATTGTCACCACAGAACATGCCCAACCGCGTGGTGGAAGCGGACTCCCTCTGGGCAATTGCCCGCAGACATCGGACGTCAGTCGTAGGTGTGGAACACGAAGCCTCACGGGCCGGTGAGCTCCAGCGTGAGCAGTCAGTCACGTTCCAGGGTCGGAGCGACCGTCCCCTCGACCAGCCACAGCTCCGGGTACGGGTACTCCAGCCAGGCCGTGCGGTTGCCGGCCAGGTTGACCGTCACGGACTCACCCGGGAACCGGGCGAGGTCCGGGCCGTCGTGGCCCGCCGCCGACGGCGTCGCGCGGTACAGGTAGGCGGAGTCCGTCGGGTTCTCGGCGGTGGTGTCAGTCTCGCTCCACGTGATCAGGCCGCCCGACGCACGCAGGCCGTCGACGACGACGCCGTCGGCGAGCCGCACGATGCTGTCGAGCTCACCCGAGCGGTCGACGACGTAGAGCAGGCCCGCGCCGGATCCGGTGTCGAGGGGCGTGACCGTCCACGCGATCAGGTCGTCCGAGACGGCGACCTCGCCGACCTTGGACGACGAGTCGTGCTCGACCTCGAACAGGACGGTGCCGGTGAAGTCCCCGCCGGCCAGGTTGTCGAACAGCCGGATCGAGGTCGTGCTGGTTCCGCCGGATCCGGCGGAGCGGACGGCGGCGACGGCCTCGTTGTCATCGGCCGCGAGGGCCGTGACGTCGTCCGCCAGCGCTGTCGGCGTTCCGGGGTTGTCGATCGACGTGGTGAACAGGCTGGTGTCGTCGCCCGTCGCTCCGGCTGTCCACAGGGCGTGGTCACGGGTGAGGGCGAGCTGCCACGCGTTCTCCTCCAGTGTTGCCAGCGTCTCTGCCTCGCCGCCCACCTCGACCGTGCGCAGGTGACTGCTGGGCGTGGAAGCTCCGCCAGGGCTCTCCGACCACACGACCCGATCGCCTCGGGCAGCGATCTGCATCGGCCACATCGGCGCGCCGTCGATCGTCTCCGTCGGTATCGACACGACCGGCTCCTCGCCCCGGTATCCGCCCGCGCGGACGAAGGCCTCCTCGACCGTGCCGTCGGGGCCGGTCCGGACCACACCGTCCCAGATGTCCCCAGTGTCGGAGAGCCCGCCGGGTTCGGGCAGCGGCGCCCCGTCGTCGGTCACGTTCGACGAGGTCTCGTCGTCGACCATCCCGTGCGTCACCGCCTCGATGTCCACGTCGTAGCAGGTCAGCGGCCGTGCATCGGCGACGTCGACCACCACGGGGTCGTCGAGCAGGCCCAGGTCCTCGCCCGGCTCGGCCGGCCGCGTCGGCGTCGCGGCGGGCACGTCCTCGGGGCACGCGACCGGGGTGTTGCCCGCCGGCGGCGTATCCGGGCCGACGCCGTCGGCACGACCGCCGTCGAACAGGGGCGCCACGAGCTGCCCGCCGGGCAGCACGACCGGCCCCACGACGGGCAGCGGCACGGGACCACGAGTCACCACGCCGAGCGCCAGCAGGAGCGCCACGCAGGCGGCCCCCACCGCCTGCGTCAGCCGACGACGGCGCAGCGCCGCCCGGCTCCGGTCGAGCACGACCTGCTCGTCGAACGACACGGGCTCGATCGCCTCGGCGCCGGCACGCAGCAGGTCCCGCAGCCGGGCCAGCCCGCGCGAGTTCGCGGCCTTCACCGTGCCGACGGCGATCCCCAGCTCGCGGGCCACCTCCGCCTCCGGCAGGTCCAGCAGGTGCCGCATCACCACGACGCGACGCTGGGAGGTCGGCAGTTGCGCCAGCCCTCGGACCAGCTCGTCCCGCAGCGCGACCTGCCCCGCATGGTCCGACGTCGTCGCGACGGGGAGCTTGTCGTCCCCAGGAAACGACTCTCGATGCCAGTGCCGCCAGCCGTCGATCCGGAGGTTGACCAGGATCTGGCGGGCGTAGGCGCGCTCGGTGTCCGGCCGGACCTTCGCCCACGTGCGGTAGACCCGCTCGAACGTCGACTGCACCAGCTCCTCCGCGCGGTGCGGGTCGCCGCACAGCAGGTAGGCGGTGCGGTGCAGGTAGGGGCCGGAGTCCCGCACGAACGCGGTGAACTCCGCGTCGCGGGTGCGCGGGACGGAGACGGGCACGTCGCGCACGCCACCGCCGTCCGACGGCTTGCCGGTCCAGAGGCTGTTCACGGTCGTCCCGCTCTCCTGTGTCATGCCACCCACTACGGAGGGTTCCAGTCAAAGGTTGCACGGTCGGCGCGCGTGGGCGTCGCGGCGTTGCGTCCAGGGATCTCCGCGCGCCGTGGTGGCGGTCGCCACCCGGCGGGCCCAAGATCAGGACGTGCGCCTCGCCACCTTCAACATCCAGCATGGTCTCGGCCCCGACGGCCGCGTCGACAACAGCCGGCTGGCCGACGCCGTCGCGGCGCTCGACGCCCACGTCGTCGGACTGCAGGAGGTAGACCGGGGGCAGGCGCGGTCCGGGCGAGCGGACCAGGCGCTGCTGTGCGCCGAGGCCATGGATGCCGTCGACCACCGGTTCCTGCCAGCGCTCGCGGGCCCGTTCCGCTACCCCGGCGTGCGACGTCGCGCCCGGCGGGTCGAACGCCCCGGCGCCCCCGGTTACGGCATCGCCCTGCTGTCCCGGTTCCCCGTCCTGAGCTGGCACACGGTGCTCCTGCCGCCCGCGACACCCTGGGTCATGGGCCGGGTCCAGCTCGGCACCGACGAGCCGCGCGTGGCGCTCGCGGCCCAGGTGGACGCGCCGTCGGGCCGGCTCACCGTCGTCTGCACGCACCTCAGCGTGTACCGGTTCTCCGCCGTCACCTGGGCGGGCGGCGTCGTGCGGCGCGCCGCCGGATACCGCACGGGCGCGCCGGGGGAGCGGCACGCGGAACACCAGGTGGACCACCTCCGGCGTCGGCTCGCCCGGTTACCGCGGCCGCTCGTCCTGCTGGGCGACTTCAACCTGCGCGGATCCGTGCCGGCCGACCGCACCGGCTGGCGCCCGCTCGCGACGGGCGACACCTTCCCTCGGCACGCCCCGCGGTTCCAGATCGACCACATCCTCCTGGACGAGGGTCCTGGGAGCGGGGTGTCCGACGGCGGTGGGCGGGCTGTCGACGGACAGATCACCCCGGGACCGGCGCCGGCCGAGCGGCTCGGCCCCGTCGTCGACCCCTCCGCGGCTGGCGACTACACGGCTGGTGGCCATGCGGCTGGCGGTCACGCGGCTGGCGGCTCCGCGACCGGCCGCTCCGCGACCGGCCGCCCCGCCGTCGGCCGACCGGTGGACACGGGCATCTCGGACCACCGGGCGCTCCTCGCGGACATCGACCCTCACTGACCCCGCTGCTCCGGGACATACCTTCGAGACCGAGGTTCCTTCGCTTTGAGCCCGTCCAAAGCCAAGGAACCTCGGTCTCGAAGGGAGCTGGTCACCCGACGAAGATGCAGAACGGGTGGCCCATCGGGTCCGCGAGGACGTAGAGCGGTTCGTCCGGGTCGTCAGAACGGTCGTGGAGCAGCGTTGCGCCGAGAGCGACGGCGCGGTCGCGGGCCGCGGTGAGCGTTGCGACGTCGGGCACCGTGGTGTCGAGGTGGAGCTGCTGCGGGATGGCGGGATCCGGCCATGTCGACCTCGGCAGCTCCTCGACCTGCTGGAACGCGAGGGGCACACCGTCGTCGTTCCGCAGGACCAGCCAGTCGCTGCCGTTGGGGTCGGGTTCGCCCTCCGGCGGCGCCTCGTCACCGGGACGGTAGGAGAGGCCGAAGAGCTCCCGGTAGAACTCGGCGAGGGCGCGGGCGTCCGTGGTGTCGAGCACCACCTGTCGAATGCGCGGGGTCATGGTTCCAGCGCAGCACATCCAGCGTGAGACGCAAGACCTCCGCACCCGCGGGATCCGGTGCGGCGCCGGGTACTGCCTGGCGGCACCGGCGAACGGCTGGGCGTCATCGGCGGACGGCGCCTGCAGGCGCCGTCCGCCGGATGGCCGGCCGTTGCCAGTGGACGGCGTCTGGGCAAGCACCAGCAGATGGCACCTGCCGCGTCGCCTGGCGGTCGTCACGGGCGGACGCGCCCGCGGTCAACACCCGGGCGTCACCACGGACGGCACCCGAGTCGCCACCGCGAGCCGCAGCCCCTCAGGCAGCCTCGGCGTACGCCCGGTGGCCGACCCCCGGGGCACCCGCGGAGCTCCGCGGCGCAGCGAGGACTCCGTGGTATGCGGCGGCGGGCTCCGCGTCCTCCCGCACGACGTCCTCGACGACCGTCAGCGCCGGGGCGCTCTCCGCCTTCCGGCTCTTGGCGCGGAGCACGGCGACGACGGCGTTCGCGCCGATCAGGATGGCGGCGATGTTCGCGGCGGCCGACGGCCAGACGCCGTTCACCGCTGCCACCGTCAGCATGGTCACACCCGCCAGCATGTTGGTGCCCTGGAACGCGAGCGAGTCGGCGCTCCAGCGCCCACGGCTGACCATGGCGTAAGCCACGAGGCCGGCGAGTGCGCCGATCCAGCCGAGGACAGTGGCGACCAGCATGAGGGACATGGGACTACTCCTGGGGATGAAATGTCGAAACGATTCGAGGATGCTGCGGAGACCGAGAGTCGGAATCCAGGGTGGGGGCGCGGCGGCGACCGGGAGGGGCTGGGTCGGGGCGTTGCCAAGGTCAATCATGGGGGAGATGCACGTTCAGCACAATCGAATGTTTGTGACTCCGGGATGTAGCATCGCTACATGGCCACTGACCCGCGAAGACTCGCTTTTCTCCTCGCCGTGCACCGGGCCGGCGGGGTCCTGGCGGCCGCAGACCTCCTGCACGTCACACCGTCCGCCGTCTCGCAGCAGATCGCCCGGCTGGAGGCGGAGGAGGGCATCGACGTGCTGGACCGGGGACCCCGCGGCGTGACCCTCACGCCCGCCGGCCGGGTCCTCGCCGAGGCGGCCGAGCGCATCGAGGCGGAGCTGGTCCAGGCGCGCCAGGCCGTCGCGGCGCTGGGCGGCGAGCTCACGGGCCGGGTCTCCGTCGGGTCCATCCAGACCGCCATCCGTACGGTCGTCGCACCGATGCTCGTCTCGCTGGCCGAGCGCCACCCGCACGTGGAGGTCGACGTGCAGGAGTTCGACCCGGGCGAGTCCGTCCGCCGGCTGCGCGGCGGCGACCTGGACGCGGTGGTCCTGGAGCGCGACGTCGACGTCGACGCGCCGGCCCCGCGCGGAGCGCACGACGTGCCGCTGCTCGACGAACCGTGGCGCATCGTGGTCCCCACCAGCATGCCCGAGCCGGAGCGCCTCGACGATCTCGCCGCGTTCACCTGGGTGGGCCCGCAGGCCGGCTCGGCGGCCGAGCGCGCGGCCGGACGGCTCGCGGCGCAGCTCGGCACGGCCTTCGAGACCCGCCACTCCTACAACGACTTCGACACCGCTATCTCGCTCGTCGCCGCTGGTCAGGGCATCGCGATGCTCCCGGCCCTCGCCCTGCAGCAGGAGGTGCCCGACGGCGTCGCCGTGGTGGCGCTCGCCGGCCTCGGCTCACGCCGGCTCGTGGTGCGGCACCGCCAGAACCGGCACGAGCCCGGCCCGATCGTGCGGGCCGTCGTGGACGAGATGGTCGCGGCGGCCCGCGAGATCGACCTCGGCTGACCGCCGGCCGCTGACCAGACTCTCGACCATGCACTTGCTGCCAGAACTGGCCGCAGTCTGGCAGCAAGTGCATGGTCACCGGTCCTACCCTCTGGCCGGTGTCCGGCGTTCGGCCCGCTTGACAGTAGGCTGGACCCCACAACCGCATACGCCGCCATCAGCCGTGACGGGAGAGTCCAGCCCGCGCGCCGTCGTACGACGCCGGAGCCGGCGCCGAAGGAGCAAATCCCTCCCCGGGAATCTCTCAGGCCCCAGTACCGCCGCGGTGAGGCAACTCTGGAAAGCGAGCCGCTCCGCCGTCGGCGGGAGGCTCCACCGACGGTGCAAGCCGGCGCGTCCCGCCCCGCGAGGGAAGGCGGACCGGCAAAACTCTCAGGTCGATGCACGCCCGCTAGCGGGCGCGGCGTCCGATGACAGAGCGGGGAGGGACCGCAGTCGTCCCCACGCCCTCGGACAGCCAGGAGCCCGCCGTGAGCACTCCCCACAACCCCGATGTCTTCGCCGACCGGCACCTCGGTCCGCGCGGCCGCGAGGTCCGCACCATGCTGGACCAGCTCGGCATCGACACGATGGACACCCTCGTCGACCGGGCCGTCCCCAAGGCGATCCGCAGCCAGACGCCGCTGAACCTGCCGGCCGCCCGCACGGAGCCCGAGGTGCTCGCCCACCTCCGTGAGCTCGCGGGCAAGAACCAGGTCAAGACCCAGATGATCGGCCAGGGCTACTACGGCACGCACACGCCCGCCGTCATCCGGCGCAACGTGCTCGAGTCGCCCGCCTGGTACACGGCCTACACGCCGTACCAGCCGGAGATCAGCCAGGGCCGCCTGGAGGCGCTGCTCAACTTCCAGACCGCCGTCGAGGACCTGACGGGCCTGGAGATCGCGAACGCCTCCCTGCTCGACGAGGCCAGCGCCGTCGCCGAGGCCGTCGCCCTCATGTGGCGCGCGTCGAAGGCCAAGGAGGGTTACGTCGTGCTGGACGCCGACCTGTTCGGCCAGTCGCTCGCCGTCGCGCGCGGGCGCGCCGAGGCGATCGGCCTCCCGGTGGTGGTCGCCGACCTCACGAACGGCCTGCAGGCAGGCCTCGCGGCCGCGGTGTCCGACGGCGGCGCGGGGTCGGACGGCGGCGCGGCGTCGGTCTCCGGCGCGACGTCGGACGGCGGTGCCGCCGGAGGGCTGCCCACCGGCCAGCTCGTGGGCGTCGTGATCCAGCAGGCGGGCGCGTCGGGCCGCGTGCTCGACGCGCGCGGCGTGGTCGCAGAGGCCAAGGCGGCCGGCGCGCTCGTCACCGTGGCGACCGACCTGCTCGCCCTGACGCTTCTGACCAGCCCGGGCGAGCTCGGCGCTGACATCTCGGTGGGCTCGGCGCAGCGGTTCGGCGTCCCGCTGTTCTACGGCGGCCCGCACGCCGCCTACATGGCGGTCAGGAAGGGCCTGGAACGCCAGCTCCCCGGCCGCCTGGTCGGCGTCTCGATCGACGTCGACGGCGCCGCCGGCTACCGCCTGGCCCTCGCCACCCGCGAGCAGCACATCCGCCGCGAGAAGGCCACGAGCAACATCTGCACGGCCCAGGCCCTGCTGGCCATCGTCGCCAGCATGTACGCCGTCTACCACGGCCCAGAGGGCCTGAAGGCGATCGCGACCCGCGTCCACACCCACGCGGCAACCCTCGCAGCGGCCCTCAAGGCCGCAGGCGTCAAGATCGAGCACGACGTCTTCTTCGACACGGTCCGGGCAGTCGTCCCGGGCAAGGCCCAGCAGATCGCCCGAGCAGCAGCCGACGCCGGCTACAACCTCTACGTCCCGGACGCCGACCACGTCCAGATCAGCACCGACGAGACGACCACCCAGTCGGATATCGCAACAGTCGCCACCACGTTCCTCACCACCCTGGGCTCGGCGGCCACACCCACCACGGCGGCCGCAGCACCCACCGCAGGATCCCCTGCGACACCCACGGCAGAGCCCAGAGGGGAAGCCACAGCGGAACCCACCGGAGAAGCCAGCCCGGTGCACGGAGCGGGGAGGTCGGAAACCCCGCGCGCGGACGTATCTTTTCCCGAAGTGGAGGGCCCCCAGGGGCCCGTGAACGCGTCCGCGCGCGGGGTTTCCGACCTCCCCGCGGACGGAGCCACGCCCGCGGACGGAGCCACGCCCGCGGACGGAGCCACGCCCGCCGACGCGACCACCACGACCGCAGCCCTCCCCGCGGAGGTGACCAGGACGACGCAGTACCTCCAGCACCCGATCTTCCACACACACCGCTCCGAGACCAGCATGCTCCGCTACCTGCGCAAGCTCTCCGACAAGGACCTGGCGCTGGACCGCACGATGATCCCCCTGGGCTCCTGCACCATGAAGCTCAACGCGACCGCCGAGATGGAGGCCATCTCCTGGCCGGGCTTCGCGGACATCCACCCCTACGCGCCCGCCGACCAGACGCAGGGCTACGCGGAGCTCATCGGGAACCTGGAGGCCCAGCTCGCCGAGATCACGGGCTACGCGGCCGTCTCGCTCCAGCCCAACGCGGGCAGCCAGGGCGAGTTCGCCGGCCTGCTTGCGATCAAGGGCTACCACGCGTCGCGCGGCGAGGAGGACCGCGACATCGTGCTGATCCCGGCATCGGCCCACGGCACGAACGCGGCGTCGGCGGCGCTCGCGGGCCTGCGCGTGGTGGTCGTGGCGACGGCGGACGACGGCGAGATCCTGCTCGACGACCTGCGCGCCAAGCTGGACCAGCACGGGCCACAGGTTGCGGGCATCATGATCACCTACCCGTCCACGCACGGCGTGTACGAGGAGCACGTGCGCGAGGTCTGCGACCTGGTGCACGACGCGGGCGGCCAGGTGTACATCGACGGCGCGAACCTGAACGCGCTGGTGGGGCTGGCGCGGCCGGGCGAGTTCGGCGGCGACGTCTCGCACCTGAACCTGCACAAGACGTTCTGCATCCCGCACGGCGGCGGTGGCCCCGGTGTCGGCCCGGTCGCGGTGGCCGAGCACCTGGTGCCGTTCCTGCCGGGTGACCCGACGCCCGGCCTGGCGGCGAGCGAGGCCGCAGCAGGCACCCCGGTGGCCTCGACCCGGTACGGCTCCGCCGGCATCCTCCCCATCTCGTACGCCTACGTGGCCCTGATGGGCCCGGACGGGCTGACCGAGGCGACCAAGGCCGCCGTCCTCACCGCCAACTACGTGGCGAGCCGGCTCGACCCGCACTTCCCCGTGCTGTACACGGGTCCGAACGGCCTGGTGGCGCACGAGTGCATCCTCGACCTGCGCAAGATCACCGCCGAGACCGGCGTGACCGCAGAGGACGTCTCGAAGCGGCTCATGGACTACGGCTTCCACGCCCCCACGCTCGCGTTCCCCGTGCCGGGCACCCTCATGGTGGAGCCCACCGAGTCGGAGGACCTCGCCGAGCTGGACCGGTTCATCGACGCGATGATCGCGATCCGCGGCGAGATCGACGCCGTCGGCGCGGGCACGTGGCCGCGCGACGACAACCCGCTGCACAACGCGCCGCACACGGCGGCGTCGCTCCTGACGGACGCGTGGGACAGGCCGTACTCGCGCGAGCTGGCCGCGTTCCCCGTCGCCTCGCTGCGTGGGAGCAAGTACTGGCCGCCGGTGCGTCGCATCGACGGCGCCAAGGGCGACCGCAACCTGGTCTGCGCCTGCCCGCCGGTCGAGGCCTTCGCCGAGTGATCCGCCGACGCGCCGGGCGCCCAGGTCACCTGGGCGCCCGGCGTGTCCGCGAGACTCTGACGAGACCCTGCCAAGAGAGGAGTCCTCGATGACTGAGGACCGGAAGACCCCGCTGTATGCCGAGCACGTGGCGCTCGGCGCGTCGATGACGCCGTTCGGCGGCTGGCTCATGCCACTGCGCTACACGTCGGACCTGGCCGAGCACCGCGCCGTCCGCGAGGCCGCGGGCCTGTTCGACCTGTCGCACATGGGGAACATCGAGGTGACCGGGCCGGATGCCGCCGCGTTCCTCGACCACGCCCTCGTCGGGTACATCTCGAAGGTGCGCGAGATGGGCGCGCGCTACTCGATGATCTGCGCCGACGACGGCAGCGTGCTGGACGACCTGATCGTCTACCACAAGGCCCCCGGCGTGTACTCGGTCATCGCGAACGCCGCCAACGCCGAGCTCGTCCTCGGCGCGTTCCAGGAGCGGGCGGCCGGCTTCGACGTCGTGCTGAAGGACATCCAGCCCGGCCAGGCGCTGATCGCGGTGCAGGGACCGCGGGCGGCCGAGATCCTGCGCGCCACCGCCGACCTCGTCGAGGACGCCGAGATCTCGGGCGGCACCGCGTTCGCCGACCTCAAGTACTACGCCTGCCTGGGCATGCGGTTCGCGGGCGAGCCCGTGCTCGTCGGCCGCACCGGATACACGGGCGAGGACGGGTTCGAGATCTGGGTCCCCGCCGAGCACGCCGTCGCGCTGTGGCGCGCGCTGCTCGCGGCGGGCGAGCCGTTCGGCCTGGTCCCGGCGGGCCTCTCGGCCCGCGACTCGCTGCGCCTCGAGGCCGGCATGCCGCTCTACGGCCACGAGCTCGACACCACGACCACACCCTTCGAGGCCGGGCTGGGCCGCGTGGTGCGCCTCGACAAGGTGTCCGACGACGGCGCGCCGCTCCCCTTCGTCGGCCGGGACGCGCTCGCGGCGCGCAAGGAGTCGGAGCCGGCGCGCGTGCTCGTGGGGCTGCGCGGTGAGGGGCGGCGCCCGGCGCGTGCGGGCTACGACGTCGTGCTGCGGGGCGAGGGCACCGAGCCGGGCGCCGCCGTCGGCAGCGTGACCTCCGGCGCGCCCTCACCCACGCTCGGCTACCCGATAGCGATGGCCTACGTGACGCCCGAGCTGTCGGCGGAGGGCACGGAGCTCGCCGTCGACGTGCGCGGGCGGGCCGAACCGTTCGTGGTGGTGCCCATGCCGTTCTACCGTCGTCCCCAGAACTGAACCCCCTCTCCCCGGAACCTCAAGGAGCTGTCATGGCCGACTTCCCCGAGAACCTCAAGTACACGACCGAGCACGAATGGCTGGACGGGTCGACGCCCGCCGTCGTCGGCGTGACCGACGTCGCCGCCGAAGCGCTCGGCGACGTGGTCTACCTGGAGCTGCCCGAGGTGGGTGCCACGATCGAGGCGGGCGCCGTGGTGGGCGAGATCGAGTCCACCAAGTCGGTGTCCGAGCTCTACTCGCCGGTCAGCGGCACCGTCACCGAGGTGAACACCGAGGCCGTGGACAACCCCGAGATCGTGAACCAGGACCCGTACGGCAAGGGCTGGCTCTTCAAGGTCGAGGTGTCCGGCACGGGCGAGCTGCTCAGCGCCGCGGAGTATGCGGAGCACACCGGGAACTGACCGCTCCAGGCCGCGGAGCCAGGCCGCCGAAAGGCCCCCTGGCCACCTGATACGTACCCGAGGGGCGGCTTTGGTCTCGGAACGATAACAGTCAAGAAGTTCCGCCAGAACCGCGTCATGAACTTCATGCAGGTCGCTCTACCTCCTAGCAGCAACCGTAGGCCGGAACCCCAGAACCGGCCGCTGTGTGGAGGAAAACGACCATGACCGCGATGACCCTTGACCACCGTGTCCCCAGCCTCACCCGTCGCGAGCGGGTAATCCTGGCGAACCTCAGTGAGGACGCCACGCTCGAGCAGATTGCTCGTCGCCTGTACGTCACCCGTAACACGGTGAAGACGCAGGTCCGTAGCGTATACCGCAAGCTCGGCGTGTCCTCGCGGGCGGAGGCGATTGCCAAGGCGAACGAGTTCCAGATCGCTGACTGACACGCAGTTCCTCGACGACGGCGCACTCCCCAGAGGCGCCGTCGTCGTGCTGTGTCGGGTGGTCCCGCCGTGGGTGGGAGACTGCTCGGCATGCAGGAGACCCTCATCAACGTGGTCGCCGCCGCGATAGTGGACGACCTCGACCGCCCCACCCGGCTGCTCGCCGCCCGCCGTTCGGCGCCGGAGGAGCTCGCCGGCCGCTGGGAGTTCCCCGGCGGCAAGGTGGAGCCCGGCGAGGAGCAGCTCGACGCGCTGCGCCGTGAGCTCGCCGAGGAGCTGGGCGTGCGGGTCGCCGTCGGCGCCGAGCTTCCCGGGCCCGACGGCGGCGCGTGGCCCATCACGACCAAGCACCGGATGCGGGTCTGGTTCGCGCGGCTGCAGGACGGCACGCCCCGGCCGCTGGAGGACCACGACGAGCTGCGCTGGCTCACCGCGGCCGAGCTGGACGACGTGCCCTGGCTGGACGGTGACGTCGAGATCGTGACGGCGCTGGCCCGGTACCTCGCGCCGAGCTAGCGCCTGCGCCGAAGGGGCGCCCCGGTGTGAGCCGGCGCCGGCGTGAGCGGCTCAGCCGCGACCCGAGGTAGGAGCGCGAGCAGCCTCAGACCGCGCCGGCCGCCGCGTTCCTGCGCCCGCGGGCCGCCGCGACGCGGTGCCCGAGCGGCACGAACGCGCCGTCCATCAGCACCGGCACCACATCGGTGGCGTCGATCTCCGTGGCGATCGTGACGTCGTCGGCGAACCCGGAGTCGAGCAGCTCGCGGCCGCTCGCCGTGCCGCCCACCGAATCGACGACGTCCCTCGTGCCCTTCCACAGGGTGACGGTCGCGGCCGTCTCGGGGGAGATGCTCATGCCGGGCAGCATCGAGGTGAGGCGCGCGGCGATGGCGCCGACGGCGAGGTAGTCCTCGAGCGCTGGCCGCAGGGTGTCGTCCGGCCACCGCTCGCCCACCGGGACGAGCACGATGTCGTGCCGCTCGGACGCGTCCAGGTGCGCGGCGGCGAGGCCGGCCACCGCCTTCGCGTTGCGCAGGCTGCCCGCGACGATCAGGGCACCGCGGTTCGCGATGGTGTGGCAGATCTGGGCGGCGCTGGGCGAGGGGATCACGAGGCGTTCGGCGTCGAGGTCCTGCAGCGAGGCGGGCGAGATGCTGATGCCGTCCTCCCACCGCGGGCCGGCGAGGGCGGCACGCATGGTGCGCGCGAGCCGGGCCGCGCCGGCGGGATCGTGGTACGGGAACGGATAGACGCCCGCGCCCTGTTCACAGGCGACGGTGACGGTGGTCGAGAAGGAGAGCACGTCCACGACGACCACGAGCGACGCGCGCGCGTCGGTGGCGGTGAGGGCGAGAGCGCCGGAGATGCCCCAGTCCGTGCGCACACGAGCAGGACGCTGGTCGAAAGCGGGGGACGTGTTTGCCACGAACGCATCGTAGTGTCACCTGAACTCGCCCATGTTTCGCTCTGGGTGAACAACGTTGCGATTCGGGCGATATTCACACTCCGGCCGCCGAGCCATAACCTCGCCGCGCGACGCTGCCGCGGAACCGCTCCCCCCAGCCCCCGAAGGAACGAGCATGCGACGAGTGACGTCCGCGGTACCGACCGCGCTGCCGCGAAGAACCCTGACCAGCGCGCTGACCTGCACGGTTACCGCCGCGCTCCTGGTAGCTCCCGCGGCAGGCGCCGCCGCGGCGCCGTCCCCGAAGCCCGAGGACGTGCCCAGGAGTGCCGCCGCGCTGACGGCACCGACGCCGTTCGCGAGCGCTCCGTTGCGGTCCGGTAACGCTGCCGATATTTCCGAAGATGTCACCCATCTCCCCCTCTACGACGCGGGGGACGCGATCGTCACCCGGCGCGAGGAGCAGCGCATCGCGCCGGGCCTCGAGCTCACGCGGTTCGCGCGGATGAGCGAGGACGGCTGGCTGAGCGGCGAGGTGCTCGTCGCCGACCTCGGCGCGCCGGGCGCGAACGGTCTGCTCCCGAAGGGAAAGGTGCAGGTCGGCTACGTGGGCCCGGAGCACGTCGCGGACACCGCGACCGTCTCGGAGATGGCCTCGGCCCGCGGCGCGGTCGCCGCGGTGAACGGCGACTACTTCGACATCAACAACTCGGGCGCAGCGCTCGGCGTGAGCGTCGACGACGGCACGCTGGTCAAGTCCGCGTCCCCGGGCCGGGAGCGGTCGGTGGCGTTCGGGTCCGACGGCGCGGGCCGCCTCGCGCAGATCTTCCTCGAGGGCTCGGTGAGCTGGACCTCCACCGGCTCGACCGCGCCGGGCGGCAGCGTCCCGGTGAGCGGCCTGAACGTCACCGCGCTGCCCGCGGGCGGTGTCGCCGTGTACGACGGCGCCTGGGGAGACTTCACGCGCGCCCGCCCCTTGGCCGCTGGTGAGCGGGGCGTCGAGGTGACGGTCTCCGCCGACGGGACCGTGACCGCCGTCGGCCAGCCGGGGAGCGGGCGGCTTGCGGACGGGACGCGCGCCGTCGTGGCGCGGCCCGGCGCGGCGGCCGACGCGCTGGCGGCCCTGCGCCCCGGCGACCGCGTCGACCTGACCTACGGCCTGCGGGAGGACGCCGGCGACGTCGCCGTCGCGATCGGCGGCGGGGTCGAGGACCCGCTGCTGGAGGACGGCGAGGTGACGGAGGCGACCGGCGACCACGTCGAGCTGCGGCACCCGCGCACCGCCGTCGGCTTCGACGAGTCCGGGACCCGCGCGTACTTCGTGGTGGTCGATGGCCGGCAGAGCCACAGCATCGGCATGAACCTCTACGAGCTGGGCGAGCTCATGGCCCAGCTCGGCGCCGACGACGCGATCAACCTCGACGGCGGCGGCTCGTCGGAGATGGTCGCCCGGCTGCCCGGCGACGCCGGCACCACCATCCTGAACAGCCCGTCCGACGGGTACGAGCGCTCCGACGCGAACGGCCTCGGCCTCTACGTGCCGGCCGGCACGGGCCGCGTCGCGGCCTACGACGTGCGGACCACGATTCCGGCCGCCGACGCCGACCGCGTCTTCCCCGGGCTGCATCGCACCCTGGTCGGCAAGGGCTACGACGACACGATGGGCCCGGTCGCGACCGAGCCGTCCGCGTGGCGCACCCGCAACGGGTCGGTCGCCGCGGTGCGCGACGGCGTGGTGACCGGCCGGAGGTCCGGCAGCACCGTGGTCACCGCCGCGTCCCTGAGCCGTTCGGGCCTGGCCATCGGGTCCACCGAGGTCGAGGTGCTGGGCAGCCTGGTCCGCACCGGCGTGGACACCCCGGTCATCGGTCTGGCGGACGCCGAAGCGACGGCGCCGCTCGTGCTGACCGGCTACGACGCGCAGGGCTTCTCCGCGCCGATCGAGGCGCGCGACGTCACCGTCTCGGGCGGGGACGGCATCGCAGAGCTCGTCCCGGCGGCGGACGGGTCCTTCGAGGTGCGCGCGCTCGCGCCGGTGGGCGGCACGACCTTCGAGCTGTCCGTGCCCGGCCCGGACGGCGCGGACCTGACGACCGAGGTCGCTGTCACGATCAGCCTGGAGCAGGACACGGTCGCCGACTTCGCCGACGCCGCCTCCTGGACGGCCGCGCACGACCGCGCCCCCGGCGGCTCGGTCGCCACCGCGGCCGGGCACGACGGCGCGGCGGGCCTGCGGATGACCTACGACTTCACGCAGTCGACGGCGACGCGCGGCCAGTACGCCGTGGTGCCGGAGGCCGCGGCCGGCGGGCGCGAGCTGCCCGGCCAGCCGCGCGCGGTACAGATGTGGGTGAACGGCGACGGCAACGGCGCCTGGCTCCGGCTGCAGGTGCGGCAGGGCAACGGTGTGGTCTCGCAGCTCGACGGCCCGGAGGTCACGTGGACGGGCTGGCGCCAGGCCACCTTCACGGTGCCCGACGGCGTCGCGTTCCCCCTCAAGCTGCAGCGGGTCCGCGCGCTGGAGACCACGCCGAGCCAGCAGTACAGGGGCGCCCTGACCATCTCGGACATCGTGGCGCTGGTGCCGCCCACCGTCGACGCGCCCGAGGCGCCCCGGGTCGAGGACGGGATCGTGGCCGCCGACGGCGCCACCGACACGGCACCCCTGCGCGTGGCCGTCATGTCGGACGCGCAGTTCGTGGCCCGCGACCCCGAGTCCGGTGCCGTGGCGGGGGCGCGGGACGCGCTCCGGGAGATCGCCGCCGACGACCCCGACCTGCTGGTCATCAACGGCGACCTGGTGGACGAGGCAGCCCCTGCGGACTTCGACCTCGCCCGGCGGATCCTCACCGAGGAGCTGGCCGACGCGGACTTCCCCTGGTACTACGTGCCGGGCAACCACGAGGTGATGGGCGGCTCGATCGCGAACTTCGAGGAGGAGTTCGGCGAGCGGACCCGGGTGCTCGACGTCCCGACGCCCGGCCGGTCGGGCGGCACAACGCGCCTGGTCATGCTCGACTCGTCGTCCGGCCGCCTCGGCACCGACTTCGCCCAGGTGCAGATGCTCCGCGACGCGCTGGACGACGCCGCGACGGACCGTTCGGTCACCGGCGTCCTGGTGTTCGCCCACCACCCGATCGACGACCCGCTGCCGACCAAGGCCAGCCAGATCGGCGACCGGTTGGAGGCGGACACGCTGCGCGGCTGGTACGAGGACTTCCGTGAGACCTCGGGCAAGTCGATAGCGTCGGTGAACGCGCACGCGGGCGTGTTCCACGCGAGCACGCAGGACGGCGTGCCGTACCTGGTCAACGGCAACTCCGGGAAGAGCCCGGCGAGCACGCCCGCCGACGGCGGCTTCACGGGCTGGTCGATGCTGGGCGTCCGCCCGGCGTCGGGCCCGGTATCCGGGTCGGCGCACCGCGGCTGGTCCAGGGATCCCTGGCTGACCTGGGAGGTCAACACGCGCGCCGAGGAGGTGACGGTCTCCGGGCCGGCGTCGCTCGAGGTGGGCGAGTCGGCGGGCGTGAGCGCCGTCGTCGTGCAGGACGGGACCCGCGAGGTGCCGGTCGCGTGGCCGGTGTCGTCGAGCTGGGGCGGTGAGCGGGTGTGTGTCTCCGAGGGCACCGGCCGCACGGCGCTGCTCGACTGCCCGCGCGGCACGGTGCTCGCGCTCGACCCGGACACGCACGAGCTGACCGCCCTGCGGGCCGGCGAGGCCACGGTGACCGTCACGGTCAACGGGGTCGAGGGCGAGCTGGCCGTCAGCACCACCCGCTAGGACGGTAGATTGACCCCATGAGCGATTTCGAGGTGGCCCGCAGGCAGAAGCAGGAGCCCACGGCGAACCTGCTGGTACGCGTGATCGTGTGCTTCGCGCTGTTCCTGGGCGGGTTCGCCCTGATCGGCATCGGTTCGATCGGCGACAGTGCGCCGTCGCCGTTCCTGTTCGTCGGCGGCATCCTCGCCGTCGGGCTGTCGTTCGGCCTGCCGATGATCGGCGCCACGGAGCGGTAGTCGACGCAGACCAAGAGCGCCTGCCCGGTCCCGACCGGGCAGGCGCTCTCGTGCGTCCGCGCTCGTTTTCTTCACCCACAACACCTGCAACGTTCTGGCCGGCCCTCCCGTCCGTAGTCGGTGCCAGAGCCTGACGCCGAGCGATACGCGCACGGCGGGACAGGCACCATCGAACGGACAGGAACCCGCTATGTCTCTGCACAACACGTCCCGTACCTCACTCCTCCGCCGGGGGCTGGTGGCGCTGGCCACCTCCGCGGCCCTTCTCGCCGGAGGCCTTGTCGTCGCCCCGTCTGCGCAGTCCTCGTCGCTGCCCGTGGTCGACGTCCACCGGTCCCAGGGCACCACGGTCACCACGTCGATGTTCGCCTCGGGCGCGCCGATCACGGGCGACGTGGAGCAGCAGAAGCTCTACCCCGCCAAGGTGGGTTACACGGTCGCCCTCGCGGCGTCCGGCGGGACGATGCTGGGCGCGGAGGTCGAGGTCACGGTCCAGAAGATCAACAGCCGGCAGGTGCGCAAGCGCACCATCGACATGAACCGCACCACCACCGGCTTTCGGAGCAGGGGGACCCTGAACTTCAACGGGGCGGTCATCCAGCCCGGGACGTACCACGTGGGCGTCGAGGTGTTCACCGTGGTGCGCAGGCCTGACGGCACCCGGGTCCGGCACCTCGTCGACGTGAGCAACGGCAAGACGGTGCAGCTCCGCCGCGCGACCTGGACCGATGGGAAGATCAGCACGCAGGCGACCGACGGCCGTCTCGCGCGCATCGATGCCACCACACGGATCCTGTCCATCGACCGCGGGACGCTCTCGTGGGTGCCGAACCGCTGGGGCACCGCCGTCCTCTCCTTCGACGCCGACGGTCCGAACGAGCCGAGGAAGCCCGTCTTCGTGCGGGGCCTGAAGATCGGGACCGACGGCCGGATCTCGACGGTCGTCGAGTCCCGCAAGGGCTGGTGGAAGGTCACCTACGAGGGGACCTCCAGCCGTGACACCTCCGTGGCGTGGATCGGGCAGGGCGTTCCCGGCGGCTGCGGCTGCTGACCGCGCCGGGTCGACGGCGGACGTCGCCGTCGGCAGGAGGCAGACAAGGGGAGGGCCGCAGCCGTGTGTTGCGGCCCTCCGTTTTCTTCACCCACAACGTTCTGTTCGCCCCGCCCGTACTGGGTGGTGAAAGGCCCGGCGGGGAGCGGCGTGCTCACGTCGGGTGGGCATCCTCGAACAGACAGGATCACTGCGATGTCACTGCACAGCACGTCCCGCACTTCCCTCTTTCGCCGCGGCGTCGTGGCTCTGGCCGCCGCCGCGACGCTGCTCGCCGGCGGCCTTGTCGCCGCTCCGGCGGCACAGGCAGCGCCCATCCCGCTCGTCGACACCGACAGGAAGGACGGCACCGTCGTCACGACCCGTATGGCGGCCAGCGGCTCCCGCATCTGGGGCGACATGGAGGCCGACGAGCTCAAGCGCGTGTACTTCCGGTACAAGGTCAACCTGGACTGGACCGGCGGCCGGATGCGCGCCTTCGACGGCGTAGTCACGCTCCAGCGGATCGGCGCGGCGAACGCACGCCGGTTCCCGCTCACGCTGGACGCGTACGGGGACCGGAACGCGTCCGTCACCCTGCCCGGCACCATCAACCCGGGCTACTACCGGGTGGGTATCGAGTTCACCGCCGCGGTGCAGCGCGAGGACGGTCAGGTGAACCGGCACCGGGTCAACGTGAACAACGCCAAGACGGTCTCCATCCGGCGTGACAGCAGGGTCCAGGCGTCGATCACGAACCCCACGGCGACCGACGGGCGGCCCTCGCGGATCACCGGGCACGTCCGGGGGCTCCGCATCGGCGACAACGGCGAACTCTCGTGGCGCTCGATCGGCCGCGGCACGGTCCTTCTTTCCTACGACCCGAACGGTCCGTGGGAGAGCGGCAAGAACGTCTTCGTGCGCAAGCTGACCGTCGAGCAGGACGGGACGTTCACGACGGTCGTTCCCGCGCACCAGCGGTGGTGGAAGGTCACCTACACGGGCAGCGACCGGTTCGTCGACGACTACAACTGGGTTCCGCAGGGCGACCACTCCGGTTGCGGCTGCTGACCGCGCCGGGCCGACGGCGGCACCCGCGCGGGGCTCCGCCGTCGGCCCGGACACACGCCGAAAGAGGGCCGCAGCCCTGTGCTGCGGCCCTTTTCGCTGCCTCTCCGCGGGCCGGGCGAGCCGTTCTGGGACACCATGTCACCCGTATGTCACAGGTTTGTTAGAACCATTGACAGATTACGGACCAAGTGAAAACGTGACCTGCACCACGAACGAGCACGACGAGATCAAGGAGCAGCAATGGCGCAGTACAGGAGGCTCGGCGGGATTCTCGCGATCGCGCTCGCCACGACGACCGGCCTGACGGCCTGCGGGTTCGGCGGGGGCGGGACCACGTCGGACGAGGGCACGGACGGTGGCGCGACCACGCTCGACCTGCTCGTCCCCAGCTACTCCGACGCGACCCAGGGCCTGTGGAACGACGTGATCGCCGGGTTCGAGGAGGAGCACCCGGACATCACCGTGAACCTGCAGGTCGAGTCGTGGGACAACCTCGAGTCCGTCATCGCCACCAAGATCCAGGGCGGCGAGGCCCCGGACATCTACAACGGCGGCCCCTTCGCCGGCTTCGCCGAGGACGAGCTGCTGTACCCGGTCGAGGACGTCACCTCGGACGAGACCTACGCCGACTTCCAGCCGACGTTCCTGGAGAACGCCCAGGTCGGCGGTACTACGTACGGCCTGCCGTTCATCGCGTCGGCCCGCGCGCTGTTCGTCAACGACGCCCTCCTGGAGGAGGCCGACGCCGAGGTGCCGACCACCTGGGACGAACTGCTCGAGTCGGCCAAGCAGGTCTCGGAGCTCGGCGGCGGCGTGGCCGGCTACGGCATGCCGCTCGGCTCCGAGGAGGCGCAGGCAGAGGCCGCCGTCTGGCTGTGGGGCGGTGGCGGCACCTTCGGTGACGCCGACGCCATCACCATCGACACCCCGGAGAACCTCGCGGGCGCCGAGTTCATCAAGACGATGATCGAGGAGGGCGCCACGCAGGCCGACGCCGGTGCGACCGACCGCAGCCCGCTGTTCGACATCTTCGTCCAGGGCAAGATCGGCATGCAGGTGGGCCTGCCGCCGAGCGTCGGCCAGATCGAGACCGACAACCCCGACCTGGAGTACTCGATCCACCCGATCCCCACGGAGGACGGCAGCCCGTTCACGCTGGGCGTCGCCGACCACCTCATGGCGTTCCAGAACGACGGCGACAAGCAGGAGGCCATCACCGCCTTCTTCGACTACTTCTACTCCGCCGACGTCTACGTCCCGTGGGTGCAGGCCGAGGGCTTCCTGCCCACCACCCTGTCCGGCTCGGAGGAGCTGGCCGACGAGGAGGCGCTCGCGCCGTTCCTCGAGGTGCTGCCGGACGCGCAGTTCTACCCGACCACCAACCCCGACTGGGCCGCCACGGACTCCGCGTTCAAGGCCCAGTTCGGCGAGCTGGACGGGGACAAGCCGGCCCAGGACGTCCTGGCCGACATCCAGGCCCAGGTCGACGCGGGCTGACGCCGGGCGCCGTCCGCCGTCGGCCGGACACGACTGACCACACACAACGCTGAACCGAAAGCACGGGGAAACCGGTGAAGGACCTGTTGAAGGCCCTGCCGTGGATCGGGCCCGCGGTCGCGCTCATCGCGGCCGTGGTCCTGTTCCCGGTGGGCGTGATGTTCTGGAACTCGACACGCGACATCAGCCAGAGCGGCGTGGACGACGGAGGCGTCGGCCTCGCGAACTTCGCGACGGTGGTCGGCTTCCAGTACTTCTGGCCGATCCTCGGGCGCACGGTCGTGTGGGTGGTCGTCGTGGTGGGCTGCACCCTCATCGGGTCGCTCGCGCTCGCGGCGCTGCTGAACAAGGCGTTCCCCGGCCGCCGCCTGGTGCGGATGGCCGTCATCGTGCCGTGGGCCTCCAGCGTGGTCATGACGACGCTGGTGGTGCACTACGGCCTGGAGCCCTACTTCGGCATCATCAACTCGTTCCTCGTGGACGTCGGCCTGATCGACACGCCGGAGGGCTACGGCTGGACCAGGCACCCGGAGACCGCGTTCGCGTGGGCCATCGTGGTGGCCGTGTTCGTGTCGCTGCCGTTCACCACGTACACGATCCTGGCCGGCCTACAGACCGTCCCCGGCGAGACCGTCGAGGCCGCGCGCATCGACGGCGCCGGAGGCCTGCGGACCTACTTCAGCGTGGTGCTGCCGCAGCTGAGGGGCGCGGTGTCGGTGGCGGTGCTGATCAACATCATCAACGTGTTCAACTCGCTGCCGATCCTGCGGGTCATGACGGGCTCCATCCCCGGGTACGACGCCGACACCGTCATGACCATGATCTTCAAGTACATGCAGAACCAGCGGCAGATCGACCTGGCGAGCGCGCTGTCGGTCATCGCGTTCCTGGTGGTCATCGGGATCGTCGCCGTCTACGTGCGGGTCGTCCGCCCCCTGGAGGAGGTCTGATGACCGCGATCACCGACTCGGCGACGACGCCGCGCGAGGCGACCCGTCCGCCGTCGGACGACCGGCGGCGGGTGCGGAAGTACACGACCGACCAGGTGCCTCTCGGCTCCCTGCTGCTGCGCCTGCTCGCGGGGCTCGTGGTGCTGGTGGTGTTCCTGCTGCCGTACGTGATCATGTTCTTCGGCTCGGTGAAGACGAAGGCAGAGATCAGGTCGGTCGATCCCACCTACTTCCCCACGGAGTGGCACTGGGAGAACTACGTCACGATGTGGTCGACGCCCGAGACGCCGCTGCTGCAGAACCTGATCTCCACCCTGGTGATCTCGGTGTGCGCGACGCTGCTCGTGCTCGCCGTCGCTCTGCCCGCCGCCTACTACACCGCGCGGTTCCGGTTCCGCGGGCGGCTCCTCTTCCTGTTCCTCGTGATCGTGACCCAGATGGTGCAGCCGGCGGTGCTGACCTCTGGCCTGTTCCGCGAGTTCATCGCCATCGGGATCCTCGACACGTGGGCCGCGATGATCCTGGTGAACGCGGCGTTCAACCTGTCGTTCGCGGTCTGGATCATGCACAGCTTCTTCGCGGGCATCCCGAAGGAGGTGGACGAGGCGGCGCAGCTCGACGGCGCGGGCACCCTGACCGTGCTGACCAGGATCAACCTGCCGCTCGTGTGGCCAGGGATCGTGACGGCGATCGTGTTCACGTTCGTCGCGTCCTGGAACGAGTTCGCGGCCTCGCTCGTGCTGCTGACGACGGCGGGCAACCAGCCGCTGTCCGTGGCGCTCACCAAGTTCGTGGGCCAGTACGAGACGTCGTGGCACTACGTGTTCGGGGTGTCCGTGGTGGCGATCGTGCCCGTGGTGATCCTGTTCATGATCATCGAGAAGCGGCTGGTGGGCGGCCTCGTGGCGGGGTCGGTGAAGTAGCGCGGCGAGGGTTGGACCGGGGCGTCTCGGAGGTCGGACGGAATCTGTCCCAGTGCTGGACAATCACTTAGCATGGTGGCGATCCCATCCAGAGCGGTCGAGAGTCCTGGCTCCCTGACACCGCAGCAACCTGCCGACTTCCTGCCCCGTGGCCGTGGCGTGAGGACGTAAGGTGCTCACGCCAGGTTCGATGGAGCAGCCATGGTCGCCGAGCCACACCCGCATCGCCCCACAGTGTCGTTCGAGCTGATGCCGCCGCGTCGGCCCGACGTCGCGCCCAACTTCTGGGAGACGGCGCAGCGGCTCGTGGCCGCCCACCCGGACTTCGTGTCGGTGACCTACGGCGCTGCAGGGGGCGACCGGGCGACGTCGCGGGAGGTGCTCGCCACGCTGCTGCGGGGCACGCCCGTGCTGCCGGTGGCCCACCTGACCTGCGTGGGGGCGTCCCGGGAGGACGTGTCCGAGGTGATCGACGAGTTCCTCGAGGCCGGCGTGCGGTCCTTCCTCGCCCTGCGGGGTGACCCGCCACGCGACGAGCCGGACTGGAGCCCGCCGTCGGACGGGGTGCAGTCCAGCGTGGACCTGGTCCGGCTGCTGCGGCAGGTGGACGAGCGCCGGTGCGCGGCGGACGCGAGCACCGCGCTGCGGTCGGCCGCCCGGCCGCTGGCCATCGCCGTCGCGACGTTCCCCGACGGCAACCCCGGGGCGCGTACGACGCGCGAGCAGGAGGTACAGCGGCTGCTGGAGAAGCAGGAGGCGGGCGCGAGCTTCGCGATCACGCAGTTCTTCTACCGGGCGGAGTCCTACACCGGGTTCGTCGAGGCGGCCCGCGCCGCCGGCGTGACCATCCCGATCCTGGCCGGGGTGCTGCCCACCACCGAGGCGCGCAGGCTGCGCCGCGTCGAGGAGCTCACGGGCGTGGCGGCACCCGCCGAGCTCCTGCGAGACCTCGACCGGCTCACCGCGCCCGACGGCGCCGTGGACCCGGAGGCGCAGCACGCGCACGGCATCGAGTACTCGGCGGTGCTCGCGCGCGAGGTGCTCGACGCCGGTGCCCCCGGCGTGCACGTCTACACGTTCAACAAGCACCGTCCGGCGCTCGACCTCCTGGAGCGGGTGGGCCTCACGGGGCGTGCGGCGGCGTAGTGCTCGCGCATGGGGAGTTGTCCCCATGCGGGCTGCTTGTCGCACGTCTGGCCCGCCACGAGACTTGGCGCGTCCCGGCGTGACCCGTTTCGTGGAGGTTCAACCGTGCACACTCACGACCACTCTCACGACCAGTCGTTCGATCTCGGCCCCAAGGATCTCGACCCTGACCGCCCGGCCTTCGGCGAAGGCGCCCAGCTCGGCCGGCGCGACCTGTTGCGCGGCGCCGTCGTCCTCGGCATCGGTGCCGCGGGCGCGACGATCGCGGCCCCCGCCGTCGCCTCGCCCGCCGTCGCGTCGCCTGCTGTCGCCGGGGCCGGCGCTCCGGCGCGCGCCGGGGACGCGCCGCCGTCCCTTGCCCCCGATCCCGAGGCGCCCGCCGACGCGCCGCCGGGCGCGCTCGCCGGTGTCGAGGTCGCCGCGCCGACCATCGCGAGCTGCGCCACCTGGGGCGCGCAGGCCCCGCGCGGCACCATCGACAGCGTCTCGACCAACCCGAACAAGATCCTGATCCACCACACGGCGTCGGCGAACGTCACGGACTACTCACAGGCCGCCGGGTACCAGATCGCCCGCGACATCCAGCAGTGGCACTTCGCCAACGGCTGGGTGGACACCGGCCAGCACCTCACCGTGAGCCGCGGCGGCTACGTGATGGAGGGCAGGCACGGCTCGCTGTCCCGGCTGCAGAACGGCAGCGGCATGGTGGTGGGCGCGCACGCGCCCGGGCAGAACAGCCAGGCCATCGGCATCGAGAACCAGGGCACCTACACGAGCGCGACGCCGCCGGCCCAGCTCTGGAGCCGGCTGGTGGAGCTGTGCGCGTACATCTGCGACCAGTACGGGATCGCGCCCACGCAGATCTACGGGCACCGGGACTACACGGCGACGGCCTGTCCCGGCGACGTCCTGTACTCGATGCTGCCGCAGCTCCGGTCCGAGGTCGCGGCCGCCCTGGCGGGCACGAGCTGGTCCGTCATCGTCGACAACACGTCTTCCGGCTTCGCCGCCGGCTCGGCCTGGCTGACGTCGTCGTACTCGGCCGAGCGGTACGGGTCCAACTACCGTTACGCGACGCCGGCCGAGGTCAGCGACCTGGCCACGTACTCGGCGACCATCCCGTCCAACGGCTCGTACCGCGTCGAGGCGTGGTTCCCGGGGATCGCGGGCTACAACACGTCGACGCCGTTCATCGTCTACACGGGGACCGGCTCGTCGACGATCCGCGTGGACCAGTCGTCGGCCGGGGGCGCCTGGCTCTCGCTCGGCACCTACGCCATGACGGCGGGCACCCGCACCGTCGTGGCGGTCAGCCGCTGGACCCAGGGCACGGCGTACGTGGTGGCGGACGCAATTCGGATCACGCGGCTCTGACCGTCCCGGGTCGCGCTGCCGGCGGCAGGTCGCGACGCGCGGCAGGAAAGACCTGCCCCGCGGGGGCGTGTTGCGGACAGTAGACGTTGCCTACTGTCCGCAACGCGGCCTCGGGAGGACGCGTTCAGGGAAGTCGGTGCGCGTGCGGCGCGGGACCAAGCGCACCGTGGCCGACGGCGCTCACGTGTCCACTCGCTCCTGGCCGCTCATCGCCTGGATGGACTGCATGACCTGCTCGGTCAGCTCGCGCCGCGCCTGCGCGGGCTTGGTGCCCGCCGCGATCTGGCGGGACGGGTCGATCGGCGCGCCGAAGTGCACCTCCACCCGGGCGATCCGCGGCATCTTGCCGATGGGCTTCACCTTGTCCGTCCCGAGCAGCGCCACGGGGACCACGGGCGCCTTGCCGGTCAGGGCGAGCCAGGCGACGCCGGTGTGCCCCTTGTGCAGCTTGCCGTCGCGCGAGCGCGTGCCCTCGGGGTAGATGCCGAACGCGCCGCCGCGCTGCAGCACGGCGAGCGCGTCCTCCAGCGAGCGCTGCCCGGCCCGCGGGTCGTCGCGCTGCACCGGGATGTCGCCCATCTTGGTGAAGAACCAGCGCGAGATGCGGCCCTTGATGCCCTTGCCGGTCCAGTACTCGGCCTTGGCCAGGAACGCCACGTGCCGCGGCGCCATGATTGGGATCAGCAGCGAGTCGATGAACGACAGGTGGTTGCTCGCCAGGATCACGGCGCCCCGCTTCGGGATGTTGTGCAGGCCGGTGACGCGCGGGCGCAGAAGCACGAGCACGAGCAGCGAGAGGATGAGCTTGAGGAACCGGTACGTCACCGGCCTATTGTGCACCCCTCAAGCCCACCCCGTGGACGTGGTGCCGGGTGGTGAAGAAGGCTAAAGAGACCTACAAGCCCGTTCCGGCGTTCGCCCGCCAGACGTACGGGTCGCGGGAGCGGCCCGTACGCCTGACACGTACCGGAGCGGTCCGTCAGTCCGCGTCCTTCTCGACGGCCGCGACCTGGCTCTGCACCTCCCGGACCCGCGCGACGTCGAGCTTCTCGCTGCGGTCGAACCGGTAGATCCCGTTCTCCTCCTGGAAGACGTCGGTGAGCTGCGTGTAGCAGTAGCCGAACATCTGCGGGTCGCCGAGCAGCGCTTCGGTGAGCCCACGGAACCGCTCGTGGAACCCGTCCTCGTCCTGGACCCGCTGGCCGTAGCCCCACGACTCGGCCGAGCGGCCCGTCGCGGTGGCCGCCGCCTCCGGGTTCCACCAGATGCCGCCGTACTCGCTGACGAAGTAGGGCTGGCCCCGGTAGGGCACCGACATCGGCGTGCCGTTGTCCCGGGCGTTCGCGTACGGCCTGCCCTCGGACAGCCCGCCCACCAGCTTGGCGAACGTCTCGGGGTCCTGCTCGTACAGGTGCGAGTCCCAGACGTCGCTCTCCAGCACCCGGTGCGAGTAGCCGCTGGTGTCCAGCACCGGACGCGACGGGTCGGCGAGCTTGGTGGCGAGGAACATGCCGCGGGTCACGTCGTCGAGCCGGGTGATGCGGTCGTGCAGGTCCTGGTGCGTCTCGTTGAGCGGGCACCAGCCCACGATCGACGGGTGCGAGTGGTCCCGCTCCAGCGCCTCCAGCCATTCGGTGACGAACGACGTCGTCTGCGCCTGGTGGTCGGTGGGCGGCCCGTAGCCGCTGACGCCCCAGTCGCCGAACTCGCCCCACACGAGGTAGCCGAGCCGGTCCGCGTGGAACAGGTACCGCTCCTCGAAGACCTTCTGGTGCAGGCGGGCGCCGTTGAACCCGGCGGCGAGCCCGAGCTCGATGTCACGCGCGAGCGCGGCGTCGGACGGCGCCGTCATGAGGGACTCGGGCCAGTAGCCCTGGTCGAGCACGAGCCGCTGGAAGATGGCCTCGCCGTTGATCCGCAGCGCCTGCCCGTCGATGGACACCGAGCGCAGGCCCGCGTACGAGCGGACGGTGTCGACGACCGCTCCGTCGGCGTCGCGCAGCTCGACGTCGACGCCGTACAGGTGCGGGTCGCTCGGCCCCCAGGTGCGCACACGCTCCGCCGGGACGACGACGCGCAGCGCGGGCGCCAGGTCGAGGTCGGCCCGTGCGGTGGCGGTGCCCACCTCGCCGTCGTCGTCGGTCACGGTGACGGTCACCGTGTGGCCGCGCCGGTTCGCGGACAGCGGCACGACGACGTCGAACGCCGAGCTGGCCAGGTCCGGCGTGATCCGCGGCCGGCGCAGGTGGACGGCGGGCACCGGCTCCAGCCACACGGTCTGCCAGATGCCGGTGGTGCGGGTGTAGTTGCACTCGTAGTTCGCGTAGCGGTTGGTCTGCTTGCCGCGGGCCTGCGGCTCGTGCCGCGTGTCCCTGGCCCGTACGACGACGGTGACTGTGTCGCCGGGGCCGGCCAGCCCGTGCAGGTCGGCGGTGAACGGGGTGAACCCGCCGCGGTGCCGCACGACCTCCGTGCCGTCCACCCAGACCGTCGCGTCGTGGTCCACGGCGCCGAAGTGCAGCAGCACGTGCGGGTCCTCGCCGACGGCGGACCACTCGGCGGGCACGGTGACCTCGCGGCGGTACCAGACGGCCTCGAGGAAGTCGGTGTTCTCGATGCCGGAGAGCTGGGACTCGGGCGCGAAGGGCACCACGATCTCACCCTGGAGCGGCCGCCCGACCAGGCCGCGCTCGATGCCGGAGTCGCCCTGGTCGATCTCGAACTGCCAGGTGCCGTTCAGGTTGAGCCAGTGGTCGCGGACCATCTGGGGGCGGGGGTACTCGGGGCGCGGCACGGCGGTGGCCGTCGGCGCGCCGGCCGGCGAGAAGCGGTCGAGGAAGGTCATCAGCTGCTCCATTGCGTCTACGACAGGTGCGCGGCGATTCAACACGGCTTCCGAACGGAATGCAACGTTGTATCAGCCGCCGCGGCCCCGGGACGGCCCGCCGAGGCGTCGCCGGGGCCGGCGCGGGGATCAGGAGCTGCTGCTCTCGCGGACCAGCAGCCGGTGCGGCACGAGCTCGTCGACGGGGTCGATGGCGGGCTTCGCGAGCTGGGCGATGATGCGGTCCACGGAGGTCTCCGCGATCGCGCGCAGGTCGGGTGCCACGGTGGTCAGCGAGGGGTTGGCGAACCGGCCGTCCTCGGTGTTGTCCCAGCCGGTGACGGCGAGGTCGTCGGGTACGCGCACGCCGTTGCGGCGCAGCGCGTACAGCGCCCCCAGCGCGAGCTCGTCGTTGGCGCACACGAGCCCGTCGACCTGGCCGATGCGGGGCAGCATCGCCTCGACGGTCGCGGCGCCCGCCGGCCGGGAGAACTGGGGCACCTGGAGCACCCAGCGCTCGTCGACGTCGATCCCGGCCGCGGCGTGGGCGTCGCGGAAACCCTGCACGCGCTGCGCGCCGGTACGGCCGGCACCGCGCGGCTCGGCGCCGAGGAAGGCGAGCCTGCGCCGTCCGCTCTCCAGGAGATGCGCCGTGACCTGCGCCGCCGCCGCGACGTTGTCGATGCTCACGTGGTCGGTCCGCCGCTCCCGGGTGGGGTCGGGGTCGGCCCGCTCACCGAGCAGCACGAGCGGTACGGGGCCGCGGACCTCGTCGATCTCGGCCGGGGTCAGCTCCAGCGGGGAGAAGATGATCCCGTCGATCGCCTGGACGTCGAAGCCGCGCGCGACCTCGAGCTCGGTCTCGCGCGAGGACCGCGTCTCCTCGATGAGCACGCGGTACCCGCGGGCGCTGCCGACCTCGATCAGCTCGTGGGCCAGCACCGAGAAGTACGGCGCGTGCACCCAGGGCACCGCGAGGGCGAGCGTGTTGGTGCGGCCCCGGCGAAGCTGCCGTCCGGCGAGGTTGGGCCGGTAGCCGAGCTCGGCGATCACTGCTTCCACGCGGGCCCTGGTCGCATCGCCGACCCGGCCGGTGCCGTTGACGACGTTGGAGACGGTCTTCCAGGAGACACCCGCCGCGGCGGCGACCTCCTTGATCCCGATGCGCCGGCCGGCTCGTTCCGACAAACCTTCACTTCCTTCCGTACCGCGACCCCTTGACGGGACGCCGGGCCTAGTCCATCGTGATCCAACGTTGGAGCGCAACGTTGCACCATTGGAGGTCGATGATGACCCTGCTACGAGGACGCGGTATCTCGGGGCAAGGAAGCCCTGGCACCGCGTCAAGAACCCGCAGTCGCGCGGAGAGTTCCGGAGGACTGAGTCGTCGCGACCTGCTCAAGGCGGCCCTCGTCGGCGCCGGCGGCGTCGCGCTGGGCGGCGCGCTCGCCGGCTGCGCGACGCCCAGCGCCGCGGGCTCCGGCCGGACGTCCGTGATGATCTGGGACCTTTTCTCGGGCGGTGACGGCGCGCTCATGCAGGAGATGGTGGGCGCGGTCGGCGCGGCCAACCCCGACATCACCGTCGAGTCCACGACCCTGGCCTGGGGCGCGCCGTACTACACGAAGCTGGCGATGGCGTCGTCCGGCGGGCGCCCGCCCGAGGCCGCCGCCATGCACATGTCCCGGCTGGCCGGGTACGCGCCGGGCGGTCTGCTGGAGCCGTTCGACCTGGACGTGCTCGCCGAGCTCGGCATCACCGAGGCGGACTTCGCGCCGGCGGTCTGGGAGAAGGCCCAGTACGACGGCCAGCTCTACGCCCTGCCGCTGGACACCCACCCGTACATCGCGTTCCACAACCCCAGGATCGTCGAGGAGGCCGGCCTCGCGGGGCCGGACGGCAGGCTCGACCTGGACGCCCTGGCGGGTGCCGACAACTTTCTGGCCGCAGGGCGGGCGATGGCAGAGGTCACGGGCGAGACCGGCGTGAGCTGGGGCTACCTGCGCGACACGGCGGGCTGCTGGCGCATGTTCTGGGGCCTCTACTCCCAGAACGGCGGCGGTTACGAGCTCACCCCCGGCCGCCCCGCCGACCTCGATATCGAGGCGGCCACAGAGGTGTTCGAGTTTCTCCAGGCCATGGTCGACGGCGAGGTCGCGGCGAGGAACCAGGACGGCGGTGCCGCGGGCGGCCGTTTCATGACGGAGCGCACCGGGATGATGTTCGCCGGCGAGTGGGACCTGCCGATGTTCCGCGACGCGCTGCCCGACGTCGGGGCCACGCAGTTCCCCGCGATCTTCGACACCCCGGCCAACTACGCCGACGCGCACGCGTTCGTGCTGCCCCGGCAGGGGACCCCGGACCCCGCACGACGCGAGGCCACGTACCGGGTGCTGGCTGGCCTGCTCAAGGAGGGCCTCACCTGGGCATCGGCCGGGCACATCCCGGCCTACCAGCCCGTGGTCCAGCAGCCGGAGTACCAGGAGCTCTCCCCGCAGCGCGACTACGCGCCGGCGGCCGAGATCGCCGTCTTCGACCCCGACGCCTGGTTCACGGGCGGCGGCAGCGACTTCCAGACGCGCATGGGCGACGCCATGACCGACACCCTCGCCGGCGAGGCCCCGCCACGCACGGCCGTGACCCGGATGCTGAGCGAGATGGACCGCCTCCTCTCCCAGCCCAACCCCGCCTGATCGGAGGACGACGATGAGTGTCTCGAACCCAAGCGTCACCGCTGTCCCCGGTCCGGCGACGTCCGGCAGGGGAACCTCGGCGAGCCGGTCCGGAACGACCGCCCGCACCGCCGGAAAGTCCCTGCGCGAGCGGGACAGGTCCGGCTACCTGTTCGTCGCCCCGTTCGCCGTGGCCACGGGGCTCTTCCTGCTGCTGCCCACGCTCTACGGCCTGTGGATGAGCTTCACCGACCAGAGCCTCACGGGTACGGGCAGCGAGTTCATCGGCTTCGCCAACTACGCAGAGGCGTTCAGCGACCCCCAGGTCTGGGAGACGCTGTGGCACACCGTCTGGTTCACGATCCTCAGCACCGTGCCGCTCGTGGTCGTTGGCCTCGTCATGGCGCTGCTCGTGCACACCGGCCTGCCCGGACAGTGGGTGTGGCGCATGTCGTTCTTCGCCCCCTTCCTGCTGACCAGTGCGGTCGTGTCCGCGTTGAGCGCATGGCTGTTCCAGCCCGACATCGGCCTGCTCGACACCTGGCTCGCGAGCCTCGGGCTCGGCCCGGTGGGCTGGCTCACCGACGAGAACGTCGCGATGTTCTCCATCGCCCTGGTCACCGTGTGGTGGACCGTCGGGTTCAACTTCCTGCTCTACCTCGCCGCGCTGCAGGGCATCCCGCAGCAGCAGTACGAGGCGGCGACCATCGACGGCGCGGGTGGCTGGCGGCGGCTGTTCTCGATCACCCTGCCGCAGCTCCGCACGATCACGGGCGTGATCGTCGTGCTGCAGCTCCTCGCCTCGCTCAAGGTCTTCGACCAGATCTACCTGCTCACCGCCGGCGGACCGAACGGGAGCACGCGACCGATCCTGGAGTACGTCTACGACACCGGCTTCACCAACTACCGGCTCGGGTACGCCTCCGCGATCTCCTACGTGTTCTTCGCCCTGATCCTCGTGTTCACGCTGGTCCGGCTCCTGCCGACCAGGAAGGAGGCCTGAGATGGCCGTCGCCGATCTGGTTTCCGTCCGCCGGGCGAACGCGCTGCAGGCCCGCGCGGAGAACCGGACCCTCACCAAGCTGACGATCGGGCCCTCGCCGTGGGCGCGCGTCGGCGCGCTGGCCGCGCTCGTCGTGCTGGCAGCGATCTGGCTGCTCCCCCTGGCCTGGGGCGCCGCCACGAGCTTCAAGCACGAGGCCGAGGCCGCGCTGCCGGCGTCGTGGTGGCCCGAGACCGGATGGACGCTCGATGCCTACCAGCAGGTGCTGAGCAACAGCGACCTGCTCACCTGGATGTGGAACAGCCTCGTGGTCGCCGTGCTGGTGACCGTCCTGACCGTGCTGATCTCCGCGATGGCCGCGTTCGCGTTCTCGCAGACCCTGTTCAAGGGCCGCGGCGTGCTCCAGTGGCTCACCATCGCGGCGATCATGATGCCCGGCCAGATCCTCATCGTGCCGCTGTTCCGGCAGATGCAGGTGATGGGGCTCGTGGACACGTTCGCGGGCGTCGTGCTGCCGCAGGTCGTGGCCCCCGTGATGGTGTTCATCCTCAAGCGGTTCTTCGACGCCATCCCGCAGGAGCTGCTCGACGCCGCGCGGATCGACGGCGCGGGACCGTGGCGGCTGTTCTGGACCATCGTCATGCCGCTGTCGCGGTCGATCCTCGTGGCCGTCGCGATCTTCGTGTTCATCGGCGCGTGGAACAACTTCCTGTGGCCGTTCATCGTCACGACCGACCCGCAGTTCATGACGCTCCCGGTGGGCCTGTCCACGGTGAAGAACGCCTACGGCGTGCAGTACGCACAGAACATGGCCTCCGCGATGATCGCCGCGTTGCCGCTGCTCGTGGTGTTCATGCTGTTCCAGCGCCGCATCGTGCAGGGCGTCGCCACCACGGGCATGGGCGGCCAGTAGGACACAATCGGGTGTGGCCACTCCGACCCCGCACCCCTCACAGCGCCCGCACCTCGCCGCGGTGGTGGAGGACCGCCTCTACGCCGCGGCGGGGTGGGTGCTCGGCCGCCTCGGCTGGCAGCCCCGCCTGGAGGCCTACACCGGCTACGGCACGCCCGAGCGGGTGCGCGTGCTTGCGCGCGTGCTGCTCGCACCGCGCGGGCACGCCGGTCCCGAACGGGAGCGGGCCCGCATCGCCAGGCGCGGGTTCCGCCACTTCCTGACCGTCCCTGCGCCCCACCAGCCCGTCCGGCTGCGGGTGGGGGACAGCACCTCGGAGGTCGTGAGCGACCGCGCGGGCTACGTCGACGTCGAGCTGCCGACCGCCGCCCCGCTGGCCGCAGGGATCCACGCGGCCGTACTGGTGTGCCCGGACGCCGCCGAGCCGGTCGAGGTCGAGGCGGCCATCCTGGTGCTCGACGACGACACGCGGTTCGGCGTGGTCAGCGACATGGACGACACGACCATGGTGACGGCGGTGCCGCGCCCGCTGCTCGCCGCCTGGAACACGTTCGTGCGGCACTCCAGTGCGCGGCGGGCGGTACCGGGCATGCCCGAGCTGTACCGCTCGCTCCAGCGCGCCCACCCGGACGCCGCCTTCTTCTATCTCTCGACCGGCGCCTGGAACACTGCCGGCACGCTGCGCGCGTTCCTCTCCCGGCACGCCTACCCGCCGGGCCCGCTGCTGCTCACCGACTGGGGGCCCACGCTCACCGGGTGGTTCCGCAGCGGCCGCGCGCACAAGGAGGCCAGCCTGGAGCTCCTGATGTCGTGGTTCCCGCAGGTGCGCTGGGTGCTCATCGGCGACGACGGCCAGCACGACGTCGCGATCTACCAGGAGGTGGCCCGACGCCGGCCCGAGCGCGTGCGGGCCGTGGCGATCCGCCAGCTCACGGGCGGGCAGCAGGTGCTCGCCGGGAACGCGCCGCACGCCGGGAACGGTTCGCACGTCGGGAACGGTTCGCACGCCGGGGACGGCGCGCACCCCGGGGAGGTCGGCCCCGACGTCGCGCCGGTGCCGACCGTCGCCGGCCGGGACGGGGACGAGCTGGCCCGTCAGCTCGCCGGGGTGCCGGGGATACTCGCCGACTGACCGCCCTCACCCATGTGGCCCGGCGTCGAACCGAAGGTTGCGAGTCCATCGAGCCGTCTTTTGACTCGTAGCCTTCGGTTGAACGGCCATCGGCACACGGAGGTTGCGGTTCGGCGACCTTCCCGGGTTCCGGCTAGGTCGACCCGGTACAGCTACGCCGTGACCAGGTAGTCGTCGGCGTCGTCGTCCCAGGCCAGGGAGACGGCGCCGGCGGTCTCCGCCGCCTTCGCGAACTGCAGGAAGCCGCGGAAGCCGAGCGCCTTCTCCGAGAAGTCCGGACGCTTCTTGCGCACGGCGTTCTTCAGGCCGGACAGGGCCGCCGAGCCGTTCGCCTCCTGCACCACCGTGCGCAGCAGCACGAACGCGGCGGAGGTGTCGCCCTGCTCCGGCAGGGACACCTCCGGGTCGCCCGCCGACGGGCCCGGTGCCAGCTCCACGAACCCGCGGTCCGCGAGGAACCGCAGGAACTCGCCGAACGTGCGGAACCCGTAGTCCGACTCGCTGAACGTCGGGTCCTTGCGCAGCAGCGTCCGCTTGAGGGCCGACGCCGTCACGGCGCCGCTCGTGGAGGACTGCAGGTCGGCGAGGGTCTGCGCCACGCGCACCTCCATGGGGGTGTCGCTCGACTCCGGCGCCTCCTCCTGCTCGCTCACGTCGGCGTCCGGCGCGATCTCCGGCTCGGCCTCGGGCGCCGCCTCGACGGGCGGCGGCGCGGGCTCGGCCTTCCTGCGGCGCCGGGTCGCGGGCTTGGCCTCGGGCTCCGCCGGAGCCTCGGGCGCCGTCGCCTCGGCGACCGCCTCCGCCACGGCCTCTGCGGCCTTGGCGCGGCGCGACGTCGTGGGTGCCTGTTGCGCGGTGGCGGGCTCCGGCGCCGTCCGGCGGGTGCGGGCGCTGCGCTTCGGCGCGGGGGCGCCCTGGTCCTCCTCCGGCACCTCGACGCCTTCGAGGCGGTCGTAGAACAGGAACTCGTCGCACGCGGCGGGCAGCAGCCGCGACGTCGACTTCTCGACGCCGACACCGATGACGCGCTTGTTCAGCTCGCGCAGCTTGTGCACGAGCGGGGAGAAGTCGCTGTCGCCCGTGCACATGACGAACGTGGAGATGTAGTCGCGCTCGAAGGCCATCTCGATGGCGTCGACCACCATCTTGATGTCGGCGGCGTTCTTGCGGGAGGCGCCCATCCGCTGCGTCATCTCGATCAGCTCGACCTGGTGCCTGGTCAGCATGCGCCGGTCCTCGTCGAAGTACGACCAGTCGGCGTAGGCCCGGCGCGCGACCACCCGCCCGCGGACGGCGAGGGCGTCGGCGACGGGGCCGAAGTCGAACTGCATCCCGCCCAGGTGCTCCCGGGCGCCCAGCGCCAGGTTCTCGTAGTCGATGAAGACGGCAAGGCGCTCTTCGAGGTCCATGCCCGCCACCCTATGGGTTTTCCGTATCGCGGGATCCGCGGCGGGGGAGAAAGGGTGAAATCCGCGGCGCCGGCCCGGGCTTTCCCTGATCGAAGGCCGCACGTTGCCTAGGATCGAGGCATGGCCGAGGCAACCGCCGGATACGACGACCCGATCTCCACCCGGAATCGGATCATCGCCGCTGCCGCGCGTCTGACCTGTGCCGACGGCTGGTCGAAGGTCACGATGGGCCGCCTGGCGACCGAGGCGGGCGTCAGCAGGCAGACGATCTACAACGCGGTCGGCAGCCGCGAGGACCTGGCCGAGGCGATGGTGCTCACCGAGTCGGCCAAGTTCATCTTCAAGATCGTCGAGGGCTTCGAGAGCCACCCCGACGACCTGATGTCCGCCATCCACGCCGCCCTCGAGAACACCCTGGTGTTCGCGGAGGGGAACGCGCTGCTGCGCGCCGTGGTCTCGGCGACGCACGGCGCGGACACCGAGCTGCTGCCCCTGCTCACCACGCACTCCGAGTCGCTGCTCGGCACCGTCAAGGTGGTGGTGCAGGACCGGGTGGACCAGTACGACGTCGACCTGGAGCCGGAGCGGATCTCCGCGGTCATCGACTTCGTCGTGCGGTCGGCGCTGAGCCACGTCATGCAGCCGTCGGCGACGCCGCGCGAGACGGCCGACTCGATGACGTGGCTCGTGGCGCGCGTCCTGGGCCGCAGGGACGAGCGCGTCGGCGTCTGACGCCGCGTTCGGCGCCGGCCGCGCGTCCGGCGCCCACCCACCCCCGCCGTCCTCGATCCGAGCGGTTGACGCGCCGCGACGGCGGAGGAGGATCGAGACATGCGAATCGGCACCCACTTCATGCGCTACGACTCGATGGAGCCCGCCCGGATGCGGACCGAGCTGGCGGACGCCGCCCGGTACGCGGACGACGGCGGTGTCTCCTGGGTCTCCGTGATGGACCACTACTTCCAGATGGAGCACCAGGGCTTCCCGGCGTCGGACCCGATGCTGGAGGCATACACGACCCTCGGCTACCTGGCGGGGGTGACCGAGAAGGTGCAGCTCGGTGCGCTGGTCACGGGCGTGACCTACCGCCACCCGGGTCTGCTGGCGAAGATCGTCGCGTCCCTCGACGTGGTCTCGGGCGGGCGGGCCACCTACGGCATCGGTGCCGCCTGGTACCACAAGGAGCACCTGGCGTTCGGCGTGCCGTTCCCGCCGGTCAGGGAGCGCTTCGAGATGCTGGAGGAGACGGTCCGGATCGCCCGCCAGATGTACGACCCGGACGAGAACGGCCCGTTCGAGGGCAAGCACTTCCAGCTCGCCGAGACGCTGTGCTCGCCGCTGCCGCTGTCGGGCCCGGAGATCATGATCGGCGGGTCGGGGGAGCGGAAGACCCTCCGGCTGGTGGCGCAGTACGCCGACGCGTGCAACCTGTTCGCCGAGACCCCGGAGCGGCTCCGCCACCTGCTGGACGTCCTGCACCGGCACTGCGCCGACGTCGGCCGGGACCCCGCCGAGATCCGCGTCACGATGCTGCACCGCGGGGCGCCGATCGGTCCTGGCGACACGGCGGACTTCGTCAGGGAGATGCGCGGCTTCGCGGGCCACGGCGTGGACACGGTCATCCTGCGCCCACCGGCTACATCGCTCGCCGAGTGGGTGCGCGACGCCGTGGTCCCGGTGGTCGAGCCGTGCGCCGAGCTGTGACGTCCGCGGCGCTCAGCCGGCCGTCCCCGAGCGGGCCGCTCCCGTCTCCGCCGTCCGGGCGGCCCTGAGCACGACCGGGCACGTCGCCAGGTGGTCGTCGACCAGGCCGCACGCCTGCATGGCGGCGTACGCCGTCGTGGGGCCGATGAACCGGAAGCCCTCCTTCTTCAGCGCCTTGCTCATCGCCTTCGACTCGGCGGTCCAGGCCGGCACGTCCGCGAAGGTGGCCGCGCGCTCGCGCTCGGCCGGCTCGGGGGCGAAGGACCAGAACAGCTCGTCGAGCGTGCGGCCCGACTCGTGCAGCGCGACCACCGCCCGCGCGTTGTCGATGGTGGCCTCGATCTTCATGCGGTTGCGGATGATGCGGGCGTCGGTGAGCAGGCGCTCGACGTCCGCGGACCCGAAGGCCGCCACCTGCTCCGGGTCGAAGCCGGCGAAGGCCTCCCGGAACGCGGGCCGTTTGCGCAGCACGGTGATCCAGGAGAGGCCGGACTGGAAGCCCTCGAGCGCTATGCGTTCGAGCAGCGCGTGCTCGCCATGCACGGGCACGCCCCACTCGGTGTCGTGGTACGTCTCGTAGAGCGGGTCGCCGTCGCCGAAGCAGCGCAGGGCGGTGCCGGGCTCGGGTGTGGTGTCGGTCAGGGGGTCGCTTGTCACGGCACCACTCTGACGCACGCCACTGACACTCCGCGCCGTCGGGCCGCCCGCCTGTGCACGACGTCCGAAAACCGCTGCCTGTGGTCGCGCCAGGATCGTTGCGGCGCCGTGGGTGGGGGCTCACGGCCCGCCGTCGTGCGCGGGGCTCACGGCCCGCCGTCGTGCGCGGGCTCACGACCCGTCGTCGGGCAGCGCGCCGCGGCGCCGCAGGTACGCCTCGACCCCGTCGAGCACCACGCCGATCCCGAAGTTGATGTCGTCGTCCACGGCCTCGGTGCTCGCCGGCCCCTGCCACGTCGCGAACGACTCGAACAGGTGCGGGTAGGCCGTCGGCTCGGCGAACCGGGCGAGGATGGTCTCGAAGTCGACCCAGGGGTTGGCCGCCTCGATCGCTGCGGGGTCGAGCTCGGACTCGGGCGTCGAGCTCGGCAGTCCGGCGTCGCGCCGCACCTGCTGGACCGCCGCGCGCCGGGACTCGACCTGGACCCTGGCCTCGCCGAGGACGTGCTGCGCGAGCAGGCCGATGACGGCGAGCTTCTCGTCGGCGGGCAGGTCGACCAGGCGCATGACCTTGAACGCCTGGTCCATCCAGCGCACCCGGTTCGGCCCGGGCAGGGCCGCGGACAGCGGCAGCTCCAGCATCCACGGCCGGGCCAGCCCCATGTCGATCTGGGCCCGCGTCCACAGCTCCAGCCCGGCGCGCCACCCGGCGTCGTCCGGGATCTCGGGCATGTCGGCCGCCACGGCGTCCGACATCAGGACCAGCAGCTCTTCCTTGCCGGACACGTGCCGGTACAGGGCCATGGGGGTGTACCCGAGCGCCTCGGCGACGCGCGCCATCGAGACCGCGGCGAGGCCCTCGGCGTCGGCAAGGTCCATGGCCGCGCGCACGATCCGTGCCGTGGACAGCGCGGGCTTGGGCCCGCGCCGCCGCGGCGCGACCGCCCCCCACAGACGCTGCACGGTGGCGGGCAGCTCACCCGCGGCCCCTGGGTCCTGCGGTTGCTCGGCCGGTTCGGGCGTCGTGTCGGTGCTCATCGACACCCATCCTGCCCTGCTCCGCGCCGCGACCCGGTCCGAAACTCTCTTGACCCCATACTGTTTACGCTCCACACTGAAACGAGTACGGCATACACAGTAAGTGATCCGAGAGAGGAAGACCATGGCTGCGATCGTCACGGCCGAAGGCCTGCGCAAGTCCTTCGGGAGGCGGGGCTCTGCGAGTCCGCCCGTGCTGGACGGGCTCGACCTGGAGCTCGAAGAGGGAGCGGTGCTCGCCCTGCTCGGGCCCAACGGAGCGGGCAAGACCACCACCGTCCGGATCCTGTCCACCCTGCTGCGGCCCGACGCCGGACGCGCGACGGTCGGCGGGTTCGACGTGGTGCGCGACGCGCGGCGGGTCCGCGAGATCATCAGCCTCACGGGGCAGCAGGTCGCGGTCGACGACAAGCAGTCGGGAGCCGAGAACCTCACGATGATGGGCCACCTCGCCCACCTCCCGCGGCGCGTGATCCGCGAACGTGTGGCGGAGCTGCTCACCGCGTTCGACCTGGCCGACGCCGCGAGCCGCCGCGTGGGCACCTGGTCGGGCGGCATGCGCCGCCGCCTCGACCTCGCGGCGGGCCTGCTGACCAGGCCACGGGTCATGTTCCTCGACGAGCCCACCACGGGCCTCGACCCGCGGTCGCGCCAGGCGCTGTGGGACGTCGTCCGAGCGGTGGTCTCAGACGGCACCACCGTCCTCCTGACCACCCAGTACCTGGAGGAGGCCGACCGGCTCGCCCAGCGGGTCGCCCTGGTGGACGGCGGCCGCATCGTCGCCGACGACACCCCGGCCCGGCTCAAGCGCGAGGTGGGTGAGGCGGGCGTCGAGCTCACCTTCGCCACCCCGTCCGACGCCGCCCTGGTCGCCCCCGCGCTCGCTGTCGCCACGACCGACGGCGCGCGGGTGCGCGTGCCCACCGACGGCTCGGTGGCCCACGTGCGGTCCGTGCTGTCCGTGGTCGAGGCCGCCGGCGTGGTACCGGAGCACTGGGAGGTGCGCGCGCCCAGCCTCGACGACGTCTTCCTCGCCCTGACCGGGCACGTCGGCCAGGAGCGCCCGGCCCGGACGACGGGGGTGGCGGCATGACGCACCTGCTGAGCGACGTCTCGACCATGACGACCCGCGGCCTGCGCCTCGTCTCGCGGGACCTGGACGCGATGATCACGGCGGTCGTGCTGCCCGTCGTCATCCTGCTGATGTTCGTCCTCGTGTTCGGCGGGGCGGTCGACATCGGCACGGACTACATCAACTACGTGACGCCGGGCGTGATCCTGCTGGCGGCCGGGTTCGGCGCGGCCAACACGGCGCTCGCGGTGGAGCACGACATGTCGAGCGGCATGGTCGAGCGGCTCCGGTCGATGCCCATGAACGCCTGGACCGTGCTGTCCGGACACGTGGTGGCGAGCCTCGTGAAGAACCTGGCCACCACCGCGATCGTGTTCGGGGTGTCGATCCTGATGGGCTTCCGGCCCGAGGCGTCGGCCCTGGAGTGGCTCGGGGCCGTCGGGATGATCCTGCTGTTCGTCGGCTGGATCACCTGGCTCGCCACCTTCGTGGGCGTCCTGGTCCGGTCGCCCGACGCCGCGGGCGGCTTCTCCTTCTTCGTGATGTTCCTGCCGTACGTGTCGAGCGCGTTCGTGCCCGTGGACACGCTGCCGGGCTGGATGCGCGGATTCGCGGAGCACCAGCCGGTCACCCCGGTGATCGAGACGGTGCGCGGGCTGCTCTCGGGCGGCACAGCGGGCGTGGCCGATCCCGCGGGAACCGCCGCGCTCGCCGTCGCCTGGTGCCTCGGGCTCGGCGTGGTCTTCGCGGTGGCAGCGGGGGTGGCGTTCCGCGCCCGGCGCTGAGCCGGACCGGGGCATCGGACGCCGAGCCCGGCGGGCGCGCGCCCGCCGGGCTCGGCGAATGTCAGTGGTCGGCGACACACTGTCCCCATGGCACAGACGACTGGTGAACCGGCCGGCGGTACGGCGGAGCTCGAGCAGAAGCGGATCCTGAAGCAGTACCTCCAGGAGACCCGAGAGGCCCTCGTGTGGAAGCTCGAGGGCCTCACCGAGAAGCAGGCGCGCTGGCCCCTCGTCCCCTCGGGCAACAACCTGCTGGGCATCGTGAAGCACTGTGCCAACATCGAGCTCGGCTACCTCGGCGCATGCTTCGGGCGCGAGTGGCCGAACCCGGCGGAGGTCGTCTCCGAGGAGGACTGGGAGAAGGACCCGCAGGCCGACTGGTACGCGACGGCGGACGAGTCGGTCGCCTCGGTCGTGGACCTCTACCGGCGGGCCTGGGCGTTCTGCGACGAGACCATCGACACGCTCCCGCTGGACACCGTCGGGCGGGTCCCGTGGTGGAAGTCCGGCGAGGTCACCCTGTTCCGCCTCATCGTGCACGTGACCGACGAGACCGCCCGGCACGCCGGCCACGCGGACATCCTCCGCGAGCTGACTGACGAGTCGGTGGGTCTGCGCGCCGACAACACCAACATCCCGGACTGGCAGGAGGGCGAGGCCGCGGCGTACGTCGACAAGCTCAAGAACCTCGCTGAGCAGGCAGGCGACTAGCGTCCTCGGCCGAGATTCGCCAAACTGCGGGCCATGCCCCTTGCCGCTGAACCGCCCACTCCCTCCGGGCCGCCGGCCGAGCCGTCCGGCGACGCCGCGCAGGCTCCGTCGTCGTCCCGTGCGACGTCCGAGGTGTCACTCGGGAGAACCGACGTGCCCTCGTCCGGCAGGGGGAACGGGCGGTCCGACCGAGGTTCCATGCGGCCGCTGTTCATGTTCCTCATCGTCGCGGCCGTCGCGCTGGTCGGCAGCATCGTGTTCGCCCTGGTCCGCATCGGGGGCGAACGCGAGCTGGAGCAGCTCACGGACGCGCGCGCCGACGTCGTGCTCGCGGTGGACGAGGGCCGCACGGCCCAGGAGGGCCTGGCCGAGCAGATCGCGGCGGCGGAGAAGGCCCTCGCGGCCTCCGAGGGCAAGGTGACCGACGACGCCGTCCGCGCCGAGCTGGCCGGACACGTCGCCGCGGCGCGGAAGCTCGGCGCCATGGAACCGCCGCCGGTCCCCGAGGCGGGCGCCAACGGGCTCGACGCTCCCGAGGACATCGACGCCCTGGAGGCGCAGGCGACCGAGTGGGCGATCACCATGCGCACCACCTCGACCACGCTCGTCTCGGCGACCGAGGACGTGCAGGCCTCGTACCGCCAGTGGCAGCAGGAGCGCAAGGACGCCCAGGCCAAGGCCCGTGCCGAGGCGGAACGGCAGCGGAAGGCGGCGGCCGAGCTGAAGACGGCGCAGGCGACCCTCACGAAGGTGACGGCACAGCTCAAGATCTCCGTGCGCGACGCCAGGTACACGCTGGACTGGACTGCCGAGGCCGGCGCCCCGGCCGCCGTCCGCAAGGCTCTCTCGACGCGCCGCGCCGCGGGCGAGGCGGAGCTCGCCGCCGGCGTGAACACCAGCAACCTGAACTCCGTGAAGGTGCTCGGCCAGCGGCGCGAGGCCGCGCGAGTGGCGATCGAGGCGGCCGCCTGGGACGCGCGCGCCACGGTCGCGGACGGCACCAACGGCCGGCTCGCCCTGGACGACCTGTGCAAGGTGGGCGTCGGGCCGGAGGGGCAGGACCAGTACCTGCGCTGCGACGCCGCCGAGGACTGGCGCAAGCTGGCCGCCGGGTTCGAGGCGAGGTTCGGCAAGCCGCTGCGCGTCGAGTACGGCTACCGGCCCTACGACTGGCAGCTCCAGGCGCTCGACGAGTTCGGCAGCGGGCAGGTCGCCGCGCCCGGGACGTCCAACCACGGCTGGGCGCTCGCGGTGGACGTCCCGGTCGACGACGGCTTCCGGTTCGGCCAGCCCGAGTACGAGTGGCTCGCGGCCAACGGGCCGAAGGTCGGCTGGGAGCACCCGCACTGGGCACGGCAGGGTGGCGGACGCGAGGAGCCGTGGCACTTCGAGTACACGAGATAATGGGGCGTGCGGTGCCCCCACTACGACGCTGACCGCTGCCGCTCCTGCACCCTGCTGGAGATCGACTACCCCACCCAGGTGCTCGACAAGGAGCGGCACGTTGCCACGCTTCTTCCGAGCGCGGTCCAGTGGCTCCCCGCGGTCACCAGCGTGGAGTCCGGGTTCCGGAACAAGGCGAAGATGGTGGTCAGCGGCACGGTGGCCGAGCCGGTGCTCGGCATCCTCGACCGGGCGGGCCACGGGATCGACCTGACGGACTGCGGCCTCTACCCTGACGCGCTGCAGTCGTCCTTCGCGCCCTTGGCGGCGTTCGTCACGCGGGCGAACCTCGAGCCGTACCAGGTGGCGGGCACCGGCAAGCGGGTGCAGCAGCGCGGCGAGCTCAAGTACCTCCTGGTCACCCTCTCGCCCGGCGGCGAGCTCATGGTCCGGTTCGTGCTGCGCTCCCAGGAGGCGATTGCGCGGATCCGCAAGCACCTGGGCTGGCTGCGGGCCGAGCTGCCGGCCCTCGCCGTCGCGTCGGCGAACATCCAGCCCGCGCACGCCGCCGTGCTGGAGGGGGACCTGGAGATCCCGTTCACCGAGCGCACCACGCTCCCGATGCGCATCGACGACATCACGCTGGACCTGCGCCCGCAGAGCTTCTTCCAGACCAACACCGCCGTCGCCACCGAGCTCTACCGGCAGGCCCGTACGTGGGTCGACGAGCTGAGCCCGCGCAGCGTGTGGGACCTGTACTGCGGGGTGGGCGGGTTCGCGCTGCACTGCGCGGCCCCCGGGCGGGCCGTCACGGGCATCGAGATCAGCGCAGAGGCCGTCGCCGCGGCGACGGCCACGGTCGAGCGGCTGCGCGACGGCGGCGAGGCCGACCGCTTCCGGGACGTGACGTTCGCGGCGGGCGACGCGACGGCGTTCGCCGTCGGACCGGACGACACCGGACCGGACGCCGCCGCGCTACCCGAGATGGTGATCGTGAACCCTCCCCGCCGGGGCATCGGCGGGGACCTCGCGCACTGGCTGGAGGGCTCGGGGATCGACCACGTCCTGTACTCGAGCTGCAACGCGACGACGCTCGCCAAGGACCTCGCCGCCATGCCCTCGCTGCGCCCAGTGCGGGCGCGCCTGCTCGACATGTTCCCGCAGACCGCGCACTACGAGGTGCTGGTCCTCCTCGAACGCTCCTGATCCGCGGGTGCGCTCGCTCCCGTCGCGGCCGGCGTGCCTGTCCTTCTTGCCTTGCCCCGGCGGTGTGTCCTGCTCCGCCTGGCCGGGCGGCGTCTTGTGGTCCTTGTCCTTGCCGGGTGGTGTGGGCCTCTTTTTGTGGGCAGGCGGCTCGTCCTTGTCGGCTTGGCCCGGCGGCGTCCTGTCCTTCTTGCCCTGACCCGGTGGCGTGTCCTTGGCGTGGCCGGGTGGTGTGTCTTTCTTGGCGTGGCCCGGCGGCGTCTCCTTCTTCGCCTGCCCCGGAGGTGTGTCCTTCTTGGCCTGGCCCGGCGGTACGCCGTCCTTCTTGGCCTGGCCGGGCGGTACCGTGTCCTTCTTCTCCTGCCCGGGCGGCACCCCGTCCTTCTTCGCGAGGCCCGGTGGTGTGCCGTCCTTCGTGGTCTGCCCGGGCGGCGTCCCGTTCGTCGTCGCCAGGCCGGGCGGCACGCCGTCCTTTGTGGCCAGGCCCGGTGGGGTGCCCTTCTTCTTCGCGAGTCCGGGCGGCGTGCCGTGCTTCGCGCCGGAGCCGCGCGGTGCCAGGACCGAGTCGGGAAGGTTCGTCGGGTCCTCGCTCCGCGAGGTCGGCGTGACCTGCCGGACGACGGCCTCCGCGTCGTCGGACCTCGAGACGGAGACGACCTCGTTCTCGAGGAACGGCGGCGTGGCACCTGCATCGCCCGCGACCCCGGTCGTGACGGCGGTGGTGACGAGCAGGCTGCTGGCGACGGTGGCGGTCAGGCCGATCGGGTCGGTCAGCACGCCGCGCACGGTCAGGACGGCGCGCGTTCCCAGGGTGGCGAGCCAGCCGGCGCCGATGCTCGTCACGGTGGCGGCACCCGTCGCTGCCGCAGTCGTGGCCGCCGCACCTGTGGCTGCCGCACCCGCCGCACCGCCGGCCACCGCCGTGCCCGTCTCGGCAGTGGTCGCGGCGCCGAGCAGCAGGAAGGGGGCGACGCCGCGCAGCATCCAGTAGGACTCCCGGACATCGACGAACGCCCGCATGCAGTCGGCGCACTGGACCATGTGGTCCTCGACCTCCTGCCGGTGGTGCGGCAGGAGCCGGTTGCGCACGAAGTCGTGCAGGGCGGCCCGGGCGGGCGCACACTCGGGGTCGGCCGTGCCGTCCGCGTCCGTCTCGGTGAAGCTGCTCGCGAGCCGGTTCTCGGCCCTGCGCAGGCGCCGCTTGGCGGCGTAGGGCAGCACGCCGATCTCGTCGGCGATCGCGCTGATGGGACGGGACCCCACGTGGTGGTCCCAGAGGAGCTGCTGCTCACCGGCCGGCAGCCGGTCCATCACGGCGCTCAGCACCTCGGGGTCGAGGGCGCGCGGAGTCGGCGCGGTGACCGCTTCGGTGTCCGTGGTCCGGTCGACGGGTTCGGCCTGGTCCCGTGCCATCCGCAGCGCCGCCTCCAGCGACGCGGCGCTCCAGAACGCGAGGGGGTCGTACAGCCGGCCCTGCTTCATGAGCTCCGCGCACAGCAGCTCGAAGCCGCGGTTGGTGGCGAGCTCGGGGTCGACGCCGGGAACGCGCCGGGACACCGCGAAGACCACCGTGCGGCGGTGCGCCGCCCACTGGCCGGGGTCCGCGCCGGTCACGGTCACGCTACCCCCTCCCGCACGCGACAGGCGCCGCGTGCTGTCACGTTGCACGAAACTCTGGGCGTGAATGCTCGCAAAGAATGCAGGCGCATGGAAGATGCCGACGTGGTGACATCCCGATCTTGGGCTCTCGCCCAGGGACGCTGTGCGTCGGCACAGGGGTGAGAAGGCACAGGCCTGGTAGCGGCCCGCCCTGCTGTCAGTTGTCGGCCGCCGACCCGGCGTCGTCGGCCGTGCCCGAGAACGTGCCGAAGATCAGCGCCCAGAGCTCGTCCAGCGTGGTGGTCACCAGATCGATACCGGGCAGGTCGGAGAGACCGAGGCTGGCGAGCAGATCCTCGATCGAGGTGCCGAGGCCCGGTGGGTCGGTGGGAACCTCCGGGGGCTCCGGCGGTTCCGTCGGCGGGTCCACGGGATCCTCCGGCCCCGGGTTCCCCGGCGGGTCGGTGGGCTCTCCCGGATCCGGTTCGTCCGGGCCACCGCCCGGTGCCGGGTCGGGAGTGGGGTTGGGGCCTGGGTCCGTCGTGGGCGGCTCGGGAGCCTCGTCCGGCTCGGCCGGTGCGTCGGGCTCGCTCTCCGTCTCGGGGGCCGGCTGGGCTACGACCGGAGGCTGGTCCGCGGCCGGGGCCCCGTCCTCCTTGGGCGTCGTCGCGGGGCGCGGCTGAGGGTCGTTGGGCGGGATCGAGGGTGGCCGCTCCTCGGTCGCGGGCTGCTCGGAGTCGGGTCCGGCCCCGGCGTCGCCGCCACCACCACCCCCGCCGCCGGCACCTTCGCCGCCGCCACCGGCACCGGCGGCCCCGCCGTCCTGGCTGGCCTGGACCGGAGGATCGTCGAGCTGGTTGATGATGAGGGCCGCGGCGCTGCCGCCGATGGCCAGGGCGGCCAGCACGCCGGCCGCCACCGCGGTCTCCTTCTTTCCGAACGACCGCGGCTTACCCCCGCTGGCAGCGCCGGCGGCCCCGCTGGCCGCCCCGCCGACGGCGCCGGTGATGGTGCCGCCGGCGATGAGGTGCTGGCCCAGGTCGCGCAGCATCCAGGACACTTCGCGCACGTCGATGAACGCGCGGGTGCATTCGGCGCAGCCGTCCATGTGGACTTCCAGGCTGCGCTGCCTTCTGGGCAGGAGGCGGCCTTTGAGGTAGTCGTGCATGGCGGCGCGGGTGGTGCGGCATTCGGGTTGGTTGACCGCGTGGGCGTGGGCGGCGGCGAACGCCCCGGCGAGGCGTTCCTCGGCGCGGCGTAGCCGCATGGTGACCGCGTGGGGGCGTACGCCGAGGCGGGTGGCGATGTCGGTCACGGCGTGGTCGTGGACGTGCCGGTCGAGCAGGAGCTGCCGGTCGGGTTCGGCAAGATCCGCCAGGGCGGTGCGCAGCATGGACACGTCGGCCTGGCGTTCGGTGTCGAGTTCGGCGCCGGGGGCGGGTGGGGTCAGGCCGTCCAGGGTGTCGTCCTCGACGGGCCGGGCGCGGCCGGCTTCGCGGGTCATGGTGATGGCTTCGTTGACCGCGGCCCGCCGCCAGTACGGGGCGGGTTCGGTGATGGTGCCGCCGGTGGAGACGATGCGGACCATTTTCTCCAGGGCGCGGCTGGTGGCTTCTTCGGCGTCGATGCCGGGCACGCGTGCCTGGACGGACCGCACGACATTCGGGCGATGCACCACCCAATCGTCAATCCGCAGGTCACCGGTCGTCGTCACGCGAACCTGCCCCTCTCTGCGCATAGTGTCCGGGTTTGACTCGCTGGGCAATAATCGCACCACCGGTCCGTGTTTGCGCAACTCTCTGTCGTGATCAGATGTCGAGGCGGCGCCGCTGGGGGGCGCGGCCGTCAGCGTCTTCTCGGTCGTGGGCCTGGTCAAGCGCCTGGCCGTGGGCTCGGTCGTGTCCATGAAGTGCTCACCTCCGGGTCGTCGCGAACGTGGTCGAGACTGCGTCGAGGCCCTGTGGTCCGGTCGTCGCGTGGATGACCGCGAGCGCTACCTCGCAGGTGGCGGCGATCAGGTCGCTCGCCCCCCACGCATCCGCGAGGCGGTAGAGGTTGACGGCGTCTCCCTCCGCGTACGCGCGCAAGTACTGGGCGCCCAGACGAACAAGTTCGGGGTGCTCGGTGTGTTCCATGCAGCCCAGACGCACGAGTCACCCGGATGTCACAGCACTTCTGGAAGTTTCTTCGAATTCTCCCGGGACGTCCGGTTCGCGCCCCAAGGTGCGCCAGGCAGATGCCCGGGGCACCGTTCGGCGCGCGCCGGACGGCGTCGTCCGGTAGGCCTGTGACGTAGGCCACATGCAGTTGCATCGAGAGTGCTGTGACTTCCGGGACGCATCCGCGTCAAAGGTGCGACGCGGACGAAGTTCGGACCACGCTGGGGGCGGGCCGAGCTCCGGTGCGTCGGACGGGAGCCGTGGTTCGGCGTGCGCTGGTCGCGCCGGGCCACGCGCTCCCGCCCTTGGCACGAACGCCGGCTCGGGCCTCGCTGGCGGCGGACCGAGCCGGCGCTCGTGCCTCAGAACGCTCGGGACGACGCACGCTCAGGACGACGCACGCTCAGGACGACAGGCGTCCCGCCTAACTTCCTTTACCCCGCTCGGCCGGTAGCCGTACCGTTGAGGCATGCGCAGAACACGCTCGCTGCTTAGCTAGCCGCACCGGACCAGCCCTCGATCGGGCACACCCGGTGCGGCCGCCCCTCCGTGCGAGGGGCTTTTTTGTGCCCGGACCCGATCGACGTACCGGAGAGCGAGAGCCATGAGCGAGCAGCGCACCACCCCACAGCCCGGCGGCGACCCCGCCGCGGACCGCCTGTTCGAGGCGGCCGACGACGGCGCCCGTCCCCGGCGCTACCTGCTGACGATGTTCCCGTACCCCTCGGGCGACCTGCACATGGGCCACGCCGAGGTGTTCGCCATCACCGATGTCCTGGCGCGGTTCTGGCGCGCCAAGGGCTTCGACGTGCTCAACCCGGTCGGCTGGGACTCGTTCGGCCTGCCGGCGGAGAACGCGGCGATCCGCCGTGGCGAGCATCCCGCCGTCTTCACGGAGGCGAACATCGCGACCCAGGCCGCATCGATCCGGCGCTACGGCGTCTCGTTCGACTGGTCGCGGCGCCTGCACACCCACGAGCCCGAGTACTACCGCTGGACCCAGTGGCTGTTCGCCCGCCTACACGAGCGCGGCCTGGCCTACCGGGCGGCGGCCGAGGTGAACTGGTGCCCGAAGGACCGCACGGTCCTGGCCAACGAGCAGGTGGTGGACGGCGCGTGCGAGCGCTGCGGCACCGCCGTCGTCACCCGCAGCCTGACGCAGTGGTTCTTCCGGATCACCGCCTACGCGGACCGCCTGCTGGACGACATGACGCTGCTGGAGCCGGGCTGGCCCGCGCACGTGCTGACGATGCAGCGGAACTGGATCGGGCGGTCCGGCCCGCAGGACGGCGTCCCGTCCGACGGCCCGCGGGACGGCGTCCCGGCCGGCGGCCGGCAGGGCGCAGGGAGCACCTACCGCCTGCACGACTGGCTGATCTCCCGGCAGCGCTACTGGGGCGCGCCGATCCCCGTGGTGCACTGCCCGCAGTGCGGCGAGGTGGTGGTGCCGGACGACGAGCTGCCGGTCGAGCTGCCGCACCTGGCGGGCGACGAGCTACTGCCGCGGTCCGCGACGTCGTCGGACGCCGAGGCCGTTTCCCCGCTGGCGGGCGCCCGCGACTGGGTGGTGACCACCTGCCCGCGGTGCGGCGGTCCGGCCGAGCGCGACACGGACACGATGGACACGTTCGTCGACTCGTCCTGGTACTTCCTGCGCTACCTGTCGCCCGGGTACGACGGCGGCCCGTTCCGTCCGGAGGACGCCGCCCGCTGGATGCCCGCCGCGCTCTACGTCGGCGGGGTCGAGCACGCGACGATGCACCTGCTGTACGCGCGGTTCATCACCAAGGTGCTGTACGACATGGGCCTGGTGCCCTCGCCCGAGCCGTACGCCCGCCTGCTGAACCAGGGCCAGGTGGTCAACCACGGCAGGGCGATGAGCAAGTCGCTGGGCAACGGCGTGGACCTGGCGGCCGAGCTGGACCGGCACGGGGTCGACGCCGTCCGGCTGGCGATGCTGTTCGCGGGGCCGCCGGAGGACGACGTCGACTGGGCGGACGTCTCGCCCGAGGCGATGCGGAAGTTCCTGGTCCGGGTGCTGCGGCTGGTCCTGGCCGGCGGGCCGCCCCCGGCGGCAGGCGACGACGGACCGGACGCCCTGCGCCGCACGGTCCACCGCACCGTGCACGACGTCGACGGGCTGGTCGAGGCCGGGCGGTTCAACGTCGCCGTCGCGCGGCTGATGGAGCTGGTGGGCGAGGTGCGGCGGGCGTCGTCGGGCGGCCGAGCCGGAGGCGACGAGACCTGGCGCGAGGCCGTCGAGGCCGTCGCCGTGCTGCTGAGCCTGTTCGCCCCGCACACCGCGCAGGAGCTGTGGGAGCGGCTGGGCCGGACGACGCCGGTCGCGGCGCAGCCGTGGCCCGCCGTCGACCCGGCGCTGCTGGTGACCACGGAGGTCGAGGCGGTGGTCCAGGTGGACGGCAAGGTCCGGGACCGGCTGCCGGTGCCCCCCGATGTGGCGCCGGCGGAGCTGGAACGGCTGGCGCTGGCCCGGCCGGCCGTCGCGCGTACCGTGGGTGACCGGACGGTGCGGCGGGTCGTCGTGCGCCCGCCGCACCTGGTCGCCGTCGTGCTCGGTTAGCGGTCAGACGGGGGCGCTGTCGTCCGCGTCGAGCTTCGCGCGCAGGGCGCGGAGCTCGACGAGGATCTCGCGGTTCTGCGCGGCCAGGTCGTCGAGGCGCTGGTCCTTCTGCGCGTCGTCCTTGCGCTCCTCCTCGGAGATCTCCTCCATGCCGTTCACGATGACGGCGATGAACAGGTTCAGCACCGCGAAGGAGACCACCAGGATGTAGAGCACGAAGAAGATCCACGCCGAGGGGTGGGTCTCCATCACCGCGCGGGCGATGTCGGGCCACGCCTCGCCGGTCATGGCCTGGAACAGCGTGAACAGCGACGTCCCGAGGTGGCCGAAGTACTCGGGCGCCGCCTCGCCGAACAGCCCGGTGGCGATGACCGCTGCCACGTACATGACCAGGACCAGCAGGGCACCCACGGCGCCCATGCCCGGCACCGCCCGCAGCAGGCCGTCCACGACGCGGCGCAGCGACGGCACCACGGTGATCACGCGCAGCACGCGGAGCACCCGCAGGGCGCGCAGGGCGGACAGCGACTCGCTCGCCGGGAGGAACGCGACGCTCACGACGAGGAGGTCGAACACCGCCCACGGGTCGGTGAAGAACCGCCAGCCGTAGGCGTACAACCGCAGGAGCAGCTCGAGCACGAAGAAGCCGAGCATGATGTGGTCCAGCGTCTCCAGGACTTCCAGAGCGCGGCCGTCCACCATGGTCTCCGCGCCCAGGACCAGGGCGTTCGCCAGGATCACGGTGAGCACGACGTTGGTGAACCACTTGCGGCCGAGGAGATCGCCGACGCGCTCCCGTGCGGTCCGTGGCTCGGCCCGGGTGCCGGTGGCCTGGTTCATCGTGTCTCCTTCACTCTTTCGTGCCCGGGGCCCTCGCCCCGGTCCTGCGTCGGGCCCCTCGCCCCGGCGAACTGTAGCGCGGCGGTGTTAGGCCGGTTCGCTGGGCGCAATGTCCCGATATGGGGCTGATCGGCGGGTCCGGTGGCAAGTCGGATAAAACAGTGCTGAGGTAGAGGCAAGCAAGCCATACCACTCTGGAGGAAAAACCATGGGCTTCTGGGCCTTTCTCATCCTCGGACTGATCGCCGGCGTGATCGCACGCATCGTCATCCCGGGCAAGCAGCCGGGTGGTTTCTGGGTCACCCTGCTCCTCGGCGTGCTCGGCGCCATGCTCGGCGGCTGGCTGGGTGGACTCATCTTCAACATCAGCTTCAGCGAGTTCTGGTCCTGGTCGACCTGGCTCTTCGCGGTGATCGGCGCGATCATCGTGATCCTCATCGCGCAGGCCATCTTCGGTCGCAGGAACGCTTGATCGCAGCAGCCCGCGGCCGCGCCCTCACCGCCGTCGTCCTGACGTCGGTGATCGGCGCGGCCGCGGTCGCCTGCACGGGCGGCGCCGCGGCGCCGTCGTCCACCCTGGGTCCCGTGCCGGACGGCGTGGCCGCCCGCCTCAGCGTCGAGGTGGGGCAGGGGCGCACGCAGTACGCCGACCGGGAGATCCTGCTCTCGGTCACCAACGACTCCGACGAGACGATGACGCTCCTGGCCGGGGCCCTGCACGCCGACGGCTTCGGGCCGTCGCACCCTACGAGGGAGGGGCGCACCATCGCCCTGCGCCCCGGCACGACGCGTGACGTCTACGTCGGGCTGGGCGAGGCGGAGTGCGCGGGCTACCGGGCGGGACCGGGCGAGCCCGTGCCGGACCCCGCGCCGTCGGCCACGATCACGCTGGCGCTCGGCGAGTACGAGGACCTGGGCCCGGCCACCGACGTCGTGGTCGACGACGTCGGCGATCCCGCCGGACACCTCGCCCGCAACCATGCGGTGGACTGCGCCCAGGCCGCCGTGGCGGCGGGTGCGGACCTCGCCGTCGACGCGGACGTGCCCGTCGAGCGGCGCGACGGCGAGTGGGCCGCCCTGGTCACGATGCGGATCGAGCCGGTGGCGGGCGGTCCGGAGGTCACCGTCGACCGCATCGGCGGGACCACGCTCCTGAGCAACCCGGGCGGCGGCTCCGGATGGACCGGCCGGGAGCTGTCCGGGCAGGGTTCCGGCCGGCTGGTGCTCCCGGTGGTGCCGGCCCGCTGCGACGCCCATGCCGTGGGCGAGGACAAGCGGGGCACGTTCCTGCCCGTGTACGCGAGCGTCGACGGGGAGCCGCAGCACGTCGTCTACGTGCCGATGCCTGACGCCGCCCGCGCCGACCTGTTCGCCTTCATCGCGGACTACTGCGCCTGGCCGGAGTGACGGCGCACCTCCGGCTCAGGCTCTGCTGGTTGTCGGCTGAGCCTGCGGTTCCGCTCGGGGCGGGTGCCGGCCCCCACCCTTCGCCGCACCTCCGGCTCAGCCGATGATCGGCGCGCTCTCCGGGAGCCGGTACAGGCGCCGTCGCGCGCGGAGGGCCAGCGCGGTGCCGAGGGTGATCGGGCCGAGCCGCCCGATGAACATCAGCACCACGAGCACGAGCTGGTGGTACCAGGCCAGGGACGCCGTGATCCCGGTGGACAGGCCGGTGGTGCTGAACGCTGAGGTCACCTCGAAGAGGATCTGGTCCACCGTGAACGGCGAGAGCGCCGTCATCCACAGGGTGGGGAGCACCACGATCGCCACGGCCAGCAGGGCGAGGGTGAGCGCCTGGCGCTGCGTGGCGGGCGAGATGCGCCGGTCGAAGACGGTGGCGTCCGGGTCGCCCCGCAGTTCCGACCAGATCACCACGGCGAGCACGGCGAACGTGGTGACCTTGATGCCGCCGGCGGTGCCCGCCGACCCGCCGCCGATGAACATCAGGATGACCGTGCCGAGCCAGGTCTCGGTGTGCATGTCGCCCGTGCTCACGGAGTTGAACCCCGCCGTGCGCGCCTGGACGGACTGCGTGAACGACGCCAGGACCCGGCCGCCCGTGTCGAGCGTGCCCATGGTGGCCGCGTTGTCCCACTCCGTCAGCAGGAAGAAGCCGGTACCGCCCACCAGCAGCAGGGCCGTCATGAGCAGCGTGATCTTGGTGTGGACGCTCCAGCGCCCCGGACGGCGCCGCTCGCGCAGCACCTCCAGGACGACGGGCAGGCCCAGTCCGCCCAGGATCGTGGCGACGCAGATCGGCACGCAGATCCACGGGTCGGCCACGAAGTCGATCAGCGACAGCGAGAACAGGGCGAAGCCCGCGTTGTTGTAGCCGGAGACCGAGTGGAACACGCCGTGCCAGAGCGCCTGGCCGAGAGGCTGGTCGTAGGCGACGGCGAAGCGCGCCGCGAGCACGAGGGCCACGACCGCCTCGACGACCAGCGCGAGGATGACCACCCGGACCAGCATCCGGCGCACGTCGCCGAGGCCCACGGTGCGGGTCGACGCCGCGGCGACCAGCCGGGTGCTCAGGTCCAGGCGCCGGCTGACCAGCACCCCCAGCAGCGACGCGACCGTCATCACGCCGAGGCCGCCGAGCTGAATGAGCACCAGGATCACGGCCTCGCCGAACCCCGACCAGAAGACCGGCGTGTCGGTGACGATCAGCCCCGTCACGCAGACGGCCGACGTCGCGGTGAACAGGGCCTCCATGAACGTGGCCGGCTCGCCGGACGCCGCGACGGGCAGCAGCAGGAGCACGGTTCCCACGGCTATCGCGCCGAGGAAGCCCACGATCACGAGCTGACCCGGCCGCCTTCCCAGGGCCGCGCCGCGGCCCTGCTCCCGGCCCACGGGGCTGCTGAACCGCATCTGGTAGTCCTTCGTTCATCCGGCGCCGAACTGCCTCGCGCTGCCTCGCGGACGCCGTCCGGACGTCCGACGGTCACCGTAGCCCGTCGGCGGGTGCGGGCACGCGAGAGGCGCCGCTTCCGGCGTCGGGCGGGACCCGATGCGGAGGCGGCGCCTCTCGATGCTCTGCTGGCGCAGAGCGCGGCCTTGCTTGCGGCGAGCGCGACGTGCGGTAGGTGCGTCAGGCGACGCGGATGAACGTCGGGCTGCTCTGCCACATCTCGGTGTAGCGCACCGGCATGCCGGCGGCCCACGCCTCGATGATCATGCCGTCGCCCGCGTAGAGGGCCACGTGGCCCGGCGTCCAGACGATGTCTCCGGGCTCGGGGTAGGTGACCTGGTAGCCGGAGCCGAGCAGCGCGCCCGACTGGTGCGGCAGCGAGTAGCCGAGCTGTGCGTACACGTACGAGATGAGGCCGGAGCAGTCGAAGCCGGTGGCCGGCGAGGCGCCGCCCAGCACGTACGTGATGCCGAGGTAGTTGAAGGCGATGTTGACGGCCTGCTGGCCGAGCGGGACGGGGTCCGGCGCGTCGACCGAGACGACGGCGGCGGTCGCCTCGCCCTTCTCGCCGTCGGCACCGGAGCCCGACGAGGCGCCGAGGGCTTCCATCTCGATCGGCATCTTCGCGTCGGCCGGGACGGTCACGGTGGGGGCTGCGGCCACGGCCTGCTTGGCCACCGCGGTGAGGGAGCTGAGGTCGGCCGAGTTGAGCTTCGCGGTCTTGACGTCGGTCTTGAGGTCCATCGCAGGGGCTGCGTGCGCCGTCGTGGCGATGGTCGAGATCAGGACGCCACCCGCTGCTGCGGCGATCGCTCCTCGGCGAGCGACGGTGCCGGCGTTCTCGGTGGCGGTACGGGCAAGGATGGTCAGCGGTGTCATGGCCGGCCGGCTGTCGCGGTGCCGGCCACGGATGGAGTTCGTCACCTAATGTCTCCTGTACCGCCTGCGAGGTCAGCTGTCGGGTTCGGGTAGGAGTACAACCCGGCCGCACGGCTACTGGGGGGTTCCGTCCGGCTTCACCCCGAGGACGACGATCCTGCTGTCGCCCGGAAGTGGGTCCCCCGCTCCTGTCTTGAGCGTCTGGTCATGAACCGGTGACAGGACTCGGCGCCCGGCTCACGACTCCACCGATGCGGTGGAGCAGAAGTCAAAGTACACACCTTCACGGAAAAAGTCACGATCGGGTTACGCATTACGGTCTGACCCAACGAAGATGCAGATTTGCACCGTTCCGGGCGTCAGGGGTTATGACCGACATCACATATCCGCTACCTTCGGCGGCATGGACGACAAGGAGTACCGCGTCTCTGCCTGGTGGGTCGTCCCCATCAGCGCGATCGTCTGGTGGGTCTGCGGGTTCCTGCCCTGGCTGCTGCAGGTGTTGTACCAGGTCACAGGCCTCGCCGAGGCTTCGCCCGCCGCGGCGGGCGGTTTCCTCCCGCTCCCCTTCACGGCCGACGGCGACGTGGTCGGCCTGGTCGTCATGGCCCTGCTCGGCGGCCTCCTGGCGGGCGGCACCGCCCGCATCCCGGCGTCGGCCGGCGCGGGAGCGGGCGCCGCGATCGCCGGAACCCTGCTCGGCATGGCGGCGACGGGCGGCACCTCCTGGTGGCTCGCGGTCCGCGAGACCGGCGACGACGTCGTGCCGCTCGGGATGCTCGTCCTCACCGGTGCCGTGGGGCTCGTCGGGCTCGGTGCCGGGCTCCTGGCGAGCCTCGGTCCGGCGGCGCTGCGCGGCCTCGCGCTCGCCCTGCCCGTCGTCCTCCTCGACGGGTGGTTCTGGGGCCTCGTGCCGGGGAACTCCGTGTCCCCCGCCGGCACCTGGTGGATCTTCGCGGTGGCGCTCGGCATCGCGTTCGGCCTCGCCGTGGACAGCCGGCCGATGGAGCTGCTGGGCTGGCTGCCCACCGCCGGCGTCGTCTGGGCGCTGCAGGCGACCGGGCCGGCGCTGCTCGCCGTGCAGGACGACCTCGGATCGGGGTCGGTGCTCGCCGAGAACCTGTCCTCGGTGGGGCGCATCGTCTGGGACGAGATCTCCGCTGCGGCGATCGTGACGGAGGGGCACCAGCTCGGCGCCTGGGTGGTCGCCCTGCTGCTCGGCGCGGCGATCGCGGCGCTCCGGCTCTCGCGTGAGGCGGCGGACGAGGAGGGCGAGCTCTTCGAGGCGCTGGCCTGATCTCGGGCCTGGCCAGGTCGGTCAGGCCGGGCCACTACTGATTGCGATTGTGTAAATTTCACCCACAACCGCGCATCTACCCTGTTCTACACATGTCCGGTCCCCCTACGTTTAGGTCAGTTCGGGGGCAATCAGCCTCTGTGCGAGCAATGGGGGCATATATGAAGAGAAGGTCACTCGTCGGCGCCGCCACCTCCGCGGCGCTCGCCGTGGCGGTGCTCGTCGCCATGGCACCGGGTGCACAGGCCGCGACCAGCGATCCCCTCCGGGGCAAGCAGTGGGGCCTGGACCAGATCAACGCCGAGGCTGCCTGGTCGGTCAGCACCGGCGAGGGCGCGGTGGTGGCAGTGGTCGACACGGGTGTCGACTTCGACCAGCCCGACCTGGCAGGGCAGCTCCTGCCGGGCGCCACCTTCACCGGCTGCGCGAACGTCCGTCCGTGCGGCAAGGGGGACTTCAGGGGCCCCGACGGCAAGAACAACGGCGACGAGCACGGCACGCACGTGGCGGGCATCGTGGCCGCTGCGGCGAACAACGGCATCGGTGTGGCGGGTGTGGCACCGGACGCCAAGATCCTCCCGGTCAAGGTGCTCGAGGCCGGGTCGGGTTCGTCGCAGGACATCGCGGACGGCATCCGCTGGGCTGCCGACCACGGCGCCGACGTCATCAACCTCTCCCTGGGCTCCGGCCCCGGGGCGCAGTTGCTGACGATCCTCGGCGTCGACTCCCTGATGCGTGACGCCATCGCGTACGCCCGTACCCAGGGCGTGCTCACGGTGGCGGCGGCCGGCAACTCCTCGACCCCGCTCTGCAGCGACCCGGCGTTCACGAGCGTCGCGATCTGCGTGGGGGCCACGGACTCGGCCGGTATCCACTCCTACTACTCGGAGCTGCCGATCAAGCTCGACCTGAAGAGCGTCTCGGCGCCCGGCGGTTCGGGCGGCCTGACCGGCTGCGACGGCGACGTCTGGTCCACGGTTCCCGTGGGTACCGGGTCGGACATCTGCAGCGGGGGCAGCTACGACTCGTACGCGGGCACGTCCATGGCGACGCCGCACGTGGCGGGCGTTGCCGCACTGCTGTTCGCGCAGGGACGTCCGACGGCGGGTGTGGAGAAGGCCATCCTGTACACGGCCAACGACCCGCTGCTGGGCCTGCGGGGGCTGTGGACGCCGCTGTACGGGTACGGCATCGTCGACGCGGCGGCCGCTGTCGCGTACTGACCGGCGGTCCGCTGCCGAGACAGCAGCCGGGCGGGCTGGGACCACGGTCCCGGCCCGCCCGGTCTTGTGTCGGCGGCTCGGTCAGTAGGGGCGGATGTAGACCGCGTAGTCCTGCCACTGCGAGACGTACCGGACGGGGCTGCCGTAGTTCGCGGCCTCGACCACCATGCCGTCGCCGGCGTAGAGGGAGACGTGGCCCTGGGTCCACACGATGTCGCCGGGGATGGGCGACTCGACCTGGTAGCCGGCGCCCACCATGGACGACGACGAGTGCGGCAGGTCGACGCCGAGCTGCGCGTACACGTACTTGATCAGGCCGGAGCAGTCGAAGCCCGTGTCGGGCGAGCTGCCGCCGTAGGCGTAGGCGATGCCGATGTACTGCATGGCGATCGAGATGGCCTGGGCGCCGATCGAGCCGTCGGACGCGTAGTCCGGGGTAGCGGGCTCTGCCTCGTCGGCGACCGCCGTGGCCTCCACCTCCAAGGACCTGGCCGGCTCCACGACGGGCTCCGGCTCCGGAGCGGGGGTGACCTTGACGGCGGCGCTCTCGATCTCGAGCTTCGCGTCGTTCGCCACCTGTACCGCCGGCGCCGCGGGGACCTCCCTGTGGGTCTCCTGCGTCAGTGCCGTCTTGTCGACGGTCGCCAGTCGGTTCGAACCGTCTGCCGCGACCGCGTATGCGCTGGGTGCGAGCGCCGTCGCGAGAAGTCCGGATGATGCCGCGATCAGCGCGCCAGAGCGGGCGGCGGTGCGGGTCACGGTCATGAACGAAGTGCTAGGAGCATGATCGGCGCGGTGTCGAGCGCGCCGGACGGTGGTACTCACCGAAGTTCTCCAGTCGCCGGGTTCGTGGGCCCGTACCGGTCTGGGGAATGGGGCCCGCGGTTGTGCCTCCGGTGGCGCAACGAAACCGACGCTACATACGGGGTACCACCTTGTCTCGATCAGATAACAGTTGTCGTGAAGTAACAGAGTGTCCAAATTGCGCGTAACTTTTCGACCAGATGCCTTTTCCCAGCGTAAGGGTCATTCTCGTCACCAAAATGATGCCGTGAGGGGCGTTGCCAAACACGAGAGGAAATGATGCGACACGCCGGTCTCCGGCGGCGTGTCAGCTCTTGTACCCGGCTCCTGCGCCCCGCGCGAGGCGCCGCCCTGGCGCCTCTGTCGGTACCCGTCCGTATCCTCGCGGCATGGCCACCCACCGGCTCACCGTGCAGCAGGCGCGCCGCATCGCGCTCCGCGCGCAGCTCCTCGACGCTCACCGGCCGGTCGACCTGGTGCACCTGGTGGAGGACCTGACGTTCCTCGCGGTGGACCCGACGTCGGCCGTGGCGCCGGCGGTGGACCTCGTCGCCTGGTCGCGGCTCGGGAACGAGTACTGGCTCGGCGCGGTCGACGACGCGATCACCGACCGCATGCTGTTCCAGCTCCGCGGCACCGTGCGGTCGATGGGCGACCTGCCGCTGTACCTGGAGCAGATGGCCCGGTGGCCGCAGAACGAGACCATGCGGAAGTGGCTCGCCGACAACGCGGACTTCGAGCGGGAGGTGCTGGCCCTGGTCGAGGCGGAGGGGCCGGTGCTCGCCAAGGACGTGCCGGACACGGCGCGGGTCCCGTTCACCTGGGGCGCGGAGGGCTGGAGCAGCCGGCGCAGCGTGGCCGAGATGCTGGAGGCCCTGAACATGCAGGGCAAGCTCGCGATGGTGGGACGCAAGGGTCGCCAGCGGCTGTGGGATCTCGCCGAGCGGGTGTACCCGCAGGTCGAGGCGGTTCCGCTGGCCGAAGCGCTGCGGGAGCGGGTGGACCGGCGGCTGGCCGCGGAGGGCATCGCCCGCAAGCGGGTGCAGGGCCGCGCGGGCGACGGCGGCTGGTGGGTGGACCTACCCGGCGAGGCGGTCGAGGTCGAGGGGGTCGACGGCGAGTGGCGCGTCCACCCGGAGCTGCTGGACCGCGTGGACGACGAGTTCGAGCCGCGCACGGCCCTGCTGTCCCCGTTCGACGCGACAGCCGCCGACCGGCCCCGGCTCCTCGACCTGTTCGACTACGAGTACATGCTGGAGATGTACAAGCCGAAGGGAAAGCGGCGCTGGGGGTACTTCGCGCTGCCGATCCTGCACGGGGAGCGGTTCGTGGGGAAGCTCGACGCCAAGGCCGACCGCAAGGAGGGCGTGCTGAACGTCTTCGCGGTGCACGAGGACCTGCCGTTCGACGGGGCCACCATGGACGCGGTGCACGCGGAGATCGAGCAGCTCGCGTCCTGGCTGGAGCTGGGCCGGGTCGACTACGCGAGGGACGCGTAGTCGGCGAGGACGGATGTCGGGCGGCGCGTCAGCGTGGCCGACGCGGAACGCGCTCGACGAGCCGCGGAGCCTTGCTGGAGTCGGCTCGAGCCGTTGGGGCGAACTGACTCCGCGCCGCTACTCGCCCGTCGCGCCGCCCCCGAGCTCGACCGTGATGTCCAGGTGGCCCGCATGGCGGGCGTACTCCTGCAGCACGTGGAAGCAGATCCACGCGAGCGTGGGCGGGTTCGCGGTGAACCGTCCGCCGAGGGCGCCGTGCTCGTCCATGGCGTGCGCCGCCAGCACCTCGCGGGTCGCGACACCGCCCGCATGCAGGGCGCCGAGGAGCTCGTCCAGGCCCACGCCGTCCGGCACCGCCCATGGTCCGTGCGGGTCCTCACGCGCGTGGTCGCCCCACGGGTGCTCGACCGGTTCCGCCAGGAACCCCCACCGGAACCAGCGCCGTTCCATGTGCACGAGGTGGATCAGCAGCTCCAGCGGCGACCAGCCCGACGGGAGCCGCGAGGCGCGCAGGTCGGCCTCCGGCAGGCTGCGCAGCTTCCGGTCCACCGCCTGCCGGTAGTAGTCGAGGTACGCGCCGAACAGCACGGCGGTGTCGGCGGTGTCGAGGATCGGTTCGCGGTCGGAGAGCGGCATTCGGTGAGGCTACGTCGCGCCGGCCGAAACTGGGTCGCGAAAGTGCTGTGACATCTCGGGGAGTTTCGCGTCATGAGGGCATGACCCAGACAAGAAGCAGGACCTACGGACTGGCCTCCAACCCCTCGGAGTGGGCAGCGCACCGTCGCGCCGTCGTCTTCTCCGTGCGCCGGCTGTTCCCGGGCGTCGACGCCGAACGTGCGGCGACCGACGGCCTGGGCGAGCTGTGCCGGCAGATCGTGATGCGCGGCGCCGTCGACCGGCCTGCCGTCGTGTGGTGCGAGGCGGCGATCGCCGCGGCCGCGCGCCTGCGGTCCGGTCCCGGCTCGCGGGCGTGAGCCGGCGCAGGTGCGTGCGGCCGGGGCCGTGGCAGCCGCACGAGCGCGTGTCGGACGCGCAGGCCACCGGAGCGGCCTGCGCGTCCGAGTACGTCAGCGCGTGCTGCCGACCTCTGCGACGAACCGTGCGGCCCGCTCGCGCAGACCGGCGATGCGCCGGTTGATGATCAGCTCACGCATGGCCGGGTCGTTGCCCGCCTCCGTGAACGTCGGCGCGCGCCGCACGTTCCGGGAGCAGCCGAACTCGGTGCAGATCAGCGTGCCGATCGTGTTCCCGTTGCGCCCGGAGGCACCGCCCCGGCGGGCGACGTAGAGGGAGACGTCGTCGGTCACGACGACGTCCTCGCACCAGGCGCACATGCCCTTGGTGCGTGCGCGGCCCGCCTTCGCGTCGGCCGCGCGCAGCAGCACGCCCGTGGCCTCGCCGTCGAGCTCGAGCACCACGTACGCGGACAGCGGCGCCTTGCGGTCACGCCAGCCGACGTAGTCGAGGCGCTCCCAGTCGAGGGTGTCGAGGTCGGGCAGGGTCGCCTGCGCGGCCTCCCGCTTGCTCGCGTTGACGAAGGACGCGCGGATCTGCTTCTCGGTCAGGGGATTCATGAGGTTGTCGGCTTCCGGTGGTTTCGGAGGCCGCCGGCCGGCACCCGCCGTCGCGCAAGGACGCACGACGGCGCCGTGGTCGCCCGAGCGTTCGGGTCACGGACCGGCAGGCGGCAGGGCAGGGGACGACGCCGCGCCCGCCCTCCGACGTCCGGCCGCACGGGGCACGACCGCCGAAGCGGTCGGTGCGGCGTGCTGCGCTGCCTGGTCAGAGAGTCGTGACGCGGGTGACAGGGCTGCCCGAGCAGGCCAGGACGGCCACCTCGCACCCCGCGGTGAACTCCCGCATCTCTCGCTCCTCGTGTCTCCGATGGGTCGGCCGGGCGATACGCCACGCAGCCGACCGGTCGATGCTACGGCACCGGCCGGCCGAAGGACACGTGCTTTCGGCCACAGCGGGTCCGGCCCCGGCGCCTCGGGCTAGGTCCAGGTGGCGGTCGCGGGGTCGACGCCGTGGGCACTGGCGTTGGCGTCGATGGTGTCGCGGAGCCAGGCGGCCAGACCCGGCTCGACGTCGTCGTAGAAGGAACGGAAGCCGGGGTCCGTGACGTACGTGCGGCCCAGGCAGACCTGCATCGAGTGGGTGCAGTCGAAGTAGACGCCTATCGATGCCCGGTGCCGCTCGGCCAGGGCGTTCGCCTGCTCGCTCCCGGGCCGCACGCCCGCGCGGACGGCGGCCGCGAGGTCGGCGTGCAGGGCGTCGAGGTCAACGACGATCCGGCGCCAGTCCTCGGGGCTGCGCTCCGCCGCCCGCTCGGCGTACTGCGCCCACTGCCCGCTGTCGCCCCAGCGCTCCCGCGCCTGGGCGGGCCAGGACGGCCGCCAGCTCGCGCCGAAGACCGCCACCTGCTCCTCGGGGGAGAGCAGGACGCCGGACCTGCGGGCGTCGATCAGGCGGTCGAGCGCGTCCGCCGCCTGCTCCAGGCGCCGGATGCGCTCGCGGACCTGGTCCCGCTGCCTGCGCAGGGACTCCTCCGCGTCGTCCGTGGGCGCGTCCAGCAGGCCCGCGATGTCGGCGAGGGGCACGCCGAGCTCACGGTAGAGACGCACGCGGTGGAGCCGGGCCACGTCCGCGGCGTCGTAGAGCCGATGGCCACCGGAGGTGCGCTGGGAGGGGCGGGCCAGGCCCACCTCGTCCCAGTGGTGCAGCGTCCGGACCGTGACACCCACGACGGACGCGGCGCCGCCGACGGTCAGGCCGTCCGGCGGCACCGCGTCGGCGGCGCTCGGGTGCGTCATCTCCGCCAGTCTCGCAGCCGGAGCGGGGAGGTTCACGGTCACACTCCGTGGGTTGGTCTCGCGCCGTCGTTCGGCCTCACTCCGTGGGCCGGTCGATGCCCAGGTCCCGCAGGTTCCGGGCCTCTGCGCTGTCCGGGTCCCACGGCCGGGCCGCCGTCATGACCACCCGGGCGTGCTCCGGCGTGGTCACCTCCAGCTCCACCGAGTTCCAGGGCATCGTGCGCGGGCCCGACGTGCTCCCCGGCAGGAGTTCCTCGCAGGCCGCCGCGATCTGGTCCACCTGGCTGAGCACGCACGCGAAGCTCACGCTCACGGCGGGCGGCTCGGCCGCAGGGCCCGGCCGGCCGGAGGCGGCGTCCGTGGGTACCAGCAGGACGTCCTGGAACATCCAGCGCCGCAGGTGCACGACCTGGCCCGGAGCCGAGAAGAACTCGAAGAAACCGAGCCCGCGCGTCCAGAAGTCGGTGGAACCGGCCAGGTCCGCCGTGGGCACGGTCACGAACATGGGCATGCCGTACACGCCGCGGAACAGCTCGGGTGCCTCGGCGTCCAGCGCGGGTGCGGGGACGGGGCCGAGGTCGAAGGCGGGGTAGATGTCGTTCATGCCGCCAGGATCGGCCCTCACGTGGCGTGAGGTTCAAGCGGACAGGTGCCGAGTCCCGCGCCCGGCCGCCGAGTCACGCTTCATCCGGCCGGTGCCGCGGGCACCCCGGCGAGCTGGTCGGCCGCCTCCCAGAGCTCGAGCTCCCGCCCCGGGTGGTACGACTCGTCCGACGACCGCTCGACGCGGTCCCGGTTCACGTACGCGCCGGTCGGCGCCGCCACCCTGCCGAGGACGACGTCGGCGAGCTGGCGGCCGGCCACCGCCGCGCTGTTGGTCACGGGGGTCAGGTTGAGCACCGGGACGAGCCACCGCATGACGAACCGGCTCAGCGGCCCGGCGTTCCGGGTGAGCCCGGTGCCGGGGACCAGGCTCGGGTTGAACGTGACGATGTCGATCCCCGCCGGCAGGCGCCGCGCGTACTCGTGCGCCAGGTAGATGGTGGCGAGCTTGCTCGTCGAGTAGGCGCGCCGCCCGCCCGAGGCCGTGTCCGACGCCGCGAACGCGCCCGTCCGGGCCAGCACCTCCGGCGCCTGCCACCGGGGCGCCGGCACGAGGCCCCCGGTGTGCCGGAAGTCCCCGAAGTGGGTGTCGCTCGTGGTGACGACGATGCGGGCGGGGGCGGTGAAGCGGTCCATCAGCGTCCGCAGGAGCACGTGGTTGGCCAGCACGTTCACCGTGAACGTCGCCTCGTACCCGTCGGCGCCCTCGGTGCGGGCGTTCGTGTACTGGATGCCCGCGTTGCCCACGAAGCCGCGCAGCGGCGGCAGCTCGCCGCGGTCGAGCCGGCGGACGATCGCCGCGGCGGCCGCCCGGACCTCCGCCAACGAGCCGAGGTCGGCCGCGATGTGCGAGACCCGGGCAGCGCCGCCGAGGGGACCGGTGCCGTCAACACAGCCCGCCGCGAGCTCGGCCGCAAGCCGCTCGCCCGACGAGTCACGGGTGATCAGCACGAGGTGGACCTCCGGGTCGTCCCGCAGGATCCGCCCGGCGGCGACGCGGCCGATCCCGCGGCTCGCGCCGGTCATCACGATGGTGTGCACGGTGGCTCCGATGGTGTGGTGGCTGTCCTCGACACCGGCCAGCGTCGCCGTCGCCGTCGTCGGCCGCCAGGGCCCGGGCGAGCCTGCGGACTGGCGGTACCCATGCTCGCCCGCCGTCGTGCCGCCACAATGGCGGCATGACGACGACCGGGACGGGCTTCGGAGCGCTGGTGCACCGGTGGCGCGACCGGCTGTCCCCGGCCGACGCCGGTCTGCCGCGGCAGACCGGGCGCCGGGCTCCTGGACTGCGCCGCGAGGAGCTCGCGCAGCTCGCGGGGCTGTCGGTGGACTACGTGCTGCGCCTGGAGCAGGGCCGCGCGAGCAACCCGTCGGCGCAGGTGGTCGCGTCGGTGGCGCGGGCGCTCCAGCTCTCCCGGGTCGAGCGCGACCAGCTCTACGTGGCCGCGGGGCTCCTGCCGCCGCGTGACGGTCTGGTCAGCCTGCACGTGCCGCCGAGCGTCCAGCGGCTCACGGCCCGGCTCGGCGACTTCCCGATAGCCGTGTTCGCCGCGGACTGGACGCTGGTGTGGTGGAACGCGGTGTGGACAGCCCTGCACGGCGACCCGGGCGAGGTGCCGCCCGGCGAACGGAACCTGGCCCGCGCGCTGTTCGGCGCAGGCCCGGCCCGGGCTGCCGTGCGGCAGTCCTCGTCGGAGAACGGCGACGAGGTGTTCGCCGCCGCCGTGGTGTCGGATCTCCGGGAGGCGGTCTCGCGTTATCCCGGGGACGAGCGGCTGGGCCGGCTCGTCGCCGGCCTGCGCCACGACTCCCCGGACTTCGACCGGCTCTGGGTCGCGGGCGAGCTGGTGCGGCACGTCGCGGACCGGAAGACGATCCGGCACCCCGCCGTCGGCGACGTCACCCTCGACTGCGACGTCCTGCTGGTGCCGGACGCCGACCTGCGCGTGGTGACCTACACGGCGGCCGAGGGCGGCCCTGACGCGGGACGGCTCGACCTGCTGCGGGTCATCGGCGCGCAGACGGTCGGGTCGCGGTAGCTACCGCGTCGGCTCCGGTTCTCGCCTTGCCCGGTGGGGTCCCGCCCGGCCGGCAGCGTGCGACGGCGGCTTGGTAGTGTCCGACGCCGGTTCGGCAGCGTGCGACGCCGGTTCGGCAGCGTGCGACGGCGGCTCGGTGGTGCGCGACGGCGTCCGCAGCCGCGACCGGACCGCTATGCCGGCGCAGGCGATCACGGCGGCCCCGCCGAGCACGGTGGGCCAGGTGAGCTGCTCGTGCAGGAGCAGCGCGGCCCAGGTGATGCCGAGCACCGGCTGCACGAGCTGGACCTGGCTGACCTGCGCCATCGGGCCGATGGCCAGGCCGCGGTACCAGGCGAAGAAGCCGAGGAACATGCTCACCACCCCGAGGTAGGCGAACAGGACCCAGTCCAGCGGGCTGCCCGACGGCGGGAGCCGCACCACCGAGACGCCCGTGAGGACCGCCATCGGGATGCCGGAGAGCACGAGCGCCCAGGAGATCGTCTGCCAGGCGCCGAGCTCGCGGGACAGCAGCCCGCCCTCCGCGTAGCCGATCCCGCACGCGACCACCGCGGCGAGCAGGAGCAGGTCGGAGCCGTGCAGGCCGCCGAGTCCTCCGCCCTGCGCGGCGGCGAACGTGGTAGCGGCGATCGCCCCGAGCGCGGCCATCACCCAGAACGACGTCCGCGGCCGTTCGTGGCCGCGGAGCACCACCAGCACCGCCGTCGCGGCGGGCAGCAGCGCGATCACCACGGCGGCATGGCTGGCCGACGCCGTGGTGAGCGCGAACGAGGTGAGCACGGGGAAGCCGACGACCACGCCCCCTGCGACGACCGCGAGCCGCGCCCACTGGATGCCGCGGGGCCGGCGCTGCCGGGTGATCGCGAGGGCGGCGGCCGCGAGCACCGCCGCGACGACCGCGCGGCCGCAGGACACGAAGAGCGGCGACATACCGCCGCCGTCGATCACCACGCGCGTGAAGGGGAGGGTGAACGAGAAGGCCGCGACCCCGAGAAAGCCCCACAGGAGGCCCGCGCGGGGCGTGGATAGCGGCTGGGCCGTTGCGAGAGTAGCGCTACTATTGCTCGTCATGTACGACGATAGCAGTGGCCGGATCGTCGCGGGCCTCCAGGAGTGGATAGCCGCCGCGGCGCCGGGGGCGCGGCTGCCGTCCAGCCGGTCGCTCGTCGCGCAGTACGGGGCGAGCCCTGTCACCGTGCAGAAGGCGCTGCGCACCCTGACGTCGCAGGGTGTGGTCGAGACCCGGCCGGGCGTCGGGACGTTCGTCCGGGCCGTGCGGGTGGCCCGCCCCAACGACTACGGCTGGCAGACGGCGGCGCTCGGCCCCCGGCCGAAGCCGGCCCAGGAGCTGTCCAGGGCCCTGCACTACTACTCGAACGACGTGATAGCGCTGCACTCGGGCTACCCGGACCGCGAGCTGCTGCCCGAGCGGCTGGTCCGGTCCGCCCTCACCAGGGCTGCGCGCGGCGACGCCGCCGTCAGCAGGTCGCCCGCCGCGGGCGACCCGGAGCTGCAGGCCTGGTTCGCGACCGAGCTCGGCGCCACGGCACCGGTCGGCACCGCGCCGCCGACGCCGGGCGACGTCGTCGTCTTCCCCGGCAGCCAGGCCAGCCTCAGCACCACCTTCCGTGCCCTCGTCGGCGCGGGTCGGCCGCTCCTGGTCGAGTCGCCGACCTACTGGGGCGCGCTCCTCGCGGCGGACCAGGTCGGCGTGCAGGTGGTGCCGGTGCCCAGCGGACCCGACGGCCCCGACCCGGACGCGCTCGCCCGCGCTTTCGCGCAGACCGGGGCGCGCGCGTTCTACGCGCAGCCGAGCTTCGCCAACCCGACCGGCGCCCGCTGGTCGCCCGGCCTGTCCGACGACGTGCTCCGGCTGGTGCGGGAGCACGGCGCCTACCTGATCGAGGACGACTGGGCGCACGACTTCGGGATCACCCAGGACGTTGTTCCGCTCGCGGCCCGTGACGACGGCGGGCACGTGGTATACCTGCGCTCGCTGGCCAAGAGCGTGTCGCCCGCCGTGCGCGTGGCCGGGCTCGTCGCCAGGGGCCCCGCCCGCGAGCGGATCCTGGCCGGCGCCCAGGCCGAGTCCATGTACGTGAGCGGCATGCTGCAGGCCGCCGCGCTCGACGTCGTGACCCAGCCCGCCTGGCGCACCCACCTGCGCGGCGTGCGCCAGCAGCTCGCGGCCCGCCGTGACCTGCTGCTGGACGCGCTGCGGGAGCACGTCCCGGCCGCCCGTGTCGAGGCCGTCCCGCAGGGCGGCCTGAACCTCTGGGTGCGGCTCCCCGACACCACCGACGTCGCGCGCCTGGTCCGGGACTGCGAGGCCGCCGGCGTGATCGTGGCGGCGGGCGACGAGTGGTTCCCCGCCGAGCCGACGGGCGCCTACCTGCGGCTCAACTACTCGGGACCGAACCCGGGGGCGTTCCCGGAGGGCGCCAGGGTGATCGGGGAGATGCTGGAGCGGCAGGCGGGGTGAGCCCATTGGGCTCCTTTTGACCATGCACTTGCTGCCAGATTCGGCGGCTACGTGGCAGCAAGTGCATGGTCAACCGGCGTCAGCTTTGCCGTCCAGCGCGCCTCGGATCTCGTCGGCGAGGGCCGGGTCGTGGGGCCTACTTGGCCGGCAGCGAGCGGGCGTAGTCCACCCCGCGCCGCGCCCACGTCGAGACCTCGGCCTCTGTGCCCAGGTCGTCGGCGCCGACGTGCAGCCAGCCCTTCATGACGCGCCCGCCCATCACGGCGCGCGTCGCGGTGGTGGTGCGCACCAGCTCGTCGGCGTCGTCGGCCGCCAGGCGCACCAGGATCCCGCCCTGGCTGCTCACCGCGACCGCCAGGTTGCCGTTGACCAGGAAGGCCAGCCCGCCGAACATGCGCCGCTCGGTGAGGGCGGCCTCGCCGTCGAGGGCGCCCCGGATCTCGTCCGCGAGGGCCGTGTCGTATGCCATGCGAACGAGGCTACGTCGGCGGCTCGTCCGATTCGCGAGCGCCGCGGCTGTGGACGGCCCCTTCAACGTTGAACGCACGCCGTGTACCGTCACGACCGGCGCTCTCGTGCGCCCGCTTCCCCACCCGACGCCGCCTGGAGGAGTCATGACCATCACCCACGAGTCCGTCGCAACGCCGGACGGCGTCGTCGCACCGCGGTTCCGCCCACCGGCCGGCGCCTCCAGCGCCGCCACCGTGTCGCTCGACGGCGAGTGGCGGTTCCGGCTGTTCCCGCACGCCGACACGGGTGTGGACCCCGCGGAGCCCGGTGACGACTGGGACCGCGTGTCCGTGCCGGGGCACTGGCAGCTCGCGGGAGCCCCGCACGCCTGGCCGTACGGAACCCCGGCGTACACCAACGTGCTCTACCCGTTCCCGGTCGAGCCACCCCACGTACCCGACGACAACCCGACGGGCGAGTACCGCACCACGCTCCGGCTGCCGGCGGACTGGCCGGACGGCGGCCGCACCCTGCTGCGCTTCGAGGGCGTCGACTCCTGGTTCCAGGTGTCGCTCGACGGCGAGCTGCTCGCCACGTCGCACGGTTCCCGCCTGCCCACGGAGGTCGACCTCACCGGCCGCCTGCGGCGGGGTGGGGAGCACCTGCTCGCCGTGCGGGTCACCCAGTGGTCGGCCATGTCGTACATCGAGGACCAGGACCAGTGGTGGCTCTCGGGCATCTTCCGCGGCGTCACGCTGGAGCACCGCCCGGACGGCGCCCTCGACGACGTCCGCGTGCACGCGGCCTACGACCACACGACCGGCGTCGGCACGCTGCGGGTGGACGCCGCGACCGTCGTGGGCGGGGCGGGCGCCGTGGCCGCGCGGGTGGCGGTGCCGGAGCTCGGCGTCGAGGCGGCGGCCGGCGAGGAGCTGCGCGTGGCGGTCGAACCGTGGAGCGCCGAGGTCCCACGGCTGTACGACGTCGTCGTCTCCACCGAGGCCGAGACCGTGACGCTCGCCGTCGGCTTCCGCACCGTCTCGATCGAGGACGGCGTGTTCCTCGTCAACGGGCGGCCGGTCAAGCTGCGCGGCGTCAACCGGCACGAGTTCGACCCGCTGCGCGGCCGCTCCGTGACCCCCGAGCGGATGCTCGAGGACGTGCTGCTCATGAAGCGGCACCACGTCAACGCCGTCCGCACGAGCCACTACCCGCCGCACCCGCACTTCCTGGACCTGTGCGACCGGTACGGGCTCTACGTCATCGACGAGAACGACCTGGAGACGCACGGCTTCGAGATCGACGGCTGGGTGGGCAACCCGGTCGACGACCCGGACTGGACCGACGTGCTCGTCGACCGCGTCACCCGGATGGTGCGCCGCGACGGCCACCACGCGAGCATCATCATGTGGTCGCTCGGCAACGAGGCGGGTGCGGGCCGCAACGTCGCGGCGATGGCCGACGCCGTCCGGGCGCTCGACCCGAGCCGGCCCGTCCACTACGAGCGCGACTACGCGAGCGAGCACGTGGACGTGTACTCGCGGATGTACGCCGACGTGACCGAGGTGGAGCTGATCGGCCAGGGCACCGAGCCGCCGTTCGAGCGCGCCGACGCCGACGCCCACCGGCGCACGCTGCCGTTCCTCCTGTGCGAGTACGCGCACGCGATGGGCAACGGCCCGGGCGGCCTCGCCGACTACGACGCGCTCTTCGACCGGTACCCCCGCCTGCTCGGCGGCTTCGTCTGGGAGTGGATCGACCACGGCCTGACCCGCACCGACGGCGACGGGGTCGAGTTCGCGGCGTACGGCGGCGACTTCGGCGAGCGCCTCCACGACGGCACGTTCATCGCCGACGGCCTGCTCCTCCCCGACCGCACGCCCTCGCCCGGGCTGGTCGAGACGGCGGCGGTGTTCGCGCCGATCCGCATCGACCCGCAGGACGAGGGCACGCTGCTCGTCCGCAACCGCTACGTGTTCCGGGACACGAGCCACGCCGAGCTCCGCTGGACCCTGCACCGGGGCGGGGACGAGCTCGCCGCCGGCACGCTCGACCTGGAGCTGGCCGCCGGGACCGAGGCGGTGGTGCGGCCGCCGTCGGACCTGCCGCTGCCGGAGCCGGGTGACGCGCCGGTCTGGTGGACCCTGCGCGCCGTCCAGCGGAAGCCGGACGCGCTGGAGGAGGGGTGGTTCGAGCCGGACTTCGTGCTCGGCGCGGGTCAGCTCCTCGTCGTGGAACGCGCGCCGCTCGCGGCGCCGGCCGGCCGCGTGACCATCGAGGCCGACGGCGGGTTCGTCGCGGGCCCGGCCCGGTTCGACCGCCGGGGCGGGCTCCGCGAGCTCGCCGGCCGCGCGGTGCACACCTTCCGGGCCGACGCCTGGCGCGCGCCGACCGACAACGACCGCAAGCCCGGCAGCCACCGGGACCGGTCCGACGCGCAGGTCTGGTACCGGGCGGGACTGACCCTGCTCGGTGAGCGCATCGCGGGGGTCGACGCCGGCGCGGACGGGGCGCTGGAGATCGACGCGCGCGTCGCGGGGCCGGCGATCCGGACGGGCTTCGTCACGCGTTACCGGTGGCAGCCGGTGACCGATGCGCCCGACGCCGTCGACCTGCTCGTGGACCTCCGGCCGGAGGGGCCGGCGCCGGAGAGCGTCGCCCGGCTCGGGGTGCTGCTCGCCCTCGACGAGCCGCGGGCCGCCGAGGCGGAGGTCCGGTGGACCGGCCTCGGCCCGGACGAGTCGTACGCCGACTCGAAGGTGGCGGCGCTCGGCGGCGCGTGGCGGCACACCGTCGCCGACTGGCAGACCCGGTACACACACCCGCAGGAGAACGGCGCGCGGCGCGGGGTGACGAGCGCCGTCCTGACCTTCGCCGACGGCTCCGGCCTGCGGATCGACGCGGGCGAGGTGACGGTCGGCCCTCGTTCGCAGGCCGGCTTCGAGCTGTCGCTGCGCCCGTGGTCCGACGAAGCGCTGGACCGTGCGGCGCACCCCCACGAGCTGGTGCCGGACGGCCGGCTGTGGCTGCACCTCGACGCCGCGCAGCACGGCGTCGGGAGCGCGGCCTGCGGACCGGGCGTGCTGCCGAACGCGCAGCTCCACGCCGCGCCGGTCCGGATGCGGCTGCGCTTCACCACCCTGTGAGCACGGTGCCCGCCCCGCCTGCCGGGGCGGGCATGATGTATACAAGCGTGACGGCACACGGACGACGGACGAGGAGAACGCTGTGAAGATGGGCTTCCGCTGGTACGGCGAGGGCAACGACACCGTGACGCTGGACCAGGTGCGCCAGATTCCCGGCGTGGAGACCATCGTCTGGAGCCTGCACCACAAGCAGGCCGGCGAGGTGTGGGAGCAGGCGGAGATCGACGCGGAGGTCGCCCGGATCACGGGCCTGTCCGAGGAGGCGCGGGCGCGCGGCATCACCCGGACCTTCGACGCCGAGGTGGTCGAGTCGGTCAACGTGCACGAGTCGATCAAGCTCGGCCGCACCGTGCTCGGGCTGAGCCGGGACGAGGCGATCGAGAACTACGTCACGACGGTCCGGCGGCTCGGCCGGGCCGGCGTGAAGGTGGTCTGCTACAACTTCATGCCCGTCTTCGACTGGCTGCGCACCGACCTCTGGCACCCCCTGCCCGACGGCTCGACCGCCCTGTTCTACGAGAAGGCCGTGGTGGGCAGGATGTCGCCGGAGAGCCTGATCGCCGACATGGAGGCCAACACCCACGGGCTCACGCTGCCGGGCTGGGAGCCCGAGCGGCTGGCGAGCTTCAGCGAGCTCAACGCCGCCTACGAGGGCGTGACCCACGACGACATGTACACGAACTACAAGTACTTCCTCGACGCGGTGATCCCCGCGTGCGAGGAGGCCGACGTCAAGCTGGGCGTGCACCCGGACGACCCGCCGTTCGACGTCTTCGGCTGGCCGCGCGTGGTCTCCACCAAGGAGGGCCTGGCCCGGGTGCTCGACCTGCACCCGAGCCCGTACAACGGCCTGACGCTGTGCCTGGGCAGCTTCTCGGCCAACCCGGAGCAGGACGCCGTCGACGCCGTGCGCACCTTCATGGACCGCATCCACTTCACGCACGTGCGCAACATCAAGCACTTCGACAACGGTGACTTCACCGAGGTGGCGCACCGGGCGTCCGAGGGCAGCGTGGACACCACGGGCATCATGCAGGCGTACGCCGATGCGAACTACCAGGGCTACGTGCGGCCCGACCACGGCAGGCACCTGTGGGACGAGAACACCACGAACAAGCCGCGCCCCGGGTACGGCCTCTACGACCGGGCGCTCGGGATCCAGTACCTGCTGGGCGCGTGGGACGCGTTCCGCTACCGCGCGTGAGATTTCCTGGTCTTGTCGTCGTCGGCGCTGCCATGATGCGGCCATGGTGAGCAGCGGCGAGTCTCGGTCCGACGACGACACCACGTCCGGCGTGACCGTCACGTCGGACGACGACGGTGCGCAGCCCACCGCCGCCGTCGGCCCGGACTACGCCGCCTGGAGCGAGCGCGCCGTCGCGGCCGTTCTCGACAACGCGATCCTGGCCGGGGTCACCTGGCTGGCGCTCGGCGCGGGGTTCTTCCAGCCCACGCTCACGCCTGGGTCGCCAACGCCCGGGTCGGTGCTGGACAGCGAGGCGCTCAGGATCGACGATCCGCTCAACCTGGTGCCGGTCGGTGCCCTCGTGGTCCTCCTGGTGCTGCAGGGCCTGACCGGGTGGACGCCGGGCAAGCTCGTGGTCGGCATCCGGGTCGTCCGTGCGGAGTCGCACCGGCCGGCCGGGCTGTGGACGACGCTCGTGCGCTGGGTCCTGCACCTGCTCGACTCCATCCTGCTGATCGGCTACCTGCGGCCGCTCTGGCACGCGAGGCGACAGACGTTCGCCGACGGGATAGCGCGCACCGTCGTGGTGCGCGCGCTGCCCGCGCTGCCCCGGCGGCCGATGATCGCCGTGTACGGCGCGGCGCTGGCCGCATGCGTGCTCGGGCTCGGGTACGGCTGCGTCCCGATCAACAGCGGCGGCACGCTGTCGGCCGACGGCGAGATCTCGTGCGGGCAGGAGCCCCACGGACCGGCCCTGACCGGCGGTGACATCACGCTCGCCGGGTCGGTGTCGGTCGAGCGGGAGCGCCGGATGTGGACCGTCCGGGAGACCCGCACCACGCTCCCGGGCGCCGAGCTCACCTGGACGAGCGAGCCGTCGGTGCGCGACGTCGAGTACCGCGTGGAGCTCGAGGCCGGGCCGGGTTCGAGACCCGGGGACGCGACGGTCTCGCGAGCCTGGGACATCGGGACGGGCGGCCTCGACTGGTCGGACAACGCCGGGTTCACGCACACCAGGACCATCGCGGCGGACGAGGACGTCCACGTCGCACAGGTCGACGTCACCGACTCCACGCTCGCCGCGCGTGGCCTCGGCAACGACGTGTGGATCGACGTCCGGCTGATCGCCGACGGCGAGACCGTAGCGGCGTGCGGCGGCTCCGTGACCTATCCGCGGTGAGGCCGGGCGACCTCGTCGCGGTGAGGCGCGACGACCTAGTCGTTGTGAGGCCTGGTCGCGGTGAGGCGCGGCGGTCGGGTGGTCGGAGGTCGCTCCTAGGTGGTGGGCCGCCTCGATTTTCCGTGGCGGGCGGCTCCGGCGCGGGTCCACCCTGTTCGCATGGACGCACCAGAGCACGGCACAGGCCAGCGTGACGCGGGCGAGCGTGACGCCGCGGAGTCAGAGACGACTCGGTGGACGCAGTCGACCGTCTACCCCGACATGTGGGTCGACCCGGACGACGATCCGCGGGAGACCGACGCCCCGCTCGTCGACGAGCGGAGCATGCTGCTCGACTACCTCCGCTACTACCGGCTCACCCTGGAGCTGAAGTGCGCGGACCTCGACGCCGAGCAGCTCGCCCGCCGGTCCGCGCCGCCGTCCACCATGTCCCTGCTCGGGCTGGTGCGGCACCTGGCGGCGGGGGAGCGGCACCTGCGCCGAGTGATGGCCGGCGAGGACGCGCCCGAGCTGTACCGCACCGACGACGACCGCGACGGTGACTGGACCGGCGCCGTGGCCGACCCGGCGGTCGTCGACGACGCCTGGCGGCGGTGGCGCGAAGAGGTGGCCGCGACCGACCGGTACCTGGACGGCGTCGCCGACCTCGGCACGTGGAACGCCGGTGCCTCCGACTTCGGCCCGGATGGCGCGGACCTCCAGCTCCGGGAGGCCATTATGGGACAGATCGTGGAGTACGCGCGGCACTGCGGCCACGCCGACCTCTTGCGAGAGCGGATCGACGGCCGCGTGGGCCAGTGATCACCTCGCCTCGCGCAGCAGGGCGAGCTGGAGGTCTACGGCCGCGGTGATTCGTGGTGCGTCGTCGGTCGCGAGCAGGTCGAGCAGGGCGCCGCGCAGCACGGCCAGGGCCAGGGTGCGACGTCGCATCCCCTCGGCACTGTTCCGCTCGGCCGCGGGCTGGTGCTCGGCCAGCACGGCGAGCCAGTCGTCCACGGTGGCGCGGGCGAACCCCGCCCAGGGCCCGTCGGGCTCGACCAGCGAGCGGGTGTAGGCCTCGGCCCACAACCGCAGCAGCGGGCGGTGGTCGTCGTCGGCCAGCCAGGCCCAGACCTGCTCGACCGCTCGGGCCAGACCGGGCGGGGCGCCGTCCTCGGTCTGGCGGAGGCGGTCCAGGATGGCGAGCTCGTCGGCCCGGGCCCTGCTCAGCAGGGCCTTGATCAGCCCGTCCTTGCTCCTCCACAGGAACAGCAGCACCCGAGGGCTCGAGCCGATGGCGGTGGCCAACGGGCGGAGCGAGAGGTCGGCCAGGCCGTGGGCCAGCGCGTACCGGTACGCCGCCTCCAGCAGCTCGACCTGGCGCGCGGACTGGGTCGCCTCCGCGGGGGCCGGCTCGGTGTGGGTTGTCTCCGCCTCGGGCATGTGGCTAGCCTACTGGTACTGAAACGATCGTGTCAGTGGAGCCATCGGGAGGAACTCGTGCACGAGCAGGACCACCGGCGCGGCGTCGTGGTGCGCGATGCGGACCAGCCCGGCGACCTGGGCTGGATGGTGAAGGCGCACGGCGAGCTGTACCACCGCGAGTTCGGCTGGAACGGCGAGTTCGAGGCTATGGTCGCCCGGATCGTCGCCGACTACGCGACCGCCCACGATCCGGCTACCGAGGCGGCCTGGGTCGCCGAGGTGGAGGGCGAGCGCGCCGGCTGCATCAGCCTCGTGGCCGGCGACGAGCCGGGCATGGCCAAGCTCCGGATCCTCCTGGTCACGCCGGAGGCCCGCGGTCGGGGTATCGGCGGCCGGCTTGTGGGCGAGTGCCTGGCGTTCGCGCGCAAGGCCGGGTACGAGCGCGTCACCCTGTGGACGGTCGACGTCCTGGCCTCCGCCCGCAGGATCTACGAGAGCTTCGGCTTCACCCTCGCCGAGCAGGAGCAGCGCCACAGCTTCGGCCACGACCTGGTGGGCCAGACCTGGGTCCTCGACCTGGACCGGGTGGTTCGGAGCCGTCAGCCGCTGTAGTGCTCGTGTGCTGTGGAGTGCTCGCGCCGTTTGTCGTGCTCGCGCCGCCGTCGAGGGTCTTCTAGCCTGGCGGCATGGCCGCGACCGGCACGCGTGAGATCGCAGTCCTCCCCGCCAACGAGGCGTCGTGGGAGGACCTCCAGGCGGTGTTCGGGGAGCGCGGAGTGCCGCAGTGGTGCCAGTGCCAGTGGTTCAAGTTCCCCAACGCGGAGTTCGACGCCCTGGACGGCCCGGCGCGGCAGGAGCGGCTCGCGGCGCAGACCGGGTGTGGTGACCCGGCGGCGCCGTCGACCAGCGGGCTCGTGGCCTATCTGGACGGCGACCCGGTCGGATGGTGCGCGGTGGAGCCGCGGACCGCCTATCCGCGGCTGCGGACGTCCCGGCTCGTCTGGGCCGGCCGGGACGAGGACCGCGACGACCCGTCGGTGTGGTCCGTGACCTGCTTCGTCACGCGGAAGGGCTACCGGCGCCAGGGGATCAGCACCGAGCTCGCGCGGGCCGCGCTCGGCTTCGCCCGGGACCGCGGCGCGACGGCGGTCGAGGGCTACCCGCTGCTGCCGCGTGCCGACGGGCGGGTGTCGAGCGGCGACCTCTTCGTCGGGACCGTCGGCATGTTCGAGTCCGCGGGATTCGTCGAGGTCAGCCGTCCGACGGAGCGGCGTGCGGTGATGCGGGCCGAGCTTTGATCTCCTCCACGAACCGTTCGCTGGGTGCCGCACTGATGCCATGCGCTGCCGTCACTCGCCCTACGTGTCGTACTCCAGACCGTCCCACGGTGCGTAGTACGCGATGAAGTCGCCCGGCTCGATGTTGATGAAGTAGGTGCCGTCGTCGTACTGCTCGACGTTCCAACCGAAGGTGACGCCGTCGACCTCCTGGGTGAACGGCTCCACCTCGATGGGCTCCAGGACATAGTCGCCCAGCTCGGCCAGCCGGGCGGCGACGAGGTCCTTCGCGCCGGCGCGCCCGGCCTGACCAAAGGGAAGCCCGCCAGGGCGGGGGACCGCGTCGACCCGGACCTCATCGAAGGTGTCGTCCTTGTTCCACAGGAACACTCCGACATACGCGGAGTCGTCAGCGAACAGCTCCTCGCTGAGGAAGAACTTGCGGCCGTCCTCGGCGGTACCGGCGTAGGGCACGTGGTAGTCGTCGGGCACGATGGTGAAGCGTTCGGGTGCTCGTTCCACATTGGCTCCTTCACACCTGCATGTCGACGAACCGCTGGTAGTGCCCCTGGAACGCCACCGTGATCACGTCGGTCGGACCGTTGCGGTGTTTGGCCACGATGAGGTCCGCCTCGCCGGCGCGCGGTGACTCCTTCTCGTAGGCGTCCTCGCGGTGCAAGAGCACCACGACGTCCGCATCCTGCTCGATAGACCCAGACTCGCGCAGATCCGACATCTGCGGCTTCTTGTCACCACGTTGTTCAGGACCACGGTTGAGCTGCGAGATCGCGATGACCGGCACCTCAAGCTCCTTCGCGAGCAGCTTGAGCGCACGCGAGAACTCGGAGACCTCCTGCTGACGCGACTCGACGCGTTTGCCCGAGGTCATGAGCTGGAGGTAGTCGATCACGACCAGCTTGAGGTCGTGCCGCTGCTTGAGGCGCCGGCACTTGGCGCGGATCTCCATCAGCGACATGTTCGGCGAGTCGTCGATGAACAGCGGGGCGTCCGAGACCTTGCCCATGGTGGCGGCCAGCTTCTGCCAGTCGCCGTCGTCCATGTGGCCGCTACGCATCTTGGTCAGCGGCACGCGAGCCTCGGCGGCGAGCATGCGCATGACGATCTCGTTGCGGCTCATCTCCAGCGAGAAGATGACCGACGCCATGTTGTGGTGAATAGCCGCATGAGAAGCGACATTTATGCCCAAAACGGACTTGCCCACAGCTGGCCTGGCCGCCACGACCACCATCTGGCCCGCATGCAGGCCGTTGGTCAGGCGGTCGAAGTCCGAGTACCCCGTCGGCACGCCGGTGAGTCCCTCGCCGCGGCCCTGTGCGGCGTCGATCTCGTCGAACGTCGGCCCGATGATGTCGGCCAGCGGCAGGTAGTCCTCGGACGCACGGCGTTCCGTCACCGCGTAGACCTCGGCCTGCGCGTTGTTGACGACGTCGTCCACCTCGCCGCCGTCGGTCGCGTAGCCCATCTGCACGATGCGCGTGCCCGCCTCCACGAGGCGGCGCATGATGGCGCGCTCGCGCACGATGCGGGCGTAGTACCCGGCGTTCGCCGCCGTCGGCACGCCCGCCATGAGGTCGTGGATGTACGGCGCGCCGCCGACGCGCGCGTGCTCACCGCGGCGCTGGAGCTCGGCGACCACCGTGATGGCGTCGGCCGGCTCGCCGCGGCCGTAGAGGTCGATGATCGCGTCGTAGATGGCCTCGTGCGCCGGCCGGTAGAAGTCGTTGCCGCGGATCTGCTCGATCACGTCGGCGATCGCGTCCTTGGAGAGCAGCATGCCGCCCAGCACGCTCATCTCGGCGGCGATGTCCTGCGGTGGTGTTCGGTCGAAGCCCGAGCTTCCCCCGGAATAACTCGACTCGAGCTCCTCGATCGACATCCGCACCTCCAGCCCTTCCTCGTTCACGCCGCCGGGCGCACGCCGCACGTGCGCTCTCCCGACGTCCTGCACCTGTTCTACTCCCCGCCACTGACACTCCCGGGACGCCGGCCTCGACACGCCCTTGTGTCGCGCGCGGCCGACCCGCGGGTTATCGGACCAGCAGGCAAGTTCCGCTGACGCTAAGCCTCTGTGCATGCGAGCGCAACGAGACCTGTGGACGGGTCTGTGCACATCCATGTGGAAAGGTGGCCCAGGGCTGTGCACAGCGGGTGGACAACCCTGTCCCCAGTTGTGGATAACCCCTGTGTAAAACATCGCCACACAGCGTGACCTGCGTTGACGTAACCCCCAGCCTGTGGAGGAAAGAAAGTTGGGCGAGTCCCGCCACACCCCGGATTCCCCGCGGTCCATCGACCGGGAGATCCTCGCCCTCGCGGTACCCGCCCTCGGAGCGCTGGTCGCCGAGCCCGTGTTCGTGCTCGTGGACAGCGCCGTCGTGGGCCATCTCGGCACCGCCCAGCTCGCCGGCCTGTCCCTCGCCAGCAACGTGCTGCTCACGCTCGTCGGGCTGTGCGTCTTCCTCGCGTACACGACGACGGCGTCGGTGGCCCGGCTCACGGGCGCGGGCAAGGAGCGGGAGGCGCTGCAGTCGGGCATCGACCGGATCTGGCTGGCGGTCGGGATCGGCGTGGTGCTCGCCGTCGCGCTGCTGCTCACCGCGCCGCCGACCGTCGCAGCCCTGGGTGCGCGCGGCGACGTCGCCCAGCAGGCCGTCACCTACCTGCGGTGGTCCGCGCCGGGTCTGGTCGGGATGCTCGTGGTCCAGGCCGCGACGGGCGTGCTGCGCGGACTGCGCGACACGCGCACGCCGCTGGTCGTGGCCGCCGCCGGCGCGCTGCTCAACACCGTGCTGAACGTCGCGCTCGTGTACGGGGCGGGCATGGGCATCGCGGGATCCGGCCTCGGGACGGCCGTCACCCAGCTCCTCATGGCTGTCGTGCTCGGCGTGATCGTGGTGCGCGGCGCCCGCGCCCGCGGCGCGAGCCTGCGCCCGCACCGGGCCGGCATCCTGTCCGGCGCCCGGGCCGGTGTGCCGCTCGTGGTGCGCACCCTCAGCCTGCGCGCCGCGATCCTGCTCACCGTGGTCGTCGCGACCGACCTCGGCGCCGTCGCTCTCGCGGGGCACCAGGTGGTGAGCTCGCTGTGGGGTCTGGCGGCCTTCGCGCTCGACGCGCTCGCCATCGCCGCACAGGCCCTGGTGGGGCACGGGCTCGGCGCGGGCGACGTCGCGCACGTGCGCTCGGTGCTGGCCCGCTGCCTGCGGTGGGGCGTCGGGGCGGGAGCCGTGATCGGCGTGGTGCTCGCGGCGGCCGGCTGGTGGATCGCCCCCCTCTTCTCGCCCGACCCCGGCGTGCGCGTCGCCGTCGCGCTCGGCATCGCCGTCTGCGGCCTGCTCATGCCCATGGCGGGCTGGGTCTTCGTGCTCGACGGCGTCCTCATCGGTGCGGGCGACGGCCGCTACCTCGCCTGGGCCGGCATGGCGACGCTCGTGGTCTACCTCCCGTTCGCGCTCGCGGTGTCCGCCTGGGCGCCCGACGGCGCACCCGGGCTCGCCTGGCTCTGGCTCGCGTTCGCCGGCGTGTTCATGGCCGCCCGCGCCGTGACGACCGGCTGGCGCGCGCGAGGCGACCGGTGGCTGGTGACCGGGGCGTGAGTACGAGCCGCTACGTCCACACCTTGAGCCGGTAGCCGACGCCGCGCACCGACGCGACCTCGACGTCGCGCACGGGTGCCAGCCGCTTGCGCAGCCGCTTCACCGCCGAGGTCACCGGGTCGGAGTCACCGAGGTACGGGAGCCGCCACACACGCGCGGTGAGCTCTGCGAACGACCACACCCGTCCTGCCTCGAGGGCGAGCGTCGCGAGCAGGTCGAACTCCCGCGCCGACAGGTAGACGCGCCGGCCGAGCGCCGTCACCTCGCGGCCGGCCAGGTCCACGAGCAACGGCCCGGCGACCAGCGGGTCGAGAGCGGGCGGCGCGACCATGGGGATCGGGCCCGTGACGGCGGGGATCGCCCCCGTGACGGCGGGAACCGGGCCCGTGACGGCAGGCACCGAACCCGTGACGGGGTGCGCGGTGTCGCCCAGGGCGCCGCCCGAAGCGGGTCGCGGCGCCGGGATGGTCGCGTGCATCACGGGTACGAACTCGCCAGGGGTGCGCACCGAGGCACCGGTGACGTTGTCGCCGTCGGGCAGACGGTCGGTGGGGCGCTCCAGGCGCCTGCCGTAGGCCGTCCCGGGGTTCTCGAACCGCTCGGCCGGCGTACCGCGGCCCTGCCAGGGCAGGCCGACGGGGTACCGCGACGCGGTGGGGTTGGCGAGGACGGCACGGGCGCCGTCCGCGTCCGGGGTGGCCAGCACCGTGGCCTGGCCGCGCAGGAGCCGGGCGATCTCGATGATCTGGTCCGAGGGGAGGCCCACGCAGACGACGAGGCCGGGCGTGGAACCTGGTGCGGGGTCGAGTGTCATGTGCGTCACCCTCAGTCGGTCGGCCGTTCAGGGTGCGTCCCGGGATGAAATCTGGGCAGCGGGCGTCAGTTTGCTCCCGGGGCGTACCGTTTGGGTCAATTTTTCGTTACCTGCCCGTTGCGCGGTAGAAATGACACATTCCCGCCTGGATGACACTTTTACGCCAGTCCGGTAGGTGTAGCGGGTGAATTCTCCCCGCCAGGGCGGGTGAAATGTGGCCGGAATCGTTGACAAGGGCAATCGGCGCTCTTTCGACCCTGTTTTGACCGGGAAATGACCCATGCCTGACCGTGAACGAACCTTGTCGGTCTGACCTGCGCAAACGACGGTTGGGGCGGCCCACGACCGTGGGCCGTCCACGCGCACCCGCGTCTGTCGGTGCGCCGGGTAGTGGAGGGTTCATGCACCGTCGAACTGCTCTCGCACAACGCGCGACGACCGCCACAGCGGTTCTCGCGCTTGTCGCGACATCAGCGCTGAGCGTCGCTCCGGCGTTCGCAGCAACATCCCCGACAACAGCCGCCACCACGACGACGGGCGTCGCCGCCGACCCCGACGACAAGTTCACCAGCTTCGCCAAGGAGATGCTGACCGAGCGCAAGACCGCCGACTTCTGGGTCGAGCTGGCCGACGAGGCGGACCTGACCGACGCCCGGGGCATCACCAACTGGGACGAGCGCGGCCAGTACGTCTACGACGCCCTCACGAGCACCGCCGAGGAGTCCCAGGCGAGCCTGATCAAGGAGCTGAAGGCGGCCGATGCCGACTTCGAGAGCTTCTGGATCAGCAACCGGATCCTCGTCGAGGACGGCACCCTCGAGCTCGCGACCGACCTCGCGGCGAGCAGCGAGGTCAAGCGGATCAGCGAGACCGTGCAGCTCGACCTGGTCGAGCCGGTCAAGCGCACCCCGGTCGGCGACAAGGGGACGCAGGCCGTGGAGTGGGGCCTTGACGCCATCAACGCCCCGGAGGTCTGGGAGCAGGGCTACACCGGTGAGGGCATCACCGTGTCGAACATCGACACCGGCGCCCAGTACGACCACCCGGCCCTCGCCGACAAGTACCGCGGCCTGCAGTCCGACGGCACGGTCGTGAACGACTACAACTGGCAGGACACGTCCGGTTCCGCCGAACTGCCGTTCGACAACGACGGCCACGGCACGCACACCATGGGCACCATGGTCGGCGACGACGGCGCGGGCAACCAGATCGGCGTCGCCCCCGGCGCCGAGTGGATCGCGACGAACGGCTGCGACAGCTGCTCGGACGTCGCCCTGCTGGAGTCGGGGCAGTGGATCGTCGCCCCGACGCGTACCGACGGCTCCGACCCCGACCCGTCGATGCGGCCCAACATCGTCAACAACTCGTGGGGCTACACCGCGGCCGGCTACATCGACGACTGGTACACCGACACCACCGACGCCTGGGAGGCCGCCGGCATCTTCGGCACCTGGTCCGCCGGCAACTCGGGCCCGTCCTGCCAGACGACGTCGTCGCCGGGCGCCAACTCCGGCTCGTACTCGGTCGGCGCCTTCGACTCCTCCGGTGCCATCGCGTCGTTCTCGTCGCGCGGCGCGGGCGAGGACGGCATGATCAAGCCCGACATCGCGGCCCCCGGCGTGAACGTGCGCTCGTCGATCCCCGGCGACGGCTACGCCGCCTACAACGGCACGTCCATGGCCGCCCCGCACCTCGCGGGCGCCATCGCGCTGCTGTGGAGCGCCGCCCCCGCGCTGATCGGTGACATCGAGGGCACCAAGGCGCTGCTCGACCAGACCGCCGTCGACACGGACAACACGTCCTGCGGCGGCACCGCCGAGAACAACAACGTGTGGGGCGAAGGCAAGCTCGACGTCGCCGCGCTCATCGACGCTGCCCCGATCGGTGCCACCGGGTACGTGACCGGCACCGTGACCGACGCCGACGGCGCCCCGATCGCCGGGGCGGACGTCACCGTCGACGGCGAGCGGGACCGCACCGTCAGCACCGGCACCGACGGCACCTTCTCCGCACGCGTCGCCACCGGCGACTACACGGTGTCGGCGTCGGCCTTCGGGTTCCTCGCCTCGACGCCGGTCGCTGCGACCGTCACCGAGGACGGCACGGTCGACGTGCCGATCACGCTGCAGGCGGCGCCGTCGCACCCCGTGACGGGCACGGTCACCTTCGCCGGGTCCGGCGACCCGGTCGCCGGCGTGCCGGTCAGCCTCGGCAGCCACTTCGAGGACGTCACCACCGGCGCGGACGGCACCTTCGCCTTCGCTGACGTGCCGGAGGGCACCTACACGCTCACCGTGGAGACGGGCGGCTGCGCCGCCCCGTACGAGGGCGACGTCGTGGTCGACGGCGCGGAGGACGTGCCCGTCGAGATCACCGCCGTCACCGACGACTTCGGCTACTCCTGCGCGACGTCGACCGGTGACTACCTGCAGGGCGACACCGAGCTCCCGCTCACCGGGGACGACGTGCAGACGTCGCTCGACCTGCCCTTCGAGTTCCCCTACTACGGCGTCGGCTACGACTCCGCGTTCGTCACGTCCAACGGTCACGTGAACTTCCTGGCCGGCACCACGTCGTACGCGAACGGGCCGATCCCCGGCACCGCGGTGCCCAACGCCGCCCTGTTCCCGTTCTGGGACGACCTGGTCCTCGACGCCAGCGCGGGCCTGTACACGGGCACCACGACGGTCGACGGCGAGGAGGCGTTCGTCGTCGAGTGGCGCAACGTGCGCAAGTACAGCCCGACGACCGACCGGCTGAGCTTCTCGGTCACGCTCGTCGCCGACGGCACCGTGATCTTCGGCTACGACGACGTCACGGACACCGACACCGCCAAGGGCAGCTCTGCGTCGATCGGCATCGAGAACGAGACCGGCACGACCGGCCTGCAGTACTCGTACAACACCCCGGCGATCACCACCGGTTCCACGATCACCTACACCGCCCCGGTGCTCTCGTTCCTCGAGGGCTCGGTGACCGACCTGAACACCGGGGAGCCGGTCCAGGGCGCCACCGTGACGGCCACGGCGGGCGACGTCACCCGCACGGCCACCACCGGCGCTGACGGCACGTACTCGGCCATCGCCCTGCCGGGCGAGTACACGGTCGACATCACGGCCCCCGACTACGAGCCGGAGTCGGGCAGCGTGACCCTCGCGCCCGACGGCACCAGCACGTTCGACGCGGCGCTCGCGGCGGGCCTGCTCACCGTCAGCACCGAGTCGGTCAGCACGACCATCCCGCTGGGCAGCTCGGCGACCAAGCGGTTCACCGTGAAGAACGAGGGTTCAGCGCCGGCCGCCGTCGAGATGACGGGGACCGGTGGTGGCTTCGACATGATGGGCATGGACGGCGCCGCCGTCATCCAGCACACCCAGGGCGAGGCCACCGTGGCCGAGTCGGTGAAGCCGTCGGCCAAGGCGGGCTCGTCGCTCGGTGGCTCGGGCTCGCGGTTCCAGGCCGCAGGCAAGGGCACCGCGGGCAAGAGCGTGACGCCGGAGTCCATCCCGGTCCGGCCGGACGCCACCACCATCACCCACTCGGCGTCGCAGGAGGTCACGGCGCTCAACTCGGCCTCGTGCGGCAGCATCGCCGGGACCACGGAGAACCACTTCCTGCGGACGTTCACGCTGAGCGACTTCGGCATCGACGACGACTTCGAGGTCTCGGAGGTGTCCTTCGGTGTCGAGGAGGCCACGGCCCAGACCCTGACCGTCAACCTCTACACGCTGGACGGCGCGCTCACCTTCGCCAACCTGACCCCGATCGGCACGGCGGAGGAGAGTATCCCGGCGTCGTCCCTGACGATGGTCTCGGTGCCCGTGACGGGTGAGGTGCCCGCGGGCGCCACGCTCGTGGTCGAGGTCGTCTCGCCCAACCAGCAGTCGAACGGCGGTGTGTTCTACATCGGGTCCAACAGCGCGGGCCAGACCGCGCCGTCGTACCTCGCCGCCGCCGACTGCGGGATCGCGGAGCCGGCGACCACCGACTCGATCGGCTGGCCCGACATGCACATCGTCATGAACGTGTCCGGTGACACGGCGGGCGGCGGCATGGAGTGGCTGACCGTGAGCCCGACCGAGTTCACGCTCCAGCCGGGCCAGAGCAAGACGATCACGGCCACCATGAGCGGTGTGGTGGCACAGCCCGGCACGTTCACCGGCTCGCTCCTGGCGAGCGCCGAGACGCCCTACGACACCCCGGCGGTCGACCTGAGCATGACCGTCAAGCCGCCGTCGAGCTGGGGCAAGCTCTCCGGCACGGTGGGTGGTTTCACGCCGGACGGCGTGGTCTCGCTCGGTGACTCGGTGGTGCAGATCAACGCGAGGTACTCGGCGGTCACCCTGGTCACCGGGGCGGACGGCGTGTACGAGTACTGGTTCGACAAGTCGGAGCGGACGGCGCAGATCATCGCGACCGCCAACGGGTACGTCCCCGAGGTCGGCTCCGCCAAGGTGACGGCGGGCACGAACGTCGTGACCGACTTCGAGCTGGACCCGATCGAGTAGTCAGGACTGGCGCGGGCTTGATTCGCGCCGTGTGATCGGTAAAAGGTCACGTGATCGGTAGCTCAGACTGCCGATCACGTGACCTTTTGCCCATCATGCGCCGGTGCGCGTCAGCGCTCCACCTCACCGCGGATGAAAGCCTCCAGCTGGGCACGGCCCGCGGTGTCCTCCATCTGCACGGGCGGGGACTTCATGAAGTACGTGGCCGCCGAGAGGATGGGGCCGCCGACGCCGCGGTCCTTCGCGATCTTGGCCGCGCGTACGGCGTCGATGATGATGCCCGCCGAGTTGGGGGAGTCCCACACCTCGAGCTTGTACTCCAGGTTGAGCGGCACCTCGCCGAACGCGCGGCCCTCGAGGCGGACGTACGCCCACTTGCGGTCGTCCAGCCAGGCCACGTAGTCCGACGGGCCGATGTGCACGTTCCGGTCCTCCTTCTTTCCGGCCAAGGGGCCGGAGAGGTTGGACGTCACGGCCTGCGTCTTGGAGAGCTTCTTCGACTCCAGCCGGTCACGCTGCAGCATGTTCTTGAAGTCCATGTTGCCGCCCACGTTGAGCTGGTAGGTGCGGTCCAGGACGACGCCGCGCTCCTCGAACAGCTTGGCCAGCACGCGGTGGGTGATGGTGGCGCCGACCTGCGACTTGATGTCGTCGCCGACGATCGGCACGCCCGCCTCCTCGAACTTCGCCGCCCACTTCGGGTCGGACGCGATGAAGACGGGCAGGGCGTTCACGAACGCGACGCCCGCGTCGATGGCGCACTGCGCGTAGAACTTGGCGGCTTCCTCCGAGCCCACCGGCAGGTAGCAGACGAGCACGTCGACCCGGGCCCCGCGCAGCGCGGCCACGACGTCGACGACGTCCTTCGTGGACTCGTCGATGGTCTGGCGGTAGTAGTCGCCGAGCCCGTCGAGGGTGGGGCCGCGCTGGACGGTCACGCCGGTCGGCGGGACGTCCGCGATCTTGATCGTGTTGTTCTCGGAGGCGGTGATGGCCTCGGCCAGGTCGAAGCCGACCTTCTTCGCGTCCACGTCGAACGCTGCGACGAACTCGAGGTCCGACACGTGGTAGTCGCCGAACCGGACGTGCATGAGGCCGGGGACGCTGCCCGCCGGATCGGCGTCACGGTAGTAGTGCACGCCCTGGACCAGGGACGAGGCGCAGTTGCCTACGCCGACGATGCCCACGCGGATGGAGGTCATCCTCGCTCCTTCTCTCTCTGTTCTTGCTGCGACAAGCGGTTCTGCGCTGTTGCGCGTCCCCGCTCGGTGGAGATGAGGCTGTCGAGCCAGTGCACCTCGCGCTCGACCTTCTCGAGCCCGAACCGCCGGAGCTCGAGCGCGTACTCGTCAAGCCGCGAGCGCGGGTGCGTGGTCGACTCCCGGAACGCCTCCAGACGCTCGGTGAGCCGGGTGCGCCGGCCTTCGAGGACCCGGAGGCGGGTCGCGGCGTCGGTCTGTGCGAAGAGCGCGAACCGCACGTCGAAGTTGTCGTCCTCCCAGGCCGCTGGACCGGCGGTGGCCAGAACGGACTGGAGGTGCTCCTTGCCCTCCGCGGTCAGCTCGTAGACCACACGACGGCGTCCGAGGGGCTTGGGCTTGGTGGTTCTGCCGGGGATCCCGGACTTCGTTCTCCGAGCTGACGGCGATGGTGGCTCGCCCTCGGTCGTGGCGATCAGGCCCCGGGTGACCAGGCCGCGCAGGGCCGGGTAGAGCGTGCCGTAGGAGAGGGCACGGAACGAGCCGAGCACGAGGTTGAGGCGCTTGCGGAGCTCGTACCCGTGCAGTGGCGACTCGTTGAGCAGGCCGAGGACGGCGGTCTCCAGCACCTCCGACCGACTGCGCACGGCAACTCCCTCCGCGGTCCGCACCGGTTGCCCGGGCGGATCAGTCACATACGATGTATCGAGTCGATACATCGTGAGGATAAGCACGCCCGACCGCGGTCCGCAATCCGGAGCCCGGACGCCGTCGTCCAGGCCCAGACGTGGACGAAATGTGAAGCAGGGGCAGACGGAGTGCGCTGACCCTGGGTGAAATGTCCGAGACGGGCCGGTCAGCGACGATCGGGCTACTAGGGCCGATGACAGATCCCCTATGGTTTCGGTTGGTCCGCAGTGGTGGGTGCGTCGGCCGCCCACCGGCGGGCCCCGAGTCCGAACCGAGGAAGAGGCCGTTGTGTCGAACTGGAGTCCCCCTCCGATCTGGCCGCAGACGCCCCGACGTCGGCAGGCGATCTGGAACTATCCCCGGCCCTACCGCACGGGGCTCCGCGCCTGGATCCCGTCGTGGCGGTTCATCGTGGGTGCCCTGCTGACGGGCACCTCGCTCGTGACGGGGGTGGTCATCGCCGCCTGGGTGGGCACGACGGTGCCGGACGACCTGGAGACGGTGACCTTCGAGACCACGACGGTGTACTACTCGGACGGCAAGCCGCTCGGGAAGTTCGCCGCCGAGAACCGCACCATCGTGTCCCTCGCCGACCTGCCGCCGCACGTGACCCAGGCGATCATCGCGTCGGAGGACCAGGACTTCCGGTCCCACATCGGCATCAACCCGGTGGCGATCGGGCGGGCGATCATCAACAACCTCAGCGGCGGCGCCCAGCAGGGTGCGTCGACCCTGACCCAGCAGTACGTCGAGAACTACTACGTCGGCGTCGGCGACACCACGTACGCGGACGAGTTCCGCGAGGCGATCCTGGCGCTCAAGGTGACGCAGGAGCAGTCCAAGGACCAGGTGCTCGAGGGCTACATCAACACCATCTACCTCGGCCGGGGTGCCTACGGTGTCGAGGCCGCGTCGCAGGCGTACTTCGGGCACTCGGCCAAGGAGATGACGATCTCCGAGTCGGCCTTCCTCGCCGGCATCATCCCGAACCCCACGTACTGGGACCCGCGGCAGGGCGAGGCGGCGCAGGCGCAGGCCGAGGCGCGCTGGAACCGCACGCTCGACTACATGGCGGAGATGGGCTTCATCTCCGCCCAGGACCGGGCCGCCGCGGAGTACCCGAAGCTCCAGAAGTACACCCAGGGCTCTGGCAACCCTCAGACCGCCTACCTGCTGGAGGAGGTGGCCAAGGAGCTCGCAGACCCGGACGGGGCGAACATCTCCGAGGGCCAGCTCACCACCGGCGGGTACTCCATCAAGACCACCATCGACCGCAAGATGCAGGCAGCGGCGGCCGAGACGATGAAGCTGCCGGAGGACGCCAACCCGAACGCCCGCGCGTCGCTCACCTCGATCGACCCGTCGTCGGGTGCGATCAGGGCGCTCTACGGCGGTCCGGACTACGGCGAGTACCCGACCAACGCGGCGACGCAGGACATCGCGCAGGCCGGCTCGACGTTCAAGCCGTTCACCCTGGTCGCGGCCCTGGAGAAGGGCATATCGCTGTACAAGACGTACGACGGTACGACGCCGCAGGAGATCGAGGGCTACACGCGGTGGAACGCGGAGACGGGCCAGGACGAGCAGGCCGTCCTGACCAACTTCGGCGCGCCGCCGTACGGTGACAGCTACCCGAACGTCAACCTGATCGACGCGACGGCCCACTCCGTGAACACCGCCTACGTGCACCTCAACAAGGAGGTGGACCCGTCGAGCACGACGGACGTCGCCGTCCGCGCGGGCATCCCGGAGACGGACGCGGCGGGCAACCAGGTGGTCACCTCCGACCTGTCGAACGTGCTGGGCACGGCGAGCGTGCACAACATCGACCTGGCGCACGCCTACTCCACCTTCGCGGCGCAGGGCATCCGCACCACCCCGCACCTGGTGACGGAGGTGCGTGACGGCGACACGCTGAACTACGAGTGGAGCGGAACCTCCGAGCAGGAGTTCGACGCCGACGTGATGGCCCAGGCGACCTACGCCTTGACCCAGGTCGTGCAGAAGGGGTCCGGCGAGCCCGCCTCGCACCTGGTCGGCCCGGACGGCTACACGCCGCGTCCGGTCGCCGGGAAGACCGGTACGTCGAACGAGAACAGGTCCGCCTGGTTCGCCGGGTACGTGCCGCAGCTCGCGACCGTCGTGGGGCTGTACCAGTACAACCGCGAGGCCCGCGACGGCAAGGGCGCGTACGAGCAGATCACGCCGTTCGGCGAGTGGGCGGACATGGGCCTCCAGGGCCTCACCGGTGGTACGTGGCCCGTCACGGCCTGGGCGGAGTACATGGGCAAGGCGACGGAGGGCATGGACGTCGAGGAGTTCCCCGAGTACGAGCCGCCGCCCCCGCCGCCGTCCCCCACGCCGACGCCGTCGCCGTCGAGCAGCCCGTCGGCGACGCCGGAGGAAGAGGAGACCGTGCTGGTGCCCAGCGGTCTGATCGGCCAGCAGTACGTGAACGTCGCGTCCGCGCTCGGCGGGGCCCAGCTCGTCCCGGAGCAGGTGGACGTGGACAGCGACGAGCCGGCGGGCACCGTGGTCTCGGTCGACCCGGGTGAGGGTACGGAGGTGCCGGTGAACTCGACGGTCCGGGTGGAGGTCTCGAACGGCTCCGGCGCCGAGGAGGAAGAGACCACCATGGTGCCCTGGGGCCTGACCAACCAGGAGCAGGGCTACGCGGAGGACCAGCTCGAGGCCGCCGATCTGGTCCCGGTGGTCCAGGAGGCGCCGTCGGACACGGTGCCGGAGGGCTCGGTCATCTCGGTCGACCCCGGTGAGGGGTCGGAGGTGCCGGTGGGCAGCGAGGTGACGCTGGTCGTCTCCACCGGGCCGGAGGGCGGCGGCGACCCGACCGACGATCCCTCCGACGGGGGCGGGATCTTCGGCTGACCAGGGTCTCGACGAGCCCGAACAATGACCGGGTGAAATACTTCACCCGGTCATTGTTCGGGGCCCGCGGACTTAGCGTGTCGGACACGGGGCGTACACAGAGAAACCTCGTTTGTGCTACTTGCCGCCAACATCGATCCTCTATCGTTTCGTCGGTTCAGTGTGATGGCTGGACCCCGAAACCAGGAACGAGGAAGACGTGGCTAACAGCAGCCCCTCCCCGATCTGGCCGCAGACTCCCCGGCGCCGGCGAACCATCTGGAACTACCCTCGGCCGAACCGCACGGGGATTCGCGCCTGGATCCCGTCGTGGCGTTTTGTCGTCGGTACCGCGCTGACCGGGCTCTCGCTCGCCGTCGGCGTGTTCACCGCCGGGTGGATCGGCTGGTCGGTGCCCGCCGAGCGCCCGGAGATCGGCCAGGAGAGCACGACCGTCTACTACGCGAACGGTCAGGTCATGGGCAAGTTCGCCGCGACCGACCGCACGATCCTGAAGCTCAAGCAGTTCCCCGAGCACGTGCCGGCGGCCGTCCTTGCCTCGGAGGACCAGAACTTCGAGAACCACATGGGCGTCGACCCGGTGGGCATCGTCCGCTCGCTGATCAACAACGTGACCGGCGGGGCGCAGCAGGGTGCCTCCACCCTGACGCAGCAGTACGTGGAGAACACGTACTTCCAGCCCGGCCAGTCGAGCTACGCGGACAAGTTCCGCGAGATCGTCCTCGCCCTCAAGGTGGAGCAGGAGAAGTCCAAGGACGAGATCCTCGAGGGCTACCTCAACAGCATCTACCTCGGCCGCGGCGCCTACGGCTTCGAGGCCGCCGCGAAGGCGTACTTCGACAAGACGGCGGCAGACCTGACCGTCTCCGAGACCGCGATGCTGGTGGGGATCATCCCGTCGCCGTCGTACTGGGACCCCCGGTTCGGCGAGGAGTCGCGGGCCATCGCGGAGGCCAGGTGGGCGCGCGTGCTGCGGAACATGGCCGAGACGGGGGCCATCACAGAGGAGGAGCGCGCTGCGGCCAAGTTCCCCGAGCCGGTCCAGTACCAGCCGGCGTCGCGCGCGGGCCAGGTGGGCTACCTGCTGGAGGAGGTCCGCAAGGAGCTCGCCGACGAGGGCATCGCGGAGGAGGACCTCATGACCCACGGTTATGAGATCCAGACCACGATCAACCCGAAGTGGCAGCAGGCGGCCGTCAAGACGGCGAAGAGCATCCCGTACAAGGGTGAGCACCCGGCATCGAAGCGCCTCGGCGTCTCCATCGTGTCCGTCGACCCGAAGGACGGCGCCATCCGCGCCCTGTACGGCGGCAAGGACTACGAGAAGATCCAGTTCAACGCGGCCACCGACGGCAGTGCACAGGGTGGCTCCACGTTCAAGCCGTTCACCCTGATCGCAGCGCTCGAGGCCGGGCACGAGCTCGAGGAGACCTATCTCGGCACCAGCCCGATGCAGATCCCGGGCTGGGTCGAGACGGTCGACGGCGTCGAGCAGGAGAAGGAGCTCACCAACTTCAACGACGAGTCGTTCGGCTACATCGACCTCGTGACGGCGACGGCGAACTCGGTGAACACCGTCTACGCGCAGCTCAACGAGGAGGTCGGGCCCAAGAAGGCGCAGGACGTCGCGATCCGGGCCGGGATCCCGGAGGAGGCCACGGGCTCGGACCTGTCCAACGTGCTCGGCACCTCGACCGTGCGTGCGATCGACCTGGCGGGGGCGTACGCGACCTTCGCCGCCCAGGGCACGCGGACCGATACGCACATGGTCACGTCGGTGACCAACGGCGACACGCTCATCTACGAGTGGGGCGGTGCGTCGCACCCCGGGGCCATCGACCCCGACGTGATGACCAAGGCCACCTACGCCATGCAGCAGGTGGTCAACGAGGGTTCCGCCACGACGGCGCAGGAGCTCGTCGGCCCGGACGGCGAGCAGCGCCCCGTCGCGGGCAAGACCGGTTCCACCAACGGGAACAGGTCGGCGTGGTTCGCCGGCTACATCCCGCAGCTCGCGACGGTGGTCGGCCTCTACCAGACCGACGAGCAGGGCAACCAGGCCTCGATCACGCCGTTCGGCGAGTGGGCGGACTACAGCATCACCGGTGGCACGTGGCCGGTGACGGCGTGGACCGAGTACATGAAGCTCGTGACCAAGGGCATGGAGGTCCAGGAGTTCCCGGAGTACGTGCCGCCGCTGCCGCCCGAGCCCTCCTACTCGCCCACCCCGACGCCGACGCCGACGAACACGCCCGAAGAAAAGGTGCTGGTCCCGTACGGCCTGACCGGGCAGCAGGTCGCCGCCGTCCTGGCGGCCCTTGCCGGTGTCGGACTGAACCCGGTCGTCGTCGAGGTCGAGAACGAGCTGGAGTCGGGGACCGTGGTCTCCGTGCAGCACGAGGGCCAGGAGGTGCAGCCCGGCTCGGACATCAGGGTCGAGGTATCGACCGGCCCGGCCGAGGAGGAGGTCACCTACGTGCCGGGCGGCCTGGTCGGCGGTGACCAGGGCAACGCCGAGCGGCAGCTCCGGGCAGCCGGGCTCGAGCCGGCCGTCCAGTACCAGTCCTCCGACGAGTACCCGGAGGGCACCGTCATGGACGTCAACCCGGACGAGGGTGCCGAGGTGCCCATGGGCAGTTCGGTGCAGGTGATCGTCTCGACCGGTCCGGAGCTCTTCCCGACCCCGAGCGGCGAACCGACGGGCGGGAACGGTAACGGCAACGGGAACGGGGGCGGCAGCCCGTAGCCCGATCCACGGCCGAGGGGCCGCCTCCTGCGGGAGGCGGCCCCTCGGCCGTGCTCGCCCGCTGGTTCGCCGGTCGGGGTCGGTCGGCGGGACGCGGGTCGGTCGCGGTCGGACGGCGGGACGCGGCCTGTGAGGCGGGTCTCGCCGGCTCGATTCCGCCGTCGCGCGTCGGGCGGGTACGCTTGACCCTTGCTGTGAACCCTCCTGTCACGGAACGACCGTGACCGCTGAGACCAGAGGAGGTGGGTAGACACATGCGTCAGTACGAACTGATGGTGATCCTGGACCCGGAGGTCGAGGAGCGCACCGTTGCCCCGTCGCTCGACAAGTACCTGTCGGTCATCACGACCGAGGGTGGCACCGTCGACAAGGTGGACATCTGGGGTCGCCGCCGTCTGGCGTTCGACATCTCGAAGAAGTCCGAGGGCATCTACGCCGTCGTCGACTTCACCGCGACGTCGGACACCGCCAAGGAGCTGGACCGTCAGCTCGGCCTCAACGAGGTCGTGCTCCGCACCAAGATCCTGCGCACGAGCGACAAGTGAGTCGTCGGAACTGAACCTCCTACGCCCGCGCGAGTGTCAGTGGTTCGTGGTTGCATTCACCGCGAACCCACGTACCGCGTACGGAACGTCGACTGAATCGAGGAATTGGCATGGCTGGTGAAACTGTCATCACAGTGATCGGGAACCTGACCGGAGACCCGGAGCTGCGCTTCACCCCCTCAGGTGCGGCGGTCGCCAACTTCACGGTGGCGTCGACCCCGCGGACCTTCGACCGCCAGAGCAACGAGTGGAAGGACGGGGAGACCCTGTTCATGCGCTGCTCGATCTGGCGCGAGGCCGCGGAGAGCGTCGCGGAGTCGCTGACCAAGGGCACGCGCGTCATCGCGCAGGGTCGCCTGGTCCAGCGCTCCTACGAGACCCGTGAGGGCGAGAAGCGCACTGTCGTCGAGCTGCAGGTGGACGAGATCGGTCCGTCCCTGCGCTATGCGACGGCCAAGGTCACCCGGTCCCAGCGGTCCGGTGGCGGTGGCTTCGGTGGCGGTGGCTTCAACGGTGGCGGCCAGCAGGGCGGCTCCGGCGGAGGCTTCAGTTCTTCCGGTGGCGGTCAGAGCAACGACGACCCGTGGGCCACGGCAGGCCCGGCGTCGTCCGGCGGCGCGTTCTCGGACGACCCGCCGTTCTGATCGGCACCACCCCGTTCATCTTTTGTGCTCGCACGGCCCGCCAGGCCGGGTGAGCAGCACCTGACGAAGGAGCAACACCATGGCGAAGCCTGTGGTGCGCAAGCCCAAGAAGAAGATCAACCCGCTGAAGTCCGCGAAGATCGCGAACATCGACTACAAGGACACGGCGCTGCTGCGCAAGTTCATCTCCGACCGCGGGAAGATCCGCGCTCGTCGTGTCACCGGCGTCTCCGTGCAGGAGCAGCGTCAGATCGCGAAGGCCGTGAAGAACGCCCGCGAGATGGCCCTGCTGCCGTACACGTCGACGGCTCGCTGAGGAAGGGATCGAGAACCATGGCAAAGCTGATCCTGACCCACGAGGTGACCGGCCTGGGCGAGCCCGGCGACGTGGTCGAGGTGAAGGACGGGTACGCCCGTAACTTCCTCATCCCGCGTTCGCTGGCGACGCCCTGGACCAAGGGCGCAGAGGCCGACATCAACGCGATCCGCAAGGCTCGCAAGACCCGCGAGATCGCCTCGCTGGACGAGGCGAAGGCCCTGGCCACCTCGCTGGCCGCGAAGCCGGTGGTCGTCGCGGCGAACGCCGGCCCCGGTGGTCGCCTGTTCGGTGCGGTGACCACTGCGGACATCGCCGGTGCGGTCGCCGCCGCCGGTGGCCCGTCCGTCGACAAGCGCAAGATCGAGATCGGTCAGTCCATCAAGACGACCGGCGACTTCACCGTGTCGATCCGCCTGCACCCCGAGGTGTCGGCCAAGATCGGCGTGAAGGTCGTCGCCGGCTGATCGCCAGCTCGCTGAGAGGCCCCGGATCCGCCCTGGATCCGGGGCTTTTCGCATGCCCGGTCGATGGCGGACGTGCTGGTCCGGAGATCGCACGTGCCGGTCGGGGGAGGGCGCTGACCGGGCAAGCAGACGTGCTGGGTGGGCGAAGGGAAACGTCAGCCGTTCGGCACGTGCGGACAGCCGAGCCGCGGCCCGCTGATCGTCTCGTCGGAAGTCCGCTTCGACCATGTGGTTACGCATGAAACCGCGCCCTGATCGATGCCCAATCGCATGATCGAAGCGGACCTGGTTACGGGCGCGGCAGCACCTCCGGCTCGTCCGCGAGCAGCACGTCCAGCGTCAGGGCCGCGGTCCAGGAGAACTGGCGGGTTCCGCGGCCCGCTCCCGTGTTCGGGTCCACGTACTCCGGGAAGCCCTCGCGTGCGGCGAGGGCGAACTGCTCGCGCAGGCGGGCGGCCAGGTCGTCGCGGCCCAGCGCCCGGACCGCGCGCAGGAGCAGCCACGACGTGTTGAACCACGCCGGTCCGCGCCAGTACAGCGCGGGGTCGAACGCCGGGTCGTCGCGTGAGGTGCTGGGCAGGAAAGGTCCGCCGCCGAGAAACCCCGGGCCCGTGAGCGTTGCCAGGAGGCGTTCGGCCCGTCCGGCCGCGGTGCCTGTTGCTGGCCCGACGTTTCTCTGAGCGGCCCCCATGACCGGGGCTGCAGGTCCGGTGAACGCCGGCACGTCCCGCCCGGTCCGCGTCTTGGCTGACGCTCGGACGCCGGCGAGCAGCAGCGGGACCAGCCCGTTCACGGTTGCCCGCCGGACGGGCTCACCGGTCGTGTCGTCCAGCGCCACGTACAGCCCGAGCTTCTCGTCCCACAAGTGTTCGTCGAGCGAGGCGACCACTCGTGCGGCGGTTGCCTCGTGCGCGCCGGTTCGGGCGGCCGACGGCGTCGTGCCGCCGACGTCGGGGCTCGCAGCGGGCGATCCGCCGCCGTCGCGCAGTCCGCTGTCGTCGCGCAGTCTGCTGCCGTGCGTGCTCCCGCGGTTATGCCGACCCTCGGCGCCGTGCTTGCCCTCGACGCCGTGCCCGCCCTCACCGTGGTGTGCGTCCGGAGCCTCCTGCCCGCTCCCGGCGTCGGCCAGCACCGCCGAGATCCGGGCCAGGGCCAGCTCCGAGACCGCCAGCACGGTCGCGAACAGCGGGCAGACCATGGCGAAGCCGACCGGGACGTCGTCGGCGCAGCCGGCGTCGCGGTAGGTTTCGGCGAGCCGGTAGTAGCGCCGGTAGTCGCGGCTGCCGGGCCGCTCACCGGCCCCGGCGTGCTGCAGGTCCGGTCGCCGGATCGCGGTGCGCGCCTCCGGCGGCACCCGGTCGAGCGCGGCGTCCCACAGCGGCGAGTTGTCCGTGCCGGTCTCCCACGGATGCTTCACCACCGGCAGGCCGACGGCGCCCGCGCGCCGGACGTGCAGGTACTCGTGCCAGCGGGCGAGCCGCGGATAGACCCACGCGAGGAATCCCTCCCGTGCGGAACCGGCCGGGTCCGCACAGTGCACCAGCCAGGCGGCCCAGGCGTGCATCGGCGGCTGGACCAGCCCGGATGTCGCCGGTCCGGATGTCGCCGGTCCGGATGTCGCCGGTCCGGATGTCGCCGGCCCAGACGGCGCCGGTCCGGATGTCGCCGGCCCGGACGTCGCCGGTCCAGATGCCGCCGACCCGGACGGCGCCAGTCCGGCCGTCGCCTGCTCGGCCGTCGCCTGCGCGCCTGTGCTCCCCCTGCTTGTGTCCAGCCTGACCGTGTCCGTCCCAGTGTCCGCCTCGGACATCGCCGCCCCAGCGTCCGCCCCACCCCCAGCAGTCCCCAGCCGCGCCGCCGTCGTCGGAGATCGCCAGAAGTCCGGCCCCGGTGCGTAGTCGTCGTCGCGCCCGGTGTCGTAGACGATCTGCGGCACTCGCCCGTCGGCCCACTGGGCGTCCAGCAACGCGACCAGCTCCGCCCGCGCCCGCGCCGGCTCGCGGTGCCGCGTGCCGATCGCGACGAACGCCGAGTCCCAGCTCCACTGGTGCGGGTACAGCCCGGTGGCCGGGACCGTGTGCCGGCCGGTCCAGTTGGTGTCCAGGACCCGGGCGGCGGCGTCGACGGCGCCGGCCCACACGTCTTCCCGCAAGTCCTTGTGCATCTTTCGACAATAGGCTAGACATAAGTGCCAGCTCTACTCACTCGATGACGAGGAGATGCCATGCTCCGGCACAACCGGGCGGCCGCCGTCCGCCTGACGATCGCAGCGGCGACCGCCGCCACAGCGGTCCTGACGCTCACCGCCTGCGGCAGCGGCGGCCCCGAGTCCGACGGGACGGTCACCGTCTGGACCGTCGAGACCCAGCCCGAGCGCCTCGCCATCCAGGAGGCCGCGATGGCCGCTTGGGCGGCAAACGCGGAAGCGGCCGCCGGCGTCGAGACCGAGCTGGTGCCGGTCGAGGAGGACCAGGTCTCCCAGCTCCTGTCCGCCGCAGCCCTCTCCGGCGAGGACATGCCCGACGTGGTCAACGCGATCAGCCCCGGGCTGGTCCGGTCGTTCGACCGCGACGGCTACCTCGACCGGGACGCCGCCGCCGAGGTGGTCGAGGCGCTCGGCGCGGACACCTTCACCCCGGAGGCCCTCGAGCTGACCAGCGACGGCGACGAGCTGCTGGCCGTGCCGTCCGACGCGTGGCCGATGATGGTCTACTACCGCACCGACCTCTTCGAGGAGGCGGGCCTCGAACCGCCCACCACCTACGACGACCTGCGCGCGGCCGCCGAGGAGCTCACGACGAGCGGCCGGCACGGGATCACGCTGTCCACGGACGCGGCCGACCCCTTCACCCAGCAGACGCTCGAGTTCCTCGCCCAGGGCAACGGCTGCGAGCTCGTGGACGACGCCGGTGAGGCGACCCTCGACAGCCCCGAGTGCACCGAGACGATCGAGCTGTACGCCGACCTGGCGGGCGAGTTCTCACCGGAGGGTACGCAGGGCGTCGAGTCCACGCGCGCCTCCTACTTCGCCGGGCAGGCCGCGATGATCGTCTGGTCGTCCTTCCTCCTGGACGAGATGGCCGGCCTGCGCGAGGAGTTCACGCCGTCGTGCGACGAGTGCGCCGACGACCCGGGCTGGCTCGCCGAGAACACCGGCGTGGTGCCGGTGGTGCAAGGGCCGTCCTCCGGCGGGGACGCCGCGGGGTACGTCGAGTTCGTGTCCTGGGGTATCACCGACGGGGCCGATCCGGAGACCGCGGACTTCGTGGAGTACATGATGTCCGACGCCTACGTGGACTGGCTGTCCATGGCGCCGGAGGGCAAGGTGCCCGTGCGGACCGGCACCGCAGACAACCCGACCGAGTACACGGACGCGTGGTCCGGGCTGCAGATCGGCGTCGACACCAAGGCGACGTTCTCCGACGTCTGGCCCGCCGACGTCACCGACACCCTGGCCGCGGCGCCCGAGTCGGCCGATCGCTGGGCGCTGCCGCAGGGCCAGGGCGCGATCCTCGGCCCGATCACGAGCGAGCTGCCGCTCGCGAAGGCGGCCGCCGACCTCGGGGCGGGCAGCACCGACGCCGCGCAGGCGCAGGCGACCATGCAGGAAGCGGTGGCCGAGATCGCCGGCCGCGACTGACCCATGGTGACGTCGCTGCGGCGGTCGGAGAACCGCGACGGGATCGCGCTCGTCGTGCCCGTCGTCCTGGTGGTGGCCGCGATCATCGTGGTCCCCATCGTGTGGACCGTCGTGCTCTCGTTCCAGGACGCGCGGTACGTGGACGTGGCCCGCAACGGGCTGTTCAACGAGCTCACGCTCGACAACTACGCCGACGTGCTCACGGCGCCCGCGTTCTGGCAGGCGCTGCTCACCACGGTCGAGTACTCGGTGGCGACCACCGTCGGCTCGATAGCGGTGGGCCTGGTGGCGGCGCTCGCGTTCCGGGACCGGTTCCGGTTCCGGGCGCCGCTGCGCGCCGTCATGCTCCTCCCGTACGTGGCGCCGGTGGTGGCCACCACGTTCGTCTGGCAGGTGGCGCTGAACCCGCAGTACGGCGTGGTCAACGCGTTCGGCACGCAGGTGCTGGGCTGGGAGCACCCGGTCAACTTCCTCGCGGCGGCGCCCACCGCGCTCCTCACCGTCATCGTCTACGACATCTGGCGGTACTTCCCGTTCGCGTTCATGTTCCTCGGGGCGGCCCTGACGGGCCTCAGCCGCGAGATCGAGGAGGCCGCGGTGGTCGACGGCGCCACGCCGCTCCAGAAGTTCTGGTTCGTGGTGCTGCCCCAGCTCCTGCCCACGGTGGCGCTGCTGGTGCTGTTCCGCATGGTCATGGCCTTCAACGAGTTCGACGACGTCTACCTGCTCACGGGCGGCGCCGCGGGCACGCAGGTGGCGTCGGTGCGGGTGTTCGAGCAGCTCACCGGGTCGAGCGACATCGGGAGCGCGAGCGCCACGGCCGCGGTGATGGCCGTCTTCCTGGGCATCGCGCTGGCGATCTACCTGCGCCTGACGGCCCGGCAGAGGGAGGCGTGATGGCGACGGAGACGGTCACCGGCCGGACGACGGCGCGGCGGGGGACGAGCGCCGTCGTCGTGCAGACCCGGGTGCTGCAGGTGCTGCGCGTTCTGGTGATCGTGGCGCTCGTGGTGGCGACGGTGCTGCCGTTCCTCTACATGCTGTCCCTGAGCTTCGTGCGGATCGACGACCTGCTGCGCGACCCGTTGCGCGTGCTTCCCGCCCTCGACCGGATCACCACGGAGACCTACCGCGAGGTGCTGGCCTCGGAGGAGGACGGCGGGTACGGGTTCGCGCGGTTCATGCGCAACTCCGCGGTCGTCGCGGTCGCGGCGTCGGCGCTGACCGTCGCCCTGGTGGTGCCGGCGTCGTACGCGCTGACGCGCCTGCGGTTCGCCGGGCGCTCGCAGGTCTCGTGGCTGTTCCTGGCCGTCTACCTGTTCCCGACGATCATCATCGCGGTGCCGGTGTTCGTCGGGTTCCAGGTGCTGGGGCTCGGGTCGTCGCTGGTGGGCCTCGTGATCGCGTACGTGGCGCTGACCGTGCCGGTCTCGGTGCACATGCTGCGCAACTACCTGGCGGGCATCCCGGAGTCGATCGACGAGGCGGCGGTGATCGACGGCGCCTCGCGCCTGCAGATCCTGACCCGCATCACCGTGCCGCTCGCCATGCCGACCATCATGTCGACGGCGCTCTACTCGTTCATGATCGCGTGGAACGAGTTCCTGTTCGCGCTCCTGTTCCTCTCCGCCAAGCAGGACCTGTGGACCGTCTCGCTCGGGCTCACCCGCCTCGCCGACGGTCAGGAGGTCTCGAAGACCGTCCTCATGGCGGGCAGCGTGCTCCTCACCGTGCCGATCGTGATTCTGTACGGGGTGGCCGAGCGCGCCCTCACCGAGGGGCTGACCGCCGGGGCGGACAAGGGCTGACCGGCCGCGGAAGAACTGAGGAACAACGTGGCAGCAGGCGCGGGCGAGATCCTGCAGCTCATCCGGAGCGGACGGGCGACGACGCGCACCCAGGTGCTGGAGGCGACGGGGCTGTCGCGCGTCACCGTGGCGCAGCGGATGGACGCCCTGGTGGCGGCGGGCATCATCCGCGCGGCGGGCGACGCGGGCGCCACCGGCGGGCGGCGTGCGGAGCGGTTCGTCTTCGACCCGACCGACTCGCTGGTGCTCGTGGCGGCCCTGGAGCTGGGGGACGTCGCCCCTGACGGCCCGGCGGCGCGGGTCCCGGGGGCTCGCTCGTCGGTCGGGGCGTCCCATGCCGCGACAGGGCGGCAAGTTCGCTCGGCGGACACGGCGGCGCTCGCCGTCGTCGACCCGCACGGGGCGCTGCTGGCCCGGGCGACCCTGGCCGTCGACCTCGGCGCGGGGCCCGGCACGGTGGTGCCACGCCTGCTGGATGCCTTCGAGGTGCTCCTGGCCGATGCCGGGATCAAGCCGGGCGCCGTCGGCGGGGTCGCGCTGTCGGTGCCGGGCCCCGTGGATCCGCACGACAGCCGGCTGTCGGACCCGCCCGTCATGCCGGGCTGGGGCGCGTGGCCCGTCGTGGAGGCCGTGCGCGAGCGGTTCGCCGTGCCGGTCCACCTGGAGAACGACGCCGACGCGATGGCGTACGGCGAGCTGGGCGCGCTGCGGCACGAGCGGTCGGGGGACGGCCGCCCCCAGCCGTTCGTGCTGGTCAAGATCTCCGGGTTCCTCGGGGCCGGGCTCGTCATCGACGGCCACATCTACCGCGGGACCGACGGCGGCGCGGGCGACATCGGGCACGTCGACGTCGGCGGCGACGCCGTCTGCCGGTGCGGTCGGCGGGGATGCCTCGCCGCCGAGGCGGGTGGGGCGGCGCTGCTGCGCCGCCTCGGTGAGGCCGGGGCCGACGTCGGATCGCTCGCCGAGCTGCGGACCCTCGCCGAGCGCGGGGACCCGCTCGTGACGGCGGAGCTGGACCGGGCCGCCGGGCTGATCGGGCGGGTGCTGGCGGTGGTGGTCGGCGTGCTCAACCCGGCCGACCTCGTCGTGGCCGGCGAGCTGGCGGTGCCGACCGTGATCGCCGGGATACGGGCGGGCGTCTACGCGGGGGCGCAGCCCAGGGCGACCGCGCGCCTGCGGATCCGGCCCGCCGCGCTCGGGCCGGACGCCGTGCTCGTGGGGCTGGCGCGGGTCGCCGTCGACGAGCGGTTCTCTGCCGAGGCGGTGGATACCCGCCTGGGCTGACCACGAGCGGGTGATCTTCGGGGGTTTTACTGAGTTGTGATCAATAGAAGGGTCCGTGGCGCCGGATCCGCGGGTAACTTCTGCGCAGACGCCCGCGACGACGGGCTTCGTGCTCGCCAACGGCGGCGGGCCCGGCGGACAGGGGCGCCGGTCGGACAACTTTCGCGGGCAGCGGTGCCCGCGAAGCGAGAGGCGAACCTATGACGCAGCTTCATGCATCCCGAACACCCAGATCGGGCCCGGGCCCCACCATCCTGACGGCGCTCGGCGTCGCCCTGCTGCTGGCCGGCACCATCGCGGTCACGGCCTTCATGCTCCTGTTCCAGGGACAGGTCGCCGACGGCGCGAACCGGCTGGCCGACGGCGCGGGCGAGCTGAACGATGGCGTCCAGGCGGACCTGGTCTCCGGCGTCGGCGACCTCGGTGCCGGGGCCAGCGACCTCAATGCCGCCGTGCAGGACGACGTGGTTCCCGGCGTCGAGGCATTGGCGGACGGTGCGGGGCAGCTCGACTCCGGCGCGGGTGACCTGCGCGAAGGCGTGATCAAGCTGCACGACGGATCGAAGAAGGTCGCGGACGGCACTGCGGAGACGGCGCAGGATGTCTCGGAACTCGCCGATGCGTCGCTGCGGCTCACGGACGGTTCCATGAAGATCAACGAGGGTCTGGCGGAGCTGAACGATGGTTCTGAGCAGGTCAATGCTGGTCTCGGGACCCTGAGCTCGAAGGCGCCGGCGCTGGCCGACGGTGCGAAGCAGCTTGCGGGCGGATCCCTGCTCGTGGCTGCCGGTGTCGCGACAGTCAGCGACGGTGTGACACCGCTCGACGCGGGTGCGCGTCAGCTCGCCTCCGGGGCGCGACTCGTCGCTGACGGCGTGGGCGAGGTCGACTCCGCCGCAGCGCAGATCGCAGGCGGTTCCGCGCAGGTCCGCGACGGGAATCAGGCGCTCAGCGCCGGACTGTCGCAGCTCGCGGCCAACAACAGCACGATCCTCAGCGGAACCACTTCCGTCCAGGCGGGTGCCGGCAAGCTAGCGGCCGGCGCCGTGACCCTCGACGTGGGAGCTGACCAGGTCGCCGGCGGCCTGGCACAGCTCAACGCTGGTGCGCCCGCGCTGGCCGACGGCGCACGTGACGCGGCGGCGGGTGCAGAGGAGCTGGAGTCCGGCACGGCGGCTGTGGCCGGTGGTGCCGCCGCGGCACAGAGCGGCGCGGGCACCCTGGCCACGAAGATCGGTGGCCTCGTCGCCGGTGCAGACCAGGTGCAGGGCGGCAACCTGGCTCTCCAGGACAAGCTGATACAACTCGCCGCCGCCACGGACGACCCAGACCTCAAGGCGCAGCTCGAGGCGCTCGCAGCGTCGTCGGGTGGTCTGGCGGCCGGGGCCGGTCAGGTCAGCGCCGGCGCTTCCCAGGCGCAGGCCGGCGCGTCTGGACTCGCCTCGTCGCTCGGCGACCTGTCGGCGGGCGCGTCGAAGGCCGCCGACGGTGCCAAGAAGCTGGCTGACGGCACGGCTCTCGTGTCGGCCGGTGCGCAGAAGGTCGCGGGCGGTTTGGCACCGCTCACGACTGGTGCGGCCAGCCTCGCGGCCGGCTCGGAAGACCTCAAGGTCGGCAGTGCGAACCTGCAGGCCGGCCTGGGGCAGCTCGCTCCGGGGATCCAGCAGTACGTGGCCGGCGTCGGCTCGGCGTACGCGGGTAGCGCCGAACTTGCCGCGGGCGCGAAGAGCCTGGCGGGCGGTACCGCGCTGCTGGCGCGGAACACGCCGATCCTGGCGGCTGGAGCCGAGTCGCTCGCGTCCGGGAACGCCTCGCTGGCAGCCGGCACCGGCCAGCTCAAGGGTGGCTTGCCTGCTCTGCTCGCCGGCGCGACTCAGGTCGCCGGCGGCAACGCCGAGCTGGCTGGCCAGACACCAGCGCTCGTCTCCGGCGTGCAGCAACTGCACGACGGATCCGGAAGGCTGGTGGGCGGGTCCGCACAGCTCCACGACGGATCCGGTCGCATCCTCGACGGGATCATCGAGGTGCGCGACCGCGTCGTGCCGAAGGTCGAGAAGTCGCAGCGCCTCGCCGACGGGTCGGCGGACCTCCGCGACGGGCTCAAGGCGGCCCGGCAGGGCACCAGGACCCTGGTCGGCGGTACGGGCGACCTCTCCGACGGCACGCAGGAGCTCGCCGCCGGCGCCACCACCCTGGCCGACGGCACCCAGCAGCTCGCCGACGGTTCGGCCGAGCTCGTGGCGGGGACAACGGAGGTGGCGTCCGGTACGGCGCTGCTGTCCGACGGCACCGGGGAGCTGCGCACCCGGGTGGACGGCTCGCCGGCGGGCGCCCTCGGCGTCGGCGTGGTCATCTTCGCGGCGCTCGGCGTGCTGGCCGCCGTCGCGGGCCTGATCCTGCTGGGTCGGCGCCGCGCCTGACCCTGCACCCGATCGCCGGGGCAGCGCACCGCGCCGCCCCGGCGATCGGCACGTCGCAGCCCGGCGATCGGCACGTCGCAGCCCGGCGATCGGCACGTCGCAGCCCGGCGATCGGCACGTCACAGGTCGGCGAGCATCTGGTCCAGGCGGTCGATCTCCGCCATCTGGTCGGCCGCGATGTTGTTCGCCAGCTCCAGCACCCGCTCCTCGCTGCCCGACGCCGCGACCTCCTCGCACATGGTGAGCGCACCCTCGTGGTGCCTGATCATGCCTTCGAGGAACAGGCGGTCGAACTCGGCTCCCGACGCCTCCTCCAGCTCCGCCAGCTCGCCCTCGGTCAGCATCCCCGGCATGTCGGCGGCGTCGTGCCCGTGCTCCGGTGCGCGCGGGCCGGAACCGTCCCCGCCCTCCGCCGTCACGGGCACGGGGTACTCGTTCTCCTTCAGCCAGTCGGACATGAGGTCGATCTCGCTGCCCTGCACCACGGAGATGCGCTCGGCGAACGTCTTGAGCTGCTCGGACGCCGCACGCTCCGGCGCCAGGTCCGACATCTCGATCGCCTGGCCGTGGTGCCAGATCATGTCGGTGAGGAAGTCGGCGTCGGCCTTCGAGAACGGCGCGTGGGCGGGCGCCCCCTCGTAGTCCTCCGGCGCGATCGTCTCGGCAGCCTCGCCCGGCTTCCCCGGCTGCAGGACGACAGAGCTGGGCGTCGAGACGGCCTCCGGCTCCTCGTCCGGGCTGCAGGCCGACACCACGAGGGCCGGCGCCAGCACGGCCGCACCGATCGCGAGGGCTCGGATCCGCGGTCGTCGTCGTGCGGTACCAGTCAGCATCTCCACGGTGATCCTCTCTTGCGGGCTGTCGCGGCGTCGTCCGGCCTCGTCGGTGAACCGTAACGAGGATCCTCTCAGGCGATTTGTCACCGGTGTGTAAAAAGCGCCCAATTTCCTGGTGCTGGGAGAACCCTGTGAGTCAAACTCGGTCCACCGACCTAGGAGGTGTGACGCCCTTGCGTCGATCGACCTTTACCCGTCAGCAAGTACGGGGCGCCGCTGCTGCCGCCCTCGTGGCGACGCTCGCGGCAGGCTCACTCGCTGTCGCGGCACCCAGCCTGGCATCGCCGGGCGACGATGCGGCGGACCTGTCCACCGCAACTACCACCACGTCGACGTCCTCGGCCGACCCGGACGTACCGCCGGGCGAGACCGCGTCGTCGAAGATCACCCACCTGAGCAACCAGCCCAAGAACGGTGCGCTGCTCAGCACCGGCTCCGACATCGCCTTCCAGGGCAAGTACGCGTTCGCCGGCAACTACGACGGCTTCACCGTCTACGACCTGACTGATCCGGAGAACCCCGAGCAGGTCGTGCAGGTGTACTGCCCGGGCGGGCAGAACGACATCTCCGTCTACAAGGACGTCCTCGTCCTGTCGACGGACTCGTCGCGCAGCGACGACTCCTGCAACTCGACGTCGCTCCCGGCCACCAACGAGGCCGCGTGGGAGGGCATCAAGGTCTGGGACATCTCCAACCCGCTGGAGCCGGAGTACGTCCAGTCCGTGGAGACCGCCTGCGGTTCCCACACGCACTCGCTCGTGCCGTCCAAGAACAAGCGCGACCTGTACGTGTACGTCTCCTCGTACTTCCCGTCCGAGACGTACCCGGACTGCCAGCCGCCGCACGACACGATCTCGATCGTGAAGGTCCCGCTGCGCTCGCCGGAGTCCGCCCGCATCGTCTCGACGCCGAACCTGTTCCCGGACGGCGGCTACGGCGGTGACGACCGTGGCGCGTACACGGAGACCACCGGCTGCCACGACATCACCACCTACGCCAAGTACGACCTGGCGGCGGGCGCATGCATGGGTGACGGCATCCTCATGGACATCTCGAACCGCGAGCGTCCCCGGGTGATCAGCCGCGTCCGCGACACGGAGAACTTCGCGTTCTGGCACTCGGCCACGTTCAACAACGACGCCACCAAGGTCGTCTTCACCGACGAGCTCGGCGGCGGTGGTCTGGCCACCTGCAACGAGGAGTTCGGCCCGACGCTCGGCGCCAACGGCATCTACGACATCAAGCGCAAGTGGTTCGGCAAGAAGGAGCTCGTCTTCAAGTCGTACTACAAGATCCCGCGCACCAACTCGGACAACGAGAACTGCGTGGCGCACAACGGTTCGCTGATCCCGGTCGAGGGCAAGGACCTGATGGTCCAGTCGTGGTACCAGGGCGGCGTCTCGGTGTTCGACTTCACCGACTCGCGCAACCCGCGTGAGCTGGCGTGGTTCGACCGTGGCGAGGGCATCAGCGGCGGTGGCACCTGGTCCACGTACTACTACAACGGGTACGCGTACTCGAACGACCTCGGCATCGGGTTCGACACCTTCGAGATCGACGACTCGATCGACCGGAAGGCCGAGAAGGTCCGCCTCGGATCCCTGAACCCGCAGATGCAGGAGTCGTTCGGCCGCTGAGGTGCCCGCACGAGCTGGGCGTGAAGCGCCGACCCGAGCTGGGCGCGCCGGCACCGGCGCACAAGGCTGCCCGACGGCGTCGGGGTGCTTTCCGTACGGAAGGCGCCCCGGACGTCGTCGGGCAGCCGTGCGTCGCCTGGGGCAATTTGTCACCACTGTGTAAAAAGTCACCAGAGTCCTGGTCCTGGGAGCCTCCTGTGAGCAACACTGCCCCCAACCGACCTAGGAGGTGTGACGCCTGTGCGTCGTCCAACCTTGATTCGATCGCGCGCACGGGGCGGCGCCGCTGCCGCCCTGACCGTGATGTTCGCCGCCGTGGCCGTCGCACTCGCGGGCCCCGTCGCGGCGTCTACCGCAGATCCGGACGTTCCGCCGGGCGAGATCGCGTCCTCGAACATGACCCACCTGAGCAACCAGCCCAAGAACGGTGCGCTCCAGGGCACGGGCTCCGACATCGCCTTCAAGGGCAAGTACGCGTTCGCGGGCAACTACGACGGCTTCACCGTCTACGACCTGACCGACCGGGAGAACCCGGAGCAGGTCGTGCAGGTGTACTGCCCGGGTCTGCAGAACGACATCTCGGTCTACAAGGACATCCTGGTGCTGTCGACGGACTCGTCCCGCAGCGACGACTCGTGCAACTCGACCTCGCTGCCGGCCACTGAGAAGGCGGCGTGGGAGGGCATCAAGGTCTGGGACATCTCCAACCCGCTCGCGCCGGAGTACGTCAAGTCGATCGAGACCGAGTGCGGTTCGCACACGCACTCGCTGGCACCCTCCAAGGACGGCCGGAACGTCTACGCCTACGTGTCGTCGTACGCGCCGAACGAGACGTACCCCGACTGCCGGCCGCCGCACGACTTCGTCTCGATCGTGAAGATCCCGGTGAAGCACCCGACGTCGGCGGCGCTGGTCGCCACGCCCAACCTGTTCCCGGACGGCGGGTACGAGGGTCGACCCGGTGCCTCCGCCACGAGCGGCTGCCACGACATCACCACCTACGCCAAGTACGACCTCGCCGCCGGCGCGTGCATGGGTGACGGCATCCTGATGGACATCTCCAACCGCGAGCGTCCCCGCGTGATCAGCCAGGTGCGCGACACGGAGAACTTCGCGTTCTGGCACTCGGCGACGTTCAACAACGACGCCACCAAGGTGGTCTTCACCGACGAGCTCGGCGGCGGCGGCCTGGCGACCTGCACCGGCGAGTTCGCGCCGGAGCTGGGCGCCAACGGCATCTACGACATCAAGCGGTCGTGGTTCGGCAAGAAGAAGCTCGAGTTCGCCTCGTACTACAAGATCCCCCGGATCAACACGGCCGAGGAGAACTGCGTGGCGCACAACGGCTCGCTGATCCCGGTCAAGGGCAAGGACCTCATGGTCCAGTCGTGGTACCAGGGCGGTGTCTCGGTGTTCGACTTCACCGACTCGGACAACCCGCGTGAGGTCGCCTGGTTCGACCGCGGCGAGGGCCTGAGCGGTGGCGGCACCTGGTCCACGTACTACTACAACGGGTACGCCTACTCGAACGACCTGTCGGTCGGGTTCGACACGTTCGAGATCGACGACTCGATCGACGGCCGGGCCGAGCGGGTCAAGCAGCACGAGCTGAACCCGCAGATGCAGATGCCGTTCCCGTACTGAGCACCTGATCTGTTGGAGGCCCACCGGCGGTTGCCGTCGGTGGGCCTCCGGCATCATCTTCGAGACCGAGGTTCCTTCGCTCTCAACCCGCTCAGAGCAAAGGAACCTCGGCCTCGAAAGGGAGCGGTGTGAGCCCGGCACGGGGCGTGCGGGATTTCCGTGATGGCGCGGCCTCGGGTTTCTGTGGCACTCTCCCGGACATGACGCCCCAGGAGTCGACGACGACCGAGGACCCCAGCACCCCGCCGTCCGGCGGCAAGCCTGGGGACGACGCCACGCCTCCGCCGTCGGCCTATGGGCTGGGGCGGCGGCTGCGGATCATGGGGGCCGTGCTGGCCGGGGGCCTGGCCGTGGTGCTGGCGCTGCTGCTGTGGCTCGGCGTGCTGGTCCCGGCCAAGCAGGAGGCCGCCGGATACTCCCCCGCCGACGTCGCCTACGCCGAGACGATGGTGGAGCACAACGCGCAGGCCGTGCAGCTCACGGCGCTCGCGCCGGGGCGGTCAACGGACCAGGCGGTGCTGGAGCTCGCCGTCGAGGTGGGCGAGGCCTCGGTGAGTCGCGTGAGCGACCTCGCCGGCTGGCTCGAGGCCCGGGAGATCCCCGTCCCCACGGCGGGCACGGAGGCGCTCGCCCTCGGCGAGAACGGCCTGGACACCGAGCTGCCCGACGGCGGCGGCAGCGGGCCCCGGGCCGGCGCGAACGCCCACTCGCACGAGGGCGGGAACCACGGGATGCTCACGGACGAGCAGGTCGACGCGATAGCGGCGCTCGACGGGTCGGAGTTCGACATCGCGCTGCTGGCCGCGCTGGTCGAGCACCACTACGGCGGGCTGCAGCCGGCCGACGAGGAGATCGCCGGCGGCGAGGACGCCGACGCGAAGGCGCTGGCGCAGTCGGAGGCGGACGAGATCCGCGCCGAGGTGGAAGAGGTACGCGAGGTGCTCGCCGCCGTCGGCGGTCCCGGGTCGACGAACGCGAGCGCGAACTAGGGCGGGCCGGGACGCGCGGCGACCCCCGGCCCGCGCCAAGCGCCTGACCGGCGCCACGCCCGGCGCGGCCCGGAGTCCCGCCGCGTCAGGGCGCCGTCACGAAGATGTCGAACAGCTCCGGGTGGTGGCCGTGCACCAGGACGCCGAACACCACGGCGTCGAACAGCAGGTGCACAGCCACCACGTAGGTGAGCGACTTGAACTTGGCGAAGATCCAGCCCTGGACCAGCGCGAACGGCACCGTGAGCAGCGGACCCCACTCGCGGTAGCCGAGCTCCCAGAGGAACGACACGAAGATCATCGACTGCAGCACGTTCGCCTGCCACACCGGGAAGTGCCGGCAGTACAGGGCGAACACGACGCAGATGAAGAACAGCTCGTCCCAGATGCCCACGGCGTTCACGCCCACGAACAGGCGCCAGATGTCCTGGGACCCCTCCAGGTCGGGCCAGTTCAGGTACGCGCCCGAGCCCAGGAAGTAGAACGGCAGCACCAGGTACCCGACCACCACCACGATGACGAGGTAGGTCCACTGCCCGCGGCCCCACCGGCGTCCGGTCGCCACGGGGAACTGGATCGTGTCCTGCCTGAGCACGAACCGGGACAGCGCCCAGGGCACCAGCACGGCCCCGCCGAGCGCGAGCGTGAAGCGCAGCATCCCGGCGTCGGACAGGTCGGCCTCCAGGGAGATCAGCGAGATGATCCCCATGCCGACGCCGATCAGCGCGAGGTCGCGGCCCAGCGCGCGGTCGGCCCACAGGCCCAGCGCGATGCCCAGGACCAGCGGCACGTACGCGATCGGCCGGATGTGCACGGCGAACAGCAGGATCGCCGACGCCGACACGAGGAAGGCGGCGGTCAGGCGGGCGGGACCGGCCAGCGGCCCGGACAGAGTGAGGGTCACGGGGACGAGGCTCCCACACGCCGCGTGTCGGACGTGCAGGTCACTCCCGTGATCCGTCCGGCTGACGCCGAGGTTTCTCGGCGTCCGGGCCTGGTTCTTCGTGTTCCGGGGCAACTAGAGTCTGTCCACGGTAACGATTCACCCAGTATCCGGCCCGCCGTCCACCGGCTCGGGCCGGGCCACCCGGCAAGGAGGCCGCCGTGCGCTCACCCGAGCACGTTGAGCTGGTCCGGAACGATCCGGACCTCCCCCCGGTCGCGATCATCGACCGCCGACCCATGACCACCGGCAAGAAGCTGATCTTCGCCGCCATCGGACTCCTCGCGGCGATCGCGTGGGCGCTCGTCGCGTTCGTGCGCGGTGAGTCGGTCAACGGTGCGTACTTCGTCGTCGCCGCCGTCGGCACGTACATCATCGCCTACCGCTTCTACGCGCGGCTCATCGAGTACAAGGTGGTCCGGCCGCGCGACGACCGGGCGACGCCCGCCGAGGAGCACGAGAACGGCCGCGACTTCGCGCCCACCGACCGGCGCGTGCTGTTCGGGCACCACTTCGCCGCCATCGCCGGCGCGGGGCCGCTGGTCGGGCCCGTGCTCGCCGCCCAGATGGGCTACCTGCCGGGCACGCTGTGGATCATCATCGGCGCCGTCCTGGCCGGCTGCGTCCAGGACTACCTCGTCCTGTGGCTGTCCACCCGCCGCCGCGGCCGGTCGCTCGGCCAGATGATCCGCGACGAGATGGGCTCCGTCGGCGGTGCCGCCGGCCTCATCGGCGTGTTCGTCATCATGATCATCATCCTGGCCGTGCTCGCCCTCGTGGTGGTGAACGCCCTGGCGGAGTCGCCGTGGGGCGTGTTCTCGGTCGGCATGACCATCCCGATCGCCCTGTTCATGGGCGCGTACCTGCGGTACATCCGTCCGGGCCGGGTGTCAGAGGTGTCCCTCATCGGCGTCGCGCTGCTGATCCTCGCGATCGTCGCGGGCGGCTGGGTGGCCGACACCACCTGGGGCGCCGAGCTGTTCACGCTCGAGCCGGTGACCGTCGCGTGGCTCATCGTCGGCTACGGGTTCCTCGCGTCCGTGCTGCCCGTGTGGCTGCTGCTCGCCCCGCGCGACTACCTGTCCACGTTCATGAAGGTGGGCACCATCGTCCTGCTCGCCGTCGGCGTGCTCGTGGCGCAGCCCGCCGTCCAGGCGCCGGCCGTGTCGAGCTTCGCCATCGAGGGCAACGGCCCCGCGTTCGCCGGCGCGCTGTTCCCGTTCCTGTTCATCACCATCGCGTGCGGCGCGCTCTCCGGGTTCCACTCCCTGATCTCGTCCGGTACGACGCCGAAGCTCGTGGAGAAGGAGAGCCAGCTCCGGATCATCGGCTACGGCGGCATGCTCACCGAGTCGTTCGTGGCGATCATGGCCCTGGTCACGGCGATCTCCATCGACCAGCACCTGTACTTCACGATGAACGCCCCCGCGAGCCTCACGGGCGGCGAGCCGGGAACGGCCGCCGAGTACGTGAACGGCCTCGGTCTGGCCGGACCGGCGGCCACGGGCGCGGAGATCCAGGGCGCGGCGGACGCCGTGGGCGAGGAGTCCATCGTCTCCCGCACCGGCGGCGCCCCGACGCTGGCCTTCGGTATGTCCCAGATCCTGGGCTCGTTCCTCGGCGGCGCGAGCCTGCAGGCGTTCTGGTACCACTTCGCGATCATGTTCGAGGCGCTGTTCATCCTCACGACGGTCGACGCGGGCACGCGCGTCGCCCGGTTCATGCTGTCCGACACGCTCGGCAACCTCGGCGGCCCGCTGCGCAGGTTCCGTGACCCGTCCTGGCGCGTCGGCGCTTGGATCTGCTCCGTGGTGGTGTGCGGCCTGTGGGGCGCGATCCTGCTCATGGGCGTGACCGACCCGCTGGGCGGCATCAACACGCTGTTCCCGCTGTTCGGCATCGCCAACCAGCTCCTCGCCGCCATGGCGCTCGCCCTGGTCACGGTGGTCCTGGTGAAGAAGGGCTACCTGAGGTGGGCGTGGATCCCCGCCGTCCCGCTGGTCTGGGACCTGGCGGTGACCATGACGGCGTCGTACCAGAAGATCTTCTCGCCCGAGCCGACCCTCGGGTACTGGGCGCAGCACACCGCGTTCCGCGAGGCGCGGGACGCGGGCGAGACGTCGTTCGGAACGGCCGCGGACCCCGCGGCGATGGACGCCGTCATCCGCAACACCTTCATCCAGGGGACGCTGTCGATCGTGTTCGCGGTGCTCGTGCTGGTCGTCGCGCTGGTGGCGCTGTGGGTGTGCGTCAAGGCGATCCGGGCCGGTGGACTGCCGACCACCGAGGAGCCGGACACGCCGTCGGCCACCTTCGCGCCGTCGGGCCTCATCTCCACCGACGCGGAGCGGGAGGTGGCCGCGCAGTGGACCGCCTACTACGGGGAGCACCCGGACAAGCTCCGGGCGGGGACGCACGCATGAGCTCGCTCTCCGTGCGCCGGGGCTGGCGCGCCCTCGCCTGGTACGTCACCGGCGTGCTGGGCGAGAGCGACTACCAGCGGTACGTGGCGCACCTGCGCCGCGTGCACCCGGACGCCGCGGTGCCGACGGTGCGGGAGTACTGGCGGAACCGCTACGCGGAGCAGGACGCCAACCCGGGCGCGCGCTGTTGCTGACTCGGGCGCGATCGTCGTGAACGGCTAGTGGTGCCCGGCGGGGAGAGACCCCGCCCCGGGGTCGTGTTGCTGAAAGTGGACGTTGTCTACTGTCAGTGACACACCCTGGGGAGCAACTGTTTCCCAGGAGAGCTGGACCGGCGCTCAGGGGCCCCACCGCGGGTCAGCCGCGCAGGACGCCGGTCGAGGCCTCTGCCAGCGCGTCCAGTTCTCGCCGGCTCAGGGTCAGGCCGGCCGCCGCGGCCGCCTCCTCGGCGTGCCGCACCTTGGACGCGCCGGGGATGGCCACGACGGTGTCGTCGTAGTAGGTGATCAGCCAGGCCAGGGCGACCTGCGTAGGGGTGGCGCCATGCGCGGAAGCGACGGCGCGAAGCTCGTCGATCAACGGCCGCGTGCGTTCGAGGGCGCGCGGCGAGTACCCGTAGCGGCCGCCGGCGATCAGGCGCCGGCTGTTGCGCAGCGCCCGCACGCGCGAGGGGTCCTCGTGAAACTTCCCCGTGAGGAGTCCGGCCCGCAGTGGCGCCGACGCGATGAGCGTGACCCCCAGTCGGCGCGCCGTCGCGAGCACCCCGTCTCGTTCGAGCGTGCGGTGCACCAGGCTGATCTGCGTCTGGTTCGACAGCAGGGGGATGCCGCGGGCGGCGAGCACGGCGTGGGCCCGTTCGAGGTCGGCGGCGCCGAAGTTGGAGACGCCGACGCCCCGGATGGTGCCCGCCTCGAACAGGCGAGCCATCGCCTCGACCTGACGGGTGATGGGGGAGAGGCTGCCGAACGGGGCGTGGATCTGGTGCAGGTCGAGCGGGTAGCCCTGCAGGGCGGCCAGCCGGCGCGGCGCAGTGGCCTCGATGCTGCGGGCGGTGCGGCCGAACGGCGTCCACTTGCTCGCGATGAGGACGTCGCCGGGCGCGACGCCGAGGCCGCGCAGCGCCGTGGTCAGCGCGCGCTCCGAGGCGCCGCTGCCGTACATCTCCGCGCTGTCGAACCAGGTCACGCCGCCCTTGAGGGCTGCGCCGACGATCGCATCGACCTCGTCCTGCGGGACGGGTGGGTAGAAGCCGATACCGGTGCCGGCGAACTGCATGCAGCCGAGCCCGATCGGGCTGATCTCGCGTTCGCCGAGGTGGCGGATGGATGTCATGGGGGTGCTCGCTCTCGACTGAGACAGTGATGTCTCAGTAACGATACATATGCGTCCCGGAGAGCGACAGCCCGTGTTCACGGTCGCGTACGGTCTACCCATGGCCGCCGCTCTGTCCCGCCCCGCCACCGCGATCGTCGACGAGGTGGTGCGCGCCCTCGGCATGCGGCTCGAGACGGCGAGCATGGCCGACATCGCCCGCGCCGCCGGCGTCGGCCGGGCCACGCTGTACCGGTGGTTCCCCACCCGCGAGGCGCTGCTGCGCGGTGTGGTCGCTGTCGCGATCGACCGCATCGCCGAACGCGTCAAAGACGCCGACCTCGATCAGGTGGCGGTGCGTGAGGGCGTGGCGCGGCTGACCCGCGCGTTCATCGTGACGGGCGGCGCGTTCACGGTGCTGGCGCACATGGACGTCAAGGACGCCAAGGACGAGGCCGACCTGGACGAACGGGTCGGCAAGCCGCTGCGTGCGCTCCTGGCCCGCGGCGTCGACGACGGCACGCTGCGCGCCGACGTTCCCGTGGCCACGCACGTCGCGGCCCTGTCGGCCCTGCTGGAGATGGGCGTGCACCTCGTGGTCGGCGGTGTCGCCGCGGAGACGGCAGCGGCCACCGTCACGTCGCTGTTCCTGGACGGTGCCGCGGCCTGACCAGGCCTCGTTTCAGGTCAGGTGGTCGAAGTCGCCCCTCGTCCACGCCGCGTGCCGCTCCGCCGACCGCTGCACGATCTCCCGGGCGTCGGTCGGGATGATGCCCCGGAAGTTGTTGTAGAGCCGGTCGAACTCGAAGCGCCCCACGTGGTGCGCGACGCGCTGCACCACAGGTCCCGACAGTGGGATCCGGTTCGGGTAGCTGCGCATGAAGGACACGGACGTCCGGTCGGGGTTCGCGAAGATCGTGTCGCCGCTCAGCAGCACACCCTTCCCCTGCGCGCCCGACGCCCAGTGCGCCACCGCCGAGCCCGGGAAGTGCCCGCCCGGCTGGCTCAGCGTCACGCCCGGCAGGATCTCGCGGTCGCCCTTCCACAGCTCGACGGCGTCGTCGCGCCGGGCGAGCCAGCCGGCGTCGGCCTCGCTGACCAGGATGGGGACCCCGCCCAGCCGGCGGCTCCACTCCACCTGCACGCCGTACATGTGCGGGTGGCTGGCCACGATGTACGCGAGCCCGCCGAGGTCCTGCACCGCGGCGACCGCGGCGTCGTCGACGTAGCCGGGGACGTCGAACATGAGGTTCCCCGCCGGGGTCCTGGCGATCTTCGCGGTGGGGCCGATGCCGACGTCGGGCACGGTGGTGAGGCCGAACAGGTCGGGCTCCAGCTCCTCGACGCTGACGCTCTGGCCCTCGGCGGCGAGCTCCTCCAGGGTGGTCCAGTGCTGCCCGTCGGCGGGCACCCACTGGCGTTCGTCGGCGCAGATGGCGCACACGTCGGGCCGGGACTCGTGCTCCACGCCGCAGGTACTGCAGATCCAGAACGTCATTGAACGGTTTCCCTTCGTGAGGCAGGTGCTCCGCCACCATGCGTCACCGGGCGGGCCGTGTCCAGCGACTTACGCGCCGGCTGGCCGCTGTGCGCCGGTTGGCGCCGGCGGTCCGGGTCCGCTGGGCGTGGCCAGCTCTCGCGGAAGGTGGCCGAGCCTCGCCCGGAGGAGGCCGGCTCCGTCCGACGGCGGAGCGCGCCGGGCGGCTCCGCCTCCAGGCGGAAGCGGTGGCGTCCCCGAGTTCCTAGGCTGGGGGCATGGCCGATGCACCACCTCGTTCCGACGCCGGGCGGTCCGACGCCCGGCAGCCCGCCGCGGCGCCTGGACGCGCCGAGGGCGTGGGCGGCCGCGTGCTCGACTGGTTCGGCGTCGACTCGGACTGGGAGCGCGTCCCCGCCGACCCCGCCCGCGCCTACCGGAACGACCTGTGGCTGGGTGCGGGGTTCGCCGCGTTGGCCGCGCTCTCCGTCGAGCTGGGGCGCAGCATGGGCTTCTTCGAGGACCGCCGTGAGCCGCTGTGGCTCATCCTGCTGCTCGGGGTGCTCAGCACCGCCCCGCTGGCGTGGCGCCGTCGCTACCCGCTGATCTCGCTCACGGTGGTCTACGGGTTCTTCCTCGGGCTCGGGCTGACCCTTGCGCCGCTCACCGTGCTCATGCCGATGCAGGTCATGTACTTCGTCGCGCTGTACACGGCGGTGGCGTGGGCGCGGGACCGGCGGGCGATGCTCGTGGTGGTGAGCGTCTGCGTCCTGGTGATGTTCACGTGGCTCATCTGGATGTTCGCGGTGCAGCAGGGCATCGAGACGATCCTGGAGGAGTTCCCGACCCCTGCCGACTGGCCCGGCCTGATCGACCCGTACCTCGCGAACACCGTGTACACGCTGATCATCAACATCGCGTTCTTCGGCGGCGCGGTCCTGGCGGGCCAGATGCAGTGGAACGCCGCTCGGCGCCGGGAGCAGCTCGCCGAGCAGGCCGTCACCATCGAGACGCAGGCCGCGGCCCTCACCGACCAGGCGGTGGTGAGCGAGCGGGTGCGGATCGCGCGCGAGCTGCACGACGTCGTCGCGCACCACGTGTCCGTCATCGGCATCCAGGCGACGGCCGCGCGCCGCGTGCTCGGCCGCGACCCGGCCCTCGCGGCCGAGGCGCTCGCCACCATCGAGCGCGAGTCGCGCGAGGGGGTCGCACAGATGCGGAACCTGGTGGGCACCCTCCGCTCGGTGCCGGACGGCGGCGCGCCGGGCTCCGCGACGTCCGACGGCGCCTCCCGGGCACCCGAACCGGGGCTGGCCGACCTCCCGGCCCTGGCCGCCGCGGACCACGACGGGCTCGACACGACGTTCCGCCAGGTCGAGGAGCCGCCCGGCGCAGCGGCCGACGTGCCGGCCCCCATGGGGCTCAGCCTGTACCGGACGGCCCAGGAGGCGATGGCCAACGTGCGCAAGCACTCGACCGCCCGCTCCGCGACGGTCACGCTGCGGGTGGTGCGCGGCCCGGACGCGCTCGCGGACCGGCAGTTCGCGCACGGCTTCGCGGAGGTGGAGGTGCTCGACGACGGGCGCCCCCGCCACGGGACCTCCGGCTCCGGGCTGGGGCTGCTCGGGATCCGGGAGCGGGTCGCGACGCACCAGGGTGTGGTCGAGATCGGGCCGCGCGCCACGGGCGGGTACCGGGTGCGGGTGCGGTTGCCGCTTCCGGCGCCGGTGTCCGCGGTGGCGCCGTCGTCCGGGTCCGGTGCCGCGCCGTCGTCCGCTGCCGTGCCGGGAGCGCGCCGGACGGCGGCGGACCGGCCGGACGAGGGACCGGCCTCTGCGGTGGATACCCGTTCGGCGGAGCTGCCGGCCGCGGCGTCGGAAGGCCCTTCGGGGGACGTGTCGGCTGCCGTGGCGGAGACCCGGTCGGAGGCGGCCCGGTGACGCGCGTCCTGCTGGTCGACGACCAGGCGCTGGTCCGTTCGGGCTTCTCCCTCATCCTCTCGGTGGAGGACGACGTCGACGTGGTCGGCGAGGCCGGCGACGGTGCGGCGGCGATCGAGCTGACGCGCGAGCTGCGCCCCGACATCGTGCTCATGGACGTGCAGATGCCCGTGATGGACGGTATCGAGGCGACGCGCCGGATCGTCGCGGAGGATCTCGCCAAGGTGCTGGTCCTGACGACGTTCGACCACGACGAATACGTGTTCGACGGTCTCGCGGCGGGCGCGTCGGGGTTCCTGCTGAAGAACTCCGACGCCGAGCATCTCGTGGACGCCGTGCGGACGGTGGCGGCCGGCCATGCGTTGCTCGCGCCGCAGATCACGCGACGGGTGATCGAGCAGATGGTGGCGGGGGAGCGTCGGCCGGCGGCCGGGCCCGCGCGTTCGACGGCCGGGGCCGGGGTGGTCGGCGCCGCGGGAGTGGCCGGGCCAGCGGGGGCAGCTGGGCTCCCGGGGGCGGCGGCGAACCAGAGCGTGGGCCAGGCCGAGGTACCTGCCGGTCTTGCTCTCCTCACGCCGCGCGAGCGCGAGGTGCTGGAGCTGGTGGGTACCGGGCTGTCGAACGCGGAGATCGCCTCGACCCTGTTTCTCGGCGAGGCGACCGTGAAGACGCACGTCTCGAACGTCCTGGCCAAGCTGCACCTGCGCGACCGGGTCCAGGCCGTGGTCCTCGCCCACCGGGTGGGCCTGGTCTGACCCGCAGCCGCCGCCGACCCGCAAGTTGCCGTCACATCGCGTCGCCGAACCGAAACGACACGCTGACCGAGCGTCGGATACCGGCGTGTCGTTGCGGTTCGACGCCGGGGAGCACGTGGAAGTTGCGGTTCGGCCGTGGTGGTTAGGCGGGGGTCGGCCGTGGAACGACTGGAAACGGATGACGGGGTAATCGGGTGACGGGGTAATCGGGCGTGCGCCGTCCGCTGGATATGTGCAGCGGAAATGGCGGGACCCCTACCAGGAAGGCCCCTATTTCTCTGGGTTGACCGAGCGGAAATTTCACCCGCGAATTCAGACTATTCGACCGATTCCGGCGAAGAACTGGCCGACGGTTCCGGCGACGGCTCGGTCGTCGGTTCCGATGACGGTTCGGTCGACGGCTCCGGCGACGGCTCCGGCGTGGGAGACGGCTCCTCGGACGGCTGCGCCGTGGGCTCGACGGTCGGCTCCGCCGACGGCTCGGTCGTCGGGGTGGGCTCCGGCGTGGGCGTCGGAGTTGGGGTGGGGGTCGGCGTGGGCGTCGGCGTGGGGGTGGGCGTCGGCCGGGTCGTCGGCTTCTGCGTCGGCCGGTCGGTCGGCTTCGGCGCGGGCGGGTCCGCGGGCCGCGGGGTCTGGGTCGGCTCCGAACCGCCCCCGAAGTCCGGGTCCGGCACCGGCGTGATCGTGAAGTCGCCGGACGGCGGGGTCGGGTCCGCCACCCCCGTGTCCTCGGGAGCCTCGGGAACGTCCACCGGCTCCGGCGGGGGCGTGTACTTGAACGGGTTCCCCTGCGGCTCGGGCCGCCCGTGCACGTCCACCGTGCCGTTCTCGCCCGGTCGCGCCACGGGCTCGCGCTTCACCATCATCGGCGGCAGACCCTGCAGAACATCGGGCACCGTTGCCCCGGCCGAGGTCAGCCGGGCCTGCTCCTTCCCGGACGGCTGGACCGCTACGGCACCCACGATCCCTGCGGTCAGCACCAAGGCTGCAGCCGCTCCTGTGACGATCAAACGCTTGCGCACGCTTAGCTCCCCTGCGGGTTCTGATATTGCCCTGTGGCTCTCTGCGGTGACGCTCCGGTCTGTGCTCACCCGGGCGCGGATCATCCACGGGAGCGCACTGCTCATTTCCCCCCGCGGAAGGCCAGTCGAACCATTCGGCACGACGCTCGTTCCGCACGGGACAATACGTGCCAGACCCCCATCGGCAACCGCAAGGTGTAATACCACACCGCCACCCGCGGTCAGCACCCCTTCGCTCGGCGGAGGGCGGTTCCGTCCTGCGGCGGATCCGCCGCAGGCGGAGGGCTCATAGCGTGAGGGTCATGAGCGATCTGGAGGTGCGGGACCTGACCCGCGTGTTCGCCTCGGCCGACCCACCACGGCGGGCGGTGGACGGCGTGAGCTTCACGGCGTCGTCGGGCCTGCTCACGGGGTTCGTGGGCGGGAACGGCGCGGGCAAGACGACGACCATGCGGATGATCATGGGCGTGCTGGCGATCACGAGCGGCGAGGTGCGGTTCGGCGGCGCGCCCGTCACCCGGAGCGACCGCCGCGAGTTCGGCTACATGCCCGAGGAGCGCGGTCTCTACCCGAAGCAGCCCGTGCTGGACCAGCTCGTCTACCTGGCGCGGCTGCGTGGCATCGCGGCGCCGGTGGCCCGGCGTGAGGTGCTGGAGCACCTCGACCGGCTGGGGCTCGCGGGCCGCGCGAAGGACCACGTGGAGAAGCTGTCCCTGGGCAACCAGCAGCGCGTGCAGATCGTCGCTGCGGTCATGGGACAGCCCAAGGCGCTCGTCCTGGACGAGCCGTTCAGCGGCCTCGACCCAGCCGCCGTCGACGCGATGGCCGACCTGCTGCGCGAGCACACCCGGCGCGGCGTGCCCGTGCTGTTCAGCTCGCACCAGCTCGACCTCGTGGAGCGGCTGTGCGAGCGGCTCGTCATCCTCGGCGGGGGCAAGGTGCTGGCGGACGGGACACCCGACGAACTGCGGGCCAAGGGCGTCACCAGGCACCGGCTGGTGCTGTCGGGCGACGCCGGCTTCGTGCGCGGCGTGCCCGGCGTGCTCGCCGTGGACGTCGACGGCTCGTCCGCCCTCGTCGAGGTGCACGACGACGCGGCGGCCACCCGCCTGCTGTCCGCAGCCCTCGACCGGGGCGCGGTCCAGGAGTTCTCCCCCGTACGGCCCACGCTGGCCCAGATCTACCGCGAGGTGACCGCATGAGCCGGGGGCGCGGTACAGGGCGCAGGGACGAGGCAGGCGGTCGGAGCGGAGCCGCAGGCTCACGCGGAAAGGACATGGCATGAGCAACGCCTGGATGCTGGTGGCGACCCGCGAGATCGTGGTGCGGGCCCTCAACAAGGGGTTCCTGATCGGCCTCGCGGTCACGGTCGCGATGATCGGCGGGCTGATCGCCTTCACGGCCTACCAGGAGGGCCGCACCGAGTCGTTCGATGTGGCGGTCGTCGCGGGTGACGACGCGGCGGACAGGGCGCTCGGGTCCGCCGTCGCGGCGGCCGAGGCGGCCGAGGAGCCGATCGAGCTCGGCGTGGTGCGGGTGGACGACGAGGCGGCGGCCGAGGCCGCCCTCGAGGACGAGACCGCCGACGCCTGGCTCAGCTCCGGAACCGGCGCCACCGCCGACTGGACCCTCTCGGCCTGGCGTGAGCCCGACAACGACCTCGCCGCGCTGGTCGAGACCACGATCCGCGAGCAGGCCATGGCCGAGCGGGCGGCCGAGGCGGGCACCACCATGGCAGCCCTCACGGCGGGCAGCGAGGTCCGGACCGAACGGCTCGACGGCAACCCGGTGGACCCGCAGGTCGTGTTCGTGGCCGGGTTCGTGCTCGCGTTCCTGTTCTTCATGGGGGCGGTGGGCTCCGGCGCGATGATCGCGGGCAGCGTGATCGAGGAGAAGCAGTCGCGGCTCGTCGAGATCATCGCCACCGCCGTGCCGCTGCGGCAGCTCCTCGCGGGCAAGATCATCGGCAGCTCCGTGATCGCCCTGGCGCAGAACCTCCTGCTCGCCGCCGTCGGGCTCATCGGGGTCTCGTTCACCGACCTGTCGGCGATCCTGCCCGCGATGACGGCGACGATGCTGTGGTTCGTCGTCTTCTTCACCGTCGGCTTCGTCGCGGTGGCGGCGCTGTACGCGGTGGCCGGCTCGCTCGCGTCGCGCACGGAGGACCTCCAGTACACGACCAGCCCCCTGATGATGCTGCTCATGGGCGTGTACATCGTGACGTTCTCGGCCGACGGCGTCTTCGAACGCGTCCTGTCGTACATCCCGCCCGCGTCCATCGTCTCGATGCCGGTGCGGGTGCTCAACGGGGACACCCTCTGGTGGGAGCCGCTGGTGTCGCTGCTCATCCTGGTGGCGGCCACCGTCGGCGCGGTGCTGCTCAGCGAGCGCGCCTACCGGGGAGCGCTCATGCAGACCGGTGGCCGGGTCACGTGGAAGGCGGCCATGGCCAGGGACAGGGGCACTACTCTCGGGGCGTGACCGAACGCACGGAGTACGACGACACCGGGCACGACGACGGCGCGCCGGCACGTCCCGACCCGGAGCAGAAGGTGCACACCTTCGACCTCATCGACGAGGTGCCCGGTGTGTCCGACGGCCCCGGTGCGTCCGGCGACGGGGCGGACCCGGACGCCGTCCGCCCCGCCGCCGGTGGGACCGGCCCCGACGGGACCGGCCCCGACCCGGCGGACGAGCCGGCACCCCGCGAGCCCGGCCGGGTGGCCGTGGCACTCGCGGGTGCGCGCACCGCCGTCGGGCAGACGGCGCGGCGTGGTGCGGCGGCGGCCCGACGGCGGATGCCCACCACCCGCCGGGGCAGGGTGCTGCTGGCCGGCGGGACGGCGGCCGTCGTCGTGCTCGCGGTCGTCGCAGGGGTGCTGGTGAACGCGGAGCTGCGCGAACGCGCGCTCCTCGCGGCCCCCGGTGGCGTGCGGAGCCTCGCCGAGGAGCCCACCGAGCAGTGGTCGATCGACCTCGACAACCCCCTCTCGGCGACCCTGGTGGCGATGCCTGGGGTGCTCGCGATCGCCGGCGACGCCAAGGTCCAGGGCGTGGACCCGGCGTCGGGCGACGTGCGGTGGACCGTGGACGTCGGGGAGAACCCCAACTGCAGCCCGACCACGCGCCTCGGCGTCGGCGGGCCGGGCGCTCAGGAGCCGGCCGACCCGCTGGTCTGCGTCAGCACTGCCGGCGACGGCGGGCAGCAGGTCACCGTCATCGATCCCGACGGGGCGGCGACCACCCGCGAGCTCGACCAGGACGCGATCGTCGCACCGACGGCCGGCGGTGGCCTGCTCACCTTCGAGCTCGTGGGCGGCGACCAGGAGGAACGGCCGGTGGTGGTCGACAAGCTGGGCGCCCCGCACCTGCCGAAGGGTTTCGTGGGGCCGGACCTGGTGGTCCGCGAGGAGCACGCCGCCACGGGGGACGAACGCTGGAGCGAGACCGTCGCCTTCGGGGAGCCGCGGCCCGAGACCTGCGTCTCCTACACCGACGACGACCCGGTGCTCGACGTCGCGGGCTCCCTCGGCTGGGAGCTGCACGACGACGTGATCGAGGTGCAGGGCTGCGGCGTCGCGGCGGCGTTCCTGCTCGACGGCACCCGCCTCGACGACCCGGAGGATCCGGCGGACCCGCCGGCCGACGGCGTGGACACGGCGTCGTTCGCGTCCTTGCCCGACGGCGGCTGGGTGGGTCCGGGTCCGACGCTCAACGACGCCGGGGTGCCCAACGACGTCGTCCACCTGCCGGACGGGGGCACCATCACGCTCGACGGCCAGGCCCTCGTACCGTGGGCCGGCGACGGCCGGGACCCGGGCCTGCTGCTGGAGAGCCTCGGCCGGCGCACCCACGCCTGGTCCACCTCCGGCGACGACGCGGGCGCCGGCCTGTGGTCGGCCCCCGGCCTTGCGGCGACGGTGCTGCTGGCCCGCGTGTACGGCACCGCGGTAGTGATCGACGACCAGGGCGCGGTGCGCGCGATCGACCTCGGCACCGGCGCGGACCGCTGGACCCTCGACCCGGAGGTCCTCGCGTTCGGCGACATGGCCTGGGCCGCGAGCTCGTTCGTCTTCGGGGCCTACACGGACGGCGACACCGTGCTGCTGCCGGTGTCGACCGACCCGGGCGGGGACGCGTCCGGGCTGCGGCTGCTCGCCGTCGACCTCCGGGACGGCTCGGTGCGCTGGGACCTCGAGCAGGACACCCCGTACACGCAGCTCGTGAGCGTCGACGGGTACCTGGCGCAGATCACGCAGCAGGGCGTCGTCGGGCTCGGCTGAGCCCACAGGCCGGGCGAGTAGGCTCCCGCCATGCCACGGCCCGACGAGCAGGAACCCGTTGTCTTCGACCTGGTCGAGGGCGACGGGCCGGATGCGGAAGCGGGCGGCTCGGAGTCCTGGTCGGTGTCGGCCGGCGCCGCCGCGGGCGGTCGGGCCGGCGCCGCCGCGGGCGACCCGGCCGGCCCGCCCGTTCGGCGGCTGCCCCGGCTTCCCCGCCTGTCGCGGCGCACCTGGCTCGTGGCGGCCTCCGTGGTCACCGTCCTTGCCGTGACGGTGGTCGCCGTCGACCTGGTGCGCGACCACCGGCGCGCGGAGCTGATGCGCACCTCGCCGCTCGGGGTGGCCTCGCTCGACGACCCGCCGGCGGAGACCTGGACGGTGCCGTTCGACGTCCCCGCCGAGGGCCTCGGTACCTTCGTGGACCAGCAGCTCGTGATCATGGACGGCCTCCTGGTGCTGCCGCCGGCGAGCGCGCAGAGCTACACCGTCGACCCCTCGACCGGGGCCACCGAGCCGATCGGGTTCGCGGACGTCACGGCCGTTGATCCCGGTTCCGGCGAGGTGGTCTGGCGGGTGGCGGTGGACGAGCGCCCGGTGTGCGGCCCGGCCGGCTACGACGCGTCGACGTCGACCGACGTGCTGGTGTGCGTGCACGGCCCCGACGACGCGCGCGAGGTGCTGACGATCGCGCCCGACGGCGGCACCCGGTCCCGGCCTGCCGACCTGGCCGACGGCGAGCAGATCTTCCCCGGCCCGGACGGCCTGGCCGTGCGGGTGGAGCGGGTCGGGCCGCCCGACGAGTCGGCCGAGTGCGACGCGTCGGGCCCCTGCGTGTCGTCGGTCCTCACCGGGGGGCGCGACGTGCTGGTCACCGCCGAGGACGCCGAGACCGGCGCGGAACGGTGGACGAGCACCGTCGAGTTCGCACCGGTGGACGTGGTCAACTGTCAGCAGTACGACCCCGTCACGGGCGAGGAGGCGGGCGTCGACCTGGACCAGGTCACCGTGTACACGGGGGCCAGGATGATCGACGTGGACGGCTGCGGCGCCCGGGCGACGCTGTCGGCACAGGGCGTGCGGCTCGATCTCGTGGGCCGTTCCGACGGCACGATCGCGTGGGTCACGGAGCTAGGCGGGGGCCGCTTCGCCGTGCACGGGAGCGGCGCCGACACGACCGTCGTCGACGAGGCCGGGGAGACGCTGCACGAGCTGGACGGCTGGGTGCAGACGGGCATGCAGTCGCCGGACGCGCCGGACGACCTGTGGTTCGTCGGCTCTCCGTCGGGTGACAGCGGGGTGGATGCGATGCGCGAGGACGGGTCGGTGGCCTGGACCGACCGGTACAGCCAGCAGGTGCTGCTCGCCGGACGGGACGTCGTGGTCATGGACCGCGGCAACCGGGTGGTGGGTCTCGACCGGACGACCGGCGACCAGCTCTGGGAGTGGAGCAGCGAGGAGACGCTCGGGCTGAGCCGATACCGCACGCTGACCGACGGCGAGACCGCCGCCCTGACGCACCTGTCGCAGGCAAGCCCGGGCGAAGGGCTGATCGTCGCCCTCGACCTGAGCAGCGGCGAGCAGCTCTGGGACGTGCCGACCGCCGGCTCGGTCGTCGCCGTGGACGGGCACCTCGTCGAGGTCTCGCCGGAGGGCCTGACCGGCCGGGGCTGACGCCGGAGCCCGTGTTTCCCGCCCGGGGTTACGCTCAGCCGCATGGCGCGGGACCCGGACGAGGGCGCTGCGTTCGTCTTCGACCTGGTCGACGACGACGCGGCCGACCCCGCCGCGCCGCCCGGCCCGACGGACGCCGACGGCGAGGTACTACCGGAAGGTGACCCGCCGCCATCGGGCGGCCTGGGGCTGGGCTGGCGGAGCGCCGCGCCGGTCGCGGCTGTCCTCGCGATCGCGTTGGGGACCGGGCTCGCGGTCGACGGCGCGCGCGACGCCGCCCGGATGGAGCGGATGCGGGACGTCCTCGGGGGTGTCACCGACCTGGCCTCGCGGCTCGACGTCGTGTGGACCTGGAGCGGCGAGGTGGACGTCGGCGAGGGGACCACCGACGTCGCGGTGCTCGGCGACGAGCTGGTGTTCGAGTCGGAGAGCGGCCTGGTCGCGCTGGACCCGGCGACGGGCGAGGAGGCCTGGACGGTCCCGCTCGGCGTGGACCCGGAGTGCGGGCCGACGGTCTCCCCGGTGTGGGACGACCCGGCGACATCGTCGCTGGTGTGCCTGCAGGGGCGCGGGCCGGAGCGCGAGGTGGTGGTGGTCGGGCCGGGCGGTACGACGTCGGCCCCGCGGCTGCTCGACGCCGCGGACACGGCCGCGTACGGGCCGCCGCACACCGGACCCGACGGGACGGTGCTGAGGGCGATGCGTGTCGGGCCCGTGTCGGCGGTGGACCGCGACGTGCGGTGCACGGACTCGGGAGAGTGCTTCGGGTCGGTCGAGAGCGGGCGCGACCTCGCGCTCCGCGCCGAGGACGCCGTCACGGGCGCGGAGCGCTGGAGCGTGACCGTGCCGTTCCGCTCCACCGACGCCGCGCTGTGTGCCAGCAGGTTCGGCGACGAGTGGGGCAGCTCGGAGAACCACGTCTACCTCAGCGGGCAGCTCGACCCCGACGGCTTCGGCGCCCGGGTCTGGGCCGACCTGGTGAACCTGGAGGGCTGCGGCATCCAGGCGGCGGTCACCCCGGAGGGCGTCCTGCTCGGCGCCGAGCTCGAACCGGGCATCGGCTTCGTGGACGGGCTCACCACGGGCGGCTACCTGGGGACCACCTGGGACGGCGTGGCGCGCACCGTCCTGTACGACGGCGCCGGCGAGACCGTCGACGAGCTGAGCGGGTACGTGATCGCCCCGCGGTCCACGGACGAGGCCGAGGCGGCCACCCTGCTCGCGATCGACGAGCCCAGGCGGCGGCTGACCGCCCACGACGTGGACGGGACGGCGCGCTGGGACGTCGCGCTCCAGTCGGGCGGTCAGGAGTTTCTCGCCCAGGTGGGCGAGACGGTGGTCGTCACGACGGGGGCCGGGACCGTGCGCGGGCTGGACCTGGCCACGGGCGAGCACCGGTGGACCTGGGACGGCTCCGAGAGTGGGCCGGACGCGCCGGGCGGGTACTTCGGGACCGCCTACGTGATCCAGACGTTCACCGACGGCGAGTTCGTGCTGCTGCGCACCGAGGGGGACGACGTCGACGACCGGGGCATGGTGGCGCTCGACGCGGGCTCCGGCGAGGTGATCTGGGAGCAGGCCGGTGCGGGCACCGCCGTCGACCCGCGCGACGGCGACCTGGCCGAGCGGGGCGTGACGGGCGACCTGGTCGCGGTGGACGGGCACCTGCTGGAGGTCACGCAGGTCGGCGTCCGGGGGCTGGGCTGAGCCCGTCGGCCGCCGTCGTGTCGGTGAGCCGTCCTAGGGTGGGGCCCATGGTGAAGATTGGCGCGCATGTCGACCTGACCGACGCGATCGGCGCGGCGAAGACGCTCGGCGCGGACACGGTGCAGGTGTTCCTCAGCGACCCGCAGGCCTGGAAGGTCCCTGACCTGCCCTACGAGGGCGGCGCGGAGGCGCTCCGGGCCGACGTCGCCGCGGCCGGCCTGGACCTCTACGTGCACGCGCCGTACGTGATCAACGTGGCGTCGACCAACAACCGGATCCGCATCCCGAGCCGCAAGCTGCTGCAGCAGATCATGGACGGCGCGAGCGCGGTCGGGGCCAAGGGCGTCGTCGTGCACGGGGGGCACGTCACCGCGAGCGACGAGCCCGCCAAGGGCTTCGACAACTGGCGCAAGGCGATCGACGCCCTGGAGACCGACGTGCCGGTGCTCATCGAGAACACCGCCGGTGGGGACTACTCGATGGCGCGCCGCCTGGAGCGGATCGAGCAGCTCTGGGCCGCCGTCACGGCGGCGGACGGCGGCGACAACGTCGGGTTCACGCTCGACACCTGCCACGCCTGGGCCGGCGGCTTCGACCTCGCGACGGCGGTCGACGACATCCGCGCGATCACGGGTCGCATCGACCTGGTGCACGCCAACGACTCGCGCGACCCTGCCGGGTCGGGCGCCGACCGGCACACCCACTTCGGCGAGGGCATGATCCCCGAGGATCTGCTGGTGGGCGTGATCGCGGCGGCGGGCGCGCCCGTCATCTGCGAGACCAAGGGCGACATGGCGCCGGACATCGCCTGGCTGCGGGAGCGTCTGGGCTGACGTCGGGTGCCGGGCGGCTCTCGGGGGCCCGCCGGAGACCTGGCAGGATCGGACGCATGGCAACGACGCAGCGAGTAGTGGTCACGGGCGCGAGCGGGAAGCTCGGCCGGTTCGTGGTGGAGCACCTGGTGGACTCGGGATACGTGGTGGTCGCGACCGATCGCGTGGCGCCCCCGTCCGGCAGCCCGGGCGACTTCACGGCGGCGGACCTGACCGACCTCGGCCAGGTGATCGAGCTGTTGTCCGGCGTGGACGAGCGGCGCCCTGCCGACGCCGTCGTGCACCTGTCCGCCATCCCCGCCCCCGGCCTGGCGACCAATGCCGCGACCTTCCGCAACAACGTGCCCAGCACGTACAACGTGCTGCGCGCCGCCCAGGTGGTGGGCATCCGGAACGTGGTGACGGCGTCGTCCGAGACGGTGCTGGGCCTGCCGTTCGACGTGCCGCCGCCGTACATCCCGGTGGACGAGGAGTACGACGTGCTGCCGCAGTCCACCTACTCGCTCGGCAAGTCGCTCGAGGAGGAGATGGCCAAGCACTTCACGCGCTGGGACCCGGCGCTGAAGGTGGCCGCGCTGCGGTTCTCCAACGTGATGCAGCCGCAGGACTACGCCAGCTTCCCGTCCTGGCAGGACGACGCGACGGCCCGGCGCTGGAACCTGTGGGGCTACATCGACGGGCGGGACGGCGCGCAGGCGGTGCGCCGCGCGCTGGAGGCCGACTTCACGGGGTTCGAGGCGTTCGTCATCGCCAACGACGACACGGTGATGGTGCGCGATTCTGCCGACCTGGCGGCCGAGGTCTTCCCCGATGTCCCGCTCAAGCGCCCGCTCCAGGGCCGGGAGACGCTCCTGAGCATCGACAAGGCCCGCCGCGTCCTTGGCTACTCCCCGGAACACCACTGGCAGGACGAGGTATAGGGCTCACGCCGCTGAACCCGCCCGCTCGGCGAATGACCATGCACTTGCTGCCAGGCAAGGCAGGATTCTGGCAGCAGGTGCATGGTCATTCGCCGGTCACGCTTCGGCAGGCCGGCGCGCCGCGCTGCCTATGACGGCCCGGCAGCTCCGGAGGAACGAGGCCCCTACCTTGGTGGGGTCGCCGAGGTAGCCGGCGACCATGACGCCGTCGCGGAGCAGCATGAGGTCGTCCGCGACCGCGGCGGGGTCGGCGAGGCCGAGCGGGGCGACGAGCCGCTCGAACGCGCTCACCCACCACGTGCGGTGGGCGTCGACCACCTTGCGGACGGCGCTGCCGGGGTCGGGGTACTCGGCGGCGGCATTGATGAACGGGCAGCCGCGGAAGTCGGGCTCGCACGCCATCATCCCGGTGTGCTCTGACATGAGGCGCAGCGTGGCGTCGACATCGCCGTCGCCGTGGGCGATGGCTGCCTCGACGCCGTCCCGCTCCGCCGCCGCGCGGTGCTCGAGGTAGGCGACGACGAGGTCGTCCTTGCTCTGGAAGTGGCGGTAGAACGTCACCTTCGTGGTGCCCGCGCGCTCGATGACCTTGTCCACGCTCACCGCGCGCAGCCCGTCCGCGTAGAACAGCTCGTTCGCCGCCTCGATGAGGCGGTCCCGTATGGACCCGTGCACGGTCGCGATCATACGTGCCTCCTTTCCGCGTTCCCTTGCGCCCCACAGCCGGCGCTGTGTACTGTCGCCACCGGTAGAGTTACTAGTCATTCTACCTAGACCATTCCGAGAAGGGAACATCATGACGACCACCGCGGAATCCTCCGCAGCCACCGCTACCGCACTGCGGAACCTGTACTTCGTCCGGTTCGGGTTCGCCGTCGTCTGGGCGGCCCTGCTGTTCCTCACGGGCTCCGTGCTCGGGCCGGTCAGCAGCACGCTGCTCGTGCTGTACCCGCTGTTCGACGTCGCGGCGGCCGTCGTCGACTTCCGCACCTCGAAGACGGCGCGCCCCAGCGTCGGCCTGTACCTCAACATGGTGCTCAGCCTGCTCGCCGCCGTCGGCCTGGTCGTCGCGGTGATGTCGGGGGTACCCGCGGTCCTTCGGGTCTGGGGCGTCTGGGCGATCGTCGCCGGAATCGTGCAGCTCGTCGTCGCGATCGGCCGCTACCGGCTCGGCGGGCAGTGGGCGATGATCCTGAGCGGCGGCATCTCCGTGTTCGCAGGCACGGGGTTCTTCATGATGGCCGGCGGTCCGAACGCGATGCTGACCTCGCTCGCCGGGTACGCCACGCTCGGCGGCATCTTCTTCCTCGTCTCGGCCGTGCGCCTGCACCGTGTCGCGAAGGGCCGCTGAGATGACCGGGAACACCTTCGACGTCGTCGTCATCGGCGCGGGCCCGGTCGGCGAGAACGTCGCCGACCGGGTGGTGCAGGGCGGCCTCACGGCCGTGATCGTGGAGCGCGAGCTCGTCGGCGGGGAGTGCTCCTACTGGGCCTGCATGCCCACCAAGGCGCTCCTGCGCGACGCCGCCGCGCTGCGCGCGGTACGCGCCCTGCCCGGTGCGGCCCGCGCGGTCACCGGGGAGCTGGGTGTCGCCGAGGTGCTGCGGCGCCGCGACGCCTTCGCCGCGACCTGGGACGACGGCGGCCAGGTCGCCTGGCTGGACCAGGCCGGCATCTCGCTGTTCCGGGGCGTCGGGCGGATCAGTGCGCCCCGGACCGTCGAGGTGACCGACGCCGAGGGACGCACGACCGTGCTCGAAGCGCGGCACGCCGTCGTGATCGCCACGGGCAGCAGCGCCCGTATCCCGGAGATCCCCGGGCTGGCCGACGCCGCGCCGTGGACCAGCCGCGAGGCCGCGGCCGCGCAGGCCGTCCCCGGACGGCTCGCGGTCATCGGCGGCGGTGTGGTGGGAGCTGAGATGGCCACCGCGTACGCGGCGCTCGGCGCACAGGTCACGATGGTCGCCCGCGACGGGCTGCTGCCCGCCGTCGAACCGTTCGCGAGCGAACGGGTGGCCGAGGCGCTGAAGGCGGCGGGCGTGGCGCTGCACCTGTTCACGGGTCCGCGGCGCGTCGGGCGGGACGACGACGGGACGGTGCACCTCACCCTCGCCGACGGCACCGTGCTGGACGCCGACGAGGTGCTGGTCGCGACCGGCCGCACGCCGAACACCGGCACGGTCGGCCTGGACAGCATCGGGCTGACTCCCGGGGACTGGCTGAGCGTCGACGGGTCCCTGCGGGTGCTCGGCGGCGACGGCGAGCCGGTCGGCGGCGGCTGGCTGTACGCGGCGGGCGACGTCAACCGCCGGGCGCTCCTGACCCACCAGGGCAAGTACCAGGCTCGGGCCGTGGGCGACGCCGTCGTGGCGCGCGCGAACGCCGCCGCCGTCGACGACTCGCCCTGGGGCCGGCACGCGGCGACGGCCGACGAACGCGCCGTGCCGCAGGTGATCTTCACCGATCCGGAGATCGCGAGCGTCGGCCACACCGCCGCCTCCGCTAAGGCGGCGGGGCTGCGCATCCGGTCCGTCGAGTACGACCTCGGCGCCGTCGCGGGTGCCTCGCTGCACGCCGACGGGTACGAGGGACGGGCCGCGATGATTGTCGACGAGGACCGGAAGGTGCTGGTCGGCTTCACCGTGGTCGGGCCAGACGTCGCCGAGCTGCTGCACGCCGCGACGATCGCGATCACCGCCGAGGTGCCGATCGACCGGCTGTGGCACGCCGTCCCGGCCTACCCGACCGTCAGCGAGGTGTGGCTCCGGCTCCTGGAGACGTACGGCCGGGCCGCGTGAGGGCGGTGGCCGGGTTGTGAGGGTCGACGGCTGGGTGGCCTGAGGCGGGCGACCGAGCGAGGCCGTGCCGGCCGCGCGGCGGCCGAGCGGGGACCGCGCCGCCTCAGCGGCCCGGCCCCGGCGGCCCCGGGAGGACGATCTGGTCGCGGGTCCGGATCTCCGTCCAGGCCCGCGCCCGGGGGAGGCGGTGGATGGTGATGTCGGTGGGCCGGGTGCCCGACGGCGCCGGCGGCAGCACCGCGAGCACGTCCGCCCCGGGCAGCGGGCCGAGACCCAGGCGGGTCAGCGCCGCGATGTCGGAGACCGGGACCTGATAGGTCCGGAACGGGCCGAGCGGCGGGATGTCGTCCCTGGCCAGGGCCTGGGCGGTGATCTCGTGGAGGCGGGCGTCCTCGAGCTGCGGGGTCTGGTCCAGCACGAACGCGGTCGCCTGCAGCGCGTCGCCCGGACCCATCCACGCGACGACCTTCCAGAACAGGCGCGGGATGCGCACGCCGCGGTAGAGCGGGTCGTCGTCGGTGAAGACCGGGCCGGTCTGGACCGCGAGGCGGTGGTCGTACGCGGCCGCGTACCTGAGCACGTGGTCCTCGAGCCCGTTCCACAGCTCCTTGGACTGGTTGAACCTGTTCACCTGGGGCGCCGCGTTGGTGTAGGTGAACGTGTCGCGGTTGGCCTGCGCGGCGGTCTCTGCATCACCCCAGACGGGGTCGAGGCGACGCACGAGATGGCCGCGGTCGAGCGGGTTGCGCGCGTAGAGCTCGCTGCCGGACTGCTCGCCGGTCGGGACGCGGCCGTCCAGCCGCCACCGGCCGGAGCGGCGCAGGGCCAGGAGGGCGGCGCCGTCGACGATGCAGGCCGTGGCTGCGGCGAGCCGGCGGCTCGGGTCGAGCAGGACCGAGAAGTGGGTGTAGTCGAGGACGCGTACCTCGACCGGCGAGACGGGGAGCGGGACGGTGAGACCGAGGAACTCGGTGTCGTAGCCGGTCACAGGGAGACAGCCAACCAGAGTCGGGCAGGTCATGGCCAGACCAACAATCGGACACGAGGAACAGGCGATGGCAATATCGCCATAGGCTCTGACCCGTGAGTGAATCAACTCAGACCGTCCGTGGCAACGCCCGGCACGAGGTACCCGACCCGCTCCGCGAGGACGTGCGCCTGCTCGGCGGCCTCCTCGGCAGGATCCTCCGTGAGGACGGCGGCCAGGGCCTGCTGGACGACGTCGAACGTCTCCGCGAGCTGACCATTCGCGCCTACGGTGACCCGTCGCCGCATGCGCTGGACGAGGCGGCCGCCGTGGTGGCGTCCTTCTCCGTGGAGCGCGCCGAACAGGTAGCCCGCGCGTTCACCTGCTACTTCCACCTCGCGAACCTCGCGGAGGAGTACCACCGCGTGCGCGTCCTGCGCTCCCGCGAGGCCGAGACACGAACGGGCCCCGCCGTGCTGGAGGGCACCATCCCGGCCGCGTTCGCCCAGCTCACCGAGGAGGTCGGGCGGGAAGAGGCGCTGCGCAGGCTCGACGAGCTGGAGTTCCGGCCGGTGCTCACCGCGCACCCGACCGAGGCGCGCCGTCGGGCCATCAGCGGGACCATCCGCCGCCTCGCGGACCTCCTGGCGGAGCGGGACACCCGCCGCCTCGGCGGCGTGAGCCTCGTCGAGAACGAGCGGCGCCTCCTGGCCGAGATCGACACCATGTGGCGCACGGCGCCGGTGCGGACCAGCAAGCCGTCCGTGCTCGACGAGGTCAAGACCGTCATGGGCGTGTTCGACGCCGTCCTGGTGGACGTCTTCGGCGAGGTGTACCGGCGGCTCGACGACTGGCTCCTGGCCGACGACGCCGGGCGCGCCACTCCCGTCGCCAAACCGTTCGTGAAGCTCGGGACCTGGATCGGCGGCGACCGCGACGGCAACCCGAACGTCACCGCCGAGGTCACGCGCCAGGCCGCCGCGCTGGCGTCGGACCACGCGCTCAGGGCGCTGGAGCGGCTCGCGGTCGAGACCGGGCGCAAGCTGACGCTGGACGCCGAGGGCACCGCGCCGTCGTCCGAGCTCAACGCGCTGTGGCGCCGGATCCGGCAGCTCTCGGAGGACGTGGCCCGGCGGGCCAAGGAGGCGTCGCCGAACGAGCCGCACCGCGCCGCCATGCTGGCGATCGCGGAGCGGATCGCGGCCACGCGGTCGCGCGACGCCGACCTCGCGTACGCGGACGCGGAGCAGCTCGAGGCGGACCTGCTCGTGGTGCAGGGCTCGCTCGTGGCGGCGGGTGCCGCGCGGGCGGCGTACGGGGACCTGCAGCGCCTGGTCTGGCAGGTGCAGACCTTCGGCTTCCACCTGGCGGAGCTCGAGGTGCGGCAGCACTCGCAGGTGCACGCGGCGGCGCTCGACGAGATCCGCGAGCTGGGGATCGACGGTGCGCTGAGCGACCGCACGCGCGAGGTTCTCGACACCTATCGTGCCCTCGGCGCCATCCAGCGGCGGTTCGGCGAGCGCGCCGCGCGCCGCTACATCGTGTCGTTCACGCAGGCGCCGGAGCACCTGGCCGCCGTGTACGAGCTGGCCGCCCACGCCTTCGCGGACGATCCGGAGGGCGGGCCGGTGATCGACGCGATCCCGCTCTTCGAGACCTTCGCCGACCTGCAGAACTCGGTGCCGATCCTGGACTCCATGCTCGCGCTGCCGGCGGTGCAGAAGCGCCTGGCGGAGAACGGGCGGCGCGTCGAGGTGATGCTCGGCTACTCGGACTCGTCCAAGGACGTCGGCCCGGTCGCGGCGACGCTCGCGCTGCACGACGCGCAGTCGCGCATCGCGGAGTGGGCTCGCGCCAACGACCTGAGGCTCACGCTGTTCCACGGCCGCGGCGGTGCGCTCGGCCGCGGCGGCGGCCCCGCCAACCGGGCGGTGCTCGCCCAGCCGCCGCACTCGGTGGACGGCCGGTTCAAGCTGACCGAGCAGGGTGAGGTCATCCTGGCCCGGTACGGCGACCCGGTCATCGCGTCCCGGCACATCGAGCAAGTCGCGGCGGCGACCCTGCTGGCGTCCGCGCCGTCGGTCGAGGCGGTGAACGAGAAGGCGGCGGCGAAGTTCGCCCCGCTCGCCGAGGCCCTCGACGCCACGTCCCGTGCTCGGTTCCACGAGCTGGTCCGCGCCGACGGGTTCCCGCAGTGGTTCGCGCAGGTCACGCCGCTGGAGGAGGTCGGACTGCTGCCGATCGGGTCGCGCCCGGCCAAGCGCGGCCTCTCGGTGAACTCGCTCGACGACCTGCGCGCCATCCCGTGGGTCTTCTCCTGGTCGCAGGCGCGCATCAACCTCGCCGGCTGGTACGGCCTGGGCACGGCCCTCGCCACCACCGGGGACGTCGAGCTGCTGCGGTCGGCGCGCGCCGAGTGGCCGCTGTTCGCGACCCTGCTCGACAACGTCGAGATGTCGCTCGCCAAGACCGACGAACGGATCGCCGCGCAGTACCTCGCCCTCGGCTCCCGCGACGACCTCGCGGCGATGGTGCTCGACGAGCTCCGGCTGACCCGCGAGTGGGTGCTGAAGATCAGCGGCAACGCGTTCCCCCTGGCGAACAAGCGGGTGCTCGGCCGGGCCGTGCAGCTCCGGTCGCCGTACGTCGACGCCCTGTCGTTGTTGCAGGTCCGCGCGCTGCGCGGCCTGCGCACCGGGTCCGACGGCGGCTCGGCGGTGGACGGCGACTACGCTGCCCGCCTGCAGCACCTGCTGCTCCTGACGGTCAACGGGGTCTCGGCGGGGCTGCAGAACACTGGGTGAGGTGGGCTGGTCTTGGGGTCTTGGGGTCTTGGGGTCTTGGGGTCTTGGGGCCTTGGGTCTCGGGGCCTTGGATGCTTGGTGGTGGTGGGGAGTTCGGTCGGTTGCCCTGGCCTGGGCCGCGAGTTCGGTAGGTTGCTTGGGCCTTCCCGCGAGTTCGGTTCTTTGCATCGAAATCGGTCCATTAATGGACCGATCTCGATGCAACCGACCGACCTCAGCGGAGTCGGGGGTGCAGATGACCGAACTCGCGAGGGTTGTGGGGGTGCCGGGTCGGGGCTTGGTGAGGGGATGCAGGGTCGATGACCGGTGAGGGGTGTCGGGGGCGGTGTCTGGCGGGCGTTTGCGGAGGTGCCTGGGAGGAATGACCCGAAGGACCGGATGGGAGAGACGATGAGCGCGACCTTGATCGGGACGTCCCACGGGACCGACGACCCGGCCGGCCAGGCAGCGGTGCGCGCACTGCTCGACGGCGTCCGGGCCGCGCGACCCGGCCTCGACGTGCGCGAGGCGTTCGTGGACGTGCAGCAGCCGGAGGTCGGCGACGTCCTGGCCGAGGCCGTGCGCGACGCCGGTGCGCCGAAGACTGCTGCCGACGAGGGCGCTGCGAGTACTGCTGCCGACGAGGGCGCTGCGAGTACTGCTGCCGACGAGGGCGCTGCGCGTGCTGGTGCTGGCGGGGCCGCGCTGAGTGGCGGTGAGGCGGCTGTGGGTGCTGCCAACACCGACGCTGCGGTCAGCGGTGCGAGCACTGCTGGCGCTGGTGGGGCCGTCGGCGGTGGGGCCGTCGGCGGTGGGGCCGTCGGTGGTGGGGCCGTCGTGCCGCGGGACGACGCGTCGCACAGCGAGCCGTCCTCGGGCGGGCCGGTCGCCGTCGTCGTGCCGCTGTTGCTGTCTACCGGGTACCACGTGCAGCACGACATCGCGCAGGCCGTTGCCGCCGTCAACTTGTCCGGTCGGGGTGTGGCCGATGAGGGTACTGCCGCCGACGGCGTGGCCGCTGCCGCCGAGCCGCTCGGGCCGCACCCGCTGCTCGTCGACATCCTCGCCGACCGGTATGCCGCGGCCGAGGCGGCGCGCGGCCCCTTCCACTCCGACGACGCCGTGGTGCTCGCCGCCGCCGGCTCCTCGGTGCCGGCCGCCGCGACCGCCGTCGAGGACGTCGCGAGTTCCCTGGCCCAGCGGCTCGGGCGACCCGTGACGCCGTCGTACGGGGCGGGCGCGGAGCCGCGGGTGCCCGACGCGGTGGCGGCCGCGCGGGCGGGTGCGCCCGAGTCGTCCGCCGCGCCGCGGGTGATCGTGGTGTCGTACCTGCTCGCGCCCGGATACTTCCTGGACCGGGTGCTGGAGGCGGGCGCTGACGTCGTGACCGACCCCGTGTGCGGCCCGGCCGGCGCCGCCAAGGCGGACCCCCGCCTGGTCCAGGTCGTGCTGGACCGCTACGACGCGGCGGTCCGAGGCTGAGTCAGTCGTCTGCTCAGGCCCACCCGAACGCCGTCCGTACCCGGTCCACGCTGGACCTCACGCCCCACTGGGCGGTCAGTGCCTCCAGTGCGGCCGGGTCGGCGGGCGCCGTCGGTATCGCCGGGTCGAAGGCGGGCAGGGGCGCGTCCCGCGCTACCTGCACCACGACGGGTGCGACCCGCAAGTAGTCGTCGGCCTCCTGCAGGCGCCGGCGCTGCGTCGTCGTCAGCCCCTTGTCGCCCGCGTCCCGGGCCGCGAGGATCCCGGCCAGCGTGCCGTACTGGGCGAGCAGCTTGGCGGCGGTCTTCTCGCCGACACCCGGCACGCCCGGCAGGCCGTCGCTGGGGTCGCCCCTGAGCGTCGCCATGTCGGCGTAGGCCTGCCCCGACGTGACGCCGTACTTCTCGGCGAGCTTCTTCTCGTTCACCACGTCGGGGTCCCGGACGCCGCGCGCGGGGTACAGCACGCGGACGCCCGCGGCGTCGTCGACGAGCTGGAACAGGTCGCGGTCACCCGTGACGATGTCCACCGGCCCGGCCCCCTGCTCGACGGCGCGCGCGGTCAGGGTGCCGATGACGTCGTCGGCCTCGTAACCGGGCACGCCCACGCGCGCGATGCCGAGCGCCGCCAGCAGGTCGACGATGACCGGTACCTGCGCGAGCAGCGCCTCCGGGACCTCTTCGATGCCGGTGGTGCCCGGCACCTCCTGCTTGACGCGGTGCGCCTTGTAGCTGGGGATCGCCTCGACGCGGAAGGCGGGCCGCCAGTCGTCGTCCCAGCACGCGACCATGCGGTCGGGACCGTGGGTCGTGGCGAGCCACGCGATCGTGTCCAGCAGGCCGCGGACGGCGTTGACGGGCATGCCGGTGGGCGCGCGCAGCGTGTCGGGCACGCCGAAGAACGCGCGGAAGTAGAGCGAGGCGGTGTCGAGGAGCATGAGGCTCATGCAGCGAAGCCTGCCACGGCTCACCGACATCCGGCTCGGGCGCACCGAAGCCCGGCTCGGCCTCGCCGGCGCCAGGCTCGGCATCAGCGCCCGCTCGGCACCTGCGCCCCGGCTCGGCACCAGCGCCCGGCTCGGGCGCACCAGCACCCACTCGGGCGCACCAGCACCCAGCTCCCCGACGATCAGCCCACCAGGCCGTCGACCAGGTTGCCCACGAGATCGCCCACCGCCACGCCCGCCGTCGCCGCCAGCACCGTCAGCAGCAGCGTGCCCAGCGTGTTCGCGAGGGCCAGCCGCATTCGGCCGGACTGGGCCAGCCGCACGGACTCCACGGTGGCTGTGGAAAAGGTGGTGAACCCGCCGCACAGGCCCGTGACCAGGGCGAGTTGCACCAGGAGGGCGGCATCGGTGGGCACGCCGTGCCGGGTGAGCGTGAAGAACAGCGCCGAGAACAGGCCGATGAGGAACGAGCCGGTCGTGTTCACCACGAACGTCCCCCAGGGAAACCCGCCGGCGTGGCGGGCGCGGATCTCGCCGTCGACCATGAACCGGGCGGCGGCGCCCACGCCACCGCCGACGGCCACCACGAGCAGTTCGATCATCCCGTCACCCGCGCTTCCGGCGTCGGTCGTCGCGCGCCGCGATCGCGATGCCGCCGAGGCACGCGGCGGTGCCGCCCACGAGGGTGAGCACCACGTAGAGCAGGGCGAGCCAGCCGAGCCCGTCGGTGAGCAGCCGTTGGGTCTCCAGGGCGAGGGTCGAGTAGGTGGTGTACCCACCGAGCACGCCCGTGCCGATGGCCAGGCGGATCTTGCGCCGCCGGACGGTCTCGCGGCCGCGGCGCGCGAGGGCCTCCAGGAGGTACCCCAGCGCGAGCGCACCCGTGAGGTTCACGACGAGCGTCCCGATCGGGAACCGGAGCAGCGTCTCGCCCACGTTCGGGAACAGGAGGGCCGGGGGCGTCAGCAGCACCGCCGACCAGGACCCCACGAGGTAGCGCGCGACCGAGCCGCAGGCGCCCCCGAGCGCGACGAGCCCGACGTACCGCCAGTCGCGGTGCGGTGCTCGCGTCACGCGGCGTGCCCCCTCCTGAGCGCCGGGCAGGTCTGGGAAGAACCTACCGCTCACGGGGCCGACGTCGTCTCGGGGAGCACCACCACGGGTCGCGGCTGGTTGTGGATGAGCCGCCCGGCGACCGTCCCGCCCACGAGGTTCGTGGTCCAGCCGCGCAGGCCGGCGCGCCGGGCGCCCACGACGATCATCGCGGCCTCCACCTCGTCGGCCACGCGGCCCAGCTCGGCGGCCGGGTCGCCGGCGCCGCGCAGGGCACTCCAGGGCAGGCCGACGTCGGCCATCGCCCGGTTCAGCCCCGCCAGGACGTCCGCCCCGTACGCGTCCGAGGACACGGCGATGTCCGGGTCCACCGACACGGTGAATCCCCGCGAGTCCGAGACCGCTGTCTCGTCGACCCACACGCACACGAGCTCGACCAGGCTGCCACCCAGCGACTGGACGAGCGACGCTGCCCGCCGAGCCAGGTCCGGGTGCTTGTGGTCCACGCCGACCACCACGGATCGCACAGTCACCCTGGTGAGGGTATTGCCAGATGCCCGGTCTCCACCATCCGTCGACCGAGCTTGTGGCTCCGCACCGGGCGGACGCCGCTCACCGGCCGCACCTACGGCTCAGTCGAGGTGGTCGGGCAGGCCGAACCGGGAGAACCACTTCTCCGTGTCGAGGAAGGTGGTGATGCCGGTGATGTGCGTGCCGTCGTTCTCCAGCACCACGATCCCCCACGGAAAGTGACCCCCTTTGGGGTCGGGCCGGTACTGGGCGAAGCCCGGGGTGCCGTTGACGTGGATCGGCACGCAGCGCGAGCCCTCGCACCCGTAGCCGGGCCCGGTCATCCACGCCTGGATGTTCTCGATGCCCTCCAGCCACATCGCGTACGGCGGCATGTTCATCACCGCGTCCTCGCGGAGCAGGTTGGCCAGCGCGGTCATGTCGTACCGCTCGAACGCCGCGACGTAGCGCTCCAGCAGCTCCGTGTCGGCCGTGGACGACTGCTCGGCCGGCTCCGAGGCCCCGGACCGGTCGGGGGTCTTCTCGGCCAGCGTCGCCCGCGCCCGCTGGAGCGCGCTGTTCACCGAGGCCACCGAGGTGTCGAGCAGCGTGGCGACCTCAGCGGCGGGCCAGCGCAGCACCTCGCGCAGGATCAGCACCGCGCGCTGCTTGGCGGGCAGGTGCTGCAGCGCGGCGACGAACGCGAGCCGGACCGACTCCCGCGCGACGGCGGTGTCCGCGGGGTCGCTCGCGCTGGGGAGCACGTGCTCGGTCGGGACCGGCTCGACCCAGGCGTACTCGGGCAGCACCGTCGCGAGGCTCTCCTCGACCGGCTCGACGGCGGCGCCGAGGCCCATGGGCCGCTCACGCTTGGCGCGGCTGGAGCCGAGCTGGTCGAAGCACACGTTGGTGGCGATCCGGTACAGCCAGGTGCGCAGCGAGGAGCGGCCCTCGAACCGCTCGTACGACCGCCACGCGCGTAGGAGGGTCTCCTGCACCGCGTCGTCGGCGTCGAACGCGCCGCCCAGCAGTCGGTAGCAGTATCCGGTGAGCTCGCGGCGGTACGCCTCGAGCTGCTCGGAAAGCTCGGCCCCGGCCAGGTCCTCACCGGTGCTCTGCTTGGGATCTGAAGCTGTCTGTGCCATAGCTCACACCGTACGCGGCACCACTGACACGCCGGGCCGGGATTCGATCCTGCCCGAAGTCGTCGGCCGGAATTCACCCGAGGTCGAGCTCGAACCAGACGGTCTTGCCCGCCCGCCGGCCCTGCCGCCCGCCCGTCCGCCGTCCGCCAGGCCTGTCGCCGGACCGGTCACCAGCCGGAGGCTCGCCGTGCCGGTCCACACCCCACCGGGACGCGAGCCGCTCGAGGAACTGCACCCCGCGCCCGCCGAAGTCGGTGACCGTCGGGTCGCGCAGCTCTGGCTGCGCCGTCGACGAGTCGCGCACGCCCACCCGCAGCCGGTCCAGGTCCACCTCGACCGTGGCGGTGAACGGCGCCTGCCCGTGGTCGACGGCGTTGGTCAGCACCTCCGACGTCAGCAGCATCACCGTGCGGCGCAGGGGCATCGGCACGCCGCAGCTCTCCAGCACGTCGTCGACCCAGATGCGGGCGGGGCCGACGTCGCCGAGCGACGGGGCCAGCTTGCGCTCCGCCGTCGCGGGCCGGCCGAGCGACGGCGGGCCCGACGGGGCCGCCGCCCGCACCCGGACGGCGAGCACGGCGACGTCGTCCCGCTGGTCGTCCGAGGCCAGGCGGCGCACGAGCGTGACGGGCAGCGCGGCGGTCGCGGTGTCACCGAGCGCCGCGAGGGTCTTCTGCAGGCGGTTGAGCCACTGGTCGGCGGTGGTGCCACGCTGCTCGGCGAGCCCGTCCGTGTAGAGCAGGAGGGTGTCGCCGGGGCGCAGCGTGGTGACGTGGTCCGTGCGCTTCACCGTCGGCCGCACGCCCAGCATCATGTCCGGCAGCACCGACAGGCGCTCCACCGTGCCGTCCTCGCGGAGCACGAGCGGCGGCGGGTGGCCCGCCGTCGACCACGTGAGCTGGTAGGCCCCCATGGCCCGTTCGAGCCGGGCCACGACGGCGGTGCCGCTGGCGAGCAGCCCGAGGCCCGAGTTGGCCTTGTCGAGCAGCGACAGCAGGGCCGACGGCGACTCGTCGTGGCTCCACGCGAAGGCGCGCAGCAGGGACCTGAGCTGGCCCATCTTCGCCGCGGCGCGCATGTCGTGGCCGGTCACGTCACCGATCATGAACATGGTCGTCTCGTCGTCCACCGCGACGGCGTCGTACCAGTCGCCGCCGATCTGGTCGGACCGGGTGGCCGGGGAGTACGTGGCCGCCATGTCGAGGTGCGGCACCTCGGGCAGGCGGCTGAGCATCGCGCGCTGCAGCGTCTTGGCGGCCTCGCGGCGCTCCTCCAGCAGGCGCGCGCGCTCCAGGGCGTGGCCCGTGTAGTGGGCGAGCCCGGTCTGGAGCGCGTACGAGTCCTTGTCCGGCCCGCGGTCGCGCTCCCACGCCAGCACGATGACGGCCACGACGGCGCCCGCCGTCACGACGGGCAGGAACGCCCGGGCCCCGACGTCCGGGTCGCAGAGCGGCCTGATCGCCGGGTACGCCGAGAACATCTCCTCGTTCGTCCGGAAGAACAAAGGCCGGCCGGTGCGGGCCGCCTCCGCCAGCGGTCGCTGCTCGTCCAGCTTGGCCTGCCGGAGCCGCTGCGGGAACTGCGGCTCCGCGTGGACGAGGGACCGGTAGGTGATGCCCCGCCCGTCGGCGTCGGCCACGGCGAACGCGCAGTACCGCGCGCCGATCCCCGCCGTGCCGACCTCGACGATGACCTCCTCGACCTGGTCCAGCGTGTTCGCGTTGGCGAAGGCCTCGCTGAGGGAGAGCAGGAACCGGCTGCGCCGGTTCGCGCGGACCGCCGTCTCCTGGATCCGGCGCGCGCGCTCCCGCTCGGCGCGCAGCCGCAGCTCGGCGGTGCAGGCGGCGGCGAGGTCGGCGAGGGAGGCCAGGTCGTCCTCCGACCACTCGCGCGGCTCGTCCACCACGGCGCACAGGGCGCCGACGGCGCGTCCGCGCAGGTCGAAGACGGGGTACCCGGCGAGCGCGACCAGGCCCATCTCCCGGACCAGGTAGTTGTCGTGCAGCACGGGGTCCTGCCGGGCGTCCGACACCACGACCGGCTCGCCGCGCGTGGTGATGACGCTGGTGAGCGTGCCCGGGTGCTGCAGCAGCCGGCTGGACTGCATGGGCTCCGGCACCCCGGAGGCCCCTGCGAGGACCTGTCCCTCGCGGACCACGAAGTAGACGACGGCGGCCGGTACCTTCAGGTGCCGTCGAACCAGACGGGCGAACCGATCGAACGCCTCGTCCGCGGTGGGAGCACCAAGACCGACGTGCTCGAGGTCTCGCAGCGCCTGGAGGTCCGTCGGCATCTACTCAGTATTGCGAGAGAAGGACCGGGGCGCGACAGATGGACCGGATGTGTCCCCTTTGTGCCGGGCGCGTAGCCTGCTTGTTCCGGCGGGTTGCCTGCCGCGCCCGCGGGTCACACCTCGAGCAGCCCTCGCTGGTGCGCGAGGCTGACCGCCTCGGCGCGCCCCGAGGCGCCGAGCTTGGCCAGCAGGTTGGACACGTGCACGCTCACCGTCTTGGTCGAGATGAACAGCCGCTCGCCGATCTGCCGGTTCGACATCCCCTGCGCGACCAGGCTGAGCACCTCCTCCTCGCGCCCGGTGAGGGTGGACACCGTGGCGCGGCGCACCCCGGGCAGGTCGAGCCGCGCCCGCCGGGCCAGCGCGCGGACGGCGTCGGCCAAGGGTTGTGCGCCCATCTCCTCCGCCTCCGAGAGCGCCTCGGCGGCCTCCACCTCCGCGGCCTCCCGCTCGCCGGCGCCGAGCAGGGCCTCGGCCCAGCGGTAGCGCGAGCGTGCCACCTCGTAGCGGTACCCGAAGTCGAACGCGTTCACGGTGTCCTGCCAGCTCGCCGCGGCCGCGCGCCACAGCCCGGCGGACGCCGGCCCGCCGCCCTCCGCGTCTGCCGGCCCTCGGTCCGCCGGTCCCTGGCCTGCCGCCCCCTGGAGCGGGCCGACGACGGCGTGCAGCCGGGCGTTCTCCGCCGCGGCCCGCTGCAGCCAGGCCTGCCCCTCGGGCCCGAGCACCCCGCCGCGCGGGCGGCCCCGCTGTGCGGTCTCCCGGGCGATCGCGAGGAGCGAGTCACCGCGGTCCAGCCGCTCGGCCGCGCGGGCCTCGACGGCCGTGGCGGCGGCCGAACCGGGAGCCCCGGCCCGCCCGGCGGACCGGTCGGCCTCCGCCGCGTCGGCCAGGGCGGCGATCGCGAGCGCAGACAGCCAGATCCGGCCGAGGAACAGCTCGGTCCACACCTCGCCGAGGTGGTCGGTGATCCGCACCGCCAGGGCCGCCGCGTCGTCGTACCGGCCGGCCCACGTGAGGGCGTCGACCAGGCTGCCGCCGCCGATCAGGGCGATCTGGCCGTCGCTGCGCCAGTGCTCGAACAGGGCCTCGCCGCGCGCGATCACGTCGTCGTCGCCGCGGGCCACCGCCGCGTACATCGAGGTGGCCTCCATGACCTGCTGGGACGTCGCTGGGACGCCCTCGGTCGAGCGCGCCCGCAGGTCGCCGTGGAAGTAGAGCATGATCTCCTGCAGGATCCGCAGGTTGATCGCGTGCATGCTCCCGCCCAGGCCGAGCTCCTCGGCCCTGGCGAGTCCGTCCAGCGTCTTCTCGGCCGCGGACTCGAGGTCGCCCGCGTAGAACCGGTTGGCCGCGGAGTTGTACAGGGTGCGCATCTCCGTGAGCACGTCCCCGGCCTCGGCAGCGGCGGTGCGCGCCTCGTCGAGGAGCGTCGCGGCCCGGTCGGGGTCGCCCACGTCGAGGATGGCGAGGGTGGCCAGCGCATCGGCGAGGGCGTCGGGCTGCCCCACCGTGCGCGCCTCCTCGACGGCGCACTCGGCGTGCTCGCGCGCCTCGGCGTCCCGGTCGAGGGTCAGCGTGACGCGGGCCAGCAGGGCGTTCGTCCAGATCCGCTCCGGGCTGCGTTCCGGCAGCATCTCGACGGCGGCCCGCAGGCTCACCACGGCGGCGGCGACGTCCCCGGCCTGGTCGTCCCAGGCCGGCAGGTCGAGGTACCGGCGCACCAGCACGTGCTCGAGCCCGGCCCGGCGCACGGGGTCGGCCACGGCGTCGGCCGCGCGCCGCGTGAGCTTGACCGCGCGCATCGGGTCACCCGCCCGCGCGGCCGCCTCCCCTGCGGCGAGCGCGACGTCGACCCGGTCGCGGCCCAGCCGCTCCTCGGCGTCCGGCACGGAGTCCCACAGGGCCAGCACCTGTTCCCAGTGCCGCAGCTCCTCCTCGGGAGCGAGCAGCCGGCGGGCCCGCAGGGCGGCGTCACGCGATGCGCTCAGCGCCGCGGGCAGGTCGTGTCCCTCGTAGGCGTGGTGGGCGCGTTCGGCCGCGCTGCCGATCGGCATGCCGTCGGGCCCGTCCTGCTCGATCACCGCGAGGTAGGCGCGGTGCACCGCCGAGCGCTCGCCCGGCAGGAGGTCGGCGTACAGGGCCTCGGCCAGCAGCGCGTGCCGGAACTCCAGGTGGGCGCCGGACACCACGAGGACCTGCTGGGTCACGGCCTCGCGCAGCGCGGCGTCGACGTCGAGGGCGCCCCACCGGGCGGCGGCCGCCCGCAGCAGCTCTTCACGCACGCGCCGTCCGGCGACCGCTGCGATGCGCAGCACCTGCTGCACCTCGGGGTCCAGCCGTTCCAGCCGGGTGCGGAGCACCTCGGTGAGCGTCCACGGCAGGCTGGCCGAGCCCGGGCCGGCGTCCAGGAGCTCCTCCGCGAAGAACGCGTTGCCCTCGGACCGGTCCAGCACCTCGGCGAACTCCGGCGGCAGCAGCGGCTTGCCGGCCAGGGCGGTCGTGAACTCGCGCAGCTCGTCCTCGTCGAAGGGCTGCAGGTCTGTGCGCTCGACGTGCTCCAGCCGGGACAGCTCGGCGAGCAGGGGGCGCAGGGGGTGGCGCCGGTCGACGTCGTCCGACCGGTAGGTCACCACGAGCAGCAGGTTCTCGGACCGGGCGCGGGCCGCGAGGAACCGCAGCACGTCGCGCGTCGACGCGTCGGCCCAGTGCGCGTCCTCGACCACCAGCACGAGCGGCCGTCCCGGCTGGCCGGCGACGGCGAGGCTGCGCGCGATGCCCTCGAAGAGCTGCAGCCGCTCGTCATGGTCGGCGTCGCCGCTCCCGCCGGGCTCCAGCAGGCGCCACAGCGCCGGCCGCTCCGCGACGAGCTCCGTGACCCGCGCGGCCGCCTCCGGTCCGGCGGCCCCGGCCTGGAGCTGGGTCAGGGCGTCGGTGAACGGCAGGTACGGGATGCCCACCTGCCCCAGGTCGACACAGTGCACGACGACGGCGCTCGCCCCCGCCCGCTCGGCCTCCTGGGTGACGTGGCCGATCAGCCGCGTCTTGCCCACCCCGGCGTCGCCGCCGACGAGCGCGAGACCGGGACGGCCCGCCGAGGCGCGCCCCACCGCCTGCAGGAGGGAGGCAACCTGCTCCTGCCGGGAGACCAGGGGGATTGTCGTGGACCGTCGCACCTGAACATCGTGCCACCGGTCACTGACACTCCCCCCGGTCTTTTCCGTCTCCGCGCTCACCTCGGTCATGCGAACAGGCCGTGCCGGGTGGCGGGCGCGGGCCGCATCCCCGCTATGCCCTCCTTGATCTGCTCCGCGCGGCTCGCGCGGGCGGAGCGCTTCTCCTGGCCACTGGCGCGGTCCGCACGGTCGGACCCGCTGGTCCGCCGTCCGCCCCACGCCTTCTTGGCCTCTTCCTGCCGGTACTCGATCTCCGCGTCGAGCGCGGGTCCCCACAGCGACATGATTCCTCCGGATGTCCCCGGCGGGCCGTGTGCCCGTCCGGCTGATGAGGAAGACACTCGTCCTGAGGGCAGGGCCTCCGGATCGGGAGGTCGGGCAGTCCTGGGCCGCCGGGTACCTCAGACCCGGTATCTGAGGTAGGCAGGTGGCCGTCTGAGGTGGCCTGAGGCACCCTACGAGCCGCCGTCACGCGCCCGGCGCCCCGCCGTCGCGCGTCCTGCCGTCGTACGGCGCAGACGAGCGAGATACAGGCAGTTCACAGGCTCACTATTGCGATCTGCGTCACAGGAGACGCACACTGGAACAAGCAGCGGACCCAATTCGGGGGTGGATCGTGACCGGAACCGAAGCTGGAACGTACGACATCTTGCCCATGCTCGGCCGTGGGAAGCACCGCAACCCAAAGAAGGGCGCGTGCTTCATGGAGCTCGCCTCCTTCCTCGCGGGCGAGAGGTGGAGCGACCACCCGGCCTGCACGCACCCGCTCATCGCCATGCTGGCTCGCGCGGTGAACGACCTGACGGCGGACCACGCGCGCCCGCAGCTCGCGCCGCTCATCCCGTCGGTCATCGGCCTGACCAGCACCGACCCGCGCTGGGACGTGCGCATCGCCCTCCGCGCAGCGCAGACGGCGCTGCCCGTCTCGCCGGCCGACCGGCAGCAGACGCTCGCCGTCGCGATCCTCGGCTCCGAGCGCATGCTCGACGTCCTGGAGGACCGCCCGGCAGGCACGCTCGCGCCGGAGAGCAAGGACGCGCTCGCGGCCGTGCCGAAGACGGCGGCCTGGGCCGAGCGGTTCTGCGCCGGCACCAGCGTGCGGCCCAAGCGGTTCGTGCGCGACGCCGCGCCGAGCGTGGTCTCCACGGCGGTGCAGGGCATCTCCGAGGCCTTCGTTCCTGACGTCGACGCGCGGCTCCGCGAGCTGCTCTCGTCGACGATCGCCGATGCGCGCCGCTGGGCCGGGATCGCGGACGACGAGGCCCGCGCGCTCGACCCGCTGGCGTGGGGCCCGGTCGTCAAGGCGGCGCCGACGAGCGCCTGACACACCTGGCCGGACAGGGGGAACCGGGTCGGGGCGCACCAGGGGGCGCCCCGGCCCGAGTCATGTCCGGTGCGTTCCGCGGACCTGTCGATCGGACACCCGCGAGATCGTCACCCCGGTGTCAGACAGACACCGACCGGAGGACAGAACCATGCGATACACGATCCTGCTGCACTACCCGGAGATGAAGCCAGAGGACCTCGCCCCGGGCGGCTGGGAAGAGGGGGAGCGCGAGTTCGACGCCTACGCGACGGCGCTCGACCAGGCGGGGGTGCTCATCTCGGCGGAGGTGCTGCAGCCGTCGTCGTCCACGACGACCGTCGCGGTGCGCGACGGCGAGCTGCGTATCCAGGACGGCCCCTTCGCCGACACGAAGGAGCAGCTCGGCGGCACCTTCGTGGTCGACGTGCCGGACCTCGACGCGGCGCTCGCGTGGGCGCAGAAGGCGCCGTCGGTCCAGTGGGGCACCGTGGAGGTGCGCCCGTCCGCCACCCACTTCGAGAACGGCGCGTGGACGCGCTGACCACTCCCGGTGAGGTGCGGGCCGCTGCGGAAGCGGCGGCCCGCACCTCGTACGGCCGCCTGCTCGCCCTGCTCGCGGCGCGCGACGGCGACATCCAGCGTGCGGAGGACGCCCTCGCCGAGGCCTTCGAGCGCGCCCTGCGTCACTGGCCCGACGACGGCGTGCCGCACAACCCCGACGGCTGGCTCCTCACCGTGGCCCGCAACCGGCTGCACGACCTGTACCGCTCCGCCGCGCACCGCACCACGGCCCCCGCCGACGCCGGGCCCGAACCCGCCGTCCTGCCCGAGGAACCCGACCCCGGCGCGATCGGCGACCGCCGCCTGGAGCTCATGTTCGTCTGCGCCCACCCCGCGATCGAGGCGGGCATCCGCACGCCGCTCATGCTGCAGACCGTGCTCGGCGTCGAGGCGCGGGACATCGCCGCTGCGTTCGCTGTCCCCACGCCCACGATGGCGCAGCGCCTGGTCCGGGCCAAGCGCCGGATCCGGGACGCACGCATCCCGTTCCGCATCCCGGGGCGGGAGGAGGTGCCCGACCGGCTGCCGCCCGTGCTGGAGGCCGTGTACGGCGCGTACGCGATCGACTGGCGCGGCGCCGCGCCGGAGGTCCGCGGATCGCTCACCGGTGATGCGCTCACCCTCGCCCTCCTGCTGGCGGACCTGTTGCCGGAGCCGGAGGTGCTCGGCCTGGCCGCACTGCTCTGCTTCTCGTTGGCACGCGCGGACGCACGCGAGGTCGACGGCGCGTTCGTGCCGCTCGACGAGCAGGACGTCGGCCGGTGGGACGCCGCGCTGATCGAGCGCGGCGAGGCGCTGCTCCGCCGCGCGCTCGGCGGGCCGGTGCCCGCCGGCCCGCTCGGCCGGTTCCAGCTCGAGGCGGCGATCCAGTCCGCACACTGCGCGCGGGCCCGCACCGGCCGGACCGACTGGCCGGCGCTCCTCACCCTGCACCGGGCGCTGCTCCGCGTTGCCCCGACGCTCGGCGGCCGGGTAGCGCTCGCGGCGGTGCTCGCCCGGGTCGACGGCGCGGCGGCGGGCCTGGCCGAGCTGGACCAGGTGGCGGCGTCGGACGACCGGGCGGCGGGCCGGTTCCAGCCGCTCTGGGCGACCCGTGCGCACCTGCTTGCCGAGGCCGGGGAGGCCGACGCGGCACGGGCCGCCTATGCCAAGGCGATCTCGCTCACGACCGACCCCGCCCTGCGCGCCTTCCTTGCGGACCGGAGCGCCGCGACCGGGTGAAGTCCGTCACGGTGGTCACAAGAGCCGGGCCGGCACCTCCCTCTCAACGAAACGAGCTCCTGGTTCGTCCTGTGAGCTGAGGGCCCTCGTCCGAGGGGGCCGGCGAACGGGGAACTGCCATGACGACCAGCACAGCGACGATCACCGGCGACGACGTCGGCGCCATCGAGCGCGATCTGCGGCGCATGGAGCTGCTCGTGCGCCGCGAGCACCGGATCCGGGCCGCCGGACGTCCGGCACCGATGGTGTCCTATCTCAAGCTCGCCACGCGCCCGCGTGACCGGTGGCGGCACCCGGATGCGTGACGCCGGGGCGGGGCCGCAGACCCAGGGGGTTCGGCGGCCCCGCCGCATTTCACCCTGGAAATTTCACGTGGCGATCGTGACCAGGCCCTTAGGCTCCTGGGCATGAGCGGATACCCGTCACCTCAGCTTCCGGCGGACGGTCACGCACCGGTGCCGCCACCGCCAGGTGGGTACGCCTCGATACCGCCGGCGGGCGATCCTCCGCCACCTGCCGAGCCTCCCCGCCGGCGCAGGGGGCGGACGGCGCTGATCGTCGTCGCCGTCGTGGTCGTCCTTGCGGCGGCGGGTCTCGGGGCCTGGTACCTGCTCCGGCCGCCGCCCATCCCGTCGCCCGAGCCGGCGGCCGAGGAGCTCGCGGCCGCGCTCCAGGCGGGGACGCCGGCGGACTTTCCGCTCACCATGGAGACGTCGGCCTCGCCGGACGAGCAGTACGCCCTGGTGTTCGAGCAGCTCCTGGCCGCCGTCGGCGAGGAGGAAGAGGGGAGCGTGACGGTCAAGAGCGTCACGCCCATGACGGAGGGTGACGACGGCACCGCCACCGCCACCGCGACGTTCTCCTGGAGCTGGCCCGTCACGCAGGACACACCCTGGGAGTACGAGACGGCCGTGCGGCTCACCTACCCGGGCCCGACGAACGGCGAGCCGGGCGTCTGGCAGGCCGCGTGGGACACCGGCGTCCTGGTGCCCGGCCTGGAGGCGGGCGAGCGGCTCGCCGTCGAGCGTACCGAGCCCGTGCGCGGCGAGATCGTCACGACCAGCGGCGAGACCATCGTGGGCCTCACCCCCGTGCACCACGTGGGCATCGACAAGACCCGCCCGGGCTGGAACACCGCCACGGAGCGGCTCGGGAGCCTGTTCGGCTTCGACCAGGCGACGATCGCCGACATCTCCGCGCAGGTCCAGGCCGCGGGCGACAAGGCGTTCATCGAGGTCATCACGGTCCGCGACAACGACCCGGAGTACGACTTCGACGCCGCCATGGCGATCGACGGCGTCGTCGGCATCCCCGACGAGCTGCCGCTCGCGCCCAGTCGCGACTTCGCACGGGCCGTGCTCGGCACGGTCGGCGAGGCGACGGAGGAGATCATCGCCGAGTCGGAGGGCGCGGTCGAGCAGGGTGACATGGTGGGCCTGTACGGCCTGCAGGCCGACTACGACGAGCAGCTCCGCGGCGTGCCAGGCCTCGCGGTGACGATCGTGCCCGCCGAGGGCGGCGAGGGCCGCGAGGCGTTCACCATTGAGAAGCAGGACGGCGAGCCGCTGGTGACCACCCTCGACCCGGCGACCCAGCTCCGCGCCGAGTCGGCGCTTGCCGACATCGAGGACCTCGCGAGCGCGATCGTCGCGATCAGGCCGTCCACCGGCGAGGTGCTCGCGGCGGCGTCCGGTCCGGGCTCCGAGGGGCTCAACACGGCCACGCTCGGGCAGTACCCGCCGGGTTCGACGTTCAAGATCGCGACGTCGCTCGCGATGCTCCGCGCCGGGACCACACTGGACACGACGCTGGCCTGCACCCCGACGATCAGCATCGAGGGCCGCGAGTTCCGGAACGTGCCCGGGTACCCGCAGTCGGCGATCGGCGACGCCGTGCCGTTCCGGACCGTGTTCGCGAACTCGTGCAACACCGCCTTCATCGCCCAGCACGAGACGATCACCCAGCAGCAGCTCCACGACGCCGCGGCGTCGCTCGGCCTGGGCGTCCAGCCAGAGGCCTTCGGCGCCGCCGGCGTGTTCGGCGACGTGCCGACCGAGGCGGGGGGCACCGAGCACGCGGCGTCGATGATCGGACAGGGTCAGGTGCTGGCCACGCCGCTGGCGATGGCGACCGTCGCCGCGAGCGTCTCCGCCGGGCACACGGTGTCTCCGTACCTCGTCGAGCCGTCGGAGCAGCCGTCGGACGAGTCCTCGGCCGAGCCGTCAGGCGAGCCGTCGGACGGCGAGACGGGCGGCGGGGCCGCCGAGGCGCCGCCGAGCGACCTGACCGCGGAGGAGGCGGCCGCGCTGCGCGAGCTCATGGGCGGCGTGGTGCGGGAGGGCTCGGCCACGGTGCTGCAGGACGTGCCGGGGATCGTCGGCGCCAAGACGGGCACCGCGCAGTTCGGCGACGGCACCAGGGCGCACGTCTGGACGGTCGCGATGACGGACGACCTCGCGGCGGTCGTGTTCATCGAGGAGGGCGAGCTCGCCTCGACGGACGCCGCCCCGGTGATGCGCGAGTTCCTCGCCGGGAGCTGACGTCGGCCTCGCCGTGGACTGACGTCGGCCTCGCCGTGGGCTGACGTCGGCGAGGTGGTCACCCGGGACGGCCGGGGCGCCTCGGCGTGTGGTGCTCCGGCCGGAGTTCTCCGGCCCTCGGCCGACGGCTCTCCGATGGGGGCTCAGCCCCGGAGCGGCAAGGGGGCGAGACTCAGCCCTCAGAGTGGCAAGAGGGCGAGACTCAGCCCTCGAACCCGGCCTCCGTGCACGTGGCCTGGTAGGCGGCGATCGCGTCGGTGACCGCGCTCGGGCGGGCGATGGAGCCGTCGAGCGCCTGGTCGAACGGTGCGCGCACCGCCTCGAGGTGAGCGATGCTGACCTCGTCGGCCTTGCCGATGATCAGGCCGATGTTCCGGCTGATGGAGGTCGCGGCGCCGGTCCGCTCCTCGTCGAGCGGGGCCTGGACGGCCTGTGCGAGCTGCTGGATGTTCGTCACCAGCGGGCCGCTGAAGAACACGTTGCACGCCTCGACGAGGTCGTACTCGCCCGTGCTGATGGGAGCCTCGATGACCGGCGACGGTGCCGCCTGCGGCACCTCCTCGCCGGACGGCGCGAAATCGCTGGCCATGTCCTCGAGAGCCGAGCATCCGGACAGCAGAAGTGCACAGGAGACCACAGCGACGGTCGCCCAGTTCTTGCTGGTGCTCACGATCTACTTCCCTCATGTCAACGGGGCAAAAATGTGCGGATCGGTCGCACTCGCCCGCTCGTCCGCGAGTCTAGCGTCACGGCCGTCGCGGAAGGCCAATCCCCAGGTGGCCATGATGGGGAGTAGTACCCGGCACTGCCGCCCGGGTCGGCACACGTCCGGCGCCCAGACCGCCCGAGGCGGTCTGGGCGCCGGAGCCTCCGGCGAGGGTCAGCGGTCGCCGTCGGTCGGCGGCTGGTCCTGCGGCGTCGGGCTCGCGGGGGGCGCATCAGTCGCTGTCGGCGTGGCACCAGGGTTGGCGCCTGCCGAGCGGAGGACGGCGAGCCGCGAGCGGTACTCGGCCTCGTCGATCTCTCCGCGGGCGAACCGGTTGCCCAGCAGCGTCACCGGGTCGGTGCCCGCCGACGCGTGCGTGGCCCACGGGCCACCCCAGCCGCCGCGCGGACCGCGCCGGGCACGCCGTGCGATCAGGAAGACCACTGTCGCGAACAGCAGGAACCACAGCAGCGGGAAGATGAAGAAGAACGGGCCGGGCCCGCCCCAGCCCCAGCCGTAGTGGGGCCCGTTGGCGAGGACCTCTGTCGTCGCGGTGAGCATGTCGACCTCCAGCATTCGGTTCGGCCGGTCGTTCCGGCCACACCATCAGGCTGCCGTCGTGCGCCGCCGGGGTCGTCACTCCCGCGTACCTGCTGCCCTACACCCGTGGTGCCGAGTCACCCCGTGCCTCCTCCGGCCCACCCGGGCCGCACCAGCCCCGCCTCGTACGCGAGCACCACGAGCTGCGCACGGTCGCGCGAACCGGTCTTCGTGAGGACCCGGGAGACGTGCGTCTTCACCGTCGACTCCGACAGGTACAGCTTGCCCGCGATCTCGTCGTTCGCGAGCCCGCCCGCCACCTCGACGAGCACCTCCCGCTCGCGCGGCGTGAGCTCGGCGAGCGCAGGCGCCGGCCGGACGGCGCGGGTCGCGTCCGCGACCTTGGCCAGCAGCCGCCGCGTCACCGTGGGCGAGAGCAGCGCGTTGCCCGACGCCGCCACGCGCACCGCCCGGACCAGCTCGGCGGGCTCGGTGTCCTTGACCAGGAACCCCGAGGCCCCGGCCCGGATCGCCTCGGTGACGTACTCGTCGAGCTCGAAGGTCGTCACGACCACCACGTGCACGCCGGCCGCCCGGGGCTCCGCGATGATCCGCCGCGTCGCCGCGAGCCCGTCCAGGCCAGGCATGCGGATGTCCATCAGCACCACGTGGGGCAGGTGCTCGAGGGTGAGCGTGACGGCGTCGTCTCCGGTGGCGGCCTCGGCCACGACGCGCATGTCGTCCTCGGAGTCGATCAGGGCGCGGAACCCGCCGCGGACCAGGGCCTGGTCGTCGGCGAGCAGGACGTCGATCATGCGGTCTCCCCGGTCTCCGGTGCGGCAGGTGGCGCGGCAGGCGGTGTGGTGGGCGGTGCGGTCCCGGCCGGTGGGCCCTCGGCGGACGCCGCGACCGGCAGGCTGGCCCGGACCTCCCAGCCTGTCCCGTCCGCGCGCGGGCCCGCGGTGAGCGTTCCCCCGGCGCCCTCGACCCGTTCGCGCATCCCGAGCAGCCCGTAGCCGGGCTCGACCGGCCCTGCGGGCCCCACGCCGTCGTCGGCCACCAGTACCTCGACGCCGTCGCCCCTGGTCACGCGGAGCGTGACCCGGCGGGCCGACGGCGCGTGCCTGCGCACGTTGGTCAGCGACTCCTGGACCACGCGGTGCACCACGCCGGCGAGGTGGTCGGGCAGGTCACCGACCTCAGGGGCCAGCTCGACGGTGACGTCGAGACCGTCGGCGCGGGCCTGGTCGGCCAGCCGGCGCAGGTCGGTGAGGTCCCAGGTCGGGGTGAGCGGCGCGGCGTCGCTCCACCCCAGCGCTGCGCCGGGGCCGACGGCGTCGTGCGACCCGGTCGGGCTCCCCGCCCCGCGGCGTGGACCCGCGGGTGTCCCGGCGGCGACCTCGTCGGACGGCGTGCCCGGCGCCGGCGAGGTGCCCTCGCGGACGATCCCCAGCACCGTGCGCACCTCGGTGAGCGCATCCCGGCTGGTGTCGCGGATGTTGGACAGGGCCTCGCGCGCCTGGCCCGGGTTCTTGTCGAGCAGGTGCAGCCCCACGCCGGCCTGCACGTTGATGGCGGACAGGGAGTGGGCCAGGACGTCGTGCAGCTCGCGCGCGATCCGCAGCCGCTCCGAGGCGACGGCGGTGCGCTCACGCTCGGCGGCCGTCTCCCGCGCCGCTGCCCGTGCGGCGACCCGGCGCGCGATCCGGTCCCGGGCCGCGCTCGCGATCAGCAGCACGACGGCGAGCCAGGCGGCTCCCCCGATAAGCCCTCCGGTGGTCAGGAACCATGAGCCGTCCCCGTCGCTCCAGTAGGGACCGTAGGAGCGTGGGCCGGGGCCCCAGCTCTCGTGCGGGCTCGCGGGCTGGTCGTTCAGGAACCGTTCCACGCGCGGGGCGAGCAGCGCGGCCGCGGCCCCGACACCCCCGGCGAGCAGCGCCGCGCCCGACCAGGCGATCAGCCGGGCCCGTCGCGCGTCGCCGCTGAGCATGACGCCCGCCAGCACGGCGACCGGTCCCAGCAGGACCGGGCCCCACGGGTACCCGGCCAGCAGGAACGTGAGGGTCGCCGCGACGGACAGGACCGTCGCCAGGGCAGGGCGGCGCGGCAGCAGGAACAGCAGCGCGACCGGCGCGACCAGCAGCAGGAGCGTGCCGACCAGGTCCGGCTCGTTCGCCCACGGCTGGCCGCGCGCGGCGCCGGCCGAGCCCAGGCTGGAGACGAGCGCCACGGCGACGGCGAGGAACATGCGCGGCCGCAGGCGGTCGAACGGCCCGGTGACGGGCGGCTCCGCGAGGGCGGCGCTGTTCGGACGGGTGGAGCCCAGCATGCTCGCACGCTACGCCGGGCGGAGGCCGGCCGCGTCGTCCCGGGGTGCCGAAGCGTGTCGCCCCGGGGTGCCGGGCTGGGCGGGCGGGGCTTGAGTGGTCGGCAAAATGTCAGGTGATCGGTAGTCCGAGTTGCCGATCACCTGACATTTTGCCGACCACCAGCCCAGGGGGCGCCCCCCTCAGGCGCTGAAGCGGGTTGCGCGTTCCAGGACGCGGCCCGCGCCGCGGCCGCCGTCGGCGGTGGGGTCCCAGGTGTAGACCTCGGTGCCGGTGATGAAGACGCGCTCGGCACGGGCGGTGGTGTCGAGCGGGTCGCCGGACCAGAGCACGACGTCGCCGTCGAGCCCCTCCCTGATCGCGCCCACCCGCTGGTCCAGGCCCAGGAAGGACGCCGGGTTGGTCGTGATCGCCGCCAGCGCCGTGGCCCAGGGCAGGCCGTCGCGGAGCGCGAACGTCGCCTGGTGCACCAGGAAGTTGATCGGGATGACGGGGTGGTCCGTGGTGATGGCGACGCGCACACCGGCGTCGGCCATCTTGACCAGGTTGCCGATGGAGCGGTCGCGGAGCTCGACCTTGGAGCGGGACGTGAACATCGGGCCGTAGATGACCGGGATGTCCTTCTCGGCGAGGACGTCGGCCACCTTGTGGCCCTCGGTGCCGTGGTTGATGACGAGCCGGTAGCCGAACTCCTCCGACAGCCGGATGGCCGTGGCGATGTCGTCTGCCCGGTGGGTGTGCTGGTCCCAGGCGAGCTCGCCGGCGAGGACCCGGGCCAGCGTCTCCTTGCCGAGGTCACGCTCGAACGGCTTGCCCTCGGCCGCCGCGGCGTCGCGCTTGGCGACGTAGTTCTGCGCGTCGACGAAGGCCTTGCGGATCACGGCGGCGACACCCAGGCGGGTCGACGGGAGCTGCTTCTTGTCCCCGTAGACCCGCTTCGGGTTCTCGCCGAGGGCGCTCTTGACGGACACGGCGTCGCTGACGACCTGTTCGTCCACGGTGCGGCCGCCCCAGGTCTTGATCGCGACGGTCTGGCCGCCGATCGGGTTGCCGGAGCCCGGCTTGATCACCGCCGTCGTCACGCCGCCGGCGAGGGCGTCGCGGAAGCCCTCCTCGTCCACGTGGATGGCGTCGAGCGCGCGAAATGCGGACCCGTCGGGGCCGGTCATCTCGTTGACGTCGTGGCCGGCCCACCCCTCGCCCTCCTCGTGCACGCCCAGGTGGCCGTGCGCCTCGACGAAGCCCGGCAGGAGCCACCTGCCCTGGGCGTCGATGGTCGTGATGCCCTCGGGAACCACGACATGCTGCCCGACGGCGGTGATCACGCCGTCCTCGATCAGGACCGTGCCGCCCTCGACGGGGTCGGTGGCGACGGGCACCACGTGGGCGTTGGTGATGGCGATGCTGGAGCGGGTTGTCATGGGTACATCATTGCCCAGGGTAATGACATTCCGGCACGGGCCCCCTACGGCCGTGGCAGCGGCCCGGGCGGCGTCAGCCCGACGACGCCGGGTTGGTCGCCTTGCCGTCGAGCCACAGGGTGTCGGACTCGTCGCGGTGCGAGCCCGAGGTGCCCACGTGCTTGGTGCTGATCTGCGGCCCCTTGGTGATGACGTGGACAAGGGCCATGCCGTGCCCGCGGCCCAGGCCGTAGTCCTCCTTGAGCCACTCGAGGATCGGAGTCGCCTTCGTGGACGCGTCGAACCCGCGCTCCTCCGCGAGCTTGATCAGCTCGCGTGGGGTGTGTCCCGTCTTGTCCTCGACGGCGTCGAGGTAGCCCTGGAAAGACATGAGCGGTCCTTTCACGTGAGGGTGTGCTGCCGGTCGGCAGCACGGTCCAGGAGGACAGACGCCGGCGGACGGCGGTACTCATCGGTGTGCCGCATCGACCCGACAGGCTCCGGTCAGACGGCCTGACGCAGGAGGTCCGCCGCGGCGGCGATGCGCGCTGGATCGCCCGGCGTCGGTGTCCACGGGAGGCGCAGTCCGTCCCGGTCGGAGTCGTCGAGGTAGCGGGGCACCACGTGGATGTGGAAGTGGAACACGGTCTGCCAGGCGGCCCCGCCTGCGCAGTTCAGGAGATTCACGCCGTCGGCTCCGAGCTGCTTCACGGCCCGGCCCGCGACGCGCTGCGCGGTCAGCGTGCACGCGGTGAGGTCCTCGGGCGCGACGTCGTGCAGGTCGCGGGCGTGCGCCTTCGGGATCACGAGCGCGTGCCCGTCGGACGCGGGGTTGATGTCCATGAAGGTGAGGGTGTGCTCGTCCTCGTCGATCTGGGCCGAGGGCAGCTCGCCTCGAACGATGCGGCAGAAGAGGCAGTCGGGTTCGTTGGCCATGAGCCGGGATGCTAGCGGCGGCACGGCGTCGGTGGCTCCACAAGTGCGCTTCTATCAGGCGTGCAGGCCCTCGCGGCCCCAGCGCGGCGTCGGCCCGGGGTCGCCGAGGTCCGTGCCGACCGGGTCCTGCGAGACCTCCTGCGCGATGGCGGTGCCCCACTCGAAGTAGGCCATGAGCGGGGCATGCAGGTCCGGCGAGTCGGGGAAGGTGTCCTCGACCGCCGCCGACATCAGCTCGAGCCAGCGCTGCCGGTGCTCGTCGCGGATCCCGAGACCGAGATGGCTGCGCAGCAGGGACTGGTGGCCGCCGAGCGACGTCGTGAACTCCGTGGGACCGCCGAACACCTCGCTCAGCCAGACCGCCACGTGCTCGACGTGGCGCGGGCTGAAGTTCGCGAAGACCGGCGCGAGCAGCTCGTCCGCGAGGACCCGCTCGTAGAACGCATCGCTGAGCCGGCGGAGGGTGGGCAGGCCACCCAGGGAGTCGTAGAGCGTGGGCTTTGGCTCCATGCCGGTCAGCCTACTCACGGGCATCCACGGTGCGGCGCCGTCGGTGAATCCAAGAGTGCGCTTCTACCCAGCGATTGGGTCCAGAACTCGCGACTGGATTGGGCCGAATCGCTGGGTAGAAGCGCACTCTCGCGGGACCACGACGAGCACAGAGCGCAGATCCATAGACTCGGGTACGTGGACTTCTACAACGCGTACGCCCAGGGTTTCGCCCGGGTCGCGGCCTGCACCATCCCCGTCGCCGTCGCCGATCCCGCGGCCAACGCCGCCGCGGTCCTCGACCAGGCGCGGCAGCTCCACGACGACGGCGTGGCCGTCGCGGTGTTCCCGGAGCTCTGCCTGAGCGGCTACGCGATCGACGACCTGCTCATGCAGGACACGCTCCTGGAGTCGGTCCTCGACGCCCTCGCCGACCTCAAGGCCGCGAGCGTCGAGCTCATGACGACGCTCGTCGTCGGCGCTCCCCTCCTGGTGGGCAGCCGCCTGCTGAACACCGCCGTCGTCCTGCACCGCGGGCGGATCCTGGGTGTGGCGCCCAAGTCCTACCTGCCGAACTACCGCGAGTTCTACGAGAAGCGGCAGTTCGCGAGCGGCGACGAGCACCGCGGCACCCTCACCCTGCTCGGCGAGGAGGTGCCGATCGGCTCCGACCTCATCTTCCGGGCCGACGACGTCCGCGGGCTGGCGATCCACGTCGAGGTCTGCGAGGACATGTGGGTGCCCGTGCCGCCCAGCGCGCTGGCGGCGCTCGCGGGCGCGAACGTGCTGCTCAACCTGTCGGCGAGCCCGATAACCGTGGCCAGGGCCGAGGACCGCCGGCTGATCGTGCGCAGCGCGAGCTACCGCTGCAACGCCGCCTACGTCTACACGGCGGCGGGCCAGGGCGAGTCCAGTACCGACCTCTCGTGGGACGGCCAGACCATGGTCTACGAGGCGGGTGACCTGCTCGGGGAGACCGAGCGGTTCCCCGACGGTCCGCGCGCCACGGTGGTCGACGTCGACCTGGACCGCCTGCGCCAGGAGCGCCTGCGGCAGGGCACGTTCGACGACAACCGGCGCGGCCTGGGTCTGGCGCCCGGCGGGACGGGCGCCGACGGCCCGGAGTTCCGCGAGGTCACCTTCACCGTGCACCCGCCGCAGGGTGACATCGGCCTCCGCCGCAAGGTGGACCGCTTCCCCTTCGTGCCGGACGACGCCGACCGCCTCGCCCAGGACTGCTACGAGGCCTACAACATCCAGGTGACGGGACTGGAGCAGCGCCTGCGCGCCATCGGGCAGCCGAAGGCGGTGATCGGCATCAGCGGCGGCCTGGACTCGACGCACGCGCTGATCGTCGCGGCCAAGGCGATGGACCGGCTGGGCCGGCCGCGCACCGACATCCACGCGTTCACCATGCCGGGCTTCGCCACGGGCAAGGAGACGAAGGACCGCGCGGTCCGGCTCGCCGAGGCCCTCGGCGTGACGTTCCAGGAGCTCGACATCCGCCCGGCCGCCGAGCAGATGCTTCGCGACCTGGACCACCCGTACTCCGCCGGCGCCGAGCAGTACGACGTCACGTTCGAGAACGTGCAGGCCGGGCTGCGCTACGACTACCTGTTCCGCCTCGCGAACCACCGCGGCGGGATGGTGGTCGGCACGGGCGACCTGTCGGAGCTGGCGCTCGGCTGGTGCACCTACGGCGTGGGCGACCAGATGTCGCACTACGCGGTGAACGCCGGCGTGCCCAAGACGCTGATCCAGCACCTCATCCGGTGGACGGTCGACAGCGGACAGTTCGCGCCGGAGGCGGACAGCCCGGTCAACGCGGTGCTCACCGAGATCGTCGAGCAGGAGATCACGCCCGAGCTGATCCCCGCCCAGGAGGGCGAGACGCCGCAGTCCACCGAGGCGATGGTGGGTCCGTACGCCCTCCAGGACTTCACGCTGTTCCACGTGCTGCGGCGCGGCTACCGGCCGTCCAAGATCGCGTTCCTGGCCTGGCACGCGTGGCGCACGGTGGACGACGGCGACTGGCCCCCCGGCTTCCCGGCCGCGCGCCGGACCGCCTACGACCTGGCGACGATCCGGCGCTGGCTGGACATGTTCGTGCGCCGGTTCTTCGCCTCGCAGTTCAAGCGGTCGGCCCTGCCGAACGGCCCGAAGGTCTCGGCGGGCGGCACGATGTCGCCGCGCGGCGACTGGCGCATGCCCTCGGACGCGACGCCGGCGGCGTGGCTCACGGAGCTCGAGAAGAACGTCCCGGAGGCCTGACCGGCGCTCGCCGTGCGGCCGGTCACCACGCCCCGTCCACCGCGATCCACCAGCGGTAGGGTTTCGTCATGCCTGCTGTCTCCGTTGCCCTGGCCCGGCCCGGGAGCCGTCGCCTCGTCCGCGTGCTCACCGTGTTCGCGGCGGTCCTGACCTTCGCGGCGCTGCTGCTGGCCGCGGGCCCGGCGAGCGCCCACGACCAGCTCCTGTCGTCCGACCCGAAGGACGGCGCCACGCTCGACGAGCAGCCGGCCAGCATCACGCTCACGTTCAGCGCCGCGCCGCTCGACACGGGTATCGAGGTGGCCCTGACCGGCCCGGACGGCACCACCGCCCAGGGCTCCGACATCCGGGTGGACGACGAGGTGGTGACCGCCCAGCTCCCCGCCGACCTGCCCCCGGGCGCGTACGACGTCGCGTGGCACGTGGTCTCGTCCGACGGCCACCCCATCGACGGCGAGTTCAGCTACGAGGTGGCGGGCGAGGCCGAGCCCACCGCCGACCCGAGCGACGAGCCCGAGACGTCCACGCCGGAGGCCGAGCCGACCGACACGGCGGACGCCACCGCTACCGCCACCGACGACGCGGGCGCCGAGGAGCCGAGCACCCCGACCGAGCTGGCCGGAGCCGGGGACGGCGCGGGCCCCAGCGGGCTGGCCATCGGCGGCGGAATCGTCGCTGCGGTGCTGGTCGCGCTGGGTGTCGTGGTGATGATGCGCCGCAAGATCCTGGAGAACGACCGGCTGCGCCAGGCCGACGAGCCCGACTCGGAGGAGCCGGGCACCGGGGCGCCGGGCAACGGCAAGTCCCACAACGAGAACCCGGACGACAAGGACCGGCCGAAGGGCTGAGGCGCGTGTCTTCCGGTCGCCCGGCGCCCGGGCGGCCTGGCAGATGCCGGCCGCTCCGAGCGGCCGGCATCTGCCGGAGCCGGTCAGGGCTGACGAGCCCGCGCGGCCAGGACGACCGTCACCACGGCGGGGGCCAGCAGGATGGCGCCCGCCGTGTTCACCACCTCGAACCCGCCCCAGGCGAGGAGCGGTCCGGCCAGCGCCGCGGAGCCCGCGCCGAAGTAGTTCATCAGCGCGTCGGTGGCGCCCTGCAGCGGCAACTTGACCTCCGGCTCCGCCACGGCCGCCAGCACCGCCGACGACGCGATCACGCACGCCGACCAGCCCAGCCCGAGCAGCACGAGCGCCACCGCCGTGAGCAGCTCCGTGTCGAGGGCCGGACCCGCGGCCCCGTGCCCCGCGTGCGCCTCGGCGTCGGGCGCCACGGCCGCTGCCGTGAACCCGAGGGCCACCGCGGCGCCCTGCAGCACCATCCCGCCGACGGCGACGCGCAGCGCGCCGAACCGGTCGGCCAGCCAGCCGAACACCGGGCTGAGCGCGAACATCCCGAGCACGTGCAGGCTGATCACTATGCCGACGAGCTGCAGCGACATCCCGCCGTGCTGCATGTGCACCGGCGTCATCACCATGACCATGATCATCACGCCGTGCGCCACCGCGGTGGTCACCACGGCGAACCGGGCCCGCGGGTGCGCCCAGGCCCACCGCAGCGCGGTGAGGGCCCCGGTCCGCCGGGGTTCGGCGCGCTGCGCAGCGCCGTCAGGCTCACGTCCGACGGCGGCGCGGGCACCTCGGCTCGCCGCCTCACCCTCGACCCGGCCCGGCGCCTCGTCCGCGACCGGACCTGTCGCCTTGCCCACAGCTCTGCCCACCCCACGGCGGACCGCGACGGCGGCGGCACCGATCGGATCCCGGTACAGCACCGCGAGCAGCAGCGCGGCCAGCAGGTACGCGACTACCGAGAACAGGTACGGCCCGCCGAGGTCCGGCACGCCGATCCCGCTGCCCACCACGGCGCCGGGCGCTGCGAGATTGGGCCCGACGACCGAGCCCACCGTCGTCGACCACAGCACTACCGACATGATGCTGGCGCGCGTGCCCGCCCCGGCGTTGTCGGCGGCGGCGTACCGGGACTGCAGGTTGGCCGCGTTCGCGACGCCGTAGAGCGCGAGGCCGACCAGCAGGACGACGAGCTGGCCCACCACGGCTGCCGTCACGATGAGCAGCGCGCCGACCGTGGACAGGGCGTAGCCGAACGAGAGGGCCCAGCGCCGTCCGCGGAGCTGGGCGAGCGTCGCCAGCGGGATCGAGGCGACCGCCGCGGCGAGCACGCCCACGGCCTGCGCGAGACCCGCCATGGACGTACCGCCGAGGCGCTCCGCGAGCAGCGCGCCCACGGCGGCACCCGACGCGACGCCGACGCCGGCCAGGAGGTTGCTGAACACGAGCACGACGAGGTTGCGGCGGGCGTGCGGGGTGCTCTCGGGGGCCGGCGCGACGGGCTCGGCCGCCGCTTCGGTGGTGCTCACGGCGCCCTCGACGGTGGCTGGAGGGTCAGACGGCGGATTCTCCACGATTTCCTCTCATTGGCGTTGCGCTCCCGGAACGGTAGACCGCTCTGGGTTGCGGAAGTCATCGATTAGTGCGGGGTGACACTGCCCCGGGCGGGGGTGCGCCGTCGTCGTCCACAGGCTCGTACACAGGTTCGCGTCCTCTGAGAGCAGAAAGTTACCCACGACTCGCCGGTCAAGGGCCCGTTCTCCGCGAATTCCTGCCGATCTGCTGGCAGTATGGGGCCTCGTCGTCGGGCGGGTACCGCCGCACGACGTGACCGAAGAAGGGAACCGCATGTCGCTCAACAAGTCCGAGCTCGTCTCGGCCATCGCCAGCAAGGCTGAGATCAACAAGTCCGAGGCCGAGGCCGCGCTCAACGCCTTCCAGGAGGTGCTGATCGAGTCGCTCGCCAAGGGCGAGGCCGTCAAGGTGACGGGCTTCCTCTCGGCCGAGCGCGTCGAGCGCGCCGCCCGCACGGGCCGCAACCCGCGCACCGGCGAGGAGATCTCGATCCCGGCGAACTTCGGTGTCAAGATCAGCGCCGGCTCGCTGCTGAAGAAGGCCGTCGCGAAGTGATGCTTCGCCGCTGATTCTTACAGCGACGCGCAGGCCCGGCTCCCGCATGGGGGCCGGGCCTGCGCGCGTGTGGGGTCCCGCTATGACTGCGTGTCGGGCTCGTCGGGGACCCAGCGCAGGACGTCGCCGGGTTGGCAGCCGAGGGTCTCGCAGATGGCGTTGAGGGTGGAGAAGCGGACTGCCTTGGCGCGGCCGTTCTTCAGGACGGCGACGTTGGCGGGACTGAGGCCGATGGCGTGGGCGAAGTCGCCGACGGACATCTTCCGCTTGGCGAGCTCGACGTCGATGTCGACGACGATGGCCATCAGATCACTCCCTCCATCTCGGTGTGGGTGCTGATGGCGCGCTTGAGCAGGGCGCGAACGACGAGTGCGACGCCGAGCAGGGCGGTCAGGACCAGGCAGCCGAGGCCGGAGAACATCCACAGGCCGAGGTCAGCCATGTCGTTCTCAGGAGGTGTGGGCAGGCCGAAGAAGGTCAGGAAGCCGAACAGCCCGATGACCAGGAGGGTCGCGAACCCGATGGCAGCGATGATCACGGTCATCCAGCGCTGTGAGCCGGGCTCGAAGAAGATGTCCTGGTCGGCGCGCAGGAGGAGCGCCCACAGGGCGACCAGGGTGACCTGCGCGCTGAACAGGAAGGCGATCCCGAGGGCGACCAGGGGAGCGGCGTAGGGCTGGTAGGCGGGGAAGTTGGCGACCTCGTCGGCCGCGGTCTGGGGCAGGATCACGGCTTGGGCGAACAGGGCCAGGACGAGGCCGAGCGTGATCAGGACGGTCAGGAGGATGAAGAGTGTTCGCGGCATGTGTCGATCTTCGCGTCAAATCTATCGATAGTCAATAGATCTCTGTCGATACTCGTGGACCGGTGAGCGCTACAGGTCGCCCTTGCGCTCCAGGTAGCGCATGGCAATCCAGCCCATCGGGACCCGGCCCCAGTACGTGCACAGGCGGTACAGGATCGTCGCGGAGAAGGCGATGGTGGCCGGGACCCCCGCGGCCGACAGGCCAGCGGTCAGTGCGCCCTCGACGCCGCCCAGGCCGCCCGGCGTCGGGATGAGCGCACCGAGCGCGTTGCCCACCAGGTTGACGAGCGCGATGTCGACCAGCGAGAGCGACTGTCCGAAGGCCGCGAGGCAGCACCACAGGGCGACGATGTAGCCGAGCGTCATGATGAGGTTCCCGGCCACGCCGAGGGCGAGGCGGCCCGGGTGGCTGAGCATCTGGGCCAGGCGCGGCCACACCTGGCGCAGCCGGGGCGCGATGAACCCCATGGCCCACCGCCGCACCTTCGGCACCAGCAGCGTGGCGACGACGGCGAGCGCGACGCCCGCCAGCGCCATCAGCACCGCCGGCGACGGCAGCTCCACGAGCGCGCCGGACCCCGTGAAGATCGCCAGCACCACGAGCAGCACCACCGTGACCACGAACTGCGACACCTGCACCAGCGCGACCGTGGCGACCGCCATGGACACCGTCACCCCGCGCTGGGTCAGCAGCCGCAGGTTCAGCGCGGCCGGACCGATCCCGGCGGGCGCCGCGAGGGCGACGAACGAGCCGGCGGCGGCCGTGAGCGTCGCGCGCCCGATCGGCACGCGGGCGGGCGAGAACGCGACGAGGGTGAGGCCCGCGCCGAACCAGGTGAGGACGGCGAGTGCGAACGCCACCGCCACCCACCACGGGTTCGCCTCGCGCACGGCCTGTGCGATCTCGTCGAAGTTGATGGTGGCGACCACCACGGCGATCACGACGATCATCAGCGTGGCGGTGAGCACGGTGCGCGCGCTGAACCGGGAGATGCGCTGCGGCTGGACGCTCGCCTCGGGCAGGCGCTCCACCAAGGCGTCCCGCAGCTCGCCCATGAGGCCCTGCGTCCGGCGCACCTCCTCGCGGGTGGTCCTGGGCAGGGCTATCGACTGGATCAGGGGCCCGAGGGCGGCGATCTCGGCGTCGGGCAGGGCGCGGACGGCGGAGGCGACGGCGCGACGCGGGCCGACCCGCAGCCCGATGAGCGCGAGCATCTGCACCAGGTCGAGGCGTCGCGACAGCGGCGAGGACGCGATGTCGCCCTGCTCCCAGCCCGTGATCCACACGTGCGGGCTCCCGTCGGCGTCCCGGTGCGTGAGCAGGACGTCCTGGGTGAGGGCGCGGTGGGTGAGGCCGCTGGCGTGCGCGCGGCCGAGCTGGTCCCAGGCCTCGGCCAGGACGTCGTCGTGCACCTCGCCGTCGGGCAGGTCGCGGAGCGACATGGCCTGGGAAGCGTGCTCGAGGACGAGCGCTATCGAGTCGCCGAACTCGCCGATCCCCAGGAGCCGGGGCGTGCGGACGCCGGCGGCGGTGGCGGCGTAGGACAGCAGCGCCGTGCGCTCGGCGACGGCCTTGAGCGAGATGGCGGCCCGCCCCTCGATGCCGCGCAGGCGCAGGGCTCGCCACAGGCGCGTGATGAGGCCGACGACCTGGCGGTCGCCGTCGAGCACCACGACGTCGCGGCGGACGTCGTCGGCGCAGTACAGGGCGTAGACGCGGTTGTCGCCGGTGCGGCCGAGGGCGAGCGCGGCCGGGTCGTCGGGCGTGCCCTCCTGGGCGGCTTGGGGGAACGCGACTGCGTGGTCGGACAGGGCGTGCACGCGGGCCAGCGACGTCGGCACGAACCCGGCGCGCCGCACGGCCGTGACCAGGTCGGCCCCGTAGGCCCGCTCGCTGCGGATGCCCGACACGTACTGCACGGCCGAGCCCGCGAGGCGGCCCAGCAGCAGCGCGACGAGCACGCCGGGCAGCGACACCTGCCCGGTGATCAGCACGATGAGCAGGGCGACGAACATCAGGTTCCACGAGATGCGGACGGTGCGGCGGCGGGTCGCCGGCCCGGCGACCGTGAGCATCGCCGTCAGCGCGACGGCGTACTCGGGGATGGTCAGCACGTACCCCGTGCCGCGTTCCCAGACCGACAGGCCGCGCACCAGCTCGTCCGAGCCCAGGTGGCTCACCATGAGCGTGGTCAGCCTGCCGATCAGCAGCCCGACGGCGCCCGCGACGATGGACTCGACGATCTGCCGGCCCAGGCGCCGCACGCCCAGCTCGATCATCACCGCGACCGGGGCGAACAGGCTGACCAGGCCCTGCAGCGCAGCGACCGGCACGAACAGGATCGTGGCCAGCAGGTCGTTGAAGCTCCGGACGTCCTCGGTGACGCCGGTGGTGGTGCCGTGCGCGACGACCGACAGGACCATGACGCCGGCCGTGCCGAGCGCGCACCCGATCATCCAGACCAGCGCCCGCGGGTGCCGCACGCGCTGCTCCGGGGTGTCGAAGACACGGACGAAGCCGGTCTCGTCGACGACGGCTGTCTGCGGTGCGTCGGCGACGTCGGCACCGGCGTCAGCCCGGCCGGTGCGCGAGTTGGACATACTCGGGATTCTATGGCCGTTGAGATGTACTTGACCTGGGAGCCGGCGTGGGCACCCGGATTGTCCGGCTCAGGCCGGGAGCTCCCCGGTTGTGGCCCGCCGCGCCGTCACCGGATGCCGAGGGCCTCGCGCCACTCGGCGGGCACCAGGGCGTAGCCGACGAACGCCACCACGTCGAGCAGCGTGTGTGCGACGACGAGGGGGACGATCCGCCGTCGTCCGCCGGGCTGGAACAGAGGTGACGTGTAGAACCACGAGAAGACCACGCCCATCACCACGTTCCCCAGGAACGGCCCGATACCCTGGTACAGGTGGTACGACCCGCGCAGGAGCGAGCTGGCCACGATGAACCGCACGCGGTTCCAGCCCAGGTCCCGCGTGCGCTCGTACAGGTAGCCGACGGCGATGACCTCCTCGAGCAGGCCGTTCTGGAACGCGCTGAGCAGCAGCACGGGGACGGTCCACCAGTGCGTCCCCAGGGCGCTCGCCTGCACCTCCACGGTGATACCGAGCGCACGCCCCAGGGCGTAGAACGCGAGGCCGGGGATGCCGATGGCGGCGGCGAGCGCGACGCCCCAGCCGACGTCGCGGCCCGGGCGGCTGCCGTCCAGGCCGAGGCTGCGGACGGCGCTGCGGCCGTGCCCGCCGAGCAGGTAGATCGCCAGGGCCACGGGGACCAGCGCGAACCCGATGCTCAGGAGCTGGTAGACGAGGTCGAGGTACGGGCGCTCCGACTGGCTCGCGTTGAGGGTGGCGGTCTGCTCGGCGAGCGGCGTGCCCGCCGTGAGCCGGGCGGCGATGTTGACGAGCGCGTACACCGCGGACTGGCCCAGGCTGAGCCCCAGCACGATCCAGGTCTCGGCGGCGACACGACGGCGGGAGGCGAGTTGCACGGTCACGTCCGGAACCTACCCCGCGTGCCTGGCAGTTCGCCGACCGCCGGTCAGCGGTTCGAGGCGCGCCGCACGAAGTCCGCCAGGTCCGCCGACTGGGCGACGCGACTCCGGGTGCACGTACATCATGTGCCCCGCCGGGTAGACGGGGGTCTGCTCCGTTGCGTATGAGCAACAAACGACTACTAATGATGCGAATCATCTGGAAAGACGGCAATATGCGGTGAGTAGTTCGACACCGCCAAGCAGTCCGCGAGTACGGCCGAACTGTTGGCAAACTCCAACGCGAGGGGTATGTTGCGAATACATGGTCAGTGCTGGGCGCCATCCGAAGAATCCTGTCAACGCGGTGATCTGCGACCTGCCGCAAGGCATCGAGGTAGTGCCGATCCACAACGGGCATCGCTGGGGCATGCTGGAATGCGGGGTGTGTGGCGCGACCGAGGCGATCTGGTCGACGCCGCGCGATGCCGACAACCACGCGCGGCGCCTGCTCAGGTTCGTCGCGCGGCACGTGCACGACGAGGAGGGCTGATATGCCGGTTTACGAGTTCACGATGGTCCTCGACCGAGACCTCTCGGACGGCGACTACGACCGGCTCTTCGAGGCAGGCCTCGATGACAGTTCTCCGGGCTCTGAGGGCGGTCGCGGGTACGTCGCCGTGACAAGGGAGGCGCCCCGTCTCCTGGATGCGATCGTGTCTGCCGTCCACGACGTCGTGCGCGCCGGACTGCGTCCGGTCGCGATCGCGGACGAGGATCTGGTCACGCTCGGGCAGATCGCCGAACGTTCCGGACGCACCCACGAATCCGTTCGGCTCCTAGCCGCGGGCCGCCGAGGGCCCGGTGGGTTCCCTGCTGCTGTGGGTTCGGGCAAGACCTCGCTCTACTCCTGGGCCGAGGTGTCGGACTGGTTCGCCGAGAAGCTCGGCGTCGTCGTCCAGCCGCACGATGCGGACGCGCGCCTGCTCGCCGCCGCGTCGCACATCCTGCGCGCTCGCGCACTGGCGCCGACGGAGGACCTCGCTCTGCTCGCTTCTGCCTGATCGCCCGCCTCGGGGAGATTTCCTTGCATCGTCCGAGTGCGTTCCGGCAGACTGGTTTGCAGTACAAACCAGTCTGAGAGGCAAGCGTCATGGCGAACGATCCGACGTCGGGCACACCGGCGGACCCTGAGCGGCCGGCCGGTCCGGAGGAGCCGGCCCACGCCGGCAGCCCGGCGGGCCTCAACCCGGCGGAGACGCTGCGGATGATCCGGCAGCAGCAGGAGGCGGCACGGGATGCCACCGAGCCCGACGGGCGCCTGCTGTTCGGCGCGTGGGGCCTCGCGTGGCTGCTCGGGTACCTGGCCATGTGGGTGACCGCCCGCGACACGGGGCGCCCGGAGGGCTGGGCCGGCTGGGTGCTCGCCGGGTGCATCGTCGGGGCGATGGTGTTCACGATCGTGCACAGCGTCAGCCGCACCGCCGGCCTGCGCGGCACGAGCGCGCGGATCGGCGCGCTGTACGGGTGGACCTGGTTCCTCTCCTTCACGGCCTTCGCCGTGGTGCTCGGCGCCATGGGCGACGCCGGCGCGTCGCAGGAGGTCCTCGCGGTCGCCGCGAACGGCTTCGCCTGCCTGATCGTCGGCCTCATGTACATCGCGGGCGGCCTGCTGTTCGGCGAGCTGCGCATGTCCGCCGTCGGCGCGTGGATGCTGGTCACCGCGGTGCTCGCCGCGCTCGCCGGGATGCCGACCACCTACCTCGTGATGGCCGTGGCGGGCGGCGGGGGGTTCCTGGCCATGGTCGTGGTGGAGCAGGTGTTCCGAGCTCGGCGCCGATCACCCGGGCCCGCCGAGAGGACGGAGGGCGGTGGCCAGGGTGCCTGAGGATCTCGACCCCGTGATCCACGCCCCCGCCCGGCTCCGGGTCGTCGCCTCGCTCGCGGCGCTGGGCCCTGGGGACGAGGTGGCGTTCCCCAAGCTGCGGAAGCTGCTCGACATGACCGCCGGAAACCTGTCCACCCATCTGCGCAAGCTGGAGGACGCCGGGTACGTGCGGGTCACCAAGACCCACGAGGGCCGGATGCCCGCTACCTACCTGGCCCTCACCGACACCGGCCGCACCGCGTTCGCGGACTACCAGGCGGCACTGATGGACCTTCTGAAGGGAGCACAGCGATGAGTGCGGTAGAGGTCAGCGGGGTGACGCGGCGCTTCGGCGACGTCGTCGCCCTCGACGACGTCTCGCTGGAGGTGGGGCACGGCGAGCTGGTGGGCCTGCTCGGGCCCAACGGGGCCGGCAAGTCCACGCTGCTGTCGCTGGTCAGCGGCCAGCGCCGGCCCGACACCGGGGTGGTGCGCCTGCACGGCCGCGACCCGCGGGACGCGAGGTCGCGGATGGTGCTCGGCCTGACCCCGCAGGAGACGGGGCTGCCCGCCACGCTGCGGGTGCGCGAGGTGGTCGACTTCGTGGGCGGCCACTACCCGAACCCGGTGCCGACCGACGAGCTGCTGGAGCAGTTCGGGCTCGCCGAGCTGGGCAAGCGGCAGACGGGCTCGCTGTCCGGTGGGCAGAAGCGGCGGCTCGCCGTCGCCATGTCACTGGTGGGACGGCCCGGCGTCGTGCTGCTCGACGAGCCCACCACCGGGCTCGACGTGTCCGGCCGCGCCGCGCTGTGGGACGCCATCCGGGCGTACCACGCCGGCGGGGGCACGGTGCTGCTCACCTCGCACTACCTGGAGGAGGTGCAGGCGCTCGCGGAGCGGGTGGTCGTGATCGACCACGGGACCGTCCTGGCCGACGACTCCCTCGAAGCCGTCCTGCGCCGCGTGGGCATGCGCCGCGTGCACGTGAGCACGCGCGCCGCCGACGTGTCGGACGCCCGGGCGGCCTCCGCGTCCGACGTGTCGGACGGGTGGGTGCGGCAGGAGCACCTGGTCGCCGACTCGGACGCCTTCGTCCGCGACCTGGTCGCCTCGGGCACGGAGTTCCGCGACCTGGAGATCCGCGGGGCATCGCTGGAGGAGGCGTTCGGGCAGCTCGTCGGTGGGGCGGACGGCGGGCGGGGCGCTGGGTCTGCGGGCAAGGTCCGGGCTGACGACGTGGGGCGGGAGGCCGGGGCAGCGTCCGACGTCGGGGCGGACGACGCGGCGCGGGAGGCCGGGTCGGCGTCCGAGGTCCGGGCGCAGGCCGCCGAGCCGGAGACACCGCGGCAGACAACGGAAGGAGCGGTGCGATGAGCGCCACCACGAGCACGAGCCTGGGTCCCCACGAAGATCCGCAGCGCGGTGAGGACGCTTCGCGGGGTGGGGCGGTGGGCTGGGCGGCCGGCTCGGATGAGGCGGACGCCGGACGCACCCAGCCCTTCCTCAAGCTGTCCTGGCTGCACCTCAAGTACCAGTTCCTGGAGACGGTCCGGATCCCCATCGCGGTGCTCGGGAACGTGCTGTTCCCCTCACTGTCCATGTTCTTCTTCGTGGTGCCGCAGACGGCGGTGGCGGGCAATCCGGAGCTCGCCACGACCGCCGTCGCCGGCCTCGGGCTGTTCGCCGTGTGCTCGGCGAGCCTCTTCACCTACGGCCTCGGCGTCGCGGAGGACCGGCAGCTCCCGTTCTACCCGTTCCTGCGGTCGCTGCCCGCCGGGCCCGGCCCGCAGATGGTGGCGCGCGTGCTGAACGGCGGGATCTTCTCGCTGTTCGGCCTGGTGCCGCTGATCCTCATCGGCTGGCTGTTCACGGCGGCCACGGTTACCGCGGGGCAGCTCATCGCGGGGGTCGGCACCATCCTGGCCGTGTCGGTGCCGTTCGTGCTGCTCGGCATGGCCATCGGGTACGCGCTGTCGGCCAAGGCGGCGCTGCCGGTGGTGCAGATCATCCTGTTCCCGCTGGCCTTCGCGGGCGGGCTGTTCCTGCCGCCCCAGCTCTTCCCCGGCTGGTTGGACGCCATCTCGCAGGCCACGCCGACTCGTGCCGGCCGCGACCTGCTGGTCCAGGCGGTGACCGGGGCGGACGCCTACTCGCTCGCGCTCCCGGTCCTGGCCGGGTGGACCCTGCTGTTCGCGGTGCTGGCGGTGCTCTCGTACCGCAACGACGAGGGCCGCCGCTTCCGCTGACGGCGGCGCCGAGCGTCCACTGTCGCTTTCGAGACCGAGGTTCTTCGCTGTGAGCCGGCCCCCAGCGCAGAACCTCGGTCTTGAAGGAGAGCAGCCCCCTTCGGCGGGCGGCCCGGTGAGGTCAGGCGGCCCGGTGAGGTCAGGGGGCCCGGTGAGGTCAGGGGGCCCGGTGAGGTCAGGGGGTCCGCTCGGGAAAGAGGTCAGGACGGGATGACCGGGAGCATCCGCTTGGCCTGGCGGGCCGGCGCCTGCGCGGCGGACTCGGCGGCCACAGCGTTCTCCAGCACGTCCAGGCCCACGACGGAGTAGCCGGCCTCGTCGACGGCGTCCCGCAGGGGCGCCTCGGCGAGCGGCAGCTTGGAGATCACGCGGACCAGCGAGGTGTCGCCCGCGCGCAGCTCGACGCTCACGTCCTGGACGTCCGGGACGCCCCGCAGCTCGTTGGTCACGGTGGACACGCAGTGTCCACAGGTCATACCGCTCACGGCCAGCGTGGTCACGGTGGTCATGTCGCCTCCTCGGTCGGTGGGTCAGGCTGAGACTAGTGCGCCGGAGGTGTTCGTGGGAGGTCGCGGTTCGCGGACGGTCGGGTCGGCGGCGCGCACCACGGCAGTGCGGTGACGGCGGCTCGCACTATCGGCGGCTCCGCTATGGCTGCGCGGCGGCAGCGGCCCGCGCCGCGCCGGGGAGCGCGTCCAGGATCCGCGACACCGCGGCGTCGTCGTGCGCGGCGGACACGAACCACGCCTCGAAGACGGACGGCGGCAGGTTGACGCCCGCCGCCAGCATCGCGTGGAACAGGGCCGTGTACCGGAAGGTCTCCTGCGCCTGGGCCTGCGCGTAGTCCCGCACGCCCGACGCGGCCGCCAGCGGCCCGAAGAACACCGAGAACAGCGAGCCGGCGCGCTGCACACGGTGCTCGACGCCCTCGGCGGTCAGCGCCTCGCCGACGGCGTGGGACAGCACCCCCGAGACCTCGTTCACCCGCGCGTACACGGCGTCGTCGGCCAGCCGGAGGGTCGCGAGACCCGAGGCGACCGCTACCGGGTTACCGGACAGCGTGCCGGCCTGGTAGACGGGTCCCAGCGGCGCCAGGTGGTCCATGACCGACGCCGCGCCGCCCAGTGCCGCCACGGGCATGCCGCCGCCGATGACCTTGCCGAACGTGAACAGGTCGGGGGTGTAGCCCTCGCCGCCCTGCGCGCGCAGCGCGGCGTTCTCCAGCCCCCACCAGCCGGATGGGCCCACGCGAAAGCCGGTGAGCACCTCGTCCATGATCAGCAGCGCGCCGTGCGCCGACGTGATCCGCCGGAGCCCCTCGTTGAAGCCCTCGACGGGCGGCACGACGCCCATGTTCGCGGGCGACGCCTCGGTGATCACCGCGGCGATCTGGGAGCCGTGCTGCGCGAACGCGGCCTCGACGGCGGCGAGGTCGTTGTAGGGGAGCACGAGCGTCTCGGCCGCCGCGGCCTCGGTCACGCCCGCCGAACCGGGTAGCGCGAGCGTCGCCACGCCCGAGCCGGCCTCGGCCAGCAGCCCGTCCACGTGCCCGTGGTAGCACCCGGCGAACTTGACGATCAGCGACCGGCCCGTGAACCCCCTGGCCAGGCGGATCGCCGTCATCGTCGCCTCGGTGCCAGTGGACACGAGGCGGACGCGTTCGGCGGCGGGCACCCGGCGTCGGACCTCCTCCGCGAGGTCGACCTCGGCGACCGTCGGGGCACCGAACGACAGGCCGTGTGCCGCGGCCTCCTGCACCGCCGCGACGACCTCTGGATGCGCGTGCCCGAGCAGCGCCGGGCCCCACGAGCCGACGAGGTCCACGTACTCGCGCCCCGCCACGTCGGTGACGTACGGGCCGCGGGCCGAGGCGAGGAACCGCGGGTCGCCGCCCACGCTGCGGTACGCGCGGACGGGCGAGTTCACGCCGCCCGGGATGGCGCCCTGCGCGCGCAGGAACGCCGCGTGGTTCGGCTCGGGGGCCCGCCGCAGGCCCTGGGCCTCTGCCCGGGTCGCGGTCTCGGCGGGCTCGTGCACCGGTTCAGACACCTGATCCATCCTCACTTGATCCACTCGGCGAGCTCGAGCGCCCAGTACGTGAGGATCACGTCGGCGCCCGCCCGCTTGATGCTCGTCACGGACTCCAGGACGGCCCGGTCCCGGTCGATCCAGCCGTTCGCGCCCGCCGCCTCGATCATCGCGTACTCGCCCGACACCTGGTACGCGGCCACGGGCACGTCGCTCCGGTCGGCGACGGCGCGCAGCACGTCCAGGTACGACCCGGCCGGCTTCACCATCACCATGTCCGCGCCCTCCGCGAGGTCCAGGTCGGCCTCGCGCAGACCCTCGCGGGCGTTGGCGACGTCCATCTGGTAGGTCTTGCGGTCGCCCGTGAGCTCCGAGTCGACGGCCTCGCGGAACGGGCCGTAGTACGCGCTCGCGTACTTGGCGCTGTAGGCGAGGATGCTCGTGTCCGTGAGGTCGGCGTCGTCGAGCGCGTCGCGGATCATGGCCACCTGGCCGTCCATCATGCCCGACGGCGAGATCACGTCGGCACCCGCCCGCGCCTGCGCCACCGCCATGGAGGCGTACCGGGCCAGGGTCGCGTCGTTGTCCACGGCCCCTTCGGGGGTCAGGACGCCGCAGTGGCCGTGGTCGGTGAACTCGTCCAGGCAGGTGTCGGCCATGAGGACCGGCGTGGGTGCGCCCGGGGCGAGGCCCTCGTCCAGCGCGGCCCGGGACGCCCGGAGCGCCCGCTGCAGGATCCCGTCCTCGGCGTCGGCCTGCGAACCGTGCGCGTCCTTGACCGCCGGGATGCCGAACAGCATGACACCGCCCAGGCCCGCGTCCCGCGCGGCCCGGACGGCCTCGACCAGGCTCTCCTCGGTGTGCTGCACCTGCCCCGGCATGCTCGCCAGCGGCGCGGGCTCGGTCAGGCCCTCCTTGACGAAGAGCGGCAGCACCAGGTCGGCGGGGTGCAGGCGGGTCTCGGCGACCAGGCGGCGCATGCCCGGCGTGGCGCGCAGACGACGCGGCCGGTACACGATCCCGGTGGTGCTCACGGTGTCCCTACTTTCTGTTGGGCTTGGGCTTGGGCTTGGGCTTCGGTTCGACTTCGGTTCGGTGACGCGCGTGTCGGACGCTGGGTCACCAGGATGACCTGGGCGTGGGACAGGTGCCTCAGGTTCTGACAAGTGCGGTGATCACGGCGTCGGCCAGGGCCGCGTCCGTGGGCCTCTCCGCGACGGCGAGCACCGTGTGCCCGACGGCGTCCGCCGCGCGCGCCGACGGCTCCCCGATCGCGACGACCCGTTGCGGACCGAGCTGGGCCGCGACCTGGCGGGCGGCCGAGTCGGAGGTGACCACGACGACGTCGTACCGCCGTCTGAGCTCCGGGTCCAGCTCGCGTGCGACCGTCCGGTAGGCGGTCACGGTGTCGACCGCCCAGCCCTTGGCCTCGAGGCCGGTACGCAGCGTGTCGGACGCGAGATCCCCGAGCGGGAGCAGCACGCGCGGCGGGAGCGGTTCGTGCGGCGGGAGCAGGTCGCGCGCGGGATCGCCTGGGCCGGCCGTGTCGGATGACTCGCCGGTCCTGTCTGACGACCCGCGGGTCTTGTCGAATGATCCGTCGTTCGTACCGGACGACTCACCGGCCGCGCCGCGATGCAGACCGTCGGGCGCCGCGTCGCGGTCTGGGCCGCCAGGCGTGGCATTGCGAGCCGGCCCGGTGGGCGCGGCGGGGAAGGCTGCGGCGAGTCCGGCGGAGGTTGCCTTCTCCGGAACCAGATCGACCGTGACGCCGTAGTCGGCCAGCGCGCGTCGTGTCGCGGGTCCGACGGCGGCCCACCGGGTAGATGCGGCCCAGCGAGTGGATGCGGACATATCGACGCGGGAACCGACTCTCTCGCGGACGGGTGTTGCACCGAGTAGACCGTGTCTACTTTCGGCAACATAGCTCCGGGAGGAACTCTTTCCGTCGAGAGCTGTCGGAGGCGTCTCCGCCTCCAAGGTCGTCCGGGGCGCTGCATCAGGCGGTGCATCGCCGAGCAGTGCGTCCACGGCGTTCACGCTCGTGATCACCACCCAGGCGTATGTGCCGGCTGCGATCCGCGCCCGGGCGGCGTCGAGCTCTGTCGGGTCCTCGACGGGTGCACGCTCGATCACAGGAGCGGCGACCGGGTCCAGCCCGCGCTCGCGCAGCAGCGCGAGGAGCCCGGCGGCCCGCGCCGGGGCACGCGCGACCAGGACGGACGGCCGCCCGTCCCGGAGACCTTCGACTGTTGGCGGGTCCGGCTCGGTCACGCCTTCTCCGGCACGGTCGCGCTCAGCGGGGCGAGCCGCTCGGCGCCGTCGGCCAGCAGGTTCTCCGCGACGGAGACGCCGAGCGCGCGGGCGGCGTCGTCGAGAAGCTCCGGCGCGACGTCCTGGGAGAGCAGCGCCTCCCCGCTGCGCGACATCTGCTCGGAGCCGTCCACGGCGGCCACGACGGCGCGCAGCTCGAGCACCGTGCCGGACACCGTGGCGTGCGCACCGACCGGGGCCGCGCAGCCGGCCTCGAGCCGCGCCAGCACGGAGCGCTCGGCGAGGACGGCGAGGCGGGTCGGGCGGTGGTCGAGCAGGTGGATGGCCTCGGCGAGGTCGGGCACGCGGGGCTTGGCACCGGCGTCCTTCCACGACGTATCCGCGGTGCGCTGCGATACCCCGCGGGAGTCCTCGGGTTCGGACATGATGTCCGCCGTGCGCACCTCGACGGCCAGCGCGCCCTGCCCGGGTGCGGGGGCGACGACGCCGACGTCGAGCAGCTCGCTGATCACCTCGGTGCGGCCCAGGCGGGCCAGGCCCGCGTAGGCGAGGACGACGGCGTCGAGGTCGGCGTCGGGGCCGAGCGCCCGGTTGAGGCGGGTGCCGACGTTGCCGCGGATGTCGACGACGTCCAGGTCGGGCCGGGCGGCGCGGATCTGCGCGGCCCGGCGGGGCGAACCCGTGCCCACGCGGCCACGTTGCGGGAGCGTCGCGAGGGTGAGCCCGTCGCGCGCGCAGAGGGCGTCGCGCGGGTCCTCGCGCTCGGGCGTCACGAACGTGAGGCCGGATGCGGGTGCGGTCGGGAGATCCTTGAGGGAGTGGACGGCGACGTCGCAGCGGCCGTCGAGCAGCGCCTCGCGCAGGGCCGTCACGAAGACGCCGGTGCCGCCGAGGCTCGCGAGGCTCCCCGTCTTCACGTCGCCCTCTGTCCTGATGTGCACCAGCTCGACTGGGCGGCGGGTCAGCTCCTCCAGGCGCCTGGCGACCAGACCGCTCTGGGTGGTGGCGAGGGCGCTCGCGCGGGTGCCGAGGCGGATCGGCGCGGCGCTGCCCTCGGTGTTTCCGGGGGTGCTGACGGACAGGGGGGCCGGGGTCACCAACCCAGTCTCTACCCGAACCCCCGCCGGGACGAAACCCGGGGACGCCTCACGGGCCGATCTCACAGGGTTGCTGGCGGGTTGTCAGATCGCGGGCGGCCGCCTTCGCGGCGTCCGCCCACGTGCAGCGGCTCCGGCGGGGCTGACCTCCCCTGGTCTCAGGCCGGTTCCTCCAGTCGCTCGGCAGTACGTTGCGCATGCCCGACGATCGCCGCGAGGCCGGTGCCCGCGATCCAGCCGCCGGTGACGTCGAGGCCCGGTTCGGCCCGTACTGCCTCCTCGAACTGCTTGATCGCGGCCCGGTAGGCCGGCGTCGGCGGGGGCAGCGAACCGTCCCAGCGCTGGTGCAGGCTGTCCCGGACGCGGCCGGTCAGGTCTACACCGAGCAGCACCGACGCATCGCGGGCTGCCTCCTCGGCGGTCGGGTCCGGCGTCGGCTCGCCGATGCGGCCGTAGCTGAGACGCACCACGTGCCAGCCTGGTCCGACGGCGTCGCGCACGCGCCGCGCCAGCCACGGCCACTTGGCCGTCGCGTGGGTCAGCGCCTTGGCTCGGACGTTGCTCGGCGATGTGGTTCCCCGGTCGGGGTCGTCCGGGGCGCGCGAGTCGTCCGACGACGTGGTATCCCGGTCGTGGTCGTCAGGGGCTTTGACGCGCCGGTCGTTGGGCGATGTGGTGTGCGGGTCGCGCGAGGGATCGGCGCGGTAATCGCCGAGCGTTGTGGTGCGGGGGTCGCCCGGGGCATCGCCGTCGTGATCGCCGGATGTTGTGGTGTGCGGGCCGCTCGATGTCGTGGTGCGTGCGTTGCCCCGCGTCGGCCCGGGGGCGACCAGCATCCCCGAACCGCGCGGCGCCGCGTCCAGCTCGGGCGCTTCAAGGAGCAGGGTCACCAGGCGGATGTCGGCGCCGCGCTCGGGCGCCGCCGGCGGAACAAGCGCGGGGGATGCGGTTGGCGCAAGTCCGGTCCGCTGCACGTCCGCGGACGCGAGGTCGGTCGTCTGCACGTCCGCGGTCGTGAGGTCGGTCCCTTGCAAGTCTGCGGTCGTGAGGTCGGTCGGTTGCATCGAGATCGGTCCAGCGCTGGACCGATCTCGATGCAACCGACCGACGTCGGCGTTGGCGCCCAGCAAGGGACCGAACTCGGTGCGCGTCGCCAGGACCACGCGCCGGGTGCGGAACACCTGACCGTCCTCCGTGCGCACCAGCCAGTCGCCGTGGGCTCCGCCGAGACCGGCGGCGCCGTCCTCGCCACCTGCGGCCTTCGCTCCGCCACCTGCGGCTTCCGCTCCGCCGCCTGCGGCTTCCGCTCCGCCACCTGCGGCCTTCGCTCCGCCGCCAGCGGCCCTCGCCTCGCCGCCAGCGGCCTTCGCCTCGCTGTCAGCGGCCTTCGCCTCGCTGTCAGCGGCCTTCGCCTCGCTGTCAGCGGCCTTCGCCCCGCCATCAATGGTCTTCGTCTCGCCGCCAGCGGCCCCCGCCCCGGCGACGGCGTTCTCGGTTCCGACCACCTCCGCCCGCAACCGCTCCACGCCAACCACCCGCGTCCCTACCCGCACGTCCAGCCGCTCCACCAGCGCATCCACCAGGGCGTGCACCCCGCCGTCGATCCCGCGCACCGCCGACCCCGGCGGAGCCGCCGCCCGCAGCGACGCCACGGCACGCGAGAGGGATCCGGTCCGCGCGTACGCGTCGAGCAGCCCGGGGGCGACGGCGGCGACGTCGAGCCGGTCGAGCGGCGCCGAGTGCACCCCGGCCGCCACGGGCGTGACCAGCCGGTCCGCCACCCGGGACCCGAGCCGGGACCGCGCGAACGTCCCGAGGTCGGTCGTGTCGACGATCCGGGCCGGCAGCACCCGGTCCAGCGCGCCGCGCAGCACGCCCGGCCAGCCGATCGCGCGCCGCACGTCCGCCGCCCACGGCCGTGAGGGGATGCCCAGCACCCCGGCGGCAGGCAGGGGGAACGCCCGACCGGCCGCATAACCCCAGGCAGAGAGGCCGGCGGGCGACTCGATCGTCAGCCCCAGCTCCTCGGCCAGCCGCTCGACGACCCCGCCCCGCACCGCGAACGACTCGGCCCCGAGGTCCAGGGGAACGTCCGGCAGGGACGCGAACGACCCGCCACGGATCGGCCCGCCCGCCCGGTCGGCGGCCTCCAGCACGACCACGCGCAGCCCCCGCGTCGCGAGCGTATGCGCCGCGACGAGCCCGCCGATCCCGGCCCCGACGACGACGGCGTCGGCCACCTGGGTCTGTCCGCTCACGGAAGCCCGCCGCCCACGACGTCAACCGCCGCCGAGCCGCCCGCCGCCGTCCCGCCCGCCGCGGTCCCGCCCGCCGTCGTCCCGCCCGCCGTCGTCCCGCCCGCCGTCGTGCCGCCCGCCGTCCCGCCGTCCGACGGCGCGCCGGTTCCGGCCCCGCACCGCCAACCGGCCGCCGGCGTCACAACGAGTGCACCAGCTCGACCACGCGGGTCAGCACCGTCGGGTCCGTCTCCGGCGGAACCCCGTGGCCCAGGTTGACCACGTGCCCCGGCGCCTTGAGCCCGCGGGAGACCACGTCCCGCACGTGCGCCTCCAGCACGTCCCACGGCGCGGCCAGCAGAGCGGGGTCGATGTTCCCCTGCAGCGGCACGCCGGGCAGCAGGGCGGCGGCCTCGTCCAGCGGGGTCCGGTAGTCGACGCCCACCGCGTGGTCCGCCACACCAGCCGAGACCAGCACCGAGCGCATGGCGGGCAGCAGGTGCCCGGTCCCGGTGCCGAAGTGGATGGCCGGCACGCCGGCGTCCGCGATGTGGGAGAGCGCCCGCGTGGACGACGGCGCGACGCGCGAGGAGTAGTCCGCGAGCGACAGCGACCCGGCCCACGAGTCGAAGAGCTGCACCGCGCTCGCCCCGGCCTCGACCTGCGCCCGGAGGAACTCCCCGGTGAGGTCGGCGGTCCACGTCACGAGCGCGTCCCACGTCGCGGGGTCGGCGTGCATCAGGGTGCGCGCGGCCAGGTGATCGCGCGAGGGCCGGCCCTCCACGAGGTAGGCGGCCAGCGTGAACGGCGCGCCGCCGAAGCCGATCAGCGGCGTCGGCCCCAGCTCCGCGACGGTCAGGGCCACGGCCTCGCGGATGGGCTCAAGGGCGTCGTCGTCCAGCGTGCGCGACACCAGCTGGGCGACGTCGTCGGGCGTCCGGTACGGCTGGTCCATCACGGGCCCGACCCCGGGCGCGATGTCCACGCCCACCCCGGCCAGCTTGAGCGGCACCACGATGTCCGAGAAGAAGACGGCGGCGTCCACCCCGTGCCGCCGGACCGGCTGCAGCGTGATCTCGGCCGCCAGCTCCGGGCGCAGGCAGGCCTCCAGCATGCCCGTGCCCTCGCGCGCCGCGCGGTACTCGGGCAGGGAGCGGCCGGCCTGGCGCATGAACCAGACGGGCGTGCGACCAGGACGTTCGCCTCGGAGCGCCTGCACGAGGGGTGCGGCAGAGGTCCGTCCGTCGGTGAGCGGGTGAGCGGGGGCGACCGTGGTGGACTTCACGCTTCCCGATTCTGCCCTGCCGGGGAGTGGTGCATAAAGTTGGGGCACTGTGGTTCTCCTCTCCCTCACCGCCAGCCACCGCGAGCTCGACCTCGACGCGCTGGAGCGCCTGTCCACGGGCTCGTCGTCAGTGGGCCGCGTCGTCGTCCGTACGTGCGGCCCGGTCGCGGGCGCCGTGGTGATCTCCACGTGCAACCGCTTCGAGCTCTACCTCGACGTGGACGCGCCGCTGAGCGGCGACAGCGTGCAGCACGCGACGCGGCACGTCGCCGAGCTGGTGGCGCACGCCTCCGGCGTCACGGGGGACGTCGCCGCCCGCAGCTTCACCGTGCGAACCGGGCCGGAGGTGACCGAGCACCTGTTCGCGGTGGCGTCGGGCCTTGACGCGATGGTCGTGGGCGAGCGCGAGATCGCGGGTCAGGTCAAGCGGGCTCTCGCGGAGGCCCGCGAGCAGGAGACCACGTCCAAGACGCTCGAGCTGCTCTTCCAGACGGCGTCGCGCACCTCCAAGCGGGTCGGCACCGACACCGAGCTCGGCGCGGCCGGCCGGTCCGTCGTCGCGCTGGCGCTGGACCTCGCCGAGCGCGAGCTGCCGCCGTGGGACGGCACCCGCGCGGTGCTCATCGGCACCGGCTCGTACGCCGGCGCGTCGGTGGCGGCCCTCCGGGCGCGCGGCTGCGACGACATCCGCGTCTACTCGCAGTCCGGCCGCGCCGCGGCCTTCGCCGAGTCGCACGACGTGCAGCCGGTGGACTCCCTCGTCGAGGCGCTCGCCGACGCCGACCTCGTGGTGAGCTGCAGCGGCGCCCGCGGGCGGGCGCTCGCCGTCCGCACGGACCACGCACTCGCGGCCCGGACGGAACACCCGCTCGCCGTGCGGACTGAACAACCGCTCGCCGTCCGCACGGAGCAGACCGAGCAGCGACGGCCCGGGTACCAGCAGGCAGAGCCGCCCGAGCGGCCGGCAGGACGGCCGCGTCAGCAGGCAGCGCGCACCGATCAGCAGGCAGAGCCGCACCGGACCGAGCAGCGGCCGGAGCCGCACCAGGCCGAGCAGCGACCGGAGCCCCACGACGAGCACTTCGCCGCGATGGTGGCGGGCAACTTCGGCGGCTCGACGACACTCCCGCACCTGACGACCGACGCCGGCCCCGAGGCGAGCCTCGGCCACGTGCTCGACGCCGCCGGGCTGGTCCGCGCCCGCGAGCGCGCGGCGGACCGGGCCGGCGACGAGCCGGAGCCGCGCCCGCTCGTGATCCTCGACCTCGCCCTGCACCGCGACGTCGACCCGCGGGTTGCCGACGTCGAGGGCGTGCTGCTCTTCGACCTCGCCACGCTGAAGGCGCACGCGCCGGCGGTGGCGCGCGACGTCGTCGCGCAGGCCCAGGGCATCGTGGACGCCGCCGCGCGCCGCTTCGAGGAGACGCGCCTTGGCCGGGAGGCCGACGCCGCCGTGGTGGCCCTGCTCGACGAGGCGGAGGTGCGCGTCCTGGCCGAGATCGACGCCGCCGTCGCCCGGCTCACGGACGAGCTGGCCGCGCGCGGCGAGCCGGGTCCCGAGGAGTCGGACGTCGACGTCATCGCCCGCGACGTGCGCAAGCGGGTGCATGCCGAGCTGCACGACAAGATCGTCGCCGTCCGCGCGAAGGCCACCGCCCGGGCGCGGGCGGCCGAGGCCGCGCTGGTCGAGGGCGCCGAGGCCCTGACGATGGAGGCGTCCGTCCAGCGGGACGCCGATCCGTCGGCCCGCCGATAACGTCCGGCGCGGGCCGACGGCGCAAGCCGGACGGACCGGTTTTCTGGGTCCAATTCGGCCATCGTTACACAATCGTAACGAGGGTGATTTTATTCACCCGGGGGTGAAGACTAAGTTCGGTGGCTCAAGGACCGAACGCGCATATGCGCATCTCGAGATGCTGGAGCAACTTTGAAGCACGCAGCACCCAAGAAGAAGACCGCATCGGCGGGCGCGCGGACCATCGCGACCGTCGCCATCGCAACCGCGGCCACGAGCATGGCCGCTCCGGCCATGGCCGCTGAGGCTTCGCCGCTGGACAACCTGGGCGACCTCGGCAAGACCGCCGAGGGCCTCACGCAGGGCCTCCCGGCCCTCTCGTCGACCTCGATCGACCTGAGCGAGCTCACCGACGCCGTCCCCGCCGTCGACGCGGTGACCAAGGAGCTCCCCGCCTCCATCGCCCCCACCACTGCTCTGGCGCCGAACTACCGGCCGGCGCAGTTCGTGTCCGGTGCCGTCCAGGGCGTTGCGCCCCAGGTCGTCTCCGGCGTCGTGGGCGGCGTGACCAACGGTTCCGTCGTCTCCGGCGTGACCGGCACCGCCCAGTCGGCGCTGCACAACGTGCTCGGCGGCAACGTCGTCGGCACGGCCACTGGTGTTGTGGGCACCGCCACCGGCGCTGCCTCCGGTGTTGTCGGCGGCGTGCTGCAGGGTGACGCCCTCGGCAACGTGCTTGGCACCGCCACGGGCGTCGTCGGCACCGCCACCGGCGCTGCCAACGGCGTTGTCGGCACCGCTACCGGTGTTGCCGGCGGTGTGCTCGGCACCGCCACGGGTGTTGTCGGCGGCGTGACCTCCGGCGGCGTCGTGTCCGACGCCACCGACGCCGTGACCGGCACGGCCGACGGCGTTCCGGCCACCGTGGCCGACGTGATCCGCAACGTGCCGAACATCCTGGGCGGCGTGACCGCTCCGGTCGCCGGCCTCACCGCCAACCTGCCGGGTGCGATCGGTGGCGTGGGTGGCGTTCTCAACAGCGTCGTCTCGAACGTTCCCGGCGTGGTCGCTGGCGTTCCGGGCGTCGTGGCCCAGGTCACCACCCCGGCCGCCGGTGCGGTCGAGACGGTCGTGGGCGACGTCGCCGTGGACGGCGTCGTCAAGCCGGTCGCCAACGACGTGGTCCCGGGTGCCGTCGGCTCCGTGACCGGCAACGTCGTTCCGGGTGTCACCGCGACCGTCGGCAACGTGACCGGCTCGGTCGTCCCCGGTGCCGTTGGCACCGTGACGGGCAAGGTTGTTCCGGGCGCCGTGAACGGTGTCGCCAAGCCGGTCGTCGAGGACGTCGTGCTCGACGGCGTGGTCGACGGTGTCGTCAAGGACGGCGTGGTCGACAACGTGGTGAAGCCGGTCGTGAAGGACACCGTCGTGGACGGCGTCGTGAAGCCGGTCGTCGAGGACGTCGTCGTGGAGGGCGTTGCCAAGCCCGTCGTGAAGGACGTCGTCGTGGACGGCGTGGCCAAGCCTGTCGTGGACACCGTCGGCAACACCGTCAAGGGTGTCGCAGGCAGCGCCGTGACGGACACCGTCGGTGGCGTGACCAAGACGGTCGACGGTCTCACCGGCGGCGTCGTGGGTGGTCTCACCGGCGGCCTGCTCGGCGGTCTTTCCTGACCTGACCTCCCCGAGAGGACCCCAGCCTCTTCGGTCTTGACGTAGCGGGGTGGAGTGCCATTGGCGCTCCACCCCGTTTTCGTTCTCTTCCGCTTTGAGAAGGTTCCATTGTTACGCCCGTTGTTATCGAATCGTTACCATCGCATCGGGTTTTTCCGATGCCCCCCTTTTTTCGGCTATTACCGATCCGGTAGCGTCGTCCCGTCCCCCGGGTTCCGGGCCGTTGTAGCCGACACGCTGGAGCAGCTCTCATGAAGCACGCCGCCATCAAGCCATCGTCCGCAGCCAAGTCCACGGCCTCGCGCGTCGTGGCGACGATCGCGCTCGCCACCGCGGCCACCGCCGTCGCCACCCCGGCGATGGCGCACGAGGGCCGCGGCCACGGCGGCTATGACGGGCACTCGGCCGGCTACGGCGGCGGATACGGGCACGGCGGTTCGTACGGCGGGCACGGCGGCGGGTACGGCTCGCACGGCGGTTCGTACGGCGGCGGCGACGACCGCGAGTACGAGGCTCCGCGCTCCTACCAGCCCACCAGCTACACGGAGCCGAACTACGACATGCCGCGGTACGAGTCCCAGCAGGGCGACTGCGACCGCGCCGAGACCAACGGCCACTACGGCGACTGGGACGAGAAGGACCGCGAGAAGGTGCGCGAGGCCATCGAGGACTACGTGAACGAGGCCCGGACGCAGACCCCGGCTCCCGAGCCGGAGGCCGAGCAGCCTGCCGCTCCTGCCGAGCAGACCGCCCCCGCGAAGACCGCACCCGCGGAGAAGGCCGCTCCCGCCCCCGCGGAGACCGAGACTCCCGCACCGGTCGAGGCGGCCGAGCCCCAGCAGCCTGCGGCGTCCGAGCCGCCGCTGGCGGTCCAGGACCCCGGGCAGCAGTGGGAGGGCCCGTCGAGGTCGGCCGACACCTCCGGGGCGGAGCTCACCGCCTTCGTCCCGAACGAGGGTGCGAGCGTCGACGCCATCGAGCAGGAGGCCTCCTCGCTCACCGACGCCACGCTGGACGCCCCGGTCCGGCTCGCCACGACCGGTGCCGAGGCCGCCGCGTTGACGGGTGCGGCGGGTGCCCTGGTCATCGGCGGTGCCGGCGCCCTCCTGCTCGCCCGCCGCGGCCGGGCCCGCGCCTGACCGACCGGGCCTGCGCTCCACGGGTCCGGTCCGCGCCTGACCGTCGGCTTGCGCCTTGCGGGTCGAGTTCGCGCCGTTGCTGATCGCGCCTGACCAGCGGCTCGCGCCTGACAGGTCGGCCGACCCGGCCTGGTTCGCGCCGGACCCTCGCGCCTCACCGACCCGTTCCGCGCCCCGCCTATGTCGCCGCGGTTCCGTCCTGGCGGAGCCAGGACGGCTCGTCGGTACCCCACGGATGCGCGGGGTGCGGGTAGTCGTCGTACCCCGGCAGGGCGGGCCGCGCGGTGGTCACCCGCCCGTGCGTCACGGTCTGGCTGCCCGACGGCGCCGCGGCGGCCGGGTGCACCGGGTCCCGTCCCGGCAGGTCCAGCAGCCAGGCGGCGGTCCGCGCGAGCGACACCGAGACATCGTGGCCCGGCCCGCCGTCCCGAAGGGTGAGCGCGTCGACGATTCCCGCGGCGAGCAGGTACCCCGAGGCGTGGTCGAGCGCCTGGGCCGGTAGCGCACCTGGTGTCCCCTCGTGGCCCTCCAGCAGCGCGATGCCGCTGGCGGCCTGCACTATCGAGTCGAACCCGCGTCGGCCGGCCCACGGCCCGTCGTCGCCCCATGCGGACACCCGCCCGGTCACCACGCCCGGCGGGACCCGGAGCCCGAACACCTTGACGGCTCCGGGCCGGTAGCCGGTCACGAGCACGTCTGCGGCGTCCAGCAGGTCCTGGGCGGTGCGGCGGTCCCTGGCGTCCCTGAGGTCCAGGACGGCGCTGCGCTTGCCCTGGCCCGTGTCGAGGTGCTGCCAGGCGATCTCCGCCGGGTCCGCCGGGTCCACGCGCAGCACGTCCGCACCGAGCAGCGCGAGCGTGCGCGTGGCGACGGGCCCGGCGATGACCCGGGTCAGGTCGAGCACCCGGACGCCGGCCAGGGGGCGCGCCGGGTCCATCACCTCGACGTTGGCCAGGGGCCGTGCCGGGTCCATCACCTCGACGTCGGCCAGGGACGCGCCGCCGAGGGTCGGGTCGATGCCGAGCCGTCCCGAGGCCGCCGCGGCCGGCTGTCCCGAACGTGGTGCGGGGCGCCCTGCCGAGCTCGCGGGGAGCTGCCGTCGTGAGTCCGCAGCAGGTCGTCGTCCTGCGCCCGAAGGGCCGAGCCGCGCCGTCGTCCGCACCACCGGGCCGGCCGCCGCAGCTCGTCCCGGCGCCGACTCCCGCCACTCCCGCTCGGTCCGGACCCGCGCCACGATCGCGCCGGCGTCGGCCGCGAGGTCCTCGAGCTCCTGCGCGGGGAAGTCCGCGATGCGGTGGGCGAAGGCGGGTCGCGCGACGTCGTCGGGCAGGCCGAGGAGGGCCGTCAGGCGCGACCGGTGGTGCGGGTAGTTCGCGTGCGTGCGGACCCAGCCGTCGGCGGCGGGGAAGAAGCCGGAGAGCGGGCCGAACCCGTCGACGGGTCGCCCGTCGAGCGCGAAGACCCGGTCGGAGGCGAAGGCGGCGGCGACCCGGCCCGGGTCGAGCGGGGCTAAATCCGGTCCGGCCGGGTCGAGCCTGGCCCGCGCCACCGCGCGCTGGACGGCGCGGACGGCGTCGAGCGCGAGGTCGAGCACGGGCAGGTGCGCGGCGAGCCAGGGTTCCACCGCCCCATCATCGCCCCGGGCCACCATCGCCCCGGGCCACCAACAGGTTGTCGAGTTCGGTCCGTTGATCGCCCACCTCGGCGAGTTCGGCCCGTTGCATCGAGATCGGTCAATCACTGGACCGATCTCGATGCAACCGACCGACCTCGCGTCAGTGGCTCAGCAACGGGCCGAGCTCGCGCCACACCGTCTCGGCAACCGGCCGAACTCGCGTCACCGGCTCAGCAACCGACCGAACTCGCCCTCACCACACGTCGCCGGACACCGCCCCCGAAACATCACCGGCCGGACAGATCAAGGGAGCATGCGCGTGGATACACTCGCCGCATGGCCAAGAACCCCTCCTCCGAGTTCGTGCTCCGGCCCTTCGAAGGTCTCCCCGGGGAGACCGACTGGGTGGCGATGCGCGAGATCGTCCCGTCAGCGACCGCGACCGCTCGCACCACCGCCGAGTACGGCTCCCGGGAGGTCACCGTGGTGACGCTCCTGCCGGGCGCCTGGACCGCGCTGCACCGCGCCGACGGCTCGATCCTGCTCGCCGTGCAGGGCATCGTCGGGTCGGGCGACGTGAGCCGCGACCTCGCCGCGGCGCTCCTGGAGGCCCTGGAGCTCGAGCCGGGCACCGCCGTCGAACCGGGTGACCTGCCGGGCGAGGGGCCGCGCCTCCAGGACGTGCTCGACCTGAGCGTCCCGTTCGAGGTCACGGTGCACGACACGTTCGACTACTGGCTCGACCCGAGCGCCGAGGTCACGCCGGAGCTCAAGCAGAACCTGGAGGACGCCGCCGACGGCGCGATCCCCACGGTCAAGGTGTCCTCGGTCGAGTCGGCCTACTGGTGCCGCATGACGCGCGAGTTCCTCCGCTGGGCACGACCCGAACCGGAGGACGACGTCATCGACGCGATCTCCCGGCTGCACGCAAAGCGCGAGTCAGGGCTCGCGGGTGGGAAGTTCGTGGGAGCGTTTCGTGCGTCCGGCCTGGTGGTCCCCGTGTGGGAGCTGCCGAAGGGCACAGAGGCGGCCGACCTGGAGGGGCCGGTGACGGAGCTCGGCGACCGGCTCGCGAAAGCACTTTCCATCAAGGAGCCGCTTGATGCGAACGAGCGACGCGCAAGAGCAGGTATCGTCTCCCGGCAGGTCACCCTGCGCTAGACCGGAGCACCCCGGCCGGGCTTCGCAGACGGCCCGGAACGCGTCGGCAGTCACCGCGGATCGCCACGAGCGACCCAGGTTTCGGCAACTAGCGGACCAAGGGAGTAGGATTCCAGGGGTAAACCTTTGCACTCGCCAAGCAAAGGACTATCCGGTCACCCACCACGGCAAATCGACGCTTGAGGCAGGACAGGTGTGAACGCTCTCCCGGTCGCGAAGACCACGCGTCCCGGCAATGCGCAGGCAGGCAAGAACGTCCAGCGGGTGGCGGCAGTCATCCCGGCCAAGGACGAGGCCGACCGCATTGCCGCTACCGTGCGCTCCGCGCGTGCGATCCCACACGTCGACCTCGTGCTCGTGGTCGACGACGGCTCCGAGGACGACACGCAGCACGTGGCGCGCGCCGCCGGCGCCGTCGTCGTGCGCCACTCGCACAATCGCGGCAAGGCCGCCGCGATGGAGACGGGTGCCGCGGTGGTGGCGATGCGCGACGCCGACGGGCGTCCACCGCGCCTGCTCATGTTCATCGACGGCGACCTCGGCGACACCGCCGTGAACACCGCCCCCCTCGTGCGCCCCGTCCGCGAGGGCGTGGCGGACCTCGCGATCGCGCTGCTGCCCAAGCAGGCGGGCGCGGGCGGTCGCGGCATCGTGGTGGGCGCGTCCCGGCGGGCGATCGAGGCGATGACGGGCTGGAGCCCGTCGCAGCCGCTGTCCGGCATGCGCTGCCTCACGCGCGAGGCGTTCGAGGCGGCCACGCCGCTCGCCCGCGGCTGGGGCGTCGAGACCGGCATGACGATCGACCTGCTGCGCAAGGGGTACGTCGCGGTCGAGGTGCCGTGTGATCTGAAGCACCGTCCGTCGGCGAACGACCTCAGGGGCCAGATCCACCGCGCGGCCCAGTACCGCGACGTCCTGCTGGCCGTGAACGCACGCAAGATGCGCGGCGCCGTCGACGCGGTGCGGCACGCGGGCTCGAACGTCCGCAGCTGATGGGCCCGCGCCTGCGGGTCGGCGCCGTACTCTGACCTCGTGGAGTGGCAGGTCTGGCTGGGGATCGTCGCGATCGTCGTCGCGGTGCTCGCGCTCGTCGTCGCCATCGGGGCCTGGTCGCAGCAGGCGTGGATGCGTCGGCGTTCTCCTCGGCGCGCCACCGCGCAGAGCGTCCAGACGGCCCCGCAGGTCGCGGTGATCGTGAACCCGTCGAAGCACAACACCACGGGTCTGCGCGACCGGGTGCTGGCGCACTCGGCGGAGCACGGGCTCCCCGAGCCCCTCTGGTACGAGACCACCGTGGACGACCCGGGCAAGGGACAGGCCCAGCAGGCCCTGGACGACGGCGCGGACATCGTGGTCGCGGCCGGCGGGGACGGGACCGTGCGGGCGGTGGCGGAGACCATGGTCGGCTCGGACAAGCCGATGGGGGTGCTGCCCGTCGGCACGGGCAACCTCCTGGCCCGTAACTTGGAGCTGCCGTTGACCAGCACAGAGGAGGCCCTCGACGTGATCGTGCGCGGCCGCACGCGCGCGATCGACGTCGGCTGGCTGCGGGTGACCGAGTTCGCGGACGAACCGCGCAACGGCGACCACCCCAACCAGCCCGACCACGAGCCCGACACCGAGCGTGAGCACATCTTCCTCGTCATCGCGGGCCTGGGGTTCGACGCCGCGATGGTGGCCACCGCCGACTCCGACCTGAAGAAGAGGGTGGGCTGGCTCGCCTACTTCGTGGCCGGGCTGTCGCACATGCAGGCCCGGCGCATGCGCGCGCACCTGGAGCTCGACGACCAGCCGCCGGTCGACGCCCGCGCCCGCTCCATCATGGTCGGCAACTGCGGCATGCTCCCGGGCGGCGTCACCCTGCTGCCCGACGCCGTGCTCGACGACGGGGTGCTCGACGTGGCCGCGGTCGACGTCCGCGGCGGCGTGTTCGGCTGGGCCCAGCTCACGCTGGAGATCGCCATGCAGGGCGTCGGGGTGCGCAACGACCTGCCGGAGAAGCTGGGCCGCATCGACCACACCAAGGCCCGCCGCGCGCGGATCCGGGTGCAGGGCGGTGAGGAGGCCCAGGTGGACGGCGATCCCCTCGGGCGGGCCGTCGAGATCGACGTGCGCGTCGAGCCGGGCGCGCTGCTGGTTCGTGCCCCTTGACCTCGCAGGCCATCTACCCTGGGCGGGTGAATCCCCGTTCCACCCGAGCACTGACCGGACCCGCGGTGCTGGTCGTGCTCGTCGCGGTCCTGCTGGGCCTGGTCGGCCCGACGACGGCGTCGGCGGCCCCGGGATCTCAGCCTGCCGCCGGGTTCGCGGCCGCCAGTGGTGGTGACCTCGCGTCCGGGTCCCGGCTTGTCGCCGGCGCCGGCGACAGCGCCGGATCTGGGACCGGATCCGAGCCCGCCGTCGGCGCCGCAGCCGGGTCCGGGCTCGCCGACGGCGCCGGGCTTGCGGCCTCGTCCGAGCCCGCCGAGGAGCCGGAACCGGCGGCGGAGCCCGCCCCCGTCGTCGTGGTCGGCGTCGCCGGGCTGCGCTGGACCGACGTGTCCCGCAGCACCACGACCAACCTGTGGCACCTGATCGGCGGCGGCTCCGTCGCCTCGATCAACGTCCGCACCGCGGCCCCGGCGACCTGCCCGCTCGACGCGTGGCTCACGCTCTCCGCGGGCAGCCGGACGGTCTCGGCGGGCAGCGCCGAACGCGCGGACGCGCCCGACGCCGGACGGGAAGGCCGGACGCCGGAGGCGCGCGGGGCGACGTCGTGCACCCCGGTGCCCGAGCCCTCGGCGGGGCAGCCGGTGGGCGACGGCGAGCCGACCACGGCGACGGTGGACGGCTGGGCCCAGCTCCCCGAACGCGAGGAGCGGGACGACGCGACCGCCGGGAGCGCGGCGACCCCGGCGCCCGGCCTCCTCGGCGAGCTGCTGGACGGGGCGGGCGCCTGCTCGACGGCGGTGGGGCCGGGTGCCGCCGTGATGCTCGCCCGCGCGGACGGCACGGTGAGCCGGTACGTCCCGTCCCTCGACGCGCTCCCGGCTGACGGTCCGGCGGGCGGTGGCGACGGCGCGACGGCGCGCGGCGACGTGCTCGCCGAGTGTCCCGTCACCGTGATCGACGCCGGAAGCCTGCCCGAGGGGCCGGACCGCGCGGCGGCGCTGGAGGCCCTTGACGACACCCTCAGCGGCCTGACGGGCGACCTGCCGACCGGGACACGGGTGCTCGTCGCGGGCATCGCTGACACGCCGCTCACGCAGCAGGGGCTGCAGGTCGTCGTCGACTGGGTGGTGGACGTACCCCGGGTGCGCTGGCTGACGTCGGACGCGTCGCGCAGCACCGGGTTCGTCCAGCTCACGGACCTGACGGCCACCGCGGCCGAGGCCGGCGGCGCCCTCCCCGACCCCGAGGCGGAGGAGCCGGGGCAGGGTCCGGCCGCCGAGGAGCCGTCGATCGAGGGCGCGCCGATCGAGGTGGGTGAACCGCGCCGTGCCACGGTCGCCCGCACGGTCGAGAACCGGCAGTACATCAACGTCCTCGCCGACACCATCCCCGCGCAGGTGCCGGCGTTCGCCGGCGCGATAGTCCTGTTCCTGCTGATCGCCGTCCTGGTGCTCGTGCTGCCGCGGCGTGCGGCGCGGCCGCGCCGGGAGCCCGGGCCCTACCGGAGACGGCTGGCGCTTGCCGCCGCGCTGCTCGCCGTGTCCGCGCCGGCGGGGGCGAGCCTGGCGTCGCTGGCCCGCTGGTGGGTGTGGCCGGCACCCGAGTTCGGCCTGGCCCTCTCGCTGACCGTGGCGACGGTCGCCGTCGCGCTCGTGGTGCGCGGCGTGACCGGCCTGCTCCCCCTGGTGCCGTGGCGCGGCGCCGTGGCGGCGGCCGGCGTCACGTGGCTGGTCTTCACCGTCGACGGTCTCACCGGGTTCACGCTGCTCCAGGCCTCGCTGCTGGGCCCGTCGCCGGCCACCGCCGTCCGGTTCTACGGGTTCTCCGACGCCGCCTTCGTGCTCTACGCGGCGGCCGGGCTGGTGCTGGCGGGTGGGCTGGCCGCCTACGTGGTGCGCCGGCGCGGATCGGGCGGCGCCAGGCCCACGCCGGCCGACGGCGCCCGCACGCGCGACACCCAGCCGACGGCCCGGCCGGTGTGGCTCGCCGCGGGTGTCGTGGCCGTCGTCGCGCTGGTGACCACGGCGGTCGACGCCGCGCCGCTCCTCGGGGACCGCCCGCGCGGGCTGGTGCTGCTCGTCCCGTTCGCCCTGGTCGCGGTGCTCGCGGCGCGGCCGGACCTGGTGGCGCGGTTCGACGGCGCCCGGGGGTGGCTGTCGCGGGTGCTTCACGGCGCGTCCTCGGGCGCGTTGCGGGTCAGGGGCCGAGCTGCCGAGTCGGACCGTGTTGCCGGGCTGGGCAGGGCCGAGCCGGTCCGGGGCGTGCCCTCGGCGGTGCTGGGCCTGTCCGGCGCGCTCCTGCTCAGCCTGCTGTTCGCGGCGGCCGCACTCCCGGCGCCCGGCGCCGAGGCGGCCGGCGAGGAGTCGGGTTCCCTCGGCACGGCCGAGCCGGTGGTGCCGCCGGGCGGCAGTCTTGTGGTGATCGGCACGCAGGGCCTGCGCTGGACCGACGTCCAGCCGTCCCCCGACACGGGCCGGGCGCCCGCGCCCACCCTGTACGGCCTGCTCACCGACGGCGCGGACGCCGCGGGCCTCACCCTGCCCAGCGGGCGGGCAGCACGCTGCCCGGACAGCGGCTGGCTCAGCCTGTCGTCGGGCCGCCTCGCCGAGGTGTCCGACGAGCGCGACGCCGACGACCACTGGATCTGCGACGAGATCTCGGTGACCCCGGCCGCCGACGGCGCGGGGGACGCGCCCGAGGACGCCCAGGACGGCGACGCAGCGGCCCAGGGCGACCGCCCCGCCGTCGTCGACCAGTGGGACCGGCTGACCGCGCTGCAGCGCGGCTCCGGCTACGCCGCGCGCCTCGGCACGCTCGGCGATGCCCTGGGCGACGAGTGCACGACGGCGGTCGGCCCGGGTGCGGCGGTGGCGCTCGCCGACGGCGAGGGCGGCGTGGGCCGGTACTACGACCTCGACACGGCCGTCGCGGACGGGTCGGGCGCGTGGGACTGCCCGGTCACCTTCGTGGACGCGGGCTCGGCCCTGCTGGACGTCGCCGAGCGCGCGGACCTGGAGGAGCGACCCGACGGCGATGAGCAGGTCGAGGCCCTGCGCGCCGACCTCGTCTCCGCCGTCGACCTCGCCGTGTGGCGCGTGCTGGACGCGGCTCCCGCCGACGCGACGGTGCTGGTGGTCGACGTCGCCACGGTGCCGGAGCAGCCCCTGGAGCTCGGCCTGGCGATGGTGCGGCCGTCCGCCGCGAACGACGGCCTGCCGCGCTACCTGGCCAGCACGGCGACCCGGACGGAGGGGGTCGCCCGCCTGACGGACGTCCCTGCGACGGTGCTCGACGCCGTCGGCGCGGACCTGCCCGCGGCCATCGACCCGACGCCGCTGCTGCGCGCCGGCGAGCGGCCGGCGTCCGCGTGGCTCACCGCCGACGAGCTGGCGGACCTGACCGCGCGGGACCACGTGCGCCGTGACGCGTACCTCTGGCTCGTGGACGTGCCGTTCTGGCTGGGCCTCGCGCTGGCGGCGGTGTGCTGGTGGGTGCCGCGCCGGCGTCGCGCCCGCGGGCTGGGCGAGGTGCCTGCCCGCTGGCGGCGCGCGGCCGAGGTGGGCGCCACCGCGCTGACCGCGCTCCCGGCCGGCGGTTTCCTCGTCTCCCTGACCGGCTGGTGGCGGTTCGGCCTGCCCGTGCTCGCGATCGTCGGCGCCACCCTGCTCGTGACGGCGGCCGTGACGGGGCTGAGCCTGCTCGCACCGCGGCGACCGCTGTGGGCGGCCCCCGCGGTGGTCGCAGGCATTACGTTCGTCGCGCTCACGGCGGACGCGCTGTTCGGCACCCCGCTCAACCGGGCGGCGCCCCTGGGCTCCGCCCCGACCTTCGGAGCGCGGTTCTACGGGTTCGGCAACCCGACGTTCTCGGTGTACGCGGTCGCGGCGATCGTGCTCGCGGCTGCGCTGGCGCAGCTTCTCGTGCGCCGCGGACGCCGGGTGCTGGCCACCCTCGCCGTGTCCGTCGTCGGCGTGATCGCGATGGCGGTCGACGTCTGGCCCACCCTCGGGGCCGACCTCGGCGGCGGGCTGGTGCTCGTGCCCGCGTTCGTGGTGGTCGCCACGGCGGCGTCCGGGCTGCGGCTCACGTTCTGGCGGTTCGCCGGCGTGGCGGCGGCCGGCGTCGGCGTGGTGGCCGTGGTGGGGATCCTGGACTGGCTGCGCCCGCCGGAGTCGCGCTCGCACCTGGGCCGGTTCGTGGCCCAGGTGGTCGACGGCGAGGCCGTGTCGACGGTGCTGCGCAAGGCCCTGTACGCGCTCGGCTCGATCACCGGCGGGCCCGCCGTGTGGGTCACGGTGCTGCTGCTGGTGCTGGCCGGGCTCGCGCTGTTCGGCCCGCCGGCGTGGCGTGAGCGGCTGACACCGGACTGGTTCGGGCGTGCGCAGGAGCGCTGGGAGTTCCTGCGGCCCGCGCTGGTGGCGATGTGGGTGATGGCCGTGCTGGGCTCCGTGGTCAACGACTTCGGGCTCCGGATCGCGATGATCGCGCTCATCCCGGCGGTGCCGCTGCTCACGATGGTCGCGCTGCGCACGAAATCGCTGGGGCAGCCCCGATAGGCTCTGCCTCGTGATCGATCTCCGACTTCTGCGCGACAACCCCGACGTCGTCCGCGCGAGCCAGGTGGCCCGCGGCGACGACCCCGACCTCGTGGACGCGGCCCTCGACGCCGACGCGCGCCGCCGCTCCTCCCTGACGGAGTTCGAGAACCTGCGCGCGGAACAGAAGTCCCTCGGCAAGCAGGTGGCGCAGGCGCAGGGTGACGAGAAGCAGGCCCTGCTGGCGCGCACCAAGCAGCTCGCCCAGGACGTCAAGAGCCACCAGGCCACGGCGACCGAGGCCGAGCAGGAGCTCGACCGGCTGCTGTACTCCATCGCCAACGTGATCGCCGGCGCGCCGGCGGGCGGCGAGGAGGACTACATCGAGCTCAAGCAGGTCGGCACGCCCCGGGACTTCGCGGCGGAGGGCTTCGAGCCCAAGGACCACCTGGAGCTCGGCGAGGGCCTGCGCGCCATCGACACCAAGCGCGGCGCCAAGGTGTCCGGGGCGCGGTTCTACTTCCTCACCGGTATCGGCGCGCGCCTGGAGCTCGCGCTGCTCAACATGGCGATGGACCAGGCCGTCGAGCAGGGTTTCACGCCCATGATCACGCCCACGCTCGTCAAGCCGGAGACCATGCAGGGCACCGGCTTCCTCGGCGCGCACGCCGACGAGGTCTACCGGCTGGAGAAGGACGACCTGTATCTGGTCGGCACCTCGGAGGTGGCCCTGGCCGGGTACCACAGCGACGAGATCATCGACCTGACCGACGGTCCGCTGCGCTACGCGGGCTGGAGCGCCTGCTACCGCCGCGAGGCGGGCTCGGCGGGCCGCGACACGCGCGGGATCATCCGCGTGCACCAGTTCCACAAGGTCGAGATGTTCAGCTACTGCGCCTCCGAGGACGCCGAGGCCGAGCACCAGCGGCTGCTGGGCTGGGAAGAGGCCATGATGGCCAAGGTCGAGCTGCCCTACCGGGTGATCGACACGGCCGCAGGCGACCTCGGCACGTCGGCGGCCCGGAAGTTCGACTGCGAGGCGTGGCTGCCCACCCAGGACCGTTGGCTCGAGCTCACCTCGACGTCGAACTGCACCACCTTCCAGGCCCGCCGGCTGGGCGTTCGCGAGCGGACGCCGTCGGGCGAGACGCGGAACGTCGCCACGCTGAACGGCACGCTCGGCACCACGCGCTGGATCGTCGCCATCCTGGAGAACCACCAGCAGGCCGACGGCTCGGTGCACGTGCCGACGGGGCTGCGGCCGTACCTGGGCGGGCTCGAGGTGCTGGAGCCGGTCAAGCAGTAGCGCCGTGCGGCCGCCGCAGAGCGGTCGGCAAGGCTTTCGGGGTGATCGGCGGCTCGGGCCGCCGATCACCCGACATTCCGCGGAACTCGTGTGTCTGGTCGACCGATGTTCATGTATCGGTCGGTAGGCTGCGAACGTGCTCCGCGACATCGATCGAAAGCTGGTGGCCCTCGACATCGACGGCACGCTCGTCACCTACGACGAGGTGCTGTCGGACGCGGCACGAGACGCGGTGGCGGCCGTGCGAGCCGCGGGGCACCACGTGGTCCTGGCGTCGGGGCGGTCGCTCATCGCGATGACGCCCGTCGCGGCGGACCTCAAGATCGAGGACTCCTGGATCGTCGCCTCGAACGGCGCCGTCACGGCGCGCCTCGACGCCACCGCCGACACGGGGTACATCCTCGACCGGGTCGAGACGTTCGATCCGGAGCCGGTGCTGCGCATGCTCAAGCAGGTGCTCCCGCATGCACGCTACGCGGTCGAGGATGTCGGCGTAGGCTTCCGGATGACCGAGCTCTTCCCCGAGGGGGAGCTCAACGGGGAGCACCGCGTGGTCGACTTCGAGGACCTGTGGGCCGGCGACGTGACCCGTGTGGTGGTGCGCAGTCCGGGCGAGACCAGCGCGGAGTTCCACGAGATCGCCGCGCGTCTGGGGTTCGACGACGTGACCTACGCCGTCGGCTGGTCCGCGTGGATGGACATCGCACCGCAGGGTGTGACCAAGGCGTCGGCGCTCGAGGGGGTGCGCAGGAAGCTCGGCGTCGCGGCCGAGAACACCGTCGCCGTCGGCGACGGCAGCAACGACATCGACATGCTGCGCTGGGCCGGGTGGGGCGTGGCGATGGGGCACGCGGCCGACAACGTGCGGGCCGCGGCCAACGACGTGACCGGCTCGATCGACGACGACGGCGTGGTGGAAGTGCTCCGTTCGCTGCTCTGAGAGCAGAAGAACCTACGGTCGACACCACAGGTGAAAGTTATTCGTGCAAAGGTATGGATCACTGGCCGGATACCTGTACATTTGGGCGCGATCCGTCGAGGGGTGACGGCGCTCACGGTGCCTTGGGGGAACGTGATGATCCTGGACGACCAACCGGTGTCCATGCGAGTGCGCAATGATGCGCCTCACCTGGTCGCCCTCGACATCGACGGGACCCTGTTGGTCACCGGGCAACGCGTGCCCGAGCCGACGGTTCTGGCCGTGCGGCTCGTGCGCGGCCGGAAGCACCACGTGGTCCTCGCGTCGGGCCGGTCGTTGACGGGAGTCCTGCCCGTGGCCAGGGAGCTCGGGATCACCGACGGCTGGGTGGTCGCCTCCAACGGTGCGGTGACGGCGCGGCTGTGCGATCCCTGTGCCGACGGCTACCGGCTCGAGAACGTGCTGACGTTCGACGTCGCCCCCGTGGTCCAGATGGCGCTGAGCCGGTTCCCCGACGTGCAGGTCGGCGTCGAGGAGATCGGCGTCGGCTACCGCGTGAACCGGCTGTTCGAGCCGCACGAGGTCAACGGCGCCCAGCGGGTGGTCAGCATCGCCGAGCTGGGCGCTATGCCCGCGTCGCGCGCGATCCTCCGCGGCCCGCACGTGCTGGACCTGCTCGGGCCGCTGCGCAGGCACGGCGTCACCGCCACGCCCGCCGGACCCGACTGGATCGACGTGACGCCGCGGCACCTGAGCAAGGCGACGTCGCTGGAGAACATCCGCTCGGCGCTCGGCGTCCCGCGGCACAACACGCTCGCCGTCGGCGACGGCCTGAACGACATCGAGATGCTGAACTGGGCCGCTCGCGCCGTCGCGATGGGGCACGCCCCCGACGAGGTGAAGGCGATCGCCAACGAGACGGTCGGCGACATCAGCCAGCACGGCGTGATCCAGGCGCTGAAGCCGCTGATCTGACGCCGGCCTGGCGCGGGCGCCGGTCGTCAGCGCGCGGTGCCCGTGCGGCGCGCTTCCTCGGGCTCCCCGGGAGTCCGGGCCTCGTCCCTCGGCTCGCACTCCCGGCTCGCCTGTCGTCAGCGCGCGGTCAGGATCAGCGGGCCGTCCTCGGTGATCGCGATCGTGTGCTCGGAGTGCGCGCCGCGCGACCCGTCGACCGACCGCAGCGTCCAGCCGTCGGGGTCGGTGAAGATCTCGTCCGTGGTCTCGAGGAACCACGGCTCCACCGCGATGACCAGGCCCGGCTTGAGCGGGAAGCCGCGTCCGGCGCGCCCGTTGTTCGGCACGTGCGGGTCACCGTGCATGGTGCGGCCCACGCCGTGCCCGCCGAAGTCGGTGTTGATCGAGTAGCCGGCGGCATGTGCGACCTCGGCGATCGCGGCGGAGATGTCGCCGATCCGCCGGCCCGGCTGGGCCGCGGAGATGCCCGCCTCCAGCGCGACCTCGGTGGTGCGGATCAGCTTCGCGTCGGCCTCGGCGCGGCCCGGCGCCGGGTTGCCGACCACGAACGACAGCGCGGAGTCGGAGACCCAGCCGTTCACGGACGCGGCGAAGTCGATCGACAGCAGGTCGCCCTCCCGCAGCGCGTAGTCGTACGGCAGGCCGTGCAGGACGGCGTCGTTCACTGACGTGCAGATGACCTTGCCGAACGGCATGGCGCCGAACGAGGGGTGGTAGTCGATGTAGCAGGACTCCGCGCCCTGGTCGCGAATCATCTTGTGCGCGACCTCGTCGAGCTCGAGCAGGTTCACCCCTACCCCTGCGGCCTCGCGGACGGCGAGCAGCACGTCGGCGACGAAGCGTCCCGCCGGGCGCATCTCCTCGATCTCGCGCGGCGTCCTCAGCTCGATCATGTCCGTCCTTCCGTAGGTGCACCAGTGATCCGGAGGCACAAGCCTACGTCCCGCCGCAGGCAGGCGAGTTGGCCCGTTGCGCGAGCACATCCCTGCCTTTCACCTGACATGGGCGACGGGTTCGATTGCAACGATTTCGTAATGCAAGGCGATGCTGTATGGGCTTGCATTGGACCGAGAACCACGGTTGCGTTGAGGAAGGGCAACCTGGCAGTGTGCCGGGCCGTACCCGCACGTCAGAGGGTCTGAGCCCACGAAGCAGTGGAGGAGCACGACATGACTATCCGGATGGCTGCTCGACGCCGAGGAATCGCCCTCGCGGCGACCGGCGCGAGCCTTGCCCTCGTCCTCGCGGCCTGTGCCGACACGGGCGGCGACGGTGACACCGACGGCGGCGGCGAGGCGACCGGCCCGTACGAGATCGACTGCGCCGCCTACGACGAGTTCGGCGACCTCGAGGGGACCACGGTCAGCGTCTACACCACGATCGTCGAACCAGAGGCGGAGACCCAGACGGCGTCCTACGAGCCGTTCGAGGAGTGCACGGGCGTCACCATCGACTACGAGGCGTCGCGCGAGATGGAGGCCCAGCTTCCCGTGCGCGTCCAGGCGGGCAACCCGCCGGACATCGCGATCCTGCCGCAGCCGGGTCTGCTGCAGACGCTCGTGCGCCAGTACGACGCCGTCCTGCCGGCCCCCGAGCAGGTCGAGGCCAACGTCGACGAGGGCTGGGCCCCGGAGTGGAAGGAGTACGGCACCGTCGACGGCACGTTCTACGCCGCGCCGCTGGGCTCGAACGTGAAGTCGTACGTCTGGTACTCGCCGGCCATGTTCGAGGACGCGGGCTACGAGGTCCCGGAGACCTGGGACGACCTGCTGGCGCTCACCCAGGAGATCGCCGACACCGGCGCCATCCCGTGGTGCGCCGGCGTCGAGTCCGGTGACGCGACCGGCTGGCCGGGCACCGACTTCATCGAGGACATGGTGCTCCGCTCGGCGGGCCCGGACGTCTACGACCAGTGGTACACGCACGAGATCCCGTTCAACGACCCGCAGATCGTCGAGGCGTGGGATATGGCGGGCGAGATCCTCAAGAACCCGGACTACGTGAACGGTGGCCTGGGCGGGGTCGACTCGATCGCGACGGCGCCCTGGACGGACGCCGGCTTCCCGATCCTCGAGGGCTCGTGCTGGATGCACCGTGCCGCGAACTTCTACCAGACGCAGTGGCCCGAGGGCACCGAGGTGGCGCCCGACGGCGACGTCTACGCGTTCTACCTGCCGGCCGAGACCACCGACGAGCGGCCGACCCTCGTGGCCGGCGAGTTCATCGGCGCGTTCACGGACCGCCCAGAGGTGCAGGCCTTCCAGACCTACCTGTCGAGCTCCGACTGGGCCAACGCCAAGGCGGCGGCCACGCCGGCCGGCGGCTGGGTGAGCGCCAACAACGGCCTCGACCCGGAACTGCTCGCCACGGACTTCGACCGGCTGTCGGCCGAGATCCTCGCCGACCCGGCGACGGTGGCGCGGTTCGACGCCTCGGACCTGATGCCGTCCGAGGTCGGTGCCGGAACCTTCTGGGCCGGTATCACCGAATGGTTCGCCTCGGACCTCAGCAGCCAGGAGGTCACGGACGAGATCGAAGCCTCCTGGCCCGAGAACTGACCCGTAGTTCTCGGCCTTGGTGACGCGCGGAGGCGCGGGACCTCGTGTCCCGCGCCTCCGTCGGCCTAGGCTCTGGACATGGTCTGGGCGATGACGGCCGGACCTGACGACCAGGATCTGGAGGATCCATGGACTGGTTTCTGAACGCCGGGGAAGACCCGGTACACAAATTCTTGCTGATGCTCATCGCGATCGCGCTCTTCGTCGTGGTGATGGCCGTGATCCTCTTCGCTGTGGACCGGCGGCGGAGCCCCTCGAAGTGGTTCATCGCGGGCGGGTTCGTCGGCCCGGCGCTGCTGCTCCTGGCAGCAGGTCTGCTCTATCCGGCAGTCGGCACCTTCGTGAACTCTTTCCAGAACCGCAACGGTTCCGCGTTCGTCGGCGTGGACAACTACGTCAGGGCGCTCAGTGAGCCGGCGTTCCTGCTCGTCCTCGGGAACACCGCGCTCTGGGTGCTGGTCGCGCCGATCCTGGCCACGTTCATCGGCCTGGTCTACGCGGTGGTGGTCGACCGCAGCCGGTTCGAGAAGTTCGCGAAGGCCCTCGTGTTCCTGCCCATGGCCATCTCCATGGTGGGCGCGAGCATCATCTGGCGGTTCGTCTACGAGTACAAGCCCGACCAGCCGGGCATCGAGCAGACGGGCCTCCTGAACCAGATCATCGTCTGGTTCAACGGCACGCCGGTGCAGTTCCTGCTCGAGCGGCCCGGAAACACCTTCCTGCTGATGGTCGTGCTCATCTGGATCCAGACGGGCTTCTCGATGACCCTGCTCTCGGCGTCGATCCGCGCCATCCCCAACGACATCGTCGAGGCAGCCCGCCTGGACGGCCTGTCCGGCTGGGGCATGTTCTGGCGCATCACGATCCCGAGCATCCGTCCGGCGCTCGTGGTCGTGCTGACGACGATCGCCATGACCACGCTCAAGGCCTTCGACATCGTCCGCACCATGACCGCGGGCCGGTACGGCACCTCGGTCGTGGCGAACGAGTTCTACGAGCAGAGCTTCCGGCAGAACAACGCCGGCATGGGCGCTGCCCTCGCCGTGCTGCTGTTCGTCATCGTCATACCGGTGATCATCTACAACGTGCGCCAGATGCGCCTGGCCGAGGAGGTCCGATGAGTGCCACAGAGGCGCCTGAGGCGGCCGGTGCGGTTCGGCAGCGGTCGACCGTCGGTGAACGGGCGCGCAAGGCAAGGAAGGCGCTCAGCTCGCCGTGGGCGAGCACGATCGCCATCGTGATCGCGGTCCTGTGGACCATCCCGACGTTCGGGCTGCTGATCACGTCGTTCCGGCCCGAGCTGGACATCCGGCGCAGCGGCTGGTGGACGGTCTTCGGCGACGCGCTCGCCGGCGAGGGCGTGTTCTCGCTGCGCAACTACGAGTCGGCGCTGTTCGACAGCTCGACCAACCTGCTCGACTACTTCGTGAACTCGTTCGTGATCACGCTGCCGTCGGTGTTCATCCCGATCACCATCGCGCTGCTCGCCGCGTACGGGTTCGCGTGGATCGACTTCAAGGGCCGCGACATCCTGTTCGTCGCGGTGTTCGCGCTGCAGATCGTGCCCATCCAGATCACGCTCATCCCCCTGCTGTCCGCGTACGTCGACACGGGGATCAACGGCACGTTCTGGCCCATCTGGCTGTCGCACTCCATGTTCGCGCTGCCGCTGGCGATCTTCCTGCTGCACAACTTCATGCGGGACATCCCGACGTCGCTCGTCGAGGCGGCTCGCGTGGACGGTGCCGGGCACGTGGGGATCTTCTTCCGGGTGATCCTTCCGCTGCTCACCCCCGCTATCGCGGCCTTCGGGATCTTCCAGTTCCTGTGGGTGTGGAACGACCTGCTCGTCGGTCTGGTCATGGGTTCCACCGACACGGCACCGCTCACGGTGCGCGTGGCGGAGATGGCGGGTTCGCGGGGCGGCGACTGGCATGTCCTGTCGGCCGGCGCGTTCATCTCCATCGTGGTGCCGCTGATCGTGTTCCTGTCGCTGCAGCGCTACTTCGTGCGCGGTCTCCTGGCGGGTTCGGTCAAGGGCTGACGTCCCACCCGCGGAAGCAGCTCCCCTTCGAGACCGAGCTTTCTTCGCTTTGAACGCCTCAAAGCGAAGAAAGCTCGGTCTCGAAGCGAAGCGGGCTACCGCGTCGACGCCTCGCGGGCCAGCAGGCTCTCCTTGATCGGCAGCCCGTAGCGGAACCCGCCGAGCGTGCCGTCGAGGCGCAGGATGCGGTGGCACGGCACGAACAGCGCGGCGGCGTTCATCGCGCACGCCCCCGCCGCCGCCCGTACCGCAGCGGGCCGACCGGTGCGCCGGGCGTACTCGCTGTAGGTCAGGCGTTCGCCGGCCTTCACCTCGCGCAGCACGTCCCACGCGTGCGTCCGGTACGGGCCGCTCGCCTGCCGCACGGGCACGCGCCCCGGCGCCCCGTGGTCACCGTCGTAGTAGGCGCGGACGGCGTCGGCCGCCTCCGCGAGCACACCGTCCGACGTCGACGACGGCCGGGCGAGCGGCTCGGCCCCGGCGGCGGGGCGCAGCGTGGGGTGGACGAGGGCGAGGAGGGCGTCGAGGTCGGCGGTCCAGCCGGCGGCGAGGATCGCCTCCGGGCCGGCGGTGGTGTTGTTGCCGGGGGTCTCGTCGCCGGCGGTCTCGGGGACGGCCGAGACGATGATGCTGAACGGGCCGTCGGGGGTGCTCAGGGTCGTGGCGTTCATGATCTTTCCTTCCGTGAGATCGAGTCGTCAGACGTGCGGGTCACTCGGGTGACCCGGAGGTCTGACACGTCAGGCGGCGCGCCAGAGGTGCATCGCGGCGTACGAGCGCCAGGGCGCCCAGGCCGCGCCGCGCTGGGCGAGCTCCTTGAACTGGCGGGGCCGGGGCAGGTCCGCCGAGACCAGGCCGAGGTTGCGTGCGCCGGCGAGCAGTGCGACGTCGCCGTCCATGAGGACGTCCGGGTCGCCGAGCACCCGCAGCGTCACGTAGCCGGCCGTCCACGGGCCGATCCCGGGCCGGGACACGAGGCGTCGCCGCAGGTCGTCGGGGTCGTCGCCGACGCTGAGTGTGAGGGTCCCGTCCGCCAGGTCCCGGCTCGCGTCGATCACCGTCGCCAGGATCCGGGCGGGCAGGCGGAGGTAGGCCCTGGCGCCGCCTGCGCCGTCCTGCGGATCCTCGCCGGTCCTTCGAGGACCGGCGATCTGGCCCGGCGTGGGGAACAGCCGGGTGAGGCCCTCGAACGCCGAGACGTACGGGGTGCCGACGCCCTTGGCGAGGCGCGAGAGGTGCGTTCGGGCGGCGGCGACACTGATCTGCTGGCCCACTATCGCGCGGATCAGGAGCTCCGCCGGGTCCAGCGTGCCGGGGACGCGGATCCCCGGGACCGCACCGACCGACGGCGCGAGCACGGGATCGGCCGCGAGGGCCGAGTCGACGGCGACCGGGTCGGCGTCGAGGTCGAGCAGGCGCCGCACCCGTGCGACGGCGACGGGCGCGTCGGCCAGGTCGGCGAGCTCGAGGTCCAGGTCCACCCGGCCGCTGCCCGGATGGGGCACCCGCACCTCGAACGCGCCGGGGCCGTGCGGCAGCGCCACGGTGCGCGCGTACCGGAGGACCCGCGGCCCGGTGCCGTCCGGTGCCTTCGTTCCTGCTAGCGCGTCCGCGTGTGCTCCGTCGGGGCCGAGGTCTGCCGACTCGACGCCGTCGACCGCGCGGACGGCCAGGAACTCGATGACTCCGCGCGCGTCGAACGGCTCGCGCACGGGAAGAGTGAGGGAGATCCGCACGTGCTGCTCGGCGGCGGCGCCGAGATCGGCACTCGCCTCTGCCTGAGCTCGGTCGGTTGCGTCGAGGTCGGTCGTTTGCGTCGAGATCGGTCCATCGATGGACCGATCTCGACGCAAACGACCGACCTCGCGGGCCGACCCGCCATCGGCACCGGCCGACCCACCACCGACTACGCCGCCACCGACGGGGCCAGCCCCAGCACCGCCAACGCCCGCCCGCGTTCCCCGGCCCGCTCGTCGCGCCCGCGCGCGCAGTTCCGACGGCGTCGCGCCGAAGACCTCGGCCACGGTGTCGTTGAACTGCCGGATCGAGCCGAACCCGGCGGCGAAGGCGACGTCGGCCAGGCGCAGCGAGGTGCCGACCAGGAGCGCGCGTGCCGTCTGCGCCCGCTGCGCCCGGGCCAGCGCCAGGGGCCCGGCGCCGAGCTCGCTCACGAGCAGGCGGTGGAGCTGCCGTTCGGAGTAGCCGAGCCGGGTCGCCAGCCCGGACACCCCCTCGCGGTCGACGACGCCGTCCGCGACCAGGCGCATCGCGCGGCCCGTCAGATCGCGGCGCAGGTCCCACGCCGGGGTGCCGGGGGCCGCCTCGGGCAGGCACCGCTTGCACGCGCGGAAGCCGGCCTCGTGCGCCGCCGCCGACGTCAGGTAGAACTGCACGTTCTCGGCCTTCGGCGTACGCGCGGGGCACGACGGCCGGCAGTAGATACCGGTCGTGCGGACGGCGGTGTAGAACTGCCCGTCGAAGCGGGCGTCGCGTGCCGCGATGGCGCGGTAACGCTCGGCGAACGCGGGGTCACGGAGCTCGACGTCGGTCATGGCCACCATCCTGCGCTCCGTGCGGGCGCGGCGGCTAGCGGGATTCGGACACGGCAGTGAGTGCCCTCAGACGCGTCGGCACACGGGCGTCAGGTGCGCCGGCACACGCCCTCAGGCTCGCTGGCGCCCGGCCGTCAGACTCGCTGGCGGCCCTCAGGCGCGTCGGCATCCGCCCTCGGACGCGCCGTCGCGCGGCCCTCGGGACGCCGCCTCGCACGGCCCTCGGGCGCGGCGTCGCACGGCCCTCGGGCGCGGCGTCGCACGGGTCAGCGCAGGTCCCGGAGATACGCCGCTGCGCCGCCGTAGCCCGCGGTGCGCCGCTCGTCGAGCGTGGCGATGATGAGCAGCACCCCGCCCGCCGCCGCGAGCGTGAGCATCCACGGCACGGCCGAGATCTCCGTCCCGAGCTGCGTGAGGAACACGATCAGCACCTCGACCGGCAGCACCCAGACGCCGATCAGGAACGGCGAGGCGAGCCGGAGCCGCGACCCCACGAGCACCCCGGCCAGCGCCACCCCGACCACGAGCACGGCCCGCCAGGTCTGCGGGTCCGTGAGGGTCGCGAGCACGGAGGGCCCGAGCAGGGCGAGGATGCCCGGCCCGAGCAGTGTCCACGAGCCCGGCCAGCCGACCGGCCAGCCGATCAGGGTGCGCCGCGGGGCCGGGGTGGAATCGGGCCCGCCGACCTTGGTCCACGCCTCCCACTCGCCGAGCGCGAAGCATCCGGCCACCACGAGCCCCACGCCGAGCGGCAGCGAGAACACCTCGACGCGCAGCTCACGCGGGCTCCACGCCGCGATGGCCGCGGCCAGCGCGGCGACCCAGACGGTCCAGGACGGGATGCCGGTGGTCAGCCCGCGCAGGAGCCGTCGCGCGACCAGCACGAGCAGCACCAGCAGCGCGACCTCCAGCGCCCAGAGGGTGGCGATGGCACCCCAGTGGGGCTCTGCGTTCGCCACCGCCCCGACCGTGAGGAACAGCAGCGCCGGCACGTGGCCCGCCGTGACGATCAGCCGCCGCAGGCGGGGCGACGCCGTCCCAGGCCGCACGCGGATCATCGCACCGAGCGAGATGGCCCCCGCCGCCAGCGCCCAGCCCAGGCCCACCGCGAACCGCATCCCTGGCTCACCGAGCGGCGACGCCGCGACCTGCAGCGACTCGATCGTCAGGCCCGCGCTCGCGAGCAGCGCGGCGCCGGCCAGTAGCGCGCGGGCGTCCGCGGTCCAGCCCGCCGAGACGACCGGCCACCTGCGCAGCCCGACGACCGCCAGCATGAGGACGAGCCCCGCCGCCAGCAGGATCCAGCCGCGGGGATCCCCCGGCCCGGAGGCGAGGGCCAGCGTCAGGTCGCTCGGCACCAGGGCGAGCACGACGCCGGCGGCGGCAAGCCGCCAGCCATGCGTCCGGCGGCCCGACGGCGGTGTGGGCTGGGCGGAACCCGTGCCCTCGCCGGACTCCGCCAGGTCAGCAGCAGCCTGATCCTCGCGATCAGTCGTGCGAGCGCTCGCGTGGTTCGTGCGGCCCGCCTTGTCGGCATCCGTACCGTCCCCGTAGCCGGCCAGGCCAGCGCCACCAACGCCGTCCGCCAACGCCGCTTGCCGCGCCAGCAGTGCCCCGACCAGCACCGCCGCCACCGCGGGCGGCAGGGTGTAGGCCTCGACCAGCCGGATGCCGCCGTCGGCCAGCGCGGTCCAGACCGCCGACGTCGCGAGGGCGGCGGCGAGCCACCAGACGCGGGCGCGGCCGGGCTCGCGGGCCACGACGCCCGCGCCTACCGCGAGGAGCAGCAGCACGGCGACGGCGATGTCGGGCCCGGCGGACGGGCGGCCGTAAGCCAGCCCGACGGTGATCGCGCCCGTGACCACCGCGCTCAGCTCAAGGGTGCCGCGCACCCAGGAGCCGACGACGCCGCCGTCCGGCACCCGTGCCGCGAGGAAGCCGGCGACGCGCGGCGCCCCGCCCGCGACGACGGCGACCGCCGCCGCGATGACCGGCAGCAGCACCGGCGAGCCGCTGACCGGCAGCAGCATCGCGCCGGCGCTCACGATCGTGACGGAGGCGGTGGGCAGCACCAGGCCCGCCGCGATCACCCGGACGGCCGGCGCGAGGCCCGTGCGCCGGGTGAGGAGCAGCACCAGCTCCAGGAGGAGCATCGCGGCGGCGGCCCCGGCCGACCACCACGTGCGTTCGCCCACCACCGTGAGCACACCCAGCGCGAACGGCACGGCCGTCACGCCGAGCACGGCGAACCACTCGTCGCGGGTGACCCTGGGGCCGAAGGTCACCGCCACGGCTACCAGGGACGCGACCGCCGAGACGGTGCACACGGCGGCGACCCAGCCGAACCCGAGCCACCCCAGCCACACCCCGCCCACGATCAGCGCATACGCGTACGCCCCGGCCACCAGAGCGGGATGCGTGGCGCGCGGCAGGGCCGCCCGCGCCGCCAGCACCAGCGGCACCACGACGACGGCGCCGGCCAGCACCGTCGGACGGCTCTGCCAGGACCCGAGCGTCAGCAGGGCGACGGCGACACAGGCGCCGGTCAGCGCGGCCCGGCGCCAGGAGGCGCCCTCGGCGGGCCCCATCGGCGCCCCGCCGAGCCAGTCCACGATCCGGGAGGCCTGGCGCACGCCGTCGAACCCGGACCGCACCCCGGAGACGACCGGGCGCAGCGGCCACCAGGACCGCTCCGGGTCGGCGCTCGCGGCGAGCAGCACCGCGGCGAGGGCGGCCAGCAGCGCGAGCGACGTCGCGGCCGGCAGGCTCGGGTGCACGGCGGCCGTGACCGCCAGGCCGGCCGTCACCCAGGGGGACAGGGCCCGCGCGGCCCGGACCACCGGCGCCACCAGGCCCGGCTCCGGGCTCGCCACGGCGCCCAGCCGCGATGCGGCCAGCACCAGCAGCGTCAGCACGACGATCCCGAGCAGGCTGGGGTCGCGCACCTCCGCCATCAGGATCCGGCCGCCCAGCGGGCCGTCGCCCAGGCCCGGCGTCGGGGCGCCTTCGAGCGCCCCGAGCAGCACCTCGAGGACGCGCGGCACCACGCACCACACGGCGGGGACGGACGCGAGCACCGCGACGAGCCAGGCGGCGAGCAGCAGGTCGGCGCGCGTGCCAGGGCCCGGGACGAGGCGGCGCACCCGCCCCGCCACCAGCACGGTCAGCGTCGCGGCGAGCACCGCCCACGCCGCGCCCGCCGCCGCGGGCAGGACCCAGAGGAACGCCGCGCCGTCCCACGGCGCGAGGAACGTGGCTGCCACGGCGCCGAGTGCGCCCGCGGTGAAGGTCCACCAGCGCCGGTGCGTGCCCTGGCGCAGCACGGCGGCCACCACGGCGGTCACCGCGAGCAGGACGGCGGTCTCGGCGTCCCCGGGCAGGGCGGCGAGGACCGCCACCGGCGGGACCAGGAGGGCCGCCCCGACGGCCACCACCACCGCCAGGGCCTGGGTCACCTCGAGCAGCCGCAGCTCGACGCGCAGGCCCGAGCCGACGCGCGGACCGGTGACGCGCGCGACCACCGGCCCACCCAGCGTCGCCAGGGCGACGAGCAGCGCCCCGGCACCGACCGCCCAGGGCCGTGCGACGGCGTCCTCCGGCAGGGCGAGCGCGGCGGGGAACGCCGCGAACGGCGCCATGACCAGGCCCGTCGTCGCCCAGGCGCGCACGGACAGCGTATGACCGAGCGCGACGGCACCGACCGAGACGAGCGCCCACCAGGCGGCGAAGGGCAGCGCGGCGAAGCCGGGCAGGGCCACGGTCGCGCCGAGCGCGGCGGGGACGGCGACGGTGCGGACGACGCCCAGCACCCTCGCCTCCCACCGGAGGGTGCCGCCGAGGCGCGCGCCGGCGCGCCGCAGGACGCCGGTCCCGGCGTGCGCCACGAGGGCCGCCGCGACCAGGGCGAGGATCCAGACCCAGGCGGCCAGGCCGACGTCGGACAGGCCCGCCGCGAGCAGCAGCGGGACGAGCGGCGCCGCGACGGTGCCCGCCGCGACCCAGGAGCGCACCGTGAGCAGGCTGCCCAGGACGACGAGGGCCGGGACGAGCAGGGCGAGCAGGACAGTCCGGGCGAGGAACGGGTTCACGCCGTCGAGCAGCCCCGCCTGCAGCCCGAGCTCCGCGCACACCCAGGCCAGCGCGACGGACAGGGCCGCCACCGCCTCGGCGGACGACCGCAGCCCGGCGCGCCGCATCAGCGCGGCCGCGACCACGGACGCGACGGTGACCAGCAGGGTCGCGACGGTGCGCAGGACGAGCTGGTCCGCGAGCGTGAAGAACACGAAGACCACCGCCGACACGGCGAGCAGCGCCGCGCCGACGCCGGCGAGGATCGGCTGGAGAGCCACCGCGGGACGCAGTGCGGCCGGGCCCGGGACGGCGGAGGGTGCGCCGGCCGGGTCGGGCGACGCGGCCGCCGTCGGGCGCCGGACCGCCGAAGCCGCGGCCGCCGAAGCCGCCGGGCCCGCTCCGGCCAGGCCCACCCCGGCCGAGCCAGCCCCGACCGAGCCAGCCCCGGCCGAGCCAGCCCCGCCACCTTCCGCGGCGCCGACTGCCCCGCCGTCTGCCGGCGCGGCGTCCGTCGCGACGGCGGCCGTCACCCCGTCGCCCACCGGCCGAACCCCGCCCGCCGCGAGCGCGCGGCCGTCGGCCATCCGGGCGAACCGGTCGGCCGCTGGCTGCTCGGCGCGCATCTCGTCGAGGATCCGCTGGCGGTCCCGGATCGCCCGCTCCACGGCGAGCGAGGCCTGGTGCAGCTCGACGCCGCGCCGCCCGCTGAGGTCGAGCGCGCAGCTCCCGCAGACGGCGGCGTGGAGGGGCGCGCCGCACGCCGGGCAGGACTGGGTGTCGGGCAGACGCCGCAGCGCGTGACTTACCCACGTCTCTTCCATGGGAGGAAGCCTGGCGGACCCGGGCAGCCGTAGGGTCTACGGCACGCGACGAATCGGTCACGTTTTCGTGCTAAATGTGTGTTTCGCGGGGTCAGGCCTTCGCGTCCAGCCAGTCGAGCACGGTAGTCAGGTACTTCTCCCGGGCCGGCCTCGGGGAGAGCGCCAGGTCGTGGGCGCCGCCCTCGATGATCGAGATGTCCACCGTGGTGCTCAGCCGCGGGGCGCGGGCATGCATGTGCGCCACGTCGAGGACGGCGTCCGTGCTGAGCATCAGGGCCGCCTCACCGCCGTCGGGCCCGGTCCGGTCGCTGGTGCACACGAGGACAGGGCACCGGACGGGCAGCCCGCGGCCGATCGCGCGGTGGCCACGGCGGACCGCCGCCAGCCATCCGGCGCGGACCGGGAACCCGCCGTGCGGCTTCCAGCGCAGGTCGTACTCCCACTCGCCGCCCGTGGCCCGGTGCAGCGCCCGGCCGTAGTCCTGGCCGGGCCGGTTCACCACCGTCCGGGGCGCGATCCGCCCGAGCACGTACACCGCCTGGGTGGTCACCGTCCGGTCGGACCAGCTCCCCTTCAGGTCGAACCACGGGCTGTTCAGCACGAGGGCCGTCACCCGGTCGGAGCGTGCGTTCGCGTACATCGAGGTGATGAGGCCGCCCGTCGAGTGCCCGAGGAGCACCAGCCCGGTGTGGCCCTCCGCGGCGATGGCGTCCGCAGCGGCGTCGAGGTCCTCCTGGTAGAGCGCCAGGTCGTTGACCATGTTGGCGTCGCCGCCCGCCCTGGTCCACGCGTCGATCGACCGCCCGTGGGCCCGCAGGTCGATGGCGTAGAACGGGTAGCCGCGCGCGGCGACGGCCTCGGCGAGGTGCCGCTGGAAGAAGTAGTCCGTGTACCCGTGCACGTACAGCACGGGCGGGCGGCCTACGCCGGGGCCGCCGTCCGGCACGTAGCGGACCAGGGTGGCCTCGGCGCCCTCGCTCGCCACGGAGCGGCCACGCCGCACCGCGAGCCTCCGCCGGGTGGGCGACGGCCCCGGCAGCCGCAGCGTGCGGGCCTCGAAGCCCGCGCCCAGCACGTCCTCGGTCCAGTCGTTCGCGGTCTCGTCCATGTCGCTCCCGTGCGTCAGGCCTGCGCGTGGTCAGCCGTGGTGCGCTGCCGTCGGCTGACCATATAGGCAACCAGCCCGCCGACCACGACCACCAGGAGCGTGGCGAGGGTGATCGGCGTGCCCCACGCGGAGATGATGCCGTCCGCCTCCTCTGGCACCGCGGTGGGCGCGGCCTCCGCCGTCGCCCGAGCGCTCGGCTCACCCGTCGCACCGGGGCCGACGCCGGCAGCCGTGGCCGGTCCGCGCGCCGACAGCTCCGTCGCCCGCTCGGCGTCGGGATGCCACGTGACCGTGCTGCCGTCGATCTCGCCGTTGGCCTCCGTGACCGGACCGGGGAAGGTGAGAGTGATGGTGGCCTCGACGGAGCCGAGCACGTCCTCCGGCGCGTTCTCGATGCCCTCGATGCGCCGGGACAGGTCGAGCACACCGGAGACCACGTACTCGTCCCCCTCGCGGACCACCTCGAGGTCGCCGCCGCTGATCGCGGCGAGCGTCGCGACGGGTTCGTCCTCGAACAGGTAGCGGGAGCCGGTGTAGCCGTCCTCGGCGTAGGGCTCCTCGGTCACGCTGTCCGGGACGTCGCCGACCGCCTGGTCCTTGTACTCGGCCCAGACGTCGGCGGGGTCGCCGAGCATCCCGGCGGCGTCGTCGGCCATGGCGACGACGAGCGCGCCGTTCGCGGTGCCGTGGTCGGTGAGGGTGGTCTGCAGGTCGAGGCGCACGCACCCCGAGAGCGCCAGGGCGACGAGCACCGCGGCGGCGAGGGCTCGGGCGAAGTTCACCCGGTCAGTGTGCCCGACATGCGTCGCGCGCGACCAGAGAGGAGGCGTTCCCGGCGCAGCGCGGGCAGGAAGCACAGGGCGCCGAGGGTGCTGAACGCGCCGCCGAGCACCATGGCGGCCTGCGTGGACAGCAGGTCGGCCGTCCAGCCGAGGGCCGGGGCGGCCAGCGAGTAGGCGGCGAACGAGAGCATCGACGCCATCGAGAGCACCGTCGACCGGTTCCTGGCCTCGGCCTCGCGGTGCAGCAGCGCCTGGTAGGCGGGCCCGCACGCGCCGTGCAGCCCGTAGGTCACCAGGTACGCGGTGACCAGGCCCACCGGGCCGAGCGCGAGCCCCATCCACACGGCCCCGAGCCCGTTCAGCACGCGCGCGAGGATCGCCGTGCGGGCCACCCCGAGGCGGGGCGTGGCCAGGCCGGTCAGCGCGGCGCCGCCCGCGAACACCGCCCACCCGGCGGCCGCCGCCGGACCGGAGACCGTCGCGGCCTCCTCGGTGCCACCGAGGAGCTCGGCCAGGCGGATCGGCTGGAACGTCTCGAACACCACCATGCCGGCGCCCCAGAACACCTCGACCAGGAGCAGCCAGCGCAGCACCGGGTTGTCCCGCGCCAGCCGCAGGCCGTCGCGGATCACCCCGGGCGCCTGCCGCGCGGACTCGGCCACCCGGGCGGCCACACCTTCGCGGCCCGACGGCGGAAGGGCCGGAGTCGGGCCGGGGCCGGTCGCTGCGGCTGCCTCGACGTGTGTTGCGGTATCGACCGCGGTTGTGGTGCCGGCTGTGGTTGTGGTGCCGGCCGTGGTTCCGGACTCGGGTGTCGGGCGGACGCCGCGTGCGGCCTCGGCCTCGATCCCGGCCGGACGCGCCGCGCCGCGGGGCGTCTCCCGGACCAGAGCCGTCACCGCGACGAGGTGCACCGCCGAGAGCACCGCATAGATCGCGTAGGGGAGCGTGAGCGCGGACCACTGGTCGAACGGGTGCCACCAGACGAGCCCGCCGGAGACCAGGGCACCGGCGGCTATCGACACCCCGAGCACGGTGCTGTGCGCGGCCAGCGGCCGGTCGACGTCGGCCCCCGGCTCGGTGGCGTGCACCGTGTCCACGAACCAGGCCTCCAGCGGGCCGGAGTCGAGCGCCCTGAAGACGCCCGTGACCGCCGCGGCCAAGGCGAACGCCCAGAACGTCTGCGCGGTGAGGAACAGGACGGCCGCCGCCACCTGCAGCACGCCGGCCGCGATGAGCAGCGGACGGCGGCCGAGGGAGTCGGCGAGGCCGCTGGTGGGCAGCTCGAGGACGAACACCGTGAGGCCCGTGAGGGCCAGCGCCGTGAGCGCCTCCGGCACCGACAGGCCGCGCTCGATCGGCAGCAGCGTGGTCACCGTGACCACCAGCCCGACGGGGAACCAGCGGGTCAGGGTCAGCAGCAGGAAGACCTGCCGGGCCCGCCGCGGCGTCAGGGGGGTCATGGTCCGTCGGTCCCGGCGTCGTCGTTTCTGCTGGTGCCGGTCCCGCTGGTGCCGGTCCCGCTGGTGCCGTTTCTGCTGGTGCTGGTCCCGTGATGGTCGCCCTTGGCGTTGTCGTCGGGGCCGATGTCGCCCGGGTTGTCGCCTTCGGCGTCGTCCGCGCCGGGGGCGTCGTCCAGCTCCAGCGGGAAAGCGACCTGCCAGATGCTGACCCGGCGGGCGCCGGGCCCGCCGCCCGCCCGGTCGTACCGGTCGAAGACCTCGTCGATGTCCTTGCGGAGCGCGGTGAGCTGCTCGGGGTTCACCTCGACCCAGCGGTCGCCCAGGCCCGCGGCGTCCTGCCACTCGCGGGGCCAGGCCTCCGCGACGTCGAGCCAGCGGCCGAAGTCGGTGCCGAGCAGGCGCAGGTAGTCGCGCTCCAGCCAGCCGAGCGCTGTCACGGCGTCCTCGTCGTGGGAGAGCTCGGAGGGCGCCCAGCTGTGCGAGCTCGTCGCCGCCCGCCAGAGGCGCTGCTTGCCCGCACCCTCGCCCGTGTCCGCCACGAGGCCCACCGACTCGAGCTTGCGCAGGTGGTAGCTCGTGGCACCCGAGTTGGTGCCGAGCGCCGCGGCCAGCGTGGTCGCCGTCGCCGGACCGCCGCGCCGCAGGGTGCCGAGCAGGCGCGAGCGCAGGGGGTGCGCGAGGACCTTGACGGCCTCCGGGGTGAGACGAAAGTTGTCCTGGGGATCGCTCATGCGTACACGATAACCATGCACACTTGCTATGCACAATAGTTGTGCACGGTTCTTCTGCGGCCGAGCCGCAAACTACCGATCCGGACGGCCACCGAACGGGACGGCCACAGAACGGGACGGCCACAGAACGGGACGGCCACCGAACCGGACGGCCACCGAACCGGACGGCCACCGAACCGGACGGCCACCGAACCGGACGGCCACCGAACCGGACGGCCACCGAACCGAAGGTTTGCCGACCCGGCGGACCTGCCGAACCGGCGGAGCCGCTGAACCGAAAGTTCCTCACACAACAAGCCGCCGAGCCGCAAGCTGCGTGTCGATGCGAGCGCGGATCGACGTGTCCGCTGCGGTTCGGCGGCCAGACGCACCAGGAAGTTTCGGTTCGGCGGTCAGACTCACCGGTAGGTTTCGGTTCGGCGGCCAGACCGACCAGTAGGTTTCGGTTCGGCGTGTTCAGAACAGCATGACGACGGCGGTGACCACGCCCGCGATGACCACCAGGACTCGGAACACCGTCGGCGGCATCCTGCGGCCCACCCGCGCCCCGACGTATCCGCCCACGATCGACCCGGCGGCGAGCAGTCCGATCGCCAGCCAGTCGACGTCGGCGACGAACACGAAGATGACGGTCGCCACGACATTCGCGGCGAGCAGCGACACGGTCCGCAGTGCGTTCACGACGTGCACCGGTAGGTCGGTGCCGAGCCCCAGCACCGCGGCCATCATGACCCCGGCCCCGGCCCCGAAGTAGCCGCCGTACGCGCCGGTCAGCACCGAGAAGACGACGGTCGCCGGGGACATGTGGTGGCGCAGCCGGGTCGGCTCGTCACGGGTGCGGCGCAGCCACCTGCTGATCCACGGCTGTGCGCCGACCAGCAGGCAGGAGATCAGGATCAGCCACGGCACCACCGCCTCGAACACACCCGGCGGGAGCGCCAGCAGCAGGACCGCCCCGGCCACCGACCCGATCGCGCAGGTCACGAGCACGACGCCCGTGACGCGCGGGTGCTCGCGCAGCTCCCGGCGGTAGCCGAACGAGCCGCTCACCCCCGCGGCCACGAGGCCCGCCGTGTTCGACGCGTTCGCGACGACGGGCGGTAGCCCGACGGTGAGCAGCACCGGGAAGCTCAGCAGCGATGCGACGCCGACCGTCGAGGAGAGGATCCCCGCGCCGAGCCCGGCGCCCAGGACGGCGAGCTGCTCCCAGCCGGTCATCGGTCCTGGCCCCGCTCGCGGTCCTGGCCCTGGTCGCGGCCCTGGTCCCGCAGCAGCGCGACGTCGCTCACCATCTCGACGTGCGCGTGCATCGCCGCCGCGGCCGCCTCGGGGTCGCGCGCCCGGATCGCGTCCGTGATCGCGCGGTGCCCGGCCAGGGAGTTGCGTGGCCGGCCGGGCTGCGAGAGCGACTCGATCCGGCTCTCCCGGATCAGGCTCGCGATCTCCCGCATGGTCTGCGCCAGGAGGTCCGAGTGCGCGGCGGCGGTCACCGCGGCGTGGAACTGCTCGTCGGCGTCGACGCCGCGGTCCCCGCCGTCGATCGCCGCCTCCATCGCGTCGAGGGCGGCGTCGATCGCGGCGAGGTCCGCATCCGTGCGGCGCTGCGCGGCGAGCGCGGCGATCTTGGTCTCCAGCGCGTCGCGGATGTCGATGATCTCGGGCAGCCGGTCAGAGTGCGCGCGGATGGCCTCGACGATGCGGCTCTCGCTGTGCTTGCCGGTGAGCACCGTGCCGTCGCCGTGCCGCACCACGACGACGCCGACCACCTCCAGCGCGACGAGGGCCTGGCTGAGGGTCGCGCGGCTCACGCCGAGGCGGGCGGTGAGCTCACGCTCGGGCGGCAGCCGGTCCCCTGCCGTGAGCCCGTTCTGCCGGATCCAGCCGGTGATCTGTTCGGCGACCTGCTCGTAGAGGCGGGTGCGGGCCAACCGGTTCGGCAGTTCGGCGGGAGCCTGTGGGGTCACGAGCCACAGACTACTTGACAGAACAGGCATTGGCTTATTGGCTAGGCCACTGATCCATCGTGCCGCGTCGGTCAAAGGTGATCGCCACGATGGGAAGAGGAGTTGTCATGGGTCCTGAGTGGATCGCGATCATCGCGCTCGTCGCGTTGTTCGTGGCCGGGACGGTGCTGCCGATCAACATGGGCGCGCTCGCCTATGTCGCGGCCTGGTTCGTCGGCGTCTTCGCCCTGCAGATGGATGAGAAAGAGGTGCTCGGCGGCATCAGCGCCGACCTCGTGCTCACCCTCATCGGTGTCACCTACCTGTTCTCCATAGCCAAGAACAACGGCACGGTCGACCTCATCGTGTCCAAGGCCGTCCAGGCGGTCGGGGGCCGGGTGGCGCTCATCCCCTGGGTCATGTTCGCCGTGACCGCGCTGCTCACCGCCATCGGCGCGGCCAGCCCCGCGGCCTGCGCCATCATCGGCCCGGTCGCGCTCGGGTTCGCCCGCCGCTACAACATCAACCCGCTCATGATGGGCATGTTCGTGGTGCACGGCGCCCAGGGCGGCGGGTTCTCCCCGATCAGCATCTACGGCACCATCACCAACTCGGTCATGGCCGACGTCGGCTACGAGGGCACCGAGCTCGGCGTCTTCATCGCGTCGCTCGCCATCAACACGGCGATGGCCGTGATCCTGTTCCTCGCGCTCGGCGGGCGCAGGCTCATGCACGAGCGGGTCGACCCCGCCGACGCGTCCGACCACCTCGTCGACGACCTGCACACGGGCGGCACCTCGGTCACGGTCAGCGGCCAGGGCGCCGGCGTCTCGACCACCACGCGCGGGCTCGGCGTGCGCCGCGACCACGTGCTCACCCTGGTCGCCTTCGCCGCGGTCGCGACGACCGCGCTCGCGTTCGACCAGAACATCGGCTTCGTCTCGATCACCGCGGCGGTCGCCCTGGCGATGCTGTCCCCGCACCAGCACAAGGACGCCGTCAAGCAGATCGCGTGGCCCACCGTGCTGCTGGTGGCCGGCGTGAGCACCTACGCGACCATCCTCACCGAGGCGGGGGCGCCCGAGTACATCGGCACCTGGGCCGCCGGCCTCGGCATCGCCGCCATCGGCGCGCTGGTCCTGTGCTACGTCGGCGGCATCGTCTCGGCGTTCGCGTCGTCGACGGCGCTGCTGCCGGTGATCATCCCCATCGCCGTACCGCTCATCGCCGGTGGCGGCGTGAGCGCCTGGGCCATGGCCGCCGCCCTGGCGGTCTCGTCGACCATCGTCGACGTCAGCCCCTTCTCCACGAACGGAGCCCTGATGCTGGCCAACCGCCCGGACACCATTCCAGAGCAGACCTACTACCGGCAGATCCTCAACTACGCCATCATCGTCACCCTCGCCGGGCCGCTGCTGGTCTGGGGCATCCTCGTGCTGCCGGGCTGGTGACCGCGATGACCGGACCCCTGGACGACGTCGTCGTCGTCGACCTGTCCCGGGCGCTGGCCGGGCCGCACGCCACGATGATGCTGGGCGACCTGGGCGCGCGCGTCGTCAAGGTGGAGGTGCCAGGGCGAGGTGACGACACGCGTGGCTGGGGCCCGCCGTTCGTCGGCGAGGAGGGCGCGCGCGAGTCGACGTACTTCCTGTCGGCGAACCGCAACAAGGAGTCGATAGCGCTCGACCTCAAGGCCGACGGCGACCGCGCGACCCTGCTCGACCTCGTCGACCGCGCCGACGTACTCGTGGAGAACTTCCGGCCGGGAGTGCTGGACCGGCTCGGCCTCGGCGTCGACACGCTGCTGGAGCGCAACCCGCGCCTGGTGGTGCTGTCGATCACGGGGTTCGGGCACGACGGCCCGGAGGGTGGCCGCGCCGGGTACGACCAGATCGCCCAGGGCGAGGCAGGGCTCATGTCCCTGACGGGTTCCGGTCCGGACGACCCGCAGCGCGTCGGGGTGCCGATCGGCGACCTGCTCGCCGGGATCTACGGCGCGTACGGCGTGCTCGCGGCGCTGCACGAGCGGCACACCACCGGCGTCGGGCAGGTCGTACGGACGTCGCTGCTGGCCGCCGTCGCCGGGGTGCACGCGTTCCAGGGCACCCGGTGGACGGTCGCGGGGGAGGTGGGGCACGCGCAGGGCAACCACCACCCTTCCATCGCGCCGTACGGTCTGTTCCGCTGCCGTGACGGCGCAGTCCAGATCGCCGTCGGGTCCGAGGCGCTGTGGCAGCGGTTCTGCCTCGCCTTCGGGCTCGACGCCGAAGCGGAAGGCATGCAGAGCAACGCCCAGCGGGTCGCCCACCGTGAGCGGGTCATCGCGGCGGTCGAGGACGCGTTCGGCCTGCTCGACGCCAATGTCCTGCTGACCCGGCTCGCCGACGCCGGCATCCCGGCGGGCCGGGTGCGGACCCTCGACGAGGTGTACGCCTGGGAGCAGACGGTCAGCCAGGGCCTGCTCGTGGACGTGAACCACACGAGCCTCGGCACGGTCACGCTGCCCGGCCCGCCGCTCCGGTTCTTCGCCGCCGACGGCGCGGAGGTCACCCGGCGCGACCACCGGGCGCCGCCGGTGCTGGACGAGCACGCCGAACGGATCCGGGCGTGGCTGGACGCGGAGCGGTCGGAGAGGGGCGCGCCCGAGGCGGATTCCTCCGCGACGGGTGCGCCGGGGGCCGATGCGCCGGTGGCGGGTGCGCCCGGGACCGACGGACGTGCGACGGGTGCGAGCGCGGCCGCGCCGGGGACGGACGCGGGCACGGCCGGGCCGGACGCAGCCCGTCCTGGGACTGGCGCGGCCCGTCCCGGGACGGACCCGGGCCGATGACCCGCCGCTGGACGGCGCGCGAGCTGCTCGACCTGGTCCTCGATGCGGGCAGCTTCGAGTCCTGGGACGAGCCGGTCGACACCTCCGGGCACCCGGCCGGCTACCGGGAGGTGCTGGCGGCTGCCGCGGAGAAGGCGGGCACCGACGAGTCCGTGCTCACCGGGCGGGGCCGCGTGCGGGGGCGCCCCGTGGTGGTCGTCGTCAACGAGTTCCGGTTCCTCGGCGGCTCGATCGGCCGTGCGGCGGCCCAGCGGATCACCGCCGCCGTCCGGCGCGCGACGGCGGAACGCCTGCCCGTCCTGGCGACGACGGCCTCAGGCGGCACGCGGATGCAGGAGGGCACGCCGGCATTCCTCCGGATGGTCGAGATCTCGCGCGCCGTCATGGCGCACCGCGGCGCCGGGCTGCCCTACCTCGTGTACCTGCGGCACCCCACGACCGGCGGCGTCTACGCCTCGTGGGGCTCGCTCGCGCACCTCACCGTCGCCGAACCGGGGGCGCTCATCGGTTTCCTCGGCCCGCGCGTGGTCGAGGCCCTGACCGGCAAGCCCTTGCCCGACGGCGTCCAGTCCGCCGAGAACCTCGCCGCCAAGGGTGTGCTCGACGGCGTCGTCGCCCCGGAGAACCTGCCGGCGCTGGTGGAGCGGGCGCTCGCGGTGCTCGTGGACCCGCCGACGCCGTCGGCCCTGCCCCGGCGCGAAGGCGAGCCGTCCGGGACGACGTCCGCCTGGGACTCCGTGCTGCGGACCCGGGCCGACGGCCGGGTGGGGGTGCGGGACCTGCTGCGGTACGGGGCGTCGGGGACGGTGCGGCTGTCCGGGACGGACGAGGGCGAGCGGGACGAGTCGATGCTCGTGGCGTTGACCAGGTTGGACGGGCAGCCGTGCGTGGTGGTCGGCCAGGACCGGACGCGCCAGTCGGACCGGACGCCGATGGGGCCGGCGGCGCTGCGCGTGGCGCGCCGCGCGATGGGGCTCGCGGAGGAACTGCGGCTGCCCCTGGTTGCGGTGATCGACACGCCGGGGGCCGAACTGTCGCAGGACGCCGAGGAGGGTGCGGTGGCCGGTGAGATCGCGCGCTGCATGGCCGCGCTCACCCGGATGACCGTGCCGACGCTGTCGGTGATCCTCGGCCAGGGCTGCGGCGGCGGGGCGCTCGCGCTGCTCCCGGCGCGAGTGGTGATCGCCGCCGAGCACGCCTGGCTGTCGCCGCTGCCGCCCGAGGGGGCGAGCGTCATCGTGCACGGGGACACCGCGCACGCGGCGCAGCTGGCGGAAGCCCAGCACATCCGGGCCGTCGACCTGCTCGCGGAGGGCGCGGTACAGCGCGTGGTCCCGGAGTACACCGGCGATACCGCGCGTGACGTAGCGGTGGCGGTGGCGGCGGAGTGCGCGGCGGTACTGCGGGAGATGCGCGCGGCCGGATGATCGGTAAAAGGACGCTCCTATGGTTGGTCAAGCTGTGAGGGGGCGTGTTCGAGGCGGCGGTAGAGGTCGCGGGCGATGTAGCGCTTGAGGCAGCGTTTGATCTCGCGGGGTGTCTTGCCCTCGCTGGTGCGGCGGGTGACGTAGTTGCGGGTGGTTTGGTGGTATCGGGTCTGTGAGACGGCGATGGTGTGCAGGGCGCGGTTGAGCTGCCGGTCGCCGTATCGGTTCAGGCGGTAGCGGGTGGTCACGTGCCCGCTGTTGGCAGGGATCGGTGCGGCTCCGGCGAGCATCGCGAACGCGGCCTCGGAGTAGACGCGGCCCGGGTGGGACCAGGCGCACAGGACCACCGCGGCGGTGATCGGTCCGACGCCGGGCAGGTCCAGCAGGTCCGGCCGCCAGGCACGGACCAGGGCCAGGATCGCTTGGGCGTGCTGGTCGGCCTCGGTGGTCAGGGTCTGGGCGCGGCGGGCCAGGGACCGCAGCACGGTCACGGTGGTGCGGGTCTCGACGTCCCAGGACGAGTGGACGCGCAGAGCGGCGGCGGTGGTGAGCATCTGCGGGACCTTCATCCCGCGGAACTTGTCGCGGATCTGCTCGGGAGCGGCGATGACCAGGCTGAACACCTGCCGTTGGGCGTTAGTGGATGCTTCGACGGCGGAGCGGCGGGCGGCCAGCAGGACCGACAGGGCCTGCCGGTCCCCGCCAGAACGCGGGGTCCCGAGTCGGGTCCGGGACAAGGCCTCTCGGGCGGCGCGGGCTGCGTCCAGCGGGTCGGACTTGGCGCCGTTGCGGCGGGCGGGCCGCTGGGGGCGGTCGAGCTCGACGACGACCTCACCACGGTCGGCCAGGACCCGGGCCAGGCCCGCGCCGTGGCCGCCGGTGCCCTCGATCGCCCACGCTCGCAGAACGCTGTGCTGGTCGGCCAGCTCGACCAGCCGGGCGTAGCCGGTCGAGGTGGTCTGGACGGCCAGCTCGGCCAGGACGCGGCCGGTGCGGGTGTCCATGACGGCGGCGGTGTGCGTGTCCACGTGGGTGTCGACGCCGATCACGACGTCGACGGCTTGACGTAGATCGGTAAGACTGGTCATGCGTTCTCTCCTGCCTGGGACGGGACGCGAGGGTTCCGGTCCGGGGCGGAGAACACGGCAGGACTGTGATGGGACACGCCCGGCGCCGCTAACGCCGGGCGGTCAAGCTCCTGATCAGGCCAGCTGCTCCGACCGGGCCGGGGCCGGCAGCCATGCGTGGACAAGTCCTTTTCAGGGCACGAAGCCAGTCAGTTGAAGAGTCACACGCACAGCCACCAGCCCACAGCCCAGCACCATCAGGCTGCGAAAGCGATCCTCACAGTCAGGTCATCGGCATTCCGAGCTGCCGATCACCTGACCTTTTACCGATCATCCGTGCCGTCAGATCGGGGGGCGCTTGGTCGCGGCCTCTTGCCGGGGGAGCGCCTTGCTCAGGAGGCGGAGCAGCTCTCGGCGGTCTGCCGTGGTGAGCGGGCCGAGCGGTGCACCGGCGATGATCTCGACCAGACGGCTAGCCTGCCGATCCTCGTTCGGGCCACCACAGGGGCTGGCGTCCGCTGGGGGCTGGTCAGCCGTGCGGCTCGACGTCGGCACCCTGCTATGTCCCCTCCGCCCAGGTCGGCAGTTGGCATCGAGATCGGCCCAGCGCTGGACCGATCTCGATGCCAACTGCCGACCTGAGCGAACGGGGCTTAGTGGACTGCCGACCTGGGCGAGCGCGGCTCAGCCAACTGCCGACGTCGTGAGCGTGGTTCGGCTCTAGTGCCGCTGCTTCTCCAGGGCCTTGCGGACCTGTTGGACCAGCGCGAAGACGAGCAGCGCGGCGAACGCGATCGAGGCGACCCGGTCGGGCATCACCACCGACAGGCTGGCCCCGCCGAACGAGAAGCCCGACGCCACCAGGCCGATGATCGCGGCGGTCTTCAGGTGGACCAGCCGGTTGCGGGCGTTGACCCAGGTCCCGGAGATCGCGGTAGGGATCATCGCGACCAGCGACGTGCCCTTGGCGAGCGCGGGCGCGAAGTCGAACAGGGCGGACAGGCCGGGCACCGCGAGCTGCCCGCCGCCGATGCCCAGCAGGCCGGACGCCACACCCATGACGAGCCCGAGCCCGACCATCCCCGCGCCGTCCAGCAGGCTGGGCAGACCTTCCGCGGTGTCCACCTCCGGCGGCTCCCCGAACCCGTCCAGCAGGGACCGCACGATCCCCGCGAGCAGCACTCCGACGAACAGCCAGCGCAGCAGCGCCTCCGGGACCCGGGCGAGCAGCCGCGCACCGACCACCGCACCGATCACCGAGCCCACGACCAGCAGGCCGGCGGCGATCAGGTCGACGGCGTCGTGCATCAGGTACGGGATCGAGCCGACGATCGCCGCCGGGAGGATCGCGGCCAGCGAGTACGCGCTGGCACGGCGCTGGGTCAGGCCGCCGAGCGAGGTCAGGAGCGGCACCATCACGATGCCGCCGCCGAGGCCGAACAGCCCGGAGAAGGTGCCACCGACGATCCCGACGAGGACGGAGCGGGAAGGGGTCAGGGAGTCGTCAGTCTGCGCGGTCACCCCGCGATGATCTCAGGTGTGCGGCGATGGTCCGCGCACAGTCCATCGACTCGGTGAACGTGGTGTCGACCTCCAGGTCGTAGGCCACGCCCTCGTGGACGACGTCGGCCTGCTTGGCGGCCATGCCGGCTACCCGGTCGCCGCGGGCGGCCTCGCGCTCCTCGGCGACCGCCGCACCGCAGTGCACACCCACCCAGAGCGTCGGCACGTCGCCCAGGGCGTCCAGCCAGCGTCGCTGCGATCCCGCGCCGCCGAGGAACACGTCGTCGACCACGATGTGCGCACCGGCGCGCGCCATGGCGACCAGCCCGGTGATCCACGCGTCCTGCAGCGCCATGAACTCGGGGCCGACGTCGACGCCGCCGTCGTCCGCGAACCCGATCCCGTCGCCGCCGGAGTCAGGCGGGCGGGCATGGCGTCGACGAGGGTGTCGACGCTGAGCGAGAGCCAGGCGTCGGGGAGGACGGCCTGCAGGCCGCGCGCGATCGCGGACTTCCCGGAGCTCGAACCGCCGTTGAGAACGATGACCTGGGTGTTCATGCGGTAACGGTACGAGTGTCGGTGAGGCGCGCTACAGTGATATTCCAAGTTGAGCGGAATAGGCTCAACTTTGCGGCGGTTTCATCCCGTGCAGACTTCAGCGCTCTCGGAGGGGCTTCATGGACACCAAGTTCACGACCATGTCGCAGCAGGCGATCGGCGACGCGATCCAGTCGGCGTCGGCCGCAGGCAACCCGCAGCTCGAGCCGGTGCACCTGCTCGCCTCGTTGCTGCAGCAGGAGCGCGGCGTGGCCGTCGGGCTGCTCGACGCGGTCGGGGCGAACGCGCAGGCCATCGGCCAGCGGGTGCGCGCGGCGCTGGTCGCGCTCCCCCAGGCCAGCGGGGCGAGCACGGCGCAGCCGAGCGCGAGCCGCGCGACGGCCACCGTCCTGGACCTGGCGGCGAAGGAGGCACAGGGCCTCGGCGACGAGTACGTCTCGACGGAGCACTTGCTCGTCGCCATCGCGGCGGGCCAGTCGCCCGCTGCCCAGATCCTCGTCGACGCGGGTGCGACCGCCGACGCGCTGCGCGCAGCGCTGCCCGCCGTCCGGGGCTCCGGCCGGGTCACCAGCCCCAACCCCGAGGGCACGTACAAGGCTTTGGAGCAGTACGGCACCGACCTGACGCAGCGCGCCCGTGACGGCAAGCTCGACCCGGTGATCGGCCGCGACTCGGAGATCCGCCGCGTGATCCAGGTGCTGAGCCGCCGCACCAAGAACAACCCGGTGCTCATCGGTGAGCCGGGTGTCGGCAAGACCGCCGTGGTCGAGGGGCTGGCCCAGCGCGTCGTCGCGGGTGACGTGCCCGAGTCGCTCAAGGGCAAGCGCCTCGTGGCGCTCGACCTGGCGAGCATGGTGGCCGGCGCGAAGTACCGCGGTGAGTTCGAGGAGCGCCTCAAGGCGGTCCTGGAGGAGATCACGGCGTCGGACGGCGAGGTGGTCACCTTCATCGACGAGCTGCACACCGTCGTCGGCGCGGGTGCCGGCGGCGACGGCGCCATGGACGCGGGCAACATGCTCAAGCCCATGCTCGCCAGGGGTGAGCTGCGCATGGTGGGCGCCACCACGCTCGACGAGTACCGCGAGCACATCGAGAAGGACCCCGCGCTGGAGCGCCGGTTCCAGCAGGTCTTCGTGGGCGAGCCGTCGGTCGAGGACACGGTGGCGATCCTGCGCGGGCTCAAGGAGCGCTACGAGGCGCACCACAAGGTGACGATCGCTGACTCGGCGCTCGTGGCCGCCGCGTCTCTCTCCGACCGGTACATCTCCGGCCGGCAGCTCCCCGACAAGGCGATCGACCTGGTGGACGAGGCCGCCTCGCGGCTGCGCATGGAGCTCGACTCGTCCCCGATCGAGATCGACGAGTTGCAGCGCGCCGTCACGCGCCTGGAGATGGAGGAGGTCGTGCTGTCCGAGTCCGCGGACGCCGCGTCCAAGGACCGGCTGGAGCGCCTCCGGGCCGACCTGGCGGACCGCCGCGAGGCCCTGGCCGCGCTCACCGCGCGCTGGGAGTCCGAGAAGGCCGGGCACAACCGCGTGGGCGACCTGCGGGCGCGCCTCGACGAGCTGCGCACCGACGCCGAGCGCAAGCTCCGCGAGGGCGACCTGGAGGGCGCCGCGCGCATCCAGTACGGCGAGATCCCGGTGGTCGAGAAGGAGCTGGCCACGGCAGAGCAGGAGGAGTCGGAGGTCGAGAGCCTGCCGTCCCCGGACCAGCCGATGATCGCGGACAAGGTCGGCGCGGACGAGATCGCCGAGGTCGTGGCCGCGTGGACCGGCATCCCCGCAGGGCGGCTGCTGCAGGGCGAGTCCGAGAAGCTGCTGCACATGGAGGAGGTCCTCGGGCGGCGCCTCATCGGGCAGAAGGCGGCCGTGGCTGCGGTGTCCGACGCCGTGCGGCGCACCCGGGCGGGCGTCTCCGACCCCGACCGGCCCACCGGCTCGTTCCTGTTCCTCGGCCCCACGGGCGTGGGCAAGACCGAGCTGGCCAAGGCGCTCGCGGACTTCCTGTTCGACGACGAGCGCGCCATGGTCCGCATCGACATGTCCGAGTACGGGGAGAAGCACTCGGTGTCCCGGCTCGTCGGCGCGCCCCCGGGGTACGTCGGGTACGAGGAGGGCGGCCAGCTCACCGAAGCCGTCCGCCGTCGGCCCTACTCGGTGGTGCTGCTGGACGAGGTGGAGAAGGCGCACCCGGAGGTCTTCGACATCCTGCTCCAGGTGCTCGACGACGGCCGCCTCACCGACGGTCAGGGCCGCACCGTCGACTTCCGCAACACGATCCTGGTGCTGACCTCCAACCTCGGCTCGCAGTTCCTCGTGGAACCGCTGCTGTCGGACGAGGAGCGGCGCGAGTCGGTGATGACGGCCGTGCGGGCCGCGTTCAAGCCGGAGTTCCTCAACCGGCTCGACGACGTGGTGATCTTCGACGCGCTGACGCTCGACGAGCTCGGCAGCATCGTGGACCTGCAGGTGGACGCGTTCGCGGAGCGGCTGGGGGACCGGCGCATCACGCTCGACGTCACCCCGGCGGCCCGCGAGTGGCTCGCCCTGGAGGGCTTCGACCCCGCGTACGGCGCCCGGCCGCTGCGCCGCCTGGTGCAGCGCGAGATCGGCGACCGCCTCGCCCGGCTGCTGCTCGCGGGTGACGTGTCCGACGGCGACACCGTGGTGGTGGACCGGGCGGACGGCGACGGGCTGTCCCTCGTCCGGAAGGTGCTGACCGCGTAGCGGGGTACTCCGCTCGACGTAGGCCTGCCTACGTCGAGCGGCCGACGCGGGACGCTCCCGGCCCTGCGATGCTCGGTCGACGGGGTGACGTCGCGGTCGGGTACCTGCGGGAATGCCCGCATGTGATGGTGTTGTGAAGGTGACCGCCAGTTCGTTCATAACTGGAAACCCCGCACGTCCCTCTGTGTGTGCGGGTGAATCTGTGCGCGGCGTGCCGCGCACCGCTCGGCACGGTCGTGTGGCGCGCGGGGGGCGAGCCGACGGGGCCACGGGGAGAGGCAGACGGTCAAGGAGGGCCCGGTGCTGCGGTTCCACTTCACTTCGGATGATCTAGCCCGGGTCCGCATCGCGGCGGGTCCGGACCCCATGTGGGAGGTGTTGCTCAGCGCTCACGTGGTGAACCAGCCCTCGGGCCCGCTGCTGTTCGGGGCCTGGCGTGAGCGGGTGCTGTCCGGGCTGCCGCCCGCGGCCCGGATGCTGCTGCGGCTGACGCCGCCGCGCGGCTACTCGCCGGACTTCCTGACCCCCGTCACCGGTGCCGACGACTTCGAGACGGGGCTCGACGCCGTGCTGTCCACGTCCAGGAACCAGCTCAGCCGCGACATCTCGCGGCTGCGGCACGGCCAGCCGCCGCACAGCTGGATGCGCGACCTCGCCAACGGCTCGGCCCCCGCCCTGCGCGGGCTCGGCGCCTCGATGAGCGCGTACTACGAGCACGCGATCGGGCCGTACTGGAGCGGGATCCGGGCCGCCGTCGACCTCGACCGGGCGGCGCGCACCCGCGCCTGGGTGGAGGGCGGCACCGAGCACGCGCTGCGCACCCTGCACCCCGCGATCCAGTGGGAGCACCCCGTGCTGTCGGTCTCGACGGCCGCCGAACGGGACGTCGACCTGGCCGGCCGCGGCCTGCTGATCGTCCCGTCGTACTTCTGCACCCGCGCCCCCATCTCGCTGGCTGATCCGGAGCTACCGCCGGTGCTGCTCTACCCGATCAGCCACGAGCAGGCCTCGGCCGACCGGGACGTCGAGGGACGGGCCGACGGCGGCCGCCCCCTCACGGCCCTCCTCGGCCGCACGCGGGCCGCCGTGCTGCGCACGCTCGGCACCGGGGCGACGACCAGCGAGCTGGCGCAGCGGCTGGCGATCTCGCCGGCGTCGGCCTCCGAGCACGCGACGGTGCTGCGCAACGCCGGGCTCATCGCGAGCGGACGCGAGCGCAACACCGTGATCCACGCGCTCACCCCGCTGGGCCGGAGCCTGCTGGACGGCCGCGGCGGGTGGGCGCCGGCCACGCTGACGGTTACTGCAGCAGATCCTGCGTGATCGGTTCCGGCGTGGTCGCCAGGCACAGGCCGACGCGGTCGCCGTCGGCCCACGAGTCCTCGCTGGGGCCCCAGACCACGTAGCTCACGGTGTTGACGACCGGGCTGGTGCGCGCGGTCGGGCCGAGCTGCTTGGTGCCGCAGACCTGCGCGATCCGCTCGTCGACGGCGTCGCGGCCCGGCCAGACGGCGGCGTCGGCGAAGTCGGTGCGGCCCACGACCTGCGCGGTGTGCGGGGCGTCGCAGGGGACGGCGCGCACCGCGGAGATCTCGCCGTCCGGCGGCACGCTCTCCACGCACGACCCGAGCACGAGCTGCAGCGGGTGCACGTCCCGCGGCTCGGCGATCATCGCGTCGATCGGCTCCCACTGCTGCCGGTTGGCCACGTTCACGACGACGGCGACGATCGCGACCACCGCGACCACGGCCAGGACCGCCCCGCCGACCAGGGCGAACCGGCGCCGCTTGGCGGTCTCGTCGGCCGGGGTGGGCGGGCGCCAGCCGGCGTAGGCGGCCTCCGGCGCGTAGTCGTGGACGGCGGGGAACGTGTGGGCCGTGCCGCCGCGTGCGGCCGGGAACGGCGACGGCGGGGGCTGCGGCGCGGACGGCTGGGCCTGCTCCGGCGCTCCCGGCCGGTGCTGCGTGGGCGCCGCGGGCGTGGGGAACGGGTTCGGCGGGGTCGGATCCGGCTGGGTGCGGGTCGTGGGGGACGCGAACAGCTCGGGCGACGCGGTGGGGATGTCCGCGGCCGGTGCTCCGGTGGAGTTCGCGCCCTCGGCGGGTGCCCGGCCGGCGGGTGCGTCCGCGGGCGAAGCCGTTGTCGCTGAGGTGTCCGTTGCGGATGCGCTCGTCGGTGCGTCGGTCTCGGGTGCGGTCGTCGCCGACGCGTTCGCGAGGGAGGCGGCGTCCTCGGTCTGCTGCGGCTCGGTGCCCTGGGGCTCGGTGCCCTGCGGCGTGGCCTCCGCTCCCGGAGTCTCCGCTCCCGGAGTCTCCTGCTCCTCGGGCTGCTTGGCCTCGCTCGCGACGGTCCGCGGCCCCAGCGCCTTCTTGTGCGCCGCGGAGATCGCCGCGAAGGACAGGGCCTTGAAGTCGAGCATGTCGTCGATGCTCGAAGACGCTCCGCCGCCTGAAGACGCTCCGCTGCCCGACGGCGTCGCCGCGGGCGGCTCGCTCGTACCCGCACCTGCTGGCGGTGCGGGCTGGTCGTCGCTGCTCGCGTCCGCCGGTGACTCGGGTTGGCCGGCTGCGTTGGTCTCCCCGGACCGCGCGGGCGTGGGTTCCACGGTGTCCGCTGGCCGGGCGGTGCTCGCCGGTTCGGTAGGCATCGTTGGAGTGGCAGGCGTGGTCGGAGTGGTGGGCGTCGCCGGTCCAGCGGGTGCTGCCGGAGCGGGTGCTGCCGGAGCGGGTGCTGCCGGACCAGGTGTTGAGGCAGGGGGCGCAGGTCGCACGGCCGGCGGGACGATCGCGATCTCTTCTGTGGGCGCCTCGTGACGCTTCGAACGGCCGGGGCGCCCGGGTGCTGTCCCTGGCCGTCCGGCGGCCGTCGGGGACGCCGCCGTCGCAGACGCCGCGTCCGCGGCGGGCTCCTCAGCAGTCGCGGCTCCGGAGTCGGGCTGAGTGGTCCCGGTCGGAGCCGAAGCAGACACCGTGCCGGTGTCGACCTCGTTGACCTCGTCGGCGCTGGCCGCCGTGGCAGCGTCCGCCTCGGGCTCCGGAGCGGACGAGATCGTCGTCGGCCCGTCGTCCTCGATCGAATCCGTCGCCGTCGCGTCCGTCGCCTCTGCGTCCGGCGTCTGCGCAGCGGGCACGCCCGCTGCAGGCGCCTCGGCAGCCGAGTCGGCGGCCTCGCTCACGGGCTCTCCGGCCCCAGGACCGCCTCCGCTCCCGGCACTGCCCCCGCTCTCGGGAGCGGCGTCGCTCTCGGGAACATCGTCGGCGTCCGGCGCCTCCTCGGCGCCCGGAACGTCACCGGCCTGCCCGGACGCCTCCGCGCCCGCCTCGCCGTCGTCCTCGCCAACAGGGCCGCCGGGTGCCGGATCCGGCACCGCCTCGGCCGCGGACGTCTTCGCGGCAGGATCCTCGGCAGAGTCCTCGGCGACTTCGGTGGCGGCCGGGTTCTGGTCGGGCGTCGACGTCATGCAGGTTAACTTACCGACATTCGGCAACGACCTTGCCACCGGGAAGGCGCCCGTTTCGAGTGCACTCGATTTGTGGACAATTTCACCCGCCGATTTCCCCATCTGGAATGGAACCTGCGCGCTGGAGGCCCGGACGCCGGCCGGTTCAGTCGGTCAGGTCGACGATCACGGGGACGTGGTCGGAGGCGCCCTTGCCCTTGCGCTCGTCCCGGTCGATCACGGCGCCCGCCGCGCGGTCCGTGAGCGCGGGCGAGGCCCAGCAGAAGTCGATGCGCAGCCCCTTGTTCCGCGGGAACGCGAGCTGCTGGTAGTCCCAGTAGGTGTAGGTGTGCTCCTCGGAGATGAACTTGCGGGTCAGCTCGGTATACCCGGCCTCGCCGAACGCGTCGAAGGCCGCGCGCTCCGGCGGGGAGACGTGCGTCTTGCCCGCGAAGTCCGCAGGGTCGTACACGTCGGTGTCCAGCGGGATCACGTTCCAGTCGCCCATGAGCGCGACGGCGTCGCCGGTGCCAGCGCCGTCCGTGGGCGCTGCCCAGGTCTCCGCCGCCGTACGCAGGGCGTCCAGCCAGGCGAGCTTGTAGGTGTAGTGCGGGTCGCCCAGCGCGCGTCCGTGCGGCACGTACAGGCTCCACACGCGGACGCCGCCACAGGTCGCGCCGATGGCCCGCGCCTCGATCGGCGGGTCGACGTCGAGCAGCGTCTCCGGGCCGTCGTCGAGCGCCTTCGCGAAGCCGGGCTGGCCGGGGAAGTGGGTGGCGACGTCGGCGAGGCCCACGCGGGACGCGATCGCCACGCCGTTCCACTGCGACAGGCCGAAGTGGGCCACCTCGTACCCGGCGGCCGCGAAGGCCGCCGTCGGGAACTGGTCGTCGCGACACTTGGTCTCCTGGATCGCCAGGACGTCGGCCTGGGACCGGTCGAGAAAGGCGAGCACACGGTCCAGCCGCGTGCGGATCGAGTTCACGTTCCAGGTGACGAGGCGCACAGGCTCAGCCTATGGTCACCCCGACTACCCTGGCCTCGTGCAGATCCTCACCAGGCGCTTCGCCGTCGGCACCGCCGTCGTCCTCACCGCCGGGGTGCTCGCGGCGTGCTCCGCCGGGAGCACGTCCGACGTGGGCACGGCAGGGGCGCGCACGGACGTCGTCGTCGGGCTGACCGGGGAGCCGACCAACCTCGACTTCACGACGACGTCGGGCTCGGCCATCCCGCAGCTCCTGATGAACAACGTGTACGAGGGCCTGGTGACCATCGACCAGGAGGGCGAGGTGCAGCCGCAGCTCGCCGAGTCCTGGGAGATCAACGGGGACCGCACCGTGTACACCTTCACGCTGCACGACGGCGTGACGTTCTCCGACGGCTCGCCCTTCACCGCTGACGACGTCGTGGCGTCGATCGGGCGCGTCCAGGACGACTGGACGCTGAGCCTCAAGTCGAAGATGGACGTGGTCGAGAGCGCGGAGGCCGTCAGCGACACCGAGGTGGCCGTGACGCTGCGGCACCCGAGCAACTCGTGGCTGTTCGACATGGGCACGTCCGTCGGCGCCATGTTCCCCGACGACCTGACCGCCGACCTGGCCACCGAGGCGGTCGGCACCGGGCCCTACACGGTCGAGGAGGTCGTCACCGGCGACCACATCACGCTCGCCGCCCGCGACGACTACTGGGGCGAGGCGCCCGCCATCTCCGACGTCACCGTGCGCTACTTCGCGGACGCGAACGCCCAGGCCAACGCCGTCCGCGCGGGCGACATCGACCTGGCGTACAACCTCCAGGCGCCCGACCTGCTGCCCAGCCTCGAGCAGGACGACGACCTGCGGGTGCTGGACGGCACGTCGACCGGTGAGGTGCTGCTGGCGCTGAACAACGCCGCGCCGCCCTTCGACGACCTGCGGGTGCGCCGCGCCGTCATGTACGCGATCGACCGCCAGGCGGTGCTCGACACGGCCTGGGCCGGGCACGGCGAGCTGATCGGCTCGATGGTGCCGCCCACCGACCCCTACTACGAGGACCTGACCGACGCCTACCCGTACGACCCGGACCGGGCGCGCGAGCTGCTGGCCGAGGCGAGCGCGGAGGACCTGAGCATCACGTTCGACGTGCCGACCCGCCCCTACGCGGAGGCCGTCGCCCAGGTGGTAGTGTCCCAGCTCGCGGACGTCGGCATCGACGCGACGATCGTCCCGGCCGAGTTCCCCGCCGTCTGGCTGGACAAGGTGTTCACCGAGCACGACTACCAGATGTCCGTGATCCTCCACACCGAGGCCAGGGACATGCTGACCATCTTCGGCGATCCCGACTACTACATCGGCTACGACAACCCGCGGGTCGCCGAGGTCGCGGAGGAGGCCGACCAGGGCAGCCCCGACCAGTACGTCGCCGGCATGCAGGAGGTCGCCCGGATGATCGTGGACGACGCCGCGAGCTACCCGCTGTTCCTCTTCCCCAACACGGTGGTGGCCGACGCCGGGCTCGAGGGCATCGCCGCCAACGCCACCACGGAGTCGATGGACCTCACCGGCCTGCGCTGGTCCGACAGCTGACCGGGCGCGACGCCGGAGACCCCGTGGCCAGACACCTCGCCTCGTATGTCGCGCAGCTCGTCGCCACGCTCCTCGTCGCGACGGCGGCGATCTTCGTGCTGCTGCGGGTGCTGCCCGGCGACCCCGCCGTCGTCGCCCTCGGGATCGAGGCCTCCCCCGAGGCGCTCGCGGCCTGGCGGGCCGAGCACGGGACGGACGGGCCGCTGCTCGTGCAGTACCTGGAGTGGGTGGGCGGGCTGCTCACCGGTGACCTCGGCACGAGCTACGTGACGTCGCAGGAGCTCACGCCCCTGGTCGCGGACCGCGTGCAGGTCACGGGCATCCTCGTGCTGCTCGGCATGCTGATCGCCCTGCTGGTGGCGGTGCCGGTGGGCACGCTGGCCGCCGTCTGGCACCGGAACGCGGGCGGTGTGGCTCTGTCCGCGGTGAGCCAGGTGGGGGTGGCCGTGCCGAACTTCCTGGTGGGCGTGCTGCTCGTGTCGCTGTTCGCGGTGCGGCTGGGCTGGCTGCCGTCCGGCGGCTGGACGGCGCCCGTGGACGGGCTCGCGGAGTTCTGGCGGCACGTGCTGCTGCCGGCGGTCGCGCTGGGCTCCGTGCAGGCGGCGATCATCACGCGGTACGTGCGCAGCGCCGTGCTGGAGATCATGCGCGAGGACTTCCTGCGCACCGCCCGCGCCAAGGGCCTCACCTTCACGGCCGCGCTGGTGCGGCACGGGCTGCGCAACGCCGGCGTGCCGATCGTGACGGTGGTGGGCGTGCAGATCGCGTCCATGCTGATCGGCGCCGTGGTGATCGAGCGGGTGTTCGCCGTGCCGGGGCTGGGCAGCCTGCTGCTGGACTCGGTGGGCAACCGCGACCTGCTCGCCGTGCAGTCGATCGTCGCGGTGCTGGTCGTGCTCGTGGTGCTGCTGAACTTCCTGGTCGACCTCGCCTACACGCTGCTGGACCCGCGGCTGAGGAGGGCGTCGTGACCGGTCAGGGTTTGGTGGGCGGGGCCGCCGTTGGAGGGGATGGCGCGCAGCCGGTGCCGGACCTTGGGGCGGGCGCCGCGGACCGCCGTCGGCCCGGTGTGCACCCGCAGCTCGTGCTCGGGGCCGTGCTCGTGGGGCTGGTCGTGGTCACGGCCCTGGTCTCGCTCGTCTGGACGCCCTACGACCCGGAGCACGCGGGCGCCGAGCGCCTCCTGCCGCCGGGAGCGGAGCACTGGTTCGGCACCGACCGGTTCGGCCGCGACGTGTTCTCGCAGGTCATGGCCGGTGCCCAGATCACGCTGCTGGTGGGGGTGGTGGCGGTCGGTATCGCAGCGGTGGCGGGCGTGCCGCTCGGTGTGCTCGCCGGGATGCGCGGCGGGCGGCTGGGCGCGTTCCTGATGCGGGGCAGTGACATCCTGCTCGCGTTCCCGGGCCTGCTGCTCGCGATCGTGCTGGGTGCTGTCTACGGCGCGGGCACGGTGACGGCGATGGTCGCGCTCGGCATCGGCTCGATCCCCGCCTTCGCGCGGGTGGCCCGCAGCGGCACGCTGCAGGTGATGCGGTCCGACTACGTGCTCGCCGCCCGGGCCGCGAACCGCGGGGAGCTCGCGATAGCCGTGCGCCACGTGCTGCCCAACATCGCGGGCACGGTGCTGGTGCAGTGCTCCGTGAACTTCGCGATCGCCGTGCTCGCCGAGGCCGGGCTGTCCTTCCTGGGCCTGGGCACACCCCCGCCGACGCCGTCGTGGGGCCGCATGCTGCAGGACTCGCAGCAGTTCCTCGGCGTCGCCGACCACCTTGCGGTCGCACCCGGGGTTGCGGTGGCGGTCGCGGTGCTCGGGTTCAACCTGCTGGGCGACGGGTTGCGTGATGTTTTTGACCCGCGGCTCGCGGCGGCCGGGGGTGCTACGGAGACGGGTTCTGCTGGGACCGGTTCGGGGGCGTCCGGTTCTGCTGGGTCTGGTTCTGTTGGCGGGCTTGGCTCTGCTGGTGGGCTCGGCTCTGTTGACGGGCCTGGTTCCGCCGCTGAGCCCGGTGCCGCCGCCGAGCCGGCCGAGCCGTCCCCGCCGTCCGCCACGGCCCCGCCGTCCGCCACGGCCCCGCCGTCCGCCGGCACATCGCCGTCCGCGCTCGACGTGCGGAACCTCACCGTCCGCACGGACGGCGGCCGCGCGCTCCTGTCCGACGTCTCGCTGCGCCTCGCCGCGGGCGAGCGCGTCGGCCTGATCGGCGAGTCCGGTTCGGGTAAGACCATGACCGCGCTCGCGGCGCTCGGCCTGCTGCCTGACGGCGTCGCGGCCACCGGACACGTCGGCCTCGCCGGGGTGCCCGGCAACCTCCTGGACCGGGGCGAGCGGGCGCTGGCCCGGCTGCGCGGCCGGGAGATCTCGATGGTGTTCCAGGAGCCGATGACCGCCCTGAACCCGCTGATGCGTGTGGGCCGCCAGGTGGCCGAGACGATGACGGTGCACGGGGCGACGCGCCGGGCGGCCCGCCGACGGGCGGCGGAGCTGCTGGCCGAGGTCGGCCTGCCCGACGGGGCCGCCCGCCGGTACCCGCACGAGCTGTCCGGCGGGCAGCGGCAGCGGGTGGTGCTCGCGATGGCGCTGGCCAACGACCCCGCCGTCCTCGTGGCGGACGAGCCGACGACCGCCCTCGACGTCACCGTCCAGCGCCAGGTGCTCGACCTCATGGTGCGGCTCGTCCGCGACCGGGGCGCCGGGCTGCTGTTCATCACCCACGACCTGGCCGTGGTCTCCCAGGTGTGCGAGCGCGTGGTGGTCCTGCTCGACGGCGCGGTGGTCGAGGAGGGCCCGGTCGCCGAGGTCTTCACCGCCCCGAGCCACCCCTACACAAGCCGCCTCCTGGCGGCGTCGACCCTGCCTCCGATGGTGCCCGAGGCTGTTGACCATGCGGTTGCTGCGGGATCGGGCGCCGTATCGCGCAGCAACCGCATGGTCGACGGCCAGGGTGACCGGGTCGTCATCCGGGTGGAGGGAGTGGCCCGCCGCTATCGGGGGCGGGGGGAGGTGGTGAATGCGTTGCGGGGCGTCTCCCTGGAGGTCCGGGAGGGGCAGCGGTTCGGGATCGTCGGCGAGTCCGGGTCGGGCAAGTCGACGCTGCTGCGCATCGTCGCCGGGCTCGACCGGGCCACGTCGGGCCGTGTCATGAGCGCGGGCGTGGACCTGAGCCCGGGCGTGGGGCAGGACGCGGCGCAGGGCGGCACCGACGGCGCGGGCAGCCAGCGTGGTGCCAACGGATCGCTTGGCGCGGGCGGCGCACGTGGTGCAGGGCCGGGCGGGCCGACGCCGTCGCGCGGGCTGGGTGATCTGCGCGCCGCCCTGCAGGTCGTGTTCCAGGATCCGTACGGCTCGCTCGACCCGCGGATGACCGTGGGGGACATCGTGGCGGAGCCACTCCTCAACCCGGCGAACGTCCGGGAGGACGGGTCGGTTCATCCCACAAGGCGTCCGCGCCTCGCGGGTCTTCGCCGCGGCCCCGAGGCGGCCGCCCGGCGCGAGGCCGTGCGCGAGATGCTGGACGCCGTCGGCCTGCCGCTCGACGCGGCCGACCGGTACCCGCACCAGTTCTCGGGCGGGCAGCGGCAGCGCATAGCGATCGCGCGGTCCCTGGTGTGCCGGCCGCGCATCCTCGTGGCCGACGAGCCGGTCAGCGCGCTCGACGTCTCCGTGCGGCGGCAGGTGCTGGACCTGCTCGCGCGGCTCACCGACGAGTACGCCCTGACGCTGCTGCTGGTGTCGCACGACCTGGGCGTCGTGCGGCACGTCTGCGACCACGTCGCGGTGATGCACGACGGCCTGATCGTGGAGCAGGGTCCGACCGACCGGGTCTACGACGACCCGCAGCACGAGTACACCCGCCGCCTCCGCGAGGCGACCCCGGTGCTGGTGCGCTGAGCAGGGAAGACGCCCCCCGCCGTCGTCCCCAACCCTTCTCCTCGCCTGTTCGTCGGGGCACGTGCGGCGGCACTTGCCGCCGGCTTCCTCACGAAGGAGACAGCAGATGCGCAGCAGAGCAGGCGCAGCAGCAGCGATCGCGGCGGCGATCGCGTTCGGCGCGGGTCTACCGGGGGCTGCGGCCCTGGGCCAGGGCACCGACGGCGCGCCGACCGTCCCCGGGACCGTGTCCGCGGCGGACCCGGGCGGCTCGACCGCCACCGTCACCCTGATCACGGGCGACCGCGTCACGCTCACGCAGGGCGCCGGCGGGCGCAAGGCGGTCACGATCGACGCCGGAGCGGGTCGCGAGGGCGTCGCGTTCCAGCGGCTCGTCGAGGGCGACCGGCTGTACGTGATCCCGACCGACGTGGCGGGCCTCGTGCCGCACCGCCTCGACCGGGCGCTGTTCGACGTCACCGGCCTGGTCGCCGCCGGGTACGACGACGCCGGCCGGGGCACCGTCCCGGTGATCGTGCAGGCGACCGGGGCCAAGGCGGCCCGCTCCGCTACCTCGGGGTCGGCTGGGCCCTCGGGGTCTGCCGCGTCGTCCGAGTCGTCCGCGAGCTCCGCGTCGTCCACGAACCCCGCGCCGTCCGCCGCAACCTGGGCGGCGCTGGGTCTGGAACCGGAGCGGACGCTCGAATCCGCCGACGCCGTCTCGGCGGACCTGGACCCGACCGAGGCCGCCGCACTGCTCGGCTCCCTGCGGGCACCCCGGACCTCGGCCCGCTCGGCCGCGGCCGGCTCGGGCCCGGCAGCGACCGCCTCCGGCGCAGCCGCGCCGTCGGACGTGAAGGTCTGGCTGGACGCCCCTGTCCGCGCGCTGGACGCGGACTCGATGCCGCAGATCGGCGCCCCGACCGCCTGGGAGGCTGGGTACACGGGCGAGGGTGTGACGGTCGCGGTGCTCGACTCGGGGGTCGACGCGACGCACCCGGACCTGGACGACGCCGTCGTCGGCGCCCAGGACTTCACCGGCCTCGGCGACACCGTGGACCGCTTCGGTCACGGCACGCACGTCGCCTCGATCGTCCTGGGCTCCGGCGAGGCCTCGGACGGCGCCAACCGGGGCGTGGCCGCCGGCGCCGACCTGCTGGTCGGCAAGGTCCTGAACGACGACGGCTACGGCGAGACGTCGTGGATCATCGACGGCATGGAGTGGGCGGCCGAGCAGGGCGCCGACATCGTGAACCTGAGCCTCGGCGAGGCGGAGCACTACACGGACGGCACCGACCCGGCCTCCCTCGCCGTCGACACGCTGAGCGCGCGGTGCGGCACGCTCTTCGTCGTCGCGGCGGGCAACGAGGGGTCCAACTACGGCACGGTGACCGCCCCGGGCGCTGCGGACTCGGCCCTGACGGTGGGCGCGGTGGACGACGCCGACGAGATCCCCTACTTCTCCAGCCGCGGACCACGCGCCGTCGACTACGCGATCAAGCCCGACGTCACCGCGCCGGGGGTGGAGATCATCGCGGCCCGGGCCGCTGGCACCAAGCCGGAGGCCGGGGACGGGCCGTACGTCGCGTGGAGCGGTACGTCCATGGCCACACCGCACGTCGCGGGAGCGGCCGCCGTCCTCAAGCAGGCCCGTCCCGAGCTGACCGGACAGCAGCTCAAGGCCGTCCTCATGGGCTCGGCCCGGCACACGAGCGGGACCGTCTGGGACGAGGGCGCCGGGCGCATCTACCTGCCCGCCGCCCTGGAGCAGCCGGTGACCGTCGCACCCGCCGCGCTCTCCCTCGGTGCGTTCGAGTACCCGCAGGAGGGGACCGTGACGCGGACCCTCACCTACGAGAACCCCACCGACGCCGCCGTCACCCTCGACCTCTCGGTCGAGGTGACGGACCAGGACGGCGAACCGCTGCCGGCCGGCGCCGTCACCCTCGGCGCCACCGAGCTGACCGTCCCGGCCCACGACACGGCGACCGTGGACGTCGCCGTCGACCCGACCGTCGGCGAGGTCGAGCGCCGCTACTCCGGCGCGGTCACCGCGACGGGCCCGGCCGAGCAGGAGATCCGTACCCCGCTCGGGTACTACAAGGAGCCGGACCTCGCCGACCTGAACCTGCGCGCCCTCGGCCGCGACGGCGCGCCGCACACGGGCGAGTCCACCGTCCACGTGGTGAACGTCGACGACCCGGAGCTGTTCAGCGAGCAGTTCGAGCTCGCCGACGGTGCGGCGGACCTGCGCGTCCCGCCGGGCAACTACTCGGTCACGGGCTTCCTGTGGAACACGGACGAGGAGTTCGCGGTCTCGGAGGTCACGGCGGCGCTGCGCCCCGAGGTGACGGTCGCCGACGACACCACCGTCGTCCTCGACGCGCGCGAGGCACGCGAGCTGACCGTGCGCACGCAGCGGCCCACCGACCTCCGGTGGCTCGCGCTCGAGACCACCCGGACGCCGGCCGGAGGCGGCGAGCCGTACGGCTTCGGCCTCGCGGTCACGGGGGACGCGACGGCATACGCGACGCCGACGGCCGCACCGGTCAGCGTGGGCAGCTACGACCTGCAGACCCACTTCGTGCTGGCGGAACCCGCGGCGGGTGGTAGCGCGCCGTCGTACACGTACGACCTGCTGTATGCGCAGGACGTGGTGGACACGTTCGACTTCCGTGCCAACGCGGGGAACACCGCGGCGATCACGACGGGCTACGCCACGCTCGGTGCCGGCTACCTGGCCGAGAGCGCGCGGGTCGGCTTCGCGCCGGGCCACCGCTGGGGCTCCGCGCTGTCGGCCCCGGTCGCGACGCCGGACCGGCGCACGGAGTACGTGAGCGCGAACGGCGTCGCGTGGGGCCACGAGGTGTACGCGGGGTCGGCCGAGGAGCCCCAGCAGGGCTACTTCGGCAGCACCGCCCGCGTCTACGAGCCGCGCGCGAAGGCCCGGGCGACCGTCGGCCGCGCGGTGCTGGGCACCCGGCTCGCCGACGGCGCCATCGCCGCCCGCGGGGACACGCTCGCCCTCGGTCTCGCGCCCTGGTGGGACGCCGCCGGGCACCCGTTCGACTCCTTCGGCGGCGACGACACCCGGCTGCGCGTGTGGCGGAACGGGCGGCCCGTCGCCGACAGCACCTACCCGAGCGCGGAGGTCGGGCTGCCGGACGGCGGCGCGGGCTACCGTGTGGTCCTGCAGGCGGCGCGCGCGGCCGCATGGTGGGACCGGTCCACGCGGGTGCGCACCGAGTGGTCGTTCCGCGCGGCGCCGGCGCGGAACCGGCCGGCGCCCGCGCTCGACGTCGCCTACGGCGTGCGGGGCCTCGACCTGCGGAGCTCCGCACCGCGGAGCACCCGGGTCACGCTCTCGGTGGGCCGCCAGGAAGGCAGCAGGACAGCGGGCGGCAAGGTCACCGCCGCGCGCCTCTGGTGGTCCGCGGACGACGGCGCCACCTGGCACCGCACGCCCCTCGCGACCGGGCGTGCCGGGACGTTCGCCGGGACGGTCACGGTGCCCCGCGGCACGGAGCACGTGTCGCTCCGCGTCCAGGCGCGGGACGCCTCCGGGGGGACGGTGCGGCAGACGGTGATCCGCGCCTACGGGGTTCGGTGAGTGCCATGGATCCGCTGAATGTCGGGAGTTCCGTGGGCGGACGCCTAAGGGCTGGCTGAGGTATGTGTCCGATCCACAGGTCGCTCGGGTGACCTGTGGATCGGACCCGTCCGCACGTTGGCGACGCGTGCGCCGGTGTACCCTCCTGCGCGACATGAGCGAGCACACGACCAGCGATGACGGCGGCCTGGGCGCCGACAATCTCTCGGGTCCGGACGGCGCGGCGGGCTCCGACGGCTCCCCTGGTGCCGGCGGCCTCTCGGGTGCTCGCGGTTCCTCGGACACCGACAGATCCTCCGACACCGACGATGTCCCGGGCGCGGACGGCGGTACCCCGCGCCCGCCGTCGGCGCGGGTCCCGGCCGTGCGCGCCGGGAAGCCGCCGATCCGGCTGATCTTCGTGCCGGGCCTGGGCGACCGGATACCGCCGGTGGTGCACCTCCAGCGCGAGGCGCTGCGCACGTGGCGCGCCCTCGGCGTGCGCACGACGATGTTCCGCGTGCGCTGGTCGTCGGGCGCGTCCTTCGAGGAGCGTCTGGACCGGCTCGACGAGATGGTCGAGCGGTTCGAGCAGCGGGGCGAGCGGGTGGCGTTGATGGGCGCGTCGGCGGGGGCCGGTGCGGTGCTCGCGGAGTTCGCCCGACGCCGCTCGATCGTCGCCGTCGTGATCATCGCGGGAAAGTTCCTCGAACCCGAGGACATCATCAAGCCAGTGCTCCTGCGCAACGTACCGTTCGCGCAGTCGATGTCGACGGTGCCCAAGCTGCTGGAGAGCCTCGGCCCCGAGGACCGCGCGAAGATCCTGAGCCTGCGCTCGGCCAGGGACGGCGTGATCGACGACGAGGACACGCTGCTCGAGGGCGCAGTGAACGAGACGATGCGTGTGGTGGGCCACGTGATCGCCATCGGGTACGCCTTGATGTTCCGGGCCCGCCGGGTTGTGCGCTTCCTGCGCGAGGTCATCACGGACTGACCGGACGCCGGGTCCCGGTCCGGGTGCTAACGTGGCGCGCATCGTGAGCGTCTTCACCTGTACCTGCTGTCGCTGAGCGGTCGCCGAAAGGCGATCCCCCGGCGCGATGTCTCGCGCCGCCGACAGCAGCCCCCCGCTCACATCGCATCCACGCGTACGCGCTGACCTGCGCCCGTCCTCCGGGACGGCCGAGGAGGCCGGCGGACTCTTCGACGGATGCCGGGGTCGCCGCCGTCGGCGCACCCACCTGGCACCCATCGAAAGGACCCTCCCATGTCCGGCATCCCCGTCCTTGACCTCTCGCTGCTCGACGGCGACCCCGCCGACCAGGCGCGCTTCCGTGACGAGCTGCGGCGCGCCACGCACGAGGTCGGCTTCTTCTCCCTGGTCGGTCACGGCGTCCCGCGCGACCTGATCGACCGTGCCTACACGACCGCCCGGGAGTTCTTCGCGCTCCCCGAGCACCAGAAGCGCGCGATCGAGAACATCAACAGCCCGCACTTCCGCGGCTGGACGCGCATGGGCGGCGAGCGCACGCTCGGCCGCGTGGACCAGCGCGAGCAGATCGACATCGGCGCCGAACGGCCGGAAGTACCGATCGAGCCGGGCACCCCCGACTACTGGATCCTGGAGGGCCCGAACCTGTGGCCCGAGTCGCTGCCCGCGCTGCGCGAGGTCGCGCGGGAGTGGCTGGACCGGCTCGACGGCGTCGCGACGCGCCTGCTGCGGGCGTGGGCGGAGGCGCTCGGGGCGCCGTCGGACACCTTCGACGCCGTGTTCGAACGGCCCTCGCCGCACCTGAAGATCGCGCGCTATCCGGGCATCGAGGCGACGGCGCCCGCACAGGGCGTCGGCGCGCACAAGGACCTGGGTGTGCTCACCCTGCTCTCGGTCGAGGACGGCAAGGCCGGCCTGCAGGTGGAGAAGGACGGCGCGTGGCTCGACGTCGTCCCGCCCGCCGGCGCGTTCGTGGTGAACATCGGCGAGCTGCTCGAGATCGCGACGAACGGCTACCTCAAGGCCACGCTGCACCGGGTGGTCTCCCCGCCGCCCGGCACCGAGCGCATCTCCATCCCGTACTTCCACGGGCCCGCGCTGGACGCGACCATCCCGACGATCGACCTGCCGCCTGCCCTCGCGGCCGACGCGCCCGGCGTGACGCTGGACCCGGCCAACCCCTTGCACGCGGTGTTCGGCGACAACTGGCTCAAGAGCCGGCTGCGTGCGCACCCCAACGTCGTGGAGGCGCAGCACCCGCGCCTGCTGCAGACCGCGTGACGGGCGGTCTCGGGATAACAGTTGCTCCCGAGGGTGGGTTGCGTGGAGTAGACAATGTTCACCCGACGCAACCCACCCTCGCGAGGGACTTTGCCCCGCCACGGGCTTAGCGCGGCTTACGGATGCTTCAGGAACAGTGCGCCTCCCGGCCCTTGTCCACCGTGCGTCGGCGTCCGCACACTCGGGCCATGACGATCTCCCAGGACACCTCCGCCGCCGTCGCCCACTTCGCCGGGCGGCTCGCCTTCGAGACCGACGTCAGCGACGTCCACACCGCGCTCGCGGCGGGCAGTCCGTTCACCCTGGTCGACGTCCGGTCGCCGGACTCCTGGAACCAGGGGCACATCCCCGGTGCGGTGCACCTGCCCGGCGGCAAGGTGCGCCTGCGGGCGGAGCAGACCATCGACCGGGAGCTGCCCGTCGTCGTGTACTGCTGGGGCCCGGCCTGCAACGGGGCGACCAAGGCGGCGCTCGAGTTCGCGAAGCTCGGCTACCAGGTCAAGGAGATGATCGGCGGCTTCGAGTACTGGGTGCGCGAGGGGTTCGCCTACGAGACGGCCTCCGGCCCCGTCCAGCCCGACGCCGACCCGCTGACCGCCCCGCTCTGAGCCCCACGAGCACGCCACTCGCGCCCATCGGCGAGCCCCGCCACGAGGCCCCGCCCGTGGTGAGTCCACCCGCGACGGGTCCGCTCGCGACGGGTCCGCTCGCGACGGGTCCGCTCGCGACGGGTCCGCTCGGAAAGTCCGCCGCGAGAATGCGATCAGGCATGACTTTGGCCCCGAAAGGGTGCACAACCGCGTTCTCGCGGCGGACCTTGTCGCGGCCCCGTTTGGTCGGGGCGGGGGGTGTTAGGTGGGGCGGTAGCGGTTCTCCGGGCGGCCCGTCGCTCCGTACCGGGGCGTGACCTGGGCGTAGCCCTCGGCGACCAGGTGCTCCAGGTAGCGCCGGGCGCTGACCCGCGACATCCCGACGGCCTCCGCGACCTCGGCCGCCGACGCGTCTGGCGCGAGCGCGCCGTTCGGCCCGACGGCGCCCGTCGGCTCACCGGCAGTCGCCGCACCGCTTGTCGGCCTAGCAGCGCCCGCCGCCGTGCCGCCCGGCTCGCACAGCCTGGCCAGCGCCTCGCGGACCAGGTCGCGGCTCCGCCCGGAGAGTCCCTTGGGCAGCCGGTCGGTGGCGGCGCGCGGACCGGCTAGGAGCTGGTCCACCTCGTCCTGGTCGAGCGTGTCCTGGGCCCGGCGCACGTCCTCGCGGTGCTGCCACACCTCGTCGAGCCGTTCGCGCAGCGCGGCGGAGGTGAACGGCTTGACCAGGTAGGCGAGCACGCCGCCGGCCATGGCCTGCCGCACGCTGTCGAGCTCCCGGGCCGCCGTGGTGGCGACGACGTCGACCGGCGGGCCGGGCAGCATCCGCAGCCGCTGGAGCACGTCGAGTCCGCCGATGTCCGGCAGGTGCAGGTCGAGCAGCACGAGGTCGGGGCGCAGGGCGGCGGCGAGGCGTAGCGCGTCCGCGCCGTTCCGTGCCTCGCCCACCACGACGAACCTGGGGTGGCTCTCCACGAAGCCCCGGTGCACGGTGGCGACCACCGGATCGTCCTCGACGACGAGGGTCCGGGCCGGCTCCGTCATGTCGCCGCACCCCCGCGAGCACCCGCCACACTTCCGCGCGCACCCGCCGCCGCCCGCGCACGTCCGGCCGAGGCGGAGGCAGGCACGGGCAGCTCGACGCTCACCCGCGCCCCGCCGAGGTCGCTGGTCCCCAGCACGATCTCGCCGTCCCGCCGGTCCACGACCCGCCGGACCAGCGCGAGCCCGATGCCCCTGCTGTGCTCCCGGTCGCCGGGCACCTTGGTGGAGAACCCGGCCTTGAACACCTGGTGCTGGAGCTGGGCGGGGATGCCGGGACCGTCGTCGTCCACCTGGAGGTGCAGGTGCGTCCCGTCCGAGCGCAGCAGCACGCGCACCCGGCCGCCCGTGTGGTCCCGATCGCCCCGCTCGCCCGTGTAGTCCGGACGGTCCCGGTGACCCGGCCCGTCCCGCCCCACGGCGTCCACCGCGTTGTCGATCAGGTTCCCGAGCACGATCAGCGCGTCCGTGTGCAGCGCCGAGGCGTCCGGCGTCGTCGGCGCGTCGAGCGCGGAGTCCTCGGCGACGTCGAGCGTGGCGCCGCGTTCGCGGGCCGTGATCGCCTTCACCAGCAGCAGCGCCGCGAGCTCAGGGGACCGCACGCCAGGGGCGACGGCGGAGGCGGTGAGCAGCCCGCCGTAGCCGGACCGCTCGATGAACGCGACGGCCTCCTCGGTGCGGCCGAGCTCCAGCAGGCCGGAGATCACGTGCACGGTGTTGGCGAACTCGTGCGACTGCGAGCGCAGGGCGTCGGTGAGGCCGCGGGTCTCCAGCAGGGTCGCGATGTCCTCGGGTTCGAGCAGGTAGATGCGGCGCCGCACGAGGCGGGTCACCCACGCGGCGCACAGCACGCCGACGACGGCGGCCGCCGCGAGCGCGCCGAGCAGCCAGCCGCGGTCCTCGTTCAGGTCGGCGCGCAGCTCGGACTCGAGGATCCCGACGCTGGCGGTGCCGATCACGGGGGCGGGCGAGGCGTCGTCGGCCGCCTCGCCGAAGACGGGCACCTTGACGCGCCACGACGTGCCGAGCGTGCCGGTCTGCGTGCCCGTCCACACCTGGCCGGAGAGCGGCACGGAGGGGTCGGTCGACACCATCTGCCCGATCTCCTCGGGGTCGGGGTGGGAGTACCGGATGCCGCGCTCGTCGGTGACCACCACGTACGTCACCTCTGACGCCTCGCGGATCACCTCGGCGATCGGCTGGATGGTGGCGGACGGGTCGTCGTCGTCGAACGCGTCGTGGATAGCGGGCAGGCGCGCGACCGACTGCGCCACCCCGGTCATCCGGTCCACGTAGGCCTCGCGGAGCTGGCGTTCCTGCAGGGCGGAGGCCACCAGCCCGGTGGTGCAGACGAGCACGAGCACGATGACGACCTGCAGCACCAGTAGCTGCGCCCGGAGCGTCATCGCTCTTCTCACGAACGTCAGTGTGCACCGGGTTGCGGGCCGTGCGGTAGCCGGGCGGCCGCGTTCAAAACGACCACAACGTTCGTTGCGACCAGAACCGCACGCCGCGGGGCACCGCTCCCTACGCTCGCGCCGAAGTGGACCGAGGACCGGCACAGTGGCCGGCCCGGGTACCCGCATCCGCTCGAGGAGGAGACATGCGCATCATCCGGACCGGGGCCGCCCCCGTCGGAATCGTCCTGGCACTGGCCCTGGCGGGCTGTTCCAGCCTGGAGCCGAGCGGTGGCGGCGGCGACGCTGCGATCGACGAGCTCAGCATCGTGGTCCCCGCGGGCCCCGGCGGCGGCTGGGACCAGACCGGCCGCGCGATGCAGGCCGACCTGCAGGAGGAGGGCCTGGTCGGCACGGCGACGGTCACCAACGTGGACGGCGCGGGCGGCACGGTCGGCCTGGCGAACATCGCCAACGCGACCGACCCGAACACCGTGCTCGTGATGGGCCTGGTCATGGTGGGTGCCGTCGAGACCAACCAGTCGCAGGCCCGCATCGAGGACACCACCCCGATCGCGCGGCTCACCGAGGAGCAGGAGGTCATCGTGGTCCCGGCGGACTCGCCGTACGAGACCATCGACGACCTCGTGGCCGACGTCGAGGAGAACGGCAAGGACGTCGCGATCACCGGCGGGTCGGCGGGCGGCACCGACCACATCCTCGCCGGCATGCTGCTCAAGGCCGCCGGCATGCCCGCAGCGGACATCGCGGACAGCCTGAACTACGTCGCCTACTCCGGCGGCGGCGAGTCCCTGGCGGCCCTGCTCGGCAACAACGTGGACGCCGGCATCTCCGGCGTCAGCGAGTACGCAGAGCAGGTCGAGGCGGGCGAGCTGCGGGCGCTCGCGGTCTCGGGCGGCGAGCGGGTCGACGCCCTCCCCGACACGCCGACCCTCACCGAGGCCGGCTACGACGTCGTGCTCACCAACTGGCGCGGCGTGGTCGCCCCCGGCTCGATCGACGACGCCGAGAAGGAGGCGCTGACCACCGCCGTCACCGAGCTCGCGGAGTCGGAGGCGTGGCAGGCCACGCTCGCGGAGAAGCAGTGGGACGACGCCTTCCTCGCCGGCGACGAGTTCGACTCCTACCTCGAGGGGAACATCGCCGAGATCCAGACGGTGCTCCAGGACATCGGGCTCGTCGAGTGAGCACCGACGGAGTGGCGCCCGAGGCGCCCACCGCACCGGGTGAGCCGACGGCGGAGGCCGGCCCTCCGCCGTCGGACGCCCCGGACCTGGTGGCCGGCGAGCCGCCGCGCCGCAGGTGGGGCGAGCTCGTGCTGGCCCTGGTCACGGCGGGCCTCGGCGCCTACGTGCTGGTGGCCGCCGGGAGCATCACGGTGCCGGGCTCGGCCAACACGCTCGGCCCGCGGGCGTTCCCCTACCTGGTGGGCGGCATGCTCGTCGCGGCGGGGGTCGCGCTGGTCGCGCTGATCCTGAGCGGCCGGGCCGGGCAGGAGGAGGGCGGCGAGGACGTCGACCCGGCCGTCCGGACCGACTGGCTGACCGTGCTCCTGCTCGTTGCCGCCCTGGTGGTGCACGTGTTCACCATCAACGTCATCGGCTGGCCGCTGGCCGCAGCGATCCTGTTCGCGGGCGCCGCCGTCGTGCTCGGCGCGCGCCCGTGGTGGCGCGCCGCCCTGGTCGGGCTCGTGCTGGGCCTGGTCGTCCAAGTGGTCTTCGGCGGGCTGCTGGGGCTGTCGCTCCCGGCCGGCCCGCTCCTGGAAGGGGTGCCGTTCCTCCGTGGATAACTTCTCCGCTTTGCTCGACGGGTTCGCCACCGTCCTGCACCCCGTGTACCTCCTGTGGGCGCTGTTCGGCGTGTTCATCGGGACGGCGGTCGGCGTGCTGCCGGGCATCGGCCCGGCCATGACCATCGCCCTGCTCCTGCCGCTCACCTACTCGCTGGAGCCGACGGCGGCGATCATCGTCTTCGCCGGCATCTACTACGGCGGCATGTACGGCGGGTCGACGACGTCGATCCTGCTGAACACCCCCGGCGAGTCCGCGTCGATAGTGACGGCGATCGAGGGCAACAGGATGGCCCGTGCCGGACGCGGGGCCGCCGCGCTCGCGACCGCCGCCATCGGCTCGTTCGTGGCGGGCACGCTCGCCACGGTGGCGCTGACGTTCCTCGCGCCGGTGATCGCCCGCTGGGCCGTCCAGCTCGGCGAGCCCGACTACTTCGCCCTCATGGTGGTCGCCTTCATCACCGTCGGCGCCCTGCTCGGGTCGTCGGTCCCGCGCGGCCTCGCGTCGCTGTCGCTCGGCCTGTTCTTCGGCCTGGTGGGCACGGACACCCTGACCGGCCAGCAGCGGTTCACCTTCGGCGTGCCCAACCTGGCGGACGGGATCGACGTCGTGATCGTCGCCGTCGGCCTGTTCGCCGTGGGGGAGGCCCTGTACGTGGGCTCGCGGCTGCGGCACGGCCCGGTCCAGGTGATCCCGGTCGAGAAGGGCTGGCGCACCTGGATGAAGCGCGACGACTGGCGCCGCTCCTGGAAGCCGTGGCTGCGCGGCGCCGCCATCGGCTTCCCGGTGGGCACCATCCCCGCCGGCGGGGCCGACGTCGCGACGTTCCTGTCCTACGCCTCCGAGCGCCGGCTCGCCGGGGCCCGGCGCAAGGAGTTCGGCAAGGGTGCGATCGAGGGTGTGGCGGGTCCGGAGGCCGCGAACAACGCGGCGGCGTCCGGCGTGCTGGTCCCGCTGCTCACCCTCGGCCTGCCCACGACGGCGACGGCGGCGATCATCATCGTCGCGTTCCAGTCCTACGGCATCCGGCCCGGCCCGCTCCTGCTGCAGAGCGAGTCCGCGCTGGTGTGGGCCCTGATCGCGAGCCTGTACGTGGGCAACCTGATGCTGGTGGTGCTGAACCTGCCGCTGGTGGGCATGTGGGTCAAGGTGCTGCGCATCCCGCGGCACTACCTGTACGCGGGCATCCTGATGTTCGGCGCGCTCGGCTCGTACGCGCTCAACTTCTCGCCCGTGGACGTGCTGCTCCTGGTGCTGATCGGCTTGGCAGGGTTCTTCATGCGCCGGTACGGCTACCCGGTGGCGCCCCTGGTGGTCGGCATGATCCTCGGCCCGATGGCGGAGGACCGGCTGCGCAGGTCCCTCGCGATCAGCCAGGGCGACCTGAGCTACCTCGTGACCAGCCCGTTCGCCGCCACCGCCTACGCGGCGATCGCGGTGCTGCTGGTCGTCGGCATCTGGCTGCGGCGCCGGGAGCGTGCGGAGGAGGCAGTGGCAGCGCAGTGACTACGCTCGGGAGATGGGCACAGCACTGATCACCGGCGGGTCCGCCGGCCTGGGTCTGGAGTTCGCGCGGCAGCTCGCCGCCGCCAAGCACGACCTGGTGCTGGTCGCGCGCGACGAGGCGCGGCTGAACGAGGTCGCCGCGGAGCTCCGCTCCGCCACGGGTGTGGCGGTGGAGGTGCTCCCGGCGAACCTCGCCGAGCCGGACGGCGTCGCGCGGGTCGCGCGGCGGCTCGCCGTCGTCGGCGGCAGGTCGGAGGACGGCGGCCTGCGGCCCGTCGGGCTGCTCGTCAACAACGCGGGGTTCGCCATGGGAACGAGCTTCGCGAAGAGCCGGATCACCACCGAGCGGCGCGGGATCGACGTCATGGTGAAGGCGGTCGTCGAGCTGACCCACGCCGCCGTCGGCCAGATGCTCGAACGCGACAGGGGCGCGATCCTCAACGTCAGCTCGGTCGCCGCCCTCACCGCCGGCGGCACGTACGCGGCGGCCAAGGCGTACGTGCGGACCTTCACCGAGTCGCTGGCGTCCCAGCTCAGGGGTACCGGCGTCACCGCGACGGTGCTGTCGCCCGGGTTCACGCACACCGAGTTCTTCGCGCGGGCGGGCATCAGCGAGCCGTCGATAGTCCCGGAGTGGGGCTGGCTCGACGCCGAGGACGTCGTCCGGGCCGCCCTCAGGGACGTGCGCCGCGGCGTCGTGCTGTCCACGCCGTCGGTGCGCTACAAGGTGGCGTCCGCGGTGCTGCGCATCGCGCCGCGCTGGGCGGTGCGCGCCGTGGGCTCGTACCGCTGACGGCGTGGGCGGTGCCGGACGACGACGGTGCGGGGCGGACGGCGGCGCGGGGGCGGACGGCGCGTGCGAGCCGCCGTCAGAGCCAGCCGACCCGCTTGAAGATCCAGTAGAAGACCCCGCCCAGCCCGACCATCACGGCCAGCGCGAGCGGGTACCCGAAGGCCCAGTGCAGCTCGGGCATGTGGTCGAAGTTCATGCCGTAGATGGTGCCGACCAGCGTGGGCGCGAACAGGATCGCCGCCCAGGCGGAGATCTTCTTCACCTGCTCGTCCTGCTTGAGGCCCTGCTCCGACATGCGGCGCATCTCCTCGTTCTGCTCCTGGGTGACCAGCGTGGAGTGCACGTTGAGGGCGTTCGTGAGCAGGGCGCGGAACGTGTCGGACGTCTCCGCGTGCTTGACGGCGTGGTCCAGCACGTTGCGCAGGTCGCGGTGCAGTTCGACGTAGCGGGGGTCGTGCGCGGTGCCGGGCTGCCCGGCCTCGTCGTCGTGCACCTGCCGCACGATGTCGACCAGCGGGTGCGTCGCCCGTTGCAGCCCGATCACCTCGCGCGTCACCTCGTAGATCCGCAGGGAGACCTCGGAGTCGCGGGAGAAGAGCTGGTCCTCGACGCGGTCGATGTCGCCGCGCAGCCGCGTCACCACAGGCCGGTAGGTGTCGACCACCTGGTCCAGCAGGGTCGCGAGGATCGCGGCCGGCCCCTGCCGCAGCACCTCGGGGTCGGCCTCGAGCTGGGCGCGCATCGAGGCGAGGTCGGGCGTGGCGGACCGCCGGATCGTGACGACGTAGTCCGGGCCGACCCACGCGTGCACCTCGCCGAACTCGACGCGGTCGACGAGGCCGTCGCCGTCGTCGTCCACGTTCCGCGCCGGATGGAGCACCACGTACAGGACGTCGTCGTACTGCTCGATCTTGGGCCGCTGGTGCGCGTGGATCGCGTCCTCGACGGCGAGGCGGTGCAGCGAGAACTCCTCGGCGACCGCGTGGATCTCCGCGGGTTCCGGCCACGCCAGGTCGACCCAGGCGATCCCGCCCCGCTCGCGGGTGGTCTCGCAGGTCTCCTCGATGCTCACCGGGTTGGCCGTGCGCCGGCCGTCCACGTACACCGCGTTGTCCATGATGCTCACAGCAGAACCCTCTCAGAGGTCGGTGGCAACCCGGGACGGTGCCCTGGACGGCGTCCCGCGCCGATGTCCTGGCTGATGCCGACGTCGCGGGCGCCCGACGGCCCGGCCGGCGTCCGACGTACCCTTGCACCGTGAACGCCGACTTCTCCCCGACCCCGCGCGAGCAGCTCGTCGAGCTCATCAAGGAGCTCGCCGTGGTGCACGGCAAGGTGACCCTGTCGTCCGGCAAGGAGGCCGACTACTACGTCGACCTGCGCCGCATCACGCTGCACCACCGAGCCGCGCCGCTCGTGGGGCACGTGCTCCTGGACCACCTCGAGGAGGTCGGGCTCGGCACGGCGGAGGTCGACGCCGTCGGCGGGCTCACCCTCGGGGCCGACCCGATCGCGGACGCGCTGCTGCACGCCGCGGCCTCGCGCGGCCAGGACCTGGACGCGTTCGTGGTGCGCAAGGCGGCGAAGGCGCACGGTATGCAGCGCCAGATCGAGGGGCCGGACATCGCGGGCCGCAAGGTGGTCGTCGTGGAGGACACGACGACGACGGGCGGGTCGCCGATCGCGGCGATCGAGGCGGCCCGTGCGGCGGGCGCCGAGGTGCTGGGCGTGGCCACGATCGTCGACCGCGCCACGGGCGCGCGGGAGAAGATCGAGGCGCTCGGCGTGCCCTACCACTACCTGTACGACCTGCAGGATCTCGGCCTGGCGTGAGGTCTGATACCGGCATGCGGGGCGTCTCGATATCACTCCCACGTGCAGACTTTTCCGTAGCGCTACGGTATCTTTAATCTCATGGGCACTTTTGTCGCTTTAGTCCTACTTGTCGTCGGCGTGGTCGTGTTCACGATCTTTGCCGTGCGGATGCTGAACCGCGATCGCTCGCAGGACGTCGCCCAGTGGGCCGAGGCGAACGGCTGGGAGTACGTGGGGCAGGACCCCACGCTCGCCCAGCGGTGGAGCGGCAGGCCGTTCGGCAGCGGCGTGGACCGCACGACCCGCGACGTCATCCGCGGGAACGTCGACGGCTACGACATGGTCTCGTTCACCTACACGTGGCGCGCGGGCTCGCCCGGCTCGGAGACGCGCCGTCCCGGCCTGCGCAACTCGGCGCACGTCATCGCGCTCGACGCGCTGCCGGGTGAGCCGGTGGTCGACCTGTCGCCCGAGGGCATCCGCGAGAAGTGGCAGAAGCTCTTCGGCGCCCAGGACGTGCAGATCGACAACCCTGCGTTCGACGGGCAGTGGCTCGTGCGGGCCTCCGACGAGGTGTTCGCGCGCCGCGCCCTGGACGCGCGCCTGGCCAACATCGTGATGCTGCCCGACTTCCACGGCTCCCGGCTGCGGATCGAGGGGCCGTCGGTGCTGCTGTGGCGGCCGGGCCGCACGGATGTCACGACCCTGACCGAGCGGGCCAAGCGCGTGGCCGACGTCGCGCGGATCGTGCTGCCGCTGGAGAAGGGTGGGCCGCGCTTCGAGACCGGCGGCACGATCGACGGGTTCGGGATCCCGGGCCTGACCTGACCGAGCCGCGTCCCTGGGGCCTGAGACCTGGTCAGACCCGGTCGATGATGTCCGCGATCGAGTTCACCACGTGGCTGGGCCGGAACGGGTACTTCTCGACCTCGTCCGCCGACGTCGATCCCGTGAGCACCAGGAACGTCTCCAGGCCTGCCTCCATACCGCCCAGGATGTCCGTGTCCATGCGGTCGCCCACCATGGTGGTGGACTCCGAGTGCGCGCCGATCAGGTTGAGCGCGGACCGGAACAGCACCGGGTTCGGCTTGCCCACGTAGTAGGGCTGCCGTCCCGTCGCCGCCGCGATCATCGCGGCCACCGAGCCCGCGGCCGGCAGCAGCCCCTCCTGCGACGGCCCGGTCACGTCCGGGTTGGTGCAGATGAACCGGGCGCCGTTCACGATCAGCCGGATGGCCTTGGTGATGGCCTCGAACGAGTAGGTGCGGGTCTCGCCGAGCACCACGTAGTCCGGGTCGGACTCGGTGAGCGTGAAGCCCGCCTGGTGCAGCGCCGTCGTCAGGCCTGCCTCGCCGATCGCGTACGCGCTGCCGTTCGGGATCTGGTCCGAGACGAACTGGGCCGTGGCGAGGGCCGACGTCCAGATGTTCTCCTCCGGCACGTCGATCCCGCTGTACGCGAGGCGGGCGCGCAGGTCGCGCGGCGTGAAGATCGAGTTGTTCGTCAGGACGAGGAACGGGAGGTCCTTGTCCCGCAGCGCCTTGACGAACTCGGGGCCGCCGGGGATCGCCGTGCCCTCGTGCACCAGCACGCCGTCCATGTCCGTGAGCCAGGCTTCGGTGGTCCGCTCCATCATGGGCGCCAGCCTAATGTGTCGGCCTGCGGCGATGCGCTGGCGTTGTTGCCTTGGCGTGCGGCGACGAGGGGCCGCACGTGGCTGGGGCAATCCCTTCGAGGGAGTCGGGGGCCCCGAGGGGGGCCTGGGAAAAGCATTCCCTCCCGGGGCTGTGTTACGGAGAGGGGACATTGTTCACTCTCCGTAACACAGCCCCGGGAGCAAGTGTTCTCCCGCAGGCCGCCGGTCGGCACACAATGGCGGGCATGACCTTGTCTGAGCATCCGGAGCCCGAGCCGCCGGAGATGTCTGCCGAGCACGCGGAGATGTCAGCCGAGCACGAGGTCGGTGTCGGGCCCTGGTCCGGTCCCCTGCCCGACGATCCGCGCTACGACCCGGAGCTCCTGGCCGACGGCGACCGCCGGAACGTGGCCGACCGGTACCGGTACTGGTCCGTCGCGGCGATAGTCGCCGACCTGGACACGCGGAGGCACCCGTTCCACGTGGCGATCGAGAACTGGGCGCACGACCTCAACATCGGCTCGGTGGTCCGCACGGCCAACGCGTTCAACGCGGCGGGCGTGCACATCGTGGGCCGACGCCGGTGGAACCGTCGCGGCGCCATGGTCACCGACCGGTACCTGCACGTGACGCACCACCCAGACGCCGATGCACTGGCGGCCTGGGCGGCCAGCGCATCGGCCGCCGAACCACGCACGGCGTCGGGTGCCGAACCAGGCACGGCGTCGGGTGCCGAACCAGGCACGGCGTCGGGTGCCGAACCAGGCACGGCGTCGGGTGCCGAACCAGGCACGGCGTCGGGTGCCAAGCCGGGCACGGTATCGGGCGCCGGCCGTGGCCGCCTTCCGATCATCGGTATCGACAACGTACCCGGGTCCGTGCCGATCGAGGGATACGCGCTCCCGCGCGAGTGCGTCCTGCTGTTCGGCCAGGAGTCGACCGGCCTGACGGCGCAGGCCCAGGCGGCGTGCGACGTCGTGCTGCACATCACGCAGTACGGCTCGACCCGGTCGATCAACGCGGGAGCCGCAGCGGCGATCGCCATGCACGCCTGGGCCACCCAGCACGCGTGAGGCGCCGGCCTGGCCGCGACGGACCGTTGCCTCGGGCCAGCTGCTCCGACAGGATCGTCGAGTGAGCGAACGATCCCTGTGGCGCGACCGGAACTTCGTCGTGTTCTGGGGTACCCAGACGCTCTCCGTGCTGGGCGGCTCGTTCTCGGCGATCGCGTTCCCGCTGCTGATGCTGGAGGCCACCGGGTCGCTGGTGCAGATGGGCCTGCTGACGAGCGTCATGGCGGCGGGCTCCCTCTCGATGGGGCTGGTCGGCGGGGCGATCGTCGACCGGTTCGACCGCCGTCGGCTCCTTGTCGCGTGCGACGTGGCGCGCCTGCTCCTGTTCGCGGCCGTCCCCGTCTGCTGGGCGATCGATCCGCAGGTGTGGCTGCTGTTCGTGGTCGCGGGCGTGGCGTCGGTGTTCGGGCAGCTCTTCCAGATCACCTACATCACGGCGGTGCCCAGCATCGTCGGCAGGGAGCGGGTGGCCGAGGCCAACAGCAAGCTGCAGGCGACGGCCTCGCTGGCCAGCATCGGCGGCCCCGCGCTCGCCGGGCTGGTCGCGGCGGGGTTCGGCGTCACCACTGCGATCGCCATCGACGCCGCGACCTTCGGCATCTCGGCGCTGGGGCTGCTCGCCGTCCGCCTGCCGCGGGTGGCGCCGGACGCTGCGGCGCCGGGCCGGCCGGGCCTCGGGCGGGACCTCCGCACCGGGTTCGTCACGGGCGCGCGGTTCCTGTGGCGGCATCCGGTGCTCCGGGTGCTCACGATCTTCCTGACGATCACCACGTTCTTCACCTATGGCCTGACCGATGTGGTCATCTACCAGGTGCGCAACGGCCTGGGGCAGAGCGAGAACGTCGTGGGGTACGTGATGGCGGCGGCCGGGATCGGCACGTGCGTGGCGGCGGCCATGTCCGCCTGGCTACGCCGGAGGCTCGGGTTCGGCACCTGCTGGCTTGCCGCCATGACCGTGTGCGGTCTTGCCTGCGTGGTCCTGGCCCTGAGCCGCGACGTCGTCGTCATCGGGGCCGCCGTCTTCGCCTTCTGGTTCGGGCTCATGCTGGCGGCCGTTTGCTCGATGTCGCTGCGCCAGCTCGTCACGCCCGACGCGCTGCTCGGCCGCGTCACCGCCGCGTTCTGGACGATCCACTACAGCATGGCGCCCCTCGGCGCCGCTGCGCTGACCGCCGCCGCCGACCGGCTCGGCGCCTCCGGGCCGCTGCTGGCCGTCGCGGTCGTCTACGTGGCGGTGGCCGCCGTCGGCGCCTTCACCCCGATGCGCGACCGGAGCCCGGAGGACCGCCCGGTCGCCTGACGCCGGACGGCGCCGCCCGAGCGGACGGCGCCGCCCGAGCCAGCGACACCGCCCGGGCCGGCGACGCCGCCCAGCGACGTCGCCCAGGCCAACGACGTCGCCCAGGCCGGCGACGTCGCACAGGGGGCGACGCCGCCGTCCGGCGAACGAAAAACGACGAAAAACACAGCGTTCGGGCCGTTCGATTGGCGAACAATCGCACACGGCCGCCTGTGGATCGTGGCAAGATCGAACGTGCATCCCCCGGGCGGCCTGGGACACTCTTGCGACCGCCCGTCTCACCAGTCGTTTGGAGTTTCGCAGATGCCCATCGCAACCCCTGAGGTCTACGCCGAGATGATCGACCGGGCGAAGGCCGGCAAGTTCGCCTACCCCGCGGTCAACATCACCTCGTCGCAGACCGTCACTGCCGCACTTCGGGGCTTTGCTGAGGCGGAGTCGGACGGCATCATCCAGGTCTCCGTGGGCGGCGCCGAGTACGCGTCGGGCTCGACGGTGAAGGACCGGGTCTCCGGCTCCCTCGCGCTGGCGGCCTACGCCACCGAGGTCGCCAAGGGCTACGGCGTCAACATCGCCATCCACACCGACCACTGCACGGCCGACAAGCTGGACTCCTGGGTCAAGCCGCTGCTCGCGATCGAGGCGGAGCAGGTCAAGAACGGCGGCCTGCCGACGTTCCAGTCGCACATGTTCGACGGCTCCACCGTGCCGATCGACGAGAACCTCGTGATCGCGGCGGAGCTGCTCGAGCTGTCGCAGGCGGCGCGCACGATCCTCGAGATCGAGATCGGCGTTGTCGGTGGCGAGGAGGACGGCCACGCCGCCGAGATCAATGACAAGCTGTACACGACGCCGGAGGACGGCCTGGCCACGGTCAAGGCGCTCGGCGCAGGCGAGCGGGGCCGCTACCTGACGGCCCTCACCTTCGGCAACGTGCACGGCGTGTACAAGCCGGGCGCGGTGAAGCTCCGCCCCGAGATCCTGCTCGACATCCAGCGGGCGGTCGGCGCGGAGATCGGCAAGGACATGCCGTTCGACCTCGTGTTCCACGGCGGTTCGGGTTCGACGGCGGAGGAGATCTCCGCCGCCGTCGACAACGGTGTGATCAAGATGAACATCGACACCGACACCCAGTACGCGTTCTCGCGTCCGGTGGCCGACCACTTCTTCAAGAACTACGACGGCGTGCTGAAGGTGGACGGCGAGGTGGGCAACAAGAAGGCCTACGACCCGCGCGCCTGGGGCAAGTCGGCGGAGGCCGGCATGGCCACCCGCATCGTCGAGGCCTGCGAGCAGCTCCGCTCGGCCGGCCACAAGCTGTGAAGTAGGCCCGGCAGGGGCCTCTCCCCGGGTGATCGGTAAAACGTCAGGTGATCGGCAGTTCAGACTGCCGATCACCTGACGTTTTACCGATCACCCAGATGCCTGGGTGGCCACTACGAAGCCGGCGGGCCGCCCACACCCGCTGGGGTCGGCGCGCCGCCTGCTGGCGGGCCCGCCGGGCCGTCGTCGTCCAGCTCGAAGCCCGGGTCCTCGTCCACGATGTCGAGGAGGTCACCGATCCGGGTGACCTCGAGCAGGAAGCGCACGGTCGGGGGCGCGCGCAGCACGCGCACCCGGTGCGGGCTGCGGCTCGCGAGGCGCGCGAGGAACGCGACGCCGGACGAGTCCATGAAGGTCACGTGGTGCGCGTCGATCTCGACGGGGAGGCGGGACTCCTCGGCCGCGGCCGTCGCCTCGTGCAGGTCGCCGCCGATGTCGGCGTCGATCTCTCCGGAGAGCACGATCCGGGCGCGTGAGCGGCCCACGATGACGTGGATGCTCGCGGGATCGCCGATCTCGGGGTTCTGCCGGTCTTGGTCCTGGGGGCTCCCGCCCTGCGGACCGCGCGGGGGGTCGTACGTTCCGTCCTGCACGGTTCTCCTTCCGGGAGCAGTGGTCGTGGCGCTGCAACGGTCCGATGATAGAGCTTGAGGTTCAGATCTCGGACCGTCCCAATCTACGGTTGAATGTCCTGCTGGAACAGCACCGCGCGCAATAGACACCGTTGGGAGGGCACTTTGACCGATACATCCGGTCTTACACCGTCCTCTCCTCCGCCGTGGCGTCCCGGCCGTCCGCAGTACGGGGCCGGCTCGGTCCAGAACGGTACGACGAACGGAATTCCGGGCGCGACGTCGAACGGAAACGGCTTCGCCGACGGCCGGCCCGCGCGGCCCGGCGCGAGCGTTCCCCCGGGCATCCCGGCAGGCATGGCCCCGAGCGGCACCCGCCGGGCGGGCGCGGACCACCGCTCGCGCGTGCAGGCGACGGGCATCCCGCGCACCCTTCCGCCGTCGATCGGCGACGTGGTGCTGCGCGCGGCCGTCAACGTGGGTATCCCGGTCTTCCTGACCGGCCCCACCGAGGACGGCATGCCCATGCTGTGGGCCAACCAGGCGTTCGAGCACTACGCGGGCGTCCGGTTCAGTGACTTCGCCGGGCACACGGTGCGCAGGCTCGGCGAGATGCTCGTCGAGCCGCAGGACCTGGAGCGCATGACGGAGCTGGTGAACGCCGGCCAGGAGGTGCACGCGACCGTGCGGTCCCACCTGCGCGGCGGCACGCACGGCTGGGCCCAGCTCACGCTCACGCCCGCCCGCGCCGGCCACGACGACCGCATCACCCACTGGGTCGGGTTCAGCGTCGACGTCTCCGACCACATGGAGCGGCACGCCGCGCAGCTCGCGAGCCTCGAGGTCGAGCGGCAGCAGCGCGAGGACCTCGACCTCATCGCGCAGACCACCGAGATCCTGACGGACCTCGAGTACCCCTACGCCCTGCGCGACATCGCGGAGCTGCTCCAGTCGATGGTCCGCTGGGCGGGCTTCTACGTGAACGACGACGGCCTCAAGCACGCGGCGGGCGTCGACGTCGCCGCACCGCCGAGCGGCCGCGGCCGCAGGCACGCCCGGTACATCGAGGGCGACAACATCGCGGACAAGTCGCTGCGCCGCCGCCCGCAGACGGACGCCCTCGGCGACTCCGTGACGACGGGCCCCATGCCGATCCTCGAGGTCGTCGACTCGGTGCAGGACGTGCTCGACGGCGTGCTCGACGGCCCGGTCACGCTGCACCTCGACATCCCGCACGCGCCGCACTCGGCGTCGGGCTGGCTGCAGCGCGACCTGACGCTGCGCCTGGCGGACGAGCTCGGCAAGGCGCCCGACTCCGTGGTGGTGCACCCGGTGGCCGGACGGCGCGACGTGCTCGGCCTGGTCGTGATCGTCCCGGACGAGGACGAGCCGGGCGACTACGTCGAGGCCGACGAGCCCGACACGCTGCGCACCGTGGTCGAGGTGGTGGCGCGCCGCGCGGGCAGCGCCATCGACAACGCGCGCATGTACGCGCGCGAGCACCGCCTCGCCGAGACCCTGCAGCGCGCCATGCTCCCCGAGCAGGCCGACGTCGCGGGCCTCGACGTGTGGACCTACTACGCCCCGAACGCCGAGCACGCCCAGGTGGGCGGCGACTGGTACGACGTGCTGCAGATCTCGCCGGAGCTGGTGGGCATCGTGATCGGCGACGTCGTGGGGCACGACGTCGAGGCCGCCGCCACCATGGGCCAGCTCCGTTCGGTGGTGCGCTCGTACGCGTTCGAGCTGTCGACGCCGAGCCGAGTGCTCGAACGCGTGGACCAGCTCGTCGCGGGCATGGGCATCCCGCGCTCGGCGAGCATGGTGTACGCCTCCCTCAAGCGCGAGCAGGAGTCGGAGGCCTGGAGCGTCGGCTACTCGCGTGCCGGCCACCTCCCGCCGCTCCTGCTCCGCGGCGGCGAGGTCATCAAGCTGGACGACGGCGGTGGTGCGCTCGTCGGCTTCGGCTCGCGGGAACGGAGCACCGGCGAGGTCAAGCTCCAGCCCGGCGACTCGCTGCTCTTCTACACCGACGGGCTCATCGAGCGCCGCGACCGGTCGCTGCGGCTGGGCCTGGAGGCCCTGCTGGAGACCGCGTCTGCGATCACCGCGCGCGACGCCGCCGGCGTCGGCGAGGAGCTGCTGTCCCGCCTGGCGGACGCCCCGGAGGACGACGTGGCGATCGTCGTGGTCCGCATCCCCGACCCGGCGGGCGACGCCACGGAGACCGCGCTGTCGCCGCGCTGGCGGCGCTGGATGCTGCCGAGCGAGCCGTCCTCGATCGGCCGCGCCAGGCACGCGGTGCTGCGCACCTGTCAGGCCTGGGGCATCGAGGAGTCCGCGCAGGCCGAGCTGGTCGTGTCCGAGCTGGTGGCGAACGGCGTGCTGCACGGCTGGGGGCACATCGCGCTGCGCCTGTACGACACGGGCGACGGGCTGCGCATCGAGGTCGAGGACAACAACCCGGCGCCGCCGGTGGCCACCGACGGACACCCGAACCGGTTGGGCGGGTTCGGCATGCAGATCGTGGACCGGCTGGCCGAGTGGGGCTGGCGCCCGTCCGGGTCCGGGAAGCTGGTCTGGGCGAAGCTGCGCCGTCAGCCGACGCCGCCGAAGTAGCCGGCCGCCCAAGTAGCAGGTCGCACCGCCCGGACCCTGGGCGACGTGTCGGACGCACGGATCACCGGACAGGGCCGCGGTGGATAACGTTTACGCAGTCGATACGTCGCGATGGGATATCGGGGATCCCTCGTCATCGCGGGACGTCATCACCGCGAACCCCGAGTCCGGCGCGGAGGGCTCGCACGAGTGCTCGTCGTCCACCCGGAAGAGCTCCATGGCGCCGCACACCTCGAGCACGAAGAGGTCGCGCTCGTCCGCGCCGCGGATGACGGTCGCGCCGCCGCGCTTGCGGCCGGCGTCGGCCAGCGAGATGAGGAACGCGGCCCCGGTGGAGTCCATGAACGTGACCCGGCACATGTCGATGACCAGGAGCTGTCTGCGCAGGCCGACGACGCGCGCCGCGATCTCCGGGAACTGGTCTCGTTCGGCAAGGTCGAGGTCGCCGGCGATCACGAGCGTCGTCGTCGTGGGAGACGTCGCGATCTCGATCATGTGTCGAGCGTAACGACTGTTGCTCGATCGCACCGGATGAAAGGCAAAATTCACCGTCAGGCCCAGTTGCAGGGGCAATCCTGTGCGTCCCCTTTGTCCGCTCCGTACCGTTCTTCGGGGGTGGGCCGACGCCTGTGGACAAGGTCCGCGCCCCGGCGTCCACCACGAAGTAGACTCGGGCGCGGCTCGCCGGCGCTCGTGGGAGGCGCATCCGGCGGAGCAATCACAGCTATCCGAGAAGGTGGAGATCCATGCCAGGCGTCGTGCTCGTCGGGGCCCAGTGGGGCGATGAGGGCAAGGGAAAGGCGACGGACCTGCTGGGCTCCCGCGTCGACTACGTGGTGAAGTTCAACGGCGGGAACAACGCGGGGCACACGGTCGTCATCGACGACGAGAAGTACGCGCTGCACCTGCTGCCGTCGGGCATCCTGTCGCCCGGCGTGGTGCCGGTCATCGCCAACGGCGTGGTGGTCGACATCGAGGTCCTGTTCGAGGAGCTGGACGCCCTGATCGAGCGCGGCGTGGACACCTCCCGCCTGCTGGTCTCGGGCAGCGCCCACATCATCGCGCCGTACCACCGCACCATCGACAAGGTGACCGAGCGGTTCCTGGGCAAGCGCCGCATCGGCACCACGGGCCGGGGTATCGGCCCGTCGTACGCCGACAAGATCAACCGCGTCGGCATCCGCATGTGGGACCTGTTCGACGAGAAGATCCTGCGCGCCAAGATCGAGGGCGCGCTCGACCAGAAGAACCACCTGCTGGTGAAGGTCTACAACCGGCGCGCCATCACGGTGGACGAGACGCTCGACGAGCTGCTCCAGTACGCCGACCGGCTGCGGCCCATGGTCACGGACACCGCCGTCGAGCTGAACAAGGCGCTCGATGCGAACAAGAACGTGCTGTTCGAGGCCGGCCAGGCGACGATGCTCGACATCGACCACGGCACCTACCCGTTCGTCACGTCGTCCAGCGCGACGGCGGGCGGCGCGGTGACCGGGTCCGGCGTCGGGCCCACCCGGATCGACTCGGTGATCGGCGTGATCAAGGCGTACACGACGCGTGTCGGCGAGGGGCCGTTCCCCACCGAGCTGTTCGACGACAAGGGCGAGTTCCTGCGCAAGACCGGCGGCGAGTACGGCGTCACCACGGGCCGTGCGCGCCGCACCGGCTGGTACGACTCGGTGATCGCCCGCTACGCGACCCGCATCAACGGGCTCACCGACCTCGTGCTCACCAAGCTCGACGTGCTCACCGGCATGGAGAAGGTGCCGGTCTGCGTGGCGTACGACGTCGACGGCGTGCGCTACGACGAGATGCCGACCGACCAGACGGCGTTCCACCACGCCACGCCGGTCTACGAGGAGTTCGACGGCTGGTGGGAGGACATCTCCCAGGCCCGGTCCTTCGAGGACCTGCCCAAGAACGCCCAGGCCTACGTGAAGGCGCTCGAGGAGATGTCGGGCACCCGGATCTCGGCGATCGGCGTCGGCCCGAAGCGCGACGAGATCATCCCCGTCCACGACCTCATCCACAGCCGCTGAGTCCGTACCCACCAAGAGAGCCCTCCGCCACAGTGAAGATCCTCGTCATCGGGACCGGTGCCCGCGAGCACGCCATCGTCCACTCCCTGCACCGGGAGACCACGTCAGGGGCCGCGGTCCACGAGCTGCACGCGGCGCCCGGCAACCCGGGCATCGCCGCCGTGGCCACGCTGCACGAGGTCGACCCGCTCGACGGCGCCGCCGTGGCCGCGCTCGCCGGGTCGCTCGGCGCGGAGCTGGTCGTCGTCGGCCCGGAGGCACCGCTGGTGGCTGGTGTGGCCGACGCCGTCCGGGCGGCGGGCATCCCGGTGTTCGGCCCGTCCGCCGAGGCGGCCCGGCTGGAGGGTTCCAAGTCGTTCGCCAAGGAGGTCATGGCCGCGGCGGCCGTGCCGACGGCGATGGCGCACGTGTGCACCGACGCGACGGAGCTGGCCGCCGCGCTGGACGCGTTCGGCGCCCCGTACGTGGTCAAGGACGACGGCCTCGCGGCGGGCAAGGGCGTCGTCGTGACCTCCGACCGGGCCGAGGCGCTCGCGCACGGCGAGGCCTGCCTCGCGCACGTGGACGGCCGCGTGGTGGTCGAGGAGTACCTCGACGGCCCGGAGGTCTCCCTGTTCTGCGTGTGCGACGGCGCCACGGTGGTGCCCCTGGTCCCCGCGCAGGACTTCAAGCGCGTCGGCGACGACGACGCGGGCCCCAACACCGGCGGCATGGGCGCGTACACCCCGTTGGACTGGGCGCCGTCGGGGCTGGTGGACGAGGTGATGTCCCGCATCGCCCAGCCGACCGTCGACGAGATGGCCCGCCGCGGCACGCCGTTCTCCGGCGTGCTGTACGTGGGGCTCGCGCTCACCAGCCGTGGCACCCGCGTGGTGGAGTTCAACGCGCGGTTCGGCGACCCGGAGACCCAGTCCGTGCTGGCCCGGCTCGTGACGCCCCTCTCGGAGGTCATGCTCGCGGCGGCCCGCGGCGAGCTCGCCGGCCTGGAGCCGCTGCGCTGGCGCCCGGAGGCGTCCGTGACGGTAGTGGTCGCGTCGGAGGGGTACCCGGCGTCGGCCCGCTCGGGCGACCCGGTCACGGGCATCGAGGACGCCGAGGCGCTGCCCGGGGTGCACGTGCTGCACGCGGGCACCGGCCGGTCCGCCGCCGGGGAGCTGGTCAGCGCGGGCGGCCGGGTGCTGTCGGTGGTGGCGCTGGGCACCGACCTGGCGGACGCCCGGCGTCGGGCCTACGAGGGCGTGGCGAGGATCGAGCTCAAGGGTTCGCACCACCGCACCGACATCGCGCTGCGGGCGGAACGCGGCGAGGTCACGGTCCCGTAGCACGGGTCGGGCCCGAACCGAAGGTTGTGGGTCTGTCGGGTCGTCGAACTGAAGGTTGCTGGTCCAGAACGGCGGTGATCGACCTGTGCCTTGCGGTTCGGCGGCGGTAGCCGGCCGGGCCCATGATCAGGGACGCTAGGATCGCCGCCTGTCGACAGGGAGCGGGTAGTGGCTGAGCGCGTCTGGTTCGAGAGCACGTCGGGTCCGCGGCTGGCGGGCCTCGTCGACCTGCCCGAGGGCGAGGTGCGCGGCTGGGGCGTGTTCTCCCACGGGTTCACGCTGGGCAAGGACTCGCCGGCCGCCGCGCGCATCTGCAAGCAGCTCGCGAGCGAGGGCATCGGGATGCTCCGCTTCGACAACCTGGGCCTCGGCGACTCCGAAGGGGACTGGGGCGACGGCTCGTTCACGCACAAGGTCGCCGACACCGTGCGGGCCGCCCAGTTCATGGCCGACGCCGGCCGGCCGGTGCACCTCCTGGTGGGCCACTCGTTCGGCGGCGCCGCCGTCATCGCCGCCGGCGCGGACATCCCGGGGGTGCAGGCCATCGCGACGATCGGCGCGCCCGTCCAGCCGCGGCACGCTGAGCACAACTACGACGCCGTCCTCGGCAGGGTGTTCGACGAGGGGCACGCCCAGTGGATGGTGGGCGGCCGCGCGCTGACGCTGAAGCGGCACTTCGTGGAGGACGTCCGGCGGGCCGAGCTCCGGTCGAAGATCCGGGAGCTCGGGTCGCCGCTGCTGGTGATGCACTCGCCGACGGACCAGACCGTGGACATCTCGAACGCCGGGGAGATCTTCCGCGAGGCCAGGCACCCGCGCTCGTTCGTGTCGCTGGAGGGCGCCGACCACCTGCTCACCGCGCCAGGCCAGGCCAAGCGCGCGGCCCGCATCATCAGCGCGTGGGCGGACCAGTACCTGACGGCCTGAGGCCGTCGTCCGCGACCGAGGCGGGCCGGTCGCCAGCGCGACCGACGACGGCCCGTCGGCCGCACCGATGACGGCCTGCCGGCCGCGTGCCCGGCACCGGCCCGTCAGCCGCGCACCTGCCGCCGCAGCGTCTCCGGCGTCGACCGGTGCCCGCAGAACGCCAGCCCGTAGAGGAACGTGACGACGACGGCGAGCATCAGCACCTCCCCGCCGTCCTCCAGGGCGCTGAGGACCACGTGCCAGACGCCGCGGTTCGTCGTGAAACCGTGCACGGCGTCGATCCCGACGCCGCACAGCACGAGGAGCGCGAGCAGCACCGTGAGCACGCGGGACGTGGCCCGCCACTCGGGCGCGGCGAACCGGTACGCGACGGCGATGGCCGCCAGCAGCACCAGTCCGGCGAACGCGAGCCACACGATCTCGCCGACCGGCTGCCCGTAGGGGTAGGGGACGGTGATGTTCGCGGAGACCACCTTGGCCATGCGCTCGTGCAGCATGAAGTAGTCGTCGGCGAGGAGCACGGCGAAGACCGCCGCCCAGCTCGCGAGCACCGCCTGCCGGTGCACGACGGCGAGGTAGAGCGCCAGCGCCGTCGCCCACGCCGCGAACACGTACCCGACCACCTCTGGAACGCTGCGCTCCATCGCGAACCGGAAGCCGGTCCACTCGGGGATCCCGAGGAACGAGTGCGTGAGGAAGATCAGGTTCAGGCCGAGGGCCACCATGACCAGCATGCCGAAGAGGCCCGCGACGGGGCGGTGGTCCAGTCCGAGGGCTGCGGCGGCTCGCGTGTGCACTGAGGTCTCCTTCGACGTGCGGTGAGGCGGATGCGCCTACGCTGCCGTCGCCGGATGAGGCCGGGAGGAGAAGGTGATGAGAGTCCTCTCATCCACGACGCCGGGGGAGCGCGGCGCGGGTCACTCCCTCTGGACGGCGGGGCACCCCGGGGCGCCAGTAGACTTTCCCCGGAGATTCGCTCGCCATCCCCCTCAGCAAGGAGCCTTCGTGGGACGCGTCGTCGTCGAGGTCATGCCCAAGCCCGAGATCCTGGACCCCCAGGGCAAGGCCGTGGTCGGGGCGCTGCCGCGCCTCGGTTTCACCCAGTTCTCCGGCGTGCGGCAGGGCAAGCGGTTCGAGCTCGAGGTGGACGGCGAGGTGACGCCCGAGATCCTCGCCGCCGCTCGGGAGGCCGCGACCACCCTGCTGTCCAACCCGGTGATCGAGGACGTCGTCTCGGTGACCGACGCCTCCGCCGAGGCGGCCGACGCCCCGGTGAGCGCGTGATGTCGGCGACCGAGCCGACGTCCGGCACCGTGGCGGCGCGAGCGATCGACGGCGCCCGGATCGGCGTCATCACGTTCCCCGGCACGCTCGACGACCGGGACGCGGCGCGGGCCGTGCGCCTGGCCGGCGCAGAGGCCGTGTCGCTGTGGCACGCGGACGAGTCGCTCCAGGACGTCGACGCCGTGGTGCTGCCCGGTGGGTTCTCCTACGGCGACTACCTGCGTGCCGGGGCGATCAGCCGGTTCGCGCCCGCGATGGGAGCGGTCGTGGACGCCGCCAAGGGCGGCATGCCGGTGCTCGGCATCTGCAACGGCTTCCAGGTGCTCACCGAGGCGCACCTGCTGCCCGGCTCGATGGTCAAGAACGACCACCTGCACTTCGTGTGCCGCGAGCAGTCGCTGATCGTCGAGAACGCGCGCACCGCCTGGACCAACGAGTTCCGGCGCGGGCAGCGGATCACGGTCCCGCTCAAGAACCAGGACGGCCAGTTCGTCGCCGACGAGCGCACGCTCGACGAGCTCGAGGGCGAGGGCCGCGTCGTCTTCCGCTACGACGGCTGGAACCCGAACGGGTCGCGCCGCGACATCGCGGGCATCACCAACGACCGCGGTAACGTGGTGGGGCTCATGCCGCACCCGGAGCACGCGGTCGAGCCGGGCTTCGGGCCGGCGTCGGCCGAGGGCCCGCGCGCCGGGACCGACGGGCTGACGTTCTTCACGTCGGTGCTGTCGTCGCTGGTCCACGCGTGACCGGCGGTTCGGCCGAGGCAGGCGCGCATGTCCGCTGAGGTCCTGGCGGGGACCAGCATCGAGACGGTGGCCTGGGACCACGCCGACGCCGTCCGCCTGCGCGAGGAGCAGCAGCGCGAGATCGACCTGCGGTACGCGGAGCCGGGTGAGCACGGGGCGACCGGCGTCCCGGAGTCGGACCCGCGCGACCGTGTGGACCCCTCGAACGTGTTCGCGACGCTCCTGCTCCGGGTCGACGGCGAGGCCGCCGGGCACGCGGCGATGCGCGACCTGTCGGGACGCGACGACCACCAGGGCGGCCTGCACCCCGGGGGCACCGCCGAGGTCAAGCGGGTGTACGTGGCGCCGGCCTTCCGCGGCCGTGGGCTGTCCCGCACGCTGATGAGCGCGGCAGAGGACGTCGCGCGCGCCGCCGGCGTGCGGCACCTGATCCTGGAGAGCGGGGTCATGCAGCCCGAGTCGCTCGGGCTGTACCTGCGCATGGGGTACGACCCGGTCGAGCCGTTCGGTGTGTTCTCGGACGAGCCGGGGTCGCGGTGCTTCGGCAAGTGGTTGGTTCCGGCGCCGGGCGGTCGGGGTGGTGTGGACGACGGCGTTGTGGTCGGCGGTGCCTCGACTGATGGCGTTGCGACTGATGGTGTCGGGACCGACGGCGGAGTGGCCGACGGCGCCGCGACAGGCGGCGGCACGACCGGCGAGGCCGCTGCCGCTGGTGCACACCGGCCCGCCCCGTCGTCGGCTCCGGAGATCCGTGAGGTGCCGTGGGACGACGCCGACGCGGCGGCGCTGCGGCGCCGGATGAGTGCGTTCCTGGGCGAGCTCTACCCCGGCCTGGCGCAGGACGTCGAGGCGCGCGGCGGGCACGACGTCGTCGACGCCGAGCACGGGCGTATCGCGCGGGTGACCTTCCTGGCGACGCTCGACAGCCGGCCGGTGGGCTGCGCGACGCTCGCTGCGGCGCGAGTGGGCCCGGCGCACCTCACCGCGGACCCGCTGGGCGGCTTCGCCGCGCTCGCCCCGGTCGGTGCGGACCTCAGCGCCGACGACCCCGGCGGCTACGAGGTCCGGAGCGTGTTCGTCGACCCGTCCGTCCGGCGGGCGGGCGTCGCGACGGCGCTGGTCCGGCAGGTCGAGGACGCCGCCCGCCGCCGCGGCGGACGCGCCCTGTATCTCGCGACCGGCGTGCGGCAGCCCGAGGCGCTGCGGCTCTACGTGAAGCTGGGCTACCGTCCGGTGCTGCCGTTCCCGCCGCACGACGACCCGCAGGACGACATGCTCCTGGTGCTGGGCAAGGCCCTCTGAACGGTCGGCTCGGAGGGCAAGGCCCTCTGAACGGTTGGCTCGGCCCAGGCCGCGAGGCCGGCGCTGGCGGGTTGATAGGCCCCGGCGGGCTCAGCGTCCGCGCAGGTACTCGAGCTGGGCGCGCACCGACGAGCGGGCCGCGACGAGCACCGAGGGGTCGACGTCGGTGTAGACCGCGCCGGTCACCGCGTTCAGCAGAGCGTCCGGGAGCGGCACCGCGGCGGCGGGCAGCTCCCCGAGGCGTGCCAGCGCCGAGCGCACCTGGTCCAGCCGGTCCAGGCGGTGCTCGCGGTAGGCGCGCACGGCCGCGCCCAGGTCGGGGATCACCGGCCCGTGTCCGGGCAGGCCGAGCACGGGGTGCGACGTCGGACCTTCGACGCCGGTGCCGCCGTCCCCCGTGGTGCCGTCGGCCGCCGTCGACGCCGTAGCCAGCGCGGCCAGACGTGACTCGATGCGGTCCAGCGACGCCAGGTAGTCGCGGAGCGAGCCGTCCGGTTCGGCCAACACAGTGGTCCCGCTGCCCAGCACCGTGTCCCCGGTGAGCACCACCGTGTCCGACGTCGTCCCGGTCGCCTCTCCCAACGGCTCGCCTCCGGACGGCCCGCCTCCGGAGACGTCCGCCGACACCACGAAGCACACCGAGTCGGCGGTGTGCCCCGGCGTGGCCAGCACCTCGATGCGCAGGCCGGCGACGGCGAGGACCTCGCCGTCGGCCAACGGGCCGCTACCGGCGGCGCTACCGCCGCGACTGGCCGCGCCACCACCCGCCCCGCCGTCAGCCCCGCCACCACCCGCCCCGCCGTCAGCCCCGCCACCACCGGCCTCACCGCCGACGCCGCTTGCCTGAGCGCCGCCGCCGCCATCACCCGCAGCGCAGAACTCCGGCAGCACACCGCGCGACGGCGCCCCGGTCAGCTCCCGGAACCGCGCCAGACCGCCGGTGTGGTCGGCGTGCCGGTGGGTCACGAGCACCAGGTCCACCGGGCCGGCACCGGCCAGCGCGGTCAGGTGCGGCTCCAGCTCGGGGCCGGGATCCACCACCACGCAGCCCGGTGAGCCGGGCGCGCGCAGCACGTACGACCGGGTGCCGTCGAGCGTCATCGGGCCGGGGTTGTCGGCGCGCAGCATCCTCGCAAAGGGGGCAATGAGGTCCACCGACTCACCCTATCCAGCGGTCAACAGGGCTTGTGCGCAGGCGGACTCCGGTGTGTGATCGGTAAATCACCTCCCAATGACGAGAGGAATCCCCAGGATGTCCGCCAGCTCCGGCCCGGCTCAGCACCCCCGTGCCCGCAGAGTCCCCGCCCTCCTCGCCGTCGCGGCGCTCGCCACGACTCCCCTGCTCGTCTCCGCCCCCGCGGCCGCCTCGGCCGAGATCGTCGTCAGCGCGGACCCCGTCGTCTTCGTGGACGACGGCGGCACCGCGACCGTCACCCTCACGCTCGAGGCGTCCGACGGCGCCCCGCTCGCCGAGCCGGTCAGCGTCGACTGGGGCACGGGCTCCGGCACGGCCACGGCCGACGCGGACTACGCGGCCCGGTCCGGCACCGTCGAGTTCCCGGCGGGCACGCCGTCCGGCACCGTGCGCTCCATAGCGGTCACCACCCTGGAGTCGAGGGCAGGCGAGACGGCGGAGACGGTCCCGGTGATCCTGGAGTCACGGGACGCCGAGGTCTCCGGCGAGTCCGCCGTCGTCGTGCGGGCGCACGACCTGCCTTATCTCAACCCGCGCCTGTCCACGCGCAAGCGCGTGGCGGACCTGCTGAACCGCATGACCCTCGAGGAGAAGGTCGGGCAGATGACCCAGGCGGAGCGCGGGAGCGTCGCGGGCGACCCGGCGGTCATCACCGAGCTGGGCCTCGGCTCCGTGCTCAGCGGCGGCGGCTCCACGCCCGCCGAGAACACGCCGGAGGGCTGGGCAGACGCTATCGACGGCTTCCAGACGCAGGCCCTCGCGACCCGGCTGCAGATCCCGCTGATCTACGGCGTGGACTCGGTGCACGGGCACGGCAACCTGGACGGGGCCACGATCCTGCCGCACAACATCGGGCTCGGCGCCACGCGCGACCCGCTGCTCGTGGCGCGGGCCGAGCGCATGGTCGCGGCGGAGACGCGCGCCACCGGCATCCCGTGGACGTTCGCCCCCTGCCTGTGCGTGGTGCGCGACGACCGCTGGGGCCGCACCTACGAGTCCTTCGGCGAGCACCCGGCGCTCGCGAGCGTGCTCGGCGCGGCCGCCGTCGTCGGGTTCCAGGGACATCGCCTGGACAGCAGCAAGTCGGTCCTCGCCACGGCCAAGCACTTCGTGGCCGACGGCGACACCGCCTACGGCACCGGCGAGGGCGACTACACGGTGGACCAGGGCATCACGCAGCAGAGCCGGGAGCACGTCGAGGCGGTGGACCTGCCGCCGTACGAGGCGGCGCTCGCGGTCGGCGTCGGCTCGGTCATGCCGAGCTTCTCCAGCATCGACTGGACCGACGACGGCCTCGGCAACCCCGTGAAGATGCACGCGAACGAGGAGCTGCTCAGCGGGTGGCTCAAGGAGGACCACGGGTTCGACGGCTTCGTGATCAGCGACTGGCAGGGCATCCACCAGATCCCGCCGCTGGCCGCCGACTCCCCGACCACCGAGCAGATCGTCACCAGCGTCAACGCGGGCGTCGACATGTTCATGGAGCCGTCGCAGTTCGAGCGGTTCCACACACGGCTGGTCGCCGCGGCGCAGGCGGGCGCGGTCACCGAGGAGCGCATCGACGACGCCGTGTCCCGGATCCTCACCGCGAAGTTCGAGCTCGGGCTGTTCGAGGAGCCGTTCGCGGACCGGTCGAACGCCGACGAGATCGGCTCGGCCGAGCACCGGTCGATCGCCCGCAAGGCCGTGGCGGAGTCGCAGGTGCTGCTCAAGAACGCGCACCGCGCGCTGCCCCTGGACGCCGACGAGAGCGTGTACGTGGCCGGCCGCAACGCCGACGACCTGGGCAACCAGGCCGGTGGCTGGACCGGCACGTGGCAGGGCTTCTCCGGCGACGTCACCGAGGGCACCACGATCCTGGAAGGCATTCGGGCCGCGGCGGACGACGTCACGTTCAGCGAGGACGCCTCCGCGCCGACCGACGGGGCCGACGTCGGCGTCGTCGTGGTGGGCGAGACCCCGTACGCGGAGGGGTTCGGCGACGTCGGCGGGCCCGAATGGGCCTGGGACCCGGCCGACGGCGGGGTGTTCCGCGAGGAGAAGTCGATGTCGCTGCAGCCCGGCGACGTCGAGGTCGTGGAGAAGGTCTGCGCCGAGATCGAGACCTGCGTGGTCCTCGTGGTGTCGGGGCGGCCGCAGGTGCTCACCGAGCAGCTCGGGTCGATCGACGCGCTGGTCGCGTCGTGGCTGCCGGGCACGGAGGGCGCCGGCGTCGCCGACGTGCTGTTCGGCGAGCGGCGGTTCACGGGCAGGCTGCCGGTCTCCTGGCCGCGGTCCGCGGACGACCCGGTCGTGAACGTCGGCGACGCGGACTACGACCCGCTGTTCCCGTTCGGCTGGGGCCTGTCGACAGGCGGCCGGCACTCGGCCTTCGACCGGCAGCGGTTCGAGCTGCAGGACGCGGTGCTCGACCCGGCGCGCGGGGTCCCGGCGTCGTCGTCGCAAGCGATCGCGAAAGCGGACGTCGCGCTGCTGGAGGGGCGCGGAGGCCTGGCGCAACGGATCCTGAGCTCGGCGGACTCGGCGGACTCGGCGGACTCGGCGGACTCGGCGGACTCGGCTGACGGGTCCTGACGGAGCTTGTCGAGAGCCCGTGCTGAGGGCAACCGGCTGGTCCTCGACCTCCGTCGAACCCGTCGGGAGAAACGTCCTCGCGGGGGTGTGTTGCTTGGCGTCGACATCGTCTACGCAGAGCAACACACCCCCGCGAGGGAAGTTGATCCCAGGCCTACTTCGTGGAGGGCCTACTTCGTGGACGCGAGGGCCTGTTCCACGTCCTCGACGAGGTCCCGCGCGTCCTCCAGACCGACCGAGAGCCGGACCGTCGTCTCCGCGATGCCGACGGCGGCCCGGCCCGCGGCGCCGAGCTTGCGGTGCGTCGTCGTCGCGGGGTGCGTGATCAGGGACTTCGCGTCTCCGAGGTTGTTCGAGATATCGATCACCCGGAGCGCGTCGAGGAACGCGAACGTGCGCTTCTTCGCGGTCTCGGCGTCGGTGTCCTCGGGAACCGCCAGGTCGAAGGTCACCACGGTCCCGCCGCCGCTCATCTGCGCCCGCGCCAGGTCGGCCTGCGGGTGGGAGTCGAGGAACGGGTACCGCACGGCGCCCACGCCGGGCAGCTCCTCCAGGGCGTGCGCCACGGTGAGCGCGCCGGCGCCCTGCGCCGCCACGCGCACAGGCAGCGTCTCCAGCCCCTTGAGCAGGGTCCACGCGTTGAACGGCGACAGCGACGGCCCGGTGTTGCGGATGAGCGTCTGCACGGGCCCGGTCACGTACTCGGTCGAGCCGAGGATCGCGCCGCCCAGCACCCGCCCCTGCCCGTCGATGTGCTTGGTCGCCGAGTAGACGACGACGTCCGCGCCCAGCTCCAGCGGCCGCTGCAGCAGCGGGGTCGCGAACACGTTGTCGAGCACCACGGTCGCCCCTGCGGCATGCGCCAGGCCGACGACGGCGCGCACGTCCACGATGTCCTGCATCGGGTTGGACGGCGTCTCGAAGAACACGACGTCCGCCGGCGTCGCCAGGGCCTCCTCCCACTGGGACAGCACGTGCCCGTCCACGTAGTCGGTGCGCACGCCCCACTTGGCGAGGATCTCCTCGAAGATCACGACGGTCGACCCGAACAGGGCCCGAGCCGCCACGATCCGCGACCCCGACTTCACCAGCGCGGCCAGCGCGGTGAACACCGCCGACATCCCGGTAGCAGTCGCGTAGCAGGCCTCCGCGCCCTCCAGCAGGCGCAGCCGCTCCTCGAAGGTGTGCACCGTCGGGTTGCCGTAGCGCGAGTAGACGAACCGGTCGAGGTCGCCCTTGAACGCGGCCTCGGCGTCGGCCGCCGAGTCGTAGACGTAGCCCTGGGTGAGGAACAGCGCCTCGCTCGTCTCCTGGAACTCGGTGCGCTGGTGCCCGCCGCGCACGGCGAGCGTCGCCGGCCGGACGCCGTCCGGGAGCGGCTTGCGGCCGGACCCGCCCGGGTTGGCGTCGGGCGGGAAGGCCCCGGTGACGGTCACCGGCCGGTCTCCGATGCGGGCGTCTCCGACGCGGGCGTCTCCGCCACCGCTGCCGCCCCGTCCGGCGACCACGGCAGGCCCGCGACCTTCCAGCCCTGCTGGTCGCGGACGCCGTCGGCCCCCGGAGCACCCTCGAAACCCTCCAGCACGTTGTACGACGGCGTGATGCCCGACGCCGTGGCGAGCCGGGCCGCGCCGATCGAGCGCTGGCCGGACCGGCAGAGGAACACGACGGGGCCGCCCGTGACGCCGGCCGCCTTGAGCTCCGCGAGGAACTCGGTGTTGGGGCGGCCGCCCGCGTGCACCCACTCGCTGAACACGGGCCGCTTGTCGAGCGACGCCGTGTCGGGGACGCCGATCGTGCGCCACTCGCCCTCTGTGCGGACGTCCACCAGGGTGGCCTCCGGGTCGGCGGCGAGCAGGTCCCATGCCTGCTGGGGCGTGATGTCGCCGGCGTAACCGTCGGCGGGGTGGGCGTCGGGGTGCGCGGGATCGCTCATGGTGGTCCTCCATCGGTCGTGGCGGTAGCACCCTCGTCCGCCCTCGCCGCGGGGCGGGGCGCTGGGTTGCTGCGGCGTCGTCGTGCCACGTCACTCGGCCGCTCGGGATGGTCGCCTGCCAGCCTACGACACGTGTCCGGTGGGTGGAACAGCGTCTCGACATACGAACGGGCTCGGTCGAGGCATGACCGGATCGTGGGACCAGCATCTGAGACGCCCGTTGACGCGCGTTGGCCAGCACCACAGGATGACTCCAGGTCATGAGCGCCAGCGCCAAGCCCCGGCTCGCTGGCCGGCAACCCTCCCTCCGCGGTGGGGTGCCCCGGGTGACGACCTGGCCGCACGCAGACCGCGTGCGGCAAGCGCGGGGGACCTCCCCCAGGACTGTGCTGGAGGACGCCATGTCTGCACCCACTCTCACCCGTGACTCGGCTCTCCCGGACGCACCGGTCACCGACGTCGCCCCGCTGCGCCCCGTCGTCGGTGGTGCGACGGCCGTCCCGCTCGTCGACGGCACGCAGGTCTCGTACGCGAACCTGGACGTCGCGGCGTCCGCCCCCGCGCTGCAGGCGGTGGCCGACCGCGTGGCCGAGGTGCTCCCCCTGTACGCGAGCGTGCACCGCGGCGCGGGATACCTCTCCCAGGTGAGCACGGCGCTCTACGAGACGGCTCGCCGCACCATCGGCACGTTCGTCGGTGCGCGCGAGGACGACCTGACGATCATCACGCGCAACACCACCGACTCCCTCAACCTCCTCGCCGGCTGCATCCCGGCGCAGGCCGACGGGGCACCCGGCCGCGTGCTGGTGCTCGACGTCGAGCACCACGCCAACCTGCTGCCCTGGCAGCGGGACACCGAAGCGACCGTGCTGACCGGCGGCCGCACCGTGGCCGAGACCCTCGCCCAGATCCGCGAGGAGCTGGTCGACGCCGCCGCTGCCGGCCGGCCGTTCGCCCTCCTCGCCCTCACCGGCGCCTCCAACGTGACGGGCGAGTCGCTGCCCGTCGAGGACATCGTCGCCGTCGCCCACGAGCTGGGGGCGCGCGTGGCGCTCGACGGCGCCCAGCTCGTGCCGCACCGCCGCATCTCCCTGGAGTCCACCGGCGTCGACTACCTCGCCTTCTCCGGGCACAAGACCTACGCCCCGTTCGGCGCGGGCGTCCTGGTGGGCCGCCGCGACTGGCTCGACGCGGGCACGCCGTACCTCGCGGGCGGCGGCGCCGTCCGGCGCGTGCGGGTCGCCGGCACCGACTGGCACGAGGGCCCTGCCCGTCACGAGGCCGGCTCGCCCAACGTGATCGGCGCCGTGGCGCTCGCGGCGGCGTGCGAGGAGCTGGCCGCGCTCGACCCGGCCGACGTCGTGGCCCACGAGAGCGCGCTGCGCCGCCGGCTCGTCGCGGGGCTGGAGGCGATCGACCGCGTCGAGGTCGTGCGGGTCTGGGCCGACGCCGTCGACCCCGTCGGCGTCGTCACCTTCACCGTGGCGGGCTACGACCCCGGCCTCGTCGCCGCCTACCTGTCCGCCGAGCACGGCATCGGCGTGCGGGACGGCCGGTTCTGCGCGCACCCGCTGCTCGGCCGCCTCGGGTTCGATGCGGGGGCGGTGCGCGCGTCGGTCGGCGTCGGCACCGCGGGCGAGGAGGTCGAGCGCCTGATCGCGGCGGTCGGCCGCCTCGTGGCGGAGGGTCCGAGCGCCGGGTACGACGTCGTCGACGGGCTCTGGGTGGTGACCGACGACCCGCGCCCCGTCCCGGAGGGTTCCGGCCTCGCGGGCCTCCTGGCGACGGCCGCCCTCGGCTTCGACGAGGACTTCGGCTGCCTTCCCGACGAGTCGTAGCACTGGCCGGGCGTACCGGTCACCTGAGCGACCCGTACGCCTGACCGGTGTGCCGTCACAGAGCGAGCGCCACGCAGAGGCCGCCCATGGTCACGTCGAGCCCGATGCACCACAGCGCCAGCGAGCGGTTGACCACGATGTCGCGCCGGTAGTGCACCAGGTCCCAGCCGGCGTGCGCGGCCAGGGTGAGTCCCGCGAGGGCGAGCCCCAGACGCGGCTCCAGGTACAGCGCGACGGCCGCCACCCCGAAGTAGCCGACCATGGCGGCGGTCTGCGGCCACGTGGCGCGACGCCGCAGCGCCAGGCCTATCCCGGCCAGAACCACGCCCACCAGCGCGAACGTGATCCAGCGCGGCGAGCCGGTCAGCTCGGACACGACGGGGATCGCCGACGCCGGGACCACGGCCAGCCAGCCCGCCCAGCGAACCCCGGTCACCGCCGCGGCCAGGTAGCACAGCGCTGCGACGCCGACGGCGGTGGTCGGGTCCTCGGCGGCGGCGTCCTGCCAGGCGCCGCCGGCAAGCGCCGTCCCGCTGACCAGCAGGCCGAAGCCCGTGACCGCCCCGAGCACTATCCACGCGGCGTTCGTGGGCCAGGTCCCGGTCCAGCGGCTCGGCCGTGCGGGGGCGGCCGTCTCGAATGTCTCGGTCATCGTTCCAGTCCTCTCGTACCGCGTCGGTATACCCCCAAGGGGTATGCAACCACCGGCGCTGGAACGAGCGGAACCCCTTTCGGGCAGAACCGAAGGTGGGTTTTCAGAGGGGGAACGCCCGCGGGCGAGGCAGCGCCGCCTCGAGCTGCGCGGCCAGCGCCAGCAGCGTCAGCTCACCGCCCGGCCGGCCGATGAGCTGTACCCCCATCGGCAGCCCGGCGGGCGCCTCGGGGGTAGGCGCGGTCCAGTGGATGGGCACGGTGATCGCGGGCAGCCCTGCGACGTTGAGCATCGACGTGAACGGCGTGTACTGACACTGCTGCTCGAAGTTCCGCTCCGGGTCCTCCGCGTCGTACCACCCGATGGGCCGCGGCGTGAGCGCGAGGGCTGGCGTCATGACGGCGTCGTACGCGCTGACCTGCGCGACCAAGGACCGCTCGAAGTCGGTGAGCGTGCGCACGGCCTCGGCCAGCCGGCGCGCCGGCACCTCGCGGCCCGACCGGATCAGCCACTGGGTCAGGGGCTCCAGCTTGGCGAGCGTCTCGGGGTCGTCGATCGGCACGGCCGACGCGCCGCCCATCCACAGGGCCCGGAACGCCGGTGCGTACTCGGGCGCCTTGGCCAGCGACATCTCGTCGATCTCGTGGCCGAGCCCGGCCAGCGCCCGCGCACCGGCGTCGAGCCCGGCCCGCGCCTCCGGCGAGACGGTGATGTCGTAGAACCCGTCCCACGCCGACGAGGTGGTCACGCCGATCCGCGCGACGCCGTCCGCCGTCCTCGCCCCGAAGTCGGGGACGCCGTCCGCCGTCCCCGACTCCGGGGCGGGCAGAGCGGCGCGCTGCGCCGCCGCGAGGTACGCCCCCGCCGCGTACGACGGCGCGCGGAGCGTGTACGGGTGCGCGACGCCGCCCCCGGCGCGCCTCGGCAGCATCGCCTCGAGCAGGAGGGCCGCATCGGCGACCGTGCGCGCGATCGGCCCGTTCACCACCAGCCCGCCCAGCGAGTCGACGCCGCTGCCTGCGGGCAGCAGCCCGCGCGTCGGCTTGAGTCCCACGACGCCGCAGGCGGCGGCGGGGATGCGGATCGAGCCGCCGCCGTCGGACCCGGGGGCGAACGGCAGCATGCCTGCCGCGACTGCGGCGGCCGCCCCGCCGCTGGACCCGCCCGCGCCGCGCGTCAGGTCCCACGGCGTCCGCGCGGGCGGGGCGCCCACGGGCTCGGTGTAGGCGGGGAAGCCGAGCTCTGGCGCCGTGGTCTTGCCGAGGCTGACGATGCCGGCGGCATCGAGCACCCGGACGATCTCGTCGCTCTCCTCGGCCGGCGGCATCCCCGCGAAGGCCCGCGAGCCGAACCCCGTCGGCACCCCCGCGCGGTTCCACAGGTCCTTGTCCCCGGTGGGCACGCCCCACAGGCTGGCCGACGGCGGCGGCGTGCCGTCGTCCGGGACGTCACCGCGCGCCTGCTGGAGCGCCGCGGCCCGCTTGCGGGCGAGCTCCGGTGTGACGGTGGCGAAGGCGCCCACCGCCGGGTTCAGCCGTTCCACGCGGGCGAGAAAGTACTCCGTGACCTCGGCGGGGGTGAGCTCTCCGGCGGCGAGAAGGTCGCGGAGCTCGATGGCGGTCAGCTCGTGCAGGGCATCCATCCGCCCAGGCTAGACGCTCCCGTGAAAGACCCAGCGCGCGCAGAATGCGCTTCTCCGGCCTATGTTCGTGAGATGCCAGCGCTTTTCACGGTGCGTCAACGTGGCGTGTCCGAGGCGTCGAGAAAGGTCTCGTAGGGGGAGAGAACCATGTCATTCACCAATGCAGGTCTCGTCGTTCCGAACCAGGTCGACTGGCTCGAGCCGCTCACGAGCGCGCTGAGCTCGGTCGCGACCTTCATCCCGCAGCTCCTCGTGTTCCTGGTCATCTTCCTGATCGGGTACTTCATCGCCAAGGCGATCGCGCGGTTCGTGGGAATGATCCTGACGCGGGTCGGCTTCAACCGGGTGCTCGAGCGGGCGGGGGCCAACCGGCTCCTCGCCGGGTCCGGGATCGAGCCGATCACGCTGCTCACCAAGATCATCTACTACTTCATCCTGCTCATCACGCTCCAGCTCGCGCTGAGCGCGTTCGGGCCCACCAACCCCGTGAGCGCCATCGTCAACGACATCGTGGCCTGGCTCCCGAGCCTGGTCGTCGCGATAGTCATCGTGGTGATCGCCGGCGCCATAGCGAATGCGGTGAAGGACCTGATTCTCAACACCATGGGCGGCGTTTCCTACGGCTCGCTCGTGGCGAAGATCGTCTCGTTCTTCATCATCGCGCTGGGTGTCATTGCCGCCGTGAACCAGATCGGCATCGGAACCACCGTGACAATGCCGGTGCTCGTGGCATTCCTGGCCACCGTCGCCGGAATTCTGATCGTCGGCGTGGGCGGTGCACTGATCGGCCCCATGCGGTTGCGCGTCGAGGGTTTCCTGGACAATCTCTCGGGCGGCGGCGCCGCTGCCGCGCCCGTTCCGGAGCCCGAGGTGCCCGGCGCGGCGCCCTACACCGACGCCGGAGCGGCGCCCCGCACCGACCTGGGTGCGGCGCCTGGTGACCCCGGTGCTGCGCCCCGTACGACCGGTTCGTTCGCCCCGCCGCCGCGCGACATCTGATCGCCGTCCCGCCCTACAGACGCCGAACCGCAAGCTAGAGGTCGCCACGGGCGCCGAACCGCAAGTTCCACGTCGTCACCGGCGCCGAACCGCAAGTCACACGTCGATCTGGCCGCCGATGGACCATCTTCTTTCGGTTCGGCGCCGGTGGGGACGTTCAGCTTGCGGTTCGGCGCGGGTGGCGACGTGGAGCTTGCGGTTCGACGCCGGTGGGGCATGGAACCTGCGGTTCGGCGCCCGTGGCGACGTTCAGCTTGCGGATCGACGCCGATGGGCGACGTGGAACTTGCTGTTCGAGACCGGGGGCGACGTGGAACTTGCGGTTCGGCGTGCGGATGAGGGCCTCGCCGCCCGTCAGGCCTCGTCCAGCAGCTCCTTCGCCTCGCCCACCACCGCGGCGAGACGTTCGAGGTCCGGGTCGTCCTCCGTCGGCTGGATCGCCACGGTGTCCGCGCCGGCCGCGCCGAACCGGCGCACGCCGTCGGCCACCGCCTGGGCCTCGCCCCATATCGCGTAGGTCGCGAGCCGCTCGTCGTCGGCCACGTCCTGGCCCCAGGCGGTGAGCTCTGTTCGCAGCCGGGCGGCGGCATCGGGCCCGGTGCCGCCCGACACGAACTGGATCACCGGGAAGGCGTCGGCGGCGTCGGCACCCGCGGCCGCCCTGCCCTCGGCGATCCGCTCCAGCGCGTCGGGCAGTCCGGGCAGGCCCACGGACCCCTCCAGCACCACGCCGTCGCCCACCTCGCCAGCGAGGGTCAGCGACCTGGGCCCCGTCGCGGCGACCGGTACCCGCACGGGCCGGGCGGGCGGCCAGTCCAGGGCCACGTCGTCGAGCGACACGTACCGGCCCGACGTCGTGACGCGCTCACCGGCGAGCAGCGCGCGCAGCGCCGTCGAGTACTCCCGCATCAGCGTGAGGGGCGAGGCCGCCTTGGCCCCCACCTGCGCCATCCACGACTGCACGCCGTGCCCGATCCCGGGGATGAGCCGGCCAGGGAACATCCCGTCGACCGTCGCGACCTCCATCGCGGTGAGGGCCACGTTGCGCAGCGGCGTCGGCATCACGCCGATCCCCACGCGGACGCGTTCGGTGGCGGCGAGGATCGCGCTCGCGGCCGAGATCCCGCCCGTCTGGAAGCAGTCCTCCCAGAGCCAGATCTCCTCGATGCCGGCGGCCTCGGCCGCGCGGGCGAGCGGGATGACACGGGACGGCGGGGTCGATGGGCGGATGATGTACGCCAGTGTCGTCATGGCCACACGCTGTCACGGAGCGCCGCGTCAGAGCCAGCCCTTACGCGCGGCGTGCCAGCCGAGCTGGATGCGGGTGGAGACCCCCGCGATGTCCATCAGCACCTTGACCCGCCGCTGCACGGTCCGCAGGGAGAGGCCGAGCTGGTTGGCCAGGGACTGGTCCGTGAGGCCGGCGAGCATGAGCCCGAGGATCCTGGCGTCCTGCGGGTCGAGGTCGCCGTCCGGCTGCTCGCCCGGCCGCGCGAACGGGGTCGCGTCCCGCCACACGCTCTCGAACAGCGCGATCAGGGCGTCCAGCAGCCCCGACGGGTGGATGACCAGCGCGCCCACCAGGTCGGGCGCCACGCCGGAGCCCTCGGCACCGGAGTCGACGACGGTCTGGATCGGCACGAACGCGAGCCGGCGGTCGATGATGAACAGCTTGATCGGCACCCGCTCCGAGAACCGCACGTCCTCGCCGTTCTCGATGGCCTCGACGACGTCGTCGACCCGCAGCACGCCGGTGTCGAGGAAGACCCGGTCGATCACCACCCGGTACCGGACGCCGCGCGCCACCGCCTGGTCCTCCGCGGTGTTCTCGTCAGCGGGCATCACGAAGACCGGCGGCTTGGTGAACGACTCGACGGTCTCGCGCGCGCCGAGCTGGAGCTGGATGATGCGCTGCTTGACGGCGTCGGCGCCGCGCACCACGTCGACGACGTCGGTCGCCGGCCGCAGCGCCGACGACCGCCGGAACTCCTCCTCCAGCTCGATCAGCTCGATCTGCGCCGCGCGGATCTCGTCGTTCCGGCGGGCGAGCACGGCGCCCAGCGCGATCTCGGGCGGCGCGGCCTGGAAGCGGGAGTCGTCGGCGCTCTGCCGCGTCGCGAGGCCGTGGCCCTCCAGCGCGCGCAGCACGTCCAGCGCCTCGCCCTGGTCGCACCCGAGCCGGTGCCCCAGCTCCGCCGCGTCGAGCGAGGGTGACCCCACGAGCTCCCGGTACGCGAGCGACTGGGACCTCGTCAGGCCGAGCACATCGCCGAGCATGGCATCCTCCCGCCGGATGAATTCACCGCGCCGTGGCGAGGATACGCCGTGGCACCACGGCCGACGCCGGCCGCGTGGTCCGGTTGGTAGCCTCCGGCACGTGACCACAGAGGACGTGCGTTTCTCCGCCGACGGCGGCCAGCCCGTCGCCGGCCGCTGGTTCCTGCCGGACGGCGCACCGGCCGGCGTCGTGGCGATCGCACCCGCCATGGCCATGCCGATGCGGTTCTACCGGCACCTGGCGGCCTGGCTGGCGGAGCGGGGCTTCGCGGTGCTCACGTTCTCGTACCGCGGCTCGGAGCCGGAGCTCTACGGCCCGTTACGGACCTCCACGGCGACCGCCCTCGACTGGTACCACGACGCCGAGGCCGCCGCCGTCCACGCCGGCGCCCGAGCCGCCGCATCCGGCGCTCCGCTGACCTGGATCGGCCACTCGTTCGGCGGCCAGAGCCTCGGCTTCCTGTCCGACGTCGGGGTGGACCGCTGCGTCATGGTGGCGTCCGGGACGGGCTGGCGGGGCAAGGCCGCACCGCGGATCAGGATCTGGTCGCCCCTGCTGTGGCGGGTCATCGCGCCGGCGGCGATCGCGCTGGTCGGCTACTACCCGGGCCGACGGCTCCGGATCCTGGACGATCTGCCGGGCGGCGTCATGCGCCAGTGGGGCCGCTGGTGCCTGCACCCGGACTACCTGTTCAGCGAGTACCCAGAGCTGCGGGACCGCTTCGCGAAGGTCGCGACGCCGGTCACCGCGCTCTGGACCGCGGACGACGAACTGCTGACCCCCGACTCGATCCGCTACTGGAGCAGGGAGTTCCCGGGCACGGACATCGAGCTCGTCGAGATGCGCGCCGCCGACCACGGCCTGAGCCACATCGGGCACTCGGGCTTCTTCCGCCCCAAGCGCGCGGTCCTCTGGGAGAAGGTGCTGCTCCCCCGGCTCGCCCGCGGGGTTCCGGCCTGACCGACCGCGGTTCAAGCGCGGGCAGGTTCTGGCTCATGGCGAGCACCGCGACGGCGAGGAGGGCGGGGCCTCTGCGGGTGCGTGGGTGCTGAGCCTGGCCGGGCCTCGTGGACATCCTGGCGCGTGCGAAGGCCGCGGGGGAGCAGTGCAGTGGCGCTGCGTGGGTATGCGGGCGTCCCGTGGTGCATCTACCTGAGCGTGGGTATGTGGATATGCGGAGGCGCGGAGCAAGTTGCCCCGCGGGGGTGTGTTGCGCCAGGTAGACAGGGTCTACACGGTGCAACACACCCCCGGGAGCCAAACGTTTCCGGCCGAGCTCACAGAGGCGTGATCGTGCCCCGGAAGTGCCGGGTGTCCTTTCCGGACCTCCAGCCGTCGTACACGAACGCGGTCCTCGCGCCCGCTCCGACCTTCGAGTCGGTAGCGCTGGCCGAGCTCGCACCAGCGGAGCGCGCGCCAGCGGCCGAGCCAACAGCGCCGGCTGAGCCGGTCGAGGCCCCCGGCACATCGGCCGCGTACCGGATCGCCACGTCGACCGTCCCCGGCAGCAGCACGGGCTTGAAGAACTCGACGGTCCACTCGTAGGCCTCGCTCCGCCGCGCGGGCCCAACCTCCGCCAGCGCGCGCGCCGCCGTGTACATCCCGTGCGCGATGGTGCGCGGGAAGCCGAACGCCCTGGCGCCCAGGTTCGACGTGTGGATCGGGTTCACGTCGCCCGACACCGCGCCGTAGGCCCGTCCGACCCCGCCGCCGAGCTTCCAACGCGCCGTCGGCAGCGGCGCCGTCCACTCCGCGCGCGGCGCGTCGCCAGCACCCGCGGTGTCGCCCGCGCCGGCCGCGCCGGCAGCGTCGTCCGCACCCGCCACGTCACCCGCTCGCGCCGTCGTGCCCGGCGCCGTCCCGTCGTCATGCGCCCCGTCGTCGTCCGCCCTGAAGCCCTTGGCGAGGTACGTCGACACGCCCCGGTAGGCGAGCTCGCCGTCCACCAGGACCTCTGCAACCAGGTCCACCTGGACGCCTCGGCGGTGGGCGCGGGCGTCCTGGGCCCAGGCCCGCACCTCGAGCGTGTCGCCGAGCCGCACCGGCCGGAGCACGCGCGCCACGTTCTTCAGGTGCACCAGGCCGGGCAGCGGCAGCGGGAAGTCCCCGCGCACCATCACGGCCGTGGCCAGCGGGAACGCCAGCACGTGCAGGAACCCGGCCGGCAGCACCTCCGACGGCGGCTCGCCCAGCAGCCGCTGGTACGCCGCCAGGTGTGCCGCCTCGCCCGTCGTGTCCACGTGGGCCACGCGGTAGGTCACCGCGGGCAGCCGGACCGCACCCTTCGGGCGCTTGCCGGCCGACCCGGCCATGCCCCGCGCGAACAGCCCGCCCAGCTTCGGCAGCGCAGGCAGCTCGCTCACCTCGTACGACGACGGCGTGCCCGCCTCAGGCGCGTTCGTCACCTCGTCGCCGCTCACCGTTGCCACCTCCGCGCCACCACGACGCTCCGTTGCGGCTGTCGCCCCACCACGATGCTCCGCTCCCGACGTCGCCCCACCGCGACGCTCCGCTGCCGCCCCACCATGACGCCCCGTTCCCGACGAGCTCACTTGCCCACCAGGTGCTGACCGCACACGCGGAGGGTCTGCCCGTTGATCCCCGCTGCCGGGTCGGACGCGAGGAAGCAGATGGCCTCGGCGATGTCGACGGGCAGCCCGCCCTGGCCGAGCGACGGCATCCGGCGCGCCACGGCGCGGGTGAGCGCGGGCACCTTCGCCGTCATCTCGGTCTCGATCCAGCCGGGAGCCACGGCGTTCGTGGTCCCGCCGACGGCCGCGAGCACCGGTGCGCCGGCGGCGGCGTTGGCGATCACGCCGGCCTTCGTGTAGCCGTAGTTCGTCTGCCCCCGGTTGCCGGCCAGGCCGGTCGTCGAGGCCAGGGAGACGATGCGCAGGCCCTCGACGCCGGCCGCGAGCAGCCGCTCGTTGATCCGGAGCTGCGCCGTGAGGTTCACGGCGATGACCGGGTCCCACCGGTCCGGCGTCATGTTGGCCAGCAGCTTGTCGCGCGTGATGCCCGCGTTGTGCACGAGGATGTCCAGCCCGCCGAGCGGCTTGGCCGCGGCCAAGATCTTGTCGGCGGCGTCGTCGGCGGTGATGTCGAGCTGGAGCGCCACGCCGCCGATCTCGTTCGCGACCGCCGCAAGGGACTCGCCGGCGGGCGGTACGTCGATCACGACCACCTTGGCGCCGTCGCGGGCCATGGTCCGGGCGATCGCCGCGCCGATGCCGCGCGCGGCGCCGGTGACGACGGCGACCTTGCCGGCGAGGGGCTGCTCCCAGTCCACCGGCCCGGCCGTGTCGGACGGCCCGACGGGCAGGAGCTGGCCGTCCACGTACGCCGACTTGGCGGACAGGAAGAAGCGCAGCGTCGCGGCCGCAGAGGGGGAGTCCACCCCGGCACCGCCCGTGAGCTGGATCCCGTTGGCGGTGGAGCCGCCGCGCAGCTCCTTGCCGAGCGAGCGGACCAGGCCCTCGACCCCGCCGCGAGTGGCGGCGAGGACGGGCGCGTCTCCGGCCTCCGCGGCGCGCGAGATCGTCACGACCCGGCCGTTCCCAGCCAGCCGGCGCAGGACGCCCGCGGCGGTGAGCACGGGCGCCGACACCGCGTCCGGGGTCTCCGCGCCGGTCAGCACCAGCACGACGGCGCCGAACCGCTCGCCCTCCGCGGTCTCCGGGCTGCGGCGCACGTCGACGTCCCAGCCGGACAGGGCCTTGGCCACGGCATCGGCGTCGGCGGCCGAGGCGTCGTCGGACACCACCAGGACCGGGCCGACGGTGAGCGGGCTGCCCGGCCGGTAGCGCCGGAGGATGGCCGGCTGGGGCAGGCCCAGCCTCTTGATGACGGGCTTGAGCGTTCCGTTGGCCAGGTTGAGATAGCTGTCGGTCACGATGTCCTCTATCGATTGCGGTGGGACGGGCGGGCTCAGACGGACTCGACGATGGCGGTGGCGCCGAGGCCGCCGGCGGCGCAGACCGAGATCAGCGCCCGCGCGGGCTGTCCGGTCTCCGCGGCCTTCGCGGCCACCAGCTTGGCCGCGGTCGCGATGATGCGGCCGCCGGTCGCCGCGAACGGGTGGCCGGCGGCGAGCGAGGAGCCGTTCACGTTGAGCTTGCTGCGGTCGACCTTGCCGAACGCGCCGTCGAGCCCGAGCTCCGTGCGGCAGTACTCCTCGTTCTCCCACGCGGCGAGCGTGGTCAGCACCGTGGAGGCGAACGCCTCGTGGATCTCGAAGAAGTCGAAGTCGTCGAGCGTGAGGCTGTTGCGGGCCAGCAGGCGCGGGACGGCGGCCACCGGGGCCATGAGCAGCCCCTCGTGACCGTGCACGAAGTCGACGGCGGCCGTCTCGGCGTCCACGAACTTCGCCAGGACCGGCAGCTCGCGGTCCTCCGCCCACTCGCGCGAGGCGAACAGGACGGCGGAGGCGCCGTCGGTCAGCGGTGTGGAGTTGCCCGCGGTCATCGTGGCCTCGTGGTCGAGCGAGGTGCCGAACACCGGCTTGAGCTTGGCGAGCTTCTCGGGCGACGTGTCCGCCCGCAGGTTGTCGTCGCGGGTCAGCCCTTTGTACGGCGTGACGAGGTCGTCGAAGAAGCCGGACTCCCATGCACGGGCCAGGTTGCGGTGCGAGTTGTACGCGATCTCGTCCTGGGCCTCGCGGGTGATGCCCCACTTCGCCGTCGTGATCGCCTGGTGCTCGCCCATCGAGAGGTGCGTGCGCGGCTCGCCGGTGCTCGGGGAGACCGGGGCCAGGTCCTTCGGGCGGATCTGGAGCAGCGCCCTGATCTTCGCGCCGGTGGTCTTGGCGTGGTTGGCGTCCAGCAGCGCGTTGCGCAGCCGGTCGCTGACGACGATCGGCGCGTCGGACACGGTGTCCGTGCCGCCGGCGATCGCGGACTCGATCTGGCCCAGCTTGATCTTGTTGGTCACCGCGATGGCGGCCTCGAGGCCGGTGGCGCAGGCCTGCTGCACGTCGTAGGCGGGGGTGGTGGGTGAAAGTGACGAACCCAGTACGCTCTCGCGGATCAGGTTGAAGTTCTTGCTGTGCTTGAGCACGGCGCCGCCGACGACCTCACCCAGGCGCTCGCCCTGCAGGCCGAAGCGGGCGACCAGGCCCTCGAGGGCAGCGGTGAACATGTCCTGGTTGCTGGTCCGGACGTACTTCTTGCCGGCACGGGAGAACGGGATGCGGTTGCCGCCGATGATCACGGCTTCGCGCGTGGACGGTACGGGGGACGGGGTAGTGGACACGTCGCTGTTCCTTCTCACTTCATCGTCGGGCGGTGCATGGTCGGGCGAGTGCGGGCGGCGACCCGTTCGCGCGGGGTGGTGCCCAGGACTCACAGTACCTGATACTCTCAGTCTCGTGAGACGAATCACAAGACCTCTAGCGAGTGACGGTGGGGAGGCGGGCCGATGAGCATCGGAGTCGACGGTCGTTCGACCCGCTGGGACGACCACCGCACCGCCCGCAGGGCAGAGCTCGTCCGGGCGGCGCGCAAGGCCGTGCACCGCCTCGGGCCCGCGGTCTCGATGGACGAGATCGCGGCGGCCGCCGGTACGTCCAAGTCCATCGTCTACCGGTACTTCGACGACAAGGCGGGCCTGCGGCTCGCCGTCGCCGAGACCGTGGTGATGCAGATGCACGACGCCCTGCGCGCCGCCGCGCAGGGCGCGGACAGCCCGGAGATGGCGCTGCGCGAGATGGTACGGGTCTACCTCGAGATGATCGAGAGCTCGCCCAACGTCTACTGGTTCGTCACCCGCACCTCGATCGGCGGCAACGAGCCGGCACCCGCGGAGAACGGCCGCCGCGGTCGTCGTCCGGCAGCGCCCGCTGCCGACGACGCGGCGTCGGGCGCCCCGGGGGACCTGCACCCGCTCGGTGCCTACCTCGACTCGGTGATCGAGCTCGTCGCCGAGCCGTTCGCGCGGGCCACCGACGTCCCCCACGCCGATGCAGCGGCCTGGGCCGCGGGCGCCGTCGGCTTCGTACGCGGCTCCGGCGAGTGGTGGCTCGGCCACCGCAACGTCGGGACCGACCCGCTGACCCGCGAGGTGCTGACCGAGCGCGTGACGCTCTGGCTCTGGACCGGACCCGTCGGCGTGCTGCACCACAACCGTCCCGGCACCGCACCGGCTACCGCCTGACTCCGACCCGACCTCCCGACATCCAGCACCCGGCCCGCCGGCCGAACACCGAGGAGAACCGATGACGACCACCTCAGAGCCCGTTTCCACCGCGGCCGCCCCGCAGGCCGCCGCGCCACTGCCCGAGGCGACCCGTCCGGCGTCGGGCACCCGTGTGGACGTCCCAGCGCTGCAGCAGCTCCTGCTCGGCCGCTGGCCCGAGGTGCGGGCGGAGGCGCGCCGCATGGTGGCGGAGCACCCAGAGCTCTGGAAGAAGGAGGGGATCACCAAGGAGGAGCACCGGGAGATCGCCCTCGCGCAGATGAAGCAGATGGTGCCGTACGGCCAGGTGCTGCGGGCCTTCCCGGAGCGGCTCGGGGGCCGCGACCAGGCGGGCGCCAACCTGGTGGGCTTCGAGGAGCTCGTCGCCGCCGACCCGTCGCTCCAGATCAAGTCGGGCGTGCAGTGGGGCCTCTTCGGTGCGGCGATCCTGCACCTCGGCACCGAGGAGCAGCAGGACCGCCTGCTGCCGGGCGCGATGGACCTGACGGTCCCCGGCGCGTTCGCGATGACCGAGACGGGCCACGGCTCCGACGTCGCCTCGATCGGCACCACCGCGACGTACGACCCGGAGACCGAGGAGTTCGTCATCAACACCCCGTTCCGCGGGGCGTGGAAGCAGTACCTCGGCAACGCGGCGGTGCACGGCGTCGCCGCGACGGTGTTCGCACAGCTCATCACCAACGGCGTGGACCACGGCGTGCACTGCTTCTACGTGCCGATCCGCGACCCGCAGACGATGGAGTACCTGCCGGGCGTCGGCGGTGAGGACGACGGCCAGAAGGGCGGCCTCAACGGCATCGACAACGGCAAGCTGCACTTCACGAACGTGCGCGTGCCGCGGCGCGACCTGCTCGCCCGCTACGGCCAGGTGGCCGCGGACGGCACGTACACCTCCCCGATCGACAGCCCCGGCCGGCGCTTCTTCACCATGCTCGGCGCGCTCGTGCAGGGCCGCGTGTCCCTCGACGGCGCGTCCATCGGCGCGGCCAAGATCGGCCTCGCGATCGCCACGAAGTACGCAGCGGAGCGCCGCCAGTTCTCGCCGTCGGCGGGGGCCGACGAGCTGACGCTGCTCGACTACGCGACGCACCGCCGTCGGCTCTTCCCGCGGATCGCGGAGGCGTACGCGATGCACTTTGCGCACGAGGAGCTGCTGGAGCTGTTCGACGCCGTGTTCTCGGGCCGCGAGGACACCCCTGCCAAGCGCGAGGACCTGGAGACGACGGCGGCAGCGCTCAAGGCGACCTCCACCTGGTACGCCCTCGACACGCTGCAGGAGTGCCGCGAGGCCTGCGGTGGCGCGGGCTTCCTCGCCGAGAACCGGTTCACCGGCCTGCGCGCCGACCTCGACGTCTACGCCACCTTCGAGGGTGACAACCACGTGCTGCTGCAGCTCGCCGCCAAGCGCCTCGTCGGCGACTACGGCAAGCGGCTGGCCAAGGTCGCCAAGTCCCCCGCCGGCATGGCGGGCATCGTGGCAGGGCAGGCGAAGGACGCGGTGCTGCACAAGCTCCCGCTGCGCAGGCTCGGCCAGTCGGTGGCCGACGGCGGTGGTGCGCGCGCGGCGGGCCGCCTGCTGGACGCCGACGTGCAGCGCGGGCTGATCGCCGGTCGCTACGAGGGCATGGTCGCCGCGACCGCGCTGGGCATGCGCCCGGCGCTCAAGGCCGACTCGATCAAGGCGCAGGAGATCTTCGACGACAACCAGGTGAGCCTGCTCGGGTCCGCGGCGGCGTGGGCCGAGCTGGTCCGCTGGGACGCGTTCACCAAGGCCATCGGCACCGTCTCCGACCCGGGCAACCGCGCGGTGCTCACCCTGCTCCGCGACATCTACGGCCTTACCGTCATCGAGCGCCACCTCGACTGGTACCTGACCAACGGCCGCCTCTCGACCGGGCGGGCCAAGGCCGTGACGGCGACGATCGACCGCCTGCTCAAGGAGCTGCGCCCGCACGTGCTCGATGTCGTCGACGGCTGGGGCTTCACGCAGGAGCACCTGCGTGCCCCGATCGCCGACGGCTCCGAGAAGGTCCGCCAGGACGAGGCGCGCGCGTACTACCGCGAGCTGCGGGCGAGCGGCACGGCGCCGGTCAGCGAGAAGGAGCTGCGCAAGCAGCAGGCCAGGACCGCCTGACGCCGCGAACGGGTCAGGCGGCGTCGGGCACCGCCGCGACGACCGGGACGGGGAGCTGCTCCACCGGGGCCGGGACGGGCTCGGTGGCGGACTCCTCGTCCTCGTCGTCGGCGGGTCGCGCGAGCGGCCCGCCGAGGGTGACCGACGCGCGCACGGCCGGTGCGGGTTCCGGTGTGGCGCGCACGACGAAGAAAGTGCCCGCCAGTCCGAGGAGGACGGCGAGCACGATGAGCGGTACGAGCTGGTACGCGAGTGTGATGCCGAGAAGTGCGCCGCAGCCCACGGCGACTATCGATCCGAGGACGAGTACACGGGTCATCAGGAGCCTCCCTGCCAAGGTGTCTCCGAGGAGAAATGCCTGACCCCAGGGGGAACTGCCGTACGTGCCGGGCTCCGGCCGAGGCCATTCGGGCGTCTGGGAGCGCACGAGGGCGAGGACCGGGAGTCCGGCTGAGCTGGGGCTCATCGATTGTCGGCGAGCCTGCCTCGCCGTCGTTCCAGCAAACCCCAACCGGGGCGGCTCCGCACCTCGAACCGCACCGGTCCTGGTCACGACTGGGTCACGACCTGGTACGGGCGGGCACGCTCACGCGCCGGGCGGGCACGTTCATGCGCCGGGCCGGCGCGCTCACACCGGGTTGCAGTGCGCGGTGGCCGTGAGGATCAGGCCGACGTCGGGCCGCCAGGGCTCGAGGTTCCAGGTGCCCTTGTCGGGGGCGCCCACCGCATGGCACACGAGCTGGTCGTCCATGGTCGAGCTGCCCGCCTCGGGTTCTGCCGCCACGAGCTGGGTGCGGATCAGCTCGAGCCCCGCCTCGCCCGCGTACCTGGCCCAGTCCGTCGGGTCGACGGCGAGCGAGCGCCCGCCCTCGTTCTCTCCCCAGACGGTGTCCTCGATCGCGTCGGTGCCGACCACGAGCGTGACCCGCACCGGCTCGGCGCGGGCCGGCTCGTCGTCGGCGCCGAGGGCCGTCCCGCCGAGCCGGTCGTCGATCTCCAGCCGCGCGTGGGTCGCGTCCGTATCCGTCACCTCGATCCGCGGCGCGTCGTCCGCGCTGCCCGACGGCGGCTCGGGCGGGCCGATCGCCGCGACGGGTGTGCCGCCGCCGTCGAGCACGGCGATGCTGCCGTCGGAGTCGACGTCGAGGGCGCCGGGCGAGGCGAGCGCGAGCCGGGCTGAGCCGCCGGGGGCGAGGGTCAGGGTGACCGTCGTGGTGCCCGGCCCGCGTTCGTCCGCGCGCACGACGGCGGGTTCCTGCGCCCCGACGCGCAGGACGACGTCGCCGACGGTGACCGTGCTGGTGTGCAGGTTCGCGGCCGGGTCGGCCGGCGGCTCCGGCGATGTCAGTGGCGAGTGTGATGCTGTGGGCGTCGGCTCACCCGGGCCGTCCGAACCCCCGGCGCGCTCGGTCAGGCCGCAGCCGCTCAGGGCGAGGAGGGTGGCCGCTGCGGCGCACGCGGCGAGGGCCTGAGCGGCGGCTGGTCGGGCGAGGGCTGATCGGATCGGCACACGCCCATTGTGCGGGTAGCGGGTGGCGGGCACCGGTCGCCATGCCGGGTGGCGCGTGTCGGTGTCACCCCCTATGGTTAGAACATGCGTTCGAACAAGGTCCTGGTGGCTCGCGGTCCGGCCGACGTGCCGGGCCGGTCTTCGCGTGGTGTGGCTGCGCCGCGTGAGTCGGGGTTCGCGAGCGGTTTCGCGAACCTCACGGAGGCGGTCGACGCCGTGGTGGCGGTCGACGCGCTTCTCGCATCGCTCGCGGCGTCGCGTGCCGTGCTCATGGAATCGGTCCGGGAGTGGGTGGCCGACCAGCCCGAGCTCTTCGAGACCGCGGACGTCGAGGCGGACGATCCCGCCGGCCTGGCGACGGAGCTGGTCGAGCGGCTGGCGAAGGCGCTGCGGGTGCCGGAGGGGTCGGTCGTCGCGCTCATCGAGGAGTCCCGGGCGCTGGTGCACGAGCACCCGCGCACGCTCGCGGCGCTCCGCGGCGGGCACATCACGCACGCGCACGCGCAGACGATCCTCGGCTACACCGACGGGCTGCGCCGGGCGAACCGGCTGGCGCTGGAGACCCGCCTGCTCAAGCACGCGCGGACCAGCACGCCCGGAGAGCTGAGCATGGTCGCCCGGGACGAGCGCAAGCGTCGGCTCCGGCCGGAGCGGATGGCCGAGCCGCAGCCGGCGCATCCGAGGCGCGGGCGGCAGCGGATCAGCGCTTACCCCACAGGTCGTCCCACGCGGTGAACGGGTCGTCGGCGGGTGGCGCCTGCTGGTGACCGCCGGCAGGCGCCGCCTGTCCGCCCCACGCGGGAGCGTCCCACGTGGGTGCGGCCGGGGCCGGCTGGTCCTGGCCGGCACCGTACGGGGCCCAGGTCTGCTGGGCGTACGGTCCGCCCGGCTGATCGGCCGCGCCGGCCGCGGGCTGCTCGGCACCGTACTGTCCGGTCGCGTACTGCTCGGCCGCATAGTGGTCGGTGGTGTACTGCCCGGTCGTGTACTGGTCCGGGTCCGCGGCGTAGGACCCGGAGGCGGCGGGATAGGACGAGTCGTACGCGGCCTCGTGCCCGTCGGACGGGGTGGCGGCCTGGGCCGGCCGGTGCGGCTCCAGCCAGGGCTGCGCGGACTCGGTCTGCCCCGACCAGAGGGGGCCGCCCGCGTTCTGCCCGGACCACGGCCGTGCGCGCCCGGGCGTCCCGAGGTCCTGGGCCCCGCTGCTCTCGGCACCGTGGCTCTGCGTGATGTACGGGGTCCGGCCGCCCCGGTCCGGCTCGCGCCGGGGCGACGGGTAGCCGTCGTCGTTCCGCCGCGGGGCGGCGACCGCCGCGAAGGTGCCCGTTGCCAGGTACTGCTCGAACGGGACGTCGAAGGTCTCGTCCTCCGACCACGCCGGGTCCCAGGGCTGGGCGACCGGGGGAGCCGCCCTGCGGCCGCCGTCCGGCATGGGGGGCAGGCGGATCTCGCCCGAGCTGTGCAGCACCCGGTCGTGCATCTGCCCCACCCAGTTGAGCGCGAGCTCGAAGCGCATGGTGCCGAGGCCGTTGACGCCCAGCTCGCCGCCCAGGGCGGGGTGCGGGTTGAAGGTGTAGACGTCTTCCTCGTTGAGGCGGATGCCGCGGCTCCGGGCGTCGCGGACCAGGTCGTCCATGAGGTAGGTGGCCCGGCCCTCGGCCGACTCCAGCTCCTCGTACATGGTGACGGCGGAGTTCCAGCGCAGCTCGAGCGTGCCCTCGACCGTGTCCAGGAACCACCAGCCGTCCAGCGACTCGAGGAAGATGTCGCCGAAGCAGGTGGCGAAGCGCGGGTTCTGCTCACGAAGCCCCAGCCACTGCCACGAGGCAAGCCCGAACTCGAAGGCAACCTTCGGGAAAGTCCGGAGCAGCTTCATGTCCGAATGAAACCACTATCGGGTAAACGTCGGGAAGCCCCACGTGACATCTTTGTTTCACCCTGCGCGCGGCCCCGCGCGCCGCGCACTCAGGCCAGGCCGGACTGGTAGGCGAACACCACGAGCTGGGCGCGGTCGCGGGCCGAAAGCTTGACCATCGCGCGCGACACGTGGGTCCGGGCGGTGGCCGGGCTGAGTACCAGCTCTGCCGCTATCTCGTGGTTGCTCATGCCCTGCGCCACCAGGCCGACGACCTCCCGCTCGCGGTCGGTGAGATCCCCGATCCGGGGGTGCGGCTCCAGGGCGCGTGGGGACGCAGCGGTGAACTCCCGGATCAGCGTCCGCGTGGCCGACGGCGCCAGCAGCGCGCCGCCGTCGTGCACCGTGCGGACGGCGGCCACGAGGTGGGCCGGCGGCGTGTTCTTGAGGAGGAACCCGCTGGCCCCGGCGCGCAGGCCGTCGACGACGTACTGGTCGTGCTCGAACGTGGTGAGCAGTACCACGCGCGTGCCGGTGAGGTCCGGGTCCTCCGCGATGCGCCGCGTCGCCTCGATGCCGTCGATGCCGGGCATCCGGATGTCCATGAGCACCACGTGCGGCCGCACGCGGCGAGCCTCGGCGACCGCGGCGATGCCGTCGGCGGCCTCGCCGGCCACCGCCATGTCGTCCTCCCCCGAGATGAGCGCGCGCAGGCCCATCCGGACGAGGTCCTGGTCGTCCACGAGCAGCACCGAGATCATGCGATAACCTCCGCGGGCAGCGCGGCCCGCACCTCGAAGGACTCCTCGACGGGTCCGGCCTCCAGCCGCCCGCCCAGGGACTCGACACGGTGCCGCATCCCGGTGATGCCGAAGCCCGCGACGAACGCGCCGTCGGCGGTGCGCGGGTTGCGGACCGCGAGCCGGACGGCGTCCGGCTCGTAGGCCACCTCGACCTGCGCCGCCGCGCCGGCGCCGTGCTTGACCACGTTGGTCAGCGACTCCTGGAGCACACGATAGGCGGCGAGGTCCACGGCGTCGGGCAGCGGCCGGGGCGTGCCGGTGACCACGAGGTCCACCGAGACGCCCGCCGAGCGGACGCGCTGCGCGAGCGCCTCCAGGTTGGCGAGCCCGGCCGTCGGCGCCCGCTCTGGGCCGCCGCCGGCACGCGATCCGGGCCGGATCTCCGCGAGCGTGGTCCGCAGCTCGGTCAGGGCCTCGTTCGCCGCCTTCGAGATGGCCTCGAGCGCGGCGGTGGCGTCCTGCGGCCTGCCGAGGTGGAGGGCGATGTCCGCCTGCATCTGGATGGCGGCCAGGCCGTGCCCCACGACGTCGTGCACCTCGTGCGCGAGCTGCAGCCGCTCGTCGTCGCGGGCCTGCTGCTCCGCCGCCGCACGCTCCGCCGACCGCGCCTCGTACCACACGCGCCGGGCCACGCCGATGCTGAACGGCACGGCGACGAAGGCGGCCGCCGGCACCAGGCCGGCCGGGATGCCCAGCCCGGCCGGATGCGTGAAGACGTGCACCACGAGCAGCAGCAGCGTCGGCGCGGCGTACAGCAGCGCTGGACGGAGCGGACGGCGCCGGGCCAGGGAGTAGACCGCCACCCCGAGGCACAGCATCACCGGCCCGTACGGGTAGGCGAGCAGCAGGTAGCCGACGGTCGCGCCGACCACGACGCCCAGCGTGAGCACGGGCCGGCGGGTGCGGAACAGGGTGCCCACCGCCGCGGTGAGCGCCAGCGCGTAGCCCAGGGCGTCGACCGGGCGGTCCACCGTGGACGACCCGTCCAGGAACGGCAGCGAGACCAGCACCAGCGCCGTGAGCACCGCGGTCACGCCGACGTCGACCAGACGCGGCTTGCCCATGTTCCTCACCTCCAGCCCCACTGTGCCTCGACAGCCCCCACTGTGTCCGACGTCGGACGGCGCGTCACCCCCTGCCCGCCGTAGCCGCGGTTACGTCAGGGGACGTAGCTGCCCGGCGCGCGCCGACGTCGGACGGCGCAGCGCGGGTGCCGCCCCGCGGCCGATTCCCCACCTGCGCCAGGCAGGGACGCTGGGACGCGGTGGGCGCCGCCGGGTGCCCGAGGAGGGACGGGACCATGAGCTCCAGGGGAACGGTGCACCTGCCGCCGCGCGTGCGGAAGGCGGTGCTGACCCTGCACATCGTGTCGGCGGGCGCGTGGGTCGGCGTCGACGTGCTGGTCGCGGTGCTCGTCGGGGTGGGCCTCTCGGGCGGTTCGGACGCCGCCCGCGGGCTGGCCCTGCGCGCGCTCGCCGAGTACGTGGTGACCCCCATGCTGACGTCGGCGCTGGTCTGCCTCGGCTCCGGCCTGCTGCTCGGGCTCGCGACGAAGTGGGGGCTGGTGCGCTACTGGTGGGTGGCGGTCAAGCTCGTCATGAACCTGGTGCTGTGCACGCTGATCCTGCTGGTGCTGCGGCCGGGTATGCCCGACGTCGGCGCGGCCGGGCTCGCGGTCGAGGCCGGCCGGGTGCCGCTCACGGACCTCTCGTCGCTGGTGTACCCGCCGACGGTGTCGCTGACCGCGCTGACCGTGGCGATGGTGCTGTCCGTGTACAAGCCGTGGGGGCGGGTGCGCCGGGGGTCCGCGCGGCCGGCCCCGCGGGAGAAGGCCGTGGCGCGGGAGAAAAGCCGTGCGACGCCGATGGCCGTCTCGCGATGATGTCCGCATGGCAGAGGTGGAGGTCGTCGTCGCCCATCAGGCCTGCGCGACGCTGCGCGTCGGCGACGTGTTCCTGAAGATCGACGGCGACCAGACGCGCACCGACGTCGAGGTCGAGGCGATGGCCAGGGCGCCGATCCCGACGCCGGAGATCCTGTGGCGCAAGCCGCCGGCGCTCGCGCTCGCCGCCGTCCGGGGGGCGGCGCTCGGCCGCCTCGGCGAGCCGTCGCCCGCCTCGGCGGCGGCGTGGGCCGCCGCCGGCGCCGCGATCCGGACGCTGCACGACGCCCCGCTGCCGCCCTGGCCCGGCAAGGGCCTCGACGAGATCGTCACGCACCTCGACGCCGAGTGCGAGTGGCTCGTCGCCAGCGGCGTCCTGCCCGCCGAGCTGGTCACGCGCAACCGCGAGGTCGCTGAGGCCGCGCTCCGGCCGTGGACCCCGGTCTTCGCGCACGGCGACCTGCAGCTCACCCACGTGTTCGTCGACGGCGACGAGGTCACGGGCGTAATCGACTGGTCGGAGGCCGGTCCTGGCGACGCGCTGTTCGACCTCGCGATCCTGACGCTCGGGCACGAGGAGCGGCTGGACGACCTGCTCGCGGGCTACGGCACCGACGTCGACCTGGACGTGATCCGCGGGTGGTGGTCGCTGCGCAGCCTGGGGGCGATCCGCTGGCTGATCGAGCACGGGTTCGACCCGGCGATGCCGGGGGCCGAGATCGACGTGTTGATGGCGCGGATGTGAGGCTGCTGCGCGACAGGGCCGTGGCGGAGGCTGCTACGTGCCCGGCCCGGGCTGTAGCGGAGCGTGCTACGCGCCCGTGCTGAAGCGCGGCCGGCCCGGCCACCGCAGCAGCCCCGACGTGATCGCCACCCCCAGGAGCAGCAGCAGCCCTCCGCCGGCCTCGGCCAGGTTCGGCACCTCGCCCTGCACGAGCCAGGCGGCGGTCATGCCGACCACGGGCACCAGCATCGTGAACGGCACCACGGCGCTCGCCCGGTAGCGGGCCAGCAGCGTGTTCCAGATGCCGTAGCCCACCAGGCTCGCGAGCCAGGCGGTGAAGAGGGTGGACAGCACGGCCGCCCAGGTGGGGTGCGTGAGCGAGTATCCGACGGCCGCCGGACCGTCCAGCACGAGGGCCAGCGCGAACATCGGCACCGGCACCACCAGGGCCGACCACACGGTCATCGACAGGCCGGCCAGCGGACCCGGCCGGGTTCCCGTCGTGTGGGTCACGGACCCGAGCCGCCGCACGATCACGTTGCCGGTCGCCCACGACGCCGCGGCCGCGAGGGTCAGTAGGAACGCGATGCCCGGCGTCGCCGCCGACCGGCCGAGGCCCACGACCACCAGGCCGACCGCGCCGAGCAGCACGCCGACGAGCTGCGGCGTCGTCGGGCGCTCGCGGAGGGCGACGCTCGCGAACAGGACCGTGAACACCACCTGCGCCTGGAGCACGAGCGAGGCGAGGCCCGGCGGCATGTCGAGCCAGATCGCCGTGTACATGAGCCCGAACTGGCCGAGGCTGAGGAAGACGCCCACCACCAGCACGTCCTTCAGCGCCGCCGCCGGGCGCGGGACCAGGAAGATGGCCGGGATCAGCACCACGACGAACCGGATGGCGACGAACAGCACGGGCGGCACGTCGTCGACGCCGATGTCGATCGCGAGGAAGTTGGTGCCCCAGATGATCATGACGAGCACGGCGAGGAGCGAGTGGCGCAGGGGCATGCGGTCATGGTCAGGCGCGCCTACCCGGTCAGTCCATCGCGTATCACTGGCTGACTGTTCAGCGAGGCTGAACGGTGGACCCGTCACGACTACGGGTTTTCACCATCTTGTTCCACCGAGCGGGTGAAAAGTAGCGTCGCGTCGTCCCTGCCAGTGCGATCGACCGCACGCCCGGCGCGCCTACCCGTGCGGCGGGCGACCTGTTCGCGAAGGAGCGTCCGATGCGTAGCACCAGACACCGCACGATCCGTACCACCGTCACGGCGGCCGCCGCCGCGACGCTCGTCCTGTCCGCCTCGCTCGTCGCCTCCGCCGCAGCGCCCCAGGCGCCGGAAGCCGGCTCGGCGCCGGCCGCCGCTCCCGCCGCCGTCGGCGCCCTGACCTGGTCGGACGAGTTCGACGGCCCGGCCGGCAGCGCCCCCAACCCGGCCAACTGGAACCAGGAGACGGGTGGCGGCGGCTGGGGCAACAACGAGCTGCAGGTCTACACCAACTCCCGGGACAACTCGGCGCTGGACGGCAACGGCAACCTCGTCATCACCGCCCGGCAGGACGGCAACGGCGGCTACACCTCGGCCCGGCTGACTACCGCCAACAAGGTCGAGCCGCGGTACGGCCGCCTCGAGGCCCGGATCCAGATCCCGCGCGGCCAGGGCATCTGGCCGGCGTTCTGGATGCTCGGGAGCCAGATCGACAACGGTGTCCCGTGGCCCAACTCCGGTGAGATCGACATCATGGAGAACGTCGGCTTCGAGCCCCACATGGTGCACGGCACCCTGCACGGCCCCGGCTACTCCGGCGGCAACGGGATCGGCGCCGCCTACACGCACCCGCAGGGCTGGTCGTTCGCCGACACCTTCCACACCTTCGCCATCGACTGGCAGCCCGGCCGGATCACCTGGTCGGTGGACGGGACCGTGTACCAGACCCGCACCACGGCCGACGTCGGCGGCAACCAGTGGGTCTTCGACCAGCCGTTCTTCTTCCTGCTGAACGTGGCGGTGGGCGGCAACTGGCCGGGCTACCCCGACGGGACCACGCAGTTCCCGCAGCGGATGGTCGTCGACTACGTGCGCGTCTACGACTCCCAGCTCTGACCCGGCGCCCGCCACGTGTCAGACGCTCAGGTCACGGGGGCGACCTGAGCGTCTGACATGTGGCGAGAGCCCCGGGGACCGCCCCTCCGCGCGACGCGTCGTAGACTGGCTGGGCGCTCCGGCGCCCAGAAACCCACCCCGCCCGCGAGGAACTACATGACCGCGCCCGCGTCCCAGGCACCTTCCCGCCCGCAGCTCGACACCGTCGACGTGGCGGCCGCCACCCCCGACGAGGTGCAGCCGTACGGAGAGCTCGGCCTCAAGGAGGACGAGTACCAGCGCATCAAGGACATCCTGGGCCGCCGCCCCACCGCGGCCGAGCTCGCGATGTACTCCGTGATGTGGAGCGAGCACTGCTCGTACAAGTCGTCGAAGGTGCACCTGAGCAAGTTCGGCGAGAAGGTCACCGACGAGATGAAGGAACACCTCCTCGTCGGCATCGGTGAGAACGCCGGCGTCGTCGACATCGGCGACGGCTGGGCCGTCACCTTCAAGGTCGAGTCGCACAACCACCCGTCGTTCGTCGAGCCCTACCAGGGTGCCGCGACCGGTGTGGGCGGCATCGTCCGCGACATCATCTCGATGGGTGCGCGCCCCGTCGCGGTCATGGACCAGCTCCGGTTCGGCGACGTGAAGCACCCCGACACCGCGCGCGTCGTGCACGGCGTGGTCTCCGGCGTGGGCGGCTACGGCAACTCCCTCGGCCTGCCGAACATCGGCGGCGAGCTCGTCTTCGACGGCTCCTACCAGGGCAACCCTCTCGTCAACGCGCTCTGCCTCGGGGTGCTGCGGCACGAGGACATCCACCTTGCCAACGCCTCGGGCCTCGGCAACAAGGTGGTCCTGTTCGGCGCCCGCACGGGCGGCGACGGCATCGGCGGCGCCTCCATCCTCGCGTCGGAGACGTTCGAGGACGGCGTGCCCGCCAAGCGGCCGTCGGTCCAGGTAGGCGACCCCTTCATGGAGAAGGTGCTCATCGAGTGCTGCCTCGAGCTGTTCTCGGCCAAGGTCGTGGAGGGCATCCAGGACCTCGGCGCCGCGGGCATCTCCTGCGCCACCTCCGAGCTCGCCTCCAACGGCGACGGCGGCATGCACGTGGACCTCGACGACGTCCTGCTGCGCGACCCCACGCTCAACGCCGGCGAGATCCTCATGTCGGAGTCGCAGGAGCGCATGATGGCCGTGGTCCGCCCCGACCAGCTCGACGCGTTCCTCGCGATCACGCGCAAGTGGGAGGTCGAGACCGCCGTCATCGGCGAGGTCAACGACTCCGGCCGCCTCACGATCGACCACCACGGCCAGCGGATCGTCGACGTCGACCCGAAGACCGTCGCGCACGAGGGACCCGTCTACGAGCGGCCCTATGCGCGTCCGGCCTGGCAGGACGGGCTGCAGGCCGACACGACGGCGGCAGCGGGCCTCGCCCGCCCGGAGACCGGCGACGAGCTGCGCGAGACCGCGCTCACCCTGCTGGCCTCGCCGAACCTCGCGTCCAAGGCGTGGGTCACCGACCAGTACGACCGCTTCGTCCAGGGCAACACGGCCCTCGCCCAGCCCGACGACGGCGGCGTCGTCCGCGTCGACGAGACCACGGGCCTCGGCGTCGCGCTCGCGACCGACGCCAACGGCCGCTACGGCAAGCTCGACCCGCGCGCGGGTGCCGCGCTCGCGCTCGCGGAGGCCTACCGCAACGTGGCCACCACGGGCGCCACGCCGCTGGCCGTGACGGACTGCCTGAACTTCGGCTCGCCCGAGCACCCGGACTCGATGTGGCAGCTCGTCGAGGCGATCGAGGGCCTCGCCGACGCGTGCCAGGAGCTCGGCGTCCCGGTGACCGGCGGCAACGTCTCCCTCTACAACGGCACGGGCGAGCCCGGCCAGATCGACTCGTCGATCCACCCCACCCCGGTGGTCGGCGTGCTCGGCGTGCTCGACGACGTGAGCACGGCCCTCGCGTCCGGCTGGCAGACCGAGGGCCTGTCGCTCCTCCTGCTCGGCACCACGCGGGACGAGCTCGACGGCTCGGCCTGGGCCGATGTCGTGCACTCGCACCTGGGTGGCGTGCCGCCGCGGGTGGACCTGGCCGCGGAGAAGGCGCTGGCCTCGGCCCTCGTCGAGGCGCGGAAGGCCGGCCTCGTCGCCGCCGCGCACGACCTGTCCGAGGGCGGGCTGATCCAGACGCTGCTCGAGGCGTCGCTGCGGTTCGGGGTCGGCGCGTCGGTGGCGCTGGAGGGTGTGACCGGCCGCGACAAGGTGGACCCGTTCGTCGCGCTGTTCTCGGAGACGACCGGCCGCGTGGTGGTCGCCGTCGACCCCGAGCACGAGGGCGAGCTGACCCACCTGGCCGAGGACGCCGGCGTGCCGGTGCTGCGCCTCGGCACCACGGGCGGCGACGCCGTGGTGGTCGAGGGCCAGTTCGAGCTTCCGCTGGACGAGGCGCGCGAGGCGTTCGAGGGGACGCTCCCGAGGATCTTCGGCTGACGCAGGCAGGGCGCTCGCTTGGTCCCCGCGCCGTCGAGCGGCGGGTGAAATCCGGGCGGGTGCTCTGGTGATCCTCGCGGGCCGCAGCCTCCGTCACCCCGCACCCGGTAGGGTCCGGGGGTGCGATTTGTCCATGGCCTCATCTCCGTCGTGCTCTGGATCATCGCGATCCCGCTGCTCCTCGTGGCGTTCGCCAGGGTGCTCCCGTTCGACAACGTGGTCCCCCTGCCCCAGCTCGTGGCGTTCACGCCCTGGGCGGCGCTGGCGACGCTGCCGCTGCTGATCGTCACGCTGTTCTCGCGGCGCTGGGTGCTGACCGTGCTGCTGGCGGCCTCGCTCGCGGGCTTCGTGTACTGGACGCTGCCCTTCTTCCTGCCGCCGCAGACGTCCGCGACGGCGGATCCGGCCGACGCCGGCACGCTGCGGGTCATGACGATCAACGCCCGGTACGGGCAGGCCGACGCCGAGACCGTGGTCGACCTCGTGGAGTCGCAGCACGTCGAGGTGCTCTCGGTCCAGGAGCTGACCCCCGACTTCGAGGAGGCCCTCGCCGACGCCGGCCTGGGCGACCTGCTGGGGCACAGCTTCACCGTCCCCGCCCCGGACAGCCCCGCCGGCAGCGGGCTCTGGTCGGCCACGCCGCTCACGGACGAGGAGCAGCTCAGGGGCACCAGCTTCGCCATGCCGTCGGCCCTGGTCGCGGTGGGCGGCACCGACGTGCGGGTCACCGTCGTGCACCCGTACCCGCCGATGCCGGCCGAGGTCACGACGTGGCGCACCGAGCTGGTCGAGCTCACCGAGCAGGCCCGGTCGGACAGCACGCCGCAGATCCTGGCCGGCGACTTCAACGCCACCTACGACCACGCGACCTTCCGCGACCTGCTCGGCTGGCGCTTCTCCGACGCCACCCGCGAGTGGGGCGCCGGACCGACCGTGACCTGGCCGGAGGGCAGCAGGGTGCCGCCGCTCTTCGCGCTGGACCACGTGGTCGTGGAGAACGACATGGCGGTCTCCGACGTCGTCGCCATGGAGGTTCCCGGGACCGACCACCGGGCGCTCGTGGCCACCGTCGTCGTCGAATAGCACAGCGACACCGCGCGGGGAGCGCGGAACCGGCCTATGTTCGCAGTTGTGCCGACCCGTCAGATGCGCCTCGCGCCCGCTGCCCCCGAGTCCGTCAGCGATGCTCTCGCGGCGCTCCGCGCCGAGGTCGGCCTGCCCGCGATGTTCGCGCAGGACGTGCTCGAGGAGGCGCGGGCCGCCGTCGGACGGGACTTCACCGCCGGCCGCGCCGACCGGCGCGAGGTCGAGTTCGTCACCATCGACCCGCCCGGCTCCATGGACCTGGACCAGGCGGTGCACGTGGAACAGTCGGGCGAGGGGTACGTGGTGCACTACGCCATCGCGGACCTCGGCGCGTTCGTGGTACCCGGCGGAGCCCTCGACGCGGAGGTGCACCGGCGCGGCATGACCGTCTACGGGCCCGACGCGCCCACCCCGCTGCACCCGAAGGTCCTGTCCGAGGGCGCGGCGAGCCTGCTGCCCGACGGCGACCGCCCGGCGGTCCTGTGGACGATCACGCTGGACGCGCGCGGCATCATTACCGGCGCCTCGCTGGAGCGCGCGCTCGTGCGCAGCCGGGAGCGGCTCACCTACGCGGAGGTGCAGTCCAGCCTCGACGCCGGTACGGCGAGCGAGTCGCTGCAGCTCCTGGCCGACGTCGGGCGGCTGCGCCAGTCGCTGGAGGCCGCGCGGGGCGGGGTGTCGCTGGAGGTGCCGGAGCAGGAGATCGAGCGCCGCGACGACGGCACGTTCGCGCTGTCGTTCCGCCGCAACCTGCCGGTGGAGGAGTGGAACGCCCAGATCTCGCTGCTCACCGGCATCGCGGCCGCCCACCTCATGCGGCAGGCGGGCATCGGCGTCCTGCGCATCCTCCCGGAGGCCGACCCGCGCGACCTGGCCCGCCTGCGCCGCACCGCCGCGGCGCTGCGCATCGAGTGGCCGGACGACGTCCCCTACGCGCGCCTCGTCCCCACCCTCGAGTCGCGCATCCCTGAGCACGCCGCGTTCCTCAACGAGGCCACGACGCTCTTCCGCGGCGCCGGGTACGTCGCGTTCGGCATGCGCGGGCCCGACGGCGCCGTCGTGCCGCCTCCCGAGAACACCCGGCACGCCGCGATCGCCGCGGACTACGCGCACGTCACGGCGCCGCTGCGCCGCCTGGTGGACCGCTACGCGACCGAGATCTGCCTCGCGGTCTCCGCCGGGACGGCGGTGCCCGCGTGGGTGCTGGCGGCCCTGCCCACTCTGCCCGCCGTCATGGCGGAGACCGGCCGCCGCGCGTCGTCGTTCGAGCGCGAGTGCATAGACATCGTCGAGGCGTCGCTGCTCGCCGGCCGGCTGGGCGACGAGTTCGACGGCGTGGTGGTCGACGTCGACGACCCCGCCAAGGAGCCGCAGCGAGGGCAGGTCGTGCTGCGCGACCCGGCCGTGCGGGCGCGGGTGGTGGGGCAGCGGCTGCCCCTGGGCTCCGACGTGCGGGTCACGCTCACCGAGGCCGACGTGTCGGAGCGGCGCGTCACGTTCACGCTGGGCTCGGTCTCCGTGGACCCGGGGGCCGGCCGGTCTGCTCTCGGGGCGGTGACGGGGGTCCTCGGGTCGACGGCGGGGACGGCGGGCGCTGCCGGTCATGCCGATCCGCGCTCGCCGGAGACGCTGCGTTCGCCGGAGGTGCTGGGTTCGTCGGAGGCGGTGCGGCCGTCGGCGGGTGGAGGTCGCCGGGCCGCCGCGCGGAACCTGCGGCCGGAGCCGACGTCGCGGCCCGAGCCGACGCCACGGCCCGAGCCGACCGCGCAGGCGACCCCACGGCCGGAGCCGAGCCCGACCCCGCGGCCCCAGCCGACTCCCCGGCCCGCCCCGCAACCTCGCCCCGAGCTTTCCTCGCAGCCGCCGCGCGGCGTCGGCCCGGCGGCATCCGTGCTGCCGCGGCACGGACGCGGTGTGAGCCACCCGCCGGTGAGCCGGCCCGTGCGTCCCCAGGTCAGGGACGAGATGCCGCTTTCGGAGCCCTGGCCCCGGCATGCGCCGACCACCGGGCCGACGGAGCGGCCGGAGCCGGCGACCCACGCCGGAGCCCCGGGCCTCGCGCAGGTGGCCGACTACCCGCCCGTGTCGTCGCTCGAGCTGCCCATGGTCGTGGCGGCGGACCTGTTCGCGGTCGAGGGCACCACGGCGGACGAGTACCGGTACCGGCACGGCGGTCCGCGATACTGACCCCATGACCGATGCTGTTCCCGGCGCCGCCCCGCTCGTTCCCGGCGCCGCCCGGAGGGCGCGCGCCGTCGCCGTGCCCTGCGACCTCCCGGCGGTGCGCTAGTGCCCCCGCGGCGCCGGACGGATCCGGCGGCCGGACGCGCGGCCGTCGCCGCGTGGGCGCGCGGCGAGGCCGAGCGCCGGGAGGTGACGACGGCGGTGCGCTTCACCCTGGAGGAGCTGGCCGACCTGGCACCGGGCAACTCCGTGGAGGTGCGGGTGCCGCCCGCCGGCGCGGTGCAGGCGGTCGCCGGGCCGCGGCACACGCGCGGCACGCCGCCGAACGTGGTCGAGACCGACCCGGAGACCTGGCTCGGCCTGGCCACCGGCACCGTCACCTGGGCGGACGCCGTCGGGGACGGGCGGGTGCACGCATCGGGCGACCGCTCCGACATCTCCCACCTGCTGCCGTTGGGTCAGTAGCGCGGGCGTGTTTGCGGGCGCCCTGTCGGTGGCTCGCGCTAGTCTCGGCCCGCGCGCTCCTCGACGAGCCGCGGCGAGCACAACGATCGGTGCGCTGCCCGGGTGAGATCGCCGGAGTTTCTCCGCGAGAATCTCGCCGGTAACCGTGCATTCATCGTGCCGTGGTTGGTTGACTGCGCTCCTGGCTTGAGCTGAGCACCCCCTTTTCCACTGCAGAAGGAGTCAGCGTGGTTCCCAGCACGCTCCGATCCTCGCCGCCGTCCACCCGGACGGTCCGCACCGCCGTCGCCGCGGCGCTGACCGCGGCCCTCGCGGTCCCGACCACCGTCGTCGGCCTGGCGCCCGCACAGGCGCTGGACGTCACGCTGATCGCCGACATCCAGGGCACCACCGACGCCAGCCCGCTGGTCGGCCAGACCGTCACCACGCGGGGTGTCGTCACCGCCGTCTACGCGACCGGCGGCTTCAACGGCTTCTACCTCCAGACGGCGGGTACGGGCGGCGACGCCGCGGACACCACGCCCGGTGCGTCGGACGCCGTCTTCGTCTACTCCTCCGCCGCTGCCGCCGCCGTGTCGATCGGTGACCACGTCGAGGTCACCGGCGCCGTGTCGGAGTACAACGGCCTGACGGAGCTCACGCCGGCGTCGGGCGGCTGGACCGTGCTCGACACGGCCGCTGCCGTCGAGCCGACGTCCGCCGCCTGGCCTGCCGACGCCGCGGGCCGTGAGGCGCTCGAGGGCATGCTGCTCGCGCCGCAGGGCGAGTTCACGGTGACGGACAACTACGACACCAACTACTACGGCACGGTCACCCTGGCCGCGGGCGACAGCCCGCTGGTGCAGCCCACCACCGCGGGCCGGCCGCTGTCGGCGGAGTACGACGCGCAGATCGCGGACAACGCGGCGCGCCGCGTGGTGCTCGACGACGGCGCGTCCACGAACTACAACTCGAACGCCAACAAGTCGAAGCCGCTGCCGTACTTGACCGGCGGCGCCCCCGTGCGGGTGGGTGCGGGGGTCACCTTCACCACGCCGGTGATCCTCGACTACCGGTACGACGCCTGGAGCTTCCAGCCGCTGCGCCACCTGACGCCCGACGTCGCGGCGACGGTGCAGCCGGCCACGTTCGAGAACACGCGCGAGGACGCGCCCGCCGAGGTGGGCGGTGACCTCAAGGTCGCGACGTTCAACGTGCTCAACTACTTCAGCACCACGGGTGACGAGCTCACGGGCTGCACCTACTACACCGACCGCACGGGCGACCCGGTCACCGTCTCCGGCGGCTGCGACGCCCGCGGCGCGGCCGAGGAGGAGGACCTGCAGCGCCAGCAGACCAAGATCGTCGCGGCGATCTCGGCGCTCGGCGCCGACGTCGTCGCGCTGCTGGAGATCGAGAACACCGCGGCGCTGGGCGGTCCGCGGGACGAGGCCCTCGGCAACCTGGTGGACGCGCTGAACGTGGCGCAGGGCGCGGGCACGTGGGCCTACGTGGCCTCGCCGGCCCAGGTGCCGGAGTCCGAGGACGTGATCCGCAACGCCTTCATCTACCGGACGGCGACGGCGGAGCCGGTGGGCGACTCGACCATCCTGGTCGGCGACGAGGCGTTCCAGAACGCCCGCCAGCCGCTGGCCCAGACCTTCCAGCCCGCCGGCGGCGCGGCGGACGCCACCGACGACGTCGTGGTGATCGCCAACCACTTCAAGTCCAAGGGCTCGGCCGGCCCCTGGCCGGGCGACCCCGACCAGGGCGACGGCCAGGGTGCCTCGAACGAGTCCCGCACCCGGCAGGCGACCGCGCTCGCGACCTTCGCGGAGGCCCAGGCCACCGCGGCGGGTACCGACAAGGTCCTGCTGGTCGGCGACTTTAACGCCTACGAGCAGGAGGACCCGATCAAGGTCCTCACCGACGCCGGCTACACCGACCTCGGCCCGACCACCGGCGAGTACACGTACAACTTCGACGGCATGGTCGGCTCGCTCGACCACGTGCTCGCCTCCCCGGCCGCCGCCGGGCTGGTGACCGGCACGGACATCTGGAACATCAACGCGTACGAGCCGGTGGCGAACGAGTACAGCCGGTACAACTACAACGCGTCGATCCTCTACGACGAGACGCCGTTCCGGTCGTCCGACCACGACCCGGTGCTGGTCGGCCTCGACCTCGCAGGTACCACCGAGCCCGGTTCGGTCGACCTGGACCTGGTGGCCATCAACGACTTCCACGGCCGCATCGACGCGAACACCGTCAACTTCGCGGGCACCGTCGAGGAGCTGCGGGCGCAGAACCCCGACGGCACCGCGTTCGTCTCGGCGGGTGACAACATCGGGGCCTCGCTGTTCGCCTCCGCGCTGCAGCAGGACCAGCCCACCATCGACGTGCTGAACGCGCTGGGCCTGAAGACCTCGGCGGTCGGCAACCACGAGTTCGACCAGGGCATGGCGGACCTCACCGACCGCGTGGTCACCGCCGCGGAGTTCAGCTACCTCGGCGCCAACGTCTACGACGAGGCCACGGGCGAGCCCGCCCTGCCCGAGTACGACGTCGTGCCGGTGAACGGCGTCGACGTCGGCTTCGTCGGTGTGGTCACGCAGGAGACGCCCACCCTGGTCACCCCGGCGGGCATCGCGGGTCTCGAGTTCGGCGACCCGGTCGAGGCCATCAACCGCGTCACGGACGAGCTGCTCGACGGCGACGCCGCGAACGGCGAGGCGGACCTGGTCGTCGCGCTCGCGCACGACGGCGCCGGTGCCGGCACGCCGGACGGCTCGACGCTGGAGGAGGAGGTCGCCGCCGGCGGCCCGTTCGCCGACCTGGTGCAGAACACCGACCCGCGCGTCGAGGCCATCTTCACCGGCCACACGCACAAGCAGTACGCGTGGGACGCCCCGGTCCCCGGTGCGGCGGGGGAGACCCGGCCGATCATCCAGACCGGCAACTACGGCGAGTTCCTCGGCCACGTCTCGCTGACCGTGGACACGGCGACGTTCGACGTCACGGCCTACGAGGTCGAGAACGTCGCGCGCACCACCACCCCGGCCGCCGAGCTGATCGCCACCTACCCGGTGGTCGCGGAGGTCGACTCGATCGTCGACGCCGCGCTGGCGGAGGCCGAGGAGATCGGCGCGCAGCCGGTCGGCGAGGTCACCGCCGACGTCACGACGGCGTTCTCGGGCGGCTCGTACACGAACGGCGTCTACACGGGCGGCAACCGCGACGACCGCGCGTCGGAGTCGGCGCTCGGCAACCTCGTGGCGAACTCGCTGCGTGACTCGCTCGCGAGCGAGGAGCGCGGCGGCGCCGACATCGGCGTCGTCAACCCCGGCGGCCTGCGCAACGAGCTCTACTTCGGCCAGGACGGCGTCATCACCTACGCAGAGGCCAACGCCGTGCTGCCGTTCGTCAACAACCTGTGGACGATCACGCTGACCGGCGCGCAGCTCGACACGCTGCTCGAGCAGCAGTGGCAGACGGACGTCAACGGCAACCGCCCGTCGCGCCCGTACCTGGCGCTGGGGCTGTCGGACAACGTGTCCTACACCGTGTCGACCGCGGACCCGAACGCGACGCCCGGCAACAACGTCTCGTCGATCACGGTCGACGGCGTGCCGGTGGACCCCGCCGCGGAGTACCGCATCGCGACGTTCTCGTTCCTCATCTCCGGCGGTGACAACTTCCGGATCTTCACCGAGGGCGCGAACGGCCGCGACTCGGGCCTCGTGGACCGCGAGGCCTGGATCGCCTACCTGGAGGGCTCCTCGCCGATCACGCCGAGCTTCGCCCGCACCCGCACGGTCACCACGGCCCTGCCGGGCACGGTCAAGGCCGGCGCGTCGACCACCGTCGGCCTGTCGGGCCTGAACCTGACCTCGCTCGGCTCGCCGCAGAACACCGCGGTCGAGACGTTCCTGGTCCCGTCGGGCGGCGAGGCCGCGGAGGGCGTCTCCCTCGGCACCGCCACGGTGACGGACGGCGCGACGTCGTCCTCCGTCACCATCCCGGCCGGCACGACGCCGGGCGCGTACCAGCTCCTGGTGACGGCGTCGCCGTCGGGCACCACCGCCCGCCTGCCGCTGACCGTCGAGGCGGCCGACCCGGAGGTGCCCGACGCACCCGCCTGGCGGCCGTTCAAGCTCTACTGGTGGGGCGACCTGGTGACCTACAAGGGCTCGGTCTACGAGGCCACGCGGCCGACGATCCTCCAGATCCCGGGCGTCGGTGGTAAGCGCAGCCCCTGGAAGCTCGTGGGGTAGCCCACAGCCAGAACTGCTGAGGTGCCGGAGGCCCAGGTCACTCGAGTGGCCTGGGCCTCCGGCACCTCAGCGGGTTCTTCGGCTGCGGCGGGCGGCGCGTACCCTGGTCGCGTGAGCGAAACCCAGGCCCCGCACGACTCCTCGGACAACGTGGACGACGTGGAGGTGCGTGACGTCATCGACCCGGCGACCGTGCGCCGCGCGCCGCGGTACACGGCGTTCTTCCTGACGGGCGCCGTGGTCGGGATCGTCGTCGGGCTGCCCCTGGCGCTCTACCTCGTCAACTCGCCGTCCGGCCAGGGCATGATGAAGCCCGGCGTCTACATCACGGTGCTGACCGCCTTCGTCACCATGGTCACGACCCTCCTGGCCGGCCTGTTCGCCGTGATCGCGGACCACCGGAGCCTGCGCGGGCGCTGACCGGCGCTGGCGCTGACGCGGAGGTCACAGGCCGTGGCGGCCCCTGCGTTCCGGCCGCATGGGATACTCGGAACATGCCTCTGCGCGGAGACGGCCGCCTCAACCACGACCTCATGCCCGGCGAGAAGGGCCCCCAGGACGCATGCGGCGTCTTCGGGGTCTGGGCACCCGGCGAGGAGGTCGCCAAGCTGGCGTACTTCGGCCTGTACGCCCTGCAGCACCGCGGACAGGAGTCCGCGGGCATCGCCACCAGCAACGGCGAGCAGATCCTTGTCTACAAGGACATGGGACTCGTCTCCCAGGTTTTCGACGAGACCGCCCTGAACGCGCTGACCGGCCACATCGCCGTCGGACACTGCAGGTACTCCACCACCGGCGGGGTCACCTGGGAGAACGCCCAGCCGACGCTCGGCGCGACGGCGTCCGGCACGGTGGCGCTCGGCCACAACGGCAACCTGACCAACTCCGCCGAGCTCGTCAACCTCGTGGCCGAGCGCTACGGCGCGCAGCGCCGGGGCGAGCTCGCCCGCGGCAACACCACCGACACCGCCCTCATCACGGCGCTGTTCGCCGGCGATGCCGACCGCACGCTGGAGGCGACGGCCCTCGAGGTGCTGCCGCGCCTGCGCGGTGCGTTCTCCCTGGTCTTCATGGACGAGAACACCCTGTACGCCGCGCGCGACCCGCAGGGCGTGCGGCCGCTCGTGCTCGGCCGCCTCGACCGCGGCTGGGTGGTCGCGAGCGAGACCCCCGCCCTCGACATCGTGGGCGCCTCCTACGTGCGCGACGTCGAGCCCGGCGAGCTCATCTGCATCGACGCCGACGGCATGCGCTCGGTGCGGTTCGCCCAGGCCGAGCGGGCCGCCTGCGTCTTCGAGTACGTCTACCTGGCGCGCCCGGACAACACCCTCAACGGCCGCTCCGTGCACGCGTCCCGGGTCGAGATGGGCCGGATCCTGGCCCGCGAGCACCCCATCGAGGCCGACCTCGTGATCCCGACGCCGGAGTCGGGCACGCCGGCCGCCGTCGGCTACGCGGCGGAGTCCGGCATCCCGTTCGGGCAGGGCCTCACCAAGAACGCCTACGTGGGCCGCACGTTCATCCAGCCCTCCGACACGCTGCGGCAGCTCGGCATCCGGCTCAAGCTCAACCCGCTGCGCGAGGTGATCAAGGGCAAGCGCCTGGTCGTGGTCGACGACTCGATCGTGCGCGGCAACACCCAGCGCGCCCTGATCCGGATGCTGCGCGAGGCGGGCGCGGCGGAGGTGCACGTGCGTATCTCGTCGCCGCCGGTGAAGTGGCCCTGCTTCTACGGCATCGACTTCGCGTCGCGCGCCGAGCTGATCGCCAACGGCCTGGCGGTCGACGAGATCGGGCAGTCGCTCGGCGCCGACAGCCTCGGCTACATCAGCACCGAGGGCATGATCGCCGCGACCGAGCAGCCCAGCTCGCAGCTCTGCGCGGCCTGCTTCACCGGCAAGTACCCGATCGAGCTGCCCCCGGACGACCAGCTCGGCAAGCACCTCCTCGAGCAGGCGGAGCTGCCGCTCGGCCAGCCGGAGGACGGACTCAAGCAGCTCACCGTGAGCGCGGGCGGCTCGACGGCGCTCGACCACCCGTGACCGCGCCCTCACCACTCCATGGAGCACCAGTGACATCCGAAGGTCTGACGTACGCCGCCGCCGGCGTGGACACCGAGGCGGGCGACAAGGCCGTCGAGCTCATGAAGGACGCCGTGCGGCGCACGCAGGGCCCGGCCGTGCTCGGCGGGGTCGGCGGCTTCGCCGGGCTGTACGACCTGTCGGCGTTCCGGGGGTACCGCGCGCCACTGCTGGCGACCTCCACCGACGGCGTCGGCACGAAGGTCGCCATCGCCCAGGCGATGGACAAGCACGACACCATCGGGTTCGACCTGGTGGGCATGGTCGTGGACGACATCGTCGTGATGGGCGCCAAGCCGCTCTTCATGACCGACTACATCGCGACGGGCAAGGTGGTGCCGGAGCGGATCGCGGACATCGTGCGCGGCATCGCGCAGGCCTGCGAGGTGGCGGAGACGGCGCTGGTGGGCGGCGAGACCGCCGAGCACCCGGGCCTGCTGGACCCGGACGAGTACGACGTCGCCGGCGCGGCCACGGGCATCGTGGAGGCCGACAGGGTGCTGGGCCCGGACCGGGTGCAGCACGGTGACGTGCTGATCGCGATGGCGTCCAGCGGTCTGCACTCCAACGGGTACTCCCTGGTGCGGGCCGTGATCAAGCAGGCGGGCTGGTCCCTGGACCGGCACGTGGACGAGCTGGGGCGCGCCCTCGGCGAGGAGCTGCTGGAGCCCACGCGGGTCTACGCCACCGGCTGCCTGGCGCTCGCCGCCGACGACGCGGCGCAGGTCCACGCGTTCACGCACGTGACCGGTGGCGGGCTCGCGGCGAACCTGGCGCGGGTGCTCCCGGAAGGCCTCGTGGCGACGGTCGACCGGGCGTCCTGGGACGTGCCCGCCGTGTTCGGCATGGTGCGCGACCTCGGCGGCGTACCGCGCCGCGACCTCGAGAACACGCTCAACCTGGGCGTCGGCATGGTCGCGGTCGTGGGCGCCGACGCTGCCGACGCAGCCCTCACTCGGTTGTCCGCGCTGAGTGTGCCCGCATGGACACTCGGCAGTGTGGACACACTGGACGGCTCGACGGCGCAGGAAGACCTGGTCGCGGGAACGAAGGGTGTGTCCGGCGGTGCGGTCAGGCTGGTGAACGACTACCGCTTCTGACGGCGGCGGGTCCGGCCGAGGACCGGGCGCGGGGCCGGCGCGAAGGCGCCGGCACCCTCAGCGCTTGTTGCCGTCTTGCTCAGCCCAGTCGGAATACCTGTTGTCGTACTCCTCGTCCTCCGGGGAGTCCCACCGTGACTCTGTCGCCACATCCGTGTGGGAGTTCCCGCTGAGCTCCTGCTCGAGGGCGTGATAATTGGTCTCCGGGCTGTAGTACTTCAGCGCGCGAGCAACCTTGGTCTGCTTTGCCTTCTGACGGCCGCGGCCCATGGCTCCGACCCCCTCAACGTAGGAGCGGGGCGGCACCGTGCATGGACGTGCGGCCCCGTAGCGTTTCGTCTGTCCAGGTTCCAACGGTACATGCTGGTACGGCGTTTCTTCCAGTCCGTGGACGTGATTCGTCCCATCCTCCGGTGTGACTTTGGGGTCGGGTGGCCGCCTTCGGTGCCTGTTGTGGCGGCCAACTGTGTGGTCAAGACTTGACTATTACTTTACATCGAAGGCATCCTGGCGGCAGCCCGGTCACGGGCTGTGGTTGCCGTCACGGCAATCACATTCGTATGCCCAGGGCATCCGACTCTGCCACTTTGCCGACTCCTGGGTGACGGGCGGTTGCGGCCCGAGCGCGACGCGGTGACCAGCGGCGCGTTGTGGCGGCATGGCGCGGGATCGCATGGTCGGCGTGTCGCACGTGTCCGAGACTCGCCCGAAACGGGCGCGCGTGGCGAGCCGCAGAGAAAGTGAGGAAATAAACCGCGTCCCCAAGTCGCCTAAATCCCGTTTGCTGCTAACAATGGTGCAAGAGCGGGTGTCGTCAACCGCCTGGTACGGCCAGGCCGGCACCGTTCCGGAGGAGGTGCGGGGATGTCCATCCACGGAGAATCCGAGGTCCTGCTCACGCCTGCCGAGGTAGCGAGCTTGTTCCGTGTTGACCCAAAGACGGTAACGCGTTGGGCAAAAGCGGGAAAGCTTTCGTCGATCCGGACACTTGGCGGTCACCGCCGCTACAAGGAGTCCGAGGTTCGGGCGCTGCTCGGTGCGGCGGCGGACAGCACGGGCGAGTCCGACAACTAGTCGGACGTCGTTGACGGATTGGTCGGCAGGTAGGGACGAAGGCGCGCCGGGTGCTGCCCCCCAGCTCAGCCCCGCGCGCGCCTGAGCACAGCGGTGACGACAACGACGGTACCGATGGCCACGAGACCGACCGTGGCTCCGATCAGGACCTTGGCGTTGCGGGCCCGGCGCGGATCTTGCGCCGGGCCGTTCTTGTCGCCGAAGGCGCCGGTGGCCATCGCGCCGGCGTCCCGCGCGGCCTGCTTGGCCTCACGCGCGATCCGCGCCGCCTGGTAGCCGGGGCTGAGGCGGGTGGTCAGCTCGTCGATGGCCGCCGCGAGGTCCGCGCGGGTGCGGAGCACCTCAGCCTCGAGCTCGCGGCTGCTGGGTGGCGGGGTCGGAGTGCTCATCGGTGCATCCCCTCCTTGATCGACGCGATGTCGTCCTTGACGCGCTGGACGCTCTCCGGCGGCGTGGTGGCCTTCTTCAGCAGCATGGCGCCCACGAGCGCCAGGATGATCGTGACGAGCAGCATGAAGCCGCCGATGGCGAGCGCCGACAGCCAGAGCGGCCACACCGTGCCCAGGCCGTAGACGGCCGCCAGGAGCAGCACGCCGACGGCGTAGACGAGGATCAGGAGCCCCACGACCAGCAGGCCGGCGCCGATGCCGGACTGCTTGGCCTTCTCGGTGAGCTCGGCCTTGGCGAGCGCGATCTCGGCGCGGACGAGCCGCGAGGCCTGCTCGGAGATCTGCTCGACCAGCCTGCCGATGGAGGCCTGCCTGTCGGGTCCCGGCGCGTCCGTCGGGGCTGCGCCCGCCACCCCCGTCTGGCCGTCGATCCTCGCGTCCTCGGTCATCTGCCCTCCCGTGCCGCCGGTTTCGGCCTACGCCGCTGGAGACAACTCAACAGGTCAAGAGCACATGGGGCAATTCCTGGCCCGGCGTGGCTTCGAGGAAAAGGTATGAAGGGCAGCTCGCGGCAATGCGAAATTGCTGGAAGGAATTGCCTTGGAGGTGCCCTGGGGATGGTGTTCACGGCGACTGAGAAGACCGGATTACTCCGCCGGCCACGCGGGCCGTTCCGAAACGCCGACGGGCCGCACTCCCGAGGAAGTGCGGCCCGTCGAGATCGCTCGATCCGGCGATCCCTGGCTGTGGCTCCGACCGGCGTCGATCCGGTGACCTTTCGATTTTCAGGCGCTCTAGACGCTCCCTGGCGGGTCTGGAGCCCAGTGTTTGAGCGGGTCGAGTGTCCACCGACGACGGTGCGTGGAAGCCGGTGCTGCCGGGCAACCACTAACTGTTTCGCTAACTGCGGGTCCTCGCTCTGGCGCGTTCGGGGTGGGGCGTCGTCCGGCTCCCTGCGACGCTCTTTGTCGGCGTGGTGCCGGGTCAAGGCTGGCGCTTGCGCCATCACGTAGTGACGCGGAGCGGCCTTGACGTGGTGCCGTGTCGATAAAGATCCTCCGAGAGCCGAACGTCGTTCCCTGGTGAGATGACCGCCCGGCCCCTGCTCGTGATCGCGTCCGCCGTCGGGTGGTCTGGCACGATGGCGTCAGGCGGGCGGTTGCTAGGCGGGTGCTCGACGTAGCCGACTACGGGCGCCGTCCGCCGTGACCGTCCGCGATCTACGGCGGCAACCAGAAGATCACCCCACCCACGGATTGCCAGGCACGCAAAGGTGGACACAGGCTCGGTTCATGGATGACAAGGCTGCCGCTGTGTTCCGGGAACTCGACGCGTCATGGACTCAATACAGGCCGATGCTCGAAGGCTCGCGGGTTGACAGGGATCGGTTCGAGGCCGCGCAAGTGCGGTTCCACGAGGCGGAGAAAGCCGTCGTTGACCTGCTGCGGCTCCCTGGCGACGACATCGTGTAGTGAACAGCGAGAGAGACGGTCCTGGCTATCGATCCAGGACCGTCTCTGTCATGTGTGGGCCCGCGTGGCGGTGGGGTGCGACGGGGGTGCGCGAGGGCCGCTTGCGGCCCGGAGCGCGGGGGTCCCTGTCGCGGGGCCCCGCCGCAGGCGCGGGCCCGCGCGCCGTCAGGCGCGCCTTGATCTTATAGAGGTCAATTCGGCAGCCGGTCCTGGCGACGACTCGTGATCAGCCGAGCGAGACGGCCTGGACGGTTTCCCACTCATACATCCGGTGGTCGCGGTGCATGCGGATCAGGGCGACGTGGGTATAGGTGGCGTGCGCGGGCGTCGAGGGCTGGGCGCGGTCGAGTGCTTCGCGGATGGGCCGGGCGTCAGCGTCGGCATTGCTGTAGGCGGCCGACACGTGTGCACGGAAACCGGCTTCGGCTTCCGTGCATCCTCCGAGGGCGTCCGTGATGCCCTGCCGGATCGCGCGGCGTACCCCGGCGAACGCCTCGGGGTCGGCGGGCGGGAGAATCACGGCTTCGCGCGAGATGTGTGCGCGCTGGTAGCTCGTCGTTACAGGTGCGAGTCCCCGGAGCCGATCAGCAACGGCGGCGGTCACGTTGTCGATCATCGTCGGGTCGATGTCCTCGACGTGCCCGACTCCCTGCAACGTCATGTGTAGCCACTGATCGGGGACCGGATCGAGAGTGCTGATCGTGCTGACGGCGTCGCGGTACTGGTGCACCAGGTCGCGGACCGCTGGTTGGTCTTCCTGGGTGATGTGCCAGGAGTAGAACCTGGTTCCGACCTGCCAGCCGGGACGCCACCACCAGTGGTCGGACATCGTGCCTTGGTCTGCATAGAGCGTGGCGTAGTCGGTCATTAGATGTCCGACTTTAGGGCCTCGGGCTCGGCATGGGCAGGGATCTCGTACTCATCGATGAACGAGAGTCGATCGGCGGGCCAGATGCTCTCTGAGACTTCGAGGACGCCGCCGTCCTCGTCGGTGGCTGTGTGGACGATGTGCACGACGTACGCCCCGAGTGGGAGCCCGAACGCCTCGGCTTCCTCGACGGCGGCCGGTCGCGCGATCCAGTGATCGACGGCGTATGCGTAGCGCCGCCCGGTCAGATCCTCGACGCACCGAAAGAGGGCCTTGGGCACCACCTTCGGTTCGGCGAGGTAGGTACCTGCGGCAAAGTCGGCGGGCAGGTAGGAGGCGCCTATCTCCTGGAGCTCGTTCCTCTCGTCGTACAGGTCCCGCCGTCGAACTATCACGTCCTTACCCGTGGGGATGCCCATCGCCTGCGCAATGCGCTCCGGCGCTGGCTCGGGTCCGGCGCTGATGATGTCGTGCCGGAACGTGTCGTTCAGGAGGCCCGTACGGGCGCGGGCGGCGCCGTAGCGGTGGCGGGACCGTCGTTCGAAGCGCCGGGTCTCGCGGACGAAGGTCCCGATGCCCTGGCGAGACTCGATCAGGCCTTCCGCGCGAAGTACGCCCATCGCCTGGCGCACTGTCGGCACGCTGGTGTTGTAGTCCTCGGCTATCGCTGTCTCGGCAGGAAGTTTGCTGCCGATAGGCATGCCTCCTTCCCGGATCTGGGACCGGATCGCGTCCGCGATCTGGTGGTACTTCTTCACGCGCGAGGTGGCGCGTGATCCGACGTCTGCCACGTGGAATCTCCTTCGGTTCGCGATGCGGCCCGCTGAGCGGGCGACCCGTTTCAACTGTAGTCCTCATTAGGACTTGACGACCGTAGCCACCCTGTGCTTCTCTGGCATTGCAGGTCCTAATGAGGACCTTAGGACAAGAGGAGAAGATGAGATGGCGACGTTCGCTGTGGACAGCAACCGACAGCAGATGGTGGCGACCGGTGTTGTGGAGCCGGTCATGGAGTGGATCGAGACGGCGGACGGCAAGCGTCGTCCGGGTGAGAACCAGGCCCGGCAGGAGGGCACCGGCCTTCCGCTGTGGGGCGTGGAGGTCGTCTACCAGTCCGAGACGTGGGGCCGGGTCTCCACGGAGTCGGTCAAGGTGACGGTGCCGTCGCAGGCGATGCCTGCGCCGTCGCTGTTCACCCCGATCCAGTTCAACGACCTGGTGGCCTCGGTGCGGGTGGACCGCCGCAACGGCGGCCTGACGACCTCGTGGGAGGCCGCTTCCATCGCGCAGATGGCCGACGCCAAGAAGGCGGCCGCGTGATGAGCACGCCGCGTCATGCCTCGGGGGTGGCGGGGGCTTCGGCTCTCGCCCCCTCGTGCCCGGTACGCCGGGCCCTGAGCCTGACGGCCCGGGTCACGTGGTGGCTGGCGATGGCGGGTCTGCTCGTGTTCTTGGGCGGTGCGCTGACCGGCACGGTCTGGCTGATCGGCCTCGGCGTCGCCGGGTTCCTGACCGGGACCGGGGCGCTCCTGCCGGTCGTGGTTGCCCTGTCGTGGCTGGGTCGGGCGGGTGGTTCCCGATGAGCCGCGCCGAATCGCTGGCCTCGGCCGCAGACAACCTGTTCAAAGCGGTCAACGGGCTGGAGAGCGCCGCGAAGACGCTGGACGCCGCCGGGGTGCTGGGTGCTGCCGACCAGGCCCGGGGCTTGCACGACCGGACCAAGGACCTGCACGCCGAGATCCGTCACGCGGCCCGGGTCGCGCACCGGGCCGAACGCCCCGAGTTCTACGACCAGGACGGCCGCTGGGTCGGTCGACCGGACTGAACGGAGAGGTACCGATGGCACGCACCAAGAACACCACCCGCCGGGTCAACCGCCGCGTGGTGGAAGCCCTGCGGACCGCGACCACTGCGACTGAGCGCGGCATGGACGAGCTGCGCAAGGCCGCCAACGCCATGGACGTGGTGCAGGCCGAGACCCGGTTGCACGACGACCTGGCCGAGACCGTGAACCTCACCTGGGTCAACGCCTCTGACCTCGGATTCGACCTGCGCGCCCGGCTGGCCGCTGAGCAGGACGGAGACGGGCGATGAACCCCCGCGCTGCGTTCCGTGACTACGACGCCCGGGCTCGGGCCCGGATCATCGCCGCGACCACCGGTCGCCCCGGCCGCCTGGGCCTGGCCTGGCGGATCGTGACCCGGATCATGCGGTTCACCGGCCGCCGGTCCTGGCAGTTCACCCGTGCCCTGGGCGTCTGGGCGGGCAGGAACCCTCTGCCGGTCGTGCTCGGTCTGCTGCTCGCGCTGGGCTGGTGGGGTGCCCTGACCCTGGCCGAGTGGCCCGGCGACCGCACCACCGGCCCCCTGGTGCTCCTGGCCGTATTCCTGTCCCCGGGGCTGTTCCTCGGGGCCTGGGCCGCCATCGCGCCCCGGCACTACCGGCGTGCGAAGAACGCCCGCGACATCCGCCGGGCCTGGACCACCACGGCCGACGCCTGCGGCCTAGGCCGCAAGGAACCCGATGGCACCTCCCGGGTCTCCCGGCTGCGCAAGGTCATCCACACGCCCGGCGCCGTGACCCTGCGCGTGGAGACGTTCCCGGGGCAGACGATGGACACCCTGCGCCGCGCCGCCCCTGCGCTGGCCACCGCCTACGGGGCACACGGGTACGACACCGCGCAGGTCTCGCCCCGGGTCCTGGACCTGGTCCTGTTCACCACCGCCCGCCTGGCCCCGCGTGACGCGGTGCTGCCCTCGCCGGACGCGGTCACCACGGATGCCGTGCCGGTCGGCCGGACCCGGGGTGGCCAGCCCTGCACGCTCGTGGTCCGGGGTCGGCACACGCTCGTGGTCGGTGCCTCCGGTGCGGGCAAGGGCTCGGTGCTGTGGTCGGTTGTCGGCGGTCTCGCCCCGGCCGTGCACGCCGGACTGGTGCGCCTGTGGGGCGTAGACCTCAAGAAGGGCCTGGAAGTCGAGACCGGCCGTGCCCTGTTCGGGCACGTCGCCTACACCGCCGCCGATGCCGTGGACGTCCTGCGTGCCCTGCTCCAGGTGATCGACGAGCGCGGCGCGGCCATGCGCGGGGTATCCCGCCTGCACGTCCCCACGGCCGGTGACCCGCTCCACGTCCTGGTCGTGGACGAGCTCGCCGACCTGATGGCCTACGCCGACTCCGATATCCGGCGTGAGGCCGAACGCCTCATGTCCAAGATCCTGACCCAAGGCCGCGCCCTCGGCGTCGTCGTCTTCTCGTGCGTGCAGAACCCCCGCCAGGAGGCCGTGGGCGGCACCCGGTCCCTGTACACGCAGAAGATCGCCCTGCGCCTGGACTCCGAGACCGAGACCGACATGGTGCTCGGCGGGCTGGCCGACCTCGCCCCGGCACACACGATCAACCGCACCGACCCCGGTACCGCCTACCTGGTCACCGAGGACGGGTCGCCGGTCCTGGTCCGGTTCGACTACTGGCCAGACAACCTGATCCGGGCGACAGCACTGCACTACCCGGCACCCGCCGACCACACCGCCGTCGCCCCTCGCTCGGGCCTGGACGCCGCCAACGCGTGGGCTGCCGCTGGCGGTCGCCTGGCCCTCGTCGAGACACCGGACGAGGCATCACCGGACGAGCCCGACGACACCCCTGCCGTTCCGGCACCGGTCCGCAAGCGCAAGCCCAGGAGTTCCCGCAAACCCCGGCCCACCGCCACCCCCGCCGCCGCACCGGCCACCGAGTCTGAGGAGGACTGACCCATGACCCGCACTACCCGCCCTGCTGCTGGGCCGGTGGCCAGGATCGCGGCCGACTCTCGGCCCGTGCTCGTGTTCACCGTGGCGCTGACTGTCGCCGTCGCCCTGGCGTCGTTCGCGCTGTCGTTCTCGTCCCTGCGTGACGCCGCGCTGTGGGGTCGGGTGCCTGAGGCCTTGGCGTTCCTCGTGCCGGTCGTCATCGATGCGAGCGTGCTCGTGTACGGGCTGGTGGCCCTCGTGCTGCGTGCCCGGGGCCGCTCCAGCGCGTGGGCCTGGACCCTGATGTTCCTGTTCACGGTGGTGTCGATCGCCGCCAACGCCGCGCACGCCTACGACGTGCCGCCCGCCGTCAAGGTCCTGGTGGGCGTGGTCCTGGTCGCCCTCGCGCCGCTGTCCGTGCTCACCAGTACGCACGCACTGGCCTCCCTCGTCGTGGCCGCCGACCCGGTACCGGTCCGCAAGCCCACGACCACGAAGCCCAAGACCACGGGCACCCGCAAAGCCCGCCCGGCCGCTCGCAAGGCCCGCCCGGCCGCTCCTGCTGTGGTGGAGGCACCCGCACCCGTTCCAGCCATCGAGCCCCCGCCAGCTCCCGTGCGAGTGCCTGTGGCTCCGCCGGCCGAATCGCCCGCCGCTGCCCCGGTCCCGGTCCTTGGCCCGGTCCGCTCCTCCTCGCGCCGCACGCGCGAGCCGGTCTCGCCCATGGCCATGCAGAGCACGCTGCCCGGCCTGGACCTGCCCGGGGTGACGGCATGAGCACCAACCGCCTGACCGGCGCCCTCTGCTCGACAGACCAGCACCGGGGCCTGCCCTGGACCGACGAGAACCCCTCGGCCGCATCCCGGGCCCGCATGTTCGGCGTCTGCGCCACCTGCCCGGTGGCTGCCGCGTGCGCCCGCGAGGTGGCCACGAAGGAGACCACTGCCGGTTTCTGGGCCGGTGCCGACCGCACCCTGTGGCGCGAGCGGCCCGTGTCCGGCCTGTTCCAAGACCTGCTGACCGGGCTCCCGGTGCAGGGCACCCTGCCCCTCAACCTGCCGGGCCTCGACCCTGATCCTTCGGAGGTGGCTGCCTGATGGTCTCGTTCCGCACCAACCTCGACACCCACACCACCGGTCTCGCCGCCGACGACGCTGCTCGTGCTGCACGGGAGTTGGCGCGGGCTGGTGCTGAGGCCAACGGGGTGTGCACGTCGCCCGTGGTGCGGGCCGTGTTCGACCGTCAGACCGGTGTCACGCACCTGGTACCGATCCCGTGCGGCTCCACGAGGGAGTCCAAGTGCAAGGGCTGCGCCGACAAGGCCCGCCGTCTTCGCATGCACCAATGCCGCGAGGGCTGGCACCGCAACGACGAACCCGACCTACCCCCGGCACCGGCTCCGGCCGAAGAGGACGACGACGAGAAGGACGACGACGCTCCGGCTCCTGAGCGTGCCGTGCGCTCCACCCGCCGTCGTCCCGATGTCCCGGACCTGCCCACCCGGGAGATGACCAGCGGGACCCTGGGGCGCACCTTCACCGACCCCCGGACCGGGCGCACGTTCCGGCCCTCGATGTTCGTCACCCTGACGCTGGGCTCGTATGGGCGGATCACGCCCGGCACCGGGGTCCCCGCCGACCCGGCCCGGTACGACTACCGCACCGCGGCCCTGGACGCGCTGATGTTCTCCCGCGTGGTGGACCGGTTCATGCAGAACCTGCGGCGGTGCGCCGGGTACAACGTCCAATACTTCGCCGCCGTCGAACCACAAAAGCGCCTGGCACCGCACCTGCACGCCGCGATCCGGGGCACCATCCCCCGCGCCATCGTCAAGCAGGTCGCCGCCGCGACCTACTTCGCCGCCTGGTGGCCACCCTGCACCGACGCCGACGTGGTCTACGGGGAGCACGACGACGCCCCGGTCTGGGACGAAGAGTCCGCGAGCTACCTCGACCCGCATACCGGCAAGGCCCTGCCGACGTGGAAGAAAGCCACCTCGCAGCTGCAAGACCCCGCACACGTGGTCCGGCTCGGCAAGCAAGTGGACATCAAGGGCCTGTTGGGTGGCACCACGGACTCTGACCGGGCGGTGCGGTACCTGTGCAAGTACCTCACCAAGTCCATAGCAGGCACCTACGCCGCTGGTGACGACGCCGCCGACAGCGCCGCCCGCGTCGAGTACGACAAGCACATTGACCGGCTCCACGCCCACGTCCGGGTGCTGCCCTGCGGGCCGGACTGCGCGAACTGGCTGCGGTACGGGGTGCAGCCCAAGCACCCCACCCCCGGGATGAAGCCCGGCGGGTGCATGTCCCCGGCGCACGACCGGGAAAACCTCGGCCTCGGCGGTCGCCGTGTCCTGGTCTCCCGGGGGTGGTCGGGCAAGACCCTCACCGAGCACCGTGCCGACCGGGCCTCCGTCGTCCGCCAGGCCCTAGAGGCCGCCGGGATCGAACCCGACGACGCCGACCGGCTCTCGACCACCCAGGAGACCACGGACGGGCATGCCCGGTACGTCTGGCGTGAACCTGAAGCGGGCTCGTTCACCTACACGGCTGTGATCGCCGCGAGCCTGCACGAAACCTTGCGCCGTCGCGAGCAGTACGACGCGGCGAAACAAGTCCTCGGCCTGGTCCCACCCGGGCCACCCGGGCCTGTGGATAACCGTTCGGCAACCGCCACCGTGGCGGCTTGAGGGAGGGGTGGGGATGGAAACGCATGAAGTAGTGGAGCGGCTCGTCTACACGGTGGATGAGGCTGCATCGGCACTGTGCCTCTCGCGCGCAGGCATCTATGAGTTGATCCGATCGGAGCAGGTGCGTTCGATCAAGGTCGGCCGTCGTCGGCTGGTCCCCGTCGACGCCCTGCGCGAGTACATCAATGCTGCGATGGGTGGTGCGGCATGACTGAGGGAGAGCGCACGGCCAAGGTGAAGCTGCCACATGGTGAGGGCACCGTGTTCTGGGATGAGCGGCGTCAACGGTATGTCGCTCAGAAGACGGTCGGCTACGACGGTCGCGGCAAGGCCATTGTGAAGACGGGTATCTCCAAGAAGGAGACGGCTGCCGTCGAGAGCATGCGCAAGAAGGTCAAGGCTTATGAGGCTGGGCTGGTCGCAGGCTCCGACCGTTACACCGTGAAGGACGCGGTGACGGACTGGCTCACCTACGGCCAGGGCAAGACGGGTGATAACACGTGGGAGGGGTACCGGTTCATCTGTGACCGGCACCTGTTGCCAGCGCTCGGCGCACGGAAGTTGAAGGATCTGACGGCGACGGAGGTCGAGAAGTGGCTACACGGTCTCACCGGTGCGCTGGGCCGTTCCAGCCTGAAGCAACTGCACTCGTGCCTGAATCGCTCGGTGAAGCGTGCCTACGCCCGTGGTCTCGCTCCGCGCAATGTGGTCGAACTGGTCGACGTGCCCGAGGGGCGGGAAGGCCGTGCGTCGCGGTCGCTCACGATCGAGCAGGCGGAGGGCGTGCTCACCCTGACGAAGCCGGATCCGATCCACGCGTACATTGTGGTGTCGATCTTGACGGGCCTTCGCACTGAAGAGGTCCGGGCTCTGCGCTGGGACCATGTCGATCTGGACGGCGACCCTGGGGCAGTGCCACCAGTGCCGCCGAGCGTCATGGTCTGGCGGTCGGTCCGGGAGGGCAGTGACACCAAGACGAAGAAATCCCGCCGGACGCTCGCGCTACCTGTGGGCGTGGTTCAGGTGCTCCGACGCCACAGAGAGAAGCAGGCGGCTCGGGTGGCCAAGGCAGGTAAGCGCTGGGACCCGAACGGGCTGGTCTTCGCGACGCAGAACGGAACGGAGATGGATGCTCGGAATGTGGCCCGGGACTTCCGTCGTGCCTTGGCGCTCGTGCCGGGGATCGATCCAAAGGAATGGACTCCACGGGACCTGCGGCACTCGTGTATCTCGGCGTTGTCCGCGTCCGGCGTTCCGATCGAAGAGATTGCCCGCGTGGCTGGGCACAGCGGCACTGCGGTGACGGAACTGGTGTACCGGCATGAACTGCGGCCGGTGATCCAGACGGCGGCAACCGCGATGGATCGCATCTTCGCGTCCGAGGACTTCGCGTCCGGCTGGTACATGGAACCGCTGTTCGGCGCGAACGAACTTCGCCGGGACGATGCTGGGTGAGTGGCGCTGTTCACTAACTGATTTACTAACCGGTCATTTCGTCGCCCTGACCAGAGGAAATGAAAAACCCCCGGACCTCAATGGTTCCGGGGGTTTTTCGCTGTGGCTCCGACCGGCGTCGATCCGGTGACCTTTCGATTTTCAGTCGAACGCTCTACCAACTGAGCTACAGAGCCCTAGCGCGAACGCCCGGATAGTCGAGACCGACAACCCGGGCGCCTCTCGCGCGACCCTGACGGGACTTGAACCCGCGACCTCCGCCGTGACAGGGCGGCGCGCTAACCAACTGCGCTACAGGGCCTTGATCGCTACCCACGACCTGGGGGCTCGCTTCGAACCGTGAGGATCCTAACCCACCGCGGGCCAGAACCTGAAATCAGATTCCTGCACCGCCGTGATGACCTGCCTCACAGCAACCGGCACGGCTCGTACGAGCCCCTTCGTACCCCCAACGGGATTCGAACCCGTGCTACCGCCGTGAAAGGGCGGGGTCCTAGGCCGCTAGACGATGGGGGCTGGGACGCGGCAAGTCTACAGGCGCCCGGGGGTCCCGCCGCACGGTCCACGCGGGGCATCGGCCACAGTCCACGCCGGGCACCGACCACGGCCCGCGCCGGGCATCGACACGGTTCACGCCGGGTCACGAACCACGGTCCACACCGGCCACAGCCGTGCCACGGCCGTGGCGCAGGTCGGGGATGATGGGGCGGTGGTGGAGATGACGCGGGAGGACTTCGAGACGGCCGTCAGCGAGGGGCTGGACCTCGTTCCGCCGGATCTCGCGGCGCAGATGGACAACGTGGTGGTGCTCGTCGAGGACGACGCGCCGGCGCACGATCCCGAGCTGCTGGGCCTCTACGAGGGTGTGCCGCTCACCGAGCGCGACCACATGTGGGCCGCGGGCGCGCTGCCCGACCGCATCACCATCTTCCGCAACCCGACGCTCGCGATCTGCGAGACCCGCGAGGACGTCGTCGAGGAGGTGGCCGTCACCGTGGTGCACGAGATTGCCCACCACTTCGGGATCGACGACGACCGCCTGCACGAGCTGGGCTGGGGATGACGGGAGCCCCGGGCCACGCAGCAAGCGCTGCGTGGCCCGGGGCTCCTCGACCCGCGGGTCAAGCCCGCAGGTCAGTACGACGTGCCGTACTCCCAGTGCCAGGGCTCCGGCTTGGTGCCGCCCGCCTGGGCCCAGCCCGGGAGCTTCCAGCCGTACCTCCCGGCGTTGGCGGCCATCCAGTTGTGCTCGGCGCTGCCGAACGACTCGATGCCGCCGGACAGGTCGACCGCCTGGCCCCAGCCGTGGTTCGACGTGCCGGGCACGGCGGCCAGGCCGCCCCTGCTGGCGGCGACGGCCACCTGCTCCGCGTACGAGCGGTAGCCGTCGGTCACCTCGAGGTTCCGGCCGAATGCTGCTCGGAAGGCGCCGTTCAGGCTCTCGAGCGCGAGCGCGGCGTCGCACCGGAGCTCCTCGCCCGACGTCCAGCTCAGCCCGCACAGCACGCTGGACGGGATCTGGCCGTTGCCGTAGTTCTTCGCGGCCTCCGCCATCGCCCTGGCCTCCGCCGCGCGCTCGGCGGCTTCCTGCCGGGCCTTGGCGGCCGCACGCTCGGCGGCGCGGGCCGCACGGGCGGCCCGCCGCTCCTCGGCGGCCTTCTTGGCCGCGGCGATCTCCTCGGGCGTCGGTCCCGCCTTGACGGACACGACCGCGTCGCCGTCGGTCTTGACGATGAGCCGCCGGAGCGACGTGGTCTCCTTCTCGATGCGTTCGGCCGACGGCGCCGTGGCGGCCGCTGGGGACCGCTCGGCGTCCGAGGCCTGCTCGTCGGCCTCCCGGGCCTCCGCGGTCTCCTCGACCGAGTCGGCGACCGAGTCGGCGAGCGGGGTGTCGAGGACGGGAAGGTCCTCCGCCTCCTGCTCGCTGATCGGGGTGACTCCCGCTGCCGCGCCGGCCAGGTTGGTCGGTGCGGCAGCATCGGCCGTCGCGGCGGGCTCGGTGGCGCTCTCCGCGGTCGCCGTGCGCTCGACGTCGGCCGCTACCGCACGCTCGGCGAGCGACTCGCGGTCGCTGCTGCGGGAGGCTGCGGCGGTCTGGCGCAGCGCGACCGCGGCGGACGCGGACCCGCGCGCCTCCTCCAGCATCGCGCGCAGCTCCTTGGCGGCCGCGCGGAGCCGCTTGCGGTCCTTGACGGTCAGGTCGCCCTCACGCGTCACGTAGTCGGCGTCGGTCAGGACGGCGTCCGCCTTTTCGGCGGCGGACCGCAGCTCCGCGTCGGTGACGAGGGCGCTGCCGATGGCCACGGCCGTTGGCCGTGCGGTCGGCTCGGTGGCCGCCGTGGCGTCCGCCGGGCCGGCGGCGCCGGCGTTCCCGGTGAAGCTGACCGCCGCTGTGGTGGTCAGGGCTACCGAGGTCAGTGCGGCGGCGATCGCGAAGGACGAGCGGCGCACGATCCGGCCGGGCCGGGCGGGGTGTCCGGCCGCGGGGACGGCCGCGTGCGCACCCTGTGCGCCCGGGCGCCGGCTACGACGGGGGACGAGGGTGTGGTTGTCGAGCGTCAAGGACGGTCCAGACACTCGGGGACAGGGACAAGGCACACGGTGCGGTGCGCGACGGGGTTCGGCGTCTGGGGCACGCTGGACTTCCGTTCTGCGGCTGGGCACGGGCGGCACCGTGAGGGACGGTTCCCTCGGGCGGACGGCGACGAGCGCTCCGGCTGCTGTCTGGCCACGGCGCGCGCGACGTGTCGCGGAGTCATGGCAAGTGCCGCGGAGAACCGGGCTCGAAGGCCCAGGGGGTCGGTTCTTCGCGGCAGCGTTCAATATTGAACGACCGTCCAAGAGTTATGTAACCCCCTGTGCGGAGGCATGCCTCACAAAAACTGGGCAGAGGCGGTGGCGCAGACGTGAAGGGGGGACAACCCGGGGTGTGCGCGCTCACATTGAGGGGTGCGGGGCCATGGGTGAGACTTCGGGCATGGCCCATCACGACCAGGCCGCGAACGGGTCCGTGCCCACCCCCGCCGGACAACCCGTGACCGTGTCCATCCACCGCATCGTCAGTCCCGACCACGTCCCGGAGGTCACCCGCTGGGTGCAGTCGGGCGTCAACCTCGCGAACCGCTGGGACGGCTTTCTCGGCTCGGGCTGGATCCGGGCCGCCGAGGGGTCACGGGACTGGCACATGCTCTACCGCTTCGCCGACGCCGACCGGCTCGCCGCCTGGGAGCAGTCCGCCGAGCGCCGCGAGTGGCTCGCGCAGGGGACGGGGCTGGTCGAGGAGCTGCGCTACCAGCAGCGCACGGGCATCGAGGGCTGGTTCGACGATCCGGCGCGCACCGACGAGCCCGCCGACGTCGCCGCCGTCGTCGTGCCGCCGCGCTGGAAGCAGGCCACGAGCATCTGGCTCGGGTTCTTCCCGGTGAACCTGCTGTTCACGGCCCTGTTCACCTACCTGGTGCCCGGCTGGGACGATGTGCCGCTCGTGCTGCGGGTGCTGGTCTCGACGCTGATCCTGACGCCGATCATGGCGTACTGGGTGCTGCCGTGGGTGACCCGTCGTCTGCACGGCTGGCTGCACCGGGCATAGCGGCCGTCAGACGCGGCCAGCGGCCACGCGCTGGACCTGCGGGTGCCGCGGTCGCCGCAGCCGGATGCCGCCCCGGCCCGGAACCGGCTGGGCCGCGGCGTGCTCGGCCCGGCCGTCGAGCCATCCCGCGAGCCGCTCCGGCCGGTCGGTGATGACGGCGTCGACGCCCACGCCGCCGTCGGCGGTCACGAGGGTGGTCCAGGCGGCCGGGTCGTTCGCCGTCCACGACATGACCTGCAGGCCCGCGGCGTGCAGGCGGGACACGAGCCGCGGACTGGCCGCGACCGTCGAGACGGACGGGTTGCAGGCGACGACGCGGAGCCGCTCGCACAGGCGCAGCAGGCCGGGCGGGTCGAACGAGACGAGCAGGCCGCCGCGCAGGTGCGGTGCGACGTCGCGCACCGTGGCGACCGTGCCCGGCCAGAAGCTCTGCACCAGGACGCGGTGGTCGAAGCCGGCGGCGGCGATCGTCGCGGCCACGCGCTCGACCTGTTCCGAGTTCCACGAGCCCTTGAGCTCGAGCAGCAGGTCGGTGTCGGGGTGCCGCGCCAGCACGCCCAGCACGTCGTCGAGCGTGGGGACACGCTGCCCGGAGAACGCGGGGGCGAAGCTGGATCCGGCGTCGAGCCCGAGGACCTCGGCCGAGGTGAGGGAGGAGACCTTGCCGGTGCCGTTGGTGGTGGCGTCGACGGTGTCGTCGTGGATCACGGCGCCCACGCCGTCGGCGGTGGGCTGGAGATCGATCTCTACGGCGTCCGCGCCCGCGCGACACGCGGCCTCGACGGCGGCGAGCGTGTTCTGCGGGGCTACCGCGGAGTACCCGCGGTGGGCGACGACTGCGGGACGAGCGGCCATGCTGACCTCCGGTTCTGCGGCTTCTGTCGCCACGCTAAGCCGCCGTCGGAGCCCTTCCCAGGGTCGTGGTGCGAGTTCGGGGAGAGTTCCAGGACAGTTCACCGGGCGGCCCCGGAGGCGCCGTGTCGGCCACCCGGGCGAAACCCGCCGGATGCGCAGTTCTCCTGAGCAGGTGTGTGCGGCGGTTCGGCCTGCCGCCGGGGGCCTCACGGAGCAGGAGAAACCCTGCTGACCTCCTCGAAGATCCCCTGGCCCGGCGTGAGCACCCGGCGCGGGTCGTAGCGGTTCTTGGCTCGCAGCACGGCCGGCCAGCGGTCCCCGTAGTGGGCGCGCCAGTCGGCGGGGCTGAGGTGCAGGGCGTTGACCGGGTACTGGGTGCCGCCCGCCGCGAGCACCCTGGCGTACAGCGCGTCGTTCTCGGCAATCAGGCGCTCGGCCTCCGCGTCGTCGGGCGGACTGACCGCGCGCAGCAGCGCGAGGAGGAAGAAGACGTCGCCGTCCGGGACGATCACCTGGGGCCGCGTGATCAGCCCGCTGGTGACCGGGTAGAGCAGGGCGACGCCGCCCGCGTCGGTCGGGGTGAGCGTGGTCAGGAGCTCGGTGACGATCTCGTCGGTCGCGGCGTCCGGGAGGAGCACGTTGAGCCAGGGCCCGGGCAGGCGGAGCGCCTCGATCTGCTCGACGGTCTCGTAGATGCGGTTCAGCCACTCGAAGTAGGGGACGTCGACGACGTCGACGCCGGCGGGGTCGAGCCCGGTCAGCATGGTCTCGTCGTCGGGCGGCACGGCGGTGAACCATGCCCCGCCCTCCAGGACGAACGTGAAGTCGTCGTCGTCCGTGGGGACGAGCTGGCCCTCCAGGTAGTCGAACCGGCCGTCGGCCAGGGCGGTGCGCTGGGCCGCGGTCAGGTCGGTGACCCGCGGATACGTCAGCGTGTAGACGCGCGCCGTCGTGGGAGCGGGCACGAGCCGCACCGTGGCGCGCACGATGACGGCGAACTGGCCCAGCCCGCCGAGCACGGCCTCGAACAGGTCCGGCTCGTGGTCGGCGGAGCAGGTGACGAGCCGGCCCTCGCCCGTGACCACCTCCAGCTCCAGCGTGTTGTCGACGAGCAGCCCGAAGTGCTGCGAGGCGCCGCCGATCCCGCCCACGCAGAGCGTCCCGCCCACCGAGAGGCCCAGGTAGTCCGTGCTGACGGGCGGCGCGACGCCGTCGGCCAGGGTGGTGCGGACCAGGTCGAGCCACTGGACCCCGGCGTCGACGACTGCCCGGTCGGGCGCGATCCGGTGGATGGTGGCCAGGGTGCGCGAGTCGATCACGACGCCGCAGTCGGCCTGCGCCTGGCCGTAGGTCGAATGGCCCTGGCCGCGTACGACCACCGTGATCCGGTGCTCGTTCGCGAACCGTACGACGGCGACGACGTCGTCGACCGAACCGGGCCGCAGCACCGCTCGCGGGCGGTGCCGGACCAGGTGCCCGTAGTCGGTGGCGGCCAGGGTGAGCGCCTCGTCGGAGGTGACGAGCTCACCGTCGAGGTGGGGGAGCTGAATCGCTGTGGAGTTCTCGGGGAGGCTGGTGAGCCAGCGCGAGGTCACGGGATCGAATGCGACGACGGCGGCGCCGGCCAGAAACGTACGGCGGTCGAGCTGTGCCATGTGAGCCCCTAGCGTTCGGGTGGGCGACCACGGTACCGGTCGGAGCGCGCTCGGGGTGGGGACGTTTTCGGTGGATGTGGCGTGGGCACCGGCGGAGGGAGTTGCAACCTGCGCCGGCGGCGCGCAATATATTGCATGCCCATCCCCCAAGACGCCCAGTCGATCGGTCGGCGTCTCCTGCGCGACGACGTCTACCACCGGCTCCGCGACGCCATCGTCGACGGCACCTTGGTGCCGGGTGAGCAGTTGCGGGACGCTGAGCTGGCGACCTGGCTCGGGGTCAGCCGGACCCCGATCCGTGAAGCACTGCTGCGCCTGGCAGAAGCAGGCCTGGTCTCGGCCCTCCCCGGGCGCTCCACGACGGTGAGCTCCCTGGACGCGCGCGACATCCGGGAGGCTCGAGATGTCGTCGCGGCCATGCACCAACTGGCCGTTCGCGAAGCCGTCGGCAATCTCACCGACGCCGACCTGGACACGATGCGCGAGGCCAACGCCCGATTCCGCGCCGCGATCGAGGAAGGCGACATCGAAGCGGCGCTGCGCGCGGACGACGACCTGCACAACGTTCCCGTGGCCGTGGCATCGAACCAGGCGCTGTCGACAGTTCTCGACCAGTTCACCCCCGTACTACGGAGGGCAGAACGCCTCCGGTTCTCCTCGCTGGGCGGGCAGGATTCAGTGGCGCGGCACGACGAACTCATCCGGCTGTGTGCACTCGGTGACGCGGACCGTGCCGCCGAGATCGCGTTCGGCACCTGGAACACGCTGTCGGCCGTCAGCGAGGAGTGATCGCGAGACGTGCTGCGCGCGACCGGTACCGGTGCGGCTGACACTGCACGCCGCCGGCGTGCGTCGCACTCAGCTCCGCCCGCTCGCGATGCCCGGCCGGGTCGATCGGCTCACCGTTGCGGAGTGTTCGGACGCCGACGGTGCAGCGCGAACTGCTCGGGGAAGGTCCAGTTGAAGCGGACGGCGGCCAGGCGCACGAGGGAGGTCGTCACTACGCAAGCGACTCCCGCGATCGGGATGGGCGTGCCGAGTTCGGCGAGGAGGATGAACACTCCGGTGCCGGCACCCGCAGCGACGGCGTAGAGGGTGCCCACGTGCAGGACGGAGAACGGCAGGCTCAGGATGACGTCGCGAGCATCCCGCCGCCGATGGCTCCGATGACGCCGACCATCAGTGCCCCTGACGCCCGCGGCGAAGAGCGCTCCTTGCAGGCCGCCGAGTCCTGCGGCCAGGAGCTCGACCCAGAGCGTCACCTGGAACGGGGTGATCGGCATGTGTTCTCTCCGGGGCTGAGCCGGCGCGCGACCAGCGCGCGCCGGCTCCAGGCAGGTAGCGGATCAGCGGCTCACCGACCGGTGCGCGAGGCGCCCTTCGCGGCGTCGTCGATGGTGTCGGAGACGACGCCGGCCTGCGTCATGAAGAGGGCGTGGCTGGCGGACACGTTGGTGATCTTCGCGCCGCTCCGCGTCGCCATGTGCTGCAGCATGGCCTGGTCGAACGACCTGTCCTCCGTGGCGATGACGGCCCAGGTGGGCTTGTCACGCCAGGCCGCGTTCTTGACCGGCGTGTCGAAGACCGACATGTTGATCGGGACCTGCGTGTCACGCAGGAAGGCGGCGTCCGCGTCGCTGGCATCGTGGGCGAATCCGGCCTTGAACTTGTCGTGGTTGAGGAACCCGTATCCGTCGTCGACGACGTCGATGACGAAGTCCGGCGTCTCCGCGAAGCCCTCGTACTGCTGACCCGTCGTCTCGCCGGCGTCAGGTGCCAGAGCGGAGACGTAGACCAGGCCGGCCACGTTCGGGTGGACACCGGCTTCGGTGATGACCGTGCCGCCCCAGGAGTGGCCGACGAGAATCGTCGGGCCGTCCTGCTGATTCAGAATCCGAGTGGTCGCCGCGACGTCGTCCTCCAGCGAGGTGAGCGGGTTCTGCACGATCGTCACCCTGTAGCCGCGCGCCGTCAGGTTGTCGTACACACCACGCCATCCCGAGCCGTCAGCGAATGCGCCGTGCACCAGCACGACGTTCTTGATCTCCTGGTCGCTGCTCATGATCTGGTTCTCCTTCCCGCACCGGGTCTTTTCCGCCCGGATCCTGTGCAGAGCTCGGCGGTCGCCATAGCGATGTCCAATATATTGCATGCAGAACGCGCGGACCAGGCTCCATCAGATCTCGGGACACAGGTAGCTGCCGCCGTTGTACGGGCTTGGGCGACCGGCACGGCATCGGTTGTTCGTCGCTTTCAGGCGTTCCAGAAGGGGGACGCATGACAGACGGAGCAGGCGCGGTACGAGACCGTGCGCGCTGGAGTGGCCACAGCGACGAGGCTCAGGGCGATCGGTCACACCGGTGCCGATCGAAGGTGGGCCCCCCGGGGATCGAACCCGGAACCCGCTGATTAAAAGTCAGCTGCTCTGCCAATTGAGCTAGAGGCCCCGCGTGACCCGGATATCCGGGCCGCGCGAGTAGAAAGCCTACCGGTCGGGGACTTGTCCGGTGTGCGGGCCTTCCGAGCGGGGCACCCTATGACTTCCGATGGCGGCTGTCACGCGCTGTCCCACCCAGTGGGAGATATGGGACCAAACGCGTCTCACGCTTGCGGTGAGCGGGCGGTCTTGGTTCGGTGGACGGGACCGCGAGAACCAATGTGAGGAGCTCATCGTGCTCACCGTGACCGAAAACGCCCGTACGGCTGTCCAGGACCTCGCTCAGCAGGCTGGAGTGCCGGTCCAGGGCGGGCTGCGCATCGCGCAGGCCTCCGGCCAGCCGGGAAACTTCGAGCTCGCGCTGGTCCCGGCGCCGCAGCCCGACGACCAGGTCGTCGACTCCTCCGGTACCACCAACGTGTTCGTCGAGGCCCAGGCCGCCCCCGCTCTGGAGACGCTGACTCTCGACACCGACCCCCGCGCCGAGGGCCCCGGGTTCGTGCTCACGCCCACGGCGTGACCCTCCGGCGTCCCTGACCGGGCGTCGCACCACCGGCGAGCCCCCGGGACACTGCCTGCCAGGCGGGATCCCGGGGGCTCGTTGTTGCCCAGGCAGTCCTGGGCAGGCCTGTCGCCCGGCAGGTCCCTAGCTCGGCCAGGCCCCGCCTGCCGGGCCGGCCCTAGAGCGCCACCCCGAGGATCCACGACCCGCCCAGCGCCAGCGCACCCAGGGTGACCAGCAGGAACATCGCCACCCAGAAGAAGCCGCCGACTCCGGTCAGGCGCGCGAGCATGTCGGCGTCGGACGTCCTGGCGTGGCCGCGGGAGCGCTGCACCTGCAGCTCGAACACGGGGCGCACGGCGCCGAGCAGCAGGAACCAGGTCACCGCGTAGGCGACGGCGCTCTGCACCTCCGGTTCGAGGAACCACGTGACGAAGACGAGCGCGGTACCGCTCACCAGGATCGACCAGAGCCCGAACCAGTTGCGGATCTGCAGGAGCAGCAGCGCGAGCAGCGCAACGAGCAGCCACAGCAGGCCGACGGCGTAGCCGAGCCTGAGCAGCCACGCGGCACCGAGGCCGATGAGCCCGGGCCCCACGTACCCGGCGAACGCCGTGATGATCATGCCTGGCCCGCGTGGCTTGCCGCGCGACACGGTCAGGCCGGAGGTGTCGGAGTGCAGCCGGATGCCCTCGAGCTTGCGCCCCGTGAGCAGGGCGCCCAGGCCGTGCGACGCTTCGTGGGCGATGGTGATGACGTGCCGCGTCGTGTGCCACAGGGGCCGGAAGAGCACCACGACCAGTGCGATCGCGGCCATGCCGAGCACCAGCAGGTTCGACGGCGGGTCGACCGGCGTGACCGCATTGGTCCAGATGGTGCCGAGCACGTCGCCGATGGTGGCGAACGGCCCGGCCGAGCTGGTCGTCGCGGAAATCATGCGCCACATAGAACCACACCGGACGTGACGTGCGCCGCAGCCGGCGGCCCGGCGGACGTGAGAGACTAACCAGCCGTGGGCCGCTCCAGCGGCCCGACGTCGTGGCCCGGCCCGGGTTGGCATCCCAGCCGCCGGTGTGAGCACGGCGGACCACCGGCGCGGGACGCGCCGCCACCGAGCCCGAGAGGCCCATCCCTTGACCACGTTTGCCGACCTCGGTCTGCCCGCGCCCGTCGTGCGCGTTCTGACGGACCGCGGCATCACCACGCCGTTCCCCATCCAGACGGCATCCCTGCCGGACTCCCTCGCCGGCCGCGACGTGCTCGGCCGCGGCCGCACCGGCTCGGGCAAGACCCTGGCCTTCGCACTGCCGGTCGTGACCCGCCTCGCGAAGTCCGCCGCGCGCTCGGCCGCGGCGGGACAGCCCCGCCGCGTGGCCGGACGGCCTCGTGCGCTGGTGCTGGCCCCCACGCGTGAGCTCGCCAACCAGATCGACGAGACGGTGGCGCCGCTCGCGCAGGCGCTCGGCCTGAAGACCACCACGATCTTCGGCGGCGTGGCGCAGTCGCGCCAGGTCACCGCGCTGAACGAGGGCGTGGACATCGTCATCGCCTGCCCCGGCCGGCTCGAGGACCTGCTCGGCCAGCGGCACCTCACCCTCGACGACGTCGAGATCACCGTGCTCGACGAGGCCGACCACATGGCCGACCTCGGGTTCCTGCCCGGCGTGAAGCGCATCCTCGACAAGACCGGCGCGCGCACCCAGCGCCTGCTGTTCTCGGCCACGCTCGACAACGGCGTGGACGTGCTGGTCAAGCGCTACCTGCACCAGCCCGTCACGCACTCCGTGGACGAGGCCGCCGCGCCGCCCCCGCAGATGACGCACCACATCCTCGGCGTCGCCGACAAGGAGGCGAAGAAGAGCGTGGTGCACCAGCTCGCGCAGGGCACCGGCCGCCGCGTCCTGTTCACGCGGACCAAGCACCAGGCCAAGAAGCTCGCCAAGCAGCTCACGGCGGCGGGTGTGCCCGCCGTCGACCTGCACGGCAACCTCGGCCAGGGCGCGCGCGAGCGCAACCTCGCCGCGTTCTCGTCGGGCGCCGTCAAGGTGCTGGTGGCGACGGACATCGCCGCCCGCGGCATCCACGTGGACGACGTCGAGCTCGTGGTGCACGTGGACCCGCCCGCCGAGCACAAGGCGTACCTGCACCGCTCCGGCCGGACGGCGCGCGCCGGCTCCGGCGGCGACGTCGTGACCATCATGCTGCCCGAGGAGCGCGGGGACGTCCGCGACCTGACCCGCAAGGCGAAGATCACCGCCCGCCCGCAGGACGTCGCCCCCGGCGACGCCACGGTGACCGGTTTGGTCGGCGAGGTGGCGCCGTACGTGGAGTACGTGCCGCCGGCCCCGCCGCAGCAGGGCCGCCAGGGGCAGGCCCGGAAGCAGGGCGGTCGCTCGCGGTCCGGTCGGGGCGACGGCGGCCGTGGTACCGGGCCGAGCAACGGCGGCCGGGGCAATGGCGGGCAGGGCGGTCGGCAGGCCGGCGCCCAGCCGGGTCAGGCCGGCGGTCAGGGCCAGCCGCGCGGACAGGTCCGCGGTCAGGCCGGCGGTCAGGGTCCGGCGCAGCGCGGGGTCGCGCGTCCGGCGTCCAGCACCGGCCGTCCCGGCGACCAGGGGCCGACGGCGGACGGCGCACCGCGCCGGCGTCGTCGGCGGGGTGGCCGGGGACGCGGCGCGGGCAGCGCGAACGCTCCTGCCGCGAGCTGAAACTCCTAGTAGCGGCGTGAACGCTCCTTTCGTGAGCTGAGCCCGAGCGCGAACGTTCGTGCTGCGAGCTGAGCCCCGAGCGCGAACGTTACTGCTGCGAACTGGGCCACAAGCGCGAACGCTCCTGCTGCGAGCTGAGCCCCGGCGTCGGAAGCGGGGGCCGAGCTCGGCGCCGGAACACGGAGGACTCCGCGAGCGATCGCAGGGTCCTCCGTGTTCCGTGAGAACGGTCTTACGTGTTCGTAAGAAGTGGAACACCGGTGCCCGGCCGCAAGTTGCTCTGTGCGGAGGTGTTGAGATGACGTACAAGATCTCGCGGACCGACCAGGAGTGGCGCGAGCGGCTGTCGACCCAGGAGTACGCGGTGCTGCGCCAGGCGGGTACTGAGCGGGCGTGGACGGGTGAGCTGCTCGACGAGGAGCGCACCGGCGTCTACCGCTGTCGCGCGTGCGACGCCGAGCTGTTCCGGTCGGAGACCAAGTTCGACTCGCACTGCGGGTGGCCGTCGTTCTACAGCCCGCTGGCGGGTGACGCCGTCGAGCTGATCGAGGACCGGTCGCTCGGCATGGTGCGCACGGAGGTGCGCTGCGCGACCTGCGGGTCCCACCTGGGGCACGTGTTCGACGACGCGCCGCAGACGCCGACGGGCGACCGGTTCTGCATGAACTCGGTGAGCCTCACGTTCGAGGAGCGCTGAGGCCGGGTCCGCTGGCGCCCGTCCGCTGACTGGAGAGGCAGGGCGGGCTCAGCGCCCGCTCTGCTTCCAGGCCACGATGTCCGCCGAGTAGCGGTTGAGGAGCTGGGCGAGCCGGGCGACGTCGTCGGTCTTCCAGCTCGCGAGCGCTCCCTGCAGCATGGCGACCCGGCTGGTCCGCGCCCGCTCGAAGCGGGCGCTGCCGTCGGGCGTCAGGGTGATGCGCTGACCACGGCTGTCGTCGGGGTCGACCGTGCGCTCGACCAGCCCCAGCTCGACCAGGCGGCTGAGCTGCCGCGACACGGTCGCCCGCCCGACGCCGAAGAACGTGGCGAGGTCCGAGCCGCGTGTGCCCGGCCGCTCCGCGATGTGCGCCAGCAGCGGGTACGCGCTGGCGTCGAGCTCCGGGTGGACCCGCCGGGCGATCGATGCCCCGTTGGACTGCGCGCGGCGGATCACCAGCCGGACCTCACGTTCCAGGCCCTCGAACGGTCCGGGGTCCGTACCGCCGTCGTCGGCCGTTCGGTGGCCGGCCGCCTCGTGACCGAGGGTCTCGTCGCCGACGCCGTTGTCGGCGACGAGACCGTCCTCGGACGTGTCGGTGCTGGGCCTGCCTCTACTCGCGAGCATGCGCCCATGATGACGCCTGATGCGCCCGCATCACACCCCTGCCCCCCGAAATCCCCCTGGCTAGTCGCTGAGATCTGGTGTTCGCGGCGAGATCTGGTGGCGCACCACCAGATCTCGCCGCGAACACCAGATCTCAAGGTCAGCCCTGGGCCCGGTCGAGGTCCTTGAGCTGGTCTATGCCCGAGCGGTGGCCCAGCGGGACCTCCTTGATGAGGGACACGCAGAGCAGCGCGATCAGGGCGAGCGGGACGGCGGCGAGGAAGATGTCCGCGATGCCGTTCGCGTACGCCTTCTCGACCACCTCGACCAGGACGGGCGGGAGCGTCGAGAGGTCGGGCAGCGTGCCGCCGCCGGACTGCAGCGCCGTCGGGTCGATCCCCTGCTTCGCGAGCTGCGGGGCGATCTGCGTGATGCCGTCGCGCAGGTTGTTCTGCACGCTGTGCCCGAGGATCGCCCCGAGCGCGGAGACGCCGATCGCGCCGCCGAGGGACCGGAAGAACGTCACGGTGGACGTGCCGCTGCCGGAGTCCTTGATGTGCAGCGTGTTCTGCGTCGCCAGCACCATGTTCTGCATCAGCAGGCCGACGCCGGCGCCCAGGACGAACAGGTAGACCGACACCAGCACGAACGACGTGTGGTAGTCGAGTGTCGACAGGAGCAGCAGGCCGGCCGTCAGGAGCACGCCGCCGACGACCATGTACGGCTTGTACCTGCCGGTCCGGGAGATGAGCTGTCCGCCGACCGTCGACGACAGGAACAGGCCGACGACCATCGGGATGGTGTACAGCCCGGACTCCGTCGGCGTCATGCCGCGCGAGAGCTGCATGTACTGGCTGAGGAACACCGACGAGCCGAACATCGCGACGCCCACGGCGACCGAACCCACGACGGCGAGCACCAGCGTCCGGTTCTGGAACAGGTACATCGGGATGAGCGGGTTCTCCACGCGCAGCTCGACGAGCACGGCGGCCACCAGGAGCGCGAGGGAGCCGGCGACCATGGCCGCCGTCTGCCAGGAGAGCCAGTCGTACTCCGTACCCGCGAACGTGACCCACAGCAGCAGGGTCGCGATGCCCGCCGCGATCAGGGTGGCACCGACGACGTCGATCCTCGCGGAACCGCGCGGCCGCTTGGGCAGCCTGAGCGTGAGCTGCAGCACGATGATCGAGGCCACCGCGAACGGCAGGCCCACGAAGAAGTTCCAGCGCCAGCTGATGGCGTCCGTGAGGAAGCCACCGAGGATCGGGCCGCCGACCATGCCGATGCCCATGATCGAGCCCATGAGCCCCATGTACCGGCCGCGCTGGCGCGGGCTGATGATGTCGGCGATGAGCACGGCGGCGAGGGACTGCAGGCCGCCCGCGCCGATGCCCTGGAAGGCGCGGAACGTGATGAGCTGGCCGACGTCCTGCGCGAAGCCCGCGGCCGCGGCGGACAGCACCGAGATGATCAGGGCGATCTGGATCAGCGTCTTGCGGTTGGTGAGGTCGGCGAGCTTGCCCCAGATCGGGGTGGAGATCGTCGAGGTCAGCAGGGTCGCCGTCACCACCCAGGTGAAGGACGACTGCCCGCCCTCGAGGTCGGTGATGATCTTCGGCAGGGACGAGGAGACCACCGACATGGCGAGGACCGAGACGAACATGCCGAGGAGGATCCCGGACAGCGCCCGGAGGACCTCGCTGTGCGTCATGGCGGGCGGTTCGCCCTGGAGGTGGTCGGGTTCGACCTCCACGGACGGGGTGCTGGTACTGGTCATGCGTACTCCTGCTGGTTCTGGGGCGATCTCCGGTGCGTGGTGTACGCACTGATGCTCTCGACGAGGCGGTCCAGCGTGCTGGTCGCCTCGGCGAGGTCCTCGGGCGACCAGGCGGCGAACGCCTGGTCGATCACGTTCGTGTACTGCTCCGCGGCCTCGGCAGCGAGCACGCGCCCGGCGTCCGTCAGCTCGACGGTACGGACCCGCCGGTCCTCCGGGTCGACGGTCCGGACGACGTACCCGCCGTCGGCCAGGGTGCTGACCTGGCGGCTCGCGACCGAGAGGTCGACGCGCAGCCGCGCCGCGACGTCGGTCAGGGAGACCGGGCCGCACCTGACGAGGATGCGCAGCACCGCCATGCCGGCCCTGGGCCAGCCGCGGTCGTGTGCGACGCGCGCCGCCGCCTCGCGCTGGGCGCGCGAGAGGTTCTCGAGCGCGGAGATCAGGGCGACGGCCGGAACTTCGGTGCCGGACGGCGTCCGGCTCGCCTGGGTGGACATGGCGCCTCGTGCTTGCCTTGCGTTGCCTGGGACGGGCTGCTTGGTTGCCCGCTCTAATTGCTTAAGGCAACTATATCTCGATGGTTGCCCTGTGCAAGGGTTTCTCCGGGAAACGTTTCGAGAACGGGGTGTGACCTGCGCGACAACGCGCGTGCGCCGGAGTCAGGCGCCGGCGTCAGGCGCTGGCGCGGGACGCCTCGCCCATGTCCTCGAGCTCCACGCCCTTGGTCTCGGGCACCCTGGTGAACACGAAGAAGAAGCTGAGCGCCGCGAAGGCCGCGTACATGAGGTACGGCACGCTCGCACCGAAGGTGGACAGCAGCGGCGGGAACGTCATGGTGATCACGAAGTTGGCGACCCACTGCATCGCGGCCGCGACGCCGAGGGCCGCTGCGCGGATGCGGTTGGGGAACATCTCGCCGAGCAGCACCCAGACGAGCGGGCCCCACGAGGCACCGAAGAAGACGACGAACGCGTTGGCGCAGACCAGAGCGATCACGCCCCACGGGCCGGCGAGCGAGATGTCGCTGCCGGAGCCGGTGGCCTGCGTGAAGGCGAGGGCCATGAGGCCGAGCGAGACGGTCATCCCGGCGGAACCGATGAGCAGCAGCGGGCGGCGGCCCACCTTGTCGATGAGCGCTATCGCGATGAACGTGACCGCGACGTTCGTGACCGAGGTGATGGTGGAGACCAGGAACGCCTGGCTCTCGTCGAACCCGACGGCCTGCCACAGCGTGGTCGAGTAGTAGAAGATCACGTTGATGCCGACGAACTGCTGGAAGACCGACAGCAGGATGCCCACCCAGACGATCGGCTTGAGGCCCAGCGTGCCGCCGCGGAGCGAGCCGCGGGCGGCGTTGGCCTCGTCGACGGCGATGCTGCGGTGGATCTGGGCCAGGCGGTCGTCGATGTCCTCCTCCGGGCCGAGCACGCTGGCCAGGACGGTGCGCGCGTCGTCGTCGCGCCCCAGGGCGGCGAGGTAGCGGGGCGACTCGGGGATGCTCAGGGCGAGGAGGCCGTACACGGCGGCAGGGACGACGGCCACCAGGAACATCCAGCGCCAGGCCTCCCAGCCGAACCACAGCACGTTGGCGGCGCCGCCGGCCGACTCGGCCAGGAGCTGGTCCGAGAGCAGCGCGGCGAAGATGCCGATGGTGATCGCGAGCTGCTGCAGCGAGCCGAGGCGGCCGCGCATCGCGGCGGGCGCGATCTCCGCGATGTAGGCGGGTGCGATCACCGAGGCGATGCCGATGCCCACGCCCGCCATGAAGCGCCAGACGGCGAGGTCCCACGCGGTGAACGCGATGGCGGACAGGATCGAGGACACGAAGAACAGGACGGCGCCGAGCACCATGACGTTGGTGCGGCCCCAGCGGTCGGCCAGCCGCCCGCCGGCCCACGCGCCGAGCGCGCACCCGAGCAGCGCGATGGCGACGACGAGGCCGGTGACGGACGGGTCGAGCGAGAACTGGCCTTCGATGGCGTTGACCGCCCCGTTGATCACCGAGCTGTCGAAGCCGAACAGGAAGCCGCCCACCGCCGCGGCGAAGGCGAGGGCCGTCGCCTTGCGGTGGGCCGAGCGGGCGTCGGCGGCCGAGGCGGGTGAATTCGGGCTCATAGGCCGATGCTAAGTCGGCCGTGGTGGTGGTCGCGCGCGGAGCCGTCCGGCCCGGTCAGGCCAGGAACGGCCGGAGCGCCCAGGTCGCCAGCGCGGCCACCAGGGCGGCCGCCGGGATGGTGAGCACCCAGGCCAGGACGATGTTCGTGGCGACGCCCCAGCGCACCGCCGAGAGCCTGCGGGTGGCGCCGACGCCCATGATCGCCGAGGTGATCGTGTGCGTCGTCGAGACGGGGGCGTGCAGCGCGAACGCGTTGACGTACAGCACGAGGGCCGAGACAGACTCGGCGACGAAGCCGCGGGCCGGGTCGAGCTCGATGATCTTGCGGCCCAGCGTGCGCATGATGCGCCAGCCACCCGCGTAGGTGCCGGCGGAGATGGCGGCGGCGGCGCAGAGCTTGACCCAGAGCGGGATGCCCTGGGCCGGGTCGGCCCAGCCCACAGTGAGCAGCGCCAGGTAGATGACGCCCATCGTCTTCTGCGCGTCCTGCAGGCCGTGGCCGAGCGCCATCGCGGAGGCCGAGGCGGTCTGCGCGATGCGGAACCGCCGGTGCGCCCTGGCCGGGGTGGCGTTGCGGAACAGCCACAGCACGGCGACCATCACGGCGAAGGCGAGCCCGAAGCCGACCAGCGGCGAGATGACCATGGGCAGGACCACCTTGTCCACGATCTCGGACCAGTACACGCTCATGCCGCCGGCGATCCCGGCCCCGACCAGCCCGCCGATCAGGGCGTGCGTGGACGACGACGGGAGGCCGAACCACCACGTGACGAGGTTCCACGCGATCGCGCCGAGCAGCGCGCACAGCACGACCGCGAGCTCCGCGTGGGGGTCGGCGCCGGAGAGGTTGACGATCGAGGTGGCGATGGTCTCGGCGACCTCCGTGCCCAGCAGCGCTCCGGCGAAGTTCATGACGGCGGCCATGAGGACGGCGATGCGTGGCGTCAGCGCCCGCGTCGACACCGACGTGGCGATGGCGTTGGCGGCGTCGTGAAAGCCGTTCGTGTAGTCGAAGCTCAGGGCGAGAGCCACGACGAGGACGACGAGGGCGACCTCCACCTCAGGACTCCTTGAGGGCTATCGTCTCGACCAGGTTCGCCACGTTCTCGAAGCTGTCGGCGGCGTTCTCCAGGACCTCTACGATCTCCTTCAGCTTCATGAGCTGGACCGGGTCGTGCGCCAGGTCGTCGAAGAGCTGGGCGATGAGCTTGCGGTGCAGCTTGTCGGCCTGGTTCTCCAGGCGGTTCACCTCGACCCAGTAGTCGGCGAGCTTGTCCATCGAGCGCAGGCGGGGCATGGCCTCCGCCGTCAGCTCCGCGCACCGCTGCAGCACCTGGACCTGCTCCGACACGCGGTCCGGCAGGCCGTCCACCTTGTACAGGACGATGAGGTCGGCGGCCTCGTCCATCTCGTCCATGCAGTCGTCGAGGGCCGAGGCAAGGGCGGAGATGTCCTCCCGGTCGAACGGGGTCACGAAGGTCTGGTTGAGGCGGCGCATGACCGAGTGCGTGGCATCGTCGGCGAGGCGCTCGACGTCGTGCATCTCCTCGGCGAGCTTCTCGCGGCCGGCCTTGTCAGCGCCGAGCAGCTCCGCCAGCAGGGACGCGCCGTGGACGAGGTGCTGGGCGGAGGCCGCGAGAAGATCGAAATAGGCTGTGTCGCGCGGAGTGAGGCGCACGAGGGCTCCCGTTCTGAGGGCTCTGGAACAGGCTCAGCGTAGGGCTGTTGCCGATCATCGCCAATTTGCAAGGTCGCACTTTGGTAACTCGTGACAATGGGCACAGACCCGCGGGCAGGCCTGTGCCGCCTGCCTTTTCAGCAGGGAGACGAGGAGGGAAAGCGACGCCGAACCGGGAGCGCCTCTCGGCGCGGGGCCGCTCGTAGCGGCTTGAGGTGGAGCCCGGGGCTACCGCAGCCCGGCGTCGCCTGAACCATCCTAGTCGCGTGCGCGGATCTGCCAAGGGGGTCGGACGTCACAGGGCGTCCGCGCGACGCGGGGTCGACACGGCCCCCGCCTACTCCAGGGAGCCGGTTCTCCACAGGTCAGCAGCGCGTTCCAGCTCCTCGGCGGTACGCAGCAGGGAGCTCGCGCTGCGGGTCATCCGGGTGGCGCCGGAGGGGTCGGCGACCTCACGGGAGTCGGCGTCGAACGCGGCTCCGGTCGACAGGATGCGGCAGAACGCGCCGGCCCGTTCCAGGGCGACGGCGAGGTCGCCGGTGAACACGCCGGACAGGACGGCGTCGGCCAGAATCTGCAGGTCGCCGGGCTCCGGCGGGCTCGGCACACCCGCGACGGCCTCCTGCACCGGGGCGGCTTCCACACCGAGTCGATACCTGAGCATGACGGTCGGCATGTCGCGGCGGACCCACTCGCGCAGCACGTACAGCCGCCAGAGCGAGCCGGGCAGGGAGACGGCGGCGGCGTCCGCCCACAGGCCCGCGACCGTGTCGAGGCCCTCGTTCTCGACCAGGTGGATGAGCCGTTCCACGACCGTCGGGTCGTCGGTGGTGCGGGCGCGGTCCACGAGCGCGCGGGCGGTCGCGTGCGCCACCTCGTCGCGCAGAGCAGGGTCCACCTCCCCCGGGAGCGCCTCCGCGTTCCGCGGGTCCAGCATGGCCGGCCGTCTCGGCGGTCGTTGGTCGCTGCTCATGGTGACCGATAGTGCGCCGAAGTCGAGCAACTGTCCACCATCACGATCACCAGACCTCCGGACTCACCTTCTCGGTGGCCACCACCCGCGGTCCCGTCGGCGTGTCCGCGACGTGCGCGACGAGCACCTCGCCGGGTTCGAGGAACGGGTCCTGCACCGGCAGGCCGTCCGCGACCGTGCGCGGCGCGTGCTGGGCGAGCACGTCCAGCACGGTGGGCAGAACCGGGCGGTGGGTGCAGATCACCGACGACTCCTTGGTCTCCTCCAGCAGCTCGCGCACCGTGGCGGCCACGCGCGACGGCGACCGCTCGTGCTGGGCCTCCGTGAGGTACTCGCTGTAGCTCGGGCGCAGGCTCGCGGACCGCACGTACGGGTCGATGGTGGTGGCGCACCGCTCCCACCGCGAGCTGATCACGTGCTCGACGCCGTACGCGGCCAGCACAGGCACCAGCGCCGCGGCCTGTCCGTGCCCGAGCGGGGTGAGGGGACGGTCGCGCTCCACGCCGTGCCAGGACGTGCGCGACACCGCCTGCCCGTGCCGCGCGATGACGAGCGCGCGGGTGTCGAGCACGCCCTCGGACTCGGCGGCCACCAGGGCGTCCAGCGGGCCGCGGTCGGACGTCCGGGTGAGGCGCACCGCCGCCTCGTCGACGTCGAGCCACTCGACCCGGTCGACCTCCTCGCGGTCGACGGGTGCCACCGGGGCGCGCGCCGTGAGGGACGGGGTGTCCCGTCCCCTGCGGGCGCGCCGCGACGCCCAGTAGTGCACGCGCTTCACGCGGCCCTCCGGCGTCAGGTACTGCAGGCCGGGCAGCGGGCGGCCGAGCACCACCTCCTTGCCCGTCTCCTCGCCGACCTCGCGGATCGCGGCACCCTGGAAGGACTCCCCGTGCTCGAGCTTGCCCTTGGGCCAGGACCAGTCGTCGTACCGCGGCCGGTGCACGAGCTGCACCTGGAGCCCGCCGCCGCGGCGGCGCCAGACGATCCCGCCGGCCGTCATGACGACAGGGGTGTGCGCCCCCGCGGCGGGCGAGGCCGCCGCCGTCGGCTCCGTGCCCACCACGGACCTCCGGTCCGTCACCGGACGGGCTCGAGCCGACGCCGCTGCCGCTGGATCAGGACCGACTGCAGGTCGCGGAGGCCGTTCCCGTCCGGGCCCGAGGCCGGGCGTTCCCACCGGCCGTCCGGCAGGAGGTGCCACGATGCCGTCGCGTCCGCCATGGACTCGTCGAGCAGGCCGAGGAGCTCGCCCACGTGGCCGGGGTCGGAGATCCGGATGAGCGTCTCGACGCGGCGGTCGAGGTTGCGGTGCATCAGGTCGGCCGAGCCGATGAACACCTCGGGGCCGGACTCGGGGCCCTCGCCGATGGCGGGCCCCATCGAGTTGGCGAACGCGAAGATGCGCGAGTGCTCGAGGAAGCGGCCGAGGATCGAGCGCACCCGGATGTTCTCGCTCAGGCCGGGCACGCCCACGCGGATGGCGCAGATGCCGCGGACGACGAGGTCGACCTGCACGCCGGCCTGGGAGGCGCGGTACAGGGCGTCGATCACCGTCTCGTCGACGGCCGAGTTGACCTTCATCTTGACCCACGCCGCACGGCCGGCACGGGCCGCCCTCGCCTCGCGCTCGATGCGCTCCACCAGGCCGGAGCGCACGGCGCGCGGCGCGACGAGCAGGCGGTGGAAGGTCGACTTCGGTGCGTACCCGGAGAGCTGGTTGAACAGGCGGGTCAGGTCCTGGCCCACGTCCGGGTCGCAGGTCAGCAGGCCGTGGTCGGTGTACAGGCGCGCCGTCTTGGGGTGGTAGTTGCCCGTGCCGACGTGGCAGTAGCGCAGCAGGGAGCCGTCGGGCTCCTGGCGCACCACGAGCGAGAGCTTGCAGTGCGTCTTGAGGCCGACGATCCCGTAGACCACGTGGACGCCAGCCTCTTCGAGCTTGCGCGCCCAGGAGATGTTGGCCTCCTCGTCGAACCGGGCCTTGATCTCGACCAGGGCCAGCACCTGCTTGCCGGCCTCAGCGGCGTCGATCAGCGCGTCCACGATGGGCGAGTCGCCCGACGTCCGGTACAGCGTCTGCTTGATCGCCAGCACCTTTGGGTCGGCGGCCGCCTGTTCGAGGAACGTCTGGACGCTCGTGGAGAACGAGTCGTACGGGTGGTGCAGCAGGATGTCGCGGCGCCGGATCGCGGCGAACACGTCCGTCGGCTTCGAGCTCTCCACCTCCGCGAGGTGCCGGTGCGTCGAGGGCACGAACGGCGGGTAGTGGAGGGAGATCAGGTCGAGGTCCGCGATCAGGTTGAGGCCCGTGAGGTCCAGCAGCGCGGGCAGCTCGTAGACCTCCTCCTCCTGCACGCCCAGCTCCCGCACGATCAGCTCGCGGATGCGCGGGCTGATGTCCTTGGCGATCTCCAGCCGGACCGGCGGGCCGAACCGGCGCCGCAGCAGCTCCTTCTCCATGGCCTGGAGCAGGTTCTCAGCGTCGTCCTCCTCGACCTCCACGTCCTCGTTCCGGGTGACGCGGAACGTGTGGCTCTCCCGCACCTCCATGCCGGGGAAGAGGTAGTCGAGGTGCTGCGCGATGACCTCTTCGAGCGGCACGAACGAGAGCGGCCCGCGCTGCGGGTCCGCCTTCTTGGTGCCGGGCCGACGCGGCTTGCCCGACGCGTCCACCGCGATGAAGCGCGGCAGCAGCGGCGGAACCTTGACGCGGGCGAAGTGCTCCTTGCCCGTCGCCGGGTTCGCCACCACCACGGCGAGGTTCAGGCTCAGTCCGGAGATATAAGGGAACGGGTGGGCCGGGTCCACCGCCAGCGGGGTGAGCACCGGGAAGATCTGCTTGCGGAAGAACTTGTGCAGCCGCTCCTGCTCCTTGGTGTCCAGCTCGCCCCAGTGCACCAGCGTGATGCCCTCTGCGGCCAGCGCGGGCTGCACGTCGTCCTCGAACACGCGCGCGTGCCGCTCCATGAGCACGTGCGCCTCCTCCGAGATCCGCGACAGCGCCTGGCGCGGGCTGAGGCCGGAGGCGCTCGTGACGGCGATGCCCGTCGCGATGCGGCGCTTCAGGCCGGCGACGCGCACCATGAAGAACTCGTCCAGGTTGGACGCGAAGATCGCCAGGAACCGGACGCGCTCGAGCAGGGGGATCCGCGGGTCCTCCGCGAGCTCCAGCACCCGCTGGTTGAACGCGAGCCAGCTCAGCTCACGGTCCGCGAACCGGTCGACGGGCAGCGGCTCGCCCAGCCGCGGGTCGAGCAGGGCGGTCTCGTCGGACGTCTCCGCGATGTGCTCGGCGATGTGCGCCGCCAGGCTCGGGTCGAGCGTGCTCGACCCGAGGATGCCGTCGGCCGACGTCTCGTCCACCCTCGGCTCCGACTGCGCCGTCACCCCGGGGGCCGCCTGCGGTCTCACCGTGACGGCGGGCGAAGCACTCTCGGCGGAGCCGGCACCGTTGCCTGACGCGTCCCGGCCGGCGTCGGCCTTGCCGTTCACGGGTTCGGTACTTGCCGTGCTCTGCTTCACGAATCGGCCGTTCCTGTCCCGGGTCCTGACGGAGGTGTTCGCAGCGCTGTCCTTCATGGGTTCATGGTGTCACCGTTCGGTACACAGTGGGTGTCCCTCTCGGAGAGCGTTCGTCACGGGCGGGCATACTGCACGTGTACAGCAGCTCGTGTGAAACCGGCGCGCTCGTACGTGGCCAGGGCCGGCGTGTTGTCGCCCTCCACGTACAGCACGGCCCGCGTGGCTCCGGCCCGCGCGAGGTGCGCCAGCCCGACGTCGGTCAGCAGCCGGCCCAGGCCTTTGCCCTGGTGGTCCGGATCCACGCCCAGGACGTAGATCTCGCCGTCGCGGGCATCGTCGGGCTGGTTCGGCTCGGTCTTGGTCCACAGGAAGGCGACCGGGTCGGGGGAGTTCTGGCTGTTGTCGCTGTCGTGCTCCGTGGCGTCGCCCTCGGGGGCGTTCTCCGGGACGAGCAGGAAGAAGTCCTCGGCGTCGAACCACGGCTCGGCCTGGCGGGCGCGCAGGTCGTCGAGGGTCATCCGGCCCTGCTCCGGATGGGTGGCGAACGCGCGCGCGTTGACGCGGAGCCAGGCGGCGTCGTCGGCGCCGGGGCGGAACGTGCGGAGGCGGTAGCCGGCGGGCGGTGCCGGGAGCTCCGCAGCCGGGGGCTGCGCCTCGGGGAGCCGTGATTCCCGAGCGCTTGATTCGGGAACGCCTGGCTCCGGAGCGTCCGGCGCCGTCAGCGGGCGCGCGAGGAACAGCAGCTCGCGCACCGGGCGCAGGCCCGTCGCGCGGGCGAACTCGCGGGCCGGCTCGAGGTCGCCGTGCGCCCAGACCCGGAGCTGCTTGCCGTGCTGGCCCGGCTCGCCCGAACGGGACGGCAGGGTGGCGTCCCGCTCGGCGGTCCGCAGCAGCACGCGGCCCCTGCCGTTGCGGCGGTGCTCGGGGTGGACCACCAGCTCGGCGCCCGCGGTCTCGCCCGAGCGGTCGATCTGCACGTAGCCGATGGTGCTGCCCGCCGTGGTGTGCGCGACGACGTGCGTGATCCACTCCGCGTCCGTGCCCAGGTTGAGCAGCGGCTGCTCGGACAGGGGCGCTACGCCGTCGTGCGCCTCGGCGGCGGCGGCCAGGTCCCGGACGGCCTGCTGGGCGTCGGCGTCGAGCGGGCCGATCTCGATGGGGGCGGCGATACGCATGCGCCCATCTTGCTCCATGCGCCGAGGGGAGAAACTGTGGCGGTTCTGCCCCGCCGTTGTCCTCCTTCGGCAAGCGACGACGTTCACAAGCCCGCGCCGCACCGGACACGCGGTGGAAACAGGTCGCCCCTAGCGTTCTGAATGTTCCTCTGATCAACATTTTCTGCCGCCGAGGCTCAGGAGAGGAGACGCCGTGCAGCACGATGCCACGAGTCCCGCGCACCTCCCGGTCGGGATGCCCGACGGCGCGGCGCGGCTCGCGGGCGCTCAGGTGTCCGCCCTGCGGGGCGTGCGGACGGCCGACGGCGCGCTCGTCGACGTCGAGATCGCCGGGGGCCGGGTGGTCGCCGTGGCGGAGAGCGGGGCGCTCGCCGCCCGCGATGCCCCCGGCCGGGAGGCCGACGGCGTGACCCGGCTGGATGCCGACGGCGTGACCCGGCTGGACGCCGACCGCGCGACTCGGCCGGACGCCGGCGGGGCTACCCGGCTGGACGCGAGCGGCTGGCTCGCGCTGCCGGCCGCGTGCGAGCCGCACGCTCATCTCGACAAGGCGCTCACCGCCGGGCGCTTCCCCGCCGGCACGGGGGAAGACCTCGTGGGCGCCGTCGCCCGGTGGCGCGAGCTGGCTCCGCACATCGACGGCGCCGACGTCCTGCGCCGCGCGCGGGCCGCCGTCGAACGCTACGTCGCGCGCGGCATCACGGCCGTCCGTACCCATGTCGACGCGCCCGCCGACGGCGACCCGCTGCGCATGCTGGACGCCCTGCTCACGCTCCGCGAGGAGCTCGCGGGGTCCGTGACGCTCCAGGTCTGCCTGCTCGGCGGGTGGCACACGCCCACGGAGGTCTTCGCCGAGGCGGCCGCGCGCGGCGTGGACGTGCTGGGCGGCTGCCCGCACCTCGCGCCCGACCCCCGCGCGGAGATCACGCGCGTGCTCGACCTCGCCGAACGCACCGGCCTGCCGGTCGACCTGCACGCCGACGAGCAGACGGAGCTGCCGGACGGCGGGGCGCTCGACGTGGTCGAGCTCGCCCGGCAGGTGCTCGCGCGTGGCCTGACCCAGCGGGTGACGGCGAGCCACGTCGTCCGGCTCGGGTCGCTGCCGCCGGACCGCCTCGCCCCCGTCGTGGACCTGGTGGCGCGCGCCGGCCTCGGGGTGGTGACGCTGCCGATCACCAATCTCTACCTCCAGGGCCGCGACGCCACGCACCTCGTGCCGCGGGGCCTCACCGCCCTGCGGGCACTGCTGGACGCCGGCGTGCCCGTGGCCGCGGGGGCGGACAACCTCCGCGACCCCTTCAACCCGGCGGGCAGCGGCGACCCGTTCGAGACGACGTCGCTGCTGATGACCGCCGCGCACCTGTCGGCGGCGGAATCGCTCGACGCCGTGACCACCGGGGCGCGGACGGTGCTCGGGCTGCCGCCGGCCGGCCTGACCCCCGGCGACCGCGCCGACCTCGTCCTCGTGCCCGACGTGCCGCTCGGCGACGTGCTGGCCGGCGCGGAGCACTCGCGCATCGTCCTCGCGGGTGGCCGCGTCGTGGCGGACAGCCGGGTACACCGCGACCTCGCCCTCGGGCCGGCCGGGCCGTCGGCCGGGCTGCCCCGTCCGGCCGCCACCGAGACACCCGACCCCGACCTGCTCGTGAGGTGACACCAGTGAGCACAGTGAGTACGACGACCCCACGACCGAAGTCCATGACCCGCACGCTCGTGCTCGACGACGTGACGAAGGCGTTCCCCACCGGCACGGTGGCGCTGGAGGGGGTGAGCCTCGTGGTCACGGCCGGCGAGTTCGTCTCCGTCGTCGGCCCGTCCGGGTGCGGCAAGTCCACCCTGCTGCGCCTTGCCTCGGGGCTCGACCAGGTGACCGGCGGGACCATCGAGGTGAACGCCACCTCGACCTCCTACGTGTTCCAGGAGCCGACGCTCCTGGAGTGGCGCAGCGCGCTGCGCAACGTCGAGCTGGCCGGCGAGCTCCGCGGCGTCCTGAAGGCGGACCGGCGGCGGCGTGCCCAGGAGGCCCTCGACCTCGTGGGGCTGTCCGGCTTCGAGAAGCAGCACCCCCGGCAGCTCTCCGGCGGTATGCGGATGCGGGTGTCGATCGCCCGTGCGCTCGTCGCGGAGCCGGACCTCGCGCTGTTCGACGAGCCGTTCGGTGCGCTCGACGAGATCACCCGGCTGCGCATGCAGACGGAGCTGCAGAGCCTGTTCGCGCTCAAGAACTTCGCCGGCCTCTTCATCACGCACTCCGTCTCGGAGGCGGTCTACCTGTCGACGCGCGTCGTCGTCATGAGCGGGCGGCCCGGCCGGGTGGTGGCCGACCTCCCCGTCCGCTGGTCCTACCCGCGCCCGCCCGAGCTGCGGTACGAGGCGGAGTTCGCGGCGCTCACCGGCAAGGTCTCCGCGGCGCTCGGGGAGCACTCGTGAGCGCCGCGGCGGTGCAGGAGAGCACCGCGCACGTCCGGGACGAGGCCGGTCGGCAGGGGGCCGCCGGGCGGTCGCCCCTCCGACGCCGGCTGCTTGCCGCCGGTGCCCGGGTCGGCCCGCTGCTCGCCGCCGTCGCGGGCATCGTCGCCGTCTGGTACGTCGTGACGTACCTGGTCCTCACTCCCGAGCGCCGGTTCCTGCTGCCGCCGCTGCACCAGGTGCTCGGCACGAGCCTCGGCAACCCGAACGTCATGGTGCCCATGCTCGACGCGCTCTGGCAGACCGTCGGCGTCGCCCTGTCCGGCCTCGGGGTCGCCGTCGTGCTCGGCATCGCGTACGCCGTGGTCATGGCGCAGGCGGGCTGGGTCGAGAAGATCCTCTACCCGTACGCGGTGATCCTGCAGACCATCCCGATCCTCGCCCTCACGCCCCTCATCGGGATCTGGATGGGCTACGGGTTCGGCGCCCGCATCGTGGTGTGCGTGATCATCGCGCTGTTCCCGATGATCGCGAACACGCTGTTCGGGCTCCAGTCCGCCACACCGGCCGCGCACGACCTGTTCACGCTGAACCGGGCCACGCGCGCCCAGCGGCTGCTCAAGCTCCAGTTCCCGGCGGCGCTCCCGTCGATCTTCACGGGCCTGCGCAACGCGGCGGGCCTGAGCGTCATCGGCGCGATCGTCGGCGACTTCTTCTTCCAGCAGGGTTCGCCGGGGATCGGCGGCCTGCTGCGCACCTACACGCTGCGGCTCAACATGGACGCCCTGTTCACGGCCATCATCCTCACCGCGCTGTTCGGGGTGGTCGTGTTCTCCGTCTTCGCGGCGCTGGACCGGGCCGTCATCGGCCGCTGGTACGGCCGCGGCGCGCCGTGACCTTGCTTCCCCCACCGATCTCAGGAGTCAGCATGTACCTCACCAGACCTCGACGGCTCGCGCTCGCCGTGCTGTCCGTCGTCCCACTCGTCGCCCTGACTGCGTGCGGCGGCGCCGGCACCGCCGCCGAGGCGGGCGGAGCGGCCCCGATCGACGTCCCGGCGGCGGAGGCCGACGGCCCGCTCGACCTCTCCGGCGTATGCCCCGCGACCGTCGTCCTGCAGCAGGACTGGCAGCCCGAGGCGGAGCACGGGGCGATGTACTCGCTGGTCGGCCCCGACCACACGGTGGACACCGAGGCCAAGTCGGTCACCGGGTCCCTCGTGGCCCAGGGGGTCGACACCGGGGTGGACGTCGAGGTGCGCCCGGGCGGGCCGAACGTCAACTTCCAGCCGGTGCCGTCGCTCATGTACCTGGACGACTCGATCATGCTCGGCGCGGTGACGACGGATGCGCAGATCACTGCCTTGGCGGACAACCCGGTGGTCACCGTGGCCTCCCAGCTCACCGTCAGCCCGCAGATCGTCATGTGGGACCCGGCCAGCCACGACGGCGCCACCACCATCGAGGAGGCCGCGGCCGACGGCGACCCGCTCGTGTCCGCGGGCGACGTGTTCCCCCGCCTGCTGGCCGCCCAGGGCATCATCGACGACGCGCAGATCGACCTCAGCTACGAGGGCACGCCGCAGCGGTTCGTCTCCGACCCCGCGATCCTGCAGCAGGGGTTCGCCACGGCGGAGCCGTACATCTACGAGAACGAGATCCCGCAGTGGGGCAAGCCGGTCGGATACCAGCTCCTTGCCGACGTCGGCTACTCGGTATACCCGGAGGCGCTCGCCGTGCGCGCCGACAAGGTCGAGGAGCACGCCGACTGCCTCGCCAAGCTCGTGCCGATCATGCAGCAGGCGCAGCTCGACTACCTCGACGACCCGCAGGCCACGAACGAGCTGATCGTCGACCTGGTGGACCAGTACCAGACCGGCTGGACCTACTCGCTCGGCGTGGCGGACTACTCGGTCCAGGCCCAGCAGGACCTCGACCTCGTCACCGACGACCCGGCCTCCGGGGTGTTCGGCCGCATCGACCCCGACCGCATGGCCGAGATCGTCGACACCTTCGCGCCGATCCTGGTGGACGCCGGCCAGATCGACTCAGCCGACATCGACCCCGAGTCCCTGTACACCAACGAGTTCATCGACGACTCGATCTCGATGGGGAGCTGAGGAGCACACCGATGACGACCACCACACCGACCAGCTCCGAGCGGGCCGCGCTGGCCGCGGCGGAGATCGCCGCCCGGTTCGGCCCGGAGCTCGTCTCCACCGATCCGGAGCTGCTGCTCAAGACCTCGTCCGACTGGTCCCGCATGTCACCCGTGCTGCAGGAGAAGGTGCCGGCCGGCCGGTACCTGCCCGACGCCGTCGTCCGCCCCCGCTCGGCGCAGGAGGTAGCGGAGGTGCTGCGGATCGCCTACGAGCACGACGTCCCCGTGACGCCCCGCGGGTCCGGGACGGGCAACTACGGGCAGGCGACGCCGTTCGACGGCGGGTTCGTGCTCGACCTGCGCGGCCTCGACGCGATCCGGGTGAACGACTCGGGCACGGTGACCGCAGGGGCGGGTGCGAAGATCACGGCGATCGACGCTGCGGCGCGCGCGGCGGGCCGGGACATCTGGATCTACCCGTCCACCAAGGGCTCGACGATCGGCGGGTTCGTCGGCGGCGGGTCGGCCGGGACGGGGACGATCGAGCACGGGTCCACCTCCGACGGCTTCGTGCTCTCCCTCACCGTGGCGCCCATGGACGGCAGCGGCGCCACGTTCACCGTGTCGGGCCCGGACGTCATGCCGTACGTGCACGTGTACGGGGTGACGGGAGTGATCGTCGAGCTGGAGATCGCCACCGATTCAGCACGCGACTGGGTGGCGGTCTACGCCGCCTTCGACGACTGGGCGTCGATGACGAGCGTGCACCGCTCGCTGCTCGACCTGCCCGCGCTGCCCCGGCTCGCGTCCGCCGACCCGCCGGCGCTCGTGCCGAGCCTGCCCGCCGCCGTCCCGCTCGACCCCGCGCGGCACAGCCTGCGCGTGATCGCGGAGGCGTCGACGGTGGCAGAGATCGAGGCGCGGGTGGTCGCAGCGGGCGGCGACGTCGTGGCGAGCCTCGCGGACTACGCGGAGACGGACAAGCTGTCGTCGATGTCGTACAACCACCCGGTGTACTACCTGCAGAAGGCGCATCCCGAGCGGACGTGGTTCCACATGGAGACCGGCGGGCTCGGGCACTGGGACCGGCCCGAGGACGTCCGCGCGGTGTACGACGGCGACGTACACCTCCACCTGGAGCTCATGGGCAAGGCCCCGCTCGCGATGGTCGTGGCCGACTACGTCTCCGAGGAGCACACGCTCGCCGGGATCGAGCGCCTCGAGGCGCTCGGCCTCGGCGTGCACTCGCCGCACCAGTGGTACGTGGACCGGAACGTGGACCTCGCGCGGGAGGTGGCCCGGACCATGGACCCGAAGGGCCTGCTCAACCCCGGAAAGCTGGTCGACGAGCCGCCGGTGGACACCCGTGTCAACATCGGGGTGCGCTGATGGGCACCCTCCGTTTCGCCGAGCTGACCTGGCGGGAGATCGAGGCGCTCCCGGCCGACACGGTGGCGGTGCTGCCGCTCGGCGCGGTCGAGCAGCACGGGCCGCACCTGCCGGTGTCGACCGACCTGGTGACGGCGACCGAGGCGGCGACGGCGGCGGCCGGGGCCGTGGCTGCCTCGGGCGAGGCGTCCGTCGTGCTGCTGGAGCCGCTCGCGTACACGAAGTCGGACGAGCACGCGGGGTTCCCCGGCACCATCTGGCTGTCGTGGGACACGCTCATGCGCGTCCTGGTCGACGTCGGGCGCTCGCTGGCCGCGTCGGGTATCACCCGGCTGCTGTTCGTCAACGGCCACGGCGGCAACTCCGCGCTCGGCCAGGTAGCGAACCGGGAGCTACGACGCCGGTTCGGGCTGCGCACGTTCTTCGCGCACGTCGCGACGCCGCGCGACCAGGGCGGCGTCCCCGTGTCTGGCGACGAGCACGGGCTCGGTGTGCACGGCGGCCACGCCGAGACGTCGCTCATGTTGCACCTGCGGCCCGACCTGGTCCGGATGGACCTCGCGGAGCGGCGCGTGCCGGAGGACCTGCTCGCCTACGAGCAGATCGGTTTCGGCCGGGCGACGTCGTTCGGCTGGCTGTCGAGCGACTTCGGCCCGGACGGGCACGTGGGGGATCCGACGACGGCGACGGCGGAGGTGGGCAAGGAGCTGTTCGAGCGCGCCGTCGGGCACCTCACCCGGACGCTCGTCGAGGCCTCGCGGTTCACGACGCCGGCGGACGGCGCGGCGGGGCTGGGCGTACGGGACCGCGGGTGACGGGGGCCGGGGCCGGAACCGAGGTGGCGCCGCGGCTGGTCGTGCGCGGGGCGCTCGCGGTGCGCACGGGGCCGGGGGCTGGGCCGGATGAGCCGAGGCCAGGGGCGGTCGAGCCCGGCGGCGACGTCGTCGTCGGGGTGGACGGGCGGGTGCTGGCGGTCCCTGTCCCGGGGAACCGGGCGGGGGCGGGCTTGGCCCGCTCGGCCGAGCCTGCCGCCGCGCCGGCTGGCGCCGAGGTGGAGGTGCTCGATGCGACCGGGTGCGTGGTCACGCCGGGCCTGGTCAACGCGCACCACCACCTGCTCCAGACGGCGTTCCGGACGCTGCCCGGCACCCGCGGGGTCCCGATGCGGCAGTGGCTCACGCTGATGGCCGCGGCGTACCAGCGCGCCTCCGTCGATGCCGAGCTCGTGGGCGTCGCGGCGCGGGCGGGCCTTGCCGAGGCCCTGCTCAGCGGGGTTACCACCGTTGCCGACCATCACCTGACCTGGCCCGCCGCGCTCGGTCCGGCCGACACCGTGGACCTCGCCCGCGCGACCGCCGCCGCGGCCGACGAGCTCGGGGCGCGCCTCGTGCTGGTCCGCGGGACCGCTGGCGACGATCCGGAGACCGCGGCGCTCAGTGCCGACGCCGTCGCGGCCGCGCTGGTCGGTGATGCGCCGGGCGGCGTGCGGGCGGGCGGCGGCGTGCAGGTCGCCGTCGGCCCCGCCGGCGTGCACAGCGACGGCGAGGCGACGTTTCGGTTGCTCGGGGAGGTGGCGGCGCGGCGCGGGCTGCGGCGTCGCACGCAGGCCAACGAGCAGGTCGACGTGGTCGCGGCGCTGGAGCGCTACGGCAGGCGCCCGCTGGACCTGCTGGACGAGTGGGGCTGGCTGGCCCCCGATGTCACGGTCGCGCACCTGTGCGACGTCACCTCCGACGAGATCGCTCGCATGGCGGCGTCCGGGGCGTCCGCGACCCATGCCCCGGGGTGCGACGTGCCGATGGGCTGGGGCGTCGCGCCGGTCGCGAAGCTGCTCGCCGCGGGCGTCGTGGTGGGCCTGGGCACGAGCGGCGGGGGATCGAACGACGCCGGCCACCTGCTCGCGGACGCGCGGCTCGGCATGCAGGTCTCCGCGCTGGTGGGTCGCCAGCTCGCGGCGCGCGAGCTCCTGGACGCCGCGACCGCCGGGTCGGCGGACGGGCTCGGCAGACCGGAGCTCGGGCGGCTCGACCCGGGATCGGCGGCGGACCTGTGCGTCTGGGACGTCGGCGGGGCGGCCGACGCCGGGGTGGCCGATCCGGTGGCCGGCCTGCTCTGGGCCGCGCCGGGCCGGCGGCCGCGCCACGTCGTCGTCGGGGGACGTGTCGTGGTGCGTGACGGCCGTCTGGTGGCGGCGGACGAGCGCGAGGTGGCCCGCGGGCTCAGCCGGCGTCTGGCGCGAGTCGCTGCTTGACGACCAGCAGACGATAGGCGTCGCCGTCGGCGCTCGCCCAACGATGGCGCGTCCCCGCGCGGTAGAAGGCGGAGTCACCGGGGCCCAGGTGCTCCAGCGTGCCGTCGAGGTCGAGCAGCACCTGCCCCTCCACCACGTAGACGAACTCGTCCTCGTCGTGGGCCCAGTACGGGCCCGGCTCGCGTGCCGTGCCCGTGAACTCCATCGGGTCGAACGGGCGGTCCCCGGCCGGCGCCAGGGCGCGGACCATACCGCCGCCCGCCGACGTCGCCGACGCGTCGTCCGTCCGGCGTACCACGGGCGTGCTGCCCGCGGGCGGTGCCGTGGCCTCGGCGAGCAGGAGCTGCTGGCTGGTGCCGAGCGTTGCCGCGACGCGGAACAGCGACGACATGCTCAGCCGCGCCCGGCCCCGCTCGACCTGGCTGAGGAACGAGTGCGAGAGCCCCGTCGCCTCGGCGAGCTGGACGAGGGTGAGGCCCTGGGAGTGCCGCAGCGCGCGGATCCGCTGGCCCAGGCGGGCGACCGAACGACCGAGCGGATCGGTCTCCTGGTCGATGGTCGCGTCCATGTCCCGATGTTAGGGGACCACGGTGGTCCGACGGCGTGTGCCGCCGGGTTTCCCGACGCTCGGGCCAGCCGTAACAGAACCCGCGCGCCGGGGTGATCGGGCCGAAACATCGAGCACCGACGATGGAGATATGTTGATGTCATCAACATCGCACGGTGGGTCCGTCAGGGACGCCTTCCGGGACGCGATGGCCGGGCTGGCGAGCGGGGTGTGCGTGGTGACGACGACGGCGGGCGGCGTCCCCGCCGGGCTGACGACCACCGCCGTGATGAGCGTGAGCCTGGATCCGCCCCTGGTCGCGGTAGGGGTCGGGAGGTCCAGCAGGACGCTGGCGCCGCTGCGCGAGGCCCGGCGGTTCGCCGTGCACGTACTGCCGCACGACCGCGAGGAGGTGGCGACCGTCTTCGCCTCCAAGGCGCCGGACAAGTTCGCCGGCCGCGCGATCAGCGCCGGCCAGGGCGGCGTTCCCGTGCTCGCCGACGACGCGCGGCACGTCCTCGAGTGCGAGACGTGGGCGGAGTTCGAGGCGGGAGACCACGTGCTGCTCGTCGGCCGGGTCGTCGTGGTGCACGCCTCCGCGGCCGACGACGGACGCGCGCTGGTGCACTTCGACCGGGCGTACCACCGGGTCGGTGCGGCCCGCGACAGCCCTCTGCCGAAGTAGAACCGTGGCGTTCTGCCGCGCCACGGTTCTACTTCGGCGGGGCGGGTCAGTCCTCCGAGGCGGCCGACGGCGCCTGCAGGCCCGCCGTGATCAGGTCCATCACAGAGGAGTCGGCCAGCGTCGTGGCGTCGCCGACGGCCCGGTCCTCGGCGACGTCGCGCAGGAGGCGGCGCATGATCTTGCCGGACCGGGTCTTGGGCAGCTCCGGCACGACGAGGATCTTCTTGGGCTTCGCGATGGGGCCGATCTCCTTGCCCACGTGGTCGCGCAGCTCCTTCTGCACCTCGGCGGCACCCTCCGGCGTCGATGCCCGGCCCGCGTGGCTGCCGCGCAGGATCACGAACGCGACGACGGCCTGGCCGGTCGTCTCGTCCGCGGCACCGACGACGGCAGCCTCGGCCACGATCTCGTGCGACACCAGCGCCGACTCGATCTCCGTCGTCGACAGGCGGTGCCCGGACACGTTCATCACGTCGTCCACGCGGCCGAGCAGCCAGATGTCGCCGTCCTCGTCCTTCTTCGCGCCGTCGCCGGCGAAGTAGAGGCCCTCGAACCGCGACCAGTACGTCTCCTTGTACCGCTCCAGGTCGCCCCAGATGCCGCGGAGCATGGAGGGCCACGGCTCGGACAGCACGAGGTAGCCGCCCCCGCCGTCGGGCACGGGCTTGGCCTCGTCGTCGACGACCGTCGCCTCGATGCCGGGCAGCGGAACCTGCGCGGAGCCGGGCTTGGTGGCGGTCACGCCGGGCAGCGGGCTGATCATGATGGCGCCGGTCTCCGTCTGCCACCACGTGTCGACGATCGGCGCCTTGTCGCCGCCGATGACGCGGCGGTACCACATCCAGGCCTCGGGGTTGATGGGCTCGCCCACCGAGCCGAGGACGCGCAGCGAGGACAGGTCGAACCCGCCGGGGATGTCGTCGCCCCACTTCATGCAGGTACGGATGGCGGTGGGCGCGGTGTACAGGATCGAGACCTTGTACTTCTCGATCAGCTCCCACCAGCGGCCGCGGTGCGGGGTGTCGGGCGTGCCCTCGTACAGCACCTGCGTGGCGCCGTTCACGAGCGGCCCGTAGACGACGTAGGAGTGGCCGGTGACCCAGCCGACGTCGGCGGTGCACCAGTAGACGTCGGTCTCGGGCTTGAGGTCGAACACGTTTCGGTGCGTGTACGCGGCCTGCGTGAGGTAGCCGCCCGTGGTGTGCAGGATGCCCTTCGGCTTCCCCGTGGTGCCGCTCGTGTACAGGATGAACAGCGGGTGCTCCGCCTCGACGGCCACCGGCTCGTGCTGGTCGGAGGCGGCGGCCAGCGCCTCGTGCCACCAGACGTCGCGGCCCTCGACCCAGTCGACGTCCTGCTCGGTGCGGCGGACCACCAGCACCTTCTGCACGGTCGTGGCCGGAGCGCCCTCCTTCGGCGCGAGGGCCTCGTCCACGGCCGGCTTGAGGGCCGACGGCGCGCCGCGGCGGTAGCCGCCGTCGGCCGTGATGACCAGGGTCGCCTCGGCGTCGGCGACCCGGCTGCGCAGGGCGTCGGCGGAGAAGCCGCCGAAGACGACGGAGTGCGGGGCGCCGATGCGGGCGCAGGCCAGCATCGCGACGACCGACTCGACCAGCATGGGCAGGTAGATGACCACGCGGTCGCCTGTCCTGACCCCGAGCGCGGTCAGGGCGTTCGCCGCGCGGGACACCTCGCGCTGCAGGTCGGCGTACGTGACGGTGCGGGTGTCGCCGGGCTCGCCCTCGAAGTGGACGGCCACCCGGTCGCCGTTGCCGGCCTCGACGTGGCGGTCCACGGCGTTGTACGCGGCGTTCAGCGTGCCGTCGGCGAACCACCGCGCGACGGGTGCGTTGCTCCAGTCCAGGGTCTCGGTGAACGGCTTCGTCCAGGTCACGAGCTCCTTCGCCTGGTCGGCCCAGAAGCCCAGGCGGTCCGCCGAGGCCTTCTCGTAGAGGTCGGCCTTGGCGTTGGCCTGAGCCGCGAACTCCTCGCTCGGCGGGAAGCTTCGGGTCTCGTGCAGCAGGTTCTCCAGGCTGGGGCTGGATGCCGAGCCCGACGTCGGGTTGGTGTCTGTCACGGTGGCCTCCGGTGCGCGTCTTCGCGTTCGTTCGGGCAGGTGCATGGGACTGCCTTGACGTTCTCTCTGCCCGGGAGTGTAGTCCCGGACGGTGACACCCCTCACAATCCGATGTCACTTCCTGAGATGACGGCCGTGCGCCGCGGAATGGCACGGCGACCGGCCACGTTGCTCGCTGACGTGAGCCTCCTCCTCGAGCCGGTCGCGCTCCGTGACCTGACCGTCCCCAACCGCGTCTGGCTGTCGCCGATGTGCGAGTACTCGGCCGCCGACGGGGTCCCGAACGACTGGCACCTCGTCCACCTCGGCGCCCGGGCCGTCGGCGGGTTCGGGCTCGTCATGACCGAGGCGACCGCCGTCGTGCCGGAGGGGCGCATCTCGCCGCAGGACACGGGCATCTGGAACGACGAGCAGGCAGCGGCGTGGCGGCGCATCGTCGACTTCGTGCACGAGCGCGGCGCGCGCATCGGCATCCAGCTCGCCCATGCGGGGCGCAAGGCGTCGACCTTCCGCCCCTGGTCGTCGGTCAAGGGCACGGTCCCGCTGCCCGACGGCGGGTGGCCGACCGTCGCGCCGTCGGCCACCGCCTTCCCGGGGTACGACGTGCCGGCGGAGCTGACACCGGACGAGGTGGCGGACGTTCCCGAGCGGTTCGCGGCCGCCGCGCGCCGGGCGCGCGAAGCCGGGTTCGACGTCGTGGAGGTGCACGCGGCGCACGGATACCTGCTCCACCAGTTCCTGTCGCCGCTGGCCAACTCCCGGACGGACGAGTACGGCGGCTCGGCCGCCGGCCGGGCACGTCTCGTGGAGGAGACGGTAGGGGCCGTGCGGTCGGTGTGGCCCGACGAGCTGCCCGTGCTGGTACGGCTGTCCGCGACCGACTGGCTCCCCGGCGGCCTGGGCGTGGACGACGTCGCGGCGGTCGCCGGCCGGCTGGGCGCGCTCGGCGCGGATCTGATCGACGTGTCGACCGGCGGCGTGGCCCCGGCGACGACCGCCGTCGGGCCGGGCTACCAGGTGCCGTACGCCCGGCGGGTGCGCGAGGTGTCCGGGCTGCCGGTCAGCGCGGTCGGGCTCATCAGCGAGCCGGCCCAGGCCGAGCAGATCCTCGTGGAGGGCTCGGCGGACGCCGTGATGCTCGGGCGGGCGGCCCTGCGCGACCCGTACTGGCCGCTGCGTGCGGCCCAGACCCTGCGCGAGGAGATCGGCACGGTGCCCGTGGACTCGGGGGTGGGCGTGCAGCCGCAGTACTCGCGTGCGAAGTGGTGATCATTCGTGGCGGTGGCTGTGCGGTGAACGCGAGTCCCGGTGTTTCAACTCGACCGAGGAATGCCGGGGTGGTGATTCTTTTCCGGCCGGTGCGCTTTCCGCGAAACGATTCGCCGTGCGGCCGGGCTCCTCGCGATCTCCGATCAGGATCCGGAAATGCGAGGGCCCGGCCACTGCGGTGGCGAGATCTCGGCCCACGAGTACGGAGTCCGGGAGCATCCTCAAGCCGGATACCGCTCTCACCAGTTCGGCGGGGTGACCGCGCACTTCGCTCGCCGTCGATCAGGCCTGGACCCTCTCGACTCCCAGGGCGCGGTCCCTTCCGCCCTGAATACTTCCTGTGAACACAATCACACTGCCTTCTGGATACAAAAGCAACCTGGGCGGACTGATCTTCACAATTGCCAATTCCTGTCATGTCGCCAATTGGCCGCGAAAATCTTCGGCCTTACCGTTGCTTGACCTGATATGGCTGCTCGGTCGACCCTGGCGGGCCTCCCGGGTGTTTGATCTCAACGGCCGGCTATGGGGCCGGTTTCTGGGGACGTTCGGGGCTCGGTGATGGTGCGGGCCTCGCGATGGCGCGGCGCTCAGCGGTGGCGTGAGCCCCGGCGCCGGTGCGGCCCCGCGATGGCGCGGGCCTCGCGATGGCGCGGGCCTCAGCGGCGGCGCGACCGCCGTCGGGCCGCACGCCAGACGAGCCAGACCGTGACTCCGACCGCCACCACGCCCGCCACCGCGAGGAGCGGCATCGGCTCGATGTGCGGGCGCAGCGCGATCGGGCGGTTGAACGCGAGCACGCCCCAGCCGGACTGCGCCGCCCGGCGCCTGAGCACCCGGTCCGGGTTGACCACGTAGGCGTGGCCGACCGCCGACAGCATCGGGGCGTCCGTGATGGAGTCGGAGTAGGCGAAGCTCCGCGCGAGGTCGTAGTCCTCGCGCGCGGCGAGCCTGCGGACGCCCACCGCCTTGTTGTCGCCGTAGTTGTAGAAGTCGATCTCGCCCGTGAACCGGCCGTCCTCGACCGTCATCTGCGTGGACAGCACGTGGTCCGCGCCGAGCACGGCGGCGATGGGCTCCACCAGCACCGCGGCCGACGCCGACACGACCACCACGTCCCGGCCCGCCGCGTGGTGCTCCGCGATGAGCTCCACCGCCTCCGCGTAGACGTACGGGTCGATGAGCTCGTGCACCGTCTCGGTGACGATCTGCCGGACCTTCTCCACGTCCCAGCCCGTGACGAGCGCCGACAGGTGCGCGCGCATCCGCTCCGTCTGGTCGGCGTCCGCGTTGCCGATCATGAAGACGAAGTGGGCGTAGGCGCTGCGCAGCACGTCGGCATGCGAGAGGAGCCCGCCGGCGAGGAACGGCTTCGAGAACGCCGCCGACGAGCTGGTCGCGATGATCGTCTTGTCGAGGTCGAAGAACGCGGCGGTGCGCTGAGCCTGCGGTAGCGGTCGAGAAGCGATCTGGGGAACCTGCTCGGTCACGCGACGAGCCTAGCGGGGCGGCCTCTCGTGGGGGCCTTGTTGACGTGATGTCCCGCCGCCCGGATGAAACTCGTCCGTTCGGACGACAGACCCTGTTCGCGGTGGCACCGGCGCGCGAGCGCGACCACAGGCACGATTTTGCGCCGTTCGTGCACAGCCGCCCCGGCGCGGGGCACTCCGGGTCGGCGCCGAGCGCCCAGCCTGGTTCCGGAGCCCGGGTGGAGTGCCCGGGCCGGCCGGGTTTCCCGGCGGAGGCCCGGGGCAGTCCGGGCGAGGGAGGCGCAGATGGTCAGCACAGTGGGCGGCGTCCGGCCGGAGTCGGGGCGCGTGATCGGGGTGGTCGGGGCGTGCGGCGGGGCGGGTACGTCCGTCGTGGCCGCGTGCGCGGCGCACGGGCTGCGCCGCGCGGGCGAGCGCGCGACGCTCGTGGACCTCGACGCACACGCGCCGGGCACGGACCTGCTCCTCGGGTCCGACGGCGGACGCGGCGCGCGCTGGCCGGACCTCGGCGAGGCGCGCGGGGAGGTCGAGGGCGTCGGGCTGGTCGCCGCGCTGCCTCGCTGGGGTGCCGTGCCGGTACTCAGCGGAACGGCATCGGGCGCTCCGCCGGACGACGACGTGGTGCTCGACGTCTGCCGCGGGCTGGTGCGAGCCGGCGAGACCCTGGTGCTCGACCTGCCCCGGCCCGGCGCCTGGGGGAGCGCGACCCGGCGCGGCTCGGGGCCCGCTGCCGAGGCGCCGGGGAGCGCGGGCCTTGCCGTCCGGACCCTGCTCGCGGGGTGCGAGACGGTGCTGCTCGTCGTGCCGCTCACCCTGCCGGCCACCGTCGGCGCGCAGCGGGTGCGCGACGCGGTGCGGGGAGCCGGCGTCTCCGACGTGCGCATCGTGGCGCGTGGTCCGGCGCCGGGAGCGGTCGACGAGGACGACGTCGCCGCAGCCCTCGGCCTGCCCGTCGTGGCGACCGTGGGCCGCGACGCCGGGCTGGCCCGCGCGATCGAGCGCGGCGAGGGTCCCGCGATGTCGCACCGGGCGGTGCTCGGCCGGTGCGCCGCCGACCTGGCGGACGCCCTGTGAGCCTGCCGACGGCCACCGTGTCCCTGCTCGACGACGTCCGTGCGCGGCTCGCGACCGGCGGCTCCGGTGCCGACGCCGCCGTGCGCGACGCGGTGCGGGACTCCGGACGGGTGCTCGGCTCGGACGCACTCAGGGACCTGGAGCGCGCCGCACGCGCCGAGCTCACGGGTGCCGGTCCCCTGCAGCCGCTCCTCGACGCGCCAGAGGTCACGGACGTGCTGGTCAACGGCCCGCACGACGTGTGGATCGACCGGGGCGCGGGACTCGAACGAGTCCCGGTGGACCTGGCGTCGCCGGCCGAGGTGCGGGCGCTCGCCGTCCGGCTGGCCGCGCTCGGCGGGCAGCGGCTCGACGACGCGTGCCCCACCGTCGACGCGCGCCTGCCCGACGGGACCCGCCTGCACGCCGTCCTGGAGCCCCTGGCCGAGGCGGGCGCCGTGGTCTCTCTGCGCGTGCTGCGCACCAGCGCGTTCACGCTCGACGAGCTCGTGGCCGGCGGCGCACTGCCCGGCCAGTGGGCCGGACTGCTGCGATCGCTCGTCCTGGGACGGGCGAACGTCCTGGTCAGCGGCGGTACCGGCAGCGGAAAGACGACGCTGCTGGCCGCCCTGCTCTCCCTCGTGCCCCATGACGAGCGCATCGTGACCGTCGAGGAGGCGCGCGAGCTGCGCCCCACACACCCGCACGTGGTGCACCTCGCCGCCCGGCGCGCCAACGTCGAGGGCGCCGGCGCGGTGGACCTGGCCGACCTCGTGCGGAACGCGCTGCGCATGCGACCCGACCGGATAGTGCTCGGGGAGTGCCGCGGCGCCGAGGTGCGCGAGGTGCTCATGGCGATGAACACCGGGCACGACGGCGGCCTGGCGACCCTGCACGCCAACGCCGTCGGCGTTGTGCCCGCCCGGCTGGAGGCGCTCGCGGGGCTGGCCGGGATGACCAGGGAGGCGGTCGCCGCGCAGGCGGCCGGCGCGCTCGATGTGGTGCTGCATCTCCGGCGGTCGCACGGCGTGCGGTACCTGGCAGAGGTCGGGCTGGTGGGGCGTGCCCTGGGCGGGGAGCTGGAGGTGCGGACGGCGGCGCGCTGGGACGGGAGCGGTGCGTCCGAGGTCGAGCCGCGCGCGTGGGGCGAGCTCGTCGGGAGGTACGGGCCGTGGTGAGGGTCGCGGAGTCGCTCGGTGTGGGGTTGCTGGTCGCGGTCGGGACGTGGCTGCTGCTGGCCCGGGGTGGTCGTCGCGTGCGGGAGGTGCTGGCGCCTCGTGGCTCTGTCCCTGGTACTGGCGCGGGGCCAGTCGTGGGCGCGGCTCCAGAGGTGGCGCTGGGGCCGGACGGCTCGCGCTCGGCGTGGCGCCGCAGACGACCGGCGGGACGCGGTCCGGGTGGCGACGTCCGGGTGGTCGTGCTGCAGGTGATCGCCCTGCTCAAGACCGGGTCGCCGCCCGGGGCGGCCTGGTCGCGCGCGGCTGGCGTGCGCGCTGACCTCACGGGCGTGCCCGACGCCGAGGCCCTCGCCCGGGTGCTCGGCGACCGGCACGCGCAGGCGGTGGTCGCGGCGACCAGGCTCGCCCTCGACGTGGGGGCGCCGCTCGGACGGGTTCTGGAGCAGGTGGCCGGAACGCTCGTCGCGGAGGCGGAGGCGCAGGCCGAACGGGACGCGGCGCTCGCCGGTCCTCGGACGACGGCGCGGCTGCTCATGTGGCTGCCGGTCGCCGGCGGGTTCCTCGGCTGGGCCCTCGGCGCCGACCCGGTGGCCACCGCGACGGACGGCGGTATCGGCACCGTGGCGGCGTGCGCGGGTCTGGCGCTGCTCGTGGCCGGGCGGGTCTGGTCGGACCGGCTGGTGGCCGCTGCCCGCGGCGTGAACCAGCCCGGGGTGGACATCCAGGTGGTGCTGGAGCTCGTGGCTGCCGCGATGCGGGCGGGGGCCGGTGTGCCGCGGGCGCTGGCGGCGACCGGTGCGGCGATCGGCGGGGCCGACGGCGAAGCACTCACCCGGGCGGCCAACGCCCTGGTGCTCGGCGCGGCGTGGGCGCGGGCGTGGGCCCACGCCCCGCCCGCGCTCGGCCCGATGGTCGGTGCGCTGCGCGGTGCCTGGCTGGACGGCGCCGCACCGGGTGAGGCGCTCCGGGCCGCCGGTGAGGAGGTCCGGCACGAGCGGAGCTCGACGGCGCGGACCGCGGCCGCTCGGCTCGGGGTGCGGCTCGTGCTGCCGCTGGGTGCCTGCTACCTGCCGGCGTTCGTGCTGGTGGGCCTGGTTCCGGTGCTGCTGGCGCTGGGGATCGACCTGCTCACGGGCTGAGAGGAGTTCGGCGTGCTCGCGCGCGCCGGCGTCGTCCGCCACACGGCGGACCGGGCCCGCTGCGGCGGGTCGCACAAGGCCTGCATACGGGCCGGGATGCCCGGGTGCGGGCAGACAAGGTGCCCGGCGACGGGCGGAGTAGAAGGAGGAGACATGACGATGACGACGGCGGAGGCCTGCCCTGAACCGGAGGGTGGGTCGCGGGCGGAGGTCGACGAGCGCGAGTCGGAGAGGGGGCTGGCCACTGCCGAGTACGCGATCGCGACGCTCGCCGCGGTCGGCTTCGCGGGCGCGCTGATGGCCATCCTCAGGGGTGGCGACGTGAAGGCGATGCTCACGTCGCTGATCCAGTCGGCGCTCTCGACCGGCTGACCCATGACGGAGCGTGAGTCGGAACGGGGCACGGTCACGGCGGAGCTGGCCATCGGGCTGCCGGTCGTGGTTCTCGTCCTCGTCGCCGTGCTCACCCTCGCGGCCGCGTCCACGGCGCAGATGCGCGCCCTGGACGCGGCCCGTGCAGGGGCGCGCGCGGTGGCGATCGGGGAGCAGGAGACGGCGGTGGCGGCGGCCGTGGCGCGGGTGGGCGGGCCGGAGGCCGAGATGTCGCTCGCGCACGAGGGCGACTGGGTGCGGGTGACCGTGACGCGGCCGGTCTCGGGGGGCTGGATGTCCGGGCCGTTGCGGGCAACGGGAACGGCGTCGGCATGGGTAGAGCCGTGAGGGGCAGGCGGCCGGGCGTCGAACGTCGAGAGGCTGGGCGGCCGGCCGGTGCTTGGCCGGATCGCGAACGGCGCGTCGGGACGTGGGGGGCTGGGCGGCAGCCGGACTCCGAGCCGCCGGACTCCGAGCCGCCGGACGGCGAGCGAACAGGTCCCGAGCGAACAGGTCCCGAGCGAACAGGTCCCGAGCGGGCCAGTTCCGGGCGGCCGGATGCCGAGCGCGGCGCGGGTACGGTCCTGATCCTCGGGATCGTCGCCGCCGTCCTGCTGCTGGCGCTCGGGATCGCCGCGCTCGGCGCTGCCCAGAACGCCCGGGGTGCGGCTCAGGCGGCGGCCGACCTCGGCGCCCTCGCCGGCGCCACCGCCCTGCGCGACGGGTTCGATCCGTGCGGGACGGCGGGCGCCGCGGTGGCACGCAACGATGCAGAGATCGTGTCGTGCGAGGTGCTCGGCGGGGGCGTGGTGCGGGTCGTCGCGACGCGTACGGCCCTGGGCCCGGGTGGCGAGTTCGGCGGTGCGCTGGGCCGGGCGCAGGCGTCAGCGCGGGCCGGGCCACGAGTGGGTGACTTGCTCGCACCCGAGCCGGAAATGGGATGACATGGCTTCGGTACGGATCGTAGTATCTCTGCTATGGATAGTACGGAGGATGCGATGAGCGCGCAGGGTGCGCCTCCGCCGTCGGGCGACGTGGCGCTCGACGTGCGCGACCTACGGATGCGGTACGGGACCAAGGACGTCCTCACGGGGGTGTCGTTCACGGCGAACCGTGGTGAGGTCCTTGCCCTGCTCGGGCCCAACGGCGCGGGCAAGACCACCACGATCGAGATTCTTGAGGGCTTCCGCATGCGGTCGGCCGGCGAGGTCTCGGTGCTCGGGCAGGACCCGGCGCACGGTGACGAGGCATGGCGGGCACGGCTGGGCGTCGTGCTCCAGTCGTGGCGCGACCACGGCAGGTGGCGGGTGCGGGATCTGCTCGGATATCTCGCGCGGTTCTACGGCCCGTACGCGACCGCTGAGGTCTCCCGGCCGTGGGACGTCGACGAGCTGATCCAGGTCGTGGGCCTGGCGGAGCAGGCGAACGCGAAGGTGCAGGCGCTGTCGGGCGGTCAGCGGCGGCGTCTGGACGTGGCGATCGGGATCGTCGGCCGGCCGGAGCTCGTGTTCCTCGACGAGCCGACGGCGGGCTTCGACCCGCACGCCCGGCGGGAGTTCCACGACCTGGTGCACCGCCTGGCTGACTTCGAGAACACGACGGTCCTGCTCACCACGCACGACCTCGACGAGGCCGAGAAGCTGGCCGACCGGATCCTCGTCCTCGACCGGGGCACGATCGTCGCCAACGGGTCGGCCGACCAGCTCGCCCGCGAGCTGGCGACGCAGGCCGAGGTGCGCTGGACGTCCGGCGGGCACCGGCAGATCCACGCCGTCAGTGACGGCGACCCGACCGGGTTCGTCCGCGAGCTGCTCGCGCGAGACCCGGACGCCACCGACCTCGAGGTCAGGCGGGCCAGCCTCGAGGACACCTACATGTCGCTCGTCCACCGCGCAGAGGTGGGTGGCGCCGATCAGGGCCGAGACGGGCAGCCGAGCGCGTCCGGCCGGGCGGAACAGGTCGCGCAGACCGAGGAGGTCCAGTCATGACCACGGCAACCAAGACCGACGCGCGACGGGCGGCCGTGCGCGCGGGGCTCTCCCGGGGCTGGCTCGAGACCAAGTACTCGCTCTCGGAACCGGCTGACGTCATCTGGTACCTGGCGTTCCCCGTCATCTATGCCGTGGTGCTGCTGTTCATGCGGGGCAGCACCGTGCCAGGCACGGACTTCGCGCTGGGTGCCATGGTGCTGCCGAGCCTCGTGGGCATGTCCATCGCGTTGGGTGGGCTGACCGGGGCGGCGAGCACCATCGCCGTCGACCGGGAGGACGGCACGCTGCTGCGGGCGAAGGCGACGCCGAACGGGATGATCGGGTACCTCGTCGGCAAGATCCTCATGTTCACGCTGACCACGGCGGTCAGCCTCCTCGCCCTGGTCATCCCGGGCTTCACGGTGGCGGGCGACCTCCGGCTCGACGCGCGGACGTGGGTGCTGCTGGTGCTGATCTTCGTGGTCGGCATGGTCGCGACCGTCCCGATCAGCGTGGCCATGGGGTCCTTGTTCAAGACCTCGTCGCAGACCGGCCTGCTCTTCCTCGCGTCGATGCTGCTGATCATCCCGTCCGGGATCTTCTACCCGATCACCGCGCTGCCCACCTGGCTCCAGTGGGTGGGGCAGGCGTTCCCGTACTACTGGCTGGGCCTGGGCGCCCGGTCGGCGATGCTTCCGGAGGACCAGGTCGTTGCCGAGATCGGCGAGTCGTGGCGCACCTTCGAGATGTTCGCGGTGCTCGGCGTCTGGGCCGTCGTGGGTATGGTGCTGGCGCCGATCGTGCTCCGCAGGATGGCTCGCCGGGAGTCGGGTTCCACGGTGGCGGCGGCGCGAGAGCGCTTCATGACCAAGGGGTACTGAGTGGTGGCAGAGCAGTCCGACGTGGTCCACAACCGCATTGCGATGCTGCGTGCCGAACGCGGCATCTCGCGGCGTGAGCTCTCGGAGGCGCTCGGAGTGCACTACCAGACCGTCGGGTACCTCGAGCGCGGTGAGTACAGCCCTTCGCTGCACCTCGCGTTGCGGATCGCCGAGTACTTCGGCGTCGCCGTCGAGATCGTGTTCTCGACGAGCCCCTTCAAGCGGCTGGGCGACTAGGGCGTGTCTCCCATATGTGGGCTGAGGTGTGCGGCAGCCTGATCGGGTGACTTCTTCGCGGTATCGGGTGTTGTCGGATGAGCAGTGGGGGCGGATCGAGCCGTTGCTGCCCTCGAACGCGGGCCGGCGCGGGCATCCGTTCTGGGACAACCGGCGGGTAGTGGAAGGGATCATCTACCGCTACCGGGCCGGGATCCCGTGGCGGGACCTGCCTCGTGAGCACTTCGGGTCGTGGAGGACGGTCTGGAAGCGGCACCGCCGCTACGCCGACGACGGCACCTGGGACAAGGTCCTGGCCGGGCTGCTGGCCGCGGCGGACGCGGACGGGAAGATCGACTGGAACGTGAGCGTGGACGCCACGATCAACCGTGCTCATCAGCACGGCACGAACACCACGCGTCCCGAGCGGGACACAGGGGGCGAGAGCGAATCACACGAAACTCCCTGAGGGGTTCGTCCCCAGCCCGCTCGGCGGGGAACGTGAACCGGCAGGTCATGGCATCGGTAAGTCACGTGGCGGCCTGACCAGCAAGATCCATCACGCGGTGGACGGTCATGGACGCCCGCTGGCCGCGATCGTCACGGGCGGGCAGCGTAACGACGGGGCCATGCTGGCCGAGGTCCTAGCCGACATCCGCGTCCCGCGCCAGGGACCGGGCCGCCCGCGCACCACCCCTGATGCGGTGATCGCCGACCGCGCCTACACCAGCGGCGTCAACCGCAGGATGCTCGCGGCCCGGCACATCCAGACCGTGATCCCGCAGAAGAAGGACGAGATCGCTGCCCGCAAACACAAAGGCTCAGCCGGAGGACGACCACCAGCCCTGGACGCCCGGACCTACAAGCGACGCAACGTCGTGGAACGCTCCTTCGCCCTGACCAAGCAATGGCGCGCCCTGGCGACCCGCTACGACAAGCTCGCCATCACCTACCGCGCCGCCGTCGTCCTATCCGCCTGCACCATCTGGGCACGCCATATGGGAGACACGCCCTAGACGTATCGAGCCGTCAGGACGGTGAGGCTGCGGCGGGCGGCCTGGGGTCGTGGGACAGCACGGCGTCCAGGAGCCGCACCGCCGCCGCCTTGTCGAGCGGCGCGTTGTACGAGCCGCACTTGGGCGACTGCACGCACGCCGGGCACCCGTCGGCGCAGGGGCACGCCTCGATCGCGTCGCGGGTGGCTCGGAGCCAGGTCGCGCCCAGGTCGTAGGCGCGCTCAGCGAAGCCGGCGCCGCCGGGGTAGGCGTCGTAGACGAAGACGGTGGCCTCACCGGTGTCCGGGTGCAGCTCGGTCGACACCCCGCCGAGATCCCACCGGTCGCACGTTGCCAACAGCGGCAGCAGCCCGATCGACGCGTGCTCGGCGGCGTGCAGCGCGCCCGGCGTCTGCTCGGGGGAGATATCGGCGGCCCGCAGCACGAACTCGGGCACCGACCACCACACCGCCACTGTGCCGAGGGTGTGCTCCGGCAGCTCGAGCTGCTCCGTCCCCAGCACCTGCATGTCCGGGATGCGGCGGCGCTGAAAGCTCACCACCTGCGACGTCACCTCGACCGGGCCGAGGCCCCAGGTGATCGGGCCCCATTCCCGGGTGACCAGGTCGTGGCCCGTGCCGTCCTCCCCCGGGGAGGCGGCGCCGTTCTCACGTGACGGGTGGGCGCCGCCGGTCTCGCCCGGGCGCCCGGTAGCACCGGTTTCGCCGGGGCGCCTGGCGCCGCCGGTCTCACCCGGGCCCCCGGCAGCGCTGGTCTCGTCCAGAGACCCGGCAGCGGCCCCGGAGCCCTGGTCCCAGCCCTCGATCGCCACCGACATGACCGAGCGCGACCACGTCCCGTAGTCCAGCCGCCGCCGCTGCACGACGGCGGTGTGGTCGGCCAGGTCGAGGTGTGTCACCACGTAGGTGGTGCCCTGGTGCACGTACACCGCGCCGTCGTGCACCTGGCCGTCCGCCGACGCCGCGTCGACCGTGCCGAGCATCCGGCCGGTGCCCTGCTCCACCACGCGGACGGGGGATCCGCCTGCGCCGCGCAGGTCGGTGAGGCCGGTGGCGGGCTGGTGGTGGGTCCAGTACCACCCCGACGTCCGACGCCGGAGCGCGCCCCGGGCGACCAGCACGTCCAGGATCCCGCGCACGTGGGCGGGATTGCCGAACGCCGCGAGGTCCTCGGACCGGAGCGGCGCCTCCTGGGCTGCCGCGCACAGGTGCGGCGCGAGCACGTGCGGGTTCGCCGGATCGAACACGGTGGCTTCGAGCGGGGCGTCGAACACCGCCTCGGGATGGGTCACGAGATAGGTGTCGAGCGGGTCCTCGCGCGCGACGAACGCGACCAGGCCGTCCGCACCGGCTCGCCCGGCGCGGCCCGCCTGCTGCCACAGCGACATCCGGGTACCCGGCCATCCGGCGATGAGCACCGCGTCGAGGCCGGAGATGTCCACGCCGAGCTCGAGCGCGTTCGTCGTCGCCAGGCCGAGCAGGTCGCCGGTGCGGAGGGCCTGCTCCAGCTCGCGGCGCTCCTCCGGCAGATAGCCGCCGCGATAGGCCGCGATGCGGCGAGCGGCGTCGGGGACATGGCGCAGACGGTCGCGGGCCTGCTGCGCCACCGACTCCGCACCTCGGCGGGACCGGGTGAACGCGAGGCCGCGGGCGCCGGCGGCGGCAAGGTCGGCGAGCAGGTCGGCGACCTCGGCGGTCGCCGATCGGCGCGGATGCTCGGGTGCTGCCTCGGCGGCGACGGGCTCGGCCTCGGGATCGGGTTCCGGCGCGCTCTCCAGGTGGACCGTCGGGTCAGCTTCGGCACCAGATGGGGGAGTTACCGGAGGCAGCGCCCACGGGTCAGGCTCCGTGAGGTCGGCACGCTGCATCGAGATCGGCTCATCGCTGGACCGATCTCGATGCGAGCTGCCGGACTCAGCGGTCGCGCCAGTAGGGGGACGCCAGCCCACGATCTCCGGGGGCTGCCACAGGACCACGGTGCGGCGTCCCGAGGGTGAGGCGTCCTCGGTGACGGCGGCGATGTCGTCGGGCCGCACGCCGATGAGACGAGCCGCTGTGACGGCGGGCTCCGCCGTCGTCGCCGAGGCGATGACGAACGTGGGCGAGCCCTCCCCGTACCGCGCCGCGAGGCGCGCGAGCCGCCGCAGTACGAGCGAGACGTGCGCGCCGAAGACGCCGCGGTAGGCGTGGCCCTCGTCGACGACGACGTACCGCAGCCCCTTGAGCAGCCGTGACCAGCGGCGATGGTTCGGTAGCAGCGCGTAGTGCAGGAAGTCGGGGTTGGTGAGGACGACGTCGGCGTGGTCCTGCACCCAGGAGCGCTCCTCGCGTGAGGTGTCGCCGTCGCACGTCGCGACGCGGACGTCCCGCGTGCCGGCCGCATCGAGGACGCGCTCCAGCGCGCTGAGCTGGTCGGCCGCCAGCGCCTTGGTGGGGCTGAGGTAGACGGTCGTGGGGCGCACGCGCGCCGCCTCGATGTTCCCCGGGTCGAGCGTGCCGGCCGCCGCGGCGGCCCGGACCGCGGACAGCGCGGGCAGCCAGAACGCGAGCGACTTGCCCGATCCGGTGGACGTGGCCAGCGCGGTGTGCCGACCTTGGCGGACGAGGTCGGCGGCCACGGCCTGGTGCGTCCACGGGCGGTCGACGCCGAGCCGCCGGTACCCCTGCACCACGGTCGCGTCCGCCCAGGTGGGCCAGTCCGCGTGCTCGGCCGTGCGCTCCGGGAACGTGCGCGACGCCGTCAGCCGCTCGGCGCGTGCGCCACCGGCGAGGAGCACGTCGAGGAGGGGATGGGTGGAGACGTCGGGCACGCAGGACAGTGTCGCACCGGGTGGCGCGACGGGGCGTAGGCCGGCTCGGATCCGGTGCTGTTCAAGTGGTGTGAGGGCTTGGTCGAGCGTGATGTCGCCAGGTTCCGGTCAGGACCGCGCCGGCCACACCACCCGCGCCGACCCGCCCCCGAGCCGTGTCGGCTCCGCCACGGCGGTGAGCAGACCGCCCGGGCCGATCTCGATAGCGGTCGCCGCGCCGATCCCCGTCCCCGGGGCGACCGGCGTGAGCGTGTGCCCGTAGCCGGTCAACGCCGTGCCATAACTGGCGATGAAGCCCGGCTCCGCGGGAGTCCTCGCCCCGTTCTGCGCCGCGGCCCGGGGCGCGGCGATCGCCTCCTGGATCGTCCTGCCCAGGTCGATCCGATGGATCAGCATCTGCGTGACCGTCGAGATGATGTTCGACCCGCCCGGCGATCCGAGCGCGAGCACAGGGCGGCCGTCGGCCAGCACGATCGTCGGCGCCATGGACGAGCGCGGGCGCTTGCCCGCCTGGATCCGGTTCGGGTCGTCGGCCTCGTACTCGATGCTGAAGTCCGTGAGCTCGTTGTTCAGCAGGAATCCGCGGCCGGGCCCCACGATCCCCGACCCGCCGATCTGCTCGATCGTCAGCGTGTACTCGACCACGTTGCCCCACCGGTCGACGGCGGTCAGGTTCGTTGTCGACGTGCTCTCGGTGTCCTCGGGTTCGGTACCCGGCGCGGCGGGCTCGCCGCACCCGCCGTCGTACGACCTGGGATCACCGGCTGCCACCGGCTTGGTTGGCGCGACCTGCGGGTCGAGCAGGCAGGCCCGCTCCTGCGCGAACCTGTCGTCCAGCAACCCGGCCACCGGCACGTCCACGAAGTCGGCGTCGCCCAGGTAGGCGGCGCGGTCCGCGAACGCCAGGGCGCTCGCCTCGATGTAGTGGTGCATCGCGGCCGGGTCGTCCAGAGACTCCAGGTCGAACCGCTCCAGGATGTTCAGCGCCTCACCCACGGTGGTCCCGCCCGACGACGGCGGCGCCATCCCGTAGACGTCGTACCCGCGGTACGAGACGACGGTCGGGTCCCGGTCCACGACCTCGTACGACGCAAGGTCCTCTGCGGTCATCGATCCGACCGGCACGGGAAGCTCGGTGCCGTCCGCGACGGGCGGCGCCTGCACCGCGTCCGCGATCTCGTGCGCGAGCGCCCCCTCGTAGAACGCGTCGGCACCCCCGCGGGCGAGCGTCCGGTACGTCGCCGCGAGGTCCGGGTTGCGGAACACCGACCCGACCTCCGGCGCCTCGCCGTCCGGCAGGAACAGCTCGCTGGTGGAGGTCAAGGCCTCGAAACGCTCCTGATTGACGACGGTCTGGTCGTGGAAGAGCTGGTCGACGACGAAGCCCCCGGCCGCCACGGCCGTCGCGGGTCGCAGCGCCTGGCTCAGCGACGTCGTGCCCCACCGCTCCAGCGCGCGTTCCCAGGTGGCGGGCGTTCCCGGGACGCCGACGCTGACGCCGCCGGTGACCAGGTCAGGGAAGAACGGGTACGGCTCCCCGGTCGCCGGGTCGAGGAACGCGTCGTGCTCCATCGCGGCCGGCGCCGTCTCGCGCCCGTCGATGGTCTCGACCTCGCCGGTCGCCGCGTCGTAGTGCACGAAGAACCCGCCACCGCCGATTCCGGCGCTGTAGGGGTCGGTCACCCCGATCGTCGCCGCCATCGCGACTGCGGCGTCGGTAGCGTTGCCGCCTCGCCGCAGCACGCCGAGGCCCACCTCGGAGACGACCGGGTCGAGGGAGCTCACCGCGCCGCCGTACCCGACCGACGTCGGGACTCGCGGCGGGTAGTGCTCCGGGCCCGCGGCCGCGGCGTCGGCCGGGCTCGCTGCGACGGCGCCGGCCAGGACCAGGGCCAGGGCACCTGTGACGGCCGACGACCGAACGACGAATCTCCTGCTCATGGGCACGTGTACTCCTCCGTTGCGCGTCTCTGCCCGCCATGGGATGGCACGACTATGACGCGCGGACCCGCAGATGCGTTGCTTATCGGACCGGCGCGTGGCGCCGCGTCGAGAATCCGCGGCACACCAAGGTGCGGTCAGGCCGGTACAGCCGATCGGTAGACATCTCCCCACGTCGGACGAGTTCACCCGCGAAATGGCCAGATGACGCGCCTCGGCGCGGGTAGGTTCACGCCGTCACACCGGTTCGAGTGGTCACTGCGGGAGAAACATGATGAGACGCGCCCTGATGGCAGGAGCTACGGCGGTCGGGATCCTGGTTGCTGCGTTCGCGGCACCCGCCGCGGTCGCGACGTCCGTTGAAGGATCGCTGGTTCCCGCGGTCGAGTGCTCCGGTGCCGCCCGGGGCGAGGCGGCGGCCGTGGAACTCGCCGCCGCGTGCGGCGAGGACGTCGAGGTGTCCCGCGCCGCCGAAGATGGCACAAGGCTCTTCGCGGAGCCGGACGGCGAGATGCGATTCGAGGTATCGAGCATCGACCCGAACATCTCGACGCAGCCGACGGCGCGCACCGTCCTCCGGCGGACCGGAAGCTCGGGCTACAACTGGACCGGCACGCAGTGGGTCGGCTACTGCGACCCCGCTGAGTACGCCGACGGCTGCGCCGCCGCAGGGGTGCAGCGCCTGGTCTGGCAGTTCGACGGCGTCGAGATCCTTCGCGACCTGCGGCCCAGGGACATCACGTCGGCCGAGTTCTTCCTCAACGGCGCCGTGGCCTGGCTCGACGACGTGAACTGCATGCCGAGCCGCCTGGACCTCTACGACGTGCCGCGTATCTCGTCGTGGGTCGGGGCAGTCGTGCACGGTCGAGAGAGTCGTGCGGACGACGTCCCCGTACCTGTCTGCGGACATCAGGGATCCTGACCCGGACAACGGAACCAGCGATCCCGGCGCGACCGCCCCGGTCACCGCCATGTTCCGTGTCGCCAGAGCAGATGCGCCCGACGTTGCGCTGTGGGAGGGGCCAGAGTCGGACTCGTACGAGAACCGGCATGGTCTTTCAGTGCCCTCCGGCATTCTCGAGGGTGGTGCTCGCTATGTCTGGTCGGTGTTCGGGACCGACGAGGGCGGCTTGGTCGGCCCTGCTGCGTCGTGCACCTTCGCCATCGACATCGAGAGTCCAGCGGTACCTGTGGTCACTCCCCTTGTGGGCGGGCAGGCGGTGTATCTCGAGCGCAGAGTGCGCGGTGGCCTGGGAGTCCCCGGTGCGTTCCTGCTGACAAGCACGTCCGACGATGTCGCCAAGTACCGGTACGGCATCAACACACAGGCCCCGGTGAACGAGGTTGTGGCCACAGAGAACACGGTGTTGGGTATCACGCCACCTCGGACGGGCCTCAACTACCTATGGATCGAGGCGGTCGACAAGGCTGGCAACCGCAGCAGGGAAGTCATCTACGAGTTCTACGTCTCGTTCGACGCGCCGGTGCCGACACCTCCGGCAATCACCGTGGCCGGTCCGACGTCGTACACCTTCGGTGATGTCGTCACCGCGTCGGTGACCTTGAGCGAGGACGCGGTCACCCCCTACGGCACCGTGACGGTCAGGTCCGGCTCGACGGTTGTCGGACGCGCGACCTTCGACGAGCGCACCGAGGAGCTGCAGCTCGACGGCCAGGCCCTTGGCGCGGGAACCAAGACACTGACCTTCACCTACCAGGCGTTCCCGGGTGCCCCGGCATGGAGCACCGAGCGCACGATCACGGTCGAGCCACTGGTGTTTTCCGCCGTCGGCGCGCCGTCCATCTCCGGTACCGCTCAGGTCGGTAAGACCCTTACGGCGGCCAGCGGGACCTGGACCCCGACACCCACCACGACCAGGTACCAGTGGCGTCTGGACGGCCAGGCCGTCTCCGGTGCGACGTCGCGCACATGGACGGTTCCGGCGTCGGCCAAGGGCAAGCGGGTCACGGTTGCGATCACCGGCTCGAAGACCGGGTACACGACCAGGACCGTGGTCAGCCCCGCGACGACGACGGTGAAGGCGGGTGCGTTCGTCGCGCCACGTCCGACCATCACGGGCACCGCGAAGGTCGGCTCGACGCTGAAGGCCGTGCGCGGCGCATGGACGCCGCAGCCGAGCACCGTGAAGTACCAGTGGAAGGTCGGCGGTGTGGCGGTCAGGGGCGCGACCAGCTACTGGTTCAAGGTGCCGGCCTCCGCGAAGGGCAAGCGCGTCGCCGTCGTGGTCACCGGCTCGAAAGCCGGCTACGTGACCCAGACAGTGGTCAGTCCGCTGACCAGCGTGATCCGCTGAGCCGGCCTGGGGCAGCTCACAGGTCGAAGAGCGTGGGCTGCTCCAGGTAGACGCCCTCCGTCTCCAGCATGCGGAGCTTGGTGCGTGGGCCGCCGCGGGCGGAGAACCCGCCGATGCGGCGGCCCGCGGCCAGCACGCGGTGGCACGGCACGATCGGCGGGAACGGGTTGCGGCCCATCGCCTGTCCGACGGCCTGGGCCGCGCCCGGCGAGCCCAGCTCGGCCGCGACCTCGCCGTACGTGCGGGTCTCGCCGGGCGGGATCGCGCGCACCACCTCGTACACGCGGCGGTCGAAGTCGGGCACGGCGCTCATGTTGAGGGTGATCTCGGCGAGGTCCCCGACGCCGTCGGCCAGCAGGCGGGTGAGCGCAGCGGCGGCGGGCGCCACCGGGGTAGGCGGGGCCTCGACGGCGCCCGGATACCAGCCGCGCACGGCGCCCCGCACCTGGTCGGCGCTGCCGTGGGGCAGCGCCGATCCGACGATCTCCGCGTCCTCGTTCCAGACGAGCGCGCACTCGCCGATCGCCGTGGGGATCACGGCGAACTCGAGCCTGTTCCGGTCCATGCGCCACACGATAGGCGGGACCACTGACAACGAGACCCGCGATACCGCGAGGCGCTGGCTCGGGTCGGTCGGGTGGTTCAGTCGGCCACCCAGCGCGCCGCGAGGTCGCTCGCCTTCTGCGCGGCGTCCGGCCCGCCGCTCGTCTCCGCGGCGAGCGCGCCCGCCGCGGCAAGGCCCGCCGCATAGCCGACGGCGTAGGTGGTGACCGGTGCGGCCGGCCGGGCGACGGCGTGGGCTGCGTCGCGAGCGAGGTCGAGCACCTCTCCGACGTCGACCGTTCCCGGGGGCAGGCCGAGCTCGGCCTCCAGTGCCTCCACCCAGCCATTCAGGTCTGCCATCTCGCGTCCTTTCGGGGTCGTGGGCGTCATCGGCCCGGGTCCGCGCCGACGGGCGGTGTTCCGATGATGCGGGTCCCGACGACGCGCACGCCGAGGCGGGCCGCGTCGGCGAGGGTGTCGACGTCGTCGCTCCAGCCTGCCCGGTCGGGGACCTCGGCGCAGCGAAGCCCGCCGATCAGACGCTTCATCGGCGCCCCGTCCGTCTCGATACCGTCGAGCGCTGCGTCGAGGGCCGAGCGCCGGTAGAGCCCGACCAGCCACTGGGCCCTGCCGTCCCGCACCAGGTAGGCGCCGTCCACCGGTTCACGTGAAACGGCCTGCTCCAGAGCCGCGACCGCCCTGCCCGCACGCGGCACGTCCACGGCCAGGAGCAGCACCCACTCCGCGCCCGGCTCCGGCAGGGCGCGCAGCCCGGCGGCGAGGCCGGCGACCGGCCCGCCGAACGGCGGATCCTCTCGGGTGAGACCGGGCGCGGGACCCGCGTAGCCGGACGCCGGATCGCGCGCCGGGAGCGCATCGGCCAGCTCGGGCGGGCCCACCACCACGACCCGGCGGGCGCGCGAGCTCGCCGCGAGCGCCCGGTCGAGCAGTCGCGCGCCGTCGACGACCAGACCCGCCTTGGACGTACCGTCCAGCCGCGATGCGCGCCCGCCCGCCAGCACGACGGCGTCGTACCCGATCTCCCGTCTGGTCCCGGTCACCGCAGCATCAGCACCCGGACGAGGTCCCCTGCGCGCACCTTCTCGACGTCGGGCGGGACGAGCGCGACGCCGTCGGCAACCGCGAGTGCGGACAGGGCGTGGCGTGAGCCGCAGGGTTCGACGCCGAACCGGCCAGCAGCGGCGTCTGTGCCGGTGACGCCGAACTCGCCGGCCGCGGCGTCTGTACCGGTGGCCATGCTGCCCCCGGCGGTGCTGACGGTGCCTCCGGTGGCGGCTGTCGCGCTGTCAGGCAGCGGGACCAGCCGAACCGGTACGACGAGCAGCCGGCCGGGCGAACCGGACCAATCGACTGCGGCGGAAAGTGTTGCTCCGCGGGGTGTGTTGCTCTCCGTAGACGCTGTCGACGCAGAGCAACACACCTCCGCGAGGCGGTCTTGTCCCGGAGTCCTCTCGCCACGCAGGCGTCCGATCGCGGGCCGCACGAACAGCTCGAAGGACGCGTACGCTCCGACGGGGTTGCCCGGCAGCGCGAGCCACGGCACCCCGCGCCAGCGGGCGAGCGCCTGCGGCTTGCCGGGGGACAGCGCGACGGCGGCCACATCGACATCCGTCGCTGCGGCGCCGCTCCTCGGTTCGGGCGTCTCGCCCTCCGGTTCGGGGACGCCGCCCCCGGGCGTCTTGCCCTCCGGCTCGAAGGTCCCGTCTTCCCGCTCGGAGGTGCCGCCTCCCGATCCCGACGACGCTGCCGCCAGCACCTCTCGCACCACGTCGGCCGCGCCGGCTGATACGCCTCCGGCAGTGACGATCAGATCGACGCCTCGACCAGCACGCACCGCAGCATCGAGCGCCGCCCGCAACGCCGAAGGATCGTCAGGCACCGGCCCGAGCCGGACGACGTCGGCCCCGGCCGCGCGCGCCCCGGCCGCGAGCATCGGCCCGTTGGAGTCCGTGATCTGCCCCGGTCCGAGCACCCTGCCGACCGGCACCAGTTCCGATCCGGTGGAGATCACGGCGACTCGCGGCCGCCGTCGGACAGGAACGTGCACCGCGCCGGACGCAGCCACCGCACCCAACACCGCCGCCGTCACCACGGTCCCTGCGGCCGCGAGGAGCTGTCCCTCGCGGACGTCCTCACCCGCGGGCCGGACGTGCGGCCGGGGCCGGCGCGCGAGCGTGACCGAGGACTCCGCCCGGGGGGCACCCGCGACGAACCGGCCGGTCGAGGTGTGCTCGACGGGGACCACGGCGTCGGCTCCAGGCGGCAGCGGGGCGCCGGTCATGATGCGCGCGGCCTGCCGCGGCCCGATCGCTGCCACGGGATCGGCGCCTGCGGCGACGTCGCCCGTGACCTGGAGCGTCACCGGTGCTCCGTCGGCCGGCAGGTCCGCCAGCCGCACGGCGTACCCGTCCATCGCGGCGCTGTCGAAGGGCGGCACGGAGACGGCGGCGTGCAGGTCCTCGGCGAGGACCTGCCCCTCGGCGTCGGCCAGACCCAGCGAGACGACGGGCAGCGGCGCGACGAGCGCGACCACGCGCTCCACGTGCTCGGTGACGCTCCGCAACCTGGACTCCATGAGACGACGTTAGGCGAGCCGCGTTCGAACGGGATTTCCTCTGTCTCACAGCACGGTACCGGTCCGCGTGAGGCTGGTGAACGCGCCCCGGACCGCCGACCGACCGCCGACCGACCGCCGCGGCAAGGCCGCGCCGACCCCTCACACCCGCGCCCGGCGCCCTGTGCGTTCTTCCTTACGGTCGATTAACTGCTCTTTGTCTGGCGATGAAACACCGTCTTCCTAGGTTCCTACCCGTCGGTCCGACGTCGGGCCGGCCCCGGATCCGGCACCCGTCGGTCCGGGCGCGCCCGGCGTCGTCGGGCATACGCCCACGCAGGGAGGACGACATGTCCACTCCGACAACACGTGACGACCAGGCCTCCGGCACGGCCGAGGTCGCCGAGAAGTCCGCGGTCCAGCGCCACACCGGACGGTGGATCGAGCGCTGGGACCCCGAGGACAAGGTCCTCTGGGAGGACGGCGGACGCCGGACCGCGCGGCGCAACCTCGTGCTCTCGATCTTCGCGGAGTTCCTCGGCTTCGGCGTCTGGGCCCTGTGGTCGATCGTCGTGCCGCAGCTTCCCGCAGCGGGGTTCGACCTGACCGTCGACCAGATGTTCTGGCTCATCTCCGTGCCCAGCCTCGTCGGCGCGACCCTGCGGATCCCCTACACGTTCGCCGTCCCCGTGTTCGGCGGCCGCAACTGGACCATCGCCTCGGCGCTGCTCCTCCTGCTGCCGACGGGCGCGCTGATCCTCACCGTCGGCGACCCGACGACGCCGTTCCCCGTGCTGCTCGCCGCTGCGGCGCTCGCGGGCCTCGGCGGTGGCAACTTCGCGTCGTCGATGGCGAACATCTCCTTCTTCTTCCCCGAGAAGGAGAAGGGCGCGGCCCTGGGCTGGAACGCAGCGGGCGGCAACATCGGCACGGCGGCCGTGCAGCTCGCGGTGCCGCTCGTCATCGTGACCGGTGCGGGCGTGGCGCTCGACCGGGCCGGCCTCGTCTTCATCCCGTTCATCCTGCTCGCAGCCTTCCTCGCGTGGCGCTGGATGGACAACCTCGCGACGGCCAAGGCGGACCCGCGCTCGTTCGGCGTCGCCGTCCAGGACAAGCACACCTGGGTGATCAGCTTCATCTACATCGGCACGTTCGGGTCGTTCATCGGCTACGCGGGCGCCTTTCCGACCCTCCTCGCGGCCGAGTTCCCGCAGGTCGCACTACCGCTCGCGTTCATGGGCGCGCTCGTGGGCTCGGTGGCACGGCCGCTCGGCGGCATCCTCGCCGACCGCGTGGGCGGCATGGCCGTGACCCTCGGTGCCTTCGGCGTGATGGCGCTCGGCGCCATGGGCGCGATCTGGGCGCTCGGGACGGGCAGCTTCGCCCTGTTCTTCGGCTCGTTCCTCGGCCTGTTCGTCGCGACGGGCGTGGGCAACGGCTCCGTCTACCGGATGATCCCCGCGGTCTTCCGGGCGAGCGGCGCGACGGCGAAGGCTGCCGCCGGGTGCATCGGCATCGCCGGGGCCGTCGGCGCGTTCGGTGGGTTCCTCATCCCGCGCGGGTTCGCGCTCTCCACCACCGTCGCCGGGTCGATCGTGCCGGCGCTGTGGCTGTTCGTCGGCGTGTACGCGGTGATGGCCCTGGTCTGCTGGCTGGTCTACGGGCGCGGCGCCATGGCAGAGGCCCGGGTCTGACGATGCTTGCCTCCCCCGGAACCCCGGTCGACTCGCACTGCCCTTACTGCGCGCTGCAGTGCGGGATGTCGCTGACGCGCCCGGCGGACGTGCGCGCCGTCGGCACGTCCCGCGCCGTCGGCACGCCCGCACCGCCGACGGCGCCCCAGGTGCAGCCGCGCGACTTTCCCACCAACCGGGGCGGGCTGTGCCAGAAGGGGTGGACGTCGGCGGCGGTGCTCGGGGCGTCCGACCGGATCGTCACCCCGCTGGTCCGGGGCGCCTCCGGGGAGCTCGAGCCGACGAGCTGGGACGCGGCGCTCGACCTGATCGCGTCCCGGCTCGGTGCCGTCGCCGCCGAGCACGGGCCGGAGGCGGTGGCCGTGTTCGGGGGCGGCGGGCTCACCAACGAGAAGGCCTACGCGCTCGGGAAGTTCGCCCGCACCGTGCTGCACACCCCGAACATCGACTACAACGGGCGGTTCTGCATGGCGTCCGCCGCGGCGGGGATGAACCGGTCGTTCGGCGTCGACCGTGGCTTGCCTTTCCCGCTGGCCGACCTCGGCGGCGCGCAGGCCGTCCTGCTCCTCGGCTCGAACCTCGCGGAGACCATGCCGCCCGCCGTCCAGCATCTCGCCGGGGCGCGGGCGGCGGGCGGGCTCGTCGTCGTCGACCCGCGGCGGTCCGCGACGGCCCGGCTCGCCGACGATCCCAGCTCGGGACAGCCCGCCGACGGCGTGCATCTCGCCCCCGTGCCGGGTACCGACCTCGCGGTGCTGCTCGGGCTGCTGCACGTCGTGCTGGCCGAGGGCCTCGCCGACCGGGCGTACCTCGAGGAGCGCACCACCGGGTTCGACGACGTCGCGCGGTCGGTCGCCGGCTGGTGGCCCGAGCGCGTCGAGTCCGTCTCGGGCGTGCCCGCCGGCGAGCTGCGGCGTGTGGCCCGCCTGCTGGCCGCCGCCGCGCCGGTGCACGGTGGCCGGGGCGCGTACGTGCTGACCGGACGCGGCGTCGAGCAGTCGACGCAGGGCACGGCGACCGTCACCGCGGCGATCAACCTGGCGCTCGCGCTCGGCCTGCCCGGCCGGGTCGGGTCCGGCTACGGCGCGATCACCGGGCAGGGCAACGGGCAGGGCGGCCGCGAGCACGGGCAGAAGGCCGACCAGCTCCCCGGCTACCGCAAGATCGACGACCCGGCGGCGCGCGAGCACGTCGCCGCGGTGTGGGGCGTGGACCCGGAGACGCTGCCCGGCCCCGGTGTGCCGGCGGTGCAGCTCCTGCGGTCGCTCGGTACGCCGGGCGGGCCGCGGGCCCTCCTGGTGCACGGCTCCAACCTCGTGGTGAGCGCCCCGAACGCCGGCGGCGTGATCGACCGCCTGAAGAGCCTCGACCTCCTGGTGGTCTGCGACTTCGTCCCGAGCGAGACGGCGCTGCTGGCCGACGTCGTGCTGCCCGTGACCCAGTGGGCCGAGGAGGAGGGCACGATGACGTCGCTCGAGGGCCGCGTCATCCGCCGTCGGGCCGCCGTGGCGCCGCCGGGCGAGGCGCGCTCCGAGCTGTGGATCCTCGCCGAGCTGGCGCGCCGCCTGGGCGCGCCGGAGGCGCTCGCCTTCCCGACCGACCCGGCCGTGGTGTTCGACGAGCTGGCCCGTGCCTCCGCGGGCGGCCCCGCGGACTACTCGGGCCTGTCCCACGCCCGCCTCGACGCCGATGAGGCGGCCGGCGGCCCGGGCCTGTACTGGCCGGTCCCGGCGGGAGCTTCGGTCTCACCGGGGCCCGACGTGGCAGCCTCAGCAGCTCGCGCGGCCGGCACGGCCGAGCATGCCGGGACGCCCCGGCTCTTCCTCGACAGCTTCGCGACGCCGGACGGGCGGGCGCGCATGGTCGCCGTCGACCACGTGGGGCCGAGCGACGACGTACGCCCCGGCGCACCGTTCTACCTGGTCACGGGCCGGGTGCTGCAGCACTACCAGTCAGGCGCGCAGACGCACCGCGTCGCCGAGCTGGAGCGCCTCGTGGCCGAGCCGTACGTCGAGCTGCACCCGGTGCTGGGCTTCCGCATCGGCGTGCCCGACGGCGCCCGCGTGCGCCTCACCAGCGCCCGCGGTCGGGTCGAGGCGACGGCCCGGTGGACCGACGCCGTGCGCCCCGACACCGTCTTCATGCCGTTCCACTGGAGCGGCATCGGCTCGGTCAACCAGGTGACGACGGACGCCACCGACCCGATCTCTGGGATGCCGGAGTTCAAGGTCTGCGCGGTGGACGTCGCCGTGGTCCCGGCCGCAGACGAACCCCATCCGGCCGCCGGCGAGCCCGCCCGGGCGCCGCGGCCGGCGTTACAGAAGGAGCTGTCGACATGAACCTGCGTGTCCCCGTGAAGGTCGTCGTGGTGGGCTTCGGGATGGTCGGCTCGCGGCTCGTCGACGAGCTGCTGCGCCGCGAGCCCGAGGCGTTCGACATCACCGTGCTCGGCAGCGAGCCGTACGAGCCCTACAACCGGGTCCTGCTCAGCGACGTCGTGGCCGGGCGCACCGACGTCGCCGCCATCACGATGCCCCTGCCCGACGGCGCCCGGGTCAGCGTGCTCCGCGGCGTCACCGCCACCTCGATCGACCGGGAGTCGCGGGTGGTGCTCGCCGACGACGGCAGCTCGCACCCGTACGACCACGTGGTGCTCGCGACCGGTGCGGCTGCTCGCATCCCGCCCATCCCGGGCCTTCGTACGCCCGACGGCGGCCTGCCCGCCGGCGTGCACGCGCTGCGCACCCTCGACGACGCCCGCGAGATCGTGGCCGCCACCGTCAACTCGCCGCGCGCCGTGGTGGTGGGCGGCGGCGTGCTGGGGCTGGAGGCGGCCGTCGGGCTCGCGGGCCGTGGCCTGAACGTGACGCTGATCCACAACGTGCAGTCCCTCATGGAGCGCCAGCTCGACCCAGAGGCCGCCGACGTCGTCCGGGCCGGCCTGGAAGCGCAGGGCATCACGGTGCGGCCGAACAGCCTGTCCAGCGAGGTGCTCGTCGCGGGCGGGCGCGCCGTCGGCGTCCGCGTCCGGGACGACGGCGGGCGGTCCGCCGACGAGGTGGTCGCGGCGCGGCTCATCGTCTTCTCGGTCGGCACCATCCCCGAGACCGGCCTCGCCGCCGCGGCGGGGCTGACGACGGACCGCGGCATCGTCGTCGGGTACGACCTCGCCAGCCCCGACGACCCGCGCGTCCACGCGATCGGCGACTGCGCCCAGCCGCCGAACGGCTCGCGCGGGCTCGTCGCCGAGGGCTGGGACCAGGCGCGCCGGCTGGCCGAGCACCTGGTGTCGCTGGTCGAGCCGGCCGGTCCGGCCGGTGCGTCGTCGGCCGCGTCCTCGCTGGTCGCGTCGGCAGCGGACGGGTCGGCGATGGCTGCATCGTCGGTGGCCGACCGGACGGCCTCGAAGCAGCACGTGACGACCGGCCCCCCGGCGCCGCACCTGCGGCTGCCGCGCGACGGCGCCCAGCCCAGCATGGCCGTGCGCCTGGGGGCGCTGCTGACGAGCGGCGCCACGAGCCGCGCGCAGTCGGACCAGGGGATCGACACGCGGGGCACCGACGTCGTCAAGGTCAAGGCCGGTGCGCTGAGCGTCACGACGATGGGGGTCTGCGGGCCGTCGCGTCCGGACGGGCTGACGCAGCGCGCCGTCCGCCTGGCCGACCCGAGGGCGGGCCGGTACATCGAGGTGGTGGTGTCCGACGGCATCCTGGTGGGCGCCACGTGCGTGGGCGATCCGCGCGTCGCCGCCGACCTCACTGCCGCCTACACCCGCCGGACGCCGGTCCCGGTGGACCCGGCGTTCCTGCTGCTGACACCCGTGATGCCGACGGCGGCGCCCGCCTCCTCCCCCGAGCACATGCCGGACGACGCCGTCGTGTGCCGCTGCAACGGCGTGACCAAGGGCGACATCGCGAGCTCCTGCCCGCCGGGCGCGCACTCGGTCGAGGAGGTCGTCCGCGAGACCCGGGCGACGACGGGCTGCGGCTCGTGCAAGGACGCCGTCTGCGGGCTGGTGGACTGGCTCAAGGAGAACCAGGAGGCGGTCCCGGAGCCGGCGTGACGAGACTGGCGGGGAGATTCTCCTCGCGGGGGTGTGTTGCCGTGTGTGGACACCGTCTACGCACAGCAACACACCCCCGCGAGGCAACTACTTCCGTCGGCCGCTCCTGCGCAACGCACCTCGGCAGGGCGCACCTCGGCAGGGCACCGACCCGGGCCGACCGATCCCCTCCCGCTCAGGGCGCCGACGGCCTGGTCCACTCCAGCGTGTACCGGAAGAACAGCCGACGGCGGAGGCGGGCTCCCGGCAGCACCTCACCCGCGGTCCGCGAGATCTCGGCGAACGTCTCCGTGGCGTCGCGCACCGGCATTGCGGGGCCGCCGTCGTCCACAGGCTCCGCGACCGGCCGTGGATGCTTGACCATCCCGACCAGCGGGTTGAGCAGCGAGGACACGACCTCCCAGACGAAGTCGGTCACCGCGTCCGGTCGCGCCAGGCCGACGACGAGCAGCCGCCCACCGGGCTCCAGCAGCTCGGACGCGTGCCGCAGGGCTGCCTCCAGCGGCATGTGGTGCAGCACGGCGATCATGGTGATGGCGTCGAACGTGCCGTCGACCTCCTCGAACCGGGCGTGGCGCACGCTCACCGCAGGGTCACCCGTGAACCGCTCGGCCGCGACGGCGGCCATGGCGGCGTCGGCGTCCACGCCCAGCACCTCGTCGAAGCGCCCGGCTGCCGGGTCGGCGAGGCGCCCGAGCAGGAGACCGGCGCCGCAGCCCACGTCGAGCGCTCGGTGCCGTAGGGCCGGCAGCCGTCGCAGGATCCAGCCGTGGAAGTGGTCGTTGTGGCTCCATGGGTGCCGCTGGTTGACCCGGTGCAGCCAACGGCCGCCCGCTCGGACCAGCGGGTTGGGCACGGTCCGGATGTCCATGCGGCCCCACGGTAGCGGCGCCCTGACGCGCGATGTGGCGTCCTTTCGGTAGCCTGAATCCGCGACCAGGTAAGTATCATTCATGATACTTACATTCGTGATACAGACCTGCGAGGCAGGGCGATCGAACCGATCATCCGGGAGTCGATCGCGCGGATGCCCCATGCAGAGCTGCAGGTATCCGCCGACGCGCACCCCCGTTATTCCAAGTTTCGCCGGAACTTGGAATATGGAGGCCGACTACTCCAAGTTCCGCCTGACCCGAGCGCACTCACCGGGTCGTCCTCCGGCCTGTGAGGAAGAGTTTCGGCCCGGGTAACCACGGACGCACCAGCGCGAAAAACCGGCGACCTACGGTCAAGACATGGTCAACTCCGGCACACCTCAGCGCCTCGTCGTGGTCGGCGGCGGTATGGTCGCGCAGCGGCTCGTCGAGGCGCTCCGCGCCCGGGACGACGCCGGTCGTTACCACGTCACCGTCTTCGCGGAGGAGCCCCGCGCGCCCTACGACCGGGTGGGCCTGACCCGCTGGTTCGAGGAGGGCGCGGAGGGCATCACCCTCGGCGACCCCGGCCTGTGGGCCGACCCGCTCGTCACCCTGCACACCGACCGCAAGATCGAGTCGATCGACCGCGCGGCGAAGACCGTCACGGACCGCCTCGGCCACGTGCACCCCTACGACGAGCTCGTGCTCGCCACCGGGTCCAGCGCCGCGATGCCCCCCATCCCGGGCAACGACCTGCCGGGCGTCTTCGTGTACCGCACCATCGACGACGTCGCGGCGCTGCGCGGCTGGGTCGAGGAGAAGCGCCGCAGCTACCCGGCCGGCAAGCCGGTACGTGGCGCCGTGATCGGCGGCGGCCTGCTCGGCCTGGAGGCCGCCGGCGCGCTCACCGCGCTGGACGCCCACGCCACCGTGATCGAGTTCGGCACCCACCTCATGGGCGTGCAGGTCGACCTCGGCGGCGGCCAGGCGCTCAAGCGCCTGATCAACGGCAAGGGCATCGGCGTCCGCGCGGAGACCGCGACCAGCCAGATGCGCCCGCACCGCCGGACCGGCCACGTGGGCCGGCTGGACTTCGCCGACGGCGGGCGGCTCGACGTCGACGTCGTCGTGGTGGCCACCGGTGTGCGGCCGCGCGACGAGCTGGCCCGCGCCGCCGGGCTGCCGATCGGGGAGCGCGGCGGCGCCGTCGTCGACCTGTCGTGCCGTACCGAGGACCCGCACATCTGGGCCGTCGGCGAGGTGGCCTGCATCGAGGGCCGGTGCATCGGCCTGGTCGCGCCCGGCAACACCATGGCAGAGGTGGTCGTGGACCGGCTGCTCGGCGGCCTAGCCGAGTTCCCCGGCGCGGACACTGCCACCAAGCTCAAGCTCTCCGGCGTCGACGTCGCGTCGTTCGGCGACGCGCACGCCCGCACCGAGGACGCCGTCGAGGTGGTCTGGGCCGACCCGGTGGCCGGCGTCTACAAGAAGCTCGTCCTGTCCGACGACGCCCGCACCCTGCTGGGCGGCGTCTTCGTGGGCGACGCCGCGCCGTACGCGAGCCTGCGCCCCATGCTCGGCGCGGAGCTGCCCGGCGACGACCCGAGCGCGTTCCTGCTCCCGGAGGGCGGCGGTGGTGCCCCGGGCCTGGAGCTGCCCGACGACGCCAACGTCTGCTCCTGCAACAGCGTCTCGGCCGGCGCCATCAGGGGCGCCGTCACCGAGCACGAGTGCACCGACGTCCCCGGCGTGAAGGCCTGCACCCGCGCCGGCACCACCTGCGGCGCCTGCCTGCCGCTGGTCAAGAAGCTCGTGGACACCGAGCTGGAGCGCGCGGGCATCGAGGTCAGCACGGCCCTGTGCGAGCACTTCGACATGTCCCGCGCCCAGCTCTTCGACGCCGTCCGCGTCGCCGACCTGCACTCGTTCAGCGAGATCGTGGCGAGGTTCGGGACGCGCCCGGAGGGCGCACCCGCCGAGGCCGGGCATGCGGGCAACCGCGGCTGCGACATCTGCAAGCCGGTGGTCGCGTCGATCCTGGCGAGCCTCGGCAACGGCCACATCCTGGCCGGCGAGCAGTCCACGCTCCAGGACACCAACGACCACATGCTCGCCAACCTGCAGAAGGACGGCACCTACTCGGTGGTGCCCCGGATGCCCGGCGGCGAGGTCACGCCCGAGGGGCTCATCGTGGTCGGCGAGGTCGCCCGCGACTTCGGCCTGTACACCAAGATCACCGGCGGCCAGCGCATCGACATGTTCGGCGCCCGCGTGGAACAGCTTCCCGACATCTGGCGGCGGCTGGTCGACGCCGGGTTCGAGTCCGGCCACGCGTACGGCAAGTCGCTGCGCACCGTGAAGTCCTGCGTCGGATCCACGTGGTGCCGCTACGGCGTGCAGGACTCCGTGGGCATGGCGGTCGAGCTGGAGCTGCGCTACCGCGGCCTGCGCTCGCCGCACAAGCTCAAGCTCGGCGTCTCCGGCTGCGCCCGCGAGTGCGCAGAGGCGCGCGGCAAGGACGTCGGCGTCATCGCCACCGACAAGGGCTGGAACGTGTACGTGGGCGGCAACGGCGGGCAGACGCCGCGGCACGCCAAGCTGCTCGCCGAGGACCTGACCTCCGAGGAGCTGATCCGCACCATCGACCGCTTCCTCATGTACTACGTGCGCACTGCCGACCGGCTGCAGCGCACCGCGCCGTGGATCGAGGAGGTCGACGGCGGCCTGGACGGCGTGCGCGAGGTGATCATGGAGGACTCGCTCGGCATCTGCGCCGACCTGGACGCCGCGATGGCCCGCCACGTCGAGAACTACGAGGACGAGTGGAAGGCCGTGCTGGAGGACCCGGAGAAGCTGCGCCGGTTCTCGTCGTTCGTCAACGCCCCCAAGGATGCCGACCCGTCCCTCGCCTACGTGACCGAGCGCGGCCAGCGCCGTCCGGCCACGGCCGAGGAGCGCGCGTCGGGAGCGGCGCGGGGCGTCGTCATCGCGGGGCCCAAGCTGGAGGTGCGAGCATGACCGTTCCCGACGTGTCGGAGGCCCAGGTCGCTGGAGCGACCCTGGTGTCGGACGGCCCGGTCCGCTGGGAGCGGGCCTGCCTGCTCACCGACCTGTTCCCCGAGCGCGGTGCGGCGGCGCTCTTCGGCGACGTCCAGGTGGCGCTCTTCCGGCTGCCGGATCCGTCGGACTTGGGACAGGCGCCCGACCTCGCGGCCGGCGGGCGGGTCCACGCCGTCCAGAACCTCGACCCGTTCTCGGGGGCGCACGTCATGTCGCGGGGGATCGTCGGCACGCGGGGCGGCGAGCCCACGGTGGCCGCTCCGGTCTACAAGCAGGTGTTCTCCCTGGTGACGGGCGTCTGCCTGGTCACGGCGGACAAGCAGCCCAAGAACGGGCTGACCCCCGACCTCGTGGTGTACCCGGTGGAGGTGCGCGACGGCGTCGTCCACGTGGGGCTGCCGTGAACCGGTCGGAGACCCGGCCCACCCTTCGGGCCGGGGCCGGGCGGGTGACGCTCGTCGGCGGCGGGCCAGGGGCCGCCGACCTGCTCACGGTCCGCGCCTGGCGCGCGCTCCAGGCGGCCGACGTCGTGGTCGCGGACCGGCTGGGTCCCGTCGAGATCCTCGCCGACCTCCCGCCCCATGTCCGGGTGGTCGACGTCGGCAAGGCGCCCGGCAGCCATCCCGTACCGCAGGAACGCATCAACGAGCTGCTCGTCGAGCACGCGCGGGCGGGCGCCCACGTGGTCCGGCTCAAGGGCGGCGACCCGTTCGTGCTCGGGCGCGGGGGCGAGGAGGTCGCCGCGTGCGTGGCGGCCGGCGTGCCGGTCGAGGTGGTGCCCGGCGTGACGTCCGCCGTCGCCGTGCCGGGGCTGGCCGGGATCCCGCTCACCCACCGCGGGGTCACCACGGGCTTCCACGTCGTCTCCGGCCACTGCGCCACGGACCGGTCCCACGCCCCGGTCGCCGAGGTGAATTCGGGCCCGTCCGGGCCGCTCGACGCCGCCGCCCTGTCCTGCGTGCGGGATGCCACGGCTACGCTTGTCGTACTGATGGGGGTGCGGTCCCTCGGCGCGATCGTGGCGCAGTCCCTGGCCGCAGGCGCCGACCCCGGTACTCCCGTGGCGATCGTGGAGAACGGTTCCACGCCGGAGCAGCGTGTCACGCGAGCCCGTCTCGAGGAGGCGGCCTCCGTGGCGGCGGCCCGAGGTGTGCGGTCCCCCGCGGTCGTGGTCATCGGCCATGTGGCCGCGGCAGGGCTTCTGGAGGGTACGAGTGAACGACGTCTGGCAGGTGCCGGTGTCTGACGTCGCAGCGCCCGCGCAAGCACAGGCGGCCCACCCGACGCTGGGTCAGGTCATGGCCGGCGCGACCGTGCTCGTCACGGCCGAGCGCCGGGCCGCCGAGCTCGCCGCCGCCCTGGAGCGGCGCGGCGCCACGATCCGGCACGCGCCGGCGCTCAGCATGATCCCGCACGTGGACGACGAGACGCTGATCGCAGCGACCCGCGCCATCGTCGCCGCGCCGCCCGACGTGCTGGTCGTGACCACCGGGATCGGCTTCCGCGCGTGGATCGAGGCCGCCGACGTGCACGGGCTCGCCGAGCCGCTCCTCGACATGCTCGCCGGGGTCCGGCTCGTCGCGCGCGGCCCCAAGGCGCGCGGCGCGATCCAGGCCGCCGGCCTGCAGGCCGACTGGGTGGCCGAGTCGGAGACGTCCGCCGAGGTGGCGGAGGTGCTGCTCAGCGAGGGTGTGCAGAGCCTGCGTATCGCCATCCAGCACCACGGGGCGGGTGCCGACGGGCTGGACGACGTGTTCGAGAAGGCCGGCGCGCAGGTGGCCAGCCTCGTCGTCTATCGGTGGGGTCCCGCGCCGGATCCGGCGGCGGTCCGCGACTCGGCACATGCGGTGGCCGACGGCGAGATCGACGCCGTGGTCTTCACGTCGGCCCCCGGCGCCGAGGCCTGGCTGCGGGCCGTCGAGGCGGAGGGCCTCATGGACCGGGCCCGCGCCCGGTTCGTCGACGGCGGGACGGTGGCCGCCGCCGTCGGGCCGATCACGGCGCAGCCCCTGGAGCATCGCGGGATCGTGTCGCTGCAGCCCGAGCGCGGGCGGCTCGGGGCGCTCGTCCGGGCGTTGGTGGGGCACTACGAGCACATCGAGTCGGTGGCGCTGAACACCATCGCCGGGTCGCTGGTGATCCGCGCGCGCGTGGCGGTGCTGGACGGGCAGGTGCTGCCGCTGTCGCCGACCGGCGTCGCGGTGCTGCGTCTGCTCGCCGCCGCCGAGGGCGACGTCGTGCCGCGCGAGCAGGTGCTCGCCGCGCTGCCGGGCGACTCGCAGGACACGCACGCGGCCGAGGTGGCGATTGCCCGGCTGCGCGAGGCGGCGGGGCGGCGGGATCTGATCCGGACGGTGGTGAAGCGGGGGTATCGGATCGAGCTGGCGTGACGGGTTCGGCTCCTTGCACCAGCGACTCAGGTCCTGTCGGCATGTTGTATCGCTCACAATGTGAGCGATACAATGGCGCGCATGTCGCGAACTGCCTCGTTCTTCCGCTCCGATCTTCAGGAGTCGGTGCTGCGCGCGCTCTTTCAGTCGGACGAACCGCTGTCCTCGGCCGAGATCGCGCGCATCACGGGTGAGCCGGCGTCGTCGGTCTCCCGTGAAGTCCGCGCCCTGACCAAGGCCGGTGTCGTGAGGACCAGATCGGTCGGGCGGCGGTCGCTGGTCTCGTTTGACGAGTCATCTCCCGTGGTTCCCGGAATGCGCATGATTCTCAGCGCGACAGCGCCTCGCGGGTTCCGGCCGCGGTCGAGACTCGGGTGGGTCGTCGCGTCGCATCGGAGGGCACTCGTCGCTCTCGCAAGGGAGCACGGACTGCACCGGCCGCGGCTTTTCGGCTCGGCTGCGCGCGGAGAGGACGGTCCAGGTTCCGACGTGGACATCCTGGTTGACGTTGCACCGGGCCATGGGTTCGGCGACCTTGCTGCGTTCGCTTCCGCCGCTACCGAGCTCCTCGGCGTCAAGGTCGACGTCGCGGATGCCGCTGCTCTGATCCCCGATGTCGTCCGTGAGGTCGCGCGCGAGGCGGTGCCCTTGTGAATGCTGCCGCGCGCAGAACGCCGGTATGGCATGTTCGACGGGCACTGGACCACATCGCGACGCTCCGAGATCATCTCGGCCGGGGACTCGACTTCGACGACCCCCTGCTCCAAGACGCCGTCGCCATGCAGCTAGCATCGGCGATCGATGCTCTGAAGGCGGCCGACTCGGCCGGAGGCGGCACGGTCGCCAAGGCGTTCGGTGACGTGTGGCCGAAGATTGCCGGCATGCGCAACGTCCTTGCCCACGAGTACTTCGGTGTCAACGTCCGGGTGCTGGAGGCGACCGTTGTCAACGAACTTGACGGGCTCGAATCGACGGCGCGTGAACTTGTCGCCGAGTGGGACGAAGTCGAGAGCGGTTGACGTGCCCAGCGGCCTGGTCGCAGCAGGGCTCAGTCCGCCAGCTTGAAGGCCAGCTCCGTGTCCCACTCGGCCATGTCGGGCTGCTCGGCCGGGTCGGTGAGGTAGAACTCGAACCGGCCCGCCCAGGCATCGCCGGCGTCCGTGTCGTGCCGGTCGAACGTGAGCCCCTCGGCGGCCGCCCACCGCAGGAGCGCGCCCGTGGCGTCGATCAGCCCGTCGGGGTGCCCGTGGTGGACGGTCGTCACGTACCGTCCAGCCGGGATCGTGCTCACGGTGACGTCGCCCGCGGAGGTGAGCGAGACGTCGTCGGGCACGGGGAAGCCGACCTCGACGACGAGGTGGGCCGCCATGTCGATCACGTGGTAGCGGAAGAACGGTGCGCCGACCGGGTGCGTGCCGCGCTCGGCGAGCCAGCCGACGATCTCGGGGATGCGGTCGGCAACCTTCTCGAACTCCGTCATGGTGATGGTGCCCGTGATGCCGGCGGTGGAGACCTCGGGGCGTGCCTCGATGCGGTAGTCGCTCATGCGGGGTGGACTGGCCGAGGACACGCGACTCATCGGTGAGCCGCACAAGATCTCGTCATGGCCCGGACTCAACGTTCTCCGTTCGCCGCGCGTTACAGGCGGCGGGACGAGAGGAGCACGAACATGGCGCAGTGGGAGGCCGAGCTCACGGAGCTCGTGATGCGGCGCAGCGGCGCGCTGGTGGGGTACGCGTACTCGCTGACGCGCGACAAGCCGCAGGCCGAGGACCTGGTCCAGGACGCGCTGGTCAAGGTCTACTCCCGCCTGCGCCGCCCGTCGGCGGCGGGTCAGGCCCGCCTCGACCTGGACCGGCCGGAGCCGAACAACAACGCGGAGGCGTACGTGCGGCGCGCGATCCTGACGATCTACCTGGACGGATACCGGCGGCGGAGCCACTGGGCGGGCCTCAAGCACCTCCTGGCCGACGACGCCAGCGCGCCCGGGGCGGACCGCGTCGCCACCGCGCGGGTGGACGTGGGCGCCGCGCTGAAGCGGCTCGCCCCGCGGCAGCGCGAGGCCGTGCTGATGCGGTACTTCGAGGACATGACCGTGCCGCAGATCGCGGCGGCCCTCGGGACGAGCCAGGGGACGGTCAAGCGGCACCTGTTCGACGCGACGGCCGTGCTGCGCCAGGCCCTGGCCGAGGCCCCGGTGCCCGAGGTGGACACCGACCTGGACGAGCGGCTGGACGCGGTGGCGGGTGCGGTGCGCCGCCGTCGGACGGCGAAGGTGGCGGCGGTGGCCGGTGTCTCGATGGTCGTGGCCGTCACGCTCGCCTGGGGAACGTTCGCGGCGCGGCCGTGGATCCGGTCGGAGCCGCTGCCCGCCGAGAACGTCCAGTACACGCCGGGCTATGTACCGGCCAACTGGTCCCGGGACGCCGGGGTGTACTGCGGCATGCCGGTCGAGGAGTTCGACGCCCTGGCCAGCGGCACCTTCGACATCGAGATCACCGACGACCTCGGGCCACGGTTCGCCGGCCTCGCGGCGGGCTGGGAGGTCCCGGTGACGGTCACGGGTGCCGTCCCCGACGACATGCCCGAGGAGGAGCGTGGGTACTTCGTCACCTCGCCGCTGATCGTGTGGGCACACGAGGGCAGGGTGGTCGACCTGGGCGCCGGATGGCGTGAGGCCGACCCGGAGGTCTCCCGCGCTCTGTTCGAGGACGGTGTCTGGAGCGGGCCGGCGATCGCGCCCAACTCGACGGCGTGCCGGGAGGAGACCCTCGTTCCCAACAGCCTGGGCAACTACGACAACGAGCGGCAAGGGGCCGGCTACGAGCTGCGCGTGGTGATGTCGGACGGCTCGACGGCGGCGCGGACGGACGGCCGTGATGACCTGGTGATCAGTGAGCCGATCACGGTGGACCTGGACAGCGGCGTCGCGCCGGAGCCGACGTTCCCTCCGCCGTCGGACGACTGCAGCGCGGCCGCCTATGCAGGACGGGACCTCAAGGCGGAGGGCCTCTCGGACGGCGTCCGGGCCACCGCGACCGAGATCCTCGAGGCGGTCACCACGTGTGACGCGCACGGAGTGGCCGCGCTCGGCGGCGAGGTGCAGACCGAACCGCACACCGACTGGTCCACGCCGTCGGTCAACCAGGTGTTCGCACTCCCCGAGCCGGAGGGGCGTACGCCCTACGCGACGGTCGCCCGGCTGCTGACGGAGACCACGCCGGTCACCGATCAGTTCGGGGAGAACCAGACCTGGCCGCGGGTGACCAAGTGGGTCAACGACGACGCGGCCTGGCAGGAGGCAATGGACGCCGGTGCCATCACCGAGGAGCAGGCCGCGCTCGACCGCGCCGAGGGCGTCTACACGGGCTGGCGGCTCTCCGTCGAGAGCAGGCTCAGCCCGCCGGAGATGGTCTGGACCTCGTTCTACGAGGGCGATGATAGCTGGTGCTCCCGTCCAGAGGCCGACACCGATCCGGAGTGCGCATAGCGCGGCCGACAGCATCGTTTCCTCGTCCCCGCCCGTCAGGGAGCATGAACAGGGAGAGGAGGCGTCTTCGATGGCGCAGTGGGAGGCCGAGCTCACGGAGCTCGCGGCGAGACGCGGTGACGCGCTGGTCGGGTACGCGTACTCGTTGTGCCGGGACCGGGGCCGGGCCGAGGACCTGGTGCAGGACGCGCTGGTCAAGGTGTTCTCCCGCCTGCGTCGCCCGTCGGGGCCGGTCGGCGGCGGGCAGCACGTCGTGGACCTGGACCAGCCGCGGCTGACCAACGCGGAGGCGTACGTCCGGCGGGCCATCCTCACGATCTACCTGGACGGTTACCGACGGCAGGCGCACTGGTCCGGCCTGAGGCACCTGCTGGCCGACGACGCCAGCGCGCCAGGGGCGGACCGCGTCGCCACGGCGCGGGTCGACGTCGGCGTGGCCCTCGCCAAGCTCTCGCCGCGCCAGCGCGAGGCCGTCGTGCTGCGGTTCTTCGAGGACCTGACCGTGCCGCAGATCGCGCAAGCCCTGGGGACGAGGCCGGGCACGGTCAAGCGGTACCTGTCGAACGCGATCGAGGTCCTGCGCGGCTCGCTCGCGGAGATCGCGGCGCCCGAGGTGGACACCGACCTGGACGAGCGGCTGGACGCGGTGTCGGGCGCGGTGCGCCGCCGTCGGACGGCGAAGGTCGCAGCGGTGGCCGGTGTCTCGATGGTCGTGGCCGTCGCGCTCGCCTGGGGTGCGTTCGCGGTGAAGCCGTGGATCCGGTCGGAGCCGCTGCCCGCGATCGACAGGATCGAGTACACGCCGGGGTACGTGCCGGTGAGCTGGTCGGCCGACACCGGCGTGTACTGCGGTATACCCGTCGAGGACCTGGCGGCGATGGACACGGGCACCTTGGACGTGGAGATCGCCGGGGATCTCACGCCCGACCCGCGAGGGGAGACCTCGTACTGGAAGCTGCCGGTGACGATCTCCGGCGAGCCGCCGGCCGGTGTGTTCAACGAGGAGTTCGACTACATGACCTGGCCGCTCATCGTCTGGGCGCACGAGGGCCGGATCGTCGACCTCCCGGACTACTGGCGCGAGGCCGACAACGACGAGGCACCAGGGGAGCTCGTCGAGCACGGGACCTGGACGGGGTTCGCGTATGCCGGCAACGCGTCGTCCTGCCGCGCGGACACCCTGGTGGAGGAGGAGAACGAGCCGCTCTCCAGCTACTACGACAACGAACGCGCGGGTGGGCGGTACGAGCTGATCGCGATCGTCGCCGACCCCGACCAGGCCGCCGACCCGGAGGACAGCGCGCGGCGCCTGCTCGTCAGCGACCCGGTCACCGTGAACCTGAGGAGCGGCGTGGCTCCGGGGCCGGAGTTCGCCCCGCCGTCCGACGACTGCAGCGGGGCCGCGTACGCGGGGCGGGACCTGGTCGCTCCGGGCACCCCCGAGGGGGTGCGGTCCGCCGCCGCGCGCCTGCTGGAGGCGGTCACCACGTGCGACGAACGGCTCGTCGTCGAGCTGGCCGGCACCGAGCTGGAGACGGTGCCGACGCCCGACCAGGAGGAGCTGTCGGTCAACGACGTCTTCGCGCTCCCCGAGACGGGTGGCCGCACCCCCTACGCGACGATCGCCCGGCTCCTGACCGAGACCCGGCCGGTCAACTGGGAGCGCGGGAGGACCACGACCTGGCCCCGGGTGGCCACCTTCACCAACAACGACGCCGCATGGCAGGAGGCCGTCGCCGCGGGAGCCGTCAGCGCGGAGCAGGCCGACGTCGACCGCGCCGCCGGGAAGTACACGGGGTGGCAGCTCAGCATCCGGGAGTACACGAGGGACGAGCCGACCTGGGCGGCCTTCTACGAGGGCGACGACGAGTGGTGCAATCCTTACGACTACAACGACGCCGACTGCGCTTAGGTCCGGCGGCGCCCTGAGCAGATTCGCGCGCCGCGGTGCCATCACGACCATGGTTCTCACCTCTTGGTGTGTCAGGGACCGTGGGAGGAAGGGGACCGTCCGACATGGCGCAGTGGGAGGCCGAGCTCACCGAGCTCGCGACGAGCCGCGGTGGCGCGCTGGTGGGGTACGCGTACTCCCTGACGCGGGACAAGTCGCAGGCCGAGGACCTGGTGCAGGACGCGCTGGTCAAGGTGTTCTCCCGCCTCCGGCGTCGGCCGGCGGCGGACGGCCCGGCGCGGCACGACCTGGACCAGCCGGAACGGACCAACCTCGAGGGATACGTCCGGCGCGCCGTCCTGACCATCTACCTGGACGGCTACCGGCGGCGCAACCACTGGTCCGGCCTCAGGCACCTCCTGGCCGACGACGAGCACGCACCCGGTGCCGACCGGGTCGCCACGGCCCGGGTGGACGTGGGCGTCGCGCTGCGACGGCTCTCCCCTCGGCAGCGCGAGGCCGTGACGCTGCGCTTCTTCGACGACCTGACGGTGCCGCAGATCGCGACGGCCCTCGGGACGAGCCAGGGCAACGTCAAGCGGCACCTGTTCGACGCGATGGCCGTGCTCCGCGAGGCCCTGGCCGAGGTCTCCGTGCCCGCCGTGGAGACCGACCTCGACGAGCGGCTGGACACGGTGGCCGGCGCGGTGCGGCGCCGTCGGACGGCGAAGGTCGCCGCCATCGGTGGTGCATCCCTGGTGATCGCCGGGCTGCTCGCGATCGCAGCGGCGCTGGGGCCCGGGCGGTTCCTCTCGGAGCCGGTGCCGCCGGCCACCCCGAGCCCCGATGCGGCGGTCGGCGGTGCACAGGTACCCGACGCCTGGCGCTCGCAGGGCCCGCAGTACCACTGCGGCATGGAGGTGACGGAGCTGGTGTCGTCCTCCGACACCGTCCGCGTGGAGCTCACCGGCGATATCGGGCCGGCGGACACGGGGTCCGCGGACAGCGGCCTCGCGGCGCCCGTCCGGATCACCCGCACCGACGCCGAGGGCCCGAGGCTCGACGGTGGGCAGCCCAAGCTGGTCTTCGCGCGGGACGGCCAGGTGGTCGACCTCGGCCGTGGCTGGCACGGCCAGGGCTACCGCCTGCCGGACGCCGGCCGGTCCGCGGACGACGTCGCCGAGGCCACTGCCGCTACCGCCTGCGGGAGGTGGACGACCTACGCGGGGATCAGGTCGGACTGGGAGCAGTACGTGGACCCGCGTCCGGCGGGCACCTACGACGTCTACGCGGTGCTGCCGTGGAGCGACCCCGACGGCACGCGGGGCATCTCCGTCAGCGAGCCGGTCACCATGGAGGTTCCCGCCGTCGAGGTGTCGGCGGGCCGGCCGCAGACCGTGAACATCCGTGACGGCTACCAGCCGCCGTGGCTGGAGGGTACGAGCCTCGCGTGCGGTGCCTACGCGTCCGACATCCCCGGCGGCCCGCAGGTGGCCTCGGAGCGGTCCGGGCTGAGGCTGTCGGCCGAGGCGACCGGCAGAAGCGACCTCGCCGACTCGGTGACGGTCACGTTCACCGAGACGGAGGGAAGGGCGGTCGACACGACCCGCACGCCGGTCACGCTGGTCTGGCTCAACTGGGGCCGGGTGGTCGGCGTCGGCAGCGACGTCTGGTCCGAACCCGCCGAGGACCTCACGATCGGCGCGGACGGCGCCGTGTCGGTCGACCTGCCGATCGAGCCCGACCTGACCTGCCTCGTGGACCCCGATGCAGGGATGCCGACCCGGCGCCAGGGCAACTACAACTACGAGGTGTACGCCCTCGTGGAGCTCGATCCCGGCTCGGGTGGCGAGCGGCAGTTCATCTCCGTGGCCCAATCGTCCCAGTACGCCGTCGGGGGCTGACCGTCCCTGAGGGTGACGCGTTCACCCAGCTCGACCCCGGTGCGGACGGCGAGCCGCAGTTCGTGGCCGTGGAGGCGGTGCTCGGCTACCTGGTCGGCGAACCGTAGACCAACGAAACCTCCCCGGTGCGCGTCATGGTGGATGTGGAGACGATGACGGGACACACGCGCCGGGGAGGTGGACATGGCGGCATGGGAGGCCGAGCTCGATGAGCTCATGAGGACGCGAGGAAACGCCCTCGTCCGCTATGCCTACATGCTCTCGGGCGACCGCGGGCTTGCCGAGGACCTGGTGCAGGACGCGCTGGTCAAGGTCTACTCGCGGCTGCGCGGCAGCCCCGGCAAGGGCCGGTCGGTGGGCGCGGTAGCGGGAAGCCAGGCGCACGACCTCGACTTTCCCTCCGAGTCGCCGTTCACGAACGCCGAGGGCTACGTGCGCCGCGCCGTCCTGACCATCTACCTGGACGGCTACCGCAAGCGGCTGCGCTGGGCCGGGGTCCGGCACCTGCTGGCCGACGACGCCAGCGCGCGCGGCGCGGACCAGGCGGCGTCGGCCCGGGTCGACGTGATGGCGGCGCTCGCCAAGCTCGGCGCCCGCGAACGAGCCTGCGTGGTGCTGCGCTACTTCGAGGACATGACGGTGCCGCAGATCGCCGAGGTGCTCGGCACCGCCCAGGGCACGGTCAAGCGCTACCTGTCGGACGCGACCAAGAACATGCAGGAGTTCCTGCGCCCCGATGATTTCCGACCGGCCGAAGGGAGGGCCGCCCGATGAGCGACGACGACTGGACCGAGAACAACGACTTTCTGAGCGGCGCGCTCCGCGGCGCCGCCGACGAGATGCCCGGTGGGGAGGTGGACGACCTGCACGTCTCATTCGGAGTGGTACGAGACCGGGTGCGGCGCCGTCGCGCCGCCAAGATCGGCGGCCTCGCCGGCGGGAGCCTCATGGTGGTCGGCGTGCTCGCCTTCGGCGCCACGCAGACGCCGCTGTGGAACAGCACCGAGCCGATCACCCCGGGGGAGTCGACGAGCGCGTTCGTGAGCCCGGACGAGAGCCCGAGCCCGGGCCCGGAGGCGATGTCGACCGGGCCGACCGATGCGGCCGACGCGCCGGGGCCGAGCGCCGTCGACGTCATCCAGGACGGGTACCAGCCGTCCTGGCTCGAGTGGAGCGACCTGACCTGCGGCATGGACGTGGCCGACCTGCGGTCCACGGCACCGGGCTGGACGGCGGCAGCGGCCGGTGACATCTATGCCAGGACCTCCGACTTCGAGGGCGTGCCCTCGACGTCGTGGGGGATGGCGGCGACGGTCCAGGGGGACGAGGGTTCGCTTGATCTCGCTCCCGTGCTGGTGTGGAGCCAAGACGGCAGGGTGGTGGACGTGGGGTCGAACGTCTTCGAGGCGCCCGGCGTGCAGACCGAGCCGCTGCTCGGCGGCGGCGAGGGGGCGATCGAGGCAACGGGTAACGCGCTCACGACCTGCGCGCCGACAGACACCGAGACCAGACCCGTCTACGAGACACCTCTGCCCGACGGCGACTACGAGGTGCGGGTGGTCGCCTACCCGCAGCTCACCTCGGGCCAGTGGGCGACGGCGGTGAGCGAGCCGGTCCCGGTCCGCCTCGACGCCGACGGCGCACACAGCGCCGTCGGGTCCCGTGGCGGCGCCGCGACGATCGAGCCGCCTGAGCCGGTCGAGGGCGAGCTGACGCGGTTCGTGCTGGACCGCAGCACGGACTGGGTCACCGCCGAGCAGACGCAGCGCGGCTACGTGACGACCGGCGTGCCGGCGGTCACCGCGCAGTGCGAGAGCTCGAACCCGTCGGACAGGGTGTCGTTCGAGGTGGTGCAGCCCTCCACCAACGACGTGCTGGTCTCCGGCGAGGTCGCCTGCGACGGCATCGAGTCCGTGTCGCCCACCGTCGTCGGCGGCGGTGAGGAGGTCGCCGACATCCGGCTCGGCAGCGTGCCCGACGGCGTCGCCCGGTTCTGGGCGTCCCTCGCCCCGGTCGACAGCGGCGGGGGCGGAGGCGGCGGAGACCCGGTTGCCGAATGCTCGGCGAGCGGCCTCGGCATGGTCTACGACCCGGCGAACGCGCCGAGCGAGGGTGCGGGAGGGACCGCCGGCGCCATCGTGGACGCGGCGCTCGCCTGCGACTCCGACCAGATGATCGCACTGGCCACCGAGGACGGCACGGAGCTCATGTTCGGCGGCGAGACCCCGGAGCAGACCTTCGGCCTGCCCGAGAACGACACGCTGCCGTACGAGACGCTGGTTCGCCTGCTGGCCGGGACGGGTGGCCAGATCAGTGGCGGGGACCCGGGGAACCAGACGGTGGTGTGGCCCCGGGTCTCGACCGAGGAGTTCGCGGACTCGGACGAGGCCTGGCAGGAGGTCGTGGACGCCGGCCTGCTCACACCGGCCGAGGCCGAGGCCCAGCGGGCGGACGAGGTGTTCGGCTACACGGGGATGGTGGTCGGCATCGCCGAGGACGGCACCTGGCGGTACTACTCGCCCAGCGAGTGACGTGCCCGGCGCACGGTCCGCGCGGCGACCGGCTCGCGAAACCGTCCGCCCGGCGACCGGTCCGTACGGAAGCCCGCCGGCTGAAAGAAGTCCGGCTCATGTCCCAACGGTTCCCGTGCCCTGCTCGTATCACACTGATAGCGGGGCACAGGGCCGCGCCGGGGCAAGGGGACGGACCAGGTGGCCGCAGTGAAGCTGGACAGGGGCGCGTGATGAGCGCCCGCTGGGACGACGAGCTCACGGAGCTCGTGACGCACCGAGGGCGTGCCCTCGTGGGATACGGCTACGCGCTGACGGGCGACGTGCGCGCGGCCGAGGACCTGGTCCAGGACGCGCTGGTCCGCGTCTTCCGGCGGTTCCGCCGCCCCGAGGCGGCGGGCACGGCCGGCCGCACCGAGTTCCCCCTGCACGACGGCGGCAGTCACGCCGGCATCGAGGCGTACGTGCGCCGGACGATGCTCAACCTCTACCTCGACGAGACCCGCCGGTTCGCGCTGTGGCGCAAGGCCCAGCCCAAGGTGGCGGTGGAGGACCGGGTGGGCGCTCCGGCGTCGGACATCACGGCCCGTGCGGACGTGACGGTCGCGCTGCGCGGCCTGAGCCCACGCCAGCGCGCGTGCGTGGTGCTCCGCTACTACGACGACCTGACCGTGCCCCAGATCTCCGCGACGCTCGGCATCTCGCAGGGCACCATCAAACGACACCTGGCCGACGGGATCCGCGCCTTGCGCGGCGTGCTGGTGCCGGAAGGAGGGCTCCTGTGAGCGCCCACGACGACTTCGAGCTCGACGCCGACCTCGGCCCCGGCCGCGACGTCCTGAAGCAGACCATCGGCGCGCTGGTCGACGGCGCCACGCCCGTCGGCGTGCCCAGCGCACCCGAGGAGAACCTCGGTTTCCTGCGCCGCAGGGTGCGGGCCTGGCGGATCGCCAAGGCGGGCGCGGTCGGCCTGGGCACCGCGGTGGTGGTCAGCGCGCTCGCGTTCAGCGCGGCGCAGGCCACCACGTGGAACCGGTCCGAGCCGCTGCCCGGCCGCCCGACCATCCACAGCACCGAGCGCGGGCCGGTGCCGTCGGAGATCCCGACGACCCGCCTGTCGCCGAGCCCGACGGCTTCAGCGAGCCCGTCGCCGTCCCCCTCGCCGTCGAGCACCCCGAAGGTGGAGCCGACGCCGGAGGTGAGCGGTTCGCCCGCGGTGGGGGAGCCGGAGCCGGAGCCGTCGGCCTCGGACGCACCGGAGGCGGCGTGGCCGCCGTTCGAGCCGTTCGACGAGGGGTACCTGCCGTGGGCGTTCGACGCGTCGCCGGTCGCGTGCGGCATGTGGATCGACGACCTGCCCACGGATCCGGTCCGGTTCACGGTCGAGCCGAACGACTCACCGGAGGACCTGCGCGTCACTACGGGATTCACCATCACCGAGGTGGCGGGCGAGTCCTACGAGCTGTCCAACGGCGCCGAACCGGAGTATCTCCTGTTCCAGGACGGGCGGCTCGTGGGTTCCAGCGTCGGTGCGCGGGACGCGGGCTACTGGGGGGACGACATCCAGGAGCGCGAGCACGAGGACGGCTATACCGCCGTCTACGAGGTGACGTCGCCCGGCCAGGTCTGGCAGGTGGCGGAGGACACCACCTACGGCATCTACGAGATGTCGACGTGCGGCGAGCGGACCGAGTACGACGACCGACCCGCCGCGGAGTTCTCGACGCGGCTCCCGGCCGGCGACTACGACATCGTGTACGCGGCGCCGTATCGGTTCGTCGACAGTGACACCTGGGAGATCGCCTTCAGCGAGCCGTACCCGGTCACCCTGCCGTGATCCGCTGGTCGGACGCTCAGGTCACTCGATCGGCCTGGGCGTCCGACCCGGCACGGCGTTCCGGCAGGTAGCTCGCGAGGATCGCGTCGCTCCGGCGTCGGCCCCAGCGCTCCAGGCGCTCCCGCCCCCAGCGGGTGCGCCCCAGCAGGTGGTACCGCCACACGTTGAGCGGGATCAGGTACGCGTGCGCCCACGGCGGGCGCAGCGGCAGGCCCAGCTCACGCATGCTGCGCGCGCCGAGGAACACCGTCAGCATCGACAGCAGCCGCTCCCGCTCGAACCGCGCCCGCCACGGCTGCCACCACGACGGTCCGCGGTAGACCCGGTCGGCCTGCGCGTCGACGACGGCCCGTGCGAGGCGCGGCCCCGCGTCCGAGATCCCGGCCTGCGCGAGCAGCACGTGATAGTTGATGTGGTGGCGCGCCCATTCGTCGTCGACCAGGAAGTCCGGGTGCACACCCATCAGGTGTCCCACCCACTTCCACAGGTGCATCAGCGCCCGGCTGTCCGACGGCGAGATGCGCACCCCCAGCGCCCGGCACCCGATGATCAGGGCGCCGTCGAACAGCCCGAGCGTCGCGGCCTGGTCGGCCTGGTTGATCGGGAGGCCCCAGCGGGCGGTGTCCCAGCGGCCGGCGCCGGGCGGTCCGGGGCGCGTCGGATCGGTGAACGAGGCGCTGACCAGGGCGTGCATCGCCCGGACGTGCACAGTGGCTCGCCAGGCCGGGCCGTACGGCCGCAGGGCCCCGGGCTCGGACAGCCCGACCGTCCACTCCTGCGTCTCCGCGAGACGGCGCAGCGTCCCGCCCGTGAGCGCGCCGGTCGCCGCGAGCAGGTCGGTAGGCCCGCCGAACCGGTACCCGCCCACGAGCGAGAGCTGCAGCAGCACGTCACCCGCGTTCTGCCCGAGCCGGCGCTGCACCGCGGCGCCGGCCTCGACAAGGTCCCAGTCCACCCAGTCGGGCACGGCGGTGACCTCCGCGAGAAACCGCCGCAACGCCTCGGGTCCTGCCGCGCTGAGCTCGGTCATATGTTGGCGCCCTACGTCGAGGTCGGTCGGTTGCATCGAGGTCGGTCCATCGATGGACCGATCTCGATGCAAAGGACCGACTTCAGCGTCGGTCCTGTGCAACAGACCGATCTTGGCATCGGCCCGGTGTGATGGGCTGGCCGCGAGCGCCCGCCGGAGCTGGGCGTGGGTCACCCGTCCCGGGGTCCTGGCGGGGAGGCGCATCGCGGCGGCCAGCGCCGCCCCGACCTCGTCCTCCTCGAAGAACGCGCGGCCGATCCGGTCCAGGAGCGCCTCGTCCACCCCGCGCACGCGCCCGAGCGCCCGCAGCGGCCGGCCGATCCGTGCCCCGCGCGCCTCGGCGGCACGGAACCGAAGGGGGTACGCGGGCGTGGTCTGCCCGACGTCGTCCACGGTGGCCATGTCTCCATCCTGACCCGCCCGTACGCCGTCCGACAGAGAAAGAAGACGCCGGCCTACGGCCGAGGACATCCGGCAACGAGCGTCCCGCCACGGAACCCCGCCACGGAACGCCCGACCAAGCGCCAGAACTGGTGCCCCCACAGCCCCAACCTCCCGGCGGGTCGGTTCGTCGGTACGTTCAAGATGGCAGGAAGGAGCCGGCAATGGGCTGGCACGAAGACCTGGAGACGCTTGTCGCACAGCGCGGCACGGTGCTCGTCGGGTACGCGTACACGCTGTGCGGCGACGTCCGGCAGGCCGAGGACCTGGTGCAAGAGGCACTGGTCAAGTACTGCTCCCGCCTGGTGCGGCCGGGCGGACGGCGGGCGCGGGCGGCATCGGGCATGCGCACGATGTCGTTGGAGGACACTCCGAGGAGCCGGTCGGACCACGCACCGGTGGAGTTCGCCGAGGCGTACGTGCGGCGCACGGTGCTGAACCTCTATCTGGATGGATGGCGCCGCAAGAAGCGGTGGGCCGACATCGAACCGAGGGTCGCCACGGACGACCGGGTGAAGTTCGACGACTCGGGTGTCACCGCGCGGGCGGACGTGGTGCATGCGCTCACCCGGCTCACGCCCCGGCAGCGGGCGTGCGTGGTGCTGCGGTACTTCGAGGACATGACGATCGACCAGGTGGCGGAGACGCTCGGGAACGCCCCGGGCACCGTCAAGCGCCACCTGCACGACGGGTTGCGCGCCCTGCGGGACGTGCTCGATCCGACGGGGGCGCCGGCGAGCGTGGAAGGAGAGCTCCGATGAACCAGCACGACGATGTCCGTGGCAAGGACCACGGCTGGGTCGACCCGGTGGGGACCGGCCTCCTGGCCCAGACCCTCGGCGCGATGGCGGCGGGCGTCGACCCGGCGTCGCCCACGGGACCCGCTGCGGCGCTGCCGGTCATGACCCGGCGGGTGCGCCGCCGTCGGACGGCGAAGGTGGGCGGCCTGGGTGGGGGCGCGCTGGCGCTCGCGGCCGTGCTGGTGCTGGGGGCCTCGCAGCTCACGCCCCCGGACCGGTCCGAGCCGCTGCCGGGGACGCCTTCGCCCTCGCCGTCACCGTCGGCGTCGGCCGAGATCGAGCTCCGGGAGGGCTACCAGCCGGAGCTGCTCAACGGGACGGACCTGGCCTGTGGTGTGCAGTTCGTGGACGTCGAGCTGTCGGACGAGATCCGGTTGGAGGCCACGGCCCCTCTCCTTACCCGAGCGGGCGGCTCGGTGGACGACTGGTCGTACAGCGAGTCGGTTCCCGTCCGGCCCGTTGATCCTCAGGGTCAGGAGCTGTCCGGGAACGATCTGAACTGGCCCTCGCTCGTCTGGGTCGACGAGGCCGGCACAGTAGTGGACGTCGGCTTCGGGGACACGTGGTGGGATTTCAACAACACAGAGGGCACCCCGACGACCAACGCCTACGACGACCGGACGTCGTCGTGCGTTGTCGAAGGCGCCGACCCCGCCCTCCCGGACGGCTCGTACGACGTGTACGCCATGACCCAGCAGTCCCCGACGGGGGCGCTCGTCGCGAGCGACCCGATGTCGGTTGTCGTCCAGGGGGGAGAGCGCCTGCTCGCTCCGGGCCAGCGGCACGCTGCGAACCCGTTCCCGGTTCCGGGGGACCCTGACGACTCGATCGTCCGGGACGGCGGACTGAACAGTGTGGTGCTCGACCGCACCGGCGAGTGGGAACGCTGGATCTCCTACCATGTCGCGCAGGCCGAGGACTTCCTTCCGACCGACCAGTACGCCGTCGAGGCCCGGTGCAGCGCGACCGAGGCCGGTACCAGCATGGGATTCGAGCTGGTCGGCGACTGGGTGGGCGACGACAACTCCGGAAGCGTTGCCTGCGACGGCGAGCAGCACGTCATCGGTGGCTGGATCAACGGCGGTCTTCCGCTGTCTGCTGCAGGTGGCACCTGGGTGGAACTCTCGGACGTGCCGGACGCCGTGGCCCTCGCCTACGTCCGCCTGGTCCCGGAGACCTCGGCCGAGGGCTGAGCCCGTATCCCCTCGGTTCGTCGGACGGGCTTGCCGAGACCACCTGGTCTCGGCAAGCCCGGCCGACCGGATCCCGGCGTGGCCGGCCGATCCGGACTCGGCCGGCCGACACGTGCCACGCGGTCCGGGCTCGTCCGTCGACCGGGACGCCGTCGCCAGGGGCGACATAATGGCCCGGTGACCGCCCAGACCACTCCCGTCCAACCCACGTCCGCCGTCCCCGAGGAGGCTCGCCGCCACACCGAGGACCTGGGCGCGTTCGTGACGGCGTCGCCGTCGTCCTACCACGCGGCGGCCGAGGTGGCCCGGCGCGCGCGGGCGGCCGGCTTCACCCTCCTGGCCGAGGACGCGGAGTGGGCCGTCACCCCGGGCGGGCGCTACGTGGTGGTCCGCGACGGCTCGGTCATCGTCTTCACCGTGCCCGACGCCGCCGGCCCGACCACCGGCTTCACCATCGTCGGCGCCCACACCGACTCCCCTGGGTTCAAGCTCAAGCCCCGGCCGACGACGCACGGCGCCGGCGGCTGGTGGCAGGCCGGGGTCGAGGTGTACGGCGGGCCGCTGCTCAACTCGTGGCTCGACCGCGAGCTGGAGCTGGCCGGGCGGGTCGTCCTGCACGACGGCACCGAGCACCTGGTGCGCACGGGCCCGCTGCTGCGCATCCCGCAGCTCGCGATCCACCTGGACCGGGCCGTCAACGACAGCGGGCTCACCCTGGACAAGCAGCGGCACACGCAGCCCGTCTGGGGGCTGGGCGACGCGCAGAGCGCGGACCTCCTGGCGGCGGTCGCCGCGGACGCCGGCGTCGACCCGGCGGAGATCGGCGGGTACGACCTCGTGCTGGCCGACACGCAGCCGGCCCGCGCCTTCGGCGCCGGCCAGGCGCTCTTCGCGTCGGCCCGCCTGGACAACCTGCTCTCCACGCACGCGGGGCTGACGGCGATCCTCGGCCGCGCGGACGACGCGGGCTCGACCCGCATCGAGATGTTCGCGGGCTTCGACCACGAGGAGATCGGCAGTGCGTCCCGCTCCGGCGCGGCCGGGCCGTTCCTGGAGGAGGTGCTGGTCCGCATCTCGAACGCGCTGGGCGCCACCGCGGAGGACCGCGCCCGCGCGTTCGCCGCGTCGCTGCACGTGTCGTCCGACGTCGGGCACGCCGTGCACCCGAACTACCCCGAGCGGCACGACCCGGCCAACCATCCCGTCGCAGGTGGCGGCCCCATCCTCAAGATCAACGCGAACCAGCGCTACGCCACCGACGCGCACGGCGCGGCGGCCTGGGCGGTGGCCTGCCGGACCGCCGGCGTGCCCACGCAGGAGTTCGTCTCCAACAACGGGCTGCCGTGCGGATCCACGATCGGTCCCATCTCGGCGACCCGGCTCGGCATCCGCACTGTGGACGTCGGGGTACCGATCTTGTCGATGCATTCGGTGCGTGAACTGACCGCCGTCGTCGATCCGTGGTACCTGTCGCGGGCCATGAGAGCCGTCCTCGGACGCTGATCCGTCGAATCCTCCCGGATCGGGGTGAAACCGAGGGGTTCATCGGAGCGACCTGCGGTTTTGCATGTTTTTGTTTGATCCGTCCTGGTCTACAATTGACACAATTCGGACAGAAGTTGGACGAGCGTCCAAAACTGGTCTCGCCTGACCTGGGAAAACGCCTTAGCGGGGTCGCGCCACGGTCTGGAAGAAAATACCTAGTACCGTCCGGATGCATGGACCTCGTGGGGGTGATACCACTGTGGTCATCCAGAGCCGTGAACTCGGCAAAAGAGAAATGCCGGACCCTCAGGAGCCCCCTGTGCCTCGTGCAACCGTTCGCACCTGCGCCCGATGCGGCTGTGTCCTCAGTCGTTACAACTCCGAAGCCCGCTGCGCCGCGTGCCGGCGCACAGAGTCAGTCCCCGTGGTGTCGCTGCCCAGCGTCCCGTCGCGGGTCTGGCAGGACGAAGCAGTCCGCTCGGCGCTCGCCGACTGGGACTTCGGCCAGGTCAGCCGCATGGTGCGGCAGCTCGTTCCACTACGCCAGGAGGACGTGGCGGCCCTCACCGGGCTGAGCCAGTCCTACCTCTCGATGCTCGAGTGCGGCGACCGTCGCCTCACCGACGTCTCCCGCGTGGTCCAGTTCCTCACGGGGCTGGGCACGCCTCCGGACCTCGTCCGCCTCCCGCTCCCCGGAATCACCCCCCTGCCCGACGCCGCGGCGTCCGGGCGCACCGCGACCACCGGCTCGACCGCGAGCGCGCCCGAGGTCGTGACCCCCACGGCACCCGACCCGGCCCTGCCGTGGACCGTGGACCGCATGCTCACCGCGCTCCGCCTGGCGCACGTCGCCGACAACACGGCCGACTGGCTGCCCGCCGACGCCAACGGCCCGGTCACGGCCACGGCGATGAGCGACGTCGCGGGCAGCGACACCCCGCGCCCGGCGTCGGGCATCGCGCTGAACACGATGATCCAGCGCTGGGACGCCGAGCAGGCGGAGCCGCTGCGCCGCGCCACGGCGGGCACGCGGGTGTCGCTCGAGCTGTGCGGGCACCTGCAGGGCACGCTGGACGAGCTGCGCGTCATGGACAAGGGCTCGGGCAGCGGGGCGGTGGCCGACCTGGCCCGCGCCCACCTCGCCCTGGTGGTCCGCGTCCTGGAGCGCAGCACGTACGACGAGGTCACGGGCCGCCGGCTCGCCGCCGTCGCCGCGGACACCGCCACGCAGGCCGGCTGGTTCGCGTTCGACGCCGGACGGCCGGACGCCGCCCGCGCCTACATGCTGGCCGGGCTGCGGGCCGCGCACGCAGCGGCCGACGACCGGCTCGGCGCCGGCGCGCTGTCCTACCTCGCGATCCACGGCTACTCCAGCGGCGACCCGCGGGACGCCGTCCGCGCGGCCGAGGCGGGCCGACGCCGGATCGCCCGCCTTGACGCGCCGCACCTCGCCGCGACGCTGCTCACCCGGCAGGCCCGCGGCCACGCGGCGGCGGGCGAGGGCGAGGCGGCGCGCCGGGCACTTGGCGAGGCTTCCGAACTGTGCGCGAAGGGCCGCGGCGACGACGACCCGCACTGGCTGTACTGGATGAACGAGGGCGAGATCCACGGGCAGTCCGGGTCGGCGCACCTCGCGCTCGGTAACACGGCCCGCGCCGTCGAGAGCTTCGGCCACGCGATCCAGGCGGACCGCGCCGGCGAGCGCCGCACGCACGGGCTGTTCCTCAGCCGCGCCGCCCAGGCTCACGCCAGGGCCGGCGACCTCGACGCGGCCTGCGCCGTCGGCGAGGAGGCGGTCGGCATCGCGGAGACCGTGCAGTCGGCGCGGCTGCGGGAGCACCTGCGCGACCTGTCGGCGGACCTCCGCCGCGGCGGCTCGACGCGGCGCACCGGGGTCGGGGCGCGCGTGCTGACCGAGCGGATCGCGGCCCTCGCGTCGTGACCGCGCCGGTCACCTCCCGCGGTGCTGCCAGGGCCCTCGTGCTCTGGGACATCGATCGGACCCTCGTCTACGTCGGGGAGGTGGACCGGACGGCATATCGGGAGGCGTTCGCCGAGGTCGTGGGACGGCCCGCCGAACGCCTCCCGGCCAAGGGGACCGGCGTGACCATGCCGCTGGCGATCCGCGGTCTCCTGGAGGACAACGGGGTCACCGAGCGCGAGGTGGACGACCTGCTGCCCCGCATGCTCGAGGCCGTGCCGCTCCGCTTCGCCGCGCACACCGAGGACGTGCGGCGGCTCGGCACCGTGCTCCCCGGCGCCGTGCGGGCGCTCAAGGCCGTAGCGGCCGAGCCGGACCTGGTGGCGACGGTCCTCACGGGCAACCTCAAGCCGAACGCCCTGATCAAGCTGGGTGTCTTCGGCCTGGACCGGTACGTCGACGCCGCGGTCGGCGGCTACTCGTCCGACGACGCGCACCGGCCGGCCCTCGTCGCCGTCGCCCAGCGCCGCGCGGGAGACCGGTACGGTCACGCCTTTCACGTGGGCAACACGGTGATCGTCGGGGACTCCCTCGAAGACGTGCGCACCGGCCTGGAGGGCGGGGCCCGGGTGATCGCCGTGGCGTCCGGCACGACGCGCGCGGACCAGCTCGCCGCGGCGGGCGCCGACGTCGTGCTGCCCGATCTCATGGACTCCGAGCGGCTGCTCCAGGAGATCCGCGGGCTCACCGGCGGTGCGGAGCTCCGGTAGCGCGACCGGTCGCGGCGCGGTGCCGGGCCCTTCGACATAGTGACTGCCGTCACATGTGGGTAGACTCTGGCTTCTTCCCGCCATCGACGATGCTGGTGGGGCACATCATCCTTGTGCAGGTCAAGAGGGTACAGGGCAATACATATATCTGGGGGGAACTGCCCCGGAGCTCGTCGAGGAGGACGAATGCTCGAAGACGGCATTGTTTTCGGCGCAGGCAGCTACACCACGGTGGGGGTGATCGCCCTCATCGCGGTTGCCGCGCTCGGGTGTGCGTTCGTGCTGCGTCGCCAGGTGCTCGCCGCGCCTGACGGAACCGCCAAGATGCAAGACATCGGCCAAGCCGTGCAGGAGGGCGCATCCGCCTACCTGAGACGACAGCTCCGCACCCTGGTGCTGTTCGCGGTGGTCGTGTTCGGCCTGCTCTTCCTGTTGCCGGGGGACGGCGGCGTGCGCGTGGGGCGCTCCGTCGCGTTCTTGTTCGGCGCCGGGTTCTCCGCCGCGATCGGCTACCTGGGTATGTGGCTGGCGGTCCGGGCGAACGTGCGTGTCGCCTCGGCGGCGACCCGGCCCGGCGGGCGGGCCGAGGGCGCGCGCATCGCCTTCCGCACCGGCGGTGTAGTAGGTATGTCGGTGGTGGGCCTCGGCCTGCTCGGTGCGGCGCTCGTCGTGCTCGTGTACGACGTCGACGCGCCCGCCGTGCTCGAAGGGTTCGGCTTCGGCGCCGCGCTGCTCGCCATGTTCATGCGGGTGGGCGGCGGCATCTTCACCAAGGCGGCCGACGTCGGCGCCGACCTGGTGGGCAAGGTCGAGCAGGGCATCCCCGAGGACGACCCGCGCAACGCCGCGACCATCGCCGACAACGTGGGCGACAACGTGGGCGACTGCGCCGGCATGGCGGCCGACCTGTTCGAGTCGTACGCCGTGACCCTGGTGGCCGCCCTGATCCTCGGCAAGGCCGCCATGGGCGAGGAGGGCCTCGTCTTCCCCCTGATCGTCACCGCTATCGGCGCCTTCGTCGCGCTGCTCGGCGTGTTCATCACGCGCGTGCGCGGGGCCGAGAGCGGGCTCGCCGCGATCAACCGCGGCTTCTACGTCTCCGCCGTCGTCGGCGCCGTGCTGGCCGGGGTCGCTGCCTTCGTCTACCTGCCGTCGTCGTTCGACCAGGTGCCCGGCACCGCTGACCTCTCCGGCGTGACCGCCGACCCGCGCGTCGTCTCCGCGCTCGCCGTGCTCATCGGCGTGGTGCTCGCCGGCGTCATCCTCTGGGTGACCGGCTACTTCACCGGCACCGACAAGAAGCCGACGCTGCACGTGGCCGAGACGTCCCGGACCGGCGCCGCGACGGTGGTGCTCTCCGGTATCGGCGTGGGCTTCGAGTCCGCCGTGTACACCGCCGGCATCATCGCCGCCGCGATCTGCGGCGTGTTCCTGCTGGCCGGGGGCTCCGTCTCGCTGGCCCTGTTCCTCGTGGCCCTCGCGGGCTGCGGGCTGCTGACCACGGTCGGCGTCATCGTCGCCATGGACACGTTCGGCCCCGTCAGCGACAACGCGCAGGGCATCGCCGAGATGTCCGGCGACGTCGACGAGGAGGGCGCCCAGATCCTCACCGACCTGGACGCAGTCGGCAACACCACCAAGGCCATCACCAAGGGCATCGCGATCGCCACGGCCGTGCTCGCGGCCACCGCGCTGTTCGGCTCGTACGCCGACGCCGTGTCGCACGCGCTCGCCCAGGTCGGCGACGTCGGCTCGGGCCTGGTGACCTCGATGCTCAGCTACGAGATCATCTCGCCGGTCACGCTCGTGGGCGTGATCCTCGGCGGGGCGACGGTGTTCCTGTTCTCCGGCCTCGCGATCGACGCCGTGACGCGCGCGGCGGGTGCCATCGTGTTCGAGGTGCGCCGCCAGTTCCGCGAGCACCCGGGCATCATGACCTTCGACGAGCGCCCCGAGTACGGCAAGGTCGTCGACATCTGCACCCGCGACTCGCTGCGGGAGCTCGTCACCCCGGGCCTGCTGGCCGCGTTCGCGCCCATCGCGGTGGGCTTCGGGCTCGGCGTCGGGCCGCTGGCCGGGTTCCTGGCCGGGGCCATCGGGGCGGGCGTGCTCATGGCGATCTTCCTGGCCAACTCGGGCGGCGCCTGGGACAACGCGAAGAAGATCGTCGAGGACGGCAAGTTCGGTGGCAAGGGCTCGGACGCCCACGCCGCGACCGTCATCGGCGACACCGTGGGCGACCCGTTCAAGGACACCGCCGGGCCGGCGATCAACCCGCTGATCAAGGTGATGAACCTGGTGGCGCTGCTGATCGCCCCCGCGGTGGTGGCGATCAGCGTGCCGTCGGACGCCAACCACGCGCTCCGCATCGGCATCGCGGTTCTCGCGGCGGCCGTGGCGTTCGGGGCCGTGATCTGGTCCCGCGTGCGCGCCTCCCGCGTCGACGCGGACCAGCGGACCGAACAGGACAGGGCGCCCGCGGCGGTCTGAGGTGCGGGGGTCCGGCGTCGGCCTGAGGTGCCGCGTTCGACCTTCGGGGAAACAGTTGCTCCCGGGGCTGTGTTGCTGAGAGTGGACCTTGTCCACCGTCAGCAACACAGCCCCGCGAGGCGTTCGCTCCCGGCGCGCTACGCGACCGGCCACCGCAAGGGCGAACGCGGGCTAAGCCTTCCTACTGGCCCACGCGGCCGTCGATGCACTCGCGCAGCAGGTCGGCGTGGCCCACGTGCCGGGCGTACTCCTCGACCATGTGTACCAGGATGTCGCGCACCGGAATCTGCTTGCCGCGGCGCTCGACCGTCTCGCCCAGCCCGTCCTCGGCGAGCGTCTCCATCCAGGCGTCAGCGGCCCTGACCTCGCCGCGCCAGCTCTCCCACGCCTCCGCGACGACCGCAGGGTCCGGCACCGCACCGTCGAAGTCGATGTCCACCGTCGGCGACGCCGGGTCGTAGTACAGCGGCGGCAGGCTGTCCCGGCCCACGAGCACCTCCTGGAACCAGCCGCGCTCCACCTTGGCCAGGTGCCGCACCAGCCCCAGCAGCGACATGGTCGACGGCGGCACCGACCTGCGCGCCATCTGCTCGGCGTCGAGCCCGTCGCACTTCATCTCCAGCGTGATCCGGTAGTGCTTGAGGTAGTTCCAGAGGGTCTCCTTCTCCCCGACGGGACTGCTCAGCGCCTCGCGTGGATCGTCGTCCGGGTCAACCCACATATCGGGGTAGACGGTGGCGGAACTCCATCGTTCAGTTGTCATGGCGATCAGTGCACTGTCTGGGCTTTGCCCTGGTCAACCGGTTTGTGGGCGGGTACCACCAAGCCGACAGGCAGATTGCCGCCCTATCCGGCAAAGTAGGACACGCGCAGGGGGTTCGCGTTCGGTACTTCGGTCTTCTTCGGCACCCGGTTCTCAGCATCACCAGGGGTCTGTGGAAAACCGAGTGCGCCCGCTATCGTCTGCGGTGTTGTGCTCCCGAACGCCCCGTGGTCCGCGGGTGTGCGCGAGAGCCCCGACGCAGGAGCCCCCGACGTGGGAGACCCGGAGCAGGAGAAGGTCCCGTGAGTGCCGACATCGACCCGACCGAGGCCATTCCTCAGGTCACGGCCGAAATGATCGCGAAGGCGGCGGCGCAGCCGGCCCCGTCGCCCGCCGTCGAGCCGACACCTTCAGCGCGGCAGCAGGCGGCGCCCGCCGAGTCGCGTGCGGCGACATCCGCCGAGTCGCGCGCAACCGCGCCCGCCGATCCGCCGGCAGCGGCGGCCACCGAGTCGCGAGGGGCGGCGCCGACGCGGCTGTCGGCCACGCGCCCGGACACGTCGCTCGCGCAGTCCGTACGGGCGGCGTCGGCGGTGTCCGTGACGCCGACCGCCCGCGAGACGCCCGCCGTCCGCGAGACGCCTGGCGCGCCGGGGCAGAGCGCACGGGAGGAACAGGGCCGGCCGGTCGCGGAGCAGCCGGCGGCACCGGACGCCGTGCTGCCGGAGCAGCCGGGCTCCTCGTCGTTCGTCCCGGCGGAGCAGTACAGCGACCGTCATGTCGCGGCGGGCCACATCGCGGCGGCGCACCTGTCCTCGCTCGTGCAGCTCCCGACGGTCTCCTCCTGGGATCCCGAGGACGTCGACCACGAGGCGTTCGCCCGGCACCGGACCGCGCTGGCCACGTTCTACCCGCGCGTGCACGCCCTGCAGAGCGAGCCGGCTGGCGACCACGGCCTGCTCTACCGCTGGCCCGGCCGCGGGCGCCAGGAGGTGCTGCACCCGTACCCGGTCGTGCTCGTGGCGCACCAGGACGTCGTCTCGGCCGAGGGCATGGACTGGACGGAGAACCCGTTCTCCGGCGAGATCCGCGACGGCGTCGTGCACGGGCGCGGCACGCTGGACGGCAAGGGCTCGCTCGTCGCGGTGCTCGACGCCGTCGAGACGCTGCTCGGCGAGGGCTTCGTGCCGGAGCGCGACATCTGGCTGTTCTTCGGCGCGGACCAGGAGACCGGCGGGGCGTCGGCGAAGGCCGCCGTCCGGCGCCTGTACGAGCTCGGCGTGCGTCCCTGGCTCGTGATCTCCGACGGCGGCGCCGTCGTCACCGACGTGCTGCCCGGCCTGGACCGGCAGACGGCCATGGTGGGGGTCGCGGAGAAGGGCGTGATCGGGGTCAACCTGTACACCACCGACGTCGGCGGCCACGCCGCGACGCCCAGCCGCCGGTCCGCGACGGTGCGCCTCGCGCGCGCGGTCATGCGTGCGGGCCGACGCCGGTTCGCGGTGCGGGTGGACGCGCCGACCGTCGAGCTGCTGGAGCGGGTCGCTCCGCACGCCACGGGCGTCAAGGGAGCGGTCCTCCGGCTGATGGCCAAGGTCGCCTCCGGGCCGGTGAGCAAGCCAGCGGCCTGGGCGCTGGCCGGTGGCGGCCCCGAGGCGGCGGCGATGGTCCGCACCACGGTGGCGGTCACAGAGCTCGAGGGCAGCGCGGGAGCCAACGTCGCAGCGTCGGCGGCCCGCGCGCACCTCGACGTCCGCGTGGCGCTCGGCGACACCGTGGACCGGACGGTCGCGCGGCTGCGGCGCGCCATCCGGGACAAGAAGGTAGAGATCGAGGTCGTGGAGAGCGGTGAGCCCAGCGAGGTCTCGCCGTCGGACAGCCAGCAGTTCACGCTGATCGGTGAGGCGATCGGCGCGTCGTACCCGGACGCCGTCGTGGCGCCGCACGTGCTGCCCACCGCCACCGACGCCCGCCTGTTCACGCCGATCAGCGACCACGTCTACCGGTTCAGCCCGTTCGCGATGACGCGGGAGCAGCGGCAGTCGATTCACGGTTCGGGGGAGCACCTGAGCGTCGATTCCCTGGGCCGCGGTGTGCATTTCTATCGTGAGGTACTGCGCAAAATACCCGGCTGACCAGCGCATTCAACAAACCGCCAAAAGTGGACTAAGTTCTCCCTCTACATAGGTGAGGGGGACCGTCATGAGCAGTTCCGCTGTACCGCCCGTCGGCCCGGGCAGGTCGCGTGCGCCCGTGAACGTCAACGTCCACACCTATCCGGCGCAGCTCCAGTACCCGCCGCGCTCGTATCTCGTGTTCGCCATTCTGGTGACCATCTTCTGCTTCTGGCCCACCGGAATCGTCGCCCTCGTGAACGCGCTGCGCGTCAATTCCCTGTGGAAGGCACAAGAGCACGACAAGGCGCGCAAGGCGTCCCGCCGCGCACGCAACTGGGGGCTGCTGACGCTCGCCATCGGTATCGTCGCGGTCGTCGCCGTGGTCCTCTGGGCGAGCATCGTCTACCTGAACGGGTAGCAACTTCACCCATCGTTCGCCGCCTATCACACGATTGCCCCTCCTGTCTTGCCCGGTGTTGCGGGTAAAGTTCGCGGCTATGAGTGCGACACGGCGCAAGGGCTCGCGGGGTGGTCGTGCTGCGTCCCGCGCTGGAGGCCCACCGGTCAGCAATGCGCTCACGTGGGCGGAGAGCCTCGCCTCAGGGGAAGCCGCACCCGGCCCCAGCGCGCTCGAGTGGGCAGAGGGGCTCGCCCAGAAGGAGGCGGCGCCCAGCCCGTGGGGCAGTGCGGCGGCCGCCCCGGTAGAGCCGGCCCCCGTCGAGGAGAGCAGCGGCGCCCACTGGGGACCGGTGCCGGCGCCCGCGGTGGCCGACGGCGCCGGCGACCCCGAGGGTGACGCCAACCCGTGGGGCTCCGTCGCGGCGGCCGAACCCGCCGTGAGCCGGGGGCGCAGCAAGAACGCCGGCGGCAAGGGCGGCAAGTCCCGGTCGAGGTCCAGGGGCAAGGGCGCCAAGTCCGGCGCGAAGGGCGCGCCCAAAAGCGACTCCGCGCCGACGCCCGCCGGCGGCTTCCCGCTGAACGCCGGCCCGGTGGTGGAGCCTGACGTCCCCGCACAGCTCCCCGACGAAGCGCCGACGTCCTGGGCCGGCGACGACCTCCCGCCCGCCCGGCTCCCCGACGACGTCGGGCCCGCCCCCCTGCCGGACGACGCACCGCCCGCCCGGCCGGGCAAGTCCGGGTCGAACACGGCCGCATCGAAGCGGTCCGGCGGCAAGAAGTCCGGGTCGAAGAAGGGGGGCAAGGGCCCGGCCGGGCGCATCCCCACGCCCAGCACGGCGCAGCAGCGCCAGATCAAGCGGACCCTGCGCCGCGGCCTGCCCAAGGTGCTCGACAGGCCGACGGTGCTGGTGCTGGCCGGCGTCGTGGCCGCGGTGCTGGGCCTGGGCACCGGCTGGGGCATGAACCTCCTCCAGACGGGCGGCTCCCTGCCGACGGCGGACGCCGCGTCGTGCGCGCAGACCCAGATGGCGTGGACGCAGGCCGCCAACGCGCAGTCGGGGATGGTCGAGGACCAGCCCGACACCCTGCGCAAGGGGTTCGTCAACGCGCGCAACGCGATGGAGGGTGTGACGCCGCCCGAGGCGATCGCCGCGGAGTGGGCCGTCGCGTTCACCTACTACTCGACGGTGGCGAACAACATCGAGAAGGTGAAGTCCAACGACGGCCCCGCCGTGATCTCCGCGGTGGGCGGCGCGCAGCAGGAGCTCGACACCGACGCCATGGTCACCGCGTTCGAGGCCATCTCCGCCTACGTCAACTCGAACTGCAACCAGTAGCCCGCAAGGATGGGGTCGTGCAGCCTCTCGTGACCGACCCCGTCCTCGTCGCCACCCTCCGCGACGACCTGCTGTCCGCCGCCTACGACGTCGACGGCGTCGAGGACCTCCTCGGGCCGCTCGCCGCGGCCGCCCTGCACCGGGAGCAGTCGCTGCCTGCCCGCCGGGCCGTCGCCGCGGCGGTCGACGGCAAGCCGCCGTCGGACCGGGACCCGCGGGCGACCCTCGCCGCCCTGTTCCTGCTGGGCGAGACCGTGCCGCGCGCCGCGCTGGACCGCGCCCTGCCGGCGACGGGCTCGGCGAGCGCCGCGCGCCTCGGCCTGGTCACCGCACAGGGCACGGGGGACGACGACGAGGTGCGCGCCGTCGTGGACCTGCGCCCCTACTCGTCGGTCGACGCCGTCGGCGACGCGCGCTGGTGGCTGGCCTCCGACCTGGGCGAGCTCGCGACCGGCGACCGCCTCGCCACCGACCACGTGCTCGGCGCCGGGGGCGCGTCGCTGACGCTGGCGCAGGTCACGGTGCGCAACCCGACCGGGCGGGTGCTCGACCTGGGCACCGGCTGCGGTATCCAGGCCCTGCACGCCGCGCGGCACGCGCGCCACGTGGTGGCTACCGACATCTCGCGGCGCGCGCTGGCGTTCGCCCGGTTCAACGTCGCGCTGAACCGGCCCGCGGAGGCCGAGCCGGAGCTGCGGCACGGCTCGATGCTGGAGCCCGTGGCGGGCGAGCGGTTCGACCTCGTGGTCTCCAACCCGCCGTTCGTCATCACGCCGCACGCCGGGCCGGCCGGCCGCGCGGTGGCGGAGGCGCTCGGCGACTACGAGTACCGCGACGGTGGCCGGGCCGGCGACGACCTGGTGCGGGACCTGATCCTCGGCGTCGGCGACGTGCTCGCGCCGGGCGGCACCGCCCAGCTCCTGGCCAACTGGGAGCAGCGCAGGGGCGAGCCATGGACCGAGCGGGTCGGCGCCTGGCTCGACGAGGCAGGCCTGGACGGCTGGATCATCCAGCGCGAGGTGCTCGACCCCGCAGAGTACGCCGAGACCTGGATCCGCGACGGCGGCACCACCCCCGACCGCGAGCCCGACGCCTGGGCCGCCGCCTACGGCGCGTGGCTCGACGACTTCGCCTCGCGGGACGTCGAGGCGGTCGGCTTCGGGATCGTCACCCTTCGCCGCCCGGCGTCGGGTGCGCCGACGCTGCGGCGGCTCGAGGAGCACACCGGGTCGGTGCGCCAGCCGCTGGGCGCCCACATCGCCCGCAGCCTCGCGGGACACGACTGGCTCGCGTCCCGCGACGACGCGGCGCTCGCCGCGTCGCGCCTGGTCACGGCCGCCGACGTGACGGAGGAGCGGTACCTGACGCCGGGTGCGGCCGACCCGAACGTCGTGGTCCTGCGCCAGGGGGACGGGCTGGGACGGGGCGTGCACGCGTCGAGCCCGCTCGCGGCCCTGGTCGGCGCGTGCGACGGCGAGCTCACGGTGGGGCAGATCGTCGGCGCGCTGGCGTCGCTGTTCGACGTCCCGGCGGACGCCCTGGCCGCCGAGCTGCTCCCGGCGGTCCGCGGCCTGGTTCGTGACGGTTTCCTGGAAGAGTGACTGGAAGAGTGCAACCAACCTTCACCAACTGCCCCGTACCGCATGAGATGCCCGTTTCCAGGACGTAACGGTCGGTGGCATGAACCGATAAATCTGGTCGATACCAGAGACATCTGGGGCTATGACAGATATTTTCCACCGTGTGGAACTCGACATGCGGCACTTGCGGATGGTTGTCGCGGTCGCCGAGTCGGGCAGCGTCACAAAGGCGGCCGCTGCCCTCGGCATCGCGCAGCCGGCGTTGACTGCGCAGCTCAACCGCATCGACCGGGCGCTGGGCGGGAACGTCTTCGTCCGCGACCGGTTCGGTGCGCGACCGACAGAGCTCGGTGAGCTGGTCCTGAGGCACGCTCGCGTGCTGCTCCCCGCCATGGCGGCGCTGGCCGATGACGCCGAACGCCTCGTCAACGGCGACGTGGCCCACGGCGAGACCGTGCGGGTGGGCATCACCGGGACCGGGCTGGGCGGCCTGTTCGTCAACCAGCTCCACATCGGCATCCCCGGCGCCGAGGTCATCACGGCCATGCCCCACCTGCCCGACGACGTCGCGTCCCGGCTCGCCCGCGGCACCATCGACGTCGGGCTGGTGGGGATGTGCTCGGAGGTCTCGCCGCCCGCTGCGGTCGAGGTCGCCTGGACCCGAGTCTGCACCGACCCGATGTTCGTGCTGCTCGACGAGCACCATCCGTACGCGGGCAAGCCGGAGGTCTCGCTCGGGGAGCTGGCCGAGGAGCAGTGGCTGTGCGTGCCGTCGTACGGGTGTCTTGAGGAGTGCTTCGTGTCGGCGTGCGTGCGCGCGGGCTTCACGCCGCGCGGCATGGGCGAGGCCGAGTGGACCACCGCCGTCGACCAGGTGCGGGCGGGGCGCGCCGTGGCGCTCGTGGAGCCAGGCCAGCCCGACCCGCCGGGCGTCGTGGCGGTCCCGCTGGCCGGGGCGCCCCTGCGGCGCACCCACTACCTGGGCTGGCGGCACGACGCCGACCTGCGGGTGGACCTCGAGGCCGTCGAGGGTGCGGCGCACCGCGCCCACCGCGATGCCGTACGGCGCAGCCCGCAGTACGAGCAGTGGCTGGCGATGTACGGCATGCTCGGCTGACCTGCGCGGTGCCTCGGCCTGCCGGGTGAACCCTTACGTGGTTTGCCCTCCATAGGAAATATGTATGACCTGAGTGTGATCTGGGCGTGACGTCCGCCTCCTCCTACAGTGTCGCTGCGGGTGAAAAGTCGCCCGTGGGTGCACCTTTCACCCGCTCTCGACACGAGGAGTCGCTGGAGATGAGACGCACTTCCCTCCGGGGTCTCGCCGTGGCAACCGCCACCGTGGGCCTCTTTGCCGGCACCATCAACGCCGTCGCCGCTGCATCGTCCGACGCCGAGACTGCTGCGGCGGGCTACGCGCCGGGCCTCGTCGCCGCGATGGAGCGCGACCTGAACCTCAGCACGGCGGACGCCGTGGCCCAGCTCGAGGCCCAGGAGATCCTGGCGGACACGCAGCACGGCCTGGCGAAGTCGCTCGGTGCGTCCTACGCCGGCGCCTGGGTCGAGGGTTCGGACACGCTGCACGTCGCCGTGACCGACGCCGCGCAGGCCGCCGAGGTCCGTGCGGCCGGGGCGACCCCGGTGACCGTGGAGAACTCGCTGCGGGCGCTGGACGCCTGGACCGCCGACCTGGCCGGTGCGCTGTCCTCGTCCGACGTGACGTCGTACCACGTGGACGTCGAGACCAACCAGATCGTCGTCGACGTCGTCGAGGGCGCCCGCGCCGACGTCGCGGCCGCGGTGGCGGAGGCCGGCGTGCCCGCCTCCGCCGTCGCCCTGACGGCAGCGGCGGAGCGGCCCCGGACGCTCGCCGACGTGATCGGCGGCGAGGCCTACTTCATCGACGGCAGCGCCCGCTGCTCGGTGGGCTTCGCGGTCACCGGCGGCTTCGTGTCGGCCGGACACTGCGGTTCGGTGGGCTCCTCGGCGAGCGAGCCGAACGGCACCTTCGAGGTCTCCGAGTTCCCGGGCAGCGACTACAGCTACGTCTCGGTCGACACGGACACCCCGGTCGGCGTCGTGGACGACTGGGCGGGCGGCACGGTCGCCGTCGAGGGTTCGACGCCCGCCGCCGTCGGCGCCGCCGTCTGCCGGTCCGGTTCGACGACCGGCTGGCACTGCGGCACGATCGAGGCGCTCAACGCGACGGTGAACTACGCGGAGGGCACCGTCACCGGTCTCATCCAGACCGACGTGTGCGCGGAGCCGGGCGACTCGGGCGGCTCGCTGCTCGCGGGCTCGCAGGCCCAGGGCATGACGTCCGGCGGCTCGGGCAACTGCTCGTCCGGCGGCCAGACGTTCTTCCAGCCGGTCGGCGAGGCGCTGAGCGCGGCAGGGGTGTCGCTCCTGACGAACTGACCGACTGATCCGCCGGCGCGCGCCGCCGGCCGGCCGTCAGGCCACGGAGCACCGGCCGGCCGTCAGGCCACGGAGCAGGTGGGGAAGCCCCTACCTGCTTCGTGGCATGTCCGCATAATGCTCCGATATGTCTAAAAAGGTATCTGGGAGTCACCTGAAAGCGACCCTACGCTTTGCCGCACTGGGTGAATCCATTGCCCCGACGACAAGGAGTCGCTGGAGATGAGACGCACATCCTTCAAGGCGATCACCGTGGCCACAGCCGCGGTGACGCTTCTCGCCGGCAGCATCACCGCCGCTACCGCAAGCGCAGCCGCCGGATCGGACGAGCCGGAGGTGTCCAGCTACGCCCCCGGCATGGTCGCCGCCCTGGAGCGGGACCTCGGCCTGACCACCGCGCAGGCCGTGGACCGCCTCAAGACCGACGAGGCCCTGTCCGACAAGCAGCACGCCATCGCCAAGGCCCTCGACAAGGGCTACGCGGGTGCGTGGGTGGAGGGCAGCGAGCTGTTCGTCGCCGTGACCGACAAGGCAGGGGCCGCAGAGGTCCGTGCAGCCGGTGCCACCGCCGTCACCGTCGACAAGTCACTGAGCCAGCTCGACCGGCTCGCCACCAAGGCCTACCAGGCGGCTCCGAAGGCGCAGCTCGCCGCGGCCTACGTGGACGTGGAGTCCAACGCCGTGGTCGTGGAGGTGGCCGAGGGCGCGAAGGCCGCCGTCACCGCCGCCGTCAAGCGGGCCGGCATCCCGGCGGGCTCGCTCTCCGTCGTCGAGGTGGCGGAGCTGCCGCGTACGTTCATCAACGTGATCGGCGGCAACGCCTACTACATCGGCAGCTCGCGCTGCTCGGTCGGCTTCTCGGCCACCAGCGGCTTCGTCACCGCCGGCCACTGCGGCAACGTCGGCAACACGACGTCGTCGCCGAGCGGCACGTTCCGGACGTCGTCCTTCCCCGGCAACGACTACGGCTACGTCAACACGGGCACCGACGACACCCCGGTGGGCGCCGTGAACAACTACTCCGGCGGCACCGTCGGCGTCGCGGGCTCGACCGCCGCCGCCGTCGGCGCGACCGTCTGCCGGTCCGGTTCGACGACCGGCTGGCACTGCGGCACCATCCAGGCGCTGAACGCCTCGGTCACCTACGCCGAGGGCACCGTCACGGGCCTGATCCGCACCAACGTGTGCGCGGAGCCGGGCGACTCGGGCGGCTCGCTGCTCGCGGGCTCGCAGGCCCAGGGCATGACCTCCGGCGGTTCGGGCAACTGCTCCTCCGGCGGTACCACCTACTTCCAGCCGGTGAACGAGGCGCTCAGCGCAGCGGGCGTCTCGCTGGTCACCGGTGGCGGCGGCACGCCGACGGGCTGCACCGGCTACGAGTCCACCTTCAGCGGCACCGCCGCAGCGGGCTCGGCGTACGGGGAGCCGTCGGCCAGCGGGTTCTCGGCCGGCTCCGGCACGTTCCGCGGCTGCCTGGACGGGCCGTCCGGGGTGGACTTCGACCTCTACCTGCAGAAGCTGAGCGGCGGCACCTGGTCCACGGTGGCCCAGGGCATCACCTCGGCCCCTGACGAGACGGTCACCTACTCGGGCACGTCGGGCACCTACCGCTGGGTGGTGGACGCGTACTCCGGCTCGGGCTCCTACACGGGCGGTTACGACACGCCGTGACCCCTACCGCGTGACGGGTCAGACGCCCAGGTCGCTCCGGCGGCCTGGGCGTCTGGTGCGTCGGCGGGCGTTCGGGCGGGGCATTCGGCAGCGTCGCGTGCGGCGTCCGGTCGGCCCGGCCGCAGCGTCCGCCCTGGCGCAGCGTCCGGTCCGCCCGGCCGCGGCGACCGGTCCGCCCGGGCACCGCCGGGGCCGTCAGGGCCGGGCCGTCGACTGGCGGACCAGGAGCAGCAGCGCGAACGAGCCGAGGGTCACCGCCACCACCCCGAGCATCCCGCCCATGTACGCGGTGAGGTCGCCGCCGACCGGCAGCTCCCAGCCGTACCCGCGCACGCTGCCGAGCGCGCCGAGGGCCAGCACACCGGTGCCGACGGCGCCGACGAGCAGCAGGCCGGCCGCGCCGGACGAGCCGGGCTCCACGCCGCCGCGCGGCTCGTCCAGGGACGACGACGCGCTCAGCGCGCAGACGCCGGCGCCCCAGGCGAGCACCACGAGGAGCGCCGCGACGACGTCGGACGGCCGGTGCCACTGCCCGATCAGCGTGGACAGCCCGGTGGCCCCGGTGTAGGCGGCGCCGGCCACCGCGACGAACGGCCGCCAGTGCCGCGGCACCGCGATGAGGAGGCCCGCCGCGATGGAGGCTGCGACCGTCGTGTGCCCGCTGGGCAGCGTGTTCACGTCGGCGCGCACGACGTCGAGCAGCGGGGGCCGGTCGAGCACCACGTGCTTGAGCACCTGCGTGGTGAGGTTGGCGCCGGTCACCAGGATCGCCACCTGCGCAGCGAGCCACCAGCGCCCGCGGGCCAGCGCGAGGACCACGGCCACCGCGAGGCCGAGGCCCACGAACGAGTTCGACACCACACCGAGCACGGGCTCGGCGAGCTCCCACAGCACGCCCTGGCCGCGCGCGGCGCCGTCGAGCGCGAGCTGGTCGGCGCGCTGGCCGCGCTCGGACGCCACGAACGTGTCCCACGTGGCCCACACGCCCCACAGCGCGAGCAGCGCCACCACGGCGGCGGCGATGCGCGGCCCCGACCGCGGCTGGAGGCCCCGTGCCCGGCCGGGCATCGGGTGCCCGGCCGGGCCGTCCGACGGCGGGCGCGGGCTCGCCGTCCGCACCGGGCTCGTCCTGCGGGCCTTCGGCGTCGGCGGCGCCGGCTGCGTGTACCCCTTGGCCGTGCCGACGACGCGGGCCCGCGCGGGCCGCGGCAGCTCGGGCAGGGGGAGGGTGCGGTCGGTCATGGCGTCCACCGTAGGCGAACGGCCTGAAGAGACCGTGTGCCAGATGTGGCAGATGTGCGGCTCCACTGTCGGTCACGCCACGGGTGAATATCACCACGGTCATGTGGAACGACCGGGCGACCCGCTGTCGGCCCGGATAGGGTGCGATCCGGCGCGCCTGGCGTACCGTGAACTCTCCAACGCCGCTCGGCGCCCTCCCCAGACCCAGCAGGAAGCAGGCAGGACCGGATGTCCCAGGCACGCAAGCTCGTGATCGTCGAGTCGCCGACGAAGGCTCGCAAGATCCAGAGCTATCTCGGCGACGACTACGAGGTCGAGGCCAGCGTCGGGCATATCCGTGACCTGCCGCAGCCCAAGGACCTGCCGGCGGAGATGAAGAAGGGCCCGTACGGCAAGTTCTCCGTGGACGTGGACAACGGGTTCGACCCCTACTACGTGGTCCACGCCGACAAGCGGAAGAAGGTCAGCGAGCTCAGGAAGGCCCTGAAGGACGCCGACGAGCTCTTCCTCGCCACCGACGAGGACCGCGAGGGCGAGGCCATCGCCTGGCACCTGATCCAGGAGCTCAAGCCCAAGGTCCCGGTCAAGCGCATGGTGTTCCACGAGATCACCAGGGACGCGATCCTCCGCGCGCTGGAGAACACCCGCGAGCTGGACCAGGACCTCGTGGACGCCCAGGAGACGCGGCGCATCCTCGACCGCCTGTACGGCTACGAGGTGTCGCCGGTGCTGTGGCGCAAGGTGCGGCAGGGCCTGTCCGCGGGCCGTGTGCAGTCGGTGGCCACGCGCCTCGTGGTCGAGCGGGAGCGCGAGCGCATGGCGTTCGTCCCGGCGGACTACTGGGACGTCGCGGGCACCTTCGCCGTCGCGGACGAGGGTTCGCCCGACGGCGGCGCGGCCGCCTCCGGCCAGCCGTCCTTCCGCGCGCGGCTCACCCAGCTCGCCGGCGACAAGGTCGCCTCGGGCCGCGACTTCGACGACCGGGGCCGGCTCAAGGTGCGCACCGGCGTCGTCCAGCTCGACGAGGCGACGGCGAACGCCGTCGTGGCGGGGCTGGAGGCCGCCGACTTCTCGGTCCGCAGCCTGGAGACCAAGCCGTACACGCGCCGTCCGGCCGCGCCGTTCACCACCTCGACGATGCAGCAGGAGGCGGGCCGCAAGCTGCGGATGTCGTCGCGGCAGGCGATGCGCACCGCGCAGAGCCTGTACGAGAACGGCTACATCACCTACATGCGTACGGACAGCCCGTCGCTCTCGTCGGAGGCGACCGAGGCGGCGCGGCGGCAGGCGGCCGAGCTGTACGGGCCCGAGTACGTGCCGGGCGCGCCTCGGCTGTACCAGTCCAAGTCGAAGGGCGCCCAGGAGGCGCACGAGGCGATCCGCCCCGCCGGCGACTCGTTCCGCACGCCCGCCCAGGTGGCCGGCGAGCTGAGCGGCGACCAGTTCCGCCTGTACGAGCTGATCTGGAAGCGCACGGTCGCCTCGCAGATGGCGGACGCGAAGGGGTCGACGGCGTCCGTCCGGCTCGGCGCCGTCGTGGTGGGCGGTGCGCTGGACGGCAAGGAGGCGGTGTTCTCGGCGTCGGGCACGGTGATCACGTTCCGCGGGTTCCTCGCCGCCTACGAGGAGGGCGCCGACGCCGACACCGAGGCGGCGGAGGGCGCTGCGGCGCGGGAGACCCGCCTGCCGACGATGTCGGAGGGCGACGCGCTGCTCGGCACCGACCTGGCCGCGGACGGCCACTCCACCACGCCGCCCGCCCGCTACACCGAGGCGTCGCTGGTCAAGGCGCTGGAGGAGCGCGGCATCGGCCGCCCGTCCACCTACTCCGCGACCATCTCGACCATCCAGGACCGCGGCTACGTGCACACCAGGGGCCAGGCGCTCGTGCCGACGTGGCTCGCGTTCGCGGTGATCCGCCTGCTGGAGGAGCACTTCGACCGGCTCGTCGACTACGACTTCACGGCCACCATGGAGGAGGACCTCGACCAGATCGCGGCGGGTGCGCGCGAGCGGGTCGCGTGGCTGCGGGAGTTCTACTTCGGCGAGGTTCCCGGCAACCTCGGCACGTCCGACGAGCTCGGCGTCGACAGCGAGGGCGGGGGCCTGCGCGCGCTCGTGGAGAACCTGGGCGAGATCGACGCAGCGGCGATCAACTCGGTCGACATCGGCGAGGGCATCCGCGTGCGCGTGGGCCGCTACGGCCCGTACATCGAGGACCTCGCCGCGGAGGTTCCAGAGGGCAAGAACCCGCCCCGCGCGTCGGTGCCCGACGACGTCGCGCCCGACGAGCTGACCGTCACCAAGGCCCGCGAGCTGCTCGCGGCAGGGGCCGACGACGGCCGCCTGCTCGGGACGCACCCGGAGAGCGGGAACCCGATCGTGGCGAAGAACGGCCGGTACGGGCCGTACGTGACGGAGCAGCTCCCCGAGCCGGACCTCGACCCGGACCTGTCGGCCGCGGCGAAGAAGCGGGCGCTGGCCGCCCTGCCCAAGCCGCGGACGGCGTCGCTGCTCAAGACGCAGGCGCTCGACACCGTGACGCTGGAGGACGCGCTGCAGCTCATGTCGCTGCCGCGGGTCGTGGGCGTGGACCCGGAGTCGGGCGACGAGATCACCGCGCAGAACGGCCGCTACGGGCCCTACCTCAAGAAGGGCACGGACTCGCGCACGCTGCCGACCGAGGAGGCCATGTTCACGGTCACCCTCGACGAGGCGCTGGAGATCTACAAACAGCCCAAGCGCGGCCGCGGGCGGACGGCGACGCCGCCGCTGCGCGAGCTCGGCGACGACCCGAACAGCGGCAAGCCGATCCAGGTCAAGGACGGCCGGTTCGGCCCGTACGTGACCGACGGCGAGACCAACCGCACCCTGCCGCGCGACGTCACGCCGGAGTCGATCACTGCGGAGCGGGCCATCGAGCTGCTCGCCGAGAAGCGTGCCCAGGGCCCGGCGAAGAAGCGCACCACCCGGTCGACGGCGGCCAAGAAGCCTGCCGCGAAGACCTCCGCCAAGAAGCCGGCCGCCAAGAAGGCGTCGACCTCGAAGAAGTAGCCGGTGTCAGGCGTGCGGGTCCCCTGGGTGGCCCGCACGCCGGGCGACCGCGCGGGGCTCGGTGGCGTCGAGGGCTTGCCGGCGTCAAGGGCTTGCCGGCGCCAAGGGTTCAGCGGCGCAGCCGGCGGCCCGTCACAGCGGTGGGCGTGACGCGCACCCAGGTGTCCCGCGTGTCCTCCAGGTAGCTGATCAGGTTGGTCGCCTCGGCCGCCGCGATGTCGGCGTCGGTCTCCAGGATCTCCGCAGTACCCTTCACGACGACGCTGTACGCGATCTCCGGGCCCCACTGGTCCACCTCGAACGCGACCTTCTCGTTGATCGCGACCTCGGCGACCTTGGTGCCGGGGATCGTGTGGAAGTAGATGGCCCGGTCCGCGACGGCGAAGTTCAGGGGGAAGATCTCGGGTTCGCCGGCGACGGCGGTGCCGAGGCGCCCGATGGGCTGCATCGAGAGGAACTCCCAACACTCGTCCTCGGTCATCGGGGTGATGCTCTGCACGGTGTCGTCCATATGTCCATCGTGCGCCGTACGCGCGGGTCACGCCCGGCGAGATCGATGTCGGTGGTCGCGGTTAGGGTGGCCGCGTGAACGCACCGGGCTACTTCATCTCCTTCGAGGGCGGCGAGGGCGTCGGCAAGTCGACCCAGTCGCGCCTCCTCGGCGACTGGCTGGCCGACCTGACCGGCCGCGAGGTCGTGCTCACGTTCGAGCCGGGCGCCACCGCGCTCGGCAAGGAGCTGCGGGCCGCCGTCATGCACGGCCAGGACATGGGCCCGCGGGCCGAGGCGCTCATCTACGCGGCGGACCGCGCCCACCACGTCGAGACGGTGGTGCGGCCCGCGCTGGGTCGCGGCGCCGTGGTGATCACCGACCGCTACCTCGACTCGTCGGTCGCCTACCAGTCGGGCGGCCGGAACCTGCCGGACACCGAGGTGGAGCACCTCTCCCTGTGGGCAACCAAGGGCCTGCGGCCGGACGTCACGATCCTGCTCGACCTGGAGCCGAGGGCCGCGGCGGCCCGGCGTGCGGCGGCCGAGGGCAAGGGCGCGCTCGACCGGCTGGAACGCGCGGGCATCGAGTTCCACACGCGCGTCAGGGACACCTTCCTCCGGCGTGCGGCGGCGGACGCGGAGCGCTGGGTGGTCATCGACGCAGGTGCGCCGGTCGACGACATCCAGGCGCAGATCCGGGTGGACGTCGCCGCCCGCCTGGGCCTCACGCCCGTCGTCACCGAGGCCACCGGCATCACGGGGCTCGGCTCCGAGCCCGGCGGCGAGGACCCGTCATGACGGTGTGGGACGACGTCGTGGGGCAGGAGTCCGCCGTCGCGGCGCTCCAGGGCGCCGTGGCGAACCCGGCGGCGATGACGCACGCGTGGCTCGTGACCGGCCCGCCCGGGTCCGGCCGGTCGGTGGCGGCGCGCGCCTTCGCGGCGGCCCTCCAGTGCGAGCGCGGCGGCTGCGGGGTGTGCCAGGCGTGCACCACCACCATGGCCGGCACGCACCCGGACGTCACGCTGCTGGCCACCGAGAAGGTGGTCATCGCCATCGACGAGGTGCGGGACCTGATCATGACGTCGTCGCGGTCGCCGTCCGCCGGCCGGTGGCGCGTGATCGTGATCGAGGACGCGGACCGCATGGCGGAGCGGACCACCAACGTGCTGCTCAAGGCCATCGAGGAGCCGCCGCCGCACACGGTGTGGGTGCTGTGCGCGCCGTCGGCCCAGGACGTGCTGCCGACCATCCGGTCGCGCTGCCGCGGCGTGGTGCTGCGCGTGCCGCCGCCGCAGGCGGTCGCCGACCTGCTGGTGCGGCGTGACGGCGCGGACCCGGCGATCGCGCTCGGCGCCGCCCGCGCGGCCCAGAGCCACGTCGGCCTGGCCAAGCGGCTGGCGCGCGACGCCGGGGCACGCGAGCGGCGCACGGCGGTGCTGAGCATCGCGCGGCGCATCCGCGGCGTCGGCGACGCCGTGCTGGCCGCCGGCGAGCTCGTGGACGTGGCCAAGGCCGAGGCAGTCTCGGCGACGCAGGAGCGGGACGCCGCCGAGAAGGCCGAGCTCCTGCGCGCCCTGGGCGCCGCGGACGGTGAGACGCTGCCGCCGCGCCTGCGCTCGCAGCTCAAGCAGCTCGAGGACGATCAGAAGCGGCGCGCCACGCGCCACCAGCGGGACGTGCTCGACCGTGCGATGGTGGACCTGCTCTCCCTCTACCGGGACGTCCTCGTGGTGCAGCTCGGGGCGGAGGTCGAGCTGGTGAACGCGGAGCTCGCCGAGACGGTGCGCGCGCTCGCAGCCGACTCCACCCCGGAGCAGACCGTGCGCCGCATGGACGCGATCGGGGTGGCCCGCACCCGCCTGGACGGCAACGTGGCGCCGCTGCTCGCGCTGGAGGCGATGGCGATAGCCCTGCGCCCGCAAGGGTGAGTACCAGCCGACGTGGTCCGAGGCCTGTGAAGATTTCGCACGGGTGATCTTGAACCACCGAGGCACATTGTCCCGATTGCCGTCCCTGGCTAGGCTGCGGGGCGCCCCCAGAGCTGTTCCGTGCGACAAGGAGTCCACCGCCCGATGAGGATCCTCCTGCTGGTTTCTGCCTTCAACGGTCTCACCCAGCGGGTCTGGTGCTCCCTGCGGGAGCAGGGGCACGACGTCGGCGTCGAGATCGCCCCGACGTTCGAGTCGGGCGCGGCGATGACCCGGGCCGTCGAGCGAGCCGACCCCGACCTGATCCTGTGCCCGTTCCTCAAGCACCGCGTGCCGGACACGATCTACGACCGCTGGCCGACCGTCATCGTGCACCCCGGTCCGGTGGGCGACCGCGGGCCCTCCTCGCTCGACCACGCGATCCGCGACGGCAGGGACCGCTGGGGCGTCACCGCCCTGTCCGCGGTCGAGGAGCTGGACGCCGGCCCGGTCTGGGCCACCGCCGTGTTCGACATGCCGGAGCAGCCGATCGCCAAGAGCGCCCTCTACAACAGCCGCGTCGCGGACGCCGCGATGGCCTGCATCGGCGAGGTCATCCGTAAGGTCGCCGACGGCGAGCGGCCGATCCCGGCCGAGGCCTGCCTGCGCATCGTCCCCGTCAGCGGCGAGCTGCCGCTGCTGCGCCGCGAGGACTTCCGCGTGGACTGGAGCCGCCCCGCCGCCGAGCTGGAGCGGCTCATCGCGGCGGCCGACGGCGCCCCGGGCGCCCCCGCCGGCGTGAACGGCCGGTCGGTCTGCGTCTTCGACGCCGTCGCGTCGCCCGAGCACACCGGCGCGGCGCCGGGCACGGTGGTGGGCCGCAACCTCGACGCCGTCGCGATCGCCTGCGGCGTCGGCACGCTCTGGATCGGCTACGCCGCCGAGCTGAGCGGCCGCCGCGGCCCCAAGCTCCCGGCCGCCCAGGTGATCGACGCGAGCGACGCCCCGTTCCGTCGGGTCCCTGACGCGCTGGCGGAGACGTCGTACGTGCGTGACGGCGCCGTCGGGTACCTGACGATCCGCTCCTACAACGGCGCGATGTACACGGAGCAGTGCCGCCGCCTGACGAGCGCCGTGGAGAAGGCCCTCACCGAGGACACCCGGGTGCTCGTCATCAAGGGCACCGAGCACGCGTTCTCCAACGGGATCCACCTGGGCACCGTCGACGCCTCGCCGGACCCGGCCGCCGAGGCGTGGGACAACATCTGCGCCATCGACGAGCTGTGCCTCACCATCGCGACCGCCGAGCAGCTCACGGTCGCCGCCTTCACCGCGAACGCCGGCGCGGGCGGCGTCATGGCCGGGCTGTGCGCCGACGTGACGCTCGCCCGCGAGGGTGTGGTGCTCAACCCGTACTACGACATGGGGATCTACGGCTCCGAGCTGCACTCGTGGAGCATGCCCGCGCGCGTGGGGGACCACCGCGCGTCGCTGCTCCTGTCCCGCAAGCTGCCGATCTCGGCGGCCGAGGCGGCCCGCATCGGGCTGATCAGCGCCGTCGGGCCGCGGGAGTGGGGCGAGTTCACCACCTGGCTGTCGTCGGCCGCCCAGGGCTACGAGGAGCCCGCCACGCTCGGCTGGATGCTCGCCGCGCGCGCGGAGCGCCGGGCGACGGACCGTCCGCTGTCGTACTACCAGACCATCGAGCTGGCCGAGATGGCGCGCGACTTCTTCGACGACCGCAACGCCTTCTCGGTGCACCGCAGGGCCTTCCTGCGCAAGACCGCCGCCGACGCCACGCCGGAGAAGCTGCGCTTCTCCACCGCCCGCGTCTGACCTCTTTCCGGTCGCCGATGTCTTGCCGACCTCGTGCAAGACCCGCAGGATTCGCGACATGACAGGAATGGAGGCGTCGCACTCGTGCGACGCCTCCACCAGGTGGTGTCGGAGTCGAGCGGAAGGATCTGGCATGAGGATCAGGCGGATGAATCGGTCGGGCCACGGGTCGGGCGCGGCGGCGCGGGCACTGGCCCGCGCGGGCGCGGCAGCCCTCGGCATCGGCATGACGGCGGCGCTCGCCCTGTCCGGGTGCGCGCAGTCCGACGTCGGCGGGTCCGGTACGGGGGAGCCGACGGCGGAGACGTCCTCTGTCCCCGACGACCGGGACACCACCAGCCCCTCGGACGGCGCGAGCGAGGGTGAGACCGAGGCGGGCGACGGCGAGGACGGCCGACTCCCGGAGGCGGCGGACATGGAGATCGTGGCGGGCAGCTCGGGGCGCGGGCTGCCCCCGGGCGTGAAGGGCAGCACCAACTCGCCGGCCGGCGTGGCCTGGGCGCCCGAGCCCGGCCTGCTGTACGTCGTGACGAACGGCTCCAGCTCGTGCCCGACGATCGCCGAGCCGACGGCGACCTTCGGCTCCGGCTCGGGCGACAAGGGCGCCGGCGTCGCTGCTGCCGACGGCGTGCTCGCGGTGACGTTCCTGCCCCCGAGCAGCGAGATCTGCACCATGGACTTCGTGCCGACCACGACCGTCGTCGAGGCACCGGCGGAGGCCGACACGGGGCAGCCGGTGCCGGTCATGCTGGGCGACAAGGGCCGGGTCGAGCTCCAGCCGCGCACCGCCGACGGCGAGCCCGGACCGGTCGCCTGGCTCGACTCGTGAGGGTCGCGTGTCGGTTCGTCAGCGGGTAAGAAATCTACCGAGCACAACCGGTAGGTTGTCCGGGTGATCCGCCCCGCTCGCCGTCGTCTGCCCGCGGCCGTCGCCACGCTGCTCACCGCCGTCCTCCTGCTTGCCGCCTGCGGCGCGCCGCCCAAGGTGCAGACGGCACTGGAGGACGTCGGCAAGTCCGACGGCTCGGCGACGGAGGGCGCACCGGAGGGTTTCGAGGACTACTACGGCCAGTCGCTGGAGTGGACAGAGTGCGGCGAGGGCTTCCAGTGCGCCACGGCGTCCGCCCCGCTCTCCTGGCACGACCCGGGGGCCGGCAGCATCGAGATCGCGCTCAAGCGGATTCCCGCGTCGGGGCAGAAGATCGGGTCGCTGCTGGTCAACCCGGGCGGGCCGGGCGGGTCCGGGGTGGACTACGTGGGCGACCCCGCGCGGTTCGGCCAGCCGCTGCGCACGTCGTTCGACATCGTGGGCTTCGACCCCCGCGGCGTGGGGCAGTCGACGCCGGTGAAGTGCTACGACGACGCGGGCAAGGACGAGTTCCTCAGCACGGACTACCCGTACACGCCGGAGGGCCTGGCGGACCGGCAGGACGCCGTCCGGGACTGGGGCCAGGCCTGCGCCGAGAACACGGGTCCGCTGCTGGAGAACGTGGACACGCAGTCCGCCGCGCGCGACATGGACATGCTCAGGGCCGCGCTCGGCGACGACGAGCTCAACTACCTCGGGTTCTCCTACGGCACCCAGCTCGGCGCCACCTACGCCGGGCTGTTCCCCGACCGGACGGGGCGCCTGGTGCTGGACGGCGCGCTCGACATCACGCTGGACTCCGACGAGGTGGCGCTGCAGCAGGCGGAGGGCTTCGAGAGCGCGCTGCGCGCCTACGTGACGGACTGCCAGGCGAGCAGCGAGTGTCCCCTCACCGGCGGCGTCACCGAGGGCCTGCAGCAGATCCAGGCCATGGTCGAGGACGCGGAGCCCAACCCCATCCCGACGTCGTCCGGGCGCTCGGTGACCAAGAAGCTCGCGTTCTACGGCGTGGCCGTGACGATGTACGACGAGGCCTCCTGGTCGTTCCTCACGCAGGCCCTGCAGGAGGTCTTCTGGGAGGGCACCGGCGACGACCTGCTGTACCTGGCGGACGTCTACAACGACCGCAACGATGACGGCACCTTCAAGTCCAACAGCGAGGAGGCGTTCCGGGCGATCAACTGCGCCGACGCCCGCGCCGAGGACGACATGGCGAAGATGCGGGACCTCGCGGAGGAGATCGAGGAGGCGGCGCCGACGCTCGGCGAGTCGTTCGGGTACTCCGGCATCGAGTGCACGGACTGGCCCTACCCGCCCGCCGAGCAGGAGTTCGACACCGCCGCGAAGGGTGCGCCGCCGATCGTCGTCATCGGCACCACGAACGACCCCGCCACCCCGTACCGCTGGGCGGAGTCGCTCGCCGACACGCTCTCGTCGGGCGTCCTGGTCACGTACGAGGGGGAGGGCCACACGGCGTACGGCCGGTCCAACACGTGCATCGGCGGGGCGGTCGAGGAGTACCTGGTGGAGGGCACGGTCCCGGAGGACGGGCTCACCTGCTGACCGCCTGTTGACCCGCGCTCCGGCCCGGATCCACGCGGTCGACGACGTCACACGGTTTCGCTTTGAAACCTGGGCCTCGCATTGGGTACAGTGAGGCCCGCTCACCCATCCGGTTGTCGCCGGTCGGTGGTGCGCACGCCGCCTTAGCTCAGTCGGCAGAGCGATTCACTCGTAATGAATAGGTCGTCGGTTCGATTCCGACAGGCGGCTCCGAAAGGCCAGGTCAGAAGCAACTTCTGACCTGGCCTTCCTGCGTTGCGGGCGCGCACCGGCCGGCAGCGCGCCCGGTGCCGGGCACCGCGGCCCTACCCCTGCGGCGCCGGGACGGCCTCCTCGGCCGCGCGGCTCACCTCTTCCCACTCCGCCCAGGTGCGCCGCCGCTCCTCGGTGACGGCGAGCGCGACGTCGTAGACCATGCCGCCCAGCAGGAGCCGCCGGGGCGGGTTCTCGCTGGCGACCAGCTTGAGGATCGCCTCGGCGGCCAGGCGGGGGTCGCTGTCGACGCTGTTCTCCGCGAACTGCGCGGCCAGGCGGTCGCGCAGCGCGTTGTACTCCGGCAGCGGCGTCGACGTCTCCATGGCGGTGTAGAGATCGGTCCAGTACCCGCCGGGCTGGACGATGGTGACGGCGACGCCGAACTCGTCGAGCTCCTGGGCCACCGCCTCGCTGAGGCCCTCCAGCGCGAACTTGCTCGCGCTGTACAGGCCGCTGCCGGCGAACCCGGCCAGCCCGCCGACGCTCGAGATCTGGACGAGGTGGCCCGACCGCTGCCGGCGCAGCACGGGGGCGACGGCCTGGGTGACCCAGACGGCGCCGAAGAAGTTGGTCTCCAGCTGGGCCCGGACCTGCGCCTCCGTGAACTCCTCCACGAACCCGTACGACATGGTGCCCGCGTTGTTGAGCACGATGTCGAGGCGGCCGAAGGCGGCGACCGCGCGGTCGACGGCGGCGTGGACCGACGCCGGGTCCCGCACGTCGGCGGCGATCTGGAGCAGCCCGTCCCTGGTGTCGTCCTCGTGGACGGTGCGGGAGACCGCCGCGACCCGGTCGCCGGCCGCCAGGGCGGCGTCGGTGAAGGCGCGGCCCAGGCCGCGGCTGGCGCCGGTGATGAACCAGGTGCGGGGCTCGGTGGTGCTGGACTCGGTGGTCATGGCGATCCCTTCGACGATTGTCGAGACGGTTCGTCTCGACAAAAGACGATGGCAGGCCAGGTCGAGGTTGTCAAGACGAAACGTCTCGTCTTGCCTTGATAGGCTGCCGCCCATGTCGACCGTCTCGCCGCCCTCGACGGGCCGCCGCCGTAACCCCGCGACACGCGCCGCCATCCTCGCCACGGCCTTCGACGTCGTGGCAGAGCTCGGCTACGCGCGGCTGACCATCGAGAAGGTGGCCGCCCGGGCCGGCGTCGGCAAGCAGACGATCTACCGGTGGTGGCCGAACAAGGGCACCCTGGTGCTCGACGCGGTGCTCGAACGGTCCGTCGGCGCGGCGGAGAGCGCGGAGACCGCGGAGCTGCCCGATACGGGCGACCTCGAGGCCGACCTCGCCACCGTTCTCGTGGCGACGGTCGAGGAGCTGGCCGACCCCACCTTCGACCGTGCCCTGCGCGGCCTCACCGCGGCGATCATCGAGGACCCGGAGCTCAACCGGCAGTACCGGGAGCGGCTGGACGGTCCCATGCGGGACCTCAAGAAGCGGCGGCTGCGCCGGGCGCAGGAGGCCGGCCAGCTCGGCGCGGACGTCGACCTGGACGTCGCCGTCGACCTCGTCTGGGCGCCCGTCACGTGGCGCTGGCTGGAGCGGTCGGGCACCCTGACCCCCGACACGGCGCGTGCGCTCGTGCGGCACGCGCTCAGCGGGCTGACGGCGTCCGACTGACCGGGCTGACGCCGTCGCACCGGGCGGGTCGGCGGCGTCGGAGCGACGGCGGCGCCGCAGGTACCCTCTGAGCCATGGCATGGACCACCGCCCGACGGCGCAAGCCCGTCACCTACCTGCTCGGAGAGCCGGTCGAGGAGTATCCGGCGACGGCCCCCGAGGTGGCTCGCGGCCGTGTGCTGCGCATCACCGAGATCGGCGAGCCGGTGCTGCACACCCCGGCCCGAACCGTCGAGACGTTCTCCACCCCGGAGCTCGCCCGTCTCGTCGACGACCTCTTCGCCACGATGGAGTCGGCGCAGGGCGTCGGGCTCGCGGCCCCGCAGGTGGGCGTGGACCTTCGGGTGTTCGTGTACGACCTCACGGACTCGTCGGGCGACCGGCACGTGGGGCACGTCGTGAATCCAGAGCTGGAGATGGACCTCGATGCGGAGCCCGCCACCGAGGAGGAGGGCTGCCTGTCCGTGCCCGGCGCGTACGAGCCGCTCGAACGGCCGGGCGCGGCGACCGTGCGGGGTGTGGACCAGCACGGCGCGCCCGTGCAGCTCTCGGGCACGGGGTATCTGGCGCGCTGCTTCATCCACGAGTCGCAGCACCTCGAGGGCACGCTGTACTGGGACCACCTGAGCGCCGACCTCCAGGCCGACGCGCTGGAGCAGCGCGACGAGGAGCGTCCGCACATCATCGCCGAGCGGCGCGAGATCGCCATCGAGCTGGACAAGACCCCGCCGGACTACCCGGAGAAGCCCGCGGGCGGCCGCTGACGCGTCCTAGAGCTTCGCCACCCAGTCCGCGACGGCGTCCGCCACCGCCTGCTCCCGTCCGGCGCCGCGCATGTCGTGCGCGCCGGACAGCGTCACTGTCGTCACCGGGCCCGGGATCGCCGCGACGTGCTCCGCGAGCTCGTCGGGCGTGCCGAACGGGTCGTTGTCGCCCGACACGAACAGAGTGGGCACCTCGATCCGCGGAAAGTGCTCGACGCGCAGCTTCTCCGGCCGCCCCGGCGGGTGCAGCGGGTAGCTGAGCAGCACCAGGCCCGCCGCGGGCAGACCCTCCGCGACGGCCATGGAGCACATCCGCCCGCCGTACGACCGCCCGCCCAGGAGCAGCCGGTCCGTCCCGGTCCCGAGCTCGCCCGCCCACGCGGCGGCCTCGGCCCGCAGGTGTTCGACGGCGACCGGCGCCCGGTCCGGCATGCGGCGTCCCTCCAGGCGGTACAGGAAGTCGATGCGGCGCACGGGGAGCGGCGGGTCGGCGTCGGCCAGGGTGCGCTCGACCGTGACGAGCGCGGGGCTGTCGCTGCTCGCGCCCGCGCCGGGCGCCAGGAGGAGGCCTACGGGTGTGGTCACCAGCCCAGTCTGCCTTGGGGCGCCTCGGGGCGGCCGGGTACGTCGGACCGTGGTGCCGCCGGGAAACCGAGTACGTCGGGACGGCCAGGCGCGTTCGCCCGGCCAGGTGGCCGGGTCGGACGTCGGAGAAGCCCGGCGCCCCGGCTCAGGTGAGGCGGCGCCAGAGCAGCAGGGCGCCGCCCGCGGTGAGCAGTCCGCCGCCGCCGAGCACGGCCACCCAGCCGAGCGGTGAGATGATTTCTTCCTCCGCCGCGGCGGCGTCGTGCCTGGTCCGGACCGCCGGCTGCTCCCGCAGGTTCTGCATCAGCGCCGCCTGCGGCGAGGTGTGCGACGGCGAAGGGGTCGGTGTGCTCGACGCCGTCCGGGACGGCGTCGAGCTGGGCGTCGGGGACGGGCTGGGCGTCGGGGTGGGGACCGGCGTCGGCGCGGCCTGCTCGGTCGGCTCGGCGGGCTCGGCCGGCTCCGGCTGGCCGCGCGTCGGCGTGACCCTGGGTGCGGGGTCCTTGTCCTTCTTCGTGGGGGTCGGCGTCGGCGTGGGCGTGGTCGACCCGGCGACCGTGCACGCGGTGGACCTGCCCGTCGCGCGCCAGGTGCTCGCGTCGTCGACCTCCACCCACACCACGCAGTAGCCGTCCGGATAGGCCGAGCGCGCCTCCCAGAACCCGGCCCAGCCGGCGTCCTGCTCGTCCCAGGTGAGCTCGCGGGAGAACGACCGTTCGCCGTCGGACCCCGCCGGCTCGACCACATAGGTGACCACGTCGCTCCGGCGGCCGCCCTCGAACGTGACGCCGTCCGCGTTCACCCAGATCTCGTCGTCGTCCCAGTCCTCGTAGGCCGCTGCCCGCTGCCCGACGGCGGATGTGCCCACCAGGGCGAGCATCGTCAGCAGGAGCGTGGTCAGCAGGAGCGGACGGCGTGCCGTGGCGCGGTGCACCGTCAGCCGCGGTGCAGCGGCGGAGGCAGTGGCACGGATCACAGCGGTGATCCTACCGCCGCGGCCCGCCGTCCCGGTCAGAACCGGGGACCCTCTTCGCCGTGCAGGAGGTTGCGGATGGGCCGGGTGATGATGTCGATGCGGTCCACGAGGTCGGTGGGCCCCGTGACGACCACCGCGCGGTCGGCGGCAGGGGAGTAGACGGCGGTCACGTTGCGCACCGTGACGCGCATGCAGCGCCGGCCCGTGCCGTCGACCCGGAACTGGCGGGTCTCGCACGGGACGTCGTCGACCTCCGCGACGATCGCGCGCATCGCGCTGCGGTAGTCCTGGTACGACTCGGCCAGGTCGGCGACGTCGGCCACCTCGGGCGGGGCGGCCGGATCGACGTCGGCGTGCAGCGGGGCGACGAGGGCGCCGCTGCAGGCGGCGCGGACGATGTCCTCGATCTGGGCGGGTGTCGCGGGCACGCGGAGGGTCTCCACCTCGACGGTCTCGCCGGAGAACGTGCGATAGGAGCGCAGGAAGCGCTCCTCGGTGGGGTCCGTGCTGTCGGACACCCCGGTGACCTCCTCCTCGACGAGGTCTAGTCCCCAGGTCAGGGGGTCGTCAACCTCACCGACCACGCCCGAGAAGCGTGCGAAGCGCGCGACGATCTGTTCCCAGGACTCGGGGGTCGGGCTCGATTCGTCCGCCATGTGGCCTCCCCGGGACGGGTGCGGGTCTGACAACGAGACTGCCGGGTGTGTGCGGAGGCGTCAACGACCTTCGCCAGAATAGGCCCGGAATCAGCCCGGACTCGCCATCAAGACTCCCTGCCCGGGCGTGTCGTCGCGCGCGGAGCCCTCAGGGCCGTCGAGGGCGGTTCATCGTCACGCCCCTGGCGAACATGGGCATCAACCGTCCCATGGGCACGTTGTCAGCGCATAGAGTCGTTGCGGTCAGGCCTCGTACCGCCGGTGCAGGTGTACGCCGCTCGTGAGGAGCAGCACATGTTCGAGAGATTTACGGATCGCGCACGTCGCGTCGTCGTCCTCGCCCAGGAAGAGGCGAGGATGCTGAACCACAACTACATCGGCACGGAGCACATCCTGCTCGGCCTCATCCACGAGGGTGAGGGCGTAGCCGCCAAGGCGCTCGAGTCCCTCGGGATCTCGCTCGACGGCGTCCGCACCCAGGTCACCGAGATCATCGGTGAGGGCCAGCAGGCGCCGAGCGGGCACATCCCGTTCACGCCGCGTGCCAAGAAGGTGCTTGAGCTGTCGCTCCGCGAGGCGCTGCAGCTCGGCCACAACTACATCGGCACGGAGCACATCCTGCTCGGCCTCATCCGCGAGGGTGAGGGCGTGGCGGCACAGGTGCTCACCAAGATGGGTGCCGACCTGAACAAGGTGCGCCAGCAGGTCATCCAGCTCCTGAGCGGCTACCAGGGCAAGGAGCCCGTCTCCGCCGGTGGGCCGCAGGAGGGTCAGCCCGCGGGCTCGGCCGTGCTCGACCAGTTCGGCCGGAACCTCACTCAGGCCGCGCGCGAGGGCAAGCTGGACCCGGTCATCGGGCGCACGCAGGAGATCGAGCGGGTCATGCAGGTGCTGTCCCGCCGCACCAAGAACAACCCGGTGCTGATCGGCGAGCCCGGCGTCGGCAAGACCGCCGTCGTCGAGGGGCTTGCGCAGGACATCGTCAAGGGCGATGTCCCGGAGACGCTCAAGGACAAGCAGCTCTACACGCTGGACCTGGGAGCGCTGGTCGCCGGCTCGCGCTACCGCGGTGACTTCGAGGAGCGCCTCAAGAAGGTGCTCAAGGAGATCCGCACGCGCGGCGACATCATCCTGTTCATCGACGAGATCCACACCCTGGTGGGTGCGGGTGCCGCCGAGGGTGCCATCGACGCGGCCTCGATCCTGAAGCCCATGCTGGCTCGCGGTGAGCTGCAGACCATCGGCGCCACCACGCTCGACGAGTACCGCAAGTACGTCGAGAAGGACCCGGCCCTGGAGCGTCGCTTCCAGCCGATCCAGGTGTCCGAGCCGTCGCTCGAGCACGCCATCGAGATCCTCAAGGGCCTGCGCGACCGCTACGAGGCGCACCACCGCGTGTCCATCACGGACTCCGCGCTGGTCTCGGCGGCCACGCTCGCCGACCGGTACATCAACGACCGGTTCCTGCCGGACAAGGCGATCGACCTGATCGACGAGGCCGGCGCCCGCCTGCGCATCCGCCGGATGACGGCGCCCCCGGAGCTCAAGGAGCTCGACGAGGGCATCGCGGAGGCGCGTCGCGAGAAGGAGTCGGCGATCGACGAGCAGGACTTCGAGAAGGCCGCAGGGCTGCGTGACAAGGAGAAGCAGCTCACGCAGGTCCGCGCGGACAAGGAGAAGGCCTGGAAGTCGGGCGACCTCGACACGGTCGCTGAGGTCGACGACGAGCTGATCGCCGAGGTGCTGGCGATGTCCACGGGCATCCCGGTCGTCAAGCTCACCGAGGAGGAGTCCAGCCGCCTGCTCCACATGGAGGAGGAGCTGCACAAGCGGGTCGTCGGCCAGGAGGCCGCGATCAAGGCGCTGTCGCAGGCCATCCGCCGTACGCGGGCCGGCCTCAAGGACCCGAAGCGTCCGGGTGGCTCGTTCATCTTCGCCGGCCCCACGGGTGTCGGTAAGACCGAGCTCGCCAAGGCGCTCGCCGAGTTCCTGTTCGGTGACGAGGACGCGCTCATCCAGCTCGACATGTCCGAGTTCTCGGAGAAGCACACGGTCTCGCGGCTGTTCGGCTCCCCGCCCGGATACGTCGGCTACGACGAGGGTGGCCAGCTCACCGAGAAGGTGCGCCGCAAGCCGTTCTCCGTGGTCCTGTTCGACGAGGTGGAGAAGGCGCACGCCGACATCTTCAACTCGCTGCTGCAGGTGCTCGAGGACGGCCGCCTCACCGACTCGCAGGGTCGGGTGGTCGACTTCAAGAACACCGTGATCATCATGACCACCAACCTGGGCACGCGGGACATCGCCAAGGGCGTCCAGACCGGCTTCAACGCCGGCGGCGACCTGGTGACCTCCTACGAGCGCATGAAGGCGAAGGTCAACGAGGAGCTCAAGCAGCACTTCCGGCCGGAGTTCCTCAACCGCGTCGACGACGTGGTCGTGTTCCCGCAGCTCTCGCAGGACGAGATCATCGAGATCGTCGACCTGGAGATCGCGAAGCTCGACCGTCGCCTGCGCGACCGGGACATGGGCATCGAGCTCACCCCCGCCGCGAAGCACCTGCTGGCGGAGAAGGGCTACGACCCGGTGCTCGGCGCCCGTCCGCTCAAGCGGGCGATCCAGCGGGAGATCGAGGACACGCTGTCCGAGAAGATCCTGTTCGGCGAGCTCACCTCCGGTCAGCTCGTGATCGTCGACGGCGAGGGCGAGGGCATCCTCGGCGAGTTCTCGTTCCGCGGCGTGGAGCGCGACGAGCGCCGTCGTCCGACCCCGGCCGAGCCCCAGTCGGTGCCCGCGGGCGCCGGACTGGTGCCGCGCGACCTGCCGCCGTCGGGCCAGATGGCGGCCGGCGGGGCGTGATCGCCCGGTAGGACTCGGTCCTGACAAGGCCCGGCCACCCTGAGAGGGGTGGCCGGGCCTTTGTCGTGGCTGGTGCCGGGAGGTATGGGCTGCTAAGTCCTGCCAGGTCGGCAGTTGGCTCGTGAGGTCGGCAGTTGGCATCGAGATCGGCACAGGCCTGGACCGATCTCGATGCCAACTGCCGACTTGGTGGGGCGGACTGCCGAAGGGGACAGCGGACTGCCGACGTCGGCGGGCAAGCGACCATGCCAGGCGAACTGCCGGTCTCGCGGGCGCCCGGAAGGTGCTCTTCTACCCAGCGATTGGGCCCAGAACCTCAACCGTTTCTGGGCCCAATCGCTGGGTAGAAGAGCACTTCAGTCCGGGGCCACGGCCAGATCAGCCAGCCCGCGACCTCGCCGCCGCCAGATCAGCCAGCCCGCGACCTCGCCGCCGGGGGCACGGTCAGGCCCGGCGGGAGCAGGGTCGGCAGCAGTTCTCGCAGGGCGTCGACGCGCTCCGTCCGCGCCGCACCGCGCAGCCGCTCGACCGGGGCCGTGATGCTCACCGCCGCGACGGCGCGGCCCGCCCGGAGCAGCGGCACCGCGACGCAGGCGATGCCGGGCTCGTTCTCCTCGGTCTCGCGCGCGACACCGGTGCGCCGGGCCTCGGCCAGGACCTCGCGGAGCCGTCGCACGGGCTCGTCACCCGCGACGCCGGAGCCTGCCGGCGTATCCGCCCCGCGAGAACCTGCCCCGCGGGAACCTGCCGCCGCATCTGCCCCGCGGGAACCCGGCCGGCCGGAGCCCGCCGGCGTATCCGCTCCGCGGGAGCCCGCGACGCCGGAGCCTGCCGGTGTATTCGCCCCGCGGGAACCCGGCCCGCGGGAACCTGCCGGTGTATCCGCCCCTCGGGAGCCCGCCGCCGCATCCGCCCCGCCGAAACCCGCCCCGCTGGAACCCGCCGTAGCCCCCGCGCCGACGCCCCCACTGCGCGCGAACCGCTCCAGCGCCTCGTCGTCCAGCTCCTGGACCGAGAGCAGCGCGCGGCCGAGTGCCGTCGTCGCCGCGGGGCGCCGTCGTCCGACCGCCGACCAGACGCGGACCGCGCGCTGTGGCTCGACCTTGTCCAGGTAGACCACCTCGCGCCCCGCGAGCACGCCCAGGTGCACCAGCTCGTCGACCTTCTCGCTGAGCGCGGTCAGGGCCGGGTGCAGCAGCGCGGGCAGGTTCTCCTCGGCCAGATAGGTGCTGCCGAGCGCGAGAGCGGCGGGCCCCAGGCGGTAGGCGCCGTCCGGCGTCTGCTCGGCGTAGCCCCGGTGACGCAGCGCGGCGAGGGTGCGGTGCAGGGTCGGCTTGCTGACGCCGAGGGTCCGGGCCAGCGCGGCCAACGGCGCCCCGGCCGCGCCGAACCCCGCGAGGGCGTCCAGGGCCAGCAGCGCCTTGTCGACGCCGCCCAGCGGACTGGCTTCCATCCGGTCCCTCCCGTACCATGCGTTTCGCGGTGGACAACAGGCGTTCACCATAGCGGAACGTATCCTAACCGAAGGAGCCCGATGTCATCCGCGGACAGCACAGTCCTCGACACCCTCGCCGCGCACCGGCTCGTGCCGGTCGTCGTGGTGGACGGCGCCGATGAGGGCGCCCGCCTGGCGGACGCGCTCGTCGCGGGCGGCCTGCCCGTCGCCGAGATCACGCTGCGGCTCGCGGGCGGCCTCGACGCCATCCGCGCCGTCGCCGAGAACCAGCCCGACGTCGTGGTCGGCGCGGGCACCGTCACCACGGTGCGGCAGGTGGACGACGTTGTCGCGGCCGGCGCCCGCTACATCGTCTCCCCCGGGCTGTCGGCCGCCGTCGTGCGGCGGGCGCAGGAGCACGGCGTCCCTGTGCTGCCCGGCGTCGCCACGCCCTCGGAGATCATGGCCGCGCTCGACCTGGGGATCGACGTCGTCAAGCTGTTCCCGGCGTCCGTCGTCGGCGGGCCCGCCGCGATCAAGGCGTTCTCCGCGCCCTTCCCCGGCGTGCGGTTCGTGCCGACGGGCGGCGTCAGCGCCGCTAACCTCGGCGACTACCTGGCCCTGAAGCCCGTGCTGGCCGTCGGCGGGTCATGGATGGTCGACCGCAAGCTGGTCACAGCGGGCGACTGGGCCGAGATCACCACCCGCACCCGTGAGGCCGTGGGGCTCGTGTCCCAGCTCGCGTCGGCCGGAGCGGCTCAGCCCGCGACGGGCGCAGCGGCTCAGCCCACGACGGCTCAGCCCGCCACCGGGACTGCCGCGCCGACGCCCACGGCGGCCGAGTCCACGCCAGCGCCCGCGCCCACAGAGCCCACGCCCACAGCGGCCCAGCCGACGGCCACGCCCACGGCGTCCCAGTCCGCATCCACCCAGGAGGAAGCCCGATGAGCTCGCTCACCATCCGCCCCGCCGCCGAGTGCGCGTACGACGTCGTCGCCCTCGGCGAGGTGATGCTCCGCCTCGACCCGGGTGACCGCCGCGTGCGCACCGCCCGGCGCTTCGACGTGTGGGAGGGCGGCGGCGAGTACAACGTGGCCCGCGGCCTGCGGCGGTGCTTCGGCCTGCGCGGCGCGATCGTCACGGCGCTCGCCGACAACGAGATCGGCCGCCTGGTCGAGGACTTCATGCTGACCGGCGGCCTCGACACGCAGTACGTGCGGTGGGTGCCGTACGACGGGATCGGCCGCGAGGTGCGCAACGGCCTCAACTTCACCGAGCGCGGCTTCGGCGTGCGGGGCGCGGTGGGCGTGAGCGACCGCGGCCACACCGCCGCCGCGCAGATGAAGCCGGACGACGTCGACTGGGACGCGCTGTTCTCCCGCGGGGTGCGCTGGCTGCACACGGGTGGCATCTTCGCCGCCCTGTCGGAGTCGACCGCCGACGTCGCCGAGGCCGCGATGGCCGCCGCCCGCCGGCACGGCACGGTCGTGTCCTACGACCTGAACTACCGGCCCTCGCTGTGGAAGGGCATCGGCGGCGAGGAGCGGGCGCGGGAGGTCAACCAGCGGCTCGCCCGGCACGTCGACGTGATGATCGGCAACGAGGAGGACTTCACCGCCTCGCTCGGCTTCGAGGTCGAGGGGGTGGACGAGAACCTCACCGACCTGGACACCGGCGCGTTCCGCGCGATGATCAAGACGGCGTCGGAGGCGTACCCGAACTTCCAGGTGATCGCGACGACGCTGCGCGGGGTGCGGTCGGCGTCGCGCAACGACTGGGGTGCCGTCGCCTGGTCGCGCGAGGAGGGCTTCGCCGAGGCCACGCACCGCGCCGACCTGGAGATCTTCGACCGCGTGGGCGGCGGCGACTCGTTCGCCTCCGGGCTGGCGTACGGGCTCATGGAGCTCGGCTCGCTCCAGGAGGCCGTCGAGTACGGTGCGGCGCACGGCGCCCTGGCCATGACGACGCCGGGCGACACCACGATGGTCACGCTCGCCGAGGTCGCCAAGCTGGCCGGCGGCGGCAGCGCGCGCGTCCAACGTTGACTTGATCGTCGTCGCGGGCGTGGTCACTGGCGTCGAGCCGCAAGAAACTCGTCGGCGCGGGCGTTCGAGGACCCACAAGTTGCGGCTCGGCGCAGGAACAGGTGACCAACCTTCGGTTCGGCACCGCCACCGGCGGTCAACCTTCGGTTCGGCACCGCCACCGGCGGTCAACCTTCGGTTCGGCGCAGTCACCAACGATCAGCCTTAGGTTGGGCGCAACCACCGACGATTAACCCGCGGTCCGGCTCCAAGGATGCCCGGGCGAACTTGTGGCCCGACGTCCAGCCGGGAGCCGACTGACCTGCAAGGATTGGCGGCATGTCGTCCAAGAGCATTCTGTTCGTCGGTGGAAGCGGAATCATCAGCCACGCCTCGGTGGCGCGGGCCGCGCGGCTCGGGCACCGGGTGACGGTCCTCAACCGAGGCAGATCCTCGACCCGCCCCGTCCCGGCGGACGTCGAGACGCTCGTCGCCGACGCGAACGACGCCGACGCCGTCGCCGCTGCCCTGGGCGGCCGGGAGTTCGACGTCGTGGCCCAGTTCCGGGCGTTCGGCCCGGAGCACGTGGCGCGCGACGTCGCGCAGTTCGCCGGGCGGACGGGGCAGTACGTGTTCATCTCGTCGGCCTCGGCGTACCAGACGCCGCCCGCGCGGCTGCCCGTCCGGGAGTCGACGCCGCTGCGCAACCCGTTCTGGCAGTACTCGCGCGACAAGATCGCGTGCGAGGACCTGCTGGTCCGCGAATACCGGGAGAACGGGTTCCCGATGACCATCGTGCGGCCGTCGCACACGTACGACCGCACGCTGCTGCCGACGTCGGGCGGCTGGACCGACGTGGCCCGCCTGCGCGCGGGCAAGCCGGTCGTCGTGCACGGCGACGGCACCTCGCTGTGGACGCTGACGCACACCGAGGACTTCGCCGTGGGATTCGTCGGGCTGCTCGGCCACCCGCTCGCCGTGGGCGAGGCCTTCCACATCACCGGCACGCACGCGCCGACCTGGGACCAGATCTACATGTGGCTGGCCGAGGCCGCCGGCGTGCGCAGCCCCGACCTGGTGCACGTGGCGTCCGAGACGATCGCCCGCGTGCTGCCCGACGTCGGCCCGGGCCTGGTGGGTGACAAGGCGCACTCGATGGTCTTCGACAGCTCCAAGGTGCGCACGCTGGTGCCCGAGTTCGGCACCACCATCACGTACGACGTCGGCGCCGAGGAGCAGATGTCCTGGTTCGACGCCCACCCGGAGGCGCAGGTGGTGGACGCCGGGCTGGACGCGGCGTTCGACCGGCTCGTGGCGCACGCCCGCTCGGTCTGAGCCGCATCGGGTTCGGCGGCGCACCGCCGAGCCCGGCCGCCGGTCACTGCACCGTCGAGCCTGGCCACTGGCCGCCACAGCGGCGCCGCCGGTCACCGCACCGTCGAGCCGGTCACCGCAGCGGCGCCGTCGAGTCCCGTACCACCAGCTCGGTCGCGAGGTTGAGCCGGCGCACCTTCGGGGCCCGGCCGCGCGCGATGTCGAGCAGGATCTGGGTGGCGGCCGCTCCCATCTCGGCGAGCGGCTGCCGCACGGTCGTGAGGGGTGGGCCCACCCAGGACGCCAGCGGCAGGTCGTCGTAGCCCACCACCGACACGTCCTCCGGCACGCGCAGGCCGAGCTGGTGCGCGGCCCGGAGCAGGCCGAGGGCCTGCATGTCGGAGCCGGCGAACACCGCCGTCGGCCGGTCGGGCAGGGTCAGCAGGTCCAGGCCCTGGTCGAAGCCCGCCTCGACGTAAAAGTTGCCCTCGCGCACCAGCGCAGGGTCGACGGCGGCGCCCACCTCCTCGTGCGCCGACCGGAACCCGTCCACGCGCGCGCGGCTGCACAGCATGTTCCACGGCCCGGTGATCATCGCGATGCGGCGGTGCCCCAGGGCGAGCAGGTGCCGCGTGGCCTGCAGCCCGCCGTTCCAGTTGTCTGAGCCCACCGAGGCGACGTCGGCGGGCGGCTCGCCGTCGGTGTCGATCACCACGTACGGGATGCTGCGCCGGTCGAGCTGCTGGTGCTGCGCCTCCGACAGGTTCGCGGCCACCAGCAGCACGCCTAGCGGCGGCCGCGCGATGGTGGTGTCGAGCCACCTGGCGGGCGGCCGGTGCTCGCCGCCCAGCTCGGACAGGATCACGCTGGTGCGCGACTCGGCGGCCGCCGCCTCGACGCCGCGGATGATCTCCATGGACCAGCCGGAGCCCAGGCGGTGGAAGACGAGGTCGATCAGGCCGGTGCCCGGCGGTGCCGTCGCGAGCCTGCGCCGTCGGTACTGGTGCTTCTCGAGGGCCGCCTCGACCCGGTCGCGCGTGGCGGGCGCGACGTCGGCCCGGCCGTTGAGCACCTTGGACACGGTCGGTACCGACACGCCGAGCTCGCTCGCGATCGACGCGATGGTGGGGACCGGGCGCACGTCGCTCATACCGTCCGCCTTTCGCTCGTCGTGTCGGAACTTTCGAACCGAAGGTACACCGTAGCGAGATCGTGACCCACCAGGTGATGGGACCGCCTTGACGATCAGATGTCACCCACCCTACTGTCCCAGACGACAAGCACTGTCGGCACGGACGCCGATAGTTTCGAAAACGTTCCACAACGAGGTGGGGATGGCCACAGAGCTGCGCGGCAAAGAGACGTGGGGCCTGGCCCTGCGCAAGCACTGGCGCCTGTACACCCTCGCGATCCTGCCGGTCCTGTGGTTCCTGGTGTTCCGCTACCTGCCCATGGCCGGCAACATCATCGCCTTCCGCCGGTTCGTGCCGGGCGGCTCGATCTTCGGCGAGGAGTGGGTCGGGTTCTACTACATCGAGCGGTTCATCCAGGACCAGGCGTTCTGGCAGGCGTTCCAGAACACGGTGATCATCGGCGCGCTGACGCTGGTGATCGTGTTCCCGCTGCCGATCATCCTGGCCCTGCTGCTCAACGAGCTCCGGTCGCGGCTGTTCAAGCGGTTCGTGCAGACGGTCAGCTACCTGCCGCACTTCATGTCCATCGTGATCGTCGCCGGCTTCGTGTTCGAGCTGACGGCCCTCGACGGCACGGTGAACCGGCTCGTCGAGCTGTTCGGCGGCGACCCGATCTCGTTCATGCAGCGGGCGGACTGGTTCCGCACCATCTACGTGTCGTCGGAGATCTGGCAGACCGTGGGCTGGGGCACGATCCTGTACCTCGCCGCGCTGACCACCATCGACGCGCAGCTCTACGAGGCCGCCCGGATCGACGGCGCCAACCGCTGGCAGCAGACGTGGCACGTCACGCTGCCCGGCATCCGGCCCACGATGATGGTGCTGCTCATCCTGAACATCGGCCAGTTCATGCAGGTGGGCTTCGAGAAGATCTTCCTGCTGTACAACACCCTGACGCAGCCGACGGCGGACGTGATCTCCACGTACATCTACCGCGTCGGCCTCACCTCGGGGCAGCTCAGCTACGCGACGGCGATCGGCCTGTTCGAGGCCGTGATCGGCCTGGTCCTCGTCTTCTCCGCCAACGCGATCTCGCGCCGAGTCACCGGGAGCTCCCTGTGGTGAACACCGTCCCGACCGTCGAGCCCGTCGGCAGCACCGTCCCCGACCTGTCCCGGCCCCGCCCGGAGACCACCACCGTCAAGGACACGCCCGGCTACACGGTGTTCCGATGGGTCAACGCCACGATCCTGGTGCTGGTGGCCGCCGTCACGCTGTACCCGTTCCTCAACCTGGCGGCGCGGGCGTTCAGCTCGGAGGCCGCGATCCGCAGCGGCGACGTCACGGTCTGGCCCATCGGCTTCAACACCACCACGCTCATGTCGGTGCTGGAGCAGGACCTGTTCTGGCGCAACTACCTGAACACGGTGGTCTACACCGTGGTGGGCACCGCCATCGCGATGGCGCTGACCACGACCTTCGCCTACGTGCTGTCGAAGAAGTACCTGAAGGGCCGCATGCTGCTGATCGGCTTCGCGGTCTTCACCATGTTCTTCACCGGCGGCCTCATCCCGAACTACATCCTGGTCAGCGAGCTCGGCTTCAAGAACACCATCTGGGCCATCGTCGTCCCGCAGGCGATCAACGTCTTCAACCTGCTGGTCATGAAGTCGTTCTTCGAGAACTTCCCGACGGAGCTCGAGGAGGCCGCCGCCATCGACGGCCTCACCACCTACGGCATCTTCTTCCGCGTCGTCCTGCCGCTCAGCAAGGCGGTGCTCGCCACGATGGTGCTGTTCTACGCGGTCTGGTTCTGGAACTCGTGGTTCCCCGCGTTCCTGTACATGGACGATCCGGAGCTGTACCCGGTGACCGTGTTCCTGCGGAACATCATCGCCGGCGCCACCGGCACGGGCGAGGGGCTGAGCGACATCGCCGTCCAGATCGGCGCCAACGTCAAGGCCGTGACCATGCTGCTCACCGCCCTGCCCATCGTGTGCCTCTACCCGTTCGTGCAGAGGTACTTCGTGTCCGGCGTGATGCTCGGCTCCGTCAAGGGCTGAGGCGCACCGGACACCCCTCGACCCCATCCGCCGTCGAACGACGACGTTCATCCCCCGGAGGAGAACCATGAGGATCACCCGTAGAAAGGCCGTCGCGGCGACCGTCGTCGCCGCGCTCGGACTCGCGCTCACCGCGTGCTCGTCCGGCGGCGACGACGGCGAGACCGTCGACGTCGCCGACCAGACGACCGGCGCCATGGAGGACTACGGCGTCGGCACCACCTTCAAGGCGACCGAGCCGCTCGAATTCGGGCTCATGTACCGCGACCACCCGAACTACCCGCTCAAGAACGACTGGTCGATCCTGAAGCGCCTGGAGGAGGAGCACAACGTCACCTTCGACATCCAGTCGGTGCCGCTGGCCGACTGGGAGCAGAAGCGGTCGCTCCTGATCAGCTCGGGCGACGCGGCCGACCTCATCCCGTCCACCTACGCGGCCGACGTCGAGACGCTCACCTCGGGCGGCGCCCTGCTGCCGGTCTCTGACTACCTCGACTACCTGCCGAACTTCCAGGACAAGGTCGAGAAGTGGGGGCTGCAGGAGGACCTGGACCGGCTGCGCCAGGCGGACGGCAAGTTCTACGTGCTGCCGGGCCTGCACGAGAACCCGAAGCCCGGCTACTCCATCGCCATCCGCGAGGACTGGTGGGAGGACGCCGGCCTGGAGGACCCCAAGACCTGGGACGAGTTCGCCGACCAGCTCGAGGTCATCAAGGAGGAGCACCCCGAGCTGGACTACCCGTACACCGAGCGCTGGTCCATCAACGGGCCGATGGAGGCCACCCTCCAGGCCGCCGCGGGCAACTTCGGTACCGAGGCCGGCTGGGGCTACGGTGACGGCGTGACCTGGAACGGCTCGGAGTACGAGTACACGGGCGCGTCCGAGGGCTACCGCGAGCTCATCACCTACTTCGCCGACCTGGTGGAGCGCGGCCTGCTCGACCCGGAGGGGCTCACCCAGGAGGACGACCCGGCCAAGGCGAAGTTCACCACCAGCAAGGTGGCCGCCATCGGGTCGAACGACCAGGAGGCCGTCGTGTACCGCACCGGCTTCGAGGAGGCCGGCAACGACGAGGCCAGGGTGAAGCACATAGTGGTCCCCGCCGGCCCGGCGGGCAACATCATGGACGCCACGACGGGCGGCCAGTTCGAGTCCGGCATCGCCATCTCGTCGAGCGCCGCCGAGCGGGACGACTTCGTGGCGATGCTGCAGTTCGTCGACTGGCTCTACTACTCCGACGAGGGCCTGGAGTTCGCCAAGTGGGGCGTCGAGGGCGAGACCTACACCAAGGACGCCGACGGCACCCGCAAGCTGGCCGACGACGTCGACTGGGGCGGCCTCAACCCGGGCGCCTCGAAGTTCCTGAACACCGACTACGGCTACTACAACGGCGTCTGGACGCTGGCCCACGGCTCGACGGCCGACCTGGTCAAGTCCACGCTCACGCCCGAGGTGCAGGAGTTCCTCGACGAGATGAACCAGAAGGACGTCGCGGAGAACGGCCCGGGCATCGCCATGGACCAGATGCAGCGCGAGGAGGCCTCGCTGGTGCAGACCAACCTGCAGGACCTCGTCATGACCGCGACGTCCCAGTTCATCCTGGGCGACCGGCCGCTCGACGAGTGGGACGCGTACGTCGCAGAGCTCGAGGCGGCGGGCATGTCCACCTACGTCGACACCGTGAACGACGCAGCGGGCGTCACCGAGTAACCATCGGTCGAGTGCGGGATTGTCGCTCTCCGCGTACCCGGAGGGCGACAATCCCGCGCCCGACGAGGCAGAGGAGTGTTGTGGACCGGGTCTTTGTTCCAGGTGCGGGCAGCGGGGTGCTCGGGGACGCGTGGCGGACGTGCGTGGGCACGGGGCGGTTCAGCCTCGCGCTGCGGCGCGACTACCAGGACTCCCTGGCCCTGGCACAGCGGGAGATCGGCTTCCGGTACATCCGGGGGCACGGCCTGCTGCATGACGACGTCGCCGTCCACCGCCCGTACGACGCCGGGGGACACCGGGGTACCGTCTACGTGTTCACCTACATGGACCAGGTGGTCGACGCCTACCTGGACCTGGGGATCAAGCCGTTCCTCGAGCTCGGGTTCATGCCGAAGGGGCTCGCCTCCGGGGACCAGACCGTGTTCTGGTGGCTCGGCAACGTGACCCCGCCGCGCGACCACGCCGAGTGGGCGGACCTGGTGCGCGCCCTGCTGCGGCACCTCATCGACCGGTACGGCCTCGCCGAGGTGCGGACCTGGCCCGTCGAGGTGTGGAACGAGCCCAACCTCACGGTGTTCTGGAAGGACGCGGACCAGGAGGCCTACTTCCGCCTCTACGAGGCGTCCGCGCGGGCGGTCAAGGAGGTCGACGCCGAGCTCCAGGTGGGCGGACCGGCCATCTCCCCTGGCGCGGACGACTGGTGGGAGCCCTTCGCCGAGTTCGTCGCCGCGCGCGACCTGCCCGCCGACTTCGTCTCCGTGCACGCCTACAGCTCAGGTCCCGCTCAGCACGTGCCGTTCGGCACCTACCAGGCGATGCACCGCCCGCAGTACCTGCTCGACCAGTTCGCGGCGCCCCGCAAGCTCCTCGCCGGGACGGCGCTCGCGGACCGGCCGCTGCACATCACGGAGTTCAACACGAGCTACCGGCCCGACAACCCCGTGCACGACACCGCGTACAACGCCGCCTACCTCGCCCCGGTCCTCGCGGCCGGCGGCCAGCACGCCGACTCGTTCTCCTACTGGACGTTCAGCGACGTCTTCGAGGAGGAGGGCGTGCCGGCATCGTTCTTCCACGGCGGGTTCGGCATGCTGGCCCACCGGCAGGTGCGCAAGCCGACGTTCCACCTGTACACGTTCCTGGCGCGGATGGGGCAGGAGGTGCTCGCCCGCGGCGCCGACCACCTGGTCACCCGCCATCCCGCGACGGGGCAGGTCACCGTGCTCGCCTGGCAGCCGGTGGGCGGAACGGAGGACCCGGCCGAGCCTGACCGGCACGAGCTGCGGCTCAGCCTTCCCGTGCTGCCGGGCACCGGGGCGGTGCGAACTTCCGGCCCGTCGCGGGTGTTCGGCATGCGGTACGACGTCGACGAGACCGCGGGGAACGCCTGGGCGGCATGGCGGGAGATGGGGCGGCCCGCCTCGCCGTCGGGCAGACAGGTCGATGCGCTGCACGAGGCGAGCGAGCCCGCCCGGCGCGCGTTCTCGCTCCCCGTCGTCCCGACGGCGGACGGCGGGCGGGTGGAGCTCGACCTGACGATCGGGCGGCACGGCGTGACGCTGGTGACCCTCGACCCGGTGCGCGACGAGACTCCCGCGTGGCTCGACGATGCGCGGATCCTGGGGCGGGGCGACGCGTGACCGATCCCAAGATCCGGTACGGCGGCGACTACAACCCCGAGCAGTGGCCGCGGGACGTCTGGGAGCAGGACTACGCGGCGTTCGACCTGGCCTCGATCGACACGCTCACGCTCAACGTCTTCTCCTGGGCCACGCTGCAGCCCGACGAGGGCACGTACGACTTCGCGCTGCTCGACGAGATCGTGGCGCGCGCGGTCGCGGGCGGCCGGGACATCGTGCTGGCGACGTCGACGGGCGCGCTGCCGCCGTGGCTTGCGCACCGGCATCCGGAGGTGGAGCGCACCGACTTCCAGGGCAGGCGGCACGGGTACGGGCAGCGGCACAACGCGTGCCCGAGCTCGCCCGTCTACCGGCGGCTGTCGGCGGAGCTGGCGGGGCGGATCGCCGAGCGCTACGCCGGCACGCCCGGCCTGGTCGCGTGGCACGTGGGCAACGAGTACGGCGGGTTCGACGGCGGCTGCTGGTGCGATCTGTGCGCGGCGGGCTTCCGGGACTGGCTGCGCGAGCGGTACGGCACGCTGGACCGGCTCAACGAGGCGTGGAACGCGACGTTCTGGTCGCACACGTTCACCGACTGGGCGCAGATCGTGCCGCCCAACATGCTCAGCGAGCACTGGCGCGGGCCGGACCACACCGCGTTCCAGGGCATCACGCTCGACTACCGGCGGTTCATGTCGGACGCGATGCTGCGCAACTACCGCGACGAGAAGGCGCGCATCCGCGAGCACGACGCGACCACGCCCGTGACGACCAACTTCATGGGCTTGTTCCGGCCCATCGACTACCACCGCTGGGCCGCCGACCTGGACTTCGCGTCCTGGGACAACTACCCGCCCGGCCCGCGCGAGCACGCCCGCATGGCGCTCGCCCACGACCTGATGCGCGGCCTCAAGGACGGCGCACCGTTCTGGGTCATGGAGCAGACGCCGACCATCACCGCCTCCCGGGACGTGAACCCGGTGAAGCGGCCGGGTGTGCTGCGGCTGTGGTCCTGGCAGGCGGTCGCACACGGGGCCGACGCCGTCCTGTACTTCCAGATGCGGCAGTCCCGGGGCGCCTCGGAGAAGTACCACGGCGCCGTGCTCGACCACGCCGGGCGGACGGACACGCGCTCGTTCCGCGAGGTCGCGGCGCTGGGCGCGGAGCTGGCCGGGCTCGGGGACGCGGTGCTCGGCGCCCGGACCCCCGCCCGGGTCGCGCTCCTGTTCGACTGGGACTCCTGGTGGGCCGCCGAGATGACGGACGGCCTCAACCGGCACGCCCGGTACGTGGACACCGTGCTGACGTACTACCGCGCGCTGTGGCAGGCGGGCGTCCAGGTCGACGTCGTGCCCGTGACGGCGGACCTGGCTCGGCACGACGTCGTCGTGGCGCCGATGCTGCACGTCCCCAAGGGTGCTGTGGCCGACCGTCTCAAGGCCGTGGCGGAGCGTGGCGGGTCGGTGCTCGCGTCGTTCTGGTCGGGGCGCGTGGACGAGGACGCCAACGCGTACCTCATGGACGCCCCCGGGCCCTTGGCGCCGCTGTTCGGTGTCCGGGTCGAGGAGACGGACTCGGCCGAGCCGGGGGTCGTCAATCCCGTGACGCTCCGGCTGCCGGACGGCGGGGCCTCGGACGGCGCGGAGCCGGCGGCCGGGCTGGTCTCCGCGGCGGAGCTCGTGTTCGAGGTCCTGGTGCCGGAGGGCGCCGAGGTGGTCGGCACCTACGGCGCCGAGTTCTACGCGGGCACGCCCGCGGTGACGCGTCACCGGCCGCAGGGGTCCGACGGCGAGGCCTGGTACGTCGCGACCGGCCTGGACGACACCGGGGTGGACTGGGTGGTGCGCCGCGTGCTCGACCGGCACGGGCTCGTCGGTCCTTACGCCGACGCGCACGACGTCGAGCTTGCCGTGCGGTCCAAGGACGGCGTGCGGTTCGCGTTCCTGCTGTCGCACGCGACCGAGCCGGTGGAGGTCACGGCGCACGCCTCCGGCGTCGACCTGCTGACCGGCCGGACCGTGCACCGGGGCGAGGTGCTCCGGCTGGACCCGACCGATGTGATCCTGCTCCGGGAGGACGCGGTGGACGAGGGTGCGGTGGACGAGGGCGCTCCGGCGGCGGGCGTTCTGGCGGCGGGCGCACTGGGGGCGGGTCGCCCAGCGCCGGGTGCCTCGGCAGCAGATGCCTCGGCAGGCGCCTCGGCAACGAACGGACCAGGAGGCCCGGCGTGAGCTCCGGCGAGCGCGGCCAGGACGGCGGCGTGCGGCGCGAGTTCGGGGACGGCGTCCTCGGCCGCGCGACCGCCGTCGTCTACTGGTACCTGATCGTCGAGGTGCTGCTGGTGGTCGCCGTCCTGCCGGGGGCCGTGGCGTCGCTCCTGCTGGAGCGGACGCCGGGCAACGCCCCGCTGTTCGCGCTGTGCCTGCTGCCGGTGGGGCCGGCGGTGTCGGCGGGGCTGTTCGCGCTTCGGGACCGGACCAAGGCGGAGGGACTCGCCCCGGCGTCGTCGTTCTGGCGCGGGTACCGGCTGAACTGGGCCGACGCCCTGAAGGTGTGGGTGCCCGGGCTCGTCGCGGGCGTCGTCATCCTGCTCGGGCTGGCGAACGTGGGTGCGGGCGGCGTGCCCGGCTGGTACGCGGGGGTGCTGGTCGTCGTGGCGGGCGGCGTCGCCCTGTGGATGGTGAATGCGCTGGTCATCGTGTCGTTCTTCGGGTTCAGGACCCGGGACGCCGCGCGGCTCGCCGCGCACTACCTGGGCGCGCGGCCGCTCGTCACCCTCGGCACGCTCTCGCTGCTGGTGCTCGGTGCCGGGGTGGTGGCGCTGACCACGGAGGCGGTGTTTGGCCTGCTCGCGGTGGTGTGGCTCGCCCTGGTGCTGCGCAACGTGCAGCCCGTGCTGGCCGACGTCGAGGAGCGGTTCACCGCCGCGGACTGACCGCCGCATGCCCTCGTGTTGACGATATGGCGGGGCAACATTGTCCGTTCTGGGCATCTTGCGCCAAGGTGTGCGCATGGCTATCAAGCAGGGGGACCCGGTTCTACTGACCTACCGCTATCTACGGGTGGCGATCGTTGCGGTGGTGCTGGTGCTGTTCGTGTCGCTGACCATGCAGATCGTCGCCGACCACGGGCGGCTGGACTCGGGCGAGGAGTGGTGGCACGCCTCGATCAGCGCCTACTTCTACTCGCCGGTGCAGAGCATCTTCGTCGGCGCGCTGGTGGGCATCGGCACGTGCCTCATCGCGATCAAGGGCCGGCGCGGCGCCGAGGAGGTGCTGCTCAACTTCGCGGGCATGTTCGCGGTGGTCGTGGCACTGGTGCCGACGCCGCTCGACGCCGCGATGTGTACCGACGAGCCGTACTGCCTGGACGTGCCGGAGCGGGTCGACAACAACATCGGGACGCTGCTCCTGGTCGGCGGCCTCGTGCTGCTGCTCTCGACCTGGCCGCGGCGGCGCGACCTGGGCCGGCGCGAGGGCTGGGACCTGTGGCTCACCTGGCTGACGTGGGCGGCGACCGGCGTCTGGCTGCTGGTGTGGCCGGGCAGCTTCCTCGCGGTGGCGCACTATGCGGCGGCCGTCCTGCTGTTCGCCTGCCTGGTCGCCGTCGCCTGGATCAACGGCTCGGACCTTGCCGTCGCCGCCCAGGCGCTGGAGCGGCTGCGCGGCATGTCGGCGGCCGCGTACCGGGTCTGGTACCGGTGGATCGCCGTCGCGATGGCGGTGGTGATGGTGGTGGGTCTGGCGACCATGGCCCTGCTCGACCGGTTCGCCCCGGAGTTCTTTCCGCAGACGCTGTTCGTGGTCGAGACCGTGATGATGCTGATCTTCGCGCTCTTCTGGGTGCTGCAGACCATCCAGTTCTGGGACGTCGGCCTGCCGGCGCGCGCCCGCGTCGCGGAGCGCAAGGTCCCGGGGGACACGCCGGTGTAGGAATCCGGCCGATGCCGGCCCGGCACGAGACCTTCGTGCCGGGCCGGTCCGCGCTCCGGCGCCAGGAATCAGGCGCCCATGGCAGGCATCCCGCCACCCACGGACAGCACCGCGCCATTGACATAGCCCGCGGCGGGGGTGGCGAGGAACGCGATGACGTCGGCGACCTCCTCGGGCTCGGCGATGCGCCGAAGTGCCACGGACTCGGCAGAGGCCTCGAACCCCGCACCGAACGCGGCAGTGCCCTCGGTGCGGGTGGGGCCAGGGGCGACGACGTTGAACCGGACCCCGGACGGCCCGTACTCCGTCGCCCAGATCCGGGTCAGGGATTCCAGGGCCGCCTTCGACGCCCCGTAGATGCCGTTCCCCTGGCCGGGCACCGTCGCGGAGCCGCTGCTGACGTTGACGACGGCGCCGGCACCGCGCGCCGCCATCCGCGGCGCGAGCTCCTGGACCAGCAGGAACGGCGCGCGCAGATTGACGTCGATGTGTACCGAGAAGGTGTCGTCGTCGACGTCGGAGGTCGGGGAGAACCGGAAGATCCCCGCGTTGTTGACGAGGACGTCGACCTCGCCGGACTCCTCGGCGAGGCGCCGCACCTCGACGGGGTCGGCCAGATCAGCGGTGACGAAGCGCGCATCGCCCCCGCGGGCCGCGATGCGCGCGACGGTATCGGCTGCGCGGTCCGGGGAGCGGCCGTGCACGACGACGGCGGCGCCGAGGTCGGCGAGGGCCAGGGCGGTGGCCCGTCCGATGCCCGCGGTGGCGCCGGTGACCAGAGCGGTCATGCCGGAAAGGCCGGTGTGCACAGGTGTCCTCCATGAGCTGCTGCCCGCACGGGTTGCGGGCCTCGCTCAGCCTGCGACTTCATGTCGACATGAAGTCAATTCCTGCCGGCGCCCGGTGCCGTCACGCCCCTGACCCCCGGGGGGCGTCGGTGAGCGTGGCATCAGCCGGACCAGCACTCGCATCGTGGGCTCAGTCCGGGCTTCGGAAGACGCCCGGGGACGAAGGTGCAGGTCCGACTTCGAGCTCACTGTTGAGAGGGGACCACTGCCAGTATCAGGAGTTCGGATTCGATCTCTCCTGCTGGCGGTCGGCACGGTGCTGCTGCCGGTAGCGGCCGGCTGAGATCCCGTACTCGCGTTTGAATGCGTCGGCGAAGGCATACGCGGAGCCGTAGCCGCTGCGCTGCGCGACGGCGGACAGCGGGACGTCGGTCGTCTGGAGCAGGCGGGCCGCCATGGTGAGCCGCCACCACGTCAGATAGGTGAGCGGCGGCTGCCCCACCAGGGCGGTGAACCTGCGGGCGAAGGCGGCACGGGACAGGCCCGCGTGCGCGCCCAGCGACTCCACGGTCCAGGGGTCGGCGGGGCGTTCGTGCATGGCACGGAGTGATCGCGCGACGTGCTCGTCGTCCAGGGCGGCGCACCAGCCGGTTGCCCGCAGCCCCGCGCGTTCGATCAGGCAGGCCCGGACCAGGTGCACGAGGAGCACTTCGAGCAGCGCCGGCAGCACCAGGTCCCTGCCCTGCATCTGTTCGCCCAGTTCGCTGAGCAACAGGTCGATCGACGCCTGGAGACCCGGGTAGCGATCCGCCCGCGCGGGAAGACTCACCAGATCGGGGAGGTCCTGGAACAGCGGGTGTGGGCGGGCCCGCTCGAGCCGGTAGGCGCCGGACAAGAACTGGGCAGTGCCGTCGGTGCCGTTCACGAGCGTGTGCGCGGTCCCGTGCGGGAGCAGCACGGCGTCGCCCGGCTGCACGGTGACGGCCGTCCCGTCCGGTGTTGTTACCCGGATACACCCTGTCGTGCCCACGTAGAACCGGGCGCCCTCGAAGGTCTGCACCTCCTTCTCCCACGACGGGTCCGCCACGTCCAGTGACAGGCAGGGGCGCCCCACGCGCATGCTGCCGATCGCGTCGCTGAGCACGTCCATGGCCGAATCTTCCCTGACTGCGTCAGGCGTCCGAGAACGGCGCCCATCGCTTGATCGAGACGGCCCCGTTCGATCGCACGACTTCGGCGGCACCCGCTCCGCCCAGGTGCGCCGGCACGACCAGGCTGTTCGTCGCGGCTGCCCGCTCCAGGACGCGACGCCGGGACCGGGTGGCCTCGGTCTGGTCCTCGCTCAGGCAGGTGTCGTGATCGGGTTCGATCATCTGCAGCGGGGTATGGACGAGGTCGCCGACGAACACTGCTCGTTCGGTGCCGGACTCCAGCCGCAGCACCGCCGAGCCGGGCGTGTGACCGGGGGCCAGCTCCAGAACCAGGTCCTCGTCGATGCGGTGGCTCTCGCCCTCCCACAGCACCGCCTGACCGGCCTGATGGACGGGCAGGACGCTGTCGTCGAACGTGACCCCGGTGTTCGAGGCGGACTGGAACGGAGACCTCGGGACGTGGCCGTTGACGGGGTTCCAGAAGTCGAAGTCGGCCCGGCTGATCAGATATCGCGCATTGGGGAACGTCGGCACCCACTCGCCGTCGACCAGCCGGGTGTTCCACCCCACGTGGTCGTTGTGCAGGTGGGTGTTGACGACGAGATCCACGTCCTCCCGCCGCACCCCGGCCGCCGCCAGCCGGTCGAGGAAATCGCCGCCGCGTCCGTTGAACACCTCGACCTCGCGTTGCTTGTCATTGCCGAGACCGGTATCCACCAGAATGGTGCGGCCCGCGCTGCGCAGCACCCAGGTCTGCACGTTTGCCTGCCACGCACCGGTCGTGGAGTCCAGAAAGTCGGGCGCCAGCCAGGACTCGTGCTGGCGCCACAGCTCGCCGGGCACGGACGGGAACAGGACATCGGTGGTGGCGAAAGGACCCTGCCACTCGACCACCCGCGAGAGCTCGACATCACCGAGAACGATCTTCTTCACCCCGTCACCGTAGGAACGGATGGTGAGACGCGAAATGCTCCGACGTCTCGCTTTGTTAAGGCAGCGTCTCGCGTAAGTCCCCGGTTACCGCTTCGTCGTGGAGCCGGCGGACCCGGCCAGGCCGTCCATGGCCACGGTGAATACGCGTTCGCGTTGCGCGTCGTCAGTGAAGCTCGTGCCTGCGATGCCGTTGATCAGGTGGCGGACGTCCTCGAAGCTCACGTCGCCCCGGGCACGGCCCGCCTCCTGGGCGTTGGCCAGCAGGGGTTCACCGGCCTGGTGGATGCGCTCGATGCAGGCGGCCAGCAACGGCGAGTCGAAGTTGAGCGCTTCGTAGATCGCCTTCTTGGTAGCCGCATACTCGACGAAGCGGCGCAGCCAGATGGCCAGCGCATCCCACGGGTCGTGGTCGGTCAGGCCCTCGGCGACCTGAGCGAGCGCCTCGACCTCCTCCACGTAGACGGCTTCGAGCAGAGCCTGCCGGTTCGGGAAGTTCCGGTAGAGCGTGCCGATGCCGACGCCCGCACGCCGCGCGACCTCCTCGAGCGAGGCATTGATGCCGTCCCGGGCGAACACCTCGCGTGCGGCGGCGAGAAGTGCATCCGTCTTCTGTCGACTGCTGGCGCGCTGTGGACGACGGGCGGAAGCCGGGGCAGGGACGCTCGCCGTGGGCTTGGTGGTGGCCATCAAGGATCCTCTCGTTCGGGTGCTCACGCGCCGCCGGCTCGGCGCATCGGTGGCATCACATTGCACACGGAGGCACCCCTCCGCTACGGTGGAGGCACCCCTCCGCGGAGGGGTGCCTCCACAGGATTCCACTATAGCGAGGAAGGGCACGCCGAACGGTGCCCCGACGATCAGAGAGAGCACACGGATGAACGATCCAGGAACACGTGACACACAGCCGGCCACTGTCGGGGTCATCGGGGCCGGACGAGTCGGCGGGACCATCGCCCGGCTGGCCGCGGCGGCCGGCTACCCGGTGGTGATCGGCAACTCACGAGGTCCCGAGTCCTTGGCCGGCCTGGTCGCCGAGCTCGGCCAGAACGTCAGGGCCTCCAGCGTCGCAGGCGTGGCCGACGCCGGCGATCTGGTCGTCGTGTCGATCCCGGTGCGGGCCTACCGGACGCTCCCGGCCGGGCCGCTCGCCGGAAAGACGATCGTCGACGCCCTGAACTACGACCCCCGGCTGCACGGCAACGTTCCCGAGCTGGACGCCGCACCGGTCACCACCAGCGAGCTCGTGCAGGAACACCTGCCGGCCTCGAGCGTGGTGAAGGCGCTCAACAACATCTTCTTCCAGGCGCTCGGCGCGCTGCCCCGTCCGGCCGGGGCGGCCGACCGCACGACGCTGCCGATCGCCGGCGACGACGCGGCGGCCAAGACACGCGTCTCCGCATTCCTGGACGCCGTCGGCTACGACGCCCTGGACGCCGGTCCGCTTGCGGAGGGCTGGCGCTGGCAGCCGGGCACGCCCGGGCACCACGTCTACGCCGGCAACACGGTGCACGAAGCCGTTCCCGGCGACGCGGCGAAGGTGCGTGCAGCACTGGACGCTGCGACCCGCTGAGCGGCACGCCGCCACCCCAAAGCTGCAGTCGGAGTCCGCGCACGCCGACCTGCCACCGAAAGGAATCCACCATGAGTGAGACGACCAGGAACGAGACCGCGATGAGCGAGACCACGCTGAACCAGACCGCAATGCACGACGGGCCCCGCGTCTACGGCGCCCTCGACGACGAACGACGCCTCGTCGAGAACCTCTACCGGGCGATCGGGGGTGAGTCCGACCTCCTGGACGACGTGCTCGCGCCCGACTGGGAAGACATCCCCAGCATCCCCGGTCAGCCGACAGGGCCGGCGGGCATGAAGCCGCACGTCGAGGAGTTCCAGCGCAGCTTCGAGAACGGCCGGGTCATCGTGCACGAGATCATCGGAGCCCCCGGGCGTGTCGCCGTCCGGGGCGAGCTCACCGGTATCCACCGCGGCGAGTTCCTCGGCGTCGCCCCCACCGGCAAGCCGGCCTCGATCACCATCCACGAGTTCCACCAGATCGAGAACGGGCGCATCGTCCGCAGCTGGCACCTGGAGGACCTCCACGGCTGGATGCAGCGCGCGAGGGCTTGAAAACTAGGTCCTGACGAGCGCGGCCGGACCCTCGCGGACAAGTGGTGGGGGTCCGGCCAGCACTCCGGCCGTGGCGATGAACCGCTCAGCGACCCTCGTCCGGAAGGCGGTGCACGCCGAGACCCGAGACCGTGGGAGCGACCTCGTCCCGAAGCACGAAGTGGTCGTAGTCCCCACCGGCCTGCGTCCGGTACGGAATCGGTTCGGTCGTCGCGATCGTCCGAAGGCGTTCCCGGAGCTGTTCGGCGGCGAGAGCAGACTCCTCCGCCGTCCACCGGTCCACGCCGAACGTCAGGAACGGCGGCAGCACCTCGGCGCCGGCGTAGAACAGCACGCCGTGCTGCAGCGGGAAGAGCAGGTCGTCCACCGAGCCGTGGATCCCACGTTCGCCGTACATGAAGGTCGGACCGCCCAGGGTGGCGACCACCATCGCGCGCTTTCCTGCCAGGAAGCCATCGCCATAGCCGACCCACTCGCCGTTGGGGCCGGGGTTCCCGTAGGCGTAGCCCTGATGCCACACGCGGTCGAACCAGCCCTTGAGGATCGCCGGCATGCCGAACCACCAGAGTGGAAACTGCAGGATGACCGCATCGGCCGCGTCCAGCTTCCGCTGCTCGGCCCGGATGTCGTCAGCCACGGTGCCGGCGAGGTGCGCCGCCTTCGCGGCAGCGGCCACCTGGAGTCGTGCTGTGACGTCGTGACCGTAGCTCCGGCCGTCGACGACGGGGTTCCAGCCCATTGCGTACAGGTCCGACGTCGTCACGGCGTGGTTCGCATCGCGAAGGTACTGCTGCCCCTGTTCGGCAAGAAAGCCGTTGAGCGAGCGAGCTTCGGGATGCGCGGAGACCCAGAGGATGTTCATGCCACAACTCTGTGTGGCCCCTCCCCGACGCGATAGTGGCCGGGAGGACATCATCCACTAAAATCGGGCCATGCCTGTCGTGCGGGAAACGGCCGTTCACCGCGTGGTCGTCCTCGTTCGACCGCGGGTGCTGTCGTTCGAGCTGAGCCTGGTACACCGTCTCTTCGGACAGGCGCGCTCCAGCGGCGGCGAGAAGCTGTACGAGGTGGTCACGTGCACGACCGCGCCGGGGCCGGTGACGACGGACTCCGACTTCACCGTGGACGTCGGCGATGGCCTGGACCTGCTTGCCTCGGCGGACACGGTCGTCGTGCCCGGGGCACAGACCGACTTCGGCGCAGAGGCGCCCTTCGCGGAGCCGGAGGTGCTCGAGGCGATCGCTCGGTGCCATCCTGCAACGCGGGTGGTGTCCATCTGCTCGGGCGCGTTCGTCCTCGCAGCGGCCGGCCTGCTCGACGGCAGGCGTGCGACGACGCACTGGCGGTCCGCCGACCGCTTCCGCGAGCTCTTCCCCGGCGTGCTGCTGGACGCCGACGCGCTGTACACCGAGGACCATGGGGTGCTCACGTCCGCCGGCGCAGCGGCCGGCATCGATCTCTGCCTCCACATCATCCGCAGCGACCATGGGGCCGCAGTCGCGAACGACGTGGCCCGCGGGACGGTCGTCCCGCCGCACCGCTCGGGTGGTCAGGCGCAGTACATCACTCGTCCCATGCCCACCACCGGCGTCTCGTCCACGAGTCGCGCCCGAGAGTGGGCACTGGCGAACCTGCACCAACCGATCACGCTGCGAGAGCTCGCGGCTCAGGAGTCGACCAGTGTCCGCACGTTCACCCGACGTTTCCGTGAAGAGACCGGCGCCTCGCCGGGCGAGTGGATCGCTCGGCAACGCCTGGAGAGAGCCTGCTCCTTGTTGGAGCGCACAAGTCTCTTGATCGACGAGGTCGCGTCCTCCGCGGGCTTTGGCAGCGCCGCCTCGCTGCGCGTGCACTTCCAAGCAGCGCTCGGCGTCTCACCATCGGCCTACCGCGCCACGTTCCGCGGACGGTCCGCATGAGCGACGTGGCCGCCGCTCGGATCTTGTCCCGGGTTCGGCGAAGCGGCTGACTCCTGGGCGGAGAGTTCTTCGGCCAGTTGCATGCAGCGCAGGCGGGCCGGAGAGAGGTCGAAGGGCATCTTTCCGATGGCTCCGAACGCACTCATGCTCTTCTGCTCCTTGCCAGAGTGTTGGCCGACCTCGTTCTCGGAGCAGACCGATCTCGTGGTAGTGACGGATCGCCCGCGGTGTGACGCCGACGAAGGCCGCCGCGTCACCGATCTTGACCCGGCGAGACCGTGCGCCGGGCCACCGGATGGTCGCTGTCGTGGTGGCTCCGGACGGCCGTCACGCGGCCGCTCGACGTCGAGGGTGACGTGCACTTCGGCGTCGCCCCGGAGTTGTTGGGCCGGGTGGCGAGGCAGGTGCCCGGGTCCGTACCGCCGTCGGCCCCTGAGCCGGGCTCGCCCGCCGACCGGGCGCTGCCGCCCGGGATCCGGCCGGACGCCACCTTCGCCAACCGGCGGGACGTGCTCACGAGCGACATACCTTCCGAGGGCACGATGACGGCCCGAGGGGCGGCCCGGGTGTTCGCGGGCCTGCTCGGGCAGGGGGCCGTCGCTCTCGTGTCGCCGGCACGCCTGGCGGAGCTGGCTCGGCCCGCGTTCGAGGGGCCGGACGAGGTGATGGGCATGCGGTCGTCGTGGGCGTTCGGGTTCGCCCCGCTGCGCCCGAGCGGGGTCACCTTCCGCCCGGGATCGGCCTTCGGCATGCTGGGTGCCAACGGCTCAGGCGTCTGGGCCGACGTCGACTCCGGGGTCGCCGTTGCGGTCCTCCGCAACCGGTTCACCCCGGACTGGACGGCGGTCGGTGCGATCGACGGGCTCGTCGCGGAGCTCTTTCCGGCCGAATGAGTCGCGGAGCCCGTTCCAACCGAACAAGAGGAGCAGAAGCATGGACGACCCTGTGACCACCCTCGACGCGCGGTTCAGCGACGCCGGCGTGCAGCCGACCGCCTGGGAGGAGACCCGAGGGGTGCTGGAGAACGCCCAGCTCACCTGGCTGACCACCGTGCGGGCGGACGGACGCCCGCACGTCACGCCGCTGGTCGCCGTCTGGCTGGAAGGGGCGCTGCACTTCACCACCGGCCCGGAGGAGCAGAAGGCCGTCAACCTGGCCGCCAACCCGAACGTCGTGCTGACCACCGGCGACAGCACCTGGAACAAGGGGCTCGACGTCATGGTCGAGGGCCCGGCCCGGCGCGTCACGGACCAGGCGACGCTGGAGCGGCTCGCCGCCGCGTGGCGCACCAAGTGGGACGGCCAGTGGCAGTTCGAGGTGGGCGACGGCGCCTTCCGCAACGACATCGGCGGCGTCGCCCTCGTGTTCGCCGTGCAGCCGGCCAAGGTGCTGGCCTTCGGCAAGGGCACGTTCAGCCACACCCGGTACACGCCGCGCTAGCCGCCCGGCAACCCGGCCCGGCCCGCCGCACCCGCGTCGCACTACCCGCGGCGCCACCGCCGACGGCGCCGCCCACGCCGCGCTAGCCACCGCTCAGTACAGCCACGGCGCCGCCCGCCGCACCGCCTTCGCGAGCGCCGGTGTGAGCGTGCGCAGGTAGGTGGCCGTGAGGTGCGAGCCGTCCCGGTAGACCATCACGTTCCCGATCACGGGCGGGCACAACGTCGGCTCGCAGATCACGTCCGACAGGTCCACGTGCCCCGCCGTCGTGGGCATGCCGGGGAAGCTCTCCACCGGGTTGCCCGCCACGAACACGTCCGACCGGTCCAGCGCGCAGCGTGCCGAGTCGCGCCCGTTCCCCTGCACGCAGTTCGGCGGGCTCCAGGCGAACCGCGGGTTGTCGCGGATCGTGACCACGGGGATCCCGGCGGCGTCGAGCTGCCGCCAGGCCGCCACCTCGGTGGGGATGACCACCTCTGGCTTGTCCTCGTAGGTGTGCGTGCCGGTCACGAACACGGCGTCCGGGCGCAGGGCGACGGCGTCGGCCAGGAGGTTCGCGCTCCAGCGCTCGCAGTCGTCGGTCGGCGTGGGCACGTACTTCACGCGGCACTGCCCCTTGCCGGCGAGCAGTACCCGCCAGCCGTTCTTCGCCGCCACCCGGTTGATGGCCGGCGCCCACTGGTAGGTGTGCGAACCGCCGGCGACGAGCACCGTCCGGGTCGGCTCGTCCGGGTTGAAGAGGGTGCACATGCGCACCTGGTCGAGACCGGGGCCGTCGCCGTGCTCCTGGATGCAGTCCTCGTCGTGGTCCACCCGCGTGTAGTCGGTCTTCGCGAGCTCTGGATCGGGCCGCACGGGTGCGCTGCCTACCACCGGGCGGGTCGTGATGGACGGCGCGGGCACCGGACCGCGCCGCTGCTGTGCGGCCAGCGCCTCCGCCCCCGTGTACTCGACGCCGAGGTGCTGCAGCGCCTCGAGCTGGGCCGCCTCCCGCTCCTCGACCCGGATGCTGGCCGCGACCGTCGGCACCACGACGAGCGCCGTCGCGACGCCTGCCGCCACCAGCGCGGCGGCGGCCCGCGGCCGGGTCAGGGTGCGCGGCACCGCCAGACCGACCGGACGCGCGACCACCTGCCGGGTGACCCAGGCCAGGACCAGGGAGACGGCCAGCACCAGGGTCGCGCCGCGCCAGCCCACGGCCGGGAAGTCGCGGACGGCCAGGTAGAAGACGAGCACGGGCCAGTGCCACAGGTACAGCTCGTAGGAGATGTTCGCGACGAACCGGAGCGGCGCGAGGTCGAGCAGGCGGCGCGGCCCCCACGACGCCGTTGCACCCGCGCCGGCGAGCACGAGCAGCGCGCCGAGCACGGGCCAGAGGGTCCAGACGCCGGGGAAGAGCGCCCCGCCGTCGAGCAGGAAGCCCGAGGAGACGATGAGGCCGAGGCCCACCCACGCGCCGAGCGTGCGCAGGGCGACCGCGCCGCGCAGCGGGACGAGCGCGAGCAGCGCGCCCGCGCCCAGCTCCCAGAACCGGGCGCCGGTGTGGAAGTAGGCCATCGGCTGCAGCACGTCGGTGAGGTACAGCGCGTAGCCGAACGAGGCGGCGGACGCCACGGTGACGAGCGCCAGGATCCGCCGTCGGACCCGGGTGCGCGCCCGTCGGCCCAGCCAGGCCACGACGAGCACCACGAGCGGCCAGGCCAGCAGGAACTGCCCCTGCACGGACAGCGACCAGAAGTGCTGGAGCGGGCTGGCCGCCGGGCCGGCCGCGCCGTAGGCGAGCTCGTTCCCGATCAGGTCCCAGTTCTCCACGTAGGCGGCGGACGCGACCACCTGCCGCCACACGTCGAGCCAGCGCCCGGTGGGCAGCAGCGTCCACGCGGCGAGGGCGACGGCCCCCAGCACCACGAGGGCCGACGGCGCGAGGCGCGCCGCGTTCCGCGCGTACACCTCGCCGAGCCGGAGGCTGCCCGACTCGGCCCTGCGCACGAGCGAGCCGGTGACGAGGAACCCGGAGATCACGAGAAAGACGTCGACGCCCCCGGAGACGCGGCCTCCGCCGAAGAGGTGGAACAGCACCACGAGCAGGAGCGCGAGGCCGCGCAGGCCGTGCACCTCGTGGAGGTGCGGACGGGCCGACGGCGGAGCGGGCGGGGCGGGGGGCGCCGGCGGGGCGGCCAGGACAGCGGCAGGCATGGGGACCACCAGGTGTGTCGGAACGCTCTGACACTCCTGGGACGCCGCCCCGGGTCGAATCGTTGGAGTAGCTCACCGGAGATCACCCGCTCTGGAGGAGATCGCCGGTACGGGTGGCCTAGTAGATCGTGCGCCCCTGCTCGTCCGGGATGCCCGACTTCCGGAGGAAGTAGGTGTTCACCTGGTCGCGCCACTCGGTGGCGCTGCGGAGCTGCTCGGCGAGCCGCTCCGAGATCCGCTCGGAGAGCCGGGGATCCACGAGCGTCGAGACCGCCGACCACGCCTCGATCATCTTCTCCACCCGGGACACGCCCTCGAAGTGGGTGTCGTAGATGTGCTGGATCACGGTCTTGCCGCTGTGCAGCACGTGCGTGTAGGGCACGTGGTGGAAGAACAGCAGCAGCTCGTCGGGGCACGTCGACGGCAGCTCGTAGGTGAGCGACCACGGCGCCGGGTACTGGCCCGCGTAACCCGTGCCGGTCCTGACCGTACGGTCCACGCCGATGCCGTCCCGGTCCGCGAAGTGGTACGTGCCCCACGGGGTGTACTCGTAGCCGTCGACGTCGGGTCCGTAGTGGTGCCCTGGACGCACCATGAAGCCCACGCCGAGCGGCGCCGTGTACTGCTCGTAGGTCTCCCACGACCGGTCGAGCACCGCGTGCACGGCCTGTCCGACGGCGGCCGGCGCACCCGGGAAGGTGAGGGCCACCCACTCGTCGAGCAGCGCGGCGGGGTCGAGCGTGGGATCCCAGCACAGCCGCCCGTACGCGTAGAGGTTGGCCTGGGCGAGCGGGTGCCCGGTCCAGAACTCGTCGTCGCCGACGTTGGAGACGGCGGCGAAGCCGCCGGCCGGCTTGCGCCACGTGCCGGTGCCTGGGTCCTCGACGGCCTTGCCGCGGCCGGTGGCGAGGTCGGCGACGGTGGGCGAGCCGCCGTCCACGCCGTCGGACTCCCAGAAGCGGAAGCGGAGGAGCTGGCTCCACTGCGGCCCGAGGTAGACGGCGTGCTGCTGCTGGCCGGTGTACTCCTGGGTGACCTGGAGCTCGAGGGCGACCCGGGTCTGCGGCATGGCCGCAAGGACCGGGGAGAGCGGCTCACGCACCTGGAAGTCGAGCGGGCCGTACTTGACCTGCACGATCACGTTGTCCGAGAACGCGCCGTCCAGCGGGTGGAAGTGGTCGTACGCGGCGCGGGCGCGGTCGGTCGACCGGTCGCGCCAGTCCTGCCGGTGGTTGTAGACGAACGCCCGCCAGTGGATCAGGCCCTCGTACGGCTCGACGGCCGCCGCGAGCATGTTCGCGCCGTCGGCGTGGGTGCGGCCGTAGGCGAACGGGCCGGGCTGGCCCTCGGAGTCCGCCTTGACCACGAACCCGCCGAAGTCCGGGATGGCGTCCCACACCCGCGCGGCCGCGCGGACCCACCAGTGTGCGACGTCCTGGTCGAGCGGGTCGGCGGTGCCGAGCCCGCCGAGCGTGATCGGCGCGGCGAACGACACCGACAGGTGCACCCGGATCCCCCACCGCCGGAAGACGGCGGCGATGCGGACGACGTCGCCCAGGTCGTCGGTCAGCAGGTGCGCCTCGCGCTCGTGCACGTTGACGTTGTTGATCGCCACGCGGTTGATCCCGACCGCGGCCAGCAGCCGGGCGTACCGCTCGACGCGCGACAGGTCGGCGTGCACGAAACCGTTGTCGTAGAAGATCGATCCGCCGGAGTATCCGCGCTCCACCTGGCCCATGATCGGGTGCACGTCCACGTTGTCCCAGTGGTCCAGCATCCGCAGGTCTGCGGCGGGGGTGTACGTCTCGTCGATGTCGGGCCCCGCGAAGGCGGCCTCGCCCAGGCGCACCACGTGGAACAGCCCGTACAGCAGCCCCACGTCGCTCAGCGCCTGCACGACGACGGCGCCCGCCTCGCGCGTGAACCGGAAGCTCTCGTCGGCGGCGCCGGTCCCGTCGAGCGAGACCTCGATGGAGCTGACCGGCGACGACGCGGCCAGCGTCAGCACCAGGTCGGCGTCCGCCACGCCGTCGCCCACCTCGAGGCGGGAGAACGCCCCGCCGAACCGGGCCGTCGCCGCCGCCACCTCCTCGGCGACGGTGCCCGTGAGCACGCCGTCGCCGGCCACCACTACCCGGCGGCTGCCGATCGCGGCGAACGCGTCGTCGGGCAGCCAGGCCGCGTGGGGTACTTCAGTCATGGACCGTCCCGTCCGTCTTGCGGTTGATGGGCAGGTTTTACCCTAGCGCCGACGGCGAGCCCGCCGTCAGCGGGCCGCGTACGCCGCCTTCGGCAGGTGGTAGGCCAGGTCGGCGGCGGTGTCGACCGCCTCGTCCAGGTCGAGCCGGTGCTCGGCGACCAGCCGGGCGAGGTAGCCGGCGTCGACCCGGCGGGCCAGGTCGTGGCGGGCGGGGATGGAGCAGAACGCACGTGTGTCGTCGACGAAGCCGGACATGTTCGAGAACCCGGCGGTCTCCGTCGCGGCCTCCCGGAACCGGCGCATGGCGTCGGGCGCGTCCAGGAACCACCAGGGCGCGCCCAGCCGCAGCGCCGGGTAGACGCCGGCCAGCGGCGCGAGCTCGCGCGAGTACACGTCCTCGTCCACGGTGAAGGCGATCATCCGGAAGCTCTCCGAGCTCCCGAACGCCTCCAGCACGGGCCGCAGGCCACGGGCGAACTCCGTGACGACGGGGATGTCGTACCCCTTGTCGGGCCCGAACGCCGCGGCGACGGCGGGGTCGTGGTCGCGCAGCACGCCCGGGTGGAGCTGCATGACCAGGCCGTCCTCCGCGGACATCGCTGCCATCTGGAACAGCATGTGGGCGGAGAAGGCCGCCTCCTCCTCGGCGGTGATCCCGTCTCCGTCCGGGCCGCTGCCGAGGGCCTTGTCGAAGAGGGCGGCCGCGACGTCGTCGGGCAGCGGGGTGGTGTCCGCGCTGAAGTGGCCGTGGTCCGTGGCCAGGCCGCCCGCCGCCACGAAGGCGGCGCGGCGCTCGCGGAGCGCCGCCAGGTAGCCCGCGTAGGTGTCGGTACCGATGCCCGACGCCGCCGCGAGCCGGTCGAGATCCTCCCGCCAGGCCGGCCGGGCCGGGTGCAGCAGCGGGTCCGGCCGGAACGTCGGCAGCACGCGGCCCGGCAGGTCGGCGGCGAGGCGGGCGTGCTCCTCCAGGGTGCTCCACGCGGGGTCGGTGGTGCCGATGACCTCGATGCTGAACTGGTCGAGCAGGGCGCGCGGGCGGAAGCCCGGGTCGGCCAGGCGCTCGGCGACCTGGTCGTAGACCTGGTCCGCGGTGTCCGCCGACGGGCGCACCGTGACGCCGAAGATCTCGACCAGCTCGTGCTCCAGCCAGTACCGCGTCGGCGTGCCGCGGAAGTGCTTCCAGCCCGCGCAGAAGCGGCGGAAGATCTCGCGAGGGTCCGTCTCGAACCCCGGCCCGCCCGCCGGGCCCACGCCCAGCTCCGGGAGCTTCGCGCCCTGGGACACGAGCATCCGCGTCAGGTAGTGGTCGGGGACCACCAGGAGCTGGGCGGGGTCGCCGAACGGCTCGTCGTCCGCGAAGGCGGTGACGTCGACGTGGCCGTGCATCGACACGATCGGGAGGTCCCGCACCGCCAGGTAGATCTCGCGGGCGATGGGCCGCGTCACGGAGTCCGCGGGCAGTGCCCGGTCGGGGTGCAGGGTCCAGGTGTCGGTCACGGGGTCCTCCTGAGGCGTCGTCGCCGGTCGGGTGAGCGCTCTGCGCGGTCATCGTAGAGCGTCGTGCGGGCGGCTCACGCGTCCCGACGCCGGATCACCAGCACCCCCGTCACGACGAACGCCGCGATCCACGCCAGTGTCGCGATCACAGCGGGGGCGAGTGGCAGGTAGCCCTCGCTCCCCGGTACGGACAGCCCGGACAGGCTCTCGATCAGGGCTCCCGGCATCCACCGCGGTACGGTCTCGCCCCACGCCTGCGGCAGGTACTGCGCGGTGACCACCGGCAGCAGCGAGCCGAGGAACAGGATGATCGCCGCAGCGGCGGGCCTGCGGACCACCACGCCGAAGAGCAGCGCGAAGCTGCCCCAGACCAGCATCTGCACCGGGATAAAGACGAGCATCACCCGGAGCAGTCCCGGGTCCGACAGGGACAGGGCCGGGTATCCCGCCAGCCGGAGCATGCCCTGCGTGATCGCGAAGTCGGCCGCCGAGATCACCAGCCCGGCCACCACCCCGATCCCGCTCACCACCACGAGCTTCGCGAGCAGCACGCGGGCCCGGTTCGGCGTGGCCAGGAACGAGTAGTTGACGACGCCGCTGCCGAACTCGCCAGCGCTCACCGTCGCGCCGAAGAACGCGTAGGCCCACACCGCGAGGGTCGGCCCGAAGAACAGCACCTCGTAGGTGCTGCCGCCGCCGTCGGCCTGCCGCTCGTAGAGCGCATCGGCGCCGCCGGCCGCGGTCACCACGGCGGTGAGCCCCACGGCGATCGCCAGCGTGACGAGCAGCAGCACCCAGAGGCTCGGGCTGTGCCGCACCTTGATCAGCTCCGCACGGACGGTCGCGCCGAAGCCGGGCGGGGTCGCCCTGCGGGTCGAAGCAGCGCCCGAGCCTGGTGCGCCGGTCTGTCGGGCGGTGTTCATCGTGCCTCCTGGGTGACGTCGAGGTAGGACTGCTCCAGCCCGCGCCCGGCGCTGAGCTCGGCGAGCGTGGCGTCCGCCGCGATGCGGCCGTCGTTGATGACGACGATGTGCTCGGCGAGCTGCTCCACCTCCAGCAGGAGGTGCGTGGACAGGAACACGGTGCGGCCGTCGGCGGCCAGGCCGCGGAGCAGGTCGCGTAGCCACCGCATCCCCGCCGGGTCCAGCCCGTTGGCGGGCTCGTCCAGGACCAGCACCTCCGGGTCGGCGAGCAGCGCGCACGCCAGGCCGAGCCGCTGCCGCATCCCGAGGGAGTAGCCGCTGATCTTCTTGTCCGCCGCGCCTGCCAGGTCCACCTGGGCCAGGACGGGGCCGATGCGGGCCGTGTCGATCCCCGCGGCGGTCGCGTACCACTGCAGGTGCCGCCGCGCGGTGAGGTAGCCGGGCAGGTCCTCCGGGTCGAGGAGCGTGCCGACCCGCGCGGCGGCAGCAGGCAGCTCCGTATACGGGGCGCCGAGCACAGAGGCGGTGCCCGTCGTCGGGCGTGTCAGCCCGACCAGCATCCGCATGGTGGTCGACTTGCCCGCTCCGTTGGGCCCGAGGAACCCGGTGACCTGTCCGGACGGCGCGGTGAACGACACGTGGTCCACCACCGCGCGGTCGCCGTATCTCTTGGTCAGTCTCTTGGCTTGGATCATGCTTCCAGCCTCGGCGGGGCAGAGCTGGCGCAACAGCGCCGTCGGAACCGGACGGGCCCGTCTTTCGTCGGTCGTTCGCCACTACTTCAGCACTGTCGCGGGGACCCGCGGCGCGTCAGGCCGACCGTTGCGCCAGGACCGCGAGCTGGGTGCGGTTCGTGCAGCCCAGCTTCTCCATCAGCCGGGACACGTGTCCCTTGACCGTGCTCTCCGCCAGGTAGAGTGACCGCGCCACGTCGGCGTTGGAGTGCCCCTCGCCGACCAGGTGCAGCACCTCGCGCTCGCGCTCGGTGAGCGCGTCCACGCGGGGGTCCGACGCCGGACGCGGCTCGGCGTCGGCCAGACGGAGCAGGCGCTGCGTGGCCTCGGGCGAGAGCACGTCGACCCCGCGCGCGGCCGCGCGGATCGCCTCGATGATCGTTCCCACCGGCGCCGTCTTCAGCGTGAAGCCGCGCGCTCCGGCGCGCAGGCCCGCGACGAGCGCCTGGTCGGAGTCGACTGTGGTCATGAGCACGACGGCGGGGCCGTCGTCGGACCGGGTCAGGGCCGCCGTCGCGTCGATCCCGTCCACGCCGGGCATCCGGATGTCCATCAGCACGACGTCGGGGCGGGTGCGGGTCGCGAGGTCGACGGCCTCCGCGCCGTCCCGCGCGGTGTCGAGGACGCGCACGCCGTCGACGGCGTCGAGCTCCTGCCGCAGGTAGCCGCAGACGAGCGGGTCGTCGTCGACGAGGAGCACGGTCACGTCGGTCATGAGCCCGATCCTGCCGCCGCGCCCGACGGCGGCGCCACCTCGGCGGGCCGCAGCGGGACGGATACCCGGAGGCGGAACCGGTCGCCGGTAGCGCCGGCGGTCAGCTCGCCGCCGAGCATCTCCGCCCGACGGCTGATGCCGAGCAGGCCGGTGCCGGAACCGCTCCGGGCCAGGCTGTCGTCTTGTCCGATCGTGTCCTCTCGGCCATCGGCTCCGTCTTGTCCGGTGGTGCTCTGCCTGGTGGTGTTCTGCCTGTCCACGCCGTCGGGCCCGTCGGCGTTGCCTTCCTCGCGCGTGTCGTGGGGCCCGCGCGTGTCGCGCTGAGTCCTGGTGTCGCCCCAGCCGTTGCAGCTCAGCGGGTTCTCGACCACGACGGCGCAGCGGCCCGGTTCGAGCTCCAGCCGCACGGTCACCGGGGTGCCCGGGGCGTGCTTGGCCGCGTTGACGAGCCCCTCTTGGACTGCCCGCACCAGGCAGCGGCCGGCGGCTGCCGAGACGCTGGCGTGTGACAGGTCGGTGTCCGGCAGGCCGGCGTGCGAGAGCCCGCCGTCCGGCAGCCCGCCGTCCGAACTGGTGCCCATCTCCGGGGCCAGGGTGAGTTCGATGCGCTGTCCCAGATCCCGACCCGCGACCACCAGCTCCTCGATCTGCCGAACGGTGTCGCCCACCGGCACGGCGCCGTCGTCGTGCCGCCAGGGGTCGTCCTCGACGCGGACCGCGCGCAGGAAGTCCCGCATCTGCTCCAGCGCGTCGGTCGCGGTCGCGGCGATCTCGCCCGCGGCGAGGCGGACGTCGTCGGCCCGGTCCGGGCGGGCGAGGTTCCTGGCCTGGAAGATCACGCGCACCATCTGGTGCGTTACCAGGTCGTGCAGCTCGGCGGCCATCCGGGAGCGCTCGTCGGCCACGCGCTGGCGGGCCAGCAGCTCCCGCTCGCGAGCCAGGGCGGCTATCCGGTCGCGGCGCGCGTTGCGCAGCCGCGCCCACAGCGCGAAGCAGGCGCCCGCCAGCGGCGGGGAGGCCGCCCCGAGCATGCTCAGCAGCGTCGCCGGCTGGGGACCCGGCGGGCCCGGCATCAGCCAGGGCGGCGCGGCGAGCAGCAGCACCAGCGCGACCACGAGCACCGCGCCGAGCACGATCTCGGCGCGCCGCCGGACGCCGGCCACGAGCCGTGCGGTGGCGTACGCGGACATGATGGGGATCCACGCCGTGAGGTCGTAGTCGAAGACGATCCGCCAGCCGATCGGCGCGTAGACCAGGATCACCGTGACCGTGACGACCGTCAGGACCGGGCCGACCGCGGACTGCCACCGGACGATCACGACGGTGGCCACCACCTGGATCAGGAGGCCGAGCGCGGCCTGGGCCGGCCCGAGCGACGGGAAGATCAGCCAGGCCACCACCGACGTGAGGACGGCGACGGCCAGGGTGATCGACAGGACCCAGCGAGTGGACATGCCCCAGGCTAAGCAGGCCGACGCCGGCGGGGGACCCGACAAAAGTCGGTCCGCGCCCGACGAACGTAGGGGGCGTGGTCGAACCAGGCTGCCTTCACCCTCAGGCGCCAAGCTCCTTCTCATCGAGCGAGTCAAAGAAGAACCCGTCCGGAACGGCGAGGGGGAAGGTGCCGAACGTCCGCTCTGCCACGGGCTCCACCGGCGTCAGTCGGACTGCGGGCTTTCCGAAACGCACGACGACGATCTCGTCGCCGTTCTGTGCGCGCGAGATCAGCCGCGAGAGATGGGTCTTCGCTTCCTGGACGTCGACGAGGGTCATGTAACAGATGATGGGCCGGTCAAGATGACCAGACCAGGTGATACCCCGAGCAAGCCGGAGTGAAAACTGAGAACGTTTGCGACCAACCGTGCGATAGGGTGCAAACGTTCGCAGAGCCGCGAATCACCCGGGGGAGGTGTCATGGTCACGGCACACGACGTCGCGCGCGCCGCTGGGGTGTCGATCTCCACCGTGTCGCGCGCCCTCGCGTCGCCCGAGCGGGTGGCCCCGGAGACCCGCGACCGCGTGACGCGCGTCGCGGCGGAGCTCGGCTATCGGCCCAACCGTGCGGCGAGCGGCCTGCGGATGGGGCGCACGCACGCCGTCGGCCTGGTGGTGCCCGACCTGGAGAACCCGTACTTCGCGTCCGTGACCAAGGGTGTGCAGGCCAGGGCGCGCGCCGAGGGTTACGAGGTGTTCGTCGCCGACTCCGACGAGGACGCCGCCGTCGAGCCCGAGCTGATCGACGCGCTCGCCGCGCGCACCGACGGTCTGATCGTCGCGTCGCCTCGGTCGGGCGAGGCGGAGCTGCGCGCGGCCCTGGTCGGCGTGACGGCGGTGCTGGCCAACCGCGAGCTGCCGCCTGGCGCGGAGGCGGAGGAGTTCCCGTTCGTCGCGGGGGACGACGCCGACGGCGTGGCCCAGGTGCTCGGGCACCTGCACGCGCTCGGCCACCGGACGGTGGGCATCGCCGCCGGGCCGGCGTCGTCGTGGTCGGGCCGACGGCGGGTCGCGGGCCTGTTCGCGGCGGCCGAGCGCTGGGACGTCAAGCTGGTGGAGCTCGGCAGCTTCCGGCCGCACTTCGCGGGCGGCATCCAGGCGGCCGACCATGCCCTGGCGGGCGGCGTCACCGCCGTCGTCGCGTTCAACGACCTCATGGCCCTCGGCCTCCTGGACCGCCTGCGGCACCGGGGCGTCGACGTGCCGGGCGAGATGTCCGTCGTCGGGTTCGACGACGTCCAGCTCGCCACCCTCGTCTCGCCCGCCCTGACCACCGTCCGCACACCGCTCGCCCGGCTCGGCCGGCGAGCGGTCGACCTGCTGCTCGAACGCCTGCGCGGCGGGACGCCCGCGAGTGCGCAGCTCCCGGTGGAGCTCGTCATCCGCGGGTCGTCCGGACCCGTACCTCCCGGGACGGCCGACTGACGTCCGCCCCGGCAACCGAAACCCCGGGCGACGGCGCCCGAGAGAGGAAGGCACCATGCGCACCTCGAAGAAGGCGGCGGCGCTCGTCGGCGTCGCGGCACTGGCCCTGCTCACCGCGTGCACTCCCCCCGCGCCCCCTGGCGGTGCGGGCGGCCCCGCGGTGACCGACCCGGCCGACGTGCCCGACACGCCGTCGGAGCCCGTCACCCTGAACATCCTCGACGTCGCGGGCAACCAGCGCCTGACCGAGGGCATGGTCGACGAGTTCGTCGAGAACAACCCCGACGTCATCGAGTCGGTGACCTGGGAGACGGGTGGCGCACCCGACGTCACGGGCCTGGTCAAGCCGCAGGTGGACAGCGGGAACCTGTCCATCGACGTGGTGTTCACCGGCAACGACGGGCTCGCCGCGGGCATCAGCCAGGACCTGTGGATCCCCGTCGTGGACGACTACGGCGACCGCCTGACCAACCAGGAGAACTACCTGGAGCAGGCGGCGAAGATGCAGGAGCTGGCGCAGGGGTACGGCGTCGTGACGACGTACTACCCGTCCGGGCCGCTGCTGCAGTACGACCCCGAGGTGGTGGAAACGCCGCCCGCGAACCCGCAGGAGCTGCTGGAGTGGGCGGAGGCCAACCCGGGCAAGTTCGGGTACGCCCGCCCCGCGAACTCCGGCCCCGGCCGCACCCTGCTCATGGGCCTGCCCTACCTCCTGGGCGACGAGGACCCGACCGACCCGGAGAACGGCTGGGACAAGACCTGGGCGTACCTCAAGGAGCTCGGCCAGTACGTCGACACCTACCCGACGGGCACCGGCCAGGTGATCACCAACATGGCCGACGGCACCTGGAGCATGGTCCCCACCACCACCGGCTGGGACATCGCGCCGCGCGCGGAGGGCACACTCCCGGGCCGGCTGGAGGCCGCCGCGTTCGACGACTTCACGTGGGTCACCGACGCGCACTACGCCGCGATCCCGAAGGGGCAGAGCGCCGACAAGATCAGCGCGATCCTGCTCCTGCTGCAGGACATGCTCACCCCGGAGCAGAACGCCAAGGCGTACGACGCCGGCTACTTCTACCCGGGCCCGGCTATCGAGGGTGCGACGCTCGACCTCGCGCCGCAGGAGTCGCAGGACGTGATCGAGGAGTTCGGCCGTCCCGAGTTCGACGAGCTCATCGAGTCGCAGGACGCCGTCGTGCCGCTCGACGCCGAGTCCATGGTGACCGCCTTCGACATCTGGGACCGCGAGGTCGGCGGCGGCAAGGTGGAGGAGGAAGCTTAAGTGAGTGACTTCGAGTCGCTGGAGCTGCGCGGCGTCGGCCGGCGGTTCGGCGGGGTGGACGCGCTGTCCGGGCTGGACCTGACGATCCGGTCGGGGGAGTTCGTCGCCCTGCTGGGGCCGTCGGGCTGCGGCAAGTCGACGGCGCTGAACTGCCTGGCCGGCCTGCTCCCCCTCACGCACGGCGAGATCCTGATGGACGGCAGGCGGATCGACACGCTGCCGCCCGAGCGCCGCGGGTTCGGCATGGTGTTCCAGTCGTACGCGCTGTTCCCGCACCTCACGGTGGAGAAGAACATCGCGTTCGGCCTGCAGATGCAGGGGCGGCCGCGCGCGGAGGTCGACACCCGGGTGCGCGCGGCGATCGAGCTCGTCAAGCTCGGCGAGCACGCCAGGAAGCTGCCCGGCCAGCTCTCGGGCGGCCAGCAGCAGCGGGTCGCCATTGCGCGCGCCGTGGTGCTCGAACCGTCGCTCGTGCTCATGGACGAGCCGCTGTCCAACCTCGACGCGAAGCTCCGGCTCGACATGCGCACCGAGATCCGCCGCCTGCACCAGTCGCTCGGGCTCACCACGATCTACGTGACGCACGACCAGGAGGAGGCGCTGTCCCTGGCCGACCGCCTGGTCGTGCTGCGCGACGGGCGCGTGCAGCAGGTCGGCACGCCCGACGAGCTCTACGAGAGCCCCACGAGCTGGTACGTCGCCGACTTCATGGGGTACCGGAACATCCTGCCCGCCACGGTGGCCTCGGCGTCCGGCGGCGAGGTGGTGGTCGAGCTGCCCGGACCGACGGCGGACGGCGTCCGCCTCACCGGCCGCGCGGTGGGCACCCTCGCCGTCGGGGACCGGGTGCGGGTGGCGATCCGGCCGGAGGACTTCACCGTGGTGCCGGGCGGCTCGACCGGCGGCTCGGGCGGCTCGATCCTCGGCACCGTGTCCGTGGTCGAGTACCACGGGCGCGAGCACGCCGTCGGCGTGCAGGCAAGCGACACCATGCTGCACGCACGCGCGACGACGGCGCCGGACGTCGGCAGCGCGGTCGCCCTCACCGCGCCGGTCGAGCGCGTGCTGGTGTTCCCGGAGGCGCTGGACGCCGTCGTGCCGCAGGAGGTGGCGGCGTGAGGCGCGCTCCGCGTCGCTGCAGTTGCGAGGGCGCGTCGTGACCGCCACCGCGCAGCGGCCCGAGCGGGCGACGGCGAGCCTGCGGCACCGCCTGGCCGAGCGCGGCGTCGACACGGCGCTGCTCCTGCTCGTGCCGGGGCTCGTGGTCGCGGTGGCGCTGTTCGTGTACCCGTTCTCGTACGGGATCGGGCTCACGATCCAGCCGACGGCGGCGATGCAGAAGCAGTGGGGCGGCGGGATCCTCGCCAACTACGTGGCGTTCTTCAGCGACCCGTTCATCTTCGACTCCGTCGGGCTCACGATGCGGCTCGCCCTGCCGGCCGCCCTGTTCAACGTGGTGGCGTCCATCCCGGTGGCGATGGTGCTGCGGCACAAGTTCCGCGGCAAGCGGCTGCTGACGTCGCTCCTCGTGCTGCCGATCACGCTGGGCACCGTGCTGACCGCGCAGGGCCTGCTCATCTTCGCGGGGCGGCAGGGCTGGCTCAACCGGGCGCTGCTCGGCGCCGGCCTGATCGACGAGCCGCTCCAGCTCGTGAACAACTACCTGGGTGTGATGTTCTCCCTGGTCATCACCGGCTTCCCGTTCGCGTTCCTGCTCATCTCGTCCTACCTGTCGGGCATCGACCCGTCGCTGGAGCAAGCGGCGAAGACGCTCGGCGCCGGCTGGTGGCAGCGGTTCCGGCGGGTCGTCCTGCCCCTGCTCGCGCCGGGGCTGGCCACCACGTTCGTGCTGACGTTCGTGCTCGCGTTCTCCGTGTTCCCGTCGGCGCGGCTGGTCGGTGACGCCATGGGCGAGACCCGGGTCATGTCGCTCATGGCGTTCCGGGCCTTCGGGGAGCAGAACGACTACGCGATGGCGTCCACCATCGCGCTCATGATGGGCGCCGTCGAGCTGGTCGTCGTCGTGGCGGTGCTCGGCCTGCGGTCGCTGCTCTACCGCGGGTCCACGGGAGGGAAGGGCTGATGGCCACCTCGACACTCGAACGGCCGCTTGCCGCGCGGCCGTCCACCTGGTTCGTCTGGGCCGGCATGACCGCGTTCGGGGTGTTCCTGGTCGGGATCCTCGTCGCGGTGGTCGTCGACTCGTTCGGCCGCCAGTGGTTCGACACCTGGCTGCCCGACGGCTTCACCACCGAGCGCTACGCCGAGGCCTGGGACCGGTTCGCCCTGGCCGAGGTGGTCGGCGTCACCGTCGGCGTCGCCGTGCTCGTCGTGCTGATCTCCGTGGTCGTCGGCGTGCCCGCCGCCTACGTGCTGGCCCGCCGCGACTTCCCGGGCAAGCGCGTGGTCATGCTGCTGTTCCTGCTGCCCGTGCTCATGCCGCCCATCACCTACGGCATCCCGCTCGCCACCGTCATGTACTCGTTCGGGCTGGGGCGCACGCTCGCCGCCGTCGTACTGGTCAACCTCGTGCCGTCGGTGCCGTTCGTGATCCTGACGATGACGCCGTTCATCGAGCAGATCAACCCGGCCATCGAGTCGGCCGCCCGGATGTGCGGAGCCCGGACCCGCCAGGTGTTCACGCGGATCCTGGCACCGCTGCTCGTGCCGGGCATCCTCGCGGCGGGCATCCTGGTGCTCGTGCGGACGGTCGGTCTGTTCGAGCTGACCTTCCTCGTGTCGGGTCCTGGATCGGACACACTCGTCGTGGCGATCTACCGTGGCATGACAGCAGCCGGCGGTGGCGAGGCGAGGCAGCTCATCTCGGCCATGTCGGTGATCTACACCGCGACCATGCTCGTCATGCTCGTGGTGGCGCTGCGGTTCGTGAACCCGACGCAGCTCGTGGCACAGGTGAGGGAGACACGCGATGACTGACGACCGCCTGCACCGGGACCGCGTCCCGGTGGGCATGGACGCACCCGTGACGCCGACGGCGGTGGGCGTCGTCCACCTCGGGATCGGCGCGTTCCACCGGGCGCACCAGGCCGTCTACACCGAGCGTGCCGCCATCGCGACCGGTGACACCTCCTGGGGCATCCTCGGCGTGACCCAGCGGTCCGCGACGGTGCGCGACCAGCTTCGTCCGCAGGGCGGGGTGTACGCGGTGCTCACCGCGGGCGAGCAGGAGTCGTCGGTCGAGCTGATCGGGTCGGTGGTCGACGTCGCATACCCCGCCGAGGAGACCGAGCGGGTCCTCGCGGCGCTCGCGGCGCCGTCGACCCACGTGGTCACGCTGACGATCACGGAGAAGGGGTACGCGCGGCGGGCCGACGGGTCGCTCGACCTCGACGCCGTGGCCGAGGACCTGGCGGCGCTGCGGGCCGACCGGGAGACGGGGGAGCCGGTCCGGCCGGCGACGTCGGCGATCGGGCTCCTGGTGCGCGGGCTCGCGGCGCGTGCGGCGTCCGCGGCCCCGATCACTGTCCTGACCTGCGACAACATGGTGGACAACGGGCGCGTGCTCGAACGCCTCGTGCGGCAGGCGGTCGAGGCCGGCCTGCCGGACGCCGAGGGCGACGCCCTGCGTGGGTTCCTCGACGCGCGGGTCACGTTCCCGTGCTCCATGGTCGACCGGATAGTGCCCGCGACGACGCCGGAGCAGCGCGACCGGGTGGAGCAGGCGCTCGCGGTGCGGGACGAGGGGCTCGTGGTGGGCGAGCCGTTCGCGCAGTGGGTGATCGAGGACCGGTTCGCCGGGCCGCGCCCCGCCTGGGAGGCGGCCGGCGCGACGCTGACCAAGGACGTCGCGCCGTTCGAGCAGGCCAAGCTGCGGCTGCTCAACGGGACGCACTCGCTGGTTGCGTACGCGGGCTGGCTCGCAGGGCACACGACGATCGCGGCGGCGGTGGCCGACCCGGCGATCGCCGAGCGCGCCCGCCAGTACCTCTTCGAGGACGCGCTGCCCACGCTCACTCCGCCCGACGGCCTGGACCTGCACCAGTACGGCGAGCAGATCCTGACCCGCTTCGCCAACCCGCACACCGGGCACACCACGGTCCAGGTGGCGATGGACGGCACGCAGAAGATCCCGTTCCGGTGGGGCGGCGTGCTCGCGGACGCGCTGGCCGCGGGCTGGGAGCCGCGCGGCGTGGCGTTCGCCCTGGCCGCGTGGGCCCAGTTCGTCCGACGGCGGACGCTGTCCGGGGAGGGCGTCGACGACCCGCGGGCCGAGGAGCTCGCGGCGCTGGTCCACGCGCACGAGATACCGGGCGGCGCCGACGGCCTGGGCGACGTCGAGGGGCTGGCCGGCGCGGAGGAGGACGTCCGGGCGCTGCTCACGCTGCCGGGGCTGCTGCCCGCCGGGACCCCGGAGAGCTTCGTGGACGCGGTGGCCGTCGAGATCGGCGCCCTCGCGTGAAGGTGACGATCCTGGGGACCGGCGGCATCGCCGGGGCCCACGCGGGCGCCGTCGCGCGCCTGTCGGAGCACGGGGTCGACGCCGTCCTGGCCCACGCCGTGGACCTCGACCCGGTGCGGGCCGAGGAGTTTGCCCGGAAGCACGGCGTCCCCTCGCACGGGACCGACCTGGAGAGCGTGCTCGCCGAGACGGACGTGCTGCACGTGTGCACGCCGCCCGGCGCGCACACCGACGCGGCGGTGGCCGCGCTCCGGGCGGGGGTGCACGTGGTGGTGGAGAAGCCCGCCACCCTGTCGCTCGCGGAGATCGACCGCATCGCCCGGGCCGAGGCCGGCTCGACGGCGTCGTTCACGCAGATCGTGCAGCACCGGTTCGGGGACGGCGCGCGCCAGCTCCGCCGGCTGCTGGACGACGGCGCGCTGGGCCGGGCGCTGGTCGCGACGTGCGACACCCTGTGGTTCCGCGGGCCGGAGTACTTCGAGGTGCCGTGGCGCGGGCGGTGGGACACCGAGGGCGGCGGCCCGACGCTGGGCCACGGGATCCACCAGTTCGACCTGCTGCTGGCGGTGCTCGGGCCCTGGTCAGAGGTGACGGCGATGGCCGGCCGCCTGGCCCGGCACGTGGACACCGAGGACGTGTCGATGGCGATCGTCCGCTTCGCCAGCGGTGCGCTGGCGACCGTCACCAACTCTCTGCTGTCCCCCCGGGAGACCTCGGACCTGCGGTTCGACACCGAGGCGGCGACCGTCGAGCTGTCGCACCTGTACGGGTACACCGACGCCGACTGGACGTTCACGCCGGCGGCCGGCCGGGACGACGTCGGACGGCTGTGGCAGCCGGATCCCGAGGCGCTGCCGTCGGGACACCTCGCCCAGCTCGTGCCGACCTACCGGGCGTTCGCGGCGGGCGAGGCGCCGCCGGTGGCCGTGGCGGACGCCCGGGAGACGCTCGAGCTGGTCGCCGCGATCTACCGGTCCGCGTTCACGGGCACGGTGGTGCGGGCCGGCGAGATCGGGGTGGGCGACCCGTTCTACGAGTCCATGCGCGGCACGGGCCCGGACTGGGCACCGGTCAAGGATGCGGGTGCTGTGCGGGCGGCGGCTCAGCGGTGAGCGGCAGCAACTGACCGAAGTGGCGTGCAGGCCAAGTGGGCTGGCCCGGGGCTAGGACGCCCGCGAGGACCGGCGCACCACCAGCGTCGGCTGGAACATCACGTGCTCCGCCGCCGTGTCGGGCCCGCCGAGCAGGAGGTCCGCCGCGCGCGCCCCGAGCTCGTGGGTCGGCTGGCGCACCGAGGTGAGGGGCGTGGACAGCTCGGCCGCGAACGCGACGTCGTCGTACCCGACCACTGCCATGTCGGTCGGGACGGCGATGTTCTCGGTGCGCAGGGTGCGCAGCACCCCGAGCGCGACGAGGTCGTTGACGCAGAAGACGGCGGTCGGCCGGTCGCCCGACTCCAGCAGCCCGCGGATCGCCGCCTCGCCGCCGTCGGCGTTCAGGCTGGTCACGGTGGTCTCCACCAGCGCCGACGCCGGATTCAGCCCGGCCGCGACCAGCGCCTTGACCACGCCGGCGTGCCGGTCGGCGCACTGCCGGATGGTGTGCGGCCCGTTGAGGAACGTGATGCGGGTGTGCCCCTGGTCCAGGAGGTGCCGGGCGGCCAGCTCGCCGCCGCGGACGTCGTCGACGGCGACGGACGAGATGCTCGGGTCGGACGACGGCCGGTCCAGCAGCACGACGCCGGTGCCGCGCCGGCGCACGGCGAGGAGGTGCTCGATGTCGTCGGTGGCCGGTACCACCATGACGCCCTGCACGCCGTGCTCCTCGAAGAGGCGCAGGTAGCGCTGCTCGCGGTCGGGGTCGTCGTCGGACGACGCGACCATGAGCGTGAAGTCGTCCCGGTCCAGCCGCTCCTCGATGCCGCGGGCGACGTCGGTGAAGAAGGGGTTGGCGATGTCCAGCACGATGGCGCCGACCGTGGTGATGGTCCCCGCCCGGAGCTGCCGGGCCGAGCCGTTGCGCACGAAGCTCAGCTCGTCGATCGCGGCCTCGACCCGCTCGCGGGTTCCCGGCAGCACGCGTTCGGGCCGGTTGAGCACGTTGGAGACCGTGCCGACGGAGACGCCGGCGGCGCGGGCGACGTCGGCGATGGATGCTCGGCGGTGAGCGGCCGGCTGGGTCATGGAGCGCCTCCTTGCTTCGGGCTACATTATGAACCGTTTCATGGCGGAGGTCGCCCTTCGCCGGGCCCAGGAATCCGGAGGACCGACATGTCGAAGGCGACGACGGGCGGGCGGGTCTGCTTCACGTCCCGGGTGCGGGCGGACCGGCTGGACGAGTACCGGGCGGCCCACGCCGCCGTCTGGCCCGAGATGCTGGAGGCGCTGCGGGACACGGGCTGGCGCGACTACCACCTCTTCCTGCGCGACGACGGGCTGCTGGTCGGCATCCTGGAGACCGACGACTACGCGGCCGCGCAGCGCCGGATGGCCGCGACCGAGGTGAACGCGCGGTGGCAGGCCGCGATGTCGGGCTTCTTCGTCGACGAGGGCAACCCGGACGAGGGTTTTGTGCTGCTGGACGAGGTGTTCCACCTGGAGGCCCAGCTCGCGGCGCTGCCTGCGGTGCCAGAGGGCGACACTCCGGGAGATTAACTGCTCGCGGGCGTGTGTTGCTGTGCGTGGACATCGTCTACGCACAGCAACACACACCCGCGGGGCAAATTCCTCCGACACCTCGGACCGGCACCCCCACGGAGCTGGTGCCGCCGCGCATCGCTCGGGCGCGTGACCACCCGCTACGGATCGAGATGCCTCAGTTCACGCCGCCCTCGCGTTCGCTGATCGCGTCGAGGTCGGTGATCTCGGTGGGGTCGGGGCGGTTGAACGCCCAGGTGATGAACCACAGGACCACGCCGATGAGCAGGAGCCAGCCCGCGATCTGGTACTGGAGCGGGTCGCGTCCGGTCCATGGTCCGACGAAGAACGCGCAGAGCAGCGCGCCCAGGATGGGCAGGATGGTCGGGGCCACGAAGTGGTTCCGCTCCACGGTGTTGCTGCGCAGCTTGAGCACCGCGACGTTCACGATGGTGAACACCGCGAGCAGCAGGAGCGACGTGGTGCCGCCCAGCGCCGCGATGACGCTGGCCTCCTCCTGCAGCGTCACGAGCACGATGAGCCCGAACGCGATCAGGGTGGTGAACAGGATCGCCCCGGTCGGCGTCCGCCGCCGCGGTGAGACCCGCCCGAGGAACGGCGGCAGCACCCGCTGCTTGGCCATGCCGTACAGCAGACGCGAGGCCATCAGCATGTTGATCAGCGCCGAGTTGGCGACGGCGAAGATCGTGATGAACGGGTAGATGGCGCCGATGGGGAAGCCGGGCAGCGCCCGCTCGACCACGAGCGTGAGTGGCGTCTCGCTGTCGCCGAGCTCGCCGACCGGCACGATCGCCACCGTGAAGATCGCGACCAGCACGTAGATGACCCCGGTGATGCTGATGCCGGTGATCATGATGCGGGGGAAGTTCTTCACCGGGTCGTGCGTCTCCTCGGCCATGTTGACGGCGTCCTCGAAGCCGACCATCGCGAAGAAGGCGAGCGACGTCGCTGTCGTCACGGCGAGGAAGGCGGACTTGTCGTCCGGGCTGTCGAACACGATCACGCGACTGAAGTCGGCCTGCCCGCCGAACGCGGCGAAGAACCCGACCAGGATGATGAAGAGCAGGCCGGAGAGCTCGACGAGCGTGAGCACGATGTTGGCCTTCACCGACTCGCCGACGCCGCGCAGGTTCACCAGCGCGACCAGGGCCATGAAGACCAGCGCGACGCCGACGACGGCCCAGGTGTTGGGCTCGTCGAAACCGAACCCTGCGAAGAGGTTGGCCCCGACGGCCCGCGCGGCGGTCGACGCGGAGGTGATGCCGGAGCACATCACGGTGAAGCACACCATGAACGTGAGGAAGTGGACGCCGAACGCCTTGTGCGTGTAGAGCGCGGCGCCCGCGGCCTGCGGGTACTTGGTGACCAGCTCCAGGTACGAGAACGCGGTGATGAGGGCGACGGCGAAGGCGATGATGAACGGCGCCCATGCCGCACCACCGACCTCGGCGGCGACGTCCCCCGTCAGGGCGTACACGCCGGTCCCGAGGATGTCCCCGATGATGAAGAGCAGGAGGAGCCGGGGCCCCATGACCCGCTTGAGCTCCGTCGGTTCCTCGCCGAGGGCGGCACGCCCGTCGGCAACAGGCTGGGTCATGGTGGCACCTCCGTGACGTGCGGTGGGCAAGTTCACCCCTGAATGAACCAAGAGTTCCCTATTCGGCCATGTCACGGCAACGTTTGTGTTGCGCACGGGTCTCGGGTCTTGACGCCCTCACCTGCTGCGACTAGCGTCCCGGGTACGGCTTTTAACGATTCAATACCGCCCCGGTCCAGCCGGGGCGCCGCCTCGCGGTCACCGCCGACCGCCCGCACAGCTCGACGGAGAGACATGCCGAACGCCGCACCGACGCTGCGCCTGGAGGGGGTCGCCAAGTCCTTCGGGCCGGTCGCCGCGCTCAGATCGGGCACCCTGACCGTGCACCCGGGCAGCATCCACGCCCTCGTCGGAGAGAACGGCGCGGGCAAGTCCACGCTGGTCAAGATCGTGGGCGGGGTGCACCGGCGGGACGCGGGCACGTTCGAGCTGGACGGCACGCCGCGCGACTTCGCAGGCCCCGCCGAGGCCAAGGCCGCCGGCGTCGCCGTGATCCACCAGGAGCCCGTGAGCTTCCCGGACCTGACGGTCACCGAGAACATCTTTCTCGGCCGCGAGCCGCTCGACCGGTTCCGGCGGATCGACCGCCGTGCCATGCGGGCCGGCGCCCGCGCCCTCTTCCGGGACCTCGGCGTCGACCTCGACCCCGACCGTCCGGCGGAGGGTCTGTCCATCGCGGACCAGCAGATCGTCGAGATCGCCAAGGCAATCTCCCTGGACGCCCGCCTCCTGGTCATGGACGAGCCGACGGCGGCGCTGAGCGCCGTCGAGGTCCGCCGCCTGTTCGCCGTCGCCAGGGGCCTGCGCGACGCCGGCCGCGCCGTCGTCTTCATCTCGCACCGCCTCGACGAGGTGGCCGACCTCTGCGACACCGTCACCGTCATGCGCGACGGCGAGCACGTCTCGACCGACGCCGTCGCCGACGTCACGCCCGACGAGCTGGTGCGGCGCATGGTGGGCCGCGCGGTCTCCGACCTCTACCCCAAGGTGCCGAGCACACCAGGCGAGGTGGTGCTGCGGGTCGAGGGGCTGGAGTCCACCGGCACCTTCCACGACGTGTCGTTCGAGGTGCGGGCCGGCGAGATCGTCGGGCTGGCGGGCCTGGTCGGTGCCGGGCGCAGCGAGATCGCGCGGGCGGTGTTCGGCGTGGACCGGTACACCGCCGGCCGCGTCGTCGTCGGCGGGCGGAGCCTGCGACCCGGTGACCCGGCGGCGGCCATCGCGGCGGGCCTGGCCCTGGTCCCGGAGGACCGGCGGCTCCAGGGCCTGGTCACCGAGTCGTCGGTCGCCAGCAACGTCTCGTCGGTATCGCGGAGCCGCCTGGCCCGCCTCGGCATCCTGCTGCCCGACGCCGAAGCGCGCCTCGCGCGCGACTGGTCCGGCCGGCTCGCGGTGAAGGCCGGGGCGCTGGACGCGCCCGCCACCACCATGAGCGGCGGCAACCAGCAGAAGGTCGTGCTGGCGAAGTGGCTGGCCACCGGCCCGAAGGTGCTGATGGTCGACGAGCCGACCCGCGGCATCGACGTCGGCACCAAGGCCGAGGTGCACCGGCTGCTGTCCACGCTGGCCGCCGAGGGGCTGGCCGTCCTGATGATCTCGTCCGAGCTGCCGGAGGTACTGGGTATGGCCGACCGCGTGCTCGTGGTCCGCGAGGGGCGCATCGTCGCCGAGATGAGCCGGGCGGAGGCGGACCCGGAGGCCGTGATGCGCGCAGCGACGCCGGGGGCGTCGGGCGCCCCGTCCGAGGAGGGGCCGGGTGCGACCGAGGCCCCGTCCGGCACCGCATCCCCGGGCACGGCCGGACGGGACGGTGCGGCATGAGCACCCTCCTCCGCCGTCGCGAGGCCGGCATCGCCCTCGCCCTCCTCATCGTGATCGGCGTGACCACCGCGGTCCAGCCCGGCTTCCTGCTCAGCGCGGGCGGCTGGCGCGACCTGCTGCTCACGCCCGCGATCCTCGTGGTGCTCGCCGTGGGCCAGGCGGTGGTGATCATCACGCGCAACGTGGACCTGTCCGTCGGATCGGTGCTGGGCCTGACTGCCTACCTCACCGGCTGGCTGTTCATCGAGGCGCCGGGCCTGCCGACCGCCGTGGTGGCGCTGGCCGCGATCGCGGCCGGGACGGTGCTGGGCCTGGTCAACGGGGTGGTCGTGGCGTTCGCCCGGGTACCGGCCCTGGTCATCACGCTCGGCACCCTGTACGTCTACCGCGGGGTGACGCTGACCTGGGCGGGCAGCGACCGGATCGACGCGGGCGACATGCCGCGCGGCTTCCTCGCCCTGGGCACGCGGCAGGTGCTGGGCGTGCCCGTGCTGACCATCGTGGCCGCCGTCGTCCTCGTGGCCGTTGGCTACTACATGTACACCGCGCGCGGTGGGCGGCAGCTCTACGCCATCGGGTCCGACCCCGACGCCGCCGCGCTGCAGGGCCTGGCTGTCCGACGTCGGCTGCTGGGTGCGTTCGCGCTGGGCGGGGCCCTCGCCGGGCTGGCCGGCGTGATGTTCGCGGCCCGCTATGGCACCGTGTCCTCGGGTGCAGGCACCGGCATGGAGCTGCAGGTCGTGGGCGCCGTGGTGGTGGGCGGCGTCGCGATCTTCGGCGGCAGCGGCACCGTGGCCGGCGCGGCGCTCGGCGCGATGCTGCTGCTCACCATCAACCGGGCCCTGCCCGTCGTGGGCATCCCCGACTTCTGGCAGCGCGCCGTGGTGGGCGCGCTCATCATCGGCGCCATCGCGCTGGACCGGGTGCTCGCGACCCGCCGCTCGCGCCGGCTGGCCGCCGAACGAGATGCCGGTCCCCCGGACGCGGGCCCGCCGGATGCCGGTCACCCGCATCCGAGGCCGGACGGCACCGCCCCGCCGGACGCAGGCCCGGACGCCGTCGGCCCGGCCGGCTCAGCCCCGGCCAGTGGCGCAGACCCGGCCGACGGCGCCGGCCCGACCCACCGCGAGGAGGCGACCGCATGAGGACCCACGCCCGCCCGTGGTGGCAGCGCGTGCTGCTCACCCGCGAGATGCTGACCATCGGGATCCTCGTCGTGGCCTGGGTGGTCGCCGCCTCGGTGGTGCGCGGCTTCGACGGCCCGCTCACCATCACCTACCTGGTGCTCGACGTCGCCCCCGTGCTGCTCATCGCCCTGCCCATGACCCTGATCATCGCGACGGGCGAGATCGACCTGTCGGTCGCGTCCGTCGTAGGACTCTCCAGCGTGACGTTCGGGCTCCTGCACCGGTCCGGGTTCGACCTGTGGCCGGCCCTGCTGGTGTCGGTGCTGCTCGGAGCGGTGTGCGGGGCGGTCAACGGGGCGCTCGTCGCGTACGTGGGCCTGCCGTCCCTCGCGGTCACCATCGGTTCGCTCGCCCTCTACCGCGGCCTCGCCGTCGGCCTGCTGGGTACGACGGCGGTCACCGACTTCCCCGAGGCCTGGACCGACGGCGCCACCGCGAACCTGGGCGAGTCGCCCTACCCGGTGATCACGCTCGGGCTCGTGCTGCTGATCGGCGTGTTCGCCGTGCTGCTGCACGCCACGCCGTTCGGCCGGAACGTGCTGGACATCGGCCGCAGCAGCGAGGCCGCGCGGTTCTCCGGCGTCGACGTCAAGCGGACCCTGCTGATCCTGTTCGTGCTGTCCGGGGTGGTGTCGGCGCTCGCGGGCGTCTACTACACGCTCCGGTACGGCAGCGCCCGCGGCGACAACGCGACCGGCCTGGAGCTGCAGGTGGTCGCGGCGGTGCTGCTCGGCGGGGTGTCGATCTTCGGCGGACGCGGCGCGATCCACGGCGTGGTCGCGGGCGTGCTGCTCATCGGCGTGCTCGGCAGCGCGCTGCGGCTGGAGAGCGTCACCGTCAACGTCATCAACATCGTGATCGGCACGGCTCTGGTCGTGTCGGTGGTCGCACCGCGGTTCGCGGGCGGCCTCAGTGTCCGACGGCGGAGCACCGCCCCACCCCCCGAGCCCCCTCGCGTCAGTGCGGGGGCTTACGAGGACCCCGATGGCGGCTCCGCCGTCGGCCAAGGAACCTAGGGAGACGAACGATGAAGTTCACATCTGTGCTCGCGGCCGGCACGGCCGCCGTGCTGGCGCTGGGGCTGACCGCCTGTGGCTCCGGAGGCGACGGCGGGGGTGGCGGCGGCACCGAGGACGTCAGCATCACCATGCTGCCCAAGAACCTGGGCAACCCGTACTTCGAGGCGTCGACGGCGGGGGCGCAGGAGGCGGCGGAGGAGCTCGGCGTCACCGTGGAGGAGGTGGGGCCGGACGCCGCCTCGCCGGACGCCCAGGTGCCGTTCATCAACACCGCCGCCCAGCAGGGCGTGAGTGCGCTGGTCGTGTCGGCCAACGACCCGACCGCGATCGGCGACGCGCTGGAGGAGGCCCGTTCGGCGGGCACCAAGGTGGTCACGTTCGACTCGGACACCGAGCCGCAGTTCCGCGACCTGTTCGTCAACCAGGCCTCCGCCGAGGGCATCGCGGACAAGCAGCTCGAGCTGATCTCCGACCAGATCGGCGGTGCGGGCGAGATCGCGATCCTCTCGGCGTCGGCCAACGCGACCAACCAGAACGCGTGGATCGCGCTCATGGAGGAGAAGCTCGCGTCCGACTACCCGGACATCGAGCTGGTCGAGACCGTGTACGGCGACGACGACGACCAGACCTCGTTCGACAAGACGGCGGCGCTGCTGCAGTCGCACCCGGACCTCAAGGGCGTCGTCTCGCCCACGACCGTCGGTATCGCGGCGGCCGCGCGCTACGTGTCGACGTCGGAGTACAAGGGCAAGGTGGCGGTGACCGGCCTCGGCACGCCGAACCAGATGCGCGAGTACGTCGAGGACGGCACGGTCGAGGCGTTCGCGCTGTGGAACCCGACCGACCTGGGCTACCTGGCGACGCAGGCGGCGGCCGCGCTCGCGGCGGGCGACATCACGGGCGAGGAGGGCGACACCTTCGAGGCCGGCCGCCTGGGCGAGTTCACGGTGGGTGCCGACGGCGAGGTGCTCCTGGGCGAGCCGTTCGTCTACGACGAGACCAACATCGCGGACTTCGACTTCTGACCGCTCGCCTGGTAGCGGGGCCCGAGCGGCCCCGGGTGGTCGGTAAAAGGCCAGGTGATCGGCAACTCGGAATGCCGATCACCTGACCTTTTACCGACTACACCCCCAACCTCGACCACACAGCCTTGACCAGTCGGCGGGGGCGGCATAGGGTTTCAGTGAATCGTTTCAAGGTGCGCACGAGGGTGTGCGCGGAGAGGGAGGACGCCATGGCGGCATCCACACGTGTCGAGGCGGCCAAGGCAGCGCTCCGGCAGCAGACGATCGAGCTGCCGTCGTGGGCCTTCGGCAACTCGGGCACGAGGTTCAAGGTCTTCAGCCAGCCGGGCGTGCCCCGCGACCCCTTCGAGAAGCTCGCCGACGCCGCCCAGGTGCACCGGTACACCGGCGTCGCCCCCCGGGTGAGCCTGCACATCCCGTGGGACCTCGTCGACGACTTCGGGGCGCTGGCCCGGCACGCCGAGGACCTGGGCGTGCAGATCGGCATGATCAACTCGAACGTCTTCCAGGACGAGGACTTCATGCTGGGCTCGCTCGCGCACCCCGACCCGCGCGTCCGCGCCAAGGCGGTCGACCACCACAAGCAGTGCATCGACGTCATGCGGGCCACGGGGTCGAAGGACCTCAAGGTCTGGCTCTCGGACGGCCTCAACTACCCCGGCCAGGACTCGATCCGGGCCCGCCAGGACCGGATCGCCGAGTCGCTCGCCGAGATCTACGCGGCGCTCGACGACGACCAGCACATGGTGCTGGAGTACAAGTTCTTCGAGCCCGCGTTCTACGTGACCGACGTCCCGGACTGGGGCACGTCCCTGCTGCACGTCATGGCGCTGGGCGACCGGGCCAAGGTGGTGCTCGACACCGGCCACCACGCCCCCGGCACCAACATCGAGTTCATCGTGGCGCAGCTCCTGCGCCAGGGCCGCCTGGGCGCCTTCGACTTCAACAGCCGCTTCTACGCCGACGACGACCTCATGGTCGGTGCCGCCGACCCGTTCCAGCTCTTCCGGATCATGCACGAGATCGTCTCCGTGGGAGCGCATGCCCCCGACAGCGGGGTCAACTTCATGCTCGACCAGTGCCACAACATCGAGCCGAAGATCCCGGCCCAGATCCGGTCCGTGATGAACGTCCAGGAGGCGACGGCAAAGGCGCTGCTCGTCGACGCCGAGGCCCTCGCGGCGGCCCAGCGGTCGGGCGACGTGCTCGGCGCGCACGCCGTGCTCATGGACGCCTACGACACCGACGTCCGGCCGCTCGTCGCGCAGGTGCGCGAGGAGCAGGGCCTGGACCCGAACCCGACGGCGGCCTACGCGGCGTCGGGCTATGCCGAGAAGATCGCGAGCGAGCGCGTCGGTGGCGCGCAGGCGGGATGGGGAGCATGAACGACGTCGTCGAGGCCGGTGCGGCCGGTGTGGTCCAGGACCTGGTGAGCCGGTCGAACCGGCTGGGCTCCGACCCGCGGGTGACCAACTACGCGGGCGGCAACACGTCCGCGAAGGGGACCGGCACCGATCCCGTGACGGGTGAGCCTGTGGAGCTGCTGTGGGTCAAGGGCTCCGGCGGCGACCTCGGCACGCTCACCGAGCGGGGCCTTGCCGTGCTGCGGCTGGACCGGATGCGCGCCCTCGTGGACGTGTACCCGGGTGAGGAACACGAGGACGAGATGGTCGCCGCGTTCGACTACTGCCTGCACGGCAAGGGCGGTGCCGCGCCGTCGATCGACACCGCCATGCACGGCCTGGTCGACGCGCCCCACGTGGACCACCTGCACCCTGATGCCGGCATCGCGATCGCCGCCGCGGCCGACGGCGAGGCGCTCACCCGCGAGATCTTCGGCGACGAGGTCGTGTGGGTGCCGTGGCGCCGGCCGGGCTTCCAGCTCGGCCTCGACATCGCGGCCATCAAGGCGGCGAACCCGCAGGCGGTCGGGTGCATCCTGGGCGGGCACGGCATCACCGCCTGGGGCGACACCTCGGCCGAGGCCGAGGAGCGGTCGCTCGGGATCATCCGGCGGGCCGAGGAGTTCATCGCGGCCCGCGCTGCGGCCCGGGGCGTACATCCGTTTGGGTCCCCGCGGCCCGGTTACGAGGCGTTGCCCGACGACGAGCGGCGGGCCCGTGCGGCCGCGCTCGCGCCGGTGATCCGGGGGCTGGCGAGCCTCGACGCGCCGCAGGTGGGCCACTTCACCGACTCCGACGTCGTGCTGGACTTCCTGGCGCGTGAGCGGCTGCTGCCGCTGGCCGAGCTGGGCACCTCGTGCCCGGACCATTTTCTGCGGACCAAGGTGAAGCCGCTGGTGGTCGACGTCCCGACGTCGGCGACGGTGGAGGAGACCGTGGCCGCGCTGCGGGCCGCGCACGAGGCCTACCGCGCGGACTACGCCGCCTACTACGAGCGGGGTGCGGCCGCCGCGCGGGCGCGCGGTGAGGAGCCGCCCGCGATGCGCGGCGCGGACCCGGCGATCGTGCTGGTTCCCGGCGTCGGCATGTTCTCGTACGGGCGGAACAAGCAGACGGCGCGCGTGGCCGGCGAGTTCTACGTCAACGCGATCAACGTGATGCGCGGTGCGGAGACGGTCTCGACCTATGCGCCGATCGCGGAGGCCGAGAAGTTCCGCATCGAGTACTGGGCCCTGGAGGAGGCGAAGCTGCGGCGCATGCCCGCGCCCAAGCCGCTGGCGACCAGGGTCGCCCTGGTGACCGGGGCGGCGTCGGGCATCGGCAAGGCGATCGCGACGCGGCTCGCCGCCGAAGGCGCGTGCGTGGTGGTCGCGGACCTGGACGCGGGGAAGGCGGCGGAGGTGGCGGCCGAGCTCGGCTCGGCCGATGTCGCCGTCGGTGTGGCCGCTGATGTGTCGTCGGAGGCGGCCGTGCGGGCCGCGGTGCGGGAGGCGGTGCTGGCGTTCGGCGGGGTCGACCTCGTGGTGAACAACGCCGGGCTGTCCCTGTCCCGGTCGCTGTTCGAGACCACCGAGGCCGACTGGGACCTGCAGCACAACGTCATGGCCAAGGGGTCGTTCCTGGTTTCACGTGAAGCCGGGCGGGTGCTCGTGGAGCAGGGAATGGGCGGCGACATCGTCTACATCTCCTCGAAGAACTCGGTCTTCGCGGGCCCGAACAACATCGCCTACTCCGCGACCAAGGCCGACCAGGCGCACCAGGTGCGGCTGCTGGCGGCCGAGCTGGGCGAGCACGGGATCCGCGTGAACGGCGTGAACCCGGACGGCGTGGTGCGCGGGTCGGGCATCTTCGCCGGCGGGTGGGGCGCGCAGCGGGCGGCCGTCTACGGGGTGCCGGAGGAGAAGCTCGGCGAGTTCTACGCCCAGCGCACGCTGCTCAAGCGCGAGGTGCTGCCCGAGAACGTGGCCGCCGCCGTCTTCGCGCTGTGCACCGCGGACTTCTCGCACACGACGGGCCTGCACGTCCCCGTGGACGCGGGCGTGGCAGCGGCGTTCCTGCGATGACTACCTCTGCGGAGCTGTGCTGGTGTCGACCATGCGGTTGCTCGGGACGATGCGGTCGCTCGGCATCGGGGGGTTGCTCGGCATCGTGCGGTTGCTCGAGAAGGGCGGCGCCGCTTCCGCAGGGGGCGCACGACCGTCGGGGTGAGCCGCGGTGAGCCGGGCGGGGTTTGTTGCCGTCGACCTCGGGGCGACGTCGGGCCGGGTGATGCTCGGTGTGCTCGACGGCGGACGGGTCGAGCTGGTCGAGTGCGGCCGGTTCCCGAACGGTCCCGTGGACTCCGGCGACGGCCTGCGCTGGGACATCGAGACGTTGTGGGCCGGGATTCTCGACGGGCTGCGCTCAGCGGGCGTCCTGGCGGGCACGGCCGGGGTCGAGGTCCGCGGGATCGGCGTGGACTCGTGGGCGATCGACCACGGGCTGCTCGGCCCCGACGGCAAGCTCGTGGGGGACCCGTGGTGCTACCGGGACGCCCGGACCGAGGGCGTCGCGGACGGCGTCTACGAGCGGATCCCCTTCGCCGAACACTATGCCGTGAACGGCCTGCAGCACCTGCCGTTCACCACGGAGTTCCAGCTTGTGGCGGGGGCCGACGGCGGGCCGGGCTCGGCCGAGTGGGCACACGCCGCTCGGCTGCTGCTCGTGCCCGACCTGATCACGTACCGGCTGACCGGGCGGCAGGCCGCCGAGGTGACGAACGCGTCGACGACGGGACTGCTGGACGCGCGGTCGCGGACCTGGGCCTCCGGCCTCCTGGACCGGCTGGGTGCCGAGTACCCCGGGCTCGCCGGGCTGGGCGAGCTGCTCCCCGAGCTCGTGGAGCCCGGCACGCCGGTCGGCCCCCTGACGGACGCAGTGCGGTCCGTGACGGGCCTCGGCCCGGTCCCGGTGTTCGCCGTGGCCTCCCACGACACCGCGTCCGCCGTCGTCGGCACGCCCCTGCCGGACGACGGGGCCGCCGCCTACATCTCGTCGGGGACCTGGTCCCTGGTCGGGGTGGAGCTGCCCGGACCCGTGCTCACCGACGCGAGCCGCGCGGCGAACTTCACCAACGAGCTCGGCGTCGACGGCACCGTCCGGTACCTGCGGAACGTCATGGGCCTGTGGGTCCTGGACGAGTGCGTCCGGGAGTGGACGGCGGACGCCGCGCGGGGCGGAGGCCCTCCGGTCGATCTCGGCGTGCTGCTGAGCGAGGCAGCGGCCGAGCCGGGCGGCCGGTGCCTGGTCGACGTGGACGGCGACGAGTTCCTGGCCCCCGGCGACATGCCGGCCCGCGTGCGTGCGGCGATCCGGCGGTCCGGGGCCGACGTCCCCGACACCCGGGCAGCGCTGGCGCGGGTGGTGCTGGACAGCCTCGCGGACGCGTACGCCCGCGTGGTCCGGCAGGCCGGCGAGCTGGCCGGGACGGAGATCCGCGCCGTGCACGTGGTGGGCGGCGGCTCGCGGAACGAGCTGCTCAACCGGCTCACGGCAGAGGCGACCGGGCTTCCGGTGATCGTGGGGCCCGCCGAGGCGACTGCGCTCGGCAACGTCCTGGTCCAGGCGCGTGCGTCCGGCGCCGGGCCACGGACGCTCGCCGGCCTGCGGGCCGTGGCTCGCGACAGCACGGACCTGCGCACGTTCTGACCCGAGTCCAGGGAGGGCCAGGCCATCGGACAGCGACGTTCGGCGGTCCGGTACGGCGGGGTCCGGTGCACGGGCCAGAGCTGGCGAGTCGGAGCTGGCGAGTCAGAGTTGCGGGGTAGGGCGCGGGGAAATGCCCGCCGCGAGGGTGTGTTGCGTGCAGTGGACAACGTGCACTCTGCGCAACACACCCACCGGAGCGAGTCTTTCCCCCCGGCTCGCGGGTAGCTACCGCTTGGTGTCCACGTTGGTGTTTACGCGCGGTGCCACCCGCTGTTTGCGCGCGGCGCCACTCGGTGTTTATGCGCGGGCGCCACTCGATGCGCGCACGACCAGGTGGGCGTTCAGCTCGACGCGGTGCACCGGGCGGCCGTGTGGGGCGTCGTCCGCGCCGTTGCCGTGGTTCTCCCCGCTGCCGGCCCCGAGCCGTCGTGTCAGGAGCTCCACGGCGCCCGCGCCGATCGCGGCCTTGGGTGGCCGGACCGCGGTGAGCGGGGGGTCGGCCAGGCCGGCCACCTCGTCGTCGTAGGCGACGACCGCAAGGTCCGCCGGCACCCGCACACCGCGCTCCTGCGCCTGCTCCACCAGCGAGATCGCCTCCCGGTCGGAGTGTACGAGCAGCGCCGTCGCCCCCGCCTCTGCCCACTTGTCCAGCACGGCGGCGGCTTCGCCGGCCCAGCCGGCGTCGGACAGCGGCACCGTCTCCAGGTCCAGCACGACGTCGAGTCCCAGCTCGTCCGCGACCGTGAGGAAACCGCGGCGGACGGCGGCCGACGTCGGGCTGGTCCGCGACGTCACCAGCCCCACCCGCCGGTGCCCACGCTCCGCGATGTGCCGCGCCGCCATCCCGGAACCCAGCGCATGGTCGGTGGCGACCGACTCCAGCGGCTCGCGGTACGGCCCCGCCGACAGCCGCCGCTCCATCAGCACGACCGGCAGGTTCAGGCCGGCGAGCCACTCGCCCAGCTCGGCGGCGTCGGGCCCGTCGACCGGTGGCGCCACGAGCAGGCCGTCCACGCCGTGGCCGCCGTCGTCCCCGATGAGCGCCGTGACCTGCCGTCGCACCTGATCCACGTCGTACGACGCGCCGCGCAGGATCAGCCGCGCCGCCCCGTGCGCTGCGCTGCGCGCGCCCCGGATCACCTCGGGCCAGTAGTAGTCGAGCGACGGCACGACCATGCCGATCGTGAGCTGTCCGGTGTCGGCGGGCCTCGTCCTGGGCATGCCGATGCCGGTCGTCGCGCCGGTGCTCAGGCCGGCTGATCTTGTACCGGCTGATCCTGTGTCGGCCGCCCCTGTGCTGGCTGATCCTGTGCCGGCCAGTCCCGCGCCTGCCGCTGCCCTGCCTGCCGCTCCGGTGCCCGCCATGCCGGCTCCGCCCATGCCGGCTCCGCCCATGCCGGCTCCGCCCAGGTCCGCGTCGGCCGGCCGCGCGCTTGCCACTCCGGCGTCGGCGAAGCCCGCGCCAGTCACGCCCGTGCCACCCGCTCCCGGGCCGGCCTCGCGGGCCGGGATCCGGGCGCCGCCGTGCACCTTCTCCAGCGTGCCGTCGGCCACGAGCAGGGCGAGGTCGCGGCGCACGGTCACGGGCGTCACCCCGAGCACGCGCGACAGATCGCTCACCCGAGCCGACCCGGTCTCCCGTACGCGTGCGACCAGGCGCGCCCGACGCTCGCTCGGCAGCGGCGCTTCCTCCGTCATGCAGCCTCCTGCGGTCGCGACCCGACGGGCCTCGGGGTCGTGGGTCTCGAAGTGGTGGGTCTCATCGTCACTCGGAATGTGCCCGACGGTGGCTCTGCGCGCGCTGTGAGCCGCAGCCGCGTCAGATGTTCACCCCAGACGTCGGACAGCTCCGGGTCGTCCAGCACACGCACGTCGAGCTCGGCGTCGACGGCCTCAGGATCCCAGGTCAGAGCCAGAGCGCGGCCGGGCCCGGAGTCCGGTTCGTCGGTGCTGTCTGGCGTGAACTGGACGACCGCTCGGCCCGAGGCAAGCGCGACCTCACCCGCGAGCAGCCAGTGCCAGGCGGTCCGCCCTCCGGCCTCGGATGGGTTCGAGAAGGACCAGGAGTCCTCGACGGTCACCGCCTCGGCTGCCGGGTCCAGCGTGACCTCCCGCCACCAGTGCTCCAACCCGTCCACGGGATAGGCCCCGGCCAGGTCGAGCCGCGCCGACCAGCCGTCGGTTGTCCCGCTGACGGTCGTCCCGCCGTCCGACACCTCGAAGCCCCGCGCCGCGAACTCCGGACCCGGCGCCTGTTCCACTCCGCGCACCCGGGGGACGTTGTGCCAGTCGCCGCGGACCGCCCACAGCTCGTACCGGTCCGGTCCGAAGGTCCCGGCACGGTAGGTCGGCTTGCCCGCGTCGACCACGACGGGCACGCCGTCGAGCGCCACGATGACCGAGCCGACGTCCACGTGGTTGTGGTTCTCGCCGTTGTGGCCGCCTTTGACCGACACCACGACACCGCGCTCGGACCCGGCGGCGGAACGCGCGACGGCCACCCCCGTCGTCGGGAAGAAGGCGCGGCCCACCAGCGGTGTGGTCGAGGCGGGGGCGTCGGCCCATCCGGCGTCCGCCAGCATGCGGACCGCGCGCGGGAGGGAGGCGCGCTCGTCGAACAGCCCGCCCGGCCGCCCGCGGTACGACGCCGCGTGCCGCGCGGCGTCCGCGTCGCCGACGCGCACGGCCCAGCCGTGCAGCACGTTCCAGGGCCAGGTCGCGATCGGCCGTGCCGGTCCGTCGGCGACGTTGACGTACCAGTCGCCGCCGAGATGCATGGTGTGCGGGAAGGCCACGGTGGCGCGGATCCGGTCCAGCGCCTCGGGTTCGGGCTCGATCCCGGCGAACCCCAGCAGGTCCTGCGCCTCGAGGGCCCTGGCGGCACCCTGCCACCAGTAGTGGTAGCCCTCGTCCACCCCGCCGTCGGAGGGCAGGGACGCCCAGTAGGCGGCGATCCCGTGCGCGACGAGCGCCGTGACAGCCCAACGCCGACCGGGGTCCTCCTCCAGCGCGAGGTTCGCGGCCAGCACGTTGCCCTGGATCCAGGGGCTCCAGTTCATGATCGGGTGGCCGGCGCCGAGCCACCACCAGTCGCGCCGGTCCGTGAAGGGCCGCAGCACCCGGGTCCGCGCCTCCTGCCGGATGCGCCAGCGCACGCCGGGGGCGCGCTCGTCGAGCGCCGGTCCGAGCAGATGGTCGATCCAGGCGAGCTGTGCGGCGACCTCGCCCGCGCCGAGGTCGAGGTACGGCTCGGTGACGGTGGGCGTGATGCGGCCGAAGCGGGCGAACGTGTCGTCGTGCGCCGCCCAGCACCAGGTCGACTGCTCGCACAGCAGCAGCACGCCGTCGACCACCTCGTCGATCCGGTCGGCACTCGGGTCGAGCAACGCGGCCAGCGTGGCGCGGGTCAGGCGCGCATGGCGTGCGGCGACGTGCGCCTCGTAGACCGTGCGGTCGCCGTCGCGGAAGAACCTGGCGTACTGCGAGGCGAGGGTCTGCGGCCAGGGGGTGCCGCGCTCGGCGTCGGCGGCCGCGAGCGTGGGTGCCAGAGCCTCGGCCACGCGGTCGGCGGCCCAGAAGCCCCGGTCCGTGACGTCGGGCGCGGGCAGCGGCGCTGCTGACACGTGCACACCTCCTTCGCTGGGACCCGTCGATGATCGAAAATGATCGTATCGGATTCCTTCGCCGCGGGCCAGGGGGTTGCCAACACCCGGACACTTGGGCTTCAATGACGGTCGTCCGATCGTTGATGATCGGAATTGTTCGTCTGGATGATCAAGCGAACGTGACAACTCGAGGGAGAGGAGCGCGGTGGTGCGGCAACCTGAGGCCCTGCTCGTCATGGACGACCGGGCACGGCGCATGCAGTTCGGTCCTTCCGAGGACGCCCGCCTGCGCGCGCTCGCGACGCTCGGTGAGCCGGTCTGCGTGACCGCCTACGACACCCCCGAGGCCAAGTCCCGGCTCGCCGACGTCGAGGTGCTCCTCACCTCGTGGGGCGCGCCACGGGTCACCGCCGACGTGCTCTCCCTCGCCCCGAACCTGCGCGCCGTGCTGCACTGCGCCGGATCGGTCCGGTCGCTCGTGTCCGACGCCGTCTGGGACCGCGAGCTGCTCGTCACCAACGCCGTGGCCGAGAACGCCCTGCCGGTCGCGGAGTTCACGGTGGCCGCGATCGTCATGGCGGGCAAGAAGGCGCCCTTCCTCGCGAACATCGCCCGCACGCGGCGCGCGGACTGGTCCTACCTCGACGAGCACGGCGTCCTGTCCAACCGCGACCGGACTATCGGGATCGTCGGCTTCTCGCGGACCGGCCGGCAGGTGGTGGCACGGCTCACCGTGCCGGGTTCCGGCCCAGAGGCACGCGAGATCCTGGTCGCGGACCCGCTCGCCGACCCCGCCGCCGTGGCCGACGCCGGTGCGCGGCTGGTACCCCTCGACGAGCTGCTGGCGGCGTCCGACATCGTCTCCCTGCACGCGCCGGAGCTGCCCTCGACGCGTCACCTGATCGGCGCGCGCGAGCTGGCGCTGCTGCCCGACGGTGCCACGCTCATCAACACGGCGCGCGGTGCCGTGGTGGACACCGCGGCCCTCGAGGCCGAGTGCGTGACCGGCCGCATCTACGCGATGCTCGACGTCACCGAGCCGGAGCCGCTGCCGGCGTCGTCCCTGCTGTACGACCTGCCGAACGTCGTGATCACGCCCCACATCGCCGGATCGCTCGGGACGGAGGCCCGGCGGATGACCGCCGCAGCGCTCGACGAGCTGGAGCGGTACGCGCGGGGCGAGGCGCCCCGGAGGGTCGTGACCAGGGCGGACATGGAGTTCGTCGCATGACCGGCCGGGCACCTGAGCGTCACGTGTCAGAAGCACCAGCCACATCCGGGTCTGACCGGCCGGGAGAGTCCGGGCAGGAGGCCCGCGCCTGGCTCGCCGCCTACGCCGACCGGCTGCTGGACGCCGTCCGGCCGTACGCCTCGCCGAGCGGCTCGCTGATCACGCTGCCGGGCGAGCCGGGCGGGTACGGCACCGCCGTCGACGGGCTGGAGGGCTTCGCGCGCACCTTCCTGCTGGCCGGCTTCCGGCTCGCGGGCGAGGACGGAGCGGACCCGGACCACCTCGCCGAGCGGTACGCGGCAGGGCTGGCCGCCGGCGCGGACCCGGCCCACCCCGAGCGCTGGGTCCGGCCCGACGAGCACGGCCAGGCCAAGGTCGAGGCCGCGTCGCTCGCCCTGATCCTCGACCTGACCCGGCCCTGGATCTGGGACCGGCTCGCGCCGTCCGCCCAGGAGCACGTGGTCGAGTACCTCGGCTCGGTGGTGGGAGACCCCGACTACCCGGACAACAACTGGGTCTGGTTCCGCATCGTCGTGGAGACCTTCCTGCGGTCGGTCGGTGGTCCCTTCTCCGCCGACGACGTGGCCCACGACCTCGCCGCCCACGACCGGTTCCGCCGTCCGGGCGGCTGGTTCGCCGACGGCCCCGAGCGCAGCTTCGACCACTACACCGGCTGGGCCCTGCACCTGTACCCCGCGCTGTGGGCACGGATGTCCGGGGCGTCCGACGTCGCAGCGGCCGCCGGCGACGACCTGGCCGCGCGCTCGGCGTCCGACCGCGAACACCTGGCCCGCTACCTCGACGACGCGCTGGCCCTCGTCGGCGCCGACGGCGCCCCGTTGCTGCAGGGCCGCAGCCTCACCTACCGCTTCGCGGCGGCGGCGCCGTTCTGGGCGGGCGCCATCGCGGGCGTCGGCCGGCCGGGGCAGCTCCGCGAGGCGGCGACCCGCATCGTGCGCCACTTCGCCGACCACGGCGTGCCCGGCTCGGACGGGCTGCTCACGCTCGGCTGGCACCACCCGTGGCGCCCCATCGCGCAGCGGTACAGCGGCACCGGCTCGCCCTACTGGGCGAGCAAGGGCCTGCTCGGGCTCGCGCTGCCGGCCTCGCACGAGGTGTGGACGGCGGCCCCGGAGCCGCTCCCCGTGGACGACGGCGACGTGCTCACCGTCGCAGCCGCCCCCGGCTGGGCCATCAGCGCCACGCACGACGACGAGATCGTGCGCGTGATCAACCACGGCACCGACCATGCGCTGCCCTGGTCCGACGGTCTGGCCCGCGGCGTGGTTGCCTCATCGTTGGATGCCGCGGGGGTGCGGTCGCCTGCGGGTGCGGCAGGGAGTTCGGGGGCCTCGCCCGACGGTGTTGCTGTTTCGCTACCGGTCGCCGCCGGGGCCTCTGGAACCGCACCCCACGACGTCGCTCCGACGCAGGGGAGGGCGGGCACCCCAAGAGCCCAAGGGATAGGGGACTCACCCCTGTACGCGCGGCTCGGCTACTCGACGGCGACATCGCCGCTGCTCGATGCCGATGCCTGGCGATCCCCGCTGGACCAGTCGGTCTCCCTCCTGAACGCCGCCGGCAATGCGACGCACCGCACGGGCTTCGTCCCCCTACAGGTCGACCTGGCAGAACTGGAATCCCCAGCCGAACCGGGACCCCGAGATCGGTCGGTTGCCTCGAGATCGGTCCATCAACCGACCGATCTCGACGCAAGGGACCGAACTGGCGGCGGCGGCGCGGCAAGGGACCGATCTCGTTCGGGTTATGCCGTTGCCTTGGGGTCCGTGGCTGATGCGCACTGGGTCGAGCCCGACCCGTCCGCGCCCGACCACGGTTCCGGGCGGCCCGGCGTCGCGACCTCGGCGGGGTGGATCACCACAGTCTCGATCGTCCGCGGAGCGTGGGAGGTCCGGCTCGTGCGGGTTGCGGGCGCCTCGGCCGATCCAGCTCGCGCGGCCGGTTCGGGTGGCGCGGCGGGTTCGGCTCGCGCGGCCGGTTCAGCTGACGCAGGCAGTGGCCCAGCAGGTTCGGGCGGCCCACCCGACGCCAACGCCGTCGCGCTGCGGATCGGCGGGTGGGCCGCAGGGCCGGGCCTCGTCTCGACCCTGGTGCCGCTGGCCGGCGACGTCGCGCCCGTCGCCGGCGAGACGACGTCCGACGACGCCACTCCCCTCGCCGGCCCGACCACCACCCCCTGGCTGCGGTACGCGCCGGTCCCGGACGGCTGGGTGGGCGTCGGCGTCCACCTGGGGCGGACGCCGTCCGACCGCCCGCTGCTCGAGCTCACCGCCGGACAGGCCGCCGTGACCTGGCCGGACGGCGTACGGACCACGGCAACCCTGCCCTGACCACCCAGCGCTCCCGAAGGCCGCGGACGCGGCACGGGACCGGAGTTACTCGAAGGAGAGTAGGAATGAACCGCAAGATCATGAGCACGATCGGCGTCGCGGCCGTCGCGTCGCTGGCGCTGACCGGGTGCGGCGGCGGGTCCGAGCCCGCGGCCGCCGAAGGTCCCGTCACCATCACCCTGGCCGGCTGGGACTTCGCGTCCACGCCGGAGTTCCAGACGCTCGCGGACGCCTATCACGAGGCGAACCCCGACGTCACCGTGGAGCTCAAGGAGTACCCGGCGGGCGACGACTACGACACGGCCCTCACCGCCGACCTGGCCGCCGGCACGGCGCCCGACGTCTTCATCGTGAAGAACCTGAAGAACTACGTCACGTTCACCGAGGGCGGCACGCTGCTCGACATCTCCGACGTCGCGGCGGAGCTCGACCCGGCGACGGGCGGCCTGGAGCCGATGGCGGTCGACGGTGCGACCTACGCCGTCCCGTACCGCCAGGACTCGTGGCTGCTGTACTACAACAAGGAGCTGTTCGAGAAGGCCGGCGTCGACCTGCCCGACGGGTCCTGGACCTGGGACGACTACGCGGAGGCCGCGGAGCGGCTGACCGAGGACATCGGCGAGAAGGAGGTCACGGGCACGTACCTGCACAGCTGGCAGTCCACCGTGCAGGGCTTCGCGCTCGCGCAGACCGATGGCGCCTCGCTGGACGGCGGCGACTTCTCGTTCCTCGCGCCGTACTACGAGCGTGAGCTGACGATGCAGGACGCGGGCGCCCAGCCGTCGTACGCCACCGTGACCACGAACGAGCTGACCTACCAGGCACAGTTCGGCACCCAGAAGGCGGCGATGCTGCCGATGGGCTCGTGGTACATCGGCACGCTGGTGGCCGAGCAGGCGTCGGGTGCGGCGGACACGTTCGAGTGGGGCATCGCGCCCATCCCGCAGCTCGACGAGTCGACGACCGGTACCGAGAACACCCCCGTCACCTTCGGCGACCCGACGACCATGGGCATCAACTCGGGGATCGACGAGGCGAAGGTCGAGACCGCCAAGGACTTCCTGAGGTTCGCAGCCGGCCCCGAGGGCGCCGCCGCGCTCGCGGGCATCGGCATCACGCCGGCCCTGATCGACGACACCGTCGCCGACACGATCTTCGCGCTCGACGGCGTGCCCCGGGACGACCTGTCCCGGTTCGCCTACACCACGCACGAGACCCTGCCGGAGAACCCGGTCGGACAGGACACGGCGGCCATCCAGACCATCCTGGGTGAGACGCACTCGGCGATCATGTCGGAGTCCACGCCGGTGGACGAGGCGATCACCGAGGCCGAGGAGCGCGTCGCCAACGAGGTCGGCTGATGGCGACACCGGCCGTCGGTGAGCAGCGGACGCTCGGGTTCTCGCGACCCGGGCCTCCGCCGCCGCTCAGGACCCCGCGGACGTCGCTCAAGCTCCGGAACGCGCTGATCGGCTGGACGTTCATCCTGCCGAACTTCGTCGGTTTCGCGGTGCTTACCCTCGTGCCGGTGCTCACGCTGTTCTACATCTCGCTGACGAGCTGGAACATCTTCGGCGCCGCCCAGTGGGTCGGGCTCGACAACTTCGAGCGGCTGATCGGCGACAGGAGCTTCCACACAGCGCTCGGGAACACGTTCTACTACGCGGCGCTGCACATCCCGATCACCATCGTCGTGTCCCTCGGCCTCGCGCTGCTGCTCAACCAGAAGCTGCGCGGCGCCGCGTTCTTCCGCACGGTGGCGTTCTTCCCCTACATCACGTCGATCGTCGCGGTCGCCGTGGTGTGGAACATGCTGTTCAGCCCAGAGTTCGGGCCGATCAACCAGTTCCTGAGCCTGTTCGTCGACGGCGACCTGCCCGGCTGGACCGTCTCGAAGGACTGGGCGATGCCCGCGGTGATCATCGTGGGCACGTGGAAGGACATGGGCTACTACATGCTCCTGTTCCTGGCCGGCCTGCAGACCGTGCCCGGTGAGCTGCACGAGGCCGCCCGGATCGACGGCGCGAACGCCTGGCAGCGGTTCTGGAACGTCACGCTGCCCTGCCTGCGGCCCACGATGTTCTTCGTGACGGTCATGGTCACCATCCAGAGCTTCAAGGTCTTCGACCTGATCCTCGTGATGACCGCCGGCGGTCCGGGCCAGGCGACCCTCGTGCTCTCGCAGTACATCTACCAGAAGGGCTTCGAGCAGTTCGAGTTCGGGTACGCCTCGGCCGTCGCCGTCGTGCTGTTCCTCATCTGCATCCTCGTGACCGTGGTCCAGTTCCTCTACAACAAGCGGAAGGAGGCGTGATGGCCGCCCGCCCGTCCGCGCTCCGGAGGTCCGGCCGGGTGCTGCTCTACGCGGTGATGATCCTCGCCGCGGCGGGCATCATGCTGCCGTTCGCCTGGATGGTGATCTCGTCACTGAAGCAGAACAACCAGGTGTTCACGGCGCCCGTGGAGTGGATCCCCGACCCGGTGCAGTGGCGCAACTACCTCGACATCTGGGTCAAGGCCGACATGGTCACCTGGGTGCGCAACACGCTCGTCCTGTCCGTCGCCGTGACGTTCCTGCAGGTGCTGACCGGCAGCTTCGCCGCATACGGCTTCGCCAAGATGCGCTTCCCCGGCCGCGACGCGCTGTTCCTGCTGTACATCGGGACGATCGCGGTGCCGTGGCAGTCCTACATGATCCCGCAGTTCCAGATGCTCTCGGGCTGGGGGCTCAACAACACCCTGTGGGCGATCATGCTGCTGCAGGCGTTCGGCGCCTTCGGCGTGTTCCTCATGAAGCAGTACTACGAGTCCATCCCCGACTCGCTCTCGGAGGCGGCACGCATCGACGGGCTCTCCGAGTACGGCATCTGGTGGCGCATCATCATGCCGCTCTCGGTACCGGCCCTGGCGTCGCTCACGATCATCACGTTCGTCTCGACCTGGAACGACTACCTCGGTCCGCTGATCTACCTGCGCGACCGCGAGCTGTGGACCATCCAGCTCGGCCTGCAGTCGTTCATCGGGGAGTACAACGCCGAGCACGCGCTGATCATGACCGGCTCCGTGCTGTCGGTGCTGCCGATCGCGCTCGTCTTCCTGCTCGGCCAGCGGTACTTCGTGGAGGGCATCGCGACGACGGGCGTGAAGGGATGAGCGCCGTGGGTGCGGCGGGGTCCGTAGGGGCGGCAAGATCGGCCGGCACGGCGAGTACCGCGCCCGGGCGCCGTCGGCCGCTGATCGCGCCCGAGACGTACGAGCTGGTGTTCGGCACCGTCTACACGGGGCTCATGACGAACGTGCTCCTCGCGGTCGCGTGCCTGCCCCTGCTGGTGCTGGTCGTGGCGACGGACCTCACCGCGACCTGGCCGCTGGCCGCCCTGACGGCGCCGTTGCTGGGACCGGCCCTGGTCGCGGCCTTCGCGGTGTTCGGCGCCTTCAGCTCCGACGGGTCGACGGCGGTCGTGCGCACCTTCGCGCGCTCCTGGCGCCGGCACCTGCGGCGCGGGCTGGCGATCGGGGCGCTCGCGACCGGAGCGGTTGTGGTGTCCGCCGTGGACGTGGCCTTCTTCTGGGGCCGCACGTCCGGGGCGGTAGCGATCCCGGTGCTGGTCACGCTTGCCGCCGGAGCGGTGGCGACCGCCGTCCTTGCCCTGGCCGCCGTGCCGGAGATGCCGGGCGCGCGCCTGCGCGACGTACTGCTCGCGGCCCTCGTGCTCGGAGCGCGGCGCTGGTACCTCTCGGCGGGGATGCTGCTCGTGCTCGGCCTGCTGGTGTCCGTCGTGGTGGCGCACCCCACGGTGGGCCTCGGCTTCGCCGCCGCACCGCTGCTCTACGCGGTCTGGGGCGCCTGCCGCTTCGCCCTCCGCTCGCCCGGCATCTCGCGCCGGTAAGAACCGAGACCTCGTTCGTGAAGACCGGGACCTCGTGTCCGGTAGGGATCGGTAGCTCGCGTTCGGTGAGTACCGGGACCCTGCCTAGGTAAGGATCGAGACCGCCGGGGAAACGTGCCTCGCGGGGGCGTGTTGCTGACAGTCGACAAGGTCTACCGAGAGCAACACACCCCCGCGAGGCACATTTCCCTGGGCGCTACCGAGTTGCCGCGCGCGGGTGCCGTCTCCGGACAACGGGGTTCGCGCCCTGCACGTTTCGCCATGTGCATAGGTCCCGTCCCCGGGCGGTCTCATGGAACAGGGCCACGCCTCACGCGTCGTCGACCCGCACCTGGATGGCTCAGAGGTGCGGCGCCACGTGCTTCTCGTACCGGTCCAGCACGGTCGCCGCGGTCTCCGAGGCCGGGCGCGCCCAGATCTCCTCGTTGAAGATCTCGGTCTCGATGTCGCCCACGTAGCCGGCGTCGCGCACCCAGCCCGTGATCGTGGCGAAGTCGATGTACCCGTCGCCCACGTGCCCCCGCGAGTTCAGCGGCTCCGCAGCGAGCGGCAGCACCCAGTCGCAGACCTGGTACGACGCGATGCGGTCCTCCCGCCCGGCCCGCGCGATCGACCGGCGCAGCGCCGGGTCCCACCACACGTGGTAGGTGTCGACCACCACTCCCACCTCGGACGGCGCGAACGGCGCGGCCAGGTCCAGCGCCTGCGCCAGCGTGGAGATCACGGCCCGGTCGGCGGCGAAGATCGGGTGCAGCGGCTCCAGCACGATCCGTACCCCGTGCTCGGCGGCGAACGGCACCAGGTCGGCGATCCGGTCGGCCACCCGGCCGCGCGTCGCCACCAGGTCCCGGTCCACGTCCGACGTCGGGGCGCCGCCTGGGGTCGACCCCACCAGCCCGCCGACCACGAAGACCAGCTCCGAGGTGCCGATCGTCGCCGCCTCCTCGATGGCCCGCCGGTTGTCGTCGAGCGCGGCGCGGATGCCGTCGTCGTCCGCCGTGGTGAGGAAGCCGCCGCGGCACAGGGACGATGCGCGCAGCCCGGCGTCGGCGATGATGCGCGCCGCGCGCGGCGCCCCGACGGCCTGGACGACGTCCCGCCACGGACCCACCGCGCCGAACCCGGCGGTGGCCGCCGCCTCGCACGCCTCGGCGAGCGAGGCGTGCTTCACGGTGGCGGTGTTGAGCGACGCCCGCCTCGACCGGTCGGGCGTGGTACTTGGCACCGGCGTGCTCATGCGGTGACCCCGTTCGTCGTCAGGAATGCGCGCAGCCGAGCGGCCGCCGGCTCCGGGTCGAGGAGCATGCCGCAGCCGTCGGCCAGGCGGGCCAGCTCGACCAGGTGCCGCAGCGACCGTCCGGAGTGCAGCCCGCCCACCAGCGAGAACCCGGGCTGGAACCCGTTCAGCCACGACAGGAACGCGATCCCGGTCTTGTAGTAGTAGGTGGGCGCGGCGAAGATGTGCCGGCCCAGCGCCTCGGTCGAGGCCAGGATCTTGTGCCCGCAATCGGTGTCCCCGGCGTCGAACGCCTGGAGCGCCGTGGAGGCCGCCGGGTAGATCGCCGCGAAGATGCCGAGCAGCGCGTCGGAGTGGCCCTGCTCGTCACCCGCGATGAGCTCCGGGTAGTTGAAGTCGTCGCCGGTGTACAGGCGGGGCCGCGTCCCGTCGTCCGACGGCGGCAGTGCCGCCAGCGATCGGCGCAGGCCCACCTCGTGGGCGGCGTCGAGCAGCGACACCTTGACGCCGTCGATCCGGGGCTGGTGCGCGCGGATCAGGTCGAGGAACGTCGCCGTCGCGGACTCCACGGAGTCCGAGCCCCAGTAGCCCGCCAGCGCCGGGTCGAACATGGTGCCCAGCCAGTGCAGGATCACCGGCCGCTCGGCGTCGGCCAGCACGGCGTCGTACACGCGCGCGTAGTCCTCCGGGCCGCGCGCGACCCGCGCCAGCGCGCGGGAGGCCATGACGATGACCTGCGCACCGGCGTCCTGCACCACCTGGACCTGCTCGCGGTAGGCGTCCGCGACGGTGGCAAGCCCGGCGTCGCCCGGCTCCAGCGCCGCCACGACGTCGGGCGCGAGCTGGTCGGTGCCCGCGCCGCACGCGACGCGCGCGCCGACGGCGGCCGCCTCGGTCGCCGACCGCCGGACCAGCTCCTGGGTCGCCGCCCAGTCCAGGCCCATGCCGCGCTGGGCGGTGTCCATCGCGTCGGCGACGCCGAGCCCGTGCGCCCAGATCCGGTGCCGGTAGGCGAGCGTCGCATCCCAGTCGACGACGGCGGGCGCGCCCGGCACGTTCTCCGCCCCGACCTGGGGCACCACGTGGGCGGCCGCGAAGGCGATGCGGGAGGTGATCGGGCCCGACGGCGTCGTCCACGGACCGGGGGAGCTGAGGGTGACTGCCTCCGAACCGGTCACCCGGCCCTCGGCGTCGAACAGGGGGAGAGCGATGTCCGTGCTCACAGGATGTCCTCTCGGCGCTGGTCCTCGTGGTTCGCTCCGGACGCGTGGCTCGCACCCGCGCCGTGCATCGCACCCGCCGTCACAGCGTGATCTCCGGGATGTCGATGCGCCGTCCCTCCGCCGACGACCGCAGCCCCAGCTCCGCGAGCTGCACGCCGCGCGCGGCCGAGAGCAGGTCGTAGCGGTGCGGGCGCCCGGCCACGACGTCGCGCAGGAACTCCTCCCACTGCAGCTTGAAGCCGTTGTCGAGGTCCGCGTTCGCGGGCACGTCGAGCCACTGGTCGCGGAACGGCTCCGTGACCGGCAGGTCCGGGTTCCACACGGGCTTGGGGGTGTGCGCGCGGTGCTGGGCGCGGCACTGGCGCAGCCCGGCGACGGCGGAGCCGTGCGTGCCGTCCACCTGGAACTCGACCAGCTCGTCGCGGAACACCCGCACGGCCCAGGACGAGTTGATCTGCGCCACGACGTCGTCCCCGCCGGGCGTGGTGACCTCGAAGATGCCGTACGCGGCGTCGTCGGCGGTCGCGGCGTACTCGCGGCCCTGCTCGTCCCAGCGGGTCGGGATGTGCGTGACCGTCTTGGCGGTGACCGTCCTGACCTGCCCGAGGATGCCCTCCAGCACGTAGTTCCAGTGGCAGAACATGTCGGTGGTGATGCCGCCGCCGTCCTCGGCGCGGTAGTTCCACGAGGGGCGCTGGGCGGGCTGCGAGTCACCCTCGAACACCCAGTAGCCGAACTCGCCGCGCAGCGACAGGATGCGGCCGAAGAACCCCTCGTCCACGAGCCGGCGCAGCTTCACCAGGCCCGGCAGGTACAGCTTGTCGTGCACGACGCCGACGGTCACCCCCGTCTCGGCCTGGAGCCGCGCGAGCTCGATCGCCTCGGCGAGGGTCTCCGCCGTCGGCTTCTCGGTGAAGACGTGCTTGCCCTTGCGCATCGCCTTGCCCAGCGTGGCCGGGCGCAGGTTGGTCATGGCGGCGTCGAACACGATGTCGGCGTCCACGATGGCGGCGTCGAGGTCGGTGGTCCAGTGCTCGACGTCGTGCAGCGCCGCCAGCTCCTTGAGCTTGTCCGCGTTACGGCCCACCAGCACCGGCTCGACCTGGACCCGCGACCCGTCGGGGAGCGTCACGCCGCCCTGGTCGCGGATCGGCAGGATCGAGCGCACGAGGTGCTGGCGGTAGCCCATGCGGCCGGTGACGCCGTTCATGGCGATGCGAAGTGTTGTCACGGGCGGGACTCCATCGTCGTGGGAATGCGCTTTCCGGGGCAGCCTAGCGCACGGGACGGCGGGGAGTACATGCGCGCTCGACACTTGGCACGGCTGGGTTCGGCAGCCTCCTGCGGAAATCGGCGGTCTGCTCGGTGAGGTCGGCAGTTGGCATCGAGATCGTGACAGGCCTGTGCCGATCTCGATGCCAACTGCCGACCGCGCTAGGAGACTGCCGAACCCGGCGCCGGCACCGCGCACACCGACGCCCTAGGACGGCCGCTCCGGGGTGGACTCCCGGAGCACCACCTCGCCGTGCACCCTGGTACGCGTCTCGGCCGAGCGGCCGAGCGCCAGGTCGGTCGCCAGCGCGCCGATCTCGGCGAGCGGGATCCGCACCGTCGTGAGGCCCGGCGAGACGTCGCGCAGCGTGTGGATGTCGTCGAAACCGGCTACGGCGACGTCGTCGGGCACGCTCAGGCCCGCGTCGCGGACGGCGGCCATCGCGCCCACCGCCATGACGTCGTTCACGGCGAACACCAGCTCGGGCAGCCCGCTCCCGACGGCGGCCGCGCCCGCTGCGCCGGCCGCCACGCTCGCCTCACCGCTGGTTGCACCGACGTTCTCCGCGCGAGCCGCCCTGGTTGCGCCGCCGTCCGCCCCGTACGCCGCCGTACCGCCGCCCCCCGTGCGGGCCGTTGGACGCAACCCGGACCGTTCGATGAGCCCGCTCATGGCCGAGTAGCCCCCGTCGCGTGTGAACGCGCAGCTCAGGATGTCGCCCGCTGCGACGGGGCTGTCGAGGTCGGCCAGCGCTCCGGTGAAACCGTCCGTACGATCCGCGGCCGTGCGGTGGCCCGCCGGGCCGGCGAGCACGGCGAACCGCCGGTAGCCGAGACCGTGGAGCGCGCGGGCGAGATCGGCAGCACCGTCGGCGTTCGCCACCTCGACCACGGGGAGGTCGCCCACGGGCTGGCCGATCACCGCCACGCCGCCCCCGGCATCCTGGAACGCGGTGAGGGACGACTCGAGTGCCTGAGCCTTTCCCGCTGTCTCGGCGACGACGTCCTCGGGAGGTGACCCGCCGGCGCCGTCGGGCATCGCGCCGCCCGCGCTGTCGGGCATCGCGTCACCGGCGCCGTCGGGCACCGCGATCCTGCTGCCCGCGAGGATGATCGCGCGAGACCGCTGGCGCCGCGCGAGCTCGACGAAGGCGAGCTCGCGGTCGGGGCCGAGCTCCGTCGAGGCCAGGGTGACGATGAGGCCCTCGCGCTCGGCGGCGCGGGCCACCCCGGCGGCGATCGTGGAGAAGTACGGGTCGGCGATGTCGTGCACCACGAGCCCGAGCGCCGTGGTGCGGCCGCGGGCCATGGCCTGCGCGCTGGGGTCGGGTGAGTAGTCGAGCCGCCGGGCCGTCGCCAGGACGCGCTCGCGCAGGTCCTCGCGGACGCTGCGGGTCGCGCTGCCGTTGATCGCGCGCGACGCCGTGGCGAGCGATACGCCGGCCTCGCGGGCGACCTGGCTCAGGGTGACGGGGGCGTCGGGCATGAGGTCATCTTGCCGTGTCCGGCGTCCCTGTGGTCGCGCAAGCGGCGGCCGGAAGGGAGAAGCGACCTCCGCGCGGATGCGTTCACGGGCCCCAGGGGCCCTCCACTCCGGGAGCAGATACATCCGCGCGGGGGTCATTTCTTCCTTCCGGCCGCCGCCTGCGCTCGGGCGGGCCTGGTCGGACGCGAAGGGCTCTTACGGCTGCGGGTCAGACGCGGAGGGGCTTTAAGCCCGCGTCGCGGTGCGTGCGCTCGATGACGCTCGAGTACCCGGCGATCATCCGGACGTGGCTGAACCGCGGCCGGACGGCGGTCCGCGCCGACTCCAGCTCCTCGCGCCGGTCCGCCGCCTCGATCCAGGTGGCGGCGATCTCGGTCGGGTCGAACGACGTCACGAACCCGATGCGGTCCACGATCGACGGCGCGTCGCCCACCGGGGTCGTGACCGGGACGGCCCCGCACATCGAGCCCTCGATGAGGCACAGTGGCGCGGCCTCGCCGAACGCCGAGGTGAGCGCGACGACGTCCGCCGTCGCGTAGATCAGCTCCATGTCGTGCCGCACGCCCAGCAGGTTGAGGCGCTCCAGCAGGTCCGGCCGGTCGCCGAAGATGCGGGTGAGGTCGTCGGCCAGGTCCGGGTTGTTCGCCGTCATGCCGGCGCCGCACATCAGCACGTGGCCGTGGGGTTCGAGGGCGAGGAACGTGCGAGCCGAATGGAGGAACAGCTCGGGGTTCTTCATCTCGTCGTACCGCGCGGCGTAGACGACGACCGTCCCGTCGCTCGGCACCCCGGCGGCGCCCCGCAGGGCGAGCCGGCGCGCGCCCTGGACCGGGCGGAAGCGGGCGAGGTTGATGCCGTTCGGCACCACGCGCAGCAGGTCGGCGGGCACGCCGGCCTCGCGGTACGCGTCCCGCGTGGACTCGGCGCAGCAGACGACGGCGGAGAGCCGGCCGCGGTTCGCCGCGGTCAGCAGGTCGCCGAGGGCCTCGCCCTGGTGCTCCGGGTCGGACCGGTGCAGACAGGCGATGACGGGGCGCTGCGGGAACGCGTCCTGGTTCACCAGCCGGAGCGGCTGCTCCTTGAGCGACAGCACCACGTGCGAGCTCTCGACGTGGCGGGCGGCACTCGCGAGCTCTGCCTCGGTGAACACCCGCGGGTCGTGGTTCGCCTCGGTGCTCCGGCCCAGCGACGCGACGCGGACGCCCGCCGCGCGCAGGGCACGGTAGCGAGGGTCGTCCTCCATCCGCTGCAGGGTGGCCTCGCGCCGGACCTCGTGGTGCAGACTCAGCACGGAATGCTGCTGACGACCGCCCTGATGCAGACCGGCGACCACCGTCGAGTGCAGGACACGAGCCCCGCCGCTGAAGAAGCCCTCGTACAGCGAGAGCACACGCAAGCCATTGCGCTGGATCACAGACACCACCTCCTGGGCCCAGAGTGAGCCCCACTCATGTGGGGTGCGTGGCAGTTCGGTTACACGGGGATTACGTGTTCGAGGACATTTGAGCGAGCAGGTCCCGGATGTCTTTCTCGGCCTGCGCGGGTGATACCTCGCGGCAACCCAGCGCAACCCATCGGTCGATCATGGCAGGCTCGGCCCGCAACAGCGAGACCCCGCGACGCAGCAGGGTGCCGATCGGCTTGCGCGCCTCCGCGACGTCGCGTAGGAGCCGGAACCAGAAGGTGACCAGGCGTGACCGGGAGAGGCAGATCGCGTCGGCGAGCAGCCCCTCGGCGCGGCAGTCCGCGACGAGCTGCGCCGCGAAGATCCCCTCGGCCAGCAGGAGCGGCGCGTCGCCGATGTCGAGCCGGCGCATCCCCGTGCGGCGCGACGTCGGGATGTCGTAGACGGGCACGTCGGTGCGGCCCACCGTGGCCAGCTCCTGCAGCGCCGCGAGCGCGCCCTTGCCGTCCCAGCTCGCCGGGCTGTCCCAGTCCACGCTGCCGTACCGCTGCGGCAGGCCCGGGTGGTCGATGTCGAGGTAGAAGTCGTCGAGCTGCACCACCGGCAGGCCGAGCCGCTGGGTGAGCGACGTCTTGCCCGAACCGGACGGCCCGGTCAGCAGCACCACCCGCGTCCGCGGCCGCCGGGCGCCGGGCGGGAGGTCGAAGAGGGTGGGCTCTGGTGCTGGATCGGTCACGAGAGGCCATTCTCCCGCACGCCGGGCACCCCCACGAGGTCACCCAGCGCGAGTCAGGTCGCCCAGGCCGCGCTGGTACCGCCCCGGCGTGGTGCGCAGCAGGCGGCGGAAGTGCCGGGTCAGGTGCGCCTGGTCGTGGAACCCCGTGGCGGTCGCGACGTCGGCGGCGGGCTCGCCCGCGAGCAGCCGGCGTCGGGCCAGGTCGAGGCGCCGCCCCACGAGGTACCGGTGCGGCGGGAGGCCGAGCTCGCGGGTGAACGCGCGCACCAGGTGCGGCACGGTGACGCCGAGCTCGTCGGCGACCTCGGCGAGCCGCACCGGCCGCGCGGGGTCGGCGTCGAGCAGGTCGCGGGCGCGCCGGGCGGTCGAGGCGGCCTGCGGTTCGCGCGGCGGCGTCGGACGGCCGGACAGGTGCCAGGCCAGACCCTCCGTGACCAGGGCGAGCAGACCCTCGGCCGCGAGGTCCTCGCGTGCGGTGAGCGCCCGGTCGAGGCCCACGAAGCGGGCGCGGAGCGCGTCGTCCAGCACGAGCGGGGCGTCGACGGCCCGGCCTACCAGGCCGCTGTCGAGCACCGTGTTCTCCAGGTAGACCACGCGCTTGCGGAAGCCCGCCGCGGTGACGGACCGGCCGTCGTGCACCACGCCGGGCGGCAGCACGGTCACGCCGGTGCGCTGCGCCGCATGCTCCTGGCCGTCCAGGCCGTAGCCGATCAGCCCCCTGTCGACGATCAGCACCGCCCACGTGTCGTGCGTGTGCGCGGGGTAGGCGTGCTCGTGCCAGGCGGCGTGCAGCACCTCGGCGACGCCGGGTACCTCCGGCCGCCAGGCGCGCACGACGTCCGGGGTGGCATCGAGCGAACGCATGTCAAGAACGTACAAGATCCGCGCTGCCGCCCGCCCGCACCCTGGATGGCATGACCTTCGAACAAGCCAAGATCGTGATCGTGCTGCGCGACGACCTGCTCGCCTGGCAGGAGAACAACGTGACGGCGTTCCTGTCCAGCGCCGTCACCGCCGCGTACCCGGAGCTGGTCGGCGACACCTACCGCGACGCCGACGGGCGGGAGTACCTCGCGATGCTCGGCATGCCGGTCATGGTCATGATGGCCGACGGCGCCGGGCTCGCCACGATCCGCGAGCGCGCCGACACGCGGGGGCTGCGCATCGGCGTCTACACGGCCGATCTGTTCGCCACCGGGAACGACGTCGACAACCGGGCCGCCGTCGCCGGCGTCGCCACCGCGAAGCTCGACCTGGTGGGGATCGCCGTGGCGGGCGAGCGGCGCGTCGTGGACAAGGTGGTCAAGGGCGCGAAGCTGCATCCGTGACGGGCCGGCGTCAGGACACCAGCACCACGTGCAGCGTTCGGGGCCCGTGCACGCCCTCGACCCGGTCGAGCTCGATGTCGCTCGTGGCGCTCGGCCCGCTGATCCAGGTCAGCGGGCGCTCGGGATGTTCGCCGAGCAGGCGCACGGCCTCCGGGACGGTCTGCACCACCTGGTCGGCCCGGACCACGCACACGTGCACGTCCGGGACCAGGGAGATTGCGCGGCGGCCCTGGTCGGGCTCGCCGTCCAGCACGATGGTGCCGGTCTCGGCGACGGCGACGCGGGCCGCCGTCACCACGGCGTCGACCTCGTCCAGCTCGCCCGCCGACAGCGGCGCGTCCCGCGAGTCGATCCGCACCTGAACGCCGCTGACCGCGCTCACCCAGACCCCCTCCAGCCCAGCCGGCACGACGACGGCCCCCGGCGGCGCGCCCTCCCGAGTGGTCGGTAAAACGTCAGGTGATCGGTAGTCCGAGGTGCCGATCACCTGACGTTTTGCCGACCACTCGGGGATCAGCGTGGCCAGCAGCGCCGGGAGCTCGGCAGGTCGGGTGCGGTGGACGTGCGCCCTGTAGTCCACGAGGCGGTCCACCAGCAGGTCCAGCACGACGGCGGAGCCGGGGGCGTGCTCGCCGGCCGACCGGTACTCGCGGGGGGCTGGCGCCGAGCCGGTACCCTCCTCCGGCCCCAGCGCCGCCCGGATGCGGGACAGGATCTCCGTCCTGGCATCGGTCATCGCCCGTCCTCCCGTCCGGCCCACCAGTCGTGGAACGTCTGCCGCGGCGGCTCCATCAGGTCCCGGGACCGCGTCCACAGCGAGCCGGGGAACGGCAGCCGCCGGATCACCCCGTTGCGCGAGATCGCCCGCAGCAGTCGCGGCATCCGGGCGGCCCGGCGGAACCGCGCGCCGTCGGCCATGGCGAAGGACGCCGCCTTCATGGCGGCCTTCCAGACGCGGTCCGGGACCTCGGGTGACGCGCCCGCGAGGGACACCTCGCGGGCGCGCAGCTCCACGAGGATCGACGGGATGTCGATCTTGACGGGGCACACCTGGTAGCACGCGCCGCACAGCGTGGAGGCGTACGGGAGGTCCGACTTCTCGCCGGTGAGCTGCGGGGTGAGGATCGCGCCGATCGGGCCGGGGTAGACCGAGCCGTAGGCGTGCCCGCCCACGCGCTCGTACACGGGGCAGACGTTCAGGCACGCCGAGCAGCGGATGCAGTGCAGGGCTGAGCGCCCGGCCTCGTCGGCCAGGACACTAGTGCGCCCGTTGTCGAGCAGCACGAGGTGGAACTCGGTGGGCCCGTCCCCGGGCGTCACGCCCGTCCACATCGAGGTGTACGGGTTCATCCGCTCGCCCGTCGAGGAGCGCGGCAGGAGCTGCAGGAATACCTCCAGGTCCCGGTGCGTGGGGATCAGCTTCTCGATCCCCATCACGGTGATCAGGGTCTCGGGGAGCGTGAGGCACATGCGTCCGTTGCCCTCGGACTCGACCACGGCGAGCGTCCCGGTCTCCGCGACGGCGAAGTTCGCGCCGCTGACGGCGACCTTCGCCGAGAGGAACTTGCGCCGCAGGTGTGCCCGGGCGGCCATCGCGAGCTCGCGCGGCACGTCCGTCAGGTCGGGCGGGGCGTCGGCCATGCGCTCCAGGAAGATGTCCCGGATCTCGGTGCGGTTGCGGTGGATCGCCGGCACCAGGATGTGCGACGGCATGTCGTCGGCGAGCTGCACGATCAGCTCCGCGAGGTCCGTCTCGACCGCCGCGATGCCCTGCTCGGCGAGCGCCTCGTTCAGCCTGATCTCCTGGGTGGCCATGGACTTGACCTTGACCACCTCGTCGGTGTCCTTCGCGCGCACCAGGTCCGCGACGATGCGGTTGGCCTCGGCGGCGTCGCGCGCCCAGTGCACCACCCCGCCGCGCGCGGTCACGTTGCGCTCGAGCTCCTCCAGCAGCTCCGGCAGACGGGCCATGACGTCTGCCTTCAGCGCCGAGCCGGCGTCGCGCAGCGCCTCCCAGTCGGGCACCTCCCCGACCACGCGTGCCCGCTTGGCCCGGATGGTCGACGTCGCCCGGCCCAGGTTGCGGCGGAGCTGCTCGTTGGCGAGGGCGGCCCGCGCGGCGTCGGGGAAGGAGGCGCCCCAGTGCAGGGGATCCTCCGGGCGGCCGATCCCCGCGAGGGTGTCCGGCGCGGCATCGGGGCTGGGCCCGCGGCCGCCGCGCGTGGCGGGCATGCCCAGGAACGTGCTCATCGGCCCCTCACCCCCTTCGCCTCACGATCGACCGTGTGCGGAATGGTGCCATGCGCCTCTGACACTGCCGGGTCGCCCGAGGTGGGACGAGTATTCGAGGCGAGCCGGGCGTCGTCGGCCAGCGTGGGCGACTCCCGTGTCGAGGCGAGGATCTCCGCCAGGTGCATGGGCCGCACGCCGGCCCCGCCGCGCGAGAGGCCGCCGCCGATGTGCATCAGGCACGACCAGTCACCCGCGGTGAGCACCTCGGCCTCGGTGTCCACGACGGCGGCCACCTTGTCCTGCAGCATCGCCGCCGACGTGTCGGCGTTCTTCAGCGAGAACGTCCCGCCGAACCCGCAGCAGCCCTCCGCCTCCGCGAGCGGCACGAGCTCCAGGCCCTCGACCGCGCGCAGCAGCCGCTCGGGCCGGTCCCCGACGCCGAGCATCCGCAGCGAGTGGCACGTGGGGTGGTAGGTGACCCGGTGCGGGAACCACGCGCCGACGTCGGTCACGCCCAGCACGTCGACCAGCAGCTCGGACAGTTCGTACGTGCGCTCGGCGACGGCGGTGGCGGCCCGAGCCTCGCCGGGCAGGCCCGCCCGGTCCAGCACCATGGCCTGCTGGTGCCGGATCGAGCCGGTGCACGACCCGGACGGCACCACGACGGCGTCCCACTCGCCGTCGGCCACGGGGGCGAAGGTGCGCACGTGGTTGCGGACCACCGGGACGGCCTCGGCGAGGTAGCCCGTGTTGACGTGCATCTGGCCGCAGCACGCCTGCCCGGCCGGGAACACGACCTCGTGCCCCAGCCGCTCCAGCAGCGTGACGACGGCCTGCGGGGCCTGCGGAAACATCGCGTCGGCGATGCAGGTGGCGGCCAGGGCGATGCGCATGGGCACTCTCTCCTTCGAGGTCTGTCCACACCATAGCCCACTGTGGACAGACCACTGAAGTAGCATGGCCCGGTGCGAACCCACGAGCGCGTCCTGGCCCAGATCGAGTCGGGCCTCACAGCGGGCAGGTGGCCCATCGGCGAGCGGCTCCCGGCGGAGCGGGCGCTCGCGGAGGAGCTCGGCGTCTCCCGCCCGTCCGTGCGTGAGGCCATCCGGATCCTCGAGGCGATGGGGCTCGTGCGCACCGCCGTCGGCTCCGGCCCCAGCGCGGGCGCCACGGTGATCGACCGGCCCGCGGCCGGCCTCGGTGCGGCGGTGCGGCTGCACGTCGCGTCCGGCACCCTGCCCGTGTCCGACGTCGTCCGCACGCGCGTGCTGCTGGAGACCGGAGCCGTGCGCGACGCCGCGGAGCGCCTGCCCGACGAGGCGGCGCTGGAGCGCGTCCGCGAGCACCTCGCGGCGATGGCCGACCCCGGACTCGACGTCGAGGACTTCGTGGAGCACGACCAGGACTTCCACATCGAGCTGGTCCGCCTGGGCGGGAATCAGCTCGTCGAGGCGATAGTGAGCGGCATGCGGGCCGCGGTCGGCTCGTACGTGATCGCGGGCGCGCAGGCGGTCGAGGAATGGGCGACGACGGCGGCGCGCCTCCGTACCGAACACCGTGAGATCGTCGCCGCCGTCGCCCGGCACGACGGCGACAAGGCGGCCCGCCTCACGCGCGAGCACATCGAGGGGTTCTACCGGGAGGCGGGTCTCGGCAAGCCCTGAGGAACGAGCCCTGGAAACAGTTGCTCCCGAGGGTGTGTTGCCAGGAGTAGACAATGTCTACTCGCGGGAACACGCCCCCGCCTCGTCATGTCTTTCCGGCCGTGTCGCGACCGACGCCCTGGTCGAGCCTCAGGGCCGCCTCGTCGCCTGAACCACGGTGCGGCACGGATCCTCGTCGTGGCCCGCGCCGGTGGCGGCGCGTTCCAGCAGCTCACGGAGCATCGCGCGCTGCTCCGGCGCCAGGCCCGAGAGCAGCTCGTCCTCCGCCGCGGCGACGCGCGCGTCCATCGTGGCGAGCACCTCCAGGCCGCGGTCCGTCGCCACGATGCGCCGCGTGCGCCGGTCGGCCGGGTCCTGCTGCCGTTCTACGAGCCCGCAGCTCTCGAACGTGTCGAGCAGGTAGGTCATGACGGTGCGGTCGATGCCCAGCGTGGCGGCGAGCGCCGCCTGGCTCGGCAGGTTGCCGTGCACCACGGCGGTGAGGAGCTGGTAGCCGCGGGGGCCCTGCGGCAGGTCGTCGGCCGCCGCGTCGACCCGTGCGCTCCACTCGCGCAGGAGTGCGGCGAGCGACCAGCCGAACAGGGAGTGCCGGCCGGTGGGGGTCTCGGTGGTCGCGGTGCTCATGCGCTCATCCTACGAGGAATGCGTGGTTGGTGAGAAGAGTTGTTCGTAATATCATCTGCTCAACAGACGATCTGCCGCGCCGCGCGGCGGACGATGCGACACGAGGGAACCGCACGCATGACCGACTACGGGCACGAGCTGCTCTTCGGCACGTTCATCACCCCGACCAACAGCGACCCGCAGGTGCCGGTCCAGCTCGCCCGGCTCGCCGAGCAGCTCGGCCTCGACCTCGTCACCTTCCAGGACCACCCGTACCAGCCCGCCTTCCTGGACACGTGGACGCTGCTGTCCTGGGTCGCCGCGCAGACCGAGCGCATCCACGTCTCCGGGAACGTGCTCAACCTGGGCATGCGGCCGCCCGCCCAGCTCGCCCGGGCCGCCGCGAGCCTCGACCTGCTCAGCGGCGGCCGGTTCGAGCTGGGCGTCGGAGCGGGCGGCTTCGGGGACGCGATGGCGGCCATGGGCGCCCCGCGCCGCACGCCCGCCGAGGCCGTCAGCGCCCTCGAGGAGGGCATCGAGGTCATGCGCGGCATCTGGGACGCGACGAACCGCACCCCGCTGCGTGTGCACGGCGAGTTCCACCGGGTCGACGGCGCCAAGCGTGGCCCGGCCCCCGCGCACGACATCCCGATCTGGCTCGGCGCGTACAAGAAGCGGATGCTCCGGATCACCGGCGCGAAGGCCGACGGCTGGCTGCCCTCCCTCGGCTACATGAAGGACGGCGACCTGGCGCGGGGCAACGCGACGATCGACGAGGCGGCGGAGGCGGCAGGCCGCTCGCCGAGCGAGATCCGGCGCCTGCTCAACGTGGGCGGCGTCATCACCGACCGCTCGACGGGCCAGCTCCAGGGCCCCGCGGACCAGTGGGTCGAGGAGCTCACGCACCTGGCCGTCGAGGACGGCGTCAGCGCGTTCATCGTGGCCAGCGACGACCCGGACCAGATCCGCGCGTTCGCGCAGGACGTCGCGCCCGCCGTCCGCGAGGCGGTGGCGGCCGAGCGGCGCTCCACCGGGACGGTGCCTGCGGCGGCCCGGCGCGGCACGACGGCGCTGGCCGCGCGCCGGCCAGGCATCGACTACGACTCGCTCCCGCCCGAGCTGGCGGCGCGCGCCGTCGAGCCCGGTGACCGCGAGTACGCCGCCGTGCGGCACAACTACCTCCGCTCCGGCGCGCCCGGCCTGGTGCTGCGGCCGCGGGGCGTGGAAGAGGTCGCGTCCGGGCTCGCGTGGGTGCAGAAGCAGGACGTGGAGTTCGCGGTCCGCTCGGCCGGGCACGGCATCTCCGGCCGGTCTACCAACGACGGCGGCGTGGTGCTCAGCCTGAGCGGTATGCGGTCGGTCGAGGTGGTCGACGAGGCCACGCGCCGCGTGCGGATCGGCGCGGGGGCCACCTGGGGCGAGGTCGCCGCGACGCTGGCGCCGCGCGGCTGGGCCATCACCTCCGGCGACTACGGCGGCGTGGGCGTGGGCGGGCTCGGGACCACGGGCGGCATCGGGTTCCTGGGCCGGCTGCAGGGTCTGACGATCGACCACGTGGTGGCCGCAGAGGTGGTCACGGCCGACGGGCGCGTGCTGCACGCCTCGCGCGACGAGCACCCCGACCTGTTCTGGGCGCTGCGCGGCGCGGGCGGCAACATGGGCGTGGTGACCTGGCTGGAGATCGAGGCCGGCGCCGTCGGGGACGTCGTCTTCTCGCAGATGACGCTCGACGCGACCGACACAGCGGGGCTCCTGGAGAAGTGGGGTGCCACCGTCGAGGCGGCGCCGCGCGGGCTCACGTCGTTCATGATCCTGGGCTCGGGACGGCGCGGGCAGCCGCCGATGGCGCAGCTCATGACCGTGTTCGCGGCGGAGGGCGCCGACGCCGACCCCGACGAGGCGATCGCCCAGCTCGAGCTGCTGGCCGACGCCGGACCGCTGCTCGGGCACCAGGCGCAGCTCCTGCCGTACTCGGGGGTGGTCCGCCGGGAGGACGCGCACCACTCGGGCGGCGGGGACCCGTCGGCGCGGTCCGGCCTGCTGACGCACCTGGACCAGGGCACGAGCCGGGCGATCGAGCGGCTGCTCAACTCGGGCGAGTCGTACTTCACCTCGATCCGGGCCACGGGCGGCGTCGCGCACGACGTCGCGCCCGACGCCACGGCGTACGCGCACCGGCACCAGAACTTCGCGCTCTCGGCGCTCGCCTCGAACCAGGACCGGCTCAACCAGGCGTGGGACGCGGAGATCGGGCCCGTGATGGACGGGTCGTACCTCTCGTTCGACACCGACAGCCGGCCCGAACGGCTGCTCGAGGCGTTTCCGGAACCGACGTTCACGCGACTGCGGACGGTGAAGGCGGTCTACGACCCGTCGAACGTGTTCCGGACGAACTTCCCGATCCCGCCGGCCGGCCCGGCGCCTGACCCCGTGTCCGACCCGGCGGGGAGCGAGGCCTGACTTCCGCCGTCTGACCTGCGGGTTGTGGACAACCTCGCGTGGGTGTCGGTGAGAACCCTTAGGTTCGACAGCGTCCGGGACAGCCGGACGCTGTCACTCTCGCTCACGATCACCGCAGGGGTATCCATGAACCTTGTCGCCGCCTCGCGCCTTGCGCGCGACCTGATGGACCAGCACGGGCTGAGGGCCTGGACGTTCGAGTTCGACGACGCCGTCCGGCGCGCCGGGATGTGCAGCTACACCAAGCGCCGCATCAGCTTGTCCGCGCCGCTGACCCGCATCCACGACGAGCGGGAGGTGCGGGACACGATCCTGCACGAGGTGGCGCACGCGCTCGCGGGCGCGAAGGCGAAGCACGGGCCGGCGTGGCGCGAGGTGGCGGTACGGATCGGGTGCTCGGGTCAGCGGTGCGTCGACCCGTCGGCGCCGTCGATCGACGGGCCGTGGGTGGGGTCGTGCCCGGCCGGTCACCGGACCACGCGGTTCCGGCGTCCGCCGGGCATCATGTCCTGCCGCTCGTGCGGGCCGCGGTTCGACCTGGCCAACCTCGTCGCGTGGACCTACAAGGGCCGCAACGCGGCCATGGGCGAGCGGTACGACGCCCAGCTCCGCGGTGCGTTCCTCGAGGTGGGCGAGGTCCCTGACACGGGGCCGGGCGCCGAGGAGCGCATCTCGCGGGCGGCGCGGGAGCGGGTCCCCGGACTGCTCGTGGAGCCGTTCGACCTGGGCGCGCTACGTTGACCTCATGGTCACGTCGCGCACTCTCACCCTCCCGCCCGGCGCTGCCGGCTCCCGCATCGTCGGTCTGGGGCACCACCAGCCGCCGAAGACCCTCACGAACGACGACATCGCCGAGCTGGTCGAGACCAACGACGAGTGGATCCGGTCGCGCACCGGCATCGTCACCCGCCACGTGGCGGCGGACGACGTGACCGTGGCCGACATGGCCACAGCGGCCGCGGTGCACGCCCTGGCCAACGCCGCCGTCGCGGCGGACGACGTCGACCTGGTGGTCGTCGCGACGACCACCAACGACGACCGTTCGCCGAACACGGCGGGCCGGGTCGCGTACGCGCTGCGCACGGGCGTCCAGCCGGGTGCGTCGACGCCGGAGGGCGAGGAGGTGCCGGACCTGCGCAACGTCGTGGGTCCGGCGGCGCTGGACCTCAACGTGGCGTGCTCGGGGTTCGCGCACGGGGTCGGGGTGGCCGACCAGGCGATCCGGGCGGGCTCGGCGCGCACGGCCCTGGTGATCGGTGCGGAGAAGCTCACCGCGTACACCAACTGGACCGACCGTTCCACGTGCATCCTCACCGCCGACGGCGCGGGGGCTGCCGTGCTCCAGGCCACGGACGCGCCCGCCGTCGGGCCGGTGGTGTGGGGCACGGAGCCGGAGCTGACGCCGGCGGTGCGCATCGAGGCCCCCGACGTGAAGTTCGAGCAGGACGGGCGCGCGGTGTTCAAGTGGGCCATCACCCGGGCCGCCGACCGCGCGCGGGACGTCGTGGCGCGGGCCGGGCTGGGCCTCGACGACATCGAGGTGCTCGTGGCGCACCAGGCCAACCTGCGGATCATCGAGCCGCTGGCCAAGGCGCTCGGCCTGGAGGAGAAGGTAGTGGTCACCGACATCACGGAGTCGGGCAACACCTCGGCCGCGTCGATCCCGCTCGGGCTGTCCAAGTGGTGGCACGCGGGCCGGATCCCGGCGGGTGCGCCCGCGCTGCTGTTCGGGTTCGGCGGCGGGTTCGCCTGGGCCGGCCAGGTGGTGCTGACGCCCGAGCGGTGACCGTGGCCGGCGGGTGGTGACCGTGGCCGGCGGGTGGTGACCGTGGCCGGGCTCGTGGTGACCGTGGCCGGGCTCGTGGTGACCGTGGCCGGCGGGGTGATGAGCGGGCGTGGACAGCGCTTTCCCGGAGCCGTATCGTTGCCGTCGCGTCCACCGACGTCGACGACGACCGAAGGAGCTCATCACCGATGCCCGAGCCCACCACCGAGCCGATCACCGGTCCGACGCACGAGCCCGCTCCGCCGTCGGGGCCGCTGCCCGAGGGGCGTCGCCGCTATGCGGTCGTCGGGACGGGCCACCGCGCGTCCATGTACATCAACGCCCTGATCGGCACGCACGCACCCGACGGCGAGATCGTCGCCTGGGTCGAGCCGAACCCCGTGCGGGCGGCGGTCCACGAGGCCCGCGTCGCGGCGGCGCTCGGCGGCGTCCGCCCCGTGTACGGGCCGGACGACCTGGAGAAGGCGATCGCCGAGCAGTCGGTGGACCGTGTGATCGTCACGTCGGTCGACCGCACGCACGGCGACCTGGTCGCCCGGGCGCTACGCGCCCGAGCCGACGTCGTGGTGGAGAAGCCGATCGCGGCGCACCCCGACCAGGCGCGGCAGATCGTGGACGCGGTGGCCGAGACCGGCCGCGACCTGGTCACGACGTTCAACTACCGCTACTCGCCCCGCAACACCGCGCTGCGCCGGGTCATCGCCGACGGCGAGATCGGCAGGGTGCTGTCCGTCCACTTCGACTGGGCCCTCGACACCGTGCACGGCGCCGACTACTTCCGCCGCTGGCACCGCGAGAAGGTGAACAACGGCGGCCTGCTGGTGCACAAGTCGAGCCACCACTTCGACCTGGTCAACTGGTGGATCGACGGCGTGCCGCAGCGCGTCTTCGCCACGGGCGGCCGCCGCTTCTACGGCGACGACGGCGCGCACGAGACCGACTACGAGGCCACGGCGGGCGAGCGAGCGCTGAACGAGCGCGGCGTCGACCCGTGGGCGCTCTCGGTCGAGAAGAACGAGTGGCTGTCCGCGCTGTACGGACCAGAGGCTCAGGCGGTGGACGGCTACGTGCGCAACCGGTCGGTGTTCGACCGGGGCATCACCACGGAGGACACGCTCGGGCTCGTGGTCGAGTACGAGGGTGGCGCGCTGCTGACCTACTCGCTCACCGCCCACGCGCCCTGGGAGGGCTACCGGGTGGTGGTCAACGGCACGCGCGGCCGGGCCGAGCTGGAGGTCACCGAGCGCGGCTCGGTCGAGTTCGGCGGCAACGGCGCGGCGATCCTCGACCCGAGCGCCACCGAGGTGTTCGCCAAGGATCCGGTGCGGCCGGTCGGGGAGCGGCTCGTGGTGCAGCGGCACTGGGAGCGCGCGCAGGAGCGGCCCATCGTGCGCGGCGGTGGCGGGCACGGCGGCGGCGACGCGCTGCTGCTGGCCGACGTCTTCACCCCGTCGGCGACGCCGGACCCGCTCGGCCGCGCCGCCGGGTACGTCGACGGCGTCCGGGCTTCCTCGGTCGGGTACGCGGGCAACCGCTCGCTGGAGACGGGCGAACCGGTCCGCATCGAGGACCTGGATCTGGGCGTGTGACGCAGGGCCGCTCGGGCTTGGCTCCCGAGGTCGGCATATTCCTTGTGGGTTCGGCAGTTTGCATCGAGATCGGTACAGGCCTGTACCGATCTCGATGCAAACTGCCGAACCCAGCGTCCGACCTGCCCAACTCGCTGTGCGGACTGCCGAACCTGCCGTGCGAACTGGCTGACCTTGTGGCGCAAGTGCCGACCTGGGTCCCGCCTCGGGAGGGATCAGCCCAGGAGGGCGCCGGTCGCCACCAGGGCCGGGATGCAGAGCGCCGTGGTCCAGATGGTCGCGCGGGCGGCGACGCCGTCGAACACGCCGTACCGGGTCGCGTAGGTCGTGACGTTGACCGCCGTGGGCAGCGCAGCCATGGTGACTACGACGGCGAGGGCGGCCCCGTCGAGACCGAGCGCGGTCCCGAGGGCCCACGCCGCGAGCGGGTGCAGCAGGTTGCGCACCAGGACGGCGAGCGCGATCACGGCCCGCACCAGCAGGCGGTTCCGACCCACCCACCAGGGCCGGGACGCCGACCCGCGCCGCGTGCTCCGGGGCGGACCGGCGTCGGCCGCCAGCGCCTCACTCCCGCCGGATCGCGGGTCGTCGCTCCCCCCGGACCGCGGGTCGTTGTCGCTCCCGTCGGACCGCAGGTCACCGCCCGACGGCGGGGTGGGCGCTGGCATCGGGACGGCGAGCGTCATCCCGAACGTCAGCAGCCCCAGCGGCGGGGCGGCCGCGCCGATCAGGTCGAAGGGGATGAGGACGACGTCGGGCAGCCGCGCGCCGGTCAGCTCGCTCACGACCGCGACCAGCAGGCCCGCGAGCGTGCCGAGCGTGATCGGATTACGGATCGCGGCGAGCAGCACGTGGACCACCGAAGTCCAGCCCGCCGAGGCCGCCGTACCCGTGGCGCCGTCGCCCCGGGCGCCGCCGCCCGAAGTCCCACCCGGCGCACTCGACCGGTCCAGGACCGCCAGTGTGAACGGAGCCAGCACGAGGAGCTGGAAGAGCAGGGTCGGCACCACGGCGAGCGCGTCGTCGAAGAGGTAGACCGCCAGCGGGATGCCGATGTTCCCGCCGTTGACGTAGACGGCGGCGAGGGTCGTCACGGCGGCGGGTCCCGCGGGCAGCCGCAGCACCCACCGGGCCACCGCGGCCGTGACCAGGGCGAGCGCGGCGGTCGTCGTCCAGGTGACCACCGCGCCGCGCGACACGACGTGCGCGAGGTCGGTCGCGGCGAGCGTGCTGAACATCAGCGCGGGGGCGCAGATGGTGAAGGACAGCGTCGCGAGGATGTGGCGGGCGCCCGCCCCTCCGTCCGAGCCGTCCAGCCGTGTGCCGCGCGGCAGCGTGCGGCCCGAGAGCAGGCCGCGCCGCTGGATCACCCAGCCGAGCGCCACGACGCAGGCCATGGAACCGATGGCAGTCAGGACGGACAACACCCCAGCACCCTGCCACGGACGGGCGCCCTATTTCAGGACTGTCCAGGGGGCGCCCAGCTCCGTGAACGTGCGCTGCTCGCGGGCGGCCCGCTCGCACCACGCCGCGACGTCGCGCACCACGGGGTGCCGGGTGTCGCCCTCGGGATTGCCCTGACCGACGCCGCCGGATCCGCCCGGCCGGACGCCCGACTCGGCCGGTCCGGCGCCGAGCCCGCCCGGTCCAATCTCGGACCCGCCCGGTCGAACGCCCGTCCCGCCAGGCCCACCGCCGGACCCGCCCGACCGGACACTCGACTCGCCCGGTCCGACGCCGAGCCCGCCCCGCCCCAGCTCGGACCCACCCGGTCCGACGTCGGGCCCGCCGGCCCCAGCCGCTCCCGCACCGTCCACCCAGTCCACGAACTCATCCCCGATCGACGCCGGATCCGCCGCGGTCCGCACCGCGTCCAGCACCCGCATGAACGCCCCGGTATCCCGCACATCGCACAGGAGCCGCCGCCCGCTCCGCCCCGCGGGCACCCCATCGGCGGCCATGCCTGACCGAGCGACCAGCAGGTTCTCCAGCAGCCCCACCCGCTCGTACCGCTTCTCCGCGACCACGCGCTGGGTGCGCAGGCGCACGAGGTCGTGCTCGTACTCGAGCTCGATCTCGCCCTCGGTCCCCCGCACGATCACGCGCGCCGGCGTGCGCTCCGCCGCGCACAGCGTGAGCCCGAACCCGTATCGCATGCCGTCGGCGCCGACGACCCGCAGCGACGAGGTGTCGTCGGCCTCGATCCGGTTGGCCCGCCACAGGTCGGTGTGCACGTAGGCGACGTCCGCGCTGGTCCGGGCGCCGCCCACCCACAGGGCGGTGGCCACGGCGTGCGCGAGCGGGTTGGTCACCACGCCGTCGACCACCGCGCGGTCGCCCATGCGCCTCCGCCCCGCCCACAGCGAGCGCGTCCAGTAGGCGGCGGTCCGCACCCAGGTGCCGACGGCGCCGATCCCGGTCACCTGGCCGACCTCGCCGCGCGCGATCATGTCGGCGACGGCGGGCAGGGCGTGCGACCCGAAGGTCTGGAACCCGACCTGGCACAGCCGCCCCGTCCGTTCGGCGACGGCGACGAGCTCGGCGTGCTCGGCCAGCGACGCCGCGGTCGGCTTCTCCAGCAGCACGTCGATGCCCGCCTCCATCGCGGCGCGCGCGAGCGGCAGGTGCGTGTGGATGGGCGTGGCGAGCACCACGACGTCGGGCAGCGCGTCGGCGCCCGCGGACAGGAGGTCGCCCAGGCTCGCGAACCACGACGCCGGGGCGTCGGCGGGCTCGCGCGGGTCGACGACGGCGCTCAGCCGCACCAGGCCCCTGGTCTCCAGGTCCGCGACCGTGCGCAGGTGCGAGCCGCCATGGCCGTGGATGCCGACCACCGCCACCTTGGGCAGACTCACCGCCGGCCGCCGTCGGTGAGGCCCGCGGCGAGCGCCTCCGCCGTACCGGCCGTGAGCGCGGCGTCCAGGAGCACGGCGACGAGGTCGAGCTGCACGGAGCCGCCGTCCGGCACGAGCAGCGGCGCGTCCCAGGCGAGCGCGGGGCCCGCGCCCGGGTACTCGGCACTCCGCAGGAACCACGGCCGGACCTGGCCCGGCTGCACCAGCAGGAGCGTCGTGGACCGGCCGCCCTGCTGCTGCACGAACGCCACCCACGGCGACGTGCTGCCGTGCGCCCGGGTCTCGCCGGTGCCCGCCGTGGACAGGACGGTGGTGCTCTCGGCGATCGGCAGGCGCCAGAACAGGCCGCCGTACCCGGCCCCGGGCCGGCCGTTGGTGGCGGGGGAGCGGATCTCGAGCGGGCCGTGGTCGGCGTGCAGCATGGAGCGCCAGTCGAGCACCCAGGCCGGTCCGACGTCGGACCCGGGAGCCTGAGGGAGCAGGCGCGCCGAGATGCGGCGCTCTTCGCGGAGCTGGGGCTCGCCGTGCTCGTCGGACCACAGCACGTCCTCGACCAGCGTCTCGCCGCCGGCGCCGGCCGGGCTCCCGCCCTCGGCTCGGGCAATCGCCGAAGTCCCGCCCTCGGCTCGGGCGATCGCCGAAGCCCCGCCCCCGGCGCGGGCAACCGCCGACGTCCCGCCCCCGTCGACCTCCCGCTCGACCCGAAGCCCGACCGAGACCTGCCGCCCGTGGTTCTTGAGCAGCGTCGGGCCCACGTCCTCGATGAACGTCCGCCCGCCCCAGTAGCTCGTCCCGTTCACGTCGGGCACCGCGATGCTCACGCCGTAGTGGTGCCGGTGGTCCACCGGGCTCAGGTCGGTGAGCGGGACGCCCGCCAGCGTGTGCACCGGATGCAGGTATGGCCGCTGCGCGTGCACCTTCGGCATGCGCTCGCCCGCGTCGCGCCGCACGAGCTCCAGGCCGTCTCCGCCGGTCAGCACGACGGCGTCGGCGTCGGGATCCGCGGGGAGCGACCAGGCCGGCGCGGCGACAGCCGCCGCGGCCGTGGCCTGGTCCGGCTGCCCGACGGCGACGTCGTCCTCGTCCGTGATGTGTACGCGCTCCCGGCCCTGCAGCACGGGTCCGGTGCTGGCGCGCACCTCCAGGCTGGGCGTGAATCGGGCAGAGCGTGCGGGGTGGGCGTCGTCGTCGATCACGGCGTGCAGCTCCCTCCAGGCGTGTCGGCCGAGCTCGGCCTGCGGCACCGCGACCGTCGTCAGCGCGGGTGTGGCGTAGCGGGACAGCTCGATGTCGTCGAAGCCGGCCACCGAGATGTCGGCTGGTACGGCCACCCCGGCCTCGTTCAGGCCCGCGAGCAGGCCGAACGCGACCAGGTCGTTGAAGGCCACCGCGGCGGTCGCGCGCGTGGCGAGGACGGCGGGCGCCGCGGCGTGGCCCGCCTGGATGTCCGGCCCGGCGGGCAGGTCGAGGATCTCGAGGTCCGGGTGCCGCTCACGGGCCCGGGCGAGGCCGACGCGGCGCAGTTCGTCGGAGGCGCTCCGCACGGGACCGCCGAGGTAGACGATGCGGCGGTGGCCGAGCGAGACGAGGTGCTCGACCACCTGGACCGCGCCGTCCTCGTAGTCCACGACGAGGCTGGGCGCTGCCCCGCCGGTCTCCCGGTTGACCAGCACCACCGGTTCGACGTCGGCGACGAGCGCGCTGAGCTCGGCGTCCCCGATGCGCGGCGACACCAGCACGAGGGCATCGCAGCGCATACGGGCCTCCAGTGCGATGGCGCCCTCCTGCTGGTCGTCCTCCACGGTGTCCGCGACGAGCACGCGGTAGCCGTCCTCGGCGGCGCCGTCCATCACGCCGCGCAGGATCTGCTGGAACACCGGGTTGCCGAGGTCGGGCACCACCAGGGCGACGGTCTGGGTGCGGCCGAGGGCCAGGCTGCGCGCGGCGTTGCTGGGCCGGTAGCTGAGCTCCGCGGCGGCGTCCCGCACCCGCTCGGCGATCGCGGCGTCCACCGTGCTGCGTCCGTTCATGACGCGGGACACGGTGGCCCGCGAGACCCCCGCCGCGGTGGCGACGTCCCCGATCGTGGCCACGGCGCGGCGCTGACCTGCGCGCTGACCTGTGTCTCGTGCGCTGCCGCTGACCATCTGCCCTCCGTCCGTCACCGCCGGCCGACGACGCGCGAGGCGTCAGGGCCCCTTCGCGGCGCGGGGAGCCCGCTGCCGGTTCCCGAAGTGACCGTACACCATGGGAAACCGGTTCCTCGTATGATACGTTCCTCCCCCAGAGACCGGTTTCTCACCGACGACGACCGGGGATCGACGACGATCCGGAGGACAACGCGATGCGCTACCCGAACCGCGAGCCCGGACCCTGGCGGTCCGAGCTCCCACCCGTCCGCGCGGGGGTGAACCCGTGTCGGTGATCCAGGAGCTCTCCCGGAACAGCCGGCGCGTGAGCCCTCGGAAGAAGGGCGACGGGCGCTGGGCGCTGCTGTTCCTCGCGCCGTGGTTCGTGGGGCTCGCGCTCATCACGGCCGGCCCCATGGGGGCGTCGCTGTACCTGTCCTTCACGGACTACGACCTGCTCTCGCCGCCGCAGTGGGTGGGTATCGAGAACTACACGCGGATGTTCGACGACCCGCGGTTCCTCAAGTCCCTCGGCGTCACGTTCATCTACGTGTTCGTGTCGGTGCCGCTGCAGCTCGCCGCGGCCCTCGGCCTGGCGCTGCTGCTCGACAGGGGCCTGCGCGGGCTCGCGCTCTACCGTTCCGTGTACTACCTGCCGTCCCTGCTCGGCGGGTCGGTGGCCATCGCGATCCTGTGGCGCCAGATCTTCGGCGCGGACGGCCTGGTCAACCAGGTCCTCGCCCTCTTCGGCGTGCAGGGGCAGGGCTGGGTGTCCCACCCCGACTACGCGCTCGGCACCCTCATGGTGCTGAACGTCTGGACGTTCGGGGCGCCCATGGTGATCTTCCTCGCGGGCCTGCGGCAGATCCCGCAGATGTACTACGAGGCGGCGGCGATCGACGGCGCGGGCCGGTGGCGGCAGTTCCGGTCCATCACGCTGCCGCTGCTCACCCCGATCGTCTTCTTCAACCTCGTGCTGCAGCTCATCGAGGCGTTCCAGTCCTTCACCCGCGCGTTCGTGGTGAGCGGCGGCAACGGCGGCCCGTCCGACTCGACGCTGCTGTACACGCTGTACCTCTACCTCAAGGGGTTCGGCGCGCTCGAGATGGGCTACGCCTCCGCCATGGCCTGGTTCCTGCTGCTCATCATCGGCGGCATGACGGTCGTCAACTTCCTCGCCTCCAAGTACTGGGTCTTCTACGATGACTGACGCCTCCGCACAGACCGTTCCCACGACGCCGACGGCGGTGCGACCGCCGTCCGACAGGGTGGGCAGCTCAGGGCGCAGCGGGGCGGGCGACCGCCGTCCGGCCGCCGTCCGCCCGCGTGGGCCGCGCCTGCGCGCCCGGGTGAGCAGCCTGCTCAAGCACGCGGGCCTGATCGCCTTCGGCTTCGTCATGCTGTACCCGGTGCTGTGGATGCTGGCGAGCTCGTTCAAGCCGAACGCGCTGATCTTCCGCGAGCCGGGGCTCATCCCCACCGACATCGACCTGTCCAACTACACGGACGGGTGGAACGCGCTGCTGCACCCGTTCAGCCACTACCTGATCAACTCGGCGCTCGTGGTGCTGGGTTCGCTGCTCGGCAACCTGCTGTCCTGCTCGATGGCGGCCTACGCGTTCGCGCGGCTGGAGTTCCGGGGCAAGCGGCTGTGGTTCGCGATCATGCTGATGTCGATCATGCTGCCGATCCACGTGGTGATCGTGCCGCAGTACGTGCTGTTCTCCCAGCTCGAGTGGATCAACACGTTCCTGCCGCTGATCGTGCCGAAGCTGCTGGCCACGGACGCGTTCTTCATCTTCCTGATGGTCCAGTTCTTCCGCGGCATCCCGCGCGAGCTGGACGAGGCCGCGACCCTCGACGGCGCGGGCCACCTGCGCATCTACCTGCGGATCATGCTGCCGCTGTCGATGCCGGCGCTCGCCACCACGGCGATCTTCACCTTCATCTGGACCTGGAACGACTTCTTCAGCCAGCTCATCTTCCTGACCCGGCCGGAGATGTACACCGTGCCGATCGCCCTGCGCACGTTCGTCGACTCCACGGGCAACAGCTCGTGGGGATCGCTCTTCGCGATGTCGATCGTGTCGCTGATCCCCGTCTTCATCGCCTTCCTGTTCGGACAGAAGTACCTGGTCAAGGGCATCGCGACCACCGGAATCAAGTAGCAGGACCCGCGATGCGACAACGACGTCACCGTCACCGAAGGAGAAACCTATGAGCACCACCGGCAAGGCACCAGCAACGAGGCGCGGCAAGCGCCTCGCCGCCTCGGCCGCGGGCCTCGCGGCCGTCGCGCTGACCCTCGCGGCCTGCGGGGGCGGCGACTCCGGCCTCGGCGGGGGCGGCGACGAACCGCCGCCCGCCGCCCAGGAGTGCCCGTGCGAGATCCGGTTCGCATGGTGGGGCTCGGACACCCGCCACGCGTCCACGCAGCAGATCATCGAGGCGTTCGAGGTCGAGAACCCCGACATCACCGTGGTGCCCGACTTCACCGACTGGGACGGCTACTGGGACAAGCTCGCCACCTCCGTGGCCGCCGGCGACACCCCCGACGTCATCACCCAGGAGGAGCGCTACATCTCCGACTACTCGACCAAGAACGTGCTCGCCGACCTGGGCACCCTGGACATCGACACCTCCCAGGTGGACGACGGCGTCCTGGCCGGCGGCCAGATCGACGGCACGCAGTACGGCATCCCGACCGGCCTCAACGCCTACGCGCTCGTCGCCGACCCGGAGCTCTTCGCCGAGGCGGGCGTCGAGGTACCCGACGACACCACCTGGACGTGGGAGGACTACGTCACCACGGCGAACGCCGTCTCCGACGGCGCGGGCGACGGCGTGTGGGGCACGCAGGACTACGGCTTCAACGAGGCCGGCCTCAACGTGATGGCGCGCCAGCGCGGCGAGACCCTGTTCACGGCCGACGGCGAGCTCGGCGTCTCCGAGGAGACCGTCGCCGACTTCTTCCAGGTCTCCCTCGACCTGATGGCCGGTGGCGGCCAGCCGGACGCCGCGCGCACGGTCGAGTACCAGGCGGCCGGGCCCGAGGGCGGTCTGCTCGGCACCAACCAGGGCGCCATGGGCGTCTGGTGGACCAACCAGCTCGGCGCGCTGAGCGAGTCGTCCGGGCACGAGCTGGAGCTGCTGCGGCTGCCCGGCGAGTCCGAGGGTGAGCGCACCGGGATGTACTACAAGCCGGCGATGTTCTACTCGGTCTCGGCGGACACGGAGTACCCGGAGGCCGCGGCCAAGTTCGTGGACTTCATGCTGAACTCGCAGGAGGCGGCGGAGATCATGCTGACCGACCGTGGGCTGCCTGCCAACACCGAGGTGCGCGAGGCGGTCCTGGGCGACCTGCCGCCCACCGAGCAGAAGGTTGCCGAGTTCATGGCCGACCTCGAGGACGAGATCGTCGACAACCCGCCGGTCCCGCCGCACGGGTCCGCCGAGCTCGCGGACATCATGGAGCGCATCAACACCGACGTGCTCTTCGAGCGGATCACGCCGCAGGAGGCGGCCACGCAGTTCATCGAGGAGGTCAACGCGGCGATAGCGGGCTGACGCCGCCGGGCTGACACCGTCCCGGCGCCGGTCTGGCGTCGCGCAGGTCCGCTTCGAGAATGTACTTGGGCACGGATGAGGGCGGGTTTCGGTGCCCGAAGCCATTCTCGAAGCGGACCATGGCCGTGTCGAGTCGTCGGCACGGCGTGGCGGCCAGATGTGGGCACCGGCATAGGGTGATGGAAATCGGTGATCGGAGGGGTGGAAGGTGCACGAGCTCCTGATGCTGCGGGAGGGCGACGACGTCGCCGTCGCGACCCGCGACCTGAGCCCGGGCGACGAGGTCTCCGCCTCCGGGACGGGCCCGGTCGCCGTCGGGCAGCCGGTACCGCGCGGGCACAAGATCGCCCTGCGGGCCGTGCCGGCGGGCGGGCACGTGCGTAAGTACGGGCAGGTCATCGGGGTTGCGACCACCGACATCGCGCCGGGCGACCAGGTGCACACCCACAACCTGGGGTTCGAGGACGGCGTGCGCGACGCACCGCTGGGCGGCACGCACACCGAGCTTCCGGTGCCCGACGGCGCCCGGCCCACCTTCCGTGGTTACCGCCGGGCCGACGGCCGGGTCGGCACCCGGAACTTCATCGCGATCCTGACCAGCGTGAACTGCTCGGCCTCGACGGCAAGGATGATCGCCGACCAGTTCCGCGGCGCGGCGCTGGACGAGTTCGAGAACGTCGACGGCGTCATCGCCCTGACGCATACCTCTGGCTGCGGTCTGGTGCCGGACTCCGAGGGCGGGCAGGTACTGCTGCGCACGCTGCGCGGTTACGCGGCCCACCCGAACGTGGCCGGCCTGCTGGTGCTGGGGCTGGGCTGCGAGATGGTGCCGGGAGCCGCGCTGTCGTCCCGCTCGGGGCAGGTGGCCGACCTCGGGATGCCTACCATCGGGCCCCCGGACGAGTCCGGGTCTGGGCTGCTCGCCGCGATCCCCGACGACACCCTGGTCCGGTCGCTGACCATCCAGGAGACCGGCGGTGTGCGGGCCTCCGTGCGGGCGGGTGTGGCCGCCGTCCGCGAGCTGCTGCCGCTGGTCAACCAGCGTGAGCGAGTCGAGTGCGACGTGTCCGAGCTGGTGCTGGCCCTGAACTGCGGCGGGTCGGACGGGTACTCCGGGATCACGGCCAACCCGGCGCTGGGCTGGGCCTCGGACCGCCTGGTCGCCTACGGCGGCACGTCGGTGCTGGCCGAGACTCCCGAGGTGTACGGAGCGGAGCACCTGCTCACCGCCCGGGCCACCGAGCCGGCCGTCGCCAAGAAGCTGCTGGACCGCATCGACTGGTGGCGCGGCTACGTCGCGGCGGGGGGCGGCACGCTGGACAACAACCCCTCGCCCGGCAACAAGGCCGGCGGGCTCACCACCATCCTGGAGAAGTCCCTCGGCGCGGTCGCCAAGGGCGGCCAGGCGGACCTCGGCGCCGTGTACGAGTACGCCGAGCCGATCACCGAGCGCGGGTTCGGTTTCATGGACACCCCCGGCTACGACCCGGTGTCGGTGACGGGCCTGGTCGCGGGCGGCGCGAACGTCGTCGTCTTCACCACGGGCCGGGGTTCGGTGTTCGGGTGCCGGCCGACGCCGTCGATCAAGGTGGCCACCAACACGCCGATGTACTCGGCGATGTCCGAGGACATGGACCTCAACGCGGGCGTCATCGTGGACGGCACCGCCACCGTGGCCGAGGTGGGCCGGCAGATCTTCGACACGATCCTCGCCGTCGCCTCGGGCGAGCGGACGGTCAGCGAGGAGCTGGAGATCGGCGCCGAGGAGTTCATCCCGTGGCACATGGGCGCCGTCACCTGAGCGCCTGACCTCGCCGACTTTGGTGGCCGGCCCCTGGAAGTGCGTGGTTACTCTCCTGGTCATGGAGATATTGGTGATGTCGGTGATCCTGCTGCTGATCCTGAACTGGATCTCGGCGAGCGGGCACCGGAGGACGCAACAGCGCGCTCTGGACAAGCTTCAGACCAAGCTCGACCTCGTCATGACGCAGCTCGGTGTCGCCGTGCCCGAGCCGGAGGGGATGTCCGAGGTCGACGCGCTGATCCGCGAAGATCAGAAGGTCCAGGCGGTCAAGCGCTACCGCGAGCTCACGGGCGACGGCCTGCTCGAGGCCAAGGAAGCGGTGGACCGCCGCGCCGAGACCCTCCGCTGAGCCGGATCGGCCCGCAGATGACCATGCACCTGCTGCCAGGATCGGGCCCCGCCTGGCAGCAGGTGCATGGTCATCCCGGCCGCTCAGCCGGCCGCTCGGCTACGGGTAGCTCACCACCTTGGCCGGGATGGTCTCCGTCCCGGCGGCGCGCGGGCCTACACCGTTGATGACGTGCTCGTACGTGCCCACCCCGCCCAGCGACACCGTGAGCAGCGAGTGCATCCGCACCTCCGGCGTCCGGGGCACCTCGAAGCCGTTGTCGGAGGTGATCGACGCGTCCGAGGTGAACACACAGTACGAGCCCAGCCCCCACGCCTCGTGCTGCGTCACGTGGTCGGCCACCTTGTACGCCGCCCAGCCCCGGACGCCGTCGTGGTTCCAAGCCGCCTGGTTGGGCGGGTCGTACGGCAGCTCGTTCTGGTAGAAGACCGTGCGGCCGCGCTCCCCGTTCCACAGGGTGTTGTACTCCTGGTAGTGCTCGACGAAGAGGCCGTACCCGTCCACGTCGTCGCCGTTGACCACCAGGCCGTTGCGTGCGGTGTTCACGGTCCAGCCCACGCCGTCGCCGTGGTCGGCGCGCCACGACCAGATGTGGTCCACGATCGTGTCGTCCGCGTTCACCACGATCGCCTGGTCCACCCGGCCCACGTGCGCCCCGCCGACCCGCACGAACACGTCGTGCAGCGAGATCGGGTCGTCGGCGTGGTCCGCCGTCGACCCGGCCGTGCCCACCGTGAGCATGGACGGCGACTCGGCACCACCGGCGTCGAACAGCACACCCGCCACGCGGACGCCGTCCACGTCGCCCACCTGCATCGCCGTCTGTCCGGCAGTGGGCACGATGGTGGCGTACCCCAGCCCGAGCACGACCGTTCCCGCGCGGTCCACCTCCACCGTCTGGTCCAGCTCGTAGATCCCGGGCGTGAGCAGCAGGTGCAGGCCCTGGTCCAGGGCCTGGTTGATCCGCGCCGCGGAGTCGCCCGGCCGGGCCACGTAGAACCGGTCGAGCGGGATCGAGGTGCCGGACGTCGTCCCGCCGTCCCAGGTCGCGCCCCGCGTCCCCGACCGGGTCGAGGGCACGAACACCGCGTAGTCCTCCCCGTCGAGGTAGAGATAGGGCTTCTCCCGGATCATGCCCGTGGTGTCCAGGGTGGTCACGGCGGGTTCGGGGAACGACGTCGGCGGCGCGTTCTCGACGCCGGAGAACACCATGTTCCACAGCGTCCCGGCCCAGCCGCCTCTCAGGTCGGTGTCGCGGGTGTACCACTGCTGCTGGGTCCAGGCGCGGACCTGCCCGTCGACCACCGAGTCGGCGATGTAGCCGCCCGACGCCCAGCCGTACCGCGACGAGTGCAGCATGAGGTTGCCCCTGACGTGCACCCGCCGCATCGGCGCGGCCTGGGAGACCGCCCATCGCATGTCCCCGCCCGACGGCGTCACGGCCAGGTTCTCGACCGACCGCCAGAAGTTCTGCGTGGCGTTCCCCTCGAACCACTCGGCGTCGGCCCAGACGCCGCCGGTGATGTTCACGTCGTCCGGCCTCGTCCCCAGGCCGGAGATCGCGGTGTGGAAACCGGCGTTGACGTGCACAGGGTAGGTGCCCGGCTCGAACAGGAACTGGTGCCGCCCGTCGCCGAACTGGTCGGCCTCCTGCTGGTCGTAGACCGCGTCGACGGCGGCCTGCACCTGGCTCGCGGAGGTGCCCGGGCCGAACACGTGCACGTTCGGCCCGAGGTCGCCGCCGCCCGGGATCGGGTCGCCGGGGTCGCCGCCGCCGGTCTCGCCGGTGAGCACGCGCAGCTCCCAGAGCGAGTAGCCGTAGCCGGTGCCTCGCTCGGTGCCCGTGACCCGCACGTAGCGGCCAGCCCCGGCGACGTCGAAGCCCTGCGCGCCGCCGGTCCCGTCGGTGACCGTTCTCAGGGTGCGCCAGGTGACGCCGTCGTCGGACGCCTCGATGCGGAAGTCCCTGCCGTACGCGGTCTCCCAGACCAGCTCGACGCGGCACAGGTCCTGCACCGAGCCGAGGTCCACCCGGATCCACTGCGGGTCGCTGAACTCGCTGGCCCAGCGCGTGCCGAGGTCGCCGTCCACGGCCGAGGCCGCGACGAACGGCCCTTCCGTGGACGACGCCGTGGCCGGCCTCCCGAGCGCGGCGTTCGTGGTGCAGGCGGCCGCCGCGGCGGATTGCGCCCCGTCGGCACGGGCCGACGTCGAGGCGGTCGCGGAACCCGCCGCCGACGCCGTCAGACCCGCCGCCGTCGAACCCGAGCCCGATGCCGGGGCCGCGACCACCGTCAGCGGGGCGGCCACGCAGGCCGCGACTGCGGCGACGGCCAGCCAGCCCCGCCGTCGGCCACTCACGAAGCCACCTCCTCGCGTGCTGCGGCCGGCTCCGGCACGAGCTGGTAGTTCTCGTCGAGCACGGTGCCTCGGTGCGGCTTGTACAGGTCGTAGCCGCGCGGGTTGCACTGGAGGCCGCCGTTGATGCAGTGCTCCACGAGCCGGCGCAGCACCTCGGGGTCCCAGGCGTTCACGAAGTCGTAGTGCCACGACTGGTCGGACCCGCTGACGAGCGCGACGTCCGACATGTCGCCGCTGACGGGCCAGGCGATCTTGAACTCCAGCATCGGCACCGCGACCGGGTGGCTCATGGGGCACTGGCCCGCGACCGGGTACGCCATGTGCGAGCCGTGGCCCATGTGGGCGGACTCCTCCGGCGTCAGGTGCATCCCGTCCCAGCAGCTCGGGGCCTGGTACCGGATGTTGAGCTGGGTGCCCTCGGGGCAGTGGGCCGGGATCTCCCAGCTCTTGGAGATGTCGCCGCACTCCCAGCCCTCGACGGCGCCCGGGGCGGTACGGAACTCGTCGACCGTCGCCATCATGTCGCCGGCCACGAACTGGAGCCCGGCCGGGAACGGCACCACGTCGCGGTAGTCCTCGATGCCCGACTTGTAGTAGACGGTCAGCGGGATGTTCGGCTCGACCGGCACGCCGGCCTTCGTGATGGCCGGGAACCAGTACGCCGACCGGTCCTGCGGCACCGTGCACGTGCTCTCCGGGTTGGCGAGCAGGCTGGCGGGCGTGGTGAAGGCGTCCGTCGAGCGGTTGCCGATGAACGTGTGCAGGTGCGACCGGCCCGGCTGGTTGGGGTACACGATCGAGTCGTCAGGCAGGAAGTGCGAGAACGTGCAGTTCGCCTGGAACTCGTGGTGGGTCACCTCGTCACCGGGGAACGGCGGCGGGTCGTCGGGGTCGCCCGGCTCGCCGTCGCCGAACACCTGGAACTCGAACAGGGAGTAGCCGTAGCCGGTGCCCCGGGCGGTGCCGACGAGCTGGACGTAGCGTCCGGTCGCGGTGACGGGGTACACCTCCGTGCCGCCGTTGCCGGCGGACTCGGTAGCCACGGTGGTCCAGTTCTGGGCGTCCGACGAGACCTGGAGCGTGAACGCCGCGCCGTACGCGGCCTCCCACTCCAGGGCGATGTGGTCCAGGGCGTACGACCGGCCCAGGTCGATCCGGATCCACTCGTTGTCCGTGGGCGTGCTGGCCCAGCGGGTGCCGCGGTCGCCGTCGACCGCGAACCGCGGGCCGAGGCCGGCGGACTCCGAGCTGGACGCCGCCGTGAGCGCGCCCTGGGAGAGGAGCGTGTTCGGCTCGGCGGCGGCGCTGAGTGTGCCGATCGCGCCGCTCGCGGTCAGGGTCGAGGCGAGCAGTGCCGTGGCGAGTGCGCCCGCGAGGGCGCGGGGTGTGCGGAGTGCTGTGCGCATGGTTCCTCCTTCGCTGCTGGTGCTTCACTGCTGTGGCGTCGCGGGCGCGACGTCACCAACGACGGCTCACCGCCGGTAGACGCCGAACTCGTAGAGGGAGTAGCCCCACTCCGTACCGCGCTCGGTGAGGTTCAGCCGCACGTAGCGGCCGGAGCCGGAGACGTCGAGGCTGTCGACCCCGCCGTTGCCGCCCGTGACGGTCCGGACCGTGGTCCAGGAGGCGCCGTCGTTCGAGGTCTGCACCTGGTACGACCGGCCGTAGGCGGTCTCCCAGACGAGCTGGAGGTGGTCGAACGACTGCACGGAGCCCAGGTCGACCTGGTACCAGGCGGTCGGGCCCCACTCGCTGGCCCAGCGGGTCGTGACGTCGCCGTCGACGGCGCGGCCGGGCGTCCAGTCGCCGTTCCACGGGTCGAAGCTCGACGCCGTCGCGGTCTTGCCCCGCGCGATGTTCGTGCCCTCGACCTGCGGCGCGACGACGCGGAACGACCGGGTCTCGACGCCCACGTTCCCGCGGCCGTCCTCGGCGAACACGTAGACCTTCCAGACGCCGAGCATCTCGGGCGCCGTGACCCGGAAGGTGCCCGGTGCCGTCTGCGTGAACTGCGCCTGCGCGAGCCCGCCCGCGTTGTTGACGTACTTGCTGTTCAGCATGACGTTGGCGTCGACGGGGTCGCCGTCCGGGTCGCTCATGGTGACATCGACCGTGAACTGCTCGCCGGCCTCGACCGCCGTCGAACCCGGCACGTTCATCGCGGTGATGCGCGGCGGGGTGTTCATCCGGGAGGTGTCCACGCCCCAGGCCCGCGCGATCGAGTAGTAGCCGAGACGCTTGTTGTCCCCGGGGATCACGTTGAACCACACGCCGCCGAAGTCGCCCTCGATGCCGTAGTGGAAGAACGTGGCGCCCAGGGCGACGCCGTCGTGCTCGCGCAGGCACCGCCACGAGTCGACGTACGCCTGCTCCTTCTCCAGGTCGGTCGGCTCCTCGGGCACGCCGTTGACGTCGTCCGGTACCTCCCACTCGCCGGCCGCGCCGCCCTCGGTGATGAGGTACGGCCGGTCGTAGCCGCCGGCCCGCCACGCCGCGGGGACGTTGCACAGGTCGCCGTACGCGTTGACGGAGAGCAGGTCCAGGTCGGGCGCGTTCCGCTCGATGTACGGCCAGGCGCCCACCCAGGCATCGGTGCTGGTGGTCGGGTGGTTCGGGTCGGCCTGGTGGACGGCGACGCTCACCTCGTTCACGAAGGCCGCGTAGGCGTTGCGGATCGCCTCCAGCTCCGCGCCCGAGTAGCAGTTCTGCAGGCCGAGGAGCGACTCGTTGCCGATGTTCCACATGAGCACGCCGGGGTGGTTCTTGTAGGCCTCGACCTGGCTGAGTATGTCGGCCTTGGTGGTCGCCTTGTAGTTCGTGTCGGTGCGGTAGTCGATGCAGCCGCCCGAGCCGGGACCGCCGCCCGGCAGGAGCCAGAAGCCCATCACCACGCGGACGTCGTGCGCGGCGGCCGAGTCGAGAAGCTGGCGGGTGTCCGCCCCGGTGCCCCAGGTGCGGATGGTGTTGGCGCCCATCGCCGTGAGGGTCGGCATGTAGTGGTTGGCCGTGCTGAACGCCGGGCCCCACGTGAAGCCGCGCACGGTGTACGGCTGGCCGTCGACCCGCAGGTCCCAGTCGCCGTTGCCGCCCACCACCTCGACGTCGCTCGGTCCGGAGTCCCGTACGGGGACGTTCGGGTGGCCCGGGTTCACGTAGCTCGGGTCGCCGGGGTCGCCGGGGTCCGAGCCGCCGGCCTCGCCGAAGACGCGCAGCTCCCACAGCGAGTTGCCGTAGCCGCCCGAGCGCGCGGTGGACAGCAGCCGCGCGTAGCGGGCGGTCCCGTCGACGGCGAAGGTGTCGGTGCCGCCGTCGCCCGAGCTGGTCGAGTACACGGTGGACCACGAGGACGCATCGGCCGAGACCTGGAACTGGTACGCGGTCGAGTACGCGGCCTCCCAGAGCAGCTCCACGTGGTCGAGGTCGGCGGACCGGCCCAGGTCGACCTGGATCCACTGGGGGTCGCTGAACTCGCTGGCCCAGCGGGTGGTGAGGTTGCCGTCGACGGCGGCGCGTGCCGGTGTGTAGTCAGGGTTCTCCTCGGAGGAGGCCGTGGCCGGCCGCCCCTGGGACAGCAGGACCGGTTCGGCCTGGGCCGAGCCCGCCGGCACGACGAGCGCCGCCGCGGCCAGCAGGCCGGTCGCCAGGGCGGCGGCCCCCGCGCGCCGGCGTCGCCTTGGCCTGGGGGTCCGCGCGCCGGACGATCTGGTGCTGAGCATGGTGGTCTTCCTCTCCGTCCGCTCGTCGGCCGGGTGCGGTGGCCGGTAGCGCGGTTCGTCGTTGAGCCTGCTTCGCGGCGCATCGGTGCGTCGCCGGTTGGGAGAGCGCTCTTACGCGGCCCATCCTTGACCCGCCGTCGGCGGGCCGTCAAGGGTTGGTCGGTCGCTTCTCTCTGACGTTTTGCTGCTCATCGATCGCTTTTGAGCGCTGAAGGCACCTCTTCTGCCCGACGGCGGAACCGCGCGAAGGGGCCGCATGTCACCCGGCCGAGGTCCGTGAGAGAGCGCTCTTACTCTGTTACCGTCGGCAGATGGCCAAGGATCTGCGGCGTGCGGCGCCGACCCTGGAGGACGTGGCGAAGGTCGCCGGCGTCTCGCGCGCGACCGTGTCCCGCGTGATCAACGGCAAGAACAAGGTCGCGCCCGCGGTGCAGGAGGTCGTGCTCGAGGCGGTGGCCGAGACCGGCTACGTCCCCAACCGGGCCGCCCGGTCGCTGGTCACCCGCCAGACCGGCACGGTCGCCGTCGTCATCTCGGGCGCCGACGCCGACCCCGACAGCGAGCTCGACCTGTCCGGCGTGTTCTCCGACCCGTTCTTCGGGCGGGTGGTCGGCTCCCTCGTGCGCACGCTCCGCCCGCACGACGTGCACCCCGTGCTGATGTTCGCCGACAACGACCAGACCAGGGGCCAGGTGGTCTCCTACCTGCGGTTCGGCAACGCCGACGGCGCCCTGCTGGTGTCCACCTACGCCGACGACCCGCTGCCCGAGGAGCTGCTGGGCACCGGCCGCCCGATCGTGCTCTTCGCCCGGCCGGGCCACGCGATCCCGGCGAGCTACGTGGACCTCGCCAACGCCGACGGCGCCCGCCTGGCCGCGAACCACCTGCTCGACCGGGGCTGCCGCAAGCTCGGCGTGATCTCGGGGCCGGTCGACGTGCCGGCCGCCCGGGACCGGCTCGACGGCTTCCGCGACGCCGCGGCGCGGCGCGGGCACGCCTTCGTCCCGAGCGCCGAGGGATCCTTCACCTTCGAGAGCGGCGAGACCGCGATGACCGAGCTCCTTGCCGCGGCCCCCGACCTCGACGGGGTCTTCGTCTCGAACGACCTCATGGCCCAGGGCGCCATCCACGTGCTGCAGACGCACGGCCGGCGCGTGCCCGACGACGTCGCGATCGTCGGGTTCGACGACAGCCCCGTGGCGGCGCAGACCCGCCCCCGGCTCACGACCGTGCGCCAGCCGGTGGAGAAGATGGCCGAGGAGATGGCGCGAATGCTGCTGGACCAGATCGACGCCGACGAGCCGGCCGTGCGGTCGGCGATCTTCGAGCCCGCGCTGGTGGTCCGCGACTCGGCGTGAGCGGCGGTGAAGGTCCGCTCCGAGAACGCGATCCGGCATGGTCGGGGCGCCGTTTCCATGCCCGATCGCGTTCTCGAAGCGGACCTTGCGTACGGGGCGTTCGTGTGGGAATCACTCATGCCCGCGGCCGCGGCATCTTGCTAGGTTCCTGAACAAATCGGTCGTCGATGTCGACGACGGCCCAGGACCCGAAGCGAGGTGGTTCCCGTGAGATCTCGTCGCGCACCGTTCCTAGTCGCAGCTCTCGTCGCCGTGATCCTGACGGCCGGGGCGGCCGTCGTCCCCGGCCTGGCGGCCCAGGCCGCCGTCGCGGACTGCAGCGCGCCCGCCTGGAACAGCAGCTCCGTCTACGTCGGCGGCAACGTGGTCACCCACAACGGCGCCGCGTGGCGGGCCAAGTGGTGGACCCAGGGCGAGACGCCGGGCACCACCGGCCAGTGGGGTGTCTGGGAGCAGGTCCAGACCTGTGGCGGTGGCGGCGACCCGACCGACCCGCCCGGCAGCGAGGCGTTCCCCGTGAGCGAGGCCCAGTTCAACCAGTTCTTCCCGAACCGGAACTCGTTCTACACCTACTCGGGTCTCATCAACGCGCTGAGCGCGTACCCGGGCTTCGCCAACACCGGCAGCGAGACCGTGCAGAAGCGCGAGGCCGCAGCGTTCCTCGCCAACGTCTCGCACGAGACCGGCGGCCTGGTCCACATCGTGGAGCAGAACACCGCGAACTACCCGCACTACTGCGACACGACCCAGCCGTACGGCTGCCCGGCGGGCCACGACCAGTACTACGGCCGCGGCCCCATCCAGCTGAGCTGGAACTTCAACTACAAGGCGGCGGGTGACGCGCTCGGCATCGACCTGCTGAACAACCCGCGCCTCGTGCAGACGGACTCGGCCATCTCCTGGAAGACCGCGCTCTGGTACTGGAACACCCAGAGCGGGCCGGGCACGATGACGGCGCACGCCGCGATCGTCAACGAGGTCGGGTTCGGCGAGACCATCCGCAGCATCAACGGCAGCATCGAGTGCAACGGCGGAAACCCGGGCCAGGTGGAGAGCCGGGTCAACAACTACCTCCGCTTCACGAGCGCCCTCGGCGTCGACCCGGGCGGCAACCTGCGCTGCTGACCTCCGCGAAGTGCGCTTCTACCCAGCGATTGCGCCCGAAATCCCCGTACGTTTCGGGCACAATCGCTGGGTAGAAGCGCACTTTCCGATCCCGCGGCCGCGAGCTGCATGGTCGATCGGCCGGATCCGCCCGTGCCACGATGAGCGCATGCCTCTCGCACCGCGGTACCTCGCCGCCGCCGACCGCTACGACACGATGACCTACCGCCGCACCGGGCGTTCCGGCCTCGACCTGCCCGTGCTCTCGCTGGGCCTGTGGCACAACTTCGGCGGCACCGACTCGTTCGAGACGCAGCGCACCGTGCTGCGCCGCGCGTTCGACCTGGGCGTGACGCACTTCGACCTGGCGAACAACTACGGCCCGCCGTACGGGTCGGCCGAGGAGAACTTCGGCCGCCACCTCGCGGCCGACCTGAGGCCCTACCGCGACGAGCTGATCCTCTCCACGAAGGCCGGCTACGACATGTGGCCGGGGCCGTACGGGGACCACGGGTCGCGCAAGTACCTGCTGGCCAGCCTCGATCAGTCCCTCGCTCGCATGGGGCTCGACTACGTCGACGTCTTCTACCACCACCGCCCGGACCCCGCCACGCCGCTGGAGGAGACCATGGGCGCGCTCGCCTCGGCGGTCCAGCGGGGCAAGGCGCTGTACGTGGGCGTCTCCAACTACTCGCCGGCGCGGACGCGCGAGGCCGCGCGCATCCTCGACGACCTCGGCGTCCCGCTGCTCATCCACCAGCCGTCCTACTCGATGTTCAACCGGCACGTCGAGGACCCCGCCCACGAGGACGTGTACGACGGCAGGCAGAGCGAGTCCCTGCTCGACGTCGTCGAGGAGCTGGGGGTCGGGACCATCGTGTTCTCCCCGCTCCAGCAGGGCCTGCTGACCAGCAGGTACCTCGGCGGCGCCGCGCCGGAGGGCTCCCGGGCCGCGCGCCCCGACTCGCCCTTCCTGTCCGACCGGGCGCTCACCGAGGACTACCTGGGCCGGGCCAAGGCGCTCGACGAGATCGCCGCCGGCCGCGGTCAGACCCTCGCGCAGCTCGCCCTCGCCTGGGTCCTGCGGGACGCGCGCGTGACGTCGGCGCTGATCGGTGCGTCGTCGGTGGCGCAGCTCGAGGACAACGTCGCGGCGCTCGCCGCGGGACCGCTCACCGAGGAGGAGGTGGCGGCGATCGAGCCGCTCGCACGGCCGCTCGGCTGAGCGGGGCCGACGGCGGACGGCGTCGAACAGCCGGGCGGGGCCGACGCCGGACCGCCCGGCCCGGCGTCGAGCAGCCCAATCCACACCGCGCGTTCCACCGCACTTCACGGAGTTGTCGCGCTGAATCGATCCGCCGGGCGGACGATGATCTCGTCCGCCGCTCGACGGGGAGGGGTACTGAGAAGTACTGCACTCGGAGGGGAGCACGAACATGCCAGAGACGAAGTCCGCGATCGTGGTCGGGGCCGGCATGGTCGGCCTCGCGACCGCCTGGCACCTGCAGGAACGTGGCGTGGAGGTGACGGTCCTCGACCGCGACGGCGTCGCCGCCGGATCGTCGTGGGGCAACGCGGGCTGGCTCACCCCCGGCATGGCCATGCCCCTGGCCGACCCGTCGCTCTGGGCCTACGGCCCCAAGGCGCTGCTCGACCCCGGCGCGGCCCTCAGCGTCCCCTTCCGGTTCGACAGCGCGCTGTGGGGCTTCGTCGCCCGGTTCATGGCGCACGCGACGCCGGGCGCGTGGCGGCGCGCGATGGCGGCCCTCACCCCGATCGACCGGCTCGCGCTCGAGGCCTACGACGAGCTGGAGGCCGGCGGCGTGCACGCGACGTCGTACCCCAGCCACTGGGTGGTCGGGTTCGAGAACGAGCGCGAGTCACGCCCGTTCGTGCACGAGATCCGCGGCGTGATCAGGGCGGGCCAGGACGTCCCGCTGTCCAGGCTGCCCGACGGCGTCCGCGTGCCGCACCTCTCCCCGGCGGTGCGGTCCGTGTGGATGCTGGAGGGGCAGCGGTTCATCGAGCCGGGCCCGTACGTGGAGGCGCTCGCGACGTCGGTCAGCGCTCGCGGCGCGAAGGTGCTCACCGATGCGCGGGTCACGGACATCCAGCCGGTGCCGGGCGGCGCGGAGGTCACCGTCCGCGACCACTCCCTCATGCGGACCGACGCCGTGGTGATCGCGACCGGCGCGTGGCTCCCGGACCTGGCGCGGCGGTTCGGCGTCCGGACCCGGGTCCAGGCCGGGCGGGGCTACTCGTTCAGCGCGCCCGTGACCGGCCCGCCGATCGACCACCCCGTCTACTTCCCCGCCCGGCGCGTGGCCTGCACGCCGTACCAGGGGCGGCTGCGGGTCGCCGGGACCATGGAGTTCCGCGGTCCGGACGAGCCACTCCAGCCGAGCCGCATCCGGGCCATCGTGAACTCGGTGCGCGGGCTCTTCGAGGGCGTCGACCTGGACTCGCGCGAGGACGAGTGGGTGGGCTCGCGCCCCGTGACGCCGGACGGGCTGCCGCTGGTGGGCCGGACCACCGCACCCGGCGTCTACGTGGCCGGCGGCCACGGCATGTGGGGCATGGTGCTCGGCCCGGCGACGGGGCGGGCGCTCGCGGCGCAGATCACGACGGGCCAGACGCCGGCCGAGATCCGGCCGTTCGACCCGCTGCGCTGATCCTGTCCGGTCGGACCTCGCCGGAGCCGACCTCGCCCGAGCCGACCCCGCCCGAGCCGACCCCGCCCGAGCCGACCCCGCCCGAGCCGACCCCGCCCGGCCCCGGCACCGGCAGGGTCAGCGCGCCTCGCGCTCGGCCAGCCGCTCCAGCCCGTCCAGGACGAGGTCGAGCCCGAACTCGAACTCGGTCTGGTCGTCGCACCAGCCCAGCGTGCTGTCGGGTCCTTCGTGGGCGACCTCGGCCAGCATCTCCACGATGTGCGGCACCTCGGCGGCCATCTGCTCCAGCATCTCCGTGGCGGCGTCGTCGGCGCCCTCCATCGCGGCGCCGCCGGGTGCGGAGCCGGCGGTCGCCCCGTCGGGCTCGAAGAGCTCCTGCGAGAACCCGAACGCCCGGCTGCCCAGGGCGTGCATGGCGTGGTGGATCAGGTCGTAGGAGAAGCCGCCGCGGCGCATCAGCCCCAGCAGCGAGTCGCAGTACCGGATGATGTGCAGGTTGAAGGACGTCCGGGACTCCAGGACGGTGGTGGCCCAGGGATGCCGCAGCAGCACGCCCCGCGCCGTCAGGATCTGTCGGCGCATGGCGGGCTTCCACGCGGACGGCGGCGCGTCGTCGGCCAGCGGTTCCAGCCGGCCGACGGCGTCCTGGATCTCCGCCGCCACGACGTCCACCACGCCGTCGAGCAGGTCCTCCTTGTTGGCGACGTGGTGGTAGAGCGACATGGCCTCGATGCCCAGCTCGCGGGCCAGGCTGCGCATGGTGAGCGCGCCCAGGCCCTCCCGGTCGGCCAGGGCGACCGCAGAATCCAGGACGCGGGCGCGCGTCAGGGCGCCGCGTGTCGTCGTGCGTGTCGTCTGGGGTGAAGTCATGGTCCAGCGATCCTACGTCGGCGAAACCCTTGACGGGCGGTGCGCCCGGACCTACCTTACGACGTAAGGCTTACGCTGTAAGCCTGGACGGGGAAGGAGGGACGTCATGTGGGGCTGGATCCTCTGGACGGTCGTCGGGCTGGTGGCGCTGGGCGTCGTCGCGCTCCTGGCGCTCGTGCTGGTCATGCGGACCAAGAACCAGCGAGGGCTCACCGCGATCCGCAGGTTCACCCGGTGGGCCAGCCGGCGGGCGGGCGAGCCGGGCGGGGACGCGACATACGTGCGGCACGTCGGGCGCAGGTCGGGCACGCCGTACACGACGCGCATCGACGTGTACCCGATGGACGACGGCTTCCTCGCCTTCCTCCCGTACGGCACGGGCACCGACTGGGTGCGCAACGTGCGCGCGGCCGGCGCGGCGGAGCTGGTGGTCCGCGGGGACGCGCATCAGGTCGTTGCCCCGCAGGTCGTCGGGCCGGACGAGGCGTGGCCGTACCTGTCCGCGGGGGACCGCTGGGTCGCGCGCGTCTTCGGCGTCACCGACTTCCTCGTGCTGCGGCGTGCGGCGGTCGCCTCGGACGGCGGCCGGTGAGGGCATGAGGGCTGTGGTCCACGACCGGTACGGGCCGGTCGACGTCCTGCGGATCGCGACGGTCGAGCCGCCTGTCCCGAGGCCCGGCGAGGTGGTGGTCCGGGTCCGGGCGGCGTCGCTGAACATGGCGGACCTCGACCACCTGCTGGGCCGCCCGCGGATCGCCCGCCTGGCCATGGGTCTGGCCCGGCCGACGAACGGCGGGGTAGGCCTCGACGTCGCGGGGACCGTCGAGTCCGTCGGGCCGGACGTGACGGGGCTGCGGCCGGGCGACCGCGTGTGGGCCGACCTGTTCGACCACGGGCACGGATCGCTCGCCGACCGGGTGTGCGCCCCGGCGTCGGCCCTGTTTCCACTCCCCGGCGGCATCTCGTTCGAGGACGCCGCGACCGCGCCCCACTCGGGTGCGCTCGCCGTGCAGGGGCTGCGCGCCACCGGACCGATCCGGCCCGGCGAACGGGTGCTGATCAACGGCGCGGGCGGCTGCGTGGGGCCGTTCGCGGTGCAGATCGCGCGGGCGCGGGGCGGGGTGGTCACCGCCGTCGACCACGGCGACAAGCTCGACTTCCTCCGCGAGCTGGGCGCTGACGAGGTGGTGGACTACACCCGCGAGGACATCACGCGCGGCGGACGCCGGTTCGACGTCGTGCTCGACATCGCCGACACCCGGTCCGTGTTCGCGTTCCAGCGGTGCCTGGCCCGGGGCGGCCGGTACTCGCTGGTCGCGCGGCGGCTCAGCTCGCTCGCGGAGAAGGCGCTGCTCGGTCCGGTGGTCGGCGGGCTGACCGGGACCCGGATCGGCACGTTCTCCTGGCGGCCGAACAAGCGGGCCGACCTCGACGAGCTGGCGGGGCTGCTGCTCTCCGGCGCGGTGCGTCCGCGGATCGACCGGCGCTACGGGCTCGACGACGCCGTCGAGGGGTTCCGGCGGCTGGAGTCGGGAGCGGCGCGGGGCAAGGTGCTGGTGGTGCCGTAGGCAGAGGCCATCCGGCGTCGTGGCAGGATCGCCGTATGACGCAGCGCCGCATCCTCGTCCTCTCCGGCCGCGGACGCTACGAGGACCCCTGGCACGACCACGCAGCGACGTCGCACGCGGTGGCCGACATCCTCGGTGACCTGGCCGCCGTCGAGGTGCGGGGGACCTTCCGCGACGCGCTGGACGACCTGGACTCCGCGGACCTCCTGGTGGTCAACGGCGGCTCGGGCCGCAAGGACGCGGGTTTCGACGGTTCCGACGACGACTGGGCCGGCTTCCACGCCCGGCTGGCGGGCTGGGCGCGGGCCGGGGGCGCCATGCTCGGCCTGCACCAGGCGGCGAACACGTTCTCCGACGCGCCCGACTGGCCCGCCGTGCTCGGCGGGCGGTGGGTACCGGGCGAGTCGATGCACCCGCCGATCGGCACGGCGCGCTTCGAGCTGGCCCCGAGGCACCCGGTCACGGACGGCCTCGCCGACGTCGAGGCCTTCGACGAGCGGTACTGCCGCCTCCGGGTGGCCCCGGGCACCCGGATCCTCGGCACCACCCTGGACGACGACGGCGCGCCGCACCCCGTCCTGTGGGTCAACGACGCGCACGGCGGCCGCAGCGTGTACTCGGCCCTCGGCCACGACGTGCGCTCGTTCGCCTCGGCGGGGCACCAGGAGCTCCTGCGCCGGGCGGCGTCCTGGCTACTGTTGTAAGCGCCGTGAGTACTACCTCTGGCGGAGCTCATGAGACCAGGGGTAGTATCAAGGGTATGAAGGTGAGTGTGAGTATTCCGGAGCAGGATCTACGGTTCCTGGACGACTATGTGGTGGACAAGGGGCTCGGCTCGCGGTCCGCCGGAGTCCACGAAGCGATCGGTGCGCTTCGACAGATGGCGCTCACGCTGGAGGCCGAACAGGCGATCGCAGAGTGGTACGACTCGGGCGAGGCCGAGGTGTGGGACGTGACTGTGGCTGACGGGTTGGAGTCCGATGTACCGCGGTGAGATCTGGTACGCCGACCTCGACCCCGTGCGCGGTTCCGAGGCAAACAAGGTCCGGCCGGTGGTGATCGTGTCGAACGACGCGTACAACGCGGCGGCGCGGCGACTCGGGCGTGGGGTGCTGACGATCGTGCCACTGACGAGCAACGTCAAACGGGTGCACTCGTTCCAGACACTGGTCTCGAAGCGTGGCTCAGGGCTCTCTGTTGACTCCAAAGCGCAGGCGGAGCAGGTGCGTGCCGTTGATATGGCCCGTCTGGTCAATCGTGTCGGAAAACTGTCCACAGAGGAGTCCGCGGCGCTCGACGACGCTCTGTTGGTGCACCTCGGGATCTCCTGATCCACAGGTCGCTTGACCTCAACCAGCGTTGAGGTTGTTGGCTGGGCCGCATGGAGATCATCAGCGTCGGCACGATGACCGTTCGGTGCTGGAAGTCATCGCGCGCCGTGATCTCGCCCAGCCGCTGAGTGCCGGGCACGCGCCGGGTGCGAAGGCCTCAAGCCCGCACGCGTCCGGCACTCAGCTTATCCAGCCGCGTCACGTCCCGTCGGCGAACCCCGCCTGGCGCCATACCTCGTAGACCGCTATCGACGCCGCGTTCGTCAGGTTGAGCGACCGGCGTCCCGGGAGCATCGGGATGCGGAGCTCGTCGGTGACGCGCGGGTGGCCGAGGGCCTCGGGCGGCAGGCCGGTGGGCTCGGGACCGAACAGCAGCACGTCGCCCGGGCGGTACTCGACGTCGGTGTAGCGGGTGGTCGCGCGCGTGGTGAAAGCGAAGACCCGCGCGTCGGGCAGGGCGTCGAGCGCCACGTCGAGCGACGGGTGCACGTCCATGACGGCGAGGTCGTGGTAGTCGAGGCCCGCACGCTTCAGCTTGGCCTCCGAGAGGTCGAAGCCGAGCGGCTCCACGAGATGCAGCCGTGCGCCGGTCACGGCGGCGAGCCGGATCGCGGACCCGGTGTTGCCGGGGATGCGGGGTTCGAAGTACACGACGTGGGCGAGGGGCGGCTCGGGCAGCGCGGGAGCGTCAGCGGGGTGCGGCACGGGTTCATTCTCGCTGCCCGACGGCGGTGCGGCGGAGTCGGCGGGCGTCACGGTCCGATCCTCTCAGCCCGGGATCGCGCGGTCCGCACCGAAGTCCCCGGTGATCGGTCGGACGCCACGCGACCACCCCGCCGTCGTTCACCGGGAGGGGTCCCGGTCGGCGTCGCTACGGTGGGCGCGCGTGCCAGAGGCACGCGTGTCGATCGAAGGAGACGGACATGATCACTGCACTTCGGGGGCCCTGGGGCAAGCGGACCATGGCGCTGGTGGCCGCGCTCTCCCTTGCGCTGCCCGTCACCGCCGCCGTGCCCGCGGCGGCAGCACCGGCGCTGCCGGCGGTCCAGGCGGCGCCGACGGCGGCCGCGGCGGGGATCGGCTGCGGCGACCGCATCGCGCACAAGGGCATCCACGCCGGTGACCGCCGGGTCGCCTGGCTGGACGTCTACTACAACCGCAGCACCGGCGCCAAGTGCGCGGTGACGGTGCACACCGGCCCGAGCTGGGGCGTGGTGGCCAACACGGCGGTCCGCCTGCGGGGCGGCGGCGTCAGCGTCGGCGCGGGCGCCACGGTGGCCTACCGGACCAACCGCGTGGTGATCAGCAACGCCGACGGCGTGTGCGTCGCCGGGCAGGGTGGCATCTACTGGCGCGGCGCCTGGCGGACGACCACCGTCCGGGGCCTCTGCGGCTGATCGGGCCTGTGCTGCAACCTTTCGAGACCGAGGTTTCTTCGCTTTGAACCTGCTCAAAGCGAAGAAACCAAGGTCTCGAAGGGATGAGGCCCAAGAGGATCCCCGGCCGGGATGCCTCAATAACCCGGCCGGGGAGTGTGGTTCGGACGGCCGACGGCGCGACGGGCAGCCACCCGGAAGAGCCGCGCCGTCGACCGCCCGAAGTCAGTGGGCCAGCCGCTCCTTGAGCGCGTCGAGCTGGGCGTACAGCGCGGCCGGCGTGTGGTCACCGAACCGGGCGAAGAACTCCTCGGTCAGCTCGGCCTCGGCCAGCCACGGCTCGGTGGGGATGTCGAAGAGGGCCGCCAGGTCGTCGTCGGACACCTCGATGCCGGCCAGGTTCAGCGTGCCCGGCGCGGGCAGCAGGCCGACGGGGGAGGCGACGGCGGCGTCGTCGGACCGCAGGCCGCGGCCCGCCTCGACCTGGCCGACTATCCACTCGATGACGCGCGAGTTCTCGCCGAACCCCGGCCACAGGAAGCGGCCGTCATCGCCCTTGCGGAACCAGTTGACCTGGAAGATCCGCGGGCGCTTCGACTCCTCGATGCCGGCGCCCACCTTCAGCCAGTGCGCCCAGTGGTCGGCCATGTTGTAGCCGCAGAACGGGAGCATCGCGAAGGGGTCGCGGCGCAGCTCGCCGAGCGCGCCCTCGGCGGCGGCCGTGCGCTCCGACGAGATGGTGGCGCCCATGAACACGCCGTGCTCCCAGCCGAACGACTGGGCCACGAGCGGCACGTTGGTGGCGCGGCGGCCGCCGAACACGATCGCGTCGACCGGCACACCGGCCGGGTCCTCCCAGGTGTCCGCGATGGTGGGGCACTGAGCAGCGGACACCGTGAAGCGGGAGTTGGGGTGCGCCGCAGGGGTCTCGGAGGCGGGCGTCCAGTCGTTGCCCTGCCAGTCGGTCAGGTGCGCCGGCGCCTCGGGCGTGAGGCCCTCCCACCAGACGTCGCCGTCGTCGGTCAGAGCGACGTTGGTGAAGATGGTGTCGCGCTCGAAGGTCGCGACGGCGGTCGGGTTGGTGTCGATGCCGGTACCCGGCGCGACGCCGAAGAAGCCGGCCTCCGGGTTGATCGCGCGCAGCGTGCCGTCGGGGCCGGGGCGCATCCAGACGATGTCGTCGCCCAGGGTCTCGACCTTCCAGCCCGGGATGGTGGGCTGCAGCATCGCGAGGTTCGTCTTGCCGCACGCGCTCGGGAACGCGGCGGCCAGGTGGTACTGGCGCTGCTCGGGCGACGTGATGCGGATCAGCAGCATGTGCTCGGCGAGCCAGCCCTCGTCGCGCGCCATCGCCGAGGCGATCCGCAGCGCGAAGCACTTCTTGCCCAGCAGGGCGTTGCCGCCGTACCCGGAGCCGTACGACCAGATCTCGCGGGTCTCCGGGAACTGGACGATGTACTTGGTGTCGTTGCACGGCCAGGCGACGTCGGCCGCGCCGTCGGCCAGCGGGGCGCCCACCGAGTGGACGGCGGGGACCCACTGCTGCCCGGCGTCGATGAGGTCGACGACGGCGGCGGACACGCGTGTCATGACGTGCATCGACACCACGACGTACGGCGAGTCGGTGAGCTCGATGCCCACCTGCGAGATCGGGCCGCCCACCGGCCCCATGGAGAACGGCACCACGTACATGGTGCGGCCCTTCATCGAACCCTCGAAGACGCCCTCCAGCTCGGCGCGCATCTCGGCGGGGGGCACCCAGTTGTTGGTGGGGCCGGCGTCCTCCTCCTGCTCCGAGCAGATGAAGGTGCGCGACTCGACGCGGGCGACGTCGGCCGGGTTGGAGCGGGCCAGGTAGGAGCCGGGCCGCTTCTCCTGGTTCAGCTCGAGCAGGGTGCCGGCGGCCAGCATCCGGTCGATGAGGCCCTGCTTCTCCTCGGCGGAGCCGTCGCACCAGACGATGTCGTCGGGCTGGGTCAGCTCGGCGATGCTCGCGACCCAGGCCCGCACGTCCTGCTGCCCGACGCGCGGTACGGCGTGCGCGGTCGCCTCCGGGTGCGCGGTCGCCTCCGGTGCGGTGGCGGAGCCCTGGTCGGTGGCCGCGTCGGAGACGAGCTCGGCGACGAGCCTGGTTCGGCGGGGGTTCGCGAGGACGGACATGTGCGCTCCGATCGTCAGACAGCTGGCCGAGGTGGCGGGCTTGCTTCCACTCTCATGTGCGGATCGCCGCGAATTCCAGTCCTTGGCCTGTCAAGAATCGCTGATCTTCACGTAGTGTGAAGGAGCGGGTTCTTGTCGGCCCGTCCCGGGTGTCTCCCGGGTGACCGGGGCCATCACCCCGACCGGACGGAGGGCGACATGCCGAACCCGGGCAAGGCGAAGCGCCAGTCCGCGCGACGTTCCGGTTCCGCCGCGACGTTTCACGGGGATCCGGGCGAGCCGGGCGGCGAGACCGACCTCATCACCCTGGGGCGCCGCATCCGGCACCTGCGCACGGCGCAGGGGCTCACGCTGGACGCGCTCGGTGAGAAGGTGGGCTCGGCCCCGAGTCTGCTGTCCCTCGTGGAGAACGGACGGCGTGAGCCGCGCCTCGGGCTCCTCCGGTCGATCGCTGAGGCGCTCGGCGTGCCGATGGGCGAGCTGCTCAGCGCCGAGCCGCCGTCGCGCCGCGCGGCCCTGGAGATCGCGCTCGACCGGGCGCAGCGCGGACCGCTGTTCACCACCCTCGGCGTGCCCACCGTCAAGCCCAGCCAGAAGCTGCCGATCCCCGTGCTCGAACAGCTCGTGGGCCTGCACGAGGAGCTGGCGCGGCGCGAGCAGCTCGCCATCGCGACGCCGGAGGAGGCGCGGCGGGCGAACACCGAGCTGCGGCTGGAGCGCGAGGCGCGCGACAACCACTACCCGCAGTTCGAGGCGGTGGCGGAGCAGATGGTCAAGGCCGCCGGGTACACGGGCGGGGCCCTGACGCACCGCACGGTGGCGCGGATGGCGGAGCAGATGGGCTTCACCCTGCTGCACGTGGACGACCTGCCCCGCTCCGCCCGCTCGGTGACCGACCTGCACAACGGCCGCATCTACCTACCCCCGGCGTCCACCCCGGGCGGGCACGGGCTGCGGTCGCTGGCGCTGCAGGCGCTCGCGCACCGCGTGCTGGAGCACGACCGGCCGCGCTCCTACGGCGAGTTCCTGCGCCAGCGCGTCGAGATCACCTACTTCGCCGCCGCCTGCCTCGCGCCCCAGTTCGTGGCGGTGCCGTTCCTGGAGGCCCGTAAGCGCGACCGCGACCTGGCGGTCGAGGACTTCCGCGACGCCTTCGGCATCACGCACGAGGCCGCTGCGATGCGGCTCACCAACCTCGCCACGCACCACCTCGGCATCCCGCTGCACTTCCTGCGCGTGGGGGCCGACGGCGCGCTGTTCCGGGGCTACGCCAACGACGGCCTGCCGTTCCCGCAGGACGTGACCGGCGCCATCGAGGGGCAGCTCATCTGCCGGCGGTGGGCCGCGCGCGAGGCGTTCGAGCGGCGCGACCGGGCCACCGAGTTCTACCAGTACACCGACACCCCGGCCGGGACGTTCTGGTGCTCCACCCAGACGGGGTCCATGTCGCCGGTCGGCGGGCCGGACGGCGGCACAGGGGCGTTCTCGATCACGGTCGGCGTGCCGTACGCGCACGCCAAGTGGTTCCGCGGGCGGGACACGCAGGTGCGGCGCGCCTCGACGTGCCCGGACCCGGCGTGCTGCCAGCGTCCGGCACCGGAGCTCGCCGAGCGCTGGGCGGGTGAGGCCTGGCCGTCCGGGCGCATGCACCAGCAGATCCTCGCGGCCCTGCCGCGCGGCGCGTTCCCCGGCGTGGACGACGCGGAGGTGTACGCGTTCCTGGACAAGCACGCTCCGGAGTGACGGGCGCCGTGTCGGGGTGTACGGGGTGCCGAGGCGCGGCCCGCTGCGGTGGGCCCTCACTCCGGGGGCCCGCTGCGCCGGGCCACGCGCACCCTGGCCGACGGCGCCGTGTCGACCGTACGGGCTACCCGGCTGACCGGGTAGGTCCGACGTATGCCGAGACATCTGACAACGGTGTAATTTTCGCCGAGTCGTTTGCGCGGCGCCGGGTTAGCGTAGGCAACCGTGGCATCGAACCTGGCTTGCATCGGACTGGACGTCTGGCGACGTAGCGACTTTCGCGACCTGGTGGCGGCCGCCCGCTCGGAGGCGGAGACGATCGCCAAGGACGGCGAGGTCGGCGTGCACATCTGGACCGACGCCTCCGGCGCGCGCCTGATCATCACCACGGAGGGCGACCTGGTGCGCGTGGTCACGCCCACGTTCCACGCGGCGCCTGGCGCCATCCTCTCCGAGCCGCAGGCGGTCGACGGCGGGCTCGTGCTCGCCGAGCTCGTGAACCAGCAGGACGAGGTCATCACCGAGATCGCCTGCCAGCTCGAGGAGCTGGCCCTGCTCGGCTCGGCGCCGCCGCCGGTCGAGGGCCCGGCGTCCGTCGTCGTGCTGGGCAACTCCGCTCAGGTGGTCGGGCGCGTCGACGGCGTCGGGTGGGCCGACGGCGTCGGGCGCATCGACGGTGGCGGGCGGGCCGACGGCGTCGTGCCCGACCTGGTCTTCGAGCCCACCGGGGCGTATGCGGCCTCGACCGATGCGCTCGCACGCCTGACCGGCATCGTGCTGGCGGTCGAGCACCGCGCCGTCGCCCGCACGGGCCAGGCCTTCACCGCCGCGCGCGTGCAGACCGACGGCTTCCAGGTCACGCTCTGCGTCCCGGCGGGAGCCCCGCCGCTCGCGGCCGGCGACGTCGTCGAGGTGGACGGGTACGTGGTCGCGTCGGTGCCGGCGCTGCGCTGAGCCGGGGACGGTCCCTCGTCGCCTGCCGTTCGCCTTTCCTTCGCCTGCCGTGAGGGAAACCACTGATGACAGCGCCCGCGCCGGGCTGGTGTGATTCACCCGGCCGGGGTTCGTGCGACCGGTCTCGCAGCCCAGCCCCGAGGAAGGTCAGGCCGATGAGAACCTCCCGAGTCCTGCTCGCCGTCGTGGCGGCCCTCGCGTCAGCCGCCGTCGTCGTGCCGCCGACGCTTGCCGCGGTCGAAGCCGCGCCGCCCGGTGGCGCCTACTACGTGCAGAGCGCCACCACCGGGCTCAATGCGGCGGATGCCGCGGGCGCCGTCGAGCAGCACCGACCGAAGGGCGACGAGGACCACCAGCAGTGGACGCTCCGGGCCGCCGGAGCGGCGCACGTCCTGGAGAGCACGGACGCGGCGGGCACCTGCCTCGGCCGCTCGGGCGGCCAGGCCAGGACCGTCGGCTGCTCGGGGCCGGACGCCGCCTGGGAGGTCGTCGACGCCGGCGCCGACCGGTACCGGCTCAAGGTGCCCGGCGCCGAGAGCTACCTCGCCGTCGGCGCCAAGCCGTCCGGCCAGAACTACCCGGCGCAGCTCGTCGTGGGCGGCAGCGGACCGCTCGCGGAGTGGTACCTCACGCCGGTGGGGCCGGTGACCAACCCGATGCCGCCCGCGGACCAGCGCACGCTGGACCAGATGTCGTTCCTCACCGCGCACAACGCGTACGCCAACGGCGTGGACGGCGGCTTCGCCCCGCCGTTCATCAACCTCGTGCCCAACCAGGTCCGCGGCATCAGCCAGCAGCTCGCCGACGGCGTGCGCGGGTTCCAGCTCGACATCCACCAGACGCCCGACGGCGCGATCCTCTGCCACAACAGCTGCACGCTGGTCAGCAGGCCGGTCGCGCTGTGGGTCGACCTGCAGCGGATCGTCGACTTCCTGGCGGCCCACCCGGACCAGTTCGTCACCGTGTTCCTCGAGGACTACGTGGACCCGGGCGTGCTGCGCAGCGAGCTCGGCCGCGTCACGGGGCTGTCGGACGTGCTCTACCGCCCGAACCTCACCGGCGTGCGCGAGAACGGGTGGCCCACGATGGCCCGGCTGATCGCCGACAACGACCGGCTGCTGATCTTCAGCGACCACAGCCGGTCCGCCGACGAGGCCGCCGGCCTCACGCGGGAGAGCTTCGGCGTGCTGTACCAGCGCGAGTGGACGGTCGAGAACTACTGGTCGATGGGCTCCGGCGTCGGCACGTCGGACTGGTCGTGCTACAGCCGCTGGTACGACGCCGGCACCAACATCCCGCTGACGCAGACCGGGGGCCGGTTCCGGCCGCTGTTCGTGATGAACCACTTCCGGGACACCCCCATCGAGGCGACCGCCCGGACCGACAACGAGCGGCTGCTCAACCGCGCCCAGCGGTTCTGCCAGCCGGCCGCCCGCAAGAAGCCGACGTTCGTGGCGGTCGACCGCTACGACCTGGGCAACCCGGCCGCGGCGGTCGCCACGCTGAACACGTACACGTACTGACCCGGCAGGATCCGCGGCCGCGGACAGCCGGCCGGCGCCGCCCGGACGACGGGAGGGTCCGGCAGGCTGACCCCGAAGGGGTCCGCTTCGAGAACGCGATCAAGCCTGGCTCTGGGCCAGAATCCATGCCTGATCGCATTCTCGAAGCGGACCTTTCTTGACCGGCCGCCCGGCCGCCGCGCCGTCGTCAGTCGTGGAGGGGGCCGCCGCGCGCGTCGAGGCGGTCCAGGAGCCGGGGCAGGACGTCGCCGAGGCGCAGCCCGTCGTGCTCGAACTCGTTGGTGACCCACGGCGCCACGTTGCCGACGTGCGCCGCCGTCTCCAGGGAGAGGGAGGAGTCCACGAACATGTCGTCGAAGTACACCGCCGCCTCGACCGGGATGTCGTTGTCCGCGAGGCGGCGCAGGTCGTACAGGTCGCTCCAGTCCTGCCGCTTCGCGAGGGCGTGCGCGGCGGCCTCGAACGGCCGCAGGGCGTTGATCTCGGCGAACATCCAGGGGTAGATCATCTCGCCGGTCATCAGCAGCGGCCGGGCCTCCTCGCCGAAGGCGGGGTCGGCGTCGCGCACCGACTGGGCCGCCCACGCCGTCGGGCCGGTGTGGGACTGGGCGTAGATCGACTCGTGCAGCACCGCGTACAGGGGGTTGGTCGCGAACGACGTCTCGGCGGCGACCGTGGCACGGAACGTGTCGCTGAGGGGGCCGCCGTGCGGAGAGTCGAACGCCTCGTCGAGGATCCAGTGCACGCGCTCGAAGCCGGGCTGCATGCCGAAGTCCATGCCCAGCGTCTGGAACCGCCGGACGGTGAGGACGTCGCCGCCCGGCTCGGTCGCGTCGCCAGTGGCGAGCCGGTCGGCGATGCGAGCCAGGCCCCTCGCGATGTGCGGGTAGCGCGCGCGGAACCGCTCGTTCTTGGCGATCACGCGGGGCTGGGTGCGCTCGTAGACCTCCCGGGCCGACGCCGTGAGGCCGGGCAGCCCGCCGGTCACGAGGCTCGCGTTGAGGCCCTCGGGGGCGAACGAGAGGTAGGTCATCGTGATGAAGCCGCCGTACGACTGCCCCAGCGACGTCCAGCGCCGGCCGTCGAACAGCGTCTTCCGGACGTGCTCGGCGTCGCGCACGATGCTGTCGGCGCGGAAGTGCGTCAGGTACTCCGCCTGCTGCTCCGGGGTGCCGACGGCGTTGAGCGCGGCCGCCCGGACGGCGCTCGACCGTCCGGTGCCGCGCTGGTCGAGCAGCACCACCCGGAACCGCTTCAGGGCCGTGCCGAGCCAGCCCTCCGGCCCCGTGGGACGCGGCCCCTTGCCGCCGGGGCCGCCCTGGAGGAACACGAGCAGCGGCAGGTCCTCGGTGCGCCGGGTGGGGTCGACGAGCTCGCGCGCGAACACCGAGATCGTGGACCAGTCGTCGGGCCGGGACCAGTCGAGCGGTACGTCGACGGAGTGGTCGGTGACATGGACGCCGGGAAGGGTGTAGCTGATGGGCACGGGGTCACGCTATCGCTCAGGCTCGGCGACCAGCGCGCTTTGCGAAGGCGTCCATTGCCGTCAGTACCGACGACGCCTGCCACACCCGACGCCGTAGCTGGGAGGTGGTTGGGGAGAGGATGCCGTCTCGCTCAAGAACGGCGATGGCGTTGCGCGCGGCCCGGTCGGTGACGTCCAACGTGGTTGCGACGTAATCGGCATTGACGACGGGCTGCGCGAATAGGGCGTCGGCTAGTCGCCACGCCGCCGAGTCGGACCGTGCCGCGATCTGCGAAAGCCAGGAGGTGCGGATGCCGACGACGTCGCGGGCGAGCCGGCGACCGTTATCGGTGGCGAGGAGTGCCGCTTCGGCGACCTGGACCACTATCGGATCAGGGTCGCCGGCCCGATATGCGGTCAGGGCATCGAAGTACCGCTCCGGATCGCGCAGGAGGCCGGCTGAGACAGGCACCGTGGTGGTCCGGATGAGGCCGTGTCGACGCAGCACGGACTGCAGCAGAACACGTCCAGTGCGGCCGTTGCCATCGACAAAGGGATGGATGGTCTCGAACTGGGCGTGCACGAGTGCCGCATGTACGAGCGCAGGGATGTCGTCCCGCGCGGCGAAAGCGGTCAGATCGGCGAGAGTCTCCTCGAGTCGCTCGTGGTGCGGTGGAATGAAATCGGCGTCGTGCGGGCTCAGGGCGCTCGACCCCACCCAGACCTGTTCGGATCGCCAATGCCCGGCGACGTCGAGGTCCGACGACGACAGCAGGGCTCGGTGGATCGCGAGGATCGACTCGGGTGTCACGGCGTCACCGATACGGAGTGCCTCAGTCATTGCACGAACATTGGCAGCGACGAGCTCGGCGTTCTGTTTCGCTCCGACGCCCAGGCTTGCCATCGCGAGATTACGAGCGTTCGCCGTCAGGTGTTCGATCTGCGAGCTGGACGACGACTCCGAGCGCAGCAGCACGGCGGGCATCGTGACAGGCAGCGCGGCCATCTGCGCATCGAAGCGGGCGATGTCCGCTGTGGCCTTCTCGGCCTCCGCAGCTGTTGCGTCGGACAGCCGCGGGACGAGTTTCGCGATCTGCGGAAGCACGGCTGCCTGGTATGGGCGGGAGAACCGATGCCGCTGCCAGACGTCAAGGTGTCCGTCGTCCCGCGCGGCGGTCCACTCGCGGGGTTCCCTTGTGATCGCGGGCCATCGTGCCGCCGTCGGCTCACTCATATCCTTCAACACCGCCTCTCCTTGTTGAAGGCTATCGCACCAGCCTTCAACAAGTGGCCTCTTTGTTGAAGGCTATGACGGTAGCCTTCAACAAGGAGAGCCGGCATTGAAGGATCTGTCTGGGATGGTGCGACCGGGCTGCTCCGGGTGCTGTCCGGTCCCGAGAGTGCCGATCGCTGGTCGATGGTGGTGGGCATGGGGAACGACGGAAGCGATCTCCGGCCTTCGATCTTGCTGGAGAGTGCACTCGCGCACGTCCTGGAAGTGCTGGCTCGGCACCACGTGACCAACCCGCGCATCTTCGGTTCCGTGGCGCGAGGTGAGGACACGGTGGAGTCGGATGTCGACCTGCTGGTCACGACCCCGCCGGACTTCGACATCTTCGACAAAGCCCTGCTGACCGAGGCGCTCGAGGAAGCGCTCGGCGTGCACGTGGACGTGGTTTCGGACGATGCGCGCGGACCTGCCCTTGTGCGTGCGGAGGCCGAAGCGGTGCCGCTATCGCAGGTGGTATCGCTGTATCGGCGACGGTGAAGGCGTCGACGACGAGCTCGTGTGGCGCGCCCTGGAGAAGCGCGTGCCCTGGATGGTCGGGGAGCTGACCGACGGTGATTCGTTGCATTAGTGGAGTCGCTGCTCTAATAATTGAGGCATGACGATCACAGAGGTGCGCCAACACCCGGCACTACCGGCTCTGCTCGGCCTGGGCACGCTCGCGATCGGCCTCGTGCTGGGCTGGTTCGCGCCCGCGCTGGCGCGGGGCCTGGTCGACCTGATCGAAGCGACGCCGCTGCCCACGCCGGGCGTGGTCCGGGTGATCGGGACGCTCACGCTGCCGTGGTCGCTCGGCATCCTGGGTGGGCTCGGGCTGTTCGGCGGCGCTTTCCTCGCGTTCATGACCGTGGGAGAGGCGCCCCGGCTCACCGTCGCGGACGACCACCTCGAGCACGCGCAGGAGGAGCGCGAGGTGTGGATCGAGCGGTCCGACGTCGGCGCCGCGTTCCGCGACACGCGGTACCTGGTGCTCCTGCGGCCCGACGGCGGCCTGCGCGCCCGCCTCGACACCGACACGCTCTCGCGCTCCGCCGTCGTCGACGCCCTGCGGGCGCATCGCTGGCCGTGGCACGACGAGGACCCGCACGAGCAGGAGTTCGAGCGCTGGGTCGACGGGCGGCCGGGCTTCACGGCGGCCGAGCACGAGGTGCTACGCCGTCGGCTCGCGGAGCGCAAGGACGCCGACGCGTGCCGCAAGGCGGACGAGGACCTGGCCGCGCTCGGACTGGTCGCGCGTGTCCGGGACGATCGGATCCAGGTGCGCCGGACGGCGCCGTCCGGCAATCCGGCCCGCGGCCAGGCCAGCAACCGGCGGGCCGACAAGGACGCGCGTGGCGCGGACCGTTGACCCGGCGCGCCACGAGGCGCGCAGGCTCGTCATCATCGACGCGGCCCTCACGGTCTTCGCCGAGCACGGGTACGACGGCACCACGACCGCCGCGATCTGCCGGCAGGCGGGCATCGGGTCGGGCACGTTCTTCCACTACTTCCCGACCAAGCTGGACCTCCTCCTGGCGATCCTGACGATCGGCATCCAGGAGGTCCGCGAGGCCGAGGCCGCCTACGCGGACCGGACCGACCCGCTCGGCGTCCTCCTCGACATCGTCGCCCAGGGCGCCGACGACGCCGCGGACCCGCGGATACCGGGCTTCGTCCGCGCGGTGGCCGGCGTCATGCACCAGCCCGACGTCGCGGCAAAGCTCGCCGAGGACACCCAGGCCCAGCGCGCCCTGATCCTGCCGTGGGTGGAGAAGGCCCAGCGGGCGGGCGAGATCCGCACCGACCTGACGCCGGCCCGAATCACGTCCTGGCTCTACCTCCTGACCGACGGCTTCCTGGAACGAGTAGCGGTAGACGAAGACTTCACGGCCCAGGCCGAAAAGCCAACCCTCGTAGAAACGGCCCGCCGCTTCCTAGCCCCCTGACCGGTCCTGACCTGTCGCCCCTTCCGCCAGTCCCCGGGTCCTTGTCCCTGGGTCCTGTCCCCGGGTCCTTGTCCCCAGATCCCCGTCCCCAGACTCCTGGGTGGACGAGCCCGCCGAGAAGGCGACGTAAGCACGGAGCGGAGGGCAAGGAAGGCCCTGTCCGGCAGTATCTTTTCCCGAAGTGGAGCGCCCCCTGGGGCGCGTGAACGCTGCCGGACAGGGCCTTCCTTGCCCTCCGCGGACGCAACCGAAGCACCCGAACTGAGGACGCAACCGAAGCGCCCGAACTGAAGACGCAACCGAAGCACCCGAGACAACCTACGAGACGTCCGAGTCCACCCAGTCGAACGTCTTCGTCACCGCCTTCTTCCAGCTCCGGTACAGCCGCTCCCGGTCGTCGTCCCCCATGGCGGGCGACCACCGCCGGTCCTCGGCCCAGTTCGCCGTGACGTCCGACTCCCCCTTCCAGAAGCCGACGGCGATGCCCGCCGCGTACGCCGCGCCGAGCGCCGTGGTCTCGGCGACCACGGGCCGGACGACGTCGACGCCGAGCTGATCGGCCTGGAACTGCATGAGCAGCTCGTTGGCGACCATGCCGCCGTCGACCTTGAGCTCGGTGAGCTCGACGCCGGAGTCGGCCTTCATGGCGTCCATGACCTCGCGGGTCTGGTACGCCGTGGCCTCCAGCGCGGCCCGCGCGATGTGGTTCCGGTTGACGTACCGGGTCAGGCCAACGAGGGCGCCGCGCGCGTCGGGCCGCCAGTACGGCGCGAACAGGCCGGAGAAGGCCGGCACGAAGTAGGCGCCGCCGTTGTCCTCGACCTTGCGGGCGAGCCACTCGACGTCGGGCGCATCGGTGAACATGCCCAGGTTGTCGCGGAGCCACTGGACCAGCGAGCCGGTGACGGCGATGGAGCCTTCGAGCGCGTAGATCGGTGCCGCGTCGCCGATCTTGTAGCAGACCGTGGTGAGCAGGCCGTTCTCGGACGGCACCTTCTCCGTGCCGGTGTTGAGCAGCATGAAGTTGCCGGTGCCGTAGGTGTTCTTCGCGGTGCCGACGTCGAAGCAGGCCTGCCCGAACGTCGCCGCCTGCTGGTCGCCGAGGATGCCCGCGATGGGCACACCCGGCACCATGCCGCGCGGCCGCCCGTGCCCGTACACCTCGGAGGAGGAGCGGATCTCGGGGAGCATCGACAGCGGGATGCCCATGTCGGCGGCGATGTCCTCGCGCCAGGACAGGGTGTCGAGGTCCATGAGCATGGTGCGGGAGGCGTTGGTGACGTCGGTGACGTGCACGCCGCCGTCGACCCCGCCGGTCATGTTCCACAGGACCCACGCGTCGGTGTTGCCGAACAGCAGGTCGCCGCGCTCGGCGGCCCCGCGGGCGCCCTCGACGTTGTCGAGGATCCACTTCACCTTGGGACCGGAGAAGTAGGTGGCCAGCGGCAGGCCGACGACCGACTTGTACTTGTCCGGCCCGTCCGACCCGGCGAGCTCGTCGACGATCGCCTGCGTCCGCGTGTCCTGCCACACGATGGCGTTGTAGACCGGCTTGCCGGTCGTCCTGTCCCACACGACGGTGGTCTCGCGCTGGTTCGTGATGCCGACGGCGGCGAGGTCGCTGTGGTTGATGTTCGCCCTGGTCAGCGCGAGTCCGACGACCTGGCGGGTGTTGTCCCAGATCTGGTCCGGCTTGTGCTCGACCCAGCCGGCCTTTGGAAAGACCTGGTCGTGCTCGAGCTGGCCGCTGGACACGATGGTCCCGGCGTGGTTGAAGACGATCGCCCGGGTGCTCGTGGTGCCCTGGTCGATCGCGAGTACGTAGTCAGCCATCGGTTCTTGACTCCCTTGTCTGTGTCGAGTCTGGGTCGAGGAACGGCGGGCCTACGCGACTGCGGCGGCCAGCAGGCCGCCCAGCGCGCCGCCGACCAGCGGGCCGACCACCGGGACCCACGAGTAGGCCCAGTCGCTGGAGCCCTTGCCCGGGATGGGCAGCACGAAGTGGGCGATGCGCGGGCCGAAGTCACGGGCCGGGTTGATGGCGTACCCCGTGGGGCCGCCGAGGCTCGCGCCGATGCCGAGCACCAGGAGGGCAGCGGCCAGCGGACCCAGGTCGCCCGGCCAGTTGCCGAACGACAGGATGACGAAGACCAGCATGAACGTACCGATGACCTCGGTGACGAGGTTCCACGTGTACGAGCGGATCTCCGGCCCCGTCGAGAAGACGCCGAGCTTGACGGCGGGGTCGGCCTCCTGGTCGAAGTGCTGCTTGTACGCCAGGTACGCGAGGACGGCGCCCACGAAGGCGCCGAGGAGCTGCGCGACCCAGTAGACGAGCAGGTTGACGAAGTTGGCGGGGATCCCCTCGGCGAACTCCTCGGCCCCGCTGGAGAGGATGCCGAGCGTCACGGCGGGGTTGATGTGCGCGCCCGACGCCATGGACACGAACACACCGGCGAAGACGGCGAGCCCCCACCCGAAGTTGATCATCAGCCAGCCGCCGTTGAACCCCTTGTTCCGGGGGAGGATGGCGTTGGCCACGACGCCGGCGCCGCCGAGGATCAGGATCATCGTCCCGAGGAACTCCGGCACCATGATGTCCGTGAATGCGTTCATCGCTGACTCGCTCTCTGCCGACCACTCTGTCGGCGTACGGAGGTGAATCCGGCGGCTCCCCTGGGGCGGCCCGTCGGCGCTTGATAGTTGGTTTCTCTTGGTTTCCTTAGTGTCGAAGCGGCTGCATGGCCGCGACGTCCGGTGTGGTCAGGCGCGCCCGTTCGGCGGCCTCGTCGTCTGGTGCCTCCTCGGCGTGGCGTTCCGCCTCGATGCGCGCCTCCCACGCGCGCACCTCGCGTTCGGCGTCGGAGGCGTCCCAGCCGAGCAGCGGGCCGACGACGGCCGCCACCTCTTCCGCCGCCGCCGTGCCGCGGTCCGGGACCTCGTAGACCAGCCGCGTGCGGTGCGCGAGCACGTCCTCGAGGTGGAGGGCGCCCTCGTGGCTCACCGCGTAGTACACCTCGGCGCGCAGGTAGGCGGCCGCATGTTCGAGCGGCTGGGCGAGCGACGGGTCGGCGTCGCACAGCTCGACGATCTCGGCGAGGTTGGCGCCGTACCGGTGCAGCAGGTGGTCGATCAGCGGGGGAGACCAGCCGAACCGCTTGCCCCACGTGCGCGCCTGGCGCTGCACGGCGCGCAGGCCGACGGCGCCGGTGAGCGGGATCTGGTGCGTGATCGACGGGAGCGCGGCGGCGCGCTGCCCGATCGCGAAGTCGACGGCGTCCTTGGCCATGATCCGGTACGTCGTGAGCTTGCCGCCCGCGATGACGGTGAGCCCGGGCATCGGCGACGCGACGGTGTGCTCGCGGCTGACCTTCGCGCTGCTCGTGCCCGCCTTGGTGCCCGGCTGGAGCAGCGGGCGCAGGCCCGCGTACGTGCCGATGATGTCTTCCCTGGTCAGGGGGTGCGCGAGCACGGCGTTGGCGTGGTCGAGCACGTAGTCGATGTCGGCGCTGGTGGCCACCGGGTGCGTCGGGTCGAGGCTCCAGTGCGTGTCGGTGGTGCCGATGATCCAGTACCGGCTCCACGGGATGACGAACAGCACCGACTTCTCGGTCTGCAGGATCAGGCCCGCGTGGCCGCGGATCCGCTCGCGCGGAACGATGAGGTGCACGCCCTTGCTGGCGAGCACGCGCAGCCCGCCCTCCGAACCCGCGAGGGCCTCGGTCTCCTCCGTCCACACCCCGGTCGCGTTGATCACCGCGCGCGCCCGCACGGTGATCTCCTGGCCGGTCTCGAGGTCCACGATGACCGCGCCGTTCACCGCGCCCGTCGCGCCCTGCGTCAGGCTGACCACCTGGGTGCGGCTCGCGGCGTGGGCGCCGTAGCTGGCGGCGGTGCGGATCAGGGTGGCGACCAGGCGGGCGTCGTCGACCGAGGCGTCCCAGTACTGGACGGCGCCGACGGCGGCGTCGTGCGCCAGGTCCGGGAACTTGGCCTCCATCCGGTTCTTGCTCAGGTGCCGGTGGAACGGCATGGGGCGGCGGCCGGGCGTGAGCGTCGCCAGGATGTCGTACATCGCGATGCCCGCGCCCACGTAGGCGCGCTCCCAGACGCGGTGCTCCAGCGGGTACAGGAACGGGACCGGCCGCACGAGGTGCGGCGCCAGGTCCCGCAGCAGGAGGTCGCGTTCGGTGAGGGCCTCGTGCACCAGCTCGAAGTCGAGCATCTGCAGGTAGCGCAGGCCGCCGTGCACCAGCTTGCTGCTGCGGCTGGAGGTGCCCTGCGCCCAGTCCTGCGCCTCGACGACGGCGGTGGACAACCCGCGGGTGACCGCGTCAAGGGCGATGCCGGCGCCCGTGACACCACCCCCGATCACCAGCACGTCGAGCTCTGCGGAGGGGCTGACACTGGCTTCCAGCGCAGCCAGCGCCTGCGTCCTCGCCTCTGCGGTCAGCCGTGTCGATGCCATGCGCCAAACTCACCACGCATTCCGTGACTTGGCAAGACTTTGCCCTGCCTGCGGCGGTGTGTCGCGAGATTCTCTTGCTCACACCTTCGTTTCGTCTGCTCGGCTCGCCTGGTGGGCACCCGTCCGGTGGGCGCTCTTCCGATGGCGCTCGTCCGGTGGGCGCTGCGGGCGCTGCGGCCGTGCCCGGCCGTAGTGTGTCGCCGTGACGACACCCGGGGCGCCGGCCGCGCCCGTGATCCGGCCCGCCCTCCCCGCCGACGTGCGCACGATCCGCGACCTCGTCGAGCCGCTCAGCCAGGAGCGCATCCTGCGGCCGTACGAGATGGTGGGGTACTACGAGGCGGTCCAGGAGTTCCTGGTCGCCGTCGACCCCGGCTCGCCGGAAGGCGCCGTCGTCGGCTGCGGGGCGCTGCACGTGATGTGGGACGACCTCGCCGAGGTGCGCACGCTCGCGGTGCACCGCGACTGGCGCGGCCGCAAGGTGGGGCACGCCTTGCTGGAGGCGCTGGTCGAGCGGGCGCGGGCGCTCGGGCTGCGGCGTGTGTTCTGCCTGACCTTCGAGGTCGGCTTCTTCGCGGCGCACGGGTTCCGCGAGATCGACGGCACGCCCGTGACGCCGGACGTGTACGCGGAGCTGCTGCGTTCCTACGACGAGGGTGTGGCCGAGTTCCTCGACCTGGCGCGCGTGAAGCCCAACACGCTGGGCAACTCCCGGATGCTGCTGGAGCTCTGACGGGGCTGGTGCGGTCCACCTGGGGCGGCCGACCTCATCGGCCGTAGGGCTCGGCCGTGTCGCAGCGCCGGCTGGGCCGGAGTGGCCGGACTGGCCGACGGGACTGGCCGGCTGGGCCGGAGTGGCCGGACTGGCCGACGGGACTGGCCGGCTGGGCCGGAGTGGCCGGACCGGCTGGGGCTGTGCCGGAGCCCTACCGTGGCAGGTGGAGGCGGCCGGCCTCGTCCTGCTCGGCGAGGCCGTCCTCGACCAGGCCGGCGATCGCGCGGTCGAGCTGCGGCTGGTCGGACCAGAGGCCCGCGAGCAGGGCGCGGTCCACCGGCTCCGCCGCCTGCCGGAGCTCCGCCATGACGCGCCCGCGCGCCTGCCGGTCGGTGCCCACCCAGGCCTGGGTGCGGCGCTTGTCGGCGTGCGCGTCCGGGGGTGAGCCCGCGGCCCGCCACGCGCACAGCCCGGCCACCGGACAGGCACCGCACTTCGGCGCCTTGGCAGTGCAGACCAGCGCGCCCAGCTCCATCGAGGCGGCCGCCCAGCGCGCGGCGTCGGCGTCGCCGTCGGGGGCGAGCGCCGTCGCCAGCGCACGTTCGGCGGCGGTGTACGACGGCGCGGGTAGCGCCGCTCCGCCGACGACCCGGGCCAGCACCCGGCGCACGTTGGTGTCGACCACCACGGACCGCTTCCCGTACGCGAACGCCAGCACCGCGGCCGCCGTGTACTCGCCGATGCCGGGCAGGGCGCGCAGCTCGGCCTCGGTGCGCGGCACCACGCCGTCGTGCCGCTCGACGATCGCCCTGGCGCACTCCTGGAGGCGGAGCGCACGGCGCGGGTAGCCGAGGCGGCCCCAGGCGCGCAGCACGTCGGCGGTGGGAGCCCGCGCCAGGTCGGCCGGCGTCGGCCACTGCTCCAGCCAGGCGCGCCAGGCGGGTTCGACCCGCACGACGGGGGTCTGCTGCAGCATGACCTCGCTGACCAGCACGCCCCACGCCGTGCGGTCGGGCGACCGCCAGGGCAGGTCGCGCGCGGCGCCGTCGAACCACCGCACGACGCCGGAACGCACGGCGGTGCGTCGCGTCGCCTCCAGTGCTGTCACGGGGACTCATCCTGCCGCACGGGTTCGCCTCGGCCGAACCTGACGTGTGAGGCTGACCATGCAGTTACTGCCAAACCGGGCCGTGTTCTGGCAGTAACTGCATGGTCAACCTGCCTCCTTCGCGTCGACCGCCGTCGGGTGGAGTCGGACGGCTGACCGACTTGGCGGCGCGGCTGCCGTGGGGGCCGGGCGCGACGTCGTACGTTGGTGCCGCGGGTGTCACCGCACGTCAGGCCGTAGGTTTCGGAACGGGGTTTGCGGCAGCTCTCAGCGAAGGGGTCGAGCAGGTGGTCAGTGCGCCGGAGCGGGCGGGGCGGCTCCCGGGCCGGGACGCGGAACGGGCGCCCGACGGCCGGCGCCCGCGGAGGCTGGGCCGCGTGCTGGTGGTGCTGGTCGTCCTGGCGCTCGGCGGGATCGCCGTCGCGGTGACCTGGCCGGAGGCCGACCCGCCGATCGTGTCCGACAAGGTGAGCCCGCCTGACCCGGTGGACCCGAACGCCGCGGCGGCGCCGTGCACCCGCCAGGACCTCGACATCGGGCTGGCGGCTGACCGCCTGTCGGTCACCCCTGGCGTGCCGGTCCGGTTCACCGTGTCGGTGCGGAACACGGGCCAGGTGCAGTGCCTGGTCGACGGTCCGCGGCACAGCCTCGCGGTCACCGTGTACCAGGGCGAGGTGGGCGAGCCGACGGCGGAGCGGGCCTGGTCGTCCGCTGACTGCGCCGACCCGGACGAGGAGCGGCTGCTGCTCCTGGGTCCCGGCGACGTCGACGTCACGACCGTGAGCTGGTCCGACTCCCGGTCCGTGCCCGGCTGCGAGCCGGGTCAGCCGAGGCCGGCCGCCGGCGAGTACACCGCGCAGGTCACGCTGGCCGACGTCGAGGACGTGTCCAGCGAGGTGGTGCGGCTGACGTACACGATCCCGGAGCCGTCGCCGACGCCGTCCGCGAAGCCCTCGGGGGAGGCGTCGGCCGAGCCGAGCGCGGGTGCGGGCGCCGAGCCGAGCGGTGGCCTCGGTGCCGACGCGAGCACCGACCCGAGCGGTGGCCTCGGTGCCGACGCGAGCGCCGGCCCGGGGGCGTCGGACGGTGCGAGCAGCGAGCCGAGCGGGATGCCCTGACCTTGTCGACGGTCTGGACCTGTGGCGGCAGGGGAACCGTCGTCGACATCGGAACCCCCGAAGGTCAGCACCCCGCTGAGGTCTCAGACACCCGGAACACCCGAGCGGCCCGTACGTCCGACACCCGGCGGGCAGGGGTCAGACGTAGCGTTCGAGGATGCTCGACTCCGCCAGCCGGGACAGCCCCTCGCGGATCGTCCGGGCGCGCTGCTCGCCGACGCCGTCGACCGACATGAGGTCGTCGACGCTCGCGGCGAGGAGCTTCTGCAGGCTGCTGAAGTGCCCGACGAGCTGTTCGATGGTGCTGTTCGGCAGCCGCGGCACCTTGGACAGGAGCCGGTAGCCGTGCGGCGCGACGGCGGCGTCGAGCGCGTCCCCGCCGCCGGGCAGGTCGAGGATCCGGCCGATCTGGCCCATGTCGAGGAGCTGCTGCGACGTGAGCCCGGACAGCTCGGCCTGGACCTCGGGGAGCGTGCGCTCCTTGCGGCCCAGCACGTAGTCGCGGATCACGAACTCGCGGTCCGAGCCGACGTCGCCGATCAGCTCGTCGAGCTGGAGCGCCAGCAGGCGGCCGTCCACGCCGAGCTCGATCACGTACCCCGCGATCTCGTCGGAGATGCGGCCCACCATCTCGAGGCGCTGCACCACCGAGCACACGTCGCGCACCGTGACCAGGTCCTCGATCTCCAGCGCCGACAGCGTGCCGGACACCTCGTCGAGGCGGGCGCGGTAGCGCTCCAGCGTCGCGAGCGCCTGGTTGGCGCGGCCGAGGATCGTGTCGGAGTCCTCGAGCACGTGCCGCTGCCCGCCCACGTAGAGCGCGACGATCCGCATGGACTGGCTCACCGAGATGACGGGGAACCCGGTCTGCTTGGCGACCCGCTCTGCGGTGCGGTGGCGGGTGCCGGACTCGGTGGTCTCTATGGTCGGGTCGGGCAGGAGCTGCACCGCCGCCTTGCGGATGCGGGTGGCGTGCCGGTCGAGCACCACGGCGCCGTCCATCTTGGACAGCTCGCGCAGGCGCGTCGCCGAGAAGTCGACGTCGAGCGAGAAGCCGCCGGAGCAGATCTGCTCCACCGTCGAGTCGAGACCGAGCACGATGAGCGCGCCGGTCCGGCCGCGCAGGATGCGTTCCAGTCCGTCGCGAAGCTCGGTCCCGGGCGCGACGGCGGCCAGGGTCTCACGGAGCAGCTCGTCAGGGTGCGAGGAGGTCGTGGCCACGAAGAAATCCTACGCTGTGCACTGGGTCACAAGCAGTTCGTTTCACCGACCGGTCACCTGTCGTCCATCTGGTCGCCAGTTCCGGGACCTACGGACTGCGCCCATTCCACCGCATCGCGGATGTGCACGGCCTCCACCAGCCGGAGTCCGGCGGGCGCCTTGACGCCAGTCCCGTGCGGTACGACGGCGTGCGCGAACCCCAGGCGTGCGGCCTCGCCCAGCCGGCGGTCCAGCCCGGCGACCGGGCGCAGGTCGCCGGCCAGGCCCACCTCGCCGATGGCGACGGTGGCGCCGGGCAGCGGCCGTCCCGTGCGCGCCGACACGAGGGCGAGCGCGGCCGCGAGGTCCGCCGCCGGCTCGGTGATCCGGGCGCCGCCGACCGTCGAGGCGTAGACGTCCTGGTCGGCGATCCGCAGCCCGCCGTGCCGCTGCAGCACGGCGAGGATCATCGCGAGCCGGCTGGAGTCGACGCCGCTGGTCGCCCGGCGCGGGTTGGTCAGCGGGCTCGGCGCGACGAGACCCTGCACCTCGACGGCGAGCGGACGCCGTCCTTCGAGCGTGACCGTGATGCACGATCCGGCGACGCCCGCGCCGGCCTGCGACAGGAACAGGCCGGACGGGTCGGGCAGCCCGACGATCCCGTCCTCCGACAGGTCGAAGCAGCCCACCTCGTCCGTGGGACCGTACCGGTTCTTGACCGCACGGATCATGCGCAGGCGCGAGTGCCGGTCGCCCTCGAACTGGCAGACCACGTCCACCAGGTGCTCGAGCGTGCGGGGTCCGGCGACCGAGCCGTCCTTGGTCACGTGCCCCACGAGGATCGTGGGGATCTGCCGCTCCTTGGCCACGGCGATCAGCGCGGCGGCGACCTCGCGGACCTGCGACACACCGCCCGGAGCCCCGTCCACCTGCGCGGACGCGATGGTCTGCACCGAGTCGACGATGAGCATGTCGGGCTGGTTCGCCTCCAGGTGGCCGAGCACCGTGCCCAGGTCGGTCTCCGCGGCGAGCAGCAGCGTCCGCGACAGCGCGCCGATCCGCTCGGCCCGCAGCCGGACCTGCGCAGCGGACTCCTCGCCGGTCACGTACAGCACGGTGCGGGGCGACTCGAACCCGTCGGGCCCGAGGGCGCCGTCCGCCACGTTGCTCGCCACCGCGAGCAGGAGGGTCGACTTGCCGACGCCCGGCTCGCCCGCGAGCAGGATCACCGCCCCCGGCACCAGCCCGCCGCCGAGCACCCGGTCGAGCTCGCCGACGCCGGTCGGGTTGGCGCGCGCCGACTCGACGTCGATGTCGGCGATGGGCCGGGCGGGCTCGCGTGCGGCCGAGACGGCGGCCGTGCGGGGGGCCGCCTGCGCGGGCCCGTCCTCCGCGACGGTGCCCCAGGCCTGGCACTCCCCGCAGCGGCCGACCCACTTGACGGTGGTCCAGCCGCACTCGGTGCAGCGGTACGCGGGCCGGGCCCGCTTCGAGGTCGATGAGGTCACGGGCGCCACCGTACGTGGGGTCACTGACACGGGCGCGGACGGGCGTGCCTGATGCCGAATGTCAGTGGTGCGACATAGGGTTTCGGCTGAGCCACCGTGGCGTATCCGGTGGACGGAGCACGGGGGAGCCAGACATGACCGACCAGCGCGGGAACTCGTCGCGCACCGGCGCGACAGCATCGGTCGCCGGGAAGAAGGCGTCGCCGGCCGTGTACCGCCGCCGTCGGCTCGTCGTGGCCGTCGGCGCGCTCGTCGTGGTGCTCGCCCTGGTCCTCGTGGCGGGTTTCCTGTGGCCGGGCTTCTGGCGTGCCGAGGCGACGCCGCAGCCGGTCCCGACGGTGACCGTCACGGCCCCGGTGCCGACGCCGACGGTCAAGGCCATGGACCGCAGCGGCGACGAGACGGCCTTCCAGAAGGCTCTCCCGTCGACGGTGCTGCAGTTCGCGCTCGGCGCGCTCGCGGAGGCCAAGGAGCCGAAGGGGCAGGGCGCGCTGGAGGCGTGGCAGGCCGAGTACGCCGACGGCGACACGGGCGAGGTGGCGCTGGTTGCGGGCCAGTGGGCGACGTCGAACGAGGCAGCGGAGGCCGCAGAGGCCTGGACCGCCGCCGCCGGCGACGCGGAGCGCGAGGGCGACGTGAAGGTCGGCAACAAGGTCGTGGGGCGATACGCGATAGTGCCGGACAAGGGCGGGAAGGCCGTCGTCGTCTGGCAGAACGGGACCGCCGTGCTGCAGGCGACCGGCCCGGCGGACGCCATGGAGGACTTCTACGCGGCGTTCCCCCTGTGACCGGTCGGGCGAGCGACCGTTCGGGGGAGAATGGCGCGGTGAACCAGCGACTAGCGGTGCTCGGGGCCGGGAACATGGGCGAGGCGGTGCTCGCGGGCGCGCTCTCGGCGGGCTGGGCGGCGTCCGACGTCGTCGCCACCGTGCGGACCGAGGCGAAGGCCCAGCGCCTGCGCGAGACCTACCAGGTGGCCACGACCAGCGATAACGTGGCGGCGGTCCGCGGCGCGGGCCTCGTCCTGGTGGGGGTCAAGCCGAAGGACGTCGGCGCGCTGCTCGACGAGATCGCGTCCGCGATCGAGCCCGGTGCCGTCGTCGTCACGGTCGCGGCCGGCCATCCGACGGCGTTCTACGAGCAGCGGCTGCCCGCCGGCACGCCCGTCGTGCGGACGGTGCCCAACACGCCCGCCGCGATCGGCGCAGGCATCACGGCGATCGCGCCCGGCGCCGCCGCGACGGAGGCCCACCTCGCCGCCGTCGAGCACCTGCTCGCGGGCACCGGCGCCGTGGTGCGCGCCGCGGAGAAGGACCTGGACGCCGTCTCGGCCATCTCGGGCTCCGGCCCCGCGTACGTCTTCTACGTCGCCGACGCGCTCGCCGAGGCCGGCGTCCTGCTCGGGCTCACGCGCGACGTCGCGCGCCGCCTCGCCACCCAGACCCTGCTCGGCGCCTCGCGCCTCATGGACGAGTCGGGCGAGCACCCCGTCATCCTCCGGGAGAAGGTCACCTCGCCCGGCGGCACCACGGCGGCCGCTCTGCGCGCCATGGACGACGGCGGCGTGCGCGCCTCGTTCCTGGCTGCCGCGACCGCGGCGCGTGACCGCGCGCGCGAGCTGGGTGGATGATCCTCCTGTGACCATCTCTCGACCCGCGACGACGCGGCCGCCCGCCATGGCAGACGTGGCGGCGCTCGCCGGCGTGTCCCACCAGACCGTCTCGCGCGTGCTCAACGGGCACCCGAGCGTGCGCCCGGCGACGCGGGAGCGGGTCCTCGAGGCGATCGCCGAGCTCGGGTACCGGCGCAACAGCGCCGCACGCGCCCTGGTCACGGCGCGGTCGGCCACGGTGGGCGTCGTCACCACGGGGTCGCCGCTGTTCGGCCCGTCGAGCACGCTGATCGCCGTCGAGGAGGCGGCACGCGAGCAGGGCTGGTACGTCAGCGTCGCGACGCTGCGGCAGTACGACGCCGCCACCCTGCACAAGGCCCTCGAGCACTTCATGGACCAGGCGGTCGAGGGCATCGTGGTCATCGCGCCGCACACCGACGTGGCCGACGCCGTCGAGTCGTTCCGGGCGCCCGTCCCCGTCGTCCTGATCGCCGCGCGCGAGCTCAAGCCCGACGTGCCGACCATCCCGCTCGCCGTGGACCAGCGGGCCGGGACGCGGCTCGCCGTCGAGCACCTGATCGAGCTGGGGCACCGGCAGATCCTGCACGTCGCGGGCCCGCCGGACTGGCTGGACGCCGTCGAGCGCGCCGACGAGTGGCGCGGGGTCCTGGCCGAGCACCGCCTCCCCGTGCCCGAGCCGGTGATCGCGGGCTGGACCGCGGACCGCGGCTACATGGTGGGCCTCGACCTGGCCCAGCGGGTCAGGGCGGGCGAGGGGCCGACGGCGATCTTCGCGGCCAACGACCAGCTCGCCCTCGGCCTGCTGCGGGCCTTCTGGGAGTGCGGCGTCTCCGTACCCGGCGACGTCTCGGTGGTCGGCTTCGACGACATCGACGGCTCGGGTCACTTCATCCCCCCGCTGACGACCGTGCGGCAGCCGTTCGTCGACCTGGGCCGGCGCAGCGTGGCCATGCTCCTCACCGCGGTCGACGGCGGCAAGCCGGCCGCCGAGCTGATCCCGCCCGAGCTGGTGGTGCGCAGGAGCGCGGCGGCGCCACGCGCCTGACCAGGCGCTCCGGCTCCACCGGGCGCCGCCTTCCGGCTCCATCCGGCACGGCCCTCCCACACCGCCCGGCACGGCCGAGGGGCGTTGACACGTTCGCGAGGCAGTGGCAGAGTCACCGCGCACGAGGATGTTTACGTTCACATTCCGTCGTCGGACCAGCGTCCGGCGTGTTCCAGGACACAGACGTCCAGGGGAGTCCGGACGCCGTAGTCCGGGGAAAGGGGTGTGCCAGTGCCTGGTCGCCGCCCACCAAGCCTCCGTGTCTCCGCGGCCGGTTGGAGCTTCGTCACACCGTTTCTGGCCGCTTTCGCCTTCGCGTTCCTCGCGCCGGTGCTCTACTCGCTGTACCTGAGCCTGTTCCGCGACCAGCTCATGGGCGGCAACCAGTTCGTGGGGCTGGAGAACTACTCCGCAGCGCTCACCGATCCCAAGTTCTGGGACGGCGCCGGCCGCGTGCTCCTGTTCCTCGTGGTGCAGGTGCCGATCATGCTCGCCGTGGCTCTGGCCGCGGCCCTCGTGATCGACAGCGGCCGGCTCTTCGGCAAGCGTTTCACGCGGATCGCGCTGTTCGTGCCCTACGCGGTGCCCGGGGTCGTCGCCGTGCTGATGTGGGGCTTCCTGTACGGCGAGCGGATCGGCATGGTCGGCTGGCTCAACGAGACCGTCGGCGCGCAGGTGCTCGACCCGTTCTCCAAGGAGTGGATCCTCGTCGCGATCGGCAACATCGTGACGTGGGAGTTCGTCGGCTACAACATGCTGATCCTCTACTCGGCGCTGCGCACGGTGCCCGGTGAGCTGTACGAGGCGGCCGCCATCGACGGCGCGGGCCAGTGGCGTGTGATCTCGGCGGTGAAGCTCCCCGCCCTGCGCGGCGCCCTCGTCATCGCCACGATCTTCTCGATCATCGGCAGCTTCCAGCTCTTCAACGAGCCGAACATCCTCGAAGACCTCGCGCCCACGCTCATCTCGTCGTCGTACACACCCAACATGTACGCGTACAACCTGAGCTTCCGGGGCCAGCAGGTCAGCTACGCGGCGACCGTCGCGATCATCATGGGCGTGCTGACCGCGGTGATCGCGTACGTCGTCCAGCTCCGCGGGACCAGGAGGGACAGCTGATGGCGGGCTCGTTCGCACGACCGCGCAAGTCGGTCGTCCTCACGGTGCTCATGGCGGGCCTGGTCGCCTACTCGCTGATCCCGCTGCTGTGGCTGCTGATCAGCGCGACCAAGACGCAGGACATGCTCGGCGACTCGTTCGGGCTGCTCCCGGCGGGACCGTTCGCGCTGTTCGACAACATCTCGCAGGTGCTGACCCACCAGGACGGCATCTTCGTGCGCTGGTTCGGCAACACCGTCGTCTACGTGGTGGCGGGCGCGGGCGGGGCCACGCTGCTGGCCACCCTCGGCGGGTACGGGCTGGCGAAGTACCGCTTCCGCGGCCGCTCGGTGGTCTTCGCCACGATCATCGGCGCGGTCGCCGTGCCGGGCGCGGCGCTCGCGGTGCCGACGTTCCTGATGTTCAGCGAGCTCGGGCTCACCAACACGATGTGGTCGGTCATCCTGCCGACCCTGGTGTCCCCCTTCGGGCTCTACCTGATGTGGGTGTTCGCCACGGAGGCCGTTCCGAGCGAGCTGCTGGAGGCGGCGCGGGTCGACGGCTCGGGCGAGTGGCGCACGTTCTTCACCATCTCGCTGCGCCTGCTCGCGCCCGGCATCGTGACCGTCGCGCTGTTCGTGATCGTGGCCACGTGGAACAACTACTTCCTGCCGCTGATCATGCTGTCCGACAAGAACCTGTTCCCGCTCGCGATCGGGCTGGCGAGCTGGAACGCCGACGCGATCGGCGTGGGGGCGGCCCCCGTGTTCCACCTGGTCATCACGGGTGCAGTGCTGACGATCCTGCCGATCGTCATCGTGTTCCTGCTGTTGCAGCGGTACTGGCAGTCCGGCCTGAGCGCCGGGAGTGTCAAGGGATGAACGACGTCGACGAACCACTCGACGCGATGAACTACCTCAAGGAGGAGGAACGATGAGAAACACACGCAGCCGCGTCGCGGCGGGCGCCGTCATCACGCTGCTGGCCACGACCCTGGCCGCCTGCTCGGGTGGTGACAACGCCGGAGGTGGCTCGGGCGAGGGCGCGAGCGCTGAGGAGATCGAGGCCGCGCTCCAGGAGGGCGGCACCATCGACTACTGGACCTGGACGCCGCAGGCCGAGAAGCAGATCGAGGCCTTCGAGGCGGCGTACCCGAACGTGACCGTGAACCTCACGGACACGCAGGGTGCGGAGGACCACAACACGGCGCTGCAGAACGCGATCGCCGCCGAGAAGGGCATCCCGGACGTCGCGCAGCTCGAGTACCAGTCGGTGCCGCAGTTCCAGCTTCCCGGACAGCTCACCGACCTGACCGGGTACGGCTTCGGCGACCTCGAGGACCTGTACACGCCGTCCACCTGGGGTGCCGTGTCGCAGAACGGCGGCATCTGGGGGCTGCCGCAGGACTCGGGCCCGATGGCGCTGTTCTACAACGCTGAAGTCTTCGAGGAGAACGACCTCGTGGTCCCGGAGACCTGGGACGAGTACATCGAGCAGGCGCGCAAGCTCAAGGAGTCCGACCCGGACAAGTTCCTGCTCAACGACGACGGCAACGGCCCGGGCACCGTCACCTCGCTGATCTGGCAGGCCGGCGGCAAGCCGTTCCAGGTGGACGGCGAGACCGTGACGGTGGACCTCGCCGACGAGGGCACGCAGAAGTTCGCCGAGATGTACCAGACGTTCATCGACGAGGAGCTGGTCGCGAACATCACCGGCTGGAGCGAGGAGTGGTTCCAGGCGCTCGAGGACGGCACCATCTCGGCGATCGTGGTGGGCGCCTGGATGCCGGGCGTCTTCGAGGACGGCTCCCCCGGTGGCTCGGGCAAGTGGCGCGTCGCGCCCATGCCGACGTACGACGGCACGCCCGTGAACGCCGAGAACGGCGGCTCGTCGGAGGTCATCCCCGCCGGCTCGGACGACAAGCTGCTCGCCGCCGGGTTCCTCAAGTGGCTCAACTCCGACCCGGAGAGCATCCGGGTGTTCATGGACACGGGCGGCTTCCCCGCCACCGTCGCGGAGCTGGAGTCCGACGAGTTCCTGGGCTACGAGTCCGAGTACTTCGGCGGGCAGAAGATCAACGAGGTGCTGTCCGCCGGCGCGGACAACGTGGTCGAGGGCTGGCAGTACCTGCCCTGGCAGTCGTACGCGAACAGCATCTTCTCGGACACCGTTGGCCAGGCCTACCTCGACCAGACGTCGCTGCTGGATGGGCTCGCCGCGTGGCAGGAGGAGAACGTCCGGTACGGAGAGGAACAGGGGTTCACGGTCAACGGCTGACGCCGGCCGCTGATCCCTACTGAGCGAGCGGGGGTCCCGGGCTCCGGGATCCCCGCTCGGCCCCGGCACGCGCACAGCGTCGCCGGCACCGCGTCACCCGCGCCGCGTGCACCGCCGTCCCCGCACTGAGCGCACAGCACCACCCGCACCGCACAGCGTCACCGTTCCGCACCACCGCACCAACGCTCTACAACCGAAATCCCGCACCAAAGTCCTGCACCGTCCTGCACTGCGATGAAGGAGTGTGGTCCCGTGAGGCGTCTTTCTGCTGCCCTCGCTGCTCTTGCCTGCGCCTTGACGACGGCCGTCGGAGCGGTCTCCGCCCAGGCCTCACCCGAGACGGTGGTGAACGCCACCCAGTTCACCGACACGTCCGGCAACCCGCTGCACGCCCACGGCGGCGGCGTGGTCAAGGTGGGCACCTACTACTACTGGTTCGGCGAGAACCGGAACGCCGACAACACGTTCCGGTACGTGTCCGCCTACCGGTCCACCGACCTCGTGCACTGGGAGTTCCGCAACCACGTGCTCACCGAGGCGAGCGACCCGGAGCTCGCCACGGCCAACATCGAGCGGCCCAAGGTCATGTACAACGCGTCCACCGGGCAGTTCGTGATGTGGATGCACAAGGAGAACGGCACCGACTACTCCGAGGCGCGTGCGGCCGTGGCGTTGAGCGACACGGTGGACGGCGACTACGACTACCGCGGGAGCTTCCGGCCGCTGGGCCACATGTCGCGCGACATCGGCGTGTTCGTCGACACCGACGGCGCCGGGTACATGTACTCAGCCGCGAACGAGAACTACGACCTGCACATCTACCGGCTCACCGCCGACTACACGGGCATCCAGTCGCTCGTCGCCAACCCGTGGCCTGGCGGCCACCGCGAGGCGCCCGCCCTGTTCAAGCGGGGCAGCACGTACTTCATGCTCACGTCCGGCGCCACGGGCTGGAACCCGAACCAGCAGAAGTACGCGACCACCAGCAACCTGGCGTCGGGCTGGTCGGCCATGCAGAACGTCGGCGACTCCACCGCCTACGGCTCGCAGACCACGTTCGTGCTCCCGGTGCAGGGCACCTCTGGCACGTCCCACCTGTACATGGGCGACCGCTGGGGCAACTCCATCGGCACCAACGTGAACGGCTCGCGCTACGTCTGGGCGCCGATCACGTTCCCCACCTCGACCTCCATGTCGTTCGACTACTACCCGGAGCTCGTGATCGACGCCGCGGCGGGCACCATCACCGGCCGGGGCGGGCCGTTCGAGACGGTCACGGCGCGGCACTCCGGCAGGTGCCTCGACGTGACCAGCCAGTCCTACGCCGCGGGCACCCAGATCAAGCAGTACGACTGCAACGGCGGCGGCAACCAGCGGTTCTGGTTCCGGGACCGGGGCGACGGCTACTACAACCTCGTGGCCAGGCACAGCGCGCTCTGCGTGCAGGAGAACGCCACGACGGTGACCCAGGAGAGCTGCGGCACCGGCACGAACCAGCAGTGGTCGGTGGTCGCCGCGTCCGGCAGCTACGTGACCGTCCGGTCCAGGGCGACCGGGGAGTGCCTGGACGTCAGCGGCGGCTCGACGGCGAACGGCGCAGCGGTGATCACCTACGCGTGCACCGGCGCGACCAACCAGCAATGGACCAGAGGCTGAGGAGTGCTACCCATGAGACGAACCATCGCGGCCCTTGCCGCAGTCGCGGCGGCCGGCGCCCTCGCGGCCCCCGTGGCGGCCGCCTCCACGCCGGCGGCCACCGCCGTCGCCCCGCTCGACCGGACGACGACCGACCGGACGACGACCGACCGGACGACGACCGACCGGACGACGACCGACCGGGCGTTGACCGCCCGGGCGACCCAGCCGACGTCGGAGGACGGCGTGACCGTGCGGCCGGACCCGTCCTACCGGGGCGGAAGGTGGGAGGGCTGGGGCTCCAGCCTGGTCTGGTCCGGTAACGCGACGGGCGGCTACCCCGACGAGATCCGCGACCACCTGGCCGACCTGCTCTACGGACCCGACGGCCTGAACCTCAACATCGCGCGCTACAACATCGGCGGCGGCAACGCGCCGGACGTGCGCGACGACTACATGAAGGTGGGCGCCACGATGCCGGGCTTCTGGGCGGCGCCGCCGGGGATCGGCGTCGACGACCGCGACTGGTGGGACCCGGACAACCCGGAGCACTGGAACTGGGACGCGGACGCGAACCAGCGCTGGTGGATCGACGCGATCAAGGACCGCGTCACCCACTGGGAGGCGTTCAGCAACTCGCCGCCGTGGTTCCAGACGGTCTCCGGCTACGTGAGCGGCGGGTTCGACGGCAACACGGACCAGATCCGCCCGGACACCCTCGACGACTTCGCGACCTACCTGGTCCGCGTGACCGAGCACATCGAGGACGCGCACGACATCGAGTTCGACACGATCGACCCGCTGAACGAGCCGAACACGAACTACTGGTCGACGACGCTTGGCGCGGACGGGCAGCCGACCGGCGGGCGGCAGGAGGGCGCGCACGCCGGGCCCGCGCTGCAGCAGCAGGTGATCCAGGCGCTCGACCAGGAGCTGCAGGGCGCCCGCACGGACGCCGTCATCTCCGCGATGGACGAGACCAACCCGGGCATCTTCACCACGAACTGGAACGCGTACACGCCGCAGGCTCGCGCGGCGGTGGACCAGCTCAACGTGCACACGTACGGCACCGGCCAGCGGACGTCGGCGCGGGACATCGCCAAGGGCGCGGCCAAGCCGCTGTGGATGAGCGAGGTCGAGGGGAGCTGGGGACCGCCGTCGGACTTCGTGACGATGGCGCCGGGGCTCGGCATCGCCGACCGGATCACCGACGACCTGCGCGAGCTCGAGCCGACGGCCTGGGTGCTGTGGCAGCCGATCGAGGACTACGACGCGCAGGTGGCCGGCGGTGGCAACTGGGGCTCGATCCAGGTGCCGTTCTCGTGCGACGCGCAGGACACGCTGGAGACGTGCCCCGTGCGGACGAACACGAAGTTCGACACCATCCGCAACTTCACCCACTACATCGAGCCGGGTGACCACCTCATCGGCACCGACGACGCCGACACGACGGCCGCCGTGTCCGGGTCGGACGACGTGACCCTCGTGCACGTCAACTCGACGCCGTCCGCCCGGACAGTGACGCTCGACCTGTCGCTGTTCCGGGACGTCGCGCGCGGCGCCCGGGTCACACCCGTCGTGACCTCGGCGGACGGGGCGCTGGTCCGCGGCAGGTCCGTGCGGGTGTCCGGCGGCAGGGCGACCCTCGAGGTGCCCGGCGAGTCCGTCACCACCTTCCTGGTCGACGGCGTCTCGGGGGTCGCCCGGCGCGCTCCCCTCGCCCAGGACGGCCACGCCTACCGGTTCGTCGGCGCGGCCTCGGGCCGGGCGCTCACGCCCGCCGAGTCCGGCGGCGGGCTCGTGCTCCGCGACGTGCGGACGGCGGCGCGCGACCAGCTCTGGACGCTCGAACGGGTGGCGGACGCGCGCGGCCGGGGCACCGGCCACCGCCCCACCGCCTCGAACCGCGCCCGGTACGAGGTGGTCAACCTCGCCTCGGGTGAGCGGCTCGCGGCCCGGTCGGGCACGCTCGTCACGGAGCAGGCGTCCGACGACGACGCCGCTGCCCGCTGGATGATGTCGACCACGGGCGACGGGTCGTGGACGCTGGTCAACGTGGCCACCGGCCTGCTGCCCGACGTCGCCGGCGGTGCGACCGCCGACGGCTCGCGGGTCGGCCTGTACACGCCGACGTCCGGCGGGAACCAGCGGTGGACGGTGCTCGACGAGACGCCGCGGGGCACCGTGCCGGTCGAGCTGTTCACGGTGCCCGGTCTGGCCCCGGAGCTCCCGGAGACCGTGGCGGGCGTGTTCCGCGACGGTGAACGGGGCGAGCTTCCCGTGCGGTGGGACCCGGTGGACCCCGGCGCCTGGGACGAGGTGGGTCTGGTCGAGGTGACCGGCACGGCGACCAGCGCGGCGGGTGAGCCGGTGGCGGCGTCCGCCGAGGTGCTGGTGGACGTGATCGAGGCGACCGAACCGGCGTCGGCCCGCACGTACGTGGGCGGCGAGCCGGACCTGCCGGGCACGGTGACCGGCGTCGGCTCGACGGGGAGCCGGGTGGAGCTTCCGGTGACGTGGGCGCCCGGCGGGCCGTACGACGCCGTCGGCGAGGTGACCGTGGCCGGCACGGCCGCACTGCCGGACGGCGCGACCGTGCCGGCGTCGGCCCGGGTGGTGGTGACCGAGCCGGCGGTGGGCAACGTCGCGACGGACCCGCGGGCTGCCGTGTCGGCGACCTACACCGAGCCGGGCTACTCCGCCGCGGGGCTGAACAACGGGATCCTGGCGGAGAAGGCCTGGTCGAACTGGCGCTCGGGCACCAAGAACCCGAGCGACACACTCACCGCCGAGCTCGGCCGGGAGCGGGACGTGACCGGCGTGTCCGTGCACTTCTGGCGGGACGGCACCAACCGGAGCTGGGCCGAGACCGTGCGGGTGGAGGCGCTGGTCGACGGCGCCTGGGTGGCCGTGAGCGCGGACGTTCCGGTGGACGGCTCGGGCCCGGGTCAGCCGGTGACGACCGTCGAGCTGGCCGAACCGCTGCGGACGAGCGCGGTCCGCGTGGTCCTGGACCAGTTCGACGGCGGGTACACGACGGCGGGGGAGGTCGAGGTGCTGGCCCTGGTCCCGTCGGACGCCTGATCGTCCCGTCCGACGCCTGATCGACGGTCCCCTTCGGGGCCGAGGTCTCTTGGCTCTGAGCCCGCGCAGAGCCAAGAAACCTCGGCCCCGAAGAAGGGGAAGGAGCCGGCTCCGTCACGCGGCTGGGCACCGGGGTTGTCGTAACGTATCGTGTGAGCGCTAACATCGCCGTCGACGGTCCGGGCCCGGCTCGGTACCGTGACGACGGTGACACGAACGACGCCTCGCGACGGTGCGGGCAGGACGGAGCGGTCCACGATGGTGGAGCGGCAGGACGAAGCAGGGGGGCGGCTCGCGAGTCTCCGGGAGGCGATAGCGCAGGGCCGGACCGCCCTCGGTATCGAGCTCGGCTCCACCCGGATCAAGGCGTGCCTGGTCGGTCCGGACGGCGCGCCGCTCGCGAGCGGCAGCCACGACTGGGAGAACCAGCTCGTCGACGGCATCTGGACCTACTCGCTGGACGCCGTCTGGTCGGGCCTGCGGGAGTCGGTGGCGGCCCTGCTGGCCGACGTCGAGCGGCAGTACGGCGTGCGGCCGACGACCGTCGGCGCGCTCGGCATCTCGGCGATGATGCACGGCTACCTGGCGTTCGACGAGGCGGACGAGCTGCTCGTGCCGTTCCGGACCTGGCGCAACACCACGACGGAGCGCGCCGCGACCGAGCTCACCGGCCTGTTCGGGTACAACATCCCGCTGCGCTGGTCGGTCGCTCACCTCTACCAGGCGCTGCTCGACGGCGAGCCGCACGTCGCGCGCGTGCGGCACCTCACGACGCTGGCCGGGTACGTGCACTGGCGGCTGACCGGGCAGCAGGTGCTCGGCGTCGGCGACGCCTCCGGCATGTTCCCGATCGACCCGGCGACCAAGGACTACGACCGGCGGATGCTGGCCCAGTACGACGAGCTGGTCGCCGGCCGCGGCCCAGGCATCGCGGACCTGCTGCCGCGCGTCCTCCCTGCCGGCGCGGACGCCGGCACGCTGACCGAGGAGGGCGCGGCGCTGCTGGACCCGACCGGGACGCTCCGGGCGGGCATCCCGCTGTGCCCGCCCGAGGGCGACGCGGGGACCGGCATGGTCGCCACCAACTCGGTGGCGCCGCGCACCGGGAACGTGAGCGCAGGGACGAGCATCTTCGCGATGGTCGTGCTGGAGAAGCCGCTGGAGCGGGTGCACGAGGAGCTCGACCTCGTCACCACCCCGGCCGGCGACCTCGTGGCCATGGTGCACTGCAACAACGGGGCCTCCGAGCTGGGCGCCTGGGCCGAGGTGTTCGGCCAGTTCGCGACGGCGCTGGGCCGGCCGGCCGAGCCGGGCGCGGTCTTCGAGGCGCTCCTGCGGTCCGCCCTCGACGGCGACGCCGACGGCGGCGGCCTGCTCGCCTACAACTACCTGTCCGGCGAGCCGATCACGGGCCTGGAGGCCGGGCGCCCACTGTTCACCCGCACGCCGGACAGCCGGCTGACGCTGGCCAACTTCGCCCGCACCCAGGTCTACAGCGCGTTCGGCACGCTGAGCCTCGGCATGCGCGTGCTCGCGGCGGAGCAGGTCGAGCTGGACGCGATGTTCGCGCACGGCGGCCTGTTCAAGACCGAGGGCGTGGCCCAGCGCCTGCTGGCGGCGGCCCTCGGGGCGCCGGTGGCCGTCGGCCGGACGGCGGGCGAGGGCGGTGCCTGGGGCATCGCCGTGCTCGCCGCCTACCGTGCCTCCGCGGCCGGCGCACCGGCCCCCGCGCAGAGCCTGGGCGACTACCTGAACGCCGAGGTGTTCGCGGACGCCGCGCTCGACGTCGTCGAGCCCGACGCTGATGACGTGGCGGGCTTCTCCGCCTTCCTGGAGCGCTACAGCGCGGGCCTGGCGATCGAACGCGCCGCCGTCGCCGCGCTCCGCAACCGAGACACGACGCGAGAGAGCGACCGATGAGCGGCAAGACCCTGACCGACTACCCGCAGGCGGTCCAGGACGAGGTCGCGCGCGTGCGCGCCGTCGTCTCGGACCTGCACGCCGAGCTGCCCCGGTGGGACCTGGTGGTCTGGACCGCCGGCAACGTCTCGCAGCGCGTGCCGAATCCCGAGGCGCCGGACGGCAGTGCGGACCTGTTCGTCATCAAGCCGTCGGGCGTCTCCTACGACGACCTGACCCCGGCCGGCATGGTGGTGTGCGACCTCGACGGGAACCTCGTCGACGGGACGCGCGCGCCGTCGTCGGACACCGCAGCGCATGCCTACGTGTACCGGCACCTGCCCGAGGTGGGCGGGGTGGTGCACACGCACTCCACGTACGCGACGGCGTGGGCCGCGCGCGGCGAGGAGGTGCCGTGCGTGCTCACGATGATGGCCGACGAGTTCGGCGGCCCGATCCCCGTGGGCCCGTTCGCGATCATCGGCGACGACTCGATCGGCCGCGGCATCGTCGAGACGCTGCGCGGCCACCGCAGCCCGGCCGTGCTGATGCGCAACCACGGCCCCTTCACGATCGGCAAGGACGCCCGCGCGGCGGTGAAGGCCGCCGTGATGTGCGAGGAGGTGGCCCGCACGGTGCACATCGCGCGCCAGCTCGGCGAGCCGGTGCCGATCGAGCAGCGGCACATCGACTCCCTCTACGACCGCTACCAGAACGTCTACGGCCAGCAGACCGCTGCCACCACGGAAGGACAGGCATGAGCACCAAGCCCTACGCGGACCGTGAGGTCTGGTTCCTCACCGGCAGCCAGGACCTCTACGGCGAGGAGACCCTGGCCCAGGTCGCGGAGCAGTCCCAGGAGGTGGCCCGCGCGCTGGACGCGTCCTCCGACGTGCCGGTCAAGGTCGTGTGGAAGCCCGTCCTCAAGGACTCGGCGGCGATCCGCCGCGCGATGCTGGACGCCAACAGCGACGACAGCGTGCTGGGCGTCGTCACCTGGATGCACACCTTCAGCCCCGCGAAGATGTGGATCGCGGGCCTGGACGCGCTGCGCAAGCCGCTGCTGCACCTGCACACGCAGGCCAACGTCGAGCTCCCGTGGGACGAGATCGACATGGACTTCATGAACCTCAACCAGGCCGCGCACGGCGACCGGGAGTACGCGTACATCGCCACGCGCCTCGGCGTCGCGCGGACGACGGTGGTGGGGCACGTCTCCAACCCGGCGGTCACGCGCCGGGTGGGCACCTGGGTGCGCGGCGCGGCCGGCTGGGCCGCCACGCACGAGCTCAGGCTGGTGCGGTTCGGCGACAACATGCGCAACGTGGCCGTCACCGAGGGCGACAAGACCGAGGCCGAGCTGCGGTTCGGCGTCTCGGTGAACACGCACGGTGTGAACGAGCTGGTCGCGGCCGTCGACGCCGTCGAGGAGTCCGCCGTCGACAAGGTGGTCGCCGAGTACGAGGAGAAGTACGACGTCGCCCCCGAGCTCCGGGCCGGTGGCGAGCGGCACGACTCCCTGCGCTACGCCGCGCGCCAGGAGATCGCCCTGCTCGGCTTCCTGGAGGCGGCCGGGGCCAAGGCGTTCACCACCAACTTCGAGGACCTGGGCGCGCTGCGCCAGCTCCCCGGCCTGGCGGTCCAGCGCCTCATGGAGCAGGGCTACGGGTTCGGCGCCGAGGGCGACTGGAAGACGGCGGTGCTCGTGCGCGCGGCCAAGGTGATGGGGCTCGGCCTCCCGGGCGGCGCCAGCCTCATGGAGGACTACACCTACGACCTCACGCCCGGCTCCGAGCTGATCCTCGGCGCGCACATGCTGGAGGTCTGCCCGTCGCTGACCACGTCGAAGCCGCGCATCGAGATCCACCCGCTCGGCATCGGCGGCAAGGAGGACCCGGTCCGCATGGTGTTCTCGGCCGACGCCGTCGAGGGCGCCGTCGTCGTCTCCCTCGCCGACATGCGGGACCGGTTCCGGCTGACGGCGAACGTGGTCGACGTCGTCACGCCGCCGCGGGACCTGCCCAAGCTGCCCGTGGCGCGGGCGATGTGGGCCCCGCGGCCGTCGTTCGAGGTCTCCGCCGAGGCGTGGCTGACGGCGGGCGGTGCCCACCACACCGTCATGTCGACCGCGGCGGGCATCGAGGCGTTCGAGGTGTTCGCGAACATCGCGCGCACCGAGCTGCTGGTGATCGACGAGGACACGACCCGGCGCGGCTTCGCCGACCAGGTGCGCTGGAACCAGGTCTACTACCGGGTGGCCCAGGGCTTCTGACCCGCGCCCCGTCGCAATCCCCGCCAGGCCGGTGCGGGGCCCGAAACTCCGAGTTTCGGGCCCCCGCACCGACCTGGCGCCGTTCTTCGGGGAAGCGACGCGGGCGAGCGCCGGTCCGAGGTGTCGGGTTCGTCCGGGTTGGCGAGATCTGTTCCCCTACTAGGGCAAACGCGGCAGACTCGTTACTGGACCGTGACGTGCTTCGCTGTTCACCGGACCTATGTGAGCGCTAACATTTCACTCGGGCACTACGCAGCTCACCCGCACGAAGCCGTGCGGGATCTCAAGGAGGAGACATGGCACGCACTACCCTGACCCGTACCGTTCTGGCCGCCGTGTCGGCGGCCTCGCTGTTCGCGCTCGGCGCGTGCGCATCGGACGCCGGCACCCAGACCGAGGGCGGCGGCGAGACCGGCGGCGCCGACGACGGCGTCATCACCCTCGGCTTCTCGCAGGTCGGCGCAGAGTCCGGCTGGCGCGCCGCCAACACCAAGTCCATCCAGGACACCCTCACCGCGGAGAACGGCTTCGACCTCAAGTTCTCCGACGCCCAGCAGAAGCAGGAGAACCAGATCACGGCCATCCGCTCCTACATCACGCAGGGCGTTGACGTCATCGCGTTCTCCCCGGTGGTCGAGACCGGCTGGGACGCGGTGCTCCAGGAGGCCAAGACCGCCGGCATCCCCGTGATCCTCACGGACCGCGCCGTCGACTCCGAGGACGAGACCCTCTACGAGTCGTTCATCGGCTCCGACTTCGTCAAGGAGGGCGAGATGGCCGGCGAGTGGGCCGTCGAGCAGTACGACGGCGAGGGCTACAAGGCCGTCGAGCTGCAGGGCACCACGGGTGCCGCCCCGGCGATCGACCGCAAGGAGGGCTTCGAGGCGGCGATCGAGGGTTCGGACATCGAGATCATCGACAGCCAGACCGGCAACTTCACGCGGGCCGAGGGCAAGACCGTCATGGAGGGCTTCCTCAACGCCCACGACGACATCGACCTCGTGTTCGCGCACAACGACGACATGGGGCTCGGCGCCATCGAGGCCATCGAGGCCGCCGGCCTGACGCCGGGCGAGGACATCAAGATCATCACGATCGACGCCGTCAAGGACGGTATGCAGGCGCTCGCCGACGGCAAGATCAACTACATCGTCGAGTGCAACCCGCTGCTCGGCCCGGACCTGGCGGAGATCGCCAAGGCGGTCGTCGCGGGCGAGGAGGTCGAGAAGCGCATCGTGGTCAAGGACGAGGCGTTCGACCAGGAGGCGGCGATCGAGGCGCTGCCCACCCGCGAGTACTGACCGACAACCTCCGCGGGGGTAGAGCGTGTGTCCGACACACGCTCTACCTCGGCGGCGCGAGACCGCTGAGGTAGGGCGTGTGGACGTCCGCCCTACCTCGGCATACAGGCTCCGCGCAGCACGCCAGACCGCGCAGCACGCCAGACGAAGAAGGTCGAGGATGACCCAGCAGACAGCACCACCCGTGGTCGAGATGACCGGCATCAGCGTCGAGTTCCCGCCGGTGAAGGCCCTCGACGGCGTCGACTTCCGCCTCCGCCCCGGTGAGATCCACGCCCTCATGGGCGAGAACGGCGCGGGCAAGTCCACGCTCATCAAGGCCCTCACCGGGATCTACTCGCCGACGGCGGGGACCATCCGGGTGGACGGCGTCGAGCGCCGGTTCACCGGCCCCGCCGACGCCAGGGCGCACGGCGTCAGCACCGTGTACCAGGAGGTCAACCTCTGCGAGAACCTCACGGTCGCCGAGAACATCATGCTCGGCGCCGAGCCGCGCCTGCTGGGCGGGCTGAACTGGCCGGCGATGCGCCGGCAGGCAGCGGCACACCTCGACCGGATGGGCCTGACGATCGACCCGGGGTCCTCGCTCGGCTCGCACTCGCTGGCGGTGCAGCAGCTCGTGGCGATCTGCCGGGCCACGGTGGGCGACTGCAAGGTGCTCATCCTCGACGAGCCCACCTCGAGCCTCGACACCGACGAGGTGGCGCGCCTGTTCGACGTCATGCGCGGCCTGCGCGACAGCGGCGTGGCGATCCTGTTCGTGAGCCACTTCCTGGACCAGGTCTACGAGGTGTCCGACCGGATGACCGTGCTGCGCAACGGCGGGCTGGTGGGGGAGTTCGTGACCGCCGACCTGCCGGCCGCCGAGCTGGTGCAGCACATGATCGGTCGCTCCATGGACCTGCTGGAGGCCGCGGAGGAGGTGCTGGAGCACACCGAGCGGCCCGCCGGCGCCACCCCGCTGCTGCAGGTGGTCGGCCTGGGCCGCAAGGGCTCGGTGCAGCCGTTCGACCTCGACCTGTACGAGGGCGAGGTGGTGGGCCTCGCCGGGCTGCTCGGCTCGGGCCGCACCGAGCTGGCGCGCCTGCTCACGGGCGCCGACCGGTCCGACGTCGGACAGACCAGCGTGGGTGGGAAGGCGGCGCGGCTGCGCACGCCGCGCGCGGCGATGCGGCACCGCATCGCGTACACCTCGGAGGACCGCAAGGGTGAGGGCGTCGTGGACGGCCTCACCGTGCGGGAGAACATCGTGCTCGCGCTCCAGGCGGAGCGCGGCTGGATGCGGCCGCTGCCCCGTAAGCAGGTGGACGAGCTGGTCGCGAAGTACATCGAGCAGCTCGGCATCCGGCCGGCGAACCCCGAGGCGCTGCTGCGCAACCTGTCCGGCGGCAACCAGCAGAAGGTGCTGCTCGCGCGGTGGCTTGCCACCGCGCCAAGGCTGCTCGTCCTGGACGAGCCCACCCGCGGTATCGACGTCGGCGCCAAGGCCGAGATCCAGAAGCTCGTGGCCGAGCTGGCCGCCGACGGTATGTCGGTCGTCTTCATCTCGGCGGAGCTGGAGGAGGTGCTGCGCCTCTCGCACCGCATAGCGGTGCTGCGGGACCGCCGCAAGGTGGCGGAGATCGACGGGACCCGGGCCTCGATGGACCAGGTGGTCGACCTCATCGCGGGGGGTGGTGCGGCATGAGGGACGTGCTCCGCCACCACCTGTTCTGGCCGGTGGCCGCCCTGATCGCGCTGCTGGTCGCCAACACGGTCGCCCGGCCGAGCTTCCTGGCGATCACCGTCCGGGACGGCCACCTGTTCGGCGCCCCGATCGACATCCTGCGCACCTCGGCGCCCCTGCTGCTGGTCGCCCTCGGCATGACCCTCGTCATCGCCACCCGCGGCATCGACCTGTCGGTCGGCGCGGTGGTGGCGGTCTCCGGGGCGGTCGCGCTGTCGCACATCGCGTCGTCGCCGAACCCGGAGTCGCCGGTCACGGTGCTCACCGCCGTCGGCCTGGCGCTGGTGCTGTGCCTGGTGCTCGGGGTGTGGAACGGGTTCCTGGTGTCCGTGCTCGGCATCCAGCCGATCATCGCCACGCTGATCCTCATGACGGCGGGCCGCGGCGTGGCCATGCTCATCACGAACGGCATGATCACCACGGTCAACAGCGCGCCGTTCAAGGTGCTGGGCTCGGGTTTCTGGCTCGGCCTGCCCGTGGCGGCCGTGCTCGCGTTCGGCGTGTTCGCCGTGGTCGCGTTCGTGGTGCGGCGCACGGCGCTCGGCATGCTCCTGGAGGCCACCGGCATCAACCCGGCGGCGAGCCGGCTCTCCGGCGTGCAGTCCAGGACGCTCACCTGGACCGTCTACGCGGCCTCCGGCCTGTTCGCGGGGCTCGCGGGCCTGCTGATCAGCGCCGACACCATGGCGGCCGACGCCAACAACGCCGGCCTGTTCATCGAGCTCGACGCGATCCTCGCCGTGGTGATCGGCGGCACGGCGCTCTCGGGCGGCAAGTTCAACCTGTCGGGCACCCTGGTGGGCGCGCTCGTCATCGCCACCCTGGAGCGGACGGTCACGGTGCTCGGTATCTCGCCGCTGGTCACACCCCTGTTCATGGCCCTGGTCGTCATCGCGGTGACGCTGCTGCAGTCACCGCGGATGCGCGAGCGGCTCGCGGCGGCGGCCCGCCGTCGGACGGCGACCACGCCCGCGCCGCGGCCCGCCGCCAGCCCCGACTCGACGGAGGTGAAGGCCGGATGACGACGTCGGCCCCCGCCCGCGCGCCCCGCTCCCGCAGGGGCGGCGCGCTCAAGCTGCCCACCCGGCTCGACCGGCGCTACCTGCCGGTGCTGGGCACATTCGTGGTGCTCGCGCTCATGCTGGTCGTGGGCGGCACGCGCTACGACAACTTCCTCACGCCCGCCGTGGTGTCCAACCTGTTCATCAACAACGCGCACCTCATCGTGCTCGCGGTGGGCATGACGTTCGTGATCCTCACCGGCGGCATCGACCTGTCGGTCGGGTCGGTGCTCGCGCTGTCCACCGTGATCACCGCCGCGCTGCTGCAGGCGGGCTGGCCGGTGGGCGTGGTGATCCCGCTCGCCGTGGGCGCCGGCACGATGATCGGCCTGGCGCACGGCGTGATGATCCACTACTTCCAGGTGCAGCCGTTCGTGGCGACGCTCGCAGGCATGTTCTTCGCGCGCGGGCTGTGCTTCCTCATCGCACCGGAGTCCATCGCCATCGACGACGCGTCCTTCGTCGAGCTCGCGAGCTGGGTGCAGATCTTCGGCGAGTGGCGCATGACGTCCAGCGTGCTCATCGGGCTCATCGTCGTGGGCCTCGGCTTCCTGGTGCTGCACTTCACGCGGTTCGGCCGCACGGTGTACGCGATCGGCGGCGGCGAGCAGTCCGCGCTGCTCATGGGCCTGCCCGTGGCGCGCACCAAGGTGCTCGCCTACGTGGTGAGCGGCACGTGCGCGGGACTGGGCGGGCTGCTGTTCGCGATGTTCTCCCGGTCCGGGTACTCGCTCACCGGCGTGGCCATGGAGCTCGACGCCATCGCGGCCGTCGTCATCGGCGGCACGCTGCTGACGGGCGGCACCGGCTTCGTGCTCGGCTCGGTGCTGGGCGTGCTGGTGCTCGGCCTGATCCAGACCATCATCACCTTCGAGGGCACCCTCAGCTCCTGGTGGACCAAGATCGTGATCGGCGTGCTGCTGCTGATCTTCGTGGCCCTCCAGCGCGTCCTGACCCTCCGCCGCACGTAAACCAGAGGTCCGCTTCGAGCACGGGATCTGGCCTGGAACCGGGCCGAGATCCAAGCCAGATCCCGTGCTCGAAGCGGACCTTCGCTCCCGACCACAGGCACCACCCGGCACAGCGACGTGACGAAAGGAAGTACAACGATGAAGAGACCCACGACCAACCCACCGAGACGGCGGACCGCCCTCGTGGCGGCCGCGCTCACGCTCGGCCTGGCAGCCCCGGCGGCCGCCGCCCCCGCCCTGGCACCTGACGCCGGCCTGGCACCTGACGCCGGCCTCGCCTCCGCCGCGGAGGCGACCACGTCGCCGTCGGCCACCGCCGCCGACGGCGAGTACGCCGCCTACTTCTTCCCCTACTTCACCGGCGAGTCCACGGCCGACGGCGAGACCATCTCGTTCGCGGTCTCGAACGGCCCCGACCCGCTGGAGTGGACCACGCTGAACGGCGGCGAGCCGGTGCTCACCTCCACACTCGGGACCAAGGGGCTGCGCGACCCGTTCCTGATCCGCGGCGAGGACGGCACGTACTACCTGCTCGCGACGGACCTGAAGATCTACGGCGGCGGCAACTTCGGCGACGCTCAGGAGACGGGCAGCCGCTCGATCATGGTCTGGGAGTCCACCGACCTGGTGCACTGGGGCGAGCAGCGCGAGATCGAGCTGGCCCCGGAGAACGCGGGCAACCTGTGGGCGCCCGAGGCGTACTGGGACGCGGCGGCCGGCGAGTTCGTCGTCTACTGGGCCTCCGCCCTGTACCCGGCGGACGTGCCGCCCGCCGAGCGCGACATCCGCGACTCCTACCAGCGCATGCTGTACGCGACCACCACGGACTTCGAGACGTTCTCGGAGCCGCGGCCGTGGATCGACGAGCCGCAGGGTGACGGCCTGGGCATGATCGACTCCACGGTCCAGGAGGAGGACGGCGTCTACTACCGCCTCACCAAGGACGAGTCCTACATGGGCATGCGGCAGGAGTCGTCCACCGACCTGCGCCGCACGCAGGGCGTGACCGAGGGCGACGGCTGGGACCTCATCACCGAGCGCGTCGGGTTCGGGCAGCCCAACCCCTGGGGCGGCACGTTCACCGGCGGTGAGGGGCCCACGCTGTTCCCGTCGCTCACCGACGACCGCTGGTTCCTGCTCCAGGACCAGCCGAGCTACCACGGCGGCCAGGGCTACATGCTGTTCGAGTCCGACGACCTCGCGAGCGGCGAGTGGACGGCCAACCTCGACGCGATCCTGCCGGCCAGCCCCCGGCACGGCACGGTGCTGCCGATCACGGCCGAGGAGCGCGACCGCCTGCTGGCCGCGTACCCGCCGGCCGAGACCCCGGTCCAGGAGCACACGCTCGACGTCGACGCCGCGGCCGCCGGCACCGAGATGAGCGACGACCTGTACGGCGTCTTCTACGAGGACATCAACTACGCGGCCGACGGCGGCCTGTACGCCGAGCTGGTCCGCAACCGGTCCTTCGAGTTCGCCCCGACGGACAACCGGAACTTCACCGGCATGACGGCGTGGGACGTGGTGCAGCGGGGCTCGTCGGGAACGGCGCAGGTCGAGTCCGAGCGGAGCGAGTGGCTCAACGACGCCAACCGGGCCTACCTCACCGTCGAGGCCGACGGCCCCGGCGTCGGCGTACGGAACGCGAGCTACAACGAGGGCTTCGCCATCGAGCGGCGCAAGAAGTACGACTTCTCGGTGTTCGCGCGCGCGGAGCGCGGGCAGCGCCTCACCGTCAGCCTGGAGTCGCCCGACGGCGCGACGACGTACGCGTCCACCACCGTCGTCGTCGACGGCACCGACCGCTGGAAGAAGCGCACGGCCACGCTCACCGCGAACCGCACCGTGAACGACGCCCGGCTCGTGGTGACCGGCGGCGCCCGCGGCACGCTGCGCCTGGACATGGTCTCGCTGTTCCCGCGCGACACCTGGGTGGGTCCGGTCAACGGCCGCTCGGTGCTGCGCGCGGACCTCGCCCAGAAGGTCGCCGACCTGGAGCCCTCGTTCCTGCGGTTCCCCGGCGGCTGCGTCACCAACGTGGGCACCTTCGACACGTACCTGGAGTCGGACGGCGCCGACCGCCGGCGGACCTACCAGTGGAAGGAGACCATCGGGCCGGTCGAGCAGCGGCCCACGAACTGGAACTTCTGGGGTTACAACCAGACCTACGGCCTGGGCTACCTGGAGTACTTCGAGTTCGCCGAGGACCTGGGGGCCACGCCGCTGCCGGTGCTCTCGGTGGGCGCGAACGGCTGCGGCAGCACCATCCCCGAGATGACCGACGACGCCCGTATCGACCGCTGGGTGCAGGACACCGTGGACCTCATCGAGTTCGCCAACGGGTCCGTGCGCACGAAGTGGGGCCGGGTGCGCGCCGCGCTGGGGCACCCGAAGCCGTTCGACCTGAAGTACATCGGTCTGGGCAACGAGGAGAACACCGACACCTTCCAGGCCAACTTCCCGCGGTTCCGGGACGCCGTCGAGGCCGCGCACCCCGAGGTCACCGTGATCTCCAACTCCGGCCCGGACGACACCGGCGCCCGGTTCGAGGAGCTGTGGGAGTTCAACCGCGAGCAGGGCGTCGCGATGGTCGACGAGCACTACTACAACGACCCGTCGTGGTTCCTGTCGAACACGGAGCGGTACGACTCCTACGACCGCGAGGGCCCGCACGTGTTCCTCGGCGAGTACGCGTCGCGGGGCAACGCGTGGTCGAACGCGCTGTCCGAGGCCGCGTACATGACCGGCCTGGAGCGCAACGCCGACCTGGTCGAGCTGGCCTCCTACGCGCCGATGTTCGCCAACGAGGACTACGTCCAGTGGTCCCCGGACATGATGTGGTTCGACAACGACGAGTCGTGGGGCTCGACGTCGTACTGGACCCAGCAGATGTTCATGACGAACAGGGGTGACGAGGTGGTCCCGTCGGTGCACGACGGCCCGGAGGAGACCCCTGCGGACATCTCGGGCGGCGTCTTCCTCTCCACCTGGAACACGCAGGCGGCGTACGACGACGTGGTGGTCACCGACAACGCGTCGGGTGAGGTGCTGTTCTCCGACTCGTTCGACGACGCCTCCGGCTGGGACCCGCAGTCCGGCTCGTGGGCCGTGGCCGACGGCGAGTACGTGCAGTCGGCGGGCAACGTGACCGACGCCCGCTCGATCATCACCGACGCCTACACCAGGGATTGGGACAACTACACCCTGGAGCTCGACGCCCGGAAGCTGGGCGGCAGCGAGGCGTTCCTCATCGGGTTCGCCGCGGGCGGCCGGGACGACTTCTACTGGTGGAACCTCGGCGGGTGGAACAACACCCGGCAGGCGCTGCAGCGGGCCGACAACAGCTCGGCCAACGAGGTGGCGGCGGTCGAGGGGCACCGGATGGAGACCGGCCGGGACTACCACGTCAAGATCGTGGTCTCGGGGCGCACCATCGCGCTCTACCTCGACGGCGTGCTGCAGATGAGGTACACCGAGCCGACCACCGAGTCGCTGTACCAGGTGGTCACGCGGGACGCCGAGACGGGTGAGCTGGTGCTCAAGGTGGTCAACCCGTACGAGTCCGTGGCGCGCACGGCCGTGTCGATCGCGGGGGCCGAGGTGGCCGACGAGGCGGCGGTGACCGAGATGAGCGGGGCGCCGTCGGCGCGGAACACCAAGACCCAGCCCGAGCGGGTGGTGCCCGTCGAGGGGTCCGCGACGCTGGACGTCTCACACCCGGACGGCGGGTCGGGGTTCACCTACGACTTCCCGGCCCACTCGATCACCTTCCTCCGGTTGTCGGAGGTGGGGTAGCCCTGGGGTGCGCCCGGCCGTCCTCCGGCCGGGCGCACTTCTCGTCGGGCTAGCCGGGCGCCCTGTACCGTCCGTCCGGCCCGACGCACTTCGCCGTCGCGCGGGCGGGGCCGGCGCACCCGCCGTCGTCAGGCCGACCGGGCGTGCCGCCGGAAGAGCGGGATGACGACGCCCGCCACCGCCAGGTGCATCGCCGCCAGCGCGAGCCGGGTCGCCGTCGGCGCATCGGCCGTGAGCGGCCCGATCAGCGACAGCAGCAGGAACACCACGGCGGCGACGGTCCAGATCAGCTTGGCCCGCGCCGTGAACCGCTCCAGCGCCGCGAGCAGCGCCCAGCCCGCGAGCCCCGCGACCGCCGGCACGAGGACTACCGCCAGGATGCCGATCTCCATCGGGCCGCTCGGCTGCTGCACCGTGAGGTCGACCCCGGCCAGCGAGGCGATCCCCCAGACGACGATGGCGGCCAGCACACCGATGCCGATGGCGGCGAGGCGGCTGGTGCGGCGCGCGGCCAGGTTCGGGCCGGTTTCGGTGCTCGACGACATGCGGTGCTCCTCGTTCGGAGGGACAGATCGGGCCCACGGCGCGAACCCGACAAAAGCCTAGGGACGGGCCGCAGTCGCGTCGAGGGGCCGAAAGTACTCGGCCGCCGTACGGACGTACCGAAATCGGAGCGCCAGGCGCTCCGGGTCCCGTACGGTGGTCCGGTGAGCAAGCTGCCCGAGGACGTCCGGGAACACGCCGTACCCGATCCCGCCGAGCTCCGAGAGCTCGTGGCCGATCTGCGCCGGCTGGTGCTGACGTACAAGTTCGGGATCGACGAGGTCATGACCAAGATCTCGATCCTGCGCGACGAGTTCCGGCACATGCAGAACTACAACCCCGTCGAGCACGTGGGGTCGCGGCTCAAGTCGTTCGAGTCGATAGTCGCCAAGTGCCGCCGCAAGGGCATCCCGCTGACGCCCGAGGGTGTCCGGGCGCAGATGTTCGACATCGCGGGCGTGCGCATCACCTGCAGCTTCGTCAACGACATCTACCTGGTGCGCGACATGCTCCTGGGGCAGTCGGACATCACGCTGCTGGAGGAGCGGGACTACATCAAGCACCCGAAGGCGACCGGGTACAAGTCGCTGCACCTCATCGTGCAGATCCCGGTGTTCCTGTCCGACCGGGTCGAGCACGTCATCGTCGAGATCCAGCTCCGCACGATCGCCATGGACTTCTGGGCCAGCCTGGAGCACAAGATCTACTACAAGTACGACGGCGACGTGCCCCGCCACCTCACCGACTCGCTCAAGCTCGCCGCGGACGTCGCGTGGTCGCTCGACACCTCGATGGAACGCATCCACGACGAGGTCAAGGCCATCTCGGGCGACGAGGAGCCGGTGGCGAGCCGGCACAACCTGCACACGCCGGAGGAGATGCTGCGCGACTTCTGGCGCGCCGCGGAGGCCGACGGCGGCTTCGGCTTCGACAGCGAGACCTGACCCGGCCCCCGAACCCTTCGGGCGTGCAGGTCACACGGGGTGACCTGCACGCCCGGCACGTCGTCAGTGGGACGTCAGGGTGCCCGACAGCGCCGTCCAGGACTCCGGGGCCAGCGTCACCGTCGTCGTCGAACCGCCGTTCGCGGCCCCGGCCACCTGGCCGGCGACGTCGAAGGCGCACCACTGCTCTGCGGCCACCTTCCGCGCGTGCTCCGGGCCGGCGACGGCGGGCTCGTGGTCCGCTGTCATGGTCCAGCCCTCGGCGAGCTCCAGCACCGAGCCGAGGTGCGCGAGCTCCACCTCGACGGGTTCGGGGGAGCGGTTGGTCAGGAACAGGGCCACCGCGCCGTCCGCCAGCGTGGCCGCCGCCGTCACCGACGGGACCTCGCCGTGGGCCGCGGTCGGGATGGTCGGGGTGGTCACGCGCAGGTCGAGCGCTTCCCCCTGGGCGAGCCGCGCCGTCGTCGCGAAGGGGTGGAAGGTCGGCTGCCGCCACGCCTCGCCGCCGGGCTCGGTCATGATCGGCGCGATCACGTTGACGAGCTGGGCGAGGCACGCCACGGGCACCCGGTCGGCGTGGTTCAGCAGCGTGACCAGCAGGTCGCCCACCACCACGGCGTCGAGCGCCGAGTAGACGTCCTCGATGATGCGCGGCGCGTCCCGCTGGACCGGCAGGTTCTGCTCGCCGTGGAAGCGGGTGGTCAGGTACCAGACGTTCCACTCGTCGAACGAGATGGTGATGCGCTTGTCGGAGCGGCGCTGCGCGCCCACGGCGTCGGCGGAGGCCACCACCCGCTCGATGAACCGGTCCATCGCGGTGCCCGACCCGAGGAAGGACGCGCGGTCGCCGTCCACCTCCTCGTAGTACGCGTGCATCGAGATGTGGTCCACCAGGTCGTAGGTGTACTCGAGGACCGTGCGCTCCCACTCGCCGAACGTGGGCATGCCCATCCCCGACGAGCCGCACGCCACCAGCTCGATCGAGGGGTCCACCTGCTTCATCGCACGGCCGACGTTGCGGGCGAGCTTGCCGTACTCGTGCGCGTCCTTGTGCCCGACCTGCCACGGGCCGTCCATCTCGTTGCCCAGGCACCAGAGCCGGACGCCGTAGGGCTGCTCCCGGCCGTTCGCGATGCGCAGGTCAGCCCATCGCGTGCCCGCCTCGCCGTTGCAGTACTCGAGCAGGGCCACCGCCTCCTCGACGCCGCGCGTGCCGAGGTTCACCGCCATCATCGACTCGACGCCCTCGCGCTCGGCCCACTGCAGGAACTCGTCGGTCCCCACGAGGTTCGGCTCGACGGTGCGCCAGGCGAGGTCGAGGAACGGCTTGCGCTGCTCGACGGGCCCGACGGCGTCCTCCCACCGGTAGTTCGACACGAAGTTGCCGCCGGGGTACCGGACGGTCGTCACCCCCAGCTCGCGGGTCAGGTCGGCGACGTCGCGGCGGAAGCCGTGCTCGTCCGCCGTCGGGTGGCCGGGCTCGTGGATGCCCGTGTAGACCGCGCGGCCCAGGTGCTCCACGAAGGAGCCGAACAGGCGGCGGTCGACGGCGCCGACGGTGAAGTCGGGGTGCAGCAGGACGCGGGTGCGGGAGGTCGTCATTGTTCCTCAGCTGGTGGGGTCGGCGGTTCTACAACGTTGCACAGTAGCGGATGGACGACGCGGGAGCGACGCCCGTCCTCTACCCTGTGGAAAAACTCGCGGAGCGGAGGCTGGCAGCGTGGCCGTGACGATGCACGACGTGGCGCAGCGCGCCGGCGTGTCCATCAAGACCGTGTCGAACGTGGTGAACGGCTACCCGTACATCCGCGCCGAGACCCGGCGGCGCGTCGAGACGGCCATCGACGACCTGGGCTACCGCGTCAACATGTCCGCCAGGAACCTCCGCACGCGCCGCACCGGTCTGATCACCCTGGCGGTCCCCGAGCTGTCGCTCCCGTACTTCGCGGAGCTGGCCGACGCCGTCATCTCCGCCGCCGACGACGCCGGATGGACCGTGCTCATCGAGCAGACCTCCGCCAGCCGCGAGCGCGAGACCGAGGTGCTATCGGGCCGGCGCAGGCACCTCACCGACGGGCTGATCTTCTCGCCCCTCGCCCTCGGGCCCGACGACCTCGGCCTGTTCTCGGTGGACTTCCCGCTCGTGATCCTCGGCGAGCGGGTGTTCGGCGCGCCGGCGGACCACGTGACCATGAACAACGTCGCAGCGGCCAAGGCGGCGACCCTGCACCTGGCGTCGCTCGGCCGGCGCCGGATCGCACTGATCGGGGCGCACGAGGGTGAGCGGGTCGGGTCGGCGGCGCTCCGGACCACCGGATACCGCCAGGGGCTGGAGGAGGCCGGGCTGCCGTTCGACCCGGAGCTCGTGGGCGAGGCCGGGCTGTGGCACCGCTCCACCGGCGCGGAGGCGATGCGCCGCATGCTCGACGGCGGTGTGGAGCTCGACGCGGTCTTCGCGCTCAACGACGCCCTGGCCCTGGGCGCGCTGCACGCCCTCCACGCGCACCGGATCGAGGTCCCGGGGGAGGTGGCCCTCATCGGGTTCGACGACGTCGACGACGCCAGGTACTCGGTGCCCGCGCTGTCGTCCGTCGACCCGGGCCGGGACCAGATCGCGCAGACCGCGGTGGAGCTGCTGCTGGCGCGGATCGGCGCGACCGGCGACCCGGCGCCGTTCCGGAAGGTGGTGCCGGACTCGCGGATCGTGGGCCGCGAGTCGACGGGCGAGGACGGCGTGGTCGTGAGCGTGCAGCAGGGCGGCACCGAGCCGGTGACAGCGGACCTCACCTGGGCCTGAGTGCCCTGGCCGGGCGGGCCGGGCCGGGTGGGCCTGGCTAGGTGGGCCTGGCCGGGTGATCGGTAGTCCGTCAGGTGATCGGCACCTCGGACTGCCGATCAACTGACGAACTACCGATCACCGCATCCAGCCCTTGCCACAGCAGCACGGTTGCCGGTAGAACGGTGCCCGGCATTCCTACAACGTTGAAAAGTGACCCGGCGACGACGCCGGGTGCGCCGTGGTCGCCGACGACGGGGCACCGAATCAAGGAGGACTCGGATGCGTACTTCAGCCCGGCGCAGAGGCGTGGCTGCCGCCGCAGCGATCGCCGTATCCGCCGTCGGTCTCGCCGCCTGCTCCGGCGGGGGTGGTGGCGGCGCCGAGGAGGCGACCTGCACCAACGAGATCAAGCAGCCCGACGCCGCCCAGGTGACCGTCTGGGCGTGGTACCCGTCGTTCGAGTCGGTGGTGGACCACTTCAACGAGACCCACACCGACCTGCAGGTCTGCTGGACCAACGCGGGTCAGGGCGCCGACGAGTACAACAAGTTCCAGACCGCCATCGAGGCGGGCACCGGCGCGCCCGACGTGATCATGCTCGAGGCCGAGGTGCTGCCGACCTTCACGATCCTCGAGTCGCTCGTCGACCTCTCCGAGTACGGCGCCGCCGAGCTGGAGGGCGACTACACGGCGGGTTCGTGGGCCGACGTCTCCAACGGCGACGCCGTCTACGCGATCCCGGTCGACGGCGGTCCCATGGGCATGCTCTACCGGGCCGACATCTTCGAGGAGCACGGCGTCGAGGTGCCGACCACCTGGGACGAGTTCGCCCAGGCCGCACGAGACCTGCGCGACGCGGGCTTCGATGGCCACATCACCGACTTCCCCACCAATGGCGGCGCGCTCAACTACGCGCTGTTCGCGCAGAACGGCTGGGAGCCGTTCCGGTACGACGCCGCGAACCCGACCGAGGTGGGCATCAACGTCGACAGCCCGGAGGCCGAGGAGGTGCTCAGCTACTGGAAGGGCCTGATCGACGAGGACCTGGTGGCCACGGAGGACGCCTTCACCACCGACTACAACGCGGCGCTCGTGGACGGCACCTACGCCGTCTACCTCGCGGCCGCGTGGGGCCCCGGCTACCTGCAGGGCCTCTCGGAGGCCGACGCCGACGCCGAGTGGCGCGCCGCCCCCCTGCCGCAGTGGGACCCCGAGAACCCGGTCCAGGTGAACTGGGGCGGCTCCACCTTCGCCGTCACCACGCAGTCCGAGCAGCCCGAGGCGGCCGCGACCGTGGCCAAGGAGCTGTTCGACACCGACGAGGCCTGGAGGCTCGGCGTCGAGGAGGCGGCCCTGTGGCCGCAGTGGAAGCCGATGCTCGAGTCGGACTGGTTCACCGGCCTGGAGGCGCCGTTCTTCGGCGGGCAGAAGATCAACGAGGACGTGTTCCTGGAGGCGGCTAACGGGTACGAGGGCTTCTCGTTCAGCCCGTTCCAGGTGTACGCCTACGACCAGCAGACGCAGGCGCTGTTCGACATGGTCGAGAAGGACACCGATGCGGCCACCGCGCTGAGCACCATCCAGGACGGCCTGGTGCGGTACGCCACCGAGCAGGGCTTCACGGTCACCGAATGAGCACGGACACGAGGGCTCCCGCGAGCGGGCTCGACGTCGCCACGACCCGGCCCACCAGCAAGATCGCCAGCAGGCGGCAGCGCTGGGGATACGTCTACGTGGCGCCGTTCGCCGTGGTGTTCGCCGTCTTCCTGGTGCTGCCGCTGGGCTACGCGCTGTGGATGAGCCTGCACACCAAGGGCATCGCGACGGCGGGGCGCAGCGTGTTCGTCGGCGCCGACAACTACGTCAAGGCGTTCACGGACCCCGTGTTCCTGGAGGGCCTGTGGCGGGTGCTCCGGTTCGTGCTGGTCATGGTGCCGGTGCAGGTAGTGGTCGCCCTCGTGGCGGCGCTCCTGCTCGACACCCTCGCGACGCGGCTCAGCCGGGCCACCCGCCTGCTCATCTTCGTGCCCTACGCGATCCCCGCCGTGATCGGCGCCCTCATGTGGGGCTTCCTCTACAGCCCACGGTTCGGCCCGGCGCAGGACATCTTCGGCCTGGTGGGCCTGACCGCGCCGAACTTCCTCAGCTCCGCCAACGTGTTCGGGTCGCTGGTCAACATCGTGACCTGGCAGTGGGTGGGCTACTACATGATCATCATCTACGCGGCGCTGCGGTCGATCGACCCGTCGGTCTACGAGGCCGCCGTGCTCGACGGCGCCGACGGTCGGCAGATCGCGCTGCGGATCAAGGTGCCGATGATCTCGTCGTCGATGGTGATGATCGTGGTCTTCGCGCTCATCGGCACGCTGCAGTTCTTCACGGAGCCGCAGGTGCTGCGGTCCTCCGCGATGGGCGCGATCCCGACCGACTACACCCCGAACATGTACGCGTTCGCGACGGCGTTCAACTACAGCCAGTTCAACTACGCGTCCACGCTGGCGTTCGCGCTCGGCTTCCTCGTGTTCGTGGGCTCCTATCTGTTCCTGTTCCTGACGCGCAAGCAGAGCGGGCTGAAGTGATGGCGACCTCGACCCTTCTCTCCGGGACAGACGCGCGGCGCGACACGGCCACGCCTGTCGGCCAGGGCCGCCGCATCGGCTCGCACCTGGTGCTCGTGCTCCTTGCGGTCTACTTCGTGGTGCCGCTGTGGTGGCTGGTCGTCGCGGCCACCAAGTCTAACGCGGGCCTGTTCGCCGGGGCGCCGCTCTGGTTCGGCTCCGAGTTCTCGCTCTTCGACAACATCGCCGGGCTGTTCAGCCACCAGGGCGGCATCTACTGGGTCTGGTTCCGCAACTCCTTCGTGTACGCCGTGGCGGGCGGCGTGGGGGCGACGGTGCTGTCGGTGCTGGCCGGCTACGGCCTGGCCAAGTACCGGTTCCGCGGCCGGAGCGCGTTCTTCGCGCTGCTCCTCGGCTCGGTCATGGTGCCGATGACGGCGCTGGTGATCCCCACCTTCGTGCTGCTGAGCGGCATGGGGCTGCTCAACACGATGTGGGCGGTGATCCTGCCGTCGCTGCTCAGCCCGGTGGGCGTCTACCTGATGCGGGTCTACGCGCAGGACGCCGTCCCCGAGGAGGTGCTCGACGCCGGCCGGGTCGACGGCGCCGGCGAGCTCCGGCTCTTCTTCCAGGTGGTGCTCCCGCTGCTGCGTCCGGCCATCGTGACTGTGCTGCTGCTCACGACGGTCGCCACATGGAACAACTTCTTCCTGCCCTTGGCGGTCCTGCGCGACCCCGACCTGCTGCCGGTGACGGTCGGCATCTCGAACTGGGAGGCCCTCTCGAACGCGGGCGCGGGCGGCGAGCAGGTCTGGAACCTGATCGTCACCGGGTCGTTCATCTCGGTGGTTCCGCTGGTCGCGGCGTTCCTCTCGCTGCAGAAGTACTGGCAGGGCGGGCTGTCGCTCGGCAGCGTGCGCTGAGGCGGGCCGGCCGGCACGCCCCGGTGTGTCGGCCTGCGCGCCCCGGTGTCCCGGCCGCGGTCTCGGCGCACGCGGCCACGAGCCTTCAGGCTTCCCGGACCGGGCTCCCAGCCCGTTGACGGTATCGATGCCGTAACCATCCAAGAAGTGTTCCTTACGTTTCCTCGAACCCCGCTACGGTGATACCGTCGCCGACCGATCGTGTCGGAGTTCACCCGACACGGTTTTGACCAACGGGCGTGTGAGCGCTCACAATCTGTTGCGTTCACAATGTGAAGTCGGCCGGGTTGCAGAGACGTGCCCGGAGAAACCTCGAAGGGGAGAAGTCATGGCAAGGAAGCTGTGGGCCAGGCGCGGTCTGGCCGCGCTGGCAACGGGCGCGATGGCCGTGTCGCTCGCCGCGTGCGGCGGTGGCGGCGCAGGTGGCGGTGCCGGTGGTGGTGCCGGGGACGGTGAGGAGGGCGGTCTCGTCGGTGTCGCCATGCCGACCCAGACGTACGAGCGCTGGATCGCGGACGGCGACGCCGTGAAGTCCGGTCTTGAGGAGGCCGGGTACGAGGTCGACCTGCAGTTCGCGGGCGACGACATCCCGACCCAGCAGCAGCAGATCGACGCAATGATCAGCAAGGGCGCCGAGGCGCTCATCATCGCCTCCATCGACGGCACCGCGCTGGGCAGCCAGCTCGAGCAGGCCGCCGCCGCGGACATCCCGGTCATCTCGTACGACCGCCTGATCCGCGACTCGGAGAACGTCAACTTCTACGTCACGTTCGACAACTTCGAGGTCGGCGTGCAGCAGGGCACCTCGCTGCTGACCGGGCTCGGCCTGCTCGACGAGAACGGCGAGCCGGCCGCCGACGCGCCCGAGGGACCGTTCAACATCGAGCTCTTCGCGGGTTCGCCTGACGACAACAACGCCGGGTTCTTCTTCGACGGCGCGATGTCCGTGCTCCAGCCGTTCCTCGACGACGGCACGCTGGTCGTGCCGTCCGGGCAGACCGACTTCGGCACGGTCGCCATCCAGCGCTGGGAGCAGGAGGGTGCGCAGAGCCGCATGGAGGACCTGCTGACCGCCACGTACACCGAGGGTGACGAGACCGTCGACGGCGTGCTGGCCCCTGCTGACGTGCTGTCGCGCGGCATCATCACCGCGCTGGAGAACTCGGGCTACGGCAAGGGTGACCTCCCGATGCCGATCATCACCGGCCAGGACGCCGAGGCGGCGTCGGCCAAGCTGATCGAGGACGGCTCGCAGTACTCGACGATCTTCAAGGACACCCGGCTCCTGGCCGAGCAGGCCGTGACCGCGGCGACCGCCTACCTGTCGGGCGAGGAGCCGGAGGCCAACGACACCGAGACGTACGAGAACGGCGTCAAGGTCGTGCCGTCGTACCTGCTGCCCACGGTGATCGTCACCAAGGACAACCTCAAGGCCGAGCTGATCGACTCCGGCTACCTCACCGAGGAAGAGGTCGCCTCGGGTCAGGTCGACTGAGTCAGAGGCCCGGGCAGCACCGGTACCGACACCGCTGACGTCTCGGCGGGTGGGCAGGCTAAGAGATCTTGGCCGGCCCACCCGCCGGGACCAGGCCGGTGGGAGGTGTCGGCGTCGGGCACCCGCAACACCACTACTGGCGACAAGTACGCGACAAGGACTGGCATGGCCGATTCGGCGCCGACCGACATCCTCGAGATGCGCGGCATCACCAAGACATTCCCTGGGGTCAAGGCGCTCCAGGACGTCAACCTCACCGTCCGCCGGGGCGAGATCCACGCGATCTGCGGCGAGAACGGGGCGGGTAAGTCCACCCTGATGAAGGTGCTGTCGGGCGTGTACCCGCACGGCACCTACGAGGGCGACATCGTGCTCGACGGCGAGGTCGCCGAGTTCGGCACCATCAACGACTCCGAGGCGCGGGGCGTGGTGATCATCCACCAGGAGCTCGCCCTCGTCCCCTACCTGTCGATCGCCGAGAACATCTTTCTCGGGAACGAGCGCCGCCGTGGCGGTGGCGCCATCGACTGGAACCGGACCAACGCGGAGGCCGGCGAGCTGCTGGCGCGGGTGGGGCTCAGCGAGTCGCCGACCACGCCCATCGCGGCGCTCGGCGTGGGCAAGCAGCAGCTCGTCGAGATCGCCAAGGCGATCTCGAAGGACGTGCGCCTGCTCATCCTCGACGAGCCGACGGCGGCCCTGAACGACAACGACTCCGAGCACCTGCTCGACCTGCTCCGGCAGTTCAAGGAGCAGGGCATCACGTCGATCATGATCTCCCACAAGCTGGCCGAGATCGCCGAGATCGCCGACCGCACCACGATCATCCGGGACGGCAAGTCGATCGAGACGCTCGACATGGCCACGGCGGGCGACTCGTCCGACGCGATCCAGGACCGCATCATCCGCGGCATGGTGGGCCGCGACCTCGACAACCGGTACCCCGACCGCGAGTCGCACCCGGGCGAGGAGGTGCTGCGCATCGAGGACTGGACGGTGTACCACCCGACCCAGCCGGGGCGTGTCGTCGTCGACCGGGCGAACCTGAACGTCCGCGCCGGCGAGGTGGTCGGCATCGCCGGCCTCATGGGCGCAGGGCGCACGGAGCTGGCGATGTCGCTGTTCGGCCGCTCCTACGGCCGGGACATCACCGGGAAGGCGTTCCTGCACGGCAAGCCGGTCGACGTGCACAGCGTGCCCGAGGCCATCAAGTCGGGCATCGCGTACGTGTCGGAGGACCGCAAGCAGTACGGGCTCAACCTCATCGAGGACATCCGGCGCAACATCTCGGCGGCGGGCCTCGGCAAGCTGTCGCGGAACGGCTTCGTGGACGAGAACGAGGAGCTCAAGGTCGCGGAGGAGTACCGCGCGTCCATGAACATCCGCACCCCCAACGTGCTGGTGGAGGTGGGCAAGCTCTCGGGCGGCAACCAGCAGAAGGTGGTGCTGTCCAAGTGGCTGTACACCGCGCCCGAGGTGCTGATCCTCGACGAGCCCACGCGGGGCATCGACGTCGGCGCCAAGTACGAGATCTACACCATCATCAACGAGCTGGTCGCGGCAGGGAAGGCCGTGCTGGTCATCTCGTCGGAGCTCCCGGAGCTGCTCGGGATCTGCGACCGCATCTACACCCTGGCCTTCGGCCGCATCACTGGCGAGGTCGACGTGCCCTCTGCCACCCAGGAAGGACTCATGGCTCTCATGACGCAGGAGACCACGCAGGAGGCGAAGGCATGACCGGCATCGCCAACATCCGGGAGCTGCTCACCCGGAACATCCGCACGAGCGGCATCTACATCGCGTTCGTGCTCATCATCGCGCTGTTCACCGTGCTGACGAACGGCACGCTGCTCAGCTCGCGCAACCTGACCACGCTCGTTCTGCAGTTCTCGTACATCCTCATCCTCGCCATCGGCATGGTGATCATCATCATCGGCGGGCATATCGACCTCTCCGTGGGGTCGGTGGTCGCACTGACGGGCGCTGTCGCCGCCGTCATCGTGGTGCGGAACGGGCTGCCCTGGTGGGTCGGCGTGCTGGCCGCGCTCGGCACCGGGCTCCTGGTCGGCGCCTGGCAAGGATTCTGGGTGGCCTACGTAGGGATTCCAGCGTTCATCGTGACGCTGGCGGGCATGCTCCTGTTCCGTGGCCTCACGCTCGAGGTGCTGAACAACGTCTCGCTCTCGCCGTTCCCGGGCGAGTACACGGGCATCGCGACCGGCTTCCTCAACGGCCTGCTCGGCGGCTACGGGTACGACACGTTCACGCTCGTCATCTTCGGCATCGGCGTGCTGGGCTTCGCCTACAACTCGTGGCGGAACCGCCGCGCGCGGATCGCCTACAACCAGACGGTCGAGGCGCCGTTCCTGTTCGTGCTCAAGCTCGTGGTGGTCGCCGCCGTCGTGATGTGGTTCGCGTGGAACCTCGCCACCTACCGCGGACTGCCGACGGTGCTGATCATCCTCGCCGTGCTCGTCATGGTCTACACGCTGGTCACCAAGCACAGCGTGTTCGGCCGCCACGTCTACGCCATCGGCGGCAACCTCGCCGCCGCACAGCTCTCCGGTGTCCGCGTGAAGCGCGTGAACTTCTGGATGTTCGTGAACATGGGCTTCCTCGCCTCGGTCGCCGGCATCGTGTTCTCGGCCCGGTCGAGCGCGGCGCAGCCGGCGGCGGGCAACATGTTCGAGCTCGACGCGATCGCCGCGTGCTTCATCGGTGGCGCCGCCGTGACCGGCGGCATCGGCACCGTGACGGGCGCGATGGTCGGTGGCCTGATCATGGCCGTCATGTCGAACGGCATGTCGCTCATGGGCATCGACCAGTCCGTGCAGCAGATCGTCAAGGGCATCGTGCTGCTCCTGGCCGTCGCGTTCGACGTCTGGAACAAGAGGCGGGCCGCCGCCACCCGCTGACGTCAGCTTCGGAACGACCTCGGGTACCGATCCCAGCCGGGACCGGTACCCGAGGTCGTTCCGGAGACGGGCCCGTGGGTGAGAATGACGGGATGGCTCAACCCGCTCCCTCGCCGCGCCGCGGCCGGCGCCCCGCCGGGCAGGACACGCGCGCCGACATCCTGACCGCCGCCCGCGACGAGTTCGTCGAGCGCGGGTACGAGGCGTCGTCGCTGCGCTCGATCGCGCGGCGAGCGAGCGTGGACCCGGGCACCGTGCGGCACTGGTTCCCCGACAAGGCGCGGCTGCTGACCGCCATCCTCGGCGTCACGGGGATCGAGCCGGCGACCGTGGTGGAACAGGTGGCCGGCGGCCCGATCGAGACGCTGGGGGAGCGCCTCATGGAGGCCGTGCTCGGCCTCTGGGACTTCGACGACGGCGACACCGTCCGGGTGGTCATGCCCGCCATCCTCTCGGACGCCGAGCTGCGCGGCCTGCTGCCGCAGTTCATCGGCGCGGCGATCCTGCGCCCGGTGATCCACGCCCTCGGCACGCCCGACGCCCCGCTGCGCACAGCGCTCGTCGCCTCGCAGATGGCCGGCGTGCTCATGACCCGGTACCTGATCCGGCTCGAACCGCTGGCTTCGCTGTCCCCCGCCGAGGTCGCGCGCATCGTCGGCCCGAACTTGCAGCGGTACCTCACGGGAGATCTTGCGCGCTGACGGCGCACGAGCACATAATTCCTCACATGAGGAAAAACGCGGTCGTCATCCGAGGCCTGCGGGTCGTTCGCGGCGGCAAGTCGATCATCGACGGGCTCGGGCTCGCCGTGCCGGCCGGTTCCGTCGTCGGGCTGATGGGGCCGTCCGGCTCCGGCAAGACGACGCTCATGCGCACCATCGTCGGCGTGCAGGACAAGGTGACCGGCACGGTCGAAGTGCTCGACGGCGTGGCGGGCAGCCCGGCCCTGCGCCGCAGGGTGGGCTACATGACGCAGGACGCCAGCGTCTACACCGACCTCACCGTGACGCAGAACCTCCGCTACTTCGCGGCCCTCGCCGGCGTCCCGGCCCCGGCCAAGGCGGTCGCGGACGCGGTGGCCACCGTGGACCTCGGCGGGCACGAGAAGCAGCGCGTCGGCACGCTGTCGGGCGGCGAGCGGTCCCGCGTCTCCCTGGCCGCCGCCCTGGTGGGCGATCCAGAGCTGCTCGTCCTGGACGAGCCGACGGTGGGCCTCGACCCCGTGCTGCGCCGCGACCTGTGGACGGTGTTCCGCAAGCTGGCGGCCGAGGGCCGCACGCTCCTGGTCTCCAGCCACGTCATGGACGAGGCCACGCAGTGCGACCGGCTGCTGCTCATGCGTGCGGGCGCACTCGTCGCGGACACCACGCCCGCCGAGCTGCTGACCACCACGGGCGCGCCCGACGCCGAGCGCGCGTTCCTCGCCCTGATCGACCGGGCCGCGTCCGAGGCCGCGTCCGAGGCGGCCCCGGCCACCCCTGACACGCCCACCCACGCCGCGCCCGCCGTCGGGCGGCACACCGCCGAGTCCGAGGAGGACGTCCGATGAGCCTCACCTTCGCCACAGCGGGCCGCGTGCTGTCCCAGCTCCGCGGCGACCGGCGCACGATCGCCCTCATCATGCTGCTGCCGTGCCTGCTGATCGGTCTCATCGCCTGGATGTTCGACGACCAGCCGCAGGTGCTCGACCAGTTCGGCCCCATGCTGGTGGGCCTGTTCCCGCTCATCGTGATGTTCCTGGTCACGAGCGTGGCGACGCTGCGAGAGCGGCAGTCCGGCACGCTGGAGCGCCTCATGACCACGCCCATCCGCAAGGGCGACTTCGTGGCGGGCTACGGCCTCGCGTTCGCGACGCTCGCGCTGGTCCAGGCGCTGGTCGTGGTCGGGTTCGCCACGTGGGTGGGCATGGACGTGGAGGGCCCGCTGTGGCTGGTCCTCGTCGTCGCGCTGCTCGATGCGGTGCTGGGCTGCACGCTGGGGCTCGCGGCCTCGGCGCTGGCCCGCAGCGAGTTCCAGGCGGTCCAGATGATGCCCGCCATCCTGTTCCCGCAGCTCATCACGTGCGGCCTGCTCATGCCGCGCGACCAGATGCCCGAGGTGCTGGAGTGGCTGTCCCGCGTCTTCCCGCTCACCTACGCCATCGAGGCCATGACCTCGCTCGCCGCGGGCGACGAGTGGGCAGACATCCGCGGCGCGGTCGCGGTGATCTGCCTGTTCATCGTGGGCGCGGTGGTCCTGGGCATCGCCACGCTCCGCCGCCGCACGGCGTGAGGGTGTGTGGTCGGTAAAACGTCAGGTGATCGGCATTCCGAGTTGCCGATCACCTGACGTTCTACCGACCACTCGGGTGGGCTCAGCGTAGGTGCAAGGCCGCAGCCACGTCGGCCCAGTGCACGTACGAGAAGCCCGTCGCGTCGCGCTCCGGGTCGGCGTCGGGGCCCGTCTCCGGCTCGTCGTGCGTGACCAGCAGGCCCGACTCGTACTCGCCCACGGGCGCGTTGGAGACCGCAAGGCCGTCCGAGCCGTTGACGTCGTCCACGCCGTCGCCCGCCACCCGGAAGGTGCCGAGCGAGCGGTTGCGGCCGGTCAGGGCGTAGACGCCGTAGGTGTCGTCGCCCTGGCTGGAGACGATCACGTAGCCGGTGCGGCCGGGGCCGTACCAGATGTCGACGCCCTCGGCGTCGGCCGTGAGGTTCTTACCGCCGTAGGACGGCGCCGCCGGGTCCACCGGCGCGCACTCCTCGGTCTCGGGGTCGTAGGCGTCGTGCACGCCGAAGTCCTTGACCCGGTCGATCAGGCGCGGCCGGCCCGAGCCCAGCGGCAGCGGCACCCGCCACAGGCCGACGTCCTCCTGCGCCGCGTACAGCGTGCCGGTGCGGCGGTCGACGGCCACGCCTTCGAGCTGCGGCCCGACGCCCGGCTCCTCGCACGGCACCCAGGTGGTGCCGTCGGGCAGCCGGAACTCGCCGGGGATCGCCAGGTGCTCGACGTCGGTGTAGCCCACGCCGTCCGGGCCGGTGGTGATCCGGGCGGTCGCGATGGTGGTGGCGCCCTCCTGGGTGACGACCGCGTACGTCGCGCCGCGGCGCTGGTAGACGGCGAGGCCGTAGGCGGTGTGCTCATCGTCGACGGTCTCGCGGTCCGGGCTGAACAGGAACCCCAGCTCGGGTGCGGTGACCTCGGTGAGCGGGGCGGCGGCGTCGGCACCGGCCGGGTCGATCGCGAAGAACCGGATCTGGTCGTTGTAGCGGTCGGAGACGACGGCGACGTCGGTCGGCTCGCCGTCCACGTCCAGGCCGTAGGCGATGTCCACGTTGTTGTAGCGGCCGGGGACGCCGTCCGCGCGCGGGGCCGGCGTGGCCGCGACCGACTGCAGCTCGGTCGCGGCCACGTCATAGACCCGCAGGCCCCCTTCCTTGGCCGTCGCGACGACTATCGAGCGCTCCGAGTCCTCTGGATGCACCCAGATCGCCGGATCGTCGCCGGACGCGTTGCCGCCGTCCTCGTCGTCGTACAGCACCGGCGTCTCCACCGAGGTGGTGACCGTGGCGGTCCGGCGCTGTCCGCCGCCGTCGCCGGCGACCGCGGAGGCCGGCGCGAGAAGGGACAGGACCAGGAGGGCGGCCGGCAGGGCGGCGAGGCGACGTCGCATGGCTAGAGGCTCCCGGACCCAGATGTCGCCGACCTGAACTCCACACGAACGCTTCGGCCGCCGCCCGAGAGCCAAGGAACCTCGGTCTCGAAGGTTGGCAGTCAGTCCAGGAGGGGGTCCAGGCCCCACAGGGGGAAGACGGCGCGACGGGTCGCCTGGATGGCGCGGTCCACCGGGTCGGCCGGGTCGTAGCCATCGCGCCAGCTCCGGAACGGCACCTCGGCCGTGCCCAGCGTGCGCGCGGCCTCCAGGTCCAGGGCCTGGACCGCCGTCCGCCATGCCTCCGGGAGCTCGGCCCCGCGTTCCAGGGGTGCGTGCGCGGCCTCGGCGACGAGCGCCGCCCAGGCGAGCGGGACGACGTCGGACACGGCGTAGCCGCCACCGCCGAGGGCGAGCCAGCGCCCCTTTGCGTGCTCGTGCGCGAGCGTGTGGACCCACTGCTGCGCGGTGCACTGGGCGTCCACGGAGACGTTCAGGTTCGAGAGCGGGTCGCGGCCGTGGGCGTCGCAGCCGTGCTGGGACACGATCGCCTGCGGGCGGTGCTCCCGGACCAGCGGCGGCACGACGGCGTCGATGGCCCGCAGCCAGGCCGCACCCGACGTGCGCGCGGGGACCGGGAGGTTGACGGCGCTGCCCTCGGCCGGGCCGGGACTGCCGACGTCGGCCGAGGCGCCGGTGCCGGGGAACAGGGTGCGGCCGTCCTCGTGAATCGAGATGGTTAGCACGCGCGGGTCGTCCCAGAAGATCGCCTCGACGCCGTCACCATGATGGGCGTCGAAGTCCAGGTAGGCGACCCGTTCCGCGCCCAGGTCCAGCAGGCGCCGGATCGCTGCGGCCGCGTCGTTGTAGACGCAGAAGCCCGACGCCGAGCCGGGCATCGCGTGGTGCATGCCGCCCGCGACGTTCACGCCGTGCGCGATCTCGCCGGCCCAGAGGGCGTCGGCCAGCTCGACGGACCCGCCGAGCTGGCGGGCGGCTGCCTCGTGCATCCCGACGAACAGCGGGTCGTCGTCGGTGCCGAGGCCCCGGGCCAGGTCGGGTTCCAGCGTGGTCCCGGCGTGCCGGACGGCGGCGATGTACTCGGCGTCGTGCACCGTCCCGATCACGGCGTCGGTGGCGGGCTCGGCGTCCACCACCTCGAGCGTGGGCCGGTCGAGCAGGCCGAGCGCCTCGATGAGCCGCATCGTCAGGTCGAGGCGGGCAGGCGACATGGGGTGCCCGGGTCCGAAGTCGTACTCGAGCAGCCGCGGACTCCAGACCAGCCGGGCGAGGTGCACCCGCCCACGGTAACGGACCCGGACAGTGCCGGGTGCCGTGCCCGAGCCGCACGCGCGAGGTAGATTCGACCTCGCCACCCCCTGCGGGGGGAGAGGAAGTGGAGCCGGGAACTCCCGCCGGACGACGGGATCCCGGCTTTCGCGTGCTCAGAGTTGGATGTCGATCTCGTCGAGGCGCCGACAATGGGCCTGCGTGGGTCGGCGCGTGGCAGAGTAAGGCGTCGGTCGTCGAGACGTGGGGAGGGAGCGAGTCGGATGGCGCCGAGCTTGCGGCACCGGCTGTTCGGGCTCCGGGAGCTGGTGGACGAGCTCGCCTTCCGCGCCCCGGCGCGGCTGGCGGTCACGGTCTTCGCGGGCGTGGTCGCGGTGTTCGTCGCGCTCCTGCTGGTCCCCTTCGCCACGGCCGACGGCGAGGGCGCGCGGCTGGTCGACGCCCTGTTCACCGCGATCTCCGCCGTCTGCGTCACGGGACTCGTGGTGCAGGACACGGCGACCTACTGGTCGCTCTACGGGCAGATCGTGATCCTCGCGGGCATCAAGGTGGGCGGCTTCGGGATCATGACCGTCGCCTCGCTCCTGGGCATGATCGTGTCGCGCAAGATCGGGCTGACGCAGAAGCTGCTCACCGCGTCGGAGACGAAGACGGACCGGCTGGGCGACGTCGGCTCGCTGATCCGGGTCATCATCGTCACCGCGACCACGCTGGAGCTGTCGATCGCCCTGCTCCTGTTCCCCCGGTTCCTGGTGCTCGAGGGGGACGCGGGCACGGCGGCCTGGCACTCGCTGTTCTACGGGATCTCCGCCTTCAACAACGCGGGTTTTGTGCCCACCACCGAGGGGCTGATGCCGCACGTCGGCGACTGGACCCTGCTCCTGCCGATCGCCCTCGGCGTGTTCGTCGGCGCGCTCGGGTTCCCCGTCATCCTCAACATCCAGCGGGCGCTGGCCCGGCCCGGACGGCGCTGGCACCGCTGGACCAAGCGGCTCTCCCTGCACAGCAAGCTCACACTCGTGACCAGCGCCGCGCTGTTCGTCGTCGGCGCGCTGCTGCTCCTGGCCCTGGAGTGGAACAACCCGGACACGTTCGGACCGCTGAGCTTCGGGGAGAAGGTGCTGGCGGCCGTCTTCGCCGGGGTGATGCCGCGCTCGGGCGGGTTCAGCACCGTGGACGTCGGCGCGATGCACGAGTCGAGCTGGCTGATCCAGGACGCCCTGATGTTCGTGGGCGGCGGGTCGGCGTCGACCGCGGGCGGCATCAAGGTGACGACGCTCGCCGTCATGCTGCTCGCGATCATCGCGGAGGCGCGCGGTGACCGGGACATCGAGGCGTTCGGCCGCCGCATCCCGCGGGACGTGCTGCGGCTGTCGATCGCCGTCGTGTTCACGGGGGCGAGCATCGTGCTGGTGTCGTGCGTCGCGCTGCTGGAGGTCACGGACCTCCCGCTGTCGCGGGTGCTGTTCGAGGTGCTGTCGGCGTTCGCGACCGTTGGCCTGTCCACCGGGATCACGCCCGACCTGCCCGACGCGGGGAAGTACGTGCTGGCCGCCCTGATGTTCGTAGGGCGCACGGGGGCCGTGACCGTCGTGGCGGTGCTGGCGCTGCGCGACAGGCGGCGCATCGTACGCTTCCCCGAGGAACGACCGATCATCGGGTAGTCGAGATGTCGGACCTCGGGGTCACTAGGGTGACCTGGACGTCTGACCCGTGGCGAGAGAGGAATACCGTGCCGGAGAGAAAGCCCGAGCGGGACGCGGGTGTGCTGGTGATCGGCCTGGGCCGGTTCGGGTCGGCGATCGCCGCGACCCTGGACCGGCTGGGCCAGGACGTGCTCGCCGTCGAGCAGGATCCGACGCTCGTGGCCCAGTGGTCCGGACGGCTGCCGCTCGTGGAGGCCGACGCGTCCAACCCGGAGGCGCTGGAGCAGCTCGGCGCGAAGGACTTCGGCGTCGCCGTGGTCGGCGTCGGCTCGTCGCTCGAGGCGTCGGTGCTGATCACGGGCAACCTGGTGGACCTGGGCACGCCGCAGATCTGGGCCAAGGCCATCTCGGGGGAGCACGGCCGCATCCTGACCCGCATCGGTGCCCACCACGTCGTCTTCCCCGAGGCCGACGCCGGGTCGCGGGTCGCCCACCTCGTGAGCGGCAAGCTGCTGGACTACATCGAGGTCGAGGACGGGTTCACCATCGTGAAGATGCGCCCGCCCAAGGAGGCGCAGGGCTTCACGCTGGCGCAGTCGAACATCCGCAAGCGGTACGGCGTCACGGTGATCGGCGTGAAGTCGCCGGGCGTGGAGTTCGTCTACGCGACGCCGGAGACGCGGGTCTCCGCCAACGACCTGCTCATCTGCTCCGGCCACGCCGAGCTGCTGGAGCGGTTCGCCGCGCGACCGTGACCCGTCCCGTTGGCAGGCGCGGGCACACCTCACACTCCTGCCGATTACGAGGCCCGCGACAGAGCAGGTAACCTAGGGAGCGGACTCCCTTTCGTGTTGGTCGGCCATCGTCACTATGGCGTCACTGTCCCGGACCAACCGTGGACCATTTCGCCGAGCGGCCCGCCGTAGGGCTGCCGCCGACCGACCGAACATTGCGAGGACCTATGGGCTCCGTCATCAAGAAGCGCCGCAAGCGCATGGCCAAGAAGAAGCACCGCAAGCTGCTTCGCAAGACGCGCCACCAGCGTCGCAACAAGAAGTGACGCGCGCGCCGTCGGGCGCGTGACGAGCAGGCCCGGCCCTGAGGGCCGGGCCTTCTTCGTTCAGTGGATATGCCTTGACAGGCATATGGCTCGGAGAGAATATGGAGCCATGGCAGACGGCTTCACCGTGATCAGCGACCCGTCGCGGCGGCAGATCCTCGACCTCCTGCTGGCGGCCGAGCGGGACGTCAACGACCTGGTCGCCGAGCTCGGGGTGGCCCAGCCGAACGTGTCCAAGCACCTGCGCGTGCTGCGCGACCACGGTCTGGTGGACGCCCGGGTGGACGGCCCGCGCCGCGTCTACCGCCTCACCAACGCGCCGCTGGCCGACGTCGAGACCTGGCTCGCCCCGCACCGTGCGCGGTGGAACAGCGCCTTCGACGCCCTCGAACGGCACCTCGACAGCACCAAGGAGGACGAACCATGAGCGAGAACCTGCCCGAGCACCCGGTCGCCGCATCCCTCACGCTGGAGGGCGACGAGTACGTGCTCACCATGGAACGCGAGCTGGCCCACCCCGTCGAGCGGGTGTGGGCGGCGCTGACCCGGTCCGCCGACGTCGTGCACTGGGCACCGTACCGGCCCGACCGCGACCTGACCGCCGTCGGCCCCGTCGTCCTGGCGCACAACGCGGACGACCCGGACCCGCACGAGCCCGAGTCGGGCCGGGTGGTCCAGGTCGAGGAGCCGCACCTGCTGGTGGTCGGCTGGGGCGACCAGGTGCTGACCTACCGGCTCGCGGCCACGGGATCGGGCACCACGCTGTACTTCACGCACCGGTTCGCTCAGCGGCCCGACGACCGCAACAACGCGTCGGACTACGGCGCCGGCTGGCACCTGTGCTGGTCCGCGCTCATGATGCTGCTGGGGGGAGCCACGCCGCCGCCGGTGCACGGCGAGAACGCCATGAACCACGGCTGGGCGGACCTGCGGGACAAGTACGCCGCGCTGCTCGGCTGAGCCGACAGGCCCGCACGGGTCCCCGGTCCCGGGAACCAGGGCCCGGGAACCAGCCGGACCGCACGCTTCAGTGTCCGCGGAGCTGCCTGCGCAGCCGGCGGCGCGCCGCCCGCAGCACCAGGCCGAGCACCCACGCGGCACCGGCCCACGACGCCGTCCGGAACCCGCGCCCGGCCACCCGCTGCGACCGCCCGCGGAACTCGCGGATGGGCCAGCCCACCTCCTGGGCGTGCCGGCGCAGCCGCAGGTCGGGGTTGATCGGGCACGGGTGGCCCACGGCCCGCATCATCGGCAGGTCGTTCAGCGAGTCCCCGTAGGCATAGCTCTCCTCGAGCTCTATGCCCTCCTCGTCCGCGAGCGCGACGATGGCGTCGGCCTTTGCCTGGCCGTGCATGAGGTCACCCATGAGCCGGCCGGTGTAGAAGCCGTCCTTGTGCTCCGCGATGGTCCCCAGCGCCCCGGTCGCGCCCAGCCGGCGGGCGATGAGCTGCGCGATCTCCACCGGCGTCGCCGTGATGAGCCAGACCTGGTGGCCCGCGGCGAGGTGCTCGTCGAGCAGCCGGCGCGTGCCCGGGTAGATCCGCAGGGACAGGACGGCGTCCCACACCTCCTCGCCGAGGGTGGCGATCTCCGCGACGCTGCGGCCGGCGATGAGCGACAGGGCGCGGTCGCGCACCTGGTCGATCTCCTCCTTGTTCTCCCCCCACAGCAGGTACCGCGCCTGGACCAGGGCGAACTTGAGGATGTCCCGCGTGCCGAAGAACTTGCGCTGGTACGCGGACTTTGCCAGGTGAAAGGCGCTCGCACCGCGGATGATCGTGTTGTCGACGTCGAAGAACGCCGCGGTGGCGGACAGGAGGTGCGTCGACGGCATGGAGGCCACTCTAGCCGCGCGTCAGACCGCGCAAGTCCTGACCGGGCACGCGTGCGGAAGCGCTGGTAGAACCGGGAAGTGACGCAGAACATCAGGACTCTGGAGGGGGCCTCCCTCGCGCGGGCGCTGCACCTGCTGGTCGCCTTCTTCGCCCTCGGCGGGTTCGCCATCGAGCTCTTCGTCGCGCTCACCGGCGGCCCCGGGATCGCCCCCACGCACGCCGAACGCATCGTCCGGCTGTTCAGCTACTTCACCATCCAGTCGAACCTGCTGATCGGCGGGGTCTCGCTGGCGCTCGCGGTGGACCCGCGCCGGGACGGACCGGTCTTCCGGGTGCTGCGTCTGGACGCCCTGCTGTGCATCACGGTCACCGGGATCGTCTACAACACCATGCTGCGCGGCCTCGTGGAGCTGACGGCGGCCGGGCAGGTGTCGAACATGATGCTGCACGTGCTGTCGCCCGTCTGCGCCGTCGTCGTCTGGCTGTGGGTGGGGCCGCGCCCGCGCGTGACCGCGCAGGCCGTGTGGTGGTCGGTCGCCTACCCGATCGCGTGGCTCGGCTACACGTTCGCGCGCGGCGCCGTCACGGGCTGGTACCCGTACCCGTTCCTGGACGTGAACACGCTGGGCTACGCCGGGGCGGTGACCAACTCGGGGATCGTCGCCGTCGTCTTCCTGGTGCTCGCCTGGGGCGTGCGGTGGGCGGACGGACGGCTGCCGGACACCGACCGTCCGGCGCCCCGCACCTGACGTAACCTCGGGGCGTGACAGCTCCTGCCGAGACCCGGGTCGTCCTGTACACGCGCGAGTCGTGCCACCTGTGCGAGGACGCGCGCGCCGTCGTCGTGCGCGTGTGCGCGGACGCTGGGGTTGACTGGCGTGAGGTGGACATCGACAGCGCGCCCGCGCTGCGGGAGAAGTACGGGGAGTACGTCCCCGTGGTCGAGGTGGACGGGGTCCAGCAAGGTTTCTGGCGTGTGGACGGTGCGCGCCTGGCCCGCCTGCTGGCATGATCGTCCAGGCAGTGTGTGCGTACGCCCGCGACACAGTGGTTGCGGGGAGGGGAGCAGCACGTGGTCGAACTCAGTGACGGGGCGGTACCGGCAGCAACCGTGGGGCGGCTGCCGTACTACTTGCGCGCCCTGCGGGACCTGGCGGCCGAGGGAGTGGACCTCACGTCCTCGACGGAGCTCGCGGAACGCTCGGGCGTGAGCTCGGCGCAGCTGCGCAAGGACCTCTCGTACCTGGGTTCGTTCGGCACGCGCGGCGTCGGGTACGACGTCGAGTCGCTCGCCTCGTACATCACCGTCGCCCTGGGCCTGGAGACGGAGCACCGGCTCGCGATCGTTGGCATCGGCAACCTCGGGCACGCCCTCGCGAACTACTCCGGGTACGCGACGCGCGGCTTCCAGGTGGTGGCGCTGCTCGACGCGTCGCCCGACGTCGTGGGCACCCGCGTGGCCGGCGTGACCGTCGAGCACGTGCGCGAGGTGGCCGGCGTCATCGAGCGCGAGCGGGTCTCCATGGTGGTGCTCGCGCTGCCTGGCCACGCGGCCCAGGACGTGGCGGACGCCGTGGTGGGCGCCGGCGTGCGCGAGATCCTGAACTTCGCGCCGGTGGCGCTCCAGGTGCCGGACGACGTGGTGGTGCGGTCGGTCGACGTCGGCGGCGAGCTGCAGATCCTGGCGTTCCACGCGGCGACGCGCGCGGCATCGCTCTGACTCTGCGCTGCTCTGGCTGGTGTGGGCTGCCCCTGCGATGGTCATCGGTGCGCGACGCCGAGATCGGCACCCTGCTGAGATCCTGCGCTGAGGTCGGCAGTTGGCATCGAGATCGGTCCAGCGCTGGACCGATCTCGATGCCAACTGCCGACCTGGGCGTGGCTGAGGGTCAGCCCTTGGCGATGGCGCTGACGTCCAGGGAGATCTTGACCTTGTCGCTCACCAGGAAGCCGCCGGTCTCCAGCGTGGCGTTCCACGTGAGGCCGAAGTCCTTGCGGTTGACCTCGAGCTCGGCCTCGAAGCCGATGCGCTCGTTGCCGAACGGGTCCTTGGCGGTGCCGGTGAACTCGGTCTCGAGCTCGACACCCTTGGTGATGCCGTTGATGGTGAGGTCACCCGAGATGATGTAGTCGTCGCCGTCGGCCCGGACGCCGGTGGACGTGAACGTCCAGGTCGGCTTCTCCTCCGCGTGCCAGAAGTCGGCGCTCTTCAGGTGGTTGTCGCGGCCGGTGTCGCCCGTCCGGACCGAGGCGGCGTCCAGCTCGGCGGTGACGCTCGACGACTCGAGGTCCTCGCCCACCGTGATGGTGCCGGTCGTGACGGCGATGGAGCCGCGGACCTTCGCGATACCCGCGTGCCGGGCGGAGAAGGTGGCGGTGGTGTGGGCGGGGTCGAGGTCGTAGGTGCCGGTCGTGAGACCTGCGGGGAGCGGGGTGGCCATGAGGAAAAACTCCTTGTGTGGTGCGGCGATTTGCGTGGATAGTTGAGGGATCAACTAATCGATGAGGTCCAACATAACCGGTCCCGTAACGTATTCCTAGACCGAAGGCGGTGGGCGAAATGACGGCGCAGACGATCGAGGAGAACGACCTGTGGCTGACCGAGGAGCAGCAGGTCTCGTGGCGGCACTATCTGGAGGGCAGCGCGCGGTTCGTGGAGGCGCTCGGCGCCGTGCACGACCGGACGCTCGACCTCTCCCTCGGCGAGTACAGCCTGCTCGTGCAGCTCTCGGAGGCGCCAGAGCGCACGATGCGGATGTCGACGCTCGCGGACGGGCTGGTCCTGTCGCGCAGCCGGCTGACCCACACGGTCGCCCGCATGGAGGCACGCGGGCTCGTGGTGCGGCGCGCGGCGGAGGGCGACCGGCGCGGGGTGAACTGCACCATGACCGACGACGGGTTCGCGGCGCTCGAGACGGCGGCGCCCGGCCACGTCGCGGCGGTGCGGCGGATCATGGTGGACGCGCTGGAGCCGGAGGAGTTCGAGCTGCTCGGCCGCGTCATGGCCAAGGTCGCCGAGTCCGCGAAGCTCTCGGGCGGCACGGAGGAGGGCCTGACCCTCTGCGGCTGACCGAGCCGGCCTGCGCGGCCGACCAGGCCGGTCCGGTCGGCCGCCGCCGGACGTGTCAGGCGTGCCGGTCACCCGAGTGACCCGCACGCCCGACACGTCGGAGCGGGCGGCGCGGGGCCTCAGTCGGTCAGTACCCGGCCGAACATCGGGCGGTACGCGAACCCGGCGATCAGCGCGCCGAGGATCGGGAACACGATGAACACCCAGAGCTGGCCCCAGGCCCAGCCGCCGCCGTAGACGGCAGTCGCGAGCGAGCGGGCCGGGTTCACCGAGGTGTTCGTGACCGGGATCGAGATCAGGTGGATCAGCGTGAGCGTCAGGCCGATCGCCAGCGGCGCGAACCCGGGGGCTGCCACCCGCGCCGTCGTGCCGAGGATGACGAAGAGGAAGACCGCGGTGAGGACGGTCTCGACGAGGATCGCCGAGCCCAGCCCGAACCCGCCCGGTGAGTGGTCGCCGAACCCGTTGGACGCGAAGCCCGACTCGCGCGCGGCGTCGAAGAAGCCTTCCGGACCGCCCGACGCCACCAGGGCCAGCACGCTGGAGGCGACCACACCGCCCACGAGCTGCGCCACGATGTAGCCGCCGACGTCGCTCCACGAGAACCGGCCCGCCGCGGCGAGGCCGAGGGTGACCGCCGGGTTGAAGTGGCCGCCCGAGATGGGGCCGAGCGCGAAGGCGCCGACCACCACGGTGAGGCCGAACGCCAGGGCGACGCCGAGGAAGCCCACGCCGAGGGTGTTGGCCTCGGCGTCGGGGAAGTTCGCGGCCAGGAGGGCCGTGCCGCAGCCGCCCAGCACCAGCACGAACGTACCCAGTGCCTCGGCGACAAGGCGCGCATACATAGCGGGTGATGCCGTCTCGGTCATGATGAGACCCCCTTGCTTCGGTCGAACGGTTTCGTGGCGAAACTTGCTGCTGACAGTAAGTGGGCGTCCGCGGATCGGCGCGAGATGACGTAATGCACACCCGATGGAGTTCACGGGCACCCGGCGTCGGGTGCGAGACTGGGCGCCATGGTTTCCACGACGGTTCACCTGCTGCGGCACGGCGAGGTGCACAACCCTGACGGCGTCCTGTACGGGCGGCTGCCCGGCTACCGCCTGTCCGACCGTGGCCAGGCGATGGCGAAGATCGTCGCCGACCACCTCACCAGCACCGGCCGGGACGTGGTCCGCGTGGTGGCCTCCCCGCTGCAGCGCGCGCAGGAGACGGCGACCCCCGTGGCGCAGGGCTTCGGCCTGGAGCTCGCGACGGACGACCGCATCATCGAGGCGGGCAACCGGTTCGAGGGCCTGGTCGTCGGCGGTGGCGGCGGTGGGGCGCTCCGGGACCCGAGGAACTGGCCGCACATGTGGAACCCGTTCCGCCCGTCGTGGGGCGAGCCGTACACCGAGCAGGTCGCGCGCATGCGCGCCGCCGTCGAGGACGCGCGCAAGGCCGCTGAGGGGCACGAGATCGTGCTGGTCAGCCACCAGCTCCCGATCTGGCTCATCCGCAGGTCGCTCGAGGGCGGGCAGCTCTGGCACGACCCGCGCAAGCGGCAGTGCAACCTCGCCTCCCTGACGTCCCTGCGCTTCGAGGACGACCGCTTCGTGAGCCTGCACTACACGGAGCCGGCGGCGGAGCTGTACGAGGGCGCGAGCAAGGTCGCCGGCGCGTGATGCGGGGCAAGACCGTCAAGGCGGTCCAGTGGGTGGTCGTGGTCGGCATCGTGCTCGGCCTGGTCTTCTCGCTCGCGGCATGCGGTGCGGAGGACTCGGGCGCCGGCGACGTCGTCGGGCAGGGGTACGTCTCCGGCGACGGGTCCGTGCAGACGTACGACGCCGGAGAGCGCAGGGGTCCCGTGTCCGTCACCGGTACCGACTTCGAGGGCAACGCCGTCGACACCGCCGACTGGGCCGGCGACGTCGTGGTCGTGAACACCTGGTACGCGTCGTGTGCGCCGTGCCGCGCCGAGGCGCCCGACCTCGTCGAGCTCGCCACCTCGAAGGACGGCGTGCGGTTCCTCGGTATCAACACCGAGGACGACGCCGGCGCCGCCCAGGCGTTCCAGCGCACGTTCGAGGTGCCGTACCCGAGCATCGAGGACCGCACCGGCGAGGTGATCGCCGGGCTGTCCGGCGTCGTGCCGCTGCAGGCCGTGCCCTCCACGGTGGTGCTGGACCAGGACGGCAACGTCGCCGCGCGGGTCATCGGGCAGGTCGAGGGGTCCACCCTGGAGGCGCTCGTCGACGACGTCCTGGCGGAGGCCGCCTGATGCTCTCCGGCTCGGTCGCGACCGCCGTCGGCGACGGCCTCGCGAGCACCGCGTTCAGCGGCTCCCTGCTGCTGGCGGTGCCGGTGGCGCTGCTCGCCGGGCTGGTGTCATTCGCCTCGCCGTGCGTGCTGCCGCTCGTGCCGGGGTACCTCGGGTACGTGAGCGGCATGGCCGCCGCCTCGGCGGGCACGACCCCCGGCCTCGTGACGACGCGCGAGAAGCCCGCCCGCGCCCGGGTCGTCGGGGGTGTCGCGCTGTTCGTGCTCGGCTTCACGGTCGTGTTCGTCTCGTTCGGCGCCGCGTTCGGCGGCCTCGGCACCTACCTGGTGCGCTGGGAGGACGTCATCACCCGCGTGCTCGGCGCCGTGGTGATCCTGCTCGGCCTCGGGTTCCTCGGCGCGGTCCCGTTCCTGCAGCGCGAGGCGCGGTTCCACCTGACGCCGCGCGCCGGCCTGTGGGGCGCGCCGCTGCTCGGCATCGTGTTCGGGCTGGGCTGGACGCCCTGCATCGGCCCGACGCTCGGTGCCGTGCAGGCGCTCGCGATCGACGAGGCGTCGGCGGGCCGCGGCGCCCTGCTCGGCGTGGCCTACTGCATCGGCCTGGGGGTGCCGTTCCTGCTCGTGGCGCTCGGGCTGCAGAGCTCCGAGCGGATGATGGACTTCCTGCGCCGGCACCGCCTCGCGGCGCTGCGGGTCGGCGGCGGGCTGCTGGTGCTGGTCGGGCTGCTGCTGGTCACGGGGCTGTGGGGCCGGCTGACCGGGGCCATGCAGCTCTGGATCGGCGGATTCGAGACGGTGATCTGATGGCCAGGGAAGGTACCTACGTCCCCGAGGGCATAGCGGACGAGTTCACGCAGGGTGAGCCGGCGTCGGACCGCCCGGCCCGGCCCGAGCCGGGCGGCGACGGGCAGCCGCCGGAGCGGCCCAACGCGCCCGCGCTCGGCCTGGTGGGAACGCTACGCTGGATGTGGCGCCAGCTCACGTCGATGCGCGTGGCGCTCATGCTGCTCATGCTGCTCGCCGTCGCCGCGGTGCCCGGGTCGGTGCTGCCGCAGCGCAACCAGGACGCGGCGGGGGTGGTCGAGTACCTCGCCGACCACCCGACCGCCGGCGAGTGGCTGGACCGGTTCGGGTTCTTCGACGTCTACGCCTCCGCCTGGTTCTCCGCGATCTACATCCTGCTGTTCGTCTCGCTGGTGGGCTGCATCCTGCCCCGGTCGGCGGCGCACTACCGCGCGCTGCGCGGCCGTCCGCCCCGGGTCCCGTTCCGGTTCGGCAGGTTCCCGGCCAAGGCGTACGCCACCACCGACGCCTCGCCCGAGGAGGCGGCGGACGCCGTCGCCGCCCACCTGCGCGGCAAGCTGTCCTGGCTGCCCGTGTTCCGGGTCGACCGGGGTGAGGAGGCCGCCCGGGGTGCCCGGCCGCCGTCGGCCACCGTGAGTGCCGAGCGCGGCTACCTGCGCGAGACCGGGAACCTGGTGTTCCACCTGGCGCTGGTGGGCCTGCTCGTGTCCGTGGCGACGGGCCAGCTTCTGCACTACCGCGGCCAGGCGATCGTCACGGAGGGCCGCGGCTTCGCGAACGCGGTGGTGGACTACGACACCTTCGAGAAGGGCTCGTGGTTCCGGCCCGAGTCGCTGGTGCCGTTCTCGATGACGCTCGACGAGTTCGAGTCGGAGTTCGCGAGCGACACCGTGGCCTTCGCGCAGGCGCGGGACTTCACGGCGCACGTCACCGTGACGGAGCCGACGGGCGAGCAGCGAGGCGAACAGATCAAGGTCAACCACCCGATCACCGTGGACGGCGCCAAGATCTACCTGCAGGGCAACGGCTTCGCCCCCGAGATCACCGTGCACGACGCCGAGGGGGAGGTCGCCTTCTCCGGTCGGGTCACGTTCATCCCCGAGGACACGATGTACACCTCCCGCGGTGTGGTGAAGGTGCCGGACGTGTCGCCGGGGCTGGACCAGATCGGGCTCGTGGGCTACTTCCTGCCCACGGCGGAGGTCAACGAGGACGGGTCGGCCCGCTCCGCGTTCCCGCAGCCGGTCGACCCGCTGCTCGTGCTCGAGGTGTACACGGGTGACCTGGGGCTCGACGACGGCTCCCCGCAGAACGTGTACGAGCTCGACACGGCGTCGCTCACCCCGGCGGTCGACGAGTCGGGCGAACGCATCAAGGTGCTGGCGCGGCCCGGCGAGACCGTGGACCTCCCGGACGGGCTCGGCACCCTGACCCTCGGCGAGGACCTGCCGCGGTACGTGGCGCTCGACCTGCGGCACGACCCGTCGCTCACCTTCGTGCTCGTGTTCGCGCTGCTCGCGCTCGCCGGGCTGACGGTGTCGCTCTTCACGCCGCGGCGCCGCGTCTGGGCGCGGGCGTACCCCGGCCGGGATGGGGCTACGGTGGTCGAGATCGCTGGGCTCGCGCGCGGGGACGACGCCGGTCTGCAGGCCGAGGTCGACCGCGCGCTGGCGGCGGTGCCGGGGGCAGTCGTACGCGGGAGGGCTCCGGAGCCGCCCGCCAGGACGTCGGTGGTCGAGCCTGTCGACACCGGATCGGAGAAGGACTGAACATGGAGCTGGCAAACCTGAGTGTGCTGCTCGTCTGGGGCGCCGCGACGGCTCTCGCCGTCGCGCTCATCGCGTTCGCGGTGGACCTGTCGCGCCTGTCGGGCGCGCGGGTCGACGCGCGCGACGCGGCCAGGAGACGGGAGCAGGTCGCCGTCGGTGCGGGAGCGCCCGTCGATGCGCCGGTCTCGCCGTACGGGCCGGACGGCGGTGCTGGCGGGGCTGTTGACGCCGACGCCGACGCCGATCCCGCGGCGCCGTCCGACGGGCCGGTGAGCCGCAAGCTCGCCGGGATCGGGATGTCCGTGACCTGGCTGGCCACCGCGATGCTGCTGGTCGCCATCGTGCTGCGCGGCATTGCGGCCGGGCGCACTCCGTGGGCCAACATGTACGAGTTCACGCTGGTCGGCACGTTCGTCGCGGTCGCGGTGTTCGCCGGCGTGAACCTCCGCCGCGACGTGCGGTTCCTCGGCGCCTTCGTGACCGGGCTCGGCGTGCTGTTCCTCGTGCTGGCGCAGACCCGGTTCTTCGTCGAGGCCATGGGTGTGCAGCCCGCGCTCCAGAAGTACTGGCTCGTGATCCATGTGGGGGTCGCCATCGCCGCGACCGGCATCTTCACCGTTGCGTTCGTGACGTCGGCGCTGCAGCTCCTGCGGGACGCCCGGGACAACGGCTCACCCGTGCTGGCCAGCCGGCGCTGGGGCTGGCTCGATCACACGCCGGCGCCCGACGCCCTGGAGTCGCTCTCGTTCCGGCTCAACTCGGTGGGCTTCGTGCTGTGGACCTTCACGCTCATCGGCGGCGCCATCTGGGCCGAGGACGCCTGGGGCCGCTACTGGGGCTGGGACCCCAAGGAGGTCTGGAGCTTCATCGTCTGGGTGGTCTACGCGGCCTACCTGCACGCGCGCACCACCCGCGGCTGGTCGGGGAGCCGCGCGGCCTGGTTCGTCGTGGCCGGCTACGCGTGCGTGCTGTTCAACTTCACGGGCGTGAACCTGATCTTCAACGGAAAGCACTCGTACTCGGGCCTGTGAGCCCGGCGGCCGACCGCTGACGGCCGCTCGTCGGTCGCCCGCTCGTCGTCGGACGCACGACAACGGTCCGCGACCGGGGTCCGCGCAAAGGGTCCGCTTCGAGAATGTGATTGGGCCTGGAGATCACGCGGTTTCCAGGCCCAATCACATGCTCGAAGCGGACCTCTGCCGTGGTCGGGGCTCAGCCGTTGTCGGGGTCGTCGTCCTTGGCGTCCTGGCGGGAGCGGGTCTCGCGCTCGCGCTTGCGCTTCTCCTGCTCCAGCAGCCAGAGGAACTCGGGGTCGTCGTCGGGCGCGACGGGGCCGGACGGACGGCGCGGACCGGGCCGCGGGGGCGACGCCGGGCGGCTGCCGCCCGTGCCGGGACCGGGGCCCGCGGCGGGGCCGGCACCGGGCCGGCGGGCGGAGACGCGCACCACGATCCACGAGATCGGCCCGAGCAGGGGCAGGAGCACGATGAGCAGCACCCAGAGCCACCGGGGCAGGCCGCCTCGTTCGTCTTCCTCGGAGCCCCAGACGTCGACCAGGGCATACACCATGAGTCCGACGACGACCAAGATCAGGAGTACGCGTGGCATAGCACCAGCCTACGGCGCGTTCCTGCGTGCCTGTCAGTCCGTCCTGCCTGACGCCGTCCGAATGTGACGCAGGCCCGGCCTACCATGGACATGTGCCCCTCGTGACCTACACCCTGCTCCGTCTGGCGCTCTTCGGCGCGGCCTTCGGCCTGCTCTACTGGGCGGGCCTGCGGGGCTGGCTGCTCCCGATCGTCGCGGTGGTCGTCGCGCTGTCCGTGTCGTACCTCACCCTGCGTAAGCAGCGGGACGCCGCGACCCTGTGGATGGCCGAACGCGCCGAGCGGCGCGCGGCGCAGCGGGCCGCCACCCCGAAGGTCGACGCCGACGCCGCCCACGAGGACGCGCAGGTCGACCAGGGACTCAGCTCCGACCGCTAGCTCGCCCCGAGAACCAGGGGGCCGCTCGCACCGGCGGGCCGCCCGCCGTCAAGGTAGACCGCCGCGGCAGGGTCCGTGAAAGGTGCAGCGCCGCAAGGTCCGAGAGGGCGCACCGCCACGGGGCCCGGCGAGAGGCACACCGCCGCAAGGTCCGGTGAGGGGCACCGCCGCAAGGTGCAGCGACCGGCGCACCGCCGCAGGGTCCAGCGATCAGACCGACAGGCCGAACCACAGCAGAACCCCGTAGGCCAGCTCGTACAGCCCGGTGCCGGCCAGGACGGGGATCAGCAGCTTGCCCCGGGCCCCTGCGAGCACCGGGATGGACAGGAACGCCGCCGGCCCGAGCAGCAGCAGGACCACGAGCGACCACGGCGCCCAGAACGCGCACACCGCGGCGAGCAGCACGGGTACCCAGACCATCGCGACGTACGCCCGGCGCGCCCTGTGGTCGCCGAGCCGCACCGCGAGCGTCCGCTTCCCGGCCAGGACGTCGGTGGGGATGTCGCGCAGGTTGTTCACCATGAGCAGCGCGCACGCGAGCAGGCCGACGCCGACGGCGCCCAGCACGGCGGGCCACGTGATGCGGTCGGCCTGCGTGTAGGTGGTGCCGAGCACCGCGACCAGCCCGAAGAACACGAACACGGCCACCTCGCCGAGGCCCCGGTAGCCGTACGGCGTCCTGCCGCCCGTGTAGTACCAGGCGGCGGCGATGCACACGGCGCCAACAGCGATCAGCCACCAGTGGCCCGACACCGCGCTCAGCGCCAGCCCCAGCACCCCGGCGACGCCGAACGCCACGAACGCCGCACGCTTCACCGCGCCGGGGGCCGCCGCGCCGGACGCGGTCAGCCGCATCGGGCCAACCCGGTCGAGGTCCGTGCCGCGCACGCCGTCCGAGTAGTCGTTGGCGAAGTTGACGCCCACCTGCAGCGCGAGGGCGACGCCCAGCGCGAGCAGCGCCGGCAGCCACGCCGCAGCGTCGACCTGCGCGGCCGCGCCCGTGCCCACCATGACGGGCGCCGCGGCCGCCGGCAGCGTGCGGGGCCGCGCCCCGGAGATCCACTCGGCGGCAGTCGCCATCAGCGCATCCTTCGTTCGTGGGGTTTGCCTGGTTCCGTGCGGCACGGATTCGCGAGACACCTGGTCCGGGCCCGTGCCCGGTCCTGGCGGTGGAACGAAGTCATGGTCGCACGGGTTCCCGCTCCGTCTGCACGACGGCGTCCCGCACCGCCCGGCGGTCCACCTTGCCCGGGCCACGGGTCGGCAGGGCGGCCGCGCGGTACACCCGTCGCGGCGCGGCCGGCGCCCCCAGCCGCTGCCCGACGGCGGAGCGCAGCCCGGCGAGCACCTCACCACCGGCGTCGGCCAGGCGCAGGCCGCCCTCCGGGGTACCGCCCAGCGGCCCCAGGCGCAGGCCGGCCTCCGGGGCGCCGCCCAGCGGCCCGGCGCCCGGCGAGGCCCGGTCCGGCAGGGTGATCACGGCGACGACGGCCTGGCCCCACTCGTCGTCGGGCACGCCGACGACGCAGACCTCGCCGGGCGTGCCCAGCCCGGCGAGGTGCCCGGCGATCACGTCCTCCACGGCCGCCGGGGCCACGTTGACGCCGCCCGTGACGATCACGTCGTCGGTCCGGCCGAGGATCGTGAGGCGGCCGCCGTCCAGGCGGCCCAGGTCGGAGGTGCGGAACCAGCGGGTGCCGTCCGGGTCGGTGCGGAACGCGGCGGCCGTCGCCGCGTCGTCGCCCACGTAGCCCTCGGCGAGCACGGGGCCGGACAGCTCGATGACGCCGACTCCGGCGTCGGCCAGCCGTACGCGCACCCCCGCCAGTGGGACGCCGTCGTACACGCAGCCGCCGCTCGTCTCCGACATGCCGTACGTCGTGACGGCGCGGACGCCGGCGGCCCGGGCGCGGGCCAGCAGGGGAGCCGGCGTGGCCGCGCCGCCGACGAGCACGGCGTCGAACCGGGCGAGGGCGTCGAGGCCGGCGCCTGCGCCGTCGTCGGCCGCCGTGACCAGGCGGTGGAGCTGCGTGGGGACCAGCGAGACGTAGGCGCGCCCGCCGCGCGCGAGGAAGCCGGCGGCCAAGGCCGCGAAACCCTCGGGGGTGAAGCGGTCGAGTGCGCCGACGCGCACCTCGGTGCCCGCGACGACCGCCCGGTTGATGACCTGGACCCCCGCGACGTGCGTGGGCGGCAGCACCAGCAGCCAGCGGCCGGGGCCGCCGAGCCGGTCGTGCGTGGCCTGCGCCGAGGCGCGCAGGGCCGCGGCGCTCAGCGCGACCTCGCGCGGGTTTCCCGTGGAACCGGACGTCCGGAGCACCAGCGCGGTGCCGGGCGGGAGCGCGGCGTCGGACAGGCGGGGCTGCGGGGCGTAGGCGGGGCCGCCGCCGAGGGCGTCCCGGACGGCGCGGACCACCTCGGTCGGCGGGTCGGGCAGGGTCACCCCACGAGGGTAAGCGTGCCTGGGTCAGCACAGGTCTGTCGGGTCTGTAAGGTGTGCGCCACGTGGACCGCCCGGGGAAGGCCCGGCATCGGACACTCGCGGAGGAGAACGGATGACGACGCGTTGGACGACGGCGGTCCGCGCCACGGGTGCTGCCCTGGTGGTCGTGCTCGGGCTGGCGGGCTGCGGCCTCGGGCCGCAGGAACCGCTGCCCACGCCCACCGCGACGGTCGACGCCCCCGTGGAGACCGAGCGGAGCGGTCCGCCCAAGCCGCCCGAGCCGCCGGAGGAGCCCGTCGTGTGGCCGCTCACCGGCGTGCGGACCGACAAGCTCCCGAGCCGCCCCGCGGTGTCGGTGAAGATCGAGAACTCGGTGGACGCCCGCCCGCAGCGCGGCCTCGTAGAGGCCGACATCGTGTGGGAGGAGGTCGTGGAGGGCGGCATCAGCCGGTTCGTCGCGACCTACCACTCGAAGATCCCCGACGTCGTGGAGCCGGTGCGCTCCGTGCGGCCGATGGACGCGGCGATCATCGGGCCGCTGAACGGGATCCTGGCGTTCTCGGGCGGGCAGGGGCCGTTCATCGCCGCGGTGGAACGGACCGGCACCCAGACGCTCATCAACGACGACGGCGATCCCGGGTTCAGCCGGGATCCCGGCCGGTACGCGCCGCACAACGTGATCGGCAGCGTGCCGACGTTCCTCGCGCAGTCGGACGGCAAGCGGACCAACCCGCCGCGCGCGCAGTTCCGGTACGCGCTGAAGGCCGGCAAGGGGACGGCGCGCAAGGGGCAGCCGACCCGCGTCGTCGACGTGACGCTGTCGCCCGCGCAGCGCAGCGTGTGGACCTGGGACCAGAAGAACAAGCGGTACTTGCGCAGCGAGGGTTCGACGGCGTCCGTCGCGGCCGACGGGCGGCGGCACTCCGCCCGGAACGTGCTGGTGCTGTCCACGCACGTGTTCAACACCAAGTGGGTGGACCCGAGCGGGGCGCCCGTGCCGGAGCACAAGCTCGCCGAGTCCGGCGGCATCGGCGTGCTGGCCTCCACCGGGTACAGCGTCCCGGTGCGCTGGTCCAAGAAGGACCGCACCTCGCCGATCGTGCTCAGGACCCGCGACGGCAAGGCCGTGCGCCTCGACCCGGGGAACACCTGGATCGAGCTGGTCCCGTCCGGTTCGGGGAGCTGGTCGGTGCGCTGACGGCTGCGCCGGCCGAGCCGGTCGAGACCCTGCCAGAAGCCTCCCGGGAGGGCGACGGCGTCCATCCGCCGCAGCGGATGAGAGAGCTTTCATCCCGGTCTCATCGCGAGTTCATGGCGCCCTAGTTGAGTGACGGGTACTTGCATCTCGCGTCCCTCGACAAGAAAGCGTGGCTGCCATGAGGACCCTCGACACGCCCCTGGACCTGCGCGGGCACGCCGCGCGCCCCGTCGCCACCCCGCTGCGCGTCGGTGCCGCCGACGTCGCCGCCCGGACGCCCGACCCGCTCGTCCCCCGCCTGCTGCGGGCCAAGAAGGCCTACTCGACACGGTTCGTCGCCGCGGCGATCGAGGCGGCTCCCGCCACCTTCGGGCTGGTCACCGACCCGGCGCGGGCGCCGCGTCCCGGCGACGTCGTCCTGGCCCGGGTCGTGACGATCGGCCAGCACCGGCGGCTCGAGTCCCCGACGTCGCGCCGGCAGATCCTGTTCGAGGGGGACGAGATCATCGTGGCGTACGGGTCGCGCTACGCCGCCGACCAGTTCCTCGCGGTGCTCCCGGAGGACCTCGGGCCGTGCCACCTCGCGGCCGCCGGCGGGCTCGCCTCGCGCGTCGTCGACCAGCACGCCGCGGTCAAGGACGCCACGGTGATCGAGCCGATCGGCCTGCTCTCGAACGCCGCGGGGGTCGTGAACCTCGCGGAGTACGCGCCGCACCCGGTGCGGCCGGCGGACTCGGTGCTCGGCCGGGCCACGCGGGTTCCCGTCGTCGCCGTGGTCGGCACGTCGATGAACTCCGGCAAGTCCACCACGCTGGCCTGCCTCGCCCACGGCCTGGCCGCGGCCGGCCTCACCGTCCACGCGGGCAAGGCGACCGGGACCGGTGCCGGCAACGACGCCCACCTCTTCGCCGACGCCGGCGCGCACCACGTCGTCGACTTCACCGACTTCGGCCTGCCCAGCACGTTCCGCCTCCCGTTCGAGGAGGTCCGCGACGTCTTCGCGACGATGGCGGACCTGCTCGCCTCCCCGGCCGGGCACGGCACGCCCGACGTGGTGCTGATCGAGATCGCGGACGGCGTCTACCAGGGCGACACGAGCCGCCTCCTGATGGACGACGCGTTCCGCTCGGTGGTCGACCGCGTGGTGTTCGCGGCGGGGGACGCGCTCGGGGCGAGCGGCGGGGTCGCCGCGCTGCGGGTGCTCGGCTGCGAGCCGTCCGTCGTCTCGGGGGTGCTGACGGCGTCGCCGCTCGCCACCGCAGAGGCCCGCTCCGCGCTCGAAGTCGACGTGGTGCCCACCTACGACCTGTGCCTGCCCGCCGTCGCGCTGACCGCCGCGGGGCTCGGTCCCGCGGGCCTCCGGGCGGCGGGCGAGGTCGGGGACGGGCATGCTGTCGCCTGAGCCGGAGGTACGGGCCGAGGGACGGGGTGCGGGCCCGGAGGGGAGCCGCGGGCTCGTTCGACAATCGGCGGAGCCTGAGGTGGAGGCGCCGCGCGGCGGCGCGCTGCCGAAGGTCTTCACCGGTGCGCGGCGGGGTTGGATCCTCGTGCTCGTCGGGCTGGGGCTCGGCCAGGGTGCGCTCGGGGCGGTCGGCGCGTGGGCGCTGACCCAGCTCCGCGCGGACAACCTGTGGCCGATGGTCGTCGCGATCCTCAGCATCGTGGCGTCGGCCGTGGCGATCGGCGGGCTGCGCATCGAGGAGCGGATCGCCACCGAGCGGCTCGGCCAGGACTACGTGCGCGAGGTGCGCCGCGACCTGGTCGAGTCCGAGCTCACGCCAGGCGGCCGTACTCACATCGGCATCACCGTCGCCCGCACGACCAACGACCTGGCCAGCGTGCGCAACTGGGTGTCGCAGGGCGTCGGCCCGCTCGCGGCGGCGGTCCCGCTGATCGCGGGCTCCGCCGTCGGGCTCACGGTCCTCGACCCGTTCCTCGGCGCCGGGTTCCTGCTCCCGCTCGCCGCGCTCGCCGTCGTGCTGGTGCCGTGGGCGCGGACGGCGTACGTGAAGTCGCGGAGCCTGCGGCGGGCCCGCGGGCGCATGGCCACGCGGATCGCCGACACCGTCGGTGCCTCGGAAGGGATCATCGCCGCGCAGGGCACGGGCCGGGAGCTGGGCCACATCGACTCGGCCTCCGACGTCGTCGTCGACCGGGCCGTCGACCGGTCGGTGGTCGTCGGCACCATCCGGGCCGGCGGCACGGTGGCGGCGCTGCTCGCGACCCTCGCCGTCGCGGCGGTCGGCGTCGTCCGCGGGCTCGACCCGGCCGTCACGATGGCCGCCATGGCCGTCGCGGGCATCGCGGCGGCGCCGATCGTCGACCTGGGGCGGATCGTCGAGTACCGCCAGACCTACCTGGCCGCCCGCGCGGTCCTCGCGCCGGCGCTCGCCGACGCCGCCCGCCGGCGCGCCGAGCACGAGCGGGTGGGCCGCGACGCGGCGTCGGCCACCGTGCCGGACGGCGCGGACGGACCGGACCGCGTGCACGTCGTGGTCGCGGGGCTCACCCCGGAGGGGTCGCCGCTGTGTGGCGGCGCGGGGGCCCGGATCCGGCTGGTCAGCGACGACCCGGAGGCGGCGCTGCGGCTCATGCGCCGGGCGGTCGGCCTCGACCTGGCGCCGGCCGGCCTGGCCGACGAGACCTGGGTGGCCGGCCAGAACCTGCGCGCCGTCGCACCGGCGCGCGGCCGGGCGCTGGTCGGTCTCGCGACCCGGGGCACGGTGTTCGAGCGCGGGCCGTTGCGGCGCGCGCTGCGGTACCGGCGTCCCGACCTGGACGAGGAGACGGCCGACGAGGTCTTCGCCGCGGTCGGACTCGACGTCGGCCGGTTCCCGGACGGCGCCCGGACGGTGCTGCGCGCCGGCGGGGAGCCGCTGACCGTCGACGAGCGGGCCCGGCTTGCCCTCGCCCGCGCGATCTACGGCACGCCGCCGCTGCTCCTGGTCGCCGACCTCGACCGCGACCTGGACGAGGAGGGGCGGGCCCGCCTGAAGCGGATCCTGGCCGGGTACCCCGGAGCCGTGGTGTTCACCGGGCCGGACGAGCTGGCGGCCGCCCTGGGCGCGGAGGACCTACGCCTCGCCGCGGCGCCGGTCCCGGTCACCCCGGACGGGCGGGTGCCGGACGACGACTGACCGTAGTGGTACGGGGGCTCAGTAGTAGTACGGGAATTGCTGTCCGGTCAGCCGACACTTTCTGGTGAGAGCGAGAACGGCCGGGATCGTTGGAATTCCAACGATCCCGGCCGTTGGTCGCGTTGGGATCGGATGGGCTTGTGCGGACCTCTTGCGGACTATCTGCGGACTGGCACCGGCCCGTGTCTTGCGGTGCGGGCAGGCCGTCGGTCGCGGTCGCACCCAATGACCGCGCCAGGTTGGCCCCGGTCACCAGACCTGGGGGGGACGGGACACACAGTTAGCGGACGGCTGGTGGTTGGTGGCACTGGCTTCCGCGCGCCGACGTCAGTTGCGCTTGGTCTTCTCAACGGCGGTCGCGACCTTCTCGATGGCTATCCGCACTTTGTGGAGGCTCCCGTCCGGGCTGTCCAGCGTTTCGCGATACGAGTGGATGTCTACATCCAAGCGCTGTTGGGGCAGGGGCCCGTAGGGCCCGTTTGCATCGATCGTGATCGTGTACCGACGGCTCTCGTCCGGGCCCAGCACCGCATCCCCAAACCCAAGAGGCCACGTGAGCTGCCTGCCAGGCGCAAGGGAGGGCAGTCCTTCCCTTAGCCTCCTAGACGCCGCTTCGTCCCGTTCTCCGCCACGCAAGGTCCCGGTGGGGAGTGGTGGCTCGAACGTAGCTCGAACGTTCGTTGCGAACGTCGGACCGGAGTTCCCGACTACGACTGTGTGGAGGTTGGGCTCCTTCGAGTCTGGCCGGATATCGACCCAGACGTACGGCTGAGTCGCATCCTGGTGAATCTTGCGCTGCAGCCCTGTTTGCCTGATCGCTGCCCACGCACTCAGCCCCGCGAAAACGGTGGCGAGAACGGCAATCGCCGTTGGCAGCAAGGTGACCAATACGTTGGGCTCATCCATGGGCAGAGCGTCCCACGAGCCATGCCGGGGGCACCGGATCACACCGGGTGACATACGGATGCAGTCCAGTCCGACGCTCGCACAAGCCCCCTTGACTTGATCCAACAAGACCCCTAGACTTACGATATGCAGCGTAGGGATCTGATCAGACGGATCAACAGGATCGCCAAGGACGCGGGGGTTGCCGCCGAGTACACCGAGGGCGGCAGTCATACCAAGGTCCGCGTGGGCGACAAGCAGACCACGATCCCGCGTCACAACGAGATCAACGAGCACACCGCCCGAGGCATCCTGCGCTACCTGGAAGGGAAGAACTGATGGACGTCACTGCACACGCGACACGGTCCGGCGACTGGTGGGCCGTCGAGGTCCCCCAGATCCCGGGGCTTTTCACCCAGGCTAAGCGACTCGACCAGGTCGAGGCGCTGGTGGTCGATGCCGCCGCAATGTTGGGGCACGACGATGTACGCGTTGACGTCGTGGCCGACCTAGACGCCGACGACCGCCGTGCGATCGACGATGCCAGGGAGCGCGGCGAGCGGCTCGCCAAAGCCGAGCGCGAGGCTGCCACCGCGTCCCGCGAGGCGGTCGAGCGCCTGCGTAGCCGTGGCCTGCCCGTGCGCGACGTCGCGCGACTTATGAAGATCAGCCCGCAGCGCGTTTCGCAACTTGCCAAGGTGCCGCAGCTCCCCAAGGTGCCGCAGCTCGCCAAGGTGCCGCAGCTCCCCAAAGTTCCGCAGCATGTCTCGGAACTTGGCAAGGCACAGCAGCGCATTTCGGACCTGGGCAAGGCCCAGCGGCAACTCTCGAAGCTCGGCAAGACCCAGGCCACTGTTAAGGCCCCATCCGACAGCAAGGGTTCCTCCGCCGGCAAAGATGCGTGACGACGACTGAGACAACGTCACGGCTGTACCGGCGTTCTTGTCGGAAGGGGCCTCGGAGGACCGGGCCTCTTTCGGATGTCAGCATCCCAGCTGATGGCGCGGGTTTGGTTCCCGTCACCCGCTCCACAAGGCTCCGCCACAGGTCAGGGGTGTTTTCTGACCCGGGGTGGAGTCGCTTCGCGGCAGCATGCCGCGTCTGTGGGCCCCATACGGGCCCCAACGCCGCTCAATCCGTCTCGGATGACGTCTCGGATCCGGCGCCCTCCAGTCGACGCAGTTGCTCTTCCCACGTCTCGGCCGACTCGCCATCCTCCAGTTCGCGCACCCAGACACCATCGACGGCAACCTCCCGCGCCTCGGAGCGTGCGTCCGAACAGTTGTCACGCGGGTTCGGCGATGTGTCACATGCGGCAACTTCAAGAAGCGCCAAGTAGAGCACCGTGAACCGCGCCAGTTCGGGTTCGTCGTCGACCACGTCGCCCGTCAAGCCGAAGTTCATCGGCAGCGTCGGTTCGATGGCGTGCGCGAGCAAACCCGCTTCATCACTCGCCACGAGCTCCATGTGGGGCTTCTGGCCCTCGAAGGTGTCCCTGGCGGTTCGATACTCGCCAAGGGTCGGTTGACACGGCACGTCCGGGGCAAGCCGTTTGTCAGTGCCGGGAATGCAAGATTCCCAGCGTGCCGCCGCTGCCGTCGCGTATGCGTCCAGGGCATCGAAGTACTCGATGTACGCCGCCCGCCTGAGGTCTCTCTCCTGGGCTTCGGCGACGGCATCAGCGGCTGCGCTTGTCCCGGCCATGGTGAACCCGCCACCGATCAGAGCACCCCCCAGCCCCACTGCACCCGTTATTGCAGCTACCGCGACGTTCGACCTGGACGTTGCGGCGGTGTTCCTTGATGAAACTCTGGACTGCCCAGCAATACGGCGAGATGTCCGCATGCCCGACATTCAACAGCACCGCGTGCCCCCGGTCAGGGTGACAGGTTGACTTCACCCCAGGTCGTAACCGACCTGGGGTGAAGCCTCTCCGCCGCTACAGCGGTTCGACCCGCGTCATCTCCACGAGCTGCAGCACCAGCGCAGCCAGTCCGATTGCCTCGTCGGTCGTGCCGCCAAGTTCCAGCACGACGGCTGCGGAGATGCCCGCGAGCACAACCAGCCAAGCGCGCCGCGCCCCTCGATTTCCACTCACGTGGTCATCCTTTACACTCACGAATGTTCCTCTCTTCCGAAGCCCATGGAAAACGAGGACGTCAGGCCCCATCTGCTCGCTACAGCAGATGGGGTCACCTCGTTGAAGGAGATCGAACCACGAACCGTTGACAGTCACGTGCCGCCACCCACGACCACGCGGACACGAACCGGACCGCACGGACCGAAACAAGACCGAATCGGTCGGTCCGGTCCGTAAAACCGCAGGTCACAGAGGTATGTGAAGGGTTGGTGATCGCCCCGGTCTGCGCCACGAAGCCGTTGGCGGTGTTGGGGGATGCGGACTGGCTCTGGGCCCAGACTTAGGGCCCGGGCAGACCTGGCCACGGTCACGGACCACGCGGTCCGGGGCTTCGTCATGCTGCCGGGCGCGTGACTACTCCGCCGCCTGAACGATCTCCTCGGCGGCGATGAGCACGGCCTCCTCCACGCGGCTCCGATCCCTCGCCGCCGCGAGGGTCAGCCGGAGGCGGTCCTTCTGGCTGGGCGGCATGTCTTCGAGGAGCTGCCGCCCGTGCTCGACGAACTCGTCGAAGTGCTCGCCGAATCCGACGTCGGGGCGGACGATGCCGTCCAGCTCGACGACGTAGAACAGGTCATCGACGTGCTCGGTGCCGTCGGCGATCCGGGCACGCACGTCGTCGGGCAGGTAGTGACGGGTCGCGGCGTCGGCCATCGCGGCGTGCATGGTCAGGACCCAGTCGGCGTCTTTGGTGCTCATGATCTTGCTCCTTACGTGTGGTCTAGGTGATGGGTGCCGGGACGCGAGTGCGCCTCGGGACTCTCGACCTTGCTCCGGTGCCTACCGCTCGGCCACTGGACCGCCTGCGAAACCACTGTGTCCTACGACTCGAAGGCCTGCGCTACCCTTCCTCGCTGACGTGGCTGTTCTCCGCGGAACTATCAGTTCCGCGTAATGCCGGTACAAGTTCGGTGGGGCGACCTACCGACACGTACCGCCCCGCCCCAACCTTGGAAGTGCACTCGGATCACTCCGCTTCCAAGGGGAAGACATGCACCAACACGCGGGCGCCGCTTCAGCATGGCCAGCAGTGTGCGCTGCTCTGTGCTCGCCCACGGAAGTTATCCGTTGACCGGGCCCGGTCCGGTGGCAGTGGCGTATGTGTGCGCTAGCGAAGCCGCCGATCTGGATCAGCAACGCGCCGCCGTCACCGGGTACGCGCGCGACGAAGGCTTGGCCTTGGCGCAGATCATGACGGACCGGTTCGACGGGTTCACCATCAGTCAGCTCGTGCAGGCGGCCCGGTTCCACGACGCTCGCCTGGTCCTCATCCCAGCCGCCGCACGCCTTGCCACAGCGCGTGCGCGCGTCGCGGCCGACCTCGAGTCCCACGGTGCCGCGTGCATCGTCATCGGCGAGAAGCCAGCGGCCACGACGACGCGGCGCCCCCGGCTCGCCGAGAAACTGCCCCGACGCACCATCCCAACCACACCAGAGGTAGATCAGTGAAGACGACCGAAGACGGCGTGCGAACGCGGACCAAGGCCATGGTGGCGCTCGATATCGACGGCACTCTCCTCGACACGGGCAAGCCCGTCCCTCACGAGACGGTGGCGATGCTGGACTTGGTCCGGGCGGCCGGGCACGGCGTTGCGCTCGCCACCGGGCGGTCCCTCACCGGGGTGCTGCCCGTCGTTCGGCAGCTCGGCCTGACCGACGAGTACGCCGTGACGTCCAACGGCGCGCTCACCGCCCGTCTCGATTCCGGCGCACCTGCCGGGTACCTGATCGAGGAAGCTCACCACTTCGACGCCGCGCCGGTCATCCACCGGGCAGCCACGCTCGGATCAGAGGTGCGGATCGGTGTGGAGGAGGTCGGATGGGGATGGAGAGTAAGCCGTCTGTTCGACGACGGCCAGGTCAACGGTGACCAGAAGCAGGTCCCACTAGCCGACCTGCACAACGCTCCCGCTACCCGGGTGGTCGTCCAGGCGCCAGGCATTCGTCAGCACGCAGACCTCTTGCGCGCGACCGGCGTCACCGTGACCCCGGCTGGCCCGGATTGGCTCGACGTCACCCTCCTGGGAATCTCTAAGGCGACGGCGCTCGAAGGGATCCGCCAGCGGCTCGGGGTTGCGCCGGACCGCACGATTGCGGTTGGGGACGGCATGAACGACGTGCTCATGCTGGAGTGGGCGGGACGTGGAGTCTCGATGGGCCATGCGCCAGCCGCCGTGCGAGAAACGGCCGGTGAGGTCACGGGAAGCATCACAGAGCAGGGTGTGGTTCCCGTTCTCCGCTCGCTCGTGCCCGCCGCTGCGACCAGCGCACATCTTCCCTCGCTTGGCGCCCAACTTGTCGCGGCTCTTGCGACGGCCGCAGGCCATGCGGTTCTGCGGGTCTGGCACGGCACTGACGCCGAGTTGGTCAAGTGTGAGGTCTGGACCATCGGCCACGGACGCTGGACTCGTCACGCTCCGATCCCAGGCGGGATCGGGTCCACGATGCGTGAGATCGAGGTCGCCGCCGCTATGGCCGGCGTGACCTATCCTCTCGGCGACCTGGGGTTGCGCGCCCGGTGGACCAGGACGCCAGCCGCCCTTGATGGCCCGGACTCTTTCGCACTCCCCATCACGCACTAAGCCCACCGCTACGGCCTAACTGAAGGCCCCCAACCGCAGAACCATGCAGATCTGGGAGCCGTCGTGATGCCGGGCACTCCGTTTCACTCCGAGTTGGCTTCCGGGGCGTCGTCCGCCTCAGCCTTATGGACGAGCCAGTCGATGACAATCCGCAGGGGTGAAGAGTGCCAAAATGGCGCGACATGCCGCCCATCGATCGTGCGTTTGGCACGCTGGCGTGCTGCGACGGCGGTAGCCTGCGGACATGGCAGACGGGACAAGTATCGAGTGGACCGAAGCCACCTGGAACCCGGTCACGGGGTGCGACCGCATTTCCTCCGGGTGTGACAACTGTTACGCGCTTACGCTGTCCAAGCGCCTGAAGGCCATGGGCGCTGAGAAGTATCAGACCGACGGCGACCCGCGGACATCAGGGCCGGGATTCGGCGTAGCGACTCACCCGAGGACGTTGGAGCAGCCGTACAGGTGGCGGTCGCCGAAATTGGTTTTCGTGAACTCGATGAGCGACCTGTTCCATGCGAAGGTGCCGCTCGAATTCGTTCAGGACGTGTTCCGCGTGATGGCGGAGACGCCCGAGCACACATACCAGGTGCTCACCAAGCGGCCGCTGCGGGCGTTGCGTATGGCGACCAAGTTGCCGTGGCCGCCGAACGTGTGGTTGGGAACTTCCGTCGAGAACCAGGACACGCTGCACCGGGTCGGCCACCTGCGGCAGATCCCTGCGGCAATCAGGTTCCTGTCGTGCGAGCCTCTGCTCGGGCCGTTGGACGGCATTGACCTGAAGGGGATCGACTGGGTCATCGCAGGTGGAGAGTCGGGACCGGGTTACCGTCCCATGGACCTGGCCTGGGCGCGCGGCATACGTGACGCCTGCACGGAGTCGGGAGTGGCCTTCTTCTTCAAGCAGTGGGGCGGACGTACACCTAAGGCGCTGGGCCGCGAACTCGACGGCAAGACCTGGGACGAGATGCCCGTCGGTCTGGCGGGCTGAGGCTCAGACGAAGGTGATCCGGGTGCCTTCCGGGAAGGTACCCTTACGCTTCTGGCCATGGCAAATGATCCTGCCGTCGTCCTGCATCGGCTTGAGGGTCTTCTTCCTGACGTGCGACGCGGCGAAAGGCGTATGTATCACCACGTGCTCTTCAACCTCTTCGACCGTCACCGTCGTACCGCTAAACTTGCGGCCCAGCTCTTCTTGCAGGGGTGTCGTGTCGACGTCCATCGTGAACAGCACCGGCTGTCCGTGTAGCAGGTCGGAAAACTTGTACTCGCCAGTGGGATCTATCTTCCACATCGCCGCCTTCATGGCCTTGAGGCCGGTGTAGCTGCGGGTGCAATAGAAGATGTAGTTTCCGGTCCTGCCCTGGGAATTAACCATCGCGAAACGCTGCACGTACGGGAACTGACATACGTCTCGCAGTTGGGCTTCGTAAAGTTCGGTTAGGAACGGTCCACGCCCTTGGTCGCCCGCGGGTGGCGCCTGGGTGAAACGGTCAGTGCCGTAGAGCTGCTCGAAGCTCTTGTCCACTTGCCCGGATGTTGCGAAGCGGTTGGCGCTGTTGAAGTCGAAGTAGATGAACAACTCGCACTTGGGAAACTCGAGAAACTTCTGGAGTTGGGCCATCGACACGTCCTTGTAGCCGAACGGGTCGACGAACGCGAAGGTCGGCGCGAGCTGGTTCTCGCCGAGGGAGTCGAGAATCTTGGCCACCAAGTCGGAGAAGTTCGCGTTCGACAGGCTGACCTTGACGTTCTTCGGCAGTGCCCCCAGCTCGGCTTCGAGCTCGCCGAGGCTCTGCTGGAGCCGGGCGTAGCGGCCTCGCTCATGCTCGTTGAACAGGAACACGAACTCGCAGCCCGTCATCTTGGTTGCGTAGTGGTGCTCGGCCAGCGTCCGCAGCGCGATGACCGGCGAGCCGGGCTCTCCACCCTCGTAGATGCCTGGGCCAGCGAACCCGTCGAACATCACCACTCGCTTGTTGAACTTCGACATGATCGGGAACCACGCCCCGAGGTACGCGCGAAGGAGGTCGTGCTTAGCACGGGTGTGCGGCTCCATCTTCCAGGTCACCGTCTCGGGCATCGTCGGCTCCTCGCATCGGTTCGTGGGCGTCGTCAGACCCGCGCCCTGCGATGTAGACCCGCGACCCCGCCCCGCCGCTGCCAAGCATAGGGTTGTACGCCCAGGTAACGGCGTTCGCCGAGCCGGTTTTGTGCAGTTCACCCGCAGGCTCGCCACCATCACGGATGACGAGTAGGTGTGCCGAGATGCGACACGGCACTCCGCTGACTTTACGATCTTGCTTAGTGGCCCGAGGTCGCCCGAGCGCATGACGTGTTCTCGATCGGCCAGGCAAGACCCTCGCGCGAGGACGAGCTTGCCGCCGCTGAAGCCCGTGCCTTCACGGTCCACATGTCGGCTCGCATTGCAGTCCCCGTGGACCGCCGGCAACGTTGCCGAGTTGACCTCAATAAGATCAAGGGCGCGGCGCCGCCGGTGGGGATGCGGACCCCCGCGCTCCGGGCGCTGCGCGCACCCCCACCGCACCCCGCCTACTGCAGCGTGGATGAAAACTGCCACCACCTCCAGTCTGTGCTCGTGTTTATGCGCGCTTCCATGGAAGATGTCTGCCATGGATAACCGCGAAAGTAGCGCGTTCGGGATCGGGTTCAAAGACTGGACCGCAGGCGACCGCAGTGGACATGAAATCCAGAGTCCCGATTCTGCGCCGGATATTCTCGACGCGATCGACGGCGCGCTGGCTGGGTGGCTCACTCACTACATGAATGCAACAGCACAGATTTCAGGAGGAATCTACGGACTCCTCGAAAACCACGCTCAAAAGCTGATGCTAACTGCTGCGGTGAACGACTTCGTTGGTGTCGTTCGACACGCTCTGCATCTAGACGGTCGTTCGGCGGCGCACAGTGCCAGGGTTCTATTCGAGCATGTTGTCAACCTATATGACATTACCGGATCCAGCAAAAACACGCCTGCACGTTATAGCGAGCACAGGGTCGCCGTCGAAATGGTTGCGGCCGGTCGCCGATCCCACCTACCGCTCCTGCCACGCGCCGAGAGGAGGAGGGAGGTCGCGCGGTTGGACGCGCTAAAAAAGCGATCTGCGCCGCGCCTCGCGCGAGCCATTAAGGCATATGGTTCGTCGTTCAAGCGTCAGTGGGCCAAGGGAAGTTTGGCGGATCGGGCTGCAAGCCATGGTCTCGGCTCGCACTACGACGGCTACCGCGTACTGTCCGCAGTCATCCACGGATCGAGCGGATCTATGGCTGGTTTGGTCCGTGATATTAAGGAGGTGCCAGTGCATCGCACCGGGAACGACCTTGAACTGGCGGCGGTGGCGCTATTCGAAGGTTTGACATTCTTCAAGCTATTTATGGAGAAGATAGATACTATCAGTGACTCCTGGGAGGCCCGAAACATCATCGAGGCTACTGACGAGGCGCTTTCCGAATGGCCGACCATTCGCAACGGCTTCCGTAAACTCGATCGAAAAATGTGGCCGACCGAACCAGAGCCTGTGCCGGCGGCCTTGATTGCCTTCTACCCTGGCGGCGAAAAGTGGTATTACTACCAACCAATCGATCAGACCCTAATTTTGGCTCATCCGCCGCGCACGGAGCCACCGACTCTTGATCGGGTGCGCCGCGAGGTGAAGCGTACCGGCCCGAGGAATTCAACGGTCGGCCGATGACGGCCCTCGTTCCTGAAGTTCGCGTTGAGCCGATGAAAGGCCATCGGGAGTTCCCGGCGAGCGCGATCATGGTTCCCTTTGATCACCCTGCTGCTCGTAAGTTCCGCATGTCCAAGACGTTTCGGCGCCTTGAGCCGTGATGGGGCATCACGTCCTACTTCGCGATGTGCGTGGGTGCCAAGGTATCGTCTCCTAGGCCCCCACAGACGCTGTGTGACCCCAGACGGTGGACGCGAAACAGTGTCGGCGCAGGCGAGGTCACTCCGCCACGGCCTGTGCTACTCCGTCCAAGGAGCGCGAGGAATGCCGGCGTGGAGCAACGCGGATCTGCGGCCGGAGTCAGCGAGCTGGGGGTGCGGCCGGAAGTTCCTCGGCGAGGACGACGCATCGGAAGCTGGTGTCGTCGTCGAGCATGGTGGCTGAGGCATCGTTGAACGTTGACGGTGTGACCCGTGCGAACGGGCTGGTCCATGCACCGGCCTTGAGCTCGTACCGGTCGGGTTCCGTGGCGCTGGAGGTCCATTCCCAGCAGTTGCCGCACAGGTCGTAGACGCCGTAGACGCTGACGCCGGACTGGTAGCGGTCGACGGGTGTGGTCGACCGGATGCCAGACTCTCGCGTGTTGCACTTCGCGGGTGTCGGCTGGTCGCCCCAGGGGTACACGTCGCCGTGCGGGCTGCGAGCCGTCTTCTCCCATTCCTGGGCGGTGGGCAGGCGCTTGCCCGCCCACTCGGCGTACGCGTTCGCGTCGTGCCACGTCACGAAGACGACGGGGTGCGTGCGGATCGCGGCGGGCGCACGCCGGTCTGGCCAGTGCTGCGGCGGAGTGTGACCGGTCGCGGTGACGAAGTGCTCGTAATCAGCATTGGTGACCGGGTAGACGTCGATGTAGAAGTCCGGGAGCCACACGGGCTCACGGCTCGTGCCCGCAAGGTAGACCCCGGCGCCGACTAGAGCCATCTCCCGCCCATCGGTGGGATGGCGAATGATCTGCGTAGTCGGCAGTGACGTGCTCGGTAGTTCCTCGTCGTCGCTCTCGGTCGTGTCGCCGCCGAGCAGCTTGGCGAACCGGGTTTGAACGTCCGCTGTCGCGCGGGACAGGGCAGTGTCGAGTGCGGCCTGGTTGGTCGGGCGGATCTGCATGGTCTCGCCTCTGGCCTCCCACTTGGAGACCATCCGGTCGCTCACGCCCAGGTGCTGCGCGAAGTCCTCCAGGCTCATGCGCAGCGCGTGCCGCAACGCGCGCACCTCGACCCCGGTCCACCGCTCGACGCTCGCCACTCGTCCCCCTCGTTGCCGAGGCGTGAGACTAGCGGCCGGAGCGGTCTCGTGCACTGTTAACACTCAGAGCACCTGCTCCCCGATCTTGGCGTAGGCCTGGCGGAGGTCCGCGATCACGGGGTGGTCGCCATCGAACGTGTGATCGTCAATCTTGGTGATCGCTCGCACGCCGATCCCGGAGCTCGTGGCGAAGGCCACCGGGAAGTCCGCCAGATCCGAGACATGCACTGCCCGGCGCTGGTCGTAGCCGGCGCCGGCCAGGAGTTCCATCGTGACGCCCTCCAGGACCTCGGCCGCGGGCCAGATGACGTCGCTGCCGTCGAAGAAGCCGATGTTCCAGGTGGCGCCTTCGCTCACTGCGCCATCGGGAGCTGTGAACAGGACGTCGTCGTACCCGGCCAGGCGTGCGGTACGCCGGTGCGCGAGTGTCGCGAACAAGCCCGTCGACTTCACACTCGGGAGGTCTCGCTCGTAGACCGAGGTCCGTACTTGGAAGGGCGACAGTTCCAGCGATCCGGCCGGGCGGGACGTCACCAGGACCCGAGGCTGGGTTGCTTCCTCGGGGCTGCCGAGGGTGATGGTCGGGTCGAAGACGGTGACCCGGACCATGCCGGCACCGGTCTCGGGTGCGAACCGGCGCGCGAGGTCCCTAACGCGTTCGGTGTCCAGGTCTGCTCCGAAGAGCGCCTTGGCATCGCGGGCAAGGCGCGCCAGGTGCAGATCAAGGCCGCGCACGGCGCCGTTGTCCACCCGCATGGACGTGAAGTGCCCGTAGGCAGTCAGGGCCAGAGCCTCTAGTTCCTCAGGCGTGACCGGCACGCCATCCAGTTCCGCCGTCATGGCGCCAGTCTGCACTCCGGGCTGGCGTCAGAGAACCACCTACCCGCCTAGCGGGCCCGAAGTTCGGTGAAAGTTCGGTCCCGCGCGCAAGAGAGTTCCTTCTCAGCCCGTGGAGACGTTGGTTGGCTGGTCCTGCACTCGCCGGAACGCGGCAACCGGCGGGACATCTCCCGCCGGACAGACCAGAAGGGGAACCGGATGAACGAGAACACCACCGACACCGGGTCGGCCACGCTGATCGAGGAGCCCGTAGTGACCGAGCTGGGCTCGGTGACGAAGCTGACGCTCGGCACGCAGACGAAGGACACGGCCGACATGAAGGAGTACTACTACTGAGCGCCCACCTCGGACACCAGTAGATAAACACGACGGGAGGCCCGATGGTGATGCGTTGTTTCGGTGGAACCCGCACGGCGTCGGGTTTCCCGCTCGTTCCCGACGGGAGCCAACTGCTCCGTCTGGGGCGTGAGGTCGTCTGGACGCTCGGTGACTGGGCGGATGATCAGGTCCGGGTACTCGAAGGTCCGGGCTGGTGGTGCGCAGTCCTGGGCGATGTGGTCGCGGACCATGCCGAATTGGCTCGGCAAGCGCGCCGGTTCGCGTCCCGGCTCGATGACACGCCGCTTGCTGAGCGGGGCGGCTCCAGCCACGTGGTGTGGGCTGACGACCACGAGATGATCGTGACGGGCGACCAGGCGGGCACCCGCCTGGTGTTCCACGCCGACTATGAGGGAGCGACGCATTTCGCGTCGTCGGCCACGATCCTCGCTGACCTCATTGGCTCCGACCCGGACCCGGCGTGGTTGAGCCTGCGCCTGGCCAGTCGAGACCTCGTCCCGTCATCAAGCCGCTCGGCGTTCGACGGCGTCAGCACCGTCCCAGCGGACGGGATGCTGCTACTCGACATCCAGGGACGAGCGCGCACCGCGGCCTTGCACCGTCCGTCGCCATCGACGTCTTTCGCCGACGGCTCCGGCGCGCTACGAGAGGCGATGCTGGCCGAGGTCCGGCCGTTCGTCAGCGCTGGCACCACTGCCGACCTATCCGGTGGGCTTGACTCGACCGTCGTCGCGGCCGTGGCGAGTCGCGCGTCTGCACAGCCGGTCACGGCGCTGACGCTCGACTCCGCGCAACCCGACAACGACGACGTCGAGCGCGCGAGCATGGCCGCGGCGCTGCTGACCAACGTGCGGCACGAGACGAGGACGATCCCGGACGCGGTGCTGCCCTACACCGCGATCGACGAGGTCCCTGTCACGGACGAGCCATGGACCGATGCCGTGGTGCACGCTCGCACGGCGTGGTGGCACACCGAGTTGCTTCGCCTGGGCAGCAGGGCACACCTGACCGGAGATGGAGGAGACGCAGTCCTGGTCGGGCCGCTGGCATACCTCGCCGACTTCGCACACCATCCCGCGAGCCTGGTCCGTGAGGCACGCGGCTGGGCCACGCTGCGCAACTCCCCGAGCTTGCCGGTGATTACTGCTGCCCTCCGGCTCGCTGCTACTTCTCCCGATGCGGCGTTGGCATCGCTGGCCAGAGAAGCACTCCGGCCCGCACCCCGTGCGACATCAACGGCCGCGCAAGTGCGCTGGTTCGACCAGCCGAACACCGCGTGGCTCACCGAGGACGCACGCCGCGCAGTTGCCGGCGCGATCCGCGAGTGCCTCCTTCCGAAGCGCCCAGGCTGGTCCGTCGGCGACCATGCAGCTCGGTCGGCCGTGACCTCGTTCGCCCGGCAACAGCGCCTCGATCAACAAGCCGCCGACGTCAACGGTCTGCGGCTGGTCTCCCCGTATCTGCACGACGGCGTCGTCACCGCCGCTCTCTCGGTCCCGGCGTCCGAGCGCACGACGGTTCATGCCGCGAAGCCACTCCTGCGTGCCGCACTATCGGGGCTCGTGCCCGACGGCCTGCTGTCCCGGTCGACGAAGGGCAACTACTCCGCGCTGCACTATCGCGGGATCGCCCGGAACATGGACCTGCTGCATGACCTGCTCACCGGATCCCGCCTGGCGGACATCGGGCTGCTCGACGCGCCATCGGCCCGCCAGGCGCTGGCACAGGCCGGCCGGGGCGTCGATGTCCCGCTGGCTCGTCTGGCATCGGTCGTAGCCGCCGAAGCCTGGTACCGGGCACACGAACGACGTACCCGCGCACGTTGGACACCTGTGAGAGAGGACAAGGCATGTCTCGCTACGAGCTGGCCACTCACGTCACCATGACTCCCACGCCGGACGGCGGTTCCGTCCTGGTGGACCTGCGCGGAGGCAATCTCTTCGCGCTGAACACGACCGCGACCGTCCTCCTCACAAGCCTGACGGACCCGGCCAACGAGTCCACGACAGCGGCCGTCGAGGAACTGGCACGTGCGGACTACCAGCGCGCCGTCGAGTGGACTGACCGCCTCTCTGGCGACCTGCTTCGCCGCGGTCTCATTCAGGAGGCGGCATGAGCGTCTCCATGGCGGTCCCTGCTGCCCGCTCCGTGCCGCGTGTCATGCAGATGCAAGCGGCCATGCTGATCGTGGTGGTCATCGCCTGCCTGCGACTTCTGCCGTTCCGCGTCGTGCATGCCATGACCACCCGGCTCAACCGACTCCCCGGCAAACCAGCCGACCACACCGCCGCCCTGATGATCGTGGTCGCTGTCCGGCGCGCGGCCTCATGGTGGCCAGGACGCGCCGCCTGCCTCGAGACGTCCCTGACCGCGACGTGGCTCGCCGCATTGCGCGGCCAGCCGGTCACCTGGTGCCACGGAGTCCGACCACACCCGTACACGTTCCACGCCTGGGTCGAAGCCGGCCAGACACCGGTCGACGAACCAGCAACGACTCGCGCTTACCTGCGCACAACGTCCATCCCCGCCCGCACCATCGAGAGGAACCACCGATGACCAGCCAGGTCACAGCCGCCGTCGAAGAAACGTCCTACGCCTACTTCGTCACCGAACCTGATGGATCGAAGCTGCCCCAGTCGTCCGCCATCGCGGCGGTCTCCGAGACCTTGACCCTCCTGGACGTGCAGCCCGGCCAGCATGTCCTGGAGATTGGGACCGGCTCCGGCTACACCGCAGCCCTCCTGTCCCGCCTGGTCGGCCCTCAGGGACACGTGCACTCAGTTGAGGTCGACCCCGACCTGGTCCACCGCGCTCGCGCGCGCCTCGTCGAGGCGAGGATTACCAACGTCACTGTCACGCACGCCGACGGATACGCCGGAGACCCCGACGGGGCGCCGTACGACAGGATCGCCGCCTGGTCCACCCCGCACCTGGTACCCGCGCCGTGGATCGACCAGGCCACACCCGACGCCGTCATCGTCACCCCGGTCAAGGTTGCCGAGCTCGCGGTCGCCAACGCGATCGTCACGATCCGCCTGGCCGACGGCGTCCCGACCGTGACCGACGTACGCCCCGGGTCCTACATCGAGATGCACGACGACGTCGTCACGACGTTCGCCCTGCCCATCCGATACGTCGACGCCTCGATCCCCAACGACATCCCGAACGACACCGGGACTGACGGCGCCCCGTGGTGGCTCAGCGGCGCGCACCTGCACGACGACCCGGCCACCGCACACGACCTCCTGGATGTCATCGCGAAGTACCCGACTGAGGAGCCGTCACCGCTGACCGCCGACGAGCTGGGAGACTTCACCGCGTGGCTCTACGCCACCCGGCCCGACGGGCTGGTCACCGCTGGGCTACCCGACCACCTCCTAACCATCGGGGCCGCCACCAGCACGGGACTCGCCCTGCTCGGACGCCGCACCGCAGTCCACGCCGGGACTCAGGACGCACTAGACCTGCTCCATGAGTGGATCGCTCAGTGGCGCGACGAAGGCGCCCCCGGATGGGACCGTCTGACCGGCACCACGATCCCGGACGCCGAAGGATGGATCGTCCGACTTGAAGGGTAGGTGGGTCCAGCAACGCTGGTCGTCACGCTCTCTCCTCGGATACTGAGTTGAGGCAAGCCTCGGGTGGCGTCGGGACGTGACCAGCTACTCGACGCCATGGCTCGCGGCGGCTGGGCGACGAGCGAGGCTTGTTCGGGTTCGCTGAACCACGCCTCGATCGTCGCGTGGCGCGCCGATCCTTCATGTAGGCGAGCACCTGCGGCAGAGCCAAGGCCGCAACAATGAAGGTCACAGCTACGACCGCTTGGGGCCAGGAGGTGATCCCGGAGACCCCGAGGTCTTCGATCACCGCGCCACCTCTCGCATCCTGCGGACCGTTGCGGGGGTCATCCTGAACGCGGACGTCGGCCGGACAGTTGACGTCCGGGCGGATCCGCACCAGGGCCGCGTTGTAATCTGCACACACGGACTACTCCTCACGAGCAGGTTCGTGCCCTCGCCCGGCTTCCGCCAAGATCCCGGGCGAGGGCTTTTACTTTTCCGCACGAACGGTGCGGACACGAAAGGACGGTACGTCCGCCAATTGCGACCCGCCAACCCGAATCCAGAATTCGTCTCGCGCTTCACCTAACTTTCACATACGTCTAGGGATACCGTACGCGCAGGTCAATGTGCTAGACGTGCTAGCACATATAGCGATCCAATCGTCCCTAGAATGCCATCATTAATCCAGCCCACCGTCCGTTCGGGGGTCGCCTTGTTTTTGTCCGCACAAAAACACCGGCGAGCCGTCGATTATCGCATTACTGGGGCCAATGTCGGCGCTTAGAGAGACGGTCCTTCAGGTCGTTGCCGTCGGTCGACTCTGGCCGCTCCGGGGTACGAGGGCGCCCCTCGCCGGTCCGGCGCCTGCGTGGGCCGCAGCACAGCCTGGACCCGCCGGGCGTGATCGCGCTGGGTGAGAGTGGTGGGCGGGTCGCCAAGCAGGCTGTCTCCAGTCACGCCATAGAGATCCCGGTAGGCGGCCACAGCGGCGACTGCGTTCTGCCAGGCCTGTTCGCCGGGTCCATCGGGGCGTGGGGGCAGGTGCCGGGTCCAGGGCTCATGATCGCCGAGTGCTTCCTGGGCGAGGGCGCGGGCGCGGTCCTCGATGAGTTCGGCGCGCCGGTCGAGGGCTTCGTGGACGTCCTGTGGGAACTGTCCCTGGGCTTGTGGGACCAGCCCGGCGATCCGGTTCCGCCCGGTGGCCGCGCGGGCGGCTGCGTGGCTGAGGCGGTCGTGCAGGACGGCGGCGATGTCGTTGGCGTCGTACAGGCTCCTGGTGGCTGTGATCCGGGGCAGGAGGCGGTAGACGTCGTGCCCGTCTGCTTCGGCTCGGCGTAGTTCAGCGCATAGTGGCCCGAACGCGTCGGACTCCACGACCTGGGCGATATCGCGTCGTGTGAAGCCTTCGCCGGCCAGGGTGTGCGCAACGAGTTGGGTCCAGCGTGGGCGTTGGGCGTGGGTGGCGATGGTGTCGTACTCCGCGGCGAGCTGCGCGATGGATCCCCAGCGGTGTTCCTCGTCGCGGCGCGCCTGGTGTGCGGAGGGTTCGGCGCCGACCCGGTGCAGGATGCCCGCCAGGACGGCGCGCGCGGCGGCCTGCTCGGGCAGGTCGGGGTCGATGTTCGCACCGATGGCGTGTTCGTGGTTGTGGTTCCGGTCGGGCTGGTCGACGGGCACGAACACGGTGTTCGCCTGGCGGCCTCTCGTGAGGGCGACGTACAGGTTCTCCCGGCTCATGCTCGGGCTCGCGACCGTGTGCGCGGTGTCGACGGTGAGGCCCTGGGCGCGGTGTCCGGTGATTGCGTATCCGAGGTCGACGTGCTCGGCCACGTACGCGGCGGGCAGCCGGACCGTCCCACCACTGAGTTGTTGCCCGCGCTGACCGTTGCGGGCGTCGGTGTGCGCGTCGGGGTCGATGCGCTCGGCCGTGACCGACCCGTCCCGGTGGACGGCGGTGATCTGCCAGCGGTCGCCGTTGCGGACCCATCCGGCGTGCCCGTGGCGCAGGGTGCGGTCGTTGCGCCGGGTGAGGATCAGGTCTCCGGCCGAGGCTCGGGTCTGCCCCGCGAGGCGGACGGTGCGGCCGTCGGAGACGCGTCCGGTCAGGACGCGTTCGGCGCGGGCGCGGCGGTTGAGGTCGTTCATCGTGGCGGTGTCGGGCACGACCAGCACCGATGACAGCCCGGTCTCGGTGTCGGCCTTCCACGCCGTGTACGCGGCGGCGGTCATGTTCTCGGTGGTGCCCGCCTGGATGCGCCCGTGGTCCTCGTATGTGCGCAGGATGCCGGGGTCGCCGTCGCGCAGCCGGAGCGTGGCGTGCTTCTCCCAGCCGGAGTGGAAGCGGTGCACCTCGACCAACGTCGGAACGTCACCGCCCGTCCGGGCGCGTTCACCGGCCAGGAGCGTCAGGGCTCCGCCGGTCTCCACGGCGGGGAGCTGGGCGGGGTCGCCGACTAGGAGCACCTTCGCGCCGGCCTCCGTCGCCGCCCGGGTGAGGCGGTCCAGGGTGTGCGTCCCGGCCAGGGATGCCTCGTCCACGATCACCAGTTGCCCGGCCTTGAACCGGGCGCGGCCGTGCCGCTGCCGGGTGAGCCACATCGCGGTGTTCTCGCACTCGATCCCGAGCTCACCACTCAGGACGTCGGCAGCGGCCGCAGAGGGCGCCAGACCGACAACGGTCCCGGGCCCGTGCTGTCCTTCCCACAGGGTGCGAAGTGCACGCAGGGTGGTGGTCTTCCCGGTCCCGGCTGGTCCGATCAACAGGTCCAGGCGGCGGCCCGAACCGGCCACCATGGCGATGGCTTCGGCCTGCGAGGCGTCGAGCGCACCGTCTCGGACACCGTGGTTCAGGATGGCCCTGAGCAGGTCGGCACCCAAGTGTGGTGCGGTGCGGTCGTCCATGAGCGCGAGGAGGCGTTTCTCGGCGTCCAGCACGGCCTGGGAGGTGAACACGACGGAGTGCTTGGGGCGCAGCGTGCTGGACCCGTCCGCACGCAGCATCGCTACCGGGGTGGGTGCCAGCTCGGGTGGGGTCAGGGTGACCGAGCCGCCTTCGGTCTGCGCGACGATCCTCGCCACGACCTCGACTCGGTCCTGATGCGAAGCCATGCGCCAGTGCATGGTCTGGCGTTCGGCTTCGGCCCACAGGTTCCAGTGCTTCCACGTGGCCTTCTTGTCCCCCACCACGCCCAGCACCACGGAGGCCGCCATGTCGACCACGTCCTGGGGGACATCACCGGCCGTGAACACTTGCCCCGGTTCGGCCAGGGCAGCAGACAAAAGGCCCTGTGCCCACTCGGTGGGGTCCTGGCCCAGGATGCGTTGGGCTCGCTCGCGCCACTGCGCCGAGAGGTCGGCCAGGGACGCGATCGTCTTCGGTGGGCGGGTCTCCAGGTTCGCCTGCTCACGCAGCCGGTTGATCGTGCCTGACGACGGCGCACGCCCGTGCTTCTCGCGGTACTCGGCGATGAGCTGGTCCGCGCAGTGCTCGATCTCGGCCGACCGGTTCGAGAACTCCTCGATCAGCTCGTCACTGACGCCGACGATCTCCATCCGCGGGCTGCGGTCCTTGCCCCGGACACGGCGTTCCCACTTCACACCGAGGGCGGCGGTAAGGCGGTCGGCCAGGACCGCGTTGTAGTGCTCGCTGAACGCGACGTTCGCGTTGAACAACGCGCGCGAGTCCAGGGTGCGCCACTTGCCGTCGATCAGAGCCCGGACCTTGTTCGCGATCACCACATGGGTGTGCAACTGCGGGTCGTGCGCACGGGAGTCCCAGTGGTCGAACGCCGTGGCGACCACCCCGGTGACCTCCACCTGCATGATCGACCCGTTCCCGGCATCGGTGGCCATCCTCGTGGCCGCGATGTGGTCCTCGATAAACCGGATGGTCTCGGCCATCGCTGCCCGGTGCGCACCCAGGATCACCGCCTTCGTGTTCCGGTCCGACAGGCCCCACAGCACCGAGACCGACTTCGCGGGCGAGAACGTCAGGTCGAACCCGGCGACCGGTGTCCGCTTCCCGGCCAGCGTCTCGTCCTGGACGATCGCGTCAACGGCGGCCTGCCGGTCTTCCGGGCTGAGGTTCGCGTCCAGGGCGGCGGTCCGTTTCTCGATCCGCTCACGCAGCGTGGCGATCTTCGGGTAGGCCCGGCCCAACGGCTCGGTCGTGACCGGGTCCCGACCCGCCTCCAGGAGCCGCTGGAGCTGCGTCGTGGTCACCCGCTGCCCCGGCGCGAGCACACCGCCACCGCCGAGGCCGCTCACGCCGCGTCCCAGCCAGTAGCCCGGCGGGGTGCCTACTGCGGTGTAGTACGCGGTGACCGGGTCCATCCCCAGCCCATCACCGGGGCTGGGGAAATCGCAGTCGCCGTTGGCCACAGAACCGGTCAGGTACTCGGTGCCGTTGCCGACGCTCATCGGATGGATGCTCACCGTCACGACCCACCACCGACCCTGGGGTGTGCAGGCGAGGTGTGCGGCCATCGCGCCAACGCTGCCAGCTCGTCCCATCGCCAACGGTGCCGTCGCTCCTCAACTGCCTGAGGTGTGCTGCCTTGTGGGTAGGTGTGTGGGCTGGGGTAGGTGGTGGTTGCGTGGTTGGTGTGGTGTGGGCTGTGGTGGGTAGGTCTGTGGTGTATTGGAGTTGATGTGGTGGGCTCGGTGTGGTTTGTAGTGGTTGGGCTGGTTGGGCGGTGCTGGGTCGAGTGGGCCGGGCGGGGAGGAGCGGTGGGGTGGGACCTCCGCCACATCCGCACCCGCGCCACGGCGACGGCCCGCTCCCGGCCGCCGAGGGACGGTGCGAGCCGCAGTGGGAGGCGTCTGGGGTCCTGGCCGGCTCTCGGCCGCAGGGCACAGCTCATGGGCCGTCCATCCCGGCGACGTCACCGGGAGCCCGTCGGACCGGTCCCGCACGCAAGGGCCCGGCGCCGTCGGGTGACGGCCTCGCCGGGCCTGCGTCCGCCTTGCTCGTTCGCCGGGCTTGGCGGTCGCGGTCGTGGCGATCGACCAGGCGCCACCACGACTCGTCCAGGAGCCGGAACGCCCGCGCCTGCACCACGGCCTCGTCGGGATCGTCGGGCAGAGCCAGGGCTGCACGGCGTGCCGCCGCGTGCGCGGCCTCCCACAGCAGGGTGCTCGCCGTGGTCTCGGAGAGGCGGTACGAACGTCGGTAGGCGAGGTGACGCGCTGCCTCCGGGCGAGCACGTGCCTCGGTCCCTGCGTCCTCGATGCCCGGCCTGCGGGCCTCGTCCGGGTGACGGCCTCTCATGGCTCGCTCACCCCCATCGCGGCGAACAGCGTCTGCTGCTGCGCGGGAACGGGGGCACCGCCTGGTCGACGACGCGCACGGCGCGGGCGGGACGCTCCGGCCGGTTGCGGCGAGGCGGTGTCGCGGAGCCGCACGGGACCTGCGCGGCCAGCGGGCTCTGTTGTGTCCGTGGTTCCTGTGGCTGCTACGGGCCGTGCGGTCTCGGCGGGTGTTGTGGCCGCTGCGGGATCTGTGGTGTTCGCGAGACTCGGGGTGCCTGCGGGCCGCGCGTCAACGGTGGTGCCGACGTCGGCGCGGAGCCGCCAGTAGGTCTTCTGCGCCGTGCCGAACCCGATCCGGACGGTGTCGGCCACCTTCGGCCGGGCATTCTTCAGCGTGGACGCCGGGAACCCCACCGGGCGGCCGGCTTCGATCACCTCGGCGGCCAGAGCCTCGCCCCCGTGCGCGGACAGATGGCCGGCGATCCACTCCTTCGCGCCACACGGACGCGAGGACGATGGCGTCGATGGCGGGGTACGGCTCGCGACGGTGGCGTTGGCCGGAACAGCAACGAGGCCCGGACACCGAAGTGTCCGAGCCCCGTTCATTCGCCTGCCCTGGGAGGGATCAGGCCATTGTGTGGTTGGCACCAGCCGCCTCCTGCGCCGCGAGCCAGGCCAGCACCTTCGAGCGCCGGTAGACCACCCGGCGCGGACCGAGCCGGAACGAGTCCGGACCCTTTCCCTCGTACCGCCACCAGCGCAGCGTGTTCTCCGGTACGCCGAGGAGGTCAGAGACCTCTCGGGTGCGCAGCATCGGATCGGACTCGTCCATGATCAGCCTCCGTTGTTGTGGCAAACCTTGAAATCTAGTAGATCACGAGTTCTTGTGGCTGTAAACAAGATTCGCCGATATGGTTGGGGCGTGGCAGCAGACGAACGAGACATTCACATCGGCAAGAACCTCGCTAGCAGGCGCGGCGTACGCAGCCAGCAAGCGCTAGCCCGCGCCATGCGCAACCGAGGCTGGAAGTGGTCCCAGGCCACCGCCTCAGCCATCGAGAAAGGAGAACGCCCACTCAAACTCGCCGAAGCGATCGACCTCGCCGACGAACTGAACGTCCGCCTCGAAGACCTCATCCAGGAACCCGAACAAGCCGCCGCCACCCGCGAGGTCGGCTACCACACGCGCCAGGTCGCGTTCCACGCCGCCAGCGCAATCAAAGTGCTCGTCGAGTTCGAACGCGAACGACGGACACTCCTAACCGCCATCGAGGAAGCAACGAAGATCCCCGGCTGGGAACGTCCCCAAGCCGCAGCAGCGGCTCTGCACGAGCACACCCTCGAAAAACTGATCCACATGGCCCGAATCCTGCTCGACAGCGAGCAACTCACACCGCTCAACCTGGAATCCCTGACCCCCGACGAACTAGCCAGAGTCCTCACCGGAGACGACCCGGACCCCACGGAAGGAGACACAGATGGCCTCGATCAAGAAGAGACCGAACGGTAAGTGGCGCGCCCGCTACCGCGACGAAGCCAAGAAGGAGCACTCCCGCCATTTCGACCGCAGGACCGACGCCCAGGACTGGCTCGACGAAGTCACCGCAAGCATCGTCACTGGTACCTATGCCGACCCGCGACGCGGACGTGTCACGTTCGAGCAGTGGTGGTCGGACTGGTCCCAGCGCCAGGTGTGGGAGCGGACGACGCGTTCTGCCGCCGGCCAGGCGTACGACTGCGTGACGTTCCGACAGATCCAGATGCGCACGCTCCGTCCTTCGCACGTCGAGTCGTGGATACGGGACATGCAGAAGCGTGGACTGGCGGCTACGACGATCAAGACTCGCGTGGCCTACGTCAGTGCGTCACTCCGTGCCGCAGTGCGCGACCGGGTCATCTCGGAGAACCCCGCAGAGCATGTTCGCCTGCCGCGCGTCCGCAAGCCAGAGCACGCCATGACAATCCCGACCTCGGAGCAGGTCGGGGCCGCGATCGCGGCGTCGGCGAAGCACTTCCGGCCTTTTATCGCGGTGTGCGCGTTTGCCGGTCTTCGGCTCGGTGAAGCGGCGGGGCTCCAGCTCGGCGACGTTGACTTCCTCCGGCGAACGATCCAGATCCGCCGACAGATCCAAGGCCGCACGCCCGAGACCGCGTACGTGACCGAGCCGAAGTACGGATCGGAGCGTGTGCTCTCGGTCCCGCTCGCGCTCGTCGAACTGCTTGCCCGCCACGTCGAGGTCTACGGCACGCGTGGTGACGAGCAATGGCTTCTATCCAATGAGAACGACCGGACGTGGCTTGTCGACTCGGCCGGTCACCAGTGGCGGCGCATCCGAGCCCGCGTGACGGGCATGGACGTCTTCACCCTGCACGACCTCCGGCACTACTTCGCCTCTGGCCTGATCGCCGACGGCTGCGACGTCGTGACCGTCCAGCGCGCCCTGGGCCACGCGAACGCGAGCATGACGCTCGACACCTACTCCCACCTGTGGCCCTCCGCTGAGGACCGCACGCGCGCCGCAGCGACGAGTCTCATGGCCGATGCGCTCGGTCTTGCGGACTCTCCGCGGACTGCGGGCGCAAAGTAGCCTGCTGACCTGCGGTCCTAGTAGTAGTACGGAAACCCCGACCAGTCCGGCTCGCGCCGCTCCAGGAACGCCTCCTTGCCCTCGACCGCCTCGTCCGTCATGTACGCCAGCCGCGTCGCCTCGCCCGCGAACACCTGCTGGCCGGCGATGCCGTCGTCGGCGGCGTTGAAGGCGAACTTGAGCATCCGGATGGCCTGCGGCGACTTGGTGGCGATGATCCGCGCGTACTCCAGCGCCAGCCCCTCCAGGTCGTCGTGCTCCGCGACCTCGTTGACCGAGCCCCAGCGCTCGGCGTCGTCGGCGGAGTACTCGCGGGCGAGGAAGAACACCTCGCGGGCGCGCTTCTGCCCGAGCTGCCGGGCGAAGTAGGCGGAGCCGTACCCGGCGTCGAAGGAGCCGACGTCGGCGTCGGTCTGCTTGAACTTGCCGTGCTCGCGGCACGCCACGGTGAGGTCGGCGACGACGTGCAAGGAGTGCCCGCCGCCGGCGGCCCAGCCGTCCACCACCGCGACGACCACCTTGGGCATGGTCCGCATGAGGCGCTGCACCTCCAGGATGTGCAGCCGGCCGGCCTTGGCCGGGTCGATCGAGTCGGCGGTCTCGCCCTCGGCGTAGCGGTAGCCGTCGCGGCCGCGGATGCGCTGGTCACCGCCGCTGCAGAACGCCCAGCCGCCGTCCTTGGGGGAGGGGCCGTTCCCGGTGAGCAGTACCGTGCCGACGTCGGAGGTCATGCGGGCGTGGTCCATGACCCGGTACAGCTCGTCCACCGTGTGCGGGCGGAATGCGTTGCGCACCTCGGGCCGGTCGAACGCGATGCGGACCACCGGCAGGTCGCGCGGCTCGTCACCGCTGCGGTCGACGCCGCGGTGGTAGGTGAGGTCGGTCAGGTCCTCGAAGCCCGCGACCGTGCGCCAGCGCTGCGGGTCGAACGTCTCGGAGACCTGACGGGGGAGTTCGGTGCTCGTGCTCACGCGGGCAAGCCTAGTTCGGGCGGTGTCGGTGGTGGTGACGTGCGGAGAGCCTCAGTGCCAGGGGCCCAGGTTCGGAACGAACTTCCTCATCGCGGCGACGATGTCCTGTGAGTCCGCGAGAGCGAGCGTCACCTCTTCGGTGGTGATGGTTGGAGTCTCTATGCCTGGGTACTCGGAGTCGTGGCGGCGAAGTCGGAGAGCGCGGAACGTCCTCACGACTTTGCGTGCATTGACTCCAAGCTGGGCCTCGACACCTTCTTGGACCGCGCGATGGCCGTTCTTGTTGGTCGGTCGTAGTCCCTGTCGTGCGAGGGGTGCGGTCATGGCCTTGCGCGCGGCGTCGTAGAGCATCGCCAGGGCGCCGGCCGGGTCGTCATCGACCAGCTTGGCAGCCGAGGTGAGGTGGATGTCAGCCTGGTCGAGAAGAAACTCTGCGTGCTCCTCGGACGGTTCGACCTGCTGGAGCTCGCCTTCGTCGATGAGGTTCTGGACCTCAGGCTCGCCGACCGGCCAGCGTTCCCTACCCGTCGTCGTCCGTGGCACTCGGATCTCCTTCGTTCTCGACTAGCTCGACGATCGGCGAGCTCATGACTGTTCGCTTGAACGGGCCGTCGTCGTCCGCCCATGCGGAGGTGGAGACGCGGCGCACGTTGACCTCTCTGTGCAGCGTCTTCTCGGCTTCCTCTACGACGTCGGCGAGTTGATCACGGTCAGGATCGCCGATGACGAGCACGTCGATGTCACCAGGCACTGAACCAGGCTGCTCGTTGTAGCGAGCCGCCCATGATCCATAGATGAAGGCACGCGTGATGCCTTCGACGTCGGTGAGGAGGCCGCGAAGCACCGCCAGGGGACCGAAGGTCACCGCTAGAAGTTCTGCTAGAGGAGCGTAAACGGGGTTGTCCGTTCGTGCGCGGGCAAGTCGTGTGTTGCCGAGACGGCGGGTCGAGACGAGACCGGCCTTGTCAAGGCGGTCGATCTCGCGCAGGACGGTCGCGGGGGACACATCGACGAGCCTGGCGACGTCGGACAGGCTCTGCTCCTCTTCTGGCCGGAGGAGTACCGCCGCCAGGATGTCGCCCTGCGAGCGAGTGCGCAGAAGTGGGAGAAGTAGCGGCGCAGCTCTTTTCATAAAACCGAGTCTATCGTTCGTTTTATGAAAAGAGAGGTGGTTGAGGTCGTGTGGGTGTCGACCAGTAGGGTGACGGCTGGAGAGGAGCCCACATATGCTGATCCGCCATCGTGGTCTCGAACCGACCATCGATCCGTCGGCGTACGTCGCGCCGTCGGCCACCGTCATCGGTGATGTCCGCATCGCCGCCGGGGCCAGAATCCTGCACGGGGCCGTGCTCACGGCGGAGGACGGCGCCGTCGTCATCGGCGAGGACACGGTGGTCATGGAGAACGCGCTGGTCCGCGGGCGCGGAGGGCACCCTGCCGAGATCGGCTCCGCCGTGCTGATCGGCCCGCACGCCCATGTCAACGGCAGCAGAGTCGAGGACGAGGTGTTCCTCGCCACGGGCGTCTCGCTGTTCCCGGGCAGCGTGATCGGCGCGGGCGCGGAGGTGCGCATCAACGGCGTGGTGCAGGTCAACACCGTCGTCGCCCCAGGAGGGCTCGTGCCCATCGGCTGGGTGGCCGTGGGCGACCCGGCGACCATCCTGCCGCCGGACAGGCACGAGGAGATCTGGGCGATCCAGCGGGAGCTCGACTTCGACGGCACCGTGTACGGAGTAGGCCAGGACGCGTCGATGCGCGAGATCATGCGTGGGCAGTCGGACTACTACGGCGCGCACCGTGACGACGTGCCCGTCGTCGACAAGACCTAGTTCCGGCGGTCCAGGGGTTCGGCCGGCGCGAGCTCCTCCGGCCGGACGGCGGGCCGCGCGCCCCGCGTGGCGCCCACCGAGGCCACGACCACGCACAGCACCGCGATCCACTGCGACCAGTGCAGCAGCTCCCGGAGCACGACCAGGCCGACGAGGGCCGCCATGGCCGGTTCGAGGCTCATCAGGATGCCGAAGACGCGTGGCGGCATCTTGCGCAGCGCCTCCAGGTCCAGCGAGTACGGGACCACCGACGACAGCAGCCCCAGGCCGAGCCCCGCGACCAGGACCCACGGCTGGACCAGCGCCGCTCCGCTGTCGGCCACGCCGATGGGCACCGCCACCACCACCGCGACGAGCATGCCCAGAGCCAGGCCGTTGCCTTCCGTGGTGTGGCGGCCCAGCGCCGCGCTGACCACGATGTACAGGCCCCAGCACGCGGCCGCGGCGAGGGCGAACAGCAGGCCGACGAGGTTCACGTCGCCGCCACCGCCCATGAGCAGGAAGACGCCGGCCGCCGCGAGCACCGCCCAGAGCACGTCCAGCCATCGCCTCGAACCGAGGATGGCCACCGTCAGCGGTCCCAGGAACTCGACGGTCACCGCGATCCCCAGCGGGAGCCGGTCCAGCGCCAGGTAGAAGCAGAGATTCATCAGGCCGAGGGTCAGGCCGTAGGCGACCACCACGGTCCACGCGCGACGGCTCATGCGCGGTGAGGGCCGCCACAGGAGCAGCAGGATCGCCGCGGCGAAGAACAGGCGCAACGCGACGGTCCCGAAGCTGCCCACCTCGCTGAAGAGCTGCTTGGCCAGCGCGGAGCCGAGCTGGACGCTGACGATGCCGAGCAGCACCAGGACCGTCGGTGGGACCCCGCCGAGGCCACGCCCGACCAGACCGGTCAGTGACGGCCGGGGCGTCGGGTCGTGTCGAGCGTCGTCGTCGTTCATGGGGGCCACGCGTGGAGTATTGACGACCAGATGGTCGTGCAACACCTCATTTCGCGCACCCTGTGGATAACTCACACTCACCATCCGAACGCGACGAAGTAGTCATGCGGATCGTTAGCCTGGGCCTGTGCTGATCGGTGAACCCGTCGTCTGGTCGACGCCCCTGCGCACCCGCTTCCGCGGGATCGACGTGCGCGACGGCGTCCTCCTGCGCGGCCCAGTGGGCTGGGGCGAGCTGTCGCCGTTCTGGGACTACGACGACGAGGAGTCCTCGACCTGGCTGCGCGCGGCATACGAAGCCGCGACGATCGGCTGGCCCGAGCCGGTTCGGCAGAGCGTGCCCGTGAACGTCACGGTCCCCGCCGTCGGCCCGGAACGGGCACGGGAGCTCGTCCTGGCGTCCGGCGGGTGCCGCACCGCCAAGGTCAAGGTCGCCCAGCGCGGCCCCGACGGGACGCTCGAACCCGTCGTAGCCGAGGCCGAGCGGGTCGCCGCCGTCCGCGACGCCCTCGGGCCCGACGGCGCGATCCGCATCGACGCCAACGCCGCCTGGACGCCCGGGGAGGCCCTGGCCCACCTCGCCGAGATCGACCGCGCCGCCGGCGGGCTCGAGTACGTGGAGCAGCCCTGCGCCGACGTCGACGAGCTGGCCCTGGTGCGGCGCAAGCAGGACGTGCCCGTCGCCGCCGACGAGTCGATCCGCCGCGCGGCCGACCCGATGCGCGTGGTTCGCCAGGAAGCCGCCGACATCGTGGTGCTCAAGGTCCAGCCGCTCGGCGGCGTCCGCGCCTGCCTCGACCTGGCCGAACAGGTCGGGCTGCCGGTCGTCGTCTCGTCCGCGCTGGAGAGCTCGGTCGGGCTCGCCGCCGGCGTCGCCCTCGCGGCCGCGCTCCCCGAGCTGCCCTACGCCTGCGGGCTCGCGACGTCCCAGCTCCTGGTGCACGACGTCGTCGCGGAGCCGCTGCTGCCCGTCGACGGCGCGCTCCCCGTCCGTCGCCCCGAACCCTCGCCAGAGGCGCTCGCGGCGGCGGTCCCCGACGGCCCGACGGCGGAGCGCTGGCTCGCCAGATACCACCGACTGACCCGGATCCTGGAGGACGCATGACGATCCCGCCCGCCGTGACCGCCGCCCGCGCACTGGTCGCCGACCTGGTCAGCCGGGGTGTGACGGACGTCGTGCTCGCTCCCGGCTCGCGTAGCGCCCCCCTCGCCTACGCGGTGGCCGAGGCCGCCGACGCCGGCCGCCTCACCCTGCACGTACGGATCGACGAGCGCGCGGCGGGGTTCCTCGCGCTGGGCCTGTCGAAGGGCATGGAGGGCACGCCGGTCGCCGTCGTCACGACGTCGGGGACCGCCGTGGCGAACCTGCACCCCGCTGTGCTGGAGGCGAACCACACCGGCCTGCCGCTGATCCTGCTGACCGCGGACCGGCCGCACGAGCTGCGCGGGACCGGGGCGTCGCAGACCACCGACCAGGTCGGCATCTTCGGGTCGGCGGTTCGGTTCGCGGCGGACATCCCCGCGCCGAGCGGGCCGTTTGGCGGGGCCGGCCCGTCCGGGGAGTTCGGCGAGGTTGACCCGTCCGGCGGAGTCGATCCGTCCCGTGGGGCCGATCCGTCTGGCCCCGCCGACTTGTCTGGCCGCGTCGGCTCGTCCGGCCGCGCCGACTCGCCCGGCGGAGCCGCCGAGGCGGCGTCGCTCCGGGACCTGCGGCACATCGCGGGCCGCGCGGTCAGTGCCGCCCTGGGCTTCCGCTCCGGACACCCGGGCCCGGTGCACCTCAACCTGGCGTTCCGAGACCCGCTGGCGCCGTCGGCCCCGCTGCCCGGCCCGCCCGCGGACACCGCGCAGGAGGGTTATCCCAAGCCCGACCCGCCGCTCGTCGTGCCGGCCGTGCTGCAGCACTTCGGCTCGCCCGCGCTGCCGGGCGACCCGGCGCGCACCGTCGTGATCGCGGGCGACGGCGCGGGGCCCGAGGCGCGGCAGCTCGCCGAGGCGCAGGGTTGGCCGCTGTTCGCCGAGCCGTCGTCGGGCGCGACGGGCGGGCCCAACGCCGTGGCGGGCTACCGTGTGCTGCTCGGCTCCGACGAGCTCGCCGGGACCGTCGAGCAGGCGGTGGTCTTCGGCCGGCCCACGCTGTCCCGCCCGGTGCAGCGCCTGCTCGGCCGCCCGTCGGTCACGGTCACCGTGGTCGCACCGGGTGCGGGTCCGTGGCCCGACGCCGCGCGCAACGCCGCCGTCGTGCTGCCCGGCCTGGCTCCGGTCTGGTTCGAGGCGGCGTCGTCCGACGTCGTGCCGCCCGACGCCTCCGCGTCCGACCCTGCCGCGTCCGACCCTGCCGCGTCCGACCCTGCCGCGTCCGACCCTGCCGCGTCGCCCGAGCCGTCGGAGTTCCTGGCGCGCTGGCGCGCCGCCGGCGCGCAGGCCGCGCGCGTCCTGGACGACGTGACCAGCGACGAGGCGGTCCTCGGCGGACCCACCGCGCTCTCCGTGGCCCGGGCTGTTGCAGCCGTCCTCGGCCCGGACGACCTGCTCGTCGTCGGCTCGTCCAACCCCGTACGGGACCTGGAGCTCGTGCTCGGCCTCGACGGCCCCGGCCCCGCGGTGCTGGCCAACCGCGGCCTCGCGGGCATCGACGGCACCGTGTCGACGGCGGTCGGCGTCGCGCTCTCCGCCGCTCGCCGCGGCCTGCGCACGCGCGCGCTGCTCGGCGACCTCACGTTCCTGCACGACGTCGGCGGCCTGCTCCGCGGGCCGGACGAGCCCCCCGTCGACCTCGAGATCGTCGTGGTGAACGACGACGGCGGCTCGATCTTCGCGACCCTGGAGCACGGCGAGCTCGCCGCGACCGGCAGCGCCGCGACCGCCACGTTCGAGCGGGTCTTCGGGACGCCGCACGGGTCCAACCTCGCGCAGCTCTGCGCGGGGTACGGCGTGGACCACCAGCTCGTCAAGGACGTGCCGACCCTGCGGCACGCGCTCCAGGCGCCGAGCCATGGCGTGCAGGTGATCGAGGTGCGGGTGCCGCGCGCCGACCGGTTCGCGGAGTCCCGTGACCTGGCGAAGCGCGTGGTCGAGGCGGCGACGTCCTGACGCCTCATGCGTACGGGTCACCCGGGCGACCGCAGGTCTGAGTGCCCGGGCGACCGTGCGTTTGGCACGGAGTGGTGAGCGACGGCCACCGCGCCATGACCGGCGCCGCGGCGTGCAGGGAACTCACAGACTCATCCAAGGGTCGGGCAAGGATCGAGGTGTCAACTGGTTCTGACTTCAAGGAGGGTCACGATGACCGACCAGAACAGCACCACTCCGCAGCCGGACCAGCAGCCGTCCGGGGTGCAGCCCACGCAGCAGCTCCCGGTCGCCGGCCCGGCACCCGCCCAGAACGCGGCAGCGGGGCAGACCCCGAGCACCGCGCAGCCGCCGAGCGCGCCGCAGCCCGCCGACGCCGCGCAGTCCGCCGGCGCCGCGCAGTCCCCGGCGCCCGGACCCGCGCCGGCCCCGTACGCGGCACCGGTTCAGCACGTGACACCCGCCCAGAGCGCCCGTGCGCAGAGCGCGACGTCCGCCCATGGCATTCCTGCCCATGGCGCCCCCGCTCAGAGCCCGGCGCCCGCGCAGCACACCCCCGCTCAGAGCCCGGCCCCCGCGCAGCACACCCCCGAGCAGAGCCCGGCGCCCGCGCAGCACACCCCCGCTCAGAGCCCGGCCCCCGCGCAGCACACCCCCGCTCAGAGCCCGGCCCCCGCGCAGCACACCCCCGAGCAGAGCGCGGCGTCGGCCCAGCACTCGGCCCCCGCCCAGCCCTCGGTGCCCGTGCAGAACGCGACCCCCGCCCCGGGCCCCGGCTACGTGAACCCGTACTCCGCCCCCGCGGCCACGGCGGCCGAGCCGAAGACCAGGAACCGCGCCTGGGTACCCGTGGTCAGCGCCGCGGCGGCCGCCGCCCTGCTGGCCAGCCTGGGCACCGCCGGTGCCATCGCGGTGACCGGCGGCTCGGACGACAACGCCTCCCTGGCCGACGTCGGGCAGACGACCAGCCAGAACGTGCCCGTGCGGAGCTCGACCGAGCAGAACCCGGACTGGACCGCCGTCACCTCGGCGGTGCAGGAGTCCGTGGTCTCGATCCAGGTGGAGAGCCAGGCGGGCGGCGCGGAGGGGTCCGGCGTCGTGCTGGACACCGAGGGCCGCATCCTGACCAACAACCACGTGGTGTCCGGCGCGACGACGGTGCAGGTCACGCTGAGCGACGGCCGCGTGTACGACGCCGAGATCGTCGGCACCGACCCGACCACCGACCTCGCCGTCGTGCAGCTCTCGGACCCGCCGTCGGACCTCAAGCCGGCCACCTTCGCGGACTCGTCGGAGGTCGTGGTGGGCGAGCCGGTCATGGCGCTCGGCAACCCGCTGGGCCTGGCCAACACCGCGACCACCGGCATCGTGTCCGCCCTGGACCGCCCCGTCACGGCGAGCGCAGAGGACGGGTCCGACCAGGTGGTCACCAACGCCATCCAGATCGACGCGGCGGTGAACCCCGGTAACTCGGGCGGGCCGCTGTTCAACGCGTCGGGCGAGGTCATCGGCATCACGTCGTCGATAGCCACGCTGTCGAGCGGCATGTCCTCCAGCAGCTCCGGCTCGATCGGCCTGGGCTTCGCGATCCCGTCCAACCTGGCCAGCCAGATCGGCGACCAGCTCGTGGCGGACGGCACAGCCGAGCACGCCTTCCTCGGCGTCACGATGTCGGACGGCACGGCCACCGCCGACGGCGTGACCCGCCGCGGTGCGCAGGTGGAGACCGTGGTGGCCGACTCGCCGGCCGGTGACGCGGGCCTCCGGCAGGGCGACGTGATCGTCGCCATCGACGGCGACCCGGTGAACGGCGCGGAGTCGCTCACGGCGTTCGTGCGGGAGAAGGAAGCAGGTGACGAGTCGGTGCTGACAGTGGTGCGCGACGGCGAGACCCAGGAGATCACCGTGACGCTCGCGGTGCGGGACGAGACGACCGCCGAGGACCCGGGTTCGCAGCAGCAGCCCGGCCAGGACGGCTCCGGCTCGGACCAGACGAACCCCAACAACATCCCGGACTGGCTGCAGGACTTCTTCAACAACCAGAACCAGGGCTGAGGCCTGAGTCAAGACAACGACAAGATAATGGCAGCGAGGTCAACCGCATCGCTTATCGCGATTGGCCTCGCTGCCATTTGCCGTCCCATTCTTCTGGGTAGTATTACGCGTTCAGCGGGTGAACTTGGCGTCGCAGGCTTAAGTTGGTCGGCGTGTCTGGGACGTACACCGTGGTCAGAACCCTCGGCCGGGCGGATGCCGCGCACGACATCCTCGAGGAGCTGCCGGAATGGTTCGGCATCGACCGGTTCACGCACGAGTACGTCGAGGCGGCCGCCAAGTTCCCCAACTACATGGCGGTCGCGGCGCCCGAGCCGGTCCGGCCGGCCGGGACGCGGGGCCGGGCAGAGCCGGCCATCGGCGCCGACGGCGGCGCGGTCTCCACGGAGGACGTGCTCGGCGTGCTGCTCCTCGACCAGCGCTATCCGACGTCGGCGGAGGTGCACCTGCTCGCCGTGCGGCGCAAGCACCACCGGGCGGGCATCGGGCGCACGCTCCTGAAGCGTGTCGAGGACGACCTGCGTGCCCAGGGGGTGCAGCTCCTGAGCGTGAAGACGCTCGGCCCGTCGGCGTCGGACCCGGGATTCGACAAGACGCGCGCTTTCTACAGCGCGTGCGGCTTCCACCCGGTGGAGGAGTTTCCCGATCTGTGGGCCGACAATCCCTGCCTGCTGATGGTCAAGGCTCTTTGATCAATTCCCGGCAAGATCAGAGCGTCGACGTCGACGGAACCCCGAACAGCGCCTCCGACGCACCCGGCACGACGGCGGCGACGACGCCGCCGAGGCTGCGCTCGAGATAGCCGACGAGCTCTTCGGCGGCCAGGTCGGAGTTGATGCCGCCGTCCACGAGCGCCTGCTCGGCGAGGGCCACCCACGAGCGCACGGCGATGCGCAGCAGCTCGGAGTCGGGCACGTCCAGCTCCAGGAGCACGGCCAGGGCGCGCTCGGTCTGCTCGCGGCGGGCGTCCTCGATCACCGCGCGCACCTCCTCGTCGCCGCTGGCCGCGCCGCGGACGAGCGAGTAGAAGGTGGGCCCGTGCTCACGGACATAGGCGACGAGCCTGGTCAGGGTGCTGGCGAGGCGGTCGGCCGGCGGGAGCTCCGGCTGGGGCTCCGAGGCGTGCAGCATGGAGTCGCGTGCGCGGCGGACTATCTCGTGGTGCAGGCCGTTCTTGGAGCCGAAGTAGTAGTAGACGAGGCCCGTCGAGACACCGGCTTCGGCGGCGATCTCCTCGACGGTCACTTCGGCCAACGGGCGGTCCGCGAGGGTTGCGACTCCCAGTGCCACGAGCTGGTTGCGGCGTTCCTCCGGACGGAGTCGCGTGCGTCGGGCTGTTGCCATGCGTCGAGCATATCCGGCAAGCTTTGCGGCGCCGTCAGGGGGTCAATTGACGGTGACTCAGTAATCGCGCTAACGTCGCGACGGGACGACGGTGCAGTCGTCCTCCCATTGGCATCGAGGGGAAACCAATGAAGCTCAGCAAGATCACGGGGTCGCGCAAGGGTCGCGTGGCCCTCGCCGTCGTTCCGGTCGCCATCGCCGCCAGCGTCCTGCTCGGCGGCGTTGCACAGGGCGCAGTGCCCGTCTCGTTCGCCATCTCCGGCAGCCAGTTCAAGATCGGCGCCGACAAGCTCGAGGGCGTGGGCTTCTCGCAGTACGCGGGCGTGGCCACCGCCTCCGACGGCACGCAGCACCCGGCCGCCATCGCGAACATCAAGGACGCGAAGCTGTACAACCTGTGCCAGTCGGTCGTGCAGGACACGCCGCTGGGCAAGGTGGGCCTCCTCATCTCGGCGGGTGACGGCGACGCGCCCGCGACGGCCACCGACCTGCAGATCGGCATGAACGACCTGTCCGGTACCGCGGTCTTCAAGAACATCCGCATCGGCGTCGATGCCTCGACCGTGAACACCGCCAAGAAGGGCGACACCGGCGACTTCGCCATGGACTCGGACTCCGTCGACATCGACGGCCTCCAGCAGGTCTCGTGGAGCACGCAGGCCGCCGTCTTCCAGCTCACGGACCTCAGCCTCAAGATCACGGACGGCACCGAGTGCTTCTGAGTCCGGGTGACGGCCAGGCGAACGCCGGCCGCCCCGGACTTCGCGCGAAGCTCGCTGACTGGCGCAGGGACTTCCGCCCCTGGCGCAGGCAGCGGCCGTTCGTCGGGGGTGTGCTGGTAGTCCTCGCAGGCCTGGAGATGCTCCTGTCGGGCCCCATCAAGCTGGACCAGCTCGGCATGAACGTCGTGCTGCAGTTCGGGGTAGAGGGTGCGCAGGCGACGATCCTCCCGCTTGCGCTGGTGCTGCTCGGGATCCTGTCGATCGCCCAGCCCGTGCACCGGATCTTCTACGGCGTGATCGCGCTCGCGATCTCCGTCTACTCGATCGCTGGTGTGAACCTCGGCGGCTGGGTGGTCGGGTTCCTGCTGGGCGTGATCGGCGGCATCGTCGTCGTGTCCTGGGCGCCCTCGGCGGCGGACGCCGAGGCGGCCGAGGGACCGGCGGCGACGGGTGAGCCCGTGGCGACGGAGGAGCCTGCGGCGACGGCGGCCGAGGCCGACGTCGCTCCTGAGGCGGAAGGTGCGTCCGGCACGGGCGCTGCGTCGGATACGAACGGTGCCGATGGCGATGGTGCCGACGCCTCCGGTTCGGACGGCGACGCCCCGCCCAAGACCGATCCATCGGCGGGTGCGGCGTCTCCATCGTCGACGGCGGACGTCGCGTCCACGACGGACGTCCCACCCGCGGCAGCCACGGCCACGACCGGCACCTCGCCCAAGGCCGACCCCGCGACGTCGGACAAGGAAGCCTCGCCTGCCCCGAAGGCGGACGGCGACGCACCGCGCGCCGGCGGCGAGCCGGCCGCGGACACGGAGGCGATCCCCCAGGTGGAAACGCTCAGCAGTGCGCTGCGCGCCCTGTCCCAGAAGTCCGCGGCGGTGGTGGTCGCCAGCGCGATGGCGCTCGGCGGCATGAGCATGCCCGCATCGACGTCGGACGCCGGGACGCAGGATGACGACTCGATCTGGTGCGTGATCTTCGGCGCGTGCGAGGACGGTACGGACGACCCGTCCACCTCGCCGTCGCCGTCGCCGAGCACGTCGGACCCGGCCACCGGTGAGGACGACGCGGGCGAGGACCCGGTGGGCGACGCCGTCGACGACGTCACGGACGGCGTGACCGACCCGGCCGACGGCGGTGGGAACACCGGTGACCAGGCGGGCGACCCGGCCGACGGCGGCGCGGGTACCGGCACGGGCGACGACAAGTCCGAGTGCCAGGAGCCGACCCAGGACGGCGAGGTGCCGCCGGACGCCGGGGAGAACTCGCCGACGGACCCGTGCGGCGAGATCGACCCGCAGGCGACCATCGAGGATGCGCTGAAGACCGAGCTCGGCACGTGCGTCAAGGTGACCTTCGGCGGCAAGTACGACCTCAACATCGACCTGCCCGGCCAGTGCGGCGCCCGGGAGGACGGCTCGGTCTTCTCCCTGCCCGCCGACCTGGAGAGCCGGGACCTGACCATCCCGCTCACGGGCATCAACGGCATCGGGCTGGCGAACGTGCCGGTCAAGGGCGGCGGCGAGCGCCGGGACACCATCAAGATCTCGGCGGACAAGGTGGTCGTCGACGGCTTCTGGCTGCACACCTACGCCTACGACCACGGCACCACCGCGGGCACGGACACCCGGGCCAACTTCGTGTCGCTCGAGGGCAACGCGGAGATGTACGTGTCGTCGATCCACGCGAACCTGCCCGACGGGCAGGACCTCCTGGAGGTAGCAACCAAGGTGCTCCAGGGCGCCTCGCTCATCGAGATCCTGTTGACCGCGACGGACGCCCGGATGGGCTTCATGGGCGCGACGTCCGACATCCAGGTGTGGGATAACTTCCGCGAGCAGGTCTGGGGCGACGAGACCGACCCGATCGGCAAGGGCCCCAAGGCGGGCGACCCCTGATCCGCTGACGCCTGATCCGCCGACGCCGCAGCGTGGCGACACGAACGGCGACGAAGCAGAACCTGGGCTCGATGCTCGGGTTCTGCTTCGTCGCGGTTCTGTCCCGCTGCGCTTTCCCGGCGTGACACCGCCGGCGCTTGACCCGGCGTGACGCCGGCGCTGATGCGGCGTGACGCCGACGCTTTCCCGTAGCGACGTCGGTGCTTTCGCTAGCGACGTCGGCGCCTCGCGGCCAGCCGCCGGCGCTATCCCGGCCAGCCGCGGACGCTATCCCGGCCAGCCGCGGACGCTATCCCCGCCAGCCGCCGGCGCCCATGTGGCGCGACGCCGGCGCTACCTCGGCGAGACGCCGAGGGCGTAGCGCATCGGCTCCAGCTTGGCCTCGGACTCCGCCAGCTCGGCCTGCGGGTCCGACGCCGCCACGATGCCGCAGCCGGCGAACAGCCGGATGTGCCGCCGGTCGGTCGGGGAGATCTCGGCCGACCGCAGCGCGATGCCCCACTCGCCGTCTCCGCCGGCCCCGACCCAGCCTACCGGCCCCGCGTACCGAGCGCGGTCCAGGCCCTCGATCTCGCGGATCAGGCTGCGCGCGGCGACGGTCGGCGTGCCGCAGACCGCCGCGCTCGGGTGCAGCGCCGCCGCCAGCGAGAGGGACGACGGCGCACGCCGGCCGGACGCCGCGTGCTGGTCGGTCAGGACGCCCGTCACGTCGGTCGCCAGGTGCATGACGTTCGGCAGGTGCAGCACGAACGGCGCCTCGGGCACGTTCATGGACGAGCAGAAGGGTTCGAGGGCCGCGGCCACCGAGCGCACCGCGAACTCGTGCTCCTCCAGGTCCTTGGACGAGCGGGCGAGCTGCGCGGCGTGCAGCAGGTCGGCGTCGTCGCCGGTGGGGGCGCCGTCCGCGCCGCGGCCCGTGTCCGCGCCGTGCCGCGTGTCCGCGCCGCGCCCTGCGTCCGCGCCGTGCCGCGTGTCCTCGCCGCGCCCCGCGTCCGCGCCGGTCCCGGGGGAAGCGTTCTCGCCGGTCCCCCGGGAAGCGTCCGCGCCCCTCCCCGGAGAGGCGTCCTGGTTGTTGTTCTGGGAGGCGAGCGCGGCGGTCGACGCCGACCCGTGCTTCCGGCGGATCGTGCCCGCGAGCACCCGCGAGGCGACCAGGCCCTTCTCGCTGCGGACCAGGAGCTCCGGCGTCGCGCCGACCATGCCGTCCACGCTGAACGCCCAGCAGGCGTCGTACGTGGACGCGAGGCGGCCCAGCAGGTGCCGCGTGTCGAGCGGGTGCTCGGCGGTGGCGACGACGTCGCGCGCGAGCACCACCTTCTCCAGCTCGCCGGTGCGGATCCGGGCGATCCCCTCGGCGACCACCGCGGGCCAGTCGGCCGCGCCGACGGCGCCGTCGGCCACCACCACCCGGCCCGGCTCGGCGACCGGCTGGTGCGGGTAGGCGGACAGGAGGTCCTCGCCGGTAGGTGCTGACCGGTCGCCCACCAGCGAGATGGTCGTCATCCAGGCCCGCCCGCCCCGCCGTCCGACGACGATGCGCGGCACGATCAGGACACCGCTCGCGCGGGCCGGGTCCTCCGCCTCGTCGCCGGGGGAGACGTCGTCGAAGGCGAAGCTGCCGAACGCGACGAGGCCGCTGCCGGGCACGTCCACGTCGTCGTGCACGACGGCGCGGTCGAGCACCTGGCGCCAGGCGTCGTCGGCGTCGGCGAAGCGGCCGGGGCCGAACGTCTCGAACCGCAGCGTCTCGCCCCAGCCGACGACGCCGTCGCCGTGCCGTACCCAGGCCAGGGCGTTGGTGTCGGGGAGCCGGTCCACGAGCGCGGTGGGGTTATCGGGCAGGTCGTCGATCGCGACGGTGCGGACGACGAGCTGCGGGCCCCGCGGAGCGCCCGGCGGGCGGTCGGGCAGGCCCGGCGCGACGGCGGTCCAGGTGGCGGACGCGGTGACGCCGGTCGACGCACCAGGGGTGCCTCCGGCAGGTGAAGCGATCATCGGCCTCAGGATAAGCACGCCGCCACCCCGGGAACTGCCCGGTGTTCCCGACCTCACACCCGCGGGCTGATGCGGGGTGGGGACGCCGGGTGGTCGGTGAGGGTGCGGGGGCGGTCGGTCGGCCAGGTGCGGGCCGAGTGGTCGGCAATCCGTCAGGTGATCGGTAGTCCGTCGGGTGCGAGGCCGAGCGGTCGGCCAGGTGAGGGGCCGGTGGTCGGTAGTCCGTCAGGTGCGGGGCCGAGTGGTCGGTAGCCCGTCGGGTGATCGGTAGTCCGTCGGGTGCGAGGCCGAGCGGTCGGCCGGGTGAGAAGCCGGTGGTCGGTAGTCCGTCAGGTGCGAGGCCGTGCAGTCGGCAATCCGTCAGGTGCGAGGTCGGGTGGTCGGTAATCCGTCAGGTGATCGGTAGTCCGGAATACCGATCACCTGACGGATTACCGACTACCTGACGGACTGCCGACTACCCGACGGTCTACCGGCTTCCGACGGTTCACCGACCACAAGCCGCCCCTCCCCACCTGGGGTGCACCCCGTCTCGTGCCTTCCCGGCGTGGGAACATGGCCGCATGTCTCGTGCGAGCCTGGAGAAGAAGCCGGCCGAGGTTGCGTCGATGTTCGACGGGATCGCCGCCCGCTACGACCTGACCAACGACCTCATCTCCCTGGGCCAGGACCGGCGCTGGCGCCGCCTCACGGTCGAGGCGGTCGCCGCGATGCCGGGCGAGCGCGTGCTCGACCTCGCCGCGGGCACCGGGACCAGCAGCGAGCCGTTCGCCGCCGACGGCGCGTTCGTGGTCCCCTCCGACTTCTCGATCGGCATGCTGCAGGTCGGCAAGGAGCGCCGTCCGGACCTGCCGTTCGTGGCGGGCGATGCGACGCGGCTGCCGTTCGCCGACGAGTCCTTCGACGCCGTGACCATCAGCTTCGGCCTGCGCAACGTGGTGGACACGAGCGCGGCGCTGCGCGAGATGCTGCGCGTGGTCCGGCCCGGCGGACGCGTTGTGATCTGCGAGTTCTCCACCCCCACGTGGGCGCCGTTCCGGACGGTCTACCAGGAGTACCTGATGCGCGCGCTGCCGGTGGTGGCGGGCGCGGTGACCAGGGACAAGGGCTCGTACGACTACCTGGCCGAGTCGATCAGGAGCTGGCACGACCAGGTCTCTCTCGCCCGCCTCATGCTGGAGGCCGGCTGGGAGCACGCCGCCTACCGCAACGTCACAGGCGGCGTGGTAGCCCTCCACAGGGCAGTCCGCCCCTCCTGACCCCGCCGTCCACCTCTCCTGACTTCGGCAGTCCGCCCTTCCTGACCCTGCCGACCCTTCCTGACCCTGCCGACCCTTCCTGACCCTGCCGACCCTTCCTGACCCTGCCGACCCTGCCGACCCTTCCTGACCCTGCCGACCCTGCCGACCCTTCCTGACCCTGCCACCCCTCCTGACCCTGCCGCCCGCCCCGGCCGGGGTCGGCCGTCCGCTCTGGCCGGGGTCGGCCGCCCGCCCAGGCCAGGTCGGCAGCCGGCCCCCTGACTTCGCCCGCCTGCCACACCTGACCTCGCCAGCTCGCCCCGCCAACTCGGCAGTTCCGCCCCGGCCGGCTCAGTTCCGCCCCGCCAACTCGGCAGTTCCGCCCCGGCTGGCTCAGTTCCGCCCAGCCGAATCGGCAGTTCGCATCGAGATCGGCACAGGCCTGTAACGATCTGGGTGCCAACTGCCGACCTCACGCGAGAGTGCCGATCATGAGCGGCCAGGTAGCAGCCCCGCTTCAGGTCCCCGGGCGCCGTCCCAAGTAAGGGGAACCTTCCTACACAATCCCCCCTAAGTGTGGCTAGGGTGTCGGTGTTGTGACAGGGTTCACAAGGGCTTGTCATGAAGCCCCATCGAACCCCGCACATGAAGGACAGCAGCGGGTTCCCAACGGGGGTGAACGTGCGAGGAGTGAGACGCGACGACGCGGACGTCATCGTGGTGGGCGCCGGTCCGGCCGGCTCGTCCACCGCGCACTGGTGCGCGGCCGCGGGCCTCGACGTGCTGCTCCTGGAGAAGGGCGAGTTCCCCCGGGACAAGATCTGCGGTGACGGCCTGACGCCGCGCGCGGTCGCGGAGCTGGTCCGCATGGGCGTGCCCACCCGCGCCGAGGACGGCTGGATCCGCAACCGCGGCCTGCGCGTGCACGGCGGCGGCCGCTCCTACGAGCTGGACTGGCCCACCCTCACCACCTACCCGGGCTACGGCATGGCCCGCACCCGGATGACGCTGGACCAGACCCTGGCCCAGCACGCCCAGGCGAGCGGCGCCAAGCTGCTGCAGCGCACCAAGGTCACCGGCCCGCTCCGGGACGACGACGGCCGCGTCGTCGGCGTCACCGCCCAGCCGCTCGACCCGCGCGGCCGCGCCGAGGGCCCGGTCAAGGAGCTGCGCGCCCCCGTCGTGGTCGCGGCCGACGGCGTCAGCTCGCGCTTCGCGCTCTCCGTGGGCCGGGAGCGCCGGGACGACCGGCCCATGGGCACCGCCGTCCGCGCCTACTACCGGACGCCGCGCCACGACGACCCGTTCATGGAGTCGCACCTCGAGCTGTGGGACGGTGAGCCGGGCAAGAGTGACCTGCTGCCGGGCTACGGCTGGATCTTCCCGCTGGGCGACGGCACGGTGAACGTCGGCCTCGGCAGCGTGGCGTCCACACCGGCCCGCCAGTCCGCGGCGGGCATCGACTACCGCCGTCTGATGGAGACCTGGCTGGAGAAGAGCGCGCCGGAGGGCTGGGACCTGGTGCACGAGCCGGAGCGCGGCCCGATCCGCGGCGCGGCCCTGCCCATGGGCTACAACCGCGGCCCGCTGTACGCCGACGGCGTGCTCCTGGCCGGCGACTCCGCCGGCATGGTCAGCCCGTTCAACGGCGAGGGCATCGCCTACGGCCTGCAGGCCGGCCGGGTCGCGGGTGAGGCGATCAGCCAGGCCCGGCACAAGACCACCGACGCCGCCCGCGAGGCCACGCTCGCCACCTACGCCGACCGCATGCGCGCCGACCTCGGCGGGTACTACACCCTGGGCCGCTGGTTCGTGCGGCTCATCGAGCACCCGGAGATCATGCGGATCTGCGTGCGGTACGGCCTGCCGCGCAAGGTCGTCATGCAGTTCACGCTCAAGCTCCTGTCCGACTGCTACGAGCCCGACGGCGGCGACTGGATCGACCGCGTCATCGCCGGCCTCACCAGGGTGGTCCCGAGCTCATGAGCATTACGTCGATGAAGGGCACGTCGTCCACGAAGGGCACAGCATGAATCCCTATGTACCCGTCCTGATCCTCATGGCGATCGGGGCGGTCCTGGCACTCGGTGGTGTCGCCGCGAGCGCGATCATCGGCCCCAAGCGGTACAACCGCGCCAAGCTCGACTCGTACGAGTGCGGCATCGAGCCGACGCCGCACGCGGTGGGCGGCGGCCGGCTGCCGATCAAGTACTACCTGGTGGCGATGACATTCATCGTCTTCGACATCGAGGTCGTCTTCCTCTACCCGTGGGCCGTGGACTTCACGACGCTCGCGACGTTCGGGCTGGTGGCGATGCTGGCGTTCCTGGCGCTGATCACCGTGCCGTTCGTCTACGAGTGGCGCCGCGGCGGGTTCGACTGGGTCTGAGCAAGCAGCGACTTCATGCGCGGCGCCCCGGGGGCGCCGGGCAGCGACGCCGGGCGGGGCCCGGCAGCAAGGAGGGGACATGGGTGTCGAGGAAGCGCCGTCAGGTTTCCTGCTGACGACGGTGGAGGACCTCGCGGGGTACCTGCGCAAGGCCTCGCTCTGGCCGGTGACGTTCGGCCTGGCCTGCTGTGCCATCGAGATGATGGCGGCCGGCGCGTCGCGGTACGACCTGTCGCGGTTCGGCATGGAGGTGTTCCGCGCCTCGCCGCGCCAGGCCGACCTGATGATCGTGGCCGGCCGGGTGAGCCAGAAGATGGCCCCGGTGGTGCGCCAGGTGTACGACCAGATGAGCGAGCCCAAGTGGGTGCTCTCCATGGGCGTGTGCGCGTCGTCGGGCGGGATGTTCAACAACTACGCGATCGTGCAGGGCGTCGACCACGTGGTGCCGGTCGACATCTACCTGCCCGGCTGTCCGCCGCGCCCGGAGATGCTGATCAACGCGATCCTCGGCCTGCACGACCAGATCATGAAGGAGCCGCTGGGCGTGAACCGGATCGAGGCGGCGCGGGCCGCCGAGGCCGCCGCCATGGAGGCAACGCCCACCTTCGAGATGAAGGGCCTGCTGCGATGAGCGAGATCACGCCCGCCGGCGACCAGGGCAGCGTGCAGCCGCCCGAGGGCGCGGCCACCCTCGAGGTGGTCGAGGTGCGGCGCGGCATGTTCGGCGCCGCCGGGTCGGGCGACACGTCCGGCTACGGCGGCCTGGTGACGCCGATCGTCATGCCCGCCGCGTCGCCCCGCCCGTACGGGAGCTGGTTCGACCAGGTGGTCGACGTCCTGGCCGAGGTGCTGGAGGAGGGCACGGCCGCGGGCGGCCCGGGCTTCGACGATGCGGTCGAGAAGGTGGTCGTCGACCTGCACGGCGCCGACAGCGCGGAGGCCCCGCAGACCGAGCTGACGATCCACGTCGCCCGTGAGCACCTCGTCGCCGTCTGCCGGGCGCTGCGCGACGACCAGGACCTGCGGTTCGAGCTGTCGCTCGGCGTGAGCGGAGTGCACTACCCGTACGAGGCGGGCCGCGAGCTGCACGCCGTCTACCACCTGACGTCGGTCACGCACTCGCGCCGCCTGCGGCTGGAGGTCGCGGCGCCCGACGGCGACCCGCACATCCCGTCGACCACGTCCGTGTACCCGGCCAACGACTGGCACGAGCGCGAGACCTTCGACTTCTTCGGGATCGTCTTCGACGGCCACCCCGCCCTGACCCGCATCGAGATGCCGGACGACTGGGTGGGCCACCCGCAGCGCAAGGACTACCCGCTCGGCGGCATCCCCGTCGAGTACAAGGGGGCCACGGTGCCCCCGCCGGACACGAGGAGGAGCTACTCATGAGCTCACCCCACGAAACCACTCGCTTCGCTCGCGCTTTCGCGGGGGCCCCGAGATGAGCGCTCCCACGACGGCCCCCCACGCCACCCGGCCGGCGGGCAACGATGACATGTCCTCCACCGTCCGCGCCTTCGAGGCCTACGGCGACGGCGACTGGGACGACATCGCGCGCGAGGCGATCGGCGAGGAGCGGATCGTCGTCAACATGGGCCCCCAGCACCCGTCCACGCACGGCGTGCTGCGCCTCATGCTGGAGATCGACGGCGAGACCGTCACCGAGGCCCGCGCCGGCATCGGCTACCTGCACACGGGCATCGAGAAGAACATGGAGTTCCGGACGTGGACGCAGGGCACCACGTTCTGCACCCGCATGGACTACGTGGCGCCCCTGTTCCAGGAGGCCGCCTACTGCCTCGCCGTCGAGCGGCTGCTGGGCATCACCGACGACGTGCCCGAGCGCGCCTCGGTCATCCGGGTCCTGATGATGGAGCTCAACCGGATCGCCTCCCACCTGGTCTGCCTCGGCACCGGCGGCAACGAGATGGGCGCCACCACCGTGATGACCATCGGCTTCACCGCCCGCGAGGAGATCCTGCGCCTCTTCGAGGCCGTGACCGGCCTGCGCATGAACCACGCGTACATCCGCCCCGGCGGCGTCGCCGTCGACGTGCCCGACGGCTTCACCACGCAGGCCCGTGACGCGCTCAAGAAGGTGCGCGGGTACCTCAAGCAGCTCAGCGACCTCATGCTCGCCAACCCGATCTTCAAGGGGCGCCTCACCGACGTCGGCGTGCTGAACCTCACCGGGTGCATGGCGCTCGCGATCACCGGGCCCGTGCTGCGCTCGACCGGCCTGCCGTACGACGTCCGCAAGGACAACCCGTACTGCGGCTACGAGACGTACGACTTCGACGTCCCCACCTCCAAGGGTGCCGACTGCTACGACCGGGCGGTGCTCCGCATCGAGGAGTGCTACCAGTCCCTGAAGATCATCGACCAGACCCTCGAACGGCTCGACCGGACCGAGGGCGAGCCCGTCATGGTGGCCGACAAGAAGATCGCCTGGCCCGCCCAGCTCGCCGTCGGCGGGGACGGGCAGGGCAACTCGCTGGAGCACATCAAGAAGATCATGGGCACCTCCATGGAGGCCCTGATCCACCACTTCAAGCTGGTCACAGAGGGCTTCCGCGTCCCGGCCGGCCAGGCGTGGCAGACCGTGGAGCACCCGCGCGGCGAGCTCGGCGTGCACGTCGTCTCCGACGGCGGCACGCGCCCCTACCGCGCGCACTTCCGCGACCCCTCGTTCAACAACCTCCAGGGCGTGTCCGTGATGTGCGAGGGCGGCCAGGTGGCCGACGTCGTCGTCGCCGTCGCCTCCCTGGACCCCGTGCTGGGAGGTGTGGACCGATGACGGCAGAACCCGTACAGACCAGGACCCGCTACGACGCCGAGACCCTCGCCGCGCTGACGACCGACGCGACGACGATCATGGCGCGCTACCCGGACCCCCGGTCCGGCCTGCTGCCGATGCTGCACCTGGTGCAGTCCGTCGACGGGTACGTCAGCAAGGACGGCATCCTGTTCTGCGCCGAGATGCTCGGCATCACCGCGGCCGAGGTCTCGGCCGTCGCCACCTTCTACACCCAGTACAAGCGGCACCCCAACGGCACCTACACCATGGGCGTGTGCACCAACACACTGTGCGCGGTGATGGGCGGCGACGCGATCTTCGACGAGCTGAGCGACCACCTCGGCGTCGGCCACGACGAGACCACCCAGGACGGCGCGATCACGCTCGAACGGATCGAGTGCAACGCCGCCTGCGACTACGCGCCCGTCGTGATGGTCAACTGGGAGTTCTTCGACAACCAGACACCCGAGTCGGCGACGGCGCTCGCGGACAAGCTGATCCTCGGCGAGGACGTCGTGCCCACCCGCGGCGCCGCGTCGGTGTGCTCGTTCAAGCAGATGAGCCGGGTCCTGGCCGGGTTCCCCGACGGCCGCGCCGACGAGGGCGTCGGCGCGGGCGAGCCGACGCTCGCCGGGCTGCGCATCGCCCGCGAGCGCGGCTGGACGGCGCCGTCGGCCGAGCAGGGTGACGAGCGGGGCGTGCCGGCGGGCACCGGACCGGTCGGCCGGCCGGGGTCGAGCGCCGAGCGCAAGCCGGCCACGCCGTCCGACACCGAGGTGGGCAAGGACAAGAAGCCCGGAGAGGACGCCAAGTGACCACGCTGACTCCCGTCCTGACCGACACCTGGGACAAGGACCGCTCCTGGCGCCTGGACACCTACGAGCGCAACGGCGGCTACGCCGGGCTCAAGAAGGCCCTGACCATGGCGCCCGCCGACCTCGTGCAGACCGTCAAGGACTCCGGCCTGCGCGGCCGCGGCGGCGCGGGCTTCCCCACGGGCATGAAGTGGGGCTTCCTGCCTCCGCCCGACGGCGGCCCGCGGTACCTGGTCGTCAACGCGGACGAGTCGGAGCCGGGCACCTGCAAGGACATCCCGCTCATGCTCGCCAGCCCGCAGCACCTGATCGAGGGCGTCGCCATCACGAGCTTCGCGATCGGCTGCGACCACGCGTTCATCTACGTGCGCGGCGAGGTGCTGCACGTGTACCGGCGGCTGCTGAACGCCGTCGAGGAGGCGTACCGGGCGGGCTACCTGGGCAAGAACATCCAGGGCTCGGGCTTCGACCTCGACGTCACGGTGCACGCGGGCGCCGGCGCCTACATCTGCGGCGAGGAGACGGCGCTGCTCGACTCGCTCGAGGGCCTGCGCGGTCAGCCGCGGCTCAAGCCGCCGTTCCCCGCCGTCGCCGGCCTGTACGCGCGGCCGACCGTGGTGAACAACGTGGAGTCCATCGCGTCGGTGCCTGCGATCGTCGCCAACGGCGCCGACTGGTTCTCCTCGATGGGCACGGAGAAGTCGCAGGGCCACGGCCTGTTCTCCCTCTCGGGCCACGTCACGACGCCCGGCCAGTACGAGGCGCCGCTCGGCATCACGCTGCGCGAGCTGCTCGACATGGCGGGCGGGGTCCGCGCGGGGCACGAGCTGAAGTTCTGGACTCCCGGCGGGTCGTCCACGCCGATCTTCACGCAGGAGCACCTCGACACCCCGCTCGACTACGAGTCGGTCGGCGCGGCGGGCTCGATGCTCGGCACGCGGGCGCTGCAGATCTTCGACGAGACCGTGTGCGTGGTCCGGGCGACGGCCCGGTGGACCGACTTCTACGCGCACGAGTCGTGCGGCAAGTGCACGCCGTGCCGCGAGGGCACCTACTGGCTCAAGCAGGTGCTGCACCGCATCGAGGACGGCGAGGGCCAGGACGGCGACCTGGAGCTGCTGCTCGACCTGTGCGACAACATCCTGGGCCGGGCGTTCTGCGCGCTGGGCGACGGCGCGGTGTCGCCGATCACGTCCAGCATCCAGCACTTCCGCGACGAGTACCAGGCGCACATCGACGGCCACGGCTGCCCGTTCGACCCGAGCGCGTCGGCGCTCTTCCCGTACACCCCCAAGACACGGACACCGGGCGCCCTCGCTGGCGCCGGCGCGGGAGGTCACTGATGACCGTCACGACGAACACGCCATCGACCGAGGCCGCCCCGGTCGAGCTGGTCACCTTCACCATCGACGGCACGGAGGTGAGCGTCCCCAAGGGCACGCTGATCATCCGGGCCGCCGAGCAGGCGGGCATCCAGATCCCCCGGTTCTGCGACCACCCGCTCCTGGCGCCCGCCGGCGCGTGCCGGCAGTGCCTCGTCGAGGTGGCCATGCCGGACCGTGAGGGCAACGTGCGGCCGATGCCGAAGCCGCAGGCGTCGTGCACCATGACGGTCGCGCCGGGCATGGTGGTCAAGACGCAGCACACCTCCGCCGTCGCCGACAAGGCGCAGCAGGGGGTCATGGAGCTGCTGCTCATGAACCACCCGCTGGACTGCCCGGTGTGCGACAAGGGCGGCGAGTGCCCCCTGCAGAACCAGGCGATGTCGAACGGCCGGTCCGACTCGCGGTTCGTCGACGTCAAGCGCACGTTCCCCAAGCCGATCGCCCTGTCCACGCAGATCCTGCTGGACCGCGAGCGCTGCGTGCTGTGCCAGCGCTGCACCCGGTTCAGCGAGGAGATCGCGGGCGACGCGTTCATCGCGCTGCAGGACCGCGGGGCGCACCAGCAGATCGGCCGGTTCGACGAGGACGTGCTCGGGTTCGCCGGCGCCGAGTCGAGCACGGGCCCGGTGGACCGCCCGGTCGGGGAGGCGGTCACGGACACGTCCGGGCGGCCGTTCTCCTCCTACTACTCGGGCAACACCGTGCAGATCTGCCCGGTGGGCGCGCTCACCGGCGCGGGCTACCGGTTCCGGTCGCGCCCGTTCGACCTGGTCAGCAGCGAGAGCATCGGCGAGCACGACTCGTGCGGGTCCGCGATCCGCATCGACCACCGCCGCGGCCAGGTGCTGCGCCGGCTGTCGGGCGAGGACCCGGTGGTCAACGAGGAGTGGATCACCGACAAGGACCGCTTCGCGTTCACCTGGCAGTCCGCTCCGGACCGCATCACCACCCCGCTGGTCCGGGACCGCGCCGCCGACGGCACGCGCGGCGAGCTGCGGCCGGCGTCCTGGGTCGAGGCCCTGGAGATCGCGGCGGCCGGCCTCGCGCGGGCGCAGGACAACGGCGGGGTGGGCGTGCTGCCCGGCGGCCGCCTCACGGTCGAGGACGCCTTCGCGTGGTCGCGCTTCGCACGCACGGCGCTGGGCACCAACGACGTCGACCAGCGGGCGCGCGTGCACTCCGCGGAGGAGGCCGCGTTCCTCGGCCGCGTCGTGGCCGGGTCCGGCGTCGGCGTCACCTTCGGCGACCTGGAGCAGGCGCCCGCCGTGCTGCTCGTCGGCCTGGAGGCCGAGGAGGAGGCGGGCGTCACCTTCCTGCGGCTGCGCAAGGGCTCGCGGGGCAAGGCCGCGACGAAGGTGTTCTCGGTGGCCCCGTACGCCACCCGCGGCCTGGCCCGCCTGGGCGGCACCCTGCTGCCCGCGGCCCCCGGCACCGAGGCCGAGTGGCTGCGCAGCCTGACCACGAGCCTGACGGGCGGCCTCTCCGCCGCGGACGCACCGAGCTCCGACATCGACACCAGCGCCCTGGCCCAGCCGGGCGCCGTGATCCTGGTCGGCGAGCGGCTCGCGGGCTCGCCCGGCGCCTACGCCGCGGCGCTCGGGCTCGCCGAGGCGACCGGCGCGCGGCTCGCGTGGATCCCGCGGCGTGCGGGCGAGCGCGGTGGCGTCGAGGCCGGCCTCCTGCCCGACCTGCTGCCGGGCGGCCGCCCGGTCGCCGACCCCGCCGCACGGGCCGAGGTCGCGCAGGCCTGGGGTGCCGAGCTTCCGGCGACCCCCGGCCGCGACACCGCGGGCATCCTCGGCGCGCTCGCGTCGGGCGCGCTGGGCGGGGCCGTCGTCGGCGGCGTCGAGCTCGCCGACCTGCCCGACCCGGACGCGGCCCGCGCCGCGCTCGACGCGGCGGGGTTCGTGGTGAGCCTGGAGGTCCGCGCCTCCGAGGTGACCGAGCGGGCCGACGTCGTGCTGCCGGTCGCGCCGCCCGTGGAGCGCGCCGGCTCCTACTGGAACTGGGAGGGCCGCGTGCGGTCCTTCGGCGCGGCGCTCGAGTCCAGCGCGCTGCCCGACCACCGCGTGCTGCACGTGCTGGCCCAGCAGCTCGGGGTGGACCTGCACGCGGCGTCGCCCGCCGAGGCCCACCTCTCCATCGCGCTCACGCAGGGCGCGTGGGACGGCGAGCGGGTGGCGGTCCAGGAGGACGTGCCCGCCGAGCCGCCGAGCGTCGGCCCCGGCCAGGCGGTGCTCGCCACCTGGCGGCTCCAGCTCGACGCGGGCCGCGGCCAGGACGGCGAGCGGTTCCTCGCCGGCACGGCCAAGCAGCCCGTCGCCCGCATGTCCGCCGCCACGGCGGACGGCTTCGGGGTGTCCGACGGCGCCACGGTCGCCGTCGGCACGGCGCGCGGCTCCGTCCAGGTGCCGGTGGCGGTGACCGACGGGATGGTCGACGGCGTCGTCTGGCTGCCGCTCAACAGCGTCGGCAGCCGCGTGCACGACACGCTCGGCGCGACGGCGGGCGACCTCGTCACCGTGTCGGACGCCCAGGTCACCCGGGTGGCCCACGCGGCAGGCACCTCGGAAGGCGGTGCGCGATGAACCCGATGACGCTCGCGGCAGCGGCGCCCGGCGTCGCCGCCGACTTCTCGCAGGAGACCATCTGGGCCTCCATCGTGAAGGCCGTGCTGATCGTGGTGTTTCTGCTGACCAGCGTGCTCTTCGCGATCTGGTTCGAGCGCAAGGTGGTGGCGCGCATGCAGGTGCGCCCCGGCCCCAACTGGCACGGGCCGCTCGGCCTGCTGCAGTCGCTCGCCGACGCCATGAAGCTCCTGCTCAAGGAGGACATGACAGTCACGCGGGCCGACCGGTTCGTGTACCTGCTGGCGCCGATGATCTCGGTGTTCTGCGCGCTGCTCGTGTTCGCGGTGATCCCGTTCGGGCCCAGCCTGCCGTTCCCCTGGACCGACTGGACCACGCCGGCACAGCTCACGGACTTCCCCGTGGCCGTGCTGTACGTGCTGGCCTGCGCGTCGCTCGGGGTCTACGGCATCGTGCTGGGCGGCTGGGCCTCCGGCTCCACCTACCCGCTGCTCGGGTCGGTGCGCTCGACGGCGCAGGTGATCAGCTACGAGCTCGCGATGGGCCTGTCGCTGGTGAGCGTGTTCATCATGGCGGGGTCGATGTCGACGTCGCAGATCGTGGAGAGCCAGACGCAGATCTGGTGGCTCATCCCGCTCGCGCCGGCGTTCGTGATCTACGTGATCTCGATGATCGGCGAGACCAACCGCCTGCCGTTCGACCTCCCCGAGGCCGAGGGCGAGCTGGTCTCCGGCTACATGACCGAGTACTCGTCGATGAAGTTCGCCTGGTTCTTCCTGGCGGAGTACATCAACATGCTCAACGTCTCCGCCGTCTGCGTGACGCTCTTCCTGGGCGGCTGGCGGGCCCCGTTCCCGCTGTCCGCCATCGCGGACGGTGCGCTCAACGAGGGCTGGTGGCCGATCCTGTGGTTCCTCGCCAAGCTGTGGCTCGTCATGTTCGTCTTCGTGTGGGTGCGCGGCACGCTGCTGCGCCTGCGCTACGACCAGTTCATGGTGTTCGGCTGGAAGGTCCTCATCCCGGTCGCGCTCGGCTGGGTGGTCGTGCTCGCCGTCGTGCAGTGGCTGCAGCGTGTGCAGGGCGTCACCTACCAGCAGTTCATCCCCGTGATCATCGGGGCCGCCATCGTCTTCGTCGCGGTCATGTGGTTCTGGCCCGAGAAGAAGGAGCCGCCGGAGGCGGACACGGAGCAGGAGCCGGTCGACGTGTTCGCCGGCGGGTTCCCCGTGCCGCCGCTGCCCGGCGAGAAGCTGCCCCCGTCCAAGCGGTTCGGAAAGGAGGTTCACGGTGAGTGAGCGAAAGCCCGGCGAGTACGAGCCCCTGCGGCCGAAGCCGGGACCCATCGGGGAGCTCTTCGCCCCCGTCGCCGGCTTCGGCGTGACGCTGTCGTCGATGTTCAGGCCGACGGTTACAGAGCAGTACCCGCGCGAGAAGGTGCCCACCCAGCGCAGGTACCACGGGCGGCACCAGCTCAACCGGTACGCCGACGGGCTGGAGAAGTGCATCGGCTGCGAGCTGTGCGCGTGGGCGTGCCCGGCGGACGCGATCTACGTGGAGGGCGCGTCCAACGCGGACCTGCCGGAGAACGCGGGCCTCCAGGTGAACGCCGACGACGCGGGGGGCGCCCACATGAGCCCCGGCGAGCGGTACGGCCGCGTCTACCAGATCAACTACCTGCGCTGCATCTTCTGCGGGCTGTGCATCGAGGCCTGCCCCACGCGCGCGCTGACCATGACCAACGACTACGAGCTGGCCGGCAAGACGCGCGCGGGCATGATCTACGAGAAGCAGGACCTGCTGGCCCCGCTCTCCGAGGGCATGCTCACCGCGCCCCACCCCATGGTGGAGGGCACGACGGACACCGACTACTACAGCGGCGACGTCCTCGGCCCGACGGCGGCGCAGGTCGCCTGGGTGCGCGAGCACCGGCCGGACGACCCCACGCTCGACGCCGCGGACGCCGCGGCCTCGGGCAAGGCGCCGGCGCCCACCCAGCGGCAGCACGAGCTGCGCCCCGAGCAGGGCCCTGGCCCCGCCGAGCGGTCCGCCGGCGAGGCCGCCGTCGGGTCCGTGCGGGTCGCGGTCGTCTCGACCACCGGGTCGTCCGGGTCGGAGGTGACCGCATGACCCCCGGCGGGCTGGTGATCTCCGGTGGCGAGACCGTCCTGTTCTGGGTGGTCGCACCGCTCATGGTGCTCGCGGCGCTCGGCCTGCTGTTCGTGAAGCGGGCCGTGCACGCGGCGATGTGCCTCGTGTTCGTCATGGTCAGCATGGCCGTCCTGTACATCACGCAGGAGGCGCCGTTCCTCGGCGTCGTGCAGGTGGTGGTGTACACGGGCGCCGTGATGATGCTGTTCCTGTTCGTGCTGATGCTCGTGGGCGTCGACGCGTCCGACTCGCTCACCGAGACCATCCGTGGGCAGCGCTGGATCGGGCTGCTCATCGGCCTCGGCCTCGCCGTGGTGCTCGGCGGCGTCGTGACGCGGGCCGCGTTCCCGCCCGCCACGGGGCTGGACGGGGGCGACCCGAACGGCGTCGCCAATCCCGCGGGCCTGGCGCGCGTGCTGTTCGGCGACTACGTGCTGGCCATGGAGGCCGTCGGCGTGCTGCTCGTGACGGCCGCGGTCGGCGCGCTGGTGCTCACGCACCGCCGCCGGCTCACGCCGAAGCACACGCAGCGGGCCGTGGCGGATGCGCGCGTCAAGGCGCTGCCCGACGGCGTCGTGCTCACCCCGCTCCCGTCGCCCGGCGTCTACGCGCGGTCCAACGCCATGGACACGCCCGCGCTGGGGCCGGACGGCGAGCAGGTGCCGCAGTCGGTGTCGCGCGTGCTGCGGATCCGCGGCCAGGAGCGGTCCGCTGCGGACATCCTGGCGGTCGAGGCCGCGGCCAGAGAGGCGAGCGACGCGTCGGAGGGGAAGGCCTGATGGACATCACCAACTACGTGGTCCTGGCCGCCGTGCTCTTCGCCATCGGGGCGACGACCGTGCTGCTGCGCCGCAACGCGATAGTCGTGTTCATGGGCGTCGAGCTCATGCTCAACGCGACCAACCTCGCCTTCGTCACCTTCGCCAGGATGCACGGCGACCTGACCGGCCAGGTACTCGCCTTCTTCGTCATGGTCGTCGCCGCCGCAGAGGTCGTCGTCGGCCTCGCCATCATCGTGACGATCTTCCGTACCCGCCGCTCGGCCTCGGTCGACGACGTCAACCTGCTCAAGGGCTGAGGGGGAGACAGTGAACGACGTGATCGGGCTCGCCCCCTGGCTGGTCGGCTTCCCGCTGATCGGCGCAGCGATCCTGCTGCTGGGCGGCAAGGCCACCGACCGATGGGGCCACTGGCTCGGGGTGCTGGCCTCCGCCGCCTCCGCGGCCGTCGGCTTCGTCCTGATGTTCCGCATGATCGGTACGCCCGCCGAGGAGCGCGCCGTCGACCACCACCTGTGGACGTGGCTGTCCGCCGGCGGCCTGGACGTGGACCTCGGCATCCGGCTCGACCCGCTGTCCATGACCTTCGTGATGCTCGTGACCTTCGTCGGCACGCTCATCCACGTGTACTCCGTGGCCTACATGGACCACGACCCGGACCGGCGCCGGTTCTTCGCGTACCTGAACCTGTTCGTCGCGGCCATGCTCACGCTGGTGCTCGCCGACTCCTACCTCCTGCTCTTCGTGGGCTGGGAGGGTGTGGGCCTCGCGTCCTACCTGCTCATCGGGTTCTGGGACACGGGGCGGCCGTCGGCCCGCGAGAACGCGGTGGCGGCCAAGAAGGCGTTCGTCATGAACCGCATCGGCGACATGGGCCTGATCGCGGCGATGACGCTGCTGTTCTCGACCACCGGCGCCCTGGACTTCGCGACCACCCTGTCCGACGACGCCGTCGGCTCGCTCTCGGAGGGCATGGCCACGGCGATCGGCCTGTGCCTGCTGCTCGCCGCGTGCGGCAAGTCGGCGCAGTTCCCGCTGCAGGCCTGGCTCGGCGACGCGATGGCGGGCCCGACGCCGGTGTCCGCGCTCATCCACGCGGCCACGATGGTCACGGCGGGCGTCTACCTCATGGTGCGCTCGGGCCCCATCCTGGAGGCGGCGCCGACGGCGCAGCTCGTCGTGGTGCTGGTCGGCGCGGTGACCCTGCTGTTCGGTGCGATCGTCGGTACCGCGAAGGACGACATCAAGAAGGCGCTGGCCGCCTCCACGATGTCGCAGATCGGGTACATGATGCTCGCGGCGGGCCTGGGCCCGGCCGGGTACGCGTTCGCGATCTTCCACTTGATCACCCACGGCTTCTTCAAGGCGGGGCTGTTCCTCGGCGCCGGCTCGGTGATGCATGCGATGGGCGACCAGACCGACATGCGGCGCTTCGGCGGGCTGTCGCGGTTCCTGCCGATCACGTGGATCACGATGGGGCTGGGCTGGCTCGCGATCCTCGGGATCCCGCCGTTCTCCGGCTACTGGTCGAAGGACGGGATCATCGAGGCCGCGTTCATCCCGGTCGAGGGCCAGCCGTGGCGGGCCTGGGTGTTCGGCTCCGTCGCCGTGCTCGGCGCGGCGATCACCGCGTTCTACATGACCCGCCTGTTCTTCATGACGTTCGGCGGACGGCGTCCGCGCTGGACGGAGGGCCAGCGCCCGCACGAGGGCTCGCCCCTGATGTGGTGGCCGCTGGTGTTCCTCGGCGTCGGCTCCGCCGCGCTGGGCGCCGTGCTCGGCATCGGCGGGACGTTCACCACCTGGCTGGAGCCGGTCGTCGGGCACGCGGAGCACCACGAGCCGGTGCTCCCGGTACCCGTGATCATCACCGTCACGCTCGTGGTGGTGGTCCTCGGCGCGCTGCTCGCGTTCCGGATGTATGCGGTCCGGCTCGTCCCGGAGGAGGCGCCGCGCGGCTCCTTCCTGACCCGGGCGGCCCGCAGCGACCTGTACCAGGACGCCACCAACGAGACGCTCGTGATGCGGCCCGCACAGGGCCTGGCCCGCGTGGTGCAGGCAGGTGACCGGGACGTCGTCGACCGCGGCTGGGCCGTGCTGCCGCAGGCGGTCTCGTGGTTCGGCGGGGTGTTCCGCAAGGCCCAGAGCGGCTACGTCCGCTCGTACGCGGCCGGCATGGCGGGCGGTGTGCTCGTGGTCGCCGCCGTCGCGTGGCTCGTGGTCGGGCTCGGTGGTGCCCAGTGATCGGAGGAGAGATGTTTCCCTGGCTGACCGTGCTCATCGTCTGGCCGCTGCTCGGCGCGGTGGTGGTGGGACTGGGCGCGCTCGGTCGCTCGCGCACCGGCTCGGCGAACGCGGGGACGGGCCTCGCCCGCCCGCTCGCGCTCGGGTTCTCGCTGGTCGAGGTGGTCCTGCTGGTCGGGACGTTCGCCGCCTTCGACACGAGCGCGGCCGCCGAGTACCAGCTCACCGCCACCTACCCGTGGATCCCGCAGATCGGCGCGTCCTACGCGGTGGGCGTCGACGGCGTCGCCCTGCTGCTCGTGGCCTTGGCCGTGGTGCTGGTGCCGCTGGTGATGCTGGCCGCCTGGCGGGAGCAGGGCGGGGACGAGGTGCGCCTGCGCCGGTTCGTCGGCCTGGTGCTGCTGCTCGAAGCGTTCATGGTCGCCGTGTTCTGCGCGCGCGACGTCTTCCTGTTCTACGTGTTGTTCGAGGCCATGCTGATCCCGGCCTACTTCCTCATCGGGGGCTTCGGGCAGGGCGCCGGACGGCGTCAGGCAGCCGTGAAGTTCCTGATGTTCAGCCTGGGCGGCGGGCTGATCATGCTCGCGGCAGTGATCGCGCTGTACTTCCAGGTCCCGGTGGACCCGGAGACCGGCCTGCGGGCCTCCGACGCGTTCCTCACCGCGAACCTGGCGGGCCTCGAGCTGGACCCCGTGGTCGAGCGCCTCCTGTTCGTCGGGTTCTTTATCGCGTTCGCGATCAAGGCCCCGATGGTCCCCGTGCACAGCTGGCTGCCCGACGTCGCGGGGAACGCGAGCCCTGGCACGTCCACGCTGCTGATCTGCGTGCTGGACAAGGTGGGCACGTTCGGCATGCTGACCCTGTGCCTGCCGCTGTTCCCGGAGGCGTCGCGCTGGGCGGCCCCGTTCGTGGTCGCGCTGGCCGTGATCTCGGTGCTGTACGGGGCGATCATGGCGATCATGCAGAAGGACCTGCTGCGGCTGGTCGGCTGGACGTCGGTGAGCCACTTCGGCTTCATCATCCTGGGCATCTTCACGTTCACGCCGCTGGGCACCGCCGGGTCGAGCTTCATGATGCTCAACCACGGCCTGGCCACCGGCGCGCTGTTCCTGGTGGCCGGGTTCCTCGTGGCCAGGCACCCGGAGCGGTCGCAGCGGATCACGGACTATCGCGGCCTGCGGTCGGTCACGCCGGTGCTCGCGGGCACGTTCCTCGTGGCGGGCCTCGCGACGCTGTCGCTGCCGGGCCTCGCCACGTTCGTCAGCGAGATCATGGTGCTGATCGGCGCGTTCGGCGGGTCGCCCGCCGGCTCGGCCGCGTGGGCGATCGCGGCGGTGCCCGGCGTCGTGCTCGCGGCGGTCTACGTGCTGCTGACCTACCAGAAGATCTTCACCGGGGCGCCGGCAGTAGGGCTCGAGGCCCTGCCCGACCTCAAGGCGCGTGAGCGCATCGTCGCGGCCCCGCTGGTGGCCGGACTCCTGGTGCTCGGCCTCGTGCCGGGCCTCGCCCTGACCTACGTGGACGCGCCGGCGCAGCAGTCGGCGGAGCTCATCACGGTGGTCGACGAACCGGCGGACGCCGCCGCGCAGATGGGGAGCGACAAGTGACCGAGTTCGTGGCACCCGAGATCGACTGGCTCGCCCTCGCACCCATCCTCGTGGTGCTGGGCGCCGGCGTGGTCGGCGTGCTCGTCGAGGCCTTCGTGCCGGCGAGCTCGCGCCGCACCACCCAGATCGTGCTGACCCTCGCCGCCCTGGCCGGGGGGTTCGCGTTCGTGGCGGTCCTGTGGCCGCAGATCGTGGCGCAGCCCGTGCAGGTGGTCGGCGGCAGCGTGACCCTCACGCCGTTCGCCCTCGGCACGCAGGGCATCATCACGGTGCTCGCCTTCCTCGGCGTGCTCGTGGTGGCCGACCGCACCGCCACCGGCCAGGACGCGTTCGCGCCCACGGCCGCGGCCGTGCCGGGCACGTCGTACGAGGACCTGGCCCGCCGGTCCGGCCTGGAGCAGACCGAGATCTACCCGCTGCTGCTGTTCGCGGCGGGCGGCATGATGCTCTTCGCCTCGACCGACGACCTCATCGTCATGTTCATCGCCCTGGAGGTGCTGTCGCTCCCGCTGTACGTGCTGTGCGCGACGGCGCGCCGGCGTCGGCTCCTGTCGCAGGAGGCGGCGGCCAAGTACTTCCTGCTGGGAGCGTTCGCCTCCGCGCTGTTCATCTTCGGCGTCGCGCTGATCTACGGCTTCGCCGGCACGGTGCGGCTCCTGGAGATCGCGACGGCGGTGCAGCAGGGCGGCCTGCCGCTGGAGGGCATGACCGGGCTGCTCGTGGCCGGGGTGCTGCTGGTGACCGTCGGCCTGCTGTTCAAGGTGGGCGCCGTGCCGTTCCACGCCTGGACCCCCGACGTCTACACCGGCGCGCCCACCCCGATCACCGGGTTCATGGCCGCCTGCACCAAGGCGGCAGCCGTCGCCGCGCTGGTCGAGGTGCTGTACCGCATCTCGATCGGCGTGGGGCGCATCAGCCCGGACACGGTGCAGCAGCTCCAGATCGTCATCGTCGTCGTGGCCGTGCTGACGATGGCCGTCGGCACCGTCATCGGCTCCGTCCAGACCGACGTCAAGCGGCTGCTGGCCTACTCGTCGATCGCGCACGCCGGCTTCCTGCTGGTGGGCGTGGCGGGCTTCAACGGGCAGGTCCAGTCGTCGACGCTGTTCTACCTGCTCGCCTACGGCATCGCGACGATCGGCGCGTTCGCCGTCGTCACGCTGGTCCGCGAGCGGCGGGTCACCGTCGGCTCGGGTGAGGACAACGGTCCGGTGGAGGACGACGGCGTGGTGCTGGGCGAGGCGACCGAGCTCGCGCAGTGGGCCGGCCTTGGCCGCAGGGCCCCGTGGCTCATGGGGGCGTTCGCGCTGTTCCTGCTGTCGATGGCGGGTATACCGCTCACGGCCGGGTTCATCGCGAAGTTCGGCGCCTTCGCCGGGGCGACGTCGGGCGGCCTGTGGTGGCTCGCGGTGCTCGGTGTGCTCGCGTCCGTGGTCGCCGTCGCGTTCTACCTGCGGCTGCTGGTGATCATGGTGTTCCAGCCGGCGCCGATCACGCCGGGGGTCGAGGCGGCGGAGACTTCGGTGGGTTCCGGTTCGGACTCGGCGGGCTCGGCTGGTGCTGGCTCGGCCGGTGCGGGCTCGGCAGGCTCGGCGGGTGCAGGCTCGGCCGGCGCGGGCCCGGAGGGCTCGGCCGGCGCGGCGACCGCTACCGCCACCGCGACCAAGGCGCAGGTCACGGCCGCGCAGCGGGTGGTGGTGACCGTGGTGCGGTCCCGCGGCCCGGCCGCCGTCGCCATCGCCGTCTGCGCGATCGCCACCGTGATTCTCGGCGTTTTTCCGTCCCTGGTTCTCGATCTGGCGCAGCAGGCAAGTAAGTTCGTGCCGTGACCTCCGCACCGCTGCCGCCCCGGACGACGACGGGTACGTCGGCGTCCGCCCCGCCGGCCGCTCCGACCCACCTGCCCGACCCGACCGCGCTCGGCTTCCCGATCACGGACCCGGAGCTGGCATCCCGGCTCGCGGAACGGCTGACCGGCGTCGACGACGCGCTCTCGGAGGCCGTCACCAGCGCGGACAAGCTGGCCGACGGCGCTTCCCGGCACCTCGTCGACGCGGGCGGCAAGCGGTTCCGTCCCCTGCTCACCCTGCTGACGGCCGAGCTGGGCGACGGTGCGGCCCCCGAGGTCGTCGACGCCGCCGTGGTGGTCGAGCTGACGCAGGTCGCCTCGCTGTACCACGACGACGTCATGGACTCGGCGCCCATGCGGCGCGGGGCGCCGTCGGCCCACGTAGTGTGGGGCAACTCGGTGGCGATCCTGGTGGGCGACATGCTGTTCGCGCGGGCCTCGGCGCGCGTGGCGGAGCTGGGGCCCGAGGCCGTGATCCTGCAGTCCAGGACGTTCGAGCGGATGTGCCTGGGCCAGCTCCACGAGACCATGGGCCCTGACGACGGCGAGGACCAGGTGGCCCACTACCTCCAGGTGCTGTCGGACAAGACGGCGTCGCTGCTGTCGGCGTCGGCCCGGCTGGGCGCGATGCTCGCCGGGGCGCCGAAGGAGCAGGTCGAGGCCGTCGGCGCGTACGGCGAGAAGGTGGGCGTCGCGTTCCAGCTCGCCGACGACGTGCTCGACGTCGCGTCGTCGGGCGAGACCTCGGGCAAGACGCCGGGCACGGACCTGCGCGAGCACGTGCCGACCATGCCGGTGCTGCTGCTGCGGCAGCATGTGGAGTCGGGCGCGGCCACCGAGGAGGACGCGGAACTGCTCGCGGCGCTCGACGGCGACCTGTCCTCCGACGAGGCGCTGACGGCCGCGGTGGAGCGGCTGCGCGCGCACGCCGTGCTCACCGAGACGCGGGACCTGGCGGTGCAGTGGGCGCGCGCGGCGTCGGCCGAGCTGGCGCCGCTGCCGGAGGGACCGGTCAAGGAGTCGCTGGAGCAGTTCGCGCGGGCGTTGGCGGATCGGGCGGTCTGACGGTCTTGCTCGGTTCCACTGCAAATTGACAAACCTACACTCTGATCCGGCCGAATATTGTATATTTGCGGGGTGGAAAGTGTAGGTTTGAGTGTCGAGGACGTTGTCGATCTGCTTCGTGCCGAGGGGAGCGACGTCAGCGGCATCGAGGCAAAGGCGGCGCGCGAGGGATACCCGCAGGATCTTGCGCCGACGCTGTCGGCGTTTGGCAATATGCCTGGTGGTGGTGTCGTCGTCCTCGGTTTGGACGAGCGGTCTGGCTTCGAGGCGGTCGGCGTCTACGACGCTGCGGATGCGCAGGCTCGCCTCGCAGCCCAGGCACGCAAAGCCGTTGCTCCCCCGCTTCAAGTGTCGTTCACGACTGGAGACGTCGAAGGCGGCACAATCGTCCTGGCTCGGGTACGCGAGCTGCCGATCACTGACAAGCCCTGCGAGGTGACGGCGACAGGGCATGCTTACCTGCGTTCTTATGACGGGGACTACCCGCTCTCAGAACTCGAGCGACAGGGGTTTGTGGCGAACCGTGGGGTAGCACGGCACGATCAGGCCGCTGCCGAAGGTGCCACGCGCGATGATCTCGACGACAGTCTGGTAGGGACCTATATCGCAAACTGCCGAGCGCGGTCCCCGCGACTCGCCGCGATGCCCGATGACGAGGTCCTGCGCTCCACGCGGGTTGTCACTCGAGAGGGCGCCCCGACTCTCGCCGGGATCTACGCGCTCGGCAGCTATCCGCAGACGTACTTCCCGACGCTATCGATCACCGCGAGTGTTGCTGCCCGTCCGGAGGATCCAGTCGGGACGCGTAGCGGCGACATCGCCCATTTCGACGGGCCGCTGCCGGAACTACTCGACCAAGCAGTCGCGTGGGTCCGGCGAAATACCGCGACGCGCGTGCGGTTCGGCACCGATGGTCACGGTCGGGACGAGCCGGAGTACCCGACTGAGGCAGTGCGCGAACTCGTCGCCAACGCACTCGTCCATCGCGACCTGGGTCCGCATGCTTTGAGCACACGGGTAGTGATGACCTTGCGGAACGATCGGCTGGTCATCACGAACCCGGGCGGTCTGCATGGTCTGACCGTCGAACAACTCGGTGCAGGGACCGGCGGCAGCGCTCGCAACCAAAGCCTGTATGACATCAGCAAGGATGTACGCACCAGCGACGGACGTCGCGTGATCGAAGGCATCGGTTCTGGGATTATCACCGTCCGGCAGGCGCTGAAGGAAGCGGGAATGACCCCTCCCCATTTTGTCGATGCCGGCATCCGGTTTACCGCGATTGTGCCGGAACACGCGTTGCTGGACCCGGGCGATCTCGACTGGCTCGCAACCCTCACGGCGGCCCGTGGCTTGACCGACATTCAGAGGCATGTCCTCGCGGCGATGCGCCACGGTGAGTCATGGACGAACCGATCTCTTCGTGACAGGTTCCCGATGGACTCCACTGAAGCGCGTTCTCTCTTGACCGATCTCGTGGAGCGCGGCCTCGCGAAGGCGTTGGGAGAGGGGCGAGGACGTGCCTACAAGCTGGGGCCTGCCGCCAAGTTCCAGTTTGAGGTGGTGCCGATTCCCGTGAAGCGTCCGAAGCACGGCGAACTCATCCTGGGCATTCTCGCAAACACTCCACGTTCGGTGAGAGACCTTATCGACGCCACCGGGTTATCGGAGCGTCAGGTGAGTTACACCCTCGCACGACTCCGCGACACCGGAGACGTTGAGGTGCTCGGTGGGGCCGGGCGGCGTGGGACGCTCTATCGCCGGATCTGACGTCGCGTCGCACACAGCCATGCACGAGGACCGGAAGCTACTCAAGGAGTCGCTAGAACAGTTCGCCCAGGTGCTGGCCGACCAGGCAGCGAGAGCGATGCACTTGCTGAGCAGGTACATGCCCTACTCCAAAATGTAAGAGTAAGTGCATGTAAGAGTGGCGCCCGAGCCTGGTCAACTTGTCTATCCTTCGAGGCTTGGCGGCAGCACCATCGGGTCCCCCGGCCTCTCCGGCAGCCCGAGATCCCGCGCGAGCTGCGGCACGAACACCGCGAGCACGTCCCAGACGATCACATCGTTGACGTCGTCGTGCCGGTGCGCGGCGATGTTTCGCATACGCGCGATGCGCCGCCAGGGCACCCGGTCGAAGTGGTCGCGAACCCGTGGGTGCAGCTTCTCGCCGACCGTGGCGATCTCGATGACGAGGTAGGTGGCGGCGGCGCGCGCCTGCCAGTTCCGCTCGTCGTGGAAGGCGTCCGGCCCGGCCGCGACGATCTCGGCGGCCTGCGCGGCGAACACCGCGAGGTCGCCGAGCCGGCGTCGCGTCTGCTCGGGATCGTAGGGGCGGGTCCCCTCCCTCGGCTCGCTCGGCTGGGCCGCGTCCGGTGCCCCGGCGCCCGGCGGCTCCGGCGTCCGCTCGAAGCGGCGCTCACCCGACGTCGCACTGTTCACAGGGCGAGCGCCTCGCGCTTCGCCTGCTCGGCCGCCCTGCCGGTCGAGGCATCGTCCACGACGTCGACGTCGACCGTGAGCAGGGCTTCGAGCTCCTCGACGAGGTCGAAGTAGGCGAGCCGCGTCGCGGCGTCGGCCGCAGCCGAAACACCTACCCCACGTACCAGACAGACTCATACAATCTGGACGGGCGGCATGGGTAGTCCTGCCCGTCGAAATTCCACGACTATTCACCCACCCTCCCGGTAAGGTGCTGCCGTTGCGCCTGTGTGTGCTGTCCGGGCGACCAGACTTCGGTGGAGTAAAGAAAGAGGAGGACGCATGAGCCTGGCCTCACGCGTGTGGGAGAACCGCAGATCAGCGGCATCGATCGGCGTGGTGACTCTCTTCGGTGCGGGTCTCCTCGGGTTCGCTCTGCTGTACGAGGGCGAGGCCACCGCCGACGTCGACCTGAACGACTCGGGCGTCTGGGTGACGCAGACAGCCTCCGGCAAGCTCGCCCGGTTCAACTACGAGGCCAAGGCTCTGGACGGCGAGCTGCTGGCTGGCTCGAGCTTCGACGTCCAGCAGGAAGCGCAGCGCGTGCTCCTGGACAGCGTGGGCGACTCGTCCGCTAGCCCGGTGAACCCGGCGCAGCTCGCACTCGACTCGACCATGAAGTTCCCCGCCGGCGCGCAGGTTGCCTCGGGCGGCGCGACGATCGCGGTGTACGACGAGGAGTCGGGCAAGGCGTGGGTGATCCCGTTCGACTCGGCGGCGTTCGACGAGAAGGAGCTGAAGCCGACGCTCAAGGCTGGTCAGGGCGGCAAGCTGGCGGTGAGCAGGAACGGCACGGTGTTCCTGGCGGTCCCGGCCGACAACAAGCTGTACACGGTTCCCACCAGCTCGCTGGGCGTCGCCGAGGACGCCGAGGAGTCGTCGCTGCCCGTGTCCGCGGACGCCGAGGTTCAGGTCTCGGCGGTGGGCGACGAGCCCGTGGTGCTGGACCTGACCTCCGGGAACCTGGTGCTGCCGGGCGGGGACACGGTCGAGGTCGAGGACGGCGCGCAGGGCATGTTGCAGCAGCCGTCCGACGAGGCCGACGACGTCGTGCTGGCCACGCCGGGGGGCCTGGTCTACCAGCCGCTGGGCGGCGGGGACCTGACCATGCGGGCGGGCGCGTCGTCCGGAACTCCCTCTGCGCCCGTGCAGCTCGGCGGGTGCATCTACGGCGCCTGGACCTCCGGCCAGGTGATCCGCGACTGCGAGGGCACGGACAACGACCTCGACCAGGTGCTGGAGGGCGTCGACGACTCCATGAGCCTGGTCTACCGGGTGAACCGCGACGTCATCGTGCTGAACGACGTCGCGAACGGGTCGCTGTGGATGGCCGCCGAGAAGTTCGAGCTGGTCGACGCGTTCGAGGTCAAGGTGCCCGAGGACTCCGAGGGCAAGAAGACCGAGTCGGAGCAGACCACGCCCGAGCAGGTGGACCAGTTCGTCGCGGAGCGGGACAAGAAGAACCGGGCGCCCGAGGCCAAGGACGACTCCTTCGGCGTGCGGCCCGGCCGCACCACCGTGCTCAACGTGCTGGGCAACGACATGGACCCGGACGGCGACGTCATGGTCGTGGACGTGAAGGACGCGCCGGAGGGCGACGTGGGTGTGGACCGGGTGCTGGGCGGCCTCGCCCTGCAGGCCGACGTGCCCGCCGAGGCGTCGGGGACCACCTCCTTCACCTACGAGGTGAACGACGGCCGCGACGGCGTGGACGAGGCGACCGTGGACGTCAAGGTCGTGCCGCTCACGGAGAACAACGCGCCGACGCAGACGGGCGAGCCCGTCCTCAAGGTGGGCCAGGACGGCCTGGCCACCATCAAGGTGCTGCCGTACTTCAAGGATCCCGACGGGGACGACCTGTACCTGTCCAACGCGAGCACGGCGGACCCGCTGGACGAGGTGCGGTTCCGGCCCGACGGCACCATCGAGTTCCGCGACGGCGGCGCCACCACGGGCCGCAAGATCGTGGACATCGCGGTCGCGGACTCGCTGGGCATGCCCGTCGAGGGCAAGCTGCTCATCGACGTGGTGGCCACCAACGTGCCCCCGGTGCCGGTGCAGGACCACGTGACCGTGCTCGCGGGCGAGCCGATCACCGTGGACCCGCTGAAGAACGACTTCGACGCCAACGGCGACGAGCTGCGCCTGACGTCGGTCGCGGAGAAGGACGGGACGGAGATCGTCCCGAACAACCACGCGGGAACCTTCCGGTTCCAGAGCGACGAGCCCGGCTCCTACGACGTCACCTACCAGCTCTCGGACGGGCCCAACGCGACGATGGGTCTGGTGCGCGTCGACGTGCTGACGCCGCCGGACGAGGCCGGCTCGCCGGTGGCCGTCTCGGACCAGGTGCTGCTGCCAACCGGCGGTACGGCCCTGGTGGACGTGCTGGCCAACGACACCGACCCGGCCGGCGGTGTGCTGGTGGTGCAGAGCGTGGACGTGCCGTCCGACGCCCCGGTGAAGGTCGCCGTGCTGAACCACCAGATCCTGAAGGTCTCCGAGGTCAAGCGCCTCGGCGAGCCGGTGACGCTGAACTACACGGTCGCCAACGGCACCGGCACGACCACGGGCCAGGTGCGCGTGGTGCCCATCCCGGCGCCGGCGCAGCTCCGGCCGCCGGAGGCGGGTCCTGACCTGGCCACCGTGCACGTGGGCGACGTGGTCACGATCCCGGTGCTGAAGAACGACACCCACCCCGACGGCCTGGAGCTCACCCTGACGGACGAGCTGCAGGAGTCGCCGCCGGCGTCGGCGGGCGAGGCGTTCGTCTCGCAGGACACGGTCCGGTTCCGCGCGGGCGACAAGGCTGGCACGTTCCACGCCGTGTACGAGGTGGAGGACGCCAACGGGCAGAAGGACTCCGCGCAGGTCACGATCAACGTGCTGGACGCCCCGGAGAACACCGCCCCGCAGCTCCCGGACGTCGAGGCGCGCGTGCTGGCCGACGGGCTCGTGCGGATCCCGCTGCCGCTGGACGGTACCGACCCCGACGGCGACTACGTGACGCTCAGCTCGATCTCCGCGGCACCGGCGCAGGGCACCGCCACCATCGTGGACGGGTTCATCGACTACAAGGCCGCGGCGGACGCCGCGGGCCTGGACACCTTCACCTACCAGGTGACCGACACCCGCGGCGCGGTCGGCGAGGGCCTCGTCAGGGTGGGCATCGCGCCGGCCCCCGCCACCAACCAGCCGCCGCAGGCCGCCGACGACGAGACCACGGTGCGGCCCGGCCGCACGGTCGCGGTGGCGGCGCTGGAGAACGACACCGACCCGGACGGCAACCAGATCGGCCTGTACGAGAAGGGCTTCGAGGGCACGGAGGACCTGGAGCCCAAGGCCGTGGAGGACGACGTGGTGGTCACCGCGCCGTCCGAGGAGGGCGCGTACTCCTTCTACTACGGCATCCAGGACACCTACAAGGCGCGCGCCAGCGGCGCCATCACCGTGAACGTGGACCAGAACGCGCCGCTGCTGCGCCCCATCGCGCGCGACGACGTGGTGACGGTCGACGACGTCGAGGGTTCGGCCAGCGTGACCGTCAACGCCCTGGAGAACGACACCGACCCAGACGGCGTGGCCGCCGATCTGGAGGTCTCGGTGGACCCCGGCCTGGAGAACGTGCAGGTGGGCGAAGAGGGTGAGATCGAGGTGCAGCTCACCGAGAGCGCCCAGGTGATCACCTACACCGTGACCGACATGGACGGCCTGGAGGCCAAGGCGTTCGTGCGGGTGCCGGGCGACCAGTCGCGGCCGCACATCAAGCCAGGCCTGGAGCCGCTGAAGGCGTTCAGCGGGGAGCCGCTGACCATCGACCTGGCCGACTACGTGGTGGTCCGGGACGACCACGAGCCGCGGATCACCGAGGAGGAGACGGTCAAGGCCCTGGAGGGCACGGTCGAGGTCTCCGACCACGACACGGTGGTGTACACGTCGGCGGAGGACTACGCGGGCGCGGCCTCGGTGAGCTTCGAGGTGACCGACGGTGACGGCCCGGACGACCCCGAGGGCCTGACCTCGGTGCTGACGCTGCCCATCGACGTCACGCCGTCCACCAACCAGCCGCCCAAGATCACCGGCACGCCCGTGCTGCAGGTCGCGGCCGGTGAGGAGGCGCCGGTGGACCTGTCGCGGTACGTGAAGGACCCGGACAAGGACCCGCTGACCTTCGAGGTCGAGGGCAAGGACGGCATCACGACCACGGTGACCGGCACCACGGTGACCGGCGAGGTGGAGCCGTCGGTCTCCAAGGGCACCTTCATGCAGCTCCCGATGACGGTCTCCGACGGCAAGAACCCGCCGGTCGCGGCCGAGCTGACGGTCGAGGTCGTGGCCTCCACCCGGCCGAGGGTGCAGACGACGGAGGACGTCGTGCTCGACGCCCACCAGGGCGAGGCGACGACGATCCCGGTGCTGGCCAACGACACGAACCCGTTCCCGGAGGACGAGCTCACGCTGTCGGGCGCGCCGGCGGTCGAGACCGGTAGTGGCACCGCGACGTACGAGGGCAACCAGCTCGTGGTCACGCCCGCCGAGGACTTCACGGGCACGATGCAGGTGCGGTACACGGTGCAGGACGCGACCGAGGACCCGGACCGGCAGGTCGACGGCATGGCGAAGCTGACGGTGCTGGGCAAGCCCGACGCGCCCCGGGCCCCGCGGGTGGAGGAGGTGCGCTCGGAGACCGTGGTGCTGAGCTGGGAGCAGCCCAACAACAACGGTGCCGACATCACGAGCTACACCCTGACGACCAACACCGGCCAGGAGCACGAGTGCGCCACGACCACCTGCACGTTCGACGGCCTGCAGAACAACGTGAAGTACACCTTCACGGTCACTGCGACCAACGAGGTGGGCGACTCGGAGCCGTCGCCGGCCTCGCGTGAGGTGCGTCCGGACGAGAAGCCGGACAAGCCCGAGCCGCCCACCCTGAAGTTCGGCGACCAGAGCCTGACGGTGTCCTGGACCAACCGGTCCTACACGGACCGGTCGCCGATCGAGTGCGTCAACCTGGAGATCAGCCCGGCCCCGGCCAACGGCGTGATCCAGAAGACGTGCCAGAGCTCCAGCCCGATCACCTGGGAGGGGCTGGAGAACGGCACCGCCTACACGGTGCGGGTCCAGGCCAAGAACCAGGCCCCGGACCCGTCGGAATGGTCCGACCCGTCCGCGCCGGAGACCCCCGCCGCGCCCCCGGCTCAGCCGGCCGCGCCGGTCGCGAGCCGGGTGGACACCGCCGTCGGCGGCCAGATCAGGGTGAGCTGGACGGCGCCGGCCAACAACGGCGACGCGGTCAAGACGTACTACCTGACGGAATACCAGGACGGGAGCAGGACCAGGACACTGACGGTGGAGGGTGCCACCTCCGAGGTCATCCAGGATCGGAGCACCAACTCGACCTACACCTACACCGTCCAGGCCGAGAACAAGGCAGGCAAGTCGCCGGTCAGCCCGCAGTCCAACGGTGTGGTGCCGTACGGCACGCCCAGCGTGCCCGGTGGCGTGCAGGCCAGCCCGGGAAACCAGCAGGCCAACGTGAGCTGGAACGCGATTTCTGGCGCGGAGTTCCGAGGGCCTGGGCCCCGGTACGAAGTCTCGGCGAACGGTTCGGGCAACGCCAACGCCGGAAACGCGACCACCTACACCTACCCCGGCCTGAGCAACGGGACCACGTACACGTTCCAGGTGCGGGCCTGCAACCAGTACACCTGCTCCGGTTGGTCGGCGGCGTCTAACGAGGTGGTCCCCTATGGTCCGCCGCACCGGCCCACGATCAGCGCGACGGGCGGGAGCAACAAGGTGACGTTCACGTGGGACGGCGGAGCCAACAACGGTCGACCCACCACGGTGCGGGTGACCGGCGCGATCACCAGCACGAACTGGAGTGGCACCCAGTCGGCGAGCGCCAGCCCTGGCCAGGCCAGGGAAGCCTGCATCGTCGCCACCAACTCCGAGGGACAGTCGAGCGAGACCGTATGCGCCTCGGCGTCCGCCTTGGAACCAAGGGCGTATGTGAGCGCGGGCGGTAACCGCGACTGCTCCGAGGTCTGCAAGTACTGGGTCGTGAACTGGTCGGGCTTCGAGCCGGGCGCCCACAAGGTGGCCTGCTGGGCCGGTGACACGTCGGCCCAGGGCGGCCCGTCGTACTGGCACGACATCCACGAGCCGCACCCCACCACGTGGGACGCCAGCCCCAAGTACGACATCAGCGGTGACAGCGGTAACCAGCAGCTCCCGTGCTTCATGGGCAGGAGTTACAACGGCGTGCAAGTGGCGGTGATGATCGACGGCGTCCGATACGAAGCCAGGTCCTGGAATGCCGGCTGACGCAGGCTGACCCCGGCCCGCCGCGCCGTCCGCGGCGGGCCACGCCATCATCGATGCAACTACATCCGATAATTTCACCCGACGAACAGCGGTAACGAGCAGTAGGGAAAGACGAGATGACCACGATGACCCCCGAGCAGGCGGCCTGGTTCGCCCAGACCTTCGACCGGCTCGTCGGCAACGTCGGCCAGGCGATGCTGGGCAAGGCCCCGGTCGTGCGCCTCGCGCTGACCTGCATGCTCGCGGAGGGCCACCTCCTGCTGGAGGACGCCCCCGGCACGGGCAAGACTATGCTCGCGCGCTCCATCGCGGCGTCGGTGCAGGGCACGCACAACCGCATCCAGTTCACGCCGGACCTGCTGCCGTCGGATGTCACGGGTGTGACGATCTACGACCAGCACACGGGCAAGTTCGACTTCCACCCGGGCCCGATCTTCGCGTCGATCGTGCTGGCGGACGAGATCAACCGTGCGTCGCCGAAGACGCAGTCCGCGCTCCTGGAGGTCATGGAGGAGGGCCGCGTCACCGTCGACGGCGTCGCGCACGAGACCGGCCGCCCGTTCATGGTCCTGGCCACCCAGAACCCGATCGAGCAGGCCGGCACCTACCGGCTGCCCGAGGCCCAGCTCGACCGCTTCCTCATGAAGACGTCGGTGGGCTACCCGGACCACTCCTCCACGGTGGAGATCCTGTCGGGCTCTGCGGTGAAGGACCGCAGCCAGGCCCTGCAGCCCATCATCACCACGAAGGCCGTCACGGAGATGGCCGACCTCGCCTCGACCGTGCACACCGACACCGCGGTGCTGGAGTACGTGTCCCGTCTCGCCGAGGAGACGCGCAACGCGCACGAGGTGCGCGTGGGCGTCTCGGTCCGTGGTGCGCTGGCCCTGGTGCGCTGCACCAAGGTCTGGGCCGCCGCGCACGGCCGCAACTACGTGCTGCCCGACGACGTCAAGGAGCTGGCCCAGCCGGTCTGGGGCCACCGCTTCGTGCTGGACCCGGAGGCCGAGTTCGCGGGCGCACGCCCCGACGTCATCCTGGCCCGGATCATGGCCGACGTCGCCGCGCCGCAGGAGCGGGCCTCGGCATGACGGCGACGAGCACGATGCCCGGCACGGCGGCAGCTCCCGCGTACGGCAAGCGTCAGGAGAAGCCGCGCGGCCTCGCCGGGGCGGTGGCGGCCGGGCGGGCGCAGGTGCAGCGCGGCCGCCGCGGCTGGGTGACCTTCGCGGCCGGCGCCCGGACGCGGGCGGCGGCGGTCAGCCGTGCGCTCGCGCCGGTGCGCCGCACGTTCAGCACGTTCGGCATCGCCGTGACGCTCACGGCGGTCGCCGCCTGGGCGGCCGGGCTCATGCTCGGCTGGCTCGAGGTGCTGGTGGCCGCGATCGTCCTCACGGTGACGCTCGTGTGCGCCGTCGTGTTCGTGCTCGGCCGGTTCAAGTACGACGTCGTGCTCGACCTGGCGCAGGCCCGCGTGACGGTGGGCGACCGCGCCGTCGGCCGCCTCGACGTGCGCAACGCGTCCAGCCGCCCGCTGCTGCCGTCGGTGATGGAGCTCCCCGTGGGCACCGGCACGGCGGCGTTCCCGGTGCCGCGGCTCAAGGGCGGCGGCACGCACGAGGAGATCTTCACCATCCCGACCCGCCGCCGCAGCGTGATCACGGTGGGCCCGGTCAAGTCCGTGCGCGCCGACCCGCTGGGCCTGCTGCGCCGCGAGATGACGTGGACCGACGAGCAGGAGGTCTTCGTGCACCCGCGCGTCAAGAACCTCACCGGCTCCTCGACCGGCTTCCTCAAGGACCTCGAAGGCCGGATCACCAACGACATCACCAGCTCGGACGTCAACTTCCACGCCCTGCGCGACTACGTGCCCGGCGACGACCGCCGGCACATCCACTGGAAGACGACGGCGCGCACCGGCCAGCTCATGGTGCGCCAGTTCGAGGAGACCCGGCGCTCGCACCTGGCGGTGCTGCTGTCCACGCGTGCCGAGGACTACGCGCACGAGGACGAGTTCGAACTCGCCGTGAGCGTGTGCGGCTCCCTGGGACTGCAGGCCATCAAGGAGGACCGCGGCGTGACGGTGCTGGTCAACGAGGCCACGCTGCACGGGGACCACCGCACCCGGCTCATGGACGACCTGTCCCGCATCGAGCTCGAGTCCCGCAAGTCGAAGCTGGTGGACCTGGCCCGTTCGGCGGGGATGGCTGCCACCGACTTCTCGGTGATCGCGTTCGTCGTCGGCAGCAGGGTGACGCCCACCGAGCTGCGCGCGGCGTCGGCGCGGGTGCCCGCGGGGGTGCAGGTCATGGCCATCCAGTGCGTGCCCGGCGCGTCCCTCGGCCGGCACGCCATCGCCGAGATGGGCGTGCTCACCCTCGGCCGCCTCGGCGACCTGCCCCTCGCGCTGAAGAAGATGAGCGACGCATGAGCGACGAGAACACGCGGGGGAACCTCCCGGCGGGTGCGCAGGGCGGCCAGCCGCAGTACCGCACCGGCACGGGGTACCGGACCGGGACCGGCCGGGGCACCACCCGCCGTAGGGAAGCGGAGCACCCGCGTGCGCTGACCCGGTTCGCCCTGGTCGACGTCGCGGCGCTCGGCGTGATGCTCGCCGCCGTCGCGATCGGCTTCGGACCCGTCTGGGGCTCCCTGGGCTACCTCCTGCCGACGATCGGCGGCGCCGTCGTCGGGCTGGGTGTCGCCTGGGTGGGTGCCGCGCGGCGGTTCCCCGCCGTCATCGTGACCGCGCTCGCCGTGGTCGCCTACCTCTTGTTCGGCGGTGCGCTGGCCCTGCCCCACACCACGATCGCAGGGGTCGTGCCGACGCTCGACACGCTGCGCGAGCTGATGCTCGGCTCGGTGCAGGGCTGGAAGCAGTTCGTCACCACGGTGCCGCCCATGCAGTCGTTCCCCGACCTGGGCGTGGTCCCGTTCCTGCTCATGCTGGTCGTCTCGCTGGTGGCCGGCACCATCTCGTGGCGCGCGAAGCACGCCGTCTGGGCGGTCGTCCCGGTCGTCGTCGGTCTGGTCGGCGTGATCCTGCTCGGCACGCTCGACGCCGCACTGCCGATCGTGCAGGGCCTCGTGATCGCGATCGTCGGCCTCCTCTGGGGCGCCGTGCGGGTCATGGAGGCGCGCGTCGGCACCCACTCGATCACCACGGAGTCCAGCCGCGAGGCCACGCGACGGCTGCGTTGGTACCGCGTCCGCACGGGTGCGACGATCCTGGCCGCCGCCGCGCTCGTCGCCGGCTTCACCGGTCCCGTGCTCATGCCGGACCAGCCGCGCATGGTGCTCCGCGAGACGATCGTCCCGCCGTTCGACATCCACCAGTACCGGAGCCCGCTCGTGGCCTTCCGGCACTACGCCAAGGACGTCCGCGAGGACGAGCTGTTCACCGTCAGCGAGCTGCCCGAGAACGGTCGGGTCCGGCTCGCGACGCTCGACCGGTACGACGGCGTGGTCTACGACGCGGCCGGCGACGGCGGCGACACCGGCGTCTACACCAGGGCCGGCGAGGAGATCGCGACGGCGGACGAACGCACGCCGGTCTCGATCGACATCACGGTCACGGGGTACAGCGGCGTCTGGGTCCCCGAGATCGGCAACCTCACAGGGGTGCAGTGGAAGGGCCCGAACGCGGACGCCCAGAACGACGGCACCTACTACAACTCGACCACGAGCACCGCGATCACCACGGCGGGTGTCGAGCCGGGCGACTCGTACCGGCTGAGCACCGTGGTGCCGGAGGTGCCGGACGAGGACACCCTGAAGAAGGGCACGATCCTCGACGCCGACCTGCCGGAGACGGAGCCGACCGACCTGCCGCCGGGCCTGCCCGCCAAGGCGGCGCAGTTCACGGGCGAGGAGACCGATCCGGCCACCAAGCTGTTCCAGATCCGCGACGCCCTGCGGGACTCCGGCGTGCTGTCCAGCGGGCTCGACGGCGAGCTGCCGTCCCGCCCCGGCCACTCCGCCGCCCGCATCGACGCGCTCGCCCAGGTCGAGGAGCCCGTGGGCGACGACGAGCAGTTCGCCGTCGCCCTCGCCCTCATGGCGCGCCAGTCCGGCATCCCGGCTCGCGTGGTCATGGGCTTCTACCCGGACGAGGACAGCGACTACCAGGAGGGCGAGCCCTGGACCGTGCTGGGCGGCGACGTGCACGCCTGGGTCGAGGTGCCGTTCGAGGGTTACGGCTGGGTGCCGGTGGACGCCGTCCCCGACAAGAACCCGCAGGTCCAGCCCGAGCCCAAGAGTCAGCAGGTGCCCAAGCCGCCCGTGCTGCAGGACCCGGAGCCGCCGGAGGAGCCGGACAGGGCCAAGGCGGGCAGCGTCGAGGACGACGAGAAGGACGACGCCGAGAACGACCCCTTCGACTGGGGCCTGCTCGGGATCATCCTGCTGGCGGTCGGCATCCCGCTCCTGGTGATCGCGGGCCCGATCGTGGCGATCCTCGCCTACAAGGCCCGGCGACGGGCGGGGCGCCGCACGGCCGAACAGCCCGCCGACCGGATCAGCGGCGGCTGGCACGAGGTCGTCGACGTCGTGACCGACCTCGGGACCTCCGTGCCGCGCGGGTCGACCCGGCGCGAGAGCGCCGGGGTGATCGCCGGGGCGCACCAGGTCCCGTCGAGCCTGCAGCTCGCGCATCGTGCCGACGCGTCGGTCTTCGGACGTGAGGAGCCGACGCAGGCGGAGGTCGATGCCTTCTGGGCCGAGGTGGACCAGCTCGTCGGCGGGCTACGCTCAGGCGTCAGCACGCGACGGAGGGTGCGAGCGGCGTTGTCGCTACGCTCCGTCGTGGCACGGATGGGCGGTGGCCGCGGCTTCCTCGCAGCACTCGGGGAGATCGGGTCCCGGCGGACGAAGGAGAGTCGATGACGGACGTGGTCTGCGCTGGATGTGGGTCCACCCAGCAGGAGGGTGCGCCGTTCTGTGCCGCGTGCGGGCGGGAGTTCCCCCGTACCGGGCGGCCCGTGGTGGACCCGGCTCCGGTGCCGCAGGGCCAGGTGCAGCAGGCCGCCGCGGCGGCCCGGGGCGGCTCGGGCGCCGTGCCGATGGTGCACAACCGTCCTCCGATCACCACGGAGGTCGAGGTGTACACCGCCACGCAGATCCCGGCGGCGGGCAGCGTCCCGCCGCCGCTGGCGGAGCCGTATGCCGGTGTGGGCAAGCGCTTCGTGGCCTGGCTGATCGACGGCTTCCTCGCCGGCGTGGTGGCGGGCGTCGTCGCGGGTATCGGCATCGCGCTCGTCGACGTCCCGTCGGGTCTGACGGTGCTGTCGCAGGAGCAGGCGGCCGAGCTCGCCGCGCAGATGCTCCGGGTCTACCTCATCGCCGGTGCGGTGGCCTTCGCCTACCAGCTCGGGATGTGGATCTGGGAGTCGAGGACCGGACGCACCGTGGGCAACTCCGTCATGGGGCTGCGGACGGTCTCGGCGGAGGACCGCGCCCCGATCGGGTTCGTCCGCGTGCTGCTGCGTGTGCTCGTGCTCGCCGCGGGTTCGATCGTCTTCGGCATCGGCCAGATCGTGGTGCTGCTGAGCCCGCTCTGGGACAAGGGCGGCAAGGTCCAGGGCTGGCACGACAAGGCCGCGCGGGCGGTGGTGATCGACGTCCGTGCCCCGAAGATCGTGGTGTCGACCGGCCTCGCCCCGGTGGCTCCCGGCCCGCGGGCACCGGGTCGGCCCGCGCTGCGCACGCCGTCGCCGTCGGCCCCGGCGCAGGGGCAGTACGCCCCGGCGCAGATGCCGCCGCTGACTCCAGCGGCCCCGCAGACGCCGCAGGCGCCCGCCGCCCCGGACCCCTGGGCGTTCCCGCAGAGCCCTGCGCCGACCTCGGGTGACGGCGGCATCATCACGGGGATCCCGGGCAGCGCGCCCAGCGCGCCGCCGCCCGCTCAGCCGGCCCAGCCCGCGCCCGCGCAGCAGCCGCTGGCGCCGCAGCAGCCACCAGCGCAGCAGCAACCACCGGCGCAGCAGCCGCCCGCGCCGGCCTGGCCGGCCAAGACCTGGCCGGTCCAGCAGGAGCCCGCTCCGCCCGTGCAGCAGCCGGCGGTCCCGCCGCAGCAGCACCCGGAGTCTCGTCCGACCCGGCCCGCGACCTTCCCGAGCGAGGGCGCCGCCCCGGCGCAGCCCGTGCCGGGCGGCCTGCCCCCGCAGCGGGAGGAGCCGTCGGACGCCACCCGGATCCAGGCCCCGGTCATGGAGCCGGCGGCGGTCGTGACGGTGGCGCTCGAGCTCGAGTCCGGCGCGCGGCAGGTCATCGACGGGCCGGCGCTCGTGGGCCGCAACCCGCAGGCTCCGGCGGGCTCCCCCTTCATCCTTGTCCGGATCGAGGACCCCACGCGTTCGGTGTCGAAGAACCACGCCGAGCTGGGCGTCGACTCGGCAGGGCTGTGGCTGACGGACCGTGGCTCGACCAACGGCACCGTCGTCTCCGCGCCGGGCCGCTCGCCGCAGGTCGCGGAGCCCGGTGCCCGGGTCCGTGTGCCCATCGGCTCGACCATCCACGTCGGCGACCGTCGCCTGGTCGTGCGCCCCCACGAGTCCAGGGCATGACGGACCACGAGCAGGGACTGACGACGATCTGGGGTGCCGCCTCGCACCAGGGTCGCCGCCGGTCGCTGAACGAGGACGGGTACCTGGCCACCGGCCGGGTGTTCTTCGTCGCCGACGGCATGGGGGGCCACGAGGCGGGCGAGGTCGCGAGCTCGGAGGCGCTGGCGGCCCTCAGCGGGCTCGCCGACGTCGACCAGGTGGAGCCGGCGCTCGTCGAGGCGTTCCTGGAGATCGCGCAGCAGCGGGTCCGTGCCATCGAGACCGACTCGGGCAACGCGCCGGGGACCACGCTCACGGGCGTCCTGGTCGACGAGCGGGAGGACGTGCCGTACTGGCTGTTCGTGAACGTGGGGGACTCGCGCACGTACATGCTGTCGGGCGGGGTGCTGGCCCAGGTGAGCGTCGACCACTCCGAGGTGCAGGAGCTGGTGGACGCCGGCACGATCACCGTGGACGAGGCCCGTCGGCACCCGCGGCGGAACGTGATCACGCGCGCGCTCGGGGCGGAGGAGGGCGTCCGCGCCGACTTCCGGTACATCCCGGTCGCGCTGCACGACCGCGTGCTGATCTGCTCCGACGGGCTCACGGGGGAGCTGACCGACGAGCAGATCACGACGATCCTGCTGGAGCAGCCCGACCCGGAGCGGGCGGCGGCGCACCTGGTCGACGCGGCGATCCAGGCGGGCGGCCGGGACAACATCACCGTGGTCGTGGTCGACGTGACGGGTGTCGACTACGAGACCCTAGGCTCGTCGACGGCACCACGGCCGGGTGCCGAGCCCGACGAGGACACCCGGCCGCGGGAAGAGCACGACGCGAGAAGCCAGGGGGCCTGAGATGACGGTGCACTACAGCGAGGGTTCCGCGCGAGCGGTGGTCCGGAACGGCACGGTCGTCGTGCTGCCAGGGCCGGCGGCCGCCGGCGTCGTCGACGCGCTCTGGACCGCGCTCGACCGGTCCGACGGCGGCGTCGCGGCCACCCTCGGCGTGCTGGCGGCCGGCGGTCTGAGCGAGACGCCGCCGTTCGCCGTCGTCTCGCTCTCCGGTGGCGAGCCGGCCACCGCCGCGCACGTCGCCGTGCGCGGGACCGGCGTGAAGGTGGTCGTGAGCGCCGAGGGCGCCGCCGGCCCGGTCGAGGTGACCGGGGCCGGCGTGGTCACGTGGTCGGAGCGGGTCGTGGACGGTCCGACGTCGTTCGCGATCACCACCGACGAGGCCCCGGCGGACGAGGAGTACCCGGTGCAGGCCGCCGTGGTGCGAGCGAGCGCCCTGCGCCGCAACCTGGTGGACGTCCCGGACAGCCAGGACGCGCCGGCGAACCCTGCCGTGCGGGACTCCGGCGCCAGCCTGGGCGCCGGTGGGGGCCTCGGCGCCGGCACGAGCGGGCGCACGCCCGCGCCGCCCCTGACGGGAGTCCCGATCTTCGCGTCCGGCGGGCAGACCTCCGGCGAGACGATCGTGCCGGGAGCGCCGGACGTACCGAAGGCCGGCGCGGAGCCCGCGAGCGAGCCCGACCCGGCGCCCGAGCCCGCGCCGCTGCTCGGGCTCGGTACCGTGTCCGAGCCCGCTCCGCGCACGGACGTCAACGAGGCCACGCAGTTCGGCGCCGACGACGACTACGGTCACCTCTTCGGCGACACCATCATGCGCCGGGTCGAGGACGCGGCGGTGCGCCAGGGCGACGACGACGAGGAGGAGGGCGAGGACGAGCCGGCCGCGAAGCCCGCTCCGGCTCCGGAGCCCGTCCCACTGCCTCCCGTACCCGACCCGCCGTCGCCCGCCGACACGGCGGGGGACGCGCTGATCTCCGGGGTGCCGGGCGGCTGGACGCCGCCTGCCGGGGCTCCCGGTGGCGCGGAGCAGCCCGCCGGGGCGGCCGAGAGCCCCGCGGGGGCTGCATCCACCGAGGCGATGGACCACGACGGCGAGACCATGATGTCCTCCGACCTCGCGGCGCTCCGGAAGGCGGCGGGCACCAGCGCGCCCAAGTTCTCCGCCGGCATCCTGGCGGGTGGCCCGCAGATTCTCGGCCGCCTGTGCCCGCAGGGACACCCCAACCCGCCGACGAACGACCGGTGCCGCACGTGCGGCCAGGAGCTCGAGGGCGATGCGCAGCAGGTGTCCCGCCCGTCGCTCGGGCAGATGCTCGTCACGGGCGGCGTGCAGCCGGGCCCCGGCGGCCCGCAGGTCGTCGAGCTCGACCGGCCGGTGATCGTCGGGCGGCGCCCGCGGACCAACAACGCGTCCGCCGACCGCACCCCGCGCCTGGTCACCGTGGCGAGCCCGGAGCAGGACATCTCGCGCTCGCACGTCGAGGTCACCCTCGAGGAGTGGCACGTGCTGGTGGCGGACCTCGCGACCACGAACGGCACGACGCTCCTGCGGCCGGGCCAGCCGCCACGGCGCCTGCACCCGAACGAGAAGGTGATCGTGGTCGAGGGCGACGTGGTGGACCTCGGCGACGGCGCCACCCTGACCTTCGAGGGCATCTGGTGACCGCGCAGCGTGTGCCGCACCAGGTGACCGTGGACCATTCCAAGGGAGAAAAGTGAGTAGCAAGCGCGCCCCGTCGGCGCCGCCCCAGATACCCGGGTTCGAGTACAAGAAGCTGATCGGCTCGGGTGGCTTCTCGGACGTGTTCCTGTACGAGCAGCAGCGCCCGAAGCGGCTGGTCGCCGTCAAGGTGCTGCTCAAGGAGCACGCCAGCGACGCCCAGCGGGCGGCGTTCGACTCCGAGGCCGACCTGATGGCGATCCTGGGCAACCACCCCTCGATCGTGACGATGTACGAGGCGAGCGTCGCCGCCGACGGCCGCCCGTACCTCGCCATGGAGTACTGCTCGCGACCGAACCTCGGCGCGCGGTACCGGACCGAGCGGTTCTCGCTCGCCGAGGCGCTGCGTACCACCATCCAGATCGCCGGCGCCGTCGAGACCGCGCACCGCCTCGGGATCCTGCACCGCGACCTCAAGCCGGCGAACATCCTGGTGACGCAGTTCGGGCACCCCGCGCTGACCGACTTCGGCATCTCCTCGACGGTGGACCAGGCCTCCGCCGCCGAGGGCATGTCCATCCCGTGGTCGCCGCCGGAGTCGTTCGGCGACCCGCCCGTCGCGGGCAAGACGACGGACGTCTGGGCGCTGGCCGCCACGTGCTACACCCTGCTCGCCGGGCGCACGCCGTTCGAGGTGCCCGGCGGGTCCAACACGTCGGCGGACCTCGTGGCGCGCATCGAGCAGGCGCCGCTGCCGCCTATCGGGCGCAACGACGTGCCGCCGTCGCTGGAGCAGGTGCTGCGCATCGCGATGGCCAAGCAGCCCACGTCGCGGTACCCGTCGGTGCTGGCGTTCGCGCGGGCGCTGCAGCAGGTCCAGGTGGGCCTGGCGCGCGACATGACCCCCATCGACCTCCTCGACGAGACCGGCGCGGTGGCCGAGGAGGAGGGGGACGACGACGGCACGCGGCTGAAGAACGTCACGGCGATCGACCCGGGGCAGCAGCCGTCGTCCACCGCCTCGCCGTCGACCGGCAGCCCCGCGATGTCGTCGTCCGGCACCTTCGCGCCGCCGCCCGCCCGGGAGACGTCCGGGTGGGCGCCGCAGGCGGGCACGGCGGCCGGTGCGCGGACCGCCGTCCCGGCCATGGACGTGCCCGAGGCCAGGGTCGGGTGGGAGGCGCCGCCCGTCGAGGAGACGGTGCACCGCACGCAGGTGCCCCAGGCGCCGGAGTCCCTGCCGCAGGAGGCCGAGCCGGAGCCCCGGTCGGTGTGGGGGACCGTGGCGCTGGTGGGCGGCGCGGTGGTCCTCGTGGCGGTAATCGCCATCGGCTGGTTCGCCCTGCGCCCGGGCGGGGAGGAGCCCGACCCGGGGGATACCGCGACGGTCGCCGGCGACCCGGCCGATCCCGCCCTCGGCTACGTGCCGCCGGTCCGGGACCTGACGGGCGAGGCGAGGGGTGACGAGGCGGTCTTCATGTGGAAGCCGCCGGAGGACCAGGTGGAGGGCGAGGAGTACGGGTACCGTGTGCTGTCGCTCACCGAGGAGACGCTCTACGAGCCCTCGGTGGGTACCAGCGCGACCGTGCCGCGTCTCGACGGCGAGCCGACGTGTGTCGAGGTCGTGGTGGTGCGTTCGGGGAAGCCTTCGGCACAGCCAGAGCAGGCCTGCGTCCCGGCAGGCTGACGGATCCCGGCCGACCGGCCGGCTGACAGGGGGAGAGGGGACGACGTGGGCGATCTCGCGCTGGAGTTCTGTGGAGAGTGGTTCACCCCTGCCCAGACGCCGGAAGGGTTCGACATCGGCCGGGAGGGTGACCTCGCGATCGACGACAACCCCTACCTGCACCGGCGCTTCCTGCGGGTGACCCAGGAGGACGGGATCTGGTGGCTCTCCAACGTGGGGTCCCTGATCTCGGCGACGGTGTGCGACGCGGGCGGCGGCGTGCAGTCGTGGCTCCCGCCAGGGCACCGCCTGCCGATCGTCTTCCCCACCACCTCCATCGTCTTCACCGCCGGCCCCACCACCTACGAGATCACCGCCCAGCTCACCGACGCGCCGTACCACGAGGTCCGCTCGGAGGACCCGGAGTCCGGCGCCACCACCATCGGCTCCATCAGCTTCACCACCAGCCAGAAGCAGCTCATCGTGGCGCTCGCCGAGCACATGCTGCGGCGCGAGGGCACCGGCCTGAGCGAGATCCCACCCAGCAGCGACGCGGCGCAGCGTCTGGGCTGGGCCATGACGCGGTTCAACCGCAAGCTCGACAACGTCTGCGAGAAGCTCGACCGGATCGGCGTGAAGGGGCTGCGCGGCGGCCCCGGATCGCTCGCCACCAACCGGCGCGCGCGGCTCGTGGAGTACGCCGTCGCCTCGCGCCTGGTGACCGCCGCAGACCTACCCCTCCTCGACCTGAAGGACGACGCCTGAAGTGCGCATCAAGCTGACGCTGAACCGGCCAGACGAGTCCGGTGTGAACGTCGCGGTCACCGCAGACGCCACCGCCACCGTCCGTGACGTGGCCGAAGCCCTCTTCTCGGGTGACCCCACCCGCAACGGGGCCGCCGCGCCCGAGAACCTGACCCTGCAGGTGCTCGGCGACGGCTCGACCAACGCGAGCATCTCGGGCGGCCGGGTGCTGACCCCGACCAGCGACCTGGTCCAGGCCGGCCTGCGCTCGGGGTCGGTCGTGTCGATCGTCCGGGTCTCCGACCAGTTCGTGAACCCCGGACAGGACCGCGGCACCGCGGTCGCGCAGCTCCGCGTCCTGGACGGGCCCGACGCCGGGCGCGAGTTCCCGCTGCCGGTCGGCACCACCTACATCGGCCGCGACCGGGGCATGGACGTCCGGCTGCACGACCCGCAGGTCTCCAAGCGGCACGCGCGCGTGATGGTCGGCGAGTCCATCGAGGTGCACGACCTCGCCTCCGCGAACGGCCTGGTCATGGGCGGCAAGCGGATGACGCGAGCCACGCTGACGTCGTCGGACACCGTGACCCTCGGTGAGACGACGCTGTCCGTCGTCGCCCTGCACCGCTCCACGAGCCTCGCCCCGACCAGCCCGGTCGTCGAGTTCAACCGGTCGCCGCGCGTGGTCACGCGCTTCGGCGAGATCAAGATCAAGGCGCCCAAGCCGCCGCGGCCGCCGGAGCCCCAGCGCCTGCCGTGGCTCATGATGTTCGCGCCGATGGCGATGGGCGCCGCGATGTTCGCGATCTCCCGCAACCCGTTGTCGCTCATGTTCATGTTCATGAGCCCGATGATGATGATCGGGATGTACTTCGACCGGAAGATGTACACCAAGCGGCGGTTCCGGGAGGCGTCGGAGCAGTTCGACAAGCAGGTCGAGGCCACGGCCGAGCGCATCGACCGCACCCACGCCGTCGAGCGGGCCGTCCGGCTCGCGGAGGCGCCGTCCCTCCCTGAGGCGCTCGACGCCGTCCGCCGCCTCGGCGGGCTCATGTGGACGCACCGCCCCGAGCACCGCGGGTTCCTCACCGTGCGGTTCGGCCTCGGGTCGGCGCCGGCGCGCACCGAGTTCGACGAGCCGCGCGAGAACGACGCCATCCCCGAGCACTGGCAGCAGGTGCTGGAGCTGCAGGCGCGCTGCGCCACGATCCACGACGCCCCCATGGGAGCGGGGTTCCGGTACAGCGGCAACGTCGGCATCGCCGGGCCGAGCGGGGTGGTCGAGCCCGTCGGCCGGTCGGTCCTGCTGCAGCTCGCCGCGCTCCACTCGCCCGCCGACGTCGTGGTGACCGCGCTCACCTCGTCCCGGTCGCGCGAGGACTGGGAGTGGCTCGAGTGGCTGCCCCACACCGGCTCCCCGCACAGCCCGCTCGGGGCGTCCGACCACCTGGCCGACGACCCCGGCTCCGGCGTCTCCCTGCTGACCCGGCTCGAGGAGCTCGTCGAGGCGCGTGGCGTCAGCCTCGACGGTCCGGCGCCCTTCGTGGGTGAGCGCGACTCCGAGAAGGACCGCACGGAGGCCCCTATCAAGCCCGTGCTGCCGTCGGTCGTCGTCCTCGTCGAGGACGACGCGCCCGTCGACCGGGCCCGCCTGGTGCGCCTCGTCGAGTACGGCCCCGCCGCGGGCGTGCACGTCGTGTGGATCGCGCCCACCGTCGAGCAGCTTCCCGCCGCCTGCCGCACCTTCGTGCTGCTGAACCCCGAGTCCACGGACAACGGCGCCATGACGGGCGAGGTGCACTACGGGCAGCTCGCCTACCCCGTGCGCTGCGACGCCGCCGACCTCGCCACCGCGCGCGAGGTCGCCCGGAAGCTGGCCCCCGTGATCGACGTCGGCGCGCCGACGGACGACGAGTCCGACCTGCCGCGCTCGGTGTCCTACCTGGCGCTCGCGGGCACGGAGCTCGGCAAGGACTCGAACGGCGTGATCGAGCGGTGGAAGGAGAACCTCTCCCTCACCCCGCGCGACGGGTCGCCGCCGGTGCGTCGCAAGAGTCCCACCAACCTCCGGGCGCTGGTCGGGCACGACGGCGTCGAGCCGTTCTACCTGGACCTGCGGACCCAGGGTCCGCACGCCCTCGTGGGCGGGACCACCGGTGCCGGTAAGTCGGAGTTCCTCCAGTCGTGGGTGCTCGGCATGGCGGCAGCGCACAGCCCCGACCGCGTGACGTTCCTGTTCGTGGACTACAAGGGCGGCGCGGCCTTCGCCGACTGCGTCAACCTGCCGCACACGGTGGGCCTGGTGACCGACCTGTCGCCGCACCTGGTGCGGCGCGCGCTGTCGTCGCTGCGCGCGGAGCTGCACTACCGCGAGCACCTGCTGAACCGGAAGAAGGCCAAGGACCTCGCGTCCCTGGAGCGCACGGGCGACCCGGAGGCGCCGCCGAGCCTGATCATCGTGGTCGACGAGTTCGCGGCCCTGGTCGGCGAGGTCCCGGAGTTCGTGGACGGCGTCGTCGACGTCGCCCAGCGTGGCCGGTCGCTCGGCCTGCACCTGATCCTCGCGACCCAGCGCCCCGCCGGCGTCATCAAGGACAACCTGCGCGCCAACACGAACCTGCGCATCGCCCTGCGCATGGCTGACGAGCACGACTCCAAGGACGTGCTCGGGGACGAGATGGCCGCGCACTTCTCGCCGTCGATCCCCGGCCGTGGCGCCGCGAAGACCGGACCGGGCCGCCTCACCACGTTCCAGACCGGCTATGCGGGTGGGTGGACCAAGGACGAGCCGGAGCGGGCGTCGCTCGACGTCCAGGAGATGGACTTCGGTACGGGCCGGCGCTGGGAGCTGCCGGCCCCAGAGGTGGTCGACGACCAGGACCCCGGCCCCAACGACATCGCGCGCGTCGTCACGACGATCCGCCGCGCGGCGAGCGAGGCCGGCGTGCCGACGCCCCGCAAGCCGTGGCTGCCGGAGCTCGCGCCGACCTACGACCTGGCGCTGCTGCCCAACCGGCGTACCGACTCCCAGCTCGTGCTCGGCGTGCTGGACAACCCGCCGCAGCAGGCTCAGCCGACCGTGCACTACGAGCCCGACACCGACGGCAACCTCGCGGTCTACGGCACCGGTGGTACCGGTAAGAGCACGACGCTGCGCACCATCGCGGTGTCGGCGGGTCTGACGCACCGCGGCGGACCCGTGCAGGTCTACGGGATCGACGCCGGCTCGGGCGGTCTGTCGATGCTGGAGAACCTGCCGCACGTGGGCGCGATCATCTCGGGCGACGACGAGGAGCGGGTGACCCGCCTGCTGCGCCGGCTGCGCGACACGCTGGACCAGCGCGCCGAGCGGTACGCCGCCGTGCGCGCCGCGACCATCGACGAGTACCGGCGGCTGGCGAACAAGCCCGACGAGCCGCGCATCCTCCTGCTCGTCGACGGCATCGGGGCGTTCCGTGATGCCTACGAGACGGTCACGGGGCGCGGGTTCTCGGTCTTCGGCGCGTTCACGCAGCTCGCGACCGACGGCCGGCCGGTGGGGATCCACCTGGTGATGTCCGGCGACCGCGCGGTGTCGGTGCCGCCCTCGCTGGCCTCGACGGTGCAGAAGCGCATCGTGCACCGGATGGCCAGGGAAGACGACTACGTGATGCTCAACGTGCCGAAGGACGTGCTGACCCCCGCGTCGCCGCCGGGCCGGGCGATCATGTACGGCCAGGAGGCGCAGATCGCCGTCCTCGGCGGGGACTCGAACGCGGCGGTGCAGTCGCGTGAGCTGGCCCGGCTGGAGCAGACGATGCGCTCGGTGGGCGGTGTGGCACAGGCGCCGGGCGTCGAGCGGCTGCCCGACACGTTCACGCTCGACCAGCTCCCGCAGCGCGCCCAGGAGCTGGCCACGATCGGCCTGCGCGACTTCGACATCGCGCCGGTCGGCCTGCCGATGCGTGGCCCGTTCATGCTGGCGGGCCCGCCGGGCGCAGGCCGCACGACGGCGTTCGTGACGCTCGCGACGGCGCTGAGCCGCAACGGGGGCACGCGGCTGGTGTACATGTCGTCGCGGCGGTCGAGCGTCTCCGTCCTCGATGTGTGGGCGTCGACGTCGTCGTCGCCGGAGGAGATCGTGGAGACGCTCAAGGACCTGACGGCGGCGCTCGAGGCCGACCGGCTGGCGCCGGGACAGCTCACGGTGATGATCGAGAACTACACCGACCTCACGGGCACGGCGGCGGAGAAGCCGCTGGAGGCGTTCGTCAAGCTCGCCACCCGCAAGGAGCAGCTCGTCATCGGGGAGTCGGAGTCGTCCACCTGGAGCAAGGCGTTCGCGCTGGCCGGGCCGTTCAAGTCCGGCCGCAACGGCCTGATCCTCACCCCGGGGGACAGCGACGGCGAGATGCTCATGAACACCCCGCTGGGGCGGATCCGCCGCAAGGACTTCCCGCCCGGCCGTGGCTTCCTCCTCACCGCGGGACGGGCCACCAAGATCCACGTCGCCCTGCCGGGGTGACGGGTACACGGATGGGGAGTCCTCCCCATTTCGCGACGTCAGGGGCGATGGAATAGTTCGTGACGTCGAAGAACCGCAGGTTGTCCACCAGGACAGCCACGAACGAAGGAGCACGACATGGTTGCAGAGGGTGGCAACGTCTTCGGTCTTGACGTCGAGGCAGTCCGGAGCCTCGCCAACACGCTGCGCACGCAGGCCGAGCAGGTCCGCACCGTGGTCACGACGATCACGTCGCAGATGGGTCAGACCCAGTGGAACGGTCCGGACGCCGTGCAGTTCCAGGAGGAGTGGGACGGCACCCACTCGGCCAAGCTGAACGAGATCGCCGCGGCGCTCGAGCAGTACGGCACCACCGCTGACAACAACGCCAACATGCAGCAGGACACCTCGACCTCGTACTGACCGAGTCGAGTTCTTGCAGGCGGGCCCGGCACACGCCGGGCCGTCACCAAGGGGTGCGGGACCGACAACGGGCCCGCACCCCTTGAGGCAGTAGTGCAGTCGTACCCAGGCGATGCTCAACGCCGTCACCGGCGGGACGTGAGGAGGAGACATGAGCGGGGGAATGTACGGCGCCGACATCGAGGCGTTGCGCCTCCTTGCCGACAAGTTCGACGAGGGCAGCGGGACGCTCGACACCGTCGCTGCCACCGTGGAGGGGGCTATCCCGCAGGGGGACGGCTGGAGCGGGCCGGACGCAGAGGGGTTCCGGCAGGAGTGGACCGGTAGCCACCTGGTCAAGCTCCGGGAGACGGCCGTCGCGCTGAGCGATGTGGCCAGCAAGGTGCGGGCCAATGCCGACGCACAGGAGACCACGTCGAACGAGTACGCAGGAGGCGGTCCGGGCGGCACGGAGGTCGCCGGAGCATCCGACCGGCCGGGCAGCATCTGGGACGTGTTCGAGACCGGGGCCGGACTCATGGTCCTGAGCGATGCCTGGAAGGCGTTCAAGTACGGCCGCAACCTCCTCAACCTGTCACGTGCGTTGGACACCGCCGGCGACGCCGCCGCCGCCGCGACGACCTTCATCCGGGCCGGGATGCTGGAAGACGCCATGGGCTACATCGGTACGCTGGGTAGGGTCGGGAAGTTCCTGGGTGCCGCTGGTGGTGTCTTTGGCGTGGTCGGCGGGCTCGACCAGATGTTCAACACCCAGTACGACGGCTGGCGCGGGACCGTCGACCGGGTGATGGGTGGAATCGGCGTCGCCGGAGGCGTCGCGACGGTCGGCATGTTCCTGGGTGTCGCGGCGTTCGCGAACCCCGTGGGCATCGGTATCGCTGTCGGGGCGGGCCTGGTCACCGGTGCCTGGGCGCTGGGTAACCTGGTGGCCGACAACTGGGACACGATCTCCGCGTTCGCCTCTGACCCGTTGCCGTACCTCGCGGACGGCTGGAAGGAGACGACGGAGTTCGTCAGTGACGTCGCCAGTGACGTGGGTGACGCCGTCGGCGGTGCCGTCGATGCCGTCGGCGATGCTGCCGGAGCCGTTGGCGACTTTGTGGGAGGCTTGTTCTGATGAGCGAGAACAAAGCGATGGAGTTCGGTCCGGAGGACGTGACAGCCGCGCGGGCGACGCTTGCGCAGGCCCACGACGGCGAGGTCGTCAGCGTCGTGATCCTCACGGATGAGGAGATCATGATCCTCGACGGCCTGGAGCACGAGCAGCTCGTGCCCACCCCGTGGGTCGATGCCCAGGGCGCGGCCGACCGGACCCTCATGGGGCGGGTCGCGCTGCGGTCGCTGGTGTCCCGCGAGATGGTCCTGCCCGCCGGCTCGGACGCCGAGGGCCGGGTGACCGCGATCAAGGCGCACCCGGGCATCACCGGTCCGCTGGTGCTGCGCCGCACGGCCCAGGAGATCCTGTCGGTCGAGCGTACGAGCGCCAACGGCAAGGACTGGCTGTTCGCCTATGTGCACCACGAGGACGGCCAGTCCACCGTGTTGGAGGAGGAGATCACCGGTGCGGGGCACCACGCCTTCTCGGTGTACCCCGAGGCACTGCTGGGCGAGCGGTTTGAGAAGTTCTTCGACCCGACCGGCACGGCACTGCTGGGCACACCCCCGAAGAGCTACTCCGCGGCGGAGTTCGAGGCCGCCGTCCCCAACATGCCCCAGCTGAAGGAGGCAGTGGCGGTGAGCATTGCGTCCGGTGTGGCGCGGGGTAGCGACAAGCTGCTCAACGCGTCGGTGTATGCGGGACCGCACGGCGTGCACGTGGTGCGCGGTACCGAGCATGACGCACAGGGGACGCCGCTGACGTACACGCTCCAGGAGATCGGCTCGCGCGGGCTGCGCGCGCTGCCGAGCGAGTTGGTTCCGGCATGAGCGGCCTCGGAAAGTGGAGCCTCTGGATCGGCCTCGGACTGCTCGTCCTGGCAGTGCTCTCCAGCGTCCTGAACCTGATCCCGGTGGCCGTGATCGTCGGCATCCTGGGCCTGATCGCGGTAGGCATGGGCGGCTACGACGCTCTCTACGAAGCGGGTCGTCGGGCCGAGCTGCGGCGTCGTGCCCGCAAGGTGCAGCGCGAGCGCGAGCAGGGTCGCTGAGCCCGGGGCGCGAGGATTCTCACAGGAACGCCACGTCCCACCCCCTGAGCGGGGGGTGAGGCGCGCCTTACCCGGTCGGTAGAATCGTGGGCGGCCTTCGCTTCCCTCCTGACCTCTCGACCGGAAGGCGCCCCTTCGTGAGCACCACCCGACCCTTGCGCGTCGCCGTCGTCGGCGCCGGCCCCGCCGGCATCTACGCGAGCGACATCCTGTCCAAGACCGACCTCGACGTCAGCATCGACCTGTTCGAGCGCCTCCCCGCGCCGTTCGGTCTGGTGCGGTACGGCGTGGCCCCGGACCACCCGCGCATCAAGCAGATCATCGTCGCGCTCCACAAGGTGCTGGGCCGCGGCGACATCCGCCTGCTCGCCAACGTGGACTACGGCGTGGACGTGAAGCTCGAAGACCTCCGCCAGTTCTACGACGCCGTCATCTTCTCCACCGGGTCCATCAAGGACGCCGAGCTGAACATCCCGGGCATCGACCTGGACGGCTCCTACGGCGCCGCCGACTTCGTGTCCTGGTACGACGGCCACCCCGACGTGCCGCGCACCTGGCCGCTGGACGCCCAGCAGGTGGCCGTCGTCGGCGCGGGGAACGTCGCGCTCGACGTGGCGCGCATCCTCGCCAAGCACGCGGACGACCTGCTGCCCACCGAGATCCCGGCCAACGTGCACGAGATCCTGAAGGCCTCCCCGGTCACCGACGTGCACGTGTTCGCGCGCCGCGGCCCGGCCCAGGTCAAGTTCTCGCCGCTGGAGCTGCGCGAGCTGGGCCACGTGCCGGACGTCGACATCGTGGTGTACCCAGAGGACTTCGAGTTCGACGAGGGCTCTGAGGCCGCCATCAACTCGTCCAACCAGACCAAGCAGGTCGTGAAGACCCTGGTCGACTGGACTCTCAAGGACCCGGCGCAGAACAAGGCGTCGCGCCGCCTGCACCTGCACTTCCTGCACGCGCCGGCCGAGGTGCTCGGCGAGGACGGCAAGGTGGTCGGGTTCCGCACCGAGCGCACCGCGCTGCAGGGCGACGGCACGGTCAAGGGCACCGGCGAGTTCCACGACTGGCCGGTGCAGGCCGTCTACCGCGCCGTCGGCTACTTCGGCTCGTCGCTGCCGGAGATCCCGTACGACGACGTCAAGGGCGTCATCACCAACCGTGAGGGCCGCGTCGTCGACATCGACGGCAACCAGGTCCCCGGCGTGTACGCGACCGGCTGGATCAAGCGCGGCCCCGTCGGCCTGATCGGCCACACCAAGTCGGACGCGTCGGAGACGATCCGGCACCTCGTCGAGGACGTCACCGGCGTGGCCGACGGCGAGGCGCCGGGCGACCTGGACGGCGGCCGCACCGCGCCGCAGGGCTCGCCGGAGGCCATCACCGAGTTCCTCGCGGGCAAGGGCGTCGAGTACATCGAGTGGTCCGGCTGGGAGCTCCTGGACGCGCACGAGCGCTCGCTGGGCGAGGCGGCGGGCCGCGAGCGGATCAAGGTCGTCCCCCGCGACGAGATGGTGGCGATCAGCAGGTCGCAGGTCTGATCCCGGCCCCGTGAGCATGAGGACGGCGCGCATCCCGATCGGGTTGCGCGCCGTTTTCATCCCGGCAACCAGAGTGCGCGATCATGACTCCTGGGAACCGCCGCCCGGCGTGGCGCGTTCGGCTGGCAGGGAAAGGAGTGCGATGCACAGGCACTACAACGGGCTGAAGACCGCAGCCCTGTTCGGTGGCATGTGGGCCGTGATCCTCGGGCTCTGGGCGCTCTTCGGGGCGCGATCCAACTTCCTGTGGATCTTCGTGCTCATCGGGCTCGGGACGACGGCCTACGGCTACTGGAACTCCGACAAGCTGGCGATCCGGGCGATGCACGCGTACCCGGTCACGGAGCTGCAGGCCCCGGAGATGCACCGGATCGTGCGTGAGCTGTCCACGGCCGCCCGGCAGCCGATGCCGCGGCTGTACATCTCGCCCACCAAGGCACCCAACGCGTTCGCCACCGGGCGCAACCCGCAGAACGCCGCGGTGTGCTGCACCGAGGGCATCCTGCAGCTCCTCAACGAGCGCGAGCTGCGCGGCGTGCTGGGGCACGAGCTCATGCACGTCTACAACCGCGACATCCTGACGTCGTCGGTCGCCTCGGCGCTGGCGGGCGTCATCACGGCGCTGGCCCAGTTCCTGCTGTTCTTCGGCGGCGGCGACCGCCGGGAGGGCGGCAACCCGCTCGCCGCGCTCGCGATGGCGCTGCTCGCCCCGATCGCGGCGATGCTCATCCAGATGGCGATCTCTCGCACCCGCGAGTACGACGCCGACGAGGACGGCGCCCGCCTCACCGGCGACCCCCTGGCGCTCGCGTCCGCGCTGCGCAAGCTGGAGCAGGGCACCCAGCGCGCGCCGCTGCCGCAGGACCGCGACCTCACCAACGTGTCGCACCTGATGATCGCCAACCCGTTCCGCGGCGCCGGCATCGGCCGCCTGTTCGCGACCCACCCGCCGATGCCGGACCGCATCCGCCGCCTCGAGGCGATGGCGGGCGGCCCGTCGGGCGGGTACGGCGGGCCGACGTCGGGCCCCGACGCACCGCCGTGGGGCACGCCGCCCGGGATGCTCTGAACTCACCCGCGCGCCGCGGGTGGAATCCGTTCGTCGCGGTCCGTGGCGACGGATACGGTGGTGCCGATCCCGACCGGACGTGCAGGGGCGTCCGGGTTTTACGCAGAAGGAGCACCACACATGGCCGACTCGTCGTTCGACATCGTCAGCAAGGTCGACCGCCAGGAGGTCGACAACGCGCTGAACCAGGCCGCGAAGGAGATCTCGCAGCGGTACGACTTCAAGAACGTCGGCGCGTCGATCTCCTGGAGCGGCGAGAGCATCGTGATCGTCGCCAACTCGTCGGAGCGGGTGCTCGCCGCCCTCGACGTCTTCGAGACCAAGCTGGTAAAGCGCGGTATCTCGCTCAAGGCGCTCGACGTCGGCGATCGTGAGCCCAAGGCCTCCGGCAAGGAGTACCGCCTCGCCGCGAGCCTCAAGGAGGGCCTGGCGGGCGAGTCGGCGAAGAAGGTCACCAAGATCATCCGCGACGAGGGCCCCAAGGGCGTGAAGACGCAGATCACGGGCGACGAGGTGCGCGTGACGAGCAAGTCGCGCGACGACCTCCAGGAGGTCATCAGCGTGCTGAAGGGCGCGGACCTGGACTTCGCTCTGCAGTTCACGAACTACCGGTGAACATGCAGGTCAGCAGCCTGTTTTGGGCTTGCGGTCCGCACACAGTCCGCAAGAGCGGACGCTGAGCACAGGCTGACGGGTGGTTGCCGGGATTCCGGTGGCCGCCCGTTCGGTCTGTCAGGAGGACTTCGCGGCCTCGGCTGCGGGCTCTGCGGACAGCACCGATTGCATGAGCGACGTGGCCGCCGCTCGGGTCTTGTCCTCTGCGCTCGGCCACAGGTGCGCGTACGTGCCGAGTGTGATGGTCGGGCTGGAGTGCCCCAGAGCCCGCTGGACGGTGACGACGTCGCAGTTGTCAGCAATCAGGCCCGACGCGTAGAAGTGCCGCAGGTCGTGGAGCGTGTATGAGTCCAGCCCCACCTGACGGCGCGTCGTTCGCCACGCCTGGGACGCGCTGTTGCGGTTCCAGAGGCCCCGCTCGTCACCGTTGGGGTTCCAGAAGATCCACTGCTCGTCACCGCGCGGGGCGAACTTCTCGATGTGGCTGGAGATCATCGTCAGCAGATCGCGCGGGACGTGGATGGTCCGCTCCGAGCCGTACTTCGGCGGCTCGATGGTCGTCGTCTTTGCGGTGGAACCCTGAATCTGCCGGTTGACCGTAATCGTTCGGCGCAGAAAGTCGATGTCGCTGACCTGGAGCCCGGCCGCTTCTCCAAGTCGGAGGCCGGCGAACGAGCAGACGGCGATGAAGCCCGAGAAGTACTTCGGGGCGGCTTCCAGTGCCTTGCGCACGGCAAGCGCTTCGGGGATCGCCATCGCGGCCTCAGCGCGCCTGCGCCGAGGGAGCTTGATGTTCTTAGCCGGATCGATGCCGATCACACGATCACGAACGGCAGCCGCGAAGGCTGCCCGGACGTAGTTGAACCGCGTCGTGATGGTGGACGGCTCCAGGCCCTTCTTTCGGGTCTTGGTGGGCTGAGACATCGCCTTGACCCATTTCTCCAGGTGCGAAGGCCTGATATCCCGCATCCGAACTGATCCGAACGTGACCGACTCGAACGCGGTGGTTGCCGCTTCGGTCGTGCCGGTCGCCCAGACCTGGCGCTCGGACCATACGCCCCACCACTGGTCGAACGTGATCGCCCCGCGCTTGGGATCGGCGTACGTACCAGTCACAACTGTGGCAGTGACCTCATCCAGCCAATCCTGAGCGTCAGTCCTGCGATCGAAGTGGCGTGAGTGTTCCTTCTTGGCTTCGTCGCGGTAGCGGGCGCGCCACTTTCCGTTCGGTCTCTTCTTGATGGAGGCCATCACTTCTCCTTTGTTCCGTGGATGTCGTCCCCTCCGGGTGGGGTGGTGGAGGAGTCGGTCTTGTGTCCTGGGCGTGCTTCGTTGAGGGCGTGCTCGATCCAGCGCCGGCTTGCGGGGTTGAGGTCTGTGACGTTCCGGAGGAATTCTTCGGCTTCGTTGCAGATGTCGTTGAGGCCGTCCCAGGCGGATTCGTAGGCGTCGGCTGCATAGGTGAGGTTGCGTGCGAGCTTGGCAGCGTCGCGGTCGATGTCGGCTTCGGGGTCCAGGTCGTAGAGCGCTTCGGGCTTGACGTCGAGGACGCGTGCGGCGACGAGTCCTTCGAAGAACCGCAGTGGTCGCTGGCCGCGTTCGATCTTCTGGATGGTCTGCGGGTACATGCCGCCGACGCCGTTGCTCATGAGCGCCATGGCGAACTTCGCCTGGGTGATGCCTCGTGCCGTGCGGTACCGGCGCAGGTTGTCGCCAATGACTTCGTCTTCGTCCATGCCTTCAGCGTAACCGTTCTGGTGCGCACTGTCTCGGTACGTCAAATTGGTGTGTGATAAATTGGTGTGCTACGGAGGCGGCGCGCATCCGTGGTGGCACCGGGTCATCCCGCGCCGACGCTGTCGGAAGAGGGTGGTGCTCGTGGCTGTCACGACGGTTGCTGGAACGGATTCGAACGCGCAAGAGGACGATCCGCTGCTGCGTACCCGGGAGGTCTCCGAACTCCTGAACGTGCCGGAGAACACGCTGCGGTGGTGGCGGTACATCGGTACCGGGCCGGACTCGTTCCGGCTTGGTCCGCGCCGGGTGGTCTACCGGCGCTCGAAGGTGTTGGCCTGGCTCGCGGCGCAGGAGGCGGCCGGTGCCGACCACATCGCCTGATCCCTCCCGCAACGGCGGGCAACGGAACGGGGCTCGGACACTTCGGTGTCCGGGCCCCGTTGCCGTTGCGGCCAACGACACCGTCAGCGCCCGTACCGCGCCATCGTCCGCGCGTCCGTGCGGCGCCAGGGAGTGGATCGCCGGTTACCTGTCTGTGTGTGCGGGCGAGGCTGTCGCTGCCGAGGTGATCGAGGCCGGCCGTCTGCTCGGTTTCCCGGCGTCTACGCTCAAGAACGCCCGGCCCAAGGTGGCCGACACTGTCCGCATCGGGTTCGGGCCGGCGCAGAAGACCTACTGGCGGCTCCGCACCGGTCTCGACCACGCCGACGCATCGCCCGCAAGTGCCACAGGTCTCGCGGGCACCACAGATCCCACAACGACCGTACGGCCCGCAGCCACCACACGGCCCACGGATGCCTCAGGTCTCGTAGAGCACGCAAGTTCCGTGCGGCCCAGTGATACCGCCTCGCCGCAACCATCCCGAGCGGCCCGGCCGCGCCCGCGTCGTGGTCGGGCTGCTGCCCCGGAGCCGGAGCAGCAGCCGACGCTGTTCGCCGTGATGGGCGTGAGCGAGCCATGAGGCGCGACCATCCGAAAGAGGCCGGCGTGCCTGGCGTCCAGAACCCCGGGGCCGAGGCACACGCTCGCCGTGAGGCGGCGCGCCACCTGGCCTTCAGGCGTTCGTACCGCACCATGCGGACCACGGCGAGCGAGCTGCTGTGGGAAGCAGCGCAGCTCGCCGCCCGCCAAGCGGCCCTGGCCCTGCCGGACGACCCCGAAGAAGCCGGGGTGCAGGCCCGGGCGTTCCGGCTCCTGGACGAGTCCTGGTGGCGCCTGGTCGACCGTCACGAACGAGATCGCAAGGCCAGGCACGTTGGCGACGCGGAGGCAGGCCTGGTGGGACCGTCGTCCGACGTCGTCGAGCCTTGGAGCGCAGGCCCAGCCCGACGGGATCGCGGTGACGTTGCCGGGGTGGACGGCCCATGAGCTGGGCCCTGCGGCTGCGAGACGGTCACGACTGCACCGTCGGTCCTGTGGCGGGCGTGGCGACCGCCGTCCACGTCGCGTCCGCCATCCGGCTGGGGCGGGGGTCCCACCCCGCCGGTCCTCCCCGCCCGACCCAGCACCGCCCCATCAGCCCAACCACACCAACCAACACCACACCACACATATCCACACCCATAAACCACAGACCTACCCATCACAACCCACAACACACCAACCACACACCCACCGCCTACCCCAGCCCACACACCCACCCACAACGCAGCACACCTCAGGCAGTTGAGGAGCGACGGAACCGTTGGCGTTGGCGCGATTCGGCACCGTTGGCGCCTCGCCCGCACACCCTGCCCGCGCACCCCTGGAGCGGTGGTCGGTCATGACGGTCAGCATCCAGCCGATGAGCGTCGGCAACGGCACCGAGTACCTGACCGGGTCGGTAGCCAACGCCGACTGCGACGGCCCGAACCTCGGCGATGGCCTCGGGATGGACCCGGTGACCGCGTACTACACGGCGGTCGGCACCCCGCCCGGGTACTGGCTGGGACGCGGCATCGACGACCTCGGCGGCGGAGGCGTCCTCGCTGCCGGTGACCGGGTGACCACGACGCAGCTCCAGCGGCTCCTGGAAGCGGGCAGGGACCCGGTCACGACCGAACCCCTGGGCAGGGCCTACCCGAAGATCGTCCCGTTGCGTGAGCGGATCGAGAAGCGCACCGCCGCCCTCGACCCCAGCCTGAGCCCCGAGGATCGGCAGGCCGCGGTGGAGCAGATCGCCCAGGACGAGGAGTGGGCCGGCGACCGCCGGGCGGTGGCCGGGTTCGATCTGACGTTCTCGCCGCCGAAGTCCGTCTCGGTCCTGTGGGGCCTGTCGGATCCCACCACCAAGGCCCTGATCCTGGGCGCACACCGTGCCGCCGTGACCGACACCATCCGGTTCATCGAAGACCACGTCGCCGCTACCCGGACCGGCACCGACGCCGGGGACGGGTCGATCGCCCAGGTCGATGTCACTGGCCTGATCGCCACGGCGTTCGATCACTGGGACTCCCGCGCTCACGACCCCCAGCTCCACACGCACGTCGTGGTGCCGAACAAGGTGCGGGCGGTGACCGACGGGAAGTGGCGCACGCTGGACTCGCGGGCGTTGTTCAACGCGAACGTCGCGTTCAGCGAGCACTACGAGGCGGTCTTGTATGACCGCCTCGGCGCCAGCCTCGGCCTCCAGGGGGAACGACGCCCCGCACGCGGCAAGAACCGCAACCCCGGGTTCGAGATCACCGGCGTGAGCGACGACCTGATCACCGAGTTCTCCTCCCGGTCGGCCGACATCGAACCCGCCACGGACAAGTTGATCGCCGAGTACCGCGAGAAGCATGGGCGGATGCCGTCGCGGGGCACGATCAACCGGCTGCGCGAACAGGCGAACCTGGCTACCCGTCCGCCCAAGTCGATCGAGTCCCTGGCCGATCTCTCAGCGCAGTGGCGCCAGCGCGCTGCACGAGTCTTGGGAGAAGATCCGGGCGAGTGGGCGCGGAACCTGATCGCCCGGGCGGCCGACGAACCCGGCCGGGCGTTCACCGCCGCCGACGTACCCCACGAGGCCGTGGAGAAGGCGGCTGCCGTCGTGCTACGTGTGGTCGGGGACAAGCGGGCGACGTGGAAGCACTGGCACCTGTGGGCCGAAGCCGAACGCCAGACCATGCACTGGCGCCTGACCACCCACCAAGATCGCGTCCAGACCGTGGCACGGATCGTCGCCCAGGCCGAGGGCACCTCGGTCCTGTTGACGCCGCCGGAACTGGCACCGACACCGGACTTCCTCCTCCGGGCAGACGGCACCAGCACCCTGCGCCCCAAGCACTCCAAAGTGTTCACCTCCCAGGCTGTCCTGGACGCCGAGACCCGACTCCTGGACGCCATGACCCAGTACGCCGCGCCCCGCATCGACACCTGGCGGTTACGGGCCGTCTTCGCCGAAGGGATGCGGCGGGGAGTGCTGGATACGTCCCAGGCCGACGTCGTCACCGCCGTCGCAGCCTCGGGCCGTCGTCTGGACCTTCTCGTCGGTCCGGCCGGGACCGGGAAGACGACCACGCTGCGGGTGCTGCTCGCGGCCTGGGAACAGCAGCACGGCCCCGGCAGCGTTGTGGGCCTGGCACCCTCGGCCGCCGCCGCCGACGTCCTCGGTGCGGAGCTACGGGTCGAGTGCGAGAACACGGCCATGTGGCTCACCCGCTACCAGCACGGCCACGCCCAGTTCGAGCCGGGGCAACTGGTGATCGTGGACGAGGCGTCCCTCGCCGGGACGCACACCCTGGACCGCCTTACCCGATACGCGGCCCAGGCCGGCGCGAAGGTGCTCCTGGTCGGCGACCCCGCACAGCTCCCCGCCGTCGAGACCGGCGGCGCCTTGAACCTTCTGGTCTCCGAACGCGCCCGCACCACCGGCGACGTCCCGACCCTGACCGACGTGCACCGCTTCCACGCCGACTGGGAAAAGACCGCCTCCCTGCGCCTGCGCGACGGCGACCCGGACGTCCTGGGCGTCTACGAGAACCACGGGCGCATCCGGGCCGGGGACACCGACGAGATGACCGACGCCGCCTACACCGCCTGGAAGACCGACACTCAGGCCGGACGGTCCTCGGTCCTCGTCGTGGCCGACACCACGACAATGAACGACCTCAACCGCCGCGCCCGCGCCGAACGCGTCCTCGCCGGACACGTCTCCCACGGCCGCGCCGTGCGCCTGGCCGGAGACGTCCGTGCTTCGGCCGGTGACCTGGTCATCACCCGGGACAACGACCGCCACCTCCGATACGGGCGCGACGGATGGGTCCGCAACGGCGACCGCTGGCAAGTCCGCCGAGTCCACCGCGACGGGTCGGTCACGGTCCAACGCGTCGACCTCGAACCCCGACCGCACACCACGGTGCGCGGCGACGCCTCCAGTGGACGGTCTGGGGGCACCGTGCGGCTGCCCGCCGACTACGTGGCCCAATACCTCGACCTGGGGTACGCGATCACCGCACACCGCGCCCAGGGCCTCACCGTCGACACCGCCTACACCGTCGCGAGCCCGAGCATGAACCGGGAGAACCTGTACGTCAGTCTCACCCGAGGCCGCACGAACAACACCGTGTTCGTGCCCGTCGACCAACCCGACCGCGACCACAACCACGAACACGCCATCGGTGCGCACACCGACCCCGACCAACCCGAGCAGGCCGCCGCCCGCATGGTCCTCGCGGGCATCCTAGGCCGCGTCGGCGCCGAACCGTCTGCACACCAGGCCCGCCAGGACCAGCAACACCGCTGGGGCTCGACCGCACAGCTCGCCGCCGAGTACAACACGATCGCGGGTGCCTTCCAGCACTCCCGATGGGCGCTCCTGCTCGAACACACGCTGGTCGGGGAAGGCTTCGCCCCGGCCGAGGTCACGCAGGCCGTGGAGTCTGACGCGTTCGGAGTCCTCTGCGCCGAGCTGCGCCGCGCCGAAGCCGACGGCCACGACGTGAACCGGCTGCTACCCCGTCTCGCGGCAGCCCGAAGCCTGTATGACGCCGACGACATCGCCGCCGTTCTGCACCATCGCCTCAGCCACGCAGCCACCCGGAACAACAGTGGGCGCAACCGGATCGCTGGCCTCATCCCACGAGCCCTCGGCCACTTCCCTCAGGACATCCAAGAAGCCCTCGACGCCCGCGCCGACCTCATCGAACACCGCGCCCGCACCCTCGCCGCCCAAGCCCTCCACGACCACGAACCCTGGACCAGACACATGCCACCCCGCCCGTACGGACCGGCCGAACGTGAATGGCTTGACGGCGTCGTCGCCGTAGCCGTCTACCGCGACCTCTACGAGGTCACAGGAGACAGCCTCCTCGGCGAGTCGCCGACCATGCTGGCCCAACGCGACCACGCACGCCGCCTCCACACACTGATCCGCAACCTCGTCGGCGTCACACTTGACCAGACGAGGCGCTCTTCCAGCTCACGGGCACGAGCCCAGCCTCGGCTGATCCGGGCACAGCGCCTGGATCAGCCCGTGCGATCCCTCCCAGCCCATACGAGTTCGGTACGTGATGACCAACGCCCGCACTTGTAGACCTGGTCGCGCCATCCGACCCGCGCGGCGCACCCGCGGGGGAACACTGCGGGGTTTCCGTGATGCGGAACATCGCTAGTACTTCACCTTCTCGGAGAACACGCCCACCGCCCGCTCCGTGGCACGATGGCGCATAGCCAGAAAGCAATCCAACCTCAGTGGATTATCAGGCTCCGTTGTGTGCGCTGTTTAGGTCTGCACGACATGCACCGGCGCTGGTTGAATAGCAGGGAGTAGAGCATGGACGGACACACTCGCGGATCTGAGTGGCGGAAGTGGGATCTCCACGTCCATGCTCCCGGCACCAAGCTCGGGGATGGCTATGCTAAGAATAATGGAATCTCCGACATCGATCAGTTTTGCCAGGTTATTCACGATTCTGACGTGGCCGCCGTTGGCATCGCGGACTATTTCTCCCTGGACGGCTACTTTGCCGTGAAGGAGAGGTACCAAGAGCTCTTTCCCGGAATTGGGAAAACGCTCTTGCCAAACCTTGAACTGCGCCTTCCTGTTGCCGTCAACAGGGCGGTTCAAGAAGTTAACATTCATCTCATATTCCACCCTAGGCTAACGCGAGAGTTGGCCGGCAAATTTCTCGGACGCCTGAACACCGCGGCTACGAATGGCCCCGACCGCACAACTGTTACATGTGCCGACCTCACGAGCCAAGACCAATTCGAGAGTGCAACAGTTTCTTTGGATGCCATCAGGAATGCTATCAGAGAAACGTTCGGTGACCATGCAACCGCTCCGGGGCGGCGGCAAGACCATCTCTTGGTCATTGCTTCAGCTAAGGGTGATGGAATACGGCCTGGCGGAAGTGGCGTTCAGCGAAAACTTCTGCTGACCGACGAAATTGACAAGTTCTCGGACGCGTTCTTCGCCAACATGGGCTCGCGGGACTACTTCCTTGATGTCGGCAGGCTCGAAACTTCTGAACTAGCTGTGCCGAAGCCGGTTTTCGATGGTTGTGACGCCCACACATTCCCGGAGCTCAAGAGCACCCTCGGCAAGCAGGTTTCGGAGGAAGGGCGTCAACGAAACGTCACGTGGATCAAGGCTGATACTACTTATGCAGGCCTGCTTCAGACACTTGTCGAGCCCTCAGAACGAGTGGCAATGCAGGCAACCGAGCCTGACCTAAAAGAGCCATACAAGGTAATCAGAAGCATCAAATTCTCGGGGACCAGTGATTTTCCGGGCGAACTAGCGCTTAATCGAAATCTGAATTCGATAATCGGCAGTCGCTCCTCCGGAAAATCGGCACTGCTCGCACACATCGCGTACTCGGTTGATCCCATCGAAACGGTCCGTTTGCAGGTGCAGGCTCATGGGCTCGATGACCCTCAGGATGCCGGTCCCGCGGCAGGATTCTTTTGGCGCGAGGTGTCAGCGGTAAAATGCGACGTCGAATGGGAATCTGGAGAGGATACAAAAGGTAAGGTTATCTATATCCCCCAGAACTCCCTCTACACACTCAGTGAAAAGCCGGACGAGATAACCCAGAAGATCTCGCCTGCGTTGTTCCGCACGTACCCTGAAGTGAAGGCCGCGTATGACGGGGCAAACGGCAAGGTCATTGCTGCAAATTCAGCCATTAAGAAGGCTGTTGATGATTGGTTCAGGCTCGCCAAGCGGATCGAGGAACGTGACGAGGAGATTAGGGACCTAGGCGACAAGGCCGCAATAAGCGCGGAGAGGGACCGCCTTCAGGCCTCGATCGACCGGATCAGGACGACGGCATCCTTGACCGACGAGGACGCTATTGAGTATGAGGCAGTTTCCAGTGCGCTTGATGATAGAGCGACGCGTATTGCGGAGCTAAGTGCTGAGCTGGAGCAATTGCGCTTCTATGTTGTAACGCAGGAAGGTGCTTCTGGTGCCGAGAGCGTTCCGGGTGCAGTTGAGGTGGTGATAACGGTTGGGCCGGCGGATGCTGAGTTGCCAGAGACGGTGGCTACCCAAGTCGAGCACATCCGATCGGCTGCGGTGGAAGATCTCATCGCGAAGGTCGAATCTCAATTGGTCGCTTCAGTGATTCGGCTTAGTGAGGAGCGGAGGATGATTCGTGACGAAGTTTCCACGATCGAATCGGAGAACGCCGAGCTTATTGCACGACATGAGGCGAATGAGGAGCTAGCGGGTGTCGTCGCCGACCACAAGAAGCAGGTTGCGCGGCTCGACGATATTCGCAAGCGCGAGCAGATCAGAGACCGGCTTGTTGCTGAACAGGAAGAAGCGGGGCGGGCGATCACGAAGGGAATCGACGATCGCCGGAACGTTCTATCGGGACTAGTTGAAGTCTTTGATTCCGAGGATAGAGTGCTGGCGGATCTAAAGTTCGGTATCGAGATCGACGTACCACCTGGGGTGGTCGAACATGCCTCGCTGGGGTTCAGTCAGCGGACGACGAACGCTTACGTGAAGAACAAGGGAGACTTGGTTTCATACGGGGATGCTCAGGGTGACCCGACCGCGTTCCTGCACGCCTTGCACGGTGGTGCTGTCAAGTTGAATAAGTCCTACGATGCGAGCGCAGTCGCAGCGACTGTTCTCACGGTGACCGAGGATATTAGGTTTTCTGCGGAGTTGGATTCCGATCGTATCGGCGGGTTTAGTAGATCGTCCATGACTCCCGGAAAACAGGCTCTCTTCGCGCTGACTCTTATTCTCAACGAATCGCAAGAACCGTGGCCCCTTCTCATCGACCAGCCGGAGGATGATCTCGATAGTCGGTCGATATACGACACCATTGTGCCCTATCTTGTGGCGCGCAAGAAGGAGCGTCAAATTATCATGGTGACTCATAATGCGAATCTGGTGATCGGATCGGATTCAGAGCTTGTGATCGTCGCGAATCGTCACGGAGATGACAGGCCGAACGACGCTGGGCGCATGTTCGAGTATAGGACGGGCGCGCTGGAAAACTCTCAGGAGCTCGATAATGAGAGCCCAACGGCACTGGGTCGGTTCGGCATCAGAGAACATGCCTGTGAGATCTTGGATGGTGGCGAGGAGGCGTTTCAGAAGAGGCGCAACAAATACAAGTTTTAGCGGCGGTTCGCGGGCCTGATATCCCCGGTTTATTCATGCGATCTGGGCTCGTCGAGAGTCATCCGAAGACGATCTCGCGAAACTGTTCGCGCACACGCGTGAGGGGTTCGCGGTCGCGGGTGTAGTAGAGCTTGTTGGTGAGCAGGACCGCCCAGCGGTCCTGCTTGGGGTTGAGCCAGATGGCGGTCCCGGTGAAGCCATAGTGGGTCCACGTCTGGTCGGCGGGATCGGTGCCGGATGCCGGGTGCCAGAACAGGCCTCGTGCTGGTTCGAGGCTGCCGGTGTGGATGTTCAGGGACTCACGCGTCCATTCGGGTCCGAAGCCCGGAGGAGCCACGGTGGTGTCGGGGTCCAGTAGGTAGCGCAGGAGTATTGTCAGGTCGCCGAGGGTGGAGAACGCCCCGGCGATGCCGCTCACGCCGCCGAGCAGGCGGGCCGAGAAGTCGTGAACGGTGCCCTTGAGGTGGGCGCCGGTCTCGTCGTCGAGTTCGGTCGGGGCGCAGCGCGCGACCAGTTCCGTCGGCAGAGGACCGAAGCGGGTCTCTCGCATGCCGAGTGGGCCCCAAACTCGGTCGGTGGCGAGTTGGTCGAGCCGTTCCCCGCTCAGGAACTCGGCGAGGTAGCCGAGGATGAGAGCGGCGCGGTCGGTGTACTCCACGGCCTCGCCGGGCTCGCGGTGCAGGGCTTCGTGCAGGACGCCGTTTCGGATGGCGTCATGGTTGGTGCCGTAGAGGCTCTTGAGGTGGGCACGTAGGGGCAGGCCAGCGGTGTGGGTCAGGAGCTGGTGGGCGGTGATGCGTCCGAGGGGGCGTCCGGCGACGTCGGGCCAGAACTCACCTAGGGGTTCATCGAGGTCGAGGTGGTCGTCCTGCCAGAGTGCCCCGATGGTGGTCCAGACGGCGAGGATCTTGGTGAGGCTGGCGATGTCGAACACGGTGTCCGGTCTCATGGGCTCGTCGGGGCGTGTCGGGTCCAGCAGGCCGGTAGCTTCGTGGTCGATGGTGCCGGTCGCGTCGCCTACGGCCCATACCGCGCCGGGGTAGACGCGGTCGCGTACTCCGGCGGTTACGAGGTTACGGAGTTGTTCGGTGGTGGAGGGCATCGTTTCCTCTGCTTCTCGGATGGGCCGTCCTGGTCAGCGTAGGGGTGTCCAGGGCGGCCCGGCTGGACCTGTGTGGTTAGGAAAGGCTGTCGCTGAGCGCGACCAGTGCGGAGGCGGTGGCGGACAAGGGGAAGCGAGCGGCGTTGGTGCGCGCGGATTCACGGAGATCGTCGGCCAGGCCGGGCGCGATAAGGCGACGTAGGTTCGCCGCGACTTGATCCGGGTTGGTGAAGTCCGTGGGCAGGGCGGAATCGCCGAGGGCCTCGTCGAGTCCCGGTACCGGCTGGTAGAGCACGGGTAGTCCACAGGCTTGCGCTTCGAGGGCGACCAGGCCCATGGCCTCCAGGGTGGTGGATGGCATGAGTAGCGCGTCGTGGTTGGCGAACGTCTCCCACAGTTCAGACCGAGGCAGCCACCCGAGGTAGTGGACGTCGAGTCCGGCCCGGCGCAGTGCTGGGCGGAGCGCGTGGAACTCGTGGGGTGGCGCGGCGATGCTGAGGGTGATGTCCCTGACGTCCGCGAGTGCTCGGATAAGGCGGTCGCCGCCCTTCTCGGGGGCGAGCCTGCCCGCGTACAGCAGCCGGGTCGTGCTTTCCTGGGGCGGCCGCTGGGGAGGCGGCTCGATGAGGAGATGGTCGGGTATGCCCCAGGGGATCTTCACGACCCGATCCGCGGCTGGGGCGAGCGTGCGGAGCCGGTCTGCCATGGCCGAGGTGGGTACGACGATCGCGTTCGCACGGCGAGCTGTGTTGCGCAGGACTCGCAGTTGGTCGGGGTAGGTCTCGGCGAACAGCAGGTCGGTCCCGTGGACCAAGGCGAGTGCTGGGTGGTCCGGGAGCGTTCGTAGGACAGCCGGAGTGGCGCCGAAGGTGAGGTGTTGCAGGTGGACGACATCGACGTTCGCGGGGTCGAGCACGTCGGCCAGCGCACGGTGCAGCGCCGTGACGTATGGCGTGAAGCCGGGCTCGTCGAGGCACTTGCCGTCGACCGCAAGCAGGCCCAGACCCGCCACCGCCGGGTGCTGGTCGTGGCCGGGGTCGAGCATGAATGCTCGTGCGGGGATGAGTGGTTCGGCGCCGGTGTACAGGTCGCGGAACAGTTCCACGCTGCCGCCGGGGCTTCCGGCTGGTAGGTCGAGGAAGGTCGCCACACGAGCGGTCATTGGATGTCCTCCTGGAACTCTTCGTGGAGCCGGGAGATGTCGATGCCGTCGGTCGAGGTGTACTTGCGTCCGAGCTGCTGGTAGCTGGCCGTCGGCCCGTAGGTGCGCAGAAAGATCAGCTTGCCGAACGTCATCCCGGGGTAGATGCGAACGCGTCGGACGGCGCGGATCTCCAGCGTCCAGCGGATCGCGTGCCCGACATGGCCCAGGGGTGCGGAGACGTGGACCCAGATACCGTGACTGCCGGTGACACGGTCGCCGTTGAGCATCTGGGCGTACCGGTCAGATGCCGTCCGTTCCAGAGTTACTCCGAGGTACAGGACCCCGGGCTCCAGGACGTAACCCGACTCGGGGATAGTGACCTCGGTGAACGGCGTCGGCAGGGCGGCGTCCAGATCCGTGGCGCAGACCCGGAGCGTTGCTCCGAGGCGCCAGTCGTACGCGTTCGCGGACAACCGTTCGGGGTCGAACGGATCGATGGTGATATCCCCGGCCGCGACTGCTGCGGCGATGGCGGGGCCGGTCAGGATCATGAGGCCGCCGCCGGTCGAGGGATGTCGTGCCAGTAGCGCGAGGCCTGCGGGCCCTGCGCTGCCTGATATTTGCCCGCGTACAACTCGAGCGGGCCAGCAGCGACGAAGAACATGATCTGGCCGATCTTCATCCCAGCGTAGACACGCAGCGGGCGGGTGGCGGCGAGCATGAGGGTCCATTGGCCGTGGAAGCCGATGTCGCCGATCGGGGCGGTGATCTCCACGAACAGGCCGAGCCTGCCGACCGAGGAACGGCCGAACAGCAGCGGCACGAACTCGTCCGAGCCGACTTCCTCCAGGGTGTGCCCGAGGTAGAGCTCGTTCGGTTGCAGGACGTACCCCTTCGGCCCGATCTCGATCGTGGATGTCGGATTCGGCCGGTGCGCGTCGATGACCGAGTCCGTGTAGGTCATCAGCGTCGGGCCCAGGCGCACGTTGTAACTGTTCGGGTTGACCTGTGTGGGCTCGAATGGAGTGACTCGCAGCCGTCCGTCGCGGACTGATGCGGAGATCTCGGGACCGGTGAGGATCATGGCGTTACCTCCTGGCAGAGGACATGACGGACGGCCTGGCTGAGGTCGAGAACCGTGGTGGGCGGGCCGGCAAGCGGAAGCGTCTCGGCGAGGTAGTTCGTGGTTAGGACGCTGCCCACCCGACCGATACCCGAGTGGGTACCGACGACCAAGGGACCAGAGCGCTGCTCGAACTCGTCGAGCAGGGCTGAGAGCACGGCCCGCGGTTTGAGCCGGGCGTGCAGGATGTGGTTGCCGAACGGCTCGATGGCCATCAGGTCAGCGGCGGTCAGTACCTGCCCGAGAGGGGCCTGCCGCAGCGCGGACTCATTGAGGATCACGACGTCGGGAGCCGCGCTCGGCTGGAGGTTCCGGGCGACCTGTTCGAGCAGCGCCCGACGATCCAGGGAGCGATCCCTCCAAACGGGACCGAGGGGCCCGATCGGAGCGGTCAACTGGTCGCGGAGGAGTTGGATCTGATGGCCAACCGGCTCCAGCGAACCTGGAAGCGCATTGATGGGCTCGAACCGGGCGGTACTCGCCTCCCAGCCGCCGCTTGCTGGTGCAGCGGACGAGAAGCCAGCAGCGAGTTCAGCTCCCTTGACGATGACGGTCGAACCGACCCGCTCAGGTCCGTGACGTTCGCTGTGGCAGTGACCCGCGAAGATGACGTCGAGGAACGGGCACGCTTGCGCGAGCCGAAGATCGTGTTCGAAGCCGGAATGGGACAGCAGCACCCAGGCATCGACCTCGTGGTGGTGCTCGTCCCACAGGCCCGTGAGCGCTAAGGCGGGATCGACGATGCGGTGCCCAGAACGCTCACCCATCGGTATGGCGCCGAACGCCTGCTCACCGATAACAGCCGTCACGCCCACCCGCTGCCCACCAACGACGGTCTGGTGCAGGCGGCGAAACAGCGCCTCTCCGCTTGATGTCTCGACGGCGTTGGCGCACACGGTCAGCTCGCGCAGACTGGGCTCCAGATGATGACGCCATCCGTGATTTCCGGGGGCGACGACGTCATAGACCGAAGCCAGTATCTCCTTCTCGATCCGGCCCCGGCCGAGGCGGTAGTAGCCGCTTCCCTCGAAGAAGTCCCCGCAGTCCACGACCAGGCCGTCTCGCCGTGCCTCATGCAGCCCAGCGAGCAACGGACCGATCTCCCCAAGCTGGGAGTGCACGTCGGTCGTCGCCACGATCCGCGCCAGGACACGTTCAGTCACGGTCGCTCTTGGAGGTCCGCGCCGAGCGCACGAAGCTTGCCAGGCAGATCGACGTAGCCACGTCGAAGCTGCGCGAGCCCAGTAACCGTCGTCTCGTCGCGGGCAGTCAACGCCGCGATCAATAGCGCCGAGCCGGTCCGGATATCTGTGGCTTCCGCCGTCCCCCCGGCAAGATGCTGAGGGCCGGTCATGCGGGCCGTGGTCGCGGTCAGCGCCTCGATGTCCGCGCCCAGGCGGGCGAGCTGCGCCAGCAGGTTGCCGTGGCGTCCGGGGTTGATCGTGTCAGAGAACTCGTGCGTGCCAGGCAACCGCAGTGCCAGCGCCATCAGCGCCGGTTCGAAGTCGGCGTCCAACCCCCCTGGGTCCAGAGACGAGATGGCACGTAGGCCTTGGCCGATTCGCTCACCCTCGTCGAGGACGACGAGCCCGTCGTCCTCGACGAGCACGCGAACACCGACAGCGTTGAGCAGCCGGGCGACGTACGCGACGTCACGGCCGGCGACGCCCTCGATACGTCCGGAGCCGCCCGTGGCTGCGATCGCGCAGGCCAGGGTCCCTGCCTCGATCTTGTCCCCGGGAACCCGCCACGACGCCGGAGCATCCTCGGCACCTTGCGGCGGCTCCATCCGGAGACGGGACGGGTGCAGATCTATGCGCCAGCCGACGGAACGCAGAGCGTCGAGAATGCCGGTGAACTCCGGAGACAGGTTCGGATTGCCCAGCTCTATCCGCACCCGCCCGACGACGGCTCGGAGCACAGCCACGACGCTCGCACCCCGGGAACGGAACGGGAGATCGATCTCCGCCCGGACCGAAGTCTCCCGGGCCGTCACGTGGTACCCGGCAGCGTCCAGGTCGATCGAGTCACCGAACGCGGCGTAGACATCGAAGTGCAGATCCATCCCGCGATCCCCGATCCGACAACCACCAGGCCAGGGCAGATCGGCACGACCCTGGGCCGCCAGGAGAGCAGGCACCAGGTAGTAGGAGGCTCGGATCGTTCTGGCGGGCTCCAGATCGCCAGTACGAAGCCCCGACGCCGGACGGACCGTAACGGAGCGCCGATCATCCAGTGTGCGCTCGACTCCGAAACCAGCAGCGCCAAGAAGCGTGAGCATCACAGCCACATCCGCGCTCGACGGGATGTTCGACACCCGTACCGGTCGCTCCATGACCGCAGCGCAGGCGAGCAGCGGCAAGGCCGAGTTCTTCGAGCCGTCTACGCGGACCCTGCCCGAAAGCCGAGCGCCTGGACGAAGGACAACGGACGGTGCTGTCGCGCTGCCCAAGCCGTCGGGCTGCTGGGTGCGTGCTGTCCTATCTACGGTCTGGCTCATGCGTCTCTCCTTGGGCTGGGAACCGTGCAGCGCCGCCATGACGTATCGCGTGCGGCGCCACTTCTGCTGTGCGGAGTGCTCGCTTGAGGGCGGCTGAGGCTCCCGGGGGCGGGAGCCTCAGCCTGGATCCGCCGTCTGGGGGCGGCTCACAACCGGTCCGGGACAAGGACGGTCGCAAGTTCGGAAAGCGCGGACTGACTACACGTCACTCAGGGGAAGTTCGAACCCGGCCGGTCCATCACCGGCCACGCTGCGCCACTGCGCCCGGCGGCGACCCTCGTCCCCACGGGGGTAGGGCAGCCCGGCCTCCAGTGCAGCGGTCTCGATCGCGCGCATAGTGGTGCCGACGCCGGACGGGATCGGCGCATGCCGGGTCCACCGCCCGTCCTTGAGAGTCCAGGCCTCGCACCGAGACAGGTCCGTTCCGGCGCCGTGCCACACCCGCAGCGCCACAGGCCCTAGGGCGCTGGCCTCGGCTGTGGCGATCTGCGCGGCCAACGGAGACAGAGAACTGTCCACGGCAGGGACGAGGGAGGCCAGCACCGGCAGCACACCACCATCCGTGATCGTGCCGGTGGTCTCGTCGGCGGCGCTGCGCACGATCGCCGGCGCGTGACCCATCGCCACCGACCGCCCGGCCCAGGCCAACATCGGCAGATCATTCACGCCATCCCCAACAGCGACTGTCCGCTCGGGAGGGATGCGCAGGTGCTGGCGGACACCATCCAGCGCAACCGCTTTGTTCACGCCTCGGCCCGCGATATCGGCCCAGTCCGGTCCCATGGGGGTCACTGTGACCCCGGTCGCGTGCAGCGCGTCGGTGTACCGCCGGATCCCCGGCGCGGCGAGAACGATCCGCGTGGCAGGCCGTGCGACCAGATCATCCAGAGTGACGAGCTTCTGCTGCCCATTGAGCTCTCCCGGCTCGAACGGCTCGCTCGTCTTCCAGCCCCACCCGGCCTCCTCGACCGCGACCCGCACGCCTGGGGCGAGGTCCAGGGCACGCTGGATCACCTCGGCCGGGTCGAAGGTCCGGCCCTCCACGACGTCGTATCCCGAAGGCGCCGACCGGTCCAACCGCACCGTCAGCGCGCCGTTCGAACACACGCCCCAGCCGTCGGTCAGCCCCAGACGGGTAGCGATCGGCAAGAGGCCGACTAGGGACCGCCCTGTGGCGAGCACGATGTGGTGACCCCCGGCACGGGCCAGGTCCAGGGCGTCAACCGTTCCAGACGGGACCCGCCCGTCGTCCACCAAGGTTCCGTCGATGTCGAGTGCTACGAGCGTGCGAGTGTCCGTGACCGTCGCGGCGTTCATCGGGTGACCACCCGACGCAGTACCGACCGGACCTGCACCTCAAGGCCATCGCGCTCTCCGGTCCACACCGTGTTCCCAGGCACGAACATTCGGTGATCCAACGGCACGGTCAGTCCGAGCGTGTGGGCGATCTGCTCGCCCTCCTTCAGGTCGGATGGCAGGAGGCTGACCCGGTTGGCGGTCACGGTCACCAGCTCGATGCGGTCAGGTCCGACGAGATCGAGGAACCGCGATGCCGCAGCGAGACCGTCGTTGATGCCCGTGAGACGTCGCGTCTGACGACTTGTCGTGCTGTGCGGTGGAGTGGGCGCTTCAAGGCGCCGCGTCGCTGCTGCTCTGTGGTTCACGGGACTCTCCGAAGTTTGCCGGGCCGTCTGGGATCGGTCGTTGGGATGCGTCTGCTCGCTACTCTTGTTGCGATTCACTCGCCAGGGCAGGGCAATCAACGGGACAATCTGGAGAACGCCTGCCCGGACGGCCCGCAGGTGGGGAGGGGGCGAGGGGATGGTCAACGAGTTGCTTCGGGAGCGGCGCGAAGCCCTACCGTCGCGCCTGCGCCCCGGCGAGCCCATGTCACGCGCAGAGCTAGCGGATGCTGTGAACGCGCACGTCTGGGCCTCGACCGGGCAACGCATCGCTCTCGATGCCCATGCGATCGCTCGGTACGAGCGCGGCAAGTCGCACTGGCCCGGACAGCAGTACCGCGACGGTCTTCGCGCCGTCCTCGGAGCGTCAACGGACATCGAGATCGGGTTCTACCCGACCAAGCGCGGGAGCGCGGCGCGAGAAGTTGGTCATTCGTCCACGTGGGATCTGGATACGCTTGCCGGGCTGGCCGACCTGGGGAGCAAGTACGTGGATCTCACCCGACGGGGCCTGCTCGGTCTGGCGGCCTACTCGACCGTCGCCACCGCACTACCCAGTGAGTCGTGGTGGACCGAGATGGTCCGCCGATCAGCCGAGCGCGCCGCCCGCGGCGTGCGCTCGGTCGGACGCGGCGACCTCGAAGCTGTCCGTGAATCCGTCGCGTTCTTCTCCCGGATGGACCAACGGCACGGCGGCGGGCACGCACGAGCTGCCGCCATGCAGTACCTGACTGACGACGTCCACCGCCTTCTGAACGGATCGTTCGCGAACGACGCACTCAGAGGCGAGATGTTCTCTGCCGCTTCCGAACTGGCCTACGTCGCCGGCTGGATGGCGTTCGATAACGGTGAGCACGGCATCGCCCAGGGATTGTTCACCTCGTCGGTCAAGCTCGCGGCCGAGGCCGCCGATCCCGCGATGGCAGCGCACACACTTCGTGCGATGGCACACCAGGCGATCGACCTCGGACATCCGACCCAGGCCCAGGAACTCGCAGCGGCGTCGGTCGACGGGGACCGGTACAAGGCAGCCGCACCCCGCGAACGCGCGCTGCTGGGCGTGGTGCACGCCCGGGCACTGGCCGCGACCGGCCAGGGGAGTGCGGCGTCATCCGCGCTGCTTCGAGCCGAGCGCGACCTCTCGGCCGCGATGCCAGGCGGAGACGAGCCTGCGCGTGTGTTCTTCTTCGGGGAAGCGTCCCTCGCGCACGAGACCGGCAACACCCTGCGGGACATCGGAGACCTCGCCGGGGCGGAACAGCAACTGGTTCACTCGGTCGAGACCCGGAAGGCTGCCACATTCAAGCGGACGCATGCGGTCACGCTGGGGTATCTCGGGGACGTGCAGGCCAGGCGCGGCGAGCTTGAGCAAGCAGTAGAGACATGGAACCTGGCTCTCGACGCGATGGACGGCGTGCAGTCGGCACGGGCCCGCCAGACCATCGTGGAGATGCGCTCCGCGCTCGCCGTCTACAAGGTCACCAGCTCGGACGCCGCTATCCTCGATGAGCGAGCCAGCGCCTATCTCGCTGCCACGAACTGACCTGCGGAGGAACGTTGACCGACCCCATCGTCATGACCCCTGTCGCGCACGTCGTCGGTGGTCGCACCGAGCCGACCGACGACTACTGGGGCGGCACCCGCTCGATCATCCGGATCGACCCGGACGCCTACACCGAGGAGTCGGTCGCTGGCCTCGACGAGTTCTCCCACCTGGAGATTGCCTTCTTCTTCCACCTGACCGACCAGTCCGATCTCCACCCTGGTGCGCGCCGCCCGCGTAACAACCCGGACTGGCCCGAAGTCGGGATCTTTGGGCACCGGAACATGCGCCGTCAGAACTGGCTTGGCGTCTCGCGCTGCCGACTCCTGTCCATCGACGGCCTGGACCTCCACGTCGAAGACCTTGACGCCGTCGACGGGACTCCGGTGCTGGACATCAAGCCGTGGTTCGCGGAGATGGGGCCGCGCGGCGAGACACGGCAGCCGACGTGGGTGTCGGAGATGCTTGGTGACTACTTCGCCCCGGCCCGGGGCGAACAGCTTCAGCCCTGACTTCCGCAGGTGCTAGGGAGCCCAAGACAGACCTTTGGCCCATTGGCTAACGGGTGGCCAATTATCCTTCACCTCGACAAATTTCGAGACGAGGAGATCCGGTTGGCCGACGCTACACCAGGAACAAGTTAGCCACTCGCATTGCGCGACCGCTTGAAGGGTACTCACTGGTCTGCGCGTACTGGATCCCAGTCAAACAGAACGTCTGCATTTTCCTGCCCACGCCCGTAAGAAAATCCACGTAGACCGAGGTTTCGCTCACACGAGACGGCCGCGGTATCGAAGAGACCTGCCCCATGTTTCTTTTCCCACTGCCATGGGTGTTCGTCGTCCCAATAGTGCCGTGAAAGGTCCGAACCAGTTAGGACGAGCGGCAGGTTTGGCACGGTCTGGCCAGACGTAGTCTCGACTTCGGGCGCCCGCTCAATCAACTCGCGCAACAGATCCACTTCGTCTTTGCCAAATTCATCCTTGAGCGTGGCAAACAAGAGAAGGCATCGAACGCCCTTGGCGCCGAGTCGATCACGAAGAAACTCGAGGTTTTCAACATCGCGCCTATCTATGCGATTTCCGGCCTTGACCTCACCCAATACGAGCACCCATTGCCTATCCGCGATATAAGTGGCTACGTCAACCTCAACCAAACGACGACCGATCTTAACCGCCAGACCGAGCACGAGCGGCGGCGATTCGGCGCTACTGCGCAATTGGCGGAGCAGTGATGTCGTTGCCAGCGCTGGAAGGAGTGCTTCAATCTGGTCAGCCCTCAAGTGTGCAGCCAATCGATACCGCCACTCGGGCCGAGAGAGACCGTGGGAGAGCGCCAGATTGAACGTTTGCCCGCAGAACTCACAGCGCATCGTTGCCCCAAGTTGATCCGCAGACACATAGCTTTCAACCCGACACTCGCTACAATGCACTTTTAGCGTAGGCACAAAAATCCCACTATTGAACAAACGATTTACCCAAGCGATGGCATATTCCCGAGGTGATGGCTGCGGTCCCCCAAGGCTGTCGGGCCAGTTTCCCCGCTTTTCTTCGACCACTCTTCGCAAGTGAGGGAGTGAAACGCCAACAGGGCGGCCTGCGGCGAGAGTCACAGCAGCTCGAACTCCAGGTTGGTTGAACACGCCGCTGAACGGGCCTCCGAATTTTTCTGCGGCGCGTGTCTGGAATTTCCCTACGTCCGACTGTTCAACCTCGCACTCATCATCGTCGAAGAATAGTCTCATTACCTCAAGGTTGTATGCGAACGGGATCCGGACCTCGGCGTAATCTGCATCCAATCCAAGCACAAGTCCGTCATATCCGGTACGGGCCTGCTGGACCCCCTCCATAAAGTAGAGATTGTCGACTAGTGCCGAGTGGCGCCGCAAAGGGGGTATCGCTGCGGTGATTCGTGGATCTTGGCCTTGGACCTCATCTACCTCGACCTCTGCTGCGACCACTCCTCGTGCGAAAGCGTACTCATCCAAACTCTCGCGCAGGGGGATGCGGGGTAGGTCAATCTCGACCCACGGGGTTTCGGGGCGAAATTCGGATCGAACTGAACGCGTGAACGGCGTGTCCAAACCCTGAAAGAGAAAGCGCGGCGGCGGTGGTAGCTGTTTCGACGGTGCGGGGCGCCCCGACGCGCCTGCATAATCTTCGATCGCGGCAGACGCGTCCGCCGAGGCGTGGTCGATTCCGTAGACGTCCAGACTTCGCTTCGACCCGCCTGAGTTGGGGTCGGAGGCATTATCGTAATCAAGTCTCGAGAGCAAGTGATGGGCGAGTTCGCGTTCGCAATCTGCTGGGAGACCAATCGTGGGGTTTCCGTAAGCTCGATGATTCCAGAATGCAACTGCGTTACTGGGCTCGCTGGGTTGTATCACAAACACGCTGTCAGGAGCAGAGGGTTGAGGGCGTCGGTGCTTCTTTATGTGGATAAGTGTCGCCGACAATGCGCCGACAAGCGTTTTCGGGGATAGATTGGCCGTCGGCAGATCCGCATAGTGAATCGTCTGAAGGTTAGGCGTTGTAATTTTGTCTGCAACACCCCAAATTGCCGCCATGGACAGATCTGAGTTCTCGGCGTCCCACCGTGGGATCACCAAGTCCTCCGGATTTAGGAGAGCTTCGATCGGCAGTAGTTGCTTGCGCATCGAACGGCTCTCTTCATTGCCGAACGGACCCCAACGTCCACGGCCGCGCCAAAGCCATCCGGGCTTCCGTAGAAAATCGGCCAGGACGCCCTCTGTAACGTCGGCGTATAGCGAATCGACATCGTACGCTCGACCTAGGCGCTCAAGTTCCTCGATCGGCGTTTTGATGTCAAATATCGGCATTGAGGCACCGCCCCACACAGAACTCAATTCGGCGATCGCTAGTCGAACCTCGGCGGCCGAATTTGTATCAACTAGCATGCCTACTCGCCATGGCCGAATTGTCACCCGGCCTCGAAGCTCAGCAGATTCCCGTGCCATGCTGTGATCCTAGGGTTCGGCGCACTGAAAGTCTCGCGAGTTCGGCGTCTGCGATGGCCCGGGGCCGCTGGTCAACGTCGTCCGAACAGGCCACGCCTTCGCCTTCGCCCGTTCATGTCGAGCCTGGTCCTGCGCTTCCATCGCTGCCCCGTGCAGTCCAGTCACGCCTGTATGCCAGGGGTGCGGGGACTCGCAGTGCCCCGTGCGATCACGGGGCCCCTCGGGCTCGGCCCGGCTCGAAGAGGTTAGCGAACGTCAGAACTGCTAGATTCCAACGATCCCAACGTGGCCAGCCCAGGCCGTCTGCCAGGTACGACTTCGAACTCAGTTACAACATCCGCTCAGCGTGAAGTGTCAGCGGAAGCGCGCGTCAGTACGTGGCCAAGGGCTGACATAGGTGAGGCCGGTCATGAGCTCCTGAGCGTCGCTGTGGATCGCTACGAGACGCCGGAGCGGATCGGCTGGGTAGGGGACGTCTTCTGGGGCAGGCTGCGGAGGCAACGGGGTGGACGTGCCAGACTCCCGCTGCACCCGAAAGCAAGCCTCGTTGTGAGCCTTCCACGTGTCGTACAAGTGGGGATGCGTCCCGAGGAACCAGAAGTGCGATGTCACTAGTTGCGCAGCGTTGAGCACCTGCTCAGCCTCATCTGCATTCGACAGGCCTGCTACCGGTTGCCCATCGAGTGAATGGAGGATGTTCCTTAACTCCAGAACGCCCAGTGTGATCGCATACAGCAGAACGAGTTCACTGGTGTAGTGGTCGTACTTTGGCCAGCCGAGGAGAGCGTTCTGCCCGTACGACTCGCGACGATGGTCAACGACGGGATGGGCGTACCCGCTGAGGAAACGGTAGTGGGCCGCTAGCCGCCCGGCGTCGATGTCATCGACGAGACCGTTCTCCTTCAGGTTCTCGACCAGAGAGGACCACCTCAGATAGACGCGCCACAACGTCTGGTTCTCGCTCGCCATCTTCCGAAGCTCCTCCCTACTGATCGCCCAATCCTCGGTCTGGATGCTTGGCGGGCCTAGCGTCGGACGGTACTGCTCAAGAAGGAAGTAGTAGATGCTGATCTGGCGGCGGTTCCCGTCGCCGTCGGGCTCCGAGTACAGACCTTCGCGCACGATACGGACCTCCCCCTTTCTAGTCCGCGTCCACTCGCGAATGGTGTTGGTCCAGTCCGCGCCTGCAGCTCGGGCTTCCTGCCACTCGTCCCACTTGACCTCGTCCACGCCGCTGTAGTGCTGCACGAGCGTTCGGCCCTGGAACACAAGCCAGTCGAGCACCGTTTGCTCCAGGCCGGTACGCAGCAATGCCAGCGCCGAGTCGTAACGGAACTTGTTGGCGAGCAGGACCGCAGAGTCGAGATGGATGGCCAGTCCACGGACTCGGTCCGCCATGTCGGTCAGGTCCATGTACTGGACGCCATCCCATCGAATCAACGACGGGAAGCGCTCCATCAGTCCGTAGAGCGACGCCCATACGCGGACAAGTTCGGAATGCTGGTCATCGGCAGTCACGAAAGGATTGTGACGCGAACCTCTGCCACTGCGACAGCACACGGCGGAGGACCGTCGATCGACCCGTTGATCGACCCGTTGTCGAGACTCCCAGAGTCCCTAGACACACCTGCCGCCCTCTCGCGAGTCACCTAACACATGAAGGAGAGAAGCATCATGGACATCAGCGTCATAGATCCGGCAGAGCGCGCCCGTCTTGTCGCCGGCATGCCATCGGGCAGCGACACTCAGGTCGCCGAGCGCCTGATCGAGCGTTGCGACACTCTGGCCGAGGCCGAAGAGATCGTCCGTCGGATGACTCCCGCGTTCCCGGCGCCGCAGGCCGTACCGCCACCGATGTGGGCGAACGAGATCGACGGCCCTTGGGCGTGGGAGTACCCCGACCGGCGCTGGGCACGCCGTGTCGCGCGCAGTGGCGAGATCGCAGGCCGGTACATGGCCATCGACGCGTTCCAGTACGTGGAGGCAGACAGCGACCCGGTAGTTCTCAGCCACCCCGGTACGAACCTAGGTGACATTGACGGTCGTGAGCTCACGCCGGAGCAACTGGCGGACTTGGGGCGGTGGCTCATCGATGCGGCCGACGCCGTGCGGCGCGCTGGAGACACACTGGCGTAGGAAGCGGGAGGGCCCGAGGCCTGAGTGCTGATGCGAGTCTGGTCGTAACTCATGGGCAGGCCGTAGCGGCCGCATTGGCGCGTTCGCCGTTTCGCGTCTTTCGCGAGTCGTTTCCTCAGGGCTGCCAGAGGCTTGGGGCGCCCCGTGCGATGACGGGGCGCCCCCGGACTCGGCCCGGCTTGAACGGGCTGCCACCCTCTCCAATCGGGCGCGGTCATCCGGAGCCAGCGCGCCTTGGGCGAGGACCGGGGGAAGAGCCTACTGGCGAGGTCTGTGGCGGCGTTCAGCGGGGGCGGCTCGGTACACATCGGGTACACATGACCGCCGTCTGAGCCCATCTCACGCCACCCTCGCCAACGCACCGCGGCACCGGCAGAACCGCGAAATTCCAACGATCTCGCGGTGCCCAACCAATTCGGCGGACACCGCGAGACATACCGGTACACCCTCCGGGAGAACCCGGCGTACAGTCCAGCTCATCGTTCGCGTGGATCTGGCTCGTCTCCAGGGCGTTAGGGTGCAGCGTGGACCGTGTGCACCTTCAGAACTCGTTCGACGAGGTCTTGGACCAGGCCCTGATCTTCCATGGCTTCGCCGATCACATGAGGGACTACGACCTCTACGTCTACGCGACGGCGGATCCACGCACTGGAATCTCGCCGGAGCACCTGCGTTATCGGTTCACTCACTGTGTTCGTGCGACCGTCACGACCGCTGTGCGCCGCGATGCCTGGGCGGTGTCGCTCGGCGACGAGTTCACCGACTATTCCCAATGGGAGGGGGCCGGCGAGCCGGACGGGTACGTGTGGGGTGTGCGGTGGCACGTCCTCTATCCGGGGATCCGTCTCCTGCCGGAGTCGACCGAGGCGGGGCAATGGTCGGCCGAGCTGGGAGTCCCGTTCCACACGGCGCGCGTGGAGACGAACGCTCACGTTATCGAGCTCGTCTTCTCCGATCTCCGTATCGACCGGATCGCCCCCGGCCACACCGTCCTCTTCATCGACGAGACCGGTCCCGACGGCAAGATTCCGCTGAGATGACACAGCCACGGTGGGCCGGGCTGGGAGGATTCGACTGTGAAGGACCCGGATTCAACGATGCCAGCAGCATGGACCCACGCGGACGCATGGGTCATGACCGCCGTCGCGGGCGCAGCAGGGCCCGCGCTGAGTGACGTGATCGCTTATGGTGACGCGTGCAACCACGCGATCTTCACCGACGAGGAACTCGCCATCGGTGTGGGGCGGCTGGTCGCCTCCGGCCTCATGGAACCCGCCGCGTCCGATCGACTCACACTGACGCCTTCGGGCGTCGAACTTGCAGGCCGCCGAACGGGTGGCTTGTTCGGGCAGGTGGACTCGGTGCTGCGGCTCCTGAACCACGTTGAACTGGTCGAGGGCCGCTGGGACGTCGAGGCCGACAGCATCACCGCCGCAGTCCGCACATACCAAGACCGCGTCCGACGTCGCTGACCACACCGCGATCATGCGCATCATGCAGTCCGCAGATAGTCCGCAAGAGGTTCGCACCAGGCCGTCTGGCCCCAACGCAAACAACGGCCGGGAACGTTGGAATTCCAACGTTCCCGGCCGTCGTCGCTCTCACCACACCGTGCCGGATGTCCGGACTGCGATCCCCGTACTACCGGTGACGGCGGCCCGCGGGCCGGACCTCGGCTAGTCGAAGACTTCGAACCGGTTCAGGAGCACGCCGTCCTCGTCGGACAGCACGGCGGCCTCCAGCTCCAGCAGGGGTATCGCGTCGTTTCCGTCGTCCTGTTCGACGAACGGCTTGCCCACGTAGGGGTTCTTGCTGGTGCCGGTCGGGTCGGGGTGGTAGCGCCAGTGCGCGCCGCGGTGGCGCCGGGCGATCTCGCCGAGATACCAGACCGCGCCCTGGACGAAGTCGTCGTTGGCCGGCTCGCGCACGGCGTCCCTGGTGGCGATCCGACGGCGGAGGACCTGCTCGAGCGGCAGCAGCGAGTCCGGGCTGAAGTCCAGGTCGCCGGCCCGGCCGGTGGCGGCGGACCACTCGGGGAACCGTTGCTCGCGGACGGTCAGCCAGCGCGTGAGCCACGGGTCCGCCGGTGCGGCGCCCGAGAGTCCCGTGCGGAGGGCCGGCCGGTCCGTGCGGTGCGGTTCCCAGAAGGGGTCCTCGACCCGGTGCGCATCGGCCAGTGCCTGGATCCGTGCGTACTCGGCCGACCACACCGTGCCCGAGCGTCGGGCGAGGGCGTCGACGACGAGCCGCATGGGCTCGGCGGTCTCGCCGACGTCGAGGTCGGCGACGGGGAGGTCGGAGTCCGGGTCCCACGCCCAGGCGCCCCCGCCGATGGTGAGCAGGACCTCCCCGAGATAGCCACCGGCGGTCTCGGCGAGTCCCTCGCGGGGCGGCTGCCCGGCCGGTGTCTCGGCGAGCAGGATCTGTTCCAGGTTGTGCAGGGACTCCACGGAATGGTCGAGGGGTTCGTCGGGTCCCACGACGAAGTCCTGGAGTCCCGCAAGCATCGGCTCGAGCCGCTCGCGCCAGTCGTCGAGCTTCGCATCGGTCGCGTCCCGCATGAGGGTCACCGTATCCGCCGCGCCGAACGGCCGCTGCGGATCACCGAAGTTTCGGCCAGGGCCGAATTGGGTTGAAACGGGTGGCCGTCGGAGGTGAAGTTGCCTCACTTGTCAGAAGCCACGACGTCCGCTGTGAGAGACGTGTGCGGACGCGACGACTCATCGGAGAGGAACGCGCGTGCCCTACACGACCGAAGCTCGACGGCGCAGTTCGCGCCTGCTGGCGATCCTGATGTCGTTCGGCCTGCTCTTCGCGCTGGTGACCGTGCCGCAGGCCGACTCGGCACACGCGGCACCCCTCACCGGCAGGCTCTGCCGGGACTACTTCAACCTCCCCAAGCCCAGCAACCCGCGCACCACCATGCCGACGCCGGACGAGATCGCAGAGCTCGGCGAGCTGCCGCTGGACTACGAGAACCCCGCCGAGCCGGTGCGGAACACCGAGCTGCCGAGCGACGACCCGGAGGAGGTCCGGCGCCAGTACGGCACGGACTACCGGAAGCACGCCGTCGGTACCGAGGAGCACCTGTTCAAGCGGTGGAACGCCTACCTGAAGGCGCACCCCGAGATCGAGGACCCCAACGAGTACTTCCCGAAGTACCGCGCCTCGTACGTCACCGTGCACGACAACAACGCCCGCGGTCACGCGTTCCACAAGCTCGTCGTCGAGCGGCTCGGCCTGACCGGCGACGACTGGCTGTGCGAGAAGACGGTCGGCCCGCGGGGCAGCCGGGTCCGGGTGGACATCGTCCACCGGACCACCAGGTTCCCGATCGAGGTGAAGGCGGGTCCTGGGCACACCCCCGGCCAGACGCGCAACTACCAGGTCAACATCGGGAACGGGAACCTGTCCCGCGGGATGTTCGTCCACGCCCAGACGCCCGACGCGACGACTCGCGAGGCGATCCGGCAGGCCGGCATGGACTCGACAGAGATCCGGGCCAGGGCCAACAAGACGAACGCGGTCCCCAACCGCGGCAGCACCACGCTGGCTCCGAACCTGCGGGGGTCCATGAGCGTCGTCGACGACATGGGCCGGCAGTCGGGGCGGAACGCGGCCGAGGCCCGCCAGCTCCAGAACGTCCCGCGGGACCTCGGGGCACGTGACTACGGGTTCCGGCGGCCCGGCGGCATCGACTGGTCGACGCTCCAGCTCAACTACCTGGAGATGGACCCGGGCACCGGCGACGTCGGCTACGCCTTCGATGCGGCGGAGAACCCGGACGAGGCCGCGAACCCGTCGTTCGGCGGCGAGGAGGCGATCGACCTGACGTCGGATGCCTTCTTCACGTGGCTCGCGCTGCCCGACCAGGTGTTCTGGGTCAACCTCAACCCGGACCAGCCGGACCAGATCGTCGACCCCCTGTTCGGCGACACCGACGCCGCGCGCGTGCTGCTCGAGGCCGACCTGGAGATGAAGCGCGACTACACCAACCTCACCAACCCCGAGACCGAGGTCGGTGCGGCGTACTGGGACTCGCTGCAGACCAACCCCGACGGCAGCGTGTGCTGGCCGAGCAGCCGGCAGTGGATCACCGCCGCGCCCGCGACGGTCCGCCAGGAGGGCGACCGGCTGTACATCCTCGACGCGCCGCTCAAGGTGAACAAGGAGCGGATGGAGTTCACCACCTACCCACCGGGCTACGAGCCGTGCGAGGCGACCGACGAGGTCATGGAGCACAACTTCCAGATGCTGCAGGAGCACATCACGCCGGTGGTCGAGGAGCTGGTGAACACCGATCCGAAGTACGCCGACCTGCGCCGCGTCTACCAGGCCCGCGTCGCGGCCGCCTGGGTCAAGCAGCGCAACGCGGCGGACCCCGGCCCGTACGACGAGATCATCAGGAGCGGCGACGCTTCACGCTGGCCGGAGGGCACCGCATGGGAGCCCAGGGACGTCTGGGACGAGATGATGGAGCAGGACTGGAACCGGGTCCAGTTCGAGGTCACGCGCACCGAGATCGTCAACGGCGAGGAGTGGACCTTCACCTACCCGATCTACGGCGGCGTCGAGTGGGACAAGGCCCCGCAGGACCCGATGCCAGCCGCGAGGTTCGAGCGCGAGCACCCGGAGCTGCCGCGGACCGTCGAGGAGTCCCGGGTCGATCCCGTGAGCTACGGCGAGGAGGGCGACGTCTTCCTCGGCGGCGGGACGCTGCAGGAGCAGTCCGACCCGCCACCGGAGCCCACGCCGACTCCGACCCCGACTCCGCCGGCCGAACCGCCGGCCTCGAAGGATCCGGAGGACCCGCCGCTGTTCGCCACGGGGTGATCGCCTCCTGCGGGCCGGGGCAGTGGCCGGGGGGTGGCCGAACCGCAGGTTGAACGTGATCCACACGCCGAACCGCAAGTTTGACGTGACCCGAGCGGCCGAACCGCAAGATGTACGTGGTCCTGGTGCCGAACCGCAAGTTAGATGTGACCCGAGCGGCCGATCCGCAAGTTGCACGTGGATCGGTGCGCTGGAGCACCCGCACCTTGCGGTTCGGCCCCTCGGGTCACATACATCTTGCGGTTCGGCCGGTCGCGTCACGTTTCACTTGCGGTTCGGCCGCTCGGATCACGGGTGCGTTGCGGTTCGGCCGCCGCGGTCAGAGTAAGTTGCGGTTCGGCGGAACCCGAACCGCATGGATCTTGCGGTTCGGCCCCCGCGACCGAGGAGGCATCCGCATGACCGACGACGTGACCGACCCGGACGCGGCGGGTGTCGCGAACTTCGCGCACGAGCTGGGTGTGCTCAAGCGGCTGCGCCGTGCCGGCTGGTGGCAGGTGGGGGTCCGGGACCCCGAGTCGGTCGCCGAGCACAGCCTCCGAGTCGCCCAGCTCGCCGCGCTGATCGCGGCCGAGGAAGGTGCCGACCCGGCCCGCGCCGCCTACCTGGGCCTCTGGCACGACTCCCAGGAGACGCGGACCACCGACCTCCCGCACTCGTCGCGCGCCTACCTCACCAGGACCGTCGACAACGTGACCATCACGCGGGACCAGGTAGCCCACCTGCCCGACGCGGCGGCGAAGTCGGTCACCGAGGCCGTGACCGAGTACGAGGCCCGGGACACCCTGGAGGCGCAGTGCGCCAAGGACGCCGACAAGCTCGAGTGCCTGCTGCAGGCGCTGGAGTACCGGGCGGCCGGCCACCAGCACGTCCAGAAGTGGATCGACAGCTCCCGCGCCGGCATCACGACGTCGTTCGCAGCGCGCGTGGCCGACGCAGCCCTGGCCGGCAGCACCATGACCTGGCACGACCAGGCCCAGCCCTGACCGACAGTCTGATCTCTGTTGCTTGGTACGGCTTGTGGAGAACACGGGGGCGCCAGTGACGTCGGACCCAGCCATCCAGTGGGCCGTGACCGGCCTCTTCGCCGCCCTGAGCGCCCATTCCCTGTGGCGCCTCGCCACGACCCGCGCCCTGTTCGTCGCCCTGGGCTACCTGCTCCACCTGAGCATGAACCTCGACATGGCCGCCATGGCCTGGCCGTGGTGGTCCCGGCTCCCGGCGCTGCCCCAGCTCGCCCTCTTCTCCGCCGCCGCGGTGTACTTCGCCGCCGCGGCGGGCTGGTACGCGACCGAGGCGCTGCCCGACGGCGCGGCCGCCGTCCGCCAGCGATCGCACCATCACCAGGACGCGCGGACCCAGGCGACCCACGCGGCCATGATGCTCGCGATGGTCTGGGCGGTGGCGGTCATGAGCCGGGCGCCGCAGGCGCACCACCTCGGCCACGGCGCGGGGCTCGGCTCCTGGACCACAGCGGGAGGCGCGGCGCTCGCCGTCGGCGGCACCCTGTTCGTGGTCGACGCCGCCCGGCACCTGCGCGAGCGCGGCTCGATCTGGAACGCCACCGGGTCCGACCATCTCGCGGGCGCTCTCATGAGCTTCGGGATGGTCGCGATGTGCGGGCTCATGCTCGTCGTCTGACCGGCCGCCGGGCAGGCCCGGCGCGCGCGGCCGGTCCGGTACGCCCGTCAGACGGGTCCGGCACGCCCGTCAGGCCGGTCCGGTATGCCCGTCAGGCGGGTCCGGCACGCCCCGCGGGCTGAGATGATCGGCCGACGGCGCCGTCCGCTCAGCCCGCCTGCTGCCTCCCCGTCGTATGCCGGGGCCGCAGCGCACGCTCCAGCATCTCGGCGTCACGCGCCGTCAGGTGGTCCGCGAACCGGAGCAGCGCCCCCTCGCGGTCGCCCGTGCCTTCGAGCGCCGACAGCATCGCGGCGCTCGCGCGCTCACCCTCCGAACGGGTCGGCCGGAAGCGGACCTTCCGGGGCGACGTCGCTACCCGGACCACCTCCCCCTTCTTCTCGAGGCGGTCGAGCACCGTCAGGAGCGTCGTGTACGCCGGGACGTGCTCGTCCCCGAACGCCTCCTGGATCGCCCGCGCCCCGATCGCATCCTCGTGGTCCCAGAGGATGCGCATGACTTGCGCTTCCAGCTCTCCGCGCTCGCGAGTCCTGCCTGACATGTTGCCCTCCTGGGCAGGACCCTACTGCACGGGTGGCCGCGCGCTTCGGAGCGGGCGGCCACCCGTGCCCGCGTCAGGCCGGCTGGAGCGCCGCCGCGTCCAGCGCGCCGCTGCGGGCCTGCTCCACCAGGTCCGCGAGCTGGTCGTGGCTCATCTGGATCCGCTGTCCGAAGTCGTCGGTGATCACGATCTGCCGCTCGGGCTCGGCAGTCGGGTCGACGAACAGCTCCGGGCAGCCGCAGTCGCACTTGCCGCAGAACGTCGCCACATGAAGAAGTCGGGAGTTGTCGCTCATCACTTTCTCCTCTGCTGGGAACGGAACGGTGCGGGGCTCGCGCGCTGCCCTCTACGAGGGTCACGTACATCTCTACAAGACGTCAAGATATCGACCCGTTGCCTTCGAACCCGTCGCCGTGGTTAGACTCGCCGCGCGCGGGCCGGGCTGACCGACGCGACATCCGACGCCTGACGGCTGGAGCGAGATGACCACCGACAACCACGACGTCCCGGCAGCGCCCGAACCGGCACCGTCCGCGCCGTTGCGGGACCTCGTGCCGTTCCGGACCGCGGTGCGCACCTGGTTCGCCATCTCCTGGCAGACCTTCGGCGGACCGGCCGGCCAGATCGCCGTCATGCAGCGGACGCTCGTGGACGAGAAGCGGTGGATCGGGCAGGGCCGGTTCCTGCACGCGCTGAACTACTGCATGCTCCTGCCCGGACCGGAGGCGCAGCAGCTCGCCGTCTACACCGGATGGCTGCTCAACGGGTGGCGCGGGGGAGTGGTCGCCGGAAGCCTGTTCGTGCTGCCCGGGATGCTCGCCCTGCTGGTCCTGTCCGCCGTGTACGTCGCGTTCGGCGACACCACCGCCGTCTCGGCGGTGTTCGCGGGCCTCGCCCCGGCGGTGCTGGCGATAGTGGTCCAGGCAGTGGTCCGCGTCGGACGGCGTGCCCTGACCAGCCCCGCCCTCATGGTCCTCGCGGTCGGCGCGTTCGTCGCTCTGACGCTGTTCGCGGTGCCGTTCCCGCTCGTCGTGCTCGGGGCGGGCGTGGTCGGGTGGCTGGTGCACCGGTACGCCCCGGGCTGGATCGCCGCCCCCGCGGGCCGCGAGCAGGCCGACGGTCCGGCGCCCCTCATCCCCGACGACGCCCTGCACGCCGAGCGCCCGTCCGGCCGCCGGGCGCTGCGGATCCTGGTGCTGGGCGTCCTCGCGTGGGCGCTCCCGGTCGTGGTGGTCGCGCTGCTCACGGGCGTCGGCAGCGTGTTCACCCAGCAGGGCCTGTTCTTCTCCGGCAGCGCGCTGGTCACGTTCGGCGGCGCGTACGCCGTGCTGGCGTACGTCGCGCAGCGCGCCGTCGAGACCTATGCCTGGGTGACGCCAGGGGAGATGACCCGCGGCCTGGCTCTGGCCGAGACGACGCCTGGGCCCTTGATCATGGTGGTGCAGTTCGTCGCGTTCCTCGGCGCCTACCGCAACCCCGGCGACCTGGACCCGTGGGCGGCCGCGGTGCTCGGTGCCCTGCTGACCACGTGGGTCACCTTCGTCCCGTCGTTCCTGTTCATCTTCCTGGGCGCCCCGTACGTCGAACGGCTGCGCGGCAACCAGGCCCTCGGCTCCGCGCTGACGGCGATCACGGCAGCGGTGGTCGGCGTGATCGCCAACCTGGCGCTGTACTTCGCCACGCACACCCTGTTCGGCTCGTCGAGCGCCTGGGCCGCCGGGCCGCTGCGGCTGAGCGTCCCCGACCTCGCGACGCTCCAGCCCGCCGCGCTCGGCATCGCGGTCCTCGCGGCGCTGCTGCTGTTCGTGGTGCGCTGGTCGGTGCTGCGCACGCTCGGTGTGTGCGCGGGCGTCGGCCTCGCGCTCGGGCTCACCGGGCTGCTCTGACGGGCGGGGCCTCATCCCGGGTCCGGCCGGCGGGCACCGTTCCCCGATACGGTTGCCGCGTGATGCAGCACCTGCGCGTGGTCAGTCCGTCCGCGACCACTGCCGACGTCGTGGACCTGCTCCGGTCCAGCCCCGCCGCGACCAACGTCGTCGTGCTCCCGGACTGCGCCGTCGACCCGCCGGGCGACGTCGTCATGGCCGACGTAGCCCGCGAGGCGCTCACCCCGGTCCTGAACCGGCTGACGGAGATGGGTCTGGACCGCGAGGGCTCCCTCGCCGTGGAGGCGGTGGACACCTCGCTGTCGCACCACGCCGCGCGCGCGGAGGACGCCGCCCCCGGCCTCTCGGAGGACGCGCTCGTCTGGCACGAGGTCGTGGACCGCACGGAGTCCGAATCGCGCACCTCGCTGGGCTACCTCGCGCTCATGGCCCTGGCCACGACCATCGGCATGATCGGCGTCCTGTTCGACCAGCCGATCCTCGTCGTCGGAGCGATGGTGGTCGGGCCGGACTTCGGCCCGCTCGCCGCGATCTCGGTGGCGCTCGTCGGACGGCGGTGGCGCACCGCCGGGCGGGCCGTCGCGACGCTGGCGGCCGGGTTCGCGGCGGGCTTCGCGGCGTCCGTCGTCATGGCCCTGCTGCTCCAGGCGTGGGGGCTGGCCGACCAGGCCACGCTGCTCGCCGACCGGCCGCAGACGTCGTTCATCTGGGCGCCCGATGCCCTGAGCTGGGTCGTCGGTGCCCTCGCCGGAGCCGCCGGCATGATCTCGCTGACCACGGGCCGGTCCGGCGTCCTCGTGGGCGTGCTCATCTCCGTGACCACCGTCCCGGCCGTCGGCAACGCCGCCGTCGCGCTCGCGTACGGCGTCGGCGAGGAGACCACCGGCTCGCTGGCGCAGTTTGCCATCAACGTGGCCATGATCGTGGCGGGCGCGGTGCTGTGCCTCGTGGTCCAGCGGACCTGGTGGCGGTTCCAGGGCAAGTCCGCCGCCCGCCGCGCCGAGGTGACGAGCGACCGGTAGCCGACGACGCGCGTCGGGCGGCTACCGACGGCGGCCGCCTGCTCTGGGAACCCGGCGGACGTGCTAGCGTCCTCATGATCGTGACCTACCAGCAGGAGGTGAGACCCGTGAACGCAGTATCCGCACTGGGTGCTCCCCCGCGGCCCACGATCGCGCGACTGAGCTAGTCGCCACCGGGAGCGCCCGCCAGGCAACCGCGAAAGGCGACTCCCATGAACACAGCATCTTCTTCAGCTCTGCCGCCCACCCCGACGACGGCGTCCGACCGGTCGAGGTCCGACCGGGATCAGCCGCAGGTCGACGCCACCCGGCGGGTACCCGCATCGGGCGAACGAGCGTTGGTCCTCGGCGGCGGCGGGTCGACGGGCAACGCGTGGCTGGTCGGAGTCGTCGCCGGCCTGTTCGACGCCGGGCTGGACGTGACCACGGCCGACCTGACCGTCGGGACGTCGGCCGGCTCGACGGCCGCGGCCCAGCTCGCCGGCGCGACCCCGCCCGAACTGTTCGCCGCCGCCCGCACCCCCGTGCCTCAGCGCGGGCCTGCGCCTCAGCGCGGGACCGGCGCGGTCGGATCCGACCGGGGACGCGCTGCGGCCAGGCCGGTGGTGGACCACCTGGAGCGGACGGGCAGGATCATCGCCGCCGCCGAAGGTCCGGCCGACATGCGCCGCCGGATGGGCGCGGCGGCGCTCGAACTCGCCGCGGCGTCGGGCGGCTCCGCGCAGACGAGGTGGCGCGCCACCGTCGCCGCGCGGCTGCCCAGCCAGCTCTGGCCGGAACGAACGGTGCTCATCACGGCCGTCAACGCCTCGACCGGTGAGCCGGTCGTCTTCGACCGCTACAGCGGCGTGGACCTGGCGGACGCCGTCGCCGCGAGCTGTGCCAGCGGCTTCGCCTACCAGATCGGCGGCGGCCACTACATCGACGGCGGCTACCGGTCCAACGCCGAGAACGCCGACCTGGCGGCCGGATACCAGCGGGTGCTGGTGCTGGCGCCGTTCGGCGGCAGGACGCGGACCCCGGAGGACTGGGGCATGCATCTCTCGACACAGGCCGAGGCGTTGCGGGCGCGCGGCAGCAAGGTCGAGACGATCTTTCCGGACAGCGCCTCGGAGCACCTGTTCGGCGTCAATGCGATGGACGTTTCCTTGCGTCCGTCGGCTGCCCGGGCCGGGTATGACCAGGGGATAGCTGTTGCGGAGCGGCTTAGCGAGTTCTGGCGGTGAGGGCCAGACGCTTGCAGCGGCTGGTCCCGGCCCAGACCCGTACGACTGCGGCGGGCCCGGATGCGGTGCGGACGGCGGCGAGCTTGGACCATCCCGGAAGCGGTCTACACGAGACTCGGTGTGCGGCCGCTAGCCGTGTCGCGCAGCAGGGCGGCGTCCTGGCTCGGCGGCAGGCCGAACTGGCGCCGGTACTCGCGGCTGAACTGTGACGGGCTGTCGTAGCCGACCCGTAGCCCCACACCTGTCACGTCGCCGGGACGCGTGGCGAGCAGCAGCCGCGCCTCCTGGAGCCGGATCTGCTTCTGGAACTGGATGGGGCTCATCGCCGTCACCGACTGGAAGTTCCGGTGGAACGCCGAGACGCTCATGCCTGACAGGGCCGCCACGTCCTGGACGCGGAAGGGCTGCGCGTAGTGCTCCCGGATCCACTGGACCGCCCGGGCGATGTGGGCGAGTCCGCTGTCGGCCAGGCCGAGCTGGCGCACGGTGGCGCCCTGCTCCCCGGTGATCAGACGCCAGAGGATCTCGCGCTTGATGAGCGGTGCCAGGACCGCGGCGTCGCGTGGGCTGTCGAGCAGCCGGAGCAGTCGCACGACCGCGTCGAGGAGGGGTGCGGGAGCGTCGCTGACCACCATGCCGGGCGGGGCGGCGGCGCTGCTCGGGGGGAGGTCGCCGGGAGCGGCCTGCAGGAGGAGCTCGGCGATCAGGGCCGGCCGGAGGACGAGTCCGAAGCCGAGTGCCGGCTCGTCGGGTCGGGCCTTGGTGAACAGACCAGTCACGGGCAGGTCGACAGACGCCACCAGGTACTGGCCCGGGCCGTACTCGTGCACGCTGCTGCCGAGCGCTATCCGCTTCTCGCCCTGGGCGATCAGCGCCATGACCACGCCCGACATGGACGGCACGGGCGGCGCGGACTGGTAGACCACCGAGACCAGGACGTCGTCGAGCGTCGTCGTGTAGGTGTCGCGCCGGGCATGTCGGGCGAGCAGAGTACGCAGCTCGTCGAGGTTCCCACCGTTCATGCTGCGATCCTTGCACATTCACGATGCTCGCCAGCGCGGGAGGATCGTGCAAGCAGACAGGACGGTCGATGTGTCGGGACGGTGGGTCTCCACGGTGTGACGGACGCTCATGGGGGGCACGAGCGGCGCCGCTGACCGAGCAGCAAGACCCCACGCCGGCCGGCGCGTCAGGGCTCGAGATCAGTCACCCCCCGACCCGTCCGGAAGTCGAGCGGTACCGAGACCTGGTCGTGCGTGATCAGCCAGCCGCCGTCGTCGGCCCTGCGGAAGCCGTACGTGACCCGGACCCACATGCCGTCCGTCGTCGCGCCGGTGCGTAGCGTGCCGCTGAGCCGGCCGAAGGCGTGTCCGAAGGCGACCTGCTGGTCGACGGTGAGGGTGAGGTCGCGCAGCTCGTAGCGCACGTCCGCGAACATCGCGAAGGCGTTGGCCCAGTTCTTCAGCTTCGCCGCGATCCCGAGGTGCTGCAGGGGCGGCTCGACGTCGAACGACACGAGGTCCGGCGCGTAGAGCCGCTCCAGCGCTTCGAGATCCTTGGCCTCGACTCCCTCGATGATCCTGGCGGCGTGCTGGCGGAGCGCGATCTCGTCGTGCGTGGTCATCATCCGGTCCTCCCGGTCGGTGGTCCGGCCTGCGCCGGCCTCACCATGACGACGCGGCCGGCCGCTGGGATGTGACACGGCCCGGCCGCCCGGGCCGCGTGGCGGCAACGGGCGGCCGGGCCCAACTCAGCCGATGTCGTGAAGGCTCAGCCGACGGCCACGGGCTCCGCGGCCGGTTCGGCAGGGGCCGGCTCGGTGTGCGCGAGCGAGAGCCCCTGACCGCGCCGGCGGAACAGCAGGGCCGCCAGCACGGCGCCAAGGGCGAAGAACCCGGCGCCCCACCAGTACGCCGTCGCGTAGCTGGCGAGCGCGGCCTGCTCGCCGACCGCCTCGGTCACCGGCGCGTGGGTCGCGAGGTAGTCGGCAGCGGCGGTGGCCGCGAGGGTGTTGAGCAGGGCGGTCCCGATCGACCCGCCGACCTGCTGGCTCGTGTTCACCATCGCCGACGCGACGCCGGCGAACTGCCGGTCGACGCCCAGCGTGGCGGTCTGCATCGAGGCGGGCATGATCGTGCCCATCGCGAAGCCGAGGACCATGAGGCCCGGCAGGACGTTCGTCGCGTACGTGCTCGAGCCGTCGAGGAACGTGAGGTCGATCATGCCGAGCGCGCCCAGCGTCATGCCCGCAGGGACCAGGATCTTGGGGCCGAACCGCGGCACGAGCAGGTTGGTGCCGAGCTGCGCGGCGAGCACCAGCATCGCGATCATCGGCAGGAACGAGAGGCCCGTCTGGATCGGCGAGTACCCGAGGGTGAGCTGCAGGTAGTAGGTGACGAAGAGGAAGATGCCGAACATCCCCGCACCGGCGATCAGCACCGAGATGTACGCGGCGCCGCGGTTCCGGTCGAGGACTATCGACAGCGGCAGGAGCGGGTGCGACGCCCGCGTCTGCCAGGCGACGAACGCGGTCAGCAGGACGACGGCGGCGGCGAGGAAGCCCCACGTCAGGGGCGACTCCCAGCCCTCGGCCTCGGCGTTCGAGAAGCCGTAGACGAGGCTGAAGAGCGCGCCGGACACGAGCACGGTGCCGGGCACGTCGAGCTTGGGCCGCTGACCGCTGCGCGCGATGGACGGGACGAAGACGAGAGCGCCGACCAGGGCGAACGCGGCGATGAACACGTTGATGTAGAGGTTCCAGCGCCAGTCGAGGGCCTCCGTCAGGACACCGCCGAGCAGCAGCCCGATGGCGCCACCCGCCCCGGCGATGGCGCCGAAGACGCCGAAGGCGCGTGCCCGCTCCCTGGGGACGGTGAACGTCGTCGTCAGGACGGCGAGCGCGGTGGGGGCGAGCAGCGCCCCGAACACACCCTGCAGGGCCCGGGCGGCCACGAGCAGGTCGAACGAGGTGGCGCCGCCGCCCAGCGCCGAGGCGGCGGCGAAGCCGATGAGGCCGATGAGGAAGGTGCGCTTGCGGCCGATGAGGTCGGAGAGGCGCCCGCCGAGCAGGAGCAGACTGCCGAAGGCGAGCGAGTACGCGGTGACCACCCACTGGCGCTCGCCGTCCGTGAAGCCGAGATCGGCCTGGGCCGAGGGGAGTGCGATGTTCACGACTGTCGCGTCGAGCACGACCATGAGCTGGGCGAGCCCGACCACGACGAGCGTGATCCAGCGCCGGCCGTCGGTCGCGGGTGCTGAGGTTTCGGACATGCGCCCACCATATACGGAACTGAAGAGTTCCGGATATGGCTGGTTCAATAATTCACCTGACGGTAAGGTCGAGTCGGACAGGGAGGAGGCGGCTGCGATGACGCAGATCGAGGACGTCGAGGCGAAACCGCGCCTCGGGCGCAAGAGGGACCACACCCGCGATCCGGAGATCCTGGAGGCCGCGCTCGACGTCCTGGCCGAGACGGGCTACGACGGGATGACCATCGACATGGTCGCCACGCGGGCCAAGGCGGGGAAAGCGACTCTGTACCGCAGGTGGCCGTCCAAGGCCGACCTGGTGCTCGACGCCGTCGTGTGCATGAAGTCGCGCGACATCGACCTCGACGCGCTGCCGGACACGGGCACGCTCCGCGGCGACCTGATCGCCATGATCAAGACGCCGAGCATCCGCCAGAGCGAGCGCAAGCTCAAGGTCATGGCCGGGATCGCCTCCATGATCGCGCGCAACCCGGAGCTCGCCGCCGCGGCCCGCGACGCCATGATCGAGCCGCGCGCGTCCGTCAACCGCATCCTCTTCCGGCGCGCGATCGACCGCGGCGAGATCCCCGCGGACGCGGACGTCGAGCGGCTGTGCATGATCGGCCCCGCGATGGTCACCTACCACGTGCTCGTGCTGGGCAAGCCCGTCGACCGCGAGTTCTTGCTCTGGAGCATCGACGGCGTCGTCCTGCCCGCCGCCGGACTGCGCGCCGCCTGACCTGGTGCACGTCAACGGCGCGGCCCTCTTCGGTCTGATCTTCGTGAGTGCTTGCCTTCGCCGGCGACAGGTCGTGGCTCTGTACCTTCGGTCGCATACAACGTAGGATGTAGGTACGTACCTACATTGGGGGTGGTCGTGGATGAGCGTTGTCACTTCTCGCGAGCTGAATCACGACGTGAGTGCGGTCAAGCGTGCTGCCGCCCGCGGTCCGGTGGTCATCACGGACCACGGTCGGCCGTCGCATGTGCTACTCACCTTCGCGGACTACCAGCGGCTCACGGGCACCGACGTCAGTCTGGCGGACGCGTTCGTGATGCCGGACGAGATCGAGTTCGAACCGGTGCGTCCCGAGGGCTCGACGCGGGAGATCGACTGGTGAAGTTCCTTCTGGACACCAACGTCGTGTCCGAGCTCCGGAAGCCCGCTGAACGGCGCTCGGAGCAGTTCAACGACTGGGCCGGAGATCTGTCGCCGTCGGATACCTCGCTCTCGGTCATCACCGTGCTGGAGCTGCGGGCCGGCATCGAGTCCAAGCGGCGGCACGACGCTCGGCAGGCAGAGATTCTGGACGCCTGGCTGGAGAAGAGTGTGCTGCCCAGCTACCTGGGGCGAGTGCTGGACGTCGACCAGGCCGTGGCTGATGCTGCGGCTCGGCTCCATGTGCCTGATCGTCGGCCTGCTCACGACGCTCTCATCGCGGCGACCGCGCACGTACACGGTCTGACCCTTGCGACACGCAACGTTGCGGACTTCGAGCCCATGGCCATCCCGTTCGTCAACCCGTGGGACCGGTCGTGACCCGCCTGCCCCGCGTCGTCGCCACCGACCTCGACGGCACGCTGCTGCGCAGCGACGGGACCGTCTCCGACCGCACCCGCCAGGTCCTCGCCGACCTGGACGCGGCCGGCGTCGAGGTGGTCTTCGTGACCGCCCGCCCGCCGCGCTGGCTGACCCACCTCGCCGACACCGTGGGCGCGCACGGCCGCGTCATCTGCATCGGCGGGGCGTGCGTGCTCGACCTCGCCTCCGGCGAGACCCTCGACACCTGCGGTTTCGACGACGGCGCCGTGCGCGCCGTGGTCGGCGGCATCCGGGCCGCGCTGCCGCACGCCGCCCTCGCCTTCGAGCGGCCCGACGGCGTCGCGTTCGACCCGCACTACCCGAACCGGGAGCCGGCGCTGGACCTCGGCCTGTGGTCGGTGCCCGTCGAGGACACGCTGGGCACGGTCGGCGCTCGCGGCCCGGTGTCCAAGATCCTCGCGCTCGACCCCGCGCACGTGCCGCCGCCGGGCATCGTCGTCGACCCGCCGGAGGAGGTCCGGGCCGCGCAGGAGGCGTTCTTCACCGCGGTGCGCGCCGCCGTCGGCGACTACGCGCACCTGGCGTACTCGGGCGCCGTCGGCCTGGCCGAGCTGATGCCGCCGGGCGTCGACAAGGCCGCGGCGCTGGCCCGGTGGTGCACGCGGCTCGGCGTCGACCCCGCCGACGTCTGGGCCTTCGGCGACATGCCCAACGACCTGCCGATGCTCACCTGGGCGGGCCGGGGCATCGCCGTCGCCAACGCCCACCGCGACGTGCTGGCCTGCGCGGACGCCGTCGTCGGGCACCACGACGCCGACGGCGTGGCCGAGGAGCTGGCGGCCGTGCTGAAGGTCGCGGCGGGCTAGCCACGGAGGCCGCGCCGCGCTAGCGCGGCGCGCAGGTCCCGGGCCAGTACAGCTAGCGGCCGCCCGCGTCGTCGTCCAGCAGCGGGCTCAGGTGCTTGCTGGCGAGGGCGCGGGTCGCCTGGCGCGCGCCGGCCCTGAGGCATTCCGCCGTGCCCTCGCCGGCGAGGTGCGCCGCGAAGAACCCGGCGAAGAACGCGTCGCCCGCGCCGTTGGTGTCGACCACCTCCGCGGGCTCGGCCGGGCACTCGAACCAGCCCTCCGCGGTGCGTGCCACCGCCCCCTTGGCGCCGAGCGTGCACACCACCGTGCTCGCCCCGCGGTCCAGCAGGGCGGTCATGAGGGCCAGGTGGTCGTCCGTGCCGTCGTCGTTGAGGAAGACGTACGAGCACGCCTCGGCGAACGGCCGGTGGAACTCGGCGACGCCGTCGTAGTCGTGCAGGTCGGTCCAGAGCGTCGCGCGGCTCGCCACGGCGGCGGGCAGCATGCTCAGCCCGACGGCGCCCAGGTCCAGCACCACGTGCTCGGCGGCGGCCAGGCGCGCGACGGCGGCGGCATCGGGCGCAGGGGACGCGACGGGGACCGCGAGGTAGATCGAGAGCCGCTCGCCGGCGTCGGTCATCAGGTTCAGGTGCTGCTCCGACGCGCCGACCACCCGGCGGGCCAGCACCTCGGCACCCCGTGCGCGGCGCAGCGCGGCGAGGATCAGGTCCCCCTCGGGGTCGGTGCCGACGTCGGCCACGAGCGTGCTGGGCACGCCGAGGTCGGCGAGGTGCAGCACCTTGCCCGCGCTCGTGCCGCCCAGCGTGCGCACGGACCCGCGGGCGAACACGGTGTGCGGCCGGGGCTCGGGGAGCCGGTCGAGCCGGACCATCGTGTTCCACGTCGCCGGCCCGGCGACCACGGTGCGAGGAGTATCCATATGCATAACCCTGCCACCTGACGGCGTCCCGCTCGAAGGCGCCGCCCGGCCCGGGCTTCCGGAGGCGCCGTCCGGCTCTGCTCAGCTCGGCCGAGCCCGCGATCCCGGGCGCGTGTTTCGTTCCTCGGCCCGCACCCTGCGCCGCAGCTCCGGCTCAGCCGAGCAGCACGATGTGCATGCCCTCGACGGCGCTCGGCTCGGCCGTCAGGTCGATCGCGGCGATCCGCCCCTCGTGCACGACGAGCGTGAACACGAAGCGCGGGATGCCGCCCGGCGCCCCGGCGAACCCGACCGAGCCGTCGATCAGCGCGGGCACCGCGAGCTTCGCCCGGCCGCGGAACGACTCCGCCACCGCTGCCGCACCACGGATCTCCCGGGCCAGCAGCGGCGCGCCCTGGTCGGCGTTGGCGGCGGCCGCCTCGACGGCGGACTGGTCGGCGTGCAGCACCACGTCCGGTGCGAGCAGGGCCAGCAGCCCCGCGAGATCGCCCGTGCGAGAGGCCAGGAGGAACGCCTCGACCACCTGCCGGTCGGTGCGGGCCCCGCCGGCGGGCCCGTCGTCCTGCGTGGTGGACTGCGCCGCGAGCCCCGACTGCATCCGGCGCCGCCCGCGGCTCGCGAGCTGCCGCGTCGCGGCGACCGACCGGCTCAGCACGGGCGCGATCTGCTCGTACGGGATGGCGAACAGGTCGTGCAGCACGAACGCCAGGCGCTCGGCCGGGTCCAGGCTCTCCAGGACCACCTGGAGCGCCACGCCGACGACGTCGGCCAGCTCGGCCTCCTGCTCCGGGTCGGGGGCGCCCTCGTCCAGGATCTCCGGCGCCGGGTCGTCGGGCCGGCCGGTCGGCAACGGGTCCTCGCGGCGGGTCGACCGCGAGCGGAGCATGTCGAGGCAGATCCGGCCGGTGACCGTGGTGAGCCAGGCCGGGAGGTTGTCGATGCTCGTCGCGTCGGTGCGGTTCAGGCGCAGCCAGGCCTCCTGGAGCGCGTCGTCGGCGTCGTCCGGGTTGCCGAGCATCCGGTAGGCCACCGCCCGCAGGCGGGGGCGGTGCTGCTCGAAGGCGAGCGCGAGGTCGTCGGGGGTCATCTGTCACATCCTCGTTCTTGTGGCCGTCGGTGGGATGACGGCGCGCAGGGCGCCGATGTGACGAGCCGCGCGGCGCGGGCGCCGCTCGCAGGCATGCCCGGCCCTGGCGCCGCGGCCGAACCGGCCCGGCTCCGGCGCCCCGCTCAGACCGGACAGGGCCGGGTGACCACCTCCCCGTGCGTCGGCCGCACGGAGATCACCACGCCGTCGACGTCCCGGCCCGAGGCGGCGACCACGGCGGCGGCGGTGCAGATGATCTGGTCGACCCCGACGTCGCTGATGTCGGCGCGGCGCAGGGGCAGGTAGATCGTCACGTAGTCCCCGGCGTCCTCCACCACGGTCCGCGTGGCGGTCGTCGGCACCTCGTTGTGCAGGCCCGCCGCCGTGGGGTCGGCGTCGGCGACGAGCAGCTGGATCGCCCCCAGCACCGTGCCAAGGCGGCCGGTGCTCCTGGGGTCGGGCTGCAGCCGCCCCGCGGCGTCGACGAAGTAGAGCGTTGGACCCGCCGCCAGCCCGGTGGGCGCCTCGCCGCCGTCCTCGACGCCGCTGGGCCCGACGCCGCAGCCGCTGGTCAGCGCTCCGACGGTCAGGACGAGGGCCGCCGCGGCGGCGGGGGCCGATCTATGCATGCGCATCGTTCTCCTCCCCGTGTGGCTCGCTCGGCCTTTGGCCGGGCCGTCCGGCTGATCCTCGGCCGGGCCCTTCGTCCGGCCCGCGGCCGGTCCGTTTCTCCGGTCCGACGCCGGTGTCCTGGTCCAACCGTCGGGGCAGGCGCAGCTCGAACCGCGCGCCGGCGCCCGCGCTGTTGCGCGCGGAGACGTCACCGCCGTGCAGGCGGGCGTTCACCAGCGTGATCGCGAGGCCCAGCCCGCTGCCGTCCGACCGCGTCCGGGACGAGTCGGCCTTGTAGAAGCGGCCGAACAGCCGGTCGGTGGCGACACCCTCGGGCAGCCCGGGGCCGTGGTCGGTCACCACGACGACCACGTCGTCCGCCTCCGCTCGCACCTCGACGACGACGGGCGGGCTGCCGTGCCGCAGGGCGTTGCCCACGAGGTTGGCGACGGAGATGTCCAGCCTGCGCACGTCGACCCGGGCGGGTACCGGCCCCGGCGCGACGACGTCCACGCCGTCCCACCCCCGCGTGCGCACGGTGTCGGCGACGACGTGGGCGACGTCGACGTGCTCCAGCCGTAGCTCGACGGCCCCCGCGTCGAGCCGGGAGAGCTCCAGCAGGTCCTCGGCCAGCCGGGACAGCTTCCGGGTCCGGTCGACGGCCATCGTCGCGAGCTCCAGCTCCTCCGGCGACCGGTCGCGCGCGTCGGCCTCCAGCATCTCCATGATCGAGGTCAGCGCCATGATCGGCGTCCGCAGCTCGTGCGAGACGTCCGCGACGAACCGCCGCGCCTCCGCCTCCCGGTCGCGCAGCTCGCCGACCGACCGCTCCAGCGCCGCGGCCGTGTCGTTGAACGTGGACGCCAGGTCCGCCAGCTCGTCCCGGCCGGACGGCGTCAGGCGGGTGCTGAGGTTTCCCTCCGCGAGCTGGTTGGCGCTGTGCGCGAGCCGCTGGATGGGCCGCAGCACGCTGCGGGACACCAGGAGCGCGAGCACGACGGCCAGCGGCAGGGCGCCCCCGATGGTCAGCGCCACCACGCGCGTCCACTGGTCGAGCTGCTCCTCGGTCGGGGCGAGGTCCTGCACCACGTAGACCTCGATGCCGGAGTCACGCCGGCTGCCGTCCACGCCCGTCAGCAGGACCGGGGTGGCCAGCACCAGCTTGGGGCCCGAGTCGTCGACGACGCGCTGCACGGCGAACCGGTCGCCCGCCGCGACGTCGGCCCGCAGCTCGTCGCTGATCAGGCCGAGGGCGCTGCCCGACGCCGACGTCAGCTCCCCGAAGGTGACCATCGAGTCCTGGCCGAGCGAGGTGCGCAGCCGGTCCAGGGCCTCCTGGTCGGGCGGGTACGCCACCTCGGGCGCCAGCCGCGTGACCTGGTCGCGGACGGCGTAGACGGCGCGCCGCTGCGTCTCGTCGACGAGCGAGGCCCGCGCCGCCGCGTACCCGGCGGCGGACGCCGCGGTGGCGGCCACCATCGCGACCAGCACGAACGCGAGGACCACCCGGGCGCGCAGGCTCCTGGGCCACCAGTTCCTGGGCCGCCAGATCCGGGGCCGGGCCCCGGCCTCGCCGCTCATGCCGTCCAGAGGCCTACACCGGCCCGAACCGGTAGCCGAAGCCCCGCACGGTCTGGATGTACACGGGGGCCGCCGGATCGGCCTCGATCTTGGCGCGCAGGCGCTGCACCCCGTTGTCCACCAGCCGCGAGTCGCCGAGGTAGCTGTGCTCCCACACCGACTCCAGGAGCTGCTGCCGGCTCAGCACCTGGCCGGGCGAGCCGGAGAGCTCCAGCAGCAGCCGCAGCTCCGTGGGCGTCATCGCCACGGGGTGTCCGGCGCGGGTCACGGTCATCGCGCCGCGGTCGATCACGAGATCGCCGTAGGCCGCGGTGGCCTGCCCTGCCCGGTCCGAGGCCCCGCGCCGGAGCACCGCCCGGATCCGGGCGTCGATGACGCGGGGCTCGACGGGCTTGACGGCGTAGTCGTCGGCTCCGGCCTCCAGGCCGCTCACGACGTCGACGTCGTCGCCGCGGGCGGTGAGCATGATGATCGGCACGGTCCCGGCGGCGCGGACCCGCCGGCACACCTCGAAGCCGTCCATCCCCGGCAGCATCAGGTCCAGCACGACGAGCTCCGCCGCCTGCTCGCGGTACAGCCGGAGGCCCTCCTCACCGGTCGCGGCGGCGGCGACGTCGTGCCCGTACCTGCCGAGCGCCTTGGCGAGGCTGATCCGGACCGAGTGGTCGTCCTCGATCAACAGGATGCGGGGCATGGCTCCAGTATCGAGGACGCCCCGGGGCCCAGCCACGCCGTCGCGCCGCCTGCGACACGGTTGCGACATGACGACGACGGCGCCGGGACGCGGGCGCCGGAGCGTGGGCCGCATGAACAGAACACGACGACTCCTGACCCTCGCCGTCGCGGCCCTGCTGCTGGCCACGGCTGGCTGTACGGCGTACAGCGCCCTCGGCCCCGCCGCGGCGGCGGGCAACGACGAGAAGGTGCTCTACCTGACGTTCGACGACGGTCCAGGGGACGAGACCGTCGAGATCCTGGACCTGCTGCGCGAGCACGACGCCAAGGCCGTCTTCTTCGCGCTCGGCCAGAACCTCGCCCGGAACACCGACCTCGGACGCCGGATCGTGGCGGAGGGCCACGTGCTCGCCAACCACACGTGGAGCCACGACGACCTCACCACGCTCGACACCGACGGCCGCGACCAGGAGCTCGGGCACACCGCCGAGCTGCTCGGCCGGTTCGGCTCCGACAGCCCGTGCGTCCGGCCGCCGTACGGCGCCACCGACGACACGGTCGTGGCCGACCTGACTGCACGCGGGATGCGGCAGGTGCTCTGGAACGTCGACACCGCCGACTGGACCGGGCCCGGGGCTCGCGCCATCGCCGCCAGCCTGCTGGAGGCGCCGAGCGGCGCCGTCGTGCTGATGCACGACGGCGGCAGCGACCGCACACAGACCGTCGAGGCGCTCCGGGCGGCGCTCCCCGAGCTGGCCGCGGCGGGCTTCACCTTCGATGCCGTCCCGGGGTGCTGAGCATGAACCAGGTCATGACGGGACCGGCGGACGGCGGGGCGCGCGCGCTTCCGGCGCCGTCGGGCGACGTGCGTGGCGACACCGGCGAGACGCGGGGCGATGCCGGTGACACGCGCGGCGACGTTGCCGACACGCGTGGCGACGTTGCCGACACGCGTGGCGACGCCAGTGACACGCGGGGCGACGCGGGCGAGACGCGGGACGATGCCGGCGACAAGGGCGGAACCGCACGCCGGCCGCACCTGCCCGCCCTGGACGGCCTGCGCGGCGTGGCGATCCTCGGCGTGCTGCTGTTCCACGCGGGCCACCTCGGCGGCGGCTTTCTCGGCGTCGACCTGTTCTTCGCCCTGTCCGGCTACCTGATCACTGACCTGCTGCTGCGCGAGCTCCGGGTCAGCGGCACCGTGTCGCTGACCGAGTTCTGGGGGCGGCGGGCCCGCCGCCTGCTGCCCGCGCTGGCCACGCTGCTGGTCGTCGTCACCCTGCTGACCTGGGCCGTGGCCGACGGCGACCTGTGGCGGTCCGCGCTCTCCGACGGCCCGTGGGTGCAGGCCAACCTGGTCAACTGGCACCTGCTCGGCGAGTCGGCGGGCTACTGGGACGGGTTCGGCGCGGACCGGGTCTTCGGGCACCTGTGGAGCATCGCCGTCGAGGAGCAGTTCTACCTGGTGTGGCCGGTTCTGGTGCTGCTCGTCGCGGGGCGCTCGGGGCGCTCGCGGCGGGCGTGGCCCGACGGGGGCGTCGGGTGGGCCGAGACGGGGCGGGCCGAGATGGGGTGGGCCGAGACAGGGCGGGCCGAGACCCGGGTCGCCTGGATCGCGGCCCTCGTCTCCGTGGCATCGCTCGCGCTCATGCTGCTGCTGGTCGACCCGAGCGACACCACCCGCGTCTACACCGGGACCGACACCCGCGCCTTCTCCCTGATGCTGGGCGCCCTCATGGCGACGGGCCCGGTACGGCGGGCCGTGCAGCGGCTGGTCGGCCGGCGGGCCGGGATGGTTCTGGCCCTGCTGGTCGTCGTCCTCGCGGCCCTGTGGTGGGTGGCCGACGGCGAGAGCAGCCCGTGGCTGTTCCAGGGCGGGCTGTTCGCGCACTCGCTGCTCGCCGCCCTGCTGGTGGTGCTCTGCGTCCAGGCGCCGGGCAGCGTGGTCGCCCGCGCGCTCGGCTGGCGGCCGCTCCGGTGGCTCGGCCTGGTCTCGTACAGCCTGTACCTGTGGCACTGGCCGGTCTTCCTCCTGCTGTCCGAGGATCGGCTCGGCCTGACCGGGTGGACCCGCACCGCGATCGTCTGCGCGGTCTCGGTTGCGCTCGCCGCCCTGTCCACCGTCCTGGTCGAGAACCCGGTGCGGTTCCGGGCGGGGTGGGCCAGGGGGCGATCCGGTGTGGTCGCCTTCGTCGCGACGATGGCCGCACTGGCCCTGTTCTGGGTGGTCGCGCCGCGGCCGGCCGTCGAGGAGGTCGACGCAAGCGCCGTCGGCGGGGCCGGGTCCGGCGCCGTCGAGCCGGGAGCCGGCGGCTCGGGGGCGGGCGGCTCGGGCGGTGACTCCGGCAGGGACCTGTCCACCGTCCTGTTCATGGGCGACTCGATAGCGGCGGGGGAAGCGCTGCCGCTCGACGCCGCGATGACGGCGAGCGGCCTCACCCTGGAGTCCATCGCGTCGGACGGCGGCGGCGGAGTGGTCGGGCCCATCGCCGAGTCGACCTGGGCCGACCTGCCCGGTGCCGTCGCGTCGTCCAAGCCGGACGTGATCGTCTACCAGATCACCACGTACGACTGGGGCACGGAGCAGGAGCAGCACGCCGGCTACCAGCGGCTGGTCGACACGGCGGCCCGAGCCGGAGCCGAGGTGGTGTTCGTGCCGTTCCCGCCGATCCGGCCGGACGAGTTCTACGCGCCGCACATGGCCGAGCTCGACCGCACGGACGACGTCGCGCGGGACGTGGCCGCCGGGTCGGGCCGCCGGGCGGTGGTGCTGGACAGCGCCGTCGTGTGGGGCGACACCTACCAGCGGATACGCGACGGCAGGCCGGACCGCAGTGCCGACGGCATCCACGCCTGCCAGCAGGGCGCCGCCCGGTTCGCGGGCTGGCTCCTGGACGAGCTGGACCAGCGGTACTCCGGCTTCACCCCGGCGGACCCGCAGGAGTGGGTCGACGCCGGCTGGGCGGCCGACGACCGCTTCAAGGGCTGCTGACGGGCTTCCAGGGGCTGCCGCAGGTCCAGCACTTTGCCGCGAGGTCGGTCCGTGAGGTCGGCACTTTCTCGTGAGGTCGGCAGTTAGCATCGAGATCGGTCTAGGCCTGTGCCGATCTCGATGCTAACTGCCGACTTGGCGATGCGAACTGCCGACCTCGCCGGGCGAACTGCCGATCTCGCCGGGCGAACTGCCGACCTCGCCGTCAGGCCAGGCCTGGCCGGGGCGCCCGCCGGGTCTGGCGGATCCCGTCCGTGGTGAGCAGCACGAGCGCCACCCACACCAGCACGAACCCGACCCAGCGCGCGGGCGGCATGTGCTCGCCGAAGACGAACAGCCCCACCAGGAACTGCAGGGCCGGGCCCAGGTACTGCAGCATGCCGACCACTGACAGCGGCAGGCGGCGTGCGGCGGCGCCGAACAGCAGCAGCGGCAGGGCCGTCACGATGCCGGAGGACATGAGCAGCAGCGCGTGCCCGACGCCGTGGCCGGTGAACGTCCCGGCGCTGCCGAGCCAGACCAGGTAGCCGAGCGCGAGCGGCGTGGCGACGACGGTCTCGACCGCGAGACCCGGCAGCGCGGGGACGGTGCGGCCCACCCGGTTCTTCACGAGCCCGTAGAAGCCGAAGGACAGGGCGAGGGCCAGCGAGATCCACGGCAGCCCGCCCAGCCCGGTGGACAGCACGACGACGGACGCGACGCCGCAGCCCACCGCCACCCACTGCGCGGGCCGCAGCCGCTCGCGCAGGATGAGCACGCCGAGCAGCACCGTGAGGACGGGGTTGATGAAGTAGCCGAGGGCGGCGTCGAGCACCCGGTCGGTGTTGACGGCGTACACGTAGACCGTCCAGTTGACGACGATCAGCACCGCCGCCGCCGCGAGGGTGCCGAGGGTGCGGGGCGAGCGCAGCGCAGCGCGGAAGTCGCCGAGCTGCCGCAGGGCGGCGAGGCCGATCAGGCAGAACACGAGGCTCCACACGATGCGGTGGGCCACGATCTCCAGGGCGTCCGCGGGCTCGAGCAGCGGGAAGAACAGGGGCATGCCGCCCCAGATGCCGAAAGCGCCGATCCCGAGCGGCAGTCCCCAGCGATCGCGGTGTTGTGTCACGGCGTCACGATAGGCCGCGTGTGCAGGCCCGAACCGCGGCGTGCCCTGTGGGCCTCGTCACCCGGTCGGGGCGCCTTTTCGATTTCTCGCGGGGGCCCGTGGGGGGCTATGGTTGGCTCCGTTCACGGCTGGTTGCCCGAGCGGCCAAAGGGATCTGACTGTAAATCAGACGGCTCAGCCTTCGGGGGTTCGAATCCCTCACCAGCCACGTACCGGACGGGGCGTCATCCATGCGGATGGCGCCCCGTTCTCGTTCCCATGCGGGACGCCGGGGTCCCGGTGCGGGCCGCCGGGCGAGGCGGCGCACTTCACACCAGATTCGATTTCACGCCAGGCCGGAGGGCATGTAGAGTCTTCCTCGCTGCCCCGATAGCTCAGTCGGCAGAGCATCTCCATGGTAAGGAGAAGGTCAAGGGTTCGATTCCCTTTCGGGGCTCTGTGATCGACGCGGGGTCGTCTCACCAGCCCATCGGCCAGCCGATGGGGATCAACGGCGGACGGCCTCGCGTTCAGTCACGCGCGGCGGGGTAGCTCAGCTGGTCAGAGCGCACGACTCATAATCGTGAGGTCGCGGGTTCGAGCCCCGCCCTCGCTACCAAGCAAGTACATCTGTTCGGCGTCCCGTGCCGGACGACGAGTAGACACATGGCGCCTCCCTTCGAGGCGCGGAGGTGAGAGCCATGGCAAGCAAGAGCGCGGATGTCCGCCCGAAGATCACGCTGGCGTGCGTGGACTGCAAGGAGCGGAACTACATCACCAAGAAGAACCGCCGGAATGACCCCGACCGCCTGGAGCTGTCGAAGTTCTGCCCGCGCTGCGGCAAGCACACGTCGCACCGCGAGACTCGCTGAGTCTCGCCGCCAGCTCACACCGACGTGGCGAACGCTGACTTCGAGGGCCGGGTCTACCCGGCCAACGCCCCCTATTCCGTAGGCCGTGAGAAGATCCGCGAGTTCGCCGCCGCCGTCGGTGCCACGCACCCCGCGCACCACGACCTCGTGGCGGCGCGGGGTGCCGGCTATCCGGACCTGGTCGCCCCGCCCACGTTCGCCGTGATCGTGGCCCAGCGCGCCGAGGCGCAGTACATCGAGGACCCCGCCGCCGAGGTGGACTTCTCGCGCGTGGTCCACGCGGACGAGCGCTTCACCCACCACCGCCCGATCGTCGCCGGCGACGAGCTCACGACGGTGCTGCACGTGGACCGGATCGTCTCCCGCGGTCTCATCAGCACGGTGACCACGCGCTGCGAGATCTTCGCCCTTCCGGCCGACGCCGAGGCTCCGGCCGGCACCGAAGCCCCGGCTGAACCTCCGGCCGCCGCCGAGCAGCCCGCCACCGAGCCCCCCGGCGAGCCGGTCGCCACCGTCACCTCGACCATCGCCATCCGGGGTGCGGACGCATGACCCGCCCCGACCTCACGGCCCTCGCCGTCGGCGAAGTGATCGGTAGCCGCACCGTCACCTTCGACCGCGCCGCCCTCGTCCGGTACGCGGGCGCCAGCGGCGACTTCAACCCGATCCACTGGAACGACAAGGTCGCAGAGGGCGCCGGCCTGCCCGGCGTGATCGCGCACGGCATGCTCACCATGGGCACCGTCGTGGGCCTGGTCGTGGACTGGGCGGGCGACCCGGGCGCCGTCGTCGACTACCAGACGCGGTTCACCAAGCCCGTCGAGGTGCCCAACCCCGGCACCGCCTCGGTCGACGTCACCGCAACGGTGGGCGCCATCGACGCCGAGGCGGGCACCGTCCGCATCGACCTCACCGTCACGGTCGACGGCGCCAAGGTCCTGGGCCGCACCCAGGCCCTCGTCCGCCTCTGACTTCTTCCCGGCGGGGTCGGGTCGGCTCGACAACGGTGCTCTGACGTCGGTTCAGCAGGCTCAGCGGTGCCATGACCGTGGGAGCAGCGACATGGTGAACGTGAGTCAGTTGATGCGTCGCGGCCACCGACCCGATTTTTTCACCCGTAGGACTTCTCATGCGCCCCCCGATCGGGTGTGATTCTCTCGTCCCGTTTGTACGGAGCCCGACGAGAGGAACTCTGCGTGACGTCCCGACGACGCATCACAGCCCTGGCCGCAGCGGCCGGGATGCTCCTTCCACTCCTGCCCCTCTCGGCGGCCTCCGCCGCTCCCACGGCGACGGCGCCCGACGACGCAGTGGTCTCCTGCGCTCCGGTCCTCGCCGTCGGCTCGCTGGACGAGGCGTTCGCGGCGGCAGCCGACGTCACGGGGGTTCCGGAGGACCTGCTCAAGGCCGTGTCCTACATGGAGTCCCGCTGGGACCAGCACGCGGGCCAGGTCAGCGCCGACGGCGGCTACGGGGTGTTCAACCTCGCGGGCGGCCACGGGCTGGGCCACGCGCACGGCGCCGGCCTGCCGCTGTCGGCGATCAACGACAAGGAGGGGCCGGCGCGCGAGGGCGTCGCCGAGCTCACCCGGGCGGCCACGCTCACCGGCTTGTCCGAGGCCACCCTGAAGTCCGACGCGCAGGCCAACGTCTGCGGCGGCGCGGCGCTGCTCGCGTCCTACCAGGCCCAGGCGGTGCGCGACGGCGCCGCCGGCACCGGGCCGGCCACCACGCCGTCCGCCACCACAACCGCGTCCGGCGCCACGCCGTCCGGCACCACGACGCCGTCCGCCACCACGTCGTCCGACGCCGCACCGACGTCCGACAGCCTGGCCGCATGGGAGAACGCAGTGTCCCGGATGAGCGACATCGAGGGCTTCGTGACGCGCGTCTACACGACCCTCCGGCGCGGTGCAGGCACCACCACCCCCGCCGACGGCGCGGTGATCCTCGCGGCCAACCGGAACGTCGTCGCGCCGCGGACCGCGAGCACCAGCGACCCCGAGACGGACTGCCCGGCCGACCTCGGCTGCGAGTGGCTGCCCGCCCCGTACGAGAAGGGGTCGCCCGACCTCCCGGACAACACCGGCGACTACGGCAACCACGACCAGGCCGACCGCACCGGCGCGGGCGGGCCGACGCTCGACTACATCCTGATCCACGACACCGAGACCCTCTACCAGCCCACGGTCAACCTGGTGCAGGACCCGACCTACCTGGCATGGAACTACACGCTGCGGTCGGAGGACGGGCACGTGGCGAACCACCTCGACCCGGCCGACATCGGCTGGCACGCGGGCAACTGGTTCATGAACATGCACTCGATCGGCCTGGAGCACGAGGGCTGGGCCGGGACCGGCACCTGGTACACGGAGGCGATGTACCAGTCGTCGGCGGCGCTGGTACGGCACCTCGCGGCGGAGCACGACATCCCGCTCGACCGCGCGCACATCATCGGCCACGACCAGGTGCCGGGCATCCTGCCGGGATACACCAAGAACGTGCACTGGGACCCGGGCCCGTACTGGGACTGGGACCACTACTTCGAGCTGCTGGGCGCGCCCATCGGCGGCGACCTGGAGGCGACGACGAACGTCCAGCCGGGCGACGTCGTCGAGGTGCGCACCGGGTACGCCGACAACCCGAACACCGTGACCGGCTGCAACGAGGCCTCGCCGGGATCCGGTCCGTGCGTCCAGGGGGCCGGGACGAACTTCCGGTACCTGTACCAGGCGCCGTCGGCCGACGCGCCGCTCGCGAAGGACCCGGGCTGGAAGCCGGACGGCGCGGACGGCACCACGTACGCGAGCGACATCAGCGCGCGCGTGCAGTCCGGGCACAAGCTCGTCGTGGACCGGGTCGAGGGCGAGTGGCTGGGCGTGTGGTGGGCCGGGTCGCTCGTGTGGCTGCACAACCCGGCCGACCGCCCGGTGGTGGTGCCCGCGACGGCGAAGACCATCACGGTCGCGGGCGAGAACCCCGCGCCGGTCTACGGCCGGGCCTACCCGGAGGCGGCGGCCTACGCGGAGCACCCGGACGTCCCCGTGCAGGCCGTGACGCCCATCGAGTACACGGTCGGCGTCGGCCAGACGTACGCCGTCGCCGATGACCACGTGCCCTCCGACTACTACCGGGCCACCACGTTCGACGGCTCGGGACCCGGCGACCGCACGGTCGTGCGGGGCGACGACGTGTACTACCAGGTGTGGCTGGCGCACCGGCACCTGTTCGTCAGGGCCGCCGACGTCGAGCTGCACGACCCCGTCGTGGCGGACGTGTCCGGCCCGACCGTCCAGGGCAAGGCCAAGGTGGGCCGCATCCTCACCGCCGACGCCGGCACGTACCTCCCGGCCGACGTCGACGTCGCCTACCGCTGGCTGCGCGACGGCGAGCCGGTGCCCTGGGCGATCGGCAGCCGGTACCTGGTGACGGGCCGCGACCGGGGCACGGAGCTGACGATCCAGGTGACGGTCTCGGCTCCGGGCCACACCACGGCGACGTACATCTCGGAACCGAGGCTGGTCCCGTAGAACACAGGTGGTCGGTAAAACGTCAGGTGATCGGCACTTCAGAATGCCGATCACCTGACGTTTTACCGACCACCCTGAGCCGTCACCAGTTCTTCGTGACCCCAGGGACGTTGCTGGGGAGCGGGACGTCGCTCGGGTGGTAGACGTAGGCCAGGCCGTCGGTCGATGTCTGCCAGACCCGCTCGAAGTTCTCTCGCGTGTACACGACCCGCACCGCGTCGTTGGTCGCCCCGTGCGGGTCGTTGAGGATCGGGTCGCCGTCGGCGGTGAACCCGCGCAGCACCACCAGGTGCCCGTCGGTCTCGTACCCGGCCTCCGGCATCTCCTCCGCCGAGAAGTTGATCGAGAAGACCAGCGGGATCCCGGCCTCGATGAACCGCTCGGCCTCGGCCAGCGACCGCAGCCGCGTCACGAACGACTCCAGGCCGAACGTGTTCGCGTAGGCGGCGTTGAACGGCCAGTTGCCCGCGCCCTCGTAGGTGTAGTCCCACGTGTTCATCGCGGCGTAGTCGACCTGCGGGTCACCGTTCGGCGCCTCGATGCCCTCCAGCTCCTCCGGCGGCACCTCCAGCCCGTAGGAGTAGATCACCATCGTGGACGACGTCGGCGAGCACCACACCTGGCCGCCGCCCCCGAACTCGGGGTACTCGCCGCGGTGGATGTTCTGGCTGTACTGCGGCACGTCGAGCTCCACCTCGCGCCCGAGCGTGAAGTCGGTGGTGCCGGGGTAGTGCGAGTCGGGCAGGTACTCGTTGGTCATGGTGCTCACGGCGTCCAGGCGCGGGGAGACCCGCGTGCCCTGCGGCCGGTACAGCGTGACCCGGGTCTGGTACGCGTCCGGCTCGTGGCCCGACTTGGCGACGTACGTGTCGGTGAACAGGTACGCGTCGTCGTCGGCCTGGCCGTTCACGGAGGTGCGGTGGATGTCGCCGACGCGACCGCCCGCGGGCGCGAACTCGTCGCCCGACGCCCAGCGGCCCATCACGAACCACTTGGTCCACGTCCCGTCGGCCTTGCGGCCGCGGAACTCGATCTCGACCCACGTTCCCGTGGGCGTGTGCGCGTTCCACGAGCTCACGGACTCGTCGATCGGGTAGCCGGCCTCCACGACGGGCGACGTCCACCGGCCCGTGTCGTAGGTGACCGGCGTGCCGTCGCCGAACGGGTCGGTGTACTCGACGGGGTTGCCGCCGCGGTGCAGCACCAGCCCGCCGTGGATGCTCGGCCGCAGGTTCGAGGTCTTGCCCGCGTGGAACTCGCGCAGCTCGTCCCACGTCGTCAAGGTGATCTGGTTGTCCGACGCCGCCGTGCCCGGGTCGGGCGCTCCCGTCGCCGGCACCGCACTCGCCACGATCCCCGCCTGCACCACGAGCGCTCCCGTCGCCGCCAGCGCGAACGCCCTCGTCCGCAGATCTTTACGTATCGACATGTCTGCCTCCATGTCTACGGGCCCACCGTTCGGTGGAGTGGGCCGTGGAGGCCTATCTACCAGAGTGGGGCGCCAGACAGAAGTAAATTCGGCGCTCCCCAAAGGAGCCTGGGCGGACGGCGACCCGCCGGCCGCCCTAGTCCAGGTCGGGTACCGGGCCCGTCGTCGTGCCCTCCACCAGGGTCACGGGCAGCGTCACCGAGTCGGGCTCCTCGCCGGCGAGGAGCGAGACCACGGCCAGGCCGAGCGCCCGGCCCTTCTCGACGAGCGGCTGGTGCACGCTCGTGAGCACGTCGGGGGAGAGCCACGGCAGGTCGAGCCCGTCGAACCCGGCCACCGACACGTCCTCCGGCACGCGCAGGCCGAGCTCACGCGCCGCGATCACCGCACCGGCCGCGAGCAGGTCGGAGTGGGCGATGATCGCCGTCGGCCGGTCCCGGGCCGGCGCCCACTCGGACAGGATCTCGGTGGCGGCGTCGCGCCCGTGCTCCACGAGCGAGGCCGGCGTCTCCCACGACATGACCGGCTCGATGACGTCCCGCACGCCGGCCAGGCGGTTGCGCGTGGGTGTGCGGTCCGCCGTGGCGAGCCGGTCGGCGTCGACCAGGCCGGAGCGCTCGTCGCGGCCGAAGGGGAGCGTGATCTCCGCGATCCGCGTGTGCCCGAGCTCGACGAGGTGGCGTACGGCCTCCGCCGCGCCCCTGCGGTCGTCGACGCCGACCACCGGCACTCCGGGCACGTCCTGCCCCTCGCCGATCACCACGGGCACGCCCCTGCGCTGCAGCGCCGCGAGGTTCGGGTCGTCCCTGAGCGTGCCCCACACCAGCACCGCCACGTCCATCGCGGCGGCCTCGACCAGCGGGTCGACGGCGGCGGGCAGCCCCGCCTCCGCGGCCAGCCCAACGGACTGCGCGGTGGCGCCCTGCCGCGTCCCCGGCACGAGCAGCACGCCGAGCCCCTGCTCGCCGATCGCGGAGACCAGCCCGTGCAGCACCTGCGTGGAGACGGGGTCCCGGAACGAGCGGCCGAGCTGGTCGCCGATCACCACGCCCACGATCCCGGAGCGGCCCGACCGGAGCTGCCGCCCCAGCGGGTTGGGCCCGGAGTAGTCGAGCTCGCGGGCCGCCGCCAGCACCTTCTCCCGGGTCTCCGGGGTGATGGGGCCCGCGCCGGAGAAGGCGAGCGACGCGGTGGAGACGGAGACACCTGCCAGCTCGGCGACCTTCGCGAGGGTGGGTCGGCCTGCGGTCTGGCGGTTCATCGCGGTCCTGCTCTCGCATCGGGCACCTGGGTGGTGCGGGGACTGGGAATCTGCTGGGCTGATCCAAGATTGTGGCTTACGGTCGGGAGATTCAATCGCACCGAGGAGTTCAGTGCCTACTGCACACGCCGCCGCTCGTGCGGTCTTCGTCGTCTTCGCAGCCAGCGGGTTCGGGTTCGCGAGCTGGGCATCGCGGCTCCCGGCCGTCCGCGACGGCCTGTCGTTCTCCGAGCAGGAGATGGGTCTCCTGCTGCTCACCGGGTCCGTCGGCTCGGTCGCGGCGATCCCGCTGTCGGGCCTGGTCGTCGAGCGGATCGGCACCGCGCGGACCGTCCTGTCCTTCGCCGGGCTCCTGGTGGTGGGGCTCACGGTGGCCGGCTACGGCGTCGCCATGGGGGAGCACCTCGCCGTCCGGCTCGGCCTCATCCTGTTCGGTGTGGGCGCAGGGGTCTGGGACGCCGCGATGAACCTGGAGGGCGCCGCCGTCGAGCAGCGCCTCGGCCGCGCGGTCATGCCCGTCTTCCACGCCGGGTTCTCGTTCGGCACGGTGCTCGGTGCGGGCATCGGCGCCCTGGTGGCCACCGCGGGCGTGCCGGTGGGCTGGCACATCGTGGCGGCGGGGCTGGTGGCCCTCGTGTCGGTGGTGATAGCGGTCCGCTACTTCTCGCCCAGCACCGTGGCGGCAGCGGTGCCGGACGGCGTCGCCACCGCTGAGGCGGGCAGCGTGGACGGCGCCGGACCGGGTGAGGTGACCCCTCCGCCGTCCGGCGTGGCGGGGCTGCTCGCCGCCTGGCGGGAGCCGCGCACCCTGGCGATCGGGCTCGTGGTGCTCGCGGCGGCCCTCACGGAGGGTGTCGCCAACGACTGGGTGAGCCTGGCGGTCGTGGACGGGTTCGGTACGTCCGACGGCATGGGCGCCGTGGGGCTCGCCGTCTTCCTCACCGCCATGACGACGGCCCGGCTCGCCGGGACGCGGGCCATCGACCGGTTCGGGCGCGTGCCGGTGGTGGTGCTCTCCGCGGCGCTCGCCTTCGTGGGCGTGCTGACGTTCTCGCTGGTCCCGGTCCTGTGGCTGGCGCTGGTCGGGGTCGGCCTGTGGGGCCTGGGCGCCGCGATGGGCTTCCCGCTGGGCATGAGCGCGGCGTCCGACGAGCCACGGCGGGCCGCGATGCGGGTAGCCGCGGTCTCGACCATCGCGTACACGGCCTTCTTCGTGGGGCCGCCGCTGATCGGCTTCGTCGCGCACACCACGGGCTACCGCCTTGCAGTGCTCGTGCTCCTGGTCCCGATGGCGCTCGGGCTGGCCGTCGCGCGCTCCGTCCGGCCGCTGCCGACGGCCGCGGGGGCGCGGAGGTAGTCCACACGTCTGCGGACACCAAAAGGTTCCAGAATTGGCAGACATCACCCACGCCATGTCGAAGATGTGCACAAATCCAACCCGTCGGGTAGATAGGCTTGCACGGTGACTCCATACCCGGCAGACACCGTCCAGGCCCAAGCGGTGGTCCCCAGCCTCGCCGACCTCACCACGCTTCGAGTGGGTGGACCGGCTGCCTCGTTCGTGGAGGCCGAGGAAGAGGCCGCTCTGATCGAGGCGGTGCGGACCGCCGACGATGACGGGGTGCCGCTGCTGGTGGTGGGCGGCGGCTCGAACCTGCTGGTGGCGGACGAGGGTTTTGACGGTGTGGTCGTACGCGACACACGTACCGGGATCACCGTCGAGTCGGACGACTCCTGCGGCGGCGCCGTGGTGAGCGCGCCGGCCGGGCAGAACTGGGACGAGCTGGTGGAGCGGGCCGTCTCGGACGGCTGGGTCGGGGTCGAGTCGCTGTCGGGCATCCCTGGAACGGTCGGTGCCGCCCCCGTGCAGAACATCGGCGCGTACGGCCAGGAGCTGTCCGGCGTCGTCTCGCTGGTTCGCACCTGGGACCGGGCGGAGCGGCGGGTGCGCACCTTCTCCGTGGGCGAGCTGGGCTTCGGGTACCGCACGTCGCTGCTCAAGCGGTCCATGCACGTCGAGGAGACCTCGTGGGGTGCGGGCGACCCGGGCGCGCCCTGGTACCCCTCGCCGCGGTACGTGGTGCTGAGCGTCCAGTTCCAGTTCCGGCTCGGCACGCTGTCCGCGCCCGTCGGCTACGGGGAGCTGGCGCGCCGCCTCGGTGTCGAGGTGGGCCAGCGCGCTCCGATGAAGGACGTCCGCGAGACGGTGCTGGGGCTGCGCGGCAGCAAGGGCATGCTGCTGGACGAGCCGCTCTTCGGCGGCGAGCCGGACCACGACCGCTGGAACTCCGGGTCGTTCTTCACCAACCCGGTGATCCCCGTGGAGCACCTGGAGCACCTGCCGGAGGACGCCCCCCGCTACCCGGTCCGCTCCGCGACGCCGGAGACGACCACGGGTCCCAGCCTCGGCGCCATCGACCCGACGCTCGTCAAGACCAGCGCGGCGTGGCTCATCGAGCGGGCCGGCTTCGGCAAGGGCTTCGGCCTGGCCGGGGAGCACAGCCCGGCGCGCCTGTCGACCAAGCACACGCTCGCGATGACCAACCGCGGCGGCGCGCGGGCCGAGGACGTCATCGCCCTGGCCCGGACGGTGCGCGACGGCGTTCGCGACCGCTTCGGCGTGACCCTGGTCCCGGAGACGGTCCTGGTGGGCCTCTCCCTCTGACGGGGCGAAGCCCAGGTCACCCGGTGTGACCTGGGCTTCTTTGCGCGGACGGCCCTAGTAGACGACGACCGGCGTGCCCAGCGGCGCGCCCCAGGTGTCCCAGATCCAGTCCATCGCGCTGTTCGACACCCGCACGCACCCGTGCGACGCCGGGAACGCCGGCACCGACGACGAGCCGTGCACCGCGATGCCGCCCGTGAAGAACTTGGGCCGCCACATGTCGCCCAGCTCGAGCTGCGACGAGTACATCCGGTTCTCCTCGCGGTACACCGCGAACGAACCTCGCGGCGTGTACGCCGTGTAGGTGTTGCCCTTCGCCTGGTACGTCTCCCCGTTGCCGGACGACGCGTTGATGACCATCACGACCTGGCCGTTCTCGACCGCCAGCACGAGCTGCCGGTCGATGTCGATCTCGAGCACCTTGCCCGACGACGTCTGCGGCTGCGGCACCACGCCGTCGTCCGCCGCTGCCTGCGTGGCCGGGCCGACCACGCCGTCGCGGTACAGGCCGCCGGCCTTCTGCAGCGCGAAGATCGCCTGCTGCGTCTCGGCGCCGTACGCGTTGTCGACAGAGGTCACGAAGTAGCCGAGGTCCTGCAGCCGCTGCTGCAGCTCGCCGACGCGGTCGCTGACCTCGCCGTACTCGATGTAGTCGGGCTCCTCCGGCTCGTCGTCCTCGTCGTTCGCGCCGTTGCCCTTGCCCTCCGACCGGTCGCCGCCCTGCGACTTACCGTTGCCCTCGTCGGTCTTGTCGTCGTCGGACTCGTTGTCGCCGCCCTCGGCCGCGTCGTCACCCGGGTCCTGGCTCGCGTCGTCCTCGGGCGCGTCCGTACCGCCGTCGCCGTCGCCGCCGCTGTCGGACGGCGACTCGCTCGCCCCGGGCTCCGCGCTCTCGCTGGGTTCAGGGCTCGGCGAGCTCTCCTCGGGCGCGGGCGAGCTTGTCGTCTCCGCCTCCGACGGCGGCTCCTGCCCCGCGCCGCAGCCGGACAGCAGCGTCGCCGTCAGCGCGACCGCGCCCAGCACGCCCATGACCCGCCGACCGGCGGCCCTCGTGCCGGCCTTCCGGGCAGGCCGACCCTGTAGTACCCGCATCGTGACTCCTCCTCGGCCGCACCTTCTGGGGGTGGCACGGCACCGCACCCACGAGACGACGTCGTCCCCCCGCGAGTGTCCTGTATCTCTGACCGACGCGCGGCTGCTCGGAACCGTTGGGCGCGTCGATCGTCACCCAATCGTGACAGTACCGCCGGCGCGGACGGCGTCCAGGGCGTCGGCCGGGTCGGGCGCGGCCAGCCACGCGTCGACGTCGGCTACCAGGCGCGTCTTGGTGGCCGACGACGCCCGGCTCGCCCGGATCGACGACCTCGCCAGCGCGGCGAGCTCGGTGTCCGTGAACCCGTGCGCGGTGCGCGCGATCTCGTACTGGTCCACGAGCCGTGACCCGAACAGCAGGGGGTCGTCGGCGCCGAGCGCGACGAGGGCCCCCGCGTTCACCAGGGTGCGCAGCGGCACCTCACCCGCCTCGCTGTACACCCCGAGGCCGATGTTCGATCCGGGGTTCACCTCGAGGGCGACCCCGCGGTCCACGATCTCCGCGAGGACGCGCTCGTCCTCGGCGGCCCGCACGCCGTGCCCGATCCGGTCGGGGACGAGCTCCCGCATGACCTCGCTGATGTGGTCGGGCCCGAGCAGCTCGCCGCCGTGCGGCACGGCGGCCAGGCCGGCCCGCCGCGCGATGTCGAAGGCGGGCCCGAACTGGGCGGTGTCCCCGCGGCGCTCGTCGTTCGACAGGCCGAAGCCGACCACGTCGCCGACGCCGTCGCCCGCGTACCGGGCGGCCAGCCGCGCGAGCGTGCGCGCGTCGAGCGGGTGCTTCATGCGCGACGCCGCGACGATCACGCCCACCTCGATCCCGTGGGCGGCGCTCGCGGCCTTCGCCGCGTCGATGACGATCTCGACGGCGGGGGTGATCCCGCCCACGAACGGCGCGTACGAGGTGGGGTCGACCTGGATCTCGAGCCGGCCGGAGCCCTCGGCGGCATCGTCGGCAGCCGCCTCGTCGACCAGACGACGCATGTCGGCCTCCGAGCGCACGCACGCACGGGCGGCGTCGTACAGGCGCTGGAAGCGGAACCAGCCGCGCTCGGTGGCCGGCAGGCGGAGGGGGTCGTTGTCGACGAGGGCCTCGGGCAGCCGGACGTTGTACGCGGCTGCCATGTCGACGAGGGTCGGCACCCGCATGGATCCGGTGAAGTGCAGGTGGAGGTGCGCCTTGGGGAGAAGTGCGAGGTCGCGCATCTGCGTAGTCTGGCAAAGCGGTGGTCCGGCGGCAGCCGCGATCGTGATACTCCGCACTACTCACACATCCTGGCGGTTCATCTTTGGTGCGCGTGCGCTCCGCTCCGTATCCTGGGAGGAACATGCCCCAGATAGCCGAAATGACTGATTTGCTCGATGCGCACCAATGGACACCGGTGAACCAGTGAACGAAGAGAACACGGGCGAGGACAACACTGCGGACCTTCCGGTCCACGTCGTCCTCGGCGGCAAGTACGAGCTCGTCGACGTGCTCGGTACTGGGGCTACGTTCACGGTCTACGAGGCGCAGCGGGTGGTGCCCGCGGTGCCGGAGCCTCCGGTTCCCGAGCCTGGGGCGGGGGACGACGGCGGGGCGGCTGATGCCGCTGAGGGCGCTGGCGCGGAGGGTGCTGGTGCTGGAGGCGCCGGTGCCGAGGGTGAAGCGGGCTCGGGCAGCGCCGAGGCGAGCACCGGTGACGACGCGGCTTCCGCCGACGGCGACGCGACTGCTGAGGACGCGGCCGTCGAGGGCACGACGGCCGGGGACTCGACGGTGGAGGACGCGGCCGAGGACGGGTCCGCCACGGGCGCGTCCACCGACGAGGCGCCCGCCGCGGACGTGGACGGCGGCGCCGGCACGGACGCCGTCGAGCCGGGCGATGCGTCCGCTGACGGCGACGCGACGGCGGAAGCCGCAGGGCCCGCGGAACCGGCCGAGCCCGAGATCGATCTCGACCAGCCCCTCGTGGTCAAGGTGCTGCACCCGCACCTGGTGGACGACCAGAACGCGCGCGCCTCGCTGCGCCGCGAGGTCGAGGCGTCGGCGCTGGTGACGCACCCCGGCGTCGTGAAGGTGCTGGACTCGGGCGAGGAGGACGTCGCGGGCGCGAGCGTCCCCTGGACCGTGATGAACCGGATGCCGGGCGTCTCGCTGTCCGACCTCGCCGGCGACAGCGGCCTGCCCTGGCGCGACGCGCTGGCGATCATCGACGGTCTGCTGGAGGGTCTGGCCGCCGTGCACGCGGCGGGTCTGGTGCACCGTGACGTCGCGCCGCGCAACGTGATGGTCGACAAGCGGCCGGACGGCACGTTCGCCGTCGGCCTGCTGGACCTCGGCCTGACCCAGCCCGCCGGCGGGGACGGCGAGGGCGCGACGGTGTCCGGCTCGATCATCGGGATGTCGCCGGAGCAGGCCCGCGGCAAGCCGCTCGACGCGCGCAGCGACATCTACGCCGTCGGTGCGCTCGCGTACTACGCGCTGACCGGGCATGCGCCGTACGAGCGGGGGAACGCCGAGGACGTCCTGCGGGCGCACGTGAACGCGCCGGTGCCCGCCGCGTCGGCCCGCCGTGCCGCCGTCCCGGCGTCGGTGGACCGCCTCGTGTCCCGGGCGATGGCCAAGGACCCGGCGCGCCGGTTCCCCACGGCCGAGGCGATGCGCGGGACGGTGACGATCCTGCTCGGCGGCCCCGCCGGCCGGATGGGCACCAGCGACGAGACCATGCAGCTCGGCGTGGGTGCCGGCGGCACCGAGGTGATCGACCCGGTCGCCGGTTCCGGCACGATGAAGCTGGGCCAGGCCGACGAGAGCGCCGACCGCACCGTGATGGTCGGCGCCGTGGGGGCCGCTGGTGTCGCTGCTGCTGCCGGGGCCGGTGCCGCTGCTGGGGCCGCTGGTGCTGGCGGGGCCGCTGCTGCCGGGGCGGCCGCCGCCGTGCCGCCCCCGGAGGAGCCGCCCGCCGAGAAGAAGTCGTTCTGGCAGGCCATGACGACGGGCCGCGGGCGTGTGTGGACGATCATCGTGTTCGCGCTCCTGGTGTTCGGCGGCGCGGGCCTCGTGATCGCGAACATCCTCGGCAACGACGGCACGCCCGAGGTCACGCCGAGCGTCACCCCGTCGCCGCAGGAGCCGTCGCGGAGCCCGACGCCGTCGTCCACCCCGACCCCGTCCGAGACGGAGGAGGAGTGGACCCCGCTGCCGACGCCTACCCCGACGCCGACTCCGACGCCGACCCCCACTCCTACGCCGACGCCGACCCCCACTCCGACGCCGACGCCTACCCCGACGCCGACGCCCACTCCGACACCGACGGGCGAGCCGACGCCGACCGAGGAGCCGACGGGCGAGCCGACGCCGACCGAGGAGCCGACGGGCGAGCCGACACCAACCGGCGACCCCTCGATCGACCCGACCGCCGGCGGCGGCGCGGGAACGAACGGCGACGCGGGGACCTGATGCACGGGGCTGGCCAGGCACGGGGGCTGGCCAGGCACGGAGCTGATGGTCGGCAAAGTGTCACGTGATCGGCATTCCGGGGTGCCGATCACGTGACATTTTGCCGACCGCAACGGTGGGTACTCCCCCGGCGCCCATCCTGTGGCCAGCGCGGGACCGGTGGGGGGCGGATCAGGGCCCCGGGGCGGGTGGGGCTGGTCAGCCTCCTTGGAGTTGGCAGTTTGCCCCTGTGGTCGGCAGTTTGCCCAGCGAACTCGGCAGTTGGCATCGAGATCGGCCTGGGCCTGTACCGATCTCGATGCCAACTGCCGACGTCACAGAACCGCCGAACCTGAACCAGCCAGGTGCGCGTCTCGAACCAGCCAGGCGCCTGTCTCGCCGGGGTTCAGCACGGGGTCACAGTTCCTTGAGGCGGGTCACAGCTCCTTGAGGCGCTCCTTCAGGGCCATCGCGGCGCGGGCGCGGAGCATCGGCGCCTCGGCCTCCTCGTCCGACTCCGCGGCCGCGACCGTCGCCATGTGGGCGGCGAACCGGGCGTCGGCAGCCGCGAGGACGGCGTCCGGCTCGGTGCGGTACGCCTCGGCGACGTCGTCCAGCGCGCCGTCGTGGAAGGTCACGCCCATCTCTTCGATCGGCAGCACGACGTCGTAGATCGCCGACGCGACCGCCGCCTCGACAAGCGCCGTGATGTCGTTTTCGCCTGAGTTGTTCATGCGGGCAACCTACCGGGAGGGCCCCGGCGGAGTCTCGCAAAGGCGCCGTGCCGAGTTCCGTACCAGGTCAGGGGATCCAGCCACGCTCCTTGGCCACCGTCACTGCCGCCGTCCGGTCGGCGACGCCGAGCTTGGCGAACGCCCGGATGAGGTGCGTCTTGACCGTGGCCTCCGTGATCGACAGCTCCCGCCCGACCTCCGCGTTCGACCGGCCGCGCGCCACCAGCGCGAGCACCTCGGCCTCCCGCGCCGAGGGCCGCTCCGCCGCCGTGCGGACCGAGCTGACCAGGCGCGTCGCCACGCTCGGCGCCAGCACCGTCTCGCCCCGGGCCGCCGCCCGCACGCCCGCGACCAGCACGGCGCGGGGCGTGTCCTTGAGCAGGTACCCAGTCGCCCCGGCCTCGACGGCGCGCAGGATGTCGGCGTCGGTGTCGTAGGTCGTGAGCACCACGACCCGCGGCACAGGACCCGATGCCCCCGCGCCGAGGATCTCCGTGGTCGCCGCGACGCCGTCGAGCACCGGCATCCGCAGGTCCATGAGCACGACGTCGGGCCGCAGCTCCGCCGCCAGCCGCACCGCCTCCTGGCCGTCGGCGGCCTCGCCCACGACGTCGAGGTCGTCCTCGACGCTGAGCATGCCGACCAGCCCGGACCGCACCACCGGATGGTCGTCCACCACCAGCACCCGGATCACCGCCCCACCCCCTGTGACCCGTCCTGTGTCCCGTCCTGCGCGCGGGCGCCTCCGCCGCGGGCGCCTCCGCCGCCGGTGACCCCGGCGCCGCCCACCCCGGCGCTGCCCGCCCCGGCGCTGCTCGTGCTGACATCGCTCGCGCCGACATCGCCCGTGCCCACGTCGCCTCTGGCGTTGTCCGTTCTGGCCTCGCCTGCTTTGACATCGCCTGCTCGGCCTTCGCCTGCTCGGCCTTCGCCTGCTCGGCCTTCATCCGCTCGGGCTTCACCCGATCCGGCCTGATCCGCTCTGGTGTCGCCCTGCCCGGCATCGACCCGCCCGGCATCGACCCGCCCGGCATCGACCCGCCCGTCGTCCACCCCGGCCGGAACCCGCGCACACAACGTCGTGCCGCCGTCCCCGTCCCCCGACCGGACCGTCAGCGTGCCGCCCACCGACCGCACCCGGTCCCGCATCCCGGCCAGCCCGAACCCCTCGGTGACACCCTCGCCGATGCCCCTGCCGTCGTCGGCGACGGTGAGCGTCACCTCGCCGTCGGCCTGCCGCAGCCGCACGACGACGGACTGCGCCCGCGCGTGCCTGCGCACGTTCGCCAGCGCCTCCTGGGCGGACCGCAGCAGCACCACCTCGATCGCCGGCGGGAGCGCCCCGACGTCGTCGGCGCGGAAGTCCACCTCCAGGTCGGACTCCAGGGCGAACCGGTCCGTGAGCCGACGCAGCGCCTGGGGGAGGGAGGCGTCCTGCAGTGCGACGGGCGCGAAGGCGGCCACCAGGGCGCGGGCCTCGGCCAGGTTGTCGCGCGCGGTCTCCTCGACCAGGTGCAGGCGGTCGCGGACGGCGGCGTCGTTGCCGAGCTCGAGGGCCGCCGTGGCGGCCTGCGCCTGCATGACCACGCTCGTGAACCCCTGGGCCAGCGTGTCGTGGATCTCGCGGGCGACGCGCTCGCGCTCCGCCGTCACCCCGGCCTCGTGGTTGGTCCGCGCCAGCTCGGCCTGCGCCGCCTGCAGCTCGCCGAGGAGCCGCGCGTGCTCCTCGGCGCGCCGCATCGCGACGTGGAACCAGAGCCCCAGGCCGATCGCGAATACGAGCGACACCAGCATCTGCGGCACCACCTGGGCCACGACGGCGGCGTCGAACCCGTACCCCGCCGCGATGCCGACCGAGACCGCCACCGTGAGCACCACGCAGCCGACCAGCCCGTCGCGGATCGACTCGAGCAGCATCCAGACCTGCGCGAACGCGATGAACAGCAGGAACGACGCCACACCGCCCTGCGACACGGCCACTCCCGTGCCCAGGACCAGCACCACCAGGTAGGCCACGGCAGGCCGCCGCTCGCGGTTCCGGGCCGCCCGCGCCCCCCACAGCACGTAGGCGACCGCTATCGCGCCCAGCGCCACGTACGCGACCACGAGCTGCGTACCCCGCGTGCCCTGCATCGGCAGCGCGACGGCGGTGAGGGCGACGATCACCCCGAACGCCGCGTCCCACCACCGGACCTGCTGCTCCCACCCGGCGTACAGCCGCGCGACGGCGCGCTCACCCGCCGGCGCGCCGTCCGCCGTCGAGTCAGCCGCTGTGTCCTCCTGACGGCTTCCTCGTGCTCTGCTCCGGGCGGGTGCCTCGTCCCTCGGCTCCCGCCCTACGCTCCGCTCGTCAGCCGTCATCGTGCCGGCGCCACCGGAATGTTCGTGTGCCGACGATCAGCGCCACCACCAGCCATGCCGCCAGTACAGCAGCCGTGGCGCCGGGCTGCCAGGCCCCGGCCGGCTCGGCGACGGCGAAGGTGTCCGGCAGGAACACCGACCGCATGCCCTGCGCTATCCACTTGAGCGGGAACAGGGACGCCAGGTCGAGCATCCAGCCGGGGATCTGGCTCACCGGGAAGAACACGCCGGAGGTGAACTGCAGCACCAGGATCGGCGTGACCACCACGGCGCTCGCGGACCGACCGGAGCGCGGCACGGACGAGTACGCGACGCCGCACACCGCGCCCGTGGCCGTCGCCAGCACGAACACCCAGGCGAAGGTGGCCCAGTGCTCGGCATCGGTGGGCAGCGGGACGTCGAAGGCGAGCGCGGCGACCGCGAGCAGCAGGGCGGTCTGCACGAGCACGGTGACCAGCGACAGGAACACCTTGCCCAGGAAGTACGACGTGGCGGGCAGCGGTGTGGCCCGCAGCCGCTTGAGCGTCCCGTCGTCGCGCTCGACGGCGATCGAGATCGCGAGCGTCTGGTAGGTGGACAGCATGACGCCGGTCGCGACCATGCCGGGCAGGAAGTACTGCGCGAAGCTGACGGTCACACCGTTCGCGGCGATCGGGTCGTCGTCGCCGAAGACCGTCGCGAAGATCGCGAGCATCACGATCGGGTAGGCGAAGCCGAAGATCATCGAGTCGCGCTCGCGCACGAACTGCAGCAGCTCCACGCCGCCCCGCACCAGCCCGAGCCGGAGCGTGCCTGGCAGCCTGCGGACGGTGTCCGCCGCCGTGCCGGTCGCCGTGCTCGTGGTTGCCGTCGTGCTCATCACGCCGCCTCCTTGTCGTCGCGCTCATCGGTCGGGGCCTCGCTGATCAGGGACAGGTACACGTCCTCGAGCGTCGGGCGGGTCACGGACAGGCCGGGCACCTCGCCGTCGGGCCCGGCGTCCGCGATCAGCCGCGCGACGACGGCGGTGGGCCGGTCGGTCCGCTCGGTGCGGCGCACGCCGCCGTCGTCCCATGCGACGACGGGGGTGCGGGCCCCCGGCCCGCCGAGGGTGTCGGGTGTGCCCTCCGCCACCACGACGCCGTCGCGCACGACGACGACGCGGTCGGCGAGCTGGGCGGCCTCGTCGAGGTAGTGGGTGGTCAGCAGGATCGTGGTGCCGTCGTCCCGCAGCCCGGTCACGAGGTCCCAGAAGGAGCGGCGCGCCTGCGGGTCGAACCCGGTGGTGGGTTCGTCCAGGAACAGCAGCTCGGGGCGGCCGACGATCCCGAGTGCCACGTCGAGCCGCCGGCGCTGTCCGCCGGACAGCCCGCGCGTCCGGGTCCGCGCCTTCTGGTCGAGCCCGACGGCGGCGATCACCTCTGCCGGGTCGCGCGGGTCGGGGTAGGCGGCAGCGGTGGACCGTACCTTCTCGGCGACCGTGAGCTCGCTCAGGTCCCGCGAGTCCTGCATGACGACGCCGATGCGCGCCCGCCAGGCGCGGCCGGCCTCCCTCGGGTCCTCGCCGAGCACGGCGACGGAGCCGTCGTCCCGGTCGCGGAACCCCTCCAGGAGCTCGACGGTCGTGGTCTTGCCCGCGCCGTTGGGGCCGAGGATCGCCACGATCTCACCGCGGTGGACGTCGAGGTCCAGGCCTGCGACGGCGTCCTTGAAACCGGTGCGCGCACTGCCGTACCGCTTGCGGAGGCCGCGTACCCGCACGGCCGGGGAGCCGGATGTCTGCATGCCTCCAGCATGGTCCGCGGGCGCTCCGGACGGGACGCCCGTTCGGCTGCATCTGCTGTCCATCGTTCGGTGGACAGGGGCCCACGAGGGGCGTGCCGGGCCGCCGGGAACGAGTTCGACCTACGGCCGTGGGTACCGTACAGTTGTGCCTCGGTGATTCGATGCTCACCTCAAGTGGCGTGCCCCTCCGGGGGCCGTGCGGACATTTGACCAAAGGCATCGGACACAAAGGGTAGTGGCGCAATTGGTAGCGCAGCGGTCTCCAAAACCGCAGGTTGCAGGTTCGAGTCCTGTCTACCCTGCCAGCGTGAACCCCAGCGGGGCCGCGCGCAGCGGGCCCATGTGAGTGGACCCGGAACGGCAGTCCGCGCCGCACGGCGCGCCGGGCCACAGGAGTGGGGTAGCAGTGAGCGACACCGAGGTGATCCAGAGCGCCGCGGAGCGTCCGAGCAAGGGCGGCGGCAACATCTTCGCCCGGATCGCGCTCTTCGTGCGCCAGGTGGTGGCCGAGCTCAAGAAGGTCGTCTCGCCGACGCGCTCCGAGCTCATCACGTACACGACAGTGGTGCTGGTCTTCCTGGTCGTGGTGATGATCTTCGTGGTGGCGCTCGACTACGCCTTCGGCACACTGGCCGGCTGGGTGTTCGGCTGACCGGGTCCTCCCGGACGGCGACCGGCACGGTCGTCGTCGGCCCCGGGCGGGGGCCCGAGCCGGTCCGGGTGCGCCGGACGAGCACATGGGGCACGCTGCGCAGTACTTCGCTGTGACCGTTCTCGCCGGCCGCTGATTGTCCTTCCGCGGCAGTTTCGCGTGACAATGGGCGGACACAGCTCGTAGAAGTACGCACACCCGTGCCGGGGCGCAGCCCCGGCGCACGAAGAGAAAGCAGGTTCGTTCGTGTCCCAGGACTCTCTGGACCAGACGGAGAACGTCTCGCCGTCCGACGGCGACGACGAGGCTGTCGACGCGCCCGTGGACGCCGCGAACGCTGACGTGCCTGTGGACGCCGAGACCCCGTCCGAGACCGACGCCGCCGACGAGACGGTCGACGCCGCCGACGAGCGCCCCGTCGACGCCGACGGCGACGTCATCGTGGACGAGGTCGAGGAGTTCAAGCGAACCCTCCGCAACCAGCTCGGCGACTGGTACGTCATCCACTCGTACGCCGGCTACGAGAAGCGCGTGAAGACCAACCTCGAGAACCGCATCCAGAGCCTGAACATGGAGGACTACATCTTCCAGGTCGAGGTTCCGATGGAAGAGGTCGCCGAGATCAAGAACGCGCAGAAGAAGATCGTGAGCCGGGTCCGTATCCCTGGCTACGTCCTCGTGCGCATGGACCTGACCGACGAGTCGTGGGGCGCCGTGCGGCACACGCCGGGTGTCACGGGCTTCGTCGGGCACACGCACCAGCCGGTGCCGCTGAGCTTCGACGAGATCTACTCGATGCTCGCGCCGTCGATGCTGCCCCAGCAGGCCCAGGCCGGCCAGCAGGCGGCCGCCACGGGTGGCGCCGCCCCGGCCGGTGGCAAGGCCCCGGTCCAGGTCGACTTCGAGGTCGGCGAGTCGGTGACCGTGACGGACGGGCCGTTCGACACGCTGCCCGCCTCGATCTCCGAGATCAACGTCGAGGCCCAGAAGCTCAAGGTCCTCGTCTCCATCTTCGGCCGGGAGACCCCGGTCGAGCTGGGGTTCAACCAGGTCGCCAAGATCTGATCCGTTCGTCCCCAGCACTGCAACCGGGTCATCGCCCACGGCGTCGGCCCATCCAACAAGAAGGTAGAAAAGCATGCCCCCGAAGAAGAAGGTCGCCGGCCTCATCAAGCTCCAGATCCAGGCCGGTGCCGCGACGCCGGCCCCGCCGATCGGCCCCGCGCTGGGTCAGCACGGCGTGAACATCATGGAGTTCTGCAAGGCGTACAACGCGGCGACCGAGTCGCAGCGCGGCAACGTCGTCCCGGTCGAGATCACGGTGTACGAGGACCGCTCGTTCACCTTCATCACCAAGACCCCGCCGGCCGCCGAGCTGATCAAGAAGGCCGCCGGTGTGGCCAAGGGTTCCGCGACCCCGCACACCGTCAAGGTCGCCTCGATCACGAAGGACCAGGTCCGCGAGATCGCCACGACCAAGATGCCGGACCTCAACGCGAACGACATCGAGGCTGCCTCGCTGATCATCGCGGGCACGGCCCGCTCCATGGGCATCACCGTCTCGGAGTGATCCCGCCGTCGTGGGCGCGACAGTGCCCACGACGACCCGACAGACCAAGGTGACCGGCGGACGCCGTCGGACACCGCAGTGGCAGGGCCAACGGGCCCGCTACGACCACAAGGAGAGAAACATGGCAAAGCGCAGCAAGGCGTACCTCGCCGCCGCGGAGAAGATCGACAGCGAGACCCTGTACTCGCCGCTCGAGGCGGTCCGTCTCGCCAAGGACACCGCCACCGTCAAGTACGACGCGACCGTCGAGGTCGCGTTCCGGCTGAGCGTGGACCCGCGCAAGGCGGACCAGATGGTCCGCGGCACCGTCAACCTGCCGCACGGCACCGGTAAGACGGCCAAGGTCATCGTGTTCGCCAACGCGGCCAAGGCGGAGGAGGCCCGCGCGGCCGGTGCCGACGAGGTCGGCGGCGACGACCTGATCGAGAAGGTGGCCGCCGGCTACACCGACTTCGACGCGGCCGTTGCCACGCCGGACCTCATGGGCAAGGTCGGTCGCCTCGGTAAGGTGCTGGGCCCCCGCGGCCTCATGCCGAACCCGAAGACCGGCACCGTGACCATGGACGTCACCAAGGCCGTGTCCGACATCAAGGGCGGCAAGATCGAGTTCCGTGTCGACAAGCACGCGAACCTGCACTTCATCATCGGCAAGGCCTCCTTCACGGAGACCCAGCTCGTGGAGAACTACGCCGCCGCCCTCGACGAGGTCCTGCGCCTCAAGCCGTCGTCCGCGAAGGGTCGCTACATCAGCAAGGCGACCATGACCACGACGATGGGCCCCGGCATCCCGCTGGACCAGAGCAAGACCACCAAGCTGCTGGAGGAGGCCTCGGCCTGAGCCGAGCGCTCCAGAGCGGAGGAAGGCCCGCATCCCTCGGGCAGTTTCTAGGGGTCCTTGCAACATCTGATGGCTTATGTGGTCGTCAGTAGATCACGCAGACGCTCGGCTGGGGTATCCCAGCCGAGCGTTTGTCGTGGTCGGCCGTTGAGTTCCTGGGCGACGTGCTTCAGGTCCTCGCGGCCGTAGGCACGCAGGTTGGTGCCCTTGGGGAAGTACTGCCGCAGCAGCCCGTTGGTGTTCTCGTTGCTGCCGCGCTGCCAGGGCGAGTGCGGGTCGCAGAAGTAGACCGGGACGCCGGTCGCGACGGTGAACTGCTTGTGCGTGGCCATCTCGCAGCCCTGGTCCCAGGTCAGGGAGTTGCGTAGGTGGGCCGGCAGGGTGCCGATCAGGCCGGTCAGGACGTTACGGACCTCTTCGGCGGTGTGCCCGCCGGGTAGGTGCCCGAGCATGACGTACCGGGTGGAGCGTTCCACCAGGGTCACGATGGCCGACTCGCTGCGGGTGCCCACGATCAGGTCACCTTCCCAGTGCCCGGGCACGGCCCTGTCGGCGACCTCGGCGGGACGCTCGGAGATCATCACCATGTCGTCCACGAACCGGGGTGTGCGCTGATCCGGCGACTTGCGCGGCTTGCGGCGGGTGCGCCCGGTACGCAGCGCTGCCGCGACCTCCCGTTTCAGCGCGCCGCGGGCCTGGACGTACAGCGCCTGGTAGATCGTCTCCACGCTCACCCGCATGTCCTGGTCGTCGGGGTGCTCCTTGATCAGAGCGTGGCAGATCTGCTGCGGGGACCACCGCAGCCGCAGTCGCTCGGCCACGAACTCGCGCAGCGGCCCGTCCAACAGCAGCTTGCGTGCCTTGGGGCGAGGCCGCGACGTCGTCCAAGCGCGCTGAGCCCAGTAGGGCCGGTAGATCCCGTCCTGGGACCGGCGATCGATCTCGCGCTTGATCGTCGAGGCCGGCCGTCCCAGCGGAGCCTGTCAACTTCTCTGTGTAAAGGGCCTGGTCAGTAGGTTAGGTAGGGGTTGATGCGCTCGGGGTAGGCGAGCGCGAGCTGGGCCAGGGCCTGCTTCCAGTTCGTGGTGACCTGACCCTCGACGAGCCTGCCGTGGGCCTTGCGCTTGTCGGCCGGCAGGCCGCGTTCCTTGGCCCGGTCGCGGGCGCGTTTGTCCTCGATGTTGCAGATCGCCAGCCACAGCAGCTTGCGCACCGCGTCGTCGGTGGGGAAATGACCGCGGTTCTTGATCACCTTCCGCAGCTGGTAGTTCAGCGACTCGATCGAGTTCGTCGTGTAGATCACCCGGCGCAGCTCGGGCGGGAAGGCCAGGAACGGTGTAAACCTCTCCCACGCCGCCTTCCACGTCGCTACCGCGTGCGGGTACTTCGCCCCGAGCGGCGAGGCCTCGAACGCCGCCAGCTCGGCCTGCGCAGCCTGGTCGTTGGCGGCCGTGTAGATCGGGCGCAGGGCCGCGCTGACGGCCTTGCGATCGGTGTAGGACACGAACCGCATCGCCGCGCGGATCAGATGCACCACGCAGGTCTGGACCACGCTGTCGGGCCAGGTCGCCTCGATCGCCTCGGGGAAGCCCTTGAGGCCGTCGCAGCACACGATCAGCACGTCCCGCACTCCGCGGTTGGCCAGATCGGCACACACCGAGGCCCAGAACTTCGCGCCCTCGGCGTTCTCGATCCAGATACCCAGGACGTGCTTGATGCCGTCCAGGTCCACTCCCACGGCCAGGTGCGCGGCCTTGTTACGCACGTGCGCCCCGTCACGGACCTTGACGATGATCGCGTCGAGGTAGATGACCGGGTAGAACGCCTCCAACGGACGGTTCTGCCAGGCCATGACCTCCTCGCCGATCTCGTCGATGACGTTGCTGATCGTCTCGTGCGACAGCTCGGTCCCGATCGTGGTCGCGAGGTGGTGCTCGATATCGCGGATCGTCATCCCGCCCGCGTAGAGACTGATGATCATCTCGTCCAGCCCGCCCACCCGGCGCGCGCCCTTGGGCACCAGCATCGGGGTGAACGTCCCGTCCCGGTCCCGCGGCACGTCCAGGGCCACGTCCCCGACCTCGGTCGCGACCGTCTTGGGCGTCGTGCCGTTACGCGAGTTCTCGAACAGCTTCGCGTCCGGGTCGCCCTTGTCGTAACCGAGGTGATCGGACAGCTCGACGGCAAGCCCCCGCTCGAGCGCCGCCTTGATCATCGCCGGCAGCATCCCGCCGTCCCCGGTCAGCTTGACCTCGCCCGCATCGATCCGGGAGAACAACCCGTCCAACGCACCCGACGCGACCAGCTCCGCAGCCATCGCCGCCGTAGCGTCCTGCTTCTCGCCCGTCACAGACACACATACTCCTCTCCAAAGGCCCGTGATCAGGCCTTACACAGAGAAGTTGACACCCCCTCCCAGCGCCCGTCCGATCGCCCGCAACGAGGAACCCTCACGACGCATGTCGGCGATCCGTTCCCGTTCGGCCAGGGTCAGGAACCGAGGATGCAGCTCCCGCTCCAGCGAGCCCAGCAAAGCTCGCGACTCGACGATCGTGGTCATGCCAGTGTTGTAGTCCACCCGGCGCCCATCAGGGTAAGTGCGAGATTCCTTCGTCTTGCGGACCCCACGGTCCCAGTCCCTCGCGGTTCGCACGTTCACCCCGACTTGCTGCGCAGCCGGCCGCTGACCCACTCCCGCCGCCCGCAACCGCGCATACTCTGCCCGGCCCGGATGCGGCGGCCGCCCGCCGCCCGCACCCGGTACCCGCACGGACCGCACACCCGCCTGACGCGCCCATCTGTAAGCAGCGCTCCGGCTCACGCCAAGCCGCCGCGCAGCGACAGTGACGCTCTCCACCTGATCAAGCAACTCAAGAAACTGCGCACGCAGACTGCCGGCACCCGACGAAAACGACACGGTCCTCGCAACCCCCAGAAACTCTGGATGTTGCGAGGACCGCTAGAACCCGGCTCGGGGGATGCGGGCCTTCCTGATTTTTCCTCAGCACTTTTGTATCGAACTCGGCGTTCGCCCCTCTTGTCTGGTGAGCGGCATGCTGCCGACGTCGACCGAGGAGAGAGGGGAGTGCCTGATGGGCACCATCTTCTACCTCCCCGGATCCGCGAGCGCGGCCGTAGACTCGGCTGGTCCAAGTGGTCCACGTCCGGTATCGGACCTGGAAACATCCGCCAGCAGAGAATCCCGTGGTGCAATGACAGGATCAAGGGAGGCCCTGCCCGACGTCGACGGGTCCGGTCTCACGCTAGGCGATCGTGCTGCGATCGCACTGACCGAGTACCGCGAGGGCAACCACCAGGCGCTCGGCGAGCTCGTCCGCGAGGCGACGCCGCTGCTGTGGCACACGGTCCGCGCACAGGGGGTCGACCGTGACACGGCAGAGGACGTGGTGCAGAGCACCTGGGTGGCGCTCGTGCGGCACGCGGAGTCGATAGCGGAGCCCAAGGCCGTGCTGAAGTGGCTCCTCGTCACGGCGAAGCGCGCGGCCTGGGAGGCGGTGCGCAAGCACCGTGACGACGAGAAGCGCCGTACGGACCTCCCCGACGACAGCCCGGAGCATCCGATGTCGCTCCCGGCGAGCGATCCGCTGCCGGACGCGGAGGTGCTCCGCGACGAACGCGATCGCATCCTGTGGATGTCGCTCCAGAGACTGCCCAGACGCTGCCAGGAGCTGCTGCGTCTGGTCTCGCTCGCCGACCGGCCGGACTACCGGTACATCTCGGCGGCGATCGGAATGCCGATGGGCTCCATCGGCTCGACCCGCGGCCGCTGCTTGGCGAAGCTGCGCACCATCCTCGACGAGCAGGGGGACTTCTCGTGGGCCTGACGCCAGAACCGAACCAGGACGACGAGGCCGTGGGGGACCTCTCGTTCGACCCGAAGGGCGTGCTGGACGCTGAGGACGGCGCCGTGCTGACGCGCCTCGCCCACGCGGTGGAGGCGGTGGACCCGGTGCCGGACGAGCTCGTCGAGCGCTCGCTGTTCGCCATCACGCTGGCCGGCCTCGAGGCCGACATGATGGAGGCGGCCTACCTCGACGCGCCGCTCGCGGGCGTCCGGGGGGCCGCCGCGGCAGCACGCGCCGACGACACCGCGCCCGCCGAGGCGAAGACGATCACCTTCACGCACGACTCGCTGACCGTCATGATCAGCCTCTCCCCGGCTGCGGGCGGCCGCGTTCGCATAGACGGCTGGGCCGCGCCGGCGGCCGGCCTCTCCGTGGAGTTGCACCGCCCGGGGGTCGACGTCGTCACGGTCGCCTCCGACGAGGACGGCCGGTTCGCGTTCGACTCGGTCGAGCGCGGCCGCGCGAGCCTGGTGGTCCGCCGGACCGACGGCGGCGGCGGGGCCGTGAGCACACCTGTCATCGAACTGTGAACTGCATGAGTTCCTGAACTTCTGACATACGAATCTTGAGACCCGGCCGAGGGGCGCGGCGGGTCTGTCGAGTACGCCTATCGATGGAGAGGTACTGCTGTGAGTGAGCCCATGCCCGAGGGAATGCACGTTCGGGACCACGCCGGAGGATGGCGGCCGGTTCGCGAGGTCGATCCCACGTCGGACAGGCTTCCCGGTGGCGGGCGGGTTGCTCCGACCCGTTACGTGCGTGACCGTGTCATCGTCCGAGGCGATGCCGAAGGGGGCCACAACGCGCTGCTGGACCTGATCACGGCCCGAGCCCGCGAGAACGGTGTGACCGTGACGACGGGGGAGTTCGACCAGGCACCGTCGCGTGGGGTGGCCGACGTTCTTGGCACACGGCCTGACGTCGAGGTCCGGCTCGACGACGTGCGGGACGACTGGGACGCGCTGGGGCTGATGGCAGCCGTCGCGGAGGATGCCGGGGACGACCGCGTGCGGGTGTCGCTGGACCATGTGATAACGGGGCACCGGCAGAACGGCGGGTTCGGAGATCCGAACAAGCGGGTGCCCGCGACCTATCCGGGGTCTGCGCCGATTCGCGCCGCCAATGGGATATCGCCGTTGACGACGTCGGACGGTGTCGATCGGCCCGTCGTCGCGATTCTGGACACTGGAATCGGACAGCACCCCTGGTTCGACGAGCCGGAAACCGTCGTGCTCCGCGACGCCACGCTCGATGGCCGACCCATCGGGACCTATCCCGAGGAGGACATCGACGCAGAACGTCAGGGGCGCCGTGACGGTGAGGCATCGCACCTGGACCCGTACGCGGGCCACGGCACCTTCATCGCCGGAATCGTTCACCAGACGTGCCCCGACGCCGCGCTTCTGCCTGTCCGCGTGTACGGCGGGGATGGCATGTCGTCCGAGTGGGACTTTGCACGCACGGTCGAGCGGCTGCTGGAGTTCCATCTCCGTGGGCTCGCAGGTGTGCCCGGGTACTTCCCTGTCGACGTCGTTGTCATCGCCAGCGGCTACTACTTGGAGCACCCTGAGGACGATGACGACTACGAGGGCATCTATCGTGGTCGGCTCCGGGACCTGCGCCGAGCCGGTGTGCTCGTCGTGGTCTCAGCAGGTAACGACGGCTCCACGCGCAAATCGTTTCCTGCAGGCTGGGCGCCGCTCGTCCGACGGACGAGTGACGGGGTCGCGCCGGCTGATGTGCGCGATATGAATCCGCATTACACACCTCTGCTCGGTGTGACTGCATCGAACCCGGACGGTACGCTGGCCGACTTCAGCAACGACGGTCCGTGGATCGCTGCTGTTCGTCCTGGCGTACAGGTTCTGAGCACGATGCCGACGACATTCGACGGTGCTGCCGAGGGCAAGCGGTCGGCTGACGGTCTGCGGTACGAGGTCGATCCGGATGACTTCACGCACGGATTCGGGACGTGGAGCGGGACTTCGTTCTCGTCGCCGCGCCTTGCCGGAGAGCTCGCGAACCAGATTCTTGCGCGTCGTGCGGGTGGCCAGTCGCCGTCATCGGATGCGCGAGGACGTGTCGACGAGGCCTGGCATGCTGTGCTTGGGGTCGGGGATCTCTATTCGGAGATGCCTGGGGTGCTGACGTAATGGTGTGATCCGGAGGTCGCGGTGAGTGGGACGGGCTTGGACGCGCTCGCGGTGCGGTTCGAGCGTGCCCGCGAGTGGAACGTTCGCGTGAAGCCACGACGCGCACGTCGTGAGTTCCGGACCCTCCTCCGAGACCTCGATCGAGTGCGTGCTGTGGACCTGGCCGAGGCGGACAGGCGGACCTGGGTCTGGCTCATAGCGCGGTCCTGGATGGGACTCGCGCAGGCTGATCTGGCCTGTACCGGAGACCTTTCCGCCGCCCTTGAGCAGCTCGATCGCGCACGTGAAGCCGCGCAACTCCTCGAAGGTGTGGAGCGCCAACGCATCGAGGCCGTGACCGATGGGCAGCACGGGTTGTTCTTGCTCCGAGTCGCGGGTGAGCCAGCAGAGGCAGTACGCCTCTTTGATCGGGTCATTGCTGTGAGCGACTCAGGTGCGCCGCGCGACCTGGCGATGGCGTACCTCAACAGAGGTATTGCCTTGTCAGATCTTGGGGACGTCCACGGGGCACTGGCGGACACGCTCAAGGCTGTTCAGTATGCCGAAGCGACCGGTACTCCGATGCTCGTAGCCTTTGCGCGACACAACTCGGGCTATTACTTGAGCATGCTCGGGGATGCGCCCGCGGCCCTGGCGGAGATGGCCGCCGCGCGCGAGATCGCGCCCGATCAGGATGATGGCATCCCGATGCTGGGTCGTGCCGAGGTGCTGTACGGCGTCGGTCTCCTCGACGAGGCGGAAGCGCTCTTGGGTGAGGCGATCCCGCAACTGTTGGCGGCGGGACGACGCACAGACCACGCCATTGCCGAATACGTCCGCGCTCGTTGTCTCCTCGCGCTCTACCGCTTCGATGAGGCATCAGCACTTGCGGCCAGGGCGCGGGCTCATTTCACGGCCGCTGGCTACGAGCAGTGGGCAGTGTTGTCTCGCGTCCTGGAGTTCGAGGCGGCCCTCGCACCATTCCGTCGTGGAGGTCCTGGAGCACCTCCACTGTCGACGAGCGAGATCCGGCGGTGGGGAAGGCGAGCGCTCACCGCCGCGAGAGATGGGGATGCCGCCGGACCGGTCCTGGGGCAGCACCCGGGTCACGCCGCGCGACTGGTTGCCGCTCAGTGGTTCCTGCTCGCTGGTGACCTAGATGCTGCACGATCTGCACTGCGGGAACTTCCTCGCGGACTTACGAGTGCTCCCTTGACGATGCGGATCCAGCACTACACGGTGCAAGCAGAGTTGGCGTTTGCGGCGAACGACCGTGCGAAGGGGCTCCGCGCAGTGCGGGCAGGTTTGAACCTCCTTGCTGACCATCGAAGCAGGCTCGGTGCCGTGGAGTCGGTTACCGCGGCCGCCGCTCATGGTGTGGAGCTGACTCGCGTTGATGTCGAAGCTGCTGCGCGAACCGGACGGGCCGGAGCGCTGTTCGACGCGTTGGAGCGCGGGCGTGCCACCTTTGCTGGGGTCGGCCGAGTTACGCCGCCTGACGATCCGGAGGCCGCCGCACTCCTCGCCGAGGCACGGGGTCTTCTCGCCAGGGCTCGCGAGCTCCCCGCAGATCAGGCGAAGGAGCGTGAGCAGTTCACACGCCGAGCCCATCGTGCTCAAGACGAGGTTCGGGAACGCTCCTGGCGTCATGCGGGTAATGCGCGGGGCGTGCAGCGCCCGGTCTCGGTGCGTGAGCTCCGCGATGTCTTGGCGCAGCGCGGCCATCGCGCTCCCGTTGTCGCAAACTTCGTGTCAATGAACGGCACGCTCCGCTGTGTTCGCGTCGACCCAACCGGCGTCACCACAGTGGACATCGGCCCGGCGAACGACGTGATCGAACGCGTCCGTCGCCTCACTGCCGACTTCGCCATGGCCGCCAACGACCTGATCCCTGCACCCCTGCGCGCCGCCGCCGGCTCCTCGCTGGAGCGGAACCTCAAGGCGCTCGACAACGTTCTACTCGCCCCGCTGCGGGCTGACGGCGACCTGTACGTCGTGGCCCGCGAGCCTTTGCTCAGCGTGCCGTGGGCGGCGCTACCGTCCCGCAGCGGGCTACGCACCTCGGTCAACTCGCACGTCGGTCGTGGTCGCACGCACGCGCGACCCACCGCCCAGCGGCGGCTGCTGGCGGCAGCCGGCCCAGGCGTGGCGCATGGTGCCAAGGAGGCCCGAGCAGTCGGCCGCCAGTGGCCGGGCGCAACCGTGCTGACCGGCAAGAACGCCGTCACCGAGCAGGTCCGCACGGCGCTCGCCACGCACGACGTCGTGCACCTGGCGACCCACGGCCAGCACGACGCCGACAACCCGCTCTTCGCGAGCATCGACCTCGCGGACGGCCCGCTGTTCGCCCACGAGCTCGACGGCACGCCGCTGCCGGGATCGGTCGTGATCCTGTCCTCGTGCGAGGTCGGCGGTTCCACCCAGGTGCTCGGGGGTGAGCTGCTGGGCTTGACGTCCGTCCTCCTGCGCCTGGGCGCCCGCGCCGTGATCGCGTCGGTCGCCAAGCTCTCCGACGAGCTCGCCGCGCGCGTCATGCCCCGCCTGCACGCGCACCTGCGCGAGACCGACGACCCGGAGGCGGCGCTCGCGGCCGCCCTCACCGACGTGGCGGAGCCGGTACCGCTGGTCTGCTTCAGCTCCGTGGAGGGGCTGGCGGCCACCTGAGCCGCCAGCGACGTCGTCCCGACGGTCCACCGACGTCGTCCCGACGGCCCGGTGACGTCGTCCCGACGGCGTCGCGGCCCAGCCCGCACCAAGCCCCCGACCGCAGAGCCAGCCGGCCACCAAGCCTCCCACCTGCGACGTCGAACCGGACAGTGACATACCGCACCACGCCCCGCTAGTCTTTCCGGCCCGATGCTCCGAGGCACGGGAGAGACGAGGGGCAAAAGACATGTGGCCGGAGCTCGAGGCGGAGCTGTTGGCCGCCCGGGATCTGACCGCCCGGTCGCGGCCGGGCGACGCGCTGCCCCGGTTCCGCGAGGTCTTCGACCGGCTCCGGGTCATCGACCCCGCCGGGCTCGGCCCGGTCGACCACGAGCGCTGGGCCGAGGGCATGGTGCGCTCGCTGATGGGCGAGGCCATCGCGCTCCAGGCGGTCGAGGGCACGCTGGACAAGCCGCTCGCCCTGCTGGACGACGCCGAGGGGCGTGCCGCGACGGCACCCGCTCACGCCAGGGTCGGGCTGGCCACGGTCATCGTCGGGGCGCGTGGTCTGCTGCTGCAGCGTGCGGGCCGGCTCAAGGAGGCGGTGGCGGCCTTCGACGAGGTGCTGGCGAACCCGGCGGTGCTCCCCGCACGCGACCGCGCGACGGCCCTGCTCAACCGGGGTGCCGCCGCCATCGAGCTCGGCCGGCTGGACGCGGCGCTCCGCGACTTCGATGCGTGCCACGACGAGGCGGGGCGCGCCGGGCTGTCGAGCGTCGCGTCGCTCGCCCTGCACAACACCGGGTTCGTGCGGTACGCGCTCGGCGATCTCCCCGGTGCGCTGCAGGCCATGGCCGCCGCCCGCGCCGTCGACCCGGAGCGTGCCGACGGCGTGCTCGACATCGGCCGCGGCGCCGTCTTATACGAAGCAGGTCTGCTCGAGGACGCCGAGCAGGTGCTCACCCAGGCGATCTCCCGCATGGTGGTTCCCGGCCGCGCCCACCACCGCGCGGAGGCGGAGTACTTCCGCGCCCGCTGCCTCATGGCGCTGCACCGCTGGGACGAGGCGCGCGCGAGCGCGGCCTTCGCTCGCCGGTACTACACCGGGATCCGGCACCCGCAGCGCGCGGCGGTCGCCCGCGTGGCGGAGCTCGAGGCGATCCTCCTGCCGATCCGGCGCGGTGAGGCGCCCGTCCCCGACGACGTGCGCCGCCGTGCCGAGCAGGCGCTCGAAGCAGCGGAGGCCGGTGACGAGGTAGACCCGCTCCTGGGGCAGCACCCCGGCCTGACCGCGCGGTTCGTCGCCGCCCAGTGGTATCTCCTGGCCGACGACGTCGATGCGGCACGCGCCGTCGTCGACAACCTTCCGGAGACCATCGCCGACGCTCCGCTGACCACGCGGATCCAGCGGCAGACGGTGCTCGCACAGATCGCCTTCGCGTCGGGGGACCACGACGCAGGGGTGGCCGCCGTCCGTGCCGGACTCGCACTGCTGGCCGACCACCGCATGGGCCTCGGCTCGGTGGAGTCCGTGACCGCCGCCGCGGTGCACGGCGTCGACCTGCAGCGGACGGACGTCGAGGCCGCCGTGCGCCTCGGACATCCCACGGCGCTGTTCGAGGCGCTCGAACGCGGCCGCGCCACGTTCGCCGGGGCGGGCTGGGCCGCCAGGCCGGACGACCCGGCGGTGGGTGCGCTCCTCACGGAGGCGCGCGGGCTCGTCGCCCGGGCGCGGACGCTCACCGACCGGGCGAGCGAGGCCGAGCGCCGCAAGCTGTTCGCCCGCTCCCGCAGGCTCCTGGCCACGGCGCGCGAACGCGCGTGGCACCGCACGGGCGACGACGCGGCCACCGAGGAGCGCGCAGCCACCGTCGCAGAGGTGCGCGACCTGCTCGCCGCTCGCGACGACGGCGCCGTCGTCGCCAACTTCCTCGTGATCGACGGCGTCCTGCGGTGCGTCCGGCTGGACGCGCACGGCGCGCGGACCGTGCACCTCGGGCCGCGGGCCGAGGTCACCGAGCGAGTGCTGCGCATCCGCGCCGACCTCCTCGCGGTGTGCGCCAACGACCTCGTGCCCGCCGAGCTGCGCGCCGTCGCCCGCCGCTCCCTGCACCGCAACCTCGCCGCGCTCGACAGGCTCCTGGCCCTGCCGCTGGAGGCGGACGGCTCCCTGTACGTCGTGGGGCGGGACCCGCTGGTCGGCGTGCCGTGGACCGCGCTCCCGTCCCGCCGCGGCAGGCGCACGACCATGCGCTCGTACATGGCGCGGGGGCGGGCCCACCCCCGCCCGGGGGACGGGCACCGGCTCCTCGCCGCGCACGGCCCCGGCGTGACGCTCGGCGCGAGCGAGGTGCGGGCGGTCGGGGAGGTGTGGTCCGGCGCGACCGTCCTGACCGGTGCGGCCGCCACGACCGCCGCGGTCCGCGAGGCGCTGGCGACCCACGACGTGGTGCACCTGGCGACCCACGGCAGGCACGACGCCGACAACCCGCTGTTCGCCTCGGTCGACCTGGCCGACGGCCCGCTGTTCGCCCACGAGCTCGACGGCATGCGCTTGCCCGGGTCGGTGATCATCCTGTCGGCATGCGAGGTGGGCGGCTCGTCCCCGGTGGTCGGCGGTGAGGTGCTCGGCCTGACGGCGGTGCTCCTGCGGCTCGGCGCCCGCGCCGTCGTCGCCGCCGTCGGACCGCTCTCCGACGCCGTGGCCGCGCGGGTGATGCCGCGGTTCCACGCCCACCTGCGGGCCACGGACGACCCGGAGGCGGCGCTGGCCGCCGCACTCGCGGACGAGCCGGAGCCGGTGCCGCTGGTGTGCTTCGGGTCGCTGGAGGGGCTGGAGCGCTGAGCGTCCGGTCGGCGTCGGGACTGGGCCTGGTGCGGCGGGTGCCCCCGGGGCGGCGGCCTACGGTGGGTGCTCCCAGGCGGTGCGCCCCCGGTGTCCTCCAGGCGGCGGCCCGCGCTGTGTGGTGGAGCCAACGCTCCCCGGTGTGCCCGGCGTCCCGGGGATCGTGTAATCTTGTCGTGTAACCCAAGACCGCCGGTCGTCCGACGCTGCCCGCTTGAAAGAGCACAGGGCGGAAGAAGACCGAAGTCCCGCACAGAGCGGGGGCCTGCGCAGGTGACGAACTCGAGCGTGGCCTTGCCGCGCGAACCGAGCCCCGTGCGCCTGCGCCGGGGCTCTTTCTCGTTCCGGGGCGAAGCCCGAGGCTCATGCCCCAGGGAGCCGGTGGTACCACCACCGGAAGGATTGCCATGGCGAGGCCGGACAAGGCAGCCGCCGTCGCGGAGATCGCGGACAAGTTCCGTGACTCCAGCGCGGCCGTGCTGACCGAGTACCGCGGGCTCACCGTCGCGCAGCTCAAGGAGCTGCGTCGGTCGCTCAGCGGCAACGCAACCTACGCCGTGGTGAAGAACACGCTGACGGGGATCGCGGCCAAGGAGGCCGGTGTCGAGGGTCTCGACGCCGACCTGAAGGGCCCGTCCGCCATCGCATTCGTGACCGGTGACCCGGTCGAGGCTGCGAAGGGACTGCGTGACTTCGCCAAGGCGAACCCTGCTCTGGTCATCAAGGGCGGCGTGCTCGACGGCCGCCCGATGTCCAGCGCAGAGATCACGAAGCTCGCGGACCTCGAGTCCCGCGAGGTTCTGCTGGCCAAGGTGGCCGGCGGTCTGAAGGCCACGCTGACGCGTGCCGCGTACGCCTTCTCCGCCAAGCCCGCCCAGGTCGCCCGCGCTATCGATGCCCTGCGTCAGAAGCAGGAATCGGAGGGCGCTGCCGCCTGACCAGGTGGCCGCGCTAGAACACAACCCCTGCTTCTGGTGGGCCGCGAGCGGCCCGCGAAGCGCAAACCGAAAGGAACGCCATCATGGCGAAGCTCAGCACCGACGAGCTCCTGTCCGCCTTCGAGGAGCTCACCCTCATCGAGCTCTCCGACTTCGTGAAGGCCTTCGAGGAGAAGTTCGACGTCACCGCCGCCGCCCCGGCCGCCGTGGCCGTTGCCGCCCCCGCCGGCGGTGCCGGTGGCGAGGCCCCGGCCGAGGAGAAGTCGGAGTTCGACGTCATCCTCGAGGCCGCAGGCGACAAGAAGATCGCGGTCATCAAGGAGGTGCGTGGTCTCACGTCCCTCGGTCTCAAGGAGGCCAAGGACCTCGTCGACGGCGCCCCGAAGCCCGTTCTGGAGGGTGTCGACAAGGAGGCCGCCGACAAGGCCAAGGCCGCTCTCGAGGGCGCCGGCGCCACCGTCACCCTCAAGTGACCCCTGGCACTACCGCCTAGGTGTGACGGCGCCCGTCCCGGGCGCCGTCCGCCGACCGCAGAGCCCCGCATCCTTCGGGGTGCGGGCCTCTCGTGCGCTCGGGATCGATCGGGAATCGCGCGCGGGCCGCGCCGTCCGGGGCCCGCGGATCGCGACGGCGCTGCGCACGGACAACGACGGTGCGGATACGCAACGATTCGACACCGCGGGTGATCTCGACGTGCGGAACCCGAGGGGACTGGACATACTAGAGGGTGGTAGGTATGCTAGCGCTTTGCGCCCGCGTGTGCCCTCGACGCCTCCCCCTGCTTCCCGAAAGTCCTGGTGACATCCCCGCCTGTGGGATGCCCTCCGGCGACGGGTGAAGTCCGGCAGAGCTTCCTGCGGCACCGCAGAGCGTACAGCGTTCACCCGAACTGCAGGGAAGGACCCCTCTTGGCTGCCTCGCGCACCCCTTCAGCTCCGTCCGCCGAAGCCATTGCGAACCGTACCGCTTCCCGTCGCGTCTCCTTCGCAAAGATCTACGAGCCACTCGAGGTCCCGGACCTGCTTGGTCTTCAGACCGAGAGCTTCGACTGGCTCCTTGGTAACCCAGCCTGGCAGGCCAGGGTAGAAACTGCCAAGGCGGCTGGCCGTAATGATGTCCCGGAAACCTCGGGTCTGGAAGAGATCTTCGAGGAGATCTCCCCGATCGAGGACTTCGGCTCCTCGATGTCCCTCTCCTTCTCGAACCACCGCTTCGAGCCGCCGAAGTACACGGCGGACGAGTGCAAGGAGAAGGACTTCACGTACGCGGCCCCGCTGTTCGTCACCGCGGAGTTCGTGAACTACACCACCGGCGAGATCAAGAGCCAGACGGTCTTCATGGGCGACTTCCCGCTCATGACGGCGCGCGGCACCTTCATCATCAACGGCACCGAGCGCGTCGTCGTCTCGCAGCTCGTGCGTTCGCCGGGTGTCTACTTCGAGCGCACCCCGGACAAGACCAGCGACAAGGACGTCTTCTCCGCGAAGATCATCCCGTCGCGCGGCGCCTGGCTCGAGTTCGAGATCGACAAGCGGGACTCCGTCGGCGTGCGCGTGGACCGCAAGCGCAAGCAGTCCGTCACGGTGCTGCTCAAGGCCCTCGGCATGACCGAGGCGCAGATCCGCGAGGAGTTCGCCGAGTTCCCGTCGGTGCTCGACACGCTGGAGAAGGACCACGTCCACACCGAGGACGAGGCCCTCGTCGACCTGTACCGCAAGATCCGCCCGGGTGAGCCGCCGACGGTCGAGGCCGGCCGCGCGCTGCTCGAGAACTTCTACTTCAACCCGAAGCGTTACGACCTCGCCAAGGTCGGCCGCTACAAGGCGAACAAGAAGCTCGGTATCGACGCGGAGCTGGCCGAGTCCACGCTGTCGCTGACCGACGTCGTCGCGACCATCAAGTACCTCGCGTCGCTGCACGCCGACAAGCAGGTCATGTCCGGCGTCCGCAACGGCCAGCCCGTCGAGGTGCGCGTCGAGGTCGACGACATCGACCACTTCGGCAACCGCCGCATCCGCGCCGTGGGTGAGCTCATCCAGAACCAGGTGCGCACGGGTCTGTCCCGCATGGAGCGCGTGGTTCGCGAGCGCATGACCACGCAGGACGTCGAGGCCATCACGCCGCAGACGCTGATCAACATCCGGCCGGTCGTCGCGTCCATCCGCGAGTTCTTCGGTACCTCGCAGCTCTCGCAGTTCATGGACCAGAACAACCCGCTGGCCGGTCTGACGCACAAGCGTCGCCTGAACGCGCTGGGCCCGGGCGGTCTGTCGCGCGACCGCGCCGGCATGGAGGTCCGCGACGTCCACCCGTCGCACTACGGCCGCATGTGCCCGATCGAGACCCCTGAGGGTCCGAACATCGGTCTGATCGGCTCGCTTGCGTCGTTCGGTCGCATCAACCCGTTCGGCTTCATCGAGACGCCGTACCGCAAGGTCGAGAACGGCAAGGTCACCGACACCATCGAGTACCTGACGGCCGACGACGAGGACCGTTACATCATCGCCCAGGCGAACACGCCGCTGGCCGAGGACGGCACCTTCCAGCTCGACCGCGTCCTGGTCCGCACCAAGGGTGGCGAGACCAACGACATCCCGGGTGCCGAGGTCGACTACATGGACATCTCGCCGCGCCAGATGGTGTCGGTCGCGACGGCCCTGATCCCGTTCCTCGAGCACGACGACGCGAACCGCGCCCTCATGGGCGCCAACATGCAGCGCCAGGCGGTGCCGCTGGTCCGGTCCGAGGCCCCCGTGGTCGGTACCGGCATGGAGCGGCGTGCGGCGGTCGACGCCGGCGACGTCATCGTGGCGACCAAGCCCGGTGTGGTCACAGAGGTCTCGGCCGACCTGGTGCTCGTGGCGAACGACGACGGCACGACGGGCTCGTACCGCGTGCACAAGTTCGTGCGCTCGAACCAGGGCACGAGCTACAACCAGCGCGTGCTGGTCGACGAGGGCGCGCGGGTCGAGGCCGGCTCGGTCCTCGCGGACGGCCCGGCCACGGACGAGGGCGAGCTCGCGCTCGGCCGCAACCTGCTGGTCGCGTTCATGTCGTGGGAGGGCCACAACTACGAGGACGCGATCATCCTGTCGCAGCGCCTCGTGGAGGACGACGTCCTCTCCTCGATCCACATCGAGGAGCACGAGGTCGACGCGCGCGACACCAAGCTGGGCCCCGAGGAGATCACGCGGGACATCCCGAACGTCTCCGAGGAGGTCCTCGCGGACCTCGACGAGCGCGGCGTGATCCGCATCGGTGCAGAGGTCGGCGCGGGCGACATCCTGGTCGGCAAGGTCACCCCCAAGGGTGAGACCGAGCTGACCCCTGAGGAGCGCCTGCTGCGCGCGATCTTCGGCGAGAAGGCGCGCGAGGTGCGCGACACCTCGCTCAAGGTGCCGCACGGCGAGTCCGGCACGGTCATCGCGGTGCGCGAGTTCAACCGGGAGGACGGCGACGAGCTGCCCGCCGGCGTCAACCAGCTCGTGCGCGTGTACATCGCGCAGCGCCGCAAGATCACCGTGGGCGACAAGCTGGCCGGCCGCCACGGCAACAAGGGCGTCATCTCGAAGATCCTCCCGCAGGAGGACATGCCGTTCCTCGAGGACGGCACGCCCGTCGACGTCATCCTCAACCCGCTGGGTGTGCCCGGCCGCATGAACGTGGGCCAGGTGCTGGAGACCCACCTCGGGTGGGTCGCCAAGCAGGGCTGGGACGTCTCCCTCGCCGAGGACAAGGGCGGCGACTGGCTGGAGCGCCTGCCCGCCGTCGCCCACCAGAGCGAGCCGGGCCGCCCGGTCGCCACGCCGGTGTTCGACGGTCTGGAGGAGGACGCGCTGCGCGGCCTCTTCGGGGCGACCCTGCCCAACCGGGACGGCCAGCGCATGGTCAACCAGGAGGGCAAGGCCCGGCTGTTCGACGGCCGCTCCGGCGAGCCGTTCCCCGAGCCCGTCTCGACCGGCTACATGTACATCCTGAAGCTGCACCACCTGGTCGACGACAAGATCCACGCGCGCTCGACCGGCCCGTACTCGATGATCACGCAGCAGCCGCTGGGTGGTAAGGCGCAGTTCGGTGGCCAGCGCTTCGGTGAGATGGAGGTCTGGGCGCTCGAGGCGTACGGCGCCGCGTACACGCTCCAGGAGCTGCTCACCATCAAGTCCGACGACGTCCCGGGCCGCGTGAAGGTCTACGAGGCGATCGTCAAGGGCGAGAACATCCCCGACTCGGGTATCCCGGAGTCCTTCAAGGTGCTTCTCAAGGAGATGCAGTCGCTGTGCCTGAACGTCGAGGTGCTCTCGAGCGACGGCGTCTCCATCGAGATGAAGGAGTCCGACGACGAGGTGTACCGCGCCGCTGAGGAGCTCGGCATCGACCTCTCGCGGCGGCCCAACGCCGCCTCCTCCGTCGACGAGATCTGACAACCGGTCGGCGCCCGGGGCACCGGGCGCCGACCTGGACACCACGAGGATTTTCGAGAACTTCAGGAAGTAGGACATCTTGCTCGACGTCAACGTCTTCGACGAGCTGCGTATCGGCCTCGCCACGGCCGAGGACATCCGTGCCTGGTCGCACGGCGAGGTCAAGAAGCCAGAGACCATCAACTACCGCACCCTCAAGCCGGAGAAGGACGGGCTCTTCTGCGAGAAGATCTTCGGTCCGACCCGGGACTGGGAGTGCTACTGCGGCAAGTACAAGCGCGTGCGCTTCAAGGGCATCATCTGCGAGCGCTGCGGTGTGGAGGTCACGCGCTCCAAGGTGCGTCGTGAGCGCATGGGCCACATCGAGCTCGCCGCCCCGGTGACGCACATCTGGTTCTTCAAGGGTGTGCCGTCCCGCCTCGGCTACCTGCTGGACCTGGCCCCGAAGGACCTGGAGAAGGTCATCTACTTCGCGGCCTACATGATCACCTCGGTCGACGAGGAGGCCCGCCAGGAGGACCTGCCCAACCTGCAGAACGAGATCGACCTCGAGAAGAAGGAGATCTCCGACCGCAGGGACAACGACATCAACACCCGCGCCCAGAAGCTCGAGGCCGACCTGGCCGAGCTCGAGGCCGAGGGTGCCAAGGCCGATGCGCGCCGCAAGGTGCGCGACTCCGCCGAGCGCGAGATGGCGCAGATCCGCAAGCGTGCGGACCAGGAGCTGGACCGCCTCGAGCAGGTCTGGGACCGGTTCAAGAACCTCAAGGTCGCCGACCTCGAGGGTGACGAGATGCTGTACCGGCAGCTCCAGGACCGTTACGGCACCTACTTCGAGGGCGCCATGGGCGCGAACGCGATCCAGCAGCGCCTCCAGAGCTTCGACCTGGAGGCAGAGGCCGAGTCGCTGCGCGAGACCATCCGCACCGGCAAGGGCCAGCGCAAGACCCGCGCCCTCAAGCGGCTCAAGGTCGTGAACGCGTTCCTGACGACCACCAACTCGCCCACGGCGATGGTGCTCGACGCCGTCCCGGTCATCCCGCCGGACCTGCGCCCGATGGTGCAGCTCGACGGTGGCCGGTTCGCGACGTCGGACCTGAACGACCTGTACCGCCGCGTGATCAACCGGAACAACCGCCTCAAGCGGCTGCTCGACCTGGGCGCGCCGGAGATCATCGTCAACAACGAGAAGCGGATGCTCCAGGAGGCCGTCGACTCGCTGTTCGACAACGGCCGCCGCGGCCGCCCGGTCACGGGTCCCGGCAACCGTCCGCTGAAGTCGATCTCCGACATGCTCAAGGGCAAGCAGGGCCGGTTCCGCCAGAACCTGCTGGGCAAGCGTGTCGACTACTCGGGCCGTTCGGTCATCGTGGTCGGCCCGCAGCTCAAGCTGCACCAGTGCGGTCTGCCCAAGCAGATGGCGCTCGAGCTGTTCAAGCCGTTCGTCATGAAGCGGCTCGTGGAGCTGAACCACGCGCAGAACATCAAGAGCGCCAAGCGCATGGTCGAGCGCACCCGCCCCGTGGTCTGGGACGTGCTCGAAGAGGTCATCACGGAGCACCCCGTGCTCCTGAACCGTGCGCCGACGCTGCACCGCCTGGGTATCCAGGCCTTCGAGCCGCAGCTCGTCGAGGGCAAGGCCATCCACCTGCACCCGCTCGTGTGCGGCGCGTTCAACGCCGACTTCGACGGTGACCAGATGGCAGTGCACCTGCCGCTGAGCGCCGAGGCGCAGGCAGAGGCCCGCATCCTCATGCTGTCGAGCAACAACATCCTCAAGCCGTCCGACGGCCGTCCGGTGACCATGCCCTCGCAGGACATGATCATCGGTCTGCACCACCTCACGAGCGACCGTCCGGGCGCCGTGGGCGAGGGTCGTGCGTTCGGCTCGGTGGCCGAGGCCATCATGGCCTTCGACCGGGGTGAGCTGGACATCAACGCGCAGATCAAGCTGCGGATGTCGGACCTGGTGCCGCCGCTGAAGGGCTTCGAGGCCCCCGAGGGCTGGGAGCCGGGGCAGCAGCTCCTGTTCGACACCACCCTCGGCCGGTACCTGTTCAACGAGGCGCTGCCCGTCGACTACCCGTACGAGAACGGCGTGGCCGACAAGAAGCGCCTGTCCGCGATCGTCAACGACCTCGCGGAGCGCTACCCGAAGGTCGAGGTGGCCGCGGCGCTCGACGCGCTGAAGGACGCCGGCTACAAGTGGGCGACCCGCTCGGGCGTCACGATCGCCATCTCGGACGTCGCGGCGCCGACCGTCAAGGGCGAGATCCTCGACGAGCACGAGGCTCGGGCCCTCAAGGTCCAGCAGCAGTTCGACAAGGGTCTGATCACCGACGACGAGCGTCGCCAGGAGCTCATCGAGATCTGGACGCAGGCCACCGACCGCGTCGCGTCGGCCATGCGGGACAACCTCGAGAGCAACGCGCGGAACACCGTGATGCGCATGGTCGGCTCCGGCGCCCGTGGTAACTGGATGCAGGTCCGCCAGATCGCCGGTATGCGCGGTCTCGTGGCGAACCCGAAGGGTGAGATCATCCCCCGCCCGATCAAGTCCAACTACCGCGAGGGCCTGTCCGTCCTCGAGTACTTCATCGCGACGCACGGTGCCCGCAAGGGTCTGGCCGACACGGCCCTCCGTACGGCGGACTCGGGTTACCTGACCCGTCGTCTGGTGGACGTCTCGCAGGACGTCATCATCCGCGAGGAGGACTGCGGCACGGAGCGTGGCCTCACGCTGCCGGTCGCGGAGAAGCTGGCCGACGGCTCGCTCGTCCCGCACGACCGGGTCGAGACCAGCATCTACTCGCGCACCTTCGCGACCGACGTGGTGGACGCCGACGGCAACGTCATCGCGCCCGCCGGGTCGGACGCCGGTGACGTCGTCATCGACAAGGTGATCGCAGCGGGCATCGAGAACGTCAAGGTCCGTTCGGTCCTGACGTGCGAGTCCCGCGTGGGCACCTGCGCCAAGTGCTACGGCCGCTCCCTGGCCACGGGCAAGCTCGTGGACATCGGCGAGGCCGTCGGCATCATCGCGGCGCAGTCGATCGGTGAGCCGGGCACGCAGCTCACGATGCGTACCTTCCACACCGGTGGTGTGGCGGCCGCCGAGGACATCACGCAGGGTCTGCCGCGTGTCACCGAGCTCTTCGAGGCCCGCACCCCCAAGGGTGAGGCGCCGATCGCGGAGTACACGGGCCGCGTGACGATCGAGGACACCGAGCGGACGCGTCACCTCGTGCTGACGCCGGACGACGGCGGCGAGGAGATCAAGTACCCGGTCACCAAGCGTGCGCGCCTGAAGATCGCGGACGGCGACCACGTGACCGTCGGTACCCAGCTCGTCCAGGGCGCCGTCGACCCGAAGAAGGTGCTGCGCATCCTCGGCCCGCGGGCCACGCAGACGCACCTGGTGGACCAGGTCCAGGAGACCTACCGCAGCCAGGGCGTGGACATCCACGACAAGCACATCGAGGTCATCGTGCGGCAGATGCTGCGGCGCGTGACCGTGCTCGACTCGGGTGACTCGCAGCTGCTGCCGGGTGAGCTCGCGGAGCGCATGCGCTTCGAGGACGCGAACCGCAAGGCCGTGTCGGAGGGTGGCCAGCCGGCCGCCGGCCGTCCGGAGCTGATGGGTATCACGAAGGCCTCGCTCGCCACCGACTCGTGGCTCTCGGCGGCCTCCTTCCAGGAGACCACCCGGGTGCTCACCGAGGCGTCGATGAGCGGTCGCCGCGACCCGCTGCTCGGCCTCAAGGAGAACGTCATCATCGGTAAGCTCATCCCGGCCGGTACGGGTCTGCCCCGGTACCGCAACGTCGAGGTGGAGCCCACCGAGCAGGCCAAGGCCGAGCTCTACCCGAGCTTCGGCTACGACGAGATCGACTTCCCGACGCTCGGCATGGGCTCGGGCGAGGCGATCCCGCTGGAGGACCTGGACCTCGGCGACTTCCGCTGACCTGGTCGCCTGACCGAGAGGTCGTCTGACCGCGAGGTAGAGCGCCTGTCCGGCTCCGCACGGTTCGTCCGTGCGAGGGCCGGGCAGGCGCTCTACTTGGCGGTTCTTCGGGTGCACCTCACACCCGATTCGTTTTGACCCCCCGTAAACACGCGGGTAACCTAGGAGTCTGTGCCTGCGCCGTCGGGCCGCACCTCTTGCAGGCCGCCGCAGGGCGGCCTCGGAAGCGGCCGATGTGAGTGCGTGGGCACCCCGGCGAGAACCTCCCGGGGCACGTCGTGCCCCGACGGCGGAGCCGGGCCATCGAGCCGGTGGTAAGTGGCGTAGCAGTCCCCGTGGGGCTGTGGGTGCCGCATGCGATCGGCACGCACAAGCCAGAACCATCGACGGGGACGCCGGCAGGGCGTCGCCGAAAGCTCAAGAAGACGACGGAGACGTAGTGCCTACGATCCAGCAGCTCGTCCGCAAGGGGCGGACCTCGAAGGCCGGGAAGTCGAAGACCCCGGCCCTCAAGGGTTCCCCCCAGCGGCGCGGCGTGTGCACCCGTGTGTACACCACCACCCCCAAGAAGCCGAACTCGGCGCTCCGCAAGGTCGCCCGCGTGAAGCTCTCCTCGCAGGTCGAGGTCACCGCGTACATCCCAGGTGTCGGCCACAACCTGCAGGAGCACTCGATCGTGCTCGTGCGCGGCGGCCGTGTGAAGGACCTTCCCGGTGTTCGCTACAAGATCGTCCGCGGCGCGCTCGACACGCAGGGCGTGAAGGGCCGCAAGCAGGCCCGGTCCCGTTACGGCGCCAAGAAGGAGAAGAGCTGATGCCCCGCAAGGGTCCGGCCCCGAAGCGGCCGCTCATCGTCGACCCGGTGTACGGGTCCCCTGTTGTCACGCAGCTGATCAACAAGGTCCTGCTCGACGGCAAGAAGTCGACCGCGGAGGCGATCGTGTACGGCGCCCTCGAGGGCGTCCGCGCCAAGACCGACGGTGACCCGGTCGTGGTGCTCAAGCGCGCGCTGGACAACGTCCGTCCCGCGCTCGAGGTGCGTTCGCGCCGCGTCGGTGGTGCCACCTACCAGGTGCCGGTCGACGTGCGCCCGACGCGTGCCACCACGCTCGCGCTGCGCTGGCTCACCGACTTCTCCCGCGCTCGCCGCGAGAAGACGATGACGGAGCGCCTCATGAACGAGATCCTCGACGCGTCGAACGGTCTCGGTGCCGCGGTCAAGCGCCGCGAGGACATGCACAAGATGGCCGACTCCAACAAGGCCTTCGCGCACTACCGCTGGTAGTAGCTTCCGAGCGGCCCCGGGTGACCCCCGGGGCCGTCGGTGGATGCAGAACCGCCGGCCCCCACCCACCTTTAGACCAAGGGGTAACAGACCGTGGCACTCGACGTGCTGACCGACCTGAACAAGGTCCGCAACATCGGCATCATGGCCCACATCGATGCCGGCAAGACCACGACGACCGAGCGCATCCTGTTCTACACGGGTGTGAACTACAAGATCGGTGAGACGCACGACGGTGCGTCGACGATGGACTGGATGGAGCAGGAGCAGGAGCGCGGCATCACGATCACGTCCGCCGCGACGACCTGCTACTGGAAGAACAACCAGATCAACATCATCGACACGCCGGGCCACGTCGACTTCACGGTCGAGGTGGAGCGTTCGCTCCGCGTGCTCGACGGCGCCGTCGCCGTGTTCGACGGCAAGGAGGGTGTCGAGCCCCAGTCGGAGACCGTGTGGCGCCAGGCGGACAAGTACGACGTGCCGCGCATCTGCTTCGTCAACAAGATGGACAAGCTCGGTGCGGACTTCTACTTCACCGTCGACACGATCGTCAACCGCCTCAAGGCGAAGCCGCTCGTCATCCAGCTCCCGATCGGCGCGGAGAACGACTTCGAGGGCGTCGTCGACCTGGTCGAGATGAAGGCGCTCACGTGGCGCGGCGACACCAAGATGGGCGAGGAGTACGAGGTCGAGGAGATCCCGGCCGACCTCCAGGAGAAGGCGGAGCAGTACCGCGCCCAGCTCGTCGAGGCCGTCGCGGAGACCGACGAGGAGCTGCTGGAGAAGTACCTCGGCGGTGAGGAGCTGACCGTCGCCGAGATCAAGGGCGGCATCCGCAAGCTCGTCATCAGCTCGGAGGCCTTCCCGGTCCTGTGCGGTTCGGCGTTCAAGAACAAGGGTGTGCAGCCCATGCTCGACGCCGTGATCGACTACCTGCCGTCGCCGCTCGACGTGCCCTCCATCGAGGGCCACGACGTGAAGGACGACGAGAAGGTCGTCGTGCGGCACGCGGACGCCACCGAGCCGTTCTCGGCCCTCGCGTTCAAGGTCGCCGCGCACCCGTTCTTCGGCAAGCTGACCTACGTCCGCGTGTACTCCGGCAAGGTCGCCCAGGGCGCCCAGGTGCAGAACTCGACCAAGGGCAAGAAGGAGCGCATCGGGAAGCTCTTCCAGATGCACTCCAACAAGGAGAACCCGGTCGAGGAGGCCCAGGCGGGCCACATCTACGCGTTCATCGGGCTCAAGGACGTCACCACCGGTGACACCCTGTCCGACCCGCAGAACCAGGTCATCCTCGAGTCGATGACCTTCCCGGAGCCGGTCATCGACGTGGCCATCGAGCCGAAGACGAAGGCCGACCAGGAGAAGCTGTCGACCGCCATCCAGAAGCTCGCCGAGGAGGACCCGACCTTCCGCGTGAAGCTGGACGAGGAGACCGGCCAGACCGTCATCGGCGGTATGGGCGAGCTCCACCTCGACATCCTCGTCGACCGCATGCGGCGCGAGTTCAAGGTCGAGGCGAACGTCGGCAAGCCGCAGGTCGCCTACCGCGAGACGATCCGCCGCACGGCGGAGAAGATCGACTACACGCACAAGAAGCAGACGGGTGGTTCCGGCCAGTTCGCCAAGGTCCAGGTGACCTTCGAGCCGCTGGAGACGACGGAGGGCGAGCTCTACGAGTTCGAGAACGCCGTCACCGGTGGCCGCATCCCCCGCGAGTACATCCCGTCGGTGGACGCCGGTATCCAGGCGGCCATGCAGCAGGGTGTGCTGGCGGGCTTCCCGGTGGTCGGCGTCAAGGCGACGCTGATCGACGGTGCGTACCACGACGTCGACTCCTCGGAGATGGCGTTCAAGATCGCCGGTTCGATGGTCTTCAAGGAAGGCGTCAGGCGCGCCGACCCGGTCCTCCTCGAGCCGGTCATGGCCGTCGAGGTGCGGACGCCCGAGGAGTACATGGGCGACGTGATCGGCGACATCAACTCCCGACGTGGCATGATCCAGTCCATGGAGGACGCGACCGGTGTGAAGGTCGTTCGCGCCCAGGTGCCGCTCAGCGAGATGTTCGGCTACATCGGTGACCTCCGGTCGAAGACCCAGGGTCGCGCGGTGTACTCGATGCAGTTCGACAGCTACGCCGAGGTTCCCAAGGCGGTTGCCGAAGAGATCATCAAGAAGACCCGGGGCGAGTGAGTCCCCACAGGTCGACCCGCACAACCAACCTGTAGGAAAAACCGCAACGCCCCGCAGTTGTAGGCTTCTTGGCCGACCATCTGCAAACGTTCGGAACATCTACCCAAGTCCCAGGAGGACCCACAGTGGCTAAGGCCAAGTTCGAGCGGACCAAGCCGCACGTCAACATCGGCACGATCGGTCACGTCGACCACGGCAAGACGACGCTGACCGCGGCGATCTCGAAGACCCTCGCGGACAAGTACCCGGACCTGCCGGCGAACGTCCAGCGCAACTTCGACGAGATCGACGCCGCGCCGGAGGAGAAGCAGCGCGGTATCACGATCAACATTGCGCACATCGAGTACGAGACGCCGAAGCGTCACTACGCGCACGTTGACGCCCCGGGTCACGCCGACTACATCAAGAACATGATCACCGGTGCCGCCCAGATGGACGGCGCGATCCTGGTGGTCGCCGCCACCGACGGTCCGATGGCCCAGACGCGTGAGCACGTGCTGCTCGCCCGCCAGGTCGGCGTGCCCTACCTGCTCGTGGCGCTCAACAAGTCCGACATGGTCGACGACGAGGAGATCCTCGAGCTCGTCGAGATGGAGGTCCGTGAGCTGCTGTCGTCGCAGGAGTTCGACGGCGACAACGCTCCTGTCGTCCGCGTCTCGGGCCTCAAGGCTCTCGAGGGCGACCCGGAGTGGGTCGAGAAGATCGTCGAGCTGATGGACGCCGTCGACGAGAACGTGCCGGAGCCCCAGCGCGACCTCGACAAGCCGTTCCTCATGCCGATCGAGGACGTCTTCACGATCACCGGTCGTGGCACCGTCGTCACCGGTAAGGTCGAGCGCGGCACCCTGGACATCAACTCCGACGTCGAGATCGTGGGTATCCGCGAGCCGCAGAAGACCACCGTCACGGGCATCGAGACGTTCCACAAGCAGATGGACCAGGCTCAGGCCGGCGACAACACCGGTCTGCTCCTGCGCGGCATCAAGCGCGAGGACGTCGAGCGTGGCCAGGTCGTCGTGAAGCCGGGTTCGATCACCCCGCACACGAACTTCGAAGCGCAGGTCTACATCCTGGGCAAGGACGAGGGTGGCCGCCACAACCCGTTCTACTCGAACTACCGCCCGCAGTTCTACTTCCGCACCACGGACGTCACCGGCGTCATCACGCTGCCCGAGGGCACCGAGATGGTCATGCCCGGCGACAACACCGAGATGACGGTCGAGCTGATCCAGCCGATCGCCATGGAGGAGGGTCTGGGCTTCGCCATCCGCGAGGGTGGCCGCACGGTCGGTTCGGGCCGTGTCACCAAGATCCTCAAGTGATCCTGGAGCACTGACTCGGCTGACGGAAGTCGGCTGAACGATGGGGCCCGGGTGCTTCGGCGCCCGGGCCCCGTTGCGTGGGTAGTGGGCATCACACCGCTTTGCGTTTGGTGCCTGCCCAGTCGTATGGCAAGATTGCATAGTTGCCTGTCACAGGCGCGCTCTTTCAAGTGTCGAACAGTGTGCAGAACCGCAGTCCTTGGTCCCGGCTCGCTCGGGGTCAGCAGAGGCTGGAGCGGTCACCCTCCCGGGGAGAACCCGGACGAGGGGTCGCGGGGGTTTTCGCCTGGTCGATGCGTAGGGCGCCCCGCGGAGCACACGCACTCCGGATCTCCGGAGGCACTGTTCCGAGCAGGCTCGGCAAACGTCGTGGTCGGTCCCGGCTGAACAGTCAGGACGGATCACTTCCCAACGGCCCCGGCACCAGCAATGGTGTTCTGCGCCCGGCTGTGTCGCTCTAGGCGACACGCCCGAGTGCGTGGGTCGGTCAGTAGCGGTTCGAGAGAGAGAGTCAGACGACGCCATGGCGGGACAGAAGATCCGCATCCGGCTCAAGTCCTACGACCACGAGGTGATCGACAGCTCGGCGCGCAAGATCGTCGACACGGTCACTCGCGCTGGTGCGACGGTCGTGGGTCCGGTGCCGCTGCCGACGGAGAAGAACGTCTTCGTCGTGATCCGGTCGCCTCACAAGTACAAGGACAGCCGCGAGCACTTCGAGATGCGCACGCACAAGCGGCTCATCGACATCATCGATCCCACGCCCAAGGCCGTCGACTCGCTCATGCGGCTCGACCTGCCGGCGGACGTGAACATCGAGATCAAGCTCTGAGGCTGGAGGACATCATGACCAACCAGCAGAAGAACGTGACCGCGTTGCTCGGGACCAAGCTCGGCATGACCCAGCTCTGGGACGAGGCGGGTCGCCTCGTGCCGGTGACCGTGGTCTCCGTCGGCACCAACGTGGTCACCCAGATCCGTACGGTGGACGCCGACGGCTACGCGGCCGTCCAGCTCGCGGCCGGCCAGGTCGACCCCCGTAAGGTCACCAAGCCGCTCAAGGGCCACTTCGAGAAGGCCGGCGTGACGCCGCGCCGGCACGTGGCCGAGATCCGCACCGAGAACGCCGGCGAGTTCACGCTCGGCCAGGAGCTCACCGCCGAGGTCTTCGAGGCGGGCGCCCGGGTCGACGTCGTCGGCACCACCAAGGGCAAGGGCACCGCCGGTGTCATGAAGCGGCACGGCTTCGCCGGCGTGGGCGCTTCCCACGGTGCGCACCGCAACCACCGCAAGCCGGGTTCGATCGGTGGCGCCTCGACGCCGTCGCGCGTCTTCAAGGGCCTGCGGATGGCCGGTCGGATGGGTAACGCCCGTCAGACCACCCAGAACCTGACCGTTCACGCGGTCGACGTCGAGAAGGGTCTGCTGCTCGTCAAGGGCGCGGTTCCCGGCCCCAAGGGTGGCGTCGTCCTCGTGCGTAACGCCGCGAAGGGAGCGTGACCGCAGCCATGACCACGCAGACCGCGCTGTCCGTTGACGTCGTCGACGCCCAGGGCAAGAAGTCCGGCACGGCCGAGCTCCCCGCTGAGGTGTTCGACGTCGCCGTGAACATCCCGCTGATCCACCAGGTCGTCGTCGCGCAGCGCGCCGCCGCCCGCCAGGGGACGCACGCCACCAAGACCCGCGGCGACGTCCGCGGCGGTGGCAAGAAGCCGTACAAGCAGAAGGGCACCGGCCGCGCCCGCCAGGGTTCGACGCGCGCCCCGCAGTTCGCCGGCGGTGGCACCGTCCACGGCCCGCAGCCGCGCAAGTACGACCAGCGCACCCCGAAGAAGATGAAGGCCGCCGCCCTGCGCGGTGCGCTCTCCGACCGCGCCCGTGCGGGTCGCGTACACGTCGTCACCGGCTTCGGCGTCGACGGCGTCCCGTCCACCAAGACGGCGCTCGCCACGATCAAGAAGCTGACGGAGCGCGAGCACGTGCTCGTCGTGACGCAGCGCGACGACGTGGTGACGATCAAGTCCCTGCGCAACGTGCCCGAGGTGCACCTCCTGGTCGCCGACCAGCTCAACACCTACGACGTGCTCGTCTCCGACGACGTCGTCTTCACCGAGGGCGCGCTCGCCGCGTTCCTCGAGGGCCCGGCCAAGGGCGCGAAGGCTGTCGCCACGGAGTCCGAGGCCGAGACCGCTGAGGAGACCGCCAAGTGAGCGTCACCGTGAAGGACCCGCGCGACATCCTGATCGCGCCGGTCGTCTCCGAGAAGAGCTACAACCTCCTCGACGAGGGCAAGTACACCTTCATCGTAGACCCGAGCGCCAACAAGACCGAGATCAAGATCGCCATCGAGAAGGTCTTCAGCGTCAAGGTCGCCTCGGTGAACACGATCAACCGCAAGGGCAAGACGCGTCGCACGCGTTTCGGCCTCGGTAAGCGCAAGGACACCAAGCGTGCGATCGTCACCCTCCGCGAGGGCACGATCGACATCTTCGGCGGGCCGGTCGGCTGAGCCGGACGAGAGCAGATTGAGGACAGGTTTCCATGGGAATCCGTAAGTACAAGCCGACGACGCCCGGCCGCCGCGGCTCCAGCGTCGCCGACTTCGTCGAGGTCACGCGCTCGCAGCCGGAGAAGTCTCTGATCCGCCCGCTGAGCAAGACCGGTGGTCGTAACAACACCGGTCGTATCACCACGCGGCACAAGGGCGGCGGTCACAAGCGCGCCTACCGCGTCATCGACTTCCGTCGTCACGACAAGGACGGCGTGCCCGCGAAGGTCGCGCACATCGAGTACGACCCGAACCGCACGGCACGCATCGCGCTCCTGCACTACGCCGACGGCGAGAAGCGGTACATCATCGCGCCGAACAAGCTGTCGCAGGGCGACCGCGTCGAGGCCGGTGCCGGTGCCGACATCAAGCCGGGCAACAACCTGCCGCTGCGCAACATCCCGACCGGTACGGTCGTCCACGCCATCGAGCTCCGGCCCGGCGGCGGCGCGAAGATCGCCCGTTCGGCCGGTGCGTCCGTGCAGCTCGTCGCCAAGGACGGGCCGTACGCGCAGCTCCGCATGCCGTCCGGCGAGATCCGGAACGTCGACCTGCGCTGCCGCGCGACGGTCGGCGAGGTCGGCAACGCCGAGCAGTCGAACATCAGCTGGGGCAAGGCCGGCCGCATGCGCTGGAAGGGCAAGCGCCCGACCGTGCGCGGTGTCGCCATGAACCCGGTGGACCACCCGCACGGTGGTGGTGAGGGCAAGACGTCCGGTGGTCGTCACCCGGTGAGCCCGTGGGGCCAGCCGGAGGGTCGTACCCGCCGTCCGAACAAGTCGAGCGACCGGCTGATCGTCCGTCGCCGCCGTACCGGCAAGAAGCGCTGATAGGAGCCTGAAACATGCCTCGTAGCCTGAAGAAGGGCCCCTTCGTCGACGACCACCTGCAGAAGAAGGTGGACGCCCAGAACGAGAAGGGGACCAAGAACGTCATCAAGACCTGGTCCCGTCGGTCGGTCGTCACGCCCGACTTCCTCGGTCACACCTTTGCCGTGCACGACGGTCGCAAGCACGTCCCGGTCTTCGTGACCGAGGCGATGGTCGGCCACAAGCTCGGCGAGTTCGCTCCCACGCGGACCTTCCGCGGCCACGTGAAGGACGACAGGAAGGGTCGTCGCCGCTGAGGCGTGGGGTTTCTCCCCACCACAGCAGCGATGACCTGGACTGTCTGAGAAAAGGAAGCAGGACAGCAATGGAAGCCAAGGCGCAGGCGCGGTTCGTCCGTGTCACGCCCCAGAAGGCCCGGCGCGTCGTGGACCTCATCCGTGGCAAGCAGGCCTCCGAGGCCGTCGCGGTGCTGAAGTTCGCACCGCAGGCCGCCAGCGAGCCGATCCGCAAGGTCGTGGAGAGCGCGATCGCCAACGCCCGGGTGAAGGCCGACCGCGCGAGCGAGCGCTTCGACGAGGGCGACCTGGTCGTCTCCGCCGCGTTCGTCGACGAGGGGCCGACGCTCAAGCGGTTCCGCCCGCGGGCTCAGGGACGTGCGACGCGCATCCTCAAGCGCACGAGCCACATCACCGTGGTGCTCGCCGACAAGCAGACCGTCAAGGAAGGGGCCCGATAGTGGGACAGAAGGTTCACCCGCACGGGTACCGCCTCGGTATCACCACCGACCACCGGTCGCGCTGGTTCGCCGACAGCACCAAGCCCGGTCAGCGGTACCGCGACTACGTCCGTGAGGACGTGCAGATCCGCAAGCTCATGGGTACAGGCCTCGAGCGCGCCGGCATCTCCAAGGTCGAGATCGAGCGCACCCGCGACCGCGTCCGCGTGGACATCCACACGGCGCGTCCGGGCATCGTGATCGGCCGTCGGGGTGCCGAGGCGGACCGCATCCGGGGCGAGCTCGAAAAGCTCACCGGCAAGCAGGTTCAGCTCAACATCCTCGAGGTCAAGAACGCGGAGATCGACGCGCAGCTCGTCGCGCAGGGCATCGCCGAGCAGCTCGCGAGCCGTGTCTCGTTCCGTCGCGCGATGCGCAAGGGCATGCAGTCCGCCCAGCGCGCCGGCGCGAAGGGTATCCGCGTGCAGGTCTCCGGCCGCCTCGGCGGCGCCGAGATGAGCCGTTCGGAGTTCTACCGCGAGGGCCGTGTGCCCCTGCACACGCTCCGCGCGTACATCGACTTCGGCTTCTACGAGGCCCGTACCACCTTCGGCCGCATCGGCGTGAAGGTGTGGATCTACAAGGGCGAGACCACCGAGAAGGAGTTCGCCGCCCAGCAGGCCGCAGCCGCGCCCCGTCAGGGTCGTGGCCGTGGCGAGCGCGGTGAGCGTGGCGAGCGCGGCGGCGAGCGTCGCGGCGGTCGCCGCAACGAGCGTCCGGCCGAGCGCAGCGCCGAGTCCGCCCCCGCGGACCAGGCGGCTGCCGCTCCGGCCGCAGAGACCGGAACGGAGGCCTGACCATGCTGATCCCGCGCAGGGTCAAGCACCGCAAGCAGCACCACCCGTCGCGCTCCGGTGCGGCGAAGGGTGGTACCCAGATCGCGTTCGGCGACTTCGGCATCCAGGCTCTGGAGCCGGCGTACGTCACCAACCGCCAGATCGAGGCGGCGCGTATCGCGATGACCCGTCACATCAAGCGTGGCGGCAAGGTGTGGATCAACATCTACCCCGACCGTCCGCTGACCAAGAAGCCTGCCGAGACCCGCATGGGTTCCGGTAAGGGTTCGCCGGAGTGGTGGGTCGCCAACGTCAAGCCGGGCCGGGTCGTCTTCGAGCTGGCCGGTGTCGACGAGTCCCTTGCTCGTGAGGCCATGCGCCGCGCGATGCACAAGCTCCCGATGAAGTGCCGTTTCGTGGTGCGCGAGGGTGGTGTCTGATGGCTATCGGTACCCAGGGGCTCGCCCCTATCGACCTGGACGGCATGGACGACGAGACTCTCGTCGCCAAGCTGAAGGAGGCCAAGGAGGAGCTGTTCAACCTCCGCTTCCAGTCGGCGACCGGCCAGCTCGAGAGCCACGGCCGGCTCAAGGCCGTGCGTCGCGACATCGCCAGAATCTACACGATCCTGCGCGAGCGCGAGCTCGGCATCCGTACGGCTCCGAGCGTGAGTGAGTGAGGCAATGAGCGAGAACACGACTGCCGAGGCCCCAGAGGTCCGGCGCACGACGCGCAAGGTGCGCCGTGGCTACGTGGTCAGTGACAAGATGCAGAAGACCATCGTGGTCGAGGTCGAGGACCGGGTGAAGCACCCGCTCTACGGCAAGGTCATCCGTCGCACCACGAAGATCAAGGCGCACGACGAGCAGAACACCGCCGGCATCGGCGACCTGGTCGTCATCATGGAGACCCGCCCGCTGTCCGCTACCAAGCGGTGGCGTCTGGTGGAGATCGCCGAGAAGGCCAAGTAAGACTTCTCATCCCGCCGGGGGCGCTGCGTGACACACGTACGCGTGACGCCCCCGGCACAGCAACTATCCGTTCGACCAGGCTCGCCGGAAGCAGTCCGCGCGAGAACCAGTTCGACGACAGGAGTTCACTCACATGATCCAGCAGGAGTCGCGACTTCGGGTCGCCGACAACACGGGTGCCAAGGAGATCCTCTGCATCCGCGTTCTCGGTGGCTCCGGCCGTCGCTACGCCGGAATCGGCGACACCATCGTCGCCACCGTCAAGGACGCGATCCCGGGCGGCAACGTGAAGAAGGGCGACGTCATCAAGGCCGTCGTCGTCCGGACCGCCAAGGAGCGCCGTCGTCCGGACGGTTCCTACATCAAGTTCGACGAGAACGCCGCCGTCATCCTGAAGAACGACGGCGAGCCTCGCGGCACCCGTATCTTCGGCCCGGTCGGTCGTGAGCTGCGTGACAAGCGGTTCATGAAGATCATCTCGCTGGCTCCGGAGGTGCTCTGACCATGGCGAAGATCAAGAAGGGCGACCAGGTCATCGTGATCTCGGGTCGCGACAAGGGCAAGACCGGCCGCGTGCTCGAGGTCCTCAAGGACTCCGACCGCCTCGTGGTCGAGGGCGTCCAGCGCGTCACGAAGCACACCAAGGTGGGCCAGTCGCAGCGCGGCACCCGCACCGGTGGCATCGAGACGGTTGAGGCGCCGATCCACGTGAGCAACGTGATGATCGTCGACCCGGAGACCAAGAAGGGCACCCGCGTCGGGTACCGCCTCGAGAAGGTGGAGCGCGACGGCCGGGAGAAGACCGTCCGGATCCGCGTCGCGAAGCGCTCCGGGAAGGACATCTGATGACCGAGACGACCATCGAGGCCCCGGCCCAGCCGCGCCTCAAGCTCAAGTACCGCGAGGAGATCCTCCCGGCGCTGATCGAGGAGTTCGGCCACAAGAACGTGCACCAGGCCGGCGGTCTCACCAAGATCGTCGTCAACATGGGTGTGGGTGACGCGGCGAAGGACTCCAAGCTCATCGAGGGCGCCATCCGCGACCTCTCGGCGATCACCGGTCAGAAGCCGCAGGTCACCCGGGCTCGCAAGTCGATCGCGCAGTTCAAGCTGCGCGAGGGCATGCCGATCGGCGCGCACGTCACGCTGCGCGGCGACCGCATGTGGGAGTTCCTCGACCGCCTGCTGGCGATCGCGCTCCCGCGCATCCGCGACTTCCGCGGCCTGTCGCCCAAGCAGTTCGACGGCCACGGCAACTACACCTTCGGTCTCACGGAGCAGTCGATGTTCCACGAGATCGACCAGGACAAGATCGACCGGGTCCGCGGTATGGACATCACGGTCGTGACGACGGCGACGACCGACGACGAGGGCCGCTCCCTGCTGCGCCGTCTCGGCTTCCCCTTCAAGGAGAACTGACATGGCGAAGAAGGCCCTGATCAACAAGGCGGCCGGCAAGCCGAAGTTCGCGGTCCGCGCCTACACCCGGTGCCAGAAGTGCGGTCGCCCGCACTCCGTCTACCGCAAGTTCGGCCTGTGCCGCATCTGCGTGCGGGAGATGGCCCACCGTGGCGAGCTTCCCGGCGTCACCAAGAGCAGCTGGTAACACAACTACGCCGTAGGTCCGGCCGGTCCGTCGAGACCGTTCGGATACCCCGGCGAGGAAGGGCAAGAGCCCGATGACTATGACCGACCCCATCGCAGACATGCTGACCCGTCTGCGTAACGCGAACTCGGCGCACCACGACACGGTCACCATGCCGTCGTCGAAGCTGAAGACGCACATCGCTGAGATCCTGCAGGCCGAGGGCTACATCGCAGGCTGGACCGTCGAGGACGCCCAGGTGGGCAAGACCCTCACGATCGAGCTGAAGTACGGCCAGAACCGGGAGCGCGCCCTCGCCGGCGTGCGCCGGATCTCGAAGCCCGGCCTGCGCGTCTACCGCAAGTCCACCGATCTGCCCAAGGTCCTCGGCGGCCTCGGCGTGGCGATCCTGTCCACGTCCTCCGGCCTCCTGACCGACCGGCAGGCACAGGCCAAGGGCGTGGGCGGCGAAGTCCTCGCCTACGTCTGGTAATCCGGAAAGGAGAAAACGCCAATGTCTCGAATCGGCAAGCTTCCCGTTCCGGTCCCGGCCGGCGTGGACATCACCGTCAGCGGCGCGCTCGTGACCGTGAAGGGCCCCAAGGGCTCCCTCGAGCACACGGTGCCCGCCCCCATCAACGTCGCCCACGAGGACGCCCAGATCGTGGTGTCCCGTCCGGACGACGAGCGGAACTCGCGCGCCCTGCACGGCCTCACGCGGACCCTGATCGCCAACATGATCACCGGTGTGACCCAGGGCTACGAGAAGAAGCTCGAGATCGTCGGTACCGGTTACCGCGTCGTGGCGAAGGGTTCGAGCCTCGAGTTCGCGCTCGGCTTCAGCCACCCCGTTGTCGTCGAGCCCCCCGCTGGTGTCACCTTCGCGGTCGAGAGCCCCACCAAGTTCTCGGTCTCTGGCATCGACAAGCAGCAGGTCGGCGAGGTCGCAGCGAACATCCGCAAGATCCGCAAGCCCGAGCCCTACAAGGGCAAGGGTGTGCGCTACGCCGGCGAGAACGTCCGCCGCAAGGTCGGAAAGGCTGGTAAGTGACGATGGCTATCAAGATCCTGGGCAAGGGCAAGTCCGTCGCTCGCCAGCGTCGTCACCTGCGCCTGCGCAAGAAGATCACCGGCACCGCCGTTCGTCCGCGCCTGGTCGTCACCCGCTCCTCGCGCCACATGGTGGCGCAGGTCGTGGACGACAGCGTGGGCAGGACCGTCGCATCGGCGTCGACCCTCGAGGCCGACCTGCGTGCGTTCGACGGCGACAAGACGGCCAAGGCCCGCAAGGTCGGCGAGCTCGTCGCCGAGCGTGCCAAGGCTGTCGGCGTCGAGACCGTCGTGTTCGACCGCGGCGGCAACAAGTACCACGGTCGTGTCGCCGCAGTGGCTGACGGCGCCCGCGAGGGCGGTCTGGCCCTGTGATGACCAACGCACGGAAGAAGAGGACTCTCTGATGGCTGCAGGGCAGCGCAGCGGCGCCCCCCAGGGTGCCGCCACCGAGAACAAGGACCGCAACGACGGCCGCCAGGACCGTAACGACCGCCGCGGTGGCGGGCGTCGGGACGACCGTCGCGGGGGGCGCGAGGAGAAGAGCGCCTTCCTGGAGAAGGTCGTCACCATCAACCGCGTCGCCAAGGTCGTCAAGGGCGGCCGCCGCTTCAGCTTCACCGCGCTCGTCGTGGTGGGTGACGGCGACGGCACCGTCGGCGTCGGCTACGGCAAGGCCAAGGAGGTGCCCGCGGCGATCGCCAAGGGTGTCGAGGAGGCGAAGAAGAACTTCTTCCGCGTCCCTCGTATCCAGGGCACCATCCCGCACCCCGTCCAGGGTGAGGCCGCCGCCGGCGTCGTGTTCCTGCGTCCGGCGTCGCCGGGTACCGGTGTGATCGCCGGTGGTCCGGTCCGCGCCGTGCTGGAGTGCGCGGGCATCCACGACGTGCTGAGCAAGTCGCTCGGCTCGTCGAACGCGATCAACATCGTGCACGCGACGGTCAAGGCCCTGCAGGACCTCGAGGAGCCGGCCGCCGTGGCCGCTCGTCGTGGGCTCGCGCTCGAGGACGTGGCTCCGGCCGCGCTGCTCCGCGCGCAGGCCGCCGGCCGTGCCGAGTCGACTGCGAAGGCGGGTGCGTGATGGCTCGGCTCAAGGTGACCCAGACCAAGTCCGCCATCGGCGGCAAGCAGAACCAGCGTGACACGCTGCGGACCCTCGGCCTCAAGCGGATCGGCGACACCGCCGTGAAGGAGGACCGCGCGGAGATCCGTGGCATGGTCAAGACGGTGGCGCACCTCGTCACCGTCGAGGAGGTCGAGTGATCATGGCGGAGAACAAGCCGCTGAAGGTCCACCACCTCCGTCCGGCCCCCGGCGCCAAGACCGCGAAGACCCGCGTGGGTCGCGGTGAGGCGTCGAAGGGTAAGACGGCGGGTCGTGGTACCAAGGGCACGAAGGCCCGTTACCAGGTGCCCGCGGGCTTCGAGGGTGGGCAGATGCCTCTGCACATGCGCCTCCCGAAGCTGCGCGGGTTCAAGAACCCGTTCCGTGTCGAGTTCCAGGTGGTGAACCTGGACAAGCTCTCGACGCTGTTCCCCGACGGCGGCTCCGTCACCGTCGAGGACCTCGTCGCGAAGGGCGCGGTCCGCAAGGGCCAGCCCGTGAAGGTGCTCGGCAACGGCGAGGTCACCGTCAAGCTCGAGGTCGCGGTCGACCGCGTCTCGGCGTCCGCCAAGGAGAAGATCCTGGCGGCCGGCGGCACGGTCTCGGAGGCCTGAGACAGCAGACAGGGCCGGCGGCGCACGATGCGCGGCCGGCCCTGTGTGCTCTCTTTGATATTCCCGGAACTCGCTTGCGTATTCCCGGAGCGAACGTGGTCCCCCTGACCCCGTGAGCAACGTAGAATCCGACACGGTCTGGCTGCACCGTTGTGGTCTGGCCCACGTTCGACACACCTCGCCGGCGCCCCTCGCCGGCGACACGAGATCCCGCAACGGCGGGCCAGGAGGATAGGGTGCTCAGCGCTTTCGGCCGGGCTTTCCGGACGCCAGACCTGCGGCGCAAGCTGCTGTTCACGATCGCGATCATGGCGATCTTCCGGCTCGGGTCGTTCATCCCGACTCCCGGCGTGGACTACCAGAACGTGCAGCTGTGTATCGGTGAGCAGGGCGAGAACACCCTGCTCGGCCTGATCAACGTCTTCAGCGGCGGTGCCCTGCTGCAGCTGTCGATCTTCGCCCTCGGGATCATGCCGTACATCACGGCGAGCATCATCGTGCAGCTCCTCCGCGTGGTGATCCCGCGCTTCGAGGCGTTGCACAAGGAGGGCCAGTCGGGTCAGACCAAGCTGACCCAGTACACGCGCTACCTCACGATCGGCCTCGCGATCCTGCAGTCGACGACCGTCATCACGACGGCGCGGCAGGGCCTGCTCTTCCAGGGCTGCAGCGTGGCCACCGAGGTGATCGCGGACGACAACATCCTGACGTCCATCTTCATGGTCATCACCATGACCGCCGGTACGGGCCTCGTCATGTGGCTCGGCGAGCTGATCACCGAGCGCGGCGTCGGCAACGGCATGTCCCTGCTGATCTTCACGTCGATCGCCGCGAGCTTCCCGACGTCGCTGTGGTCCATCGCCGGTGGCGCCAACGGCGTCCTGAACTTCACGATCATGATCCTGGTCATCATCCTGGTGATCGGTCTCGTGGTGTTCGTCGAGCAGTCGCAGCGCCGCATCCCGGTGCAGTACGCGAAGCGCATGGTCGGCCGCCGCATGTACGGCGGGACCAGCACGTACATCCCGATCAAGATCAACATGTCCGGCGTGATCCCCGTGATCTTCGCCGCGTCGATCCTGGCCATCCCCGGCCTCATCGCCCAGTTCGGGGACCAGCAGTCCGACTGGGTCGTCTGGATCTCGAACAACCTGGTCCAGCAGTCGTCGCCGCTGTACATCGCGATCTACACGCTGATGATCATCTTCTTCTGCTTCTTCTACACCTCGATCACGTTCAACCCGGACGAGGTCGCGGACAACATGAAGAAGTACGGCGGCTTCATCCCCGGCATCCGCGCCGGCCGCCCGACGGCGGAGTACCTCGACTTCGTGATCACCCGGATCACCTCCGCCGGTTCCCTGTACCTCGCGCTGATCGCGCTGATCCCGACGCTGGTGCTCGTCTTCCTCGGCGTCAGCACCAACCTGCCCTTCGGCGGTAGCTCGATCCTCATCGTGGTCGGCGTCGGGCTGGAGACGGTCAAGCAGATCGACTCGCAGCTGCAGCAGCGCCACTACGAAGGATTCCTCCGTTGAGCCAGACTCCCACCACCACCTCTCGCCGCGAGCTGCACGCTCGTCCGGACCAGGAGGGCCAGGTCACGCGTCTGGTCATCATGGGCCCGCAGGGCGTCGGCAAGGGCACGCAGGCCGCGCGCCTCGCCGAGATCTTCGGGATCGTGGCCATCTCCACCGGTGACATCTTCCGCGCCAACATCAAGGGCAGCACGGACCTCGGCACGACGGCCAAGGCCTACATGGACAAGGGTGAGCTCGTCCCGGACGAGGTCACCAACGCGATGATCCGCGACCGCCTCGGGGACGAGGACGTCAAGGCCGGCTTCCTGCTCGACGGCTACCCGCGCAACGCGGCCCAGGTCGCCGAGCTGGACACCGCGCTCGCCGACTTCGGCTGGGAGCTCGACGGCGTCATCGAGCTGACGGCGGAGCGGGACGTGCTGATGGAGCGCCTCACCAAGCGCGCCAAGGACGAGGGCCGCGAGGACGACACCCCCGAGGCGATCGCCCGCCGCCTCGACATCTACGACACCGAGACGGCACCCCTCACCGCGGCGTACGCGGAACGCGGGCTGCTGGCCCGGGTGGACGGCGTCGGGGAGATCGCGGAGGTCACCGACCGCATCGTCGCCTCCCTCGCCACCCAGCTGGGCTGAGCGGTGGTCTTCGGCCGGGAGCGGATCGAGTACAAGACGCCGGACCAGGTGCGCCTCATGCGGCGGGCCGGGCTGGTGGTCGCCGACACGCTCGCCGCGGTCCGGGCGGCTGCCCGCCCCGGCCTGACTACCGCCGACCTCGACGCGGTCGCCGCCCAGGCGATCGCCGCGGCGGGCGCCACGCCGTCGTTCCTGGGGTACCAGGGCTTTCCGGCGGTGATCTGCACCTCGGTCAACAACGAGGTGATCCACGGCATCCCGGGCAGCCGCGTGCTCGCAGCGGGCGACCTCGTCTCGATCGACTGCGGCGCGATCGTCGAGGGCTGGCACGGCGACTCGGCGCTCTCGTTCGTCCTCGGCCCGGAGGGCCCCCTGGACCACCGCCTGCTCGACGACGACCTGGTCGCCTCGGGCTGTATCGACAGTCGCTCCGATCCTGCGCTCGCAAGCTCGCTCCGGACCGACGCTCCGGACCTCGCCGACATCGCGCTCGTCCGGGCGACCGAGACCGCCATGTGGGCGGGCATCGCCGCGCTGGCCTCGGCCAAGCGGCTGAACGCCGTGGGCGAGGCCGTCGAGACCGCCGTCGAGCTGGCGGGGGAGATCGCCGGCGTCGAGTTCGGCATCGTCGAGGAGTACGTCGGGCACGGCATCGGCAGCGCCATGCACCAGCCGCCGGACGTGCACAACTACCGGACGTCGGGCTCGGGCCCGCGGCTGCGCTCCGGGATGTGTCTGGCCATCGAGCCGATGATCACCCGCGGCGGGTCCGATACCAGCGTCCTCGACGACGACTGGACGGTGGTCACCGACGACGGCTCACGCGCGGCGCACTGGGAGCACTCGACGGCGATCCTCGAGGACGGCATCGTCGTGCTGACCGCCGTCGACGGGGGAGCCGAGCGCCTCGCCGACTTCGGCGTCGCGCCGGTCTCGCTGGGCTGAGCGCGGAGCCCGGCTGGCATGACGAGCGGCTGAGCCCGCCACACGACTGAACCCGCGCCGTTCGGAACGTCGTCCCGCGCGAGTCTCGTTCCGGCAACTCTTTCACCCGGGGTCTATTTAACTCCGGGTCAGTTGGCTACGATCGCCCGCGTGACCGATGAAGCCCACAGTCTGCCCGCCGCCTCCGGCGCCCGGGTGTCCGGCGCGGACGCCGGGCTCCGCGCGGACACCACCTACGCGACGCCCGCGCACGCCGAACCGGGGCCGGAGCGAGGGCCCTGGTACACGCGGATCCTCCCGGCCGTGGGCCGGGGCCTCAGGCGGTTCGGGCGCTGGCTCGCGGCGTGGAGCCGGCGGCTGGCGCCGAACCCCTTCCTCTGGGCCGGGGTCGTGCTCGGGTTCGGCACGTCGCTCATGCTGTGGGAGTCGGTGCTGCTGCTCGGCGTCGTGGTCTGGCTGCTGGGCGTGTGGCTCTGGGCCGCGCGCGGGCGCTCGGTGCTGATCGCGCTGGGCCTCGGCATCGTGCTCGGCTGGCTGCCGATGCTGTTCTTCTTCGTCGACAGCCTGCCGCACACGATGATCGGCCTGCCGGGGGTCGAGTACGACCTCTGAGCAGGTCCCCGCGTGGTGAGGCTCACGGCCCGGGGCGCGCGCCGGCGTCGTCCTGCGCTTTGAATGCTTTACGAAGTGACGTAGGCTAGATCGCTGGGTGTAGTCCGTTCAACGCCTCCAGTTCTGAACAGGGTGCCATCGGCGCCTGCCGGTCCCCGCGCATGCGGGGCGCAGGCCGAGGCACACGAGGTCGGCGGTACACGGGCACACACGACATCCACACCCGACTGTCGGCTCCGCGGGGTTCCCGCGGCGCCGTGGGCGTGGAAGCAGTCACGACGAGAGTTAGCGGAGGATATGGCAAAGAAGGACGGTGTCATCGAGATCGAGGGCAGCGTGATCGAGGCTCTGCCGAACGCGATGTTCCGCGTCGAGCTGTCGAACGGTCACAAGGTTCTCGCGCACATCTCGGGCAAGATGCGCCAGCACTACATCCGGATCCTCCCCGAGGACCGCGTGGTGGTTGAGCTCAGCCCGTACGACCTGTCCCGCGGCCGGATCGTCTACCGCTACAAGTAGTCAGTCCCCGATCCGGGGCTACGTTCCTCGCGGCCTGGCCGGAGGCGACGTCGCCGCACGATCGACCACCCACGACACTGCCGCGTGCGCACCGGGAGACCGGACGCGCGTGGCGGAGGAAAAACCCGATGAAGGTCAAGCCGAGCGTCAAGAAGATCTGCGACAAGTGCAAGGTGATCCGCCGGCACGGTCGCGTCATGGTGATCTGCGACAACCTGCGCCACAAGCAGCGCCAGGGCTGATCACGCTCCGGGCATCCGCCCGGGTCGGTGGCTGAGGCCACCACCAGCGCACCACCTCGAACCACCCTCGCGCCAGCGCGGGGGCGGGGAACCCTCGGTCCGGAGGCCGGGGCCCGCGAAGCGTCGCGGGATGGCGGTGCGGCAGACCTCCGACGAGCAGTACAGGAGCCGGAAGGCACATGGCACGTCTTATCGGCGTCGACCTCCCCCGCGACAAGCGGCTTGAGGTTGCGCTCACTTACATCTTCGGTGTGGGTCGTACCCGCGCGAAGGAGACCCTGGCCGCCACGGGCATCAGCCCGGACGTCCGCGTGAAGGACCTCGGCGACGCCGAGCTCGTCGCGCTGCGCGACTACCTCGAGGGCAACTACAAGCTCGAGGGTGACCTCCGCCGCGAGGTCGCGGCCGACATCCGCCGCAAGGTCGAGATCGGCACCTACCAGGGCCTGCGCCACCGTCGCGGCCTGCCGGTGCGTGGTCAGCGCACCAAGACCAACGCGCGCACCCGCAAGGGTCCCAAGCGCACCGTCGCGGGCAAGAAGAAGGCCCGCTGATAGCAGTCCGTGGAGCGGTCGGCTCACCGAGCTGAGACCGCCCCGGTCCGATCAGACCAGGAGATTTCAGAACACATGCCTCCCAAGACTCGTTCCGCCGCCGGCCGTAAGCCGCGCCGCAAGGACAAGAAGAACGTCCCGCTCGGCCAGGCGCACATCAAGTCCACCTTCAACAACACGATCATCTCGATCACCGACCCGTCCGGTGCCGTGGTGTCGTGGGCCTCTGCCGGCCACGTCGGCTTCAAGGGCTCCCGCAAGTCCACCCCGTACGCAGCGCAGATGGCTGCCGAGTCGGCCGCGCGCCGCGCGCAGGAGCACGGCGTCAAGAAGGTCGACGTCTTCGTGAAGGGCCCGGGTTCCGGTCGCGAGACCGCCATCCGCTCGCTTCAGGCGACCGGCCTCGAGGTCGGCTCGATCCAGGACGTGACGCCCCAGGCGCACAACGGCTGCCGTCCCCCGAAGCGCCGCCGCGTTTGATACCTGTCGCATCGCGGTGCGGCCGCGCGGTCAGACGGCCGCGGGACCGCACCGCGACGGCGACGTCCGCTCACCGCTCGCGGTGAGCACCTTCCCCGGACGGTGACAGAGATCCGCCCGGGCTGCGAGAGATCGCATGCCGTGATGCGTCATATAGCGGACGCACACTGAAAGGACACTCACAGTGCTCATCGCACAGCGCCCCACGCTGACCGAAGAGGTCATCTCGGAGAGCCGTTCCCGCTTCTCCATCGAGCCGCTCGAGCCCGGCTTCGGCTACACGCTCGGCAACTCGATGCGTCGCACCCTGCTGTCGTCCATCCCGGGCGCTGCCGTCACGTCCATCCGCATCGACAACGTGCTGCACGAGTTCAGCACCGTGCCGGGCGTGAAGGAGGACGTCACCGAGATCATCCTCAACATCAAGAACCTCGTGGTCTCCTCGGAGAACGACGAGCCCGTCGTGATGTACCTGCGCAAGCAGGGCGCAGGCACCGTGACCGCCGCGGACATCGTGCCGCCGGCGGGGGTCGAGGTGCACAACCCCGACCTGCACATCGCCACCCTGAACGACAAGGGCAAGCTCGAGATCGAGCTGACCGTCGAGCGGGGTCGTGGGTACGTGTCCGCCGCGCAGAACAAGCAGTTCGACGCGGAGATCGGGCGGATCCCGGTCGACTCGATCTACTCGCCGGTCCTCAAGGTCACGTACAAGGTCGAGGCCACCCGAGTCGAGCAGCGCACCGACTTCGACAAGCTCATCGTCGACGTCGAGACCAAGCAGGCGATCACGCCTCGCGACGCGCTCGCCTCGGCCGGCAAGACCCTGGTCGAGCTGTTCGGCCTGGCACGTGAGCTGAACGTCGAGGCAGAGGGCATCGAGATCGGTCCCTCGCCGACGGACACCGCACTGGCCGCGGACCTGGCGCTGCCGATCGAGGAGCTCAACCTCACCATCCGTTCGTACAACTGCCTCAAGCGCGAGGGCATCCACCAGGTGGGCGAGCTCGTGGCGCGCAGCGAGGCGGACCTGCTCGACATCCGCAACTTCGGTGCCAAGTCGATCACCGAGGTCAAGGAGAAGCTGGCCGAGCTCGGCCTCAGCCTCAAGGACTCGCCGCTGGACTTCGACCCGGCAGGCGCCTCGTACTTCGAGGGTGGCGACTCCGCGGCCTACAGCAGCGACGAGCAGTCGTACTGACGTCCCGCGCCCGGCGTGAGCCGGGCGCGCGGAACCACTTCCAAGGAGACAAGCAATGCCTACCCCTACCAAGGGTCCGCGACTCGGCGGTAGCCCGGCTCACGAGCGTCTGATCCTCGCGAACCTGTCGACCTCCCTGTTCGAGCACGGCCGCATCACGACCACCGAGACCAAGGCCAAGCGCCTCCGTCCGCTGGCCGAGCGCCTGATCACGTTCGCGAAGAAGGGCGACCTGTCCGCCCGCCGCCGCGTGCTCACCGTCGTGCGCGACAAGGGCGTGGTGCACACGCTGTTCACCGAGATCGCCCCGGCCATGGCCGAGCGCAACGGTGGCTACACGCGCATCACCAAGATCGGCACCCGCAAGGGCGACAACGCGCCGATGGCGGTCATCGAGCTCATCACCGAGCCCGTGAGCCCCAAGCAGGCAGTCGTCAAGGAGGCCACCAAGGCCACCGAGAAGGCCGCCCCGGTCGAGGACGCTCCCGTCGAGGACGCCGTCGAGGAGACCCCCGCCGAGGACGTCACGGACGCCCCGGCGGAGGAGACCCCCGCTGACGGGGCCGCCGCTGACGAGGCCACCGAGGAGAAGAAGTAGGCCAGAGCCGCTTCCGCCCTGCACGACGCCGGGCCGCACCTTCCGTACGGAAGGTGCGGCCCGGCGTCGTCGTCCCTGGACCACCCCAGGCCCAGCGCCGAACCGCAACCTAAGTGTCACGTCCGGCGCCGAGCCGAAACTTGATCGTCGATCACAGGTCGTATCGACCAGCAGATTTCGGTTCGGCGCCGGGGACATCGTGGGTCGGCGGAATGGGGACTGTCCGGCGGTCTAGGGTGATGCCGGGAGGTCCCAGGCGCGGGCGCCGCCTACCAGGGCCGCCGAGTTGGGGACGATGACGACGTCGTCGCCGAGGCGGGCCAGGGCCGACGGCGTGATGCACCGCGCGTTGCCGCCCCCGATGTAGAGCCGGTCCCAGTGGAAGACGGGTCGCAGCCCATCGACGACGGTGACCACGCGCCGGGACCACAGCCCGTCGCCGAGCCGGCGGCGTTCGGGCTCGCCGATGTACTGGTCGTAGGTGAGGCTCCGGCGGACGGGCGCGCGCGACCACTCCAGGTGCGGCGCGATGCGCCCGCCGTGGAACATCGCCGTCCCCAGGCCGGTGCCGAGCGTGATGACGAGCTCGAGGCCCGACGCGGCGACCACGCCGGCCCCGTGCACCTCGGCGTCGTTCAGGACGAGGGCGGGCAGCCCGAGGCGCGCAGAGATCGCCGCGCGCATGTCGAAGCTGCGCCACGCGTCGGCCAGCGCGGGCACCACGCGGGAGCGCGGCCCCGACCGGGTGATGTAGTGCGGCGTGTGCACGACGACGCCGCTGCGGATCATCCCAGGCATGCCGACCGTGACCCGCGCGGCGGGCGGCAGATCGGTGGCGATCTTCGCGATCGTGTCGACGAGCAGCTCGGGCGGCAGCGGATACGGCGTCGGCACCCGGACCGGGGTCGCGTGGGCGGTTCCTGACGTGTCGAGGACCGCCGCCTTGATCCCGCCGCCGCCGCAGTCGACGGCCAGCGTGAGGGTGTCTGCCATGAAGTCACTTTACGGACCCCGGCGCAGGGATCGGGGAAGATGGCTGGCGTGAACGAGTTCATCAGGGTCCGCCTCGACCTCGCCTACGACGGGACGAACTTCGCCGGCTGGGCGCGTCAGCCGGCGCTGCGCACCGTGGAGGGGACCCTCGAGGAGGGCCTCGGGCGGGTCCTGCGCAGCGAACAGCTCGGCCGCCCGGCGCCGCGGCTCACCGTCGCGGGCCGCACCGACGCGGGCGTCCACGCGCGCGGCCAGGTGGCGCACGTCGACCTCGACACGAGGGACTGGGCGCGCCTGCCCGGCCGTTCCACCCGCACGCCGGGCGAGGCGCTGGTGTCCCGCCTCTCGGGCGTGCTTCCTGCCGACGTCGTGGTGCGTGCGGCCGCGCCGGCGCCCGCCGGGTTCGACGCGCGCTTCTCCGCCCTGCGCCGCCGCTACACCTACCGGATCGCCGACGACGCCGCGCTGCGCGACCCCCTGCGGCGCGCACACGTCCTGTGGTCCCGCAAGCCGCTCGACGTCGCCGCGATGGACGACGCCGTCCGCCCGCTCACCGGGGTGCGCGACTTCGCCTCGTACTGCAAGCCCCGGCCCGGGGCGACGACGATCCGCGAGCTGCAGCGCATCGCGTGGGAGCGGCCCGCAGAGGGGCCCGACGCAGGGCTCGCCGTGGCGCACGTCGTCGCCGACGCGTTCTGCCACAACATGGTGCGCGCGCTCGTGGGCGCGTCGATAGCCGTGGGGGAGGGGCGCCGTCCCGTGGGCTGGCCCGCGGAGCTCCTGGCGCGGCGGGAGCGCGGCGCGGGCGTCTTCGTCGTGCCACCGGAGGGCCTGTGCCTCGAGGAGATCACCTACCCGCCGGACGACGAGCTCGCGGCCCGCGCCGACGCCGTCCGCGCGAAGCGGATGGACGAGGACGTCTGGGACGCCGCGCCGCAGGCGACCTAGGGCGGGGCCGGGGCGGGCGGGCCGCTCGCCCCGGCCCGCGGTACGTCAGGGCTCGTCGACCCAGTGGACCGCCGCTTCCTCCGCGCTCGCACCGGCGCCGTCGATGCCGGCGTCCGTGCCGTACAGGTCGTTCTCGCGGTTGCCGTCCTCCGCGGCGTAGCTGCCGGGGTCGGCGTCCGGGTCGGAGACGAGCCGCCCCGCGCGGGACGTGTCGGCGCGGTAGAGCGGGTCGACCTGCCAGATGTCCGGCTCCTCCTGGTCGAGGCGCTGGTCCATCGGCTCGCGGTGCCGCTCCTCCCACGAGGTCTCGCCCCAGTGGTTCCGCCGCGGGCGCTCCGGCGGCGAGTAGCCCTCGTCGAGGATGTCCTTGGGGCCGCGGCTGAACAGGGTGTCCTCCGACGGGAGCTGGTCGGTGTCGCCCTCGGCGATCCCGTCCGGCCCTGGCATGGTGGCTGGGGTTTCCTCGGTCATGGTCCTACCGTGACACCAGTTCGGCGCGGACGCCAGACACGGACGTGTCGAACCTCATGCCCGCGAACCCGTGCCGCACGGCCGCTACGCTTTGACCCCCGGCGAAACCGCCAGGTACTCTATTGAGTCGTTGTGCTCTGTCTCCGACGTTCCTGCGTTGGCACCGAGCCCACTCTCGTGCCGACGACCGGCCCGGACGTCATCATGACCCCCGCGCACAACGACCTGACTCTTCGGGCGCCGCTTCTCGCCCGACGACACCGAAAACGAGAAGGTTACGAACCGTGCGTACGTACACCCCCAAGCCCGGCGACATCCAGCGCGACTGGTACGTCGTCGACGCGACCGACGTCGTCCTGGGCCGCCTGGCGAGCCAGGTCGCGACCCTGCTGCGCGGGAAGCACAAGCCGACGTTCGCCCCGCACGTCGACGGCGGTGACTTCGTCATCGTCATCAACGCGGACAAGGTCGCGCTGAGCGGCAACAAGCGCGAGACCAAGCTGGCCTACCGCCACTCGGGCTACCCGGGCGGCCTCACTGCCACCCCGTACGGCGAGCTCCTGGACTCCAAGCCGGAGCGCGTCATCGAGAAGGCCGTTCGCGGCATGCTCCCCAAGACCTCGCTCGGTCGGACGCAGATGACCCACCTGAAGGTCTACGCAGGCTCTGAGCACCCGCACACGGCACAGCAGGCCAAGCCGTTCGAGATCACCCAGGTTTCGCAGCAGGCCTGAGGCCGCTGCCGGATCGCAACGCGAAGGACGCGAGGACACCACAGTGGCTGAGACCACCGTCGACATCGAGCAGGGCGCGGACGAGACGCCCAGCACCTACACCACCGAGACCGCCGCGCCGGCGACGCGCGGCTCGTCCATCACCGCCCCGGGCCAGGCTCTCGGGCGCCGCAAGGAGGCCGTCGCGCGCGTGCGCCTGGTCCCCGGCACCGGCACCTGGAAGATCAACGGCCGCACCCTCGAGGACTACTTCCCGAACAAGGTGCACCAGCAGCTGGTGAACTCTCCGCTGACCCTGGTGGAGGTCGAGGGCCGCTTCGACGTCATCGCCCGCATCACGGGTGGTGGCACGTCGGGTCAGGCCGGCGCGCTGCGCCTGGGCATCGCCCGCGCGCTGAACGCCATCGACCAGGAGGCCAACCGCGCCGACCTCAAGAAGGCCGGGTTCCTCACGCGTGACGACCGCAAGGTCGAGCGCAAGAAGGCCGGTCTCAAGAAGGCCCGCAAGGCTCCGCAGTACTCGAAGCGCTGATCCGAGCGCTTGGCTGGTGGCCCTGCTGAACAGTGTCGACACTGTTCAGCAGGGTCATCTGCATTTCCGGCGAGCGCCGGGCGCCCACTACGGTGAGCTTCGAACGATCTGAGGAGATACGGGCATGGGCAGGCTGTTCGGCACCGACGGAGTTCGGGGTCTTGCCAACAAGGACATCACGGCGGAGCTGGCGCTGGAGCTGGGGGCCGCCGCGGCGCGCGTCCTGACGGCGCAGGGTGAGCTGCTGGGCCCGAGACCGCGGGCCGTCGTCGGGCGGGACACGCGGGCGTCGGGCGAGTTCCTCGCGGGCGCCGTCGCCGCGGGGCTCGCGTCGGCGGGCGTGGACGTGGTGGTGCTCAACGTGCTGCCGACGCCCGCGCTGGCCTATCTGGTGACCGAGCTGGAGGCCGACCTCGGCGTCATGGTCTCCGCCTCGCACAACCCGATGCCGGACAACGGCATCAAGTTCTTCGCGCGCGGCGGGCTCAAGCTCCCCGACGCCGTCGAGGACGCCATCCAGGCCACGCTCGGCGACGACTGGGCGCGCCCGACCGGCGCGGACGTCGGCCGTATCCGCACGGACGGCCGGGCGGCCGCCGAGCGCTACGTGCGGCACCTGACCGACAGCGTCGGCACCACCCCTGACCACCGGCCCCTCGAAGGGCTGCGCATCGCGCTCGACTGCGCCAACGGCGCGGCGAGCGAGGTCGGCCCGGAGGCGCTGCGGGCAGCGGGTGCCGACGTCGTGGTGATGAACGCCAGCCCGGACGGCCGGAACATCAACGAGAAGTGCGGCTCGACCCACCCGGAGCAGCTCCAGGCCGTCGTGGTCGCCTCCGAGGCGGACTTCGGCGTCGCGTTCGACGGCGACGCCGACCGCTGCCTCGCCGTCGACCACACGGGCGCCATCGTGGACGGCGACCAGATCCTCGGGATCCTCGCCACCGCGCTCAAGGAGGAGGGCCGGCTGCCCGGCGACACCCTCGTGGTGACCGTGATGAGCAACCTCGGCCTGATCCTCGCGATGCGGGAGCAGGGGATCACGACGGTGCAGACCGCCGTCGGCGACCGGTACGTGCTGGAGGAGATGCGCGCGAAGGGTTACGGCCTGGGCGGCGAGCAGTCCGGCCACATCATCCTGGCCGACCACGCGACCACCGGCGACGGCGTCCTGTCGGCGCTGCACCTGGCCGCTCGGGTCAAGGCGTCGGGCAAGCGGCTGGCCGACCTCGCGGGCGAGATCGAGCGCCTGCCGCAGACGCTGGTGAACGTGCGCGGGGTGGACAAGTCCAGGGCCGGCACCGACGAGGGCGTGCAGGCCGCCGTGGCCGACGCCGTCGCGCTGCTGGGTGACTCCGGGCGGGTGCTCCTGCGCCAGTCCGGCACCGAGCCGGTGGTGCGCGTCATGGTCGAGGCCCCGGTCCAGGACGAGGCGGACAAGGTGGCGGAGGACCTGGCCGCCGTCGTGCGGGAGCGGCTCGCGCTGTAGCCGGGAGGCGGGCGTGAACGGCCCGTGAAGCGTTCGGAAGCGGGGTTCTACCAGGGGCACCCCTGATGCGGTTCAGGGGTACCCCTTGCGTAGGCTGGTCGCAGGCGCTATGAGGCGTCCTTCTCCGCCCCCCGGGTAGTGCCCGGCCGAGCCCTTTCGAGGTCCCGTGCTCGATGTCATCTCCACCGTCCTGAGCGCCACCGAGGCATGGATCCTCGCGATGGCCGCCTCGCCGTGGATCTACCCGGCCATGTTCGCGTTCGCGACCATCGACGGGTTCTTCCCGCCCCTGCCGAGCGAGTCCGTGGTGATCACGCTGACCGTCTCGGCGCACAGCACCGGAACACCCTGGATGTGGCTCGTGCTCGTGGCCGCTGCCGCCGGCGCGTGGGTAGGCGACCAGATCGCGTACCAGATCGGCAAGCTGATCGGCACCGAGCGGGTGCCGTTCCTGCGCTCGCCCCGCGGCCGCAAGGCCGTCGCCTGGGCCGAGCGCGCGCTGGCCCGCCGTGGGGCCTCGTTCATCCTCGCGGCGCGCTACATCCCGATCGGCCGCGTCGCGGTGAACATGACGGCGGGCGCCGTGGGCTACCCGCGACGCCGGTTCATGTTCATCGCCTCGATCGCCGCCGTCATGTGGGCGCTCTACTCGGCGGGGATCGGCCTGGTCGCCGCGCAGTGGCTCGGGCACGACCCGCTGCTGGCGATCGTCATCGGCGTCGTGCTGGGCGTGGCGATGGGGTTCGTCGTGGACAAGGTGGTGAGCTGGTTCTCGCGCAGGCACCTCGACGAGGTGCCGGAGCCGGTCGCCAGCGGCGCGCCGGCCGCCGCCGACGGGGGCGCCCGCGGGGCCGACCGGAGCGCGCCCGGCGCCGACTAGTGCGCGGGCTGGAGCGTCGGCTAGAGCTTGCGCAGGCGGACCCGCTGTACCGCGTGGTCGGAGCCCTTGGTGAGCACGAGCGTCGCGCGGCCCCGGGTGGGCAGGATGTTCCGCTCCAGGTTCGGCGCGTTGATGGACTCCCAGATCTGCAGGGCCCGCTCGGTCGCCTCCTGGTCGGAGAGCGACGCGTACCGGCGGAAGTAGGAGTCCGGCTTGGTGAACGCGGTGCGGCGGAGTTCGAGGAACCGGTCGACGTACCACTGCCGGATGTTCCGCGTGCGGGCGTCCACGTAGATCGAGAAGTCGAAGAAGTCGCTCACCGCGACGGTCGACTCGTCGACGGCGGACGGGCGGGCCGGCTGCAGCACGTTGAGGCCCTCGACGATCAGCACGTCGGGCTTGCGGACCACCAGCTCCTGCCCCGGCACGATGTCGTAGATGACGTGCGAGTAGACGGGCGCGCGCACCTCGGCCTGGCCCGCCTTGATGCGGGACAGGAAGCGGATGAGGGCCCGCCGGTCGTACGACTCGGGGAAGCCCTTGCGCTCCATCAGGCCCCGCCGCTCCAGCTCGGCGTTGGGGTACAGGAACCCGTCGGTGGTGATCAGCTCGACCCGCGGCGTCTCGGGCCAGCGGGCGAGCATCTCGCGCAGGACGCGCGCCGTCGTCGACTTGCCGACCGCCACCGACCCGGCCACGCCGATGACGTAGGGGGTGCGGGGTGGGTCCTCGTGCAGGAAGGTCGACGTCGCGTCGTGCAGGGTGCCGGTGGCCTGCACGTAGAGGTTGAGCAGGCGCGAGAGGGGGCGGTAGATCGCGTCGACCTCCGCCAGGTCGATCGGGTCACCGAGACCGCGCAGGCGCTCGACGTCCTCGTCGGTCAGCGGCAGCGGGGTGGACGCCGAGAGGCGGCTCCACGCCGCGCGGTCGAGGTCCACATAGGGTGAGGACGGGGCGAGGGAGAGCAGGTGCTCACCGAGGTCCGTCGTCGAGAACTGAGAAACCACCTGCAGCATTGTGCCCCACCTGTGGTGGTGCGTGGTCTTCCGCCGTGGTGCGGCCGCCCGCGCCGGGCACGGCCGGCCGCGCTGTGAACCCTGTCATGGGAGCCCGGGCGCAACGCTCGTTAGACTCGCCCGCATGTGCGGGATCGTTGGTTACACGGGAACTGCTGCGACTACGGCGGACGGCGTCGGCCCGGGTGCCGTCACGCCGTCGGGTGCGCCGCTCGACGTCGTCATCGAGGGGCTGCGGCGCCTGGAGTACCGCGGGTACGACTCGGCGGGCGTCGCGCTCGTCGCGCCAGGGCTGGACGGTGTCGCCTGGGCCAAGAAGTCCGGCAAGCTCGCCAACCTGATCGAGGTGCTCGACCACGACCCGCTGCCGGCGGCCACCGCCGCCATCGGGCACACCCGCTGGGCCACGCACGGCGGCCCCACCGACGCGAACGCCCACCCGCACCTGGCCGACGGCGACCGGCTCGCCGTGATCCACAACGGGATCGTCGAGAACTTCGCCCAGCTCAAGGCCGAGCTGCTGGCCGACGGCGTGGTGTTCCGCTCGGAGACCGACACCGAGGTGGCCGCCCACCTCGTGGCCAAGGCGTACCGGGAGACGGGCGACCTGACGGAGGCCATGACCGCGGCGGCCGGCCGGCTGGAGGGCACGTTCACGCTGCTCGCCGTGCACGCCGACGCGCCGGAGACGGTGGTGGGCGCCCGGCACGACTCCCCGCTCGTGGTGGGGCTCGGCGAGGGCGAGAACTTCCTGGGGTCCGACGTCGCCGCCTTCATCGCGCACACCAAGGAGGCCCTGGAGCTGGGCCAGGACCAGGTGGTGACCATCACTCCGACGTCGGTGGCCGTGACCGACTTCGACGGCAAGCCCGCCGAGGGCAAGCGCTACACGGTGGACTGGGACGCGGCGTCGGCGGAGAAGGGTGGCTTCGGGTCCTTCATGGACAAGGAGATCCACGACCAGCCGCAGGCCGTCGCCGACACGCTGCTCGGCCGCACCGACGCCGCCGGCGCGCTCGTGCTGGACGACCTGCGCATCGACGAGTCGGTGCTGCGCGCGGTGAACAAGATCATCGTCGTCGCGTGCGGCACCGCCGCCTACTCGGGGCACGTGGCCAAGTACGCGATCGAGCACTGGTGCCGCATCCCCGTCGAGGTCGAGCTGGCGCACGAGTTCCGCTACCGCGACCCGATCGTCGACGAGCGCACGCTGGTGGTCGCCGTGACGCAGTCCGGCGAGACCATGGACACCCTGATGGCCGTGCGGCACGCGCGCGAGCAGGGCGCCAAGGTGGTCTCGATCGTCAACACCCACGGGTCCACGATCCCGCGCGAGTCCGACGCCGTGCTGTACACGCACGCCGGACCCGAGATCGCCGTCGCCTCCACGAAGGCGTTCCTGGCGCAGATCACCGCCGCCTACGTGCTGGGCCTGTACCTGGCGCAGCTCCGCGGGAACAAGTTCCCCGACGAGATCGGCGCGCTGCTCGACGAGCTGCGGGCCATGCCGCGCAAGATCCAGACGGTCATCGAGCGCGGCGAGTACGTGCGCGCGACCGCCCGGTCCATGAAGCAGTCCGACAAGGTGCTGTTCCTGGGCCGGCACGTCGGGTTCCCCGTGGCCCTGGAGGGCGCGCTCAAGCTCAAGGAGCTCGCCTACATCCACGCCGAGGGCTTCGCGGCGGGCGAGCTCAAGCACGGGCCGATCGCCCTGATCGACGAGGGCCAGCCCGTCTTCGTCGTCGTGCCGTCGCCGCGCGGCCGCGACTCCCTGCACTCCAAGGTCGTGTCCAACATCCAGGAGATCCGGGCGCGCGGCGCGCGCACCCTGGTGATTGCGGAGGACGGCGACGACGCCGTGCGGCCGTACGCCGACGAGATCTTCTGGATCCCGCAGGCGCCCACGCTGCTCCAGCCGCTGCTCGCGGTGGTGCCGCTGCAGATCTTCGCGATGGCGCTCGCGACCGCCAAGGGCCTGGACGTGGACCAGCCGCGCAACCTCGCGAAGTCGGTCACGGTCGAGTAGCCGATCGTGCTCCGGTGATGGGCGGCGTCAGCTCGACACCGCTACGACGATCAGCAGCGTGACGATCGCGACGATCACGACGCCGAACACGACGACCATGACCACGGGGAAGGGGAGCTTGTCGTCGTCCTCCGGCATGGTGACCTCCTACGCACGAAAGGTGGCCGCCCGCAGGTACGATGCAGGCGCCACCTTTACCTCTGCATTACGCACATAGAGTGCCCTAAAACGGGCATCAGGCGCAAGACCCGATCATGCGCTCCGGTTGGCACCCGCGCCCGACGCCGGGACCTATCCTGAGCGCATGATCATCGGGACGGGCATCGACGTGGTCGACGTGGACCGGTTCATGGCGACCCTCGACCGCACGCCCCGGCTCCGCGAGAAGCTGTTCACCGAGGCCGAGCGCGAGCTGCCGCCGTCGTCCCTTGCCGCGCGGTTCGCGGCGAAGGAGGCGATCGCCAAGTCGCTCGGCGCGCCGGGCAACCTGCGGTGGCACGACGTCACGGTGCACCGCACCGTCGGGGGCCCGCCGCGGATCGACGCGAGCGGCACCGTCGCCGCCCGCGCCGCCGAGCTCGGGGTGCGGACCCTGCACCTCACCATCTCGCACGACGCCGGGATCGCGTCGGCGATGGTGATCGCGGAGGGCTGACCGGGCTACCGGGACGGCCCGGTCACTGGAGCTCCGGGATCACCTGCTTCTCGAAGAGCTCGATGCCCGTCTGGTCGTAGGCGGCCTCCTGGAAGTACGTGATCGCGTAGTCCAGGCCGCGCGCCCGCATGCCCTGCAGCCGCTCGACGATCTGCTCGGTGGTGCCGACCAGGTGCCCGGACCGCCAGATGCTGATCTCGTCCTCGCCCTTCTCCGGGGCCCACTTGCGCAGGTGCGCCTCGATCCAGGCCATCCGCTCGGCCACCTCGGCCTCGGTCTCGCCGATCACCACGTTGTAGTTCGACGACCGGGTGATCTCGCCGAAGTCCCGGCCCAGGTCCTTGCAGTGGGCCTCCAGCACCTGCGACTTGTGCGCGAACACGTCGGGCGCCCCGCTGAAGTTGGTGTACTGGGCGTGCTGCGCGGCGATGCGCAGCGTCTTCTGCTCGCCGCCGCCCGCTATCCACAGGGGGATGGACGGGACCTGGGCGCCGCCGTCGCCCACCGGGAGCTGCTGCAGCGGCTGCGGGTAGCACAGGGCGCCGTCGACCTGGTAGCGCTTGCCCTCGAACGTGCCCGACGACCCGGTGCGCCACATGCTCGCCATGATCTGCACGCCCTCGTCCAGGGCGCGCAGGCGCTCGCCCGCCGACGGGAAGCCGTAGCCGTAGGCCCGCCACTCGTGCTCGTACCAGCCGGCGCCGATGCCCATCTCGACGCGCCCGCCGGAGACCGTGTCGATGGTCGAGGCCACCTTGGCGAGGTGGGCCGGGTTGCGGTACGCCATGCAGGTGCACATCTGGCCCAGGCGGATGCGCTGGGTGGCCGCGGCGAACGCGGCCATGAGGGACCACGCCTCGTGCGTGGCCTGCGTGGTGGGCTGCGGCGTGGTGTGGAAGTGGTCGTAGACCCACGCCGACTCCCAGGCGAACTCACCGCCGGGGACGGCCTCCCCCGCGGCCTGGTTCTCCGCGCGGTGCAGAAGGGACAGCATGGTGGCCCACTGGTCGGCCGGGGCGATGTCGACCAGGTCGAGGCGCCAGCCCTGCGGGATGAAGAGTCCGAATCGCATGCCTCGACCCTATGCCGACAACGGTTCCGGGCGGGAGTGGCGTCCCAAAACGCCGGCGTGGTACCTCGGACGGCGGCGGAGGCGGCACTATAGGGCTGTGAAAGACGCGTGGAGCTCCGACGAGGTACGGAAGGCCGAAGAGCCGCTCATCGCCGCAGGTGAGCCGCTCATGGCCCGGGCGGCGTACGCCCTGGCCCAGGTGGTGCTCCGGGAGGTCGCGGCCCGGGTCGGCGGGCGACCGTCCGCCCGCGCGGCCGACCGCCCCGGTGCCGTCCGCCTGCGCGGCAGCCTCGGTTCCGACGGGCTGCCCGGCACCGCCCGGGTGCGGCCGGTCGCGGCCCGCCCCGGCCGCGCGGCCGGCGCCCGCGGCGACGTGCGCGGTACGCGCGCGCTCCTGCTCGTCGGCCCCGGCAACAACGGCGGCGACACCCTGTTCGCCGGCGCGCACCTCGCGCGGCGCGGCATGTCGGTGACGGCGGTCCTCGCGTCCGCCCGCGCGCACGACGCGGGCCGCGCGGCGTTCGAGGCCGCCGGCGGGCGCGTCGTCACGCTCGCCGACCTGCGGGTACCGTCCGTCGTCGAGTCCGCCCGCACGTCCGACGTCGTGCTGGACGGCCTGGTCGGCGTCGGCGCACGGGGCGCGCTGCGGCCGCCCGCCGGCGGCCTCGTGCGCGCGCTCGCGGAGGCCCGCGAGGCGGCGGGGAAGGCGTGGCCGTACACCGTCGCCGTCGACATCCCGAGCGGCATCGGCGTGGACGACGGCGTGGTGCTCGGCCCCGTGCTGCCCGTCGACCGGACGGTGACGTTCGGCGCGCTCAAGCGGGGCCTCCTCCTGCCGCCCGCCGCGCACCTCGCCGGCGAGGTCGAGCTGATCGACGTCGGCTTCCCCGGCGCGGCCGACCAGCGGGCCGGCGCGACGCAGCGGCTGGGGGCCGGCAGGCACGCGATGGGCGGAGCGGACACCGGGTCGGACCGCGTGCTGCGGGTCGAGCCCGCCGACGTGGCCGCCCTGTGGCCTGCGCCCACCGTGCACGACCACAAGTACACGCGGGGCGTGGTCGGCGTGATCGCGGGGACGGAGACGTACCCGGGCGCCGCGGTGCTCGCGACGTCGGGCGCCGTGCAGGCGGGCGCCGGCATGGTGCGCTACCTCGGGCCCGAGGCCGTCGGCACGCGCGTGCTGCTCGCCCGGCCCGAGGTCGTCGTCGCGGGCGGCCGCGTCCAGGCGTGGGTGCTCGGGCCCGGCGTCCCCGCCGTCGACCCGGACGAGGGACCGGACGACGACGGCCAGGCGCGCCGGATCTTCGGGGCGCTCGCTGCCGTGACCGGCGTGCTGTCCGAGGACGTGACCGGCGGCAGGACGCCCGCCGTGATCGACGCGGGCGGGCTCACGATGCTGGAGCACCGGCTCCCGGCCTGGGCCGTCCTGACCCCGCACGCGGGCGAGCTCGCCGAGCTGCTGCAGGGTCTCGGGCACGAGGTCGACCGGGCCGCCGTCGAGGCGCGGCCGCTGCACTGGGCGCGCACGGCACACCACGCGACCGGCGCGACCGTGCTGCTCAAGGGCGCGGTCACGCTGGTGGCCGGCCCGGGGGCGACGTACGCGCAGGCGGACGCGCCCGCGTGGACCGCCACCGCAGGGGCCGGCGACGTGCTCGCGGGCATCCTGGGCACGCTGCTCGCGGGCCGCTCCGCCGACGTCGTCGCCGACGAGACCCTGGCCGCGCGCCTCGCGGCCGTCGCGGTGCTGGTGCACGGCCGGGCGGCGGCGCGGGCCTCGGCGGGCGGTCCGGTCGCGGCGCTTGAGATCGCCCGGGCGGTGCCTGCCGTGGTCGCAGAGCTGCTGGGTTCCTGAATCCCGCGGCGCTCGGCATTCCAGGGATATCTGCGAATGCATGGGATTTCGGCATGCCTGAGATGTACTGAGTGAAGCTGGAATTTCCCGTATCACACCCTCGCCCTGCACGATTCATCTCTTGTCATAGACTCCCTGACGCGTCCCCATGGATATTCATCTGAGCGTCGAATAGGGGTGTGCGTGCTATCAAGCTACGGGCCTTCCGTGGTGGTGCCATCGGCGTTGTCGTCGGAATGGCAGAGCCGGGCGGGCAGCAGGGGGAGGGACCACGTGGTCCACGGGCGTGATCGAGAGCTGCGGGTCATCGGGCACTTCGCCACCGACCTGGACCCGACGGTCCTGGTCGTGCGGGGGCTGAGCGGGATCGGCAAGACCGCGACGGTGCTCCACGCGCTGAAGCAGGTGGGTGCCGGATCGTCGGCGGTGCGGGTGGTGCGGCCGTGCTCGCCACGGCCCTCTGCCCACGACCTGGAGAACAGCCGGCGCATCGACCTGTCGGCCTGGTCGGTACCCGACCACCTGGAGCACGACGGCGACTTCGACGCCGCCGGGTTCCTGCGCGCCGTGTCGGCCTGGGCGGCCGAGGACGGCGGGGAGACGGGGCCGCGCGTGCTCTTCGTCGACGACGTCGGCGTGCTGACCGCCGACCGCGCGCGCTGGCTGCAGCACCTGGCGGACGAGGCCTACGGGCAGGACTGGCGCGTGATCGCCGCCGTGCGGAGCATCGCCGTGGAGACGCTCTCCGACGACGTCGAGGTGCTCGAGCTGGGCCCGCTCGACCGGGGCTCCCTGCGCCGCGTGCTCGACCTGGAGCTGAGCATCCCGGTGGCCGCCGACGTCGTCGAGCACCTGCGCTGGTGGAGCGCGGGCAACCCGCGGCTCGCGCTGGAGCTCGCGGGGTCGCTGAGCGTCGCGGAGCTGCGCGGGGACACCTCCTGGGCCGGGCCGGACGCCGTCGGCCCGGCCGCCCGGCGCGCCTACCGCGCGATGCTGGCCGGTCTCGACCCCGCGACGATGACCGCGCTCGCCGCGGTGCCCCTTGGCGGCCCCGACATGCTCCGCAGGGACGGGCGCTCGACCGTGCGGCACCCGCTGCTGTCCCTGCTGTGCCGGGAGGCGCGCGGGGCGGACGGCCATGCCGACGGCCACGAGGCCCACCCGGTGGACCGCGACGTGACGGCGCCCGGCGCGGCGGTGCGCATCCTCGACGGGCTGCACCTGGCCGAGCTGCCCGCACGTGCCTGGGCCGTCGTGGCGGCGGCGCCGGACCCGCGCCTCGCGGCGCGGGCGGCCGGGGTGTCGCTGATGACGGGCCGCACCTGGGTGGACCACAGCGACGGACCGCTGGTGCCGGACGGCGTCGGCCCGGAGTGGACGGACCACCTGTGGTGGCGCGACCCCGACGACGTCGACCGGGCGGCCCGTGCGGCGGGCGCCCGCGTGGCGACGACCCTGCTGCGCCTCGAGGACACCGGCGACCTGCCGGACCCGGGCGCGCTCCGGGCGGACCTGCGGCAGATCGGGCCCACGCTGGGCCAGGACTGGGTGGGCGTCGACATCCAGGTGCGCGCCCTGCTGATGCTGGGCGACGTGGTGGGCGCGCGCAGCCTCCTGGCCGACCACTCCGGTGACTCGTCGGCCAGGACCGTGGCGGAGATCGTGGCGCGGGACCTCGCGGCGGCCCGCGTGGCGGCGTTCGACGGGCGCGCCGTCGACGTCCGGACGCACCTCGCGCACGCGGTGGAGCTGCGGCCCTCGGTCGACGAATGGCTGCCGGCCCGCGGGCTGCGCGCGTCGGCCGACGCCGTGATCGACGGCACGGTGCCCGCCAGCACGATGCCCGCGCAGGCCGGTAGCTGGTCGGCGCGGGCGCTGGGTGAGTACGCCGCCGACCTCGGCGCCGCGCACCTCGTCGTCGGACAGGCCGAAGGGGCCGTTGCGCTGCTGACCATCGCGCTGGAGCACTGCGCGTGGCCCTACCGGGGCCGCGTCCAGGTCCGGTGCGACCTCGTGGAGGCGGTCATGGCGTCGACGCCGCCGGCCCAGGTGGGCCCGCGGGCCCAGCGGCTGCTCGAGCCGCCCGTCGCGGCGGAGGAGCGGTCGGCGGTGGACGTCGCCGCCGCCTGGTCCCGCCTCCACGCGCTCCTGGCCGACGAGGGCGTGCCGTCGCCGACCTTCGAGGCCGCGCTGCACGCCCCGCCCGCACCCATGTCGCCCTGGCAGCGCGTGCGCACGCTGGTGGCCTACGGCCGGTACGCCGCGACGCGCGGGGGGCGGACGACGGGCACGGCGCTGCTCGACGAGGCCAGGACGCTCGTGCGGCTGTCGGGGATGGCCGGGTGGCTGCGCGGTATCGACGTGTTCCTCGCCGAGGCGAACGCGAGCGGCGCCGCGGACCCCGAGTGGGAGGTGCTCGGCCGGCCGGAGCGGGAGATGGTCCGGCTCGCCGTGCACGGCGCGACCAACTCGCAGATCGCGCAGGCGACGTTCGTGTCGGAGCGGACCGTCGTGAACCGGCTGCGCCGCGCGTACGCGACCCTCGGCATCCGGGACCGCCGGGACCTGGTCCGCCTCGCCGAGACCCGGCCGCCGGCCTGGCTCGCCGGCGGGTGACGCGCTCGAACGCAGATTTTCACCCGTCATAGGGGCTACTTTTCACCCGGCATTTCGGACGTCTTTCACTTCTCTCCGCCATTACGCCAGCGGTTGCCTCGGCCGCGCTTGTGCTCGCGCAGAACGCACGTGGAGTTGCGTTCTGTTGCGTCAGCGCACGATTACGGCCCTGCCTGGCAGGAGGCTGAGAAGCACTGTTCCCTGAGGGCCGGAGCCGGTGTGTATTGCGCCACCGCCCCGACGAACCGGACGTGATCACGTACCGATCCGGACGCTTTTCTCTCAGCGCGAATGTGGAGGAGTGAGTTCTTTTGAACCGAACGCTAGTACCGTCACGCCGACGTCGGAGGGGTGGCGTCCTGGTACGCCGATCCCTGGTGACGGTCGCGGCGACGGCAGTCGTGGTCACGGCCACCGGCTTGCCGGCAGTCGCCGTTAACAACTACCCGGACGAGCCGTCGGAGGCCGCTGCGAGCGTCCTCGACTCGACGCTCTTCCAGCGGGCGCTGCTCGCAGCCGCCTACTCGGACGCGGGCTCTGAGTCGAACCCGGGGCCGAACGAGGGCAACCTCAACGCCGAGCTGCTCGGGTCGGAGCTCATCAGTCTCGGTGACGTCGAGGTCCCCCTCGACGAGTTCCTGGACTTCGGCCAGCTCGGTGCGCTGGCCAGCAAGAGCGAGGCGTCGTCCCCAGTCGACGCGTACGCGGTCTCCGGCCTGGCCGGCGCCGACGGCGGCGTGACCCTGGACGGCGCGACCGAGGACTTCGGCAAGGCGTCCGTCGACGTGCTGTCCGTCGCGCGCCTGCTGGGCGTCGACGGCCTCACCGACCAGATCGTGGACCAGCTCCTGCTGGAGGCCGGCGCCGGTGCTGCTGAGGTCAAGGCAGAGGACGGCGTGATCCTGGACCAGGACGGCGTGGGTGGCCTCGGCCAGTACCGCGTGGGCGACCTGGACCTGTTCGTGCACTCGCCCCTCGTCGAGGACTTCGCCTCGTCGATCTACGACATCGGCGGCAGCATCGACACGACCGTCGAGAGGCTCGTCAACGAGAACCTCGACGACAGTGCGCTGACCGGCCTGTTCGACGCGGTCCCCGGCGTCCCGACGCCGTCGATCACCGTGGACAGCAACATGCAGGAGAACCTGTTCCAGTCCGTCGTGGGCGAGCCGATCACCTCGGCGAACCAGCTCATCACGATCGACCTGTCGACCGGCCAGCTGGAGATCCACCTGGACAAGCTGGTGGACAACCCCGACGAGACCGAGGGCGGTCTCAACGAGCTGCCCCCGAACTACGAGCTGGTCGACGACACGATCTACCCGCTGATCGCGGAGACCGTGCACGAGCTCATGGAGGAGATCACCAACATCCTCATCGGCGCGATCGAGGACTCGCTGAACTCGGTGACGATCAACATCGCGTTCTACGAGGAGGGGCCGCTGGGCACCCTCGACGTGTCGTGGTCGCTCCCGCTGGCCGACGCCGTGAACGGCAACTTTCCCGAGGCCGTGAACAACAGCACGGGCACGATGGCTCCGGTCGCCGAGCTCCTCGTCAACACCATCAACACGACGGGCGGTGCGCTCGCGCCGATCCTCGCGCCGGTGTACGACCTGATCATCAGCGACGAGGGTGACAAGATCTTCGACCTGCTGATCAACGACCTCAAGACCGACGGTCTCACCGCGATGAACCGCCAGCTGCTCTCGCCCGTCGTCGAGCTCCTGGCCAAGGTCATCTCGATCCAGATCAACCGCCAGGTCACGGAGACCTCCACCACGCCGGAGGGCGAGGAGGTCGTCAGCTCGCTCGACCTGTCGGCGCTCAGCATCGGCCTGCTGCCGGGTGACAACGAGCTCGGCCGGATCAACCTGGGTAACGCCGCCGTGCGCATCACGCCGGGCGGCGACGGCGGCCCGGGCGAGATCGACCCGTCGCTCACCGTGAACCCGGACACCGTGGCCCCCGGTCACTCGACCGTGGCCACCGGTGACGGCTACACGCCGGACTCGACCGCGACGGTCCAGCTCGAGGACGCCGAGGGCAACCCGGTGGGTGACCCGATCCCGGTCGAGACCGACGAGAACGGTGGCTTCACCACCGAGGTCCCGGTTCCGGAGGACGCGGAGCTCGGCGACTACACGGTCGTCGGCACCGACGACACCACCGGCGAGGCCGCTGAGGCTCCGCTGACGGTCGTCTCGGGCTCCGACATCTGCGCCATGGACCCGACGCTGACGGTCGAGCCGAGTGCCGCCTACCCTGGCGACACCGTCTCGGTCGTGGGCCAGGGCTTCCCGGCCGGCGTGCCGGTCGTCGTGCAGCTCCGTGACGCGGAGGGCAACCCGGTCGGCGACCCGATCACGGTCACCCCTGACGAGTCCTGCGGCTTCATCACGGACCTGACCGTCCCCGAGGACGCCGAGCCCGGCGACCACGTGGTCGGCGCGGAGCCCGAGGACGGCAGCGAGGGTGCCGAGGCGCCGCTCGAGATCCTCGACCCGGGCACGAACCCGCCGGGTGAGTGCACGGACCCGGCCATCACGGCCGAGCCGAACATGGTCGAGGCGGGCGACAAGGTCACGATCACCGGTACGGGCTTCCCGGCCGGCGTGGGCGTCACGATCCAGCTCCAGGACACCGAGGGCAACAACATCGGTGACCCGGTGCACGTGGTGGCCGACGAGGACTGCGGCTTCACCATCGAGATCACGGTTCCCGAGGGCACCCCGCCGGGCATCATCATCGTGGACGCCCAGCCCGACGACGGCAGCGAGGGCGCGCAGACGCCGATCGCCGTCTGCGAGTCGGTCGGTGGCGGCGACGGTCGTGAGCTGACGGCGTGGTTCGAGCACCCTGTCGTCGAGCAGGGTGACGAGCAGACCTTCTACGCGTCGGGCTTCGACGCTGGTGAGCTCGTCGTCGGCATCATCAACTCGGAGCCGCTCGCGCTCCCGGCCCAGGAGGCGGACAGCGAGGGCAACGTCCAGTGGACGTTCACGGTCACCGAGAAGCAGGAGGTCGGTACCCACCACGGCTACGCCATCAGCACGGTCAACGGCGACACCGCCATGGCCGAGTTCGAGGTCATCGCGGCCTCGGTCGGCGGCGGTGACGGCGACGGCGGTGCCGGTGACGGTGACGGCGACGGCGGTCTGGCCGCGACGGGTGCCAACGTGGCGGCCCTGATCGGCGCAACGGTGCTGCTCCTCGGCGCCGGTGCGGTCATGATCAAGCGCCGGCGCGAGATCGGCCAGGCCTTCGCCACCGCGATGGGCCGGTTCACGGACGACTCCCGAGCCGTCTGACGAGCTGAGTCTCTGACCCAGCAGGTGCCTCCGGCACGGCCGGAGTCTCCGATGCGGTAACGGCCGGCCCGGTGCGACGACGTCGCACCGGGCCGGTCCTGTCGGGCCGGTCCGCAGCGGGCCGGGGAACAAGATCTGAGGGGGAGACGTGCGCCAGGTGTCGCCGAAACGCCGGATGCTTCCGGCGATCATCGCGGCGGCCGCCATCGTCGCGCTCGTCGTGGCGGCGGTCCTGGTGGTGGAACGGGCGCAGCCCGCAGCCCCGCTCCCGCGCGACGAGGGCTCGGCGCCCGCGGGCGCGGTGGACCTGAAGTGTGCGGAGAACGAGCCCGTCGCGCAGGAGCTCGCCGGTGGTTCCACGTGGACCATGTGCTGGCGGGTCGACCCGAGCAGGGGGCTGGTGCTCGACGACGTGCACTTCACGCCTGCCGGGCACGAGCCGGTGCAGGTGCTCGCCGAGCTGTCGATCGGCCAGCTCGAGGTCCCGTACGACACCGGCCTGCGCAACACCGAGGACATCACCACGCAGGGCTTCGGCGGCAGCCAGATGATGACCCTCACCGAGACGGAGTGCCTGGGCGACCGGCTCGAGACCTACCTGCCGAACATCGGCGACGGCTCGATGGGCGGCGGTGGCGAGCGGCGGCCCGTGCTGTGCCAGGAGGTGGTCGACGGCGGGATCGCCTACCGCAGCAGCGACACCACAGGGACCGAGGTGGCCCGCCGCACCGACCTGCGGCTCGCGACCATCTCGAAGGTCGGCTGGTACGAGTACGTCAGCCAGTACACCTTCGGCAGCGACGGCAGCATCCGGTCCGACCTCGGTGCGACCGGCGACCTCTCGCCGGAGGACTACGGGAACGACCCGGCCCACGGCTGGCCGGTCGGCCCGGGCGAGACGGACTACGCCACCAGCCACTCGCACAACGCCGTGTGGCGGGTGCACTGGGCGCTCGGCGGGCGCGGCGGCCAGGTCGTCGAGCAGTACGACGCCGCGCCGACCGGCGAGCAGGGGCCGCGGTCACCGCTCGTCGAGGGCCGCCTGACCCGGATCTCGCACGAGGGCACGGCCACGGCGGCCGACCGGCGCTGGTGGCGCGTGGTGAACCCGGACGTGGTCAACGAGGACGGGCACGAGATCTCCTACCAGGTGGACCTGGGCGCGACCACGCCGTTCGAGCTCACGCAGGACCACCACCACGGCGACGGCGGCACGGGCGGGTACACCATCGCGTTCACCGAGGCGGACGACTGCCAGCTCTTCGCGACGGCCAACACGGAGGGCACCTGCGGGTCGGGCGTGCTCGACTTCGCGCAGGACGCCGCCGAGCTGTCCGACGTCGTCACCTGGGTGGCCGTCGGGTTCCACCACGTCGCGCGCGACGAGGACCAGAGCCCCATGGAGATGCACTGGCAGGGGTTCACGCTGACGCCACGCGACCTGACGGCGCAGCGGGTTGCCCCGCCGTCGGCCCGCGAGCACGTGAACGGGAAGCCCAGCGAGACGCACTGAGGCCGCCCCGGCCGCTCAGGCTCTCCGTGCCTCCACCAATGTGCGGCGGCTGTGGCAGACGAACGAGCCGTGCTCGGCGATGTGGTCGTACAGCGCGTGCAGGCGGTCGCGGTACCGGTCCACCGAGAAGTCGGGCACCGTCCACAGGACCTTGCGCAGGAAGTGCACGACGGCGGCCAGGTCGAAGAACTCCACCCGCGTCAGGGCGTCCTGGAGCTGTACCAGGTCGAGGCCCGCGTCGGCCACCGTGGCGCTGACCTGGTCCAGGTACTCGGCGTCGTGGTTCTCCTGCGGCCCCATGAGGAACTCGTACAGCGCACGGTTCGAGCCCGCGCCGACCTCCTGGACCAGCAGCGTGCCGCCGGGCGCCAGCACCCGCGCCGCCTCGGCGTACGGGAACGAGACCGGGTGGCGGCTCAGGACGAGGCCGAACCGGTCGTCGTCGAAGGGGAGCTGCGCACCGCCGCCGTCGACTAGGGTGACGATGCCGCCGAACGGCCGCAGCGCGGCCGAGGCGAGCGAGTGGTTGGGCGCCCAGGCCTCGGTGGCCCGCACCACGCCGGGGACCCGGTCGGCCAGTCCGAGTGCTTCCGCGAAGACCTCGCCGCCGCCCGTGTCGACATCGAGCACGGCGTCGACCTGACCCAGGCGCTCGCCGCACAGCCTGACGTAGCCCCAGCCAGGGCGTTCCTCGGTGGCCCGGCCCGCGAACCACGAGAAGTCCCAGCCGTCGGTCGGGATGGCGAGCCCTTCCGCGATCTCCTGCGCGAACGTCATGCCGTCGACGCTATCCGGCGGAATCCCCCGGCCACCAGCCGATATCCCCCAGCGGGGGGAGGGAGCGCGCGTCAGTCGCGGGGCAGGACCATCTCGACCTCGTCGGGGAACGGCGCGTACTCCGCTGCCTTGGTGCGGCCCGTGCGGCGCCAGCCGAGGTGCTCGTAAAAGCCGATGGCCTGGTCGTTGTCGGCGAGGCACCAGAGGCGCGGGTCGCTCATCCCGGCGACCGCCCGGTCCATCGCGGCCCGCGCGAGGCCGGTGCCCCAGCGCGAGGGGTGCACGGCCAGGTGCCGCAGCAGCCGCTCGTCGTGTGCGACGAAGCACGCCAGGCGGGCGCCACCACCCGGGCGAGCGGCGCGGCCGTCGTCGTCCAGCACGAGGATGCGGACGCCCGGCTCCGCCAGCGCCGCCTCCCACTTGGCCAGGACCTCGTCGGACGGGAACGGGTACAGGCCGGGCGGGAAGATGTGGCCGAGGGCCGCGATCCCGGCGGCACGCTCCACCTCGAGGAGCGCCTGCGCGTCCTCGGGTGTGGCCTGCCGGAACGGGTTCGGATCCATTGCCCCAGCGTACGACCCAGCCCGCGCCGGGGCACCACCGCACGAGGCGTCCGGCGAGGGCCGGTCCCCGCCCGGGTGAAGTTGGTCTGCAACATTTCCTCGAAGTGCTGTGACCTCCAGGAGATCCGCGCGTCAAGGGGGCATGGATAAAGCATTCAGTGCGGTGATGTCCCGCCTCTCGGCGCTCGATACGCTCTCGCTTCGAGTGAGTCAGGACTGGCTCGCGTTCGGCCTGGATCGGGTGGACGTGCTGGTCATCGACATTCTGACGGTCAGCGAGCTCACGGCTTTGTCGCTGGTGAGCACGCACCGGCTGTCTTTGGAGGAGCCTGATCCGGGCCGGGAGCTCGGCCTGACCAAGGTCTGGACCGGTTGGTTGGGGGACGCCTCTGATGTGGTGCCGGTCGCGATGCGGCTCACGCTCGCGGGAGGCGACGGGTGACGCGGGGCCCGGATTGTCAGCGCGGCAGGTGCGCCTCGATCTCCTCGATGATCGCCGGGTCGTCCGGGACGGTCTTGGGCGCGTACCGCCGCACCTCGCCGCCGGGCAGGACCAGGAACTTCTCGAAGTTCCAGCGGATCCTGCCGGAGTGGCCGGTGGCGTCCTCCGTCTTCTTGAGCTCGACGTAGAGCGGGTGCGCGTGGCGGCCGTTCAGCCGGATCTTGTCGAGCACGGGAAACGTGACGCCGTACGTCATGGAGCAGAACTCGGCGATCTTCTCGTTCGTGCTCAGCTCCTGCAGGAACTGGTTGCTGGGAAAGCCCAACACCGTGAAGCCCCGGTCCTGGTACTTCTTCTGCAGCTTCTCCAGGGTCTCGTACTGCGGCGCCAGGCCGCACCGCGAGGCCACGTTCACCACCAGCACGACGTCGTCCCTGTGGTCGGCCAGCGAGATCTCGGTACCGTCCATCGTCTTGAACGGGATGTCGTAGAGGGTCACCCGACCATCCTCCACCCGTTGCCCTGGTCGACGGAACCCTTCGCGCAACACTAAGTACCTGCCGGGTTAGGTTGACGGGGTGACCCACCCCGCGCCGGGCGCCCGCCGCACCCCCGGCCCCGCCAAGCACCGCCCCCCGCTGCCCGTGCGGGACGGGCTCAACCCCACGCGGCTCGTGCTGCCGCACGACCCCGACGTCGTCGCACGGTTCCCCTTCGCGCTCGACTACCTCCTGGACCGCTTCCGCGACGACGCGGACCGCCTGCGCGAGAAGCTCGCCCTCGGCGAGATCGTCACCGGCCACGGCGAGCCGCTCACCCCGGCGACGCCCTACGAGCCGCGCGGCTTCCTCTACCTGTACCGCGACCCGCCGGCGCACGAGGAGCCGATCCCCTTCGAGCCAGAGGTGCTCCACCGCGACGACGACCTGCTGGTCGTGGACAAGCCGCACTTCCTGGCCACCATGCCGCGCGGGCGGTGGGTGCGAGAGACCGCCCTGGTGCGGCTCCGGGTGGCCCTCGACCTGCCGGACCTCGCCCCGGCCCACCGGCTCGACCGCGGCACGGCGGGCGTGCTCGTCTTCACCGTGCGGCCGGAGGTGCGCGGCGCGTACCAGGAGGCGTTCGCCCGCCGCGAGGTGCGCAAGGTCTACGAGGCGGTGGCTCCCCTCCCGCCGTCCGGCGGTGCGCCCCGGCCCGGCGACGCGCGGGCCGACGGCGTCCGGGTCGCCCTCGGCGAGCCCGTCACCGTCCGCAGCCGCATCGTGAAGCGCCGCGGCGTCACCCGCGCCGAGGAGGTGCCGGGGGAGCCGAACGCGGAGTCGCTCGTCACCCTCGTCGCCGCCGACGACGCCCGGGGGCTGGGCCTCTACCGCCTGGAGCCGCACACCGGCAAGACCCACCAGCTCCGGCTGCACCTGGCGTCGCTCGGCCTGCCGATCCTGCACGACCCGTTCTGGCCCGTGCTCCGCGACACCGACCCCGACGATTTCGGCCGTCCCCTGCAGCTCCTGTCCCGTTCGCTCGAGCTCACCGACCCGCTGTCCGGGCGGCCGCGCCGCTTCGAGTCCCGCCGCACGCTCGCCGAATGGACCCGCCGGCCGCCGGCGTAGGCGTCAGACCCACCTCACCCGAAAGACCTCTACGGCTGACAGGTACGCCGGGATCCGACAGGTGCGAGAATCGACGGGATGAGCACCACCCCCGACTACCCCGCCCGCGCGGTCGTCGATCTCGACGCGATCCGCGACAACGTGCGCGCCCTGCGGACGACGGCACCGACCGCGCAGGTCATGGCCGTCGTCAAGGCCGACGCGTACGGGCACGGGCTCGCGCCGGCGGCCCGGGCGGCGGTCGCGGGCGGCGCCACCTGGCTGGGTACGGCCCAGGGACGGGAAGCGCTGGCCGTCCGCGCCGCCGTCGGACCCGGACCGCGCGTGCTGACCTGGCTGCACACGCCTGGCGCACCCTTCGCCGACCTCGTCCGCGCGGACGTCGACGTCGCCATCGCCGGCGCCTGGGCCCTCGACGAGGTGGCCGACGGCGCGCGCGTGGCCGGTCGTGCCGCGCGCGTGCACCTCAAGGTCGACACCGGGCTCGGCCGCAACGGCATCATGCCGGAGGACCTGCCGGCCGTGCTCGACCGCGTGGCGGCGCTGCGGGCGGAGGGCGCGCTCGACGTCGTGGGCCTGATGTCGCACTTCGCGCTCGCGGACGAGCCCGACGACCCCTCGGTGAAGATGCAGACCCACGTCTTCGAGGACACGATCCGGACGGTCGAGGCCGCCGGGATCGACCTCGAGGTGCGGCACATCGCCAACTCCGCCGCGACCCTGACCAACCGCGCGGTGCACTACGACCTCGTGCGCCCGGGCATCGCCGTCTACGGGCTGTCGCCCGTCCCGCACCTGGGCGTGCCGGGCGACTTCGGCCTGCGTCCGGCGATGACGCTGGAGGCGCGGCTCGCCACGGTGAAACGGGTGCCCGCGGGCCACGGCGTCTCCTACGGCCACTTCCACACCACGGAGCAGGACACGGTGCTCGGCGTGATCCCGCTCGGGTACGGGGACGGCATCCCGCGGCACGCGTCCGGCGGCTCGCTCGGCCCCGGCGGTCCGGTCCTGGTCGGCGGCGGCGTGGACGACGTCGCCGCGCCCGGCGCCGGACCCGGCACCACCCGCGTGCTGCGCGTCGCCGGCCGGGTGTGCATGGACCAGATCATGCTCGACCTGGGCCCGTACGCGTCCGAGCAGGCGGGCGACGTCGTGACCCTGTTCGGGGCGTCGGACGGGCTGGCCCGCGCCGGCGCGCCCAACGCGGAGGACTGGGCGCAGGCGGCAGGCACCATCAGCTACGAGATCGTGACGCGCCTCGGGGCGCGCGTCCCGCGCGTGTACGCGGGCACGGCAGGAAGGGAGAGCACCGGTGAGTGATGCGGGCGGGACGACGACGTCGGAGGCGGTGACGCTGGAGCTGCCCGACGCCGACTCGACGCGTGCCCTCGGCGCCGCGGTCGCGGGGCTGCTGCGCGCGGGGGACCTGGTGATCCTCACGGGTGAGCTCGGCGCGGGGAAGACGACCCTGACCCAGGGCATCGGCGCGGCGCTGAACGTGCGCGGCCAGGTCGCGTCGCCCACGTTCATCGTGGCGCGCGAGCACCCGCCGCTGCCGCGGGCCGACGGGACGCGCGGGCCCGGGCTGGTGCACGCCGACGCCTACCGGCTCGGCGGGCTGGGCGAGCTCGACGCGCTCGACCTGGACTCGTCGCTGGAGGACTCCGTGACGGTCGTGGAGTGGGGGCGCGGCCTGGCCGAGACGCTCGCCGACGACCGGCTGGAGATCGACCTGGAGCGCCCGCGGGGCGCGGCGACCGGCGGCGCGGACGAGGACCCGGAGGCGGGAACACGCACGGTGACGATCCGTGCGGTGGGGCCCCGCTGGGCGGGCGTGGACTTGGGGGCGCTGCGGGGCTGAGGCCGGGCAGCCGTGATCGGTAATCCGTCACATGATCGGCAGCCCGGAATACCGATCACCTGACGGATTGTCGACCACAACCCCTGGAATGCGCCGTAATAGGCTGGGCGGGTGGCCGTTCTTGCTCTTGATACCTCTGCAGCCGTCGCCGTCGCGCTCCTCGGGGAGGACGGCGCGCGGCTCGCGTCTCGGGCCTCCGACGAGCGGCGCAGGCACGCCGAGTCGCTCGCGCCCCTGATCACGGAGGTCCTCTCCGATGCGGGGATCGAGCGCACCGACCTGACCGCCGTCGTCGCCGGTACGGGGCCCGCCCCGTTCACGGGGCTGCGGGTCGGCCTGGTCACGGCGCGCACGCTCGGGCTCTCGCTCGGCATCCCCGTGCTGGGTGTGCCCAGCCTGGACGCCCTGGCCGTGCAGGCCGTGAGCGACCTGGGCCTGACGCCCGGCGCCGAGATCCTCGCCACCTCCGACGCGCGCCGCAAGGAGGTCTACTGGGCGCGGTACCGCGTGGTCGCGCACGAGGGCCCGCACGGCGTCCCGGTCGTGGACCGGCTCGCGGGGCCCGACGTCGACCGCGCCGGCTTCGTCGCACAGGCGCAGCTTCCCCCGCCCGACGCCGGGGGCGAGCAGCCGCCCGTCGTGATCGGCGAGGGCGCGATGCTCTACCCGGAGTTCCTCCCCGTGGCGGACGACGCGCCACTGGTCCCCGACGCGACGGTCCTGGGTCGCCTGGCGCTCGTGCGCCGGGCCGCCGGCGAGGACCTGCCGACCGAGCCCCTGTACCTGCGCCGTCCGGACGTGCACGAGCCGGCGGCCTCGACGGGCTCCACGGCCGGGACCGGCTCAGCCACGGCGGTGCCGGCCGGAGGCGCCGCATGATCACCGAGGTGCGCCTGCGCCCGCTGCGCAATGCCGACTTCGACCGTGTGCTGGAGTTGGAGCGCCAGCTCTTCGGCCGGGGCGCCTGGACCTACGGGATGCTCGCCGACGAGCTCGCCGCGCTCGGCCGCTGGTACATCGTGGCGGAGCCGGAGCGGCTCGACCGCGCGGGCGAGCAGCCCGTCGTCGGCTACGCCGGCCTGTGGTTCGACGGGGACGTCACGCAGATCATGACCATCGGCGTCGACCCGGCCGTGCAGCGGCACGGCGTGGGGCGGCAGCTCATGACGGCGCTCATCGAGCGGTCGTGCAAGGTCAAGGCCGAGGCGGTGCTGCTGGAGGTGCGGGTCGACAACCTGCCGGCCATCCAGATGTACCAGGACTTCGGGTTCCGGATCCTGGGCGTCCGCAAGCGCTACTACCAGCCCGAGGACAAGGACGCCTACACGATGCGCCTCGAGCTGGCCGACGCCCCCGACACGACACAGGACGCACCGGTGGACACGCCTGACGACGCGCCGGAGGACGCGGCGTGAGGCGGCCGTCGAAACTACCTACTCGAACCTGCTCAACGTACTAATCCGAGCTAATCCGAGCCTCGGATTAGTACGTTGAGCAGGTTCGGTCAGAGGATCGGGCGCAGACGACGAAGGGTCGCGCACTGTGAGGGAACGAGTTCTGGTCGACGCCGCCACGCTGGCGGCGGACCTGGGGATCGGCGGTGGCGCCGACCCCGTCGAGGGCGGCCCGCTCGTCCTCGACGTCCGCTGGGCGCTCGGCATGACCGACGGCCACGCGCAGTATCGCTCCGGGCACATCCCCGGAGCCGTGTACGTGGACCTGGAGACCGAGCTCGCCGCTCCGGCGTCGGCGGCGGCCGGGCGGCACCCGCTGCCCTCGGCGTCGGCGTTCCAGGAGGCTGCCCGCCGGTGGGGCGTCTCTGCCGACTCCCGCGTCGTGGTGTACGACTCGGTCGGCGGTACGTCCGCCGCCCGCGCCTGGTGGCTCCTGCGCTACTTCGGCGTCGCGGACGTGCGCCTCCTCGACGGCGGTCTCGCCGCCTGGACCGCGGCAGGGCGCGCCCTCGAACCGGGTGACGTGACGCCCGAGCCGGGCGACGTCGTCGCGCGACCGGGCGGGATGCCCGTCATCGACGCGGACGACGCGGCCGCCCTGGCCGACGGCGAAGGTGTGCTCCTCGACGCGCGCGCCGCCGAGCGCTACCGGGGCGAGGTGGAGCCCGTCGACCCGCAGGCCGGGCACGTGCCGGGCGCCGTCAGCGCGCCGACCACCGAGAACCTGGGCGCGGACGGCAGGTTCCTGTCGACCGGTGACCTCAAGCGCAAGTTCGGGAACCTGGGCGTCTCGACCGGCCCGGCCGCCGACGGGACCGGCCGCACGGTGGGCGTGTACTGCGGTTCGGGCGTGACGGCGTCGCACCAGGTGGCGGCGCTCGCCGTCGTCGGGATCGAGGCGGCGCTGTACCCGGGCTCGTGGTCGCAGTGGTCGAACGACCCTGCGCGTCCCGTCGCGACGGGGGCGTGACAGCGGGACGAGGCGCGACGGCGGGACGGGGCGTGACGGCGGTCAGACGGTGACCGTCGTGAGCGGCATCGACGAGTCCACCGGGATGTCGAGGCGGCTCGGCGCCACCCCGGCACGGACGACGGCGGAGCCCAGCGCCGCGATCATCGCGCCGTTGTCGGTGCAGTAGCGGATCGGCGGGATGCGCAGGTCGATGCCGGCCTCGGCGCAGCGCTTGGCCGCCATCTCGCGGAGCTGGCTGTTGGCCGAGAACCCGCCGCCGATGACCAGCGTGTCGATGCCGTGCGTGTGGCACGCGGCGATCGTCTTGGCCGTGAGCACGTCGGCGACGGCCTCGGCGAACGACGCGGCGACGTCGTGCACCGGGATGTCCTGCCCGGCGTCGGTCCGGGCCTCCACCCAGCGGGCCACCGCCGTCTTGAGGCCCGAGAAGGAGAAGTCGTAGGCGTGCTTGGCCTGGTCCTTCGCCGCGGTGAGGCCGCGCGGGAACCGGATGGCGGTGGGGTCGCCCTCGCGAGCGAGGCGGTCGATGTGCGGGCCGCCGGGGTAGGGGAGCCCGAGCAGGCGACCGACCTTGTCGAAGGCCTCGCCCGCCGCGTCGTCCAGGGTGGAGCCGAGCTCCGTGACGTCGGTGGCGATGTCGTCGACCAGCAGGAGCGAGCTGTGGCCGCCGCTCACCACGAGCGCCATCACCCGCTCGGGGAACGGCCCGTCCACGAGCTGGTCCACGCACGCGTGCCCGATCACGTGGTTCACGCCGTACAGCGGCTTGTTCAGGCCGATCGACAGGGCCTTCGCGGCGGACGCGCCGATCGTGAGCGGCCCGACGAGTCCGGGGCCGGCGGTGACCGCGACGGCGTCGACCTGGCCCAGGTCGACGTCCGCCTCACCCAGCGCCTTCTGGATCGTGGGGATCATGGCCTCGAGGTGGGCGCGGCTGGCGACCTCGGGGATGATGCCGCCGTAGCGGGCGTGCTCCTCCATCGAGCTCGCCACCGCGTCGACCAGCAGCTCGTCTCCACGGACCAGCGCCACGCCGGTCTCGTCGCAAGAGGTCTCGATGCCGAGCACCAGGGGTTCTGCCATGGGCTCCAGCCTAATTCCTCACCTCGACCGGTGAGATCCGCACGACCCGGTGGCCGGCCGACGTGTGCCACGTCACGGTTGAATCTGGAAATGTACGCGGCAGCAACTTGTTGTGGCGGGTATGACTGAGACCGTTCTCGAGGCCCCGGGCCTCGCCATCGACGACGCGACCGCCGACCGCCTGTTCCGCACCGCGCGGACCGTGACGACGTTCGCCGACTCCGACGTGACCGACGAGCAGCTCGCCGCCGTCTACGACCTCATCAAGTGGGGTCCGACGATGATGAACACGAGCCCGCTGCGCGTGCTCGTCGTCCGCACGCCGGAGGCCCGGCAGCGCCTCGTCGCCAACGCGCCGGAGGGCAACCAGGAGCGCATCGCGAAGGCGCCGGTCACCCTCGTGCTCGCGTACGACACCGACTTCCACGAGCACCTCGACGTGCTGGTCCCGCACATGCCAGGCGCCCGCGAGATGTTCGCCGGCGACGCCGGGGCGCGTGCCGAGGCGGCCCGCACCAGCGCGCTGCTCCAGGCCGGGTACCTGATCGTCGGCCTGCGGGCCGCAGGCCTGGCGGCCGGTCCGATGCACGGGATCTACGACGCGATCGACGCGGAGTTCTTCGCCGAGAACGGCTGGAAGAGCTTCCTGGTCGTCAACGTCAGCGCGGCAGAGGGTGCCGACACCACCCGTCCGCGCGCACCGCGCCTGAGCTTCGACGACGCCGCGCAGGTCGTCTGACGGCGGCCCGGCCCCGGCCGCTGGACGGTCGGGGCCGGTCAGCCGAGCCTGCCGCGGGGAGCGGCAGGGCACTCGTCAGCCGCGCCCCGACCGCCCGGACCCGGTCAGCCCACCAGCGGCCGCCCGGCCCGCATCTCCTCCACCATCGAGCGCACCACGGGCACCAGGTCGCCGTCGTGCGCCGCCGCCACCACCTGCTGCCGCCGGTAGGAGGGCCCGGCGCGGACGATGTCCCGCACCCCGGCCAGCTCCGCGGCGCAGCCCAGCCGCTCCGCGACGGGTTCGAGCTCGACCATCAGCTTGGCGATCGAGTCGACGACCGACCCCTGGTTGCCGTCGGCGTCCAGGATGATGGTGGCGTCCAGGCCGTAGCGCGCCGAGCGGAACTTGTTCTCGGCCACGAACCACGGCGGCAGCGCGGGCAGGGTCCGGCCCTGGTCGAGCTGCGTGGACAGGTGCTCCACCAGGCAGTGCACGAGCGCCCCGAGCGTGAGGGCCTCCGTCAGGTTGGTCGGTCCGTCGCACACCCGGACCTCCAGCGTGCCGAGCGTCGGCGAGGGGCGGATGTCCCAGTGCACCTCGTTGAACCCCTCGACGGCGCCGACGTGCAGCAGGTCGCCCGCGTACGCCTCGAGCTCCTGCCACGTCTCGAAGGCGACGGGCAGCCCGGCGCTCGGGATCTGCTGGAACAGCAGCGACCGGTTCGAGGCGTACCCCGTGTGCTGGCCCGCCCAGTACGGCGACCCGGCCGACAGCGCCTGCAGGTGCGGAAAGTAGGGCAGCATGCCGCGCATCAGCGGCAGCGCCTTGTCGCGGTGCTCGATCCCGACGTGCACGTGCAGCCCCCAGATGATGAGCTGCGCGCCCCACACCCCGGTGCGCTCGCGGATGCGCGCGTAGCGCGCCTTGTCGCCGATCTCCTGGTCGGCGGCGCGCGCGAACGGGTGCGTGCCGCCGCCCATGAGGTCGAGGCCCAGCGGGTCGGTCACCGTCCGCACCCGCTCGATCGTGCGCGTGAGATCCCGGCCCGCGTCGGCGACCGTGCGGCAGACGCCGGTCACCAGCTCGATGGTGTTCTTCATGAACTCGCCGGTGACGTGCGGGGGATAGCCGTCGGCGTCGCCGCCCTGCGGATTGCCGGCGTCGCGCGCGAGGGCGTCGAGCACCTCCGGCCCGGCCTGGGACAGTTCGGCGGTGCTGGGCTCGACGAGCCCGATCTCCCACTCGAGGCCCACGGTCGAGCGTGGGGATTCGCCGAAGCTGAGCCGCGCCGGCGAGCTCATGCGGCTCCCAGGGGTTCGACGAGAAGTACCTGTTGGCTGCCTGCCACGCGTGTGAGCACGATCGTCGCCTCCTCGGTCCCGGTGAGCACGAGCTGCTTGCGAAGTTGTTCGGGCACGACGGCGGTGCCCCGCTTCTTGATCGTGATGCGCCCGACGTTCCGGTCGCGCAGGTAGGACTTGAGCCGCTTGAGGCCGAACGGCATCGTGTCGAGCACCCGGTATCCGGTGGCGATCGGAGCCTGCGCGCCGGCGGGCTCGGCGGGCCGGGCCGACGGCAGGTCGGCGCGGTCGTCCGTGGTGATGTACGCGATCGTCGGGTCCACGAGGCGTCCGCCCAGCTCGGCCGCGGCCTGGCCCACGAGGCCGGCACGGATGACCGCCCCGTCGGGCTCGTAGAGGTACTGGCCGACGCCGCCGACGTCCGGGTCGCCGCCGTCGCCCCGGACGGTGCGGCTGAGGGTGTGCTCCTTGCCGTCGTCGTCCGTGAAGGTGCGCAGCACGAGCGCCGAGCGGCCGGGGCCGTCCGGTGCGAGCGGACCGAACCAGAGGCCGGCCTCGACCACGTCGCCGTCGACGGAGACCCACTGGGTCTCCGCGTCGTCGGGTAGCCCGTCGTGCGCGATGCCGGGGCCCACCTTGATGCCGACCGCCGGCACCGCCTCGCGCAGCGCCCAGACGGCGTCGAGCGGGGGCTCGTAGGCCCGGGGGTCGAAGATGCGGCGGCTCTGGCCGCCCGCGCCGCCGCGCACGCGGCGGGCCGGGTCGGCGTAGACGCCCTCGATCCCCTCCGCACGCAGGTCCAGCGTGAGGCCGTCGGCCTGCCGCACCTCCGCCTCGGGGAAGTGGCGCAGGTTCCACTGCGCGATGGCGGCGGTGCACTCGTCCAGGTCGGTGGCGACGACGCGGAGCCCCGTCCCGGCGAAGGCGAGCGAGTCGGCGCCGATACCGCAGGTCAGGTCGGCGACGGCGGTGACTCCCGCCTCGAGATAGCGGCGGGCGTGCAGTGCGGCGACGACGAGCCGGGTGGCCTGCTCCAGACCGTCCGCCGTGAACAGCATCCCGTCCGCGAAGTCACCGAACTTGTCCCGGGCCCTGGCGCGCAGCCGGGACTGGGTCACGACGGCGGCCGCGAGGTCCGCCGAGACGCCCCTGGCGCGCAGCGCCGTGACGGTCTTCATCGCGTCCCGCTCGTCGTACGGTGGGAGGGAGCCAAGCAGCGCCCAGCCTTCGGGGCTGAGCAGTTTGCTTAGAATCGCCGCATCCATGGGAAGATCTTTCCACGTTTGTCCTGGTCATGGCGAGTAGCGCGACGCAACCTTTTCGTAGAGATGACGAGATCCCGGGGTGTGGGTGGTGCGGCGGCCGGGCGGTGTGTGAGCTGCCCCGCCCCGTTGGCACTCGCCTTGACCGAGTGCTAGCGCCGACCTAGATTTGGGGTTGTTCACCGCCGTGGATCCCGGTCGCCGGGGCCCGTGGCGGAGGACCCAGACGTTCGTGCCCGCCGGCACCCGCGACGACGGCGGACCGTCGAACGTTCGAGCCACTCAGTCAACCAAGCAGCCGATCTCTGATCCGCTCACGAAAGAGGAGGTCCGACGTGTCGGTCCCCATCAAGCCGCTCGAGGACCGGATCGTCGTCAAGGCTCTCGAGGCCGAGACCACGACCGCTTCCGGCCTGGTCATCCCGGACACCGCGAAGGAGAAGCCCCAGGAGGGCGAGGTTCTGGCCGTCGGTCAGGGCCGCATCGACGACAACGGCAACCGTGTGCCGCTGGACGTCGCCGTCGGTGACAAGGTGATCTACTCCAAGTACGGCGGCACCGAGGTCAAGTACGCGGGCGAGGAGTACCTGGTGCTCTCGGCCCGCGACGTCCTCGCCGTGGTCGTGAGCTGACTCCAGCCCACGCCAGGTAGTAATGAGGGCCCCGCACCACACGGTGCGGGGCCCTCATCGTGTCGTCAGGCGGAGACCGACTTGCCGGCGAGGATCGCCGACCGCTCGTCCTCGCTGAGCCCACCCCACACGCCGTACGGCTCGCGCACGCGGAGCGACTGCTCGCGGCACTGCATCATCACAGGGCAGGAGCGGCAGATCGCCTTGGCGGCCTCGGCGCGCCGGCGCCGGGTCGACCCCCGCTCACCCTCGGGGTGGAAGAACAGAGTGTCGTCCGCGTCGCGGCAAGCGCCCTGGTACTGCCATTCCCACAGCTCCATCACCGGACCGGGAAGCCTCGAGATCTCCGTCATGGCGAACAACTTACAAGTTGTGCAGAAGTTGTTCAAGGGGCAGTTTTTCGTCATGCGACCCGAAACGGGTCAGCCCCAAGCGCGTCAGTACTGACCGGATTTGTTCCGCTGTGAACCGAAATCGACCGAGATCGGCGGCACGCCGGTTTTCGCAGTGGCGCGGAGAGGGTCCGGTCGGCAGAATCGAGACCATGACATCTTCGCGACCCGCCCAGAACTCGGGCGGGTCACGTACTTCCAGCCCCGGACTGGCCGTCGCTGCGGTGGCCAGACGCCTCGGGGTCGCACCGGCGACCCTGCGTACCTGGGACCGCCGGTACGGGCTCGGCCCGTCGGGCCGCACGGCTGGATCGCACCGCCGCTACACCCCGGACGACGTCGCCAGGCTGCTCGTCATGCGCCGGCTGACCCTCGAGGGCGTGGCGCCGGTCGACGCCGCCCGCGCCGCCGTCGAGGCAGGGGACGCGGAGCTGGAGGTCGCCACCCGGAGCGCCCCGGCGCTGCCCACGGTGCAGGTGGAGGGTGAGCCGGGAGACGGGGCGCCCGAGTTCACCGAGAAGTTCCTTGGCACCATCGAGGCGCCGGCCGCGGGCAAGCAGGACGACCCGGCGCGTCCGGCGTCGGGCGGCGAACGGAAGGACGAGCCGCGCGGCCGCGGGCACCTGCGGGCCCTGCCCGGCGGCGCGGTCGGACGCGAGCCAGCCGCCCCCGCCGGGTCGGGGCCGCGGTCGGCCACGTCCCCCGCGCCGACGTCGGGCCGGGTGTCCGCCCTGGTCGACGCCGCCCTGGCGTACAGCAGGACCGCCTGCGACAACCTCCTCGCGCTGGGCCCCGACGGCGACCCCGCCACCTGGTGGACCGAGCTCGTGGAGCCGGCCTGGCTGCGGCTGTCCGAGCGGACGGTCCTCGCGGGCCCCGGCGAGATGCCCGAGGTGGTGCTCGCGACGGCGGCGCTGCGCGCGCTGCGTCACTACACCGAGGAGTTCGAGCGGGCGGTGGTCGAGGCCGGCGGCCCGCCGGCCAACCACCCGAGCCGGATGCGCAAGATCGTGCTGGTCTTCGCCGCGCCTGACGAGGTGGTGCCGCTCTCGGCGCACGCGCTCGCAGCGGCCCTGGCGGCGCAGGGCTCGATGGCGCGGATCGTCACCGGCCCCGCGAGCACCCACCGCTCGGTCGAGCTGGTCACGATGGTCCGCCCGACGGCGGTGGTGCTGGCCACCACGCAGAACAAGCCCGACCTCGACGTCGTGCACGCGGTGAACGAGAGCTACCCGGAGCTGCCGATCTTCGTGGGCCTGCGGGCCGACGCCGCCGCGACGGACCTGCCGTTCGGGCCGACGGTGCAGCGGGTGCGCTCGTTCACCGGGCTGCTGCACGAGGTGCTCGCCGTCATCAAGGCGAGGTGACGCACGCCTCTGGCCGGTACCACGCCCCGGCCGAGATCTGTGGCCGCACCGGCCGTAGACTTGCTGCATGACGGACCAGACCTCGCCGGCCGACCCGTTCGGTTTTCTCGGGCTCACCTATGACGACGTCCTGCTGCTGCCTGGTTACTCCGACCTCGCGCCGTCGGACATCGACACGACGTCTCGCCTGACGCGGGAGATCTCGCTCAAGGTCCCGCTGCTGTCCGCGGCGATGGACACGGTCACCGAGTCGGCGATGGCCATCGCGATGGCGCGCCAGGGTGGCCTGGGCGTGCTGCACCGCAACCTGTCGATCGAGGACCAGGCCTACCAGGTGGACCTCGTGAAGCGGACGCAGACCGGCATCATCACCAACCCCGTCACGATCGGCCCGGACGCCACGCTCGAGGAGCTCGACACCCTCGCGGGCCAGTTCCGGATCTCCGGCTTCCCGGTGGTCGACGCCGAGAACAAGCTGATCGGCATGGTCACCAACCGCGACCTGCGCTTCACGCCCGTCGCCGAGTGGGCCACCACCAAGGTGGACGAGGTCATGACGCCGCAGCCGCTGATCACGGGCCCGTCCGGCATCTCGCGCGACGATGCCACGCTGCTGCTGCGCAAGCACAAGCTGGAGCGGCTCCCGCTGATCGACCCCGACGGCCGCATCACCGGCCTCATCACCGTCAAGGACTTCGTGAAGTCCGAGCAGTTCCCCGACTCGTCCAAGGACAGCCAGGGCCGCCTGATGGTGGGCGCGGCGATCGGCTACTTCGGCGACGCGTGGCAGCGTGCCACCGCCCTGATCGAGGCCGGCGTGGACGTGCTGGTGGCCGACACCGCGCACGGCAACGTCCGCATGCTGATCGACATGGTCAAGCGGCTCAAGGCCGACCCTGCCACCAAGGACGTCCAGGTGATCGGCGGCAACGTCGCCACCCGCGAGGGCGCGCAGGCGTTCGTCGACGCCGGGGCCGACGCAGTCAAGGTCGGCGTCGGGCCGGGCTCCATCTGCACCACCCGCATCGTGACCGGCGTCGGCGTACCGCAGATCACCGCCGTGTACGAGGCGTCGCTGGCCTGCAAGCCGGCGGGCGTGCCCGTCATCGCCGACGGCGGCCTCAAGCACTCGGGCGAGATCGGCAAGGCCATCGTGGCCGGCGCCGACACCGTGATGCTGGGCTCGCTGTTCGCGGGCTGCGAGGAGACACCGGGCGACCTGGTGCTGGTCAACGGGAAGCAGTTCAAGTCCTACCGCGGCATGGGCTCGATGGGCGCCATGTCGTCGCGCGGCAAGAAGTCGTACTCCAAGGACCGGTACTTCCAGGCCGAGGTCACGAGCGACGACAAGATCGTGCCGGAGGGCATCGAGGGCCAGGTCGCCTACAAGGGGCCGCTGGCCACGGTGGCGCACCAGCTCATCGGCGGCCTGCACCAGACGATGTTCTACACCGGCGCGCGGACCGTCCCGGAGCTGCAGGCCAACGGCAGGTTCATCCGCATCACGTCGGCATCGCTCAAGGAGAGCCACCCGCACGACGTCCAGATGACGGTCGAATCCCCGAACTACAAGGGCTTCTGACCGGAGCCGGATCCGCGAACCGGTAAGTGCGCTTCTACCCAGCCATTCGGCCCGGATTCGGGTCGGTTTTCGGGCCTGATGACTGGGTAGAAGCGCACATCGGGTGGTCGGCTCGGGGTCGGGCGCGTCAGTTCGACATGACGCGGGTGTGCAGGGTCTGGACCGCGTAGCGGGCGGACCAGAAGGCGCCGTGCTGCCACGCGGAGATCTCCGACATCCAGTCGCCCGCGAAGTAGACGTTGCCCGCACCCTGCTGCAGCAGCCGGAAGCCGGGTGACGTGGTGTTCGGGAAGGCCCAGGCGCCCTCGATGTACGGCACCTTGTGCCAGGCGATCGAGAAGGAGCTGTCCAGCTCCGTGCGGTACTTCTCGCCGTGGATCTTCACACCCTGCGCGACGGCGCGCAGCTCCCGCTGCTTCGGGCTCATGTCGGCGTAGGTGCGGGCGTTCGCGCCGGTGTTGTAGTAGCCGACGATCAGCCCCTTCCGCTCGCCGTACCCGTAGGACGGGTACCACAGGTGGGCGAGGTCCATGTCGGTCTCGGTGATCCCGCCGTAGATCCGGTGGTCGTCCTCCCAGAACCGCGACCGGTACTGCAGGCCGATCTTGCCGGCGGGCGAGCCGACGGCGAACTCGCCGAGCGCCGCGTCGATCTCCGGCCCCCAGTTGGTGTCCCACCGCCGCATGAGGCCCGCCGGCGCCGCGACGATCGCGAGGTCTGCCTCGAGCTGTCGCTCCCTGCCGTTCCGGGCGGTGTAGGTCACCTTGACGCCGTCGCTGGTGTTCTCCACACCGGTGACCGGCGAGCCGAAGTGCACGTTGTGGGCGCCGATGGCGCGCACCAGGTACTGGTAGATCGTGTCCATGCCGCCCTTCGGCTGGAACATGAGCATCGACTGCTCCCAGTTGATCTCGAACGGGAAGTACTGGCCCACCTTCGAGGCCAGCACCTCCGAGACCGTGCCGGGTCCGGGCAGCGGCGTGCCGTGCTCGTTCCACGCCGACGGGTACACCTCGAAGCCGCGGTTGCTGCCGCCCGCGTAGCGGCCGTCGGACGTGAGCGAGCCCCAGCTCCGCAGGAACGAGCGCAGGTTCTCCTTGTCCTCCGCGGTCAGTTTCTGGTCGAGGGCGCCCTGGTCTACGGCGTGGTGCAGCAGCTCGGACGTGTAGCCGAAGACGTCCGCCTTGGCGGTGCGGTAGCGGACCGGGTTGCCCGGCGTCGCGCCGGACCTCTCGTTGTACAGGTACGCGTCGGCGTTCGCGTTGGTGAACACCTCGTACGGCACGCCGAGCTCGCGGATGTAGTCCATGGTGACCATCCACTGCGCGATGCGCGCCGCGCCGGCGTTCAGGTAGATGCCGTCGGCGAACCGCGCGGTCTGCCGCACGCCGTCCACATCGGTCTCGGTGTCCCCGCCGCGGATCGTCAGCGTTCGCCCGCCGGGGCGGTGCCGCGCCTCGAGCACGGTCACCCCGTAGCCGGCCTTCTGCAGCTCGTAGGCGGACGCAAGCCCGGCCGGGCCGGCGCCGACGACGACCACCTTCTTCGCCGACCGGCCGGCCAGCGTGAAGTCGCTGCCGCGCGGGGGAGTCCAGGACTCGGCCCTCGGCTGGGCGGCGGCGGTCGGGGCCAGACCCATCGCGCCCATCGTCGCGAACAGGACGCCGGCGCTGGAGCCCGCGCCGACGGCCTGGAGGAAGTTGCGGCGGGAGACGCCGGAGGTGTCGTTCTCGGTGACCACGGTCCCTACCTCTCGTTTCGACAGGCCTGACGGGCCGCGCACCCCGGACCGGAGGCCGCAACCGTCGTCAGTACCGCGCCGGACGCTATGGAGCGCAGGTCACCGGGGCGAGTCTCCGCCGTTTCTCCGCAGTTGCCGGTAGTAACCATGTTGTTTCGGTCATTTCGGCGGAACACGGGCCGTCCTGGGCGAACGCGGACGGCACCGCGGGACGTGTTCCCGGCGCGACCCGCGACGTTCATGCCCCGGAAATGCCCCCTGGTTAGCGTCACGCGCCACCCGGTGCCAGCCGCCGGACCATCGCAGCCGTGCGCCGTCGTGGCGCCCGGCCGGCCTGTTGGAGGAGCGTCATGAAGAACCGCACCAAGCTCATCGCCGCCGTCATCGTCACCGCGGCGGTCGCCGTCCCCGGCACGGCCTTCGCCGCCTCCCACGTCTTCCGGCCCGACCCGTACCGGACCCACTCGTTCGTCACCGGGGACACCCCGCTCATCGCCGACGGCGTGGCCATCGGCAAGAACGTCTCCTGGTACAAGTCCTCGGGCCTCGGCCCCGCCGCGAGCAACACCACGCCCGGCGCGTCGGTCGAGGAGCGGTACATCCCGACCGACGTCTTCCCGGGCGGCGAGCTGCCGGACGGCGTGACCATCACCGAGGCGCAGGGCATCAACGTCCTCACCCGCATCGGCCAGAACCTGGAGCGGGCCGGCCTGTCCTACGACGACGTCATCTCGATGCGCGTGTTCCTGCAGAACCCCGAGGGCGAGGAGGAGATGGACTTCGCCGGGTGGAACCGGGCCTACCGGCAGTTCTTCGCCAACACGAACCTCTCGACCGGCGAGGTGCTCGACGTCCAGCTCGGGTCAGCGACCACCGAGCCGATGGTCGTCAACGCGGCCCGCCCGTCGCGGTTCGCCCTGGAGGTCGAGAACCTCCCGGTGGACGGATGGCTCGTCGAGGTCGAGGTGGACGCCGCGTACGGCCGCTGACCCCGGCCGTCCGTCAGGCGCCGGCCGCGTGCTGCACCGGCCACGCGCCTGACGCGCCGGGGCCCTCGAGCCCCTGCTCGCGGCGCCACTCGTTGAAGCTCACCGCCCACTGGCGGTGCGCGCCGATCTGCTGCTGGTGCAGGTCCGCCAGGGACATCCGGGCCAGGTACGGGAACCGGCGGGCCAGCGCCTCCAGCACGTCGAGCGTGGCGAGCACGTCGACCTCGGCGGTGTGCAGGTCGCCGTCCGACGTGACGCCGTACCACTCCGACAGGTCGCCCAGACGGCGCTTGCCGGGGCGGTACCGGTCCAGCCAGCGGTCGATGACCAGCGGGTCCACGACCGGCTCCACCGGACGGCCGAGCCGCTGCGGGAGGGTCTTGAGCCCGTGGCGCAGCAGCTCGGCGTCGAGCAGCGAGAGGTCGAACGCCGCGTTGTAGGCGACGACGGGGACGCCGTCGGCCAGGTGGGTCGCGAGCTCGCCGGCGATCTCCTCGAGCGCGTCCCGCGGCGCCACGCCGTGGGCACGCGCGTGCTCGGTCGAGATGCCGTGGATGGCGGCGGCCTCCTCCGGGATCTCCACACCCGGGTCCATCAGCCAGGTGCGGACCTCCGTGCCCACCCCGGGCGTGCGCAGCACGAGGGCCGCCGTGACGATCCGGTCGCCCGCGACGTCCACCCCCGTCGTCTCGGTGTCGAAGCCAAGCAGCGGCCTGTGGATCCAGGTGTCGTTCATGGTGTCCTCCCTGCTCGTCCGGGTTGTCGTAGCCCCTGCGCGGCCGCCCGGTGCGTCCACGGAGAACCTTGCCACCGGACACTGACACTGTGGCTCGTGCCACCCCGGGGATCACCGGATGCTGCGCGCCCGATCAGGTCGGATGGGTAGGCTTGGCGGGTGAGCAACGAGATCGAGATCGGACGCGGCAAGCGCGGGCGGCGCGCCTATTCCTTCGACGACATCGCGGTGGTGCCGTCGCGGCGCACGCGCGACCCGAAGGACGTCTCGGTCGGCTGGCAGATCGACGCCTACCACTTCGACCTGCCGATCGTCGCGGCCCCGATGGACTCCGTGATGACCCCGGACAGCGCCGTCGCGCTGGGCCGGTTCGGCGGCCTCGGCGTGCTCGACCTCGAAGGCCTGTGGACGCGCTACGAGTCGCCGGAGCCGCTGCTCGCCGAGATCGCGGCCCTGCCGGGCGCCGAGGCGACGCGGCGCATGCAGGCGATCTACTCGGAGCCCATCAAGCCAGAGCTCATCACGCAGCGGCTCAAGGAGATCCGGGCCGCCGGCGTCACGGTGGCCGGCGCGCTCACCCCGCAGCGCACGCAGGAGTTCTACAAGACGGTGGTCGACGCCGGCGTCGACCTGTTCGTCATCCGCGGCACCACGGTCTCGGCCGAGCACGTGTCGGGCAACGCCGAGCCGCTCAACCTCAAGCGGTTCATCTACGAGCTGGACGTGCCGGTCGTCGTCGGCGGGGCCTCGACCTACACCGCCGCGCTGCATCTGATGCGCACGGGCGCGGCCGGCGTGCTGGTCGGCTTCGGCGGCGGCGCCGCCCACACCACGCGCGTCAGCCTGGGCATCCACGCGCCCATGGCCACCTCGGTGGCCGACGTCGCGGCGGCCCGGCGCGACTACCTCGACGAGTCCGGCGGCCGCTACGTGCACGTCATCGCCGACGGCGGTGTGGGCCACTCCGGCGACATCGTCAAGGCCGTGGCCTGCGGCGCGGACGCCGTCATGCTCGGTGCCGCGCTGGCACGTGCCGCCGAGGCGCCGGGCAAGGGCTTCCACTGGGGCCCCGAGGCGCACCACCCGCAGCTCCCGCGCGGCGAGCGCGTCGAGGTGGGCACCGTCGGCACGCTGGAGGAGATCCTCTTCGGGCCGGGCAAGCAGGCCGACGGCACGCTGAACCTCGTGGGCGCCCTCCGGCGCGCCATGGCGACCACCGGATACTCCGACCTCAAGGAGTTCCAGCGGGTCGAGGTCGTCGTGTCGCCGTACCAGCCGCGGTGACCGCGCCGTCGAACCGCGAGCCGCTCGCCCCGGTCCTCGCGGCGGCTCCGGCGGCGGACGGTGAGTTCGTCGAGATCGGCGACGCCGACGTCGACCAGGTGGTCGAGCTGTGGCACGCCTGCGGGCTGACCCGGCCGTGGAACGACCCGCACCTCGACATCGCGGAGGCCCGGGCGGGCGACACGTCGACCGTCCTGGTCGCGCGGTCCGGCGGCCGCGTGGCCGCCTCGGCCATGGCCGGGCACGACGGGCACCGCGGCTGGCTCTACTACGTGGCCGTGGCGCCGGAGCTGCAGAGCACCGGACTGGGCCGGGCGGCCGTCGTCGCGGCGGAGGCGTGGCTGGTCGCGCGCGGTGCGCGCAAGATCCAGCTCATGGTGCGCACCACCAACCCGGACGTGCTCGGCTTCTACGAGCGGCTCGGCTATACCGACCAGGACTGCACGGTGCTGGGGCGCTGGATCGAGCCGCGCCGGGCGTGACCTGACTCGGTGTGACTCGGCGCGACTCGGCGTAGCCGGGTCGCGTCCGTCCGGGCCCGCATGAAGTACTGTGCGTCGTGCCGGTGCGGCCGGTGCGATCAAGACGCTATGAAAGTCAGTTTCACACATCTATCAATACGTGGTGCAGGATTTTGCGCGTAGGGTGGCCGCCATGATCGACGACGCAGCAGCCGACGCAGCCGCGAGTGGTGCCGTCGGCGGCGTGCTCGACCCCGAGCACCCGCAGGGGACCTTTGTTCTCGAACCCGGGGTGATGGCCCCGCTCGTGGCACGGATCGCGACCTCGGAGGGATCGGGCACGCACCGGTCGATGTGCCCGTTCACGGGCGCACCGCTCGTGACGTTCCCGATCTCCTCCGCCGAGGACGTCGCGGCGTCCGTGGTCCGGGCGCGGGTCGCGCAGCGGGCGTGGGCCCGCCTGCCCGTGCGGGACCGGGCCGACGTGCTCCTGCGGCTCGGCCGCATCGTCCTGGAGCGGCAGTCCGAGGTGCTCGACCTCGTCCAGCTCGAGACCGGCAAGGCGCGCCGCGCCGCCTTCGAGGAGGTCGCCGACATCGCCCAGGTCGCGCGGCACTACGCCGTGCGCGGCGAGCGTTACCTCGCCTCCCGCCGCGTGGCCGGCATGGTCCCGCTGCTCGCGGGTGTGCAGGTGCACCGCAGGCCGGTCGGCGTCGTCGGCGCCATCGCGCCGTGGAACTACCCGCTGGTGCTCGCGCTCTCCGAGGCGCTGCCCGCGCTGCTGGCCGGCAACGCGGTGGTGCTCAAGCCGGACCCCCAGACCACCCTCACCGCCCTGTGGGCGGCGGAGGCCCTGGACGACGCCGGCCTGCCGGCGGGCCTGTTCCAGGTGGTCGCGGGCGGCCGGGAGGTCGGGGAGGCGCTGATCGAGCACGTGGACCACATCGCGTTCACCGGCTCCACCGCCACGGGCCGCAAGGTCGCTGCGCGCGCGGGCGAACGGCTGATCGGCGCAACGCTCGAGCTGGGCGGCAAGAACGCGCTCTACGTTGCCGACGACGTCGACGTCGATGCGGCGGTACCCGGCATTGTGCGGGCCTGCTTCTCAAATGCGGGCCAACTGTGCGTATCCGTCGAACGACTGGTGGTGCACGAGGCGGTGGCGGAGGAGTTCGTGGCCAAGTTCGTGCGCGCCGTGCGCAACCTGCGGCTCAGCCCCGTCCTCGACTACTCGGCCGACGTCGGCTCGCTCACCTCGGCGGCGCAGCTCGACAAGGTGACGGCGCACGTGGACGACGCGCTGGCCCGCGGGGCTCGGGTGCTCGCCGGCGGGGTGCACCGCGCCGACGTCGGCCCGTACTTCTACGCGCCCACCGTGCTCGACGACGTCCCCGCGCAGGCGGTGGTCGCGCGCGAGGAGACCTTCGGCCCGGTCGTCTCCATCACCCGCGTGGACTGCGACGAGGACGCGGTGGCCGTCATGAACGACACGGAGTACGGGCTGCACGCCGCCGTCTGGTCCCGGGACGTCGCCCGCGCGCGGCGGGTGGCGGCGCGCGTCGAGACGGGGTCGGTCGCGATCAACGACGGGTACACGATGACCTGGGGCTCGGTCGCCGCGCCGATGGGCGGCTGGAAGGCCTCCGGTCTGGGCGCGCGGCACGGTGTGGCGTCGATCGACGGGACCACGCGGCAGCAGACCGTCGTGACGTCTCGCGGCGCCAGGATCGGGGCCACGCTCGACCGGCTGTACGGCCTGGGCGGCGACACGCCGAGCCGCGTGCTCACCACGGCGCTCACGGCGATGCGCCGGCTGCGCATGGCGTGAGGCCGGGGGCGGCGCTCCCCGTCTCGCGCTGCGCGTGCCACGCTCGCCTCGCGCTGGGCGCGGCGCCCGGTCTCGCGCTGGGCGCGGCGCGGCGCGCGGTGAACGGTCGTCACCGCGCCCGGGTACGCTCGCCCGCATGACGACGCAGCTCCACGCCTTCTGGAAGACCGCGAACTCGCTGCCGGTGGTCGGCGGCCTGCTCGGCAAGCGGATCTTCACCACGGCCTTCGTGCTCAAGGCCCCGTACTTCGGCAGCATCGCCCCGCGCGTCGTGGACATGCGCCCGAACTACGGTGAGGTCGTCGTGCCGAACCGGCGGCGCAACCGGAACCACATCGGCACGGTGCACGCGATTGCCGTCTGCAACGGGCTGGAGATGGCCATGGGCTCCCTCGCCGAGGCCACCGTGCCCGACGACAAGCGGTGGCTGCCCAAGGGCATGGAGGTGGTCTACCTCGCGAAGTCGACCGGCGACGTCACCTGCGTGGCCGAGACCGACCAGGCGCAGTGGGACGGCGACGACCGGGACCTGCCGGTGCGCGTGCGCGGCGTCCTGGCCGACGGGACCGTCGTGGTCGAGGGAACGATTCACCTGTGGGTCACGCCGAAGAAGAAGTGACGCGATTCGGGGAGCGCCGGGTCATCCGGCGGTGACGCGATTCCGTCCGGTTCAGCGAGGGCGTCCCGGTCAGCGCAGGGCCGTCCGGTCGGCGCGTACCGCGCCGGGTCCGCGCGCGGCGTCCGGTCAGCGTCGTCCGGTCAGCGCGGACTGGGCCGCGTCAGCGAGCGGACGGCCGCCTTCCAGCTCGCCGGCAGCTCCCGCACGTGCCACCAGGCCGCCCGCACCGGCGTCACGCTCGCGGCGCTCACGCCCACCCCCACGGCGTCGAGCCCGGCCTCCACGCAGGAGTAGAGCGCGCGGCGCAGGTGGTAGTCCTGCGTGACGACGACGGCGGTGCGCGCGCCGTACACGTCGTACGCGCGGCGGCAGGTGGCCGTGGTGTTGAACCCCTCGCGGTCCAGCACCAGCGCGTCGTCCGGGACGCCGAGGTCGTTGTCCAGGATCCAGCTTCGCATCGACGCGGGCTCGTCGTACCGGGTGCCGTCGGCGTTGTCGTGCGCGTCGCCGCTCAGGATCACCGTCGGCGCGATGCCGGCGCGGTAGAGCTCGGCGCCCGCCTCGACCCGGCGGCGCAGGTACGACGACGGCGTCCCGTCCGGGCGCAGCCCCGCCCCGAGCACGATCACGGCGTCGGCCTTCTCGATCTCGCTCGGGTCGTGCCGCACCCTGCTGTGGCCCGTGGCCTGCACGGCGACGACGGGGACGGCGAAGGCGACGGCGAGCACACCCGCGACAACGGCGGCAACCTTGAGGGGACTCACGCCGGGAAGGTTACCGTGTCGGCGAGGGTGTGATCAGCGGGAGCGTGGTCGGCAAAGTGTCAGGTGATCGGCATTCCGAGTTGCCGATCACCTGACATTTTGCCGACCACCCGGGTCATGCCGCCAGCAGGGCCAGCTCGGTGCGGAGGTTTGTCTCCGCCGGGGCCTGCCAGCGGGCGGCGCCTAGGGCCGTGCGGAAGAGGGGGGCGGTGGCCAGGAGGGTGCGGAGCACCTCGGAGCGGCCGGCGCGGAACAGCGGGTCGGGCACGTCGCAGTACTCGGCGCGGACCTGGTGCGTGTACCGCGTGTAGACGGCGGGGCTGCCGCCCAGCACGGCCAGGTCGGCGTCGCTGACCAGGGCGCCCACGACGTCGTCGGGCGCCGGGTCGTGCTCCGCCGTGACCATGACCAGGCGGGCGACCTCGTCGACGTCCGCGACGGTGACCCCGGTCCCGGCCAGCGGGCCGAGCAGCTCGGCGACGAGCTCGGCCGAGCGCTCCTCGTCCTGGCGTGCGACGCCGTCGTGCACCGCGTCGTGGAACCACAGGGCGAGGCGGGCGCGCCACAGGGCGCGGTCGGAGACGCCGCCGGTGCGGCTCGTGCCGCGGGTGCCGGCGCTGAGGGCGTTGCGCCCGGAGACGTGGCCGCCGCCGCTCGCGCCGTAGTTGTTCGTGCCGCCGGTGTCCGAGCCGAGGGCGGTGCGCCCGGGGACGCGGCCGCCGTCGTTCGTGCGGTAGTCGTCCGTGCCGTCGGCGCCGAGGGCGTCCAGCGCGTCCAGGGCCGCGGCGAGGTGCAGGGTCGTGTGGTAGACGCGGTGCGGCTCGCGCCAGCGGTCCACCAGTTCCTCGCCCGCCGCGCGGGCCAGACCCGGATCGGCCCACAGGGCGTCCCAGCGGGTCAGGAGGGCCGCCCGCTTGGCGCGGTTCCGCTCGGCGCCCGAGACCCGCAGCCCCGAGCTCGCCAGGCGCCGCGCCAGGTCCCCGCCGTCCACGGGCACCGCACCGGCCGCGACCAGCGCGTCGTACCGTTCGGCGGGGACGTCGTAGTGGTCGAGGTCGAGCGCGCGGTCCCGCACGTCGGCCCCGCGAGCGAACAGGCGCAGCTCCCGCAGCGACCCGTCGGAGACCAGGTGGGAGAACAGGGTCCCGTGCGCGGGCCAGGCCGGCGGGTCGATGAAGAGGGTCACGGAGCGAGCCTACGGCGCCCGGCGAGCCGACCCCAGCCCCTACCGACCCCAGCCCCTACCGGCCCTGGCCTTCGACCAGGGCGGTGGCCTGGCGGGCGATCGCCAGCTCCTCGTTGGTCGGCACCACCATGACGAGGGGGTTCGCGTCCGCCGGCGCCACGGAGATCACGCGGGCCTCCTTCGAGCGGGCCTCGTTCGCCGCCGGGTCGATCGTCAGCCCCAGGAACTTCAGGTCGCGCACCACGCCCGAGCGGATCCGGTGGTCGTTCTCGCCCACCCCCGCGGTGAAGGTCAGCACGTCGAGGCCGCCCAGCACCGCCGCGTACGCGCCCACGTACTTGCGCAGCCGGTGCAGGTAGACCTCCAGCGCCAGGCGCGCATCGGCGTCGCCGGACTCGGCCAGCCTGCGCACCTCGCGCATGTCGTTGGCCCCCGCCAGCCCCAGCAGCCCGGAGCGCTTGTTGAGCAGCGTGTCGACGTCGTCCGCGGACAGGCCCGCGCGCACCAGGTGGAACACGATGCCCGCGTCCAGGTCGCCGGGCCGGGTGCCCATGACGAGCCCCTCCAGCGGCGTGAGCCCCATCGACGTGTCGACCGGCCTGCCGCCGAGCACCGCCGACGCCGACGCCCCGTTGCCCAGGTGCAGCACCACCTGGCGCAGCGTCTCGGCGCCGCGGCCCTCCCCGGCCAGCTTCGCGGTCACGGCGGGATGGGTGGCCACCGCGGAGGACACGAACTCGTGCGAGGTGCCGTGGAACCCGTACCGGCGCACCCCGTGCTCAGCGGCCACCTTGCGGTCCAGCGCATAGGTCGCGGCGGGGGCCGGCAGCGGCGCGAAGAACGCGGTGTCGAAGACGGCGACGTGCGGCAGGTGCGGCAGCAGCTCGCGCGCCACCTCCATACCCGTGACGGCCGCGGGGTTGTGCAGCGGTGCCAGAGGGATCAGGTCCCGCACGGCCGCCACGACGTCGTCGTCGACCAGGGTGGGGGCCGTGAAGACGGCGCCGCCGTGCACCACCCGGTGCCCGACGGCGGCAATGCCCGCCCCGTCGAGCGACGGGCCCACCTCGTCGAAGAGGTCGAGCACGAGCCGCAGGGCCGCGCCGTGGTCCGGCACCGGGGCCTCGCGGGTCGTCTCGTCCCCGCCGGACCGGTGCGTGGTCGACCCGGCGTCCTCGCCGATGCGCTCGACGATGCCGCCGGCGACGGCCTCGCCCGACGCCGGGTCGACGAGCTGGTACTTGAGCGACGAGGAGCCGGAGTTCAGGACGAGGACTGTTGCCACAGGACCGAGCCTTTCACGAAGTCCGAGTGCCGCGGGTGCGAGGTGCGCCACGTCGCGCCGGTACGGGCGCACTGCCCGCGTCCACGGCCGAAGGGTCAGGGAGCGGAGGTCTGGGCCTGGATCGCCGTGATCGCCACCGTGTTGACGATGTCCTGCACCAGCGCGCCGCGGGACAGGTCGTTCACCGGCTTGTTCAGGCCCTGCAGCACCGGGCCGACGGCGACGGCGCCCGCCGACCGCTGCACCGCCTTGTACGTGTTGTTGCCCGTGTTCAGGTCGGGGAAGACGAACACGGTGGCGCGTCCGGCGACGTCGGACCCGGGGAGCTTGGACGCGGCGACCGACGCGTCGACGGCGGCGTCGTACTGGATGGGACCCTCGACGTCGAGCTCAGGGGTGCGCTCGCGGACGAGCTGGGTGGCGGTGCGGACCTTGTCGACGTCGGCGCCCGTGCCGGACGTGCCGGTGGAGTAGGACAGCATGGCGATGCGCGGCTGGACGCCGAACTGCGTGGCGGTGGCGGCCGAGGAGACCGCGATGTCGGCGAGCTCGTCCGACGTCGGGTCGGGGATGACCGCGCAGTCGCCGTACACGAGGACCCGGTCCTCCAGGCACATGAAGAAGACCGACGACACCGACGACGTGCCGGGCTTCGTCTTGATGATCTCGAACGAGGGCCGGATGGTGTGGGCCGTCGAGTGGGCGGCGCCCGACACCATGCCGTCGGCCAGGCCCAGGTGCACCATCATCGTGCCGAAGTAGGACACGTCGGTGACGATCTCGCGCGCCCGCTCGACCGTCATGCCCTTGTGGGCGCGCAGCCGCGCGTACTCGGCGGCGAACTTCTCTACGTGCCCGGGGTCGTGCGGGGACAGCACGCGGGCGGCCTCGATGTCGAGGCCCAGCTCGGCGGCGCGGGCGCGGATCGCCTCCTCATCGCCGAGGATCGTGAGGTCGGCGATGTGCCGGGCGAGCACCGTGGAGGCCGCCCGCAGGATCCGGTCGTCGGAGCCCTCCGGGAGCACGATGTGCCGCCGGTCGGCCCGGGCCCGCTCGATGAGCTGGTACTCGAACATGAGCGGCGTGACGACCTGCGGCCGCGGCAGGTCGAGGCGGGCGGCGAGGGCGGCGGAGTCGACGTTGCGCTCGAACAGGGCGCGGGCCGTCTCCACCTTGCGTGCCGAGTCCTTGTCCACCCGGCCGCGGGTCGTCGCCGCGGCGCGGGCCGCGCGGTAGGTGCCCAGGTCGGTCGTGATGATCGGCAGCTTGGGGCGCATCGCCTCCAGGAGCTCGGCCGGGCGGCCCTGGGGGTAGAACCCGCCGTTCAGGATGATCCCGGCCAGTGAGGGGAACGACGGCGTCAGGTGCGTCGCGAGCAGGCCGATGAGCAGGTCGGTGCGGTCGCCGGGCGTGATGACGACGGCGCCGTCGGTGAGCCGCTCCAGCAGGTGCTCGAAGCTCATGGCGCCCACCTGGACGTCGAGTGCCTCGCGGCCCAGCAGCTCCGGGTCGCCCAGCACGAGCTTGCCGCCGACGGCGTCCAGGAGCTGGCCCACCGTCGGGGCCTGGAGGAACGGCTCCTCGGGGATGGTCCACACCGGCAGGTCGGGCTGCGCCTGGGCCAGCAGCGTGCGCACGTCGAGCGCGCTGTGCGTGTCCGCGCGGTTGACCACCAGCCCGATCGCCTGCGCGTGGTGGGCCGCCAGCTCGGCGAGGCTCACGTCGGCCAGGGCGCGCACGCCCTCCGGCGTGCGCTCCCGGCCCGAGACGACGAGCAGCACGGGCGCGCCGAGGTTCGCGGCGATGCGCGCGTTGAACGAGAGCTCGGTGGGCCCGGCGACGTCGGTGTAGTCGGTGCCGAGCACCACCACCGAGTCGCAGCGCGCGGCGAGGTCGTGGTACCTCGACACGATGCGGCTCAGCGCGGCCTCGGGGTCCGTGTGCAGGTCGGCGTAGGTGACGCCGACGGCGTCGTCGTAGGCGATGTCCACGCCGTCGTGCTCCAGGAGGAGCTCGAGCACGTGGTCGCGCTCGTCCTCGTGCGCCGGGGTGGCGCGGGAGACGGGACGGAAGACGCCGACCCGCTGGCCCTTGCGGACCAGCAGGTCGAGGACGCCGAGCGCGACCGTCGACTTTCCGCTCTCGCCCTCGGGGGACGCGATGACGATGCTGCGGGTTGCGCCGGTCACATGCCGCTCCGTGTTCACTTCGTGGGATTTACCGCTACTCGTTGTCTCCACCGGTGCCGAGCGTAGCGTCAACCTGACCGTCGTCGGACTGGTCCTGGGCGTCGGGCCAGACCCAGTCGCGCACCTCCGGGATGTCGTCGCCGTGCTCCCGGGTCCAGGCGCGGGCACGCAGCCGCGCGTCCTGCATGCGCTGCCGCAGACCGGCCTGGGCGCTGCCGAGCGACGGCACCCGGTCGATGACGTCGATCACCAGGTGGTACCGGTCGAGGTCGTTGAGCATGACCATGTCGAACGGCGTCGTCGTCGTGCCCTCCTCCTTGTAGCCGCGCACGTGCCAGTGCCCGTGGCCTGTGCGGCGGTAGGTGAGGCGGTGGATGAGCCACGGGTAGCCGTGGTAGGCGAACACGACCGGCCGGTCGTTGGTGAACAGGCCGTCGAACTCGGAGTTGGTGAGGCCGTGCGGGTGCTCGGTCGCGTCCTGCAGCCGCATGAGGTCGACGACGTTCACGACGCGCACCTTGAGGTCGGGCAGCTCGCGGCGCAGGATGTCGGCCGCGGCCAGCACCTCCAGCGTGGGCACGTCGCCCGCGCAGCCCAGGACGACGTCCGGCTTCTCGCCCGCCACCTCGCTGCCCGCCCACTCCCAGATGCCCAGCCCGCGCGTGCAGTGCTCGATCGCCGTCGGCATGTCGAGGAAGTTGGGGGCCGGCTGCTTGCCCGCCACCACCACGTTGACGTACTGCCGGCTGCGCAGGCAGTGGTCGTAGGTGGACAGCAGGGTGTTGGCGTCCGGCGGGAGGTACACCCGCACGATCTCGGCCTTCTTGTTCACCACGTGGTCGATGAACCCGGGGTCCTGGTGGCTGAACCCGTTGTGGTCCTGCCGCCACACGTGGCTGGACAGCAGGTAGTTCAGGGAGGCGATGGGCCGCCGCCACGGGATGTGGTTGGTGACCTTGAGCCACTTGGCGTGCTGGTTGAACATCGAGTCGATGATGTGGATGAACGCCTCGTAGCTGGTCAGCAGGCCGTGCCGGCCGGTGAGGAGGTAGCCCTCCAGCCAGCCCTGCACCTGGTGCTCGCTCAGCATCTCCATGACCCGGCCCGCCCTGGCCAGGTGCTCGTCCACCTCGGGGCCGAGGTACTCGGCGTTCCACTGCTTGTCCGTCGCCTCGTACACGGCCTGCAGGCGGTTCGACGCCGTCTCGTCCGGCCCGAAGATGCGGAAGTTGTCGGGGTTGCGCCGGATCACGTCGGTGAGCCACTGGCCCAGCACGCGCGGTGCCTCGGACCTCGACCCGCCGGGCACGGGGACGTCCACCGCGTAGTCGCGGAAGTCCGGCAGGCGCAGGTCTTTGAGCAGCAGCCCGCCGTTGGTGTGCGGGTTGGCGCTCATCCGCAGGGTGCCCTTGGGCGCCAGCTCGGTGATCTCCGGCAGCACGCGGCCGTCGGCGTCGAACAGTTCCTCCGGGCGGTAGGACCTGAGCCACTTCTCCAGCACCGCCAGGTGCTCCGGTGTGTCCCGGGCGTTCGCGAGCGGCACCTGGTGCGCGCGCCACGACCCCGTCGTCTTCTTGCCGTCGATCTCCGCCGGGCCGCTCCAGCCCTTGGGCGTGCGGAACACGATCATGGGCCAGACCGGGCGGGCCAGGTCGCCGGAGGTGGAGCGGGCTTTGATCGCGGCGATCTCGTCGAGCACCTCGTCGAGCAGGGCCGCGAACCGGCGGTGCGTCTCCAGCGGCGGCTCGCCGTCGTCGTAGCCGCCGTCGAAGAAGTACGGCTTGTGGCCGTAGCCGACCATGAGGTCGTTGAGCTCCTGCTCCGAGATGCGGGCCAGCACCGTGGGGTTCGCGATCTTGTAGCCGTTGAGGTGCAGGATCGGCAGCACGACGCCGTCCTTGGCCGGGTTGAGGAACTTGTTCGAGTGCCAGGAGGTGGCCAGCGGCCCGGTCTCTGCCTCGCCGTCGCCCACGATCGCCGCGACGAGCAGGTCGGGGTTGTCGAAGACCGCGCCGTAGGCGTGGCTCAGGGAGTAGCCGAGCTCGCCGCCCTCGTGGATCGACCCGGGAGTCTCCGGCGCGACGTGGCTCGGGATGCCGCCGGGGAACGAGAACTGCCGGAACAGCCGCCGCACGCCCTCGGTGTCCTCGGTGATGTCGCTGTAGACCTCGGAGTAGGTGCCGTCCAGGTAGGCGGACGCGACCAAGCCCGGCCCGCCGTGGCCGGGGCCCGTGACGTAGACCGTGCTCTGCTGCCGCTCCTTGATGGCGCGGTTCAGGTGCGCGTACAGGAAGTTCAGGCCCGGCGTCGTGCCCCAGTGGCCGAGCAGGCGCGGCTTGACGTGCTCCGCGGTGAGGGGCTCGCGCAGGAGCGGGTTGTCCAGGAGGTAGATCTGGCCGACCGAGAGGTAGTTGGCCGCCCGCCACCAGGCGTCGATCCGCTCCAGGTCGGCGGGCTCCAGCTCGGCGACGCCGGTGGTGCGCCATGCGGTGGTGGGGGAGTCGGGGGCTGCTGTCGTCGTCATCGCTCACGCTCCTGCTGCGAGTTACGTGCGGGATCGGTGCCAGGTTGACTGCCACTTTCATTCGAACGCAGAACCGCCGGGTTCGCGAGAGGTGCACGCGTGTGACGTGTCAGACGTACCGGTGACGCCGGTGGCCGGTACGTCCGACCCGTCCGCGGCGGTTACCGTTGAGGCTATGCCCGTCAGTGCCCCCAGCACACCCGCTCCGCGGGTGAGCGACGCCGAAGCCGCCACCGAGCGCCGCACGTTCCTCCAGGTCGCCCGGCAGCCCCGGATGATCGGGCTGCTGCTCCTGTTCGTGCTGGCGGCGTTCGTGTGCGGACGGCTGGGCGCCTGGCAGCTCGACCGGGCGTACGAGCGCGCCGAGCTGGCCGCGCAGCAGGAGGCGGCGGAGGCAGCGGCGGCGGGGCCCTCCTGGCTCGGCGACGTGCTCGCGCCGCAGCAGAGCTTTCCCGGCGAGCTCGTGGGCCGCGAAGTCCGGGTGGCCGGCGAGTACGACCCGGCCGGCACGCTGCTGGTCCCCGGCCGCGCCCTGGAGGGGCGCACGGGCTACCTCGTCCTCACCCCCTTCCGCGTGTCCGACGACGGCACGGGCGGCGAGTCCTGGGCCGGCCTGTCGGGCGCGCCCGTGCTCGCGGTGGTCCAGGGCTGGGTCGCGTCGCCCGCCGACGCCGAGGCCCTCGTCCTGCCCGGGGGCGAGGCCACGGTGACGGGCTGGCTGCAGGCGGGCGAGTCGACGTCGGGCAGCGCAGCCGTGGTGGACGGGCAGACCGAGCAGATCGCCCTCAGCGCGCTGGTCAACGAGTGGGGCGGCCCGATCTACACGGGGTACCTCGTGGCCACGGAAGGGCCGGGATCGCCGGAGGACGGCGGCGTCGCCGCCCTGCCCCGTCCCACGCTGGACGGCGGCTCGGGCGCCAACCTGCAGAACGTCTTCTACGCGCTGCAATGGTGGGTGTTCGGCGGGTTCGCGGTGCTCCTGTGGGTCCGCCTGGTGCGGGACGAGATGGCCGGCGGGCGCCGGGGCGGCGAGCCCACCTCGGCCGACACAGGGATCGCGGGGCTGCCGGCCGGGTGAGGCGCGGGGCGTTTGGTGCGGGGTGCTCGGAGCTTGGTGCGGGGTGCTCGGAGCGGGGCCGCTCGGCGCGGGTCAGGAGAGGTAGCGCTCCTCGAGCGCGGCGAGCTTCGCCTCCGCCTCGGCGTGGATCTTCTTCTCCAGCACGAACGACATCACCGGGACCACACCGGCGAGCACCATCGTGGCCAGGCGGCCGAAGCCCCAGCGCATCTTCGACCACAGGTCGGCGACGGTGACCAGGTAGACCACGTAGATCCAGCCGTGCGCGAACGGCACCCACGCGATGAACTGCATCACGCCGTCGACGTCGGTCAGCGCGCCGAGGCCGTACTTGATGCCCATCTCGACGCAGAGGACCAGCAGCATGACACCGGTCAGGATCGCCATGAAGCGGTAGCGGGCCATGGCGCCGCGGGCCTTGCGGATGGCGGTGGCGGCTGCCTCGGCGGAGATCTCGGGAGCGGTCTGCGGGGTACTCACAACCACCGAGGATATGCCTTCTCCGCGGTGCCTTCTGTCGCTTCCACAGTGGCTCTCGCCGCCGGTCCGGGGCTGATCCTCGCATCTGGGGATAAAGCGTGGATCGATGTCAGTGGTCGTCCGTACGGTGTTGGTCGTGCGCTCCCTCCCCTTCGCCGATCCCGGCACCCCGCCTCTGCGCGGCCCGCTCACCCTGCTGCTGTGGCTCGCCCGGAAGCAGGTCCGGGTGCTGCTCGTGGCGATGGCGTTCGGCATGTTCTCGTTCGCCTGCAGCGCCTTCCAGCCGTTCCTGCTGGGCCGGATCATCGACAGCGCGAGCGAGTCGGGGCTCGGCCGGACCACGTGGGCCTGGGCGGGCACGATGCTGGCCGTCGGCCTCGCGTGGATCGCCTCGAACGCGATCGGCCACCGCTGGGACATCACGGCCTGGATGCACGCGGCCTTCCGCACGTCCCAGCTCGTGACGCGCACGGTGGCCCGGTCGGGGCACAACATCACCAAGGAGCTGCCGACGGGCGAGGTGGTGTCGTCGGTCGCCAACGACACGATGCGGATCGGCGAGGTCTTCGGCATCGCGGCGCAGACCATCGGCAGCGTCGTCACGTACGGCATCGTGGTCGTGCTGATGCTCACCCAGTCGCTCACGCTCGGGCTGGTCATCGCGCTCGGCCTGCCGGTCGTCGCCGCGATTCTCGCGCTGCTGGTCAAGCCGCTGCAGAAGCACCAGAAGCACCAGCGCGACGCGCAGGGGCGGCTCACGACGCTCGGCGCGGACACGGTCTCCGGGCTGCGGATCCTGCGCGGCATCGGCGGCGAGAAGGTGTTCACGGGCCGGTACCGGGCGCAGTCGCAGAAGGTCCGGGAGGCCGGGGTCGACGTCGCGGGCACGCAGTCGGTGCTCGACGCGCTGCAGATCCTGCTGCCCGGGCTGTTCATCGCCCTGGTCGTGTACCTCGGTGCGGCGGAGGCCATCGCCGGCCGGATCACCACGGGCCAGCTCGTCGCGTTCTACGGGTACGCGTCGTTCCTGTCGTGGCCGGTGCACCTGCTGGTGCAGTCCGTCAACGTGGTGACAAAGGCGCACGTGGCGGCGGGCAAGGTGGTCAAGGTGCTGCAGGTGGTGCCTGCGACCGGTGCCGAGCCGTCGGACGCCGCGATGCCGCCGGCCGGGGTACCGCTGGTCGACGAGACGACGGGTGTCACGCTGCCGTCCGGCCGGGTGGTCGCGCTGGTCAGCGCCGACCCGGACGAGTCGGCGCAGGTGGCGGTCCGGATGGGCCGGTTCGACGACGAGGCGGAGGCCGGCACCCCGGTCACGCTCGGCGGCGTCCGGCTGGCCGACCTCGACAAGCACGAGCTGCGCGAGCGGATAGTGGTCGCGGACGCGACGTCCGCGCTGTTCTCCGGCCGGCTCGCCGGCGAGCTCGACGTGCGGGACTCCGCCGACGCGGAGGCGCTGCTGCGCGCCATGCACATCGCCGACGCGCACGACGTGCTGGAGTCGCTGCCCGACGGCATCGACGGCGAGATCCCGGAGAAGGGGCGCTCGCTGTCCGGCGGGCAGCGGCAGCGGGTGGCGCTGGCCCGTGCGCTGCTCACCGACCCGGAAATCCTGGTGCTGATCGAGCCCACCTCCGCGGTCGACGCGCACACCGAGGCGCGGATCGCGCAGCGGCTCACCGAGTGGCGGAGGGGCAGGACCACCCTGATCGTCACCGCGAGCCCGCTGGTGCTCGACCACGTGGACGACGTGATCTTCCTGGAGGACGGGCACGTCGTCACGCACGGGACGCACCGCGAGCTGCTGGACCTGCCGACGGACGCCGACGGTGGGCGCGAGGCAGCCCGCTACCGGCGGGTGGTGGGCCGCTCGCTGGACGAGGACCTCGACACAGGGCTGGACCAGGAGCTCGACGAGCTGCTGGGCGCCGCGAACGCACAGGAAGGAGGCGCGGCATGAGCACAGGAAAGATCCTGCCGATCGCCGACGCCGCTGAGACCTGGCGGTACACCCGCGCGCTGCTCGGCCGGCACCGGACGCCCCTGGTCATCATCACGGTCGCAAACACGGTGGCGGCCGTCGCCGGGCTCGTCGGGCCGTACGTGCTCGGCAAGCTCGTCGACGCCGTGACCAGGGGGACCACCCTCGAGGTGGCGCGGAACCTGGTGCTGGTCGCCGTCGCCGCGGTGGTGCTGCAGTCGGTCATCACGCGGTTCGCGCAGCGCCGCGCCATGGTGTTCGGCGAGACGGTGTTCGCCGACATGCGCGAGGAGTTCGTCGACACCGTCACGTCCCTGCCGCTGTCGACGGTCGAGACCGCGGGGACCGGCGACCTCATCGCCCGCACCACGCGGGACATCAGCCGCATCCAGAACGCCGTGCGCTTCGGCGTGCCGCGGCTGGTGATCGCCGTCGTGACGCTCGTGCTGACGTCGGCGGCCAGCGTGGTGGTGTCGCCGCTCGTGGCGATCGCCATGTTCGTCGGCGTGCCGGTGCTCGTCGCGGTGGCCCGCTGGTACCTCAAGCGGGCCACGCCCGCCTACCAGCGGGAGTCGGCGGCGTACGCCCGGCTCGACGGCACCGTCACGGAGTCCGTCGAGGGTGCACGCACCATCGACGCGCTGAAGATCGGCCGCCGCCGTACCACGCGCGGCGACGACGACCTGCACGAGGCCTTCGAGGCGGAGCGCGGGACGCTCAACCTGCGGACCGTGCTGTTCCCGGGCGTGGACTTCGCGTTCATGATCGCGCCCATCGCGGTGCTGGTCTGGGGCGGGTTCCTGGCCTCGGAGGGCACGGTGACCATCGGCATGGTCGCCACGATCGTCATGTACACCTACCAGCTCCAGGGTCCGGTCTGGGAGCTCATCTTCTGGCTGGACGAGATCCAGGTGGCCGCCACGTCCCTGTCGCGCATCATCGGCGTCCGGCTGGTGACGGCGGACCGCACGGCCGGCGACACGGTCCCCGGGGACGAGCAGGTGCGCGGCGCCGGCGTGCGCTACGCCTACCGCGAGGGCACCGACGTGCTGCACGGGATCGACCTCGACCTCAGGGTGGGGGAGCGGCTGGCGATCGTCGGGCCGTCTGGCTCCGGCAAGTCGACCCTCGGCCGCATGCTGGCCGGCATCCACCCGCCCACGGGCGGCACGGTGAAGGTCGGCGGCGTGCCGCTCGTGGACCTGCCGCTGGAGGACCTGCGCAAGCACGTAGCGCTCGTGACGCAGGAGCACCACGTGTTCGTGGGCTCGCTGGCGGACAACCTGCGGCTGGCCAAGATCGACGCGACCGACGACGAGCTGATGGACGCGCTGCGCGCGGTGGACGCGCACGGGTGGGTCGAGGCGCTCGACGAGGGCCTGGCCACCGAGGTCGGCTCCGGCGGGTACAAGCTCACCCCGGCGCAGGCGCAGCAGGTGGCGCTCGCGCGGCTGGTGCTGCTCGACCCGCACACGCTCGTGCTCGACGAGGCGACGTCGCTGCTCGACCCGCGTGCGGCCCGGCACCTGGAACGCTCGCTCAACGGCGTGCTCGAGGGGCGCACGGTCGTGGCGATCGCCCACCGCCTGCACACCGCGCACGACGCCGACCGCGTCGCCGTGCTCGACGACGGCCGCATCACCGAGATCGGCCCGCACGACGAACTGGTCGCGGCGGGCGGCGACTACGCCAAGCTCTGGCACAGCTGGCAGCACGAGTAGTCGGCCGTCTGCCGGAGGTGTGCCCTTGCGGCTTGGGCCCTGTGCACTGACTCCGCCGGTTGGACTTCGGCAGTTGGCACCGAGGTCGGTAGTTGGCATCGAGATCGGCACAGGCCTGGACCGATCTCGATGCCAACTACCGACCTCAGCGGGCCCCGAGGGGTAGTCCTGGCCCCGAAGGGGTTAGTTCTGAGGTGGGTGCCAGCCCAGGGATGCCGAGATGCGGGCGGCGGCGTCCTGCACGATCGGGGCGAGCGTGTCCAGGCGTTCCGGCGGCATGTACGGGCGGGTTGCCGTGACGCTGATTGCCGCGACGATCGAGCCCGACGTGTCGCGCACCGGCGCGGCCACGCAGAGGATGCCCAGCTCGTTCTCCTCCAGGTCGAAGGTCACCCCTCGGCCGGCCGAAGCCTCCATGACCTGCACGAACGAGTCGGCGGTGAGCACGTCGTGCTCCAGGCCGTGCCCGGCGCCCGCCGGCCGCTCGGCGAGGAACTGCTCGCTCCACCGCCCCGGGCTGTCGAGGAGCAGCGCCTTGCCGATCCCCGTGCGGGTCAGCGGCATGCGGTGCCCGATCTGCGAGCGCATCACCGCGCCGCGCGTTCCCGGGATCTTGTCGAGGTACAGCACCTGCCCTCGGTCCTCGATGGCGAGGTGGACCGTGTCGTGCACCCGTTCCGCGAGGGCGCGCAGCACCGGCGCGGCCACACCGGTCACCGGGTTCTCCTGCAGCGCCTGGTAGCCGAGCTCGATGAGGGCAGGCCCGAGCGCGTAGGCGCCGTCGTCGAGCTGTCGCAGGTAGCCCGTCGCCAGGAGGAGCTGGAGCAGGCGGTGGGTGGTGCTGCGCCCGACCCCGGTCTCCTCGGCGATGTCGCGCAGGCGGGTCCGGCCGCGCGCGACGGCGTTGACGACGGCGATGCCGCGCGCGAGGGTCTGTGTGCCCGGCGGAGCGTGGCCGGACGGCGTGGTGCTGTCGGGCGGGGTGACCATCGGCATACCGTATCCCGATAATAGGGACGAGGTTCGTATAGTCGGGATCCCGCCTCTACGGTCCAGAACATGGCTGACGACGGATCGAGGCGCGACGCCGCGCTGGTGGCCATCGACTGGGGCACCACGACGTTCCGTGCCTGGCTCCTGGACGGCGCGGGCCGCGTGCTCGACCGCGTGCGGACCTCCGACGGTGCCCTCACGGTCTCGGCACGGTCAGGCTCGGTCGGGACAGACTCGGCTGGCGTCGGTTTCCTGCGCCCGAGCGCTGCTTACGCGGAAGCGCCTGCGGGCTTGTCGACCTCAGACTCACCGCGTGCCGACTCCGCATGGGCCGCCCGCCGACGGGCCGCCGCGTTCGAAGAGACGTTCGCGCGGCTGTGCGAGCCCTGGCTCGGCGAACATCCCGGCATCCCCGTCCTGTGCGCCGGGATGGCCGGGTCGAACCACGGCTGGGCCGAGGCCGGGTACCTCGACGTCCCGGCGGAGCTCAGCGGACTCGCCGACCGGCTGACGGTCGTGCCCGCCGGCGACTCCGTCGTCCACATCGTTCCCGGTCTGCGGGCCACGGGTCCGGACCCGGACGTCATGCGCGGCGAGGAGGTCCAGCTTCTCGGGGCGCTCGCGACCGAGGCGAACAGCCCCGGGATCGCGGACCACCCGCAAACCGTGGTGCTCCCCGGGACCCACTCGAAGTGGGTCCGGCTCGACGGCGCCCGTGTCACGGGCTTCACCACCGCCATGACCGGCGAGCTCTACGGCCTGCTGATGCGGGACAGCATCCTCGCGCGCCTGGCGATGTCGGCCGACGTCGGCCCTGAAGTATCGGATGCCTTCACACGCGGGCTCGAGACCGAGGCCGCGCGCGGGGACGAGCGCGGGCTGCCTGCGCTGCTGTTCACGGCCCGGACGCTCGTGCTGGCCGGACGGCTCGAACCCGCCGAGGTGGCCGACTACGTCTCGGGGCTGCTGATCGGCGCTGAGGTCCGGCACGCGCTCCGCGGCACCCCGTCGGGCGCCGTCACCCTGTGCGGCTCGGCGTCGACGGCGCACCGCTATCGCCTCGCGCTGGAGCGCGAGGGTGTATCCGTCCGCACCGTGGACGAGGACGTCGCCGCCCGCGGCCTCTGGCGCGTCGCCCTCGACGCCGGCCTCGCCACCGCCCTCCTGACCGCAGAGGAGCAGTTCTCGTGACCTCGCGACCGTCCGCACAGAGGCAGCCTCCGCGACCGTTCGCACGGGGCAGCTTCCGCGACCGTTCTCCCGACCACACAGGAGCAGTTCTTATGACCTCCCGTCCGACCACACAGGAGCAGCTCCCATGACCCCCCGCCCCACCGGCCTGGTCGCCATCCTGCGCGGCATCACCCCCGCCGACGCCGTCGCGGTCGCCGAGGCGGTCTTCGCCGCGGGGTTCGACGCCGTCGAGGTGCCGCTCAACTCCCCGGACCCGCTGGAGTCGATCAGCCGGATCCGCGCCGCCGGACCGGCGGGCCGAAGGGTCGGCGCCGGCACCGTGCTCACCCCGGACGACGTCCGCCGGGCCGCCGACGCCGGGGCCTCGCTGATCGTCTCGCCGAACACGCGGGCCGACGTCGTTGCCGAGACGGTCCGGCTCGGGCTCGACAGCTACCCGGGGGCGGTAACGCCCACCGAGGCGTTCGCCGCGCTGGACGCGGGCGCTCGGGCGATCAAGCTCTTCCCCAGCACCGCCGTCGGCATCTCCGGGATGCGGGCCTGGGCCGCCGTCCTGCCCCCGGACACCGGACTGGTCCCCGTCGGCGGGGTCGACGCCGGGAACCTGGCGGACTGGGCCCGGGCGGGCGCGTCGGGCGCCGGGATCGGGACCTCCCTCTACCGTCCTGGCGACGCCGCGGACGCCGTCGGCGTGCGGGCCGCCGAGTACGTCCGGATCTGGGCGCAGTCCGCCGGCTAGGCCCGCCACAAACCCAGTTCCTGGCATGACCCGAAGGCGCGTCACGACCCGAAGGACAGTCACGACTCCAGACCCCGACACAACCCGGTCCACCTGCGAAAACGTCGCCAAGTACCGGCGAAGCCCGCCAAGCACGACGCCATGAAAGCGAAAGGCACCCCGTGAAGATCACGTCGATGACGACCTTCGTCCTCCCCCCGCGCTGGCTCTTCCTGAAGATCGAGACCGACCAGGGCATCGTCGGCTGGGGCGAGCCCGTGCTGGAGGGCCGCGCCGCGACCGTCGCGGCCGCCGTCGAGGAGCTCTCCGACTACCTGGTCGGCAAGGACCCCCGCCGCATCGAGGAGCACTGGACCGTCCTGTACCGGTCCGGGTTCTACCGGGGTGGCGGCATCCACATGAGCGCCCTGGCCGGGATCGACCAGGCGCTCTGGGACATCAAGGGCAAGGCCCTCGGCGTCCCGGTGCACGACCTGCTCGGCGGGCGCCTGCGCGACCGCATCAAGGTCTACTCCTGGATCGGCGGCGACCGGCCCGCCGAGACCGCCGCCCAGGCGAAGGACGCCGTCGAGCGGGGCTTCTCGGCCGTCAAGCTGAACGGGCCGGAGGAACTGCAGTACCTCGACTCGCGCGACAAGGTGGAGAAGGTGGTCGCCAACGTCGCGGCGGTCCGGGAGGCCGTCGGGCCGGACGTCGGCATCGGCGTCGACTTCCACGGGCGCGTGCACCGGCCCATGGCCAAGGTGCTGCTCGACGCGCTGGCGCCCTACCACCTGATGTTCGTCGAGGAGCCCGTGCTGTCCGAGCACGTGGACGGGATCGCCGACGTGCTGCGGAGCTCGACCACGCCGATCGCCCTCGGGGAGCGGCTGTACTCCCGGTGGGACTTCAAGAACGTGATCACCTCGGGCGTGGTCGACGTCATCCAGCCCGACCTCTCCCACGCGGGCGGCATCACCGAGGTGCGCAAGATCGCGGCCATGGCCGAGGCCTACGACATCGCCGTCGCCCCGCACTGCCCGCTCGGCCCGATCGCGCTCGCGGCCTGCCTGCAGCTCGACGCCGTCGCGTACAACGCGGTGATCCAGGAGCAGAGCCTCGGCATCCACTACAACACCGGAAACGACCTGCTCGACTACCTCATCGACCCGGGCGTGTTCGCCTACTCCGGCGGGTCGGTCACCATCCCGCGCGGCCCGGGCCTCGGCATCGAGGTGAACGAGGACTACGTGCGCGAGCGGGCGGCGGAGGGGCACCGCTGGCGCAACCCGGTCTGGCGGCACGACGACGGCTCGTTCGCCGAGTGGTGACCGCCGGTCTGGCCGCCCGGGCCCGCCCGTGCCCGCCGCCCCGGCGTCCGGCATACCGCGCGCATACCAGGCGCCGGACGTGCGGGACGTAACTCCGCCGTGGGGCGCCGGGCCGACGCCGGGCACATAGACTTGCCGCGTGTCGTCCACCGCCCCTGACAGCCAGCCGCAGACCCCTCGCCCGGTCATCGTCGTCGACTTCGGCGCACAGTACGCCCAGCTGATCGCGCGCCGCGTGCGCGAGGCCAAGGTGTACTCGGAGATCGTGCCGCACACCTGGACCGTCGAGCAGATGCTCGCCAAGGACCCGGCGGCCATCATCCTGTCCGGCGGGCCCTCGTCCGTGTACGCGGCGGGTGCCCCGTTCGTGGACCCCAAGCTGTTCGAGGCCGGCGTGCCCGTCATGGGCATCTGCTACGGCTTCCAGGCCATGGCGCAGGCGCTCGGCGGCGAGGTGGCGCAGACCGGGCTGAGCGAGTTCGGCGGCACGGAGGTCGAGGTGTGCACCTCCGGCGTGCTGCTCGCCGACACCCCCGAGCACCAGACGGCCTGGATGAGCCACGGCGACGCCGTGCACAAGGCCCCGGTCGGCTTCGAGGTGCTCGCGACGTCGGACGGCTCGCCCGTCGCCGCCTTCGAGGACACCCGGCGCCGCCTGTACGGCGTGCAGTGGCACCCCGAGGTGCGGCACTCCGCGCACGGCCAGCAGGTCCTCGAGCACTTCCTGTACGACGGCGCGGGGCTGGCCCCCGACTGGACGCCCGGCAATGTCATCGCCGACCAGGTGGCGGCCATCAAGGCGCAGATCGGTGACGCCCGCGTCATCTGCGCGCTGTCCGGCGGCGTCGACTCCGCCGTCGCCGCCGCGCTCGTGCAGCAGGCCGTCGGCGACCAGCTCACCTGCGTGCACGTGGACCACGGCCTCATGCGGGCCGGCGAGGTGGAGCAGATCGAGCGGGACTTCGTCGCGGCGACCGGCGTGAACCTCGTCATCCGCGACGAGAAGGAGCGGTTCCTGACGGCGCTCGCGGGCGTGAGCGACCCGGAGACCAAGCGCAAGATCATCGGCCGCGAGTTCATCCGCGTGTTTGAGGACGCGCAGCGCGACATCGTCGCCGACGCCGGCGCGCACGGCGAGGAGGTCAAGTTCCTCGTGCAGGGCACGCTGTACCCGGACGTCGTCGAGTCCGGCGGCGGCGAGGGTGCTGCCAACATCAAGAGCCACCACAACGTGGGCGGCCTGCCCGACGACCTGCAGTTCGAGCTGGTCGAGCCGCTGCGCACCCTGTTCAAGGACGAGGTCCGCGCGGTCGGCCGCGAGCTGGGCGTGCCCGAGGAGATCGTCTCGCGGCAGCCGTTCCCCGGCCCGGGCCTGGGCATCCGGATCGTCGGCGAGATCACGGCCGAGCGGCTGGAGGTCCTGCGCCGCGCCGACGCGATCGCCCGCGAGGAGCTGACGAAGGCCGGCCTGGACAACGAGATCTGGCAGTGTCCGGTGGTGCTGCTCGCCGACGTCCGCTCGGTGGGCGTCCAGGGCGACGGCCGCACCTACGGCCACCCGATCGTGCTGCGCCCGGTCTCGTCCGAGGACGCGATGACGGCGGACTGGACGCGCCTGCCCTACGACGTGCTGTCCACCATCTCGACGCGCATCACCAACGAGGTGCGCGAGGTCAACCGCGTGGTGCTCGACGTGACGAGCAAGCCGCCGGGCACCATCGAGTGGGAGTGACGTCCCGCGGCCCCGCTCCCGACCGGGAGCGGGGCCGCGGTCGTTTCCAGGGGTCGATTCACCGGCCGACGGGCGTCACGGGCGGCGGGCGCTACCAGCCCACGAGCCGCGCCCACGTCAGCCCGACGACGGTGCCGAGCAGCAGGTACGGCCCGAACGCGATGCCCGTCTTCCAGCCCGCCCGCCGCCCGAGCAGCAGGACTATCGCGACCACGCCCGCCAGGAGGTGCGCGGCGAACACGCCGACCAGGAGCGTGCCCCACGAGTGCCACGTCAGCACCGCGCCAAGGCTCAGGGCGAGCTTGACGTCGCCGTACCCGACGCCGCCGCTCGGGGCCACCAGGTAGAGCACCTGGTAGAGCGCGAAGAACGCGAGCGCGCCCAGCGCGGCCCGGCCGAGCGACCCCCACGCCCCCGTGCCGAGGGCGGCCACGGTGAGCAGCAGCGCCGTCGCCCAGGTCAGGGGGAACACGAGCGCGTTCGGCAGCCGGTGGGTGTGCGCGTCGATCACTCCGAGCGCCGCCCCTACGACGGCCAGCACGAGGTACGCCGGCGTGAGCCAGCCCGGCCCGCTCGCCCAGATCGCCCACCCGGCGGCCACCACGGCGACGACGCCGATCGTCCGCGCGTACGGCGCCACCTCGGCCCGGGCACGCATGTACTGCCGGACGACGAAGGGCTCGGCCGGGCTCGTCACCGCCGGGTCGCTGGGGGCCGCCGGGTCGCTGGGGCTCACCCCCGGAGGCTAACCGCGGCGCCACGCCGACGCACCAGAAGCCGCGCCGGCAGCGGCGTGCCCCCGGCGGGCGTCATGGTCCGCCGTCCTGCCTCGCGAACGGCAGCGTGAAGTGCAGCCGTCCGCCGCCCTCCGGCGTCGTCGTCAGCTCCAGGCTGCCGCCGCGGCCCTCGATCCGGGACCGGTGCCGTTCCAGGCCGCGCAGCGGCGGGGACGGCGTCGGCGGGCCCGCGCCGTCGTCGTCCACCCGGACGTCGAAGACCCACCGGCCGGACGCCGGGTCCAGGCGGGCGTCCGCGTGCACATGGACCGCGTGCGCGTGCCCGTGCTTGAGCGCGTTGGTCACGGCCTCCTCGACCGTGTAGACGGCGACCAGGCGTTCGGCGACCGGGATGGGACTCGGGTCCCGCGCGACGAGCCGGCCGTAGCCGGGGCCCAGCGTGACCGACGTCCTGATCGTCGTGGGCAGCCGGCCGAGCATGATCTCGATCGCCTGCACCGCGCCGAGGTTGGCGCCGCTGGGGAAGACGGCGTGGCTCAGGGAGCGCACGTCCTGCTCGCGCACCTCCTCCAGGCGTTCGGCCCACTCCCGCACGTCGGCGGCCGCGTGCTTGTCGCCCTGGGTGGCGAGCCGGTCGGCGAGCTGGTCCAGGCCCGCGGTCACCGTGACGAGGCGGTGCTGCAGCGTGCCGTGCAGCTCGTCGGCGACCATGCGGCGCACGCGCAGCTCCTCGGCCTGCAGCTCGTCCACGGCCCGCGCGGCCCGGGCGTGCTCCTCCTGCCGACGGCGTTCCTCGGTGCGCGCCCGGTCGATCAGCACGGCGGCGACCAGGGCCATGACGACGGCGACTACACCCGTGACCATCCCGACCGCCCACTCCACCGCGAGATAGAGATAGTTCGACGGCGTCGTGCCGAGCGCCAGCAGCGCCACGACGCGCGCCACCGCCGCGACCGCCGAGACCACCGCTGTGCCGACGATCCGGGCCGACCACGTGCGGGACATCGGCCGCAGCGCGAAGGCCCCGACGATGACGAGCAGCCCGAACGCGAGATTCACCATCGTGAGCGCCAGCCCCTCGGCCGCGACGCCGAGGAGGCCGCGCCCGCGCCCTGCGGTCGCCAGGCCGCCCCAGCCCGCCCACTGGGCGAGGCTGAGCAGGGCGAAGACGACGAAGTTGAGCGCGGCGAAGAACAGCGCGACCCGGTCGCGGGACTTGGACGGCAGCACGGACGCCGCCGTGCGTCGTTGCGGCGTCCGCTCGCCCTCGCGCACCACGGGCTACCCCTCGGACTCGGGGGCGCTGAAGCGTCCGGGCTCGTCGGGCCGCTCGGCGGGCATGGTTTTCTCCCCGGGATATGGCGCCGCGCGGGCGCGGGCGGCGCTTGGACCAGGACTGTCTTCAGGCTCGCACGCCAAGCCGCCGACGGCGACGCCAGGGACCTACGCCGCCGACCGCACCGCGTGCACGACGAGGTTCTCGGTGGCGAAGCCGGTGGTGCCATACCGCTGCAGGCAGGTGATGACGACGAGCCGGTCGTCCCCGTCGGGGTGGTAGCCCCACACGCTCGGCGCATCGGCCGTCTTGTTCTTGTCCAGCACCTCGGCGCCGGTGACGACGTAGGCCACGCGGTCGACCACGAGCGGGTCACCGGGCTGGACGAGCACGGCCGGCTCGGCCGAGCCGGGCTCGAAGAACGCGTTCCCGGGCGCGCGGCCCTCGCGCACGGCGTGCATGGCGACGACGCGGGCCCGGGTGCCGTCCGCTGAGGTGCGGTCGGCGTCGCGGAGGAGGAACGCGTCGGTCAGGGTGGGCGGGTTGAGCGTGGCGCCCGCCGACATCTCGACCAGCGGGACGTCCAGGTCCTGGGCCGGCGCCTGGAACCGGCCTCCCGTGGGCCGCGGGTCGGCCGCCGCGACGTCGGGTGCCTCGTCGAGCACGGCGCAGCGTCCGTCGAGGTCGCGGTAGGCGGTGTCGCAGGCCGGGTCCTCGCCCAGCGCGACCCACGCCGTCGCCGCGGCGCCGACGAGGGCGACCGTGAGGGCGCCGCCCAGGATGCGGCGGACCCAGCCCCTCACCGGTGCACCTCGACGGTCGCCGGCCGCGCCCGGCGGCGCAGCATCCGTGCGCTCACCCCGGCCAGTGCGGTCAGGGCGGCGGCGACCAGCAGCAGCCACGTCCGTCCGTCCGAGAAGGCGTCTCCGCCCGTGTCCGCGACGATCCCCGAGCCGTCGGCCGTGGCGGCCGAGTCGTCGGTCTGGTCCGTGCTCTCGTCCGTGCCGGTGCCGGTGTCAGTGCCGCTGCCGCTGCCGGTGTCGGCGTCGGCGGCTCCGCCGGAGCCGTCACCCTGGGCAGTCCCGCCGCCCTGCCCGGCGCCGCCCTGTCCGCCGTCCCCCTGTCCGCCATCGCCCCCGCCGGGCGTGTCCCCGACGATCCGCAGGCTGACGTCGAAGGAGAACACCCGCTCGCCGACGAGGGCGTGGTTGCCGCTCGTGGCCTCGACGGGAAACTCGAAGCTCACCGGGACGTCGACGGTCGCGCCCCGCGCCAGCTCGGCCTCGTGGACCACCGTCGTGCCGCCCTCCAGCTCGGCGGCGGGGATCCCGTTGATGGTGAGGTCGTCGTAGAAGCTGTCGTCGATCCAGGCGGGGTCGGTGGGATTGCGGTGCGCCACGGCGTTGACGATGCTCGCGGTGAGCGTGCCCGACGTCGGCCCCTCGTTGCGTACGCGGATGGTCGACCGCCCCGAGTCGCCGGGGACGACCACGAGCTCCCCGAGGAGCGAGCCGTCCACGACGATCGAGTCGGTGGACCTGACCGCCCCGCTCAGGCGCACCAGGACCGTCCCGTCGTCGGCTCGCTCCACGGTTGCGGGAGCCGGGTTCTCGCTCGCGACGGTCTGCGTCACGGCCGACGGCGTGGTGCCGCCGGTGCTCGCAGCGGCCTGGGCGGCGGTTCCGGTGCCGCCGACGGCGAGCGCGGTCGCCAGCGCGATGGTCGCGTATCGGATGCGGTGGGTGGACATCACTGGGCCTGCTCTCGTCGGTCGGCGCGCCGGGAACGGTCCGGCGTCACTATCGACACGACGCCGTACAGGATGAGGCCGATCGCGCCGACGGTCACGGCGGTCGGGCCCCACGACACGTTGGTGGCGTGGCCGACCATCGGGATGGAGTACACGACCCGGCCCATCACCTGGCCGGGGACGATGGGATCGTCGTCGGTGCCGTTGGCGTCACCGCGCGTGACGAAGCCGGCGACCCCCTCGCCGCCCCATGCGACCTCGACCACCCGGTGGGTCACCAGCGTGGGGTCGTCGGAGACGGGCTGGAACGTGATGATGTCGCCGACCTCGACGTCCGCCGGCTCGACCGGCCGCACCACGACGACGTCGCCGGGCGAGAAGAGGGGCTCCATCGAGCCGGTCAGCACCGTGAGCGGGGTGGCGCCGAGGATCTTGGGGACCACGATCGCGGCCCCCGCGAGGGCGAGCATGGCGACCATGACCACGCCGAGCAGCACGGAGGCGACCGTGCCGCCCACGGTGCGCCGGCGCGCGGCCGGGACGCTCTGGGGCTGGGTCGTCGTCTGCGTCGTCATGACGTGCTCCCTTCGAGCCAGGCGACGATCTCGGCCACCGGGACCTCGTTCGCGGCGGCCCACTCCTCGATCTCGGCGGGCAGCTCGGTGGGGTCGACGGTCTTGACATCGATGCCGGCGTGGTCTAGGACGGCGCGCAGGTCCTGCGCCCAGTCGGGCTCCGGTACGACGTCGGACTCGGGCTGGGCGTCGCGGTCCGCGGTATCGGCCGGCGCGTCCTCCGCCGGCGCCGCATCGTCCGCCGACCCAGCGTCATCCGCTGACTCCGGCTCCTGCGCGGACTCCGGCTCCTGGGCCGGCTCCGAATCCTGTGCGGGCTCCGAGTCCTGCTCGGCTTGCCCGTCGGACTCCGGCGAGGCCGACTCCTCGACAGACTCCGCCTCGTCGCTCGGGGATGACGTCGCCCCGTCGTCCTCGGTCGACGTCGATTCACTGCCCTGGGACGACGTCGCCTCGTCGTCCTCGGACGCCCCCGACGTGTCCGTGCCCTCCGACGTGCTGTCGGCGCCGCCCTCGGACGGCTCCGGGCTCGTGTCGCCCGCGGCCGAGTCGGCGGCGAGCGCCGACGCCGAGACCGTGCCGATCGACGGGACGGCCGCCGAGTCGTCGTCGCTCCAGCGTCCCGCGTCCGCCGTGTCGTCCGAGCCGGATCTGATCTGGTCGAGCGTCGCGACAAGGTCGCCTCCCCCGAAGAGGAAGGAGGGGACCGCGGCGCCGCTGGCCCTCGTGACCTGCGTGACGGCGAACGTGACGGGGACCTCGACGGTCCCGTCGACCGCCTCGACCACGGGCAGGTCCGTGGAACCCGGCCAGGTGCCGCCCTCCGGGACGACGCCCACCACCAGCTCGTCGGTGCGCCCGTCGACGGTCAGGCCGTGGTCGCCGAGCTCGATGCTCACGGACGTGGGCACGCCGTCCGACACGTCGACGTCGGTGTCCTCGTCGAAGCGGAGCCGCAGGACCGAGGCGAGGTTGTCGCCGGCGACCTGCGCCGAGACCGTGTACGAGAAGGTCGAGACGTACTTGCGCGCGGCGGGCTGGTCCGAACGTGTGACGGAGACGTCGAGGCTGCCCGCCGTGATGGTGCCGCCGTCGACCCGTGCCCCGTCGCTCCAGGCCGCCGCGGTGGTGCCGGTCCCGCTCAGGACCAGGGCTGCCGTCAGCGCGCCCGCGGCGAGGCTGAGCGCGTGCTTCATGGTGGATCACTCCTTGACGTGAGGCTGGTGCGGGCGTGCCCCGGGCCGCCTGGTGGGCCGGCCCGGGGCGCGTCGCGCGGGGCGCGACTGCTGGTACGCGGTCAGCGCATCTGCTTGAGCGTGACGTCGACCTGGCTCAGCGTCGCCGAGGTGTCGATCAGGTCCTGGCCGCTGGTGCCGCTCGGGAAGTTCGCGACGACGTAGGCACGCAGGGTGGTGGTGCCCTCGTTGAGGTCCAGCTTCACGGTGTCGCCCAGCGTCCCGGAGCTCAGGACCCGGATGAAGTTGCCGGCGCCGTCCTCCTCCACGACCACGGTCCGCACCCCGAGGCCCTGGGCGAGGGTCCCGCTCAGGCCGCTCGGGACGTCGACGTTGAGGCCGGCCGCGATGTTGTCGCCCCGCACGGTGGCCTCAACGGTTGCCTCGCCGAGGACGAAGTCACCCGGCACGGCCTCCCAGCTCCCCAGGTTGATCGAGTGGCCGGTGACGTCGCCGGAGAGCGAGCCGAACTCGGTGGTGACGCCGGAGGGCAGGGTGGTCTCGGCGCCGAAGTCCACGTCGTCCCAGGAGAAGTCGCTCCAGATCACGGAGGCGTCGGGCCGGTCCTGCGAGGCGTCGTACCACGACATGCTGTCGCTCACGGAGACGTCCAGCGTGCCGGCCTGGATGGTGCCGCCCTGGACGGTCTCGCCGTCGGACCACAGCGCGAACGTGCCGCCCGCACCGAGCAGCAGCGCGCCGCCCGCGACACCGGCGATGATTCCCTTGGTCTTCTTGTTCATGGTCTGTTCCTTCACCTGGTTGCTGGTCGAGACCGGTCGGAACGCCCTGAGCGCGGTGACCCGTTCTCGCCGCCCCGCCGTGGGGCGTACCAAGAGACTCGCCGGGCTGGCGGCGCCCGGACGGCGCGCTTCGGGGCAACCTCGCACGGGTTTGCGTGGTAGCACGCACGCCAGGCGCCGAGAATGGGGTGCATGGTGACGCCAGTCACGCGCGTGAGCATCGTGGAGGACGAGGCGCTGATCCGGGGCATGCTGGAGGAGACGCTGACCGGTCAGGGCGCCATCCGCGTCGTCCACTCTGTGCCCGGTGTGCAGGAGGCGCGGCTGATGATCACGCCGGGCACCAGCGACGTCGCGGTGCTCGACGTGAACCTGCCCGACGGCAACGGGGTCTCCCTGGGGCTGCAGCTCCAGCGTGCCGACCCCGGCCTGGCGGTGATGCTGCTGTCCAGCGAGGACGTGATGGGCCTGTTCACGACGGTGCAGGACGAGGCGCCCAAACCGTGGTCCTACCTGTCGAAGCGCTCGAGCTTCGCCCGCGACGTGCTGGTCCGCGCCGTGGTGGCCACAGCCAACGGCCAGGTGGTCCTCGACCCGTACCTCGTCCAGCGCTCGACGCCGCGCGACGGCACCGCCGTCGCCGGACTGACCCCGGCGCAGTTCGACGTGCTGCGGCTCGTCGCGGAGGGGTGGTCCAACCAGGGCGTGGCCGACCGGATCGGCATCAACCAGCGCTCGGTCGAGAGCCACCTCAACGCGATCTACCAGCGGCTGGGCATTGACGCGGCGGACCACAACCGGCGCGTCGCGGCCGTCCTGGCGTTCCTGGAGCAGACGGGCCGCACCTGGCGCGGCTGAGGCCGGCGCCCGGCCTCCGAGGCCGGCGCGCGCAGCCGGGCTTAGGCGCAGGAGGCTGGCTCGTCCTGCCGGGCCCAGGCGCAGGCAGCGCGGTTCAGGCCCGCGTCAGCGCGGCCGCCTCCGCGTAGGCCCGGTCCGTCGCGGCCAGCACCTCCGGCCAGGTCACGTCCGACGGCGGCGTCGTCGTGCCCGCCAGCAGCCGGTCCAGGAGCTCCGGCTCGGTTGCGAGCCGGACGAGCGCGGCCGCCAGCGCGTCGTCGTCGGGCACCACGAGGCCCGTGGCGCCGTCGGCCACGCGTTCCGCGACGCCCGAGCTGGCGCGGGTGACCACCGTGAGCCCCGCGGCCTGTGCCTCCAGGGCGGCGAGGCCGAAGGCCTCGGCGACGGCGGGGGCGGCGAAGACGTCGGCGCGTGCGTAGAGCCGCTTCAGCTCGGTGGCGGTGAGGCGTCCGGGCAGGGAGACGAGATCGTGCAGCCCGCGCTTCGCGACGAACCGCAGCGCCGCCGCGCGCTCGGGGCCGTCGCCCGCAAGGGTCACGAACAGCGCGCCGTCCGGGAGGCGGGATGCGGCGTCCTCGACCGCGGCGAGCAGCGGCAGCATCCGCTTGCGTGGCGCGAACCGCGCCGCCGACACCACGTGCACGGCCGGGCCCTCGGGCCGCGCCCGCCGTTCGGTGCGCGGCACCCGCCACTCGTCGAGGTCGAGGCCGTTGGGCAGGACGGCGACGTCGGCCCCGCCGTCCGCGGTGCCGAGGATCCGGCGCAGCGGCCGGGCGGTCAGCTCGCTCACCGCCGACCAGCGCACGGGCCACCGCGACCACCCGGTCACGGCGTCGGCCGCGGCGAACAGCGGGAACGCCGTGCCCCACACGCTGTGCACGGTCAGCACGGCCGGCAGCCCGAGCCGGGTCACGGGCCGCAGCGCGGCCTGCACGGTCGGGGCGAGCACCCCCATGTGCAGGTGCACGACGTCGGGCCGCTCGCCCCGGGCGGTCGCCTCTCGCAGGCGCGTGGTCACGTGGGCGGTGGAGCGCGGGTGGACGGGCCAGCGGCCCGGGATGCGCGCCGCGATGCGGTGCACGGTGACGCCGTCCTCGACGGCGGTGCTCACCCCGTGCGCGCCGGGGGCGGCCGGCGTGGTCGTGATGACCTCGACGTCGTGCCCGGCCGCCACCTGCTGGGCGGCCAGGCGGCCGACCTGTGCCTCGATCCCGCCGAGCAGCGGGAGGTAGGTGTCCGACACATGGGTGATGCGCACGCTCGTCATCCTCGCACCGTGAGCCGGGACGCTCAGCACCACGCCGCGCGCGACAGGTGGACCGCACCTAGCGTTGAAGCATGGACGACTACACGAACGTCCCCGTCAAGGGGGCCAGGGGTGCTGGTGTGTTCGTGATCGTCGCCGGGATCGTCATGATCCTGGCGGGGGTTATCACATGGATCCTCGTCGCGAGCCAGCTCTCGGCGGAGCGGATCACCGTCTCCGAGGACTCCACGTTCCTGGGAGGCTTCCTCGCAGGTCAGCAGGTGCAGGGTCCGCTCACGGCCTACGCGCAGGCGGACATCATCAACGATCATGCCCTCGAGGCGTCGGGCGGGGCGACGTATGCAGAGCTGGCACAGGACGACCCCGTCCGCGACACCGTGATGCACGCGTCGTTCTTGCGTGCGTCGCTGTTCACCTCGGTGGTCGCGTTCGGGGTCTGCGCCCTGGTGGTCGGGCTCGGGATCGTCCTCGGCGTCATCGGTGGGGCGCTGCGGCGGCTGAGCAGGCCTGCCTAGCGCCGTCGGACGCTGGAGACCACCGAACCGACGACGAGGATCACGCCCGCCGCGCCCAGCAGCACGATCAGGGCGACGCCCAGGTCGAACACCACGCCGGCCGAGACCGCGAGGATCCCCAGCCCGACCGCTATCACGATCAGTCCCCAGACCGCCGTCGCGACGCGCGGTCCGCGCCGGGGCGCGACCTGGGTCGCGGGCTGCGCGGGCTGGGCCTGCTGTGCGGGCTGGCCCTGGTGGCCGGGCCCGTGGTGGACGGGCTGCCCTTGGTGGACGCCCCCCTGGTGGGCCGGCTGCGCGGGCGGTGCCTGGTAGGCCGGCTGTGCCGGAACAGGGCCGGTGCCGGGCGCCGGGGCAGCGGCCACGGGTGTGGCCGGGACCTCAGCGGTCTCGCGAGCCGTGTCCGTCTCGCGCACCACGTCGGTCTGGCCTGCCGGGCCCCCCACCGGCGTGAGCTGCTCGGTGTCGTCCGAGACCGGGGCGTCCTGGACGGCGTCCGTCCCCGCCTCCGCCTCGACCCGCGCCGCGGCGATGCCGTAGGCGGGGTGCACCTCGCCCTCGGGCGCCGGACCCTCGGGCGCCGGACCCTCCGGCGCAGGGCTCTCGGCCGCCACGCTTTCGGGCGCCGAAGCCTCGGGCGCCGAAGCCTCGGCCGCCTGCTCGGTCACGTCCTGCGCGATCTCCTGCGTCGGCGGTGTCGCCTGCGCGGGCAGCACCTCTGTCGTATCCGGTGTCTCCGGGTTCTTCGTGTCGTCCATGTTCTCGCTCGTGTCCTGGCCCTCGGGCCCGCCGGGGATCTCGCTCTGGTCCTTGTGGTCGTTCGTGTGCTCGGTCATGGCGTGCTCCCTCGGTTGCTGCTCTCGGAGACGACGACCTCGCCGGCCCCGGCCTCGATCTGGAGGCTGAGCACGGCGCCGTCGTCGGCGACTTCGTCGCTCTCGAAGTAGTCGTCGGAGCCGACGCCGGCCGCAGAGCGGTCCTGGTCGTCGACGTTCCACTGGACCGCCCCCGCCGCGACGGACGCGTAGGCCTCGACGGCCACGTCCTCCGGGACGATCACGACGGCCTGTCCGGCGCCGAGCTCGATGGGCACCTCGACGGGTTCGCCGGGCTCGACGCGGGACAGGTCGAGCTCCGACAGGTCGATGGTCGGGTCGCCCCAGCGGACGTAGAAGCCGTTCTCCGCCTCGCGGATGGTCTCGACGGTGATGGTGCCCTCGGTGATGGTGGCGGCCCGCGGGTTGTCGGAGTCGGTCACCAGTCCCTCGATCTCGCGCCCGCTCACCACGGCGTCGTCCACCCAGCGCGGGTCCACGCGGTCCGCGACCACGACGTATCCGAAGCCGAACAGGAGGGCGACGATCGCGAAGAACCCGAGCACGCCACTCGTGCGTCCGCGCAGGCCGGACACCAGGATGGCCACGCCGATCGCGACGGTCGCGAGGCCCAGCCAGGCCGCCGCGAAATCCGTGCGGCCGTCGAAGTAGCTCAGGCCGTTCAGGCGCTCCGCGCCCAGGAGCAGGGCGCCGAGCAGCAGGATCACACCGAAGGTGATGCCGACGGCGGTGCCGCCGGGGCCGCGCGAGGTGCGGCGCGGGGGCGGGCTGTAGACCGGCTGGGGCGGGACGGCGGGGCCGGGGCCCGGCCGGTACTGCGCCTGCGGCTGCGGCTGCCGGTACGGCGCCGGGCTCGTGCCGGTGGCCGGACCCGCGCCGGTCGCGTAGACCAGCCCGTCCGCCCGGCGGTAGTCGACCGGCGGGGCCGGGGTGAACGGCGCGGGTGTGCCGGGTGCGGGCGTCGCCCCGGGCGCGGTCGCCGTCCCCGGCATGGGGGTCGCGGTCGGCGTGCCGGACGGCGGTGGGCCCTGGCGCCGGGCCGCGTTGTTGTCGCGCTGCCGCTGGATGCCCTGGACGATCAGGTAGAGCAGCACGCCCAGGACGGTCACCCAGAAGAAGAAGGAGAGCCAGCCCCAGCCGTCGCCGTCGTCCCACCAGCCCAGCGGGCCGCCCCAGGCGAAGCCGACCAGGAAGACAGCCACCGCGCCGAGCATCGCGACGTCGAAGTTGCCGCGGACGGCCTCCTGCAGGTGGATGCGGCCGTCACGCTCGGGGAGCAGCGCCCAGCCGACGCCGTACAGGATCAGGCCGAGGCCGCCGAGGAAGAAGCTCACGATCAGCAGGCCGCGCACCAGCAGCGGGTCCCAGCCGATCCGCTCGGCGAGGCCGCCGGCGACGCCACCCACCCAGCGCTGGTCGGACCGCGGGAACAGGCCGCGGCGGATCGAGGCGAAGAAGCCGGATTCCGGGTAGGGCCGCTGCCCGGCCGGGAGGGACGCAGGGTCGGCCCTGGGGCCGGCCGCTGGGTCGGTTGCCGGATCGGCCGCAGGGCCGGCCGGGGCTGCGGGGTCCGGGCCGACGGACTTGGCGTCGGCCGGGCCGCCCGGTTCACTGGTGGCGTCCACGGGACGCGTCTCGTCGGTGCTCATGGTGTCCATGCTGGTCCTCCGGCGGCCGATCAGGCATCGGGACCTGCCCTGAACCGACCCTGGTTAGGCCTCCGCGGGACCCTGAGATCCGCCCCGGGGCGTGTTCAGGGGGCCTCGGACGTGTGACGATCAGGGGGTGAAGCAACGACTGACCCTCCGCAGGCCGGGCAAGGCCGGGCCGGGCTACAGCGGCCGCTGGGTGGCCGGTGTGGCCGCCGGGCTGGCGGCGCACACGGGCCTGCCCGTGTGGCTGGTCCGCCTGGGGTTCATCGCGCTCACCGTGTTCGCGGGCGCCGGCCTGGTGGTCTACGTCTTCTGGTGGGTGACCATCCCCGCCGGAGTGCCCACCGTGCCCGACGTGGTGCCCACCGAACGCCGTCGGCTCGCCCCGCGCCTGACCACGGCGCCCGTCGACGACGGGACCACCACCGCGTCGCTCGCCCAGCGCGTGCGGCTGTCCGGGCCCGTGTCGCGGCTGGCGGTGCGGGACATCTGGATCGGCGTGGCGCTGCTGTCGAGCGCCGCGCTCATGCTCGCGATCCGCGCGGACTGGGACCCGGTCGCGTCGTGGGTGCTGCCGGCGCTCATCGGCCTCGGCGGCGTCGCGCTGGCGTGGAGCCAGATCGACGCGACCGAGCGGGACCGGTGGGTGGGCGGCACGGGCTCCGGCCTGCGGTCGCGCGCGGCGCTGCTGCGGCTCGCCGGGGGCGTGGTGCTCACCATGCTCGGCGTGCTGATGCTCGTGGGCCAGGACACCCCCGTGAGCGTGATGATGCAGGCCACCGTGGCGTCGGTGGCCGTGGTGGCCGGCGTCGTGCTCGTGTCGGTGCCGTGGTGGTTCCGGCTGGTGCGCCAGCTCGGCGACGAGCGCGCCGCCCGCGCGCGCGAGTCCGAGCGCGCCGACATCGCCGCCCACCTGCACGACTCCGTGCTCCAGACCCTCGCGCTGATCCGCGCCCAGGCGTCCGACCCCGAGGCCGTGTCCCGCATGGCCCGCGCCCAGGAGCGCGAGCTGCGCGGGTGGCTCTACGACGACCGGCGGGAGCCGGGCACGTCGGTGGCCACGGAGCTGAAGGACCTGGTGGCCGAGATCGAGGACGCCGTCGCCCCGCTCACCGTCGACACCGTGGTGGTGGGCGACTGCCCGCCGACGGAGTACACGTCCGCGCTGCTGCAGGCCGTGCGCGAGGCGCTGCTCAACGCCTTCAAGCACGGCAGGCCGCCCGTCTCGGTGTACCTGGAGATCGCCGACGATGTGGCCGAGGCGTTCGTCCGCGACCGGGGCGACGGGTTCGACCTCGACGAGATCGCGCTGGACCGGTTCGGGGTGCGCGAGTCGATCCTCGGCCGGGTCCGCCGTCGTGGCGGCACCGCCGAGGTGGTGAGCCGCGCGGGCTGGGGCACCGAGGTGCGGCTGCGGATGCCGTTGGAGAAGATGCCGGCGAACGGTGAGCGGAAGCCGCCGGCGAACGGCGACAAGAAGACCGAGAAGAACGGCAGGGCGCGGGCGGCGACCTCCCCCGGTGCCGTGCCCACCAGTGCGGAAGGTGCGAGACGATGACTACCCAGGCGACGGCGTCGAGCAGCGGGATGGTGTCGCTCCCCGTGCCCGTGGTGCTCGTGGACGACCACCACCTCTTCCGCACGGGCGTGCGGGCCTCCCTGGACGACCGCGTGACCGTGGTGGGCGAGGCGTCGGACGTCGACTCGGCGGTGGCGCAGGTGCACGAGCACCGCCCGCCCGTCGTGCTGCTCGACGTGCACCTCCCCGGCGGCAACGGCGGCGGTGGCGCGGAGGTGGTGCAGCGCTGCACCGACCTGCTCGCGGAGGGCGTGCGGTTCCTCGCGCTCTCGGTGTCCGACGCCGCGGAGGATGTCGTCTCCGTGATCCGCGCCGGGGCGCGCGGCTACGTCACCAAGAACATCGCGCCGTCCGAGCTCTCGTCCGCCGTCGTACAGGTGGCGGGCGGCGACGCCGTCTTCTCGCCGCGGCTGGCCGGGTTCGTGCTGGATGCGTTCGGCGCGTCCGCCAACGACATCGCCGTGGCCGACGACGAGCTCGACCGCCTCTCGAAGCGCGAGCAGGAGGTCATGCGGCTCATCGCGCGCGGCTACTCCTACCGCGAGGTGGCGGGCGAGCTGTTCATCTCGATCAAGACCGTGGAGACGCATGTCTCGGCGGTGCTGCGCAAGCTGCAGCTCTCCTCGCGGTACGAGCTGACGCGGTGGGCGGTGGCGCGGAGGCTGCTCTGAGCTGGTGCCTTGGGTGGGCGGGCGGGGCTCGGCGGAGGTGATGCTCGCGAGTTCGGTCCGTTGCTCTTGCGGGAGCCCTCCAGTTCGGTCAGTTGCTCGGTGGCCGCGGCCAGTTCGGTCCGTTGCCTTGAGATCGGTCCAGCGCTGGACCGATCTCAAGGCAAACGACCGAACTCAGCGATGGGCGGCATCAAAGGGCCGAACTCAGTGAGCTCGCGGTTGCGCTACGACTTCGCCGCGTGCACAGCGATACGGCACGGTGAATGCCGCTGAGGAATACGTTGAGTGCCGGGCGCCCGCCAGTTTGGTGGCCTTCGCGCCGGCGGGTGCCCAGCACTCAACGAGCTTGTTCCGCCCAGGCGGGCGAGAGGCGCACGACGGCGCCGACCACGATCACCGCCGGCGGGCGAACCCCCACGGCGGCGGCGCGTTCGGCGATGGTCGCCAGCGTGCCGACCGTGACCCGCTGTCGAGGGCCGAAGCCGTCCTCGACGATGGCGGCCGGGGTGTCGGCGGGGCGGTCCCGCGTCACCAGGGCCTCGGCGGTGTCGGCCAGGTGGGTCACGCCCATGAGCAGCACGAGCGTGTGGTCGGGCCCGCCCGGTACGTCGGCGGCGCCGTCGTGCCCGGTCAGGACGCTGAAGCCGCGCGCGACGCCGCGGTGCGTCACCGGGATGCCAGCCGCCGCCGGCACCGAGACCGCCGACGTCACGCCGGGCACCACCTCGACCTCGATGCCCGCCACGCGGCAGGCCGCCAGCTCCTCGCCGCCGCGGCCGAGCACGTACGGGTCGCCGCCCTTGAGGCGCACGACGTCGCGCCCCGCCAGCGCGTGCTGGATCAGCAGCGCGTTGATCTCGTGCTGCGGCACCGGATGGTTGCCGCTGGTCTTGCCGACGTCGACGATCTCGACGTCGGGCGCGAGCTCCTCCAGCAGGGCGCGGGGGCCGAGCCGGTCGACGATCACAACGTCGGCCTGCGCCAGCACCGCGCGGCCGCGGGCGGTGATGAGGCCGGGGTCGCCGGGTCCGCCGCCGACGAGCCAGACGCGGCCGGGGGCTGACCGGGTCTGAGAACGGTGCCGCCGCAGCGGCAGCGCACCCGACTGGAGCTGTGCCGCCACCTCGTCCCGGATCGCCTGTGCACGGCGCGGGTCGCGGCCGGCGGTCACCGAGACGGTCACCTCGCCGCCGTCGGTCAACGGGGTGCGGGCTACCGCGGGGACCCACGCGCTGCCCACGCTCGCGTCGCCCGCGGTGACGCAGAAGATTCGGGCGCGCTCGGCGTCGTCGGCCACCTGCTGGTCCACCGCGGCGGAACCCGTGGCCGTGTGCACGAGCCAGGCGCCGTCGAGGTCGCCGGGCCGGTAGTCGCGGCGGACCCACTCCACCACGGCCGGGCTCGGGCCGTCCGTGGGCTCCGGGACCTCGGACGCGACGGGGATCCCGGACTCGGCGAGCACGGCGTGTGGCGCGACGACCCGCACACGCGCCCCCGCCTCGACGAGCGAGCGGACGCGCCGCGCGGCGACGGGCCCGCCACCAACGACAACGACGAGCCGTCCAGCAACCTTGAGCCCCAGCGGATAGATCTCGTGGCTCACGACACTGCCCTCCCCACGGTCACGGCAGAAAGGCCCGTTTCCAGCATGCGATTGCGCATGCTTCGCGGCCCGAAAGCATGCGCAATCACATGCTCGAAGCGGACCTCGCCGTTCTGGTCGCCGTCAGACATGGAGCCCGCACTCGTCCTTGTCGCGGCCCGCCCAGCGGCCCGACCGCGCGTCCTCCCCCGGCAAGGGCCGCGCGGTGCACGGCTCGCAGCCGACCGACGGGTAGCCGTCGGCGAGCAGCGGGTTCACGACCAGCCCGTGCCGCGCGGCGTACTCGGCCACCTCGTCGTCGGTCCACGCCGCGATCGGGTTGATCTTGACCACGCCGTTGCGCTCGTCCCAGCTCACGAGCGGCGCGTTGGCCCGCGCCGCCGTCTCGCTGCGCCGCACGCCCGTGGCCCAGGCCTCGTAGCCCTCCAGCGCCTTCTTCATGGGCGCCACCTTGCGCATCGCGCAGCACGCCTCGGGGTCGCGGTCGTGCAGCCGGGGCCCGTACTTGGCGTCCTGCTCCGCCACGGTCAGCTCCGGGCGGACGTCGATGATGTTCACGTCCAGCTCGATCTCGGCGGCGCCTCGCGTGCCCAGCGTCTCCGCGAAGTGGTACCCGGTGTCGCCGAACAGCACGTCCACGAACGGGAACTGCTCCGCGACCAGATGCGACAGCACGGTGTCCTGCATCGAGGAGGCCACGGCCATCCACGGCCCGAACTCCCGGACCGCCCACGCGATGACCGCATGGGCGTCCGCCTCGGGGTTCCCGGACGAGGCGTGGAGCTGCGCCTGCCCGCGCTCCACCACGGCGCGCAGTTCCTCCGGCGTCCGACGGCGGCGCCTGGCCCGGGCGAACGGACGCGCCTGGCGGATGCTCTCGCGGGCGGCGGCGCGGGCGCGCACGCGCGCGAGGCGCGGGTTCACGCCCGGGCCCGGCCCGGAGAGCGACAGAGAGGAGACGGGTGCCTCTTCGGTGGTCGTCATCGCAGGGCCTCCTCGTCGGCGCGGTGCGCCCACTGTGCGAACGTCTCGTCACCCTTGTGGTCGGCGTCGTACCGGCGCACGACGCGCTCGACGTAGTCGCCGATCCCGTCGGCGGTCACCTTGAGCCCGCGCACGGTGCGCCCGAGCCCGTCGTCGTCCCGGTCGGTCGACGTCAGACCGCCGCCGAGGTGCACCTGGAAACCGGGCACCTGGTTGCCGTCGTCGTCCCGCACGAGCTGGCCCTTGAGGCCGATGTCGGCCGTCTGGATGCGCGCGCACGAGTTGGCGCAGCCGTTGACGTGCAGGCTCAGCGGCCTGCGGTCCTTCCGGTCCCCGAGCCGCTCCTCGAGCTGTGCGATCGCCTGCGCCGCCGTTGCCTTGGTCTCGACGATCGCGAGCTTGCAGTACTCGATGCCGGTGCAGGCGATCGTGTTCCGGCGGAACGGGTTCGGCCGGGCCTTCAGGCCGAGCTCGGCCAGGCCGGCCACGAGCGGCTCCACCTGGTCCTGCGCGACGTCGAGCACGAGCACCTTCTGCTGCGGCGTCAGGCGGACGCGACGGCTGCCGTGCGCCTCGGCGAGGTCCGCGAGCCGCGCAAGGGTCTCGCCGGAGACCCGGCCTACCGTCGGTGCGGCGCCCACGTAGAACAGGCCGTCGTGCTGCTCGTGGACGCCCACGTGGTCGGAGCGGTCCTCCAGGCCCAGCTCGGCGGGCGTGGGCGGCGCGACGCCGTCGGGCAGCCTGCGGCCCAGGTACTCGTCCTCCAGGACCTTGCGGAACTTCTCGATGCCCCAGTCGGCGAGCAGGAACTTCAGGCGCGCCTTGTTGCGCACCCGGCGGTAGCCGTAGTCGCGGAAGATGCGGACCACGCCGTGCCAGACGTCGGGCGCCTCCTCGGCCGTGACGAACACGCCCAGCCGCTCCGCGAGGCGCGGCGCGGTCGAGAGGCCGCCGCCCACCCACACGTCGTAGCCGATCCCCAGCTCCGGGTGGTCGACGGCGACGAAGGAGATGTCGTTGATCTGGTGCACGACGTCGAGGCTCGGGTGGCCGGTGATCGCGGACTTGAACTTGCGCGGCAGGTTGGCCAGGGCCGGGTCCCCGATGAAGCGCTCCTGGATCTCCTCGATCACGGGCGTCGGGTCGATCAGCTCGTCCTTGGCGATGCCCGCCACGGGGCTGCCGAGGATCACGCGCGGGACGTCGCCGCAGGCCTCGGTGGTGCTCAGCCCCACGACTTCGAGACGGCGCCAGATCTCGGGGACCGACTCGACCTCGACCCAGTGGAGCTGGATGTTCTGCCGGTCGGTGAGGTCGGCGGAGCCGCGCCCGAACTCGGTGCTGATGCCCGCGATGGTGCGGAGCTGCTCGGTCGACAGCGCCCCGCCGTCGATCCGGACCCGCAGCATGAAGTACTCGTCCTCGAGCTCGTGCGGTTCGAGCAGGGCGGTCCGGCCGCCGTCGATCCCGGGCTTGCGCTGGGTGTACAGGCCCCACCAGCGGAACCGGCCGTGCAGGTCGTCGCCGGGGATCGAGCCGAAGCCCTCCTTGGCGTAGATCTGCTCGATGCGGTCGCGCACGGCCAGCGGGTCGGACTCCTGCTTGAACTCCTCGTTGTGGTTCAGCGGCGCGGTGCCGTCGACCTTCCACTGACCGTTCGGCCGTTGGCTGTTCGGCCGGGCGGTCCGCCTCGTCGCGGGCTTCGCGGGCGCGTTGTCCGACGGCGGGCTCTTGGGCGCTGCCGGTGTCTTGGGTGCCGTGGGTGTGCGGCGGGCGTCGGTGCCGGACGGGGTGGGAGCCGTGTTCACCATGTGGCGGGGTCCTGTTCGTGCGGGGCGCGCGGGCGTGGAGCTGGCTGGGGGAGTGGTGCGCGTCGTACGGGCAGGAGGCCGTTTCCCGGGGATGACCAGGGACTCAGCGCTGCGGGCCGGCGGCGCGCGCTGACCTTGCGGGGACGAGGGGCGCGTCAGAGCTGACAGCTGCGACAGCGGTCGCAGGCACACATGGTCATGTCGTACATCGGCATGGCATGCACGGGCATCGCGTGACGGGTGGTCACGGGGTGGATGCGCGCTGCCTTGGTCATGCCGAAGACCGTAACCCCGGCTCCTGGGGCGCGGAAGACCACGTCCACATAGTGGATATCTATTAGGTGCATCGATGTTGCCTATGTGTTTCCCTATCGATTCAGTGCGGAATCGGCGAGCGCGGATAAGATGCGGCCATGGAGTTCCTCTACAACGTCTTCGTGTTCCTGCACTTCGCGAGCTGGGCCCTCGTGTTCGGCGGGTCGATCGCGTCGATGCGCACGAAGGCCCTCTACAAGGGCGTCTCGCACGGTGCACTGGGCGCGCTCGTGGCGGGCGTGATCATGGTCGGCATCGCGGAGATGGCCGGGCCGTTCGGCGCGGAGCTGAACATGGCGAAGATCGGCGTCAAGCTGGTCATCTCGCTCGCCGTCGCGGTGCTGGCCGTGCTCGCCGTCCGCAAGGGTGAGGACGTCTCCTCGGGCCTCAAGGGCTCCGTGCTCGGCCTCACCTTGGTCAACATCCTGGTGGCCGTGTTCTGGAACTGATCATCGACCGCTAGGGTGCGGCCGTGAGCGTTCTGGGAGAAGTACTCGTCGGTGTGGCCATCCTCGCGGGACTGGTCGGCATCGTCGTCCAGGTGCTGCCTGGGGCCGTGCTCGTGCTGGGCGGCATCCTCGTGTGGGCGATCTTCACGGGCGGTGTCGAGGCGTGGGTCGTGTTCGGCATCGCCGCCGCCGCGATCGCCGTCGCCGAGGTGGCCCAATGGGTCCTGGCCGGGAAGCACATGCGCAAGGCCGAGGTGCCCTGGCTGACGCTCGCCGTGGGCGGCATCGCCGGCATCGTCGGCTTCTTCGTGGTGCCGGTGATCGGCCTGTTCCTGTTCTTCGTGGGCGCGATCTTCCTGCTCGAGTGGGCGCGCCGCCGCGACGTCTCGGAGGCGTGGGGCTCCACCAAGGCGGCCGTCCAGGCCACCCTGATCACCATCGGCGTGCAGCTCGTGGGCTCGCTGATCGCGGCGGGCGCCTGGGTGGTGGGCCTGTTCCTCACCTGATCGACGGGCCCGGCCGCGACGGCGCGGGCGGTCGACGGCGCGAAGCGGACCTCCTCCCGGGGCACTCAGCCGGCCCGGGGGTTACGGGGTCGGGAGGTCGAAGACCAGGAGGGTGCTTGATGCCGTCGCTACGATGGCGCCCGAACCGTCCCGCACCACGCCCTCGGTGAAGCCCACTCGGGAGCCGGCCTTGACCACCGTGCCCTCTGCGGTGAGCGGGCCGCCGTCGCCGCGGACGGCCTTGAGGTAGCTCACCTTGATCTCCATGGACGTGTAGCCCTTGCCCTGGGGCAGCACGGACTGGATGGCGCAGCCGCACACCGTGTCCAGGAGCGTGCACATGACGCCGCCGTGCACGGTGCCGATCGGGTTGTAGCAGGACTCGTCCGGGGTGGCCGTGAACGTGACCCGGCCCTCCTCGACCACGTGGATGTCGAGGCCGAAGTGGTCGGTGATCGGCGGCGGGGGGATGATGCCGTCCCGGATCTGGCGGAGGAACTCGATGCCGGACATCGTGGGCACCTGGGCCGCGATCTGCAGGGGCTCGTACCAGGTCAGCGGGCGGGTGCGCGGCTCGCCCCAGGCGCCGGGCGCCGCCGCGGCCGCGTTCCCAGGCGCTTCCGCGGCCTTCGCGGACGGCGCCGCCGCGGCGCTCGCAGACGGCTCCGCGGCCGCGTCGACGGGGGTGCTCGCCGGGGCGTCGGGCTGCTGTGTTTCGGACATGTTGGCAAGGGTAGTGTCCGGCTCATGCAGGCAGCCGACCTCTCCCTGATCCGCACCGTCTCCCGCCCCGCCGTCCACCCCGACGGCACCTGGGCGGTCGTGGCCGTGACCCGGCCCGACCTGGACGCCGATGCCGTCGTCGGGCAGCTCTGGCGGGTGCCCCTGGTCTCGACGGGTCCGACGGCCCCAACGACGCCGACCCCCTCGCCCGCTCCAGCCGGCCCGATCCCAACCGGCCCCACCCACGAGACCCCCCGCCGCCTCACCCGCGGCTTCCGTGACACCGAGCCCCGCCTGTCGCCCGACGGCGCCTCGGTCGCCTTCCTGCGCGCGCAGGCACAGGGCCCGGCGCAGCTCTGGGTGCTGCCCGTCGGCGGCGGCGAGGCCGTGCAGGTCACGGACCGCAAGCTGGGCGTGAGCGACTTCCGCTGGTCGCCCGACGGCAAGCGCCTCGCGTTCCTGAGCCGCGAGCCCGAGCCGGGCCGGTACGGCACGGTCGAGGGGATTCCGGCGGGCGCCGAGGGGCCGCGCCGCATCACCGGGTGGAGCTGGACGCGCAACGGCCTGGGCTACCACCGCGACCGCCCGCAGCACGTGTTCCTCGTCGACGTGCCCGGCGCCGACGACGAGCCTGTCGTCCAGCCCGCACCGACGTCGGAGGGCCCGGCCGACCCCCGCCCCACCGTGCCGGAACCGCGCAGGCTGACCACGGACGACGTCGACCACAACGGGATCGCCTTCACGCCCGACGGGGGTTCGGTCGCCGTCCTGACGGAGCGCGAGCAGGGCGCAGGGCAGCCGGCCCGGAACGCCGTGCGCGTGCTGCCGCTGGGCGCCGGCGCGGCCGGTGGCGGTTCGGAGGTCGAGCTCGGGACGCTCGCCCCGAGCGCGATCGCGTTCGGCGTGGGCGGCGAGCTGTACGTGCTCGCGCAGGACCTCGGCCCGGAGGGCAAGGACTTCGTGGCCCGCAACGCCGCGCTCTACGTCCTGTCCGCGTGGGCCGACCCCGCGCCCCGCCGTCTGACGGACCCGGAGACGCAGGGCGTCGTCGGCGAACCCCTCCCGCTGGCCGACGGCGGCGTGCTGCTCGCCCTCGAGAGCCGCGGCACCCAGCAGGTGGTCCGGGTCGGCGACGACGGGTCCACGACCCAGCTCACCAGCGGCGACGTGGTGGTCTCGGGCTTCGGCGTCGGGGGCGGGACGCTCGCCGTCGCTTACGGCGACCCGGGCAGCTACGGCGATATCGGGGTCGTGGACCTGGCCGGCGCGCAGGCGGCAGCGAGCACGGGAACTGCGGCGGGCGCGGGGACGGCGGCGGGCGGCGAGATCCCAGGAGGCCGCGCGCCTCGGCGCGTGACCGACTTCTCTGCACCGCTGCGCGCGACCGGCATCGTGACGCCGAAGGAGCTGACCGTCGCCGGACGCGACGGTTACCCCGTGCACGGCTGGGTCGCGGTGCCGGAGGGCACGGGCACGCACCCGACCCTCCTGATGATCCACGGCGGCCCCTACTCCTTCTACAGCGTCGGCCTGTTCGACGAGACGCAGGTGCTGGTCGACGCCGGGTACGCCGTCGTGTACTGCAACCCGCGCGGCTCCGCGAGCTACGGGCAGGCGCACGGCCGCGCCATCCGGCAGGCCATGGGCACGGTGGACCTGCACGACGTGCTCGACTTCCTGGACGGCGCGGTCGCCGCGGACGGGCGGCTGGACGGGTCCCGCGTGGGCGTGCTGGGCGGCTCGTACGGCGGGTACCTCACGGCCTGGACCATCGCGCACGACCACCGGTTCGCCGCCGCGATCGTGGAGCGCGGGTTCCTCGACCCGGACGTGTTCTTCGGGACCAGCGACATCGGCTCGTTCTTCGGCTCGGAGTACGTGGGCGACACGCCAGAGCAGGTCGCGGCGCAGTCGCCGCAGGCCGTCGCTGGCCAGGTGACGACGCCGACGCTCGTGCTGCACTCCGAGCTGGACCTGCGCTGCCCGCTGTCCCAGGCGGAGCGCTACTACTCGACGCTCAAGCGGCACGGCGTCGAGACGGAGCTCGTGGTCTTCCCCGGCGAGAACCACGAGCTGTCCCGGTCGGGGCGGCCGCGGCACCGGCAGCAGCGCTTCGAGGTGATCCTCGACTGGTGGCAGCGGCACCTGCCGGTCGGATGAGAGCATCGATGGCGTGCAGATCATCACCACCCCCCTCTCCGGCCTGTCCCCCGAGATCGCCTACGCGGTCTGGCAGCTCCGCCAGGACGTGTTCGTCGTCGAGCAGGACTGCCCGTACCACGACCTCGACGGTCGCGACCTGGAGCCGGCGACCGTGCAGGTCGTGATGCTCGGCCAGGCCGCACCAGATTCGGTGTCCGACGGCGGCACCCGCGTGCTCGGCACCGCGCGCGTGCTCGACGACGGCGACGTCTGGCGCATCGGCCGCGTCGCCCTGGTCAAGGGCGCACGGGGCAAGGGCCTGTCCGACGAGATCATGCGCGCCGCCCTGCGCCACATCGCCGCGGCGGGCGACGGCCGGGACGTCCTGCTCGACGCGCAGTCGCCGCTCACGGGCTGGTACGGCAAGCACGGCTTCGTGGCGGACGGCGAGGAGTTCCTGGAGGACGGCATCCCGCACACGCCGATGCGGCTGGTGCAGGCCTGAAAAAGCCTGGGCGCCGGGCGCCGTCGGGCATAGCGTCGGGGCCGTGACCGACGACGTGCGCAGCCCCGACCGCCCCCTCGACGACCCCGCCGACGGCGAGTTCCCCGAGAGCGTGGCCGCGGGCTACGACGGGCCGGGCGGCGCCAACGCCCCCGAGGTCGTGACACCCGCCGTCGACCTGCTGGAGGAGCTGGCCGGCGAGGGTCCCGTGCTGGAGCTCGCGGTGGGCACCGGCCGCATCGCGGCGCCGCTGGCCGCCCGGGGTGTCCAGGTGGGCGGTATCGAGCTCAGCAAGGCGATGGCCGCGCGGATCCCCGGGAAGCCGGGCGGCGAGGCCGTCGGCGTGACGATCGGCGACATGACCTCGACCCGGTTCGACGGGTTCGGCGACGCCGTGGTGCCGGGCGACTTCAGCCTCGCCTACCTGGTGTTCAACACGATCAGCAACGTCACGACGCAGGACGGGCAGGTCGACGTCTTCCGCAACGCCGCGGCGCACCTGCGGCCGGGCGGGCTGTTCCTCATCGAGGTGGGCGTGCCGGACCTGCGCCGCCTCCCGCCGGGGCAGGACACCGTCCCGTTCACGGTGGCGCCGGGTGCGGCGGGCGGCGGCTACGTGGGCTTCGACCGGTACGACGTCGCGACGCAGCTCTTCACGTCGAACCACGTGACCGTGCGGCCGGACGGCGCGGGCGAGTTCCGGGTGGTCCCGTTCCGGTACGCCTGGCCCGCCGAGATGGACCTCATGGCGCGTATCGCCGGGCTGCGGCTCCGGGACCGCTGGGCGGACTGGGACCGGTCGGCGTTCACCGCCGACTCGACCAAGCACGTGTCGGTCTGGGAGAAGCCCGCGACGGCCTAGTAGGCGACGGTCTAGTAGGCGACGGTCTAGTAGGCGCCGCGGCCCGAGACCACGGCGCGGGCCGTCTGGCCCAGGATGGCGAGGTCCTGCAGCGGCGTCCAGTTCTCGGCGTAGTAGACGTCGAGCCGGACCGCCTCCTCCCACGGCAGGTCGGACCGGCCGGAGACCTGCCACATCCCCGTCATGCCCGGCTTGACCAGGAGCCGGCGCCGCATGCGCTCCTCGTACTTCGCCACCTCGTGCGGCAGCGCCGGGCGCGGGCCCACGAGGCTCATGTGCCCGCACAGCACGTTGAAGAGCTGGGGCAGCTCGTCGAGCGAGTACCGGCGCAGCACGCGGCCCACCCGGGTGATGCGCGGGTCGGTGCGCATCTTGAACAGGGGGCCCGCCGCCTCGTTCCCTGCGGCCAGCGCCGTCACCTGCCGGTCGGCCCCCGTGTGCATGGTGCGGAACTTGACCATCCGGAAGATCTTGCCGCCGCGGCCCACCCGCTCGGACAGGTAGAACAGCGTGCCCCTGCTGGTGAGCTTCACGGCCAGCCCCACGCCGAGCAGCACCGGGAGGACGAGCAGCGTCAGCAGGGCCGCGAGCACCCAGTCCATCGCCTGTTTCACGCGGAACTTCGGGCCCTCGAACCGGGGCGCGGCCACGTGGAGCAGCGAGAGGCCCGGCGCGGGGGCCACGGTGATGCGCGGCACCGCGACGTCGGCCAGCTCGGCCGTGAGCATGAGGTCCACGCCCACCCGCTCGAGCTGCCAGCCGAGCCGGCGGACCACGTCGGTGGTGATCCGGTCGGACGCGCTCACGGCGACGGCGCTCGCGCGGACCAGGGCCGCCGCCTCGCCGACGCGGGACAGGTCGCCCAGCACGGGGACGCCCGCCACCTGGTCGCCGGCCACCGCGTCGCGCGGCGTCGTCCCGGACGGCGTCTCGCCGGGCGAGGTTCCGCCGTCCGCGGGTTCGTCGGACGGCAGGCAGGCACCCACCACGACGAAGCCCCGCTCGGGTGAGTCGTTGAGCAGGCGGACCACGCGCGCCGCCTGCTCGCGATGCCCGACCACCAGGACCGGCGTCATGCAGCCCTCACCGCGGCGCCGCATGCGCAGCACCCACTGCCGCCAGCCGTGCCGTGCCCCGATCAGTCCGGCCAACCCGAGCGGCAGCGCGACCGCCTGCGCGAGCACGTCGCGCACCTCGACGAACGTGGTGAGCCAGGCCGCCAGGGCGAGCAGGCTCACGGCCGTCCACGTGGCGTCCAGGACCCGCTGGTACTCGCCCGGGCCGTGGCCGACGACGCGCAGGTCGTACGAGCCGCGCAGCGTCAGCGCCGCGATCCAGACCGCGGCCACGACGCCGGGCAGCACCAGCGACCGGACGACGCCGGGCTGGCCCGACGACCCGAACATTCCGGCGGCGTCGAGCAGGTAGGCGACCACCGCGGCGCCGATCACGACAGCGGCGTCGGTGACCCGCAGCCGCGTGCGATATTGCCGCTGCCATTGCGGCTGGGCGAGTGTGGCGCGGATATCGTGAAATCCATGGGAAGGACGGCTTTTCGCCCGCACCTGCGCTGTTTCAGGTCGAGTTTCGAAACCGCCGCCTACCGTCTGGGTCGCCACGTCGAATCCCTTCTTCACACTGACAGATGACGAGTTTTGAGCGCACTCGGTCGAGGGCGCGACGGAGCGTCGCGTGGAGCCGTTCGGAAGTGGTCCAGGCTTTGTCGGAGGCGGGCTTCGGGGCGTTTCTCGTGCCCGGTTCTCGTAGCCTTTCCTCAGTTCAATGGTATGAGGAGCACAACATTCTGTCGTCCCGATAGAGACAGTTCACCCGAGGCTTCACCCGTTTCTGTGAAGGGGCTAAAAAATGCACGGAGGTGGGCGTTGGCTGTTTTTCATCCGACCCGTTACGTATGTGGAAAAGAAATAACGGAATTGCCGTCAACTGCGGTAAACAGTGCTCGGCGAAACCTCGCTCAGCGCGCCGTCGGCCTCGGTGAACTCGTCCCCGGTCGCCGGGCAGCGCCACGTGTCCGGGCCGGTGCGTTCGAGCGGTACGCCGGCGCGGCCCACCCACCGGATCCGCCGGGCGGGCACGCCGGCGACGAGGGCGAAGTCCGGCACGTCGGCGGTCACCACCGCGCCAGCGGCGACTGTGGCCCAGCGGCCGATCGTCACGGGTGCCACGCACACCGCCCGCGCCCCGATCGCGGCGCCGGTCCGGACCGTGACCCCGACGGCCTGCCAGTCGTCTGCGGTCTTGACGGTGCCGTCCGGGGTGACCGCCCGGGGGTACAGGTCGTTGGTCAGCACGGCCGCCGGGCCCACGAAGACGCCGTCCTCCAGCACGGCCGGTTCGTAGACGAGGGCGTAGTTCTGCAGCTTGCAGCCGTCGCCGACCAGCACGCCCGGCCCGACGTACGCGCCCCGTCCCACGGTGCAGTCGGCGCCGACGACGGCGTCCTCCCGCACCTGGGCGAGGTGCCAGATGGTGGTGCCGGCGCCGAGCGTCGCGCGCTCGTCGACGTCGGCCGACGCGATCACGCGCGCGGCGGTCCCGTTCGCGGTCATGGTGCCCCCTTGGTGGTCATGGTGGAGGTCAGTGTGCTCGGTCGCGGACGAAGGCGTGCAGGCTGCCGGCGGTCTCCAGCATCCCGCCGGTGAGCTCGTCGTCGTCGACGCTGATCGCGAACCGGTCCTCGAGCGCCGTGACGAGCTCCAGGACGGCCAGCGAGTCGAGCTCCGGCAGGGTGCCGAAGAGCGGCGTCGCCGCGTCGAACGTGCCCACGCGGTCCTCGATGCCGAGGGTCCTGCCGAGCACGTCGAGCACGTCGGCGAGCGTCACGTCGCTCGTCGTGCCGTCGGTCGCGGTGCCGTCGGTCGCGGTGCCGTCGGTCGCGGTGCCGTCGGTCGCGGTGCCGTCGATCGCGGTGCCGGCTGTCGCGGTGCCCGGCACCGCACCGGCCGGGCCGTCTGTCACGTCACTGCTCATCGTGTCTCCTTGTCGGTGCGGTCGGTCGGCCTCATACGAGCACCTCGGCGGGCGCCGGGTGGCTGAGGAACGCGGTGGGGCTGGCGGTCAGGCCGTAGGCCCCCGCCTGGAGCACCACCACGAGGTCGTCGGGTTCGGCGCGGGGCAGCGGGACGTCGTCGGCCAGCAGGTCGAGGGGCGTGCACAGGCAGCCGACGACGGTCGCCTGCTCCAGCTCGCGTGCGTGCTCGCCGTCGCGCGCCGCCAGGCGGTCGACGGCGTGCTGGGCGGGCGCCTGCTGGAGCAGCCCTGATGGGGCGGACGCCCGCTGCACCAGCACCGGATAGTTGCGCCGGATCACCTGCCCGAGGTTCCCGGACGCGGCGAGCTGGTGGTGCATGCCGCCGTCGACCACCAGGTAGGTGCGCCCGCGGGAGACCTTGCGGTCGATGACGCGGGTCACGTAGTAGCCGGCCTCGCCCACGAGGTACCGGCCCAGCTCGAGGTGGACGTCGGCGTCGGGCAGCGCGGGCGCGATCCGCTCCTCGACCACGGCCGTGAGGCTCTCGCCCACGCGGGCGAGGTCGACGGGCCGGTCGTTCGGGAAGTACGGGATGCCCAGGCCGCCGCCCAGGTTCACGTAGCGCACGGGTCCCGGCGCGTGCTCGGCGAGCGCGACGATCAGGTCGGCCGTGGCGCGCTGGGCGTCGGCGATCCGCTCGGCGGAGAGGTTCTGCGACCCGGCGAAGACGTGGAACCCGGTCAGGTCCACGCCCGTCGTCCGCAGGTAGCCGATCAGGTCGGGGACCTGCTCGGCGTCGACGCCGAACTGCTGCGGGCCGCCGGACATGCGCATCCCCGAGCCGCGCACCGCGAAGTCCGGGTTGACGCGGATCGCCACGCGCGGGACGACGCCGAGCGCCTCACCGGCGGCGACGACCCGGCGGGCCTCGGTCTCCGACTCCAGCTCGATCAGCACGCCCGCCGCGACGGCCGAGCGGATCTCCTCCGGCGTCTTGCCGGGGCCGGCGAAGCTCACGTGCCGCGGGTCGGTGCCGGTGTCCAGGGCGGTGTGCATCTCGTGCGCCGAGGCGACGTCGAGCGCGTCCACCAGTCCGGCGAGGTGCTGCACGACGGCGGGCATCGGGTTGGCCTTGACGGCGTACCCGAGGCGCACCCTGCTACCGAACGCCGCGCGGACCTCGCCGACCCGGTCGGTGATGCGCTGCCGGTCGTAGGCGAAGAACGGCGTGGACCCGACGCGCGCGGCCAGGCGCGTCAGGGGCACCCCGCCGACGACGAGCTCGTCGCCCGCCATCGGGAGCGCCGCGACGGCCGGGTGCGGGGCGACGGCGTCCGCGGAGCGGCGGTCCGTCGCGGTTGCGTCGGGCGCGTCCGTGGCGGGTACGGCGGGTACGACGGCGTCCGTCGGGGCCGTGCCCGTCGTCGCCGTCATGCGGAGACCCCAGCCGTGACCTGCTCCCGGACCGCTACGCGGTCCAGCTTGCCGTTGGGGTTGCGGGGCAGTGCGGCGACCACGCGGACCTCCGCCGGCAGCATGAACGTGGGGAGCGACTGGCGCATCTCCTTGAGCAGGCGGTCGGTGTCGACCAGCCGGTCCGTGCCGGCCGGCCGGTCGCCGTCGGCCTCCTCGGGCGCCACGGCCACGAGCACGATGCGCTGGCCCAGGCGGGCGTCCGGCACGCCGAGCGCGACGGCCTCGCGGACCAGGCCCGTGCCGAGGGCGGCCTCCTCGACCTCGGTGGGGCTCACGCGGTAGCCCGACGTCTTGATCATCTCGTCCGCGCGCCCCACGAAGTAGAGGTACCCGTCGGCGTCGCGCACCACGGTGTCGCCCGACCACACGGCCGGCTCGGGGACGGCGCGCCAGGGCTCGTCGTACCCGGGCACGGGGCGGAACCGCGCCGCCGTCCGCTCCGGGTCGTCCCAGTAGCCGAGCGCCACGAGGCTGCCGCGGTGCACCAGCTCGCCCGGCTCGTCGTCGGCGCAGGGTGTGCCGTCCGGGCGGAGCACCAGGACCTCGGCGTTGGGGATGGCCCGGCCGATCGAGTCGGGCCGCTCGTCGACCTGCGCGGGGTCGAGGTAGGTGGAGCGGAACGCCTCGGTGAGCCCGTACATCAGGTACGGCGCCGCGGTGGGGAACAGGTCGCGCAGCTCGCCGAGGAGCGTGCGGGACATGCGGCCGCCGGTGTTGGCGAAGTACCGCAGCGCGTGCCGCGCGCGCGGCGGCCAGTCCACCGACGCGAGCTGCGTCCACAGGGGCGGCACGCCCGTGATCCCGGTGACGCCGTACTTCTCGCACGTCGCGGCGACGTCGCGGGGGAGCAGGTAGTCGAGCAGCACGGCGTGCGCGCCGACGGCGAAGGCGGTGGTGAGCTGGCTGAGGCCCGCGTCGAAGCTCAGGGGCAGCACGGCCAGGAGCACGTCGTCGGCGGTGTTGTGCAGGTAGCCGGAGACGCTGGTCGCGCCGACGACGAGGTTGCGGTGCGACAGCACGACGCCCTTGGGTGATCCCGTGCTGCCGGACGTGTACAGGATCGCCGCGATGTCGGTGTCGGGGCCGGGCTGGGTCTCGGCCTCGGTGGTCGCGTCGTGGGCGAGCGGGTCGCCGTCGAGCGGGTTTGCCGGCGCGTCGGAGGCCGATGTCCAGCGGGACACCGTCACGCCGGGCAGGTCGTCGGCCGCGCCGTCCGGCAGGTCCGCGGGCTGGTCCACGAGCAGCACGGTGGTCAGCCCGGTGTCGCCCAGGTGGTCGCGGACGGCGGCCAGCCGGCCGGGCGACGTGACCAGCGCCCGGGCGCCCGAGTCGCGCACGACGTGCGCCACCTGCTTGCCCTTGAGCAGCGGGTTGACGGGCACGAACACACCGCCGGCCACCGAGGTGCCCCACAGCGCCGCCACCGTCTCGAACCGCTTCTCGAGGTAGACCGCCACCCGGTCGTGCCTGCCCACGCCGAGCCCGGCGAGGTGCGCCCCGGCCTGCCGCACGGCGTGCCACAGCTCCGCGTACGTCAGGGTCGCGTCACGGGCGGAGAGCGCCGGGGCGTCGGGCCGCAGGCGCGCCTGTCGTTCCAGAAACTGGTGGATGGCGGTTGTCACGAGGATCACCGTAGGCGTGGGCCGTCATTTACGGCAGGGTAAGTCGAGGGTGAATAAGGCCCACAAGCGGGTGAACCACGAAGAGGTGAAAAGACGCTGCCATAGCGGGGTGCGCGGTGCCGTGTCAATGGTTCGTATCAGGGGTGTGAGGTGAATTCCTGCGGCTCGGCCGAAAGTCATCCACGCCCTACGGCGAATGGCATAGTGAATTGCGCCCCAGGATGGTGATTTCACCTCTCGGCGCGCTTTTCACCACGGCACCTGGGTCAGCTCGCTGTACAGGTAGCTGACCGACTCGGGCGGCCGGCCGGTCCGGCTGAGGTACATCGTGGGGCGCTGTGCGGAGAGCGGGACGGAGTGCCACGGCCGGGGGCCGCTGACGCGGTGCTGCGTAAGGGTGAACGGCAGCCCGTGGGCGAGCAGGATGTGCCGGTACACCGCCGGCGCCGCGGCGCGGAACACCTCGCGGTCGCTCACGTGGAGCACGGACGCGAACAGGCGCAGCCCCTTGCGCCGCACCGCGCGGAACACCACCCAGCACGGTCTCCCGTCGACGACGGCCACGACGTGCCGGGCCGCGGCGGAGTCCGCGTGGTCGCGGTACGCGGCGAGGTCGGCGCCGGTGAGCGTGGCCTCGATGTCGGCCCGTGCGCTGATCAGCCGCACCGTCGACCGCGCGGGCAGGGGGAGGTTGACCACGAGCGCGCCCGCCGTGTCCAGGCGCGTGAAGCCGAGCCGCTCGTTCAGGGGGACCACGGTGCCGCTCGGGGAGAGGTCGGTCAGCTCGCGGTCCCGCTGGGCGAGCATCGCGCGCAGCAGGCGCAGCGAGTGGTGGCGGAACTCGTCCAGCACGCACCACGCCGCGAGGTTGCACACCGCGCGGCGCGGGCCCGGGCCGCCGGCGTCGGAGGCATCGGGAGCCTCGGAGTAGAGCCCCGCGTACACGCCCACCACCAGGCCCTCGGACTCGAGCAGGAACCCGTGGTCGGGGTGGCTCGTGGCCCACGTGGGGCGCAGGGACCGCGCCCACTGCTCGGGCGTGAGGGTGTTGTTCAGGTGCACGCTGAGGAATTCGCCCACGCGGGGCAGGTCGCCCGTCGTGATCGGGGCGAGCGTAGCTCCTCTCGAATCTTCCACACCGGCGAGTATGGCCCCAGGAATGCGCGGCAAGAGGTGGCGTGGCGGGTGAAAGGCGCCGCCCGGACGGTTTTCATCCGTTGCATCTCATCCGTGATTTCCCCGCGGCGCCACGGTATGCATTTCTCACCCGGGTACTCACCCGCTCGTGGGGTGCCGCTGGAATGCCCGACACGCCACCATCGGGTCATGGTCTCAGGCGAACGGGTCGGGCACGCGCGCGTGCGGAGCGTGCTGCTGGTCGCACCCGCGTGCGACGGGAACGACGTCGGCGAGTCCTGGCTCGCCTACCAGTGGGCGCACCTGCTGTCGCAGCGCTTCCGCGTGACGCTCCTCTCGACGTACAAGCGGGGCCACGTGCCGCCGTCGCAGCAGCTCCCCGACACGAACGTCGTGGAGTGGCCGGAGCCGCCGCTCGTGCACCGGGCGGAACGCCTGAACAGCCTGCTCCAGCCGGCGTACGTGCCGTTCTGGTCCCGCGCCCGGCGCTATGTCCGATGGCGGCTCGCGGCGGGTGAGCGGTTCGACGTGGCACATCAGGCGACGCCGGTGGCGCTGCGCTATCCGTCGCCCGTCGTCGGCCTGGGGCTGCCCCTGGTGGTCGGCCCGGTGGGCGGCAGCCTGACGTCCCCGCCCGCGTTCGTCGGCGAGGAGGGGGCCACCCCGTGGTACCAGCGGCTGCGGCGCCTGGACGGGTTCCGGCTGCGGCACGACCCGCTCCTGCGCTCGACCTACGAGTCCGCGGACTGCGTGGTGGGCATCGCGCCGTACGTGCGTGAGCTGCTCTGCGACCTCACGCTGCGCCGGTACGAGACGCTCAGCGACGTGGCGGTGCACGGCGTCCGGCCGGAGGTGGACCGCACGGGCCGTTCGGGTCCGGTGCGGCTGCTGCACGTCGGCCGCCTGGTGCGCACCAAGGGGGCGCGTGACGCGATCCGCGCCATGGCACGGTTGCGTGACCTGCCGGTGGTGCTCGACCTCGTCGGCGACGGCAACGACCGCCAGGCGTGCGAGGACCTGGTGCGTGAGCTGGACCTGACCGACCGTGTGACCGTGCACGGTGCCGTGCCCCGTGCGGAGGTCGACCGGTTCTACGAGCGCGCCGACGTCTTCGTCTTCCCGAGCTACCGGGAGCCGGGCGGCGCCGTGGTCCTGGAGGCGATGGCGTACGGGCTGCCGTTGGTCGTGTGCGACCGCGGCGGGCCGGGCGCGAACGTTTCCGACGCGTGCGCCGTGCGGGTGCCCGCCGAGTCGCCGGAGCAGCTCGCACGGGACGTGGCGGCGGCGGTCCGGCCGCTGGCCACCGACGCGGGCCTGCGGCGGCGGATGGGGCGCGCGGCCCGCGAGCATGTGGCGGCCACCCACCTGTGGGACCGCCGGATCGACCGGATGGCCGACCTCTACGAGGAGGTCGCGGCGCGGCATCCCGCCGTCGAGCGGAGGTGAGCGGATGAGCGAACCGGATGGGCGTGCCAGGATGGATCGCATGGGTTCTCCGTCCTGGCGGACGGCGCTCCGGTGGCTCGTCGGCGCGCTGCTCACCGCTGGGCTCACCACGCTTGCCGCGGCGCCTCCGGGCAGGCTCCTGGGCGGGCCGGAGGCGTCTGATCCGGCTGCGTCCGAGCTTTCTGCGTCCGATTCCGGTGCGCCTGATTCTGCTGCGCCTGATTCGTCTCCGTCCGATTCGTCAGTGTCCGATTCGTCAGCGTCCAGCTCACCGGCGTCCGGTCCGACGGCGTCCGATCCGGCCGCCTCCGGTCCGTCGGCCTCGCCTGGGGGCGCGCCGTCGGCGGGTACTCCCGCGGCTGGAGCCGCCACGCCGATCACGTTCCCCACGGCCACGAGCGCCGGGCTGCCCGAGGGCTGGACGCCGAAGCGCACGCACACCGGGGACCTGTGGATCCGCGCCGCGGGGACCGTGGTCGAGGACCTGCGGATCACGAACGGCACCATCTACGTGACGGGGAAGAACGTGACGCTGCGGCGGGTGCACGCGGTGGGCTCGAAGGTGGTGAACGACCCGGGCGACGCCTGCGGTTCGGGCCTGGTGGTCGAGGCGTCCGAGTTCGTGCCAGGGTCAGCGCCGACGCGTGACACCGACCTTCCGGTGATCGGGACGGGCGGCTTCACGGCGCGCAACGTGGTCATCGACGGCACTCCCGAGGGCATTCGGGTGGGCGCCAAGAAGTGCGGCGACGTCGTCGTCGAGCGGTCGTACATCCGAGTGGTGCCGCCCGAGATCTGCCAGGACTGGCACGGCGACGGCATCCAGGGCTACGGCGGGGGCAGCGTGACGGTGCGGACGACGCGGATCGTCATGCGCGAACGGGCCGACTGCTACGGGACTGCCCCGTTCTTCTACCCGAGCGGACAGGGCAACACGGCGCTGACCGTCGACGGGCTCCTGGTCGAGGGCGGCGGCTACTCGTTCCGCGCGGGCACGCCTGGAACGGTGCGCAATCTCCAAATCGTGCGCGATACCTGGGGCTACGGGCCGGTGGACGTGCTGTGCTCGGCGCTGAGCGCCTGGCAGGCGCACGTCGTGACGGTGCGCAATGGGCGGACGACGCCCGGGGCCGCGATCGAGTGCGGCGGGAGCGGCAACTAGCTGCTCCTGGGCTTGCGTGATGTGGTGCTCATCGGCGAGCACGTTTTCGCGCGACGCACTGCTTGGGTGCTGCCGCACCCGTCCTGACGGCTTCCGGCTCGGTGGCGAAGGTCAGGAGGGTGGGCCGGTCCACAGGGGATCCGCTGCGGCCGGGTCCACCTGGTAGGGCTGATGGCCGGCGCGGAGAATCACCACCCGGCCTGTCGCCGCCGGGTTGGTCAGCAGCTCGACGATCGTCGCGGCGATGAGTGCGGGGTCGATGAGTCCGCCGCTGCGCCGCTGCTCCTCGGGGGTCAGCCGGTCGAACTCGCGCACGGCCCGCGGGAGCCCGATCCAGTGCGGCACCACGCAGTTGACGGTCACGGAGTGCTCGGCCGCAGCATCGACCAGGGCGGTGGTGAACCGGATCAGTCCCGCCTTGGCCGCCCCCTACTCCGGGGACCCGTACGGCGTGGACTCCCAGCCACCGCTGGACGCCACGTTGACGACCGAGCCGCCCCCCGCCGCGGCCATCAGCGGCAGGCTGAGCTGGGTGGCCAGCATGGGCATCACCAGGTTGAGGTCGATGCTCCGTCGCCAGTCCTCGCCGGCCGGGTACTGCGGCCCGGGGAGCCATCCGCCGGCGTTGTTGACCAGCGCCTTTAGCGGTCCGAGCCGATCGGCGGCGTGCACCAGCTCGGTGACCTGGTCGGCGTCCGAGACGTCGGTGTGCACGAAGATGGCGGTGCCGTCTTGCTCCTTGATGGTGCGCACCTGGCGCTCGCCAGCTTCGGCGTCGACGTCGCCGATGACGACGTGGAAGCCGAGCGGGAGCAGCGCCGAGACGACGTGGCTGCCCAGACCGCCGGCGCCGCCGGAGACGATGGCTACCGGCTTGTCCATGGGACCTTTGTACTCCACGTAGGGAAGTCGTCGTCATCGCAGACGGAGGTCATCCTCAAGTGCAAGCAGCTCCTCAAGCGCCTTGCGCTGATCCGCGATGAGCTCGCGATGGAAGGTCTGGAGGTCCTTGGTCTTCACGCGGGTGTGGGTGCCGACCTTGTGGGACGGCAGGCGCCCGCTGCGGATGTGCTTCATCAGGGTCGTCCGGCTGACGCCCAGTTGCTTGGCTGCGACCGAAGTCGTCAGCTCGTCTGGCAGCGACCCGACGATGACAGTTCCACCTGCGGCGACCTGTTGGAGCACGGCGGCCAGGAACTGACTGAAGTCCCTGGACAGGTGAGGGTCGTCGGGCAACGCAACTTCGGCATTGGTAGTCGAGATGGACACCTCAAGGTGCTCCGCGAGTCGTCCCGCTTCAGCTCTTTGGTGCTCATCGGCGAACACGTTCTCGCGCAACGTGGTAGACATCGCGACCCTCCCGCAGGGACTTGTTCTGACAGTTATAACTGTCACACGCTTTCATTTATGACGCGCGGGAGGTGTGAGCTGGCGCGGCGATGTCCACATGTTTCTGAAGTGTGGGCGGCATGGTTGCTGGTGTTCACAGGGAGGATGCGGGATCGTTGTTCCTACGGACGTCGCGGTGCGCGTTCCGGGATCTTCGGATGGTGGGAGCGGGATGAAGCGGCGACGTGACCGGCTTGCCAATCGGCGTCGGGCACTGGGGTTGAGCCAGGAGGCGCTGGCCGAGCGGCTTGGGGTCGAGCGCACCACGATTGCCCGGTGGGAGTCGGGCGGGACTCAGCCTTTGGCGTGGTTCCGGCCGCGGCTGGCCGGTGTTCTTCAGGTTTCGGTGGATGACCTGGACGTGATGATCCGTAATGTCGAGGAGCAGGCCGACGCTGGTGACCGCGACCCGTCCCGGTTGCGTGTCGCGATCTGTGGAAGCCGGGCGGCTGGCACCGACGGTGCGCTGATCGATGCGACGGTGGCGGAGCTGGCCCGGTTGGTGGTGGCGCAGAATCTTGAGGTCAACCACGGGCCGGTCGGGGTGGGTATCGAGGTCATGACGTATGTGGCCGACCAGTTCCGCCCCTCGGGCTTCAGCATGACTACCGCGCTGTTCGGTAGGGAGAACGTGGTCCGGGGTGCGGACTTGTTTCTTGTCGTCGGTGGTGGTGCGGGGACTGCTGCGGAGGTGGCGCTGGCGCGGCAGGCGGGAGGGACGATCGTGCCGTTTCCTCGCACCGGTGGTACTGCCAGTCGTTGCTTTGAGCAGATGCGCGCTGACCCGCGTCAGCGTGGTGGACTTGCCGAGCCGGTTCTGGACGAGATCGCGGCCTGTGAGAACTCGGCGCAGTACGGCATGCTCGTGGAGCGCATTGTCTCGATGAAGGTGGAGGCTCGAAATTGACCAGCCGTCCGTATGTCGTGCTCTCCGTCGCGGTGAGCCTTGACGGTTATATCGACGACGCCACGCCTGAGCGGCTGCTGTTGTCCAACGACGAGGACTTCGACCGGGTCGACAGTGTGCGGGCAGGGGTCGATGCGATCTTGGTCGGGGCCAGCACGATCCGGGCCGACAACCCTCGTCTGCTGGTCCGGTCCGAAGAGCGCCGGGCGAAGCGGGTCGCCGAGGGGCTGCCGGAGTCGCCGATCAAGGTCACGATCACCGCGAGCGGGGACCTGGATCCGGAGGCGAAGTTCTTCACGGCCGGCGCCATCGACAAGGTCGTCTACACCCCAGCCGCAGCCGCACCGGGCTTGTCCGACCGGATGGGCACCGCCGCCACAGTGGTTGGGCTGGCGGACGACGTGGACCCGGCCCAGATCCTGGATGACCTGGCGGCGCGTGGTGTGGGTCGGCTGATGATCGAGGGCGGGGGCACGGTCCACACGATGTTCCTGTCCGCTGGGCTGGTGGACGAACTGCATGTGGTGTTCGCACCGTTCTTCGTCGGTGACGCGCGGGCCCCGCGCTTCGTCAATCCGGCTGGGTTCCCGCAGGACAGCAAGCACCGGATGGTCCTGGCCGAGGCGCGGGCCATCGGTGACTGCGTGCTGCTGCGCTACCTCCCGCAGCGGTGAGCAGCACACGATGAGCGACGCCACGGGGTCCCGGGATCGGGAGCTGCTGGAGCAGGCCATCGGCCTGGCGTGGCGATGCCCGCCGTCCGAGACGGCGTTCTCGGTCGGCGCGATCGTCGTCGCGGACGACGGGGCTGTGCTCGGTGCGGGGTGGTCACGGCGCAGCGATCCCCACGAGCACGCCGAGGAGGCCGCGCTGGCCGATGTTGCCGAGGCCGATCGCCCTCTGCTGGGTGGTGCCACGATCTACACCTCGCTGGAACCGTGCAGCAGCCGGGCCTCACGACCGATCACGTGCACCCAGCACATCCTGAACGCGGGCATCCCGCGGATCGTGTACGCCTGGCGCGAGCCGGACCTGTTCGTCGACTGCGTCGGCGCCGAGACGTTGCGCGCTGCCGGGCGTGAGGTACGTGAGCTGACCGACCTGGCCGACGCAGCGCGCGAGCCGAACCGGCACCTGATCGGCTAGTACCTGCCAGTCGCTGACAGAGCGAACGGACCGGCAACCGACCCCTGACCTGTACCGGGTCGGGGGTTCTTTGCTGCCCCGGACCATGCCGCGGCCCTCTAGATCCGACGCTGTTCGTGCAGGTCAGGGACGCGGTGCTACAGCGCTGCGACAGGACTGCGGCGCCCGTGCAATGGGCGCGAACACCCGCCTCGGATTCGATGAAGGCAAGCGGGCGGGCGACGCCCATCACACGGTCGTCGCTCGCTCGCGGTCACTTCCACGACACATGAGTGCGAAGGCAGGGGAGCCTGATGAGGACCACCGAACCCGAGGGCAGTAAGCGACTGGACACCGCCCTTCGCGTCGTCATCGGCATTACCGAGACGGTCGGGCAGGACCGCATCGAACTGGTCACGTTTACACGCGACCGTGTCTGCCTCCAGCCCAGGGTTCTCGCCGACGGTGAGGCGATCGCACGGACCCTTGGCCTGGACTTCCCGATCGACCAGCGCATGTTCGTCCCCGGGCACACCCTGTGGACGGGTGTACTGGACGGCCTGGAGGTCCAGGTCCGTGGAGCCCTGCGCACTCTGACCGGAGCGATCCAGTGACCGGCACCCGCCCGACCGCGATCGGGTACGTCAGCGGCCCCGACCATGCAGCACTGGATCGTCAGCGCGACCTCGTGACCCACCACGCCCAGGTCGAAGGGCTGGCACTGGAACGAATCATGACCGACCGGTTCGACGGGTTCACGATCAGCCAGCTCGTCGCGGACGTGCTAGCCACCGAAGCACGGTTCGTGCTGATCCCCGACGGCGTGCGCATGGCCGACGCCCAGGCCCGGGTCGCGCTGGACCTCCAAGCGCACGGCGCAGCCTGCATCGTGATCGCGAGCCCCGAGACCCGGAAGCAGGAACAGCCATGAGTCGTCAGGACACCCTCGAGAGCCGGACGGCCCTGATCGCTCTCGACATCGACGGCACGCTTGTGGCTCCGGGAACAACGCAGATACCGGACGAGGTGCGCATCGCCGTGGCTCGTGTTCTCGCCGATGGGCACCATGTGGTGCTTGCCTCTGGGCGATCCCTGGCCGGTGTGCTGGCCATCGCCCACGGGCTGGGGCTGACCGACGGCTGGCTGGTCGCCTCCAACGGCGGGGTCACTGCCCGCCTGGACGGAGCGACACCTGATGGCTACGTACTGGAGGACGCGCAGAGCTTCGATCCGGCGCCCGTCGTGCAGCTCGCCCGTGCCGCCTTTCCCGGCATCCGGATCGCCGCGGAGCGGGTAGGGCGGGGCTACGACGTCACCCATGTGTTCGGGCCGGGCGAGGTCAACGGCGCCCAGCAGATCGTGTCGCCCGATCAGCTTGGTAGCCAGCCCACGACACGACTGATCCTCCAGGGCCCGGACGCCGAGCGTCTCCTCGACCCGGTGCGCGCCGTCGGCGTCACCGCTACCCCGGCAGGTGCCGGCTGGGTGGACGTCACCGCGCCCGGTCTGAGCAAGGCGACCGCGTTGGAGAAGGTGCGAGCCAATCTCGGCGTCGAGTCGACCCGAACGGTCGCCGTCGGCGACGGGGAGAACGACCTGGAGATGCTGTCCTGGGCCGCCCGCGGCGTCGCGATGGGACACGCCCCGGCAGTCGTGCGTGAGATGGCCGGCGACGTCACCGGCACCCTCGACGAGCACGGCGCCGCCGCCGTGCTGGACGCGCTGCGCACGGGGGCGGTGCCGTGACGCCCACATCCTGAGCCGCCGCTCCCCACTCCGCCGCGTGAGCCATACCGGCCCCGGTGCGCTCCGACGCGCCCAAGACGGCCCGCCTGGATCCATTACGCACGACGAAAGGGACTACGCAATGACCTTGCCCGGAATCCCCACGTACGTCGAGCCCGACACCACCCTGCGCGTCAAGATCGGCGACACCTGCGGTCTGACCTGCACGTTCTGCCACAACGAAGGCACACCGGTCGCCGCAGACAACCGGAACCGCACGGCCGGCACCTTCACCATCGGCGGCCCGAGCGGGCGCATGTCGATCTACGCCGCCACGAACGGCGCCACGTTCCTCCCCGCGCCGATCCCGGCTGACGAGCGGTTCGGGAAAGTCCTCGCAGACCTGCACGACGCCCTGGACCTGACCGAGGTCCACCTGACCGGCGGCGAACCGACCCTGCACCCTGGCGTGGCAGACCTGACCAGGATCGCGGTCGAAGCCGGATACACGGTCGGCATGACATCGAACGGCGAGAACGGCGGCAACGTCCTGCCGGACTGCGCCGACGCAGGACTGGACCGGGTCAACTTCTCCATCTTCGGCACGACCGCCAACGAGCTGGCCGAGGTCCAGCACGCCAAGTACCGCAACCCGAAGCTCGCCGAACGCAAGATCAAGGAACTGCACCGCTCGATCAGCGCGTGCGAGGAACGGGGCGTCAAGGCCAGCGCCAACATCGTCGTCCTGGACGACAGCCACGCGCCGCGGGTGCACCGGCTCCTGGACGAGTACTCGCCCCACCTGACCGTCCGCCTGCTCAACTCGCTCGACCACGGCGCCGCCTCGGTGAACGCTATCGAGCAGATCCTTGCCCAGCGCGGTGCGGTACCGGAGGCCAACTACGTCACCGCCGGCGTGTCGGGGTCACGCACCGCTTACCGGCTACCCGACGGGCGGCGCGTGTACTTCAAGCAGATCCGACCGGTCCGGCTGCCCAAGACCTGTGCCGGCTGCCAGTTCAACAACGACACCGACTGCGAGGAAGGGTTCTACGGCGTACGCCTTTACTACGATCGCGACGGCCAGTACCAGGTCGGCGTCTGCATCCAACGCATGGACCTGTGCCAGCCCATCGACGAGTTCCTCGCCAGCGGCCTGCGCGACGAGATCCTCGACCTGCGCAAGGCCGAGTACCGCGAGCTCACAACCCGCACAGCCACCTGATCACGGCACCACTGACCAGCACGAAGGGACCCACCCATGCCGATCGAGCACGAGGGCAAGATCCTGGACATCGACCCCGCCGCCGTCGAGCAGACCATCCTCGACAAGGGCGGCCGCAAGGTCGGCGAGAAGTTCATGCGCCGCTACGTCTACGACATCGTGCCCGGCGACCTGTCCAAGTGGATCCGGCTGCGCGACACCGGCCAGCAGGTCACGCTGACGGTCAAGGAGATCCGCAGCGACGCGATCGACGGCACCCACGAGACCGAGGTCGTCGTGGACGACTTCGACCAGACGAACACACTGCTCGGCCTGCTCGGCTTCACCGCCAAGTCCTACCAGGAGAACAAGCGGGTCAGCTTCCTGCTGGACGGCGCCCAGGTCGAGATCGACACCTGGCCACGCATCCCCACCTACCTGGAGATCGAAGCCGCCTCGGCCCAGGACGTGATCCGCGTCGCGGCCCTGCTCGGCTACACCGAAGCCGACCTGACCGGCGAGAACACCCTCAAGGTCTACGCCCGCTACGGCATCGACCTCACCACCATCCCCGACCTCCGCTTCTGAGACCAGATCTGGTGCGCTCTGGTCGCCGAACCGCAACGACGCGCCGGGACGGTTCGAAGCATCGGCGTGTCGCTTCGGTTCGGCGACGGCACAGACGACCAAGTTGCGGTTCGGCGGCCGGGAATCCCGGCAGGTGCCCTGCCAACTCACACCCGCAAGCTGACGTCCGTCCCCGCTACCCCAGCCGCTGAACACCCAGGGCAACGATCATCCCGCCCCCGAACAGGACGAGGAAGGCGCCCGCGATCCTGGTGAGCCACGGCAGGATGCGATCCATACGGGCAAGGGCCCGGCGGGAACCGAGGACCACGGCGACGAACACATCCCAGACCAGGACGACGGAGAACATCCAGGCGCCGTAGAACACGAGCGTCAACGGCGTGGCGGCCCCGACCGCGGCGGCGAGGCTGACGTAGAACAGGGCGTTCTTCGGGTTCAGCAGGCCAGAGGCAAGACCAAGACCGTAGTTCCGCAGCCAGGTCGTGCGCTGGATTCTCGGGTCGTGGTCGAGGTCGATCCGCGCTCGCGAACCGAGGAACGTCACGCCGATGAAGATCACGAAGCCGCCGCCGATGAGTTGAATCGCGTCGAGCAGCAGGGGGTGCGCGATGAGCGAGACGCCGGAGAACGCGGCGGTGATGAATATCCCGTTCGCGGTGGCGATGCCCAGGCATGCCCCGGTGGCGTTGCGCCATCCGCTGGTCATCGCCGTGCGGGCGATGAGGAAGAAGTCGACGCCGGGGATCAACAGCGCCAGGAAGTGCGCGACGGCGACGGCGACGAACTGTTCCATCTCTCCTCTGTCTGCCTGACGATCAACCCGTCGAGCATCCAGGGCGGCGCGTGCCGTGGTCTTGTACGTTCTTGCAGTCAGCCCCGGTACGTGCCGGGCGAGGCCGCGACGTGTGCGCGGAAGACGCGGTGGAAGTGGCTCTGGTCGGTGAACCCCAGCGCGTGCGCGGTCTCGGCGATCGGCCGCCCGTCACGCAGCATGTGTCGTGCCTGGACGATGCGGGCGTTCTGCCGCCAGGCCAGTGGCGAGAGCCCCGTAGCGCGTCGCATCGCACGGACGAGCTGATACTTCGTCATGCCGACCAGTCCGGCCAGTTCGTCGAGAGCCGGATTCGAATCGTCTGAGCGAAGCCGATCCATGACCGGAGCGAGCCGGCCGAGCAGCTCGGGGTCGGCATCACTGGCCGCACGATGCGCAGGCGCGGCGGCCTCGATCTCTGCGAACAAGCCGGCCAACCGCGACTCGAGTGGTTCACGGGCCTCGTCGGTGAAGACCGCGTCGCTCAGGGCGCTGACCCGGGCATGCAGGTCCGGACGCGGCAGCACTCTGATCCCGTGGAACAGGCGGCTCGCCTCCTGGTCCGGCGCGAGAGAGACCGCCCAGTCCTGATCCATGTGGATCATCTGGTACAGCCAACGGCCTTCGTCCGGATTACAGGCGTGCACCTGGCCGGCCGGGATGACGACGACGTCACCCACCTCCAGACGGATCGTTCCGTCGAGCGAGCCGGTCAGCACCGAACTTCCCGCGTCGATCGCGCCTATCGAGAACGCGTCGTGGGCATGCTGCCGATAGGACGAGTTCTCCTGGCACGAACGCCGGGCCTCCAGATGAGGCAGCGTGGTGCTGCGCCCGAACTCCGCCACGCGACCTCCTCCGCCGAGTCCCGACACCGGGTGCGAGCGGTGCCGATGGCATCCCAGGCTACGCGGCGCGGTGCCCCTCACACCCGCGAGCTCACGTCCCGCTCCCACGTCGAGAAGTCCCCCGCCCGCACCGCTCGACGCGCCCGCACCCGCCCCGCGAGTACGACCCCGACGAACACCGGCGCTTTCACCGCCAGCGCCGGCCGTTCCCGGACCACCCGCCAGAGGTCGCCGAGCGTCGTGCGCGCGTCCGGCCCCCGCAGGCCCGCCCGGTCCGCCTGGACGTTGCCGGTCGTCACGCGCGTCCGCCGTCGGACGACGTCGCGCAGCGTGCGCGCCGGGTGCACGACCACCGCGACGTTCTGCACGACGGCGCGCTCGGCGGGCGCGAACGCCTCCGAGAGCACCAGGTCGTCCGCCATCACCTCGGGCAGCGCGGCGACCCGGCGGGCGCCGTCACGCGACACCGCCAGGACGCCGCGCCCGAACAGACCCGCGCGCACGGCGGGCAGCTCCTCCCAGACGTCGTAGTACCAGCGGGCGAGCAGCGTGACCCCCGTGCGGGGCATGGTCCGGCGCGGGGCGGCGACGGCGATGCCATCGCGCCCCACCGTTGCCGCGAGCCGCGCCACGCCGTCGGCGGTGATCTCGACGTCGGCGTCCAGGTACACCCGCGGGAAGGCCGTGGCCACCTGGTCGGCGGCGCGCAGGGCGCGGGCCTTGGAGGGTTCGGGCAGGTCGAGCACGGTGACCGGGTAGCGGGCGGCGACGGCCGCCGTGCCGTCCGTGCAGCCGTTGCACGCGACGACCGTCTCGAACCGACCCGGCGTGGCGCACAGCGCCTCAAGGAGCCGGCCGATCGTTCGCTCCTCGTTGTGTGCGGGAATGATCACCGATGCGACGGGCGGCCCGGGCTCACCAGCCCCGGGCACGCCTGGCCCCGACGCGCCCTCACTCATCGCGGCAGCACCGCATCACTGGCCCCGAGCACCGCCGGCCGCAGCCCCGGCCGCACCAGCGCGCGCAGCGTCGGCCACGACGCGCGGTGCCCCAGCAGCCCGCGCCGCAGCTCCACGAGCAGGGTCAGCGTGTAGTACAACCACGCCGCACCGGTGCCCCGACGGCGCCTGATCAGCCGCACCCGGTTCAGCATCTGCATCGTGTGCGTCTCGTGGCTCGTCCCCGATCCGCCGCCCACGTGCATCGCGCCCGCCTCCGGCGTGTACACCGTGGTCCAGCCGCGGTCCCGGGCGCGGAGCGCGAAGTCGGTCTCCTCCGAGTACAGGAAGTACGACTCGTCGAACCCGTCCACCGCGTCGAAGCACTCCCGCGTCACGAGCCAGATCGCGCCGACCGCCCAGTCGACGGCGTGCTCGTCGGCGTAGGCCCGCTCGTCCTCGATGCGCTCGGTGAACAGCGGGACGCCGGTGAAGCTGAGCCCGCCCGCCCGGGCCACGGACGGCGTCCGGCGCAGCGTGGGGGACAGGCTCCCGTCGGCCTCGCGCGTGCGCGGCGCCACGATGCCGACGCCGGGCCGGCGCAGCACCCGCAGCATTCGCGGCACGGCGTGGGCGTCGAGCTCGACGTCCGGGTTGAGCACCAGGATCGCCTCACTCGGGGGTGCATGCCGCACGGCGCGGTTCATGCCCGCCCCGTACCCGTCGTTCACGCTCTCGACCACGAGGCAGTCGTCCCGCTGCCGCAGCAGGGCGAGCGTCCCGTCGGTCGAGCCGTTGTCCACCACCACGGTCCGGTAGGCGACGTCGCCGAACGCGGCGGGCAGACTGTCCAGCAGCGCCCCGACGTGGCGCGCGCTGTTGTAGGTGACGACGACGGCGGCGACCTCGGTCCCGGCCTCGCCGTCGTGCCGCGGGCCGGCCATCAGCGCAGCCCCTTGACGAAGGTCCGGGCCGAGTCCTTGACCCGGGTGGTGTACCGGTCGCCGTGCCGCAGCCAGCCGGCGACGTCGTCGGCGCCGTCCGTGGCGCGGAGGCTGAACCTGGCCTGCCGCCACGTGCCCGGCCGGGCCAGCGCCCGGTCGCTGGTGTAGACGCGGTCGTAGCGCAGCCGGCGCAGCGCGGCGAGCGTCGCGCGGTCGTACCGGCCGAGCGGGCAGGCCGCCGTGCTCACCGGCTCGCCCAGGGTCTCCTCCAGCCGGCGGCGGGCGACCACGAGCTCCTCGTGCTGGTCGGCGGCGCTCAGCCGTCGCCACACACGGTGGTGCATGCCGTGCGACCCGACGCCCATCCCGGCCTTGCGCAGCGCGCGGACCTCGTCCGCCGACACGTAGCCAGGGCTGTCGAGGCGGCCCGCGATGACGAAGAACTCGGCGGCCCGCCCCCGCTCCGCCAGCTCCGGCAGCGCGACGGCGACGTCGGACGTGTTGCCGTCGTCGAAGCTGAGCCGCACGTCCGGACGCTCGGCGACCAGGTCGAGCACCCGGCGGAACGTGTCGGCACGGATCCAGTAGGCGGCCTCCTCGGCCGGAACGCCTTTCGGGGGCGTGCCGATGCCGTGAAAGCAGAGATTGATCATTTGTTTATCGTCGTGGACGGACCCTCGCCGCGTAATGCGGCCGCGGGTGATTGTCCGGGTGATTCCCGGCGCGCGGCGGACCTGGCTTCCTCGAGGTCGCGCAGCGCGCCGGAGAGGCCGATCAGGAGAAACAGCGTGCCCATGGTCATCGGGAACGCGAAGGCGTCGAAGAAGCTCATGCTGACGAACCCGACCGTGACCGAGGCGGTCAGGGCCAGCGCCAGGTCCCTGGACCGGGCGTCGGTGCTCATCGACCGCGCGCGCAGCAGCACCCGCACCGTCGCCACCCCCAGCCAGCAGTACAGGGCCGTGCCCACCACGCCGACCGTCACCAGGAGCAGGAGGTACTGGTTGTCGAGGATCCGGTAGGTGGGCAGGAACGTGCCCAGCCCGCGGCCGAACAGCGGGTCGCGGGCGATGAACTCGCCCACCAGCTCGAACGAGCCGGTCCGGGAGGCGATGCTCGGGTCCTCGGCGGCCCCCGTGAACAGCCGCAGGATCGACGACAGCATGTTCGGCGCCACCGCGAACCCGGCAACGGCACCCACGCCGACGACGGCGAGCATGACCCGGCGCCGCGGCCACGGCCAGCCGATCAGCATGATCACGACGCCGATCGCCACACCCACGTACGCCGAGCGGGAGCCGGTCAGCGGCACGAGCGCGAGCAGCGCGGCCGCGGGGGCCCACCGCACCAGCCAGTGGCGCGCCGTCTGCTGGAACCCCACGTGCAGCGCCAGCGGCAGCAGCATGGTGACGAGCACGCCGTACTCGATCGGGTGGGTCGCCAGGCCCTGCGGGCGGATCCGCCCGTCGCGCTCCCCGAGCTCGTACGGGGCGGTGAGCGTCAGGCCGGGCACCGAGAGCCGGTCCACGAACAGCTCGCCGAACACGAACTGCGCGATCCCCAGCAGCGCCAGCACCCCGCCCACGAACGCCAGCCGCCACACGAGCGCGTCGAGCCGGACCCGCGAGCCGATCCCGTCGTGCGCCACGAGCAGCGTGCCCGACCAGGCCAGCAGCGCCAGCACGGCGACGTCCGCCGGGCTCGTCTCGGTGGACACCACCGGCCGCGACATCGCGATCACGTACGTGACCCCGACCGCGAACAGGAACAGGCCGAGGGCTATCCGGATCGGCCGGAGCCGCGGCGACGTGGACCGCGCGGCGGACACCCGCACCAGGATCCACAGCAGCAGGCTGCCGAGCCCGAACACCATCGACGGCGCGCCCGCGCTGCCCAGCGGCCCGATGACCAGCTTGGACGGGACGGCGAACAGCAGCACCAGGTAGATCGACAGCCAGGTGACGGCGTCGAAGTGCGTACCGCGGCGGAGCACCGGACCCGGCGCGGCGTGCCGCATGGGCGCCGCATGACGCACCGACACCGCCGGCCGGGTCAGGGTCACCGGGGCTCCGCGCTGGACGCCCGGGCGGGCTCGTCGTCCGGGCGGCGCTCGCGGGTGTCCCGCGGCGGGTTGTGCCACGGTGGCGGCACGCTCGGCGCGAACGACGGCGGCGGATCGGGGAACAGGGGCCCGGCGGGCGGCTCGGCAGGCTTCGCGGCGGGCGAGGCCGCCGGCTCGGCGGGCCGCCCGGCGGCCTGCGGCGCGGCGGTCCGGCCGGCCCCGCCCGCCGCCGGCTTCTGCCGGTTCCGCTCCCGGCCGCGCAGGATCCCGTCCAGGGCGACGGCCGCGACGCCGGTCGCCACGAGGCCGCCGGCCACGGCCGCGATGAGCATCCGCACCGTGCCGCTCGTGTCGGTCTCGGTGCGCTCGTCCTTGGCGAGCACCAGCGTGGACATGATGGCGTTCTGCGGCACGTCCACCTCGTCCTGGAGGCGCTGCAGCTCCACGGGGATCGACGCCGTGAGCAGGTCCAGCGTCTCGAGCGTGCGCTGCGGGCTCTCGTCCGTCACGTCGACGGCGATCACCGGCCCGCGCGTGGACTCCTCGATGGCCACCACGTACTCGGCGTCGGGCGAGCCGGACGTGAACCGGGCCTTGGCGACGTCGCTCTCGTAGTACGCGACCACCACGCGGGCGGGCAGGTCGAGCCCGGCGAGCGCGAGGAACGGGTTGCCGCCCTCGCCGACGGCCTGCTCGGACGGCACCAGTAGGACCAGCGCGCGGGCGGTGTACACCGGCGGGGCGACCACGGTGGCGCCCCACGCCAGGGCGGCGGTCGCGAGCAGCCCGACCACCGTCACCCACCACCGGCGCCCCAGGGCTGCGATCACGTCGAGGAATGACATTTCTTCACCCTTTCCGGGCGTTTCACGCCGCGCTCGACAAAGGTATCGTGCCGGAGGCGGGGAAAGGAATGAGATGTGGGATTCCCGCCGGAATTTCGCCCACTCCTGATTTTCGCCCGCCCCGTGAAATGCCGGAGGTCCGATGACGCTCTGGGACCTGGTCCGTGCGGCGCTGCGGCACTGGCCCGTCCTGCTGGTGGGTGCCCTCGTGACGCTCGGGGTCATGTACGCCACCACGCTCGACGACGGCGTCTACTGGAGCCGCACGCAGGTGGTGTTCCTCGCGCCGTCGAGCGCCGCGTACCCGAACGCGCTGCGCACCACCTCCGAGGACCTGATCATCACGGCAGGCGTGGTGGCCAAGGCGGTCTCCGGGCCGGCCGAGGTCACCAAGTACGCGTCCCCCGACGCGACGCTCGTCGGCGAGGGCGTCCGCGACGGCTGGTCGATCCGGCTGCCGGACACGGGCGGTCAGTGGGCCACCAACTTCGCCCAGCAGGTGCTGTACGTCGAGGTGGTGGGCGCGACGGCCGAGGAGGTCGCGGCGCGGCAGAACGCGATCGTCGGCCAGATCGCCGACGAGCTGGACCGCCTGCAGCGCGACGCCGGTGTGGCCCCCGTCAACGACATCAGCGTGACGGTGGCCCCCGAGTCGACGGTCGTGCACCAGGTGCAGGGCTCGACGGCGCGGAGCGTCGGGATGGCCGGCGTGCTCGGCGTCGGCGCCACGCTCGCCGTCGTGGTGCTGGCCGAGGCGCGCGCCCGGCGCTGAGGGGTCGTCACCGGGCCGGGCCACGAACCTCGTCCTCGATGATGCGGGCGACCAGCTCCTGCGTCGGTGCCCAGGACCGTCCGACCACGCTCGCGGCCGCCTTCTCGGCGTAGGCGGCCACGTCGGGGCGGGCGACGGCGGCCGACAGCCCCGCCGCGATGCCCTCCGCCGTCGGCTCAGCCCAGCCGACGTACGGGTTGGGCAGGTCGGCCCGGGCCAGCGGTGAGTCGTTGACCACGGGCACCACGCCGGCGGCGAGCATCTCCTCCGCCACGAGCGAGATGTTGGTGAACGACATCGCGAGACCCGTGATGACCTGCCCGTACAGGGTGTTCAGCTCCGCGGGCGTCAGGCGGCCGTGGTACGTCACCGGGAACGGCAGGTCCGTCGGCCGCGAGCCGTAGACATGGATCGGCTGGTCGGGGTGCGTGCGGTGGAAGCGTTCCAGCGCGAGGCGGGCGAGCAGGTAGCCCCGGCGGTCGACGTCCGGCTTCGCGTAGAGCACCACGCCCGACCGGGGCGCCTCGTCCGCGGGGAGGTGGTAGGTGTCCGTGTCGCACCCGAACGGCACGACGTCGCTGTCCAGGCCCAGCTCGGACCGGAGGCAGCCGGCTACCATCTCGCCGAGCGCGATGCGGCGGAACGGGAACCGGTAGGTCATGGCGGCCAGCTCGTACTCCGACCCGCGCGCGTAGAAGTACGGCTCGTAGTCCTGGATGAAGTACAGGCGGTGGGCGGGCCGACGGCGGTGGGCCACCACGACGTGCGCGGACTCCCACGACGACGCCACCACGGCGTCCACGCCGCTGATGCCGTCGCGCGCGTCCCGGACCTCCGCCCGCACACCGGGCCAGCCGCGCCGCAGGTCGGCGGTCCGCTGGGCGACGTCGAGGCCGTGCCGGTCGTAGAGGAACACGACGCACGTGTGCCCGCGCGCCTCCAGCCCCTCGACCATGCGGAACAGCGTGGTGTGCCCGCCGGAGCCCGCCGCGGGCGGCGACGTCACCCAGCCGACGGTCAGCGGCCGGTCCACCGGCGCAGCGGCAGGCACCGGCAGCGCCGCCGGGACCCGTCCCGCGACGTCCGCCGGGTCGAGCTGGAAGCTGAGCGACCGGGCGTCGGTGGCCCGGTAGGCGCGTGCGGCGAGGCGCTGCTCCACCCCGTGCACCCCCGCGCGGCGTATCCGGCGAGCCGTCGCCATGGCCTTGGCCAGGCGGTCCCCGAGCTGGTCCACGATGTCTTCTCCGTTCGTCACAGGCCGGACGTCGCCCAGCGCAGGTACAGCAGCTCGGTGCGCGCGCGGCGGGCGACCCGGCGCACGACGGCGCCCGGCCCCGGGCGCCCGGCCCGGCTCGCCCGGCGCTGCACGCGCGCCGTCGCGCGCCAGGTGGCGGACGGCGGCCAGACGCCGGCCGCGAACGCCAGGTAGTCGGCGGGCGAGCGGTCGGTGGCCGAGCGGTCGGCCGGCGGTTCCGGGCTGTCGACCGACTCCGGGCGGTCGGCGGCCGCCGCCGCGTATCGCAGCGCGTCCTCGGCAAGCGCGATCCGCGCCCGGTCGTGCAGCGCCGCCGCGTCGGGCAGCCGGTCGCCGACGTTGGCGAACAGCCGGTCGTAGGCGTCCGCGCGGGCCCGCAGGTCCAGCAGCGCGCCCGCGCCCTCGTTCACGCTCAGGCTGGCCGCGTGCTCGCGGTGCAGCGCCTGGTCGGCGCCGCCCACGTAGGCGACGTCGCCGACGGCGGCCAGCCGCAGCCACATCTCCACGTCCATGGTGAACCGGAGCTCCGGGTCCAGCGGGCCGACGTCCTTGAGCAGGTCGGCCCGCATGACCACCTCGGGGGAGGTGATGCAGCTCACGCCCGTGCGGCACCGCTCGGCCAGCCATGCCCGCCCGTCCCAGACGGTCCAGGTCAGGTCGCCGAGCGCCGGCTCAGGCTCCGTCCCGTCGTCGAAGTGGTGGGGGTGGCCGTAGACCAGCCCGACCTCCGGGTGCTGCTCCAGCACGGCGGCCGCGCGCGCGAGCGCGCCGGGCGGCAGCAGGTCGTCGGCGTCGAGCCGCACCACGAGCTCGCCCGTGCTGGCTGCCCAGCCCCGGTTGAACGACTCGACCTGGCCCACGTTCCGCTCGTTGGCCACGATGTGCACCCCCGGATGGCCGGCCGCCAGGCGGCGGGCGACGGCGAGGCTGTCGTCCGGCGAGGCGTCGTCGACGATGATCACCTCGACGTCCACGCCCACCTGGGTCACGAGGCTCTCGACGGTCTGCGGCAGGAACCGGCCGTAGCCGTAGCACGGCACCACCACCGACACGCGCGGCCGCGACCGCGGGGCGGCGGGCGCCAGGCGCCGGACCGTGCGCGGGGACAGCGGCGACCGCACCCACCGGCCGAGCCGGTGGGCGAGCCCGCCGCGTTCCGTCGCGTGCCGGTCCACCCAGGCGCGCCACGCCGTCGCCGCCCGGTCGACCGCGCCCTGGCCCGTGCTCATCAGACCACCACCCGGGGTGCGGACCGCCCGGTCAGGGCGTCGCGCACCGTCCGGACCACGCGCTCCTGCTGCTCCGCCGTGATGCCGGGGAACATCGGCAGGGAGAGGATCTGGTCGGCGTGCGCCTCGGCCCGCGGCGCGAGCCCGGGCCGGAAGCCCAGGTGGGCCGTGGCCGGCAGCAGGTGCACCGGGGCCGGGTAGTGGATGCCGTGCCCGATCCCCGCTGCCGCAAGGGCCCCGGACACCGCCGCCCGGTCCGGCGTCCGCACCACGTACAGGTGCCACACGTGCGCGGCGCCCGGCAGCTCGCGGGGCGCCACGACCTCCGGCACTTCCCCGAGCGCGTCCGCCAGCAGGTCCTCGTACCGTTCCGCCGCGGCGGACCGCTGCGCGTTCCACGCGTCGAGCCTGGTCAGCTTCGCGGACAGGACGGCGGCCTGCAGCGCGTCGAGCCGCGAGTTGGCCCCGACCTCCAGGTGCTCGTACCGGTCGACGCCGCCGTGGTTGCGCAGGCGCCGCGCCCGCAGGGCGACGTCGTCGGACGACGTCATGACCGCGCCGCCGTCGCCGAACGCGCCCAGGTTCTTGCCGGGGTAGAAGCTGGTGGCCGCGACGTCGCCGGCCCCGCCCGAGCGGAAACCGTCCCGGCTCGCGCCCTGGGACTGGGCGGCGTCCTCGACGAGCAGGACGTCGGCGCCGACCACCTCGCGCAGCCGCGCCACGGGCGCCATCTGCCCGTACAGGTGGACGGCGACGACGGCCCGGGTGCGCGCGGTCAGCTTGTCCGCGACGTCCTGGGGGTCCAGCAGGTAGTCGTCGTCGACGTCGGCGGGTACCAGCGTGGCGCCGCAGCGCAGCACGGCCTCCGCCGTCGCGAAGAACGTGTTGGCCGGGATGATCACCTCATCGCCCGCGCCGATGCCAGCGGCCCGGAGGCCGATCTCCAGCGCGTCCGTCCCGTTGCCGACGCCGACGGCGTGCCGCGCCCCCGAGTAGGCGGCGAACTCCTGCTCGAACCGGTCGACGTCCGGCCCCAGCACGAACCCGGACGTGCGCAGGATGCGGTCCCAGCGCTCGCGGACGTCGTGCTCGATCTCGGCGGTCTGCCGGGCGAGGTCGAGGAACGGTACGGGCTGCTCGGGGTGCTCCGCAGGCGCGGTGTCGCGCGGCGGCGCGGTGTCCTGCGACGTGGCCGGGGCGGTGGTGGTCGTGGCTTCGGTCATCGGGTCGTTCCTCTCGGTCGTGCCGTCGGGACGGCGCTCGCCGCCGAGGCCTCCGCTCGTTCGGGATAGTGCGGTCCGGACTCGTCGGCCGGTCGCTCGGGGCCGCGCTCCGCGCCGTCGGCGGGCCGTCCGTCGCCAGGCTGTCCGTCGCCGGGCCGTCCGTCGTCGCGCTGTCCGTCGGCGGGCTGTCCGTCGCCGGCCGCCTGGTCGTCCGACTCGTCCGGCCCGTCCAGGGCCGCCCGCGCGGCGCGCCAGCGCGGCGCCACCCACGCGAGCGTGGTGGCCGCGTACAGGGCGAGGGTGATCGCGCCGCCGAGAAAGCCGCCCAGCAGCGGGTCGTCGACCCGTGCGGCGACGAGCAGGCCCACGGCGACAGCGCCCACCGCCGCCAGGCCGGGCACGGCGAGCGCCCTGGCCAGCCCGCCGACGTCGTCCCGCGACCTGCGCAGCAGCACCAGGTAGGCGGGCACGAGCACGGCGACGGCCACCGCCGCCTGCGCCACGCCGACGCCGAGGCTCCCGCCGGCCCGCGCGCCGAGGAGCGTGGCGGGCACGAGGGCCACCAGCCAGACGCCCTGCACCACGAGGACGCCGCGCGAGCGGCCGAGTGCGTACAGGTACCCGGCCAGGACGTCGGCGACCACGCGCACGGCGCCGACGGCGGCGAGCGGCACCAGGATCTGTGCGGCGGGCTCCCACCGGCCGCCGTAGACCAGCACGACCACCGGGTGGGCCAGCGCCGCGAGCATGGCCGCCGCGGCGGCGACCGCCCACCACACCGGCCCGAGCAGCGGGACCAGCGCGGCCTGGGCGCGCTCGCGGACCTGGGAGAAGGCGGGCAGCGTGACCGAACGGAGCGCCTGGCCGACCAGGGTCATGGGCCACGTCGAGATGTTCGCGGCGAGCACGTAGTACCCCAGCTCGACGGCGCCGGCGGTGTTGCCGAGCACCACGCGGTCCACCGAGAGCAGCACCCAGGACAGCAGGTTGGCGGCCGCGACGGGCAGCCCGAACGCGAGCACGGACCGCGCGACCGCTGGATCCCACGAGAACCGCAGCCGCGTGCGGGTGAGCCAGAACTGGGTGGCGACGCCGCACGCCTGACCGGCCACCCGGCCCACCGCGAGGCCGACCAGGCCGTGGCCGAGCGCCGCGAGCACGAGGGTGACCACCGCGCCGACGCCGAAGTCGATGGTGGTGGAGCGGAACAGGCCGCGCTGGTCGAGCCGCCGCTGGAGCGTGGCGAAGGGCACCACGCCCACGCCGGCCAGCAGGAACGTCCCCGCCAGGATCGCGATGGGGCCGGCGGCGCCGGGGCCGCCCATCGCGGAGGCCAGCGCCGGTGCGGACAGCGCCGTCGCCACGGCCAGGAAGCTCCCGGTGAGCACGCCGAGCACGGCCACGGGGCCGGTGCGGCGCGCGAAGTCGGGGCTGCGGACCAGGTCGGCGCTCAGGCCGAGGTCGGCCAGCGCCATGACCACGCTCTGCACGGTCAGGGCTATCGCGTAGAGGCCGAACTCCTCCGGCGACACGATGCGGGCGATGACGATCCCCAGGCCCAGGTTCCCCAGCCGCACGACCACGGTCCCGGTCGTGCTCCAGCGCAGGGCCCGCCCGACCTTGCCGCTGAGGGACTGCCCGTCAGCCACCGGCCTGCCTCTCCCGCAGGCGCCCGCGCGCGGTGTCCCGCACGACGATCGCCGCCGTCCGGCCCAGGGACACGGCCGAGCGGCGGCCGGAGACGACGGCGGCGCGGTAGATCTGCTCGAGCTGCCGCGCGGCGGCGCTCAGCGAGAACCGCTCGGCCACGACGTCGCGCCCGAACGCGCCGAGCCGGTCCCGCAGGTCGGGATCGCGCAGCAGCGGGTCGAGCTCGGCGGACAGCTCCTTGACGCCCGCGCCGCCCGAGCCGTACCAGCCCTGGTCGAGGAACATCGGGAGCGTCCCGTCGTCGAGCCGGCGCCAGAAGCCCTGCTCGCCCTGCACCACCACGGGCTTGCCGAACGCCATGCCCTTGAGCACCGAGCTGCCCATGCCCAGCACGACGTCGGCCGCCTCGTACGCGGGCCGCGGGTCGTTCAGCGGGCCCGCGACCACCACGGCACGCCGGCCGAGGGCGGCGTCGACCGCGGCGGCCCGCGCCGCGACGTCGGCGGCCCGCGGGCCGTCACCCGCCACGAGCAGCCGCAGCGGGCTGTCCGGGCCCGCGCGCTCGACCAGGGTCATCGCCTCCAGGACGCCCGCCGTCTTGTCGAGGTCGTCGGAGAGCCGGCAGACGACGGACAGCACCACGTCGTCGGCGCCGAAGCCCCACTGCTCGCGGGCCGCCTGGCCCGTGCTGCCCGGAGCGTTCGCGACGGTGTCGATGGGCGGCTCCATGAGCCGCACGTCCCGGTACCTGGCCGACGCCTCCTGCGCGAGCTGGCGGGTGCCCACGATGAGCGGCACGTGCCGGGGGATGTATCCGGAGACGTACATCGACAGGGTGGTCACCACGGCGGGCGTGCCCAGCAGCAGGTGCGGCCCGAGCGCCACGTCGATCGCGGGACCCCACTCGTAGGCGTGCACGACGTCGGCACGCAGGCGGCGGACCGCCGCGACGGCCTGCGCCATGTTCCGGGGCGACGGCCAGGTCAGGTGGGTCGGCAGCGTCACCATCTCCAGCCCGAACCGGCGCGCGACGCCCCACAGCGCGCCGCCGGGTGGCGCGAGCACGACGACGTCGTGTCCAAGGGCCGCCGTCTCGCGGGCGAGCTCCAGGGCGTTGAGCTGGCTGCCGCCGATCTCCATGTGGTGCACGTAGACGACGATCCTCATCGCGGGCCTCCGACGGGGCGGTCGGTCAGGGCGCGCGCGGGCACGCCCGCCCAGGTCTCGCCGTCCGGCACGTCGCCGAGCACGACGGCGCCCATGCCCACCACGGCGCCCGCGCCGATCCGTACGCCCGGGCGCACCGCCGCGTTCATCCCGAGGTAGGCGCCGCGGCCGACCCGGACGCCGCCGCCGAGCGACACCCCGGCGGCGAGGGTGGCGAAGTCGGCCACCACGCAGTCGTGGGTCACGGTCACGCCGGGCATCGCGACCACGTGGTCGCCGATCCGGGCGTCCGCGGTGACCGTCACGCCGGCCAGCAGGATCGAGCCGGTACCGACGGGGCATCCGGCGGGGTTGCGCACCGACGGGTCGAGGACCCGGGCGAACCGCGCCTGGGGACTCAGCCGGTCGTGCACGGCGGCGCGGGTGCGGCTCGGGCCGATGCACAGCAGCAGGCGGGCGTCGGGATGCGCCGCGGCCACCCGCACCGGGCCCAGCACGAGCGCGCCGCCGACCGTGGGCGGCAGGTCGGCGTACCGGTCGTCGAGGATGCCGAGCACGTCCTGCCCGGTCTCGGCGAGCACGGGCAGCACCTCGCGGGCCAGCCCGCTCGCGCCGACCAGCAGCACCGGCCCGTCCCCCCGCCGCGTCACGTCACCGCTCCCCGTAGCCGCGGAGCACGTGGACCACGCGGTCCAGGTCGCCGTCCGTCATCTGGTGGTACAGGGGCAGGATCAGCGTGCTCGCCGTCAGCCGCTCGGTCACGGGCAGCGGCGCGTGGTCCCGGTGGGCGTGCGCGGGCTGCAGGTGCGCGGCCATGATGCCGCGCCGGGCGGAGATCCCCGCCGAGGCGAGCGCGAGGAGCAGCCCCTCCCGGTCCGTGCCGTACGGGGGCAGCACCTCCAGCCACAGCGACTGCACGTTGCTCCGGCCCCAGGCGGGGTCCTCGACGAACCGCAGGCCCGGCACGTCCGACAGCTCCTCGCGGTAGCGGGCGGCGAGCTGCCGCCGTCGGGCGACGATCTCGGGGAGCCGGCCGAGCTGCACCAGGCCGACGGCGGCCTGCAGGTCCGTCATGCGGAAGTTGAACCCGACCTCCCCGTACTCCTCCGGCGGCGACACGAGGGCGACGTGGCGGTCCGCCGCCGAGACGCTCATCGCGTGCTCCCGCAGGCGGCGCGCGCGGGCGGCCCAGTCCGGGCGGCTCGTGGTGAGCATCCCGCCCTCGCCCGTGGTGAGGATCTTGCGGGGGTGGAAGGACCAGGCGGCGATCTCGGCGCCCGCGCCCACCGGGCGGCCCTGGTAGGTCGAGCCGGCGCCGCACGCGGCGTCCTCGATCACCACGATGCCGAGCGGGTCGCACAGCGCGCGAAGCTGCGCGAGGTCGACGGGCACGCCGGCCTGGTCGACGGCGATGACGGCACGGGTGGCCGGCGTGAGGGCCTCGGCCACCGTCTCGACGGTGAGGTTGCCCGTGCCGGCGTCGACGTCGGCGAACACGGGCCGGGCGCCCACGTAGGTGGGCGCGTTGGCCGTCGCGACGAACGAGAAGGAGGGCACGACGACGTCGTCCCCCTCGCCCACGCCCGCCACGACCAGGGCGAGGTGCAGCGCCGTCGTGCAGCTCGACGTCGCCACTGCGGCGCGAGCGCGCATGGCCTCCGCGAACGCGGCCTCGAACGCCGCGACGCGCGGGCCCTGGGCAACCCAGCCGGACTCGACCACCTCGGTGATCGCGGCGACCTCCTCCGCGCCGAGCCACGGCTTCATGACGTCGATGCGGTCCAGGCCCGGTTCGACGGCGGTCATGCGCCCACCTCCGCGGCGGGTGCGGCCGTGGTCGCGGGCGCGCTCGGCGCGGCCGCTGGTGTGCCGTCGGTGGCGGACGGCGCCACCCAGTTGCGGTCCTCGATGCGGCTCAGCATCTCCTCCGGACTCTCCGGGCGGCCGCGGAACCACTCGACGAGGTCGGCGACCCCCTGCTCGAAGGTGGTGCGCGGCGCGAACCCGGTCAGCTCCCGGACCAGGGTGTTGTCCACGAGCAGGCGGCGCACGTCGCCCGGCCGGGCCTCCAGGCGCACGGGGTCGAGATCAGGGCGGCCGACCAGTCGGGCGACGGTGGTCGCGAGGTCGTTGATGGTCACCTCGGCGCCCGAGCCCACGTTGACCGTGCGCCCGACGGCGGCGTCGCACTCCGCGATCTCGGCCAGGGCGCGTGCCGTGTCGGTGACGTGCAGGAAGTCGCGCGTCTGCTCGCCGTCGCCGTAGACGAGGGCGGGCAGGCCGCACAGCGCCCGCACGATGGTGCGGGGCAGCACCTCGCCGCTGTCGCCCTCGAAGTGGCTGCGCGGGCCGTAGGTGTTGAACGGCCGGACCACCACGACGGGCGCGCCGTGGGTGCGGAACGCGGCGCGCGCGTAGGCCTCGCCGGCGAGCTTCGACCCGCCGTAGACCGTCTCGGGCCAGGTCGGGTGCCGCTCGTCCATGGGCGCGTACTGCGCGGTGCCGAACACCTCGCTGGAGCTGACGTGGACGAACCGGCCGACGCCCGCCGCGCGGGCGCGTTCGAGCAGCTCCAGCGTGGCGGTCGCGTTGACCTCGTGGTTCTCGCGCGGGTCGTGCAGGCTGTGCCGCACCCCGAGGCAGGCCAGGTGGAAGACGACGTCGGCCTCGCCGACCAGGCCGAGCGCCGCCTCGCTGCGGATGTCCTCGGCGACGAGCCGGACCCGCGGGTCGTCCTCGTGCTGCGCCAGGTTCGCGCGCCGCCCGTTGACCAGGGAGTCGACGACGGTGACCGATGCGGCGCCCCTGCGCAGCACCAGCTCGTCGACCAGGTGGCTGCCTATGAACCCGGCGCCGCCCGTGACCAGGACGTTCGCCCCGCGCAGCGCGCTCATGCGGCACCACCCGTCGGCCCGCCGCTGAGCTCCAGCGCCGGCAGGGTGCCGGTCTCGACCGGGGACACGCCCCCGCCGACGGCGAGGCTGCGGTCGGCGGCCTCCAGCACGTCGAGCACCCGCAGGCCCGCCATGCCGTCGGTCAGGGGCGGCCGCCCGGCGTGGATGGCGTCGGCGAGCTCGCTCACCATGGCGCCGAGCGCCTCCCGCTCCTCCAGCGCGGGCGACCAGGTGTCGCCGAGGCGGTAGGAGATCGTCGCGGCCCGGCGCTCCAGACTGTCGAGCGCCTGGGTCTCCAGGTCCACGCCGCGGTCGTAGACGCTGATGCGCTGCTGCGGGTTCAGGTCGTCCCACACGAGCGTGCGGCGCGACCCGCCGATGGTCATGCGCCGGATCTTGGTGGGGCTGAGCCAGTTCACGTGCACGCTCGCCACCGCGCCGCCCGGCAGGGGGAGCACCAGGTAGCCGACGCAGGACTTGCCCGCGCCGATCGGGTCGGCGCCGTGCGCGGCCACCGACTGCGGGCGCAGCCCGCCCGGCAGCACGAAGTCGATGATCGACAGGTCGTGCGGCGCCAGGTCCCAGAACACGTCGACGTCGGGCTGCACCAGGCCGAGGTTGATCCGCACCGAGTCGATGTACAGGATGTCGCCCAGCTCGCCGTCCGCCACGAGCTGGCGGATCTTCCGGGCCGCCGGCGTGTAGCAGTAGGTGTGGTCGGTCATCAGCACCAGCCCGCGGGCCCGCGCCTCGGCGACCATCTCCACCGCGGACGCCGCACGGTCGGCGATCGGCTTCTCGACCACCACGTGCTTGCCCGCGCGCAGGGCGGCCATGGCGATCGGGTGGTGCGTGCCGGCGGGGGTGGCGATCGCCACGGCGTCGACGTCGTCCCGGCCGAGCAGCGCGGTGAGCGAGGTCTCGACGTCGGCCCGGCCGTTCGCGTTCGCGACCCGGGCCGCGCGGTCCGCGTCGAGGTCGCACACCGCCGCGAGCTCCCAGCGGTCCGACGTCGCGAAGTTGCGTGCCAGGTTGGGGCCCCAGTAGCCGGCGCCCACCACGGCCGCCCGCAGACGTTTCTGGTCCATGCTGCCTTCTTCCGGTATCAGCTCGGATCGGCCCGGAGAACTTCCTTTTCCTGGCTCCGATCAATGTACGGCCCGGCTCAGCGGTGCACTGGCCGGTGCGTTTCGAAATCACCCGGTGGGCGGCCCTTCTTCACCCACGGGCGGATTTCACCCAGGGGTGAAAGAGCAATGTGCTCGGGCGCGCCTGGAATTCCCGCGCCCGGCATTCATCCGTGCGTCCCGGACAGGACTTCGGCGCGGCCCGTCAGGCCGTCGAACACCCGCACGTAGGTCTCGGCCTGCCGGCGCCAGGACAGCTCGCCCACGATCCGGGCGCGCCCGGTCCGGCCCATCTCGCGGGCCCGGTCGGGGTCGTCGAGGATCTCGAGGATCGCGTCGCCCAGCGCCGCCGGGTCCTCGCCCGCGACGTAGAGCGCGGCCTCGCCGGCGCTGCGCCGGGTCTCGGTCAGGTCGGTCGCCACGACGGGCAGCTCGTGCGCCATGTACTCCAGCGTCTTGTTCATGGTGGAGCGGTCGTTGAACTCGTTGGGCGGATCGGGCGTGACCCCCAGGTCGGCGCTGGACAGCCACCGGCCGATCGCCGTGTGGTCCACCCGCCCGGTGAAGTGCACCCAGGGGTCCAGCCCGCGCCGCGTGCACTCCGCGCGCAGGTCCGCCAGCGCGTCCCCGAACCCGAGCAGCGCGAAGCGCACGTCGGTGCGCCCGCGGTCCTGCACCACGTGGTCGGCGGCCGCGAGCAGCCGGTCGACGCCGTCCTGCGTGCCCATGATCCCGACGTAGCACACCAGGTGCTGCGCCACGCCGTGCTCGCCCAGGTCACGGGCCCCCGGCTCCGGTTCGCCGCGGCGCATGAGGTCGCCGTCGGGCGTGCTCAGCACCACAGAGCTGCGGCTCGGGTCGACATTCCCGCGCTCCAGCGCGATCTGCCGGTACGAGCCGTTCGTGGAGATCACGTGGTCCGCGCTCCGGTAGGTCGCGCGCTCCAGCGCCAGCAGCGCCCGGTACAGCAGGCCCTGCTTGCCGAACTTCGCGACGTACACCTCCGGGCACAGGTCGTGCTGGTCGTAGACGAAGCGCACCCGGCGCCGCAGCCGCCACAGGAGCGCGAGCAGCCAGTACGTGTCCGGCGGGTTGCACGCCTGGATCACCTGGAACGGCGCGTCACGGTGCACGCGTCCCGACGCGCGGGCAGTGCGCCACCAGCAGACCACGAACTCGCGCACGTAGCCCACGAGCCCGCGCGCCTCCGGCGGGGGCGGGTAGGAGTGCACGGTCACCTCGTCGACCTGGAACCGGGCGGGCTCGTCCGGGTTCTCCTGCGGGCAGATCACGCTCACCCGGTACCCGGCGTCGGTCAGGGCGCGGCACTCGGACCGCACCCTGCGGTCGATCCGGAACGGCAGGTTCTGGATGATCACCAGAACGTGTGGCGCTGCGGAATGCATGGGAGAAAGTGTTGTCGCATCGCCGCCCGGCAGAAAGCCGTTGAGGGGGTGAACACGGGATTCACCCGGGGTGTTCTCCTGGGGGTGCGGGTCGAAAGATCACCCGAATCTCACCCGGTTTCGTGGTGGCATTTCTCGGCCTTCTCTGGGTGCGCACAAGGCGCCCCGCGCAACGGAGTCAGGTATTTCGGCGGTCCTTCATGGCGGCTCGTAGGCTCACCTTGCTGATCGGGTGCATCTCCCGCCAAAACACAGGTGTGATCTGCGTCACACGCGAGCCGCGCTTCGACAGGGTGAACGTCCCCTGAGCGGATTCGATTCATCCGCTGAAAGGCTGCTGACGAGATCCGTTCTCTAGATGGTGCTCGGGGCAACGTGCGCTGACCTGACCGACTTGAACGTTTGTCCATGTTGACCGGTTCATTGCGTTCAGTGAGGCTTCCGGCTGGAAAGTCCGACCTTGAGGGTGCCGTCTTTGTCATCTGGATGCTCGGACTGGTTCGTCGATTGCAGTCCGGTCGGAGGCCCCGTGGTGAACGCTCGTACTCGAGCTATGAGTCCTGGTTGGCGTGGCTTAGGGCTGGCGACGCGGTCGCGCCGCGTGGCCGGCGGGGTCCTGGCCCTGATCATGGCGGGGTCGATCGCAGGGCCTGTGTCACCACCGGCGGTGGCTGGTGACGTGCTGGACTGCTCGACGGCCTCGGCCTTGACAGAGGCGGCTGCGCGAGATGTCGCGCTGGCCTGTGGCACGGAAGTGGTCGTCGAGTCGCTGACGGACCCTTGGTCGACCACGACGATCTTGCCTGACGGGTACGCAAAGCTGTCGGCCAGCGTCGATGCCGTCCGTGCTCCTGATCCGGCCGACGCGGACGGGGATGGCACCCCGTGGCAGCCGGTGGACGCCACGCTGCGCGGTGCTCCCGCGAACGGGCGGATCGAGATGATTGCCCCGGCAGCCGATCTGACGTTCTCGGCCGGCGACATCAGTGGTTCGGGCTCGGGCGGCCCGCTTGCTTCCCTGACCACGGCGGAGGGTCACACGGTCACCGTGGACGTGCCGTTCGACTTGCCCGTCCCAGTCGTGGATGTGGCTGCGGGGCAGGTGGTCTACCCGTTGGCTCCCGGTGTGGACGTGATCGTGACTCCGAACTCGGACGGGACGTCGTTCTCGGAAGTGATCCGCGCAGAGTCGGCTGATGCACTCGGCGCGGTGCCGGAGCTGGACGGGTTGACGGGCGATGGTCTGGTCTTCCCGGTGACTTTGTCCGACGGCCTGGCGGTACGTCCCACTGCGGTGGGCGGGTTCGAGGTGACGGAAACCGCGACGGCGCGGGTGGTCGCGGAGCTGCCGGCCGCGCGAGCCTGGGATTCGGCGGCGGACGCGGTGCTGGCGCCTGCCCCGGAGGCGGCCCTGTCCGACGTGTCGACGGAGCTCGCGCCGTCGGCCGCAGCGGCCGGTTCGGAGGTGCTGGTGGCACCGGACGGTGAGCTGATCGGTGCGGATGGTGTGGACGAGCGGCGGGCCGAGGCGCCGGTTGCCGGGGATGCCGTGGAGTCGCTGAACGCCGAGCTCCTCACCGGCATCCAGGTCCCGTCGGGTGCTGACGCTGGGGTTTCCGTCCGCCTGGATCCGGACGCACTGGCGGGGATGGCCGGCGCCATCCACGTTGACCCGACCACGGGCACGAGGAATCCGGGCGGCAAGGCGGTGATCCAGTCCGCGTACCCGTCGAGCGTGCACTACAACGACGCGACCAGCTTCCCGATCGGTGCATGCACCGCGACCATCGGCTGCCCAACGACGAACGTCATCCGGTCCGCCTTCCAGTGGACCGGGATGACCACGATCGCGAGCCTGAAAGGCTCGGATATTCGCGAGGCGACGTTCAGAATCTTTGGCAGCCACACCTATGCATGCTCTAGTCGTGTGACTCAGCTCTACCGGACGGCTGCGATCTCCAGTTCAACGACGTGGAACAACTTCACGACGTCGGGCAAGTGGCAGTCGTTGGTTGCGGAGAAGGACATCCATCACAAGCCCGCGTGCAACAACGACCGGGACATCGAGTGGAACATCGGGACAGTTGCGAGATGGGCCGCTGACAACAACTCCGCTCGAATCACCCTGGGCCTCAAGGGCACGTCCACCTCGGACGTCTACACGTGGAAACGGTACGAGAACCCCCGTCTTGAGATCATCTACAACCGGGCGCCGAAGCCTCCGATCGCGAAGGAGATGAAGCTGCTGTACGAGGCGCAGCTGCCAGAGGCGTGCTCGACGTCGGCGGGCAGCGCCCCGTCGTTCCCGAACACGTCGGGGATCGTGATGCGGGGTATTGCCCGGGACGTGGACTCGACGCAGGTGCGGGTGAAGTTCAGGGTCGTGACAGCCGGGGGCACCGAGGTGTTCTACACGGAGAACTGGTCGGCGACCCAGGCGCCGCCGGCAACCTTCGAGCGCTCGATCCCGTCGACAGCGTTGTCCGGGGGCGGCATATTCCGGTGGCAGATGGCCGTGCAGGATCTCCTGGACGGCTCCGGGGACCGGAACACCACCTGGGATCAGTCGCCGAGCTGCTACTTCAAGGTCGATCTCACCAATCCCGGCACACCAACCATCTCCTCGAGCCAGTACCCGGACGGCGAGATCTCCGGTGGAGTGGGTGTGAACGGCTCGTTCACCCTGGACTCGCCCTCCTCGGACGTCGTGACCTACAAGTACTCGATGAACTCCGACGGGCTGGGGTCGTCGAAGGCTCCGTCGTCCCCAGGTGGTCCCGTAACGGTGGAGTTCGCGATGAACCGGCCGGGGTCCCATCTGTTGTACGCGGAGGCAGTCGATGACTCGGGGCGCACGTCTAGCACGCGCACATACCGGTTCACCGTGGACTTCCCGACCACGGCCGGGTACTGGCACATGGACCAGTTCACCCCGATCTCCGGGGCGACCGATCTGAACACACCGGACGCTGGGGCATTGGGGCATACATTGCGGCTCTCGGGCGGAGTAGGTCGCACGCCCGGACCGTTCGCACTGAACTTGAGACGCCCCGGGGACACCGCTTTGGTCTTCGACGGAGGCACATCGGACACCGCATTCACAGCCGGCCCGGTCGTGAACACGTTCGGCTGTGCCTCGGATACGACCGGCCCCGCAGGAGTGCCAGACGGCAAGACCGAGGACCAGGGCCTGAAGGCGAACGCGTGCACGACCCGAACGGGTAGTGGGGACTACGGCGCGGGGTTCACGGTCTCGGCGTTCGTGCGGGCTGACGAGGCCGGGTCGGTGAACAAGGTCGCGGTTTCCCAGGACGCGGTGGTTCAGGCGGGGTTCAACCTGGGCAAGCTCGCCGGCGATTTCTGTCCCGCTAACCCGGCGACCGGGGTCAAGCCGGTGACGTGCTGGGCGTTCTGGACCTATGACGAGGACGGCGGTGGGTCGGCGAACCTGAAGGCGACTTCGACCCGCGCGATCACCACCGGCGAGTGGGTGCACCTGGCCGGCGTGTACAACGCGTCCGCGGGCGAGCTGAGCCTGTCGGTGTGCCCCGTGCCGGTCGATCCCGATGGACGCGACCCTGAGGGCACGGGGATCCCGGTGGTCGACCCGGACGTGGGAACGGTCGACTACGCGGGCACGTCCTGGTCAGGCAATGGTGCGGTGCAGGTCGGGCGGTCCAAGTTCAACGAGGCGGCGACCTACAACTGGCGCGGCGCGATCGACGAGGTTCGTCTGTACAACGCGCCGCTCGGCAACGGGCAGATCACCGCGATCTGCACTGGTGACATGACCGGTGGGGCAGAGCTGGAAGACGGCGACGGCGATGGTGCGGTCGTGGGCAACCCGGGGGATATCCCGCCCGGTGGCGGCGAGTGAGAGGGCTGACGACCATGACAACCAAGATCACGTCTACCCGCATGCCCTCGACAGGAACGCGCAGGGCATTGACCACGATGATCTCCGGGATCGCCGCGGTCTGCGTCATCTTCTCGACCACCGCCGGACCGGCAGCGGCGGCTGTGCTGCCTTCCCTCGCCGAACGGGCGACCTGGAGCCTCGAAGAGCGCCAGGAGCACGGCGAGGACTTGTGGGGTAAGGACGCGGTCGAGGGTGCGGAACCCTTGACCGCGCACGAGAAGAAGACGATCCCGGTCAAAGCTCCGCCGGAGATAGTCAAGGGCGGCCCGACTAATGACGCCGCCGATACCGGCAACGACGATGACGCAGGCGTGCCGCTGGCGAGCCTTGCACCGGGTGCGGTGTCTCTCGAGCCCGGCGTCGGCAAGCCCGCGCGTGGCAAGGCCGGTGACCTGCCGGTCACGGTGGAGCACCCCAGGGCGCCTGGCAAGGACGCCGAGACAGCGGCCGACACTTCCGCACCGGTGCGGGTCCGCGCACTGGGCGCGGCCGCAGTTGAGCGGGCGGGCTTCACCGGCGCCCTGCTGACCGTCACGAACGACGCGGCCGGGCGGGCGGACGCCAAGACGGGCTCGTCCGTCGTGGATCTAGCCGTGGACCTCAGCGGTCTGGATGTCTCTCCGGACTGGGTCTCGCGCGCACGGCTGGTGCAGATGCCGGCGTGTGTGCTGACCACGCCCGACGTGAGGGGTTGCAGGGACCAGACCGAGCTGCGTCCCGCAGACGGCTCCCTGTCATCCGACAGCACGTCGGGCCGAGCGGTCGCGGCCCGGGTCAAGTTGCCTGAAGCTAGCCCGGCCATCACCGATGCGGCCGGGCGACAGGTTGGAGGCGCCGAGCCGATGGTGCTCGCGCTGGCCGCAGGCGTCTCTGGCGATCAGGGCGACTGGTCGGCCACATCGCTGGACCCCTCGGCGTCGTGGGGCGTGACCGGAAACACGGGGTCGTTCACCTGGTCCTATCCGATGCGTACCCCGCCGGCACCCGGTGGCCTAGCCCCCGAGGTCGCGCTGAACTACGACTCCGGCAGCCTCGACGGCAAGGTCGCCTCGACCAACTCCCAGGCTGGCGAGATCGGCGATGGCTGGTCGTTGTCGACCGGTGGATACATCGAACGCTCCTACGTTCCGTGCGCGCAGGACACCGCCGGCAGCGCGAACAACGCAAGCCACAAGACTGGCGACCTGTGCTGGAAGTCGGACAACGCCAGCCTCGTGCTCGGTGGTAAGGCCGGCGAGCTGATCAAGGATGGCAGCTCGGACACGTTCCGCCTGGCCGCGGACGACAACACCAAGGTGCAGCGGTTCCGCGGGGACGACGCGAGCACGCCAGGCTGGAACGCCGACAACGACAAGGAGTGGTGGAAGGTCACCACTTCCGACGGGACGCAGTACTTCTTCGGGCGGGCTCAGACTGCAGCCGACGGGGTGTCTACATTTTCGACCAGCACAGTGCGGGTGTACGGCAATCATCCCGGCGAACCGTGCTACAACAGCAGCGCATTCTCGTCGTCGGCGTGCGTGCAGGCATGGCGGTGGAACCTGGAGTATGTGCTGGACACCTCCGGCAACACGATGACGTACACGTACAACCGGGAGTTCAACTCGTACGGGCACAACAACGGCGGCGGAGTGTCCGACTACGAACGCGGCTCGACCATCAATCAGATCTTGTACGGGTCCCGTCAGGGTTCGGAGGCCACCGCACCGGCCCGAGTCGTGTTCTCGAAGGTCGAGCGCTGCCTGGTCACGACGGACTTCGATTGCGCCACGAGCAAGATGGAGGCCAACCCGGGCAGGTGGCCCGATGTGCCCACCGACCTGGTCTGCGCTACGAGCGCCACCGAGTGCCCGAACCTCTACTCTCCGTCGTTCTTCTCCACCAGGCGTGTTACCGCGGTTACTACGCAGATCAAGACCGGTACCACGTGGGAGGACGTGGACAAGTGGACGCTCGCGCATTCGTTCCCCGATCCCGGTGGTGAGACTGGCAAGCAGCTCTGGCTGGAGTCGATCGAGCACGACGGACTCGCGGCAGATGCCGCGGCAGATGACGTGACGGACCTGCCGCTGGTCACGTTCACTTGGGCGGGCGCGCCGAACCGGGTCGACACCCAGACCGACGGGCGGCCGTCAATGCACCGGTTCCGTGTCTCCCAGATCCAGTCGGAGTCCGGCGGAGCGATCAGCGTCACTTACTCCGCCCCGGACTGCACGGCTAACTCGAAGCCGACCAACCCGTGGACAAACACTCGCCTCTGCATGCCGGTGTACTGGACCCCGGCGGGGGCCGACACTCCGGTGCTGGAGTATTTTCACAAGTACGTCGTGACCGCGACCCTCGAGAACGCGCGGATTCCTGGTTCCCGTAACGTCGAGACGTACTACACGTACGAGGGCGACCCGGCATGGCATTACGACGACAACGAGCTGGTGCGACCGAAGCAGCGCACCTGGGGCCAGTGGCGTGGATACGAGATCGTCGAGACGAAGAAGGGTGAGACCGGTATCTCCGATCACCCGCAACTACGCACTCGCGTCCAGTACTTCCGAGGAATGCATGGCGACCGCCTCAACGCCGACGGAGGAACCACCAGCGTCCAGGTGGACGGGATCAACGACCTGGACCAGTACGCCGGCATGGAACACCAGAACATCACCTACAACGGTGCCAGCGAGGTCGAGCGGATCAAGTCGACGCCCTGGCGGTCGACCGCCAGGGCAACCGACTCGCGCGGCAAGTCGGCGTATCACACGGGCGTGCAGAAGACCGAGACGATCACGGCGGCGCCCGACCTGGCGGCCGGCACCCGGACCGTCGTGACGGAGACGGAACTCGACGACACCTACGGCCTGCCGGAGAAGGTCCTCGAGCGTGGCGACACGGCAAAGACCGGCGACGAGACCTGCACAAGCACTACCTACGTGCGCAACCCGGGCAAGAACATCCTCGAGACCGTGCGACGTTCTCACACCGTCGCCGGGGTTCAGTGCGACCCGAACCCGGTTGTCCCTGAGGACGTGATCGCGGACAAGCGGTACGGCTACGACGGCGAGGACGTTGGGGTCCTACCGACAAAGGGCCTTGTCACCAAGACCCAGGAGGTCAAGGCGTACAACTCTGGGAGTCCGTCGTACGTGGACGTCGAGCGCACGACGCACGACAGCTACGGCCGTGTGCTCACGAGCACCGACGCGTTGGGACGCACGACGACCACCAGTTACACGCCGACCGAGGGCCTACAGACCGGCACGACAGTAAAGTCGCCGGATCCAGACGGAACCGGGCCTCTGACTCAGCACACCACGATTACGGAGCTGGACCCTGCGTTCGGTGTCCCGCTCAAGGTCACCGACCCGAACGGGAACATCACCAGCGGCAAGTACGACGGGCTGGGTCGCCTGGTCGCGGTATGGGAGCCTGGGCGCGTGCAGGGTACTCACACGGCGAACACGACGTTCGCGTACACGGTGCGGGACACCGGTGTGAATGCCGTGACCACCAAGACGCTCAACCACGACGCGAGTGCTTACCTGACGTCGACGACGATCCTGGACGGCCTGCTGCGGGATCGTCAGACGCAGTCGCCATCGGCGGACCGCGACAACCCCGGCCGCGTCGTGACGGACACCCTGTACGACACGCGGGGCCTGCCTCACATCACCTACGACAAGTGGTTCGGCACCGGTGCTCCTGCAACGACCGTTGCCTACCCCACGACCGGTACCGGAGACGACCAGTTCAAGTTCGTCGTGCCGTCCTCGACCGTCACCCAGTTCGACGGCGCCGGCCGGGCCGTTGCAGAGATCGAACGCTCCGGTGCCGACGAACGCTGGCGCACCACGACCACCTACCGGGGCGACCGAACCCTGGTGAACCCGCCCACCGGCGGAACTCCGACTATGGAGATCACCGACGCACGCGGAAACGTGGTCGAACTGCACCAGTACCTCGGTGGGAGCCCGTCCGGGACGTCGCAGGTGACCCGGTACACGTACAACGCCGCCAACCGGCTCACGAAGGTGACCGATGCTGCCACCCCGGCGGCGAACTCCTGGTCGTACAAGTACGACCTGCGCGGCCGGCAGATCGAGTCCTCGGACCCGGACAAGGGCACGTCGTTCACCACGTACGACGACGCCGGACAAGTCACCTCGACCACCGACGCGCGGGGCGAGAAGCTGGTCAACATCTACGACGCGCTGGGCCGGAAGATCGAGACCCGGGACGACACCACGACGGGAGCGCTCCGTTCTTCCTGGGCATACGACACGCTCGAAAAGGGGCAACTGACCTCCAGCACGAGGCACTCCGGCGGAGTGGTGCTGACCACCTCTGTGACAGGGTACGACCACCACTACAGGCCGCTGGGCCAGACGGTTACTGTGCCCACAAACACCGCCCTGCCGTCAGGGCTGACTGGCTCGTACACGACCGAATACACCTACACGGCGACCGGTCTGCCCAAGACGACCTACCTGCAGCGCGCGGGGAACCTGCTTGGGGAGACCGTCACCACCACCTACGACTCGGCGAACCAGCCGTACCAGATGATCGGCGGCGCCGACGGCGCGTACGTCGTCGACTCGGAGTACTCCGAGTACGGAGACCTGCTGTTCGCTGACCTCGGCGGAAACTGGTCCGTGGGAGCGCGGTGGACGTACGACATCAATACCCGTCGTCTCACCGAGCAGTCCGTGACCCGCGAGGGCGCCGACGGGGACGATCTGGTGGCGCGCTATGTCTACGACGATGCGGGCAACGTGCTGGGTATCAAGAACAACCCCACCGCGACAGGCGTGAGCCCGGACCGGCAGTGCTTCAGCTATGACGGGTTGCGGCGCCTGACCGAGGCTTGGACCCCGGGCAACGGGGACTGTGCCGCCAGCAACCGGACTGTGGCCGGGCTGGGTGGGGCGGATCCGTACTGGACGTCATACACCTATGACGCCGTGGGCAACCGCAAGTCCGTGACCCAGCACGCGTCGACCGCGAACGGCGGGGACAAGACCAGCACGTACGCGTATCCGGCTGCGGGTGGTGCGGCGGGCAGTAAGCCGCACGCCGTCACAGGTGTGACCACGAAGAACAGTTCGGGTGCGACCACGGGCACCTCCTCGTTCTCCTACGACCAGGCGGGGAACATGACCGGTCGTACTTTGGCCGGCCAAAGTGCGCAGACCCTGGTCTGGGACGCCGAGGGCGAGCTGACCTCGGTGGCGCAGGACGGTAACGGGGACGGTGACACCGCCGACGCGGCCGAGACGGACAAGTACCTGTATTCGGCTGACGGGGAGCGTCTGGTCCGGAGCCAGGACGGTGCCTCGACTCTGTACCTGCCGGGTGGGATGGAGTTGACCGCGTACGACGACGGCCGGGCGTCCACCGCGAATCGCTACTACATGTTTAACGGGAAGACGATCACGACCCGAGCGGCGGTTGGGGCTACCGGACAGACGACGGTCATCCCGGACCACCACGGCACCCCGATGCTGCAAGTTGACCAGTCTGCCAACCGGGTCACTCGCCAGTACACCGACCCGTTCGGAGCCACCCGTGGCGCGGTGCTGGGTGACGCTGATGCGGACGGGCGGCTGGACGGCACCAACCCGGTCTGGGTCGGGGACCACGGATATCTCGACAAGCCCGAGGACAGTACCGGGTTCACCGCGATCGGGGCACGGATGTACGACCCTGTGCTGGGAAGGTTCATCAGCGTGGACCCGGTGATGGACCTGACCGACCCACAACAATGGAACGCGTACTCGTATGCGAACAACATGCCGGTCACGCTGTCGGACCCGACTGGCAAGAATCCCTATGCGCACGACGGTTATATGAGCAATCCGAGGCCGCAGGCGCAGGAGGCATTGCCGAAGGATCCCAAGACCAAATCTGGGGCCGGCGTCGCCCGTCAGGCGCCGACGGCCGGGCAGCCAGGGACTTACGTGCCACCACCCGCCACCTCCACTAGCTATGGCGGCGGATATTACTCGGCGGGAAGTGGTGCCGGAGGAAGCTCCGGTGGCGGCACCGGCGACAGTACCACCCGAAAGCCCGTGGTGAAAGAACCACTGGATCTGAAAGCTAAGTCGAAGAGTAACAATCCGCTCGACAATAGCGCTCACTGGCAGCAGTGGAAACGTTATGGCGAGGCGACCGCGGACGGGGCGCAGAAGGCTGGCGATTGGATCGCGGGTAAGGCGAACATGGTTTGGGAGTGGTCTCTTGACCATAAGCACGAACTGGCGAACTGGGCTGTCTTTGGGCTTGGAGTAGCTGCTGGTGTGACGTGCGTCTTGACGGCTGGTACTGCGTGCGTGGTCATGGGACTCCTTGCGATCGGGGCTGGGGCGGCCAACAATGCGTGGAATGGGATGCCGGCTGAGCAAGTTGTGGGCCTCGCCATATTCCAAACGGTTACACTGGGCTGGGGGGCAGGCATCGGCCAGGGGTTGACCTCGGCGGGTGCGTCCGCAGGGCTCGGGACAGTAGCCGGCCTCGTTACAGGACTGCCGGGCGCAGTCTGCCTGGGTACGGTGAGCAAGGTCGGATCGACAAGATGCTGAAGGTGCGAATGGAATCTGGCTTCTCGCTCGCTGGGAGTGGCGCCAAGGAACTTGCGCGGTTTGATGCCGGAGGCGTGAGGCATGCTGTCACGATCTTCAGATGGGTGATAGTTCTAGTCGCGTTTCTTTGCGGCCTCGGGGGGTTCTGGGTCGGGGTATGGATCTTTGTGATCCTGAATCTTGCGCTGATGGTCGCCGTTCGAAGCTTGATTGTCGCATATTCGACCGGCGTATATGTGCGCGACTTGGTCGGCGAGCGCTGGTATCCGTGGCGCACGATCGAACGATTCGAGGCGCTGGCCTTCGTGCGAATTATCGACGTGAATGGCGATGCTCATGATTGTTGGGCAGTGCAGCGTGCAAATATTTCACGGGCACTCGGTCGGGTGTCGCGAGTTGATCGCGCGGCTCAGATCCTCGAGGGGATCCTAGCCGATCAGAGAGAGCACAGTGGGCCGGGGGATGTGGTGCGAAATGTTGCGTGGTTGAGTGTTTGGGAATGGGCTCAGGCTTTGTTGCTCGTGCCTGGAGGCGCGCTTATCGGTGCTTGGATATCTGCATGAGGAACGTAATTGCGTGTGCCGTCGCGGCGGTGGGCTTGACCCTATTTGGTGGTTCGTTTCCTGTCGCGCTTGGAGTAGCATGGGCTCTGCCGCTGCTCGCTGGCGCGATGATGGCTCGTATCAGCCGTCAGGAGCACGAGGCCGAAGCTTCAAGAGACGTCGAACGACAGAAGTCGCGGCGGTTGTCTGCCCTCGCGGTCCTGCTCTATTGCCTGACTGCCGTCGCGTTGACGGTAGGCGTTGGTGTTGTGTGGTGGATTGAGCATGGCATGGCGGACCTCATGTACCCCCGCACGGCTGGGATCATTCTGGCGTACTCGATAGTCGTCATTTTGCTAGGTAGGGCGGCTGGCCATCACGCGCGATGGCACCCGTCGTCGTGGACGGCGAGGTTACTTTTCGGTGACGAAAGATACCGTCGCCCGCCATCGGATAATGGTGTCGATAAGTGATGTGCAGTCGTTCGTTAAATGTGTCTCGGTAGCTGATGGCAGCGCTAGACCGCCACGGGCACTCCGATGCTGCAGGTTGACCAGTCGGCTAACCTGCGGCATCAGCCAAGTATGTCGGCCCGTTCGGCTCTTCCGGCGCTGTTCTGGGCTCGTGGAGGAGCGACGAGGTGGCTGTCAATCAATGGGTGCCCGGCGCGAGGGTCGTACTGCTGCCCGGAGCAACCGGGGCCAAACTGGCCAAGATCGAGGTCGGCCTTATCTTGGCGCTCTTTCCCCTCTTGGTGATACTTGTAGCCGGAATGGCGATCACAGGTGGTGGATATGCGTCCTCACCTTTCCTGACCCTGGTGATGATTCTTGTTGCCTGCGACGTCATCTCCTCGTCCGTCGTTTCAGCCCTGTGCAACCGAAAATTCCCGTGCCGAGGCGAAGGCCGGCTACACGACATCGGCACGTCGCTTCAACGATGTCGACCAGGTGGACGCCAATACCGGACACGTGATTCGGATCGCCGGCGAGCCTCCTCTGACCCGCGGTCAATACGCCGACAGGACTGAGCAGATCAGTGCGTACATCCGGGAGACGTCGGCCAGGAACCAGGACGGTTTCGACTCCGCGGATGGCGGTAGCGCTGCCAACGGGCGCAGAGGGTGAGCTTGCCAGTGTGGTGCGGGACGGGTGCGTAGCCGCGCGGCTCGTCCCCAGTGTCAGTCAGCCCGCCTAGGCTTAGGGGCGATGACTTCCCTCTTCGACAGCCTCTCCCTGCCCGGCCTCGATCCCGCGTCGCCGGGTGACGAGGCGCGTCTGCCCCGCACCGCCCCGCGGTGGGACGACGGACCGGACGAGGGCGACCCGGGCGAGGCGGCGCTGCCCGCCGAGCCGGACTGGCTGGCTGGCCTGCCGCACGAGTCCGAGGTACCTCGGGCGCGGGGCGCGTTCGCGCACCTCGACCCGGAGGAGCTGCTGGACGGGCTCAACCCGCAGCAGCGGGCCGCCGTCGTGCACGAGGGTGGGCAGCTCCTCATCGTGGCCGGCGCCGGGTCGGGCAAGACGCGCGTGCTGACGCACCGCATCGCCTACCTGCTGGCCACGGGCCGGGCGCGCGCCGGGGAGATCCTCGCGATCACGTTCACCAACAAGGCAGCGGCCGAGATGCGCGAACGCGTCGAGGGCCTGGTGGGCCCGGCCGCGAACCGCATGTGGGTGTCCACGTTCCACTCGGCCTGCGTGCGCATCCTGCGCCGCGAGGCGGCGAACCTGGGCCTGAAGTCCAGCTTCAGCATCTACGACGCCGCCGACAGCCAGCGCCTCATCACCCTGGTGACGCGCGAGCTGAACCTCGACCCCAAGAAGTACCCGGCGCGCGGGCTGTCGAACAAGATCAGCGACCTGAAGAACGAGCTGATCGACCCCGAGACCTACGTGCGGCAGACCGGCGCGAACGCGACGGAGGAGGCGCTCGCGGAGGCGGCTTCGGCGGCCGCCGGGGGCATCCGGCGGCCCTGGGGCGGGCAGTCGGCGGAGGAGCGCAACACGACGGCGCCGAAGTTCGACCAGGTCCTGGCCGACGTCTACACCCGCTACCAGGCGCGCCTGGCCCAGGCGAACGCGCTGGACTTCGACGACATCATCATGACCACGGTCAACCTGCTCCAGGCGTTCCCGAACGTCGCCGAGCACTACCGCCGGCGGTTCCGGCACATCATGGTCGACGAGTACCAGGACACCAACCACGCGCAGTACACGCTGGTGCGCGAGCTCGCGGGGGTCGGCACCGACGACGACAGCGGGCTGGACCCGGCCGAGCTCACCGTCGTCGGCGACTCCGACCAGTCCATCTACGCGTTCCGCGGCGCCACGATCCGCAACATCCTGGAGTTCGAGAAGGACTACCCGGACGCCACGACGATCCTGCTGGAGCAGAACTACCGCTCCACCCAGAACATCCTGAGCGCCGCCAACGCGGTGATCTCCCGGAACGCGGGCCGCACGCCCAAGCGCCTGTGGACCGACTCGGGGGCCGGGGCCAAGGTCGTGGGCTACGTCGCGGACGACGAGCACCAGGAGGCGCGGTTCGTCGCCGACGAGATCGACAAGCTGGGCGACGCCGAGAGCGTGCGACCCGGTGACGTCGCGATCTTCTACCGCACCAACGCGCAGTCACGTGCGCTCGAGGAGGTGCTGGTCCGCGTCGGCCTGCCGTACAAGGTGGTCGGCGGCACGCGATTCTACGAGCGCCGCGAGGTCAAGGACGCCGTCGCCTACCTGCGCGCGCTGGCCAACGAGGACGACGACGTGAACCTGCGTCGCATCCTCAACGTGCCCAAGCGCGGGCTCGGCGACCGCGCCGAGTCGCTGGTGGCGTCGTTCGCGGACCGGGAGCGCATCTCGTTCGGGGCCGCCCTGGAGCGGGCCGACGAGATCCCCGGCATGACCACCCGCTCGCTCAAGCCGCTGCTTGCCTTCCGCGACATGATGCGAGAGCTGCGTGCCCTGGTCGACCAGGGTGCCCCGCCGGCCGAGGTCCTGGGCGCGGTGCTCGACCGCACCGGCTACCTCGCGGAGCTGCGCGCGAGCGACGACCCGCAGGACGAGGGACGCGTCGAGAACCTGGCCGAGCTGCACGCCGTGGCCGTCGACTTCGGCGAGACCGATCCCGAGGGTTCCCTCGCGGACTTCCTGGAGCGGGTCTCCCTGGTCGCCGACAGCGACCAGATCCCCGACGAGGACGTGGCGGACGGCGCGGCCGAGGAGGCGCCGAAGGAGAACCAGGGCGTCATCACGCTCATGACGCTGCATACGGCCAAGGGCCTTGAGTTCCCCGTCGTCTTCCTCACCGGCATGGAGGACGGCACGTTCCCCCACATGCGCTCCCTGCACGACGACGCCGAGCTCGCCGAGGAGCGCCGCCTCGCCTACGTGGGCATCACCCGGGCGCGCGAGCGGCTGTACATCACACGGTCGTCGACGCGGGCGGCCTTCGGCATGGCGAACGAGTTCCCGGAGAGCCGGTTCCTGCAGGAGATCCCTGAGGAGCTGTGGGACTGGCGGCGCCGCGAGTCGTCGACGGCGGCGATCCGCGCGGGCCGCGGCGGCTGGAACGGCGGGTACGGGTCGGGCGGTTACGGCTCCGGCGGGCGCGGCTCGGGCACGGGCTCGACGTGGTCGTCGGGCCGGTCCGGCGCACGTGGGCGAGGCTCGCGCAACGGCCCGGTGACGTCGTCGGGCGGCGGGCAGGCCAACCCGTTCTCGCCGCAGAAGAAGGCGGGCGCGAAGGGCGGGTTCGGCGGGATCAACGTCCAGAAGGACATCCCGAACCTGGAGATCGGCGACCGCGTCACGCACGACGCCTACGGGCTCGGCACCGTGGTGGACGTCGAGGCCAACGCCGTGGTCAAGATCGACTTCGGCACCAACGGCACCAAGCGCATCGCCCTGAAGTACACGGCGGTCACCAAGCTCTGACGGTGTGCACCCCGTCAGAGCCGGCTCAGCCGTGGCTGCCGGGCAAGGGTGTCAGACCAGCGTCCGCCGGGCCCACGTGCGGAAGTCCGTGGTGGGCAGGCCGAGGGCCCGGGCGTGTTCCGGCCGGGCGGGCGAGCCGTTCGCGTTGATCTGCTCGACCGTGTTGACCATGGCGGGCAGCAGGCCGCGCTCGACGGCCTGCTGCGGGGTGAGCACGGGCGCGCTGATCGTGCGGCCGGTGACCTCGCTGAGGATCTCGGCGGTCTGGGTCATCGTGAGCATCTCGCCGGCGAGCTCGACGTCCATGCCGTCGAGCCTGCCGGGCTCCGTGAACGCGATGGCCGCGGCCTCCCCGATGTCGTCGACGGCGATCCAGGGAATCCGGGTGTCCGCAGCGAACCCGGTGATGATCGTGCCGCTGGACCAGTCCCCGAACAGGTAGGACCAGCCGGTCAGGTTCTCCATGAAGGTCGCCGGCTTGAGCACCGTCCAGTGCTCGAAGCCGCCGGTACGAACCGCCTCGTCCACAGCGGCCTTGCTCTCCCAGTAGTGCTTGTCCCAGCGACCCTCGGCCCAGCCCGGCTGGTTGCGGTGGAACTCACCGGCGCCGGAGACGCTGCTGTGCACGACGTGCGAGACCCCCGCCTTGCGGGCGGCCTCGACCACGTTGCGGCCTCGGGCCACCTCCGCATCGCCCGCCAGGTTCGTGACGTCGGGGTACGGGATGGAGAACAGGCCGTCCACCCCCTCGGCCGCTGCGAGCAGCGACGCGACGTCGTCCAGGTCGCCGATGACCAGCTCGGCGCCCCGCTCCTTCAGGGCCTGAGCTTTCGCGGAGTGCGGGTCGCGGACGAGGGCACGGACTTGGACCCCGCGGTCGAGCAGGGCCCTGGCGGTGGCCCCGCCCTGGTTGCCCGTCGCGCCGATGACCAGAACCTTCATGCTGCCTCCTGGGTTAAGTGGGGTGCTACCCCGGTTTATTGGCTCGGCCACGATATGGGGGACCACCCCATTTTGGCAACGCCAGAGCAGGAGAGCCAGGGGACAGGGTTCACATTCCGGACTTCTACGCGTCGGCCAGTTTCGGTACCGTCCGCTGCATGGTCCTGATCGACGGCGCTCGGTTTGCTCCGGTCGCCCGGACGGCCCCGACACCGGCTCGAAGGTCAGAACAAGAACCGGACCCGGCCACCGCCCACGGCCCGCGGATCCCGGGCCTGGACGGCCTGCGGGCGCTCGCCGTGCTCGCCGTCGTGGCGTTCCATCTGGCGCCCGCCTGGGTTCCCGGCGGGTTCCTCGGCGTGGACGTGTTCTTCGTGATCAGCGGGTTCCTCATCACCACGCTGCTGCTGCGCGAGGTCGCGAGCACGAGCTGGATCCGGCTGCCGCGGTTCTGGGTACGCCGGGCGCGCCGGCTGCTGCCCGCCCTCGGGCTGGTGCTGGTCGCGAGCATCCCGGTGGCGCGGCTGGTCGAGCCGGACCTCACCGTCGGGATCGGCCGGCAGCTCCTCGGTGCGCTGACGTTCAGCACCAACTGGGTGGAGATCGCAGCGGGCACCGACTACTTCGACGAGTCCCAGCCGGAGCTGCTGCGCATCCTGTGGTCGCTCGCGATCGAGGAGCAGTTCTACCTGGCCTGGCCGGTGCTGCTGGTGGTCCTGCTGATCACCGTGCGCTCGGCGGCCTGGCGGGTGCGGGTCGTCGTCGCGGCAGCGCTCGGGTCCGCGCTGGCCATGACGCTCCTGCTCACACCGGCCTACGGCACCGGCGTCGACCCGACCCGCGTCTACTACGGCACCGACACGCACACGTTCGGGCTGCTCCTGGGCGCGGCGATGACACTGCGCTGGGCCAAGGCCTCCCCGGTGCTGCAGGGCGTGCGCGCCCGGGTGGTGCCGCCGCTCGCGCTGGCCGGGCTGGTCGCGATGTTCCTGCTGCTGCGCAGCGACTCGCCGCTCACCTACCCGCTCGGGCTCCTGGCCGCGTCGCTGCTGGCCCTCGTCCTGGTGCTGGCGTGCGATGCGGCGCGCACCGAGCCCACCTGGTTCGTCGCCGTCCTGGAGACGCCGCTCCTGCGCTGGGTGGGCGACCGGTCGTACGGGATCTACCTGTGGCACTGGCCCGTCGCCTGCGTCGTCACCGCCGCGGTGGGCGCGCAGCCGGGCACGGCGTGGTTGGGCGTCGGCGTCGGCCTCTCCGTGGTGCTGACGTTCCTGGTCGCGGCGGCGTCGTACCGGTGGGTGGAGGTGCCCGTGCGGCGGCTCGGGTTCCGCGGCTCCGGCCGGGCGCTGCTCGGCGCGGTGCGCTCCTCCGCCGTCGTGCCGAAGGCGGCGGTCGTGGTGGCGGTGCTCGCCGTGTTCGGCACGGGCGCCTCGGTGGCGTCGGCTCCCGGGCGGACGGCGACGGAGCTCGCCATCGCGGCCGGCGTCCAGGCCGGTCTGGACGCGCAGGCCACGGACACTCAGGCCGCCGCGCTGCCCGGCGCTCAGGACGACGCCGGGCGGGCCGGCGCTCCGGACCCGACGTCCCGCACCGACCACCCGCGGCCCGGACAGAAGCTGCCGTTCGGCGCGCAGGGCGGGGCGCACGTCTCGGCCTTCGGCGACTCCGTGCTGGCCGCGGCCACGCCGACCATCCTGGCGCGCTACCCGCGGGCGTACGTCCGGGGCGTCGTCAGCACCGACTGGCTCGACGCCGTGCGCATCATCCGGACGGCGAAGCACGAGGGCCGCCTGCGCGACACGGTGCTGCTCAACTTCGGCACCAACGCGGGCTTCCAGCTCGACGGTTCGGTCGCCGCCGCCGAACGGGTGCTCGACATGATCGGGCCCGACCGCCGGGTGGTCGTGGTCAACAGCGTGGGGATCAGCTACTGGATACCCGACGCGAACAAGACCCTCGACCGGATAGCGGCGGGCCGCCCCAACGTCGCGGTGGCCGACTGGCACGCGGTGGTGAGCAAGCGGCCGGGCCTGCTGCACTCGGACGCGACGCACCCGAACCTGGACGGGGTGGAGGTCTACACGGACCTGGTGGAGCGGTCGTTCGCGGCGCTGGGCTGATCGGCCGCGGTTCCGCGGCGGGCCGGCGGCCGGCCGAGCCCTGAAACGGCTTGGCGCCCCGCGCCCGCTTTAGGCCACTATGTGTCGCCATGAGGATCCTGGTCTCGGCGGGTCGCCTGTTCGTGGCGCACTGGCCCGCGCTCCTGACGCTCGGCCTGCTCGGCGTCGCCGTGCGCAACGGCGCCATGTGGGGCGCCGTCGAGCTCAGCCAGTGGAACTCGTTCGTGGCGCAGCTCCTGCTCATCATCAGCCCGCTCGGGTACCTCATGCCGGTGATCGGCATGCTGTGGGTCTGCCGGCAGTCGCTGCCGAGCCTGAGCGCGCCGAGCCCCGCCGCACCGACTCCCGGAGTCCCCGGCATGCTGCCCGCCTCGCGCACGCCGATGATGCCGTCGGAGGGCCGCGAGCGGCACCTCATCGACATCGCCCTGTCCGTGCTGGTCCCGTTCCTGGTCGTCTACGAGGTCGAGGGCCTGATGGACGCCGACCGCGACCGGTTCATCAACGAGGCCGCCGCCGACGAGCTGTTCAACGACGCCTTCAGCGCGCAGGGCGTCGACTTCATCGCGCGGCTCGGCGTCTGGAACGGCTGGACCCTGATCGCGATAGTCGCGGCCGCGTTCGTGCTGCGCTGGCTGCTCGGCCGGCTGGAGGGCAAGCTGCACTTCCTCGGCCTCGCCGTGCTCGGCGGGTGCCTGGAGATCTACTGGACCAACCAGGTGGCCGGCCAGATCGAGAAGATCGAGCTCGGCCTGTGGGACGTGGCGGCGGACCGGCAGCTCGTCGCGGCGGCGGTCGGTGTGGCCGGCGCCGCGCAGGAGAGCGTGGGCGAGACGGGCAACGCCGCGGCGACCTTCGTCGTCGACGGGTTCGTGTCGGTTCTTGAGTCGCTCGACGTCGTCCTCGTCGCGCCGCTGGCCTGGCTCGCCATCGGCGCCGTCGTGCTGGGGCACAAGCTGATGGAACCGCCGTCCACGGAGCACCGCTGGCTCGACCGCATGACCTGGCTCCCACGCGGGCTGCGCTCGGTGCTGGAGTCGCTCACCGAGGACCTGCGCGCCCGGTTCGCCGCGCTGGGCGACGGGCTCAAGCTGATCGTGCGCGGCGGCCTCGGCCCCATGCTCGTGTTCTGCCTGGGCTATCTCGTGATCATGCGGGTGCCGTACGGCCTCGGCTGGCTCCTGCGCGCCGTGACCGGCCCGGTCGAGACCGACACCTGGCTCGCCTTCAGCCCCATGGAGTCGGCGGCCGGGCTCGCCATCGCGCTGGCGCTCGCCGCGGCGCTGATCGCCGCGACGGTGGAGGCCCTGGTCGAGCGCGGCCTGGTGGTCCGCGAGGAGGACGACGACGCCGTCGGCCCCGCCGCCGCACGTCCGGGCACAGCTACGGCAGGTCGACCGTCACGTACTCCGGACCCCCGAATCCCAGCCGCACCTGCGTGATCTCCGCGCCGGGGTCGGCGATCACGTACGAGGTGACGTCCCACTCGGGCTGCTCGCTGACGAAGCCCACGGCGTCCGGCGTCGCGCAGCGGTTGGAGCTGCCCAGGATGTCCGTGGTCGACTCGCCGTACCGCGTGCCCTCCGCGGACACGAGGATGATCTGGCACAGCGAGAGGTCGGTCTGCGGCTCGGCCGCGAAGTGCACCTTGATCTCGTACGCGACCGACCCCTCCGGGATCGTCACCGGGTCGCCGTAGCTGGGCGCGGGCAGCCGGTCCACCCGCTCGACGCCCGTCACCGTCGCGTCGATCTCGCGCAGCACCCAGGTGTTCTCCCGCTCCGGCACGTCGAGGCCGAGGTCGTAGTACTCGCCGGCCAGGTGGGCCGGCTCGCCCAGGGCCACCCGGTCCACCTCGTGGTGCAGGCCGGTGGGCCACCAGTACGCCCACACCCGGAACGACGACGCCCCCGCGGCCACCACGACCGCCACCGGCAGCAGCACTAGCCAGACGACGTTGAGCCGCCACCAGCCCTTGCGTCGCACCGGCGGCGGGGTGCCCGGCGGGATCGCGCCCGGCAGCATGCCGGGAGGCAGGCTCGGCGCAGGCCCCGCTCCCTGACCCGGGCCCGGCACCGCCGGCGTCACCAGCGTCGTCATCCCTCGTCACCTCCTGCGCTCGCCGTCGCGTACCCGGGCTCCTCGGGCGACACGGTCTCCTCCGCCTCCCACAGCTCGTCGGCCTGCTGAGCGGAGATCCCCAGGTCGACGACGGCGACGGCGTCGCGCCGCTGGCCCGCGTGCTCCTCGCTCTGGTCGCCGCGGGCGAGCCGCACCGTCGCCCCCGCCAGCGCGTCACGGGGCACGTCGAAGCAGTACGTGGTGCGCCACGCGTAGCCCGGCTCAGCGCTGGCCGCGGGCGAGCAGCCGGCCAGGTTGGTCGGCCAGAACGTGCGGCCCTGCGCGTCCGTGACCTCGGCCCCGCTGAACGCCGTGTCGCCCTGCGTGGCCCGCCAGGTGGCGTCCACCACCAGGAACGTGCCGCCCGCCGCTGCGGCCTCGCTCAGCCCCGTCAGGGTGTCGGCGACCCGCACCTCGGTCACCGTGAGCTCCGCGTAGGTCAGGTCCAGGGTCTCGCCCACCGTCCCCTCGACGACGAACGGCGCGTCCACGCTCGTGTCCTGCGGCACGTAGGTCACGAGGGCGCAGCCCGCCACCACCCCGCCCAGCACCGTCACGGCGCCTTGCCAGGTGATCCTCCTCCGCCGGTGCCTCACTGCTGCCCCGCCGCGTCGTTCGTGGTCTGCTGGCCCGCCGCCTGCTGGCCCGCCGCCTGCTCGCCCGCCGCCTCGCTCGCGGCCGGCTCGCCCGCCGCCTCGTTGGCGGCCTGCCCGCCGCCGGCGTCCGGCCGGTCCGTGTCGACCGGGATCCGCCCGCGGAGCGCGACCTCGCCGGGCAGCCAGTAGCCGTTGTCCAGGCTCAGTGCGCTCTCCTCCAGCCACTCCAGCTCCACCACCTCGAGCGGGATCACCTCGCCCGACCACCGGCCGCTCTGCTCCCAGATCAGCGCCACCCGGTACGTCACACCCGGGTTGAAGATGCTGATGCTGGTCGAGTCCTTGACGTTGAGGATCGTCGCGGACGGGAGCTCGGGCTCGTCGGCCTCGGCGTCCTCCTCGGGATCGGCGCTCGCGGAGGGATCTGCCGCCGGGTCGACGGCGCCGTCGGGCGCGGTGCCGGCGTCGGCTCCGGTCCCGGAGCCGGCCACCGACCCGGTGTCGGCGCCCAGGTCCTCCAGCGGCGTCTCGGGGATGATGCCCACGTTCTGGGGCGCCGGGAACGCGTTGGCCAGCGTGACGGGGTACTCGGGCACCTCGCCGGTGTTCGTGACCTCCGCGACGACGGCGAGCATGTGGTTGCCCGGCGCCGGCACGAGGTAGGAGAGCTCGTCGGCGGTGGCGGCCTTGACCACGGTCACCTCGAAGGGTCCCACCTCGATCGGCGTCCCGGTCAGCAGCGGGTCGGCCTGCGCCTCCACCTCGCTCCACGCCCCGAACGGGGAGATGGCGACGAGCGCGGCGGCGATACCGGCGCCGACGCGCTGCATCGTCGACATGTCGTCGGCGACGGCGGAGACCACGCGGCGGCCGAGCCGGAACGCGAGATCGGGGCCGTCGGTGCGGGCGTGCTTCATGGCCCCCGATGGTAGCGGCGCATGACGGACAACTCGGGCGCGGGCTGGCGGCGTCGAAGGGCCGGACCCGATCCCATTCCCTTCGAGACCGAGGTTCCTTGGCTTTGAGGGGTCGCAAAGCCAAGGAACCTCGGTCTCGAAGGGAGGGTTACGCCGCCTTGCCCGCATCCTCCGCGAGGTGGCGGATGCGCTCGACGTCCGCTCCGGCGTCGGACAGGAGGCGGTGGGCCGGCGAGTCCGCGCGCGTCATGCCGAGCAGCAGGTGGCCGCCGTTGATCTCCTTGGAGCCGAGGCGGATCGCCTCGCGGAGCGCCAGCTCGAGCGACTTCTTGGCGTCGGCGGTGAACGGGATGTGCTTGCGGCGTCCGCGCAGGCTGCGGCCCGCACGGGCCAGCGCGCCCTCGCCGAACGTCTCCTCCGTGCGGCGCGTCACCTCGTCGAGGTCGATGCCGACGGCGGCCAGCGCGGCCGAGTCGAGCGCGTCGCCCGCCTGGATGCTGGCCCGGGCGCGCTCGACGAGGTCGGCCACGTCGAGGCCGCCGTCGGACAGGGCGGTGCGGGCCGGGCCGTCCTGCTCCGCGAGGGCCACGAGCACGTGGCGGGTGTCGATCTGGTCGCTGTGCGCCTCGCGCGCCACGAGCTGGGCCTCGACGACGGCGGAGCGGGCGTCCTTCGTGAATCTCTCGAACATCAGATCCTCCTGTTGTGCTTCTTGTGCACCGCCTGCCGGGAGACGCCGAGCGCGTCCGCGATCTCCTGCCACGACCAGCCGAGGCGCCGCGCGCGCTCCACCTGGAGCGTCTCGAGGCGGTCGGCCAGCTCCCGCAGGGCCCGGACGGCGCGCAGCCCCTCCCGGGGGTCGTCCCCGGCGGCGGATGCGGCGAGTGCTTGCTGGGTCATGTGTCAACTATGGTTGACAATGCCTGAATTTGTCAACTCTGGTTGACGCGTGGCTGGAGCTTGATGCGTCGGGCGCTCAGGCCGCCCGGGTGATCCGAGCGTCTGGCGCGTGGCGAGGCTCGGCTGGCGGCCAGGGTTGCTGACAGGTCTGTAAGTGGGGGTAGCCTCGACGGGCCGACACCAGGGGGGTGCCGGGCGTCCGACGACGGGCGCACTCACGACGAGGGAGTCGTTCATGCACAGCACTCGCATCCTGGGGCGCGGGATCGCCGCCCTGGCCGCGCTCACGGCGATCGTGGCAGGACCGGCCTACGCGGCCGTGACCGGCGGTGTCGTCCAGACCGGGGCCGCCCAGGTCAGCACCGCAGCAACCTCCGGGGACGATGCCGAGGCCACCGAGCACGCCGCCGTCGGACAGGTTGGAGTCGAACAGACCGCCGCGGAGCGGACCGCCGTCGGACAGACCGCCGTCGAACGAGCCGCCGTCGGAAGCGCCGAACAAGCCGCCGTCGGGACAAGCGCCGAACAAGCGGCCGCGCCCGCCAGGGACTGCACCGTGCCGGCAGGCACGAGCCAGGTCGACGTCGAGCTCGACGGCGTCGCCTACCCCGTCCGGGTGCACGTACCGGACGTCGCCCAAGGTGCCAGGCACCATGGCGACGCCCTGCCGATGGTCCTCAACCTGCACCCCAGCAACGGGAACGCGGAATCGATCTCTGCCTACAACGACCTGGACCTGACGGCCGACGAGCACGGGTTCGTCACGGTGGCGCCGAACGGCGTCATCCCGGCCGCCGACCCGAACCCCAACCAGGTCTGGTTCTGGAACGTGCCCGGCGTGCCGACGACGGCGGGCGCGTACCCGCCGCCGGACACGCGGGACGACGTCGTGTTCCTCACCGCCGTGATCGACACGATGGTGGGCCTCGGCTGCGCCGACCCGCACCGCGTCTACGCGACCGGGCACTCGGGCGGCGCCCGCATGGCGTCGGCGTACGCCTGCGCGCGGCCGGACAAGGTCGCGGCGATCGCGCCGGTCGCCGGTCTGCGCGCCGGCCGCCCCTCGCCCGACGACCCCGCGGCGGTCGAGCTGCAGTCGTGCGCGCCGGAGCGCAGCGTCCCGGTCATCACGTTCCACGGCGACGCCGACACCGTGAACCCGTACCAGGGCAACGGCGACAAGCGCTGGGGCTACACCACTCAGCTCGCCGTGCAGTCGTGGGCGCGGATGAACGGCTGCCAGACCGGGCCGAGCGTCCGGCCGGTCACCGAGCACGTGACCGCCGAGACGTACACCACATGCCGCGGCGGCGCCCACGTCGTCCTCTACAAGGTGGCCGGCGGCACGCACAGCTGGCCCGGCGGCAACGACGACACCGCCACGCAGGAGATCGAGGCGTCCGAGCTGATCTGGGAGTTCTTCGCGCAGTACCGCAGGTGACCGCGCGCACCCCGACGCCCGTGGTGCCGAGCCGCGGAAAACCGCCGCTCCGTTCGGAACCACGGGCGATCGAGGGCTACCCTGTACCGGGGTGTCTTGACGTCGAGACATCGCTTCAGCCGGGCTCCGGGCGATACCGACGTCCTGGGCCGCATCCCGATGGAAGGACGCAGCAGGGTGGACCTGTTCGAATACCAGGCGCGCGACATCTTCGAGAAGCACGGCGTGCCCGTGCTGGGCGGGGTTGTCGCGACGACCCCCGAGGAGGCTCGCGAGGGCGCCGAGAAGCTGGGCGGCGGTACCGTCGTCGTGAAGGCCCAGGTCAAGACCGGTGGTCGCGGCAAGGCGGGCGGCGTCAAGCTGGCCCACTCGCCCCAGGAGGCCGCTGAGAAGGCCGGCGAGATCCTCGGCATGGACATCAAGGGCCACACCGTGCACCGCGTGATGGTCGCGCAGGGCGCCCGGATCGCCGAGGAGTTCTACTTCTCCGTGCTGCTGGACCGGTCGAACCGCAACTACCTGGCCATGTGCTCCGTCGAGGGCGGCATGGAGATCGAGCAGCTCGCCGTCGAGCGGCCCGAGGCGCTGGCCCGCATCGCCGTCGACCCGGCCGTCGGCATCGACGAGGCCAAGGCCGCCGAGATCGTGGACGCCGCGGGCTTCGCCGAGGACATCAAGGGCAAGGTCGCCGAGGTCATCCGCACCCTGTGGACAGTCTTCAAGGCGGAGGACGCCACGCTGGTCGAGGTGAACCCGCTGGTCAGGACGGAGGACGGCGAGATCGTCGCCCTCGACGGCAAGGTCTCGCTCGACGAGAACGCCGCCTTCCGGCACCCGGACCACGCCGAGCTCGAGGACTCCGCCGCCGCCGACCCGCTGGAGGCGAAGGCCAAGGAGAACGACCTCAACTACGTCAAGCTCGACGGCGAGGTCGGCATCATCGGCAACGGCGCGGGCCTGGTCATGTCCACCCTGGACGTCGTCGCGTACGCCGGCGAGAAGCACGGCGGCGTGAAGCCCGCCAACTTCCTCGACATCGGCGGCGGCGCGAACGCCAAGGTCATGGCGAACGGGCTGGACGTGATCCTGAACGACGAGCAGGTCAAGGCCGTGTTCGTGAACGTGTTCGGCGGCATCACCGCGTGCGACGAGGTCGCCAACGGCATCGTGGGCGCGCTGGACATCCTCGGCGACGAGGCGTCCAAGCCGCTGGTCGTCCGCCTGGACGGCAACAACGTCGAGCTGGGCCGCCAGATCCTGACCGAGCGCAACCACCCGCTCGTCACCCTCGCCGACACCATGGACGGCGGCGCCGACCTCGCCGCCGCCAAGGCCGCGGCCGCCGCCTGAGCCCGCTGAAGACTTCGAAAGCAGAGACCAGAAGACAATGTCGATCTACCTGAACCAGGACTCGAAGATCATCGTCCAGGGCATCACCGGCGGCATGGGTGCCAAGCACACCGCCCTGATGCTGGACTCCGGCGCGCAGATCGTCGGCGGCGTGAACGCCCGCAAGGCCGGCACCACGGTGACCCACAAGGACGCCACGGGCGCGGACGTCACGCTCCCCGTGTACGGCACCGTCAAGGAGGCCATGGCCGAGACCGGCGCGGACGTCTCCGTCGTCTTCGTGCCCCCGGCCTTCACCAAGGACGCCGCCATCGAGGCCATCGACGCGGGCATCGGCCTGCTCGTGGTCATCACCGAGGGCGTGCCCGTGCAGGACACGGCCGAGATCTGGGCCTACCTGCAGGGCAAGGAGACCCGGATGATCGGGCCGAACTGCCCCGGCATCATCACCCCGGGTGAGTCGCTCGCCGGCATCACCCCGCACACCATCACGGGCAAGGGGCCGATCGGCCTCGTGTCCAAGTCGGGCACGCTGACCTACCAGATGATGTACGAGCTCAAGGACTTCGGCTTCTCGACCGCCATCGGCATCGGCGGCGACCCGATCGTCGGCACCACGCACATCGACGCGCTCGAGGCCTTCGAGAACGACCCGGAGACCAAGGCGATCGTGATGATCGGCGAGATCGGCGGCGACGCCGAGGAGCGCGCCGCCGAGTACATCAAGGCGCACGTCACCAAGCCGGTCGTCGGCTACGTCGCGGGCTTCACCGCCCCCGAGGGCAAGACGATGGGCCACGCCGGCGCCATCGTGTCCGGCTCGGCGGGCACCGCCGCCGCGAAGAAGGAGGCCCTTGAGGCCGTCGGCGTGAAGGTCGGCAAGACGCCGTCCGAGACCGCCGCGCTGATGCGGGAGATCCTGCAGTCGCTCTGACGCTGTGGTAGCCGCGTCGGACGCCCGGGTCACCCGCGTGACCCGGGCGTCTGGCCTGTGGCGCGTCCGCAGCGGGCGGACGGAGCGCGGCGGGCGGGCCGTGCGCGCCGCGGGCGGGCGGTGCGCACGGCCGCGCGAAGCGGCCTTTTACACCGGATCGTGCGGAAAACTCCATATCTCGCCGTGATTTTCCCCGGGTTCACCCCGGGCCACGCCGGAGCAGATCCCCGTGGTGACGCCGACGAGCGGGTGAAGATTGGCGGGTGAGCGCACCACCCCGCCCGAGCACGACCCCTCGCACCTCCGGCGCCAGCACTTCCGGCGCCCGGTCGAGCCGCCCGGCCGGTAGCCCGGCCGGCGTCCGTCCCGCCGCCCGTCGCGGCCGCGTGGTCGAGGAGCCGTCCACCCCGGAGGAGCGGCCGCTCGCGCTCTCCCACCTCGTCGCGGGCTTCCTCTCCGCCGCGCAGGCCCTCGTGCTGTCCCTGGCGGTCGTGGTGCTCCCGGCCGTCGTCGCCTACCTCGTGGGCTCCGCCGCGCTGTCCGCCGACGCCCCGGACGACGGCGCCCAGGTGCGCTCCGCCGTCGACGTTGCGATGGGCATCTGGCTGCTCGGCCACGGCGTCCCGCTCACGGCCGACGGCGTGACGGTCTCCCTCGCCCCGCTCGGCATCGCCGCCCTCGCGCTGTTCGCCACGTACGCCTCGGCCAAGCGCTTCGCCACGACGTCGGTCCGGGCCTGGGCCGCCGGCACCGTCACCTACGCCCTGTGCACGACGGCGGTCGCGGCCCTCGCGGGCAGCGCACCCGGCTGGTCGCTCGCCCTGGCGCCCCTGGGCGGCCTGGTCATGGGCGGGCTCGGCATGGCGCTGGGCATCCTGGCCCGGCCGGACGCCCCGACTCCCGCGGAGATCGGCGAGCGCGCCGAGGAGCTGGCGCTCCGGCTCACCGGCGTCGACCTGGTCCCGGCGACCCTGCGCCTCGGGCTGCGCGGCGGCACAGTCGCCGTCGCGCTGCTGGTCGGCGGGGCCGCGCTGCTGGTCGGGGCGTGGGCGCTGGCGGGGCGCGCGACGTCGTCGGACATCATCAACGCGCTCGAACCGGGCTGGACCGGCGGGATCGTGTTCGCCGTCGCGCAGCTCGCGCTGCTGCCCAACCTTGTGCTGTGGGCGCTCGCGTGGCTCGCCGGGCCGGGCTTCGCCGTCGGCGAGGAGACCAGCTTCACGCCGTTCGGCCTGGTCTCCGGACCGCTGCCCGCGATCCCGCTGCTCGGGGCGCTGCCCGGGGCCGACTGGGCGAACCCGGTCAGCGCCTGGGCACCCCTGCTCGTGATCGCGTGCGGTGTGGTGGCCGCCCTGTTCGTGTGGCGGCGGCTGGAGCCGGCGCTGGTCCGGTGGTCCGACGTCGGCTGGGTGCTCGGCGGCATCGTGTGCGTGCCCGCCGTGCTCGTGCTGCTGGGCCAGTGGGCGGCGTCGGGTGCGGGCGGCCCCGGCCGCCTGTCCGAGGTCGGGGCGAACCCGCTGGTGACGGCGGGTCTGGTCTCCGCAGAGGTCGGCGGGGGAGCGGCCGCGGTGCTGCTCGGCGCGAAGCTCGACGTGGTCGCGCGGCGCGGCGAGCTCGGCGAGGACCTGGTGGCGTGGCTGCGCCGCCCGGCGCCGGTGCGGGCCGACGGCGGTGCGGGGGATGTGGCGCCGGAGGATGCGGGGCCGGAGGACGGGGCGTCGGAAGACGGCGCGCGGGATCTCGCGGCAGAGCTCGGGCTGGGTGATGAGCCGGGGCCACTCGGCGGGCCGGGGCGCCCGGCCGCACCGATCGGGGACGTGACGCAGCAGGCAGATGACCGGGCACCGGGGGCCGACGCCGGAAAGTAGGCTGACCTCGTGCAGACACCCTCCGGTCACCCCGTCGAGTCCACGTCCGCCCAGCGCGTCGTCGTCCTGGTGTCCGGGCTCGGTTCCAATCTCGCGGCCCTGCTCGCCGCGCACGAGGAGGCGTCCTACGGGGCGCGGGTGGTCGGCGTGGTGACCGACAACCCCGCCGCGGGCGCCCTCGACCTGGCGCGGGACGCCGGGGTCGCGTCCGTCGTCGTCTCCACCAAGGACTTCGAGGACCGGCCCGCGTGGAACCTGGGGCTGGCCGAGGCCGTGGCCGTGTTCCAGCCAGACCTCGTGGTGCTGGCCGGCTTCATGCGCATCCTCGCGCCGACGTTCGTGCGCCGGTTCGAGGGCCGGATCGTCAACACGCACCCCGCCCTGCTGCCCTCCTTCCCTGGCGCGCACGGCGTGCGCGACGCGCTCGCCCACGGCGTCAAGGTCACCGGCTGCACGGTGCACGTCGTGGACGACGGCGTGGACACCGGTCCGATCATCGCCCAGGCCGCCGTGCCGGTCCTGGAGGACGACGACGAGCCGACGCTGCACGAGCGCGTCAAGGTCGCCGAGCGCGCCCTGCTGGTCGAGACGGTAGGCCGAATCGCCCGCGAGGGCCTCTACGTGGCAGGCCGCAAGGCGTCGATCGGCCGCTGAGCCGCCGCCGCGGTGGGGCTTTCGGATCGAGCCGCGTCCGGGTTGCGCTCGCTCGAAGCGTAGGTGCCGGGTCCGCTGAATCTTGTTCACTCTGGACACGACTAATTCGCCTGCGCTGAACTCTTCAGCTCAGCCCGCAAAGCCGGGGCATTGCCGAACGCATTTCAGCCCAGCCGGCACCTCCCTGCGGCGCGTCGCGGCTCGTCGCCTGCGAGACCGTCACGGTGGACATTTCACCCGAGCGACGTGCCCGACCGTTACGTTGTGCGGCGTGACCGCAGAGACGCCAGCGCCGCAGGCCCCGACCGCTGTCCCGCCGTCCGGTGTTCCGCTTCGGCGTAACCAGGCCTACCTCCTGCTCACCACCGGGCGGTTCGCGCAGGCCATCGGGGCCGGCGTCGGCACGTTCGCCATACCGCTGCTGGCGTTCGAGGTCACCGGCTCGGTGGGGCAGGCGGGCCTGGTCAGCGGCGTCGGCCAGGTGGGTGCGCTGCTGGCCACGCTCCCGGCGGGCGTCGTCGCCGACCGGGTGAACCGGCGTCTGCTGCTGCTCGTCGCCGCCGCGACGGGCGCCGCGCTCTGGGCGACCGTCGCGGCCGCCGGCCTCGCGGGGACCCTGAGCGCGTGGCACCTGGCGGTCGTCCTGTTCGGGTCCTCGATGGTGAGCGCGTTCGTGAACCCGGCGTCGGGCGGCGCGCTGCGCGCCGTCGTGCCGGCCGAGCAGATGGCCAGCGCCATGGCCGTGAACCAGGGGCGGATGGCGGCGGTGGCCCTGTTCGCGGGACCCGTGGGCGGGTTCCTGTACGGCATGGCGCACGTGCTGCCGTTCGTGGCGTCCGTGGTCGGGCACGCGATCGAGGTGGTGGCCATCTCGTTCGTGCGCAAGCCGCTCAACGGCGAGCGGACCGAGCGGACCCACCCCCTGACCGACCTGCGCGAGGGCCTGCGCTTCGTGGGCGCCGTTCCGCTGTTCCGAGCGGTGCTCGTGCTGATCACGCTGCTGAACCTCACCTCGATCGCGCTGATCGTGGCCATCAACCTGGAACTGGTGCGCACCGGAACCGACCCGCGGCTCATCGGGCTGGTCGACGCGTGCGCGGGCATCAGCATGCTGGCGGGCGCGATCGTCGCGGGCCCGATCGTGCAGCGCACCCGGGTCGGCCGGTTCGGGATCCTGACCGTCGGCCTGCTCGCCGGCGCGCTGGTCGTCATGGCGCTCGCGCCGACGTACTGGGTGTTCGTCTCGATGCTGGCGGTCGGTGTGTTCCTCTACCCGGCGCTCAACGCGGGCTTCACCGGCTACCTCACGGTGATCATCCCCGACCGCATGATGGGCCGGGCCACCTCGCTGCTCGCGCTGACGGGCCTGGTCGCCGCGCCGGCCGCGCCCGTGCTGGGCAGCGCGCTCCTGGAGGGCTGGGGCATCGGCGCCACGCTGTGGGTCATGGTGGGCGCCATAGCCTGCCTGCTCGTCGCCCTCGCCCTGACCAGGCCCCTCATGCGGATCGGCCGTCCCGACACCTGGGCGGCCGACGCGCTCGAGTGGCCGACGCCGCCGCCGTCGGCCACCTGAGGTTCGGCCACCTGAGGTTCAGACGGCGGACCAGCCGCCGTCCGACGCGACGACCGTGCCGTTGACGTTCACCGAGTCCCGCGACAGGAGGAAGGTGATCGAGGCGGCGAGCTGCTCTGCCGTGGCCAGGCTCGGGATGTTGGCCTGGTAGGGCCGCAGGACGGGTCCGCCGAACTCGGCCGCCTCTGGCACCGGCATGCCGGTCGCGACGCCGCCGGGCGCCACCGCGTTGGCCCGGATCCCGTTCTTCGCGTACATGACGGCTGTCGACCTGGTCAGGCCCACCACCGCGTGCTTCGACGCGGTGTAGGCGGCGCCGGCGGCCGAGCCGCGCAGCCCGGCCTCGGAAGCCACGTTGACGATGCGCCCCGCGCGCGCCGCCAGCATGCTCGGTACGACGGCGCGGGTGAGCCGCATCGTGCCCTCGAGGTTCACCCGCAGCACCCGCTCCCACATCGCGTCGCTCACCTCGTGCACGGCGGACATGTCGTCCATGATCCCCGCGACGTTGGCCAGGGCATCGATGCGGTCGCCCGCCGCGTCGACGATGCGCGCGACGTCGTCCTGGTTCGAGATGTCTCCCGCCACGGGAACCACCTCCGCGCCCGCCGGGAGGCTGGTCAGCGCGGCGACGAGCTCGTCCAACCGGTCCGCCGAGATGTCCGCGGCCACGACCCGGCCGCCCTCGCGGGCCACGCGGGACGCGACGGCCCGGCCGATGCCGGAGGCCGCGCCCGTGACGACGACGGTCTGGCCGGCGAACCGGCCGGGCGTGATCTCCTCGGCCCAGCCGGCCGCGGCCGGCGAGCCCTGGGCGGCCTCCGCGGACGCGGCCTCCCCGGACGCCGCCTCCTCGGGCGCGGCCGCCCGGTACGCGGCCATCATCCCTTCGAGCGCCTCGGCGGGGAACCGGCCGCCCGACAGCGCGACGAGCTGCTCCAGCGGGAGGCCGCGGGCGGGGATGAGCGAGTCCGGCGTGGCCCCGCCCTGCGCGAGGAGGCCGGCGAGGATCTGGGCACCGACGGGGTGGTCGAGCCACTCGCCGACGGTGGAATGAACGGTCAGTGCCATGGTGTGCTCCTCGGACGATCTGGTACCGGACAACTCTGTCCGGTACCTACACTACCGCCATGACCGGTGTACTTCGCGATCCCCGCCCCAGTGAGGTTCCTCGCAGCCCGCGGCGCCGCGGGGGAGCGCCCAACCTCGGACCCCGCGCTGCGGCGGGCAACCGTGCGGCGCTGCTCGCGGCCGCGCGCGAGGTCTTCGGGTCGGCGGGCACCAACGCGCCGCTCAGTGCGGTCGCCAGGCGCGCCGGCGTCGGGCAGGGCAGCCTCTACCGGCACTTCCCCGAGCGGCTGGACCTCGTGGTCGCCGTCTTCGAGGAGCAGGTGGTGGCGGTCGAGGAGCTGGCCGCCACGCCGGATGCCGCGCTGCCCGACCTGCTCGGGCTGGTCACCCGGCACGCCGTCGACTCGGTCGGGTTCGTGGACCTGGTCCGGTCCGGCGTGCCGGACGAGCGCGTGGTCGCGCTGGGCGAGCGCGTCGCCGCGGTGCTGGCCACCCGGCTGGAGGGTGCGCTCGCGGCGGGCGAGGTCCCGGCGGGGACGACGTCGGACGACCTGCTGCTCGCCGTGGCGATGGTGGCCGGCGGGCTGTCGCAGGCCGGGGCGGAGGTGCGCGCCCGCCGCGCGGCGCGCGCCTGGGAGCTGCTCGGCTTCGAGGTACGGATTCCCGACGCCGGATAGCGCCCCCGCCCTCCGGAGCGCCCGCCTCCCGGCTCACGACGAGCGGCGCCGCGCCGCGTGCCCACCGCCGATCCAGCCGAACACCGCCGCCGGTCCGATCGTCGAGCCGGGCCCCGGGTAGGTGCGCCCCATCACCGACGCCGTCGTGTTCCCCGCCGCGTACAGGCCCGGCAGCACCGAGCCGTCCTCGCGCAGCACCCGCGCATGCTCGTCGGTGAGCAGCCCGCCCTTGGTGCCGAGGTCGCCTGGCACGATCCGGAGCGCGGAGAACGGGCCGCGCTCGATCGGCGCGAGGTTCGGGTTGGGCCGCACGTTCGGGTCGGAGTAGTAGCGGTCGTAGGCGGAGTCGCCACTCGGTCCGGTGCGCGAACCCGCCCGCGCCCAGGACGACGCCGCCCCGCGTCCGGATCGTGCGCCGGCCCTGCGGCGAGCCGACGACGGCGCCGGCCACCACGCCGTCCTCCACCAGCAGCTCGACCAGCGGCGTGCTGAGCCGCACCTCCGTGCCCTGCTCCCGCACGATCTCCATGAGCGAGCAGGCCAGGGCCGCGCCCATGCCCACCAGCTTCTTGCCGGTGAGCAGGCCGCCCAGCACGCGGAACACCAGCCGGGCGCCGCGCACGAAGCCCGATACGGTGGACCAGGCCCGGCTCAGCTCGTAGAAGTCGTCGTTCAGGACGGGGAGCGGCACGCCGTCCCCCACGCGGGACCGCTCGATCCAGTCGCCGAGCCGCCTGGTGTCGTACGGCCGGGGCTCGATCGAGCGACCGATCTTGCCGCCGGGCCGCTCGGGGTAGTAGTCGGGGTACTTCTTCGCGGGCGACCAGCGCATCCCGTGCCGCTCCAGCGCGGTGACCACCTCGCCGACGGTGTCGACGAACGCCTCGCGCCGGGCGGCGGAGCTCGTCGGGCCGACGTCGCCGATCGCCGCGGCCATGTAGGTCAGCGCCTCCGCGCGGGAGTCGGCGATCCCCGCGCGGCGCATCACCGGGTTGGCCGGCAGCCACAGCCCGCCGCCGCTGCGCATCGTGGTGCCGCCCCACCGGTCCGCCGACTCGACGACCAGCACCTTCGCCCCCGCGTCGGCGGCGGCGATCGCCGCGCTGAGCCCTGCGGCGCCGGTCCCCGCCACCAGTACGTCGACCACTTCTTCGTGCGCCATCGTGGGGTCCCTTCATGGGGTTCGGCCGCATCGGATGTAGTCCGAGCGGCAACCGGACTCCATCGTCCGGTTGCCGCCAACCTACTCCTGAACCCGGTGCGTACTGCAAGACCTTGGCCGGGTGGAAGGGCCGTGGGGTGGGAGAAGGTTTCTCAAACTCTCGTCATCCATGGTTTCATGTAGAGAGTTTGAGAAGGAGGCCGAGCATGTCGGCGGACCGGTTTCTTGACGGCGCGACGGCGTTCCGGGCGGCCGAGGCGCGCGCGGCGGGGATCAACTCGCACGCGCTGCGACGGATGGTCGACACAGGACGGCTGATCCAGTTGTCGCGGGGGCTGTACCTGCCCGCTGAGGCAGATGGGGATCTGGACTTGCTAGAGATCGCGACAAAGGCGCCCCGCGCGACGCTGTGCCTGACCAGCGCGCTTGCGCGCCATGAGCTGATCGACGACATTCCGGCGGCTCACGATCTGGCGCTTCCGCGAGGCAGCCACCGCCCGAATCTACGCGCGCCCGCACGATGGCATGCGTTCGACGAAGCCACTTTTGAGATCGAGCGCGGATCTGAGGCGATCGCCGGGGCGTCTCCGCAAGCGTCGATCGCGATCTACTCGCCGGCGCGATGCATCGTCGATGCCTTCAGGATGCGGAACGTCACGGGATATGAGACAGGTATAGACGCGTTGCGTGTGTGGTTGACGGGTCGTGGCAACCATCCCGCCGAGCTGCTCCGTATCGCTCGTCGGCTTCCCAGGGCGGAAGGTCCACTACGTACAGCATTGGAGTTCCTCACGTGAGCCCGAACTCGCCAGGCGTCACGCCTCGCGCTTCCGATATCCGGGGTGACGCCGCCGAAGTCGGCCGAGACAGGTACTTCGCAGTACGGCGCCTCGCGGTGCGGCACGGCCGCGCGGCCGCCGAGATGCTCATGCTCTACAAGGACGTAGCCGTCCTTGGCTACCCGCCGGCCATGGTTGTCGCCGAGAAGTATGTGACTGCGATCGCGCGCGGGGCGGCGTCCACTCGTTGGCGGGACTTCGTCGATCTGCGAACGATCAGCCACCTGCTCTCCTTTGGCGCCGTCGAGCTGAGGGCGTCGCTCGACGTTGTCGCCAAACATCGGGGGGTTGTACTTCGTCCTCTCCGGGACGTGCTGGAGCCCGACTACGGGACGACCGGGCAGGCGAAGTATGCGGCATGGCGGCGCAAGAACGGGCTGGAGGACATTGCGCCCGAAGAGTTTGCCGATGCCCTGGAAGCGGCCTGTTCGTTCGTCGATCCCGTCGCGGGACACGACTCCACCTCCGGAGGAGTGCGTTGGGATCCGGCAGCGCTTCGGTGGGTCTGAAGTGAGTCCGTGAGCCACCCGGGGTGCGGCGCAAGGCCCGGGCCGGTACCGCCGCCCCGCTAGACTGCGCATGGCCGTGACTGGCGAGGGTGGGTCACCACCGGGGAGCGGCCGAGCGACCCGTGATGCGCGCCGCCCGCCTGGGTGCCAGGGTTTTCCGCGAAGCTACCTCCGAGGAGAACCGCCATGTCCGGCGCACCGTCCACCCCCGACGTCCAGCTCACCGACGACTCGCAGCGACCCGTGCGGCGCGCCCTGCTGAGCGTCTACGACAAGACCGGCCTCATCGAGCTCGCCACCGCGCTGCACGGCGCAGGCGTCGAGCTGGTCTCGACCGGCTCCACCGCGGCGAAGATCACGGAGGCCGGCATCCCCGTCACCCCGGTCGAGCAGCTCACGGGCTTCCCCGAGTGCCTGGAGGGCCGCGTCAAGACGCTGCACCCGCGCGTGCACGCCGGCATCCTCGCCGACACCCGCAAGCAGGACCACCTCGACCAGCTCGCGCAGCTCGACATCGCGCCGTTCGAGCTCGTCGTCGTCAACCTCTACCCGTTCGCGGCGACGGTCGCGTCGGGCGCCGGGCCGGACGCCGTCGTCGAGCAGATCGACATCGGCGGACCGTCCATGGTGCGCGCCGCCGCGAAGAACCACCCGTCGGTCGCCGTGGTCGTGGACCCGGCCGCCTACTCCGCCGTCGTCGACGCCGTCCGTGCGGGCGGGTTCACCTACGCGCAGCGCAAGGCGCTCGCCGCGCAGGCCTTCGTGCACACCGCGACGTACGACGTCGCCGTGGCCTCGTGGATGGGCAACATCGTGTCGCCCACGGACGAGGTGACGGTCGACGGCGAGCCGCAGCACTCCGGCTTCCCCGCCTGGGTCGGCGGCACCTGGGACCGGTCGGACGTGCTCCGCTACGGCGAGAACCCGCACCAGCGCGCCGCCCTGTACACGCGCGGCGACGGCGGCACCGGGCTGGCCCAGGCCGAGCAGCTCCACGGCAAGGCCATGAGCTACAACAACTACGTGGACGCCGACGCCGCATGGCGGGCCGCCTGGGACCACGAGGGCCCGGCGGTGGCGATCGTCAAGCACGCCAACCCGTGCGGGATCGCCGTCGGCGCCCACATCACCGACGCGTACGTCAAGGCGCACGCCACGGACCCGGTCAGCGCGTTCGGCGGTGTGATCGCCGCCAACGGCGTGATCACGGCGGCGACGGCGGAGCACATCGCGCCGGTGTTCACCGAGGTGGTCGTGGCGACGGGCTTCGAGCCGGACGCGCTGGAGATCCTGCGGGCCAAGAAGAACGTCCGGCTGCTGGTCGTGCCCAAGGCGCCGTCCGCGGTCGTGGAGACCCGGCCCATCTCGGGCGGGCTCCTGATGCAGGCCACCGACCGGTTCCAGGCGCCGGGCGACGCCCTGGAGAACTGGACCCTCGCGACCGGCGAGGCCGCCTCGCCCAAGATGCTCGCCGACCTCGTCTTCGCCTGGCGGGCGGTGCGCGCCGCCAAGTCGAACGCGATCCTGCTGGCGCGCGACGGGGCGGCCGTCGGCATCGGCATGGGTCAGGTGAACCGCGTGGACTCGTGCCGCCTCGCGGTCGAGCGCGCGAACACCCTGGCCGACGGCGTCGAGCGGGCGAGGGGTGCCGTCGCGGCGTCGGACGCCTTCTTCCCCTTCGCGGACGGCCTCCAGGTGCTGCTCGACGCCGGGGTGACCGCAGTGGTGCAGCCGGGCGGCTCGATCCGGGACGACGAGGTCGTCAAGGCGGCGGAGGCGGCCGGGATCACCATGTACCTCACGGGCACGCGGCACTTCGCCCACTGATTCACCTGGCTGGGGGCGCGCGTCCGGCTCAGACGACGGCGTCCTTCAGCTTGACCGCCGGGTCCAGGGCGCGGTCCAGGTCGACCTCCAGCGGCACGCCGCGGTTCATCAGCTTGCGCACCTGCCCCACCTCGCGCGGTGAGTCGACGAGCAGCAGGGCCCGGACGGTCGCCACGCGGTGGCCGTCCGGGGTCCGGCGGGGGTGCCGGTCGAGCGCCCGCTCCAGGTAGAGCGCGGCCCAGCCGCCCGACGCTCGCCCGTCCGCCACCCGCCCGTACGCCGCCGGGCTGTTCGCTGCCGGCTCGTCCGAGGCCCGACCGTCCGCCCCCGGACGGTCGGCCGCCGGGCCGCCGCGCAGCACCACCTCGTCGAACGGCGACGGCACGCCGAAGAGCGCCAGGTCGTGCCCGAGCTGCTGCGAGAAGACGTACGGCGCGTGCGCCGGAACCGGGGCGAGCCCCAGCCGCTCGCGCACGTGCTCGGGCTCCGCTGCGCGCTCGTCGAGGCCCAGCAGGGCCCGGACCGTCGGCTCGGGGTCGTGCAGCGCCGCCGACCAGTGCCCGCCGGGGACCGGCCCGAACACCGGGTGCTCGCGCGTCGCGATGTCGCCGACGGCCCAGACGCGGCGCAGCGCGTCGAGGTGCAGCCGGCCCGCCCGGTCGGTCGGCGAGTGCAGCCCCATGAGCCGGCCCGCGCGGTTGACCCGCAGCCCGCCGTTCGCGTCGAGCGGCAGCGATCCGGCGAGCCAGCCCGTCGCCGGCCGCGCGCCCACGGCGGCCAGCACGAGGTCGGCCTCCAGCACCCGCCCGTCGGCCAGGGTCACCGTCCCGCCGTCCTGCCCGTCGTCGCGCGGCCGCACCTGGTCGACGGCGACGCCCGTGACCAGGGTGACCCCCGCGTCGTCGTACCAGGGCGCGAGGAGGCCGCCGACCTTGCGGCCGAGCTGCCGTTCGAGCGGCACCGGGCCGGCCTCCACGACCGTGACGCGCGCGCCGGCGCCCGCCGCGACGCCGGCGACCTCCGCGCCGATCCACCCGGCGCCCACCACCACGAGCCGCATCCCCGGCACGACGGCGGCGCGCAGGCGCTCGGCGTCGGCAGCCGTGTGCAACGTGACCGCCGCGTCCCAGCCGGCGGGGCGGACGGCGGCGCTGCCGCAGGCGAGCACCACGACGTCGGCCACTATCGAGTCGCCCGACGCCGTCCGGACCACCGCCCGCTCCCGGTCCACCTCGAGGCGGGTGGCCGGGTCGGCGAGCCGCAGGTCGTCGGCGAGCGTGGTGAGGTCGATGCCGAGGTCGTCGGAGAGCCAGACCGGCTCCGTGCGCTTGAGCAGCTCCTTGGACAGCGGGGGGCGGTCGTAGGGCGGCAGGCCCTCCGCGCCGAGCACCGTCAGGTGCCCCTCGAACCCGTGTTTCCGCAGCGCAGCGGCCGTTTGTGCGCCCGAGAGCCCCGCACCCACGACGACGACGCTGCGGGGGACCTGAGCTGAACGCGAGGGCATGGACCTCACGGTAACTCGCGCTCCGCCAACCCGGGAGACAACCTGGGCACGTGCTGTCATTCAGGTTGCAAGCCGGTCACGGCACACAGAATCGCGACGTTTCGGTTGTACCCTCGTGCCGTGGATCTCAGTGAGACGCGGACCGCCCCCGGTGCCACGACGCTCCTCGAGCCGGGTTCGGCCGGAACGGCTACGCTCGAACGCACCGCAGAGGCCGGTCCGACGACGGCCGCCACCACGACCAGCCAGGAGCTCGACCGCAGTGAGGCCGTCAGCGGCGAGGTCTCCGACATGACGCCGGAGCTGCAGCGCAGCAACCTGGCGATCTGGCTCGTCCTCGGTGGTGTCGTGCTCTCGGTCCTGCTCGGCATGGTCACTGGCGCGCGGGTCGGGGCGATCGGCATCAGCGTGGTTCTCGTGGTGTGCGCGATCTTCCGCGCGGTGCTCGACAGCCCGGTCGGGCTCGTCATCCGCACGCGGACCGTCGACATCGTGCTGTACGGCGGCACCGCCGTGCTGATCGGCGCGCTCGCGGTGGCGACGCCCAGCATCTGACGCTCGGCACATCTGACTGGATCTGACGGCGTGGGCGCGTCAGCGCCCGACAGCGGCGGGCCGCCTCAGCGCTCCGCGCCCTCCAGCGAGCCGGTCACCAGCTCCTCCGACTCGACCACGCACAGCACGCGCCGGTCACCTTCGGCCCAGCTCTCCTCCGACGGCGCGATCGGCCAGTACAGCAGCTCCGACTTGGCCCACTGCCTGCCGACGAACCGCGCGAACTGCGGGTAGCAGTACGCGTCGGCGGCGTCCCACAGCGCCTGCTGGGTCGGCGGCTCGCCGCCCTGCCCGAGGCTGTCGGGCGCCGTCGTCTCGGCGTAGATCTCCCCGCCGTGCGCAGTGGTGCACGGCACCACCGGGATCCGGTACAGCGTGCTCTGGCCCGCGGTCGCCGCGGTGTCGAAGCAGTCGCCCACCTGCAGGTCCGGGATCTCCGCCCCGGCGGTCGCCGTGGTGTCCGACGACGGACCGGGGTCCTCGCCCAGGTCCAGCTCGCGGTCGGGGGTCGGCAGGACGTCCGGCTCGGTCGCCGGGTCCTCCGCGTACGGATCGGCGTAGGGGTCCTGGTACGGCTCGGCCGTCGCGCCGCCGTCGGGGACCGGCGTGGCGGACGGCGTCGGGGCGGTGAGCACGGGGCCGTCGTCGGCCGGCGTGAGCCCGAGCGGGCCCGCCAGAGCCGGCGGGACGAACGACCGGGCGGTCGAGACGAGCTCCGGCGGGAGCGACGCCGCGTAGGTGGGCGCGGCCGCGAGGCCGATCGCCAGGCCGACGATCCCCACCGCGCCGACGGCGACGGCGCCCACGGAGAAGTCGAGGGTGCGCAGCGAGGACTTCTTCGCGCGGCGCACGTTGCCCGTGCCGTTGGCCTCGACGGTGCGCATCGAGTGCACGAGGGCGGGGATCGCGAGCGGCCAGAACAGCAGGAACGCCGCGACCACCCAGCCGACGCGGGTCGGGTAGGGCAGCTCGGAGGCGTCGGCGGAGCTGGCCCCGGTGCCGGAGCCCTCGTCGGACGACGTCGCGTCCGGCTTGCCGGGCTCGTTGTCCGCGGCCTCGGGTGTTTCGTCGGCGGCCTCGGACGTGTCGTCGCCGGCCTTCGGCGCGTCGCCCGCCTGGTCCGGCGTCTTCTCCGACGGCGTGCCCTCGCCGTCGCCGGACGACGTCGCGTCCGGCGTGCCGGCCTCGGGCTCGGTCGCCTCAGCCGGCGGGCCGGCCGTCTGCCTGGAGTCCGTCGCGGCCGTCGTCTCCGGCTCCGGCGCGGCCGGTTCGGTCGCGTCGCGGGGCGTCTGCCTGGTGTCGGCCATGATTCCGGATCGTAGCGGTGGCGGGCGGTCTCCCGGAACCGCCGCCCGGCCCAACGTTCGGGTGGTCGGGACCGAGCGAGGCCGCACCTCCTGTGCGGGAGGTGCGGCCTCTGGCGTCGTGCACGTGCTGCGAGCGGTCAGGCCTTGTCGTCGGCCTTCTTCTCGGCCTCGGTCGCGTCGGGGCCCGAGACGGTCGAGGCGGGCTCCTCGGCCGTGGCGGTGGACGGCGCGGTGACGAGCTCCTGCTCCTCGATCTCGTCGAGGTCGTCGTCGTCCTCGTCGTCGTCCTCCTCGAGCTCCTCGGCCGCCTCCGGCTCGGCCGAGGCGAACGCGCGGTAGAACAGCGCGGCCAGGGCCGCACCGACGAGCGGGGCGATCCAGAACAGCCAGAGCTGGCGGCCGGAGCCGTCGCCGCCCCAGTCGTTCGCGAAGAGCGCGGCGGCCGTGGAGCGGGCCGGGTTCATGCCGGTGTTGGTCACGAACCACGAGACCAGCGTCAGCGCGGCGATGCTGAGGCCCACGGCGACGGGGGCGTAGCCGATCCTGCTGCGCGGGTCGTTGACGCCCAGGTACACGCCGACCAGCACCGCGGAGACGATGACCTCGACCAGCAGCGCCGGGAGCCAGTCGAACTGCGCCTGGCCCTGCGTCTGCAGGTAGAGCGGGGAGTGCTCGGCGAAGCCGTTGACGGCCGAGTCGAAGGCGTCGGGCGTGGTCTCCTGGCCCATCAGCGACAGGAGCGTCTGCGGCACCGTCGCGAACAGCACGGCGGCGGCGAGGATCGCGCCGACGAGCTGGGCACCCCAGTAGCTGAACATGCTGCTGACCGAGATCCGGCCGCCGAGCCAGGCACCCAGCGAGATGGCCGGGTTGAAGTGCGCGCCGGAGACCCGGCCGACGGCCGAGGCACCCGCGATGTAGGCGAAGCCAGCGCCGATCGCCACGCCGAGCCCGCCGACCGTGTTCAGCGGGCTATAGACGAGCACACCCACGATCACGAGCGTCAGCAGGAACGTGCCGAAGGTCTCGGCGAGCAGGCGGGAGAGGAGGCTGGGCGACTGCTCCTCGACCTCGGTGGCGCCGCTGGTCGCGGCGAGGTCCTGGGACATGAAGTCAGATCCTTTCAGTGGCACACCGGTGCGGTGCGCGTCATGGCAGCGTGCAGTGCGATGTCGCGCACATCCTGCCATTACCCGCCTGAGCAAAACCTGAACACGCGCGGGCTTTTTCTTCACCGTACCCGCGCTGACGGGGACGGCATCCTTTGTGCAAGAGTGGGGCCCATGACTGAACCCGTGAATGTCACCGTCACCGGAGCCGCTGGCCAGATCGGGTATGCGCTCCTCTTCCGCATAGCCGCGGGCGAGATGCTCGGCGCGGACACGCCGGTACGGCTCCGCCTCCTGGAGATCCCGCAGGCCGTCGCCGCCGCAGAGGGTACCGCCATGGAGCTCGACGACTGCGCCTTCCCGAACCTCGCCGGCGTCGAGATCTTCGACGACCCGGTCAAGGCCTTCGACGGCGTCAACGTCGCCCTCCTCGTGGGTGCGCGCCCGCGCGGCGCCGGGATGGAGCGCGCCGACCTGCTCGAGGCCAACGGCGGCATCTTCGGCCCGCAGGGCCGCGCGATCAACGACGGCGCCGCGGACGACGTCCGCGTGCTCGTGGTCGGCAACCCCGCCAACACCAACGCCCTCATCGCGGCGTCGAACGCCCCCGACGTGCCGTCCACCCGGTTCACCGCGATGACCCGCCTGGACCACAACCGCGCGCTCTCGCAGGTCGCGGCCAAGACGGGGACGCCGGTCGCGGACATCAAGAAGCTCACCATCTGGGGCAACCACTCCGCCTCGCAGTACCCCGACCTGTTCCACGCGGAGGTCGGCGGCCGCCCCGCCGCCGACGTCGCCGCGGACACCGCCTGGCTCACGGACGACTTCATCCCGACCGTCGCCAAGCGGGGCGCCGCGATCATCCAGGCACGCGGGGCGTCGTCGGCGGCGTCGGCGGCGAACGCGGCCATCGCGCACGTGCGCGACTGGACGCTCGGCACGCCCGAGGGCGACTGGACGTCGGCGGGCCTGTGGTCGTCGGGCGAGTACGGCGTCCCGGAGGGGCTCGTCTCCTCGTTCCCCGTGACGTCGGACGGCGGCGAGTGGAAGATCGTCGAGGGCCTGGAGATCGACGAGTTCTCCCGCGCCCGGATCGACGCGAGCGTCGCCGAGCTCGCGGAGGAGCGCGACGCCGTCCGTGCCCTCGGCCTCATCTGACGGCCCCGCTGCGACGCGCAGGTCAGGCGTACGGGACCCGTACGCCTGACCCGGCGTGGGGTGAGGTGCGTCTCGTGATTCCGGGGAGACCGGGCCTCTCAGGTATCTTGATATCGAGAGATCGGCACATTCCACTAACCCGGGGAGTCAGCCACACCCATGTCCACGATCATCTATACCCACACGGATGAGGCCCCGCTTCTGGCGACGTACTCGTTCCTGCCGATCGTCTCGGCCTACGCGGCCAAGGCCGGTGTGGACGTCGAGACCCGCGACATCTCGCTCGCCGGCCGGATCATCGCGCAGTTCCCGGAGCGGCTCACGGACGAGCAGCGCCAGCCGGACGCCCTCGCCGAGCTCGGCGAGATAGCGCACGACCCGTCGGCGAACATCATCAAGCTGCCCAACATCTCGGCGTCGGTGCCGCAGCTCAAGGCGGCCATCGCGGAGCTTCAGAGCCTCGGCTACGACCTCCCGGATTTCCCGGAGAGCGTCGAGACCGACGAGCAGAAGGACGCGCGCGAGCGCTACGGCCGCGTCATGGGCTCCGCGGTGAACCCGGTGCTGCGCCAGGGCAACTCCGACCGCCGCGCCCCGGCGTCGGTCAAGAACTACGCGAAGGCGCACCCGCACCGCATGGGCGCGTGGACGCCGGAGTCGAAGACGAACGTGGCGACCATGGGTCACGACGACTTCTTCTCGAACGAGAAGTCCGTGATCATCCCGGCCGACGACACCCTGCGCATCGAGCACGTCGCTGCCGACGGCACGGTGACCGTCCTCAAGGACGGGCTGAAGGTCCTGGCGGGCGAGGTCGTCGACGGCACGTTCCTCGACGCGGCCGCGCTGGACGTGTTCCTCGCGGAGTCGATCGAGCGGGCGAAGGCCGAGGGCGTCCTGTTCTCGGTGCACCTCAAGGCCACGATGATGAAGGTCTCCGACCCGATCATCTTCGGCCACGTGGTGAAGGCGTTCTTCAAGCCGGTCTTCGAGAAGTACGGCCAGGACCTGGCCGCCGCCGGCCTGTCGGCCAACGACGGCCTGGGCGGCATCTTCGCCGGCCTGGCGGCGCTGCCGAACGGCGCGGAGATCCGCGCCGCGTTCGACGCCGCGCTGGCCGACGGCCCGAAGATGGCCATGGTCAACTCGGACAAGGGCATCACCAACCTGCACGTCCCGTCCGACGTCATCGTCGACGCCTCGATGCCCGCCATGATCCGCATCGGCGGCCACATGTGGGGGCCGGACGGCGAGGAGGCGGACACCCTCGCCGTGATCCCCGACTCGTCCTACGCCGGGATCTACCAGACGGTGATCGACGACTGCCGCGCCAACGGCGCCCTCGACCCGGCCACGATGGGCTCCGTCCCGAACGTAGGCCTCATGGCGCAGGCCGCCGAGGAGTACGGCTCGCACGACAAGACCTTCGAGATCGCGGCCGACGGCGTGGTTCGTGTGCTGGACGGCGCGGGTGCGGTGCTGATGGAGCACGCCGTCCGCGCCGGTGACATCTGGCGCGCCTGCCAGACCAAGGACGCCCCGATCCGCGACTGGGTCAAGCTGGCCGTGACCCGGGCCCGCCTCTCGCAGACCCCCGCCGTGTTCTGGCTGAACTCGCGCCGCGCGCACGACGCGAACCTGATCCAGAAGCTGGAGCAGTACCTTCCGGAGCACGACACCGAGGGCCTCGAGATCCACGTCATGGACCCGGCGGAGGCGACGGCGTTCTCGCTCGCGCGCATCCGCCAGGGCCTGGACACCATCTCGGTGACCGGCAACGTGCTGCGCGACTACAACACCGACCTGTTCCCGATCCTCGAGGTCGGCACGTCGGCCAAGATGCTCTCGATCGTGCCGCTCATGAACGGCGGCGGCCTGTTCGAGACCGGCGCCGGCGGCTCGGCCCCGAAGCACGTGCAGCAGCTCGTCGAGGAGGACTACCTGCGCTGGGACTCGCTCGGCGAGTTCTTCGCGCTGGCCGCGTCCTTCGAGCACCTCGCCGTGCGGGAGGGCAACGCCCGCGCCCAGGTGCTGGCCGACACCCTGGACCGCGCCACGGGGACGTTCCTCAACGAGGACCGCTCGCCCGGCCGTCGTCTGGGGACCATCGACAACCGCGGCTCGCACTTCTACCTCGCCCTGTACTGGGCGCAGGAGCTGGCCACGCAGTCCGACGACGCCGAGCTGGCCGCCACCTTCAAGCCGCTCGCCGAGGCGCTGGCCGCCGGCGAGCAGGCGATCGTGGACGAGCTGCTCGCGGTCCAGGGCAAGCCGGCCGACATCGGCGGGTATTACCGGCCGGACGACGCCAAGGCGACTGCGGTGATGCGCCCGAGCGCGACCTTCAACGAGGCCCTCGCGTCCCTCTGACGTCGCCTCCCGCGCCACCCGTCAGACGCTCAGGCCGCTCCGGCGACCTGGGCGTCTGACGTGTGCGCCGGTTCCTGACCGGCGGCGTGACGTGCGTCGCTCTGTGGAAAAAGAGGCAGGGACTGTCGGTGTCTCGACGTAGCCTCAGGAAACCATGATCGACGCGCCGCAGACCCCAGACACCACGCCCGTTCCCGAGGCGTCGCCGCGTCCTGCGCCCGTCCCGATGGACGAGCCGGAACGCCGGCTCGACTGGCGGCGCCTGCGCGGTCCGGTCGCCGTCCTCGCGCTGCTGGCGCTCGCGGCCGGCGCCGTCGGCCAGGCCCTCGGCACGGCCGCCGCCGGCGAGCTGGCCGAGCACGCCACCGTCGCCGGCCTGCTGCTGCTCGCCCTGTGCGTCGTGGGCGGCGCGCTGCTCGACGGCGTCGGGCAGGTGGTCTGGGCCGGCGTCGTGGACCGCGCGGAGGGCAAGCTGCGCAGCGACCTGCTCAGCGCGGCGCTCCGGCAGCCGCTCGCCACGCTGTCCGAGCAGGCGGTGGGTGAGGTCCTCGACCGCGTCGACGACGACACGCACGCCGTCGGCACCCTGGTGCGCCGCCAGCTCTGGGGTGCCGGACGTACGGTCGTCGGCACCGTGCCCATGTGGATAGTCGCCGGTATCACCTGGTGGCCCGCGTGGTTCCTGTTCCCCGTGCTCGGCGCGATCGTCGGCCTGCTCGTCCGGCCGCTGCTCGGCGAGATCGCACGCCGCAAGGTGATCGAGGAGGCCGCGTGGACCGACCATGCGGCGGCCTTCGAGGAGGCGGTCGCCGCCCGGAACGACCTGCGCACCAGCCTGGGCCAGGCCTTCGCCGTGCGGCGCCTGGCACAGCTCTCCGCGATGGTGCACCGCAAGTTCCGTGAGGTGGTGCGGGTCGAGGAGCGTCTGCTGCGGCGTGCCGGCCTGGTGATGTACTCGCTGCTCGCGGGGACCGCGGTGGTCTGCGCGCTGATGGCCTTCGCCGGCGACCTGTCCGTGGGGCAGCTCGTCACGCTGTTCCTGGTCACCGCGATGTTCGTGGGCCAGATGGACAACCTCGTCCACCACCTGCCGGACATCCAGGAGGGCCTCGGCGCGGTGCTGCGCCTGCGGCAGATGCTCGCGGTGGAGCCGGAGCCGGAGGGCGGTGACGACGTGCCGGACGGGCCGCTCGACCTCGAGCTGCGCGACCTGAGCTTCGCGTACGCGGAGGGCACGTTTGCCCTGGCCGACGTCGACCTGACGGTCCCGGCGGGAGAGACGGTGGCGCTCGTCGGGCGCACCGGCTCGGGCAAGTCGACGCTCGCCGCGCTGCTGTCGCGGGCCATGGAGCCCGAGCGCGGGACGGTGTTCCTCGGCGGCGCCGACGTGCGCGACCTGGACCTGCAGAAGCTGCGCGGCGCGGTGGGCGTCGTCACCCAGCGCACGGAGATCATCGCGGGCACGCTCGCGGAGAACATCGCGCTGTTCGCGGACGTACCGCGCGCGGACATCGAGGGTGCGGTGCGCGAGCTCGGCCTGACCGACTGGGTGGCGGGCATGCCCGACGGCCTCGACACCCTCCTCGGCCCCGGCGGCACCACGCTGTCCGCGGGCGAGGAGCAACTTGTGGCGTTCGCGCGGCTCCTCGTGCGGCACGTGCAGCTCGTGGTGCTCGACGAGGCGACCGCGCGGATGGACCCGCTCACCGAGGCGCGCGTCGTCGCGGCGTCCGACCGGCTGCTCACCGGGCGGACCGGCGTGCTGATCGCGCACCGGCTCAGCACCATCGAGCGGGCCGGCCTCGTGGCCGTGCTCGATCACGGCCGCGTGGTCCAGCAGGGCCGGCGCGCGGTGCTCGCCCGCACGCCGGGGCCGTTCCGCACGCTCCTGGAGGCGGGGGCGGCCGACGGGGCCCTGGACGACGCCGCATCCAGGGGCGGGGCCGATGCCTCCGCCGACGCCCACGCCCAGTCCGTCGTCGCCCCCGCCACGCCTGCCGAGAGCGACGGCGGACCCGATGGGGACGGAGCGTCGGGCGGCGAGACCGCCGCCGAGGTGGACGCGGTCGGCGGCCGCCGCCGGACGGGCACTCCGCCCGACCTGCCGCAGCCGGGCAACGGGCCGAGCCTTGCGCGCGGCGTGCTGCACGCGCTGGTCGTGCGCCCGCTGTGGGGCGTGGTCGGCGCCCTCCTGTTCTTCCTGGCGAGCCTCGTGGCGGCCCAGGGCGCGGTGAGCGGCTTCCTGTGGGGGCGCACGGTCGAGGAGCTGCAGTCGGGCGACCTGCCCGTCGGCCTGCTCGTCGCGCTCGCCCTGCTGCTGCTCGCGCAGCCGCTGTTCATCTCCCGCGCGCTGGGCGTGTACCCGCGCTGGTGGATCGAGATCCTGCTGCGGATCCGCATGTCGGTCATGCACGGGCAGACCCGCCAGTACCGGCTCCCGGCCACGCCGCCCGGCGAGGTGGTGGCCCGGTCCATGGACGCGGACCGGTTCGTGCGGTACGCGGACCGCTGGGTCGACTTCGTCAACGGCCTCCTGATCGTGGTCGCGACGGCGCTGATCAGCGGGACGTGGACAGCCGGGGCGGTGCTGCTGGCCGTGATGGTGATCTCGGCGGGTGCCTCGGCCATCGGGCGCCCGATCGCCGGCCGCTCGGCCGCCGGCTCCTCAGCCGCCCGGGCCCGGTTCGGCCGCGCCCTCGTCTCGGCCCTGGACTCGGCACGCACGGTGAAGCTCGCCGCCCGCACGCCGGACGTGCGGCGGCACCTGGGCGAGGTCGATTCGGGCCGGGTGCGCGCCGCGATCTTCGAGCACCGCGTGCAGGCGGTGCTGGACTCGGTGCCGATCGTGACCCTGTACGTGGGCGTCGTCGCCGCGTGGGCGTTCCTGCTCACCGACCGATGGGACCTGGCCACGACGCTGCTCGTCGCCAACGCCGTGACCGGCTTCGCGTGGTTCGGCGTCGTGGCGGGCGCCGTGGTGACCGAGGCGCCGGGCACGCGCGCGTGGCAGGTGGCGACCGCCCGGTTCGCCGACGGGGCCGACCTCGTCTCGTCCCAGCCCGGGGTCGACCTGGTGACGGGCATTGCGCCCGCACCCGAGCCGGCCCGCCGCGAGCCCCTGGACCGCCTGGAGCTGCGGGACGTGACCGCCGTGCACGACGACGGCACGATCGGCGTCTCCGACGTCGACCTGGAGATCCGCCGCGGGGAGCTCGTGCTGCTGCTCGGGCAGGTCGGGTCGGGCAAGTCGTCGCTGCTGTCCGCGCTGGCCGGGCTCATGGAGCACACGGGCGACATCCTGTGGAACGGGACCGAGGTGACCGACGCGCAGGCGTTCCTGCGCCCCGGCCAGGTGGCGCACGTGGCCCAGGTGCCGCGCGTGCTGTCCGGCTCGTTCGCCGACAACGTGCGCCTCGACCACGCGCGCGACATCGTCGGCCCGGTCCAGGGTGCGCGGCTCGGGCAGGACATGGAGGAGGCGGGCGGCCCGCACGCCCTCGTGGGGCACCGCGGCGTGCGCCTCTCCGGCGGTCAGGTGCAGCGGCTCGCGCTCGCGCGGGCGCTCGCCGCGGACACCGAGCTCCTGCTCGCGGACGACGTCTCCAGCGCGCTGGACGCCTCGACCGAGATCGAGCTGTGGGCCGCCCTGCGGGAGCGGGGTACCACGGTGGTCGGCGCGACGTCCAAGCGTGCTGCGCTCGCCCGCGCCGACCGGGTGGTGGTGCTGGTCGAGGGCAAGGTGGCCGACGTCGGGCCGTGGACCGGCCTCGCGCCGCGGTGGAGCCACCTCGCGGGCTGACCCGCCTAGGCCGCGGGCATGCGCGGGTCAGCCCGCCGCGGTAGCGCGAAGACCAGCAGGAAAGCGACCACGGAGAGCGCGGCGCTGGTGCCCATCGCCAGGGTCGCCGAGTGCCCGAAGGCCTCGGCGACCACGTCGGGCGTCGGGCGGCCGGGCGGGAACGTCAGCGACCCGAAGAGCACCGAGCCCACGACGGCGATACCCGCCGCCGAGCCGACCCGCTGCATGGTGCCGATCACTCCGGAGGCGGCACCGGCCTCGTCTCGGTCCACGGTGGCGACGATGAACTGGGCGTTCGGCGCGATGAACAGGCCGCTGCCGATGCCGCCGACCAGGAGCGGCGCCGCGAGGTGCCAGTGGTTCAGGTCGCCGGTGGGCACCAGCCAGAGCACGAGCCACACCGACACGAGCCCTGCGGCGACCATCGCCGTGCCGACGACGAGCACCAGGCGTCCCAGCCGGTGCGCCAGACGCTCGCTCTGCGAGGCGCCGACGATCGAGCCGATGGCGAACGGCACGGAAACGAGGCCCGAGGCGAGGGCCGAGTGGCCCAGCCCGGACTGCCAGAAGATCGAGATGGTGAAGAAGATGCTCGTGAAGGCCGCGAAGTAGACGAGCGCGAGGACGACGCCGCCGGTGAACGCCGCGTGCGAGAACAGGTGGGGCGGGACGAGCGGGTTGCCGCCCCGCGCCACGACCCCGCGCTCCCAGAACGCGAACCCGACGAGCAGCAGCAGGCCGGCCCCCAGGGACGTCCAGGTCCACCAGGGCCACCCGGCGTCCTCGCCCTCGATGAGCGGCACGAGGATCGCGACGAGCGCCACCGACACCAGCAGGAGGCCCACGACGTCGACCCCGCGCGCGGTGGTGCCCACGACGATCCGGGGCACGAGCGCGACCGCCGCGGCGACGGCGATCACCCCGAAGGGCAGGTTGACGAAGAAGATCGAGCGCCAGCCCTCGTCCTCGCCGAAGGCCTCGATGAGCAGGCCGCCGATGATCGGCCCGAGCGCGGTGGAGAACCCGATGGACGCGCCCATCACCGCGAACGCCTTGCCGCGCGTGCGCCCGGCGAACATGAGCTGGATCAGCGCGGTCACGGCGGGGAAGAAGATGCCGCCGCACAGCCCCTGGACCACGCGGGCCACGATGAGCTCGACGGCACCGGACGCCAGGCCGCACCAGAGGCTGGCGAGCGTGAACCCGGCGAGGCCCACGACGAACACCCACTTGTGGCCCACCCGGTCACCTACCCGGCCGGAGGGGATGAGCGCCAGCCCGTAGGCCAGCGCGTATCCAGAGATGATCCAGGACAGCGTGCCCTCCGACGCGTCGAGCGACGTGCGGATGGTCGGCAGCGCGACGTTCACGATGGTCGTGTCGAGCAGAGCCATCGACACGCCGAGGATGAGCACCGCCAGGGCGAGCCACGAGCTGCGCGGGGCCGCGTCCGGGGCGCGGTCGGGGGCCGCGGGGGAGGTGGTCACAGGCTCAGCCTAGGGTGGCAGGGCATCGGCCGGCGCCTGATGGAGCACGCCCACGAGCGCGGCCGGGAGCGCGGCTGCGCCCTGGCCCAGCTCACCTCCGACAAGCAGCGCCCTGACGCGCACCGCTTCTACCGCACGCTCGGCTACGAGCAGTCGCACGAGGGCTTCAAGCTCCCGCTCTGATACCGCGGACCCGTGGACGAAACAGGTCCGCCTCCACCACGCACTTACGCATGCTTCGCGACCGGAAACCGTGCGCAAGAGCGTGGCGGAGGCGGACCTTTCTGCTGGCCCGGCGAGCGGTCGGTCAGTTCGCCCAGGCGGACCCTTGCTGCAAACTTCTGCAAGCGTTACAGTCGCGCTCGGTCCACACTGGCGTTCCGGACGACGAAGGGGTCATCCATGTCTCGCACCGCGCGCCCGCGCCCGGTTCAGCTCCGCCCGCACGTCCCGCGTGCCGCACGGCACCGCGCGGCCGCCGCGCTCGGCGTCGTCACCCTGGTGGCCTCGCTCGGGCTTGCCGCATCGGCGTCGGCCACGGCGAGCCCGCCGTCGTCCGCCATGGCGAGCGCCCCCGCGGGCGCGGCCGGAGTGACCGATGCGGAGGACCGCACCGCCGCCCTGGTCGGCAACCTTCAGGACGAGCTGGGCTGCGCCGCCGACTGGGACCCCGCCTGCGCGGCTACCGAGCTGGCCCCCCAAGCAGACGGCACCTTCGCCGCGGAGTTCGAGCTGCCGGCCGGCACCTACGAGTACAAGGCGGCGCTGAACGACTCGTGGGACGAGTCCTACGGCCGCGACGGCGGCCCCGACAACGTCCCGCTCCACCTCGGCGGGGCGGCACGGGTTCGCGTCACCTACGACGACACGACCCACCGTATCGCCCTGACCCCGCTGACCCTGGCCGGCGACTACACGGAGGCCGACGACGCCCTGCTGCGCGAGCCCGTCCGCCAGCCGGGCAGCGACGAGCGCTTCTACTTCGTGATGACCGACCGCTTCGCCGACGGCGACCCCGCCAACAACACCGGCGGCCTGACCGGCGACCGCCTCGAAACCGGCTTCGACCCAGAAGACAAGGGCTTCTACCAGGGCGGCGACCTCGCCGGCCTGCGCGAGAACCTCGACTACATCGAGGGCCTCGGCACGACGGCGATCTGGCTCACCCCGAGCTTCCTCAACCGCCCGGTCCAGGGCTCCGGCAACGACGTGAGCGCCGGCTACCACGGCTACTGGATCACCGACTTCACGCGGATCGACCCGCACCTCGGCACCAACGCCGAGCTGGAGGCGCTGATCGACGACGCCCACGCGCGCGGCCTCAAGGTCTACTTCGACATCATCACCAACCACACGGCCGACGTCGTCGACTACGCCGAGGGCACCTACGACTACGTGGACCAGGCCACGGCCCCGTACACGGACGCCGACGGCAACCCGTTCGACCCGGCTGACCACGCCGGCACGGGCAGCTTCCCCGAGCTCGACGCCGCGACCAGCTTCCCGTACACGCCGGTGATCGACCCGCAGGACCAGGACGTCAAGGTCCCGGCATGGCTCAACGACCCGACGCTCTACCACAACCGGGGCAACTCGACCTGGTCCGGCGAGTCCGTCACCTACGGCGACTTCAGCGGCCTGGACGACCTGATGACCGAGCACCCCACCGTCGTCGACGGCTTCGAGGAGATCTACAAGGCGTGGATCGACCTCGGCATCGACGGGTTCCGCATCGACACGGTCAAGCACGTGAACTTCGAGTTCTGGGAGGAGTGGAGCACCGAGATCCAGGACTACGCCCGCGCCCAGGGCAGGGACGAGTTCTTCACGTTCGGCGAGGTGTTCGACGCCGACGCCACCAAGACCTCCCCGTACGTGCGCCGCACGGACATGAGCTCGGTGCTCGACTTCTCGTTCCAGTCGGCCGCCGCGAGCTACGCGAGCGGCAACAGCGCGCAGCGCCTCGCGGACCTGTACGCCTCCGACGACCTGTACACGACGCCGGACAGCAGCGCGTCGGCCCTGCCGACGTTCCTCGGCAACCACGACATGGGCCGCGTCGGCTACATGCTGGCGGGCGCCGAGAACCCGCTCCAGCGCGACGAGCTGGCGCACGAGCTCATGTACCTCACCCGCGGCCAGCCGGTGGTCTACTACGGCGACGAGCAGGGCTTCGCCGGCACGGGCGGCGACAAGGACGCCCGGCAGACGCTCTTCGCGACCCAGGTCGACGAGTACGCGAACCAGCCGCTCGTGACGGGAGAGCAGGCCGGCAGCGTGGACCGGTACGACACCGACGCGCCGCTCTACGAGCACATCGCCGCCCTCGCGGCGCTCCGCGAGGAGCACCCGGCCCTGGCGACCGGCGCCCAGATCGAGCGCTACGCCGAGGACGGCGCGGGCGTCTACGCGTTCTCCCGCGTCGACCGCGAGGAGCAGGTCGAGCACCTGGTCGCCGCCAACAACGCGGCACAGCAGCGCACGGTCACGTTCGACACGCTCACCCCGGGCGCGACGTTCGACCCGCTGTACGGCACCGACACCCCGGTCACGGCCGACGCCGACGGCGCGGTGACGCTCACCGTCCCGGCGCGCTCCGCCGTCGTGCTGGTCGCCGACCGGACCGTGGGCGCCGACTCCGCCGGAACCATCACCGTGGTCCCCGGCACGAGCGCCCGGCCGGGGGCCGCGGTGACCGGCGTGGCCCCGGTCGCCGCCGGGGTCGACGACGCCTGGGCGGAGACCTCCTTCGCCTGGCGCGCGGTCGGCACCGACGAGTGGCACCACCTGGGTACAGCGGAGGACACGACACCGCGCGTGTTCCACGACGTCGGCCCCGGCGGCGACACGCTCCCCGAGGGCACGCTCGTCGAGTACCGCGCGGTGACCAGGGACGCCGATGGCGACCGTGCGGCCGCCAGCTCGTACGCGTCGGTGGGCGTGGACGTGAGCGGCGTCGCCGACGACCCCACCGACCCGGACATCGACCTGGTCACCGTGCCCGGCTCGCACAACAGCGAGATGGGCTGCGCCGGCGACTGGACGCCCGACTGCGAAGCCGCCCGCCTCACCCTCGCCGACGACGGCACCTACACGGGCACGTTCGAGCTGCCCGCCGGCTCGTACGAGTTCAAGGTGGCCGTGAACGGCTCCTGGGCGGAGAACTACGGCGCCGACGGCGTGCGGGACGGCGCCAACATCCCCTACTCCACGGGCGGCGGCCCGGTCACCTTCACGTGGGACCCGGAGACCAAGGTGCCCAGCGTGCGGGTCGGCACGCCGGGCACACCCGGGGAGGGCCAGCAGGCCGCGCACTGGGTACGTGAGGGCCTGGTCCTGGTCCCCGCCGCCGACTTCGGCACAGGCGACATCTGGGCGCTAGAGACGGGCGCGCCGCAGGCGCCGACGTCGTACCCGCTGCGCCCGGCCGGCGGCTCCGGCGACGTGCCCGCCGACGTGGCCGAGGACTTCCCGCACCTGGCGAACCACCTCGCCCTGGAGGTCGAGGGCATGGACCGGGCCACGGCGACGTCGGCCCTGCAGGGGGCGCTGCGCCTCACCCGGCACGACGGCGAGACCCTGACCGCCACCACGGGTGTGCAGCTCCCGGGCGTGCTGGACGACCTGTTCGCGACCGACCGCACGCTCGGCGTGACCTGGCAGGACCAGGACCGCAACCACGGCGGCAAGCCTGCCGGCAAGCAGGCCTCGTTCGCCCTCTGGGCGCCGACGGCCCGCGGGGTGACGTTGCAGGCCTGGCCGGCCGGCGTGTCGCTGGACACCGAGCCGCGCACCTTCGCGATGCAACGGCAGCCCGACGGCGCCTGGACGCTCGACGGCGGCAGGGCGGTGCGCGGCCTCGACAGCCGGTTCGAGCGCCCGAAGGGTGGTCATGGCGGCGGAGCGAGCTGGCAGGGCGTCCGCTACCGCTACGCCGTCGAGGTGTACGTGCCGAGCACCGGCCAGGTCGAGACCAACGTCGTGACCGACCCCTACTCGGTGAGCCTCACGCTCGACTCGACCCACTCGGTCGCCGTCGACCTGGACGCGGCCGCGTGGCAGCCCAGGGTCTGGCGCACCACCCCCGCGCCGGTCGTCGAGGACGCCGTGGACCAGACGATCTACGAACTGCACGTGCGCGACTTCTCCAGCTCCGACGAGACGGTGCCCGAACGCCTGCGTGGCACCTACGGCGCGTTCGGCGTGCGGGGCTCTGACGGCATGACGCACTTGCGCTCGCTGGCCGACGCCGGCCTGACCACCGTGCACCTGCTGCCCACCTTCGACATCGCGACGATCCCGGAGGACCGCGCCGACCAGACCACGACGGGCGACCTGTCCGGGTTCGCGCCCGACGGCACGGAGCAGCAGGCCGCCGTCGCCGAGGTGCAGGGCCAGGACGCCTTCAACTGGGGCTACGACCCGTACCACTTCATGGCCCCGGAGGGTTCCTACGCGGTCCGGGCCGACGGCGGCGCGCGCGTGGCCGAGTTCCGCTCGATGGTCGGCAACCTGCACGGCGCGGGCCTCCAGGTGGTGCTGGACCAGGTCTTCAACCACACCGCGGCATCGGGCCAGGACCCGAAGTCGGTGCTGGACCGCGTGGTCCCCGGCTACTACCACCGGCAGAACGCGACCACCGGCGCGGTCGAGACCAGCACCTGCTGCCAGAACGTCGCCACGGAGCACGCGATGGCCCAGAAGCTCATGGTGGACTCCGTGGTCACCTGGGCTCGCGACTACCACGTGGACGGGTTCCGGTTCGACCTCATGGGCCACCACTCCCGGGCCAACATGGAGGCGGTCCGCGCGGCGCTCGACGAGCTCACGCTCCGGCGCGACGGCGTCGACGGGAAGAGCGTGTACCTGTACGGCGAGGGCTGGAACTTCGGCGAGGTCGCGGGCAACGCCCGCTTCGAGCAGGCCACGCAGGGCCAGCTCGGCGGCACGGGCATCGGCACCTTCAGCGACCGCCTGCGCGACGCCGTCCACGGCGGCTCGCCCGTCGACGGCGCGTCCCTGTTCACCCAGGGTTTCGGGACAGGGCTGTTCACCGACCCGAACGGCAATACCGCGCGGCTGGGCGACCCGGCGACCGTCAACGACGGCGGGGCCGACGAGGCCGCCGACCTGGCGCACCAGACCGACCTGGTGAAGCTCGGGCTGGCCGGCAACCTGCGCTCCTTCGAGGTCACGACCTTTTCGGGGGAGCGGGTCAGGGGCGAGGACCTGGACTACCGGGGCTCGCCCGCCGGGTACGCGGACTCGCCCGAGGAGGTCGTGACCTACGTCGACGCGCACGACAACGAGACGCTGTTCGACCTGCTCGCGCTCAAGCTGCCCGCCGACACCCCGATGACCGACCGGGTGCGGATGAACACGGTGTCGCTGGCCACGGCCGCGCTGTCGCAGTCGCCGTCGTTCTGGCACGCGGGCACGGACCTGCTGCGCTCCAAGTCGCTGGACCGCAACTCGTACGACTCGGGCGACTGGTTCAACACGATCGACTGGTCGGGCAAGGACAACGGGTTCGGCCGCGGCCTGCCGATGGCGGCCGACAACGAGGACAAGTGGCCCTACCAGCGGCCCCTCCTGGCGGACGCCGCCCTCAAGCCGGACGCCGACGACATCGCGTTCGCCTCGGCGCAGGCCCGCGAGCTGCTGGAGCTGCGGCACTCGACCGAGCTGTTCCGGCTGGGCTCGGCCGACCTGATCGAGCAGAAGGTCACCTTCCCGGGCTCGGGGCCGGGCGCCGTGCCCGGCGTGATCGCCATGTCGATCGACGACCGGGCCGGCGCCACCGACGTCGACCGGAGGCTGGACGGGGTGCTGGTGGTGTTCAACGCGTCGCCGACGTCGGCCACCGTCGAGGTCCCGGAGCTCGCGGGCCGCGACTACGCGCTCTCCCGGGTGCAGGCGCGCGGGTCGGACGCCGTCGTGCGGCAAACGGAGTGGGAGGCCGCCGACGGCACCGTGACAGTCCCGGCGCGCACGGTCGCCGTCCTGGTGGACCCGAGGGGCTGAAGCACGGGCCGCGTCGCGACGTCCCGCCGTCGCGACGCGGCCCGTCGAACGGCTCCGGACTGACAGCGCTGACAATTCTTCGGCGGAGTCCCTTGACTCGGACTCGCCGGGGGTGAATCGTGTGCCTCAGTTGGTCCGGCGGCGTAGCCGGCCTTCGCACGACGCAAGGGAGCTTCATGCGCACGGCACGATTCCTCATCGCACCCGTCACCGCGGCGGCACTCGCCGTCTCGCTCGGCGCCTGTGGTTCCGGCGGGGGCGAGTCCGACGCCTCCACGATCACCGTCGCCTACCAGAAGTTCGGCAACTTCACGCAGGCCGACACCCTGTTCAAGGACGTCAAGGCCGACTTCGAGGAGGCCAACCCCGGCACCACGGTGGAGCTGGTGCCGATCGAGGCACAGCAGAACGACTACTTCACCAAGCTCGCCCTGATGAACCGGTCGCCCAGCACCGCGCCGGACGTCATGTACGAGGACACGTTCATGATCAAGTCCGACGTCGAGGCCGGCTACCTGCAGCCGCTCGACGACTACCTCGCGGAGTGGGAGGACTGGGAGCAGTTCGGCGACGCCGCCCGGGAGGCGGGGCTCGGCGACGACGGCAAGACCTACGGCGTCCCCATGGGCACCGACACCCGCGGCCTCTGGTTCAACAAGGAGGTGCTCGCAGGCGCCGGCCTGCCCGAGGACTGGGCGCCGGCGTCGTGGGACGAGCTGCTGGAGGCGGCAAGGGCCATCAAGGAGTCGGACCCCGATGTCGTGCCGTTCAACATCTACTCGGGCAAGCCGCAGGGCGAGGCCGCGGTGATGCAGGGCTTCGAGATGCTCCTGTACGGCACGGGCGACACCCTCTACGAGGACGGCAAGTGGGTGCTCGGCTCGCAGGGCTTCGTCGACGCCCTCGGGTTCATCGAGACCGTGTTCTCCGAGGGTCTCGCGCCCACGCCGCAGCAGGCGCTCGACACCAACATAGGTAACACGGTGCAGGCCGAGTGGCTGCCGGAGGGCAAGGTCGGCATCGCGCTGGACGGCTCGTGGGTCGCGGGCAACTGGCTCGAGTCGGGCGTCGCGCCCTGGCCCGAGTGGTCCGAGGAGATGGGCACTGCGCCCATGCCCACGCAGGACGGTCAGGACCCGGGTGCCGTGAGCATGTCGGGCGGCTGGACCCTCGCCATGGGCGCGGGCTCCGAGAACCCGGACGCCGCGTTCGAGTTCATCTCCATGGCGCTGAACCGGGAGAACTCCCTGTGGTTCGACGTCGCGAACAGCCAGATCGCGGTGCGCACAGACGTCGCGGAGGACCCCGAGTACACCGCGTCCAACCCGACCACCGAGTTCTTCACCGACCTGGTCGACGTGACCAACTTCCGGCCGGCGACCTCGGACTACCCCAAGGTGTCCAACGAGATCATGGTCGCGATGGAGTCCGTCATGACCGGGCAGCAGACACCGGAGGAGGCCGCGGCCGTCTACGACGAAGCGGTAGCCGGCATCGTCGGCGAAGAGAACACCGTCCAGGGCTGAGTACATGGCCGTCACGTCCCGCGGCGTGGCGCGAGCGGTACCGCTCGCGCCCGCCGTCGTCCTGCTCGTGCTGTTCATGGTGGGCCCGGTGGTGTGGTCGTTCTACGGCTCCTTCACCAACACGGCGCTCACCGGACCCACCGCGCTGAACCCGGAGTGGATCGGGTTCGACAACTACGTCGCGCTGATCGGCGACCCCGACTTCCCCAAGTCGCTGTGGCTCACCGTCGTGTTCGTGTTCCTGTCCGCCGTCGTCGGCCAGAACGTGCTCGGCCTCGCGCTGGCCGGGCTGCTCCGCTCGGCGGTGCGGCCCGTGCGGTCGATCGCCTCGACCGTCGTGGTCGCGGCCTGGGTGCTGCCCGAGATCGTCGCCGCCTTCGCCGCGTACGCGTTCTTCCACTCCGAGGGCACGCTGAACACCCTGCTCGGCGGGCTGGGGGTGGCCGGGCCCGACTGGCTGTACGCCACCCCGATGCTCGCCGTGGTGGTCGCCAACATCTGGCGCGGCACCGCCTTCTCGATGATGGTCTACTCGGCCGCGCTCGCGGAGGTGCCGCCCGAGCTCACCGAGGCCGCGCAGCTCGACGGCGCGAACGGGATGCAGCGGCTGGCCTGGGTGACCCTGCCGGTCATCCGGCGCAGCATCTCGACCAACCTCATGCTCACCACGCTGCAGACCCTCTCGGTGTTCACGCTGATCTACGTGATGACCGGCGGCGGGCCCGGCACGGACAGCTCCACGCTGCCGATCCTGGCCTACCAGGAGGCGTTCAAGTTCGCGCAGGTCGGCTACGGCACCGCCATCGCCACGGTGATGATCGTCGTGGGCGGGATCTTCTCCGTGATCTACATCCGCGCGCTCCGACCGGAGGTGGACTGATGGCCGGCACGATGACCCAGCCCGCCGCGACGAAGACCGGCGGCGGCGTGGCGGTCGGCCCGCTGGCCGGGCCGCGCGCCCGGGCGACCAAGGTGGCGGCCAACCTGGTCCTGCTGGTGATCGCCGTGTGCTTCCTGCTCCCGATGGCGTGGGTGGTGGTCGCGTCGTTCGACGCGGAGGCCACGCTCTCCTTCGGTCTGCCCGACGCCGTGACCACGGCGAACTTCTCGGCGATCCTGACGCCGGAGCTCACGTGGCTGCCGCTGTGGAACGCGTTCGTGCTGTCGGCGGGGTCGGGCGCCATCACGGTGGTCGTGGCCGTGCTGGCGGCCTACCCGCTGTCGCGGTACCGCATGCGGTTCGGCAAGTACTTCCTGTACACGGTGCTGTTCGGCACCTGCCTGCCGATCACGGCGATCATGGTCCCGGTGTACGCGCTGTTCGTGCAGCTCAACCTGCTGGACTCGCTGCCGGGGACCGTCTTCTTCATGGCGGCGACGTCGCTGCCCATGGCGATCTGGATGACCAAGAACTTCATGGACTCCGTTCCGGTGTCCCTGGAGGAGGCGGCGTGGACCGAGGGCGCCTCGGCCATGCAGGCGCTGCGCCTCGTGGTGCTGCCGCTCATGCGGCCGGGGATCGCCGTGGTGTTCATCTTCGTGTTCGTGCAGGCGTGGGGGAACTTCTTCGTCCCGTTCGTGCTGCTGCTCTCCCCGGAGAAGCAGCCGGCGGCCGTGAGCATCTTCGCGTTCTTCGGGCAGTACGGGTCGGTCGCGTACGGGCAGCTCGCCGCGTACTCGCTGCTCTACGCCGCGCCGGTGCTCGGGCTGTACGTGCTGGTCAGCCGGATCTCGGGCTCGGCGTTCGCCCTGGCGGGCGCGGTCAAGGGCTGACGGCGTCCTCGGCCCGGGTGAGAGGTCCGCTTCCATCACGCGGTCATGCACGAGAACGGCCACGGGAGCATGCGCAACACCGTGATGGAAGCGGACCTCTCCTACCGCCGGAGCTAGGACCCTGCGGGAGTGGACACGACCGCTCGCGTGACTGGACGAAGGCGAGGTAACCTTGTGTCAGCCGCCTCCCGCGTGGAGTGTCGGAAGTGAAGCCGGGACCCCCTGATGGACGTCAGGAGCCCGGCATCGCGCATTTCTACGGCAGTTCGATGTTGATGACGTCGATCCGGCCCATGTCAGCGAGGACGTTGGCACGGCCCGACTGGGCACCGTTGACCGCACCTGCGACCGCGTCAGGGATCCACAGCATCGGCTCGTCCTTCGGACGGGCGAACTCGATTCGGATCGACGAGCTGATCGAACGCTTACCGCGCAGAGCTTTGACGAGGCGTAGGTCGCGCTCATTGAGAGCAGGGTGCCGGGCTTCGAGCCAGACCTGCGCGACACCCAGATTGTCGAGCTCGTACAAGAGACGTTCAGTGCAGATTCGGCGTGCCCGCTCTTGTCGCCGGGCATCCAAGGGCGTTCCGACGACGACGAGATTGACGACGTCGTGGTTACCGATGGTCGCCGCAACCTTGGCTTGACGTTCCCGAGTCTCGTGACGCCAGTGCAATCGCTCGGCCCCCTTCTCCGTAACCGCACGCAGGTCATCGCGTACCTCGTCGCACGCGGACGGGTCGGCGATGGCCGCTGCCATGAGATACGTCCCATCCGAGCCGTCTCGCGTAGCCCGGATCGACTCGTCGACCCATGCATGGAGATGGAAATCGTCGACGTCGGGGGACCGTGGCTCAGAGCGCATTCCGCAATCTTCATACACCAAAGCATCCGTCGCTCGGCAAGCGCCTGTTGCATATACGCAACGGCTGTAACGCCCTGGTAGGCACAGCATGACGGACTATCCTGGGAAAGGGACGGGCAGTAGCCCCAAGAAGCTAGCCCGAGAGCCTTCCGGACGGTCGCGTCTCGGGCTTCGCGCTTGTCTACGCTCGGGCCACCCGCGCCGTCAGCGGAACACCACCGTGCGGCGGCCGTCGAGCAGCACCCGGCGCTCGGCGTGCCACCGCACCGCCCGCGCCAGGGTGCGCCGCTCGACGTCCTCGCCGATGCCGACCAGGTCCTCGACCGTGCGGGAGTGGTCCACGCGCTCGACGTCTTGCTCGATGATCGGCCCCTCGTCGAGGTCACCGGTCACATAGTGGGACGTGGCGCCGATGATCTTCACGCCGCGGTCGTGGGCCTGCCGGTAGGGCCCCGCGCCCTTGAACGAGGGCAGGAACGAGTGGTGGATGTTGATGATCTGCCCGCTCAGGTCGCGGCACAGCTCGTCGGAGAGGATCTGCATGTACCGGGCCAGCACCACCAGCTCGGCGTCGGTCTCCTTGACCAGGCCGCGCAGCGCCGCCTCCGCCTCCGCCTTGGTGTCCTTGGTGACGGGCACGTGGTGGAACGGCTTGCCGTAGAACGTGGCGATGTCCTCCAGGTCTCGGTGGTTGCCCACCACGCCCACGACGTCGATGGGCATGCGCTGCGACCGCTCCCGGTACAGCAGGTCCACGAGGCAGTGCGCGGCCTTGGACACCATGACCAGCGTGCGGATGCGCCGGCCGACGACGTCGAGCGTCCACGTCATGTCGAAGCGGCTCGCCACCTGCGTCATCGCCAGGGTGAGCTCGTCGCGGGACACCGTCGACTCGACCTGCACCCGCATGAAGAACAGGCCCGACGCCGGATCGCCGAACTGCTGCGACTCCGTGATGTTTCCGCCGTGCTCCGCGAGCATTCCCGCGACCGCGTGCACGATTCCCGGCCGGTCCGGGCAGGACAGGGTGAGGATCCAGTGGGTGGCTGCGGTCGCGTCGTTCACGCGGTCAGGCTAACCCGCCGCCGCGGCAGAGGGCTCGCCCTGTCCGAGCTCGCGCCGCATCACCCAGCGCCGTCGGCCCCCGCTGACGCCGGAGGTCTCCGCCGCGCGCTCGAAGCCGGCCTGCTCGAACAGGCGCACCGTGCCCACGTAACCGCTGATCACGTCGACGCGGTCCGCGCCGACGTCCGCCGGGTAGCCCTCGACCACCTCGGCCCCGTGCGCCCGCGCGTGCTCCACCGCGCCGGCCAGGAGGTGGTGCATGAGCCCCCGCTTCCGGAAGCCCGCACGGACCACGAAGCACACCGCCACCCAGGCGTCCCGCTCGTCGACGAACGGGATGGTGCGCGAGTTCATCAGCCGCCGGTAGGTGGACCGGGGCGCTATCGAGCACCAGCCGGCCACGACGTCGTTCACGTAGGCCAGCACCCCCGGGCCGGGCTCGCTGGCGCAGAGGTTCTGCATGTAGCCCGGCGCCTCCTCGACCGGGACGCGGCTGTCCCGGTAGGCCATGCACCAGCAGCCGTTGCCGCCCGGCTTCTTGACCCCGACCACCTCGTAGAAGTCGTCGTACCGCCCGACGGCGGAGCGCACCTCGACCCGCACGTCGGGTCCGTCCGGCCAGCGGGCCCTCTCGTTCGCCATGCCCTCAACCTACGCCGGACCACTGACAGTCGTTCGAGCGGTGGGCGCCGTCGACCTGGGCGCGTCACCTCTGAGACGATGGGGCCATGAGCAACTCCACCACGACGATCGCCCTGGTCGAGGACGACCACGCGGGCGAGCTCCTCACGCTGCGGCGCGCCGCGTTCGTCACAGAGGCCCAGCTGTACGACGACCCGCACATCCCGCCGCTCACCCAGACCCTCGCGGAGCTGCGCGAGGACCTGGCGCGGGAGGACGTGGTGACGATCGGCGCGTGGGAAGGTACGCGGATGATCGGCTCGGTGCGCGTGGAGATCGAGGGCGAGAAGGCCACGCTCGGCCGCCTCGCGGTGGCCCCGGACAAGCAGGGCCGCGGCATCGGTACGGAGATGCTGTTCGCGGTGCTGCCGTTCCTGCCTGAGCAGACCACGGAGATCTGGGCCTTCACCGGCAAGGACTCCAAGCAGAACCTCACGATGTACACCAAGCACGGCTACGAGGAGCAGTACGACAAGGCCGCCGGCGACCTCACGTACACCTACCTGCGCCGGGTTCTGGGCGCCGCGGGTGCCCAGAACGTGCCGCGGGAGGGTTAGTCGGCTCCGTAGCCCCAGGCGTGGTAGGACTCGATCTCCAGCCACGCGTTGAACCGGGGGCGCACCCGGTTCGGGTACGGGTTGCCGCCGTAGTGGACGGAGAGCCGGTCGATCCCGGCCAGGCCCTCGTCGGGCGTGATCGTCACGCGCCCCTGGAGGCTGATGTGCCGGTACCAGTTGTCGCCGTCGAGCACCGTGAGCGAGACGCGCGGGTCGGCGCGCAGGTGGTCGAGGCGCTTGCGGGTGCCGTCGACGTTCAGCAGCACCCGGCCGCCGTCGTACAGGTACCAGGTGGCCACGGAGACCGGTGCGCCGTCGGACCGGAGGGTCGCCATGACCGCTCGGTTCGGTCGCTCGAGGACCTTGACGAGGTGCTCCGGGATCGGGGGTCTGGCCACTGCGTGCTCCTTCGACGTCGGTCGGAGCAGCAAATCAGGAATCGAGGCCCACGCCAAACGCATCGAGCGAGCGGAGCAGCGTGTTGCGCCGTCCGCGCTGGTGGTCCGCCCGGTCCAGGGACCACCGGGCGGTCCGGATCCCGGCCGCCGCGATCGGTTCCGGCGGGAAGGGCGGGGGCACCTGCCGCACCATCCGGAGCGCGGTGCGCTCGGTGTCGGGGCAGCCGTCGAGCACGTCGAACCGGTCCAGCATGACCTGTGCAGCGAAGTGTGCGGCGGCGGTGCCGTGCCTGGCGAACCCCGCCGCGTACTGCACCCGCCCGCCGGCGCCCTGCCCGAAGAACGGGCCGGGCCGGGTGGACAGGTCGGCCGCGCCGGACCACTTGTGCGTGAGGCGGATGCCCTCGAGCTGCGGGAATGTCGTCAGCAGGTGCTCGGCCAGCCGGCGGAAGGTCTCGGGCCGGTCCTCGTACGTCCCGTCCACGCGGCCGCCGGAGGGGTGGACGGCGTCGTACCCGCCGAACACGATCCGGTCGTCGGCCGTCAGCCGGTAGGTGTGGGACTGGTTCGCCAGGTCGGTCAGCCCCTGCCGCCCGCGCCAGCCGATCGCCCCCAGCAGTCCGGCGGACAGCGGCTCCGTGGCGACCAGGTACTCGTAGACGGGCACGGTGTGCCGGCGGTAGCGGCGCAGCAGGGACGGGAACACGCTGGTCCCGAGCAGCACACGGTCCGCCCGCACGGTCGCCTCGCCCGCCGGCGAGGCGGTCCGCAGGACGACGTCGCCACCAGCCTTCCGGGCCGGCGGGACCAGGCGGGTCACCCGCGTGCGCTCGAAGATCTCGACGCCGAGCTCGCTCGCACAGCGGGCCAGCTCGGCGGCCAGCCGCGCCGGGTGCACCAGCGCGGCGTCGTCGGGGCGGGCCAGGCCCGCCTCGTAGGTGGGGCTCGCGATCTCGGCCCGCAGCTTGGCCCGGTCGAGGAAGGTGTGCGGGACGCCGGAACGGGCGGCGTCGCGCGCCGCGTCCTGCAGCCAGTCGATCTGGTGCGGCTCGACGGCCAGGTCGACGACGCCGGTGCGCTCCCACGCGCAGTCCAGGCCGAGGCTGCCCACCGCGGCCTCCATGGCCGCCAGGTTCTCGTGGCCGAGGCGGGTCAGGACGTCGAGCTCGTCGGGCCGACGGCCGCGGCCGGTGGCGCGGCCGTGCCCGAGGGAGGCTGCGCAGAACCCGCTGTTCCGGCCCGACGCGGCCCAGCCGACCGACCTCGCCTCGACCAGCACCACGCGCGCGCCGGGGTGCCGCTGCTTCGCCCGGAGCGCCGACCACAGACCGGTGTACCCGCCGCCGACCACCGCGATGTCGGCCCGGACCGGCGCCGACAGGGCCGGATACCCGACGGGCTCGCCCAGGTCGTCCTGCCAGAGCACCGCTTGACGCGTCCCTGCCAACGCATGATCGACAACCGACCTGGCCGGGATGTTTCTGTCGAAGACGGTCTGGTGCAGTCGTGCCATGCCGCAAATCTAGCCAATGTCCGGTGACGGCCGGTTTCAGCGGGATGAGCGGTAGGTGACGGTGCGGGCGGGGCTGCTCAGTCGCCGAGGCAGATCGTCTCGTAGCTGCGCTCCGCGTCGAAGCCCAGGTCGAGCTGGTCCCTTGTCCCTTCAGGGCAGTCGTTCGCCTCGAGGATGAGCGCGACGACCTTCCGCGCGCCGCCCGACGCGCAGGGGACCTCGGCTCCGGCCTCGTCCACGCAGTCGTCCGCCATGAGCTGGCCGCCGCCCATCCCCGGGTCCCCCGGGTGGTCGTCGGACAGGTTGCGCGCGCAGACCGCCTGCGTGTTGCCGCCGGCCTGGCCGTCCTTCTGGAAGACGACGTCGGTGCCGGCCGGGCAGTGCATCTGTGCCACCGACACGGCGTCCTGGATGTCGAGGATCGTGACCGTCGCGCCGGGATCGTCGCACGCCAGCGGGCGGTAGGTCGCCGTGGCCGGGTCGGCGCCCTCGCTCGCCGCATCCGGTCCAGCGCACGAGTCGACGGCCCAGGTCGCGCCGGTGTCCTCGCCGCCGTCGGGGCCGAAGAAGTAGAACGCGACAGCCGTGATCACGCCCGCGGCGACGAGGAACGCGACGACGGACCAGATCCGGTCCCTCCCGGAGCTCTTGCTCTTGTCCTTGCGGTCGGGGGCGGCGCCGTCGTCGCCGCGCGTCGGGAGCTGGCCGGACTGGGGCCGGGCGCCGAACTGGCCGGGCTGCCGACCCGGCAGAGGCTGACCCGATCCGAACTGCCCGGGCTGCCGACCCGGCAGAGGCTGGCCCGCCGGGAACTGCCCCGACTGCGGGCGGCCGCCGTGCGGCGGTGGACCGTTCGGCGCCTGGCGCGGCTGTGCGCCGCTCTGCGGCCGGCGGTTCTGGCGGTACGGGTCTGGCTGGTGTTCCGGAACGCCTGCGTCCGGTGACACGGGGGATGGCATGTGCGGCACATTAGCGACGTAGGGGTGAAGAGGGAAAGGGTCTCAGGTACTTTCGCTGCAATTCCGGGCCTGATGGTGTATAAGGACACCGATACCGGCCGTGCGGGCAAGGGTTTCCGGGTGCCCGGGCACCGGCTCCTACGGCCGCTGCTACGATCGTCGGGTCGCAACTGGCGTCAGGTGGATCACCACCGGGGAGCGACGAGTCATGCCGACGACGGGTCGTTCGCCTGGGCCCTGGGTCACCGACAATTCCCCGTCCCGCATGAATCGAGGAGCTATGAGCGCATCGACTCCCGACCCGCTCGCCACCCCGCTCGCCGAGCTCGACCCCGAGATCGCCGCCGTCCTGACCGGTGAACTCGCCCGCCAGCGCGACACGCTCGAGATGATCGCGTCCGAGAACTTCGTGCCGCGCGCCGTGCTGGAGGCCCAGGGCTCGGTCCTGACCAACAAGTACGCAGAGGGCTACCCGGGCCGCCGGTACTACGGTGGCTGCGAGCAGGTGGACATCGCGGAGAACCTCGCGATCACCCGCGCCAAGGACCTGTTCGGCGCCGAGCACGCCAACGTCCAGCCGCACTCCGGCGCCCAGGCCAACGCCGCGGTGCTGCACGCCCTGATCAACGCGGGCGACAAGATCCTCGGCCTGGAGCTGGCCCACGGCGGCCACCTCACGCACGGCATGAAGATCAACTTCAGCGGCAAGCTGTACGACGTCGGCGCCTACGGCGTGGACCCGCAGTCGCACCGCATCGAGATGGACGAGGTGCGCAAGAAGGCGCTGGAGCACCGCCCCGACGTCATCATCGCGGGCTGGTCCGCCTACCCGCGGCACCTCGACTTCGCCGCGTTCCGCGAGGTGGCCGACGAGGTGGGCGCCAAGCTGTGGGTCGACATGGCGCACTTCGCCGGGCTCGTCGCGGCGGGGCTGCACCCGTCGCCGGTACCGCACGCCGACGTCGTCTCCTCGACCGTGCACAAGACGATCGGCGGGCCGCGCTCCGGCTTCATCCTCGCCAAGGAGGAGTTCGCCAAGAAGATCGACTCCGCCGTCTTCCCGGGTCAGCAGGGCGGCCCGCTCATGCACGTGATCGCCGCCAAGGCCGTGGCGTTCAAGGTCGCGGCGACAGACGCCTTCAAGGAGCGCCAGGAGCGTACGGTGCGCGGCGCGCAGATCATCGCGTCGCGGCTGTCCGAGCCGGACGTCGCGGCCGCGGGCGTGTCCGTGCTGACCGGCGGCACCGACGTGCACCTGGTGCTGGTGGACCTGCGCAACTCGCAGCTCGACGGCCAGCAGGCAGAGGACCTTCTGCACGACGCCGGGATCACCGTGAACCGCAACGCCGTCCCGTTCGACCCGCGTCCGCCGCGCGTCACCTCGGGCCTGCGCATCGGCACCCCGGCGCTCGCCACGCGCGGGTTCGGCGACGCCGAGTTCACGGAGGTCGCCGACATCATCGCCACGGCCCTGAAGAACGGCGCCGCGACCGACATCGACGCCCTCTCGGCGCGCGTGGCGAAGCTGACGGCCGAGTTCCCCCTCTACCCAGGTCTCTGACTAGATCCGTCGGGTGCCGGGCTGTGTGTCGAGCACGCATGCCCAGCACTCGCCGAGGGAGGTACGCATGAGCGCACAGATTTTGGATGGGAAGGCGACCGCCGGGGCGATCAAGGCGGAGCTGAAGGACCGGGTCACGGCGCTGCGCGAGCGCGGCGTCGTCCCCGGCCTCGGCACGCTCCTGGTGGGCGACGACCCGGGCTCGCAGTGGTACGTGGCGGGCAAGCACCGCGACTGCGCCGAGGTCGGCATCGCGTCGATCCGGGAGGACCTCCCGGCCGACGCCACGCAGGAGGACATCGAGGCGGCGGTACGCCGGCTGAACGACGACCCGGCCTGCACCGGGTACATCGTCCAGCTCCCGCTGCCCAAGGGCATCGACACCAACCGCGTGCTGGAGCTCGTCGACCCCGACAAGGACGCCGACGGCCTGCACCCCACGAACCTGGGGCGGCTGGTGCTGCGGGTCAACGAGGAGATCACGTCCTCGCTGCCCTGCACGCCGCGCGGGATCATCGAGCTCGTGGAGCGGCACGGCATCAAGCTCGCGGGCAAGGAGATCGTGGTGCTGGGCCGTGGCGTCACCGTGGGCCGCCCGATCGGCCTGCTGCTGACGCGGCGCGCGGTGAACGCGACGGTCACCCTGACGCACACCGGCACCCAGGACCTCGCCGCGCTGGTCCGGCGGGCCGACGTCGTCGTGGCCGCCGCGGGCGTCAAGGGCATCGTGACCGGCGAGATGGTGAAGCCGGGCGCCGTGCTGATCGACGTCGGCGTCTCCCGCGAGACCGACCCGGCCACGGGCAAGTCGCGCGTGGTGGGCGACGTCTCGCCCGAGGCGGCAGAGGCCGCGGGCTGGGTGTCGCCCAACCCGGGCGGCGTCGGCCCGATGACCCGGGCGATGCTGCTGGCGAACGTCGTGGAGTCGGCGGAGCGGGCGCTCGCCGGCTACTGACTCTCGTTCACCATGCAGTTGCTGCCAGCAGCCCCCGGTTCTTGGCAGCAACTGCATGGTCGTCCGACAGGCGCCGTCCGATGATTTTCCGCCGGTAGCCCGGTCGAACTGGGGGGACGGGGCCGACGGGGGCCCCACCAGCTCAAGGAGGTACATCATGGTCACCGTCCGCCCGCACCTCTGGTTCGGCAACAACAAGGCCGCCGAGGCGGCCGCGTTCTACGCGGAGCACATCCCCGGCTCGTCCGTCGACACCGTGCAGAAGGCGCCCGAGGGCGTGCCGGGCGTCGAACCGGGTGCCGACTTCGTCGTCGAGTTCACGGTGGCGGGCCAGCCCGTGATCGGGCTCAGCGCCGGGCCGGCCTTCACGCTCGACGACGCGTTCTCGTTCTACCTCCGGGTCGAAGGCCAGGAGGAGGTGGACCACTACTGGGACCTCCTCACCGCCGACGGTGGCGCGCCGGGCCCGTGCGGCTGGTGCAAGGACAAGTTCGGGGTGTCCTGGCAGGTCGTGCCCAAGGAGCTGGAGGACCTCTGCGGCACGTACTCGACGCCGGCCGAGATCGCCACGATGAGCGCGATGCTCAAGATGGGCAAGATCGACGTCGCGGCGCTGCAGGCGGCGCACGACGGGGCGTGACCGGGCGGGGGCGGGGCGGACTGTCAGGGGTGGCCGTTAGGCTTCCCGGGTGCCCCTGATCGTCGCCACCGCCAATGTCAACGGGATCCGCGCCGCCGTCCGCCGCGGCATGGACGCCTGGATCGCCACCCGGACGCCGGACGTGCTGCTGCTGCAGGAGGTGCGCGCGCCCGACAAGGTCGCCCGCGAGCTGCTCGACGGCTGGCACGTCGCGCACGCGGAGAGCGAGGTCAAGGGGCGGGCGGGGGTGCTCGTCGCGTCCCGGCTGCCGATCGGCGCGGTGCGCACGGGCCTCGTGGCCCACGGGCCGGACGGCGACGTCGAGGCAGGTCCCGACACCGGCAGATGGATAGAGGCCGACGTCGAGCTGCCCGGCGGCGGCACGTTCACCGCCGTCTCCGCCTACCTGCACTCCGGGTCGACCAAGCCAGGCGAGGAGCACACGATGGTGGCCAAGTACGCCTACCTGAAGAAGGTGACGGCGCGCCTGGCCGAGCTCTCCGTGGTGGAGGCGCCGGCCGTGGTCGCGGGAGACCTCAACATCGCCCACCAGAACGTCGACATCAAGAACTGGAAGGGCAACCTGAAGAGCGCCGGGTTCCTGCCCGAGGAGCGTGCCTACGTGACGCGGTGGCTCGACGAGCACGGGTGGACGGACCTCGGGCGAGTCCACGCCGGGGACGGTCCTGGCCCGTACACCTGGTGGTCGTGGCGAGGTGCGGCGTTCGACAACGACTCCGGCTGGCGCATCGACTACCAGCTCGCGAACCGGGCCCTCGCGGGTGCGTGCCGCAAGGTCGAGGTCGACCGCGCGCCCACCTACGCGGAGCGCTGGAGCGACCACGCCCCAGTCGTTGCCACTTATGAGCTCTGACCGCTCGCCTTGTTGAGCGCGGGACATTCGCGGGTCGGGACCGCCTGAACCCGCAGGCGTCCCGCGCTCAACGCGGCGAACCGGTCAGGCGGCTGGGGCCGACGGCGGGGCCAGCAGGAACGCGGGCGCCGTCAGGCCGGCGTCGGCGAAGGCGTCCGCCACCGCCTGGGCCACCGTGTCGACGTCGGACAGGCGGACCAGCGCGATGGCGCTGCCGCCGAACCCGCCGCCCGTCATGCGGGCGCCCAGCGCGCCGGCCGCCATAGCCGTATCCACGACCAGGTCGAGCTCGCGGCAGGAGATCTCGTAGTCGTCGCGCATCGACGCGTGCGAGGCGAGCATGAACGGGCCGACGTCGGCCACGCGGCCCTCCCGGACCAGGTCGGCGAACCGCGCGGTGCGGTCGATCTCGGACACCACGTGCCGGACCCGGCGGCGCAGGACGCCGTCGGGATCGTGCGGTTCGAGCGCGCCCAGCGCGCGGTCGATGCCCATGCCGCCGAGGGTCGGCGCGATGTCGCGCAGCGAGTCCAGGCCCAGCAGCTCCGCCGCACGCTCGCAGGCCTCGCGGCGATCCCGGTACTCGCCCGAGACGTGCGAGTGCTCGGCCTTCGTGTCCACGACCAGCAGGGTCAGCCCCGCGGTGGCCAGGTCGAACGGTACGGGCACCCCCGACTCCAGCGGCTTGAGCCCTGGCCGGAAGTCGAGCAGCAGCGCGTGGCCCTCGCGGCAGCGCAGCGACGCCGACTGGTCGAGGCCGCCCGTGGGCGCGCCGGCTATCTCGTTCTCGGCGCGGCGGCAGGCGTCCACGAGCTCGGCGAGTCCGGCGTCGGACGCGCCGAGGCCGAGGTCCGCCACCGCGTCGAGCGCCACCGCGACGGCGGCCTCCAGCGCTGCCGACGAGCTCAGCCCGGCCCCGAACGGCACGCACGAGTCGACGGCGGCGTCGAACCCGCTCGCCTTGTGGCCCGCCTCGGTCAGGGCCCAGGCGACGCCGGCGACGTAGGCGCCCCAGCCGTCCACCGCGCCGGGCGCGACGTCGGACAGGCGCGCCTCCCACACACCCTCTGCCTGTGCCGACACCAGCCGGACCAGGTCGTCCTCGCGCGGCCGCAGCGCGATGTAGGTGCGGTGCGGCAGCGCCGTCGGGAGGCAGAGCCCTGCGTTGTAGTCGGTGTGCTCGCCGATGAGGTTGACCCGCCCGGGGGCGGACCAGACGCCCGTGGGGGCGCCGTCGAACGAACGGGTGAAGAGCTCGTCGACCCGGTGCGCACCGTCTTCGGTGGTCCAGGCATCGAGCCAGTTGATGATGGTCACGGAAACGATTATTGCCCGTCGGGCTGGGTCGGCTGACAGCCGGTCAGGCAGCGAGACTCGTGGGCGGGCGTGTCCGGACGGCGGGCTGCGCTCACTCTCGGACGGCGGCGAGCACCTCCTGCTCCTCGTCACGGGTCAGCCCCGTGACCTTGGCGTCGGGTGTGGCGCGGAGCCATGCGAGGGTGTCGCGGGCCGTCTCCGCGAACGGCCGGATCGTCAGACCCGCCGCCAGCGAGGACGTGACATCGTGCGTCAGGAAGCCGGCGTCGGCCGGGTCGTTGATCCAGAGCGGGATCGACCGGGGCCCCGACCACTGTGCGACCTCGTGCTCGGCAAGCACCTCGGGGGCGACGGCGACCAGCTCGGGGTCGCTCTCCGCGCCGTCGGCCACCTGGGCGAGCAGCTCCGACCGGGACAACGGCGGGCTGACGGCGTCGAAGTCGCCCGTGGTGCCCTGCTCGGCCGCGGTCACCATCCACTCCGCGAGGTCGCGGACGTCGACGAGCTGGACCCGGTCGTCGACCGGTTCGGGGACCAGGACGGGCAGGCCGTCCTCCGCCGCCTGCGCGAACCGGGCGGGCCAGTAGGTGAACCGGCCGCTCGGGTCACCGGGCCCGACGATGAGGCCCGGCCGGATCACGAGCGCCGCCGCGGTGCCGGACCGGACCGTGTTCTCGCAGGCCACCTTCATGGCGCCGTAGGTATCGGGGCTCGCGAGCGGGTCCTCGTCGGTCTCGATCGGGTCCAGCAGGGGGAGCGTCGCGGGGGTGCCGCCGATGGTGGCCGTGTCGGCGTAGACGTTCACGGTCGACACGAACGTCCAGTGGGCGTCCGGGAAGGCGGCCACGGCGCTGCGTACGTGCGACGGGATGCGGGAGACGTCGACGACGGCGTCGAACCCGGCGCCCTCCAGCTCCGCCGGGACGGGCTCGGCGCGGTCCCAGCGGACGAGCGTGGCGCCGTCGGGCACCGTGCCGCTCACGCCGCGCGCCGCGCAGGTGACGTCGTGCCCGCGGGCCACCGCGGTCTCCGCAACAGCGCGGGACAGGAAGACCGTTCCACCGAGAACCAGGATTCGCATGGTGCCCACCGAACCGCATCGGGACGGTGGGTGCCAGGGAGTTGTCTTGATATCTGCTGGTGGCGAATCTTCTGCGGGGCGAATGGTGCCTGGCTGTCGTCCGATGCCGGCCGTCGCCGATGTTGATCCGCGTCCGGTGTTGGGTCGGGAAACCCGTGGTTGAGCCATCCCTGCTCGCACTGCGGCCCTGGCCAGGCTCGCACTGCGGCGCCTCGCCCGGCGCCGTTCTGCTGTGGGCAGATGGGGGTCAGTTGAGTGAGCTGTACGAACGTGTGTGCGATAGATTGGTGTCATGACGCGAACCGGTGAGGCATCCACTAGGGCAGGCGACCCGCCCGCTCAGCCGGTGCTGCCCCGGAGCGGCACAAGGCTTCCTACGGTCGCCAATGTCGTTGATGTGGCGGATGTGCGCGTGATGCGTGAGCGGTTGGCCGGTCTGATTCTGCCGGGTGCCTCTGACATGGGCGCTGACGGCGTGCCGGACACTGCTTCCACTGCTTCCATGGGTCCCGTGGTGTCGCGGGACGTGCAGGCTCAGTGGGTGGACCTGTTGGGTGAGCTGGAGGCGGTGAAGAACGCGGTGACCGCTACCCAGGCGCGGTTGGCCGTCGCGCTCGATGAGGCCACGAAGTCCGAGGAAGCTTGGCAGGGCATCCGGGCGGAGCGGCGTGGTCGTGGTGTGCCCAATCAGGTCGGCGCGGCTCTGCGGTGCAGCCCGCACGCCGGCGCCTCGTTTCTGAGCACGGCCCGGGTATGGGTCACCGGTATGCCGCACACGTTCGAGGCGTTGCGGGCGGGTGTGCTCTCGCAGTGGCGTGCCACGCTGCTGGTGCGGGAGACCTCGCACCTGTCGGTCGAGCACCGCGCCCAGATCGACGAGCAGGTCTGCGGCCCCGCGAACCTGGCGGCACTGGCCCGGATGGGCACCAAGCGCCTGGTTGCGCGGGTCAAGGAACTGGCGGCACAACTCGATGTGCAGGCGTGCGTGAACCGGCACGCCAAGGCCGTGGGGGAGCGGCGGGTGTCGGTGCGTCCGGCCCCGGATCTGATGGTGTACCTGACCGCTCTGGTGCCGATGCAGCAAGGCATCCAGGCTTACGCCCAGTTGAAGGCCCACGCCGAGGCCACCAAGGCCACCGGGGATGAGCGGGGGACCGGGCAGATCATGGCCGACACGTTGATCGAACGCGTCACCGGACGCCAGCCCGGACAGGCGGACGGGGTGCCGGTCACGATCAACCTGCTGGTCTCCGACCAGACCCTCCTCGCGGGTGGTGACCAGCCGGGTGTGGTGGTGGAGGGCGCTGCGGCGGGTGCGGGCACCGTTCCGGCCCCGGTGGCCCGGAACCTGGTCGCTCACGGGATCGATGCGGATGCGGTGTGGTTGCGGTCGATCTACGTCGACCCCCGTGGTCGCCTGCTGGCCACGACCTCCACGTCACGGTTCCACCCACAAGGCTTGGCAGCGTTGTTGCGCGCCCGCGAGCAGGGGATCTGTGCCACCCCGTGGTGTGATGCCCCGGTGCGGCACTTGGACCACATCACCCCGCACGCGCAGGGCGGGGTGACGAGCCTGGACAACGGGCAGGGCCTGTGTGCCCGGTGCAACCATGCCAAACAGGCACCCGGCTGGTCGCAGAAGGCTACTCAGGTTGAGGGCCGGCACGCGGTCGAGACGATCACCCCGACGGGGCACACGTATGCCTTCATCGCGCCCACACCACCGGCACCGGTCAGGACCGGTCACACGGAACCGGGCAGGACGGGTGACGCGCCACTGCTCGGGAGCGACGGCACGACACAGGGCCGGACCGGCGACACGGAACAAGTCAGGGCTGGTGGCACGGCCCCAGGCCGTCGCACCGGTCTGCTCCGTGACCCCGGCACGCCACCGGCTCGGAACGCCACCCGACCGCCCCAGAACACTGTTCCGACCGAGGACCCAACCAGGGATACCGCCCCGACGGTCCCCGGCTGGACCCCGGCCGTCGGCATGAACGGACCCCGCAACGGACGCATCCCACGCAGCCGGTACAGCATCGGCTGCCACACGCGACGAGACCGGGGCACCATCGCCTACCGGCCGAATCAGACTCGACCGAGCCAGAGACCGAGACCAGGCCGTCGAGCGTCCCGAAGGACCCACAGGGCCGACCTCTCCTGGACCCACCTCGCCTGACTTCACCATCCCTGACGCCGCCGCCCCGAACACCGCCTGACACGCCCACCCTCCGCAGCACCGCCGCTGTTCCGGCGTTGGTCCAAGGTGACCTACCGGCCACGGCGCCGAGTCAGACTGGGCTGATCCCGAGCTGCATCCCCGCGAGCCCGCGCTTGCGGCTGGTCAGGGACGCCGCGACCTCGCGCAGCACCTTCGCCCCCGGCGAGTCGGGCGCCGTCAGGACCACCGGCGTCCCGGCGTCCCCGCCCTCGCGGACGGCGACGTCGAGCGGCACCTGGCCGAGCAGCGGCACGTCCTTGCCGACCACCTCGGTGAGCCGGGCCGACACCTTCGCGCCGCCGCCCTCGCCGAAGATCGGCAGCCGGGTGCCGTCGGGCTGCTCCAGCCACGACATGTTCTCGACAACGCCCACCACGCCCTGCGACGTCTGGGTCGCCACCGACCCGGCGCGCTCGGCGACCTCGGCGGCCGCCGCCTGCGGCGTCGTCACCACCAGGATCTCGGACGACGGCAGGAGCTGCGCCACCGAGATGGCGATGTCGCCGGTGCCGGGCGGCAGGTCGAGGAGCAGCACGTCCAGGTCGCCCCAGAACACGTCGGCGAGGAACTGCTCCAGCGCGCGGTGCAGCATCGGCCCGCGCCAGACCACCGGCTGGCCCTGCGGCACGAACATGCCGATCGAGACCACCTTGACCCCGTGCGCGATCGGCGGCAGCAGCATGTTGTCCACGCGCGTCGGCTGCCGGTCCACGCCCAGCATCCGCGGGATCGAGAAGCCGTAGATGTCCGCGTCGATCACGCCCACCGACAGGCCGTCGGCGGCCAGCGCCACCGCGAGGTTCGCCGTCACCGACGACTTGCCCACGCCGCCCTTGCCCGAGGCGACCGCGAACACCTTGGTCAGCGACCCCGGCTGGGAGAACGGGATGACCGGGTCGCCCGCGCCGCCGCGCAGCTTCGACCGCAGGGACGCGCGCTGCTCCGGCGTCATGACGCCCAGGTCGACGTCGACCCCCGCCACCCCGGCGACAGCCGTCGCGGCCGCCGTCACGTCCTTGACCAGCGTCGACTTCATGGGACAGCCCGCGACGGTGAGGTCGACGCCGACGGTCACCCGGGCGCCGTCGGCCGCCGCGCCGTCGATGGACACCGACCGGACCATGCCCAGGTCGGTGATGGGGCGCCGGATCTCGGGGTCGAGCACGCCGGCCAGCGCGTCACGGACGCGCGCCTCGAGCGTGGGGGAGTCGACAGGGCTCATACCTCGATCCTATGGCCGCGGTCCAGGGGTTCCCGGATCGAGGTCTGGTCCTTACGGTGACGGTCAGTTGCAGTGACCGTCAGTTGGGGACGGTACGCTGCGTCACCACCAAGGGTGGGGAGGCCCTCATGACCGAGTCACGCGTGCCAGCGCGAGTTCGGCGTGTCGCCTCCGAGGACCAGGCGCGCGAGCTGGCAGCCATGCTGCAGCGGCAGGGCCGCGGCTGGCCGGTGGTGGTCATCTCGACCCCCGCCGGGCACGACGCCCCGTTCGTGGACCCGCAGCGGGTGCTCGACGACGTCGCCGGGCTCGCCGAGGTCGTCGTCATCCCGACGGGCGACGTGTCGTGGGCGTTCTCGTCGGGCATGCCGCCGGACACCCAGGTCTACGGCGGCGCCTCCCGCGTCTACGGCACCGACCTGGAGTGGGTGCACCAGCCGCGGCGTTCGCCGCTGCACTTCGCCTACTCCGCGGAGGAGGACGCGCGCGTGCGCGACCGCCTGGTCGGCGATGTCATGCGGTTCGCGGTGCGCGCGGGGCTCGTGGGCGCGGCGCCGTCCGCCCCCGACGCCCCGACCGTCGAAGGGAAGGTGCTGGGCGTGCTCGGCACGCGCGCCCTGGTCAGCACCGACGACGGCGGTCAGGCGACGATCGCGGAGGAGCTCGTCTTCTCCTCCGTCCCGCTGGCGCGCGTGCTCGCGCCGGGCATGCGGGTGACGGGCCTGCTCGACCCGGCGCGCCGCCTCCTCGACATCCGCGGCATGCTGCCCGACGCCGACACGTTGCGCCGGGCGGTCGACGTCGCCTACCGCGTGGGCCAGGTGGTCCTCGGCCGGGTCGAGGACGTCGCGGACGACGCCGTGCTCATCGCCCTGGCGCCCGGCGTCCGCGTGCGGGTCCGCCGCCCGGAGATCACCGGCAACGACCAGGACCTGCTGACCGACCTCTTCACCCAGGGCGAGGTGGTCGCGGCCCGCCGGATGCCCGCACCGCTCGGCGGCCTCGCGCTGCGGCTGGACGACGTCGACGAGTCGGCGGACGAGGCAGTCCCCGCCATCGCGCTGCTCGACGGCGGGCCGCCGTGGCTCGAGCCGCCGCCCGAGCTGCCGCCGGAGGAGGCGCCGCTGATCAGGCCGGGGGATGCCGCATCGCTGGTCGCGCTCGGGCAGGTCCGGGCCGAGCATGGCCGAGCGCCGTCGGTGGAGCCCGACGGCGTGCCGGCGACCACGCCTGCCCGTGCACCGTCGGCCAAGTTCGGGGAGCCGGCCGCTCCGCCCACGCCCGCGGACCTGTTCGGCGTGCGCCCAGCGGGCTCGACGGCGGCCGCAGCGCCCGGCCGCGAGAGCACGGAACCCGGCCAGGAGCGCGAGGCGACCCGTTCGCCCGGGGTGAGCGCCGCCGTCGGACCGGGGCCGATGCCTCCCGCCGGCCAGCGGACGCCGACGCCGGGAGACGTGGCGGCCTGGCGCGCGGGTGGACCCGACTCGCTCGGCGCGCCTGCCCCGACCGAAGCGGCGTCGGAGCCCGGCGGCAAGGCACCGGCCGAGCTCGCCGGCAAGGCGGCCCGCGACCTCAGCCTGTCCCTGGACGCCGCGAAGGCCAAGGTGGCGGCGCTGGAGAAGGCCCTGCTCGACGACAAGGTCAAACGCCGCCAGGTCGAGCTGGAGGTCGACCGGCTGGTGGGGCGCGTCGGCGAGCTCACCGAACGGCTCGACCGCAGCGAGCGCCGCGCCGAGCACCAGGGCACCGCGCTGCGCAAGGCGCGCCAGGAGGCCGCCCGGCTCCGCCGCGCGCTGGGCGAGGCGGAGGTCGAGCTGCCCGAGGAGCGGTACTTCGTCGACGACGAGGAACAGCTCAGGTTCGAGGTGCTGGCCGAATGGGCCAGGGCGATCCCCGCCGCGGAGAAGGCCGGGCGTCCGCTCGCCGACTACGTCCTGGGCCCCCGGTTCCTGGCCTCCCTGACCGACGTCGAGGGCGTGAGCCGCGACCGCGTGGTCTGGACGCTGGTCATGGTGCTGACCGGGCTGGCGCCCGAGATGAACGGCCTGCAGGTGCACCGCCTGCGCACGGGCGCGGGTGGCGACGACCCGGTCCGGCAGCGCGACGACGGCGCCGTGTGCTGGCGGGTGGCGCTGCAGGTCAACACGCCGTCGGCCCGGAGGCTGCACTACTGGAAGCTGCCGGGCGGCGGCTACGAGCTGTCGCGGGTGGTCCTCCACGACGACGTGGAGCCGTGACGGCGCTCGAACACGTCACGGCTCCGCCCGATCAACGGCAACCGGTGTCTTCCGGCACTGCGGGACCGCACAGGTAGAAGTCCCAGTCGTTCTCGACGATGTGCTCTTTCCCGTCCGGGGTCGTGTAGGTGAACCGCACGTCCTTCAGGTGCGCGCCGGAGGGGTTCCCTTCCACGCTGAAGACTATTTCGTCGAAGCGGCCGCTGAGGGGTGGATCGCCTTCCTTGCGGCAGGGTCTATCGACAGACATGCTTACGAACTTCTGGTCGAAGGGCGCCACGCTCCGCCGAGACGGCTTCTCCGGCGTGCCGTAGAGCCGGCCAATAGGGCTCCCTTTCTCAACGGTGAAGGTCCGGGTGTACACGTCAACCGAAATCGGTTCCAGGCCTGGTGTGCTCGACCAGTCGACTCCCGTGATCTCGATTGGGCCATCGCCCTGGGCGACGCAGGGCATGAAGCTGCCGAACATGCCGTGCCACGTATTCCCGCGCTTAGCCTCGTCCGGCTGCGCCAGGCCACTTAATCCAGAACCTGGATAGACTGACAGCGGATGCTGTAGGTCATCAGGGTGCGGTTCAAGAGCCGGGGTCGCCGTTGTGCAGCCCATGAGGCAGATGGTGACACTGAATATGCTGATGGCATATGTGAAGGTTGATCTATTCATGTTCCCCGATCGGCGAAAGGGCGGACGTGCAGAGGTGGAGACGACGGGCGTCTCCACCTCTGCCGCCTCTGCCAGGTCAGCTAGTTCTGGTATCGCAGCATCATCTTGCCGGCAAGCGCGGGGAAATCCTCCCTCCCGCACAGTGCCTTACCATTTCCACCGATGTCATATTCCAGGCGCTTAAAGGTCGCGTACTGGCTCTTTGACTGGAGGTTGATCCCAACCATATCCTTAATGATCACTCCGCCGCCATTTTCGTAAGCGTGTCCACTAGAGAGTGTTCGATGCCATGGTCCAGGATCTTGCGGCGCACACCTTTCGTAGGCCTTTGGTCGGTCGATACTAATGGAATTGGTTCCACCTGTCTCGAATCGTGGCCGTACCCTCGTGCCCGTTCCGAATTCTTCGACCCATGGGCCGCAATGCCCGTCGGGCTCTCTTTCGTGTCGAACGTACGGCATTTCATATCGGCCATACCGGACTTCGACTCGGTAGGATCGATAGTCATTGTTCCACAGGAACTCTTTGGCCCATTGCGATGTCACTGTCTTGGTGCCAGTTCGTGAATAGCTGACGCCTTCGACGGATGCGGCGATACCGGCGGTTATGTGATGTTCGCTCGAATTCTCGTACACCATGCGGGCCTTGGAGTTGTAAGGATCGTCTTTTATAGTGTAGGTCGCTGCGACCTTCGCCCAGAAGTTTCTTGAGCCGACGAGCGTGCCTTCCCCGCCCCATACGATGCAGCTCGTGGCGAGTTGGCCGGCGTCACCATCATCGAGAGAGCTCTCGGGTACGCAATCGTCCGTGGGGGTCTCAACGCCCTCACACTCGTCAGAGGGTTCGACGGCCTCGACCAGATCGACCGAGGGCGTGGACACAACAGAAGGACCCAGCTCTGCCAGGTCCTCGGCGGTGTAGCTGGCGTCGATCCAGGTCTCGCCGAGGCCTGTCGTCACAGAGCGCGCGGTGAGCGCGGTCATCCTCGTCAGGCCCTCGGGCCGATTGATGACCTGGATCTCGAAGTCGACTGCACCGGTCGTGCTTACATAGTCCGACGGAATCGTGTCGACCGATGTATGGACCGAGATCACCCCTCCGCTGACCGAGGTCACGGCGTCCACGACATGCAGCTCGAACTTGTCGCCGTCAACGAGCTGCTGGTCGAACTCGGGCGACGGCCACGCGTGCACCAGGACTTCTGTGGTCGCCGGGGCAAAGGAGCCATCCGGCAGGTTCACGGTGAACGCTACAGGCTGCTCGGCCTCCTGATCTCCTTCCGCGGCTGTCGCCAACGGCACGCTGACCAGGGTTCCGAGCGCCAACGTTGTCGCCGTCGTGAGTGCTACGACGGTCGCAAGATTGCTCTTGGCGCCGCCGATCAGGCCAGGGGGCCTGCTTGTCACCATGATGTCCCTCCCGTTGCTCCAGGACGGCGTCACTAGGACGCCGACGATTGCGGCCAACGTAACGGGCAAAGGCGACGAAGGCTCCCAAAGAGTGGGTGATGTTATTGGACGGCGCCCCGACTGGCAGTGCAAGCGGAACCGTTGACGCGTTGAGCAGGGTCGGCCTGAGCGAGAGCTTTACCTGTGCGAGTCCGAGACGTCGGAAGGCGTGCGCTCCGACTGCTGCGCGCCGCCCGCTCTGCCGCGGTCCTTCTCGTCCAGCTCCTCCAGGAGGTTGCGGATCTCCGAGCGCACGAAGTCGCGCGTCGCGACCTCCGACAAGGCCAGCCGCAGCGCCGCCATCTCGCGCGCCAGGTACTCCGTGTCGGCGAGGTTGCGCTCGCCGCGCTGCCGGTCCTGCTCCGCCGTGACGCGGTCGCGGTCGTCCTGCCGGTTCTGCGCCAGCAGGATCAGGGGCGCGGCGTAGCTCGCCTGCAGCGACAGCATCAGGGTGAGCGCCGTGAACCCGTTGGCGGCGCTGTCGAACCGCAGGGCCTCCGGCCCCCACGAGTTCCAGGCCAGCCAGACCATGCAGAACACCGTGAGATAGATGAGGAACCGGGGCGTGCCGAGGAACCGGGCGATCGCCTCCGTGGCCTTCCCGACGGCGTCCTCGTCCACTCGGATCCGCGGGATCAGGCTGCGGCGCTGCGCGAGCGGGGTGTCCAGGCGGTCAGCCACGGGTCGCCTCCTTCCGGGCGGACCCACGCGCCGGGGGCGCCGACTGGGCCACCGTCTCGAGGCGGTCGTCGTCGCTGTCGCGCCAGTCGTCCGGGAGGATGTGGTCCAGCACGTCGTCGACGGTGACCACGCCCAGCAGCCGGCGCGCGTTGTCGAGCACGGGCAGCGCCAGCAGGTCGTAGGCCGCGAGCAGACGCGTCACCTTGCCCACCGACGCCTCGTGGGGCAGCCACTCCGTGTCCGTGTCCAGCACGGAGGCGACGGCGGCGTGCGGGGGTTCCCGCAGCAGCCGCTGGAAGTGCGCGACGCCGAGGAACCGCCCCGTCGGCGTCTCCAGCGGCGGCCGCACCACGAAGACCATGGAGGCCAGCGCCGGGGGCAGCTCGGCCCGCCGGATCTGGGCCAGGGCGGTGGCTATCGTGTCGTCCGCGCCGAGGATCACCGGCTCGGTGGTCATCAGGCCACCCGCGGTGTCCTCCGCGTACTCCAGCAGCCGCCGGACGTCGGCCGCCTCCTCCGGCTCCATGAGGTTCAGAAGCTGAGCCGCCTGCTCGTCGGGCAGCTCGTTCAGCAGGTCGGCGGCGTCGTCGGGCTCCATGACCTCCAGCACGTCGGCCGCACGGCCCACCTCCAGGCCGGACAGGATCGACACCTGGTCGTCCTCCGGGAGCTCCTCCAGCACGTCGGCCAGGCGTTCGTCGTTCAGCGCGCCGGCGATCTCCAGCCGCCGCGCCGTGCCCAGGTCGCGGATCACGTCCGCGAGGTCGGCCGCGCGCATGTCCTCGTACGCCTCCAGCAGACGGGCGGCGCCCTGTTCGGCGGACCGCGCCGTCAGGTCAAGGACGGCGTCGACCGGGACCGTCAGCGTGGAGCCGCGGCGGAACGGGGCGGACCCCCGCGCCGCACGGCGCCGCACGAAGAGCTGGTCGACCAGCCAGTCGCCGGTGCGCTGCTGCGCGATCGAGACGTCCTCGATGGTGACCTCCCCCGAGCCGTCCTTGAGCTGGACACGCCGGTCCAGCAACTCGCCCAGCACCACCGACTCCATGGCCCGCTGCTCGAACCGCCTCAGGTTCACCAGGCCGGTGCTGATCACCTGGCCCTGGTCGATGCTCGTCACGCGGGTGAGGGGAAGAAAGACGCGGCGCCGGCCCGGGACCTCCACCACCAGGCCGACCGCCCGTGGTGCACCCTTCGCCCGGACCAGCACGACGACATCACGAACCCGGCCCACCTGGTCCCCGATGGGGTCGAAGACCACGGTGCCTGCCAGGCGTGCGACAAAAACCCTGGTGCTGGCGCTCACGCTGGTCAGCCTACGGCCCGGCTCGGCGCGATGCTCCTCGCCACTATCGGCCGGGTAGGGGAGACTATGGGGTATGAGCATGTCTCGCCCGGGTGCCGTCCCGAAGGTCCCGACCCTGCCGGCCGGTGACGAGGTAGCTGCGTACTCCACGTACCTGGAGGCGCAGAAGGCAGTCGACTACCTCTCCGACAACAAGTTCCCCGTCGAGAACGTCACCATCGTGGGCACCGACCTGCGCATGGTCGAGCGCGTCACGGGACGCCTCACCTACGGCCGGGTGGCGCTCGCGGGCGCCCTGTCCGGCGCGTGGTTCGGCTTCTTCGTGGGGTTGCTGCTGACGCTGTTCGCGGGCTCGTCGGGCTTGCAGGTGATGTTCGCAGGCATCGCGCTCGGCGCCGGCTTCGGCCTGCTGTTCTCGATCCTGTCGTACGCGTTCACGGGCGGGCGGCGCGACTTCACGTCGTCGTCGCAGATCGTGGCGGCCACCTACGCGATCCTCTGCGGCCACGAGCACGCCGGCGACGCGCGGGCGCTCCTGATGCGCTCCCCGAGCGGGCTGGGCAAGGCCCGCGGCGCGGGTGTCGGGGCTCCCATGGCGCCCGCGGTCCCCGCGGCTCAGGCCCCCGGCGCGCCGACGGCGCCCGCCGCACCGCCGGCCTCCCGGCCGACCGACCCGCGCTGGGTCACGCCGACGGGTGAGCCCCGGTACGGCGCGATGCGGCCGGGTCCTGGGGCGGGAGCAGGTGCTGGGGCGGGAGCGGGTGCTGGGGCGGCGACGCCGGCCGATGCACCGTCGGACGCACCGGACGCGCCGGCTGAGCCGCCGGCCGGTGGTGGGTCGGCCCGCGACGACGCGCCGGTCGAGCCCCAGGCCGCGCCGGGTCAGGCGGACACCCCGGCTGACCAGCGCCAGGACGAGGCGACCGACTCGGACGACGTGCCGACGTCGCGCACGTCGCCCCCGCGAAACCCCTACGCACCCCCAACGGAGGACCAGAAGTAACGCGAACTGCGTCTGACCTCGGTCACTTGAACAGCACCCGGCGATGAGTTCGGTCGGTTGCCTTGAGATCGGTCCATTAACCGACCGATCTCAAGGCAACCGACCGAACTCATCGCCCCGGGCGTTCAAGTGACCGAAGTGGTGGGCGTTTGTGGGGTGGCCGCGGATTCACATGTGGGCCCCCTGAGCCCATGTGACAGGGGGCTTCAGCGGTTCTAGCGCGACGGCTGCCCTGTGGATATCGCACTTGTGCACAGTCCACACGGGCTTGGGCTCCCCGACCGCCGGCGTTGATGCAATGTCGGTGCATGGTCGATGTAGTGATCCCCGCGGTCACCCTCACGCTGGAGGAGAACCGCAACAAGCTGTCCGCTGCGGCTCGCGCGGGCGAGGTCCTCAGAGTTCGGCGCGGTGCGTACTGCGTTCCTGGCGAGATTCGTGTCGACGGACCCTCAGGAGCTCCGCGGGAAGAGCGCAAGAAGGCGCTGGCTCGCGTTGGTGCACTGCATGCTCAGCTCAGCGCACAGCACGTCTTCAGTCATGCCTCCGCAGCGCTGCTCTGGGGGTGCCGTGTCTGGACAACACGGCCCGAGACACACGTTTACCAGCACTATCGTGCGTCAGGTCACTCCGCCAACGACGTTCGGCGGCACGTCTGGACCCTTGCTGGACGAGAAGGCGCGCGCCGACGCCATCCGCCGAGCCGGCGTCACCATCGAGCGCGTAACTGCTTCGGACAAGCGCGACGTCCCCGCGATGATCGCCCGATTCGCCCAGCACCTGCCACCAGACATCGTCTCGGCCGCCCGCAGGAACCCCCGACTGCCCCCCATCTGAGGGCACAACCTCGGTCCAATGCACAGAGCCACCCATGAACTCGGTCGGTTGTCCTGAGATCGGTCCATTAATGGACCGATCTCAGGACAACCGACCGAACTCATCGCCGCAGGCGTTCAAGTGACCGAAGTCGGGCCGCCCGGCCCCGCTCAGCGCAGCGCGGCCATCCAGGCCTCGACGTCCTCCGGGCGGCGGGGGAGTGCCGCCGAGAGGTTCTCGTTGCCGTCCTCGGTGACCAGCACGTCGTCCTCGATGCGTACGCCGATGCCGCGGAACTCCTCTGGCACGGCGAGGTCGTCCGCCTTGAAGTAGAGGCCCGGCTCGATGGTGAACACCATGCCCGGCTCCAGCGTGCCGTCGAGGTAGAGCTCGCGGCGCGCCTGGGCGCAGTCGTGCACGTCGAGGCCCAGGTGGTGCGACGTGCCGTGCACCATCCAGCGGCGGTGCTGCTGACCGTCGTCGGAGAGCGCGACGGCGGCCGTGACGCCGTCCGGCAGGAAGCCCCACTCCTCCAGGCGCTCCGCGATGACCTCCATGGCCGCCGCGTGCACGTCGCGGAACTTCGCACCGGGCTTCGCGACGGCGAACGCCGCGTCGGCCGCGTCGAGCACCGCCTGGTAGATCTTGCGCTGCACGTCGGTGTACTCGCCGTCGACCGGCAGCGAGCGCGTGATGTCGGCGGTGTAGAGGGAGTCCACCTCGACGCCGCCGTCGAGCAGCAGCACGTCGCCCGAGCGGACCTCGCCGTCGTTCCGGATCCAGTGCAGGGTCGTGGCGTGCTCGCCCGAGGCCGCGATGGTCTCGTAGCCCACCGCGTTGCCCTCCAGGCGGGCGTGCCCGTCGAAGGTGGTCTCCACGACGCGCTCGCCGCGCCGGTGCTCCACCGCGCGCGGCAGGGCCCGGACCACGGCCTCGAATCCCTCGATCGTGCGGGCGACGGCCTCGCGCATCTGCGCGATCTCGTACTCGTCCTTGATCAGCCGCAGCTCGGAGGTGGCCTCGACGAGGGCCTCGTCGGTCAGCGCCTCCTCGGCCTCCGCCTCCAGGCGCAGCTCCTCGACCAGCGTCTCGATCGCCTCGTCCGCACCGCTCACCACGAGCAGGCGGACGCCGCCGTCGCCCACGTCCTTGGCCAGCGCGTCGCCCAGCTCGTCGATGTGCCGGGCCTCGATGCCGGTGAGGGCCTCGATGTCGGCCAGCGACGGGCGGGCGCCCACCCAGAACTCGCCGTAGCGCGCGTCGGCGTAGAACTCCTCGTTGTCGCGCGCCGCGAGGGGGCGCACGTAGAGCACCGCGTGGTGGTTCGACCCGGCGTCGCCCGCGCCGTCCTCGACCGGGTGCAGCACCAGGACGGCGTCCGGCTCCTGGTCGGTGCCCAGGCCCGTGAGGTGCGCGAACGCCGAGTGTGGCCGGAACCGGTAGTCGGTGTCGTTGGAGCGCGTCTTGAGCGAGCCCGCCGGGATCACGAGGCGCATGCCGGGCAGGCGCTCGGAGAGTGCCGACCGCCGGGCGACGGTGAACGGCGCGGCGGCCGACGCCGTCAGGCCGAGCTCGGCGCGCGGCGCCCACTGCGACATCACGAAGTTCTTGAACGCGGTGGAGGACGGGCGGTGCGAGCGGTTGGCGCCGCGGTCGGCGGTCGCCTGCTCGTCAGGCTGCGAAGTGGTGGTGGGCTCGCTCATGGGCCCAGTGTTTCACGCGCTCCGGCCGAAGTCGGCGAGCGCCCTGGTGAGCGCCCGGTTGAAGGCGGAGGGCGCCTCCGTGCAGACGTCGTGCCCCGCGTTCGGGATGACGATGAGTGCACCCCTGCGGGCCGCCGCGAGGTGCCGCTGCTCCTCGATGCGCATGGCGTCGCGGGCGCCGTTGACGAACCAGACGGGCACGCGGGCGGCGCGCACGTTCGCTATCGAGGAGCGCCCGGCGAGGTGCGTGAGGGCGTCGGTGACGACGTCCCAGGTGGGGCGGTACATCTCGGCGGTCTGCCGCGGGGCGATCTCGACCTCCCGCAGGTCGGCGCCGGCGGGTGCGCTCCGGAGCGGGCGGAACGGGAGCCGCAGCGACGGCACCGACAGCCGCGCGCGGTGCACGCTCGGGTGCACCACGCGGCCGGTCATCCGGCGGGCGAGGTAGGCGGCGCCGGCCACGTTCTTCGCGACGTCCCGGTAGAGCCGCACGGGCTTGCCCTTGGGGTCCGACGTGCAGCCGGCGGCCAGCACGCCCACCAGGCGGTCGGTGGTGTCGGGCCGGGCGGCCCAGGCGAGCGACGTGTAGCCGCCCAGCGACAGTCCGACCAGGGCGACGGGCCCGGCGGGGAGGGAGGCGACGGCGTCGTCCAGCACCTCGAAGGCGCCGTCCATGCTGAACCGGTCGTGCCTGCGCGCGCCGTGCGCGGGCAGGTCGACGGCGACGGCCTCGTGGCCGGCCGCGCGCACGTGCTCGACCTGGCTCTCCCAGATCGCGCCGGAGCTGCGCATGCCGTGCACGAAGACGACGCTCGTGCGAGCGCCGTCCGGGGTCCTGTGGTGACTGCTGTTCATCCCGTCGATGATGCGGGACCGGCTTGCGCGGGCGGCGTACGACGGCGGAACAGGGCGTGAACGTGCTGTGTGGGCTTCCTGCCGCGCTTCCAGGGCCGGGCCGACGACGGCGGGGGTGCTGCACCTCACGCCGCAGCGCACGCCCAGGGGCCCGGTCGATCTCTACCCTGGTGGGGTGATCGACCTCCACACGCACTCCACCGCGTCGGACGGCACCGACTCGCCAGCGCGGCTGGTGGAGGTGGCGGCCCGCGCCGGTATCACCACGCTGGCCATCACGGACCACGACACGACGTCGGGCTGGGCCGAGGCCGCCGAGGCGGCGAGCCGCTACTCGGTCGGCCTGGTCCGCGGCGCCGAGATCTCGGCGCTCGCCCGTACCACGGGCTGGGGCACCGGCGTCCACCTGCTGGCCTACCTGCACGATCCCACGCACCCCGGCCTCCTGGCCGAGACCGAGCGCACGCGCGCCGACCGCGAGTCCCGGGCCCGGCGCATGGTGGACCTGCTGGCCGAGGACTTCCCGATCACCTGGGAGGACCTGCTCTCCCAGACGCAGCCGGGCACCACGATCGGCCGCCCGCACCTCGCGGACGCGCTCGTGGCGGCCGGTGTGGTGCGGGACCGCGACGAGGCGTTCGCCACGATCCTGCGCCCCGGCACCCGGTACTACCTGGGCCACTACGCGCCCGACGCCGTCGCGACGGTCCGCGCCGTGCGCGCCGCCGGCGGGGTGCCGGTCTTCGCGCACCCGGGAGCCGACGCCCGCGGCCGGATCGTCCCGGACTCGATCATCGAGGAGCTTGCCGAGGCCGGGCTCGCGGGGCTCGAGGTGGACCACCGGGACCACACGCCGGACACCAGACGCCGGCTGCGTGACCTTGCCGAGTCGCTGGACCTGCTGGTCACGGGGTCGAGCGACTTCCACGGCGCGGGCAAGCAGAACCGGATCGGCGAGAACACGACCGAACCGGGGGCGCTGGAGGCGATAGCGGCGCAGGGGGCACTGGAGGTGCTCCGGTGAGCTGGTTCGACGTCGCGCTCTTCACCGAGGTGTTCGTGACGCTGTTCGTGATCATGGACCCGCCGGGCACCGTGCCGGTGTTCCTGGCCCTGACCTCGCGGATGACCGCGCACGACCGCCGTCGGGCGGCGCGCACCGCCATCTTCGTCGCGTTCGGCGTGATCGTGGTGTTCGCGCTGTTCGGTCAGCTCCTGCTGGAGCACATGGGCATCTCGCTCGCGGCGCTGCAGGCCTCCGGCGGCCTGCTGCTGCTCCTGGTGGCGCTGGAGCTGCTCATGGGCAAGATGGACGCCGGCGAGACCGACTCCGACGGGAACGCCAGGAACGTGGCCCTCGTGCCGCTCGCGACGCCGCTGCTGGCCGGGCCGGGCACGATCGTCGCCACCATGGTGTTCGTGCAGCAGGGCGTGAGCGCGGGGGAGTCCGCGGTGGGGCACTACGCGTCGATCGGGATCGGCATCATCGCGGTGTGCGTGTGCACGTGGGCGGCGATGCGGTTCGCGGGCGTGGTGCACCGGGTGCTCAGGGACTCCGGGGTGACGCTGGTCACCCGGATCGCCGGCGTGCTGCTCGCGGCGATCGCCACGCAGATGATCGCCAACGGCGTCATCGAGTTCGTGCGCACGGTCTGACCCCGTCAGACGTCGATCGTCTCCAGGGTGACCGGCACGGGCTTCTCCGGGAGGAGCCCCTCGGCCTCCCGCACCTTCTTCTTCATGGGCAGCACGTAGCCGCCGTCGCGGTCGCTCGGGAAGACGGACGTGGTCCAGGTGGTCTTCCCGACCGTCACCCGGACCCGGATCGAGCCGAACCCCCGCGGCGGCAGCGGGAGGTCGGCCAGCTCGTCGGAGTGCTCCGGCGGCACGGTGACGAACCACCAGGAGTCGGTACGCACCTGCCACTGCCACAGGGGAGCGGTGAACTCGATCTGCACCCGCTGAGCCTGTCAGAAGCTCGAGAAACTGTCAGACCCACGGGTCACCGGGGTGTGATCCGTGGGTCTGACACGTTCCTGGGTCAGGACGTGGCCTGGGTGCCGTCGGCCGGCCGGCCGCCCCGCGTCCGGCGGCGGTTGCGGCTCCGGCGGCGCGGGCGCCCGTCGTCCTCGCTGCCCGACGCCGGAGCGCCAGCGCCGGTGTCGCCCGAGGTGCCGGCGCCGCCGTCGGACCGGGACGCCGACCGGGGCTCACCGTGCGTGCCGCCCTGCCGGCCGCCCGAGCGGGAGCCGCCGGAGCGTCCGCCGAACCGCCCGGACCGGGAGCCGCCCGAACGCCCGCCCGAGCGGGAGCCGCCGCTGCGCTTACCGGTCTCGCCGAGGTCCTCGACCTCCTCGGCGTCGAGCCCGGCGAGCTTGCGCTCCGACTGGGGCAGGCGGCCCTTCGTGCCCTCCGGGATGCCCAGGTCCGTGAACAGGTGGGGTGACGTCGAGTACGTCTCGACCGGCTCGGGGAACCCGACCTCCAGCGCCTTGTCGATGAGCGACCAGCGCGGCACGTCGTCCCAGTCCACGAACGTGACGGCGGTGCCGGTGTTGCCGGCCCGGCCGGTGCGGCCCACGCGGTGCAGGTAGGTGCGCTCGTCCTCGGGGCACTGGTAGTTGACCACGTGCGTCACGTCCTCGACGTCGATGCCGCGGGCGGCGACGTCGGTGGCGACGAGCACGTCGATCTTGTCGTTGCGGAAGGCGCGCAGCGCCTGCTCCCGGGCGCCCTGGCCCAGGTCGCCGTGGATCGCGCCGGCGGCGAAGCCGCGCGTGGTCAGCTCCTCGGCCACCTTCGCGGCCGTGCGCTTGGTGCGCGCGAACACGATGGTGCGCCCGCGGCCGTCGGCCTGGAGCAGGCGGGCCAGCACCTCGACCTTGTCCAGCGCGTGCGCGCGGTACACGACCTGCTTGATGTTCTTGACGGTCGCGCCCTCGTCGTCCGGCTCGGCGGCGCGGATGTGCGTGGGCTGCTTCATGTAGCGGCGGGCCATCGAGACGACGGCGCCCGGCATGGTCGCGCTGAACAGCATGGTGTGCCGCTGCGCCGGGGTGCGGGCGAGGATCTTCTCGACGTCCGGCAGGAAGCCGAGGTCAAGCATCTCGTCGGCCTCGTCGAGCACCACCGTCGCGGCCCGCAGCAGCGTGAGGTGGCCCTGGTTGATCAGGTCGATCATGCGGCCGGGCGTGCCGACCACGACGTCCACACCGGACTTCAGCGCCTCGATCTGCGGCTCGTAGGCGCGGCCGCCGTAGACCTGCACGATGCGGACGCTCCGCTTGGCGGACGCCGTGCCCAGGTCGTTCGCGACCTGCACGGCGAGCTCACGCGTCGGCACGACGACGACGGCCTGCGGCTTGCCGGGGGCGACGAGCTGGTCGTAGCCGGGCTCGCCGGGGGCGACGACGCGGTGCAGCAGCGGCACGCCGAAGCCGAGCGTCTTGCCGGTGCCGGTCTTGGCCTGGCCGATGATGTCGTGCCCGCTCATCGCGACCGGAAGGGTCATCGCCTGGATGGGGAACGGGTGGGTGATGCCGGAGTCCTTCAGCGCCTCGACGATCTCCGGGCGGACGCCGAAGTCCGCGAAGGTCACGTTCTGCGCCTGGATGGCGGACGGGGTGGAGTAGTCGGGCCCCGAGCCGGTGGCCGGCACGGGGCTTGTCACGGTGGCCGCGCTCGCGGCCGGGTTCTCGGTGGTAGTCACTGGCGCCTTCATCTCTCGCGGCGCGGTGGGCCCTCATGGCCCGGCGATCGCGCCTTCGTGCGGCAGCCGATCGTGGAAATCATCGCGCGCCGGGGCACGGGGCCCAGGCTGCGCGTCCTGTGGGGGCGGCCTCGCAGGAGGCCGGAGCACAGGCTCGGGGGTCGGAACGTGACGACCGGGCAACCGATGTACGGCATTCATCGTACGCGAACGATGTTTCCGCGCGGTAAGCGAACCGGGTTCAACCGGACCACGAGTAATGAACGCCACGTGGCGGACGGCGCGAGCGGGCGCCGTCCGCCACGTGGCGGCGGGTGCGGGCTCAGACCGCGCCGAAGCCGACCTTGCGCTGCTCCTCGGTGCCGATCTCGACATAGCCGATGGCGTCGCCGGGGATGATCACGCGGCGGCCGCGGGAGTCGGTCAGCTCGAGGGGGCCACCGGCCAGGGCCTTCTTGACGGCCGTCGCTACGGCGTCAGCGCTCTCCTCCGTCTCGACCGTGACCTCGCGCGGGAGGTTCTGCACACCGATGGTGACGTCCACGTTTACTCCAGTTCGGTCGGGGATTGCGCCGCGTGCCCGGGGGTCCGGTCACCCGGCCTGACGATCCTAGTCACGCTCCGGGACGGTCGGCCCGCGGTTTCGCCGTGAGCCGATCGGCAGGCGGCGTCCTGCGTCCCTGTGGACAGAATCGTGGGCGGACGGGCGGCCGCGTGGCACCATGGTCGGCGTGGGTAGTCCGACGTCCCAGCGGCGGGCCGGCAGGCACGCCGGTGCGGACGCGCCCGCAGGGGTCGGGTCGGAGGGTGTCGGACGCCGGACGACGCGCAGCCCCCGGCGCGCGATGGTCGCGCTCGGCCTGTGCTTCGCGGTGGGGATGCTCGGCGGCGTGGTGGCGACCATGACCACCGAGCCGGACGCGTCCGCCGCCGTCGTGGCCGGAGCGGTCGAGGACAGCCTGGGCGCCGCGGCGGGTGACGCGGTCCGGAACGCCTACGAGGCGGCGCGGTCCGGCAACCGGGTGTCGCCGCCCGCGCCGGTCGCCTCGGCCGGTGCCGGGGTGGGTGTGTCGGCGCCGCCTGCTGCGGCGAGCGCGCCGGCCGTCGAGAAGTCGGCGCCACCGTCGCCGCCCGCACCCAGCCCACGTCCTGAGCCGACGCCGGAGCGTGGCTCCGGGCTGATCGGTACCAGGATCTCGGTCGAGCCGGAGCTGTCGGGGAAGCTGCTCGTCGTGGAGGGGTCCCGCCCAGCGCCCGCCAAGGGGACGGTGTGGCGGGTGCAGATCGCCGTCGAGAAGGGCCTGCCGGTGGACCCGAAGGCGTTCGCGGAGGCCGTGCTGGCGACGCTGAACGACCCGCGCGGCTGGCACGGCGCGGACGGCTCGACCTTCGCCTGGACCGACTCCCCGCGGTACGACGCGCGTGTGGTGCTCGCGAGCCCCGGCACCACCGACGAGCTGTGCCTCCCGCTCGACACCATCGGCGAGCTCTCGTGCGGCATCAACGAGACGGCGGTGCTCAACTTCAAGCGCTGGGTCAAGGGCTCGAAGGCGTGGGCGAACATCGGCCGCTATCGCCAGTACCTCGTGAACCACGAGGTGGGGCACGTGATCGGCTACCACCACGACCTGTGCGCCGGCAAGGGCGAGCACGCGACGATCATGGTGCAGCAGACCACGACGACCAGCGGCTGCATCCCGGAGGCCTGGCCCGCGCCGGACGCGGACTGATTCGCCGCCCGACTGTGACCAATCGGGCATTCCCGACGCTCCCGCGCGGGGCCCCGGGGAGTGTCAGTGGCTCGTGGTTCGATCGTCCGCGTGACACCGACCCCCACCCTCGCGCCGCCCCTGACATCGGAAGAGGAACGTGCCGTATCGCTCGACGAGAGCCAGGCGGCCGCCGTCGAGTCCGCGCTGAGCCGGCGCGCGACGCTGGTCCTCGGTGCGCCCGGGTCGGGCAAGACGACGGTGGCCTGCGAGGTGGCCGTCCGGGCGCTCACGTCAGGGGTCCGGCCGGAACGGGTGCTGGTCCTCGCGTCGTCGCGCCGGGCAGCGGCCCGTCTCCGGGACGAGGTGGCGGCCCGGGCGGGGCGCACGGTCGGCGCGCCGATGGTCCGCACCGCGTCGTCGGCGGCGTTCGCCGTGCTGCGTACCCGCGCCGCGGCGCTCGGGCAGCCGACCCCGACCCTGGTCTCCGGCCCGGAGCAGGACCTGGTCCTGGCCGAGCTGCTCGCCGGGCACGTCGCGGGCGAGGGCCGGCCGCTCACGCTGCCCGCCGGCCTGCCGGAGGAGTCGCTCGGCCTGCGCGGCCTGCGCCAGGAGCTGCGCGACCTGCTGATGCGTGCCGCGGAGCGCGGGCTCGGGCCGGTGGAGCTCGACGAGCTGGGCCGCGCGAACGACCGCCCCGAGTGGGTCATGGCCGCCCAGCTCTACGAGGAGTACCTCGACACCATGACGCTGCGGCTCGCCACCCCCGACGCGAGGCCGCGCTTCGACCCGGCGGTCGTGATCGACGAGGCCGCCGAGTCCCTGCGCTCGTGGGAGGACGAGGTGCCCGGCGTGCCCCGGCCGGCGTGGGACCTGGTGGTGGTGGACGACTACCAGGAGGCCACCGCGGCGACAGTCCGGCTCCTGCGCGTGCTGCACGATCCATGGGGCCTCGGCAAGCTGCCGCAGGCGAGCCAGGACACCCTGTGGGGCGAGGGGGACGGGGCGCGCCTCGTGCTGCTGTCCGACCCGGACTCCGCCGTGCAGACCTTCCGCGGCGCCGCGCCGGGCCTCACCGGCCGGGCCGCCGCGCCGTCGGGCCCCGGGCGCGCCTTCGGCGCCTTCGACGCCGAGACGGTGGTGCTGGGCACGGTCTGGCGGCAGCGGCCGGAGCTGCGTGCCGTGACGCGCGCGGTGACCGACCGCATCCCGGTGTCGGCGAGCGCGCTGCACCGGCGGGCGGCGGCACGCGCCGACGAGCCGGGAGCCGGGGGCGCCGACGTGGAGTCGGCGCCGTCCGTCCAGGTGGCCGTGCTCGCGGGCGCGGCACAGGAGGCGGCCTGGATCGCGCGCGAGCTGCGGGCGGAGCACCTGCTGCGCGGCACGCCGTGGGAACGGATGGCGGTGATCGCGCGCAGCGGCACGCGGCTGGCGGCGCTGCGGCGTGAGCTGGTGTCGGCGTCGGTGCCGGTCGCGCTGCTCGGGTCGGACCTGCCGCTGCGGGACGAGCCCGCGGTGGCCCCGCTGCTGGCGGCCGTGCGGACGTGTGCGGCCGCGCCGCGCGGGAGCCTCGAGGCGCTGATCGCGGAGGAGCTCGACGGCACCGTACCGGCGCTGGACCCCGAGACGGCGGCGCTGCTGCTCGTCTCGCCGATCGGTGGGCTCGACGCGGTGGCGCTCCGCCGGCTGCGCCGCGCGCTGCGCTCGGAGGAGCTCTCGGCGGGCGGCGGCCGCACCTCCGACACGCTGCTGGTCGAGATGCTGGGCGACCCGGCGCACGCGGCGCTCCTGCCCGCGCCGGTGCGGCGTGGACCGCTCGCCGTGGCGCGGGTGCTCGCCGCCGGACGGGAGGCCGCGCGGGAGCCGGGCGCCACCGCGCAGACGGTGCTCTGGGCCGTGTGGGCGGCGACCGGCCTGGCCGAACGGTGGAGCGCAGCCGCCCTCGACGGCGGCCCGGCGGGCCTGCGCGCCGACCGCGACCTCGACGCCGTGCTCGCGCTGTTCCGCGCGGCGGAGACCTTCGTGGACCGGATGCCCGGCGCGCCCGTCGCGGCGTTCGTCGACTACCTGGCGTCGCAGGACCTCCCGGCCGACTCCCTCGCGGCGTCCGCCCAGGGCGCCGGCGCCGTCGAGGCGCTCACGCCGCCCGGCGCGGCCGGGCGGGAGTGGGACCTGGTGGTCGTCGCGGGCGTGCAGGACGGCGTGTGGCCCGACCTGCGGCTGCGTGACTCGCTGCTCGGCTCGCAGGCGCTCGTGGAGCTCATCGCGGGCCGGTCGGAGGACGGCCGGGTGGTGGGGTCGGAGGCCCGGCGCCAGGTCCTGACGGACGAGCTGCGCGCCTTCGCCGTCGCGGTCTCCCGCGCCCGACGGCGGCTCCTGGTCACCGCCGTCGAGGACACGGAGGAGGCACCCAGCGTCTTCTGCGACCTCGTGTCCCCCCGGGGCGACGGCGGCGACGGGCCCGACCCGCGGCGGGTCCCGGTCGGTCCGCCGCTCGACCTGCGCGGCGTGGTCGCGGCGGCACGGTCGGAGCTCGTGCGGACGGCGGCGGCGCGGTCGGCGTCGGACCCGGCCGGGGTCGAGCGCGCGGCGAGGATCGAGCCCGCCGCCGCGCTGCTCGCGGACCTCTCGGCCGCCGGGGTCGCCGAGGCGGACCCGAGCACCTGGTACGGCGTGGCCGGCGTCTCCAGCGAGATCCCGCTGTGGGGTGCCCAGGAGACCGTGACCGTGTCGCCGTCGAAGGTCGAGACGGTGACCACGTGCGCCCTGCGCTGGGCGTTCGAGACGGCGGGCGGCACCAGGCCGGACGCGACGCACCAGACGCTCGGCACCCTGCTGCACTCGATCGCGCAGAGCCACCCGAAGGGCTCGCTCACCGACCTCAAGCAGGAGCTGGACCGGCGCTGGCCGGAGCTCGCGCTGCCCGACGGCTGGCCGTCGCTCCAGCTCCGCAAGCGCGCCGAGCGGATGGTGGAACGGCTCGCGGACTACCTGAGCGACTCGGGCGAGCCGCTGCTGGTCGAGGCCGACTTCGACCTGCGGGTGGGCCGCGCGCGGCTGCGCGGCCAGGTGGACCGCGTGGAGGACGCGGGCGACGGCGGTGTGACCGTGGCCGACCTCAAGACCGGCAAGACCGCGGCCAGCAAGGACAAGGCGGCGGAGAACCCGCAGCTCGGCGCCTACCAGCTCGCCGTGGAGGAGGGCGCGCTCGACCTGCCCGACGGCACGGTGAGCAAGGGCGCGAGCCTCGTCTACGTCGGCACCGAGACGGTGTCGGCCAGCGTGCGCAACCAGCCGGCCCTCGCCCCGGACGACGAAGGTAGGAGCTGGGCGCGCGACACGGTCGAGGGCGCCGCCGACACGATGGCCGCTGCCCGGTTCGCAGCGAGGGCCAACGACCTGTGCGAGGTGTGCGCCGTGCGGCGGTCCTGCCCCCTGCAGCCCGAGGGACGGAAGGTGGTCGAGTGATCGGGCACGAGCCGGAGATCCGGCTGTCCGCGCGCGCGATCGCGCGCCTGCTCGGCCGGCACGAGCCCACCGACGAGCAGGTCCGCGTCATCGAGTCGCCGCTGGAGCCGGCGCTCGTGGTCGCGGGCGCCGGGTCCGGCAAGACCGAGACCATGGCCGCGCGCGTGGTGTGGCTCATCGCCAACAAGCTGGTCCACCCGGAGCAGGTGCTGGGCCTGACCTTCACGCGCAAGGCGGCGGGCGAGCTCACGCAGCGTGTGCAGACCCGGCTGGCGCAGCTCAACCGCGCGCTGGGCGAGGAGTCGGGCGAGGCGCTGGCCGGCCTGGACCTCGACCGGCCGACGGTCGCCACCTACAACGCCTACGCCGCCTCCCTGGTGGCCGACCACGGGCTGCGCCTCGGCGTCGAGCCCAGCGCCCGCCTCCTCGGCCAGGCCGAGCAGTGGCAGCTCGCGTCGCAGGTCGTGGAGTCCTGGGACGAGGACCTCGGCACCGACAAGGCGGTCAGTACCGTGACCGGCGCGGTCGTCGCGCTCTCCGACGCCCTGGGCGAGCACCTCGTCGACCCGGCCGACGCGCGCGACCGGCTGACCGAGATGGCCGAGCACCTCGAGTCGGTCCCGCTCGGCCCGCGGCAGAAGAAGCGCACCAAGGACGTCGACAAGCTCATCGGCTCCGTCGCCGAACGGGCGCGGTTCGTGGACCTCGTGGTCGAGTACCGGCGCCGCAAGCGGGTCGCGGAGGCGCTCGACTTCGGCGACCAGGTCTCGTTCGCCGCACAGCTCGCCCGCGAGGTGCCGATGGTCGGCGCCGCCGAGCGGGTCCGGTTCGAGGTGGTGCTGCTCGACGAGTACCAGGACACCTCCTACGCCCAGGTCGAGCTCCTGTCCGGCCTGTTCGGCGGCGGCCATCCCGTCACCGCCGTCGGCGACCCGCACCAGTCCATCTACGGGTGGCGTGGCGCCTCCGCGGCGGGCCTCGCGCGCTTCCCCGACCGCTTCCGGCGGGACGACGGCGGCCCTGCCGCCGTCCACTACCTCTCGACGTCGTGGCGCAACGACGCCGCGGTCCTCGCTGCCGCGAACGTGGTGTCGGGCCCGCTGCGCGCGCGGACGGGCGCGGCCACGAGCGTCGAGGTCCCGCCGCTGGACCTGCGTCCGGACGCGGGCGACGGCGTGGTGTCCGCGCACGTGGCCGCGACCCTGGAGGAGGAGGCGGAGGCCGTCGCCGAGTGGGTGGCGGAGCGCTGGCGGCCCGGCGCCCACCCGGACGGGCGGGCCACGGCGGCCGTGCTCTGCCGGGCGCGCGCGCAGTTCCCCGCGATCGAGGTGGCGCTGCGCCGCCAGGGCCTCCCGGTCGAGGTGGTCGGCCTGGGCGGCCTGCTGTCCACACCGGAGGTGGTCGACGTCGTCGCGCTGCTCCAGGCCGCGCACGACCCGTCGCGCGGCGACTCCCTGCTGCGCCTGCTCACCGGCCCGCGCCTCAACCTCGGCGCGGCCGACCTGCACGCGCTGGGCTCCTGGGCGGCCGACCTGGCGCGGCTGGACGACCCGCGCCGGGCCTCGGCGACCGCGACGCCCGCGGCGGCGGCGGCGGCGGAGCCGCCCGAGGTGGAGGACGCCGACCCCCGCGTGGTCGAGGGCGACGTCACCGACCACCGCTCGATCGTCGATGCGCTCGACGACCTGCCGCCCGTGGGCGAGCCGGCCCGCGACGGGCGCGTCCTGTCCGAGGACGCGCACCGGCGCCTGGCCGCGCTGGCCCGCCTGCTGCGCGACCTGCGCGGCCTGACCTACCTCTCGCTCCCGGAGCTGGTGGTCCAGGCGGAGCGCGCGCTCGGCCTGGACGTCGAGGCGGCCACGGCGGCCGCGCTGACCGGGGCCGGCGTCGGGGGAGCGGTGAGCGACCGCGGCCGCGAGCACCTCGACGCGTTCCGGGACGTGGCGGCGTCGTTCGCGCAGTCGTCGGACACGGCGACGCTCGGCGCCTTCCTCGCCTGGCTGGGCGTCGCGGGCGAGCGCGAGCGCGGCCTCGACATGCCGGTGCACGAGCCGGACCCGGACGCCGTCCAGGTGATCACCGCGCACGCCGCCAAGGGCCTGGAGTGGGATGCCGTAGCGGTGGCGGGCCTGGCCGACGGCGCGTTCCCCGCGTGGGACCGGGGGTCGCGGTCGGGGGAGTCGTCGTCGGGCTGGCTGTCCGACCTGGGCGAGCTGCCCTACCACCTGCGCGGCGACGCCGACGACCTGCCGGCCTTCCGCTGGGAGCACGCCTCCGACACCAAGGACCTGGTCGCGCTGCGCGACGAGTTCAAGCTCGAGTGCGGCGAGCACCGCCTCGCCGAGGAGCGCCGGTTGGCCTACGTGGCGTTCACGCGCGCCCGGCGCGAGCTCTTCCTCACGGCCTCGTGGTGGGCCACGTCGAGCCGTCCGCGCGAGGTCTCCCCGTTCCTGGCGGAGCTCGCCGAGGCCGGCCTGGTCGCCACCGACCTCTGGGCGCCCACACCGGAGCCGGACGCCGAGAACCCGCGCAACGCCGAGGAGGTCACGGCACTCTGGCCCGCCCAGGGCCCGGCCGGACCCGGTGAGCAGGGCGCCGACCAGGCCGCCGCCGTCGAGCAGCAGCCGACCGCCCGCGACGTCCTGCGCGCCACCGCCGCGCTGGTGGACGAGGCGGCGGAGGAGCGGCTGGCCGCGCTCGCCGCGCTGCGGCTCCCCGCCGATGCGCTCACCGCGCCGCAGGACGTCCTCACCGACGCCGCCGGCCACGACCTGGTCGACCTGGCCCGCATGCTCCTGGCCGAGCGCGACCGGCACGCCGACCGGGAGGTGGCGTTCCCCGCGCACGTGTCGGCGTCCGGCCTGGTGCGGCTGGCCGCCGACCGCGACGCCTTCGCCCTGCAGCTCCGCCGCCCCGTGCCGGTGCAGCCCACCGTGCACGCCCGGCGGGGTACCAGGTTCCACGAGTGGGTCGAGCAGTTCTTCACGTCGGCCACCCTGCTCGACGTCGACGACCTGCCCAGCGCCGAGGACGACGACCTGCCCGACGACACCGACCTCGACAAGCTGCGCGACACGTTCCTCGGCTCGGAGTGGTCGGCCCGCACGCCCATCGCCGTCGAGGCCGACGTCGAGACGCCGGTGGCCGGCGTCATGCTGCGCTGTCGCATGGACGCCGTCTTCCAGGACCCCGCCGTGGGCCCGGACGCCGTCGTCGTGGTGGACTGGAAGACCGGGCGCGAGCCGCTCGACGCCGCCGCCCGGGCCGCCCGCGAGGTGCAGCTCGCGGTGTACCGGCTGGCGTGGTCGCGCTGGACGGGCCTACCGCTGGACCAGGTCAGCGCCGCCTTCTACTACGTGGGCTCCGACACGACGGTCCGCCCGGACCGGCTGCTCGACGAGGCCGAGCTGGAGGCGCTCATCCGGGGCGAGTCGTGACGGCCGCGGCGAGTCGTGACGGCGGGGCCTCAGCCCTCGTCGAGCGTAGCCTCGTCCAGGTCCTCCAGCATCGAGGTCGCGTCCTCGATCACCTCGGGCAGCTTGTGCCGCACGCCGTGCAGCAGCCACCGCGCCAGCGCCAGCTCGCCGACCAGCATCGCGCGCTCGGCGAGGCGCGAGTCGCTCAGCTCGGTGCGGCGTAGCTGGTAGGCCTCCATGATCGAGTCGACCGCCTCCAGTGGCGCAGCGGCGATGAGCCAGGCGAGGTCGTCGGCCGGGTCGGCCACCCGGGCCTCCGCCCAGCCCGACACCGCGACCACCCGCTGCCGGTCCACGAGGAGCTGGTCCGGCGCCAGGTCGCCGTGCGTCACGACGGGCCGGAACTTCCACAGGGACACGTCCTCCAGGGCCGTCTCCCACCGCCGCAGCAGCGTGGGTGGGACCCGCCCGGTCCGCGCCGCCTCGTCCACCTCGGTGAGCCGGCGCTCGCGGTACTCGGACGCGGTGTAGCTGGGCAGCCCGCAGGTCTCCACCACCGACGTCGGCAGCTCGTGGATCGCGGCGATGGCCCGGCCCAGGTCGGCGGCCAGTCCCGGACCCGGCTCCAGCGCCTCGACGTCCAGGTTGCTGCCGATGATCCGGCGGTGCACGACGGCCCGGCCGCCCTCCGGCAGCAGCGCGTAGCCGGCGACCTGCGGCACAACGAACGGGAGCACGCCCGTGTCGATGTACAGCCGGAGCGCGTCGAGCAGCTCGATCTCGGCCTCCAGCGCCGCGCCCGCCACCGTCGTCCGCGGGGCACGCACCACCCACTCCTGGTCGTCCTGACCGGTCACGACGGCGACGTCGTAGTCGCCGGCGACCTCACCGACCCGCACCGACTGGGCGTCGAGTCCCGGCACGGCGGCGGTCGAGAGGGCGGCGAGAGCGAGGGGCGTGCGCGACACGTGCTCACCGTAGAGCAGCGCTCGCCGTCGCTCCGGGCAGGACCATGGCGTGTCCGCCCAGTCACGCGTCGGGTGCGCCGAGATTGCGTCCGCGAAACCGAGACCGCGTCCAAGAGCATGCGAACCGATGGGCCGCTAACGTCGTCTCGTGCGTCCCCTCGACCTCCCCTTCTCCCGTGCCGCTCACGACCGCGCCGCGCACCGCCGGGCCGAGCCGCGCCTCGTCGACGACCTCCGCAAGGAGCCGGGCACCAGGACACTGCTGCTGCGCGGGGACCGAGTGGCCACGGCCGGGTCGCGGGTGGCGCTGTTCGCGCCCGACGACGTCGCGCACCTCGCCGTGCGCACGCACCTGTTCCTCGGGGAGGCCGACGGCGCCGCCTACCTCGCGGCGGTGCTGCCGGAGCCCGACTCCGGTGCCGAGCGCCTCCTCGACCTCCAGGACGACCTCGACGTCGAGTGGACGGGCCTGCGCACGCTCGACGTGCCCGACCTGGAGCAGGGCCTCGTGGTCGAGGCGTTCGCCCTGGCCCGGTGGCACGCCCTGCACACGCACTGCCCACGGTGCGGCGCGCCGACCGAGGTGACGCACGGTGGCTGGGTCAGGCACTGCCCCGCCGACGGGTCGGACCACTTCCCGCGCACCGACCCCGCGGTGATCATGGCGATCACCGACGCGGACGACCGCCTGCTCCTGGCGCGCGGCCCCGAGTGGGGCCCGGGCCGCCGCTCGGTGCTGGCGGGCTTCGTGGAGCCGGGCGAGGGGCTTGAGCAGGCGGTGGCGCGCGAGACGGCGGAGGAGGTCGGCGTCGTCGTCGACCCCGGGTCGATCGAGTACTGCGGCAGCCAGTCCTGGCCGTTCCCCGCCTCGCTCATGCTGGCCTTCCGCGCCCGGGCGACGACGACCCGGCTGGTGCTGCAGGAGGACGAGATCGCCGAGGCGGGCTGGTTCACCCGCGAGGACGTGGCCACGGCGCTCGCCGACGGCAACCTCAGCTCGTACGGCCGCACCTCGATCGGGCGCTCCCTGATCGAGGACTGGTTCGGCGGCCCGCTCGAGAACTGAGCGCCCGGGAACTGAGCGCCCGGGACCTGAGGGACCGCCGCGAACCAGACCCCGTCCGGTCCTAGTCGTCGATCCGCACGCGGTAGACGTCGCCGTCGCGGAGCAGCACCGCGTCGAGCTGGTCGGTGGCCGGGTACCCCTCGGCCCGCCAGTCGCTCATCAGGTCGGCGAGGCGCGCCGCCGTCGGCGAGCCGACCGGGCGCGCGATGAAGTGCGCAGCGGTGACCATCGCGACCTCAAGGGTTCCGGCGCGCCCGCCGGTGTCGCCAGCAGGGCCGGGCGCCCGGAAGCCGAGCCCTATGCCCTCGCCGAGCTCGGTGGCCGCCGTGAAGAGGCCGCGGGGGCGCATCGCGAGGAGCCAGTTCTTCAGGTCCATGAACTCGCCGGGCGAGCCAGGCCACGGTTCGGCGTGCCCCGTGCGGAGGGTCGTGAGGAGGTCCTCGCCGGCCGCCCGGTCCGGACTGCCCGTGGCCAGGTAGTAGCCGGGGTTGTCCGCCCCGGTCACGACGAGCACGGTGGGCGGCACGACGGGCGCGCCCAGTGGCGCGTACCGGCCGGCGTGCACCGTGACTCGCGGCCCGCCCGGCGTCTTGACGATGTGCGCCACCGCGTAGGCACCGGGCAGGTCGGAGACCAGGCACCCGGTGACGAGCCCGCCGTCGAGGGCGAGCTGGTCGAGCCACGCGGCGGGGATGGCGGCGGGCGTGGCGGCGACGTGGATCCGGTCGTACGGCGCGCGGCCGGGATGCCCGGCCAGCCCGTCGCCGACGGCGGCGGTCGCCCGGTGCCCGTGCTCGGCGAACAGGGCGCCAGCGCGCCGGGTCAGGCGCTCGTCGGCGTCGATCGTGAGCACGTGGCCGGCCGGCCCCACGATGTGGGCCATGAGCGCGGCGGAGTAGCCGGACCCGGTGCCGACCTCCAGGACGCGCAGGCCGGGACGCAGGTCGAGGGTCCGCAGGTGGCGCACGGTCGCGTGGACGGGGACGACGGGCCACACCGCGTCGCCGCCGGGCCCGAGGTAGAGCTCGGCCGGGATCGTGCGGGCGGCCTCCGCGACGACGTCGGGGTCAGGGGGAGGGCCGGTGAGGTCGCTGGTCATGATGCCGGTCTCCGTGCGTGCTCAGGCGGGGGTCGGGCGCTGCAGGAGGCCGGTGCCCTGCACGAGGGCCTGCAGCACGGTCGCGGCACCGTGCTCGTGGATCGTGCCGGTGACGCTCTTGGCCAGGGCCCGGATCGGCGCGGGGGCGTGCCCCATCGCCACGCCGTGCGCCGCCCAGGTCAGCATCTCGCCGTCGTTCCAGCCGTCGCCGATGGCGACGGTGTGCGCGAGGTCGACGCGGAGCAGGCCCCTGATCGTGTCGAGGGCCGTCGCCTTCGACAGGCCGTGCGCCGTGACGTCCACCCAGTCCTGGGTGTTGGGCGTCGCCGTGACCCCGAGGTGCCGCAGCGGCTCGACCAGGCTCGTGACGTCCGGCCCGGCCAGGATCGCGCGCGTGACCGGAGCCGCCCACAGCTCGTCGTCGTGGTCGACGACGCGCTGGGCGCCGTTGACCTGCGCCGGCTCGAACGGGTGCGTGACGTCGTAGCCCCACCCGACGACCTCGACCCCGATCCGCACGTCGGGCATGCGCGCGCGGGCGAGCCGGACCACGGGGTGCACGTCGAACGTGCGCTGCTCGTGCAGGCGGTAGCCGCCCGGCGCGTCCGGGGCCAGCCGGGCCGTGACGGCGCCGTTCGAGACGACTATCCACCCGCCGTCGAGCCCGAGGTTCCGCGCGACCGGCAGCGCGCCGGTCAGCGACCGCCCCGTGGCGAGGACGACGTGGTGGCCGGCCGCACGCGCCGCCGCCACCGCGCGTGTGGTGACCAGCGGGACGTCCATCCCGGTGTCCAGGAGCGTGCCGTCGATGTCGAGCGCGACCAGGTACGGCCCGCGCCCGGTCGTCGTGAGGTGTCCTGCGTTGCGCCCAGTAGCCATGGTCCTCGTCCCTCGCCGAGTCCTCGCCCGCCTCCCGGGCGCACCACGGTCAACTCTCGGAGCTGTCAAGGCGTCGAGGTGACACAGTTTGTGTCACAGACGGGCGATAAACGCGGGACGGACCTGTCGGACATAACGCCGGAGGCCGTAGGGTGACAGATGCCCGCTACCTGCACCGACGAGGGACACGAGATGACTGACGACGACTCCATCGGTCGCCGGATCGCGCGTCAGCGCAAGGCCCGCGGGATGATCCAGATCGCCCTGGCCCAGGAGGCCGGCGTGAGCGTCTCGCTGCTGCGCAAGGTGGAGCAGGGTTCGCGGGACGCGTCCCAGCCCGTCGTCGCCGCCCTGGCGAAGGCGCTGCACGTCGACATCACCACCCTCACCGGCCAGCCCTACGACCGCGAGGGGCCGCGCCCCGACCGGGTCCACACGGCGATGCCGAACCTCCGCCGCGCGCTGGCGTGCTGGGACCTGCCGTCGGAGCTCGACACGCCCCCGCGCCCTCCGGCCGAGCTCGCGCGCGACGCGGCGCAGATCGCGACCCTCTACCAGCTCGACCGGAACTTCGAGGTGGCGCAGCGGCTGCCGGCACTGCTCGTCGAGGCGTTCGCGATGCTGCACGACAGCGAGGGCGACGAGCGCGAGGTCCTGTTCGACGCCCTGATGGGCATGTTCTACGCCGCGCACGCCGTCACGTACCAGACGGGCTACGAGGATCTCTCGACGATCGTCGAGGACCGCATCGCGTGGATCGCCGCCCAGTCCGGCGACCCGGTGCGCAAGGCGTTCGCGAGCTGGGTGCGCACCACGTCCCTCATGCGGATGGGCGCCTACGACGCCGGCCTGCGCATGCTCGGCCGCTCCCTCGACGACGTCGACCCGGGAGCGCAGGAGCACACGGCAGCGCTGCGCATGGTCGGCTCGCTCCACCTGCGGTCCGCGATCCTCGCGGCGCGCGCCAACCGGGCCGACGACGCCGTCGCGCACGTCGCAGAGGCGCGTCAGGCCGCAGAGCACACCGGCGCGGACACCGACAACGACTGGCGCAACCTCGCGTTCGGGCGGACGAACGTGGAGATCCACGCGGTGGCCTCCGCCGTCGAGTCGGGTGACGGTCCCCGTGCCCTGACCCTGGCCGACGACGTGCGCTTCTCGGACGACGTCGTGCGCCGGCTGCCCATCCGCGTGGGGCACCACCACATGGACGTGGCGCGCGCGCAGCTCTGGCAGGGCAGGACCGACGGCGCGCTGCTGAGCCTGGAGAAGGCGAAGAAGTTCGCGCCGCAGCAGACACGTCACCACCCGACGACGCGCGAGGTGACGCGGATGCTGGTGCGCGCGCACCGGCGGGCGAACGAGCCGCTGGCCAGGTTCAGCGCCTGGCTCGGCCCGGACACGGACTGGTAGGGCGCCAGGGACCGGGAGCCGGCCCTCGGATCAGCCGGCCAGCGCCCGCTTCACCTGGACGAGGCTCGGGTTGGTCTCCGCCGTGCCGTCCGGGTACACCACGGTCGGCACGGTCTGGTTGCCGCCGTTGACCTGCTCCACGAAGGCGGCGGCCTCCGGCAGCTCCTCGATGTCGATGACCGTGTAGCCGATCCCCTCCGAGTCGAGCTGCGTGCGCAGCCGACGGCAGTACCCGCACCAGCTCGTCGAGTACATCAGGACGGTGCCGTTCTCGGGGAGCGGCGTGATCGTCTCGGACATCCGTCCTCCTTGTCAGTGGTTGCTGCGAGAATCGCAGGCGATGCTCACCCAGACCAACTCCGCCGGCGGTCCGAATCATCCTGGACCGCTGAGTCCCGACGCGATCCTGACCGCTCTCGACCCCGAGCAGCGCGAGGTGGCCCTCGCGCTCAACGGGCCGGTGGTCGTGCTCGCGGGAGCCGGCACGGGCAAGACCCGCGCCATCACGCACCGCATCGCGTACGGCGTCCGCATCGGGGCGTACAAGCCGACCAGTGTGCTGGCCGTGACGTTCACGGCGCGCGCGGCGGGGGAGATGCGCACCCGGCTGCGGGACCTCGGCGTCCAGGGGGTGCAGGCCCGCACGTTCCACTCGGCGGCGCTGCGCCAGCTCGGCTACTTCTGGCCGCGCGTGGTGGGTGGCGCCCCGCCGCGGCTGCAGGAGTTCAAGGCGCCGGTCGTCGCGGAGGCGGCGCGGCGCGTGGGCCTCAGCGTGGACCGCGTGGCCGTCCGGGACCTGAGCAGCGAGGTCGAGTGGGCGAAGGTGTCGCTCGTCCCGGCCGACGACTACGAGAAGGCGGTGCACGCGACCGGCCGCGAGACGCCGTCGGGCTACGACGCGCAGGCGGTGGCTCGCCTCATCGCCGCGTACGAGGACGTGAAGACCGAGCGCGAGGTCATCGACTTCGAGGACGTGCTCCTCATGCTCGCGGACATGCTGAACAGCAGCAAGGCCGTGGCGGACGAGGTCCGCTCGCAGTACCGCCACTTCGTCGTGGACGAGTACCAGGACGTCTCGCCGCTCCAGCAGTTCCTGCTGGACCAGTGGCTGGGCGGCCGCAAGGAGCTGTGCGTGGTCGGCGACCCGTCGCAGACCATCTACTCCTTCACCGGCGCCACCCCGCGGCACCTGCTGGACTTCCGGCGCACCTTCCCGGACGCGCAGGAGGTCCGCCTCGTGCGCGACTACCGCTCGACGCCCCAGGTGGTGAACCTTGCCAACGAGGTGCTCAGGCGTGCGGGGCGCGCGGGCGGCGCGCACCAGGCGCTCGAGCTCGTCGCCCAGCGCCCGGCCGGCCCGCCGGCCGCCTTCACGGCGTACGACGACGACGAGGCCGAGGCGAAGGGCATCGCCGCCCGGGCCGCCCGCCTGATCGAGTCGGGCGTCAAGCCGAGCGAGATCGCGGTGCTGTACCGCACCAACGCCCAGTCGGAGGCCTTCGAGGCCGCGTTCGCCGACGCCGGCGTGGGCTACCTCGTGCGCGGCGGGCAGCGGTTCTTCGAGCGCAAGGAGGTGCGCGACGCGCTCGTGCTGCTGCGGGGTGCCGCGCGCTCGGCCGACCCGGAGCTGCCCATGCCGGACCAGGTCCGCGACATCCTGGCGGCGGCGGGCTGGGCCGACCAGCCGCCGTCGGCCCGCGGGGCGGCCAGGGAGCGCTGGGACACGATGCAGGCGCTCGTCTCCCTCGCGGACGACCTCGCCGCCGCGGCGACCCCGGAGAGCCCTGCGACGGTCGCCACGCTCGTGGCCGAGCTCGACGAGCGCGCCGCCGCGCAGCACGCGCCGACGGTCGAGGGCGTCACGCTCGCCTCGCTGCACGCCGCGAAGGGCCTGGAGTGGGACGCGGTGTTCCTGGCGGGGCTGAGCGAGGGCCTCATGCCCATCTCGCTCGCGGAGACGGACGAGGCGGTGCACGAGGAGCGCCGGCTGCTGTACGTGGGGATCACCCGCGCGCGCGAGCACCTGGAGCTGTCGTTCGGGCGCTCGCGCAACCCCGGCGGGCGCCCCACGCGCAAGCGCACGCGGTTCCTCGACGGGCTGTGGCCGGACGAGCCGCGCGCCGCCGGCACCCGTGCGGCGCCGAAGGGCCAGGCCCGCGCGCTGCTGACCGGCGAGCACGACGTCGCGCTGTTCGACGCTCTGCGCGACTGGCGGCTCGAGGTGGCCCGCGAGACCGACAAGCCCGCCTACACGGTGCTCACGGACGCCACGCTGGCCGCCATCGCCGAGATCCGACCTTCGGGCACGGCCGAACTGGCTCGCGTGAACGGCATCGGCCCTGCGAAGATCGACAGGTACGGCGCCGCGATCCTCGCGATCGTGGCCGGTGCGCCGGGCTCCTGAGAGGTCCGAAAAACTTCTCGAAGAAAGTTCGGAAAAAGAGTTGGCTCGCCGTGGCGGGCCGACATAGTGTTCAGATGTCCCTGACAGCAGTGGGCGAGACCGAGAGGTCTGGCCCGGATCGAGTGAGGAGGTGGGTGCATTGGAGATGAACCAGATTCCGCAGACGGATCTGCGTGTGTGCAAGAACGTGCTCGGCTACGAGCTCGTTCCGGCCAACGGCGCAGCTCTGTCTTTCCGCGCGCGCACCCACCGCGGAGGCAGCAAGCCGTCCGCTCCCGCACCCGACTCCGCGTCTCCAGGAGACTCACCGGTCTGACGACCGAAGAGATCCAGGCCGCGGAGTCCATCTAGGACCCGCGGCCTTAAATCTTTGTCCGGAGTCCCGGCCCCACGAGGGCCGGCCGGCGGAGGCCCAGCCCGGGTCCTGTTCCCCCAGACGTTCATCGACGACGTTCATCCTTCAGGACACAGGAGACAACCGTGCGCCTCACTGCGCTCCTCGACACTCTTCCCCAGGGCGGCTCGGGGCCCTGGGACCCGCCTCAACACCCCGTCACGAGCGGGACCGGTTCGGACTCGGCGGAGTTCAACCGGCTGATGGACACACTGCTGCCGTGCCGTACCAACGACCCGGAGCTGTGGTTCGCCGAGCACAGCGCGCAGGTCGAGCAGGCCAAGGCGCTCTGCCGCACCTGCCCCCTGATCGAGGGCTGCCTGGCCGGCGCCCTCGAGCGCAACGAGCCCTGGGGCGTCTGGGGCGGCGAGGTCTTCGTCGACGGCGTCGTGGTCGCCCGCAAGCGTGGCCGCGGCCGGCCGCGCAAGTCGGAGAACGTCGCCGCGGCCTGACCCGAGGGACGTCGGGCGTCAGGCCGGCAGGACCACGCACCCGCAGCGCGGGTGCGGCTCCGCCGGCCTGACGCGGGGGAGCCCGGCCGGGAGAGAGATCTCCAGGCACGCGCCGACGGCCGCGGGCCGGTGCCCGTCCAGCTGGGCGAGCACCTGGCTCGCGGCCGTCGCCGCTGCTACGGCGGCGAGGGTCGCCTCGTGCGTCGGCTCCGGCGTCTTGCGGAGCTGGGCGGCCAGTGCGGGCCACTCGCGGTCGGCGTCGGCGAGCGTGAGGTCCACGCAGGTCACGCACGCGGACCGGCCGGGCCGGACGAGCGGGCCCACCACCATGTCCGCCTCCCGCACCACGACCGGCAGGTGGGGCACCCCGAGGCCCAGCAGCCGCTGGTACCGCGCCGGGTGCGCGGCATGCGGCTCGGTCACCACCACGACGTCGAGGGCGGTCGGGTCGAACCCCAGGCCGCCCGCGCCGCCGTCGTCCACCTGGACCGCGACGCGCGGGGCGCGGTCCGCCAGCAGGGACCGCACGGTCTCGTCGCGCGCCTGTCCCACGGAGACCGCCCGCAGGCCGCCCAGCCCGACGTCGGTGGTCTGCACCGGCAGCGGGTCGTGCAGCACGAGGCCGCCCACCCCGGCCGTCGCGAGATGCAGGGCGATCGCGGTGCCCAGCCGGCCGAGGCCGACGACGCCGACCACCCGTTCGGCGCGCTCCGCGAGGGTGGCCAGCCCGGCGCCGTCGGGCCGCAGCATGCCGAGCACCGTCGCGTCCGCGGCGCCGTCGGCCGGTGCGGTCACCGCCCCCACCGTGCCCGGTACCGGGACCAGTACCCCCGCCCGGAACAGGGCGGTCATGATCTCGTCGCGCCGCTCGGCGGGCACCCCGCACCGCGCCGCCGACTGCTCGACCGTCACGTGCCGCCGTTCGGCGATCTCCCCGAGCCACGTCTCCTCCGCGGGCGTGAGCCCCGACAGCACGAACGACCAGCGGGGGTCCGACCCGCACTGCACCTGGCCGCCGCCCCGGCTGAGCACGGGCGTACCCGGCCGCAGCCGGAGGAGGGGTGTGCGCTTCATGCCCACCACGATGCCCGACGGCGGAGCCCGCCCCGGGCCGTCGTCCACAGTTCCAGAGGTATACCCAAAGCATTCCGCGGGGCGGAAGTTCCCGTGTGCGCCCAGAGCCGAATGGGCCGCCCAGGGGTTGCCGACCCGGTTACGGTGACACTATGAGCGACCAGCACCAGCCCGGCGATACCCCCCAGTCGTGGGAGGAGATGCTGCGCTCCATGCTCGGCGACGGCGCAGACGAAGTGATGGCAGAGATGCGCGAACGGGGCATCGACCCGACGGCGCTCGGCGGACCGCCCGACCCGGTGATGATGCAGTACGCACTGGCCCAGGTGCAGAAGATGCTCTCGGCGGAGGGCACAGGGCCGGTCAACGCGGACGTCGCGCACGACGTGGCGCGGCAGGTCGCCGTCAGCGAGGGTGACCCGTCCCTGACGGGCAAGCAGGCCAAGGACGCGACGGAAGCACTCGCGGTGGCCGAGCTCTGGCTCGACGCGGTGACCGACCTCCCGCCCGCGGGCGGGACGAGGCGTGCCTGGAGCCGGTCCGAGTGGGTCGAGGCGACGCTCCCGGTGTGGCGGGAGCTCGCGGCACCCGTCGCCTCGTCGGTCTCGGAGGCGCTGGCCACGGTGCTGCGCGACCAGCTCCCGGAGGGGGTCGACGACGGCGAGGCCGTTCCCGGCATGCCGGCGGGCGTGCTGCACGGGCTGGGCGGCTCGATCGACCCCACCCAGATGATGCGCCGGCTCGGCTCGGCGGTGTTCGGCATGCAGGTCGGCCAGGCCGCCGGCACGCTCTCGCGCGAGGTCTTCGGCGCCACCGACGTCGGCCTGCCGCTGCTGGACAGCCCGGACACCGTGCTGCTGCCCACCAACGTGGCGGCCTTCGCGGACGGCCTGGACGCGCCGCTCGAGGAGGTCCGGCAGTTCCTGGCGGTCCGGGAGGCCGCGCACGCCCGGCTGTTCACGCACGTCCCGTGGCTCCGGTCGCACCTCCTGTCGATCGTCGAGCGCTACGCGCGCGGCATCACCATCGATCTCGACGCGCTCGAGTCGCAGGTGCGCGACATCGACCTCGCCGACTCCGACGCGCTGCGCAGCGCACTGTCCGGCGGGGTGTTCGGGCTGCAGAACACCGACGAGCAGAAGGCGGTGCTGCTGAACCTGGAGACCACGCTCGCGCTGGTCGAGGGCTGGGTGGACGAGGTCAGCGCCATCGCGGCCCTGCCGCACCTGCCGCACGCCATCCCGCTGCGCGAGATGATCCGCCGCCGGCGTGCCGCCGGCGGGCCTGCCGAGCAGACGTTCTCGACGCTGGTCGGCCTGGAGCTGCGGCCGCGCAGGTCGCGCGACGCCGCGACGCTGTTCTCGATAGTGGCCCGCGCCCAAGGCCCCGCCGGACGTGACGCCGTGTGGGACCACCCGGACCTGCTGCCGGGCACGGAGGACCTCGACGACCCGTCGGGCTACCTGGTGCGGCGCGAGGCCGCGGAGAACGAGCACGCCGACGTGGACGCGGCGCTCAAGGAGATCTTCGGCGAGGACCCGACCGAGGGCGAAGGCCCGGCCGAGGACGAGGACCCGACCGACGACGGGCAGGCCGGCGAGGCGAAGTAGCTCAGGCGTCGTCGCCGTCGTCGGAGGTGGCCTGGCCCGGCTCGTCCTGCGCGAACGACGCGCCCTCCAGGAAGCCGCGCGCCCGGTCCGTCTTGGGGTAGACCTCCAGGATCTTCCAGAACTCCGGGCCGTGGCCGGCGTGCAGCAGGTGCGCCAGCTCGTGCAGCAGCACGTAGTCGAGCACCCAGGACGGCATGCCCTGCAGCCGGGTGGAGATGCGGATGGAGCCGTCCAGCAGGGTGCACGACCCCCAGCGCCGGCCCTGGTTTGCCGACCAGCGCACGCTGGAGGGCCGGACCCGGTCGTCGAGATACTTGGCGGCGAGCTCGCCGGCGCGCTCCATCAGCTCGTCGTCGGACGGGCGGCGGCGCCGCTCCTTGTCCTCAAGCCGGGCTACCATCTTGGCCACCCACTCTCGTTCCTGAGCCCGAGAGAAGCGCGCGGGAATCGCGACGATGGTTCGTCCACCGTCGCGATATGCGCTCACCGTGGCGGTGCGACGGCGGCTCCGGCGCACCTCCACGGACGTCAGGGCGTCGTGGGCCACGGAAAGACCGTATCGGTTATCGGCGCCGCCGTGGGGTATAACACACCGTTCGGGTGGAAAATCTTTGCACAACGGCGTAATGGGTAGCGTGCGCCGACCCCCATGGACCGGGGCACGGGCGGCTTTCACGAAACCCCCAGCCGAGTGAGGAATGATGGGCCGGTGACCGACATGCGCGACCTCCCGCACGCCCAGCAGTCCGAGCCGCCGCCGTTCGAGGACGCGGCGGACGCGGTCGCGCCGATCACGCGCCGTACCGTGACGCTCGGCGTGTCCCTGCTGGCCACGGCCGTGCTGGCCGCGGTGGCGCTGGTGTCCCCTGCCCCGTACGCGATGCGTTCGCCGGGGCCGACGGAGGACACGCTGGAACGCAACCTCATCCAGATCGAGGGCGCCCGCACCTACGAGTCCACGGGACAGCTCCGCCTGACGACCGTGTCCGTGCTGGGCGGCCCGGGCTACCCGATGATGGCGGGCCAGGTGATCCAGGGCTGGCTGGACCCGCAGCGTTCGGTGCTCCCGGTGGAGGCGATCTTCCCCGAGGCCACCACCCAGGAGCAGCAGCAGGAGCTGAGCCAGGCCGAGATGGTGTCGTCGCAGGAATCGGCGACGGCGGCCGCGCTGACCGAGATCGGCTACGACGTGCCCGCCGTGCTCGACGTCGCAGGGACCGAGGAGGGCTCGGGGGCCGCCGGCAAGCTCCGCGAGGGCGACGTCATCGAGTCGTTCCAAGGCGAACCCGTCGGCACCTACGCGGACCTCATCGACGGGCTGGCCGAGACGCAGCCGGGGGACGACGTCACGCTCGGCGTCCGGCGCGGCGAGCGCACGCTGGACGTCACCATCACCACCGGCGACAACGGGCAGCGCGCCGTCCTCGGCGTCTTCATCGACCCGCAGTACGACTTCCCCGTCGACGTCTCCATCGAGATCGAGAACATCGGCGGGCCCAGCGCAGGCACCATGTTCGCGCTCGGCATCATCGACAAGCTCACGCCGGAGGACGAGGCGAACGGCGAGATCATCGCGGGCACGGGGACGATGAGCCCGGAGGGCACCGTCGGACCCATCGGCGGCATCGAGCAGAAGCTGTACGGCGCCGTGCGCGACGACGCCGAGTGGTTCCTCGCCCCGGCCGACAACTGCGCCCAGGTGGTGGGCAACGTGCCGGACGGGCTGAACGTGGTGCGGGTGGCGACGCTCGCGGAGGCGCGCGACGCCGTCGAGCAGATCGGGCGCGGCGAGGGCGCCGACCTTCCGACGTGCTCCTGACGCGCTCATGACGTAGCTGTCGACCCGTTGACCGGCGTGTTGCACATCTGGAGGATGTGGGAACCTTGTGCCGGGAACCATGATCAGCACCTGGCCGTTCCACCGTGGTACGGCCCAACCATTGATGACGTGAGGTAACGCAGTCGTGTCCTTCGCCGCAGCACCTCGCCGCCCCTCCGGCGGCGCCCCCCGAGCCCGACGCCGCAGTCCGCTGGGGGTGGCGATCGTCGCGGTCGCCGTCGTGATCGCAGCCCTGCTCCTGCTAGCGCAGTTCTGGACCGAGGTGATGTGGTTCGGGCAGCTCGGCTTCTCGCGGGTGATCTGGACCGAGTGGGGCATGCGGGCCGCCCTGTTCGTCGTCGGGTTCGTGCTGATGGGCGGGGCCGTGTTCTGGTCCTTCACGGCCGCGTACCGGTCGCGTCCCGTGTACGCGCCGAGCACGCCGGAGCAGGCGACGCTCGACCAGTACCGCGAGGCGGTCGAGCCGCTGCGCCGGGTCGTGATGATCGCTGCGCCGGTCCTGGTCGGCTTCTTCGCCGGGGTCGCGGCGTCGGCGCAGTGGCGTGCGGTGCTGCTCGCGTTCAACAGCGAGCCGTTCGGCGAGACCGACCCGCAGTTCAACATGGACATCGGGTTCTTCGTCTTCACCCTGCCCGCGCTGCGGTTCAGCGTCGGGTTCCTCATCTCGGTGGTCGTGATCGCCGGCATCGCCGGGCTGATCACGCACTACCTCTACGGCGGGCTCCGGCTCGGCCCGGCCGCGGCCGGCGGGCCCCGCACCACCTCGGCAGCGCGCATCCACCTGGCCATCATCGGCGCGGTGCTCCTGCTGCTGGTCGCCGCCAACTACTGGCTCGACCGGTACTCGATCCTGACCAACGCGGGCGACCGCTTCGACGGCGCCTCGTACGCCGACGTGCACGCCGTGATCCCCTCCAAGGGCATCCTCGCGGTGGTCGCGATCTTCGTCGCCGCGCTGTTCGTCGTCACCGCCTTCCGGGGCGACTGGCGCCTGCCGGCGATCGGCGTCGGGCTCATGGTGGTGTCCGCCATCGCGATCGGCGGCATCTACCCCGCCGTCGTGCAGCGTTTCCAGGTCAACCCGAACGCGCAGGAGCTGGAGAGCGAGTACATCCAGCGCAACATCGACGCGACGCTGGCGGCCTTCGGCATCGACGACGTCGAGAAGGAGCAGTACGACGCCACGACGCAGGCCGAGGAGGGCGCACTGCGCGAGGACGCCGACACCGCCGCGTCGATCCGGCTGCTCGACCCGCAGGTCGTGTCGCCGTCGTTCCGCCAGCTCCAGCAGAACAAGCAGTACTACAACTTCAACGACTCCCTGTCGGTCGACAAGTACGAGATCGACGGCGAGTCCAGGGACACCGTGATCGCGGTGCGCGAGCTGAACCTCGACGGTCTGGGGCAGGACCAGCGCAACTGGGTCAACGACCACACCGTGTACACGCACGGCTACGGCGTCGTCGCCGCCTACGGCAACCAGCCGGGCCCCGACGGGCGCCCCGCCTTCTTCGAGGGCGGCATCCCGTCGCAGGGGGCCATCACCGACAAGGAGGGCGGCTACGAACCGCGCATCTACTTCAGCCCCAGCACCACCACCTACTCGATCGTCGGCGCGCCGGAGGGTACGGAGCCCTGGGAGCTCGACTACCAGGCCGACGACGCCGAGGACGGTGGCCAGGTCAACACGACCTTCACCGGCGACGCCGGGCCGGAGGTCGGGTCGTTCGGCAGCAAGCTGCTGTACGCGCTGAAGTTCGGCGAGGAGCAGCTCCTGTTCTCCGACCGCGTGACGAGCGAGTCGCAGATCCTCTACGACCGTGACCCGCAGGAGCGCGTCCGCAAGGTCGCTCCCTGGCTCACCCTCGACAACCGGGTGTACCCGGCGGTCGTCGACGGCCGGGTGAAGTGGATCGTCGACGCGTACACCACCACCGACGCCTACCCGTACTCGACGTCGACCCCGCTGGACGAGGCTGTCGCGGACACCCTCACCCAGCAACAGCAGCAGCAGACGGGCGCCCCGGTCGAGCTGCCGGAGGAGGTCAACTACATCCGCAACTCGGTGAAGGCGACGGTCGACGCCTACGACGGCTCGGTCGACCTGTACGCGTGGGACGCCGAGGACCCGGTGCTGAAGGCCTGGAGCAACATCTTCCCGACGTCGGTCAAGCCGATCGAGGAGATCTCCGGCGACCTGATGAGCCACCTGCGCTACCCCGAGGACCTGTTCAAGGTGCAGCGCACCCTGCTCAGCCAGTACCACGTGACGGACTCGGCCGAGTTCTTCTCGGGCCAGGACTTCTGGAACAACCCGACCGACCCGACGTCGGAGGCGACCACCGCGCCGCTGCAGCCGCCGTACTACCTGACGCTGCAGATGCCGGGCCAGGACGAGCCGTCGTTCTCCCTGACGTCGACCTTCATCCCGGGCGGTAACACGGACCGCGAGGTGCTCACCGGGTTCCTCGCCGTCGACGCCGATGCCGGGAGCGAGGACGGCCAGAAGGCCGAGGACTACGGCAAGCTCCGCCTGCTGGAGCTGCCACGAGATACCACGGTGCCCGGCCCCGGCCAGGTGCAGAACAACTTCGACTCGAACCCGACGATCTCCGAGCAGCTCAACATCCTGCAGATCGGCGCGTCCACGGTGCGGCGCGGCAACCAGCTCACGCTGCCCGTCGGCGGCGGTCTGCTGTACGTGCAGCCGGTGTACATCCAGTCGACGGGCGGCACCCAGTTCCCGCTGCTGCGCCGGGTGCTGGTCGCGTTCGGTGACGACATCGGCTTCGCCGAGACCCTCGACGAGGCGCTGGACCAGGTGTTCGGCGGTGACTCGGGTGCCGAGGCCGGCGACGCGGGCTCGGCCGGCCCCGACGACGTGCCCTCCGACGAGCCGACGGAGGAACCGGGCACCGAGCCGACCGAGGAGCCGGCGCCCGACCCCACCGACGCCCCGTCCACGGAGCTCGACGCCGCGCTGCAGGAGGCGGCCGACGCCATGGACGACGCCAACGCCGCCCAGCGCGAGGGCGACTGGGCCGCGTACGGCGAGGCGCAGGAGCGTCTGCAGCAGGCCCTGGAGGACGCGATAGCGGCGGAGGAGGCCCAGAACTCGGCGCCGTGACGCGCGCTCAGCCGAGCCTGCGGGCGACCACCACCGAGTTGATGACGTCGTCGGTGGGGTGCACCACCTCCAGTACCTCGAAACCCGGCATCGCGCTGTGGTCGACGGGCGGGTACAGGAGGGTCCGCAGGCCGCGCGCGCTGCGCGCGAGCAGCAGCGCCCCCGGCCGCATCGCGCTGCCCACCCGCCGCAGGATCCCCGCCTTGGCCGACGGCGTCTCGCCCACCAGCGCGGCGAGCACCACGACGTCGTGCTCCGCGAGGCCGACGTCGGCGGCGTCGGCCTGCGCGAACCGGACCGCCGTGGCCGCGGTCCGGTTCGCCACCTGGCGGGCGAGGCCCACGGCGGCCCAGTCCCGGTCCAGGCCGACGACGGCGGCGCCCAGCGCGTCGGCGTAGCCGAGGGCACTGAGGGGGAGCGGCCCGCTGCCGAGCACGGCGACCGACGTCGGCGTAACGCCCGCGTGGGTGATCAGGCGGGTCTCCAGGGCCGTGAGCCGGTGGTAGTTGTCGAGGTAGGGGAACGCGGCGAGCGCGGCCAGCGGGTCGGGCGCTGCGGCGATGCGCTCGGCCCACTCATGCTCGAGCGCCGTCTCGCCGCGTGCCGAGAGGTCGCGGATGGCATCCCTGCGCCGGTGGACCTCCGGATGCGCGAGCACGGCCTCGGCCTGCCGGTCCGGCGTGGCGAGGACCGCTTGCACCAGGCCGTCGAAGAGGGCGTTGGTACGGGGGCCAGGCCGCAGGTGGGGCAGCGCGGCAAGCTGTTCGGTGAGGTGAACGATCCGGTCGGCGGTCAGGGTGGTCTCGCTCAGCTCCGTCGTCATGCGGTCGATCGTTCCACGGCCGGATCGGTTCGATCGCCTGTGACCTGCGTCTCGACCCGGACCGCTGGTTTGCGTTCGTCCCTACGGGTGCGTAAGGTGGTAGTCACCGACGCGGGGTGGAGCAGCTCGGTAGCTCGCTGGGCTCATAACCCAGAGGTCGCAGGTTCAAATCCTGCCCCCGCTACGAATCAGGCCCGGAGATCTGCGGATCTCCGGGCCTGAAAGGTTTGTAGGACTTGACCACCGCAACAAGAACGCAACAGATTGGGCTGCTGGGCGGCCCATCCGCGCCGGATCTGGGGTTCGAGTACGGAGAGTGCTGGAACTCGACGGAGGAAGGTCCGCACCTGTTGTGCATGGACGCCTTCACCACATCCCAGAGCGGCGGACCCGATGTGGGTCTGGAGCCGCTGCTGAGTACGGAGGAGCTGGCCGAGTATCTCGGGATACCGGTCGCCACCCTCCAGGACTGGCGAGTGGACCACAAGGGTCCGCGCGCCATCATCGTCGGCCGCCGCGTCAAGTACGCAGTGAGCGACGTGCGTGCGTGGATCGCGCAGCAGCGCGAGTCACGCCCTGGCGACGGCACGGACGGGCGGTGATCGACATGGGACGACCGCGCACACCAGTCGGCACCTTCGGTGAGATCTGGCTCGCAGATCTCGATAACGGCACTGTCGAAGCCCGCACCTGGTACCGGGACGACGACGGAAAGTCGCGCCAGGTGCGAGCCACCGGTCCGACCGACACGGCAGCCAAGATCGCGCTCAAGGCCGCGATCGCCACCCGGGGTACTCGCTCGGGCTTCGGCGACCTGACACGAAACAGCTCCTTCACCGAGCTGGTGGACCTGTGGCTGGAGGACCTCGACCTGGAGGACTCGATCGCTGAGAGCACGCGCGCGCTGTACGAACGGAACATGCGCCACCTCGTGATGCCAGCCTTCGAGAACTTCACACTGCGGGAGTGCACCGTGGGGCGCATTGACCGGTTCCTGAAGTCGGTCGCCAAGAACGGCAGCCCCAGCATGGCCAAGCAGGCCAAGACAGTTCTGAGCCTCGCGTTTGGTCTCGCAGTCCGATACGAGGCTCTGGCGAGCAACCCGGTGCGAGACACCAAGCGGATCAAGAAGGCCGACACCGAGACGGTTGCACTGACTCTCGACCAGATCCAGGCGATCAGGACGGCGGCGTCCGAATGGAGGCGCGAAGACGGCCTGCCAGGCCCCAAGCCAGACGGCCAGCTGGAAGCGATCATCGAGGTCATGCTCGGCACATCCTGCCGGATCGGTGAAGTGCTCGCGCTGCGAAAGTGCGACGTCGACCTGGACTCCGACCCGGTACGGGTCAGTGTCCGCGGCACCATCGTGTACATCAAGGGCAAGGGCACGTTCCGGCAGCCGAGGCCCAAAACATCGTCCTCGGCCCGGACCGTCGCGGTCCCGTCGTGGACCGCAAAGGTGCTGAGCGAGCGGCTCGCCAAGATAGACGGAGAGCGCTCCGACCACCTGGTGTTCTTTAGTCGGAACGGCACACCCTTGACGACGGCGAACGTACGTCGTCGCCTGCGCGCGGTCTTGGCAAAGGCCAAGATCGAAGGTGTAAGCCCGCACGCTTTCCGACGCACGGTTGCGACCGAGGTAGAGCGGTCGGCCAACGTGGAGCTGGCGGCCAAGATGCTGGGACACACGTCCACGGAGATCACCAAGACGCACTACATCGAGAAGGACGACCGGGTGGACCCGGTGACCGCGCAGATCCTCGAGCGGCTGGCCCCTTCCAAGCTCAAGTCCGAGTCCGAGTCCGCGAAACTGTGATCGTAGGTATGACACCACGCTCCGTCTGTCCGGGGTGATCGAAGGGGGCCAGGTCCGACACGGACCTGGCCCCCGAACGCTCCGCCTGGAACTTAAGCCTTCAGGGCGTACCAGCGGTGTTGGTCCTGCCGTTCCCGCCGTTCTTGGCAGGCGCGATCGGTCAGGCGGTCGATGGTGGTGGCCAGATCGGCCAGTTCGCAGGGCCGGGCTCGAACTTGGGGTTCCCGGTCGGATCCATGGTCGGTTCACCGCCTCGGCCAGAGCGCCGGCGCCGAGTGCAGCGGAATGCGGTGGCCCCGTTGTACGGGACTCGCGTGGGTCGTGTGTCAGAGCGTGGGCCCATCGTGGCCGGGCTCTGGTGAACCGGCCCGGGTTTGATGCCGCTGCTGTTTGAGTCCGAGAGGATGAACAGCATGCCGAAGAAGATCGATCCCCAGCTGCGTGCGAGGTGCGTACGACTGGTGCGCGAGCACCAGCAGGAGTACCCCACCCTGACCGCGGCGGTGACAGCGGTTGCTCGCCAGGAAGGTGTCTCGAAGGAGTCGGTGCGGCGTTGGCTGGCTCAGGCCGACGTCGACGACGGAACTCGGCCCGGTGTCACCAGCGAGGAGTCCGCCGAGGTCAGACGCTTGAAAGCCGAGGTCAAGCGGTTGCGGGAGGACAACGAGATCCTGCGGAAGGCCTCGATTTTCTTCGCGGGGGAGCTCGACCCCCGAAACCGCTGATCTGCGCGTTCATCGACGAGATGAGGAGTCAGGGCTACGCAGTCGAGTCGATCCTCCGCGTCCTGCACCAGCAGGGCCTGCCGATCGCTGCGAGGACCTACCGGGCCTGGAAGCGCCCGACCCGTATCGCGGACCGCACGATCACCGACGCCGTGGTCGAAGACACGGTCCGCGACCTCGCGTGGACGTTCAACGACGTCACCGGGCGCAAGCAGATGACTCCGGAGGGCCTGTACGGGCGGCGGAAGTGGCTCGCCCTGCTCCGCCGCCAGCACGGCCTGGCCGGCACGTCCCGCGGTGCGGTCGACCGGGCGATGCGGGCCCTCGGTCTTCAGGGTGTCGTCCGGGCGAAGAAGCTGCGCACCACCATCCCGAGCTCGGACGGGAAGCGTGCCGGTGACCTGCTGGGCCGCGACTTCACGGCCCCTGCACCGAACCGTGTGTGGGTCACCGATTTCACCTATGTCCGCACCTGGGCCGGGTTCGTCTACGTCGCGTTCGTCCTGGACGTGTTCGCCCAGCGGATCGTGGGCTGGCACGCCAGCTCCAGCAAGAAGGTCGAGTTGGTCATGACACCGCTGCGGATCGCGCTGTGGCAGCGCGAGAGGGAAGGAAACCCTGTCTCACCTGGGGATTTGATCCACCACAGCGATGCCGGGTCTCAATACACGGCGATTCGCCTGACCGAACACCTCGCCCTTGAAGGCATCAACCCGTCGATCGGGACCGTGGGCGACGCCTACGACAACGCCCTGATGGAGACCGTGAACGGCCTGTTCAAAGCGGAATGCATCCGCACCACCGTGTTCCACGCCGGCCCCTACCGCACCCTCGCGGACGTCGAGTACGCGACCGCCGGCTGGGTCGACTGGTACAACAACCGACGCCTCCACGGCTCTCTCGGGATGCTCACCCCGATAGAGTTCGAGACGCTCCACTACCAGGCACTCACCCGAGAGCCCGAACCCGCAAAGTAGCGGCAGGGAACCCGGGCCGGTTCACTGGCCTGTTCGGCTCGTTGGTGGGCGGTGTGGGGTGAGGCGGGTGCTGGTGCGGGTGCCGTGCCTGTGCGTGCAGCTGGAAATCGATCGCGAGGTTCGTCTGTTCGTTGAGTACGTCGCCGAGACGCCCCGTTGCTTGCTGGTGATTCCAATGCTCTTCTGCTTCGTCCACACGTTGCTGTCCGGCCTCGACGACGGCCGGTCGCAGGGGTCGGGGGTCCATTCCGAGGCGGACTGCGGTGGCGATGAGCGCGGTGAAGTCGTCGGTGTGGTTGGCGTGTTGGAGTAGCCCGTCGGCGATGGGGGCCTGCTGGGCGGTGAGGTAGGTGGCTGCTGCTGCCGTGGCGGCGAGCTGGGGTCGTTGTTGGGTTGGTGCGGCGCGGAAGGTGCGTACCAGGGCGCTGGTCCGCGCGTCCATGAGGGCCTTGGCGCCGGTGATGGCGTGGGCGAGGACGACGTCGCGGCCGAGAGAGTCGAGGTTGATCAGGTGGGCCAGGATGCGCATCTGTTCCAGGCCGTTGCCTGGGCCTGTGGCCAGGGTGTCGAGGGCTTGTCGGGCGATGTCGGCTCGTTGCCGGGGTGACTGGTCGCGCAGGGAAGCGGCCGTGCTGGTGTCGAGTGGATCGAACAGCGGGGCCGGCAACGGGGCCACGGATTCCATGAGAGCTTCCCGAGTGGGTGCGGGCGCCGGGTGGCCCTGTAGTACTGCTGGCGGCACGACACCGGCCAGGGGGACTGCGGGCCCCCAACGGCCCGTGGTGGGGTCCAGGAGGCGACCGTGGCCGTTGTGGACATGGACCTGTTCGGGTTGTACGTCGAAGGCCTCCTGGAGTGCGTCGGCCAGGGCTTGTGAGCGGGTGGGACCGTCGGGGCCGTAGCCGGTCACGATCAGCCGGGCGACGGCGTGTTCCCGGAGGGCGCGGGCGAGGTGTGCGGTGATCTCGTCGGCCGTCTCGTGGTCGTCGTCGGGGCCGTCGTTCCAGTCGACCGTGGCGAGCACGAGGTTGTTCTTGTCGGCGTCGAATGCGCCGATGACGATGTGCTGGTCGCCGAGCTGGTAGCCGATCGCGTAGGGGAGCTGGGCGAGGTAGTCAGCCAGCCCGACGTACCGAGCATTCATCGTGATGCCGTCCTTCCCGGTTCGCATGGGCGGGTGCTGTCCTGTGCAGGGCCTGCTGGGTGCCGGGGCGTGCGGAGGCCCGGGGGTTTAGAGGTCGATCTCGGGGGCGGGCGCGGGGCGCGACGTGTCCGGCGGAGCCTGCTCGGAGGCCTCCATGGACGGCGGCCGGAGGCCGCGCTGTTCCGATGGTGCGGGGAGCCCGTTGTGCCGTAGTGGTGTGCTGATGCCGGACAGGATCTTGTGGGCCACGTCGTAGGCGAACTTGCCGACAGCGTGCACGAGCTGGGTGATCTGGTCTGGTTCCAGGGACAGGGGGATGTGTCTGCTCGGGAAGGGCACGGGGGCCGGGTCCAGGCCGGTGGCGGTCAGGACGATGTGGGTGGCCGAGGACGTGATGACGTCGATGGTGTCTTGCAGGGCCGGGCGAGCTCGTTCGGCGGTGGGCTGCAGGGTCGCGCTGGTCACGGCGTAGGCGAGTTCGGCAACGCGCTGGTTCTGCGGCGTCCAGCCCGGTATCCACACGGCACGGTCCCGGTGATCGATCAGGGCCCGGGGCCGGTCGGCGTCGTAGGTGTAGGACAGGTCGTACTTGAGCCGTTCGAGTTGGGCCGCCAGGTCGTCCCACACGCGTTGCGCCAGCTTCTGCGTTCCGATCTGGCCGGCGGGTTCTGCGGGATCGAAGGCCTTGCCGCCTTCCCAGGCGTCTTCTGTGCCGTCTTCGTGGTGTCCGGTGGGTGTGACCTCGGCGAGGCTGTACAGCCGGGCCTGGGCTTGCCCGGGACGCTCGGCGGCGTCGTATCCGAGGGCGTCGTTGGGGACCTGCCATCCGGCGTCGTGCCATTGGGCGGCGGTGCCCAGGACGCGCGGGAACGGTTCGTCCGCGTGGCGTCGCCCGGTGGTGATGTGCTGGGTGTGCTGCCACGTGACGGAGATGATGTCCGCGAAGGCGTGGCCGCGCAGGTGGGCCACCTGGGCGAGGAACTCGCCCCAGTGCCCGTCAGGATCGAAGGTCGCTATCTGGACCGGGACCCGGTCGGAGTTGGTGTCCACAAGAACGGTCCTTCCCAGGGGATGGTGGTGTGGTCACCGGGCAGGTGTGCTCAGGAGACCCAGGAGCTCCCGGGCGGGTGGTCTCCGGCGACGACGCTGCGCCACCAGGGGCGTGCCGCAGATGTGGTCCGTGCCCGGGAAGCCCGTGGGGCGCTGCGCGGGGTATCACGCTCGGGGTTGCGTGCTCTGTGTAGGACAAGGGACGGTCACCCGAGGGAGCAACGTCATGACGTCGACACACGGGCCGGGCAGAGCCTTCGTGGCGGCCGCGCTCGTGATGGTGGTGCCGTTGCTGGTGGCGACCCGGTGCACCGTGCCGGTGACCACGACGGGCAGTACGGCGCCCGAGCTCTCGTGGCAGGTCCGGGATCAGCAGACCGGTCAGCGCTTCACGTTCAGCGATGGCGATACGCACTACGCTCCGGCCGAGGCGAGCCTGAGCGTCACGTTGCAGGTCCAGGACGACGGCGGGATCCGGTCGATCGACTTCTATGGGAGCCAGGTGGGCCGGTGCCAGGACTCCCTGGGCGACGTCGACAAGACCTACCGTGACCAGCGTCTGGACTTCACCGGTGACGCGGCCGACGGCACGGCGCCCGCAAGGTGGACGGCCGGGTTCCAGACCATCACCGGGACCTGTCCTACCGGTGGGGCGGCGTGGGTGGACGCCGAGCTGCATGGGTATGCGAGCAACTTCTCGGGCCTGGACCGCAGTACGACGCTGCACGTGCGGATCCCGCTGCCCTCGGCACCCGTCGACTGACCACCGCCCGATCCCGCCCGCGTGCAGCTGACCGGCTTGGGGGTGTTCACAGCGACGGCCCGTCCGGGTCGGTGCCCTGCGCGGGCCGGTCGGTGTCACCGCCCGGGGCGCGGGGAGGCCGGCGCTGGCCGCGCAGGCGTGCTACGACGCGTCGCGCGTCGTCCAGGTCCGCTACCCGGGTCTCGGTCGGCAGGTTCGGCCCCTGGTGTCCCTCAGGATGCAGGTAGGGGATGGGTGCGTCCAGGTCCGGTCCGGTGGTGTCGGTTGCGGCGAGCCCGCGCCCCCGGGCGGTGGTCGTGATGTCGCGCAGGGCCTGGGCCAGGCTCGCCTGGAACCCGCCGGGCTCGGGCAGGACGGTCGTGGTGGGCGGCCCCCAGGGGTTGTCCTGGCTGGTGAGGGTGCCCAGGACCCGGTCGGGGTAGCAGTCGTAGTACGCGCTGAGGTGCACGGCGCGGCCATCGCGGGTGACCTGGACCGCCTCGACAAACCCGACCGACTCTGCCGGGCCGGCCTGGGGCATGTGAGGGCTGGTGGCTGGTGGGGTGTCGTGCTCGTGGCGGCGCAGCAGGAGCAGGTCGACGGGACCGTCGTTGCCGGGCGTGTTGCGCAGGGCTCCGGCCGGAAGGCGCACCGCGCCCAGGAGTTCGGCGCCCCGGGCGATCAGGTGCCGGGGCTGCGGGTCGGGGTGGTCCAGGAGCTGGCTGCCGGCCAGGACGACGATGATGCCACCTGGGCGGGCCAGCAGGATCGAGCCGAGTGTTTGGTCGACCTGGAGCCTCCTGTGGTGCGCGTCGTTGGCCGGGTCCCGCAGTACGACGTCGTTGAGGGGCGTGTTCAGGATGACCAGGTCGAACCGGTTCTCGGACTCCCCGGGGCGGCGCAGGCGCAGCCCGGTGGGTGGCCGGGCCGGGCCGGCGATGGTGCCGGTCAGCTCGCTCATCGTGGCGTGTGGCAGGCGCCGGTCGTCGGCCCGAACGCCTGCGTACACCTCGGGGTCCTCGCCCCAGACAAACATCCGCCCCCCGGCCACACCGAGGCCCCGCAGGGCCGGCCACAGCGCCGAGGCGATCAGCTCGTGCCGGCTGGTGGCGTCCTGGTCGTCGTGGTCGCGCACGGCGGCCTGGTCCGCGAGGCGGGCGATGCCCGGGTCGGGACCGTGGCCGTGGCCGGTGGGTGGGGTGTGGTTCGCGTCCATGGCCGGCTCACAGTCCCGGTCCGGCCGGTGGCGTGTCCCCCGGGCGGTCGGCCGGCCTGGTCGGCGGGGACAGGGAAGCCGTCGATGGCGCTGGTCGCGTGGACCGGCGGGGCACGGTCGGTCCAGGCGTCGGGGGCTGGTCTGGTGGTGTCCGCGGGAAGGCGGCGGTCAGGCCTTGCGTGGTCCCACGCCGGGCGATCCCGGACAGCACGTCGTGCAGCGCCCGCCCCAGGTCGGGACCGCCGACGTCGTGCTCGTGGGCCAGGGTGAGCACGGGGCCGCGGTCGGTGCGCGCGAGGTGGGGTGTGCCCAGGACGTGTTCGGGCATCTCGTCGTAGTACTCGTTCACCACGGTGGGCGTGCCGTCGACCTTTGCCGGGCTGAGGAACACGAACGGCATGCTGCGCACCCGGTCACCGTCGGGCCGGCGCCGCAGCACCAGCAGGTCCACCGCGTGCCCGGTGGCGGATGCGGGGCCGGGCTGGGGTGGTGCGTGCAGGAGGCCGGCGGGGAGGCGGGCGGCGCCGACCAGGTCGGACAGGTCCAGCATCTGGTGGCGGTGCTTGGCGTCCGGGATGTCCAGCACCTGGTGGGACACGATCGCCACGGTGAACCCGCCCGGGCTGGTGTGCCGCATCGCCTTGAGCACCATCCGGCCCTGCAGGTCCACCAGGGTCGCCGTGTTCTGCGGATGCCGTGCCCGCAGGTCCACCTGCGGGGCGTTGTGCACGATCACGTCGTACACCTCGGGCGGGCCTGGTGTGCGCCGGTGCAGGCGCAGCCCGTTGTGCGGCCAGCCCGCGGGTGGGATCGCGGCGACGAACTCCCCGGTGTCTACGGCGCTGGGGTGCGGCGCCCCGGCGAGCGCCGCTGGGTCTTTCCCGGAGACCAGCATCCGCCCGTGGTCCACGCCCAGGCGGCGCAGCATGGCCCAGATCTGCCCGGCCACCAGGGCACTGCCTGTGCGTGTTGGATCGGCCGAAGCCTGCCCCGCCGGCTCCAGGCCGTAGGGTCCCGGGGCGGCCGGTTGCGGGCGGGCGGGTCCTGGGCTGGTGTCGTCGTGGTCGGTCATCGTGGTCTCCCTTCCCGGCCGGGTGCCTGTGCCGGGAAGGTGCGCCGCCGACCACACGACGCATGCCACGGGATCGAACCGCGCGGATCATGCCGGTGCGGGCCGGCCCAGGCCCGACCAGGGACGGCCTGGTGAAGCCACCTATCCGGCGGAGCGCTGAGGTCGGCGGACAGCGACGGCCGGTGGGACGTCACGAACGACGGGCACCAGGACGCGGCCCGCTGGCGACGGGGTAGTCTGCGGCGGTGCCTGACGATGCCCGGCTCACTGGCGGGGAGCTGTTCACGCTCCTGAATGCGCCAGTGGCCGAGTTCTGGGCGTACGCGTTGTCGAACCTGCAGGCCAACACCGCACGCGGCCTTCTCGCGGAGTACCTGGTCGCCAAGGCAGTCGGCGCCACCAGGCCCCGGGTGGAGTGGGACGCGTTCGACGTGCAGGCACCGGACGGGACCACGATCGAGGTCAAGACCAGCGGCCACTCACAGGCCTGGCCGCGCACCGGCGCGCCCGTCATCGGGTTCTCGGGACTGCCGGGCCGCCCGGGCAAGACCTCATGGCATGCCGCCACGAACACCACAGGCCCAGCTCACGTTGCCGATGTCTACGTGTTCGCCGTCCACACCACCACGCAGCACGAACCGTACGACGGCCTGGACATCACCAGGTGGCAGTTCTACGTCCTACCCGGCGCAACGGTCAACGACACCGGGCAGGGCTCGATGCGCCTGTCCACCGTCCTGCGCCTGGGCGCCCGGCCGGTGGCCTGGACCGGCTTGCGCGACGCGATCAGCGAAGCCGCCGTCACGGAGCGACCAGCATGAGCGGGCAAGGGCTCCAGGCAGGACTGGGTTCTGACTGCCCTGGGCCGGGTCGAAAAGTGGTTGCCAGTGCGGTCGCCTCGACGAGTCCAAGCGGTGTCCCACCCGGCGGCCGGTGACCCGTGCCAGGCTGTCCAGGCGTCAATGTGAAACCCGGGTCGGAGATCGACCGCGAGGGGTCGCGATCCCTGGCTTGGCCTCGGCCGCCTGGATGGTGCCCGTGCAGCCGTTACAGAGCGGGTGTGTCCGGATCGGTGCCTCGCGAGTGTGGCGTGTTCTCGGGCCGTGTCGGGCGCGAGCGGCTGACCGGCGGCCGCGAGGGTCGTTCCTGAGCGTAGAGGCGGGCGTCGATGGCGTTGTCGATGTGCGTGGTGAGAGCGTCTGACAGCCCGATCTGGAAGTCGCCGCTGAGCGGGGCGACCGTGGTCAGGTCGGGTTCGATCGGGTCGGGGACGATGTTGCCGATTGCTGCCCAGGGCGCGCGGGCGTAGCAGGTGTTGATCGGCATGGCTGGCGCGTCGCGGATCTGGACGGGGCTGCGGTTGATGAACTCCAGGCCGGCCGGTGGGTGTCCGGGTTCGCGGCGGCGCAGCAGGAGCAGGTCGACCGGGCTGTCCTGCAGAGGTGCCTGGCGCAGCGCGGAGGCGGGCAGCCGGACTGCGGCGATCAGGTCGGCCTGCCGTGAGATCGAGCGCCGCGGTTGCCCGTCGGGCCCGTCCAGCAGTTGGCGGTGGGCCAGGGTGACCAGGAGCCCGCCGGGTCGCAGCCATGTCAGGGCGCCCTGGATGACCGCGTGGTGACTCATCACGATGTCGATCTTGTTGTCCCGGGCCAGGAGCCGGGTGTCGGCTTGGGGGAGGTTCGCGATGACCAGGTCCGCGGGACCGTCGGTGTCCTCGGAGGCCGTTCGCAGGCGCAGGCCAGTGTGTGGCCACTGGTCGCCGCCGGGCAGGTCGGCGGCCATGACCTCATGGCCTTGGTAGCCCTCGATGTAGTCGGTGACACGGGGCGTGCCGGGTGGTGCTCCGGCGAGCAGGTCGATGTCCGGCCCGACGGCCAGGAGCCGTCCGGTCGTGTACTCCAGTGCCTTCAGGTGCGGCCACAGCTGCGCCGCGATGCTCCAGTGTGCCCGGGCGGCTGGGGTCTCGTAGTGCCTGCCCCTGGCCAACACGTCCAAGACCGTGTCCGGGCCGGCCTCGACGAACTTGATCGAGCCCACCTCGAACTCTTCGCTGTCCTCGAAGTCTTCGCTCTCTTCGAACTCCATGGCCTGGTCCTCCTGCCTCGTTGTCGTGCGTCGGTATCGATGTCGTGGATGGGGTTGCGGCACGGGCCTCAGGTCTCGTGGTGTTAGCGCGTCGTGTCCGGGTCTGGTGCAGGTCGATCCCAGTCAGCGCCGTTCTGCCGGTCGTCGTCGCGCTCCGGGTCGATCGGGGCAGGGTCGTTCGTGGGGGGTATGGGCAGGTGCCACGCTCTGCGTAGACGCTGGAGGCGGCGGGTGCGGGCGTGGGTGATCTCGGCGAGGGCTTCGGCTTCCGCCTGGCGTCGGCGGGCGAGGTCGTGGGCGACGAACACGGCGAAGTCGGCGGTCCGGTCGCTGATGGCGGTCTCGGTAGGACTGGTGGCGGGTTGTTCGCCGGGCCAGGTGGTGCGGCGGGTGGGTCGGTCGGTGCTCAGGGTGGTGCCGCACCGCTGGACCCAGTCCCGTAGCCGGCGGCGGGAGTCGCCCAGGTCCCGCAGCCACATCAGCGGTGAGCCGGGGTGGGCGTCGGGGGCGTGGGCGGCCAGCCATGCGGTGCGCAGCGCGGACAGCTCCCAGACCAGCTCGGGGTGCCGGTGCCACAGCGGCGGCAGCTCCTGCGGGGTCAGGCCGAAGTCGTCGCGCAGCCAGTACACGAACGCGTCCAGCTGCCACCACTCCTGCTCGGCCTGCAGGGCGTCCAGGGTGTTCCAGTTGACCGGCACCACTGGCTCCGGCTGCGCCGGTGTCAGGCCCGTGTCCGAGCCGAGCCCGTAACCACCGAACTTGTCACCATCGTCGCCTTCGTCGTCGTAGGTTCCGTCGCCGTGCCCGGTCTCGTCCGCGTTGTCCATGGTGGAAGCGGTCACACCGGGGTGATCCTGACGGTCGATCGCAAACCCGAGCTCGTCGACGTCTTCGCCCGGGTCGGGTAAGGGGTCACCGGGCCGCCAGCCCATGATCCGAGGCGGCGCATCCCGCGAACCCGCCACGCCTGGGTCCTGGATGCCGGCCGGCCCGACGCTGGCCTGTCCGACCTCCACCTGCCCCACCTCGACGTCGGCGCCGGCGGGGCCGACCGCGTCCTGCCGGCTGCCGTCCTGCCCGCTGCCGGTGCCGCCAGGGCCGCGCGGGCCGGTCTGGGAGGGGTCGTGGTCGGTCGGGTCCGGTTCGGGTGCCCGCCCCGGGTGCGTGCTCATGACCCCTGGCCTGCGCTGGCAGAGCTGCCGCCTGTCGCCCCCGTGGGGAGGGTCGTGGTGGTGGCGCGGGGGTTGGTGGGGCGCAGCGGGCGGCGGGTGCGGGTGACCTTGTACCGGGTGCGGGCGGCGTCGTGCCCCAGCCGGCGGGCGACGAACTCCTGGCAGGTCACCTTGATGCCGTCGCGGGTGATGGTGAAGGCGTGGACGTACCCGGAGGCGACGAACGCGTCTCCGGGACGAAACCGGGTCCGGGCATGCTGGGTCGCCTCGTGGTACACCACCAGGTCACACGTGACGACCTCGCCGGCGATGAACGTGCCCTGGTCGTAACGCCAGTTCTGGGCCCTGACCGTGGCACGCAGCAGCGGCACACCGGTCGGGGTGGTGCCCGGCCGCAGCCCGGTCAGGAACACGCCCTCCAGGCTCTGCCTGGTCGGGATCACCCCGGGCCCACCCTGCTCCTGCCCGCGCTGGTCCTGCCCTCGCAGGTCCGCCGTGGTCGGGTCCGGGGTGGTCGGGGCTGGTGAGGTCGAGTCGTGTCCGTCGGGTCTGGTGGGGTTGGTCATGATCGCTCCTGCACCGTGAGGTCGATCGGCACCCGTGGGCGCCGGGGTCAGACCCCAGGTGCGCCCCGAGCGCCACCCACACGCGCGAATGCCAAGGGCTCAAGGGACCGTTCGCCGACGTGAGCACCGGGCCAACGGCCGACGCCCCCCACTACCCCGCCTGCAGAGCACGCCAGCAGTAGTGCGTCACCACCGGTGCGTCCATGACGTCGTGGCGAGGTTGACACCGACGACGGCCGACGTTGGATGCAGCGGGCGAGCGCGCGTCCACGGCTCCGCCGACGTCAACCCGTTCACCGGCACGGGTACCCGGCGGTCGATCGGCAGCGCTGGTCCGGGGCCGGCAGCGCGCCCTGGTTCGGCCGGCGGGCGGTCACCGTGCCCGACGGGCAGGCCCTGGCCGGCCGTCTTCCCGGCTGGCCGCGTCCGGCAGGCCACCCGCCATGACGCCACCACAGCACCACCTCGGCCAGTGCGCCATCACCCCGGGGACCCGTTCGCACACCTTCGTGCGCCAGAGGTGCCTTCGCTCACAGGGCCCCTCGCTCGCAGGAAGGGGACCAGGTTGATGTTCACCGTTCGCGGGAATCGGCCCCGAAGCAGTCCCGAGCGTCCGCACCCAGGGGGTGGGCCGGCTCACCGAGCTCAAACTCACCGAGCTCAAAGGGGTCACGGCCTCCCGCACGACCGTCGTACCTCTTGCCGCCGCACCGCACCTGGGCTCGTGCCGGCGGGCACGGTCCGTGCAGTGAGGCCGTGGGCGGTGAGGTCGTGCGGGGTGAGGTCGTGCGTGCTCCGTGCCGTCCGGTGGGCAGCCGTGGGCCTGCGGCCCGCGGCGGGGATCCGGTCTGTGGCCGGTCCATCCGGTGAAGGGTCTGGGCCCTCCATCGTGCCGGTCGGAGGGCTCTGATGCGCGGGCTGCTTGGTGGGTGTCTGGTGCTGATCCAGGCGGCGATGCTGATGCCGCTGATCCTCCATGCGGTCAGGTCCCGCTCTGCGAAGGGGGTCGCTCTGGGCGGGGAAGCGATGTGGGCGGTGGCTGGGCTGGGGTGGGTGGGCTACGCCCTACCGGCCGGTGACCATGCGGTCGTGACCTCCGGGCTGCTGGCCGCGACCGGGTCCGGGCTGCTGACCGTCCTGCTGTGGCCCCACGCCAGTGACGGGCAGCGACGTTCCGCGACCGTGCTGGCCGCTGTGACCGCGGTCGGGCTGGTCGCGTGCGCGCTCGCCGGTGCCGCCGGGCTGACCCTCGGGCTGAGCGTGTTCGGTGTGGTCCAGTTCTGGCCGCAGGCCTGGACCTCGATCCACGCTCTGGTCACCGCCCGCACGACCACGGGGGTCACCCTGTGGGGTGCTGGATTGCGCGTCGTGTACACGGCCGGGTGGGCCCTGTACGCGGGGGCTTGGTTCTGGTGGGGCATACCCGCCAGCGAGATCGCCTGGCCCCTGGTCACCTGGGGCCTGACGGGCCTACTCGCCTTCGGAGCCCAGGCCCTGGCCGCGGCACAACACCACAAGGCTCCCGCCTGATTGGTGACGCCTGACCGGCGACGCATGGTGAGCGACGCATGGTCGGCGACGGCGCAATGCACGGGCACGTCGTGTTGCCACCCACCACGTCGTGCGCCTCCGGAACCGGACTCACGGAGACCCGGCCGACCCGGCCGGTCCGGCCGACCCGAGTGTCGTGACGCGGGTCTGCGCAGACCTCGCCTGCGCAGATCCCATGGTGCCGCAGCGGGTGATCACCACCGGCGTATCATCGAACGCATGTTCGAGAATGGTGGGGTGTCGCCGTTGGAGGCGGCGCGGACCGTCCTGCGCACGGCGGAGCGCCGGGTCGGGGTGTGTCACCGCTCCGAGGCGCTCGCACCGCTCCGGGGCGCGCCGGCGCCGTTGACGGGCCTGTTGCCCGGTGGGGTGCTGCCGGCGGGCGCGGTGGTCACGGTGCGCGGTTCGGCGGGCTTGCTGGTCTGGCTGCTGGGCGCCGCCCAGCGGGGCGGGTGGCTGGTGGTGGTCGGCTGGCCGCACCTCGGGCTGGTGGCGCTGGCCGAGGCCGGGGTCGACCTGGAGCGGGTGTTCCTGGTCCCGGACACCGGCGGTCAGGCCGGCACGGTGCTGGCGGCCCTGATCGGCGGCTTCGACGTGGTGGTGGCCGGAGCGGGTGAGCGGGTGAGTCTGGCGGAGCAGCGTCGGCTGCTGGCCCGTGCCCGGCAGCACGGCACCACGATCCTGAGCACCCAGCCCTGGCCGGGCGCGGCCCTGGGACTGCAGGCAGGCCGTACTACCAGGGGCGGCCTGGACCGCGGGGATGGTTACCTGCGCGAGGCACGCCTGTCGGTCCTGCGCACCTCGAGTGCCGACGGGCCCGGGCGCTGGTTCACGGTCCACTACGACCGCGACAGCGTCATCACGGTCCAGGCCTCGGCGCCGGAGTTGGGCACGCGAGTGGGCATGCGGGGGTTGGGCACGCGGGCGTCGGCCGGGTGACCGGCCCTGGGCCTGCCGGGACGTGATCCACTTGCTGCACAGGATGTCACAGGCTCAGGCCGGCCTGTGGAGTTCCGGTCCAGGGACGGGTCCGGGGCCGGCTCGGCGCCAGTGCCGCGCCGGGCGCCGTCACGCCCGGAGTTGTCGCGCGGGGTGCTGTCGTGCTGATCGCGGTCGTGCTGTGTCGCCGCGGGCGGGAGTCCGGGGGCGGTCAGTCGTAGTCGGGTGGCGGTGCCGCCGATCCGCTTGAGGGTGCCCTGGACCTGCTGGCCTAGGCGGGCCCGGTCGGCGACCGGGACCAGCAGTGGTGAGGCACCGGTGCCGGGCAGGACCCGGCTCAGGACGTGGTCGGGGTGGGTGGCGAAGTACTCGTTGATCCTGGCCCGATGGTCCCCGAGCCGGACCGGGGACAGGTCGGTGAACGCCAGGCTCGCGGCGCGGGTCCCGGCAGGGCGGCGGCGCAGCAGTACGACGTCCAGCGGTGTGCCCGGTCCGCCGGGCCCGGGGCGCGGGGGCAGGCGCAGCGCGCCGAGCAGGTCGGCCTGCCGGGCCAGGGCCCGGCGCCGGCTGGGGTCGGGACCGTCCAGGAGCTGCGGGTGCACCAGGGACACGCTGATCTCACCGGGAGCCGTCAGTGTGACGCCCTGGGACAGGTATCTGGCCCCGTAGTCGGCCACGGCTCGCCCCAGGTCGGGTGTGGTGGGCCATTGTTTGAACGGGACGTCCTGCAGGACGACGGTGAGCTGCCCGCGGTACTCGGGAAGCCGGGGCAGGTCGGCGGGCAGGTGCTGCAACTGGATGCCCGCGTGCCCGGCCGCCTCGGGGATGGTCGCGACGAAGGACGCGACGAAGGAGAGGTACCCGGCGGGCGTGCCGGTGCGCCGCAGGTGGGGTGGCCGGCCGGCCAGGGCGTCGCTGTGGGCGCCCCGCCCGCCGACCAGCCCGCTGTGGTAGCCCAGGGCGCGCAGCACCGGCCACAGGTGCCGGCCCACCTGCCAGGCATCGGCGATCGCACCTGGGTCGTCCACGCCCAGCCCGCGCCGCACCGCACCCACTGGCGGAGTATCCACTGGCGGACTGGTCCTGGCACCGGCGTCCGCGGCAGGCCGGGCCGTGCCGATGCCGGTGGTTGAGGTGTTCATCGGGTTGCTCCTGTCGCTGAACGGTCTGAGCCCCACTGGTCTGGACGTCTCGAGGCTTCCGGTGGGTGGGCTCGGTCGCGGGTGCCGAGCGGTGGCCACGCACCCCCGGGCGTGGCAGGACGGCCTGCGGTGTCACAGGGGCGGGACGGTCAGATCCGCGGTCTGCGAGGGACGCTCGGTCGGGCCGGGTTCGGGGCGTGTCGGCGCGGTCGGACCCGGCGTGACCCGGGCCGTGACTGGGCCGGTCCCGCCCGGTGTTCCCCTGTCCGGTGTTCCCTTGCCCGGGGTGTCGAGGCCCGTGCCTGGTCGGGTTGTTGTTGCGTGGGTGCGGGCGATCTGGTCCAGCACCCGGGGCAGGCGGTGCCGCCAGGTCTGGTCGCGGTCCAGGACGGCGAGCTGTTCCATGTCCCACCGGTCCGTCCTGGGCACCGGCAGCCCCAGCACATGGCCGTCGTGAGGCTTCTGGTAGTAGGAGCTGACCGCCATCCCGGTGCCCGGCATCCACCGGGCCCCCGGCACCACCAGGCCGGCCTGCGGCCCGGGTGACCCTGGTGACCGCCGGCGGAAGATCAGCAGGTCGAACGGGGCATCGCACCGGGCGTCGGCACGCAACGCGTTCGAGGGCAGCCGCGCGGCCCCGAGGAAGTCCGCCACCCGGTTGACCCGGTCCCAGTTTCCGTGCCCGGAACCGTCCTGGCCCGAGCTGTCGGTGCCGGAGCCGGCCTGGGTGGGATCGTTCACGGTGGCGTTGTCCAGGATCGAGTGGTTGGCCAGCGCGACGACCAGCCCGCCCGGGCTGGTGCCGGCCAGCGCCTGGGTGAGGTGCTCGTGGAAGCGCAGCTGCTGGCGGGACCACGCGTACGTGCTGCGCAGGTGCACGTCGAGCCCGACCTGGGAGATGACCTGCACGGCGAACGGGCCACGGGCACTGGTACCGGCCGGTTCGGGGGTGGGGTCGACCGTGAACGCGGGGTAGGGCCATCGGGGCGGGATCGTGGCCCGCCAGGGCACCGGCCCGTCCCACAGGCTGGCAGCCTCGGGCACGCCCTGCGGGGTGGCGCCGACGAACACGGTAGAGCCCTGCCCGGCGACCAGGACCTGTCCACCCGGTGGTGCCCCCAGGGCCTGCACCGTGTGCCAGATCTGCTGGGCCAGGAACCGGTACCCGCTGGTCGCCTCGGCGTGCGCGTGCGCGGTGATCGCCAGCCGGTCCGCCTCGACCAGGCGCGCCTCCCGCCGGCCACTCATCGCGCACCCCCATTGTTGCCGGGCGCCGGGCTGAGCTGGCTCATTCCTCGCCCGCGGCCTGGGGCACGGTCGGAGCCGATCGAGGACCGGTCGACGGTCATGACACCCTCCCTGGACTGGTGCACGCTGTGGACCTGGTCGTCGCCGCCGGTAGGCGGTGAAGGTCCGTGCTTGACGTCCAGGTGCACCGCGGGGACCGGGGCGTCGACGGGGACCGGGCGTCAGGACCGGGACTGCGGGCCGCGAGGTGAAGAGCGGCGTCCGGAAAAGCGCTGCCTGGCCGATGGTGGGCCTCTCGTCGGCCGGTCGGCGGCGCACCAGGATCACGCCAGGATTGGGTCGGTGAGTTGTCGCAGCCGGCCACGTGTGTTGCGCCCGGCCGGGAGCCGAACAGGTCCCCTGGCACCTCGCCCCGGTGATCGCCTCCCGCGCCCCCCGGGGCAGTGCCCGCCAGGGCCCGCTGGGGGTCGGGGTCGCTACAGGTGCGGGGCCTGGCCTTCTTGGGTGGATCCCGCGTCGGGCAACGGCCCTGGTCGCGGGCCGGGGCTCCGGGTGGCCGGGCGGGCGGTGAGAACGTCGATGGTGGTGCCGGCGATCTGGTCGAACGCGACCTGCAGCAGGTGGCCCAGCGGCTCGCGCCCGGGCAGGGCCGTGAACGAGCCGGGCACCGAGGGCACCAGCCGGCCGAGCACATGGTCGGGACGATCGAGCCAGTACTGGCTGAGGTGGCCGCGTTCGTTGTTGATGGTCACCTCGCGTGCCCGGGGGATGCCCGGGCCGGGCTGGCCCGGCAGGCGGTGGTGCAGGAAAAGGATGTCGGTTGGGCCCTCGGCATGGCTGTCGGGCCGCATCGCGCCGGACGGAAGCCGTACCGCGCCGACCAGGTCCGCCTGTTGGTGGACCTGCGCGCGCAGGTGCGGGTCGGGGTGGTCCAGGAACACCGGCGAGGCGATAGCGACGGTGAGCTCGCCCGGCCTGGTCCGTTCCAGTGCGCTGGCCAGCACTTCCCGGTGGTAGATCCCCAGACGGGTGCGGCGGGCCGGGTCCAGCAGGTCCGCGTCGTGGAACGGCAGGTTGGTCAGCACCAGGTCGTGCCGGCCCGGACCCCCGGTTGTGCCCAGGTCCGGGGCAGGTCGCGGGCCGGGCAGCGGCGACAGGTCGTGCCGTGGTGATAGTTCGTGGTGGGGCCACTGCTCGGTGGGCGGGATCGCTGCGTGGACGGTGAGGTGCCGGCCCGGGTCGTGCGGGTAGTGCGGGTGCGGACCGACGCCGGCCAGCAGGTCGGCGTCGACTCCGCTGACCAGCAAGGTCCCGGTCAGGTGCCCGGTGGCACGGGCGACGGTCTTCAGTGCGGGCCACAGGTGGGTCGCGATCTGCCAGTACCGGTCGGCGGCCGAGACGCCTGTGTGCGCGTCCAGCGCCAGGCGGTCCATCACCTGGGCTGCCTGCCCCGCCAGGTCCAGGCCCGGTCTGGTCCGACCCATGATCAGTTCAGCGGCGAGCGCGGCACCGCCGTCCGGCCTCTCGTCGTGCGCGTCTTCCGGCTTGTCCGTTCCGGCTTTGTCCATGATGTTCCCTCCGTGTCGGCCTCGCGGTCGTCCTCTGGGCCCTTGTCGTGCCCCCTTCGCGTGGTTGTCGTGTCGATCGGTCCCTTCGGAGAGGGCAGGGTCGGTCACAGGGCCGGGCTGGGGCGGTCCGGCTCGGCATCTGGTGGCCGGGGTAGTCGCCGTCCCGGCCGGACCGGTGCGTGGCGCCCGTGCTGCGTTCCGGGGTTGGCGGGTGTGCTGCCGGGCCCGCGCCCTGGGTCGTGCGGTGATCCGCCCGGCGGTGCGTCATCGCGCGCACCGAGGTCCGGAGCGGGACCTGGACCGGTCCCGGTGCTGCGCCCCGTGCTGTGTCCGGTGGGGTGTGTGGCGGTCAGGCCGCGGGCGGTGGCGGTGCGCACGATCTGGTCCAGGGTGGTGCGCAAGTCCCGGCGCAGGTTCTGGGAGACCCGGTCGGGCTCGACTGTCAACCGTGGTGGCCCGTGGGGCATGCGCCGCAGGACCGGGCGGCCCAACACGTCCCCGATCCGAGTGTGGAAGTACTCGTTCAGGTGGACCGGCACACCGTCCAACCGGAGGCGGACGCTCGTCTCGAAGCGGGCACCCCGTGCGGGCTGGTCACCGGGGCGGCGGCGTAGGAGCAGGAGGTCGACCGGGTTGTCGCACCCGGGAAGGTGCCGCAGCGCCCCGCCGGGCAGGCGTGCGGCGCCGAGCAGGTCGCCCAGGACGGCCATACCCCGGCGTAGGGCCGGGTCGATGGCGTCCAGGACGTCCGCGCTGACCAGGGCAGCGACCAGGCCGCCCGGGGTCGTGTAGGCCAGACAGCTGAGGATGGCCTGGTTGTGCTCGCGCCACCGTTCCAGGCGGAAACGCCCGTCGTGGTGGACGACGTCGGCGTACGGGGCGTTCAGGAGCACGACGTCGAACACCCCGGGCGTGTACCCGGGCTCGAACTCGGTCAGCACCGGTCCCCAGTGGTTGTGCCCTGGGTGGGGTACCTCGCCCTGTAGCTGCCCGTACTGGCCCGACGGCAGCGTGTGCTCGTGGTCGGGCACCCCGGCCAGGAGCTCCGGGTCGAGCCCGCGCACCAGCATCCGCCCGCCGGTCGCACCCAGGCCCCGCAGCGCGGACCAGACCTGTTCGGCCAGCATGCCGTGGGCCGCGGTGGCGGTGGTCCGGGCGTGGTCACGCAGGGCCAGGACGTCGGCCTGGACCGCAGGATGATCCAGCGAGAACGACACGTCGTCGGGGAATGCTGTACTCACCGGTGGCTCCCTTCCGCACGGGTGATGCGGTAGGACAGGTGCACGATCAGCACCACGAAGCAGGGGAAGCTGTGGGGAAGCGGCAGTGACCTTCGGCGGCGGGCGCTGCCCTACGGCCCGGTGACCGGTGGGTCGGCCCCCGGTGGGCCGTCGTCACTCTGGCCTGCCAGTTCCTGTGTCCCGGTGCCGTGCAGCCCGGTGGTGTTCGTGGTGCTGGGGCTGGTGACCGTCGGCAGGCCGCGGATGGCGGCGTCACCGGCGATGTCGTCCAGCACGTCCTGCAGGTCCCGGGTGAGGGGCCCGTGGTGCTGGGGCAGGACGGTCAGCAGCCGGTGGCCGGTCGTATGGTCCAGGGCAGGCAGACCGATCACGTGGTGCGGGTTGTCGCCGAAGTACTCGCCCGCCAGCACGGCACCGTCCTGGACGGGATGGGCGCGGGAGGTGATGAACGGTGCGGACCGGTCCGGCTCGCCCATCGGGCGGCGGCGCAGCACGAGCAGGTCTGCCGGGGCGAGCCAGGAGGGCGGCCAGGGGCCGTCGGGCAGGAAGCCGTCGGGGTGCCAGGCGGTGGCCGGCAGCCGCGCAGCCCCGAGGAAGTCGGCCCGGGCGGCCAGGGCACGCCGGTCGTGGTCGGCCGGGTCGTCCAACACCTGGTGCCCGGCCACCGCGACCAGGATCCCGCCCGGGCTGAGGTGGTCGAGCGCGTCCAGCACGGTCCGGGCATGCAGATCACCGAGCTGGCGCCGCAGCTCCGGGTCGGGAAACCGCAGATCGGCGTAGCGCAGGACGGCCAGGGCGACGTCGAACGAGACCGGGTCCCCGGGCCCGTACTCGTGCAGGGCCCCGCCGGGCGCAACCATCGATGGATCGTGGGCGTGGGGCTGCCCGGGTGGTGGGATGGGCGCCACCCAGAACGTGTCGGTATCGGGCCGGTAGTAGGCGGCCGGGTCGGTGACGCCGGTCAGGGCCACGGCTTCGGGCCACAGGGCGATCATCTGCCCGCCGTCGACGCCCAACCGGCGTAGCAGCCGCCACACGGGTCCGGCCAGCTCCTGCAGATGGCGTATGCCGTCGGTGCGTGGGTCCGGGCGACCGAACCGGCGATCGCGCATCCGGTCGTGGTAGCGCGTGGTGTTCCACAGCGCAGCGTGCGACACCCCGACCCCCGGGTCCCCAGCCCCAGGGTCCCCGACCTCGGCGGCGGTGGCGTGCAGGGCGGCGGGGGAGTCCTCTCCGGTGGCGTTTTCTGCAGTGTTCAGGATGGTGGGGTCCACGATCGCGGCCTCGAGGCGCCCCACGTCGGACGGCGTCTCGTCGATGGTGAGGTCCGGACCGGATACCAGGGAGAGCGGGGCGCTCAAGGGCGGCTCGTACGATCGCAGCAGGTGCAGGGTCGGGCCCAGGGGATTGGTGACCAGGGCGTGGTCGCCGACTGTGCTGACCTGGTCGAAAGGGCCGGTGGGCAGCGCCGGGTAGATGTGCCCGGCGCTGCGGGCCCGAGAAAGTGCTACCTCCTGGTCCAGGCTGTCCAGCAATGCCTGGACCACGGCCGCCGGTCCCTGTGCCTGCAGCGTGGCCAGGGCGTGGTCGGCCTCCGTGCCGGACAGGAAGGCGACCGTGTACCACCGGGTCGTGCCCGCGGCCAGGCCGTGCCCCGCGTGGGGTGCTCCCGTCGGGCTGGCGTTCGGGGAGTCGCTGGTGTCCACCGGGTGCTCCGTGCAGGGTCGTCGGGTGGGGTCACAGGTCGATCTCGGGCCCGCGCGCAGGCCCCGGCCGGTGGGGTCGGTGCGGTGGTTCTCGTGGGGGCCGTGGGGTTGCCGCCTGGCGCGGGCCGGGTCGAGCCGCGAGGTCTCGGGCCTGTGCGGAGCGCACGATTCGTCGCAGGGCCTGGCTCAGCTGGTCCGCGAGGGGCCGGTCGTGGGGCCTGATCGCCAGGCGCGGGAGTCCCCCGGGCGTGAGCCGGGCATCGACTTCTCCCAGGACCCGCCAGGGTTGTTCGACGTAGTGCCGGTGCAGGTGCTCGTGCTCGTGGTCGCGGGGGTTGTCGTCCGGGGGTAGCAGGTGGGCGACGTCGAGGAACGTGGCCTGGTCGGTGGGTTTCTCGTGGTCGGGGCGGCGGCGGACCAGGATCAGGTCGGTGGGGTTGTCGCAGCCGGCGACGTTGCGCAGTGCACCGCTGGGCAGCCGCACGGTGCCCAGTACGTCGCCCAGGAGGGTGATCGCCTCGCGCACACTGGGGCTGGGGTCGTCCAGGACGTCGCGGGGCATCAGCGTGGCGAAGAACCCGCCGGGCCTGGTGCGGATCAGGGCTGTCAGCAGGGACACGTGGTGGTTCTGCAGGAGATGGTCACGCAGGCCGGGGTGGTGGATCGTGACGTCCGCGAGGTGCGCGTTGTGGATCACGACGTCGTACACGCTGCCCAGCCTGTCCACCAACGCCACCGGCGCCTCCCGCGCCTCGGCGTGGTCGTCCGGGTTGCCGCGGTCGATGGGGTTGTCGAAGGCGCTGGCTGGCTCGGGTGGGATGTCAGCGACCAGGACGCCGAACCCGTCCTGGTGGACCTGGACCCGGTCGCGGGGCAGCTGGGCGAAGGCGTGGGCGTCGATGCCGGTGACCAGCATCCGCCCACCGGCCGCGCCCAGGTCCCGCAACGCCTGCCACAGCCGGTCGCCGACCATGGCGTGCACGGCGGAGGCATCACGGGTGTTGTGGTCGGCGATCGCGTACTCGTCGGCCTGGTGCCACGCCGACTCGATCTCGTCGTCGGTGTACGGGTCCTCGTCCATCACGAGTACTCCTTCGCGTCGGTCTGCGGGTGGTCCTGTCCGTACGGGGGTTCTCCCGGGGCGCCGGGATCGACCGGTCCGGCCGGTGACGGGTCAGGGCCCGCGGCCGCGAGGTGGTTGGCGGGCTGGTCGACCGGTGCCGGCCGGGCGGCCGGGTCCTTCGGGTCGCCGCCACCTGCGCTGTCGCGGTCCGGGAGGTGCCTGGTGCGGGCGGTGGCCTGCAGCAGGGTCTCGACCTGGGTGCGGTCTTGGGTGAGCTGGTCGGCGTCGGGGCGGGTGGTCCAGGTGCGCAAGTTCGCGATGATCGGCGGCGCCGCGCGCAGCAGGATGAGGCTGATGCCGAACGGGAGCATGCGGATGGCCTGGGGTGGCATGATCGGCACCCTGCGCACGGACCGTTGGATGGAGCGGGAGCCGTGGTCGCCGCGGGTGTGGGTGTCGGTGAACTCGTCGCGTTCCCCGATCAGGGTGGAGAAGTCCTGCAGATCCTTCGGCGAGGAGGACCCGCCCAGGACGACTTTGACGATCGCGGCGTCCCAGATCGCGTTGGCCGCGTTCTCACCCCACCGGTCCCGCGCCTGCGACAAGGACTGCAGGACCGGCATGGTGGTCAGGCCGGTGCCGCCGCCCTCGGCCATCAGGGTGGGCAGCGAGGGCAGAGGGGCGAGGTTGCCGATCTCGTCCAACGCGAGCAGCAGGGGCGGGTCCAGCCGGGCACCGGGGGAGGCGGCCGCGAGGTGGCGGGCGGTCTCGACGAGGTCCTCGATGAACGCAGCCACCAGCGGGCCCGACGTCACCGACCCGGCACCCGTGGCCAGGAGGTACAGGGTGCCGTTGTTGCGCAGGAACGCTTCAGGGTCGAACGACTCGTCCGGGCCGGGCGAGACGGCGTCCAGGACCCTCGGGTCGGCCAGGCACGACAGCGCCTGTTTGACGCCCATCCAGGCGGAGTCGCGGGTGCGGGGGTCGGCCTGGATGATCGACTCCAGCGACTGCCCCCACCCGGTCGCCGCCTGAGGGTGGGAGGCCAGGATCGCGGCGGCGTCCTCGGCCGCCGACGGGGAGTTGGACCAGGCGAACAGGTCCCGGGCGGTCCTCCTGTCGAGGGCTGCGGCGTGCAGCATGGCCTGCAGGGCGGTGCGGGTCATGCCCTCCCAGAACCCGCCGTTCTCCGTCCCGCCCCCACCCAGCCCCGTCGCCGAGGCCAGGCCGGTGGCCCGGATCATCGCGGTCAGGGGGTCCTGGCAGCCGCGCACGATCGACCAGCGCAGCCCGGCGGGCACCCCTTTGGCCAGGTGCTGCGGGTCGAACACGGCCACCGGCCCCACCCGCTCGCGTGCCTTCAGCGTCACGGTCAGGGCATCGTTGCGGGTCGAGGTGGTGACCACGGGGCCGGGGGCGTCGAGGATGGCGTTGACCACCAAGTGCAAACCCTTACCGGATCGGGGTGGTCCCAGCACGAGGAGGGAGTCTTCGACCGAGGCCCAGACCCCGTGCCCGTGCGCGGTCCCCAGCTGGTACCCGACCTGGGCCGGCGACGGCCGGCGCACCGACGGGCGCAGCGTCCTGGAGCGTTTGAGGAGGGTGCGGGCGGAGGCCGCGTGCGTGACGTCGCGACGCGTGGCGGTGCCCGGGGTGTGGTGCGGGGTGCGGGCCTGCCGGTGCGCCGTCCCGGCCACAGCCCGGGCCACCAGCCAGGCCAGCACGCTGACCACGGTCAGCAGCAGGGTCGTGGCGGCCCAGTACGCGACCGGGTGCAGACCCTCGGCCCCCAACACAGTGGCTGGCTCGGTGGGACGGGCCAGGACCCCGAGGCCGGTCAGGGCGCCCGCGGTCGGCAGGCTGGTCCCGGTGGCCCAGGCCGCGAGGCTGCCCGCAGCGCGCAGCACCGCCGACAGCCCGACCAGGACCCCCAGCCCGGTCAGGGCCAGATCGGTCAGGTCGTCACCCATCACCCGCGCCGGGGCTCTCATAGCGCCCCCCACCCGGCATCCGGACCACCCGGGGTCGTGGGCGTGGACCGGTCCGGTCCGGGCGCGGGGAGGGGACCCGGCCCGTGGTGGTCGTCGTGCGTGCGGCCCGGCAGCGGTGCCCGCGCATGGTCGGGGACGGGCGCGCTGCGGGGCGTCCGGGCGGTGTCGAGGGGACCGGGGTGCTGGTCGGGCTGGGGTAGCTGGTCGAACCGGATCGTGGTGCCGGAGGTCTGCCCGTGGACCAGGAGCTCCCGGTTGCTCAGGACGGCGGCGGGCAGCCGGTAGCGCAACCGCCCGTGCTCGTCGGCCCGGGTGCGGTCCACGACCGCGGTGATCACCACCGGCTCACCCGGCGCATACGGGCCCTGACCAGCCTGCGTGCGGGACCGGGTGCCGAGCTCGGGACCGGGCGCGGTCTGGGCGGCCGCGGAGGCGCCCGGGTCGCCCGGGTCGGGGTGCTGGTAGCTGTCGGGGACGACGAAGTAGGGCTGGTAGGCCTGCCCGTCATCCACCAGCTCGACGAGGATCGGGGTGTTCAGCTGGTTGGCGATCTGGTGCTGGACCGGCAGCACATCGCCGCGCCCCAACGACACCGTGCGCGACTGGTCGCCAGCGATCGGGTCGGCAGCGGCTGGATGCCAGGGCTGGTCGTCGACCGTGATCGTCAGGTGTCCGTCGGGGTCGACGACGAAGTGGGCGCGCGGCAGAGTCACCGGCACCGGACGCCGGTTCACAGCCTCGGCCCTTCCATCGGGAACGGGCTCGGCCCGGCTCGGCCGGTCAGCTTTGTCTGGAGGGCGTCGAGCTTGGCGTTGCGGTCGGCGATCTTCTCGTCGAGGGTGCGGCTGTCGGCGCGCATCTGCGTCTCCCATCGGTCTGGGAGACAGGTGCGCGAAGACCCCCGCGGCCGTTGGAGATCACTTCGACTCTTTAGTCATGTGACAGATGCCCGGCCTGGGCGGCGCGGTGGAGCGTGGTGGTGGCGCACATCGCGCCGAATGACCGAGAGTTCGGAGAGAACGATGAATCACACGCCCCGTCGTTCACCGTGGCGCAGGGCCGCGTTGGCGGCACTGACTGTGGTGACCCTGCTCATCGGCGGTAGCACCCTCGCCAGTGCCGAGCCGCAGACCCTGCGTGGCGGGTCCGCGAAGCCGACCGTGGTGCTGGTGCACGGTGCGTGGGCCGATGCGAGCGGTTTCGCTGGTGTCGCGACGGCCCTGCACACGGCGGGCTACCCGGTGCTGGAGTTCGCCAACCCGCTGCGCTCACTCACCTCGGACTCCGCAGCCCTGGGCGCCTACCTCAGGCAGCGCACCGAGGGCCCGGTGATCCTGGTCGGCCACTCCTACGGCGGCGCCGTGATCACCGACGCGGCATTGTCCGGCCCGGATGTCAGGGCACTGGTCTACATCGACGCGTTCGTTCCCGACGAGGGTGAGAGCCTCAATGATCTGCTGGGCCGGCAGGATCCGATCGACCCGGCCCAGGTGTTCGACGTGGTGGCCAACCCGGGCGCACCGGAGGGTGTCGTGGACCTGTATCTGAAGGACGCCGTGTTCCCGGTGGTGTTCGCGAACGGGCTGCCTCGTGTGAAGCAGGCGCAGCTCCTGGCCTCGCAGCGGCCTCTGGCGACACCTGCCCTCGGCGAGCCGGCCGGTGAGCCCGGATGGAAGACGTTGCCGTCCTGGTACGTGCTGGGCACGGAGGACCACATCATCTCCCCGGAGCTGCAGCAGTTCATGGCGCAGCGTGCCGGCGCCAGGATCACGTCCGTCAGTGCCGGTCACCTCGCGATGATCGCCCGGCCCGACGTCGTGACGGCGACGATCCTGCGGGCGGACCGCGCTACCCGATGACGCAGGTCTGGGGCGGCTCCGCGATGCGGGGCCGCCCCAGATGGGGATGCGGGATCAGCCTTCGCGCAGGAGGTTGAGGGTGGGCAGCGGACCGCCGGGGAACTGTTGCAGCCGTCCGCCCTGGGTGAGGGGTCCCAGGTCGATGGGTGCCCATCCGGCACGCTGGGCCAGGCGTGCGATCTCGGTGTTGGCGGTGTGGTGGTCGCCGGAGAGGAACACCACGCGGCGCTTGCCGTCGGGTCGGGGGTCGGCGCCCAGGACGGGCGGGGTGAGCGTGTTGAACGCCTTGACCAGTCGTGCGCCCGGGACCAGGTCGGCGACGACCTCGCTGGAGGTGCGGCCGCCGAGGTCGGCGACCTTGAAGTCGGGCGGGCCGAGCGGGTTGGTCGTGTCGATGACGATGCGTCCCGCCCAGTCGGTGATGCCGGTGGAGGCGACAGCTTCCTTCAGCCGGTGCCACGGGACGGCGAGGATCACGACGTCCGCGGCGGCGGACTCCTGGACGGTGGCGGGCATGAGGCCTTGGCCGAGCCGTGTGGCGGTCGCGTGGAGGGTCTCTGGGTCGCGACTGTTGCTGAGTAGTACGGTCTGGCCGCTCGCGGTAAAACGTCGGGCGAGCGCTGTACCGATCGCGCCCGCGCCGATGATGCCGATGGTCACGTTCTTTCTCCTTGCTCGGTTCGTGGTGAGTCGTGCTGTGGTTCGGGGTGTGGTGGGGGTCAGACGGCGAAGCCGCCGTCGACGTCCCAGGTGGCGCCGGTGACGAACCGGGCCTCGGGCCGGGCGAGGTAGGCGACGGCACTGGCGATGTCGGCGGGCTGCCCGTAGTGGCCCAGGGCCATGAGCTGCTTCATGGAGTCGGCGAACGGGCCGGCGTCGGGGTTCATGTCGGTGGCCGTCGGGCCGGGCTGCACCGTGTTGACGGTGATCCCGCGAGGGCCGAGCTCCCGTGCCAGTCCGCGGGTCAGGCCCGCGACGGCGGCCTTGGTCAGGGAGTAGGCGCCGGTGCCGGGTGCGGGGACGCGGTCGGCGTTGATGGAGCCGATGGTGATGATCCGCCCGCCGGTGCCCAGGTGGGGTGCGGTGGCCTGGACGGCGGTGAACACGCCGCGGACGTTGACGGCGAGCATGCGGTCGAACTCCGCCAGGGGGAAGTCCTCGAGCGCGGCGACGTGCGCGACGCCGGCGTTGTTGACCAGGATGTCCAGCCCGCCGAGCTGGGAGACGGTCGTGGCCACGGCCTGCTGGACCGCGTCGGCGTCGCCGCTGTCGGCCCGGACCGCGACCGCCGTGCCGCCATGGGTGGTGATCTCCTCCACGAGGGCGTCGGCGGGCTCCTTGGCGCTGGTCCAGGTGAAGGCGACGCTCGCCCCGTCGGCGGCGAGGCGGCGCACGATCGCCGCGCCGATGCCGCGTGATCCGCCGGTCACCAGGGCCCGCTTGCCGGCGAGCGGGCGGTCCCGGACATGTGCCGTGGCGCCGCTGGGTGTCGTCGCGGTGGTGGTGGTCGACTGCTGGGTCATCTGGGTTCTCCGTTCGTTTCAGCCATAGTTCCGAACCGCTCGGTTACTATGTTGGTGTCGACAACCGGACCTGCTGCGGATTAATTCCGAACTGTTTGGTTCAAAACTGGAGGGTGTGATGACGAAGACAGGTAGGCCGCTCTCGTTCGACGCGGACGAGGCGCTGGAGGCCGCGATGCGCGTGTTCTGGGCCGAGGGGTTCGAGGGCGCCTCTCTGAACGAGCTGACCGAGGCGATGGGCATCAACCGGCGCAGCATCTACGCGACCTACGGCAACAAGGACGCGCTGTTCCGGAAGGCGGTCGACCGTTACCTGCACGGGCCGGGGGCGTTCGTGGCGCTGGCCCTGGAGCAGCCGACCGCCCGGCAGGTCGCCGAGACGATGCTGCACGGCGCGGCCGACGCCTACACGACACCGGGCAGCCCGCGTGGGTGCCTGTTGGTGCAGGGGGCGCTGGCCTGCGGCCCGGACGGCGAGGCGGCGTGCAAGGAACTCGCCACCCGCCGCGAGGACGGCGTCACCGCCCTGACGGAACGCCTCCAGCGTGCGGTGACCGAGAAGGACCTGCCTCCCGGTGCTGATCCGGAGGGCCTGGCCCGCTATCTCACAGCCGTGGGCCAGGGCATCTCGGTCCAGGCCGCGGGCGGTGCCCGCCGTGAGGATCTCCACCTGATCGCGCAGCAGGCCCTGGCGGGCTGGCCCGCCTGAGCCCGCCGCGCGGCCGGGTCACATGCCCCGCTCCTTGATCCAGGACAGGGCCGTGTCGGCGACCTCGGCCCAGCCGTGGTCGATCGTCAGGGAGTGTCCCCGGTCGGGGAACTCGACGAGGTCCGTCACCACGTCCTCGTTGCGCGAGTACAGCTTGTGCGCGGTGCGGGTCAGCGACGCCGGGGACGTGTGGTCCATCCCGCCGGCGATCAGCAGCAGCGGTCCGCGGGCGGCGTCGAAGTCGATCGCGGCGGGCGAGCCGGGCAGGAGGTTGGCCGCGGCGTCCTCGAACAGGGGCCGGCCCGGTGACGGGATGGTCCACCGCTCGTACAGCTCGGCGCACTCCTGCTGCGACAGCTCGTTGCCGAACCCGTAGCCGAACTCTTCCGGCGTCAGCGTGACGGAGCCACGGAAGTTGGCCGGGTTGCGCAGCGCGACCGAGGCCACCCGGAGGGTGGATGGGGGTAGCAGGATGTTGCCGCGGATCGGCGCGGAGTCGATCGCCACCGCGGCCGCCACGTGACCGGCGGCGAGCAGCCGCTGCACGACCAGCCCACCGAAGGAGTGGCCGACGGCGATCACGGGGCCGTCGAGCCGGGCGACTAGGTCCGCGTAGTGGCGCACCACGTCGTTGATGCCGAACCCGCCCGCCCGGTCGGGGTTGGCGCGCGCTTCGGCCACCGTGGGGGAGTCGCCGGGCCAGCCCGGCGATTGGGCGGTGTAGCCGGCGAAGGTGAAGTGTTCTACCCAGGGGTCCCAGGATGTGGCGTGCAGCCACAGCCCGTGGACGAAGACGACTGTGCTCATGGTTCCTCCGAAGTCGTTGTGCTCGTGCACATCAGCCTCGGCCCGGAGGCGACAGGAGGGCTTCTGTCAGGTGACTACACCTGGCCGTCACGGCTCGTGACGGGCTGGCGGGTCGACGATGTCCCGCAGCTGCGTGCGGCTGGTCACGCCCAGCTGCGGGAACACTCGGTACAGGTGCATCCCGACCGTTCGCGGCGACAGGAACAGCCGCTCGCCGATCTCCCGGTTGGTCAGCCCCTGCGCGGCCAGCAGCACGATCTGACGTTGTTGCGGCGTAAGCGCGGCAAGTGTCGGCACGTCCTGGCGGGATCCAGGCACGGGAGCCGGCGTGTCGGGGCGGACTCCAGCGGCTCGCAGCTCTGTGGCCGCGCGCTGCGCGAAGGGCGCGGCGCCGAGGCGCTCGAACGTGCTCTGGGCGTCCACCAGGTGCGGGCGTGCCTCGATCACGCGGCGCTGCCGCCGAAGCCAGGCCCCGAAGTCCAGCTGGATGCGGGCACGCTCGAACGGCCACGTCGCGCCCTCGGGGTCGGACAACGCGGCCGTGAAATGGCTGCCGGCCCGTTCCTGGCTCTCAGGCGTGTCGCCGGCGGCGGCCACCAGCGCTGCCGCGTGCTCCACCAGCGCCCGTAGGCGCGCGGAGCCGTGCCCGGCCGCCTGGCGGAACACGACCGCGGCCTCCTGCCCTTCGGCGTAACGCCCCGTGCGCACGCGGGCGGTCACCAGATCGACCATCCCGTACAACGAGAGGTGGGGATGGACCGGGTGCCCGGCGTCGTCCACGATCAGCCGCAGCACATCATGCGCGCGCTCGTGGTCGCCGTCAGCCAGAGCGGCAAGGCCCAGCGCCCGCCGGGTGGCCACCGCTACCGCACGGGTCGCGTCCGGGTCGAGCCCCGCCAGGGCTTGGGCGGCCAGAGTCCGCGCCTGGTCCGGGTCGCCACGCATCGCCGCCAGCAGCGCCAGGTCCGCCTCGGTCGTGCGCCGGATCATCTCCATGCCGGTGTCCGCCGCCACCCGCAAGGCGTCGCGGTACGTGGTGGCCGCCGTGTCCCATGCACCGCTGTCGCGCAGCACGGTGCCCAGCGTGTTCGAGACTAGGGCGTTCACGCCGCCGAGCGCCGTGTGCTCCTGACGCTCCAGGAAGGTCCGCAGGGCTGTCACGGCGTACGCGGTCTGGTCGACGGCCCACGCCGCCCCGCCGAGCTGGTTGAGCGTCACCTGATCCAGACCGGACGGGTGCCCCCGGGCGGCCAGCACCGCCTCCACCTGCTTCACAGATCCCACCGGATCCAGAGCCGCGATCAGCCACGTGGCGTGCGGCGGGCCGAACTGCTCATCCAGAAGGGTCAGACCGTGCTCGGGCGCGAACACCCGGGGTGCAGTCATCGCAGGCGCCAGAACCGGCACGTCCGTGTCACCCGCGCCGGACTGCGGCGGACTGCTGGCGAGCTGCCGATCGATCACCTCCAGGGCCGCGACTATCTGGTCGCGGTGTTCCGGGTGGCCGGAGTAGAACGCGGCCACGGCGGCAGGCGCCAGAGCCGACCACGCCAGATCCGTGCTACCGGCATCGGCCGCACGTACCGCCACCGTGGTCAGCATCGTGATGGCCTCGGCGTGCCGGTCGGTGCGGGCCAGTGCCCAGCCCGCGGCCAGCGCGGCTTCCAGGGCATGGGCGGGATCGTCGGTCAGGTCACCCGCCTTGGCGCCGAGCCGCCCCACCCAGGGGCCGTCACCCGCGTAGATCGCGGCCCGCATCGCCAAGAGGTAGCGCCGCGCCGCGACACCCGGATCGGCCGTCAGCTCCGCGGCGCGCTCCAGCATCCGCCCTGCGGCCGCCCACCCCGAATGCGTGCGCGCGGCATCGGCCCCTTCCTCGAGCGCGGCGGCAACCTGCTCGTCCGGCCCGAGCGTGGCAGCCGCGAGATGCCACGCACGCCGATCCGCGCGCGCCGTGAGCACGTCCGCGAGACGCAGGTGGGCGCGCTGACGATCCACAAACCGCGCAGCCTCATACAGAGCCTGCGGCATGGCGGGGTCGGACCACAGCAACGGCTCAGGGCCGGCGCCGTCCAGCCGAACTAGCCCCGCATCCTCGGCCGGACCCCACCCGGCCAACGCCTCCCGCGGAATCGAGCCAAGGAACAACGGCACGTCCTCGGGCGCCGCGGCAGCGGCGGCGAGAAGCAAGTGCTGTGTCACCTCAGGCAGACCAGCCATGACGACACGCGGATCGAACGACACCACAAGGCCATCCCACCGCCCACGGACCAGGACTGTCATTCCGCAGCCCGTAGTTCACCCGCCCGGTGCGGTGGTCACTGCTCACCCGGATGCTGTTGTGGTGTCGACCTGCCAGTCAGCCTGGCAGCCCTGTCAGTACGGCGAGCTCTCGGCTCAGGCCGGTCGGCCAGCCCGGTTTGGTCAGAGTTGGCGGGCCAGGACCGCTCGTTCCATGACATCGACGATGTCGTCGGGCCCGTCAGCGGTGGTAGCGGCGGCGTGCAAGCGGGTGAACAGGACCACCGCGGCACCCGGGTCCGTGGTCACCTGCGCGGCCAGCAACGCCCGTGTGACCACCTCGTCCGCCACCGCTGCATCCACTGCTGCTCGGTCGACCGCCGCCTGGTCGACTGCAGCGTGGTTGACGGCCTCGTCAGGGACGGCCTGCCGGGGAATCTGGGAGGCGATCACGTCGATGCCCTGTCCCTGGATCACGCGCGCGTCCAGGAGCAGCCGGTCGACCAGGGCACGCACACGGTCCATGTCCACTCCCTGACCGTAGACGTCTCGACATCAGACCGCCCCCGGTGAACAGGCGCTGGCTGCGGCAGCAGCGGAGCCTTGGGCGGGCTCACGAGGAAGGAGCCGGGAGCAGCTCCAGCGGTCGCCGCACACTGCCCCACCAGGGCAACGTGGGGCGGCCGGGGTCGGGTGGCTCACAGGTCGATCTGAGGCTCGGTGCCGAGACCGGCGTCGGGTGGGCGAGGCGCGGGCGCGCTGCCCGTGGTGGCGGGTGCCGACTGTCTGACGACCGCGCCCACCCCGGTGGTGGGCGGACCGGACCGTGCGCGAGCGGGTGCGGAGGTCACCCTCAGGCCTCTGTTGTCCGCCTCGTGCGTGATCCCGTCCAGCACGGTCCCGAGACGGTCGTGCAGGGGCTCGCCCTGGAAGGTGACCTGCAACTCGGCGCCCCCGGAGGGTGCGGGGTGTGCGGTGGGGTGTCCGATGATGTGGTCGGGGTGGCTGGTCCAGTACTCGTTGCCCAGCAGGGTGTGACCGTCCAGCTTGGTCGGGACGGCGGCGTGGAACGGGGTCGACCGGTCCGTGGTCTGCCCACGGGTGCGGCGGCGCAACAGCAGCAGGTCGGCGACCTGGTCGGTGTGGTCGGTGTCGCGCAGGCTGGCCGACGGCAGGCGCACCGCCCCGACCAGGTCGGCATCCTGGGCGATGCGGTCACGGGCATCGGCCGCTTCGTTGTCCAGGACGTCGTGGGTGGTCACGACGGCGGTGATCCCGCCCGGAAGGGTCGCGGCCACCGAGGACAGGATGAGGGTCTCGTGCAGGCGTAGGACGCGGGCACGGTTGCCCGGGTCGGTGAACCGGACGTCGCTGTAGGGCAGGTTGCCGATCACGACGTCGTACTGGCCCATGTACCGCCCGGAATAGGGGCGGACCACCAGGCCCTGGTGCGGCCAGCTGGGCGTGGAGGGGATCTGGGCGATCAGCTCAGTCACGTCCTGGGTGCGGGAGCCGGGATCGGCCAGCGGGGCGCCGGTGAACGCGTCGGCGTCCAAGCCGTGCACCAGCATCTGCCCGCTACTGACGCCGAGACGACGCAGCGTGGCCCAGATCTGTTCGGCCAGGCTTGCGTGCGCGTCGATGGCACTGACCTGGTAGTGCGCCCGAACCGCCGTCCCATCGGGGCCGTCGAGGTCCTCCAGTGCGTCCATCACGGCCTCCTGACCGTCGCCGGCGGCCCTGGTCGACCGCCTTCGGTGGACAGGTGCACGCGTGTCACCCGTTGGCATCGACGGGGGTGACCCGCCGTGGGGGGAGGATCAACGCTCAGGAAGCCGATTGGTGATCGGATTCGGCCTGGCTGGGGTCGCCGCGGCGGGCTCCACGGTCACCGGCCCACGCCGTCTCTGGTGTCGGCGCCCGGTACGGCGGGCCGGTCGCCGGGCGTCCATGGCCTCGGCCCGGTATCCGGTGCGAAGGGGGCCCGGTGCGCCGTCGTGCGGTGTGGTGGATGGTTGGCCTGGTTGTAGATCCGCAGGGACTCGGTCAGCCCGGTCTTCAGGAGGGTGAGCGCCCGGTCAGCGCTGGCCAGCGGCACGTGCAGCAGGTCGGCGACACCGCTGGCCGTCAACTGTCGCCGGTCGCGGTCCCGCACCTCGTACGTGGTGCCTCGGACAGCGAACTTCACCGTGAACCGCGCGCTCGCGATGGGCTGGTAGGCATAGATCGTCGCCGAATCCATCGGACCGTGCAGGCCCACACCAGGTAAGCGGAACTGGTCGAACTCGACGAGGTCGGGATCCAGCCCGGGCAGGAACTCGATCGCGTCCAAGGCCCGCACCACGGGCAGGTCCCACGGCTCGGGCGGCGTCAGCTCGTCGGTCATCGCAGACGCCACATCGACAGTTCAGCGAGGGCTTCGGGATGCTCTGCGGTCAGAGCGGGATCAAGGCCGGTGGGGTCGGCGGACCGTCCTTCCCCAGTCGTGACGCCGAGGACTCATACCCGCGGGTGCGGCCCCCCGCTGACTTGGGCGGGGGCGCGGTGATCAGGTTCATCGCGTCGGCCGCGTCGGTGACCACACGCGCCACCTGCTGACGCAGCAACTCGTTGGACCCGCTGCTGGCACCGCCGGTGACCGGTCCTGGAACGGCCCCGACGGGGGTACCCGTTCGCTTGGCCTGCCCCGCGATCCGGATCGCGGGGTCCCGGTCGGCGGATTCGGTGACCACGACGGCATCGGCCAGGGTGGCCAGGAGCCGGTCGCTCACCCGGGAGCGGTTCAGGCCCGCGGTCTGTCCGGGCGGGGACGCGCTGACCAGGACGCCGCCGGTGGCGGCGATCGCCCGATACAGGTCGGCGTTGCTGGTGGGGTGGAGGCGGTCCATTCCGCCGGGCAGGACCGCGATGGCCCGACCGCCGGCGGCCAGCGCACCCCTGGCGGCTTCGGCGCCCACGCCGAGCGAGCCCGCCACCAGGACGGTGGCTTGGTGGTCGGCCAGCCCGGTGGCGATGGTGCGGGTGATGCGCATGCCGTACTCGGTCGGCATGCGCGACCCGACCACCGCGACCCGCACCGGGCGACCGGCCAATGGTGACACGTCCCCACGCGTCCACAGCACCAGAGGATGGGCCGCAGTGTCTCCGGCCAAAGCAGGCCAGCCGGGGTCGCCAGGGATCAAGGTGCCCATCCCGCGCCGCTGCGTCTGCAGCAGGACCCGGCTGACCTCCGCCAGGTCCAGGCGGTCGGCGACCCCCAACCGCCACTGCGCTAGTTCCGGAGTCTCGTTCTGCAGGGCGCCGTCGGCGATCTGCCGCACCAGGCCGGGCGCCCCGTGCTCGGCGACCAGCCGGGTCACGACCGTGTCGCCCGGCTGGCAGCCCAGGGCCAGGACCATCCGTGCGGTGCGCTCGTCGGTGGCCAGGTCCGCGACCTCGGACAGGTCGCGCCTCACCTTCCCCGGCACGCCGCGAGGGCCGTGGGTGTCCTGGTCTGTGTCGTCGTGCGTCGAGCCCTCGTCCAAGCTGTCCATGTCGCGCTCCCCGGGATGTGGTCCTGTGGTGACGACCAGGTGCACCCGCGTCGCCACGCCCGCCGACGACGAGGGCGGGCCTGGACCCAGGGGGTCGAGGGACCAGAGTTCGACCGGCGGCGGACCGGTGTCACAGGCCGGGCAGGTCGGGCTCGGGTCCCTGCGCCGCGGGGCTAGGCGGTGCGGGCGGGGTCGGCGCCCGGTGCGGGTACGGGGCGCCGGGCGCGGGGAGTGCTCTGTACGCAGCCGGCACCTGCGGCCTGTCGGTCGGTGTGGCAGCCGATCGCAGCACCGCAGCGAGCTCGCCGCGCAGGCTCTCCACGTCGGCGAGGGTGGCCTGCAGTTCCTCGGCGTCGGCCAGGGCCTCGTGCGCGGCCTCGAGCCGGTAGCTGATCCGGCGTCGTTCACGAGCGGTGTCCAGATCCCGGGCCAGTTCCCTGCTGAACCGGAGATACGTGACCACGCCGTGCACGAACCGGGGCGCCATGGCCAGCAGCCGCACCAAGCTGCCGGAGGGTGGGGTGGCGCTGTTGGACGGTGGCGTGACCAGCTTGAGCCAGCCGGCGAACCCGCCGGCGGCGAGCTCGTCGCGCTGCTCGGTCAGCATCGCGACGTCCAGGTCCAGGCCGTAGGTGTCATCCAGCCCTGATGCGGTCACCCCGCTGAGGCCGTGCTGGGCCGCGAACCGGTCCCGTTGCGCCTCCAGCTCGCGGATGCGTGCCTGCTGGGCCTGCGGATCCTTCAACCACGTGGGGTCGTGACCGTGGGTCCTGGCGGAGCGATCCAGTTCCCGTTGCCGGAACTGAGCTGATCCGATGGCGTGGTGCAGCTCGTCCGTCACGCGGTAGGCGTCGCGTGCGTAGGACAGGGCCTCGACTGTGACGTGGAGCACCGCGCGGACCTCGGGGGCCAGCAGCCGCAGCGCGCGTGACGCCGCGGCCAGGTCGAGTGTCTCCCCGGTCGCCGGGTCCGACAGCCGGACCTGCTCACCGTGCCAGACGACGTCCACTACTGACTCTCCTGGGGCGTCGTGGCGGGACAGCCCGATCGACACCACGCCGGCGGTCGCATGTGGGTCACACAGCTGGATGGTGTCCCGTCCGGCGATGTCCCACCGGGCGTGAAAGGCGTTCTGGGCCTCTATGAACGGTGATCCGACGCTGTCGGCTGGTTCGGTTCTGCTGGGGGTGTCCATGACCGACAGGTGTCCGGGCCCCCACCCGCCGTGCGGGCCTGGCTATGAACGTGAGAACGAGGCGTGAATGTACGGATGTTCGACGAGTGGTTGGGGCAGTAGACGGCTGGATGTACGTGAGTTTCACGAGTGGTTTGCAGGGTCCGGGATTCCGCTGTGGTGGGTCGATGATGGTTCCGTCCCGGACGGCGTCAAGGCCCTTCGGCCTCTACGGGCGGTCGGCGGCCAGCACCGGGCGTAGGTGAGTTTCAGCGGCGACTCAGGGAGGGCCTGGCTTACGATCGGGCGATGGCTGTGCACTGGACGATTGGGGCGGATGCCGGCGACCCACAACGGCTTGCCCGGTTCTGGGCGCTGGCGCTGGGGTATGTCCCAGAGCCCGGCTATGACGATCCCGACGGCGCCTCGCTGATCGATCCGGATGGAGTTGGCCCGGCGATCGGCTTCTTGCGAGTTCCGGAGCCGAAGACGTCCAAGAACCGTTTTCACATCGATATCCGTGTTGCAGGCGAACCGCCGTGGGACTGGCTTCAGCGGGCTGACCTTATCCGTGCGAAGGTCGCCGAGCTCGAGGGCGCGGGAGCGACCACGGTGCGCGAGGAGGAGTACACCGACGAACAGGGTTCAGTTCTGGGCCACGTCGTCATGCTTGACCCGGAGGGCAACGAGTTCTGCGTCGCCTGAGCAGGTACGGCCTTTCCCGAGATCCACGATGGGGAGCGTTTGGAGCCCTGTGTGCGGAACGGTGAGCGGTCCTGGCGGCCGATCGTGGAGCCGAGTTCCAGGGGCGGTCTTGGGGTCCGGGATTCCGCCGTGGTGGGTCGATGATGGTTCCGCCCCGTACGGCGTCAAGGCCCTCCGGCCCTGCGGGTGGCCTGGACTCCGCCCGTGCCGTCACGGTCGGGCAGGGAGCGGCGCAATCCCTCGCCGTGAGGTGTCCTATGGTTCGCGTGGAGGGGAACCCGCGGATCAAGCAGCGTGAGTGCGAGTGCGTCACATCGTGCGGGCGGCGGCGAGCTCCTTGCGGTACTTCCAACGCATCGACCACGGGAGTCGAGTCTTCAGGAGGAGGCCAGCCGCCCGTCGCCGGATGGCGGTGTCTTCATCGTCCAGCAGGGCGATACATGTCGCCACGAACTTGAACGACGGCTTGCTCTCACTGAGCGGTTCGAGGAGATCAAGTATGTAGATCCTGATGTCAGCCGGGTGTGTGTGCTGCACCGTTTCCAGCAGGTATCCGGCGCCGTCGTCCGATTGTGCGAGCTGTGCGAGCCGCTTGGCGATCTTCTGAGCGGGCGCATCGTCGCCGCGCTGGGAGATGCGAAGAACGGTTGAGAACACCTCGGGAGACAGGGAAACCCGGTCAGTCTCGAAGCGATCCCACTGTCCGAACGCACAGATCTCGTGGAGCGCTTCGACGGCCCGCCATGTGACCCCGTTCCTCATGAACCTGGCGCCCAGGTCGTCGTCGAGTGCGAGAAATGCCAGCGCATCGATCCATGTTTGCGGCGGTTCTCCGCCCGACCGCCGCCACACCGAGACGATCCCCTTGATCGCAGCCCACTTGATCTGCTTGTCCGTGTCGCCTGCAGCCTCAAGGAACACCTCGACCGGCGCGTCCGGGTGCCTGGCGATCGCCCCCAGCAGGTTTCGTCGGCCGACCGCGGTCGGCTCGTGCCGGTACCGGCCCATCAACTTGTTGACTGGGGGCGAATACACCAGCAGAGACGTGATCATGTCGTCGACGAAGGTGCCGTTCGGCTCAGTTCGTGAGATGAGGTCCAACAGCGGCTTGACCGCCCGGGCGCTATGCACGTCAGCAAGGCCCCGGGCTGCGGCAACAGAGATCGAGCCGTCATATCCGAGGGGCACGGACTAGGACGTCACCAGCGCGGTCGTCCCCGATCTCACCCAGCACCTCGACCAGGCCCCAGGCGCGGCCCGCCGCAGAGTCCCATGCGTGGCTGCGAAGAGGCAGCCTGTCCAGATCGTCAAGGTGCCGTCGGAGGTTCTCGACAAGCTCGACGACGACCGTGCTCCCACGGCGCACCAGTTTGTCCACCGCACGCGTGTGTGGCGACTCCTCGTACATGCCGTCGGAAGTGCTTTGGTTTCCGAGGTCTGAGATGAGACGTGCCACATCGGAGGACATGTCCCCATCCAAGCAGGCTGGCCCGGGAGCGGTCCCGGGCAGGCCATTGAGACTGAACGCTGTCGACGCTGTCATCGTGTCGAAGCTGGCGGACTTCTCTGCGCACCGAGCGCATACTGACCGAGATCCATGCCGCCGGCGGTGACGTCCGCCAGCTCTGCGACTTGTTCGGCATCAGCATCGAGGCCGCGATGCGCTACGCGGCCACACCTTCCGTTCGCGAGGAGACGCCAGTTCCGCGAACCCGCACCCTCGACTAGCCTGAGAGCGGACGTCAGCACTCAGGTTCCCGAGATTTCCGGACGAGAAGCGCGGAACTCGTTACCTTCCTTGGTCAGCTTGGCACTGGTCTCGAAGAGGCGGGCCTCGTTGGGGTGGAGCTGGGACTGGACCAGGAAGGACCGGGTGCGGATGCGCCACAGGCCCTGGCCCAGGCCCAAGGTGGGCAGAAGGCTCGTCTCGGTGCCGGTCAGACCGAGAGTTTGTGCGGTGGCGCCGAGCTGGTCGGTCTCTTGTCGCATGATGACGCGGGTTTCGGCGTTGGCCAACAGGGCGGCGGCCAGCGAGCGTTGCGCGGTGCCGGCGTCGCCGACGGTGTCCAGGTCGGACAGGCGGTGGAAGACGAGCATGTTCGCGATCCCGTAGTAGCGGGCCAGCCGCCAGTAACTGTCCATGCGGCGCAGCAGCGCCGGGTGGGACATCAATCGCCATGCCTCGTCGTAGACCACCCAGCGTTGCCCGCCGTCGGGGTCGGCCAGGACGCCTTCCATCCAGGCCGAGGCGCAGGTCATCAGCACGCTCAGGGCCGAGTTGTTCTCCGCGACCCGGGACAGGTCCAGGGACAGCATCGGCAACGTCGGGTCGAATGCGATGGTGGAGGGGCCGTCGAACATGCCGGCGAGGTCGCCGCGGACCAGGCGGCGCAGGGCGTGGGCGACGTGCCGCCCGTCCTCAGCCAGCCGCCCGTCGGTGTCGTCGTCCGAGTCTGGGGTCAGGAGGTGGTCGACGAGGGTGGGCAGCACCGGGACCGTGCTGGTGCGGACGGTCGCGGTCAGGGCGATGTCGATCGCGGTGTGCTCCACCGGGTGCAGGGGCCGGCCGAGCATTGTCTCGGCCAGTGCACCGACCAGGGTCCGCCGCCGGGTGGCGACCTGCTCGGACCATGCCGTGTCGTCGGTGCCGGTCGGGCGGTGCCCCTCGTCGAGCGGGTTCAGCCGCGCGGCCATCCCCGGCCCGAGAGTGATCGCTCGGCCGCCGACGGCGCGGGCGATGGGGGTGTGTTCGCCTTTGGGGTCGCAGGGGATGTAGACCTTGCGGCCGAACGGGATCGAGCGCAGGTACAGGGCTTTGGCCAGGGCGCTCTTGCCGGCGCCGACGATCCCGGCCACGACCATGTTGGGTGCGGTGACCAGTCCCCGCTGGTACAGCACCCACGGGTCGTACACGAAGCTGCTTCCGGAGTGCAGGTCACGCCCGACGAACACGCCGTTGGCCCCGAGGCCGCCCTCGGCCAGGAACGGGTAGGCCCCGGCCCAGACCGCGGACGTGTCCTGGTGGGCGGGTATCCGGAACCGGATCGGGGTGCGCAAGGTCGCGGGCCCGTGCTCGCCGGCACGGGGCAGGTACCGCACGGTTCGGGCCTGGGCGCGTTCGGCTGCCTGGCGGTCGTGGGTCGCGTTGAGGCGGTCCAGGCGTGCCCTGGCCAGGACCTGTCCGGCCGCGCGCCGGCGGGCGCGGCGCACGCTGGCCGGTTCACGGCCGGTGGTCAAGGTGGCTGTGTGCACCCGGTCGGCGGGGTTCATAGTCCGGCCTCCGGACCGGTCCTGGCCGGTGGGCTCGGTGGCACCGGAGCGCACGGCGGCGGGGTGAGTCGTGGGTCCCGGGTCATCGCGGCCGCTGCCCGTTCTGGACGGCCGGTCTCGGCCCGGGGGCGTCAGGGGGAGTGTCGTCAGGGGCGGGGGTGCTGGTGTCGGGGGTGCTGGGGGTGGTCGGGTACCAGGCGATCTCGCCGGCGTGGGTGGTGGCCAGGTCCAGGGCGAGGTGTGCCTGGCCGAGCAGGGTCGCGGTCTGGCGCAGGTGTGCGGCCACGGTGTTCGCTTCGGTGTGCCCGTGCGCGGACCGGCCGTGGTGGTCGTGCGCCAGGTGGACCAGCTCGCGGTGGGTGGTAGCGATCTGGGTCGCGACCTGCTGCAGGCGGGGCATGGCCGCGGCCAGGTCGTTCAGCACCCAGTACAGGTCGGACGGCTCGGTCACCTGGTGGGTCGAGCGGGCCAGGCGCCGCGCGGCTTCGGCGACGTCCTCGGCGTCGTGCTGCGGGCTGGTCGCGGGCGGCTGGGTCAGCATGGTGTTCTCCGAACGCAGGGCGGGGACCGGGACGCCCCACAGGTGCGCGCCGGTCACCGCGCCGCGTGCCGGCCCAGCACCGGGCAGCCGTCGGACAGGGCGGGGCCCGGGTGGGTCACAGGGCCGGGCCGTCGTCGAACCCGGCCCGCGGCGGTGTCGGGAGCCGGGCCGGCCGGTCCGCGTGCGCGGTCCGCGGCGGTGGTGCCGGGGGCTCGGTGGTGGGTGTGGGGATGCCGGTGTACCGGTGGGGCCACCCGGGCGGAGCCTGCAGGTCGGTGGACAGCTCGCGTAGCAGGTGCACGTTCCCGCTGTCCGGGTGGTAGGTCAGGACGTACGGGCCGTACCCGGCTACCAGGCTGCCGGGCCGGGTCGGTACCTGGTCGTAGACCTCGTCGTTGAACAGGGCGGCGTCCAAGGTCGCGGCTCCGCGGTCACCCCGGGCCAGGCGCTCGATCGCCGCGCCGGTGCCGTACCGGTCGACGAGGCTGGCCACGGCGTGGCCGGCCTGGCCGGGCAGCGTGGTTACGGTGTAGTACCGGCCCGGCGGCCAGCCAAGCCCGTCCGGAACCTGCCCCGTGGTGGCGGCCGACCGCGTTCCCGTGGTCGGCGTTGTGGGCGGCTCGGTACGGTCGGTGTGCACACCGTGCGGGGGCCGTTCGAGCTCCAGGGCCAGCAGCCTCAGCTCGCCGGACCACTGGCCGGCCGCCTCGGTGACCCACGCCGGGAACAGGTCCCGGTTCTCCGGATCGCTACCGGGATGGTTAGTGTGGTACTGGTGGGCGTCGGCCGCCGCCGTCAGGAACGAGACCAGGTCCCCCATCCCCGCCGTGGTGTCGACGGGGTCGCCGACGCCGGAGTGGATGTCACGCCCGATGTGCGGCGAGGTGCGCGGGCGTGTGGCGTCGGCGATCCGGTAGGCGTACCGGTGCCGGAACCCGCCGTGCTCGTCGGGCACGACGCCGTCGTGCCACAGGGCCAGATCCAGCGAACCGGCCCGGACGGTGACCCGCGTCCGGGTGCCGCGTGTCTCGTGCGTGCTGGGAGAGGCGCCGGTGTCCATGCCCGGCAGGTGCGACCCCGACCACAGCGCGGCTCAAGCTGCTCTCCGCGGTGGTGCGCCACCGGCCCGGTCCGCGCGCGTGGTCGTCCCACGGTGTCAGACACCCCAGCTAGCGTGCGCGAGTCGGCGACCGTCGTCGAGCATCGAGGTGGGGGAGTCGAGCGGGTATGCGCACAGCGCGAGTCAGCCCAGGGCGGCAGCGCCGCGACGTCAGACAGCTGCGCAAGCTCGGGTTCACCGAGGCCGACCTCGCCGGCCTCCTTGTTTCCGAGCAGCGGCGGCTGGCGGCGTGGACCGTGCACACCTATGAGCTCGGCTTCGCGGTGTTCGGGCTCATCTACGGGGTGCTGCTCGGAACCTGGGTGTTCCTGATCCGATGGTCCACGACCGCCGAGCTACCCGAAGCGATCCTGGCGTTCCTGCTGTGCGTGGGACTGGCGGTCGGCGTGGGTGGGTTCGGCGGTGCCCGGGCGGTCTACTGGGTGATGTGCTTGCTCGACCGTTACCAGTCCTTCGGGGACGCTGGGGCACGGATCCTGCGCTGGGTCCGTCCCCTGGTCATCGCGCGGCTGGCCGTCAAGGAGCGGTGCCTGCGGCTGACCCGCCGCTGGTCGGCTCAGGGGCGCCGCAACGGCCTGGATCTGGCGGGGCGGGAGCAGCGGATCGTGGACATCCTCGCCGGGGAGCTCACACCGGCCGCGATCGAGGAGATCCACGACATCGTTCGGGGTTCGCTGCTCGAGCCGGCTCGCGGCGACTTCGACCCGAACACGTACGAGACCGGGCAACCTCGAACCCTGGGGCGCACCCTGCAGCTCCTGGGCGAGACTGCTGGTGTCATCGTCGTCGTCTCGACACTGGTCGGGCCACTCGTGGTCGCCTTCATTCAGCTCCTGCGCGGAGGTAGCTGATCAGCCCGCGAGCCGCGCGCGAAGGCCAGGCTCTGTCGGGAGGTCCTTCGATCCATACCTCGTGGACACCGCGGTGAGTGTCATGCCTGTGCCGATGGCCTGGGAACGGCTGGACCGTCTGGGATCCGAGGTCGCGGGCCAGGCCTGTGACGGCCCAGCCACGCGCGGAGCAGTGAACGGCTCGGTGCCCGTCTCGCCCGACGCGGGATCGCCATCCGGGCCATCACCGCTTCTCGTGCGAGGACGGCCTACCAGTTCGCCGCATTTGACCGAACCGGCCACGGGGCAAGGTCCCTCATCGCGCGGTGCGGGCAGTCAGAGGGCCGGTTGGTGGGTGGCCTCGTCCTGGGACGGGCCAGCAGGTCGTGGCCCGGTTCGCCCGGCGTGGGCGGTGCCGTGGCCGGGTTGGCCCGGCGGCGGCTGAGCGGGCCCGGGTGCTTGCTGGTCGACCAGCCTGGCGACGGCGTCACTGGCGCGCGCCAGGTGCTTGCGGGCTTCGTGGACCTCGCGCGAGGCCACGTCGAAACCGTCGACCGCCTGGGCCCGGGTCCGCATGTCCCCGGCGTCTGGGCCGCTGCCGGTGGGCGGGGCGGCGGTGTTGTGGTGGAAGGCCAGGCGGGACAGCTCGGTGGTGACGTTGGCGATCTCGTTCAGTGCGTCCAGGAGCTCGGTTGCGATCTGCGGTGCCTGGTCCAGGCCGGTCAGCGTGCTGGTCTCGGCCGTCAGGCGGTGCATCGTGGCAGCCACGGCCGCTGCGGTCTCGACCGGATCCGGGTCCAGGACCAGCGGTGAGCGCGGGCGCGAGGCGGTGATCCAGGGAATCTCGTGGGGCGTGTTCATGGGTGGCTCCATCTCCTGTGAGGTCCGGGTACGGGTGAGGTGGCGTGGTGCCTAGGTGTGGGGGTCGTCGAAGTCGAAGGTGAGGTCGGTGGGCCCGGCCTGGAGCTCTTCGTGCGCCTCCAGGCATTGCCTGAGGTCCTCGAGGTGGCCGGTGGTGGTCTGGGGGAGCCATGCGGGCAGGTGGTTCATCGAGCTGTCGCCGGGGTCGGTGTGGTAGTCGCGCACGGTCCGCCCGATCGCGTGCAGGTAGCCGATCAGCGCGCACATCGCGGCGTTCGTGTTCACGGCGCCCCGGTTGTGCAGGTCGGTGGCCTGGTATCGCTGGCTGGTGGACTGCTGGTTGGTCACCGTGTACTCGTACCGGTGCCGGGTGGTGCCGTCGGGGTCCTGGTCGTCACCGGTGTGGTGCAGGGACAGGTGCAACGGCCCGGCCTGGCAGGCCACCGGCCCGGTGCCCGTCCGGGGTGTGCTGGATGTGCTCATGCCCACCAGGTGCACCGCCCCCACCAGGCCCGCCGACCACGCCTGTTGACCGCGCCCCGCGAGCACGCCCGTCGACGACGCGCAGCGACGCCCTGGGGGAGAGCTGGGGGTGGGTGTGGGTGGTTCAGGTGGGCAGGATGGTGCGGGCGAAGGCTTGGGCTTGTTGTCCCCACAGGCGGCGGGTTTCCAGGCCGGCTTGGATCGCGGCTTGTTCGACGGCGGCGATGTCGTGGGCAAGCTGGTCGGGGTCGGGGGCGCTGATGGTGATCAGCCCGGTGGCGGTCAGCAGGCTGTGCCCGGCGGCGAGGTCGGCTTCCTGCTGCAGCACGTCGGACAGTTCGGCCTGGTCGGTCGCGTCGGTGGTCTGCCCGATCCGGGCCCGCTGGGCGGCGTCGGACAGGTGCCCCGTCCGGCGCCGGCGCAGCTCCCGCAGAGCGACGTCGGTCCGGATGGGCCGGTAGGTGACCGCCAGCGTGCGCTGCACCCCCGAGGACAGGAGCACTGGGGCCAGGAAGCCGGGGTAGGTGGGTGACTGGGGCCATTGGGAGATCCATAGGACGCAGTGGTAGGTGCCGTCGGCGCGCAGGTCGCCCCAGGTCTCGGTCACGGCGATCGGGCCGGCGGCGGCCAGCTCCCGTCCCAGGGTGGGGTGGCGTTCCAGCGCCGGCCCCAACGATGGGTCGTACGCGGTGCGCAGGTGCACCGCGAGCTGCCCCGGGTCGTAGGGGGTCCCGGGGGTGAGGTCGGCGGCGCGCAGCGCGGTGGTCAGCGTCTCGACCTCCTGCGCCAGTACGACGGCGGCGCCACGCAGCCCACCACCGGCCGCCCGGATCGAGCGTGCCGCGATGGTCATGTCCAGGGTGAGGGCGATGGTGGTGGCGTGCTGTTCTCCGGCGGGGCCGGCGCGGTCGATCAGGTCGGCGTAGGTCCGGGCCGCGAAGGAGTCGTCGTGGATCCCGTGGGCTTGCCACCAGTCGGCCAGGCTCGCGCCGGAGCCGGGCAGGGTGCGTTCGGCCAGGTGCAGGGCTGTGATGTGCCCGGACCGGGACACGGTGGCCAGCACCCGCCCCCACGCGGTGACGCGGCGTTGCTGCTCGGCGGGGTCCAGCAGCACGAACGCCGGATGCGTCACCGGCAGGACCGCGGTCAGCGTGGCCGTGTGCGGGTCGTGCACCAGGACGGTGCCGGTGACAGGGTCGGTGTACTGGCGCAGCCTGGCGGTGTAGCCGGGCAGGGCCAGGGTCCCGGCCGGCCGGGGCCGGGCCGGGCCGGTGATGCGGGCGCGGTACTCGAGCTGTCCGGTGGCGGTGCGCCAGGCCCAGGACGCCGCGATCGGGACCCAGCCGACCACGTGCCGCCCACCCACCGGCACCAGCGCGGCCGCCGTCGCGGCGACCAGGACCGGAACCGCGTACACGGCACCCCTACCGGCGTACAGGGCGATGACCAGGGGCAGGGCACCCAGGCCGATGGTGACCAGCTGGGTCGCGGTCAGGCCCAGTATCAGGGCCCGCTTGGACAGCCGGGAAAACTTCACCGCCCCCAGCCGCCCGGCCGCCGGGGCGGTCATGACTCGGTCCCATCACGAAACAGGATCCCCGGCTGCTCCCGCACGGGGCCGGGCGGCGGTCCCGCGTCGACCTCGGGGTCGGGCTCTGGCGAGCCCGCCGCCGGCACACCAGCTGACGTCCCTGCCGCCCCACGGCCCGCGGCGCCGGACCCAGTGCCGGGTTGGGCCGCGCCGGGTTGGGTCGTGCCCTCGGCGTTCTGGGCGGCGTAGCCGCCGACCGTCTGGCCGGTCCTGCCCCCGGCGTCGAAGGCGCCCTTGGCCACCACGGCCCCGGCCAGCGCGGGCGCCGCCGCACCAGCAGCACCGCTGGCGACACCCGTGGCACCGCTGCCCACGCTGGTACTCGCCGAGCTCGTGGCTCCTGCCCGAGCGCCGCTGGCACCCGCACCACTGGCACTGTCGGTGGCCGGGCCGCCGACGCTCGTGCCGACCGATGGGCTTGCGGTGCGGGTCGTACCCGAGCCCCCGGGTTCGGGTCCACCGTCGTCGCCGCCACCTCGCGGGCTGTCGTTGCCGAGGATCTTGGCGGGGTTGGGGCGGGGCCATCCGCCGGGCAGGTAGGGGATGGGCCGGCTGAGGGATTCCTTGGCGTCGGACTCGGTGGTCATCGTGGCCCACAGGTCCAGGCCGATGAACCCGACGAGCTTGTAGGTCAGGTAGGGGGCGAACGCGGCCACCACGAGCAGCACGATCCCGGTCAAGGGCTCGGACACCGAGGCGATGTCGGCCTGGACGGGTGCGGACAGCTGGGCGGTCGCGATCAGGAAGATCACCACCAGGACCAGCTTCGAGACGATGAGCGCGACCACGAAGGTGGCCCACCTGCTCACCCACCCGCGGGTGGCGTCCCAGGTTGCCCCGGCCAACGCCAGGGGGGCGAGCGCGATCGTGACCAGGATCAGCGCGGAGCGCACCAGCAGGCTGATCCACACAGCGAACGCCGCGGTGAACGCCATCCCGGCCAGGAACAGGCCCAGCAGCGGGCCCACACCGATCACGCTGACCGAGATGCTGATGCCGGTGACCATCGCGACCAGCCGGTGCCCGACCTGTTCCATCGTGGTCCCGGCCGCCTGGACCAGGCCGAGACAGAGCTGGTCGGTGATCTCCAGCAGCAGCGCGGTCAGCGTGACGACCAGGAAGCTGCCCAGGATGGACTTGCCCAGCCCCAGGACGCCGCGGCCGAGGGCGGCGGGGTCGCGGTGGATCATGCCGGTGATGACCTGCAGCAGGAAGAACAGCAGCATCACCGTGGCGCCGATCCCGAACACCAGCGCGTACACCCGGGTGTAGGAGCCGGCGGTGAGGTCGACCATGGTGGTGGTCGTCATCAACGCCCACATGCCCTCCAGCGCCCACGCGGCCGCCTGCCCGGCCCAGTCGGCCAGGCCCTGGATCGGGGACGCGGGTGTGCCTGCGGCGACGTCGCCGGATCCGGCGCAGACCTGCGCGATGACCGGCAGGGAGCATGTAGGAAGCGCCTCGAGTTGTCCCTTGGGCGGTGTAGTTGTCACCCAGGAGTTGACCGAAAGGCCACTGGTGGCCCAGCCGTGGTAGGCCTGCTGCAGCAGAGCGTGCATCGAAGTTGTCCGTTCCCTCGATCATGGCCGGTTCGTCTCACGTGGTCGGGAGGATCCTTGAGATCCCGAGGTGTTCCTGAGCTTGGTGGCGCAGGTCCTGTCCGAGAGGTGTGGGCGGTCCGACGGGGCGGGCTCCGGCGTGCCTGCGGATGGGCGGAGCCTCGACGGCGTGTTCGAGGGTGGTCAGGCTGGGCGTGCAGGTTTCCTGGGTTGCAGCCGAGGGTGTGAGCGGCCTGGTTGATGCTGGGGCTGCCGTTATGGGCGCGGTTTGGGAGCCGCTCAGCGTGAGGCAGGTCCGTGCTGGTCGTCGCGGTGCATGGCTGCTGGCGCGTTGTCGGTGCTTGCGCTGGCCGCCCAGCTCAGGAGGAGGGCGAGCTTCTCTGCTGAGGGTGATCCGCGGTCGGGGGTGTAGGCGCACAGGATTTGGCCGCCGGAGTTGGGGATGTCGAGGGTGTCGTAGTTGAGGGTGAACTCGCCGACGGTTTCATGGAAGAACTTCTTGGTGCCGTGCGTGTGTTTGAAGAGGCGATAGTCGGCCCAGTAGGTCGCGAACTCGGGGGAGGCGACCGAGAGTTCGCCGACGAGGCGTTCCAGGGCCTCGTCCGGGGTCCGCGGGTCGTGGCTTGCGCGTAGCGCAGCGACTGTCGTAGCGGCGACCGCCTCCCACTCGACATACCGCGTGCGTGCCTCTGGAGCGAGGAACAACCAGCGGGCGATGTTGCGCTCGTTGCGGGGCATGGCGTCCCAGTCGGTCAAGACCGTGCGCATGGCCTGGTTGCTGGCGAGGATCTCCATGCGAGGGCCCTGGACCATCGCAGGACTCGGGATGGTGTCGACGAGCGCGTGCAGGCTCGGGCGCGCCAGCAGACGCCTCGGTCGGGACGACGCCGTAGGGCGCCGGGATGTCGGCGTGAGGAGGGCGCGCAGGTGCTGGCGTTCGAGCTCGTCGAGCCGTAGGGCGTCGGAGATCGCGTCGAGGACCTGGTCGGAGACATTGCCGATGCGGCCCTGCTCGAGCTTGGCGACGTAATCCACGCTGACCCCGGCGAGGGCCGCGACCTCTTCACGTCGTAGCCCGGGCGTGCGGCGTGGCGCCGCCGAGGGCGGCAGCCCGACTGACGCGGGGTCGATCGCGGCGCGGCGCGAGGTGAGGAACTCGCGCAACCCGGTCGGCATCGTCATACATCCAGTGTGCGCCGTTCCGGCCGCAGTAGCGGAACGCCGACAGGTACTCCGGGTACCAGGGACAGCGGTACGCGCTAAACCCTGCTGTCCGCCAGCGTTTCGGGCTGAAGTGGAGACGCGACCGAATCGTTGTCGCTCAGACCTGTGAACCGAAAGGACGCCATTCTCATGGCTCTCACCCTCGATCTCTCCGGCCGTGTCGCGGTCGTCACGGGCGCATCCTCCGGGATGGGCGAGGCGACCGCCCGCCTGCTCGCGGCGCGCGGAGCACCCGTTGCGCTCCTGGCGCGCCGGGCAGACCGGCTCGAATCCCTCGCCGCCGATATCCGCGCCGCTGGCGGTACCGCAGTCGCGATCCCAGTCGATGTCACCGACTCCGATGCGGTGAAGGCCGCGGCCGCCCGGGTGAAGGACGAGCTCGGCGTAGCGAGCATCGTGTTCAACAACGCCGGGATCATGCTGCCCAACCCGATCCTCGAGCACCGCGAGGACGAGTGGGCGACGCAGATCGACGTGAACGTCCGCGGTGCCGTGGCGACCATCGGCGCGTTCGTGGACCAGCTCGTCGCGACCGCTCAGGCAGGTCCGCCGGCCGACCTGGTCAACACCTCCTCGATCGCCGCGCAGAACCTGTTCCCGGAGTTCGCCGTGTACTCCGCCTCGAAGGCGTTCGTCGCCCATCTGAGCCGGCACCTCCGGATGGAACTGGGCGCGAAGGGCGTGCGGGTCGCCGACGTCGCACCCGGCGGCGTGGACACCGAGCTGATCGACCACGTCACTCATGACGGCGTCCGTGCCCACATGGCCGCGTCGAACGAGGCCCGCACCGTACTGACGGGGGAGGACATCGCCGAGGTGGTCGCCTTCCTGGTCGCTCGCCCGGCGCACGTGAACCTGCAGGAGGTCGTCGTGATGCCGACTACTCAGGCCAGTTGAACGGCCAGGTGAGCGGCCGGTTCACGCCGGCATGATCGCCAGTGTCGCCTCGCGCACGCGGGGGCCCGCCGCGAAGGACGCGAGTGATCCGTACTTGGTGCGATAGGCCGCGTCGATCCGGTCCGCCAGCGACGTGCCAGCGGGCGCGATCCGAACCTCGATCTCGGCGTCCGCGGCCCGGATGGCGCCGCGTCCGCCCTGCACGGCGGCGCGATACCACTGGGAGGCGGTACCGCGCTGGGCGCGTACGAAGCACACCTCGTCCACGACCACCATGCCGATCTCGACGTTCGGCCCGTCGAACCCGTCCGCGCCCACCGCCAGACGCAGCGAGAACTCCGCCGCGAGGGCCTGCAGCTGTGCGCTGCCCCATCCGCTCATGCGGATGCCTCGGAGCCGGCGGCGGGCACGGAGTCGGAACCGTCCGGAGAGCCGGAGTCGGGTGCGGTCCAGGACGACAGGATCCGCAGCGCGTGGTCCGAGGGGCTGCCTGGCTCGGCGGTGAGGACCATCAGTCGCTGACCGGACCCGTCCGGGCTCGTCCAGGTGTCGCAGTCGAGGGTGAGGTCGCCGACGACCGCATGGTGGTAGTGCTTGGTGCCGTAGCTGGCGCTGTTGACGCGGCGCTCGGCCCACCAAGTGCGGAAGTCCTCGTCCTGCACGGCGAGCTCCCCGACGAGGCGGGCGAGCTCGGGATCGTCGGGGTCTCCCGCCGCCTCCATGCGCAGCGCCGCCACGGCATCGCGGGCGTCGTGTTCCCACTCCCGATGCAGCGCGCGCAGTACCGGGTTTGTGAAGACGAGGCGCACGTAGTTGCGCTGCGCCGAGGGCACCTGACCGAAGTCGAGGTAGAGCGCGGCGGCTGCGGCGTTCCAGGCGATCACGTCCATGCGTCTGCCGAGCACGATCGCGGGCGTGCCCGTGAGCTGGGCGAGCAGGCGCCGCATGGCCGGCCGAGGCTGCTGCGCCCGACGCCGGCGTCGAGGCCGCGCGTCGCTCTTGCCGGCGATCGCGTAGAGATAGGCCTGCTGGTCGTCGTCCAGGCGCAGCGCGCGGGCGAGCGTGGAGAGCACCGCCGCGGATGCCTGGACGCGTCCCTGCTCGAGCCGGACGTAGTAGTCGACGCTGATCGCCGCGAGCCGCGCGACCTCTTCCCGGCGCAGCCCGGGGACCTTGCGCCGCGACCCGTCGTCGAAGCCGAACTCGTGCGGGTCGAGGTCCGCGCGCCGGGCCCGGAGGAACGCGCCCAGCTCGCCGGGGTCACGGGATGTTGCCATGCCCACCATTCTGCGCATGGGCCGTCACCGTGTGGGAGGGCAGGTTCCTTCCCAGGCAGGAACCCGCCGCTGTTGGGCGAGCACCGCAGCGCGGAACCTGGAGGCATGACCAGAACAGACGTCACGTTCGACAGCGCCGGCATCACGATCGCCGGCCACCTCTACCTCCCCGACTCGCTCGTCGATATGGATGCCACCGGGCCGCTGCCGGCCGTCGTGGTCGGCCACCCCGCCAGCGGCGTCAAGGAGCAGGCCGCCGGTCTGTACGCGCAGAAGCTCGCCGACCGCGGCTTCGCGGCCCTCGCCTTCGACGCCGCCTACCAGGGCGAGAGCGGCGGGACGCCGCGCGGCCTGGAGGACCCGGCGCAGCGCGTCGAGGACCTCAAGTCCGCGGTGTCGTTCCTTACCACCCGCACCGAGGTCGACGCGGACCGCATCGGCATCCTCGGCATCTGTGCCTCGGGCGGTTACGCGGTCCCCGCCGTCGCCGGTGACCACCGTGTCAAGGCCCTGGCGACCGTCAGCGGCGCCGACATCAGCCGACAGTTCCGCGAGGGCGCCGACGGCACGCAGGCCCCGTCCGTCATCCAGGCCATGCTCGACGCCGCCGGCGCGGCCCGCACCGCGGAGGCACATGGTGAGGGCGTCGGGACCTTCCCGATCTTCCCCGACACGGCCGAGGAAGCCCGGGCGATGGGCGGCCAGCACGGCTTCGAGGGCTTCGAGTACTACTGCACCGACCGTGCGCAGCACCCGCGCTCGGCCAAGGAGTTCACCTGGTCAAGCATCGACCGCATCGCGACCTTCGACCCGTTCCGCTTCATCCACCTGATCGCCCCGCGGCCGCTCCTGATCATCCTCGGCACCGAGGCAGTCACCAAGCACATGGGAACCGAGGCCTTCGCGGGCGCGCGAGAGCCCAAGGAGTTGCACTGGATTGAGGGTGCCAGCCACGTCTCCCTCTACGACAAGCCGGAACACGTCGGCCCAGCCATAGACAAGCTGACCGGCTTCTTCGAAGCTCACCTCGCCCCGGCGGCACCGGTCTCGGCCTGACCGGACGGGGCCTTCGTCGCCGCGACGCTGCCCAGCAGCGCGAGCGCGTCCGCGGACGCCGTCCCCGGCTCGGCGTGGTAGAGCACCAGCACCTGCCCGTCAGTGCCGGCGACGGCGAGCTTCTCGCGATGCAGGGCCAGCTCACCGACCTCGGGATGGCGCAGCCGTGCCAGGCCACCGGCGGGACGCACGACCTCCTGGCGCGCCCACATCCGCCGGAACAGCTCACTCTTCATCGACAGCTCACCGACGAGCTCGACCATGCGAGGGTCGTCGGACTCCGCCCCCATCGTCGCCCGCAGCTGACCGATGGCCGCGGCAGTGGCGTTCTCCCAGTCCACGTGCAGATCCGCCTCGCTCGGGTCGAGAAGCGCAGCACGAAGACGATTCACGCCAGGACGCATGCCGGGCGAGAGCGCCCGCGCCATCGCATTCGCGGCGAGCACATCGAGATAGCGGCTCTGCACGAACGCAGGCATGGGCAGGCCGTCGAGGAGCAGCAGGGCTCCGGTCGGCACCTTCTCGGCACGAGCCGACCGGGGGCGCCGCCGCGGCTTGGGGCGAGTGAGAGCAAGGAGGTAGGCGGTCTGATCCTCGTCGAGCTGCAGGACACGTGCGAGAGACTCGAGCACCTGGACCGACGGGGTGCGGTCACGCCCCTGCTCCAGGCGCAGGTAGTAGTCGGTGCTGATCCCCGCCAGCATCGCGACCTCTTCGCGCCGAAGGCCCGGCGTGCGGCGGTGACCGACGCTGGTGATCCCGACATCCTCGGGCCGCAACCGATCACGGTGAGCCCGCAGAAACTCGCCCAAGGCGTTGGGGCGACGCGGAGTCTCGGAAGGCATGTCTCCACGGTAGACCGCGCACGGAGGCCGGTGGCTGTCCCTGATTCTCCTAGGAAGATCTCGGCACTGCCTGCCCGGTTCCGCGCGGGGCATCGTCGTAGTCGTCGTCATCACGACGTCGAATGAACGGGAACGAGAGGAACAGCATCATGAAGCAGGTACGGCTGGGTGACCTGACCGTCTCCGCGGAGGGCCTGGGCTGCATGGGCATGAGCTCCGTGTACGGCGCGGCGGACTGGGACGAGTCGGTGGCCACCGTCCAGCGGGCGATCGAGCTGGGCGTGACCCACATCGACACTGCCAACGCCTATGGCAGCGGGCACAACGAGGTCCTCGTCGGGCGTGCCGTCGCCGGCAGCAGCACCGGGCGCGACGGCGTCACGATCGCCACCAAGGCCGGCATGGACTTCACGACCGGCCGGGGCAAGGTCGTGGTCAGGAACGACCCGGACTACATCAAGGCCGCCGCGGACGCCTCGCTGCTGCGGCTCGGCACCGATGTCATCGACCTGTACTACCTGCACCGGGTGAGCCCCGAGGTGCCGCTGGAGGACTCGGTCGGCGCGATGGCCGAGCTCGTGACCGAGGGCAAGATCCGCGCGATCGGCCTCTCCGAGGTCACCGGCGAGCAGCTCCGGGCCGCATACGCGATCCACCCGATCGCGGCGGTGCAGAGCGAGTACTCGTTGTGGACCCGCGACCCGGAGTCCACCGTCGCCGAAGCGGCAAGGGAACTCGGCGTCGGACTGGTCGCCTACAGCCCGCTCGGCCGCGGCTTCCTGACCGGAACCGTCGACACCGCCGCACTGGCGGCCAATGACGGTCGGCGCCGACTGGCCCGGTTCAGCGACGACAACGCCGCCGCCAACCAGGCGATCGCCGACGCGGTCACGCGGATCGCAGAGGCCAAGGGGGCCACCGCCGGCCAGGTCGCCATCGCCTGGGTCGCCGCACAGGGCGCCAGGCTCGGCACCCCGGTCGTCCCGATCCCCGGCACCAAGCGAGTGAAGTGGATCGAGCAGAACGCGGCTGCCCTCGACCTCGAGCTCACCCCGGACGACCTCGCCGCACTCGACGGTCTCGCCGCTCAGGTCTCCGGCGCCCGGTACTGACCGCTCCCGCGTCGCGACGTTCCGGACCGAGCGGCGGCGGGGCTCAGCTCTCGGTCGTCAGCGGGACGTCTCGGGTGCTGTGATGCCGTCGAAGACCATCGCCGTCAGCCGGCGTCCCTGAGCCACGCCGCCGTCGTCGGGCGCGACGCGCCACAGGAAGCCCATCAGGAGCAGGACGTCGCCGGGGTCGAGGCCCGGTCGGACCGTGCCCTCGGCGACACAGGCCTCGAGCAGCTTGCCGACGGCGGCGGTGACCGGGGCGTAGGTCTCGTTGATCGCGTCCTGGATCGCGGCATTGTGCAGCGCCTCGCCTAGGCCGTGCTTGACGCGGATGTAGGCGGCGAGGGTCTCGAACCACTCGACAAAGGCGTCCCTGGCGGAGCGTTCCGCCAGCAGGCCGTCCACCGCCGCGACCAGCTTCTCGACGTCGTGCCGGTACACCGCGAGGATCAGCGCCTCCCGCGTGGGGAAGTGGCGGTAGAGCGTGCCCGCGCCGACGCCGGCCCGCTTGGCCACCTCGTTCATCGACGTCGCCGGGTTCTCGGCGAACAGTTCGTGGGCGACCTCGAGGATCTGCGCGCGGTTGTGCGCGGCGGCCTTGCGCTGGGTCCCGTACGTCGCGGCCGACTTGTCAGGCACGGACGATCTCCTCCCGTTGACTCCCGGAGAGTTCTCCGCTAGTTTCGATCTAGCCGCGGAGAACTCTCCGCGAGTTCCACCCTAGCAGGAGGCAAGTACCGTGCGTTACACAAAGCTGGGCACCACCGGCCTGGACGTGTCCCCGGTCGCGATCGGAGCCATGACCTACGGCGAACCCGACCGGGGACACCCCGTCTGGTCGCTCGGTGAGGAGCGGGCGCGCCCGCTGATCAAGCACGCGCTCGAGGCCGGCATCAACTTCTTCGACACCGCCAACATGTACTCCAACGGTTCGAGCGAGGAGATCCTCGGCAGGGCGCTGGCCGACTTCGCGGACCGCGACGACGTCGTCATCGCGACCAAGCTGCGCCACCCCATGCGGCCCGGACCGAACGGCAGGGGACTGTCGCGCAAGGCGATCATGACCGAGGTCGACCACTCGCTACGGCGCCTGGGTACCGACTACATCGACCTGTACCAGGTCCACCGCAACGACCCCGCCACCCCGCTGGAGGAGACGCTCGAAGCGCTGAGCGACCTCGTCAAGGCCGGCAAGGTGCGCTACCTGGGTGCCTCCTCGATGCACGCCTGGGAGCTGGCCAAGGCGCTGCACCTGCAGAAGGCCAACGGCTGGGCCAGCTTCGTCTCGATGCAGGACCACTACAACCTCCTGGCCCGCGAGGAGGAGCGCGAGATGATCCCGCTGTGCTTCGACGAGGGTGTCGGCACCGTCGTCTGGAGCCCCCTGGCTCGCGGTCGTCTCGCACGCCCGTGGGACCAGGCCAACGCCACCTACCGCGCCGAGACAGACGGCGCGTTCGCCGACCAGCTCTACACGCCCGCACAGGAGGCCTCCAACCGCGCGATCATCGACGCGGTGGGATCCGTCGCCCAGGCCCGCGGGGTGAGCCGCGCACAGGTTGCCCTGGCCTGGCTGCATCGCCAGCCCGTCGTCACCGCACCCCTGGTGGGCGCCGGCACGGTGGGGCAAATCGACGACGCCGTGGCATCTCTCGACCTCGACCTCACCGACGACGAGGTCCGCGCACTCGAAGGGCCGTACACGCCCCGGTACGACTTCCAGGGCATCTCCGACGAGGCCGAGCTGGACGCCATCCGCGCCCGCATTCCCGGCATGGCACTGAAAGCGTGAGCACCATGACCATCGTGCGTACCGGGCCTGTGGCCGCTCGAATCGGCGCCCTTCTGCTGCTGCTCGGCCCGCTGGTGAGCTGGGCCGCCGAGCTCGTCACCGCCGCCGCGTGGACCAACCCCCGCTACGCGCCCCTGTACAACTGGGTCAGCCACCTCGGCCTTCCCGAACGCGAGACCGCGTTCGGGCAGACCGCCGACTCCCCGCTGGCCTGGGTCATGAACACCGGGTGGGTGGTCTACGGCGTCGTCCTGATCGCTGGCACCGCCCTCCTGTTCGATCAGCGCAAGGGCTGGCACCCCCTGGCGTTGACGCTGCTCGCGGTGCTCTCCGGTGTCGGGGTGGCACTCGTGGGCCTGGTCCACGGCTCCAACGAGAACGCCGCCAACGGGCTCGCCGTGTTCCACTTCCTCGGCGCGCAGACCGTCATCGTCAGTGGCAACGTCTTCGCGCTGCTCGTCGGCCTGTCTGCTCGGCACCTCGGGCTCGACCGCACTCGCGGCAGGGCTCTGACGACTCTCGGCATCATCGGCCTGATCGGCTTCGTCCTGTTCATGGTGGACGTCCGCGCCGGCATCGAATGGAACATCGGACTGTTCGAACGCTGGGCGATCTACCCCATCATGGCTGGCCACACCGTACTCGGCGCCTCCATGCTGCTGCGGCAATCAGCACGACTGCTCGGCAAGCGGGAAGGTGCGGCCGTCGCACGCTGAAATGAGGGTCGGCAGGTCCACGACGTGCGGGCCGTGGCCGGTGCAGCAGCGAGCTGGCCCGACCGCTGACCTGGGTGGTTCCCGCCGTCATCCACGTCGCGTCTCAAACGTAACTTCCCCCGGACCCCGCGGTCGCGCAATCACCACCGACTTCACGCGCAGGGAGCAGGCGTCCCCCGCATCCAGTACCAGGGGTCGTCCCGAAGGCTGCCTGCTCCCTGCGGCTGAGCGCCGGGCGCCGGGCGCCGGGCGCCGGGCCGCATTGTTCTACGGTCGGCCGAACCTGACCGGGCCGAGTGTCAGACGGTCGCGAAGGAATCCACGTTCCGCGGAGCCAGGGCTCGCCGGTCGACGCACTGTGCTCCTGCACCCCGCGGACGGTGCCTGCCCGACGGCATCCAAGCGACAAAGCTCGACTCAACCCGGCACGCCGCCCCACGTGACGAACTGGCTGGCGAGGACGCCGAGGATCGCCAGCCCACCAAGTGCCCACACCGCCACGAAGAGCCGGCGTCGGCCGGCAGTCAGCAGGAGGAACGTCACTACGCTATAGCCCAGCGAGACGACGACCGCGGAAACGAACGCTGGTGTGAAGCGGCCCTGTGGCCAGCACCCAGGCGGCGCTGGGTAGATCAGTGGGCAGACCGTCCCTTGACCGGACGGGTGGGCGAGCCTCCAGATGTCCACGAGCGTCCAGGCCGCGATTGCTCCAGCAAGAACGAGCCCGATTACGAGCACGACCGCACGAAGGGTGCCCCCGGTGTCCTGGCCGTTCGCGTCAGACTCTCCCACGACCTGGGAGCATATCGATCGTGTACGCGAACTTTAAGGCCTGGTTGCGGCCGTCTTGAATCTCGCGTACAGCATTCGCGGAACTGCGCCCGCTCGCCGATCTCGCGTACATTCGCGTGTTGATCAGACGTTCATAACCATGACAAGTGCAGCGCTCGAGGGACAACTAGGTGACAAGTACACCGCGCTGAGTGACACCTTCGATGGATCCCTACAGAGCAGACGTCCATCAGATCTGCTGCCCCAGGCCCCAGCCCCACTCGACCAGGGCGACCGCGGCCCCGCACACCACCCCGGCACCGGCCGCGACCAGGATCCCGGTCTTGCCCCGGGAGGCCAGGTGCGGGTTGGAGCTGTTGGCACCAAAAGCCCAGATCACCGCCGCGATGATCAGGGCCACCACGGCCAGGACCAGGCCGATGGTCATCACCGCGCCGACGATGCGCTCCAGCTGCGGGATGCCCGGGAGGCCTCTGCGGTTCGGGCTGATGTCGATATCGGCACCCAACCCGCTGGTGAGCGAGGTCGTGAGCGAGGTGGTGAGGCTGGTGGCCAGGACGGCGGCGTACTCGACCGCGGCGTGCGTGATGTGAGTTGCGGTGTGCAGGCCGTTGGACAGGTGGTGCAACATGGCGGTTCTCCCTGTGCGCGGTGGGCTTGAGCGCGCGACAGGTGCACCACCAACCCCATGGCCCGAACCCGAAGACCCGAAAGCCCGAAGACGTGGTGCCGCCGTGGGGGTCACACGGGGGTGAGCCCGTGGGGCTCGAAGGTGCGGGGCTAGAGCGTGCGGGGTTAGAGGGTGTGGCCGAGGTCGATGAGCCAGTTCATCCAGGCCACCCCGGCACCGGCCAGCACGGCGCCGGCCAGCCCGGCCAGGACTCCGATGCGGGCCTTGGCGGTGACCTGCCAGCTGCCCACGGCCGAGCCGAGCGCCCACACGAACCCGCAGATCACGACCATCGCCACCGCGACCACCAGCACGATCGTCAGGAAGGCGCCCAGGACCGGGAACAGGCCAGAGCCGGCCACCGCCCCGAAGTCCGGCCCCACCCCACCCACCACCCCCGTGCGGGCGGCGGCTGCCAGGGGTGCCGTGCCCGGGGTCATGAGCCCGCCCCCGCGGGGCCGGTCGGGCAGTCACCGGTGGCGGGCACAATGGAGGCGCCGTCGAGCGTGGTGGGGGAGTGGCGGTCCAGCCAGGGTTCTGGGTTTTCCGGGGTGCCCTCGGGGCCGCCGGCCCGGATCTCCAGGTGCAAGTGCGGCCCGGTCGAGCGCCCGGTGGAGCCGACCTGGGCGATCTGGGTCCCGGCGACTACGGTGTCGCCGAGGGTGACGGCGATGGTGCCGTCGGCCAGGTGCAGGTACGCCGACCCCACCCGGTGCACACCATCGGGGCCGGTGATGGTGTGGTCCAGGACGATCATGTTGCCCCCGGACAGGCTGGTCTGGACGGAAGCGACCACGCCGTCGGCCAGAGCGAGCACCGGGGTACCGGCCGGGGCCGCGTAGTCGACCCCCGCATGCAAGGTCCGTAGGCCGGTGACCGGGTTGGTGCGCATGCCGAAGCCGGAGGTGCGGGTCCAGGTGCCGGCCGGGAGCGGGAACACCACCCGCGACGACACCACCGGCACCCGCCCCCCACCCGCGTTCCCACCCGGCGTCGACCCGGCACCCGTGCCCGTGCGTGTGGTAGTGAGCCGTTCGAGGATGGTGCGGGCGACGGGCTCGTACGTGGCGTACCGGTCGGGGAAGGCCGAGACCTCCACCGCCTGCGCCGCGGCCCCTGGGGGCAGGTGCTGCCAGTCGGGGATGTCGAGCAGCCCGGCCGGTGAGCCCTGGTTGGGTCCGGTCGGCCCGCCGTAGAACGCGGCGGCTTGGTAGGCCGGGTCCATGAGCTGGGCGACGGTGCCCCACCCGGCCGCCGGGCGCATCTGGAACAACCCGAGTGAGTCGTGGTCCGACCCGGTCCCGTCGTGCGGGTAGCCGGTCGAGTCGGGGTAGGCGCCCGGGTTGGCCAGCATCCGCAGCCCTGACTCGGTCAGCGCCGCCATCAGTGCGACCAGGATCCCGTCCCGCCCCACACCCGCCGTGCGGGTCCCGGTGGTGATGATCGTGGCGGCGTGCCCCAGCTGGACCCGGTCCAGCCGCACCACCACCCCGTCGCTCGTCCTGGTCACGAGCTCGTCCGGCACCGGCCCGACCGGCCCCACACCCGTACCTGCACTCTCTGGCCCGCACCCGGTGGTGGGGGTGAGCAGGGCGTAGGCGGTCAGGGCGGTGGCCGGTCCGAACAGCACCACCAGCACGACGGCGATCATCAGCACGCGCATCACGGCACCCGGCCTCTCACCGCTCGGCTCTCATCGCTGGGCTCACAGCAGGGCCAGCCCTGGTGTGGACAGCCGCAGCAGCCGGCAGGTCTGGTGGGTGGGGGCGCAGACCAGGAACACCGTGAACCGCACCGGCGAGGCCGCGGTGACCTCCTGGCCGTCCCAGGTCCCGGCGCGGTGCCGCACCCCGGTCACCGTGCGCGCCGTCGTCCCCGCCGCGACCGACCCGGGTGGCGCCTGCGCGAGCGCGTCCTCCCACGCGGCCGGCTGGCGCAGGTCGGTGATCTGGATCCACTGCCGAGTCTGGTACTGGCCCAGGTGCGACCAGGCGTCCGTGGTGGGCAGGTAGGTGCGCAGGTCGGCCAGCAGCCCCGGCGTCTGCTCCCCCGTGGGGTCAGCCACCTGAAGGAGCTGCTCGGTCAGGTCGGGCAGGCTGGTCCGGGTGGTGTCCCAGGTGAACACCGCCAGGGCCACCGACCGGGTGAACGCGTCCGGGTCCGACGACTCCACGACCCCGCCACCCGAGGGCGCCATGGTCGGGTCCGGTGTGGCCCCTGGCCCGACCGACGGTGCGAGCGTGCCGGCCGCGGGCGGGCTCGACGGCGACGGTTCGGTGCCGGTAGGACCGGCACCAGTACCCCCAGACACGAGCCGGAGGGTCGTGGCCAGGACGACGGCGACCAGGAGCACGATCGCCCCGGTCCAGATCCGGTGCCGGGCGACCCAGAACAGCACCCGCGGCACCACCCCCCGCAAGGAGAGTTGCAGTGGTGTCGGGCCCGTTGGCCTCTGGCTGGTCGGTGTGGGCATGTCAGGCCTCCGTCCGGTCGCGGCGTGCCGCCTGGGCCTGGTCCCGTGCGGCCCGTGCGGCCGCGGCGAACCGTGAGGTCTGGTCCAGGACGTTCTCGAAGACGACCCAGTCGGCCTCGTCGGCACCGGCACCGACGTCCAGGGGGTCGTAGTGCTCCCACCACCGGTCCAGGCCCTGCCACAGCAGCGCCCACGCCCGCAACGAATGCCGCCGCTTCAGCACCGCCCCGCCGCTCCCACGGGCCTCGGGTCCGCCGTCGCCGCCGGTGCCGGTGGCGGGGCTGGCATCGGGGCCGGCCTGGGCGGGCTGGGTGACGCGTTGGACGGCGGCGGCCACGACCTGGTCGACCTCGTCCTGCCCGACCGGCTCCACCGCCTGCGCCGTCGGGTCGATCGCGGCGAGCTCGGCCTTGACCCGGTCGTACAGCGGGAACACCGACGCCCCGCCCCGGACCTGCTCCAGGGCATCGGCAGCCATGGCCCGGATCCGGTCGGGGCGCGTGGGGTCGTTGGCGATGTCCGACAGGGCCGCGATGCGGTCCAGGCGCTTGTAGGACGCCTTCCCGGTCACCATGCGCGCTGCCTGGGCCCTGGAGCGTTCTCGCAGGTCGTGCGGTGGTGGCAATTTGCCACCACCGTCGATGTCCACTTTGTCCCCGCCGTTGTGAACCGTCGCGACTCTGTTCGTCGCTACGCTGTCCCCGGGTGCGGTGGCCTGGTCGGCGCCGAACCGGGCGGCGGCCTGCCGGCGGGCGGCGTCCTCGGCCAGGAGCTGCTTGATCTCCCGGTACAGGCGCGCCGCCTCCACATCATCGAGTGGCTTGCGTAGTTGTTCCTCGTCGCGTTCGGCCAGCAGTTCCTGCAGCCGGTCGGAGATCCCGCGCCGCACCCACGGGCGGGTGGTGGCCCAGCCCAGGCGCTGGATCGCGACCAGGCGCCGGTACCCGCACACCAGGACCATGTCCGGGGTCACGGTGATCGGCTGCAGCAGCCCGAGCTGGTCGATCGATGCGGCCAGCGCGTCGATGTCGCCGAGGTCTTGGCGGTGCCGGTCCCCGACGACGATCGAGTCGACGGCCACATCCAGGCGCAGCAGTCCCTCGGCCGCATCCTGCTGAGGCGACTCAGGCATCGCGCACCACCCGCAGCACAGGCCGACCCAGACCGGCCGAAGTAGGCGACCGGTCAGGGCCCGCCCGGTGGGTGGGGCTGGCGGCCAGCAGCGCGCGCACCAGGCGGTCGTCGGCCAGGAGCTCGGTGGTGCGCTGCCCGCGCATCAACCGGGCCAGCAGCCCGTCCCGGACGGCCAGAGCGGGATGGTGCGGGTGGCCGAGCACGACCGCGCACAGCGCGGTCCACTGCCGCAGCTGCAGATCGAACCGGCCCAACGGGGTCTTGTCCCGCCGCAGGTACTCGAACGCCCGGGCCGTGTCCCCGGAGATGGCCAGCCGTTCGGTGATGTACTCCAGGCACGCGCGCGCCTCGCCCGGGTCCCAGCCGAAACCGGCCAGGACCTTGGCCGCGATGTCCAGGGCGGTGGCTGCCTCGACCGGCGCGACCTGCGACGGCCGCGACGTGGTGACCTCGGTGGCCTCCAGGTGGTCCAGCACGGCCGGGTCGACCGTGACCGTCTCGACGGCGTCGGCGACGGGCAGTGTGTCGATGGAGCGGGCGCCGTCCAGCTCGTAGTCGCTGAACCGGGTCGCGTCGTGCTGGTCGGAGGTCAGCAGCCGGCGGGCACGGGACTGGTCACACAGCAGCCCGTTGGCCCGGTCCTCGGCCATCAGCGACAGCTGCACCGCCCGCGTCACCACACCCCACGGATCCTCGGCCTCCACAGCGGCCGCGGTGCGCAGCACCTCGAACGCCGCGTAGGCGGCGTCCTGCGGCGTCTGCCGGTACTTGACCGCCATCCCCGCGTACTTGCTCATGCAGTACTCGAGCAACCGGGTCGCCTCCGGGTCGGTGGACCAGGCGGCCTTGCCGTTCTTGCCGTCGATGTGCAGGCGGATCAGCAGAACCCGCAACCCCTCACCCGTGGCGAACCACGGCTCCCCGGACTCGTCGACATCGCCCACCCCCACCACCGGGTCGGCGGAGGACGACGTCGTGGGGCCGGTTGGGCTCTGGGTCGGTAGCGTGGTGGTGCTCATCAGAAGCCCATCCCTTCGGTGCCGTGCTGTGGCCTTCTACCTCGCTCCCGTCCCGGGTCCCGGGTCCCAGACCGGGCCTGGGGGTGCTGGGCAGAGTCTGGGGTGGCTGGCCGCGGTGCGCGGGTGGGGGTGACCAGTCGCCTGGCGGTGCCGACCGCCTTCCTGGTCGCGGTCGCTGCGGCTTTCTTGGCTGCGGCGGTGGGGCGGTCCAGGACCCGGCGCACCAGCGCGGCGTGCAGATCCACCCCGCGCACCAGCAGCCGACCGGTCAACAGGGAAGGCAGGTCCCCGGCCCGGACCCACACGACCTGCCGGTCCTGCGGCTTGGCGGCCGGTGCCTTGCGCTGTGCGGCCTTGGCGCGGGACTGGTCGGAGTACGCGCCCGGGCTCGTGGTCGGCGACGGAGCCGGGGCCTTGTGCGGAGCCGGCCCGGAACGCGGCCCAGGACCACGGTGCGGACCACGGTGCCCGTCGCGCTGTGGGTAAGGCGATTGCGGGTTCACAGGCTCACCACCTCAGAAGGCCGACGGTCCACGCCGCCGGGGTCGGGACGAGACATGGGCCGCGCACCGCCAGGGCTGGTGGCAGCGGAGTGCGAGACCGCGGTGCGGCCAGAGTCGACGGCCGCGCCAGACGCGCGTGCTGGCTCCGGCGTGCCGGCGGGTGCTGGTGCACGGGCCGCGAGGCGCACGCGGGACGTGGCCGGGTCCAGGAAGCGGTGAAGGGCGGCGATGTCGACCGGGGCCGGTGCGGCCGGACTGGGTCCGATCGGGCGGTACCGCGCCACTGCCCCGTCGGGTCGCTGCACGAGCGAGGGCGGCAGCACGACGTACCCACCGTCGCCGTGAAACCCGATCCCGGACCCCGGCGCACTCCAGGACCTGTGGGCTGTGTCGGACGGGTGGGGGAAGAACAGGTGCAGCCCGCCGGACGGTGTGGCGACCATCAGACCAGGCGCGGGCACCAGCCCCGCGCGCATGGCCCGCCGGAGCGCACCGAAGCCCGACCTGGGGCCAGGACCAGGGTGGAGCTCGAGCACGTCCAGCCCGGAGGCCGAGCCGGTCGGGACCGCGAGGTTGGTCGACGGATAGCGCGACCACCACCACGCCACCCGGTCCGGGTCCACCGAGGCGGCACCCGGCCCGCGCTGGTTTAGCGGCCGGGTGCTGCCCTGGACGCAGGGCAGGACCGGCACGCCCGCACCCGCGAGCTCTCGTGCCGCCTCGGCGGTGCCGCCCGCGCCGACGGCGCGACGCAGGGCCGCCAGTAGCGCCAGGTCGGGTCCATGCGTGGTGTCCATGGCTCGACCATGACGATCGAACGCACCCTTTCAGGCACACCCACCGGCCTGCACACCCCGGGTGTGCAGGGCGTCTGCGCAGGTCAGGATGTGCTCACCAGCTCGTCGGCCAGCTCGTGGCCCGGGCCGCCCCGATTCGTGCTCTCCAGGCGGGAAGCGACGGGCCGCACCAGGGTGTGCGGCGGTGCGAGGCCGGTGCCCGAGGAAGTGTGCGGGTGAGAAACTTTACGATGACAAATGGTGGATGTAAGGTTTGTGTCGGTGGACCGAACCTCACAGGGAGCCACGATGGACGCTGTCACCACGGCCGCGCGCCGGATCGCTCGTACGCTCAACAGCACGCCGCCCGAGGTCACGCGGGCGTTCGACAGCGCCGGGAACGCGGTCGAGTCTTGGTCGACCGGTATGACGCACGTCGACGGCTTCGACCACACCGGCGTCGCGCTGATAGCGGCCGGTCGGAGCCGGGATCTTGTCGCCCAGCGCCAGGTGCAGGACCTGCTCGATTCCTGGGCGGCAGCGGACGCACAAGGGGAGCGCGGCTCGGCCGACTGGGCGGTTGCGCAGGGCCTGTACCTGGCGGACCTGGACGTCGTCGATGACTGATCGTCGCGTCGGACTACCACCCAGCTGTCGGAGAGCCGTGCCGGCCACTGGATCTGCTGGGGCGACGGCATGAGCGCTGACGTCCCCGACATGTACCTTGATCCGCTACGGTCGCTGGCCGGGGTCGTGCATACCAAGACCGTAGTGACCCTGCCCGACCCTCTACGGGATGTCGCTGCACGCCTGGTCGACCTCGACGACGCCGGCCAGACCGTACGGCACGCCGGGGTGTTCGGCGCGCATCTGCTGCGCCTGTGGGGCACCGACCTCCTGGACCAGGACCAGGTCCACGACGGGCAGGCCCCGGCCTGGGCCCCGGTGTTGGTCGAGGCTTCCGCGGAGCTCCCTCCGCGTAGCACCGCCACGCGATACACCCTCGCCGGGCAGCTGCGGCACATGGGAGGCGGGTCCCGTCCTCAGGACGAATACGGACCGCTGTTGGCAAAGTGGCTGGTCGCCGACCCTCACACTCGAGAAGAGGCCGCAACCGCTGCTGCGTATGCCAGGCGCCTGTTGCAGCACCCCAGGCTCCTGGACATGTACGCCGCAGGCGCGTGGTGGTCGGTGTTCGCGTGGGACCTGACCGATGCTGTCGATCTGGACAAGCCTTCACCCACCGGGGGACGACCCCGCAGCAATGACACCACCCAGCACACCCGCCGCGCTCTGGCGCTCGGCGCCTACTCGGCCCGCCGATGGACCAAGACCGCGATTGCTCGAGAGGCGGGCATCTCGCGGCCGACCCTCGACACCTGGCTTGACATGGCACCGGCGACGGTGGCGAGCCGCCACCCCGCGCACGACTGACCGGCTCGGGCGCCGTCCGACGGCGACCACGCCAAATAGCTGTCTCCTTGCCGGTGCTCCTCAGACGCGCCCTCGCCCGCCGGCGTTCGTGAGTCACCGGCGCGGGACGAACGGTTCATGCCTTCGGGCGCGGGCGGCGCGATGGGCCGGGGGTCATGCCGTGCCGGGTGGTGATCTGGCGGGTGCGGTCGGGTGGGCCGGGGGGTGGCCATTCGTCGTCGGTGCGGTCGTAGATCTCCTCGGCGAGGCGTTTGCGGGCCAGCTCGGCGTGCCCGGTCAGGTACTGGATGGTGATGTCGTCCAGGCGTGAGGTCTCGTCCTCAGGGTTGGCTTGGATGCCGACCTGGGCGGCCCACCGGGCCTGGTCGTGGTCGTCCTCGGCCAGGGCACGGGTGCAGACCAGGTGGGCGACGTCGCCGATCGCGGCGGCCATGGTGTGGTCCAGCCGGTTGCCTTCGAACAGCCAGGTCCAGCCGCGGGCGCGGGTCTTGTCGAACGGGCGGCCCTGCACGAGCCTCAGGGCGGTGACCAGGTCCTCGAATCCGTCGGCGCCGCGGGCCTTGGCGCGGGCGTGCAGGCGCTGGAACAGGTCGACGTCGACCAGCAGCCCGTCGACCTGGTAGGCGGGCTTGCCCGTGGCGGTGAATGCGGCGGTCTGTTTCGCGTCGGGCACGTACGGCCTGCCGGTGACCGGGTCGGTCCCGAGCCAGGCCCGGACCCCGGCGACCAGGCTGCGGGCGCGGCCGGGTTTGACGGCGAAGTCCTCGGCCAGCTGCGCGCCGGTGGTGCCGCCGGGGTGCAGCGCGAGGTAGGCGAGGGCTTCGACGTGCAGGGCCTTGAGCCGGGCGACCGCGGTGAACTCGCCGTACGCGGTCGCCGTGACCGGGCCCAGCAGCATCAGGCGCGCCCGGCGATGGGTCTCCGGGTCGAGCCACGCCGCCACGTCCCGGTCCAGGTCCGGGTCGACCTCGTAAGCAGCCCGGGCGGCCTCGGCAGAGGCGACGGGTGCCAGGGCCGCGACGTCCTCGGCCGTCGTGGCGGCAGCCTCGACGTAGGCGGTGGTCGGGGCGGGCAGAAGCGACCACGGGCCGGCCGGTGCCCCCGGGTCAGCGGGTCGCGGTTCGACCGGTTGCACGGCTGTCGGGTGCGGGTCGGCGGGTACCGGCTCTCCGGGCGCGGCCACGATGGAGGTGGCCTCGGTCGGGCTGGCGTCCGCCGCGTCCGACTCGTTGATGTGCGAGCTGTCCGTGTGGGGTTTCTCAGCGGCGACCTGTTCGGCTGGATCCAGCGTCGCGGCCGAGGGGGTGGTGGCGCGGGTTACCTCGACGATGGCGACCGAGGCGGCCAGCTCCTGTTCGGTGAGGCCGACGGCGGCCAGGTCCCAGCCGAGCTCGGGCGCGCGCAGCCGCCCACCATCGATCTCCAGGACGAGCCCGGCGGGCACGGGCTGTGCGGCGACCTCGGGTGCGCCGTCGGTGACGGGGACCAGGGTGATGACCGCGGCCCCGGCGCGTCCCGGTTCGGCTAGCAGGGCGGTGACCAGGCCGTGCAGGGCGGACCGGGTGGTCGGTCCGATGCCGGTGGTGGCGATGACGGCGTGGTACCAGTCCCGGCCCTGCACGGGCGTCCGGCGGGCTTCGCCGACGGCGTCGTCGACCTCGGTCACGCACGCGAGGGTGTCGTAGTCGTCGGCGCGGTCGTGGTGGTGGCGGACGTCAGACAGCCCGGCAACCTGCCACCCGGTCGCCAGGGCGTGCAGCGTGGTGTTCTCGGCCCAGGAGTGCAGCAGGAGTTCGGCGGTGACGTACCGGCCGAACGACGCGACCGCTTCGGGGTCACCGGTTACGGTCACGGCCCGGGCCTGCTCGAGGTCCAGCAGCCAGGTATGCCCGTACTGGTCCATGCCGACGCTGACCAGCAGCGGGTACGGTGCCAACCGGTCCTCGACCTCCGAGGGCGCGGCGGACAACGGGGCGGACCAGGTCGTACCGGTGCCGACCCAGGGCAGCGGCAGGTCCACCGGCGCCGCGAGGTATGCGATGGCGTGCGTGTCGGTGAGCTCGACGGCGACCAGCTGCGGCCGGGCGCCGGGCGAGTCGTCCGGGTCGTCCAGGCGTGGCCCGGCCAGGGCACGCAGCAGCCGATCGAGTGCCTCGATGTCGCCTACCCGGAACGGGCCGGTGACATGGATGGTCCGCTCGACAGGGACGGTGTCCTGGGGTGCGGGGGTGATGGGATGGCCGGGTGGCCGGTAGCGCCACTGGGTGGCGCGGTGCCGGCGCAGGGCGACCAACAGGCCCGCAGCCAGCATGGCGCCGGCCCCGGCCAGCCCAGGCAGGAGCCAGGCCGGTCCCGTGACACCGACAGCGTCCTCCTGCTCTTCTCGTGCGTCGTCGGGAGCGACGTTCTGCTGCCCGGTGGTGTGCGGCGTGGGCGCGGCGGTGGAGCTCGGGGCCCAGGGGTTGGTGTGCGGTGTGCCGGGCGAGGTGTGCGGTGGGGCGTCGGTCGCCCTGGGGCTGGGGGTGTCGTGCACACCCTGGTGTGCGGTCGGGGTGGGGTCGGCCGGTGTCGGTGCGTCGTGGCCAGGGGCAGTGGTCGGCTCGGCCTGTTCGGGTTCGGAAGGCTCGCGCGTGGGGCTCGTCGTCGGCTCGTCGCCCGTGTCGGTGCTCGGCGCGGCCGGACCGGCGTCGGCTGGGCCAGAGGCGGGTGGGCGGGTCTGCTCGGTGTCGCGGTCGTGTGGCTGGTTGGCGGTGTGCGCGGGTGTGCGCGAGCTGTCCGGCCCTGGCTCGGCGTCGGTCCCGGTCTCGGGTCGCGGCGGAGGCGGGGTGTCGCTGGGGGTTGTCGTGGCCGGGGCGGGGATGGTCAGGTGCCAGCCGGGTCGGATGTGGTCGGGATCGTCCAGCCGGTCACCGTCCGGCTGGACGGTGTCGGCCGAGGCGCGGGCGATGTCGGGGTACCGGTCGGCGTCTCCGAGCTCGTCCAGTGCGATCTGGGACAGCGTGTCACCGTCGCGGACCACGTAAACCGTGGCTTCAGGTTCGTCTCCTGGGCTCGTCTGGTGTGCGGCCGGTTCGGCGTCGGACACGGGCGCGGCGGCGCCGGGGTCGGTGGGCGCGGGCAGGCGCAGGACCGTGCCCGGGAGGAGGAGGTGGGGCCGGCCGGAAAGGACATCCTGGTTGAGGTTCCGGATCTCGGTGAACCGCAGGGGGTCACCGAGCTGTTCCTGCGCGATGGACCAGAGGCTGTCATCCTCAACCACCGTGTACTCCACCGTGTTCGCCCGGGCCGGGGAGGACGTGGTGAGAGGGTGTTCGCCCGCCCCAGCCGACTCCGGGTGTGGTGCGCCTCCACCGGGTGCGCGGGGCGCGGGCGCACTGTCGTGACTGGTCAGGGGCGTCGCCGCGGGAGCGTCGGTGTCTGGTGCGGTGGTGTGCGGTGTGGTGGTGTGCGAGGAGACGGTGACGCCGGTGGCGGGCACGTCGGCCAGTGCCGGCGGGACGGAGACGGCGAACAGGAGGGACGCGGTGGTCACCAGCCGTCGCGCCAGGCCGCGCGGGAGCCGGGACGCCCGGGGCGGGTGGATGCGGCCGGTCGCGGCGGCCAGTTCCAGGGCGACGGTGAGGGTGAGGTAGGCCCACGCGGCCCAGACCACCGCCCCGACCAGGACCCAGACCAGGGTGCCGGAGGCTGGGCTGGTCAGGACCAGCCCCAGGTCGTCCCACCCCAGGCCGACAAGCAGCTGGTGGCGGGCCAGCTCCAGGAAGACCGGGGTCCCGGCCACGAGTAGCAGGAGCAGGATCGTGGCGGCCAGGCCCCGCAGCCGGTCGCCGGCCGTGGGCCGCACACCGGGGTGTGCCCGCTGGTGTGTGCGCCGGGTGTCGGCGGGTGGGTTCGTCATGGGTGTGCTCCCTCCTGCTCGGGGCCGTGGTTACGGGGTGGGTTGTTCGGTGCCGGCCAGGGTGCGTATCAGGCGTGCGGTGGCGGTACCGGACACCTGCGTGGGCGCCCCGGAGATGGGGGACTGGTAGGTGTGGGTCACCGTGACGGTGATCTGGGCGTCGGCGACGGTGACCGTCCCGGTGACCCCGGCGGTGTCCAGGTAGGCCTGCGCGGCGGCGCGCGCGGCATAGGGGTCGACCTGCAGGGTCCGGGTCCCTGGCTGGGTGGCGGCGACCTGTTGTCCTGCGGTCCGGGCGGCTTGTGCGGCCAGGTCGTTGGCGCGCTGCTGGGCGTGCAGCGTCCCGCCGAACTCGACGACGAACGCCGCGCACGTCAGCAGCACGCCGACCAGGACGACGAGGAACGGCAGCGCGGACCCGGCCTCCGGGTCGTGCCCGGCAGTACGCGAACGGGGTCCGGCGCCCCGTTCAGGGCGGCGGGCGGCGGATGGTGGGTGGGAGCTCATTGGGACCTCCACATGTCGACGGGGGAGGACATGGACGAACTGATCGCCAGCCGGGCGGCCACGGGCAGCCCCAGGCGGATGGCGTCGAGGTGGCAGACCACGGTCGCGGTGACCGTGGCCGGTTGCCCCGCCGGGGCCTGCAGGCCGGTAGCGTCGACGGTGACGTCGGTGGCCGCGCAGCGCAGGCCCTGGTTGGCCAGGGACATGCCCGCCGCCGTCGACGCGTCGGCCTGCGCTACCCAGGCGGTGCGGGCCAGGGAGGCGGTGCGGGCGGCGTCGGATGCCGCCGACTGCACGGACAGCTGCGCCAGTACGAACAGGGCGCCGAAGATCACCGCCCAGCCCACCAGCAGGATCCCACCGATCGTGACCGCGACCTCGATCGCCACGACCCCGGCCTCCCAACCGGCGCCCGTGGACGGTCCGGCCACAGGGCGCGGGCGGGGGCCAGGCCAGTGGTGCGCTCGTCGAGCGGTTGCCTGTGACCGTTGGGCCGCCGCCGCGGCCGGTGGGGTGGTCATGGCCCCTCCAGGCCGGTGGGGGCGGTGAGGCGCTCGACGGGCATGGACGCGCTCTGCGTGACCGGCAGGCTCCCTCCCAGCAGGGAGTGGGCGCTGCCGGTGAGGGTGACCGTCGCGGTGGTGTCGGTGAGGGTGACCGTCGCACTGGGGGTGAACAGCAGGCCGCGCCCGGCGGTGTTCGCGAACTCGACGGCGGCGGCCTGCCCGGCCTGGGTGGTGCCGCCCTCGGCGGCGGCCACCCGGGCGCCCTCGCTGGCGGCGGAGATCGCGATCTCCCGGCCGACGAGCCACAACATCGCCTGGATGATGGCGATGATCAGGAGGAGCACCAGTGGGAACAGGATTGCGGTCTGGATCGCGGCCTGCCCGGTCTCCCGCCCACCGGCCCGACTATGCGCCCACGCTACCGCCCTGGGCCGGGCCTGGGTCGGGCGCCGTACCGGCGCGAGGGCGCGATCATCCCCGACCACGGCGGTGGCCGGGGCTGGTCGCGGTGCGGTGGTCGGGGTGGGCACCGGGGTCCTTTCTGGTCGGCAGGCGGGTCCTGGGTCGGTGGAGAGCCCTCGGCGGCGGGGCATTCTGGTTGGTAGGTGTGCGGGGTCAGACCGGGGTGAGCATGCGCATCACGGCGGGCGCCATGAGCAGGAGGACGAACGTGAGTGCCATGAACGCGCCCGCGACGGCCATGCGGACCGCGATCGCGTTGGCGGCGGCCAGGTCGTGGTTGCGCAGGGCGTTGCGCTGGGCGTCGGCGCTCTTGCGGAGGCTGTCGTAGATCGCGGTGTTCTCGGTGCCCGCCTGGTCCAGGGTCTCGGCCAGATCGCGCAGCTCGGGCACGGCGATCTGGTCGGCCAGGTCTTTCAGGGTCTCCCAGGGCCGCACCCCGGACCGGCGTGTCCTGGCCAGGGCCACCTCGATGCGGTTCAGGACCCATGACGGGCTGTCCTGGGCGGCGTCCTCCATGGCCTGGGCGACGCCGGTGCCGGTGATCAGCCGCTGGGCGAGCTGCGCGGTGTACAGGGACAGACCACGCCGGAATTCGGTGCGGGTCTTGGTCGCCCGGGTAGCCACGGTGTAGTGCGGGATCTGGAACATCGTGGCGGCCAGCAGCACGGTCGCGGCGACCGGCACGGTGAACGACAGGCCGGGGCTGAGCAGGCCGAGGGCGGTGACCAGCAAGGGGGCGGTGACCAGGCCGGCCAGGGCGCACAGGACCTGTTCCCCGTAGAACCGGGTGGTCGGGATGCCCAGCAGGGCCAGGTCCTTGGTGGGTGTGCGCAGCCAGAGCCGCCCGGGCAGCGTGTTTTGCGCCCACCGTCCCAACCGGTCCGTGCTGCCTTGTGTCGAGCTGTGGGTTTGTGGGGTGCGCGAGGGGTGGGTTGCCGGTGCCAGGCGGGTCAGGGCGTCGGCCAGATCGACCTGCCGGGGCCAGAACCGGGCTACCAGCATCACCAGGGCCAGCGCGAGCGACCCTCCGCCCAGGCCCGCCCAGCCCAGCGTGGTCATGGTGTGCTCCCCGGGCCGGTCGGTGCGCCGCGCAGCGCCGGGCCCGCAGGGAGCTGTGGCGCTGCGGGCGGGGTGGGTGCGCCCGCCCGGGTTGGGCGGGTGGGGGTGAACAGGCGGGCGGGGCCGGGGCCGTTGGACATCCGGTTGAACCAGACCAGGTTCAGGGCGAACAGGCTGGCCAGGATGAGGAACACCAGCTGGCCCAGCGGGGTGCGGTAGGGCTCGATGTAGATCCCGTTCAACAGCATCACGACGACCGTCCCGACCACCAGGACCGTGATCCAGGTCGCGGTAGTGCGATAGGTGGCCCGGTTGGCCTGGACCTCACGCTCGCCGCGGACCTGGGTGGCGACGTCGTCGGCCAGGTCCTGCAGCACCGTGGCCACGGGGCCGCGCAGCTCGATCGCGGTGGCCAGGGACTGCGCCACCATGTCCGCGGTCGGATCGCCCAGCTCGTCGGCGAACGCGAGCAACGCGCCACGAGCGTCCCCGCGCGATTCCAGCCGTGCCGCCAGACGGCGCACCTGGGGCGCGATCGGCGCGGGAGCGGACTTCGCGGACGAGGTCAGGGCCTCCTCCAGGCCCTTGCCGGTCACGAGCGACGCGGCCAGGGACCGGGTCCAGTCCTGGATCGCTTCCAGGCGCGCGATCCGCTCGACCTGGACCCGGTTGGACAGCAGCGCCGGGACCCCGAGCGTGGTGACCGGTCCGACAACCGCCAGCAGCGGCCACCCGGTGGTCAGCCAGCCGATCAGCCCCGCCGTGACGCCGACCGCGAGCAGGACCCGGGTCCGGCGCGGCACCCGCACCAGCGCTGCCCGCGCCCGGCGGACCAGGCCCACCCGGGGCGGCCGCGGGACCTGGGGTGCGGGTTCGGGCGCGGGCAGCAGCACGTAGACCAGGCCCACCAGGCCCCCGACGATCATCGCCCCCGCCACGGCTGCGGTGATGATCATGACCGCACCTGCGTACTCGGATGGGCGGAGGCGGGGTGGTTCAGCTGGTCGGCGAAGCCCGCCAGGTCGAACCCGTAGGCCTCCAGCCGCTGGTACTCCGGGCCGGGCATGGTCCTGGCCACGGCGGCACCGGTGGCCCCGGGGGCGAAGATCTGCGTGGCGGCGTACCCGGTCTCGCGTTCGCCCGGCGCGACCGAGATGATCTCGGCGACCTGGCGGCGCGGCGTCCGACCACCCTGCTCGTCGGAACCATCGCCCTGGTCGGAGCCGCCGTGCGTGTCGGATCCGTGGTGCTCGTAGGACAGGTCGATGTACACGATCAGGTCGATCGCGCGGGCCAGCTTGAAGGTCGCCAGCTCGGGGGTGACCTGCGGCCCGCTCTCCATCATGCAGGTGACCAGCTTCCCGATCGTGTCGATCGCGCTGGTGGCGTGCGTGGTGGACAGGCTCCCGGTGCCGGACTGCATGGCCTTGACCATGGGCTCGGCCTCCGCGCCCCGCACCTCGCCGACGATCAGCCGGGACCGGTTGTACCGGAAGGAGCGCCACAGGGCCTCGTCGATGGTCGACTCCCCGGCCGGCCGCCCGTCCAGGCCGACCTCTCCGGACCCGGGGCGGGCCTCCCACGCGATCACGTTCGGTCGCAGGTCCTGCAGCCCGAGCTCGTACTCGGTCTCGAACGTCGCGATCCGCTCGCTGTCCGGGATCTGGTCGCACAACGCGCGCATCAGGGTCGTCTTGCCCGCACTGGGCGCGCCGGAGACCACGATCGACTTGCGGGCCCGGACCGCCGCGGCCAGGAACGAGGCCGCCACCGGTGACAGCATGTCCAGGCTCACCAGGTCGTCCAGGGTGACCTGGACCAGGCGGTGCCGGCGGATCACGACCACGGGCCGGTCGGTCACCCACGCGGACGCGGCCAGGCGTGCCCCGCTGTGCGGTAGGCGCATGTCTACGTACGGGCTGCGTTCCGAGAACGGCCGGGCACCCGACTGCGACCGTGACGCGATGTCCTGCACCAGGCTGATCAGCTCCTGGTCGGACTCGGCGACCGGGTCACCGGCCACCCAGGTGCCGTCCGCGAGCTGCAGCTGGACGTCGCGGTGGCCATAGATCTCGATGTTCTCGACCTGGTCGTCGTCCAGCAGCGGCTGCAGCCGCCCCATCCGGAACTGGGCGTTGAACACCGCCTCCGTCAGCGCCTCACGCTCGGCCAGCGTGAACGGCTCCTGGTTGCTGTTGCGCCGGTCGGCCGAGGCCCGGTTCACCAGCCGGGTGATCGTGTCCAGACCCTGCTCCTCCCGCACCAAAGGGTCCGTGCCGGCGGGAAACTTCTCGGCCTGCGCGGCGGAGACCTGCTTGCGCAGGACGTCCACCAGGGACCAGTCCACCGGCACAGGCACCACGCGATCTCGCGCCCCGCCCGCCGCAGGACCGCCCGCGGGTTGCCCGAGCCTGGCCGGGGGCTGTGCCACGGCGGCCTCGTCCGGGCTGCCGCCGGCTCGGGGAGCTCCGGTGCCGACCCAGGGGTTGGCCGGGCGGCGCCGGTTGGGCGGCAGGTCGCGGGGCACCGGACGGGTGAAGTAGGGCAGGCCCGCCGGGCCGGAGGCCGGCGAGGTGTCGCTACGAGGTTCGGCTGTCATGCCCGCTCCCTTCGCTGATCAGCAGCAGCGGCGGTCCACGCCGCCGCCCGGTCCGGCACCCGACCAGACGCCTCCCCCGGCACCTCGGCCGAAGGTGGCTCCGACGTGGACGGTGGTGCGCCGGTCGTGACGCTCGCGTACAGGGCCTGGGCAGCGGCGTGCACCGACCGCGCGAACGCCCGCCTGGCGAACGGCCGCCGGAAGAACCCCGTCCGGGGCGTGGCCCCCCTGTGGTACACCGCCGCGTCGTGCGGGTCGAACGCGATCGACGCCACCAGCGGCAGGCCCAGGAGCTTGGCCGCCTCGCGCGCCGGGTACGGGCTGCGGGATCCGACCGCCAGCAGCCCCGCCTGCCGCCACGGGCGCGTGCGGGCGACCAGGTCGGCATGCGACCTGGTCGCGGCCAGCGCCGGCAGATCCGTCCGGGTCACCAGCAGCGTCGAGGCCGCCCGCTCGAGCACCAGATGCGGCGACGCGGCCATCTCCAACCGCCCCGCGTCCACGATCGCGTCCTGCCCGGACGCGTCCAGGCCGGTCAAGGCGTCCATCAGCGCGGGCCACAGGCCGTGCAGCTCACGCGCCTCGATGTGGGACCGGGCGCCGGGCACGAACCGGACCGTGTCGCTCAACCCGACCGCGACCCGTGACAGGGCCTGGTCGACCGGTTCGGCGGCGAACGCGACATCCAGCAGCCCGGCATCGTGGTCCCGGGCACCCTGGAACCACCCGGCCAGGATCGCCGACCCGCCCACCGGGTCGGCCTCCACCAGCATCACCGGGCGCGGCCACGCCAGGGCCAGACCCAGCGCCGTGGTGGTGACCCCCGGGGACCCGGACGCCGAGCACAACGCGATGACAGCCATCAGCCCTCCCCGCCTCCCGGTGTGCCCGTCGGCTCACCGGTATCGGTACCGTCGTCGAGACTGCCCGTCTCCTCCGGTGCAGTGGACTCGTCAGGGGCACTGGTCTCCTCCGACGCCGGTGTGCCGAGCTCGCGGGAGTCCAGGACGAGCGTGACCCTCCCGGCGGCCGCCTCGGCGGCCAGGGTGATCGCCTCCTCGTGGGTGACCAGGACGTCGACCACGGTCTGCCCGTCCGGTGCGGGCGGGTTGACCGACACCACCTCGGCCTCGTGGAACGTCGGCGCCTGCTCACTGGCCGGGTCGGTCGACGTCACCACCGCCCGGACCTGGTCCCCGGGCAGCAGCGCGAGCCCCGGGGAGGCCGGCGGCGGCAGCACGATCCCGAGCACCGACATGCCCGACGGCGGCACCAGCTGTTCGGCCACGACCTCCGGCGTCAGTGCCGACCCGGCCGCGACATCCCATGCGGCACGTTGCCCGACCACCTCGGCCCGCGCCCCGGCCTCGACCAGATTCAGCGCGACGTCGGCGCCGACCTGCGCCTCGGTCAGGTCCTCGGCACCGATCACCGAGCCGCGCACGATCGTGTCCCGGGCCACCAGCACCGTGCGGGTATCGGTCAGGCTGGTCACCACCATCACCCCGCTCAGCGCGCCGATCCCGAGCGCAGCGACCACCACCACCCACAGCACGGGACGGCGACGCAACCTCGGCGGCCCGGTCCTGGGTCCCGTCGGCGGGGCGCCGGGCGCCGCCGGTCCCTGCGTTGTCGTGCTCGTCATACCTGCCCCCTCGACCGCTCGTCAGTTCACAAGCACCTGTGCCTCACCGACCGAGACCTGGACACTGCGCGAGAGCCCGTCCAGATCCAGGGAGCCGGACTGCCCAGCCCCGCTCCAGTCCACGACCCACTCACTCGTCGCCGTGACCGTGTACCGCTGCCCGGGCTCATACCCGGACTCCCGGGTATAGGTGTGCCCGCAGTCCGGCGACGGCGCCCGCCCGAACCGGGCCTCGTACGGGGTGCCCGTTCCCGTGCACACCACCTGGGTCCCGTCGCCCATGTCCCACACGATCCGCTCGACCCGCGCCGTAGCGGTCACCGTCACCGACCCCGCCGTCGCCGTACGAGTGATCGGACCGAACGTCCGCTCACTCGGATCCTGGACCCACAACCACGTCGGCAACCCCACAATCCCCGCACCATCCGGCGTCGGCGACATCCCGATCTCGATCGCACGCAGATTCATCCGCTCCACCGCGATCTGCGCCACCTCACCCGGCGTCGGACCAACTTCCGCTCCGGCAGGCGGGTCCGCCAACCAGACCGGGTACGTCGGGCTGCCGGCCACGTTGTAGCAGGCGTAGATGGCTCCCTCACCGGGCGGGTGTCCCTCCCATTCAGGCGCGGTTGCCGGCGGCTGAGGGTCCAAAGGCGTGCGGCTCACATAGCAGTTCGAACCGTTCCTCCAAATGCCCTGTTCGGTAGCGCACGGCACGGGAAACGAGTTGCCTCCACCGGACAGAGACGTGCTGATCCATGTGCATGCCGAATCCCGCCCGGCGCCTTTCGTGGGTTCCGGATCGGAGGCTGGGAGCGCCGCATCGTCAGAGGGCCGCTCAGGCACCGATGGCGCGCCAGGGTCCGTCGCGGTGATCCGACACCAGCCCGTGTCGCGACCGACCTGGCAGTCCGGCTCGTCTCCAAATGCGGGAGTCGCCCAGGGCACCAGCAGAACGACCGCGAGAGCGACGATCACGAGCCGGCGCACGGCGCCTTCTCCAACGTCTCCAGGGCCGCGACTCGCCACCCGTCAACCGGATCGTCGTCATAGTCATAGTTGGCGACCTGAAGACGTTCCCACGCCCGGTCGGCCCGCTCGGGGCTGACTACGGAAGCTCCGGCCGAATCGAGGATGTCGACGTTACTCACGTCGTAGCAGACGTCCACCTGCACGGTCGGGACGAGTCCCGCCTCCGGGTCAGTGTTGTCCAGGCTCACCGACTGCACCACGACGTCAACCACCCGGGTACGCCCGGTCTTGTGCCACCCGTTTGCGCGCCACTGCTCCAGGTCTGCCCGGAGTACTTCGAGCTCGACGCTCGTGGCGACACGCTTGAGGCGGGACAGCGGTGCGTCCTGGTCGGCTCCGACCTGGTCGACGAGCGCGTAGTACTCGTGGACGAGGTCCTCGGCGTGTGTTCGCGCGAGTGCCGTTGGATCGGACGGGCTGAGCGATGGAGAGGCGGAGACCGGCGGCGACGGCGTCGTTGACCCGGTCGGCGGCGGAGTTTGTGAGGCGCTGGGGCTCGGCGTGCACCCGGCGGCCAGGGCGAGCAGCAGAGCGGCCGTGAACAGGGGGCGACGTGCAGTACGCATGCTGGGGAGCCTGCCTCCCTCCGCGCGCCGTTGGGACGACGCACGGTGGTCTCCGTCGAGGTCGAGAGTGCCACGCGGGTGAAAACTGCGGGCAACCATTACCTCCGATCGGGCAGGAATGTGCAAGGTAATTGACCGGTCTGTTACGTGCACGAAACACGGCGCCCGGCGCGCGGATGCGGATCTCGTCAATGTCGTCACGTCGCGAACACTGGCAGGCGAACGCACCATTTTCCGCACACCGCTCGGACCGCACACTATGGTGTGCGGCGGTGTTTGCGCAGGTCAGACGGCGCACACCAGTTCGTCCAGAGACCGGCTCGCGGCTCCAGGATCCGGGTTGGCGAGGCGTTGAAAGGCTCTATTGGACAATTGTCCAAGTCGCCGCACACCACGGGTGTGCGGCTGCAGGGGCACACAAGGCGGAGAATTCATAATGCGAAATCATGGGCTGTCGTGAGGGACGAAGGCAGGCCGTCCGGGTGTGCGGTCGGTGTGCGAGGCGCCCTCGGTCGGGGCGGCCGTCGTCGAGGCGATAGATGGTCCGGGGAGCAAGGGTCTCGCCCGCGCCGGTCGCCCGGACTTCGTCGGTGATCGGGCTCGGTGCTGTCCCAAGGAGGCGTCGCCGTCGCGACGCTCACCCGTAGGCCGGACATGGCGTCCGTGGTGCCCCGATAGGGCCGGGGCGGCCGCGCCTCGGTGCCGTGCCTGTGCCCGCGTTCGGGTGGGAGTGATTGCACGTGCCCGGTCTGAGTGTCGTCCGAACCGGGTAACGCCGCGCCCCTGGGCCGGATGCGGAGGCCTGCGATGGATCTACGATCGATTCTGCGACCGCCGGGCGGCCGGTCTGTGCGAGTACACCAGGAGCGAGGTTTCGATGGCGCGAATGACAGGTGGGGAGTTGTGGATCGCGCGCGACGATCTAGGCCTGGGTCGGGCTGAGCTCGCCAGCATTCTGAATGTGACCCCGGCGGCCGTGTCTGCCTGGGAGCAGGGCAAGTCGCGTGTCCCCCACCGGGTCACCGACACGATCCACGACCTCCAGAAGGTCAGAGAGGCGGCTGTCGCAGACCTGGTCGCCGAGTTGCGCGCGATGGCTGATCCCCAGGTTGCGCTTTACTGGACGCCGGATGCCGTCCCACCAGGGCGCGATGGCGCCGTGCGATACGGCTTCGATTGGTGGCGCCAGGTCGTCCGCGAGGCCAGGAGGCAGGTCCCGGAAACACGTGCCGGAAGCCCGGAAGAGATCGCGGATATTCGGCGTGAAGAACTGGACATCGAACGACAAGAGCGCGGCGAAAGAATGCCGGAAAAATAGGCTCGATATCGCTCGATTCGACGCGCTAAATGCCGCCGCTCGGGATAGAATAAAGGCAACGGCCACAGAAATCGTCTGGGCCAGGACGGCAGAAGGAGCCGACCATGTCTGTGAAGACCGAGAACAAGAACGTGCCGAAGGCGGCGGGTAACACCGTCGAGCGGGCCGAGTTGCGGTACGTCGACCCGCGTACCGTGAATCTGGGGACCAACGTCCGCAGCAACGTCGAAGAGACCATTGACCCCGACTTCGTAGACAGCATCCGCGAGCTGGGGATCCTGGAGCCGCCCAGCGTCCAGGTGGAGCCGGACGGGACGCTGTGCCTGTTCGACGGCGGCGCTCGGCGCACCCTCGGGGCGATCGCGGCGGACCTGGCAGTCTACCCGGTGGTCGTGGTGGCCAAGAGCAGCGCCAGTGCAGCAGACCGGCTGGAGAGGCAGTTCCACGAGAACGACCAGCGGCGCCCGATCACGAACGCCGACCGCACGGCCGGGTACAAGCAGATGGCGCTGTTCGGCCAGACGGCGGCGCAGATCGCCAAGCGCACCAAGACCACCACGGCCACGGTCAAGGCCGCGCTGAGGGTCGCTGACTCCCAGACGGCGCGGGCCGCCCAGGTCAAGCACAACCTAACGATCGAGCAGGCCCTGGCGATCGATGAGTTCAAGGACGACGACAAGGTCGTCGCGAAGCTGACCGAGGTCGCCACTACCGACCCTGGCCAGTTCGAGCACGAGGTCGAGCGACGGCGCGACGAGCGCCAGCACGCCCAGGAGCTGCAGTGGGCTCGCAAGGCGTTGAGCGAGGCTGGTGTGCGGGAGGTCCCGAACCCTGGCTACGGGAACACGAAGGTCACGCGGCTGGGTGACCTGGCTGACGCTCAGGGCAACCGCTTGACCGAGGAGACGCACCGGAACTGCCCCGGCCACGCCGCCTACTTGGAGGGCGGGTACGGCGGTCCCTTCGTCCCGAAGTACGTGTGCACCGACCCGAGGGCGAACAAGCACGCGAAGGACGGCCGCGTCCTGGGGACGCCGCTGAGCCCGAAGGAGAAGGCCGAGCGCGCCGCAGTGCGCAAGTACAGGGACCGGTGGGCGACGCCCACCAAGGTTCGCCGCAGGTGGCTGGCCGACTTCGCCACGAAGCACACCGCGCCGCCGGGTGCCGACGAGTTCATCGCGATGTCGGTGCTGGAGGACGGGGACGGCCTGGCCAAGGCGGGTAACACCGGTCACGCTCTGGCCGCCGAGTGGCTGGGCATCAAGAACGTCCAGTACGGCGGAGCTCACAAGGCCATCGCCGAGATGATCCAGAAGGCGGCCAAGGCGGGCAGGCGCGGCCGGGTGCGGCAGATCGCCTTGGTTCTGGCACTGGCGACCGTCGAGGCTCGCACGAGCAAGGACACTTGGCGCAGCACCCGCGAGGCCCGGTACTTCCTGGCCCTGCAGGCGTTCGGGTACAACCTGGACGAGGTCGAGGAGATCGCGGCAGGCCTCCGGACGGCCGTGCCGGACGACCCGACCCTGCAGGCGGCAGAAGCGAGCACCGCACCCGCGCCGCTCGTGCCGGTCAAGGACACCGCCTCGACCGGCGGTACGACCAACACCACCGGCCAGGGCACGCGAAACGGCCCGGCCAAGGACACCAACGCCGACCCGACCCCGGGCAAGGCCGCGAAGGCAGACAAGGCTCAGCCCGCGCGCAACCCGCGCAAGGCCACGACCCGGACCACGACCCAGACGGCCAGCACCACGAAGGACGGCAAGCCGGAGTCCGCGACGCGGCAGCCGTTGAAGCCGCAGACCAACGCGACGCCCGCGCCAGAACCTGCCACGGCCGGATCCCGGTAGCAGCAGCCGGGTAGCGCCTGGAGCCGAAGAGGCCGTCACCCCGCCCCGGGGGTGACGGCCTCTTCGCATGCCCGGCGAGGGAGGTGTGGGAGTGGGCGCGCCGAGCGTGGGGGTCCCATCTCCGCCCCTCCTCCCGCCGCCAGGCCACCGAGCCCGCGCGCCGCACAGCACCGCCCGAGCACGCGACGCCGACGACGCGTCCGAGCCACGAGCACGCCACGCATCCGCGTTGTGCTCGCCGTGCTGTCGTGCGCGCCCATGGCCTTGGCGTCGGGGCTCTCTGCCGGGCCGGCCCCTGTCGTGGGTCACACACCTCTTGCACAGCCGTGAGCGGAGTCCCGAATGTCAACTCTAAGTTGACACGCTCCGGCCCTGACCGGGAGGGGTGGGGGACGTGATGACGGTCCACGTGCTGAGCGCGGGCAGCGGGTACACGTACCTGACCCAGCAGGTCGCCTCCGGGGACGTCCCGCGGGAGCGGGGGTTGTCGTTGACGGCGTACTACATGCAGCACGGCAACCCGCCCGGCCAGTGGGTCGGCACGGGGCTGGACCAGCTCGGGGTGTCCGGGCACGTGTCGGAGAAGCAGATGAAGTCGTTGTTCGGGGTGGGCCGTCACCCGGACGCGGGCCGGCTGGAGATCGAGGCGCTGGCCCGTGGCGCGTCGAAGCATGACGCGGAGCGGGCGGGGTGGATCGGGCGGGCGTTCCCGAGGTTCGAGGCCCGCCCTGATGACGGGTTCCGGGCCGGGTTGGAGGCCGCGTTCGAGCGGTTCGCGACCGAGCATGACCGGCCGCCGGAGCCGGGGGTGGAGCGGGACCTGATCCGGTGGAACGTCGCCCACGCTCTGGCGCAGCAGGAAAAGAGCGACAAGGGCGGTGGCAAGGTCACCGACGCGGAGGTCGCTACCTGGTTGGCCAAGCGGGGGCAGCAGCCCCGCCGTGCGGTAGCGGGGTATGACCTGGTCTTCACACCCTCGAAGAGCATCAGCGTCCTATGGGGCCTTGCCGACCCGGCGACGAGAGAGGCCATCACCCAGGCGCACACCGACGCCTGGCAGGACACCTTGGCGTGGATCGAGGCGGAGGGGGCGTTGACCCGGGAGGGTGCGGGTGGTGTGCGGCAGATCGACACCCACGGCCTGGTCGCGGTCGCGTTCGACCATTTGGATTCTCGGGCGGGGGACCCGAACCTGCATACCCATGTCGCGGTCTCGAACAAGGTCCGTGGCGTCGACGGCGGGTGGCGGGCGTTGGACGGGCGGGTCCTGCACCACCTGGCTGTGACGGCCAGCGAGCGGTACAACACCCGGATCGAGCAGCTGCTGGTCGACCGGCTCGGGGTCGTATTCCACACCGAGACGAGGGGTCGGGGCAAGCAGGGTGTGCGGGAGATTGCCGGCATCCCGAAGCAACTGCGGGATGTGTTCTCGCGGCGGCGGGCGGCGATCGAGGAGTCCTACGAGACCCTCCGCGCGGCCTACCGGGCCAAGCACGGGCATGAGCCGGGGACGAAGACGGCGTTCGGGCTGACGCAGCAGGCCAACCTCGACACCCGCGAGGCCAAGGGCACCCCGGTGGGCTTGCGGGACCGCCTCCCGCAATGGCACGCAGTGGCTGCCCGCGTCCTGGGCGGTGCGGACGGGGTCGCACGGATGCTGAGCACCGCGCTGCACCCCCGCCCCGGGGCCGGCCGGGTCGTGGTCGACGAGCCGGAAGATCTGTGGCGTGCGGTCGCCCAGGACCTCGCCGGGCGGGGGGTCGCCCGGTGGGCTGCGCAGGACGTCACCGACGCGGTCGAGCGGCTCGCGCACCGCTGGCCCCGCGCGCGGGTGTTCCGGCCACTGCGGTGGCGCACACCGACCGCCCGCCAGGCCCTGCTCACCCATCTCGCGGGCGGGGTCCTGGCCGGTGGTGACCTGGTCGACGCATGCCTGCGGAACGTGGCCGACCGGCACGCGACCTGGACGGCGTACACCCTGCAGGCCGAAGCCACCCGCCTGGCGCGCGAGCATGCCCCCACCGGCACCGACCTGCTCGCCCTCGCTGCGACGATCACCGGGCACGCCGTCGCGGGCAGCCTGCAAGTCACTGCGCCGGAGGTGAACGAGCCGCCAGATGTGATGCGCCGCAAGGACGGCGAGAGCGTGTACTTCGTGCACGGCTCGAACCGGTACACGTCGCTGGCGGTCCTGGAAGCCGAGGATCAGCTCCTGACCGCCGCCCGCACCCCCGGCGGCCTGATCATCGACCCGGCGGTGGTGGACCACGCGATCGAACGGGTGCGGGTAGAGACCGGCCGGGTCCTGAACCCGGGGCAGCGGGACCTGGTCGCGTCGTTCGCGGCCAGCATGAGCCTGGTGGCGGGGATCGGCCCGGCCGGCACCGGCAAGACCACCGCCATGCGCGCCCTCGCGACCGCCGTCCAGGAATCGGGTGGCAAGCTCATCGCCCTGGCGCCGTCCGCGGCGGCTGCGGAGGTCCTCGGCGCCGACCTCGGGGAGGACATCACCGCCGAGACCCTGGACATGTTCCTCCTCGCCGCTCAGGGCGCCGGCGGGGAGCGGCTGCGTGAACGGCTGCGTGTGGAGGAGGGGACGGTGGTGCTTGTGGACGAGGCCAGCCTGGCCGGCACCCTCGCCCTCGCCCAGGTCCTGACCATCACCCAGGCCGCTGGCGGGAGTGTGCGGCTGCTCGGGGACCCGGCCCAACTCGGCGCCGTCGCCGCCGGGGGCGCCCTGCGGCTGATCGCGCAGCAGGCCGGGGCGGTCGAGCTCACCCAGATCCACCGGTTCCACACCCCGGGTGAGGCCGAGGCCTCCCTGCAGATCCGCGAGGGGGATCACCGGGGCCTGGACTTCTACATCACCGGCCACCGCACGCAGGGTGGGTCGGCGGCGCAGATGGCGGAGGAGATGTTCGCGAACTGGCAGACCGACTCCGACCACGGGCTATCCACGATCATGATCGCCGCGACCAACGACCTGGTCACCAGCCTGTCCGCTCGTGCCCGGCTGCACCGGGTTGCCCGGGGTGAGGTCGAACAAGATGGCGTGACCCTGCATGACGACACCCGCGCCGGTGTTGGGGACGTGATCGTGACCCGGCTGAACAACCGGCACCTGCACGCCGAGCAGGACGACGGGCACATCGACTGGGGGCGGGGCTGGGTCCGTAACGGTGACCTGTGGCGCGTGATCGCCCGCGGTCGCGACGGTGCGTTGCAGGCCCGGCACCTGGACACCGGCGCCACCGTCGCACTCCCGGCGGACTACGTCGCCGAACATGTGGAGCTCGGGTACGCGGCCACGATCCACCGGGTGCAGGGCATGACCGTGGACACCAGCCACGCGATGGTCGGGGTCGGCATGACCCGCAACGAGCTCTACACCGCCATCACCCGCGGACGGGACTCCAACCGGGTCTACGTCGAGGTCGAGGACGTCCTGGACCTGGACCCGCACCGCCAACCCGACACCGAGCGGGCGGTCCTGAACGCGCTCAAAGGCGTCTTGGACCGCGACGGCGAGGAGAAGCCCGCCCACCGGGTCATCGAGGACGACTGGGACTACGCGCACTCCCTGGCCCGCCTGGTGCCGGAGTACGAGGACGCCTACATGGCGTTCCTGGAACCCGACCGCACCGGCCGCCTGGCAGAGGCGGTCCGCGCCGTGCTGCCCGAGCGGATGGCGACCGTCGTGTTGGCGGACGAGGCGTGGCCGGCCCTGGCCAAGCGCCTGTCCCAGCACGACGCCGCCGGCACCGACCCCGAAACCGTCCTCCGGCGTGCCTCAGGGGAGGGCTTCAGGGGCGCGAAGTCGATCGCGAAGGTCCTGCACCACCGCATCGGTTTGCCCCAACCCCACACCCGGGACGCGCGCGGGTTGCCGGTCTGGATCACCACCGCCCCCGACACGACCCAGAACCTCCTCTGGGAACGCGCCACCGCCGCGAGTATCCGCGAGCCCGGCACGACCCGGACGCAGGGACGGGAGCACACCGGCCTGGCCACGACCGCGGTGGACGGTCCGGCGGCCCGCGCGACGCCCGTGGATGTGGGGGAGCGGGCGCTGGTGGTGGAGATCACCGCGCACGCGTGGGCCTGGTGGACCGGGCAGAATCCCAGTAAGGCGTGGGCCACCCGGTACATGACCAGCCGCGGACTGGCCGACGCCGAGTGGGGTGTCGCCCCGGCATCCTGGACCGGCCTGACCGAGCACCTGCAGACCCTGGGGTACACGCCCGACCAGCTCGTGACCGCCGGGGTCGCCACCCGCACCCGGGGCGGGCGGCTGGTCGACAAGTTCCGGGACCGGATCGTGTTCCCCTACCGCGACCACACCGGGGCCGTCGTCGGCGTCACCGCCCGCATCAACCCCAACCACGACGACACGGGTGCGGGTGGTGGACGTACTCCGAAGTACCTGAACAGTCCCGAGACGGCCGCCTACCGCAAGGGTGAGCTCCTGTACGGGCTGGACCCCCACGCGGCAGCCCGCCTGGCGGCCGGGGCGCGGCCGGTGCTGGTGGAGGGACCCACCGACCACGCCGCCCTCCACCTGGCCGCCACCCGGCTCGCCCAGCAGACGGGGATCGAGATCGTGCCGGTCGCGGCCGGCGGCACCGGCATCACCCCACACCACCTCCAAGCCCTACGCGAAGCGACGGGGCGGGACCTGACCGACCTGATCGTCGCCCTGGACCCGGACACCGCCGGGCGGACCGCCGCCGCTCGCCTCTGGCAAGCCCTCACCCCGACCGAAGCCGCTCACGCCCAAGCACTGGACCTGCCCGCGGACCCGGCGCAGGTCGCCGTCGACGACCCCGACGTCCTCGCCGCGTCCCTGGCCGAGCCCTTGCCGCTGGCCTGGTTCGCGATGGAACCCAACCTCCAGCGCATCCGATCCTTCGACCACTTCGACCGGCAGATCATCGTCCTGCGGGCCCTGGTCGACCACCTCTACGACCGCGTCGAACCACTGCAGTGGCCGACCCTGGTCGACCACATCGCGCGTACCGTCGGCGACACCCCCGGCGCCACCACGCACGCACAGCTGGACGTCGGCTCGGTGCGGCAGGTCCTGACCGACCACCTCTCCGACAAGATCCTCGCCGGCGCGCTCGCCGACCTCGGCCACGACATCAACCCCACCCATGACGTAGCGGGGGCTGGGCGGCCACCCCTGGTGACCGACCCGCTCGTGCAGGCCTGGTTGGCCCGGCACGCCGACCTGGTCGCCACCCGCCTGAACACCCTGGTCAACCGGGCACTCACCGACCCGGAACTGTGGATGGAGTCGATCACCCCACCACCCCCACCCGGGCCCGCCCGCGACGCCTGGACCGCGGCGATGCGACAGGTGCTGGCCTACCGTGACCGGTACCAGATCACCGACCCGGTCGACCCGCTCGGGCCGCGCGTCGGGGAGGGCGAACGCGGCGACGCGTACGCCATCGCGGCCCGCGCCCTGGGGGCCATCACCACCACCGGCGACACCGAACTGCGACCTGTAGCCAGGTCCGGGCCGCGGCCGATGGAACGCGCCCCGGCAGTCCTGGCCGACGCCCGAGCCCGCACCGAGCGGATGCGGCGCGAGGCCGACGAACGCGCCCGCCGCGACCATGCCGAGCGGGAACGCGAGCGCGAAACCAGTCGGACTTGGTAGTCAGGAGCGCCCACGTGTCGCATCGCTGGCGGCCCCGTGACCACCAGTAGCGGTCTACCAGTGCGGCGGCGACCTGGTGCGGGTCGCCGGTGGCGATCAGGCGCTCGGCAACCAGGACCTGGCGGCAGGATAGACCCGTAACGGTGACGGAACGCGGCGCCGCAGGCACGGCCGGCCGGATCGTGGCACGCTGGCGGCGCCGGGCGGCCACGAGGCAAAGGAGACGGGCATGACTGAGACGGGCGTGACATCGGCCTTCGAGCAGCCGAGCTCCGGTATACCGAGCCCGGAGCGGATCCGTGACCTGAGCGATGCGCAGATCGAGGCCGCGTTCTCGACTTGGCTGACCTACCACAACACCCCGGAGTACCTGACCGGCCGCGAAGCGGTGATCCGGGCGGCCGGTGGCAGCCTGGACAGACTGTCCGAACCGACCGAGGCGGACGCGACGCTGAGCGCCCTGACCGTCGCCGTGCGAGAGCGTGTCGGTACCCGCGTGAATCTCCTCTCGCCGGTGCGATGGGCCTACCTCGCCCGCACTCACCCTGATGCCGTCACACCCGAACAGGCACACGCCCTGACCGCAGGCTGGTCGGCAGCGACTGCACCCGACCCCGGACCATGGTGGGCACGGTTGTGGCGCGCACTCAGCCAGCGACGCCCCACCAGGTGACCCACGGCGGACCCGCGCACACGCGATAACGCCACTGGCGTCGCCGGGCGACCCTCACCGCACATGCATGGGCGCACCACGAGCGTGGCGACAACGGCGCAGAACAGGCCTCCCGGGGAGCACGCCGGCGGCGGTCGCCGCGCCTTGGCGCCGAATGCGAGCGTCGAACCGTGCTCGATACGTCACCGGCGCCAGGCCCCAGGCCCGCCGTGGTCTACGTGGCCTTGAGGAACTTCTCGATACCGCGCAGGTGATCGTCGGTCAGCCCAGGAGAGGACGTCGGCGTGACCAGGAGAACACGCTCCGGCTCGTACCGGTCCAGCAACGCCGACCGCGTGGTCCGGCTCAGGTCGTCATCGGTGAACACCAGCCGGTCACCCGGCGCGCTGCGGTCCTTGATCGTGCGGACCTTCCACCAGCCCTCCGACTCCGGCGACGGTTCACCCGGACTCGGGGTGGCGACGTCGAACTCGTCCAGGCCGATCCGCGGCGCCAGGACCGTGCTCGCCTGAGCTCCCCAGGTGGTCAGCCACACGATCCGTGCCAGGCCCGCCCGAGACACAGCGTTGATGGCGTCCACGACGGCCGGGCGCCACCAGACCGGAAGCTCCGTGACCACCGAACCCTCGTGGACGGTCACGGTGGTGTGCTCGAACTGGTCACGCTGGCGGCGCGATGGCTGCGGGACGGCGTTGATGACGCCGTCCACGTCCAGGTACCAGGTCGGCGTGGTCATCCGTCCTCCTCAGCGCGCATCAGCCGATCGTCCGGCTACGACCAGGAGTCTGCCCGGTTGCCGCTCCCACGGTGTGGTCGCCTGGAGTGAGTATGCCGGGTCGCATCCTCGGGCTGGGGCGTGGCCGGCGGCGGGTCACCGGTCGGTCGCCACAGCGCCGGAGAGCTCGCAGCCGTTGTGGCTCAGGTGCGATGGCTGCCGTCGGCGCGGCTCGGTAGGGCGGCGATCATCGCGTCGGCGTCGTCCACCCCCACGAGCACCGACGTGGCCTCGGCACGCTTGAAGAGCTGGACCCGTGCGGGGACCGGACGCGACAGGCCGAGCAGCACCAGAGGGGAGGCCGCTGAGCGCACCAGGGACACCCGCCCGGTGGCGGCGTCGAAGCCGGCGCCCAACTCGGCCGGCCGGGTCGCGGTCGGCAGGTACTGGCCGGCCGACTTCACGTCGTCCAGGGGGACGTCGACAGTGGTGACCCACCCGAGCCGCAGCCGGAGCACGTCCGCCGTGAGGCGGTGGCGCGACCACAGCGCAGAGGCGAACGCCAGGAGCAGCGCGAGCGTGAGCCCGCCGACGACCACGTCGACGACGAGCGCCGCCGGCCACGGAAGGAAGGCCGCGGCGATCCAATGCAGGACCGCCGCCTCGAGCACGCCGAGAACCGTGATCCCTGCGAGCAGCGCCCACCACTGACCACGACCACCTGATCCGAACGACACGGGCACAGCCCAGAGGCTACGCCCGCCCCGCTCACGGCCCGTCGGTAGGTCGATGCTCAGGGGTTTCGTCCAGGTCCAATACGCCCTGGGACAGGCGCCTGGCGGTGGTCTCGCACTGCTCCTCGCGGGCCTCGATCAGGACCGCGGACCGCCCGGTGTGCCGGGCGGCGACGCCGGTGGAGCCGGAGCCGGCGAACGGGTCCAGGATTCTGCCGCCGGGTGGGCAGGCGTAGCTGATCAGGAGCTCCAGGACGCCCACGGGTTTCTCGGTCGGGTTGATGGTCCCGGTGCGGTTCTTCGGTGCGTACAGGACGGACTCGACCAGGCGGGTACCGGTCTCCACCCAGGTGGAGGGCCCGTACCCGCTGTGAGTGGTGGGCCCGGTGTGTCGGGTGGTGGCGTGGGCCTGACGCCCGGGCCGGTGCTGCCGAACCCGGGGTGCCTGGTGGTACAGGTCGCGCCACGCGCCCTGGTAGAAGTGCAGGATGTGCTCGTGCACGCGCCGGAACCGGTCGACCGCGGGGCTGGTGGCCCGGCCCTTGTCCCAGACGACGTCGTGGGACAGGCGCCAGTCGGTGAAGTCGGCCCAGTGGTCCAGGAACATCCGCATCGACCCGAACGACCACATGCTCCTGGTGTGCCCGGCGACCAGGTGGGGCCATCCGGTGGGGTAGACGTCCCAGCCCAGGTTCGTCTCGCCGTAGGGCGGGTCGGTCACCACCAGGTCGAACGACCCGAGCTGGGGCAGGACCTCGAACGCGTCACCCAGGTACAGCGTCACGTCCTGATCACTGAAGTACGGTTCCATCCGGCTCACGACCCCGCCCCTGGTACGGCGCGACGAGGACGGGGTGCGGTCGGCGGCACGGGCCGGGCACGAGAAGCTGTCATACCCGCAAGGTGACCCGCCACCCCCACGGAGGCGTCCGCGCCGCACCCAGAGGTGCGCCGGTCACTGGGGGTCGCGATCTACGCCTTCCAGGCTGTGGCAGAGGGCTCGTCATCATCGACGGCTCAGCCCGGTGCCGCTACGCGGCGTCGCCGACACGACGACGATGGCCACGATCCTGCGAGCCGCCGGCGTCGACGAGGAGGCCGACCAGAAAGACGGCAGCGAAGCGGCAGAATGACCTCACACCTCGTACGGCGGATGAGAGAGAGTGGGCCGATGGCACGGAAGTGGATCGGGCGGCGTTTCGTCACCAGGACGAAGCACCCGCAAGAGGCTGGACGGACGATCCAGATCATCGGCCGGGCCGACGGCGTTGCCGGGATGTCGTTCCGCGTGAGGAACATCGCCCACCCGGGCAACCCCGCAGCGGTCGGACGCGAGAGCACGATCAGCGCGGTGACGCTGGAGAAGGCATGGACACCGGTCGATGCCGACACCGGACCGGACAGCGCAACCGGTCCCGGCTCGCCGGCCGGGCGGCTGCGCACCCTCAGGGCGCGCGTCGATGCGTCGCCCGACGACGTCGACCTCGCCTGGCTGTGGAGCATCGCGAACCAGCACCTGAGGTTCGTCGCCGACGTCAAAGCGTCCGTGGACGGACTCGACACTGACGCCGAACACGGCAGCCCAGAACCATGGGCCGACATATTGCTCCGTCGTCTGGACGCCGCGCTCGCACGCTTGCAGTACTGACGGCGAGGAGACGTCCACACAGGACCACCGCTCATGTCGTGAGAGAGACCTCGCGATGTGTGACGTATCGCGAGGGCTGTCTCTCGTAAGAACCGGCGATGGTCACGGGCTGCCGTGAGGTCGCGGGAGGCCGCCACCGTGGCCGAGGCACCCCGGCTGCCCGAACCGGTGCTGCTGGCCATGAGGTCCGATGCGAACGAACGGCAGTAGATCACCAAGGCCATCGGCAAGGTCTCGACCCACCCCGGGGCCTCGCACCGTCGCATCGTTGCAGCGTCCGAGACCTGGCGACCGGGTGCGCTGCGTTCGGTAGTGTCCTGTCGTGCAGGCCAGCGGCGAGTCGCGACGTGGAGCCGGCCCTGCCCACGGTGTCGTCGGTCCTGCGGAGCGTGCATGAGCAACCTTCCCGAGCCGCTGCCGGCGCAGAGCCCGTGCGGTTCCTGCCCCTACCGGCGCGATGTCCCGTCCGGGGTCTGGGACGCCTCGGAGTACGAGAAGCTGCCCCGGTACGACACGGCCACGCGAGACCAGCCGGGCCAGTTGTTCCTGTGTCACCAGGTTATGTACTGCTCTCCGCAGGGGGTCGCAGACGTAGGCACATGGGTCGGGTTTGGCTTCTGCGACAACGGTCCTCGGCGTGCCGCACACGTTGACGCTGCGAGCCTTCTACGTTCGGAACGTGGCAGGCCGCGGGGGCGCGCTGGTGTACTCGGCCCAGTTCGCCCGTGCTCTGGGCGTCGATGGCTCGGTTCTCACGCGGCGCGCTCTGGACCGGCCGCTGGAGCGTGCCGCGCCGATGGGTTCGCCGCATACGCTGCTGGTACTGGCGGATTCTCGGGCCACTAGCCGCCGGTGACGAAACGTCATCCGACTCGCAGGACGCCAGGTCTGACCAGGCGAGTCCTGCGTACGATCGCTTCTGACCAGCCTGACGAGCATCGACGAGAGGCGGTTCATGGCAAACACCGAACTGTGGGGTGTACTCGTCGAGGGCCCCGTTATCCAGACCCACGCCACCGAGCATATGATGAACCGGTGGGCCGACCAGTTGCAGTCGTTCTGGGGCTCATGGCCCCTGCGTGTCCGGCGCGACAGCCCGGACGATGACTGGCGGTTGACTGCCGACAACAGGCTCAGTGCCGACGAGCGTGCACAGGTCGACGAACTCCTATACCGCCTCAACGAGGCCCGGCGACGGCACAGTGACGGCTGAGACGCTCGTTGGAGTATGCGTGAACGATCGACCCGCGCCGCTCATGGCCAAGAATCTGTGCAAGTCGCGCCTGTATCGGCGTGAAGCGCCCCATGGGTTGTGGCGTCGCGACGAGTACGCCTCCTACCTGGCTTGCGACGCCAAGACACCAGATCGGCCGGGCTCCCTGTTCCCCACTTGGCTACGGAGGTGAGGACGGACAGTATTTGGAGCCCTGTTTGGGCCCGTTCTCGTCCCACTAGTGGGGGTTGCACACGTAGGCGAAGGGGCGCAAGGTCGGGAGTCTGCGACGAGAACCTTCGGCGTGTCGCACACGTGGGTGAGTCGCGCGTTCTACGTTCAGAATGTGGCAGGCCGTGAGGGCGCGCTGGTGTACTCGGCCCGGTTCGACCGGGCGCCGGGTGCCGACGCCTATCTTCTCGTCCGGCGTGCTCCTGATCGGCTTGAGCGCGTCCATGATCCGAGCGACTGGTTGCTGGAGCGCGCGGTGGCGACGGACTCGCCGAACACGCTGCGAGCGTTGGCGGACTCCCTGGCCTGGTGGTGGGACTGGTGCACGGTCAAGGGCGTGGACCCGTCGTCGTGCGATGCCCGTCAGCTCGCGCAGTTCGTCACCGACCTGCAGTCGGTGCCCAAGGGGCTGGGCCTGGCGAGCGTGGTGCGGGCACTCCCGGGTGACCCGCGGCGCCGTGCCGCCTCGACGATCGCGCTGCGGTGCGTGCACATCAAGCAGTACTACGGGTGGGCGCTGGCGAACGGGCGGGTGAGCCTGGCGACGGGCAGGTCGATCCTGGCCTTCAGACCGCCGCGCAGGACGCAGAAGCGGACCGCGGACCGGCTCAGCCCTGACCAGGCCCAGATCCTTCTGGCGCAGTCGTTCCACCCACGCGACCGCCTAGTGCTGGAGCTGCTGTATGGCGCGGGCTTGCGCCGCGGCGAGGCGGTCGGGCTGCGGGTCGAGGACATGTGCACCAGCCCCGAGGTAGCGGCCGTGTTCGGGTGCTCGGTGCCATCGGGCGGTCCGCATCTACATGTCCGTCAGCGCGTCAACCCGAACGGTGCGCGGACCAAGTCCCGGTACGAGCGGGTGGTGCCTCTGACCGGGCGGGTCATGACCGCGTATCGCGATTGGGCGGCGTGGTGTTACGACAACGAGCCGGGCTTCATCGAGTGCGCTTACGTGCTGGTGTCGCTCGCGGGGCCCACCCGTGGTCGCCCGCTGACGGTGAACGGCCTCGGGTCCCGCTGGACCGAGCGGATGAAGACGGTCGAGGGCTTGGGGTTCGTCACGCCGCACCTGCTGCGGCACACCTTCGCGTCCGAGCTCGCCGACGCCGGCGTGCCCACGGTGGCCATCCAGCACCTGCTGGGCCACCGGTCACCGCAGTCCACCCAGGTCTACACGCACTCGCTGATGTCCACCCTCGGGGAGGCCGTGACCCGTCTGGGACAGTGGCGCCAGCAGAAGATCGGCGGTGCCTGGTGATCCGTCGACCGATCCGGCTGGTCGAGGTGCGCGACGACGCACCGGATGTGGTCCCGCACGAGGGCTCGCTCACGCAGTGGGCTGGTGATCTGGCTGGCGAGCGCTGGTTTCGCGCGCTGGTCACCGACCGGCTCGAGGCGTTCGTGCAGGAGCGTTGGAACGCGGTCGACCAGTCGTTCACGTGGTTGGCCGAGGATCCCACCTCGTGGGGCAAGCAGATGCTCGACCGGTCGGTCGACCTGGCCGGCCTGACCTACCGGGCCCGGGTCGAGATGCTGGTCGGCATCGGCACCGACGAAAGCGCGGGTAACAGCGCGAACCCGAGTGTGGCCCGATCGATCGCCCGCCGCGCCGTGCAGCTCGCCGTCGGGTCGCTCACCGAGATCGACACGACGTCGATGCCGCGTCTTGCCGGCCCGGTGCTGCGGCGCTGGGTGAACCGGCTGGAGCTGGCGGGCGCGGATCCGGCCACCGAGTGGTTGCGGGACGAGGTCCGGTTCGCCGTCGTCAAGCCCGGCTCGTTGACTAACAGCGCAATGCGCCTGGGTGACATCACCCAGCCGTGGCTGCGGGACCTGGCCACGGAGGTGCTGCGGGTCCGGGTGGGAAGCTCGACCGAGCAGGCAGTCCAGCGATGGTGCGGCGCCGTCATCGTGCTCAGCCGCTACCTGAACACCCGAACCGACCGGGGAATGGCACCGGGCAGGCTGTCGGCAGCGACGATGATGTCCTACGCGACCACCCTGTACGGGATGCCCGCCTACTCCGACCAGCGAGTCACGCAGCTGCTGAGGGACCTGGGCAGCGTCCTGAACGGGGCACGTGAGCTCGGGCTGCTGGAACGACACCGCCTGTCCTGGCAGTTCCAGGTCCGGCCCAAGGAGCACCTGCGGACCGGGCCGGTCCGCATGGACGGGGACAGGTCCATCCCGATGGCGACGCTGCGCACGCTGCTGGGCACCGACGACGTCCTGGGCGAGCGGGCGCTGCGCCTGGCCGAGTCGGTCGCCACGAACGAGTTCCACGGAAAGCTCTTCCGGTCCTACGTCTGCCTGGCCAGCCAGTTCGGCCGACGGCCCGAAGAACTCGCCCGACTTCCCGCCGACCGGCTACGCGCAGGCGACGAAGGCTCCGCCGAGCTGCTCTACGACAACTTCAAGTCCGGACGCACGCACGTCTGGCTCCCCGTGGACGCACACGCCGCGCGGCAGACAAGGGACTGGCTGGTGGTGCTGCGCGAGCACTACCCGAACACCCCGGTGAGCGAGCTGGCGTTGTTCCCCGCGCGACAGCTCAACCGGCACGGCACCAAGCCGATCGACCCCATGACGCTGGGCGCGATGTTCCGCCGGTGGCTGACCCTGCTGGAGCAGGCGATCGTGATCGCCCACCTGCACCGCGCCACCGGGCGCAGCATCGAGGACCTGATCCTGGTCACGGCCGGCGATGTCCGAGACCGGAGCGTGCGCGTGGGCGGGGTGTCCTACCCGCTCGAGCCACAGGCGGCCGACGGCCTGGTCGACTATGTCGGCGCGTGCCGAGCCCGGGCTGTTAGCTCGAAGTACTGCCCGAGCGACCTGGACGCGGTGCTGCTGTTCCGCGACCCGGGGTCGCGCCCATTGAAGGACGAGCAGAGTGGTGACCCGTGGCGTCCGACGCTGCCATCCCGGTTCGACGCGCTGGGGCCCGGATGGCCCGAGCTCGCCGGCCGGTACCCGTGTGTCGGCATCCCCGGCACCGACCTCGGAGAGCGTCGGATCAACGCCGACCTGGTCCAGATGCGCCTGTTTCGCCACACCTACCTGCAACACCTGGTCAACCTCGGCGTGGACATCTTCATCGTCCAGGAGCTCGCCGACCACGCGAACGTCCAGACCACCATCGACTCCTATGTCCGCGTCAACGCACAACGGCTCCGCGAGGCGGTGGACCTGCTGGCACGGCACCGCATCGGCTGGTTCGGGCAGACCGGCGAGCCGCACAAGCTGCCGGTCCCCAGCCAGCCCACGCGCGACATGGGAACCAACGACTGCGACAACCCAGCGGTCCTGGACCTCGGCAACGCCGGATGCGAGTACGACCGCATGTGCTTCGACTGCGCTCACTACGTGGCTGATCCCAGCAACATGCCGGACATGAAGAGCGAGATCCACACCATCAACATGACGCTCGCTCGCCTTCGCGCGGCACCTGAGTCGGACCTGAGGCCGCATCACGAGGCGGTGCTTGTCGCGCGCCGCGAAGGCTGGCGCAGGAAGCTCCACGAGCTCCAGAGGCATCTGGACACGCTCCCCGCGGACGAGCGCGGGAAGGTCCTGGCCGCGGCTCAGATCGTCCGCGAGTTCCGCGACCGGGCTCGCAACGGTGGCATCAACCTCGGTGGGACCGAGCCGCCATGACGGGTGCCGCTGTCACGCCGGCGTGGGGCGCCATGGTCACCAGTCAGAAGGCCCGGGCTGCTGCCAATCGTCGCCGCATCGCACAAGCCCTGCTGACCATGCAGCGCGAAGGGGCGAGGATCACCCTCAGGTCACTCGCCCGGGAAGCCCGCGTCCACCCCGACACCATCCGTCGCAACCCGGACCTGCTCGAAGAGTTCCGACACGTCCGCGACGAGAACTGGCGGCCGACCGGCCACGCGGTCGCTGCTCACGCGCAGCATCGAGCCAACGAAGCGGCCCTGAAGGCGCGGCTGCTAGACACGCAGGCGCAGGTCGCCGAACTGCGTAGCCAGCTTGCCCGGGCGCTTCGCTCTGCGCACAACCACCTCGGGCAGGCTGGCGCCATGGTCAGCGCGGCCGAGGCTGAGCAGCTTCGTCAAGAGCTCACCGAACTGCGGGTCCAGCTCATGACCGCCCAGGAGCAGCTCACGCGCGAGCGCGAACTTCACGAGAGCATCGCCGGCGAGCTCACCGCCGCCAACGAGGTCAACCGCCAGCTCGTGCGCGACCTCACCGCCACGAAGGAGAACGAGGTGCTGTTGCGCCAGCAACTCTTCAACGACCGCAAGAAGTAGTCGAGCGTGCTCGTCTATCTGGTACCTATCTATCCCAAGATGGCTTCCGACCGTGCAGGATTCTCGGGTAGATCGCCAAGGCGGCGCAGGTACTGTCGGCACACGTATACGCGGGAGAACCGTGCCCGCATCTGCGCTTCGAGGGAGATGTCCGCGTGCATGAACGCGGACATCGGTGCGGACAGTCCGTCTGGCGATGTGAACTCGTCAGCGGGCTCGTCGGCGTTCTTGTAGACGTGCAGATAGCGGAAGTTCTCTGCGAACCCGGAGCGCTGGTACCAGGCATTGGCTGCCGTGTCCTCGCGAGTCCAGGCGTCGATCGATGTCGCTCCCAATTCCCATGCGTGCGGAACGGCTGCTGTGAGAAGGGCAGTCGCGATGCCGTTGCGCGTGTGGTCCGGATGCACGGCGACGGTATCGATCGTCGCCGCGTCGCCATCGACCTCTATATCCAGCAGCCCGATGATCGTCCCGTCGTCTGAAGTAGCCACAAGGCAGGCGGCGGGCAGGTCGAATCTGGTCCGACGTGGTTTGACGTCGTCGTAGTACTGGGTATCGAGGAAGGCCAGAGCGCGGCACCGCAACCAGCCGGGCTCGTCCGAATCTGCGTAGCGGCGCACCGTGAAGGTCATCAGGATTCCGATCGTCGACACGCGCGAAGGGCGTGTAAGAGGGATGCTGCTCAGTTCGGCGACATGAAGCCGAGCCTGCATGACTTCGCCGGGTTGGTCGAGTGATTTCCGGGCTCTCCAGAAGAAGTTCGCGGAACCAGGCGAGCAGAGTTCTCGAGGTGCGTCGGTGGGCGAGAGCTCGCCGTACCGCGGACCGGCTTGAGCGCGTGGATGGCCCGAGCGACGGGCTATTGGAGCGCGCCGTGGCGAGGGATACGCCGCGGGCGGAGGCGGAGCCATGGCATCGTTGCGATGTCCCAGATCACTGTCCGAGCGGAATGTCGATTTTCACGGCGGTGGTCAGTTCGCTGGGATCGGAACTGACCCAAGGATTGCTGCGAGCTTCTCGGTACGGGGTTTGCTTCGGCGCTAGGCTTGGCAGGGCGAGCCACCGCCGCGCGTCCAGATGTCGCGCCGGCCGGTCGATCTCACGAGGAGTTGTGATGGCAGCCAGTTCCGAGGACGAGACGCGCCGCAACCAGTGGACGGCGCAGTACACCTCGATCGTGCTCGATCTGCCCGACCGGTTTGCTGAGTTCCTAGAGGCGCTGCAGAGCAGTGATCCGGATGCGGCACTCATGGCTCTGTTCGATTGCGATGCCGCGATGGCGCTGCAGCTGCGCCGCACCCAGTTCGATTTCCTCACGCCGCAACGGCGGGCTCAGATGCATCGCGATCTGGAACTGCTTCGACAAGCGAACGCCTGAACCGGATACAGGGCAGTCGACTGCTCCACGACGCTCTCCACGACACCGCTGTGCCTCCTGGCGTATCAGGAGCAGGGAGACGGACTCGCAAAAGCACGGGCTTCGGGTGGCGTATACCCACCCGAAGCCCGTGCACCATGACTCGTCCTGTGGATCAGTCGGCGGCGCGCTCAGCTGGCGCGCTCAAGGCGCGTCGGGTTGTGTGCTGCGTCGTCAGGCAGGATCCAGGTGGGTCGGACCCCTGGCGGGTTCTCGATCCGGTAGGAGTGCGCCTGCAGGATCAGCCCGAACAACGGAGCACCGGTAATCTGCGGTCGCCAGTTGATCTCGTACTCCGGGTGGTATGTCTCTCCCGGTGTGCCGCCGCTCCAGTTCTCGGTCGGGACGCTCGCTGGGAAGGTGGTGTAGTAGTCCCTTTGTGCGTAGTTGCGGCAGTTGGGCCAGTCCCACACCGTGACCTCGGGGAAGGGCCAGATCTCTTCGTGAACGGTGCGGCACTCGAACACCGGGAAAGCGACGCCCGGCCCGCTGACGATGCTGATGTCACCTTGGATGGAGTACTCCAGGGCACCTTCAAGGTTGTAGTAGAGCAGGACCTGAAGCTGCCCGACGGTGACCAGCTCACCGTCGGTGTTGTAGTACCCGTAGGTGGCCGGCTCGTTGATGATGTGCAGGAAGCCCGACACCTCGCCGACTGGCGGATCCCACGGGCCCGCCGCGAGGGACGACTGGGTCGGGACCTCGGATTCGGCAGAGCTGAGGATCGACTCCAGCTGTTCTTGCTTGGCGTCGCTGACGACGCTTGCTCGCTTCTCGACGAAGGCGTGAGCGGCCTCGGCCTGTCCGCGCTCGAGAGCTTGGGTCACAGCTGCCACGTCCGCCTCCTGGGGCGTCGGGGCGACCCACAGCAGACAGTCGCCCGCCTCGACGTCGGCGGCCGTGCAGTCGGAGAAATCAGTGACGGTCGAGGCAGTCGTGTCAGGCGTCGCGGCGGCTACTGTGCTCGGCAGTCCCAGCGCCAGCACCAGCGTGGCAAGGACCGCGCTCAGATATCGATCTCTTCGCATTGAAACTCCAGACATCCATGTGATAACCGGAATTTCACACTATCCGCCGCCGTCAGGAGAAAGCCCGGAATGTCACTGCTGCTTCACCCGCTGTTTTCTTACCGGACGCACAAAAGAATGCACTCGCATATATCAGGTAGGCCGAGGGTGAAATGTCGGTGCGTTGGTGCGGGCGTGATGTGACACCAGCCCAGCTCGATCTTGACTCTGCGCCGAAGGCGCTGGCAGACCACTTCGTCGATCCGTTCGTGGTCCGATTCGCTCGCCAGCCGACATTGATCGCCAACCGACAACGTGTGCGGTCCGTCGCACACGTTCCGAGCAGCGAAGTCCTGATAGCACCGGTGATTTACCAGCGGGACGGGCGCATCTGCGCGGGCTGGGCGGCCTGCCATGACATGGGCGAGAACCTCGCCGCCCGGATCGCCGTCCTGACTGGTGAGCTGAGCTTCGACCAGCACGGGGAGCTGGTGGCGTACACGACGAACGTGCCCCTGTTCGCCACCGGGCAGGAAGCCGCCGCGCACGGCATGGCCGACGCCGGCGACCCGGGCCCGGAGGCACGACGCCTGGCCCGCAAGCTCGCCGCCCGCCAGCGCCAAGCCACCACCCCATAGCAGCGCACGACGGCGCCACCTGGCCCGAGGGCAGGGGCGCTCTCACCGACTGGACGCGGCCGCCCTTTGCGAACCGACTGTGACACGGCGCGTGCCGACTCCCGTTCCGGCGCTGCCCCTGTCCCGGGGCGGCAGCGTGTCGTGGCGACGTCGCAGACGCGGCGGGCGATGTCTCCGCCGGTGATCTCCCGGACGCCGCCTCGGGCGTGGTTTCCGGGCGGAGGAAGCGGGCCAGGCCAGTCGCCGTGTCGTGCTCGGGCATCGACCGATCCGAGCACGCGGAGTCGTTGCGTGCGACAGATGTTCGATCCGGTCGTATCGTCGAAGCGGACTCCGACGGCACAGAACCCCGACAATGCCGTCCCCACCACCAATGTGGTCGAGATCGGAGGTGAACGGGGATGGAGACACCCGACGGTGTGAAGTACCTGCTCTGGAGCCAGGACCAGGGTCCCATCGGGCGCAGCCTGGGCGTGCCGCGGCGTGAGCCGGCGCGCGAGCTGCCGGACGTCGGGCCTTCGCCCCGAAAAGTGGACACGTCATCGTGTGGTCATGCGGCGGACTGCAGCGTAGCTGCCAGGACGTTCCTTTCGTACTCGGCCGGGCTCTGGTTGCCCAGGCGGGAGTGGGGTCGTCGGGTGTTGTAGCGGGTGGCCCACCGGAACACGGCCAGCCGTGCTGCGCGGGGGCCGTCGAACGACGGCTTGCCGGCCAGCAGCTCGCGTTTGAGGGTCGCGTTGAACGACTCCGCGGCGGCGTTGTCCGCGCTCGTGCCGACCGCACCCATCGACTGCGTGACCTGCAGCGTCGCGCAGAAGTCGGCGTAGTCCCGGGAACCGTACTGGGCCCCGTGATCGGAGTGGAACACGGCTCCGGCGAGGCTGCCGCGCTCGGCCGCGGCAGCCTCCAGCGCGTCGGCGACCAGCTCGGTGCGCATGTGGTCGGCGATCGACCAGCCCGCCAGGCGGCGGGAGAACAGATCGATCACCGTGGCCAGGTACAAGAACTTGCCCCCACCGACGGGCAGGTAGGTGATGTCGCCGACATACCTGCAGTTCGGCGCTGGAGCAGTGAAGTCCCGCTTGATCAGGTCAGGAACCTTCACCCCGGACGGGTCCGGGACCGTGGTCCGCACCTTCTTGCGTAGGACGATCCCGGTAATCGAATGCTCACGCATCACCCGGGCGACCCGCTTGTGGTTGACCGGGTCGGCCTGCGGGTCGGCCTTGCGCAGCTCGGACGTCACCCGAGGAGACCCCAACGCAGGATCCTCCTGGTGCAGCACGCGGATCCGGGCGGCCAGCGCGGCGTCCTGGGCCGCCCTGGCCGCCCGGGCGGCCGCACCGGCCTGCCACTTGTAGTAGCTGGACCGGTTCAGGCCCAGGACCAGGCACAACCGCTTCACCGAGTAGGCGCTGTGGTGCTCGGCGACGAACTGGAAGCGGCTCAGGAGCCGTCAACGAACAACTGCCGGATTTGGACCGTTCTCGTAGTCGGCGATCGCGGCCTGCAGGACCTCGGTCGTGCGGGGTGGGTGGGTCCTGCGCGGCTGGGCGAGGATCGCGGCGACGTCGTCGGTCGCGAACGCCAGCAGCGGCGCGGTTCGGTGGGCGTGGTAGCTCAGCGTGTTGCGGTCTCTGCCGAGCAGCTTGGCCGCCAGGGTCAGGGTGACCGTGTTACGGCGGCTGAGCACGGCTGCCAGGACGCGGTGGCGATGGTCGAGGAAGCCGAAGCCTGGGTTGTATCCGCGCCGGTTGACGCCCTGTCGCTTCTCTCGTTCGGCCTCGGCCAGGGCCCGGCGGTACGGTTCAAGTTCGGTCACGAGGCGGTCGAACTGGTCGCGTGACATGCCCGTCAGTGCCGGATGCGTGAGCAGTCGGGTCGCCTCGGCCGGGATCGGGGGTGTCCTCGTCTGTTCTGGCTCGTCCGGCGATGCGTGCTGCGGGTCGTGAGGCGCGATGGTGTAGTTCCACTCTCCGTGGAAGTCATCCCGCTGGACTCGGCGCAGGACCGCCGTCCGTTCGTCCCTGGTGAGCGTGCGTCCGGTGGGGTAGTCATTCTCGTCCAGGACGGCCGCGACCGTCAGTCCCGCGGCGGTGCGGGTGGCGGCGATGCTCTGGAGCAGGACCTCGTAGCTGGTCAGCGGCCGTCCGCGCAGCGCGTGGGTGATCCGGGAGAACAGGCGGTGCTCGACCTTGTTCCACTTCGAGGTCCCGGGCGGGAAGTGCAGGACGGTGATCGTCAGCCCCGACTCGTCGGCGAACGCGGCCAGGTCGTTCTTGAACAGGTGGGAGTCGGCAGAGTTCGCTCCACCGGAGTCGGCCGTAATCAGCAGGCGCGTGGCCTCGGGGTACTCACAGCGGCCTTTCTGGCACCACCAGCGGCGGATCGACTCCACCGCGAACGCGGCGGTGTTGCGATCGGTGCCCACGTTCACCCAGCCGACGTCTCGACCCAGGTCGTAGATGCCATACGGGATCGCGATCGGGGTGTCGGGCCCGACGAAGTCGTGGTCGGGTGCGGTGATCGGCTGCCCCTTGGGACGGTAGGTGCGCCCCGCGCGGGCGAAGTCGCCGATGGGCTCCTTCTTCTTCGCGTCCACGCTCACCACCGGCAGACCCTGCTCCAGGAAGCGTCCGACCGTGGCATTGATGTGCCGGAACTGGGCGTCGCGGTCAGGGATCTGAGCGCCGGCGCGGACCTTCGCCATGCCCTGGAGGCTAAAACCCATCGAACGCAGCAATCTGCCCACGACCGGGGCGCTGACCGGATGGCCCGCAGCGGTCAGCTCCCGAGCCAGGTCCCGCAACGACGCCGTCGTCCACCGCAGCGGTGAGACCGGGTCACCGATCTCACGGGGCTCGATCAGCGCCTCGAGCGCCGGCAGCAGTCCGGGGTCACGCTCGACGGCTGATCTGCGCCCGCCGCCGCGACGGCGAACCCTGCCCAGCACCGGCGCACCGGCAGAGAGCTCATCGCGCCCGCGCACGACTGTCGAGGACGAGACCTGCGCGAGCCCGGCCACCGCCGTGATCCCGCCATGCCCAAGCGCGCGGGCCTCCGACGCCAGATACAGACGCCGCTGCCGCTCATCCAGGTGAGGCAGCATCGCCGCGAACTTCACACCGAGCACCGCCAGAACCGACTCCGCAATCCGCACAGCGCTGCATCTATCACGCCTGTGACCAGCGGAAATACCGCAGTTGATTCTTGACGGCTCCTCACCAGGTCGTCTCTCCCGCGAAATACTTCGCGGCCTTACGCAGGATCTCCCGCTCGGTCGTCAGGGTGCGCTTGTCGGCCTCCAGCCGCCGGTTGGCGGCCTCCAGCTCGGCCACCCGCGCCTCCAGCTGCCCCACCCTGCCGCCCGAACGCACCGGCGACTCGCCCGGCTCGGTCGTGCCCGGACCCGCCGTACCGGTGACAGCGGCCTGGCCGCGTTCCTCCGCAGCCCGGCGCACCCACAGCCGCAGCGTCTCGCGCGCCACACCCAGGTCCCGGGCGATGCCCTTGATCGTGGCCCCAGGAGTCGACTCGTACAAGGCCACAGCATCAGCCTTGAACTCCTCGGGATAGTTCTTCATTGCCATCAGTTACAGAACTCGCTTCTCTGGATCAGGCATCCAGTATCAGCGTGTCCACCAAACGGGGTGAGGTCCCGTCAGCGGTGGCACGGGGTGGGAGTTCCGGACGCCGACCACACGCGTGGTGGTATGGATGTTCCGTCGTCCCAACCGGGTCTGGGCACTGCCCATCACCCTGGTCCTGGTCCCCGGTTACCTGGTCGCGGCAGGCCTCCTGCAGAGCTACCTGGTCCCCGCGGACGGCATCTACCTGCTGTTCGTGTGGTTGTGCGTGTACAACGCGGTCAAGTTCCTGGTGACCGGGCCGATCGCGTTCCTGCTCTACCTGGTCGACTACCTCGTCGACCGCGCCCGCCGGCGACGCCGCCGGGCGAGCGACCCGGTGGCCGAGCCGTTGCCGGGCCTGGTGGCGGTCGACGGCCGGGGGCGTGTTTCCCCGGCCGGGACCAGCACGGTCGGAAAGCCGGGGATAGCGCTCAGCCCGCTGCACCAGCGGGAACGTGTGTTCTAAGATTGGGTGCATACTGGTGCCATGACCGGGCCGCACCTTGACGAGTTGCTCGCGCCCCTGCGGGCGAATCGGGAGCTGTGGCAGGCGGTCGTCAACGAACGGTTCCGCCCGGAGCGGGCGGTCGAGCAGCCGTGGCACGGCTCGGACTCGGTGACCGTGCTGGTGGTGTGGGAGGGCGACGGCCGGGAGGAGATCGAGACCGTGGCCCTGGCTCACACCGGCGATCTGGTTCTGGTGGAGCTGGACGATCCCCGCCGGTTTCCCCGGCACCTGTGGCTGCACCGCGACCATGTCAAGGAGACGTAGGTAGGTCACTCCACGCGATGGGCTGGTGCCTGGACTACTGCCGGCCGAGCCTTGCGGGCACGCTCGAGATGCGGGGCACCGTCGAGTCCTCGGCCAGCTGATTGCCACCGTGCCGCCCGTCGTCGCTGGTGGCCGGGTTGCTCCGAATGTGTTGAAGAAAGGGCGACTGGTCGGTCAGAGTTCGTACAGTTGGTCGAGGGCCTCGATCTGCCTTTTCCTCTCTTGGCGGTAGGTGCGTTCGTACCAGTCGCGGGCGGTGGCCCAGCCGTCCAGGGCGCAGGCGGCACCTACACTTGTCAACCCGCCGTCGCTCGCGCCGACGAGTTCGGCCACGGCATCGGCCCGAGAGATCGTGCCGTTCTGGACCGCGCGCCCGAGCCGCTCAAGCTCGTCGATCAACGCCATCCGCCGATCCTGCTCTCTTGCCGCCGATCCTGTCGACCTGGGTGCACCCGGCCGAGGCTGCCCGATCCTGGCGTCCTGCCTGCCTCCTCGTGCTGGGCCGCGGGGAACGAGGCGTGCCTGATGGCTCCCGTCAGGTCCGTGCGGCCCAGGACCGGCAGGAGGCCGTGGGTCGGAAGCAGAGTCAGCTGTTCCAGACGTTGACGCGGTCTTTGAGGACCAGGTCGGTGTTCTGGGGGCCTTTGATGTGGGGTGCGATCCAGGTCAGGCGTCGTTGGCTGCGGTTCTTGCCGACGGCCTGGCGTCGCCAGTGCCCGCCGACGACCCATTGGTGGGAGTAGCGGCGCTCGTGCGTCCCGGCCTCGTCGTCCGGGCGGGGTGGGGAGGCGGGCTGGCGGAGGTAGACGACGGTCACGTCTTGGGGCTGGGGTGCGCGTGGCGTGCCGTGCCCGGGCGCGGGGGCTGGGGCGGTCTCGTGGTGGCGTTCGCCGATGCCGGGCTGGAGTGCCAGGGCGTGGGTGGCGCGCAGGAGAGCGTTGACCTGCTGGACCTCGTCCGGGCGGGCTTCCTCGCTGATCTTGATCTCCACGATCCCGGTACGCGGCGCGGGCCCGCCCGAGCTGTGGGCGGCGCGGGGGTCGTCGGTCAGCGCGGCCAGCCGCAATCCCGAGCCGGCCCTGCGCCACGCCATGGCCACGACGCGCAGCCGCGGGGCGGTGGGCGGGCCGAACGCGGAGATGGTGCGGTGCTGGGCCGGGCTGTTGGCCCAGGGCAGGCTGGCACCGGTCGGGCCGTCCCAGTAGATCAGGCCGGACGGGTCGGCGTCCTCGTCCAGCAGGCCCATCTCGTCGACGGGAACGGTCTGGGCGGCGGTGGTGGCGACCTCGGTCATCTCCCGTGACACCCACCACAGTGCTCCGGTGTGCAGGGCGTCCTGCCATGCGGCGGCCTCGGTCCGCAGCTGTCGGGCCTGCTTGACGATGGTGTTCGGGAACCGGGACTGGCCGACGTCGAGGATCTGCTTGTCCCATCGGGCGACCGTGGCGGCGAACGCGCCGACCAGATCCGCGCGCAGCCGGGGCATGTCCCGCGGCCTGAGCCGCCCGTCTCGCGGTTCCTTCGTGCGGGCCACTACCCGTGCCCCCTCCGTCGTCACCGTCCAGCCTCGTTATGCCCGACGCTGCCGCGACGAGGCGACGAGGCGCGATCTCGGTGCAGCGCAGCCACTCGCGCAGACTACCGCCTGACGGCCAGGTCATAGCGGGTGGAGCCTAAGGAGCAACCATGCCGACCGCGACATTGTGATGGCCACGGTGCGGCGACACCGCGCGCCGCCCCAGGGGGCGGTACAGCCAGGGCGGGCCGAGGGCAGCACACCTGAGAGCTGGGCGCCGCGGGGTGTCGGCGTCATGTTGACACCCTGCTCATGTCATGCAATGGTGCATGACATGAGCGGGGGCTCTTCACGCGAGGGCGTGACGCCATGACGGCGGCAGCGGCGACGGTGGTCGCCCGCCGGGTCGCGCGGTCGGTGGGTGCGGACTGCTACCGCAACGACAACGACGGCGTGCTGGTCATCACTCGTGCCGATGGTGCACAGCTGGGCATCGTCGATGACGGGGCCGGCCAGGGCGAGGACCAGGATGAGGATCGTGCCGGGGGCTGGACCGCGGCGGTGTGGCACGACGGGTCCTGGGAGGCGGTCGATGGGGAGGACCGGGTGGTCGTGGACCGGGTGGAGCGGTGTGTGCGTGACTGGGCGGCGCGGGCCGACGTGGCCGGGCATGCCCTGACCGCGACCGTCACCGGCCGCGACGCGTGGGGTCAGCAGCGCCGGGTCACCGTGGCGTGGCTCCCGCGGGATGCCACCGATGAGGTCAACGACGTGACCGGGTGGCCGCGGGTCGTGGTGGGCGCCGACCCCGAACGGCCGCCGATCGGTATCGGGCGCTCGAACCTCACCGGGCAGACGTACATCGCCTCCCGGCCGGTGCCGTTGTCCGGGCAGAGCCCGTACGTCCACGAGTGGACCCACGCCCCCGAGGAGGCCGACCGCGGCCCGGGCACCTACTGGATCCTCACCGACACCGACACCGACAACACCGACGTTGAGGCGGTCGCGGATGGTGGTGGCGGGGGTGTCGATGACTGAGAACGAGCCCGTACCGGGCCGGCAGCCGGCCGGGAGCTCGCGCGGGCCGGGTGTGGCCGGGCCGGGTGTGGCCGGGCCGGGTGTGGCCGGGCCGGGTGTGGCCGGGCAGAGTGTGGCTGGGCAGAGTGTGGCTGGGCAGAGTGTGGCTGGGCAGATCGTTGAGGATCTGGACACGCATGCCCTGTGGCCGCTGCAACCACTGCTCGGTGCGGACATGCACGATCTGATGCTGGAGCGGGCGGCCGGTCGTGCCGAGTTCCTGGCTGCGCAGCTGCAGGACTCGGATGCCCGGGTGCGGGCCGAGGTCGTGGTCGATCTCATGGTCGCCCTGTGGGGCGGGCAGCACACCGACGATCCGCCTGCCCACTGGTGGACCACGCCCCTGGGCCGGGCGTGCGCCGCCGCCCTGGCACCGCAGGTCGACCTGGCCGTCACCCACCAGCAGGCGGCACGGATGCTCGGTATCACGCGCGGCTCGATCGCCCAGATGGTCGCCCGTGGAACCCTGGCCCGCCACCGTGACGGTGGTGTGGACAAGGCCGCCGTCCTGCGCCGCTTGGGTGGGCGCGGATGACCGGGACCATCCCGCAGCAGGGGCGCCTGCGGCCGCGGGACATGCCCACGCTGCGCGCCGACCTGGTCGCAGCGTTCGACCACACGGCCGCTCGGATGGACCGGGTGCTGGCCGGCGCACTGGAGCGCGGCGTGTCCGGTGCGCCCGCAGTGCGGACCCGCCGGGTCCGCGAGAACGCCGCCGCGTGGTCCCAGGCGGTTGCCGTCGGCGCGCTGTGGTGGGTGGCGCCGGAGATGACCGACGTGGCCGCCACCGCCGCCCGGACGGTCCCGGACGGAGAGATCAGCCTGCTGCACGAGCACGCCGACCCCTCCGGCGTGATCTTCTGGGCCGGGTCGACCGGCCTGACCCTGCCGTGGACAGACGCGCCCGCCGAGCACCAGACCACCACGGCGTTCGGTACCCGTGTGCTGCCGGACCTGCCCGTCGTCGCGATGGCGTGGCGCACCGTCGGCACACAGGTCTGGGTCAGCCCGCTGACCGACGACGCCCGCGCCCTGCGCGCGTCCAGCGGGCCGGTGGCCCGTACCGGGATCGTGGAGATCGAGGTCGAGCCGGAAGCGATCCAGAGCCACCATTCCCGTCAGGCCGACATGCTGCTGCGCGCGACCCACGCCCTGGCCCTACAGCCAGGTCTCGGGGAACGCCGCCTGGAAACCACCCCAGGCACCGGGCGGGGCACCACCCGCCGCCGGGAGCCGCAACAGGTCACTGTCGTGTCCCTGCGACGCCCCGCGCCACCCCCTGGCCAAGACAGTGTCATCGCGGCTTCTGCCCGCCAGTACACCCACCAGTGGGTCGTGGGCGGCCACTGGCGACGCCAGGCCGTCGGCACCAAGCACTCCGAACGACGCCTGACCTGGATCGCCCCCCACATCAAGGGCCCCGACGACAAACCCCTGATCCTCAAGGACCACGTCAAAGTCTGGAAACGCTGACCAGCAGTCGCGGGCGCTCCGGTGGGGTCAGGCTCTGACGGGGGTGAGTTCGGCCCAGTGGGTGGTGGCACGGGGCGTGAGCATGGGGCGTTTCATCTGCCAGGACGGGCCGGGTCGCAGGCCCGCGTACCCGAGGCCGATCGCGTGCCGGCCGGTCTTCTTCTGGATGCGGTCGATGAGGGTGGCGATCCCGGCGTCCTCGTGCGGCGAACGGAACATCTCGAACGGCCGCTGAACCCCCGCCGGGGTCAGATCGGTCAGCAGCAGCCCGGCTCGGGCGTACCGGGCGCCGGGGATGATCCGGGGCAGCAGCCGGTGCGCGGCCCGGGTCAGCTCGACCGGGTCAGCGGTCGGGAACGGCAACCGGACTCCCACGCTCGGGTGGTGCCTGTCCGTGGCGTAGTGGCTGGTGCCGGCGAACGCGGTCAGCGTGTGGGCGACCTGGTGGTGCTTGACCAGCCGGGTCGCGGCCTGCTGAGCGTAGATGCTCAGCGCCTGACGCATGCCCGCCGTGGTCGTGACTTTCTGCGCGAACGAACGGGACACGATCAGCTGCTGCTTCTTCCCGCTGTGGTCTTCCTCTGGCCCGATGCACGCCACGCCGCGCAGCTCCAGCGCGGTGCGCATCACCACCACGTTGAACAGCGCCCGGAGGTGGGCCGGGTTCGCGGTGGCCAGGTCCCACACGGTCAGGACGCCGTGCCCGGCCAGACGCGCCTGCAGGCGACCGGCGATGCCCCAGACCTCGCTGGTCGGCAACGCCCGCATCAGCCGTTCGCGCCAGCCCGGGTCGGTCGCCGGCCACACGCACACCCCACCGAACGCGTCGAGCTTCTTCGCCGCCCGGTTGGCCAGCTTCGCCAACGTGCGGGTCGGCGCGATGCCGACGCTGACCGGTAGGCCGAGCAGGCGGCGCATCGAGGCCCGGACCTCCCGCCCCAGCCGCACCATCGCCACCGGGTCCGCCGCGGTGCGCCGGTCGACGGCCAGGAAGGCCTCGTCGATCGAGTAGACCTCCAAGTCATGGGTGAACCGCTCCAGCACCTCCATGGCGCGGCGGGACATGTCCCCGTACAACTCGTAGTTGCTGGACACCGCCACCACACCCAACTGATGGGCCAGCGGACGCAGCTCGAACCACGGCCGCCCGAGGTCCAGACCCAGGGACTTCGCCTCGCGCGACGCGGCGACGACCATGCCGTCGTTGTTGGACAGCACGATCAGCGGCACCCCGTCCAGGCCAGGGTTGAACACGCGCTCGAAGGACGCGTAGGCGCTGTTGACGTCCACGTGCGCGATCATCGCCGGCCCGGCCGGTGCAGGTGGTGGATGCAGTAGGTGACCACGCCCCACACCTGCAGCTCGCTCAGCTCCGACACGACGATGTCCGGGTGGGCGGCGTTCTCGGCGCGCAGCACCACACCGTGCGGGCCGATCTCCAGACGCTTGGCCGTCAGCTCACCGTCCAGGACCGCCACGATCACGTCGCCGTTACGGGGCTTCATCGACCGGTCCACCAGGAGCTCGTCGCCGTCGCTGATCCCGGCATCGGTCATCGAATCCCCGGAAGCACGAACGATGAACGTCGCGGCGTGATCGGTCACCAGCATCTCGGTCAGGTCGATCTCGCCGTCGTAGTAGTCCTGTGCCGGAGACGGAAACCCGCATGCCACGGCCACGGGCGCGATCCGCAACGCTGTGCTGTCGGTGGCGTGCAGGGTGGTGACTCGGCGTGGCGGCGACAGGGCGAGCATCACGCCTCCCAGACAACACAAAGGTAGTACATGCGTTCGAGTCTATGTCGGGGAGAACATCCCGCGACAACCGGGCAGGTCAGCCGCTCGCAAGCCGAGCGCGGGTTGTGACCGGGGCGTCGGTGTCGGTGGCGGCTGCATCCTGGTCTTAGGCAGACCCGTCCGTGAAGCGAAGGCCTTTGATCATGGCGCGGGGCCGAAACATTCGACCAGGGCTGGTCCGACTCGAAGTAGGGGTGTGCTGGACATGGAAGGCGGGAGTGCGATCAGAAGCGGAGGAGGGGCGCGTCGTACAGATTCGGGTCACGCATGCGGTTGAACTGCGGTGACTTCACCTCAATGACGTGCATCTCGGTTAGGAACTGCACCGTGGCGGAGAGCAGGTGGCTGGTGTAGCCGGTGGCGCTATGCGTTTTGAGTCCGGCTGAGACGTGGATGTGTGGGGCGACCTTGCCGGCCGCCTCATCCCAGGCCAGGTCTCCGCTGCCGTGAGCCTCGGCATTTTCCAGGTGCACCTTGGACCAGACTGGCGCGTCGGGGTTCTCGAGCCTGTCGCAGGTACCGACGAGGTCGACTTCTCGGAAGCCCGCGATGAATCGGATGAAGCCTTGCCGGACTTCGTTCTGCTCGCAGAAATCGTTGAGGGCGGTGAAGAAGTCGTCGCCGTGGTCGAAGGCGACAACGAACTGTCGGCCGAGGGTTAGTTGTGCGCTGCGCATGCGCGCAATCTACCGACCTGTTGGTGCAAGCGTTCCGACAAACTGGCAGGCGCGATCGATACCGGCGGCGGACAGAAGTCGGCTGCGGGGGGAGATGAGCCCGGCAGCGCCGTAGTCGCCGAGCTGCGCGCAGCGGGTGGCGAGCCAGGTCCAGTCCAGGTCCAGGTAGCTGGCTAGTGCACGCAGGCGTCTCTCTGCGGTCGTTCCCGCGTTGACCGACCAGGCCTGTGCGAAGGCGAGCGCGTCGGAGAACTCTCGTAGTTGAGGGCGCTGGTCGGGTATGTCGACGTGCCACAGGCTCTCGGTCCCCACCCAGGTGGCGATGATCGCTCGTTGACTGTGGTCGGTCACGAAACCAGGCAGCGTCGCGTACTCGGGCTCGGTCACGACGTTGACTGTGATCGCGAAGGATTCCATCAGTGCCACGGCGAGAAGCAGCAGTATCCGCTCGGTCCGCGGCGAGATGATTGCGACACTGGGTGGGATGCAGAACGTGCGTTGTGGCGAGGCGGCGTTATTGCCGGCATAGACGCGCAGGTAGTTCAGCTTGTGCTTGAACAGGAGCCAAGCGCTGGCTTCCTCGCCGCGTTGCTCCCGAGTCCAGAAGTCCGGCTGCTCGGTCAGCCGGTGTGAGTGACGCTGGATGTGGTCGGCACAGAACTGCGAACCCAGCCACATCTGGGACACCGGCGAGAGGTCGTCGACGACGGCGCCGGTGACCGTCGAGCTTGGCGACTGTTCGTACACACTCAAGTTGCGAAGGGTCCGCTCCAACGCGGCGTCGTCGTCCAGGAGGGAGTCGTCGAAGTTGGCCGCCGCCCACATCACGCCGAGGGTGAGATCGTCGAGTTCGTACGCTCGCGGAACGGGCACATGGTTTTCTCCCGATGGGTTGGTGATCCAACGGCGGGCTTGACGTGCGTCCATCCCGTAGAAGGCCGGAGCAGCGCCGTCGGAAGACTGGACCGCAGCTACCACGAGGGCGCGTCCCCTGCTCCTGAGAGGTTCACGACCGGGCGTGGGCTTGGGAAGGGTGGCCACAATCCGGCCGTCGTCGACGGCCGCGACGGCTTGCGCTGGCAGGGTGGTGCCCGTGAAGTAGCGGCCAGCTGGCGCCTCAAAGAGGGCGTCGCCACCCGTACCGGGGACGGGAAACGTGAGCCGGGGGACCGATCCGCTGGCGGCCGTGGCGAACGCTCCCGCGGGCTCCAATTCTGGTCGGCCTCTGACCATCTCGGGTTTCGAACTCCTGGCACCGCCCGGAGTTCGAGACGACTTCGCCGCCAGGGCGGCGTAACGGCGATCAGATGCGGGCAGGTGGGCGATGTCGACGGCATCGATAAGGTCGGCGACGGTGTGTTCAGGCCCGAATGTAGTTGCTGTGTCGAGTGACGAAGACACCATGGCTAGCCAGTCCTGGTCGGCAGGGTCAAGGTTTGCGCGATCGGCATCGTCGACGAGTTGGGTGACCGCGCAGCCGAAAAGATGGGCAAGGCGATTCAAGTACTTCAGTGGCGGCTGGGTTCCGCCGATGGGCCAGACCTCATACTCCGATACCCGGGACACCGAAAGGTGAGCACCGGGGTTAAGGGTCTTGTACTGCTCGACGAGCTCCGCCTGTGACCAGCCCATGGCGCGGCGCCAGGCGAACCGGGGGCGCTCATTGAGCCGTGTGCCGATCTCCCCAGCGATGTCCTGGACGCTGTAGCCCTTCGCGAGCAGCTCAGTACGAAGACGCCGTGTCGCGTTCGTCCTGTTCACCATCTCTGCCTTTCGTCGCGTGCGGGCCGTTGGCGGGGTCCGGAGGGAGGTTTCGTCACCAGCTGAGCTGGTGGTCGTTGTGGAAAAGCCGCCCTGTCGGGCCGTCGTCGGGCAGGGTGGCGAGGTGGACGAAGTCACCAACCGCGTCGGCAGGAGACCGGTCTGTCTTGCCGTACGCGAGCCGTGTGTCGACCCGGCCGGGGGCGATGGCGTTGACGAGAATGCCGGTGTCGCGCAGCTCGTCGGCCAGGATCTGAGTCAGCGCGTTCAGGCCGGCCTTAGATGCTCGGTAGGCAGGGCTTCCCTGGGCAAGCCGGCTTGTGGTGGCCATGTGGCTGGTGACGTTGATGATTCGTCCGTGGTGATGGCGCAGCATCTCCGGTATTGCTGCCGTGCAGCAGCGCCAGGCACCGGTGAGGTTCGTGTCTAGCGTGGCGGTAACGAGCTCCATGTCCGCGTTGGCGGCCGGTCGGCGGCGGTCGATCGCGATCGCCGCGTTGTTCACCAGGACGTCGAGCCTGTTGTGCTCATGCCCGATCGTGGCGAAGGCTCTGGCGACGCTGGCCGGGTCGGTGACGTCGAGCTGGTGGGCTGAAACGGAGAGCCCGGATGCCGCGAGCTCCTGTGCCGCGTTGCCGGCGGAGTGTGCGTCCCTGGCTGTGATCACGACGTGCATCCCGCGCTCGGCGAGGGCTCTGGCTACCTCTCGGCCGAGCCCGCGGTTGGCGCCCGTGACGACGGCGACCCGGGCTGCTGGGGCCGTCATGCGGCGGCCTTCAGCAGGTCGGCGAGTCGAGTGTCCAAGTCGCGGACGGCGTTGTTGTGGGCGTGCGGGCGCAGCTGCCTGTGCAGTTTCGCCAGCCGCGTGCGGTTCCTGGGGGAGACGGCACCCTTCAGGTCTGGGATCGCGCTGGTGACGTGCGTGCATGCTCCTTCGACGTCGCCCATGTTCACGGCGCCTTCGGCCCGCCAGATGGCGTAGGTGGCTCGGTCGCGGCTGCGTTCATCCGGCTGCCGGGCCAGGGCCCTCTCGAGCAGCGCGTCGCTCGTGCGGTACTTGCCCAACAAGAGATAGCTGGCTCCCGCCTGGGCGTGGAACTCTGCTTCGTCGAAGTAGGCCGCCCAGGACGGCCCATCGCCGTTGATGCGTTCCATGTGGCTCTCCGCCTGGGCCAGCATGCGTCCGGTCTCGGAGATGTCTCCGCGCGAGGCGTGGGTTCGTGCCTGTCGCATGGTCAGCATCGCTAGGACGCGATCGTCGGTACCGCGAGCGCCTTCTCGGGCAGCCTCGGCGAGCGCGATCGCCTGAGCGTGCTGGCCGGCCTCCGCGCGCTGGAGGCTCATGGACTTGAGGATGTTGGCTCCGATGCCGCGGTCGTTGGCGAGGTGTGCGGCTCGGATGCCTGCGGTCCAGTACCGTTCGGCCGTTTCGTGCTGGCCTGCGTCGCAGGAAGCCCAGCCGGCGATCCGGCACAGCTCGGCGGCTACGGCGAACAGTCGCCGCCCGACGGGGTCGCTGTAGGTGCTGTTAGCCAGGATGTCATTGACGAGCCTGAGCTCGGCGTCGACCAATGGGCGGGCGCGCAGACCGCCGAGCGTGTGGTCGATCAGCCGCAGGTCAGGTAGGCGCTGTTCGAGGCAGGCTGCGAGCCCGCCGTCGATGCGGCCACCGTCTGCAGCTGAGGCGACCTTCGGCGCTTCGATGGTAAGCCAGTCGTGAGCGATGCCGACGGCGGCTCCTGCGCTCAGTGTGAGGAACTCGCGCCGGCCGACGTGCGCCTCTTGAGGTGCGGAGCTCAGCAGGGATATGCCTCCCGCGGCAGTCCATGGCACAGGGCGGGTCTGGATCGTTGAGCTGGTCTTGGGCTTTGGGACGGTGGGAGTCAGGTCCGCTTGGCCGCGTACCGCTGTCAGGTGGTCCTGCTCAGCCGGTGAGAAGTGGGCCAGGTCGGCATCGTCGAGCAGGTCGGCGACGGTGCAGCCCAGGGTGTGCGCGAGGCCGATGAGGTACTTGAGCGAGGGCTGTTTCCCGCCGATGGGCCAGACCTCGTACTCCGACACCCGGGACACCGAGAGGCGGGAGCCAGGGTTGAGGGTCTTGTATTGCTCGACGAGCTCGGTCTGTGACCAGCCCATGGCGAGGCGCCAGGCGGCCAGGGGGCGCTCGTTGAGCCGTTTGCCGATCTCGCCCGCGATGTCCAGGACGCTGTACCCGCTCGCGAGCAGCTCAGTACGAAGACGCCGTGCCGCGGTCGCTCTGTTCGCCATCACTACCCCTAGTCGTGTTCGGCGGGTCCTATGCCTGGTCGGTGGTGCAGGCGTGCTCGGTGGCTCTGCGTTGGAAGAGGGTGCCGCTGCCGCGGTGCGGCAGCTCGACCGTCCGTACGTGCTCGAAGCCGTGCTGCATGTAGTAGTCGTGCAGCGCTTGGTTGGTTCGCCAGGCGTCCAGACGTAGCCAGGTGCGCCCCAGCTTTCTGGTGCGGTCCAGCGCCCAGGTGATCATGCGGCCGCCGACGTCCTGGCCGCTGGCGCGGCGGGCGACGACCATCCGGTGGATGTACAGCGCGTCGTCGGGGTCGTCCTCCGGGGTCCAGAACTCCGGGTCGGCGTAGTCGTCGACGGTCAGCGTGCCGATGATCCGGATCCCGTCGCGCACGAGGTAGACCTCACCGCGGCTGATCGCGTCGGCGAGGCTGCGGCCTGTGCCGTGGCGGGCGGGGCGCAGGTTCTGCCACTGGTCGCTGCCGCGCGACCTCAGCCAGGCGATGGCCTCGTCCTGCAGGGCCCGGATCTCTATCTCGTCGACGGGCCGGGCTGCGGCGACGGTCGTCATCGCTGCTCCGAGGCGGGCAGGCCAGGACGGTCAAGGACTATGACGTGCCGGTCGCCGGGCAGCACAGTGATCGCCACGCGCAACGCGTTCCCGTCCTTGTCGTACCCGGTGGTGACCTGGTGGGCGACGGGGACACCAGGTGTGAGTGCCAGGCGCTGCTGCTCCTCGCGAGTCGGCATCCGCACGGTGATCTCGTCGCGGGCGTAGTCCTGCACGTAGCCCTTCTCGGCCAGCACCACGTTCGCACCGCGAGCGATGTCGCTGGGGGACATGATCTCAGTGCCCTCGACCATCGAATGTCGGAAGTAGCTGTCGTTGGTCAGGAACGGCTCGTCCTCGAGGTACCGGATGCGCCGGCGCACCACGACCAGTTCGCTGTCGTCCAAAGAGAGCCGCGAAGCAACCTCCGCCGACGGTTGAACGACCGCGACCTCAATCGTCTGCGTCGGACGCCGCCCGTCGATCTCCTGCTCGGTCAGGAACATGTCCTTGGCGACGTCGTCTGGACGCCGGACCAAGTCGGACTGTGGCCGATAGGTCATCCGGCGCAGCTCGCGAACGACGGTTCCACTGCGCCCGCGCGAGACCACGAGGCCCTCGTTCTTGAGGATCCCGACAGCCTCCCTGGCCGTCATGCGTGCGACCCCGTACTCCGCCATCAGGTCGGCGACCGTGGGCAGCTGGTCACCGGGTGCCAGGTCTCCGTCAGCGATCCGTCGCCGCAACACGTCGGCGATTCGGGCCTTCATCGAGGTGGCCTGCGTGCCAGGTCCGGCCACGGCCGATCACTCCCTCCCATGATTGGTCTAGCCAGACTAGCCCTATCCGTTGACGGCCCCAACCCCACCGTGCTCTACTTCACAAATAAAAGGGCTAGACCGTCTAGCCCTAATGGAATCGGAGGGTCGAATGGCTACCGCCATCCAGGTAGAGCACGCCCGACAGGGCTTCGACGACATCGCCAGCATCTACGGCCTCTCTTGCGCCATCACCGAGGCCCGCGCCGAACTCACCGACTACCACGACAGACACGGTCGCCCCCTGACCGTCGTCGTCATCGAGGCGCTCGCGGACACGTTCGCGGACGCCGAACGCCTCGCGAACAAGCTCAGGCTGCGGCGGGCGGACACCACACTGACGTCGCAGGCGGGGTTGGTGTGCTGGATGGGCTGGCTGCATCAGGCGTCCCAGTACAACCCGGTCGCGGTCTGCCTCTACGCGCCGGCCATCGACAACGGCGCAATCCCGGGTCAGGGAGGCGCGTCGTGACCGCCTTGGAGTTCCTCAGGCCGTTCGGAGTTTCCAACTGGCGGAAACTTCTGCCCACCTGGGTGTGTCTTCGCAGGTCAGGAGGCATTCCAGGCGGGCGCGAAAAGTTTCCATCCAGCACTGTTTCGCTCGCCGGTGCGGCGTCGAAGACTGTCGGGGCCCGGCCGAACGCCTCAGGAAGGGACCCAACCATGGACGCCGCGCTACCGAACACCAGGGTCAGGAAGGACCTGACCGACCTGCCATTGGCGGTGCTCGTCATGACGGACCTGTTCGAGGTGATCGGTCCCGACCACGTCGCCGGATTCGTGGTCCACTCCGGCAACATCCGCATCCAACCGTCGGAACTGCGCGACGGCGAGGAGATCGCGGCGATGCTCGGACTGCCCTTCACCCTGGACCAGCAGACCACCGCGCCTGAGACCACGGACTTCTATGGCTCGGTCAGAGGTGTCGAGGTCCACGTGCGCGGAGCGCTGCGCCGGAGAGCCGCGTGATGGTCTCCATGGGGCAGGTCGGTATCGCGTTCAACCTCATCGCGCTCGCGTGCGCGACCGTGGACGTAAACGACGTGCGGCTGACTGTCGACATCGGTCGCGGCAACGACGGAGAGCTGGGCCCGGCTGTTGAGGTCAGCGTCGTCGCCTCTGACCAGAAGGGCGCGATTGCCGTGGCCAGTCTTCTGGACCTGGACTCCACCCTGCCCGACACCTGGTCGGGGACCGTGACCCACGGCAACGCAATCCTGCCTGCCCGATGCACGGTCACCTCGTGGAGCGCCGCGCGCCCCGCGTCCTGCACCGAACACGAGCCCCCGCGTCAAGCCGGAGATCGGGTTGCGTCATGACCGGAGTTCGTCCGACAGCGGTCGCCTACGTCAGTGGACCGACGAAAAGGTCGCTCGCCCGCCAGCGTCGCCTCGTCACGGAGCACGCGGCGGCCGAAGGCCTGGCGCTGGAGCACATCCTCGACGACCAGGCCAACGTCGTCACCATCAGCCAGCTCGTCGCCGACGTCCGCACCTGCGGCGCGCGTGTCGTCCTCATCCCTGCCGGCGCACGCATGGCCGAGGCTCAAGCCCGCGTAACGCACGATCTCGAACCCCACGGCGCAACGTGCGTCGTCATCGGCCCAGGTCGTCCTGCTGCCTCCCAGCGCACCGGACGGCTCGCCACCGACCCTCCCCGCCAGCGCCAGGAGGGCGCTGGTGCGACCACGAGGCAACTCCCATGATCTCGAACCTCAATCCGAATCGTCCTCCGCGACCCAGCACGACCGGTCTGGCGGGCTTTCCCAGCATGCTGCTCTCGGCGGCGGCAGAGGCGGCCGCTCGGCTCGCCGCCGTCGAGCCGCGCCTCGCGGTCAGTGGGGTACGGCTCGCCGCCGTGCCCGCCCGCGTCCCGCTGACCCGCGTGAGTATCAGCACCAGCGACAAGCCCGCCGCGCAGCGCCTCGCCACCGTCCTGCGCCTGGATGACAACCGCGCCAGCAAGCACGGCGGGCACGACTGGACGGGCTACCCCGACAGCCACGACCCCACCGCTCGCGCCCTCCGTGTCGACTTGGCGCTCGACGGCGCGGCGTCCGGGCCGACCACCACGCTGGGCGAGGCTTCCGACCTGCTCGACCTGCTCGACGGCGCCGTCCCAACCGAGGTCACCGTCGCCCGGGTCCTCCTGCGGCCCAGCGACGACGCGGACGACGAGGCCGAGATTCAGACCATCCACGAACGGGACGCCCGGGCCCTGCGGGCAGAACTGGTCGGCCTGACCCTGCCGCTGCGCACCGTCGTGCGCGCCCTGACCCCCTGAACGCACGCTTCCAGAACACCCCCTGCTCTAAGGACTTTCGCCATGACACCGACGACAGCACCGACGCGGACCAGCCCGCCGCCACCGACCGCGCTTGCGGACCAGGTGAGCTCGCGGCCCTGCCTGGTCGCCCTCGACATCGACGGCACCCTCACCGAGGAGGGCCGGGTGGATGTTCCCGCGCTGACCACCGAGGCCGTCTCCGCCGCGCGCAGCGCCGGGCACCACATTGTGCTGTCCTCCGGCCGGTCCCTGGCCGGCGTCCTGCCCATCGCGCGAGCGCTCGGCCTGGATGGATGGCTGGTGGCCTCCAACGGTGCCGTCATCGCCCACCTTGATAGTACGGCGGAGCCGGATGGGTACACCTACACCATTGCCGACGGCGACGCCCTGTGGGTCGACGTGAGAGCCGTGACGGACGCCGTGTTCAGCCTCCATCGTCCTGGGATGACGTCGATCGCGCTGGAGAACCTCGGTGCGGGCTACTTCGTCACCGGCGAGTTCCCCGCCGGCAGGCTGCGCGGGACCCAGACATGGGCGCCGGTGACCGTGTTGGAGACACTGAACACTCCGCGCATCGCGCTGTACGGGCCCAGGGTGCACGACCTCATGGATCCGCTGCGCGCCGCTGGGCTGACCGCGACCCCGACCAGACCCGACTGGCTCGACGTCACGCCTGGTGGCGTCTCGAAGGCGACGGCGCTGGCGACGGTGCGGGAGCGCCTGGGCGTCCACCCTGCACGCACGGTCGCGGTCGGCGACGGCATCAACGATATCGAGGCGCTGACCTGGGCAGCACGCGGCGTGGCCATGGGGCAGGCCCCGGCCCAGGTGCGTGAGGCCGCCGACGAGATCACCGGGCCCCTTGGCCAGCACGGAGCGGCCATGGTGCTGCGCTCACTCCCGCACGTGAAGGGGAGCGGATCGTGATCGCTACGCACCACCGCCCGGAGCGCCTTGGTCCCAGGCCTCACGCGCTGGGCCGCCGACCTGGAGAGGCGGTGCAGTCGCTGGCTGACGGTGATATCGGCCGGTTGCTGGTGGAGGTCGAACGAGCCCTGATCGGTCGGGGTTCCTGGGACGAAGTCACCGACCTGCTCCTAAGGGTGACGGCGCAGCGGGCAGACCGGTCGGCGAGCGCTGGCTTGTTCTATGGTGCGCCGGCGCTGGCTCTTGCCCTGGACAGCACAGGGATGCCGGGTCGTGTGCGGTGGGCGCATGAGCTGGCTGGTCTCGACCAGGATCTGGTGAAGCTGACTGGCGACAGGCTGGACGCGGTGGACGCGCGGGCCGAGGCGGGTGCCCCGTTGCGGGGTAGCGAGTTCGACCTGGTGACCGGGCTGGCCGGCCTAGGAGTGGTGCTCTTGCGCCGGACCGCGCATGGCGCCGCCGAGCAGACCGAGCACCGTCACGAGCTGGCGGATGCGCTCTCTCGGGTGCTGACCTACTTGGTGGGCTGCGCCCACAACCGGAGGGTGGGGGACGTGGTGGTCCCGGGGTGGTGGAGCGCCGAGGCGCCAGGCCCGGGGACGCCCGGTGGTCAGCCGTCTGGTGGGCATGTGGACCTAGGGATGGCGCGCGGTGGTGCGGGCGTGCTCGCACTGCTGGCCGCTGCCTACCGCGCCGGGTACAGGGCGCCCGGCCACAAGGCCGCCATCGGGCAGATCACGGCCTGGTATACGGCGTGGCGGCAGCAGACCTCGGACCGGGTGGTGTGGTGGCCCGCCTGGCTGACGCTGGAGGAGGTCCGGGCCCGGCGAATGTTCCAGACGGAACCAGGGGAGCCGACCTGGGCGCATGGCACGGTCGGGATCGCCCGGGCGTTGCAGATGGCCGCCATCGCCGTGGGCGATGCGGATGCGCAGCTTGCGGCCGAGGACGCGATCTTGTCGTGCCTGACCGAGCGGCAGATGGGCCGGATGAAGCAGCCGGACCTGTATGCCGGGACCGGGGGCATGTACCTGACCGTGCTGCGCGCTGCACAGGACGCCGAGCACCTGCGACCGCGGGACAAGCCGGGAGTGTCGATGCTGTTCGACCGGCTGGGAATGCCGACCGAGGTCGTGTCCCGCACCAGCCGTGTCCTGCCCGACCCGCAGGACACGGAGTTCCTGTTCGGGCGGTTCGGCACACGCCTGGTGTTCGAGTCCCTGCAGCGCCGCGCATCCCCGGTCAGCGGGGCCGATGGCGTCCTAGGTATCGGGTGGGCCGAACCATGACCACCACGACCCGTCGCCGCGACACAAGCCAGGGACCCGGTGGCTGCCCCACCGGCAACCGACCCGACATCAGCTCCGGCAGAGTCGGCGGGCACGTCGTTGGATACGCCGCCCCCTCCGGGGCCGACGTGCCAGCACCGACCCGGCACCACCGGCCGCGTCGCGCAGGCCGGCGGCCCAGGAAGGCAGGGGGCTCGCGGCTGTGACCAAGGCTCTCAACGAGGCATTCCTGCGGCGGCGCGCAAAACTCCGGTCGCCGGCCACCGGAAAGGTGCTATCCCGGTCCGAGCTGGCCGCCGCCGTCACCGAGTACGCGGTACGCACGGGGCGGGGCACGCCGGTGGATGCCAAGACGATCGCCCGGTATGAGAACGGGGCGATCCACTGGCCTCGTGAGGCCAGGCGTGAGGCGCTGCGCGAAGTGATGCTGGCTGAGACGGATGCCGAGCTCGGGTTCTATCCGCCGTGGCCGGAAAAGTATCCGCCGCGGCCGGAGAAGTGGACTGGTACCGGGTCGTCCTCCGAGGGGTCCAACGCCGGGCAGGGTCAGCGACCGGACCCTCGGCAGGCCGCCGACGACCCAATCGCCGGGACGGCTGGCGATGTGGTCGTCGGAGACATCGTGATCGCTCTCGACCCTTGCAGCGCCGATGGAGCATCGCCTGGTCCGGAGCACCGTCCCGTGGTCCGCGCCCGTGTCGTCGAGCCCGCCGACCACGAAGCTCGCCTCTCAGCGGGCGGTGAACTGCTGACCATCCGGCTCGAAGTCATCATGCCGAACTGCGTCGGGCCCGACCAGATCGGGCCGGGCGCGCCCACCCACGTCTGACGGGTAGCAGGCGCACCACAGTCTCGGTGTCGGCGATCGGCGCGATAAGCAAGTGCGACGATGCCGCGAGCAGGGCGCGAGAGCGCGAGTGGTCGTGGGTCGTCCGCGAGCGTCAGACGGTGTTAGCGGCCTGGACCGTCGGGCGAGCGGTTCGCACCGTCCTGAGTCTGAGCGAGAGGGGTTGACTCGGGGGTGAGGAGTGCCGCTGTGGGAGCCATGCGGGCCGATGGTGAAGGGATAGCGGCCAGCACGGCGGCGTGCACCTGGGGTGAGTCGGGCAGGTGGGTGGCGAGGTGGTCGGCCAGCGTCCGGGCTGCTTCCTGCTGGGCGTCGTTGCGGGCGGGGTCCGTTGCCGCCCGGGACAGCACGCTCATCGCGTGGATGGCCTGGGTGGTGGTCAGGCCTTCCAGGAGGGCGTCGAGGAGACGATTCGCGTGCGGGCCTTGAGTCAGGACTTTGACGACGAGGTGTTCGGCGACCCGGTCCGGGGTGAGTGGTTCGACCCACCACTGTGACGTCTCGGCCGGGGTGTAGGTCTTGCGGAGCCAGTAGGCGGCCGCCACGGGATCGGGTTGTACGTCCTCGGTGAAGGTGCCCAGCACCCGCCTGGCCAGGGCGACGGTGGAGGGTTTGTCCTGGGCGCCGACCAGCGCGACGACCGCGACCAGCGCGCGCTGCATCGCGACGGTGAGCCCGTCGGCGACACCTCGGGCGGTCATGCGCCAGTACGCGGCCTCGTGCCGGAGCAGCTCATCGAACACGTCACTCGGTGCGACGTGCTCGACGTCCATGGACTGCCCGGCCGCGGGGCGCGCGGGGTCATGGGAGCTGGTGAGGACGGTGACCAGGGCGGCGGTGACCAGGTCCAGCACCCGTGTCCGTGGGGCTGCGTTGGTGGGCTGTACGCTCGGGGTGGCGATGCCGCTGGCCTGTGCGTAGGCGGTGGTGGCGGCGTCCAGGATGTCCTGGGGGTCGGCGTCGAGGTCAGGCAGGTCGGCCTCGTCGTACCCGGCGCGCAGCGCGGCACCGAGGTCTCCGGGGATGCCGGTGAGGGTGTCCCACCAGTTGCCTGCCGTGCGGGCCAGCATCAGGACCCGGATGGTGCCCCGGTCGGTGTGGGCCGCGGTGAGGAGCTCGCGCAGGCCTGGTCGATTCTCGGCGTAGTCGACCACGATCAGCACCGGCCGGTCCCTGGCGTGCTGCCGCAGGATCGTCGCGACATTCACCGCGACGTCTGCCTTCGGGTCGTGCTTGGCTGCGAGGAGGACGCACACCCACCCGGTGTCGAGTGTCTGGAGGCGGCGTTGCAGCTCGACGGCCAGCCGTGTCTTGCCCACACCGCCGGGACCGGTGATCAGTCGAAACGGCCCGGAGTCCGGGTCGTCCGCGGTGCACCAGTCCAGCAGAGTGTCCAGGGTGTCCTTGCGGCCCAGGAACGGAACGGCCTGGGCATGGTGCGGTGATAGCAGGCCGGTGTGCCAGGTCGGCACCCGGACCCGCAGATCATCCACCGCCTGGGCTATGGCCTGTCTTTCGGCGCGGTGTCGCTCGAACGTCTTCACGACCAGCAGTCCGACCGCGCCGAGTGCGACTCCGACCAGCACCGCGACCAGCAGGACCGGCAGTGACACGGTCGCCTCGGCAGCCGACACCACGGCGGCGGAGCGCTCCGCCGCGATCACCCGCCCGCCCCTCGTGGTGCTCCCAGGACGAGTGCTCCAGGGCCGTGGGTGTGGTGGATGGACATGGCTGGCTCCTGGGTCAGACCGGCGCGACCGCGCGGTCGATCGTGTGCTGGAAGCGGACGGGCAGGCGGTCGGCGTTGCTGGCCCACAGGGAAAGCCCGGCGTCCAGGTCGCCCTTCGGGACGGTGAGCCGCATCCCGGGCAGCCTGTTCACGGCCCGGTCGACGGCGGCTTCCACCACGATCCGGGAGAACCTGGTGGCCGGGCAGCGGTGCGGTCCGGCGCCGAACGCGAGGGAGGCGCGGGACGTGCTGGACCAGATCGGGTCGATGCCCTCACCCTTGTCTTCGTCGAACGGGCCGGTGTGCATGTCGAGGGTGGCGTGGGCCACCGCGGTCACGACCGCGTCGCCCTTGCGCAGCTGCCGGCCGCCCAGGACGACGTCGGCGGTGACGTACCGCGGCGGTGTGAACCGCACCGGTGACTTGCGCACCAGCACCCAGTCCAAGGTCTCGGGGATGTCCAGGCGCCCGCGGCGTACGCGCTGGGCCAGTTTGGTGTCGCTGAGCAGCTTTTCCAGGGCGGTGGTGGTGTAGGCGACGGCCATCTCGAACCCGGCGGTCAGGATCATCTGCGCGGTGTCGCGCAGTTCGTCGCGGTCCAGGTAGGTGTAGTCGTGGTCCTTGTAGGTGCCGGGTCCGCGGCCGGGGACGGGGTCTTGCCAGTGCATCAGGCCGGTGAGCATGTCCTGGTCGGCGGGGGCGTTCCGGCGGGCGTCGATGTGGAAGTCGAGCATGGCGTACACGGCCTCGAACGCCGGTCCCGCGGCCTTGGTGTAGGAGAAGACGGCCTTGGCCAGGTCGCCCAGCCGCAACGCGTCCTGGTCGTCGAACGCGTACATGTAGGCCACGGCCAGGGCCGGGACGAACGCGGTGTAGTTGGCGACCAGGTCGGTCTCGGTGCCGTGCTCGATGATGCGGTCGAGCATGCGGTCACACATTTGCCGGACGTAGGCGCCAAGCGCGGCCTCGTCGACCTGGGCGAACACGTGGTCGACCGCCGCGCGCAGCCGCTCGTGGTGCCACCCGTCGGTGTAGTAGGCGTTGGTGCGGGGGGAGCAGAACGCGGCCAACCCTGAGAGGGGCGGTACGCGCCCGTCGAAGAACGCGGGCCAGTTCGGCTCATCCGGGGTGCCGACGTCACGGGTGAACGCGGCTGGGTTGCGCAGGATGTGCATGGCGTGGTCCCAGTCCATCGCGAGCCAGGCGGGCACGCCGGGGATCAGGTCGACCGGGGCGACCGGACCCCATTCGGCGCGCAGCTGGGGGTAGATGTCCTGCTTGTTGGTGATGGCCGTGACCAGGTCGGTCAGGCCGGTCAGGTCGTCCAGACGCGCGTGCGGGTGGAGGACGGGTGTCTCGGTAGGCATCGACGGTTTCTCTCGTGACGTTCTCTCGTGGAGAAGGTGGCCGCCCCTCGGATTCCACGAGGGGCGGCTCAGGGGGTGGAGGAGAGCGGTCGGCGGTTTGGCGCGCGGTGGGCTCAGTTCTTCGGGGTGAGCGAGACCAGTACCCGCTTGTAGCCGTTGGTGATGAAGCCGTCGTTCTGCGGGATGTCCGCCCGGCTCTCCTCCAGCTCCATGCCGTACCGGTCGAACAGCATCGGCAGCACGATCTCGGCCTCGAGCATCGCCAAAGCGGCTCCGGGGCACCGGTGCGGTCCGAACCCGAACCCGAGATGCTCCTTGGCGTTGGACCGGCGCGGGTCGAACTCGCCGGGCCGGTCGAACACGGACGGGTCGCGGCCGGCTCCGGCGAACGACACCAAGATCGCCTCGCCCTGCTTGATGGGCTGGCCGGCGATCACGATGTCCTGGCTCGCGAACCGCAACGGCACGTTGGCCGCCGGGGAGGAGTGGCGCATGACCTCCTCCACCACGGCGCGCCAGGTGATCCTTCCGGCCAGGACCTCGGCCAGGACCGGGCAGTGGCTCAGCAGGAGAACGATGGCCTGGTCCAGCAGGTTCACCGTGGTCTCGAAGCCCGCCACGATCGTGATCCGTACCGTCTGGGCCACCTCGGCCGCGGTGTAGGTGTCGCCGTCGACGTTCGCGTGCACCAGGTCACTGATCAGGCGCCCGTCCGGGTTGGCCCGCTTGCGCTCGATGAGCGTATCGATCGCGACCACCAGTCCCGCGAACAACCGGCCGAGCTCGTCGGGGTCGATGGCAGTGTCGAACAGGGCATCCGCGCCGGCCTTGATCGTCGGGAACAGGTCATTGTCGACGCCGAGCAGTTCCGCGATCACGGCGATCGGGATCGGCAGGGAGAACAGCTCGTGCAGGTCCACGTTCCGAAGCCCGCGCCGCCCGAGTGCGCGCCGCAGCAGCCGCCTGAACCAGTGGCGCGAGTGCTTGTCGATGGAGCGGCCGTGCGACACATCCTCTAGGGCGTCGGCGGCGATCTTCTCGATCCCGGGTGCGAGTGCCGCGATGCGGCGTGATGTGAATCCGGGGGCCATCAGCTTGCGCAGCCGCTTGTGCTCGTCCCCGTACGCGCTGAACATCGCCGCGTCGACCACCCACGGCAGCACCGGCGAGTCCGGCGGCACGATCCCCGCGCGCAGGTCGCCCCAGTGCGCGGCGCCGTCCCGGGACACGTGCTTGTGCACGCCGACTTCCTTGATCGCGGCATGACCCGTGACCATCCAGGCCAGCGAGCCACCCGGTAACCGCACCCGGGTCACCGGGCCCCTGGCCCGCACGACCTCCAGGTCGGCATAGATGTTCGAACCCAGCTCGTCGGCCTCTGGCTCGATCGTGTCGGTCGGTGTCGCCATCTCCCAGCACCCCTCGGTCGCCCAATACACGCTCGCGAACGCGAATCTGTCGCATATGAAATCCGAAGTAACTCGACGGCGAAAGGGCATATTTGGAAATGCCCCGGGGCGTAATCGAATATGCCCCAGCGCCCTCCACGAGGCGCGTCGATGACCAGGTAGGACGGACAGTGGGTGCCGGGCTGTGAGGCTGGTCGAGGGCCGGAGCCCGAGGCCGGACAACCACTGGGAGCCATGCCATGGGGGAAGCCGAAACGGCACCACCATGCGCCTGAAGCCGCTCGCGGCGGCGGTGTCGAGAAAATGCCCCCGAAAATTCCTCTGAAATGCCCGCGAATATGCCCTGTTCAAAGGGCCTTAGATCGGGTGAGATAGAGCCCGCGTCCCTGACGTGGCCCGCGAAGGCGGTTCGCTGCAGGAGTTGGCCAGGAGCCCTGGGCGCTGGCATCTAGGCACGTGCATGGTCCGCCTCACTACCTGGAAGGCCCGAATGACGACGATTCGCCTCACCGACACCAGCCGGGCCGACGCCGCCCGCGCGGCGTCCAGCCATGACCGTGCGGGCAGCTTGCGTCAGGCTCTGGTCGATGAACTCCGCGCGAAGTACCCGCGCCACGTGTCACCGACCATCCAGCAGGCCATGTTGACGGTGCCGCGGCACGTGTTCTGCCCGCCGGGCACCACCCTGGAGGAGGCTTACGCCGACGACGTCGTACGCACCCGGTTCGATGAGGCCACCGGCCGGACGACGTCCTCGGTCAGCGCCCCCTGGTTGCAGGCCCGGATGCTGGACCAGGCTCGGATCGAGCCCGGGATGCGGGTCCTGGAGGTCGGAGCCGGTGGGTACAACGCCAGCCTGATCGCGGAGCTCGTCGGCCGCACAGGCCGTGTCGTCACCGTGGACATCGACGCCCAGGTCGTCGAGGCGACCCGGTCCGCGCTGGCGGCCACGGGCTATGACGACCGCGTCACCGTCGTGCACGCCGATGCGGCCGAAGTACTCGGCCTGGGGAACTTCGACCGGATCGTGGTCACGGCCGGAGTCTGGGACATCGCCCCGGCCTGGGTCGAACAACTCGCTGGCGACGGTGTGCTGGTCGTCCCGCTGCGGGCACGCCACAGCGCGGAGTGCTGGTCGATCGCCTTCCATCGCGACGGCGACCTGCTGGTTGGAGAGTCCTCCGTGGTCTGTGGGTTCGTCGATGTCCAGGGCGTGCTGGCCCGCACGCCTCGCCACAGGCGCATGACCGGCCCGCACGGTGGAGTGGTCACCGCTCGCTGCTGGGACGGCTCCACCGACTTGTCGGGCCTGCCACCGGCCCTGGAGGACTCCAGCGTCCTGATCCCGACAGGCGTGGTCCTGCCACCACCGGGCATGTTCGTCGGCCTGCGCACGCATCTGGCCTACAGCCTGCCGGGCCTGGTCGACCTTGTCCTGGAGGACAGTGACCGCCTGGGGCACGAGGGTGACAAGTGGCTCCCCTTCGGGCACGTGGATGGCGACTCCTTCGCCGTGGTGTGCTTCCGGCCTGACGGCGCCGGGCACCGGCTCGGCGTCGTCGGCTTCGGCTCCCACGCCGACCAGGTGGCAGACCTGCTGGCCGAGCATGTGACGGCCTGGGGCAGGAACGGGATGCCGCAACGGGCCTCCCACGTCTACCGGCCCGCCGGAGGCACCACTGCGCTGGAGGGGTCCGTCCTGCCGCTGCCGAACGGTGACCTCGCGGTCACGCTGCATCACGACGGCGCCGACGACATCTGACCCGACGCGCCACAACGAGCAGGTCTGGACGATCCCACGGGCCGTCCCCGCGTTGCGGGCCCTTCCCGTGAAACCAGCGGTCATCTCCGTCGACCGCGAACCGACACCCCCGGGACCGGCGGTCCTCAGCCCGACCCGACTCTGCCTGGGCCCGACGGAACGGCCGGGCCGCGGTGCCGCACCCGCAAGAGGTAAGACGGCGGTCCGCCGGGTGACCGGTGCGAAGACTGACGACCGGTCGTGCACCGGCCCGATCCCGACTGGTTCGATATCAAGGAGGTCAGTTCCATGACGATGCCAAGCAATCCGCGTCGCCGCGCTGGAGAGCGCAGCGTCGAGCACGTGCGTCGTGTTCGGACGCCGGTGGTCGATCAGCACGCGACCTGGATCGCGGTGAACCCGATCCAGGGATGCCCGAAGTCGTGCGCCTACTGCTTCCTGAATGAGCGCGGGCAGACCGCGGTCCGGCCGGAGCACCTTGCCGACCCGGCCGAGACGGTGCGGCTGTTCAAGGCCTCGACCTACTACGCGCCCGACCGGGCCGTGGCGCTGTACACCTGGACCGATGTGATGGCGCTGCCCGCGTCGCGCGCGCACCTTGCCGAACTGCTCGGGGTGCTGGTCGAGCAGCAGGTGCCCAACCCGGTCGTCCTGATCACCAAGTGCCGGATCCCCGATGACACGCTCGAGGCGATCACTGCAGCGCGTCGTGCCGGGCTGCGGATCATCGTGTACTTGAGCTACTCCGGTCTGGACCGGGACATCGAGCGCGGCATCCGGCACCACGAGCTGAAGGAGAACTTCCCTCGGCTCGCCGCCGCGGGCGTGCCGATCGTGCACTACTGGCGGCCCGCGTTCCCGGAGTCGGCCACGACCAGCACCATGGAGGCGGTCTTCGACTGGGCGGCCACCTACGCCCGCTGCTCGGTCGCGGCAGGGCTGAAGGTCGAGCCTGCCGCGCAGCACCGTCTGGCCGGCCTGTGGCCCGAGCTGGCCACGACCGACGGCGTCACCAGCGCCGAGGGCGTCTACCCGCAACCGTTCTGGGATTTCATCCACCAGACCGGGCAGACCCGCGACGACTACCCGCTGTTCCACACCAACTCGTGCGCCCTGGCCTACGTGCTGGACGAGGTGGACCGGTTCGGGGTCTTCGGCACGCCGGTGTGCACGTCACGCAACCACTGCCCGCCCGGGCAGCGCGCCCGGTGCGCGGCCGATATCCGGCTGCGCCCTGCCCTGACCGAGGACAAGGTCCGCACAGCTCTGGCCGTCCGTGGCTACCCCGAGGTGGCGTTCACCCTGGACCGGGCCCGCCGGGAAATAGCGATCAGCGTGAGCTTGCCGACCAACGTCACTGCCGCGCTGACGCACGACCTGTCCGCCCAGGTGCACGTGGCCCGGCAGGAGAACGATCCCTACTGGAGCAGCGGTACCGCCGGCGCGCTCCCGCTGGTCATCGGCGGTGACCGATGACCCCCACCGAGCTGCACATGACCCTGGTGCAGGTACGCCGGCTGCGGACCGGCTTCGCGCACACTGCACCCCAGCCCTGGACCGCCAGTACTGCCGCGGCCGAGCTCAGTGTCCAGATGGGGCATCTTGCGCACTGCCTGCTGCACCGTTCGGGCACCGATACCACGGACCTGGACGACCCCGACCGGCCGATCACCGACCCGGGCGACGAGCTGGCCGACGTTCTGCTCGCAGCACTGAGCGTGCCCGTCCTGGCAGGCACCGAGCCCACGGCCCTGGACCCCGTGCGCCCCACTGGCGACGAGGCCGAGTTGTTCCTGCGGCTGCTGGTCGCGGCGGGCCGCCTGGCCGAAGCCGCGATGGTGCACGACGGCCTGAGACACCACCCGACCGGGGAGCCACCCTCGATCGCCGTCGCGAGCGCGGCCGCGACCATGGCTTGCGGCGCGCTGGCCGACCAGCTCGGCCTGGACCTGATGGACGCGTTCGGTGCCATGGTCCAGGACGCCGACACGTTCCTCAATGCCCAGGGAGCCGGCTCGTGAGCGGCCCCGTGCAGCGCGTCGGGCAGGACGTGATCAAGCGGATGAGCGGGCAGCACCCGGCCGGGCCCCGGTTCATCGCGGCCGCGCAGAGCATTGGTGCCACCGGCCTGAACAGGTACATAGCCACGCTGCAGGCGGCCGATGTGACCCTGCCCCCGGGCCTTGTCGTGGTGGCCGAGGATCCGTTGACAGTCCGGCACCGGTGGGTCGAGGGTCCCGTGCTGTCCGACCGGACCGTCGTGCTCGACGTACCGAGGTTCATCGACGCGGTCCTGGAGATCGCCAGGATCGTGCGGGCCCTGGAGCCCACCGACGCCCGCCTCGATACCAACCTGGCCAACTTCTGCCTGACGGGCGACCAGGTCGTGCTCCTCGACGTGCTCCCGCCCCTGGTGGCCGGCGCACGGCTCGAACCGTCTGACCTGTTCGAGGTGCTGTTCGACGCCCTGTGCTTCGAGACATCGGTGACGCTCGACGCGCTGATCGGGTACGCCGGGCGTGCCCTGCTTGACGCGGGTGCCGTCGTCACCCCCAGCGAGCACGACCGACTCTCACGGGCACTGCCACCCCCGCCCCCAGGTGGCACAGCGGATTTCCGGTTCCCCGTTTCGTGGTTCCGCACGCGGGCAGTGCTTGCCCTGGGCGCCGTGGCCGGGCAGGTCGAGCTCGGCGTGGCCCTGGACTACTTCGCCTGGACCTCGGTCCTGCAGTTCGCGCACCTGTCGGAGGCCCAACGAGTCGGCCGGGTCACGCACGTCCAGCGCGTCATGAAGGAGCTGGACCTGCCATGAAACCCTCAGTCAGCGCCTCCACCAGGACCGGCCCCTCCACCGTGGTGGTTCATGCGGGCGACGTGCCGTTCACCATCACGGCACCACAGACATGGCTGACCGGCCAACACGAATTCCTGGCCCAGTACCTCACACCGCCGCCAGGGGACCACGACCTGCCGGGCTTCAGCCTGCGCGTGCATATCGACATGGCCTCGTTGCGGCAGGTCGTCGACCTCGTCGGACGATCGCGGCCCACCAGTACCGTGGAGCCCGTGCCGGGGCTGGTACTGAACCAGGCGCTTCTTCCCGACGGGCGCCGCTGCTACACGATCGCAACCGACCAGGTGGAGCAGCGGCCGGGCGGCTACGCCGTGGCCGTCCGGGACCGCGAGATCGACCTGTTCCTCGACAGCGACGGTCCACACGCTCACCGGTACCCGATCCGGCTGGTCCGGGAGGCCATGCTGCGCACCTATGAGGACGCCGGCGGGGTGGTCTTCCACGCCGCCGGGATCGAGGCCGCCGGGAGGGGGGTGATGATCTGCGGCCCCCGCGCCGCCGGTAAGACCACCACGACCGCTGCCCTGCTGAGCCGGCCCGGCGCCGGCCTGCTGTCCAACGACCGGCTGGTGGCCGACCACGACGGGCGCATCGTCGCGGTGCCGCTCCCGGTGCCCACCGGGCGAGGCACGATCGAGGCGTTCCCCCAGCTGCGGCGCGCCGTCGGCGCCGACCTGGCCGGGCTACCGGCCGGGTTCGCCGCGACCACCAAGTACGCCTTCACGGCCCGGCAGTTCGCCACCGCGTTCGGCGCCCCGCTGCTCGCACGCTCACACGTCGACCTGATCCTGGTCCCCCGCCTGCGCGACGGCGACCAGCCATGCCGCATCCGCGAGCTGTCCACGCAGGAAGCTCGGACCGTTCTGGCCGCCAGCTGCTTCACGCCACGCGACGAGTTCTGGGTCCAGCCCTGGGTCGTGCCCCGCTCCCGCACCGACGACACCTTGAGGCAGCAGGCGAACCAGGTCACCGACCACCTGGCCACGGTCGCGCCGTGCCTCGAGGTCAGCTTCGGCGTACGCAACCCGATCGACCAGCTCACGCAGGTCCTCGGCGACGTCGTGAACGGGAGCTGGTGATGGGCACCGACTGGACCGCGGTGGTCACCGCAGCAGGGCATGCCACCCGGTTTCGCCCGTTCAGCACGATCGTGCCCAAGGAGATGCTGCCCATCGGGCACATCCCCGCGATCGAGCACGTCATCACCGAATGCCTTCGGGCCGGGGCGACGAAAATCGTCGTCGCCACCCGACCCGACGACGTCGTCGTCCCCGCCTACCTGGACATCCTGCGCGGTGACGGGATACCGGTCCGGGCGGTACCGGAAGACCCCGACCACGGATACGGCAACGGCGCGGGCTTGCTGACCCTGCGAGACACCCTGACCGGCACCGCCGCATCGTTCGGTGTCGCCTTCGGTGACGACGTCCTGCTGGGCGGTACCGACCTGGCCGCCATGCGCGCTCTGGCCGACGACGGCGCCGACGCCGTGATCGCCGCCCAGGTCATCGACCGGGCCGACATCGCCTCGTTCGGCGTCGTGGACACCGACCCGCACCACCCCGACCAGGTCACCGGGATCCGGCAACGACCCGACCCGGCCACCGTGACCGAGCCGCTCGCGGTGATCTCCCGCCTCGTCCTGCGGCCCTCCATTTTTGATCTGCTGGTACCCAGCGACCGGGCCCGCGGTGAAGTCGACCTCGGGATCGCCGTCGGCCGACTCGCGCGGACCGCAGACGTACGGGTGCACCGCATCACCGGCCAGTGGGTCACCGTGGGCGACCCGCACCGATACTTCGAAGCGCTCCAGACCTACTGGCGCGCGCCCCAGCCTTCCCGCACGAGTGAGGACACCAGCACACCATGGCTCTGATCGACATCTTCAACGACCGCTACGAACACACCGGGGTGCTGGACAAGAAGGCCGCCCATGCGCAGGGCCACTGGCATCGCACGTTCTCCGCCCTGGCCATCACGCCGGCCACCCGGCGTGTGATCCTGCAGAAGAAGACACCCGGCCGGTACAGCTTCGACCGGCCCGACTACGCCGACATCACCACCGGCGGCCACTACCACGCCGGAGAGACCATCCCCGACGGCGTGCGCGAGATCCACGAAGAGCTCGGCCTACCCGTCACGTACGGCGACCTGCACCCCATCGGCCTGCGGCAGACCGCCGTCACCCTGGCACCCGACTACCTCGAGCGCGAGTTCCAGCACTGGCACCTGCTGCCCCTGGACCTGTCGTTCGACCAGATCCCGCTTTCCGACGCCGAAGTATCAGGCCTGGTCGACCTCACCCTGGCCGACGCGATCGCCCTGGCCGAAGGCAGCATCGACGACGCACCCGCACGGTACGCGACCCGGACCGAGGACGGCCTGGTCTACAGCGAGGGGACCCTGGCCCGCAGCGACCTGGTCCCCAACTACCTCCGGCTCGACCAGCTCTACCTGCGCCTGTTTGTCACCGCCGACCGGTACTGCGCCGGCGGGCGCACCCACCTGTTCTGGTAGGCGCTCGCATGCAGATCGCCGTCGTGGTGGGCACACGCCCCGAAGCCATCAAGCTCGCCCCGGTGACCGAACGCCTCGGCCATCAGGCCCTGGTCGTACACACCGGGCAGCACTTCAGCACCGGCATGAGCGGCCCGATCAACCCCGACATCAACCTCACCTCCACGAACGGCACCAGCCGCGGTCACCAGCTCGGCGAGATGGTCAGCGCCCTGGACAAGGTCTTCGACCAGCACCACCCCGACGCCGTCCTGGTCCAGGGCGACACCACTTCAGCCCTGGCCGGCGCCCTGGCTGCAAACTGCACCAGCACCCCACTGGTGCACCTCGAAGCCGGTCTGCGTAGCTTCGACCGCCAGATGCCCGAAGAGCACCACCGGGTCCTGATCGACCATCTCGCCGACCTGTGCTGCGCCCCGACCGAACTCGCCCTCAAGAACCTCCTGGCCGAACGCATCCCGCTCGAGCGGATCGACGTCACCGGCAACACCGTCGTCGAAGCAGCGACCGCGGCACTGCCAGCCCCCCTTGCACAAGCCGAGATCCTGGCCCGGTTCGGCCTGGTGCCCGGCCGTTTCGTCCTGGCGACCATCCACCGGCCCGAGAACACCGACAACCCCGTCCACCTCACCACGATCCTGCGACAGCTCACCGAATCGCCCATCCCCGTCGTCTTCCCACTGCACCCACGGACCCGACGACAGGTCACGAGCAACGGGCTCGGCACCCTGGCTGCGCACCTGGTCCAGACCCCTCCGCTGGACTACCCAACCCTGCTGACGCTGATCGCCAACGCCGCCGGCCTGGTCACCGACTCCGGAGGGATACAGGAAGAAGCGACCATCCTGAAACGGCCGATTCTCGTCGTGCGACGCAGCAACGAACGACCCGAAGCCGAGGCATTCGGAAGCAGGACAACCCCTGACACCGGACGAATCCCCGACGTCATCACGACCTGGATCCACGACGCGGACACCATCGCCGCCGACCTGTCGAACCGCCCCACACCCTTCGGAGACGGCACCGCCAGCGACCGCGTCATACAGATCATCCGCACCCGATTCAGCCCATGACACCCGACCGCCCAGCCCACGACCGCCCAGCATTCCCCGCACCGCGCCAGCCACACCGCCCTGGACGGCACGCCGACCTCGACGTTCGCCACGCGTCCAGGAGACGGGGCAGGCTCGTGGCCAGTGCCACGACACCGAGGTCATTACCCGTCCGACCCCGGGCGGCGCGTTGGTCTGGTGGCCGAGTCCGTCGACGGCCTGGGCGGTGTGTGGGAGCCTTGGGCCGGTCGGATCGTGTGTCGTCTCGGGCGGGGGCTGGTTCGTATGAGTGACCGGGCGGAAGCCGTGTCGGGGGATGTGGTGGAGTCGCCGCGACGGGTCGAGGAGCGGATGCGGGCCCTGGCCGGTGCGGCGCGTCGTCTGGTGGTGGATGCCCGGTCGGTGGCCGCCGGTGAGGAGTCCGCGGCGGTGGCGCGGCTGGCGGCAGCACAGCGGACCCACGACCCTGACGCCGGCTCGCCCGTCCAGCGGGAGGCGGACGCGCTGGCCGCCAGGCTGGGTCCTGGCCTGGTCGACCAGTCCAGCGTGCTCGCCCCGGGCGCGGCCGGCCTGGCCCCAGACGACGACGGTTGGCGCCACGGCGACCTGGCCGCCGGCACGCGGTGGACGGGGCTGGTGCGCGTCGGCACCGTCGCTGGCACGGAGATTCCGGTGGTGCTGCCTCTCCTAGGTACCGACGGCTGGGCCCTCCTGCCGTCCGCCGCGGTCCCGAACGACGACCCGACCGACATCCCGGACCTCGAGTCCGCGGCGGCGTCCAACAACGCACCGGCGGGATCGGTCCCGAGTGGTGGCGAGGCACCAGGGGCCGCGCCGGGAGACCTGGCCGGGGAGCTGGCGGGGGACTGGTTGGTGTGTTTGCGGGTGGTGCAGCAGGCGGTGCTGCGGGTGGTGGCAGCGTCGGAGCCGTTCGGGGTGCAGGTGGACACGTTCGACCCGCAAGTCACCGGGGTGATGGGCGTGCTGGGGGCGGTCACGGCCCGGTTCGGGCAGGTGGTGTCCCGCCCGGTGCACGACACGGCAGGGTTGCGGCCGGTGTTGGCGGGTCTGGGGGAGGTGTCCTCGATGCGGGCGCACCGGATGGCGCAGGCCGGGCTGACCTCGTTCGACGCCCTGCGGTCACGGTCGCGTTCAGCCGACGCGCACCGGGTGCTGGTGGTGCTGGACTACCCGCGCGGGATCGACACGGCCACGCAGGCGGACCTGGTCCGGTTGGCCCGGTCGGGCCGGGAGCGGGGGATCAGCCTGTTGGTCACGTTCGACCCGACCGCGCCGCCCGCTCCGGGGGTGGACCCGGACGAGCTGCTGGGCCTGTTGTCCACGGTGGTCGCCGGCGAGGACGGGTTGTGGGCCGAGGACCTGCCCGAGGTGGCGGTGGAGCCCGACGCCCAGGTGGTCGAGACGGAGGCGGTGTGCCGTGACGTCGTGGACCGCACCAGTAGGGCTGAGCTGCCCACGATCGACGTCACCGAGACCCTGCCACCACGTGAGGAGTGGTGGGTGCCGATCGAGCAGGGCGGTGGCCTGGAGGCGACGATCGGGTTCGCCGACGCTGACCCCGCGGTGGTGCGGTTGCGGTCGCAGAATCCGCCGTTGCCGCACCTGCTGGTGGCGGGTGCGGTCGGGCAGGGCAAGTCCAACCTGCTGCTCACCCTGATCCAGAACCTGGCCGTGCGGTACTCGCCCCAGGATCTGGAGATGTATCTGGTCGACATGAAGCACGGGGTCGAGTTCTCCCGGCTGGGCCCGGGACCGGGCCGTGAGGTGTTCCTGCCGCATGCGAAGGTGCTGGGGATCCACGCCGACCGTACGTTCGGGGTCGCGGTGCTGCGGCACCTGAACCAGGAGCTGGTGGCCCGCTCACAGGTCTTCAAGCAGATGGACGTCACCGACATCGCGCAGATCCCGCCGGAGGGTCTGGCCGGATTGCCCCGGCCGCCGCGGATCTTGTTCGTGCTGGACGAGTTCCAGGTCCTGCTGGACGGTGAGGATGACCTGGCCGCCGAGGCCCTGGCGCTGCTGGAGCGCCAGGCGCGGATTGCGCGCAGCTATGGCGTGCACGTGGTGTTGTCGAGCCAGACGTTGGACGGGGTGCCGAGGCTGGCTGCCAAGCGGGAGGCGATCTTCGGGCAGGTGCCGGTGCGTGTCGCGTTGAAGACCACCAGCAGCGACTCCCAGGTCGTGCTCGCCCCCGGCAACACCGCCGCGGCCGGTCTGCCGTTTCGGGGGCAGGCGATCCTGAACGACAACTACGGCACCCTGGCCGACAACCGGCAGGTCCAGGTCGCTTACGCCGACCCGGACACCCTGGCCGACCTGCGCCGCGAGCTGTGGGAGCGTGCCGGCGGCCACAGCCTGCCAGCGCCGAGGGTGTTTCATCTGGCCGAGCCGGCGAACCTACCCACGACCCTGAACGCCCTGCCACCCGGGCGTGATGGCACGGGGGCCCCGTTGGCGTGGGCGGGCCTGCCGGTCGCGGTGACCGAGCAGCCCGCGACGATCCCGGTGCGGAACGAGCCCGGTGCCGGGGTGTTCATCGTCGGCGACGGGCCCCTGGACGCCCTCGGGGTGATGACCGGCCTGACCGTCTCCACCGTCCTGGCCCACACCGCCCAAGCGACCGGGACGACCGCGAGCCCGGGCCCGGCGTCACGGGTGCTGCTGCTGGACGCCACCGCGACCGACCCGGCCACGGTGGAGGGCAAACGGGCCCTGACGGAGGTGCTGTTCGCGGCGGGCTGCTCGGTGGACCACGTGACCTCGCACGACTCCATCACTGCGCGGATCTTCGCCCTGCGGGACCAGATCCGCGACCGCCAGGTCCAGGCGGACGGCCGGGGCCCGTTGTTGGTGCTGGGGTTCGGGCTGCATGCCGTGGCCGGGATGACGCAGAACCCCGAGGGCCTGATGGAGAGCCCGGCCAGCGCGCTGGACGACGTCCTCAAGCACGGCCCCGGCCAGGGGGTGGTGACCTTCGCGTGGTGGAACCGGCTGCACGTGATCACCGAGCAGCTGGGCTTCAAACGCTCCAGCATCAGCGCGTACGTGTTCCTCAAGCATCCCCAGGACGGTGTCCGGTCCGCCCTGGGGCAGCCGCTGCTGCGCTGGGCGTCCGACCCGGCCCGGTGCCTGGTCTGGGACGGTCTCGGCGTCGAACCGGTGCTCGCCGTCCCGTTCGCACCACTGACCGCGCCGGAGGCCGAGCAACTGGTCCGCTACCTCCGCCCGGCTGGCGGGCAGACGGGAGTGTCCCGGTGACCACGAACCAGAACCCGTGGGCGACACCCGGGCGTGACCAGGACGCCGGCGGCCCGGCCAACCAGGTCCGAACTACCGCGCCCGCGGCCGGCGCTGGCCAGGGGGAGGTGTCGCGGTTGTGGGATGCCTACCGGGAGGCGGTGACCGAGCTGGCCCGCGCCCAGGCTGCCGCCCTCCAGGAGACCGCCACCGCGGCGCACGAAGCTCAGGCGGCCATGGCCCAGGCCAGGTCCGAGGTCGACCAGGCCCGGGCCGACCGTGCCCTGGTCGAGGAACGGACCGGGCCGTTCGAGGCCGAGGTCGCCCAGATCCTGTCCGACGCTCGTGTCTCGCCCGACGGCGCCGGCTCCGGCAGCGACCAACTGCCGGTGCAGACCGCCCGCGAGGCACTGACCGTGATGGACAGCCTGACCCACCAGCTGCGCGAAGCACGCCTCGAGCTCGACCAAGCCCGCCACCGCCGCGCCGCCGCCACGGCCCGATGGATCGCCACCACGGTCGTCCTGGCAGGTGCGGTGGTCGCCGCCGGGGCGCTGGCGCTGCTGGGTGCGGCCTGGTACGTCCAGGCCGCTGGCGGGGTGATCGCGTTCTGTACGGCGTGGCCGGCCCGGGCCCGCGGCTGGCCGGCCACCGCGCTGGCCGGCGGCATCACCGTCGGTGTCCTGGTCGGGATCGCGGCGCTGACCGGGCCGGTGATGTCCACGATCGTCCTACTCGCCGGTGCCCTGGTGGCCGTGATCCTGACCGCCAGGACCGGCATGGTCCGCGCCACCCGGGTCACACCGACTACGAGCGGACCCACCGGACCGCGGCAGTGAACGACCAGACCGAGCACAGCAAGATCCACGCAGGTGCGAGCAGGCCCGATCCTGTCGGGCCATGACGAGGGGGTAGGGGAATGTCGAAGGTTGAGGACCTGAAGACCGCGGTGTCGCAGGTCGTGAGCAACGCGCAGAACACCGCCAACAGCCTGACCGGGTACCAGGCCAAGCTCACCGAGCAGATCGACCAGATCCAGGAACTGATCGGCGGGACCGCGACACAGGCGGACCGCGAGGTCATCGCGTCCCTGTCCGCGGCCGTGAAGTCCACCGAGCAGACCGTCACCTCCCTGCTGGAGGCTGCCCGCACGGGCGACCAGTACGTCAACCAGATCTGACTGACCACCAACGCACGCCGCTCGAGGGGGCGGACGTCAGGGGAACAGGAGGGGTGAGGGTTCGTGGTGATGTCCCGGCTGCAACGCATCGCCACCGACCTCCTGGAGTTCTACCAGCAGACCGACACCGACCTGCAACTGCTCGCCGAGCTGGCCCAGGCCACGCAGGACGATGCGAACCTACTCGGATCCGTCGCGGCCTCCGAAGCCGCGGTCAAGGCCGAACTGCTCGAACAAGGCGGTCAGGTGATCGAGTCCTCCCTGGACCACCTGACCGCGCTCCTGCAGGGCGCCGTGGTCAGCCTGACCACCACCTACGACCAGGTGCGGGTCTCCGGCGCCTACGCCCGCGCGTGGGCCGAGCAGACCGTGACCGACACCGCCACCGGCGCGCGGATCGTCGACCCCGGGCTGCGGGACAAGATTCTGGCTGCGCACCCCGACCGGCTCCCGCCCGCACAGGTCTCCGCCCTGCTGGACGAGGTGATCCAGGAACAGATCGACCATGCCAAAGCCGAGGAGAAGGAGTCCTGGAGGCGCCTGTTCGCGACCTACCCGCGCGGCACCGACCACCTGACCAAAGCCCGCTGGTTCGCGGCCAACGCCACCCGCGACGACATCGCCGCCTACCAGCGAGCCTTCCTGCGCGGGATGTGGTTCAACCACGCCACCGCCCACCACTTCCGCACCACCGAGCTCTACATCAACAAGACCAACACCAGCGGCACCACCGAGCGCCAGTACCGGCTCGACGCGCTCGGCGACGACGACGTCGTCTCCCTCAAGCACGTCCAGCTCGCCGAGGTCACCTTCGAGACCGCGAAACGGTACATCGACGAGATCCTGACCAAGTACAACCCGAACCAGGTGAACCTCAGGATCGCCGATACGAAGGGCACCAGGTCGCGGGTCGGGGCGGGCGAGATGCGGCGGCGCGAGATCGGACGCCCGCTCGAAGGACGGATGGTCCTCGGCGTCCCGCTACAGAACAAGCCGATTCCGGACAATGTTGCCAGGTACGCTGAGGATCGGTTCGTGTTCATCCAGCCGTACGAGACACACCCAGACGCAGGAGACCTGCCATGACCCAGGACGTGCTGTACACAACCCGGTGGAACGGGATCACACGGCGCCCGGTGGCGGACCACGAGTGGCTCGACGACGCGACGGCCCGGGAGTACTACGGTGTACAAGACCTCGAAGTCGTCGACGCGGTCGAGCGTGACGATGACGGAACACCCAGGCCACGGTGGGTGATTGGTGTAGGTCAATCGGGTGTTCGCGTCCAGTTCTTCGACGAACAGATGAACGTATGGCACATGGTCGACTGGGATCAGGTCGACGGAAGGCTTTGGCGTTGGCTCACCTACGACTGGAAATACACGGATACGACTCAGCGCTGGGCACAGAAGGACGCCGCAATCCGCGCGGAAGCAATGATCCGGCCCGACGGCAGCGGCGACATCGAAATCCGGGACCGGCTCACCTCGCAGACCCTGGAGTCGGAGTTCAGCGGGAAGGCGTCGAAAGCGTACTGGCTCGACTACCCCGAGTTCGGGGACTGGGTTGCGCTGGCCGATCCAGGCCCCTCGGCATACGAGGTCGCCGGGCACCACGCCCCGGCCCACATCTCCTGACCCATAGAGGCTCCAATCTCGTACTGCCGCTCCGTGGACGAGCTGCCGGAACTGCAACGGGGGTATGTCTGGTCGGTCGCGTGGTCACCCAGCCAAGAGTGTCAGTGACCCCTGCGGTGCTGTGGGTATGACCTTTACATGGAGGTGCCGCGTCACCAGGGCGATGACTGAGCGCCGAACGCATCGATGACGGTGAGCCGGTCGCCATGCGGTCTGCGACCGGCCCACGGTTGGGAAAAAATGCGCGGGATATTAACTGATCACGTCCATCACTCGCCGAGTTTCTCCATTATCTTGGCGGCTATGCGACACAGTCCCAGAATGACATTCGGTCGTTGTTAGCATTGCCGACGTACGAATCCTTTTCGTTCTCGTGTTCGGCCCACAGCAGAGGCCCTCCCTTGGAGTCGTACGCGCGAATCGACTTGTCGATGTCGGTGGTTACCCACGAAGTGGTCTGGTTGCCGAATCTCCAGTCCTCGGCACGATCCGAGCACGTTTCGAAGAACTGAAGTCGACGCCCCCCAAAATCGCGGTCCGTATAGAAGCAGTAAGCATCCTTGATGCCCTCGCCGGACGGACAACCTTCCACATCGTTGACGCCCACCTCGGCGGCCAGCCACTCGGCACCGACGGCGCGTAGCTGGTCGTGCTGCACATTGCGACCGAGCCCGGCGGGCGCACGTTCCTCCCCAGGATCGGGGAAAACCATCACGACATCTCCCCCCTGCCACGCGATCGCGTTGTCGCTGACCTGCACGCCGCCGGGGACGAGCTCCAGCTGGGCCGCGATCTCTGCTGCGAGCGGCCCGGTGGCCGGTGAAGGCGCTGACGCGGCCTGAGCCAATCCGGCAGTCACTGGTGTGGCGATCATAGCGAGCGTCATGGCTACGACACCGGCACGCCGAGTAATTGCATGGAACATTCTGTCGAATCCCCTCTCGTGTCAATTGACATGTTGGCAGCGGCATTCAAGTTCCATGGAATTCCAGGCCGGAATTCCAAGCCAGAGCGCACGTGTTCGCAAAGGTGGCCGTTGGCCGTTGGCCGCTGCCTCTGCCGACGGTATCGGTCCGCTGTCCGGAATTCCTTGACGGAGAGTCCACAGCTTTTTGACGATCCGTCTACTGCTACGGCCGTAGATCGGGTCGGTGGCTGCGGTGCTGGTGCCTTCGCGTGTTGGTGGTGGGCTCGTTGGGCGCGGTGCTGGTTGCGTCGTCGCCACCGCGACCAGGCCAGGATCTGCTCGATCGTCCTGGAGGTCGTCGTGGTCGGGGTGGCGAACAGCCGCCTGGCTTCGCCCAGGGTGCTCGTGATCAGGCCAGCGCGTCGTGGTGCGGCTCGGTGTCGTTCATGACGATGGCAGGGCTGGAAGCCGCTGTGAGAGGCGTGTTCGCGGCGATCGTCGTGCTGTGAACGCGCCTTTCACGGCGGCCACAGCGCGATCCACGGACCAGCCCTGTAATACGAGTGGCGTTCGTCTGGGCTTCTTCCCACACAGGGCGTGCGGGGGTAGGAGTGTGCGCCTACTGCGTGACGTGTGCGTGGTCTTGTGCACGGCAGTCGCGGGGTGCGATGCCGAACGCAGTGCGGAAGGCGCGGGTGAAGGCCGCGTGCTCAGTGAAACCCCAGCGGGTGGCGATGTCGTGGATCGGCGTTGTGCGCTGCGCGGGATCGGTCAGGTCGCGGCGCGCCAGGTCCAGGCGCTGCTGGCGGATCCATGCCGAGACTGTGACACCGTCGTCGTCCTGGAAGAGACGGTGCAGATAGCTGGTGGAGATGTGATGCGCGCCGGCGATGACTGGCGGGCTGAGGTGCGGGTCGTGCAGATGCTGCCGGATGAACGCCCGAATCTGCATCCTCAGGGTGTCCTGACGCGTCTGGGTCGGCAGGGCGCGTTCGGCGTCGAGGGTGTGCGCGAACAGCGCCGCCACCAACTCGGACAGGACCACCCCGAGCCTGGGGCGGTCCGCGGGCTGGTAGGAGCCGGTGTCCGTGACCAGGCGGATGAGGAATCCACTCAACAACGCGCCAATCCCCTCCCGACCTGACACCGGCCGGCCGAGCGCCCGCGCGACGTGCCGGCGCGGCAACGGCACCAGCGCCTTGGGCACCTCGACGCCGACGGTCCTGATGGTCTCCTCGTCCGACCCCGTCCGGATCGTGCGCGGCCGTTCGGGATCGTTGGTGTGCAGGTCGTACGTGCCATACACGACCTCACGACCCCCCAGATCGACCGCCACACTCCCATTGAGCAGGAAAGACACCTGGTAGGCCGCCGGGACCGACGGGCAGTCCAGGTTCGGGACCTGCCGCAAGGTCTCGGTGGGCAGCGTCGCCTGCCACACCGAGACCTCTCCCAACAACACCGAATGCTTGAACACAAAGGCCTCCCTAGCCTCTTCTCGAGCCCGCGACAGGCGCTTGATGGTCCGCTGGTCGATAGAGTCCAGAGTCCGCCACAGCGTCGAGTCGGACCCGCACGAGCCGGACGTGTCGGCACGCCCGGCGAGCATCCGCTCGACCTGGGACAGGTTCCTGGCCCTCGCAGCGAGCAGCACACCCGCCGTCACCGCTGCGACCTTGCCACCTCGCCCCCCGGTGTGAACCGAGCTCCCAGCCATCGCCACCACACCTTCATGTCGGAAACCTGGGAGGAGCCTGGACGACAATCAGGCTAGACACGGACATTTCACCTCGTCACGCAAAGTCCTTCGACTGAAACGAATCAGGCGGACCGGCCCGCCAGACACGCTCAGCGTGACGGGCGACGCGGGATCGACTGACAGCCCGCCATGGTTCGACGCATCTTCTTCATCGGCGGGTTGGCTTCGTCGTCGGACGGCGCGGCCGACCCGCCGGCAACCTGGTCGACGACGAGGGGCGACCGGACGATGACCTGCCGTCTGCCACATGAACGAGCCGCTCCCATCGCCCAGCCCATGAGCCAGCGCACCCCAGTGTGTGGTCGTCGAGCGTCAGTCTGCTCGCAGAAGCGCATGCAGGGCCGTGGCTTCCGCCCTGAGGTCGTCCGCTGTGCCTGGCTGACCGGTGGCTTGCATGACGTCGGCCGCGGTGAACAGGATGCCCACGACGGCCCGTGCGGTGGGTAGCAGGCCCTCGGGCTCGGGTGCCGTCTCGGTGGTGCGCCAGTCGATCACCCGTATCGCTTCCTGGACGAGCCGGAGCGCGTCGTGAGGCCGGTCTTGGGAGAGGCGGAGGGCGGCCAGGCCGGTGAGGGATTCGGCCAGGGCGGTGGATCTGGCGTGGCTCGGGTGTTCGGCGTGCAGGTCGCGTTCGATGGTGATCGCTTCCTGGTAGGCCGCGGTGGCGTCGGTGGTGTTGCCGCTGTCGCGGTGGGCGTGCGCGGTCTGGCGTAGGGAGCGGGCCAGGTCGGCGGTGTGGCGTTCGGGGTTGGCCTCGGCCAGCCGGCGGCGCAGCTCGACCGACTCCTGGCCGGGTTCGATGGCCTGTTCGGGCTGGTGGTTGTTGACCAGGCAGGAGCTGAGCTCGGTCAGCGCCCGGGCCAGGAAGGCCAGGTCGCCGTCGGGGTTGTCCCGGGCCAGGACGCGGCGGATCTGGACGGCTTGCCGGATGGAGGGCAGGGCCTGGTCGGGGTGGCCGAGCATGTTCTGGGCGATGGCGAGGTTCATCAGCGAGCGGGCCAGGTGCGCGCTGGTGCGTTCGGGCTCGATCGTGACCAGGTGCTCGTTGATCTGCACCGACTCGCGCAAGGGTGCGATGGCCTGGTGGGGCAGGCCTGCTTCGTGGTAGCGGGTGCCCAGGTCGCACAGGGTGCGGGCCAGGTAGCGCAGGTGGTTCGGGCGGTCGGTGGCGGCCAGGTGCTGCTGGATCTGCACGGCTTCCAGCGTCGGCGGAAGGGCGTCGTGCGCGCGGCCAAGCTCGGACAGCACGACGCCCAAGTAGCGCAGGGACGCAGCCAGCTGAGTCTCGTGCCGCCCGGGCTCGGCCCGAGCCAAAGCGCGGCGGGCCTCGATGGCCTCGGTCAGCGGCTCGATGGCCTGGGCGAGCCGTCCCATGCGGTACAGGCGCATCGCGATGTCGTGCAGCACCCACGAGCGCGCGGCGGTGTCGGTGGGGTCGGTCAGGTCCAGGATGCGGTGCAGCACGGTCAGGTCGGACGGGGTCAGGACTTCCGAGGGGTAGGGGATGACCGCGGACACCGACCGCAGCAGGTCCAGGTCGTCGGGTAGGGCGGTGATGGCCTGGTCGAGCAACCGGAGAGCGCGGGCGCGGACGTCCTGGTCGGCGAAGTGGTCGGCCACCGCCCGGGCCAGGACCGCGACCGCGTGCCTCGCGCTGCGCCCGTCCAGGTCGCCCAGTAGCGCGGTGGCCAGAGTGGGGGAGGCGGTCAGCTCGGCCACCAGGTGGAGCTCGGCCATGCGGTCCGGTTGCAGGGTCCCGACCCACTGCTCACTGCGCGCCGGGTACAAGTCCCGCAACCACCGCAACACCTTCGTCGTGGCGGCCGTCGGGTCCACGCGGGCCAGCAGGGCGCGAGCCTCGTTTTCGTCGGCGGGTGGTGACAGGTAGACCGCGGCGACCACCTGACGCAGCAGCTCCACGGTGAGCCCGTCCGGGCCGTGCAGCAGGCCGGCGTGCTCGGCGGTGCCGATCCAGTGCCGCTGCTCATGCCGCAGCAGATCGGTCAGCACATCGATCGCATCCACCGCCACCGGCCCGCCCGACCCACTCACCGTGCCCCTGGTGGCCGTGGTGGTGCGTTGCGCGCGTAGGACCGCGACCAGGCTGGCGGCGTGCAGGTCCAGGATCCGGCCCCGGCCCCGCTCACTGAGCCGGACCTCGGGGGCGGGGATGCCGAGCTGGCGGGCGAACGCGGCCGCGGCGTCGGCCACGATCTGCTGGTCGGAGACCTCGGCGTCGACGCGTAGGGGTAGGTCGGTGCCGTCGTAGGCGGCCTGGAGGATCTCGCGGACCTGTGGGCCACCGGCCTTGAGTCGCTGCCACCACTCCCCGGCGCTGCGCGCCAGCAGCAGCACCCGCACCCCGTCCGGGTCGGCGGCCACCTGCCGGACCAGGTCGTCCAGCTCGTGCCGGGTATCGGCATAGTCCACGATCAACAACACCGGCCCCTCGGTGGCCTCGCGGGCCTTGCCCAGGACGGTGGCCTCCTGCTCCTCACCGACCGCGACGCACTCCCACCCCTGCCGGGCCATGCGGTCCTTGAGCTCGGCGGCCAGACGGCTCTTGCCGATCCCGCCTGGCCCGGTCACCAAACGCACCGGTGACCCCTCGCCGTGGCACCAGCGGATCAGGGCGTCCAGCTCGCCGGTCCGGCCCTGGAACGGGACCACCTGGCGATCCGGCGCCAGCAGGCTGGACGGCCCTCCCTCCTGGCGCAGCACGACCGAGGACTCGACCACCAGTAACCGGGCGACCCGCCGGGCTTCACGCTCCTGCCACCACCGCGCGACATACGGAAACCCCGGGGCCAGCAGGGCGGCCACCGAGCCGAGCACGACGATCCACGGGCTGCCATCCGCCACCGCGACCACCGCGGCACCGACGATGGCTACACCGCCGGCGACCAGCCACCACCACGGCCGGACTCGCAAATCCCCCATACAACATGGGTACGCCAAACCGGCACAGAAGGCAACGAAAGCGACACGACTCCGTCACGGAATCTTCTTGAAAATTCATAGACTCGCCCTGTCTTCTCGACGGCTTTGGCGGCGGAGTGGGTACCCGGGCAGAGGATCGGGCGACGGGGTGGACCAGATCCGGGCTGTCGTTTTGGACGTTGCCCACCGCGACGCCGACCTTGACCGGGGCCAGGTGGGGCTCGGGCATCGACCCGAGCAGGCCGTCGACCCGATCGCCGTCGGTCAGGTCCGGTCAAGCTAGCCACCCACATGTCCTCGGGGGGCAGGAGGGGTGACCCCAGGTCAGTTGCGGCCTGGGGGCAAGCGCACGTTCCTTGTGGCTCCCCTCAGTCTGTGTCGTCGCGCGCAGGCCCGGGATCAGCACCGCCCGCAGCTGCGCCATCGGAGAAGTAGGACGCTTGAGTTTGAGCTAGGGCGGGGTGTTCTGGGAGATCGACGCCAGCCCAAGGGCGCGGGTTCAGGAGCTGGTGGTCTGTCACCTCGTCGTCGAATCCGAGTGGCGCAATGCGCCATCCGTGTCTGATTGAGGGCTCGAGCGTGATCTTTTCACCATCTACCTGCCCGCGTTCCAGTAGTGCAAGCAGGCGGTCGGCATCGCGAACGCTTACCTCGGGCCCGTACACGATTACTGGCCCCAGGCTGATGTCGACCCCGCAGATCCTGACGCCCACAGGGTCGCGGCGGATAACCACTGTGCGTGGCTGCTCAAGCTGGTCGCGCAGCTGGCTCAGGTGCGTCGGGTCGTCTCCGGTCTCGACGGTGCCGCTGAACGTTGCTTGTGGAGGAAGCAGCGCACAGGAACCGTCGAGCACGATCCGCGCCATGCGAGCGAGCGCTCGATCGAGGGCAGGGATCTCCGCGGGCATCAACCGACGCTTTCCCATGTGGCTCAGCAGCGCGTCGAAGTCATCAGCAAATTGCTCAAGCACAAGCATCGACGGGTCTGGATGCGAGGCCGCACCAGCATCAGGTCGGGCAATGAACGAGGCGTCATTAAGCGTGACCCGGATGTCGTACGCGGCCGACAAGAGCAGCCTGTACATGCGCAGGCTGTCACGGGCATCCGCGGGGCTGAGCCTGTGGATGTCCACCGTGGCGTGCATCTTCCCGGGAGTTTGGCGATTCCGCGGCATCAGAATCTGCAAGTTGACGCCTCCAAGGAAATCGGCGGTCAGACTGGTCCCGAGTATCTGTGCGCCGAGGTGTTTGACTCGGCCCTCGAAACTTTCGACAGTTCCGCTTTCCGTGAGGAGATCGAGCGTGAGTACCGCATCCGGCGTGGGTTGATCCGCCGGCACGAGCAGGAGATCTCCGAGTTCATCTTGCGGCTTCCACCAGCTCGGCCCTCCTACCGGTTCAAGCGATGCGATGGCGCCCTGAGGGATCGATACCGTTTCACCTGATCCGTAACCGAGCGAGCGTTCGATGGCAGCAGCCTGATCGGTCGTCAGGTCGGTCCCGGACAAAGTGATATTGAGCCCGATCGAGGTTCCAGGGCGTGCGCTCGGTTTCAGACGGGGGATGGGGTGTGCCTTCCCGTTGAGAGTGAAGATGTCCATCGCCCAGTCTGAATCTAGGTCCGAGCCCTGCGAGACAATGATCTCGGTACGGGCTCTCACGTCCTCCGCATCTCGTGGCAGAACTGACTGCAAGTGCTGATACTTATCGAGCGCTTCCATCACCGCGTCGCGTTCGAGGTACCGCTCGACCTCAGGGTTTCGGGCGGTCAAGTGCTTCAGACTGTTCAGGTCCACAACCGTGATCCGGGGGACCTTCGCTCCTGCTGCTCGTGCCCGCTCAGCCAGATCTTGCACAAACTCGTAGTCGCCAGGCGTCAGTTTCGCTGGAACAACGAGCGACCAGAGGTCCGGCTCGTGCTCAAGGGCCCGATCGAACGACTCGCTCACCTTCCGACGGCGGGACTGTCGGCTGGTGCGGAACCCATCGCGGTAAAACTTGAGTTGGAAGATCCTCAAAGGTTCCGGGGCGTCGGGCGCTAACTCAACGACGAAGTCACGCCCGCCGTCGCCTCCGCGTCCGTCTGGTGCCCATGCTCGCTGTGCCCGGTCGGACCACTCAGCGGTCAGGAGCAGCTCGACGGCGGCATCGAAGTCGGACTGGTTCTCGATCCGATCCCATCTGAAACTCACGGCGATGCTCCTAGATCTCCACAAGCGTTCTATTGCCTGACCACGGGACGATGGTCTCCTCGGCCGACTGCCACGCGGTCGTGGGCATCAGTATGGCGACAGCGCTCGACTAGTGACTGCTTCTGACGGCGACCGTTTGTGACCGCTGCGAGGATGACTGGGGACGCTACCCGTGCCTGGCGCCGTGGGGCTCGCCCACGAGAAGCCGCAGATGGTGAAAGGCGCCGGCGAGTCGTCGAGGTCGAGATTCGTCGGCTTCAGGGTCACGAACCGGTCGTCGATGTCGATCTGCTCGGCGAGCGAGCTCGTCGTGCAGTTAGGTGGTGAGAGCCTTGTCGACCGCTTCGGGAAGTTTGACGGCGCCGCGGAGGAATGCGGCGATCTGGCGGCGCATCCGGGCGAACTCCTCAGGGTCACGGCTGCTGACCGCCGCGAGTGCGTCCCTCGCCACGTGGCGGCGGCGAACGAGACGCTCCGTGATGACCAGGTCGGTCTGCCGGGGGAGCTCGGCTAGGCCGGTGAACGCTTCGAGCCGCGTGACGAGTTCGATGAACCCCTCAGCCCACTCCGGTGGGGTCGGGTAGAACGCACCCATGGTTTCGACGCTCATGGTGGGTGGTGCTTTGAGTTCTCCGAGGATGTGGGCAAGGTACTTGTCGAACGCTTCGGCGAGGGCCCGTTGGTTGTTGGTCGGGATCGTGCCCTCGGCCAGATGGTCGGTGGCGAGCGTCTGCCAGCCGCGGTGGTCGGAAGCTTGGTAACGGCCGACAATTACAACAAGTTGAAGGCTCAAGATTGAGAGCGCTTCGGCGTACATCCAGCGCAGAGCGGCAGCCTGGTCATCTTCGATCTCGGGGGTCCAGTGAGGACGCAGCTCGGCCAAGGCGCCGATCAGGCGCTTGGTGGCCTGCCAGGCGTCGAGGAACCAGACCTCCGACCTGAGGAACCAGTAGATGCGCTCAAGGAGCGGTTCGTCCTTCACCGCTTTGCGGGTGCGAGCATCGGCGATGAACGCACCAAGGCCTTGGGCGCCCACATCTGCGAGCTCAGCAGCGAGATGCGCCTTCTCCCACCGGTCGAGTTCGTCCACGCTAAAGGCGGTGACACCGAGGCTGCGAACCGTGTCACGCACGCGGGCGGAAGGGCGAAGCGCTGTGACGACGATGGCGCCGTCGGCATCGACAAGTTGCTTGAGACCCGCGATCCAGATGGCTCGATCAAGGGGCTTGGGCGCGTTCCTTCCGGTGCCGCTCTTCGCCTCCCCGATGGTCTTGGACAAGGTAAGGCGCGCCGTGACGTCGAACGACAGCAGATCGAGGTCCGTGACGAGGAGCGGCTCGGGATGAAAATGCCGCTCAAGGTTAATGCCACGCCGAGTGTAGGCACCCTTGAAGAACTGCATCCGTGCAAGCCGTATCTCGAGTTCGTCACCAGGATCGACGGCGCGTTCAGCTGAGCTGGCTCTCCTGATCGTCGGCGCGCTGGGCGCGGTCGCCTCCCGAGGGCGCTGACCCGAACGGCTTGGAGTTGTCGTCTTCTTCGACACGACGGACGAGGTGTCCTCGAAGAGGACTCCGTCGTCGCTTGGATCAGGGGTTGTCGCGTCGGGCTGCACTCGCCGCCTCCTTCCGGGCTTCGCGGAGCCTCAGGATCGCGGACTCTGCAATCTCCATAGCTGCGCCGTAGTCTGGCAGATGGACTCGATCTGCCTCTGGGGACGTCCAGTGGGTCGGAGGCTTGAGCACGTTGAGGTCTGCGCCAGTGCCGTTCCCGTTGCTATAAGAGGCTTCGATCCAGCCGAGGCCGCCTTCGACGATCTCCTTCTTCACCAGGTCAAGATAGGCCCGGCCGGGCGCTTCATCGGAGTGCCGCACCGCAACGATGCCGTTGGCCTCTAGAAGGTAATAGTCCGATGAAATGTTCGAGGCCGGCCCCACGCTGCCCCTGCGCAGAAGCGCCCGCACGAGGACCCGCGGATCGAGAATGCGACCTCGGCCAAGGACGGCCTTCTCATGCCCGTAGAGAATGTGAGCGACAAACATCTTTCGGTGGTGGAGGACCTCAGTGGTCTGGAGCTTGTCGTCCTCCGATTCCAGCAGCGGTGAGAACACGTACGTCTGCTTGCCGCTGGCGACGCCACTCTTCACACTGGCGGCCTGGAGGAGTCCGACCTTGCGCGCCGACGACAACATCGCGGGCTGAAAGTCGCTATACGAGTTCAGAACCAGGCCAGGACTATTCGCGGCCTGCTCGCACAACCCGAGTAGAGAGTCTCGCTCGGCCGGTGGCAGGCCTTTGAGGAATGCGGCGATTGATATGTGGTGGGCTGACCAGACGTTTGGGTTGTAGATGACGTACTCGCCGAGGTCTGCTGACCTCACACGCTGATTGACTCCGGCGGCGATAGTGAGTGTCATCGCCTCGTCAATCACCTGGTCGATGAACCCGCGCTCGTGAAGTTGCTCCGCGTGCTGGCCCATGGTCAGCGGTGCCCAACTCGCCAGCTCGGTGCAGTGCAGGACCGCCAACTCGATGTCCGTGGGCATGTACTTCTCGGTGACCTTCATCGCTTGGTCGATGATGCGCCCCGAGAGGCCGACGAACTCTTCGACCGTGGAGATTGTGGCGGTAGCCACGTCCAGCGTGTAGGTGACGAGATCGGCCTCTTTCAGTTTGGGGAGCACCTCAGTCATGAGCCGCTGCTGACCGATGCCTGACTGGGCGGCGAACTCGAGCGCCATCGCACCAGTGAGGACCTTGTGGTCCTTGAGGGTGACGGCATAGCCCATCGCTTCGCCAGCCGCAATGAGTTGGGCGAGCTTCGCCTTTATTATCGGGTCAGCGATGACTCGTGCCTGTTGGTGGACGTGGAACAGGGCACGCCCAAGTCGTGGACTACTCGCCAGCGTCGACGCCGACGTGGCGGGGCTATTAGTCATAACTCCCCAATCCAGGGCAGCACGGAGGTTCATCCACCCGAAGGCCGGGGGCGCTAACAGAGCGGAACCCGAGTCCGACCCAGGAGAGACCTGCATCGCGGAGACAAACTCGATCCAGCGCTCGCCGCAACGAGACGTCGCTTGCCTAGTTTACGTCGGCGTCCGGTACTGGAGGATGGGTCTTCCGGTTGAGGCCGGACTCGCCGACTGGCTCGCCCAGGTGACGGCGGTCCACATGCGGGAACTGCCGATTTGGTCGGGCCGGGGTACCCGCTGGCGCAGATACTCACGACCGGTCGGTACTCGACCACACCTCCAGCTTCTTGGACAACCGTCGCACCCAGGGGGCCAGACTTGATGGGAGAGCTTCGCATGTGGCGCTGCAGACGACGATCCGGCTGCCGGCCTACCGTCTCCGAGTGCGTCGTGCTATGGCGCGGGCGACGCTATGCACGCCTATCATGGTCTCGATCGGTCCGGTCCCGGGGGCAGAACGGACCGGACTTCAGCGAGAGTGGCACGTAGATGGCACAGCGCCAGACGGTACTCCGCCGGATCCGCGGGTTCACGGGCATCGAAGGGTCGTTGGGCGAGAACTGGGACTTCTCATCGCCCACACACAGCCCATGCTGAGATACGGGAGGCGTGCGCGCCGTCGGGGCCGATTGTACCGATGTCATGAACACGTCCGTGACACGCTCGGCCGGGCGAGTTGCGTGGAAGCGGGACGGGTGCCGGGTGGGTGATGGCGCGTGGCGGTGATGGCGCGTGGCACAGTGGCCACATGCCCGCACCGCGCATCGTGATCACCTACTGCACCCAGTGCCGCTGGCAGTTGCGTGCGCAATGGTTCGCCGGGGAGCTGCTGCAGACCTTCTCCGACGAGATCGGTGAGGTAGCTCTGGTTCCATCGACTGGCGGGGTGTTCCGCATCGACGTCGACGACGAGAAGGTCTGGAACCGTAAGCGTGACGGCGGCTTCCCCGAGATCACCGAGCTCAAGCGCCGTGTGCGCGACATCATCGCCCCGGGCCGGTCGTTGGGCCACACCGAGAACGTGGACTGACCGGCAGGACTTCGAGGACAGCCGGACCGGCGAATTCCTCGGTCAGGCAGCCTTTCCTGTTTCCGGGTGCCTTACCGCAAACCGATGAGCTCCTGTTTCCATCGCCATCCGGCCATGGCCGGCCGTGAGGTGACCTTCGGTTGGATGGAGTGGTACGTCGCCGTCCACTTCGACGGCGGCTTTTCCAGGAGTGCCAGTACGTCCGCCGCGACGACGTCCGGTGTCTTGCCGGTGCTGTTCACTCGGAGGAAGACCTGGAACGTGGTGTCGGTGGTCATGAGCGACACCACGAATCTTGACGAGTCCCGGTAGTCCGCTGCAGCCCAGGAGATGCTCAGGCCGTGCGCGGCCAGCGTCTCTCGGTCCGCTTGCTCGAGGACGAGTCGCGCGGTCGTGTCTTGTGGACGCTCCCAGCTGTGGTCCGATCCGATGCGGGCGACCTCCGCGTCGTACTGGTCGGCCTTGAACGTCACGCCGTGGCGCATCGGGACATCGATGAGCCAGTCCCAGTGCACGACATCGCCGTCCCGGACGATGTTCACGTCGGTGGAGCCACACCCGTACACACCGCACTCACAGCGCGCGATCGGAACCTGCCGCGCATCTTGGGTAGCGATCAGCCGGTTGTGGGGAACCAGCACGTCGAAGGGATCCATGCCCATGCCGGCGCCCTTGGACGTCATCTCGACTTCGTCGACGAAGACGAGCAGCTGGTGACCGGTGACCGCGGCACCCGCGGATGTCACCTCGAAGCGGATCGTCTCCTTCGGCAGCCGCGAGAAGATTCGGCCGCCGCTCATGATCCGCTTCCACGGGTCCGCACCGCCCGGTCGCGGGATGTTGAGCTCGTCGAGGGTGGCGTCCAGAAGTGCTTGGATCTCGTCGGTCCGCTCCCATGGTGACGCTCCGGCGAGCTCGCGCAGTGCAGGAGAGTCGAGGTCATCCACCAGTGCCTGGACCGCACCGCCGATCAGGTCCCTCGGATCATGCCCCGAGGTAGAAGACCAGCGCGAGGCAGCATCGTAGAACCGCTGCTCAGGGGAAGCCTCCTCGTCGGTCACCCAGCCATTGTCCCGGAACGCTCCCATGCCACGAACCTCGCTTCCGACCGAGAACACTGGTCCTTGCCACGCAGCCAGAGCCGATTTCGTGCAGTGCACGCTTTGACCACGCGCTGGAGCGCCCCCGCTGCACGTCTTCTGCACGAATTGATACGCCGAGGTACGTCCAGCGACGTCTCCGAGGCAACTCCGCCTCCGGTGCTGAACAGCCAGAATGCGGTCAGCCAGGCCGGGCACGGAACACCCCGGAAGTCACACGGAGAAGTACCTGCTGGGCGTGATGCGGTGGTCCAGGCTGCAGGGGGCACGATGGACGAGCTACACGAACTGGTTCGCTCGGACGTGAAGCTGAGTGCGCTCGCCCTCGTAGGCGTCTCCCGGGGACCTGAACCTCGTGTTCCCCTCAGAGCGGGGCGGGCTGCGCGAGGTGACGACCGTTGACCGGCAGTGGCGCACTTCCGCGAGCGGCACCCTGAGTGGACGTGGATCACTCCAAAAACGTTCCGCACGAGCGTCGGCACAGCCGTCGAGCGCGGGGCCGACATCGAGGCGGCGGCAGCGCAGCTCGGGCACTCACACTCGGCGGTGACGGCAAAGCACTACATCGTGAGGCCAGCCGTTGGCCCCGATCGCCGATCGATCCTGGAGCAGTTCGGGACCTAGCGGTGAAGCACGGCGGGGTCCGATGGAACGGCCATCCTGGACCCCGCCGGCACCTCTCAGTCGAGTGCCGGTGGGTCCGACTCAGGCTCGGGCGCCGGCGAGAAGAAACTGATCTCGCCTCGTACCCAGCGATACAGAAGAGCGAGATCCCCATTTTCCGCGGCCCAAGGAACCGGATCCTTCGCTGCCTCGCTGCCGCGTCGCTCTAGCCAGGTGTGCATCTGCCGCAAATTACCCCAGCCAGCCCGCAACAATGTGCGACTATCCGGCGCTTCGGTCGCGCAGGCCAAAAGGATACCCGCACCAAGTAACTGGCGTTCTGTCAGTTTGAAGTCAGTTCCTGCCGAGCCCTCTGCTTGGTCCGACAGGAGCAGATCAGCCTTCACACCACAAAGCGAGAGGCCGTTCCGAACACGCATCCCCCCATAATCGGCAACTTCACCGAGTTCCCAGAGAACGTGATCCAGCGACCGTTCCGGCCCTTGATCTGACGCGGCACCTAGAATAGTGCTCTCGATCAGGAAATTTACATATGGAACATATTGCGCTGAAGGCCGGCACCTAATCGGTATACTCATCAGTATGGGATCCAGACCTCGATCAAAAGCGTCAAGATACTCCGAAAGGCTGAACCAGCCACGCTGAAAGCAATGTGCAGAAAGTTCTAGATCCTTTCCGAACTCGTCAACATATGCACCCTTGTAGCTGCTCGCCAGTTCCTCAAACATCGCGTGCCACCGCGCCACGTTGCCATCAGGCATGCGCCGGAATTCAAGAACAATCCCAGGTGAACTGATAAAAGAAAGCGCTACCAGTCGCCGCCCCACGTCCGCCCCGCGAACATGCTTATCCAAGGCGTCGCGCAGCTCGCTCTCTACGACATCCTCGTCGACAAAGTGAGCATTCATGAAGAGAATTGAAATCGGGTCCTGGTAGAAGAAACCTGTATTCAAATCGCTCGCCGGCAGAACAGCGAGGCAATCTCTAACCAGTTGACGAAGCACGGATGGTGACAGATGCACGAACGAGAGGCATCGAGTAAGGAACGCCAGAACGTTCACCCGCTCGTGGTGATCCTTGTCAACCGTCTCTTTCAAGAGCACATCGAAGATCCTAATCGCGCCGCGATCGCTCTGCTTATCCGCGATCTGAACCGCAAGTTGCGCAACGACGTCCCACTCTGCCTGGGCCACCTTCTCGCTGATAGTACGAGCAAGTTCCTCAGGCGTATCGATGGTTCGGTAGAGATGGTAGGCGGCGAAGTATTCCAGAAATGTCCGGTGAGTGAACTTGTATAAGGCTTCACCCTCTGCTGTTGAGCCAACATCGGAGAAGACCCATGCGCGACCACGGCAAAACTCGACGAATTCACGTGCGGCAGCCTCGGCGTCAGCTTCTAGTTCGAACGATCTCCCGTGTAGGTAGGATCTTGTCTCACGCACCAGGGCTGACTCCGTGACACCGTCGCCCTCGTCTGTGGAGAATATCCAGTACGCGAGGTGTTTCATTGCCGGATCCACAAGTGGGCCCGCCCGCAGCTCCAAACTTATGCCGCGGCTTCTATCCCACTTCTCGAAGAGCATCGTGGCACATCGCTCGTAGACAGCTGGCCTATTCCGCGGTAGCGAACGCTCTCCACGGTAGATAATGCACATTAACGCCAGCAAGAGCGGTGTGCGAGTTAGATCCGTTACGGGTTCGCTCTCTCTCATGAAGGCTCTGGTCCATGCGGCAACTTCATCGGCAGTGAGGACCTCCTGGGTGAACCATTTCGCGACGTACTCCTCGACTTGCGAACGATCGAAGCCGCTAAGTTCGAGAACGCGGAACTGATTCCTATCCATGGGCGCTTGGTAATATCCGACTTTTCTCGAAGTGACAAGAGTCCGGACCAGTGGGTACCTGTTGCAGAACAGGGCCACCGTGTCGGTGACGTCGCGTCTGTGAGAGGTGTCTAGAAGCTCATCGAGACCGTCGAAGACGACGAATGCTTGACCAGTGTCGAGGACGTGTTCGACATAACCTGCTGGGGGCGCGCATTGATAGACCTTCGATAAGCGATTTTCAAGGTATTCCACCACCGAGTTTTCAAGGCCTGCCCCCGCAAAATCGCGAAGGACAACCAGGAATGGCAGGGGTGCGTCCGAACGTTGAGCCGCTTGGTAGATTAAGACTTGGCTCGCGGTTGACTTTCCGTGCCCCGGGTCGCCGAGAAGGACGGTCCGGTCGATTTCCTGAAATAGGTCGGCGACCTGGCGACCCTCTTCGTCTGAGGACCCGTCGACCTTTATCGTCGGACTTACGTACAGCTCTTCCACCGCAACAGTCTTCCGGCTCTCGAAATCAGGCGGTGTGATGTACTTGTGGCCTTGACGGACCTGGCTTCGATACAACTTTGAGAAGCGATCGACTTCGTCAGGCGATATCGTTCGTTCTGACCGCTCTAAGCTCCGATGGATCGCTTCCAGAACGCAGCTGATTCTGCGGTGATGCGATTCTTCGCGCAGACGGAAGTAGGCGCGCGGGTAGCCATCGCGGACTATCCTGGCGGCGATCTCGTAGTGGAGGATTAGTCTTTCAAGGAGTTCGTCAGCGATCTTGGCTGCCGCAGGTTGAAGTCTGGCGATCATGTCAGCCCATCGTTCAGCGATGCGAGCCCTCGCTGGGCCGAGAGATTCAGTCAACACAAGCGCAAGAACCTCAAAGGATATTGCCTCTGCCTCAGGGGTAGATAGGGTCTTGCTGATGCTGGCATCAGTGACGTCTTTTGGCAGGTGTACGCTGAGACGAAGAGTGGATTTCTCGAAGTTCATCGAACTGAGGGCCTCGCAGGCCGCCAAGTCTTCTGCGGCGTCCGGATCTCGACGCGACTTCGCTGCGGTCTCAATCTGCCGCCCCATGCGCAGTAGAGCGGCAACGGCAAGGTCGGCGACCACAGATTCCAGCACGCTTCAGGCTCCCTCGATTGTGGTATCCGGCACGCTACTACGGCAGGACATGTCGCACCCCTGAATGTTGTGCTGTCAGCGGGTGATTTGGCTATGCGGACGCCGACAGGACACCCAGGGAGATCCGCCGCGTGCACGTGGGCACGTGCAAGTGAGTGCCCCTGGCGGGGTAAGCCTCGCGTCGCACTTGAGCTCCCCTGCACATGCGGTCGTCCTCGAACGGTCCGGTCAGTCGGCCGGATCCCGTAGACCTGGTCAGGTCCTTCAGCGTGATGGAACAGGATCGCGTCAACCGAGATTGTGGTCTGGTGGGCGCGGTCAGTGCGAGCGCCGCGGGGACGGGAGCGACCAGCCCCACCACGATTCGACCCCCGCAACAAGAAGGCAACAGATTGAACCAAGGCAGATCCATCCGACCCCAGGCAGCTCCACCGAGGGTGCGTTAGCATCGTGGCTGTCAGTTGGGACATCTCCCGAGAAACCAAGGTAGATCCCGCCGACTCCAGACCTTTCCGTAGTGGGACATCTCGGGCACGGCAAGTTCCAGAGGTCGCGGGTTCAAATCCCGCCCCCGCTACGAAATCAGGCCCGGAGATCTGCGGATCTCCGGGCCTGAAGGGTTTGTAGAACTTGAGCCCCGCAACAAGAGCGCAGGGCGCGCTGCGGCCAGGGCGTCGAACGCGACCACTGCTGTCGTGCCGGCTGGGCTTCCCGGCGGAACTGTGGTGCTTTCCATGGCAGGACCTCCGAATGGGATCGGGCCGTGGCCGCTGCGACGTCGATGGCGCCGCGGCGGCCCTACCGGGCCCGGCCGGTTTCTCTAAACCGTGGTCGCGAGAGCTGTGGTCTTCAGGTGGATGAATTCCTCGGCGCTGATCGTCCCGTCATCGCGGAGGTCTCTAGCGATGCTGATCTGTTGGGCCGCGCCTGTGCCCGCGACCGTGCGGATGTACTCCTGGGTCTGGAACTCGGTGTCTCGGACGACGGCCCGCCGCCTGTGCGCCATGCGAGGCCCGCGGGCGATGAGGTACACGAGGAGTCCGCCCAGCGGGACGAGCAGTAGGAAGAAGACCCAGAGCGCCTGGGCGAGGCCGCCGATGTGACGGTCGCGGAGCACGTCGAGGAGCACCTGGGACAGGACGAGGAGGTAGGCGACGAGGAAGAAGATCTCGAGCGTGAGCCAGTAGGCCGTGACGGGGAGCATGAGGCTTCCTTTCTTGGAGTTGTGCTGTGTCGTGTCAAACAGCGTCGTGGGCGATAGGGCTGGCCATGCAGTGCCTGCCGCCTCGACGGTGGAGGGTCGGGGTCAGTTGGTTCATCGGGGACTTCTCGCCTTCTCGGGGACTTCTCGCGGGTGGGCGTCTCGGTGGCGGGTCGCGATGCGTGCCGCCCGTCAACGCTTCAATACTCTGGGCCGCCGGTTCTTCGTTCGTCGAACTGCCGTGGTTCTCACCCCGCATCTCGCCCCCACGTCACCGGTGGACGGCGGTTCGCGGACCGGCGGACTGCCCAGGGGACAATGCTGCCCAGGGGTTCGGTCACGGGTCGGGCCCAATGCTCGGCTCATGACAGGTGTCGCCTCGGGATTCAGCCTGAAGGGCGATCTACGGGGCTAATTCCGCCCGGAGAACTGCTCGGCTGCCGTCCTGGCGATGAGGGTGGGGCTGGCCCGAAGCCGGCCGCGGGCCTGTTCTGCGCGATCACGCTCGAACGACGATCAGAGATGCCAGGTAGAAGACATATGCCGTGACGAAGAGTGTGCCCTCGCGCCGGCGAATGCGGGCGCCGGTCACGAAGATCGGGATACACGCGAGCGCGGCCAACGCCATGACTGGAAGATCGACGGCGAGTAGCTGACGGTCGACCTCGACAGCGGGCGGGCCGAAGAGCAGTGCGGAGGGTTTGCGGGCCGAGGGCGAGGGGTCGCAGCATCGCCGACAACCCGAGGATCAGCAGCAGGTTGAGCGTGTTGGTGCCGGCGATGTTGCCCAGTGCGAGCGACCCGGCGTCGTGCAGCATGGCGTCGATCCCGACTGCCAGCTCCGGGGCGCTGGTCCCGATCGAGACGATCGTCAGGCCGACAATGATCGGGGGTACACCGAGCTGTCGGGCGAGCCGGGAACCATACCGGACAACGAGCTCCGCACCTGCCGTGAGAGCGACAAGACCGAGAGCGATCCAGATCGCCGGATGCATGCAGCGAGATTACCAATGCCGCGAAGGGCAGCCCGTTGCAGTGTTATGCCACCCATTGCGCCCTTTCTGACCGGTGATTGTCTGCTCAGGCAGAGGCGATGATGACCGCTCAGCGTTAGCGTATCCAGTGGGGCCTCACGAACGTTGTGTGCAGGCCACGCTGATGACCAGCACATGCAGCTTTCCGAGCAGAACATCATCGTCGCCGAGGAATCCGTGGTGGCATTCGGCATCAGCGCGCTCGCGATCGGACTGGGAGTTCTGTACGGCCTGCTCGGTGGGGCACTGCGTGCTTTGGCTAGACCCGCTCGGAGCGACTGAGCTCGGCAGAGTCCCCGCCGTGGCGACTCGTCAGGACCGCTGCGGCGGGATCGACGGACGCCCGAAGAGGAGGTAGAGGTACGAGTCATGCCGAAGGATCTTGTCGGCGTCCCACGAGTGCCGCCCCAGATCGTTGCCCGGGAGCGGCTCGTGCGCCGGCTGGAGGAGGGCACGCCGCTGTGTGTCCTGCGCAGTGCGGGCGGTACGGGCAAGACGACACTTCTCGCCCAGTGGGTCGCCGGGAGGCAGGACACGGATGTCGCGGCCGTCTGGATCACGCTTGACGCCCAGACGCAGTCGCGCGCCGGGTTCTGGGTGCGCGTGCTGACCCATCTGCATCGTGCTGGGCTGCTCGACGACGCCAGCCTGTACCGTGAGCTGGCCACGGTCGCGGACTCCGCAGATCTCGTCCGTGGCGCACTCGAACGGGTCTTGTCGACAACGCGCCCGGTGGTGCTGGTACTCGACGACTTCGCAGCCTCCGGTGACTTCTGGGACGACGTGTGCCTCGACCTGGTGGCGCTCCTGCAGCGCGTATCGACCCTGCGCTGTATCGTCGCCGGCCGCTTCCAGACGCTCCTCGAAGGCCCGACGACGCGCGCCACCATTGGGATGCAGATCCTCGATACCGACGAAATGGCCCTGACCGACGACGAGATCCGCTCCATCGTCGAGATGAGCGGACTCTCGATCGATGCACCCACGCTCGGGTCGCTCGTGGCAGAACCGTCCTACCGTTCCGTCATGGAGCTGCGGTACGTACTCGACCTGCTCCAGCGCTCGCGCGCGAGCCGGAGACCGAGGACAGAAGAGGCGTCAGGCCACCCCGACGTCGCCTCCACACTCGCCGCCGGGATCCGGAACGACCTTGCCGCACGTGTCACCGACAGCCGTCTGCTCGACCTCCTTGGCGCGCTGGCGCTTGCCCCCTACGCCGACGTGGCACTGGCAGACGTCCTCGCGGACACCCCGGCCGGGCCTGGTGCCATCGCAGGGGCGGACCTGCTGGCAGCGCTCGAACGCGCTGGCGTCGGATACTGGTCAGAGCTCCCCGACGGATGCGCGGCGTTCCGGCTGAGCGACCACGTGCGCGCCGTAGCAGCCGCTCAGTATGCCGATGCCCACTCGTCCTACGTGCCCAACGTGCTTGCCGCCGTGGCGCGTTGGCTCGTGCGCCACCACAACGATCCCTCCCACGCGATCGAGTACGCGCTCCGGGCCGGAGACCTCGACTACGCCGACCAGCTGATGGTGCGGGCGTTCCCACTGGCGCGCGAGGACTCGGCCCGCATCGCCCGAAGGCTCGGCGCGCTCCCCGCCGTCCAGGTCCGGGACCATCCATTCCTCGCCATGTTCTATGGGCTCGCTCTGAACGCTCGAGCCACAACTCGACCGCGCGCCGTTGAGTTCCTGGCTGCAGCCGCCCTCATATCGCGTCGACGAACGGCGTCGACCCCGCGCTCTGAGAGGGTGGTGATGTACGGCCTCGAAACGGCCGCCTGGCGGTTTCTGGGCCAGCGCGTCCGAATGCTCGACACAGCACGACGGACCCTGCGCGAACTCACCGCAGTCCGGGAGGATGACGGATCAAGCGACCGAACACTCGACGGGGCGACCGCGCTCGCTGTCTCCCAAGCCGCCACCAGCCTCTTTTACGGTGATGACCTCGCCGGGGCACGTCACGCCTACAACGTGCTGTCGGCACTGGCCGCCGAACGCAATTGGGCGCACTACTCGAACGTCGCAGCCTGCGGGCGCGCCATGACTTACGTTCTGGACGGCCGCTATACGGCGGTGCGTGCGGAACTTGCCACCGTCCGCCCTGAGGCCTGGCCCGAGAGCTGGATCGACGCCTACCAGGGCGCGTTCCGCAACATCGCCCAGGCCTGGGTGCACATCGACGACGGCAGAGCGCGGGCAGCGCTGCAAGAGCTTGAGCCGCTCCTGCCGCACCTGGACACGATCGAGCACTGGGAGTTCCTGGGCGGGGCGAGCGCAATAGCGCAGGCGATGTGCGGTCATGTCGACGAAGCCGAGCGGTCACTCGATCAGCTTCGCCGCGATCGCCTGCGAGAATCGACACTATCAAGCGTCAAGGGGCGTCTGGGTGCGATGCGCAGCATGCTACGACTGGCTACCGGCGCGGCGCGTGAGGACGCTCGGCAGCGACTTCGGGGTCGTGCGCGCGCTGCCGACAGCGCCCTGCGTGCGATCATCGCCGCCGCTCGCAATGCCGACCAAGAGGCTGTCGCCCTGCTCGCGCAGGGCCAGGCCACGACCGGTACACCGCTGCAGGAGGCGCTCGTCGCTGTCGCGGGGGTCACGGTGGCGCAGCGAACTCGCTCCGGGCTGAACGTGTCGCCGTTCGGGACGACCCTTGCCGCGCTGATGGTGCACCAAGGGCTCCACTGGCCAGTCACCCTGCTGTCCGAGGAGGACCGGGCTGCGCTGCTGGAAGGACTCGAACGCGATGCTGCGGAGGAAGCACGCTCGACCGTGGCGGCGGCCTGCGCGGCTGTTCCTCCGATCATCGGTCAGCGACTGTGGAACGAGGTCCAGGTGCCTGCTTTGACGCCTCGTGAGGTTGAGGTCCTGCACATCCTGGCTACGACCGCGTCGCGCGCCGAGATCGCCAGCCGACTCTATGTGTCGATCAACACGGTCAAGGCTCAGCTACGCGCGCTGTATACCAAACTCGGCGTGCGGGCCCGTGAAGACGCTCTGGCTCGTGCCGTAAACCTCGGTCTGCTCGTGGAGGACGAGCCACGACACGAAGCGCGTCCGACACCCGAGGAGATATGACGGTGTCGAGCAATATCATGGTCTGCCCGTCGTCTACCCGTTAAGTTCCCGTCGAATCGTCCTTTCGGGCTGCGGTTATTGACAGCGCGTGCTAACCGTAGAAACACGGAGTGGCGTGATGCCGAGCGGGACGTGAACTCCCACCTCGCGGGTGCGGCGCCAGTCGGGGACGCGAGGGGCACGATGACTTCTACGACCGAAGAGACCGGCACCGCGAAACTCAGCTTTCCAGCCCTGACCGCGATGGTGGTCGGCTCGATGGTCGGGGCCGGAGTATTCCAGCTACCGGCGCGGTTCGCGAGCGAGACGGGTGTCTACGGTGCCCTGATTGCGTGGACGATAGCGGGCCTCGGCATGCTCATGCTTGCCTTCGTGTTCCAGTCCCTTGCGGTCCGTAAGCCTACCCTCGACAACGGTGTGTACGTGTACGCCCGCGAGGGGTTCGGTGTCTATCCCGGCTTCCTGTCGGCTTTCGGGTTCTGGGCCTCGGCGTGTGCTGGCAACGCCTTCTACTGGGTGCTCATCATGACCACCCTGTCGCAGCTCTTCCCGGACCTGGAACCTGTCCTCGGGGAGGGAGATACGTGGACGGCCTTTCTCATCTCGGCTGCCGCTGTGTGGGGCTTCTACCTCCTGATCCGCCGAGGTGTCGGGGAGGCGGCCGCGATCAACGCCATCGTCACGGTCGCCAAGCTCGTGCCGCTCGCGCTATTCCTTGTCCTGGTCATCGTCTTCTTCGACTGGGACGTCTTCGTCGGGAATCTCACCGGCGGCTACGACGTGCCCGGGGGCGAATCGTTGTTCCTGCAGGTGCAGGGCACCATGCTGATCACGGTCTTCGTGTTCCTGGGCATCGAGGGCGCAAGTGTCTACTCCCGCTACGCCAAGAAGCGAAAGGATGTCGGGCGTGCCACGGTGCTCGGCTTCCTCTCGGTGCTGGCGCTGTTCGCGAGCATCTCGATCCTGTCCTACGGGATCCTGCCCAAGGCTGAGATCGCCGCTCTCCAGCAACCGTCGGTAGGAGGCGTGCTCGAGGAGGCAGTCGGGCCGTGGGGCGGGGTACTCATCAGGGTCGGCCTCATCGTCTCCGTGTTGGGCGCCTATCTCGCCTGGCAGCTGCTTGCCGCCGACGTCGCCTATGCGGCCGCCAGGGACGAAGATCTTCCGCGGTACTTCGCACGGTTGAACCCACGCGAGGTACCGCAGAACGCGGTGCTGTGGACCTCGATCTTCGTCACGCTCATCCTGTTCGCCGTGCAGTTCGTCAGCAATGCCCTCGACTTCACGCTCGACCTGACCGCAGCCCTCGCCCTGGCCCCGTTCGCCCTTGCCAGTGCCTACGCTGTCAAGATCGCACTGCGCAGCGACGGGTACGAGGAGGTCCGCGCCGGCCTTCGCACCCGTGAGCTGGTGATCGCGGTCGTCTCGACGATCTACACCCTCTTCCTAATCTGGGCTGCCGGGTACGTGTTCCTCTTTCTTGCGTGCCTCCTGCTTGCCCCCGCCACAGTGCTCTACTACGTCGCACGCCGGGAACAGCGCGCGACGGTGTTCACCACACCCGGCTTGGTGACCTTCGTCGTGGTCACCGCCTTCGCCGTGGTCGGCCTCGTGCTTCTGGCCACAGGTTCCGTGCAGATCTGATTGCTGTACCCGTAGGGAGGCATCCATGCCGAACGCTTCGTACGGCGTCCACTCGGAGGTCGGCAGGCTCAACAAGGTGCTCGTGTGCCGACCGGGCTTGGGGCACGAGCGGCTCACACCGAGCAACAAGGACGCGCTTCTCTTCGACGAGTTGCTGTGGGTGCAGAACGCCAAGCGCGACCATCACGACTTCGTCGTCAAGCTACGAGATCGCGGGGTCGAGGTCGTCGAGCTGCACGATCTGCTGGCCCAGACCCTCGCGGTACCCGGAGCGAAGGAATGGTTGCTGAACCGGAAGGTCGTCGCGAACGAGGTCGGCCTGGGGCTGGTGGAGGACACCCGCACCTACCTTGAATCACTCGACGACGCGAACCTGACCGACTACCTGATCGGCGGCCTGTCCACGCGCGACCTGCCCGACGACCTCCGTCCCGGGTATACCGCCTTGGCCCGCGAGTCCACCGGCGTCAACGAGTACCTCATGCCGCCCTTGCCCAACACCATCTACACCCGTGACACGACCTGCTGGATCTATGGCGGCGTCACCTTCAACCCCCTCTTCTGGCCCGCCCGCCACGACGAGACCCTGCTCATGAAGGCGATCTACGAATTCCACCCCGACTTCACCGGCAACACGGTTTGGTGGGGTGACCCCGAGCAGCCCTGGGGACAGGCCACGCTCGAGGGCGGTGACGTCATGCCGATCGGTAACGGCGCCGTGCTCATCGGCATGAGCGAACGCACATCGCGCCAGGCCATCACCCAGGTCGCGGCGAGCCTTTTCACGGCCGGCGCCGCTACACGTGTCGTCGCCGCCGGCATGCCCAAGCTCCGCTCGGCCATGCATCTCGACACGGTGTTCACGTTCGCCGACCGCGACCTGGTCACCTACTACCCCGACATCGTTGACGGCATCCACCCGTTCTCACTCCGCCCCGCCGACGACGGTGGCGTCGAGGTCACAGAGGAGACTGTGCCGTTCGTCGAGGTCGTCGCCGACGCACTGGGTCTGGCCCGGTTGCGCACGATCGAGCCCGGCGGCGGCTGGTACGCCGGCGAGCGCCAGCAGTGGGACAGCGGTAACAACGTCGTGGCCGTCGAGCCTGGTGTCGTCTTCGCTTACGACCGCAACACCCACACCAACACCCTGCTGCGCAAGGCCGGTGTGGAGGTCGTCACGATCGTCGGCGCCGAGCTCGGCCGGGGCCGCGGCGGTGGCCACTGCATGACGTGCCCGATCTCGCGGGATCCCGTGGAGCTCTAGGAGTTCCACGGAGTCCTGGTTCCCCGCTGTCAGAGCGCGTACGAGGTCACCTTGTTCGAGCGGCCTCGTACGTGACTGCACCCGCGTCAGCCGGACCGCACTCCTCCAGCACACGCGGCGGGCCGGCCGTGACGAGCTCGGGCTCGGGCTCGCGCACCCCGCCAGGGCGCGGCACGGCGGCCGACACGGAACGACCGAGCCGCAGGACGACCGCGCCGCCGAGCACCAGGAGCAAGGCCCCGGTCGGGACCATGAACGGGCCGTGCGGTCCCTGGTCGGCCGACGCGAGCCAGAACATGCCCAGGATCGCGGCGGCATAAGCACCGGTGACCACTGGAATCGAGGACGGCACCGCGGACAGCGTCGAGGTCAGCGCGCCGCGCCGCGGCGAGCGCCCGATCGCGCCGCCGGCACCCGGTTCGGACGTCTTACGGGCCGCAGAGGTGTCCAGCTTGCGTACCAGTGTGCGCGTCTCGATCCGTCCGAACACGGCCACGAACGCGACCAGCATGACTGCCAGCGCTGCGATCCATGGCACACGCCCCAGCCACCACGCACTGGAGTAGACGGCGGACGACGGGAGCAGGCCGACGGCGTCCAGCAGCAGAGCGCCGGCGAGTGCCGCGACCATGTGCCACAGGTAGACCGTCAGTACGACGGCGTTGGTCCCGATCACCGCGGCCCACGGCCGCCGACGTCGGAGCCACCGCTCGGCCGGACCCGCGACCAGGGCGGCGAGGCCGATCTGTGCCGCGGCCAGGGCCATGAGGGCGACCGTCGGCGGCGACGGGTTCTGGATCGCGGCCCCCGGCACCGAGACCATGCTCACCGGGTACGGACCGGGACCCGTGAGCAGGACCAGTACGGCCAGCGCGCCGGCGAACAGCACCGCGGCACGACGTCGGGTCAGCCTCAGGCTGCCGTCCTGCCAGGCAAAACCGGCCTGGTGGACGGCGATCCATGCGAACACGAAGTTGCCGAACGCCCAGGCTTTGCTCCCGGTGGTCAGGCGCAGCACGTCACCGATCACGACGGCTGCGAGCAGCACGGCGGGCACGGCGAGGCCGAACCGCTCGTGGAGTCGGTGCATCGGCGGGGTCAGCACGATCACGCCGAGGTAGACGACGAGGAACCACAGCGGCAGCGTCACGAGCGCGACGGCCTGGGCGATGTCCGCGGGCGGGACACCCGCCCAGCCGGCGACGACGGCGCCGACCGCGGTCGTGAGCAGGAGTGCGGTCACCGGCGGGAACAGCCGGCCGCTGCGGTCAAGGAGCCACTGGCCCGCCGTTCCCCCGCGGTCCCGGTGCCGGGTCCAGGAGATCGCGTTCGCCACGCCCCCGACCAGGAAGAAGAGGGGCATGACCTGGAACACCCAGGTCATCGGGTGTAGTGCGGCCAGCTCCGGTAGGGCAGTGAAGCCAGTAAGGCGCCCGGACGGGTCGCGCTCGACCGTCATGATCATCCAGTGCCCCACCACAACCGCGGCCATGGCCACGGCCCGGAACAGGTCGACGTGACGCCGCCGCGTCGACGGGGTACGAGTGGCTAGCTCGTGGATCTTCGGCATGGGTCTTCCTTCCTTCGCGCACAGTGAGTGCGCGGGGTCATGTGTCGTTCTCGGTCGTCGTGCTGTTCTTGTCGCGGTGGGACCGGGCTCTGCCGACCACCGCCAGAATCCCGGCGAGCAGCAGGCCGGGGCCTATGACCCAGACCGGGCGAGTGAGCCACCAGGCCGCGGTCGCCTCGGCGGCCGGGGTGAACCCGGCCAGTCCGTAAAGCCACAGGAAGACCACCAGGGCTGTCATGTGCCAGACGAACACCGGCATGGCCACCGAGCTGGCGGCCACCACGGCGCGCCACGGCCGGCGCCGCTGCAGCCATGCCTGCAGCCGGGGACGGATCAGGAGCAGCAGGCCGAGCTGGAACGTGGCGAGGGCCGCGATGGCCACGGTGGTTGGGAACATGTTGCCCATGGCATCGCCCTGCACCGCCACCATGGAGCGCGGATAGGGGCCGATCGTGGTCAGCAGGACCAGCGCGGCCAGGCCTGCAGCCGCGACGACGGCGGCTCGGCGGCGTCCCCCGGCAAGGAGGGTCCCGTCCCGCCAGAAGTAGCCGAGCTGGTGACAAAAGAGCCACACAGCGGCGGAGCCGACCATCCAGATGGCGGGAGTGTCTTGCCCAGCGCCCAGGCGCAGCACGTCCGCGCCGAGTGCGACGCCGGCCAGGACCACGGGCACCCGCCAACCCCACCGTGCGTGCAGGCGCGCGGTGATCGGTACGGCGGCGATCACACCGGCGTAGACCCCGAGGAACCACAGCGGAACGAAGATGACCATGCCCCACTGCAGGACGCTGGGCATCCCGGCGGCCTGCATCGCCAGGTCGAACACCGCCCACAGCGCGAGCAACGGCAGGACCGGCACGAGGAGGCCGCGCAACCGCGTTCGCACGAACCCGGTGGCACCGCGGCCGTCGCGCAGGTCCGCCTGATAGCGGGCGAGGTTCGCGAAGCCGCCGACGAGGAAGAACACGGGCATCACTTGCAGTACCCACGTCGCGGCCCAGCCGCCGGGCACCTGGTGGATGGGGTTCGGCATAGTCAACGCACCGCTCGTGGTCCAGTGGGTGATGGAGAACGTCCAGTGCCACAGGACCACCACGCAGATGCTTGCCGCCCGGACGAGGTCAACCACCCGGTCCCGGGACGCGGGCGTGGCGTCGACCAGGGCGTCAAGCTTTCGGGCCTGAACGCTTCGTACCGGCGGCCCCTGATGGGCGCCCGCCGTCACCGGCACGCTCACCGTGCTGACGCCGTCGCGTGCGCGTCGCCGTAGAGACGCTCGATCTCGGCAGCGAACCCCTTGACGACCGCCGCGCGACGCACGCTCTGCTTCGGCGTGAGATAGCCGTTCTCGACGGTCAGGTCGCCGGCCAGAAGGGTGAACTTGCGGATCGACTCGGCCGCGGACACGGCCTCGTTCGCACGCGTCACTGCCTTGTCGACGGCGGCCAGGACATCCGGATCGGTCAGCGCTTGCTCAACCGTCAGATCGGGCTTGTCGTGCATGGACAGCCAGCCGGGCAGACCCTCGGAGTCGAGCGTGATCAGCGCGCCGACGAAGGGCCGGTTGTCACCGACCACAACGCATTGGCTCACCAGCGCATGCGCACGGACGCGGTCCTCGAGTACGGCCGGGGCCACGTTCTTGCCACCTGCGGTGACGATGATCTCCTTCTTGCGCCCCGTAATCGTCAGGAATCCGTCGGCGTCCAACGCGCCCAGGTCGCCGGTGCGGAACCACCCGTCATCGAACGCCTCCGCCGTGGCCTCGGGGTTCTTGTGATAGCCGCGGAAGATGTGGTGACCACGCAACAGAATTTCCCCATCGGCCGCGATCACGACAGCGCAGCCCGGGAGCTGCACGCCCACCGAGCCGATCTTGGTGCGCCCTGGGAGGTTCACGCTGGTCGGGGCGGTGGACTCGGTCAGGCCGTAGCCCTCAAGGACCTGCAGCCCCAGACCGCGGTAGAAGTGACCGAGGCGCTCGCCCAGTGGCCCCCCACCCGAGACGGCATACCTGGCTCGGCCGCCGAGCACCGCGCGCAGCTTGGCGAACACCAACCGGTCGGCGATCTTGTGCTGGAGCTTGAGCCAGAACGAGGGCCCTCGCCCGGTGTCCAGCGCGCGCGACCAGGAGATTCCGGTACGGGTGGCCCACTGGAAGATGCGAAGCTTGCCGCCCTGCGCGGCCTTCTGCTCCGCCGAGTTGTAGACCTTCTCGAACACTCGTGGCACGGCGAGCAGGAACGTGGGCCGGAACTCACCCAGGTCATCGGAAAGCGTCCGGACGTCCGGCACGTGGCCGAGGACCACACCGCCAGCTACGGCCAGCACCTGGATGAACCGGGCGAAAACGTGCGCCAGGGGCAGGAACAGCAGCGTGCGACCACCATCCTCGAACACCTCCGGCGCGTGTCGGACGGTATTCACGGCGAGCGAGGCGAAGTTGCCGTGGGTCAGCTCGACACCCTTGGGGCGGCCAGTCGTGCCCGAGGTGTAGACGATCGTCGCGAGATCGTCCAGCGACGCCAACGAGCGCCGTCGCACGATCTCCGCGTCGGGCACTTCGGCGCCGAGGGTCGTGAGCGCGTCGATCGCGCCGGCGTCGAGGATGAGCACCTCGCGCAGGGTCGGGGTTTCAGCGCGTATCTGCTCGACTGTCGCGGCGTGCTCGGTGGTCTCAACGACGAGCAGGTCGACCGCGGCGTCCGACAAGATCCACTGGACTTGCTCGGCGCTGGACGTCTCGTAGATTGGCACCGGGATCGCGCCCGCTGCCCAGATCGCGAAGTCGAGCACTGTCCACTCGTACCGGGTGCGGGACATGATCCCCACATGGTCGCCCGGCGCGATGCCCCGGGCGACGAGCCCTTTGGCCACGGCGACCACGTCGGCTTCGAACTCGCCGACCGTCACCGCTCGCCAGGGTTCGCCCTGCGCTTCCTTGACCTCGCTGAAAACGTGGTCGGCGCTGGACGCCAAGCGGCTCGCGAGCAGGTCATTGAGATTCGACGTGACGGGCAGATCCGTCAGCATGGGCGTCGCGGCTTCGTGGATTCCGGTTGGGCTGGCGAGGGGGTCGGTGGCCGTGCCGACCGGAGCGGTCGTGAGACGGTGGGCCGTCATTGTCATGGGTGGGTCCTCTCAGTGGGTTCCAAGTCGCCTGGAGCCGGTTCGCTCCGGACAACTCCAACTTCGAGGAAGGTGGGCCGCCCATCTGACGGTTGCGGGAGTCTTCACCCCGGCCTTCACCCCAGTCGCGGCAACAAGTCAGGTGTCACCCATCCGTGCAGCAGTCCCCTAGGGCGTGTCTCCCATATGGCGTGCCCAGATGGTGCAGGCGGATAGGACGACGGCGGCGCGGTAGGTGATGGCGAGCTTGTCGTAGCGGGTCGCCAGGGCGCGCCATTGCTTGGTCAGGGCGAAGGAGCGTTCCACGACGTTGCGTCGCTTGTAGGTCCGGGCGTCCAGGGCTGGTGGTCGTCCTCCGGCTGAGCCTTTGTGTTTGCGGGCAGCGATCTCGTCCTTCTTCTGCGGGATCACGGTCTGGATGTGCCGGGCCGCGAGCATCCTGCGGTTGACGCCGCTGGTGTAGGCGCGGTCGGCGATCACCGCATCAGGGGTGGTGCGCGGGCGGCCCGGTCCCTGGCGCGGGACGCGGATGTCGGCTAGGACCTCGGCCAGCATGGCCCCGTCGTTACGCTGCCCGCCCGTGACGATCGCGGCCAGCGGGCGTCCATGACCGTCCACCGCGTGATGGATCTTGCTGGTCAGGCCGCCACGTGACTTACCGATGCCATGACCTGCCGGTTCACGTTCCCCGCCGAGCGGGCTGGGGACGAACCCCTCAGGGAGTTTCGTGTGATTCGCTCTCGCCCCCTGTGTCCCGCTCGGGACGCGTGGTGTTCGTGCCGTGCTGATGAGCACGGTTGATCGTGGCGTCCACGCTCACGTTCCAGTCGATCTTCCCGTCCGCGTCCGCCGCGGCCAGCAGCCCGGCCAGGACCTTGTCCCAGGTGCCGTCGTCGGCGTAGCGGCGGTGCCGCTTCCAGACCGTCCTCCACGACCCGAAGTGCTCACGAGGCAGGTCCCGCCACGGGATCCCGGCCCGGTAGCGGTAGATGATCCCTTCCACTACCCGCCGGTTGTCCCAGAACGGATGCCCGCGCCGGCCCGCGTTCGAGGGCAGCAACGGCTCGATCCGCCCCCACTGCTCATCCGACAACACCCGATACCGCGAAGAAGTCACCCGACCAGGCTGCCGCACACCTCAGCCCACATATGGGAGACACGCCCTAGCTGTTCTCGGGTGGGGTGGGTTGGTGGCGTGCGAGTTGTTGGCGCATCGCGGCCGCGACCATCCGGTCGTGTTCGGTTTCCGGGGGCATCGCCTCGAGCAGTGCGGTGGTTCGGGTCGCGATGGCGTCGGCCATGATTCGGTCGGTGTGGAGGTAGAGCTGGTTGGCGCGGATCGCGGCGAGCACCATGTCGCCGACCTCATCCGGGTCAAGGCCGAGGTTGCCCAGTAGTGCCTCTCGGACGGCCCAGGCTTGGTCCACTGCGGCTTGCTCGTCAGCGCTGCGTTGGTGCGGGGTGTCGGGTTCGTGTGTCCGGCTGGTGGCGGCGATGTTGGTTGCCACCAGGCCGGGGCACAGGACAGTGAGCCCGATGTCGTGCGGGTCGAGTAGCCGCCGAAGCGCTTCGGACATGCCGACCACCGCGTACTTGGCTGTGTGGTACATGAACTCGGTGCCGGCCATGACGGCCAGACCGGCCCCGGACGAGGTGTTCACGACGTGGCCTGGTCCGCCGCGGTCGACCATCCGCGGCAGAAACGTCTGAATACCGTTGACGACACCGCCGAGGTTGACCCCGATGACGAGATCCCATTGGGCGTAGGTCATCTCGGCTAGGCCGAGGCCACTGCCCACGCCGGCGTTGTTGCACAGCACTGAGACCGGCCCGAGCCGGGTCTCCACCTCGTCGGCCACGCGCTCGAACGCCGTCCTGTCCCGTACGTCCAGCTCGAAGGCCGCGACCGTGGTGAGTTCGGCGAGTTCGTCCCGCGCGCGGTCGAGCGCCGCGGTGTCGAGATCGGCGAGGGCCAGGTTCGCGCCCTCGCGTGCGAAGGCACGCGCCATGCCGAGTCCGATGCCTTGTGCCCCTCCAGTGATGAACGCCGTCGTGCCGTCGAACGTCTCCATGCTTCGCCCTCCTCGTTGCATACAATGCATTGTTGCATCTGATGCAATCATGCATGGTGTGCGGCTATGCTGTCCACATGACTGGACCTGGTCTGCGCGAGCGCAAGAAGCAACGCACCCGTCAAGCGCTGGTCGACGCCGCGATGCAGCTGTTTGATCAGCAGGGGTACGACGAGACCTCGGTAGCGGAAATCGCGGCCGCCGCCGACGTGTCGATCAGGACCTTCTTCACGCACTTCCCGAACAAGGACGACGTCTTCTTCGCCGCGAGCGACGAGGGCACTGAGACTGCGCTTGCCGTGGTGGCCGGCCGCGCGGCCGGTGATGAGCCACTCGATGTGCTTGTCCGGGCCGTCGAGCGAATGTCCGTGGCCCACCCCGCCGCGCTGGCCCAAGCCACCGACCTCGGCCCGCTACGGCTGCGGCTGCTCAACTCGGTGCCCGCACTGCGCGCCCGCGCCCTGCACCGGCTCGCCGACGCGCAGCTGAGACTTGCCGACGCGCTGCACGATGCCTACCCCGACCGGATCGACCGAGTGACCGCCTCCGCCGCGGTGGGCGCGCTCCTCGGCGCACTGGTCAGCACCACCATGAGCAGCCTCGCCGCCCACGAGCAGGATCTGCCGGCCGCACTGCGCCGCGCAGTCGACGTCGCCGTCCAGGGCGTCGCCACCACGTTCGGCTGACCCAGCACGCACGGAACGTGGGCTTGCGTCACCCATCCGGTCCTGGTGGGTGGCGGGACGCCTCGGTCGTGCCCGTCCGTCCAGGTGTCACGACCGCGATCGGGTGCTGGGGGCGGTGGGTGCCTCTGCTGCCGGTGGGGTCGGTGCGGAGGTCGGTGCCGGGATCGGTGTCGCCGGCTGTTCGCGGAGTCCGAATCGGCGGAAGACGGGTGTGAGGAAGGCGGGGGCCCACCAGTTGGCGGAGCCGGCGAGGCGCATGAAGGCGGGCACCAGGACGCCGCGGATGATGGTGGCGTCGATGAGGATCGCCACGGCGACGCCGATGCCGATCATCTGGAGGTACATGACCGAGCCCGTGGCGTAGACCGCGAAGGACACCGCGAGGGTGAGGGCAGCGGCGGTGATGAGCGGGGCGCTGCGCTGTAGCCCGGCGAGCACGGCGCGGTCGTTGTCACCGGTGCGTTCGTACTCCTCGCGGATGCGGGAGACCATGAAGACCTCGTAGTCCATTGACAGTCCGTAGACGACACAGAACATGAGGATCGGGAACGCCGGGTCGAGGGTGCCGACCGGGGTGAAGCCGATCGCGTCGGCGAGAAACCCGTTCTGGAACACCACGGTCAGCACGCCGAACATGACGCCGACGCTGAGCAGGTTCAGCACGGTGGCCTTGAGCGGCATGAGGACGCTGCCGGTGAGGAGGAACAGCAGCACGAAGGTCACGAGCAGGATGAGTCCCGTGATCAGCGGCAGCCGCTCCAGGAGGGCTGCACGGAAGTCCGCGAGCTGCGCGGGGTAGCCGCCCACGAGAGTGCCGTCGAACGGGCTGTCGAGGGCGCGGATCTCAGTGACGAGTCGGTCGCCTCCGATGCCGTCGACGGCCTCACGGGTGGGAACGGCGTCGAGCCGCAGCGTGTCTCCGGAGTCGAGCCTCTCGTCGCCGTCGGCCGTCCGGGCGCCGTCGACGAAGACGCCGACGGACGAGTTGACCTGCGCGATCCCGTCGATCCGGGACATGTCCGCCGCATAGGCGGCCACGCGGGTGTTGGTGGGGGAGGCGTGACCGGTCTCGATGACCTGGAGGGCGTCGTTGGCCTCGGTCGGGAAGTCCTCGCGGAGCTGGTCGTAGGTGTCGCGCACGGAGGAGCCCTGGGCGAGCACCCGGTCGTCGGGTACCCCGATCTGCAGTCCGAGAGCGGGGGAAGCCAGGGCCAGGAGTGCCACGAGTGCGGCCCCGCCCCACAGGACCGGTCGCCGCATGACACGCTGCCCGATCCGGTACCAGCGGCCGGCCTCCACGGGCTTCGGTGCCGGGATCGTCACGGCACGCCGCGACATGCGTTCGCCGAGGACGGCGAGAGCAGCGGGCAGGACGATCAGTGCGCCGACGGCGGCCGTGACGACGGCCAGGACGCCGGCGTAGGCGAAGGAACGCAGGAACGGGAAGGGCAGGGCGAGCAGCACGGCCACCGAAGCGGCCACGGTCAGGCCGCTGAACACCACCGTGCGGCCGGCCGTGTCCAGTGTCTCGCGCAGGGCGAGGCGCACCGTGGCGCCGCGGGCCAGTGCCTCCCGGAAGCGTGAGATGACGAACAGGCTGTAGTCGACCCCGAGTCCGATCCCCATGACGAGCACGATGTTGGCGGCGAAGCTGGCGATCTCCACGACGGAGGTGAGCGCGCGGAGCCCGGCAAGGGTGGCGATGACGGAGAACAGCCCGACGCCCAGAGTCAGGAGGGCAGAGCTCACGCGCCGGTAGATGACGACCAGCAGGACGAGCATGAGCGGGATGATGATCAGCTCGGCCCGGACGAAGTCCTGGGTGGCTTGAGCGCTGATCTGTGTGGAAGCCGCCTCCGAACCGGCGACCTGCACGCTGATCGCGTCGTCCTCGCGGGTATAGGCGGGGATGTACTCGGCGATGGCGGCGCGGGCCGCGGTGGCATCGCCGGTCACGTGGGCGAGAACCATGGCCGAGGCGCCGTCCTCGCTGCGCAGCGTCGGATCGCCCTCCAGGGACCAGTAGGACCACACCTCGCCCACCGCGTCCTCCCCGGCGAGCTCGTCGGCGACGGCGCTCGCTGACGCGGCCACCGCCGGGTCGTCGACGTCGCCGCCCTCGGCGGTGACGAGCAGGATCAGGTTGGCGTTGCCGGTGGCGAACTCGTCCCGCATCACCCGCTGTGCCGCCACCGACTCGCTTCCCGCCGCTTCCCACCGGTTCAGCACGAAGGACGACAGCGCACCGGCGGCGATCGCGGCCAGTCCGGCGAGCACGACGAGCGACGTGACCAGCACCAGCCACCGCCGACGGTGGGTGGCGTCGCCGAGGCGTTCGAGAGCGGTGGACGGAGGCGGGACGTCGGTCACGGGCTTCTCCAAGGGGCTGCGGGAGGGGCGCGCCGTCCGGCACGACGCAGCGCGACCTCTGCTAACGTGATGCGAGCAGGTGCTCGTGTTCGAACAATACGAGTAAAAGCTCGCATCGTCTAGGTCCGCATCGTCTACGTCGTGGAGAAGAGGGGTCGTGGCAGGCAAGGACGAGGTCGTGGAGGCCACCCCCGCGCAGCCGCGTCGGCAGGCCCGTGGCCAGCGGCGGATCGAGGAGATCCTGCACGCCGCTGCCGCCGTCTTCGCCGAACAGGGCTACGACGCGTCCACGACCAATGCGATCGCCGCCCAGGCCGGCATCTCGCCGGGCTCGCTCTACCAGTACTTCAGGAACAAGGACGCCATCGCCCGCGCACTGGCTGACCACTACGCCGCCCAGCTCACCGTCCTGCGTGGGGAAGCGTTCGCGATCGACAGCCTCGGGAGCGTCGACGGCGCCCGCCTCGAGGATCTCGTCGACGCGCTGCTCGGCCCTCTCGTGGCCTTCAACCTGGCCCATCCCGGATTCAAGGCGCTCTTCGCCAGAACGGACATGCCCGCCGGCCTCCGCGAGGCCGTCGCGCCGGTTCACGCCGCCATCCACCAGCGCGTGGCCGAGCTCGTCGGCCTTCTCCTGGCGGACCGTTCACCCGAGGATGTCGCTCGTATCGCGACCGTTGCCATCCAGATCGTTCGCGGCATGACGCCGCTGATCACCGACGCCCGGCCGGCGGAGCGAGACGCGCTGACCGCCGAGCTCCGCGCGGTACTGGTCGGCTACCTTCGCGGCCATCAGGCCTCGTGACCGGGAGTTGAACAACCTCGATCTCGGGAGTCAGACGCGTGCCCCGGTGAGCTTCTCGCTGTCGGTCCAGAGCTGCTCGGCGCGCGCGATCTCGTACGACTCGTCCGACGAACGAGCCTGGTTGCGGCCGAAGAAGTACTGGCCCGTGGTCTCCGCCAGCTCCGGGGCGGTTGCCAGCCAGGCGAGGGAGCCGCCCGACTCGGCGGGAGTGAGGACGTGCGGCGTGATCGTCCGGCGCACCAGCCAGGTCGCGCGCGGGAGGACGTGGTCGGACAGGAACCTCACCGGGGCGGGCAGCGAGCGGCCCAGGCCGGTCCCGAGCACCATGCCGGGATCGAAGGCGTTGGCCGTGACTCCCTCGGGCAGCCGACGGGCCAGGGCGTAGGTGAAGTAGAGGTTCGCGAGCTTGGACGTGCTGTAACGCCGCTGACCCGTCACGAGCGCGTTGTCCGACTCGGCCGATGCCGCCAGCTCGCCCCGCGACAGGGCTTCCGCGCCGCTCCAGGCGGGTGAGGGCCCCGGATTGCGTGGGTCGTGGGTGCCGCTGGAGGTCACGACCACCCGCCCCGGGGCCTTGAGTACCGGCAGCAGGGCGTTGACCAGGACGAAGTGGCCCAGGTGGTTGATGCCGAAGGTGGACTCGAAACCGTCGACGGTGTGGGTGAGGGTGGTGCCCATCTGCACGCCCGCGTTGCAGACGACCGCGTGCACCGGCGGGATGGTCCCCGCGGCGAGGCGGCCGGACACCTCCGCGGCGAACGTCCGGACGGAGGCGAGCGAGGCGAGGTCCATCGCCATCGCCTCGACCGTGTTGCCGCTCGCCGCGGCGGTGGCGAGCGACTCCGTCGTCTCCTGTCCGCGGGTCACGTCACGGACGGGCAGCACCAGGTGCCAGGGTCCGTGCTCGTCGTCCTGGAGGATGGCGGTGGCCGCGCCGCGTCCGATACCGCTGGTGCCGCCGGTGAGAATGATCGTGCGGGCCCCGCCCGCGCCTTGACGTGCCATGGTCGTGCCTCTCTTCGGTCGTCGCCGCGACGACGACCGTCGCGACGACTTTCAGCCTGACCGTCGCGAGTGGCACTTTGAATACTTGTCGGTGCTGATTTCTTGTGCGTGAGTCCCAACCCTGGAAGACCAGTTGTCCGAGCGGTGCGCCACGGTCCACCTCGACGTGCCTCAGGGCTCGACCGGCTCAGGCGTCAGGGCACCGGGCCAGAGGTACTTGTCCGAGGGGATCCCCGCGCTGCGGAACCAGGCCTGGTAGAAGCCGGTGAGGTCGCCTCCACGAACCGCTCGACCAGCCGGTTCGTCGAGCCCTTCGGCCAGGCCACGACCAGCCGGCTGGGCGCCATGTCGAGCACCGGGACCCAGGCCAGTCCGTCGGGGAGCGCGCCGTCGTGTGCGGGTCCGAGGCCGATAGAGCCGCTCCAGAGCACGGCGTGCAGGCACTCCTGCACGGTTCGGACGACGGGGCCGTCCGGCCCGGCACGGCGCGCGGCCGCGCCGTCCGGCCCGGCACGGCGCGCGGCCGCGCCCGTGGAAGCTGCAGCGGCACCGGTCCAGTACTCGGCCCACGCCGCGTCGGTGCCGTCGGGAAACCGGAACCACCGCCGCCCGGCCAGGTCGCGCAGCGCGAGGTCGGATCGTGCGGCCAGCGGGTCGTCCGCCAGCAGGATCGCGCCGACGGCGTCCGCGCGGAGCTGTCGTACGGCGATGCCGTGCGTGTCGAACGGGAGCCGGGTGATCGCGACGTCGACGAGACCCGCGCGCAGCCCGGCGCTGGGGTCGTCGAGCCCGGACTCGCGGATCCGGACCTGCACGTCCGGGGACGACGCGCGGAATGTCCGCGACCCGGATCACGCCGTGGCTCGCCCCGGTCGCGGCGGGCGGGCTCGTCGTGCCGCAGGCGAGCGCCGTCGTGTTCCACGTCGTCCGGGGCGAGGCGGCGGACACGCCTTTCAACGTCGTCCTGCTGCTCCTCGCCCTGGTCCTGGTCTGGGGCGCGGCTGGAAGGTGCCGATCGCGTCGCGGAGGTGACGGCTGCTCGTCGCCCGCGGGCCTCCTTCTGCCGGGAGACATCCGGGAGGTATCGTCTTGATCGCGCCGTGAGCGATCCTGCTTGTTCTCGCCGTATTCGAGCAGGGCCAATCACGGCGTGCGACGGTCTCCGTGCGAGGATGTGTGGCGTGGACGGGAGGGTAGGGCGATGACGCAGCAGCAGCGGCTCAACCTCGTGCTCGAGCTCGTGAGCGAGCGGGGGAGCGTGTCGATCACCGAGGTCAGTGAGGCGCTCGGGGTGTCGACGGCGACGGTGCGTCGCGATCTCAACACTCTCGCCGAGCAGCGCCTGGTGACGCGGACGCACGGCGGCGCGACGGCGCTCGGGTCCGGGTACGAGCTGCCGCTGCAGTACAAGATCCCGCGCCAGGCGGAGGCCAAGATGGCCATCGCCCGCGCGGTCGCGGAGCTCATCGGCCCGGGCGAGTCGGTGGGGCTCAACGGCGGCACGACCACGAGCGAGGTCGCCCGCGAGCTGGGGCGCAGCGAGCGGCTTCGCGCCGCGGGCGCACCGGGCGTCACGATCGTGACCAACGCGCTGAACATCGCCTACGAGCTCTCCGTGCGGGAGCACGTGAAGATCGTGGTGACAGGGGGTGTGCCGCGACGCCAGTCCTACGAGCTCGTCGGACCGCTGGTCGGAGCCGCCCTGCGTGAGTTCAGCCTGGACACCGCCGTGCTCGGCGTCGACGGGCTCAGCGCCGCCTTCGGCGCCACCACGGTGCACGAGGGTGAGGCGGAGGCCAGCCGCCAGCTCGCCGAGGTCTCCCGCCGGGTCGTGGTCGCCGCCGACGCGACAAAGCTCGGCCGCTCGACCTTCGCGCGGATCTGCCCGCTCGCCGTCGTCGACGTGCTGGTGACCGACCAGCCGGTGGCTGCGGAGATCGCCGCCGAGTTCGCGACGGCCGGCGTGCAGATCGTGGTCGCCGCCTCCGCCTGAGAGGCCGTGGTGCCGCCGGGCCGGGTCCGGCGGGTGTTACGACAACGTAAAAGGTCTCGCTGCCCCTATCTGCGCGCGCCTTGAGCCTCTAGTGTCTGAACATGCTCATTTCAGAGTCAATGTTGACAACTTCGAGCACCGCCGCCGTGGCCGCTGGAAGGACCACCCGATGAAACCGCCATCGCGACCGACGTCCCGCCCCTCACCCACCACACGCCGGACGGCGCAGGCCGCCGTCGTCGTCGCCCTCACGACGGCGCTGGCAGCCTGCGGCTCCAGCCCCCAGGGCGGCGGCGCCGGCGAGTACACGGCGCCCGACGCCGACCTCGCCGCCTCCATCACCTACGGCGTCTGGGACCAGAACCAGGTCCCCGCTATCGAGGAGAACATCGCGGCGTTCAACGAGATCTACCCGAACATCGACGTGACCGTGAACGTGACGCCGTTCGCCGAGTACTGGACCAAGCTGCAGACCCAGGCCTCCAGCGACACCCTGCCCGACCTGTTCTGGATGAACGGGCCGAACATCGGCCTGTACGCGTCCAACGGCATGCTCGAACCGATCACCGGCGCGGTCGAGGCCGGCGACATCGACCCCGCGAACTACCCCGAGGCGCTCGTCGACCTCTACACGATCGACGACGTGGCCTACGGGGTGCCCAAGGACTTCGACACGATCGGCATCTGGGTCAACACCGCGCTGGTCGAGCAGGCCGGCGTCGAGCTGCCCACCGACGGCTGGACCTGGGACGAGTTCCAGGAGACCGCCGTGGAGATCTCCGACGCGCTCGCCGACGACGGCGTCTACGGCGCGGCCGGCGGTATGGACGGCCAGACCACGTACTACAACACGATCTTCCAGGCCGGCGGCACGGTCATAGAGGACGGCGCCTCCGGCTACGCGTCCCCCGAGGCGCAGGCCGGCCTCCAGTTCTGGACGGACCTCATCGCCTCCGGCGCCTCACCGTCGATCGAGCAGCTCACCGACACCACTGCCGACCAGTGGTTCACCTCGGGCAGGCTCGCGATGTACTGGGGCGGTAGCTGGTTCCGCTCCGCGCTCACCGACAGCGAGCTGGCCGAGGACATCACCGTGCTGCCCCTGCCGTCCGGGCAGGAGCAGGCGACCGTCATCCACGGGGTTGCCAACGTCGTGTCGGCGACCTCGCAGGAGAAGCAGGCGGCGCAGGCGCTCCAGGTGTTCCTCGCCGGCGAGGAGGCACAGCAGCAGCAGGGCGACGCCGGTGCGGTCGTGCCCGCCTTCGAGGGCACGCAGAGCTCCTTCACCGCGTCGATGCCCGACGCCGACCTCCAGGTCTTCCTCGACGCCGTCGACTACTCCCGTCCGCTGCCGGTGAGCCTCAACTCGGCGGAGTGGAACGCACTGGAGACCGAGTTGCTGCCCCAGGCGTTCTCCGGCCAGCGGCCGGTCGCCGACGTCGCGACGGACCTGGCCGACCAGATGGACGCGGCGCTGGCCGAGGAGTGATCCCATGACCACCTCCCAGCAGGCCCCACCCGGGCCGTCCCTCCTGGGGCAGCCCGGGCGGGGCGGCCCGCCTCCGCCGCATGGGCCGCGTCCCGAGGGCACGCTGTGGCCCTGGCTGTTCGTCGCGCCGCTCGCGGGCGGTATCGCCGTGTTCTACCTGTGGCCGATCGTCCAGACCGCGTGGTACTCGCTGACCGAGACCGGCCCCTTCGGCGGATCGACCTTCGCCGGCCTGGCCAACTACGCCGCGCTGCTCGGTGACCCCGAGCTGTACCTGTCGCTCGGCAACACCCTGCTCTACACGGTCGTGGTGCTGCTCGGTATCCCGGTCGCCGTGGGCCTGGCCAGCCTGCTCAACCTGCCCGGGCTGCGTCTCGCCGCACTCTACCGGGTGCTGTTCTTCCTGCCCTACGTGGCGATGCCGACCGCTATCGCCATGGTGTGGCGCGTCATCTTCAACGGTGACTTCGGGATCCTCAACCGGGCGCTGGCCGTGGTCGGGATCGAGGGACCGTACTGGATCTCCACCCCTGGGGCCGCGACCGTCGCCGTCGCCGTCGTCGGCCTGTGGTCGTCGCTGGGCTTCAACATGATCGTGCTGGCCGCGGGGCTCAAGAACATCCCGCCGGAGCTCTACGAGGCCGCGGAGCTCGACGGCGCCTCGCGCTGGCGCCAGTTCCGGTCGGTCACCGTTCCGCTGCTGACGCCGAGCATCTTCTTCGTCCTGATCATCACGGTCATCGCGAGCTTCCAGGTCTTCGACCTGCTCTACGCGATCCTCGGCAGCAGCAACCCGGTGCTGCCGCGCAGCATGTCGCTGGTCTACTTCTTCTACCGCGAGGGGTTCGTGGCCAACGACAAGGGCTACGCGGCCGCCATCGCGATGGTGATCTTCCTGATCATCGGCCTGCTGACCGCGCTGCAGTTCCGGCTCCAGAGGCGGTGGGTGCACAGTGGCTGACGCCGCCACCCTGCGCAGCCCGCTGCGCCGCCGTCCGCAGCGCCGCGGGGGCTCCCACTTCGTCGCGCACGTCGTGCTCGGGCTGGGCAGTGTCGTCATGGCCTTCCCGTTCGTCTGGCAGCTCGTCATGTCGCTGTCGACGAACGCAGAGGTGCAGAGCGTCACGCCCGTGTTCTGGCCGGCCGAGGTCCAGTGGGACAACTACGCGCAGGTCTTCGACCGCATGCCGTTCCTGCAGCAGCTCGGCAACTCGGTGCTCGTCACCGTGCTGCGCACGCTCGCCCAGATCCTGTTCTGCACGCTCGCGGGCTACGCGTTCGCGCGGATGCGGTTCCGCGGGCGTGGCGTGCTGCTGGCCCTGGTGCTGTCCATCCTCATGGTGCCGTCGCAGGTCTACCTGCTGTCGCAGTACCAGATCATCCAGGGCCTCGGCCTGCTCGACAGCGTCGGCGGCCTCGTGCTGCCCGGCCTGTTCAGCGCGTTCGGCACCTTCCTGATGCGGACGGCGTTCCTGGCGATGCCGAACGAGCTGGAGGAGGCGGCACGGCTGGACGGCGCCAACCCGTTCCAGATCTTCTGGAAGATCATGCTCCCGCTCGCGCGCCCGACCGTCGGCGTGCTGGCGATCACCACCGTGCTGTGGTCGTGGAACGAGCTGCTCTGGCCCCTGGTCGTCACCACCTACAGCGAGCGGATGCCGCTCTCGGCGGGGCTCGCCACCCTCATCGGCGACCGCACCACCGACTATCCGGTCGTCATGGCGGCGAGCCTGCTCGCCATGGCTCCCGTGCTCGTCCTGTTCGTGCTGCTGCAGCGCCGGGTCATCGACGGCCTGGCCTCCAGCGGCCTCAAGTGAGACCCGGCGCGCCGCCCGGCGCGCCGGCGCGACATCACGAGGAGGAACACGCACCATGCGCACTGTTCACGGCACCAGACACCGCTCCAAGAGGGGCACCCACCCGTCCGGCGTCCGTCGTGTCGCCGGCATCGTCGCCGCACTCGCGGCCCTGCTCGGGACCGCCGCCCTCCCCGCCGCGTACGCCCACAACCCCGGGCACGGACGGCACCACCCTGGACCGCACACGCCGGCCGTGAAGGTCCTGAGCACGGCGTCCTACACACCGAGCGACGAGAACATCCCCAACCCGCAGCGCGGCTTCTACCACCACACCGAGACGCACTACCGCGCCGACGGGTCCGGCTACACCCCGCTGAACGGGGCCACGCTGGCCGGCTACCGCGCGGAGGGCATCACCCAGATCCTGCGCGTCTTCTACCTGGAGAGGTTCGTGGGCACGCCGCAGCTCGACCAGGCGTTCCTCGACCTCGTGCAGGCCGACTACGACACCGCCCGGGCGGCCGGTGTCTCGGTCATCACCCGGTTCGCCTACGCGCAGGGCGGGGAGTGGCCCTACGAGCCCCCGTACGGTGACGCACCGCTGAGCATCGTCCTGGCGCACATCGAGCAGCTCGGCCCCGTGCTGCGCGCCAACGCCGACGTCATCCCCGTGGTGCAGAACGGCTTCATCGGGCTCTGGGGCGAGGCCTACTACACCGACCACTTCGTCGCGGACCCGGCCAACCCCGGCGTCGTCACCGACGCCGACTGGGCCAACCGCTCGGCCGTGACGCAGGCCCTGCTCGACGAGCTGCCCCAGGACCGCTCGGTCCAGGTGCGGACGATGCTCTCCAAGCAGCGGCTGCTCGGCGTGCCCTCGGGAGCGGGTAGCGCGGTGAGCCCGGGCCAGGCGTGGACGGGGCAGACCATCGCGCGCGTGGGCCACCACAACGACTGCCTCCTGGCCTCACCCGACGACTTCGGCACGTTCCTCTCCGACCCCATCACCCTCGACCAGGAGTACCTCGCGGCCGAGAGCCGGTACGTGCCCGTCGGCGGCGAGACCTGCGCCGTCAACCCGCCCCGGTCGGAGTGGGCCAGCGCGTCGGCCGAGCTGGCGCGCTACCACTACAGCTACCTCAACCGCGACTACAACCAGGACGTGCTCAACTCCTGGGGGGAGGCAGGGATCGCCGAGACCGCACGCCGGCTCGGCTACCGGTTCGTGCTGGAGTCGAGCTCTGTCGGCGTGCGCGGCAACGGCACCCCCACCGTGTCGGTGACCGTCCGCAACGACGGCTGGGCCGCGCCCTACACCCCACGCCAGGCCAGGCTCGTGCTGACCCGCACCGACGGCACGCAGGTCACCGTGCCCTTCGGCTCGGACGTGCGGTCGTGGCTGCCCGGCACGACGACGACCCTGACCGCGGCGCTCGCGAACGTCCCGGCCGGGACGTACACGCTCGCGCTCGGGCTGCCGTCCGCCGACGCCGGGACGAGCGGCGACCCGCGCTTCGCCGTCCGGACGGCGAACGTGGGCACCTGGGACGCGGCACGTGGGCTCAACCTGCTCGAGGGGACGGTGACCGTCGGGTAGCTCGTTCGGCCGGACCGGGGACCTATGGGCTCGGACCAGACGGGTCGCCGAAGTCGCTGCGGCGAGATCAGGCCCGGAGATCTGCGGATCTCCGGGCCTGCTCTCTCGCGCGGTCCGAACGACCGCGCCGTACGGTCAGTTCGCGGGCACGGACGCGGGCCGCGGCCGGATCCCGTCGATCGCGAGCGAGACGAGCCGGACCGCCTCGTCGGCGGCGTCGGCAGCTCCCTCCGTGGCCAGCGAGACGGCGGTGACGAGGGTGAGCAGGTCGGTCATGGACGTCCCGGACCGCACCTCGCCGGCGGCCTCGGCGCGCCGCAGGAGCTCGCCCCCGGCGTCGCGCAGCATGGTCCCGCACGCCGTGGCCGACGGCGGTTGGGGCGGCCCCATCATGAGCGACGCCGCCAGGCCGCGCGTGGTCGCGCCGTAGACCGCCACCGCGCGCAGCCACGTCACCAGCGCCGCACCCGGATCGTCGCTCGTCCCCAGCTCGTGGGCCTGGGCGCACAGTGCTTCGACGCGGTCGTGGAACACCTCTTCGAGCAGCGCTTGCCGGGACGGGAAGTGCCGGTGCAGCGTCGCGGAGCCGACGCCGGCCTGCCGGGCGATCTCCTCGAGCGACGCGTTCGCCCCGGACCGGGCCACCTCGGCCTCGGCGGCCGCGAGGATCCGGTCGTAGTTGCGCCGGGCGTCCGCCCGCAGCGGCCGTCCTGGCGCGGTCGAGGGGGCCGCGGTGTGTGCCACACGAACTCCAACCAGTGCTCGATCGGGGCGTCCCTCCACATCGTAGCCGGGGGCCCAGCCGGGCCGTCGAGGCCGCCGGCCGTGCCGCGGACGCCGCCGCCCATGCCGTGGGCCGCGACATGGACGGTGCCGCATTCCTGACCGCCGGCGTCAGGCCGCCCCGCTGAGCGCGTCGAGGTCGAGCGGTCGCGGCGGGCCGGACAGGGCGGCCTTCGCGTCCACCGCGAACCCGTGCACCACCTCGAGCTCGCCGGCCTCCAGCCCGTCCAGGCCGAGCGCGACGACGTGCGCCGGGTCGTCCAGCACGCCGTCGGGCACCTGATAGCCGTGCGCCTCGGCGAACGCGCGCATCGGCTCTGTGTCGATCATCCCGGGAACGAGGCCGGTCACGAGCGTGCCCTGGCCGGCGAGCTCCAGCCGCACGCCGTTGGTCAGGCCCCACTGCGCGGACTTCGCCGCGGCGTACGCGGTGTTGCCGTCCACCGTCTGCCAGGCCGCGCCGGACAGCACGTTGAGCACGGCGCCGCCGCCGTTGCGGGCGAGCACCGGGGCGAACGCCCGGACCATCGCGAGCGTGCCGAAGTAGCTCGACTCCATCGCGAGGCGGATCGCCGTGAGGTCTCCGGTCACGAGGTTGCCGCCCGTCATAAACGCGGCATTGTTGACCAGCACGTTCACGTCCCCGGCCGCGGTGGCGGCCGCGTCGACCGACGCCGGGTCGGTGATGTCCAGGCGGAGCACCTCCGCCCCGGGCACGTCGACCAGCTCCGGACGGCGGGCCGTGGCGTACACCTTCGCGCCGCGCCTGAGCAGCTCGACCGCGAAGTGATGTCCCAGGCCCCGGTTGCTCCCGGTGACCAGCGCTGTGGCGCCCTGCAGCTCCATGTTTCCTCCTCGTAAGATGACCGCATGGTCATGTTGGCGGTCCAGGGGACCCTATGCACAACATGACCGCCCGGTCAACTTGCTAGGATGGCAGTCATGACCCCAGCCGTCGCCCACGCTGTCTCCGAGGCCGACGCCGTCCTCACCGACGCTCCCCGCCCCCTGCGCGCCGACGCGGCGCGTAACCGCGAGGCGCTGCTGACCGCGGCAGAGGAGGAGTTCGCCGCACGGGGCCTCGACGCCTCGATCGCGGACATCGCCCGGCGGGCCGGCGTGGCGAAGGGCACGGTGTTCCGCCACTTCGCGACCAAGGAGGAGCTCGCCACGGCGATCGCCGCGCGCCACGCGGAGGAGCTGACGGCGCTCGCCCGGCGGCTGCGCGGGTCGGCGGACCCCGAGGCCGCGGTCCTGGAGTTCCTCACCGAGGCGGCAGCCCGGCTGCAGCGTCGCCGCGCGGCCGTGCTGATGACAGTCCCTGCCCCTGGCTCCGAGCTGGCGCGGCTCCAGCGCGAGGTGCACGACGAGGTCGTGCTGCTGGTCGACGAGGCGCGCGAGGCGGGAGCCATCCGGCCCGACATCACCGGCACGGACGTCTTCCTGCTGATGTGCGCCCCCGTGCACACCGTCGACTACCTCGCCGACCCGCCTCCGGACCTCTGGCGGCGCTACGTGGGCGTCGTCTTCGACGGCCTGCGGCCCGAAGGTGCCCACCCCCTGAACCACCCGGCCCCGACCTGGCAGACGCGCTGAGTCGGTGAGCTCGTCAGGACGACTTGACGCGCCCAGGCCGGCCGGCCGTGCGCGGTGGCGCGGTCGAGTCCCGGACGGTGAGGCTGGTGGCGAGCTGGACGTGGGGTGAGGCGGGCTGGACGCCGTCCGCCATGGCGAGCACCGTCTCGACAGCCATGCGCCCCATCCCGGCGAGCGGCTGGTGCACCGACGTGAGCTGTGGTGTGGTCCAGCCGGCCTGTGGCGTGTCGTCGAACCCGACCACACTGAGCTGCTCGGGCACCGCGACTTCGAACTCGCGGGCCGCGGCGATCACGCCGACGGCGATCTCGTCGTCGCCGGTGACGATCCCGGTCGGCGGATCGGGTAGCGAGAGCAGTTCGCGGCCGTGCACGAGGCCCGTCTCGATCGAGAAGGGATCGCTCCGCACCAGGGCACGGTCCAGGCTGATGCCCGCGGAGTCGAGCGCCGCCCGGTAGCCGTGAAAGCGCTCGCGGGCGGCAGCCGAGGCGGCCGGGCCGCCGATCCACCCGATGCGGCGGTGGCCGAGCTCCAGGAGGTGCTCCGTGGCGGTGCGCGCGCCGGCCCAGTTGGCCGAACCGACGCTGACGGTCCGGGGGTCATCCAGGTCGACCGGGTCGATCATGACGAACGGCATGCCGACCTCCTTCGCTGCCTGGAGCACCGCGTTGGGCTCACCGAGCGTGATGCCGACGATGCCGACGACCCCGGACTCCTTCTGCTCGGCCACCCAGGCCCGGGCGGCCGCCTTGGTGGCGCGCACCGCGCGGTCGGGCGCCAGGCGCACGAGGACGTCGGTCCGGGCGCTGGTGGCAGCGGCGAGGAGGCCCTGCAGCACGTTCGAGACGTAGGGCGAGTCCACCACGTCGGTCACTGCGGCGATGGTGCGGGTACGCGGCGGTTCCCACTGCGCGGTGGTGGGTCGGTAACCGAGCGCCGCCACGGCCGCCAGCACGCGCTCGCGGGTGTCGTCGGCGATGTCGCGGCGGCCGTTGAGCGCCTTGGAGGCGGTGCCGGCCGACACACCGGCCTGCCGTGCCACGTCGGCGAGTGTCGCGCGCTCGGTTGCTGGTCGGCCGGCCATGTAGATCCCTCCCGTCGAAACTATTTCGAAGACTAGTCAGAGCCTGGCCCGCAGTCAATTCGCGGACAGAACGAAAGAATCTCACCGTTGACGTGGCGCGTGGCTGGTCGCTAGAGTCCCAACTTGATCGATAAAGTTGCGAAACTGTTTCGCACACTCTCAATGAGGAGGGACACGAGATGAGGCTCTTGACCAAGGCGTGGACGATCGGCCTCGCGCTCGCGACGGCCGGAGCGCTTGCCGCATGCTCGGGTGCGGGAGGCACGACAGGAAGCACCGACGGCGGCGGTGGCACCGCCGACAACCCGGTGAAGCTGACGGTGTGGAGCTGGGACGGCACGGTCGAGCTCGCCGTCCCGGGTTTCGAGGAGGCCAACCCCGGCATCGAGGTCGAGGTCGTGAACGCCGGCTCGTCCTCCGACGAGTACCAGGCGCTCGACAACGCGATCCAGGCTGGGTCGGGCGTCCCGGACCTGGTGATGTTCGAGTACTTCGCCGTCCCGTACTTCGCCATCCCCGGCAAGCTGGCCGACCTCGGCCCGCTGGGCGCCACCGAGCTCGAGGACGACTACGTCCCCTCGGCCTGGAACAACGTCACGATCGACGACGGCGTCTACGCCCTGCCCTCTGACTACGGCCCCGCCGTCATGTTCTGGAACGAGGCGACCTTCGCCAAGGCCGGGATCAAGGAGGCGCCCGCCACCTGGGACGACTACTACGAGGCCGCCAAGAAGATCCGCGCCCTGGGCGACGACTACTACATCACCCAGGACACGAACGACCTCTTCTTCCTGCTGTCGCTGATCTGGCAGGCCGGCGGGCGGCCGTTCCAGGTCGACGGAACGACCGTGCACATCGACTTCACCGACGATGGCACGCAGAAGGCCGTGGCCTTCTGGCAGAAGATGATCGACGAGGGCCTGGTCAACACCAAGATCAGCGCCTGGTCCGACGACTGGAACCGTGCGCTCAACGACGGCACCCTCGCCTCGCAGAACATGGGCGGCTGGCTGACCTCGACCCTGCCCGAGCGGGCTCCGGACGCCAAGGGCGACTTCCGGGTCTCGCTCATGCCCCAGTGGGAGGAGGGCGAGAAGGTGGGCGCCGAGAACGGCGGCTCGGCGTTCGGCATCCCGGAGGCGGCGGCCAACAAGGAGGCGGCCTACAAGTTCCTCGAGTACTTCACCCACGGAGAGGGCCTGCAGCCCCGGGTCGACGCGGGGGCGTTCGTGCCGAACACGTCGGTGCTGGACAGCGCTGAGTTCCAGGACGTGAAGAACCCCTACTTCGGTGACCAGAAGACGGGCGAGGTGCTCGCGGAGGCGTCGAACATCGCCGGGGCGGACTGGCAGTACCCGCCGTTCTTCGAGTGGGCGCGCAGTGTCTACGGCGACATCGCCACGCCGTTCTACACCTCGGGCGAGGGTTCGCTCGCCGAAGTGCTGCAGGCGTGGGAGCAGCGCTCCGTCGAGTACGGCAACGAGCAGGGGTTCACCGTTGACTAGTCCACGCAGGCGGCAGGTCGGCTGGGCGTTCGTCGCGCCGTTCGGCGTCCTGTTCGCCCTGGTCTTCATCGTGCCCATCGCCTACGCCGCGTACCTCAGCCTCTTCCAGGAACGGATGGTGGGCGGCTCGTCCTTCGTGGGCCTGGCGAACTACACCAAGCTGTTCGCCGACCCCCAGTTCTGGGACGGCGTCTCCCGCGTCGTCTGGTTCACGCTGATCCAGGTGCCGATCATGCTCGTGCTGGCCCTGCTGCTGGCGCTGGCGATGGACTCGATGCGGCTGCGCGGCATGCGGTTCATGCGGGTGGCGATCTTCCTGCCCTACGCGGTGCCCGCCATCGTCTCGACGCTGATGTGGGGCTTCATGCTCGGTGTCCGCTACGGGCTCTTCGGCAGCATCAACGACTGGCTCGGCACCGACCTCGACCCGTTCCGGCCGAGCACCACGCTCATCGCCATCGGGATCATGGTGACCTGGGCCTTCACCGGGTACAACATGCTGATCTTCGACAGCGTGCTCAAGGCGGTGCCGCACGAGCTGTACGAGGCGGCGGCGATCGACGGCGCGGGGGAGTGGCGCGTGGTCCGCGCGATCAAGCTGCCCGCGCTGCGCGGTTCGCTCGTGATCACCATCATCTTCTCGATCATCGGCACGTTCCAGATCTTCAACGAGCCGCAGATCCTCCCGTCGATGGTGGCCAACAGCGGGATCACCACCTACTACACGCCCAACCTCTACGCGTTCAACCTCGCGTTCACGGGCTCGCAGCAGGGCTACGCCGCCGCCCTCGCCCTCGTGATGGCCGCGTTCACCATCGCCATCGCCTACGCGGTCCAGATCCGAGGCATGAGAAATGCCCTCGACCAGTAGCCGGAGACCTTCATGACGATCACCGAAGTCCGGCGTCCCGCACCCACGGCGCGCCGACGCCTGTACACGCTCACCAACCCCCGCAAGAGCGGCACGCTGACGTTCCTGACGGGGCTGTTCACCCTCTACTGCCTCGTGCCGCTGATCTGGCTGACCATCAACTCCACGAAGTCCCAGGCGGACTTCGTCTCGAGCTTCGGCTTCTCGTTCGGCACGCGGTTCGCCCTGTTCGACAACATCGCCCAGACCTTCACCTACGACGGCGGCATCTTCGCGCGCTGGCTGCTGAACACCCTCCTGTACGTGGTCGCGGGGGCTGTCGTCTCGACGTTCCTCGCCGCGCTCGGCGGCTACGCGCTCGCGAAGCTGGAGTTCACGGGCAAGCGGGTGTTCCTGTTCGTGGTGCTGGGCGCCATCTCGGTGCCCGGCATCGCGCTGGCCATCCCGCAGTTCCTGCTCTTCGCGCAGCTCGGCCTGACGAACACGCCGTGGGCGGTGCTGATCCCCTCGTTCCTCAACCCGTTCGGGCTGTACCTCATGTGGGTGTTCGCCGCGGAGGCCGTGCCCACCGGCCTGCTGGAGGCGGCGAAGATCGACGGCGCCGGCGAGTTCCGGACGTTCTGGCAGATCGCGCTGCCCATGCTCGTCCCGGCGACGGTGACCGTGCTGCTGTTCTCGTTCGTCTCGATCTGGAACAACTACTTCCTGCCCCTGATCATGCTCAAGGACCCGGCCTGGTACCCGCTCACCGTCGGCATCAACCAGTGGAACAAGCTGGCCTCGACGGCCGGCAACGGCGAACTGCTCCAGAACCTCGTCCTGACGTCGTCGCTGCTCACGATCATCCCGCTGATCGTGGCGTTCGTCTCGCTGCAGCGCTTCTGGCAGTCGGGCCTGAGCCTCGGCGCCGTCAAGGGCTGACCGAACCCCCGCACCACGTCGTCCGTCGAGACAGGCCGCCTTCGGCGCGCCCGTGGGTTCGACGCGCCCGTCCGACATCCGCGAGAGAGACAGAGAGACCATGGTGGACAACAAGATGACCCTGCCGGAACTCACGATCGACGGCGCGCCGCGCACCGAGACACCGCTGCGGCACATCTGGAACGAGTGCGTCGGCGCGGGCCGGGCGAACGAGGCGCTGCGGGCCGACTGGCAACGGCACTTCACCGAGGCGGTCACGGTCCTGGGAGCGCGCTACGTACGGTTCCACGGCCTGTTCCACGACGACATGTTCGTCTACCGGGCGAGCGACGGAGGCGGGTTCGGCCCGCAGACGCCGCTCGACGAGCCGGTGCTCACCTTCGCCTACGTCGACAAGGTCTTCGACTTCATCCTGGAGTCGGGCGCGCGCCCCTTCGTCGAGCTCGGGTTCATGCCGCGCGAGCTGGCGACCGAGACCGAGACGCTGTTCTGGTGGAAGGCCCACTGCAGCCCGCCCAAGGACATGGCGCGCTGGACCTGGCTGGTCACCGCGACCACGGAGCACTGGATCGAGCGCTACGGCCTGGAGGAGGTGCGGCAGTGGCGGTTCGAGGTATGGAACGAGCCGAACCTGGTGCCGTACTTCTGGACCGGGACGAGGACGCAGTACTTCGAGCTGTACGAGGCCACGGCCCACGCGATCAAGGCGGTCGACCAGGAGCTGAAGGTGGGCGGCCCGTCCACGAGCGTCTTCGTCCCCGACGAGCGCTACAAGGGGGAGTGGGAGGACCGTTCGGTCGAGCACGCGACGGCGGAGGCCGACGACGTCGACGCGCTCGACTGGCGTCCCGTGTGGATCGAGGAGTTCATCGACTGGTGCGCGCGCCGGGACGTCCCGCTGGACTTCCTGTCCACGCACCTGTACCCGACCGACGTCGCGTTCGGGGCCTCCGGGCAGGCCCGGCACATCCGGCGCCAGGTGGACGCCACGTACGACGACCTGGTCGCGCTCCGGAAGATCATCGCCGGCAGCCCGTTCCCGGACGCCGAGCTGCACATCACCGAATGGTCGAGCTCACCGTCGAGCCGCGACACGATCCACGACACCGTGTTCGCCGCCACGTACATCACCCGGGCCTACCTGCGGTCGGCGGCGCTGGCCGACTCGATCTCCTACTGGACCTTCACCGACGTGTTCGAGGAGGGCGGCGCCGGCATCGGCCCGTTCCACGGGGGGTTCGGCCTGGTCAACGAGCAGGGCCTGCACAAGCCGACGTTCCACGCCTTCGCGATGCTCTCCCGGCTCGGCGACACCGTGCTGGCGTCCACCCCGCACGGGACGATCACCCGGGACTCGGCGACGGGGGAGCTGTCCGCCGTCTTCTTCAACTACCCCGACGACATGGGTACCAGAGCGGTGGGGTCGGAGACGACCTACGAGGCCACGCGCAAGCTGTCCGCCGTCGGGCCGAACCGCAGGATCCGCCACACCGTCGCGGGCCTCGCCCCTGGCACGGTCTTCCGGGTCGATGCGCTCGACTGGGAGCACGGCAACGTCGCGGAGGCCTGGTACCGGATGGGCGAGCCGCTCAACCTGACCCCCGCCCAGACGGCCGAGCTGCGCGACGTCGCCGACGCGCTGCGCACGACGACCCTCACCGTCTCGGCGGCCGGCGTGCTCGACCTCGACCTCGACCTGCCGCCCTGGACGGTCCTGTCGCTCACCCAGGCGGCGTAGCGCCGTCCGACAGGACGCCGAGGCGCCGTGGCCCGGACCGTCTCGGTCCGGGCCACGGCGCCTCTGGGTTACCGGCCGGCCGTGGTCGGGTTGCCGGCCGCCGCCCGGTCCGACGGCGGACGACGTCGGACCGAGCGGGCGGGTCTACGACCGGGCGGGACTGCCGGGCTCGGCGGGGTCGAGGCCGCTGAACACGTTGATCGCCGCCGTGGTCGCGTCGTGCGACGTCGAGAAGATGCCGCCGTCCTGGACCGCCGCCACGCCGGGGAGCGTCACCGCGGACCCGACCTGCCGGTAGTTGACGCCGTCGTACGAGTAGGACGCCGTCACCTGGTCGCCCGTGCGGTCCAGCCTGACCCACACCGCGCGGTGCGTGTCGACCCGCGCCTGCGCCCCGGTGTCCAGGTAGCCGTCCGCGTCGGCGTCCCACTGGAAGACGACGCCGTTGCGCGGGGTCACCGCCGCGATCGCGTACCCGGCCGAGGCGCCGGGCGCGGTGAGGTCGTTGCGCACCATGACCCCGCTCTTGGCCCAGGCGTTAGTGTCGTTGACCGTGTCGACCCGGACGGACACGCTCGACCCCGAGGTGACGGAGCCCGCCCGGTAGAGCGCACCGAACGCGTCGTCCCGCTGGCCGCCCGCGCCCCACACGTCCGCGCCAGCCGCCGCGACGCCGAACGCGGTGCCCTGCTGCCCGGACTGCTGCCCGAAGTAGCTGGCGCCCGCGGAAGCCGCCGTCGTCTCGTACCAGTCGCTGACCGGTGCCTGGACCGGGCACTGCGCGAGGCCGAACAGGTTGGCGTTCAGCGTGGTGCGATACTCCGGCGCGACGCCGGCCTCGCACATGACGTCAAGGGCCCCCTGCGGCCAGCTCGTGCCCGAGACCGAGACGTTGTCGATGACCTGGTTGTTCCGCTCCTCCGCGTTCGGGATCTGCGCCCCGCCGGAGTTGTACCAGTTCTCGCGGATCATGTTGTCGCTGGTGTTGTTGCCGTCGCTGTAGGCGTTGGTGAACACCCACGGGTTGGTGCCCTGGAGCACGTTCTGCCGGTAGGTGGTGTAGCGCGTCCCCTCGTCCAGGTAGAGGCCCACGCCGGAGACGTTGAACAGGTAGTTGCGCTCCACCACGGTGCCCGGGCTGGCCGAGAGGTTGTACAGCGACCCGCCGTCCGCGAACCGCGCCTTGGTGTGGTGCACGAGGTTGCCCGCGACGAGGTTGTCCTTGAGCGTCGTCGGGGTCGTGTAGAGGGTGTGCCAGTTGTAGTAGCCGCGGCGGACGTACTCCGCGGAGCCGCCCGCGTCGTTGGTGCCCCAGCCGTAGCCGGTGTCGATCCCGTCGTAGGCGACGTTGGCGACCTCGTTGTGCACGATCTGGACGTTCGTCGCGTACGTGCTGAGGATGCCCGAGTTGTCCTTGTAGTCGACAGCTACCCGGTTGACCGTGTTGTTCTCGATACGGATGTCCTTGTTGGTCATCCGCGGATCGCTCGGGTGGTGGGCATCCTCCCGCACCCCGCCGACGGCGATCCCGTGGCCGCCGACCTCGTGGAAGACGTTCCCCAGCACCTCGATGCCGCTGGCGCCCAGGCCCACCCCGGACAGCGTCGCGTTGTCGTCGTTGCCGATGCCGAGCGCGGTCTGCCCCAGGTTCGTGAAGCGGTTGCCGGTCAGCGAGATGTCGCGGGCCGCGGAGACCTGTACCGCGGCCGGCTCCTGGTACCAGGAGTCGAAGCGGGCCCGCTCGAACATCTCGCAGCCCCGCGAGCAGCTCGTGAAGGCGTCGTCCGGCCGGTAGTCGTACTCGTCCTTGATGAACGCGCCGTTCTGCTGGATCGCGTAGCCGTAGGCGGACGGGCCGAGCCACGACGTTCCGGTGAACTCGATGCCGTCGAACGCCAGGCCGGTCACCGGCTGGTCGTACGTGCCGCTGATGCTCACCAGCGACTCCACCCGCGGCAGCTCGACGTCCAGGTCGTCCGGGTCGACGCCGGGACCCGGCTTGTAGTACACCTTCCCCGCGGACGGGTCGAGGTACCACTCGCCCACCTGGTCGAGGAAAGCGAGCGAGTTCTCCAGGTACCACGTGGGCCCGGCCAGGAACGAGTTCTGGACGGTGTCCCAGCCCCAGGTGTTGTTGTCCCAGGCGGGCTGCGCCATGGTGATCGTGGAGCCGTCGATCGACTCGACGGGGGAGTAGCGGTTGGTGAAGTCGCCGAGCGACTGGAACTCGATCCGGCCCTGGTCGGGCAGGTCGGCGAGGTAGCCGAGCTGCTGGTTGTTGATGGTGAGCCCGGTCGGGGTGGGCGTGACGTCGGAGTTGGCCAGCGGCAGGGAAGCGCGCTGCGCGATGACCCCGTTCACGTAGAGCTGGCGGCTGTCGAGCCCGCGCGGCGTGTCCGCGACGTAGATGCCGGCGTCCTCGTCGTGCACCGACCACCCGGAGACCTCGGTGGCACCGGAGATCACGGGCTCGGCGCCGGGGGCCGCCGTCCACCGCACGGTGTGACCCGAGCGGCCGCCGTCCCGCGAACCGAACTCGAGCGGCTCGGAGACCCGATAGGTCCCGTCCCCCAGCAGGACGGTGACGTCCCTGCCCTTGCGGGCCTCGTGCCGGACCACCTGCTGGGCACGCTCGAGCGAGCAGGGCAGCAGCGCCTGGCACTGACCGACGTCCAGGCCGTCCGGGGCGGCGAAGTAGGTGCGGCCCTGGCCCTGCGATGCGGCCTGGGATGCGGCCTGGGTTGCGGTGTCGGGGGCCGCGTGTGCGGCCTGGAGCGGAACCAGTGTCGAGACCAGCACGGCCGTGACGCTCAGGGCCGCCACCACGCCGGCTCTCCTCGTTCGGTCGTGAGGGGCTCGGCCTCGAGAGGCTCTGTCTCGGTACCTCGGAGCTCGTGTTCGTGACTTCGGTGTCATCGTTCCATCGCTTTCTGCTGAGGCGACTGGGCTGCCTTGCCCGCGGCGAGACTAATCACACATATGATGTGTGCGCAATGGTCGAACGAGGCCCGAGAGTTACGATGGGCGCCCGTGCGGCCCTTCGCGATCCCGCGTCGGAAGAGGAGAGACACGTGGTTCAGCAGGCACCGATCACCCAGGTGACCCGCAACAGGCCGGCGCTCGCGGAGGCGGTCATCCGGGCACTGGTGCAGGACGTCGTCACCGAGAAGTACGCACCGGGTACCGCGCTGCCCACGGCCGCCGCGCTGTGCGAGACGTTCACGGTGAGCCGCACGGTGATCCGCGAGGCGCTCACAGCGCTGGCGGAGAAAGGGCTGGTCGCCGCACGTCAGGGGTGGGGCACCGTCGTGCTGGACCGCGAGTCCTGGCGGCTGCTCGACCCCATGGTCCTCGAGGCGATCTTCCAGCGCGAGGACAGCCTGCTCTTCATGGACCAGCTCATCGGGATCCGGACCGTGCTGGAGGGCCTGATGGCGTCGTCGGCCGCCCGGCAGATCGACGACGACGCCCGCGCGGCGCTGTCCCGCCAGTTCGCGGCGCTCGAAGCCGCGCTCGACGACCCCGACAGGTACGCCGACGAGGACATCGCCTTCCACTCGCTGGTCCACCGGATCTCCGGCAACGAGTTCGCGCGGGCGATCATCTTCAGCATCCAGGGCAAGGCCCGCCTGGTGTCCCAGTACACCGGCGCGCCGCCGCAGGGGCACAACGAGCTGACGCACGAGGAGCACCGCCACATCTTCGAGGCCGTCATGAGCGGCGACACGGAGGCGTCCGCGGACCTGATGCGCGCGCACATCTCCCGGAGCTGGGCCCGCCGCCGCCCCAAGGCCTAGATGTCATTCGTATGATAAGTTACCACCCATGCGGATCACGGGGTACCGGAGCCTGCTCACCGTGCACCGGTGGGGGCGGCCGGTCGGCGACGTCAACGGCGTGGTGCACAGCGGCGTCACCGAGGTGCCGATCGTCCTGGTCGAGACCGACGGCGGTCTGACGGGCGTCGGCCTCGGGGCGCACGATGCGATCGACCGGGTGTTCCCGGCGATCGAGGGGGAGGACCCCCGCGCGGTCTCCGCGCTGTACGACCGGATGCTCTCCTGGGTCTTCAAGGCCGGGCACGCCGGCTCGACCTTCGCCACGATCGGCGCGCTGGACATGGCGCTGTGGGACCTCAAGGCGAAGCTGGCCGGGGAGCCGCTGTGGCGCCTGCTGGGCGCGCGCGACCGGTTCGTGGCCGGGTACGCGTCGGGTCTCGAGTACGGCCTGGACGAGGACGGCCTCGTCGAGCTGTACTCGCGGTTCGCCGAGCGTGGGTACACCGGCGCCAAGGTCAAGGGCGGTCTCGACCTGCGTCGTGACGTGGCCCGGCTCAGCACGGTGCGCGGGGTGATGAGCCGGAACAGCGACAACCCGGCGCTGATGTACGACGTGAACGAGAGCTGGGGCAGGCACCAGGCGCGCCGGCTGCTGGCACAGATCGAGGCGCAGGTCGACCTGACCTGGATCGAGGAGCCGGTGCGCCGCTGGGACGTCGAGGGACACCTCGCGGTGGCGCGGTCGACGTCGACCGCCCTCGCCACCGGCGAGAACCTCACCGGGCTCGAGCAGTTCCGGCCGCTCGTCGAGGCCGGTGCGGTCGACGTGGTGCAGACCGGGAGTGTCTGGGGCCCCACGCACTTCCTGCGGGTGGCGGCCTTCGCCCACGCGCACGACCTGCCGGTCAGCCCGGTCGCGTACAACTGCAACCCGCTGGCGCACGCGGCAGCGGCGGTGCCCAACCACCTCGTGAGCGAGGTGCAGGACCTGTCGTTCCCGGTGGGCCTGACGGTCGACCAGTCCTTCGAGGACGGCGGGATCGTGCTGGGCGACCAGCCGGGTCTCGGCATCGACGTGGACGAGGCGCAGATCGCGGCGAGCACCGGGACGGGGTCGTGGGCGACGCCGGCCGGCCCGCACGTCCGTCCGCGCGAGGCCGGCCTGCGGCTGGCGCCGCGCCGTGACCCGGCCGCTCCACTGAAGGTGGCGTCGGTCGGCTGACGCCGCACCGCAGGCCGCGAGGGCCGTCCGGCAATCGTCGGGCGGCCCTCGCGGCGTCTCGTCGTCGCGCGTGGTGGTTGCCGTCAGCGGGCCAGCCAGCCGCCGTCCACGGCCAGTACGTGCCCGTGGACGTAGTCGGCGGCCGCGGAGGCGAGGAACACCACCGCTCCGCCGACGTCGGCGGGCCGGCCCCACCGGCCCGCCGGGATGCGGTCCCCGATCTGGCGGGACCGGACGGGGTCGGCCAGGAGCGCGGTGTTCATGTCCGTGTCCATGTAGCCGGGCGCCACCGCGTTGACGTTCACGCCGCGCGCCGCCCACTCGTTGCACAGTGCCTTGGTGAGCTGCGCGACCGCGCCCTTGCTCGCCGCGTACGCCGGGACCGTGAGGCCGCCCTGGAAGCTGAGCAGGGACGCCAGGTTCACGATCTTGCCGTCGCGGCGCTCCAGCATGGGGCGGCCGAACGCCTGGCACAGCTGCAGCACGGCCCGCAGGTTGACCTGGAGCACCGCGTCCCACTCGTCGAGCGGGAACTCGGCCGCCGGGCGCCGGACCTGCGTGCCCGCGTTGTTCACCAGGATGTCCACGGTGCCCTGGGCGAGCACCCGTCGCGCGGCCTCGTCGATCGATCCGGGATCCGCGAGGTCCACGCGCACGCCGGAGACCGTGCGGCCGTGGTCACGTGCGTACGCGACGAGCTCGTCGGGCACCTCGCCGCGCGCCAGGACGATCACGTCGGCCCCGGCGGCGATCAAGGAGCGGCTGATCCCCAGCCCGAGCCCTCGGGCGCCGCCGGTCACGACGGCGGTCCGTCCGGTCAGGTCGAACGGGTTCACGAGCCCGCACCCTCCTCGTGGGGCGCGTCTTCCTCGTGCGACTGCGACGCGTCTTCCTCGTGGGACGCGCCCTCCTCGCGGGACGCGACCATGACCTTGAGGTACTCCGCCGCCGCACCGGCGGCCGAGACCGCCGCCGCGGCCTCGGCGAGCGGGAACACCCGGGTCGGCAGCCGGTCCAGGCCCAGGCTGCCGTCGGCGACCAGCTCGATCGCCCGCCGCACGTCGTCCGTCGTGTAGACGCGGACCCCGCGGACGACGAGCTCCTTGAAGCAGACCTCGCGCAGGTCCACCGGCGTCGGCTCCTTGTGCACGGCGACGACCACCACCGTGCCGCCGACCCGCGTGGCCGCGGTCAGGTCCGGCGCGACGGCGGGATGCCCCGCCGCGTCGAACGTGACGTCCGCGCCCTCGCCATCGGTGAGCTCACGGGCCGTGTCCGTGAGCGTTCCTTCCGCGGGGACGACGGTCAGGCCGAGCCGTTCGGCGAGCGTACGCCGCGCGGGGGAGGTCTCGCTGACGATCACGCGCTCCGCCCCGGCGTGCCGCGCGGTCAGGGCCGTCAGGATCCCGATCGGTCCGGCGCCCGCGACGGCAACCGTGTCGCCTGGCCGTAGCCCGGACAGCGACACGGCGTGCACGGCGACCGCGAGCGGTTCGACCAGGGTCGCGAGCTGCAGGTTGACGTCGGCGGGCACCTCGTGCAGCACCTCGGGCGGGAGCGCGACGTACCGGGCGAGGCTGCCGGGCACGTCGATGCCGTAGAGGCCCAGCTCGCGGCACACGTGCGTGTCGCCACGGCGGCACGCACGGCAGCGGCCGCACGAGATCAAGGGCTCCACCACGACCGGCGTCCCCGCCCGCGGCCCGGTCGGCGCCTCCCGGACGACGCGGCCGGAGATCTCGTGCCCGAGGATGAGCCCGTGGCGCGCGCGGGGATGCCTGCCGTGCACGATGGCGAGGTCCGTGCCGCAGATCCCCGTGTAGGCCACCTCGACCAGCGCCCAGCCCGGGGGCGGCTGCGGGACGTCGACGTCGCGCAGCTCCAGCGTGTCGGTGCCGGTCCAGACGACCGCGGGCATGGTCGTCACCGGACACCTCCGGCGGTGTCGTGCCGGAGGGCGTGTGTCAGGGCCGTCCGGCCGGTGCCCAGCGCCTCCGGGTTCACGATGTCGCGCGGCGGCCGCCCGGCCAGGACCTCGACGACGTTCTCGATGGTGCGGCGCTTGAGCTCGCCGTAGGACTCCTCCGTGTACCAGGCGAGGTGCGGGGTCAGGACGACGTTGTCGAACCGGGTGAGGGGGTGGTCCACCGGGAGGGGCTCGTCCTCGTGGGTGTCGATCCCGGCCCCGCCGAGGCGGCCCGCGCCCAGCGCGTCGACCAGGGCCGGCACGTCGACCACGCCGCCGCGCGCGGTGTTGACGACGATCGTCGTGTCCCGCATCAGCGCGAGCTGGTCGCCGCCGATCAGGCCGCGGGTCTCGGGTGTGAGCGGGACGTGCAGCGACACGACGTCCGCGCGGGCGCACAGCTCGTCGAGCGTGACCGCCGGCACGCCGAGGTAGGTGGTGCCCGGCTCGGCGAGGCTGTCGTGCCCGATGACCTCGTACCCGAGGCCGGCCGCCTTGCGGGCCGTGGCCGCGCCGATCCGCCCGAGGCCGATCACCCCGAACGTGCGTCCCCGGGTCTGGAAGAGGGGCCGGACGGCGGGCAGGTCCACCCGGCCTTCCCGCAGGCCCCGGTCCGTGCGCGGGATGCCGCGGGCCACGGCGAGCGTGAGCCCGATCGCGTGGTCCGAGACGGCCTCGGTGCCGTAGTCGGGGACGTTGCAGACGGCGATGCCGCGTGCGGTCGCGGCCTCGATGTCTACCGAGTCCACGCCGACGCCGTAGCGTCCGATCGCCCGGAGGCGGGGCAGAGCGTCCATGACGTCGCCGTCGATCCGCGCGTACTGCACCAGGATCCCGTCGGCGTCCCGGCAGGCGTCGACCAGCTCGTCGCGGGTGCGGCTCTGCCGGATCAGCAGGTCGACGCCGCTCTCGCGGGCCACCGCTTCCTCCTCGAGGAACGCGTCGTGGTCGCACTCGGTCACCGCGATGGTGGCCGGCGGCGTGGGGGGCAGCGTGGGTGGCATGGATGGGCTCTCCTTCGTCGGAATGCCTGTCAGGGCCTGGATGATCCGGCAGTCAGCAGACACCTCCGGAGCAACACGTAGTATATGTGATGACCAATGACACTTGGCATACATGTGATCTCTGGTAGAGTCGGCCGCGAAGCGAGGGGGCCACGGTCCAGGGCCTCCAGACACGCATTCCAGTTACGCACTGTTGCTGATGGATAGGAACAACGATGTCCTTGCGTACTCGTTCGGCCGGCCGTACGCGGTTCCGGCGGCTCACTCTTGCGGCGGCCCTCGTCGCGCCCGCGCTGGCGCTCTCGGCATGCGGCGGTGGCTCCGGCGCCGGCGCCGACTCGCCCTACGGCTTCGACGCCGAGGAGCAGGACGCCGACAGCCCGATCACGGTCTGGGTCGACGCCTCGCGCGAGCCCGCCGTGGAGGCGTTCACCAAGGCTCATCCGGACGTCCCCGTCAATGTCGAGACCTACGACGGCGGCGCGAACGGGTCGGGCAGCTTCCAGACCAAGATCACCGCGTTCGACTCGGCCGGCTCCGGCTGGCCCGACGTCGTCTTCTCGACGCAGAACAACGACGCCGCGTGGGCGGCGGTCGGGCAGACGCCGTTCGCCGCCCCGCTCGACCAGGGGTACTTCGACCAGGAGTTCCTGGACGGGTTCACCCCCGGTGCCCTCGACCCTACGACCATCGACGGCACCGTGTACGGGCTGCGCAACGACCTCGCGTCGGTCGTGACCTGGTACGACCAGAGCCTGTTCGACAAGTTCGGGTACGAGGTCCCCACCACGTGGGAGGAGTACGAGGAGCTCGGGGAACGGGTCGCCGAGGAGCACCCCGGCTACATCGTGGGCTCCGTCGGCGACGCCTGGACACCCGAGGTGTACTTCTGGGGAGCTGAGGCGCCGATCAACACGGTCACCGGGACGGACGGCTTCAGCGCCGACATGTCCGATCCCAAGACCGTGCGGATGGCCGAGATCCTCGACAACCTGATCGACGCGGGATCGGTGGTGCAGGACAGCGTCTTCGACGCCGAGTTCGTGCAGGAGTACACCGGGAAGGTGCTCATGCTGCCCGGCCCGGTCTGGTTCAGCGGTGCGCTCTTCCAGAACAAGGACTCGCTCGACGCCCCTGAGGGCACGATCGCGGCGGGGCTGCCGCTGGCCTGGGAGGGGGCGGAGCCCGTCACCGGGAACGTCGGCGGCGGCACCTGGTTCATCTCGCAGCACTCCACGAACCTCGAGGCGGCCAAGACCTTCCTGGAGTTCGTGACGAGCTCCGACGAGTACCAGGTGGACCTCGCGCCCGGCCTCCCCGCCTACGCCTCGGCGGCGGACAAGTGGCTCGAGAACCAGGCCAAGTCCGGGTACTACGCGGGAGACTTCGCCGAGAACGTCACCACGGCGTCCGGCCAGGTCTGGGACGGGTGGGGCTACCCCCGCTTCAGCCAGGAGGCCGTCTTCGCCAAGACCGTGACGCCCGAGCTCGCCGCGGGCAGGAAGCTCGTCGACCTGCTGCCCGACTGGCAGACGGCCCTGGAGAACGAGGCCCAGGTGAACGGGTACACGGTCGAGTGATGGCGACGGCACAGCAGTCCGGCGCCGCTCCCGCTCCGGGGGCGGCGCCGCCGCGGGCCCCCGGGGTCCGGACGGCGCGGCACGGGAGCATCGCCCGGAGCCGCAGCCGGATGTCGTACCTCTTCGTGTCCGGCTACACGGTGCTCCTGCTCATGTTCGGCCTGGCGCCCACGCTCTACGCGGCCTACCTGTCCGTGACCGAGGACGGGCAGTTCGTCGGTCTCGACAACTTCATCCGGGTGACCCAGGACTTCCGGTTCGGGCCGGCGGTGCTGCACGTGGCATTGTTCGTCCTGTTCTGGCTGGCCGGGCTCGTTCTCTTCGTCGTCGTGCTGGCGCTGCTGGTCCACGGGCTGGCCAGGCGTGGGCTGAGTACCGGGCTCCGGTTCGTCTACTACATCCCCGGTGCGCTGGCGGGTGCGTCCAGCGTGATGCTCTGGCTCTTCGTCCTCGACCCGACCGTCAGCCCGGTCTCCTGGGTGCTGCACGCGCTGGGCATGGAGACGTTCGTGCAGACGGTCTCGCCCGGGAACCTGCCGGTGATCTTCGCGATCATCGCGTTCTGGACGGGGGCCGGCGGCTGGATCGTGGTGCTCTACGGGGCGCTGAACAACGTGCCCGGCGAGGTCATGGAGGCGGCGAAGATCGACGGCGCGGGCCGGCTGCGGACCGCGCTCAGCATCCAGCTCCCGATGATGCGCAAGTGGATCTCGTACATGGCGGTCATGTCGCTGGCCGCCGGCACCCAGCTCTTCGTCGAGCCCCGCATCCTGTCCCAGGCCAGCAAGGGGGTGGTCCCCGTGGACTACTCGCTCAACCAGCTCGCCTACCTCTACGCGTTCAAGCAGACCGACCACAACGGGTCGGCCGCGATCGCGATCCTCCTGCTCGTGGTCTCCCTCGGCCTGAGCATGTTCTTCGTCATCAGGGGAGGCCTCTTTGAGCGCGACTGACCTGGGCGCCGCCGCGGCCTCGACAGCTGGCCCCGGCTCCCGCGGCGCGCGCCGCGCCGAGACCACCCCCGCCACGTGGCTGGGGCGTGCTTTTGTCGCGGTGGTGCTGACCTTCTTCGCCCTGTTCTTCGCCGTGCCGATCCTCTGGCTCCTGAACGCCACGGGAAAGTCGCCCCGCGATCTCCTCACCACGGGGCCTTTCGCGCCCGGCACGTTCGGCGACCTGGCCGCGAACTGGGACGCGCTCGTGGGCTTCCAGAACGGCATCGTGTTCCAGTGGCTGGGCAACGCGGGCCTGTACTCGGGCGTCGCGCTGGTCGTGACGCTCCTGACCAGCATCCCGGCCGGCTACGCGATGGCGCTCGGCACGTTCCGGGGCCGCAAGGCGCTCCTGACCACCACCCTCGTGGTCATGCTCATCCCGAACACGGCGCTGGTGCTGCCGATCTTCCTGGAGCTCTCGGCGCTGCAGCTCGTGGGCTCGGCGGCCTCGGTGATCCTGCCGTTCTCGTTCTTCCCGTTCGGCGTCTACCTGACCTACATCTACTTCTCGTCCAGCATCCCGGCGGACCTCCTGGCCGCCGCCCGGATCGACGGCTGCGGGGAGCTGGCGGTGTTCACCCGCATCGCGCTCCCGCTCGCCAAACCCGTGGTGGCGCTCGTCGGGTTCTTCAGCTTCGTGGCGAACTGGAACAACTACTTCCTGCCGTTCCTCGTGGTGCCCGGGCCGAAGGCGCCCATCCAGGTCGGTCTGGCCGAGATGCTGGCGAACGTCCCGCAGTTCAACCCGACGGCCGCCGGGGTGACGACGATCGAGCTGCCCGCGCTGGCCCTGGCTACCGTGCTGTCGGTGGCACCGGTGCTGCTGATCTTCCTCTTCTCACAACGATTCCTGGTGGCGGGCATGACCGCCGGCGGGACGAAGGAGTGAACCTGACGATGGCTGTCGAGCGACACGGGCTGGTTGTCGACGTCGTCCCGGAGAAGCGCGAGGAGTACCTGCGCCTGCACGCCGCCGTCTGGCCGCAGGTCGAGGCGACCCTTCGGGCGTGCAACGTGCACAACTACACGATCTTCGTGCTGGAGAACACGCTGTTCGCCTACTACGAGTACACGGGCGCGGACCACGAGGCCGACATGGCCCCGATCGCGCAGGACCCGGTCACCCAGGAGTGGTGGACGCACACCGACCCGTGCCAGACGCCCTTCGGCCGGGACGCGAAGCCCGGCGAGCGGTGGCGGGACATGCAGGAGGTCTGGCACCTGTCATGACGCGCCACCTCGTCGATGCCCACCTGCACCTGGTCGCCGTCCTGGCCCGGGCCCGGCGTCCCCCGGCCGGCCGGGGGGATGTCCCTACCGCGACTGACCAGCAGGCCCCGTATCAGGTGAACCGCGCCTCTTCATAACGTCGTACCCGGTGCGCACGCAACACGGCGTGGCATGGGGGAACGGTGCGATGGGAATGTTCACAGACACAGGTGGCGCCGGCGATGCGGTCCGGCTGACGTCCGTCCGCAAGGTCTACGGCAAGCGCGGCAACCAGGTGGTGGCGCTCGACGACGTGACGACGCAGTTCGGCCGGGGTACGTTCACGGCGATCATGGGTCCGTCCGGCTCCGGCAAGAGCACGCTGCTGCAGGCTGCGGCCGGGCTCGACCAGCCGACAGCGGGTTCGGTGGTTCTTGAGGACCGCGAGCTCAGCACGATGAGCGAGACCGAGCTGACGGAACTGCGGCGCGACCGGGTCGGCTTCATCTTCCAGGCGTTCAACCTGCTCCCGGTGCTGACCGTGGAGCAGAACGTGACGCTGCCGCTGCGGCTCGCCGGCCGGAGCCCGGCCAAGGGCCGGGTGACCAGCGTGCTCGCACAGGTGGGCCTGGCCGAACGGCGCAAGCACCGTCCGGCGGAGCTGTCCGGTGGGCAGCAGCAGCGGGTCGCCATCGCGCGGGCACTGATCACCGAGCCAGCGGTCATCTTCGCCGACGAGCCGACCGGCGCGCTCGACACGCGGACCGCGCGGGACGTGCTCGGCCTGCTCCAGCACTCCGTGCGGCAGGCCGGCCAGACCATCGTGATGGTGACGCACGACCCGGTCGCGGCGTCCTACGCCGACCGGGTCCTGTTCCTCGCCGACGGGCGTGTGGTGGGCGAGCTGTACTCGCCGACGGCGGACGCCGTGGCCGAGCGGATGACCCACCTGGGTGCGTACGCGGACGAGGCGCCTGCGCCGTCTGCTGCGGACTTCGGGACGGGCCTCGGGACGACCGTCGGAGGGCCGCGCCGATGATGCAGCTCGCACTCCGCACCCTGCGGTTCCGCACGGGCACGTTCGTTGCGGCCTTCCTCGCGATGTTCTTCGCCGCGGTCATCCTGATGGCCACCGGCGGCCTGATCGAGACGGGCATCCGCGCGGCCGCCCCGCCGCAGCAGCTCGCCTCGGCCGACGTCGTCGTCGCAGGCGACCAGACGCACCTCGCGCCCGGCGCCGACGAGGACGAGCCGGCGGTCCTGCCCGAGCGGGTCCGCATCGACGCCGGGCTGGAGGGCGCCATCGCGGCGCTGCCGGGCGTGGCGGACACCGAGACCTATGTCTTCGAAGGGACGCCCTCGGCAGGGACCGTCGATGCGATCGGCGTCGTCGCCGACCCCGGGACCGACGTGGCCGAGCTGCGCGAGCGGATCGATGCCGCGCTGAGCAGCGCTCACCCGGGCAGCGCTCAGGCAAGCAGCGAGACCGTGACGCTGGTCGGTGACGAGCGAGGCCGGGCCGAGCTGCGCGGGGCCACGGCGACCAGCGTGAACGTGGTGTCCCTCGCCGGCGTCTTCAGCGCCTTCGCGCTGCTGGTGTCGGTCTTCGGGGTGGCCTCGATGCTCGGGCTGTCGATCTCGCAGCGCCAGAAGGAGCTCGCGCTGCTGCGCGCCATCGGGGCGACGCCCCGCCAGGTGCGCCGGATGGTCCTCCGCGAGACGCTGGTGCTGTCCCTGGTCGCCACCGCGGCCGCGATCGCTCCGGGCCAGTTCCTGGGCAAGCTCGTGTTCGGCTTCCTCGCCGACCAGGGCATCGCCACGGCGGGTGTCGCCTTCCACCAGGGCTGGATCCCGTCGGTGGCCGCGATGGCGGTCGCGATCCTCGCGGCCGTTGGCGGCGCCATGGGTGCCGGCCGGAGGGCGGCGCGCACCAAGCCGAGCCAGGCGCTCGCCGAGGCGTCCCTCGACGGCGGCAAGCTGATCGGCGGGTGGCGCGTGCTCGGCGGGCTGCTCTTCGTCGCCGCAGGGATCGCGCTGACCATGGTGACCGTCGCGGTGCTGAGCGGTCCGCTCGCGCCGGCCACGGCCGCGCCGGCGGTCATCGTGTTCACCATCGGGCTCGCCCTGCTGGCGCCGGTCCTGGCGAAGCTCATGATCTTCCTGCTCCAGACGCCGGTGCGCGCGCTGGGCGGGCTGACAGGCGACCTCGCCGTGCTCAACGCCCGCGGCCGGACCGGTCGGCTCGCGGCCGTGCTGGGGCCGGTCATCCTGCTGACCGGGGTGTCCACCGGGATGCTCTACCTGCAGACGACCAACGACACCGCCGACCGGCAGGCCTTCGCCGACGGCGTCGTCGCCGATGCCGTGGTGACCGGGCAGGACCGGCTCGACCCGGAGCTGGTCGAGCAGATCAACCAGCTCCCGGGCGTCGCCGGCGCGTCGGAGTACGTCAGCAGCGTGGGCTTCGTCGAGAGCCCGGACGACGTGTCGCCGATGGGTGAGGGCTGGAACCTCCAGGGAGTCACGGCCGAGAGCGCGGGGACCAGCACGCCCGTCGACGTGACCGCCGGTGCGCTCACCGACCTGCACGGCGCGACGGTGGCGATCGAGGACGAGCATGCCAGCAGCCTCGGCGTCGGCCTCGGCGATACGATCACGCTCCGGATGGGGGACAACACCCTCCAGGACGTGCGGGTGGCCGCGCTGTTCTCCGCGGCGGACGACTACGACACGCTGCTGCTCCCGGCCGACACCCTGGCCGCGCACACCACCGAGGGGGTCGCGACGCGCATCCTGGTCACCGCCCAGGAGGGCACCGCGCCCGAGCAACTGGTGGTGGACCTGACCGCGCTGACAGCGGGCCGGGACGGGCTGACGGTGGACGATCGCGACGTCCTGTTCGCCGAGTACGAGGAAGGGAAGAAGACGGCCTCGTACGCGATCTACATCATGGTGCTCATGCTCGTCGGGTACGCGGCGATCACGATGATCAACACCCTGGTGTCGAGCACGGCGGCACGGCAGCGAGAGTTCGGGCTGCAGCGGCTCGTGGGCTCGACGCGCCGTCAGGTGCTGCGGATGGTCGGGATCGAGGCCGCGATCGTGGCCGTCACCGGTATCGCACTGGGCACCGTGGCGGCGATGGGAATCCTGGTCCCGGTCAGCCTCAAGCGGCTCGGCTCGCTGATTCCCGCCGGGCCCCCGCTGGTCTACGTGGGTATCGTCGGCCTGGTCGTCCTGATCACCCTCGGCGCCACGCTGCTGCCCGCCTGGCGGGCGACGCGTGGCCGGCCGGCCGAGTCGGCCGTCTCCGTCGAGTAGCCGAACCTGAGAACATGACAGCCATGGTGCACCTCCTGAACGCGCCCCTCGCACGTCGTACCTGGGGCGAGTACGGGTTCCTCTGGATCGCGCTGCTGCTCGCACCGTTCGCCCTCGCCTACGGGATCCTCACCGTCGTCTCCACGGCCACGGTCGCGGTGACCGTCGTGGGCCTGTTCGTGGCCGGCGCCGTCGTGCTCGGCGGGCGTGGCTGGGGCGCGCTCTACCGCGGCCTGATGCGCGGCCTGCTCGGCGTCGACATCGCCGCACCCGCGCCGTACGTTCGCCCCCGGGGCTTCTGGCGCACCCTCGGCGCCATGGTGGGCGATGCCGTGGGCTGGCGTGCCGTGCTCTTCATGATCGCCTCCGTGCCGGCCACGCTGGTGGGGTTCGTCGTGAGCACGACGTTCCTGCTCACCGGCCTGGCCGGGCTCACCTACTGGACCTGGTTCCGGCTCCTGCCGCTGCAGCAGGCCCCCGACGGCACGTGGAACCATGGCGGCGCGTTCGTGGACACACTCCTCGGCCAGCTCCTCGTCGCGCTCGGCGGTCTGGTCCTGCTGTTCCTGTGGCCGTGGGCCCAGCACCTGCTCGTCGCGCTGGTCCGCGTCCTCGCCGTCGCGCTGCTCGGCCCGACCCGCGCGAGCCTGCGCGTCGCGGAGCTGGAGGCCTCGCGCGCGGACACGGTGGACGACGCCGACGCGCGCCTGCGCCGCATCGAGCGCGACCTGCACGACGGCACGCAGGCCCGCCTCGTCGCCATCGCGATGCAGCTCGGCGAGGCGAGGGAGCAGCTCACCGGCCAGGACGACCCCGCGCAGACCGCCGAGCTGCTCGACACCGCGCACGCCTCGGCCAAGGAGGCGCTCGTGGAACTCCGCGAGCTCGCCCGCGGCATCCACCCGCCCGCGCTCGACGACGGTCTCGGGGTCGCGCTCGCCACGCTGGCCGGCCGCGCGCCGCTGCCGGTCACGGTCGACGTGCGCCCGGAGGTCGAGGCGGGCGGCCGGCTGGCCCCGGCCATCGAGTCGATCGCCTACTTCACGATCGCGGAGCTGGTCACCAACGCGGCCAAGCACGCCAGCGCGTCGGCCATGGACGTGCGGGTCGAGCGCCACGAGAGGGGCGGCGCGGACGTCGTCCGCGTCCGGGTGCGCGACGACGGCCGCGGCGGCGCACGCGTCGTGCCGGCGGACGGTTCCGGCCTCCGGTCCGGCCTCGCGGGCCTCGCCGAGCGCGCCCGCTCCGTCGACGGCACGTTCGAGCTGTCCAGCCCGGTCGGCGGGCCGACCGTGGTGACCGTGACGCTGCCGACGGCCGCGCCCGGCCGCGGGTGACCTACCGGTCGGCCGGTGCCTGTTCCAGCCGGACCATCGACCAGGACACCGGCGGCAGCTCGACGTGGGCGTGGTCGTCGGCCACCTTCGCCGTCGCGTTGGCCTGCGGCAGCACGGAGGTGGCGTCGTCGGCCGTCGCGGACCACGTGTGGTCGGGGTTGGACAGCGTGAGCGCCTCGGCCACCCGCAGCCCGGGGAAGCCCCGCAGGTCGACCTCGAGCGCCACGTCCTGCGTGAGCGACCGGTTCACCGCGAGCAGCACCACGCCGCCCGACTCGGGGTCGTGGGTCGCGACGGCGTCGAGCACCGGGACGGGGCCGAACTTGGCCGTCTCCTGCACGGGCGCGTCCACGGCCAGGCGCAGCACGTCGCCCGCGGCGTGCCGCGCGGTGAGCGCGAAGGGGTGGAACGTCGTCTGCCGCCAGGACCGGCCGCCCGGCTCGGTCATGATCGGCGCGATGACGTTGACGAGCTGCGCGAGCGACGCCGCGTGCACGCGGTCCGTGTGCCGCAGCAGCGAGATGAGCAGGTTGCCGACCACCACGGCGTCGGCCACGTTGTAGCGGTCCTCCAGCAGCACGGGCGCCACCGGCCAGTCGTCGCCCGACGGCGGGCGCGACTCCGCCCGCTTCTGGTACCAGACGTTCCACTCGTCGAACGAGACGTTGATCCGCTTGGTGTGCTTGCCCGCCGCGCGGACGGCGTCGGCCGTCGCGGCCACTGAGTCGACGAAGTGGTCCATGTCCACCGCGGAGGCCAGGAAGGACGCGAGGTCGCCGTCCTCCTCCCAGTAGTACGCGTGCGCCGAGACGTGGTCCACGTGCTCGTACGCCTCGGTGAGCACCGTGTGCTCCCACTCGCCGAACGTGGGCATCTGCGACCCGGACGAGCCGCACACCACGAGCTCGAGGTCCGGGTCGACCATCCGCATCGCCCGCGCGGTCTCGGCCGCAAGGCGCCCGTACTCCTGCGCGGTCTTGTGGCCGATCTGCCACGGCCCGTCCATCTCGTTGCCCAGGCACCACATCGTGATCCGGTACGGGTCCTCTGCCCCGTTGGCCCGGCGCAGGTCGCTCCAGGTGGTGCCGCCCGGCACGTTGCAGTACTCGAGCAGGTCCAGGGCCTCCTGCACGCCCCGCGTGCCGAGGTTGACCGCCATCATCGGCTCGACGCCGGTGCGGGCGCACCACCGCATGAACTCGTCGATCCCCACGAGGTTGGGTTCGGTCGAGTGCCACGCGAGGTCGAGGCGCCGCGGGCGCTGCCCGACCGGCCCGATCCCGTCCTCCCAGCGGTAGCCCGAGACGAAGTTGCCGCCGGGGTAGCGCACCGTCGTGACCCCCAGCTCGCGGGTGAGCTCGACGACGTCGCCGCGGAACCCGTCGGCGTCGGCGGTCGGGTGGCCGGGCTCGTGCAGGCCCGTGTACACGCTGCGGCCCAGGTGCTCGACGAACGAGCCGAACGTGCGGGGGCGCACCGGTCCGACGACGAACGCCGGGTCGATGGTGACGGATGCGGACAGCATGGGTGGTGTACTCCTCGGTGGTTGGTGCGTGCGGCATGCGTCGGGCGGGGCGGCTGCCGTGGTGAGCCGCCCCGCCCGCGCTCAGAGGGTCAGGGCCTTACTGCCCCAGCTGGTTCTGCAGGTCGGCCTGCGTCTGGTCCAGGGCCTCCTGGACCGGCGTGCCGTTCTCGTAGATCTCGTTGAGCGTGATCGTGCGGAACGTGTCGTCGACGGTGGGCCAGTTCGGGTCGCTGAACGACTCGAAGTGCCCGATGCCGTCCTTGACCTCGTTGAGCACGTCGAACAGGTTGGTCTGGAAGTACTTGTTGAACTTGTTCTCCGGGTCCTTGGTGACGTCCTCGTCCTCCCAGACGGCCATGTTCACCGGGTCGAAGCCCAGTACCTCCCACACGGCGACGTTGGCCTCGGGGGACAGCTTGGCGAACGCCAGCCACTCGGCGGCGAGGTCCTTGTTCGGCGAGACCACGGGCACCGCGGCCCCGGTGCCGCCGCCACCGATGGTCTGCACGACGGCGTCGTCGGGCACCGGCGCCGGCGCGATGGCCACCTTGCCGGCGAGGTCGGGCATGTAGTCGACGAACCGGGACGTGTACCACGCCGGGTAGACGATCGCGGCGTAGTCGCCGTCGTTGATGGCGCCGTACGCCTCCTCGGAGTCGGGGCTGCCGCCGGGGATCGTGGAGACGGCGCCCGCGTCCTGCATGTCCTTGATCATCGAGAGGCTCTCGACCACCTCGGGGCTGTTCACCTGCACGTTGCCCTCTGCGTCGATGTACTGCCCGCCGAGCTGCGCCGTGATGAGCGGTTCGAGGAACATGACGCTGGTGCTGGCCACGCCGAACGCCTTGCCGGTCTCCTCGTGGTACCTGACCCCGGCCTCCTTGAAGTCGTCCCAGGTCTTGATGGTCGTGTAGTCGATGCCCGCGCCCTCCAGCGCCTCCGTGTTGTAGAAGGTGGTGAAGGCACCCACGTGCGTCGGGAACCCGTAGATCGTCCCGTCCTTGCTGTACAGGTCGAGGCGGGCCTGGACGACGTCGTCCTTGTACGGCGCCGCTGCCTCGGTCAGGTCCATGAGCGGCGGGTTCTCGCCCTTGACGAAGTTGGCGAACTTGTTCACCTCGATGTCGACCACGTCCGGCAGGCCCTCACCGGAGTTCACCGCGAGCTGCAGCTTGTTGTGCATGTCGTCGTAGGGGTAGACGGTGACCTCGAGCTTGATCTCCTGGTCGGGGTTGGCCTCGTTCCACCGCTCGGCCATCTCCTCGTAGTACGTGGCGTGCACGTCGGCGAACGTCCACATGTTCAGCGTGGTCGAGCCGTCGGCGTTCTTGGTCGGTGCTTCGGGCTGGCCGCCGCCGCAGGCGGTCAGCGCCGTCACCGCGAGCGCGGCGATCAGCGTGGACACCGTCGTCCGTAGCCTGGTCATGAGTTTTCTCCGTTCGGTATGGGGAGGGGTCAGCCTTTGACCGCTCCCGCGGTGATTCCCTCGATGAAGAACCGCTGGAAGGCGAGGAAGAGGATGAGGATCGGGATCAGCGAGAAGAAGGCCCCGATGATGAGCAGCTCGTAGTTGTTGCCGTACGGCGTGAGCAGCGTGTTGAGGCCGATGGGGAGCGTGAACTTCTCGGGGCTGCGCAAGACCAGCAGCGGCCAGAGGAAGTTGTTCCAGCAGATCATTCCGTTGAGGATCGCCATGGCGGCCATGGCCGGCCTGGTGATCGGCAGCACCAGGCGGAAGAAGATCCCGAACTCACTGACTCCGTCGACCCGCCCGGCCTCGAGGATCTCCTTCGGTATCCCCAGGAAGTACTGGCGGAAGAAGAAGATCGTCACTGCCGACGCCAGGAAGGGCAGCACGATCACCGTGTAGGTGTCGGCCAGCCCCATGTCGTTCACCTGGACGTACAGGGGGAGCATGAGCATCTCGAACGGCACGGTCATGACGAGGAGCACCATGATGAACCACAGCGTCTTGGTCCTGAACTCGTACATCGCGAAGCCGTAGGCGACGAACGAGCTCACCAGCAGCGTGCCCGCCACCTGCGCGACCGTCAGCAGCAGCGTGTTGGCGAACCACCGGAAGTACGGCCCTGAGTCGGTGAACAGCAGCACGTAGTTGTCCAGGCTGAGCGTGCCGAGGTCGACGTCGAACGTCATGCCCCGCCGGATCACCTCGTTGCCGTCCTGGAACGTGCCCACGAAGATCGCCAGGATGGGGACCAGCGCGATCAGGGCCATCACGACGAGGAACGCACTCTGGATCCACGCCGCCGTGGAGGGCCCCGTGCGCCGGCGGGCAGCGGCGGGACGAGCGGTCGTCGCGTGGTCTTCCTGGCGCAGGGTGGTCATGACTCGGCCTCCTTCTTGAAGGTCCCGCTGGCGACGAGGTAGGAGATGTTGATCGTCATGATGATCACGAGCAGCACCACACCGACGGCCGAGGCGAAGCCGAGGTCGTTCTCCTCGATGCCCTTGCGGTAGAGGTAGCCGACGACCGTGAGGCCCTGGTTGTTGGGGGAGTTGTTGCCGGCGTAGAGCACGAAGCTCTCGAGGAACATCGACAGGCCGCCGTAGACGCTGATCGTGACGACGTAGACGATGGTCGGCCGCAGGTTCGGGATCGTGATGTGGATGAACTGGCGGAACTTGCTCGCCCCGTCGATCGATGCCGCCTCGTAGTACTCGGTGGGGATCGCCTGCATGCCGGCCAGGAAGTACATCATGTTCACCCCTGTCCACCGCCAGAGCGCGATGGCCAGCAGGGCCACGAGCCCGGTGAGGTCGCTGCGCAGCCAGCGGACGGGGCCGAAGCCGAGGAACTCGGCGACCTGGTTCATCATCGCGGAGTCGGACTCCGCGAAGATGAGGCGGAAGACGATCCCGGCGACCACGACGGAGGTCAGCGCGGGCACGAACAGCGAGGCCTTGAAGAACCCCTTGATCCGCGCGCTGCCGATGTTCGAGTTGACCAGCGCGGCCAGCGCCAGCGGGATCGGGATGAGGAGCACCAGGGTGAGCACCATGTAGCGGACGCTGTTGAACAGGGCCTGCCAGAAGATGCGGTCGCCCCACAGGCGCTCGTAGTTGTCGAGCCCGATGAACGTCGCCTGGCCGTAGAGCACCTCCTGGGTGCTCATCAGGAACGACCGGCCCAGCGGGATGACCCAGAAGACGGCGAGCGTGGCGAGGAACGGCAGGATGAACAGGTAGGGCGCGAGCCTCTTGGAGTACAGGAGCTGCTTCACGGCGGTCTGGTCCTCCTTGATCAGAGCCATGGGCTGACGCCGGCGCGACGGGGGCAGGCCGTCGAGCGCGGGGTGTCATGATGGTCGGCGTGGTGAAGATGAGCGACGTGGCACTCGAAGCCGGTGTCTCGACGATGACGGTCTCGAATGTCATCAACGGGCGACCGGGGGCTAGCGAGGACACCCGTGCTCGCGTGCTCGAGGCGGTGGCCCGGCTCGGCTACCGGGTGAACGCCACCGCGCGGCAGCTCCGGGCCGGCCGCAGCGGGGCGATCGGGCTGCTGGTGCCGCACCTGGACGGGCCCTACTACGCGCACCTCGCGGCTCGCCTGGACACCCTGGCCCAGTCGCAGGGGTACCACGTCATCATCGAGCGCACCGGCGCGAGCCGGGAGGGCGAGCTCGCCGCCATCTCCCCCGAGCGGGTGCGGCCCTACGACGGCCTGGTGTTCAGCCCGGTGCAGATCGACACCGCCGACGTGCGCCGCGCCGGCATCGAGGTCCCCGTCGTCCTGCTCGGCGAGCGGCGGCTGGCCGGCGAGTTCGACCACGTGATGATGGACAACGTCGGGGGCGCCGAGCTCGCGACGTCGTACATGCTCGAACGCGGTGCCCGGCGCATCGCGCTGCTCGGCGGCCGCCCGGACCAGGGTGTCGACAGCATGGCGACGCTGCGCAGCCGCGGCTACCGCAACGCGTACGCCAAGGCGGGCCTGCCGGTCGACGAGCGGCTGGTGGTCGACGCGGTGTCCTTCACCACGAAGGACGGGTACGAGGCCGTCATGCGGCTGCACCGCGACGGCGTCCCGTTCGACGGCGCCTTCGCCCTGACCGACGCGGCCGCGATGGGTGCGCTGCGCGCGCTGGCCGACGTCGGCCTGCGGGTTCCCGACGACGTCCAGGTGGTCGGCTTCGACAACGACGCGGAGGGTGAGTACCTCATCCCGCGGCTGACCACCATGGACCCCGACAACGACTCGATGGCCGAGCGCATCATGGACCTGCTCCTGCGACGCGTCGACGCCGGCGACACGGCCCCCGGCGACGTGGTGGAGTCGGTGATGTCGGCCCGGATCGTCGTGCGCGAGTCGACGCTCGCCCACGTACCCGGTCGGTAGTCGGTGGGTCACGGCTTTCTCTTCCTCGAGTGCCCATCGCGGCTGGCGATGTTTATCGATAAAGTAGGTCGCGCCGCCGTGCATGTCAACGGGCGACCCGTGCCTCGGCCTGCTTGGCCCGACACCCCCAGCGGCCGGGCTACCGTCGTCGAAAGTTTTCGGTGCCTGCCGGAAAACTGATGCGGAGAAACTGCCTGTTCTTCTGCGGAAGGCTCCGCCAAGGACGGCGATGGCGGACCGGTCGGCGCCCGGCCGACCCTTGTGATTTTCGGACGTTCGAGATACAAACGGTCGGAACGAGGAGGCAGGCTTGACGAAGAAGACCGGGCCGGCGCGCCCCAACCTCTCCGCCGTGGCCGCGCACGCGGGCGTGTCCACCGCCACGGTGTCCAAGGTCGTGCACGGGCGGCCCGACGTCGCGGAGGGCACCAGGGAGCGGGTCGAGACGGCGATCACCGAGCTCGGCTACCGGGGGCCCTCCCGGGTCCGCACTGCGCACACCGTCGAGCTCATGGTCGACGCCCTGAACACCACCTATGCGACGCAGATCCTGCGTGGTGTGGTGCTCGCCGCCGAGGAGCTGGACCTGGAGGTCGTCGTCGGGCGGGTGCGCCGCAGGTCCGCGCGCGGGGTGCCGGAGTCGAGCGCGGCGTGGGCCCAGCGGCTCGCCGCCGCCGAGCGCGTGGGTGCGATCGTGCTGACGTCCGGGCTCGGCCCGGACGTCTACGCGAGCCTGGCGCGCGCCCGTGTCCCGCTCGTGGTGATCGACCCGCTCGAGGTTACAGAGGAGGGCGTGGTGTCGGTCGGGTCCACGAACTGGCTCGGTGGGCGGAGCGCCGCGGAGCACCTGGTCGGGCTCGGGCACCGGCACATCGGGGTCGTGGCGGGACCGTCGGAGTCGCTCAGCGCCGTGGCGCGCCTCGACGGCTTCCTCACCTACTGCCGGCAGCAGGGCGTGCCGGTCGAACCCGACCTGGTCCGCCCGATCCGCTTCGACCACGACCAGGCCGTCGAGGTCGCGGAGCAGTGGTTCCGTCGTCCCGACCCGCCCACGGCGGTCTTCGCCGGCAGCGACGCCCAGGCGATGGGCGTGCTGGAGGCGGCCCGGCGCACCGGCCTGCGGGTCCCGGAGGACGTCAGCCTCGTGGCCTACGACGACACGCCGCTCGCGTCGTGGGCCAACCCGCCGCTCACCGCCGTCCGGCAGCCGCTGGAGGAGATCGGCCGGCGGGCGCTGCTCACCGTACAACAGCTGCACGAGGGCAAGCCCGTCGACTCGCACCACATCGAGATCGCCACCACGTTCGTCGTCCGGGACTCGACCGCCGCGCCCCGGGCCGAGCTGCTCCGGGACAAGCGGGGCTGAGTGACCGCCGGGCCTGGAACCGGCGGAGCAAGGACCACCCCGTCGGGCGAGCCGCCCGGCGAACGACAGAGATGCCTTGCGGCATCGCGGATCGACGGAGATCGCACATGCGCACAGCCGACACCTGGCCCATCGCGGCCAACATGCTGTCCTTCGGGTCGACGACGGCGGACGGCACCCCCAACGTCGACGCGCCGGCCGAGTCCTGGCGCGCGCAGCTCCAGCAGGTGGCCGACCTGGGTTTCGCACACGTTGACCCGACCGACGCCTGGCTGTCGATCGGCGAGCTGAGCGATGCGCGGTTCGCCGAGCTGCTCGCCGTGCTGAAGGAGACCGGCCTGTCGGTCCCGTCCGTGTCGACCACCCGACGGAGCGTCGTCGACGCCCAGCGCGGCGCGGACTACCTGCGCTTCGGCCACCGGATCATCGACCGCGCCCCCGAGCTCGGGGCGGAGGTCGTCAACTTCGGCTTCATGCAGGCCCTGACCCCCGCCCAGGAGCGCGCCCTGTGGTTCTGGCTGGCCGAGGGGCACCACGACGACCTCGACGACAAGGACACCTACGACCTCGCCGTGGCCCGCATCCGCGAGCTCGCCGACCATGCGCGCGACCTCGGCGTGCAGGTCAGCCTCGAGATGTACGAGGACACGTACGTCGGCACCCCCGACCTCGCGGTGCGGTTCGTGCAGGACGTCGACCGCGACAACGTCGGCATCAACCCCGACCTCGGCAACCTGGTGCGCCTGCACCGGCCGATCGAGGACATCCCGACGATGTTCGAGAAGGTCCTGCCCCTGACCAACTTCTGGCACATCAAGAACTACACGCGGGACGAGGACCCGGCCACGGGCTCCTACGCCACGCACCCGACGCCGCTCGTCCAGGGCGTCGTGAACTATCGCGCCGTGATCCGCAGGGCCCTCGAGCTGGGGTTCGACGGGGTCTTCGTGTGCGAGCACTACGGGTCGGACAGCCTCGGCGTCGCCGCCATCAACCGGGAGTACATCCGTGACGTGCTCCGGGGCGCCGGGCGGTAGCCACTCGCCGTCAGCAGAGTCAGCAGCAACCAGGTCCCCGAGCAAAGGTGCAGGTGAGATGACCTACGTCCACAACAGACCGGAAGACTTCGTCCCCGAGGCCCTGCGCGGCCTCGTCAAGGCCCACCCCGGCCGGCTCCGCCAGGTCCCCGGCGGCATCGCCCGCGCGGACGGCACCCGCCCCGGCAAGGTCGCCGTCGTCGTCGGCGGGGGATCCGGCCACTACCCCGCCTTCGCGGGCCTGGTCGGCGACGGCCTCGCCGACGCCGCCGTGTGCGGCGACATCTTCACCTCGCCGTCCACCCGCCAGGTGCTCGACGTGTGCCGCGCCGCCGACGCGGGCGCCGGCGTGTTCGTCACCTTCGGGAACTACGCGGGCGACGTGCTCAACTTCGGCGCGGCGGCCAGCCGCCTGCGCGCCCAGGGCACCGAGGTCACCATCCTCCTGGTGACCGACGACGTCGCATCTGCTCCCGCCGACCGTGCCGAGGAGCGCCGCGGCGTCGCCGGCGACCTCGTTGTCTTCAAGCTCGCCGGTGCCGCCGCCGAGGAGGGTGCGGACCTGGCGGAGGTGAACCGGCTCGCTGCCCGCGGCAACCAGCGCACGCAGTCCTTCGGGGTCGCCTTCGACGGCTGCACCCTGCCGGGCCACGACCACCCGCTGTTCAGCCTGGAGCCGGGGGTGGCCGGCTGGGGGCTCGGCATCCACGGCGAGCCCGGCGTCGGCGAAGAGGCCCGGCCGACGGCGGCGGGTCTCGCCGCCGAGCTCGTCGACCGCGTGCTCGCGGAGCGCCCGGCCGATGCCGACGGCCGGGCCGCCGTGCTGCTCAACGGCCTCGGCAACGTCAAGTACGAGGAGCTGTTCGTCCTGTGGGACAGCGTGCACGACCTGCTCGTGGAGCGCGGCGTACGGATCGTCGCGCCGCTGGTGGGTGAGTACGTGACGAGCCTGGACATGGCCGGCTGCTCGCTCACGGTCACCTGGCTGGACGACGAGCTCGAGCGCCTGTGGCTCGCCCCCGCCGACACGCCAGGGTTCCGCCACGGCGGGTGGCGTCCGGCGCCCGCCTCGGCGCCTGCCGCGCTGCCCACCGAACCGGAGACCGAGCTGTTGCCGGCCACCACACCGGAGGCGATCGCCGCGGCGGGTACGGTCGTGGCCATCCTGCGCCGGGCACAGGTCGCGCTGCACGACGCCGAGCAGATGCTCGGCGACCTCGACGCGGTGGCGGCGGATGGTGACCACGGCCGGGGCATGTGCCGCGGGATCGACGCCGCCGTCCGCGCGGCCGAGGCCGCCTTCGCGGCCGGGGGAGATGCCCCGTCCGTGCTGCGGCGCGCGGCCGACGCCTGGGCGGACAAGGCGGGCGGGACGTCGGGGGCGTTGTGGGGCGTCGGCCTGCTCGCGCTCGCCGGCGAGCTACCGGCGGACGCGGCCGTCACCTTCGACCGCCTCGTGGCCGGGATCGCCGCGGCCCGGGACCAGGTGGCGGCGGTGGGCGGCGCGCGCGTCGGGGACAAGACGCTGGTGGACGCGCTGCACCCGGCCGTCGACGCGCTCGTCGCGGCCGCCGGCGCGGGGGCTGCACCCGCGGACGCCTGGCGGGCCACGGTCGCGGCCGCGCGCGACGGCGCGGCCGCGACCACGAACATCGCGGCCCGCCGGGGCCGCGCGCGGGTGCTCGGGGACAAGAGCCTCGGCACCCCGGACCCCGGGGCGACCTCGCTCGCCCTCCTGCTGAGCGAGGCGGGTGCCGAGGTCGGCATCCCCACGCCCACGAGCTCGAAGGTGGAATCATGACGCTGGACGGACTGCGACTGGTGATCGGCTCCGACGACGCCGGGTACGAGTACAAGGAGATCCTGAAGCGGGACCTGGAGGCGGACGAGCGGGTCGCCTCGGTGGTCGACGTCGGCGTGGGGAGCGACGAGCACACCGCCTACCCGTACGTCGGTGCCGCCGCGGGCCGGCTGGTCGTCGCCGGAGAGGCGGACCGGGCGCTGCTCGTGTGCGGCACGGGGCTCGGCGTGGCGATCGCGGCCAACAAGGTGCCCGGCGTGCGCGCGGTGACCGCCCACGACTCCTTCTCGGTCGAGCGCGCCGTGCTCTCGAACAACGCCCAGGTCCTCTGCTTCGGGCAGCGCGTCGTCGGGATCGAGCTGGCCCGCCGGCTGACCCGCGAGTGGCTCGGCTACCGGTTCGACCCGGGTTCGCCGTCGGCGCCCAAGGTGGCCGCGATCGGGGAGATCGAGGACGGCGCCGCCGAGAGCGACCCGGCGCCGAACGCGGCGTCCTGCGGTTGAGCCTGTTCGTAAACGTTTCAGTAGCCCGTCAGGAAGGACATCATGGTCACGAGCATCAGTTCGGTCGCCGTCGTGGGGGCCGGGTACATGGGTGGGGGCATCGCGCAGTCGTTCGCGCTCGCCGGGCTCCCGGTCACCATCGCCGACGTCTCGGCGTCCGCCACGCAGGCCGCGCACGAGCGGCTGCTCGCGGAGGCCCGCGAGTTCGAGGACGAGGGTCTGTACGACGCCGGTGCCACCGAGACGATCCGCGCCAACCTGAGCACCGCTGCGTCGATCGAGGAGGCCGTCGCGCACGCCGACTTCGTCGAGGAGGCGGTGTTCGAGTCGGTCGAGGTCAAGCACGACGTGCTCGGCCGCGTCTCGGCGGCCGCACGGGCCGACGCGATCATCGGCAGCAACACCTCGACGATCCCCGCGCGGGTGCTTGCCACCGCCGTGACGCACCCCGAGCGGTTCCTCACCGTGCACTTCTCCAACCCCGCGCCGTTCATCCCCGGCGTCGAGCTGGTCCTGAGCGACCGCACGGACCCCGAGGTCGTACCGGTGGTGCGCGAGCTGCTGGCGCGGGCGGAGCGGCAGGGCGCCCTCGTGGCCGACGTGCCGGGTTTTGTCCTCAACCGCCTGCAGTACGTGCTGCTCAAGGAGGCCATGTCGATCGCGGAGGAGGGCATCGCCTCGCCGGAGGACATCGACACCGTGGTGCGCACGACGTTCGGCTTCCGGCTCGGGTTCTTCGGGCCGTTCGCCATCGCCGACCAGGCGGGGCTCGACGTCTACGCGGGCGGGTTCCGCACGTTCGAGGAGAACTTCGGCGAGCGCCTCGCGACGCCGGGTCTGATCAAGGACGCCGTGGCAGGCGACCGCAAGGGCGTGAAGAACGGCAGGGGGCTGACGCGGGACTACACGCCGGAGCAGGTCAGGGCGCTGGTCGCCTACCGGAACAAGGCCTACGGGGAGATGGGCAGGCTCGTGCGGTCCCTCGGCCCGGCACCGGCCTGACCGGGACGGCCGTCCTGGTCAGGCGTTCCGGTGCGGCCCCGGGAGCTCGCCGGACCCCCGCGGGATCAGGACGGTCGGCAGGTGCGCGCCCTCGACCGGGGTTCCCCGGTCGGCGAGCTGGGTGAGCAGGAGCTGGGCCGCGGTCCGCCCGACGGCGACGGCGTCCTGCGCGATGACCGTCAGGCCGGGGTCGATCAGGTCGGCGAGCTCGACGTCGTCGAAGCCGACCATCGCCACCCGGTGCTGCGCACCCGCGGCGTGCAGGCCGCGTGCCACCCCGACGGTGGTCCCGTCCCGGCCGGTGACCAGGGCCGTCGGCGGGTCCTCCAGCGCCAGCAGCTCGCGGACGACGGCGGTGGCGGCCTCCGGCGTCTCGATGTCGGTGCGGATCACCGCCTGGTCGGGCGCGATGCGGTGCTCCGCCAGCCCGTCGAGGAACCCGGCGTGCCGCTCGCGCATGGTGGCCGAGCGCAGGTCGGTGACGTACGCGATGCGCCGGTGCCCGTGCGCGACGAGGTGGCGGACGGCCTCGCGGGTGCCGCCCCGGCCGTCGGACAGCGCGGCCGGGGCGGCGATGCCGACCGCCGGCCGGTCCACCAGGACGATCGGGATGCCCTGGCGCTGCACGGCCGCCAGGTAGGACTGGTCGCCGGGCGGTGGGGCGACCACGAGGCCGTCGACCTGCCGGGACCGGAACTCGCGGATGAGGTCGGTCATGCGGTCGCGGTCCTCGTCGGTGCTCGCGGACAGCACCAGGGAGCCGCGCCCGCGGACGGCGTCCTCGATCTCGCGGTGCAGCCGGGCCTGGAACGGGTTGGCGACGTTCTCCAGGATGAGGCCGACCGTCCAGGTCGGCCCGCCCCGGCGGCGCAGCGCCGAGGCGGCGTGGTTCGGGGCGTACCCGAGCGCCTCGACGGCGGCCTCCACCTTGGTCCGCGACTCCGGGCGCACGTTGCCCGTCCCGTTGACCACGCGCGACGCGGTCATCGGGCTGACGCCGGCCAGCCGCGCCACGTCGTTGATCGTCACCATCCGCACTCTCCCTCGTTCAGAGGTGACGTTACCAGAACGTGACCGATAGTCGCCCCTATGCCTGCTGGACGGCCGCAAGCGACACGAGGTAGCGTTACCACCGATGGCGACCGGGTCACGGCGGGAGCCAGCGTCCGACAGTCATCGACGACGTGGGAGAAGCAATGAAGCACATCGATCGGCGCAGGGGCGCGGCAGGCGTCCTCGCGCTCGCGCTCACCGTGACCGGGCTCGCCGCCTGCTCGGGGTCCGGGTCGCAGGACGACACGTTCACGATCCTGCAGTACGAGACCACCTCGACCGCCCAGTACAAGGGCTGGCAGCGCGCGCTGGAGATCTTCCAGGAGGAGCACCCGGACGTCGAGGTGGAGTTCGCCAGCACGAGCTTCGACTCGATCCGCTCGAACGCCAAGATCCTGCTGACGGGCAACGACGTGCCCGACGTCATGCAGTTCAACACCGGCAACGCCGACGGCGGGCAGCTCGCGGCGCAGGGCCTGCTGGACCCGCTGACCGACGTGGTGGAGGAGCGCGGCTGGGACGAGAAGATCACCGGCTCGGTCCGCTCGCTCGCCGTCTACGACGAGAACGGCAACGCCGGCTCGGGGGACTGGTACGGCGTGCCGAACATCGCGTCGTTCTTCACGATCTACTACAACGCCGACCTGCTGGCCGAGCACGGCTTCACCGAGCCGCCGCAGACCATGGCCGAGCTGGAGGCCATGTTCGACGCGTTCCTCGCCGACGGGATCACGCCGGTGTCGAGCAACGCGGGCGAGCACGCGGTGCTGCAGACCTGGTGGCAGCTCATCTCCTCGGCGGCGGACCGGCAGGACGTCGACGACTTCATCTTTCTGCAGGGCGAGCCGGACGTGACGTCCGGGCCGTTCCGCGCGGGGACGGAGCGGCTCGCCGAGTGGATCGACAAGGGCTACCTCGGGTCGCAGCTCGCCGGCATCAAGGCCGACGAGATGGAGCGCGCCTTCATCGCCGGCGAGTTCCCGTTCATGGCGAACGGCACCTGGTCCTTCAGCCGCGTCCACGAGGAGGCCGACTTCGAGTGGGGCACCTTCACGTTCCCCGAGGCGCAGCTCAACGCCGGCGCGTCCGGGCACCTGTGGGGGGTACCGGCCAACGCCGAGCACAAGGACCTGGCGTACGACTGGATCGAGACCACGCTGTCGCCGGAGGTGCAGAACGAGATCGCCGCGCAGGGCGGCATCCCGGTGGCCGGTGACACCGCGTCGATCGAGGACGACCGGATGCGGGACCTGAACGAGCAGTTCGACGAGATCAAGTCGCGCGACGCCCTGTCGTTCTACCCGGACTACCCCGTGCCCGGCCTGCTCGACTTCCAGATGAGCGAGCTGCAGGCCCTGTCGAACGGCTCGACCGACACCGACGAGTTCCTGGCGGCGCTGCAGGAGTTCTACGACGCCGGCAAGCCATGACGGCGGCAGCCACGCCGTCGGCGGCGCCGCCGACCACCGTCCGGACGGCGGCGGCCGGGAAGCGCCCCCGGCCGCCGGTGACCTACTGGGTGTACCTCGCGCCGATCCTGCTCGGGTTCGCGGCCATCGTGCTCGTGCCGTTCGGCGCCAACCTGTACTACAGCTTCTTCGAGTGGCAGGGCGGCGCCGCCCCGCGCACCTGGGTGGGCCTGGCCAACTACCGCGAGCTGGCGCAGGACGACGTCTTCTGGCAGTCGTTCGGCAACACCGTCTACCTCATCGGGGCGGTCGCCGTCGTGCCGACGGTCATCGGCCTGGTGCTGGCGGCCCTGCTGTTCGACTACCTGGGCCGGGCCTTCGGCAGCCGGGTGGCGTCCGCGCTGCGGGCCAGCTACTACCTCCCGCAGATCCTGCCCATCGCCGTCGCCGGCGTGCTGTGGAGCTGGATCCTGGAGACGCGGGACGGCGCGCTCAACGCGGTGCTGCGCGGCATGGGCGTCGCCGACGTCCCGGACTGGCTCGGCGATCCGGACATCGCGCTGCGGGCCATCATGCTGATGCTCGTCTGGCTGCAGATCGGTTACCCCGTGGTGATCTTCATGTCGGCCCTGCAGCGCATCGACCCGGAGCTGCACGAGGCCGCCGAGATCGACGGAGCGGGCTGGTGGCGCAGGTTCTGGGCCATCACCGTCCCGCACATCCGGACCGACCTGTACGTCGTGGTCCTCACCGCGACCATCGGCGCGATGAAGCTGTTCGCCCCGATCCTCATCCTCACCAAGGGCGGGCCCGAGAGCTCGACGTACGTGCCGTCGTTCTTCTCCTACCGCAACTTCTTCGAGCTCTCCCGCGTCGGCTACGGCGCGGCGTCGGCCACGACGCTGGCCCTCATCACCGGCCTCGTCGCCGCCGGGCTGATCTTCTGGCAGGCGCGATCCATGGAGGACCGATGAGCGTGGCGCAGACGACCCGCCCGCGGCGGGCGACGACCACGGCGAGCCGACGGCGCCGCCGGGACCGGAACGTCGTCGTGCGGCTGACCGCGCAGCGGTGGACGCTGCTCGGCGTCGCGGTGCTGGTCGCCGCCGTCGTGCTGGTGCCCTTCTACCTGCTGGTGGTCAACGCCTTCAAGACCGGGGCCGACTACTCCCGGCGCGGCCCGCTGGCCCTGCCCGAGACCTGGACCGCCGACGCGTTCGCGCGCTACCTCGGCAGCGTCGACTACCTCCAGCTCCTGGGCAACTCGGTGCTCATCGCCGGGACGGTGGCCGTGCTCGGCGTCGCGCTGTCGATGCTCAGCGCCTACGCCATCGGGATCGGCCGGGTCCGCGGCCGCACCTGGGTGGTGTTCGTGCTGCTCATGGCCACGATCCTGCCGCAGGAGGCGCTGATATACCCCCTGTTCACGGGCGCGCAGGCCCTCGGCCTGCAGAACTCCGTGTGGGCGGTGGTGTTCATCTTCGTGGTGCTGCAGGCGGCGTTCGGCACCTACCTGCTCAGCTCGGTGCTCGGCACCTTTCCGACCGAGCTCATCGAGGCGGCCCGGGTGGACGGCGCCAACCGCTGGACCATCCTCACCCGCATCGTGGTCCCGGTGATGCGCCCGACGATGTCCGTGCTGCTCGTCTTCTTCTTCGTCTGGACCTGGAACGAGTTCTTCATCCCGATGATCATGCTGATCACGCCCGACGCCCAGACGATCCCCGTCGCGCTCGCCGCGCTCAAGGGGCAGAACACGCTCGACGTCACGCAGCTCGCCGCCGCCTCGCTGCTGTCGCTGCTGCCGACCCTGGTGTTCTTCTTCCTCTTCCAGCGCACGCTCACCCGAGGCGTGACCGCCGGAGCCGTCAAATGACCCGAACCATCTCTCCCCGAACCCCCTGGAGCTCGTCCGTGCCTCTGCCTGCCTACACCCGACTGGACGGCACGCGCAGCCGTTCCCTCAGCGCCGAGAACCCGACCGGGGCCGTGGGGGCCGGCGGTACCGCCGCCTCCCGCCTCGGCCCCGGCCGCAAGGGGCGGCCGTGCATCACGATCGGGGCCGGGCAGAGCGCGACCATCGCGGACCTCACGGGGCCCGGCGTGATCCGCCACCTCTGGTTCACCCTGCCCCGCACCACCGACGCCGGCCCGTACGTGCTGCGCGACCTCGTGCTCCGCATCACCTGGGACGGCGCGGCCCGGCCCGCCGTCGAGGTGCCGTTCGGCGACTTCTTCCTCAGCGGGTTCGCCACGGCGTCCCCCGTGCACTCCGCCGGGGTGGTCGTCGCGCCGAACGGCGGCTTCAACTGGTACCTGCCCATGCCGTTCCGCACGTCCGCCCGCATCGAGCTGGTGAACGAGCACGCCAGGGACCTGGAAGGGGTGTTCTACCAGGTCGACTACTCGCTGGACGACGATCTCGGCGACGACCTCGGCTACCTCCACGCCCGGTGGAGCCGGTCCGACCCCGCGGCCCCGCGCGGCACGGACCACGTGGTGCTGGACGACGTCCGCGGGCGCGGCGCGTACGTGGGCACCTACATCGGGGTGACGGCGCTGGAGCGCTTCTGGTGGGGCGAGGGCGAGATGAAGTTCTTCCTCGACGGCGACGACGAGCTGCCGACCATCTGCGGCACCGGCCTGGAGGACTACGTGGGGGGAGCCTGGGCGTTCCAGGACCACCTCGGCGCCGTGCCGACCCCGCGCAGCCAGACCTTCAGCTCGGCCTACCTCGGCTACCACCAGCGGCTGGTCGAGGACCGGACCGGCGCCTCGCCGTACGACGTCACGATGCCGCCGGGCCACGGCATGTACCGCTGGCACCTGCCCGACCCCATCAGGTTCGACACCGCCTTGCGCGTCACCCTGCAGCAGATCGGGGACCGCGGCGGGATGCTGTTCGAGCGCGCCGACGACGTCTGCACCACCGCCTACTGGTACCAGGACAGCCCGGCAGGCTCCGGCGCGCCGCTGCCACCAGCCCCTCGGCGCGAACCGCGCTGAGGAACGCCGGCCGTCACCGGCCGGCGGCGTGCCCGGGCCCGCCCGTGACAGGGCCCGGGCACGCCACGGCGCGGGTCACGGCGGCAGGACGTTGCGGGCCGGGCCGGTGCTCGCGAACGCCCGCTCGCGCGCGTAGGTGTGGAACCGGTCGAGCAGCGCGAGCTGCCGCTCGGCCCGACCCACGAGCTCGTCGAGCTGCGCCGGGTCGAGCCCGACCTCGTCGGCGTGCTCGCGCAGCGTCTGCCAGCCGCCGATCTTGCCCAGCACCGCCGACCGCATCAGCTCCGCCTCGAGGACCGCCGTCATGGGCGACTGGCTGGTGATCCGGCCGTTCAGCTTGAGCCGCCCCACCTTCTCGCCGAGCCACGCCGCCACCTGCCGGTGCCGACGGCGCCTTACCCCGAGCGCCGCCAGCAGGTCGCGGTACAGCTCCCGCTCGCCCCGGAGCTGCTCGGTGGCCTCGGCCAGCTCCGGGTAGAAGGGGGTGTCCCGGTAGGCGCGGGTCATGAGCTCCATGCGTTCGAGGCCCACCGTCGCGCCGGTGAAGTGGTCGGAGAGGTAGAGGCCGAAGAGGTAGGGGTCCATCGAGGCGGGGACCTGGACCTTCCCGCGGAGGCGCAGCGGCGTGACCGAGTCCCCGGCGGGCCGGGGCGTGGCGGGACGCAGGGGAGCCGAGGCCACCCCCTGCCCGACCGCCATCCCGTGGAGCAGCTCCTCGACCGCCTCCGCCGCGGTGCGGCGCGGCGCCCACCCCAGCTCGTCCCGGATCCGGGTCGTGTCGAGCACGGGCACGGACAGCCCCAGGTCGAGCCAGCCGGGATCGGCCCGGACCACGCGGCCGTCGTACGCGGCGCCGAGCGCGGCCCGGACGGCGGACGGCGGCAGCTCGACCAGCCGGCCGTGGCCCAGCAGCCGCGCGAGGGCCCGGCCGTCGAGCAGGCCGTCGGCTGCCACGTTGAAGGCGCCGCGGGCCTGCTTCACGAGCACGCGCCGGTAGGCGTCCGCGACGTCGTCGGCGTGCGCCGCCTGCAGCCGCAGCCCGGCGGGCAGCGGCAGCGCGGGAAGGCGGCCGTACCGCAGGAGCTGCACCGGCACGAGCGGGCCCAGGAAGTACCGCACTATCGACTGGGCGGCGTCGGCCTGGAAGGTCAGGGCCGGGCGCAGCCGCGCCACCGCGACGTCGGGACGGGCGGCCTCCAGCTCGTCCAGCACGCGCTCCTGCGCCGCCTTGTCCACGCTGTAGTGCGACGTCGGGATGCCCTCCGTGGGCCAGTCCTCGCGCCGCGGCGCGTCGTCGCCCGCGGGGGAGTACGCCCCCACCGACGACGCGACGACCAGGTGCGGCACCCCCGCGCGGACCACCGCATCGGCCACCCGCCGGGTGCCCTCCACGTTGGTGCGGCGCAGCAGGTCGCGCTCGCGGTTGGGCTGGACGAGCCAGGTCAGGTGGACGACGGCGTCGGCGCCGCGAAAGTGCTCGGCGAGGGCGGCGACCGTCTCGGCGGTGTCCTCTGCCGCGATGTCGACCGGCGCCCACTCGGCATGCCGGTAGGGCGCGGCGTTCCGGTCCGGCAGCCGGCGGGCGATCCCGAGCACCGACGTGACGCCCGGCTCCTCGTGCAGGGCGCGCAGCAGCGCGGTCCCGACGTTTCCCGTAGCTCCGACGACGACTGTCCGCATGCCAGCACCGTGACACCGACCCGGCGGACTCGCATGCGCGGCTGACGGGGTCTTGCGCAACGATATATCGTTGATCTATCTTTAGAGTGTCGGTCGAGTGCCCAGCGCTCCCGGCCGGCGGGAGAACTGACGAGACGCCGTAGTGCGCGACAGCGCACCGCCTCGCCCCGCCGCACACCACGAGACATCACGAGGAGACACACCATGCGTACCCACCGAAACTTCCCCCACATCCCCGAGCGCGGGGACTTCGACCCGCGCGGCTACGGTCGCGAGGACTTCGGCCGCGGCGACTTCGACCCCCGCGGCTTCGGCCGCGGCGAGGGGCGCGGCGGCCGCGGCCACCGTGGCCCGCGCGGCGACTACCGCGACGGCGGCCGCCGTGGCCCCCGCGGCCCGCGGCGCGCCGGGCGCGGCGAGATCCGCGCCGCGATCCTGCTGCTCCTGTCGGAGCGGCCCATGCACGGCTACCAGATCATCGGGGAGCTGGCCGACCGCACCGACGGCCGCTGGCGCCCGAGCGCCGGCGCGGTCTACCCCGCGCTGTCCCTGCTCGCCGACGAGGGCCTCGTGGCGCTCACCGAGGACGGCGGCCGCAAGCTCGCCACGCTCACCGACGACGGCGCCGCCTACGTCGAGGAGCACAAGGACGAGCTGGGCACCCCGTGGGAGCAGGTCGGGCGCGGCCACGGCCGCCAGCTCCGGCACGAGCTCCACGCCCTGGCCGACGCCGTCGAGCAGGTCTCGCGGACGGGGACGGCCGAGCAGGCCGCCGCCGTCACCACGATCCTCGACAAGGCGCGCCGCGAGGTCTACCTGGTCCTCGCCGGGCAGGCGCCGGCGTCGGAGGACTGAGCCGGACGGCCGGGCGCGCGGGCGCTCGGCCATCCGCGATTTCAGCCGCTCGGCGGCGCCGTTCTCAGGGTGCTCACAGGAGAACCCCGGCACAATGGACGGGTGCTCGATCTAGCGGCCCTGTCCGGCCCCTGGCTGTATCTGGGCCTCTTCTCGCTGGCCGTGCTCGACGCGTTCGTCTTCCTCACGCCCAGCGAGATCCTGGTGCTGAGCGCCGGCTCCTTCGCGGCGGCCGGGCAGGCGCACCCCGTCCTGGTCGTCCTCAGCGCGGCGGCCGGGGCCATGGTGGGCGACCACCTGTCCTACCAGATCGGCCGGACCGGTGGGTCGCGGCTGGGCCGCTTCCTGCCCAAGGCCCTGCGGTCGAACACGTTCTTCGTGGGGGCCGGCGACCTGCTGGCGCGGCGCGGCGGCGTCGTCCTGCTCGGGGCGCGCTACGTGCCAGGGGGGCGGACCGCCGTCACCTTTGCCGCGGGCGCCAACGGCTACCCGCGGCGGCGGTTCTTCCTGTTCGACCTCGCCGCGGCGGTCCTGTGGGCCACCTACTACTGCGTGCTGGGGTACGTGGGCGCCGCGGCGTTCGGCGGCAACCCGTGGCTGGGGATCGCCGTGGGACTCGCCATGGCGGCGGTCGCCGCCGGCGCGATCCGGCTGAGCAGCCTGCTGCGGCGCCGGCGCGTCTAGCCGGCCGGCTCCGGCCCCGCCGGGACCGGCTCCTCGAACACCAGCAGGGTGTGCGTGTTGAGGATGCCGTTCATGCCCTGGAGCTGGTCCAGGATCAGGTGCCGCAGGTCCGCGTTGTCGCGGGCGCGGACGAGCAGGATGAGGTCGAACTCCCCGCCCACCAGCCCGATGTGGTCCACGCCCCGCAGGGTCCTGAGCTGCTCGCGGACCGAGCGCCACTCCGCCTGCTTGAGGTTGACCGTGACGTAGGCCGACGTGCCCAGGCCGGCCAGCACCGGGTCGATGTCCGCGCGGTAGCCGCGGATCACCCCGCTGGACTCGAGCCGCTGCACGCGCGCATAGGCGTTGGCCCGCGAGATGTGCAGCTTCTCGGCCAGGGACCGCATGGACATCCGGCCGTCCTGGCGCAGCTCGTCGACGATGCGCTGGTCGACCTCGTCGAGGCCCGGTGCCACTTGTCTCGCGGCCATGCCCTCAGCCCCTTCGCCGTTGGACATTTGGATCGCATTACCTCGCGATTGCTGGACAGTCTCTCGGATCCTCGCCGTTGATGGAATCCGAATGAAAGTTTGACCAGTATATCTATATGACGAGTGACGATGATGTCATGCTGCCGTCGCGGGAGCCGGTCATGCTCCTTGATCCGGACGGCCGTCCGACGGCCGCCGGCACCGGCTCGCTGCCCGCCGCCGAGGACCTCCTGCGAGGGCTGGCGGGCATGGTCGCCGCCCGCCGGTTCAACGAGCAGGCCTACGCGCTCGTCCGGCAGGGCCGCCTGGCCGTCTACCCCTCGTCCTCCGGGCAGGAGGCCTGCCAGGTCGCGGCGGCGCAGGTGCTCGACGGCGACGACTGGCTCTTCCCGACCTACCGCGACACCGCTGCCGCCGTCACGCGCGGCGTCGACCCGGTCGACGTCCTCGGGCTGCTCAAGGGGGACTGGCACTCGGGGTACGACCCGTACGAGCACCGGGTCGCGCCGCTGGCGACCCCGCTCGCCACACAGCTCCCGCACGCCGTCGGCGTGGCGCACGCGGCGCGGCTGCGCGGCGAGCGCACCGTGGTGCTCGCCATGTGCGGCGACGGCGCCACCAGCGAGGGCGACTTCCACGAGGCGCTGAACTTCGCCGCCGTCTTCCGGGCGCCGGTCGTGTTCTTCGTGCAGAACAACCAGTATGCGATCTCGGTGCCGCTGGCCCGGCAGTCGGCCGCGCCGTCGCTCGCGCACAAGGGCGTGGGCTACGGCATCCCGGGGGAGCAGGTGGACGGCAACGACCTCGCGGCGCTCCTCGACGTGCTGTCCCGGGCGGTCGGGCGCGCGCGGGCCGGCGAGGGGCCGCAGCTCGTCGAGGGCCGCACCTACCGCATGCAGGCTCACACCAACGCCGACGACGCGACCCGCTACCGCGCCGACGCCGAGGTCACCGAGTGGGCGGCCAAGGACCCGCTGGTGCGGCTGGAGACCTACCTGCGCGCCACGGGAGCCCTGGACGACGCCCGCGCCGCTGCCTTCGCCGACGCCGCCGAGCAGGTGGCCCGCCGCACGCGCGACGGCATCAACCGGGACGTGGAGCCGAACCCCGACGACCTGTTCGGCTTCGTCTACTCCCGGCCGACGCCGCAGCTCGTGGAGCAGCTCGCGCTGGTGCACGACGAGCTGAGCCGGGACGGACTGGGCCGAGCAGGGCTGGGCCCAGACGGGCTGAACAGAGAGGCGGCGCGCCGATGACCGCCACAGCGGTGGAGCACAAGACGCTCACCCACGAGACCCTCAGCACGGCGCAGGCGATCAACCACGCCCTGCGCGACGCGATGGCCGAGGACCCCACGGTGCTCGTGCTCGGCGAGGACGTCGGGCCGCTCGGCGGCGTCTTCCGGGTCACCGACGGCCTCACCGACCAGTTCGGCGAGGACCGCTGCTTCGACACCCCGCTCGCCGAGGCGGGCATCGCCGGCTTCGCCGTCGGCCTCGCCATGAACGGCATGCGGCCCGTGATCGAGATGCAGTTCGACGCCTTCGCGTACCCCGCGTTCGAGCAGGTCGTCAGCCACATCGCCAAGATGCGGAACCGGACGCGCGGCCGCGTCGAGCTGCCCATGGTCATCCGGGTGCCGTACGCGGGCGGCATCGGCGGCGTCGAGCACCACTGCGACTCGTCGGAGTCCTACTACGCGCACACGCCCGGCCTGCACGTCGTCGCGCCGTCGAACCCCGCCGACGCCTACGCGCTGCTGCGGGAGGCCATCGCCTCGCCCGACCCGGTGGTCTTCCTCGAACCGAAGAAGCTCTACTGGGCGAAGGACGACGTCCCGCTGACGCACGGCGGCGAGCCGGGTATCGGCACGGCCGTCGTACGCCGCCAGGGCACCGATGCCACCCTCATCGCCTACGGGCCGTCCGTGCCGGTCGCGCTGGAGGCGGCGGAGGCCGCCGCGCGCGACGGCCGCAGCCTCCAGGTCGTGGACCTGCGCTCCATCGTCCCGTTCGACGACGCGACGGTCTGTGCGGCCGTGGAGTCGACGGGCCGCGCGGTGGTCATCGCCGAGGCGGCCGGCTTCGCCAGCGTCGCGTCCGAGATCGCGGCCCGGGTGGGCGAGCGCTGCTTCCACTCGCTGTCCGCGCCGGTGCGGCGGGTCACCGGCTTCGACATCCCGTTCCCGCCGCCCAAGCTCGAGCACGTGCAGCTCCCGTCGGTGGACCGGATCCTCGACGCCGTCGACGACCTCCAGTGGGAGGATGCATGACCACCACCGCGACCGAGCAGACCTTCCTCCTGCCCGACCTCGGCGAGGGGCTGACCGAGGCGGAGGTGGTGCACTGGCTGGTCGCGGAGGGCGACGTGGTCGCCGTCGACCAGCCGGTGGTGGAGGTCGAGACGGCCAAGTCGGTGGTCGAGGTGCCGTGCCCGTACGCCGGGCGGGTGGGGGCGCTGCACGCCGCGGAGGGGGAGACCGTGGAGGTGGGCAGGCCGCTGATCACCGTTGCCGCCGACGGCGTGGGGGCGGCTGGTTCGGAGCCGCAGCTGGAGCCCGCGGTTACGTCCAAGCCTGAGCCCGAGCTGGCCGGAGACCGGGCCGCCGAGGCCTACCGCGAGGAGGAGCAGGCCGGCTCCGGGAACGTGCTCATCGGGTACGGGACCTCGGCGTCGTCGGGCTCGGGGCGGGGCCGTCGGTCGCGTGAGCCTCGGCCGCGCGGTGTCCAGCCGGGGCACGTGCCGCCGGGCGGCGCTGAGAAGACGGCGTCCGTGGTCGCCGCGGCCATCAAGAACCGGCCGGTGAAGGTGATCTCGCCGATCGTCCGGCGGCTCGCTCGTGACGCGGGCCTGGACCTGCACACGATCCGGCCCACCGGGTCCGGCGGCGTCGTCACCAGGTCTGATGTGCGGGCCGCCGTCGAGCAGGCTCGGCGGGTCCCGGTTGCCGCCGCCGCTCCGGCTGCCGCAGTCGCCGGGGCCGCCTCCGCCGTCGCCTCCGCCTCCGCCTCCGGCGAGCGCCGCATCCCCCTGACCGGCTTCCAGAAGACCGCGGCCAAGATCCTGTCGCGGAGCCGCGCGGAGATCCCGGAGGCCAGCGTCTGGGTCGACGTCGACGCCACCGCGCTCTGGGAGCTGCGCGAGGCCGCCCGCACGCCCGCCGACCCGGGGCCGGGGCTGCTCGCCTACCTCGCCCGGTTCGTCGTCGCCGGGCTCAAGGAGTACCCGGTGCTGAACGCGCGGCTCGACGTCGAGCGCGACGAGATCGTCGTCCCGGAGGCCGTCAACCTGGGCATCGCCGTGCAGGGTGAGCTCGGGCTGGTCGCGCCGGCGGTGCTCGGGGCCGACGCGATGACCACGGTCCAGCTCGACGCCGCCCTCCGGGACCTCACGGCCCGCGCCCGCGTCGGGAAGGTGACGCCGGAGGAGCTCACCGCGGGGACGTTCACGCTGAACAACTACGGCAGCTTCCGGGTGGACGGCAGCGCGGCGATCATCAACCACCCGCAGGTCGCGATCCTGGGCTTCGGCCGCATCATCGACCGGCCGTGGGTGGTGGACGGCCAGATCGTGCCGCGCAAGATCACCCAGATGTCCTTCGTCTTCGACCACCGGGTCTGCGACGGCGGCACGGCGGCGGCCTTCATGCGGTCCGTCGCCGACGCCGTCGAGCACCCGATCCCGGCGATCGTGCGGCTCTGACGGCGGCTCAGGTCGTGAGGGACCACCCCGTGAGGGTCCCTGTGTCGCCGGTGGCGGTGTCCTGGACGCGCAGGTGCCAGGTGCCGTCAACGGGTTCGGCGGCCAGGTTGACGGTGAACGTCTGGTGCACGTCGTCGGCGCCACCGCCGCTCTTGTCGAGGAGGGTGTAGGCCGTGCCGTCGGGGGCGATGAGGCGGACGACGAGGTCGCCGCGGTAGCTGTGCGTGATGTCGACACGCACCTGGGCCGACGCCGAGGCGTTGCGCGGGCAGTTCGACAGCGTGATCGGGCTGTTGACCGTGCTGTTGTCCGGGATCGGGACGTCGGTGGTGTTCTCGCCGTCGCAGACCGCCGGCGGGCTGGCCGGCGGGTCGAGGCGCAGGGTCCACGAGTCGATGTACCCGGTGTCGCCGGCCTGCGTGTCGCGGACGCGCAGCCGCCAGGCGCCGTCGGCGGTCTCGCGCGAGAGGTCCACGGTGTAGGTGGTGTCGAGGTTGTCGGCGCCGCCGCCCGTGCCGCTGTGCAGCCGGTAGCTCGTGCCGTCCGGGGCGACCAGGTCGACGTAGAGGTCGCCGACGTAGCTGTGGACTATCGCGACGTCGACAAGGGCCGCCGCGCTGGGGGTGGCGGCGCAGCCACTGACGGAGACCACCGACTCGGTGGTCCCGTTGTCCTTGACGGGTACGTCGCTGCCGTTGGTCTGGGTGCAGCCCGGCGGGCCGGCCACGGTCAGGCGGTAGGTGGTGGCGTGCCACGTGGCGCCGCGGGCCCGCACCTGGAGCGCGTAGGTGCCCGGCGGCGCCGACGGCGTCGTGGTCACCGTGAGCGTGGACGTCTGGCCCGAGGTGAGGGTGGCCGGGTCGAACGCCGCCGTCACGCCGGTAGGCAGGCCGCGCACGGAGAGGGTGACCTGCTGCGGGTCGCCGAGCGTGGTACTGGTCGAGACCGTGGCCGTGGTCGACGAACCCGCCTGGACGATCCTTTCGGCCGGGTCGAGCGAGATCGCGAAGTCCCGCGTGGGCGGCGGCACGGTCCCCGTGTACAGCAGGCGGTTCGGCGAGCCCGCACCCGGGTCCGTGACGACGCCGGGGGTCGCGCCGTCGAGCAGGGCGGCCGAGACCTGGGCCGGGGTGAGCGTCGGGTCGGCGGCCAGGTGGAGCGCCGCGGCGCCGGCCACGTGGGGTGCGGCCATCGAGGTGCCGTTGATGGTGTTGGTGGCGGTGTCGCTGCTGTACCAGGCGGACGTGATCGACGAGCCGGGTGCGAACAGGTCGAGGCAGGTGCCGAGGTTCGAGTAGGGGGCCCGGGCGTCGGAGCTGGTGGTGGCTCCGACGGTGAGCGCGGCGGGGGTCGAGGCGGGGGACCGGGTGCAGGCGTCGGTGCCGTTCTCGTTGCCTGCCGCCACCACGTAGGTGACCCCGTCGGCGACCGAGGCGGACACGGCGTCGTTCAGCGCCTGGGAGAAGCCGCCGCCGAGCGACATGTTGGCCACCGCCGGCTCGCCCGGCTGGTGCTGGGCCGTGACCCACTCGATGCCCGCGATCACGTCCTGGGTGGTGCCGTCGCCGTTGCAGTCCAGCACGCGGACGCCGACCAGGGTGACGTCCTTGGCGATGCCGTGGTCCTCCCCGCCGATCGTGCCGGCCACGTGGGTGCCGTGGCCGTCGCAGTCGGCGGCGTCGGCGTCGCCGTCCACGAGGTCGGTGCCCGAGACGGCGCGGTCCTCGAAGTCCTGGTGGCTCACCCGGATGCCGGTGTCCAGGACGTAGGCGGTCACCCCGGCGCCGGTGTTCGCGTAGGTGTAGGAGGCGTCGAGGGGGACGGTGCGCTGGTCGGCCCGGTCGAGGCCCCAGCTCGGGGTGGGCGACTGGACGTCCGCGGCGCTCATCCGCTGGTTGGCCTCGACGTAGGCGACCGAGGGGTCACGGCTGAGCCGGCGGGCGTCGTCGGGGGACATGGCCACGCTGAAGCCGCGGACGGTGTGCCGGAACGTGCCGCGCAGCGTGCCGGAGAACTCCTTGGCGAGTCCCCTGGCCACGACGTCCGGCCTGGTTCGTTCGGCGTCGGCGAGCACAACGATGTACTCGCCCGGGATGGCGGCGGGGCTTCGTTCGCCGCGGACGGCGCCGCCGTCCGCGGGCGGTGTGGGCGCCGTGTCCCGCGGGGACACGGCAGCCTGCGCCGATGCAGCGGCCAGTGCCGGTGCGCCGCCAGGCCCCGCCTCCGCGGGCACCGCGACGGAGGCCAGGCAGGCGGCGACGGCGACCACCCATGCCGCCCGGCGCCGAAGCCACGCGGCCCGGCGCCGGGGCAGGACCCGCTGTGCGACCGGCTCATTCATCGTTGCCTCCCCAGACCTGGCCGGGCCGCGCAGCACCCGGCACCACGAGATGGACCGACCCCGCGCCGGCGTGCGGCTGCGGGGTCGCGGATCACCGTAGGCCGCAGGAGGCCAGGTCAGGAGGGGTGCGGCCGCGGCGGGCGCGGGTGATTCGGGCCTGGGCGAAGTGAGAGCGATGTGTTAGCCGCGCCGCGGATGCTCGCCGGTGAAGGTCTGGCTCGGGCGCCAGACGGCAACGAAGGGTGGAGCGATGCGTCCAGGTGCGGGTTCCGAGTCGGGCACGAGACGGGCAGGCCGGCCGACGGCTGCGCTGCGGCGCACCCCGGCGAGCCGGGTGCTGGCTGCGGCGGTCTCGTTGGCGGTCGCCGTGCCGCTTGGGGTCGGTGCGTTCGTCGCTCCGGCCCAGGCGGACGGGCTGGCGAACGGCACGGCAGCCGGGCTGGCGGCCGAGACGGCCGCCGCCCAGCAGCCCGCGGCCGAGGCGGCAGCCGGGCAGGCGGTGCCGGACGTCGCACAGGCGGCGCCCGACACGCCGTCGGCGCCCGACCTGGCCGGGCCGACCCGGGAGCAGCGCGCGGAGCAGAAGGCCATGGCCGCCGCGCGGGCCGCCGGACGCCGGGTTGAGGCCCTAGAGCTGCGGACCGAGACCCGGACGGTCTACGCGGAGCCCGACGGCCAGATGGTCGTGGAGTTCAACTCGTCGCCGATCCGCGCCAGGGCCGAGGACGGGACCTGGCGCACGATCGACACCGACCTGCGGGCCGGCGAGGACGGCGTGCTGCGGCCGGTCGCCTCGCCCGTCGACCTCGCGTTCTCGGCGGGCGGTCCGGACACCGAGCTCGCCCGGATGGCCCAGGGCGGCGCGGCGCTCAGCCTCGCGTCGTCCGAGGACCTGCCGGAGCCCTCGCTCGACGGCGCCACCGCCACCTACGAGGAAGTCCGGCCGGGGGTGGACCTCGAGGTCGTCGCCCACGCCGCCGGCTTCTCGACGCGGCTCGTGGTGCGGAACCGCAACGCGGCGGAGGCGCTGACCGCGGACCCGTTCCGCCTCGGCGTCACCGGCGGCGACGGCGACGCCGTCCGGCAGCGCGACGGCGGGTTCACGATCAAGGCGGGCAAGAACGAGAAGGGCGGCGACGGGGCGATCTCCGCGCCGCCGCCGCTGGCCGTCGACGCCGACGGCCGGCCCGTCGCGCTGGATGCGGCCGCGGAGCCCGGCTCGGCGGACCTGGCGCTCGCGGACGACGCCGTCGACGGCGACACCGAGTTCCCGATCACGATCATGAGCGATCACACCGCGGACAAGTACGGCTGGGCGACGGTGCTGTCGGGTCTCCCGAACTTCGACGGGTGGAACACGAGCGGCGAGCCGCCGCTCGCGCAGGTCGGCCGGTGCTGGTCCGGCTGGGGTGCCTGCGGCCTCCGCAACATCGGCGTCGCGTGGACCTACTGGCGGTTCGACACGAGCTTCCTCGCGGGCAAGGTGGTCGTCAACGCGGACCTCAACGCCGTCGTCGAGCACAGCCCCGACTGCAACGCGACCGCCCGGTACCACCACGTGCACAAGGCGACGTCGGACCCGGGGCCGGGCACGACGTGGAACACCAAGCCCGGCTGGGAGCCCTCGTACGTCGACATGCTCGTGCCGAAGGTGAACGCGAACTACGGGTGCGGCGGGGCCAAGACGGCGGCGGCCGACGTCACGTCGCGCGTGAACCGCGGCGGGCACACGTCGTTCCTGGTGTCCCCGGCGAACGACGCCGACGTCGAGCACTCGCCGTGGTGGCGCAAGTACAACAACAACGCCAAGCTGATCACCCGCTACAACACGGTGCCGAACGCGCCGTCGGGCCTGATCACGGACCCGCCGCTGAAGACGCCCTGCACCTGGTGCGCCGGCGTGCCCTACATCAGCGACTCCAGCGTGAGCATCAAGGCCACGCTGACCGACCCGGACGGCGACGCGCTCAAGGGCGTCTGGCGGTACACCAGCAACGGGCAGACCACCGACTACGTCAGCCCGAACTTCGCCGCGTCGGGGACCACGCACTCGCGGCCCATCACGACCGCCGAGAACGCCGTCAACTCCGTGACGTGGCAGGTGGGCGCGCGCGACTGGAACAACGACGGCCCGGTCGTGGCGGGGCCGAGGTTCGTGGTCGACCGCAAGGCGCCGACCGCACCCGTGCTGGACACCTACCTGTACACCGAGGACAACCGGTGGCACGGCGGCGAGGGCGTAGCAGGCCGGTTCGACGTCAAGGCGTGCACCCCGGCGCTCCAGACGGCGGGGCGGTGCACGGACATCACCGGCGACGACGACGTCGACCACTACCTGTGGGGCTGGAGCGACCCGCCCACGAACAAGATCAACGCCGACGCGCTGGGCGGGAAGGCCACCATCTGGACGACGCCGCCCGGCGACGGCCCGCGGTCGTTCTTCGTGCAGGCCGTCGACCGCGCGGGGAACAAGAGCCCGCTCGTGACCAGGCACCTGCGGGTGCGTCCGGGTAACGGCGCGTACGCCGACTGGTCGCTGGACGGCACGGGCAAGGACCGCGCCTACCTGGGCGACCGCGACGTGACGGTGCACGACGGCGCGTCGTACGCGGACGGCGCGGTCAACCAGGGCCTGCTGCTGGACGGGAGCAGGGGGCACGCAAGCGCGCCGAACGCCGTCCGGACCGACGCGAGCTTCTCGGTGTCGGCCTGGGTGCGGCTGGACGACGCGACCGGCGCCCGGGCCGCCGTGAGCCAGGACGGCACCAACTTCTCGGGCTTCGTGCTGTGGCAGCGGCCCGACGAGGACGGTGACGGCGTCGAGGAGGGCGGCCGCTGGGCGTTCGGCATGGCGTGCTCGGACGCGGAGTACAAGGGCACGTCCATCGCCGCCTCGACCGAGCCGTCCGAGACCGGCGCACTGACCCACCTCGCGGGCACCTACGACGCGCAGACGCGGAAGCTGACGCTCTACGTGGACGGCGAGAAGGCCGGCGAGGTGACCCGCGGCGCGGCATGCCCGGACTGGAACGCGCGGGGTGACGTCCAGATCGGCCGGACGATGTGGAACGGCGCCGCGGCGGTGGACCACTGGGAAGGCCTGGTGGACGAGGTCAGGCTGTACGAGCGCACGCTGACCGGCGCAGAGGTCAAGGCGGCGGTGGCCGGCTCGAACGTGCAGGTGGCGCAGTGGAAGTTCGAGGACAAGCCCGGGAGCAGCACGGCCCTGAACAGCGTGCCGGGCGGGCAGGCCGGCGTGCTGCACCCCGACGCCTACCTCTGCGGCGACTGCGACGCGGACGGCGAACAGGACCCGAGCGTCGCCGAGGGCGCCGTGGGGCAGGCGGTGCACGTGGGCGGGGCCGACGGCGAGGTGGTCTCGTCCGACGGGCCGGTCGTGACCACCAACCGCAGCTACTCGGTGGGCGGCCACGTGCGGCTGGACCCGGCGGCGGTCGCGAACCTGGCGGTGGGCGACCGGGTGGTCGCGCTGTCGCAGGATGGCACCAACCGCAGCGGGTTCACCGTCTCGTACCTGAAGACCGGCGCGGCCACGGGGCAGTGGGAGTACGCCACGTACGGCCAGGACGCCCAGGACGCGGTGGCCGACGCCGTCGTCCGCGCCGACGCCGCCGACCCCACCGCGTGGACGCACCTGTTCGCCGTGCACGACGGCGCGAACCGGGCGGTCCGGCTGTACGTGAACGGGCTCCCGGTGGGCACCCCGGCCAGCCGGGCGCCCACCGAGTTCGCGGCGAGCGGCCCGTTCGTGATCGGCCGCAGCCTGAACGGCACGCCGGCGGGGCGCTGGAACGGGGCCGTCGACGAGGTCAGGGCCTACACCAGGGCACTGAGCGCCGACGAGGTCCAGGCGATCGTGGTGCGCGACGACGTCGCCGTCGGACGCTGGCCGCTGGACGGGGACGCGACCAGCGCGACCGGTGCTGCGCTCAACGGGACCGTGCACTGCAACGGCACGACGTCGGTGACCGACTGCCTGTGGGAGCCCGGGCAGACGGACCTGCCGTCGGACGACAACGACCGGGCGCTGACCGGGAACGGGAACGACTGGATCTCCGCGCCGCACGCGGTCGACACGACCAAGAGCTTCGCGGTGACGGCCTGGGCCCGCATCAGCGACCTGAACGGCACGTCGACGATCGTGTCCCAGGACGGGCGGAGCATGAGCGCGTTCCAGCTCGTCAAGCTGTCGAACGGCCGGTGGGGCTTCCAGAAGCCGTCCGTCGACGGCGCCGGCACGGCCTACGTCGTGGAAGGTCCGCTCGCGCAGGAGGGCGCGTGGACGCACCTGGCCGGGGTCTACGACGCCACGGCCAAGACCATCGCGCTCTACGTCAACGGCGAGGCGGCGGGCACCGTCGCCGCCCCGACGGTGTGGGACCACCCGACGGGCGGGCTGCAGATCGGCGCGTCCCTGAACTCCGGCAACCGGCAGAACCGCGTGCTCGGCTCCGTCGACGACGTCACCGCGTACAGCAGGGTGCTCTTCCCGGACGAGGTGCGCGACCTGGCCGGCCGGGACCTGACCCTGCGGCACAACTGGCGCTTCGACGAGGGCCAGGGCAGCAGCGCGGCCGACGCCGTCGGCGGCAGTGCGGCGGCGGCGCCCGCCACGGCGCAGGTCGGCTGGACCGACGGCGTGGTGGGGAACGCGCTCGAGCTGGACGGCACCGACGACTACCTCACGGCCAAGGACCTCGACGTGCGGACGGACGGGTCGTTCACCGTCTCCACGGTCGTCCAGCTCGACCGCGACAAGGCGTGCACCTGGGACGACTGGGCGAACGGCGGGGAGGAGCCCGCCCTGGGCGAGTGCGTCCACACGGCGCTGAGCCTGGACGGCCCGCCGGGCACCGACAGCCGCTTCCGGCTCGGCTACCAGGTCAACCCATTGGTCGGGTCCGAGAACGGCGACTGGGTGTTCGAGATGTCCAACCAGGACGGGCGCAAGGTCGTCACGGTCGAGCTGTTCCGGTGCGACCCGTACAACCCCGCCCCCGACGCCCCGTGCGACTTCGACCGGCCGGTGCACCTGACGGGCGTCTTCCACGCTCCGACGGGCCGGATCTGGCTCTTCGTCGACGCGGTGCGCAGTGGCGGGGCGGAGGGCGTCGAGGCCTGGCACACGACGGGGGACCTCCAGATCGGCCGCGGCCGCGACGATGCGGGCAGCCCGGCGGAGTACTTCCCCGGCGTGATCGACGACGTGCGCGCCTACACGGGAGCGCTCAACGACACGCGCATCAGGGAGCTGTACGGGTTCTACGCCTCGGGCGGGCTGCTGGACCCGATCCCCCCGGCGCCCCCCGCACCCACCCACCAGTGGAAGCTCGACGAGGCGGACGGTACCGCCGTGGCGGTGGACGCCGTCGGGGAGCTGGACGCGACCATGCACAACGGGGCCGCCACGGACGTCATCGGCGGCAGGCAGGGCCGGTCGCGGACCTTCGACGGCGTGGACAACTACGCCGTCACGGACGGCCCGGCCATCAACACCGGCGGAGAGTTCGCGGTGTCGGCCTGGGTCTACCCACGGACGGCGGGCGACAGCACCAACTGGGAGGTCGTCCTGGGCAACGGGGGCAGCTTCGTGCTCACGAGGACGGGCAACCGGTGGGGCGGCGTCGCCGCGTGGGCGGACGGGTCCGGCCAGACGGTCACCCGGGGCGTCTACTCCGACGAGACCGTGCGGGTGGGCCACTGGACGCACCTCGCGCTCGTGTACGTGCCGAACCTCGAGCAGATGCGGCTGTACGTGAACGGGCGCATGTCCGAGCTCGTGTCCGGGGTCCCCGCTGTCGCAGCCCCCGACGTGCTGCGGATCGGCGCGCACCACGACCTCAGCCTGCCGTTCAACGGCCACGTCGACGACGTGCGCACCTTCGACGAGAGCCTGTCCGACGGCGAGGTGGCCGCCGTGTACAACGACGTCTGGGACCCGTCGATGGGGGTGTGGACGTTCGACGACGACACGGTCGCCGACACCTCCTGGCGCAACAACACGACCACCGCACACGGCGCCGTCGGGTACGTGGACGGCCGGTTCGGCCGCGCGCTCTCCCTGAACCGCGCGACCCCCGGGTTCGCGCAGGGCACGTACTCCGGCGCCCCGACCTACGGCAGCATCACGGTCGCCGCCCGGGTGCGGGTCGCCGACAGCGCGGGCGTACAGACGGTCGCCTCGCAGGACGGGACCCGGATGAGCGACTTCTCGCTGCAGTACGACGGCAACATCGGGCGCTGGTCGTTCGGCGGCTGGACCACGGACGCCGACAACGCGACGTTCGCCCGCGCCTACTCGGGGCCACCGGCCGCCATCGGCAAGTGGACGCACCTGGTGGGGGTCTACGACCACCCGGCCAAGCAGCTTCGGCTGTACCAGGACGGCGCGCTCGTGGGCGTGCAGGACGGCGTGACCCTGTCCGCGGCGCAGCGCCGCATGGCGATCGGCCGCGGACAGGTCCGCGCGGCGAACGCCGAGTACTTCAGCGGAGACATCGATCAGGTCGACACCTGGATGGGCGCCCTGTCGGCGCAGGAGATCGCGGACCTGGCGGCACAGGCCGGGCCCGGGGCACAGACCGAGCCCGCTGCACAGACCGAAGGAGACGAGTCATGACCTGGCGCACGAGCTCTGACCGGCGGACCGTCCGCCGCCGGTGGACGGCGACGATCCCGGTGACCGCACTGGTCGCCTCCCTCCTCGTGGTGGCACAGGTGCCGCAGGAGGCGGCGGCCGACACCCCCGGCGGCCTCGCGGGCATGCCGTCGGTGCCGGTCGTGCCGGACGGCGCGATGGACGCCCCGGTGACCGACGACACCACGAGCGACGCGCTCAGCGGGCCGCAGAACCCGGGCAGCGAGGTGTCCGACGGCGGCGGGAGGCCGACGGCTACGCCACTGTCGCCGTCGGCCACCTGGGACGTGTCCGAGCAGACCGGCGACTTCACGTGGTCCTACCCGCTGCGGGTGCCGCCGGTCCCCGGCGGCCTCGGCCCGAACCTGGCGCTGAGCTACGCGTCGTCGGCCGTGGACGGCCGCACGAGCGCGACGAACAACCAGCCGTCCTGGGTGGGCGACGGCTGGGGCCTGGGGGAGGCCTTCGTCGAGCGCACGTACGGCGGGTGCATGCAGGACAAGGAGGGCAGCCGCGGGCCCAAGAACGGGTTCGACAACGTGGGCGACCTCTGCTGGCGCAGCGACAACGCGACGTCCGTGTTCGACGGCGGTGGCGGCCTGATGATCCGGGCCGGCGGCGACCGGTGGACGCTCAAGAACGACGACTACACCCGCGTGCAGCAGCTCGGTTCCGCCGACGGCGGCCAGCAGGACGGCGAGGGGTGGAAGATCACCACCACCGACGGCACCCAGTACTTCTTCGGGTCGCGGCCGGCGTCGAACTCCGTGTGGAAGGTGCGGGTGTACGGCGACGACAGCGGTGAGCCCTGCTACAGCGCGGCGTCGTTCAAGGCGTCCCACTGCGAGCAGGCGTGGCGCTGGAACCTGGACAAGGTGGTGGACCGCAACGGCAACACGATGCTGTACGACTACACCAAGGAGACCAACCGGTACGGCGACTTCAACGACGGCGACAAGGCGATCACCTACGACCGCGGCGGGTGGCTGAACCGGATCCAGTACGGGCTGCACGAGACGGCGTCGAGCACGCCGGCGGCGACGGTGGAGTTCGGCACGGCCAACCGGTGCATCCCGGGGATCGCGGCGGCGGAGTGCGTCACGACCCCTGGCAAGCACCAGAACTGGCCGGACACGCCGCTGGACCAGCTCTGCGAGGCCGCGACCTGCGCGGAGAAGTGGTCGCCCACGTTCTGGACCGGGCAGCGCCTGGACACCGTGACCACCAAGGTCCGCAAGGGCGGCGAGCTGGTCCCGGTCGACCAGTGGCGGCTCGAACAGTCGTACCCCAGCCCGGGCGACGGGACGTCGGGAGCCGCGCTCTGGCTCAAGTCGATCGAGCACACGGGCCTGATCGGCGGTGGCACGGGCCTCAAGCTGCCCAAGGTCACGTTCGAGGGCGCCCAGATGGCCAACCGCGTGGTGACCGACAACCAGACGCCGCTCAACCGGTACCGGATCACGAGCATCGTGTCCGAGGCCGGCGGCGTGATCAGCGTGAGCTATGCCCCCGCCAACTGCGTCGACGACGCAGGCCGCCTGCCCACCCCGCACACCAACGACCGCCGGTGCTACCCAGCGCCCTGGGGCGACGAGACGCACGAGGAGCAGACCGCCTGGTTCAACAAGTACGTGGTCTCCGGCCTGGTGATCAGTGACCTGATCAGCTCCAGCATCGAGCAGCAGGTCCAGTACCGGTACGACGGCGCCGCGTGGCACTACGACACCAGCGAGTTCACGCCGCCGGACAAGAAGAACTGGAACGAGTTCCGCGGGTTCTCCCACGTCACCACGATCATGGGCGACCCGGAGGACGAGGCGGGGCCGCAGACCCGCACCGACACGTACTACTACCGGGGCATGGACCAGGACCGGCTGAACCCCCAGGGCGGCCAGCGCCTGGTCGAGTTCGAGGACTCCGAGCGTGTCAAGCACAAGGACCACGACTGGCTGCAGGGGTTCGAGCGCGAGTCGGTCACGCGCAACGGCATCGCGGACACCTCGCCGATCGTGACCAAGACGCTCACCGACCCGGTCTGGCGCGGGCCCACCGCGGCGCGCGGCGACCTCAAGGCCTACTTCGTGGCCCCGGGTACGGAGCGCACGTTCACGCCCAAGGACTCCGGCGGGCGGGTCGAGACCCGCAAGGTCACGACGTACGGACCGCACGGGCAGCCGGCCACGGTCGACGACCAGGGAGACGTGACGACCCCGAGCGACGACCTGTGCACCACCACGACGTACGGCGCCAACGAGAGCGCCTGGCTCGTGTCGTTCCCCGTACGCGTCCAGACGGTAGCGGTGAACTGCGACACGGCGCCGTCGTACCCCGAGCACGCCGTCTCGGACCTGAAGACCCGGTACGACGGGCTCGGTGACGGGGCGGCGCCGTCGAAGGGGAACGCGACCCTCGTGGAGAAGGCGGTCCGGTACCAGGGTGGCACCCCGGTCTACGAGACCCAGACGACGTCCGCGTACGACGTGCACGGGCGCGTGACGCGGACGGCGGACGCGCTGGACCGGGCCACCACCACCGCCTACACGCCGGCGACCGGCGGGCCGACGACGGCGACGGTGGTGACCGACCCGAAGGGGTTCGCCACCACGACCGACCTGGAGGTCAGCGATGGGCAGGCGGTCAAGGTGACCGACCCGAACGGCCTGGTCACCGAGAACGTCTACGACCCGCTCGGGCGCCTGGTCAAGGTGTGGAGCACCGACCGCCCGCGGAGCAGGTACCCGGACGCGCCGTCGGCCACGTTCGACTACGCGATCAGCCGGGACGCGCCGAACGTGGTGACCGCACGCCACCTGGGGCCGAACACCAGCGATGCGCGGCCCAAGTACATCGAGGCGCGCACCATCTACGACGGCAACTACCGGGTGCGGCAGGAGCAGGCCGCCGCGGCCGGCGGCGGGCGCCTGTTGACGGACCACCGGTACGACAGCCAGGGCCGCGAGTACATCGTGACCAACCCGTTCTTCAACGAGGACCCGGTGGACTCGCGCCTGTGGCGCGCGACGGACTCGGAGGCGCTGGGGCAGAACGTCACCAAGTACGACGCGGCCAACCGGCCGGTCGAGGCGGAGTTCCAGGCCAACACCGAGACCGAGTGGGAGACCCTGACCCGCTACGGCGGCGACCGGACGTACGTCACGCCGCCCGAGGGCGGTACGCCCACCATGACGGTCACCGACGCACGTGGCCGGGTCACGGAGTTGCACCAGTTCGAGGGCGCGACGCCCACCGGTGACGCCGACATCACCCGGTACGAGTACACGCCGGTGGGGAAGCTGAAGACGGTGACCGACCCGGCCGGGAACGAGTGGGACTACGACTACAACCTGGCGGGGCAGAAGGTGCGCAGCGACGACCCGTCCGCCGGCGTCACCGAGTCGGTGTTCGACGCGGCGGGCCAGCTCGTGCGGACCACCGACTCCCGCGGCCAGGTACTCACCTACGAGTACGACGCGCTGGGCCGCAAGACCTACGTGCGCGACGGCAGCAACGCCGACGCGGTGCTCGCCCGGTGGACCTACGACGCTTCGCGCATCGTGCGGCCGGACGGCACGGTGACGGTCGCCAAGGGCAAGCCGACGTCGTCCCTCCGGCTCGACGCCGCTGGCAACACGATCACCTCGAAGGTCAACTCCTACACCACGACCTACCAGACCAAGCAGACCCTGCTGACCATCCCGCAGTCGGAGGGCATCCTCGGCAGCGGCAACGGCGGCCCGCGCACGTACGCCACGGAGTACACCTACAACCCGGACGGCAGCCTCAAGAGCGAGATCCTGCCCGCCATCGGGGACCTGCAGCAGGAGCAGATCTTCCACACCTACGACGACGCCGGCCGCCCCGCGCTGACCTACGGCGGAGCCGACGGCGCCGGGGAGACCACCTACTACGCGTCCTGCTCCACGTACACGCGGCTGGGCGAGATGCAGCGCGTCCAGCTCGGCGGCGTGCCCGACCTGTACGACCAGGAGAACGACTGCGCCACCGAGTACGACGAGACCAAGCACCGCGCCTGGATCACCACCTACTACGACCAGTACACGCGTCGCGTGGACCGCACGGTGGTGGACGGCGAGGTGCCCCGCCCCGAGCAGGCCGACCTGGCCTACGAGTACGACGACGCGGGCAACGTGCTCTCGATCACCGACACCCCGGGTGACCTGGCGACCGACCGGCAGTGCTTCGAGTACGACCACCTGCGGCGGCTCACCGAGGCGTGGACCCCCAGCGGGTCCTGCGAGGACGAGCGCTCCGTGGGGGCTCTCTCCGGCCCGGCGTCGTACTGGCAGTCGTTCACCTACGACAAGTCCGGCAACCGCCTGACGAAGGTGGATCACGAGCTGAAGGGCAACGTCACCGAGCGGTACGAGTACCCGGACGCGGGGGCCGAGCAGGCCAACGTGGTCGAGTCGGCCGAGACCCTCTCGGCCGACGGGACGCAGATCGCGGCGGAGGCGTACGACTACGACGACGCCGGCAACACCATCCAGCGTGGTGACCAGCGGCTCACGTGGGACCAGCTCGGCAAGGTCAAGTCCGTCACCGAGGGCGACGAGGTCACCTCGTTCGTCTACGGCGCCGACGGCGACCGGCTGATCCGGCACGACTCCGAGGCCTCGACGCTGTACCTGCCGGGGCAGGAGCTACGGGCCGACAAGGCGACGGGGGAGCTCACGGCGACGCGGTACTACACGCACGCGGGCCAGCCGGTGGCCGTGCGCACCGACGGTGCGCTCACGTGGACGGCGAGCGACCACCACGGGACGGCGCAGGTGGCGATCAACTCGGTGACCATGCAGACGTCGGTGCGGCGGATGGACCCGTTCGGGGTGGCGCGGGGGGAGCAGCCGACGGGGTGGCCGAGCGAGAAGGGGTTCGTGGGCGGGACCATTGACGCTGCTGTCGGGCTGGTTCATCTGGGGGCCCGCGAGTATGACGCCGAACTGGGGCGGTTCATCTCGGTGGATCCGCTTCTTGATAACAAGGACGCCCAGCAGATGAACGGGTATGCCTACTCGAACAACAACCCGACCTCCGCGTCTGACCCGGACGGAATGTTCTTCGGCTGGCTCTTCAAGGCGATCCAGAATATCGTGAAGAAGATCAAGTCCTACAAGCCGAAGTCATCCTGGAAGGCGCCACGTGGCGGCCCGGGATTCGAGGGGAAAAACGGCTCGAAGGAGCGGAAGGTCCCGCACGTTGTGCGCGGGGTCGAGCCCGAGCGGCTTATTCCCGACAAATGCCCTGCCCTCAATCCAGTGATATTTGGATCCACATGCTACGCGCACCAACCAGCTCGGTCGTACACCGACGTGTCCCAAGGGGATACCCGACTGGAATACGAGAAGCTCGGGCTGGGCGTCATCCTGTGGGACGAGCAAGAGAGTAAGTGGACTGTCTCGGAAGGAATAAGCCGGTCCACCACTGTTTCCGCAGGCGTCTCGGGTGAAGTACTCGGAACCAACTTCGAGACTTCGGTCTCTGCAACCAAGGAGCTCTCGTGGAACAGCAGCGACGAGATTCCTACCCAACCATGTCCCGGGGAATGTAAAGGTCGACAGGAATACATGCACGTTGTTGAGTACAAGGTGCGGACCTATAAGCGATACTATTCGGACGGAAAGGTTGTGACGTACGACATTCGGGTGCCCAACGCCTTGGCCTATGTTCACGAGTCCACATACAAGAACAGCCCTCTTGGGGGAAAATAGGTTCCACTCACCGGCTTGATCGCCGGCAGGTCGAAGTGCGGCGCCATCCTCGACACCAACGGTTCGGGCCGGCCCAGCGACCTTGCGATTCGGAGGTTGCTGGGCCGGCTGCTGGCGGGATCCGCGAGCGTTGCACCCCGCCGTGCTCCATCAAGGGAGCGTGCTGACGGCCGACGCGTCAGGTTCGCATCGCGCAATAGGCGTTCAGCGCGGCTTCGGCGCCTGAGCCCAACCAGTCTGGACTCGTTGCCCACGTGGGTGAGCGCAGGTCGTCAGCGACCTCTTCGCTCTTGTAAGTGTTCGATGGCGAGTGTGGTCATACCTCGGTGACGTTGCCGACCCAGGTCGAGAACCGCGCCAGCGGCTCGTTCGAGTGACGATGGGCTCTGACGAGCATCCGGGTGACCTCGCGGGTTGTCGGGTGATGGCGCGTCTGCTGGGGTGCGAGGTCGCGGGCCTTCCGGAGGCTGGAGAGAGCCTTCTCGTGGAGGCCCTGCCACAGGAACGCGCGGGAGAGGTCCATGTGGTGGTGGGCCTGGCGGGACTTCGAGAAGGTGGCTGGGAGCATCAGTCCACGGGCACGGTCGAGCGCGCGGGGTCCGTCGCCGAGTTCGACAGCGGCGGCAACGTCGTGCACGGCGACGTTCGTCGGGCCGAAGGCGAGGCTGCGCCAGAAGCCGTCGGACTCGGTGCCGAGGTCGTCAGCGAGGACGCGAGCCTCGGTGATGTGGCCATTGACGTCGTCGGTCCTGCCCGCGCGGCCAGCCAGGACAGCGGAGCGCAGGTGCAGGGAGCCGAGCATCCGAGCGTCGGTTCCGGAGCTGCGGACGAGCGCAGCGGCTGAGTCCATGAGCGCGAGGCCGGGCTCATAGGCGCCGATGCGCAGCATCGCTCCGGCGCGTGTGTAGGCCGCCAGAGCCGCGACGGCGGGATCGGACGAGCGCGGCGCCATCAGCGCGATGCGGTCGGCGGTGATGGTCGCGAGGTCGTCGTAACCCGTCTTGTGGGTCACGGAGTTGGCGACGTACAGAAGCGTGACGACGACGTCAGTGAGCCGCGCGGCCTCGTCCTTGCTGCTGGTGGAGTGCCAGGCGGCGAGCGTCTCAAGGAAGAGCGCCGGGACCTGGGTAGCGGCCTGGGCGTTCCGGTCCGTATTCCGGAGGATCGCGACACTGTGCGCCTCGCGCTCAAGGATCTCGACGGGCCGCGGTGCGGCGTCGAGGTCCGGGACCGTATCCCAGTACGCCAGCGCGCGTCGCAGTGGCGGCATGAGGGCGTGGATCCGGTCGGGCTGGTGGCCGTCGCGGTCGTACGGCTGGCCGGTCAGGGTCGCGATGTCGACGGTCAAAGCCTTGGCGACGGCCGCCACCAGGACGGGTGTCGCGTCACGCGAGCCCTGCTCGACCTTGCGCAGCAGCGACGCGGAGACGCGAGCCCGGTCCGCTAGCGCGACTTGGGTCAGGCCCTTGGTCTTACGCGCGATAGCGATGCGATCGCCGATCGACTCGTCATGCATGGTCATCCCCCGTCCGTCCGGCACTGCCAGGCTGTCCGGTGTCGAGACTACGCGGCCGGGTACCCGGCCCGGGAGCCCGATTTTCGAGAGCACTCACCTGGCGGCCGCAATCCTGATTGCTGGCTGTCGGACGTGCCCGGCTCGTGGGTGCCGGCTACACCCCGCCAGAGTTTCCAGCACCTCACACCCAACCGGACAGGTTCGTCGCACCGCCTGCTTCAAGCGCCGTCAGCATGGTGAGGACTTCCGAAACCGCATTCTCCTGATCCTCTCGCAGATCCGGCAATGGCTCGGAGGCGCTCGATCCTGAACGGAGCGTCACGCCACCGGAGGCGTCCTGTTCGGCGAAGGTCGGCCGCGGTGTTGCACCAGTGGCGTGCGAGACCGAGAGAACGGCCGGGTCGACGGAGGAAATTCCGAGGGACTCGAGCGAAGACGCCAGTGCTGGCCAACGGCCCCGTGGATCAGATGCAAATTCGTCGTAGCGGAACACACACGTGCTCTCAGCTGGCAGCCGGGCGATGTTGCGGTAGAAGCGAAGCCATAATTCGACACGCTCTGAAATGTCACTCCCAGCCCATTTGAAGCCTTGGTCATACGATCTTTTCAAGCTCGCGGATACTCCAGATATACCTCGAAAACATAGAAGAAATTGCGCCTCCGGGAGGGCTTCTCGAATCTCTTCGACTACGAGGAGGTTTAACGGGGAAGAATCACAACTGAATAGGGCATCATGTGCTGTTCTGTAGTAATTCCCGGTAGCTTGAGCAAGAAAATGTTGGTAATCCCTCTTGTGTGACGCGAGCGCGCGGCCCCAACGCAAATCTCTCCATACCAGGTAGAAGCCGGCTAGTTCGTCGAGGTGGTGAACTTCAGGCGAGCTCCCGAGCACGGCGCCCATCATCGAAGTGCCAGATCGCGGGCTTCCTAGGACGAATATCGGTTTCGACGGCCGCATTGCGCTCCTCCTGGATAGGCCTACCGGGAAATTGCAGAAATTGGCAGCATCTGTGTCAGGAGAATCGGCCGCGACTCTCACGCAGCACCTCTGCGATCAGATCGTGCCCAAGCTGCTCGTACTCCTCATGCTGGATCTGAAATCCCCAGGCCGCCGGGCCGATCGCCTCACGGACGCGGGCGCTGAACCAACCTGCTTCCTGCCGCGGGTCGGAGCCGTATCCGTCGAGAAAGGCTTCTTCGAGCCGTCGGTCACGGCTGAAGTACTTGGTGTGGAGGAACCAGAAGTCGGTCCAGGCTGGGCGGAGCATGGCTCGTCCGAAGTCGATCCCGGCGACCCGGCCCTCCCGAAGGATCCAGTTGCGCGGCTGCCAGTCGCCGTGGGTCGGGACGACCGTCACTGGTGGGGTCTCCAAGGCCTCCAGGAGCTCGCGGAGGCGGTCGACGACGTCAGGCGCGATCCGGTGGGGGTGATCGAGGCGCTCGGCGACCAGCGCGTTCTCCGTGGCTTCCCAGCCTGGATCGACGGAGGCGTACTGAGCGTGAAGCTCGCGGAGCATCGCGCCGGCCTGCTGGTGTATCGCCGGATCGTCCTCGTGGGGTGTGTCGAGGATCGATTCACCGTCGAGGTATCGGGTGACCAGGAGTTTCGCTCCGGCGTCGGCATGCTTGAGCTGTGGCGCGAGGCCCTTGGCCGTCCACGGTGAGGTCCACTCCTGGTGGGCGCGGATCTCGCGACGGACGCTGCGGTCGGCGTCGTTCCCGGCCTTGACCACGAAGGCGCCTTCTTCAGTCACGGCTTCGTAGACGACCGAGGCCTTCAGACCCTCGCTGCGGTCGTGCGTGACGATCGCTCCGGGCAGCCACTGGTCGAGCAACTCCCGTTGATCGACGCTGAGGCCAGCGGCGGTTCGGAGCGCAGCGTCAGATGGGCGCACGAGATCCATCGGCTTCCCCTCGATCGGTGCGGGCGACGATGTGTTCGTCGCCGCTCACACAAGACCGTATGGACCGGGGATCCGTTGCACGACGTCCTGGCTCCGAACCGGGACCGAACCTGTCCCGAACTTCGACGGTTTGGTACCCGAGCGGTGGTGGCTCCCGACGGCGCCTACTCGTCGTAGGCGACGGAGAGCACCTCGATGGACGAGTCGGCGAGCAGCGTGCGGAAACCGTCGATCGCCGCGTCGATACGTGCCGTGACGTCTTCGAGGTTGGCGCCGCGCGTCGAGATCGTTGCCTGCATTCGCACGTCAGGTCCGAAGCGCTTGGCGCGGGACTTGAGATAGACGTCAAGACCCGAGTGTGCGGCGTCGAACGCGGCCAGGGTCGAGGAGAGCTCGGACTCGTCATTCGTCGAGGTCACTATCGTCGCCGAGCGGAAGTAACCAGTTCCCAGCACGCGCTGAAGGTGCTCGCCCGCGGCGTTCGTCACGATCCACTTCAGCTCCGAGGGCACACCGGGGAGGTTCAGCACGGAGAGGCCGGCGCCGTCAGGCAGGGTGTGGTCGAGCCAGACGCCGGGTGCCGCGCCCACCTGGTTGTCCAGGGCATGCGCTCCGACGGGCAGCCGTGCCATCTTCGCGCGGGCCTCTTGTGCTGCGGGGCTGGTCGTGTCCGAGACACGGCCCTGCGCGGCCAAGGTCGCGTACCGGTCGGCCACGATCGCAGCGCCGGCCGCGTTCTCCTCGATCGGCAGCCCGAGCTGGGCGGCGACGGCCTCGACGGTCAGGTCGTCACGGGTCGGCCCGAGCCCGCCGAGCGTCACGACGAGTCGCGGCCGGGCGGCGAGGAGGAAGTCGAGACCGGCGGCGATCTCCGCGCGGTCGTCGGGGACGACGGCGGTGCGGACAACCCGGGAACCGCGGCCCTGGATCTGACGGGCAACCCACCCGCTGTTGGTGTCGGTGGTGGAGCCGTCGAGGATCTCGTTGCCGACGACGAGCAGGGCGACATTCACGTGTCATCTCTCCTGACGAGAAGGTAGGTGGAGGGCTGGTCGGTGTCCTCGCGCAACGCGTTCTGCGCGCCGAGTAGGAGTGCGTCCAAGCCGCTGGTGGCGACGATCGCCTCACGTAGCATCCGGACCTGGACCCACTCGTTGGGGCGAGCCGTAGTCATGCGGGTCCGAGCGGCTCGGAGGAAGCGCCACCCGTAGGCGTCAGTGATGCCGGGGTCGCGCCCCTCCTCGATGGCTTCCTGGATGTGACGGGCATAGCACCACATGATCTGCAGGGAAACCTCGAGCTCAACGAAACTCCCGACGGTCAGGCTTCGGGCAGGGTCCAGAGGGTGGTAAGCCACTCCCGACCACGACGAGCATCCCGTCGCGATGCCCGCCATGCCGATCGAGATCGCGCCGTGACGTTCGAACCCGGATGCCAACATGTCGTACTCGACCTCGGGACTCACCGGTCGGATCTCGGTTCCCGTCCGGTCGAGCAGCATCGAGAGATGCGCGGTGAGCCGAACTCCCGTGTCCCGGTGGCGCTCCTCCCAGGGGACCTGGTGCAACCAGTAGCCGGAGAAGACGTAGCCAGGGCGCAGGTTGGCCGGGTCGGACTCGCCAAGGAGCTCCGAGAGGGTACCCGCGACCCAGTCGGGATCGTTGCGGTGCGAACGGTGCCGCCAGTGCGCCAGCTCGCCAAGGGAAGAGACTTCGGGCGTCTGGACGAGGTGGACCAGGGCGACACCGCATGCCGACAGGTAGAGCGAGCACGCATCGGCGTTCTCGTGCCAGACCGGGGCGACCGACAGGTCCAGCCATGAGTCGGTCGCCGGCGCGCCGACCAGGTCGGCGAGGCGAGCAACTCGTTCGGCTCCGAGGAACACGGGCAGGAACTTGTGCGACTCCACCTCGAGACCGGGCGTCGGCTCCGGCGCTGTGCCATCCGCCGGGCGCTCGGTCCCGAGCGCTGCGACGAAGCGGGCTCGGGCATCGTCGTCGGCCCGCGCCAGCGCCGTGTCGAGCAGCCCCTGGGTCAGCGGCCGTTGCTCGTACTCGCGCCCACCGCGCTCCCACTTGGCTATGGCGCGCTCGCTGACGTCCAGCAGCTCTGCGAACTGCCGTTGCGTCAGTCGCATCGCTGTTCGGAGCAGCCGTGCCTCGTGGCCTGTCCACCGTTGGACGGTATCGCCCACCGTTCCCCCTGCCTGCGATGTCGGGTCGATCCGAGTCCGGAGTTCAGCACCAGTTCGGTGCGAGTACGGCGATCGTTCCGCATGCCGTGCCTCCAAGACGGGAGCGACACGAACGGTCCGAGATTCGCCATCTGTTCAGTCCTCGCGGGGTGCGGATGAAGTGCGGTCCCGGTTCGTCGTCAGGACATTCCGCGAAGCGGCTGCCGACGAGACGGTTGAGGGCATCAGTACGGTCCGCCTCGACACCAAGGAGAAGCCCGTGACCGCAGACCTCGATCTCCGCCCGCCCGACGCCGGTTCCGTGCCGGCACTGGACGTTGACGGCGATCTCCGCTCGGTGCTCAACGCGATCGCCGTCGGACGTCCCGTGGAGCCTGCCACGGTCGCGGCTTCTTTCCGCGCGGTCTTCACCATGCCCTCCCCCGCGCGGGACGTCGCGCTGGGCACCCTCATGGCCGAGGCGATGGCCACCGGCCCCACGGTGGAAGTCGCAGCCGAAGCGATCGCCGTCGCTCTCGACCTGGATGGCCGACGTCCGCCTGCGCCGGTCACCGCAGAGGGCACTCGCGTCGTCCTGCTCGCTGGGAGCGGCAAGAAGGGCGTGCGAACCCTCAACATCTCGACGCCGGCGGCCCTGGTCGCCGCGGCGGCCGGTGCGACGATCGTCAAGATCGGGTCGAGGGCGACAACGTCGGCCCTGGGCTCACGCGACCTCGCGCAGGCTCTCGGACTGCGCGAGCGCACCACGGTGGACGAGGTGCGCGAAGACGTCGCCGCCCGCGGCTTCTCCTTCCTCGCCGTCGAGTCGCACATCCCGACCCTCGACCGGCTCTACGGCGGACGTTTTCACGCCCCCAACCTCTTCTCGTTCGGCCTGGCGGCTCTTGCCAGCCCAGTCCGCGGCGACGTCACGCTCTTCGGCCTCGCACACCCGCGGGTCGACGTCGCCGCTCGTGTCCTCGCGAGGCTCGGCGAGAGCTTCGTCGAGGTCATCGGGACCCGACTCCCCGGCGGCCTCTACCTCGACGAGATCGGGCTGGATGGCGACCTCCTACGTGCCCGCGCGGAACCAGGGACCGATGGGAGTGTCGAGTCGATTCCGCTCGCGCCGACACCGGACATGTCCCTGCCGGTGCCCACCGGTGCCAACGAGGCGGTCCAGCGGACCCTTGACCTCCTGGCTGGCGCCGGTTTGCCCTCGCACCGCGCCCTCGTCGTGCGCAACGCCGCTCACCTACTCCTGACCAGCGGGGTCACGCCGTCGCGCCGCCGCGCGACGGTCCTCGCCGAAGAAGTCCTCAGCAGCGGCGCAGCGATGCGCCTGACGATGGGAACCTGACCATGACCCTGGATCCGACCATCCACTTCCTGCGTTCCGGCTACGAGCAGCGCGTCTCGCCGGAGTACTTCACCGACGTCGACGACGACGGCGTCACCTGGCAGCCCGACGTCTACCCCGAGGCACTCGCCCTCGCTCGGGCCCACGGCCGGGACACCGTCATCGACCTGGGCTGCGGCCGAGCTGCGAAGCTCGTCGCCCTCACCGCGGCAGATCCCACGATCGAGGTCGTCGGGGTGGACTACGGCTCCAACATCGCCTGGTGCCGCGACAACTACGAAACAGGCCGATGGATCGAGACAGACCTTGAGACGGCCACAAGCCTCGATCTTGCCCCGGAGACTGTGGCCCGGTCCGTGATCGTGTGCTGCGACGTCCTGGAGCACCTTGTCGACCCACGCCCCGCGATGCGGCTCATCTACAGACTCCTGAGCCAGGGCGCCGCCTGCGCCGTCCTGTCGACCCCCGCCAGGGACCGTCGTTCGGGCACCGGCAACCTCGCGCAGCCGAGGAACACCGCGCACGTGCGGGAGTGGGCGCAGGACGAGTTCCGGACGTTCGTCGAGAGTTTCCCCCTGAACATCGAGCGCGCCGAACTGACCCGCAGTGACGACGCGGGCGGCGGGCTGACCACCCAGCTCGTCGTCGTTCGGGACGCCGGGGCAACACGATGAGCATCCGGGTCGTGCACCTCCCCGCGAGCACCCCTTACGCGCGCAAGCTCGATGGCGGAGGTATCGAAGCCGTCAACGGACAGATGCTGCCCGGTGGCGCCACAGTGCCCACCGCGGTGTCGGCACGCTGGCTCCTGGAGCACCGGCCGCTGACCTGGGTCGACGTCGTCCACCTGCACCACGTGGAATTTGAGGCGATCGACGACATCGAACGACTCCTCTCCGAATGCCACGACGCCGGAGTTCGCGTGGTCCACACGGTGCACGACCTGCGTGCGATGTTCGGGTCGCAGGAGGCACTGGAGGAGCGATTCAGGATGCTCGCGAAGGCCGATGCGATGTGGGTGACGCTGACTCCCGGGGCTGCATTTGAGACGGACCGCGTCGTCGGCAGTTCCTGTCGTGCAACCGTGATCCCGCACGGCTTCGTCGTGCACCCCGACGACGTCATTCCGGCTGCCCGCCCCAGCGACGCACGGACGCGATACCTCCTTTTCGGGGCCATGCGGCCCAATCGCGAGCAGCTTGCGACCGTCGTGAACTGGTCCCTGGCGGCCCGGCCAGAGGACACCTTGCACCTGGTGATGCGCGGGATCAGCCCGGCCCACCTCGCCAACCGCGACGACGTGTATCGACTCGTCGACACGGTGCGTAGCGACTCCCGGATCGACGTCACCATGCGCGGCTACCCGACGGACGCGGAGATCACCACGGCGGCCCACGCCGCCGATGCGCTCCTGCTGCCCTACCTGTGGGGAACGCACTCCGGTCAGCTTGAGCTGGCCTTCGACCTCGGGCTCCTGCCCGTGGTCTCGCGCGTCGGATACCTGCACCAGCAGCACGAGCGGGTGCGACACGTCGTCGAGGAGCCAATCTGGTTCAACTGGACCGACGGCAACCCCTACGCCTTCGGCGAGCGCTTCGTGGAGGCGCTCCAGGCCGTCCCCGATCGGGCCGCGCAAGCGTCCCGGTGGGACCGCGAGGACTTCGCCGAATTCCGGCGCACCGAGCACGAGGAGATCCTCGCGGCGCACGTCGCGGTCTACGAGGTGCCGGCATGAGCGTCCCGAGCGTGACGATCGTCGTCATCAACCACAACTACGAGCGCTACGTCGGTGAGGCAATCCAGTCTGCCGTTACGCAGGAACCGGGCGGATACCGGCTCACCGACGTCGTGGTCGTTGACGACGGCTCGACCGATGGCAGCGAGAACGTCTACGCGATGTTCCCCGATGTGCGGATGGTCCGGCAGCAGCATCTCGGCTTTCCGACCGCGCTGACCCGGGCCGTCACGGAGGCCTCCGGCGAGTGGGTGGCACTGTGCGACGCCGACGACGCCTTCGAGCCGCACAAGCTCCGCACCCTCGCGCCCGTCCTGGCCCGTCAGGAGATCTCCTTCATCCAGCACGCTGAGCATGTCGTCGACTTCGGCGGCCGGCCCTTCGCCGAGGGTGTGCACCCTGGCGGTGCCACGAGCACGCTCGTCGTACGCACCGCGCATGCCCGTGACCTGCTGCCCGCGACAAACGAGCTCTTCTTCCACGTCCTTGCCGATGTCGGGCGCGGTGTCGTCCTGGGCGACCCGCTGACCCGGTATCGCGTCCACGCGGGGAGCATGACCGACCGCATCACGCCCGGCGTCTTCGCCGAGTACGTGGCGCATGTCTGTGATGACGTTGCCGCGCGGCTCGATGCACTCACGAGCAGCCCACCGTCCTGGGCGCAGGCGGCAGAGCTCGACCGGCTCCGGGGCGTCTACCGCGATCGAGCCGCCACGTACCGAGCCGATGCCATCAAGCAGATCGAAAGAGGGGTCCTGCGATGACGAACGCCGTCCTCTTCTCCGAGCCGTACTACCGCGACGTGGTCGCCGAGCACGGCTACACGACGCTCGACCTCGACCAGTTCGGCTTCGCCCTGGCCGGGCTCGATCCTGCCACGCTGAATGCGCGCTACCTGTGCCACCATCAGGGCGAGCGGTTCGCCGCGACGCCCGTCGAGCGCCGGGCCGTGACCACCGGCTTCGGTATGTCCGGCGCCCCGCACATGGCGACGGTCTCGCACATCCTGAAGATGATCGAGCTCCAGCGCGGCGGCGAGACCTGCCAGATCGTTCTGGGCGACCTCGATGCCTACAACGGCAAGGCCCGCACCTTTGCCCAGGTCACCGAGCTGGCCGCGCAGTTTCGCGAGTACGCCGTGCGCCTCGGCTTCGATCCGCGGCGCGGCATCCTCCGGACCCAGGTCGGGCACCTGCCGACACTCGAGTCCATGTACCTCCTCGCCCGGTACGTCGATCAGCCTGACTTCGACGCCGCCGAAGAGGCCAACCACGCCTACTACGCGTCGCGCGGCCTCGTGGACGACACGATGACGTTCCGCCGCAGCATGTCACTCGCGCTCATGGCCGCCGACTTCGTCGTGCTCGGCCAGGAGCACGACGCCGTGCTGGTGCTGCTCGGGCTTGACGAGCACAAGTACGTGCGCTTCGCACAGGAGGCCCGGCGACGTATCGACCCGGACGCGCCGCTACGTGCGGACTTTTCTCTGAGCGCCGTCTACACGCGCATGGTTGACGGGTTCGGCGGACACCCGAAGTTCTCCAAGTCCATCGCGGGCTCGTCGATCGACGTGGGCACCCCGCCCAGCCAGGTCCGCAGACTGCTGCAGGACGAGCCGCCCGTCCCCGAGACCAGCGTGACCTATCAGCTCATGTGCCAGATGCCCCGCTACGACGCCGACCGGCTCGCGGTGTTGCACGGACACTGCCTTGAAGGCGGCCTGCAGTGGCGGCGCGAGGTCGACGACCTGGCCGACTACCTCACGTCCCTCATCGACCTGTGGCCACGGTGACAAGGCCCTTCATGACGGATCTCGAACCGCAGCCGAGCGGCCCCACCGATAGGCTCTGCCAGCACGAACTCACCCACAAACTTCAGGAGCAGACGACCATGACCCGCCTCGCCCAGTCCGTCCAGACCGCCACCACGCTGCTGCGCGGAGCGGACCTGGCCGACTATCAGGCGGTCACGGACCTGCTCACCGAGACAACGGCCCGCCGCACGATGGACCTGTCGGACCTCTCGCCGACCGAGCAGGCCGAGCTGATCGCAGCCCGCACCCAGCAGCTCCAGCCGTCCACCGCTGCGCTCGCCGAGCGCGTCGCCAAGGCTGCTGCCGAGGATCGGAGGTTCATCGCGAAATTCGGCATCGACCCGACCGGCTCCGAGGTCCACCTCGGCCACTCCGTGCCGATGATGCTGCTGTCCCGGTTCCAGCGGATGGGCCACCAGGTCGTCTTCATCGTCGGCGACGTCACCGCGAAGATCGGTGACCCCTCGGGGCGGTCCGACGAGCGCCCGGCGCTGACCGACGAGGACATCGCCCGGAACCTGGCGACCTACAAGGACCAGGTCACCCCGTTCTTCGACTTCTCGCACGCCCAGTTCCGCTACAACGGCGACTGGCTGCGCGACGTGAAGCTTCCGCAGATCATCGAGATCCTCGCGAAGATCCCGGTCTCTATGCCGTTGCAGCGCGAGGACTTCCGCAAGCGGCTTGAGGCTGGCCATGGGCTGTCGATGGCCGAGCTGATCTACTCCGTCGTCATGGCCTTGGACTCGGTCGAGATCGACTGCGACCTGGAGATCGGCGGGATCGACCAGTTCCTCAACATGCAGATGTGCCGCAAGGTCATGGAGATCAGCGGCCAGACCCCCGAGATCGTCGTGGCGACCTCGCTCATCGAGGGCACCGACGGCACGGGCGCGAAGATGTCCAAGTCGCTGGGCAATTACGTGCCTGTCGCGGCTCCGGCCGGCGAGATCTTCGGCAAGCTCATGTCTGTGCCGGACCGGCTGGTCGAGCCGTACTTCCGCGCACTGTCCGAGTGGACCGACGCTGAGCTCACGGTCGTCACCGAGCGACTCGGGGCGGGAACCCTGCACCCGATGGACCTGAAGAAGATCCTTGCGGGCGAGGTCACCGCTGCGATCCACGGCGTCGGCGCCGCGATGAAGGCCCGTGAGGAGTTCACCGCCCAGTTCTCGAAGCGCACCTTCGGCGATGTCTCTGGCCTCCCGGTCGTGGTGGACCTCCAGGTACCGGTCACCGAGATCGTGAAGAGCCTCGGATTCGCGAAGTCGAACGGCGACGTGCGTCGTGTCGCAGAGCAGAACGGACTGCGTATCGTCGTCGAGACCGATGGTGGGCAGGAGCAGACGACGCTGACGCCAGAGGACGCCCGCGAGAACCTGGCGACGGTGCTCGCGGGGATCGACACGGCTGCGAGCGAGGTCTTCCTCAAGGTCGGCCGCAAGCTGGCCAAGGTCGCCGGCTGAGTCGATGGTCGACGGTGCCGAGGGGAAGTTCCGGGCCGTCATCTTCGATCTCTTCGGAACTCTGGTCGCGGCGCCGACCGCAGTCGAACGCTCCTCGGCGGCAGCCGTTCTCGCGGCTGCCGCCGAGCGACCAGCGGCGGATGTCGTGGACTACCTCCGAGAGTCCTGGCAGATCCGTCACGACGGCACCTTGACGACGGTCGAGCAGCTCAGTGCCCACCTGCTGGTTGAGGTCGGTGGCGAAGCACCGAAACTGGACGCGGTCATGGAGGCCTGGAGACACCTTGCCCCTCGACGGCTGCGTGCCGATCAGGCTGTGCTTACTGTCCTCGACGCGCTGTCGGGCGCTGGCCTCGCAGTGGGGCTGCTCAGCGATGCGAGCCCGGAGATCGTCGATGCGTGGGCTCCGAGTGACCTCGCACCGCGCTTCGGCAGTGCCGTCTTCTCGTGTGCTGCCGCTGCGATCAAGCCCGACGAGTCTCTTTACCGGCGGACGCTGAGCGAGCTCGATGTCGCCGCCACCGACACCCTGTATGTCGGCGACGGCGGCGGTGACGAGCTCCGGGGCGCAGAACGTCTCGGGATGACGGCAGTGCGCGTTCGACGCCGGGGAGGCGAAGCCGCTCTGTCCTTCGGCGAGCATGACCGGTGGAACGGCAAGACCCTCCCGGATGTCGAGGCCGTCCCCGCCTGGATCGGAGTGCAGCGATGAGAGCGTGGGAAGTCCACGACGGCGTTCTTGCAGTTCGGGAAGCGCCTGACGTAGCCGCGAGACCAGGAGAGAGTGTCGTCACAGTAAGTCAGGCCGGAGTGTGTGGTTCTGACCTGCCGAAGCTGCGTGCCCCGCGCTCGTTCGACCTTCCGTCGCAGTGGCGGCCTGGCCACGAGATCGTCGGAACGACCGCCGAGGGAACTCTCGTCGCGGTTGACCCGCTCGTGCCGTGTGGGATGTGCGAGGTCTGTCTCGATGGCCGCACTCACCTGTGCTCGGGCCTCCGACGGATCGGATGGGATCTCCCCGGTGGGCTCGCCGAACAGGTCGTGGCCCCGGTGGGGAACCTCCACTCGATCGTTCCCGAGAATGCGTCAGTGGCTGTGCTCGCCGACCCAATGGCCGTCGCGATCCACGGACTGCGTTGTTCCAGCCTGGGGCGACCAGGTCGGCTCGCAGTCGTGGGTGCTGGGACGGTCGGGTTGCTGACGGCAGCGTACGGCGCGTTGATCGGTTGGGACGTCACCGTCGTTCACCGAGGCGCCAACCTCGATGAACGCGCCGCCGGCATCAAAGCCCGGCTCGTCTCTCTCGACGAGGCCACAGCGTCGACTCCTTGCGACGTCGTCGTGGATGCCGCTTCCGGATCGTCGCCCGCCCCGCTGGCCCTCGCACTGGAACTGGTACGTGATGGCGGCACCGTCGTTGTCCAGAACGCCTACCATCCGGGCATTCGTCTCGGGACACCGCTGCGTGACATCTTCCGCCGATCCGTTCGCATGGTCGGCTCGTTCTCGTTCTGCCGCCACGACGGGAACGACTTCAGTCTTGCCCTTGCCGCCCTCGCGAGCTCCCGCGCAGTCCTTGCACCGCTGCTCATGGACGTCGGGGGTCTCGAAGCCCTCACATTAACCATGGATCGTGCCGAGGAACGTCGTCGGCTCGTGGTTCACCCGCGCAGGGGTGGGACTACAGGCGGATGATCTCGACGGTCGCTCCCACCCGAGCGACGAAGACCCTCTGCATGCCGTGCCAGGCGAGAGCGCCGATCGTGGTGTCGCCGCCCACACCCAGGAGCACCCTCGCGGCGCCGTGCTCCTGGACCGTACGCAGGAGCGGCCCGATGGCCAGGACGCGGCCGGTGTCGACGACGTCGTCGACCGGGTCGATCCCCCGCGCCTGAGCCGCCGCGCGCAGCGACTCCGCCGAGCGTTCGACCGTCGCGGAGGAGCCGGACGGGACCCATGCCACGACGACCGTCAGGACGGTGTCGGTTGCGGATCCGTTCGTCAGCGTAGCCATGTCGTCTTTCCGTCGTCGGCCAATGCGGGGTCTCCTTGCTGCGCGGGCCGAGACCGTGGGGCGCGGTCCCGGCCCGCTCCCGCCTCTAGGTGGCGGGGCCTCGCGGCAAGCCAGGTCCGGGCTGGCCCACCGCGAGTCTGAGCCGGTCAGGGACCCATGACCGGCAGCTCGTAGAGTGCTGGACTTTGCGCTTGTCCGGCTTGGCCTTGCAGGACGCGGTCGGCGGTGCCGGCACGCGCCGCGCCGACGACGACGCACACGGCCCCATGAAGTGCGAGCTGCTGGCCAAGTCCCTGGCTGGCAGTGGCGAGCGTCGCGTCGGCAGGCACGAGGACGACGTTTGCGCCGTGGTAGCGGGCAGCCTCGACGACCTGGGCGATGGTGAGGGCGTCCCGATCATCGGGTAGGAGGTGCGCGAGTGTGTAGCCCTCGACCCGTGCGTAGTTCGCGACGGCCTCCTCCTGGCGGACGCGGGCCTCGTCGTCAGAGGCCGCGAGGTAACCAACAGCGATCGGAGCTGGCGCGGTCACGAACCTGCTCCGTCGCGGTTCGAGTGGTGCTAGTTCATCGCTTCCCCCTCGATGCCTGGGCGGCGACGCCGTCCGTCCGGTCCCGGCCATCGAAGTCGAAGGCCCACGTTCTACGGTGGCCCCTGGGCAAGGGGCCGGAGTGACACGTCCGTGTGTCAGACCTTCGACGAGGTGGCCACACCGGGACTGTCGGGGGTAGTCGAGGACCGGTTATGCGACGCATGCTCCCTAGACTTGCCCTCGCCCCTCCATTCAGGGCGGGGCCTCTCACGAGCCCCTACGGGAAGGTTCACGCGTGTCCGACGTCGTGGCGATCAAGGACCAGGTGGAGGCGGCCGTGCAGGCCGCCCTGTCCCGGGTGCTCCCAGCCGAGCTGGCCGGCACCGACCCGGTGGTCCGACGATCCGACCGCGCCGACTTCCAGGCCAACGGACCACTCGCGGTAGCCAAGCGCGCAGGTAGGGCGCCCAGAGACCTCGCCGCCGCCGTCGCCGAGCAGCTCCCGGCGCATGGCATCGATGCCGAGGTCTCCGGGCCGGGGTTCCTCAACCTGACCGTTGCCGACCGACCGGTCTGGCAACAGGTCTCCGATCGACTGGCCGCCGACGACCTCGGCCTCAAGCAATCCCGGCAGGCCGAGCGGGTAGTGGTCGACTACTCCGCGCCGAACGTGGCCAAGGAGATGCATGTCGGCCATCTGCGCTCCACGATCATCGGCGACACCCTGGCCCGGGTATTCGCACGCCTCGGTGCCACCGTGATCAGGCAGAACCACGTGGGCGACTGGGGCACCCAGTTCGGGATGCTGATCCAGTTCATCGACGAGCACCCCGAGCAGACCTGGCAGGGCGAGGCGTCCATGTCGGCCCTGGATGCCCTCTACCGTGCCGCGCGGGCGGAGTTCAACGCGGACCCGCAGTTCGCCGACCGGTCCCGGGCCCGCGTCGTGCAGCTCCAGGCTGGTGATGAGGCAACTCTGGCGACGTGGCGTGATCTGGTCGCGGAGTCCGAGGCCGCGTTCCAGGCCGTCTACGACCGGCTCGGCGTCCTGCTCACCCTCGACGACGCCGACGGCGAGTCCCGCTACAACGCCGACCTGCCCGGCGTCGTCGAGGCACTGGTGGCGCAGGGCATCGCCATCGACTCCGGTGGTGCCCTGTGTGCGTTCACGGACGGCGTCGTCGGCCCGGACGGCGATCCCGTGCCGTTGATCGTGCGCAAGAAGGACGGCGGGTTCGGCTACGCCGCCACCGACCTGGCCACCATGCGGCTGCGCGTCGACGAGTACAAGGCCACCCGCATCCTCTACGTCGTCGACGCCCGCCAGGCTCTCCACTTCAAGATGGTCTTCGACGTCGCCCGCCGGGCAGGCTGGCTGCCCGACGACATCGATGCCGTCCACGTCCCGTTCGGGACCGTGCTCGGTGCGGACGGCAAACCGTTCAAGACACGCGACGGCGGCACCGTCCGGTTGAACGACCTCTTGGACCAGGCCGTGCAGCGCGCGCGTGTGGAGATCTCCGAGAAGGACCACGCGCTGAGCCCGGACGAGTTCGAGCACGTCGCGCAAGCGGCAGGAATCGGCGCCGTGAAGTACGCCGACCTGTCCAACACTCGCACCAAGGACTACACCTTCGACATCGACCGGATGGTCGCGCTCAACGGCAACACCGGCGTCTACCTGCAGTACGCGCACGCCCGCGTCCGGTCCATCCAGCGCAAGGCGGCTGAGAACGGAATACCGACGGGGCAGCCGATCGACGCAGAACTGCCGCTACATCCCGCCGAGCGAGCACTGGCCCTGACCCTCGACGAGCTCGGATCAACGCTCAACAGCGTCGCCGAAAGCCTCGAACCCCACCGCCTGTGCGGCTACCTGTTCGACCTGGCCCGCACGTACACGGAGTTCTACGACCAGTGCCCCGTGCTCCGTGCAGAAGACCCTGCCGTGCGCGCCAACCGCTTGGCACTGTGCGAGCTCACCGGCCGCACCCTTGCGGCCGGACTCGACCTGCTCGGCATCGCTGCACCCGAACGGATGTGACACCCGGCATCGCACCCCAACGATTCGCCCCACCCACGCGTGACCAGTCATAGGCAGCGCGGGTGAACGCTCCCGATGACCTTCGGGCCTGCGCGAATGAGGTGAGCTCCGGCCCCCGGCCGGGTCACACTGCCTGAGTGTCTCCTGGATCGGAGACGGGAGGAGCGTGAGCCGGATGAACTTCGGGGTGCTGGGTGAGCTGGGCGTGGTCGCCGACGGCGGTCCGATCACCATCGGCTCTCCCAAGTCGCGGATCGCCCTCGCCCTGCTCGTCCTGCGGCGCGGCGCCGTCGTCCCGGGGGCCGACATCGCCGAGGCACTCTGGGGCGCCGCCACGCCGTCGAACGCGCGGAAGTCGACGCACGTGGTGATCAACCGGCTGCGCAAGACGCTGGGGTCGCTGGGCGACGTCGTCCGGACCCGGCCGGACGGCTACCTGCTCGACGTGCCCGGCGACAGCACCGACGTCGGCCGGTTCACGCGCTGGCTGAACGTCGCGTCGAGCGCCCGGGACAAGAGGGACGACGACGAGCTCGCCGCGCTCGGCCATGCTCTGGACCAGTGGCGCGGCGACGCGCTGTCCGACGTGTCGAGCGAGTTCCTGGACGCCGAGCGCGCCCGCCTGACCGAGCAGCGCCTCATGGCGATCGAGCGGCACCACGACCTGCTGATCACGGCGGGCCGGCCCGCGGACATCGCGGCGCTCCAGGACCTGTGCGAACGCAACCCCCTGCGGGAGGGCATCTGGTTCCAGCTCATCCGCGGCCTGAGCGAGTCCGGCCGGCGCTCGGAGGCGCTGAGCGCCTTCGACCGGCTGCGCGGCCATCTCGCCGCCGAGCTGGGCGTGGAGCCCGGCGCGGCGCTGCGCGAGCTGCACGCGCGGGTCCTCGCCGGCGAGGACCCGGCGGCGGGCGCGATGAGCCTCGGCGTCGTCGTGCCGCGGGCCTCGCCCGTGGTGCCCCGCCAGGTGCCGCACGTGGCCGGCTTCGTGGGGCGCGGCCGGGAGCTGGAGCGGCTCGACGCCCTGGTGCCGGAGAACGCGGGCACCGGAGCGTTCGACACCGCCGGCACCGGAGCGTTCGACACCGCCGGCACCGGAGCGTTCGACACCGGCACCGGCCCGTTCGACACCGCGGTCGTCGCCATCTCCGGCCAGCCCGGCGTCGGCAAGACGGCGCTCACCGCGCGCTGGGCCCGCCACGCGGCCGACCGGTTCGCCGACGGCCAGATCTGGCTCGACCTGCGCGGGAGCCGCCCGGGCGCGGCCATGTCCGCCGACGAGGCGCTGCAGCACCTCCTGGCCTCCCTCGGGGAGCCGGCGTCGGAGACGCCCGACACGACCGAGGAGCGCGCCGCCCGCTACCACTCGCTCACAGACGGCCGCCGTCTGCTCGTAGTGCTGGACGACGCCGCGAACAGCGAGCAGGTGCGCCCCCTCCTGCCGGGCTCACCGGGCTCGATGGTCGTGGTGACCAGCCGCTACCGCCTCGACGGCCTGGTGGTGCACGAGGCGGCGACGGGTATGGAGCTCGACGTGCTGCCGGCGACCGACGCCCGCCAGTTCCTGAGCCGCCGCCTCGGCACCAGCCGCCGTCTTGGCACCGTGCAGTCGGGGGACGAGGCGACGCTGCTCGACGAGATCGCCGGCCACTGCGGGCGGCTCCCGCTCGCGCTGGCCCTCGTCGCGGCCCGGGCCGCGCGCCGCCGTCAGGTCGACCTGGGCTCGGTGGCGGCCCAGCTCCGGTCCGGCCATCCGAAGCTGGACCAGTTCACGGTGGGCGCGGACGCGCCCAACCTGCGCACCGTCTACTCCTGGTCGTACGACTCCCTGTCGGCGCCCGCGGCCCGGCTGTTCCGCCTGCTCGGCCTGCACCCGACGGCGGAGCTGTCGATCGAGGCGGCGGCGAGCCTCGCTGGACTGCCGGTCGAGCACACGAGCCGGCGGGTGTCCGAGCTGGAGTCGGCGCACCTGGTCGCGGTCGTGGACGGCGGCCGGATCGAGCTGCACGACCTGCTGCACGCCTACGCCAGGGAGCTCAGCGCGGGCCTGGACAACCGGCAGGCCATCCGGCGGCTCTTCGACCACTACGCCCGCGCGGCCCGCGCGGCCGTCGAGCGGCTGGGCGTCCAGCCCGCGACGGAGGCAGCGGCGCTCGACAGCCCGCGCGACCTGCGGGGCGTCACCGTACCGGCCATCGGCTCCGGCCCCGAGACCCAGCGGTGGTTCTCCGCGGAGCACGTGAACCTCGTCGCCGTCGTGCAGCTCGCGGGGGACCTGCGGCACGACGCCGAGTGCGTGCGGGTCGGCGTCCTGGCCACGGAGCTCCAGGAGTGGAACGGGCAGTGGGGCGAGGCGATCCGCACGCAGGCCGCCGTCCTGACCTCTGCCGTGCGCGGCGGCCTGGACGAGGTGGCGGCCCGGGCCGAGTTCCACCTGGGCAAGGCCGCCCAGCGCCGGGGCGAGCACGTGCGGGCGCGCGGCCACTTCCTGCGCGCGGGCGCGCGGAACCGCGAGCTCGGACGCCTCGCGGGCATGCCGGAGGTGCTCCTCGGGCTCGGCGCCGTGGCGGAGTCCCAGGGCAGGTGGGACGAGGCGCTCGAGCACGACCGCCAGGCGCTGGAGCACGCCAGGACCCTCGGCGACCGCAAGGGCGAGGCGCGCGCGCTGAACGCCGTCGGCTGGGACCTCGCGCACCTCGGAGACCTCGACCTGGCCGTGACCTGCTGCGAGAAGGCGCTCCGGCTGGCCGAGCAGCTCGACGACCAGCGTGCCGCGGCCGCGGCCTCGGACAGCCTCGGCTACTGCGCGGCGCAGGCGGACGATCCGAGGGGAGCCCTGCGCGCCTACCAGCGCGCGGCGCGGATCCGGAACGAGATCGGCTACCGCAACGGCGTCGCCAAGGTGTACCGGGCGATGGGCGACCTGCACGCGCGGCTCGGCGAGGAGGCCGCCGCCCGGCGCGCGTGGCGCGCGTCCCTGGAGATCCTCGACCGGTCCGCCCCGCTCGCGGCCGACGCCGAGCGCGAGCGGCTGGCGGACCGGTACGGCGTCACCGACCTGTGAGGGCGGTGGCCAGCCCGGCGAGCGACTGCCCGGCCACGGCCGGGATGGTGACGCCCTGCAGCACGTCGAGGTCACCGGCCGCCGGCGCGCTGCCCATGGCCCCGCACAGCGCGCCGACGAGGGCAGGCAGGCTGTCCTGGTGCCGCGCGATGGTGAGGGACAGCGGCAGCGCCTTCTCGTGGTCGCCCTGCGTGACGGCGGTGAGGGCGATCGCGAGGGGCAGCGTCTCGGCGACCGTGCCGGGGTGGCTGTAGGTGCGCGGGGCGAACCGGGCCACGAGCCCCGGCACCGCGGCGAACGGGGTCGGTGCATCGTCCGCGATCCGGAGGGCGTCGCGCACGCCGTCGGCCAGCCAGTCGTCGACGGCGAGGTCCGCGGCCACGGCGTCGAGGGCCTCCCGGACCGACGAGCCGTCCAGCAGGTAGCGGACGAGCCCGGCGAACACGGCGGCCGCGTGCACGCCGATGCCGTCGTGGGTGATCTCGGCGTACCGGCGCGCGAGGTCGGCGGCGTCGGCCGGGTCGTCGGTGGCGATCGCCGCGGCGAGGGCACCCGGGAGGGCCGTGTCGTCGTAGAAGGCGGGGTTGTCGGCGCCGGTGTGCGGCGGCCGGAGCCCGGCGGCCGCGTTGAGCAGCGCGGACCGCTGTGCCGCGCCGGTCCAGGTGTCCGGGGTGTCCACGAGCGCGCGCCACGCCTCGAAGAGATCGGCGGCCTCCCGCGTGGAGGAGTCGAGCAGCACGCGGGCGGCCACCGCGAACGTCTCGGCGTCGTCCGTGGGCACGAGCGGCGGCGAGTCGACGGCGGAGAGCACGAAGGGCACGACCGGCCGCAGCACGCGGGACTCGTCGAGGTCCTGCGGCCCCTTGCGCAGCATCTGCCGCACCCAGGGGTCGCGGATGGTGCGGTGCTCGCTGGCCGGCGCGCCGAGGGCGTCGCCGAGCGCGAGGCCGTGGACGGCGCCGATGGCGCGCGCGAGACGGTCGTCGGTCACGCTGTCGGTCATGCTGGGGCCTCCTTGCCGAGGGGTGACTCGGAGCTCATGACCCCGGCCGCGCGGTCGCGGGCCGCGCGCTCGACGAGCGCGTCGGCCAGGTCGATGAGGTCGGTGCCTGCCGTGGCCTGGATGCACTGGCCGGTCACGGACCGCACCTGGTCGACGTGGGCCGGGTCGAACGCGCTCGCGCCGTGCAGGGCGCCCGCGACGGCGCCGGCCATCGCGGCGATGGTGTCGGAGTCGCGCCCGATGTTGACGCCCGACTCGATGGCGCTCGTCCGCCCGTCGTTGGCCCGCAGCAGGCCCATGCACAGGGCCACCGCCTCCGGCGCGACGTCGGCCCACATGTAGTGCCGCAGCGGGATCGCCTCGAACAGGTCCTCCTCGGCCTGCTCCGGGGAGCCGGCGCGCGCCGCGAGGTCGAGGGCGCGGTGGGCGGTGCGGTAGGACCAGGAGTCGGTGGGCAGGGCCGCGAGCATGGCGTCGAGCACGGGGTCGATGGTGTCCTCGACCATTGCGGCGGCGACGCCCGCTGCGATCGCCTGGGCGCAGTAGACGCCGTCGCGCGAGTGGCTGACCTGGGCGTCGGCGAGGGCCATCCGCCGGGCGAGCACCGGGTCCCCCGCCGCGTAGACGCCGATCGGCGCCACCCGCATCGCGGCGCCGTCGCTCCAGGTCTCGGCGTTGCGCTGCCCGCTGGTGGGCGGGTGCATGCCGGCGTCGAGGTTGGCGATGGCGATCATCTCGCTGAACCCCGCCCGGTTGAACCCCTCGCGCTGCGTGCTCAGGGCGTCCAGCCACGTGTCGGCGACCACCTGCGAGGTCAGCCCGGCGCCCGCCGCGAGCACACCGCGGGCGCACAGCACGGCGTACTCGGTGTCGTCGGTACCCGCTGCGTCCGGGTCGACGAAGCCGCGCACCCGGCCCCACTTCTCGCGGATGGCGGGAAGGGTCATCCCCTCGGTCGGCGCACCCATCGCGTCGCCGATCGCGAGGCCGAGCAGCGCTCCGCGCGCACGATCGTTGGTCATGGTTGTCTGCTCCTTGGCACCCGTCCTCCGGCGTGTGCCTCGGAACGTTACGTTTTGCATGGATCCAGCACCTGAGCATCGTCGACATCTCGGTGTTTGCGCAGGTGTTTGCGCTTGTGTCTTGCATCACAGGCTGCTGTTGGAGGATGATACTGCAAAACCTTTTGTGCGCATCTGAGAAGCATGCGAGACCTGCGAGGAGAGCAAGCGATGGTCGGAATCCGCGACGTGGCCGAAGCCGCTGGCGTGAGTGTGTCGACCGTCTCGCAGGTCGTCACCGGCAAGCGGCCGGTCTCCGCGGCGACCCGGGCCCGGGTCGAGGCCGCCATCACCCGCCTCGGCTACCGCGCCCACCCCGGCGCCGCGCAGCTTCGCGGCGGGCGCACCGGCACCATCGCGCTGATCGTGCCCACGCTGGAGAACCCGTTCTACCCGCTGGTCGCCGTCGGGATGCAGGACGTGCTCGTGCCCCGCGACATCCTGCTGACCGTCACCGACGCCAGCGGCCTCGACCGCTCGGCGAGCGCCATCCACCGGCTCCTGTCCCGCCGGGTGGACGCGATCGTCGCCGCGCCGTTCGGCCTGAAGGCCTCCAGCCTCGACGAGCTGCACGACGCCGGCATCCCGTTCCTCACGCTCGGGCAGGCGCCGCCGGGCGGCGGCGACTTCGTGCACACCGACGACATCAGCGGTGCGCGGACCGTGACGGAGCACCTGATCGAGCGGGGCCGCCGTCGGATCGCCTTCCTGGGCGGTGAGGAGGCGGTGGTGCCCACCCAGCAGCGGCTGGAGGGGTACCAGACGGCGCTGCGCGCGGCCGGCATGCCGCTGCTCCAGGACGACATCGTGTTCGAGGAGTACACGCGCGAGGGCGGCCAGCGCGGCGCCGCCACCCTGCTCGACCGCGACGACCGCCCCGACGCGATCGTCGCGGCCAACGACCTGATCGCGATCGGCGTCCTGGACACGACCAGGGAGCTCGGCCTGCGGGTTCCCGAGGACGTCGCCCTGACCGGTTACGACGACATCGACGCGGCGTCGCTGGTCAGCCCGCCGCTCACGACCATAGACAACCCCGCGCGGGAGATCGGGCGCGCCTGCGCGCGTCTCCTGCTGGACCGGCTCGACGGAACGGTCACCGACGTGGCTCGCGCCGTGGCCCTGTCGACCCGGCTCATCGTCCGCGACTCGAGCTGAACTGCCCTGACCCCAACCCCATCTCACCCGAGAGAGACATCATCTTGAGACTCACCAAGCGCGCACTGGTCCCCGTCAGCGTCGTCGCCGCAGTATCGGTCGCCCTGGCGGGCTGCGTTGGTGGTGGTGACAGCGACGGCGGTCGGGTCACCTACTGGGGGGCGTTCTACGCGCCCACCACCGAGGAGGCGTTCCAGGAGATCTTCGTCGACGGGTTCAACGCCGAGGGCGGTGCCACTGTCGACATGGAGGTCAAGGAGCTGACCACCATCGGCCAGCTCACCGAGACCGCGGTCTCGGCCGGCGAGGCCCCCGACATCGTGTACTCGGACGGCCCGACGAAGGCCTCCGACTTCGCCCGGGCGGACCGGACCCTCGGGCTGGACGAGTACGCGGAGGAGTACGGCTGGCAGGACAAGTTCCTGCCCTGGGCCTACGAGCTGAGCGTCGTGGACGGTCAGGTCTCGTCGGTGCCCGCCAGCTACGGGTCGATGGCCCTGTTCTACAACACCGAGGTGTTCGAGGAGCACGGCTGGACCCCGCCGACCACCCTCGGCGAGCTCGAGCAGATCGCCGAGGAGGCGGACGAGGCCGGCATGGTGCCGCTCGGTGGCGGCAACGCCGGGTACCAGGGCATGAGCGAGTGGTGGATCACCGCCGTGTTCAACGCCTACGTGGGCCCCGAGAAGCTCTACGACGTGCTGACGGGCGAGGCGTCGTTCACCGACCCGGAGTTCGTCGAGGCGATCGAGCTCATCCAGAGCTGGATCGACAAGGGCTGGATGGCCGGGGGCTCCGAGTCGTACTTCACCACCGACGACACGGCCAACGTGACGGGCCTGGCCAACGGCACCACCGCCATGTACCTCAGCGGGACCTGGACGTTCAACTCGCTCTCCGAGGTCTTCGAGGACCCCGAGCAGTGGGCGTGGGCTCCGCTGCCGTCGCTGAGCGACGCCGTCGAGCCGGGGGTGTTCCCGCTGGCGATCGGCACGGCGCTGTCGGTCAGCGCGGAGTCGGCCGACCCCGACGCCGCGGCGTCGTTCATCGACTACGTCGCGGGCGACGTGGACAGGGCACTGTCCTACACGGCGCGCACGGGTGAGAACCCGCCGCCGCTGGAGATGAGCGCCGACCAGTTCCCCGACGACGTCGACGAGCGGACCGTGGAGCTGTACACCCAGATCCCCGAGACGACCAACGTCGGCTACGCGACATGGACGTTCTTCCCCCCCAAGACGAACTCGTACCTCATCACCGAGTTCGACAAGGTTGTCACCGGCGACATCACGGCCCAGGAGTACCTGGCCGGGATGCAGGACCAGTTCGACGAGGAGTTCGACGCCGGTAACACGCTGGTCCCCTTCACCCCCCTGAACCGAGGCTGACCAGTGGCCACCGAAACAGCGATCGCCGGGGCCGCGCTGGCGGCGGCCCCGGCGCGTCGTGGAGCTCCGCCGGGCCTGCGGGCCCGGCCGCTGGGGGCCAAGGCACAGCGCCGGCTCCTGGCCTGGGTCTTCGTGGCGCCGCTGTTGGTGGTGAATCTTCTTGTCATCACAGGACCGGGCCTGGCCTCGGTGCTCTACTCGTTCACCGACTGGGACGGGCTCAGCGACCCCCAGTTCGTCGGCCTGGCCAACTACGCGGAGATGCTCGGGTCGGACGCCGTGTGGGGCGCGCTGGTCCACAACGTGCTGTGGACCGTCTTCTTCCTCGTCGTCCCGATGGCGATGGGGCTGATCGGCGCGTTCCTGCTGTCGCGGCTGCGCCGGGGCCAGGCGTTCTTCCGTGTCCTGTACTTCATCCCGTACGTGCTGGCCACCGTGGTCTCCGCGGTGATCTGGCGGCAGATCCTCGACCCGTCGGGCGGGATCGGCGTGGCCCTGGCGAACCTGGGGATCCCCTTCCTCGCCGACGTGAACTTCCTGGGCAACCCGTCGCTCGCCCTCGGCTCGGTGGCCTTCATCAACACCTGGCAGTGGTGGGGCTTCCTGCTGGTGATCTTCCTGGCCTCGATGCAGACCGTGGACCCAGCGCTCTACGAGGCCGTCCGGCTCGACGGCGCCGGGCCGGTCCGCGAGTTCTGGCACATCACGCTGCCGATGATCCGCCCGACGCTGGTCTTCCTCGCCCTGATGACCGTGATCTGGTCGTTCCTCGTCTTCGACTACATCTACGTGCTCACCCAGGGCGGCCCGGCCGGCTCCACCGACGTCCTGAGCACCGTGCTGTACCGCGAGGCCTTCCAGAACCAGCGCCACGGGTACGCCTCCGCGGTCGCGATGCTGCTGTCGGCCATCAGCGCCGCGACGGTGCTCGGCTACCTGGTGCTGCGCCGGCGGCTGCGGTGGGAGGTCTAGTGAGCACCGCACAGCCGACCCTGCCCGTGCCCACCACGGAGAACGTCGTGGCGGAGCGGCGGCGTGGCCCGCGCCCCCAGCGGGTCACCTGGCTGATCCTCGGCCTGCTCGGCCTGTACGCCCTCGGGCCGCTGCTCGTCTTCGCGTCCAGCTCGCTCAAGTCGGCGCGCGAGATCGACGAGAACCCGCTCGGCCCGCCGCGGTCGTGGAACTGGTCGAACTTCGCCGTCGCCTGGGAGCAGGCGCACATGGGCGGCGCCCTGCTGAACAGCCTCGTGATCGCCGTCGCCACGGCTCTCGGCGTCGCGGTCATCGCCACGACCGCCGCCTACGCCATGACCCGGCTCGGCCTGCCGGGGGAGGGCGGCTGGATCCTGTGGCTGCTGGTGTCGTCGTCGCTGCCCATCCAGCTCTTCCTGGTGCCGCTGGTGAGCTGGTGGTCCCTCCTGGGCCTCTACAACCAGCCCATCGGCCTCATCATCATCTACTGGGCCGTGTACAGCCCGTTCGCCACCCTGCTCGTCCGGTCGTTCCTGGTCGGGATGCCGCGCGAGTACGAGGAGGCGGCGCGCCTGGACGGCGCGGGCGAGCTGCGCGTCTTCGGGCGCATCGTCCTGCCCATGATCGTGCCGGGCGTCGTGACCGCCGCCCTGGTCTCCGGGCTGCAGGCCTACAACGAGTTCATGCTCGCGGTCACGTTCATCCAGGACCGCGACTTCCAGCCCGTCGCCCTGTCGCTCTACTCGTTCCAGCAGGGCTTCACCACCGACTGGTCGCTGGTCAGCGCGGCCGGTCTGATCATGGCGCTGCCCGTCGTCGTGCTGTTCCTGGCGATGCAGCGCACGTTCATCGACGGCTACGTCTCCCGCGGGGTCGCCGTATGAACCGCCACGGACCGCCGGCACCGATCCACCGCCACGAGCCCCACCACCGCGAGTCCCACCACCGCGAGCCCCAAGGAGTGTGTCGATGACTTCCGCCAAGGAGATCCTGAGCACCACCGCGGCCGAACAGATCGTCTCCGGTGCCGTGGAGCTGGTCACCGTACGCCACTACGACCGGTTCGTCGGGGCGATGCTCGCCACCGACGACGGCCACCGCCTCATGATGGAGGACCTGCACGCCGACGTGACCCACCTGTGGTCGTGGACGTCGTGGGTGGACGGCACGATCGGCGAGACCGAGGTGACGGCGGACGAGCGGACGGCGCGGGCGGCCGTGACCGAGTGGCTCGCCGAGGCCCCGCACGACCGGCGCGACCGCGGGCGCGACATCTTCGCCGTCATCCTGGCCGAGGAAGACTGGCGCTGAGCTCCTGGTGAGCCGGCCCCAGGCACCGTCTACGCTGGGCGCCATGGACGACAGGCCAGTCATCCTGCTGGTCGTCGGCGAGCACGCCGACGTCGTCGAGCAGGAGTTCCGCGCCCGCTACGACCGCGACTACCGGATCGAGCTGGCGGCCGGCTTCGAGGCCGGCCTGGAGCGGGCGCGCCAGCTCGTGGCCGACGGCGCGCAGATCGCCATGATCGGCGCGGAGCACCATCTGGACGACGGCACGTCCGTCGAGTTCCTGCACCACGTGCCCGCCATCGTCGCGACGGCGCGGCGCGTGTCCCTCGTCGCGTTCGAGGACTTCGGCGAGGCCGTCGACGACCTGCGGGCCGCCAACCTGCGGCGCGACATGGACACGTTCCTCATCATCCCGCGGGGCGCCAGGGACGAGGAGTTCCACACCGCGATGGCCGAGCTGCTGTCGGAGTGGGGCTGGTCGGTCGGCAGGCCCCTGGTCACGGTGACGGACCTGGTGGCGGAGCCGGGCGACCGCGCTGCGGCCGCGGTCCGGGACCTCCTGGAGCGCCTCGGCTTCCCCTACCGCGCCCTCACCCCGGCCGACGACGAGGCGCAGGAGATCGTCGAGGCCGCAGGGGCGGGCGCCGACCTGCCCCTGGTCCGCACCTTCACCGGCCGGGTGCTGTCCGCGGCGACGCCGTCCGCGGTCACGGAGGCGATCTACGGCGGCTTCGACTCGATCCCCGACGGCGTCATCGCGGACATCGCCATCGTCGGCGCCGGCCCGGCCGGCCTGGCCGCCGCGGTCTACGCGGCGTCCGAGGGGCTGGCCACCGTGGTGCTGGAACGGGATGCGATCGGCGGGCAGGCCGGGTCCAGCTCCATGATCCGCAACTACCTCGGCTTCCCGCGCGGCATCTCGGGCATGCGGCTCGCGCAGCGGTCGCGCATCCAGGCCGGCCGGTTCGGCGCGCGGTTCTTCACCGGGCGCTCGGCGATCAAGGTCGAGCCGGGGCCCGCCCACGAGCCCGAGCACCAGCACGTGCACGTCGACGGCGCCTGGCTGTGCGCGCGCACGGTGGTGCTCGCGACGGGCGTGAAGTACCGTCGCCTCGGCGTGCCGGGGGTCGACGACCTCGTGGGTGCCGGCGTCTACTACGGGGCCGCGACGTCGATGGCGCGCGAGATGCAGGACCGCGACGTCTACGTGGTCGGGGGCGGCAATTCGGCAGGTCAGGCCGCCGTCCACCTCGCCAAGTTCGCGGGTGCCGTGACCATCCTCGCCCGGCGCGCGAGCCTCGCCGAGACGATGTCCAAGTACCTGGTGCGCGAGATCGATGCGACGCCCAACATCCAGGTGCGGACCCGGACCGTGGTCGTCGACGGCGGCGGGGACGGGCGGCTCCAGTGGCTGCGGCTCGAGGACCTCGACACGGGCGAGCCGACCAAGACGCTGGCCGACGGCCTGTTCTGCCTGCTCGGCGCCGAGCCGGACTGCACGTGGCTGCCCGACGGCGTGGCGCGCGACGAGCGCGGGTTCGTCCTGACCGGCCGGGACGTGCCGCGCGAGGCCTGGCTCGACGGCCAGCCGCCGGCGAGTCTCGAGACCACGGTGCCGGGCATCTTCGCGGTCGGCGACGTGCGCGCCGGGTCCATGAAGCGGGTCGCGTCGGCCAGCGGCGAGGGCGCGTCGGTGCTCCCGCTGGTCCACGCCCACCTCGCGCGCATCCGCGCCCGCGAGTTCGGCGACTGACTCCCGGCTCCGACCCTCCCCTCCGAGCCTCCCCTTTGAGACCGAGGTTCCTTGGCTTTCAGCGGTCTCAAAGCCAAGGAACCTCCGTCTCGAAGGCAAGCTCCCGGCCGTGGTACTGAGCACCCCCTGACATGCGGAAAGATGCCGCACATGAGGTTCGAGTACTTCGCGGTCCCTGACGACGAGACCGCTGCCCTGACCATCGACGGCGGCGAGATCGAAGCGAGCGTGGCATCCCACGTCGTCGACCCCGCTTCGGTGCTGGGTCAGCTTGAGCGCCTGCTCGGCGGCCCCATCGGCGACGACGGCCTGCGCAGCGCGCAGCTCGTCGCCGAGAGTCCCGACGGCGCGCGGCTGGTGATCCGGCTGTCCAACCACCTGGTGAGCCTGTTCGGGATGGTCCGGCCGGGCACGCTCGACGACGTCGTCAAGCACTGGTCGCTGTCGCGGCGGTTCCGCCGGGCGGCGCCCGAGGACCTGAACGCCTTCGCCGCCGGCCTGCACGAGCTGTGCCAGGGGACCGGCAAGCGCGTCTACTGCCGCGCGACCGCCGACGAGAGCGAGCTGGCCGCCGCCATGGTCTCGGGCGGCGCGGGTGAGGCGGAGTCGGACTCCGACGAGCCGAAGCCCTTGCCGCGGCGGCGCTGACGAGGGGTCGTCGGCGGGCTGTCGCGCGGCGCTGAGGACGCGCGCGGCGGCTGCGTCGGCGGCCGCCGCGAGGCGCCGACACCCGCCGCTTCCGCCTAGGTGTTTCCCACAACTGACAGGCCAGTAAGTTTCTCCTTAGGGTGAGGTGCCGCCGCACCGATGCGGCGCGGAACCCTTGCCGGAGGCTGTCATGTCACCTGTTCGGAAGCTGGTCGGCGCCCTCAGCGCCGTCGTGCTGGCTGGGCTCATCGGCGTCACCGCGTCGCCGGGCGCGGTCGCCGCCTCGACCGGCACGATCGTCGGTGCGGCGAGCGGCAGGTGCCTCGACGTGACCGACGGCTCGACCGCCAACGGCAACCGGCCCCAGATCTGGGACTGCACGTCGGGCAACGCCAACCAGTCCTGGACGCTCGCCGACGACGGTTCGGTCCGCGCCCTCGGCAAATGCCTCGACGTCGCGAACGGCTCCACGGCGGACGGCGCCGTCGTGCACCTGTGGGACTGCTACGACTCCGTGGCGAGCCAGAAGTGGACCCTCACCGCGGCCGGCGACCTGGTGAACCGGCCGGCGAACAAGTGCCTCGACGTGACCGGCGGTGCGACGGCCAACGGTACAAGGGTCCAGCTCTGGAGCTGCACCGGCGCCGCCCACCAGAAGTGGACCCACAACGGAGTCAGCGTGCCAGAGCCCGATCCCGTCCTGCCCGACCCAGCCAACCCGGACCTCGGCCCCAACGTCTCGGTCTTCGACACGTCCATGTCCGACGCCGCGATCCAGGCCGAACTCAACCGGGCCTTCGACGCCCAGGAGACCAACCAGTTCGGCGTCCAGCGCGAGGCGATGCTGTTCTTCCCCGGCTCCTACGACGTCGACGCGAACGTCGGCTTCTTCACCCAGGTAGCGGGCCTCGGCCTGGTGCCGGACGACGTGAACATCAACGGCCACGTGCACGTGGAGGCCGACTGGTGGCCGGACGGCTCCCAGAACGCCACGCAGAACTTCTGGCGCTCCGCGGAGGGCCTGTCCGTGACGCCCGCCGACCGCAACGACCGCTGGTCCGTCTCCCAGGCCGCGCCGTACCGCCGCATGCACCTGCGCGGCAACCTCGCCCTGTCCGACGGCGGATGGTCGTCGGGCGGCTTCATCGCCGACAGCAAGATCGACGGCCAGATCAACTCCGGCACCCAGCAGCAGTTCCTCACCCGGAACTCCGCGATGGGGAGCTGGACCGGCTCCAACTGGAACCAGGTGTTCGTGGGCAGCACAGGGGCGCCGTCGAACAGCTTCCCGTCGCCGCCGTACACCACCATCGCCACGACGCCGAAGATCGCCGAGAAGCCGTACCTCTACGTGGACGACAACGGCTCCTACCGGGTCTTCGTGCCCGCCCTTCGCAGCGGTTCCAGCGGCACCACCTGGGCGAACGGCGCTCCGGCGGGCACGTCCCTCCCGATCAGCGCGTTCCACGTGGTGCGCCCCGGCGACACCGCGGCGAGCATGAACGCCGCCCTGGCCGCCGGCAAGCACCTGCTGGTCACCCCGGGCACCTACCAGATCAACCAGACCCTCCAGATCAACCGCGCGAACACGGTGGTCCTCGGGCTGGGCCTCGCCACCTTCGTGCCGCAGGGTGGGATCAACGCCATGAACGTGGCCGACGTCGACGGCGTGCGCCTGGCCGGGATCATGTTCGACGCCGGCACCACCAGCTCGAACGTGCTGCTCCAGGTGGGGCCGCCCGGCTCGTCGGCGGACCATTCGGCCAACCCGACGGTGCTGTCCGACGTGTTCATCCGGGTGGGCGGCTCGATCGCGGGCAAGGCCGCGGTGAGCATGGAGGTCAACAGCGACGACGTGATCGGCGACCACGCCTGGATCTGGCGGGCCGACCACGGCAACGACGGCACGGTGGGCTGGAACACCAACACCGGCCGCAACGGCCTGATCGTGAACGGCGACGACGTGACCATGTACGGCCTGTTCGTGGAGCACTACCAGCAGTACCAGACCATCTGGAACGGCGAGCGCGGGCGCACGTACTTCTACCAGAACGAGATGCCGTACGACCCGCCGAACCAGGCCGCCTACATGAACGGCTCCACCCAGGGCTGGGCGGCGTACAAGGTGGGCGACGCCGTGACCGACCACCAGGCATGGGGGCTCGGCAGCTACGCGTTCTTCAACGTCAACCCGTCGATCGTGAACGCCCGGGCGTTCGAGGTCCCGGTCCGGCCGGGGGTGCGGTTCCACAACATGGTGACGGTGTCGCTGGGCGGTGTGGGGACTATCCGGAACGTCATCAACACCACGGGCGAGGCGGTGAACAGCGGCCACCAGGTGACGTTCCTGACGACGGGGCCGTGACCGGTCGAGAGACTACCCGGCCGCGGTGAGGCGGTCGAGCCACTCTCCGAGCAGGTCGCGCTCCGCGCTGCTCAGGGCCGACTGCTCGGGGAGTGCGCCGCGCAGCGCCCGGGCAGCCCCGGCTGGACCGGCGTCCCGCACGGTGGGCTTCTCGTTGGTGACCGCAGTGACCATCGCCTCCCGCATGGCGCTCAGCAGCGCGGGGTCGCGCTGGTCCTCGGGCTGGGACAGCCACGTGAGCACCGCACCGCGGGCGGTGGCCTGGATCAGCGTCACGGCGAGCGGCTCGTCGACGCGCAGCAGGCCGGCCGCCGCGAGGCGGCGGATGCGGCCCCGCAGGATCTCCATGCCCGCCTCGAACGCGGGCGACGCCCTGCCCCGGCGTGGCTCGCCGTACATGAGGGCGTACAGCGCCGGATGGGCCAGGCCGAACTCGACGGCGAGGTCCCAGCCGGCGCGCAGGTCTGCCAGGGGGTCCTCCGGGGTGACGGCAGCGTGCTTGGCCGCGAGGAACGCCGCGTAGGTGTGCTCGGCGACCGCCTCCAGCAGCCCGTCCATGTCGTCGAAGTGCCGGTAGATCGCCGGAGGCTGTACCCCGGCCGCCGCCGCGACCGCGCGGGTGGTGACGCCGCCCCGGCCCTCGCGTGCGAGCAGGTCGGCGGCGGCCTCGAGCACTCGCCGTCGGATGAGCTCACGTCCGCCGGCCGTCGCCTCGGCCGAGGTATCGGGGACGACGTCGGGCGAAGTGCCGGGCGAGGCGGCGTCGGCTGGGGTTCTTCGAGGCATGTATCAACGATACCGCCGATTGTGGAACAGTGTGAGTATCACTGATACCGTTCAGAGCGTTCCAGTGAAACCAACGATCGGAAGAACCATGACCGAGCACGAGACTTCAGCGAGAACCCGGATCGTCGCCCTCGAGGAGCATGTGGTCCTGCCGGTGCTGCTCGACGCCTGGGCGCTGGTGGGGGAGCCGCAGATCCCGCAGCGCGGCTTCGGCGACGAGCTGCTGGCCCGGCGCCTGCGCGACGTCGGGGAGCTGCGCCTGGCCGACATGGACGACCAGGGCATCGACGTCGCCGTGCTGTCCCTGGCGTCGCCGGGCGTGCAGAACCTGACGGCGTCCGACGCCGTGCGCGTGGCGCGCGAGGCGAACGACACGCTCGCCGAGGTGGTGGCGGGCAATCCGGCGCGGTTCCAGGCCTTCGCGGCGATCCCGACGCCGGACCCGGGAGCTGCCGCGGCGGAGCTCGAACGGGCGGTGACCCAGCTCGGGTTCCGCGGCGCGATGCTCTACGGGCGCACGGGCGACCTCCTGGCCGACGCGCCCGAGTTCGACGACCTCTACGCGACCGCCGAACGGCTCCGCGTACCCCTGCACTTCCACCCGCAGACGCCGCCCCAGCCGGTGCTGGACACGTACTACTCCGGGCTCGGCGGTGTAGGCATGGGGCTGGCGACGGCAGGGCTGGGCTGGTACTACGACCTGGGCGTCCAGTACCTGCGCATGATCCTCTCCGGGGTGTTCGACCGGCACCCCGAGCTGCAGGTGATCGCGGGGCACTGGGGCGAGGTGGTCCTCTTCTACCTCGACCACGTCGGCATCATGGCGTCCAACGCTCACCTGGAGCGGCCGCTGGCCGACTACTTCCGCCAGAACTTCTGGGTGGCGGGCAGTGGAACGGTCAGCGAGCGCTACCTGCGGTGGACGGCGGAGGTTGTCGGCACCGAGCGGATGCTGTACTCGACCGACTACCCCTACACGTTCGGTACCCGGCCCGATGGTTTCCCGTACCTCGACACGAGCGGCGGCGTCGCGCGGACGTTCCTGGAGCAGGCGCCGTTCACCGACGAGGAGAAGACGGCGATCGGGTCCGGCAACTGGGAGCGCCTCACCGGTCACCGCCCCGCTGTAGCTCGCCACTGACGGCGCTTCAGCAGGCTCAGGAGGGCCGGAAAGGGCCGGGTTATGGTCCTCCTGAGCCTGCTGAATACTCGTCAGGCCGCGCCTTGGGCCGGTCAGCCGTGGGACAGGCGGGACAGTTCCGCGCCGTCCTGCCAGGTCTGGAGGCGGCGCTCGTAGATCCCGGTGACGATCTGGTGGGCCTGGGCGCCGAACAAGGCGCGCAGCGGCGGGCGGTCGCTGTCCACGATCTTGAGCAGTGCGGCGGCGGCCGCGGCGGGGGAGCCGGGTGCCTGCCCGCCCCGCCGTCGGGCAGCGGCCTCGCGGACGAAGTCGTAGGTCGCTGAGTGCGCGGAGGTGCGGGCGGACGACCCGGCCCAGTCGGTGTCGAAGCCGCCGGGCTCCACGAGGGTCACGTGGATGCCCAGTGGCTCGACCTCGACCGCGAGCGACTCGCTCATGGCCTCCAGGGCCCACTTCGAGGCGTGGTACGTGCCGAGGTTGGCGAAGGCGCCGACGCCGCCGATGCTCGACATCTGCACCACATGCCCGCTGCCCTGCCCGCGCAGGATGGGCAGGGCCGCCTGCGTCACCCACATCGCGCCGAAGAAGTTGGTCTCCAGCTGGGCGCGCAGCTCCGCCTCGGTGACCTCCTCGACCGCACCGAAGTGCCCGTACCCGGCGTTGTTCACGACGACGTCGATCCGGCCGAACCGTTCGTACGCCTGCCGGACGGCGGCGCCGTCGGCCGCGCGGTCGGTGACGTCGAGCTGGAGCGGCAGGAGCCGGTCGCCGTACCGGGCCACGAGATCGTCGAGTGTGGTGAGATCGCGGGCCGTGGCCGCGACCCGGTCGCCGCGGCGCAGGGCCGCGAGGGCGAACTCGCGGCCGAAGCCCCGGGACGTGCCCGTGATGAACCAGACCTTGGGCCCGCGGGTGCTCCCGGTGCTCGCGGCTGCGCGGTTCGCGGCTGCGCGGTTCGCGACCGGGCTGTTCGCGGCTGGGCCGCTCATCGCTGCGCCGCTCATCGCTGGGCCGCCGGGCGCACGATGATCTCGTTCACGTCGACGTCGGCCGGCTGGTCGATGGCGAACGAGATGGCACGGGCGATCGAGTCCGCCGGGATGAGGTTGCGCCGGAAGCCGACCATGTAGGCCTGCGCCTCGGGGTCGGAGATGTGCTCGGCGAGCTCGCTCTCGACCGTGCCGGGTGTGATCGTGGTGGTGCGGATGCTCGGGTCCGACTCCATGCGCAGGCCCTCGGTGATCGCCCACGCCGCAAACTTGGTGGCGGAGTACACCGCCGACGTCCGATACACCTCGTGCGCGCCGACCGAGGCGACCGTCACGACATGCCCGCCGCCCTGCCGCCCGAAGTGCGGCAGGACCGCCGCGATGCCGTTCAGCAGTCCCTTCACGTTGACGTCGATCATCTGGTCCCACTCGTTGACCAGGAGGGCGTCGAGCCGGGACAGCGGCATGATCCCGGCGTTGTTCACGATGACGTCGATGCGCCCGTGCTCCGCGACGACCTGGCCGACGACGGCGCGGACGGCGTCGCGGTCGGTCACGTCGAGGCGGTGGGCGCTCGCCGCGCCTCCGTCGGCCTGGATCTTCTCGACCAGGGCCTCGAGGCGGTCGGTGCGGCGGGCACCGAGGGCTACCCGATGGCCCTCCGAAGCGAGGCGGAGCGCCGTGGCCTCGCCGATGCCGCTGCTCGCGCCGGTGACGAGGACGACCTTGGCGGGGGCGGGCTTCTGAGCCGATCCTCGGGCCGTTTCCCGGGTCGTTTCGTAGGCAGGTCCTTGGGCTGGTGTGGTTTCCGTGGTCATGGCCCCAGGCTCCGGCGCTCGTCGTCGCCCCGGAAGGACGCCGTCTTCCTGGGTGCGGCACACCCTGGATACGTCGGGCGGGGCGAGTACCGTCGAAGGCATGACCTCATCACCGCTCGGCGACTACCTGCGCGGCAGGCGGGCTCAGCTCACGCCGGAGGCGCTCGGCCTGCCCGTGTACGGGAGGCGCCGCGTCGTCGGCCTGCGGCGTGAGGAGGTGGCGATGCTGACCGGCGTCAGCGTGGACTACTACGTACGGCTGGAGCAGGGGCGCGAGGTGAGCCCGTCGCCGCAGGTGCTCGACTCGCTCGGCGAGGTGCTGCGCCTGGACCACGACGGGCGGGCGCACCTGTACCGCTTGGCCGGTCTGAGCCCCCGGCCGGAGCCGCCAGCGCCGGTCGAGGAGGTCGATCCGTCACTGCTGGAGCTCATGCTCTCGTGGCGGGACAGCCCGGCGATCGTGCTCGGCCGGGCGTTCGACGTGCTGGCGACCAACCCGCTGGGCGAGGCGCTGTTCGGCGGGTTCGCGTTCTCCCGGAACCTGACGCGCGCGACCTTCCTCGACCCGGGCGCGCGCACCTTCTACCCGGACTGGCACCTGGTCGCGGAGAACACCGTGGCCGGTCTCCGGCTCGCCGACGGGCTGACCCCGGGCGACCCGCGCATCCGGGCCGTGGTGGACGAGCTGCGCGTGAAGAGCCCGGACTTCGTGACGATGTGGGACCAGCACGACGCGCGGGGGAAGCGGCTGACCTCGAAACGGTTCCTGCACCCGGAGGTGGGGCACCTGGAGCTGCGGGTGCATGCGTTCGACGTGCGCGGGGCGCCCGGGCAGGAGCTCGTGGTCTATCACGCGACGCCGGGTTCGCCGGCGGCGGAGGCGCTGTCGCTGCTGGGGGCGATCGCGGCTACTCGGGCGGTGGGCTGAGGCGGTCGGGTCGCTCGCGGTGACGGTCAACAACCCGGAGGGGGGTGAACATAGCGGGCGACGTGCGTCGAACACCATAGAGCGGCCGAACAGTCGCTGGCGACCGGCGACGTTCACGACCCGACCGTCATGGGTGATCGACTATCAACGTAGATCATCAGGGTCAATAGTTCCAACGGGTGTAGTCACCCGGTTTGGCACTAGTGCGAACTATGTGCGGTCTGGTTCGATCCTTGCCAGGTAGGTAATACGTACTTGGCAAGGGGTTGACCGTGAGTGCTGGTGGAGTGAATCGCCGTGTGATCCGTACGCGGACCGGCACCGCGATAGCCGTCTCGATCACCCTGGTGGCAACGCTCGGTGTGGGTAACGTGGCCCGCGCAGATCGAGTCCTGCCGGTGGATGGGCCTGTCGAGTGCGTGGACGTGCTCACCGAGGACGGTGTTGACCCGGTACAGGTCGCGAGCTACTGCGGGCACGACGTCGAGGTCGCCACGGCCCGGACGCCGTGGGACACCTACATCGTCCAGCCGAACGGGCAGATCCGGTGGGAGTCCAGCACCAAGGCGACACGTACCAAGGTCCACGGGGAGTGGGAGCCCGTCTCCGGCGCGGTCGTCACGGACCCGAATGGCGGCCTGACGGTCGCCTCGGGTGTGTACGACATCGATTTCCGCGCAGCCGCGCCGGGCGAGCCGTTCGCTTCACTCGCGGACCCGTCGGGCACTGCCGGGGACGTCGGCTGGGACAACCTGGTGGGTGAGGGGCCTGGTCAGCCTGTGGGCGACCGCCGCATGGGCTTGACGGTTCCGTTCGGGCTCGGGGAGCCGGCCGTCGATCCTGTGGTCGCTTCGCGGGTCGTCTTCCCGGTCCTCCGCGCTGCCGGTTCTCCGATCGCGGGTGCGTCGGTGGTCGTGACGGTCGAGGACGACGGCACGGGCCTGCTCCCGATCCTCAGGCTGGACTCTGTCGAGGCCGTGAACGCGGTGACGGCGGCGTCCCAGACGGGGGAGATCGGCTTCGGGATCGAGGCGTCCGGGGATATGGCGATCCAGCCCGCGGACGCGATCGACACGGGGGACGGGAACGTCGTGTCGGATGGCATCTTCAAGGTGGTCGATCCGACCGTCGACTCCGCCGAGGGTGGTGCGGGCGTGGCGGTGTGGTCCGGTGCCCGCAGCCTGCAGTGGGACTCGTCGGCGGGCACACCTGCCGAGGTGACGTCTGCCGGGTCCGGCGCACTTGACGCGTCCGCCACCGCATCAGATACCTCCGTCTCCTCGGAGGGGGCTGACGATCGTCTGCTGGCACCGGTCGACGGCGACATGGTGGCGCCGATGGACGTGGAGATCGCTCCGGACGGCGGTTCGGCGACGGTAACCGCGGACGAGTCGATGTTCACTGCACCGGGAGCGACCGGACCGTTCTACATTGACCCGCAGATCAAGGGCTCACTGCACGAGTGGACGGCGATCAAGAGCGGCTGGCCATCGAGTGCGTCGTCGTACAAGTTCTCAGATGACGAGGGCGTCGGCTTGTGCCCGACGTCGATCAGCTGGCCGGTGTGCGACCGGACGAGCGTCCACCGGCTGATGTTCGAGTTCTCGATGACTGGGCTGCCCCATGGTGTCGACGCTGCCGAGGTATCGAGCGCGAAGTTCAGCGCCTTTGGCAGCCACGCCTACGACTGTGTGAACCGGTCGATCGATCTGTACAAGATCGGTGCGAACGTGTTGACGTCCTCGACGAGCTGGGATACCCGGGGCACGTGGACGGAGTTCCAGTCACGGCAGATCGTGACGCACCGGGCAGCGTGCCCGGACTCCTCGGACAAGCCGCGGCGGATCTACTGGACGGCGACGAGCGCTGCCAAGGATGCGGCGATGGCCAATGTCGACTATCTGACCCTGGGCTTGCGGGCCCTGGACGAGACGGATGAGGCTGCGTGGAAGCGGTACGTGGCATCGACGCTGGACGGTGTGGAGCATCGGGCGATGCTCGTGGTGACGTTCAACCGGCCGCCGTTCACACCCACGACGGCATCGATGAGGACGAAGGCCTCGGCGACGGCTGATGAGCTGGCGTGCGTCACCGTGGCGTCGGATGCGACACCGATCCGGACTCAGAGGCCCTACTTGCAGGCGCAGGGGAGCGACCCGGACGGCGCGGACCCGTGGAACCAGACGGTGTCCATGAAGTTCATCGTCGTGGACAACGCGACGAATGACGTGCGGTGGGAGTCGGGGTGGACGAGCACTGCCGCGAGCGGATCGACTCACCAGGTACAAGTCGGCAGGTTGCTTTCGTCGCAGCGCATCTACCGGTGGCGGGTGAAGGCACGCGACTCGACCGGCCACGAGACCGGCTGGTCGGATGACGCTTGTATGGTCCGTCCCGATACCACGGCCCCGAACGAGCCGATCGTCAGCTCCGACCTGTACAAGGAGTATCCGGCCGGAGTCTTCGGCGGAATCAGGCAGAACGGAACCTTCACCTTCCGGCCTGACGGGTCAACTGATGTCGTCGCCTACAAGTACTTGTTCACTCACGGTCAGAAGTCAGGCACCGTGCCGGCTTCAGCAATTGGGTGGGCAGAGGTGGACTTTGCCCCGCTCACTCCAGGGCCCAATTTCGTGGAGGTCCAGTCGAAGGACGCCGCGGGGATCTGGTCTCCGGAGGCGAGGTACGTGTTCTGGGTGGGCTACCCGGCACGTGACGGGCTATGGCACCTCGATGAGGCGACGGGCCTGACCTCGAGCAATGACGTGACGACGGGTGAGACGGCCGGCGACCTAACGCTGAGCTCGACGGGTCTGTGGCAGAACGCCGACGGAAGTCTTGCACGTGGAGCGATACGCGAGCTCTATCCTTCCAACCCTGAGCTGGCTGGCGACCACGCGCTGGTCTTCGATCAGAACACGGACGTCGCGCGGTCGGAGGGACCAGCGGTAGCGATCGACAAGTCGTACACGATCTCCGCGTTCATGAAGGTCCCCGCCCCGGGCGCCGTCACCAGCGCGGGTGCCGCAGTCTCCCAGGAAGGCGACAACCGGGGGTCTTTCCACCTGGGTTACTCGACAGACGGGGACTGCCCGGACGGTGAACCGTGCTGGGCGTTCTGGGTGAAGGACGCCGACACCACCGATGCGGGGCACATCGCCGTCCGGTCGGACGTCAACGTGGAGCCGAACACGTGGGTCAACGTCGCGGCCCAGTATGACGCCGCAGCCGACACGCTGAGCCTTCGTGTATGCAACCCGAACGCCCCATTTGATGCGCCGGAGCCACAGGTGCTCGACGGCCTCGAGCCGTTCGCGTACACGGCTACCGGTCCTCTCCGGCTGGGCTCGGGGATGCGTGCTGGAGCCGTGGAGTACCCATTCCGCGGAACCGTCGACGACGTTCGCGTCTACAAGGAGCCATTGTTCAGCGACGTCGAGCGCATGGCCGCAATCTGCAGGGGATCGCAGGTCTCGTGAGCCTCGACCGCATCTACCGCCGTGCCATCCGATCGACTGTCGACCATGCGGACCTTCCAGGGGAGACCATGAACCGAGACGCAACTCGCGCGCGCCGCCAGGCCCGTGCAGGCAGTGCTGTGGGGGCAGCGCTTGCCCTTGTCCTCCTGATGCCGGTGACAGCGCCGGCGGCCGAGCTGCCTGGTCCGAGCGTCGAGGAGCGGCAGTCCTGGAGCCTTGAAGAGGCTGCTGAGCACGATCGTGAGTTCGCGGGCGAGGTCGAGCTGTCTGACCCGTTGCCGGCCGAAGAACAGGCCGGTACCGGTGATGGTTCCGATGCGCTCGAGGTCGACATTCCGGCCTCGCACCCGGATGACGCCCCTGTGCCTGTCAGTGCGGGGGAGGCGAGGTTGGACATCCCGACGCAGGCCGGTGGTCAGACCCGTGCGGACGTGGGCGGGCTGCCGATACACCTTGAGCCCGCCTCGACGGACAACGCCGCGACCGGGGCCCTGCAGGTGCGCACGCTTGAGCAGGCGGCGGCGACGGCGGTGGGCGTGTCGGCGCTGTTTACTGTGGAGCAGGCCGAGCAGCCCGCGGCGTCGGGAGCGGTCAGCCTTGGCGTGGACTATGAGGGCCTGACAGGTGGCAACAGTGATCTTGGTTCACGTCTTCGGCTCGTGGAGCTGCCTGGTTGTGCTGTGACGACGCCGGAGATCGCAGAGTGTCAGAGCCAGGTGCCGTTGGCGGGCCAGGAGAACGACCCTGCCACTGGTGAGCTTGCCGGTGTTGTCGACGTGGCGGCTGAGCAGGTCCTGCGGTCGCCTGACGCCGCCGAGCGTGCCGCGACTACGGCAGAGGCAACGGTGCTCGCGGTTGCGGCGGGTAACAGCGGCTCGGAGGGTGACTGGGGTGCGACAAAGTTGTCGAGCGCGGCGTCGTGGGAAACATCCGGCTCTTCTGGGTCGTTCACGTGGTCCTACCCGTTCCGGATGCCGGGGACCGCTGGCGGCCTGACGCCGGAGATCTCACTGGCTTACGACTCGGGGAGCGTGGACGGACGGGTCGCCTCGACCAATGCGCAGACATCGGAGATCGGTGAGGGTTGGGAACTCGACGCGGGCGGCTATGTGGAGCGCAAGTTCGTGCCGTGCATCGACGACCAGGCAAACGTGGACGGCAGCGCGCCGAACAACGCGTCCCATGACACGGGAGACCTGTGCTGGAAGAACGACAACGCGACCCTCGTGCTCGGTGGCAAGGCCACCGATCTGATCAAGGACGAGACCAGCGGTAAGTGGCGCCTGGAGGCGGACGACAACACCAAGGTCGAGCACCTCACCGGCGGGTGGAACACCGACAACAACAAGGAGTACTGGAAGGTCACCACGACCGACGGGACGCAGTACTGGTTCGGCAGGGACAAGCGCAGCGCGGAAGATACAGCGAACCTGGAGTCGTCGTGGACGGTGCCGGTGTACGGCAACCACCCCGGTGAGCCGTGCCACTCGAGCGCGTACTCGGCTTCCCAGTGTGATCAGACCTGGCGGTGGAATCTGGACCATGTGGTCGATACGTCGGGTAATACGATGTCGTACTTCTGGACCCACGAACGCAACGCGTACAGCCGGAACAACACCGGTGCCGCCACGGTGTACATGCGGGGCGGGTTTCTGGACAAGATCGAGTACGGCAAGCGTGCGGGGGACCTGACCGCCACGGCGCCCGTGGTGGTCAACTTCACCTATGCCGAGCGGTGCATCGCCACCAGCTCGTTCGACTGCGCGACGCTGAACGCTGATACCCGCACGCACTGGCCGGACGTGCCACAGGACCGGTTGTGCGCGATCACCGCGGAGACGTGTGAGGGCCGATCCTCGCCGTCGTTCTTCACCCGCAAGCGGCTGATCACCGTCGACACGAAGATCCTGCGTGCTGATGGCACGTACCGGCCTGTGGACGAGTGGACGCTGTCACACTCGTTCCCCGACGCGGGCGACGGGATGGATGCCCTGTGGCTGGGGGAGGTCACTCACAAGGGCGTCGGGGGAGGAACGGACGTCACACTGCCTGCCACGCAGTTCGGGACGGTGCAGAAGCCCAACCGGATCGCAACCCCGACGGGTGGGGCGACGGCGATGAACCGGATGCGGATCGGGGAGATCCGCACCGAGTCCGGAGCGATGATCACCGTGTCCTACACGGGGGCCGACTGCACCGCGGGAGGGACGTTCCCGACCCCGGAGACGAACACGCGCCGGTGCATGCCGGTGTGGTGGACCCCGGAGGGCGCCGAAGACCCGGTCATGGAGTGGTTCCACAAGTACGTGGTGACCAGGGTGTCGGAGGACCCGAGGGACGGCACCTCGAACCCGAAGATCACCTCCTACGCCTACGCCAACGCCGCCTGGCGGTACAACGACGACGAGCTGACCCTCAAGAAGCATCGGACCTGGTCGACCTGGCGGGGGTACGGACTCGTCAGCGTGTACACGGGTGACACGGCGCGCAACCCCGGCATCACCCAGACCCGGACCCGATACCACTACTTCCAGGGCATGGACGGCGACCGGCTCAATGCCACGGGCGGCGCAAAAGACATCAAGGTCGATGGGATCGATGACCTGCCCCAGTGGGCGGGCCAGGTGCGCGAAGAGACCGTCTACAACGACGCCGCTGTGGTGTCCTCGACCAAGACCCTGCCCTGGCGTTCGGACTCCACGGCGGAAGACGCCGACGGGGACAAGGCGTTCCACACCGGTGTCGCGGAGGTCGAGACCACCACCACCGCACCCGAGCGCACGGGCGGAGACCTCGTGACCCGAGTGGTGACGACGAACGACCCCGACTACGGTGTGCCAACGACGGTCAGCGACTTCGGTGACACGGACGACCCGACGGACAACACCTGCACCACCACGACCTACACCCGCAATCTCACCGACCACATCCTGGAGACCGTGCGCCGGGTCGAGACCTTGGACGTCCTGTGCTCGGCCGTCTCGAATCTCCCGCCTGATGCCGTAGTCGATCATGTGGTGTCTGACCAGAAGTACGCCTACGACGGCGGCACGATGGCCACCGCGCCGACTGCTGGGTTGGTGACTCTGTCGCAGGAGGTCCGTGCCTACAACGAGAACAACGAACCAGCCTATGTCGACGTCGAACGCACCACGTACGATGAGTTCGGGCGACCCGACACGTCGAAGGATGCTGCCGACAACCTGACGCGGACGTTCTACTCGACGAGCCAGAACCTCACGACAGGTACAAGGGTGGAGTCTCCTGACCCGGACGGCACCGGACCGTTGACGGTGCACGAGACGCATACGGTGATCGACCCGGCGTGGGGCACCCCGACCAAGGTCACCGCTCCGGACGGGCGGGTCACCTCGGGTGCGTACGATGCGCTGGGCCGGCTCACCAGCGTGTGGGAGCCTGGCCGGGTGCAGGGCACCAACACCGCGACGCGGACCTACACCTACACGGTGCGGTCCACGGGCGTGAACGCCGTGACCACCGGCACCTTGAAGTGGGACGGCAGCGGGTACATCACCTCGACCGCCTTGTACGACGGCCTGCTGCGAGAGCGGCAGACCCAGGCCACCAGCGCCTCAGACCTGGTCACCGGCCGGGTGATCACCGACACCGTGTACGACACGCGCGGGCTGGTGGTGGTGAACAACCATGAATGGCACGCTAGCGGTGTGCCCTCGACGGGCGTTCTGTCGACGACCGCAGCGGTGCCCGGCCGAACCCTGACGTCCTACGACGGCGCGGGCCGGGTCACCTCAGAGCTGTTCCAGGTGGACGAGGACGCCGAGTCCACGGACAACGGGACCTACATCCCGCGGTGGACCACGACCACGCAGCACCTGGGTGACCGGGTCAAGGTCGACCCACCGACGGGCGGGACACCGACCACCACGATCACCGACGGGCGTGGTCGAACGGCAGAGCTGCGTCAGCACCTCGGGGCCGGTCCCTCCAGCTCCTTCCAGGCCACGAAATACACCTACGACGGTGGGGACCGCCTCCTTGGCGCGACCGACTCTGCGGGTAACGCATGGTCGTACAAGTACGACCTGCGCGGGCGTCAGATCGAGGCTTCCGACCCGGACAAGGGCGTGACCACGACCACGTACGACGTGCTCGGGAACGTCTCCACGACCACGGACGGGCGCGGGCAGGTCCTCGGGTACACCTACGACAAGCTGAACCGGAAGACTGCTCTCCTTGCCGGTGCCACCAGCGGCACCGAGCGGGCCACGTGGACGTACGACCGCCTCGCGGACGGCGCAGTCCACAAGGGACGGCTCGCTTCCTCCACCCGTGTGCAAGGCACTGCGGAGATCACCACAACGGTGAACGGGTACGAGGTCCATGGGCAGCCGACCGGGACCACGGTCACGATCCCCAACCAGGTGGGCGGCCAGGACCTGACCGGGGTTGCCGGAACGTGGACGACCTCATACACCTACACGGTCGATGGCCGGTTGGACACCACGACTGTGCCTGCCGGGGGCGGTCTGCCTGGGGAGACGTTGAATCTTACCTATGACAACGCGAACCAGGTATCGAACCTCGAGTCCGGTGCTGTCGGCCTGTATGTGCGCTCGGCCGACTACGCGCCCACGGGCGAGATGGTGCGGTTGTCGCTGGGGAGCACGTACGCGAATGTGGAAGACCGGGACTACGAGTTCGGCACGCGGCGGTTGATCGGGTCGACCGTGGTGGCCGAACAGGCCGACCTGACCGCGCACGATGTGCGGACCGCGGCGTTCACGTGGGACGACGCCGGGAACCTGACCAGCGCGTTCGATACCCCGAGGGCGAACGTCGGCGGAACGGGCAAGGACCGGCAGTGCTACACGTACGACGGGCTACGGCGGCTGACGACCGCCTGGACCCCGGCGACCGCCGGCTGCTCGACCGCGCCCACCGTAGACGGGCTCGGCGGAGCGGCACCCTACTGGCAGGACTACACCTACGACGCCGTGGGGAACCGGACGAGGAAGGTGGAGCACTCGCTGCCGGACGGCACAGCCGCACGTACCAGCACCTACACCTACCCCACCGCGCCCGCAGGGACGCCCGTCGTGCGGCCACACGCCGTGTCCCAAGTGACTGCCACGGGCCGACAGGCCGGCACATCCCAGTTCTCCTACGATGACGCCGGCAACATGACCGGCCGGGAAGTCGTCGGCAGTCCCGACCAGGAACTGGTCTGGGACCCGGAAGGCGAACTGGCCACGGCCGCCGAGGACACCAGCGGCGACGGGACCGTGTCCGATGCCGAAACCGCGGCGGGGGACAAGTACGTGTACACCGCCGACGGTGACCGACTGCTGCGAACCCAGGACGGCAAGACCACCCTCTACCTCGGCACCACGGAGCTGACGGTCAACCACTCCACCGGGACGGTGACCGGGCTGCGGTACTACACGTTCGCCGGCCAGACAGTGGCGGTACGCACGGGGCAGGGCGACTCCGCCGTCTCGAGCATCTTCTCCGACCGGCACGGCACCGGCGAGGTCCAGATTCCGAACGTCACCGGCACGAGGACGCACCGGTACACCGACCCGTTCGGCGCACCCCGTGGACCTGAGGCCGCCGGTTGGACCGGCGACCACGGCTTCTTGGACAAGCCCAAGGACACCACCGGGCTGACTGCGATCGGCGCACGAATGTATGACCCGATGCTGGGCAAGTTCATCAGTGTGGATCCCATTATGGATCTTGCTGATCCCCAGCAATGGGCTCCTTACTCCTATGCCAATAACACTCCGACCACACAGTCAGACCCAGACGGTCTCGATCCGCGCCCAATACATGAGCGTGGCGAGGGTGGCGAAAGTTGTGCGGGATTCGGTTACAACGACTGCGACAAGAGCGGTGGCAAGGGCGGTGGAAAGGGCGACGACCCAGGAAATGGAACACCGTCTATTCCTGACGTCGATGATGGGCCCAACGATGTCGTAGAGGACGCGCTGGATACCGTTGTGGACACTGGGAAGGAGGCTCTTGAAGCGATCGACCCCAGGGAAGCCTACAAATGGGTTCTTGATAACGCTGCCGAGGGAGCCCTTGATGACATAAAGTACATTCGCGGGGGTCTTGGTCTCTTCGGTGATGTTATGACCTTTGCCGGATACTGCGGCGCTGCCGTCGAGGGCTCGGGGAACTGTCTGAGCAACTGGCGGGAGGGAGAATTCCTCTCCGACGGTGCCTTCTGGCTCGCCACGACACAGACTGGAGTTGAACTCGGCTCTCAGTTCCTTTACGGGTTGGCCGGAGCTGCCGGTGGGGCTGCAATGATGGGCGCGATCGGCGCCGTCGCCGGTGCTGGCGTGGCATCGTGGGCGACGGGGCCTATCGGCATGGCTATTGGTACCGGTGCCGGCTCGTTCGTCGGCGGCTGGGCGGGTGCGGCGGCAGCCCAGGGCCCGAACCAGGGAGTCAGGGAATTCTGGCGCCGACAGGGATGGCTGGACTGAGGAGTATATGAGATGCGGTTGATTGAAAGCCCCATATTTCAACTAGGGTCGATAGTGTTCGGCGCAATACTGAGCATTCTTGGTCTGTATTTAATTTCATTGGTGTTGCGCCGGCTCATTGGGCGCGGAGAGCCCTATGACCTGGAAGAGCGTGCGAAGCGTCACTGGAATGATCTGGCGGAAGCGGCCGCGCCTGTCCGGACGATAGTTCAACTGGGTCTGGGGGTGCTCATTACAGGCTTGTTCCTGATCGGTGCCGCGTTTCTTGGAGCCGATTTCTTGGAGAGCGGCCTCATGATTTGGTGGGCTTCGTCGATCGCCTTCTTGTGCGTATGGGCTTGGGTGGAGCGATGGTTCGCCTGGCCGGGCCTGTTCGTGGTGCCAGAGGCGAGGGGTACCCAGGGCGTCTTCTTCGCACGGCGCGCGGAGCGACGTAGGGCGCGTTTGGAGCAGGAGGACGACGGGTCGCGCGGCGGATCCGATGGCCACGGCGGAACGCCGAACGTCGACGTCTGACAAACTTGACCCGTGACAGACCGGATCCCCACCGGCGTACCTACCCGGCCGGGACCCCGGCCTCGGGTGGACATCCCGTACCCGCGCTTGTCCCCTGGGCTGCGCAGCTACTTCGCGACCGAGGGCGGGGGCGCGACGCTCCTGCTCGCGGCGTCGGCCATCGCGCTGATCTGGGCGAACATGGCGGGCGGCTCGTACCACGCGCTGTGGGAGACGCCGGTCAACCTCACGGTCGGCACCTGGGAGCTGCACCTCAGCCTGCACCACTGGGTCAACGACTTCCTCATGGCCGTGTTCTTCCTGGTGGTCGGCGTGGAGGTGAACCGGGAGCTCACGGTGGGCGAGCTGCGGAGCTTCCGCGCCGCGTCGGTGCCGCTCTTCGGGGCGATCGGCGGGCTGGCCGTACCCATCGGGATCTACCTGCTGCTCAACCCGTCCGGCCCTGAGGCGTCCGGCTGGGGCCTGCCGATGTCCACGGACACGGCGTTCGTCATCGGCGTGCTCGCACTGATCGGGCCGCGCTGCCCCGACCAGCTCCGCATCTTCCTGCTGACGCTCGCGATCTTCGACGACATCGGGGCCATCGCCCTGCTCGGCATCTTCTACTCTGACGCGCTCATGATGGGTGCGCTCGTCATCGCCGCGGTGCTGGCGGCCGTCCTGTTCGCCATGCGGTGGATCGGCATCTGGCAGATCGCGCCGTACCTGATCGTAGGCGGTGTGCTGTGGGTGGCGGTGCTCGAGTCGGGGCTGCACCCCACCCTCGCGGGCGTCGTGGTGGGCCTCGCCGTCCCGACCGCCCGCCGCGGGAACGACGACGAGGCGCGCCTCCACTTCAGCTTCTATGGCCGCGCGCTCATGGAGGAGCTCGACCCGGCCCGCTCCCGCCTCGCCGTCCGGGCCGCGCAGTCCGCCGTCCCCACGAGCGACCGCCTGCTCGACGCGCTGCACCCGCTGAGCTCCTACGTCGTCGTGCCGGTGTTCGGGCTGGCCAACGCGGGGGTCGCGCTGTCCGGCGAGTCGATCAGCGCAGCCGTGTCCAGTCCCGTCACCCTCGGTGTGCTGGTCGGGCTGGTGCTCGGCAAGGGGGTCGGCGTCTTCGTCGGGGCGATGATCGCTCTGGTGACCGGCCTGGGCACCCTGCCGGGCCGCGTGCGGTACGGGCACCTCGCCGGTGGCGCTTTCCTGTGCGGGATCGGGTTCACCATCGCGCTGTTCATCAGCGAGCTCGCCTTCGACGACGAGGCGCTGATCAACGAGGCCAAGGTCGGCATCCTCGTCGGGTCGATCCTGTCGGGCGTCGTCGGCGCGGTGATCCTGCGGTACTTCGGCGACCGCCTGCCGCTGTGCTCCCCGCACGAGGCCTCGGGCCCGCCGCCGCTCCCGGAGGGAGCGTGGCGCCCACCGGCATGATCTTCGAGTTCGGTCCTTTGCACGGCCGGGCTTCTTGAGATCGGTCGGATGACCTGAGATCGGTCGGTTAATTGACCGATCTCAGGTCATCGGACCGAAGTCGATGAGTTCGGTCCAACGTCCGACCGAAGTCACTGACAGACGCCGCTCGCCCACCTGGTCGCTCCCGACGCAGTGGTCGAGCCGGTGGCGACGACGCCGTCGGCCGAGCCGTTACCTGCCGAAGCGGAACGTCTTCTTCTTGCGCGACAGCCCGATCGTGTCCCGCAGGTCCGTCACCGTGACGTCGCCCTTGTACGGCTCGCCGTTGATGAACAGCGTGGGCGTGCCGTGCACACCGGCGTCGATGCCGTCCTGGTAGTCCGTGCGGACGGCGTCGGCGAACCGTTGTGCCGGGTCGCCGACCAGTGCGGTGGTGTCGAGGTCGAGCTGCTCCCCGTAGCGGACGATCGACGCGTCGTCGAGCTGGGCCTGGTTCTTGAAGAGCAGGCCCGCCATCGGCCAGAACGCGCCCTGATGGCCCGCCGCCTCCGCCGCGAGCGCAGCCGTCAGCGCGTACGGGTGCGGCTCGAACAGAGGGAAGTGGCGCCACACCAGGCGGATCTGGCCGTCCGAGCCGTTGATCAGCTCGTGCAGCACCGGCTTGGCCGCGCCGCAGTACGGGCACTCGAAGTCGCCGAACTCCACGATCGTGAACGGCGCCTCGGGGTTGCCGTAGGCCCAGCGGAACGCGAAGTCAGGGGCCGGCGCGGCGCTCGGGGTCGCCTCCCGCAGGCTGTCGGGGGACTCGTCGGTCGTCATGTCACCCATCGTCGCACCCCGGACATCGCCGCCGCGCAGCCGGCCGCCGTCCGCGGTTGACGGTGTTCCTGCGGGCGGCCACGACGACGCCGGTTCCACCGGCGGGAGCCTGGTCACCCGCGGACGGCGGCGTCGAGCAGCGTCTCGGCCGCGGCCCGGGCCTGGTGGGCGGCGTCTGGGGTGCCCGCGATGGCGGCCGTCGTCTGCGCGCCCTCGGCGAGGATGGCGAGCTGCGGGGCCAGGGCCGGCGGCGCGCCGGCGTCGGCCACGAGGTGGGCGACGTACTCCTGGAAGGTGCGCTTCTGCTCGCGGACGGCGCTGACGACCGCGGGCGACGACGCGCCCAGCTCGCCGTGGGTGTTGATGAACGCGCACCCGCGGAAGTCCGGCTCCCGGAACCAGGCGTCGAGGAAGTCGAAGATCGCCAGGATGCGCTCGCGGGCCGTCGTCGCCCGTTCCGAGGCGGACGCGAGCCCGGCGTCCCAGATGGCGGTGCGGTGGCGCAGGACGGCGACGATCAGCTCGTCCTTCGACGCGAACAGCGAGTAGATCCGCTTGAGCGACACGCCGGCTGCCGTCCGCACGGCGTCCATGCCGACGGCCTGCACCCCGCGCGCGTAGAACAGCTCGTCCGCGGCCCGGACCACGCTCTCCCGAGCGGTCTTCTCGTCGATCATCCGATCTCACCCCATCTTCTGGCCCGCACGACTTGCGCGGAGAACGTTCGTTCTCTACTGTAGCTCATGACGGCGAGAACGATCGTTCTCCGCCGAGGCGAAGGATCGAGAAGGGAACAGATCATGGGTTTCATCACGGTCGGTACCGAGAACAGCACCACCACGGAGCTCTACTACGAGGACCACGGCTCGGGGCAGCCGGTCGTCTTCATCCACGGCTATCCGCTCGACGGCAACAGCTGGGAGCGCCAGTCCCGCGAGCTGATCGCGGCGGGCTACCGCGTCATCACCTACGACCGCCGCGGGTTCGGCAAGTCGAGCAAGGTCGGCACCGGCTACGACTACGACACGTTCGCCGCCGACCTGAACGCGGTGCTCACCACCCTCGACCTGCGCGACGTGATCCTCGTCGGCTTCTCGATGGGCACCGGCGAGCTGGCCCGCTACGTGAAGAGCTACGGCCACGAGCGTGTCGCCAAGCTCGCGTTCCTCGCCTCGCTCGAGCCGTTCCTGGTGGCGGCCGACGACAACCCGACCGGCGTGCCGCAGTCCGTCTTCGACGGGATCGAGCAGGCGGCCCGTGCGGACCGCTTCGCCTGGTTCACGCAGTTCTACCAGGACTTCTACAACCTGGACGAGACCCTCGGCTCGCGGATCAGCCAGGAGGCGGTCACCGCGAGCTGGAACACGGCGACGGGCAGCGCCCCGGTCGCGGCGTACGCCGTCGTCTCGGCCTGGATCGAGGACTTCCGGGCCGACATCGAGGCGGTGCGGGCCGCCGGCAAGCCGTCCCTGATCCTGCACGGGACCAAGGACAACATCCTGCCGATCGACGCGACCGCCCGCCCGTTCCACGCGGCCTTCCCCGAGGCCGAGTACGTCGAGATCGAGGGCGCGCCCCACGGCCTGCTCTGGACCCACGCGGACGAGGTCAACGAGGCCCTGCTGGCCTTCGTGAGGGCCTGACGGCCGGGCGGGCGGGTGCCTGGGCCTGACTGGTTCAGGTTCGGCAGTCTCTCGTGAGGTCGGCAGTTGGCATCGAGATCGGTACAGGCCTGAGCCGATCTCGATGCCAACTGCCGAGTTCGCGGGGCAAAGTGCCGACTGCGCTGGGCCAACTGCCGACTTCGCTGGGCCAACTGCCGACCTTGTGGGGCGGACCGCCGACCACAGGGAGGGTGACCAGATCCGCCCGCCCTACGACCTGATTTGGCCTCCCGGCCGGGCGTCGGGCGGCACAGGATGGGGGCTATGAACCGAGCCCTGATCGTCATCGATGTCCAGGAGTCCTTCCGGGTGCGGCCCGAGTGGGCCGACACGCTCAACCCGGGGATCGCCGAGCCCGTCAACCGGCTGGTCGCCCTGGCTCGCGCGGCCGGCGACCTGGTCGTGTGGGTGCTGCACACCGAGCCCGGGTCGGGCGGCCCGTTCGATCCCGAGTCCGGCCACGTCCGGCTGTTCGAGGAGCTGAGCGAGCCCCGGGCGGGCGAGCCCGTGCTGCGTAAGACCTCGCACAACGCCTTCACCACGACCAACCTGCAGCAGATCCTCACCACGCACGGCGTGGGCGAGCTGCGCATCTGCGGTATCCGGGCCGAGCAGTGCGTGGAGACCACCACCCGGGTGGGCTCCGACCTGGGCTACGGCGTGACGTTCGTCAGCGACGCGACCAGCACCGACCCGTTGGGCCGGTTCAGCGCCGTCGACATCCTCGAACGCACCGAGGCGGTGCTCCGCGGCCGCTTCGCCCGCATCGCGACGGTCGCCGAGCTGGAGTCCGAGGCCGACGGCGCCGCCACGGCCAGCGCCGACGCCGAAGCCAGGTCCGGCGCTACCGACCAAGCCCCGGCGGCCACCGCTGTATCCTCCGGCACCGGATCCCCCGCGGCCGTGGCAGCATCGGCCGGGTGACCACTGTCGCCTTCCTGCTCCTGCCCGGGGTCCACCTGCTCGATCTGGCGGGCCCCGCGCAGGCGTTCTTCACGGCCGGGGACTTCGGGCACTCCTACGACCTGCGCTACGTGTCCGGCGTCCCGGCGGCCGACGCCGGAGCGGTCGCCTCGGCGCAGGGCCTCCCGCTGGTCGCGGGTACGGACTGGCCGGCGCTGGGCCCGGACGATCTCGTCGTCGTCCCCGGGTGGCGGGTGGGGGACAGCCCGCGTGCCTGGCCACGCCTGGGTGCCGCGGCGCGGGACCGGCTGCGTGAGCACCACGCGGCGGGCGGCACGGTCGCCAGCGTGTGCGCGGGCTCGGACGCGCTCGGCCAGGCCGGGCTCCTCGACGGCCGGCGCTGCACCACGCACCACGCCGTCCAGGACGAGCTCGCCGCCCGCTACCCGCTGGCGCACGTGGTCCGCGACGTCCTGTTCACCGCCGACGACGGCGTGGTCACCTCGGCGGGCATCGCCAGTGGCATCGACCTCTCGCTGCACCTGCTCGCCCTGCGCCACGGGCCGGCGCTCGCCGCCCGGGTGGCCAGGGAGATGGTGGTGTACGCCCGCCGGAACGGGACGGAGCCGCAGGCCAGCGCGATGCTGCGGCACCGGTCGCACGTCGACGACACGGTGCACCGCGTGCAGGACCACATCGACGAACACTTCGCGAGCACTCTGCCGCTCGCGGAGCTGGCCACGCGTGCCGGCGTCGCCGAGCGGACGCTGACCAGGGCGTTCACCCGGGCCACCGGGCTGACGCCGCTGCGCTACCAGCAGCTCCTGCGACGCGAGCGTGCCGAGCACCTCATCGGCCACGGCGCCACCGTGGAGGCGGCGGCCCGCACGGTCGGCTTCCAGGACCCACGCACCCTCCGCCGCCTCCGCAACCAGCCGCCCCAACCCTGACGGCGGCCCGGGCCTCGGCACCCGGCGCGAAGCCCCTAGCGCCCGGCGCGAACCTGCCCGGCGTGAACCCCTGTAGTGCCGGGCCCGGCTCTCGTGGTCGGCAAAATGTGTGGTCGGCAAAATGTCATGTGGTCGGCACCCCGGAATGCCGATCACCTGACAGTTTGCCGACCACCCAACAGGTTGCCGATCATCTCCCGCGCACCGCGCACCGCGCACCGCGCACCGCGCACCGCGCACCGCGCACCGCGCACCGCGCACCGCGCCCCGCGCCCCGCGCCCTGGGGCCCGCCGGGTCAGGCGCCCGCGCCGCCATCGACCTTGAGGATCGCGCCAGTGACGAACGAGGCGCGGTCGCTGAGCAGCCAGGCCGCCGCCTCGGCGATCTCCTCGGGCTGGGCCCCGCGGCGCAGCGGCGTGCCGGCCGCGACTCGGTCCGACAGCCCGGGCGTGTACTCCTCCCAGGTCCGGATCATCTCGGTGGCCGTGTTGCCGGGCGAGACCGCGTTGACCCGGATCCCCTCCGGTCCGTAGGTGACGGCCGCCGACTCGGTGAGGCTGTTCACGCCCCGCTTCATCGCGCCGTAGGCCGGCAGCACGGGGTTGGCCCGCAGGCTGCCGATGCTCGTGTTGTTGACGATCGCGCCCGTGCCGGCCGTGGCGCGGATGGCGTTGACCTCCGCGACCATGGCCAGCCACGGACCGCGCAGGTTCACGGCGTAGACGCGGTCGAAGTCGGCCTCGGACACCTCGTCCAGCGGCTGCGGCGGGGTGAACATGGCGCCGTTGTTGAACGCGACGTCCAGGCGCCCGTGCAGGTCCACCACCCGGTCGACGGCGGCGCGCACGCTGTCGGCGTCGGACAGGTCGGCCAGCGCGTAGTCGGCGGTGCCGCCCGCCGCGCGTACCTCCTCTGTCACGGTCTTGAGCTCCGACTCCGTGCGGGCCGAGAGGAACACCGTGGCGCCCTCGCGGGCGAACAGGCGGGCCGACGCCGCGCCGATGCCGCGGCCGGCGCCGGTGATGAAGGCGACCTTGCCGGCCAGGAGACCGGTGCCGGTCGGTGTCGTGCTGGGTTCGATGGTTGATGTGTTCATGTCTCCGAGCCTGCGCCCGCGCCCAGCCACTCACCAGGCATCGCGAGTACCTGGCTAGCGGCAGCGGGTCCGCCCATACTCGAAGGTATGGACAGAACCGAGCTCGCGACGTTCCTGCGCGGCAGGCGGGAGCGGATCAGCCCCGCCGACGTCGGCCTGCCCGCCGGGTTGCGCCGTCGCACGCCGGGCCTGCGCCGCGAGGAGGTGGCGCAGCTCGCGTACATCTCCACGGAGTACTACACGCGGCTGGAGCAGGCCCGCGGCCCGCACCCGTCGCGCGAGGTCCTGGGCGGGCTCACCCGGGCGCTGCGCCTGTCCGACGCCGAGCGGGACTACCTGCACCGGCTCGCCGACGTGCCGCCGGGCCCACCGCCCGGCCCGTCGCGCGAGGTGCGGCCGAGCGTCCAGCTCATGCTCGACCGGCTGCCACAGTCCGCGGCGTTCGTGACCTCCGCGACGATGGAGGTGCTCGCCTGGAACGGCCTCGCGGCGGCGCTCATGGAGGACTGGTCGGCCGTGCCCCGGCGCGAGCGCAACCTCGCGCGGCGGGCGTTCCTCGGGCAGGAACCTCCAGGGGAGCGGCTGTACGGGGTGTCGGACGTCGACGAGTTCGCCCGGTCCGCCGCCGTCAGGCTGCGCCTCACGGCGGCCCGCTACCCCGGCGATCCCGAGGTGACCGCCCTGATCGACGAGCTCGCCGCGGGCAGCCCGGAGTTCGCCGAGCTCTGGGCGTCCGGCGACGTGCAGCCCGTCCATATGCTGCGCAAGACGTTCCGGCACCCGCTGGTCGGACCCGTCACGGTGAACTGCGACGCGCTCGACCTCACCGACCAGGACCAGCAGGTGGTGATCTACACGGCCGACCCCGGGTCGCCGTCCGAGGAGGCGCTGCGCCTCCTGGCGGTCGTCGGGACCCAGCGCATGGACGTCGCGACCTGAGGGCTCACCGTCCCGGGGACCGCAGGGGCGGGCGTGCCGCGCGTTCCGCCAGCAGCCCGCCGACGGCGGGGACCAGGGCCAGCAGCCACACCCGGTGCCGGCCCCGCGCCACCGCCAGTGCGGTGACGACGACGGCGAGATAGACCATCCCGTGCAGCGGACCGACCGCGCTCGCGACTGCCTCGTCGTGGACGGTGGCGAGGTTGCCGAACAGGACGAGCACGCTGACGAGCTCGACCGCGCCGAGCACCCGGAGCGTGCCGGCGCCGTTCACAGCCCGGCCCCGGTCGTCGAGCCGGGGCGGTAGATCATGAGCACCACGACGACCGCCCAGAGCAGGTTGAAGACGCCGGCGTGCATCGCCAGCCCGCGGGTGGCATCCGACCCTGTGGGACCGTCCGGCCCTGCGGGATTGTCCGGCCCCGCGGGACGCGGGGCGTCCAGCGCCTCGACGACCCGCCGCTGACCGGGCAGCACGAGCAGGACCAGGACGGCGGCGGCCGCTGCGGTCAGCACCATCGAGGTGATGAGCCACGCGTCGGACAGGACGCCGAGGCTCGCGCCCGTGGCGTACCCGAGCACGGGCACGGCAACGCCGATGACCGCGTAGACCCGGGTGATGCGGTGCAGGATCCGGGCGGCCGCTGCCGCGTTCGTGTCGTCGGGCGCCGCCAGCGCCCGGCGGGCGACCCGCGGGAACATGCTCGCGGTGATCGCCACCGGCCCGACGGTGAGGATGGCGGCCAGGACATGGAGGGAGAGGAGCAGTGCGGTCATGCCGCAGTGCCTGGAGACGTTCGCATGCCGTCATCGTCCGCGAGCGGCGTCGCCGTCGACAGTGGCCTGGTTGCCAACAACCTCCGGGATCTGGCCACGGCCTCGTGGTCGACGGCTCGCGGTGCCCGACGGCGCCTGCCGCAGCGAGCGGGTCAGACCGCCAGGCCGATGCCCAGGGCGATGATGCCCAGCAGCGGGGCGAGGCCCTGCCTGAGGGCCGCGCCGCGCTTGGTCGGGTCCGAGACGACGAGGACGAGCGCGGCCGCGGCCATCGAGCCCGCGCCGGCGAAGACCAGCGCCGCGCCCACCGCCGTCGACCCGGTCGCGGCCAGGACGATGCCCACGACCGTCACGATCGCGAGGAAGAGGTTGGGCTCGGGGCGCCGGCTCAGCGGTCCAGCGGCGCCGCGCCGTCCAGATGTGCCTTCAGCGCCGCGAGCGGGGAGTCCCAGTCCCGCGCGAGCGCGGCCAGGAACTGCTGCGCGACCCGCATCGGCGCCGAGTGCAGGCGGTAGCGCACGCGGCGGCGCTCGCCCGGTTCGGGGATCACCAGCCCGGCGTCGGTGAGCAGAGCCAGATGCTTGGCGATCGCCTGCCGCGTGATCGGCAGGCGGCCGGACAGGTCGGTCGCCGTCGCGGGGCCGCGGGCCGCGAGCTCACCGAGGATCGCGCGCCGGGTCGGGTCGGCGAGGGCCGCGAAGACCTGCTCGGCGGTCTCCTCGGGAGTCGGCGCTTCGGGGGGCATGATCCGCGTGCGCCTGCTCAGGCGGCGTCGAGATAGGTGGCCAGCTCGCCGAGCTCTCGCCCCCAGCCCGTGACGTGGTCCGGGTACGCGGCGGCGTGCCGGTCGTCGGAGAACTGGGCGAAGCCCGACTCCACCACGGTCAGGCGGGTGCCCGTGCCGAGGGGGTCGCCCGCCGGCTCCAGCGTGAACTCGACGTAGGTGCGGCGGGGGTCGTCGTCCGGCATGCCGTGGATCTGCCACGTGAAGGCGAAGACCGACGGCCTCTCCACACGCTCGACGCGCAGGTTGTGGTGGGCACCGTCGTCCCAGGACAGGTGGGCCGCGCCCCCGGGGCGCAGGTCGATGCCGGCGTGGTGCCCGAACCAGGACGCGAGCCCGTCCGCCGTGGTCACGGCGGTCCAGACGCGCTCGGGCGGGTGGGCCAGGTCGATCGTGCGCTCGATGCGGTCGGGGAACGCCATGTCCCGGAGCCTATGCCCGGCCCTCGTCTTGACGCAACCGATCGGTTGCCATACTGTCGCAATCGATTGGTTGCGACATAGCGCGGCCGAACCGGATCGGGGAGGAACGATGGACGTAAGGACGGAAGCGGTCCCCGCCGCACCCCCGTCGGCTCGCCGTACGCTCGCGACGCTGTTCGCGGCGAACTTCGTGCTGGGCACCGCCGAGACCCTGGTGATCGGCCTGCTGGTCGTGATCTCGGGCGACCTCGGCGTCTCGGTCCCGGCCGCCGGGGGACTGGTGACCGCCTACGCCGTCGGCCTGGCCGCGGGCGGCCCGCTGCTGACCATGGCGACCATGCGGCTCGACCGGCGGACCGTCGTCCTCGGCTCAATCGCCGTGTTCGTGGCCGGCAACCTGCTCGCGGTCGTCACGGCCGACTACCTGACGTTCCTCGTGGCCCGCGGGATCACGGGCGCGCTCCACGGTCTGTTCCTGGCGACGGCGTTCACGGTGGCTACGTCCGTCGTCCCCCGCGAGGCGGCGGGCCGGGCGATGGCCGCCATCCTCCTCGGCAACACGCTCGCCGGGGCGTTCGGCGCCCCGCTGGGCACGGCGCTCGGGCAGGTCGCCGGCTGGCGTGGCGCGTTCGTCGCCGTGGCGGCGCTCGGCGCGCTCGTCCTGGTGGCCTCCTGGTTCCTGGTCCCGCCGCTGGCCGGCGCGAGCGCGGACGACGACGGCGCCGGCCGCGTGCGGAACGCGTTCTCCCCGCGGGTGCTCGCGCTGCTCGTCGTCTGCTTCCTCGTGTTCGCGGCGTCGTGCACCGCCTGGAGCTACGTGGTGCCGTTCCTCGAGGAGGTCACCGGGGTGTCCGGGGCCATGGTCGGGGCGTACCTGATGATCTACGGCGCGGCGACCGCCGCCGGGGCCTACGTGGGTGGGCGGCTGGCGGACTGGAACGCCGCGCGCGCCCTGGTGCTCGGGATGGCGGGCCTGACGCTGTCGCTGATCGCGCTCTGGCTCCTGGGCTCCTCACCGGTTGCGGTGGCCGTGGTCCTGGCGCTGCTCGGCCTGTGCACCATGAGCATGGCGCCGTCGCTGCAGCACCGGGTCGTCAGCCTGGCGGGGCCGGGGGCGCCGCTCGCGCAGTCGCTGCCGGCGTCGGCGGCCAACGTGGGGGTCGCGGCGGGGGCCGCGATCGGCGGGCTGGCGATCAGCGGGTTCGGCGTGCCCGCCGTCGTCGTGGTGGCCGCGCTGATCGGCGCCGTCGCGATCCCGGTCACCGCGGCCACCGGGCGGCTGCGGGTACCGGCCGCCTGATGGGGCGGTCCGAGAGGGCGGTCCGACGAGGCCGCCTGACGAGGCGGGCCGATGGGGCGGGCTGGCGGGGCTGCCTGACGGGCGGCCGGGCCGCCGGCCGCTGCTCGTCGGGAATAGGCAGCGTGTCCAGATGGCTCCGTCTCGTATGGAGTGGGAGATGACGACGCTGCTGCGCGAGCAGTTGCCCGCCGGCTCGGCAGTGGCCCGGCCCGGCGCGCTCTGGGCGCTGGTCGTGTCCGGGGCCGCGACCCTGGAGACGGCGGGCGGCCGCTGGACGGTCCTGCCGGGCGACGCCGTGCTCGTCGACGCCCGGACGGCGCACCGGCTCGCGACCGACGTCGAGACCGACCTCGTGCACGGAGACCTGTGGCAGACCGACCCGGCCACGGCGTTGCCGAGCCCGCTGGTCATGCGGGGGTTCGGCGAGGAGCACCGGGGCGTCGTCGCGCTCGTGACGACGTGCCCGCTGACGGTCGAGTGCAAGGCCGACCTGTTCGCGGCGGCCTACGCGAGCCTGATCGGCGCGGCGATCTCCTCGGTGCTGCACACGGCCGAGGGGGCCGCCGAGCGGGGCGGCGATGCCGAGGACGCCGCGGTGTCCGAGGTGGTGGCGGCCCTCGCGGAGCGGCCGGGCGAGCCGTGGACCCTCGACCGGATGGCCGGCCTGGTGCACCTCTCCCGCTCGGCGCTGACCGACCGGTTCCGCCGCGCGACGGGGCACAGCCCGATGCGGATGCTGCGGGAGGTCCGCATGAACCAGGCCCGTCGGCTGCTCACCAAGCAGTGCCTCGCGGTCACCCGGGTCGCCTTCGAGGTGGGGTACGGCTCGGTCGCCGCGTTCAGCCGGGCCTTCACCGCGGACCACGGCGTCTCGCCCCACGCCTGGCGCACGGCGCCCGACGTCGCGACGCCGGCCGCGACCCCGGAGCGGGTTCGCGGCCGGCTCATCGCCAGGACGTCAGCCGCGGGGTATCCGCAGGAGCGCCCAGCCGAGGCCCGCCGCCACCGCGGCCCCCGCGCCGACCAGCAGCAGCGGCCCGACGCCGTACCCGTCCAGTAGCGCCCCGCCCAGCGCGGAGCCGGCCGTGATGGCCACCTGGAAGGCCGTGACGTTGAGCGACATCGCGGACTCGGCCCGCTCGGGCTCCGCCCGCGTGACCCAGAGCTGGGTGATCACGGGGGCCATGTTGAACGCGAAGCCCCACACGACCACCGCGACGGTCAGCACCGGCACGGACTGAGCGGTCGCCGCGAGCACCAGGGCACCGCCGAGCGCGATCGGCGCAGAGGCGGCCAGCGGCCGCAGCCAGCGCGCGAGCATCCCGGCGACGACGGTACCCGCGACGGCGCCGACGCCCCACGCCAGCAGCATCCAGGTGGTGGCGCTCGGGTCGACGCGCTCGATGGCGATGCGGATGTACGGGTAGGCCGCGAAGTTGCCGAGGGCGATCAGCACCACGCAGCCGATGCCGGCCATCAGCCGCGGGTTGCGCAGGGCCTCGCGGAGCATCTGCAGGCCGGCCGCCGGGTGGGCGGGGACCGAGGGCATGGTCACGGCAAGCGCGACGGCGCTCAGTACGCAGAGGACGGCGGCGCCCCCGAACGCCGTCCGCCAGCCGACGGCGTCGCCCACGAGGGAGCCGAGCGGGACGCCGAGCACCGTCGCGAGGCTGACGCCGAACGAGAGCGCCGACGACACCACACGGTCCTTGCCCGGCACCGCGTGCGTGCCGGCGCCGAACGCGAACGACCAGTACCCGGCGAGGGCGACGCCGAGCAGTAGACGGCCGGCCAGCAGGACGGCGAAGCTCGGCGCGACGGCCACGGCGAGGTTGGACACGGCAGCGCCCGCGAGCAGGGCGAGGAGCACGGTGCGCCGGTCGGTCCGGGGGAGCAGCACCGCGATGCTCGGTGCCGTGAAGGCCCCTGCGATCGCCGTCGCGGCGACAGCCAGGCCGGCCGTGCCCTCGCTGATGCCGACGTCGGCCGCCAGGGCCGGCAGCACGCTCGCGGGCAGGAACTCGCTCGCGACCAGCATCGTGATCCCGAACGAGAGGGCGACGACAGGGGTCCAGGTTGTGCCCGCCGAGCCGGATGTGGTGCTCGCCGAGGCGGGTGCGGTGCTCGTCGGGCCGGTGCTCGGCGGGGCGGCGGTCGTGGTGGTGGTCGTGGTCGTCGACGGTTCGCCGGCCGGGCCGGCGTCGGGCGGAGTGGGCACGGGCGCGTCGGCCGACGTGGTGCTCTGGGTGGGCATGCCCCCAGCCTGGGCGCCACACGCCCTGATGAGTTGATCGCACGGCGCCCCATGTTGATCCCCCGGCCACCGACGCGGCCGGCGCAGGGTGGTCGGCAGAATGTCAGGTGATCGGCATTCCGGGGTACCGATCACCTGACATTCTGCCGATCACTCGGTTTCTGATACGGCCTCCGCGCGTCCTGCCCGGTCCTGGTGCCAGGCGTGGAGGCCTGCTACCACCGACGTTGCGATGACCGCGCCCGCCACTATGTAGGCGATGGGCCGTACCGACGGGTCCGAGGCCGCGAAGTAGCCGAGCACCGTGATCAGCACGCCCCAGCTCAGTGCGCCGAAGATGTTCGCGGTGAGGAACCGCAGGTAGGGCATCCCCGCGATGCCCGCGATGACCGGCACGAACACGCGCGCCCACGGCATGTACCGGCCGATCACCACCGACCACCAGCCGAACAGCTCGTAGAACCGCTCGGTGCGCACCACGGTGGCCTGCACCCACCGGCCCTTCCGGCTGCTCAGGTACGGCCGCCCGTACCGCCGTCCGAGGAGGAACGCCACCTGGTCGCCCGCCACGGCGGCGACGCCGACGCCGATCGCGAGCACCCAGATGTCTATGCGGTCGGTGGTCCCCGCCACGATGCCCGCGCCGAACAGCAGGCCGTCCCCGGTGAGGAACGGGATGAAGACGCCGACGAAGAACGCCGTCCCCACGAACACCAGGCCCCACACGACCAGGTAGAACGCGAGGGGCCCGAGCACGTCGAGCCAGCCGGCGACGTCGTCGGACACCGAGGTTCTGATCATCGTGGGCGTCCTCCGGTCCTCGCGGAACATCCTGGTTAGGACAGCCTAAATGCTGCGGGCGCCCACCCGGTCCGTGGTGCCGGTCACGTCACGCCCCCGGCCGGTCGACGACCCGGGACATGACCAGCGCCGTGCGCGTCTTGACCACGTGGGTGACGGTCCGGATGCGTTCCACCGTGCGCTCGATCTCCTCCATGCTCGTGGCCATGACGTGCACTATCGCGTCGGCGTCGCCGGTCACCGTCGAGACCCGGACTACCTCCGGGATCGGCGCGAAGTCGCGCTCCAGCACGGCGGGCGACACGATGCCGGAGCAGAAGATCTCGACGTACCCCTCCAGCGTCCAGCCCATCGCCTGGGGGTCGACGCGCACGGTGAAGCCGGCGATCTCCCCGCGCGCGAGCATGAGGTCGACCCGCCGCTTCACGGCGGGCGCGGACAGGCCGACGGCGCTGCCCACCTCCTGGTACGTGGCACGACCGTCGCGCAGCAGTTCGCCGACTATCGCCCGGTTCACGGCATCCATGAACGAATCGTTCAATGTGCCGTGAAATTTTGCAAGATTCAGCGGCTGAACGCGCAACGGATGCTCGCCTGTTGTGAACCGGTCGGGCCGTAGCCTCGCGCCATGACGCAGACCACCGCGCAGACCACCGCGCAGCGCACCGCCACCCCGCGCCGCTACCTCATGTGCCCGCCCACGTACTTCGACGTCGTCTACGCCATCAACCCGTGGATGGACCCGTCCTCGCCCGTCGACACCGCCAAGGCCCTCGCCCAGTGGGAGGCCCTGCGCGACGCCTACGAGGCGCGCGGCCACAAGGTCGACGTCATCGAGCCGGAGCCCGGCCTGCCCGACATGGTCTACGCGGCCAACGGCGGCATCGTCGTGGGAGGACGGGCGCTCGCGTCCCGCTTCACCTACCCCGAGCGTGCGGCCGAGGGCCCGGCGTACGACCGCTGGTTCGGCACCCCCGCCGCCGAGGGCTACCGCAGGCTCGGCGAGGCCGTCGAGGTCATGGAGGGCGAGGGCGACCTGCTGCTCATCGGCAAGCTGCTGCTCGCCGGCACGGGCTTCCGCACCACGCCCGCCGGGCACGCCGAGGTCGCCGAGCGCCTGGAGCTCGCCGAGCAGGGCATCGAACTGGTCCCGCTCGAGCTCGTGGACCCGCGGTACTACCACCTGGACACCGCGCTCTCGGTGCTCGACGACGGCGCCGTCTCCGGCGAGACCGTCGTGGCCTACCACCCCGAGGCGTTCAGCCCGGCCGCGCAGGAGACGCTGCGCCGCCTGTTCCCCGACGCGATCCTGGTCGGTGCCGACGACGCCGCGGTGCTCGGTCTGAACGTCGTGTCCGACGGGCTGCACGTGTTCCTCAGCGACCGCGCCACGGACTACGCCGACGCGCTCAAGGAGCGCGGGTTCGTGCCCGTCGGCATCGACCTGTCCGAGATCTTCAAGGGCGGCGGCTCCGTCAAGTGCTGCACGCTCGAGCTGCGCCCCGAGACCACCACCGCGTCCGCCGTCCCCGCGCTGACCGGCACCGCTCTGGCCAGCGCTGTGGTCGCCAGCGCCGTCCTCGCGGACACGGCCACCACCACCGCCACCGAGGAGACCCGATGACCACCGTCCCGTACCTCGACGTCGCTGCCACCGCCCGCTGGGTGGCCCGCCGCGGCCCGGAGGCCGCCATCGCCGCGCTGACCGACGCCCTGGAGCGCGACTTCGCACGCTGGACCGAGCTGGACAAGCGGCCGCGCATCGCATCGCACTCGGCGGAGGGCGTCATCGAGCTGATGCCGACCTCCGACGCCGAGACGTACGGGTTCAAGCTCGTCAACGGCCACCCGCTCAACCCGTCCCGGGGCTTCCAGACGGTGACGGCGATCGGCATGCTCGCCGACGTCGGCAACGGCTACCCGACGTTCCTCGCCGAGATGACGCTGCTCACCGCGCTGCGCACGGCCGCGACGTCGGCGCTGGCCGCGCGCTACCTCGCCCCCGCCGAGTCCAGGACCCTCGCCCTGATCGGCTGCGGCTCGCAGGCCGAGTTCCAGGCGCTCGGCATGCGCGCGGAGCTGGGCATCGAGACGCTGCGCGTCTTCGACGTCGACCGCGCCGCGATGGAGAAGCTGGCCAGGCACGCCAAGGCGCTCGGCTTCGACGTCGTCCTGGCCGACGACGCCGCTGACGCGGTGCGCGGTGCCGACGTCATCACGACCTGCACCGCGGACAAGCAGAACGCGACGGTGCTGCAGGACGCCGACGTGCGCGGCGGCGTCTTCATCAACGCGATCGGCGGCGACTGCCCGGGCAAGACCGAGCTGGACCCGGCCACCGTGGCGCGCGCGAGCGTGTTCGTGGAGCTGCCGGAGCAGACCCGGATCGAGGGCGAGATCCAGCGCCAGGCGGCCGACTTCCCCGTCACCGAGCTGTGGCAGGTCGTGACCGGGGCCGCGCAGGGCCGCCGGAGCCAGGACGAACTGGTCGTGTGGGACTCCGTCGGGTTCGCCGTCGAGGACTGGACCACGCTGAAGTTCGTGCTCGACGACGTCACCGCGAACGCGCCCGAGCTGCTGGGCCACCTCGACCTGATCGCGGAGCCAAAGGACCCGAAGGACCTGTTCTCCTTGGTCGCCGAGGCCTGACCTTCCTCTCGGTCGCAGAGGACATGGCCTTCCCCTGGTCGCGGAGGGCGTGACCTTTCCCCTGGTCGCGGAGGGCATGACCTTCCTCTTGGTGCGCGGAGGGCTGGCCCCGGTGGCTCGCCAAGGATGGAGGGGAAACTTGCCTCGCGGAGGTGTGTTGCTCTGAGTAGACGACTGCTACGCAGAGCAACACACCTCCGCGACGGGATTCAACCCGAGCCGCGACACGCCGTACGAACGCGCGTGAGTACCGCGCCGCGATGGGCCGTACGGACGCGCGTGAGTACCGCGCGACGGGCCGTCGGACGTGGGTCGGGGCCGCGCCACGGAGCTCCTGGGTCGCCACGGCGCCCTTGTGTCAGGCGGCCCTTGTGCCAGGGAGCGCTTGTGTCAGGGAGCCGTTGCGTCAGAGGAGTTCCGCGCGCAGGGGCGGTTCGGCATCGAACTCGTGGAACGGGTGCACCGGGGCTGCCAGGCGGTGGTGGCCCAGGCGTAGCAGGTCCTGGTCCACGCCGCCGGGGGTGAGCATGAGCATCCAGTCGGCGGCCATGTCGTACAGCTCGGGCTCCAGGTAGCCGATCTTGACGATCACGATGTCGGTGTGGCGCGGGTCCAGGCCCAGCACCGTAAAGTCGCGTTCCAGGTGGTACGGCTTGCGGCGTTCCGTGAGGATGACGCGCAGGCCGCCCGCACGGACGACCGCGACGATGCCCGCGTCCGGGTCGCCCTCGCTGACGTGCTCGACCACGCCCCGGAGCCGGACCGGCCCGTGCGGGCCGTCGTCGACCCGGGCACCCACTTCGATGTCGACCTCGAGGTCGACCTTGACGTCGCCCGCGCCGACACCGCTCGCGGCGGCACCGCTTGCGCCGATGCCGCCCACTTCGGCGGCTCCTGCGCCGACACCGTCCGCGCCCACCCCGCTCGTGCCAACAGCGCCCGCGCCGACACCTCCCGTACCGGCGTCGGTGCCGCGTTCCGCCCAGAGCCTCGCGATCTCGCGCGCCGCCGCGGCGTCCGGCAGCGAGGCGTAGATCGCAGTGCGACCGCCGTCCTCGGCCGGTCGGGCGAAAGCCGGCTCCGCCAGGAGGCGGGCCAGGGTCCAGGTGACGTCGCCCGCGCCGCCCGCCGTCGGGTTGTCGCCGGAGTCGGACAGGAAGTACGGCCGCGCCTCGCTCGCCAGGGCGGTCGCGACGCACTCGTCGTACGGGGCGGCGGGCGCGACGAACGCGAACTCGTCGCGCGCGTCCCAGTACCGCTGGGCGAGGCGTTCGGCCTCGCGCACGATCACCTCCTCGGAGTCTCCCGTCACGACGACGGCGGCCTGGCAGCTCGGCTCGTCCGCCCACGCGTACCCGACCCAGAGCGCGGCGTCGACGACACCGGGCAGCTCGGCCACGCGGGCGACGTCGGCGTAGATCGACGCGGCGGGCTCGATGCGCGTGCTGGTCTTCTCGCCCGGGAGCAGCACGGGCACCTGGAGCCACGCCTTCTTGGGCGCGCCCCCGTCGCGCAGACGCTCCAGCAGGTTGGTCGCGGCGCGTTCGCGTGTCTCCCAGGCGTCCTCGTGCGGCGCCATGCGGTAGCACGTGATCAGGTCGCTGACCTGCGCCAGCTCACGCGGCACGTTGCCGTGCAGGTCCATGGTGGTGCTGATCAGCGCCCCGGGTCCGACGGCGGCGCGCACCGCCGCGGCGAGGTCGGCCTCGGCGTCGTCCCGGCCGACAACCGTCATGGCGCCGTGGATGTCGAGCAGCAGGCCGTCGTACGGCCCGTGCTCGGCCTGCTGGGTGCGCAGGGTCGCCACGATCTCGTCGCGCACCGACTCGTAGACCTCGGCGGGGACCGCGCCGCCGGGCAGCGAGCGCGCGTGCAGCACGCCGGTCCAGGCGGCGGCGTCCCGCAGCGGCGCGCCGTCGGCGAGGAAGGGGTAGTGCAGCACCAGTTCGTCGGCGCGCCGCAGGGTGAAGGCCTCCCACCCGGAGCGGTGCGGCGAGAACGTGCTGGACTCGATCGACATGCCGGCGATCGCGACCCGCGGGCGGGGATTCGTCATCGTGGTCCTTCCGGTCGGGTCGTGGCCAGGGCGTGCGGCACGAGCGCGTCCTCCAGGAGGCGGCCGACGCCCACCAGGTTCGCGTCGGCGCCGAGGGCCGACGGTGCGATCACCAGGTCGCGGGTCATGAGCGGGTGGGCGCCCTCGTAGATCTGGCTGCGGATCGCCGAGACGAACGGCTCCAGCGTGGACAGCGCGCCGCCCAGGTACACGGCTCCCGGGTTGAAGAAGTTGACCACCGTGCACAGCGCGGCGCCCAGGTGCCGGCCCGCGGTCCGGGTCAGGGTCGTCGCCACGGGCTCGGCGTCCCGCACCAGGGCGACGACGTCGGCGGTCGCCGCGACGTCGTAACCCTGGTCCCGGAGCAGCCGGACCAGGGCCGCGCCCGAGGCCACGGTCTCCAGGCAGCCGCGGTTCCCGCAGGAGCAGGGGGTGTCGCCGGCGGCCGGGACGCGGGTGTGCGTGATGTCGCCCGCGGCGCCGCCCGAACCGCGATACAGCCGGTCGTCCACCAGGATCCCGGCCCCGATCGCGCTGCCCGCCTTGACCGACACCGAGTGCCGCGTGCGGCGGGCGTGCCCGAAGTGCTCGCCGACAGCCATCGCGTTGGCGTCGTTCTCGACGACCACGGGCACGTCCAGGGCGTCCTCCAGCCACGAGCCGACGTCGAACCCCGACCACCCGGGCATCCGCGACGGGCTGTCGAGGGCACGGCGGGCGACGTCGACGGGTCCGGGCAGGGAGATGCCGACGCCGAGCAGGCGGCCGCCGTCGTCGGACCCCGCCGCCGACTCCGGCCCCAGCGTCCCCGCCAGTTCCCGCAGCGCCGCCGTGACCTGCGTCAGTACCGGTTCGGGGCCGTCGGCGATCGCGAGGGCGACCTCCGTCGTCGTGACGAGCTCGCCGCCGTGCCGCAGGATGCCCAGCCGGGCGTGAGAGCCCCCGACGTCGACGACGCCCAGGTAGCCCGTGCTGCCGGGCACACGCAGGGACCGCGGACGCCGTCCGCCGCTGGACGCGCCCTCGCCCGTCTCCTCCAGCGCGCCCGAGGCGAGCATCGCCTGCACCCGCTGGGAGACGGTGGACGGCGCCATGCCGAGCGACTCGGCGATCTCCTTGCGGGACCGTGCGCGTCCGCTCGACACGAGCACGAGGATCTCCCGCTCGAGCCGCGCGGCGGCGACGCGGGGGCGCGCGAGCTGGGGCACAGGTCTCCTCCAGACTTTTCTCCGAACACGGAACAAGTAGCGGGCACGAGTCTGCCCCACGGCGGGTGTGGAAACGGCCCTCGGGCCTTTTTGCGCTAGCGAATTAACAGCCTTGTTACTGATTCCGCATAGATCCGGGCAACTTGGTACGTCTACGGTGCTCGATTATTCGGCCGTCGAATCAAGTGCCCGGCCTCACAGGGCAGCGACGGCCCGCGACCAAGGAGACTCAGATGCGCACCACGCCTGCCGGACGGGCGGCACGGCTCGCCGTCGGCGCGGCCGCCGCCGTCGCCCTCCTCGCCGGATGCTCGACGTCCTCCGGTGCGGACGGGGCGGCCGACCGCACCGACGTCAACTACGCCCTGCCCGCCAACGCCACGCCCAACTGGATAGTGCCGCTGGGCATCGCGGGCAAGCTCGCGACCCACAACTCCGCCATCATGCGCACCCTCTGGGAGCCGCTCGTGGCCTACGACGGCTCCGAGGGCGAGGTGGGGCGCGTGGCCACCGCCGATCTCGCCGACGAGATCACCTTCTCCGACGACGGCACGTCGGTGACCATCACCCTCGACGAGGGCCGCACCTGGAGCGACGGCGAGCCCGTCACCTCGGCGGACGTGAAGTTCTGGTTCGACCTCGTGCGCGCCAACACCGACGTCTGGGCCAGCTACTCCGAGGGCCGCATGCCCGACAACGTGACCGACGTGGCCACCCCCGACGAGCAGACCGTCGAGCTCACCTTCGACAAGGTCTACAACCCGGAGTGGCTGCAGGCCTCCCAGCTCAACCTCATCGTGCCGCTGCCCGCCCACGCCTGGGCCAAGACCGCCGACGACGAAGAACCGGACCCTGGGCTCGCCGAGACAGCACAAGGTGCGAAGGCGATCTTCGACTACCTCGTCACCGAGAGCGAGGACCTGGGCAGCTACGCCACCAACCCGCTCTGGCAGACGATCAACGGCCCGTACTCGCTGACCGGGTTCACCGACGCCGGCCAGGTCGAGCTGACCAAGAACCCTGAGTACGACGGCGACGACGCCGCCTCGATCGAGACGGTCAACCTGCTGCCCTACACGTCCACGGACGCCGAGGTGAACGCGGTGCGCTCGGGCGCCGTCGACTACGGGTACATCCCGACCACGGGCCTGGACGCGCCGGAGCAGTACGAGCAGCTCGGCTACTCGGTCGAGCCGTGGGCCGGCTGGTCCATCACGTACCTGCCGTACAACTTCAACCACCCCGAGATGGGCCCGGTGTACCGCCAGCTCTACGTGCGGCAGGCGCTGCAGCACCTGGTGGACCAGGAGCAGATCTCCGAGGTGATCTGGAAGGGCGCCGCGCTGCCCGGCTACGGCCCGGTGCCGCAGAACCCCGAGAGCGACTTCCTCTCCGACGAGCAGAAGGAGAACCCGTACCCGTTCGACCCGGAGGCCGCGGCCACGCTGCTGGCCGACCACGGCTGGACGCCCGGCTCCGACGGCGTGCTCGAGTGCACCGCCCCGGGCGACGGCGACGACGAGTGCGGCGACGGCATCGAGGAGGGGCAGCGGCTCGCGATCACGATCCTGTCGCAGAGCGGCTCCGCCGAGACGGACAACATGTTCGCCGAGATCAAGTCGACGTTCGAGCAGGCGGGCATCGCCGTCACCATCGAGACGGCGCCGCTGAACACGGTGCTGTCGTCCATCGCCCCGTGCACCGCGGACCAGCCCGACTGCGACTGGGAGCTGCCGTTCTTCGGCACGGCGGGGAGCTGGTACTTCGGCGGCTACCCGAGCGGCGAGCGGGTGTTCGGCACGAGCGCGGCGTCCAACTTCGGCTCGTACTCGGACGAGGAGTTCGACACCCTCATGCTCGACTCCACCGAGAGCACGGACGCGTCGGTGATGCGGGAGTACTCGAAGTACGGTGCGGAGAACCTGCCGGTGATGTGGCTGCCGAACCCCGTCTACCAGGTCTCGGTGATCAAGGACGGCCTGGAGGGCACCACGCAGGACCCGCTCGCCAGCTTCCACCCGCAGCGCTGGAGCTGGGCCGGCTGACATGACGACAGCGATCCCCGCGCAGAGCGGGGCCGGTCAGCCCGGGGTCGCCGCGCCAGGGCTCACGCGAGCGCCGCTCGCGGGGGCACAGCGCGGCGGCTTCGGCCGGTTCCTGCTCCGGCGCGTGCTGCAGGCGCTCGTGGTGATCCTCGTGGTGACCGTCATCGTGTTCGCGCTGCTGCACGCGCTGCCGGGCGGCCCGGCCCGCGGGGTGCTCGGCCAGCAGGCCACGCCCGAGCAGATCGCGGCGTTCGAGGCCGCCAACGGCCTGGACCAGCCGGTGGTGGTGCAGTACCTGTCGTTCCTCGGGCGCTCCCTCACGGGCGACCTCGGCGAGTCGTACCTGCTCAACCAGTCGGTGGCGGACGCGATCGGCCTGCGGCTGCCCAAGACCCTGCTGCTGACCGGCCTCTCGCTGGTGGTCGCTGTCGTCATCGCGGTGCCGGTCGGCGTCTACCAGGCGGTGCGCCGCAACCGCGCCGTCGACTACTGGCTCTCGACGCTCGCGATCGTCGCCTACTCGACCCCCACCTTCTTTCTCGGCATGCTGCTGATCCTGCTGCTCAGCCAGGGCGCCGGGCTGTTCCCTGCGGCGGCGCCGCAGGGCAGCGGGGTCCTGGAGGTCCTGGCCCAGCCGGCCGGGCTCGTGCTGCCGGTGCTCACGGGCGCCGTGCCGATCGTGGCGACGTTCAGCCGCTACATGCGGTCCTCGACGCTGGACAACCTCGGCGAGGACTACGTCCGCACCGCCCGCGCCAAGGGCACCGCCTACCGCGACGTGGTGGTCCGGCACGTGCTGCGCAACTCCCTGACGCCGGTGGTCGCGATGCTCGGCTACTACCTGCCCGTGATGTTCGGCGGGGCGCTCGTCGTGGAGCAGCTCTTCAACTACCCGGGCATGGGGCTGCTGTTCTGGAGCGCCGCGCAGAGCAGCGACTTCCCGGTGCTGCTCGGCTGCGTGCTCGTGATCTCGGTGGCCACGGTGGTCGGCTCTCTCTTGGCTGACGTCGTCCAGGCTCTCCTGGACCCGCGCACCAGGGGAGCCCTGCGATGACCGCGCTGCGGCGGTTCGCCGCCAACCGGCTCGCCCTCGCCGGCGCGGTCGCCGTCGTCGTGCTCGTGCTGTTCGCCGTCGTCGGCCCCTTCGTGTACCCGACGGAGCAGGTGGCGACCGACCTCGGCGCCGCCAACCTGCCGCCCGGCGCCGACGGGCACCCCCTGGGCACGGACGCCCTCGGCTACGACAACCTGGGCCGGCTCATGGTCGCCGGGCGGGTGTCGCTCCTGGTGGGAGTGCTCGCGGGCGCGCTGGCGACGGTGGTGGGCACCCTGTGGGGCGCGGTCGCCGGGTACGTGGGCGGCGTGCTGGACGCCGTCATGATGCGCGTGGTCGACGCCGGCATCGCCATCCCCGCGATCTTCCTGCTGCTGGTGCTCTCCACGATCGTGCGGCCGACGGTCGGCATGATGATCGTCGTGCTGGGCCTGGTGTCCTGGCTGGTGCCCGCCCGGCTGATCCGGGCGGAGGCGCTGTCGGTCCGGACCCGCGACTACGTCGTGGCCGCCCGCGCCATGGGCGCCACCCACCGCCGCACGGTGCTGTCGCACGTGATCCCGAACACGGTGGGCACGGTGGTGGTGAACGCGACCTTCCAGGTGGCCGACGCGATCCTGCTCGTCGCCTACATCAGCTTTCTCGGGATGGGCGTCCAGCCGCCCACCACCGACTGGGGCGCGATGCTCAACGACGGCATCAACTACATCTACCAGGGTGCGTGGTGGCTGATCCTGCCGCCCGGCCTCGCCATAGTGGTCGTCGTGTGCGCCCTGAACTTCGTGGGCGACGGGCTGCGGGACGTCTTCGACGTGAAGGGGAGGACGGCATGAGCGCGCCGCCCGTGGACACGGCACGCCAGGACGACGTCGTCCTGCGCATCCGGGACCTGAAGGTCACCTTCGCCACCGGCTCCGGTGACGTGCCCGCCGTCCGCGGCATCGACCTGGAGGTGCGGCGCGGGCGGGTGGTCGCGCTGGTGGGGGAGTCGGGCTCCGGCAAGAGCGTCACGTCGCTGTCGGTCCTCGGCCTGCTGCCGTCCACGGCACGGGTCACGGGTTCGGTCGAGCTGGCCGACGGCGGCGGGCTGCGCGACGTCGTCGGCGCCGCCGAGGACCAGCTCGTGGACCTGCGCGGCCGGGTGGCGTCCATGGTCTTCCAGGAGCCGATGACGGCGCTCAACCCGACCATGACCCTCGGCGACCAGATCGCCGAGGCCGTGCTCAACCACGAGCGGGTCCCGCGTGCCGTGGCCCGCGAGCGGGCCGTCGGGCTGCTCCGGTCGGTCGGCATCCCGGACCCGGAGCGGCGTGCGAGGCAGTACCCGCACGAGCTGTCGGGCGGCCAGCGGCAGCGTGTGGTCATCGCGATCGCGCTGGCCTGCGAGCCGCGCCTGATCATCGCGGACGAGCCGACCACAGCGCTCGACGTGACCGTGCAGGCCGGGATCCTCGACCTGCTCCGCGAGCTGGTGGCCGAGCGGGACACCGCGCTGCTGCTCGTCACGCACAACATGGGCGTGGTCGCCGACCTCGCCTCCGACGTGGCCGTGATGAGCGACGGCCGGATCGTGGAGCACGGGCCCGTGGAGCAGGTGCTGCTGGATCCGGCGCATGCGTACACGCGGAGCCTGCTCGACGCGGTGCCGGCGGCGCCGCCGGCGAGTGTCGCCCTGGTACCGGGCGGGGATGCGGCGTCGGACGGCGGGCGCGGCTCGGCGTCGGACCGGAAGCCGGTGCCAGCGGCCGGGGCGGGCGACCGCGAGGTGGTGCTCGACCTGCGCGGCGTGAGCCTCGACTACCGCGTGCAGGGTCGCACCGTCCGCGCGGTGGAGGGCCTGGACCTGACCGTGCGCGCGGGCGAGATGCTGGGGCTGGTGGGCGAGTCCGGCTCGGGCAAGTCGACGGCGGGGCGGGCCTGCCTCGGCCTGCTGACGCCGTCCGAGGGCGAGGTGCTGCTGCTCGGCACGTCCGTGGCACGCGCGAGGGGGCGGGCACGACGGCGCCTGCTGGCCGACGTCGGCGTCGTGTTCCAGGATCCCGGCGGGTCGCTGGACCCGCGCAAGCTCGTGGGCGAGTCGATAGCGGAGCCGCTGGCGATCCATGGGCGGGACGGGCGGCGCCTGTCGGCGGCCGAGCGGCGGGCGCGGGTGCGCGAGCTGCTGGACGCGGTGCGGCTGCCGGCGGGGGCCGAGCGGCGCTACCCGCACGAGTTCTCCGGCGGGCAGCGGCAGCGCATCGGCCTCGCGCGCGCCCTGGCGCTGCGCCCGCGCCTGCTGGTGGCCGACGAGCCGACCAGCGCCCTCGATGTCTCCGTGCAGGCCGAGGTGCTGCAGGTGCTGCGCGACCTGCACGCGGAGCTGCGCTTCGGCTGCCTGTTCATCAGCCACGACCTGGGCGTGGTGCACGAGCTGACCGACCGTGTGGCCGTGCTCCGGTCCGGCCGCCTGGTCGAGAGCGGCACGACGGCGGAGGTGTTCAGCGCGCCGCGCGAGCTGTACACGGCCGAGCTGCTGGCCTCCGTGCCGACGCCGGATCCAGCGGCGCAGCGCGAACGGCGTGCGGCGCGGCGGCGGCTGGTGTCGGAGGCCGGCGGCGGTTCCGGCGTCGCCCCATGACGGACGGGTCCACCGCGGGCGTCGACATCGGCGGCACCAAGATCCGGGCCGCCGTCGTCACGCCGGACGGCGAGGTGCTCGCCTCGGCGACCGCGCCGACGCCGTCGGGGGGCGAGGTGATGCTCGACGTCGCGGCGGGCCTGGTGGCGCGCGCGACGGCGGAGGCGGGTGTGCCCGTTGCGGCGGTCGGCGTGGGTGCGGCGGGTGTCGTCGACCCCTGGACGGGCGAGGTGCTCGCGGCGAGCGACTCCTTCGTCGGCTGGGTCGGCACGAACCTGCGCTCCGGCCTCGCGTCCCGGACCGGCCTGCCCGTGACGGTGGCGAACGACGTCGACTCGTTCCTCGTGGGCGAGGCGACCTGGGGCGCCGTCCGGGGCGTCCGGTCCGCTGCCGGCATCGCGCTGGGGACCGGGGTCGGGGGAGCGCTGTGGCTGGACGGCGCGCTGTACCGCGGCGCCGGCGCGGCGGGGGAGATCGGGCACATGCCCGGGTTCGGTGACGCGCGGTGCACGTGCGGCCAGCGCGGGCACCTGGAGACGCTCGCGTCGGGCCGCTCGGTGGAGCGGCGGTACGCGGAGCTTGTCGGTGCTGAGGGTGGTGGTGTTGGGGTCGTCGGCGCAACCGAGATCGAGTCCCGTGCTCGCGCAGGGGACGAGACGGCGGTCCGGGTGCTCGCCGACGCCGGCCGGGCGGTCGGGTCGGCGGTCCTCATGCTGGCGGCGCTGCTCGACGTCGGACACGTGGTGGTGGGCGGGGGCCTGGCCCGCGCCTGGGACCTGCTGGAACCCGCGCTCCTGACGCGGCTCCGCGACGAGCCGCCGGTGTCGGGACACGCGATCGAGGTGCGCCGGGCGACCCTCGGCGCGGACGCGACGGTGGTGGGCGCCGCGGCGCTGGCGCGCGGGCCTGTTGGACTCCACTGAGTTCGGTCAGCTGCCCTGCGCCGTCGCCGAGATCGGTCGGTTGTCCTGAGATCGGTCCATCAATGGACCGATCTCAGGACAACCGACCGAAGTCGGCGAGTTCGGTCCGACGTCGGACCGAACTCGGTGAGTGCGGGGCTCAAAGGCGAACTTGGTGGGCGCGGGGCGCTCGAAGACTTGGTGAGCGCGGGCGCTCAAGACAGGGCAACGCAGACGGCGCCCGGCCGCATGAGCGGTCGGGCGCCGTCGGTGTGTGCGCCTGAAATGATCAGGCGGCGGTGGTGACCTCGATGCGCTGCGGCGTGGTGCCGGCGAAGATGCCGGTCACGGTGACCGTCAGCACGCCGGCGTCGTAGGACGCGCGGACAGCGTCGCCGTCCACGGTCTTCGGGAGCGTGACGACGCGCCGGAAGGAACCGAAACGGACCTCCGAGATGCGGCGGCCCTCCGACTCCTCGGAGCGCTGGTCCTTGCGCTCGCCGCGCACGACGAGCTTGCGGCCCTCGACCTCGACGGTGATGTCGGCCAGGTCGACGCCCGGCAGGTCGAGGCGGGCGACGAGGTCCTCGCCCTCGCGGTAGACGTCGGCCGCGGGCACGGGGCCCTCGGTCGCGGCGAACTGCGGGCTCCACGGGTCGCGGAGCCAGGCGTGGGCGAACGGGGAACGGGTCAGAACGGTGGTCATGGTGTCCTCCTCCGGATGATGCTGATGATCAGCTCAACGTGAGTCGACCCGACTCAATTTCAGGGTTCGCCGACGGCGGACGGTGCGGCGTGCCGGTGTGGTAGGCGCCGGGCAGTTTCGGTATGTCGGCGATATGTGCCGGCTCGTAGCATCGAGGGCATGCGTGTCTTGGTCGTCGAGGACGAGCCCTACATGGCGGAGGCCATCCGCGACGGGCTGCGCCTGGAGGCGATCGCCGCGGACCTGGCCGGCGACGGCGACACCGCGCTGGAGCTGCTGAGCGTCAACACCTACGACATCGCCGTGCTCGACCGCGACATCCCCGGCCCGTCGGGCGACGAGGTCGCCAAGAGCATCATCGCCTCCGGCAGCGGTATGCCGATCCTGATGCTCACCGCCGCCGACCGGCTCGACGACAAGGCCTCGGGGTTCGAGCTCGGCGCCGACGACTACCTCACCAAGCCGTTCGCGCTGCGCGAGCTCGTGCTGAGGCTGAGGGCGCTCGACCGCAGGCGCGCGCACAACCGGCCACCCGTGCGGGAGATCGCGGGCCTGCGGCTGGACCCGTTCCGCCGCGAGGTCTACCGCGACGGCCGCTACGTGGCGCTGACCAGGAAGCAGTTCGCCGCGCTCGAAGTGCTGGTCGCCGCCGAGGGCGGCGTGATCAGCGCCGAAGAGCTCCTGGAGCGGGCGTGGGACGAGAACGCCGACCCGTTCACCAACGCCGTGCGCATCACCGTCTCGGCGCTGCGCAAACGCCTCGGTGAACCGTGGATCATCGCCACCGTGCCCGGCGTCGGCTACCGCATCGACGTCCGGCCGGACGGCGGAGGTGGCACCCGGCCGGACGGCGAAGGCGACGCCCGGCCGGACGGCGAGAGCGACGTCCACCGAGACGCGGGACGTGACGTTCAGTCGAACGCGGAACGTGACGTTCAGTCGAACGCGGGACGTGACGTCCAGCCGGACGTCGGACGCGAGGAACGCGGCCGTGGATAGAAAGCCCGGGATGAGCGCTCGTCTCCGGCTCACCCTGAGCTATGCCGGGTTCCTCATGCTCGCGGGCGCTCTGCTGCTCGCGGTCGTCTGGGTGTTCCTGCTGCGGTACGTGCCCGAGAGCATCGCCTACGACCTGCCCCGGCGTGGCGGCCCGGTGATCTTTGTCCCGAACCGCTCCGACCTGGAGAGCGCCTTCATTCCGAGGGCAACCGCTGCGCTCGTGGCCCTGCTGGTGTTCGGCCTGGTGGGCGGGTGGATCCTCGCGGGGCGCATGCTCACCCCGCTGACTCGCATCACGCGCGCCACCCGCCAGGCAGCGGGAGGATCCCTCTCGCACCGGATCGAGCTGGAGGGCCGGCGCGACGAGTTCCGCGAGCTCGCCGACGCCTTCGACGCCATGCTCGGGCGGCTCGAGGCACACGTCGCCGAACAGCGGAGGTTCGCGGCCAACGCCTCGCACGAGCTGCGTACCCCGCTGGCGATCACGCAGACGCTGCTTGACGTCGCCCGCAACGACCCTGGCGGCGACACCGAGGAGCTTGTCGAGCGCCTCTACGTCGTCAACGCGCGGGCCATCGACCTCACCGAGGCGCTGCTCCTGCTCAGCCGCGCCGACCGGCGGTCGTTCACGCGGGAGCACGTCGACCTGTCCCTCGTGGCGGAGGAGGCCGTCGAGACGCTCCTTCCCCTCGCCGAGAAGCGGGGCGTGACCATCGAGAACTCCGGCGACATCGCCTCGACCATCGGCTCGCACGCCCTCCTGCTGCAGATGACCACCAACCTCCTGCACAACGCCGTCGTCCACAACCTCCCCGAGCACGGAACCGTGCAGGTCGCCACCGCCGTCCGCCCCGAGTCCGTGCTGCTCACCGTCGAGAACACCGGCGAACGGCTCACCCCGCAGCTCGTCTCGACCCTCACCGAACCGTTCCAGCGCGGCACCCAGCGCATCCGCGGCGACCACGCGGGGGTCGGCCTCGGCCTGGCGATCGTCAAGAGCATCGCCCAGGCCCACGACGGGACGCTCACCGTCGTCCCCCGCGCCGACGGCGGGCTGCGCGTCACGGTGCGGCTGCCGGACGCGCGCGTCCGGGGAGACCTGCCACGGTTGTGACGGTGCTCCTCGCTGAGACCGGGCTTGGGCGAGACGATGGTTCGTACGTGCGCTGAAATGTCCGCGGCCTAGATCGGCGGCGCCAAGACAGGAGGAACGATGCACGCCACACGCGTCACGGCCAACCTTCGGGTGGCCGACCTTGAGACGGCGAAGAGCTTCTACGCCGACTATCTCGGGCTCAGCACCGAGGAGTTCAACCTGGGCTGGGTAGCCCGGTACACCTCTCCCGACACCGGAGCGCACGTTCAGCTCGTGACGGGCGATGCGACGTCTCCCGAGGACTCGGTCATCTCGGTTCATACCCCCGACGTCGACTCCGCCTACGAAGAGGCGCAGCGGCTCGGCTACGAGATCGTGCACCCGCTGACCACGGAGCCCTGGGGCGTGCGCCGGTTCCTCGTGCGTGCGCCGGACGGCAACGTGGTCAACATAGTGAGTCACCGAGACTGACGATGTCGCTGCTGATCGAGCTTCTTCGAGACCGGCGGGACGAGATCGTCGAGGCCGCCGCACGTCACGGCGCGCGCAACGTCCGTGTCTTCGGGTCGGTGACGCGCTGTGAGGAAACCGCTGAGTCGGACGTCGACCTGCTTGTCGATCTCGATCCCGGGGTCGGTCTGTTCGCGATCGGTGCGCTCGAAGTCGAGCTCGAGGAGATGCTGGGACGCAGGGTCGACGTGGTGATCGCACGGGCGTTGCGCGAGGGTGTCGCTGCGACGGTCGAGGCGATCCAGCTGTGATCGAAAGGGTGGGTCCGCCTGGGCGATGGTCCGGGCGGACTTTCAGCCGTGGATTGGGCCCTCCATCTCGCGCAGCGGTCGTGCCGAGGCGCCCGATCGCGCGGCGATGATCTCCGCCGCTATCGAGACGGCGGTCTCGTCCGGCGTGCGGGCGCCGAGGTCCAGCCCGATCGGGCTGCGCAGCCGGGCCAGCGCCTCGGGCGGGACGCCGTCCTCGGCCAGGCGGGCCGCGCGCTCGGTATGTGCCTGACGCGAGCCCATCGCGCCGACGTAGGTGCCGGCCGGGAGTTCCGTGAGCGCCGTGCGCAGCAGGGGCACGTCGAACTTCGGGTCGTGCGTCAGCACGCAGACGGCGTCGCGCTCGGCGACGCGGCCCGCCTCGATCTCCCCCGCGAGATACCGGTGCGGCCAGTCAACGACTACCTCGTCGGCCTCCGGGAAGCGGGCCGCGGTCGCGAAGATCGGGCGCGCGTCGCACACCGTGACGCGGTAGCCGAGCAGCCGCCCTGCACGAGCCATGGCCGCGGCGAAGTCGATCGCGCCGAACACCAGCAGCCGCGGGCGCGGGGCGAAGACCTGCAGGAACACCCGGGTCCCCGACCCGGTCCGCTCCCCGTGCGGCCCGTACTCGCGCACGGCGGAGGCACCGGCGGTGAGCTGTCCGACGGCGTCGGCGGTCACCGCGGCGTCGAGGCGGCGGGAACCGAGCCCGCCGGAGCTGAGCTCACCGGAGTCCGACCTGCCGGCATCGATCCCGCCGGAACTGGGCCCACCAGAGTCCGACCCGCCGGCATCGATCCCGCCGGAGTCCAGTCCACTATCCCGTCTGCCGGATGCGTGTCCGTCCCCGAGCCCCGGCCCAGCACCGGCGACGGCGAGCCGACGGCCCAGCGCGCCGCCGTCGTCGTCAGGCCTGACGAGCCGTCTCGCTTCCCCGCGGGAGCCCGCGGGTATCACAGGGCTGACGCCGCCGTCGGGCGCAGCGATGACCGTGGCGAGGCAGACGCCCGGGCCGGGCCGGGCGCCGTCGGGCGAGGAGGCGCCCAGGACGCTCCGGGCGAAGGGCTCGAAGCCCGGCCAGGCGGCCCGCGAGAGGGGCGCGACGAAGATCTCGATGGTCCCGCCGCAGGTCAGGCCCACCTCGAGGGCCTGCTCGTCGGAGACGCCGTAGCGCGCTAGCACGGGGCGCCCGGTCTCGGCGACCTCCAGGCACAGGTCGTAGACCGCGCCCTCGACGCACCCGCCGGACACCGACCCGATCACCTCGCCGCCGGGGCCGACGGCCATCGCGGCGCCGGGCTCGCGCGGCGCGGACCGGAAGGTGCGCACCACCGTGGCGACGGCGACGCGCTCACCGGCACGCCACCACTCCAGGAGCTGCGGCAACAGGTCTCGCACGTGACGCTCCTCCCGCCGCTCGAACCGTTCCTCGAACCAGACTCTCGCTCACCTGTCAGGATCCCACCCACGTGTTACGCCTTCGGGTCACCCAGGTGACCCGTACGTCTGGCACGCGGCCACGTTCGGCACGGCGGCCACGTCCGTCACACGGCGCCCGACACCAGGCGCTCCCCACCAGCCGGATGACCACGAGCGCAGGCCAGGTCAGATCGGGGATGCCACAGACCGGGGTGTGGAGAGATGATGGAACCTGTCGCAACGACGCGAGGAGGACCCCATGAAAGCAGCAGTGGGCGACAGGATCGTCACCGCCTCTGGGGTGGTCGGCGGCGCGGTGCGCGACGGCGTGGTGACGGAGTGTCCCCACGGCGACGGTTCGCCGCCCTATCGGGTGAAGTGGTCGGACAGCGGCGAGGAGACCCTCGTCTATCCGGGCGCTGACACGTACGTGGACCACCAGGTCGAGGCGGGCGCCGGCGAGTGGGGTGAGGCCCGGCAGGGGCGCGCCCTCACCTGGGACGTGCGGATCACGGTGGTCGAGTCGGCGGGCACCACGACGGCGGAGGCCACCGTGACGAACGGGCCGCCGGACGCACTGCGCGCCGTCGGGCACGCCAGGAAGTCGCCGGACGACGACGAGGTGCCCCTGATCGGTGACGAGATAGCGGCCGGACGAGCGCTGCGCCGGCTGGCGGACCGCCTGCTCGCGGTGGCCGAGGCGGACGTGTCGGCGGCGGTCGGGCACCGGGCGCACCTGCACAAATAGCCAAGGAGGCGCCGGCCCCGGACGGCGCTACGCCAGGATGCCCGACGCGTTCAGCGCGCCGCGCACCTCCGGGTCGAGCCACGGCTCGATGCCCTCCCACGTGGTGCGCCACGAGACGCCGGTGATGCGGCTGCCGTCGGGGAACGTCTCGACGTAGTCGGCCTGGAGCACGCCGAAGTTGTCGCACCAGAACGCGTTCGCCGGGCTGCCGTCGAGGAGCTGGTCGATGCGCATCGCCGACGTCGAGATGCCGTCGGGCAGCACGAGCGGCTGCGTGTCGGTGCGGACCAGCAGGGCGTGCTGCGTGCGCGTCGGGTCGGCGTCGTCGAGCTGGGTGTACTCGATCCACGAGCCCACCGTCGCGAGCTCCAGCACCAGGAGGTACCGGGCGAACGAGGGCACGCCGTTCCCGACCCCTGGCGGCAGGTCGGCGCGCTCGAAGGCGACGTCCACGCCGCCCGGTTCGCGCTCCAGGGAGTAGCGCACCCAGCGGCGGATGTCGCCGTCGTACTCGACGCGCTGCCTGGCCCGTAGCACGACGTCGGGCGTCGGGCGCATGGCGAGCACGGAGTCGAGGACCCGCAGACCGTCGTGGGTCCACGCGTCCCGGCGGATGAGGGCGCCGTCGGGAGTGGTCCCGTTGTTGCTCAGCGCGTGGATGTACATGGTTGATTCTGGCGTGCGGTGCGCATCGCGCGCCATGGGAGCAGGGGGTGCTTTTCCGGGTCGCGTGCTTCCCCTCGGGCGCGGCGGGTAGGTTGCGGACATGAGCGAGCGCATGGACGTGGAACAGCACCGGGCCGACGTCGTGGAGCTGCTCGCAGGGCTCGCCGACCGGCCGGCCGAGGAGGTGGCGACCGGCGAGGGTGCGCTCGGCCGGGTGCTCGCGCGCGACGTCGTCGCCCCGGGGCCGCTGCCCCGGTTCCGCAACTCGCAGATGGACGGCTTCGCGGTACGGGCCGCCGACGTCGCCGGTACCCCGGTGACGCTGCCCGTCGCGGGCGACGTCGCCGCCGCGCCCGGCGAGCCCGCGCCGCTGGAGCCCGGCACCGCCGTCCGGATCATGACGGGTGCCCCGGTACCCGACGGCGCCGACGCCGTCGTCCCCGTCGAGGACACCGACCACGGGACCTTCAACGGGGTGGCCGGGAGCCTGGCGGCGACGGTCACGGTGCTGCGCGGCCGGGCGGCTGGGGAGTTCGTCCGGGAGACCGGGTCCGACGTCGCCGCGGGCGACGTCGTGCTGCGGGCGGGTACGGTGCTCGCGCCGCACCACGTGGCGGCCGCCGCCGCGTGCGGCGTCGCCCGGCTGGCGGTACGGGCGCCGGTCTCGGTGGCCGTCGTCTCGACGGGCAGCGAGCTCGTCACGCCCGACACCGAGCCCGGACCCGGCCAGATCTGGGACGCCAACGGTCCGGCGCTCGCGGCCGCCGTGAGCGCCGCCGGCGGGCGGGTCGGCCTGCGCCTGAGCGTGCCCGACGACCCGGAGGTGGTGCGCGCCGGCCTGGCGCGTGCGGCGGCGCTGTGCGACCTCGTGCTCACCACCGGCGGCGTCAGCCAGGGCGCTTACGAGGTGGTCAAGGACGCCCTGCCCGACGTCACGTTCCGCTCCGTGGCGATGCAGCCCGGCGGTCCGCAGGGCCTCGGCCGGATCGGCGGCACGCCCGTGCTCGCCTTCCCCGGCAACCCGGTCAGCGCGCAGGTCTCGTTCGTGGTGTTCCTCCGGGACTTCCTCCTGTTGGCGGCCGGCCTCCCGCCGGTCGAGCGGGTTCTGGCGGTGCTCGACGGCGCCGTCGCCTCGCCCGCCGGGCGGCGTCAGCTTCTGCGGGGGCGGTGGGTGGACGGCGCTGCCGCTGCGGGGGCTGGCGCCGAAACCGCTGCTGCTGGGGCCGGCGATGAGGCCCCTGTCGGGGCCGCTGCCGCTGCGGGCCAGCCCCGGCGCGTCGCCGTCGTCGGCGGGCCCGGGTCCCACCTGGTGGCGTCGATGGCCGCGGCGGACGTGCTGATCGACGTCCCCGCCGCCGCGACTACGCTCGAACCCGGCGCCGAGGTGGCCGTGTGGCCGCTGTGACCGGGAACGAGGGGTTCGTGATGGACGACGTGGTGCGTGTGACGCAGGAGGTGCTGGACGATGCCGTCGGCCGGGCCGTCGAGGCGGCCGTTGCCGCGCCCGAGTGCGGCGCCGTGGTGACGTTCCGCGGCGTCGTCCGCGACGAGGACGGCGGCAGGGACGTGACGAGCCTCGACTACGAGGCGCATCCTTCCGCGACCGCCGTCCTGCGGGAGGTATGCCAGGCCGTGGCCGCGGAGACGGGCCTGCGCGTCGCCGCGACGCACCGGTACGGGCACCTGGAGGTGGGGGACGTCGCGCTCGTGGCGGCGGCGTCGGCCGGGCACCGCAAGGAGGCGTTCGAGGCGTGCTCCCTGCTGGTGGAGCGCATCAAGGCCGAGGTGCCGATCTGGAAGAAGCAGCAGTTCACGGACGGCGAGTCCGAGTGGGTAGGCCTGTAGTCATCCGGCGTACCCGCCGGACCGCCCGGCGCACCCGCCCGGGGACCTTGCCGGGGATCTCGCCGGAGAAGCGGTTCTGTGGCAGCGCGCCGAACCGGGCCCTGCGGATCCGGTCGAGGCCCGGCCTGCTGAAGAACGGGCGGCTCGGCAGCGACATCGTCGGCATCGAGAGCCCGGGCAGCGTGAGGCTTGGCATGGTCAGGGTCGGCATCGTGAGGGTCGGCATGCTCAGCGTGGGCATGCTCAGGCCGAGACTGGGCAGCCGCTGGATCCCGCGCCGCCAGATCCGCTCCCGCACGGGTGGCGGCGGCACGTCGAGCTGGGCGTAGAACGCCTCGGCGCACGCCCGCCACGAGAAGTGCTCCGCGTAGCGGCGGGTGTCCTCGCGGGAGCAGTCGAGGGCGGCGAGGCAGGCCGCGCGCAGGTCGTCGTCGACGGCGCCGGCGCCCGAACCGGGGATGAGGTCGCGCGGACCCGGCGCGTCGAAGCCGGCCACCGGCGTGCCCGACGCCATCGCCTCCAGGATGACCAGGCCGAACGTGTCCGTGCGGCTCGGGAAGACGAGCACGTCGGCGTCGGCGAAGTGCCGGGCCAGGTCGTCGCCCGAACGGCGCCCGAGGAAGTGCGCGTCGGGGTAGCCGGTCTCCAGCTCGGCGCGGGCGGGACCGTCGCCTACCACCACCTTCGTACCCGGCAGGTCGAGGTCGAGGAAGGCCTCGACGTTCTTCTCCACCGCCAGCCGCCCCACGTACAGGAAGACGAGGCCGGGCGGCAGGTCGCGGTACACGCCGCGCCCCCGCCCCTGGTCCGGCGGCGCCGCCCGGCGGCGGGGGTGGAACTGCTCGGTGTCCACGCCGAGGCTCCACGGCGTCACGTTGCGGATGCGCCACTGGGTGAGCTGCTCACGCATGGTCGGCGTCGTGACGAGCACGCGACCCGACTTGTGGTGGAACTTGCGCATGTACCCGTACCCGGCCCAGAGCGGGATCCACGACCAGCGCGCGCTCAGGTACTCCGGGAACCTGGTGTGGTAGCTGGACGTGAACGGGAAGCCGAAGTGGTCGCAGACGGCGCGCGCGTACCAGCCGAGCGGGCCCTCGGTGGCGATGTGGACGGCGTCGGGCGCGAACTCCAGGAACCGCCGCTCCACGTCGTCGCGGGCCATGATGGGCACGCGGATCTCGGAGTAGGTGATCAGGGGGATGGTGCGGTAGCCGTCCCACGGCGTGACCACCTCGACCGTGCAGCCCATCCGGCGCAGCTCGGCGACTGTGCGCGACAGCGCCGTGGCGACGCCGTTCACCTGCGGTTCCCAGGCGTCGGTGACGATCATGATGCGCTGCGGCCGGCCGGTCGCTGTAATCACGGCGCGATTCAACCACGTCCGCGGGCGAAAACCGATCCACCCGGCGGGGTTCGGAGCGATCCGGAATCTCAGCCGCCGATGGCGCCCATGCTGCGCTGGGTGTCGGCGAAGGCGTCGGCAGCGAGCTCGACGGCGTCGCTGCCGTGGGCGCGGGGCTTGGCCCACATGGCGGCGCGCCAGGCGTCGCCGACCTCGTCGTCCGTCGCGCCGGCCCGCAGCAGGCTCTTGAGGTCGGTCTCCTCGTTGCCGAACAGGCAGGAGCGCACGGTGCCCTCCGCGGTCAGCCGGGTGCGGTCGCAGGCCCCGCAGAAGGACCGGGTCACGGACGCGATGATGCCGACGGTCGCCGGGCCCTCGTCCACCAGCCACTCCTCCGCCGGGGCGGACGGGTCTTCCCGGCCCGCCGGCGTCAGCGTGAAGCGCGACCCCAGGACCTCCAGCAGGTCGGCGGCGCTCACCACGTCGTCGCGCGTCCACCGGCCGTCGGCGTCGAGCGGCATCTCCTCGATGAAGCGCAGGTTGCAGCCGTGCTCGACGGCCCAGGCGAGCAGGTCGGCCGCGCCCTCCAGCGTCTCGGGCAGGAGCACCGCGTTGATCTTGACCGGCGCCAGCCCGGCGGCCAGCGCCGCACGGATCCCCGTGAGCACGTCGTCCAGGCGGTCGCGGCGGGTCAGGGTCGCGAACGCGGCCCGGTCGACCGTGTCCAGGGAGACATTGATGCGGTCCAGACCCGCCGCGACCAGCGCGTCCACACGCTTGTCGAGACCGAGCGCGTTGGAGGTCATGGCGATGCGGACGCGTTCGGGCATCCGGAGGCCTGGGTCCCGTGCACCCGACGGCGCCCCTGGCCCCAGGGCACCCGACGAGGCCGCCACGGCCGCCATCCCGTCGTCCGCCGCCGCACGCGCCGCGCCGATGATCTGCTCCAGGTCGCGCCGCATGAGCGGCTCGCCGCCGGTGAACCGGATGTCCCGGATGCCGAGGTCGCGCACGCCGATGCCGACCAGCCGACCGATCTCGTCGGGTGTCATCAGCTCGTCGCGCGGCACGAGAGGCAGGCCCTCGGCCGGCATGCAGTAGGTGCAGCGCAGGGAGCACGCCGTCGTGATGGACACCCGCAGGTCGCGCGCGACGCGCCCGTACCGGTCGACGAGCAGCGGGGTGTCCGGGCGAGGCCTGCCCGCCGGCGTGGCTGCGCGCCTGGGCACGCCTCGCACCGACGGGATACCGAGCGTGACTGCGGCCATGTTCCGAGACTAGACCAGCTCCCTGTGGACACCCTGGCCGTGTCCGGGCTAACGTTCCGGCCATGACGTCGCACCTGATCAGCCTCGACTGGTGGCCCGCCGACTAGGCGGGCTCGCGACGCATCCACTCACACGTCAACGACCGCCTCGCTCCGGGGCGGTCGTTTCGTGTTCCCACGAGGCTCCCGGTCCGGGGCGGGCACCCCGAACCGAGAGGTCCCCCATGCCCCACGCTTCCCGCGACACCGGCCGGTACCCCCTCCTCGACCGCGTCCTCGCCTCCGACGGCTCCCTCCCGTTCGCGCTCCTGCGCCGCCACGGCGGCACCGACGTCGAGGTGCTGACCGGCGACGTCGTCGACGCGGGCCTCCTGACCGACATCCCGCTCGCCGGCGCACCCGTGCTCGCCGTCGTCCCGTTCCGGCAGGCCCGCGAGCGCGGCTTCACCGTGCACGACGACGGCGCCCCGCTGCGCTGCCTCGTCGTCCGCGAGTCGGAGCGCGTCCCGCTGCCCGACGCCGTCGCGGCCCTCCCGCCCGAGCCCGTCGCCGCCGAACCGCTCGGCTTCGACATCCCCGACGAGGAGTACGCGGGCATCGTGCGCCGCGTGATCGACGACGAGATCGGCCAGGGTGCGGGTGCCAACTTCGTGGTGGTGCGCCGCTTCGAGGCCCGCACCGACGCCGCGCCCGTGCCGGCGCTGACGTCGTGGTTCCGTGCGCTGCTCACGCACGAGGTCGGCTCGTACTGGACGTTCGCGGTGCACGCTCCGGCGCCGTCCGGCGGGCAGGTCGACGTGCCCGCCGGCACGCCGGACGGTGCGACGTCGAATGCTGCCGCCGAGACGCTGTCCATGGCCGGCGCCACCCCCGAGCGGCACCTGACCGTGCACGACGGCGTGGCGCGGATGAACCCGATCAGCGGCACCTACCGCCACCCCGCGACCGGGCCCACGCGCGACGGCGTGCTGGAGTTCCTGCGCGACACCAAGGAGAACGAGGAGCTCTTCATGGTGGTCGACGAGGAGATGAAGATGATCAGCGCGCTCTGCCCCGACGGCGGGCGCATCCTCGGCCCGTACCTCAAGCAGATGGCCCGCCTGAGCCACACCGAGTACCTGCTGGAGGGTCGCACCACCCTCGACCCGCGCGAGGCGCTGCGCCTGACCATGTTCGCGCCGACCGTGACCGGGTCGCCCATGGAGAACGCCTGCACGGTCATCACCCGCCACGAGACGCGGCCGCGCGGCTACTACTCGGGGTTCCTCGCCCTGTTCGAGCCCGACGGTGTCGGCCCCGCGACCTACTCGCTCGACGCCCCCATCCTCATCCGCACGGCCTATCTGCACGACGGCGGCCGGGTGTCGGTCCCAGCGGGAGCGACCCTCGTGCGCCACTCCGTCCCGGAGCACGAGGTCGCGGAGACCCGGGCCAAGGCGGCGGGCGTGCTGGCCTCACTCGGGCTGGTGCCGCGCGGGGCCGGGCCCGACGCCGTCGTCGACCTGAACGCGCAGCCCGGCGTCGCCGAGGCGCTGACCGCCCGGAACCGCCAGCTCGCCGAGTTCTGGGTCCGCCCGCAGGACGCGGCGCACGCCGCGCCGTCGGCTGGCGCGCTGCCGGGCGGCGCGCCGTCGGCCGGCGGCCCGGCCGACCTGCTCGAACCCGCCGGGGCCTCGCCCCTGGCCGGCCGGAACGTCCTCGTCGTCGACCACGAGGACCAGTTCACGACCATGCTCGCCCACCAGCTCCGCCACCTCGGCATGAACGCCCGCGTCGTCCGGTGGGACGCCGTCGACGACGTGCTCACGGACGATCTGGTCGTTCTCGGCCCGGGTCCGGGCGACCCGCGCGACCGGGAGGAGCCGCGCATCGCCGCGATCACCCGGCGGATCCACGAGCGGGTCACCGCGGGCCGCCCGCTGCTCGCGGTCTGCCTCAGCCACCAGGTGCTCGCCGGGCTGGCGGGCTTCCCGCTCCGCCCCCTGCCCGCGCCGCGGCAGGGCGTGCGGCTTGACGCCGACGTGTTCGGCACCACGGCCGCCGTCGGCTACTACAACACCTTCGGCGCCCGGCTCACCACCATCGATGCCGCTGCCGCCGACAACCCGGTAGCCCGGCTCGCCCTGGAACCGTCGGTCGACACAGACGGGGTGCTCACGGCCCTGCGCGGACCCGGCGTCGCGTCGGTCCAAGGCCATCTGGAGTCGGTCCTCTCGGCCGACGGCCTCGCCGTGCTGGACACCCTGGTCCGGCATGTCCTGGGCGTCCCGGCGAAACCGGCCGCTGCCCGGCCCGGCGTGCGGCAGGCTCAGGCGTAGCTGGCCTTGACCACCAGCACGGGGGCGGGGGAGTCGAGGAGCACCCGCTGCGTCGTCGCGCCGACGAGGAACGTGCCGACCGTCGAGTGCTTGCGCGAGCCGATGACCACGAGGTCCGCGGCGACGGCCTCGGCGCGGTCGACGATCGTGTCGGCGACGTCGGCGTGCTCGGCCCGGAAGGTGATCGGGGCTACGGAGACCGTGCCGGGTACGGCGTCGAGCAGGTGGGCGAGCGCCGCGGGGACCTTGGTGTCCACCTGCGGCGTGAGCACGAGGACCGCCAGGTCCTGCCGGCGTCGTACCGCCTCGGCGACCGCCACGCGCATCGCAGCCTCACCCTGGGGCGACTCGTTGTACGCCACGAGGACGGTCATCGGTCCTTGCACCTCCGGACAGGTTCGCCGGGCTGTCACCCTGCCGGTGAAACTCTCTCACAAGTCCGGTGCGACGGCAGTCGTCGCCTGCCACCGGGGCGCGCTCGCCGAGGCGCCGGCGGCCGCCGTCCGGCGTCGGCGCTTGGGCTGGGCGGGCGACCGTGAGAGCGTGGGGGCTACGCGGATCCGGGTTCGCGGAACCGCGCGCCCGGCCCGTCCGTTGGTCACCGGCAGACGACGACCGCAAGGAGACCCATACGATGCTGTGCCCCATCGACCAGACCACGCTCGTCATGTCCGAGCGCAAGGGGATCGAGATCGACTACTGCCCGACGTGCCGTGGCGTGTGGCTCGACCGTGGTGAGCTCGACAAGGTCATCGACCGCTCGGTCGAGAACGAGATCGCCGCCGAGAACCGGCCGACGACGCCGTCCGCCCCGGCGACTCCCGGCCCGCCGGTCGCGCCGTCGGTGCCGAACCCGGTGCAGGCGGGCCCGGCCTACGGCTCCCCGCAGCCGGCCTACGACCCGCGGTACGACGACCGCCGGTACGACGACGACCGGCGTTACGACCGGGACCGCCGCTACGACGACGACCGGCGCTACGACTCGTACGGCGACCGCAGGCACGACCCGCGGTACAAGAAGAAGCGCAAGGAGTCCTTCCTGGAGGACCTCTTCGACTTCTGAGGCTGAGCCTCGGCAAGACTCTCTGAGGTCGGCAGTTCGCATCGAGATCGGTCCAGCGCTGGACCGATCTCGATGCCAACTACCGACCTCAAGCTGTCAGCCCTGAGCCAGCATCAGAGGGGTGTCAGGGTCAGGGCCCCCACCGTCAATGTTCCGTCAAGGACCGGCTCTCCGGGGCGCGCGGCGGCGTAGACCGGGGGCATGAGCGATCTGGTCTTCATCCTCCTGACCGTGGCCTTCTTCGCCGCGGTCGCCGTGGTGGCACGCCGTGCCTCCTCGTCGAGCGACTCGTCCGTCAACCCCCTGGGGAGGCGGAGGTGAACCCCTTCGACGCGGCAGGCCTCGTGCTGACCCTCGCGGGCCTGGTGTACCTCTTCGTGGCGCTGGTGCGCGCAGACCGGACGCGGTGATCACCCGTGCACACCGCAGTCCTCATCGCCGTGGCACAGGTTCTCGTCCTGATCGCCGCCCTCGCCGCCGTCCACGCACCGCTCGGTGCGTACCTGGCGCGCACCTACACGAGCCCGAACCACCTGCGGGTCGAGCGCCTCTGGTACCGCCTCGTGCGCGTGGACCCGGACGCCGAGCAGCGCTGGACCACCTACCTGATGTCCCTGCTCGGCTTCTCGCTCGTCTCCGTGCTCTTCCTCTACGGCATGCTGCGCCTGCAGGAGTACCTGCCCTGGAGCCTCGGCAACACCTCGTTCGACCCGGCAGGCGCCTGGAACACCGCCGTCAGCTTCACCACCAACACGAACTGGCAGTGGTACTCGGGCGAGGCCGCCGCCGGTCACCTGGTGCAGATGGCCGGGCTGGCCGTGCAGAACTTCGTCTCGGCCGCCGTGGGCATGGCCGTCGCGATCGCCCTGGTGCGCGGCTTCGCCCGCTCCGGGACCGACGCGCGCATCGGCAACTTCTGGACCGACCTGACCCGCGGCGTCACGCGGATCCTGCTGCCGCTGTCGGTGGTGGCGGCGATCGTGCTCATGGCCGGCGGCGTGATCCAGAACCTGGACCCGCACACCGCGATCACCACGGTCGAGGGTGCCACGCAGCATGCGCTGGGCGGCCCGATCGCCTCCCAGGAGGCCATCAAGGAGCTCGGCACCAACGGCGGCGGCCCGTTCAACGCCAACTCGGCGCACCCGTACGAGAACCCGACGCCGTTCACCAACATCGTCGAGATCTTCCTGCTGCTCCTGATCCCGTTCACCCTGCCCCGTGCCTTCGGCATCATGGTCGGCGACAAGCGGCAGGGCTGGGCGATCCTCGGCGTCATGGCCGGCCTGTGGGCCGTGTCGGTGGCGCTGACCACCTGGGCCGAGCTGGCGGGCCCCGGCGTCGCCCCGCAGGCGGCGGGCGCCGCCATGGAGGGCAAGGAGACCCGGTTCGGGCTCGCGGGCAGCGCCCTGTTCGCGGTCTCGACGACGGCGACTTCGACGGGCGCGGTGAACACGATGCACGACTCGCTCACGGCGCCGGGCGGCGGCCTCGTGCTGTTCAACATGCTGCTCGGCGAGGTCGCCCCCGGCGGCGTCGGCGCCGGCCTGTACGGCATGCTCGTCCTCGCCGTGGTCGCGGTCTTCATCGCCGGCCTCATGGTGGGCCGCACGCCCGAGTACCTGGGCAAGAAGATCGGCCGGCCCGAGATGACCGTCGTCGCGCTGTACGTGCTGACGACGCCCGCGCTGGTCCTGGTGGGCACGGCGCTCGCCGTCGTGGTCGAGCCGGGCCTCGCGGGCATCCAGGAACCCGGCCCGCACGGGCTGTCCGAGGTGCTGTACGCCTACGCGTCGGCCGCGAACAACAACGGCTCGGCCTTCGGCGGCCTGACCACCGGCACCCCGTTCTACGAGGTGACGCAGGGCCTGGCGATGCTCGCCGGCCGGTTCATCCCGATCGCCCTGGTGCTCGCCCTGGCCGGCCGTCTGGCCGGCCAGACGGCGGTACCCGCGACGGCGGGCACCCTGCCGACGCACCGCCCGCTGTTCGCGGGCCTCGTGGCCACGGTGGCGATCGTCGTCGTGGGGCTCACCTTCATCCCCGTCCTTTCCCTCGGTCCCGTTGTGGAGTCCCTGTCATGACCATCGACACCCGGAGCCTCCCGGACGTCCCCACCCACGAGCCCGCCTCCGGCAGCGGGATCCGGCACCACTCGAAGCGTGGCTCCCAGCGTGCCCTGACCTGGGAGCAGGTACGCGCGTCGCTCCCGGGCGCGCTGCGCAAGCTCGACCCGCGCGTGCTGTACACCTCGCCGGTCATGTTCGTGGTCGAGGTGGGCGCGTTCGTCACGACGGTCCTCGCGGTCGTCGAGCCGGACGTCTTCGCCTGGTGGACAGCGGTGTGGCTGTGGGCGACGGTGTTCTTCGCGACCCTCGCGGAGTCCGTCGCGGAGTCCCGCGGCAAGGCGCAGGCCTCCACCCTGCGCGCCACGCAGCAGCAGACGACGGCGCGCAAGGTGCTGGCGCCGCAGGACACCCTGGACAACGGCACCCGGCTGGACCTGCTGGAGACGGCGGAGGTGCCGTCGTCGGTGCTGCGGGTGGGCGACGTCGTCGTGGTCGCGGCGGGCGAGACCATCCCGGGCGACGGCGACGTCATCGAGGGCGTCGCGTCCGTGGACGAGTCGGCGATCACCGGCGAGTCGGCCCCCGTGATCCGGGAGTCCGGCGGCGACCGGTCCGCCGTCACGGGCGGCACCGTGGTGCTGTCCGACCAGATCGTCGTGCGGATCACCGCACCGGCCGGGTCCACCTTCGTGGACCGCATGATCGCGCTGGTCGAGGGCAGCGAGCGGCAGAAGACGCCCAACGAGATCGCGCTGAACATCCTGCTCACGTCGCTGACCATCGTGTTCCTGCTGGCCGTTGCCACGCTGCAGCCGTTCGCCGTCTACTCGGGGTCGCGGCAGTCCTTGCTGGTCCTGGTGGCACTGCTGGTCTGCCTCATCCCGACGACGATCGGCGCGCTGCTGAGCGCCATCGGCATCGCGGGCATGGACCGGCTGGTGCAGCGCAACGTGCTCGCGATGTCGGGCCGAGCCGTCGAGGCGGCGGGCGACGTCGACGTGCTGCTGCTCGACAAGACCGGCACCATCACCTACGGCAACCGGCGGGCCACCGAGGTGCTGCCGGTGAGCCGGGTCGCGCCGCGCGAGCTGGCCGCAGCCGCGCGGCTCGCGTCGCTGGCCGACGAGACGCCGGAGGGGCGCAGCATCGTCGAGCTCGTCGACGGTAAGTATGGGGAAGGCGACGAGCTCCCGCTGGACGCCGAGCTCGTGCCGTTCACGGCCCAGACCCGCATGTCCGGCGTCGACCTGCCGCTGACCGGCACCCCAGAGGCCGGCGGCGCGGGCCACACCGAGATGCACCGCATCCGCAAGGGTGCAGGCAGCGCCGTGCAGCGCTGGGTGCACAGCACAGGGGCGCAGATCTCCGCCACGGAGTCGGCGGAGCTGGACGCGCACATCGACGCGGTCTCCCGGATGGGCGGCACGCCGCTGGTCGTCGCGGAGCAGGTGGGGGAGGCGCCGGCCCGGGTGCTCGGCGTCGTCCGCCTCAAGGACGTGGTCAAGGAGGGTATGCGCGAGCGGTTCGACGAGCTGCGCGCCATGGGCATCCGGTCCGTCATGGTCACCGGCGACAACCAGGTGACCGCGCGCGCCATCGCGGCCGAGGCGGGTGTGGACGACGTGCTGGCCGAGGCCACGCCCGAGGACAAGCTCGACCTGATCAAGCGCGAGCAGGAGGGCGGCAGGCTGGTCGCGATGGCCGGGGACGGCACCAACGACGCCCCGGCGCTGGCCCAGTCCGACGTCGGCGTGGCGATGAACACCGGCACGTCCGCCGCCAAGGAGGCGGGCAACATGGTGGACCTCGACTCCGACCCCACCAAGCTCATCGAGATCGTGGAGATCGGCAAGCAGCTCCTCATCACGCGCGGCGCGCTGACCACGTTCTCCGTGGCGAACGACGTCGCGAAGTACTTCGCGATCCTGCCCGCCATGTTCGTGACCGTGTTCCCGCAGCTCGACGTGCTGAACATCATGCGGCTGGCGAGCCCCGGCTCGGCGATCCTGTCGGCCGTCATCTTCAACGCGTTGATCATCCTTGCGCTCATCCCGCTGTCGCTGCGCGGCGTGCGGTACCGGCCGGCCTCCGCGTCGTCGCTGCTGCAGCGCAACCTGCTGATCTACGGCCTCGGCGGGCTGGTGGCCCCGTTCCTCGGCATCAAGCTCATCGACCTCGTCGTCTCGCTGCTCCCGGGCCTGTAGCCCGGCCGCGCCCCGGCTCTGGCACCCGGCTCCGAGGCCGGCCCGACGCCGGCCCGACGCCGGCTCTGAAAGGAATGCACCATGGCATCGACCACCGTGGCGAGCGACCTCGCCACCCTCACCCGGCACTCGCTGGCCGGCCTCCGCATGCTGCTCGTCTTCACCCTCGTGACGGGCCTCGCCTACCCGCTCGCGATGACCGCCGTCGGCCAGGTGGCCTTCCCCTGGCAGGCGAACGGCTCGCTCGTCCAGGCCGACGGCGCCCGCACCACCTCCCGCTCGGACGCGGTAGGTTCGGCGCTCATCGCCCAGGGCTTCGCAGGCGACCAGTACTTCCACCCCCGGCCGTCCGCCGCGGGCGACGGGTACGACACGCTGGCCTCCGGCGGGTCCAACCTGGGCCCGCTCAACCCCGACCTGGTCACGACGATCGAGGACCGCAAGGCCGCCGTCGCGCAGGAGGAGGGCGTGGACCCTGCGGACGTGCCCGCCGACGCCGTCACCGCGTCGGCCTCCGGCCTGGACCCCCACATCAGCCCCGCGTACGCGGCGATCCAGGTGGCGCGCGTCGCGCGGGCGCGCGGCCTGCCCGTCGCCGACGTCGAGGCGGCCGTCGCCGAGCACACCGCCGGCCGGGACCTCGGAGTGCTGGGCGAGCCGCGGGTGAACGTGCTGGAGCTCAACCTGGCCCTCGACGCCGCTGCCGCCGCCGGTCCGCACGCAGATGCCGCAAACTGAGGACATGACCACCGGACGCCGGGGCCGCCTCACCGTCTACCTCGGGGCGGCCCCTGGCGTGGGCAAGACCTACGCCATGCTCGACGAGGCGCACCGCCGCCGCGAGCGGGGCACCGACGTCGTGATCGGCCTCGTCGAGACGCACGGGCGCACGGCGACGGTCGCCAAGATCGGCGACCTGGAGATGGTCCCGCGGCGGCTCGTCGAGCACCGCGGGTCCACGCTCACGGAGCTCGACGTCGCCGCCGTGCTGGAGCGGGCGCCCGAGGTGGCCCTCGTGGACGAGCTCGCGCACACCAACGCGCCCGGGTCCGAGCACCCCAAGCGCTGGCAGGACGTGCACGACCTGCTCGACGCCGGCATCGACGTCGTGACAACGGTCAACGTGCAGCACCTGGCGTCGCTGACCGACGACGTCGAGGCCATCACCGGCGTCCGCCAGCGCGAGACCGTGCCCGACCAGGTGGTGCGCGACGCCGACCAGATCCAGCTCGTGGACCTCTCGCCCCAGCAGCTCCGGCGCCGGCTCGCGCACGGCAACGTGTACCGGGCCGAGCAGATCGACGCCTCGATGTCGTCGTTCTTCCGCGTCGGCAACCTGACGGCGCTGCGCGAGCTCGCCCTGCTGTGGCTCGCCGACCGGGTGGACGATGCCCTGACCAGGTACCGCGCCGACCACGCGATCGGCAGCACGTGGCCGGCCCGCGAGCGCATCGTCGTGGCCGTCACGGGCGGCCCGGAGACCGAGACGCTGCTGCGCCGGGCCGCGCGCATCGCCCAGCGGGCGGCGGGTACCGAGCTGCTCGCGGTGCACGTGCTGCCGACGGACGGGCTGCCGGCCACGCCGTCGGCCACGATCGCGGCCCACCGGGCGCTCGCCGAGTCGCTCGGCGGCGTGTTCCACACGGTGGTGGGGGAGGACGTGCCGACGGCGGTCGTGGACTTCGCGCACGGGGTCAACGCGACGATGATCGTGGTGGGCGTGTCCAGGCACTCCGTGTGGCGGCAGGCGCTGCTCGGCTCGTCGAGCGCGGAGATCGCGCGGCTGTCGGGCGCGATCGACGTGCACCTCGTGACGCACGAGCAGGCGCGGGTCGGCGTGGGTGTGGGCTCGCGGTACTCGTCGCTGTCCCCGAAGCGCCGGGCGGCCGGCTGGGCGTCGTCCCTGGTCGTGCCGGCGGTCCTGACGGCGGCGCTCCGGCTGATCGGCCGCGACGACGTGGCCCTCGCGACCGACGCCATGCTGCTCCTGGCCGGGGTGGTCGGGGTGGCGCTGATCGGCGGGCTGTGGCCCGCCGTCGTGGCCGCCATCGTGTCCAACCTGTGCCTGAACTGGTTCTTCACGCCGCCGGTGGGCCGCCTGACGATCGCGGAGGGGGAGAACGTGTTCGCCCTCGGCGTGTTCGTGGTGGTCGCGGTGGCGGTCGCGTCGGTGGTCGACCTGGCGGCGCGGCGCACGGGCCAGGCCTACCGGGCGCGCGCGGAGGCGTCCACGCTGGCCGCGCTGTCGCGTTCGGTGCTGTCGGGGGCGGATACCGCGCAGGCGATAGTGCAGCGCCTCGCGCAGACGTTCGCGATGGCCGACGTGCGGCTGGAGGAGCGCGACGACGAGCGCTCGCCGTGGACCGTGGTGGCGGACGCGCGGTGGGCCACCGAGCCGGATCCTGCTGCCGGGCCGGGCGGCACCGTGACCGAGGTGGCCATCGACGACCGGCACCGGCTCGTCCTCGTGGGCCGGGTGCTCCCGGCCAGCGACCGGCAGGTGGTCGAGGCGTTCGGGGCGCAGGCCGGCATCGTGCTGGAGCACCGCCGGCTGCGCGAGCAGGCGGCGCAGGCCGAGGTGCTGGAGCAGACGGAGCGCACCCGTACGGCGCTGCTCGCCGCCGTCTCGCACGACCTGCGCACGCCGCTCGCGGTGATCCGGACGGCGGTGGACGGCCTCGCCTCGCCCGACGTCGAGCTCGACCGGGAGGACCGCGACACGCTCACGGCCACCATCGCCGACTCGACCTACCGGCTGGAGCGGCTGATCGGCAACCTGCTGGACCTGTCCCGCCTGCAGACCGGCGCCGTCCGCCCCGCGCTGCGCGCCGCGTCGCTGGAGGAGGTGGTGCCCGTCGCCGTCGAGCCGTGGCTGGCCGACCTCACGCTGGACGTGCCGGAGGACCTCCCGCTCGTGCACACCGACCCCGGCCTGTTCGAGCGGGTCGTGGCGAACGTGGTCTCCAACGCGGTGCGGCACTCGCCGCCCGGCGCCAAGGTGCTGTGCACGGCGTCGGCCGCGCGGGACTCGGTGGAGCTGCGCGTCGCCGACACCGGCCCCGGCGTGCCCGACGACCGCAAGGCCACGATGTTCGAGCCGTTCCAGCGGCTCGACGACACGAGCGCCGACGGCCTCGGCCTGGGGCTGGCGGTCGCGTCGGGGCTCGCGAACGCCGTCGGCGCGCGGATCGCTGCCGAGGACACGCCCGGCGGCGGCCTGACGATGGTGCTCACGGTGCCGCGTGAGCGGCCACGCGAGGAGCGGCCGCGCGAGGAAGGGCCGTCTGAGGAAGGGCCGTCCGAGGAAGGACCGTCTGAGGAGAGGCCGCAGGACGACGAGCCGCGCGAGGAGCCGCGTGCGGGGATGCCGCGTGATGGGATGGTCCCGTGACCGGTGCGGCGGACGGCGGGGGCGAGCAGGCGGGAGCCGGCAACCGCGTGCTCGTGGTGGACGACGACGCGGCGTTGGCCCGCGCGCTCGCCATCAACCTGCGGGCGCACGGCTGGGACGTCACGGCAGCGCCGACCGGGGCCGCGGCGCTCGATGCGGTGGCGTCGGCCCGGCCGGACGTGGTGCTGCTCGACCTCGGCCTGCCGGACATGCCGGGCCTCGACGTCATCGAGGGGATCCGGGGCTGGACCCGGGTGCCCATCGTGGTGCTGTCGGCCAGGCAGCTCGGCGACGACAAGGTGGACGCCCTCGACGCGGGCGCCGACGACTACGTGACCAAGCCGTTCGCGATGAACGAGCTCCTGGCGCGGCTGCGCGCGGCGGTGCGCCGGGCGGGGCCCGCGCAGGCAGAGGAGCCCGTGGTGACGGCGGGCGAGCTGCGGATCGACCTGGCCCGGCGGCAGGTGTCCCGGGCCGGGGTCGAGGTGCGGCTGAGCCCCACCGAGTGGGCGCTGCTGGAGGTGCTGGTGCGCAACCGCGGCCGGCTCGTGGACCGCAAGCTGCTGCTGCACGAGGTCTGGGGTCCCGCCTACTCGACCGAGACCAACTACCTGCGCGTCTACACGGCGCAGCTCCGGCGCAAGCTGGAGCAGGACCCGTCGCACCCGCGGCACATCCTCACCCACCCGGGGGCGGGGTACCGGTTCGAGGAGTGAGTTGGCTGCAGGGGCCGGCACCAGAAGCGCCTGGAGTGGGTGAGGAGCGAGACTCAGTGGGAGCGATCATTGGTGGCCCTGCTGTTATGTCCGAGGGGCCGGAGCTTTTCCGCATGCGCAGCCAGACTCCTGTACTTACCCTTGTTGCGCTACCACGAGTTCACCCAGTGGTCCCAGGGGGCGGCCATGGACCTATGTCAGTGGTTTGGTGGATGATGAGGTTCACGTCGAGATTGGGGAGGACGCCATGGCACCAATGACCATCCGCGTCACACGTGAGGAGCTGGAAGCACGGCGCCTCGCGATCCTTGAGCGGCTGGACCTTTCGATCGACGAGCTTCGTGAGCGCGCCCGGTACGGGTCGCTCTCGGGCGACGAGTGGGAAGCAATCTCAGGCCTACGAGAGATTGGGTTCTTGCTCGATGACGTCGATCCCGAACACGACTTCTGACCTTGAGGAGAAGTCACGCGCGTTTGCCGGTGAGATCGGTGACCTACTGACGGGAACCCTCGGCGTCAGCAAACAGATCGTCTCGGTTGAGTTCCGAGACCGGTTCGCGGTACGACCGGCGGGGGACACGGAGCGAGACCAGTTGATCCCGCTCAACGTCGCTGGCAAGCACCTCGCCGATCTGGAGCTCGCGCTGTACCAGACGCTCGATCGTTCGGGCACGCATCTCAAGACCGTCCGGAGTGACCTCAAGGTGTACTCCACACTCGACAGGACGCCCTTGCTGCGGCTGGAGTATCAGGCAGGCATGCGTGTTGACCCCGTGACGCACTGGCAGGTCCATGCGGAACGGGGTGCTTTCACGCACCTGCTGTCGATGGCGAACGCGAATGACGCTCGTCGGGTGCGCCGCCCGCACGACCTGGCGACTGTGCACCTTCCAATCGGCGGTGAGCGCTTCCGACCATGCTTGGAAGACCTCCTTGAGATGCTCATCCGTGACTGCGGTGTCGACCGCGTGCCTGGGTGGGAGGGCGTGATCCGTGAAGGGCGCCGCGCGTGGCGGGTCCGGCAGCTGCGCGCTGCGGTGCGTGATCAGCAGGCGGAGGCCGCGGAGGTTCTAGAAGCCGAAGGTTGGACCGTCATCCCGCCAGAGACCTTGCCAGAAGCGTACGACGACCCATTCGAGTGTTGGTGATCGAACGACTTCTCAAGCAGTGGCCAAACGAAGGTAGGAGTAATCGCTCACTTCAGCCTGAGAGGGTGGCCATTCCTATTCTGGCCGGGCCGCGCGGGCGTCGGCCGTGCTCCGCATCCCCAGCATGACGCCGAACACCACGACCGCGACGCCCAGCCACACGACCTGCTCCGGCACCGGACCGCCGAGCAGCACGCCGCCCACGGCCGACGCGACCGGCACGATCCCGGTGAACAGCCCGGCGCGCCCGGGCCCGATTTGGCCGACCGCCGAGTACCAGAGCAGGAACGCCACGACGGTGACGCCCAGCGCGAGGTGCAGTATCGCGGGGACATGCTCGGCTCTCAGGGTCCCGACGGCCCCGGCTCCCTCGGTGACCAGGCTGAGGCACCAGAGCGCCACCGCGGCGATCCATACAGCGTGGAGTGACACGCCGTGCGGCCCGAGTCGGCGCAGCACGGGCACTGCGAGCAGGGTGAACCCGGCCTCGCAGAGCAACGTCATCAGGGCGTAGCCGAGCCCGGCGGCATCCGTACGCCCGCCGCCCGTGACCAGGGCGGCGCCCACGGTGACCACCGCCGCGGCGGCCACCACTATCGGCGCGGACCGGCTCCGTTCGAGGAGCGGCCCGCCGAGCGCGAGCAGCACCGGCACGGCGGCGACCGCGACACCGATCACCGCGGGCTCTGCATGCTCGACGCCGCGCACGACGCCCACGTTGAACAGCACCAGCCCGCTCAGCGCCACGCCAGCGAGCCAGGCCCACTCGCGGCCGCGCGGCACGGGGACAGCCCGCCCGGTCGCGCGCAGGACCACCAGGAGCCCCACGGCCGCGAGCGTGTACCGGAGGGCCTGCACCGCGAAGAGGGGTGCGTCGATGAGCCTGCCCGAGACCGCCACCTGGCTGCCCACCAGCGTCATGCCGAGCGCCGCGAAAAGGGGGCCGGTCCAGGGTCGCGGGTGGCGGGCTGGTCCATTCTTGTTGTCGGCGATGGTGGCGGTCTCGGGCGTGCTCGCTGTCATGTCCGCGAGCCTGCCTGTGCTTTGGTATATCTGACAGGGCCAAGATTGTCTCGGCTGAGAGGACCAAGGTGACCGACGGGCACACGGTAGGCGGGGCCGACTTTCTCCAGCTTGATCCTGCACGAGCAGCGCCGGGGAGCCTGACCATGTGGCTCGCCGAGGAGGTGCGGGGCGCGGTGGCCGACGGCCGGCTCGTGCCCGGCGACCGGCTGCCCGCCACCCGCGTGCTCGCCGACCAGCTCGGCTGTTCGCGCGGGGTGGTGGTCGACGCCTACCGGCGGCTCACGGATGAGGGCCTGCTGTCCGGCCGGCGCGGCGGGGGTACGACCGTCCGAGCCGCTTGGATGCCGTCGCCGACGGTGATGCGGTCGCCGTCGGCAGCGTCAGCTCTGTCGGCAGCGCCGGCGCCCGCTACGGTCTCAGGGCGGCCGACCGAATCCCGCGGTGCGCCGTCGGACCGGGCGAACATGCGGCGGGCAGCGTCGGACCGAGCGGGCGGGCCGCCGGCGCCGTCGGCCGCACCGAATGTGCTGCTGGGCCCGCTCGCCCCCGAAGCTCCGCGCGCCGACCCGATCGACGTCTCACCCGGCCTGCCCGACCTGTCGGCGTTCCCGCGCGCCGCCTGGGCGCGCGCCGAGCGGGCCGCGCTGAACGGCCTCGCGTCGAGCGACCTCGGCTACGGCGACCCGCGCGGCCTGCCCGCGCTCCGCGAGGCGCTCGCGGGCTGGCTCGCCCGCACGAGAGGGCTGCGCGCGCACCCGGACGAGATTCTCGTGGTCAACGGTGTCTCGCAGGGCCTGATGCTGCTAGCCCGTGCGCTCGGCCTGCGCGGGGTGCGCCGGATCGGGTTCGAGGATCCCGGCTCGTTCGGGGCGCGCGAGCACCTGCGGCGGTGGGACCTGGAGCCCGTCCCCGTCCCGGTGGACCAGGACGGGCTCGACGTCGCGGCTCTGGACCGGACGCCGGTCGACGTCGTGCTGGTCACGCCCGCGCACCAGTTCCCGACGGGCGTGGTGCTCGCCCCGGAGCGACGGCGCGCCCTGGTCGCCTGGGCACGCTCCGCGCCGACGTCGGACCAGAGCGCGCCGACGTCGGACCAGAGATCGCCGTCGCACCACGGACCGCCGTCGGGCGAAGGACCGACGTCGGACCACAGCCCGCCGTCCGACCCGGGCGGCCTGCCCGGCCGCCTGGTCATCGAGGACGACTACGACGCGGAGCACCGGTACGACCGCCCGCCGGTGCCCGCGCTGCGCGCCCTGGCGCCCGACCACGTGGTGCACCTGGGCAGCGTGTCCAAGACGCTGGCGCCGGCCATCAGGATCGGCTGGCTGCTCGCACCCGCCGCGCTCCAGGCCGAGCTGGTCGAGGCGCGCTACTGGACCGACCTCGCCGGTCCGGCGCTGCCCCAGCTCGCGCTGGCGCAGTTCATCACGTCGGGCGGTTTCGAGCGGCACCTGCGCCAGGTCCGACGTCGTCACCGCGCCCGCCGCGACGCCCTCCTGGCGGCGCTCGCGACCCACCTTCCGGACGCCACGGCGCACGGCGTGGCCGCCGGGCTGCACCTGCTGGTGACGCTGCCCGGCGTGGACGACGTGGCGATGGCCCGGCGTGCCGCCGAGGCCGGGGTCCGCGTGCACCCGCTGTCGGCGCACCGGGTGGGCGACGGGCCTTCCGGGCTGGTGATCGGGTACGCGGCGAACACCCCGGACCGGCTGCACGAGGCGGTGCGGCGGATAGCCGCGATTACGACCTAGGCTGTCCGATGGGTCCGCTCCGCGCGCCCGGCACACCGAACCCCCGAACCCCCGAATTGGAGCATCCAGCGATGGCCCGCCACCTTGTCACCAGCGCGCTTCCGTACATCAACGGCATCAAGCACCTGGGGAACATGGTCGGGTCGATGCTCCCGGCCGACGTCTACGCGCGGTATATGCGCCAGCGCGGCCACGACGTGCTGTACATCTGTGCCACGGACGAGCACGGCACGCCCGCAGAGCTCGCCGCCGCCGAGGCCGGCCTGCCGGTCGCGGAGTTCTGCGCCCAGGCGCACGAGACGCAGCGGAAGATCTACGCGGGCTTCGGGCTGTCGTTCGACCACTTCGGGCGCAGTTCGTCGGCGCAGAACGCCGAGACCACGCAGCACTTCGCGCGGCGCCTGCACGAGCACGGCTTCATCGAGGAGCGCGCCATCCGGCAGGTGTACTCGCCGGTCGACGGCCGGTTCCTGCCCGACCGCTACGTCGAGGGCACGTGCCCCCACTGCGGCTACGACCGCGCGCGCGGCGACCAGTGCGAGAACTGCACGCGCGTGCTCGACCCGACCGACCTCATCGACCCGCGCTCAGCGATCAGCGGCTCGACCGACCTCGAGGTGCGCGAGACCAAGCACCTGTTCCTGCTCCAGTCCAAGCTCCAGGCCGAGGTCGAGGCGTGGATCGACGAGAACAGCGCGGACTGGCCCCTGCTGTCGACGTCGATCGCGCGCAAGTGGCTCACCGAGGGGCTGCAGGACCGCGCGATCACGCGCGACCTGGAGTGGGGCGTGCCCGTCCCGGCCGACACCTGGCCGGAGCTCGCGGCCGACGGCAAGGTCTTCTACGTCTGGTTCGACGCCCCGATCGAGTACATCGGCGCCACCAAGGAGTGGGCCGACGCCGGTGCGCCGGGCGCCGGCCGCGACTGGCGGTCCTGGTGGTACCAGGCCGACGACGTGCGCTACACGCAGTTCATGGCCAAGGACAACGTCCCGTTCCACACGGTGATGTTCCCGGCCACGCAGCTCGGCGTCCGCGAGCCGTGGACCATGGTCGACTACGTCAAGGGCTTCTCCTGGCTCACGTACTACGGCGGCAAGTTCTCGACGTCGCAGAAGCGGGGCGTGTTCACCGACGCCGCGCTGGAGATCCTGCCCGCCGACTACTGGCGCTACTTCCTCATCGCCAACGCGCCGGAGTCCGACGACTCGTCGTTCACCTGGGAACAGTTCGCGGGAACCGTCAACAAGGACCTGGCCGACACGCTCGGCAACTTCGTGAACCGGGTCCTGACGTTCTCCGCCAAGCGGTTCGGCGACAGCGTGCCGGCGGGCGGCGCGCCGGGCGCGGCAGAGGAGCGGCTCGGCGCCGAGGTGGCCCGGCTCCTGGCCGAGTACGAGGAGCACCTGGAGGCCCTGCAGTTCCGCAAGGCCGCCAACGCCCTGCGCGCGCTGTGGTCGGCCGGCAACGCGTACCTGGTCGAGAAGGAGCCGTGGAAGCAGGTCAAGGCCGATCCCGAGGCGGCGGCGGTCTCGCTGCGCACCGCGATGAACCTGATCCGCCTCTACGCGGTGGTCTCCGAGCCGTTGGTCCCGGAGACGGCGGCGACGCTGCGGGGCGTGTTCGCGCTCGACGGCGACACCGCGACCTGGGTCTCACCCCAGGAGGCCACGTCGCTCGACACCGTCCCGGCCGGCACGCCGTTCACGGTGCCCCCGGTCCTGTTCGCCAAGATCACGGACGAGGACCTGGAGCGCTACCGCGACCGCTTCGGCAGCTGACCCAGGCTCAGACCCTCGCCGCCAGCTGCTCCCGGACCTGCCGCTTGGCGCGGGCCAGCATGCCCGCCATGCCGTTGAGCCGCAGCAGGCTGACCACCTTCGTCAGCCCGAGCTGCAGCGGGTAGTCGTCGGGCACGTCCAGCACCTGCTGCGCCGTCAGCCCGGTCAGGCCCTGCGCCAGGATCGACGCGAAGCCCCGCGTGGTGGGCGCCTCCTCCGGTGCGGTCGCGTGGAAGGCGACCACGCCGGCGTCGTCCACCTCGGCGAAGGCGTAGACCGGGGACTGGCACTCCTGGACGCGCTCCAGCCGTTCCGGCGCGTCCGCGTACCGCTCGGGCAGCGGCGGGAGCTCGCGCGACACCTCCAGCAGGAGCTGGAGGCGGTCCCGCTCGGGCGTCTCCAGGAACGCGTCCCGGAGCTCCGCGAGGGCCTCGGGCAGGTCGACGTCGTTGGTGCTCATCCGTTCATCCTCCCACCGCCGCGAGTGCCCGGGCGAGCCACCCGGCGGCGTCGTACGTTGGTGTCATGGCCGATGACAAGCGGTCGGACGGCGACCGCAACCGCTGGTCCCAGAGCGTCACCGAGGGCAGCGACTCCCTCGACCTCGAAGAGGGCGTCTTCACCTGGCGCGACCCCGCGCGCATCGCTAGGTCCCTCAAGCGCTCCGCCGAGGCGAGCGACCGGCGCAAGAGCTCCCCGTACCGCTCGGCGATGTCGATGCTCACGTTCTACGTGAACCGCGCGGGCAAGGAGCTCGACGCCGACCAGCGCAAGGTGCTGGAGCGCGCCAAGGACGAGCTGCGCAAGGAGTTCGGGCGGGCCTGACCTGCCCGGCGTACGGGTCGCCCGGGTGACCTGTCCGGCTGACCCGCGCGCCGACGTCCGACAGCTCCGTGCGCGGCCGCCCCCAGGGGCCGTCCTCAGACGGTACCCGGCTCGGTCCCGGTGGCGACCGGGACCCGCACCGCGTTGCCCCACTCGGTCCACGAGCCGTCGTAGTTGCGCACGTTCGTGTAGCCGAGCAGGTAGGTGAGCGCGAACCAGGTGTGGCTGGAGCGCTCGCCGATGCGGCAGTAGGTGATCACGGCGTCGTCCGGGCTCATGCCCAGGCCGGCCGTGTAGATCGCCTCGAGCTCCTCGCGGGTCTTGTAGGTGCCGTCCTCGGCCACCGCCGTCGCCCACGGCACGTTGCGCGCCGTGGGGATGTGGCCGCCGCGCAGCACGCCCTCCTCCGGGTAGTCCGGGATGGCGATGCGCTCGCCGGTGTACTCCTGCGGTGAGCGGATGTCGACGAGCGGGCCGTTGCCCAGGTGCGCCAGCACCTGGTCGCGGAAGGCGCGGACCGTGGTGTCGTCGCGTTCGACCGCCGGGTACTCGACCGGCGCGGGCGCCGGCACGTCGGTGGTGAGCTCGCGGCCCTCGGCGGTCCAGAGCCCGCGGCCGCCGTCGAGCAGCCGCACGTCCTGGTGCCCGAACAGCGTGAACACCCAGGCCGTGTACGCGGCCCACCAGTTGTTCTTGTCGCCGTACAGCACGATCGTGGTGTCGCGTGTGATGCCCTTGCTGCCCATGAGCGCGGCGAACGCGGCGCCGTCCAGGTAGTCGCGCATCTCGGGGTGCTGCAGGTCGGTGTGCCAGTCGACCTTGACGGCACCGGGGATGTGCCCGGTCTCGTAGAGCAGCACGTCCTCGTCCGACTCGACCACCACGACCCCCGGGTCCTTCAGATGATCGGCGAGCCAGGTGGTGCTCACGAGGCGCTCCGGGTGGGCGTACTGCGCGATCTTGTCCGACGGGTCGATGGGGGCGGGCATGGTTCCTCCTCGATGAGCCGCTGCGGCTCGATGAGTCGATGCACTGTCGAGGATATGAACACACCGCCGTGCCGAAAAGATCCCGCCTGGCGGCATCCGGCCAGCCGACGGCGCCGTAGTCGCCTCGCGCGGTGAGGGCGCCCATGGCCGACGGCGCCGTGGCCGCCCCCGGTCAGCCCATGGCCGACGGCGCCGTGGTCGCCCGCCCGGTCAGGACAGCCGCCGCTCCAGCACCGCCAGGTGCGCGGCAGCCCGAGCGGCCTGCGGGCCGCCCGGCTCCGCCAGCGCGGCCAGCCGCGTCCAGGCGGCGTGGTCGTCCGCGCCCTCGTCGCGCGCGGTCCACCGCTCGACGGCGGCCGCGTCGTCGCAGACGTGCACCGCCTCGCGGACCTCCGCCTCGAGCTCCTCGCGCAGCCGCTCCACGCCCGGCGCCACCGACCGGCGCAGCAGCGCCTCCGGGTACGCCGCGAGCGCGCCGCGCACGTCGCCGCGCCGCAGCCGGGACCGCACCGTGCCGACGTCGGACCGCAGCGGCCGGGCGAGCCGGTACGGGCGGGAGCCGGCGAGCAGGGGGCCGTCCAGCACGCCGTCGGCCACGCGGCGCAGGCGCGAGATCTCCGCCCGCACGGCCACGAGCGACAGGTCGCCCGGGTGCAGCAGCACGGCGAGCTCCTCCGCGCTCAGGCCACGCGGGTGCTCGGCGAGCAGGAGCAGGATCTCGGCGTGCCGCAGGGAGAGGCGGCGTCCGCGCAGCGCGGGCGGGCCGAGCAGCCGGAGGTCCGGGGTGTGCTCGGCCGGGCCGAGGGTCAGATCCGAGGCGAGGTCGCCCACCCAGGGCGCGCGGCCGCCGTCGGCCCCGGGCAACCGGTCGGCGGCGCGCGCGGCGAGCTCGCGCTCCACCATGGCGACCGTCGCCCGGACCAGCGCGAGGGCCACGTGGGAACCGGCAGCGCTCCCGCCGGTGAGGTCGAGGACGCCGAGGATCCCGCCGGCCGGGTCGTGCACCGGGGCCGCGGTGCAGCTCAGCCGCTGGACCGGCCGCGCGAAGTGCTCGGCGCCGAGCACCTGGACCGGACGGCGGGTGGCCAGGGCGGTGCCCGGCGCGTTGGTGCCGACGGACTCCTCGCGCCACACGGCACCCTCGACGAACCCGACGTCGTCCACCGCCGAGCGCACCGGACCGCGGCCCTCGACCCAGAGCAGCCGACCGACGTCGTCGGACACCGCGACCACGAGCCCGTCGCCGGTCGCGCCGCCCACCAGGTCGCGGACCAGGGGCATCGCGGCGGCCAGGGGATGGGTGCCGCGGTAGTCGTCGAGATCGTCCGACGCCGCGACGGCGACCGTCCCCGGCCGGTCCGGGTCCACACCGTTGCGCAGGCTCCGCCGCCACGAGGCCGCGACGACGGGGTCGATCCCTGCGGGCTCCTGCGAGCCGGCGGAACCGACGAAGCTCTCATATGCCGCGCGAACCCATTGCGCGTCCCGGTGTGGCGCCTGAGCCATGCTGCCCCTGACCTTGTCCCGACGTCGTCGTCGAACCACGCCAGTGTAGGCACCGGACCAAGGCCATCAACAGGTTGTCCACCGCGATCGCCAAGTTATCCACCGTGCCGGGCGTGGTTTTCCACAGATCACGGATGTATCACGGTCTCGCCGCGCGGGATATTGAAAGTAGTTCTAGCGTCATTCGCAAGCGGTTGTTGATGGGCCACGAGCCCGACAGATTGTTTTCATGGGAACTCTCTTTGGGGGAAGAGTTGAACACCGTCGCATTAGCACCGTCGAGACCCGCCACGCCTGAATCAGACGAATCGCCAGGGGACAGTCCGGGCTCACTGCCCGCACCGGAACCTGCACAGCTCCCCGCGCTCGACGCGGTCGAGCCCCCACCCCTCGACGTCGCGGGGGCCCGCGGGCGGCGGGCCTGGACCTTCGGGGCCGCGATCGTCACCGGCATCGCCGTCGCCGTGACCCTCTGGGTCGTGTCGGCCCGCGCAGACGAGACCAGCCACCTCATGGCCCTGACCGCCCGGATCGACAGCCAGGTCAGCAGCACCTCGGCCCGCTCGCACGACCTCGCGGCGGTGATGGACGTGGCCGAGCGGGTCTACGAGCACTCGGACGGTCAGGTCGCCGACCCCGCCACGCGGGACGTCCTCGCCCAGGCGCTCGCCGAGGCCCGCCAGGCCGTGGCCCAGCGGGTGACAGACGCCCCGCCGACATCGGTGACGCAGGCCCGTACCCTGCTCGCCCAGGCCACGCACATGGAGAGCTCGCTCGACTGGGCCACGGAGGACCTGCGGGTCGCCGTCGACATGGTCCAGCAGTCGCAGGGCGCGCAGCGGGCCCTGGACTCCAGGGACCCGGTCGGCAGCCGGACGATGCTCACGTCGCACGACGGGTCCTGACGGCTCCCGACCCAGCGCTGTTCGGTCCGCTTCGAGAATGGTCTCGGGTGCCGAAATGGGCCCTGATCGGCACCCGACGACATTCTCGAAACGGACAGCGGCCGGAGAAGTCCGCGATCCTGCAAAGCTCACGGTCGGCTGAAAATTCCACGACAAATCATGGTCAGGGAAACGGCCTCCGGCGCATTCTTCATGCCTTTCGATGCGCCAGGTGGAATTCGCGGACGCGAAGAAGTCCGGGCGGGTCCCCGGTCAAGCCACCGCGCCGAAGGCGTCCACCAGGTCGACGAACTCCGCCCGTAGCCCGTACGGGTCGTCGCCCAGGGCGCCGGCGGCCCGCTCCCGGACCGCGCCGAGGTCAGCCTCGCCCCGGTACCTCGAGTCCGTGGCGATGAGTCCCAGCTCGGCCACCGCAGAGGCGAACGCGAAGTCGGCCGACGGCGTGGACGTGAACGCGTCGGCGCCCACGGGGAACTCGACCTCGGTGCTGGACGCCGGCTCGGCGCCGTCCGGGTCCTTGTACCGCACGTGCACGGTCATGAAGTCGTCGCTCGTGCCGACCTCCCGGTCGGAGTACTTCAGGTCGTCGTCACCGGTGCCGTTCTCGGTGTGCGCGGCGGGGACCAGCTCGTAGAACGCGGTCACGGAGTGGCCGGCCCCGACGTCGCCGGCGTCCTTGGTGTCGTCGTCGAACTCCTCGTCCTCCAGCCGCCGGTTGTCGTAGCCGATCAGCCGGTAGGAGGCGACGGTGGCCGGGTTCAGCTCCACCTGCAGCTTCAGGTCCTTCGCCACCACGAACATGGTCGAGCCGAACTCGTCCACCAGCACCTTGCGTGCCTCGTCGAGGGTGTCGATGTAGGCGTAGTTGCCGTTCCCGTGGTCGGCGATGGCCTCCATCGTGTTGTCCTTCAGGTTGTCCATGCCGAAGCCCAGCACCGACACGTAGACGCCGGACTCCCGCTCGGCCTCGATCAGCTCGGTGAGCTCCTCGGGCGTGGACGGACCCACGTTGAAGTCGCCGTCGGTCGCCAGGACCACCCGGTTGTTGCCGCCCTCGACGAAGTTCTTCTCGGCCAGCTCGTACGCGGTCCGCAGGCCGTCGGCGCCGCCCGTGGACCCGCCCGCCTGCAGCGACCGCAGATGGTCCACCAGCACACCGTGCTCCGAGCCGGGCACCGAGTCCGCCACCACCTGGTTGTCGCCCGCGTACGTCACTATCGACACCCGGTCGTCCTCGTCGAGCTGCTCGACCAGCAGCGCGAACGACTCTGCCAGCAGCGGCAGCTTGTTCGGCTCGTCCATCGACCCGGACACGTCCAGCAGGAAGACGATGTTGTTGCCCTCCGACGTCGGTAGCGCCTCCGTCGCCTGCACGCCGACCATCGCGAGCTGGTGCTCCGGGTTCCACGGGGCACTCGCCACCTCGGTCGTCACCGAGAACGGATGCTCGGCCCCGGCGGCGGGCGCCGGGTAGTCGTAGTCGAAGTAGTTGACCAGCTCCTCGATGCGCACCCCCTCCGGCGCGACACCCTGGTTCACCTGGCGGCGCAGGTTCGAGTAGGACGCCGTGTCGACGTCGGCCGAGAAGGTGGACAGCGGGCTCGTGGAGACGTCCTGGAACGGCGTCTCGGGGGAGTCGTCGTACTCCTCCCGCTCGGTGATCCCCGGGTCGATCGGGCCGGGACCCGGCAGCGGCGGCGCGATCGCCTCGTCGGCCAGCGCCTCGGCCGAGTCGCGCGCCTGGCCGGACTCGGGGACCGGGGCCGGCAGGCCGACGGGGTCGCCCGCTGTCGGCGACGTCTCGCCGGAGGCGGTGCAGCCCGCGAGCGCCAGCACCACGGCAAGGGCCGCCGACAGCGGCACCATGAGCGGCACGGTCAGCGGCCGGGCGTGGGTTGGGTGGGGTGTCGGGGTGGTCATGGAGGCCTCTCCTCGTGGTCGGCTCGTCGGGTTGGTCTCGCTGGTCCGGCGATCTGTCCTCTGCAGGCCTTTTGTCCCGACGCCGGCGGGGCTTGCCGCGACGAGGGTCACGGTCGGGTTGCAACCCGGATGCAACGGCCGCCTGCCTAGCCTCGCGAGAACCCGGGTGCGCCGTTGCACCCGGGCGAGGCTCCGCCGTCGGGCAGCGGACGGCGGGCACGCGAACCCTGCGAGGAGGCAGACCATGACCGTGTACGCAGCCCCGGGCACCGAGGGGGCCATCGCCACCTACCGGCCCCGGTACGACCACTGGATCGGGGGCGAGTACGTGGCCCCGGCGAACGGGCAGTACTTCGAGAACCCCAGCCCTGTGAACGGGCGCACCTTCACCGAGGTGGCGCGCGGCGACGCCGACGACATCGACCGGGCCCTGGACGCCGCGCACGGCGCCGCACCCGCCTGGGGGCGCACGTCGGTCACCGAGCGCGCGATCATCCTGAACAAGATCGCCGACCGCATGGAGGAGCACCTGGAGGAGCTGGCCGTCGCCGAGGCCTGGGAGAACGGCAAGCCCGTCCGCGAGACGCTGGCCGCCGACCTGCCGCTGGCGATCGACCACTTCCGGTACTTCGCGGGGGCGATCCGGGCGCAGGAGGGGTCGATCAGCGAGATCGACGGCGACACCATCGCCTACCACTTCCACGAGCCGCTGGGTGTGGTCGGGCAGATCATCCCCTGGAACTTCCCGATCCTCATGGCGGTGTGGAAGCTGGCGCCGGCGCTCGCGGCGGGCAACGCCGTGGTGCTCAAGCCGGCCGAGCAGACGCCGGCGTCGATCCTGTACCTGATGGAGCTCATCGCGGACCTGCTGCCGCCGGGCGTCGTGAACGTGGTCAACGGGTTCGGCGCGGAGGCGGGCAAGCCGCTCGCGAGCTCGCCCCGGATCCGCAAGATCGCGTTCACGGGCGAGACCACCACGGGCCGCCTGATCATGCAGTACGCGTCGCAGAACATCATTCCCGTGACGCTCGAGCTGGGCGGCAAGTCGCCGAACATCTTCTTCAGCGACGTCGCCGCGGCGAACGACGAGTTCTACGACAAGGCTCTGGAGGGCTTCACGATGTTCGCCCTCAACCAGGGCGAGGTGTGCACGTGCCCGTCGCGGGCGCTCATCCAGAGCGACATCTACTCCGGCTTCCTGGCCGACGCCGTGGCGCGCACCGAGGCGGTCAAGCAGGGCAACCCGCTGGACACCGACACGATGATCGGGGCGCAGGCGAGCAACGACCAGCTTGAGAAGATCCTCAGCTACTTCGACATCGGCAGGGCCGAGGGCGCCAAGGTGCTCACGGGCGGGCACCGGGCCGAGCTGGAGGGCGACCTCGCGGGCGGGTACTACGTGACGCCCACGATCTTCGAGGGCAAGAACGAGATGCGGATCTTCCAGGAGGAGATCTTCGGGCCCGTGGTGGCGGTCACGGAGTTCGCCGACTTCGACGACGCTATCAAGATCGCCAACGACACCCTGTACGGGCTGGGCGCGGGCGTGTGGACGCGGTCGGGCGCGGACGCCTACCGGGCCGGGCGCGCGATCGAGGCGGGCCGCGTGTGGACGAACAACTACCACGCGTACCCGGCCGCGGCGGCGTTCGGTGGCTACAAGGGCTCGGGCGTGGGACGCGAGAACCACAAGATGATGCTCGACCACTACCAGCAGACCAAGAACCTGCTGGTGAGCTACGCGCCCCAGAAGCTGGGCTTCTTCTAGGACCACGGAGGTATCCATGTCCGACGACGGGCGGGCGGGCGGCACACCGCCCGCACGGGTCGCCGTGACCGACGCCGCGGCCGCGCTGCTCACGCGGCTGCGGGACAAGCACGGTGACCTGATGTTCCACCAGTCCGGCGGCTGCTGCGACGGGTCGTCGCCGATGTGCTATCCCGACGGCGACTTCCTCACCGGGGATGCCGACGTGCACCTCGGGGATCTGGCCATCGGGTCCGGTGCTGCCGGTCCTGCCGGCGCTGCCGGTGCGGCCGGTGGCGGGGCCGGCGCCACGGGCGACGGCGAGCCGTTCACGGTCCCGGTCTGGATGAGCCGGAACCAGTTCGAGTACTGGAAGCACACCCACCTCACGATCGACGTCGTGCCCGGCCGCGGCGCCGGGTTCAGCGTCGAGGCGCCGGAGGGCGTGCGGTTCCTCATCCGCTCGCGCCTGTTCACCGACGACGAGTGGGAGCTGCTCAGGGACTGAACCGGACGTCCGGCGCGGGTCTCGGCCCATCGGCACCTGTCGGGGCCCGCGCCGGGCTCAGTCGTCCGGCAGCGGGACGACGCCGTCCGCCGTCGCGAGGAAGAAGCCGGCGACCGAGAGGCCGCGCTCGGCGGCGGCCGCGCCGAGGGCTACCCGCCAGGCGTGGTCGTCGAACGACGGTTCCGCCGGGCCGGGCCGTTCGAGCATGAGCAGCACCGACGCGTCGGGCTCGTCGTGCAGGATCTCGTGCCAGGCCTGGCCCAGGTTGTCCACCATGAGCGCGTCGGGCTCGTCCGGCACATGGTCGACCGGGACGATCACCGGGAGCGGACGGCGCCCGCCGTCCAGCATGACGAACCACAGCGTGCGGCGGCGCGGCGTGACGCCGTCGTGCAGGAACCGCGCGAAGGCGAGCAGGGCGGCGTCGTCCGCCAGTGGATGGTCAGGCGTCATCTCGCTTGTTGAGGTCATGGGACCATTGTCGGCCTTCCATGTCTTTGGGATCTGTTATCCACAGAAGGTGCGCGTAGGCGCTCGGAAACTGCTTCGGTTATCCGGTTGAAGTTGACGCAGCGTCAACCTCTACCGTGGTCGGCATGCAATGGTCCATCCAGGAGATCGCGCGGCTGACCGGCGTCACGAGCCGCACCCTGCGCCACTACGACGCCGTCGGGCTGCTGCCCGCCGCCCGGACGACGGCGAGCGGCCCGCGCCGCTACGACCGCACCGCACTGGTGCGGCTGCAGCGGATCCTGCTGCTGCGCGACCTCGGGCTCGGCCTCGGCGACATCGCCGAGGTGCTCGACACCGACCAGAGCGAGGCGGACGCGCTGCGCACCCACCTCGTCTCGCTGCGGGCAGAGCGGGACCGGCTGGCGCGGCAGATCGCGTCGGTCGAACGGACCGTCGCAGCCCTGGAGAACGACCCCGAAGCGAAGGAGAACATCATGGCCAAGGACATGCTCGACGGATTCGACCACACCCAGTACGAGCAGGAGGTGACCGAGCGCTGGGGCCGCGACGCGTACGAGCAGGGCGACGCGTGGTGGCGCGGCCTCGGCGCCGAGGGCCAGCGGCAGTGGACGGAGCGGGCCGAGGCCCTGGGCAAGGCCTGGATCGACGCGGCGGAGGCCGGGCTGGACCCGGCGTCCTCCGATGCGCAGGCCGTCGCCGCCCGGCATGCCGAGTGGCTCGGCTCCATCCCCGGCACGCCCGGCCACCAGCAGCGCCGCCCCGAGCGCGGATACCTGCTGGGCCTTGCCGACATGTACGTGGCCGACGACCGGTTCGCCGCGAACTACGGCGGTACGGAGGGGGCCAGGTTCGTGCGGGACGTGCTGCGGATCTACGTGGAGCGGACCTACCCCGACGGCGAGTGACGAGCTCGCGGGGCGGTGGTCGTGACCAGCCGGGCCTCGGGCTCGGGCACTCGTGCTCGGGCCCGAGGCCCCCGTCGTTTCGGGTGGTAGTCCTGTTTGCACGGTATGCCCGGTCTGTGACACTCGGTTTCACAGGTAGCCTCTGCACATGCTCGACGCTCCAGCCGATGCCCCTCAAAAAATGCCCGTGACCTGCTGGTTTGCTGGTCTGACGACACTCGACGTGATTCACCGCAGCAGTGTTCGGCCGGGTCCCAACCAGAAGGTCACGGCCGTCCGCCAGGACGTGTCCGCGGGCGGTCCGGCGGCCAACGCGGCCGTCACCGCCGCCACGCTCGGGGCGCGGGCGCTGCTGATCAGCGCGGTCGGCTCGGGTCCTGTGGGCTCGGCCGCGCGGGGTGACCTGGAGCTGCACGGCGTCGAGATCCACGACACGGCGGAGGGCCGGGAGATCCCCCTCGCGGTGTCGGCGGTCATGGTCGACGACGAGACCGGCGACCGGTCGGTCGTCTCGCCCGACGCCACCCTCGCCGACGGCCTCGACGTCACGCCGGCGGCCCTCGACGCGCTGCCCCGCCCCGACGTCGTCCTGCTCGACGGCCACCACCCCGACCTGGCCCGGAGCGTGCTCGCGTACGCGAAGTCCCTCGAACCCCGCCCCCTGATCGTGCTCGACGCCGGCCGGTGGCGCCCCGTCTTCGCCGACCTCATCGGCTCCGCGGACGTCACGGCCAGGTCCGCGGACTTCCACGCCCCCGCCGATGCCCCGCACTCCCGCGCCGTCGTCGCCACGCACGGCCCGGGGCCCGTCACCTGGCGGGACAAGGACGGGCGGCGCGGGTCCACCGACGTCCCGACGGTCGACGTCCGCGACACCCTCGGCGCCGGGGACGCCTTCCACGGCGCGCTGTCCGTGGCCCTCGCCCGGGGCGCCGACCTGGAGACCGCGGTCGTCGAGGCGATCCGGGTGGCGTCCATCCGGGTGCAGTACATCGGCCCCCGCTCCTGGCTGGAGCACCTGCGGTGCGCCTGACGACCGGCGAGCTCGTCGAGCGCGCGGCCGGGCTCGCGGTCGAGGCCACCCGCGCGAGCGGCGCCCGTGTCCTCGGGATCACGGGCCCGCCCGGCGCCGGAAAGTCGACCCTCGCCGCCGCCCTCGTCGCCGGGCTCGCGCCCGGCACGGCGGTGGTAGTCGGCATGGACGGCTTCCACCTGTCCAACCGGGTCCTGGAGGCCCGCGGCAGCCGCGGCCGCAAGGGCGCCATCGATACGTTCGACGACGCCGGGTACGCCGCCCTGATCGACCGGATCGCGGACCGCCGTCCCGGCAGCCCACCCGTCTACGCGCCCGAGTTCCGCCGCGAGATCGAGGAGCCGATAGCCGCCGGCGTCGTCGTCGCGGACGAACCCCTTGTGGTCACCGAGGGCAACTACCTGCTGGCCCCCAGCGGTGCCTGGCCGGCCGCCCGCGCCCGGATGGCCGAGGTCTGGTACCTCGACCTGCCCGACGCCGAGCGCCTGCGGCGCCTCGTGGCGCGCCACCACGCCTTCGGAAAGCCCTTGCCCGACGCCGAGGCGTGGGCGCGCGGTACCGACCAGCGCAACGCGGACCTCATCGCGACCACCCGGGACGAGGCGGACCTGATCGTGGAGTGGGTGTAGCTGAGGCCGAGCGGGTGCCGGCTGAGCCCGCGGTCCCGCTTCGGGCGCGTGCCCAGTTCCTCGGCCCGCACGCTGCGCCGCACCTCCGCCTCAGCCGATCTCCAGGACCGCGACGCGCCAGACTCCCCGCCGGGCCTCCAGCCGCACGGCCGCCGCCCGCACCCGCCCCTCGTCGTGCAGGATCACCGTCGCCTCGGCCGACGTCGCGCCCAGCCGGACCATTCGCACCCGCCGGACCACGGCGGCGTGCGCCTTGGGCCGGGGCGGACGCACCTGCCGGGCCTCCCGCATGAGCCGCCCCCGCTCCAGGAGCTGGTCGTAGACCTGCGGGGTGACCCAGCGCGCGAGCTGCGCCGCCGGGCGCTCGCCGCGCAGCACCTCCACCGCGGCGCGCACCACGCGGCACACCTGTGCGGTGGGGTCGGGCAGCGTGGGATCCGGTTCGGGTACGGGTCGGCCGGTCATGGCTTCGAGGGCGGCCGCCGCGTTCTGCAGCTCGGGGTACGGGGTGCCGCCGATCCGCATGCGGCGGAGCCGCTGACCGATCCCGGGTCCGGTGACCGGGCCCGTCGGCGGCGTGACGGGCCGGCGGGTGGGCGCGGTTGTGGTGATGCGTTGCGATGTGGCCGTGTCCGCGCGCCGGGGCGTGGTCGTGCTGGTCGGTCCGGGCATGGCGGCCGTGCCCGCGCGCTGCGGTGCCGTCGTTCCGGTGGGCGGGGATGCCGTGCGGGTGTGCTCCGGCGCGGCACCTGGCGGGCTGTCGAGTGTGGTCATGCAGTTCTCCTGGGGACGGCGTGCGGGAGGGGAGCGGCTCTCCTGGGACGGGCGCGGGAGGGGAGCGGCTCTCCTGGGACGGGCGCGGGAGGGGAGCGTCGGGCGGTCAGGGCTGGCGCAGCACCGTGCCCGGGTGGATCAGGTCGGGGTCCGCGCCCAGCACCTGGCGGTTGGCGTGGTGCCACCGCTCGACGGCGTCGGCGATCTCCGTGTCGGACGGCGCGCGGCGGCCCGCGTCGGCGTCGCGGCCGCCCGGGGCATCGGTGAGCTGGTCAGCCGCGATCGCCCAGAGGGTGTCGCCCGGCTCGACCACGACGAGCGGCTCGCGGTCCTCCCCGGTACGCCGGTTGACCAGCGACGACCGCTCGGGGACCGGATCGTCCGCGGCCCCGCGGCTCGTCGGCCGCCAGCCGAGGTCGAGCACCACGGCGGGACCGTCGTCCGCACCCGCGGCGGCGGGGGCGTGGGGCAGGGTCATCGCGGCGGGACCGCCGTCCGCCACCGTGGCGACCTGGGCGGGCGGCACGTGCGGCAGGGCCATCGCGGTGGGGGCCGTGAGGGCGAGCCCGAGACCGGCGCCGGCGGCCGCGCGGGCGAGGCGGCGCACCACGGTCGGCGCGTGCCGTGCCACGGCCCGTTCGCCGGCCGACCAGCGCCGTCCGCGCCGGTCGGCGAGGACGCACACCAGGGCGACCAGCGTGTGCAGCCCCACCCAGCCCGCCACCGCCGTGCCGACGGCGACCGCCGCGAGCTCCACGATGCCCTCGACCGGGAAGAGGGCGGCGCCGAGGCCCGAGCCCACCTGCCAGGTGCGCGCGCCGAGCGCGCCGGCCGCCGCGGTGAGCGCGATCCAGAGGGCGAGCAACCCGAGGAGCCCACGCCAGGCGCTCTCCGGAGGCGTGCTCTCCGGAGGTGCCGCGCTCTGCGTGCTCGCCCGCGGGCGGGCACCGTCCGTCCGACGGCCGTCGAGGTGATCTGCTGGCGATGTGTGACTGACGGTGTTGGTCGGCATGCTTCCCCCTACGACGACGATGTTCCGGACGCTAGACGAGCCACGGGCGATTTTGATGGCTTTTGATGTCGTCCAGTGATCGATATTCAACATCGATGCCGTGAGGGTGTCTACCGGTGGCCGGGATGCCTGTGGATAGCGCAAGGTAGCCGCATGACAGCCGTGCAACCGACTGGTCCTACGCGCTGGGAGGCGCTCTTCGGCGACCTCGAGGCGCAGGCTCGCGCGCAGTCAGCCGCTGAGGCGGACGCGCTCGTGTCCGAGCTGACGCGCGCCGAGCACGCCACGATGACGCTCGCGGACCGGCTCCGCGCCGTCGTCGGTGCGGCGGTCACGCTCGAGCTGCTCGACGGCGCGCCGTTGCGCGGCGTCGTGCGGGAGGCGGCGGACGAGTGGGTGCTGCTGCAGGGAGTGCGGCCCGAACCGGTGAACCAGCACCTCGTGCCGCTGGTCGCGATAGCGGGTGCGCACGGCCTGGCCCGTCAGGCGGCGTCGGCGAGCTCGCGGCGGGACGCGCTCGGGCTGGGGCCGGTGCTGCGGACCCTGCAGCGCGACCGGGCGCGGGTCACGGTGCGCACGCTGAGTGGCGTGGTGGCCGGCCGGATCGGGCGGGTCGGCCGCGACCACCTGGACATCGATGTATTCGATGATCGCGGAACTCGGCTGGTTCCGTTCACGGCCTTGCTGGTCGTGAGCGAGGCGTCCTGAAGCCGTCGAGAAAGCGGTAAATCAAGGGCGGGACCGGTGCCACTCCGGAGGGGTGCGCCGGTCCCGTCAGTGCGTGACGAGGGCTTTAGCCGTCCGCGGCCGCGGAGCCCTTGAGGCGCTCACGGCTCTTTGCATACATGCGCTCGATGTATGCCTCGAGCTCCGCCGCTTCGACGCGCCAGACCTTCTTGGGACCCACCTGGATGGCGGGAAGGTCGCCGGTCCGAACGAGTGCGTAGCCCTGAGCCATCGAGATGTTCAGGGTCTCGACTACATCGGCCAGAGAGAGAAAGCGCTTTTCCATGGGAACAGTGTGGCACGAGACACCGACATGAGGGGGTTATCCACAAGAAGTGTTTATCTGATGCCGGATCAGCGACGTTCGATCACTATGGTTCCGGCGCTCTGCCCAGGCTGTGCGCCATTCTGTGTGGGTTCGCCCTTCAACTTGTACGCGAAGGTCTACCCAAAGTCCACCAAAGTACGCGGAAGGACCGAGATGACGTATGCCCCGACCGCTCCAGCGGTCCCCGTCGGGGGTCAGGGCCTTCCCGAACCTGCCGCGAGCCGCCTGCGCCGGCCGGGCTGGCGGGACCCGCGGCTGCTGACCGGCGTCGTCCTCGTCGCGCTGTCGGTCGCATTCGGCTCGTGGGTCGTCTCGGCGGCGAGCCGCACCGTCCCGGTCTTCGTGGCGGACGGCGCCCTGACCCCCGGCGAGCCGCTCACCGCCGACGTGCTCCGGGCCGTCGACGTCCGGCTCGGTGCCGGGACGGGCGGCTACCTCCCGGCCGACGAGCCGCTGCCGGCGGACCTGGTGGCGCTCCGTGTGGTGGACGACGGCGAGCTCGTCCCGCTGAGCGCCCTCGGCGCGGACGCCGACGTCCGCTCGGTGGCCGTGCCCGTCGTCTCCGGGCTCTCGGACCGGATCCGCGCGGGCGCCGTGGTGGACCTGTGGTTCGTGCCGGAGGCGCCCGTCACGCCCGAGCAGGCCGCCGACCGGCCCGAGCCGAGGACGCTCGCGCAGGACGTCGTGGTCGAGCAGGTGGACGCCGAGGACGGCGCCATCGTCGTCGACGGCACCGTCACGCTGCACGTGCTCGTCCCGGCCGACGCGCTGCCGACCGTCCTGGCCGCGCTCGCCGACGCCGGAACGGTCGCCGTCGTCCCCGTCGCGGGCGGCGTCGGATGAGCGAGGAGCGGGCGGTCACCGTCCTGGTCGCCGTGCACACGCCCGAGGAGGAGGCGGCGGCCGTCACGGTGCTCGGCGCGCAGCCGCAGGTCACGGTGGCCCGGCGGTGCGCGGAGCTCGCCGAGCTGCTCGCGGCGGCCGAGGCAGGGGCCGGTACGGCCGCCGTCGTCTCGGGCGACCTGCCCGGCCTGGACCGCGACGCGGTGGCGCGGCTGCGTGGTGCGGGCCTGCGGGTGGTCGCGATCGAGGACCCTGCCACGCCGGCGGACCGGCTCGCCGGCCTGGGCTGCGACGCCGTCGTGGCGGGCGGCGACGCGGAGAACCTGGTCGCGGCGGTCCGCGGCGACGCGCCAGAGATCGCCGGGCCGGTGGTTCCCGCCGCGGAGGTGGGCCCCGGGACCCGGCCCGGGGCGGTCGTCGCCGTCTGGGGTCCCGCTGGTTCGCCCGGCCGGACCACCACGGCCATCGAGCTCGCCGCCGCCCTCGCGGGGGTGGGCGCCGCCGCGCCGCGGCGCTCCGGCCTGCTGCGGAGGTCGCGCCCCGCGGTGCCGTCCCACGGGCTGGGCACGGTGGTCCTGGCCGACGCCGACACGTACGCCTCGTCCGTGACGTCCCGGCTCGGGCTGCTCGACGACGCGCCCGGCCTGGCCGCCGCCGCTCGCTCCGCCGCGCAGGGCGTGCTCGACGTCGTGACGCTCGCCGGGCACAGCCCCGTCGTGCTGCCGGGCGTGCGCGTGCTGACGGGCATCACCCGCGCGTCGCGCTGGCCGGAGCTGCCGGCCAGCTCGCTCGACGTGGTGTTCCAGCGGTGCCGCGAGCTCGCGTCGTGGACCGTCGTCGACTGCGGCCCGGTCCTGGAGGCCGACGAGCTGCTGATGTACGACACGCGTGCGCCGCAGCGCAACGGCGCGACCCTGAGCGCGCTGCAGGCCGCTGACGTCGTCGTGGTGGTCGGCGGGGCCGACCCCGTGGGCCTGCAGCGGCTCGTGCGGGGCCTGGAGGACCTGCGGGACGCGGCGGTCCCCGTACCCGCCGCGCGCCTCGTCGTGGTGAACCGGGTGCGCGACTCCGCCGTCGGACGGCGGGCCGACGCCCAGGTGCGCGACGCGCTCGCGCGGTACGCGGGAGTCGACGACGTGCACCTCGTGCCCGACGATCCCGCCGGGCTCGACGCCGCCCTGCTGGCCGGGCGGGTGCTCGCTGAGTGCGCGCCCGGGTCCCCGGCGCGGACCGCGTTCGCCGGGCTCGCCGACCGGGTCCGCGAACTGGTCCCCGCGGCGGTCTGAACCCGTCCGGGCGGGGCTGATCAGCGACCTCCTGCGTAACAATCCGCCCGACCGGCGCGGCTTGGCGGCACGAATGTGACCTCCGGCGCTAGGTTGTGCCCGTGGCCGCCGTGACGAAGGACAACTACGCCGACGACCTGCGTCTGGCGCACGTGATCGCCGACCAGGTCGATTCCATCACCATGTCCCGCTACCGGGCGCGGGACCTCAAGGTCGAGACCAAGCCGGACCAGACGCCCGTGTCCGACGCCGACCGCGCGGCCGAGGACTTCATCCGCGGCCAGCTCGCCCGCGCCCGCACGCGCGACGCGATCGTCGGGGAGGAGTACGGCTCCGCCGGCAACGGCGCCCGGCGCTGGATCATCGACCCGATCGACGGCACCAAGAACTTCGTGCGCGGGGTCCCCGTGTGGGCAACGCTGATCGCCCTGGCCGACGGCGAGGAGGTGGTCATGGGCCTGGTCAGCGCGCCCGCGCTCGGGCGGCGCTGGTGGGCGGCCAAGGGCGCCGGCGCGTGGACGGGCAAGTCGCTGGCGGCGGCGACCCGGATGTCCGTGTCTGGCGTGTCCCGCATCGCCGACGCATCGTTCAGCTACGCGTCCATCGGCGGCTGGGAGGAGCGCGGCTCCCTCGACGGGTTCCTCGACCTGACCCGCGCGTGCGCGCGCACCCGCGGGTACGGCGACTTCTGGTCGTACATGCTGGTAGCCGACGGCGGCGTCGACATCGCCGCCGAGCCCGAGCTCGAGGTGTACGACATGGCGGCGCTCGTGCCGATCGTCACAGAGGCCGGCGGCAGGTTCACCGCGCTCGACGGCACCGCCGGCCCGTGGGGTGGCAACGCGATAGCGACGAACGGGAAGCTGCACGAGGAGGCGCTCGGCTTCCTGGCCTGACGGCGCTGGCCCTGGTGCCCGGTCGGGGCGCCGCGCTGGGGCCTCAGGCGCGCGGCACGTCCCTGAGCTCGCTCCAGTCGTACCAGAGCAGGTCCCGGTCGGTGACCCGCTGCAGCGCCTCGTCGAGCGCGGTCTCCGACTCCTCGCCGACCTCCGTCGTCGCCTCGGCGTCGCTCTCCTCGTCCGCGGCGGCCAGCACGTCGGCGATGTCAGCGGCCGCCTCCACCTCGTCGACGTGCACGCAGACGATCGCGACGTCCTCGACGGTGCCCGTCACCTGGACCTCTGAGGCGACGGGCTCGTCGTCGGCGCCGGCCGACCCCACGTTCTCCGAGACCGGGCTGACGGCGCCGTCCGGGACCTCCACCGTGATGACCACGCGCTGGTGCGGGGCGTCCGGCCGGCCGGCGATGAGAGCGAGGGAGTCGTCGGCGGCGTTGAGCGCCGCGATGTACTCCAGGCCCTCGGCGTCCTCGTCGGGCAGGGTGGCCTGAAGCTCCGTGGTGACGGCGTGCGCGCGCCGCGGGGCGACGGTCCAGCGGGCGGCGTCGGTGGTGTGGCTGACGGCGTCGAGCTCGTCGAGCGTGGCGGGCACGTAGATGCGCATGTGCTCAGTCTGCCGTCTGTCCAGCCCCCGTGAGTGGAGTGGCGGTGTCAGCGGTTGCCCGTACTCTCGTGTGCGGCGTCGGGGCGGGACGCCGTGGGCAGGGGCAGCCGAGGGCGGGAGACGAGATGGGCGCGAAGACCGCGATGCTGGTGTACGCCGACGGGGACGTGGCGGCAGGGCTGGAGGGAGCCGCGGCGTTCGCCGACGAGGCGAGTGCGGCCGAGCTGCTGGGCCTGCTCTGGCCACCGGCGCGGATCCGCCCGGACGGCGAGGAGCCGTGGGACCTCGGCGACGCGGTGTTCCCGCCGGAGGGCCGGGCGTGCGCGCTGTCGACGCCGGAGGTGGACGTCCTGTGCGACCAGGCGCTCATGCTCGACCTCCCCTCGCAGCTCCCCGCGCACCTGGTCGACGCGAGCATGGGCCGCACCCTCTACCTGCACGCCATGCACAGCGTGGTCGACTGGTTCGCCTTCGCGGTCTGGCGGGACGGCGCGCTGGTGCGCTCGCTGAGCCTGTCGCCGGACGACGGCGTCCTGGAGGACACGGGCGAGCGGCTCGCCTTCGAGAAGCCGTTCTGGGCCGGGGAGCACACGGCCCTCGGCGACTACCCGCTCCCGTTCCATCCGCTGGAGCTGGGGGAGCACGCCCTGCGCGAGTTCTTCGGCTTCACCATCGAGGGGGCCGATGGCGGCGGCCCGTCCGCCGGCCGGCTCGACCCCTGGGCGGTGGAGCTGTTCGGTTTCCAGGTCGTGTAGCCGTCCCGCTCCGCTCGACAGATCCACGAAAGGCTCGTACATTTGTTCGAGAGTGAGGAGGTCTGTCATGCCCGAACCAACTGTTCTGTCCGAGCCCACCGTCGTCGCCGAGCCGTCGGTGATCCCCATGCTGTCCTACCAGGACGGCGTCGCGGCCATGGACTGGCTCATCAAGGCGTTCGGCTTCACCGAAGCGGAACGCTGGCTGGACGACGACGGTCACCTCTCCCACGGTGAGCTCAACGCCGGGGGCGGGCGCGTGATGCTCTCGGAGCTCGCGTCCTACGAGGGACCCACCGCGCACCGCAGGCACTGCGCCGCGGCGGACGCCTGGCTGTCGACGCCCTGGGTGATCGACGGCGTCCTGGTCCACGTGGCTGACATCGACGCCCACTACGCCCGCGCCAAGGCGGCGGGCGCCGGGCTGCTCTCCGAGATCGAGAAGGCCCCGTACGGCCGGCTGTACCGGGCGGAGGACGTGGAGGGCCACCGCTGGATGTTCCTCCAGCCGTGATCAGGACAACGGCGAGCGGTGACGGTCGTCCGTGATGGCAGTCGGTCTGTCCCGCCGGAGCCCGTCGAGCGACACGGTCAGTCCGGCGCGCTGCTGTCCGACGCGGCCAGCCAGTGCGGCGCGGTCGGCGCCGGCATGGCCCCGCGTGCCAGCCGATCCACGCGTCGCAGGGCGTCGGGCAGCCGCGCGGTGCCTGACATTGTGCGCACGAGTTCGGCGGCGGCGTCGACCGCCATACCTGACGCCGTGACGTACAACGGCCGGACGGACTGGCCGCGCAGCACCTCGGCGGCGTGCGTCGCCGTCCGGAAGCGGGTCTTGGCGACGCCGAGCACGACAGGCGCGAGGCCGGAGCCGGCAACGTGGGCACCGAGCCCGGGCCGGCCGGTGGGGTCGAGGTCCACGTAACCGTCGATGATCAGTAGGTCCAGGGGCGCTACTCCGGACATGACCTGTTTCAGCGCGGGCAGCTCACGCTCGTAGAACCGCCCGGGCCGGTACTCCGCGACCCGCTCGACGAGCACGATGTGCTCCTCGATGAGCGTGGCGAACGCCTGGTCCTCGGCGACGACCAGCGCGGCTCGCGCTCCGCCGTCGTCCAGGTACTGCACGTCCGCAGCGCCGTAGCGGAAGGTGCGCGCTCGTACTCGCGCCTGGGGCCACCTGGCCGGGGCCGCGTCGTTTCGGTCGGTCACGGTGCACAGTCTGACTCGGGTGGTCTGTTGGCGGATATGGGCGGACTGCCGGCTGACCTAAGCGGTCCGTCCGGCTGGCCTGGATGGTCTGTTTGACGGACCTGGGTGTCGGGCCTGGATGTCGGGCCTGGACGGCCTTGGCCGTTGGCCGCGCGGGCAACGATCCCGCCGAACGGCACGTTCATCGTGACGCGGATCGCCGAACCGAAAGCTGGTCGTCCATCGGGACGTCGAACCGAAGGTTGCATGTAGATGAGGGCTCTGATTGACGTGTTCGCTGCGGCTCGGCGCGGGGGTTCACCATCATGTTGCGGTTCGGCGTTGGCGGTCGGCGGAGTGAGACTCGCAAGTTGCGGTTCGGCGTTGGCGGTCGGCGGGGTGGGGCTGGCGGGTTGCGGTTCGACGTCGGTGGTGGGTCGGTCGAACTGGCAAGTTTCGGTTCGGCGCGGCTGACTGGCGGAGCGGTTGGGAGTCGCACGTTGCGAACGGCCACCCGAAACACTGACCGGTTCGGGGTTCGGTCAGGTGTCGGTGCCCGTTCGGGAGGAGAGCAGGCGGCGGAACGAGGCGAGGCGAGCTGCGCGGGCCGGTCGTTCCTCCTCGGAGGAGGTTTCGATCCAGTCGTCGAGGGCGCAGTCCGGGGCGTCCGCGAGGTGGGTGCAGCCGCGCGGGCACTCCTGGGCCACCTCGTCGAGGTCCTCGAAGGCGTGCAGCAGGTGCGCCACCTCGACGTGCGCTAGGCCGAACGAGCGCACGCCCGGCGTGTCGATCACCCAGCCGTCGAAGGCGCCGGGTGCGCCGGCTGCCCCACCCATTGCGCCGGCTGCCCCACCCGTTGCGCCGGCTGCCCCACCCGTTGCACCGGCTGTCTCACCTGTTGCGCCGGCTGTCTCACCTGTTGCGCCGGCTGCCTCACCCGGTGCGCCGGCTCCGGCCGGCCCACCCAGCCTGCTCGGCCGGCTCGGCCCGCCCGAGCCAGTGACGGGCAGCCGCAGCGCCACCGCCGACGTCGAGGTGTGCCGGCCCCGCCCCGTCACGTCGTTGACGACGCCGGTGGCGCGCCCGGCGTCGGGCACCAGGGCGTTGATCAGCGTGGACTTGCCGACGCCCGAGTGCCCCACCAGCACCGACACCAGCCCGCGCAGCCGGTCGCGCACCTCCTCGACGGAGTCGGGCGCCAGGGTCAGCTCGCCCGCAGCCTCGCCGTCGGCCCCACCGCTGCCGTCGGCCCCACCGCCGCCGTCGGCGCTACCGCTGCTGTCGGCACCGCCGCCGTCGGCCCCACCGCCGGTGCCAGCCACACCACCGCTGCCGCCAGCCTCACTACCACCGCCGTCAGCCCCATCGCCAACCACCGCCCGCCGCGTCACCACCACCTGGACCCCGAGCGGCTCGTACAGCTCGCGGAGCGCGTCGGGGGAGGCGAGGTCGGCCTTGGTCAGGCAGAGGAGCACCGACATCCCGGCGTCGTAGGCGGCCACGACACAGCGGTCGATCATGCCCGTGCGGGGCTCGGGCTGGGCCAGCGCCGTGACGATGACGAGCTGGTCCGCGTTGGCGACCACGATCCGCTCGTACGGGTCGGTGTCGTCGGCGGTGCGGCGCAGCGTCGAGGTGCGCTCCTGGATGCGCACGATGCGCGCGAGCGTCCCCTCCTCGCCGGAGACGTCGCCCACGACATCGACCCGGTCGCCCACCACGACGCGCGTGCGGGTGAGCTCGCGCGCCTTCATCGCGGTCACGACGGTCCCGTCGGCCGCGCCACCGGTCGGCGCGCCGGGCGCTCCGCCCGACAGGCCAGGCGCCCCGCCCGACGCGCTCGGCACCCCTCCAGCCGAAGGAGTCACCCCCTCGGCCGCACGGCCCTCCGCCCCACCGACCAGCAACGTGTATCGCCCCCGGTCCACCCCCGTGACCAGCCCGGTCACGGCATCCGAGTGCTCAGGGCGCTGCTTGGTCCGCGGACGTGAGCCGCGCTTCGACGGGCGGGACCGGAAGTCCGACTCGTCGCGGATGTCGCGCCGCCCCATCAGCCACGTCCCATCAGGCAGGCCCCGCGCCCATCAGGCGGCCGAGCCGAGCATGTGCAGCCACATCCCGGTGAAGTCGGGCAGCGTCTTGGCCGTGGTGCCCACGTTCTCCACCAGCACGCCCGGCACGCGGAGCCCCAGCAGCGCCGCCGACGTCGCCATCCGGTGGTCGGCGTACGTGCGCACGACGTCGCCGCGCAGCGGCCGCGGCGTGATGACCAGCCCGTCGCGGGTCTCCTCGGCCTGCCCGCCGAGCCGGGTGATCTCGCGGGCCAGCGCCGCCAGGCGGTCCGTCTCGTGGCCGCGCAGGTGCGCGATCCCGCGCAGCCGGGACGGCGAGTCCGCGAGCGCGGCCAGCGCCGCGAAGGTGGGCGCGAGCTCGCCACCCGCGTGCAGGTCGACGTCGATGCCGTGCACCTCACCCGTCCCCGTCACGGTCAGCACGCCGTCGGCGAGCGTGGACGTCCCGCCCATGCGCTCCAGCAGCTCAGGGACCATCGCGCCGGGCTGGGTGGTCAGCGTCGGCCAGCCGGGCACGCGCACCGTGCCGCCCGCCACGAGGGCGGCGGCGAGGAACGGCGCGGCGTTGGACAGGTCGGGCTCGACCCGGACGTCCCGGCCGGCGATGGGCCCGGGGGAGACGTCCCACATGCCGTCGCGTGAGTCGTCGACGACCACGCCGACGTCGCGCAGCGTGGCGACCGTCATCTCGATGTGCGGCAGGCTCGGGAGGGTGGCGCCGATGTGCCGCAGCGTGAGGCCGCGTTCGAACCGCGCCGCCGCGAGCAGCAGCCCGGACACGAACTGGGAGGACTCCGAGGCGTCGACGTCGACGGCGCCGCCCTGCACGCTACCCCGGCCCTCGACGGTGAAGGGGAGGTGCGTCGGCAGGCTTGCCGGGTCGTCGTCGTGCACGGTGATGCCGAGCGCGCGGAGCGCGGCGAGCACCGGGAGCATCGGGCGGACGCGGGCCTCTGCGTCGCCGTCGAACTGCACGGGGCCGTCGGCGAGCGCCGCGACGGGCGGCAGGAACCGCATGACCGTGCCGGCCAGCCCGGTGTCGATCTCGGTGTGGCCGGTGACCGGCCCTGGCGTCACCCGCAGGGTGCTCGGGTGGTCGCCCTCCTCGACGTCCGCGCCGAGCGCGCGCAGGGCGCGGATCATCAGGTCGGCGTCGCGGCTGCGCAGGGCGCCGCGCAGCGTGCCGGGGGCGTCCGCGAGGGCCGCCAGCACCAGGAGCCGGTTGGTGAGCGACTTGCTGCCCGGCACCTCGACCGTCGCGTCCAGCGGGGCGCCGGCGAGCGGCGCTTCCCAGGTGGGGGCGGGCGCGGTCGTGGAGGAAGTCATGTGCCGAGATTATCGCGGAGCTAGCTCTCGGCGGCGGCTGCCTTCGCCTCCGCGCGTGCGGCGCGTGCCTGCTGGACGCGCCAGGACAGGCCGGGCCTGCCCTCGAGGTCCACGCCCGCGATCAGGGCGGCGCCGACGGCGCCGAGGTTGCGCACGAACCGGTCGGTGCGCTGGGCGCGCTCCTCCTTCGGCGCGGTGAAGGGCTGGTTCACCACGGCGAGCGGCAGCGTGAGCAGCGCCAGCGCGACGGCGGACACCCGCGGCGCCTTGCCGAGCGCGAGCAGCGCGCCCGCGGTGGCCGTCGCGATCCCGTGCGCGCGCACGAGCGTGGTCACCTGCGCCTCGCTGAGCGGCTCGGCCCCGAGCGCCCGCGTGGCGAGGGCGGACCCGGACTTGGCGGCGGCCACGTGCTCGCTCGGCTTCCGGGCGGCCCGCACTCCGTCGTAGATGAACGTCGAGGCCAGCAGCGGTCGCGCGATGTGTCGAAGCAGCATGCCTCCACCTTGGCAGATCCGCGCGGCAGACGCAGCAGGATGACGCCGCGAGGCTTCGTCCCTTGGCCCCGACACGCCGGGAATTCGGCGCCGCGGGCGAAGGTTGAACCCAACGTGGAGCAATGCCTCGAGAGGGATGCGGTGAGGAACACGGTGATCGGCACGGTGGCGAGCGCGGCGACGAACGCGGCGGGCGGGGTGCCCGGCGTGCTGGCTGGGGCGGCGACGAGCCCGGACGCGGTCCCGGCGTCGGACGCGCCTCTGATGCTCGGCGCGGTCCCCGCGCACCTGCTGGACACCCGCTCCGACGCGGCGAAGGGCACGGCCGACGCCATCGAGGGCGCCCTGGCGAACACCGGCTGGCCGACGAGGCTAGGCTCAAGTGCGATGACAGACACTTCCCGCGAGCAGAACCAGGGCATCGGCGGCGACACCGTCGGTGCCGACGCCGGGGTGCGCCCCGACGAGGACGTGAGCGAGGGAACCGAGCGCTCCCCACAGGAGGAGGACGCGACGGCTCGGGCCGCGCGGTTCGAGCGGGACGCCCTGCAGTACCTCGACCAGCTCTACTCCGCGGCGCTGCGCATGACGCGCAACCCCGCCGACGCCGAGGACCTGGTGCAGGAGACCTTCGCCAAGGCCTTCGCCGCGTTCCACCAGTACCGGCCGGGCACCAACCTGAAGGCCTGGCTGTACCGCATCCTCACGAACACGTTCATCAACAGCTACCGCAAGAAGCAGCGCGAGCCGCAGCAGTCGCAGACCGAGGAGGTCGAGGACTGGCAGATCGCGCGCGCGGAGTCGCACACCTCGCGCGGCCTGCGCTCGGCCGAGGCCGAGGCGCTGGACCGGCTCCCGGACAGCGACATCAAGCGGGCGCTCGCCGAGCTCCCGGAGGACCGTCGGATGGTCGTGTACTACGCCGACGTCGAAGGCTTCCCCTACAAGGAGATCGCGGAGATCATGGGGACTCCGATCGGGACCGTCATGTCCCGTCTCCATCGCGGACGCCGGCAGCTGCGTGAGCTCCTCGCCGACTACGCGGCTCAGCGAGGACTCGTCAGCCAGGCGCCCGGAGGTGCGCAGTGAACAACGTCGAACCCATCCCGCACGACACGGCGGGGGAGTCCGAGTGCGACCACGCACTCAAGCACCTGTACGAGTACCTCGACTCCGAGATGACGCCGGAGGACGAGGAGCGCATGCGCGCCCACGTCGCCCACTGCTCGCCGTGCCTGGCCGAGCTGAGCGTCGAGGATCTCGTGAAGCAGCTCGTGAAGCGGTCGTGCAGCGAGCGCGCGCCGGACACGCTGCGGCTGCGCATCCACCAGCAGCTCACCGTGATGGCGGTGGTGGAGTGACCGTGGCGGGCTGAGCCGCCCGACACGACGCCCGGACATGACGAAGGGCCGGAACCATGGCGGTTCCGGCCCTTTCGTGTGCCCTGCGGGCGGCCTACGGCTCAGGCGTTGGGACGCTTGCCGTGGTTGGCGGCCGAGCCCTTGCGGCTACGGCGCTTGCGACCGCGCTTGCTCATGGGTGTCTCCTGACAGGTGACGGACTGAATGGTGCCCATGATCCCACAGATCAGGGCGCCGCCGGGCATCGAGGGGTTGCCAGGCCCATGGACGCGATATATCGTGTCTTGCGTGACGCGATATATCGCGTCCGACCGAGAGTCTGGAGCAAGACCTCAGGACGTGGAGCACGCAGGAGGAACCATGAGCACCGACAACTGGACCGTCACCGGTCCACAGACCATCGAGCTCGACGGCGTCACCTCCGTCGACGCCCACGTCGTCGACGGACGGCTCGACATCGTGGCCCACGACGAGCCCGGCGTCCGCGTGGAGGTGCACTCCGTCGAGGGCCGGTCCCTCGAGGTGCACTTCGCCGACGGCCACCTGGAGATCGGCCACGAGAGCGGCCTGTCGGGCTGGGGCTCGTTCATGAAGCGCTGGGCCGACTTCGGCGGCAAGGCGCGCGCCGACATCCATGTGGCGGTTCCCGCCGGCACCGCCGTCCGGCTCGGCACCGTCCGCGGCGAGGGCCTCCTCGCGGGGACGACGGCGGGCGCGTCCGCCTCCACCGTCTCCGGGGCGCTCCTGGTCTCGCGCACCGCCGGGGACCTCAAGCTGAACACCGTCTCCGGCGACGTGACCGTCCGCGACCACGTGGGGGACGTCACGAGCAACACCGTGTCCGCCGACGTCGTGGTGAGCGGGTCGGCCGACTCGGTCGTCTCGTCGTCGGTCTCGGGCGACGTGACGTTCGACCTGGTGACGCAGCCCCGGTCGGTCAAGGTCAACACGGTCTCCGGCAACCTGCTGCTGCGCCTGCCGGACGACGGCGCGGTCGACGTGTCGGCACAGAGCGTCAGCGGCCGGGTCACGATCCGCGGTATGCAGTTCACCGGCCGCGGGGAGCGCCTCGTGCGGTCCACGACGCCGGGCGGCACGCGGCTGCGGATGACCGGCGTGTCCGGTGACGTCACGATCATCGGCGGGCCGCAGGACGCCGTCGCCGACGCCCCGGCAGCGGCAGCTCCCGCGGACGGCTCACCCGTGGAGCTGTAGATGCCACCTGTCTTCGCCCACGGTGAGCTGCGCCTGTACCTGCTGGTCCTCCTCCTGGACGGGCCGCGGCACGGGTACGAGCTCATCACCGAGCTGACCCAGCGCTTCGGCGGCACCTACCGCCCCAGCGCCGGGACCATCTACCCGCGCCTGGCCCGGCTCGAGGAGGAGGGGCTCGTCCGTCGGACCGTCCCGGACGCCCCGGAGTCGTCGGGCGCGTCCGGCACGGGCCGCAAGGGCAGCTACGAGCTGACCCCGGCGGGCCGGGCCGAGATCGACGCTCGCCTCGACGACGTCCGGCGCCTCGAGCGCAGCGTCGCCGAGACGGTGCGCAGCCTCGCGGACGAGGTACGGGCCGACATCCGCGACACGATGCGCGGCCTGCGGGCCGAGCTCGCCGCCGCGGCGCAGGAGGCCCGCACCCGCCCGCGGCCGGGACCGGGCACGACGCCGGACCCGCGCCGTGCCCAGTCCAACTCGCTGCGGCACGACGCCGAGGCGATGCTGCAGAGGTTCCGCAACGACGTCCTGGCCGATCTGCGAGAGGCCGACGTCGCCGGTACGGTGTCGGCGCTGACCGTGGAGACGCTTCGCACCGTCCTCGACTCGGCGCGCGCCGCGATCCGTGGGACGCTGCCGACCAGCACGACCTCGTCGCCGCACCGCACCCATCGCACCAACCCCCACCAGTGATTCCCGCCCCTTGAACCGGCCCCTTGAACCCATCCCATGAACGGAGCAGAGCGATGACCACCGAGTCCTGGAGCGTGGCCGAGCCGCAGACCATCGAGGTCGACGGCGCCACGACCCTGACCGTCCGACTGACGAACGGCCGCGCGGAGATCGTGGCCGACCCGAACCGTACCTCCGGCGCCGTCGTGGAGGTCGTCGAGGTGTCGAGCCGGCCGCTGCAGATCCTCGCCGAGCACGGCAACCTCCGCGTGGCCTACGACTTCCCCGGCCTGGAGGGCTTCGTGGACCGCTTCCGCGGCCTCAAGGACCAGGACAGCGCCGTCGTGCGGGTGACCGTCCCGGCCGCCTCCGTCGTCGACGTCGCGACCGTCGGTGCCGAGGTCGTCGTGACCGGCGCGCAGGCGGGTGTCAACGTCAAGACCGCCGGCGGCGCCATCACGGTCACCGGCACCACCGGATCCGTCTCCACGAAGTCCGGCACGGGGACTGTCGCCGTCGCCGAGCACGCCGGAGACGTGTCCGCCACCACCGTGTCGGGCGCCGTGTCGCTCCAGGGTGCGCTGGGCCGGGTCTCCGTCCAGACCGTCTCCGGTGCGGTCGACGTCACCGCCGTCGGCACGACGCCGCTGGTCAACGCCAAGACGGTCTCCGGATCGGCGGCGGTGCAGCTCGACGCCGGGTCGCCGATCAACCTCCGTGCGCGCAGCGTCACGGGCAAGGTGCTGATCGACGGCACGCAGGCGCTGTCCAGCGCGCAGCGTACCGTCGTCGTCGACCACGCGGAGCCGGGTGCCGCGGCCTACGTCTCGACGAACACGGTCTCGGGCACGGCCACGATCACCCGAGGCCAGCTGACCTGAGACTCACGAGGTCGGTAGTTGGCATCGAGATCGGTCCATCCCTGGACCGATCTCGATGCCAACTACCGACCTCGCTGTATCCACTCGCCTCAGCCGACCGTCACGCCACCTCGTCCTGGGGGAGGCCCAGCCAGGCGTGCCAGCCCGTGTGCAGCACGAGCCACGCCATGAGGCCGTACCCGGCCTGGCCGGGGTAGGTGCCGCCGCCCTGCGCGAGGTCGGCGAGCCACTGCTCGTGCTGCGCGAGCGGCGTGTACGTGTCGACGTACGGCACCCGGCGCCGGCTCGCGACGTCGGCGAACGCGTCGGACAGCTCGGCGATCCGGTTCCCGTCCGCCGGCGCGCCGGGCGGCGGCCCGACGACGAACGCCGCCGTCCGGTTCGCGTCCGCGACGTCCAGGATGTTCGCCAGGTTCAGGCGCGAGCGCGCGACGGTGAGCCCCGAGGAGACGTCGTGCCGCCCCAGGGCCACGACCAGGCGGTTCTCCACCTCGGAGTCCGGGCCGAACCGCATGGCGGTCTCCGCCTCCCACCGCGCGCCGAGCTGCGTGCTGGTCTCGCCGGGGACGGCAAGGGTGAAGAGCATGGCGGGCCGGGCGAAGTGGGTGCGCGCGACGACGCGGCCGGTCCAGCCGAGCGCCCTGGCGTCCCCGACACCAGTGGCCAGCTCGTCACCGACGACGCAGATGCGCACCTCGCGATCCTGCAACGGACTCTCCTTGCCTGTTACCGGCCTGTTCCTGGCAGCTTGGCGGACGGCCGGTTTCCCATTGTGGTGCACGGACCGTGGCCGATCCCGACAACGCGCCGACACCGCGGCGCTGTCAGATCAGAGCAGGGTCATCCCCCAGCGGACGCCGTGGTGCTCACCGGGCGCGAGGTGCACGAGCCGTTCGCCCGTGCGGAACGCGTCGGCGACGCAGGTCATGGGCTCGGCGGCCAGGCCCATGCGGCGGTGCTCCCGCGGGATGTGGTCGCCCGTGCAGACCTGCCACACGTCCTGCGACCCGTCCATCCAGACCGCCGCCGTGCGGCCGTCGGGGCCGGTCAGGTGGGCCCAGGACAGGCCGTCGCCGTCCCGCACGACGTCGACGTACGCGTCGTCGAGGTCCAGGCCGGCCGCGCTGCGCGGCTCGCGCAGGTCGTAGCTGCCCGACGCCGGCTCGGTGCCGGTCGGCAGGAGCCGCTCGTCGGTCGTGACGCGGGTCGCGGCGTCGAGCCGGACCGTGCACTCGTCCAGGTCGGCGCCGCCGGTGGACAGCCACGGGTGGAACCCGCAGCCGTAGGGCGCGGTGCTCGACCCGACGTTGGTGACGTCGAGGGTGACCTCCAGGCCGGCGTCGGACAGGGCGTAGCGCGCCTGCGCGACGAGCTGGAACGGGTAGCCCGGGCGGGCCACGAGCTCGAGCTCGAGTGTCACGGCGGAACCCGTGTGCTCCACCACCGACCAGCGCTCCCACGCCGCGAGGCCGTGCAGCGCGGTGCCGCGCGCCGGCTCGCTCACGGGGAGCTGGTGGGGCACGCCGTCGTACTCGTACGCGCCGTCGGCCAGGCGGTTGGGCCAGGGAATCAGGACAGCGCCGTTGAACGCGGGGCTGATCTCGTCGGCGCCGAACGGCACCACGACGTCGCGCCCGTCCACCGAGTACTCTCGCAGCGCCGCACCCACCTGGGTGACGGTCGCACGGTGCCGTACCTTGCCGGGGCCTTCGTGGCTGATGCGGAACTGGTCCCCGGAAGGATGGGGCCTCGCGGCAGCAACGGGAGGAATTTCTGTCGTCACACTCACACCGTAACCGTAGGGCAAATTACGCCTGCGCCACGTAGCGTGAGACGGCAGACTAGGAGGTTGGGTTGCCCGCACCTTGGAGCGACCCCGCTACGAACTGGACCCGAGGACGGGTCCGCGCGGGCACGTCTGCCCGCCCAGCAGCAGGAGGAACGATGGAACAGCAGGTACTCGGACGGACCGGTCGGCTCGTATCGGCCGTGGGACTGGGCACCTGGCAGCTCGGCGCTGACTGGGGAGAGGTGAGCGAGGGCGACGCCCGCGCTGTCCTGGAGGCTTCGCTTGAGGCCGGCGTAACTTTTTTCGACACGGCGGACGTCTACGGTGACGGCCGCAGTGAGCAGGCGATCGGTGCCTTCCTCAAGGAGCACCCCGACGCGGGGATCACAGTCGCCACCAAGATGGGGCGCCGCCTGGAGCAGGTGCCCGAGAACTACGTGCTGACGCACTTCCGCGAGTGGACCGACCGGTCACGGCAGAACCTCGGCGTGGACCGGCTGGACCTGGTGCAGCTCCACTGCCCGCCCACCGCCGTCTACTCCAGCGACGCCGTGTACGACGCGCTGGACGAGCTCGTGTCCGACGGCGTGATCGCCGCCTACGGCGTGAGCGTCGAGAAGACCGCCGAGGCGCTCGAGGCGATCGCCCGCCCGAACGTCGCGACCGTGCAGATCATCCTCAACGCGTTCCGGCTCAAGCCGCTCGAGGAGGTGCTGCCCGCCGCCTCGGCCGCCGGCGTCGGCATCATCGCGCGCGTGCCGCTCGCGTCGGGCCTGCTCTCCGGGCGGTACACCAAGGAGACGGTGTTCGCGGAGAACGACCACCGCACCTTCAACCGCGACGGCGCGGCCTTCGACGTCGGCGAGACGTTCTCGGGCGTGCCCTACGAGGTGGGGCTGGAGGCAGCGGCGCGGTTCACGGAGCTGGCCAAGGAGGTCGTGGGCGACACCCTGACCCCGGCCCAGGCGGCGATCGCCTGGGCGTGGCAGCGGCCGGGCGTGTCGTCCGTGATCCCCGGGGCGCGCAACGTGGAGCAGGCCCGGGCCAACGCGGCCGCCGGCTCGGCCGCGACGCTGGGCCCGCTGTTCATGTCGGGCGTGCGGGAGATCTACGAGGACATGGTCAAGGAGCACGTCCACGACAAGTGGTGAGGCTCGCTCACCAGTGACACGCGAGAGGGCGGGTTGTCCGGATCCGGACAACCCGCCCTCTCGCGTGCGCGGAGCGTCAGCCCCGGGTGAAGGCCTGCTCGATCAGCGTCTTCTGCTGGGCCTGGTGCAGCTTGGCCGTACCGGCCGCCGTCGAGGCCGACGCCGGGCGGGAGACCACCTTGACGTACGGCACGTCCAACGGCAGCGCCAGGTGGATGAAGCCCCATGCGCCCTGGTTCTGCGGCTCGTCCTGCACCCAGACGATCTCGGCGTCGCCGTACTTGGCGATCTCCGCGCGGAGCTGCTCCTCCGGGAACGGGTAGAGCTGCTCGAGCCGGACGATCGCAACGCCGTCGTCGCCGCGCTTGGTGCGCTCGGCGAGCAGGTCGTAGTACACGCGGCCGGTGCACAGGAGCACGCGGTTGACCTTGGCCGGGTCCGCCGTCGTGTCCGGCAGCACCTCGCGGAACGTGCCGGAGGTGAAGTCCTCCACCGAGGACGCCGCCGCCTTGAGGCGCAGGAGCTGCTTCGGCGTCAGCACCACCATCGGACGGCGCGGGCGGGCGTAGGCCTGCCGGCGCAGCAGGTGGAAGTACGACGCCGGGGTGGACGGCTGCGCGACCGTGATGTTGTCCTCGGCGCAGAGCTGGAGGAACCGCTCGATCCGCGCGGACGAGTGGTCCGGCCCCTGGCCCTCGTAGCCGTGCGGCAGCAGCATGACCACCGACGACGACTGGCCCCACTTCTGCTCGGCGGACGAGATGAACTCGTCGATCACCGTCTGGGCGCCGTTGACGAAGTCGCCGAACTGCGCCTCCCACAGCACGAGGGCGTCCGGGCGCTCCACGGAGTAGCCGTACTCGAAGCCGAGCGCCGCGTACTCCGACAGCGAGGAGTCGTAGACCCAGAACTTGGCCTGGTCGCCCGCGAGGTACAGCAGCGGGGTCCACTCGGCGCCGGTCTCCCGGTCGTGGAGCACGGCGTGCCGCTGGACGAACGTGCCGCGGCGGGAGTCCTGGCCGGCCAGGCGCACCGGGGTGCCCTCCATGAGCAGCGAGCCGAACGCCGCGAGCTCGCCGAAGCCCCAGTCGATGCCGCCGTCCTTGGCCATGAGCTGGCGCTTCTCCAGGAGCTGCGCGAGCTTGGGGTGGACGGTGAAGCCCTCCGGCGGCGTGGTGTGCACGTCGCCGACGCGCTGCAGTGTGTCGTGCGAGATCGCCGTCTGCCAGCCGACCATCGTGCCGGCGTCCTGCCGCTGGGACTCCGGACGCTCCAGGCCGGCGAGGTGCTCCGTCTGCGGGGCGGGCGTGAAGCCGGACTTGGTCTCGGTGAACACCCGCTCGAGCTGGGACTGGTAGTCCTGCAGCGCGTGCTCGGCCTCCTCGACGGTGATGTCACCGCGCGCGACCAGGTTCTCGGTGTAAAGCTTGCGCACCGAGCGCTTGGTCTCGATGAGGTTGTACATGAGCGGCTGCGTCATCGACGGGTCGTCGCCCTCGTTGTGCCCGCGGCGCCGGTAGCAGATGAGGTCGATGATGACGTCCTGGCCGAACTGCTCGCGGAACGCGAAGGCGAGCTCGGCGGTCCGCACGACGGCCTCGGGGTCGTCGCCGTTCACGTGCATCACGGGGACCTGGTAGCCCTTGGCGACGTCGGTCGCGTACGTGGTCGAGCGGGACGCCATCGGGCCGGTGGTGAAGCCGACCTGGTTGTTCACGACGACGTGGATGGTGCCGCCGGTGCGGTACCCGCGCAGCTGCGACAGGTTCAGCACCTCAGGCACCACGCCCTGGCCCGCGAACGCCGCATCGCCGTGCACCAGGATCGGCAGCACGGAGAAGCCGTCGCCGCCGAGGTCGATGCGGTCCTGCTTGGCCCGGACGATGCCTTCGAGGACCGGGTCGACGGCCTCCAGGTGCGACGGGTTGGCCGCGAGGTAGACCCGCGTGGTGGCGCCGGACTCGGAGGTGAACGTGCCCTCGGTGCCGAGGTGGTACTTCACGTCGCCGGAGCCCTGGACGCTCTTCGGGTCGAGCTGGCCCTCGAACTCCTTGAAGATCTGGCCGTAGCTCTTGCCCGCGATGTTCGCCAGCACGTTGAGCCGGCCGCGGTGGGCCATGCCGATGCCGACCTCGTCGAGCCCGCCCTCCGCTGCCTTCGACAGGATCGCGTCGAGCAGCGGGATCAGGGACTCGCCGCCCTCCAGCGAGAAGCGCTTCTGGCCCACGAACTTGGTCTGCAGGAAGGTCTCGAACGCCTCGGCCGAGTTGAGGCGGCGCAGGATGCGGAGCTGGTCCTCGCGCGGCGTCTTGGCGTAGCCGGCCTCCAGGCGCTCCTGGAGCCACTTGCGCTGGGCCGGGTCGGCGATGTGCATGTACTCGATGCCGATGGTGCGGCAGTACGAGTCGCGCAGCAGGCCGAGGATGTCGCGCAGCGTCGCCTTGGGCTTGGGACCGAAGCCGCCCGTCGGGAAGGTGCGGTCCAGGTCCCACAGCGTGAGGCCGTGGTTCTGGATGTCCAGGTCGGGGTGCTTGCGCTGGCGGTAGGCGAGCGGGTCGGTGTCCGCCATGAGGTGGCCGCGCGAGCGGTACGACTGGATGACCTCGGCGATCTTGGCCGGCTTCGCGGCCTCGACCTCCGCGTCCACCGTGTTGTCGCGCACCCAGCGGACGGGCTCGTACGGCACGCGCAGCGCCGCGAAGACGCGGTCGTAGAAGCCGTCCAGGCCGAGCAGCTTCTCGGCGATGACCTTGAGGAACTCGCCGGACTGTGCGCCCTGGATGATGCGGTGGTCGTAGGTCGACGTCAGCGTCATGACCTTCGAGATGCCCATCCGGGCGAGCTGCTCCTCGGACGCGCCGGCGAACTCCGCCGGGTAGTCCATGGCGCCGACGCCGACGATCGTGCCCTGGCCCTGCATGAGGCGCGGCACCGAGTGCACGGTGCCGATGCCGCCCGGGTTGGTCAGCGAGATCGTGGTGCCCTGGAAGTCGGGCACGCCGAGCTTGCCGCCGCGTGCCTTGCGGACCAGCTCTTCATAGGCCGCCCAGAACTCGGCGAAGTCGAGCTCCTCGGCCTTCTTGATGCTCGGCACCAGGAGCTGGCGCGAGCCGTCCGGCTTGGCCAGGTCGATCGCGAGCCCGAAGCCGACGTGGGCCGGCTGGTTCACGCCCGGCTTGCTGTCCACCGGCTCGTAGTGCGCGTTCATGACCGGCATGTCGGTCAGCGCCTCGACCAGCGCGAAGCCGATGAGGTGCGTGAACGATATCTTGCCGCCGCGGCCGCGCTTGAGGTGGTTGTTGATGACGATGCGGTTGTCGACCATCAGCTTGGCGGGCACGGCGCGCACCGACGTGGCGGTGGGGACCTCGAGCGAGGACTCCATGTTCGTGACCACGCGTGCGGCGGGGCCGCGCAGCTTCTGGATGTCGTCGACGGCGTCCGGGTGGGCGACGGGGCGCTCGAACGTGTCCGCGTAGTCCGCCGTGGGCGGCATGGCGATGGGGTTGGCCGGGTTGACCTTCGGGTCGGCCGGCAGCGCCTTCTCGCGCACGGGCTGCTCGGCCTCCGAGGCAGCCGTGCCGCCGGTCACGGGAGTCGCGGCCTGCTGGGTGGGGGCCGCCGCCGGGGTAGTGGCCGCGGGGGCGGCCGGGGCGGGCGCAGCGGGCGCCGACGCGGCCGGAGCGGGGGCGGGCGCGGGAGCGCCGTCCTTGGCGGAGCCGTTCTCGCCAGGGGTGTAGTCGGCGAAGAAGTCCCACCACGCGGGGTCCACCGCGTTCTTGTCCTTCAGGTACTGCTGGTAGAGCTCGTCCACAAGCCATTCGTTGGCTCCGAATGACGAGCTCGCCACGCTGATCGACTCTGAACCAGCCTTAGGGGACACGCGCGGATCGCCCACCTTCACCACAGTTGCGTTCGTTGCGCGCCACCTTGCCGCAGCGCGCGCAGCCCGAATGTTTTTCGGACACTCCAAGGGTAGGCCCTTCGGGCTCGTCGGTGGGCTTGTCCACACGGGCGTTGCGGCGCGTTCCTGCGGCAAAGGAGATGGTTCGTCATGTTTCCCGCACCCAGAGCAAAACCCCGGCAACGTTCGGCCTGGAAGTCCCCAACCCCGCGTTACGGGGGTTGTCCCGGCGCGGACAACCTTTGGCGTCTGTGACGGAAATCACGCGACTCCGTCTCACGCTTCGGCCGCCCGCGGCCCTAGGCTTCTCTGTTCCCGTTCCGGCTCGTCCCGTTTCCGGCTCGGACCCGCCGGCTCAGCCGGCTCGGATCCTCCGGCCCGGACCCTCCGGCTCCGACGTTCCACTCAGACCGTGTGCGTCGTCGTGACCCCCGGCGCCGGGTGCGCCCGCGCGGGAAGGGTGACCCGGATCGTCGCGCCCCGCTCGGAGTCGACCACCTGCACGTGCCCGCCGTGCAGCTCGACCGCCCAGCGGACGATCGCGAGGCCGATCCCGGTCCCGCCGCTCGACCCGACGGTGCTCCCGGCCGTGCCGCCCGAGGCGCCGTTGGCCGGCTCGCCGGCGCCGTTCCGGCTGTTGTCGCGGGTGCCGCCCGCCGACGCCGACCCCGTGCCGCGGACGAACCGCTGGAAGATCCGCTCCCGGTCCGCCTCCGCGATACCGGGTCCCTCGTCGCTGACCTCCAGCACGATGTCGGCACCCTCCGTACCGTCCACCGGATAGGCGTCCAGCCGGACGATGCCCCCGGGCGGCGAGTGCCGGATCGCGTTCTGCAGCAGGTTGGTGACCACCTGGTGGAGCCGTTCGGCGTCCCCCTCGATGACGAGGTCCTCCGGCGTGACGTCGACGACGTAGCGCAGGTCCTTCGCGGCGTCGACCATCGACAGGTCCTCCGCGCAGTCCTCGAGGAAGTCGCCTACGGCGATCTCGCCCACGTTCAACGCCGAGGCGCCCGCCTCGATCCGCGAGAGGTCCAGCAGGTAGGTGACCAGCCGCGTGAGCCGCTCGGTCTGCGCGTGCGCCTGCTCCAGCGCGGCCGGAGTGGGTTGCACCACGCCGTCGACCATGTTCTCGAGCTGCGCCTGCAGCGCCGCCACGGGCGTGCGCAGCTCGTGCGAGACGTTCGCGATGAGGTCGCGGCGCGTCTGCTCCACCGAGGCCAGGTCCTCGGCCATGCGGTTGAAGGCGTGCGCGAGCTGTCCCACCTCGTCGCTGCTGGTCGCGCGCACCCGGCGCGTGTAGTCGCCGTCGGCCATGGCCTGGACGGCCTCGGTGATCTCCCGCAGGGGCGACGTCATGCCGCGCGCCAGGATCTGGGTGACCAGCAGCGACAGGATGATCGCCAGGGGGAAGGTGCGGCTGGGTCCCAGGGAGGCCTGGAGGCCGAGCCAGGTGATGAGTACTGCGGCCGTCACGGTGGCCGCCACCAGCACGCCGAGCTTGATCTTGAGGGAGCGCAGGGGGTCGAGCGGCCGCACGTCGGGGACGCGGGGCACGTGCGGTCTCATCGGATCACCCGGTTACGGGTTCGCGGGCGGCTCGAATGCGTACCCGACGCCGTGCACGGTGCGGATCAGGTCCGGGCCGAGCTTGCGGCGCAGCGCCTTGATGTGCGAGTCGACGGTGCGGGTGCCGCTGGCGTCCGCCCAGTCCCAGACCTCGGCGAGCAGGCGCTCGCGGGTCAGTACCGTCTTCGGGGAGCCGGCCAGCATGACGAGCAGCTCGAACTCCGTAGGGGTCAGGTGAACCTCCTCGCCGCCCCGGTAGACCCGGCGCTGGGCGCGGTCCACCGTCACGTCGCCCATGGTCATGGGTGGGTCGGCGGGGGTGGTGGCGGCCGCCTGCGCCGCGCGGTCGACCCGGCGTAGCAGGGCCTTGATGCGCGCCACCAGCTCGCGCATCGAGAACGGCTTGGTCATGTAGTCGTCCGCGCCGACGCCCAGCCCGACGAGCATGTCCGTCTCGTCGTCCCGTGCGGTGAGCATCAGGATCGGGACGGGATGGTCCGCCTGGATGCGCCGGGTGACCTCGAGGCCGTCGATGCCGGGCAGCATGACGTCGAGCACCACGAGGTCGGGGCGCAGCCGGGAGGCGGCGTCGACGCCGGACAGGCCGTCGCGCGCCACCTCCACGCGCCAGCCCTCTGCGGACAGCCGCTGGGCGATCGCGGTGGCGATCGTCGGCTCGTCCTCCACCACGAGAACGGTCGCGCTCTGCTGACCGGTCGAGGCCGCGGCCGAGGCCGTGCCGGGCTGCTGCGGGGCCCCAGACGGCTGGGGAATACCAGATGACATAGGTCAATCATGCCCGCACCTGCCTGATAAGACACTGGAGCCAGCCTGAGAGTCGGACTCAGGCGCGCTCGGCGCCCCTCTCGAACGGGCTCGATCCGGGGCAGGTGGGCAGCGGTCCGGGGCGTCTTCCGGCTACGATCTATCGCACGATGATCGAGCGATATCGCGACCGAAAACCCTGGAAGATACCGGACCCCACCACCGCTCTCCGGAGCACGAGATGACCGGCGACTGGATCATGGTCGCCGTGGGCGTCCTCCTCACAGCAGGTACTGCTGTCTTCGTGGCCGGGGAGTTCTCCCTCGTCACCCTCGACCCCGCCGTGATCGGCGACTCCGACGACTCGGAGGGCGACAGACCCGGCCGGTCCAGGTCTGCTCCACCGTCTCGTGCCCCGGCCCAGCCGGCCCTCGGCCAGGGCCTGCGCGACCGCAGCGTGCGCACCGCCCTGCGGCACCTCTCCACGGAGCTGAGCTCCGCCCAGGTCGGCATCACGCTGACCACCATCCTGCTCGGCTACACCGCACAGCCCGCGCTGAACTCCCTGCTGTCGGCCGCCTTCGGCGCGGCGTCGGTGCCGACCGCCGTCTCCGCCGGGCTCGCCGGCGCGCTGGCCGTCATCCTGGTGAACGTCTTCTCCATGCTGTGCGGCGAGCTGATCCCCAAGAACTTCGCGCTCTCGGCGCCCCTGGCCACCGCGCGGCTGGTGGTGCCTGCCCAGCGCGTGTTCACGATGGTGTTCAAGCCGGTCGTCGTCGTGCTCAACGGTTCGGCGAACGCGCTGCTGCGCCGCCTGGGCGTCGAGCCGCGCGAGGAGCTGTCGGGCGCGCGGTCCGCGTCAGAGCTCGCCTCGCTCGTGCGCCGCTCGGCCGAGGAGGGCACCCTCCAGGAGTCCGTCGCGACGCTGCTGACCAACTCGATCGAGCTGGACACGCTCAGCGCGCGCGACGTCATGACCGACCGCCTGCGCATGTCCGTGGTGGACCGCTCCGCCACGGCGGACGACGTCGTGGCGCTCGCCCGGCGCACCGGCCACTCCCGGTTCCCGGTGATCGGGGAGGACCGGGACGACGTCGTCGGCCTGGTGCACCTGCGGCGCGCCGTGGGCGTACCGCACGAACGGCGTGCCGAGGTGCCCGCCGCCGCGCTGATGGTGGACGCGCCCCGCGTGCCGGAGACGGTGCGGCTCGGCGCCCTGCTCGTCGAGCTGCGCGGGTTCGGGCTGCAGATGGCCGTCGTCGTCGACGAGTACGGCGGTACCTCCGGCGTCGTGACGCTGGAGGACGTCGTCGAGGAGCTGGTGGGCGACGTCGCGGACGAGCACGACCCCCGGCGGGCGGGCGCGGCCCGTGCGGCCGACGGGTCGTGGATCGTGCCGGGCGTGCTCCGGCCGGACGAGCTCGACGAGTACACCGGGATCGAGGTCCCGGAGGGCGCCGCGTACGAGACCCTCGGCGGCCTCGTGATGGCGGAGCTGGGCCGCATGCCCGCCGTCGGCGACGAGGTCACCGTCGGGCACGTCGGCGCGCGCGTGATGCTGCGCGTCGAGGCCATGGACGGACGTCGCGTCGAGCGCGTCCGCGTCCGCCCGCTGCCCGACGGCGGTGGTGCCGGTGCCGACCGGACCCGCACCGAGAAGAGGGCGAGCCGATGAGCACGACCACCGCACTCGTCATCGGCCTCGTGCTGCTCGCGGGGAACGCGTTCTTCGTGGGCGCGGAGTTCGCCGTCATCTCGGCGCGGCGCAGCGCCATCGAGCCGCGCGCCGCCGCGGGCGACCGGCGCGCCGTGACCGTCCTGTGGGCGATGGAGCACGTGTCGCTGATGCTCGCCTGCGCGCAGCTCGGCGTGACCGTCTGCTCCACGGGCCTCGGCATCGTGGCGGAGCCCGCCATCGCGCACCTGCTCGAGGGGCCGCTGCACAACATCGGCGTGAGCGAGGACCTCACGCACCCGATCGCCCTGGTCATCGCGCTGTCGCTGGTGGTGTACCTGCATGTGGTGCTCGGCGAGATGGTGCCGAAGAACCTCGCCGTGGCCGGCCCGGACCGGGCGGTCATGTGGTTCGGGCCGCCGCTGGTGTTCCTCGGGCGCGCGCTGAGCCCGGTCATCGTGGGCCTGAACTGGATAGCGAACCATGCGGTGCGGCTCGCGGGCGTCGAGCCGAAGGACGAGGTCGCCTCGGCGTTCACCGCGGAGGAGGTCCAGTCCATCGTCGAGCACTCCCAGGCCGAGGGCGTGCTGCGCGACGAGCAGGGCCTCCTGACGGGGGCCATCGAGTTCTCCAACCGCACGGCGGGCGACGTCATGGTGCCGGTGGGCGAGCTGGTCGCCGTCGACGAGACGAGCACGCCCGACGACGTCGAGCGGCTCGTCTCCAAGCACGGCTTCAGCCGGTTCCCCGTGGTCTCCCGGCGGTCGGGGGACAACGAGCTGATCGGGTACCTGCACCTCAAGGACGTCCTGTACGCCACGGGTCCCGCGCGTTTCGAGCCGGTGGCGGTCTGGCGCGTGCGCGCCCTTGCCGCCGTCGCGCCCGACGACGAGGTGGAGGACGCCCTGCGCGTCATGCAGCGCTCGGGCGCGCACCTGGCGCGGGTCGAGCGCACCGCTGCCGACGGCTCGGCGGGCGAGGTGCTCGGCGTCGTCTTCCTCGAGGACATCCTGGAGGAGCTCGTCGGCGAGGTGCGTGACGCCATGCAGCGCCGCTGAGCGGCGCCGTCGTCCACAGGCCGGGGTTGGCACGCCCGCTAACCCCGGTTATGGTCAGGCGACATACGACGCGAGGGGCCGCGGACACATCGAGATCGAGCTGACGACGGAGGACCTGTGGAGTCCACGGCTGTGACGACCACGCAGCCCGCTCTCATGACGCGCCGCGCCCGGCGCGAGGCGGAGCAGCACGCCCAGGCGATGCGCAGGACGACGTCGTTCGACCGGCTGGTCACCGGGGCCGTGCCGAGGGCCACCAAGCCGACGTCGACCGTGCCGGCGGGGCAGCGCTTCATCTCGCGGGCCACCGTGATCGGCACGCTGGCCGCCGCGACCATCGCGGCGCCGCTCACGCAGGCCGCCGACAAGCCGGGTGACACCCCGTTCGACGTCGAGGCGCCGGACATGGGGCCGTCGATGCTCGACCTCGTGACGCAGCCGGTGGAGCGGCCGGAGACGTCGGGGGCGGTGCTGCGGGCCGAGGCCATCACGCGGCCCGAGTCGGCGGCCAGCCGCTCGCTCGACCGCAGCCCCCTGCCGGACTGCGACGTCGACGCCCCGGTCGAGGGGAGCAACGGCGCGCTCGCCGACCACTCGCTGTGCGAGCTGTGGCAGCCGGGGGAGTACCTGCGGCCCGACGCCGCGATGTCGCTCAGCGCGCTCAACGAGGCGTTCCGCGCGTCGTTCGGCCGGGAGCTGTGCCTCGTGGCAAGCTACCGCTCCCTGGACGACCAGTACGCGGTCCAGGCGTCGCGCGGCTGGTACGCCGCCTCACCCGGTACGTCGATGCACGGCTGGGGCCTGGCGATCGACCTGTGCGGCAAGGAAACCGGCGACAGCGAGATCCTGTCCTGGCTCTGGGCCAACGCGCCCGCCTACGGCTGGCAGAACCCGGCGTGGGCCCAGATCGGCGGCAGCAAGTACGAGCCGTGGCACTGGGAGTTCGTCTCCGGCGTCATCGAGAAGGGCGAGTGGCACGGGTAGTGCCCGCCCTGGTCAGAGGCGGTCAGAGGCGCAGGTGGGTGTTCGGCCCGAAGTCCTGGCGGAAGACCGGACCGTGCTCGTCGAGCTCCGCGGCGAACGAGGGCGCCCACGCGCTGTAGGGCTCGTTGGCGAGCGACTCGTTGGAGAACCGGCGGTCGTCGGTGATCTCGGTGACGCAGAAGTCCGGGATCTGCAGCTCGGTGACCGGTCCGGAGCGCTCGCACTCGGCCACGACGAGCGGGTGGTTGGCGCCGCCGAACACGTCGATCGACCAGCCGTCCGCGCCGAGCCACGCGGCGTACCGGGTCTTGACGATCGGCGCACCGCCGCGGCGGACCAGCTCGACGCCGACGTTCGGGTCCAGCTCGCGCTCCGCCTCGTAGCGCGTGCCGCCGATGGCGGGGCCCTTCACCGTGACGGCCGCGAAGTCGATGTCGGCGGCATGTTCGAGGAGCACCGCGGCGGGGTCGGTGTCGGCGTCCACGTGGGCGTCGACGTCACCGGCCTGGACGCGGACGCGGAGGGCGTACCCGTCGTCGGCCAGGAAGTAGGACTGGACGATGAGGGCAGGCGCGTCCCGGAGCGCGGCCGGGAGGTCGCGCGCGAAGAACCGGCGCTCGAACTCGAAGTCGGCGTAGCCGCGATCGAGGTCGGCCGCGGCGGGTCCGTCGAAGCGATCGTCGCTCATGGGAGGTCCCTTGCCCTGCTCGGCAGATGATCCTAGAAGTCTACTCAACCTGCTTCGTGGCGACTGATTCCGTGGGCTTTGGCGGCGCGGGCTGCTGTGCGGGCGCGGGCCGCTGTGCCCGTGCGGGCTGTGCGGGTGAGGGGTGTGTGGGCGAGGGGTGTGCCGGCGCGGGCGCAGACTGTGCGCTGGGGGCGTGGCCGGCCACGAACTCGGTGAGCGCCGCCGTCAGCTCCTCCGGGCGGGTGTCGATGCTCCCGGGCTTGAGGACCACCGGGGTGCCCACCAGCAGCGCGTTGACCGACGCGGCGATGCGCCGCACGAACGTGCGCTGCCGGACGACGACCGCCTTCGGGTCGGCGACGTCCACGGCGAGCACCCGCCGGAAGGCCAGCCGGGTCTCGCGCACACCCGTGACCTCGGACCAGAGCACCTGCTCGACGCCGAGGTTCGGCAGCCAGTCGGTCAGGCCGTCGTCGTCGAGCGTGAGCACGGGCCAGGCGGGGAGCAGGAGGCGGCGCACCACGATCAGCCCGAGGCCGGTGAAGACCAGGACGCCGATCGCGCTCGCGGACACGGTGAACAGTGCGACCGGTGAGCCGCTGGTCTGTGCGGCGTCGAAGCCGAGGCGCGCGACGACCGCGCAGAGCACAACCAGCACGAGGGTCGCGAGGGTGAGCATCAGGACGTGCGCACGGGACGGGTAGAAGTCCACGGACTCGTCGGGCATACCGGGACACTAGCGGCACTTGGGATGGGATCGGTAGCCCGGCGCCGGTCAGGATCGGACGGATACCCGGGTAGTCGGTGGGTGCCCGGTGGCTCGTCTCCGGTGGCTCGTGTCGGCTGGGATGAGCCCTGCTACGGGGGCCGAACCGCAAGTTGCGCGTGTTGTGGTCGCCGAGCCGAGGGTTACGGGTCCGTGGAGGGTCCCATGGACTCATTGCTTTCGGTTCGAGGCTGTCGTGGACACGTAGCTTGCGGTTCGGCACGGGGGCGAGCCAGGAGAGACCCGAAACTTGCTGTTCGGCGGGGTGTGGGTTGGCTGTGCCGCGGTTGGTGCGGTATCAGTGGCGGCGAGCTTGCCAGGGGTGGCGTCCCGGATGATCTCCCCGGAGGCCACAGTCAGCCCAGCAGGAGCCGCGCGCCTGCTGCCGCCGTCGCGACCAGGACGACGGTGCTGAACACCGGTCCCGAGATCCGGTGCGCCACGAACCGGCCGAGCAGCAGCCCGGCGGCCAGGCCGGGCAGGAGCGCGAGGGAGATGCGCAGCGAGTCGGCGGAGACGAGCCCGAGCGTGGCGCTGAACGGCAGCTTGGCGACGTTCACCGTGAGGAAGAAGAGCGCGACGGTGCCGAGCAGGCCGGCCCGGGAGACGCCGGCCCGCAGGAGGTACAGGCTCATGGGCGGGCCGCCGGCGTTCGCGATCATGGTCGAGACGCCGGCGGTGGCGCCCAGGGTTGCGCGGGTGATGCGGTCGCGGGGGCGGTTGTGCTCTGCCTCGCCGTCGTCCGTGGGGCTGGGTACGCGGCCCGACGGCGGGCGGCGTCCTGCCAACTGGCGTACCAGCTCGCCCAGGCCGGCGAGGAGGAGCAGCGCTCCGACGATCCGGGCGCTGACGGCGGGCGGCGCCCAGAGCAGGGCGGCGAAGCCGACCGCGATCCCGGCGGCCACGCTGGGGATCAGGCCGCGCAGGATGTGCCAGCGGACGTCGCGGCCGTAGCTGCTGACGGCGACGAGGTCGCCGACGATGAGCAGCGGCAGCGCGACGCCCGCCGCCGGCACGGGCGGGAGCACCGAGGCGATGACGGCGGCGGCGAAGGCACCGAGAGGCGGCAGGCCGGTCTTGGACAGGCCCATGAGGAGCGCGGCGAAGGTGCCGCCGACGATGACGGGGGCCGTGAGGTCCAGTGCGGTGTCCATGGCGAGGGGACTCTACGGTGCGGCGGTCACCGCGTGACCGCCGATGCGCGCGGGCCGGGCCCGTCCGCCGTCGGTGTTCGAGGGCGCCGGGGGCCTGAGCCGCTGGAGACGCCAAAGGGCCTCTGATCAGTGTTTGCGCTGATCAGAGGCCCTTTGGTGATGGGTGCGCCTGAAGGGATTCGAACCCCCGACCTTCTGCTCCGGAGGCAGACGCTCTATCCACTGAGCTACAGGCGCGGGACCGCTCGCGGGGAGGTGATGCTCCCCTCACGGCCGCAACGAGACTACCAGGTGACGGGCCCGGGGCGTGCATCGATATCTGTGACGAGCGTCGTACCCGACCGCAGGCACGAGCCGCGAGACCGAATTCGGTGACATCCCGACGTCCGCCAGGCAACCTTCCTCGTGTCGCGTGCGTCTGTGCGCCGTGACCATGACACAGAGCCCGGCCGTGCCGGCCCACGGGCGCGCAGGCAGGCGACGACGAGCGAGGTGGTGGACGTGGTGAGTGACGACGCGGCCGTCCTGGGTGACCCTGGCGCCGTCGTGGTGACCACGGGCACGCGGGCCGAACGGTTCACGCGGTTCGCCAGGGAGCGGTCGCCCGAGCTGTCCCGCATCGCGTACCTGCTGTGCGGCGACGTGCATCGTGCGTCCGACCTGGTGCAGCTCGCCCTGGAACGGACCTACCGGGCCTGGAACAGGGTGGGCGACGGCGATCCGTTCGCCTACGCGCGGAAGGTCATCGCCACCGCCCGGATCGATTCCTGGCGGCGGACCAAGCGGGACGTCCTGGTGGCCCCTGCCGACCTTCGTCCGGATTCCACGTCGGACGGTACGCAGCACGTCGTCGACCGCGACGAGCTGGTCAGGGCCCTGCGACAGCTACCGGTCGGGCAACGGCGCGTCGTCGTCCTGCGGTATCTGCTGGACCGCACCGAGAAGCAGACGGCCGAGGACCTGGAGATCACCGTCGGCGCCGTGAAGTCGGCCGCCTCGCGCGGCCTCGACCGGTTGCGGGAGATTCTCGGCGAGGAACGACCTGTCACGGCCACGAAGGACGCGAGCTCGCGGAAGGGGGCCCAGCGATGAAGGAGCAGGACGACACCCTGGTGAGGCTGATCCACGACGCAGCGGGCCAGGTCGGACCCGTGGCCGGGATCGACGGCGAGGCGATGGCCGAGCGGGCGATCCGTCGCGAGCGGGTGCGACGCAGCGTGATCGGCGGCGTCGCGGCGCTCGCCGTCGCGGCCCTCGTGACCGTGGGCGGCCTGGCGGCGGCAGGACGGCAGGTCCTGCCGGGCGGATGGCCTCCTGTCGAGGTCCCGGACGGCTGGACCGGAGTGTCCGCGACGGGGCTGACGTTCGCGGTCCCGCCGGACTTCGAGCCGTTCGAGGCGATGGGCGTCCCGGCCTGGGGCATCGACCCGAACTTGGACGGGGAGTGGAGCACGGCGGCTTCCATGGTGCTGGTCCAGCCCTTGCCGCTCGGCAGTGATCACTCGCTGTCCGAGATGTACGACGAGGTAGTCGGCACGCAGGTGCCGGGCGCGGCGTCGGCCGAGTACGCGTGGGGGACGGCGGGCGGCATGGGTGACTTCGACGGTGCACTGGACGTCGAGCTGGAGTCCGGCAGGAGGGTGCGGCTCATGCTCGTGCTGACCGACGTGCCGGAGCCCGAGCAGACGTTCGAGCGGCTGGTGGGCACCGTCCAGGTCGACCGCACCTTCGACGAGAGCGTGCTGGCCATGCCCGAGGACGACGAGCGCACGCTCGACGTCATCAGGGAGCTTCCCTCCGGATGGCAGGTCCGGGAACACCTGGGTCTGAAGTTCGCCGCGCCGGGGGACTGGGTGGACGGCGACGGCCCCGCGGCTCCGAGTGCCGGCGGGGCGGCCATGTCGATGAACGACGGCTCCGGGACGCTGCGGCTGCAGGTCACCGCGTTGCCGACCACCCAGGATCCGGACGGCGAGTTCGGCTACACGTACCCCTTCGACCCGCCGCCAGGCGCCGACCGGGCGGGTGCGGAGCTGGATCGGCAGGACGAGACGCTCCACGCCTGGATCGAGGTCCGGCGGGCCGGAGGCCGCACCTACTCCATCGACGTGCGCGTCCCGGCAGGGGAGGACGGCGAACGCATCGTGCGCACGATCGCCGGGAACTTGGAGTTCACGGCCGAGGCCGACGACCTGCCCACCTACGAGGACCTGACGGACGCCCGGCCGCTCGTCGACGGCGCGCCGGAGGTCCCGGAGGACTGGGCGGTGGCGGAGGCCACCGGCTTCCGCCTGCGGGTGCCGCCGGACTGGGCCGACCCGGGTGGCGGCTTCGACAGCGGCGAGATCGTCCTCAACTCCCCGTCGGACGGCGAGCCGGGCGAGCACCTGCAGGCCTGGCGGGTCGAGCCGGGCGTCTCCGGGCTCGGCGAGATCCCGGTCGGGGGATACCGCCTCGACCTCCCGGGTGTGGGCCGAGCGGTCGTCAGGCTGAACGAGGATCCGGCCTACCCGGGCACGCTCGGCGGGTTCGCGGAGATCCGCCTGGCCGACGGCGGCTACGTGTCGGTGAGCTACGACGGCCCGGCGGGTCCCGAGTCCGAGGAACGCTTCTGGCAGATCCTCGGCACGCTCGAGCTGGTCACCACCTGAGATTGGTCCGACGGCGGTGGCGTGTCCTCGGGCGCGGGCGCGCCACCGCCGTCGTGCGCGGGTTCCCGGCCTGTGGAAAGCCGAGGCTGCGTACCCGGCCCGGCCGATAGAATCGATCCGTGACCCCCACCGAGCTCTCCGGAGCGCTCAGCGCTGCCCTTGCCGCGGCCGTCGCCGACGGCACTCTCGCCCTGCCCGCCGACGCCGTCCCGGCGTCGGTGCACGTGGAGCGACCCCGGCAGCGAGAGCACGGGGACTGGGCCACGAACGTCGCGCTCCAGCTCGCCAAGAAGGCGGGGACGACGCCGCGTGCGCTGGCGGAGGACCTCGCCGCGCGCCTCGGCGCGACGCCGGGTATCAAGTCGGTGAGCGTCGCCGGCCCGGGCTTCCTCAACATCACGCTCGACGCCGCGGCGGCGGGCGAGCTGGCCCGCACCATCGTGGAGGCCGGCTCCGCCTACGGCCGCGGCGAGGCGCTCGCCGGCCAGGTGATCAACCTGGAGTACATCAGCGCGAACCCGACCGGCCCGCTGCACATCGGGCACACCCGGTGGGCGGCGCTGGGCGACTCGCTGGCCCGCATCCTGCGCGCGGCCGGGGCCGACGTGACCGCCGAGTACTACATCAACGACGCCGGCGCGCAGATGGACCGCTTCGGCGCGTCCGTGCTGGCGCGCGCCACGGGTGGCGAGGTGCCCGAGGGCGGCTACCACGGCGAGTACGTCAAGGAGCTCGCGGCCAAGGTGCTCGCCGACCGTCCCGACCTGCCGGAGCTGCCGCACGACGAGGCCGTCGCCGTCGCGCGCGAGGCCGGCTACGCGCACCAGCTCGCCGAGATCCGCGAGGTGCTGGAGAACTTCGGCGTGCACTTCGACGTCTGGTTCTCCGAGCGCGACCTGCACAATTCCGGAGCCGTGGAGAAGGCGGTGGCCCGGCTGCGCGAGCAGGGGCACGTGTTCGACCAGGAGGGCGCGGTCTGGCTGCGCACCACGGACTTCACGGACGACAAGGACCGCGTGATGATCCGGGCCAACGGCGAGCCCACGTACTTCGCCGCCGACGCCGCGTACTACCTGTCCAAGAAGGACCGCGGGTTCCCCGGCAAGATCTACCTGCTGGGCGCCGACCACCACGGGTACATCAACCGCCTCAAGGCCATCGCGGCCTGCGCGGGCGGCGACCCGGAGGCGAACATCGAGGTGCTGATCGGCCAGCTCGTCAACGTGGGCGGCGCCAAGCTGTCCAAGCGCGCCGGCAACATCATCGAGCTGCGCGACCTGGTCGACTGGATCGGGAAGGACGCCGTCCGCTACTCCCTGGCCCGCTACCCCGCGGACACGCCGCTGGAGCTGCAGGGCGAGGACATGCTCAAGCAGACCAACGACAACCCGGTCTTCTACGTGCAGTACGCGCACAGCCGCACCGTGCAGATCGGCACGAAGGCCGCCGAGCGCGGCGTGCGCCGGGCGGACGGGTTCGACCCCGCGCAGCTCTCGCACGCGTCCGAGACGGCCCTGATCGGCCGGCTCACCGAGTTCCCGCGGATCGTGGCGCAGGCCGCCGAGCTGCGCGAGCCGCACCGCGTGGCCCGCTACCTGGAGGCCCTCGCCGGCGACTTCCACTCCTGGTACAACGACGACGAGAAGCTGCGCGTCACCCCGTACCCGGACGAGGAGGTCACGGACGAGCACCGGGCTCGCCTGTGGCTGAACGACGCCGTCCGCACGGTCCTCGCCAACGGCCTGGACCTGCTGGGCGTGAGCGCACCGGAGCGGATGTGACCGGCGCACCCTGGTCCACCGGCGTCGGTCGCCGGGCGGACGGCGCGGTCGCCGTGGCGGGCGTCGACGTCCGCGACCTGGCCGCCGAGCACGGCACGCCCGCCTACGTGCTGGACGAGGCCGACTTCCGCCTGCGCGCCCGCGCCTACCGCACGGCCTTCGAGACGGCGTTCGGCGCGGTCGGCGCCGGCGTGGACGTCTACTACGCCGGCAAGGCGCTGCTCACCGTGGCCGTGGCGCGCTGGGCGCGCGAGGAGGGGCTGCGCGTCGACACGGCGTCGAGCGGCGAGCTCGCCGTCGCGCTACGCGCGGAGGTGCCGGGCGCGGAGATCGGCCTGCACGGCAACAACAAGTCCGACGCCGAGATCCTGCGCGCCCTGGACGCCGGGGTCGGCCGCATCATCGTGGACTCGCTGGTCGAGATCGAGCGCGTGGCGCGGCTCGCGGGGGAGCGCGGGGTCGTGGCGCCGGTGATGGTCCGGGTGACGACCGGCGTCCACGCGGGTGGGCACGAGTACATCGCGACAGCGCACGAGGACCAGAAGTTCGGGCTGTCGGTCAACGCGGTGGGCGGTTCCGGGCCCGGCGCCGAGAGCCCCGCGATGGCCGCGCTGCTGGAGGTGCTGAAGCACCCCGAGCTGCGGCTGCTCGGCATCCACTCCCACATCGGCTCGCAGATCCTCGACCCGGACGGGTTCGAGGCCGCCGCGCGCGTGGTGCTGCGGCTGCGGGCCGACCTGGCCGAGCGGTCGGGCGTGCTGGTCGGCGAGGTCGACCTCGGCGGCGGCTACGGCATCGCGTACCTGCCCGGCGACGTCGCGCTCGACCCGGAGCGGGTGGCGAAGGACATCGCGCAGTCCGTGGCCGGGGTCTGCCAGGAGCTGGGCACGAGCCTGCCGCGGTTCTCGATCGAGCCCGGCCGGGCGATCGTCGGCCCGGCGGGCCTCACCCTCTACACGGTCGGCACGGTCAAGCCAGTCACCGTCTCGGCCGACGGCGGCGCGGACTTCACGCGCACCTACGTGTCCGTCGACGGCGGCATGAGCGACAACATCCGCCCCGCCCTGTACGGGGCGGCGTACCACGCCGAGATCGTGGGCCGGGCGTCCGCGGCCGAGACCGTGCTGGCGCGCGTGGTGGGCAAGCACTGCGAGTCCGGCGACATCGTGGTGCACGAGGTGCAGCTCCCCGCCGACGTCCGGGCGGGCGACCTGCTCGCCGTCGCCGCGACGGGCGCCTACGGGCGGTCCATGGCCTCGAACTACAACATGCTGCCGCGCCCGCCGGTCGTCGCCGTCGCCGACGGCGCCTCGCGGGTGCTGGTGCGCCGCGAGACCGAGGACGACCTGCTGGGCCTCGACCAGGGCTGACGGGTGTCGGCTGACGGTGACGGGCGCCGGCTGACGAGCGTCGCGCTCAGACGTCCTGCGCGTCGTCGACGTGACAGCCCTCTGCGGCATCCCCGTAGTCGTCGATGTGCCCCTCGATCTGGGTGTTCAGCTCCTCGATCTGCACGGTGAGCTTGTCGATCTCGGCGGCGACCGACTCCGCCGCGGCGAGGTCGCCCGCGTTGACGGCGGCCATGAAGTCGTTGAGGCCCTCGAGGTAGACGACGGTCTTGTCGTCCAGCTTCGCGGAGACCTCGAGCATCGCGTCCGCGTCGTCGATGGCGTCGACGCAGGCCGTTGCCGTGGTCTCGGCGCGCGACTTGGCGGTCTCGAGGTCGTCGATGGTGGCCTCGGCCTCGGCGAGGGTCTCCTCGGCGGACGCCAGGTCGGACGAGAGCGCGTTCGCGCGCGATTCCCAGTCGTTGGCCGAGACCAGGCCGAGGGCACCCCAGACGATCGCGCCGACGAGGAGCACCGCCAGTACGAGCGCGACGGCGTTGGCCCTGAGGAACGTGGCGATCCTGCTCGGTGCCGGTGAGGGGGCCGGTGCCGGAGCGGCCGCGACGAGCGCCGGCTCTGCCGGTTCAGGCGCGGCCGCCGCGGCGGCCGGCTCGGTCTCCGCGGCGATCGGCTCGACCGGTCCCGGTGTGGGCGGGGCCGGGGTCTCGCTGGTGGGACGCGCCTCCGCGTCCTTCAGGGTCAGGTTGGGTGCGGCCGCGGGGCGCGTGGTCTCGTCGTCGGACATGCGGGCACCGTATCCGGCGAAAATCGCGAAAATCGCCGAAATGGGCCGCTCAGCGAAAGATCACCCGGCTGTCAGCTGTCGGGCCGCGACGGACGCGGCCCGGCCGACCGGGCGGGCGACGGAGATCGCCCGCCCGGCCGACCGCTACGGCCGGTCGATGGTGATCGTCGGCGAGGTCCAGGCCTCCCAGTGCTCGGGGTTCCAGGGCTCGCCGTCGGCCTTCAGCGCCTTGAGGGAGAGCACGTAGTCGCCGTCGGGCACGCTCTTCGTGTCCCCACGGAGGGTGGTGTACGAGCCGTCCCACGCGTACGCGGTGAACCCGCCGGCGGTCTCGTTCCGCTCCACGCCCGTCAGGTCGACGGCGTACGCGCCGCGGCGGTCCACCGGACGGCCCGTCGCGGCGTCGAGCACCGTGACCTGCAGCTCCTCCACCTGGTGCTGGAAGTGGACCAGCGTGTACGGGACGTCCGGCAGCCCGTCCACGGTGCCGAGCGAGTACGTGGCGCCGTCCGGCTCCAGCTCGTAGTCGGCCTGCGGGTCGATGCAGTCGAGGTTGATGAACTCGGCGCACGCCGTGATGCTCCCGACCGACGGCAGGTCGGCCACCACCTCGCCGCCGGACATGACGGGCGTGATCGGGTCGATCGCCTGGTAGTCGCCCGCGTACCCGGCGTACGGCACGGAGTAGGCCGTGCCGTCGCCGGCCGTGACCACGACGTACCCGCCGTAGACGAGCTGGTCGGCGTCGGCCGCCTCGGGCGCGGTGACCGTCACGCCGACCGTGGCGGAGCGGCCCGGCCGGAGCGTCACCGACTCGCGGCTGAACGAGACGTCCGCGTACGCGTCGGCGAACGACGGCGCGAAGGTGTTGCCGTACGTGGCGAGCGCCGGCGCGTGCGACACCGTGTACGTGGTCGTCTCCCGGGTCGTGTTGCGAATCGTCACCCACTTCGTGGCGGTCCCGGTCCGGGTGTCGCTCTCGCCGAGCGCGAGCTTGGCAGGCCGGACGGTGGCGCCCGCCTGCACGACGCCCGGGATGTCGAGCATGCCCGCGCCCTGCCGGTGGGCGTTGTCGAGGTAGCCGGCCGTCGGGGCGCCGGACCACGCGGCCGGGTCGGCGCTGTTCTGCAGGAGGTCCCGGACCTCCCACGCGCGCAGGCGCGGCTTCGCCTCGAGCAGCAGGGCGACGGCACCCGCGACGTGCGGCGACGCCATCGACGTGCCCGAGTTGACGCCGTGCCCGCCCTGCTCCAGCGGCAGCGTCGAGTTGATGTTGCCGCCAGGGGCGCCGAGGTCGGGCTTGAGGGCCAGGTCTGGAGACAGGCCGTACGAGCTGAACGAGCTGATCAGGCCGCCGGTCGGGCTGGGCGTGGACACCTCGTCGGCGGTCCACGTGAGGGTCACCTCCGTGCCGACCGCGAGCTCGGCCGCGAGCGCCCTGCCCTCCGCCTGCGGGATGCCGATACCCGGGATGCCGCGGTCCACCACGCCGCCGCCGGAGAACAGGCCGGGGCTCGAGTTGTAGATCACGACCGCGGTCGCACCTGCCGCGGCCACCGTCGCGTACTTCTCCTCGAACGTGCACGAGCCGCGTGCAATGAGCGCGGTCTTGCCCGCGACGTCGGCCTCCAGCGGTATGCCGACGCTGGGGCAGACGGTTCCGGCGTCGACCAGCGGGTCGGTGGTGCCCTCGGTGGGCGCGTCGGCGACGTTGCCCAGCCCCAGGTAGGGCACTGAGGTGCCCGAGGGGTTCGCGACGACGGAGCGTGCGGTGACGTGCGTGTTGTCGAACGAGGCGACGCCGATGACCTTCTCGCCGAGACCGGGTGCTCCGGCCGAGTACAGGCCGGTCGCGCCCGAGTTGCCGATCGAGGCGACGACGACCATGCCGCGGTCGACGAGCCGGTCACTCGCGGTCGCGGTCGGGTACGTGGGCCACGAGAAGGCCGAGCCGATGGACATGTTCAGCACGTCCATGTCGTCCGCGAGGGCGCGCTCCATGGCGGCGATCATGATGTCGGCGTCGGTCGAGCCCTCGCAGCCGAACACGCGGTACGCCCCGAAGGAGACGCCGGGCGCCACGCCCGTGATGCCGCCGTCCCTGCCCTCGCCGTTCGCACCGACGATGCCCGCCACATGGGTGCCGTGCCCCTGGCAGTCGTCCGGCACGGCATCGGGGTGGGGGACCCGCCTGTCGGGGTCGCTCGACGCGGCGTTGTAGTCGTCGCCGACCAGGTCGTAGCCCGCGATCACGCGGCTGTTCGGGAAGCCGGGGCCGCCCAGGTCCGGGTGGTCGACGTCGATGCCCGTGTCCATGACGGCGACCTTGACGCCCTCGCCCGTCAGGCCGAGCTCGTTCTGCGCGATGTCGGCGCCCGTCATGCCGAGTGCGGTCGCGAGTTCCGGCTCGTTGCCGGCCGGGAGGGTCTCCGGGATCTCGATCCGCGTCATCGGGTAGATCGCCTTGACGCCCTCGGTGCGCTGCAGCTTCCCGAGCTGGGCCGAGTCCATGTCGATGGAGTAGCCGTTGAACAGGGTGTGGAACGTGCGTCGGACCGAGTAGTCGACGCCCGCGTCCTCGGCCGCCGCGCGGAAGTCCTGGCGCTCGGCCCGTAGGGTCGTGGCGTCCGTGCCCGACGACGCCGGCTCGCTCTCCAGCTCGACGAACCACGAGCCCTTGGTCTCGTTGACCAGCGTGGTGTCGACGGAGGCCGGGATCTCGTGCACCGGTGCGATCGGGTCGATCGTGCTCGACCCGGTCGTCGCCCCCTGTGCCGCCAGCCCTTGGGCGGTGACACCCCCGGCAGCCAGTGCGAGCGCGGCGAACGCTCCGAGGTATCTCTTGTGGTTCATACGTGCTCCCCGTTCGGCAGGCCACCACGACCCGGATGGCCCTTATGTGAAGAAAGCGTGGCTCGGCAGACTGTAGAGGAGCAGGCCGCCGTGGGGAAGACGGGGAAGGGGAGCCGTGGGTGATTTTTCGGTCGCGCCGCGGGGTTCCCGCTCGCAGCGCGAGTTCGGGCGGAGCTCGCCGGCCGCCGCCGCTTCAGTCGTCGCCGAGCAGGCCGCCGACCAACCCGCCCACGACGCCGTCGACGGTTCCGTCCACGAGCTCGACGGTGTCGTCGACCACGGCTCCGACGACGCCGGTGTCGGCTGGAGCGTCCGGGTTCTCTTCGGGCGGGCCGGAGGGGTCCGGCTTCGACGGCGCGGGCTTGGCCGGGGCGTCCGGCGTCGGGTCGGACGGCTTCGCGGAGCCGTCCGAGGTGGGCGTTCCGCCACCGGCGTCGTCCGCCCCACTTTCCGTGGCCTGATCCTGGTCCGTGGGGCCGTTCGCGCCTTCCGACGGCCCGCCCGTCTCGCCCGGGGTGCGCGCGGAGGCAGGGACGGCCTCCGGGCGGTCCGCGCCGTCTGGCACCGCTTGTGCATGGGGCGCCCAGGTGCCGACGTCGGACGGGTCGATGGCGCGGTTCGGGATGGAGCCGGCCGCGAAGAACTCGAAGTGCCAGGGTTCGGGCTTGGCGCCGCCGAGCCGGGCCCACGAGGGGTTGTCCCAGCCGTAGTCGGGGGCGTGCAGGCGCAGCCAGACGTACTCGGGGGAGTCGCCGCCCGCGATCGGGTCGTCCAGGTCCACGGCCAGACCCCAGCCGTGGTTCGACGTACCCGGGATGGCCGCGAGGTGTGGCTTCGTATCCTTGACCGCCACCTGCATCGAGTAGGGGCGGTACGAGTCCGTCAGCGGGATCGGGTAGCCGAACTCCTTCTCGAACTCGGCGCTGAGCGCCGTCAGCCGCTCGGCCGCGTCGCAGCGCAGCATGTGCCCGGGCGCGAACGGCAGCGGGCACAGCACATCGGCGGGGATGCGGCCGTTGGCGTACCCCGCGGTGGAATCACCGTAGGCGGCCACGGTCTCCTGCAGGCTCTGGCGCAGCGAGGGCTCGGCGTCCGGCAGCGTCTCGATGAGCGCGGTGGGCGACGTCGGATCGAGCAGGTTCGCGAGCCGCATCGCGGCGACGGCCACCTCCTCGAAGGTGACACGGTCGGAGTCCTGCCGCTCGGCGCGGGGGCGCGACACGGCCGGGGCGTCCGGCGAGGGCTTCTCGGTCACGAACCGCAGCACTGGCGTGGCCGATATCGCGCCGTCGGGCGCCAGGGCGGTATCCGCCGGGCCGGGGGTCTCGGCGTTATCGGCCGGGTCGGACGCCGGGCCGGACTCGTCCTGAGGCTGCTCGTCGACGCCGTCGAGCGCGAGCTGCTGAGCCTGATATGTCGTGTAGAGCATGCCCAGCTCTGCCGCGGCCTGCGCGATGTGCGGGTCGAGGGACGAGCTCTCCCGTAGCCGGCGCTCGGCACGATGCAGCACCGCGAGCACCTGGCCCACCGTGACGGCGTCGGTCCCGGTCGGCGCGGCCTGCCCCTGGATACCCGTCCCGGCCAGTGGGCGGCCGGCTCCCGTCGCGGCGGTGGACGCCATCCTGGACGCCGAGGCGCCGGACGCCGCCGTGCCCGACGTCGGCACGCTCGCCGACGCGCTGACCAGCACCCCGCCGGTCACGGCTAGGGCGACCGCGCCGGTCCAGACGTGGCGAGCGTGCGGGCTCGTCACCGCGCGGCGCAGGTCCACGCCGCGATCGCGCAGGAATGCCGCGCCGGCCTGGAACTCGCTCGGCCCGGCACCGCTCGTCTTGTCCGTCACTGGTCCAACGCCCCCTTACGTCTGACATGTTCGCGGGGGCGCTCCTGCCGCCCGCCGCTCGGTCGGCCGGGGCGTCGATGCAGCCTGGGGCACCGATGCCGGCCATCGAAAGCGTCCAGGGTAGTCATACTGAACCGGACACAACAACCAAAATGGCTCGGTACCGACTGGCGCCACCGGGTGTCTCCTCGGAAGGCTTCAGGAGGTACATCGAACGTGTGTGCGATATGATGGTGCCATGTTCAGAGAGATCGCAGCCGAGCGGCAGCCAGTGGGGCGGCCTGCTGCCCGCTGGCGCGTGGGCTCAGGCGCCGGGTGACGCGGTTACCAGCCTGGCACCGGTCTCTGACATCGACGCCGGTGCGCCTTCCGGCGTCCTCGCCAGGGAGGTAACCGCAGACGGGATCGCCGCAGTGCACGCGTGGTTGCTGTCGAGCTCCGGTCCGGCCGACGCCGCCTCGCGCGTCGCGACTCTGCGCGCGCTGGAGGAGCTTGCCGCCGGCGTCGTGGCGGCGCAGTCCCAGGTGCTGGTCGACCTGCGCGACGAGGAGGTTCGGTCGGCAAAGGAGGCGGCTATCGCGTCCGGCGGTACCGCGCATGACAGGCGCGGCCGTCAGATCCCGGTCACCGCCAAGTCGGCCGCTCGTGATGCGGAGGCGGATGTCGCCCAGCGAGTGGGGCTCGCCCTGCGCGTCTCACCGCACCGGGCGCGATCGCTGCTCGGGGTCGCGAAGGTTTGGCACACCGAGATGCCGCACACGCTGCACGCACTGCGCACGGGACGGCTGTCCCAGGAACGGGCGACGCTCCTGGTCAAGGAGACCGCCTGCCTCGACCTGGCCGATCGGCAGATCATCGACGCGGAGCTCTGCGCTGACCCGGCCGTCCTGGAGGGAGTCGGCACGCGCCGACTGGTCGGCCTCATCAACGAGCACGCCAGCCGACTCGACCCGGCCGCCAAGGCCAAGCGTGCGGCGAAGGCGGTCTCGGACCGGTGCGTCACCATCCGGCTGGCGCCCGACACCATGACGTACCTGACCGCACTGCTGCCCGTCGCGGAGGGCGTCCAGACCTACGCGGCACTGAAGCTCGCCGCGGAGTCCGCCCGGCACATGGGCGGCGACGAACGATCGACCGGGCAGATCATGGCCGACACCCTGGTTGAGCGCGTCACCGGCCAGGAGCACGCAGCCGACGTCCCCGTCACGGTTCACCTCGTCGTGTCGGACGAGGCGCTGCTGGCCGGCGGGCACGAGCCCGCCGTCGTGCTGGACGGCACGGGTGCGGGTCACGGCGCCGTCCCGGCTGAGGTGGCACGGAACCTGGTCGCGAACGGTCTGGACCTCGACGCGGCGTGGCTGCGTGCCGTCTACGCCACGAGCACGGGCGACCTGGTCGGGACGAGCAGCAAGCAGCGCTTCTTCGCCGACGGGCTCGCGGACCTGCTGCGCGTGCGTGACCAGGGCATCTGCCGTACGCCATGGTGCGACGCACCGATACGCCATCTCGACCACATCACCGCGGCGGGCAGCGGTGGGAGCACGACTCTGGCGAACGGTCAGGGCCTCTGCGCTGCCTGCAACCAGGCTAAGGAAGCGGCCGGCTGGTCATCGAGATCGGGGACCGATCCCGCGACCGGCAGACATGCGGTCACCACCACGACACCGACCGGGCAGGAGCACCTGTCGGTCGCTCCCGAGCCCCCTCGACCCGCACGACGGAGGCCACCGTCTGGGCAGGCGTCGGCGCCGACCTCCTTGTCGTGCCGGCCGGGCAGAACGGTGCGTCACCACCTGCGGCCTGTGCCGAGCACAGCCTGAGACGCAGGGCCAAACAAGGCCCTGCGTCCACAGTCGGCTTGCCCAAGGCTACTCGTCGGGCGACCCACCGGTGCCCTATGAAGGCCCGACGCCGGGCCGGCCGTCCCCTGGGGTGGTGGGGCGGAGAGAGCGGCGGCCGGTCCGACGTCGGGCGGCTTGGAACGGGGCGCCACGGATCACCCGGGGCGCCCCGGGATCAGGGCCGGTCGGCGGGCGAGCCGACCAGGTACCCCTCGTAGGCGGGGTTCGTGAGGAACGCCGGGAAGTCGTCGCGCAGCGCGACGGCGCGGAACACGGCGGCCGCGTCGTCCACGCGGCTGCCCTCGCCGTGCGGTAGCGCGGCGACGACGTCGAGCAGGATCCCCTCGACGCGCTCGCGGGTCACGGGGAGCTGGTCGTCGTCGGTCACGGTGCCCGACGCGATCCACTGCCACACCTGTGACCGCGAGATCTCGGCGGTGGCGGCGTCCTCCATGAGGCTGTCCAGCGCGGCGGCCCCGGTACCGCGGAGCCACGCGTCGAGGTAGCGCACGGCCACCGAGACGTTCGACCGCAGGCCGGCCGACGTCACGGTCGCCCCGGACCGGCGGGCCGACGCGATGTCGAGCAGCTCGTGCTGGCCGACCACCACGTCGTCGCGCAGGCGCGAGACCTGGTGGGGCGCGTCGCCGAGCACGGCGTCGAACTCGGCCCGTGCCACCGGGATCAGGTCCGGATGGGCCACCCAGGTGCCGTCGAAGCCGTCGCCGGCCTCGCGCTTCTTGTCGGCGCTCACCTGGGCGAACGCGCGCTCCGTGACCTCAGGGCTGCGACGGTCCGGGATGAACGCGCTCATGCCGCCGATCGCGTGCGCCCCGCGCCTGTGGCACGTGGCCACCAGCAGCTCGGTGTACGCGCGCATGAACGGTGCGGTCATGGTCACCTGCGCGCGGTCCGGCAGCACGTAGGAGTCACCGCGGGTGCGGAAGCACTTGATCACCGAGAACAGGTAGTCCCAGCGCCCGGCGTTCAGCCCGGCGCAGTGGTCGCGCAGCTCGTAGAGGATCTCCTCCATCTCGAACGCGGCGGGCAGCGTCTCGATGAGCACCGTCGCGCGGACCGTGCCGCGCGGGATGCCGAGGGCGTCCTGCGCGACCTCGAACACCTCGTTCCACAGCCGCGCCTCCTTGTAGCCCTCCAGCTTGGGCAGGTAGAAGTACGGGCCGCGGCCGCGCGCGATGAGCTCGGCGGCGTTGTGGAAGAAGTAGAGGCCGAAGTCCACGAGGCTGCCCAGCGCGTTGCTCGTGATGCCGTTCGCGTCCGTGTAGCGCAGGTGGGCCTCGTCGAGGTGCCAGCCGCGCGGCCGGAACACGATGGTCGGCAGGTCCGCGATGTCCGACGACCGCAGCCGGTACTCCTTGCCCGCCTCGTTCGTGAAGCTGAGCGTGCCGCGGATCGCATCGTGCAGCGCGAGCTGCCCCTCGACCACATTGGGCCAGGTGGGGCTGGAGGCGTCCTCGGCGTCGGCCAGCCAGCACCTGGCACCTGAGTTGAGGGCGTTGATGGTCATCTTCAGGTCGGTCGGGCCGGTGATCTCGACGCGGCGGTCCTCCAGACCGGGCGCGTTCCGCGATCCGGCGACGCGCCAGTCCGGGTCGTCGCGCACCGGACGGGTCGAGGCCCGGAAGTCCGGGTCGGCGCCGTCCGCGATGTCCTGGCGGCGGAGCTGGCGCTGCGCGATCAGCTCGTCGCGCGCGGCGTCGAACCGGTCGTGGAGCAGGGCCAGGAAACCGAGCGCGTCGGGGGTGAGGATCTCGGCGTACCGCGGGCCGACCGGGCCGGTCACGGTGATCACGCCCCGCCGGGTGCCGGTCCCGGAGGCCCCGACGCCGCCGTTCGGCAGCGAGCCCGGTGCCGAGCTCCGCGGCGCGGGGGCGCCGTCGTCGGACCCGGGGGCGGACGGCGTGGTGCGGGGCCCCGCCGGGGTGGCGGCCGGAGCCGGAGCGGCGGGCGCGGACGCCGTGCGCGCCGGCGGTGTGCCGATCCCGGCCAGGCCGGCATCGGCGTCGTACGGGCTGGTGCCCTGGGCGCGGGTGTCGATCGTGGCGGTCATCAGAACTGCGCCGCCTCGGTCGAGCCGGCCAGGGCGGTGGTCGCCGAGTCCGGGTTGAGCGCCGTCGCGATGCGGTCGAAGTACCCGGTGCCGACCTCGCGCTGGTGCCGCGTGGCGGTGTAGCCGCGCTCCTCGGCGGCGAACTCCAGCTCCTGCAGCTTCACGTAGGCCGACATCTGCTCGCGGGCGTAGCCGTGGGCCAGGTCGAACATCGAGTAGTTCAGGGCGTGGAAGCCGGCCAGGGTGATGAACTGGAACTTGAACCCCATCGCGCCCAGCTCGCGCTGGAACTTCGCGATGGTGTCGTCGTCGAGGTGCTTCTTCCAGTTGAACGACGGCGAGCAGTTGTAGCTCAGCATCTGGTCCGGGAACTCCGCCTTGACGGCCTCGGCGAACTTGCGTGCGAGCTCCAGGTCCGGCGTGCCGGTCTCCATCCAGATCAGGTCGGCGTACGGCGCGTAGGCCTTGGCGCGGGCGATGCACGGCTCGATGCCGTTGGTCACCTTGTAGAAGCCCTCGGCGGTGCGCTCGCCGGTGATGAACGGGCGGTCGCGCTCGTCGACGTCGGACGTGATCAGGGTCGCCGCCTCGGCGTCGGTCCGGGCGATCACGATCGACGGCACGTCGGCGACGTCGGCCGCGAGGCGCGCCGCGTTCAGGGTGCGCACGTGCTGCTGGGTCGGGACCAGCACCTTGCCGCCCAGGTGGCCGCACTTCTTCTCCGAGGCGAGCTGGTCCTCCCAGTGCACGCCGGCGGCGCCGGACTGGATCATCGACTTCATCAGCTCGTACGCGTTGAGCGGGCCGCCGAAGCCGGCCTCGGCGTCGGCCACGATCGGGGCGAGCCAGTCGCGGGTGGGGGTGCCGTTCTCCTGGACGTCGATCTGGTCGGCGCGCAGCAGCGCGTTGTTGATGCGGCGGACCACCGCGGGCACCGAGTTGGCCGGGTAGAGCGACTGGTCGGGGTAGGTCTGCCCCGAGAGGTTCGCGTCGCCGGCGACCTGCCAGCCGGAGAGGTAGATGGCCTGCAGGCCGGCCTTGACCTGCTGCACCGCCTGGTTGCCGGTCAGCGCCCCGAGGGCGTTGATGTAGTCCTCCTCGTGGAGCTGCCGCCACAGCCGCTCGGCGCCGCGGCGGGCGAGGGTGTTCTCCTCGCCGACCGAGCCGCGCAGCGCGATGACGTCGTCGGCGGTGTAGGTGCGCTCGATGCCGGCCCAGCGCGGGTCGGACGCCCAGGACTGCCGCAGCTCGGCGGCGGTCTGCACCTGGTCGCCGGCGCGCACCGGGGTCGCCGCGGCGGCCGCCGCGGTCGTCTCGGCCTGGGGCGCCTGGGACGTGTGATCGATCGTGGGTGCGCTCATGGCGGGTCTCCTTCTCGGGCGGAACGTCTGTCACCTGGTCTGCTCGGTGACTTGAAACGACCTTCCGTCCTGCGCAACCCACTTCTCAAGCAGATCTGAGCAGAAGAAATTGAGTTCTTCTGTTGATCGGAAGCCTCTCCGTATGTCACCCTCGGGCATGGTAGAAACGACCGAGAATCGCAGAACCAGGCGAAACGCGCCTTCGTCACGTCCCGTACAGGGCGGACAGGCCGTGCGGTCGACGACGGCGGCCGCGCCGGCGGAGGCCGAGCCCGACGCCCTCACGATCGGGCGCCGCATCCGGCACCTGCGCACCAGCAAGGGCATGACGCTCGAAGACCTCGCCTCGGCGATCGACCGGGCGCCGTCGCAGGTCAGCACGCTGGAGAACGGCAAGCGGGAGCCTAAGTTCTCCCAGCTCCAGGCCATCGCCCGAGCGCTCGGCGCGAGCGTGGACGACCTCCTGTCGGCCGAGCCGCCGTCGGAGCGGGACGCGCTCGAGATCGAGCTCGAGCGCGTGCAGCGCGGCCCGCTGTTCGACTCCCTCGGGATCGAGGGCGTGCGCATCGGCAAGTCGCTGCCCCACGACGCGCTCGCGACCATCCTGGCGCTGCATCGCGAGCTGGAGCGCCTGCACACCGAGCGCGCGGCGACGCCGGAGGAGGCGCGGCGGGCCAACCGCGAGCTGCGCGACGACATGCGCGCCAAGGACAACTACCTGCCCGAGCTGGAGCAGGTCGCCAAGGGGCTGCTCGCCGACGTCGGGCACACCTCTGGGCCGCTGCCGCAGCGCATGGCCGCCGAGATCGCCGCGCATCTCGGCTTCACGCTGCACTACGTGAGCGACCTGCCGCACTCGACGCGCTCCGTGATCGATACCAGGAACCGGCGCCTGTACCTGCCGTCCAAGGGGTTCCGTGGCCGGTCGAACACCAGGTCAGCGCTGCTGCAGGCGCTCGCGTCGCACGTGCTCGATCACACCGAGCCGCGCCACTACGGCGACTTCCTGCGCCAGCGCGTCGAGGCCAACTACCTGGCGGCGGCCCTCATGGTGCCGGAGAAGCCGGGCGTGAAGTTCCTGCGCGACGCCAAGGACGAGCGCGCCATCGCCATCGAGGACCTGCGCGACGCCTTCGGGGTGTCGTTCGAGACCGCGGCGCACCGGTTCACCAACCTCGCCACCCGGCACCTCGGCATCCCGGTGCACTTCATGAAGGTCCACGAGTCGGGGATCCTGCACAAGGCCTACGAGAACGACGGCGTGCGGTTCCCCTCGGACGCGCTCGGCGCCGTCGAGGGCCAGCACGTGTGCAAGAAGTGGACGGCGCGCCGGGTGTTCGACGTCGAGGACCGGTTCAACCCGTACGCGCAGTACACGGACACGCCGTCGGGCACCTACTGGTGCACCTCGCGGGTGGAGAACACCTCCGACGGCGCGTTCTCCGTGTCGGTGGGGGTGCCGTTCGCGCACGTCAAGTGGTTCGAGGGGCGCGAGGCGACGGAACGAGCGTCGTCGTCGTGCCCGGACGAGTCGTGCTGCCGCCGTCCGCCGGAGGACCTGGACGCGAAGTGGCGCGACTACTCCTGGCCCTCGGCGCGGCCGCACGCGTCGATGCTGGCCGCGATGCCCTCGGGTGCGTACCCAGGGGTGGAGACCACGGAGGTCTACCGGTTCCTGGAGCGGCACGCGCCCGAGGACTGAGTGCGGCACGCGCCCGAGGACTGAGTGCGGCACGCGCCCGAGGACTGAGTGCGGCACGCGCCCGAGGACTGAGCACGCGCGCCTGAGGGCGACGGTTCAGTGCGTGAAGAACCGCATCGAGTAGTAGCCGTCCCTGTCACCCATCGGGTCGGCCCAGTACTCCTCGTACAGGAACTCCACCACCACCGGACCGAGGGTGTTCGCCTCGATCTGGAACGGGCCGCCCGTCGTGTAGGTGCCGAGGTCCACCTCGTTGAGCACGTCGTCCCACCGGCTGACCGTGACCAGCTCGGCGATGTCGGGGCAGGGCGCCTGGGGGTCGTCCGAGCGGCGGATGCCCACGCCGACGTAGGCCCGGCCGCCCGGCACCATGCCGACGCCGAGCTCGATCCCCCCGTCGCAGTCCGGGTCGCGCGGTGCGACGTGGGACCACAGCACTGCCTCGTCGTGCCACGACGACTCGATGTAGCGCGTCCGGATCTCGTACCTCTCGTCCACCCTGGCCGGCCAGACGACGCGCGTCCCGGTGGCGCCGGTGGCGAGCTGGGCCCGGACGCTCGTGCGGAACTGGTAGGCCAGCGGCGTGCTGGTGGTCGCCTGCCGGAAGAGCAGGTTGCCGGCGACGAGCGTCTCGCGCCCCTGGCCGTCGGTGGCGAGCGTGAGGTTCGGCGGCGCGGGGTCGTTGACGGTGCCGACGGTCTGCGGCGTGGACCACGAGGTGGACCCCGCCAGGACGGTCGAGCGCATGATCCGCGAGGTCGCGCCGGAGGGCGTCGCCCAGACCACCGTCGTCTTCCCGGCGTCGTTCAGGACGACGTCGCGGAGCGTCGCGTCAGCGGGCAGGTCCGTGACCTGCACGGTCTGCCAGGTGCCGCCCCGGGGGAGCCGGCTGAGGTACGTGGCACCGGTCGGCCCGGTCCACAGGACCGCGGCGTCGCCGTCGGCATTGCCGACGACGTCGGCGTCCAGCATGCCCTCCGCGATGGTCACGGGCTCGCCCCACGAGGTGCCGTCGAAGACGTACGACAGGTTGCCGACGACCGCGACGGCATAGTTCTCCGGCCCGGTGACGACTCCGCCGTCGGAGCGCGGCAAGACCCTGGTCTCCGACCAGTCGTCCTCGTACCCGTGCTCGAGGGCCGAGTAGTAGAGGTAACCGCCCTCGGGAAGGAGGACGTCGAACACCCGGCCCGACGCCGAGACGCTGACGTCGCGGTGGGCGAGACCGTGGCGCTCCGGCCACCCCTGCATGGGGTCGCCGGGTGCGGCGGCGGCCGGGCCGGCTCCGAGGCCGGTCAGCAGCGCGCACACCGCGGTGGCCGCTGCGGCTCGGGTGATGGACAAGGGACGCATCAGGGCTCCTGGGTTGAGCGACGGAGGAGGTTCGGTCAGCGGTTGAAGAACTTCAGCGAGTACAGGCCGTCGGGCTGGTCCTCGGACAGGGGGTCGGCGTGGTCGTCCCAGTGCTTGAACTCCACCGCGATCGGACCGGCGGCCCCCGCGGCCACCTGGAACTCGTCGCCCTCGGCGAAGTAGCCGAGGGGCTGCTCGTTCAGGACCCGGTCGGCGCGGTCGACGGCGAGGAACGAGGCGACGTCCGGGCACCTGCCGTCGGAGTCGATGCTGCGGGTGAGGCCGACGGCGACGTACGACCGGCCGCCAGGGACCATTCCCACGCCGAAGGCGAAGGGATAGAGCCCGAAGTTGCTGACGCACCGCGTCTCGGGGTACGACCAGAGGGTGGTCCGCGGCTGCTGGGTCTCGTCGTCGAACAGCACGGAGCGAATCTCGAAGGAGTCGTCCTCCGCCCTGGCGGGCCACACCACGCGGGTCGCCGAGTCACCGGTGGCGAGCTTGGCGTAGGTGCTCGTGCGCATCCGGTACTCCAGCGGCCGGCTGGTGCTCGGTTGCCGCCAGAGCCGGTTGCCGCCGACCACCGTCTCGCGCCCCTCGCCGTCGGAGGCGATCGAGAGGTTCGGCGCGGGGTCGTTCACGATCCCGACGGTCTGCGGCGAGGACCAGTCGGTACGTCCCGCGTGCACGACCGACCGCAGGATGGCCGCGTTCTCGCCGGACGGCGCCGCCCAGACCACCGTGGTCTTGCCCTGCTCGTTGAGCACGACGTCGGCGGGCACCTCCGTCGGGACGCCCGGGAGCTCCAGCAGCGTCCACTCGCCGCCGCGGGGCAGCCGGGCCAGCACGGTGCCTCCGCCCTCCAACGAGGACCGTCGCAGGAGCACCGACACGTCGCCCTCGGAGTTCGCGTCCATGTCGACGTCGCTGACCCTGCCCTCGTAGAAGCTCGCGGCATCGGTCCAGGCAGAACCGTCGTACAGGCGGTAGCTGTCGTACGAGATGGTCACGGCGTAGTTGCCGGGTCCGGTCGCGAGGTGGTCGCCGAAGGGCGAGCCGCGGTCGGGCGTGCGGACCCACTCCTCGAAGAGCCCGTGCTCCAGGTAGTCCACGACCTTGTAGCCGGGGTCCGAGCTGGCGTTCACGAAGACCCGACCGGTGTCGGACACGGCCACCTGGCGCTGGGCCTCCTCGGGCCGCGGCGCCCAGCCGGGCGCCGGATCGCCTGGCACGGCCCCGGCCGGGACGGCGGTGAGGCCGACGAGCAGCGCGCCGGCCGCGGCGGCGACGGCGCCTCTGACGGCGGTGGTTCGGCGGGTCGACGTGCTACGCATGATCACTCCTGGGCGTCACTGCACAACGTACGCAGCCGCGGCGCCGCGGCCGCGCCCTGGCCGGGCGGCCGGCATCAGTTCGATCGTGGCACGGCTGATTCGTATCAGCACCCAAACTGTGACGGTTGGGCCGAAGAACCAGGGTGAAACGCAGGACCGCACCGCCGGTACTGCCATGACGAACGATGCAGTGTGACACTGGGCGCACGTGACCTGAGTGGAACGGAGTCGAGGATGACTGAGCTGGGCCAGGCCGCACCGGGCGCCGGAGCGGTGAGCAGCGGGTTCGACAAGGTGGTCGCGAGCGCGGCCGAGGCCGTCGCCGACATCCCGGACGGCGCGTCGCTCGCCGTCGGCGGGTTCGGCCTGTGCGGCAACCCGATAGGGCTGATCGAGGCGCTGCTGGCGCAGGGAACGTCCGGCCTGTCGGTGGTGAGCAACAACTGCGGCGTCGACGACTGGGGCCTTGGTGTGCTGCTGAACGCGCACCGCATCGCCAAGATGACCAGCTCCTACGTGGGCGAGAACAAGGAGTTCGAGCGGCAGTTCCTCTCGGGCGAGCTCGAGCTGGAGCTCACGCCGCAGGGCACGCTCGCCGAGAAGCTCCGCGCCGGCGGCGCCGGCATCGCGGCGTTCTTCACCCGCACGGGCGTCGGCACCCAGGTGGCCGACGGCGGCCTCCCGCGCCGGTACGACGGCGCTGGCGGCGTGGCCGTCGCATCGCCCGCCAAGGAGGTGCGCACGTTCGGCAGCGGCGACGACGCCGGCGAGTACGTGCTCGAAGAGGCCATTTCGACCGACTTCGCGCTGGTGCACGCCCTGCGCGGCGACCGGCACGGGAACCTCGTGTTCAACAAGTCGGCCCGCAACTTCTCGCCGCTCGCCGCGATGGCGGGGCGCGTGTGCATCGCGCAAGTCGAGGAGCTCGTCGAGCCGGGCGAGATCGACCCGGACGCCGTGCATCTGCCCGGGGTCTACGTGCACCGCATCGTGCACGTCGGCACCGACATCGAGAAGCGGATCGAACGGCGCACGGTCGCCGCCCCGGCGCAGCCGGCGCCGTCGGGCACCGCGGACCCGAAGGGAGCCTGAACCATGGCACTGACGCGACAGGAGATGGCCGCGCGCGCCGCGCGCGAGCTGGCCGACGGCATGTACGTGAACCTGGGTATCGGGCTGCCGACGCTCGTGCCCAACTACGTGCCGCAGGGCAGGCACCTGGTGCTGCAGTCCGAGAACGGGATCCTCGGCGTGGGGCCGTACCCGACGGAGGACCAGGTGGACCCCGACCTGATCAACGCGGGCAAGGAGACGGTGACGCTGCTGCCCGGCTCGTCGATCTTCGACTCGGCGACCTCGTTCGGCATGATCCGCGGCGGCAAGATCGACGCGGCGATCCTCGGCGGCATGCAGGTGTCGGCCGCGGGCGACCTGGCCAACTGGATGATCCCCGGCAAGATGGTCAAGGGCATGGGCGGCGCCATGGACCTGGTGCACGGTGCGGGCCGGGTGATCGTCCTCATGGAGCACGTGGCGCGTGACGGGTCGCCGAAGATCCTGCACGAGTGCTCCCTGCCCCTGACCGGCAAGGGCGTGGTGAACCGGATCATCACCGACCTGGCCGTGCTCGACGTGACCCCGTCCGGGCTGGTCCTGCGGGAGCTCGCGCCAGGCGTGACGGCCGAGGAGGTCGCCGAGCGGACGGAGCCGGAGCTCACGGTGGAGCTCGCCGCGACGCCGGGCTGAGCCGCTCCGGGCCGGGTATACGCTTCGGCTCTCGTGCTGCCAGCTCAATGAGGAGTTGCTCCATGCCCGTGCCCGCGCGCCTTGCGTCCCTGCGCCCTGTGCCCGTTCGTCCGCGTCGCCGCCGTCGGCTGCTGACCGGCCTGGTCGCCGTCGCGCTGTTCGTCCCACCCGTGGCGACGTCCGCCGCCGCGGACGTCGCCACGACGGGCGACCGGCTGCGGATCACCACCGTGTCCAGCAGGCCGGACGCCGTGAGCGGCGCCGAGACCCTGGTCCGCGTCGGCGTCCCCGACGGGGTCGCGGCGGGCGAGGTGACGGTGACCCGCGACGGCGTGGACGTCACCGACCTGTTCCGGTCCGACGGCGGCGGCCTGCTCGGCCTCGTCGACGGGCTCGAACCCGGCCCGCACAACCTGGTCGCCCAGGCGCCCGGCGTGGCGACGTCGGCCCTGCGGGTCCGGGTGCACCCGGCGACGGGACCGGTGTTCTCCGGGCCGCAGGAGGAGCCGTTCTACTGCGAGACGACCGAGTACCGGAGCCCGGCGGGTGTCCGGGGCGGGCCGCCGATCGACGAGTACTGCTCGCTCGCGACGCGGGTCGAGTACCTGTACCGCACCACGGGCGGCGCGTTCCGGCGGCTGCCGGACCCGGCCCGACACCCCGCCGACCTCGCCACGACCACGACGCTCGACGGCGTGGAGGTCCCGTACATCGTGCGGGTCGAGATCGGCACGGCGAACCGCGGCATCTACGAGATCGCGAGCCTGCACGACCCGGCGGGCGAGCCTGCGCCGACGGCGCATCAGCGCAGCAGGGGCTGGAACGGCCGGCTGGTCTACACGTTCGGCGGCGGCTGCCGCGGCGGCTGGTACCAGCAGGGCGCCGCGACGGGCGGCGTCATGGTCCACACGATGCTGTCGCGCGGCTTCGCCGTCGCCTCGAACACGCTCAACGCGTTCGGCAACAACTGCTCGGACCTGCTGACCACCGAGTCGCTCGCGATGACGCGGGAGCGGTTCATCGAGGCGTACGGCGAACCCCGCTACACGATGGGCTGGGGCTGCTCGGGCGGCGCCTACCAGGCGCACCAGGCCGCCGACTCCTACCCGGGCCTGCTGGACGGGATCATCGTGGGCTGCAGCTTTCCCGACGTCGGCTTCGGCACGTCGCAGAAGCTCGCCGACGCGCGCCTGCTGCACACCTGGTTCACCGGCGACGAACCCGGCGCCGACACCTTCACCGCCGAGCAGCAGCTCGCGGTAGCGGGCTTCGGGGTCCACGCGGCGATCGCCACGCAGAGCGACGGCGCGAAGCGCCTCGACCCCGACGCCGAGTTCGACGCGTCGGTGCCGCTGGAGGTGCGCTACGACGCCGTGACCAACCCGACCGGCGCCCGCGCGACCGTCTGGGACCACACCCGCAACGTGTACGGGATCAACCAGGGCACCGGGTTCGCGCGGCGGCCCCTGGACAACGTGGGCGTGGAGTACGGCCTGGCCGCGCTGCGGGACGGCACGATCACCGTGGACCAGTTCCTCGACCTGAACGCGGGTATCGGCGGCTTCGACATCGACGCGGAGCCGACGGCCGAGCGGATCGAGGCCGACCCGGCGGCCCGCCGGGCGGCGTACCACACCGGCCGGATGCTCGACGGCGGGCGCGGGCTGTCCCGGACGCCGATCATCGACTTCCGCGCCTACACCGACGGCCTGCCGGGCGGCGACATCCACATGCGCTACCACTCGTTCTCCACGCAGGAGCGGCTGATCGAGGCCAACGGCGACGCCGACAACCAGGTGATGCTGGTCCAGGACAACACCTACGGCGGCCTCGACGCCGACAACCCGGTGCTGGTCCAGGCCCTCGAGCAGATGGACCGCTGGATCCTGGCCGTGGAGGCCGCCACCGTGGACGCGCCGTGGCGCGACCCGCACGACGTCGTGGTGGACAGCAAGCCGGCCGACCTGGTCGACGCGTGCTGGACGCCGGGACCCATCGGCTCGCCGGAGGAGCTGGTGAGCAAGAAGATCGTCGAGGACATCCGCCTCGGCGCCGGGCGGTGCGACGAGCTGTACCCGACGTTCGGGTCGCCGCGGATCGTCGCGGGCGGCCCGCTGGCCAGCGACGTGATCACGTGCCGTCTCACCTCGCCCGACCGCTTCGGCTACCCGGCCATGACCACCCGGCAGTGGCACCGGCTGCGGCACGTCTTTCCCGACGGCGTGTGCGACTACACGCGGCCGGGCGTCGACGAGTCCCCGATGGGCGGCACCTGGGCGTTCTTCTCGGCGCCCGGACGCTGGGACTTCGCGGAGTGGTGACGGCTCCGGGCTGCCGCTGCCCGGAACCGGCGGAGATACGCTGAGTACGGACGACCAAAGGAGGTCCCATGACTGACCCGAACACCACCCGGGCGAGCGCCACGAGCGCTGCGCGGGGTGCCGAGAACAGCGCTGACAAGAACGGCGCCGACGATGTGGTGATCGTCTCGGCGGCGCGGACGCCGCAGGGGCGGCTGAAAGGGTCGCTGGCGGCGCTCAGCGCCGTCGAGCTGGGCGCGGTAGCGGCGCGGCGCGCCCTGGAGAGTGCAGGTCCGCTGGCCGCCGACGTCGACAAGGTGATCTTCGGCCAGGTGATCCAGGCAGGCGCCGGGCAGAACCCGGCCCGGCAGACCGCGGTCGCCGCGGGCGTCCCCTGGGACGTGCAGGCGGTCACGGTCAACAAGGTCTGCCTCTCCGGGCTGACGGCGATCATCGACGGGGCGCGGCTGCTGCGCACGGGCGAGGCGGCGGTGGTGCTCGCGGGCGGGCAGGAGTCGATGACGAACGCGCCGCACCTGCTGCCGGGCTCGCGCTTCGGGTTCGGCTACGGCACGGCGGAGCTGCTGGATGCGACGGCGCACGACGCCCTGACCGACGCGTTCGACGGCGTCTCCATGGGCATCTCGACCGAGGACCACAACTCCGGGCCGGTGTTCGTGTCGCGGCAGGAGCAGGACGAGATCGCCGCGGCGTCGCACCAGCGGGCCGCCGCGGCGGCCAAGGACGGGATGTTCGAGGCGGAGCTCGCGCCGGTGTCGGTGCCGCAGCGCCGCGGCGAACCCGTCGAGGTGCGCACCGACGAGGGCGTGCGCCCCGACACCACGCCCGAGTCGCTGGCGAAGCTGCGCCCGGCGTTCAAGGGCGAGGGCACGCTGACGGCGGGCAACTCGTCGCAGATCTCCGACGGCGCCTCGGCGCTCGTGCTCACCACCCGCGGCCGGGCCGAGGCGGCGGGCGTGCCCGTGCTCGCGACGGTCCGCGCGCACGGTCAGGTGGCCGGCCCCGACAACTCGCTGCACTCCCAGCCCGCGCGGGCGATCGCCCAGGCCCTGGAGCGCCAGGGGTGGACGGCGTCCGACCTCGACCTCGTGGAGATCAACGAGGCGTTCGCCGTGGTGGTCGGGGTCTCCGCGAAGGCGCTCGGGCTGCCGCTGGACATCGTGAACGTGCACGGCGGCGGGATCTCGCTGGGGCACCCCGTCGGGGCGTCCGGCGCGCGCATCGCCGTGCACGCCGCGCACGAGCTGGCCCGCCGCGGGGGCGGCCGGGCCGCCGTCGGCCTGTGCGGCGGCGGGGGGCAGGGCGAGGCGCTGCTCCTGGAGGTGTGAGCCGGGCGTGACGCCGGGGGCCGCGGGGCCGCTCAGTGGGTCTCGCGGTCCTTGGCGTCGCCGATGTAGTCCTTGATGTCGTCGGACACACCGTCGAGGTTCATGTCGGCGGCCCGGGCGTGCCGCGCGTCCCAGCGCAGCGAGACGGCGCCGAGGATCGCGGCGAGCACCGACCCGCCGAGGATCGCGATCTTCGCACCGTCGGCGTGCTCGGAGTCGCCGAAGGACAGCTCGCTGATCAGCAGCGACACGGTGAACCCGATGCCGGCCAGCAGCCCGACGGGCAGCAGGTCGCGCACGCCGATGCCCGCGGGCAGACGCAGCGGCGTGAGGCGGGTGACCAGCGCGGTGGTGCCGAGGACGCCCACGAGCTTGCCCAGCACGAGGCCAGCGGCGATCGCCGCGACGACCGGCTGGCCGAGCACCGCGCCCGGCCCCGCGCCGTCGATCAGCGAGACGCCCGCCGCGAAGAACGCGAACACGGGCAGCGCGAAGCCGGACGAGAAGGGCCGGAGCCGGTGCTCGTACCGCGTGGTGCGCGACGTGGCCTCGCCGTGCAGCGCGACGGCCGGGACGGTGAACCCGAGCAGCACGCCCGCGATGGTCGCGTGCACACCGGACGAGTGCATGCAGGCCCAGGCCACGACGGCCAGCGGGAGCAGCACGAACCACCGTGGCCTGCCCGAGCGCACGTGCCACGCGAACAGCGCGACGCACACCAGCGCGCCGAGCAGGGGCCACCAGTGGATCTCCTCGGTGTAGAAGATCGCGATCACGATGATCGCCAGCAGGTCGTCCACCACGGCGAGCGTGAGCAGGAAGGTGCGGATCGCCGTCGGCAGGCCGCGGCCGAAGATCGCCAGGACGCCGACGGCGAACGCGATGTCGGTGGCGGTGGGGATGGCCCAGCCGTGCAGGGCGCCGCCGTCGCCGAGCGCCAGGAGGGTGCCGACGTAGATGAGTGCGGGCATCACCATCCCGCCGACCGCGGCGATCATGGGGACGCCCGCTTCCTTCGGGTTGCGCAGGCTGCCCGCCACGAACTCCTGCTTGAGCTCCACGCCCACCACGAAGAAGAAGATCGCGAGCAGCCCGTCGGCGGCCCAGGCGGTCAGCGGCAGGTCGAGGTGCACCGGGACGGGCCCGATCGCGGCGGGACCCACCACGGTGTCCGACAGCGTCAGGTACGCGTCCCGCCAGGGGGAGTTGGCCCAGACCAGGGCCAGGAACGCCGCGCCGATCAGGAGCGCTCCGCCGGTCGTCTCGCGGGAGATCCAGGTGCGCAGACGCTGGATGCGGGTAGGGGCAGGAGCGTTACCGATCAACGGCTGTCCTCTCGGGTTCGTGGGTCGTCACGGACGGACCGGACCATGCCGAACGCATGGCGATCCACGCCGACCAGACTTCCCGGCACACCCTGGCTTTACCCTACCTGTCGTATCGGCAGGCGGCGTTGCCCGCTCTGTTGCCGCGCCTTGCTGCTCGGTCGCGGCGGGTGGTCGGGCCGGCTCGGTCGTCTCTGCGGCGCTACGTCGAGTTCAGCTCGGCACAGGCCTTGCGGAGCCGGGTGATCGTGTTCCAGCGGCGCGCGGTGGTCGGCGAGCCGACGGCGGTGTCGACGAGCTTTGGCGTGAGCTTCGACCGGCCGATCCCGTCCACGTAGTGCACGTACAGCACGCCGACGGCGGTCGCGAGCATCTCCCGGCCGGGGTTGGCCAGGTCGAGCCGGGCGACGCCCGCCTCGTCGAGGTCGCCGAGCGGGACGTGGACCTGCAGGTGGGACGGGTCGTCCCGCGCGGCGGCGGGGAAGGGGTTGGCCTCCGCGATCGTCTCGAGCTGCGCGTCGCTCAGCCCGACGGCGGGCACGTCCTGGCCCAGCTGGGCGGTGAGCCGTTCCCGCACGAGCCGCGCCACGTCGTCGGCCCTGGTGGCGCCGGACCTGCCCGCCGTGACCACGAGGTTGCCGCTGTTGAGCAGCGTGCGCGCGTCGGCGAAGCCGGCGTCGTCGGCGGCGCCGCGCAGGTCGGCGGACGTGACGCGCAGGCCGGGGCCGACGTTGACGGCGCGGAGGAGGACGGCGAAAGAAGCCATGGCTCCTATCCTGCCGCTTGGGCGTGGCTTCCAGCGAGTTTTGCAATCTCTTGGAGAAAAAGTCAAGCCATTGCCACCGTGTGAACAGTTCGTGACAACTTGCGACCCGCCGGGGCGAGAGTCTGGTCACGGGATGGCAGGGCGCGTAGGTTCCATTTCAGGGACGGCACCCAGTCGCCCCTTCGGGAGGCCAACCTATGGAGTGCTCGCTCCGTGGAGAAGGGCCGGTCCCGGCTCTGCGCCACGCCGCGGCGCGCCGAGTCGGTCACCCGGCCCATCCACCAGCCCCGGTTCGACCGGGTCGGTTCCGCCGACAGGCGGTGCTCGCCAGGTAGCGACGAGGTTGTCACGGCGCTTCGGCGCCGGAGGGAGAACCGCAGTGAGCCATTCCGCACCCACCACCCGTCCGACCGAACAGAGTGCCGACGCCGCTTCCGGCGCGGCAGGTGATGATCGCAGGACCTTCGTCATCGACACGTCCGTGCTGTTGAGTGACCCGAGGGCGATGCTGCGGTTCGCGGAGCACGACGTCGTACTCCCGATCGTGGTCGTCACGGAGCTGGAGGCCAAGCGCCACCATGCCGAGCTCGGGTACTTCGCCCGGAGCGCCTTGCGGATGCTGGACGGGCTGCGCGTGCAGCACGGCCGCCTCGACTCACCGGTCCCCGTGGGGGACGCGGGCGGCACCCTGCGGGTGGAGCTGAACCACGTCGACCCGACCGTCCTGCCCGCCGGCTTCCGGCTGGGCGACAACGACACGCGGATCCTCGCGGTGGCCGCCAACCTCGCTGCCGAGGGCAACGCCGTGACCGTGGTCTCCAAGGACCTGCCGATGCGGGTGAAGGCGTCCGCGGTCGGCCTGCAGGCCGAGGAGTACCGGGCCGAGCTCGCGGTCGACTCCGGCTGGACGGGGATGCGCGAGATCGGCCTGTCGGCCGAGCAGATGAGCACGCTCTGGGACGAGGAGTCCATCGAGATCGCGCAGCTCGATCCCGCGACCGTCGAGGCCGCCGCGCCGCTGCTGGTGCACACCGGCCTGGTGATCCAGGCGCCGGGCGGCTCCGCGCTGGGCCGGGTGACGGCGGACAAGCGGGTGCGGCTGGTCCGCGGCGACCAGGAGGTGTTCGGCGTGCACGGCCGCTCGGCCGAGCAGCGCGTGGCGATCGACCTGCTGCTCGACGAGGAGATCGGGATCGTCTCGCTCGGCGGCCGGGCCGGCACGGGCAAGTCGGCGCTCGCCCTGTGCGCCGGCCTGGAGTCCGTGCTGGAGCGGCGCCAGCACCGCAAGGTGGTCGTGTTCCGGCCGCTGTACGCGGTGGGCGGGCAGGAGCTGGGCTACCTGCCCGGTTCCGAGTCCGAGAAGATGAACCCGTGGTCGCAGGCCGTCTACGACACGCTCGGCGCGCTGGTCTCGCCCGACGTCGTCGACGAGGTCATCGCGCGCGACATGCTCGAGGTGCTGCCGCTCACGCACATCCGCGGGCGCTCGCTGCACGACTCGTTCGTCATCGTCGACGAGGCGCAGTCCCTGGAGCGGAACGTCCTGCTGACGGTGCTCTCGCGGATCGGCCAGAGCTCGCGCGTGGTGCTCACCCACGACGTCGCCCAGCGTGACAACCTGCGGGTGGGGCGGCACGACGGCGTCGCGGCGGTCATCGAGGCGCTCAAGGGCCACCCGCTCTTCGCGCACGTCACGCTGACCCGGTCGGAGCGCTCGCCCGTCGCGGCGCTGGTGACCGACATGCTGGAGCGGCTGGAGGTCTGAGCTCGTTCGCGCGCCTGGCGGGCGTGGCGACGTGTCAGGCGCTCAGGTCACCGGGGTGGCCTGAGCGCCTGACACGTTCATGAACCGCTGGCACGGGAGAGGCGTGCCGGCCGGACGGAACCCCCCAGCCCCGCATGTCCGGCGGCACGCCTCCCCTGCGTGCAGAGCGAGGGTAGCATGTTAGGTAAGCCTAACCAAAGTCCCCGATTCCACGATCTTCCTGCGGTGATGTTCCCGGGCTCGGGCAATCGGGGCGTGTCTGGCTTGTCGGATATAGCATCGGGGCCATGCTGATTGCCGAAGACTTCCTGCTGCTTGCCGTCGACGACGAGACGGGCAAGACCGCCAACGTCGACAACCTGGGCGTTCGCCTCGCCGGTGCGCTCCTGGCCGATCTCGCCGCCGCGAACAAGACCCTGCTCCGGGGTGCGCCCGAGGCCGGCGCGACCAAGGAGGAGCGCGAGAAGGCGGCCGACGCCACGATCCTCGTCACCGACAACACCCCTACCGGCCACGTGGCCCTCGACGCCGCCCTGCAGGCCGTGCTGAGCACCCCCGAGGCGCCCGCCCACAAGGTCGTCGAGGCCATCTCCAAGGACGCCGAGACCCACCTCCTGGCGGGCCTCGTCGAGCGCGGGATCCTGGAGAAGGAGGAGACCAGGCTGTTCCGGCTGCTCCCGGTGGCCCGCTGGCCCGCCGCCGACTCGAGCCACGAGACCGCGCTGCGCGAGACCCTCACGAAGGTGCTCGTCGAGGGTGCGGAGCCCGACGAGCGCACCGGCACCCTGATCTCCCTGCTGCACGGCTCGGGCCTGGTGTCCGGCCTGGTCGGCAAGGAGCAGCGCAAGGCGGCGGAGGACCGCGCCGAGGAGATCGCCGGCAGCGAGTGGGGCGCCGCGAGCGTCGTCGCCCAGGTCGCGGTCGCGGCGACCATCGCAGCGGTGGCCACGGTCGGTGCCGCCGTCGCGACGGCGCTGATCATCGCGGCGGCGAAGGAGGACGCGGAGGGTGCTGCGGCGCCTGTCGAGGGTGTCGCGGCGTCGGCCGAGGGTGCTGCGCCGGCGGCCGAGGGTGCCGGGGCGCCCGTCGCCTGATCGGGGCGCGCCACGGGCCGTTCCGGGCCTCCGGCCCGCGTCGCGGACCAACGTCTCAGGCCAGCGCTCGGGCCCGTGGCTCGGGCCCTCGTAAGAGGGCTCATGGCGTGGCTGGGGCGGCGGTTTGGGCGATTGGCGCAATAGGCGTGGTTCTAGGTATTTTTTCGCTCCTGTCACGGTGGGCGAGGCGCTCACCGGAAACCCTTGGAGACATGAAATGACCGAGACCCACACCTCACCCCAGGCTTCGGCGACGAGCGAGAAGAACACCCTCGTCGCGCTGCTGCTCGCCATCTTCCTGGGCACGATCGGTGTGCACCGCTTCTACGTGGGCAAGATCGGCACCGGCTTCGCGGTGCTCGGCGTGGCCATCGTGACCCTCGGCGTCGGCGGCGCCATCTGGGCGATCGTCGACATCATCGCGATCGCGCGGTCGAAGTTCCAGGACCAGGAGGGCAAGACCCTCGTCTGGAGCTGATCGGCTCGCGTAGGGCATGGAAACGGCTGGCATCCGGGTTTCGGATGCCAGCCGTTTCTCTTGTGCCGGGGCCGGGGCTGGTGCTCAGGCCTGCGGCGGGCGCGTCATGGACAGCACGTCGAGCGCCGTGTCGAGCTGCTCCTCCGTGACCTCGCCGCGCTCCACGAAGCCGAGGTCGAGCACGGCCTGGCGCACCGTGATGCCCTGCTTGACCGAGTGCTTGGCCACCTTGGCGGCGGCCTCGTACCCGATCACGCGGTTCAGCGGCGTCACGATCGACGGCGACGACTCGGCCAGCGCGCGGGCGCGCTCGACGTTCGCGGTGATGCCGACGACGGTCTTGTCCGCCAGCACCCGCGCCGAGTTGGACAGTAGCCGGATCGACTCCAGCACGCCCTGCGCGATCACCGGGATCTGCACGTTGAGCTCGAACGTGCCGGACGCGCCAGCCCACGTGACGGTGGCGTCGTTGCCGATCACGCGCGCGCACACCATGAGCACGGCCTCCGGGATCACCGGGTTGACCTTGCCCGGCATGATCGAGGAGCCCGGCTGCAGGTCGGGGAGCGCGATCTCGCCGAGGCCCGTGTTGGGGCCCGACCCCATCCAGCGCAGGTCGTTGCAGATCTTGGTCACGGAGACCGCGATGGTGCGCAGCGCGCCCGACAGCTCGACCAGACCGTCCCGGGCGGACTGCGCCTCGAAGTGGTCGCGCGCCTCGGTCAGCGGCAGGCCGGTGTCCTGCGCGAGCAGCGCGATGACCCGCTGCGGGAAGCCCGCAGGGGTGTTGATGCCGGTGCCGACGGCGGTGCCGCCCAGCGGGACCTCGGCGGCACGCGGCAGCGCGGCCCGCAGGCGCTCCACGCCGTAGCGGACGGCGGCCGCGTACCCGCCGAACTCCTGGCCGAGCGTGACCGGGGTGGCGTCCATGAGGTGGGTGCGGCCCGACTTCACGACGGTGGCGAACTCGTCGGACTTCGCCTGGAGGGCGTCCGCCAGGTGGGTCAGCGCCGGGATCAGGTCGTTCACCACGCCGGACGTCGCCGCGACGTGCACAGAGGTGGGGAACACGTCGTTCGAGGACTGCGACGCGTTGACGTGGTCGTTCGGGTGCACGTCCTTGCCGAGCGCCGCGGTGGCGAGCGTCGCGAGCACCTCGTTGGTGTTCATGTTCGACGACGTGCCCGAGCCGGTCTGGTAGACGTCGATCGGGAAGTGGGCGTCGTACTTGCCGGAGGCGACCTCGTCCGCGGCGGCCACGATGGCGTCGGCGATGTCCTGGTCGAGCACGCCGAGCTCCGCGTTCGCGGTGGCTGCGGCCTTCTTCACGCGGGCGAGGGCCTCGATGTGGGCGCGCTCGAGCGGGGTGCCGGAGATCGGGAAGTTCTCGACGGCACGCTGCGTCTGCGCTCGGTAGAGAGCGTTCGCGGGGACGCGGACCTCACCCATGGTGTCGTGCTCGATGCGGTAGTCGGTCGTGTCGCCGGACTCGGGAGAGCTCGACGGGACGACGGTGTCAGCAGTCATAGGTCTATCGTGCCGCAGCCGCACCCCGGTGACGCACCCGGGGGCGTGACTCCTGTCACGCCCCCGTGGGACACCGGGGTGCGGCGCGCTGGATCAGTCCGCTGCGGCAGCCGCCGGCGCCGGGGGCAGCTCGCCGACGTCCCCGATCACGTCGACCAGGCGTGCGCTGCCCTCGGCGAGGTCGTACTCGAGGCCGACCACCGCACACCGGCCCTCCGCGACGGCGCGGGACAGCCCTGCCGAGTAGCCGTGCAGCATCTCGACCGTGTGCTTCACGTGCTCGCGGCGCAGCACGTCCTGGTCGGACAGGGCGGCCATCGCCCGGGCCGGGTCACCCGAGGTGATGCTCACGATCGACGGGATCACCCGGTCCACCACGGCGCGGACGAACCCGCTGGGCTGCTCGCCCGTGGCGAGCGTGTGCGCGGCGGCGGCCACCGCCCCGCACGAGTCGTGCCCCAGCACCACCACGAGGGACGCGCCGAGCACGTCGACGCCGTACTCGATGGAGCCGATCACCGTCGTGTCCAGGACGTGCCCGGCCGTGCGGACCACGAACACGTCGCCGAGGCCCTGGTCGAAGATGATCTCCGCGGCGACGCGGGAGTCCGAGCAGCCGAAGATCACGGTGTGCGGGTGCTGGGCCGCCTGCAGCTCGCGGCGCCGGTCCGCGTTCTGCGACGGGTGCAGCGGTTCGTCCGCGACGAACCGGTCGTTGCCGGACCGCAGCAGCCCCCAGGCTTCGCGCGGGCTGAGCCGCTCCACCTCCGCGGGCCCCGGGACGGGCTGCGCGGTCATGACCCGACCTCCGCGCGCCGTGGCGGGTTGGCGCCCGCACGTGACACGGTGATGGCGGCGACCGCGCAGCAGCGGTCCAGGATCCGCTGCACCGTGGCCGGGCCGGCGGCGTTCAGCGCGTCCCGCCGGCCGGCGCCCAGCAGGTCGTGCTCCCACAGGCCGTCGATCAGCGCGCCCATAAACGAGTCGCCGGCTCCGACCGTGTCGACCACCTCGACCTGCGGGGCGACCGCCTCGACCTCGCCGGCGTCGGACACCGCGACGGCGCCCTTGCCGCCGAACGTGACCACCACCAGCGCGGGCGTGCCGCGCTGCCACTCGCGCGCGACCGCTACCGGGTCGGCGTCGGGGTAGAGCCAGCCCAGGTCCTCGTCGCTCACCTTGACCACGTCCGAGAGCTGCACCAGTGCCTCGACGCGGGGGCGTACCTCGTCGGCCGGGCCCATGATCGCCGGCCGCGCGTTCGGGTCGTAGGTGGTCGTCGACGTCGTCCGTGCGGCCTCGAGGACCTGCCGCACCTGCGCTGCGCCCGGCTCGAGCATCGCCGCGATCGAGCCGGTGTGGACGGCGAGCAGGTCGGTGCCTGCCCCCTCGCCGGCCTCCGCACCGCCGGCCTCTGCCTCGCCGGCCTCCGCGCCGCCCGCCGCAGGGCTCGGCAGGGCCTTGGCGGGCACCTGCCAGGTGAGGTCGAAGTCGTAGGTGGCCGAACCGCCGTCGTCCAGCGTGGCCACCGCCGAGCTGGTGCGCTCCGCGCCGTCGCTGCCCTCGACCAGCCCGACGCCCGACTCGGCGAGCCAGGCGCGGACCAGGTCGCCCCTGGCGTCGCTGCCGAGCCAGGTCGCGAGCCGGACCTCCCGGCCGAGGCGGCCCAGCGTGAGCGCGACGTTGGCGACGCTGCCGCCCGGGTGCTCGGCCGAGGAGCCGTCGGGCCGGCGCACCTCGTCGATCAGGGCCTCGCCCACGGCGAGGACGTGCGCGCTCACTCGGCCTCCTCCGGCGAGTCGGCCGTCGCGGTCGACGCGTTCCGCACGGCCGCGAGGCGCTCGCGGGCGCCGTCGAGCCACTCCTGGCAGCGCGCGGCCAGGGCCTCGCCGCGCTCCCACAGCGCGAGGGACGTCTCCAGCGGCTCCCCGCCGGCCTCCAGGCGGCCGACCACCTGCACGAGCTCGTCCCGCGCCTGCTCGTAGCTGAGCGTGGCGACGGCGGGGGCGTCCTTCACCGGGTCGGTTCCGGCATCGGTGACTGCATCTGTACTCACGGGGAACAGTCAACAGCACACCACCGACATCCGGGGTCCGCTGTCCACAGGTTCGACGGCCGGAACTGTGCCGCGGGCTTGCGCGGCGGGAAACAGCACGCCGGAAACCCCGCAGGACATCTCGCCGGAAACAGTTTGGTCCGCGCCCGTCCGGCGTCGGACCATGGTGACCCATGGGCCATCTCGAAGTCGCACACGTCGAATACCACCTGCCGGATGGCCGGACCCTGCTGGGGGACGTCTCGTTCCGCGTGGGCGAGGGCAGCGCGACGGCGATCGTGGGGCCCAACGGTGCGGGCAAGACGACGCTCCTGCGGCTCATCACCGGTGAGCTCGCACCGCACGGCGGTTCCGTCGTGGTGAGCGGCGGCCTCGGCGTCATGCGCCAGTTCGTCGGTTCGGTGCGGGACGAGACCACGGTGCGCGACCTGCTGGTCTCGGTGTCGGATCCCCGCCTGCGCGAGGTGGCGCGCGCCGTCGACGAGGCCGAGCACGCGATGCTGACCGTGGACGACGAGGCCGCTCAGATGGCGTACGCGCAGGCGCTCTCGGACTGGGCGGAGGTGCGCGGCTACGAGGCCGAGACCCTGTGGGACGTGTGCACCATGGCGGCTCTCGGGGTGCCGTACGACCGGGCTCAGTACCGGGAGGTGCGGACGCTGTCGGGCGGCGAGCAGAAGCGGCTCGTGCTGGAGGCCCTGCTGCGCGGCACCGACGAGGTGCTGCTGCTCGACGAGCCGGACAACTACCTGGACGTGCCGGGCAAGCGGTGGCTGGAGGACCAGCTCAGGGCGACCAAGAAGACCGTCCTGTTCGTCTCGCACGACCGGGAGCTGCTGTCGCGCGCGGCGGACCGGATCGTGTCGCTGGAGCCCGGTCCGGCCGGCGCGGACGCCTGGGTGCACGGCGGCGGCTTCGCCACGTTCCACGACGCGCGGCGCGAACGGTTCGCGCGGTTCGAGGAGCTGCGCAGGCGCTGGGACGAGAAGCACGCGCAGCTCAAGAAGCTGGTCCTCACCCTGCGGCAGCAGGCGGCGAACAGCCCGGACATGGCCTCGCGCTACCGGGCGGCGCAGACCCGGCTCAAGAAGTTCGAGGAGGCGGGGCCGCCGCCGGAGCCGCCCCGCGAGCAGGACATCTCCATGCGCCTGCGCGGCGGGCGCACGGGCCTGCGCGCCGTGACCTGCGAGGGGCTGGAGCTCACCGGGCTCATGAAGCCGTTCGACCTGGAGGTGTTCTACGGCGAGCGGGTGGCGGTGCTGGGCTCGAACGGGTCGGGCAAGTCCCACTTCCTGCGGCTGCTCGCGGGCGGCGACGTCGCGCACACGGGCACGTGGAAGCTCGGCGCGCGGGTGGTCGCTGGACACTTCGCCCAGACGCACGCGCATCCGGAGCTGTTCGGCCGCGCGCTGCTCGACATCCTGTGGGAGGACCACGCCCAGGACAAGGGCAAGGCCATGTCCCGGCTGCGGCGCTACGAGCTCACCGAGGCGGCCGACCGGCCCTTCGACCGCCTGTCGGGCGGTCAGCAGGCCCGGTTCCAGATCCTGCTCCTGGAGCTCGCCGGCTCGACGGCGCTGCTGCTCGACGAGCCCACCGACAACCTCGACCTGGAGTCGGCGGAGGCGCTGCAGGAGGGCCTGGAGTCGTTCGACGGGACCGTGCTGGCCGTGACGCACGACCGCTGGTTCGCGCGGTCGTTCGACCGGTACCTCGTCTTCGGGTCCGACGGCGTCGTGCGCGAGACCTCCGAGCCGGTGTGGGACGAGCGGCGGGTCGAGCGGGAGCGGTAGCCGGCGTCCGCCCTGGTGCGGCGTGCGCCGCTGCGGTGCCCCGGGGCCTGTCACAGATCCGTGGTGCTCCCGGTCGACCTCGTGACGGGCCGCTCGGCTCGTCGCGAGAACGTCGCGAGAAACGAAGGAGCACACCATGAAGATCGTGGTCATCGGCGGCACCGGCCTCGTCGGGAGCCAGGTGGTCAGCAACCTGAAGGAGCAGGGGCACGAGGCGGTCGCCGCTTCGCCGCAGACCGGTGTGGACACCCTGACCGGCGCGGGCCTCGCAGAGGCGCTCGACGGCGCCCAGGTGGTGGTCGATCTCAGCAACTCGCCGTCGTTCGCCGAGGAGGACGTCACGCGCTTCTTCCGCACCTCGACGACGAACCTGCTGGAGGCCGAGCAGCACGCCGGGGTGCGGCACCACGTGATCGTCTCGATCGTGGGCGCGGAGGGCATCGACTCGGGCTACATGCGCGCCAAGGTGGTGCAGGAGGATCTGGTCAAGGCCTCCGGCTCGGGCTGGTCGATCGTGCGGTCCACGCAGTTCTTCGAGTTCCTCGCCTCGATCGCCGACACGGCGACGGTCGACGGCGTCGTGCACATGGCGCCGGTGCGCTTCCAGCCGATCGCCTCGGCGGACGTCGCCCGGATCGTCGCGGAGGTCGCCGTCGGCACGCCGCTGGAGGCGACCATCGAGATCGCCGGGCCGGAGCTCTTCGGCTTCGACGAGATCGTGCGCACGTACCTCGCGTCGAAGGACGACCTGCGCGAGGTCCGTACCGACCCGGGCGCCACCTACTTCGGGGCGCCGCTCACCGACGGGGAGCTCGTGCCCCACGGCGAGGCCCGGCTCGGCGAGGTCACCTACGAGCAGTGGCGGAAGGTCCAGGCGTAGGGATCCGTCCGCGTCCTTGACCTACGGCGCGGCCCGTCCGGCGCCGTCTCGCGCCGGACGGACCTACTCCGCGTGGTCCCGCTCGGCGTGGTCCCGCTCCGCGCGGGCCCGCTCCGCGCGGGCCCGCCGCAGCGGCTCCAGCTTGTCGGCGTTGAGCTGCCACAGGATCTCGTGCAGGCCGTCGGCCGACGCCGTGACGGTCAGCGTCCCGACCAGCTCGCCGTCGCGCACCAGGCCAAGCCCGGCGTCACCGTTGAGCTCCAGCGGCTCCGCGGTGACGCCGGCCCAGAAGACGTCGGCGAACGCTGCCAGGAGCCGCGCGACCTTGGAGCGGCCCGACACCGCGACGCGCGCCACGTACTTCGCCTTGCCGTTGCTGTCGGCCCGGCTGACGGCGTCCTCGGCGAACAGATGCTCCAGCCGTCCGACGTCGCCGGCCCGGGCCGCCGCGAGGAACGCGTCGAGCAGCGTGCGCCGCTCCTGGGCCGTCACGGTGTTGCGCCGTTCCGAGGCCAGGTGTTTGCGCGCCCGACTCACGAGCTGCCGCGCGGCGGCCTGGGACAGCCCCACGATGTCGGCGATCTCCGGGTACCCGTAGTCGAACGCCTCGCGCAGCACGTACGCCGCGCGTTCGGTGGGCGTCAGCTTCTCCAGCAGGAGGAGCACCGCGGTGTCCAGGGCCTCGGCCCGTTCCGCGCCCAGTGTCGGATCCTCGCTCGTGTCCACCGGCTCCGGCAGCCACGGCCCGACGTACGTCTCGCGCCGCGACCGCGCGCTCTGCAGCACGTTGATCGCCAGCCGCGTCGTCATCGTCGTCAGGAACGCCTCCGGGTTGACGACGGCGGAGCGGTCCATGGTCTGCCACCGCACCCACGCGTCCTGCACCACGTCCTCGGCCTCGGCGGCGGAGCCCAGCATCCGGTACGCGACGCCGAACAGCCGCCGTCGTGCGGCCGCGAACACCGCCGCCGCGTCGTCCAGCGTGGTGTGGGCGTCACCCGTCATCGTGCTCTCCCTGGCAAGACACGTCCGGCTCTGGCCTGCCCGGTCCGTCGGGACGACCGTACGCGACAAAAAGGCCTTGGGCCCGCTCCGGGGGCGCGTGAGCATGTCACCATGACCACACCCGACCGGAAGTTCGCCGACCCCTGGCTCGTCCGGCTCTACGACGCCTTCGACCACGACCGCCGCGACCTCGACCTGTACACCGGCCTCGCCGAGCGGCTCGGCGCCCGCAGCGTGCTCGACGTCGGCTGCGGAACCGGCGTGCTGGCCCTGCGGCTCGCGAGCCGGGGACTGCGAGTGACGGGTCTCGACCCCGCCGCCGCGTCGCTCGACGTCGCCAAGGGCAAGCCCGGCGCCGAGGCCGTCACCTGGGTCGAGGGCGGGGCGGACGCGGCCGGCGGGCTCGGGCTCGCCGTCGACCTGGCGACCATGACCGGCAACGTGGCGCAGGTGTTCCAGACCGACGAGGAGTGGGCGCGGGCGCTCGCGGCCGTCCACGCCGCGCTGCGGCCCGGCGGATTCCTGGTCTTCGAGACCCGCGTGCCCGCCAAGCAGGCCTGGCTCGGCTGGACCCGCGAACAGGGTTCGGAGCGCCGCGACATCCCCGGCATCGGCGAGGTCGAGACCTGGACCGACCTCGTCGAGGTCGCGCTCCCGCTGGTCACCTTCCGCGGCACCTACCGCTTCCCGCCCGGCACGCTGCCCGACGGCGACGTGGTCACCTCGGACTCGACCCTGCGGTTCCGGGAGCGGGACGAGGTCGAGGCGTCGCTGGCCGCCGCCGGGTTCGAGATCGACGACGTGCTGGATGCGCCCGACCGGCCCGGGCTGGAGTGGGTGTTCGTGGCCCGGCGGGTCTGACGCCCCGCCGCGGACGGCGCGGCCGCCGATTCGCCTAGGAACTGGTCGCGGTCACCTCGGCGTCCAGCGCGCCCTGCGCGAGCCGGACGTGCACGCCCGCACCGACCGCCACGTCGTCGGGCTGCCGCACCACGTGGCCGTCCGCGCGCTGCACGACGGCGTAGCCCCGCTCCAGCGTCGAGGCCGGCGACAGCGCCCTGACCTGGGCGGCGAGCCGCCCGATCTCACCGCTCGCCCGCAGCAGCAGCGCGTCGAGGGCGTGCCGGCCGTGCCGGATCGCCTGGACGACGTCGCGCTCCCGCGACTGGAGCATGGTCTGCGGCGCGGCGAGGACGGGGCGCGAGCGGACGCCGTCGAGCCCGCGCTGCTCGCGGTCGAGCATCGCCGCGACAGCGCCGCGCATCCGGCTGCGCGCCTGGTTGAGGCGGAGCCGCTCCTCGGAGACGTCGGGCACGATCCGCTTGGCGGCGTCGGTGGGGGTGGAGGCGCGGTAGTCGGCGACGAGGTCGAGCAGGGGTGCGTCGGTCTCGTGGCCGATCGCGCTGACCAGGGGAGTGCGGACCTGCGCGACGGCGCGCACGAGCGACTCGTTGCTGAACGGCAGCAGGTCCTCGACCGAGCCGCCGCCGCGGGCCACCACGATGACGTCGACCCGCGGGTCCCGGTCGAGCTCCGCGATGGCGTTCGACACCTCGCGCACCGCGTTGACGCCCTGCACCGCGACCTCGCGGATCTCGAACCGGACCTGGGGCCAGCGGGTGCGGGCGTTCACCACCACGTCGTGCTCCGCCTTGGACTCGCGCCCGCACACCAGCCCGACGACGGCGGGCAGGAACGGCAGGCTGCGCTTCCGGGAGGCGTCGAACAGGCCCTCGGCCGCGAGGACCTTCTTCAGGACCTCGATCCGGGCCAGCAGCTCGCCGACGCCGACCGCCCTGATCTCGTTGGCCTGCATCTGCAGCGTGCCGCGCTTGGTCCAGAACACGGGCTTGGCGTGCACCACCACGTGGTCGCCCTCTGCGGGCGGGTGGGGCAGCAGGTCGAGGATGCGGGAGAAGACCGTCACCGGCAGGGAGGCGTCCGCCTCGGTGTCGCGGAGCGTGAGCCACTGCAGGCCGGAGCCCGGGCGCTGGTTGAACTGCACCACCTGGCCCTCGACCCAGACCGGCGGCATCTTGTCGATGTAGCCCCTGATCTTCTCCGACAGCACCCGGACAGGCCAGGGACTGGTGGCCGTGGTGTCGAGGGCCTTCAGGGGAAGCTCGGCCGGGAGCGGCCGCTGGGTGGGTTCCGTCACGTGTCCAACCCTGCCACCCACCACCGACACAAGCCCTCCGCACGGCGCCCCTAGACTGCGGGTGTGAGCGTCACGAGCCCTGAGCGTCCTGCCGAGACCAAGACCAAGCGCGTCCTGCTGGCGGCCCCCCGTGGTTATTGCGCCGGCGTGGACCGGGCGGTCGTCGCCGTCGAGAAGGCCCTGGAGACGTACGGCACGCCGGTGTACGTGCGCAAGGAGATCGTGCACAACAAGCACGTGGTGGAGACGCTGCGGGAACGCGGCGCCATCTTCGTCAACGAGACCGACGAGGTGCCAGAGGGCGGCCGGCTGGTCTTCTCGGCCCACGGTGTGTCGCCGGCCGTGCGCGCCTCGGCCGAGGCGCGCAGCCTCGAGACCATCGACGCGACCTGCCCCCTGGTCACCAAGGTGCACAAGGAGGCCGTCCGGTTCGCGAAGGACGACTACGACATCCTGCTGATCGGGCACACCGGTCACGAGGAGGTCGAGGGCACGGCGGGTGAGGCGCCCGAGCACGTGCAGGTGGTGAACTCGCCCGACGAGGTGGACCAGGTGGTGGTGCGCGACCCCGACAAGGTCGTGTGGATCTCGCAGACCACGCTGTCGGTGGACGAGACGATGGAGACCGTCCGCAGGCTCCGCGAGAAGTTCCCGTCGCTGCAGGACCCGCCGAGCGACGACATCTGCTACGCCACGCAGAACCGCCAGGTAGCGGTGAAGAAGCTGGCGCCGGAGTGCGACCTGGTCATCGTCGTGGGCTCCGCCAACTCGTCCAACTCGGTGCGGCTCGTCGAGGTGGCGCTCCAGTCCGGCGCGACGGCCTCGTACCGCGTGGACCGCAAGACCGAGATCAAGGACGAGTGGCTGGAGGGCGTCACGACGGTGGGCGTGACCTCCGGCGCGTCGGTGCCGGAGATCCTGGTGCAGGACGTCATCGCCCACCTCGCCGACCACGGCTTCGGCACGGTCGACGAGGTGCGGACCGCGACCGAGGACCTCATGTTCTCGCTGCCCCGCGAGCTGCGGGCCGGGCTGAAGGCCGCAGGCGAGGAGACCAAGCGGCCGCGGCGCGAGGCTCGCAAGGAGCTTCCGCTGGCCTGAGCGTGGCTCTCGCCCGGCTCGCCTGGGCCTGGCCTGCCTGGGCCCGGCCTGGCTGAGCCCGGTTCGCGAGCCCGGCTCAGCCGGCCTGGCCGACGGCGGAGGCGTCCTTCGTGCCGTCCGACGCGGCCTTCTCGACCGCTTCGAGCGCACGCTTGTCGGTCACCGCGAGCTCGGTGACCTCAAGGGCCTGCACCAGGATCCCGTCGGGCTGCTCACGCTCGCCGTCCTGGGCGCGGTCGATCGCGACGATGCCGCCCTCCTCGGCCGCGAGCAGCTCGGGCTTGGTGACCGGGCGCGGCACCTCCTCGATGCCCTTCAGCTCCTCGACGGCGTCCTTCTCGTCGACCACGTCGAGCTCCACCATCCGGCGGGCGGACGTCAGGACGTTGCGCTCCAGCGAGCCGATCATCTGGTTGTAGCTCTTGGTCGCCGACTCCAGCGCGCGGCCCGTCCGCGTGACGTGGCTCGTCATCGTGACCAGGCGCGCGTACAGCTCCTTGCCGACCGTGAGCACCTTCTGCGCGTTCTCCGCCAGGGCCTCCTGCCGCCACGCGTAGGCGACGGTGCGCAGCAGGGCGAGCATCGTGGTGGGTGTCGCGATGATGACGTTCTTCTGCGCCGCGTACTCCAGCAGCTCTGGGCCGCGCTCCAGGGCCGCGGACAGGAACGCCTCCGCCGGCACGAACATGACGACGAACTCCGGCGCGGGCTCGAACTGGTTCCAGTACTTCTTGGCCGCCAGGTCGTCCACGTGCTTGCGCATGTGGCGCACGTGCGCGTCGAGGCGCTGCTCGCGGTACGCGGCGTCGTCGGACTGCTGCGCCTCCAGGAAGCCGATGAAGGCGACCTTCGAGTCCACGACCACGCGCTTGCCGCCAGCGAGGTTGATCACCATGTCGGGGCGGAGCGTGCCGTCCTCGGTGGTGACCTGCTCCTGCTCGGTGAAGTCGACGCGGTTGATCATGCCCGCCGACTCCACGACCTTGCGAAGCTGCAGCTCGCCCCAGGCGCCGCGCGTCTGCGACGAGCGCAGCGCCGTGACCAGGTCGGCCGTGCCGTTGCGCAGGTCGGCCGACACCTCGGCGACGTTGCGCATCTGCTCCACGAGCGCGCCCTGGCCCTCGATGCGCGCCTTCTCCGCCTGGAGCACCTCGCTGCGGACCAGCTCCACCGCCTTGGTCAGCGGGTCGACCAGCGACTTCACGGCCTGCTCGCGCTGGGCGAGCGCCTGCTCGCCGGCTGAGGCCGACCGCTTGAGCCGCTCCTCGGCGAGCTCGAGGAACCGCTTGCTGTTTGCGTCCAGCGCGTCGCCGGCCAGCGCCTGGAACTGGCGCCGCGCGTTCTCCTGCTCCGTGCGCGCGGCGGCGATCTGCTCGGTGGCGCGCTCCCGCGCGGCGGCGATCTGCTCGTCCGCGCGGTCCTGCGCGGCAGCCACCCGCTGCTCGGCCGACTCGACCTGGGCGCGCAGGCGCACGGCCTCCAGGTCCGCGTCGCGCAGGGCGGGCGCTGAGCGCTGTGCATGACCGAGCCACCCCAGCAGCGCACCGACGACGAGGGCGCCGAGGGCCAGCAGAATCGTTGCGGCGATGTCCATGTGCGACAGGCTGCCACGAGCCACTGACACTCCCGCCGGCGACACCCCGTGTGCTCGGAATCGTCCGGTATCGCCTGTGCATCGGCCCGGCGTCTGCGCTGGTGAGGTTGTCCGCCGCCAGGCGGAAGCACTCTCACCCGCACTCATCCTCGCGTCGGATCCACTGTGTGGGACGTCGCGGCTACGTTGGGTGCCATGACCATCCCAGTCGACCCGAGCTCGCCGGGCGGGCCAGGCCCGCAGGGCGCCCCCGAGCCGCCTCCGTACGACCCGACGGCCGCGCTCAGCGTGCGCGGCCTCTGGAAGCGGTTCGGCCAGAAGATCGCCGTCTCCGGCGTCAGCCTCGACGTCCCTGCGGGCTCGTTCTACGGCCTGGTCGGCCCGAACGGCGCCGGGAAGACCACGATGCTCTCGATGGCCACCGGCCTCCTGCGGCCGGACTTCGGCACGGCCTGGGTGCACGGCGTCGACCTCTGGGCGCGTCCCGACGAGGCGAAGGCCACGCTCGGCGTGCTGCCCGACGGCGTGCGGCTGTTCGACCGCCTGACCGGCCGCCAGCTCCTGACCTACGCGGGGATGCTGCGCGGGATGGACAAGGACACGGTCGTCGAGCGCACCAACGACCTGCTGCTGGCCTTCGACCTGGCCAAGGACGCGGACACGTTCGTAGTGGACTACTCGGCGGGCATGACCAAGAAGATCGCGCTGGGCAGCGCCATGATCCACGCGCCGCGCGCCCTGGTCCTCGACGAGCCGTTCGAGGCGGTGGACCCGGTGAGCGCCGCCAACATCCGCGACATCCTCAAGGACTACGTGGCGGGCGGCGGCACCGTCATCGTCTCCAGCCACGTCATGGACCTGGTGCAGCGCATGTGCGACCACGTGGCGGTGATGGCCCTCGGGCAGGTGCTCGCGGCGGGCACGGTGGACGAGGTGCGCGGCGAGCAGAGCCTGGAGGACCGGTTCGTCGACCTCGTCGGCGGCCGCCAGCACTCGGAAGGGCTCTCATGGTTGCGCGGTTCCTGACCCTCAAGCTGACGCTGATGGGCAACACGTTCCGCAAGAGCGTCTGGCAGACGATCGGCATGATCGTCGCGGCCGTGTACGCGCTCGGCATCGTGGGCACGCTGATCGCCCTGGTGGGAGGCCTGGCGTTCGTGGGGGACCCGGCCTGGGCGGGTCTCGCGATCACCCTCGGCGGAGCCGTCACGGTGGTCGGCTGGTGGCTGATCCCGATCTTCGCGTTCGGTGTGGACGCCACCCTCGACCCGCACCGGTTCACGACCTATGCGATCCCGCGGCGCACCCTCGTCGCCGGGCTCGCCGTGGCCGGCCTGGTGTCGGTGCCCGGCATCGCCACGGTGCTGGTCGCCGTCGGTACCTCCTTCGCGTGGGTGCTGGAGCCGGGCGTCCTGCTGGTCGCGCTCGTCGGCGCGGTGCTCGGGGTCGCGACGTGCGTGATCGGGTCCCGCGCGATCACCACCGTGCTGGCCCCCGTGCTGGAGTCCCGGCGGTACCGCGAGCTCGTCACGATCGTCGCGCTGGTGCTGATCGTGCTGGTCGGTCCGCTGGCGAGCTGGCTCGCGAACGGCGTCGAGGTGTCGGTCGAGGCCGACAGCGGCACCGGGCTCCTCCCGCTGTTCGAGCAGGCCGCCGGCGTCGTGGGCTGGACACCGTTCGGCGCCGCCTGGTCCCTCGCCGGCACGGTGCACGACGGCGACTGGGCCGCCCTGGCCGGGCGGCTCGCCGTCGCGCTCGGCACCATCGCGCTGGCCTGGCTGGTCTGGGACCGGGCGCTGGCCCGCGCCCTGGAGCGCCCGCCGGTGGGTGACGGCGGTGGCGGCAGGGCGAAGGGGCTCGGCGCGTTCGGCCAGGTGCCGTTCTCGCCCACCTGGGCGGTCACCGCCCGCACGGCCACCTACTGGCTGCGGGATCCCCGGTACTCGGGCTCGATCGCGATAGTCCCGCTGCTGCCCGTCATCATGTACTTCACCAGCCAGAGCACCGGCAGCTTCTTCATGCTCCTGGCGACGGGGCCGTTCGTGGCCTGGATGCTCGGCTTCAGCATCTCCAACGACATCGCCTACGACAACACGGCGTTCGCGCTGCACGTGGCCGCCGGTGTCGACGGCAGGGCGGACCGGTGGGGCCGTGCGATCCCCATGCTCGTGGTGGGTCCCCTGGTGGGCGCGGCCACGGTCGTGGCGTCGGTCTGGGCGGCCGACTCCTGGCACCTGACGCTGCCCCTGCTCGGACTGGCCTTCGGCGCCCTGCTGGTCAGCACCGGTGTCTCGTCAGCGGTCTCCGCTCGGCTCGTGTACCCGGTGGCCAAGCCGGGGGAGAGCCCGCTCAAGTCCCCGCAGGGTGCCGCGGTCGCCACGATGGTCTCGCAGGGGGTCGGCTTCCTGGTCACGCTGGGGTTGTCGGTCCCGGTCTTCGCGGTGGGGATCGCGGCCCTGGCGCTGGGCGGGGTGCTGTGGGGCGTCGCGACGCTCGCCGTCGGCGTCCTGTACGGGGGGCTGATCCTGGTGCTGGCGGTGCGGTTCGGCGCTCGGGTGTACAACAGGCGGCTGCCGGAACTGCTCCAGCAGGTGCAGTCCTTCCCGTGAGCCTCGGCGCCTGGCAGACGGCGGCTGCGGGCCGGCGCCCGGTGCCGACGATCGTCAGGATGCCGACGACTGTCAGAGGGTCGGCGTAGCGTCCGTCGTATGAGGCGAATCGAGGGAGAAGACCTGCGCGGCGCCGACATCCGGCACGTCGACCTGAGTGGTGCCCAGTTCCGCGAGGTCGGCCTGAACGGCGTGCGGATGCGTGGGGTGGAGCTGGTCGGCGCGGACATCAGCGGCGACATCTACGACCTGCGCATCAACGGGGTCGAGGTCGAACCCCTGGTCGAGGCGGAGCTGAACAAGCGGTACCCGGAGCGGGCGCTGCTCCAGGACCGCACCCTGGCTGGGCTCCGCCAGGCGTCGGAGACCTTCGACCGCATGTGGGAGGCCACGTACGAACGGGTCGCCTCGATGCCCGCCGGTACCGTCGACCTTTCGGTCGACGACGAGTGGTCGTTCGCCCAGACCCTGCGGCACCTCGTGTTCTGCACCGACGGCTGGCTGCGCTGGGGCGCCCAGGGCCGGCGTGCGGACGTGTTCTGGCCGTCCGGCATGCCGCAGTCGGCGTTCGCGGCCGACGCGCCGGGAATCGGGATCGACCCGGCCGCGACGCCGTCGTACGACGAGGTGCTGGAGGTGCGGCGTGGCCGCGTGCGGGAGGTGCGCGACTTCCTTGCCACGGTCACGTCAGAGCAGGCGGGCAGCCCGGCCGAGCCGCCGCCGTGGATGGACCAGTCCGAGCCGTTCACCGTCGCGCAGTGCGTCGGGGTGGTGCTCTCCGAGGAGTGGCACCACCACTGGTATGCCACCCGGGACCTGGACCTGATCGACGCCGGCGACGCCCGTGTCAGTGACCCCTCCTAGTCTGAGGCCATGACCCGATTCACGGCTGATGACGACCTGCAGGGCGCCGAGTTCGCTGCGGCAGACCTGACGCGTGCGCGCTTCCGCTTCGCAGAGCTGGAGGGTGCGGTGTTCGAGCAGTCGTACCTGCCGCACGCCGTGATGCGCGGGGTCGACCTGACCGGCGCCGACATCGACGGCGAGATCCGCGGGCTCAAGATCAACGGGGTCGACGTCGAACCCCTGGTCGAGGCCGAGCTCAACCGGCGGAGTCCCGGCCGGGAGCATGCTCGGTCCCAGGTCCTGGCGCTGCAGCGGGAGTCGTTCGAGGCCGCGATGCGAACCTGGTCGACCACGCTCGACCGGGTCGCCGCCATGCCCGCCGGCACGGTGGACCAGCAGGTCGACGGCGAGTGGTCGACCGCTCAGACGCTGCGACACCTCGTGTTCGCCGTCGACGGCTGGCTCCGGCACGGGATCCAGGGTCGTGACGGCGCGTTCAGCCCGATCGGCCTCCCGTTCTCCGAGTACGACGACCGGGCGGCCGCGCTCGGCGTCGACGTGACGGCCACGCCGTCGTACGAGGAGGTGCAGGCGGCCTGGACGGACCGCGTGGCCCAGGTGCGTGCCCAGTACGACGCCCTCACGCAGGACGAGTTCGAGGCCACGGCCCAGCGGCTACCGCCGTGGGAACCAGAGACGCGCAGCCTTCCCGTGTGGCGCTGTCTCGGCGTGATCGCAGGCGAGGCCTGGGAGCACCACCGGTTCGTGGCGCGCGACCTCGACGAGCTCGAACGACGGCGACTGGCGCCCGGCACGTAGAATTTCGCGACGTGGCTCTCACTATCGGCATCGTCGGCCTGCCCAACGTCGGCAAGTCCACCCTCTTCAACGCTCTGACCCGCAACCAGGTGCTCGCGGCGAACTACCCGTTCGCGACGATCGAGCCCAACGTGGGGGTGGTCTCGCTGCCCGACGAGCGGCTGGCCAAGCTCGCCGAGATCTTCCACAGCGAGCGGATCCTGCCGGCCACCGTGTCGTTCGTGGACATCGCAGGCATCGTCAAGGGCGCGTCCGAGGGCGAGGGCCTGGGCAACAAGTTCCTCGCGAACATCCGCGAGGCCGACGCGATCTGCCAGGTCACGCGTGCGTTCGACGATCCGGACGTCGTGCGGGTGGACGGCTCCCTCGACGCCACCGGCGACATCGAGACGATCTCGACCGAGCTGATCCTTGCCGATCTCCAGACCCTTGAGAAGGCCCTGCCGAGGATGGAGAAGGAGGTCAAGATCAAGCGCGGCGACCCCGTCCTGTACGCGGCCGCGAAGAAGGCCCAGGAGATCCTCGACAAGGGCATCACGCTCTACCAGGGCGCCGCCGACGCCGGCCTGGACCTGGCCGAGATCGCGAGCCTGCAGCTCATGACGGCCAAGCCGTTCATCTACGTCTTCAACACGGACGACGCCGGCCTGGCCGACACCGCCTCCCAGGAGGCGCTGCGCAAGCTCATCGCGCCCGCACGGGCGATCTTCCTGGACGCGAAGTTCGAGTCGGAGCTCGTGGAGCTCGAACCGGAGGAAGCGGCCGAGATGCTCGCCGAGACCGGGCAGCCGGAGTCCGGCCTCGACCAGCTCGCGAGGGTCGGCTTCGAGACCCTGGGCCTGCAGACCTACCTGACGGCGGGTCCCAAGGAGGCGCGCGCCTGGACCATCCACAAGGGCTGGACCGCCCCGCAGGCGGCCGGCGTGATCCACACCGACTTCGAGCGCGGCTTCATCAAGGCGGAGGTCGTCTCGTTCGACGACCTCGTGGAGACCGGCTCGATCGCCGGAGCGAAGGCGGCGGGCAAGGCCCGCATCGAGGGCAAGGACTACGTGATGCAGGACGGCGACGTGGTGGAGTTCCGGTTCAACGTCTGAGCGCTACCCGGTTTCGGCCTGGTCGTCCGACCAGAGCGGAGGCCGGGTCGACCTGCGGTGGACTCAGAACGGGACCGGTGGCGTGCGGACCTGGCCAGGCCCGCACGCCACCGGTACCTCACGATGTCGCCCTACCGGTTCAGACCGGGGGGCGTGCGCGGGGACCTGCCGGGGGTGGCGTCGGTGAGACTCTCGAGCAGCGCGTAGTACGCGGGCTTCTTCTCGAACTCCTCGGTCATGATCGTCGCGTAGCCCTCCGGGAAGACGCCCGGGACCCACGAGCGCCCGTCGTCGAAGCCCCAGACCGTGAAGCTGGAGCAGGCCGGAACGTTGAGGCACGCCTCGAGCATCTTGTCGTACCGCTCCGCCTGGAGTGCGATCTGCTCGGCGGTGGGCTCGCCGTCCTCGCCGAGCGGCATACGGACGTCGGCCTCGGTGACCGCCACCTTCAGCCCGAGGTCCGCGAACCGCTCGAAGTTCTCCTGGATCGACTCGTCGAACCCGTACTGCAGACTCAGGTGGCCCTGGGCGCCGAAGCCCTGCAGCGGCGCGCCGTCGGCGAGCAGCTCCTGGGCCAGCTCGTAGTAGGCGTTTGTCTTGTTGTTGATGCCCTCGGCGTTGTAGTCGTTGAGGAAGAGGACCGCCTCGGGGTCCGCCTCGTGCGCCCACCGGAAGACGTCACCGAGCAGGGCGACCGGGTCCTCGGCACACGCCTTGAGGAAGGGGTTGGCCTCGGTGCGCAGCTTGACGCCGCCCGCGTCCCAGTCATCCTGGAAGATCTCGTTCGCCACGTCCCACTCGTAGATCTCGCCGGCGTAGCGGCCGACGACGGTGCGGACGTGGTCCTCGAGAACCTCGCGCGCCTCCTCGCAGGTCCAGTCGGCGCTGGCGTCGATCACCCACTGCGGGTTCTGGCTGTGCCAGAGCAGCGTGTGCCCGCGGACCTCCTGACCGTTGGCCTTCGCGAAGGCGACGACGGCGTCTGCGCCGGAGAAGTCGTAGACGTCGGGCTCCGGGTGGACCTCGGCCCACTTCATGTCGTTCTCGGGGGTCAGCGAGCTGAACTCGGCCCCGAGGATGCGCTGGAACTCCGTGGGGTTCTTGCGGTCGTAGTCGAGCAGGTCGCGCTGACCCCACACGGCGCTGCCGACCTCGAGGTCACGCGGCGCTTCGGAGCGCAGAGTCGGCTCCCTAGGGCAGGCCTGGACCGCGGGCACCGCCAGTGCGAGAGCAGTCAGGGCTGACGCCGCGATCGCGGCCGCCCGCCTCATGGTCGTGGAATGGGACATCGTTGTTCCTCTCCGATCGGGTTCCGTCGGCCTTGGGCAAGTCGCGGAACTGATCGGGAGGTTAACGATATCGATAACGATTTCGCAAGAGGACGACGCGATCCGGGCGATCGCCAAGCGGCCCGGCAAGTCGCCGGCCCAGGCGATGCTCCGCTGGCACGGTCACCATGAGCGAGCCATCGCCCGGAGACGCGAGACCTGACTGAAGATCACCCTGCCTTGCAGGGCTTACGGCCCCCCTCGTGCCGCCTCCGCTCGGTTAGGGTCCCCGATGACATGTGCGCCGGCTGTGTTCGTGCAGTGCGGCTGCAGTTCCAACGTGGAGGTAGTAGTGGCACGGCATGTGGCGGCGTCGAGGTCCGGGCAGGGTACTCGTGAGGTCGTGGGGAGGGCTCTGGTGCTCGGCGTCGCGCCGGCCATCGCGCTCGGTGCGCTCGCTCCGACCGCGACCGCACTCACCCCGGACCGCTCGGCGGAGCCCGAGCGGTCCTCCGCCGTCCCCGACGCCACGGACTCGGCACTCCCGGAGACCGGGACCGCTGAGGCGAGCGTGGACGTTCTCGAGGTCGCTGCGGCCCCCGAGCCGGAGAGCGAGCCGGTCGCGGACGTCACCGTGACGGAGCCCGAGTCGAGCACCGAGATGAGCACAGCGGCCGACGGCGAGATCGTGCTCGACACCGCCGACGCCGACGGGCGCATCGCCGGCGCCGTCGAGGCCCCGGGTGGTTTCCAGACCGTCGGTGCGTCGTGGCCGGCCGTGGTCGACGGCCTGGTTCCCGAGCTGCAGGTGCGTGCCCGCGCCCTGGACGGTACGTGGGGTCCATGGACACTCCTGGAGAAGTCTCCCCAGGGCGCTGACGAGGGCTCCGCCGTCATCGTGTCCGACCCCGCCTACATCGGTGAGGCCGACGCGGTGCAGCTGGCGACTGTCGACGAGACGAAGGCCGTGCCCGAGGGCGTCGAGCTGAGCCTCGTGTCCTCCGAGGCGACCACGACGGCGGCGGCGAGCTCGTCCGGCGAGGTGGCACCGGCGTCCGCGACGGGCGGGCCAACCATCATCACGCGCGAGGAGTGGGGCGCGGCGCCCCAGTGCGCCGACCCGGGCAGCGGCCCCACCTGGTTCCCGGCCGAGGGCGGGCTCAAGGGCGCGGTGGTGCACCACACCGTGAACCCGAACGACTACAGCACCGTCGCCGAGGCCATGCAGGCCATCCGCAACGACCAGGCGTACCACCAGCACACGAACGGCTGGTGCGACATCGGCTACAACTTCCTGGTCGACAAGTGGGGCAACATCTACGAGGGTGCCGACGGCAGCATCGAGGAGCCGATCATCGGCGCGCACGCCGGCGGTTTCAACACCGGCACCGTGGGCATCGCCATGCTCGGCACGTTCACCACCGAGGCGGGCGTGACGCCGTCCGCCGCACAGCAGGACGGCGTGGCGCACATCGCGGGCTACCGCCTGGCGGAGTACGACATCAACCCGGACGAGTCGGCGGTCTTCACAGCTGTCAGCTCCGGCGGTCGGTTCCCGGTCGGCCAGCAGGTGACGCTGCCCCGCATCTTCGGCCACCGCGACACGCACTACACAGAGTGCCCCGGCACGCTCGCCTACCCGCTCCTGCCCGGCATCCGGGACAAGGCGGCGCTCTACGCCGAGCACTACGCCGCCCCGGTCGCCGAGCGTTATGTCAACGTGGTCCAGGCCGTCTACCTGGACAGCCTCGGGCGTCCGGCCACCGCGAGCGAGATCGACTTCTGGGCGGAGAAGGTCGAGGCCAACGGCACCGGCCCGCTGGCGGACGGGATCGAGGGCTCGACCAAGTACCGCTCGGCGCGCATCGTCTCGGCGTACGAGGGCACGCTGGGCTACACGCCGTCGTCGTCGGCCGTTGCCACCCACCTGGAGGCGATCCGGAAGGGCACGCGGGTCGTCGACGAGGTCGAGCTGTACCTGCTGTCCAACCCGAAGTACTACAGCCACGTCGGTGGCACCGCCGACGCGTACGTGACGGCGCTCTACCGGCACATCCTGCACCGCTCGCCCACCGCGGCCCAGCTCCAGCACTGGACGGACCGGCTGCCGACCCTGGGCCGCGCCGGCGTCGCCAAGGCGCTGTGGAACAACCCGCAGGCGGTGCGGCTGCGGATCGGCGCGGCGTACCAGCACTACCTGGGCGTGGCCCCGACGGCGTCGCAGGTGGACTTCTGGGAGGCCAAGCTCGCCAGCCACGCCGGGCCGAGCGAGGCTCCGCTGCGGCGCGGCCTCATCGTGTCGAGCAAGTACACCGCCCGCGTGGAGGCGCTGTACTGAGCGTCGGGGCCTCGGGCCAGGCGCTCGATGCATCACTTGCTGATTTGTACCCAGGCATCGGGCGGCTCGTACGCTCCCGAGGGATGACCCGCCTCGCCTTCACATTTCAACGTCTGAGCACGCCCCACCTCACCGGCCAAACGCCCAGGACACCATCAACGGAAACTCGGCCCGCCAGAACGGGTCCCCGTGGTCCCCGACCCGCTCCCTCATGACAACCTCGGCCCCGGCTTCGAGCAGCGCATCCGCCCACCGGGCCGCGTTCTCCAGGAACCACGGTTCCAGCGTCCCGGCGACGAGGTACGCGCGCGGCAGCGACGTCGGCATGACGGCGGGCGGACGGAAGCCACCGCCCGGCGACGCGCAGAAGACCGCACCGTAGACGTCCGGATGCCGAAGGCCCATGGCGAGGGCCAGCTCACCACTGGCCGACACGCCGCACACCGCTGTGCGGTCGGCCGGCAGGGCGACGTCGAACCGTGACCGTGCCCAGCCACGCACCTCGTCGACGAAGAACCGCTCGTGCGCCGCGAACCGTTCCTCGTCGAAGGACGGCGAGTACTCGCGGATCCGGGCCATCAGCCATGCGGCTGTCACCTCGAATGGATCGCGTCAGTGGGACCAGGGCGAGTCCACGATGGTCCAGGCGTCGGCGGAGCGCAACGCCCCGCGGACGACGGCCGCGGCCGTGGCCCAGCACCGAGAGACACCGGCGGCGGGCCGGCACGGAACGAGCGGCCCGCCCGGCCGTCGCGCCGGATGCCAGCGCGCGCCGGATGCCAGCGGAAGACCCGCGCGCCATAGTGGCTGGAGGCGCCAGAGCGGCGGAAGGCCAGGTGCGTCGGCACGGGGTGGATGGCACGAGGAGGGAGCGGTGATGAGTGCCGTGGGAGACCTGCTCACCCATAGCTGCGACGCCGACCCGGGCATCCACCGCCGTCGGCGCGGCACGGGGTTCAGCTACCTGGACCACAGCGGCGCCCGGATCACCGACCGGGAGACGCTCGACCGGATCCGGTCCCTCGCCGTGCCGCCCGCGTGGACCGACGTGTGGATCTGCGTCGATCCCACCGGCCACGTGCAGGCCACCGGGCGCGACGCCAAGCACCGCAAGCAGTACCTGTACCACCGCCAGTGGCGCAAGCGCCGCGACGCCGCCAAGTTCCACGAGCTGGTGGCGTTCGGCGACGGGCTGACGGCGCTCCGCGAGCGCGTCGACGCCGACATGCGCGCACCGCGCCTGGGCCTGGACCGGGTGGTCGCCACCGTCGTCTGGCTGCTCGACGCGACCCTGATCCGCGTGGGCAACGACGAGTACGTGCGCTCCGGCGAATCGTTCGGGCTGACGACGCTGCGCAACCGGCACACCACCGTCGACGGCGCCGAGGTCCGGTTCCGCTTCCCGGGCAAGTCCGGCGCGCCGCACGACGTCGTGGTCCACGACCGGCGGGTGGCGAACATCGTGCGCCGCTGCCGGGAGCTGCCTGGCCAGCACCTGCTGCAGTACGTGGACGGCGACGCCGTCCGGAGCGTCGGATCGCGCGACGTCAACGACTACCTCGGCCTGGTGACCGCCGCCGACTACACGTCCAAGACGTTCCGCACGTGGGGAGCCAGCGCCGTCGCCTTCGGGTATCTACGCCGCCTCGAACCGGCGAACGGGCGGGAGCACGACGCGCAGCGCGCCGAGGCCGTCCGGATCGCCGCCGCCCACCTGCACAACACCCCGGCGGTGTGCCGCAAGAGCTACATCCACCCCGCGATCCTCACCGACGACCGCGACGAGCTCGACCGCCTCATCGAGCGGTCTCGCGCCAACGCGTCGCGCGCGTCCCGCTGGATGGACGCCGACGAGCGCGCCCTCCTGAAGTTCCTGACGGCCGCCGAGCGCACCCGCCGCGCCTCCGCGGCGTGAGTCCCAGGAGACGCCGAGACCCGCGGGACGCCCGCGACGCCGACACCCGCGAGACGCCGACACCCGCGAGACCGCGAGACCGGCGAAAGACCTACGCCGCCCGCCGCCGCCCCGCGATGGCGAGAACAACCAGCGCCACCACCGATCCCCCCGCCAGCACCGCCTGGAGATACGGCCCCAGCAGCACCCCGGCGGTCCGGCCTTCCCGCAGCTCGGCCTCGACGACCATGAGCCCCGCCTCGTCGATCGGCAGGGCGTCGAGCGTGCCGCCGTCGGGCGCGAGCGCCTGGCTGGTGCCGGTGGTGGACAGGTTGATCACGCTCCTGCCGGTCTCGATCGCCCGCATGCGGGCGATCGCGAGCTGCTGCAGGTTCTCGTCGGTGCCGCGGAAGTCGGCGTTGTTCGTCTGGAACATCAGCACCTCGGCGCCGTCCAGCACGCCCTCCCTGATGACGTCGTCGAAGGCGACGTCGAAGCAGATCGCCAGGCCGACGCGGGTGCCGGCCACCTCGACGAGCGGCGCGTTGTCGCCCGGCGCGTACTCGCGCTGCAGGAGGTTCACGAGGTCGGGGGCGAGCGCGCCGTACAGCCACCGGTCGGGCACGTACTCGCCGAAGGGGACGGGGTGGCGCTTCGCGTGCGACGCCACGGCGCCGTCCTCGGTCCACAGGAACGACGTGTTGTAGAGCAGGCCGCCGTCCTCGGACGCCGTGTTCAGGAGGATCGGGGAGCCGTAGAGGGCGGCCGCCTCGTCGAGGGCCCGCGCGCTCGTCGGATCGGCCAGCGGGTCGCTGCCGACACCGCCCTCCGGCCACAGCACCAGGTCGGTCGGCTCGTCCGCGAGTGGGGCCGAGGCGTCGAGCTGGGACTGGAGGATCTCGTACGGCGCGCGCTCGTCGACGTACGCGGCCGGCCCGTTGCCCTGCGCGACGCCGACCCGCACGGTGCCGGCGTCCGTGGTCGGGAACTGGGGGAGCGCGAGCAGGACGACGGCGAGTACGGCCACGGGCAGGGCGGTCACCCATCGTGCCCGGTCGGCGGGCGGGACCAGCGGCTCGCCCCTGGTCCGCAGGGTCCACCGGACGGCCTCGGCCGCCGCCGCGCACAGCGCGACCATGAGGAAGCCGAGGCCGGACACACCCACCCACGACGCGACGGTAGCGACCGGGCTCTCCGACTGGCTCATGCCGAGGCGCCCCCAGGGAAACCCGCCGTAGGGCCACCAGCCCAGGACGAGCTCCCGCGTGATCCAGGTGCCGGCCACGAGCGTCGGGAGCACCACGAGCCGCACCGCGCGGGTGTCGCGCCAGCGCGGCAGCCACCGGTAGGCGAGGGCGACCAGCGGCGAGAGGGCCGCGAACAGCAAGGTCTCGACGCCGGCCAGGGCCATCCACGGCACCCAGGCCGTCGAGGCGTCGCCGATGAAGCTCGACGCCCAGGACAGGTGCGGCACGAAGAACGTCGCACCGAAGACGGCGCCGACGAGCACGGCGCCCCACACGCTCCGCCCGATGAGCGAGAGCAGGGACAGCGTCACCGCCACGAAGGCGAGCGGCCACCACCCGATCGAGGGGAACGCCGCATCGAGCGCGAACCCTCCGGCTGCCGCAGCGGCGGTCGCCGCCCACAGCGGCAGGACTGGTCGTTCGAACACTGGCCTCAGCGTAGGCCCCCTGGACCGGCATCGGTAATTCTCGCGCATGCGAACCAGCAGGCCATGGCCCCGGCACGGGCGGTCCGACGGCGGCCCCGGCGTGCGGATGTCACATCCGGTCGGCCCGGCCCGTCGAGACAGTAACGACACAGCCATCGACGTCGAACAACAGGGAGAGTGCCATGACTGTGCACACGAAGACCAATGTGGTCGTGATCGGCGGGGGCTACGCCGGCGTGCTGGCGGCCAACCGCCTGACCCAGCGCGACGACGTGGCCGTGACCTTGATCAACGCGCGCCCGGCCTTCGTCGAGCGGATCCGTCTGCACCAGCTCGTCGGTGGGTCCCACGACGCGGTCGTCGACTACCGCGACATCCTCGCCGAGCGCGTCCGGCTCGTGGTCGACACCGTGACCCGGATCGACGCCGCCGAGCGCAGCCTCGACCTCGCGGCGGGCGAGACCATCGGCTACGACTACCTGATCTACGCGGTCGGCAGCGGCAGCACCGACCCCGGCGTGCCCGGCGCGCTCGAGCACACCTACCCGATCGCCACCCTGGAGGAGGCGGAGCGGCTGCGGACCGTCGCCGACGCGACGCCTCCCACGGCAGCGGTCACGGTGGTCGGGGCCGGGCCGCTCGGCATCGAGACCGCCGCGGAGCTCGCGGAGGAGGGGCGCACCGTGACCCTGGTCTGCGGCGACGTGCTCGGCCCCTACCTGCACCCGGCAGGACGGCGCTCGGTGGCCAGGCGGTTCGCCGCGCTCGGCGTGCGCGTGGTCCAGGGCCCGGGCGCGACGGCGACCGCCGTGACGCGCGACGCCGTCGAGCTCGCGGACGGGCGCAGGCTGCCCAGCGAGGTCACCATCTGGGCCACCGGGTTCGGTGTGCCGGACCTGGCCGCGCGCAGCGGGCTGAGCACCGACGCGCTCGGCCGCCTGCTCACGGACGAGACGCTGACCAGCGTGGACAGCCCGCGCATCGTCGCGGCGGGGGACTCGGCGGCGCCGTCGGACCTGCCGTACCGGATGAGCTGCCAGGCGGCGGGTCCGCTCGGCGGACATGCCGCGGCCACTGTCCTGCACCGCATCGCGGGCGAGCAGCCGACGCCGGCGGCCATCGGGTTCGCCGGTGAGTGCATCAGCCTCGGCCGCCGCGGCGGCATCTTCCAGTTCGCCCGCCCGAACGACACGGCGATCGGGCTCTACCTCGGCAGCGGCCGCGCCGGCGCCTGGATCAAGGAGTTCGTGTGCCGGAGCACCGTCCAGCAGCTCTCGGCCGAGTCGCGCCGCCCCGGGGCGATGAGCTGGCTGTTCGCCCTGTCGCGCGACCGCACGCGCGGGCAGCGGCTGCAGGCCCGGCGGGCCGAGGACCAGGCCGCGGTGCGGCGGGCCGCGTAGCGCGGCCCCCGGGTCGTCGCGAGGCCCTTCCGGGCGGAGACTGGTGGGACGGAAGGGTTCCGGAGCCGGCCCGCCGAGCAACACCGGGTGAAAAATGCATGTGGTGCTAACGTGACTGCGCCTTGTCCTCACCACATCATGAGTAAAGGAGTCCTGGCGCCCCGGTGTGACGGCTCGGCAGACCCGAGCCGGAAGGGGCGCCGTTGTGATGACTACTTCAGAATCCACAAAGACCCTGTTGGGGCGCGTCCAGCGCGCCGCACACCGTGTCGAGCGCGCCGCGCTGGGCTCCCAGGAGCAGCGGGTCGGGCTCGACAAGATCGTCTTCGGCACCGCCGGGCTGATCGCCGTCGGCTTCATCGTCTGGGGCTTCGCCAACCCGGAGCACCTCGGCTCGGTGGCCACCACGGCCCTCGACGGCGTCATGCAGAACTTCGGCTGGCTGTTCGTGATCGCGGCGACGGTGTTCACCGTCTTCGTGCTCGTCGTGGCCCTCGGCCGGTTCGGCCGGATCCCGCTCGGGCAGGACGGCGAGAAGCCGCAGTACTCGACGCCCTCCTGGATAGCGATGATGTTCGCGACCGGCATGGGCATCGGCCTGATGTTCTACGGCGTCGGCGAACCGCTGTACTTCTACATGGCGCCCCCGCCCGGCACCGTCGAGGGATCCACCCCCGCTGCCGCCGCGACCGCGATGGGCACCACCCTGTTCCACTGGACGCTCTACCCGTGGGCCATGTACGCGATAGTGGGCCTCGGCATGGCGTACGGCACCTACCGGCTGGGCCGCGCGCAGCTCTTCAGCGCGATGTTCACCTCGCTGTTCGGCCGCAAGGTGGTCAACGGCGTCGGCGGCCGGATCATCAACATCCTCGCGATCCTCGCCACCCTGTTCGGGTCCGCCTGCTCGCTGGGCCTCGGCGCCCTGCAGATCGGCGGCGGCCTGCAGCACTCCGGCTTCGCCGGGGCCATCGGCACCGTCGGGCTCGTGGTGATCATCGCGGTCCTGACGGTCCTGTTCGTCATCTCGGCCGTCTCCGGCATCGAGCGCGGCATCCAGTGGCTGTCCAACGCCAACATGTGGCTCGCGCTCGCCCTCGCGATCATCGTGTTCGTCGGCGGGCCCACGCTGTACATCCTGAACGTACTGCCCGCTTCCCTCGGGGCGTTCGTGGGCGACCTGCCCGAGATGGCCTCGCGCACCGCCGCCTCGGGTGACCAGACCCTCGCCGACTGGATGGGCTCCTGGACCATCTTCTACTGGGCCTGGTGGGTGTCGTGGACGCCGTTCGTCGGCCCGTTCATCGCCCGCATCTCGCGCGGGCGCACCGTGCGGCAGTTCGTCACGGGCGTGCTGCTGGTGCCCTCGATCGTGTCCACCCTGTGGTTCGCGATCTTCGGCGGCGGCGCCATCGGCCTGCAGGAACGCGCCGAGCGCGCGCAGGACAACGGTGCGGCGCTCGCCGCCATCGGCGAGGGCGGGTCGGACATCAACTTCGACCTCATCCTGTTCCAGACCCTCGGCGCCCTCGAGGTGCCCGGCTGGATCGGGGTCGTGCTGATGGTGCTCGCGGTCGTGCTCGTGGCGATCTTCTTCGTCACCGGCGCCGACTCCGCGTCCATCATCATGGGCGGGCTGGCCGAGAACGGTGCCGAGCACCCCAGCAGGCGGTCGGTCGTGTTCTGGGGCGTGAGCACCGGTGCCGTGGCGGCCGCCATGCTGCTGGCCGGCGGCGCCGATCCAGCGAGCGCCCTGAACGGCCTGAAGAACATCACCATAGTGTCCGCACTGCCGTTCGTCGTGGTCATGCTCGTGCTGTGCGTCGCGCTGTGGCGCGACCTCTCGCGCGACCCGCTGGTCCTCAAGCGTGAGCTGGCGGTCCAGGTGCTGCGCGAGACCGTGGACACCGGTGTGGAGAAGCACGACGGCGAGCCGTTCGAGCTCACCACCGCGGCGTCGCCGGACGAGGGACCGACGACGGAGCGGAGCAACGGGGTGCCGGCAGCATCCCAGGCGCCGACGGCGTCCGGCGACGGGGCGTCGACGGCTGGGACCGGGCCTACCGCCAAGGACTGACCTCCGGGTACGACGGTTCGCCTGCCGAACCGCACGTTGTGCGCCAACGCGGTCGCCGAACCGCAAGATCCGTGTCCATCGAGGCCCGGATCGACGTGTCGGCTGCGGTTCGGCGACCGCCGGGACGTGCAAGTTGCGGTTCGGCGGTCGCCGGGACGCGGAGGTTGCGGTTCGGCGGTCGCCGGGACGCGGAGGTTGCGGTTCGGCGACCGTCGGGACGTGCAAGTTGCGGTTCGGCGGTCGCCGAGGCGTGCAAGTTGCGGTTCGGCGGGTAAAGGGGTTCCGAGCCAGATTGTGTGCGCGGTTAATCCGTTGCCGCCCGCCCCGCGATCGGTGACGGTGGGCCCATGACCGACCCCTCCCGCCTCCTCCAGGCCTACGACGACCAGCTCCGCACCGACGCCGAGACCCCGAGCGCGATCGCCGTGACGCGCCTCGGGCCGCTGCGGCTGGTGACCTTCCTCGGCGGGCGCGGGCTGGTCACCTACCGCGACCTCGGCGGCGCCGACGCCGCGGGGATCCGGGAGCTCGTCCGCGGGGCCGTCGCCCACTTCCGGGCCGACGGCGGCATCACGCACGTCGAGTGGAAGACCCGCGGCCACGACCATGCTCCCGGCCTGCACGAGGCGCTGCTGGAGCACGGGTTCGTCCCGGAGGAGCCGGAGTCGATCATGATCGGCGCGGCGGAGGCCCTCGCCGTCGACGTCCCGCTGCCGGACGGCGTCACGCTGCGCCGGATCACCGACGATCCCGACGTCCGGGCGATGTCCGCGATGGCGAACGAGGTGTTCGGTGACCCGCCGTCCGACCGGAGCGCGGAGATGCTCCTGCGCCGCCTGGCGCAGGACGACGGCATGGAGCTCTGGGTCGCCGAGGCCGACGGGCAGATCGTCACGGCGGGCCGGCTGGAGCCGGTCGCGGGCACGGACTTCGCGGGCATCTGGGGCGGCTGCACCCGGCCCGAGTGGCGGGGCCGCGGCATCTACCGGGCGCTGACGGCGGCTCGCGCGCGGTCCGCCCTCGCGCTGGGCAAGACGCTGATCAACAGCGACTCGACGGAGTACTCGCGCCCGATCCTCGAACGCTACGGCCTGGTCAAGGTGTCCACGACCACGCCCTACGCCTGGCAGCGCTGACGAGCGCCCCTCAGCCCGCCCGTCTCAGCGCGCCCGTCTCAGCGCGCCCGTCTCAGCGCGCCCGTCTCAGCGCGCCCGTCTCAGCGCGCCCGCCTCAGCCCGCCCGCCGTCGGCCCATGATGTTCGCGGGCTCCGCGATGCCCGCGTACCGGAACCCCGGCACCAGGTCCACGAACCCGAGGCGGCGGTAGAGCACCTTGGCGCGGTCGGCGGGGTCCGCGGTGGTGGACAGCAGCACGTGCCGGTGCGTGGTCCGGCCCAGCAGCCCGCGCAGCAGCGCCGTGCCGAGGCCCTGCCCCTGGTGCTCGGGCAGGATCTCCAGCTCGTTGAGCTCGAACGCGTCCTCGGTCCAGTCGGCGTGCCCCGCGGCCTCCAGGGCCGGCCCCACCTGCTGCGGCCACCAGTGGTCCGGGTCGTAGTCGAACCCGTACACGAACCCCACGAGGGTGCCGCCGTCGAACGCGCCGAGCGTCAGCGCGCCGTCGTACAGGGGGAGGTACGCGAGCCGGGTGTCCCGGAACTGGTCGCGGCGCTCGTCGGAGTAGCCGAAGGCGCGCTGGTAGATGTCCGCGATCGTGTCGGCGCGCCGGAGCACCTCTGCGGTCTCCAGCGCGCGGATCGTCACCCTGGCACGCTAACCCTGTGCGGCGTCGTCGTCGCGGGGACGGTCGCCGCGCGGGAGGCCGCGACCGAACCCCGGAACGGGGGGTCGCGCGCGTTCGACGATGCGGAGTTGGACAAGCGTCCTAGACTCGGGGGCGCAGGGATTCGTACGAGGCGGAGTGTGTGTCGTGGTTCAAGGCAAGGTCATCAGGTTCGACGAGGTTCGCGGCTACGGGTTCGTTGCGCCCGACACGGGCGGTGACGACGTGTTCATCCACGTCAACGACCTCGAGTTCGACAAGCGCAGCCTCGCCGTCGGCGCGGTGGTGGACTTCACGGTGGAGGACGGCGACAGGGGCCTGAAGGCCTCGACGGTCACCCTCGTGGCGCCGGCCCCGGTCCCCGCGATGGCGGCCGCCGCCGTCGGCCAGGGGGTGCCTGCGCCCGTCCCGACCTTCCTGCCGCCGCTGCCCGACGCCGGGTCGCGGCCGGACGGCGACGGGCCGTCCGAGCGGGAGCTCGCCGTGGAGATCACCGAGGTTCTCCTCGCGGGCGTACCGACCCTCACCGCCGAGCAGGTGCTGGCGACGCGGGGCGCGTTCGTCGCGGTGGCCCGGTCGCACGGCTGGGTCTGATCTCCTCCGGGTGTTTCCGCTCTGTTTCCGCCTCAGTTGCGCGGGGACGGTGCCGCTACGGGGCGATATCAGGTCGGTAACGATCAGATTCGGCAAACGGCGAACTAGGGCAAACCCTCCCATCGCGTGAGTAGCGTGAGCGGAAACCATGACGGTGACGTAACTCTCACCCCACGTGCAGCGGCTCCACAGGCGGCACGGCGGCGGTGGCCCGGCACCGGCATTCCCTGGAGGAGGAACATTGAAGATCAGGCGACTGAGCGCCGCCGTCGCGGTGGCCGCCAGTGGTGCGCTGCTGTTCTCGGCGTGCACCAGCCCGGCGGGCAGCGACGACCCCGCTGAAGGCGAGTCCACGGCGACCGCTGCCTCGGCGGACGGCCCGTGCAAGGCCGATCTCGGCGACGTCGAGACCGCCGACGGCGAGGTCAAGGTCTCGATCGAGGACGAGTTCCTCGGCTACAACTCGAACACCCCGGAGACGTACTCGGTCTACAACAGCGCCGTGACCGAGCGCATCTTCAGCGGCTTCTGGTACTGGGGCGACGACGGCTCCATCTGCACGGACGAGGAGTACGGCACCTACGAGGCCCTGTCCGAGGACCCGCTGCAGGTCGAGTACACCCTCAACGACGAGGCGACCTGGTCCGACGGCACGCCGATCACCTACGCGGACTACGTGCTCGACTGGGCCGCCCAGGCGATCACCGAGGACGGCGAGGTCACCGACGACGGCACCGAGGTGCCGCTCTTCAACCACATCTCCGGCCTGACGCTGGGCGACTACGTGCCCGACGGCCCGCAGGCGGACTCCCCGGACGCCAAGACGTTCACCTACGACTACGAGCGCGTGTACGCCGACTGGCAGATCCAGATCGGCTCGCCGTTCCCGGCGCACGTCGTCGCCGAGCAGGTCGGCATCTCGACCGAGGAGCTCGTCACCGCCATCCAGGAGCTCGACATGGACGTCCTCAAGGACGCCGCCGAGTTCTGGAACGAGGGCTGGCTGTCGCAGCCGGGCGAGGTTCCGGACCCGGAGATCTCCCCGGTGAGCGGCCCGTACACCTTCAAGGCGGACGGCTGGGAGGCCGGCCAGTACCTCACGCTGGAGGCCAACCCGGAGTACTGGGGCACGCCGCCCGCCACCAAGGAGCTCACGTTCCGCTTCATCGGTGCGGACGCGCAGATCCAGGCCCTGGCCAACGGTGACCTCGACGTCATCAACCCGAGCGGTCCCACGGTCGACACCGTCACGCAGCTCGAGCAGCTCGGCGACGCCGTCACCGTGGACACCAACCAGAACCTGACCTGGGAGCACCTCGACTTCAACTTCGGCTCGGGCATCTTCTCCGACAGCCTGGAGGCCCGTGAGGCGTTCGCGCTGTGCGTGCCGCGCCAGAAGATCGTCGAGGACCTGATCCAGCCCATCGACCCAGAGGCCGTCATCATGAACGCCCGCGAGGTCTTCCCGTTCCAGGACGACTACGAGGACGTCGTGTCCCAGTCGTACGACGGGCGGTACGACGAGGTCGACCTCGACGCCGCCAAGGAGAAGTTCGAGGCGGCGGGTCTCGAGGAGGGCGTCGAGGTTCGTATCGGCTACGCCGCGCCGAACCCGCGTCGTGCCGCCGAGGTCGAGGCCATCAAGTCCTCGTGCGACCAGGTGGGCTTCAACATCGTCGACTCGGCCGCGCCGGACTTCTTCGACAAGGACCTGCCGAACGGTGACTACGAGGTCGCGCTGTTCGCGTGGGCCGGCTCGGGCCAGATCGCCTCTGGCGAGAACATCTACGCAACGGGCTTCCCGCAGAACTACGGCAAGTACAGCGACGAGACCGTCGACGAGGCGTGGCGGACCCTCGCCTCGACCACGGACGAGGCCGTGCACGCCGAGCAGACGGTGATCATCGAGAAGCAGCTCTGGGACACGCTCTTCGGTATCCCGCTGTTCGCTCACCCTGGCGTCATCGCCAGCAGCTCCAGCGTGGAGAACGTGCGCAACACCGCCGCCCAGAGCGGCGTCGTGTGGAACGCCGAGCAGTGGGCGCGCGCCAACTGACGCGAGCCTGACGCAGGACCTGCGGGGAAGGGAGCTCGGAGTTCCCTTCCCCGCAGGGCTATCTGCCGCCGCCCCGGACTTTTTCCCGTCCTGACCTGGGGCGATGATGGCAATTTATACCTGGTGTCCTATAGTGACACGCTGATCGCTTTCCCCAGCAGACGCTGTGCTGCGTCCGCCTCGAAGGGCCAACCCGTGCTCAAGTTCATCCTCCGGCGCATCGGCGCCTCGGCGCTCGTTCTGCTGGGCGCCTCCTTGCTCATGTTCGTCCTGACCATCAACTCAGGGGACCCGCTCAAGGACCTGCGCGAGTCCAACGTGCAGAACAAGGAGCAGCTCATGGCGCAGCGGTCCGCGCTGCTGCACCTCGACGACCCGTGGTACGAGCGGTACTGGGACTGGCTCAGCGGCGTCGGAGGATGCTTCACCGGGAACTGTGACCTCGGGGTCACCATCAACGGCGTCGACGTGCTGGGGCTCACCCAGCAGGCGGCCACCTCGACGCTGCGGCTCATCACCGTCTCCACGCTGCTCGCCATCGTCGTCGGCATCGCGCTCGGTATCCTCACCGCCATCCGCCAGTACTCGGGCTTCGACTACTCGGTGACGTTCGCGGCGTTCCTGTTCTTCTCGCTGCCGGTGTTCTGGGCCGCGACGCTGCTCAAGGAGTACGCGGCCATCCAGTACAACAACTGGATCGCCGTGGGCCAGTACGCGCCGTGGACCATCGTGCTGATAGCCCTGCTGGCGGCGTTCCTGCTCCAGGCGGTGCTCGGCGGGTCCACCCGGCGCCGGCTCGTCACGGGGGCCGTCACCTTCGCGTTCGTCACCGTCATGCTCTTCGTCTTCAACGCGCTCGACTGGTGGCGCAACCCGATGTTCGGCATCGGCGGCGTGCTCGTGGTGTCCGCCGCCGCGGGCGTGCTCGTCACGGCGCTGGTCACCGGCCTCCGCAACCGGCGGGTGCTCTACGGGGCGCTCACCACCGCCGTCGTCGGCGCGGTCGCCTACCTCGCGTTCGCGCCGCTCCTGGTGAACCAGCCGTCCTGGCTGCTGCTCGCCGGGCTGTTCGTGCTCGCCGTTGGTGTGTCCGTGGCCATCGGCGCGGCCTGGGGCGGCTACGCGCGCCGGCAGGCCATGCTCGTCACCGGGATCACCGGCGTCATCACCAGCATCATGGTCGTCGCGGACATCCTGATCGCGCACTGGGCGAGCTTCCTGAGCCTCAAGTCGCGCCCCATCTCGACCATCGGCTCGCAGACGCCGAACTTCACCGGCGAGTTCTGGGAGCAGGTGCTCGACATGGGCACGCAGATCCTGCTGCCGACCATCCTGCTCACCCTCGTCTCGGTGGCGACGCACTCCCGCTACACGCGCTCCTCCATGCTGGAGACGCTGAACCAGGACTACGTGCGCACCGCCCGGTCCAAGGGCCTGTCCGAGCGCGAGGTCATCGTCAAGCACGCGTTCCGCAACGCGCTGATCCCCATCACCACGATCGTCGCGTTCGACTTCGCCGCCCTCATCGGCGGCGCGGTGATCACGGAGCAGGTGTTCGGCTGGAAGGGCATGGGCGCCCTGTTCCAGGACGGTCTGAACGCGGTGGACCCGGCGCCGGTGATGGCGTTCTTCCTCGTCACCGGCCTGGCCGCCGTGCTGATGAACCTGCTGGCAGACATCGCGTACGCGGCCCTCGACCCCCGGATCCGGCGCTGAGCGCGGGCCACGGCAGGAGACACAGACATGAGTGACATCAGGAACACCAACCCCGGCGGCGAGGACTACGAGCCGCAGCTCTCGGCGACCAGCACCGACGCGGTGGGCCTCGCGGCCGGCGGCTCGGCCGACCCGCTGCCCGGCGAGGACAAGTCCTACAGCCAGGGCCAGCTCGTGGCACGCCGGTTCTTCCGGCACCGGGCCGCGATCATCTCGATGATCGTGCTCGGCGTCGTCATCGTCGTTGCCTTCACGTCCATCGGCATCGGCCCCATCCCCGGCTGGTGGCCCAAGGACTACACGCTCCAGTACGACAAGATCGGCGACGGCGCGCCCACCTGGGAGTACCCATTCGGCCAGGACACGGGCGGCAAGGACTACTTCGCGCTGGTCATGCGCGGTACGCAGTTCTCGCTGATCATCGCGTTCGCCGTCGGCATCATCTCCACGGTCGTCGGCACGCTGATCGGGGCCCTCGCCGGCTTCTACCGCGGCTGGGTCGAGTCGGTCCTCATGCGGCTGACCGACGTCTTCATCGTCATCCCGCTCCTGGTCATCGCGGCGGTGCTCGGCAAGACGGCGTCCGGCGCCGGTATCTGGGGCCTGGCCCTGGTGCTCGGCCTGGTCACCTGGACGAGTCTGGCCCGCCTCGTGCGCGGCGAGGTGCTCTCGCTGCGCGAGCGCGACTTCGTGCTCGCGGCGCAGGCCGTCGGCACGAGCCCGTGGCGCATCATCAGCCGGCACGTGCTGCCCAACGCGGTGGGCGTGATCATCGTGTCCGCGACGCTCGCCATCGCCTCGGCCATCCTGCTCGAGACCGCCCTGAGCTTCCTCGGGTTCGGCGTGCAGCCGCCCGACACGTCGCTCGGCACCCTGATCAACGAGTACCAGTCGGCGTTCACCACCCGGCCGTGGCTGTTCTGGTGGCCCGGCGTGATGATCCTGACGATCGCCCTGTGCGTGAACTTCATCGGCGACGGCCTGCGCGACGCGTTCGACCCCCGCCAGAACCGGACCAAGGACTGAGCATGACAACTCTCGACATCAGCGCTGCCGGTCCGGCCACGGCGGCCGGCGACGCCGTCCTCTCCTTCGAGGACCTCAGCGTCACGTTCAAGACCGAGTTCGGCGACGTGCACGCCGTCAAGGGCATCGACCTGGAGGTGCGCCCCGGCGAGGTGGTCGCGCTCGTGGGCGAGTCCGGCTCGGGCAAGTCCGTCACCTCGATGACGGCGCTCGGCCTGCTGCCCCGCAACGCGCGTGTCGGCGGCACCGTGCGGGTGGGCGACAAGACCGTGGGCGCCCTGGACGGCAGGGGGCTGCGCGACATGCGCGGCAACGACGTGGCCATGGTGTTCCAGGAGCCGATGACGGCCCTGAACCCCGTGCTCACGATCGGCGACCAGCTCACCGAGGGCCTGCAGCTCCACGGCATCGCCTACGGCAAGCGGGCCATGGAGCGCGCGGCCGAGCTGCTCACCATGGTCGGCATCCCCGAGCCGGAGCGCCGCCTCAAGCAGTACCCGCACGAGCTGTCGGGCGGCCAGCGCCAGCGTGTGGTCATCGCCATGGCCATCGCGTGCGACCCGAAGGTGATCATCGCCGACGAGCCCACCACCGCGCTGGACGTCACGGTGCAGGCCGACATCCTCGACCTGCTGCGCTCGCTCAAGGACAAGCTGAACACCGGCATCCTGCTGATCACCCACAACATGGGCGTCGTGGCCGACATGGCCGACCGCGTCGCCGTCATGCTCAAGGGTGACCTCGTGGAGACCGGCACGGCCGACCAGGTGCTCAACCACCCGCGCCACGAGTACACCAAGCGCCTGCTGGCCGCCGTGCCGCACCTGGGCTCCGGGCCGGGCCAGTTCGGCGACGTCGCGCCGGTCGAGGCGGCCCCCGAGGACGTCCCGGCGCTGGACCTGCGCAGCCTGGTCATCGAGTACCACCGCCTCGGCAAGCCGACCTTCCGCGCCGTCGACGACGTGACGCTGTCCGTGGCGCAGGGCGAGATCGTCGGCCTGGTGGGCGAGTCGGGCTCCGGCAAGTCCACCATCGCGAAGTGCGCGCTGGGGCTCATCCCGGCGGCGTCGGGGTCGGTGTCGATCCTGGGCGGCGACTTCCGCAGGCTGCGCGGCAAGGAGCTCAAGGCCCTCCGCCGGCGCATCGGCGTCGTGTTCCAGGACCCGGCCTCCTCGCTCAACCCGCGCCTGCCCATCGGCGACGTCATCGCGGAGCCGCTGGTGGTGCACAAGGAGGGTGACGAGCGGTCGCGGCGCCGCCGCGTGCTGGAGCTGCTCGACGCCGTCGAGCTGCCGCGCAGCGCCTACAACCGCTACCCGCACGAGCTGTCGGGCGGCCAGCGTCAGCGTGTCAGCATCGCGCGCGCCCTGACGCTCGACCCCGAGCTGCTGGTCGCGGACGAGCCGACGTCGGCCCTTGACGTGTCCGTGCAGGCCAACGTGCTCAAGATGTTCACGGCGCTGCAGGAGCGGTACAAGTTCGCGTGCCTGTTCGTGAGCCACGACCTCGCGGTGATCGACCTGCTCGCCCACCGCGTGGTGGTGCTGCAGAACGGCAGGATCGTGGAGCAGGGCCCGCGCGAGGAGGTGCTGCACCACCCGCGCGAGGAGTACACGCAGCGGCTCATCGCCGCGGCCCCGGTCCCGGAGCCGCTCGAGCAGCGCCGACGCCGCGAGGCGCGGCATGCCCTGCTCAACAAGCTCGGCGACGACGTCGCGGAGCTGCACGTCGAGGACGACTACGAGCGCCCGGAGCCGCGCCAGAACGAGGGCGGGAACGCGTCCGGCCTGGGCGGCTTCATGGCCGACGGCGGCAACTGACTACTCCGCGGCGTCCACCGTGATCCGGACCTCGCCGGGGCTGAGCGCAGCCCCGGCGTCGGTCCAGACGGCCTCCTCGCGGAGCCAGACCTGTCCGCCCACCTGTACCTCGACCGCCTGTGTCGCCTGGGCCGTCGCCACCGCCCACTGGGCGGTGGCCCAGGCGCCGCGCCGGGGGTCGTCGGGTGTGAGCGGCGAGGCGTCCACCGTCACGGTGGACGACGCCGGGTCCTGCCGGCTCGCGTCCGCCGCGCCGGTGGCGGGCGCGAGCCCGAGGTCGCGGCCCAGGCGGCCCACCACGACGTCGCGGGCGGCGTCCGGGGCGAGCTGGTCACCGTCCGCCACCGGCGCGAGCTCGCAGGACAGGACGCCGGGGGAGTTGCCCGTGAGGGCTGAGGCCCAGGCGCGCGACCGCATCTCGTGCCGCGCGTACGCGTCGGGGTAGGCCGAGCGTTGCACGGTCTGCGCCGCGTCGGTCACCGCCATGTCCTCGTAGCCCTCGACCTGGACCAGCACGTCGTAGAAGGCGTTGGTCGAGTAGACGGGGTCGAGGATCTGCTCGACGGTGCCCCAGCCCTGCGACGGGCGCTGCTGGAACAGGCCCACCGAGTCGCGGTCACCGTGCTCGATGTTGATGAGCTTGGACTCCTGCAGCGCCGTGGCGAGCCCGATCGTCGCCGCCCGCGCCGGCAGGCCGCGGCTGACGGAGATGCCGGCCACCAGCGCGGCGTTGTCCGCCTGCGCGGGGGACAGGTACCAGTCCGAGCCGTCGAGCACCGCCGTGCAGCGCTCGGTGACGGGCCCGGAGCCCGTCAGGCTGTTCAGCCCCACGACGACGCCGACCGTCGCCACCGCGCCCACCGCCCCGATCACCACGACGTACTTCAGGAGGCGCCGCAACGGCCGCCGGGGCGGGAAGCCGTCGGCGGGAGGTGGCGGGACGGTCCTGGCCAGGAGTGCCATGGGGGTCTCCCTGTCGTCCGGGGCGGTAGAGAGGAGGATCGGGAATTCTAATCCGCCGGGTCAGGGGTTGTGCAAATTTAGCCTTTGGTCCGGGATGCCCGGATGGTCGGAGGTTGCCGCCCGCTCCGTCGGCCAGCGTCCGGGTCAGTTCGCGTGCAGCGCCTCGTTGAGCTCGATGCCGACGCCGGTGCGGTCGAGCACCTCGACGGCGCCCGTCGTGGAGTTGCGGCGGAACAGCAGGTTGCTGCGCCCCGCGAGGTCGCGGGCCTTGACGGGGGCGGTGCCGTCACCGTACGGATCGGCCGCCGCGCCGAGCACCGTCACCTTGGTGCCAGCGGTGAGGTACAGGCCGGCCTCGACCACGCAGTCGTCGCCCAGCGGGATGCCGAGGCCCGCGTTGGCGCCCAGCAGGCACCGCTCGCCGAGCGACACCACCTGCTTGCCGCCGCCGGACAGGGTGCCCATGATCGAGGCGCCGCCGCCGACGTCGGACCCGTCGCCCACCGTGACGCCCGCCGAGATGCGGCCCTCGACCATGGACGCGCCGAGCGTGCCCGCGTTGAAGTTGACGAAGCCCTCGTGCATCACCGTGGTCCCGGGGGCGAGGTACGCGCCGAGGCGCACGCGGTCGGCGTCGGCGATGCGGACGCCGGACGGGACCACGTAGTCCACCATGCGCGGGAACTTGTCGACGCCGAACACCGTGAGGGGGCCGCGGGCGCGCAGGCGCACGCGGGTCTCCTCGAAGCCGTCGACGGCGCACGGGCCCGCGCTGGTCCAGACGACGTTCGTCAGCGCGCCGAAGATCCCGTCCATGGTGAGCCCGTGCGGGCGGACCAGGCGGGCCGAGAGCAGGTGAAGCCGCAGGTAGGCGTCCGGGACGTCCTTGGGCGGGTCGGCGAGGTCGATCCGCGTGGTCACGACCTCCAGCCGGACGCCGCGCACCTCGTCCGCGCCGGTGAGCGCCGCGAGGGCTTCGGGCGGGGTGGCGCCGGCGGGCATGTCGCCGAGGGCGGGTGCCGGGTACCAGGTGTCGAGGACGGTGCCGTCGTCGGCGATCGTGGCAAGGCCGAAGCCCCATGCGGTCGTCATAAGGCAAGCCTAACGGCCGTCGCGAGCCCATAGGCTTTGCCCTGTGGACACCGTGATCGACCCAGCCCTGCTCGACCCAGGCACGGGGGCCGACCTCGTCACGCTCACGCAGCTCATCTGCGACATCCCGTCCGTCAGCGGCGACGAGAAGGCGCTCGCCGACGAGATAGAGGCGGTCCTGCGCGGCTGCCCCCACCTGGAGGTGCTGCGCGACGGCGACGCCGTCGTGGCCCGGACGAACCTGGGCCGCGCCCGGCGCGTGGTGATCGCTGGGCACATCGACACGGTGCCGATCGCGGACAACCTGCCCACGCGCCTGGTCCGCCCCGAGCCGGGCGAGGGCGACGGCGTCGAGCTGTGGGGGCGCGGCACCGTCGACATGCTGGGCGGCGTGGCCGTCGCCCTCGCGCTGGCGGTCGAGCTCGGGGCGCCGGGCAGCGTGCCCGCGCACGACCTGACGTGGATCTTCTATGACCACGAGGAGGTGGACTCCGCCCTGAACGGCCTCGGCCGGCTGGCGCGCAACCATCCGGAGCTGCTCCGCGGCGACTTCGCGATCCTCGGCGAGCCCTCGAACGCCGGCATCGAGGGCGGCTGCAACGGCACCATGCGCGTCGACGTGCGCACGAGGGGCGTCGCCGCCCACTCGGCGCGGGCGTGGACCGGCCAGAACGCCATCCACGCGGCGGCGCCCGTGCTGACCCGGCTCGCGGCGTACACGCCGCGCGAGGTCGAGGTCGACGGCCTGGTCTACCGCGAGGGGCTCAACGCCGTGCGGATCGAGGGCGGCATCGCGGGCAACGTCGTCCCGGACGCGTGCACGGTCGAGGTGAACTACCGGTTCGCGCCGTCGCGCACCGTCGAGGAGGCCGAGGCGCACCTGCGCGAGGTCTTCGCGGGGTACGACGTGCTCGTGACCGACGCCGCCGGCGGCGCCCGCCCCGGCCTCGACGACCCGCTGGCCGCCCAGTTCGTGAAGTCGGTGCTGGCCACGACGGGCGGCGTGCCCGCGCCGAAGTACGGCTGGACCGACGTCGCCCGGTTCGCCGAGCTGGGCGTGCCAGCGGTCAACTTCGGCCCCGGCGACCCGCTGCTCGCGCACAAGGACGACGAGCACCTTCCGGTCGCGCAGCTCGGGCAGTGCAGGGACGCGCTGCGTGCCTGGCTGCTGGGCGGATAGTTTGGTCGCATGAGCGACGAGGGCATTCCGGAGTCCGGCAGCGGTTACCGCCGCGGCCCGGTACTCCTGCGCGGGCACCAGATCCCGCGGACGACCACGGACCAGCGACTTCTCGCACCGGACCAGGAGACGGACTGGCTGCACGCCGACCCGTGGCGCGTGATGCGCATCCAGAGCGAGTTCGTCGAGGGGTTCGGCGCGCTGGCCGAGCTGGGCCGGGCCGTCTCGGTCTTCGGCTCGGCCCGGACCAAGCGCGACCACGAGGACTACGCGGCGGGGGAGACCGTCGGCCGGCTCCTGGTCGAGGCCGGGTACGCCGTCATCACCGGCGGCGGGCCCGGCGTCATGGAGGCGGCCAACAAGGGCGCCGCCGAGGCGGGTGGCACCTCGGTGGGCCTCGGGATCGAGCTGCCCTTCGAACAGGGTGTCAACGCGTACGTGAATCTCGGCATCAACTTCCGGTACTTCTTCGCGCGAAAGACGATGTTCCTGAAGTACGCGCAGGGATTCATCGTGATGCCCGGAGGATTCGGCACCTTCGACGAGCTCTTCGAAGCGGTCACCCTGGTACAGACGCACAAGGTGACCCAGTTCCCGCTCGTCCTGGTGGGCAAGGACTACTGGGGCGGCCTGCTGGAGTGGATCCGGTCGACGGCGCTGACCCACGGCACCATCAGCCAGGCCGACCTCGACATCATCTACCTCACCGACGACCCGGCAGAGGCGGTGCGGCACGTCGTCGAGCGGGCGCACCAGATCGCGGCGGAGCAGGCGGCACTGCAGGCCGCGGTGGCCGCGGAGCGCGCCACCGAGGAGGCCGCCGCCGTCGGACCCGGGGCGCCGAGCGCCCTGGGAGGCCGGTAGGTGGACGGTCCGGACCCCCACGGGCCGGCCGTTCCGCCGGCGTCCGCGCCGCTGGTGCTGCGCGGACGCGAGGTGGGCCGCGCCGGGCGCGCCGTGCGCCCCGTCGTGATGGCGGTGCTGAACCGCACCACCGACTCGTTCTACGCCCCCGCCCGGATGCCCGACGACGCCGCGGCGCTCGCGGCCGCCGAGCGCGCGTTCGCCGACGGCGCCGAGATCCTCGACGTCGGCGGCGTGCGGGCGGGCAACGGCGCGGTGGTGGACGAGGCGGAGGAGATCCGCCGCGTCGTCCCGTTCGTCGCGGCCGTCCGCCGGGCCGTGCCGGACCTGCTGGTCTCGGTGGACACCTGGCGCGCCGGGGTGGCCCGCGCGGCGGTCGACGCCGGCGCGGACCTGATCAACGACACGTGGGCCGGGCACGACCCGGACCTGGTCGAGGTGGCGGGCGCGGCCGGCGTCGGCGTCGTGTGCTCGCACACCGGGGGCGCGGTGCCGCGCACCGACCCCTACCGCGTGGAGTACCCCGGCGGGCTGCTGGCCGACGTCGTCGCGACCCTGCGGGCCGCCGCCGAGCGGGCCGTGGCGTGCGGTGTGCCGCGCGCGTCCGTGCTCGTGGACCCGACCCATGACTTCGGCAAGAACACGTGGCACTCGCTCCAGCTCCTGCGCAGCACGGGCGCGCTGACCGGGCTCGGTTTCCCGCTGCTCATGGCGCTGTCCCGGAAGGACTTCGTGGGCGAGGCGCTCGACCTGCCGCCCGAGGAGCGGCTGGAGGGAACCCTGGCCGCCACGGCGGTCGCCGCCTGGCTCGGCGCCCGGGTCTTCCGCGCCCACGACGTGGCGGCGACGCGCCGGGTCCTCGACCTCGTGGCAGCCGTCCGCGACGAGGCTCCGCCCGCCGCCGCGCTCCGTGGACTCGCCTGATTCGTCCAGGTCCGAATAGGTGCGTGGAAAGTAAGGGGCGCTATTTGAACTAGAATGGCTGTGTGCGCTCGGCGTTCGCCGGGATCATGAATGCTGCTACACACCGGACAACGGAATGGGAGAGCCACACATGGCTGCGATGAAGCCGCGAACGGGTGACGGACCGCTCGAGGTCACCAAGGAGGGGCGCGGCATCGTCATGCGTGTGCCGCTCGAGGGCGGCGGTCGGCTTGTCGTCGAGCTCAACGCGACCGAGGCAAGCGAGCTCGGCGACGCTCTCCAGACCGTCGTCGGCTGAACCGAGGCTGAGCTCTGCCGGCCGTCCGGCGCGGGAGCCGGCCTCTTGTCGGGTCAGCGGCGGACGGCCAGCAGCAGCCCGTCCCCGCTCGGCAGCATGGCGGGCAGGACGCGCTCGTCGTTGCGCAGCGTCCGCCCCACCTCGCGGACGACGGTGGTGAGCTCGTCGCGGCGCGCGGGGTCCGCCACCCGGTCCCGCAGCAGGGCACCGTCGACGGCGAGCACGCCGCCCGGGCGCAGCAGCCGCAGGGCCTCGTTCACGTACTCGGGATACGCGAGCGGGTCGCTCGCCACGAGCACCAGGTCGTAGGCGCCGTCCGCCAGCCGGGGCAGCACGTCGCCGGGCCGGCCGGGGATGATCCGGGTGCGCTGCGGGGCGACGCCGTCCTCCGCGAACGCCGTCCGCGCCGCCCGCTGGTGCTCCACCTCCCGGTCGATGGTGGTGAGCTGGCCCTCGAGCGGCATCCCCCGCAGCAGCCAGAGCGCCGCCACGCCGGCGCCCGTGCCGACCTCGACCACCGCGTGCGCGTTGGTGGCGGCGGCCAGCACCCGCAGCACCGCGCCGACGCCGGGCAGGACGGCGGGCGTGCCGAGCTCCGACGCCCGTTCGCGGGCGCGCAGGAGCACCTCGTCCTCCGGGACGAAGGCCTCGCTGTAGACCCAGGCCGCGACCTTGCCGTGGCCGGACGGCTCCGCTGTGCTGATGGGTTCCTCCGCTGAACCGGTGCAGATGTGAGCATCACGTGCGGCGACAGGGTACAGCCCGTGGGAACGCCTGGGCTTCCAGGTGCGTTGAGAGGACGATGACTACTGTGAGCACTCGCGCAGCAGCAGACGCAGGCGCGTCGGTACCCCAGGGGGCCGACGCCGCCGACATGCCCTGGCAGCCGCCGACCTGGGAAGAGATCGTGCGCGAGCACTCGGCGCGCGTCTACCGCCTCGCCTATCGCCTCACCGGCAACAAGCAGGACGCCGAGGACCTCACCCAGGAGACCTTCATCCGGGTGTTCCGCTCGCTGTCGAGCTACACGCCCGGCACGTTCGAGGGCTGGCTGCACCGCATCACCACCAACCTGTTCCTGGACCAGGCCCGCCGCAAGAAGCGCATCCGCATGGAGGCGATGGGCGACGACGACGGCCACGTGGCCGACACCGGCGACTTCGGCCGCCCCGAGCGCGGGTACGAGCACGCCAACCTGGACCAGGACGTGCAGAAGGCGCTCGACGCGCTGCGCCCCGAGTACCGCGCCGCCGTCGTGCTGTGCGACATCGAGGGCCTCAGCTACGAGGAGATCGCGGTGACCCTCGGCGTGAAGCTCGGCACGGTGCGCAGCCGCATCCACCGGGCCCGCGCCCAGCTCCGCGACGCGCTGGAGCACCTCGCACCGTCGCGCGGGGGCGCGTGATGAGCCACCTCGGTGACCTGGTCAGCGCGCTGGCCGACGGGCAGCTCTCGCCCGCAGAGACCGAGCGCGCGCTCGCGCACGTGACGATGTGCCGCCTGTGCGCCCGCGAGCTCGACACCGCCCGTGCGGCCCGGCGCGCGCTCGCCTCCGCGGCCGACGTGACGCCGGACCCCGCCCTCACCGCGCGCCTGATGGCGCTCCAGGCGAGCATCCCGCCCACCTCCGACGACCCGCTGCGCCGGCCGTTCCTCGGCCCGGACCCGCTGGCCGCCCCGGTGTGGCAGGCCGCGGGGTTCGACGGTTTCGACGGCCGGATCGACCGCCCGGCGCGCCGCCGCAGGGCCGCCCGGATCGCCGCGCTCGGCGTCGGCGGCGCGGGCGTGCTGGGGCTGGCCCTCTTCACGCTCGGCGACGTTCCCGTGGTGTCCCCGCAGCTCTCCGCGCAGACCAGCATGACGATGCTCGGCCGCACCGGCTCGGACACGGTGGCGGCGGGCCAGGACGTGCTCGCGGAGCTCGACGTCGCGCCGAGCGAGCGCACGTCGGCGGCCCTCGACTGGGCGGCGGACAACGGCTGGGTGGTGCCGGCAGAGCTGCCCGAGGGGTACACGGTCTCGGCCATGCGCCTGGTGGGCGACCAGGGCCAGACGCTCGAGATCGACCTGGCCGGCCCTTCTGGCCACGCGGTGGTCCGCGAGCGTCCGGGTCAGCTCGCCGAGGGCGGCACCGTCGTCGGCGGCGTCCAGGTGCTCGCCACAGAGCCGGCCCACGTGGCGTGGCAGTCGGACGACATGGTGGTCGACGTCGTGGCGGACGCGCCGGAACAGGTGCTGACCGAGCTCGTGGCATCGTTCGGTGAGCATGGCTACGATGCCGGGGTCCTGCCCCGCATTGCCCGCGGGTGGCATACCGTGACAGGAGCCATCGAGAGCCCATGACCGACGACAACCCGTTCGCGCCCCCGACTCCGCGCGCAGCACAGCCCCGCACGAACGAACCGACTCCGGCCCCGGCTCCCCGGCCCGAGGGCGCGCCCGCCGGAACTCCGCAGGAGCAGGGGTCCCAGGCCCGGGTCACCCAGCAGCTCCCGGCGCAGCCGGCTGACCGGCCCACCGAGCAGCTCCCGTCCGGTCCGCTGATGACCGTGCCGGCCCCGCCGCCCCCGCCCGGCCCGGACCCGCAGGCCACGCATCCCGCGACAGGGTCGCACCCGACGGCACCGCACGGCACGGCACCGCACGGCACGGCGCCGCACGCGACGGCCCACACCCCCCGGCCCCGGCGCGGCAAGCTCGGCGCCGGCGCCGTGGCCGCCGTCGTCGTCACCGGGCTGCTCGCCGGTGCGGCCGGCGGTGTCGGTGCCTACGCGCTGCTGGACGCGCAGGAGACCGCGCGCCCCGCGGACGCCGAGCTGCCCGAGCCCGCCGCCGGCGCCACCCACGTGGAGCGCCCGGAGGGTTCGGTCGCCGCGATCGCCGCGGCGGCGCTGCCGAGCGTGGTCTCGATCGAGGTGCGCGCCCCGCAGGGTGTCGCGACGGGTTCGGGCATGATCCTCAAGGCCGAGGGCTACATCCTCACGAACAACCACGTGGTCGCGGAGGCCGAGGCGGGGGCCGACGTCACCGTCACGTTCTCCGACGGCCACGAGCAGCCCGCCGAGCTGGTGGGCGCGACGCCGGACTACGACCTCGCCGTCATCAAGGTCGACGAGACCGGCCTGGAGCCGCTCGTGCTCGGCAACTCGGACGAGGTGGTGGTCGGTGACTCCGTGCTCGCCGTCGGCTCGCCGCTCGGCCTGGAGGCCACGGTCACGACGGGCATCGTCAGCGCGCTCCACCGCCCCGTGAAGGCGGGGGAGTCGGCCGAGGCGGCCTTCATCGACGCCATCCAGACCGACGCCGCCATCAACCCGGGCAACTCCGGCGGCCCGCTGGTCAACTCGGCGGGTGAGGTGATCGGCATCAACTCGGCCATCGCCCAGGGGCCCGGCACCACGACGGCCACCGGCAACATCGGCCTCGGCTTCGCCATCCCGTCCAACCAGGCGCGGCACACCGCCGAGCAGCTCATCGAGACGGGCACCGCGACGTTCCCGATCATCGGCGTGCTGCTCGACCCCAGCTACCAGGGCGAGGGCGTGCGAGTGTCCCAGGAGGCGCAGCAGGGCACGCCGGCCGTGACCCCGGACGGCCCTGCCGACCAGGCGGGCATCGAGCCGGGTGACGTGATCCTCTCGATCGACGGCCGCCCCGTGTCGGTGGCGGACGAGCTCATCGTGGCGATCCGCGCCAAGGCGCCCGGCGACCCGGTGACGCTCGAGGTGCGCTCGGGCGACGACGAGCGCGAGGTCCGCGTGGTGCTCGAAGAGCGGTCCAGCGGCCAGTGAACAGAGTTCATCCGGCGCGCTCCGGCGGGCCTCGCGACGCGAGTAGGCTCTGACCGTGTTCGGCATCAACGGCTGGGAGTTCGTGATCATTCTGGTGGTCGCGATGCTCGTGATCGGCCCGGAGCGGCTGCCCGCCTACGCGGAGCAGCTCGGCTCCCTGGTGCGGCGTGGCCGCGACCTGCTCCAGAATGCGAAGGCGCGGGTCGACGACGAGCTCGGGCCCGAGTTCAGCGACGTCGACTGGTCCAAGCTCGACCCGCGCCAGTACGACCCGCGCCGGATCGTCCGCGAGGCCCTGCTCGACGACAGCCCGTACCCGCCGTCGGCCGCCGCACGGTCGACGGACGGGCCGGTCGGGGGCAACGGGCTGTCCGCGGCGTCGGCGGGCGGGGCGGCGGCCGGTGCCATGGCGGAACCCGGGAAGGCGCCGTACGACGACGAGGCGACCTGAGGATTCGGTGAGCGCGCGCGTACCTGCCAGAATATTGGCCATGTCGTCCGAAACCTCTACCGCGGCGGGCACTTCTCCTACTGCCCTCCGCCCCACCCGGCAGCGCATCTTCTCCGGGATGCAGCCCACCGACGGCTCGCTCCACCTGGGCAACTACATCGGTGCCCTGTCCCAGTGGGTCGCTCTGCAGGACTCCTACGACGCGCTCTACTGCGTGGTGGACCTGCACGCGCTCACGGTGAACCCGGACCCGGCGCTGCTGCGCGAGCGCACCCGCCGCACGGCCGCCCAGTACCTGGCCGGGGGAGTCGACCCGGAGCGCTCGGTGCTGTTCGTGCAGTCCCACGTGGCGGCGCACGCGGAGCTGGCGTGGCTGCTGAGCTGCCAGACCGGGTTCGGCGAGGCCGGGCGGATGACGCAGTTCAAGGACAAGTCGGCCAAGCAGGGCAGCGAGGGGACGACGGTCGGCCTGTTCACCTACCCCGTGCTCATGGCGGCCGACATCATGCTGTACGACGCCGCCCTGGTCCCCGTGGGCGAGGACCAGCGCCAGCACCTTGAGCTCACCCGCGACCTCGCCGAGCGCCTGAACGCCCGCTTCGGCGAGGGCACCGCCGTCGTGCCGGACGCGCACATCGTCAAGGCCGTGGCGAAGATCCAGGACCTCCAGGACCCGAGCTCGAAGATGAGCAAGTCCAGCGCGGGCGGCAAGGGCGTGGTCTGGCTGCTGGAGGACCCGAAGAAGGCGGTCAAGGCCATCAAGTCGGCCGTGACCGACGCCGACGAGACGTACGGCGTGCGCTTCGACCCGGTGGAGAAGCCGGGCATCTCGAACCTCCTGACGATCTTCTCGGCCGTCACCGGCCGCGACATCGACGAGATCGCCAAGGAGTACGACGGCCGCGGCTACGGCTACCTCAAGGTGGACCTGGCCGACGCCGTCGTCGCGTTCCTCGAGCCGTTCCAGGCCCGGGCCAACACCTACCTCGCGGACCCCGCCGAGCTGGACCGTGTGCTCGCCGACGGCGCCGACCGGGCCCGCGCGATCGCCGGCCCGGTGCTGAACCGGATGTACGAGCGGTTCGGCTTGCTGCCGTCCCGAGGCGAACGGTGAACCTCCCCGAGCGGGGACCCGGCCAGATCCGCATCGGGATCGCCATCGAGATCCCCGAACCCTTCGCCGCGGAGCTGAGCGCGGCGCGGGTCGCGGCGGACGACCCGCTGGCGAACTTCATCCCCCCGCACATCACGCTGCTCGGGCCCACGCTGATCGAGGTCGACCAGCTCGACGAGGCGCGGGCCCACCTCGCGGCGGTGGCCGCGGCGGCGCCGCCCTTCACGGTGCGGCTGCGCGGCACCGCCACGTTCCGGCCGATCTCGCCCGTGGTGTTCGTGGCGCTGGCGCAGGGCATCGCCGAGTGCGAGCAGCTCGAGTCGCGCGTGCGCTCGGGGATCCTGGACGGCGAGCTGCGGTTCAACTACCACCCGCACGTGACGATCGCGCACGAGGTGCCCGACGCCGACCTCGACAAGGCGTTCGACGCGATGGCCGACTACTCCGCCGACTTCGACGTCGACCGGTTCTACCAGTACGAGCACGGCGACGACGGGATCTGGCGGCCGCAGGCGGCGTTCCGGCTGGGCTGAGCCGGCTCTGCTCGGCCCGGGCGGGGCCGGAGGCGAGGCGGCCCGTTCCCGCATAGTCTCGACGCGATGAAGCGGCTGATCGAGCTCGGGAAGGCGGCCTGGGCGCGCTGGCAGTCCAGCCGGGCGGGCCGTGCCCTCGCGCGGTTCACCGCCGCGAACGGCGCGGTGCTGTGCGGTGGCATGGCGTACTCGGCGCTGTTCTCCCTGTTCGCCGCCCTCACCATCGGTTACACCGTGTTCGTGCGCGTGCTCGGCGGTGACACCGTGCTGCGGGGCGCGGTCCTTGGCCAGGTGGACAGGTGGGTGCCCGGCCTCGTGGACACGGGCGACGGCGGCGTGCTGTCGCCGTCGGACCTGGTGCTCTCCACCGGGCTGAACTGGACGTCCCTGGTGGCCGTCGTGGTGCTGCTCTGGTCCGCCACGGGGTTCATGGGCGCGCTGCGCAACTCGGTGCGGGCGATGTTCGGCGAGACGGAGAGCCCCGGCAACCCGGCCACCGACCGGCTGCGGCAGCTCCTGGGCTTCGTGCTGCTCGGCGTGGGAGTGCTGGTCACGGCCGCAGCGAGCATCGCGGTGTCGGCGGCGGTGCCGTGGACGCTGGAGCTCGTGGGCCTGGGCGCGAGCGCCGGCTGGGCCGTGCGCGGCGTCGGCCTGCTCCTGGCGGTGCTGCTCGACACCGCCGTCGTCGCCGCCGTGATCCGGTACGTGGGCGGGGTGCACCCGCCGGGCCGCGACCTCCTGATCGGCTCGCTCGCGGTCGGCGTCGTCTCCGGCGCCCTGCGTTACCTCGGTACCGAGGTGATCACGGGCGCTGCCGCCCGCAACGCCCTGCTGGCGTCCTTCGCGGTGGTCGTGACGGTCCTGATCCTGGTCAACCTCCTGGCGCGGGTCCTCCTCCTGGCCAGCGCGTGGATGTCAGAAGCCGACGACCGCGCCCTTGCCTCAAGGAGCGAAGCCTGAACGAGCCTCTCGATCGGCGCCCAGGACGTGGCTGCGGATCATGGTGGCGGTGTGATCTCCAGTCGTGGGTCAGGTACCAGCCTCACGTGCACCGCGGCAGGCCGGTGGTTGAAGGGTCGGGTAGCCCACCTACGCGCTCAGTGATCAAGCCTGCGCAACCGTGCAAGTACCGCTTGCCCTGCCTCCGCAACGACCTCGTCGGCATCGTCATTGTGTGAGGCGATGCGGATCGCGCGTTGGGCTTGGTGCGGGAGCCGGTACTTCTCTGCACCGGCCAGTGCGGTCAACAGTGCTTCCTCGGCGGCGTCCCGGTCGCCGTTGACGAGATGCACCTCGCCGACGGTCACCCGTTCGATAACGGTCCACTGCGGAGCCACGGCCTGTGTCGTGCTGGGCAGTGATTCCATCAGTTTGGCGGCGAGGGGTGCCCGGCCTGTGGCAACGAGGCCACGTAGCCGTACCTCGTGGAGGGTGAACTGGTTGCCGAGCATTCCGGCATCTCCCAGGGCGTCGAGCTGGCGCTGGTAATCGTCGATCGTTGCGTCAAACAGCGGTGCGTCGCCCGCGTCGCCGGCCGCGCGCGCGAGGAAGGCCAGTGCCGTGGTGCGCATTGCGGGATCGGTGTGCAGTGCGATCGCGCTGCTGAGGCGCTCGATCGCAGCACTGGTCCGCCCGGCTTTCCTGAGCTCGTTGCCGTGCATGGCAAACGCGTAGGCAAGGAACCGCGGCTCGTCGAGTCGTTGAGCGACATTCAGGGCTTGCCCCGTCCACCGTGCAGCGGTGGCAAGTCTTTCCTCCGGGAGTACGGTTCCGAGTGCGATGCCCAAGGATGCCCGCGCTCGCCCGAGCAGCGCCCACGATCCTCGATCGACGTATCCGTCGACGGCACGGGCTTCAAGCCTGGCGACGAGTGGCCACAACTCGTCGACAGCGGCGACGGCGCGGCCGGCTTGGCGAGCGATGTCCGCCAGTTTCAGCACTGAATCGGCGAACTGCGTGAGCGCTGCCGACGTTGCATCGTCCACTGCTGTCACGCCGAGGAGGTGTGGTGGGACAGCAAGGCATTGTGCGATATGTCGAAGGACGCCGACGTCGGTGATGGTCCGACGGCGAGTCTCGATCATCGACACGTAAGTCTTGTCGTAGCCGAGCAGCGCGGCTGCTTGCTCTTGGCTCAGCCCGTTAAGCCGCCGGTAGGTGCGGAGGATCACCGCCAGGCCCCCGGAACGCAGCGCCTGGCTCGCGTCAGGGCTCGACCACAGCCACAACGACGACGGGCGCCTCGGCTGGCCGTCCGGCCTGGGCCCCTCGGTCATCGCCGGTCGTGGGATGTCAGCTCGAGCCAGGTCGCGATGGATCGACGGTAGCCGTCAGGCATGGTCAGCCGGGCAACCTCAGCGGCGGTGAACAACCCGACTTCCTTGTGCTCGTGCGAGAGCACGGGTTCGACGTCGGTCTCCGGATAGCAACCGTAGGTCGCGATGAAGACGTGCTTGTCAGCCACCTGGATGTAGTACATCCAGGTATCGAGGATCGGGCCGGTCCGCACCTTCCACTGCGTCTCCTCCCAGATCTCCCGAGCCACGCATTCCTCGGGCGTCTCGCCGATCTCAATACGCCCGCCAGGCAGCTCCCACTCCTCACGCTCATTCTTCAGGAGCAGCACTCGTTGGGCGGTGTCCACGACAACACCCTTGACTGAGATCGGAAACATGGACGGAGACAGAGACACCAGATCATCCTCTCGTGTGGCTACCGTTCGATCGCAGCGAGCGTAGCAACGGCACGCAGTACTTGATCCCAGATCAGGGTTGACAATCCGTCAGTAGACGCCATTCACCGCAGGCGGTGTAGTTCATGCATCGGAACCTGGAGGTGAACTCATGCACACGGACCTACCTATCCGCAGCAGCTCGGCATCAGCTGATGTGCTCGCGGACATCGCATCGGTTGGTGTGGCGCTGATCGATGACGTGCCCGGACGATCTGCACTCGTCGCGCTCGCCCGCTCGATCGGGACCGTGGTGCCGCACAGAGACAGCGACCCGGACGGCGCCACCGCGATCGAAGACCGCGGCGACCGTGACGCCACCATGGTGGGATTCACTCGCGGACCGCTGGCACCTCACACCGACCGTTCGGGCATCGAGAACCCGCCCGGACTGCTCCTGACGGTCTGCGGCCGCGAGCCAGTCGCCGGCGGCGAGTCGCTGATCGTCGACGGCCAGGCCGTCTACGACGATCTCGCACAGACCATGCCGGACGCGCTCGATGCGCTGTGTGCGCCGCGCTCAGCCCTGTTCGGCGGCGCCGACGGCTACCTCGGATCGGTCTTCACACCCGGACCGGACGGTGTGGTCTCCGTACGACTCAGGCTCGACAGCCTCGTGCGGTTCGCACCGGCCGTCACACCGCACATTCCCGCTCTGCGCGCCGCGATCGATCGACACCTCGTCACGTTGCCCGTCCGCACTGGCGCCGGCTACGTGCTGAACAACCGCCGGTGGCTTCATGGACGCCTCGGCTTCGCCGGACCACGGCTCATGTACCGGGTGACGGCGGATCCGCGCCCTCACACCATGGCTGCGGGCTTCCGGCCGGAAACCACCACGACCGTGGCCCCTGGGGATCACTCATGAGACCGACGACAGCACCGATCCCGACCGCCCCGCCCGCACACCCCGCCGATCCGAACAGGCCGGTGATGATCGCGTTGGATATCGATGGGACCTTGACCACCAGCGGCGGCCTGGTGGTGCCCGCCGAGACTGTCGTGGCCGTGGCTGAGACGCGAGCGGCCGGGCACCACGTCGTCCTTGCCTCGGGCCCATCCCTGGCCGGAGTCATGCCCATCGGCCGGGCACTGGGCCTCGATACCGGCTGGGTCGTCGCCTCCAACGGTGCCGTGATCGCATCCCTGACCCCAGACGGGTACGAGCTGGACGTCAGCACCGACGTCCGGACCATCGACGCCCGCGCCGTGATCACCGCGGCCCTGAACGCCCGGATCGCGGGACTGCGGATCGCCGTCGAAGAGATCGGCATCGGCTACTACGTGGACGCCGTCTTTCCTCCTGGCCTGCTGCGAGGTGAGCAGACCGTGGTCCCCCTGCACGAGCTACAGGCCCTGGCCTCACCACGCATCGTGCTGCGCGCCCCGGACGTACACGCCCTGATCGGCCCGTTGCGGGCGGCCGGGCTGACCGCCACGCCGGGTGCAGAGGCCGACCTGATCGACGTCACCGGACCCGACTTGTCCAAGGCCACCGCCCTGGAGACCGTCCGGCGCCGCCTCGGCGTCCCACCTGAGCGCACCGTGGCCGTGGGCGACTCCACCAACGACATCGAAGCCCTGACCTGGGCCGCCCGCGGCATCGCCATGGGCGATGCGCCCGAACACGTCCGCGCCGCCGCCGACGAAGTGACCGGAACGCTCCACCAGCACGGCGTGGTCGACGTACTGCGCTCCGTGGCGGTCGCGCCGTGAGCCCCGCCGTCGTCGGGCAGCAGGCGCAGGAGGACTTCGCCTCCGAAGCCCTCACCACCGTGACTCCACCGCCGCTTCCATCGGCAACCGAACCCTCGGCGGCACTGGAACCGGCAATATCACCGACCCCGCACGGAATCTGTGTGAACTGCGGGCGCCCGGTCACGCTGCGCCGCGTCGACACCGACCAGACCCGCCACACCTACCAATGGGTACCCGACGACGAACCCGCCCGACCAGGCCGCCACTGCTACGAAGGGTTCCTCCCCGCCTACCACTGGGCCGCTGATGCGACGGCCGCCGTCTACCACCTCGCCACCTGACCCGACGACAGCAAGTCCAACGACAGCAGAGCCGCGGGCGGAAGGTAGGGGCGGCCAGCCGTAAAGCCGTAGCGGAGCGCCCCCTGGGGGCGCGTGAGCGAGGCCGGCCGCCCCTACCTTCCGCCCGCGGCGGCGGAGGAACAGATCAGAACGCCCGAGTGATCATCGCGCGCTTGACCTCCTGGATGGCCTTGGTCACCTCGATGCCGCGCGGGCACGCCTCGGTGCAGTTGAAGGTCGTGCGGCAGCGCCACACGCCCTCCTTGTCGTTGAGGATCTCCAGGCGCTGCGAGCCACCCTCGTCACGGCTGTCGAAGATGAACCGGTGCGCGTTCACGATCGCGGCCGGGCCGAAGTACTGGCCGTCCGTCCAGAACACCGGGCAGGACGACGTGCACGCGGCGCACAGGATGCACTTGGTGGTGTCGTCGAACCGGGCGCGGTCCTCGGGGGACTGGTAGCGCTCCTTGGACGGCTCGTTCCCGGTGGTGATGAGGAACGGCATGATCTCGCGGTAGGACGCGAAGAACGGCTCCATGTCCACGACGAGGTCCTTCACGACCGGCAGGCCCTTGATGGGCTCGACCGTGATGGGCTTGGTCGGGTCGACGTCCTTGAGCAGCGTCTTGCAGGCCAGGCGGTTGCGGCCGTTGATCCGCATGGCGTCCGAGCCGCACACGCCGTGCGCGCAGGACCGGCGGAACGTGAGCGAGCCGTCGATGTCCCACTTGATCTTGTGCAGGGCGTCGAGCACACGGTCGGTGCCGTGCGCCTCGACGGTGAAGTCCTGCCAGGTGGGCTCGTCGGACACCTCGGGGTTGAACCGCCGGATCCGCAGCGTGACCGTGAACGAGGGGATCTCGCCCGCGGCGGGGGACGGTGCGGCGGCTTCGAGTGTGGCAGTCATCAGTACTTACGCTCCATCGGCTCGTACCGGGTCTGGACGACGGGCTTGGAGCCCAGGACGACCTTGTAGCCGTCGAACTCCTCGACGTGGTCGAAGTAGCCCTCGACGTGGCCCTCGGCCTTGTCGGACGCCGCGGTCGGACGGCGGTAGGCCATCGTGTGCAGCATGTAGTGGACGTCGTCGCGCTGCGGGTAGTCCTCGCGGTAGTGGCCGCCGCGCGACTCCTTGCGGTTGATCGCCGCGACCACGGTGACCTCCGCGATGTCGAGCAGGAAGCCCAGCTCGATGGCCTCCAGCAGGTCCGTGTTGAACAGCTTGCCCTTGTCCTGCACCGACGCGTTGCGGTAGCGCTTCTGCAGCTCGCGGATGTCGACAAGGGCCTGGTTCAGCGAGTCGCCGGTACGGAACACCTGGGCATTGAGGTCCATCGTGTCCTGGAGCGCCTTGCGGATGTCCGCGATGCGCTCGCCGTCGGGCCGGTTGCGCATCTCGTCGAGCTGCTCGACGACGCGGGCGGCCGGGTTCTCCGGGAGCTCGTGGAACGACGCCGTCTTGGCGTACGCGGCGGCCGCACGGCCCGAGCGCTTGCCGAAGACGTTGATGTCGAGCAGCGAGTTGGTGCCGAGCCGGTTGGAGCCGTGCACGGACACGCACGCGACCTCGCCGGCGGCATAGAGGCCCTTGACCACGTTGACGCCGTCGCGCAGCACCTCGCCCTGCACGTTGGTCGGCACGCCACCCATCGCGTAGTGCGCCGTCGGGTAGACGGGCACGGGCTCGGTGTAGGGCTCGATGCCGAGGTACGTGCGCGCGAACTCGGTGATGTCCGGGAGCTTGGCGTCGATGTGCGCGGGCTCCAGGTGCGTCAGGTCGAGCAGCACGTAGTCCTTGTTCGGGCCGGCGCCGCGGCCTTCGCGCACCTCGTTGGCCATGGACCGGGCCACGATGTCGCGGGGGGCGAGGTCCTTGATGGTGGGGGCGTACCGCTCCATGAAGCGCTCGCCCTCGGCGTTGCGCAGGATGCCGCCCTCGCCGCGGGCCGCCTCCGACAGGAGGATGCCCAGGCCCGCGAGGCCCGTCGGGTGGAACTGGAAGAACTCCATGTCCTCCAGCGGCAGGCCGCGGCGGTAGGCGAGCGCCATGCCGTCACCGGTCAGGGTGTGCGCGTTCGAGGTGGTCTTGAAGATCTTCCCGGCGCCGCCCGTGGCGAAGATGATCGCCTTGGCCTGGAACACGTGGATCTCGCCGGTCGCCAGGTCGTAGGCGACGACGCCGGTCGCGTTGACCTCCTCGCCGGGCGCGATCTCCTCGGTGGTGAGGTCGTGGTCGGTGATCAGGTCCAGCACGTAGAACTCGTTGAAGAACTCCACCTCCTGCTTGACGCAGTTCTGGTAGAGCGTCTGGAGGATCATGTGGCCGGTGCGGTCGGCGGCGTAGCACGCGCGGCGGACGGCGGACTGGCCGTGCTCGCGGGTGTGCCCGCCGAACCGGCGCTGGTCGATCTTGCCCTCGGGGGTGCGGTTGAACGGGAGGCCCATCCGCTCCAGGTCGAGGACGGACTCGATCGCCTCCTTGGCCAGGATCTCGGCCGCGTCCTGGTCGACGAGGTAGTCACCGCCCTTGACGGTGTCGAACGTGTGCCACTCCCAGTTGTCGTCCTCGACGTTGGCGAGGGCTGCCGCCATGCCGCCCTGGGCGGCACCGGTGTGGGATCGGGTGGGGTACAGCTTGGAGATCACCGCGGTGCGGGCCTCCTTCGACGACTCGAGAGCTGCGCGCATGCCTGCGCCACCCGCGCCGACGATCACGACGTCGTACTGATGGGTCTGCATCGGGCTCGATGCCTCCTGCTGATGAGGTTCGGAGTGTGGGGCTGGGGGGAGATGCCGCCGGCTGGGCCGGGCTCGGCCCGGCGCGGCGGCCGAGCGCGGCTCAGGCCGTGCAGAAGGACGGCAGCAGCTCGGCCGGCGAGCCGGCCGGGCACGGGTCGAACGTGAAGATCACCAGGGTGCCCAGCACGACCACCACGGTGAACGCCAGGTAGAGCAGACCCTTGAGGATGCCGCGCGTCAGGTCCCTCGTGGCGTAGTCGTTGATGATGGTGCGCACGCCGTTGGTGCCGTGGATCATCGCGAGCCAGAGCATGAGCAGGTCCCAGACCTGCCACAGCGGGCTGGCCCACTTGCCGGCGACGAAGCCGAAGTCGATGGCGTGCACGCCGTCGCCCACCATGAGGTTGACGAACAGGTGGCCGAAGATGAGGACGAGCAGCACCACGCCGGAGGCTCGCATGAAGACCCAGGAGTAGAGCTCGTAGTTGCCGCGCGTGGTCCGGCGGCGCACGTACGGGGAACGCGGGGAGTCGACCTTGGCCACCGCTGCGGTTCCGTGTGCCATCAGTGACCCCCGCTGAAGACGTTGATGAGGTGACGCGGCAGGAAGCCCGCCATCGTCACGACGAACAGGCCGACCACCACCCAGAGCATGACCCGCTGGTAGTTGGGCCCCTTGGCCCAGAAGTCCACCAGCAGGATGCGGATGCCGTTGAAGGCGTGGAACACGATCGCCGCCACGAGCCCGGCCTCGCCGAGCCCCATGATCGGGGTCTGGTACGTGCCGATCGCGGCGTTGTACGCCTCGGGGGACACGCGTACCAGCGCTGTGTCGAGCACGTGCACGAGCAAGAAGAAGAAGATCAGCACGCCGGTCACGCGGTGCGCGACCCACGACCACATGCCTTCGCGGCCGCGGTACAACGTGCCTGCTGGTGCGGTGGGCACTTCGGGAGCCTCCTATGGCTTTCCGGCTGGGGGTGGCTGGTCCCCACACTGTAATGACAAAGGGTCGCCTCGATCGCCGCCCGGCAGCCCTCACGGGCATCAAGGCACGGCATTTGTGACTGATCCCACAGGGGAGATGTCGCGGCTTCGGGCACCCGTCAGGTTGCTCGTGCGTTGCTGCCGGACCGGGCCAGAGACCTGGCACCGAACCGGAGCCGGTCCGGCGGGTAATGGCTGCGAGAACGCCGTCCGGCTGACATCCTGCGGGGCATGACTTCGGCCGCGGTCCCATCGTCCCCGATCGACGACTTCTTCGCAGTGGTACCAGCCGGTGGATCCGGCACCAGGCTCTGGCCCCTCTCCCGGGGCGGCGAACCCAAGTTCCTGCACGACCTCGTGGGCACGGGGGAGTCGCTGCTCCAGGCCACCGAGCGCCGCCTGCGCCCGCTCGCCGGGCCGGACGGCGTCATCCTGGTCACCGGTGAGCAGCACGTCGCGGCGTGCCGCGCGCAGCTTCCCCAGCTGTCCGACGGCGCGGTGCTGGCCGAGCCCTCGCCGCGCGAGTCCATGGCGGCGATCGGCCTGGCCGCCGCCGTCCTGGAGAAGCGGCACGGCGACGTCGTGATCGGGTCGTTCGCCGCCGACCACGTGATCAACGGGACGCGGGCGTTCGAGGTGGCGGTCCGCCAGGCCGTCGCGGCGGCGCGCGCCGGCTACGTGACCACCGTCGGGATCGCCGCGTCCCGGCCGTCCGTCGCGTTCGGGTACGTGCGCTCGGGCGATCCCCTCGGCGTGGAGGGCGCCCCCCACGCGCTGCACGCGCGCGGGTTCACGGAGAAGCCGGACGCCGCCACCGCGCGCGCCTACCTCGCCTCGGGCGAGTACCGGTGGAACGCCGGCATGTTCGTCTCGCGCACCTCGGTGCTGCTGGGGCACCTCGCCGAGCAGCGGCCCCAACTGCACGACGGCCTGCGGACCGTCGCCGACGCCTGGGACACCCCGCGGCGCGCGGACGTGCTCGCCGAGGTGTGGCCGGGCCTGGAGAAGATTGCCATCGACCACGCGGTGGCCGAGCCGGTCGCGGCAGCGGGCGGCGTCGCCGTCGTGCCGGGCACGTTCGGCTGGGACGACGTCGGGGACTACAACTCGCTCGCCGTGCTCCTGCCGTCCGACGACGAGCGGGGCGCCAAGGTGCTGGGCGACCCCGCCGACGTGCTGCGCATCGAGAGCGCCGGCTCGGTGGTGGTCCCGGCGTCGGGCCGCCTGGTGACGGTGCTGGGGCTGGACGACGTCGTCGTCGTGGACACGCCCGACGCCCTGCTCGTGACGACGCGCGCGCGGGCGCAGCAGGTCAAGGAGGTCGTTGCCGCGGTCCGCGAGCGGGGGCGCGCCGACCTGCTCTGACAGGGGCCGTCTCGGGCGCGTCCGTATGGTGGGACGGATCCGCCACCACCGTGTCTCGCGGGGCGGACAGCGCTACCGTGGTCCCGTGAACCCGACCCAGCAGCCCGTCAGTCTCGCCGATTTCGATCAGATCGTTTCGAACGATCAGATGCCGGTCGGGGACGTGCCGGGTGGGAACGCGACCGACGTCGTCGCCGGCCTGGCCGCCCGGGTGGGCGAGCTGGCCGACGGCCTGGACGCCGAGCTGATCGCGTTCCGCCGCGACGTGCACAGCCACCCCGAGCTGTCCCGCAAGGAGACGCGCACCACCGCACTGGTGGCCGACCGCCTGCGGGCGGCCGGGCTGGAGCCGCGGCTCCTGCCGATCGGCACGGGGCTGGTCTGCGACATCGGCCCGGACCACGGTCCGGACGGCGAGGGCAGGGTCGGCCTGCGCGCCGACCTCGACGCGCTCCCGCTGCACGACACCAGTGGCGTCGAGTTCGCCTCGACCCAGCCGGGCGCGGCCCACGCGTGCGGGCACGACGTACACACCACGGTGGTGCTCGGCGCGGGCCTCGTGCTCGCGCGGCTGCAGGAGGAGGGGCGGCTGCGCCGGGGCGTCCGGCTGTTCTTCCAGCCCGCCGAGGAGGTCTTCCCCGGCGGTGCGGAGGACATCATCAGCAAGACCTCCGAGCTCGACGGCGTCGACCGCATCGCCGCGCTGCACTGCGACCCGAAGTTCGACGTCGGGCAGGTCGGTACCCGCATCGGGCCCATCACGTCGGCGAGCGACTCCGTGATGGTGACCATCTCGTCGCCGGGCGGCCACACCTCCCGCCCGCACCTGACCGGCGACGTCGTGTTCGCGCTGGGCCAGGTCATCACCCAGACGCCGGCGGTGCTCGGCCGGCGCCTCGATCCGCGCTCGGGCGTGAACCTCACGTGGGGTGCCGTCCAGGCCGGCTCGACGCCCAACGCGATCCCGTCCACCGGCATCCTGAAGGGCACGCTGCGCTGCCTCGACGTGCGCGCGTGGGAGAAGGCGGGCGAGCTGGTGCGCGAGGCGGTGGAGCAGGTGGTCGCCCCGTACCAGGTCGACATCTCGGTGACCGTGACGCACGGCGTGCCGCCGGTCGAGAACGAGGCGGAGGCGACCGGAGACCTCGAGGCGGCGGTCCGGGACGCCGTCGGGCCCGACGCCGTGCAGCTCACCGAGCAGTCGATGGGCGGGGAAGACTTCGCCTGGTACCTGCGCAAGGTGCCCGGCACGATGGCGCGCCTCGGCGTGCGCACGCCCGGCGGCCGCACCTACGACCTGCACCAGGGCGACCTCGTCGTGGACGAGCGCGCGATCGGCGTCGGCGTACGCACCCTGGCCCAGTTCGCGGCGCGCTGACACCGGAACTGTTGCTGTCGATGACGCTTCGGTAACGACTTATGCCGGTTACCGTCTCGAAACGCGAAATGCGGGATGCGCTAGCTACCCTCGGTGCGATATAGGGTCTGCCAGGCCCGGTTGGACCATCGAAGGAGCACCAGTGAAGAAGGTTGTTCGGCTTACCGCCCTTGCGGGAGCAACGGCGCTCGCGCTCGCGGCGTGCGGCGCCCCGCCGGAGGAGGGCACTGGTGGCGAGACCACTGGCGCCGCCAGTGACTTCAAGCCCTGCATCGTGTCGGATGCCGGCGGGTTCGACGACAAGAGCTTCAACCAGCTCAGCTTCGAGGGTGCGACGGCGGCGGCCGAGCAGCTCGGCACCGAGCTGGTCGACGTCCAGTCGGCGTCGGAGAGCGACTACAAGGGCAACGTCGAGTCCCTCGTCGCCGAGGGCTGCAACGCCATCGTCACCGTGGGCTTCGCGCTGTCCGCCACCACCGTCGAGTCGGCGACGGCCAACCCGGACATCGACTACATCCTGGTCGACGACGCCGCGGACGCCGACTTCGACGGCCAGGCCGACGCCGAGAACATCAAGCCGCTGCTGTACGACACGGCGCAGGCCGCGTTCCTCGCGGGTTACCTGGCTGCCGGTTACTCGGAGGCGGGCAAGGTCGGCACCTTCGGCGGCATGGACTTCCCGACGGTCACGATCTTCATGGACGGCTTCAAGCAGGGCGTCGACTACTACAACGAGACCAAGGGCACCAACGTCGAGCTGGTGGGCTGGGACGGCGAGAAGGGCTCCTTCACCGGCGGTTTCGCGGCCGACCCTGCAGCGAAGACCACTGCGCAGAACGTGCTGGACCAGGGGGTTGACGTGATCCTCCCGGTCGGTGGCCCGATCTACCAGTCCGCGATGGACGCGATCGCCGACTCGGGCGAGGACGTCGCCCTGATCGGCGTGGACGCCGACTTCTACGAGACGGACCCGGCCACCCAGGACATCGTCCTCACGTCGATCCTCAAGGGCATGGACGTCTCCACCGAGGAAGCCGTCCTCGCCTCCGGCAACGGCGAGTTCGACCCCACGCCGTACGTCGGTACCCTCGAGAACGGCGGCGTGGACATCGCTCCGCTGCACAACTTCGAGGACAAGGTCGACCCGGCCCTGTGGGAAGAGGTCCAGGCCCTCAGGGAGTCGATCATCGCCGGCGACGTCGAGGTGGAGTCCTACCTGGCCCAGTGACGAGTCGGTCGCCGGGTGAAGAGACGGCGGCGGACCGGTCGACGACCGAGACGTGACGCAAGATGGTCCCGGGGGGTACGGCACGCGCCGTGCGCCCCGGGACCTGTTATGAGCAGGACCCCCGTCGGGAAGGACATCCATGCGGCTCGAGCTGCGCGGCATCACCAAGCGCTTCGGCGCGCTCGTCGCGAACGACCACATCGACCTGGTGGTGCAGCCAGGCGAGATCCACTCGCTGCTGGGCGAGAACGGGGCGGGCAAGTCCACCCTGATGAACGTGCTCTACGGCCTGTACGACGCGGACGAGGGCGAGATCCTGCTGGACGACGAGGTCCAGAGCTTCTCCGGCCCCGGCGACGCGATGGCGGCGGGCATCGGCATGGTGCACCAGCACTTCATGCTCGTGCCCGTCTTCACCGTGGCGGAGAACGTCATGCTCGGCCACGAGCAGACCCGCGGCGGCGGCCGGCTCGACCTGGAGGCGGCGCGCGCCCAGGTGCGGGAGGTCTCGGCGCGGTTCGGGTTCCACGTGGATCCCGACGCCGTGGTCGAGGACCTGCCGGTGGGCGTGCAGCAGCGGGTCGAGATCATCAAGGCGCTCTCCCGGAACGCCGACGTGCTGGTCTTCGACGAGCCGACGGCGGTGCTCACCCCGCAGGAGACCGACGAGCTGATGGCGATCATGCGCCAGCTCCGCGACGAGGGCTCCGCCATCGTGTTCATCACGCACAAGCTGCGCGAGGTGCGCGAGGTGGCGGACCGGATCACCGTGATCCGCCACGGCAAGGTCGTGGGCGAGGCGCTGCCCTCGGCGTCGGACGCCGAGCTCGCCTCGCTGATGGTGGGCCGCTCCGTGGAGCTGACGGTGCACAAGGAGCCGCCCACCCCGCGCGACAACGGGCTCAAGGTCACCGACCTGGTGGTCACCAGCGAGTCCGGCGCCGTGGTGGTGGACGGCGTCAGCTTCGAGGTGCGGGGCGGCGAGGTGCTCGTCGTCGCCGGCGTGCAGGGCAACGGGCAGACCGAGCTGACCGAGGCCCTCCTCGGCCTGGAGCACGACGTGTCCGGGAGCATCACGCTCGACGGCAAGGAGCTGGTCGGCCGCTCGGTGCGCCGGATCCTCTCCGACGGGGTCGGCTTCGTGCCGGAGGACCGGACGCTCGACGGCCTGGTCGGCGAGTTCACGATCGCCGAGAACCTCATGCTCGACCGCTCCGACGGGCCGCCGTTCGTCAAGGCCGGCGCGCTGCAGCTCGCCTTCCGCGACGCGTTCGCCGAGGAGAAGGTCGCCGAGTTCGACGTCCGCACGCAGGGCATCACCACGCCGGTGGGGCGCCTGTCGGGCGGTAACCAGCAGAAGGTCGTGCTCGCGCGCGAGCTGTCGCGCGACCTGCGCCTGTTCGTCGCGGCGCAGCCGACGCGCGGCGTGGACGTGGGCTCCATCGAGTTCATCCACAAGCGCATCGTCGCCACGCGCGACGCCGGCGTGCCGGTCGTGGTGGTCTCCACCGAGCTCGACGAGGCCGTGGCCCTGGCCGACCGCATCATGGTGATGTACCGCGGCACGGTGGTCGGCATCGTGCCTGCGGACACTCCGCGCGACGTGCTGGGCCTGATGATGGCGGGGATCTCCCCGGAGGACGCGAAGGGAGAGGTCGCGTGAGCGCGCCGGAGTCGAGCCAGGGACCGAACCCTGAGCAGGAGCCGGGCCTCGAGCCCGGCGCCGCGGAGGAGCTGGAGCAGGAGCTGGCGCGCCAGGCCGGCGCACCGGTGGGCGACGACGCCGTCGACACCGAGAGCCGCCTGGCCAAGGCCCTGCAGCAGACGATGAGCAGCCCGTGGACCGTGTCGGTGGGCGCCGTGCTGCTCGCCGTCGTGGCGGGCTCGATCATGATCGCCTTCACCGACGAGGAGGTGAAGGCGGCCTCCGCGTACTTCTTCGCACGGCCCGCCGACACCTTCGTGGCGCTGAGCCAGGCGATCGGCGGCGCGTACTCCGCGCTGTTCCGCGGTTCGGTGGTCAACCTCCAGGCGCCGGACTTCGTCACCGCGATCCGGCCCCTCACGGAGACCTTCACCTACGCCACCCCGCTCATCGCGGCGGGCCTCGGCGTGGCGCTCGCGTTCCGCGCCGGCCTGTTCAACATCGGCGGCCAGGGGCAGATGCTCGTCGCGGCAGCGGCGGCCGGCTGGGTCGGCTTCGGCGTCAGCGGCGTGCCCTTCCCGCTGCACCTGCTGCTGGCGCTGGTCGCGGGCATGGCGGCGGGTGCGCTGTGGGCCGGGCTCGCCGGCCTGCTCAAGGCCCGCACCGGCGCCCACGAGGTGATCGTCACGATCATGCTCAACTACGTGGCGTTCTACCTGCTCGCCTATCTCCTGGCGACGCCGGGTCTGCTCCAGGCGCCCGGCTCGTCGAACCCGAAGACCCCGCCGACGCCCGAGTCGGCCCAGCTCCCGCCGCTCCTGGGCGAGCGGTTCAACCTGACCTGGGGCTTCGTGCTGGCGCTGCTCGCCGTCGTCGGCGTGTGGTGGCTGCTCAACCGGTCCGCTGCGGGCTTCTCGTTCCGGGCCGTCGGCGAGAACCCGCGCGCCGCGCGCGTGGCGGGCATCGACACCGGCCGCGCCACCATCAGCTCGATGCTCGTGGCCGGCGGGCTCGTCGGGCTCGCGGGCGCCTCGCAGGTGCTGGGCGGCGTGACCACCGGCTTCAGCTCCGACATCGATGCGGGCATCGGGTTCGACGCCATCACCGTCGCCCTGCTCGGCGGGTCCAGCCCGTGGGGCGTGCTCGCGGCGGGCATCCTGTTCGGCGCGTTCAAGGCGGGCGGCAGCACCATGCAGGCCGCAGAGGGCGTCCCGAGCGACATCGTGCTCGTGGTCCAGTCGCTCATCGTGCTGTTCATCGCGGCGCCGCCGCTGGTCCGGGCCATCTTCCGGCTGCCGGACCCGAACCGCCGTCGGACGGCGCGGAAGCCCAAGGCGACCCGGAAGGAGGCGGCCGCGTGAGCGCCGACCACAAGACCACCCAGCTCGACGTGCCGCTGTCGGAGACGACGCGGACCGTCACGCTCGTGTCGTGGAAGACGGCGGGTGTGCTGCTTACCGTGACCGTGCTGTACGCGCTGCTGCTCGTCGCGGTCCCGCACTCGGGCGACGTGCGGTTCCTGCTGTCGCAGCGCGGCGACTTCTTCCAGGTCCCGGTGATCGTGCTGCCGGCGGCGCCCCTCGCGTGGGCGTGCGGGGCGGTCCTGCTCGTGGTGACGGCGCTCGCGGTCGTCCTCACGGCGCGCGGGACCAGGACGCCGCTGTGGCTCGTCGTGGTGTTCGTCTTCGCGGGCCTGGCCGGCTTCCTGGCCTGGGCCGGTGCGGGCAGCCCGCGCGACCTGTCGGTCGTCGGCCTGCTCGGCGGCGCCGTGCTGTGGTCGGTGCCGTTCGTGTACGGCGCACTGGGCGGCGTGATCGGCGAGCGCGCGGGCGTGGTCAACATCGCCATCGAGGCGCAGCTCCTCGGCGCCGCGTTCACGGCCGCCATCGTCTCCTCGGTCACCAACAGCGCCCTGATCGGCCTGGCCGCCGCCGTCCTGGCGGGCGCGCTCGTGTCGCTCGTGCTCGGCCTGTTCGCCATCACGTACCACGTGAACCAGGTGATCGTCGGTGTGGTGCTCAACGTGCTGGTCGTGGGCCTGACGAGCTTCCTGTACTCCCAGGTGCTCGTGCCCGGCGCGGAGCAGCTCAACGCGACCGCGCGGTTCGCGTCCATCCCGATCCCCGTGCTGTCGGATATCCCGGTCCTCGGGCCCGTGCTGTTCGACCAGCCGCTGCTCATCTACCTGATGTTCCTGGCCGTGCCCGCCGTCTGGTACGCGCTCAACCGGACCCGGTGGGGCCTGCGGCTGCGCGCGGTGGGTGAGCACCCGAAGGCAGCCGACACCGTCGGCATCGACGTCGTGCGCACCCGGTACAACGCCGTGCTCGTCGCGGGCGCGGTGGCGGGGCTCGGCGGCGCGTTCTACACCACCGTCTACCTGAGCCAGTTCGGCGAGAACATGACCGGCGGCGCGGGCTACATCGCGCTCGCCGCCGTGATCTTCGGCAAGTGGGACCCGGTGCGGTCGGCGTTCGCCGGCCTGCTGTTCGGGTTCGCGTCCAACCTGCAGAACGTGCTGTCCGTGGTGGGATCGCCGGTGCCGAGCCAGTTCATGCTCATGGTGCCGTACGTGGTCACCCTGCTCGCCGTCGCGGGCCTGGTCGGGCGGTCGCGCCCGCCGGCCGCGTCGGGCGAGCCGTACGTCAAGGGTTGAGGATGGTGGCCGTGGACTCTCTGGATGCTGTGGACGGCGCGGACCCTGCCGATCCGGCCGGGTCGGTGGACTGGGCGGGCCTGCGGGCGGCGGCCCGGGAGGCGCTCGACAAGGCGTACGCGCCGTACTCGAACTACCCCGTGGGGGCTGCGGCCATCGCTGCCCCGGGGTCCCCGAGGGCTCCCCGGGTGGAGTCGCCGGGGGAGGGCCGCCTGCTCACCGGCGCGAACGTCGAGAACGCCGCGTACGGGGTCACCCTGTGCGCCGAGTGCTCGCTGGTCAGCGCGCTGGTGATGTCGGGCGGCGGGCGGCTGACCGCGTTCACCTGCGTGAACGCGCTCGGCGAGACGATCATGCCCTGCGGCCGGTGCCGCCAGCTCCTCTGGGAGCACGGCGGGCCGGAGCTGCTGGTGGACACCCCGCGGGGCATCGCGCCCATGTCCGAGGTGCTGCCGCAGGCCTTCGGCGCGGGCGACCTGGAGCACGTGCGGGAGGCACGATGACCGAACCCTTCGACGCCGTCGACGTCATCCGCGCCAAGCGCGACAAGGAGCCCCTGACCGATGCGCAGATCGACTGGCTCGTCGACGCCTACACCCGCGGCGTAGTGGCCGACGAGCAGATGTCGGCCATGGCCATGGCGATCCTGCTCAACGGCATGTCGCGCGCCGAGATCTCCCGGTGGACGAGCGCGATGATCGCGTCGGGCGAGCGCATGTCCTTCTCCGGCCTCTCGCGGCCGACGGCGGACAAGCACTCCACCGGCGGCGTCGGCGACAAGATCACCCTGCCGCTGGCCCCGCTGGTCGCGTCGTTCGACGTCGCCGTGCCGCAGCTCTCCGGCCGCGGGCTGGGGCACACGGGCGGCACGCTCGACAAGCTGGAGGCTATCCCGGGCTGGCGGGCCTCGCTGACGAACGACGAGCTGATGTCCCAGCTCGAGTCCGTGGGCGCGGTGGTCTGCGCCGCGGGCGCGGGGCTGGCGCCGGCCGACAAGAAGCTGTACGCGCTGCGCGACGTCACCGGCACGGTCGAGGCGATCCCGCTCATCGCGAGCTCGATCATGTCCAAGAAGATCGCCGAGGGCACCGGCGCGCTGGTGCTCGACGTGAAGGTCGGCTCCGGCGCGTTCATGAAGACCCTGGACAGCGCGCGCGAGCTCGCCCGCACCATGGTCGACCTTGGCACCGACGCCGGCGTGCGCACCGTCGCCCTGGTCACGGACATGTCGGTGCCGCTCGGCCGCACGGCGGGCAACGCCCTGGAGGTCCGCGAGTCGCTGGAGGTGCTCGCGGGCGGCGGGCCGTCCGACGTCGTGGACCTCACCGTCGCGCTCGCCGTGGAGATGCTCGCCGCGGCGGACCGGCCGCGCTCGGCGGACGACGTCCGCGCCGCCCTGGCCGACGGCCGGGCCATGAACAAGTGGCGCGCCATGATCGCGGCGCAGGGCGGCGACGTCGACGCTCCGCTGCCGGTCGCCAAGGAGTCCGAGACCGTGGTTGCCCCGGAGTCCGGCGTGCTGACCTCGCTCGACGCGTACGCGGTGGGCGTGGCGGTCCGGCGCCTGGGCGCGGGCAGGGCGCGCAAGGAGGACGCGGTCCAGGCGGCGGCAGGCATAGAGATCCACGTGAAACCGGGGGAGCGGGTCGCCGCGGGGCAGCCGGTGCTCACCCTGCACACCGACACCCCCGAGCGCTTCGCCCGCGCCCGCGAGGCCCTCGACGGCGCCTGGGCCGTCGAGCCGGCCGAAGGCCCGGCTTCCGACGCCGGGCCGGCGCCCAGCCGACCGGTAGTGCTGGACCGCATAGCCTGAGCTCGGCAGTTTGCAGCGCGAAGTCGGCAGCTTGCATCGAGATCGGTCCAGGCCTGTGCCGATTTCGATGCAAACTGCCGACCGTGTGGGAGCGCCGCCCCAGCGTGGCGGACCGGCGAGTCGGACAAGGGCGGCTTAGCCTGACCAGCGTGCAGCCGACATTGCGCCTTTCGTCCCTGCTCGGCGCCATGCGGGCATTCGCCGGGCCGGTACCGCCGCCGCCACCGCGGGGCCGCTTCGAGCGCCCGGCGGTGCCCGACGACGTCGAACGTCACCTCGAGTCGGTGCCGCCCCGCGCCCGGCGGTCGGTGCTCGACCCGCTGGCGCGTGAGCGCGGCACCGGGACGGTCGGCTTCCCGCGACGGCTGAACCTGCCCTCGCTCGACGGCGCGACCGCCGCGGCCGTCCAGGTGGACGAGACCACGTGCGGCTCCGCGGTGCTGGCGATGCTCGGGCTGGCGGGCGATCCACGGGCCGCCCTGCGGATCGCCACCGACGACCCGGCCGGACGGTTCGCGCGGCTGCAGCACGCCATCCAGGCGGCGACCAACCGCCGTGGGCTGGTCGTGGCGCGCTGGCCGCGCGCCTACGGCACGCCGCCCTGGGGCGCCGCGCGGTTCGCGAGCTACGGCGGCGTGCGCTACACGCACCGCGTGGCCGGCTCGCGCGCGGTGCTGGAGGCCGCCGTCGCCGCCGCCCGCGCGGGCGTCCCCGTGCCCCTGTACACGGGCGGCGACCTCACGGGCGGCTGGGACTCCGCGGTACCGCGTCACGTGGTGCTGCTCACGCTGGCCGACGGCGAGGGTGCCGAGGGCAACGCCGTCCTGTACGAGCCGTCGGGCGCCGGGCTGCACACGGTCCCGGTCGCCGCGCTGCTCGACCCGCCGCCGACCGCCTCGGGGGAGGCCGAGGCGCCCCAGCCTGCGGGTGACCGGACGGCCGCGCGGGTGCGCAAGGCGCTGACGGCGGCGCTCGGCGGCTGGCCGCACGTGGCCTGGGTGCTGCTGCCGGAGCGGGCAGGGCGCTGGCATGCGGGCGGCAGCCGGGCGACGATGGAGGTCTACTGACACCGAGGCCCGCTGACGAGGAGGCCCTGATGAGCACTCTCCCCGGTCCTGACTCCTGGCGTGATGCCGGCCTGGACCCTCCGGAGGACGCGGAGGTCGACACCACGCACGAGCCCGACGAGTACGTGCCGGACGCCCCGCGCCCGGACAACAGCGGCGAGGCGAACGAGGCCGACGTCGTCGAGCAGGCCCTCGAGGCCTCGGCGGACGAGGACGACGAGGTCCCGGAGGCCGGCACCGCCTGAGCGCCGAGTGTCGGTGCCGGACGGTAGGTTGTCACCATGACCACGCAAGACCCGGGGGCACGTCCCGGCGAGGCACTGCTGCGCGCGCTGCCGAAGGTCGTGCTGCACGACCACCTCGACGGCGGCCTGCGGCCGCAGACCGTCCTCGACCTCGCGGACGCCGCGGGGCACGAGCTGCCCGCGCACGACGCGGAGTCGCTCGCCACCTGGTTCCACGACGCCGCCGACTCGGGCTCGCTGGTCCGGTACCTCGAGACCTTCGAGCACACCGTCGCCGTCATGCAGACGGCCGACAACCTGGCCCGGGTCGCCCGGGAGGCCGTGCTGGACCTCGCCGCCGACGGCGTCGTGTACGCCGAGCTGCGGTGGGCGCCCGAGCAGCACCAGGCCGGCGGGTTGTCGCTCGCCGAGGCCGTCGAGGCGGTGCAGGCGGGGATCGACGACGGGATCGCCGCGGCCGCCGCCGACGGCCACCTCATCCGGGTCGGCCAGCTCGTCACCGCGCTGCGGCAGGCGGACCGCTGGTACGAGCTGGCGGAGCTCGCCGTCGCCCACCGGGACCGCGGAGTGGTCGGGTTCGACCTCGCGGGCCCTGAGGCGGGGTACCCGCCGTCGCGCCACCTCGCGGTGTGGCGCTACCTCGCCGAGTACGACATGCCCACGACGATCCACGCGGGCGAGGCCGCGGGCCTCGACTCCATCGCGCAGGCCGTGCACCTGGGGCAGGCGGACCGCCTGGGCCACGGCGCGCGCATCATCGACGACATCGCCTTCGTGCCCGGCGGCGACCCGGCCGGCGGAGACCTCGCGGCCGACGGGCGCGGCGGCGCAGCGGACCTGGGCCGCCTCGCGCACTGGGTGCGCGACCACCAGATCCCCCTCGAACTGTGCCCCGTCTCCAACCTGCAGACGGGGGCCGCCGAGTCGATAGCGCAGCACCCGATCACCCGGCTCAAGGAGCTGGACTTCGCGGTCACGCTCAACACCGACAACCGCCTGATGTCCCGCACGTCGATGACGCACGAGATGAAGCTGCTCGTCGACGAGGCGGGCTGGACGCTCGACGACCTCGCCGACGTGACCGTGACCGCCGCCTGGGGTGCGTTCATGCACCACGACGAGCGGCGCGACCTCGTGGAGCAGGTCATCCTGCCCGGATTCCAGAAAGTGGAAGGTGCCCTCGTATGACCGCGCAGACCCCGGCGGCCCGCCCCGTTCAGCCGCCGCGCGACAAGGCGGCGCTCGCCGCGTTCGTCGACCACACGCTGCTCAAGCCCGAGGCGACGGCGGCAGACATCGCCGCCCTCGTCGAGGAGGGCGCGGAGCTCGGGGTGTTCTCCGTGTGCGTGTCGCCGTCCTTCGTGTCGCTCGCCGTCGAGATGGCGGCCGGCCGGCTCGCCGTCGCGACCGTGTGCGGGTTCCCCTCGGGTAAGCACATGAGCGACGTGAAGGCCTTCGAGGCGGCCCGCTCCGTGGCCGACGACGTCGACGAGGTCGACATGGTGATCGACGTCGGCACGGCGCGCGCCGGCCGGTTCGACGCCGTGCAGGCCGACATCGTGGCCGTCCGCGCCGCCGTGCCCGCCGACCGGGTGCTCAAGGTGATCATCGAGTCGGCGGCCCTCACCGACGAGCAGATCGTCGGCGCGTGCAAGGCGGCCGAGGCCGCGGGCGCCGACTTCGTGAAGACGTCGACGGGCTTCCACCCGGCGGGCGGCGCCTCCGTGCACGCCGTGTCGCTGATGGCGCAGACCGTCGGCGCCGCAGGCGGCGGCAAGCTCGGCGTCAAGGCCTCCGGCGGGATCCGGGACCTGGACACGGCGCTCGCGATGATCGAGGCGGGCGCCACCCGCCTCGGCCTGTCGGGCACGGCGTCGGTGCTGGCCGGGTTCGACGCCGGGACGGCGGCACCCGCCCCGGCGTCGGACACGTACTGACGCCTACGCGCGCCGGCTGACGCCTACCCGCGCCGGGGGGCGAGCCAGGCCTCCGCTGCCGTCCAGTGCTCCTTGAGCAGGACGTACCGGTCGTCGTGCCACGGCTTGACCGGGCCGGCCCAGTGGATCAGGCCCGGCTCGGCGACGATCTCCTGCGTCGGCCACGCGTTCCAGCGTGCGTCGAGCACGCGGTAGCGCGACCCGGCGTAGGCGTTGAGCACGTCCTGGTCGTTGAGCCCGTACCGCTCGGCGTAGGGCACGAACTCGGCGGTGAACCCGTCGGCGCGCATCACGGCCAGGTCGAGCAGCAGGATGCCCGCGTTGAAGCCCTGGTACCCGTGCCGGTGCCGCTGCATCATCGTGCGCAGCAGGTCCCGCGCCGCGTCGGGGGCGTGCCCGAGCAGGCGGGTGGACCGGATGACGTTCCCGACGCCGTGCCGGTAGTTGTACGAGATCGACGGGCGGGCCGCCAGGGGAGCGCCGCCGAGGTCGGTGTCGTACAGCTCGGCGAGGTCCACCACGGACAGCGCGTCCAGGTCGTGGTAGAGCACGCGGTCGAGGTGCGGCAAGAGCTCGGGCAGCAGCAGGCGGTCCATCGTGGCTACCGTGATGTGCTTGAGCATGCCGAGCACGGTCCCGTAGCCGATGCCGTCGCAGGCGTACCACTCGAACGTGACCTCGGGGAACAGCCGCGCCAGCCGCTCGTGGTCGGCGGGCGTGTGGTCCCGCGTGAGCGCGACGACCCGCACCGGCCGGCCGGTGTGCCGCACCACTCCAGCGACGACCACCTCCATCTGGGAGCGCAGGTTCCCGTCGAGGGCGACGGCGACGTTGAGGGGCGCGCCCGACCCGGCCGGGCGGGGTAGGGCCGCCTCCACCAGGACCCGCGTCGCGCGTACCCGCTCCACCACGTCGGCGACCGAGCAGGTGGTGGACGGCGCCGCAGGTACAGGGGCGTCGTGGACGGCCAGCGCCCGCTCCACCTCGTGGGCGACGGTGGCCCGCCAGGTGGCGTAGACCTCGTCCCGCGAGGCCCCGGCGAGGATCCGCGCCATCGCGGGCGCCACGAGGTCTCGGATCCGCTGCTGCATGGCGCGGCGGCCGGCCTCGTCGGCGTCGAGGAGGCCGGCGAACCGGATGTCGGCGGTGTTCCGGGGCCGGAAGTCGACGTCGGCGCCGATGGCCCAGGACGGCAGGAAGGCGTGCAGGCGCGACGTGACGACGCGCGAGAACCGGGTCCGGTAGGCATCCAGCAGGTCGACGGCGGTGCGCACGTTGCGGCCCAGCTCGTGGCGGCGCACCGAGGGGTGCAGGTGGGTGACCAGCTCGCTGCGGGTGTCGTGCTCCGGGACGGGCGTGTCCACGTACACGGCCGGCGCTCCGGCGGGCGCCGGCTCGAAGTCGGGGGGAAAGACCGTGTCGATGGTGGTGGTGAGGCAGCCGCTGAAGAACGCGGGCACTCCCGCGTTGAGCAGCAGGTGCACGGTGGTCCAGTCGCGGCACCCGATCGGCCCGTGGGCCTTGAGGTAGTCGACGGCGGTGGGGGTCAGGATGGCGTGCTTGTTGACGTGGAACGACACGAACAGCGGCTGCAGGTTCTCGTGGAAGGGAAAGTCGAACCGCAGGTCGAACTGGCTGTGCATGTACCAGCCGAACGCGAGCATCCAGGTGTGCTCCGGCACCGCGTCCAGGCGGGACATGTCGCGCTGCACGACCGTCAGGTGCACGTCGGCGCCCGGCCCCGGCACCATGTGGTCGGGCCGCACCCGGCCGGCCAGGAACCGCACGGGCTCGGTGACGGCGTCGTCGCCGTGCAGGCGCAGGCCCTCGTGCCGCAGCAGGTGGCCGAGGCTCGCGATGGTCTGCACGGTGTCGCCGATGTTGCTGGAGGCGACGTTCTCGTCCGGCGCCTTGTAGTCGATGACGGCGAACGACACGTGCCCGGCCGGCACCTTCGCCGGCGCGGCGGGGCGCAGCGCCTTGTCGATCCAGGGCGCCAGGTGGTCGATGGACTCCTGGACCCGTTCGGTCAGGCCGGTGCCGCGCCGGGCGGCGTCGAGCGCCTCGGCCGCCGCGGCGGGCTCGTCGGCGATGAACAGGAGCTTCGCGAGGTCCAGGAGCACGGCGGCGTCGGCCACGACACCGTGCCGCACCCAGGTGAGGGCCGTCCGGGCGACGTCGGGGCTGGCCATGGCGATGCCGGCGCGGAGGTACTCCGCGGGGGCGAGCCGGGCGGCGTCGTCCGGCCCGAGCTGGCGGAGCAGGTCCCAGGCGAGCTCGCGGAGGCCCACGCGCTGCGCGATCAGCGCGGTCCCGGCGACCCCGGCGCGGCGCGTCTCCGGATGCGCCATGAGCGAGTGGCACAGCGACCGCCACAGCGCGGTGTCCAGGCTGCGGGTACCGCGGACGGAGGTGGTGACGGCCTCGTCGAGGGGCAGGCCACGGCGCAGGGCGGCGGTCAGCACGGCGTCGCCCGACGGGGGCTCCGGGCGCTCCTGGAAGGGGCGGTCGGCGGCGCGGTCCGGGGCGGACCACACCTCCAGCGGCTGTCGGTTGGCCTCCTTGGCGGCGGCCCAGGTCTCCTGGTCGGGGGTCGGCAGCGGCCGGGGATCAGGTGCAGGATCCGGCCGGTCGGGATGCGGGTTGTGGAGGGTCTCGGCGGCGGTGAGCAGCGCCTCGGCGATCATCTCGTCAGCGGCCGGGACCTGGTGCGCAGTCTCACCGGACGCGGCGAGACGGCGGCTTGCAGGGGACATGAAGACTCCTCGTGGGGTCGACGGGCAGGTGGGTACCGTCGCCCCGGCGAGCGTTCCTGCGTGCGCGAGCAGCCGACGGTGGCCAGAGCGTAGTGCTGCTGGGTTACGGCCCGACGACGTCTCGGTAGGCTCCTGGACATGTCTGCGCAACAACCTGCTGACCAGGCCTTTTCACTGCCGGCGGACCCGGCCCGCCGTCCGCTCAGCGCGCGCTGAGCACCAGGTCGTCCTGCTCCACCGCTGCCTTCCACTCGGCCTTCTCCGCGCGCCAGTGCTCGTCGTCGCGGCCGCGCCGCCAGTAGCCCGACGCCGAGAGCAGCTCGCGCGGGACACCGAGCGTCCCGCGCGCCCAGCGGCGCAGGTCACGCACGCAGCCGGCCTCGCCGTGCAGGAACGTGTGCGGCACGCCGTCCGGCAGCTCGGCGGCCGGCACGACGTCGGCCAGGCTCGCGCCCGCGGACCGGTGCACCCACGTGAGGTGGAGGTTCGCGGCGCTCGCGATCTCCTGCTCCTCCGACGCGTCGGACACCTCGACAAAGACGTGCGCCACGGCGCCGTCGGGCAGCGCCTCGCAGGCGGCGGCGATGGCGGGCAGGGCGGACTCGTCGCCGGCCAGGAGGTGCCACGGGGCGTCGCCGGACGGCGCGTAGTCGCCGCCCGGGCCGACGAAGTCGACCTCGTCGCCCGGCCTGACCCGCTGCGCCCAGGGGCCGCCGTAGCCGACGTCGCCGTGCGTGACGATGTCGATGTCCCAGCCGGACTCGGTCACGGCGCGGATCGTGTAGGTGCGCAGCACCGGGCGGCCGTCGGGCTCGGCCGGCTCGGCCATGACGAGCTTGAGGTAGCGGTCGGTGAACGGTGTCGGATCGACGTCGGCCAGCGCCCGCCCGCCGATCGTCACCCGGATCATGTGCGGCGTCAGGTGCCGGACTGCGGTCACGGTCGCCGTGGTGCGCCTGCGGGCCTTGCCTGTCGGTGCGTTCGTGGTCTGCGACATGGTGAGGTAAGCCTAACCATGGCGTCGTGCGGTCGCCGGTGTGGCGTGCGTCACTGGCTGGCGGTGGGTTCATCCACAGGCACGCGCCACCGGCACCCCTGGCGCGCCTACCATGGGCGCATCATCGAACTCTTCCCCGAGGGAGTCCCGTCGTGAAGATCGCTGTCGTCGGCACCGGATACGTCGGCCTGTCCAACGCGGTCCTGCTCGCCCAGAACCACGAGGTGTGGGCGCTGGACGTGGACCCGGCCAAGGTGGCGCAGGTGAACGACCGGATCTCGCCGATCGTCGATGCCGAGCTCGAGGAGTACCTCGCCCACAAGGACCTGAACCTGACCGCCACGCTCGACAAGGACGCGGCCTACGCGGGTGCGGGCATGGTGGTCATCGCGACCCCGACGAACTACGACGAGGTCACCAACTTCTTCGACACCTCCTCGGTGGAGACCGTGGTCGGCGACGTGCTGGCCCGGGTGCCCGACGCGACGATCGTCATCAAGTCGACCATCCCCGTCGGGTTCACCGAGCGGATCCGCGCGGAGCACGCGGGCGCCGCGGTCATCTTCTCGCCGGAGTTCCTGCGTGAGGGCCGGGCGCTGTACGACAACCTGCACCCGTCGCGGATCGTCGTGGGCGACCGCTCCGAGCGGGGCAAGCAGTTCGCCGACCTGCTCCTGGAGGGCGCACTCACGAAGGATGCGCCCGTGCTGCTGACCGATCCGACGGAGGCCGAGGCGATCAAGCTCTTCGCCAACACCTACCTCGCCCTGCGGGTCGCGTACTTCAACGAGCTCGACACCTACGCCGCGACGCACGGGCTGGACACGGCGCAGATCATCGAGGGCGTCGGCCTGGACCCGCGCATCGGGTCGCACTACAACAACCCGTCGTTCGGGTACGGCGGGTACTGCCTGCCCAAGGACACCAAGCAGCTCCTGGCCAACTACGCCGACGTGCCGCAGAACCTCATCAACGCCGTCGTCGAGGCCAACACCACCCGCAAGGACTTCGTGGCCGCCGACATCCTGCGCCGCAACCCCAAGACCGTCGGTGTGTACCGGCTGGTGATGAAGGCCGGCTCGGACAACTTCCGGGCCTCCAGCATCCAGGGCATCATGAAGCGCATCAAGGCGAAGGGTGTCGAGGTCATCGTGTACGAGCCCACCCTGGAGGACGACGAGTTCTTCCGCTCCGAGGTGGTCCGGGACCTCGACGAGCTCAAGTCCCGCGCCGACGTCATCATCGCGAACCGCCGCACCGAGGCGCTCGACGACGTCGCCGACAAGGTCTACACGCGCGACATCTACGGCCGCGACTGACCGGCCGCGACGGAGAGGAACCCATGAAGGTCCTTGTCACCGGCGGTGCCGGCTTCATCGGCGCGAACTTCGTGCTCCAGACGGTGCGCGAGCGCCCGGACGCGCGGGTCACCGTGCTCGACGCCCTGACGTACGCGGGCGACCGCACCTCGCTCGACGAGGTGGCGGACCAGATCGAGCTCGTCGAGGGCTCGATCACCGACGCGCCGCTCGTCGACCGGCTCGTGCGGGAGTCCGACCTGGTGGTGCACTTCGCGGCGGAGTCGCACAACGACAACTCGCTCAACGACCCGACGCCGTTCGTACAGACCAACCTGGTGGGCACTTTCACGCTGCTGGAGGCGGTGCGCAGGCACGAGGTACGGTTCCACCACATCTCGACGGACGAGGTCTACGGCGATCTCCCGCTCGACTCCCCGGAACGGTTCACGCCCCAGACCCCGTACAACCCGTCGTCGCCGTACTCCTCCACGAAGGCGGGCTCCGACCTGATGGTCCGGGCCTGGGTGCGGTCCTTCGGCGTGCGGGCGACGATCTCGAACTGCTCCAACAACTACGGGCCGTTCCAGCACATCGAGAAGTTCATCCCCCGGCAGATCACCAACCTGATCGACGGCGTCCGCCCGCGCCTGTATGGCGCGGGCGCGAACGTGCGCGACTGGATCCACGTCGCCGACCACAACGCGGCCGTGTGGACGATCATCGAGAAGGGCAACGTCGGCGAGACGTACCTGATCGGGGCCGACGGCGAGACGAGCAACCTCGAGGTCGTGCGTACGCTGCTGGACATCTTCGGGCGCGATCCCGACGACTTCGACCACGTGACCGACCGGCCGGGGCACGACCTGCGGTACGCGATCGACGCTAGCCGGCTGCGGGACGAGCTGGGCTGGTCGCCGCGGTACACGGACTTCCGGGAGGGGCTGGAGGCTACCGTGCGGTGGTACCGGGAGCACGAGTCCTGGTGGAGGGGGGCGAAGGCTTCTACCGAGGCGAAGTACGCGGCCTCGGGACAGTAGGCCGTTGTGGCTGGGTCCGGTCGGGGGCGAGGGTGGTGGGTGCGCCGCCTCGCTCACGGGCCCCAGGGGGCCCTCCGCTACGGTTTTACGGCGGCGCACCCACCACCCTCGCCCCCGACCTCGCAGTTCGGCGTCTGTCCCGAGGCCGCGTACTTCGCCTCAGTCAGCGCCTGGTCGCCAGGTAGCTGGTGACGTCGGCCAGGGTGGGGAGCAGGCCCTGGTCGCGGGCCTCGGACAGGGTTGGGGCCGACTCGTCCTTCTCCGACAGGAGGGGTTTGAGCGGGCTGCCGTCGCGGGCTGTGGTCGGCCAGTCGATGGCGAGGGCCGGGTCCAGCGGGTGTATGCCGTGTTCGCGGCCTGGGGCATAGCCGGCGGAGCAGAGGTAGAGGACTGTCGAGCCGTCCTCCAGCGACATGAAGGCGTGCCCCAGTCCCTCCGAGAGGTAGATCGCCTTTCGGTCGACGTCGTCCAGCAGGACGGCGTCCCACGTGCCGAAGGTGGGCGAACCGACGCGGATGTCCACGACGACGTCCAGCACGGCGCCCCGCACGCACATGACGTACTTGGCCTGGCTGGGCGGCACGTCGGCGAAGTGGACGCCGCGCAGCACGCCCGCCGCCGACACCGAGCAGTTGGCCTGCGCCAGGTCGAACGGGTGCCCGACGGCGTCCGTGAACGCCTCGGCCTTGAACGCCTCCAGGAAGACGCCGCGGGGGTCGCCGAACTGCTTCGGGGTGATCTCGAACGCGCCGGGCACGGCCAGCTCGCGGTATTCCATGGGGCTCCTGGTGTGGTTCGTGGGTGGCGCTGCGTGGTTCGTCGGTGGCACGGCGTGTGGCACGGCGGCCCTGGCTAGGATCCTAGGGTGACCAGCACACACAGCACGACGCAGCGGTGGGTGGTGTTCGGCGCCGCCGGCATGCTCGGCCAGGACATGACGGCGGCCGCGGAGGCCGCGGGGTACGAGGTGACCGGGCTGGACCGGTCCGCCGTCGACCTCACCGACGCCGACGCGGTGCACCGCGCGGTGACCGGCCACGACGTCGTCGTCAACTGCGCGGGCTGGACCGCCGTCGACGACGCCGAGACGCACGAGGCCGAGGCCTTCGCCGTGAACGCGACGGGCGCCGCGCACCTGGCGCGCGCCGCCGCGTCGTCGGGCGCCCGCCTGGTGCACGTGTCCACCGACTACGTGTTCGACGGCGCCGCCACCCGGCCGTACGCCGAGGACGCGCTGGTCGCGCCCCGCTCCGCCTACGGGCGCACCAAGGCCGCCGGCGAGTGGGCGGTCCGGGCGCTCGCGCCCGACGCCCTGGTGGTGCGCACCGCGTGGCTCTACGGGGCGGGCGGGAAGTGCTTCCCGCGCACCATCGCGCGGGTGGCGGGGGAGCGGGACCGGTTGAGCGTCGTGGCCGACCAGACCGGGCAGCCCACCTGGACCGCCGACCTCGCGGACCTGATCGTCCGGCTCGTGGGCGCAGGGGCGCCGGGCGGGCTGTACCACGGGACGGCGTCGGGCCAGGTGACCTGGCACGGGTTCGCGCGCGAGGTGGTGGCGGCCGCAGGCCGGACGACGCCGGTGGACCCGACCACGAGCGCCGCCTACCGGCTCCCGGCGCCGCGGCCGGCGTACTCCGTGCTGGGCCACGACCGGCTCCGCGCCGTCGGCGTCGAGCCGATCGGCGACTGGGCCGACCGCTGGAAGACGGCGGCGGCGACGGTTCTCGGTGCCTTCTAGAAACGTGCTCACGATTGGCGTAACGTTCATGCAGCGAGGGACAGGAGCCCCGAGAAGTGAGCCCGGTAGCCATCCGGACGGTTGGTGAGCCGGGCTTCGCGCTGCCTATTCCTCCAGCAGGCGCAGCAGGTAGTCGCCGTAGCCCGACTTGGTGAGCTTCTCCGCGCGGGTGCGCAGGTCGTCGTCGGACAGGAAGCCGCGGCGCCAGGCGACCTCCTCCGGGGCGCCGATCTTCAGGCCCTGGCGGCGTTCGATGGTGCGCACGTAGTCGGACGCCTCGAGCAGCGAGTCGAAGGTGCCGGTGTCGAGCCAGGCGGTGCCGCGCGGCAGCACCTCGACCTGGAGCCTGCCCTGGCGCAGGTACTCGGCGTTGACGTCGGTGATCTCGTACTCGCCGCGCGCCGAGGGCTCGAGACCCTTGGCGATGTCGACGACGTCGTTGTCGTAGAAGTACAGCCCGGGCACGGCGTACCGCGACCTGGGCCGCGCCGGCTTCTCCTCCAAGGAGAGCGCCTTGCCGTGCTCGTCGAACTCGACCACCCCGTACGCCGTGGGGTCGGCGACGCGGTAGGCGAAGACCGCGCCGCCGTCGATGCCGGCGAACCGGGTGAGCTGGGCGCCGAGGCCGGGGCCGTAGAAGATGTTGTCGCCCAGCACGAGCGCCACGGAGTCGCCACCGACGAATTCCTCGCCGAGCACGAAGGCCTGCGCGAGGCCGTCGGGGGAGGGCTGCGTCGTGTAGCTGATCGAGATGCCGAACTGCGCGCCGTCGCCCAGCAGCCGCTGGAACTGGTCGGCGTCGTGCGGGGTGGTGATGACCAGCACGTCGCTGATCCCGGCCAGGATCAGGGTCGACAGCGGGTAGTAGATCATCGGCTTGTCGTAGACGGGGACGAGCTGCTTGCTGATGCCCTGCGTGATCGGGTGCAGGCGGGTGCCCGAACCGCCGGCGAGAATGATTCCGCGCATGGGCCGGATCGTCTCACGTCCGCGCACCTCGGGTGCTGGCCGGGCCGCGGGTGAATGAGGGGTGATCTCCTGCCGAGGGTGATGCGGCGCGGACCGTCCGAACTGTAGTCACATGGGTATGCATGGATCTGACGGGATCAGGGACCTCCTCACGGCGCCGAACCCGGCCGACCGCGAGCCGTCTCCCCCGGCGCGCCCCCGCCGCTCCAAGGGGTTCGTGGCGGCGGTCATCGCCGGCGCCCTCGTGCTGGTCACCACCAGCGGGGTCACCGCGTACCTCGCCTACCGGACGTCGCTGGACGAGAGCATCGAGCGCATCGAGGACCCGTTCGCCGACCTCGACCCGGAGACGCGCCCCGCCCCGGCGCCCGAGGAGGGCGCCAACGCGCCCGTGAACATCCTGGCCCTCGGCTCCGACAGCCGGATCTCGGCGGGCGACCCGTCCGCGTGGGAGTTCGGCGCCCAGCGCACCGACGCGATCCTGCTGCTCCACCTGTCCGGCGACCGGAAGTCGGCCGCTGCCATCTCGATCCCGCGCGACTCCTGGGTGCCCATCCCGGACTACGGCGAGGCCAAGATCAACGCCGCGTTCTCCTACGGCGGCCCCGGCCTGATGATCCGGACCGTCGAGGACCTGACGGGCGTCCGCATCGACCACTTCGCCGTGACCGACTTCGAGTCCTTCACGACGCTCACCGACACCCTCGGCGGCGTCGAGATCGCGGTGCCCGACGGCGCGGGTGGTTCCGTGCAGCGCACGATGACCGGCGAGGAGGCGCTCGAGTTCACGCGCGAGCGGTACGCCCTCGCGAACGGCGACTTCGGCCGCGTGCAGCGGCAGCAGGCCTGGATGCGGGCGATCGCCGCCAAGGCGTCGGAGAACCGGGGTGACCTGCTCACGATGTCCCGGTTCCTCGAAGCGGGGGTCAAGTCCGTGGCGGTGGACGAGGGACTCACCATCGACAAGATGCTGGAGCTGGCCGTCAGCGCCAAGGACATCTCGACGAGCGACATCGCGTACCTGACCGTGCCGTACGCGGGTACGGGGCGCAGCGCCGACGGGCAGTCGATCGTGCGGCTCGACCACGCCGAGCTCGACCCGCTCATGCGGGCCGTGGCGGAGGACGAGCTGCCGGCCTACCTGGCCGCACACCCGGACAGCATGGACCGGCTGCCCGAGGTGGTGCAGTAGCGAGGTCGTCCGGACAGGACAATGGCGTGAGAAAGGCACGGCTGATGCCTTCTGCCGGTATGGGGACAATCGCCCGGAATGTACCTGGGTGAACTTCATCGATTTCACCCTCTGATCGATTTCACCCGGTTGATCCATAGTCTTCAGAATGTCACCCGGGTGAACCGAACTGTCTTTCACCCGTAAACGTCACGAGCACGACTTTGCCCGCTTGTAGCATGGGGAAATCAATGGCGCATCTTTTACGTCCGGTCCTGTGTTTTTCGCCCGGTAGGTGCCCTTCCTCGTGACGGCTCTCGGGCAGACAAGGACATTCTCGCGGTGACGGATCGTGCTTCTGGCCGGGTGCGCAGACTCCGCCGCGCCGTATGGCACCTCCGGCACGGCGGCATCTACCAGCTCCGCACCTATCTACGCAGGCAGCGGCTCCCCATGGCCGGGCAGGTGGGCGGTTCGCGGCTGACGAGGACCGGTCTGACGTTCGACCCGTGGCCGGGCCGCCCAGCGTCCGGCCTGGTGGCCCGCGGTACGGCAGCGCGGCGCCACGCCGTCGGTGGGCCGCGTGACCTGCGCGTGGGCGTCATCCTGGACGACTTCTCGCGGCTCGCGTTCGCGCCCGAGTGGGACCAGGTGGCCCTCACTCCTTCGACCTGGCGCGACGAGCTCGCCACGGGTCTGGACCTGCTGTTCGTGGAGTCCGCGTGGAACGGCAACGGCGGCGCGTGGCAGTACCACCTGACCGGGACGTCGGCCCCGCGTCCGGCGTTCGTGGACCTCGTCGGGGCCTGCCGGGCGGCGGACGTGCCCACCGTGTTCTGGAACAAGGAGGACCCGGTCCACTTCGAGGACTTCCTCGGCGCGGCCCGGCTGTTCGACCGCGTGTACACCACCGACGTCGATCGTCTGCCGGCCTACGCCGAGGCGCTCGGGCATGATCGGGTCGGCGTGCTGGAGTTCGCGGCGCAGCCCGCGATCCACAACCCGGTGCGTCTGCACAGCCGAGGACCGGAGCGGGACGTCGCGTTCGCGGGGATGTACTTCGCGCACAAGTACCCGGAGCGGCGCGAGCAGATGGACGTGCTGCTCGGTGCCGCCCTGGACGTGTCGCCCACGATGGAGCACGGCCTGGAGATCTTCAGCCGGTTCCGCGGCAAGGACCAGAAGTACCAGTTCCCGCCGCCGCTGGACGGCCGCGTCGTCGGCTCGCTCGACTACGACCGGATGCTGACCGCCTACCGCGAGTACAAGGTCTTCCTGAACGTGAACTCGGTGGTCGGCTCGCCGTCGATGTGTGCGCGCCGGATCTTCGAGATCACGGCCAGCGGTACCCCCGTCGTGTCCACGCCGAGCGCGGCCGTGGGGAAGTACTTCCCGCCCGACGAGGTCTTCGTCGCGCCGACCCGCGAGGCCGGAGTCCACGCGGTCCGCGCGCTGGTGCGGTCGCCCGAGCTGCGCGACCGCGCGGTGCACAAGGGCCAGCGCCGCATCTGGCGGGAGCACACGTACGCCGCCCGGGTGCAGAGGGTGCTGCACGACGTGGGGCGGGCCGTCTCGCCCGTCGTCGCGCGGCCGACCGTGACCGCCCTGGTCTCCACGAACCGCCCGGCCCAGCTCGACCACGTCCTGGGTGTCCTCGGCGCCCAGGAGGGCGTTGACCTCCAGGTCGCGCTGCTGACGCACGGCTTCGAGGTGGGCGACGCCGAGCTGCGCGCCCGCGCCAAGGAGGCCGGCGTCGCCGCGCTCGAGCTGCTGTCGGCGGGGGCGGACGTGCCGCTGGGCACGTGCCTGAACCTGCTGCTGGAGGCGGCCGACGGCGACGTCGTGGCGAAGATCGACGACGACGACCTGTACGGGACCCGGTACCTGTCCGACCAGCTCTTCGCGCTGGCTTACTCGGGTGCGGACGTGGTGGGCAAGCAGGCCCACTACATGTACCTGGAGGGCACCGACGCCACGATCCTGCGGTTCGCGGACCGGGAGCACAGGTACACCGACCGCGTGATGGGACCCACGATCGTCGCTGCGCGTGAGACCGCTTCCACGGTCCGGTTCCGCCCGCTGGGCCGCGGCGAGGACACGGCGTTCCTGGCCGATCTCGTCGAGGCCGGCGGATTGGTCTACTCCGCCGACCGGTTCAACTTCGTCCAGGTGCGGTCGGCACCGGGCGGGCACTCGTGGCCGGTCAGCGAGGCCGAGCTGCTCGCCAGCGGCGAGGTCAAGCACTACGGACGTGCGGTGACGCACGTCATGTTCTGAACGCAAGAAAGAGAGAACCCATGGGAATCAGCACCGTCGCGGTGGTCGGGCTCGGGTACATCGGCCTGCCGACGGCAGCGATCCTTGCCGCCAACGGGGTTCCGGTGACGGGCGTCGACGTGAGTTCCGCGACGGTGAGCGCGGTCAACCGGGGCCAGGTGCCCTTCGTCGAACCGGGCCTGGCCGGATACGTATCAGACGCCGTGTCCGCCGGCCGACTGCGCGCGGTGTCCGCGCCCGAACCGGCCGACGCGTACATCGTGGCCGTGCCCACGCCGTTCGCGGATGACCACAAGCCGGATCTCTCGTACATCAGGTCGGCTGCCGAGTCGCTCGCGCCGGTGTTGCGCGGCGGCGAGCTGGTCGTCCTCGAGTCCACCTCCCCGCCGGGGACCACGCAGCGCATGGCGGACTGGGTCCTGGACCTCCGGCCCGACCTCAGCCTCGACGGTTCGGGCGGCCGCCCCGCCGTCCACTTCGCGCACTGCCCGGAGCGGGTGCTGCCCGGCCGGGCCATGGTGGAGCTGGTCACGAACGACCGCATCGTGGGCGGGCTCACCCCGGAGGCGGCGCAGCGGGCGCGGGAACTCTACCAGGTGTTCTGCCAGGGCGAGATCCTGCTGACCGACGCCGTGACCGCGGAGACGGCCAAGCTCGCCGAGAACTCGTTCCGCGACGTGAACATCGCGTTCGCGAACGAGCTGTCGCTCGTCGCCGACCGCCTCGACCTCGACGTCTGGGAGCTCATCCGGCTCGCTAACCACCACCCGCGGGTGAACATCCTGCAGCCGGGGCCTGGTGTGGGTGGGCACTGCATCGCCGTCGACCCGTGGTTCATCGTGGACGCGGCGCCCGAGGAGGCGCGGCTGATCCGGACGGCGCGCGAGGTCAACGACGCCAAGCCGCGCTGGGTGCTGCACAAGGTGCTCGACGCCGTGGCCGGTATCGAGTCCCCGGTGATCGCGGCCTACGGGTTGGCGTTCAAGCCGAACATCGACGACCTGCGGGAGTCTCCCGCCGTCGAGGTCGTTCGCGACCTGGCGACGACGTTCCCGCAGGCGAGAGTGATCGCCGTCGAGCCGAACGTCGACGAGCTGCCCCCCGCGCTCGCCGGGCTGCCCAACGTGCACCTCGTCGGCGTGGAGGAGGCGCTCGCCGGAGCCGACGCGTCCGTGCTGCTCGTGGATCACACGGTGTTCCGGCCGGTGGCGGAGCGGCTCGCGGGGAAGAACGTCATCGACACGCGCGGGATGACGGCGAGCGTGCACTGAAGCAGCGGCGCCCCCGACCCGTGAGCGAACCTCGAAAGGAAGCACAGCAATCGTGACCACCCGTGCCGCAGGCTCCGAGCCGGCCCTCTCCGTGGTGATCCCTACCTACAACGTGGAGCCGTGGCTGGACGACTGCTTGAACAGCCTCCTGGCCCAGGATCTCGAACAGGAGATCATCGTGGTCCTCGACGGGCCGACCGACGGTTCGGCGCACATCGCACGAGAGTTCCGGGACCGCTATCCGAGCGTCTCTCTCGTCGAGAACGAGAGCAACCTGGGTCCGGGGGCGGCCCGCAACGCGGGGTTGCGCCGAGCGCGTGGGCGATACATCACGTTCCCCGACAGCGACGACGTGGTGCCCCCGGGGGCGTACCCGGCGATGGTCGCCTCGCTCGAGCGAACGGGTTCGGACTTCGTCACGGCCCGGGCGGACGAGTTCGGCCGGAAGAACGGGCGTACGCGCTACTGGACCCTGCAGCACGACGTCTACGACACGGGCGCCGAGCGCACGACGCTGGCCGAGCATCCCGAGCTGATCTACGACCACACGGTGTGGACAAAGGTCTACCGCACGGACTTCCTGCGCGAGCAGGGGATCACGTGGCCGGAGGGCACCCTGTGCGAGGACGTGGTGCCGTGCACGACGTCGTACACCCGCGCGAGCTCGATCGACGTGCTGCCTCGTACCGTCTACCTCTACCGCCGTAGGCCGGGCTCCATCACGACGACCCTCGACGCGCAGGACGTGCTCGCCGACTGGGCGCGGCAGACGGCCGAGGCGCTCCGGATCGTGCGCGAGTCGGGCAACGTCGCGGCGCTGCAGGTGTTCGTCGAGAAGATCATGGTCTACGAGGTGAGCAACCGGGTCGGCCCGCTGCGGGAGGCGACCGACGGCGCGGTCCGGGAGCTGGCGCTTGCGGTGATCCGCGACGTGGTCGGACTTGCCGAGGCGAGCACCCTGAGGCGGGTTCCCGGCACGATCCTTCAGACGACGTGCCGGGTCCTCGCGGGCGGCGGCGAGGTCGCCGGCGGCGCCGAGGTCGTCGGCGGCGCCGAGGACGAGGCAGGCGACCTCTCGACGGTGCCGGAGGTGCTGCTCCGTGCGCTGGGCCGGCTCGGCGGATCCGCAGAGGCGGCGGGCCGGGAATCGGGTCCCGCACCGGCGCTGTCCGTGATCCTTCCGACGCACGACGTGGCTCCCTGGGTCGACGAGTGCATCCGGTCGGTCCTCGTGCAGGACATGGCTGACTTCGAGCTGATCTGCGTCGACGACCACTCGACGGACGGCACCTGGGAGAAGCTGCGGGCCTGGGCCGCCCGCGACCCTCGCGTGGTCGTCACGCGCAACCCCGGGCAGGGTGGCGCCCAGGCCCGCAACGCAGGCATCGAGCTCGCCACGGGAACCTACCTCGCCTTCTGCGACGGGGACGACCTCGTGCCTCGCGGCGCGTACGGCACCATGCTCGCCACGGCGACGTCGAGCGGCGCGGACGTGACCATCGGCGGCTTCCAGAAGTTCTACGCGTCGACCACCTGGAGCAACCTGCGCGAGTACGGTCTCGACCGGCCGCACCGGCGGACCACCATCGACCTGGTTCCTCGGCTCGTGCGCAACCGGACGTGCTGGAACCGCCTCGTCCGGCGCGACTTCTGGACGCGCCACCGGCTGCACTTCCCCACCACCCCGCGGGGCAACGACATCGCGCCGATGTCGATGGCATTGCGGCGGGCCGGGCACCTGGCGATCACCCCCGAGATCGTCTACCACTATCGCGCTCGTCCCGGCTCGTCGTCGATGACGGCGTCGCTGGGCAGCGTCGCCTCCGCCGTGGGCTATCTCGCCCAGGAGCGGGTGTGCGCCGTCGTGCTGGCAGAGGACCCCGCGTCGGACCTCGCCCGCGAGTACTGGCACATGGCCCTCGGGGTGGACGGCTGGTCGACGGTGGGCAAGCTGCTCGGTGCCGACGTGGATCGCTTCACCCCGCTGGAGCGAGAGGCCGTGGCCTCCGCGATCACCGACCTGCTCGTGCTCGCCCCGCCGCAGGCGCTCCGGCGGATCGGAGCACGCAGGGCGCTGATCTACCACCTGATGTCCCTGGGTGACCTCGAGAGTGCGCGGCGGGTGTGGCTCCGTGAGACCAAGGCCGTCGACAAGCACGCGACGGAGACGATCGCGGGGGTGGTGGCAGCTCTGACGACGGGCCTGGACTCCGCCCTCGACCGCGAGACCGCTGCCCGGGTGTTCCACGCCGATGTGCTGCGTCCGTTCATGGACCGGAGCGTGCCGTGGGAGGACGACCTGGCCGACCTCGTCCTCCGCCTCGTCGTCCGCTCCGGGCTGGGCGTGGCGGACGTGGTGACTCCTGGGGCCAAGGAGGAGCGGGTCTTCCGCGCCATGATGACTGGTGACCGTGACACGCTGTGGCGCCAGGTCACCCACGACTCGTGGCGGTTCCTGCCCCGGTTCAGGGCCGAGGTCACCGGCGTGAAGGGCCGTACCGTCACGCTGCGCGGGGAAGCGGTCCCCGACGAGGTCGTGCTCCACCGGCTCGAGGCCGTGGGCAGGCGGGGGCGGCAGGGCGACCGGCGCGTCCGCGTCATCGGCGACCTGGTGACCGGGGCCCGCGGCTGGCGGATGGACGCGGACCTGTCGCGGCTGGAGGCGGGCTGGGACTGGCAGGCGCGCGTGATTGCGGAGGACGCCCTGGGCCGGGTGGATGTGCCGCTGCACCTCACGTGGTCCTCCGGCTCCGCGACCAGTGCGGTCCGGCCGCTCTCTCCGGACGGCGCCGTCGGTGGGTTCCGGACGTACAAGAGCGGCGTGGCGCGCCTCGCGCGCGCCGTCGAGTGGCGCGTGGAACGGGCACGCAAGGCGGGCTCCAAGGGGGTACGACGGTGACGGTCGAGCAGAGCGCGCCGACCAGGGGTGCGACGACCTTGGTCTCCGGTGTGCCCGTGGTCCACTGGAACCCCGTGCGGGACGGCGCGCCGGTGGCGAACTTCGGCGACCTGCTCGGACCGGCCCTGGTGGCGCGGATCGTCGCGGGCGCCGACCCGCTGCCCGATGGCGAGCCGCCCCGGACGCTGGTCTCCGTCGGATCCATCGCGCACCTGGCGCCGCAGGACTCCGTGATCTGGGGTACCGGCGTGAACGGCAAGGTGCTGCCGGACCGTGGCACGCTCCCCGCGTCGCTCGACGTGCGGTCCGTGCGAGGCCCGTGGACCCGCCGTTATCTGCGCTGGCTCGGCCACGACGTGCCGGAGGTCTACGGCGATCCCGCGCTGCTCGTCGCGTACCTGATGCCGGAGCTGGTCCAGGCCGCTCGGGTGCCGCGACACGATACGCTGTTCGTGCCGAACATCAACGACCTGGACGAGCTCTCGGCACAGGCCCGGACGCTTGGGGTGCTCGTGCAGGAACCGTGCGAGCAGCTCTACTCGGTGCTCGCACGGATCGCGACGAGCCGGTTCGTCATCGGGTCCTCCCTGCACGCGGTGGTCGTCGCCGAGTCGCTGGGTGTCTCGGCACGGTTCGTACGGTCGGTGCACGAGCACCCGTTCAAGTACCGCGACTACCTCGCCGGCACCGGCCGCTGGACCGAGCCCGTGGCGGCGACGGTCGCCGAGGCGCTGGCGATGGGCCCCATGCCGGAGCCCCGGTACGACGCCGAGGCGATCCTGGACGCGTTCCCGTACGACCTCTGGTCACCGAGGCCGGTCGGCGCTGCCCGGCGCGCCGCGGTGCCGGCCGCGCGGCAGGCACCGGACACGGCGCCTGCCGAAGAGGCGTCCCCGGACCGCGGCCTCGGCGACGCCGAGTGGGTCGCGGCGCTCGCCGACGGCGTCACGACGGAGCTGAGAGCCGCCAGGTACGAGACCCACCTGCGGGAGGCGGTCGGCTCGGCTGCGGCCGGCGGTTCGACTGCCGGCGTACGCCGCTTGATCGATCTGCGCCGATGGGTCAGCTCAGAGGTGCGGTCCGAACAGCTCGCTGCCGACGTCCGCGATGCCGACCGGGCCGCGTTCGCCGGCTCCGTCGACCGCTTTCTCGCTGCGTCACGTCGCGCCGGAGAGGGGCTGACGGCTCGGGCCTACGCCGTGTTCCGGCAGCCCAGCTCCTCGGTGGTCAGCCTGGCCGTACGTCTGGTGGACTCGGCCCGCGCCATCGACGAGGTCCGCCTGCTCAACGGCGGCGAGGCCGTCGTCGTCCCCGGTCTGCTCCTGCCGGACGGCGGTGCTCAGATCGACCTCGATGTCGTGGTGCCGGGCGCCTGGGGGGACCCGGCAGCGGCGGACCTCCGGCTCGACGTCGTGTTCGGCGACGGCGCGACGGAGTCGACGAGGCTGAGCTGGGTGGACGAGGTGCCGCGCCTGGGAGCGGTACGAGCGCAGAACACGATCCCCGCCGGCCAGGAAGGTGCCTGATCGATGCCGCAGATCTACCCGTTCCCGTACTGGACGACGAACCCCTACCTCAACATGCTCTACCTGGAGGCACGAGCCACGGGCTGGCAGGTCCGAGGGCGCTGGCGCTACGGCGAGCTGATCGACGACCTGGGAAAGCTCGAACCCGGTGACATCGCCCACGTGCACTGGACGGGGCCCATCTCGGACGGTGTGCGGAACGCCGCCGACTTCCGGGCTCGCATCCGCTCCCTCGACGCGGCGCTCGCCCGGGCTGTCGCGCGCGGTGTGCGCGTCTTCTGGACGGTGCACAACACCGTTGCCCACGATGCCAAGTACCTCGCCGAGGAGGTCGAGCTCGCCGAGGTCCTGGCCCACCGCGCTGAGAAGATCGTCATCCTCAACTCGCAGACGGTGGCCGTGGCGGCCGAGCACTACGCGCTCCCCGTCGAGAAGGTGCATCGCCTCCGCCACGCGAGCTACCAGGGGCTCTATCCGGAAGCAACCGGTCGGCGCGTGGCGCGGCGGGCGCTGGGCATACCGTGGGGAGCCAAGGTCGTCGGTATCGTCGGCGGGCTGCGTCCCTACAAGGGCGTCGGCACGCTGCTCCGCGCGGCAGACCTGCTCGCCGCGCGGCACGCGCAGGTGGCGGTGCTCCTGGCGGGCAAGACGGAACCCGCCGCGATGCGCGAGATCGAGGGTGCGCTTCCGAGGGAGGTCGCCGTGTACCGCCGGCACACCGAGCTCAGCGACGCCGAGGTGGTGCAGTGGTCGTCCGCGTGCGACGTCCTCGCCTTCCCCTACACCCGCATCCTCAACTCGGGCAGCATGCTGCTCGCGTCGACGGTCGGTGTGCCGAGCGTCGTGCCTGCCGAGCCCCACCTCGTGGCCGACTACGGGGACCAGGCGTGGGTCGAGTTCTTCGAGCCCGACGCCGAGGACCGGCCGGCAGCGCTGGCCGAGGCGATCGAGCGGTCCTTCGACGGGGACGGCGGAGCCCGGGCGCGGGCGGCACGGGAGTACGCGGAGTCCTACACGATGTACGACATGGCCTCGGACTTCGTCGACCTGCTCGCCTCCTGAGCCGCCCGGCGGACGCCGTCGTCCGGTCACCGTGCCGGCGGGCCGCCGTCCTCAGCGGTGTCCACCGCGACGGGTCCGTCGTCGGCGGGCGCCTCCAGCGGGAGCTCGCGGACCACTCTCGCCGGCACGCCGGCGACGACGGTGTTCGCTGGCACGTCCTTGGTGACGACCGAACCGGCGGCGACCACGGCGCCGTCCCCGATGGTGACGCCCGCGAGGATGGTCACCGACGCGCCGATCCAGCACCCGGAACCGATGGTGATCCCGTCCCAGCGCACGGGTCCGGCTCGGCGCCACGCCGGGCCGATCGAGTGGGTGTCGGACACGATGCGGGTGAACGGGCCGATGGCGGTCCGGGGTCCGATCACCGTGTTCGGGCGGATGTACACGCCGCGGTTGAGGTAGACGTCATGGCCGATCGTCACCGGGCCGGTGATGTCCACGTCCCTGGTGATACGGGTCATCGCCCCCACGGTGATGGTGCGCTCACCGGAGTGCGCGAGGGTGGCGGAACCGTCGATCTTGACGTCGTTCCCGAGGACGAGTGCCATGTCAGGCGAACGCCCGCGCCGCGCCGGGCCGGAGGAAGGCCGCCGGCGTGAGCTGGTCGAGAGGCGGCCTGCCCTCCTGCTCGATCGCCCGCCGCGCCTTCTGGATCGCGGTTACCAGCTTCTTGATCACGGTGTCGTCGACCACCTCGTCGACCATTCCCGCACGGGTGTAGAACACCCGGTCGGCCTTGTCGGGGATCTCCTTGAACGGGATGTCTCCCGCTGCCAGCAGCGCCCTGAGGTAGGGCAGGTACTGACTGTCCCGCACGACGAGGTTCACCTCGCACGTGTTGTTCCTGGCGTAGATGTCGAAGCCGAAGGTGATGCCCTGCGCGACGAAGTCGTGGGCAGAGGTGTAGTTCCGCCAGACCGCATGCTTCGTCCACCCGCCGGGAAGCTCCGTGCGGAGCGCCGCGCACACGGCCGCGAGCTGGTTCGCCCGCAGCTTGTCCAAGGGAACGCCATCACGGGACGCCGCCTGGCTGCCGGCCGCCTGCGCGGGCAGGTCTGCCGTACGCGTCCGGGTCGCACCGGCGCCCCAGACCACCCGCCCCTCGCTGCCGGTCAGGCGCCGCACCACCTCCAGGTACACCTTCTCCGCGTAGTGGAACGGGGCGTCCCCCCACGGGTGGTGCGGTCCGGAGACGACCTCGGACGGCTCCATCGAGACGACGTGCGCGCCCAGCGCCTGCGCGGCCACCTGGACGTAGGGCCGGAAGACCGAGTTGGCGTCCGCTGCCCGCATCCCGAAGCTGTCCGGCGTCTGCGCGCCGCTCTCCGACCACTCGGCCCACGCGATGTCGAGCAGCACGGTCGTGGCCTGTGGCGCGTAGTGCTGGATGCGCTCGCCGATGTACTTCACCGCGGTGCTCCAGTACTCGAAGTGCTGCTGGGTGCCGAACGCGATGTGCTGGGTGCCCTGGGGCAGGTACTGCTCCGCACCGGACTCGATGAGCTCCACCGAGCGGGTCACCATGGAGCCGTCAGGCAGCAGGTACACCCCGAGCCGCTCGTCCGTCAGGTCCACGAGCACCAGGTCCGTGGCCGAGCCGTGCGTCGCCAGCAGCGAGCGGAGGCTGGACGAGAAGTCGCCGGCCACCATCCGCTGCTGGAACCGGGACTCCAGCGTGGGCGGGGCCACCAGCTCCACCGGTTTCGTGTACGCGCTGAGCACGGACTGCCGGGCCACGTACTCGACCAGCTCGAACTCCTCGGGACCGAAGTGCTCGAACGTGTCCCGCGACACGCACGAACCGTAGATAAACACCCTGGTCTTGCTCATGCTCCACCCTCTGCCGTCACGGCGGTCAGTTCTTCGTCCAGGTCGAGGTCCGGCAGCATGCCGGCCACCTCGAGCGCCAGCAGACGCGCCGTCGCGTCCAGCACCCGGCCCGCGCTGCGTCCGTCGCCGTACGGGTTGACGGCCTGCGCCATGGCTGCGTAGGCCGCTTCGTTGGTCAGGAGCCGGTTCACCTCGGCGACTATGCGGTCCTCGTCCGTGCCGATCAGCCGGGCGGTGCCGGCCTCGACCGCCTCGGGACGCTCGGTGTTCTCGCGCATGACGAGCACGGGCTTGCCCAGGCTCGGCGCCTCCTCCTGGAGCCCGCCCGAGTCGGTGAGCACCAGCGTGGACAGCGACAGCAGGTGCGTGAACTCGCCGTAGCCGAGCGGCTCGGTCACCGTCACGTTCGCCAGCCCGTCGAGGTACGGCAGAACGGCGTCGCGCACCACGGGGTTCCGGTGCACCGGCAGCACGACCTCGACGTCGGGGAACCGCCGGGCGATCCGTGCCACGGCACGGCCCACGCGCTCCGTCGCGGCACCCCAGTTCTCCCGGCGGTGGGTGGTGACCAGCAGGGTGCGGCGCCCCGACGCCGCGACCCGCTCGACGGCGGGGTCGGTGAACGCCGTGCGGCGCTCGACGGCGAGGTGCAGGGCGTCGATCACGGTGTTCCCGGTGACGACGATGTTCTCCAGCGGCACGCCCTCCGCCACCAGGTTGGCCAGGCTGCGCAGGGTTGGCGCGAGGTGCAGCGCGGCGATCTGCGAGGTGATCTTGCGGTTCGCCTCCTCAGGGAACGGCGACGTGATGTCGCCGCTGCGCAGCCCAGCCTCCAGGTGCACCACCGGGATCCGCCGGAAGAACGCGGCCAGGGCGGCGGCAGTCGACGTCGAGGTGTCACCCTGCACGATGACGACGTCCGGCCGGCGCGCCTCCAGGATCGGGTCGAGCCGGGACATGACCCGCGCGAAGATCTGACCGAGCGTCTGGCCGGGGCTCATCACGTCGAGGTCGTGGTCCGGCACGATCCCGAAGACCTCGTTGACCTGGTCCAGCATCTCCCGGTGCTGGCCGGTCACCACGGTCACGGACTCGAACCGGTCGTCGGCCTCCAGCGCCGTGATGACGGGCGCCACCTTGACGGCCTCGGGGCGTGTCCCGTAGACCGTCATGACGAGCGGGCGGCTCACAGGTCGCCCCGTTCCGCGCGCAGGGCCGCTGCTCGCGCCGCGGCGGCCCTGGCCTGCCTGGCGTCGCGCCCTGTCGGCCGCGCATGCCGCTCCCGCACGCGCCCCTTGGCGGGTTCGGGCGCGTCGAACCGCACCTGCGTCTCCCGGCGCTCCGCGAACGCTTCCTCCAGGACCCGCCTGGCCTCGTCGGGCTTGTCCTTGGCGAAGGCCCAGGCCCACTTGCGGTAGCGGACGGCGACGTCCTGCGCCTCGCCGTCGAGCACCAGGCGGCCGTGGTGCAGCCAGAGGGCGCGGGTGCAGGACTCCTCGATGGTCTGGGCGGCGTGGCTCACCAGGAACACCGTTCCGGCCTGCTCGCGCAGCCTGGCCATCCGCGCCTCGCTGCGCTCCTTGAAGGCGGCGTCGCCGGTCGCCAGGGCCTCGTCGATGAGCAGGATGTGCGGGCGTGCCGCCGTCGCGATGGCGAAGCGCAGGCGCGCCGCCATGCCCGAGGAGTAGGTGCGCATGGGCAGGTAGATCGACTTGCCCAGGCCCGCCAGCTCGATGACGTCGGGGATCGCGGCCTGTGCCTCGGCGGGGGACAGCCCCATGGCCAGGCAGCCGAGGCGCACGTTCTCCTCGCCGGGCAGGTCGGGGACCAGGGCGGCGTTCACGCCGATGAGCACGGGGGTGCTCTCGGCCAGCACCTGGCCCTTGGTGGGCTTCTCCAGGCCGGCGATGATCCGCAGGAGCGTGCTCTTGCCGGAGCCGTTCTGGCCCACGAGGCCGATCTGCTCGCCGGAGTGGGCGACGAACGAGATGTCCGTGAGCGCGCGGACCGTCACCTTGGGCTCCTGACCCAGGACATTGAGCGCCGCGCGCCTCACCTTGGCGCGGCGGCCGCTGGCCGTGTCCGTCGACGGCGTCCGGTAGAACATCCGCAGGTCCTGGACGGCCACGGTGGGCCACAGCACGGGGGTGCCCCCGGACCGCGGTGCGACGGCGGTGAGCTGGCCGGTGTGCGGCGGCGCCTGCACCGACATGGGGATCGCCCCGGAGACGGGACCCTGGGCGGGCAGCGGGGCGGACGTGGGGCGGCTGGGACCGAGCGACGAGGGCGGCATGGGGTAGTCGAGGTCAGCGGCCATAGCTCTCCTCCGCCCGCCAGAAGACGACGAACCCGACCAGCAGCGTGCCGACGGCCCAGCCGCCGAGCACCGCCCAGCGCGCCGGGTCGGGTGTGTTCGCGTACAGGACGCAGTCCCGCACGATGTCGAGCACGATGAACATCGGGTTCGACTCGAGCCAGACCTGCAGCTCGGGGTTGTCGGCCAGCAGATGGTCGAACGAGAAGAAGACCGCCGACCCGTACAGCCAGACCCGCATCGCCATGCCGATGAGGTTGGTGATGTCCGGCAGCGCCGCGGCCCAGCGGGCCACCAGGAGCGCGAGGCCCGTGGTGAACATGACCTGGAGCGCCAGGGCGGCCACCACGAGTGCGATGCGCCAGGTGTACTCCTCGGCCGGCGGCACGAGGTAGATCAGCGCGGCGAGCGTCAGCAGCGTGGGGCCGAGGTTGAGGAGGTTGCGCAGCACCACGGAGATCGGCAGCGCAGCGCGCGGGAACGTGAACGCCCGGATCAGGTTCTTGCCCTGCTGCACGGAGCGTGCGCCGCCGTTGATCGACTGGGTGGTGAACTGGAACAGGAACACGCCGATCAGCAGGTATCCGACGAAGTTGTCGACGCTGCGCTCGTTCTTCATGAGCAGCCCGAACACCAGGTAGTAGACGGCGCCGTCGATCAGGGGGTTCAGCACCAGCCAGGCCTTGCCCAGCAGGCTCTGCCGCGTCCCGCTGGCCACCTTGGCGCGCGCGTCCGCCCACAGGAAGTGCCGGCGTGCCCACAGGAGCCGCACGTACTGCCCCAGCGGCGGCCGTGCTCCCACGCGCGACAGGTTGCCGAGCGTCACCAGCTTGGTCGTCGTCGGCGAGGCGTCGAACAGGGCCGCGTACGAACCGGTCTCCGGTCCCGCGCTCATGCCGTCACCCCCAGGCACTTCCGGTAGACGCCCAGGTAGATCTCCGCGTTGCGCACCCATGTCCTCTCGGTAGCCACCCCGTGGCCGAGCGTCACCAGATCGGTCCGTCGGCCGACGTCGGCCAGGAGAGCGCCGACGGTGTCGGCCCAGCCCTCCAGGTCGTCGGCCTCGACGTGCAGTCCCGCACCACCCGCCGCCTCGACGAGCGCGGGCAGCGCGCTCGCGACCACCGGCCGGCCCACCGCCATCGCCTCGACGGGCTTCAGGGGCGTCACCAGCCGCGTCACCTCGTGGTCGCGCCGGGGCACCAGCACGACGTCGAGGGCGGCCAGCCAGGTCAGTGCGACGTCGGGCGGCACCCGGCCGGGGAGTACCACGTGGTCGGCAACGCCTAGCTCGCGGGCGAGCCGGGCCAGGCCCGGCCGCGAGACGCCGTCGCCCACCAGGAGCCCCGTCACGTCGTGACCGCGCGCACGGAGCGTGGCGACCGTGCGGACCACGGTCTCCAGGCCCTCGTAGTCGACGAGGCTGCTCACGGTCCCGATGGCGGGGCCGGAGGGCAGACCCAGGGCCGCGCGCGCCGCCTCTGGCGTGGGGTGGTGCGCCGTGAGCAGGGCGTCCGGCACGGCGTTCGGTACCACGGTGATGTGCCCGGCGGGCACGCCGCGCGCCACGAGCGCGTCGCGCATGGTGCCGCTGAGCGTCACCACCGCGTCGGCGGTCAGCGCCAGCTCGGTCTCCTTCGCCTGCATCAGGGTCCGACGGCGGGACGCCGCCGCCCGCGCCCGCGCCTCCGCCGTACCGTGCGCGGCGACCCAGGTCTCCTCCGGCAGCCCGCGGACCTCGTAGACCCACGGGATCCCGGCGCGCCGTGCCGCCGCCCGGGCCAGCGACCCGACCGCGGACGGCGTGGTGGTGTGCAGCACGTCCGCCCCGGCCTCGCGCGCGGCCTCGACCAGGAGGTCGGTCTCCTGCACGGCGCGGCGTGCGGCGTCCCGCTCCGCGCGCGCCGGCACCAGGCGGCGGTAGGCGATGCCGTCCACGACGTCAGTACCGCGCGCCGCGAGCGACCCGATGGTCAGCGGGTAGCCGGGTCGCGTCGTCGCAGACACGGTTAGGCCGCCGGCGCGCTGCGCCACGAGGATCGCGTGCGAGCGCAGCGTGTAGCCGCTCTGCGTGTGCGGCAGCGAGTTGGTCAGGTGGTGCAGCACGGTGACGACGCCGGCGCGGCCACCTGCGGGAGCGTTCCCATCGCCGGGCCGTGCCCGGTCGCCGGCCGTGGTGTCGCGGCCGGCGGCCTGCCGGGGAGGTGTGTCCCGGCTGTCCGGCCGCAGCTCGGCCACCTGGGCGCGGAGCCCGGCCGGAGCGTCCGGCCCGATCGCGTCGACGTCGCCGAGCAGCCAGGCGGCGCGGTCGCGCGCCGGACCGGCCCCCGCGGCGCCGTCGACCAGCTCGGGGCGGCTCACCGCCACGGCGACCTCGGCCGCCAGGCGACGGCCGCGGCCGTCGGAACGGGCCAGGAGCTGTTCGGCCTCGCGTGCCGCGCCCGCGGTGTCGCCCGCGAGCATTCGACCGAGCGCATGTCCCGCCGACGGTGCCGGTGCGAGGCCCAGCGCCCCGACCAGCGGCCGGCGGAGGCGCTCCGGAGCCCGCCGGGCGGCCTGCACGGCGAGCCACAGCGGATCCTCGACGGCGGTGCGGGCCACGAACGACGTGGTGTAGCGAAGGTTGCGCGCGAGCTCGCCCGCGCGCTGGAACGGACGTGCCATCAGTACCGCGCCCCCGGGTCGGCGGCCTCGGGCAGCAGCGGGTGGGGGAGCAGCTCGTCGAGCAGCCCGGCGTAGCGGTGGCCCAGGACGTCGTCGCTCGCATGCTCCGCCACCCAGGCGGCGGCGTCGGGAGAGGCGGCGGGCACCACGCCGTCGGACAGCCAGCCGCACCACAGGTCGGCGAGGCCGTCGACGTCGCCGGGGCGGACGACGGCGCCCGCGCCGTTCGCCGAGACGAGGCTGGCCGCCTCGCCCGCGAGGCATGCTGAGGCGACCACGCCGGAGGCCATGACCTCGTACAGCTTGGACGGCACGGTCCACCTGAACGGGGCCCAGTCGCGCAGCGAGACGATCACAGTGTCGGCCCAGGCGTAGAGGTCGCGCACCTGTGTGGACGGGACGGACGGCTCGACCCGGACCGGCGCGCCGAGCTCGGCCGCCAGGTCCCGGAGCGGGGCCAGCTCGTTGCCGTGACCCACGATCCGCACGTCGATCGCGTGCCCGCGCTCCTGCACCAGCGCGGCGGCACGGACCACGACGTCCAGGCCCTGCGACCGGCCGACGGTGCCCGCGTACACGACGCGCAGCGGACGATCGCCCAGGACGACCGGACCGTGCTCGCGGACCGGCTCGAATGCCGTGCCGTTACGTACCACCGCGACATTCCGGACGCCGCGTGAGCGGAGCACCTCCGCGAAGGCGGCTGTGGTCGTGACCACGAGGTCGGCCCGAGCCTGCAGCCGCGTGACGGTGCGGTGGACCGTGCGGGCGGCGAGGTCGCGGAGCACACGGCGTACGCCGCCCGCGCGGCCCCGGCGCAGGAGGATGCCGCTGGGCTCGATGAGATCGGGCCAGGCGTCCCGCATCTCCACGACCAGCCGGGCGTGGTGCCAGCGGGCCAGCGCCCAGCCGGCGACGATGCTCGGGATCCCGGGGACGGTGGCGATCACGACGGCGGGCTGGCCGGCCGACGGCCGCGCGCCGCGCAGCACCGAGCTCACCGCGGCGACCACCTGGTCGGAGACGCGGGAACCGAGCGCGTGAGAATGCTCTCGGAAGTTCACCCGGATGATCTTTTCTCCATGGTCCCCCCGAGTCACCGAACCGGGCAGGAAATGGGGTGAATAATGGGTGATCTTTCCCGATGGGTAGTGCGGTGGAGGGGCGAGCACCGTGAGGGGATAACCGGCGGGTACGAGGTGCCCGGCCAGAGCGGACCACCGCCTCTGCGGGGCTCCCGTCTCGGGTGCGTAGTGGTGTGTCACGAGGAGAATCGCGCGGTTCTGCTGCCGTCTGACGCGTGCGACCACGCTGACTCCCCTCTCTGTTCGGCTGTTGGCCGAGGCATATCGAAATTCACCCGGAAGGCCATTCTCCGGTTGCGGTGCATCCATAAGAGTAGTAGTCGAAATCGATACTAAGATCACCGGCCATGGCCGCACCCGACCGAATGAACGACTTTCTCTCCGCCGCCAATCCCGTGGACGGAGGCCTCCGCCACGCGCGACGTGGCAGGCGGAGCAAGGGATTTGTCGCGGCGCTCGTCGTCGGAGCGCTCCTGCTGGTCGGCGGCGGGGGGACCGCTGCGTACTTCGGCTACCGGGCGTCGCTCGACGACAACCTGGAGCGGCTCGACGCGTTCGAGGGGATCGACCCCGCGACGCGCCCCAGTGCGGCCCCCGGAGGGCCCACCGCACCCGTGAACATCCTGGTGCTCGGCTCCGACAGCCGGATCTCCGCCGGCGACCCGTCAGCCTGGGAGGCCGGTGCGCAGCGTACCGACGCGATCATGCTGGTGCACCTGTCCGCCGACCGGCAGACGGCGGCCGCGATCTCCATCCCGCGCGACTCGTGGGTGCCGATCCCCGGCTACGGCGAGGCCAAGATCAACGCCGCGTTCTCCTACGGCGGCCCGAGCCTCATGATCCAGACGGTGGAGGACCTCACCGGGGTCCGGATCGACCACTTCGCGGTGACTGACTTCGAGTCCTTCACGAGCCTCACCGACGCCCTCGACGGCGTCCAGATCACGATGTCCGACGGCGCCGGGGGCTCCGTGCGCCAGGTGATGACGGGCGAGGAGGCTCTCGCCTTCACCCGGGAGCGTCATGCCCTGGTCAACGGCGACTTCGGCCGCGTGCAGCGACAGCAGGCGTGGATGCGGGCGATCGTCGCGAAGGTCAACAACAGCCGGCGGGACCCGGTGCTGATGACGCGCTTCTTCGAGGCCGTGACCAGCTCGGTGGCGGTGGACGAGGGGTTGACGCTTGACCGGATGCAGGAGCTGTTCGACAGCGCGCGGGACATCTCGACGAACGACATCACGTTCATGACCGCCCCCTACACGGGCACGGGACGGAGCGCCGACGGGCAGTCGATCGTCGTGCTCGACCGCGCGACGTTCGACCCGCTCATGCGGGCCGTCGCGGCGGACGGGCTGCCGGACTTCCTGGCCGCCAACGAGGGGGCCATGGACGTCCTGCCCGCTGTGGTGAAGTAGCCGGTCAGAGCCCCAGCACCGCGCGGAGGTCCGCCTGCACGTGGCCCAGCCGCTCGCGCGCGGCCACCCGGGCTGCGGACAGCGCACCGGCGGAGGCGTCCGGGTCGACCGGCGCCATCACCTCGATGTAGCACTTGACCTTGGGCTCCGTGCCGCTGGGCCGCACGATCACCCGGGTGTCGTCGGCCGTGAGCAGCACCACACCGTCGGTCGGCGGCAGGCCGTCCATGCCCTCGGCGAGGTCGCGCACCGAGTCCACGGGCGAGCCAGCGAGGACCGACGGCGGCGCCTTGCGCAGCCACGCCATGATCGACTCGATCCGGCTGAGGTCGTCGAACCGCGCGGCCACCTGGCCCGTGACGTGCAGCCCGCAGGCGCGCGCGATGTCGTCGAGCTGGTCCAGCAGCGTGCGGCCGTCCGCGGCGAGCCGGCTCGCGAGCTGCGCGACGGCGACCGCCGCCGACAGGCCGTCCTTGTCCCGCACGTGCCCAGGGTCCACGCAGTAGCCGAGCGCCTCCTCGTACCCGAACACCAGGCCGGGCGTCCGGGAGATCCACTTGAACCCGGTGAGGGTGGTGGCGTGGTCCAGCCCGTGTCGCGTCGCGATGGCGGCCAGCGCGCGCGACGACACGACCGAGCAGGCCAGCGTGCCGCCGGTGCCCGCGCGCGCGGCACGCTCCGCGGCGTCCCAGCCGAGCAGCACGCCCACCTCGTCGCCGTGCAGCATGCGCCAGCCCTGCGACAGCGCCGTCTCGGCGCCCTGGTACGTCCCGTACTGCGGGTCGAAGACGGCCACGGCGCAGCGGTCGGCGTCCGGATCGTTGGCGATCACGAGGTTCGCGTGCGCGTCCTGCGCCAAGGCGAGCGCCATGTCGATCGCCCCCGGCTCCTCCGGGTTGGGGAAGGCCACGGTGGGGAAGTCCGGGTCGGGGTCCGCCTGCTCCTCCACCGGTACGACGTCGGTGAAGCCGGCCTCGGCCAGCACGCGCGCGACGGCGGCGCCGCCCACCCCGTGCAGCGAGGTGGTGACGATGCGCAGCCGGTGGCGCGGCTCGCCGTCGTGCAGCGTGGCCACTGCGGCGTGGTAGGCGTCGGTGATCTCCGGGCCGAGGACGGTCCAGCCGGACTCGGCGCGCGGCACGTCCTTCGCGGAGCGCACGAGGGCGATCTGGCCGGCGATCAGGGCGTCGTACGGCGGGACGATCTGCGCGCCCTGCCCCGCGTCGGTAACGATGCGCCCGCCGAGGTACACCTTGTAGCCGTTGTCGGCCGCCGGGTTGTGGCTCGCGGTGACCATGACGCCGGCGTCGGCGGACAGGTGGCGCACCGCGAAGGCGAGCACGGGTGTGGGGCCCGGGGCGGGCATGAGCAGCACCTCGGCCCCGGCCGCGACCAGGACGGCGGCCGTGTCGCGCGCGAAGGCGGCAGACCGGTGGCGGGCGTCGAAGCCGACCACGACGCGCGGGGTGCCCGCGCCGATCTCGGCGGTGAGGAACGCCCCGAGCCCGGCCGCGGCGGCGATCACGACGGCCCGGTTCATCCGGTTCGGCCCCGCCGCCATGGCGCCGCGCAGGCCGGCCGTGCCGAACTGGAGCGTGCCGGCGAACCGGTCGGCGAGCTCGGCGACGGCCAGGTCGGCCAGCACAGAGTCGTCCGTCCGGGCGACGAGTCTGCGCAGGTCCGCGATGTCGGCCTCGTCGACGTCGGCGGCGATCCAGGCCTCGGCGCGCGCGACGAGGTCGGGGACCGAGGGGGCACCCGTCGCGGCCGGCAGGTTGGCGGTCATCAGAGCTGCTTGATCACCCGGGCGAGCAGGTCGCTGATCCGCGGCCCGGCCTTCCGGCCCGCCTCCAGCACCTCCTCGTGGGAGAGCGGGTTGGGGCTGATCCCGGCGGCCAGGTTGGTGACCAGCGAGATGCCGAGCACGTCCATGCGGCAGTGCCGCGCGGCGATGGCCTCCAGCGCCGTCGACATGCCGACCAGGTCGGCGCCCATCAGGCCGGCCATCTTCACCTCGGCCGGCGTCTCGTACTGCGGGCCGTGGAACTGCGCGTACACGCCCTCGGGCAGGTCCGGGTCCACGCTCCGGGCGATCTCGCGCAGGCGGGGTGTGTAGATGTTCGTCATGTCGGCGAACTTGGCGCCCTCGAGCGGGGTCTTCCCGGTGAAGTTCAGGTGGTCCTTGAGCAGCACTGTCTGGCCGGGACGCCAGCCGATGTGCACGCTGCCGCAGCCGTTCGTGAGGATGGCGGTCTCGCAGCCGGCGGCCGCGGCGGTGCGGATGCCGTGGGCCACGCGCCGCACGCCGAGGCCCTCGTAGAGGTGCGTGCGGGAGCCGAGGACCAGTGCGTGCCGCACCGAGCCGTCGGGCCGCTCGACGCGGATCGAGCGGGTGGTGGACCGGTGGCCCTCGACGGCAGGCTTGACGAAGCCGGGGATCTCGGCGGTGGGGATCTCCGCGACGACGTCGCCGATCAGCTCGGCCGCGCCGCCCCACCCGGAGCCGAGGACGAGCGCGATGTCGTGCCCGGGCACCCCGGTCTTGGCCGCGATGTACTCCGCTGCGGCGGCGGCGACGTCGAACGGGTCGGTCGTCGGGTCGTCGAGATCTGGCTCCGTACTCATGGTCCGAGGTTATCGCCACTTTCCGCCTGGCACGCGCCCACGAGGGCACCGGCTTCGGGACGCTCCCCGACGATGCGAGAATGGACCCGTGACCCCCCTCGACCCCCCAGCAGTCCCGCCCCATGTCGTCGTCGTCGGCGGCGGCCCCGGCGGCTACGAGGCGGCCCTCGTGGCCCGCAGCCTCGGCGCTCAGGTCACCGTGGTGGAGCAGCAGGGGCTGGGCGGTGCGGCGGTCCTGACCGACGTCGTCCCCTCCAAGACGCTCATCGCCACCGCCGAGTGGATGACCATCGCCGACCGCGCCCCCGAGCTCGGCATCCGGATGCCCGACGACGACGTGGACCCGCTGTCCGAGGCCGACGTCTCGCTGGCGACCGGCGGCATCCCCGTCGTCCGCCCGTACGCGGCGCCCGGGCTGAACGGTGCGGGCGTGCAGGCAGCGGCCTCCGCCGCGGGGACCGGGGAGAAGCGCAAGCACTTCGTGGACCTGCTGGCCGTGAACAAGCGTGTGCTCGCGCTCGCGCGGGCGCAGAGTGCAGACATCCGCGGCCGCCTGGAGCGCGAGGGCATCCGGATCGTCGCGGGCAAGGGGCGCCTGGACGGCCCCACGCGCGTGGTCGCGGAGCTGGCCGACGGCGCGACGGAGGTGCTGCGCGCCGACTCCGTCCTGCTCGCGCTCGGTGCGACCCCCCGCACGCTGCCCAGCGCGCTGCCCGACGGCGAGCGCATCCTCACCTGGACGCAGATGTACAACCTGCGCGAGCTGCCCGAGCGACTCATCGTCGTGGGCTCCGGCGTCACCGGCGCCGAGTTCGCGGGCGCGTACAACGCCCTGGGGTCTGACGTCGTGCTCGTCTCCAGCCGTGACCGCGTGCTGCCCGGCGAGGACGAGGACGCCGCAGAGCTCCTGGAGGGCGTCTTCCGCTCGCGCGGCATGACCGTGCTGTCCCGCTCGCGCGCGGCGTCCGCCGTCCGCACCGACGGCGGCGTCGAGGTGACCCTGTCCGACGGGCACGTGGTGCACGGCTCGCACGTGCTCGTCGCGGTCGGCGGCGTGCCCGCGACGTCGGGCATCGGGCTGGAGGAGGCGGGGGTGCGTCTGTCCGAGACGGGGCACGTCGTGGTGGACCGCGTCTCGCGCACCTCGGTGCGCGGCGTGTACGCGGCCGGCGACTGCACGGGCGTGCTGCCGCTCGCATCGGTGGCCGCGATGCAGGGCCGGATCGCGATGGCGCACGCGCTGGGCGACTCCGTCCAGCCGCTCGCGCTGCGGACCGTCGCCTCGAACATCTTCACGGCGCCCGAGATCGCCACCGTCGGCTACAGCGAGGAGAAGCTGCGCGCGCAGAACTCCCGCTTCATCACGACGACGCTGCCGCTCGCGCGCAACCCGCGCGCCAAGATGCTCGGCGTCAAGGACGGGTTCGTGAAGCTCTTCGCGCACCCGGAGGCGGGTGTGGTGCTCGGCGGCGTGGTGGTCGCGCCGCGTGCGTCGGAGCTGATCTTCCCGATCACGCTGGCGGTGCAGCACCGGCTCACGGTGGAGAACGTGGCGTCGGCGTTCACGATCTACCCGTCGCTGTCGGGCTCGATCGCCGAGGGCGCGCGCGTCCTGGACGCCCGCGTGGGCAAGTAGCTACGCGACCGACGCGTCCAGCACGATCTCGCCGCCCGTCACCTTCGCGCCGACGACGGTGACGCCGGGGACCTTGGCCTCCAGCAGCCGCTCGACGTCGACGGCGATCCGCGCGTCCGGCTGCACGTCCACGACGCCCGGCGGCAGGCCCTGCTTCGCGACCTCCTGCTCGATCGGCGCGGCCGCGAGGCTGAGCAGCCGGTGCGCCGGGAGCCCCGCGGCGTTCACCTCGACCGACAGCGTGGCCACACCGCGCTCGAACGAGGCGAGCTTCACGTCGGCCCGCACGATCGGGGCGATCTTCACGGCCAGCTTGAGCGGGCCGGGCAGGGTCTCCAGCCGGCGCAGGTCCGCGACCACGCGGATCACGTCCCCGTCGCCGACGACGGAGCTGATGACGGGCGGGGCCTGCTGGGCGATCCTGGCCAGGCCGAGTACCTCTTCGGGTGCGATCCGGATATGCACGATTCGACCCTAACCCAGCAGCGCGAGCAGGCGGGGGAGGGCCTCGCCGAACGCGGGCAGCAGGGTGAGGTCGTCGAGGTCGCGGAGGCTCACCCAGCGCACCTCCAGGCTCTCCGGGTCGGCGGCGCGCGGCTCGACGACGTGCCCGGCGGCGACGTCCGCCACCACCGTCGTGTACGACCAGACCGGGTGCTCCAGCACGTGCGTGGCCACGACGTGCACAGCCGCCGGGTCGATCGCCGCCTCCTCCGCGGCCTCGCGCAGGGCGCCGGCCTCCGGCTTCTCGTCGGGGGCGAGCGCGCCGCCCGGAATGCCCCAGGTGCCGCCCATGTGCGACCACAGGGCGCGGTGCTGGAGCACCGCGTGCGACGGCTCGCCGTCGGCGTCGCGGCGGACGAGCAGCAGCCCGGCCGCGCCGAACAGGCCCCAGTGCCGGTGGTCCCCGCAGGTCACCCAGCCGTCACCGCCGTGCCGGTGCAGGTGGGCGAGGGGCGCGGTCGGGTTCGGCACGGCGTCAGTCTGTCAGGTCAGGGCGCGGGCTGTCAGCGAGCGGCGCGCTCAGGCCTCGGCGGAGACACCCTCGACGACCACCTTGCCGTGCTCGAACCGGAAGTCGGTCACCTCGGCGAACCTCCCGCGCATCAGGGCGCGCACGTCGAGCGAGACGGTACCGTCCTTGCGGAGCTGGACGGCGTTCTCGGGCAGCCCGCTCTTGCGGGCCATCTTGTCGATCGTGCCCGCGGCGAGCGGGAGCAGCTTGGTGGCGGGCAGGCCCGCGGCGTCGGCCTCGACCTGGAGCACCGCGATGTTCTGCCACACCGACGTGATGCGCGCGGACGCGTGCATGACCGGGACGGCCTTGGCCGCGATCTTGACGGGCAGCGGGGCATAGGTGAGGCGGCGCAGGTCCGCCGTCACGGCGATGACGCCGTCGTCACAGGTCAGCTCGCTGACGAACGACGGAAGGGTCTTGCGAGGACGAACCAGGGCGATGGCCTCTTCGGGGCTGAGAACTACGACATGTGTCACGTCGCAGAACCTAGCCGATCAGATGCAGGCCAATGGGGGCGAATGGCTCTGATCAGGGCTCATCGAGCCCTTTTCACCCTTGTTGATAGCGGAAATCACCCAGGGGTTTTGCTGCCCGGCGTGCTCGACCGGCCGGCCCGCCTCAGTCGACGATCTCGCACAGCACGGCGCCCGCCGTCACGCCGGCACCCGGCTCGGCCGTCAGGGAGCGCACGGTGCCCGACCGGTGGGCGAGGATCGGCTGTTCCATCTTCATGGCCTCCAGCACGACGACGAGGTCGCCCTCGGCCACCTGCGCGCCCTCCTCGACCGCCACCTTGACGATGGTGCCTTGCATGGGCGAGGCCAGCGTGCTCCCGGCCGACCCGCCAGAGGACTTGGTCCCGGCCGCACGCCGCGGACGGCGGGCCGCGTTCGCCGAGCGTGCGCGGCCGGCCGCCACGCCGAGGCCCGCGGGCAGCACGACCTCCAGCCGCCGTCCGCCCACCTCGACGACGACGCGCTCGGCCATGACCTCCTCGGCCTCCGGCTCGGCGGGCGCGGGCGCCGTCTGGGCCAGGGCGGTGAGGGTCTCGGTGAACTCGGTCTCGATCCACCGGGTGTGCACGCGGAACGGCGAGCCGTCGGCCGGGACGAACGCGTCGGCGTCGAGCACCGCCTGGTGGAACGGGACCACCGTCGGGATGCCCTCGACCACGAGCTCGCGCAGCGCGCGGCGGGCCCGCTCGACCGCCTGGGTTCGCGTGGCGCCCGTGACGATCAGCTTGGCGATCATGGAGTCGAAGGCGCCGGAGACCGGGTCGCCGGCGACCACGCCGGTGTCGACGCGCACGCCGGGCCCCGACGGCCACACGACCGTGTTCAGGCGCCCCGGGGCGGGGAGGAAGCCCGCGGCCGGGTCCTCGCCGTTGATGCGGAACTCGATGGAGTGCCCGCGCACGGGCGGGGAGTGGTAGCCGAGCGCCTCACCCGCGGCGATGCGGAGCTGCTCCCGGACCAGGTCGATGCCCGTGACCTCCTCGGTCACCGGGTGCTCCACCTGGAGCCGGGTGTTCACCTCGAGGAAGGAGATGGTGCCGTCGGCGCCCACCAGGAACTCGCAGGTGCCGGCGCCCACGTACCCGGCCTCGCGCAGGATGGCCTCCGACGCCGCGTACAGCGACTTCTCCTGCTCGGGCGTGAGGAACGGCGCGGGCGCCTCCTCGACCAGCTTCTGGTGCCGCCGCTGCAGGGAGCAGTCCCTGGTCGAGACCACGACGACGTTGCCGTGGGTGTCCGCGAGGCACTGGGTCTCCACGTGCCGTGGCTTGTCCAGGTAGCGCTCCACGAAGCACTCGCCGCGGCCGAACGCCGCCGTCGCCTCGCGGACCGCCGACTCGTAGAGCTCGTCGATCTCCTCGAACGTGCGCGCGACCTTCAGGCCGCGCCCGCCGCCGCCGAACGCGGCTTTGATGGCGATGGGCAGCCCGTGCTCCTGCGCGAAGGCGCGCACCTCGCCGCTGTCCTGGACCGGGTCGGGCGTGCCGGGCACCAGGGGAGCGCCCGCGCGCTGCGCGATGTGCCGCGCGCTCACCTTGTCACCCAGCGCCTCGATGGCCGACGGCGGGGGGCCGATCCAGGTCAGCCCTGCGTCGATCACCGCCTGCGCGAACTGGGCGTTCTCCGACAGGAAGCCGTAGCCGGGGTGCACGGCGTCGGCGCCGGAGCGGCGGGCGACGTCGAGCAGCTTGGCCGGGTCCAGGTAGGTGTCGGCGGCGCGGGCGCCGCCGAGCGCGAAGGCCTCGTCGGCCAGCCGGACGTGCAGGGCCTCGCGGTCCTGGTCGGCGTAGACCGCAACGGACGCCAGCCCCGCGTCGGCGCATGCACGGGCCACGCGGACGGCGATCTCACCGCGGTTGGCGATGAGCACCTTCGACAGGGTTCTGGGCAGGCTCGAACTAGGCACGGCTCACCGTAACCCGACCGTACGCGGCCGACGTACTGCCTCCCCGCCCGACGGAGAAAGTCTGGAGAGCAGACCAACCCCGGCGCGAGCCGTTTGGAGGGTTCGGACATGGCGGCGACGCTGGGCAGCCGAATGCGGGTCCCGCGCTTGTGCACATCCGGCAGACGGCCGTGCCGCGGGCCCCGCACCACGGTCCGGGGCGACAGCCGGGCAGGATCGCCGCCGCCCGTGGCCGGAGTGACGTGGGTCACGTCGCGCGGATCTCGCATTTCTCTGTTTCGCCCGGCCGCTTACTCGTTACTGTGTCGCGCGTGCCACGCCTGGTCCTCGCCTCACAGTCTCCCGCCCGCCTCGCGACGCTGACCTCCGCCGGAGTCACCCCGGACGTCGTGGTCTCCGGCGTGGACGAGGACAAGGTCCTCGCCGACGCCGCCGACCGGTTCGGCGAGCTCGACCCCACCGACGCCGTGCTCGTCCTGGCCCAGGCCAAGGCCGAGGAGGTGGCGGCCCGCCTGGAGGAGGCGCGCGACGAGGCCGAGACGCCCGACGGACCGCTGGCCGCCCAGGCGCCGGCCGACCTCATCGTCGTCGGCTGCGACTCCATGCTCGAGGTCGATGGCACCGTCGTGGGCAAGCCCGCCGACGCCGACGTCGCGCGCGAGCGCTGGCGGTCTATGCGCGGCGGCAAGGGCGTGCTGCACACGGGCCACTGGGTGGTCGACCTGCGCGACGACGCCTCCGGCGGCACGGGCGGCACCATCGGGTCGACCAGCTCCACCACCGTCTGGTTCGCCGACATCGACGACGACGAGATCGACGCCTACGTCGCCACCGGCGAGCCGCTGCACGTCGCGGGCGCCTTCACGATCGACGGCCTGGGCGGCCCGTACGTCGAACGCATCGAGGGCGACCACCACGGCGTCGTCGGCATCAGCCTCCCGCTCCTGCGTGAGCTGCTCGCCGACCTGGGCGTGGCCTGGCGGGACCTCCGCACCACCTGAGCGGCGCCCGCCAGGCCGGGCCCGTCAGGCCAGCGCCTCGCGAAGGGTGTCCAGGCCCACCGAACCCAGGTTGAGCGCCCGCGCGTGGAACGCCTTGGCGTCGAACCCCTCGCCGCGGCCGGCGGCGGCCGCCCGGGCGCCGTCCCGCGTCTGCTCCCAGAGGCGCTGCCCCACCTTGTACGACGGCGCCTGCCCCGGCCAGCCGAGGTACCGGTTGAACTCGAACCGGACGAACGGCTCCGGCATGTTCACGTTGGCCTTGAGGAACGGCCAGGCCTTCTCCGCGGTCCAGGTGCCGCCGCCCCACTCCTCGGGCGCCCGCAGGCCCAGGTGCATGCCGATGTCGAACACCACGCGGGCCGCGCGCAGGCGCTGCGCGTCGAGCATGCCGAGGCGGTCGCCCGGGTCGTCCAGGTAGCCGAGGTCGGCCATGAGGCGCTCGGCGTACAGGGCCCAGCCCTCGCCGTGGCCCGACACCCAGCAGGCCAGCCGGCGCCAGGTGTTGAGCGTGTCGCGCGCGAACACGGCCTGGCCGCACTGCAGGTGGTGGCCCGGAACGCCCTCGTGGTAGACGGTCGTCTTCTCGCGCCAGGTGTTGAACTCGGTGACGCCGGCGGGCACGGCCCACCACATGCGGCCGGGCCGCGACCAGTCGTCGCTCGGCGGGGTGTAGTAGATGCCGCCCGACTGGGTCGGCGCGATCATGCACTCCAGGTCCAGCACGGGTTCCGGCACGTCGAAGTGGGTGCCGTTCAGCGCGGCGATCGCGGCGTCGGACGTCTCCTGCATCCAGGCCTTGAGCGCGTCGGGGCCGAGGAGCCTGCGCGCGGGGTCGGCGTCGAGGGCGGCCACCGCCTCCTCGACCGTTGCGCCGGGGCCCGCGATGGTCGCTGCCACCGCCTCCTGCTCCGCGACGATGCGGGCCAGCTCCTCCAGGCCCCACGCGTAGGTCTCGTCGAGGTCCACGGTGGCGCCGAGGAAGTACCGCGAGAACAGCGTGTACCGGTCGCGGCCGACGGCGTCGGCCTCGGGGGCCCGGGGCGCGAGATCCTGCTCCAGGAAGTCCGCGAGCTTCGCGTAGGCCGCGTGGGCCGCCGTCGCGCCGTGCTCCAGCTCCTTGCGGACCAGGCTGCAGGCCGCGGACTCGTCCAGCACCGCGTCGACGGCCGGGCCCCGCGTGAACGACGTGAAGAAGGAGTCCGCGCCGGCCAGCTCGCGCGCCTGCTCGATGCACTCGCGCACCTGGCGGATCGCCGCGACGTTCCCCTGCGCGGCCGCTGCGGTGAGCGACTCGATGTACCCGTCGACGGCGCCGGGGAGGCCGTTGAGCCGAGAGGCGATGTTCTCCCAGGCCTCCACCGAGTCGGTGGCCATGATGTCGAACACGTCGCGGAGCTGCTGCACCGGCGACTCGATGTTGTTGAGGCTGCGCAGGTTCTCGCCGGCCTCGTGCAGCTCCAGGTCCAGCCCGATGCGCTCGCGCATCGCGGACAGCGTGACCCGGTCGACGTCGTCCGCAGGCTCCACGCCGTCGAGCTTCGCCAGGACGTCGCGCCCGGCCTGGGCGACGGCGTCGTGTCCGGCCGGCGAGAGATCGCCGATCTCGTGATCGTGTCCGGGCAGGCCCATGGCCGTGGCGGACAGCGGGACGAGCTCGGTGAGGCGGGTGACGTAGGCGTCGGCCACGGCGTCGATCGGCGTGGGCGTGCGTGTGGGGCTGACCATGGCCGGAGCCTACGGTGCGGAGTCCGGGGCGCGCAGGTGGTTTCCCGCACCGCCCGGCCCGGCGGTCAGGACCGCAGGCTCCACCGCCACGCGTCGGCGTTGTGCCGCCCCGCGCGTCCGCCGAAGTTCTTGGCCGTGGCCGCTCCGTTCCCGCGCAGCACGCGTGCGCGGTTGGTCCACTCGTCGAGCGGCGCTGCGTCCTCGGGCTCGGAGCCGGCCGCCGCGACCGCCGCGAGGCCCGCGACCAGGGCGGCCACCTCGACGTCGTCCGGCTCGCCGCGGACGACGCGCACCTGGGGGCTCACTCGCCGTCCTCCTCGTAGAAGCCGAAGCCGGGCGCCTCGCCGCGCGAGGCCGCCCACTCGGCGATGTCGTAGCCGCCCTCGGAGAGCTGCGTCGCCACGGACTCGCCGGCGGCGTCGAGCAGGTCGATCACCCCGTCGAGGGAGGCGTCGCCGCCCCGCGCGCCGACGACGAAGCCCAGGTAGAACGACTCGCCGTCCTCCGGCTGGCCGGAGTCGTCGACGTCGTCGGCCTCACCCTCGCCGTCCGGCTCCCACACGGACGAGGTGAGGTCGGGGTGCATGCCCAGCGAGCCGTGCAGCGCGTCGAACAGGGCGGCGTTCAGGTGCCCCACCTTCGACTCCAGGGCGAGCACCCGCGGGTCCTCGTCCGCCTCCGCCGCACCGAACTCGGCGCGAACGCCCACGGCCGTCCCCACGTAGTCGTGCAGCGCGGCCGCCAGTGCGTCGACGGCGCGGTGCATCGGCTCGGGGTCGACGCGGCCCATCGGCGCCGGGCCGTGGGTGGCGTCCTCGTGGCTCATCTGTTCCTCCGTCTTCCCGCCGGTCAGAGCGGGATGTTGCCGTGCTTCTTCGGAGGAAGCGTAGATCGCTTGGTGCGCAGCGCGCGAAGCGCACGCACCACTTGCACTCGGGTCTCGGACGGGCGGATGACCGCGTCGACGTACCCGCGCTCCGCGGCGTCCCACGGGTTGACGATGGCGTCCTCGTACTCGGCCGTCAGCCGGGCGCGCTCGGCCTCGACGTCGCCGCCCGCCTCCTGGACCGTCTTCAGCGCGCCGCGCTGCAGGATGTTCACGGCGCCGCTCGCGCCCATGACGGCGATCTGGGCGGTCGGCCAGGCCAGGTTGACATCCGCGCCGAGCTGCTTGGAGCCCATGACGATGTACGCGCCGCCGTAGGCCTTGCGCGTGATGATCGTGACCAGCGGCACCGTGGCCTCCGCGTACGCGTAGATCAGCTTGGCGCCGCGCCGGATGATGCCCTGGTGCTCCTGCCCGACGCCGGGGAGGAAGCCCGGCACGTCGACGAACGTCAGCACCGGGATGTTGAACGCGTCGCAGGTGCGCACGAACCGCGCGGCCTTCTCGGCGGCGTCGATGTCGAGCGTGCCGGCCATCGACTGCGGCTGGTTGGCGATGATGCCGACCGACTGGCCCTCGACGTGCCCGAACCCGATCAGCACGTTGGTCGCGAACATCGGCTGGACCTCCAGGAACGACTCCGGGTCCAGGACCGCCTCGACGGCCTCGCGCATGTCGTAGGGCTGGTTGTCGCTGTCGGGGATCAGCTCGTCCAGCGCCTCGTCCTCGGGCGTGACCTCGAGTGGTGTATCGGAGTCCGGCGGGAACGCGGGCGCGTCCGAGAGGTTGTTCTGCGGCAGGTAGCTCACCAGGTGGCGCACGTAGTCGAGGGCGTCGTCCTCGTCGTGGCCCATGTAGTGCGCGACTCCCGACTTCGAGTTGTGCGTGCGGGCGCCGCCCAGCGTCTCGAAGTCGACGTCCTCGCCCGTCACCGTGCGGATCACGTCCGGGCCGGTGATGAACATGTTGGAGGTCTGGTCGGCCATCACGATGAAGTCCGTCAGGGCGGGGGAGTACACCGCACCGCCCGCGCTCGGGCCGAGGATCAGCGAGATCTGCGGGATCACGCCCGACGCCGCCACGTTGCGGCGGAACATCTCCGCGAACTGCGTCAGGGCCGCGACACCCTCCTGGATGCGGGCGCCGCCGCCGTCGCTGATGCCGATGAGCGGCACGCCCGTGCGCAGCGCGAGGTCCTGCACCTTGGTGATCTTCTGGCCGTGCACCTCGCCGAGGCTCCCGCCGAACACCGTGAAGTCCTGGGAGTAGACGCAGACCTGGCGGCCGTCGATCGTCCCGTAGCCGGTCACGACGCCGTCGCCCGCTATCCGCTTCTTGTCCAGGCCGAAGTTGCGGCTGCGGTGCTTGGCCAGCGCGTCCAGCTCGGTGAAGCTGCCCTCGTCGAGCAGCGCCTCGATGCGCTCGCGGGCCGTCTTCTTGCCCCGCTTGTGCTGCTTCTCCTTGGCCGTCTCCTCTGGCGTGTCGACGGCGGCGGCCCGGCGGGCGTCGAGGTCGTCGAGCTTGGCGCGCGTGCCGGAGAGGGTGGTGGTGGCGTCGTTCACGTCTCCGAGCGTAGTTGTCGGATGCCTCCGGCTCGATGCGGGAGGGTCCAGCGGGTCGCGCCGCAGCCTTGTGGGTTTCCTCCAAGGGCAGGCGGAGGCGTGAGGAGAGAGGATGAGGTGTGCACCAGTCCCTCTACCTGGACCGGCTGTCCGTCCCCGGGTTCGCCCGGGTCGAGGTGGTCGAGACCTCGCCGTCGACCAACGCGGAGCTCGCCGCCGCCGTCCAGTCCGATCCGGACGCCTGGCCGTCGCCGTCGGCCCTGATCGCCGAGGAGCAGACCGCCGGCCGCGGCCGCGCCGGGCGGTCCTGGCAGACGCCGCCGCGCGCCGGGCTCACCGTGTCCGTACTGCTGCGGCCCCGGGTCCCGGCGACGGCGCTCGGCTGGCTCCCGCTGCTGGCGGGCCTTGCGGTGGTGCGCACGGTGTCCGACGACGGCGTGCGCGCCGCCGTGAAGTGGCCCAACGATGTGCTGCTGCCCGCCGCCGACCCCGTGGCGGGGCTCGGGCGGCACCGCAAGGTCGCCGGGATCCTCGCCGAGGTGGTGCCGGAGGCGCCGGGCACGGCCTTGGGCGCGGCGGCCGTCGTGCTCGGGATCGGGCTCAACGTGGCCCAGTCCGCCGACGAACTGCCGGTGCCGACGGCGACGTCGCTGGCGCTCGCCGGGCACCCGCGGCCCGACCGGACCGACGTGCTGGTGCGGCTGCTGGGCGAGGTGCACGCTGTCGTGCGGCGCTGGGAGCGGGCGGACGGCGACGCGGCGGCGGCCGGCCTGCTGGACGAGTACACGGCGGTGTCCGCGACGCTCGGGACCCGGGTGCGCGCCGAGCTCGCCGGGGGTGCGGGCGTGCTGGAAGGCGAGGCTGTCGGCCTGGACGGGTCGGGGGCGCTGGTGGTGCGCACCGAGGCGGGCCAGGAGCGCGCGGTGACCGCCGGCGACGTCTGGCACCTGCGGTGACGCCCGGCTGGTGACGCCCGCGGGCGGAGCCGGCGCCCCGCCGGGTGAACTCGTGCGCCGTCCGGGGTGAACTCGGTGGCAGCCCCTGCCGCGAGCCGCGTGACCTGCGGTAATCTCTGCCCACGCGACGACAGGCAAGTGTGGGGACACGAGCAGGGAGACGCCGATGGAGGCAGGCCGGGCAGCGGTCGGAGTGGCCAAGGCGGTCGTGTGCGCGGCCGCGGTGGTCACGGTGTACCTGATCAGCACGGTCCGGCTGGACCGCGGCATCGTGCAGACGGACGGGACCCCGACGGCCGGCCTGATCGCCGCGGGGATCGCCTGGCTCATGGTGGTCTGGGTCCTGCTCTACCGTGACGACGGCGTGCGCGGCGTGCGGCTGGGCCTGTGGACCGTCGTGACCGTGGTCGGGATGCTGCTCGTGCTCATGGGCATCCCCCTCGTGCTGACGTTCTGGGCCTGAGCGCCCGCCTACAGTGGTGACGTGCTCCACAACTCCGAGACGTCCAACACCCACCACGACGCGCCGGGCGCCGACACCGCCGCCCGGCTCGACGAGACGCTGCTGGGTGGCGCCCGCCGGTACACGCTGTCGCAGGTGGTGGAGCTCACGGGGCTCGACAAGCAGTTCGTGACCCGGTACTGGCGCTGGATCGGCCTGCCCGTCACGCACCCGACCGAGACCTGGTTCACCGACGCCGACGTCGAGGCGCTCAAGGACGCCGCCGAGCTGTTCGAGGCGGAGCAGATGGACGAGCGCGCCCAGATGACGTTCATCCGGTCCGTCGGCCACACCACGGAACGGCTGGCGCTGTGGCAGGTCGAGGCGCTCGTCGAGCATCTGGCGACGCGCTACGAGCTCGACGAGACGTCGGCCCGGCTGCTCGCGCTGGACCGGCTCCCGGAGATGTCGGAGATGCTCAGCCGCCAGCTTGAGCACGCCTGGCGGCGCCAGCTCGCCGCGCTCACCGGGCGGACGGCCATCGAGTTCGCCGGCTCGCGGGGCGACGACCGCAGCGACTCCCACCAGCTCCCGCTGCTGCGTGCGGTCGGGTTCGCGGACATCGTGTCGTTCACCAAGCGCACGGCGGGCCTCGGCTCGCACGAGCTCGCGGAGTTCGTGCAGCGGTTCGAGGCGGGTGCGCGCGACGTGATCGTGAACGGGGGCGGGCGCGTGGTGAAGACGATCGGCGACGCCGTCCTGTTCGTGGCCGACGACGTCTCGACGGGCGCCGAGGTGGCTCTGGGCCTGGCCGAGACCTCGGGCGAGGCGCTCGGGACTGCGGCACCCGGCGATCCAGAGATCCCGGTGCGCGTCGGGCTGGTCTGGGGGCGGGTGCTGTCCCGGTTCGGCGACATCTTCGGCCCGACCGTCAACCTGGCCTCGCGCCTGACCGAGCAGTCCGACCCGTCGACTGTCCTGGTCGACAAGGACACCGCGGCGCTGCTCGCCACGAGCTCGCGCTACGCGCTCACCGCGCAGCCCGCTCGCGACATCCCCGGCATCGGCCCGCTGGCTCCGGTGCGCCTGCAGCGCGCCTACCGGGGCTGACTCAGCGCCCGCAGCGCGCCGGGCAGCAGCCGGAGCTGTGCCCACCGCTCCGCCGCGAACGTGCGCCGGTCGCCGGCCGACCACCACCCGTCGAACAGCCGCTTCGCCGCGGTCACCGCCGCCGGGCGCTGTGCGGCGATCCGGCGGGCCAGCGCGAACGCCTCGTCCAGCGGCTCCTCGGTGACGGTGCCGGCCAGGCCCAGCCGTCCGGCGTCGGCCCCGGTGAACTCCTCGGCCGTGAAGGTGAGGCGCTTGGCCGTCTCGATGCCCACGAGCTGGGCGAGCGTGCGGATCCCCGTCATGTCGGGGACCAGGCCCCGGTCGACCTCCTTGACGGACCAGCGCGCATCGGGCGTGGTCAGGCGCAGGTCGGCCGCGAGCGCGAGCTGCAGGCCCGCGCCGATCACGTGGCCGTGCACGGCGGCGACCACGGGGACCGGCAGGCGCCGCCATGCCCAGCACGCCTCCTGGAACAGGTTCGTGCCCCGGGGCGTCGGCACGAACGCCCTGGCAACGGCGGCCGGTTTGCGGGCGGCCGCGCCCAGGTCGAGCCCGGCGCAGAACGACCGGCCGGTGCCCGAGACGACCACCGCGCGCAGCCCCGGCTCGCGGCGCAAGCGGTGCGCGGTGGCCCTGAGCTCGCGGAGCATGTCGAGCGTCAGCGCGTTGAGCTTGTCCGGCCGGTCGAGGCGGACGTCGGCGATCCCGTCCGAGAGGGTGCAGGTGATGCGGCTCCCGGACGGGACCTCCGACGTCGTCGTGCTGCTGGCGCTCATGGAGCGCAGCCTATGGCGTCACCCGACGGGCTGGTTCCCGGTCTCCGTGTCGACCCCCTGGTAGGGCGGGACGGTCACGGTGCGGTGGCCGGGCCGCCCGCCGAGGACGACGGTCCGGTGGCTGACGTTGTTGTCCATCGTGCTCTCGTGCAGGTTGCCGTTCGGGTTCACGGTGATCTTGATCCGGTACCTGCCGTTGGGCACCCCCGTCAGGTCGAACGCCTGGGTCTGGGACTGGTTGTACGTGTCGCCCCAGCCGACGGGCAGGACCTCGCGCAGCCACAGGGCGGACCGGTCGCCGCAGGTGCTGTCGAGGCCGGTGGCCTCGGGGCGCCAGGTGGCACCGGGCACCGAGAGGTCGACGGGGTCGGTGGGCGCGAGGCACCACGACTGCTTGCCGCTCGTGGTCACCAGGGAACCGTCGAACTTCACGAGCTCGTAGCTCGCGAAGTCCAGGAAGTGCCAGTGGTCGTGCTCGGGAGCGGCGTGGTACTTCATCGTGCCGGTCCTGGTGCTGCCGACCTCCTTGCCGTCCCGGTAGAAGAACTGGTAGGCGTCCATGACCTCACCGGCGCCCCTGCGGTAGCCCTCGACGACCAGCGGAGCCGGCCCGGCGTTCCACTCGTGGGCGTTGAAGGCGAGCCGGTCCTTGCCTCCGGACCGCTCGACCCCGATCTGCCACGCCGGCATGGACCGGAGGTCGGGCAGCGTGTCCTCGGCCGGCGTCTCGTTCGAGGGCGTCGACCCCGCCTGGCCGAGCGCGGGGTGGTCGCCGCCGTGCTCCTGGCCCTCGTCCACCAGGGTGAAGAGGTTCGCGCGGTGCGTGGACCCGGTGCCGTCACCGTGGTCGGCGTGGGCGCCGAGGGTCTGTGCCCGCACGTGCTCGGCGTGCTGGGACGCCGCGTCGCCCTCTGCGAGGGTGCTGAAGCCCTCCTGGGGCTCGCCCACGAGCGCCTCCGGGAACTGGTCGCAGGCGAGCTCCGCGCACTCGTCGATCACCTTGACCCGCTGCGACACCGACCGGCCGTTGGCGGGCAGGCCGAGGAAGTCCGCGACGGGATCGCTGATGGTCACGGTCATCCGGAGGTTCTTGCGCGCGGTCTCGATCTCGAAGAAGGTGTCCAGCCGGCCCGCCCAGCCCTGCTCGATCCCGAACACCGTGGACTTGGTGAACCAGTTGCCGCCGCAGAACGAGGGGTAGATCGGCTCCGTGTGACCGGTCGGCTCGACGCGCTGGCGGTCCGAGGCGCCCAGGCACAGGCTCCGGGACCGCTTGACCAGGACCTTGCCCGTCGAGTCGACGATCTGGACCGTGAGCCCCTTCTTGAAGCCGTTCATGCCGTCGACGATCGCGGCGGGGGCCGTGGTGGTGGTGCGCTCGTCGCCGCGGATCACGGTCTTGGTGAGCGTGACCGGGTCGGACGCCTTGGCACGCTGGGCCCGGAACTCGTAGCTCTCTCCGTAGGCGGCCATCCAGACGGCCGAGTCGAAGTACACCCAGCCGTCATAGCCGTAGGCCTCGACGACGCTCGACGCCGGGGCGAAGCGAAGGCCGGGCGGCTGTTCTGTCGGCGCGGGCGCCGCTGGCGCGGTCGTGGCGGCGGAGGCGGACGCGACGTCGGCCGCACCGCCTTCTCCGAGCAGTCCGAGTGCCAGCACGGCGGCGACGCCCATCGTGAGCACGCGCGGTGACGGACGGGACAAGCTGCGAACGGTCATTGATCCTCCAGGGTGAGGACAGAAGTAATCTGTCACTGGTAGGGACGCTCCGACCTGCTAAAACGTTGGCCTCACGGCGAAGTTCACCCGCTGTTTTTCTCGGGACGCGTACGGTGGCCGGACGGCGTGCATCTCGCCGTCGGCCAGATTCCGCGCGGGCCGGGGCCGGTGCGGTGGCCGGACGGTGTGCGGCGCGCGTCGCTGCTGTCCACCGTGATTGCGCCCCGGGCGGGGCGCCCGCGGCGTGTGACACGATGCGGACGTGCTGAAAGTCGTTCTCTTCGATCTCGACGACACGCTCGTGGACCAGGAGGGCGCTTCCCGCGTGGCGCTCCTGGACTGGCTGCCGGAGCTGGGTCTGGACCTCGACGACCCGGACGAGCTGGTCACGGCGTGGGGCACGATCGCGGCGGAGGCCTACGGCCGCTACCAGCGGCGCGAGCTCACCTTCGCGGAGCAGCGCCGCGTTCGAGTGCGCGAGTTCCTGGGCGCCGACGCCTCCGACGACGAGGCGGACGAGCTCTTCTCCGGCTACCTGACCCGCTACGAGCAGGCCTGGACGGCGTTCGACGACGCCGTGCCCGCCCTGCGCCGGGTGCGCGAGGCGGGCCTCGTCGTCGCGCTGCTCACCAACGGCGACTCCGCCCACCAGCGGCTCAAGCTGGACCGCACGGGCCTGGCCGAGCACCTCGACGTGGTCGTCTCCTCCGACGACCTCCCGGCGGGCAAGCCCGACCCGCGCGCGTACGCCGCCGCGTGCGAGATCCTGGGCGTCGCGCCGGGCGACGTGCTCATGGTGGGCAACGACGTCGAGAAGGACTTCCGCGGCCCGCTCGACGCCGGGCTGGGGGCGGTGCTGCTGGACCGGGCCGACCGTCACCCGGAGGTCGCGGACCGGATCCGGACCCTGGACGAGTTGCCGCTGACGGTGTAGCGCGTTTGCGCAGGGTCGGTAGGCCGCACGTCACAGGAGACTGCCGACTCCGTTGGTCGTGGCCTTGTGGGCCTGGATCTCCTCTTCGATGACAGCTTCGAGCTCGCCAGGGTTGGGGAGTTCGGCGCGCTCCTGTGGCGTCAAGCCCTCATAGAGGGCCACCGCGACCGGGGAGGCGGTGCTTGCGAGCGCGTAGTCGAGCGTGGCGTCGTTGCGCTCGGTGCACAGCAGGATCCCAACCGTCTTCGCGTGCACGGCCGGATTCCGGACCTCGCCGTCGACCATCGCGACGTAGGTCCCGATCTGGCCCATGTGGGCGGGCTGGAACTTACCGACCTTCAGCTCGACGACGACGTATCGCAACTGGGTGACGTGGAAGAACAGCAGGTCGACGAAGAACTCGTCACCGCCGACCTCGACCCGGTACTGGCGTCCGACGAAGGCCATGTCGCGACCGAGCTCCAGGAGAGTGTCCTGGATGCGGTCGATGAGTGCGCGCTCACGGTCGCGTTCGGCAAGGTGTTCTTCCGGGTCCAGATGCTCGAAGACGTAGGAATCCTTGACAGCCTGCTGAACGAGGTCGGAGTCGACGCCGTCAAACGTTGCAGAGAAGTTGGACGGGGCTGAGCCCAGGCGGCTCTTGAGGTCCGTCTTGATCTCGAACTCGAGGCTCGCACGGGACCAACCACCTTCGACTGCCTTGGCGGCGTACCAGTCGCGGTCCTCTGGCGTGTTGAGTCTGTCGAGGAGAACCATCAGGTGGCCCCACGGCAATTGTGCAGCAGCCTGCTGCACAGATCCGGACTCGGTCGGCCAAGCGTCGGCGAGTTTGCGCATGTACTTGAGGCTCCGCGTTGACCAACCACGCTGACCTGGGAACTCTCGCAGCATGTCTGCTGAGATCTGGTCCACCACCTTGGCGCCCCAGCCTTCGGCCCGATGGCGATCGAGGATGTCGCGGCCCACCGACCAGTACAGCCGCAGGACCTCGGTGTTGGCCGCTCGCACCGCGCGAAACTGAGTGGTGCGGACCCTCCGCTTCAGGTCTGCGATGAACTCCTTGTAGCCCTTGGGTGTGGAAGCGCCGCTGGCATCAATCGTCATGGTGCAAGCGTGTGTAGAGGAACGACAGCATCCGCCAGTCGAGTTGCGTATACGCAATGATCTGCCATCCGGTCGGATCAAAGGATGACCGGCTCCGGGTCCCGCGGCTCCGGGTCCGCCTCGATGAGCTCCGGCCCGTCGTTCTGCACCGAGCCGACCGCGTCGCCCACCGGGAGCGTCGTCAGGGGCAGGTTGCCGATCTGCAAGAGGTCCGAGGCATCGCGGACGGCCGGGTCCAGCCACCGGCTCCAGGCCTCCGGTGGCAGCACGAGCGGCATCCGGTCGTGGATCGCGGCCATCTCGTCCGACGCCGGACGGGTCACCACCGTGGCCGACACCAGCCAGCGCGTCGGGTCGCTCTCGCTCGCCGCCGGGTTGCGCCAGAACTCGTACAGGCCGGCGAAGGCGGCGACGCCGGAGCCGGCCGGGTGGATCCAGTAGGGCTGCTTCGGGGCCTTCTTGGAGCCGCCGGCCGGCAGCGACAGCTTGCGCCACTCGTAGTAGCCGTCGGCGAGCACCAGGCAGCGCCGCGCCGCGAAGGGCTTGGCGAACGCCGGCTTGTCGAGCAGCGTCTCGGAGCGCGCGTTGATCATCCGGGCGCCGACGCCGGGATCCTTGGCCCAGGACGGCACGAGCCCCCAGCGGGCCAGCTCCATCGACCGTCGCACGTCCCCGGAACCCTTGGCCGCGCGCTCGAGGACGATCCGTACCGGGTCGGTGGGCGCCACGTTCCACGACGGCGGCAGCCGCTGGGCATCCTCGGCGAGCTCGGCGATGGCGAGCTCCTCGGCGAGGTCCTGGCTGTCCTTGAAGGAGGCGAAGCGTCCGCACATGGGACCAGCATGCCCCGAGCCACTGACACTCGCGGGCGACGGAACCACGGGCCACCGACGCCCGGAGACAGAAATCACTCTGTTCACCCTCGTATCGATTCGATAGCATCGTGGACATGCCATCCGCTGCGCCGTCGGGCGTCTCCCCAGCCATGCCCGTGCGCCGCGCGTCGTCCCGGTCCACCGTCAAGTGGGTCCTCATGCTCGGGGCGCTCTCCGCCCTGCCCGCGTTCACCGTCGACATGTACCTCCCCGCGCTGCCGCAGGTGGCCGACGACCTGCGCTCCACGGAGGCGATGGCACAGCTCACGGTGTCCTGCATGCTGATCGGCGGCGGCGTCGGCCAGCTCGTGATCGGCCCGCTGTCCGACCGGTTCGGCCGCCGCGCCCCGCTCCTGGTCGGCCTGGTGCTGCACGTCGTCATCTCGCTGCTGTGCGCGGTGGTCACGAACATGCCGGTGCTGATCGGCCTGCGGCTCGCGCAGGGCTTCTTCAACGCGGCCGCCGGCGTGGCCTCGGTCGCCGTGGTGCGCGACCGGTTCGTGGGCGCCGAGGCGGCCCGCATCCTGTCCCGCCTCATGCTCGTGATCGGCGTGGCGCCCATGTTCGCGCCCACGCTCGGCACCTTCGTGCTCGCGCACGCGAGCTGGCGCTGGGTGTTCGCGGTGCTGGCCACCATGGGCGCGGTGCTCGCCGTCGTGGTGCTGGTGTGGATGCCCGAGACCCACCCGCCCCTCAAGCGGCTGACCGGCGGCCTCCGGACCGTGGCCGGCGGCTACGGCCGCCTGCTGCGGGACCGGCAGTTCCTCGCCCTCGCCGTGATCCCCGGGCTGGGCTTCGGCGTGCTGATGAGCTACGTGGTGGGCTCGCCGATCATCTTCCAGCAGGAGTTCGGGCTCAGCGAGGGGCAGTTCGCCCTGCTGTTCGCCGTCAACGGCGTGGGGCTGGTGCTGTCCGCCCAGGTCAACGCGGCGCTGGTGCGCAGGGTCGCGCCGGTCCGGCTGCTCCGGCTCGGTGTGGTCGCGCAGGCGGTGCTGGTCGTCGTGCTCCTTGTCGTGGTCCTGACCGGTGCGGGCGGGCTGATCGGCCTGCTGGTGGCGCTGTGGTGCGTGCTCGCGTTCCAGGGGTTCGTCCCGGCCAACGCGTCCGCGATGGCGCTGTCGCGGCACGGCGAGATCGCCGGGACTGCTGCCGCGATGATCGGCGCCATCCAGTCGCTGGTGGCGGGCGCCGTGAGCTCGCTCGGCGGGTTCCTCGGCGGGGACGCCGTCGCCATGGCGCTGGTGATGCTGGCGGCGGTGCTGCTCGCGATCGGCGTGCTCGCGACCGCCACCCCGGCGTTCCGGCGCGGGGGCTGGCACATGCCCGTGTGAGAGTTCATGTGCCGGTCGCGCCGGATTCACCGCGATTTCCGGTGCGCCCACTTGGCTCACCACCATGAGCACACCCATGCGTACCCGCGCAGCGCGCGTGGTGGCCGCCGCTGCGGCCACGTCGCTGCTGCTGCCGGCTGCCGTCGCTGTCGCCGGGCCCCAGCCGGGCTCGCGGTCCGAGCACCACGGCGGTTCCCATCTCGCCGCCACCCTGGCCGGCCGCGCCACGCTGTCGGCCGACTACCTGGCCGAAGGCCCGGCGTCGGGCGCCGCCGCCAACCCGGCCAACGGGCGCCAGGGCCCGTGGGACGGCCAGGTGATCCCCGGCTTCTCGGCGATGATCGACAACCACGACGGCACGTTCTGGGCCCAGCCGGACAACGGTTTCGGCGCCAAGGGCAACTCGGCGGACTTCCTGCTGCGCAACTACCTCGTGCGCCCCGACTGGGACACGAACCGCCGCGGCTCGGGCGACGGCGAGATCGAGGTCCTCGACTTCATCGAGTACAACGACCGCAACGACGTGCTCGATTTCGAGATCGTCAACGAGGACACCGACGACCGGCTGCTGACCGGCGGGGACTTCGACATCGAGTCCGTGGTGCGCGCCGCCGACGGCACGCTGTGGGTGGGCGAGGAGTTCGGCCCGTTCCTGCTGCACTTCGCCGCCGACGGCACGCTGCTGGAGGCCCCGTACGAGTTCCCCGACGGCAAGTCGCCCGGCAACCCGTACCTGGAGCCCGGCGAGACGCCCAACGTCGCCAGCAGCCGCGGCTTCGAGGCGATGGCCGGCAGCGGCCGCTACCTCTACCCGGTGGTCGAGGGCAAGCTGGCCGACGACGCCGACGCCCGCCGCCGCTGGATCTACGAGTTCGACACCCGGCGCGGCGAGTACACGGGCAAGCGCTGGGCCTACCAGACGGACCAGGAGGCCGACGTCATCGGCGACGCCTTCGCGACGGGCCGCCACGAGATGCTGCTCATCGAGCGCGACGACTTCGACGGCGACCAGTCGGTCACCAAGCGTGTGTACGAGATCGACCTCGACCGCACGGACCGCGACGGCTACGTCCGCAAGGAGCTCGTGCTCGACGCCCTGCGGATCGACAACCCGCGCGGCATCGACGCCGGCGAGGGCTACGGCCTCGGCGAGACCTTCAGCCTGCCGGTCCAGTCCTTCGAGACCGTCCTGTTCGTGGACCGCGACACGCTGCTGATCGGCAACGACAACAACTACCCCGGCAACGACGCGCGCGTCACCGGCACGCCGGACGACACCGAGATGGCTCTCGTCGACCTCAAGCGGAAGCGCGTGACCGACGACGGCGTCACCGTCGTCGGGCACCGGGGGGCCTCCGGCTACCGGCCGGAGCACACGCTCGCGGCGTACGAGACCGCCATCAACCAGTGCGCCGACTACATCGAGCCCGACGTGGTCTCCACGAAGGACGGCGTGCTGGTCGCCCGGCACGAGAACGAGATCAGCGGCACCACCGACGTCGCGAACCACCCGGAGTTCGCCGACCGCCGCACCACCAAGGTCATCGACGACGTCGAGCTGACCGGCTGGTTCACCGAGGACTTCACGCTCGCCGAGCTGCGCACCCTGCGCGCCAAGGAGCGCCTGCCCCAGGTACGCCCGCAGAACACCCCGTTCGATGGGCTCTACCTGATCCCGACCCTCGACGAGGTGCTCGACCTGGCCCGCAACAGCCGCACCTGTGACGGTGCGCCCGTCGGCGTCTACCCGGAGACCAAGCACCCCACCTACTTCGACACGGAGGGCCTGTCCCTGGAGGAGCCCCTGGTGCGCGAGCTGCGCCGCAACGGCTTCGACCACGCGGGCGCCCCGGTCATCATCCAGTCCTTCGAGGTGGGCAACCTGCAGGACCTCGACGGCATGACCGACGTCGCCCTCGGCCAGCTCATCAGCAGCAGCGGCGCACCCTACGACTTCGTGGCCGACGGCGACCCGCGCACCTACGCGGACATGGTCACCCGCACGGGGCTGCGGGAGATCGCTACCTACGCCGACGGCATCGGCGCGGAGAAGAACGTGCTGATCCCGCGCAACGCCGACAACACGCTCGCCGAGCCCTCCAGCGTGATCCGCGACGCCCACCGCGTGGGCCTCGACGTGCACACCTGGACGTTCCGCCGGGAGAACCAGTTCATGCCCGCCGAGTTCCGCTCGTCGGCCGACCCGAACGGGATCGGTGACCTGGTGGGTGAGATCCGGGTCTTCCTGGAGGCGGGCCTGGACGGGTTCTTCACGGACAACCCGGACCTGGGCGCGACAGCGGTGAGCTGACCAGCCACTACTTAACAGGCCTGGTGCCGGGGTACCTGCTTATGCTCCGTGGGTGCCCCGGCATCTAGGTATCCAGCCCAGTCACCGCTTCGCGCGCGGCGCGGCGCTGTTTGTCGTGGGCGTGCTCGCCTTCCTGGCCGTCGGTGGCGCCGTCGCCTACCTCGACCTGAAGCAGCAGATCGGCGTCAGCGACGTGTCGGGCCTGGTCGAGGGGCCGACGCCGGACCCAGACGACCCGTTCACCGGCCGCAGCCTCAACCTCCTGGTCATGGGCACCGACCTGCGCGGCGGCGAGAACACCGAGATCGCGGGCGCCGGCGACGGCGGGATGCGGTCGGACACCACGATGCTGGTGCACATCTCCCACGACCGGTCCCGCATCGAGGTGGTCTCCATCCCGCGTGACTCGCTCGTCGACATCCCGTCGTGCAAGCTGCCCGACGGCACCGAGTCTGCCGCCACCTACGGGATGTTCAACAGCGCGTTCACGATCGGCGGCGGCGCGGAGGAAGACCTCACGCACGCCGCCGCCTGCACGATCTCCACGGTGCAGACCCTGACCGGCATCCCCGTCACCAACCACATGGTCGTCAAGATGGACGGCGTGGTCGACGTCGTCGACGCGCTCGGCGGGGTGCGCATGTGCCTGCCCGAGCCACTGGTCCAGGACCCCGCCTACGGACGCTTCGAGCTGCCCGCCGGCGAGCAGACCCTCGACGGGCTCCAGGCGATCGGCTACCTCCGCGCACGGCACGGTACGGGCCTCGGCCTCGAGCAGGGCAGCGACCTCAGCCGGATCGAGCGCCAGCAGGCGTTCGTCGACGCGCTGGTGCGCCAGGTGCTGAACCAGAACATCGTGACGGACTCGCCCCGGCTGTACCGCACGATTCAGGCGGTGCTGCGCGCCATCTCCGCCGACCCCGGCCTGGCGGACCCGGCGGCGCTTGCTGGCCTCGCCTACAGCATCCGGGACATCGACCCGGCCGAGATCGTGTTCACCGAGCTGCCCGTGGTGGCGGCGCCGACCGATCCCAACCGTGTGGTCTGGACCGAGGAGGCCGCGGCGATCTGGGAGCGCATCGCCGCCGACGAGCCGCCGCCGGGGCACGAGACGCCGTCGCCCTCGACGAGCGCGGGAACGGGCGGCGGGAGCTCAGGGGGAGGGACGACGCCGTCCGGCGAGAAGACCGGGGCGACGCCGTCCGGCGAGCCCAGCCCGTCGCCCTCGGCCTCGCTGCTGCCGGGGGTCTGCGCGGACTGAACCACGGCGCGGACGGGTGATACTGGCTGGATGCCGGCTGGGAACGGACGGGCTTTTTTACACGATTGTTGCACTGAGGCCCTACTCTCCGATGCGTGGCAAGTGACTTCTGGACAGCAGTGCGACCTCTTGGGGAGATAATTCCAGGGGTGCCCCGCCATGCCCGGACCGGCGAGCGCCAGCCTCGCCATGTGCGCAGTTGGCGCAAGATGGTCGTCTTCCGCGGGGCCACGATGGGCGTGGTGGGCGTGCTGGCGTTCGGGTCGGCGGCGGTCGCGACGGCGTATCACAACGCGATCTCGCAGATCGAGATCCAGGACCTGGACGGCCTGGTGACGGAGCAGGTCGAGCCGAAGGACCCGTCCGACCCGTTCAAGGGCACGCCGGTCAACCTGCTCCTCATGGGCACGGACATCCGGGACGGGTCGAACGCCAAGATCGGCGGCGAGGTCAGCGGCATGCGGTCGGACACGACGATGCTGGTGCACATCTCGGCGGACCGGGAGTGGATAGAGATCGTGTCGTTGCCACGCGACACCTTCGTGGACATCCCGTCCTGCCAGCTCCCGGACGGCAGCGAGTCCCTGCCGTACCGCGACAAGTTCAACGCGTCGTTCGAGGTGGGCAGCGGCGACACGTCGCTCAAGCATGCCGCCGCCTGCACGATCAACACGGTCAACGCGATGACGGGTGTCACCGTGACCAACCACGCGGTGGTCAAGATGAACGGCGTGATCGACGTGGTCGACGCCATCGGCGGCGTGAAGATGTGCCTGCCCGAGCCGTTGCACGGCGACCCGCGGTCGGCGCGCATCGACCTGCCGGCGGGTGAGAACCGGCTCGACGGCGAGACGGCCATCCAGTTCCTCCGCGTGCGCAAGGGCACCGGCATGGGCCTGGAGCTCGGCAGCGACCTCACCCGGATCGAGCGCCAGCAGGCGTTCATCAACGCGACGCTGCGGCAGATCCTGTCCGCCGAGACGCTCGCCGACCCGACCAAGACGTTCCGCCTGATCAACGCGGCCCTCGGCTCGCTGAGCGCCGACCCCGACATCGCCGATCCGGGCAAGGTCGCCGGCCTCGCCTGGTCGCTGCGGGAGATCGAGAAGCGCAACATCATCATGACGAAGATCCCGGTGTACGACACGGAGGAGGGCGGCGTCGGTGGCCTGGGCTGGGCCCCTGAGGCCACCGAGATCTTCGAGCGCATGGCCGCCGACGTGCCGCCGGACGAGGTCGTGCTGCCCGACGCCGAGCCGTCCGGCTCGCCCAGCCCGAGCGGCGGAGCGGGCTCCGGGGGCGGCGCGGACGCCGGGACCGGGGAGGGCGCGGAGACCGAGACGGACACCGGCGACACCGCCGGATCCGGCGAGCCGGCCGAGGGGGAGACCGACCAGGCCGACACCGGCACGGCGGAGCAGCCGGCGTCCCCCAAGCCCAGCCCGAGTCCGGAGGTGCTGCTGGACGGAGTCTGCGCCTGACGAGGTGCTCGGCCGCGTCAGGCGCCGAGGACGAGCGATGCCGCCACGACCACCATGGTCACCGCGACGACGCTGTCCAGGACGCGCCAGGCCCCGGGCTTCTCCAGGATCGGCGCGAGGTAGCGCGCCCCGTAGCCGAGCGCGACGAACCACGCCGTGCTGGCGAGGCAGGCGCCCAGCCCGAACCACCAGCGGTCGTCGCCGTGCGTGGCGGCGAGGCCGCCCACGAGCACCACGGTGTCGAGGTAGACGTGGGGGTTCAGCCAGGTCAGGGCAAGGGTGGTGGCGACGGCGGCGCCCACCGTCCGCGTGGTCATGCTGTGCCGCCCCATGACCACCTGCTGGCCCTTCCACGCGCGGCGGGCCGCCATGCCGCCGTAGACCAGCACGACCACGGCGCCCGCCCAGCGGGCGAACCCGACCACGAACGGCGCGCTCTGGATCAGGCTGCCCAGCCCGCCCACCCCGGCCGAGATGAGCACGAAGTCGCTGGCCGCGCAGATGCCCGCCACGAGGCCCACATGCTCCCGGCGCAGCCCCTGACGCAGGACGAAGATGTTCTGTGCCCCGACGGCGACGATGAGCGAGAGGCCGAAGGCCATCCCGGCGAGGGCTGAAAGCATGCCTGAACCGTAGGAAGTCGGACAGCGGCTGTCGGTTCATGATTCGGAAGTGCGGAACGCCGGAAACCGGGTCAATAATGCAGTACGTCCAGATTTCACGGCCGGAGCAGCTTGCGTGTCGCTTCTTTTCGCAGGGCGGCGGTGACCCGGTCCAGCACGGCGGAGCGCAGCTTCCACTGCTGGAGGTACAGCGGGATGTCGAGGACGGCGTCGGGCTCCAGGGTCGTGATGGCGTCCCGGTCCAGGAGCCCGCCGATGGAGGGCCGGTCCAGCAGCATCCCCCAGCCCAGGCCGAGCCGGATGGTCTCCTCGTACTCGACGGTGCTCGGCACGTGGTGCCGTGGCGGCGTGGCACCCGGCGCGTGCTCGCGCAGGTAGGTGTCCTGCAGGTCGTCGGTCCGGTCGAAGACGACGACGGGCGCGGAGCCGAGCGCCTCCGGCGTCGGACCGTGGGGGAACCAGCGCTCCGCGAAGGCGCGGGTGGCGGCCGGCCGGTAGCGCATGATCCCGAGCGGCGTGCTGCGGCAGCCCTGCACCTGGGCCGTCTGCGAGGTCACCGCCGCCATGACCACGCCCTCGCGCAGCAGGTCGGCGGTGCGGCTGTCGTCGGCGCGGTGCAGGTCGAAGGTGACGCCGTCCACCTGCGCGAGGGCGGGCATCACCCAGGTGGCCAGCGAGTCGGCGCTCACCGCGAGGGGCACGGTCACGAAACCGTCAGGGCCGTCGGCGCGGTTCCCGGCGTCGTCGGCGCCGAGCTCCGCCGCCACCTCGGCGCCGAGCAGCTCGGTCTGCCGGGCGAGCCGCAGCAGGGCCTGGCCCGACGCCGTCGCGACCACCGGCCGGGCGCGCCGCACGAGCACGCTCCCCGCCGTGTTTTCGAGCGCGCGGATGCGCTGGCTCACGGCCGACGGCGTGACGTGCAGGGCGCGGGCCGCCGCGTCGAACGAACCCTCGGCGACCACGGCGGCCAGCGCTTCGAGCTGGCGGGAGTCCCATCGCATGGTCCCAGTGTGGCCCATCTTCAGATCTGCTTATGCACCCTCAGAAACTTGAACTGGTCTTCAGGGGATCGGGCTGCCTAGCGTGAGGTCATGTTCACCCTGCTCGCCGGACTCGGCTTCGGCTTCTCGCTCATCGTCGCCATCGGAGCCCAGAACGCGTTCGTGCTGCGCCAGGGGCTGCGCCGCGAGCACGTGGGCGTCGTCGCGGCGATCTGCGCGGCCTCGGACGTCGCGCTCTATGCGGCGGGTGCCGCCGGGTTCGGGCCGCTCGTCGAGCGGTGGCCCGACGCCGTCGTGGTGGTGCGCTGGCTGGGCGCCGCCGTCGTGCTCGGGTACGGGGCCATGGCCGCCTGGCGGGCGGTCAAGGGCGACACCTCGCTCGCCGCCGCCGAGGACGGCGCGCTGGGCGACAAGCCCGGCCGGCGCCTCAGGCCCGTTGTCCTCACCGCGCTGGCGCTGACCTGGCTGAACCCGCACGTCTACCTGGACACGGTGGTGCTGCAGGGCTCGGTCGCCGCCACCTACGGCGACGCCCGGTGGTGGTTCAGCGTGGGCGCGATGGTGTCCAGCGTCGCCTGGTTCGCCGGGCTCGGCTACGGCGCGCGGCTGCTCGCGCCGGTGCTGCAGCGTCCGGTCGCGTGGCGTGTGCTCGACGGCGTGATCGCGCTCATCATGCTGGCCGTCGCGGTCTCGCTGCTCGCGGGGTAGCTGTTCGGCGACGCCGAACCAGGCGCTCACGGTGTTCGGGTGTGCCGAATTGTCGGCCCGGCCACGTTGGCGGGACCGGCCCGGGCTAGGCCGGCGGGACCACCAGCCCGGCCAGGCGGGTCGCGGCCTCGCGCAGCACCTCGTCTCGCTTCACGAAGGTAAATCTCACGTGCGACGCGAGAGCCTTCGCGGTCGGGGAGCCCGGTCGGCAGAACGCCGTCGCCGGGATGGCCACGACACCCGCGAGCTCCGGCAGCCGCCGGCACAGGTCTACGCCGTCCCGCAGGCGGAGCGGGCCCAGCAGGTCTGCGGCGTCGGCCATCACGAAGTACGTGCCGGCCGGCCGCGTGACGGTGAAGCCGGCGGCCTCCAGGCCGGCGCACAGGAGGTCCCTGCGGGCGGCGAGGGAGGCGGCCAGCGCGCGCGGGGTGTCGTCGTCGGCCAGGGCCTGCGCTATGGCGGGCTGGAACGGCGCACCCGACGTGTAGGTGAGGAACTGCTTGACCGTGCGCACGGCCGTGACCAGGTGCGACGGCCCGTGCAGCCAGCCTACCTTCCAGCCGGTGAACGAGAACGTCTTGCCCGACGACGAGATGGTCAGCGTCCGTTCGGCCATCCCCGGCAAGGTCGCGATCGGGATGTGCTCCGCGCCGAACGTGAGGTGCTCGTAGACCTCGTCGGTCACGACTATCGCGTCCCGTTCCCGCGCGACGGCGGCGACGGCGGCCAGCTCGTCCCGCGTGAGCACGGTGCCCGTCGGGTTGTGCGGGGAGTTCAGCACGATCATCCGCAGGCTCGGCGAGGCGGCCGCGTGGAGCGCCTCGACGTCGAGCCGGAAGCCGTCCGGCCCGGGGAGCAACGGGGCCGTGACGTGCGTGGCGCCGGACATGCCGATCGCGGCGGCGTGCGAGTCGTAGAAGGGTTCGAGCGTGAGCACCTCGTCGCCCGGCCGGGTCAGCGCGAGGATCGAGGCGGTGAGCGCCTCGGTGGCGCCGGTGGTCACCAGCACCTCGGTGTCGGGGTCGACGTCGAGCCCGTAGTGCCGCTTCTGGTGCTCGGCGACGGCGCGGCGCAGCTCCGGCACGCCGTCGCCGGGCGCGTACTGGTTGCGCCCCTCCTCGATCGCCCGGACGGCGGCCCGCTTGACGTACTCGGGCCCGTCGACGTCGGGGAAGCCCTGGCCGAGGTTGATCGCGCCGGTGCGGACGGCCAGCGCCGACATCTCGGCGAAGATCGTGACGGCGACGCTGCCGTCGTCGGCCAGGAGTCCGGCGGCGCGCGCGGTGTCCTGCCAGCGGTCGCCGGCCCGCGCGGACGAGCCGTCGCTCGCCCGCGCGGGCGAGCCCTGGCCAGATGAATGGTCGGTGTTCATGGGGCCGACGATATCCACCGCCTGTCCACCGTGAGTTCATGTCTCGGCATCCCAGACAACCCGCTTTACCTGCACCTTTGTGGACAAGGCTGTGGATACGGTGGATAACTCCGGGTCTTGGGGAAAGTTATCCACAGGGGCGGTCTGCGGAGATGAACGTTTGGCTCTAGCGTGCTGGCCATGGGTGAAGAGGGGGCGCGGATCCTCGAGAACGAGGTACGCGAGCTGGTGCGGCGCAGGGGGCTCGACCCGATCGGTGACCGGGCGGGGTTGTCGAGCCTGGTCACGGACGCGGTGGGCGACTACACGACGCGGGCGAGCGTCGGAGTGGTGCCGCCGCTCGCCGATCCGGAGGCTGCTGCACAGGCCGTGACCGACGCCGTCGGCGGGTTCGGTCCGCTGCAGCCCTACCTCGACGACCCGGAGATCGAGGAGGTCTGGCTGAACGCCCCGACCCACGTGTACGTCGCGCGGCGCGGGGTGTCCGAGCTGACCAGCACGGTCCTGACCACCGAGCAGGTGCGCGACCTCGTGGAGCGGATGCTCAAGACGTCCGGGCGCCGCCTCGACCTGAGCAGCCCGTTCGTCGACGCCCGCCTGCCGGGCGGGGAGCGGCTGCACGTGGTGCTCCCAGAGCTCACCGGCGCCGAGATGGCCGTGAACATCCGCAAGCACGTGGTGCGGGCGCGCTCGCTGGCGGACATGGTGCGGCTCGGTTCGCTGACCGCCCAGGCAGCGACGTTTCTCGACGCCGCGGTGCGGGCCGGGCTGAACGTCCTGGTGTCGGGCCAGACCCAGGCCGGAAAGACCACGATGCTCAATGCCTTGGCCGGCTCGATCCCCGGGTCCGAGCGCGTCATCTCGGCCGAGGAGGTGTGGGAGCTGCGCCTCCCGGTGCGCGACCACGTGGCGCTGCAGACCCGCCCCGCCAGCCTCGAGGGCACCGGCGAGGTGGCGCTGCGGCGTCTGGTCAAGGAGGCCCTGCGGATGCGCCCCGACCGGCTGGTGATCGGCGAGGTCCGGGAGGCGGAGGCGTTCGACCTGCTCATCGCCCTGAACAGCGGCATACCGGGCATGTGCACGCTGCACGCCAACACCGCCCGCGAGGCGGTGGGCAAGATGACGACGCTTCCGCTGCTCGCGGGGGAGAACGTGTCCGACCGGTTCGTGGTGCCCACCGTTGCGTCGGCCGTGGACCTTGTCGTGCACCTCGGCCTGCACCGGGCGCCGGACGGCGTCGTCCGGCGCCAGGTGCGGGAGATCGTCGCCGTGACGGGCCGGATCGAGGAGGGCCGCATCGAGACGGCGGGGATCTTCGACCGGGACGCCGACGGCGACCTGCGGCGCGGCGACGGGATGCCGCCCGGCGAGGACCGGTTCGAGCGGGCGGGGTTCGACGTGCGGGCGCTGCTCGCCGACCCACGCGTCGCGCCGGCCGCCGCGCGCCCGGCGGCGAGCACCGGCGTCGGACCCTGGGCGGTGCGCTGATGGGCGTGGTCGTCGGCCTCCTCCTGGGCGCAGGGGCGTTCTGCGTGTGGTGGTCGTTCTGGACCCCGACACCGCGTCCGGCGGGTCGGGTGACCTGGCAGCTGCGGACCCGCGACCTGCTGACCCAGGCCGGGGCGCCGTCCGTCACCCCGGCGATGCTCGTGTGGTCCTGCGTCGCGCTCGGCCTCGTGACCCTGCTGGCGGCGTTCGCCCTGACCCGCTCGCCCGTCATCGCCGGGTGCTTCGCGGTCCTGGCGGCGCCCGGCCCGGTAGCGCTGGTCCGCGCGCGGGCACGCCGTCGCCGTCGGGCGCTGCGGGACGTCTGGCCCGAGGTCGTGGACCACCTCGCCTCGGGGGTCCGGGCCGGGCTGTCGCTGCCCGAGGCGGTGGCCCAGCTCGGGCAGCGCGGCCCGGTCGAGCTGCGCGAGCCGTTCGGCCGCTTCGCCCACGACTACCGGGCCGGCGGCCGGTTCGGGGACGCGCTCGACGCGCTCAAGGAGCGCCTCGCCGACCCGGTGGCCGACCGCATCGTCGAGGCCCTGCGCCTGACCCGGGAGGTCGGCGGCCAGGACCTCGGGCGGCTCCTGCGCACGCTCAGCGGGTTCCTGCGTGAGGACGCGGCGACCCGCGGCGAGCTCGAGGCGCGGCAGAGCTGGACCGTCAACGGCGCCCGCGTCGCCGTCGCCGGGCCGTGGGTGGTGCTCGCGCTGCTTTCCACACGGCCGGAGACGGCACGGGCCTACGACTCACCCGCCGGGGTGGCGGTGCTGGTCACCGGCGGGCTGTGCGCCCTGATCGCCTACCAGGTGATGCTGCGGATCGGGCGCCTGCCCGCCGAGCGCAGGGTGCTGCGATGACGGGCTGGGCGGCGGGCGCGCTCGCGGGCCTCGGCCTCGCGCTGGGCGTCCTGATCGTGCTGTCCCGCCTCCGGGCGCGCGCCGTGACCCTCGACGAGCGGCTCGCGCCCTACCTGCGCCCGCGCTCGGCCACCTCGACGCTCCTGCGCGAGGTCAGCCGCACCTCGGCCGTCGTCCGCCTCCTCGGCCTGCGCGACGTCGGCGCGCGCCTCGAGCGGTTCGGCTCACCGCGCGAGGAGGTGCGCAGGCGCCTCGACCGCGCCGGGTCCGCCGAGTCCGTGGACCACTTCAGGGCCCGGCAGGTCGTGTGGACCGTCGCGGGACTGGCGGTCGGCCTCGCGCTCGCGCTGCTGCTGGCGGCGACCCGCGGCGCCGCGGTCGTACCGCTGGCCGCCCTGGTCGTCGTCGCGGGTGGGTGCGGTTACGTGGCGTGCGACCAGGCCCTCACCCTGCGCGTCCGGCGGCGCGAGGAGCGGCTGCTCGCCGAGCTGCCGACCGTCGCCGAGCTGCTCGCCCTGGCCGTGGCCGCGGGGGAGAGCCCGCCCGCCGCCCTCGAACGCGTGGCGTCGACGGCGCGCGGCGAGCTGGCCGCCGAGATCCGGCGCATGGTCGCAGAGGTACGGGCCGGCGCGCCCGTGACCGCCGCCCTCACGGCGCTCGCGGACAGGTCCGGGCTGCCGCCGCTGTCGCGGTTCGCCGAGGGCATCGTGATCGCGCTGGAGCGGGGCACGCCCCTGGCCGACGTGCTCCGCGCGCAGGCGCACGACGTGCGCGAGGCCGGGCGGCGGTCGCTCCTGGAGGTCGGCGGCCGCAAGGAGGTCCTGATGATGGTCCCCGTGGTGTTCCTGGTGCTGCCGGTGACCGTCGTCTTCGCAGTTTTCCCCAGCCTGGCCACCCTGCGGATCGGGCTCTGACCGGACCCCCCCGAACGGGTCCCGACGAAAGGAAGCACGATGCGCGACGGACGTGAGCTGGACCGTGGGCTCGACCATGAGCGGGGTGACGTGCCGGGCTGGGTCTTGGTCACGCTGATGACCGCCGGCCTCGTGGTGGCACTCTGGGCGGTGGCAGGCCCGCTGCTGGAGGACGCCTTCCGCCAGGCGATCAGCAGCGTCACGGGTCAGGGGTGAGCCTCGCGCGACCGGATCCGCGCCCGCGTCCGTGCCAGTCCCGGCGCTCGCGGACGGCGCTCGACCGGGCGGGGCGCGGCCCGGCGGACCGCGGCTCCGCCGCCGTCGAGTTCCTCCTGGTGTCCGTGCTGGTCCTCGCGCTGCTGCTCGGCGTGGTCCAGGTGGCGCTCGCCGTCCACGTGCGGTCCCTCGCGACCGACGCGGCGGCTGAGGGCGCCCGCGTCGCAGCCCGCGCCGACCGCACCCCGGCCGACGGCGTCGCCCGCACCCGTGCGCTCCTGTCCGGCGCCCTGACCGGCGACTACGCCCGCGACGTCACCGCGGGCTGGACGATGCTCGACGGCGTGCCCGTGACCGAGGTGACCGTGCGGACGCCGCTACCCGTGGTCGGTCTGCTGGGACCGAGCGGGACGCTCATCGTGCGCGGCCATGCGCTGGTGGAGCGATGAGCGTCGAGGACCGGGAGCGCGGCTCCGCCATGGTCGAATTCCTCGGCGTCGCGCTGATCCTGCTGGTCCCGCTCGTCTACCTCGTGGTGACGCTGGGGCGCGTGCAGGCCGGCGCCTTTGCCGCCGAGGGCGCGGCACGGGAGGCGGTGCGCGCCATGGTCACCGCCGAGTCGGCGGCGGCCGGTGCGGCCCGCGCCGACGCCGCCGTCGGAATAGCCCTCGCCGACCAGGGCTTCGCGCGCGCCGCCGCCGATCTCACCCTGGAGTGCTCCGCCGACCCGTGCCTGACGCCGGGCGGCTCCGTGGGCGCCGTCGTGCGGGTCGAGGTGCCGCTGCCCCTGGTGCCCGACGCCGTACGCGGCTGGGTGCCGCTGGCCGTCCCCGTCGAAGCGGCCCGCACCGGAACGGTGGACGAGTACGCCGAGGCCCGGCCGTGAGGTGCGCCCGGACGCCGCCCACCCGAGGCGGGTGCACGGCGTCCGGACGCGTCCGGGCCTATCGCTGGAGGGTGAGCAGGCCCGGTCGGTACGGCAGCAGGCCGTAGTCCGTGCCGTCCGAGCTGGGGGAGCGGCCCTGGTACAGGAACCGCAGGTTGCAGGGATCGATCGTCATGGTCTGATCAGCGCTGGTGCGGAGGAGCTCACCGTGGCTGATGTCGTTGGTCCAGGTGGCGCCGCTGTTGGCCTTGCCGGCGAACGGGTTGCTCTCCGTCGCCGCCTCCGGCGTCCACGAACCGGAGAGGCTGGTCGCCGTGAACGAGCGGAAGTACCGCCCGTTGGCGCCGATCGCCTCCACGATCATGAGGTACTTGTTCTGGTCCTTGAGCTTGTACACCTGCGGAGCCTCGAACAGGTTGTTCCTCGAGTCGGTCATGATGGTCTGGTAGGAGCTGCCGAAGTTCCCCGGGAAGTTCCCGATCGGCATGCTGGCCCGGTAGATGCGGCCGTTGTCCCCGGCGAAGAACAGGTACATGTTCTGGCCGTCACCGATGATCGTCTGGTCGATGGGGCCGGTGCCGGAGTCGGAGATCGACCCGGTGAACAGCGGGCTTGCGGCCGACCAGCCGTTCGGGTTGGTCGGGTCGCTGGAGGTCCGGTACATGAACGGCGACGGGCCCCACTGGTAGGTGAGCACCCAGATGTTGCGCGGCGCGAAGTAGAAGAGCGACGGGGCGACCGTCGAGGACGACATCGCGTTCTGCGTGGCGCTCCCCATCTGCGAATAATCGGAGAAGAGGCTGAAGTTCATCGAGCCCCAGGACGTGCCGAAGTCGTGGGTCGTCGCGTAGACGAGCTGCTGACCGTTGTACGGGGCCACGGTGAAGTCCTTGAGCGAGACCCAGCCGGACCTCGGGTTCGCCAGCACGCCGGTGGACGACCAGCGGTAGGTCGACGGTAGGTCGCAGGCCGCCGTCGAGTTGCTCACGAGGGAGGCGTCGTCGATGTAGAGACCGTCGGTGCCCGCCGCCGTCTCGACGTAGAACGTGGCGGACGACAGCGTGCCGGACCAGGACGCCGTCGCCGTGCCGGTGAGCTGCGTCCAGCCGGAGGAGTTCACGGCCCCCTGCGCCAGGTTGATGTAGTTCGTCGTGCCGCCGGCGGTCACCGCCAGCGTGACGCGGCCCGTCGGGGTCCCGCTCTGCGACCGCACCCACACGCTCGCCGTATAGCTGGTGTTGTTCGTCAGCGCGGAGGTCACGGTCTGGGCGGGGCCGTTCCACGCGGCGGTGCGACCCGTCCGCAGGAGGGCACGGCTGCCGCCGTGGACCGGGCTCGTGACAGAGGTCAGCGACCCGGCACCGAAGGCGGACCAGCCGGTCGTGCCGTTCTCCAGGTCGGCGTTCGTCAAGAGGTTGGCGCTCGCCGCCGCGGCCGGTGCGGCGTGGATCTGTGGTGTCGCCACCACGACCGAGGCCAGCGCCAGGGCCGCCGCGACCCCCAGCGCCTGGATGATGGTGTACCTGCGTCTGTTCATGCTGCGCTCCTGTTCCGTCCGGACTGTCCGTTGCTGCGCCGTTGCAGCCCTGATCACGACACCGAGCAGGTCGCGGTCGGGGTAGTCGTCGTGCCGTTCTTGTAGACGGTGATCCCGAAGTTGTTGCCCGACCCGTTCGGGGTCGCCGTGAGCGTGCCGGACGTGCCGGAGACCGTGGCGTTCCACGAGTTCTGCAGGCTCTGCGCGCCCTGCAGCCGGATGGAGACGCGCCAGGTCGAGCTGCCGGAGACGGCGAACGAGACGTTGAACCGGTCGCCCCACTCGGTGGACCTCGTGACGCTGACCGTGCAGCTACCCGGCTGCGGGTTGCTGGAGCCGCCGTTCAGCGTGTCGAGCACGGCGGTGTAGGCGGGCTTCTTGTTGCCGTTGCCGTCGAACAGGAGCGGGGTGCCGCCGGCACGCCACGAGTCGGTGTCACGGACACCCCACACGGAGATGCCGGTGCAGCGGGACACGGCCATGCAGGCCTGGACCACCCTGCGGTAGTTGTCGGCCTGCGCGGTACCGGAGCCCTCGATGTCGAGCTCGGTGATCTGGACGTCGACGCCCAGCGCCGCGAAGCTCGACAGCGTGGTCTGGTAGTTGCTCGGCACGGGGCTCTGCGGGTTGAAGTGGGACTGCAGGCCCACGCAGTCGATCGGCACGCCGCGGGCCTTGAAGTCGCGGACCAGGTTGTACACGGCCTGCGTCTTCGCGTGCGTCCAGTCGTCGGTGTTGTAGTCGTTGTAGCAGAGCTTGGCGTTCGGGTCGGCGGCCCGGGCGGCGCGGAACGCCGCCTCGATCCAGTCGTTCCCGGTGCGCTGCAGGTTGGAGTCGCGACGAGCGCCCGAGGAGCCGTCCTGGAACGCCTCGTTCACCACGTCCCACGAGTGGATCTGGCCGCGGTAGTGGGTGGCGACCTGGGTGATGTGGTTGAGCATCGCGTTGCGCAGGGCCGTGCCGCTCAGGTTCTGCATCCAGCCCGGCTGCTGCGAGTGCCAGGCCAGCGTGTGGCCGCGGACCTGCTTGCCGTTGCTGCGTGCCCAGTTCACGATGCGGTCGCCGTTCGTGTAGTTGAACTGGTTCTGGTTCGGCTCGGTCGCGTCGATCTTCATCTCGTTCTCGGCGGTGATCATGTTGAACTCGCGGTTCGCGATGGTCGTGTACGCCGTGTCGGAGAGCTTCTGCGCCGCGATCGCGGTGCCGAAGTACCGGCCCGACTCCGCGGCGGCGGCCTGCAGCGTACTGCCGGCGGCCTGTGCGGAGGTGGCCGCAACGCCGGCCGTGAGGACCACGGCGGTGAGCGTCGCGAGCGAGATGGCTCGCAACCTGCGGTGGGGCTGTGACGAGGTGCGCGTTCGGGTCATCGTCGATCCCTTCACTGCTGGACGTGCCGTCGTTGGCCCGTCGATGTGGAAAAGGATTTCGATGCCGTACAGCGGCTGTCAAGGGTTCTCGCTAAACGTTTTCTGCCGTCGTGCGGATCGAAACGTTGAGATCCGTCCGGCGGCTGTCGGTCGAGCCGGGCCGGCTCATCACCGGTCGCCCGAGCGGGCTGCCCGGGCCCACGACACAATGAGCGGATGCGCCCTGCGGACCAGGCCGACGCGCCCGGGCACGATGCCGGGGAGAGCGGCCGCATCATGCTGCTGACCTCAGCGTTCGTCGCGTTCGCGCTGCTGCTCGTCGCCGTCGTCGCCTCCGCGAGCGCGGTCCACCTGGACCGCAAGGAGGTCTACGACGTCGCCGACCTCGCGGCCGCCGACGCCGCCGACGCGATGTCCCCCGACGCCTTCTACACCGGCGCCGGCGCGCCCGCCGAGGGCGCCCCGCTCACCCTGTCCGACGCCGACGTGCGCGCCGCCGTCGAGCGGTACCTGGCCGAGCACCCGCCGAGCGTGCCGGTCGTGGTGACCGAGGCGTCGTCGCCGGACGGGCGTTCGGCCAGGGTGGCGCTGACGGGCGTGTCCCGGCCGCCGCTGCTGCGCTGGTTCACCGACGCGTTCGGCGGCGGGATCGCGGTGCGGGCGTCGTCGACCGCACGAGCGTGGTGAGGCGGCGCTAGGTTGGGCCCATGAGCGAGTCGCACGTGAACGAGCAGGGCCCGAACGACCAGACCGGTGTGCGGCTCGAGCCGCAGCAGGTGTTCGACCTCGCCCGGGAGGGCGGCGACGTGCTGCTGGACCTGGTGGACGCGGGCCTGCCGGTGGACATGGCCGACGAGTCGGGCAACACGCTTCTGATGCTCGCCGCCTACCACGGGCACGCGGACCTCACGGCAGGCCTCGCCGAGCGCGGAGCGGACGTGAACCGGCTGAACAGCAGGAACCAGGCGCCGCTCGCGGGGGCGGTCTTCAAGAACGAGGCCGGCGTGATCCGGGTGCTGATCGAGCACGGCGCCGACGTCGACGCGGGTGACCCGAGCGCCCGCGCGACGGCGGAGATGTTCGGCCGCGAGCTCCCGGAGCCTGGGACGGGCGCGGCGGGCGCCTGACCGGCTGCGGCGTCGGACACCGGAATGCGCGGGTAACCTAGAACATCGTGGCAACCAACGACTTCCCCGCAGAGATCAAGGCGCTTCGCACCACCCTCGAGTCGATCGAGGCCGTGAGCGACCCCACAGCGCTGGAGGCGAAGATCGCCGAGCTGTCGGAGCAGGCGTCGGCGCCCAACCTGTGGGACGACCCGGAGCAGGGCCAGAAGGTCACCTCCGCACTGTCGGCCGCCCAGGCCGAGCTGAGCCGCGTCGAGAAGCTCGCGGCCCGCATCGACGACGTCGAGACCCTCGTCGAGCTGGGCCAGGAGATGGACGACGCCGACTCGCTCGCCGAGGCCGAGGAGGAGGTCGAGAAGATCCGCAAGGATCTCGCCGCCCTCGAGGTACGCACGCTGCTGAACGGAGAGTACGACGCACGCGAGGCCGTCGTGACGATCCGCGCGGGTGCGGGCGGCGTCGACGCCGCCGACTTCGCCGAGATGCTGATGCGCATGTACCTGCGCTGGGCCGAGCGGCACGGCTACCCGACCAAGGTCGGCGACACGTCCTACGCCGAGGAGGCGGGCCTCAAGTCCGCGACCTTCGAGGTGAACGTGCCCTACGCGTTCGGCAACCTGTCCGTCGAGGCGGGCACGCACCGCCTGGTGCGCATCTCGCCGTTCGACAACCAGGGCCGCAGGCAGACGTCGTTCGCGGCGGTCGAGGTGATCCCGCTCATCGAGCAGACCGACCACATCGACATCCCGGAGTCGGAGCTCAAGATCGACGTGTACCGGTCGTCGGGCCCGGGCGGTCAGTCCGTGAACACCACGGACTCCGCCGTGCGCATGACGCACATCCCCACGGGCGTGGTCGTGTCGATGCAGAACGAGAAGTCGCAGATCCAGAACCGCGCCGCCGCCTACCGCGTGCTCCAGTCGCGCCTGCTCCTGCTGCGCCAGGCGGAGGAGGCCGCCAAGAAGAAGGAGATGGCGGGCGACATCAAGGCGAGCTGGGGCGACCAGATGCGGTCCTACGTGCTGCAGCCGTACCAGATGGTCAAGGACCTGCGCACGGAGCACGAGTCGGGCAACCCGCAGGCGGTGTTCGACGGCGCGATCGACGACTTCATCGAGGCCGGCATCCGCTGGCGCCGGGGTGCGTCGGCGAGCTGAGCGGGCCTCCGGCGTCCGCCGCGCGAAATACGACATGCGTGCAGGTATGCCCGGAATTGCCGTGCGGCAACGCGTGACCGGGTGAGTGCCCTCGGCGTGTCTGCGCGACACGCCACCCGATGTCCCACCTAGGGTCGGGCTCGTGATCAGGTTCGAGAACGTGTCGAAGGTCTACGCGCGCGGCGCACGGCCTGCCCTCGACCAGGTCTCCGTGGACGTCGAGCGTGGCGAGTTCGTGTTCCTGGTGGGGGCCTCGGGCTCGGGCAAGTCGACCTTCCTGTCGCTCGTGCTGCGCGAGCAGCGGCCCACGCGCGGCCGCGTCTACGTGGCCGGCCGGGACGTCGCGAACCTCTCGGGGTGGCGCGTGCCCACGCTGCGCCGGCAGCTCGGTGTGGTGTTCCAGGACTTCCGGCTGCTGCAGAACAAGACGGTGTACGAGAACGTGGCGTTCGCGCTGCAGGTGATCGGCAAGCCGCGGCACGTCATCCGCGACACCGTGCCGGAGGTGCTGGACATGGTGGGCCTGGCCGGCAAGGGCAAGCGGATGCCCACCGAGCTCTCGGGCGGCGAGCAGCAGCGCGCCGCCATCGCGCGCGCCATCGTGAACCGGCCGCAGATCCTCCTGGCCGACGAGCCGACGGGCAACCTCGACCCCACCACCTCGCTCGGCATCATGCGCCTGCTGGACCGCATCAACCGCACCGGCACCACCGTGGTCATGGCCACGCACGACGACGAGATCGTCAACGAGATGCGCCGCCGCGTCGTCGAGCTGTCCGACGGCGTCGTCGTGCGCGACGAGGCGCGCGGCGGCTACGGCGAGCGCGAGGCGATCCTGCCCGACGTCGGCGCGTCGCCGGTGCTCGACGCCCCGGGCAGCGGCACGCGCGCCCCGGCGCAGACGGTGCGGGGGTCCTGACCGTGCGCCTCCAGTTCGTGCTCGGCGAGGTCTTCTCCGGCCTGCGCCGCAACACCACCATGGTCGTCGCCGTGGTGCTCGTGACGTTCGTGTCGCTCACGTTCGTGGGCTCGGCCGCGCTGCTGCAGGCGCAGATCGGCAAGCTCAAGGACGACTGGTACGACCTCGTCGAGGTGTCCGTGTTCCTGTGCCCCCAGGGATCCAAGGTGCCCACCTGCGCGGCGGGCGAGGCCACCGACGAGCAGATCGACAAGCTGCGGCAGGTCATCGACACCGAGCTGTCGGACGAGGTCAGCAAGGTCTACTTCGAGTCGAAGAACGACGCCTTCGACGCGTTCAGCGAGCGCTACCCGGACGGCTACCAGGGCACGCAGCTCACCGCCGAGGACATGCAGGCCTCGCTGCGCCTCAAGCTGGCCGACGCCGAGCAGTTCGCCGTCGTGAGCGACGTGCTGTCCGGACGCGACGGCGTGGAGATCGTCGAGGACCAGCGGGCCGTCTTCGAGCCGCTGTTCCGCACGCTCAACGTCGCCACGCTGCTGGCGGCGGGGCTGGCCGGCGTCATGCTGCTCGCCGCCGTGCTGCTGATCACCACGACGATCCGGCTGAGCGCCGTCTCGCGGCGCAAGGAGACCGAGATCATGCGCCTGGTGGGCGCGTCCAACCTGTTCATCCAGCTCCCCTTCCTGCTGGAGGGCGCCCTGGCGGCCGTGCTGGGCTCGCTGCTCGCCGGCGGCGGGCTGTGGCTCGCCGTGCGGTTCATGGTCAGCGACTGGCTCGAACGGTCGGTCGACTGGGTGGCCTACGTGTCGGAGGTCGACGTGCTCCGCGTTGCCCCGCTGCTCGTGGTCATGGCCGTCGCCCTGGCCGCCGTCTCGTCCTTCTTCACCCTGAACCGGTACACGAGGATCTGATGTCCACCGTCCGAAGCTCTCCGGCCCGTCGTCGCCACCGCGGGCGTCGCGCGTTCGCGGCCGCGTTCGCCGTCGTGCTGCTGCTCAGCGGTGCGACGGCCGTCCAGGCGGACGACCTCGACGACCGCCGTGCCGCCGCCGAGCGGCAGCAGGACGCGAAGGAGCGCGAGCGCGAGAGCCTGGAGGCGGAGCTGGAGCACACCGACACCCAGCTCGCCGACGCCGTCCTGGAGCTGAACCAGGTGGAGGGCCGCCTGCCGGTCGCGGAGGCCGAGCTCGCCGTCGCCGAGGCCGAGCTGGAGCGGGCCGAGCGGGAGGCGGCGATCCTGGCCCAGCGGCTCGCCGACGCGCAGCTCGAGGAGGCCCAGGTCTCCCAGCAGCTCCAGGACGGTGCGGGCAAGGTGGACGGCGCGCGCGAGGACATCGCGCAGATGGCCCGCGAGGAGTTCCGCGGTGCGGGCAACGCCTCGACCATCGGCCTCGTGACCGGCGCCCAGAGCACCGAGGAGTTCATCGACGGGTACTCCGTGTCGTCGTCCGCCGCCCGGATCCGGGCGCGCACGCTCGCCGAGCTGCAGGACGCCGAGGCGACGGCGCGCAACCTCCAGGCGCGGCTGTCCGCGATCCGCGAGGTGGTCACGGAGCTCAAGCGCCTGGCCGACGAGAACGTGCGGTCGAAGGAGCAGGCCAGGCAGGCGGCGGCGCAGCGCAAGGCCGAGATCGAGCGCCTGATCGCGGAGCAGGAGCGCCTCAAGGCCCGCATCGAGCAGCGCAAGGACGTCGCGCTGCAGAACATGCGGGACAACGAGCAGGAGCTGAGCTCCATCGAGGCGGACCTCAAGGAGATCATCCGCAAGCAGCGCGAGCGGGACGAGCGGCTGGCCAGGCAGCAGGCGAAGGAGGAGGCCGCCTCCGGCGGCGGGTCGTCCTCGGATGGCGGGTCCTCGGACGGCGGCGGTCCCGAGAGCCTGTCCTTCCTCAGCTATCCGACGGCGAACCCCGTGGTCACCTCCTCGTACGGCATGCGGTTCCACCCGGTGCTGCAGTACTACCGCCTGCACGCTGGCACCGACTTCCGGGCGTACTGCGGCACGCCGATCCTGGCCCCGGCGGACGGCACCGTGCTGTACGCGCGCTACCTGGAGGGCCTGGGTAACCAGGTGCTGATCGACCACGGCTACTCCGCGAGCGGCAGCAGCGTGATGACCAGCGCGAACCACCTCACGTCGTTCGCCGTCTCGTCCGGGCAGCAGGTCTCGCGCGGGCAGGTGATCGGCTACTCCGGTACCACAGGGACGTCCACGGCCTGCCACCTGCACTTCGAGGTGTACGTCGACGGCTCGACCGTCGACCCGATGACGTGGCTGTGAGGGCACTTGACTCGGCGGGGACGGCCCTGCTTCGCTGAGCCGTCCCCGCCGAAGAGGAGCCTCCTTGACCACCCTGCGCAGCATCAGCTCGGACGAGAAAGACCTGCTCAGCCAGGGCGAGACCGGGGAGAAGGCCGCCAGCCTGCGGGCGTACGTGGACAGCCAGCTCGACGCCGGCAGCTTCCGGCCCGAGTGGTGCTTCGTCGCGGAGGACGGCGGCAGGCAGATCGGCCGGGCCGCGCTCTACGCCCTGCCCGGCGCGGGCGTACCGGCGTCGATCGCGCTGCTCGAGACGCCCTGGGACGAGCCGGCCGCCGGGCCGGAGGTGCTCGGGCTGGTGGCCGCGAAGGCCCGTGAGCTGGGCGCCACCGAGCTCGAGTACGCGCTGGACACGCCGCCGAGCGCACCGCGGTTCCAGTACCACCCGGCCGAGCAGGAGGCGGCACTGCGCGCCGCCGGCTTCCGGCTCCTGCGGGACGGGATGCGCTGGCGGTGGACCACGGGTTCGCCGGTGGTCCCGCAGGACGACCGGCTGACCTTCCGGCCCCTCCCGGAGATCGGCCGCGAGACCTTCGTTGACGTGCTGGGCCGCACGATGGAGGGCACCGCCGACACCGACCTCGCCGACGGCGTCGCCAGGTACGGCGCGCGGGGCGCCGGCGAATGGATCTTCGACCTGATGGCGAAGTTCGACCACCGTGCGGAGTGGTACGAGATCGGCTTCGCCCCCGACGACAGCCCCGCCGTCGTCAGCATGCCGGCACGCAATCCCAGCGCGGCCGTCATCGGGCACGTCGGCGTGGTCCCCGAACACCGCCGCCGCGGCTACGCCACCGCCGCCGTCGCGCGCGGCGTCGCCGTGCTCGCCGCGGCCGGCGCCACCTCCGTCGTCGGCGACTGCGATGCCGCGAACACCGGCATCGCCCGCGCCTTTGCCGCGAACGGCTTCGACAACTTCGTCAACCGCCGCGAGTTCGGCCTGTCCCTCGTATAGCCGGCCTCTCGCCCGCGGCCGTGCCGGCTCCCGCGGCCGTGCCGGCTCCCGCGGTCGGACGGCGTCTGCCGTGGTGCGGGTCTACGCTCGGCGGATCCGGCTCGTGGCGAACCGGGCGGTAATAGCCTGGTCCGCCCGGGTCCGACGCGTAAACTGGGACGTCGCGCTGCCCGCACGGGGTGGGCAAGACCAGCAGATCCCCGGAGGGAGACCATGGCCAAGAAGGACGACCCGCGCAAGATCGTGGCGAACAACAAGAAGGCGCGTCACGACTACGTGATCGAGGACGTCTTCGAGGCCGGGCTCGTGCTGTCGGGTACGGAGGTCAAGGCGCTGCGGATGGGGCGGGCGTCCCTCACGGACGGCTACGCCAGCATCGACCGCGGCGAGGCGTGGCTCGAGAACGTGCACATCCCCGCGTACTTCCAGGGCACGTGGAACAACCACGCGCCCCGACGCCGGCGCAAGCTGCTGCTGCACCGCGAGGAGATCCTCCGGCTGGAGTCGAAGTCGCGGGAGAAGGGGCACACCCTCGTCCCGCTGTCGCTGTACTTCCTGGACGGGCGCGCCAAGGTCGAGATCGCGCTCGCGCGCGGCAAGAAGGAGTACGACAAGCGCCAGGCCCTGCGTGAGCAGCAGGACATGCGCGAGGCGCAGCGGGCGATGCGGCATCGGGAGATGCTGGGCTGACGGCGGGCTCGGCGTCGGCGCCGCCGGCGTCGGACGGGCTGACTGTTACCGGAATAACGTTCCCGCCAGGGCGTTGATCAACTAGACTGTACGTGTTCCGGACGGGTGTAGCTCGTACGGGGCAGTTGACAACACCATAGGGGCTGATCGGTTTCGACGGTGGTCGTGCTTCGAGGAGAAGCGGGCCGAGGATGCAGGCTTATCTCGTAAACGATGCCTGTCAACACATAGTTGCCGATAACTCGCGCAACGAGTTCGCCCTCGCCGCCTGAGCGAGCCCGAACTCCGTCGGCCTGGGATCCGCTTCCGTCCCAGCAGCCGGCGTCATCTAGGAAGCCACTGCTCGTAGCCCTCGTCATCGGGGCTGCGGGAACACTCAGGTGACTGGGCCTGTCCGTGAACGTGTCTGCGCGAGCACGGGGGCCGAGAAAATCCATAGCAGACTGCGCCCGGAGAAGTCCTGGAAAAGCGCCACCGGACCGGGGTTCGATTCCCCGCAGCTCCACCTGTGTGAAGGGCGAGGTGCGCCCGGCTGAGGCCGGGGGCGCCTCGCCCTTGTCATGTCTTATGGGCCGCAGCACCCCGTCCGGGTGACTCTGCTCCCTGCGTGGGTGAGGTTGCACGGATAACGCTCCCTCTCATGTCGGAATCCAGGTACGTTTGCGACATGTCGGACCCTGAGCTGAAGCTGCAGGAACGGTCGGCGCTCCTCGCGCTGATGACGCTGACTCGAGAGGTGTCCAACCCCGAGCTTGTCGACGAACTGGGCATCACGATCGAGAAGAGGGAGCGGGAGCGCCTGGTCGAGCTGGGTTACATCAAGGCATGGCGGACGGGCCGGTACCGGACATGGACGCACGAGCTCACGGACGAGGGGTGGCGGCGCTGTGAGGACGAGCTGGGCAGCCCTACTCCGCCGCGTGCAGCGAAAGCCACGCGGCTGCAGTACGCGCTGACCCGGCGGTTCGCGGCCTTCATGGCACGGAGGGATCTGCGGGTCGCGGACATCTTTGTCCTGGATGACGAGCCGGTCGTGCCGGATAGCGGGCCGGTCCTGGCTGCCGTCGACGTCGCGGATCGGATCCGTGCGGCGTATGCCGAGCTGGCTGCCGAGCCCGGGGCCTGGGTGAGCCTCACGCGGCTGCGGAACGCCGTCGCCGATGTACCGCGTGGTGACCTGGACGCCGCATTGTTGCGGATGGTCCGGGAACCGCAGGTGCGGCTCAATCCCGAGTTCAACCAGAAGACGCTGACGTCAGCGGACAGAGCAGCCGCGCTGCGCATGGGTGGCGCGGACGTCCACCTGATGTCCATCGGGCGGCCATGAAGGAGATCGAACGCAATGCCTTGACCGAACTGACCAGGGTCACCTGGGCGCTCAGCAGGGAGAGCGTGTGGGAGGACCCAAAGCCGCACATCGCCGGCCTCAACGCTCAGGCGCTACGCACCGTGATGGACGGTTTCCACGAGGCCAAGGCCAGCGCCGCCGGGAGTCCGCTGGGTGTGGCCGTCGTCGGACAGCCTGGTTCGGGCAAGACTCATCTCGTCGCGACCGTGCGTTCGCAGGTCATCGCGGCGGGCGGCTACTTCTTTCTGCTTGATCTGCGCCACGAGCGGGTGTTCTGGCGGAAAATGGTAGATGATGTGCTCAATTGCTTGCTTCAGCCCGTCCGGGGTGGACGCACGCAGCGGGAGACGTTGCGGTTGGGATTGTCTCGGGTGCTCGATCTTCCCGATCCGCTCCACCGGCAACTTGTGGGACTCGACAAGCTGACCCGGTCCGGGCTGGACGGGATCGTCGAGGCGCTCGACCACTTCGACCAGCAGCTTGCCTTCGAATGCGGGCACACTCTGCGAGCCTTGGCATTGTTGCTGGCCGACGGTTCGGTTGCGATCAAGGAGGTCGCCCGTGCCTATCTGGCGTCCGACGACGAGTTGGTGGTTGGCGAGCGGGCTGAATGGGGAATCCGCCCCGCATCGAAGTCCGCGCACGAAACCGTCAGTGAACTCTTCAAGCTGATCGCGCTCACCGGGCCGAGCGTGATCGCACTTGATCAGATTGACACGCTGATCCAGCAGACGGATCGGGCGACTGACAGTGCTGGGTTCGAGCCGCCGTCCGGGGACCGTGAAGCCGAACCCGATTCGATGAGGTCGCTCCGGAAGGAGGCGTTCGAACAGGTTGGCAGCGGGCTCATGGAGCTGCGCGAGGCCACGCGTCGGTCCGTGGTTCTGGTTGCCTGCATGGATTCGGTCTGGGACGGAATCCGGAGGCATGCGCCGGGCTCCGTCGAGCAACGGTTCCGCCGCGCCGAGCAGTTGGATACCCTTCCGTCGGCGGAGATCGGGCGGACGCTCATCGCAAGGCGGTTCGCGCTCAAGTTCGGCCCGATCGGCTTCACCCCGCCCTACCCGACGTGGCCGGTACGGTCCGAGGCGTTCGCCGACGCGGACCTGTTCACCGCTCGCAACCTCATCCGCCGGATCGATACCCACCTCCGAGCGTGCCTGGACGCGAACGAGGTCACCGAACTGACCAGTCTCGCTGAGCCGAGCAGCGCTGACATACCAGCGTTGCGGTCGGGACCTGCGCTGTTGTCGGCGGACGAGGGTGCGTTCACCGAGATCGACGGGCGGTTGGCCGCACTGGTGAACGACGCGGGTGTGATCGCGGACAGTGCCAGGGCGCTGGACCCGCGCCAGGAAGATCAATACATGCCGGCCCTCCTGCGTTCCGCTCTGACATGGTGGGCTGCCGAACAGGGCGCCGCACGCTCCCGGTACATGCTGGCTCCGGCGACGATGGCTCCCGGGAATCCGACCCTGCATGCCGAACTGCATGAGATCCTGGACGAAGACACCGAGGACAAGATCTATTGGTCGTTCCGGGCGATCGGATCGTCGAACGGGAAGGCGGTCATCAGTCGGATTGACCGGTTCCTGAGCGCCACGGGGCTGGACCCGGTGGTACAGAAGCGCAAGGCCTTCTTGCTCCGCACCGGTGAGTGGCCGGACCACCAGAGGACTCGGACGCGCCAGAAGGTCCAGGAGTTCAAGGCGGTCGGCGGGGCCGTGATCGACTTGCCCAGGGAAACGCTGGAGACCGAACTCCGCACGTTCGCGGCCTTGGAGCGGCTCGCCGGCTCCCAGCCATCAGCCCGGTTCGAAGCGTGGTTGCTCAGTCGCCGTCCCGCCGGCCGCACCGCGCTCCTGCGTGCGGTGTTCGGTGACCCGCGCGCCGACATGGAACCGCCACGTCCCGAACCGGAACCGGCCCCGATACCGCCCTCGGCCGATGCGCCGTCGCCGATATCCAACTCCGATGCCACCGACCCGGTCGTGGCGGCTCCGGGCCAGGCGACGGCGGACCCGGCGACGACGCTGCAGGTGGGCGAGAGGATCGACACCGGTGCGCCGGTGACGATCGCCCTGGAGTCGCTGCGGAAGCACACGGCGATCTTCGCCGGGTCCGGATCGGGGAAGACGGTGCTGATCCGCCGGCTGGTCGAGGAGTGCGCGCTGCGCGGCGTGTCCGCGATCGTGCTCGACCCCAACAACGACCTGGCGCGGCTCGGCGACCCGTGGCCCCAGGCCCCGGATGCCTGGGGGCCCGACGACGCCGCGCGCGCCGACGACTACCTGAGCAACACCGATGTCGTGGTCTGGACGCCCCGCCGGGAATCGGGCCGGCCGCTGACCTTCCGCCCACTGCCTGACTTCGCCGCGGTCGCCGACGACCCGGACGAGTTCCGCCAGGCCATCGACACGGCCGTCGCCGCGCTCGCACCACGGGCCCGGGCCGACGGCGGGACCGCGAAGGCCGAGCAGTCCCGCGCCGTCCTCAACCAGGCGCTGCAGTACTTCGCGCGCGAGACCGGCGGGGACCTCAGCGACTTCCTGGATCTCCTCGGTGACCTGCCTGACGGCGTGGCCCCGCTGGCCAGGGCGCGCGAGATGGCCGCGGACATGGCGCAGACCCTGCGGGCAGCCATGATCAACGACCCATTGTTCGGCGGCGTCGGTGAGCCGGTGGATCCCGGCGTGCTGCTCACCCCGGCGGCCGGCAAGCGCGCCCGGATCTCGGTGATCAGCCTGATCGGCCTGCCCACCGAGGAGCAGCGGCAGGGCTTCGTCAACCAGCTCCAGATGGCTCTGTTCGCGTGGATCAAGCGCCACCCCGCGGGCGACCGGCCACTCGGCGGGCTGCTGGTCATGGACGAGGCGCAGACCATCGCTCCGTCCGGTTCGCTGACCGCCAGTACGCACAGCACCCTCGCGCTGGCCTCGCAGGCCCGCAAGTACGGGCTCGGCCTGGTGTTCGCCACCCAGGCGCCGCGCGGCATCCACAACCGGATCTCCGGCAACGCCGCCACGCAGTTCTTCGGGTTTCTCAACAGCCCGCCGCAGATCGCCGCCGCCAGGGAGATGGCGGCCGCGAAGTCCAGCGCGGTGCCCGACATCTCCCGGCTGGGCGCCGGGCAGTTCTACGCCGTCGCCGAGGGCCTGGCCTTCCAGAAGGTCCGCACCCCGATCTGCCTGAGCTACCACCCGCCGAGCCCGCTGACCGTCGAGGAAGTCATCGCCCGCGCTCGGCAGGCGTGACGCCCGCGCACAAGGGGCGAGAAGGGGACCCGCCGTGGAGAGAGTGATCCAGAGCCTGCTCGAGGCCTTCCAGCAGGACCATGACCTGGCCGAGCTGCCGGAGCCCGAAGCGTTCGAGGCGTTCGCCGCCTTCTGCGTGCTCAACTCGTACTACAACGAGCCGTTCAACCCCGATACCTACCGCACGGGCGGGGGCAACGACCTCGGCATCGACGCCTACGCCGTCCTGATCGACGGGCAGCTGTACCGGGACCCGACCGACGTCCGGACGGCGATGCAGGAACGCAGGCGGCCCCACGTGCAGGTGGTGGTCATCCAGGCCAAGACCAGCAGCAGGTTCGAGACCAAGGTGATCTCCGACCTCGCGGAGAATCTCGGCCACCTGTGCGGGGCCGACGAGATCCCGTACGAGGTGTCGGACGACGTGAAGAGCCTGCGCCAATGCCTGGACGCCGTGTACGAGGAGCCTGCCCGGCTGGCCGGCCGGCTTCCGGACCTGCATGTCCATTACGTGACCACCGGCGATCAGATCGCGCAGATGGTCCACAGCAAGGCGCGATCGGCCGAGAGACTTCTCGGCAGGCTCAACCGGTTCGAGACGGTCGAGGTGCGCTGCGTGAACCGGCCGGAACTGCGCGCGCTGTACGACCGGGCGATCAGCACCGTCGAGGTCACCGTGCCGGTGCCGAAGCAGTTCGCGATGCCGGCGGCCCCAGGTGTCGAGCAGTCGTTCGTAGGTCTGGTCGCCGCCTCGGAGCTGATCCGCACCATGCTGGACGACGGCTCGGGAAAACTGCGGGAGAACCTCTTCGAGAGCAACGTGCGCGCCTTCCAGGGATACAACGCCGTCAACACGGGTATCCGGGACACGCTGCGAGACCCGGTCAAGCGGGAGAGATTCGCGGTGATGAACAACGGCATCACCATCGTGACGCGGAAGATGGACCGGGTCGGCGACAACTTCGTCCTGGACGACTTCCAGATCGTCAACGGATGCCAGACCTGCCACGTGTTGTTCCACGAACGCGAACAGCTCACCGACCAGGTGTTCGTCAGCGTGCATATCGTGCACTCGACGGACGAGGACGTGATCCAGGGCATCGTGGCGGCGACCAACCAGCAGACCCCGGTCAGCGCCGAGGACCTGGCCGCGCGGCAGGACTACCACAAGCAGCTGGAGGACTTCTTCACCCTCGGCCGGGACAAGCCGCAGCAGCTTTTCTACGAACGTCGCGCCAAGCAGTACTCCGAGCGCAAGGACGTGGAGAAGACCCGGGTCATCAGCCGCGCCCAGCTCAGCCGCGCGTACCTGGCGATGTTCCTGAACGAACCGTCACGGGTGGGCCGTTACCAGGAGCTGATGAAGGCGCGCGGTGAGGAGTTGTACACCGCCGACCAGCAGCCGATCCTCTACTACACGGCCGCGGCGACGTGGTACCGGCTGGAGTGGCTGATCCGGAATCAGCGCATCAATCGCGGCTACCGGCCCACCCAGTACCACCTGATGGCGCTGATCCGACAGAAGCTGCTCGGACCTGGGGTCATGCCGACCCACGAGAAGGCGGTCACGAAGGCGTGCACCCGGATTCTCGACGTGATCTGGGACGCGGAGGCCGCCGAGAAACTGGTCGTCCACGAGCTGCTGCCAGCGATCCAGCGGGTCATCGACGCCGAGAAGCAGGCCGGGGTGCCGTTGGGCGAGGCAGTGCGCAACGAGCGGTTCGCCGATCGGGCCCGCAAGGAGCTGGCCGGTAGCACCGGTCGCTGAGGGTGTGCCTGGCTGATGCCGGGCTGCCTGGCCTTGGTCGTGCTCGGGGGGTGCCCGGCCTACTCGATGTCGCGCAGCGCCGACACGACGGCGACCGTGTCGGCACCGTACCTGTCGTCGGCGTAACGCTGGATGCTGCCGTCGTCGTAGACGACCGTCACCCAGACGTAACCGTTCTCGATCCAGCCGCTGAGGCCGTCGAGATGATCGAACACCTCGTTCTGCAGCTCTTCGGCCCCGGACTCCGGCCCGACCGTCCCGGCGTTGTCGGGATCGAGCCGGGGGTCCTCCGGGAGCTCGGGCCGCTCGGCCGGGGCCGGGGCGGCCTCGGTGAGGCGGAACGTCTCGCCGTCCCAGGTGCCCTCGACCGCGTACTCGCCCCAGGTGGTGCCTTGTGCGGAATCGGCCTCGACGGTGTCCCAGTCCCACCCGGCGATCTCGGGGCCGCCGCACTGCGGCGGGAGCGATTCGGCCACCCCACCCAGGCAGAGCTCAGGTGGTCCGTCGCCCTCCTGGAGGACGGTCGCGATGGTGGTCACCGGGCCCGACGCCGACGGCGCGGGCGGTGCGGTCGCCGCCGGTGCGTCGTCCGGCTCGTTCCCGCTCGAGGCGGGACCGGCGGGTGAGGCGGGACCGGCGGGGTCGGCGCAGGCACCGAGGAGCAGGACGCTGGCCAGCCCGACAACGAGACGTCGGCGTGGTGCTCGGAGCGGGTTCATGCTCGGCATATGTCGTCACGACGACGGCGCTTGCGCGCGGCGGGTTGGTGTCTGGGGACGGGGTTTCTGCTGTCGGCAGATGGGACCGGTTCGACGAGCAGTACGAACGTGTGTGCGATAGATTGATGTCATGACGCGAACCGGTAAGGCATTCACCAGGGCAGGCGACCCGCCTGCTCAGCCGGTGCTGCCCCGGAGCGGCACAAGGCTTCCTACGGTCGCCAATGTCGTTGATGTGGCGGGTGTGCGGGCTATGCGTGAGCGGTTGGCGGGCATGATTTTGCCGGGTGCCTCTGACATCGGTGCTGATGGTGTGCCGGACACTGCTTCCACTGCTTCCACTGCTTCCATGGGTCCGGCGGTGTCGCGGGAGGTGCAGGCGGAGTGGGTGGACCTGTTGGGTGAGCTGGAGGCGGTGAAGAACGCGGTGACGGCGACGCAGGCGAGGTTGGCTGTGGCGCTGGAGGAGGCGACGCGTGCTGAGGAGGCTCGGCAGGGTGTCCGGGCGGAGCGGCGTGGTCGTGGTGTGCCGAACCAGGTGGGTGCCGCGTTGCGGTGCAGCCCGCACGCCGGCGCCTCGTTTCTGAGCACGGCCCGGGTATGGGTCACCGGTATGCCACACACGTTCGAGGCGTTGCGGGCGGGTGTGCTCTCGCAGTGGCGGGCGACGTTGTTGGTGCGGGAGACGTCGCACCTGTCGGTCGAGCACCGCGCCCAGATCGACGAGCAGGTGTGTGGTCCGGCGAACCTGGGGGCGCTGGCGCGGATGGGGACCAGGCGCCTGGTGGCCCGGGTCAAGGAACTGGCGGCACAGTTGGATGTGCGCGCGTGTGTGAACCGGAACGCCAAGGCCGTCTCGGAGCGTGGGGTGTCGGTGCGTCCGGCTCCGGATCTGATGGTGTATCTGACCGCTCTGGTGCCGATGCAGCAAGGGGTCCAGGCTTACGCGCAGCTCAAAGCCCACGCTGAGACGCTGAAGGCTGCGGGTGATGGGCGGGGGACCGGGCAGATCATGGCCGACACGTTGGTCGAGCGCGTCACCGGACGCCAGCCCGGACAGGCGGACGGGGTGCCGGTCACGATCAATCTGCTGGTCTCCGACCAGACCCTCCTCGCCGGTAGTGACCACCAGCCCATCGACCGGCCCGGGGAGGACCGGCCCGGGGAGGACCGGTTAGGTAGCTGCCAGCCTGGTGGTGACCGGCCTGGTGGTGAGGAGCCGGGTGTGGTGGTGGAAGGCACCCCGGCGGGTGCGGGTGTCGTGCCAGCCCCGGTGGCTCGGAACCTGGTTGCGCATGCGATCGATGCGGATGCGGCGTGGTTGCGGTCGATCTACGTCGACCCCCGTGGTCGCCTGCTGGCCACGACCTCCACGTCACGGTTCCACCCACAAGGCTTGGCAGCGTTGTTGCGCGCCCGCGAGCAGGGGATCTGTGCCACCCCGTGGTGTGACGCCCCGGTCCGGCACCTGGACCACATCACCCCACACGCGCAGGGTGGGGTGACGAGCCTGGACAACGGGCAAGGGTTGTGTGCCCGGTGCAACCATGCCAAGCAGGCACCCGGCTGGTCGCAGAAGACGACCCAGGTAGGCGGCCGGCACGCGGTCGAGACGATCACCCCGACGGGGCACACGTATGCCTTCGTCGCGCCCACACCACCCGCACCGGTAAGGGTCGGTGACGTGACACCGTTCGGGAGCGGTGGCACGACCGCTGACCGTCACATTGGTCCGGTCCGTGACCGTGCCGCCGCACCGACCCAGAACACCGCCCCGGCAACCGAGGACACCGCCCCGGCGACCCCGGGTTGGACCCCGGCGGTCGGCATGAGCGGACCCCGCAACGGACGCATCCCACGTAGCCGCTACTCCATCGGCTGCCACACCCACCGCGACCGGGGCACCATCGCCTACCGGCCGAACCAGAGTCGACCGAATCGGAGCCCGAGACGGAGGGGCCGAACGCCCCGTAGAACCCACAGGGCCGACCTCTCCTGGACGCACCCGGCCTGACCCCAACCGCAGCCGGGTGCCGCACGGCTCCGATCAGGCCGGCTCAATCACCCGGCTGACGATCCACGCGTGCTTGCCGACCTGGCGTACCCGGCGGAAGCCGAACTGCTCGAAGAGCTCCACGGTCGCGCTGTACAGGAATCGTCCGTGCGCGGTGCGGCCGGTCGTCACCTCGGGGATCGCCTCGACAAGGCCACCGCCCGCCTCGGCGATCAGACCGATCGCACCCTCGAGTCCGGCCCGTGCGATGCCCTGACCGCGGTGCTTGGTGTCGACGTAGAAGCAGGTGATGCGCCAGTCGGGCACGGGCGGCGCGTCCTTCTCGTACTGGACCCGGTGCTTGATGCGCGTGAGCTCCGCCGGGCTGCCGTACTGGCACCAGCCCTGCGCCGCGCCGTCGTCGTCGAAGACCAGGGCGGCGTGGGCGCGGCCGGTGCGCACGCGCTCCTCCTTCGCCGCGCGGTGGTCGAGTCCGCGCTGACCACCCTCGGGATGGAAGCCGATGCACCAGCATCCGCCGAAGACCCCGTTGTTGCGCTCCATCAGCTCGGCGAAGGCGTCCCACGTCGAGGCATCGAGCGGTCTGCTGGTGTACGGCATCGGTCCTCCCAACGATCCGTCCTGTCGCCCCACCGTAGGACCGGTTCCGGACGATCGGCGTCCGGAACTGTCCCGGATCCCGAGCCGCCCGCGACGAGGTGCCAGCCGCCCGGAACCTCCTGAAGAACGCCCGCTCGCCACTCGCAGCCGACGGCGTCGCAGGGGCGTCAACATTCACGGGGAACTAACCGAGCCCAAGGCACCCGCAGCGAAGGTGGAGCCGCCGCGAGTTCACCCGCCCGAGCCGCGCCATCCCCTGTCCTCGCCCGTCGCCGCGCCTCTAGCCTTGTTGTATGGCCTGGTGGGAGGCGTTCCTGAGCGAAGTCTCCGCGTTCCTGGGCGGGTTCGGGCTGGACGTGCCGGTGTCGGTCCTGTGGGCCGTCCTCGTCGTGGTCGCCGCCGTGGTCCTGTTCCGGGTGGTGCGGTCGGTCGTCGGCGTGCTCGACGGCGCCGTCGACTGGGTGCGCACCCAGATCCGCGAGCGCACCTGGCGCGACGCCGGCCGGCTGAGCACCTTCGTCTCGCTGGTGCTCCTGATCCTGGCGTACGGCCTGTTTCCAGGCGGGCAGCCGGTGGCGCCGGCCGAGCAGGCCGAACGCTTCGTGGGTGACCTGCTCGGCAGTATCGCCCCCGCCGCGATCCTGACCCAGGCCCTGGTACTCGGGGTGAGCTGGCTCGTGCTGGGCGGCCTGGCTGGCCTGCGCACGCGTGAGCTCGTGGAGCCGTTCACCACGGTGGTCAGCGGGACGGCGATGTTCGCGGTCCTGTTCCTCCTGTCGGTCGTGCCGTTCGCCGTGACCGGCGGCGACGCCGAGGCGTTGGGCGCGGTCAACGCCGTCTTCTTCGGCGCGCTGGTGCTGCTGGTCCCGGCCCTGGTCTGGGCCATGCAGGGGGTGACTCGCCGCCAGGGCGTCGCCACGGCGACGGCGTCCGAGCCGATGCCGGGCACCACGGCGCGCGGTGCGAGCGGCAGCGGCAGGTCAGGATGGACCGCGGTCGCGGGCATCGCCGCCCTCGCGCTGCTCGCCGCGATGATCGCCCTCCCCACGGCCTGGATCTACGCGGAGGTCGCTCCCGACCCGTCGGTAGAGGGTCTGGTCGGCGTCGACCTCGCGATCGCGAGCGTCGTCTTCCTGTTCAGCTGCTTCATGTTCCGCAGCTACCTCGCGGAGGTGACCGGCGCCCCGCCCGTCGTCGGCCACCTGATCGACCTGTGCCTTGCGGTCTCGGCGGCGGCGATCGCGCTGACGGGGTCACCCGCGCTGGAGGTGGCGCTCGGCACGGTGCCCGCGATCGTCGTCGGCGCGCTGCCCGGGCTCGTCGTCGCGGTCATGATCGCCCTGACCCACCTGCGCCGCGTCCGCTCGCCGCGCCTGGCGGCGAGCGTCGCGGCGGCGGTCGCGCTGGGACTGCTGGTGGCACCCCTGCGCGAGGTCCTCGGGGCCTGGGACCTGGCGTCCTGGCTCCCGCTCGCGGCCGGCTGACCGGCCCCGACGTCAGGGCACCAGGACAATCCGGCCGAACACCGTCCCCGCGTCCATCTGCCGGTGCGCCTCGGCGGCACGGTCCAGGGGCAGGACGTCGTGCACGACGGCGTGCAGGTCGCCGCGCGCCGCGGCGGCGAGCAGCTCGGCCCGGACGGCGTTCCTGGCCGGCACGGGGACGGTGTCGAGGCTGAACGTGCCGACCGAGCGGGACTGCTGGAACGCGCTCAGGAGGCGCACGCCGAAGTCCGTCGGCGGCATCCCGGCGACCGCGCCGATGAGGACCAGCCGCCCGTTCGGCGCGAGGCGGTCCACGAACTCGGGGGTGTCCGCTCCGGCGACGATGTCTACGATCACGTCGTAGGACGCCGGGTCGTCCGGCTCGCCGCCGCCGGAGCGGTCGAGCACGTGCGTCGCGCCAAGGGCGCGGAGCCGGTCGCCCCGTTCCGGCGACGACGTCGTCACCGCCACCGCGCTCGCGCCACCGCGGGCCGCGAGCTCGACGGTCGCGATGCCGATGCTGCCCGCCGCGCCCCGGACGAGCACCGACTCCCCGGGCGCGAAGTGCGCCTGGGCGAGCGCGAAGTGCGCGACGGGCGCCGAGTTGCCGAGCGTCACCGCGTCGACCGGCGACAGCCCCTCGGGGAGCGCGGTGACGTCGTCGAGCGTGGCGAGCGCCTGCTCGACGTAGCCGCCGCCCAGGCCCGTGAACGCCCATACCCGGCGGCCCACCCAGGAGTCGTCGACGTCCGCGCCGACCGCCGTCACCGTGCCGGCGACCTCGCTGCCGGCGACCAGCCCAGGGGCGAAGCCCAACCCGCTGAGCGTCCCGCGGCGGACGACGCCGTCGACCCCGCCCACCCCGATCGCCTCGGTCTCGATCAGCAGCTGCCCCGGTCCGGGGGCCGGCGCGGGCGCGTCGCCCACCACCAGGCCGCTCGGGTCGCCGAATCGCTCGATAGTCACTGCTCGCATGGTCGTCTCCGTCGTGCTGTTGGTTCGCGTTACGGTGGGGACGTTAACGGACGCCTGCGTCCACTTCAGGGAAGTGAGAGTGATGAGCGAACCATTGCCCCACATGCTCCGCGCCGACGCGCGGGACAACCGCGACCGGATCCTCGAGGCCGCCCGGGAGCTGTTCTCCGCGGGCGGCCTCGACGTCACGATGCGCGAGGTCGCCCGGCGTGCCCAGGTGGGGCCGGCCACCCTGTACCGCCGGTTCCCGACCCGGCAGATCCTCCTCGAGGCGGTCTTCGACGACGAGCTGCGGGCATGCGGGCGCATCGTGGACGACGGCGCCGCCGATCCCGACCCGTGGCGGGGATTCTGCTCGATCATCGAGCGGATCAGCGTGCTCAACGTCCACAACCAGGGATTCGTCGACGCCTTCCTGTCGGAGAGCTCGGAGGGCCCTGACTTCGCCGCCTACCGTGCCGCGATGCTCCGCAAGCTCGCGGCGCTGGCCCGGCGCGCCCAGGCCGCCGGCGGGCTGCGCAGCGACTTCGTGCTCGACGACGTCGTGCTCGTCCTGCTGGCCGGGCGCGGGCTCGCCGCGACGCCCTCGGCCCGCACGACCGCGGCCGCGCGGCGGTTCGCGGCGCTGGCCGTCGAGGCGTTCCGGGCGTCCGACACGAACCAGCCCCTGCCGCGCAGGGCGGCGCTCACCCCGAGCCTGCTGCGCGGCACGGGAAATCGCTGACTATAGTCAGAGATATGAGCCTCGTCGACACGGTCCGCCGCTTCAACCGCAGCTACACCCAGCGCATCGGGGCGCTGGACGAGTCGTTCCTCGGGACGGGGCGGCCGCTCGGCGCGTCCCGCCTCCTCTTCGAGGTGGGACCCGCCGGCGCGACCGTCCGCGACCTGCGCGAACGCCTGGACCTCGACTCGGGCTACCTGACCCGGCTCCTGGCGAGGCTGGCCGACGACGGGCTCGTCGAGATGCGGCCCGACCCAGCCGACCGGCGCCGTCGGACGGTGACGCTCACCGCCGTCGGGCGGAGTGCCTACCGCGAGCTGGACGAGCGTTCCGAGCGCAAGGCGCGCGGGCTGCTGGAACCGCTCACCGAACGGCAGCGTGCCCGGCTCGACGAGGCGCTCGGCACCGCCGACCTGCTGATCCGCGCGGCGACCGTGCACCTGCACGTCGTCGACCCGGTGGGCGGCCCGGCCACGGCGGCGCTGGGGGAGTACTACGGGGAGCTCGACCGGCGCTTTCCCGGCGGGTTCGTGCCGGACCCGCCGAGCAAGGGCGCCGACGCGTTCCGCGCGCCGAACGGCGCGTTCGTCGTGGCGACCAGCGACGGCGCCCCCGTCGCGTGCGGAGGCGTACGCCGGCTCGACGGTGCGACGGCCGAGATCAAGCGGATGTGGGTCGCGGCGTCGTGGCGCGGCGCCGGCCTCGGCGCCCGGCTGCTGCGGCGGCTGGAGGGCGAGGCGCACGGCCTGGGCTGCGCGCGCGTCGTGCTGGACACCAACCGGGTGCTGGCCGAGGCGGTCGCGATGTACGGGCGCGCGGGCTACCGGGAGATCGAGCCGTACAGCCAGGACAACCCGTACGCGGACGCGTTCTTCGAGAAGACGCTGGGCTGAGCCGGCCCAAGGCCGCTCAGCGCGCCGGGGTGCGCCATCCCGCGAGCACCCCGGCCAGGAGCACGATCAGCACGCCGGCGATGGGCACGATGAGCAGGCCGTAGCGGAGCTCCGCGCTGTCGGCGATGAGCCCGACCAGCGGCGGGGAGGCCAGGAAGCCGACCCGCATGAGCCAGGACACGATGGTCAGGCCCGTGCCGGCCCGCAGGCCCGGCAGCTCGTCGGCCTCGTGCATGGCCGCAGGCACCAGCGTCGCGCTGCCCAGGCCGATCGCGGCGAACCCGGCGATCGTGCCGGGCACGGTCGGGAAGGCGAGCGCCAGCCCCATGCCGAGCGCGATGACCGCGCCGCCGGCCCGGGCGACGGTGCGCTGGCCGAACCGGTCGACCAGGCCGTCGCCCAGCAGGCGCCCCACGAACTGGGTGCCGACGAGCGCGACGAAGCCGCTCGCGGCCAGCGCGGCGGGCGCCCCGAGGGAGCCGGAGAGGTAGAGGGTGGCCCACGAGCTGCCGGCGTCCTCCACGAAGGCCCCGCCGATGGCGATGAGCACCAGCGCGGTCAGGGTCAGCACCGTACGGGTGCTCGGACCGGCCCCGCGCACGGGTGCGGTGCCCTGGGCGACGGCGCCGTCGGCCACGTCGCCGTCGCGCCCGGGAAGGCGGAACCGGAGCGCGACGAGCGCGACGACCGAGAAGACCGCCGACGAGATGCCGAGGTGCACGGGCAGCGGCAGGCCGAGCGCGATGGCGCCGGCACCCATGGCCCCGCCCAGCACGGCGCCGACCGACCACACCGCGTGGAAGCCGTTGATGATCGACCGGCCGTACCGGCGCTGCACGCGCAGGCCGTGGGCGTTCTGGGCGACGTCGGTGAGCGCGTCCATGGCCCCGCCGAGGAACAGCGCCAGCACGAGGATCGCCAGCGACGGCGCGACCGAGGCGGCGAGCACGCCGAGGCCGGTGAGGATGGTGCCGACCACCGCCACCTGCGCCGACCCGAACCGGCGCACCATGAGGCCGGCCCCCAGCCCGGCGACGATCGCCCCGGTCGGGAACGCCGCGACGGCCAGCCCGTAGAGCGTGTTGTCGAGGTCGAGCGCGGCCTTGATCTCCGGGTAGCGGGGCACGAGGTTGGCGAACAGGGCGCCGTTGGTCAGGAACAGGGCGGCGACGGCGGCGCGGGCGCGCCGGTCTTCGGGCTGCGGACCTGGGGCCGTGGAGGACGACATGCGCTCGATCGTATCGAATCGATGCGATCGACGGGGACGGCGGCGGTGCGGCACCCGGCAGGTTGAGCCTGGTCACACCCGGAAACATCCGCGTGGTGATCGTGTTGTCCCTGGTGTGAGCGACCTCCTGAGCCGGGCGACCGTCGTGGTGATCGGGGCGGGGCAGGCCGGGCTGTCGGCCGCGTACCACCTGCAGCGCAGGGGGTTCGTGAGCGCCGTCGACCAGCCGGACAACGAGCGCACCTTCGTCGTCCTGGACGCCAACCCCGCGCCGGGCGGCGCGTGGCAGCACCGCTGGGAGTCGCTGCGGATGGCCACCGTGAACGGCATCTTCGACCTGCCGGGGCTGGCCCAGCCCGCCGTCGACGCCACGGAGGCGAGTCGGGACGCCGTCCCGCGGTACTTCGCCGGCTTCGAGCGGACGTTCGCGCTCCCCGTCCTGCGCCCGGTCCGGGTGGTCGCCGTGCGGCGCGCCGACGACGATCCGGACGGCGAGCTCGTCGTGACGAGCGACCGTGGCTCCTGGGCCACCAGGGCCGTCATCAACGCGACCGGCACCTGGACCAACCCCGTGCTGCCCCGGTACCCCGGGCAGGAGACCTTCCGCGGACGCCAGCTCCATACCCGCGACTACGTGCGGGCCGAGGACCTCGCCGGACGCCGCGTCGCCGTCGTCGGCGGAGGGATCTCGGCGATCCAGCTCCTGGAGGAGATCTCCCGCGTGGCCACCACCTTCTGGTACACGCGCAGGGAGCCGGTCTTCCGGGACGGCGAGTTCCGCCCGGAGGAGGCCGGCCGCGAGACCATCGCCAAGGTCATGGCCGACGTCGAGGCGGGCCGGCCCACCGGAAGCGTCGTGTCCTACACCGGCCTCATCTGGACGCCGTACGCGCTGGCCGCCAAGGCGCGCGGGGCGCTGGAGCGGCGCCCGATGTTCACGGCGGTCGAACCCCTCGGCCTGCGCGAGGCCGACGGTTCCTTCACGCCCGTCGACACCATCCTGTGGGCCACCGGCTTCAAGGCCGACCTGACCCACCTGGCCCCGCTGCGCCTGCGCAACGAGCTGGGCGGCATCGCGATGCGCGGCACCCAGGTGGCCGACGAGCCGCGCGTACACCTCATCGGGTTCGGGCCGTCGCAGTCGACGGTCGGCGCCAACCGGGCCGGCCGGGCGGCGGTCGCCGCTGTGGTGCGGCGGCTCTCGGTGGGCGTGCCCTGAAGGCCCGTCAGGCGAGCGCCTTCGCCTTCAGCCGCTCGAACTCGGCCGGGGCGATCGTCCCGGAGTCGAGGAGCGCCTTGGCGCTCGCGATCTGGTCGGCGGGGGACGGCGTCGCCGCCACCTGGCGGATGTAGCCCTCGGCCTCGCGCCGGGCCTCGGCCATGTCCTCGCTGTGCCGCCGCGCCATCCCGCGTCCGCGGGCGATGAGGTACACGAGCGCGGTGAGGACCGGCAGGAAGATGAGGAACACGATCCACAGGGCCTTCCACCAGCCGTTGAGCTCCCGGTCGCGAAAGAGGTCGGTGATGATCTGGAACAGGACCATCAGGTAGGCCACGAAGAAGAAGCCGTAGACGATCAACGAGAAGAAATCCCAGTAGTCCATGACTCGCCTCGATCTCGACGGTTTCGAAAGGGACTCTCGTCTCAAAGTAGCCGCGCCCACTCCTTGGCGCCCGCCGAGGAGCTGCCATTTCATCACCGTGAAATGACGCCGATTCTTCACTCGCTACGTGTTGGCCAGCCCCGCCACGAGGTTGATCAGCAGCGCCACCACGACCGTCCCGAAGAGATACGCGAGCAGCGCGTGGACCTGCGCGATGCGGCGCATGACCGACGAGCCCAGGTCCGTGTCCGAGACGGCGAAGCTCATCCCGACCGTGATCGCCAGGTAGGTGAAGTCGGTGTACCGCGGCGGCTCGGTCTGGTGGAAGTCGATCCCGCCCGCCGGGGTCGTGTAGTACACGCGGGCGTAGTGCAGCGCGAACACCGTGTGCACGCAGGCCCAGGAGACGACGACGGAGGCGAGTACGGCCGCGATCGTGATGTCGCCCGTGCCGGGCCCGCCGCCCGCGAGCGCGACGGCGACACCCGCGAGGCTGGCGACGGCGGCGAACAGCACGATCAGGTTCGCGACGGCGCGGGTGGGCTCCTCGCGCACCGCGTGCTCGCTGGTGGCCTCCGGGTCCATGGGGACGATCACCAGGGCGGTCCAGACCACGAACACGAGGCCCGCGCCGGCCCAGCCGCCCAGGACGGCGGCCGCCACGGAGTCCCACGACAGCAGCCAGCCCATCAGCGCGCCGACGAGCAGGGCCACGCCGATCCGCATCCCGTGCGGGCTGTCCAGCACCCGGCTCAGCCGCCGCATCCGCTCACCCGGCCGGTCGGGTGACGGGGACGAGCGTGATGATGTGGTCGAGGCCCTTGTAATCGTCAGGGTTCGACGTGTACAGCGGAAGGCCCTCGGCCGCTGCGGTGGCTGCGATCATGAGGTCGACAGCACGACGACGCGGCGTCCGCCCGATGGCTATGACGCCGGCGGTGATCCGGCCATAGATGCGGGCTGCGCCGTCGTCGAACGGAATGGGGTCGAATTCGTTCTCAACACGCTGCAGGACGTCGATGCGGCGTGCTCGTTCAGCATGCTCGTCGTACTCGGCGCTGTCGGGGCGGACCAGGTGGGGCCCTGCAGAGAGCTCTGCGAGAGTGATGGCACTGACGGCCATCTCGTCGGGCAGTTCGGCAATGTCAATCCTGTCGCGCAGGATCAGGATGTTCGTGTCGACAAGGCCCTGCGTGAGTTCAGCGCTCATAGGGGTCGGAGACCTCGTCGTCGACTGCCGCTTCCTGATCGGCCCGGAACGCCTCCAGTGACATGTGCGGGCCCGCTTGGGACATGGCTGCAAACTCCGCCCGCGGGACGAAGCGTCGTCGGCGCCGCAACGGGACGAGCTCACCGATCTGGTGCCCGTCGCGCGTGACGGTGAACGACCGCCCGGATTGGACGGCGTCCATGATCTCCTTCGATCGCGAGCGCAGGTCGCGCTGGGTGATCTCTGGCTGGCTACTCATGGGACGAGGGTAGCACTAGGTGCTACCTCGTGCCACGGCGTGTTGCGCAGATCCTGCGGAAGAATGGCCGAGGTGACCACGCATGACGAATGGTCGCCGACCAGGTACGCCCGCAACGGCGACGTCGAGATCGCCTACGACCGGCTGGGGCAGGACGGGGGCGTCCCCCTCCTGCTCATGATGGGCCTTGCGATCTCCCGGTTCTGGTGGCCGGACGGGCTGTGCCGGGCGTTCGCGGCCGAGGGCTTCGACGTCGCCCGCTACGACCAGCGCGACGCCGGCGCGTCCACGCGGTTCGGCCGGACCACGACGCGGCGCAGCCTGCCGGCCGCACTGCTCCGGCGGGACACGGTCGCCTACACGGCGGAGGACATGGTCGACGACGCCGTCGCCGTGCTCGACGCCGCCGGCTGGGACCGCGCGGTGGTGTTCGGGCACTCGCTCGGCGGCATCACGGGGCAGCGCCTCGCGCTGCGCCATCCGCACCGGGTGCTCGGCCTGGTTTCCAGCGCCGCGCCGCCGAGCGACGCGTCCGGGCTCGAGGTGCTGCGCTACCTGCGCTACGGGCTGCTCGCCCGGCTCGGCGCGGCGAGATACCCCGAGGGGCGCGACGGCGACATCGCCGCCGCGATCGCCGTCGCCAGGGGTATGGCATCGCCGGCCAACCCCGCCGACCTGGCCGCGGCCCGCACCCGGATCGAGCGCGGGCTCGAGACCGGGCCGCGCGACATGACGGCGCTGGGCCGCCAGCTCCGCGCCCCGTGGCACGGACCGCGGCTGCGCGACGTCGAGGTGCCCACCCTCGTGCTGCACGGGGAGGACGACCCCGTCATCAAGCCGTCGGCCGCCCGGGCCACGGCGCGCAGGATCCCTGGAGCCCGGCTGCTGATCCTCTCCGGCGTCGGCCACGACCTGCCGCCCGCGTCCTGGGCCACGATCGCGGAGCGGACCCGGAGCCTGGTCGGGGCGTGACCTGGGCGCCGGGCCAGGACGTGAGGTTGCACCGCGTCGCGCGGTGCGGTTATGCATGACAGATGTGTGACTCTCGGCGGAGCGACCAGGCCGCCTGAGCGTGGGAGTCGCCCTCGCCCTCCTGTCGGCCCTGGCCTACGGGGTCTCCGACGTCCTCGGAGGCCTGGCCGCGCGCCGTCTCCCGCCGCTGCGCGTCGCCCTGATCGGGCAGGTGGCCGGCCTGTGCGTGACCGCGATGGCGATGCTGTTCGCGCCCGGTGCGCCACCGGGCGTGGCCGACCTGGCGTGGGGTGCGGCCTCCGGCGTCGGCACGGGTCTGGCCATGGCGTTCCTGTTCCGGGGGCTGAGCCGCGGCGAGATGTCGGTGGTCGTGCCGCTCAGCGCCGTCGGAGGCGTGGCGCTGCCCGTGCTGGTCGGCGCCGCCGTGCTCGGGGAGCGGCCGCCCGGCCTGGCCTGGGCCGGGGTGGTGATCGCCCTGCCCGCGCTGTGGCTGATCAGCCGGAGCCCCGGCGGATCCGTCCCGCCGTCCCGCGCGTCCGTCGTCGACGGCCTCGCGGCGAGCGGCGGCATCGCCCTGCAGTACCTGTGCCTTGCGCAGGCCGACGCCGCCACCGCCGGCCTGTGGCCGATCCTGAGCGGGCGGGTCGCCGCGATCGTGACCGTGCTGGTCGCCGGGGCGACGCTGCTGCGCGAGCCGGCGGCCGCGCGGCCCTCCGCCCGGGTCCTCGGACTGAGCGTCGGAGCCGGAGCCCTGGCCGCGACCGCACTGGCCGCCTACCTGTTCGCGCTGCGCACCGAGTTCGTCACCGTTGCCGTGGTGCTCTCCTCCCTCTATCCCGTGGTCCCGGTCCTGGTCGGGCTGGTGCTGCTCGGTGAGCGGCTCGGGCGCACCCAGGTGCTCGGGCTCGTGGCCGCGCTGGGAGCCACCGTCCTCATCGCCACGGCGTGAGGACGGCGCCCGCCGTCCGCCCACCTACCAGGGCAGCTCCCCGTTCTCGTCCCGGAACGTCCCGGTCGGACCGTCCGTGTCGAGCGTCGCCAGCCGCACGACCTGCCTGGCGCTCTCCTCGGGCGGCCGTCCGATGCCGAGGGCGGCGGTCATGTCGGTGGCGGTGGTGCCGGGTTCGAGCGCGTTGAACTTGATGCCCGGATGGGACTTGGCGTACTGGACCGTCAGCATGGTGGCCGCCGCCTTGGACGCCGAGTAGAGCGCGTACGACAGGTGGAACTCCGGCCGGTCGGGGTTGTTCACGGCCCAGAACGACCCTGCGCTGCTCGACAGGGTGACCACGGTCGGGTTCGCGGACTCGCGCAGCAGGGGGAGTGCGGCCTCGGTCACACGCACGATCCCGACCGCGTTGGTGTCGAACACCCGCAGGGCCGTCGGACCGTCGGCGGTCTCGCCGCCGAGGAGGCCCGCGTTGTGCACCAGGACGTCGAGCCGGCCCTCGGCGGAGCCGATCGTCGCGAGCGCCCCGGTGACCGACACGTCGTCGGTCACGTCGAGCTGCACGAACCGTGCGCCGAGGGCCGCGGCGGCCTGCTCGCCTCGTCCGACGTCGCGCGCGCCGACGTAGACGGTGTGCCCCAGCTCCTGAAGCTGCTTCGCCGTCTCGAAGCCGATGCCCTTGTTGGCCCCGGTGATCAGTGTGACGGTCATGTGTCTCCCCTCGAAATATGCGGCCCGGGCGGACCGTTAGGCACGCTATGCACAGTGATTCGCCCGAGGCAGAGCCCCCTGGAGACCGGGGTGTGACAGGGCCCCCTCTGTGGGCCGTGCGGAGTCGGAGGGTCGTGCCGAATCGGAGGGTGGCCGCGCCCCTTCTGTCCGTGCCGAATCCCGAGGTGGCCTCGTGAGTGGGGCGACAAATGCCCTGGGCGCTTTCCTGCGTGCTCGGCGGGAATTGGTGACGCCCGAGCAGGCGGGCATCCCCGACGTCGGCGTGCGGCGGGTGCCCGGGCTGCGGCGCGAGGAGGTCGCGATGCTCGCCGGCATCAGCGCCGACTACTACCTGCGGCTGGAGCGGGGGCGCGACCGCAACCCGTCGGTGCAGGTGCTCGAGTCGATCGCCCGCGTGCTGCGCCTCGACGACGAGCACTTCGCCCACCTGCTGACGCTGGTCGCCGAGGTGCCCCGGCAGCGCAGGCCTCGGCCGCGCGAGGAGACCGTACCGGCGGGCGCGCTCAAGCTCCTGGACTCCCTCGTCCAGCCGGCCTTCATCGAGGGCCGGTACTTCGACATCCTGGCCTCGAACCGGCTCGCCCGCGCGCTCGACCCCGGCCTCGCCGTCGGCGGGAACCAGTTCCGGGACATGTTCCTGGACCCGGCCGCGCAGGCGCTGCACCCGGACTGGAAGGACGTCACGGAGTGCTTCGTCGCCAACCTGCGCCAGACGGTGGGCAACAACATCGACGACCCGCGCTTCATCGAGCTCACCGGCGAGCTCTCGCTGGCGAGCGCCCGGTTTCGCGAGCTCTGGGCCCGGCACGAGGTACGCGGGCAGAGCGGGTCGCTTCTCCGGTTCGACCACCCGCAGGTCGGCAAGCTGACTCTCAACCGGGAACGGCTGAGCATCGGCGGGGCCGATGGCCTGATGCTCGTCGTGTACCACCCGGACGCCGGGTCCAGCGACGCGGACAAGCTGGCGCTGCTGGCTTCGGCTGACCTGCCGGCGTCGGGTCAGGGTTCTGGGGCGGGGGTGCGTGGCTCGGGTGCGCCGGCGGGTGGTTCCGGTGCGGCTGTGCGTGGCTCGGGTGCGCCTGCACGCTCCGGCGTGTCCGCACGTGCGACAGACGGCGCTGCGGTCCGGTGAGCTGGTCGAAGCGCGGTGCCTCGCGGGTTGAACTCGTCGGAGGGCGACGCCTCACGGGTTGAACCCGTCGAGGCGCGACGCCCCGCCGGTCAGCTTTTCCCGGCCTTTGCCTCAGCCTCCAGGAACTCCTCGGGCGGGTCGAACTGCGCCAGCACGAGCTCGGCGCCGAACGGGTCGCGGATCGTCGCGTCCTTCGCCCACTCGCTGTCCTCGGTCGCCAGCACCGTCGCGCCCGCCCGCTCCGCCGTCGTCGCGGCCCCGTCCCGGTCGGCGACGGCGAAGGTCACCGACCAGCGCGCCGGTCCGGCGGCCTGCAGCACCCCGGCGACGACGTCGGCGAAGCCGGGCGGCACGAACTCCTGACGCTCGTGGATGCCAGGGTCCGTGGTGCGGGCCAGGTGGTCGCCGTACCCCGGCACGCGGGCCATCCCGGCCCCGAGGTCGTCGCTCCGTACCCAGCCGAGCAGCGGGCCGTAGAACTCCAGCGCGCGGTCGACGTCCGGCGTGAGCAGGTTGCTGAAGTTCCACGTGCCCGGCGCGTTGACGGCCTGGGCGCCGGGCCGCGAACCCGCCTGCCACAGCCGGCTGGGCGCGCCCTGCGGGTCGACGATCCGCGCCATCCGTCCTGCCGGCTGCCCCGGTGGTCCCACGGGCTCGGGCGGCGAGCTCACCACGCCGCCGAGCTCGGTGACCCGGCGCGCCGTCGTCACGATGTCGTCGACGGCGAGGTAGGTGTGCCACGCCACCTCGCCGTTGAAGCCCTCGTCCGGTGTGCCGATCGCCGCGACCGTCGTCGCCTCCGTGCCGTCCTGGGACGCGACGACGTAGCGTCCCGGCGCACCGGGCGGCAGCTTCTCGTTGAAGCTCCAGCCGAACAGGCCGCCGTAGAAGGCGAGCGCCGCGTCGACGTCGTGCGTCTCCAGGTCGACCCAGCTCGGCACGCCGTGCGGGTAGGTCCGGATGATGTGGGTGTCGGCCATGACGTCCTCCCGATCGGGTTCTGATACCCCGATGCTGCCGTGGACCACTGACATTCGCAGTCGGCCTGGGCACGCCCGCTGACCGCGCGTGGCTGGCGATGCCCGCCGTGGTCGGCAGTTTGCCCCGCAGAGTCGGCAGTTGGCATCGAGATCGCGACAGGCCTGAGCCGATCTCGATGCCAAGTCACGACTTCACGGGAGACTGCCGAACTCGCCGTGAACGCGTCGGGCCGGCGCCAGGTGACAGAGGCAGCGGGGCCTAAGTCCTAAGGATTGGGCCTTGTGGCTCCCGCGGCTGAACTTGGTGAGGGGGTGCGAGGTCAGGCTGCGGGTGTCTCGTTCTCGGCGGCGGTCGCCAGGTCGATCTCGATGCGCTTGCCGTGCATCGTGACCACGAGCGTCGGGTTCTCGGCGCCCGCCGCTCGTAGGTAGGACAGGAGTGTGCTGTAGAGCATGTCACCACGCTTCTCAGCGCGAGAGACCGCGCTCTGGCTCATACCCAGGCGCTGCGCGATCTCCTCCTGCGTGAAGTGAGCCGCCGAGCGGAGAGCCGCGAGATTCATCCGGTAGGCGCGATCCGTGTCGTCCATCTCGGCCCGGATCTCTGCGACGGCAGCGGCTCGCTCAGGGGTGGCGTTGATGATCTCGTCGAGCTCGTCGTTGAACGGGGTGTAGGCGTCGTCACTCATCGGTCATCCTCCTTCTGGAATGCGGGCCGGTTGCGCAGCCATTCGTCGATCGCTAGGTCGGCGCGGCTACCGACAGAGTCGTAGAAGACGTCGCCCATCTGGGCCTTGTCCGAGAAGAACAGCATCAAGACTGCCTCGCCTTCCGGGGTGAACCAGACGATCGTACGGACAGCAAACCCTTCCCGGAATGGGTGCGAGAGCCGCCAGACGGGAAACTCGCCCGACTGCACAACCCTCCGTACCGTCGGAGTCTCCTCGGCAGGCTCCCCGTCGAGGTCGCGCAGGACCGCGACCTGAGCTGCCACGAGCCGCAGTGTTGTCTCAGCACGTTCATCACCCGCAGCCGCCTTTGCCTTCAGCGCGTCGACCGCGATCCGGAACGGTCGCGCGGGGAAGATCTTCACTCGGCAATTATGCGCCAGATGCATATGCGTCGCAAGCATAGTGTCGCTGTGATCGGAACTCCGAGCGGTCGTACTCGAGGGATCGCTGGCGTCGATCCCTGGTAGGTGGAATGGGAGCCCATGCCAGTTGGGAGCGTGGTGGTCGTCGACCCGACGTACCCCGCTCAGCGGCACGCGATCAGTGTCTACAAGCTTGCGGGAGTCGAGCCTCCTGCCTTCTTCGGAGCGGGGGAGTTCTCGAACGCTGTTTGGGGCTTTTACGAGCCTACGGAGTCGATGCGGAACTTCCTGTTGACTCGCATCGGTTGAGCACGAAACAGCAAGGCCCGGAACCGTGGAGATTCCGGGCCTCATGGCTCCCGCGGTTGGACTTGAACCAACGACCGTCCGATTAACAGTCGGATGCTCTGCCAGCTGAGCTACGCGGGATCGCGCTCGCCCTTCCCGTGCACCGGGTGGGCGACCGGTGAAAACTCTAACAGGTTCCGGCGGGTAGTCCTGCCTCATATCCGACCAGCCCGGCAGCGGTGTCGATCACACCTCCGCGAGGCTCGTCCCCAGCCCGGGCATCCGGCCCTACCAGCGCCGTCGCACAGTGCCCTTCGGCCCCGCGACCAGGCTCGCCGCCGGCACGTCGTCGGCCACGACCGCGCCCGCCGCGACGACGGCGTCGCGGCCGATGCTGACACCGGGCAGGATCGTGGCGCCGGCGCCGATCCACACGTTCTCCGCCACGTCGATGGGCGCGCCGCTCAGCCATACCCGCCGCTCCTCGGGGTCCACCGGGTGGCCCATCGTGATGAACGTGACCTTCGGGCCGATCATCACGCCTCGGCCCAGCCGGATGCCTGCGTAGTCGAGGAACGTGCAGCCCTGGTTGACGAAGACCCGCTCCGCCAGGTCCAGGCGCAGGCCGTGGTCCGTGTAGAACGGCGGGTAGATGGTCACCCCGGCGGGGAGCGGGCCGCCCAGGATCTGCTCGAACAGCGCGGCCTTGCCGGCCTCGTCGTCGAACGGCAGGACGTTCAGGCGCGAGGTCAGCGCCGTGACCTCCATGACTCTCTTGTGCATGGCGGTGAACTCGGGCCCCAGCACGCGTTCACCCCTGGCCAGGAGCTCCGGATCGTGGATGGGCATGAAGCGGTCGTCGGTCACCGGACGATTGTTGCTCATCCGGGGTCAGCGTCCCACCATCCCCATGCCGGCCTCGTTGTACCGGTTGCCCTGGACGCCCACCCGCGCGGCCAGCCCGTTCAGGTCGGCGACGTCGTCGGCGGACAGGGCCACCCGCGCCGCGCCCACGTTCTCCTCGACGCGTTCGATGCGCCGGGTGCCGGGGATCGGCACGATCCACGGTCGCTGGGCGAGCAGCCAGGCGAGCGCGACCTGCCCCGGCGTCGCGCCCTGGGCCTCGGCGAGCGAGCGCACGTGGTCCACCAGCGCCTGGTTGGCGGTCCGGTTCGACGCCGCGAACCGGGGAATCGTGGTGCGGATGTCGTCGTCGCTGAACGACGTCGCCGCGTCGAGCGCACCCGTGAGGAAGCCCCGGCCCAGCGGGCTGAACGGGACGAACCCGATCCCGAGCTCCGCGAGGGTCGGCAGCACCTCCGGCTCGGGGTCGCGCGTCCACAGCGAGTACTCGCTCTGCACCGCCGTGACCGGGTGCACCGCGTGCGCCCGCCGGATCGTGGCCGGACCCGCCTCGGACAGCCCGAAGTGGCGCACCTTCCCGGCCCGCACCAGCTCGCCGACGGCGCCCGCGACGTCCTCGATCGGCACGTCGGGGTCCACGCGGTGCTGGTAGAACAGGTCGATCACGTCGGTGCGCAGGCGGCGCAGGGCGGCGTCGGCGACGTCGCGGATGTGCTCGGGCCGGCTGTCCAGGCCCACCGAGGTGCCGCCCTCGATGCGCCAGCCGAACTTCGTGGCGATCACCACCTGGTCGCGCAGCGGCTCGAGCGCCTCGCCGACCAGCTCCTCGTTGACGTACGGGCCGTAGACCTCGGCGGTGTCGAAGAACGTGACGCCGCGCTCCGCGGCGCCGCGCAGCACGGCGATCATCTCCTCGCGCGTGCCGGGGTTGGGACCGTAGCCCTGCGACATGCCCATGGCGCCGAGGCCGACGGCGGAGACCTCCAGGCCCTGGCCGAGCGTGCGGGTGTGCATCGTGACAGTCTCCTCGTGTCGGGTCAGGGGGTCGTGCTCCACGCTAGCCCCGGCGGCCTGGCACTGAGGGGTTCCGCCGGTACCCGTCACGACAGGGACTCCCGGACGCCGTCCGCGTGTTGCACCGTGAGGTGGCGGCCACGCCACCGACACCAAGAACGGCGCCCGGAAGGAGCACACATGAGCACCTGGACCGAGCAGGAGCTGGAGCAGGTCGACAGCACGGACGAGCTGCAGGTCTCGTCGTACCGGCGCGACGGCACGCTGCGCCCGTACGTGACGATCTGGACCGCCCGGCTGGGCGACGCCGTGTACGTCCGTTCGGCGTACGGCCCGCAGAACGGGTGGTTCCGCCGCGCCAAGACGTCGGGTACGGGCCGCGTCCGCGTGGGCGGTATCGAGCGGGACGTCCGCTTCGAAGTCCCGGAGGACGACGTCCACCCCGGCCTCGACGACGCCTACCGCGCCAAGTACGGCCGGTACAGCAAGCGCATCGTGGACACCGTGGTGGGTCCGAACCTCGTGACGTCGACGCTCCGCGCCGTCCCGCAGGACTGAGCCGCGGTCCCGCCGGACCGAGCCGGGCGCGAGGTCAGGCGGGCAGCCCCGCCGCGTTGCGGACCCGCGCCTCGGCGGCGTCGATCATGCCTGCCGTGTCCGGGTCGGCGAGGTCCACGCCCCGTCCGCCGATCACCTGGGAGAACAGCTCGCCGTCCGACCGGCGTCGGACCGCCACGCGGGCGGAACGCCCGCCCGGCAGCTTGACCGGCTCGGCCAGGACCACCGACCATTGCACCCGCTCGCGCAGCACCTGCGGCAGCACGGAGCTCCGGCCGTCGAGCGTCAGCGGCGTCGGCTCGTCGCCGTCGACCCAGTGCACCCGGATCACGTTGGACTCCGTGTCGTAGGTGGCGCGGTCGACGTCGGACCACTCGCGGTGCACGACGACGGAGGGCGCACCCCGCGACGCGTCGTCGCCCTGGCCGTTCGCGCCCTCGGGCGCGGAGACCAGCAAGAGCTCCGCGCGGGTGGCGAACGCCCACGCCTCACCCGCCGACGTGACCAGCGCGGCCTGCGCCAGCACGGAGTCGGTGCGGTGCGACCGCACCGTACGACGGATCGCCTTCTGCGGGCGCCGCCCGAACCACGATCGGATCCCCATGGGCTCCACCGTAGTGCCATGGGCCCAGTTCACCCGCCGACTGGTCAGCGGGCATGTCTTGGGTGCCGTAGGTTCTGGGTTCGTGACCTTGACGAGCGCCGTGCCTCCTGCCGATCCCTCGGACACGAAGGTCGGCGAGACGGCGAGGGACCGCCGCGAGGCGAAGGGCCGCCGTCGGCGCAACGTCCGGGTCTTCGTCGTCACCACGCTCGTGGTCACCCTCGCGCTCGCCGGTGGCGGCTTCGCCTGGTACGTCGTGTCGGACGCCGAGGAGCTCGCCGGGCAGACCGCCGCGGCCAGGAACCTGCTGGCGGAGTCGGACGGGCGGGTGGCCGAGGCGACGACCCGCAGCGAGCTGTCGGCGCAGATCCGGAAGGCCGACACCCTGCTGGCCGAGCCGCTCCTCACGCGCCTGGCCACCGGGACGGCGGACGTCCTGCGGTCCATGGGAGCTGCGTCGGACGCCGTCCGCGCCTCGATGGTGGAGCTGGCCCGCACCGACGTCACCACGGAGCGCCGAAGCCTCGCGACGGTCAAGAGCCGGGGCGAGAAGGTCTACGCGGCCACGGAGGGCAAAGGGGCCGACGACGCCGCCCGGGCCCGCCTGCGGTCCGCCCTGGACACGGCGACCACCATCGACGCCGTCGCGAACACCGCCCTCGGCAGCGCGGGCCTGGAGGGTCTGGAGAAGGCGGCGTTCGACCTGAGCACGAACCGCTCGGTGGTCACCGTGGCGACGCAGGCGCTGACCGCGGCGCAGGACGCCGTCACCTGCCCAGCGCCCGACCAGGTGTGGGAGCCCGACAGCGGCGTGGTGCCGAGCTCGGACCTTGCCCCCATCCCGTGGTCGCCCACGCACTTCGTGCGCGCCGACGTGCTGGACGGGCTGGTCGCGCTCGACGCCGCGTACCACAAGAAGTTCGGCGCGCACCTGACCATCAACTCCGCCTACCGCACGTACGACGAGCAGAAGGCGCTGTACGACCCGTCATCGCCGATCGCGGCCCCGCCCGGCTGCTCCAACCACGGTCTCGGGCTCGCGGTCGACCTCGGCGGCGGCGTGGAGACGTTCGGCACCGAGCAGTACAACTGGCTCAAGGCCAACGCCGAGCGCTTCGGCTGGGTGCACCCGGCGTTCGCCGAGCCGGACGGGCGCGTGCCGGAGCCGTGGCACTGGCAGTCGGTGCTCGCGCGCGAGAGCCTCTGACGCCGTCACACGGTCCGCAGGCAGTAAGATCCTTCAGCGGCTTGCTGCCGTGCGCCCCGTTAGCTCAGTTGGTCAGAGCAGGAGACTCATAATCTCTCGGTCACAGGTTCAAGTCCTGTACGGGGCACCGTTCTGAACTGGTCATTTGACTGGTTCTTGAAATCAGTGCGGCACGGAATGGCGCAGGAATGGCGCCGTGGGTCTCCAAGCGAGGCGCCATCGCCAGCACATCCGACGCTGAGCGGACTGACCATGCGGCAGAGCCGCCGCGAGCCGTCCTTGGAAAGCGCGCTCTGCACTCCCCAAGGACGCCCCGCGTCAACTGTCCGCTCCTTCAGACCGACTACAGGTTGACGGTGTTACCCCCGATGGTCACAACGAGGCGGCCGTCGCTCGCGAACGACCAGCCCAAGGACCCCGAGTACTGCCCGCACCGCGACCCGTTCGAGCCGGACCACCACTGGTTGCCGCCCGCGTCGTTGCCGATGACGCGGTCGTTCGACCCGCCGTCGCAGGACGTGTTGTCGCGGAACGTCGACGAGCCGCCGTCGAAGTTGAAGTTGCGCTCCGCGCTGCCGATGCTCAGGTTGTTCGAGATCGTCAGCGACCCGAGGTTCCGGTTGTAGCCGAACCCGTGCTTGCCGTTGTCGTAGGCGATGCTGCGCCGTACGACGTGGTTGACCGCGATGTCCTCGCCGCCGAGCTTGTAGCCGTTGCGGTCTCCGTTGCCGGCCTGCGAGCCGTCGGACAGAGTCCCGTTCTCGTAGGAGAGCGAGTCCTCGATCGTCACCGGTCCGATCGGGCCGGTGTCGCCCTTGGTGTACAGGTCCCAGCCGTCGTCGATGTTGTTGTGGGACACGGTGTACCGGAAGACGTTCCCGGTGCCGACGGTCAGCTTGGGCGCGAACCCGTCGGCGTCCTCGCCGTCGGAGTCGGCGTTGTCGTGCGACTCCGAGGAGACGACGAGGTTGTTGGACGGCCACTCGCTGCTCGGCGCCCCGGCGGTGTACCGGGAGAGCTGGAGCCCCGAGTCGCGGTTGAACCGGGTCACCACCCGCTCGATGACGTTGTTGTCCCCGCCGAGCAGGATCCCGTTGTCGCCGGCGTGCTCGACGACGATGCCGCGCAGGTGCCACCAGTCCCCGCCGATCGCGATGCCCCGGTTGGCGGAGTTCTCGCTCTGGGCCGAGAAGTTCAGCACCGGCCGCTCACCGGGGTAGGCGAACAGCTCGGTGCGGTTGCCCGAGAGACCGTTCCTGCCGGGCGCGATGCTGATCGTCTGCGAGTAGTTGTAGGTGCCACCGCGCAGGTAGATCGTGCCACCGGGGTTGATCCGGCTGATCGCGGACGTGAGGGTGGTCGGGTTCGCCTCGGTGCCCGCCGCGCCGTCGGTGCCACCGGGCGCCACGTACAGCGCGTCCGCGCTGGGCTGCTCGGCGGAACCGCCGTCGTCCGGTTCTTCCGTGGATCCGCCGCCCGACGACGCGGCGGCGTAGGTCTCGAACTCGGCCACCCGCGGCGTGCCGCTGGAGCTGGTGATCTCGAAGTTGATCTTGCTCAGCGAGGTGGCCGCGAAGCTGATGACGCCGGCTCCGCTGCCCGTGGCCAGCACGGCCCCGTTGTCGTTGTTCACCACCCGCCACGAACCGATGTTCCCGACGGCGCCGGAGGCCTCGCGGAGGTTGATCGAAGACACGGTCGTCGCGGAGCCCCACTTGACCGAGACCCGTCCCGTCGAGCCCGCCGGCGACCAGTAGGTGCTCGGGTTGCCGTCGAGCACGTTGCCGTAGCTCGTGCCGCTCGCCTTGCTCGAACCGTCGGCGCCGGCGCCGAGGCTCAGGTTGGTCCCGGTCGGCGGCTCCGTCGGGTCGGTCGGGTCCGTGGGGTCCGTGGGGTCGGTCGGGTCCGTCGGCGTGCAGCTCCCGTCCGACACCCGGTTGCCCTTGTTCGCCCCCGCCGTCTGGCTGACGACGGCCGGCACGCAGCTCGCCGCGTCCAGCGGGTAGGAGTACGGGATGCTGACCGAGGTGTTCGACATCGGGTTGGGTCCGGCGGGGTTGTTGTCCTCACCCGGGCTCGACCAGGTCACGTTGTCGAAGACGTTGCCGGCGACCTGCCAGTAGCCGGCCTGGTCGGTGTAGAACGTGCCGAGCACGTCCTTGGAGTCCTCGAAGTAGTTGTTGTCGACCTTCGCCCTGGCCCCGGCCCGCGAGTTGATGCCCGACTCGACCAGGCCCACGTAGTGGTTGTTGTACATGTGCGCGATGCCGCCGCGGAGCAGGGGCGTGCGGGAGTTGAGGTTCTGGTACAGATTGTGGTGGAACGTGACGAAGCCGTTGGACAGGTCGCTCTCGCTGGACCCGATGAGGCCGCCGCGCTCGGAGTTGCGCAGGGTGCTGTAGGACAGGGTCACGTACTTGGTGTCGTTCTTCAGGTCGAAGAGGCCGTCGTACCCCTCCGACTCGCCACCCGAGGCGAGCAGGCTGACGTGGTCGACCCACACGTTGCGGACGCCGCTCTCCATGCCGATCGCGTCGCCGCCGTTGGACGTCGGCGAGCCCGACTTCTTGACGTTCTGGACGGTCACGTTCTGGATGATGATGTTGCTGGACTCGCGGATGTGGATGCCGATCTGGTCGAAGACGGCACCGCTGCCGACACCCACGATCGTGACGTTGCTGATCTGCTTCAGCTCGATCACGTCGTCGGCCGTGCTGCAGCTTCCCCCGGACACCTGGCTGGTGTTGCCGTGGTTGATGGTCCCGGTCACCTCGATGATGATCGGGGTGCTGCTGCTCGCCCGGGTGCACAGGGCCGTGTGGATGGCGGTGCCCGTGCTCGCCCGCACCGTCTGCCCGCCCGCGCCGCCGGTGGTGCCGCCGTTCTGGGTGGCGTAGCCCGTGGCAGGGCCGGTGGCCGCCGCAGCGGAGGGCGCGGGCTGGGCGGTCACGCCGATCGTGACCGCGAGGGTCACCGCCGCCACCGCCGAGAGGATCTGTACTGCTCGTGGTCGTCTCATGTCGCTGCCTCACGTTCGTCGTTGAATGCGGGACATTGCTGTGCTGAGCCCAGCGAGTCGTTGCCGGGTCACCTGAGGCGCCCGCTCTGACGTCGGAGCGCGGCACCGGGTGAGATCCCCACTCGCGGGTAACCGGTTTCTCGGATCCTAGTAACCGGTTTCTCAGAAGGCAACCCACAGCGGGACGACGACGGATTTCCCCTGGCGCGCACCCGGCGTCGGCGCATAGCAGCTCGGCTCGCTGGGCGGTGGCAACCACTTCGTGGAGGTCTGCCTCGACCAGGACGACCAGGTCTGGCTCCAGCTCCACTCCGGCTCACGCAACATCGGCAAGGAGCTCGCCGAGCACCACGTCCGCATCGCCAAGGACCTGGAGCACAACCAGGGCCTCGTCGACCGCGAGCTCGCCGTGTTCCTCGCTGGCACGCCCCAGATGGACTCCTACCTCAACGACCTGTGGTGGGCGCAGGAGTACGCCGCCCGGTCGCGTGCGGTCATGATGGCCCTCGCCGTCCAGGCGGTCCGGGACGAGTTCGGAGACCGGGACATCACCTTCGACGAGGGCGTGAACGTGCACCACAACTACGTGGCGCGCGAGCAGATCGACGGCGCGGAGCTGATCGTCACCCGCGAGGGCGCGATCCGGGCGGGCTCCGGCGACCTGGGCCTCATCCCCGGTTCGATGGGGACGGGCTCGTACGTCGTCCGTGGCCTCGGTAACCCGGAGTCCTACTGGTCGGCGTCGCACGGCGCGGGCCGCCGGATGTCCCGGACCCGGGCCAAGAAGGAGTTCACGGTCGACGACCTCGCCGCCCAGACGGCGGGCGTCGAGTGCCGCAAGGACCAGGGGGTGCTCGACGAGATCCCCGGCGCCTACAAGGACCTCGACGCGGTGATCGCCGCCCAGTCCGACCTGGTCGAGGTCGTGGCCCGGCTCCGGACCGTGCTCTGCGTCAAGGGCTGAACTCCAGCGGCGGCCACCGCGACCCTTCCCGGGATCGTGGTGGCCGCCGTCGGCCTCCTGGGCTCCACAGCCCAGGCGGCGGGCTGGAATCGGACCCGGTGCCTCTGGCACCCTGTGCGCGGTGAGCAGCGCACCGGGTGAAAGATACGCCCGCCCCCTGGAGCGGCCGGACGGGGCACCGGCGGTCTCCTGGCGCGTCCGCGGCCTGGTCGTCGCGGTCTGGATGTTCCTGCTGGCGCACTTCGCGGCGACGTTCCTCTGGGCGGCTCCCGGCTACGTGGCGGGCCGGCCCGGCGACGCCGAGGCCGCCTCCGCCACGCCCGACAGCGCCGTGCACCGCGTGCTTGAGCCCTACATGACCTCGGCCTTCGCCCAGAGCTGGTCGATCTTCGCGCCCTCGCCCCTGCACGTCGAGTACACCCTGCGGGTCCGGGGGATCTACGCGGCATCCGGCTCCGGGACGATGCCTGGCCCCTGGATCGACACGACGGCGGTCGAGGTGCGCGCGCTGACCGGGCGCCTGCTGCCCGCGGCGATCGAGCGCCCGTCGCGCCGGCTGGCGGGGGACACACGCGCCGCGTACCTGGCGCTGCCCGACGCGGCCCGGGCGATCGTCCTGGCGCCTCCCGCGAGCGACGGCTCGGTCGCCGGCCTGCCCGTGGGCGACGGCGACCCGCCCGCGAACGACCAGGAGGACGCCGCCTCCGCCGTCTGGCAGCGCCTGCGTGCCGCGCTGCTCGACGCCGGGGCCGCGCCGGACGCCGTCGACCTGTACCTCGCCAAGGACCGGGCCCTTGCCGCTTACGCGACGCAGGTGCTGCGCGCGTCCGGGACTGCGCCGGGAGCTGCCGGGACTGCGCCGAAGGGAGCGGCGGCAGTCGGTCGCGGTCCCCTGTACGTCCAGGTGAGCATCGAGCGCCACGCCGTCACCCCGTACGGGACGACGGAGCGGCCCCAGCCGACGGAGCTGGTCCTCGGGGCCCGCCCGCCCGTGGTGCTCCCCGGCCAGGACGGCGCCGCGTTCCGCGCCACCTGGGACGCGCTGCGCGACGATGCCCCTCCCGCCGGGAGCGCCCCATGATCCGCCTGCTCGACGCCGGCGTCCGCTGGATGACCGCCTCCGCCCACGCGACCTACGGCGTAGCGCTGATGCGGATCGCGTTCGGCGTGGGCATCGGCGGGTACGTCGCGGTGAACTTCTCCGCGCGCCAGGCCCTCTGGGGCCCCGGAGCCCGCTGGACGCTGCCGCTCGGCGGGAGCGCGCTCGCGAGCGACCTGCTGGTCACGGCGGGCTGCGTCGCGCTCATCGCCGTGGCCGTGCTGGTCGCGGTGGGCTGGCGGGCCCGCTGGACGGTGCCGCTGCTGCTGATCGGCTGGAGCAGCCTGACGCTCGTCAACCCGCTGATCGCCGACCAGGGCGACAGCATCTCCCGGATCCTGCTGGTCTACCTCTGCTTCGCGGACACCTCGGCCCGCTGGTCGCTGGACGCTCGACGCCGGTCGCTGGATGCCCGACGCCGGGGGAGCGGGGCGGGCCTCGCGCCGTCGGAACCGTCCGGGCTCAGGTGGCGGCAGCTTCGCCACCTGGCCCACAACGCGGCGGTGCTGGCCATCGCCGCCCAGATCTGCCTGGCGTACGTCCTGTCGGGGCTGTTCAAGCTGCAGGGCGCCGAGTGGCGCGACGGGTCGGCCGTCTACTACCCGCTGATGCTGCCGCAGTTCCGGCCGTGGCCCCCGCTCGCCGATCTCGTCGCGGGCAGCGAGTGGCTCGTGACGACGGCGACGTGGGGCACCCTCGCGCTGCAGCTCGCCTTCCCGCTCCTGCTGCTGCAGCGCCACCTCCGGACGGTCGGTGTCGCGGGGGCGCTCGTCATGCACGCCGGGATCGGCGTGGTGATGGGCCTTCCGTTCTTCTCGCTCTTCATGATGGCCGGCGACTGCGTGTTCCTCCGCGACTCGACCATCGACCGCTGGACCACCCGCCTGTACCCAGCGATCGTGCCCAGAACCGACGGGAGTTCTGGGCACGATCGCTGAGCAGGAGGCCGGCCGCCGGGTCAGCCCACCTGGTGCAGCCAGCGGACCGGCGCGCCCAGGCCGGCGTAGCGGAACGGCTCGAGCTCGTCGTCCCAGGCGGCGCCCAGGGCGAGGTCGAGGGCGTCCCGCATGGCGCGCGGGTCGGCGAGCTCCAGGGCGGCGCGGACCCGGTCCTCCGGGACCACGACGTTGCCGTGCACGTCCGTCATGGCGTGGAAGATGCCGAGGTCCGGGGTGTGCGACCAGCGTGCGCCGTCGGCCCCGTTGCTCGCGTCCTCCGTGACCTCGTACCGCAGGTGCGACCAGCCGCGCAGGGCGGACGCCAGCTTGGCGCCCGTGCCCTGCGGACCCTGCCACGAGTACTCGGCGCGGTAGAGACCGCGGCCCGCTGGCTGCGCGGTCCAGTCCATGGAAACGCGCACGCCAAGGACGTTCCCCGCTGCCCACTCGATGTGGGGGCACAGGGCACGAGGCGCGGAATGCACAAAAAGCACACCCCGCGTGATGACACCGGCCATGTCTTCCTCCCTGGGTCGAGGTACGTCTTCCCCTACGTCCTCACCCGGGCGGTGACGCTGTGGTCGGTGGCACAGCGGTGCTTCGGACCACATACTGCCCGATTCGCCGACGACATGCGAGGCGAAACGGTGCGCAGGCGTCGAAAGATTCACTGCGTACGACGAGTTCGTTCGGCACATTCTCGCCTAAAAGGGCGTACTACCACTAGTGCCTCAAAGGAATTTCTGGAGATTCATCCCACATACACGGTATGTACGAAACTCGTCTCCAGCGCCCTCACAGACGCGCGCGCAGCTCCCGCATCGCCGCGCGGCGCGCCTCCTTCTGGAGACGGTCGAGGTAGACCATGCCGTCGAGGTGGTCGCACTCGTGCTGGAGGCAGCGGGCCATGATCCCGGTGCCCTCGACGGTGATGGGCTCGCCGTCCAGGTTGATGCCCTCGACCCGCGCGTAGTTCGCGCGCACGGTCGGGTACCAGAGGCCGGGCACGGACAGGCAGCCCTCGCCGCCGTCCTGCAGCTCCTCGCCCAGCTCGACGATGCGTGGGTTGATCACGTAGCCGATCTCGCCCTCGATGTTCCACGAGAAGGCCCGCAGGGAGACGCCGATCTGGTTCGCGGCCAGTCCGGCGCGCCCCTCGTCGTCCACCGTCTCGACCAGGTCGGCGACGAGGCCGCGCACGCGGTCGTCGATCGTCGCCACGGTGTCGCACGGGGTGCGCAGCACGGGGTCGGGAACTATCCGGATCTCACGCATTGCCATACAGACATTCTCCCATGTCAGAACCTGGGGCCGTTGGAACGACAGGCCCGGCCGCCGGCATGGGCGTGCGCGCCTAGCTGTTCTGGATCACCAGCGCGACGTTGTGCCCGCCGAAGCCGAACGAGTTGTTGATGGCGGCGATGTCGCCGCCCGGCAGCTTCGCCGGCTCGTCGCGCACCAGCGGCACCTGCAGCTCGGGGTCCGGGTTGTCCACGTTGATGGTGGGCGGGGCGAGCCGCTCGGCGACCGCCTTGACCGCGAACAGCGACTCGATGGCGCCGGCGCCGCCCAGCAGGTGGCCGGTCATCGACTTGGTCGCCGAGAGCTGCACGTGGTCGGCGTCGGACCCGAAGAGCGTCCGGATGGAGTTCGTCTCGGTGAGGTCGCCCACCTTGGTGGAGGTGGCGTGCGCGTTGACGTGCACGACGTCGGCGGGGGTCACGCCGGCGTCCTGGATGGCGAACCGCATGGCGGCCACCTGGCCGGTGCCCTCGGGGTCGGGGGAGGTGATGTGGTACGCGTCGGACGAGAGGCCGACGCCGGTGATCTTCGCGTAGACGCGCGCGCCGCGGGCGGCCGCGTGCTCGGCGCTCTCCAGCACGAGGATCGCGGAGCCCTCGCCGAGCACGAAGCCGTCGCGGTCGACGTCGTAGGGCCGCGAGGCGCGCTGCGGGTCGTCGTTGCGCAGCGACAGCGTGCGCGACGCAGCGAACGCGCCGAGCGGCATCGGGTGGATGGCGGCCTCGGTACCGCCGGCGACGACGACGTCGGCGCGGCCCGAGCGGATCATGTCGACGGCGTAGCCGACGGCCTCTGCGCCCGAGGCGCACGCGGACACGAGGGCGTGCGTGCCGGCCCGCGCGCCGAACTCCATGGACACGTATGCCGACGGCGAGTTCGGCATGAGCATCGGCACGGTCATGGGCAGCATGCGCCGGGCGCCGCGCTCCTTGAGCGTGTCCCAGCCGTCGAGGATGGTCTGGATGCCGCCGATGCCGGAGGACACCACGGCGCCGAGCCGGTCGCCGTCGACCTCCGGGCTGCCGGCGTCGGCCCAGGCCTCGCGCGCCGCGACGATCGCGTACTGCGCGGACGGGTCCATGCGCTTGGTCTCGGGGCGGGACAGCACCTCCGCCGGGTCCACCTTGATGGTGGCGGCGAAGGTGACGGGCAGCCCGTACTTCTCCGCCCAGTCGTTCTCGAGGGTGCGCGCCCCCGATTCGCCGGCGAGGGCGGCCTCCCACGTGGATGCCACGTCCCCGCCGAGGGGTGTGGTGGCGCCGAGGCCGGTGACGACGACTTCGCGTGCGGAGGTCATGATGATGCTCCCGGGGGTGGTGGGACGAAGGGGGCAGGGTACTAACTGTGCCGCGTGTGGGCGGCGTGTGCCCGACGGCGGCGCGGGCCCGTGGATCAGGAGGGCCGCGCGGCCGCCGTCGGGGGGCGGCTCAGTCCTGGGCGCCCTTGATGAAGCTCACGGCGTCGCCCACGGTGGCGAGGTTCTTGACCTCCTCGTCCGGGATACGCACCCCGAACTTGTCCTCCGCGTGCGTGACGATGGTCATCATCGACAGGGAGTCGATGTCGAGGTCGTCCGTGAAGGACTTCTCGAGCAGGACGTCGGCCGTGTCGAGGCCGGTCTCCTCGGCGACGATCTCGGCGAGGCCCTCCAGGATCTCCTGGTCCGTGTTGGCCATGGGGCTTCCTTATCTTTCGTGACGGTCACCGGCGCCGTCGGGCACCGGAGTCTTGCTGGTCAGATCTTGACGCATCCCGCGACCGGAATGCACAACGGGCCGCCCTGCGGCCCGGTCGCGCACCGGGCTACGGCAGCACCACGACCTGTGCGGCGTAGACGAGGCCCGCGCCGAACCCGATCTGCAGGGCGAGGTCGCCGGACTTCGCCTGCCCCTCGGACAGGAGCCGCTCGGCGGCCAGCGGGATCGACGCGGCGGACGTGTTGCCGGTCTCGGCGATGTCGCGCGCGACCACTACCGACTCGGGCAGGCCGAGCTGCTTGATCATCTGGTCGATGATGCGCATGTTGGCCTGGTGCGGGATGAAGACCTGGATGTCGCCGGCGGTCACGCCGGCCTCCGCCATGGCCTTCTCCGCGACGGGAGCCATCTGGAAGCTCGCCCACTTGAACACGGTGGGGCCGTCCTGGCGCAGCGTGGGCCAGCCGAGCGAGGCGTCCTCGCGCCACTCCTGCCAGCTGTGCGTCTGGCGGATGGCGGTGGCCTTCGAGCCGTCCGAGCCCCACACCGTTGGCCCGATGCCCGGCGTGTCCGACGGGCCGACGATCGCGGCGCCCGCGCCGTCGCCCAGCAGGAAGGAGATGGAGCGGTCGGTCGGGTCGATGATCTCGCTGAGCTTCTCCGCGCCGACGACCAGCACGTGCCGGGCCAGGCCCGAGCGGACCAGGGCGTCCGCCTGGCCGATGCCGTACGCGTAGCCCGCGCAGGCGGCCGACACGTCGTAGGCGGCGGCCGGCGTCGCGCCGATGCGCTCGGCCAGGATCGCGGCGCCCGACGGCGTCATGTGCATGTGGGTGATCGTCGAGAGGATGATCGCGTCGATGTCGGCGCCGGTCAGGCCCGCGGCGTCCAGCGCCTTGTGCGTGGCGGCCTCGGCCAGGTCGAGCACGTCCTTGTCCGCGCCGGCCCGACGGCGGGTGACGATGCCGGTGCGCTGGCGGATCCACTCGTCGGAGGAGTCGATGGGGCCCGCGATGTCGTCGTTCGTGACGACGAGCTCGCCGCGCTCCGCGCCGATCGCGAGGATCCGCGAGAACTGGGTGGGCTGGGCCTGCTGCAGGGTGGTCACTGGTCTGCTCCGGTCGCGCTCGTGCCGCTGGACAGGACGGTGCTGTGGGCCGCGATCAGCGCCCGGGCCGCGTCGAGGTCGGCGGGGGACTTCACCGCTACCGTCTCGACGCCCTTGAGGCCGCGCTTGGCCAGGCCGGTCAGGACGCCGCCCGGCGCCAGCTCCAGCAGGCCGGTCACGCCGCGCTCGGCGAGCTCGGTCATGATCAGGTCCCAGCGCACCGGGGCCGTGACCTGGCCCGCGATGTTCCGCAGCACGTCAGCCGCCGTGCCGTGGCCGCTGGCGCCGCCGGTGTAGGCGGTCCCGTCCAGGTCGGCGAGGAACGGCAGCGTCGGGTCGGCGGCCGTCCAGCCCAGGGCCACCGACCCGAACTCGGCGCGCGCCGTCTCCATGAACGGGGTGTGGAACGCGCCCGCCACCTGCAGCGGGATCACGCGGGCGCGGGCCGGCGGGTTCTCGGCCAGCTTGGCGAGCCCGTCCAGCGAGCCGGCCGCCACCGTCTGGCCGGCGCCGTTGACGTTGGCGGGCCACAGGCCCGCGGCCTCGATCGCGGCCAGCACGTCGTCCGGCTCGCCGCCCACCACGGCGCTCATGCCCGACGGCGCCGCGGCTGCCGCCGTGGCCATCGCCCGGGCGCGGTGCGCGACCAGGCCGGCCGCGCCGTCGTCGGACAGGGTGCCCGCCACCGCGGCGGCCGCCAGCTCGCCGACCGAGTGGCCGGCGGTGACGTCGACGACCTCCGGCGCCTCGCGCCCGTCCAGGACGGCGCGCAGCGCGAGCAGGGAGGTGGCGACGATCAGCGGCTGGGCCACGGCGGTGTCGCGGATGGTGTCGGCGTCCGACGTCGTGCCGTGCGCCACGAGGTCCAGGTTCGCGGCCTCGGAGGCTGCCGCGAGGCGTTGTTCGGTACCGGGCAGCTCGAGCCAGTCGCTGAGCATCCCGGGGGTCTGAGAGCCCTGTCCAGGGCAGACGACGGCGAGCACGCGTCCACTCTGCCAACCTCTGCGGCCGCCAGGACGTCGCGACCCGTACGAACCTGGTCGGGGGGCCTTGTGCGGAACCTACAAGGCGCCCGCCCGGGTGAAGAGTTAGGGCGGACGGCTCAGCCGCGGCCGAGCTGGCCCAGCGCCAGCGCCACCTGCAGCACGAACGACTCGCGGGCGTCGAGCGGGTCCCAGCCGGTGATCTCCGACACCTTGCGCAGGCGGTAGCGCACCGTGTTGGGGTGAACGTACAGATGACGCGCGGCGGCCTCCAGCGAGCGCCCAGTGCCGAGGTAGGCCGAGAGGGTCTCCAGCACGGCGCCGCCGGCGTCCTGCAGCGGGGTGAACGCCTGGGCGATCAGCGTGCCGCGGGCCGTGTAGTCGCCGGTCAGGACGCGTTCCGGCAGCAGGTCGTCGGCCATGACCGGCCGAGGGGCCTGCGGCCACGCAGGGGCCGCCGTCAGGCCGGCGAGCGCCGACCGGGCCGACCGGGCGGCGTCGGACAGGCTGGGCACCTGGGTGCCGATCACCACCGGGCCGCTGCCGAAGCGGGCCAGGAGCGAGGTGGCGGCGGCCACGAGGTCGCCCTCGCCGCCCAGCACGAGCACGAGGCGGTCGCCGTGGATCCCCACGAGGGCGTCGCCGGCGGCCCGGCGCGCGACGCGGCGGATCTCGGCGGTGCGGATCTCGTCGAGCTGTTCGGTCGCGTGCCCCACCACGACCAGCGCGTTGCCGCGGCCGCTCCAGCCCAGCGCCGAGATGCGCGAGCGCAGCGAGTCGTCGCCGTCGCCGCGCACGAGGGCGTCGACCACGAGGGCTTCGAGGCGGGCGTCCCACGCGCCGCGCCACTCCGCGGCGCGGGCGTAGACCTCGGCCGCGGAGAACGCGACCTCGCGGGAGTAGCGCAGCACGGCCTCGCGCAGGTCGCGCTCGCCGCCGGGCGCGGCGATGCGGTCGGAGTGCGTCTCGACGACGTCGACCACGACGCGCACGAGCTGCAGGGTGTGCTGCAGCGAGATGGAGCGGGTCAGCTCGGTGGGCGCGGCGGCGAAGATCTCGCTGACGCCGTGCGGCGGCCGGTCGGGGTCGGTGAACCACGAGGTGAACGCGTTGATGCCGGCCTGGGCGACGAGGCCGACGTACGAGCGGTCCTCCGCGGGGAGCTCGCGGTACCAGGCGAGGTCCTCGTCGAGCCGCCGCATCGCCGCGGCGGTGAGGAGGCCGCTGGCCTCGCGGACCCGCTGGAGGTTCATGGGAAAGCCGGCGCCCTCTGCTGGATCCGAGGCCGCCGGATCCGCGGCTGCCTGGTCGGAGGCTGCCGCGTCCGGGGCCGCCGGTCCGGCCGACAGGTCGGTCTGGGGGGTGCTGGCTCGAGCGGCCCGTCGTGGTGCTGGCACCCGGGCAGCATACGAGCCGGAGTTGTGGGGAGTCCACAAACGGACTTTCGAGACAGCATCAGCCCATCGCCGCTTGGCGGAAAACTGTAGGGTCGAGGCATGGCCCTGATGCAACGGCTCCGCCGCCTCATCCGTCGGCCCCTGTCTGCGTCCACGGTCGGTGTACGCCGTCCGTCGCCGTCGGCGCCCCGACGTGGGGACGTGGGACACGAAGACGCGCTACGCGCCCAGCTCACCGACGATCCCAACAACGAGGAGGCGTTCGCCGCCCTGGCGGAGATCGTCCGCCGCCGGGCCGCCGAAGACCCGACGCTGGAGGACCCCCTGCGGGACTCCGACGAGATCCCCGAGTCCAAGCAGCACGACGCCGACCTGGCGGTCTGGGCGCTCGCCGAGGAGCTGGCCGGACACCCGCGGGGCTGGTACCCGCTGATCGAGCTGGGCCGGCTGTCGCTGGCCGACGACCCGGAGGGCGCCGTCCGCCGGTTCGTCACGGCGGCCGAGCGGGACCCGGACGGCAACGCGCTGGCCGAGGGGCTCGCGATCCTGCGCGAGGCGGGGATGCCGGTGGAGGCGCTGGGACTGGGCGTCGGGCACTGGCGGGTGCGCGAGCACGCGCCGGTTGTGGGCAAGCATCTGGTGCTGGCCGCGCTGGAGGCCGACCGGGTGCTGGAGGCCCGGCAGCACCTGCGCGCCCTGGAGATGCACCCGGACGCGAGGGCGGTCCGGGAGCTGCGGGACGAGCTGGAGAAGGCGATCGAGGCGGCCGAGCAGGCCGGGCCGAGGTAGCAAGGCCACCCCGGCCCGGCCGGGCTCAGCTCTCGCCGCCCGCGTTGCCGGACGCGCCGGCGGTGACGTCGAGCAGGCGGTACTTCTCGATCGCCTTCGAGACGACGTCGGCGGGGACCTCACCGCGGCGGGCGAGCACCTGCAGGGTCCGGACCACCATCGACGGGCCGTCGATGAGGAAGTGCCGCCGCGCGGCGGCCCGGGTGTCGGAGAAGCCGAAGCCGTCGGCGCCGAGCACCGCGTAGTCGCCGGGGACCCACGCGCGGATCTGGTCGGGCACCAGGTGGTCGTAGTCGCTGGTGGCGACGAACGGGCCCTGCGCGCCCGACAGCTTCTCGGTGACGTACGGCGTGCGCACCGGCGCGGACGGGTCCACGAAGGCGTCGTGCTCCGCGGCGAGGGCGTCGCGGCGCAGCTCGTTCCAGCTCGTCACGGACCAGACGTCGGCCGACACGCCCCAGTCCTCGCGGAGGAGCTGCTGCGCCTCGAGCGCCCACGGCACGCCGACGCCGGAGGCCAGGAGCTGGGCCTTGGGGCCGTCGGCGTCCGACACCGAGATGCGGTGGATGCCGCGCTTGATGCCCTCGACGTCGACGTCGTCCGGCTCGACCGGCTGGACCATCGGCTCGTTGTACACCGTGAGGTAGTACATGACGTCCTGGTCGCGGCCGTCGGAGCCGTCGCCGTACATGCGCTCGATGCCGTCGCGCACGATGTGCCGGATCTCGTACCCGTAGGCTGGGTCGTACTGCACGATCGCGGTGTTGGTGCCGGCGATGAGCGGGCTGTGCCCGTCGGCGTGCTGCAGGCCCTCGCCCGTCAGCGTGGTGCGGCCCGCGGTCGCGCCGATGATGAAGCCGCGCGTCATCTGGTCGCCGGCCGCCCAGAACTGGTCGCCCGTGCGCTGGAAGCCGAACATCGAGTAGAAGATGTAGACCGGGATCATCGGTTCGCCGTGCGTGGCGTACGACGTGCCCACCGCCTGAAACGCGGCGGCCGAACCGGCCTCGTTGATGCCGGTGTGCATGATCTGGCCGGACTCGGACTCCTTGTAGCTCAGCATGAGCTCGCGGTCCACGGCGAGGTAGTTCTGGCCGAGCGTGTTGAAGATCTTGGCGCTCGGGAAGATCGAGTCCAGGCCGAAGGTGCGGGCCTCGTCCGGGATGATCGGCACGATGCGGTGGCCGAAGTCCTTGGCCTTGAACAGGTCCTTGAGCAGCCGCACGAACGCCATGGTCGAGGCGACCTGCTGCGTGCCGGAGCCCTTCTTCAGCAGCTCGTACGACTTGTCGCCCGGCAGCGTGAGCGTCGTCTTCGCCGTCGTGCGGCGCTCCGGGACGAAACCGCCGAGCTGACGGCGGCGCTCCAGCATGTACTGGATCTCCGGCGCGTCGGGGCCCGGGTGGTAGTACGGCGGCAGGTACGGGTCGGCCTCGAGCTCGGCGTCCGAGATCGGGATGCGCAGCGAGTCGCGCAGCGTCTTGAGGTCGTCGCCCTTGAGCTTCTTCATCTGGTGCGTCGCGTTGCGGCCCGCGAAGCCCGCGCCCAGGCCGTAGCCCTTGACGGTGTGCGCAAGGATGATGGTCGGCTGGCCGGTGTGCGCCCGCGCCGCGGAGTAGGCCGCGTAGAGCTTGCGGTAGTCGTGGCCGCCGCGCTTCATGTTCCAGATGTCGTCGTCGGTCATGTTCTCCACGAGCGCCTTGGTACGCGGGTCGCGCCCGAAGAAGTGCTCGCGGATGAACGCGCCCGACTCGGCGCGGTAGGTCTGGTAGTCACCGTCGGGGGTGACGTTCATCAGGTTGACCAGCGCGCGGTCCTTGTCGGCGTTGAGCAGGGCGTCCCACTCGCGGCCCCAGACGACCTTGATGACGTTCCAGCCGGCGCCCTTGAACTGGGCCTCCAGCTCCTGGATGATCTTGCCGTTCCCGCGCACGGGCCCGTCGAGGCGCTGCAGGTTGCAGTTGACGACGAAGGTCAGGTTGTCGAGCTGCTGCTGGGCCGCGAGCTGGATCATGCCGCGCGACTCGGGCTCGTCCATCTCGCCGTCGCCGAGGAACGCCCAGACGTCCTGCTGGCTGGTGTCCTTGATCCCGCGGTTGTGCAGGTACTTGTTGGTCCAGGCCTGGTAGATCGCCGACGCCGGCCCGAGGCCCATGCTGACGGTCGGGAACTCCCAGAAGTCCTGCATGAGGCGCGGGTGCGGGTAGGACGGCAGGCCGCCGCCCGGGTGCGACATCTCCTGGCGGAAGCCGTCGAGCTGCTCAGCCGTCAGCCGGCCCTCGAGGTACCCACGGGCGTAGACGCCGGGGGAGGCGTGGCCCTGGAAGTAGATCTGGTCGCCGCCGCCCGGGTGGTCCTTGCCGCGGAAGAAGTGGTTGAGCCCCACCTCGTAGAGCGTCGCCACCGACGCGTAGGAGGAGATGTGGCCGCCGACGCCGAGGCCCTCGCGCTGCGCGCGGGTCACCATCACTGCCGCGTTCCAGCGGATCCACGAGCGGTAGCGGCGTTCCATGGCCTCGTCGCCCGGGAAGTACGGCTCCTCGTGCACACCGATGGTGTTCACGTAGGGGGTCGCCATGGTCGCCGGGATGCTCACGTTCCGTTCCCGTGCCCGCCGCAACAGGTTGAGCATGACGTACCGGGCGCGGGGTCCGCCCTTCTCGTCGATCAGCCCGTCGAACGACTCGACCCACTCCTCGGTCTCGCCCGGGTCGATGTCGGGTACGGCGCTGAGCAGACCGTTGATCAGCGGTCCGGTCTCGTCAAACGAAGCCACCAGCAACCTCTCTCGGTGTCGCGCGGCGCGGTCGCGGTTCGCGCTCCCCGCCGCCTCGTCAGGACCCGTCGCGTCGGCAGCGTCACCACAGCTGGGGTTGCGGCTGTGCACGCCCACGCACAGGTGGTCATAGCCATTCTGTCCCCTCCGAGCGTGCGCTCACACCATAGGGCGGTCAAGAGCCCGTGATCTGCGTTACGTCTGTGTCGGTTCGCACCAAAATTGATACCGGGTACCTTCCTGGTGAGACTGAGTGCGCGGCACGTTGTGTTGCCCGTGGCTCGGCGAATTCCCAAAAGGACACCACGCGTGGTGGTTGCGAGGCATGGCCGGGGTGCGTGCACTACCTTTGGCGACGGAGGGCCCGAAGCGGGGCCGACAGTACAGTTGCGCAACACGGCCGCAGGCCAGACAGAGAGAGGGACGATCAACCAAGTGAGCACGGACACCCAGGGCGCCGGGCGCCTCGGTTTCGAGGCCGGCCAGGTGGTGCAGGAGTTCGGCTGGGGCGACGACGTCGACGAGGAGCTCCGGGCCGACATCGAGGAGATCATCGGTGGCGAGCTGGAGGACGAGGACTACGGCGACGTCACCGACGGCGTCGTCCTCTGGTGGCGTGAGGACGACGGCGACCTCACCGACGCGCTGGTCGACGTGCTGACCGTCCTGGACGACGGCGGCATCATCTGGATCTTCACGCCCAAGCCCGGCCGCGACGGCGAGGTGGGCCACAGCGACATCCAGGAGGCTGCGACCACCGCCGGGCTGCAGCCCACGAGCACGTTCGCGATCGCGGAGGACTGGTCGGCGACGCGGCTGGCCTACCGGGGGCGTGGGCGCTGAGGTCATGGTGTCGCCTCTTGAGGTGTTGCTGAAGCCGGGGGATCCGGCGCCCGACTTCACGCTGCCCGATACCCACGGGACGCCGACCACGCTGTCCGACCTGCGTGGGGCGCCGGTGCTGGTGGTGTTCGTGCCGTTCGCCTTCTCGGGCATCTGCACGAACGAGCTGTGCGAGCTGCGGGACAACATCGAGGACTTCGAGACCGCCGGCGTGCGGTTGCTGGTGATCTCGACCGACGCCGTGTTCACGCTCAAGGCCTGGCAGGCCGCCGAGGGGTATCAGTTCGACCTGCTGTCGGACTTCTGGCCGCACGGTGAGGTGGCGCAGAGCTACGGGGTGTTCGACGCGTCGTCGGGGATCGCGGTGCGGGGGTCGTTCCTGATCGATGCCGACGGGATCGTGCGGTGGTGCGTGGTGAACCCTCGGGGGAAGGCTCGGGATCTGGAGGAGTATCGGCGGGCCGTTGCCGAGATCTGAGGCTGTCGGTGGGTGTGGCGCGGGATCTGTGGATCTGCTCGGATCGGGGATCCGATGCTCGCCAGGCGGAAAACAGGCCTGGTCTGGGGTGTGGGCCAGGTATCGTGGTCCGCTGCGGGCTCGTAGCTCAGTTGGTTAGAGCGCCACGTTTACACCGTGGATGTCGGGGGTTCGAATCCCTCCGGGCCCACTGACTGCAGATATGCGGTCTGACCTGCGTCGACGCTCTCCTTTCATCTGGACAGGAACGGGCACTCCGGACTCCCGTGGGCATCGGAATGCCCACCTCATGCCCACGGACGCCGGCGCTCATCCCTCACCTCACAGGGCGAGGGGGTGGTTTCCATGGCCGGTAGGTCGAACCACCGCGCATTCGGCAACGTCGAGACGCGTCGCAACGTCCGGACCAAGAAAGTCTCGGGCTACCGGGCGCGCTATGTCGGCCCGGATGGCCAGACGCATCCCCGGTCCTTCAGCGACAAGCAAGTCGCCGAAGCTTGGCTCACTGAAGAGAAAAGGCTCATCGACCGTGACGAGTGCAGCCCGCCGAAGCTGCGTGACGCGGCGGTTGGGCGCCTGACGCTCAGCGTGTGGGCGGCCTCGCGGCGCCCGGGAATCGTGGACCGGCCTCGGTAACCGTGCTGCGGAGCGTGGCGCACCGCAGAATCAGGAGACCGGCGGGGCTGTGGAGGCGCGCTGTATGAGTTCGGTGATGAGAGGTTCGGTGCGGTCCGCTGCGGAGGGCTGCTGCCGGATGAGCCGAAGGAATGCCAGTTCACCCAGCCGGTGCAGAGGGCTGCGGATCGTGGTGAGAGCGGGGGTGGTGAAGTCAGCGCCGAAGCTATCGTCGAATCCGACGATGCTCAGGCGTCCTGGCACATCCACCCCACGCTCGTGGCTCTCCTGCAGGAGCCCGATGGCCATGAGGTCGTTGTAGGTGAGGACGGCGGTGACTCCGCTGGCCAGCACGCGGTCGAACAGTTCACGGCCACCCGAGCGGTCGGGAGCAGCGGGCCCGATATCAACGACGGTCATGCCTCGCGCCACGCACTCATCGAAAACCCCCTCCCACCGAAGCCGGTTCATGAACGAGGAGGGGGGACCGGAGAGGTACGCGATCGAGCGGTGACCCTGGGCATGCAGGTGCAGCAGAGCCGCCGTAATGCCTGGGCGCGGGTCTGGGACGATACTGGCCACCCCGTCGACAGCACGGTTCACCACCACCAGCGGCTTGCGGTCGGCAAGGGCCCTGATGTTCTCGTCGCTCATTCGAGTCGACACAAGCACAATCCCATCGGTGGCGGGGATGAGTCGCTGCGCGGTGTCGAACTCGCGGTCGCCGGACTCCTGCGACTCGGCAATGATGGTCAAATAGCCCTCCTCGGACGCCGCGCTCTCCGCGCCGCGCACCAGCGTTGCGAAAACCGGGTTGGTGATATCGGCGAGGATGAGCCCGACGGTGCGAGTCTGCCCAGTCAGCAACGCGCGCGCCATCGGGTTGAGCTGGTAACCGAGCGACTGGGCGGCCGCGCGCACCTTCGCCTCTGTCGCAGCATTCAACCGGCCGGGCTTGTTCAGGGCCCGCGACACCGTTGACGCGCTCACGCCAGCGAGCCGCGCGACATCGTAGATCGTCGCCGGCGAGGTCTTCCCGTCCGTGGCAACCGTTTGCCGAGCATCGGTCATCGCGCACCCCCCACGTCATCCTACGCGATGGCTGACCGCTGTCCTGACTGCAATCCGAGGCGAGGCACGAAGTTGGCAATGGGTTGCCATCCCGACGCGCCCGTCGTACGGTGAAGTCCAGGCGCTTCCGAGGAGTTGCACCTGCGCCTGTGATCACTCGACGAAGAGATTGAGGAACGGACAATGACGTTCAAGAAGTCCTCCCTGCGAATGACTGCGGTCCTCGCTGCGGGAGCGCTCCTCTTGGCCGGTTGCTCTGGCGGGGAGACCTCACAGCCAGGCGGGGAGAGCCGCACCGGCGAAACGCTCACCCTGGGGGTGATCGGCGATCAGACGTCATGGGATCCCGCCCAGGCGCACGTCGGGCACTCGCTGCAGCTCTACCAGCCCGTCTATGACGCACTGCTGCTGCGCGAGCCGGACGGCAAGCTCAGCCCGATGCTCGCCACCGAGTGGAGTTACGACGACACGCAGACCGACATGACCGTGGATCTGCGTACCGATGTCACTTTCAGTGATGGCGCCGCCTTCAACGCTGAGGCAGTGAAGGCGAACATGGAGCACTTCCAGGGGGCGAACGGCCGGCAGGCGGCTCAGCTGGCTGCGCTCGAAGAGGTCGAAGTCGTTGATGATGACACGGTTGTTCTGCACCTGTCTCAGCCGGACCCGGCGTTCGAGTATTACCTCAGTCAGGCGGCTGGGCTCATGGCTAGCCCCGATGCGCTGGGTGAGGAATCGCTGACGACGACTCCGGTGGGCTCCGGCCCGTACACGCTGAGCGAATCCGAGACGGTCGCCGGCTCGCAGATGGTGTTCGAGAAGCGAGACGACTACTGGAACGCCGATCTGCAGAAGTACGACAGGATCGTATACAAGATCCTCGCCGACGTTACGGCTCGGCTGAACGCGATCGTGTCCGGGCAGGTGTTGCCGGCGTTGTTGATCACGGCTGGAAAGCAGCGAGACGTTCCGGGACGGCTTGAGAGGGGTGAGGGGTGTCGCCGAGGCGCTGCTGCTCGCTCCACAGGGCGACTTTCAGATCCTCTCGGATGCTCCGGTACTGCTCTTGCTCGTACACATTGACGAGCTCGCGCGGATCGGCTTCCAGGTCGTAGAGCTCCCACTCGCCCGGGTAGACAAAGGCGCCCGTGCCTGGAAGTCCCATGCCGTCGTTGTAGTAGTAGATGAGCTTGTAGCGGTCGGTTCGGTACCCGTAGTGAGCCGGCGCGTGGTGGAAGGTGTCGTCGTGCTCCCAGTAGCGGTAGTAGATGCCGTCGACGTCCGGTTGGCGCGAGTTGCCGGTCAGATCGCCGAGGAAGCTGCGTCCCTGCATGCGGGGGTGCGGTGCGACCCCTGCCGCTTCGAGGATCGTCTGAGCGAAATCGGCGTTGGTGATGAGCCCGTCGTGCGTCTTCTCACCGCCGAAGGCGGCCGGGTAGGACATCAGCAGAGGCATCCGCAGAGATTCCTCGAACATGAGGCGCTTGTCGAACCATCCGTGCTCGCCGAGGAAGAAGCCCTGGTCGGAGGCATACATCAGGAGGGTGTCGTCGAAGTCACCGCGCTCGCGCAGCCAGTCGATGACCCGCCCGACGTTCTCGTCGACGCTGTGCACGCACGCGAGGTAGTCCTCCAGGAGCCGCTGATATTTCCACCGCGCCATCTCGTCGTAGCTGAGTCCCTTCGGAACCGGCATCTTGAGGTCGTCGACGTTCAGGTTGTCGGCCAGCCGCATGAGAGCCCGGCGTACGGAGCTGGAGCGCGTCGCGTAATCGTCGTCGAATGTCTCGGGCAGGGGAAGCGTGTGGCGGTACAGGTCGGCGTGCTCGGGCTTCGGCTGCCACGGGCGGTGAGGCGCCTTGTGGTAGATGAGGACGCACCACGGATCGTCGCCTTCCAGCGAGTCCACCCAGTCGAGGGAGAGATCGGTGATGATGTCGGTCGCGTAGCCCTCGACGTGACGTTCCCCCTGTGCCGAGAGGAAGAGGGGGTTCCAGTACTCTCCCTGACCTTCGGACCCGATCAGGACGTCCCAGTAGTCGAAGTTCTGAGGGTTGTGTCCCTCGCCCTCTCCCATGTGCCACTTGCCGACCATGGCCGTGCGGTACCCCGCGGCCTTGAGCTGCGAGACAAACGTCGGCTGGCTGGCGTCGATCGGGGTGACGAGGGTGGTGACGCCGTTCACGTGGCTGTGCGTGCCGGTGAGGATGGTGGCGCGGCTGGGTGAGCAGAGGGCGTTCGTGACGAAGCACTTCTCGAACAGGGCGCCCGCCTGTGCGATCTCGTCGATGCGCGGCGTGACGTTCAGGATGGATCCGTAGGCTCCGATGGTCTGCCAACCGTGGTCGTCGGTCAGGATCATCACGATATTGGGGCGCTTGGTCATAGGACCTTCACCTCCACAGTCGCCGTAAGGGCGAGGTCACTCGCATCGAGACCCACGACGAGCTCGTAGCCGCCTTCGTCGATGGACCATGCGCCGTTCTTGTATGACGCGAGGTCTGCCCAGGCGACGCTCAGATCCACGGTCTGTGTGGCTCCAGCCGCGACCGAGACCGACCGGAACGAGGTCAGCCGGCGTACGTCGTCACCTGGAGCCCGCACGTACAGCTGGGGGACGCACACGCCGTCGCGCTCGCCGGTGTTGGTCACCGCGACCGTCACGGGGATGCGCTCCTCGCGATGCGCCGTCTTGGCAGCGGATGCGGGGATACTGACCTCTGCTGGTGCCTCGATATCCTTGAGGCGCCAGGCGGTGTAGGACAGGCCGAACCCGAAGGGGAAGGCCGGCCGAGGCGCCGACGGTCGGCCGTGGTAGCGGTAGCCGGTGTGCTCCTCGTCGACGAGCACGACACGATCCACTCCGGGGAACCTGGTCGGGTCGAAGGTCGGCAGGTCCTCGTCCCGCTCAGGGAACGTCACCGGAAGCCGCCCGCCCGCGTCGCGGTCACCGGCGAGAACGGCGACGATGCCCGCGTTGCCGCGGCTTCCGCCGTACCAGCCCTGCACGACGGCGGCGACGTCGTGCCGCCAGGGTGTCAGGACGGCGCTGGCCGTCTGCAGCACCACGACGGTGCGCGGGTTCGCCGCGGCGACGGCGGTGATGAGAGCCTCCTGCTGGCCTGGCAGGCGCAGCGTCAGCCGGTCGGAGCCCTCGCTCGCGAGGTCCCGTACGACGACGATCGCGATGTCCGCCGCACGCGCAGCCGCCTGCGCGTCCCGGATACCCGGCGACGGCGAGGCGACCGGAACGCGCAGGCCGACCTTCATCGGAGCGGACGACGAGTCGACGAATGCTCGTTGCGACTCGTCGGGGGCGATGTACTCCGCCCGCAGCGTGTGCAAGCCTTCCGGGAGCTGTATCCGGGACTGGCTCGCAGCGGTGCGACGCGCGGAGCCGTCGTGCTCCAGCACGAGGTTGTCGTCGACGTGCAGCGTGAACGCGCCTCCGGTGACGACGTCGAGTTCGTGCTCGCCCGCGTCGGTCTGCCACATCCCCGACCACACCGCCCGGGCCGTTCCTTGCGGCACATGGTCCTCTTGCCCGATCTGGCCCATCGCCCAGTCCGCTACCTCGACGCTCAACGAGGCCCCGAGCCGGCGCCCGATGAGCGCTCCCTCCTCGTCGTAGAAGGCTGCTTCCAGGCCTGTTCCCTCTGTCGTTGAGAGCGCGCTCGTCGGAAGCCGATCGAAACCGGGCAGCTGATCGTTGAAACCGATGCGGTCGATCGCCTGGACAACCTCGACGGTCGCGTCGGGGAATCGCTGCGCGAACGCGGCGGCGAAGGTATCGCGATCGTCGAGCACACGGGTCGGACCGCCAGCGATGCTCTGGTCGGTCGCGGCCGAGCCGATGATCGCGATCTTCGTGCCGGCGACCGGTGCGAGGGGGAGGACGTCCCCGACGTTGCGCATGAGCACCACACCGGCGGCGGCGGCGTCACGAGCGGCGTTGGTCTCCCCGGCGGTGGGGCCCTCCCACGTTGCAGGGGTGGCGGGGCGGTCGAAGAGTCCGCTGCGCATCATGGTGGAGAGGATGCGGTTGACGGTCCGGTCGACGTCCGCCTCATCGATCCTGCCGGCTTCCACCGCCGCGATCAGCTCGCTGCCGAAGTGGAGTTCGTCCCGGAACTCCTGGTCGAGCCCGAGCGTCAGCGATTCGAGCGAGTGGCCGGCCATCGCGTCGTTTCGCACGATCCCGTCGAAGCCCCACTCCTCGCGGAGTTGGTGGAACCACGTTGCGACGTCGTTGACGTGGTGGCCGTTGATCTTCGCGTAGGACGTCATCACCATGTGGATGTCCATGTTCTGCAGCACCGTGCGGAACGGGGCCAGGTAATGGCCGACCACCCGCTCCTCGTCCACGATGCAATCGGTCACGAGGCGATCGGTCTCCACGGTGTTAAGCCCGAAGTGCTTCAGGTCGGCCACCACATCCTCGTCCTGGATGCCGCGCGCGTACGCCTCGCCCATGATCGACGACAGGAAGCCGTCCTCGCCGAAGGTCTCGTGCGAGCGTCCGTGTCGCGGATCGCGGACGACGTCGAGCGTCGGCGCGTGCCACACGCCGTAGCCGAGCCGGCGCACCTGCGCTCCCACGATCCGGGCGGCGCGCCGGGCGGTGTTCGGATCGAAACTCGCGGCGAGTGCATGCTCGGACGGGATCTGGCTGACGTTCGCGGGGCCCACCAGGGGCGCCGCCGGGCTGTCGCCCTGCATGACGTCGGGGATGCCGAGACGATCATTGCCCTTCACCCAGGCTTGCCAGACGTGGCTCGGGTGCGAGATGCGGAACCCGCGACCGTAGAGCAGCTCGGTCTTCTCCTGGAGCGTGAGCTTCGCCAGAAGGCTCTCGACGCGTTCACTGATGGGCCGCTCGGTGTCGGCCCACACGGCGCCTTCAGGTGCCGCCGGCGGTTCGATCGGGCGGATCGCACTGGTCGGCAGCGCGGCGAACAGCGGGGAATCATCCATGGTGGATCCTTCGTTCGGGCGGGAGGAGATCGAGCGGTGGGGAGCGGTCAGTCGGCGCTGTCTGCCGCGCGGCGGGCATTGAGCTCGGCGACGTTGCGCTCGACGCGGGTCCGCGTCAGCGGGAAGGCGAAGAACAGGAATGCCGCAAATGTCAGCAGGAGCAGACCCGGGACCAGGGTGGAGACGAGGTAGATCCCGTTCACGGTCTCGGCGCTCTGGGAGGCTTGGCCGGCCTGGAATCCGATCGCAGCGAGCACGAGTCCCGCCAGCCCGCCCACCGCCGCCTGCCCGAGCTTGCGAACCCAGGTGGTCACGGAGTACACGGTGCCGTCGTCGCGGCTGCCGGCGCGCACTTCCACGTCGTCGATGACGTCGGTGATGAATGCCCAGACCAGCAGGTTGTAGGCCGCGATGCCGATGCCGCCGAGTGCGGAGATGGCGAGGAAGACGAAGGGGTTCTCGACGTGCAGGAAGAACGCGAGGAGGTACGTGATTCCGCCGACAGCGGCCAGGAAGACGGTGACCTCCTTCTTGCCGAACCGTCGGCCCAGTCGCGCGACGGCGGGGGCGAGCAGCAGCATCGGGAGGATGGTCGTGAGGCTCGCCAGGGCGGAGAGCTGTCCGTTGTTGAAGTAGTTCAACCAGAGGTATGGGCCCATCGACTGCTGCATGAACAGCGCGAGGACCATGACGAGGTTGCCAACGACGAGCGCGAGCAGTGCGCGGTTGGTGGCCAGGGAGCGGACGACTTGTCCGAAGCTGCGACGTTCGGCGTGGGCGGGGGCAATCACGCGCTCGGTGGTCAGCCGGTAGCAGGTGGCCAGGCATGCCAGAGCACCCAGGCTGAAGATGATCGCCGTGAAGAAGAGGTTCATGGGCAGCAGCTGCGACTGGCCCTCGATCGTGGCGTAGATGAACAGCGGCGGAACGACGCCGACGAAGATTGCAGCGAAGGCCGCGCCGACGCTGCGCCACACCGACAGAGATGTCCGCTCGACGGGGTCCGCGGACAGCACCGACGCCATGGACCCGTAGGAGATGTTCACCATCGTGTAGAAGACGGACCCGAAGAGGATGTAGGTGGCTGTCGCGTACGCCAGCTTCAGCCCATACTCCCAGTCACCGATCGCCGGGACGTAGAGCAGGGCGCTGATGAGGACCAGCGGGACGGCCGCCCGGATGATCCACACGCGGAAGCGACCGGCCTTGGAAGCACGGTGGGAGTCGAGGAAGCGCCCCCAGATGAGATCCGTAAACGCATCCAGCACCCGCGCCCCGAGGAACAGCAGCCCCACGTGAACGGGGTTGAGTGCCGCGACATTCGTGTAGAAGAGCATCAGGTAGGAGGAGGCGAAGATGAAGACGAAATCGCTGCCGAAGTCTCCGAAGAGATAGCCGATCTTGTCTCGGATCCCGAACGGGCGGGTCGCTGTCTGCGGGATAGCTGCTGCTGTGGACATGGTTCCTCGACTTCATTGTCTGCGCGCATCATCGAGCGCCGGTTCGCGCTGTGGGACGCAGCCTGACGCCTGGAACCGATTCTGTCAAGTTCTCGGATTAAATCCCGGCGCCCGGGGGTGGCGGAGGCGACGTCGCCGCATCGGTGTCCAGGCCAAGTGCGATGGCGCCTCGTGCGGAGCCCAGGGCGCCCAGCATCGCGACCCGCACGTCGAGCTGTGCGGCGATCCGGGAGGGCACAAGCTGTCGCAGGTCGCTGAGGACCGAATCCGCCACACCGTCGACGTGGGCCACGGCACCTCCGAGAACGACCGTGCGCAGATCGAGGGCGGTGAGAACACCGGCGAGGGTGCGAGCCAGAAGCGTCATGCGCGGTCGCATCGCCGCGAACCGCCTCGCGTCAGCGAGGGCGTCGACGTCGTCGGCGCCGACTGTCCGGAGCAGCTCGGGGAGGGCGACGTAGCGCTCCAGGCATCCTCTGCTCCCACACCAGCACGGCGGACCGTCGAGGTCCTGCGAGACGTGGCCGATCTCGCCGGCGTTCCCTGTCGGGCCGGCGAGGAGTCGGCGGTCCATGATCAGGGCGCCGCCGACGCCGCTGTCGAGGTGCGCGTACAGAAAGTCCGAAACGCCCTGAGCGGCTCCCCACCTGCTTTCGGCCAGTGCCACGAGCCGCGCGTTGTTCTCGAAGATCGGGCCCACGCCGTACTCGCTGTGGAACGCACTGTCGATGTGCGTGCGTAACGACGCCTGATCATCGCCGACCGCGAGGGACAGCGGCAGACCGATGACCGCAGCGGCCAACCGGGCGTCGGTGAGCCTGCGTTCGTGGAGCGCATCCCTGACGACCATCGTTGCGAAACGCGCGATCTCTGCGCTCGTCATCGGTCCCGGCATCACCACGTCGCGTTCATGAACGACGTGGTGGGAGAGGTTGGAGATCACGAGACCGAGGTGACGGCGCCCGATCTCCAGCCCGATCAGATGCGCAGTCGCCTTCTGGAGGACAAGAACGGAGCTCGGGCGGCCTTTCCCGCCGCTGCTGACTCGCTCATCAGCGACGGCGCCTTCGGAGCGGAGTCGGACGATAATGTCGTGCAGCGTGGTTCGAGACAGGCCCGTCTCCTCCTGCAGCTGCCGGCGGGTGAGAGGGCCGCGCGAGCGCAGAGCTTCCAGAACGTCGCGCTCGTGCGCGATGCGGAACCGGCTCAGTGGTCCTGGTCTCGTTTCGATGGCGTCCATGGCTCCCATTCTGCTCGCCGGCCTGACCCTCGCCGACGTCGAGCTCCGGCCCGGTGGCACGGTGCTGACCGTGCGCCGATCCAAGGGCGACCAGGACGGCGAAGGACGTGACGGCCGGGGAGCACTCCGCCACCGATCCGATTGCCGTTCTCCTCGCGTGGATCGCCAGGCGGAACCGTCCGGGAAGCGTGTTCACGCGTATGCGCTGCGGGCGCGTACTCCACGCAGCCGGTGGCCTGACGCGCGATCGGCGCGCCGCCCGCCATGCGGTGGCAGAGCAGCAGGGCCGTGCCAGCAAGCACGAGCGCCAGCGCCGTCCAGACCGGCCACATACCCGAGAACCCGGTAACGGAGGCGGAGCACTGCTACGCCTCCGTTACCTCTCCGGCTTTGACTGCTTTCCCCCGCGGCACAACGTCTACGGGAGCAAGTTCGCACAGGAGTTCATCGCTTAGTTCCTCGTCGGGGACCATTGCCCTCCGGGTAAGCGCCTGTCAGTATCGCCCTTGATGTTAGCGCTCACGCAGGCTTCCGGATCGGACCTGACGCGGCCTCGCGCCCGGCATTGACTTCCCGGATCCCGTGTCTCGCGCTCTGCGCAAGTGCCGCCCGTCGACGCAAGTGCTCGTCCATCGATGAGAGGAAGTCAAGGATGTCTTCCCGAAGCGCGGTGAGGTCACCGCCCAGCGGTTCGACCTGACCACCCCGTAGAGAGCACCACTCACCGCCCACCTCACCGCCGCACAAAGGAGTGCTCGTGAAAGACCTGTCTCGTCGTCGCCGGCTCTCGTTGCTCGCCGCGACCGCACTGACCACGTCCCTGCTCGCCGTCGGACCGGCGTCAGTTGCGGCCGTTCCGGCCGCTGACGCCGCTCCGGCGGCCGCCGCTCCCGGCCCGACCGTCGAGGAGCCGGCGCCGTTGCCTCCCCTGGGCTGGAACAGCTGGAACACCTTCTACTGCAACATCAACGAGCAGATGGTGCGCGAGACGGCGGACGCCATGGTGAGCTCCGGCATGGCCGCCGCCGGGTACCAGTACGTCGTCGTCGACGACTGCTGGATGGAGAACACCCGCGACGCGAACGGGAACCTGCGCGCCAGGACGGACCGCTTCCCGTCGGGCATGAAGGCCCTGGGCGACTACATCCACGCCCGTGGGCTGAAGTTCGGGATCTACCACGCGCCGCGCGAGAAGACCTGCAACCAGTACTTCTCGAACCTCCCGGGGACGTCGTCCAACGGATTCGAGACCCAGGACGCGAACCTGTTCGCCTCGTGGGGCGTCGACTACGTCAAGCACGACTGGTGCGACCCGCGCGGCACCGTGCAGGAGCAGGCGGCGCTGTTCAAGAAGTTTGGCGACGCGCTGAAGGCCACCGGCCGCCCGATCGTCTACTCGATCAACCCGAACAGCGCGCATTCGAACACCGCCCCGACCTACCCTGGCTGGGGCGACTTCGCGGACATGTGGCGCACCTCCGAGGACCTGGACGACGCCTGGTCGACGGGCTGCTCGCCGTCGGCCGACTGCTTCGTCGGGATCACGGAGGCCCTCGACATCATCGAGCCGATGCGCGAGTGGACCAGGCCGGGCGCGTACAACGACCCCGACATGCTCATGGTCGGCGTGCGGAACACGCTGACGCTCACGGAGAACCGCGCGCACCAGAGCATGTGGGCGATGCTCAGCGCCCCGCTCATCGCGGGCAACGACCTGCGGAACATGAGCGCCGACGTGCGGGCTGTCCTCACCAACCGGGACGTCCTCGCGATCGACCAGGACCCGCTGGTGCGGCAGGCGGACCGGGTGCGCGACGACGGCGACGCCGAGGTCTGGGCCAAGCCCCTCGCCGACGGCTCCGTGGCGGTCGCCCTGCTCAACCGCGGCTCCGGCAGCCGGCAGATCTCGACCACGCTCGGCCAGGTCGGGCTGGGCTCCGGCACGCACTCGTACCGCGAGCTGTGGACGGGCGCCACGGGCACGACGACGGGGCAGATCACCGCGAGCGTCGCCCAGCACGGCGTCGCGCTGTTCAAGGTGACCCCCGGTGGCACGTCCCAGCCTCCGACGAGCACGACGCTCGTCAGCTCGTCGTCGGGCCGCTGCCTCGACGTGCCGAACAGCGCCACGGCGAACGGCACCGGCCTGGTGATCTGGGACTGCCACTCGGCCCCGAACCAGACGTGGACCGCCACGGACGGCACGCTGCGGTCGCTGGGCAAGTGCCTCGACGCGCCGTCCGGCGCCACGGCGGGCGCCCGGGCCCAGCTCTGGGACTGCCACGGCGGCGGCAACCAGCAGTGGACGTTCCAGGGCGACGGCACGATCCGCAATGTGCAGTCCGGCCTGTGCCTGGACGTCGACCGCAACCTCACCGCCAACAACACCGCGGTGCTGCTCTGGACGTGCACCGGCGCGGCGAACCAGCTCTGGACGCGTCGGTAGCCCGGTCGTCCGGCCTGCCGGGTGCGAAGCACTGCACCCGGCAGGCCGGTGCGCCGTGGTTACCGCGGGGGGTGCCGTCCACCATGTCCGTCGATCAGCGCCACGACGGACCGTACGCGTGGGCTACGGCTTGGTTCTTACCGGGCTCGTTGAGATCTCGGTCGCGCGAGGACGGCGGCCCTGGAGCAGGCGGCTTTCGAAGGCCGTAAGCACCGGCTGTCCGGGGCGGGGGTCGAGGATCGCGAAGGTGACGTGCTCGAATCTCAGTGGGCCGGCGAGTGCTTCGGCGAACGCGGTCGCGACCTCTGCCGGGTCGTTGCCGAACACTCCGCAGCCCCAGGCACCGAGGACGAGACGGCGGTTGCCGTGGGCGGCGGCCACGTCGAGCACGCGGGCGGCACGTCGGACCAGTGTGGCGGCGATCTCGCGCGAGGCGGCCGGCTGGCTGCGCTCGATCGCGGCCCGGTTGGGAGCTGCCGCCGTCAGGAACGTGACCGGGTAGGGATCGGCGAGCAGGGCGCCGTCGTCGTGCCGGAAGACCGGAACCTCTGGCGAGACGATCACCCGGTCGCTGTAGAGCAACGACGACTCCCGTCGGTGATGCTCGTAGAACTCGGGTACGGCGGTCTGGGTCGCGTACAACGCTGAGCTGCGCGCGATCGCCTCCTCCTGGGCCTGGGCGCCGTTGAGGAACCCGCCGCCCGGGTTGCGGGCCGACGCGAAGACCAGGCAGGCGGTGCCGGGGCCGAGTCGGCGCGCCGCCGCCAGGCTGGACTCTTCCCGCACCTCGACCGTGGTCGGGCTGGACCACGTGGCGCCCTTGCTCAGTTCTGCGTCCGGGAGGATCAAGCGGGTCCCGGCGACCGCGGTGGCGACCTGCGCTGCGATGTCGACATGTCGGTCGCCTACGCGGTAGCCGCCTTCCCGGACGACGGCGACGGTCTCGGCTGCCAGGGTGCGGAACCGGTCGCGGCTGCTGGTCGACGGCGTCATGGGCGCAATATATGGCCTACGTCGAACAGAACCCGACGCCGATAGGCGTCAGCAATGAAGGGTCCTCCTGGCCAGGGACGCCGCGACCGTGCTGATCTGGCTCCGCGCTCGACGTCCTGCTGGCGGGGCGGCGATGTTGACGAGGATGTCGTGGACGTTGGCCTCGTACTGGTGGAGGTCGTGCGCGGCGATCGGCCGGCCGTCGTCGTGTTGGTAGCCGAGATCGGTCAGGTGGGCCGCGATCTGGTCCAGGGGCAGCTCGCCGTCGGGCGTGACGGCCGCGTGGGCGAGGACGAGCAGGTCGGCGTCGATGACGAACCGTCCGCGCTCGTGGGGTGGGGTGATCGACGTGGCGAGGTGGTCGAACAGCACTGCTGGCTTGTCGCGGGCGGCGGCGCCGGCGCGGGTGAGGTGCAGTGCTCCCTTGTACTTGCGCAGCAGTCCGAGGTGTTTGACCAGTGTCTCGCGGAAGTCCGCTACCGGGTAGGTGAGGTCCTCGCGGTTCGCCTTGCCGATCCAGTTCGCCATCGCGGGGATCAGGGCGGCTGCTCCTTCCACGACCGCCGGGCGGAGGTAGCCCGCTGCAGTGAGCGGAATGCCGCCGTCGTGGGCCTGGTCGAGGAACCACAGGTGGGCGGTGAAGGCGGTCCTGAGGGCGTCGTCGGACGGCCTGGCCGGTGGGTCCGGGAGGGCGGCGAGTCGGGTTCCGAGTTTGGCGCCGTCGCTGGTGATCGAGAGCATGTTCACCAGCTCCAGGAGGCGGGGGTGCGCGCCGCGGGCGCGTAGTAGGTACCAGGGTCGATCGAGCGCCTCGTTCACTTCGGAGGGCTCGAACCGGTCCGGGTCTCCGACGAGCGCGGCGAGGCCCTCGTTCAGGTACTCGAACCTGGAGTCCTCTGGCGGTGCTGCCCTTTGTCCGTCCACGCACAACGCTGGGGGAGTGGCTGGCTCTGCCGGCTGGATCTTCTCCAGCCGGAGCGTGAGCTGCCAGTCGTCGCCGTAGTCGTAGACGTAGCGCAGGACGTCACCGGGCTCGGTCAGCACCTGGTCGAGGCGGATCTGTTCCTCCGGGGTTCCTTCGTCTTCGCCTTCGGCGACGTCGTACGGGCACAGGAAGAGCTGCGCGTCGTGGTCCCACACGTTGCTGCCGAGTGCGAACCGGTGCAGGTGCGAGTCCTCCCATCCGAACGCGTCCTGGATGACCTGGTGCACGACGTCGAGCATGAGATCAGATCGCAGGTTCAGGCGACGCCAGATCGGTGGTTGGGCGTCGTCGAGATCGATCCGCAACTGAAGCACTGTTGGCGGTGTTGTCCGGGAGCGTGGTGTGGTGTCGTGGTCGGTGCTCACTCGGCCACCGTATCGATCGCAATGCTCGCCGCTGCGGGCACGTCAGCCCATCTCGGCGGACGCCGGTTGGCGGGGTTCTGCTTCGAGCGCGCGGGTGACGACGTCCAACAGCGGGCCGGCGTGCTCTGGAGCGTGCGCCATGGCCCAAGCGGTGACTCGGTCGCGGAACCCGTCGAGATCGGCCTCGGCCCGAGCAAGGGAGGCACGAACCTCCTCCGGGGCGAACCGCAAGATGGGGCGGGTCAGATCCTCGGCATCCTGCACAATCTCGACGAGTCCGTCGCGCAAGGTGATCCCGGCATCGGGGCTGTGCCCGAGCCAGCACCCCAGCTGGTTTCCATCGAGCACATCGAGGATCTCGAAGCGCTCGTCGATCGAGTAGCAGCACCCGGGCAGGACCGCGGTCCCGGTGCTCGTGTCGATGAACCGCAGGCCGCCCATCGCAGGCGGTTGGGTGCCATCTGGGTCGTGCGGACCCAGAGCTCGGCGGAGGTAGACCGCCAGGATTGGGGCCTCATCGCCCTTCTCGTCGGTGTGGAACCAGCGCAAGATCTGATGGATTGCCGTTCCGACGTCGGCGTCGGACATGTCGCCGTGCAAGGCCTGGTACCAGAAGCCGCCACGCCCGACGACGGGCCACAGGTCGAACGCGTCGTCACCAAGGACCTCGATCACGGGCTCGACCCGTAGGGCTGTCATGTGCGCAACCGTGCCAGCGACGCGTTGTCACGGTCAACGAGAAACGTTGCCGGTCTGCGCGCCGCCCTGTCGCACGTCGAGGAAGTAGGACTTGAGGCCGTGCTGGTCGATGGCAACACGCCAGTCCCCGAGGCCAGTTCCGTACTCGGAAGCCGGGAACTCGAGCTTCAGGCTGCGCAGCTCGCGCTCCAGCTCGTGGAGCGTGGTCCCTGCGGCGATCGGGACGAAGGCACGCAGTTCTCGTGTGGTCTCGCCGGCGAAGCCGCCCCACACCTCGCAACCACCGAGTGTGAGACCGCCATCCGGGACGAACCAGATTCGCAACGCCGCCGCTCTTGGCGCGGTTGCCCAGGGGCCGATCGCGTCGCGTAGTGCACTGGTGTGCGGCGGCACGGCTTCGTTGTGTGGCGGCTGCGGCCGAGGCGTCGACGGCGGGCTCGCGGCGCTCGGTGTTCGGGGCGCCACGTGGCGCGGCTGCGGCCGGGCTGCTCGGCGGCGCAGGAAACTCACGAGCCGTCGCCTGGCCGCCGCTCCCACTGCGTAGCGGGCTTGGAGGTCGTTCCAGTACTGGTGATCTGCGCGGTGGTGACCCGGAGCGACAGGAGCACGTCGTCCCGTCCCAGATCGACCCAACCCACCCATGTCCGCCAGACCACGACGCCCGCGTCCTCGGCGGAGTCACCGACAAGCCGCGTGGTTCGTGCGAGCCGAGCTGCGCCGTCCAGCCCGGATACGAGTACGTGGACCTGCACGACGTCCAGGACGTGCCCGTTCAGGTGCAGGGGCTCGGTCCGGGCCGTGACGTCGATGACGTCGGCGTCGCACAGGTACGCCAGGAGCCGGGTCGTGTCGACGACCTCGGCCAGGCGGGTCACTGGTCTGTCCTTTGCGTCGGCACAGCAGCCGAGTGGAGGTTCTGCTTCGTCGTCAGTCTCATCGCTCATCCGTTCCGTCGTTCGCAACTGGCGGTGTGGTTGCGACTCTGCGATCCATCGAACGCGCGACGGACGGCGGCTCCCAGAGCAAACTTGTGGCTGCCCTGTGTCATGACTGGCGCATCATCGTGGTCGACGGAGGGCGGGCGCGGGGCGCGCCTTCAGGGCGAGATCGTCGACGCGGTCATCGACGCGTTGGAGCGTGCGGCAGGCGAGGTCGACGTGTAAGAGCGCTTCCCCAGATGCGACGGCTGTTCACAGGGGCGCGCCACGACCGGTCACCGTGGTCGAGGTCAGCGGCACGCGCCATCGGCGTCGAGGTCGGCGAGCGCGATCAGTTCGACATCGTCGAGCAACTGACTGGACCGGTCCGGTCAAGAAGCGGTCCAGCGTGCGTCCTGATCGTCCTGCCTCAGTGTGGCCAGCCGGTGGGCAAGCGCCCTTGCGGCCTCGGCATCGCCCACATCAGCGCGCCGGATGAAGGAGCCGAGTGTGTGGAGGTCGCGAAGGCTGGTCAGGACCTTCAGGCCCGGCCAGTCGGACAGATCGTGGCCGTAGGCGCGTGAGAACGCTCGCAACTGCTCGGTCGTGCGTCCGAAGCGCACCCCTTGGAACGTGTTGGCGAGGTCGATCTCGCGCTGCCCCGTGGCGGCCTCGTCCCAGTCGCCGAGCCGTGCTTGCTTGCCGTCCCACAGCAGGTTGCCGGGGTAGGCGTCGCCGTGAATCATCCCGCGGCCGAGCGGTGAGTCGAGCTCGTGGAAAGCCGCCAGAAGAGCGTCCGAACGTGCCAGGAGCCAGTTGCGGTCCGGTTGAGACAGGGCCGTGGATGCCACGATAGTGCAGCGCAGCGAGGCATGCGGCTGGTAGTCGGGTAGGGGGATGTGCGGTGATGGAAGGGCGTGCAGGTGACGCAGAATCTCGCCCAGGTACTCGGGGCCGGGCTGGTGGCGGTCCGGCTGCGGGTAATGCCGCCAGAGCGTGACGATGCGGCCGCCGGACTCCACGGGCTGTGCGACGTCGAACGGCACTGTCACTGGCAGATCGTTCTGTGACAGCCAACGGGTGATCTCGACCGCACGCACGAGCGCGTCGTGGTCCTCAAGGCGACTGACTCGAAGGATGGCCTTCGCTCGCGGCACCACGAAGACGGCGGTGGCATGGGACCGCAGGGGGGCGATGTCCCTGGCGTCCAAATCCCAGGTCCGGCAGGCCTGCAGAGCGGAGGCCTGTGGTGAGGTGGCGATCGTGGTCATCGCAGTTCGGGGGTTGCAGCAGCGCTGTCGATCACTCGGTAGTCGCGGATGAGGTGTGAGAGCTGTCCGATGGTTCGATTCCCTCGGTGTTCGGGGCTGCGCATCAGGGCGCTGACGCGGTTCATCGCATTGCCGAGCTGGCGGATGCGCATGTGTGCGGGCAGGTCAAGGACGTGTCGGAGCGCGCCCTCGGCGTCGTCGTCGAAGCTGCCTTCCAGGATCCCGATGGTGACCAGGTCGATGTGCGCCAGTGCCTCGTCGCCGTAGGAGCGCTCCTCGGGCGGCCCGTCGCGGTAGGCGGCGATCGCGGCCGAGGCGTGTCGGTGGGCGGCCTCGTGGTCGCCCAGGAGGGTGTAGGTGCCGCCGAGGTAGTAGTCCTGTTTCGCGGCGGGAAACGTCAGCAGGCCACCGAACTGCTCGACCTCGTCATGCACCGGGGACTCCTGCCGGGCGTCCTGCATTCGGTTCAGTGCTTGCCGAGCGAGCGCGTGGTCTCCGATACGGGCCGCCGTGCGCGCCTCGATAGCCGCGATGCGGATACGCGCCTCACCGGCAGGAGCGAGGCCGGCAGCATGCTGGGCGAGTTTCAGCGACATCCGGCTCTGCGGGGACCACTCAGCGATCAGCGCGCTCGTGCCCGCGGTCCACGCCTGCAGCCCGGTGTGGCCGGCGCGCTCGGCGCAGAGTCGAGCGGCACGGACCTGAGCCATCGAGGACGCCGTCTCGCCCAGGTTCTGTGAGGCGTGCGCCAACAGCAGGCAGGCGGTCCCGGCCAGCAGAAAGAGGTCGCGGCTCTGCTGCGGGCTCTGCCGCCCGTGCAGTAGGGCGAACAGGTTGTCCCGGACGGCGACCAGCTCGGTGAACAACGGCAGCAGCGGGGCGTGCACGTAAGCGGTCGCGATCCGCGACAGGGTCAGGCCGAACTGCTCCAGGATGTCCTCGCTCACGTTGCTTGAGGAGAACAGTTCCGTGAACGCGGTCGAGGACTGCGCAGCGGTCGTCGCCAGCACCCGCAGGCCGTCGGTGTCGCTGCCTGCGGGCCACTCGTCGGTCCATGTCGCATGATCGACGCTGGCGCTCAGGGAGCTGACCTGTCCAGAAGCGAGCAGATCCCCGAGCTGATCGAGTGGGATGTGGAGAACCCCGGCCAAGCGGCGGCGCGCCCACAGACCCGGAGTGTTCGCGCCGGTCTCCCACCGGGCGACCGTCGTGCGCTCGACCTGGAGCGCTTCGGCCAAGCCCTCCTGGGTCAGCCCGAGCTCCTTGCGGCGCTCGGCGAGCCGAGTTCGTCGTTCTCGCATCCTGCCCCCATCGATGGACGCTCCTGCGCCCGGCCGGGCCTGCACTTCATCGTGGCCCACCGTACGACGCTCGCAGACGAGTAAGCCATGCCCGACCCAGGTCAGGCATCAGATGCCACAAACTTGCTACAGGGTTCTCGAAGAGACGAGCGCACGGCCGTGACGTTCTTGTGGTGGGCCCGGAGCGTGACACGCAGCGATGTCCCAGAGCAGTTTGCGAGGCCCTGCCGTCGCATTGAAGCCGTGGGTGCTACACGGATGCTACAGAGAAGCGTCATCGATGCCCTGTCGAGTGTTCCTACGGGTCGGTTCCATGGTGACCAACAAATCCCACGTCGAAAGACATCGCCATGACACTTGGTCTCAGGCTCAGTCCAGCGCTCGCAGAGTCAAGGCTGCCACGTCTGCGGAGTGGATTCCTTGCGTCGCTTCCCGACGTTGACGCCTTGGGGTGGTTGCCCGCCTTCGGCGAAGCCGACCGCGAGCCACTTGGGTCGCTCATTCTGAGCATCCGCCCAGGATTTCCGGTCAGTGATGACACCAGGCACGCTATCCGTCAAGAGGTGGCTCTGCTCTCAAGCGAGACGGGACGAGCTGTCAACGTTCTTGTGCTGGACGGCGCAGTCGCCACGCGTACCGCTGCAGCACGCTCGCTCGTCCCACGCGCTGATGGGTCCGCGCTTGAGGATCTGTGGCTGACTACGGTCATGGTCCAGGTGGGGGGAGAGCTGCCGTTCGAACACCTTCCTGCTCCCGGCAGCAGAACTGCTAGAGCAGAGGCGATCGCGGTTGGGCGGCGGCTCGTCGCTCTAGCCAGCGGCGCTGCTGTGACGACATCGAGCATCGCGCCAAACTTCGCACAGGAAGCTGTCGCGGCGATCAGGAGACTTGCCCTCTTTCACGGAGTGCTGGCAGCAAACGTGCGTGACGCCCTTGACCTGCTTAGAAGCAGCGATGAAATCTCCACGGACGAGGCAGCGTGTCTTCAAGTGCTGGCCCGTGGACAAGTGCTTGGCACGGAACTTGACTCTGCACGTGCTGCCGCTGCTGTCAGTGACGTATGGGAGCGGGCAGCGGCAGTGTTCTCACGCAGAGGTATTGGCGAGGTGCGCTGGGACGGAGAAGCCAACACGCCAAACTGGGACTTGAGCCTGCCGCAATCCTCAGCGATGACGGTGACCGAGATCGGGGGCAAAGTCCTGCTGCTCCGCCGTCCTCCCTCGGATTATCTGTACCCAGGCATGTGGACGATTCCGGGCGGGTACCTGGAGCCGGGAGAACAGCCCTGGGACGCGGCACCGAGAGAGGTGCTGGAGGAGTCCGGACTCGCGTGTGAAGTCCAGCCCATTGGCAACGGTCGGCCGCTCCTCTCCGACCGTCTTGCTGCGTTTCCATTCGTCAGCAGCATCAGCCGGGGTGAAGTTGTGAGCCTGTCTGAGCACACCAACTACGCGCTCGAGCCACTGGACACGGCACTTCGAACGAACCTGACACCCGAGGCGCGCCTAGTCCTCGAGCACTATGCGCACCACTCCGCCGGGATCTCCACGCGACGATGAACGGCGACGTCCGGATATTCATGAGTCCTGCCACGGCGCCGACAGCGTTGCACATCGGCACGATACGGTCGATGGTCCTGGCCGATGCCTTGGCTCGGACGCACTCGGCTGCCGGCGGTCGAGGCCACCGAGCGGAGGCATGGAATCTCGCTGGACGAAAGTTCGAGGCCGACTATTCGGTCTCCGGGCTTTCACGTGAAGAGTTCATCGAGCAGGCGGTTCAGAGCGGTCGGGACGGCACCGAGATCTGGCGGATCGCACCCACCTCACTTCCGACACTCCGCTATGACGATCCCCAATTACTCGAAGCTCTGCAGTCCCAGATCATTGAGCTCGCCGAACTGGGAAGGATACGGCACCTTGCGCGTCGACAGGACCGTTGTGGTGGATGTGACCTCATCCTGCCTCAAAGTCAGCACGAAGTGTGCTTCCGTTGCGGCGGTCCTTTGCTGCCGGACACGACTCCAGCGTGGTACCTGCACATTGATCGAAACGAGATCATCGGTCGTGTTGACGAATGGAGGTGGTCGTCGACTAGCGCGAGATCCCGTTTCATTGCCTTGCGTGACGGCTACGAGTGGCTTCGGGTCTCGCATGCAGGACTTGCGATCGGCCCCACATCACCACTTGACTCGAGTGAAACGCTCGACGCGCGACTCGTGGCAGCAGGTTACCCACTGGTCCTGAATCGGCTGGGTATCGACGCCCCGATAACCCTCGTGAGCGGGATCGATATTCTTCGCAAGTTCCATTTCCCACTCTGGGCTATGACGATCAAAAGGTCGCCGGTAGATGAAGTCATCGCCCACAGCTTGATCCTGACGCAAGGGCGGAAGATCTCACGCCGAGCCGGAGCGACGCTGCCAGTGGTCGGAGATCCGATCGAAAGTGCGGCAATCCGGTGCGCACTTCTTACTGCACATGAGACGCGCGACGTTGACCAGACCTCGCTCAGAGTTTCGGAGGCACGGAGGCTTGTCATCAAGGCGGTCCACGTAGACCGATACCTCCGACAACACTGCCGTCCGGGAAGTACCGACGTCGGAGAAATGACGAGCGAGCATCGCCTGCGCGTGAACGAAGCGATCATAGATACGAAGCCCGGTCGACTATTCACGGCGCTGAGGAACTTAGTGACACAGATCTCACGTCGGATAATCCCTCGGTGTCAAGAAGACGGTGGCCACAACAAGGAGGAAGTTCTCGACGTGATCTCTACTTCGTTGAAGATTCTGACTGGCACAACACCAGACACAATCAGCGCAAGGGTGGTCCCATCATGAGGCGGATGTCTGTCGCAATTCTTGGGTTCGGGTACTGGGGGCGCAATCTCGCGCGTGCGGTCGATCGGTCCAATAACGCTGTGCTTTCGGCAGTTGTCGATCCCGACGGTAGGAACCGAAAGGACGCCGCGACAACCTACAAACGCGCCGTGATGTTCGAAGACGTGTCCGGACTAAGTCGGATGGCCGACGACGTCGACGCCGTTATCGTTGCCGCACCACCTGCGGCCCATGGTGAACTCGCGATCTCCGCCCTCGAGATGGGGTTCGACATCCTGGTCGAGAAACCCCTTGCGTTGAGCCTCGCTGAGGCACGCAGGGTCATGGACAGAGCCGAAGCGCTCGGGCGAGTCGTGATGGTGGACCATACGTTCCTTCACAGCGACCTGACCGCCGTAGCGAGAGACCTTTCGCGATCAGGTGCTGTGGGTAAGGTCAGGCAGATCACCTCTCGGCGGTTGGCGCCTGGTAGGCGCCGCGCTGATGTTGACGCGCTTTGGAATCTCGCGCCACACGACGTGGCGCTCATCCTGGACCTGGCGGGTGGCGTCGCCGTGGGGTACGAGGGTGTTCCGTCGTTCGTCCCCGGCGAGGCGAACGCCGTCGAGTACCAGGGGAAAGTGGTCCTGGATACGGGCGTGCTGGGGCAGTTCCATGTGAGCTGTAACTCACCGGAACGGGTGCGAGATATTTACCTCGAAGGCGAGGCCGGATCGATCGAGATCGATTATGTCACGCGAACCGTCGTCGTGAAGAATAGTGGTTCTCAGATCAGTTGGCGTGGTGAAGAGCGGGAACCTCTTATGTGCATGCTCGACACATTTATCGACCGCGTCGCGCATCGGCGGCTCGAAGAGAAGAACCCGGGGATCGAAGTCGTGAGAGTCCTCGAACTGTTGACGAATCACAATGGTCCTACGAGTAGAGCCATGGATTCCGCAAATGGCGTCGGAGTGGGCACGATGACTTAATGGTCCCGGGCGCTTTCTCTGGTGTGGGATCCGATTTGGTCTCGCGGCCTGGCATACCGGCCCTGTGTCGTCGTCCGATTGGCGATGTTGGCTCGAGTGTGCGGCTGCTTGCGATGCGCAATGCACATGCAAGAGCATCGGCGCACGAACGTGCAGGTCAAGAACTGTCTGGGTTTCGACAAGTCGGTCGGGTCCGGGCCTGGATGACGGTCGACTGGGAAGCTTGCTGGCGCCTGTCGCCAGCGTTCTCGACCAGCATGCAGACAAGTGCTCACTCAGTTGCGCTCTAGGGCTTCGCCGAGCGACTACGGCTTCCCTCGGTGAGTACATCATGCTAGCCTTTCTCCGATCATCTGTCAGAGCGAATTGTTTCCGTGCCGACTTACCTGATTGGCCGAAATATTTCGCATCACTAACGAGAGATTGAAATCATCGTGGAAGAATTGGGCCAGATCCCCGATCGACCTACCCTTGAGGGGCTTGAGTCGAAGTGGGCGAACCGGTGGCAGGAAGAGGGTACGTACGCTTTTCGCACTGGCTCGGAGCGTGGCGAGGTATTCTCGATCGACACGCCCCCGCCAACGGTATCTGGCTCGCTTCACGTTGGTCACATCTTTAGCTACACGCACACCGATCTGATCGCGCGGTTCCAGCGTATGCGCGGAAAGAACGTGTTCTACCCGATCGGTTGGGACGACAACGGCCTTCCGACCGAACGGCGCGTCCAGAATTACTACGGCGTGCGGTGTGATCCCTCGATACCGTACGACCCTGCCTTTGTTCCGCCGGCCAAGCCTGACCGGAAGAGGCAAGTGCCGATCAGTAGGCAGAACTTCATCGAGTTGTGCGAAAAACTGACAGCCATCGATGAGAAGGCGTTCGAAGACCTGTGGAAGCAAGTCGGGCTGAGCGTCGACTGGTCGTACCTGTACACAACTATCTCGGACGAGTCGCGGCGCGTCTCGCAGCTCGCATTCCTCCGCAATCTTGCCCGTGGTGAGGCATACCTTGCGGAGGCCCCGTCCCTCTGGGACGTCACGTTCCAGACCGCGGTCGCACAGGCTGAGGTAGAGCCTCGCCCGTACCCAGGGACCTTCTACGGAATCCGCTTCCGCGGCCAAGATGGCGTTCAGGACGTCACCATCGAGACCACACGACCAGAACTTCTTCCCGCCTGCGTGGCTCTCGTGGTGAACCCGGACGACGCACGTTTCGGCCATCTCGTCGGAAGCAAGGTTGTTTCGCCACTGTTTGGAGTCGAGATCCCGATCGTCGAACATGCCAGTGTCGACATGGACAAGGGAGCCGGCATCGCGATGTGCTGCACGTTCGGTGACATGACCGACGTGCAGTGGTGGCGTGAGCTCGATCTGCCGACTCGAACAATCGTTGGACGGGACGGCCGACTCTCGCGGGACGTTCCGGAGTGGATCCCTGAAGCGGGACGCGACAACTTCGCCCGGCTCGCTGGCATGACGGTCCATTCCGCGCGGGAGGCGATCGTCTCACTCCTGACCGAGGACGAGAGCCTGGTCGGAACCCCGCAGAGCACTGAACGAATGGCGAACTTCTTCGAGAAGGGCGAGAAGCCCCTTGAGATCGTTTCGTCAAGGCAGTGGTACCTGCGCAACGGCGGAACCGATCCGGAGCTGCGCAAGAAGTACATCAATCTTGGCGCAGAGATGGAATGGTCGCCGCCCTTCATGCAGCAGCGATACGCGAACTGGATCGAGGGACTTCATGGGGACTGGTTGGTTTCTCGGCAGCGCTATTTCGGTGTTCCTTTCCCGATCTGGTACGCCATCGACGAGTTCGGTGAGCTCAGGTATGACCGAGTCCTGACGCCCAGCGAGGACCGGCTGCCGATCGATCCCACCATCAGCGTGCCGGAGGGCTACACCGCCGACCAGCGAGGTAAGGCTGGAGGTTTCAGTGCCGATCCTGACGTGATGGACACGTGGGCCACCTCGGCACTGACACCGCAGATCGCCTGTGGCTGGGAGCGTGACCCCGCATTGTTCGCGAGCACCTTCCCCATGGACCTGAACACTCACGCCCACGACATCATCCGGACGTGGCTCTTCGGACGGGTCGTCCGCTCGGTGGCGGAGAACGGCGTCCTGCCGTGGAAGCATCACATGATTTCAGGGTTCGTTGTGGACCCGGACCGCAAGAAGATGGCAAAGTCCGTCGGCAACGTCGTCGTGCCGTCCGAGGCGCTCGATAAGTTCGGTGCGGACGCTGTCCGGTGGCGCGCAGCGATGGCACGTCCCGGCTTGGACTCGCCCTTCGACGAATCGCAGATGAAGGTCGGCAGGCGACTCGCGATCAAGATCCTGAACGCGGCAAAGTTCGCGCTCACGCTGAGTGCGGGCGCAAGCGGCAACGTCACTGAGCCCGTCGACCGTTCGATGCTCGCCGGCCTTCGGACGACAATCGGAGAAGCGACGGCGGCATTCGACGCGTACGACTACACGACAGCCCTCGAGCGCACCGAACGCTTCTTCTGGACCTTCTGCGACGACTATCTCGAACTGGTGAAGGAGCGCGCATACAGCTCACGCCCGGACGCGGACTCTGCACGGAGCGCTTTGGCGACCGCGATCGATGTCCTCGTTCGGCTTCTCGCTCCCTTCATGCCGTACGCGACCGAAGAAGTGTGGTCCTGGTCGCATAGTTCCTCCGTGCACCTTGCCTCTTGGCCGACAGCAGACGAGGCCGGAGTGGCTGGGGAGAGGGCCGAGCTCTTCAATGCCGCCTGCGCCGTGCTCAGTGGAATCCGAGGCCTCAAGTCACGATCCAAAGTGTCTATGAAGACCGAGCTTGTCGATGTGCGAGTCCAAGGCCCTGCAGAGACGCTTACTCTCGCCAAGGGCGCAGCAAGTGATCTCGAAGAGGTCGGTCGCGTACGCGGAGGCATCGAGTGGGTCGAGACCGAGTCCCCCGAGGTTGACGTCCATGGCTCCCCGGCGCTGCACGACGAGCATGCACCCGGCGGTGTGGCATAGGCGCGCGGTTCGCGGTTCATAACGAACCGGCATCGGGCAACAGAACCGCGATCGTATCGTTCGCGCCCGGCCCAGCCATGCTTCCGACACCAGTGAAGGAGCAGTTCGCGGAGTCGGTGTTCAGCTTCCGAGGATCGGACGTGGGAGTACTTGAAATACCCCACCGATCGGAAGCCTTTCTGGACGAGATGGCCGCCGTACGGGAATTGCTGAAGCGCCTTCTGGCGATCCCATCGAGCCACGAAGTGCTGATGCTCCACGGTGGCGCGCGGCGGCAGTTCGCGATGATCCCTCAGTACTTCCTACCCGGGAACGAGGGAGTCGCAAGTTACATTTGCAGCGGCTATTTCTCCGAGTATGCGATTGCCGAAGCGCGAGCGTACGGCAGTGTCGACGTCCCTGCCTCGAGCGCCTCAGAGGGATACAGAACACTGCCGGATGTGAGCAATCTCGACTTCGCCGCTAATGCTCGGTATGTGCATTACACCTCGAACAACACCGAATTCGGAACACAGTTCTCCACTGTTCCAGCGCGGCCTGAGGGCGTCTGGCTGATCAGTGATTCCTCCAGTGACCTCCTCACGCGCCAGGTGGACTGGCGCTCACACGATCTTGTATATGCGACCACCCATAAGAACCTAGGCACGCCAGGACTTGCGGTCGTCGTTGTTCGCCGGGACCTTCCCGATCCAGTCCGGCCCCTGCCTGAGGTTGACGACTACCGAGTCCACCTTGCTGCGGAGTCTCGGCACAACACACCGCCGCTGGCGACTGTGCATGTGCTGCGGTTGATGCTGGAGTGGAGTGCCGCTGAGGGTGGGCTTGGCGCTCTTGCCCAACGCTCGGCGCAGAGGGCGGCGGCGTTATATGACGTGATCGATAGCTCGGATGGGTTCTACCGCGGCCTGGTGGCCCCAGGAGCCCGATCACTAGTGAATGTCACTTTCGCGCTCACCAAACCAGAGCTGGAACGACGCTTCGTGGCGGAGGCACAGGCGCTCGATATGGTCGGCCTGCTGGGCTATCGGAAAGTAGGGCATCTGCGAGCCTCGCTCTTCAATTCCGTTCCCCAAGCCGGCGTCGACCGCCTCGTTGAATTCATGGGACAGTTCTACCGAAACCATCGATAGGATGTCAGGGGGCACAATTGGCTGCTGTAGGACTCCAAGTATCGGAGCTGCTCAATACGCGGACCGTTGACGCGGAAATGGTGCGGGAGTTGACGCACGAATTTTCGGCGGCCCCGGCCGTTGCAGGGGCAGTGCTCATGGGCAGCCGGTCGCGCGGATATGCTCACCGGAACAGCAATGCAGACGTGGTTCTTGTCGTCAACGAGCTGACCGAGTATGCTGCGAACGCCATCCAGAGGGCGCGCGATCATGCCCAACAGGTCCTCGGCTATCCCATCAGCGTTAACTGCCATACGCTTCGCGATGCCGATCCGTCTCTGGCGCTCGACGGCCTTTTCATGCACAAGAATCGTGCCGCTCTTTACATCCTGCAGGCCAGTCGGACCGCAGTACCGCTCTTCGGGCGAAATGTATTCGCAGAGTTCGCTGCGCCGACTCCGCGCGACGTGCGCAGCGAAGCGGTGAGGGTAATCGGTTCCTTTCTATACCTCATGCGCAAGTTCCTCTTCGATGAGAAGCTTGCACCGCATGGCCGGGCAGAGTTCGTTCGCGGACCACTGATCTGCATGGAGTATGTTGCAGCCTTTTACGGGTTCCTCGCACTTGGGTGGAGGGACGCCCTGGATTATCTCGCGGATCGAACATATCTGCCTCGCGAAACTATTGCGTTTCTCGAACAACTTGGTCAGCGCAAGGCCGGATCGATGTATGACGACCTGACGACAGCGGACATTGTTCGCGGGATCGGATTGATGGAGGCGATCCACCAGCAGCTCGTCGACGAGTATCGAAGTTCCGGTCGAACTGACGTCAGGTGGGTTGATGAGCGCGTTGTCATGCACTGGGATCTGGCCGCTCCTCGTGTCGGCATGATCCTTAGGCATGGTGGAAAGATTGTTCTTAATCGCGATGATTCGCATGAGAGCGTCAGGATCGCCAGGTCATTTATCGAGTCGGACGACCTTGCCGTTGGTGCCGCGAAGTTTGCCGCAGAGTACGGTGTGAGCGGTCGGGTTGCGGAGCCGACACTCGGGCCGGTCACACTTCGGAGTGGCGCATACTTCATCTGCGAAGCGGAAAGCGGGCCGTCGAATGGCCTCGAGTGTCTCGAGCCACAAGGCATCCTGGACCGGTCTGATTTGGACTTGGAGAGCAGGGAGATAGTCGAGCGCCTGATTTCCCAGAATCGGTCCTGATCTCGGCATGACGTAACGATTCTCGGATCAACGGCGCTGCGCGTCTTTCTCTGGACGAGCGCCCCGGGAGTGTCGGGAGGTATAAATGCAATCGTCTACACCGATCTTCGTCCTTGGAAGCCCACGGTCTGGCACGTCCATGATGGGGGCCGTGCTGGAGAGCTCTCCGGAGGTTCATCATCTTGGTGAACTGGCCGGCATCTATCTAGTGTGGAGGAAGTTGCGGTGGGGCCGTGCGCTTGCACCGCACAAAACGGACTACCAGAGGTTCCTGGCTCGGGCAACCGGAGATTACTACCGGACGGCGCACCCGGCTCGTTTCTGCTGCGATTCTGACCCCTGGAATCTTCTCGTAGTCGAAGAAATATTGGACGTTTTGCCTGAGGCGCGATTTCTGCTGTGCTTTCGACAACTATCCGGCGTATGTGCCAGTCTCGAGAGATCGTACGAGCAAGGATTCGCATGGGCGGGTAGTAACGTTTCAGAGCGTGTCGATCTGTGGCTTAGGTTTTATCGCAACATTGCACAGTTGCCAGCCGAGAACACGTATGTATTCCGGTATGACGAATTTGCATCCGATCCTTCACGTGGGTGGCCGGCGTTGGTAGCATCACTCGAGTCCCTTGGGATCTCGGCGGTGAATCCGGCCGTCCTCGCCGTCTCCCACGCGACCGGAGCCTCGACTCGACCCACCTTCGCGGAGCAGAGCGCCTCTGGTGACCTGAGATTCCAGGTAGGATCCCGCGCCCCCGCGCAAGTGCCAAACTTGCGAGAGGACCAGGGGAGCGCCGTTTCGGACGTATTCGCGATGCTGACGACACTCAAGGCGGGCGGTGCGGTGGATCTGTGCGGCTAGCGCTCGATGGGTACTCATGGATCGCGAAGCAGGTATCGCGTACGCACTTGTCTCTCGTCTGGTATCAGCCTTTGAGTCCTGCCGGTCGCGAGCTAGCAAATGACTGTGCCGACAGTTGCGGGGCTGGCATGGTTGCGGCATGGATGTTGCGGGGGATGAGACGCGGGCTGCGTGGGCGGTCGCGTCGCGCAAGTACGAGCGTGAGTACGCCGAGCACCTTGAGTTGGCTCGGACCGCTGAGCTGCTGCCCGTGGAGGTCGAGGCGCTGGGCGGGCTCGTCGAGGGTGCCGAGGTGGTGCATCCGATGAGCGGGCATGGTCTGGACGACATCGCGCTGGCACGGCTGGGCGCGCGGTCGGTGCATGGTCTGGACTACAGCGAGGCGGCGGTGGCCAGTGCGCAGCGTCGCGCCGACGAGCTCGGCATGCCGTGCCGGTACACGCAGGCGATCATGCCTGACAGCGGGCTCACGAGCGGGTGTGCCGACCTGGTCTACACCGGCAAGGGCGCCCTGATTTGGGTGCCTGACCTGTCGGCGTTCTTCGCGGAGGTGCGTCGTCTGCTGCGTGAGGGCGGCTGGTTCTACGTCTACGAGGCGCATCCGCTGGTGCCGTTGTGGGACTGGGATATCGACGAGATCCGAGTCCGCCCTGATCGCGGCTACTTCGCGACCTCGCACGTCAATGACTCCTACCCGGGCAACGGCGCCGTGGAACGGCAGCACACGCTCGCGGCGATCGTCATGGCCTGCCAGCGGGCGGGCTTCCGGATCGAGCACCTGGACGAGCATCCTGAGCCGTTCTGGCGCCCTGGGGACGTGAAGGCTGCCGCTTGGGACGGGCGTGTCCCCAACACGTTCAGCCTGCTCGCACAACGCAACTGAAGTGATGGAGGGCTGGTTGTGGGGCCGAATTCAGGAGCAACGTAGGGGTCGGTCTTCTCATGTGCATAGTCACCCGACGGCTGGGTCATGAAGCAATCTCCGATTCGGCTGACATTGGCGGCTTTGTGATCTGGCCGGGCACCAGTGGGCGGTCAGGGGGCCGGCGTGCCGATCAGCACGCACCGGATTCCGTGTTGTTCGAGCTCGTAGGCGAGGCGTGCGTAGGCGCTGGCGAGCCGCGACTGTCCGGGCACGATGACAGCGGTGGCGCCGCGCTGGCGGGCGGTGTCTGCGATCTGGCTGATCGTGAGCCCGTCACGGTGGTCGTCCAGAACGTCCGCCAGGGCGAGCCCTTCGGTAGACGCGTAGGTGGTCACGAGGGCGTGCTGGTCGGCCATGTCCGTGGCGGCCCTTGCGGCGACGTAGCCCAACGCGACTGGCCGCTGCCGGTTCACAGCGCAGCTCCGGCCAGTGCGCGGACGTGGCATTCCAGCCCGCCGACGGTTCCGGACCAGTCGGTGACCGCGGGAATCGCCATGGGCTGGTCGAGGCGCGAGGCGAGGCCCAGCTCACGGGCGATCGTTGTGCCGTCGGCCAGAGCGGACGGCTCGATCCGCAGGCTGCCGCGCATGAGCGTGAGGCCGGCGACCCGGTCTTCGCCGAGGCCATCGAGTATCTCGGTGAGCACCGTGACGACGTCACGCAACGATGGGGTGGTGGTCTGCATGATTCGCTCCTGGTTCGACGCATGAGCCCACGTCGGTGAAAGGGCTCCTGGCCCTTCCCATCGAATCGGCATACCGAGCCTGTCCGTAGGGCGTAGCGGCGGCGATCGTGTAGCGGGTGCGTAGCGTGCATGCCACCGCGGAGCTTGGGAGTTGCGAGGCTGTAGCGGCTTTGTAGCGTCTCGTGCGCGACCCTGCCGGGCCGTAGATCCAAGAGCCCGCTGCCGATACCGTGGACGGGCCAGACGATCGACCACGAGCGGCGCACCGGCGCCGCGTTACTGGGGGCGCCATGGGGAACCGCCGCAGTAGGCTCGCTCAGCGCCGCCGCGCTCTTGGCCTGACCCAAGAGGCCCTTGCCGCTCGGTGCGGCGTCGAACGCACCACCGTTGCTCGCTGGGAGACCGGCTTCATGGAGCCTGGCCTGTGGGTGCGGGCAAGCCTGGCCGAAGCACTTCAGGTCACGCTGAAAGACCTCGACGAACTGCTGACTCTCGGACCTGGCAACGACGTTGTGGTCGTCGAGGTGCTGCCTGACGGTCAGGAACGCAACGAAGCCCGCCTGCTCCTGGGCCAGCTCGCCTCGATTGCCATGGCACCGGACCAGGGTGCCGATCCGGCGTGGGCCGAGCCGGTCGATCGGGTTACGGCATCGGCTCCCGCACGAATCGGGATGGTCGACGTCGAACACGTGCAGGCCCTGACTGCCGCGATGCGTGCCGTCGACTACGCCCACGGCGGAGGCGCCTGCAGGGATGCGATTGCAGCCCAGGTGCGCTGGTCCCAGCAACTCCTGGCGGCCGACGCGACCGACGAGACACGACGGCACCTGCTGGTGGCGCTGGCCGATCTGCACAATCTTGCGGGCTGGGCGTCGTTCGACGTCGGGATGTTCTCCACCGCTCGCCGGCATTTCGCCCGAGCGCTGGAGCAGGCACGTCACGCTGGGGACGACTCGCTGGCGGCGAACATCCTCTACCGGCTGGGACGCCTGCACCTGCACCGTGGGCTGAGCAAAGAGGCGTTGCGGTTCTTCCAGCTCGGGCAGCTCGTCGCCCAGGACACCTGTGGCGTCACAGACGCGATGCTGTGGGTCAACATGGCATGGGCGTATGCCTACCTTGGAGATCGGCCCAAGATGGAACACGCCGTCTCGGCGGCCGGCGAGGCGTTCGGTGCCGCAGACCACGATCAGGCGGCCTCGTGGGTGCGGTTCTTCGGCGAGATGGACCTGCATGCCGTGACTGGTGCGGCTCTCACGTCCTTGCCGGACCCTCAAGACCACGAGATGGAGCGCGCCATCGACCTTGTCACCGCGACGGTCGGGCTCCGGGGCCTGGAGATGGCGCGCAGCAGGACCTTCGAGCACATCTCACTGGCCGTCGCTCACCTACGCATCGGTGCTCACGACGAGGGAATCGCTTATGGTCACCAGGCGATCGACGGCGCCGCCTCGGTTCGGTCGGTGCGTACCATCGACCGGCTCGAACCGCTGCGGGTCGAAGCCGACACGCAGCCATTGCGCGTCGGGGCAGATGATCTCTCCCAACGCATCAAAGAACTGCAACCCGCCGTCTGAGGACAATGACCACGAACACCACCGGCACCCCCCGTTCCAAGCCGGAGCAAGTCGACGACGTCGACTGGCCGTACCAAGTACTGCGCAGCACCTGTGAGTACATCGGCGCCGATCCAACCAAGGCGCGCCTGATCAAGTTCACCAACAACGCGGTCTTCGCGCTGTCTCGCGACCCGTATGTGATCCGCATTGCCGGCTCCGACGCCATCGCGAGTCGCGCCGCGAAGGTCGTGACCGTCGCCGAATGGCTGGCCAAGCACGACATGCCGACCGTCCGCCTCCTCGAAGGCGTCGCACAGCCACTCGACGTGGACGGTCACGCCGTCACCGTGTGGTATCAGGTTCCCGACGTCGGGCCTCGCCCCACCGGGTACGACCTGGGCCGCATCGCCCGACGCTTCCACGCCCTGCCCGACGCACCTGATGGTCTGCCTGCCTGGGATCAGCTCGGCTCAGTCCGTACCCGGTTGGCGGCTCAGGATGTCCTGACCGACGACGAACGGCGATACCTCGCAGAGGTCACCGATGAACTCGAAGCGGACCTCGCCGACGTCGACTTCCTCCTTGAGCCCGGCCCGATTCACGGCGACGTGTTCGCGGGCAACCTCATCGCCGGCCCGGACGGCCCAGTGCTGTGCGACTTCGACTCCACCTGCACCGGACCGCGTGAATGGGATCTGACGCCAGCCGCCGTCGGACGACTGCGATTCCACTACCCGATCGACTACCACGGCCAGCTCGCCGAAGGGTACGGCCTAGACATCCTCGACTGGCCAAACTTCCCCGTCTTCCGCCGCGTCCGCGAGCTCCAACTCGTCACCAGCGTGCTGCCTGCACTTCGGTCCAGCCCGCGGATCCGAGAGCAATGGCGCTACCGGTTCGACACCTTCCGCGCGAGCGACATGGACGCGGTCTGGACCACGTACACCTGACCCGGGTTGTCCACTGGTTCCATCCTGTCGTGAACCAGACACCGTCCGTCATGGTGCTAAACAGGGGACACAGCCGCGTCGCGGCCAGCGATCTCATACGCGGACGGACCAGACCGCGCCAGCCCTGTCCAATCGCCGAACGCGGGGAGATCAAGCCAGTGCGCAGCGACGGACGCGCCGTCGAACTCGGAGGAGAGCTCACGACCCGTCGCGAAGTCGATGACGGTGAACTCGCCGCCGCCCTCAGGCTCAACCGAGGCCTCGGCGCTCTGCCGGGCCTGGTTGAGCCGGTAGAACTGGCCGGCGTCCCGCGTATTCGTAGTCGACGGTGATCCAGCGCCATAGGCGTCCGTCGATGATCTTGTAGTCGACGTGGCGCGTTTCGGTGCCGTGCTCGTTGAAGAACCGCACTCGTGGGCCCGCGCCTACCCAACCGATGGCCCACCTCGCGAGCGGCCGGCCTTCGGGATCGACGTGGCTGGCGTCAACGATGTCTAGGCCGTCACCGTCTGCCGACTCGAACTCGGCTTGAGCGTCGTTGTCGGTCAGCCACTGATCCCCTGGCACGGGTTCACGTGTCCAGCTGTTCCAATCGGCTGTGTACCAGACGGCAGTCATCGATCTTCTCCGTAGGTCGGGGACACGTCGTACGGGCATATCTCGATCTCCCTCTCCGCAGAGTACTTCTTGAGCCACGGCGGGAAGCCCGACCCATGCGCCTTCACTGCCGTGGCCGCGTTGTGCGGGTTCGAAACCGCCGAGATGGTCCACGTCGGTGACGACTGGGACTGTGACGTCGTCGGGGCCGTGAACGCGGGCGCGCGGGCGATCTGGATCTCCGGTGGCCGTATCACGCCCGACCCTGCCCTGGCCGATTCGGACCGGGTACAGATTGTGCGCGATCTGGGCCAGGTCGCACCTGCCATCACCAACGAACCACCACGGAGCACTCCATGAGCCTGTTCACCGGCACCACCGACTACTACCGCCAGTTCCGCCCGGGCATCCCGCAGGAGGTCGCCGACATCCTCGACTCCACCGCACCGCACCAGACACCCCGTCGGCTCCTCGACGTCGGGACCGGCACCGGCCTGGTGGTCGAGGCCCTTCTCGGGCGGTTCGACGACATCATCGCCAACGACAACGACCCCCAGATGCTCCAGACCGCCGACGCAGCACTACGTCCGCACCTGCCCGCCGGCACGTCGCTCGTCCTGGCGGAGAGCGAGGCCGAGCGATACGAGCCGCCGACCGGCTGGCAGCCTGCGCTCGTCACGGTCTGCCGGGCGTTCCACTGGCTCGACCAGGAGCTGATCTTGCGCCGTCTCGACCAGCAGGTCGCTCCGGGCGGTGTCGTCGCGATCTTCGGTGACAACAGCTTCTGGGCGGCCGGCAGCGACTGGAAGGTCGCGGTGAAGTCCGTGATCAAGGACTTCCTCGGCGAACAGCGGCGTGCCGGATCCGGGACCTTCAAGCACCACGACCGCCCCTACAGCGAGATCCTCCAGGAGTCGCCGTTCAACCTGGTCGAGGAGGCACGCGTGCCGGTGACCAGGACGTGGACCCGCGAGAGCATCCTGGGATACCTGTACTCGACCACCTTCGCCGCGCCGCACCTGTTCGGCGAAAGGCTCGATGCCTTCGAGGATGCCGTCAGCGCCACCCTGAAGCAGTTCAGCGATAACGACACCTTCCTGGAGGAGAACGAGTTCCTCATCCGCCTCGGCCGGCGAAGCTCATGAGCCGCCTCCTGGCGCACCTCACCAGCCCGGACGTCGGACGCCTGGTCTCCAGCACCTCGATCGTCCTGATCGCTGACTAGAAGAGAGAACACATGAACGCCGTAGCCACCGAGCTGATCGCCCGAGCCATCATCCGCAGCGACGACAAGGTCCTGGTCGTCCGTCAGCGAGGAAAGGCGTGGTCCTTCCTTCCCGGGGGACATGTCGAACCCGGCGAGCCGGTCGAGACCGCACTCCTACGGGAGCTTGTCGAGGAGATCGGTGTCGAGGGCAAGGTGACTCGGTTCGCCGGGGTGATCGAGCACGGCTATGCCGAAGACGGGACCGTGCATCACGAGATCAACCTAGTATTCGAAGTGCAGATCGCGTCGACCGACGTGGAGAGCCGGGAGGAGCACCTCGAGTTCGAGTGGCTGCCGGTGGAGGGCCTAGCGGACAGCGATGTTCGTCCGCGGGCGCTGAAGGATGCGCTCCTGGACGGCGCGTTCACGACACCCGTCTGGCGTTCCTGGGTCCGGTGACCGTACTGCCTCGCCAGCCGCCTCCATGAGCTCAGCGAGGCGTTGCGTGCGCCTGGTCGATTGGCGGACAAGCGACTCGGCTGGAGGTGAGTTCTCGGCACGTTCGTTGACGAGCCCGGCTTGCTCCTTCGGCGAGAGGTCGGGCAGATCGAGCGTCGTGTTGTCGGCGGCCGTCGGGATCCTCCGGTAGCCCAGCGTGCGCCCGGTCGGGTTCAGCCGTTGCGCCCCGCTGGTCGCGAGCCGACAAATGGGTGTGTCGGCGGTTGCGGGGGTGGCATGGTTGCGGCATGGATGTTGCAGGGGACGAGACGCGGGCTGCCTGGGCGATCGCGTCACGCAAGTACGAGAAGGAGTACGCCGAGCATCTTGAGCTGGCTCGGACCGCTGAGCTGCTGCCGGTCGAGGTCGAGGCGCTGGGCGGGCTCGTCGAGGGTGCCGAAGTGGTGCATCCGATGAGCGGGCACGGCCTGGACGACATCGCGCTGGCACGGCTGGGGGCGCGGACCGTGCACGGTCTGGACTACAGCGAGGCGGCCGTAGCCAGCGCGCAGCGACGTGCCGACGAACTCGGGATGCCGTGCCGGTACACACAGGCGATCATGCCTGACAGCGGGCTCGAGAGCGGGAGCGCCGACCTGGTCTACACCGGCGAGGGCGCCCTGATCTGGGTGCCCGACCTGTCGGTGTTCTTCGCGGAAGTGCGTCGTCTGCTGCGTGAGGGTGGCTGGTTCTACGTCTACGAGGCGCATCCGCTGGTGCCGTTGTGGGACTGGGATGCCGAGGAGATCCGCGTTCGCCCCGACCGCGGTTACTTCGCGGGCTCGCACGTCAATGACTCCTACCCCGGCAATGGCGCCGTAGAGCGGCAGTACACGTTCGCTGCGATTGTCATGGCCTGTCAGCGGGCGGGCTTCCAGATCGAGCACCTGGACGAGCATCCCGAGCCGTTCTGGCGGCCCGGAGGCGTTACCGCTGCGGCATGGGACGGGCGTGTCCCGAACACGTTCAGCCTGCTCGCACGGCGCAACTGACGTTGACCCATCCGCGCGATGACACTGCTATCGATAAGGGCTGCGCTGTCGCCAATGCGTCCGTCGAAGGCCGGCCTGATATCGGTGTACCGGCCGAGGCTGGCGCCCACGGGTCGACGTCGCCGATCATCCATAAGCACGCCGAGCTCACCCCTCTGGGAGCGACGCGCCCGCCCGACCGTGGCGCTCTCGACGAGTCTCCCAGATGTACTCGCCGATGATCCGTACCAGCGTGGCCGCGCGCTGGTCGTCGCCCATGGCGACTCCGGCAAGTTTCCCCTTGGCGACATCCGCCGCGAATATCGCATCGAGGATCGACTCGGTGAGCAGCCGCGAGTCGAGGAACTGGTCCAGCGCGTTGTTGTCGATTTGCTCGGCCACGCCAGGTGCCGCCTCCGCCTTGGACGCGACGGGCTTGACGAAGCCCTCGATATCCTCGGGCCCCAACTCGCCCCCAAACAGGTCGTTGATCCGCGCCACGACGTCGGACAAGCGCACCAGTTCGGGATCCTGCCGAACTGTCCCCGAGCTTGCCCCGCTGATCGCGGGTAGCGCGGCATCTGTCCCACCGCTACCGAGTGTTAGTGACACCTTGCCTCGGTCGATCTGCTTGACCTTGGCCAGCACTAGGTCGGACAGGTCTACCTCGGAGGAGGCCCGGTCGACGTCAACGATCCGAACGAGCTGGCGTAGGTAGGCGCAGAGCTTCTCCAGGTCCGTGTCCCCGTAGTCGATGACTTGGGACATGAAGTCGTACATCCGCACGAATGTGCCGGCGTCCTTGCGGAACAGCTCCAACCGCTCGATCGCATCACGGTCGTCAGCGTTCCTCGCGGCCGAATATTGCTCGGTAAACCGGTCCTTGGCAGGCTTGACCGCAGCCGAGAGCGCGGCATGCCGCTGTTCCTCGCTCGGTGACGCACCGTCGTCGTACCTGAACCAGGCACGCGCGAATTGCTCAACCTCGTCGGGGAGGTAGATGTCCTCCTCGGCGAGCTTGGCCGCTATTCCATGGACGATGTTCGGATCGGTCTCCCGTTCGATCCGTGCCTGGCGGTAGTAAGGCTCGAACGCCGCCTGGATGTCGGCGGGGTCGTTAACAAAGTCCAGCACGAACGTGGCGTCCTTCACCTGCCCGGCCGGGGTGCGGTAGGTCCGGTTCAACCGGGAGAGCGTCTGTACGGCGTGGACGTCCGGCAGCCTCTTGTCGACGTACATCGCGCACAGAAGGGGCTGGTCAAACCCAGTCTGGAACTTGTCGGCCACGATCATCACCTGGAACTCAGCCCGCTGGAACTCCGCAGCGAGATCCGTCCCGAGATGCTTCCCGGCAGCATCTTGATTCTGGGAGTGCTCGGTCGCATCCGTCAGTCCGTACCTTTCGTCGTTTACCTTCCCGGAGAACGCGACGATCGTGCCGAGCGAGTAACCCTTGTTCCTGATGTACTCGTCAATCGCTCGCTTGTATCGCACCGCCGCGATCCGGGAGTCAGTCACGACCATCGCCTTGGCATGTCCCTCCAGTAGGTGGGCCACGTTGGCGCGGAAATGCTCGACGATGATCTCGATCTTCTGCCCGATGTTTGCCTCGTGCAGCTTGACGAACCGCATGATCCCGCGCGCCGCGGCCTTGGAGTCCACTAGCTCGGCGTCCACTAAGAGATCACCGGGCTGGCCGACGCCGTCCTCGGCGCGTACTGCTCGCGCCACAACCCTGTACTCGTCGCCGCTGCCCGTCCGCACCCCCTGGGCGGCGCGCTGCTCGATCTGGAATGCCGTCGAATACGATTGGTACCCGCGCAACACGTCCAGGATGAACCCCTCCTCGATCGCCTGATGCATCGAGTACAGGTGGAAAGGCTCGGGCAGCCCGCTCGCCCCGGGTCGGCCGAAAAGGCTCAGGGTCTTGCTCTTCGGCGTGGCGGTGAATGCCAGGTAAGACACGTTCGGATGATTCGCCTTTGCGGCCGCCGAAGCGGAAATACGCGCATTCATCACATCCTCGGCCGAGATATCCGCACCTTCGGGGACATCCACGCCGCTGTCGGCCAGGATCCGGCGCAGCTCAGAGGCTGTCGCGCCGGACTGGGATGTATGTGCCTCATCCACGATCACGGCGAAGTTCCGATCGGAGAGGTCGGTCGCCATCTGCTTGGCGAGGAACGGGAACGTCTGGATCGTCACGATCACGATCAACGACTTTCCGCTCAGCGCGCTTGCCAGCGCGCTCGACTTCGATCCGCCCGCCCGCCGCATCTCGGTCGCGTCGATCGTGGTTACCAGATCGGCAGTGTTGTCCACTTGGCGTACCGCGTCCTGCAACTGCCGGTCCAGGACCCGGCGGTCGCTGATCACCAGCACCTTGTCGAACACCTTGCGGTTCGACTCATCGTGCAACCGGGCCAGCCGATGCGCGGTCCAGGCGATCGTGTTTGTCTTGCCCGACCCTGCCGAGTGCTGCACGAGGTAACGCTGACCCGGGCCCTCCGCCGCGACCGTCTCGGTCAACCGGGTCACGGCTTCCCACTGGTGGAACCGCGGAAACATCAGCGCGGTCCTCCTCTTGGTGCGGCCGGTGATCTGGTCCCTCTCGGATTCGGTGCGCAGGAACATCAGCGCGCCCAGGATGTTCAGCCACGAGTCGCGCTGCCACACCCGCTCCCAAAGGTACGACGTGGCAGGCCCGGCTGGGTTCGGCGGATTCCCCTTCCCAGCGTCCGGGGTGCCCTGGTTGAACGGCAGGAAGTGCGTCTTTGGACCGGCGAGCTTCGTGGTCATCCACACCTCGTCGTCGTCCACGGCGAAGTGGACGAGTGCCCGCCCGAATGTCAGCAGCGGCTGCCCCTTCGGATCGCGGTCCTTGCGATACTGCTCGACCGCGGACCGCCACTTCTGCTTGAAGAACGACTTCAGCTCCACGGTCGCCACTGGGATCCCGTTGACGAAGAACACCAGGTCCAGCCGGCCTGACGGCGACGTGTCGCTCTCGCTGGGTGAGTACGTCACCTGCCGCATGACGCGGAGGCGCACCGCCTCGTAGGCCGCTTGCGTGTCCGGATTCAGGGCATTCGCCGGCCGGAACTGGCACATGCGGAACTTTGCGTTGATGTGCGACAATGGGCGCCGGAGAACGTTCAGCGTGCCGCCACCGGAAGACATCGGTGCATCCAGGCGCTTGACCAGCGTGTCCAGGAGATGTGTGCGCTGCTTCGCTTCCGCCGTCGAACCTGCAGTGACGACCTTCGCCAGTTCGTCCGGCTGCGTTGCCTCAAGCCATCCGAACACGTCCTGTGGGAACAGAGCGCGCGCACGGTCGTAGCCCTCCGCTGTTGGGGAGTACAGCCAGCCGTGATCGGCCAGGTACTCGGTGATCTCGGCCTCGAATGCGTCCTCGCGCGTCGCGTCGCCAGCCATTCGTCTACGCCTCCCCGCGCCGTTTTCCCGTGGACACATCGATCTGACCGGTCACCGCCGCCGTGATCAACGCTGAACGACGCTCACGTGCGAGGGCGATGAATTCTTGGGCTTTGGCTATGAGTCGATCGATCTGTGTCGTCCTGATCTCAAGGTCGACAAGAATTCGACGCTGGTCAGCAATCGCTGGCAACTCCATAGGAAGGTTCATTATGTCCGCTTGAGTGATATTCTGCATCGACGGGCTTGCCCCGACGGCTCTCAGCTCGATCAGGTCACGCAACCTGCGTGTACCAAGCACGCTTGCGACGAATCTTGGCTCAGCGACATGCTCATCTAGCGTGAGCGCATACAATTTATCGGAGAGCATAAGACGGGGATAGTTGCCCTCGACAACTGCCGCACTGCCAAGGAGTTCGCGCGTATTGGCGCGGGACATTACAAGCTGGCCTCGACGGACGACGATTTCGGGCCGAGGAACCTCATGGTCTGGAAGCTCCTTGTTCTGCTCCGGACGAAATATCCCACGGTTAACTGCCCCAACCTTGAGAACGGCCCACTTCTCGATTCCATCGGCTGACCAGGGATAACACTGCGGACTCCATCCCTGTACAACGCTTGAGATCACGTGCTTGAATCTCACACCGGACCTGCGACTCGGCGTTGACTCGACTGAGTTAGCGATAACTGATGCTCGCCGTTCATGCAGGCGGTCGATCAATTGTGTCTGCTTAGCAATCAGTGCATCGATCTGGGCTGTCTCCTGGTCCAAGAAGGCTGCGATACGCTTCTGCCCATCCAGTGGCGGGATTGGGACGGGCAGTGTCTTCAACCTCCCGGCGCTGATGTGGACGACGGTGAACCCAGTCGCCCGGACGGCCTTCAGTGCCTTTAAAGGCCGTGACTCGAGGGCATAGGCGAGGAACAACGGGTTGATGTCGTTGAGGTGAGGTGTGAAAAGAACCGTGTCACCGCCAACCACTACCCTTCCTTCTAAGAGTGACAGAGCCGACTTGCCGATGTCTTCAGGATCTTCACCCGAGCTAGCGAAAACGATACTTCCTGCCGGGAGAGGCGTGTACCGCGGTATATCGTCCTCACTAATGAAGGAATGCGTGTCCGTGATGACAGTATCGAACCGCGTATACAGCTCGCCATAGCGCACGACGGGGACACCCTCGTGGCGATTATCCTCCTTCGATCCACCACTGCCCTTGCTGAGTGTCCCGAGTGCGCCGAGACGCTTGACCTCCCAGGACGGCGGGAGAGAACCGAACCACGACTCACGTGCTGTCACTTCTCTACCTCGCGAAGGAGCTCAAGGATCTCGCCGACCACCTTGTCCAAGTCGGCGTCAATCTCTTCGAGTGGTCGGGGCGGCACGTACTGGTAAAAGTGCCGGGTGAAGGGGATTTCGTAGCCGACCTTGGTCTTGGTGTGGTCGACCCAGGCGTCAGGGAAGTTGGGCCTGACCTCAGCGTTGAAGTATGCGGCGATGGTCATGCCTGCGGCGTCGTGCACCTTGGCATGGCCGCCCCAGCCGAACGGCACGATCTCGGTGTCACGCAGACCGGTGTCCGGTTCCGGATTGCCGTCCTTGTCGGTGCATATGTCGGCACTATCGTCGCGCTCGCCGAGTGTCTGCCACAGGGCTTTGCGCTGAGGCGTGGTCAGTGAGACGCCGTCGGCCCGCAGGTGCGGGTTAAGCGCCTTGAGGAACTTCTCGCGGTTCCGGTAGAGGCCCGGATGGTCGCCGGGCCCGTCGGACGCGTCGCCGAATCTCAGCAGCGAATCTGCCAGGCCGTCGATCTTGCCAAGTTTGTTGTGCGTGCGGATGGTCTCGACTCGATCAGGCGTGCATGCGAAGTTCAGCCGCAGCGGGCGCTCAACCGTGACGGACCAGTAGGCGAAGTCGTAGGTGGCGAAGACCTTGGAGATGTCCGATGTCGTCATCGACGCGTAGGCTTCCAGGACCTTGCCACGGTCGGCCTCGCTGATTTCGACGCGTTTGTTGCCCAGGGACTTGCGCATCTTGCTAGCGAACTTTGTGGCGTCGATGAGCTGGACCTTGCCCTTCCGCTCAGGAGCCTTGGTGTTGTCCAGGATCCACAGGTAGGTCGCGATGCCGGTGTTGTAGAACATGTCGTTCGGCAGGGCGACGATCGTGTCGATCAGGTCGTTCTCCAGCAGGTGGCCACGGATTTCGGACGGGCCAGAGCCCGCTCCTCCGTTGAATAACGGCGACCCGTTTAGCACGATCCCGGCCCGGCCGCCACGGCCGTGCTCGTCGACGTCGCGCATCTTGGAGGCGACGTGCAGCAAGAACAGCATCGCGCCATCGCCGATTGCCGGCAGACCGGGCTCGAAGCGGGACCCGGCATGTTCGGCCTCGTCCCGCACGGCTGCTTCGGCTGCCTTCCAGTCCTGCCCGAACGGCGGATTGGACAGGATAAAGTCGAACCCGCGGCCGGCGAATTTGTCGTCAGCGAGCGTGTCTCCCTGTGCGATGTTCGATACGTCCTGGCCCTTGATGAGTAGGTCGGACTTGCAGATCGCATAGGAGTGCTTGTTGATCTCCTGGGCGAACAGCGACAGGTTCGCCTTCGAGTTCATCGACAATAGATGCTCCTCGGCCACTGACAGCATGCCGCCGGTACCCGCGGTCGGGTCGTACACGCTGCGGGATACGCCGGGCGCGCGCAGAGCATCAGGGTCTTCGGCGAAGACGAGGTCCACCAGGAGCCGGATTGCGTCGCGCGGGGTGTAAAAGTCACCAGCCTGCTCGTTGGACGCCTCCGCGAACCGGTAGATCAGGTTCTCGAAGATGTCCCCCATGCCTGCGTTGTCAACCTCAGATGGGTGTAGGTCGACGTCGGCGAAAGCGCGTGTGACGAGCCCGAGCCGGCCGTGCTCGTCAAGTTCCTTGAGTTGGGCCTCGAACCCGAAGTTCTTGAACACGTCGATGTCGGCGGAGAAGCCGTTGACGTAGTTGATCAGGTTGGCCGCGAGGTTGTCTGGGTCTTGCAGTGCCCGCTCGAGGGTGTAGGCGCTGGTGTTCCAGAACTGCAGGCCAGGGGAGCTGTCGGTGCGGGTCCGGCGGCGGAGCTGCGACTGGATCCATGCGGTGCCGTACTCGTTGGTATTGGCCTCGGAGACCACCTGCATCATGACTTCGCGGTGCGGCTCCATCACGCATTCCAACCGGCGCAGGATCGTGAACGGCAGGATCACGTTCCCGTACTGGTTCGGCTTGTAGGGACCGCGCAGGACATCAGCGATGCCCCACACGAAATTGCTCAGCTGACTCACGGGTGCGTGGCTCCACGGTTCGGTTGTGCGGTCTGGCCTGCGGCGACAGCGGCGCCGCTCGCGCAGGCGCGGAGCATTGAGCGTACCTGGCTGCGCTCCTGGTGGCACAGGTTTGGTTGACGTCGGGACTGGGTGACTCTTCGCCGATGACGCCGGTGCTGCTTGCTGACATCCCGACTCCGATGAGCGAGTGATTCGTCGACAGATTTTCGAGGGACAGAGGTTCAAAACAGCCGTGGTGTCGTAGGCCTTCGCACCGTGGCGTTGCGCCGGATGCGGGCAGATGATTCGGGACGAGGACCAACGACGTGTCGGATCGTCGATTGAGGAGCGTACGTCGCGAGACACACCCTGATGACCAGGGCGACGACCGATCTGTCTGGGTATGGTCTCCATGGCGTGTAAGAGGTGATCGCGACGTGGCCGATGTGGCTGCTAAGGAGATGAAAAGTGGCCCAGGACTCCCGCGGGCGGCGCGACGACGTGCAGACGCAAGTCCGTGTCGCAAGGAAGTGGCTGCGTGAGATCTACCTGGACTCGGATCTGATTGACGTCAGCGACATCGACGACGTCGCTCCAGGCCAGCAACGGGATCAGCGGCTGTTGTCACGTGCTCTGACTGCTCAGGCGGTTCGGATCGTCACCAACTTCACTGCCGAGGAGGCTGCGAAGACGGTCATCGACGGGCTCGGAGACCAGGGTATCGACGCAATCGCCGTCGTCGAGGACCCCGAGCCGCACGTGTTTGTCGTCCAGGGCAAGTGGAGCGACGATGGGAACGCCCGTGGTGACAAGGGGGCCGTGCGGGACATGATCGCCGGGCTCCGGATGATCGATCGAGGGAGCTTTGAGCCCTTCAACGAGCGTGGACGGCCGCTCGCGGAACATGCGAGGCGCGTGATGACTTCGGGGCCTGTGCCAGTGACGCAGGTGTATGCGCTGATGCGGCGTGAGGATCCTGGCGAGGGGTTTGCGTACGCGATCAGCAACGAGGAGGACGACTTCAACCGGGCGGGTGACGTCCTGGATCATCGCATCCTCGTTGCACGCGACATCTATGAATCGTTCCGTGAGGACCTTGCTCCGCCGCCTATCGATCTCGACGCGCGGCTGTTTCCCTGGTATCAGATCGGTCTTCCTACGTCGTACCACGGGCGTGTCAGCGCCGAGCAGGTTGCAGCGTGGGCACAGAACGGCTCGAATCTCTACCGGGACAACATTCGAGACCCGCTCGGGCGCACGCTTATCAACAACTCCATGATTGAGACGCTTCACTCCGAGCCCGCCAAGTTCGAGTACCTGAACAACGGCGTGACGATCCTGTGCGATCGGATCACATCGAATCGTCCCGCTGTCGTGAGCCCACAGGACGAGCCGTTGGTGCTCCGTCTGCACAACGCCAGTGTGGTTAACGGTGCGCAGACTGTCCGGACTATCGCTGATGCTGTTGCCGAGAAACCCGAGGCGGCACGTGCTCGTGTCAACGTGCGCATCATCGAGACTGAAGGTTCCGCCGAGTTCGCGAAGCAGGTGACGCTTGCCACGAACCGACAGAACCATGTCGAGGCGCGCGACCTGGTCACCTTGGACCCTGTGCAGCGCGCAATCGCTGAGGACATGCGAACTGAACTCGGGCTTGAATATGCCGTTCGTCGGAGCGAGTTGCCGCCGCCACCCGGCTCCGGTTGCTCGGTTGTCGAGGCCGCCACTGCCCTAGCCTGTGCTAGGCCGGACAGCCAGTTCGCCGCAAAGATCACGACCGATCCGACAGTGCTCTGGAGCCGGGGAACGTCCGGAATCTACGACACGCTGTTCCGACAGCAGCCGCGAACGCAACTGCTGTGGAACGCCGTTCGGGTACTTCGTGACGCGCGGCTTGAGCTGTCACGCCTCAGTCCGCATTACACCGGCCGAGGACGCCAGGTCATTGACCATGGCGCCTACCTCCTCGTCCACCTGGTCTTCCAGAAGCTGGACCCAGAGGGAATCGACGACCCCGATGTCGACTGGTATGGGCAGGCATCAGAGCAGGTTCCCGGACTGGTCAAGCGGCTTGTTCCTGCAGTCGCAGCCGCGATCGACGAGATCTACGGCGAGACCTCGCAGATCCGCGCCACCTGCTCCGACGTCGGACGATGTCGAATAATTGCAGCGCGCGTCGTTTCGGGTCCAGGGCAGGACGGGAAAGCGCAGGATAAATATCGCCGTGCTCGGCCAGACAAGAAGCGGCCGCCGGCTGTGAAGGTCCTCATTGAGCGGTCGGCGTTGGAGGAGGGAGCGCCCCTCTTGCTGACGGCGGGCTCAGGACCCGAGAACGTGGCGATGGCAGAGTGGCTTGCGTCCGATCCGAGTCGCCGCCGAGCGACATGGGTTCGGCATCGGACGCGACCGATTCTCTGGGCGGCCGACGGCAAGCAGTACTCACCGACGCGACTTGTCGAGCATATGTGGGACCTCGCTGGCTGGGATCGTCGGCCCAAGGCGGTTCAGGGGACCAAACGGTGGGAGACCCCGTCCGGCGAAGTTCTATCTGACTTGGCTTGGCGCATTCTGCGCGAGCTGGACGAAGGCGGCGAAGAACCGGAGGGCGTCGTGCCCGACATTCGTTGAAGGAGGACCCATGCGGATCGTCGCCGAGATGCCGTCAGGCCAACTTGCCCACTTCGGCCAGTGGGTACCAGGCGGTACCAGGACAGGATGAGCCAGACAGCCCGGATTTCGTTCCGGGCCACCGCCCGTCCCCATCAGGCCATTGATCCACCCCCACCACCAGTGCAGACTCCCATCCCGTGACCATCGACTGGCCAGCCTTCATCCTGGCGTCCTTCGGCATCTCCGTCATCCCAGGTGCCAACCAGCTCCTAGGCCTCCGGAACGCCTACCGAGAGGGCATGCTCGTAGCGATGCTCGCCGTCGTCGGCAGGCTGGCGGCGTTCGCCGTGATGGTCGTTCTGGTCAGCCTGGGTCTCGGCGCGGCGCTCCTGCAGTCCGAGCGGCTGTTCACGGTCATCAAGTGGATCGGCGTCGCCTACCTCCTGTACCTCGGAGCCCAGGCCCTCTGGTCCTCGTGGCGCACTGTCCCCGGGTCCGTCGACGCTGACACCGCGCGCCCCGGCGTGCGCTCCCGTGGCGTATGGGCGTTGAGCCGCGAGGAGTTCGTGGTGGCGGGCACCAATCCCAAGGCCGTGCTGCTGTTCGCCGCCCTGCTGCCGCAGTTCGTGTCCGGCCCCGGACCGGTGACCGTTGGCCTCCTGCTCGTGGGCGTCGCCTACCTGCTGGTGGAGCTCGTCGTGGCGGCCGGCTACGCCGTGGTCGGCAGTCGACTGCGGCAGGCGTCCGTCTCGGTGCGGGTCGACCGGTGGATCCAGCGGGTCACCGGCCTCTGCCTGATCGGGTTCGCGGCGTACTTCGGGTTCAGCAGCCAGCGAACCGCCTGACCCGCTGCCGAACCACCCGGCGGCGTCGGACCTCGCGACGATCGCCGAACCACCCAGCGATCCGCCCACCCGTATGAGCAGCCACGACGTCCAAGAACCCGGACAGCGCCGTCAGCGAGGATCGGCACGACCAGCGATGACGCGGGACACCCTCCACAGACGCCCCGCGCCATCACCCCGCACCCAGACAGGCAGCCACCCTCCCGCCGTCGGCCAGCCCTACTCCTCAAACCCAACGTTCCCGCGGCAAGCCTCCCCAGGACTCGGCACCACCGCCTTGAGCCCATGGCTCACGAACTTCCCGTAGCTCTGGACGTGCCCGCCCGTGACGAAGTCGTCGTCGAACTCGGGCGGCTGGACCTCCTGGTCGTCGGGCAGGTCCCTGCCCGAGAACGCGCACGCCGAGCTGGCGTTGGCCGCACCAGGGACCGGAGCGCCGGTCCCGCTGGTCTCGCCCGCATGTGCCGACATCGCACCACCCAGGCTCAGCCCCGCCGCGACGACGCACGTCAGGATCACGCGCTTCATGTCACCACCTCCTTGTGGTGGAGGGCGTCCGGGTAGGTCGGGCAAACCCGGTCCGCCCCCGCAGCCTCCAACGTAGGTCGAGGGCGGCGCGGCGACAGGTCGAGGCGCAGAGATCACCCGCCCGCAGCGGAGTCGATCACCCGCCCACGGCGCCGTCGACCACCAGCACGAGCTTGCCGCGCACGCGACCCTCCTCGCCCACACGGTGCGCCTTGGCGACGTCGGCGAGCGGGAAGGTCTGGGCGACGGGGAGCGCGAAGCGCCCGGACTCGATCAGCCCGCCGATCTCCGCCAGCGCGTGCACCGCGCGCCCGTCCTCCCCGCTGCTGAACCGCACTCCGTGCTCCCGTGCGCCGAGGAAGTCGGCGATCGTCACCACGCGCTCCGGCCCGCCGGCGAGCCCGATGAGCTCGGGCAGCACGCCGCTGCCCGCGACGTCGAGCGCGGCGTCGACGCCGTCCGGCGCGAGGGCGCGGACCCGCTCGACCAGGCCCTCGCCGTAGGCGACGGGCTCGGCCCCCAGTGAGCGCAGGTACTCGTGGTTCGCCGGGCCGGCGGTGCCGATCACGCGCGCACCGCGCGCCACGGCGAGCTGGACCGCGGCGCCGCCGACACTTCCCGAGGCGCCGTTGACGAGCAGCGTGTCGCCACCCGCGACGCCGAGCTGGTCCAGCGCGCGTGTCGCCGTCTCGACGGCGGCGGGCAGCGCCGCGGCCTCGGGGAAGCCGAGCGACGGCGGGATCGGCGCGTAGAAAGCGAGCACCGCCAGCTCGGCCTGGGCGCCTTCCAGGGACAGGCCGAACACTCGGTCGCCCACGGCCACGTCCGTGACGCCGTCGCCCACCTCGTCGACGACGCCGGCCGCCTCGTGGCCCATCGTCTGCGGCAGCTCCTGGTCCATCAGACCCTGGCGCTTCTTCCAGTCGCTCGGGTTGACGCCGGCCGCACGCACCGCGATCCGGACCTCGCCCGGACCGGGATGCGGGTCGGGAAGATCCACGAGCTCGAGGACCTCCGGGCCCCCGAACCGGCTGAACCGGACTGCCTTCATCATTCGCTCCGATCCTCGTGGGCACACGGTCCCGGCGGACGGTCCGGTCGTGCCGGACTCGCGCGCACACAGGATTGCCCTGTGCGGTACCGATCGCAACACGGCCCAGGGGCCGCCGACATGGCGGCGGGCGCCCGAGCGCCGGACGGCGATAACGTGGGCGAATGGCCGACAAGGTGTCGAACGACGACGTCATCGCGTTCCGCCTGGGCGCCCACCACCTCACCGAACGCTTGAGCAGCACCAGCGGCGCCAGCACCAGCGGCGCAACCAGCACCAAGCAGTCCGACGACGGCGGCCTGCTCACCGCCGCCGGCCGCTGCGGCATCCAGAACAGCCCACCCGGCTCGGCCCTGCTCGCGCTGCACGCCAGGGTCCGCGACCTCACACAGGACCGGCTCGCGGCCGCCGTCGCCGAGGACAAGAGCCTGCTGCAGACCTGGTCCCTGCGCGGGTCGCCGTTCTACTTCCCGACGTCGGACGCGCCGGTGTTCACCACCGGCGTGCTGCCGCCGACCGAAAAGGCGATGCGGCACTTCATCGCCGGCGTGGAGCCGGCCGTGGACAAGGTCGGCCTGAGCCTGACCGAGGCCGTCGAGCTCACCCACGCCGCGATCGGCCCGGTGCTCTCCGGGCGCCGGCTCGCCATCAACGAGCTGGGCGCCGAGGTGGCCGAGCGAGTCGCCAAGGAGCTGCCCAAGAAACAGCGCGACCTCTGGCAGGAGGAGGGCCCCTACGCCGAGGGGCAGCCGCTCGGCGAGGGCATCGTGCACTTCTGCGTCCGGATCCTCACGCTCCAGCGCGTCGTCTGCTTCGCGCCGCGAGAGGGGAACAAGGCGCCGTTCGTGCTGGTCGACGAGTGGCTGGACCAGCCGATCCCGGACACCGACCCGGACGTCGCGCGCGCCGAGCTGGTCCGCCGGTACCTGCGCAGCTACGGGCCCTCGACCAGGGCCGACTTCGCGGCATGGGTGGGGATCCAGGCCGGGGACGCCGACCCCTGGTGGAGCCAGGTCGAGGACGAGCTGACCCGGGTCGACTTCGGCGGCCCGTCGTGGATGCTCACCGAGGACCGCAACGCCCTCGGTGAGGGGGCCATGCCGGACGGCGTGCGCCTGCTCCCGCCGCGCGACCCGTACACCCAGATGCGGGACCGTGCGACGATCGTCGACAAGAAGTACCACCGGGACGTCTGGAAGACGGTCGGGGAGCCGGGCACGGTCCTCGCCCACGGCAGGATCGTCGGCACCTGGCGCCCGCGCAAGAGCGGCCGGAGGCTGACCCTCACCCTCAAGACGTTCGGCTCCCTGTCGGCCCGGGACAAGAAAGCGCTGCGGGACGAGGCCGAGCAGGTCGCGCCCCTGCGCGGCGCGTCGTCGGTCGACGTCGAGCTCGAGACCTTCTGATGACGGCCGTGGAGAGGACTCTCGACCGGATCCGGGCCGAGATCGTCGCCCACCCGTCCAACGCCTGGGCGCAGGAACTCGGTTACGAGCCGCTCTACGCCGCGGCGCCGGGCGCCCGGATCGCCGTCGTCGGCCAGGCGCCCGGCCGCAAGGCGCAGGAGAGCGGGGTTCCGTGGAACGACGCCAGCGGCGTCAAGCTGCGGACCTGGCTCGGCGTCGACGACGAGCAGTTCTACGATCCGGGCCTGTTCGCCCTCGTCCCGATGGACTTCTACTACCCGGGCAAGGGCGCCTCGGGCGACCTGCCGCCGCGCAAGGACTTCGCGGGACTGTGGCACGAGCGGATCCTCGCCGAGCTGCCGGAGCTCCGGCTCACCGTGCTGGTGGGCGGGTACGCCCAGAAGCACTACCTGGGCGGCCGGGCCAAGGCGAACCTGACCGAGACCGTGCGGGCCTACGCCGAGTACCTGCCGTCGACGATCCCGCTCGTGCACCCGTCGCCGCTCAACTTCCGCTGGCAGTCGAAGAACCCCTGGTTCGAGTCCGACGTCCTGCCCGTGCTGCGGAAGCTGGTGGCCGAGAGCCTCAGTGCGCCACCCGCACCGGCTCCCACGCGAACCCGTCGGGATCGGTGAACTCCCCGAGGTCGCTGCCGACGGCGAGGCGGTGCGAGCCGGAGCCCTCGGGCGGCACGCCGGCGTCCTTGGCGAGTGCGGCCCGCTTGTACAGGCCGAACCCGATCGGGCTGGACCCCATCTTGAAGTCGACGTACGAACCGAAGCTCTTGCCCACGGTCAGCCCGCGCTCCACGTAGAACTTCTTGCTCGCCGACACGCCCGCCGCGCCGATGAGGAGCACCATCTCGTCGATCTCCCGCGCGGCGGGTCCGGAGTCCTTCTTGGCCGACGTCGCGACCTTCCAGATGGTGCCGTCGGGGGCCTGGACCACGCCGCCGTGGCCCCACAGGGACTTGGCGACGGGCTTGAGAACGGTGGCGCCGGCGTCGACCGCGGCGTCGAACAGGGCGTGGACGTTGGCCGGCTGGGACGCGATGACGGACAGGTGGAAGCCGCGGAACCCGCTGGTGGGGGCATCGGTCTCGCGGAGGTGGAGCCTGTCGCCCAGGTCGAAGGCGGCGTCGTAGAAGGAACGTGCGGTGCTGAGGTCGGTCACCTCGAGGGTGACGGAGTCGATGTGTGCCATGCCCTCAACGTTATGGAGCGGCGTGCGGGCGGCGCTTCTCGATTCCTGACCGCCTTCCCGGGTGGCCGTCTCGTCACCGCTGTCGCCCCACGACGCCGACCCGCACGAGGAGCGTCCGCAGCGGGGTCACCAGCGCCATGACGAACAGCCAGAGGTATGACGGCACCAACAGCCCGAGCAGCAGGGCGAGCGTGAACAGCAGGGCCAGGGACAGTGGCATCGCGGCGATCGTGGCCGCAACGGGCAGCCCGGCTGCCGTGCGGGTGCGCCGCTCGACGACGGCGATCGAGAACAGCAGCCAGGCGCTCACCGCGAGCGTGCCGACGTAGCACGCCACGACCTCCCGGTCGGTGTCCAGGCCGCCGGTCAGCGCCGTGACCACGGGCATCATCGTGATGGTGAACAGCCACGCGAACTGCAGGGTCGTCCGCCGTCGGCCCGCGGGGGTGTCCGCACGCAGGATGCCGTGGTGCAGGCGCCAGAACATCGCGATGATCACGAAGCTGAGCGTGAAGGCGACCAGCTGCCAGGAGTGCTCCCGGACGTACTCGGCGACGGTCCGCTGCTCGGTGACCGCGTCCGAGACGCTCTCCATCAGTGGCAGGATCAGCAGCGTCATCGAGATGGCGATGGCGGCGTCAAGGAAGGCGATGAGGCGCTCGCTGGTGCGCTCCGGCGGCTGTGCTGTGTTCATCAGGACCTCCGTGTGCGATCCTGCCACGCGCGGGTCCCCGCCGGGCGCCCGGGAGTGCCGGACGTTTGACGGGTTGTTTACAGCGCTGTAAATTCCGACGGCGCAGCGAGCAACGGAGTTCGAGCAGGGGAGATGCAGTGTGAGTCCAGGTTCTGGCCGTTCCGTCCCGGTGAGCCGGCGTTCCTTCCTGGCCGGCTCGGCAGCTCTTGTCGCGCTCGGCGCCGCCGGGTGCGCCTCAGCCTCTGGCGGCGCCGGCGGGGGCGTCACCCTGCGCTTCTACGAGCAGAAGCAGGAGGTGATCGCGTACTTCGACGAGCTGCTGCGCCGCTTCGAGCAGGAGCGCCCCGGCATCACCGTCGTGCACGACTCCACGGTGGCCATCGCGCCGCAGTTCGTGCGCAACGAGCCCGCCGACGTCGGCTGCTTCAACGACAACCTGGAGCTCGCCCGGTACATCAAGCGCGGCGTGCTCGGGGACCTGTCCGACCTGCCGTCCGCGCGGACGGTGCGGACCGACATCGGCGAGCTGACCGACCAGTACGCCACCTACCCCGGCCGCACGAGCGTGCTGCCGTACTCGCTGGCGGCCGCCGGCGTCATCTACAACAAGCGGATCTTCGCCGACCACGACCTGCCCGTCCCGGAGACCTGGTCGCAGTTCGTCGACGTCTGCGACGAGCTCACCCGGGCCGGCGTCACCCCGGTCTACGCCACCGACCGCGACACCTGGACGCTCTGGCAGGGCCTGTTCGACTACTCCGTGGGCAGCCTGGTGGCGCCGGGGGAGTTCTTCGCCCGGATGAAGGAGCTCGGCACCGACGTCGGCCCGGACGCCGACGTCTCGTTCGAGAAGGACTTCGCCGTGCCCATGGAACGCGCGAAGACCGTCTCGTCGTACTTCAACCCCGACCACGCCGTGCGCGCCTACGCCGACGGCAACCTCGCCTTCGGCCAGGGCGAGGCCGCCATGTACCTCCAGGGGCCGTGGGCGCTCAGCCAGATCGCACTGGTGGACCCCGACCTGGAGATCGGCACGTTCCCGCTGCCCGTCTCCGAGAACCCCGACGAGCGGCAGGCCCGCGTCAACATCGACCTGGGCCTCTGGATCCCGACCGCGTCGCGGTACCAGGACGAGGCGCGCGAGCTGGTCGAGTTCCTCATGCGGCCCGACATCATCAACGCCTACAACAGCGACAACCTCGCCTACTCGACGCTCAAGGACGCCCCGCCCCAGCAGGACGAGCGACTGGCCGGGCTGCAGGACTACGTGGACCGCGCGGCGTTCTACCAGGGTGCAGGCACGTTCGTGCCGACGTCGATCCCGCTGGGCAACTACCTGCAGTCCGCCATCCGCAGCGGCAACTTCGAGGGCATGCTGCGCCAGCTCGACGCCGACTGGCGCCGCCTGGCCGGAAGGGGCGCGACCGTATGACTGGCACAACGTTGTATCGCCCGGAACCGGCCCGGCTCGACGAGGAGCGACGATGACAGCACAAGCCACACTGCCCCTACCGACGGCGGAGGGAGGGCGACCGCAGCGACCCGGGGCCGGCGGCGGACGGCGCGTCGAGCCGGTGTACTACCTGTTCCTGGTCCCGACGCTGCTCGTGTTCACGGCGTTCGTCGTCGTCCCCGCGCTGATCGGCATCTTCTACAGCCTCACCGACTACGTCGGGTTCGGGAGCTGGTCGTTCCTGGGCCTGCGCAACTACGCGGCGCTGTTCAGCGACCCGCGGATCCTGGAGGCCTACGGGTTCACCCTCGGGTTCTCCGTGGTGACCGTCGTCGTCGCGCAGGTGATCGCCCTGGCGCTCGCGGTCGGCCTGTCCCGCCGCATCCGGTTCGCGACCACGCTGCGCACCGTGTTCGTCATCCCGATGGTGGTCTCCGGGATCGTCGTGGCCTACGTGTTCAACTTCCTGTTCTCCAACTCGCTGCCCGCGATCGCCACCGCCGTCGGCTTCGGGCCGCTGGAGGAGAGCATCCTCGGCAACCCCGACCTGGCCTGGCTGTCCATCGTGATCGTGTCGGCCTGGCAGACCATCCCGGGCGCGCTGCTGGTCTACACGGCCGGGCTGACCTCGATCCCGAACGAGCTGTACGAGGCGAGCGCGCTGGACGGCGCCTCCCCGTGGCGGCAGTTCCGGTCCATCACCGTGCCGCTCATCGCGGGCTTCATCCTGATCAACACGATCCTCGGGGTGAAGGGCTACCTCGGGGTCTACGACATCATCGTCGGCCTGACCGGCGGCGGACCCGGCACGGCGACGAGCAGCGTGGCCATGACGATCTTCGGCGGCTTCACCGGCGGCGACTACGCCTACCAGATGGCCAACGCGACGATCTTCCTGATCGTCACCGCGCTGATCTCCGTGGCCCAGATCGTCGCCACCCGCGGAAGGACGGTCCGGCTGTGACTGCTGTTGATGCTTCCGCCGGGCGCGTGCACCGCACGAACTGGCCCCTCACGATCGTGCTCGCCCTCGCGTCGCTCACCGTGCTCGTGCCGCTGTACGTCACGCTGTCGATGGCATTCAAGACCAGCGAACAGTCCGCCGACGGCGACGCGTTCTCTCTGCCGGCCCCGCTCAACCCCGGCAGCTTCGCCGAGGCGTGGCAGCTCACCCGGTTCCCGGTCTCGTTCGGCATCTCCCTGGCGGTCGCTGCCATCGCCGTCGTACTGACGCTGTTCCTCAGCTCGCTGGCCGCCTACGCGATCGCGCGGAACTGGGAGCGGCGGTTCTTCCGCTGGTCCATGGTGTACCTGCTGGTCGCGCTGTTCCTGCCGTTCCCGGTGGTCGCGCTGCCGCAGATCCAGCTCACCGCGCTCACGAGCCTCGACAACCCGGTGGGCGTGGGGATCCTGCACGCGATGTTCCAGCTCTCGTTCAGCGTGCTGCTCTACTCGGCGTACCTGCGGTCCATCCCGGTCGAGCTGGAGGAGAGCGCCCGGATCGACGGCGCGAGCACCTGGCAGATCTTCTGGCGGATCATCCTGCCGCTGCTCGGCCCCATGAACGCGACGGTCGGTATCTTTGCCTTCCTGGCGTCCTGGAACGACTTCATGATGCCGTCGCTCATCACGTCCGACCCGGCGTTGCAGACCCTGCCCGTGGTGCAGAACATCTTCCAGAGCCAGTTCGGCACCAACTACAACGTCGCCTTCGCGTCGTACCTGATGGCGATGGCGCCGACGATCATCGCCTACCTGTTCGCGCAGCGCTGGGTGATCAGCGGCGTGACGCAGGGCGCCGTCAAGCACTGACGCTGTTGCGCACTGAACGTCCACGAGGGGGAACCGTGTCCGAGATCGTCGACCGCCGTACGGCCGGCCTGCCCGTCATCCGGCCGCTGCCGGAGGCGGCGCCGCGCGCCCGCGATGCGCAGCAGGTGCACGGCGCCGGCTGGCGCATCACCGTCCTGTCCGACGGCGTCTTCCGCATCGAGCGTTCGGCGGACGGCGGGTTCGAGGACCGCGCCTCGACGTTCGCGATCCGGCGCGACCTGCCGCCGGCCGACTTCGCCGTCGAACGCGTGGGGGACGGCGTGGTGATCACCACGCGGCGCGCCCGGCTGCGCTACGACGGGGCGGAGTTCTCGCCGAGCGGGCTGATGGTCGAGATCCTCGGGAACGACTCGGGGCGCTGGCGGTACGGCGAGCCGACGCGCGACCTCGGCGGCACCGCCCGGACGCTCGACGACGTCGACGGCCGCATCGAGCTGGAGCCCGGCGTCGTGGCGCCCGGCGGGATCGGGGTCGTCGACGACTCGACGTCGTTCCTGTTCGACGACGACGACGGCTGGCTCGGCGTCCGCGTTCCGGGCCGGCGGGACCTGTACGTGTTCGCCCACGGCCGCGACTACGCCGACGCCGTCCGTGACCTCTACCAGGTCTCCGGGCACCCGATGCGGCTGCCGCGCTGGGCCCTCGGCAACTGGTGGAGCCGCTACCACCCGTACAGCGACGAGTCCTACCTGGCGCTGATGGACCGGTTCAAGGACGAGGGGATCCCGTTCTCGGTGGCCGTGATCGACATGGACTGGCACCGGGTCGAGTCGGTGCCCGCGCACTTCGGCAGCGGCTGGACGGGCTACTCGTGGGAACCCTCGCTGTTCCCGGACCCGGCCGCATTTCTCCGTGCGCTGCACGAGCGCGGGCTGCGCACCACCCTGAACCTGCACCCGGCCGACGGCGTCCGCGCCTTCGAGGACGCCTACCCCGCGATGGCCCGCGCCATGGGTGTGGATCCGGACAGCGGTGATGCGATTCCGTTCGACCCGATCGACCCGGTGTTTCTGCAGGCGTACTTCAGCGAGCTGCACCACCCGCTGGAAGCGCAGGGCGTCGACTTCTGGTGGATCGACTGGCAGCAGGGCCGCAGCTCGGGCCTGCCCGGCGTGGACCCGCTGTGGGTGCTGAACCACTTCCACCACATCGACGCCGCCCGGGACGGCGGGCCGGGTATGACCTTCTCGCGGTACGCGGGGCCGGGCAGCCACCGCTACGCGGTCGGGTTCTCGGGCGACGCCGTGGTCTCGTGGGCGTCGCTGGCGTTCCAGCCCGAGTTCACCGCGACGGCGGCCAACATCGGCTACGGCTGGTGGAGCCACGACATCGGCGGCCACACGCGCGGCGTGCGCGACGACGAGCTGGCCACCCGGTGGGTGCAGTTCGGCGTCTTCTCGCCGATCATGCGGCTGCACTCGGCGAACAACCCGTTCATCCGCAAGGAGCCGTGGGTGTTCCCGCCCGAGCACCGGGCCGCCATGGCGGACGCGCTGCGGTTCCGGCACCGGATGGTGCCCTACCTGCACACGATGAACCACCGGGCCGCCGCCGGGACCCCGCTGGTGCGGCCGATGTACCACCTGGAGCCGCGGCGCCGGGAGGCGTACGAGGTGCCCAACCAGTACGCCTTCGGCAGCGAGCTGCTGGTCGCGCCGATCACGACGCCGCGGGACGCCGTGTCGCTGCGGGGGAGCGTGCGGGTCTGGCTGCCCGAGGGGCTGTGGACCGACATCTTCACCGGCACGGTCTACCGGGGCGGGCGGACTGTTGAGATGCACCGGACGCTGGGGTCGGTCCCGGTGCTGCTGCGGGCGGGCGGGATCCTGCCGCTTGATGCCGGGGCTGACCTCGATGCCACGCGGAATCCTTCCGTGCTTGAGGTGCTGGTGGCGCCGGGGGCATCGGGGGAGCTGGTGCTTGCGGAGGACGGGGAGGACGGCGACGGCGCCGCCAGTCCCGCCGCGCGGACGCCGCTGCGCTGGGACCGCGAGCGCGGCGAGCTCAGGATCGAGCCGGCGCAGGGAGAGGTTACGGTACTGCCCGAGCGCCGGGAGTGGACGGTGACGTTCCTGGCCGGGCTCCCGGAGGGGCCGGTGACGGTGGACGGTGCCGTCGTAGCGGTCGACGGCATCGACGGGCGGTGGAGCATCAGCGCGTCCGCGCCGCCGTCGGCGGAGATCGTGGTGCGCGTGGGCGGCGGGCCGCTCCGGGTCGGCTCGGACCGGCGCGCGGCTGCGCGCGAGGTGCTGGAGGCCGCGCAGATGGGGAACCCGGAGAAGCTGGAGGCGTGGGACGTCGTCAGCAGCGACCGGAGCGTGCCCGAGAAGCTGGCGGAGCTGGCCGCCGTCGACCTGCCGGAGTCGGTGCGTGCGGCGCTGGTGGAGCAGCTTGCTGCCGCAGACCTGGGCGACTGAGGTCCTGCCGCGACTCGGCGCCTGGAGCGGGACCGAGGTCGGCACTCCGAAGTCGGCACCTTCCTTTGAGGTCGTGACTTTGCATCGAGATCGGCACAGGCCTGGACCGATCTCGATGCAAAGTCACGACTTGACGGAGCGAAGTGCCGACCTGGCGGTGCGAGGTGCCGACTTTGCGGTGTGCGGTCACGACCTCGTCGCGCAAGGTGCCGATTCTGCGTTACCAAGTGCCAACCGTCCGAGGAAGGTGCCTGACCGGGGTCCGCGTCTGCGGGGTCGTTAGCGGCGCAGGGCCGGGGCGCTCTCGCGGAACAGGAGGTCGTGGCCCACGGTGACGTGCCGGCCCGGGTCGGTGCGGCCGCTGAGGCGGTCGAGCAGGAGGTCGAGTGCGCGCTCGGCGAGCGCCCGGGTGTCCGGCGCGACCGAGGTCAGGCTCGGCGCGGTGCTCGCGCCGAGCTCGATGGCGTCCCAGCCGATGACGGCGACGTCGGCGGGCACGTCCAGGCCGCGCCGGCGGAGGGCGCGGAGTGCGCCGATGGCGGCGAGGTCGTCGCGGCACAGCAGGCCGTCCAGGTCCAGGCCGGCGCCGAGCGCGGCGTCGAGGGCCCGTTCGGCGCCCCTCGCGTCGCCCTCGTCCCGGGGCACGAGCAGCGACGGCTCGAACGGCAGTCCCGCCGCCGCGAGCGCGTTGCGGTACCCCTCGATCCGGAGCGTGGACGTCCAAGAGAGCTGGTCCACCTCGTGGCCGAGGAAGCCGATCCGCGTGCGCCCCATCGCCACGAGGTGGGCCACGGCGTCGCCGGCGGCGGAGACGTTGTCGATGGCGACCTGGTCGGCCGCCGGCGGCTGCGGGTCCTCGCCGAGGAACACGACCGGCAGGCCGTGGCGCAGCTCGTCGAGGTCCGTGGCGGTCAGCACCAGCGGGTGGATGACCAGCCCGTCCATGATCCCGGCCTCGCGGTCGCGCAGCACCGAGCGCTCGCCGTCCGCCGTCCCGCCGGTCTCCGCGAGCAGGAGGCGGTAGCCGCGGGACTCGGCGACCCGCGCGAACACGTGCGCGAGCTCGGCGAAGTACGGCCGCCGGAGGTCCGGGAAGGCCAGCCCGAGCATGCTCGACCGGCCCGTCGCCAGGCTGCGGCCGCTGCGGTTCGGCCGGTACCCGAGCTCGTCGATGGCGGCCTGCACGCGCTCGCGCATCCCCGGGCTGACGTGGCGGTACCCCCGCACGACGTTGGACACGGTCTTCATCGAGACACCCGCGTGGTCCGCGACGTCCTGCAGGGTGACCCGTTCCATGACGGAAGATTACTCGCGGCGTTTCGACGTCCCGGAGAAGTCCGCCGCCACCATGTGATTACGCACGGTTTTCCACCCGGAACCAGGCCTGAGGCCGTGCTGGAAGCGGACTTTCGCCGGAGCCCCGCGAAGCCCGCTTCCAGCCGACGGCGGCGCGGGTCCCGTGAACGTTGGTCCGGTTCGACGGCGCGGCACCGCGGGGCTCGGTCCTAGGCGCCGCTGGGGCCGATCCGCAAGTTGCTGGGCGTCGTCAGGGCGTCGAACCGCAAGCTGCTGGTCGCCGTCGGCGTCGAACCGAAGGTTGCTGGGCGATGCCGACGCCGAGCCGAAAGGTGCATGTCGATCTGGGCGCCGATCGACGCGCAACGTTCGGTTCGGCGACGGCGACTGCACCTGGGTCGACAGCGCGACCCTGCCAACTCGCTCCTAGCTGACGGCGGCGTGCGTCATCCCGCCGACCCGTTCCTAGCCGACGGCGGCCGGTGCGGTCCGGCGGGACACCGCAAGGCAGGTGATCGCCGCGGCGGCCGACCAGGCTTGTGGCCGGCAGGCCGCCGGGTACGGCGTCGGCACGGTGGAGCGGGTGGCGGGGTCGCCCGAGTGGAGCTCGGGGACGCGGTAGGCGAAGCCCTCGGCCGCGGCGAGCAGCCCGTCGACGGCGCGGCGCGCGTGCTCGTCGAGCCCGGCCCGGTGCATGCCGTGCACCACGATGGCGGTGTCGTGCGTCCACACGCTGCCGCCGTGGTACGACAGCGTCCAGTACCCGGCGGCGCCGGTGGACATCGTGCGGATGCCGAACCCGGTCGACATCGCAGGGTCGAGCAGGAGGTCGGCGACGTGCCGCTCGTCAGCGGCGTCGAGGATGCCGGTGCCGAGGAGGTGCCCGATGTTGCTGGTCAGCGTGTCGACGGGCCGCTTGTCCCGGTCCAGCGCGACGGCGGGGTACCGGCCCTCGGGGGTCTCGACCCAGTACGACCGCGCGAACCGGGCCCGCAGGTCGGCGGCCCAGGCGCGGAGGGACGCGGGGTGCAGGGCGCCTGACGTCGCTGGGTCGGACGCCGTTGGGCCGGCGCCCGAGCCGGATGCGGCCGCTGCGTCAGGGTTGGCCGCTGCCGGGTCGAACGCTTCGAGGAGGTCCGCCCCCGCGAGCGCCGCCTCGTAGGCGTAGCCCTGGACCTCGCACAGGGCGATCGGCCCCTCGGCGAGGGTTCCGTCGCGCCACTGGATGGAGTCGCCGGAGTCCTTCCAGCCCTGGTTGGCCAGCCCGCGTCCCGAGCGGTCGATGTAGTCGATGAACCCGTCGCCGTCGCTGTCGCCGTGCTCCAGCAGCCAGGTGAGGGCGCCGCGCAGTGCCGGCAGGAGGGCGGCCACCTCGGCGTCGGGCATGCCGGCACGCCAGGCGTCCGCCAGCAGGCAGACCCAGAGCGGCGTGGAGTCGACGCTGCCGTAGTACAGCGGCGGCAGGACGACGTCGTCGCCCGGGATCTCGAGCGGTGTCGCGCGCAGCTCGTGCAGGATCTTGCCCGGTTCCTGCGCCGTCTCGACGTCGGTGGTCGTGCCCTGGAGCCGGGCCAGGACGCGCAGGGTGGAGGCAGCGATCCGGGTGTCGACCGGGAGCGCGAGCCGGGCCGCCCAGAGGGCGTCCCGCCCGAACAGCGTGAAGAACCAGGGTGCGCCGGCGGCGAAGAAGTCGTCGGCCGGGTCGTCCGGGAGGGTGAGCCGCAGGGCGTCGAGGTCGTCGAGCGCCCGGGTGAGCCAGCGGCCGAGGCGGGGATCGGCGCCGGCCGGGACGTCCGAGGAGGCGCCGGGCCACGCACCGTCGGCGCCGCGCACCACCATGGCGTCGTCGTGCAGGGCGAGCGACCAGGCGGCCACAGCCTCACCCCGGGCCGGGATGTCGAGCGGCCAGGACGCCTCGATCGTGCCGTCCGCGCCGGTCGTCACGGTCGCACCGGCGGCCGACAGGGTGAACGACCGGGTCCCGGAGCGTGCAGTCGCCGAGCCAGACGTCACGGTCACTTCGACAGCGGCACCCTCGCCCGCCTGAGACCCGGCGAGACCGGCGGCACCGGCACCCGAGCCGTCGACGTCGGCTTGAAGGCCAGCAGGACCAACGGCACCCCCGCCGCCATCGGCCCAAGAGCCAGGACCCGCGGCGCCCCCGCCGTCGTCCGCGAACCCCGTACCGCCGGCCGCGAGGCCCGCCTTGATGTCGTGCATCACCGCGAAGTCGGGGGCCAGCCGGAGGCGGAGTGTCACGCGCGTCGCCTCGGGCAGGTGCGAGCGCACCGTCCAGATCTCGGCGAGCGAGCCGTCAGCGACGCGGCGGTCGCGCAGGAGGCGGACCTTGGGGTCGGGCTGGGCGTCGTCGACGCCGCGCAGGAGGCCGCCGAACACGACGTGCGAGGCACTGTTCGGCGCGACCGAGACGTACTCGACGTCCGACTCGGCGCACTCCAGGGTGAGCCGGTGCACGTGCCGGACATCGCCGTGGTAGACGCCGTCGATCGGGTTGCCGCCCAGGTCGCCGTCGTGGCCGGACCAGACCTGGGTCGGTGCGCGCAGGGCGATGACGGCGTCGCTGAGCAGGGGCTGCAGCGGGACGGTGCGTTCGGGGGAGGGGGTCACTCTTTGACGGCTCCTTCGCTGGTGTTCATGATGCGGCGCTGGAACACGAAGAACACGACCGCGACGGGGATGGTCATGATCGCCGCGGCCGCGAGCTTGATCGGGTACTGGCTGCCCTGGCTGAGCTGGCCGCTCGCCAGGGACGCGACGCCCTTGGTGAGGGTGGTCAGCTCGGGGGACTGGGCCGAGACGATGAAGTGGCTCAGCTCGTTCCACGAGCCCTGGAACGAGAGGATCACGATGGTGACAAGGGCCGGACGGGCCATCGGCAGCACCACGGACCAGAAGATCCGGAACGTGCTGGCGCCGTCGATGCGCGCCTGCTCTTCGACCGAGGCGGGGATCGACTCGAAGAAGTTCTTCATGATGAACACGCCCGCCGCGTCCACCAGCAGCGGCAGCACCATGCCCGCGTACGAGTCGTAGATGCCGAGCTGGTTGATGACGAGGAACTTGGGGATGAGCAGCACGACGGGCGGCACCGCCATGACCGCCACCAGCGCCGCGTAGACCACGGTGCGCCCGCGAAACTGCAGGCGGGCCAGCGCGTAGCCCGCCAGCGCGTCGAAGAACACCCGGCCGGTGGTGACCAGGACCGTCACGACGGCGGAGTTGGTGAACCAGACGGGAAAGTCCGACCGGAGGAACAGGCGGGTGTAGGCGGCCCAGGTCAGCGGGTCCGGGAACAGCGAGACCGGGTCGGCAGCGGCGTCGGCCTCGGTCTTGACGGACGTCGCGAGCTGGACGAGGAACGGGTAGACGTAGGCGAGCGCCAGGAGGACCAGCAGCACGTAGAGCGCGGCCTGCGAGGCGAGCGCCTTGCGCGGCAGGCGGTGGGTCGTGCGGGTCATGAGGCGTGCCTCCGTCGGCGTGGGACGTCGGGCCGCTCGCGCAGGAGCCAGCGCTGCAGGATCGTCAGGAGCACGATGATGACGAACAGGATGAACGCGATGGCCGCACCCTGCCCCCACTCCTGGGACAGGAACGCCGACTGGTAGCTGAGATAGGCCGGCGTCAGCGTCGTCTTGCCCGGACCGCCCTGCGTGCCCGTGTAGATCTGGTCGAAGACCTGCCAGCAGCCGATCAGGCCCAGGGTGAGGACCGTGAACAGCGTGGGCCGGAGCTGGGGGAGCGTGACCCGCCAGAAGCGCTGCCAGGAGTTCGCGCCGTCCACCATGGCCGCCTCCTCGACCTCCGGGCCGATGTTCTGCAGGCCGGCGAGGAACAGCAGCATGAAGGTGCCGCTCGTGGTGAACACCGCCATGACCACGAACGCGGACATCGCCACCGACGGCCCGGCCAGCCAGTCCCACCACGACACGCCGAGAAAGCCGTGGTCGGTCAGGGCCTGCGGCCCGGACCCGACGCCGAGCGCGCCCAGCAGGTTGTGCAGCACACCGCTCGGGTCGTTGAACCAGTTCGGCCCGGCGATGCCCACGCGCGCCAGGACCGCGTTGACCACGCCCGACGTCGAGAACAGGAACAGCCACAGCACCGTGATCGCCACCGAGCTGGTGACCGACGGGAAGTAGAACGCCGTGCGGAACACGCCGCGGCCGCGCAGCACCGCACGGTTCACGAGCACGGCGAGGAACAGCGCGAGGGCCGTCTGCAGCGGGACGACCAGCAGCACGTACCACGTGTTGTTCCGCAGCGCGATGCCGAAGTTGCGCTCGGCGAGCGCGCCGCCGCTGGTGACCGCCGCGTAGTTGTCGAGCCCCACGAAGGCGACGCCGGACGACAGGGGGCTGCCGCGTCCCGACCAGTCCGAGAAGCTGACCCACAGGGCCATCAGCACCGGGACCAGCATGAACACGCCGAGGATCACGAGCACGGGGAGCGTGAAGACCCAGCCGGCGACCGCCTCGCCGCGCCGGATCCCGCGCGGGGACCCGGAACGGCGAGGCATCGTCGTCAGGACGGACGGTGCCCGCCCCGACGGTGTCCGCTGTGACATCGCGGGTTACTCGGCGATCGCTTCGAGGTTCGACTGCACCGTGCCGAGGATCGCCTGCGGGTCACCGGACTGGAGCGACTCGAGCTGGGAGTTGAAGTCCGAGATGACGTCGGTGGCGCCGGCCCACGTGGGCGGGAACTGCGCGTAGGCTGCCCCGTCCAGGAACGCGGCGAGCTCGGGGTTCGCGCTGGTCCAGTCGGCGGAGGCCGACTCGATGGACGGCATCGGGCCGAACGCCTCCGAGAACGCGAGCTGCTGCTCGGTGCTCGTCAGGTGCTCCACCAGGCTCAGCGCGGCCTCCTGGTTGGGGCTGTCGGCCGCCATGCCCCAGCAGTTGGTGAACTGGAGGGTGCCCTGGCCGGCCGGGCCCGCGGGCAGCTCGACGATCCGGTACCCGACGTCGGGGAAGTCCGTGCTCATGGCCCCGGTGATCCAGTTGCCCTCGATCGCCATCGCGGCCAGCTCCCTGCCGAACGCCTCGCCGCCCCAGCCTGCTCCGAGGTCGGTCGCGTACGCGAACGTGCCGTCCTCCAGGTGGCTCTGCACGTAGTCGAGGCCCTCGACGCTGCCCTCGCTGTCGGCGACGGCCTCGCCGTCGACCACCAGGCCGCCGCCGGCCTGGGCCATGAAGGTGCCCACCCGCTGGTACTCCGCGCCGAACGCGAGGCCCACCCGGTCGCCCGTCGTCAGGGTCTCCGCCACCGCGGCCAGGTCGTCCCAGGTGGTGGGGATGTCGTCGTCGGTGAGGCCCGCGTCCTCCCAGAGCTGCGTGTTGATCACCAGGGCGAGCGTGGAGAAGTCCTTGGGCGCGCAGTAGAACGTGTCGTCGACCGTGAAGTTCTCCACGAGCGACGGGTAGAAGTCGTCCCGGTTCGCCAGCAGGTCGCCGTACGGCTGCAGCGACCCGTTCTCCGCGTACCCGGCGATGGCCTCCGGCGCGAGGTAGAACAGGTCCGGCGGTGTGCTGGCCGCGAAGCCCTGCGAGAGCTGCTGGGGCAGGTCGCTGGCGACCTGGACCTCCGCCTCCACGCCGGAGTCCTCCGACCAGGCGGCGACGGCCTCGGTGACCGCGTCGGTCTCGGCGTCGCCGGACGAGCCGATGAGCAGCGTGAGCGAGTCGTCGGAGCTGGTCAGCTCGGCGGCGTCGGCCGGTGGGTTCTCCTCGGCCGGCTCGTCGAAGCCCGATCCGCCGCAGGCGGTGAGGGCGAGCGCACCGGCGAGGAGGATCCCCGTGCCGGCGAGCGCCCGCGAGGTGTGCCGTGTCATGTGTCTCTTCTCCTTTGATGAGCACGTGTGGTGGGACAGCATGTGGGTGGTGCCCGGTCCGGGCCCGGGCTAGTCTGGCGTCGGACGGGTTTGAACGATCAAAACTTTGAACGATCAAATCCGTCCCTGCCCAGGAGGTTATGGAGCGCCGGGTGCGGTGTCAAGGCGTGGCGCCGCCCTAAGATGCAGCTTCGACGTCCGGACAGCAGACAGGTTCACGCGGCAGGCGGGAGGGGTCACCATGACGAAGGCGCCCACCGTGGAGGACGTCGCCCGCGCCGCCGGCGTCTCCCGGCAGACGGTCTCGAACGTCCTGAACTCCCCGGACATCGTGCGTGCGCCCACCCGCGAACGCGTCGAGCTGGCGATCGCAGAGCTCGGCTACCGCCCGCACGCGGCCGCGCGCCGGCTGCGCACCCGGCGCAGCTCGACCATCGGCGTGCGCCTCGACCCGTACGCGGGCGGGATCTCCGGCGTGGTGCTCGACCGCTTCGTCCACGCCCTCACCGAGCGTGCCAGCGAGCGGGGCATGCGCGTGCTGCTCTACGCGGCACGCACGCCCGCCGAGGAGGTCGACCGCATGGGCGACCTCGTCGACGGCGGCGAGATCGACGCCATCGTGCTGACGGGAACCTCCCACGAGGACACCCGCACCACCTGGCTGCGGGCACGGAACGTGCCCTTCGTCTCGTTCGGCCGCCCCTGGCGGCCCGACGACGTCGAGCCCGCGCACCCGTGGGCCGACGTCGACGGCGCGGCGGGCACCCGCGCGGCCACCCAGCACCTGCTCGACCACGCCGGCCGCCGGATCGCCTTCCTGGGCTGGCCGGAGGGGTCGGGAACGGGGGACGACCGCGCCCGCGGCTGGCACGAGGCGATGTCCCGGGCCGGGCTCACCGGTCCCCGGTGGCACACGGAGGACAGCGTCAGCCTGGCCCGGGAGGTGGCGGGCGCCGCCCTGGCGGCCGACCCGGCGGTCGACGCCGTCGTGTGCGTGAGCGACTCGCTCGCGATCGGCGCCCACCTCGCGGCGACGGCGCTCGGGCGGCCGGAGCTGCCGGTCGTCGGGTTCGACAACACCCCGGCCGCCGAGGCGCTCGGCATCAGCAGCGTCGAGCAGCTTCCCGAGCGGGTCGCCGCGGGGGTGCTGAACCTGCTGATGGGGCCGACAGGCAACGCCGTCCTGCACCGGAGCCCCGAGGAGGAGGGCACCTACGTGCTGGTGGAGCCCCGGCTCGTGGTGCGCTGACGGCGGGGGTCACTCGACCAGCTTGCCTGCCGTGGAGACGTCCCGGATCAGGGCGCCGATCTCGTCGGGGACGGGCGGGACCGCCTCGCGCTCGATCCCCGTGCTCGGGGACCAGACCAGGTTCATCTGGAGGGCCGGGTCGAGGTCGGGGTAGTCCGAGCGGTTGTGGCACCCGCGGGTCTCGCGCCGTTCGAGGGCGGCCTCCAGCGTGGCCCGCGCGGCGATGAGGGAGGCCTTGAGGTCGAACGCGTGCGCGAGGTCCTGGAACCCGGCGATGTCGGGGTGCACGCCCACGCGCGTGGCGCGCTCGGTGATCTCGTCCAGGTCGCGCAGGCCCGCGAGCAGGCCCTGCTCGTCGCGCACCACGCCGGCGTGCTCGGTCATCGTGTTGCGCACGGCACGCTGCAGCGCGCGCACGTTCTCGTGCCCGTCGGCGACCAGCAGGTCGGCGACCTCGGCGCGGGCCTGCGCCTCGGCGTCGTGCGAGCGGCGCTGCGCCTCCAGGCCCGCGGAGTAGGCCGCGGCCGCGCGGCCGACGATGCGGCCGAACACCAGCAGCTCGATGAGCGAGTTTCCGCCCAGCCGGTTGGCGCCGTGCAGGCCGCTGGAGGCCTCGCCGATCGCGTACAGCCCGTCGACGTCGGTGCTGTGGTCCTCCGGCCGCACCCAGACCCCGCCCATGGAGTAGTGGGCGGTGGGGGCGATCTCGATCGGGTCGGTGGTGATGTCGAGCATCTGCAGCTCGAGCATCGTCTGGTAGACGCGCGGCAGGCGCGTCATGATCGTCTCCCGCGGCAGGTGCGAGACGTCGAGCCAGACGCCGCCCTCCTCGGTGCCGCGCCCCTCCTTGATCTCGGTGTACGCGGCCAGGGCCACCCGGTCGCGGGTCGACAGCTCCATCCGCTCGGGGTCGTACTTCGCCATGAACCGCTCGCCGAGCGCGTTGCGCAGGATGCCGCCCTCGCCGCGCGCCGCCTCCGAGATCAGCGTGCCCGCCGCGTTCTCGGGCTCCAGGATGCCCGACGGGTGGAACTGGACCAGCTCCGGGTCGCGCAGGCGCGCGCCCGCCTCGACGGCCAGCCGGAACGAGTCGCCCGTGTTCTCGTCGCGCCGGGACGACGTGCGCCGCCAGATGCGGTTGTGGCCGCCCGCGGCGAGGATCACGGCGTCGGCGTGGATCAGGTACGGCGTGCCGTCGGTGAGGTCGAAACCGTAGGCGCCGAACACGGCGCCATCGCGGGTGAGGATCCGGGTGACGTAGACCGAGTCCAGGATCGGGATGCCGAGCTGGGTGGTCCGGCCGACCAGGGCCCGCTGGATCTCCAGGCCCGTGTAGTCCCCGGCGAACGCGGTGCGGCGGTAGGTGTGCGCGCCGAAGAACCGCTGGGAGATGCGCCCGTCCGCCTCCCGCGCGAAGGTCATGCCGTACCGCTCGAGGTCGGCGATGCCCTGCGCGGCGCCCCGAGCCACGATCTCCGCCGTGTGCGGGTTGGCCAGGAAGTAGCTCTCCTTGATCGTGTCGGCGGCGTGCTGCTGCCAGGTGTCCTGCGCGTCCATGGTGCCCAGCGCCGCGTTGATGCCGCCGGCGGCGAGCGAGGTGTGGGCGTCCATGCGGGGCCGCTTGCCGAGCGCGAGGACGTCCACCCCCTGCTCGGCCAGCTCGATCGCGGCGCGCAGGCCGGACCCGCCGGTCCCGATGACGAGCGCTGTGGTGGAGATACGACGTTCGGTGCTGCTCATCCTGTGATCACTGCCTCACGTGTCCTTGCAGGTCGGCGTAGCCGCGGCCACCCTGCCGGTGGCTCTTTTCCCATCCGACCACCGGGCCCCGCGATTCGTGACAGGGTTCCGCTGTGAACAATCTCATCAGGTGAGATTGGTCATCCGGCGCGTTGCGTGGCGCCGTCGGACGGCGGGACCTTCACCTGCCTGCTGCTGCGGCCGTAGGCTCGGCTCATGTCGAGGTGGCGATGGCGTGGCCGGACGGCGCAGGCGGGCCTCGCGCTCGGCGTCGGCCTGGTCGCGGTCGCCGGGCTCGTGGCGCAGACGGGCGCCATCGACTCGGGCGCCGACTGGGCGGCGCTGCTGCTCGTGCTGGCCTCGTCCGGCGCGCTGTACCTGCGCCGCCGCTACCCCGTGTCGGTGGGGGTGGCGGCGCTGGTCGCCGTCGCGGCGTACGGGGCGCTGCTGCAGCAGCCCGGGCCGATCATGCTGGTGTTCGTCGTGGCGCTCTACACGGTGGTCGACGAGGGATACCTCGCGGTGGCCATCGGGCTCGGGCTCGCCTCGGTGGTCGCCTTCGCCGTCGCGGACGGCTATGACCGGGACACGTCCAACGGCGCGACGCTGCTGCACGCCGGCTGGCTCGTCGCCGTCATCGTGGGGGTGACCCGCAACCGCCGGGCCTATCTCGCCGAGGCGCGGGCCCGGGCGCTCGCCGCCGAGCAGCGGGTCGAGGAGGAGGCGCGGCGCCGGGCCACCGAGGAGCGGCTGCGCATCGCCCGCGAGGTGCACGACGTGCTCGGCCACCACCTCTCGCTGATCAACGTGCAGGCCAGCGCCGCGCTGCACCGCCCGGACCCGGCCAGGTCCGAGCAGGCGCTGACCACCATCAAGCAGGCCAGCAAGGAGACCTTGCAGGAGCTGCGGACGACGCTGGGCGTGCTCCGTCAGGAGCTCTCGGAGGCGGCGCCGCCCGGACTGGACCGTCTCGGCGAGCTGGCGGCAACGGCCCAGGCGCCAGGGCTGGTGGTCCGCACCGAGCTGGCCGAGACCCGGCGGCTCGCGCCGGAGGTCGACCTGGCTGCGTACCGGATCGTCCAGGAGGCGCTCACCAACGTGACCCGGCACGCCGGCGCGACGGTTGCGGTGGTCCGGGTCCGGCCCGCCGGCGACGACGCGCTGGACGACGTGCTGGTCGAGGTGGAGGACGACGGCGGCGGCAAGCCTGGGGCGCCGGGGAACGGGATCCTCGGCATGGACGAACGGGCCAGGGCGCTCGGCGGTTCGCTCGTCACGGGCCCGCGGCCCGACGGCGGCTTCCGGGTGGCGGCCCGCCTGCCCGTGCGGCCCGACGTCACGGCGGACCCCGCCGCGCGCTCGGCCGCGCGTCCCGCCGCACCCGGGAGCCGCGCATGATCCGGGTGCTGCTCGCCGACGACCAGGCCCTGGTCCGCGCAGGGTTCCGCTCGATCCTGGACGGCGAGGACGGCATCGAGGTGGTCGGGGAGGCGTCCGACGGCGGCGAGGCGGCCCGGCTCGCGCGGCGCCTGCGGCCCGACGTCGTGCTCATGGACGTCCGGATGCCCGGCGTCGACGGCCTGGCGGCCACCCGGGAGATCGCCGCGAGCACCGACGCCCGGGTGATCATGCTGACCACATTCGACCTCGACGAGTACGTCTACGGCGCGCTGCGCGCGGGCGCGAGCGGGTTTCTGGTCAAGGACAGCGAGCCGGCCGAGCTGATCCACGCGCTGCGCGTGGTGGCCCGCGGCGACGCGCTCATCGCGCCGGCGATCACCCGCCGGCTGATCGCCGAGTTCGCCGCGCGGGCCACCCACCCGGACCCCGCGCCGCGGCTGAGCGCGCTGACCGACCGCGAGCGCGAGGTGATGGCGCTGGTCGCCGCCGGCCTGTCCAACACGGAGATCGCGGAACGGCTGGTGCTGAGCCCGGCCACCGCAAAGACGCACGTCAGCCGGATCATGACCAAGGCGCAGGTCCGGGACCGCTCGCAGCTCGTGATCCTCGCGTACGAGTCGGGGCTGACGGTGCCGGGCTGGGTCGCCGGGCCCTGACCTCCGCCGTCGGATCAGGTGGTGCGGCGGGCGCGGGCCAGCGCCAGCCAGCCGACGACGACGCCGGCCAGGCCGAGCGCCACGCCGATGACGCCGCCCGCCAGCCCGCCGCCGGTGCCGAGGCTGCCGCCGGAGGTGGCGACGACCAGTACGCCGACGACGGCGCCGAGCAGCCCGCCGACCAGGGCCAGCAGGCCCCCGAGCCGTCCGGTGTCCGTGCCGATCCGGCTCGTGGGCCGGGCCAGCGCGACCCCGCCGACGACGATGCCGAGGAGGCCGAATCCGATGGCGACGAAGCTCCAGAGGCGGCCGGGGGTCAGGGTGTAGGAGCTCACGGCCTGCTGGGCCGCCGCGTGCGACTCCGCCGGGAGGGCGGCGACGATGCCTGGAAGTTCGGCGACGGCGGCCGGGAGCGCGGCGGCCGCGGCGGGAAGCGCTGCGGCAAGCAGGTGCTGGACGGACATGGTGGATCCCTTCGCTCGCGTGACGGGTACACGCCGCACGCTAGGCACCGGGATGGTCGCGGGTCGTCCCGCCGGGGTTGTGAAGGGGGTGCCCACCCGAGTGGTACGTGCCCGGGGCGTCGTACGCCGGGAGTTGTCCGTCCGGCGCGCCGGTGGGTCAGACGCTCGGGGCACCCGGGCGTCTGACCCACCGGGGCTCAGCAGTGGATCTCGGCGAGCTCCGTGAACACCGCGCGGTTCAGGTGGAACGCGTGATGCGTCTCCGCGACGGTGGCGGCCACCTCGTCCTGGTCGAGGCCGAGCTGGTCGAGCTCGTGGCGGTAGGCGTCCTTGAACACCTTGACCTTCGGGATGTCGGGGAACGTGTAGAAGGCGAGCCCGTCGTCGTCCAGGCCGTAGTGCTGCCTCATCAGGCGCTTCACGATCTGGCCGCCCGACAGGTCGCCGAGGTAGCGCGTGTAGGAGTGCGCCGCGTAGTGCGGCAGGCTGCCGCCGACCTCGCGCACGCGGTCGGCGTACCGGTGCGTCGCGGGCAGGATCTGGATCTCCGCGCGCCACGCCGGCCCGTACAGGAAGGCCAGGTCGCGCTCGATGGCCGGGACGCGCGTGAGCTCGTTGAAGACGAGGCCGGCGCCGCGCTCGTCGTCGCGCACGGCGGCGCTCGCCTCTTCCAGCGCCTCGTAGACCACGAGGAGCTGGGCCGAGAGGTCGGCGTAGGCGGCCCTGGTCAGTGCGCCCTCCATGAGTCGTTCGATGAACTCCTCGGAGTTGGCCGCATCGTGCTCGGTGCGGGTGCTGGAACGCAGCAGGGCGGACAGGGGGACATCTTCCTCGACGGGCAGGCTCATCCGGGTCTCCTCCGACGCGACGCCGACATGCTGACAAAGTGTCAGCACCTGGCGATCATAGCAGCGAAAGTAAGGGCAGCCTAACCTTTGGTGGAAAGTGCGGTCGGTCGGTCAGCGGACGGGCATCGCCTCCAGCTCCCCGGCCGTCCAGCAGCCCGATGATGTTGCCCGCCGGGGCGGTGCGACGCCGCGGCGGGCGGCCGAAGGACGTGGACCGCGGCCGGTGCGACGTTCTACGGTCCTCGCATGGCCGCCGCCGACCCCTCCGCCCCGCAGGCTCCCGTCCTTCCCGCGCCGGTCTTCGTCGACGTCGACGGCGCCCGCGTGGCGACCTACGTGCTCGAACCCGTGGACCGGCCGCCGCGCGCCGACGTCGTGCTCTGCCACGGCACGCCGTGGTCGGTGCGGGTCTGGGCGCCCGTGGCGCGGGCGCTGAGCCGCGACCACCGCGTGTTCCTGTGGGACATGCCCGGGTACGGCCAGTCGTCGAAGGAGGCGGGGTTCGCCGTCGACCTCGTCGCCCAACGCGAGCGGTTCGCGACGCTGCTGCGGCACTGGTCGCTGGACCGGCCCCACGTGGTGGCGCACGACATCGGCGGCGCGGTCGCGCTGGGTGCCCACCTCCTGGAGGACGTCGAGCCGGCGAGCCTGTTCCTGCTCGACATCGTGACCCTGGACCCCTGGGGGTCGCCGCTCTTCCGGCTCGTGGCCCAGCACGAGTCCGTCTTCGCGGCGGTGCCCGGGCCGTTGCACGCCGCCCTGGTCAGGGAGTACATCGCCGGGGCCGCCAACCATGGCCTGCCCGCCGACGTCGTGGACCTGCTCGCCGAGCCTTGGCTCGACGCCGTGGGGCAGGCCGCGTTCTACCGCCAGATCGCCCAGCTCTCGCCCGTCCACACCGAGCCGATCGTGCGCCGGCTCGGGGCGGTGCGCTGCCCGGTCCGGGTGGGCTGGGCCACCGAGGACCCGTGGATCCCGTTCGAGCAGGCCGCCCGGCTGCGGGCAGCGCTGCCGGGCGACCCGGAGGTGGTGGAGTTCCCCGGGCGCGGCCACCTGGTCCCCCTGGAGGATGCCGCTGCGGTCGAGGACGCCGTCCGCGGTTGGCTCGGCGAGGTACTGCTCTGACCCGCCCCGCTCCCGGCCGGTTCGGAAGATCCGCTTCGAGAATGCGATCAGGCAAGGATCTGGCCGCTGAAGCATGCCTGATCGCGTTCTCGAAGCGGACCGTCCGGGGGCGCATCGGGAACGGACCGGAATCGGGTGGCGGGGGGTTCGCCGTCGGGCATAGCGTTTGCGGTGGCGAGCGTGAGGCGTGACGAACCTCGGTCCGGGTGACCCGGGCGAGCGCTCCGCCCGCGCGTGCGGCGTACCGACGAGAGGCCGGGTCTCCCGGCGAAGGAGTGGTGGCACCGCGACCTGGCCCCCGCCCGCTCCTCCAGGGCTTTCGCTCACTGGAGGAACGATGAGACCACCTTTGCCGACCCCGAGCACGTCCGCGGCTGTGCCCCAAGGCCCGCCCACCCGCATCCTCGCGCGCGACCTGCCCGCCGTCCTGCCGGGCACGGTCGTGCGGCTGCAGGGCTGGGTGCACCGCCGTCGTGAGCTCGCCACCGTGACGTTCCTGGTGCTGCGCGACCGCACCGGCCTCGCCCAGGTGGTGGTGCGCCCCGCCGTCGGGCCGACGGCGGAGGTGCCGCCCGAGGAGACGACCGTCGAGGTGACCGGGACGGTCACCGCCAACCCGCAGGCGCCCGGCGGCGTGGAGCTCACCGAGCCTGCGATCACGTCGCTCACGGACGCCGCCGAGACGCCGGCCGTCGAGCTGTGGCGGCCGGCCCTGACAGCCGCGCTGCCGACGATGCTGGACCATGCGGCGGTCGCCTGGCGGCATCCCGCGCAGAAGGCGCGCTGGGAGATCGCGGCGGCGAGCCTGCGCGGGTTCCGTGCGACGCTCGACGCGGCGGGCTTCACCGAGGTCTGCACGCCCAAGCTCGTCGGTACGGCCACCGAGTCGGGGGCGAACGTGTTCGCCGTCGACTACTTCGGCAGCCCCGCCTACCTGGCGCAGTCGCCGCAGTTCTACAAGCAGCAGCTCGTCGGCGTCTTCGAGCGGGTCTACGAGGTCGGGCCGGTGTTCCGGGCCGAGCCGCACGACACGGTGCGCCATCTCGCGGAGTACCGCTCGCTCGACGTCGAGCTCGGGTTCGTGCGCGACCACCGTGACGTGCTCGCGGTGCTGCGCGAGGTGGTCGCGGGGATGGCGGACGCCGTCCGCGGCTCGGGGGCCGCCGAACGGCTGGGCGTCGCGGTGCCGGAGGTTCCGGACGAGATCCCGGTGCTGCACTTCGCCGACGCCTTGGCGCTGGTGGGAGCGTCCGCCGACGAGCCGGACCTGGCCCCGGAGCATGAGCGGGCGCTGGGGGAGTGGGCGCTGGCCGAGCACGGGTCGGACTTCGTGGCCGTCGAGGGTTACCCCATGGCCAAGCGGCCGTTCTACACCCACCCGGAACCGGGTTCGGGGTCGGGTGCGGGTTCGACCGCTGCCGGGATCACCGGGGACGAACGGTGGAGCAACAGCTTCGACCTGCTGTTCCGCGGGCTCGAGCTGGTCACGGGCGGACAGCGGCTGCACAGGTACGCCGACTACGTGCGGGCGATCGAGGCGCGGGGCGAGGACCCGGCGTCGTACGCCTCCTACCTGGCGGCGTTCCGGCACGGGATGCCGCCGCACGGCGGGTTCGCGATCGGGCTGGAGCGCTGGGTGGCGCGCCTGGTGGGGGCGGCCAACGTGCGCGAGGTGACGCCGTTCCCGCGCGACCTGCACCGGCTGGTGCCGTAGCGCCGACCGCCCTGGTCGGGGCGGTGCCGGTACCCGCGTGATGCTCCTATCCGCTGTCAAGTGGTGAGGAGCCAGTGGCGGTAGGCGGTGGCGAGGTCGTCGTTGCGGGTGAGGCCTCGTTCGAGGCGGGAGATGGCGGCTGGCCAGAGGCCGAAGTGGTTCGCGGCGGTGGTGATGGTGATGGTCTTGGACTGGCGCAGGGGCCGTAGGTCGGTGATGTCGGGCAGGGTGATGTGACCGGTCAGGCAGTGGAAGATCTCTCGGGCGATGGCGCGTTTGAGCTTGCGCTGGATGTCCTTGTCGGTCTTGCCGGCCTGGCGTTGCCGGTCGGCGTAGGCCTTGGTGGCGGGTTGGTCCTGCACTCGTCGTAGGGCGATGCGGTGCAGCGCGTTGTTTGCCTGCCGGTCGCCGCCGCGTGAGAGGCGGTAGCGGGTGGTCTTGCCGGACGAGGCGGGCACGGGCGCCGCGCCGCACAGGGCGGCGAAGGATGCCTCGGTGCGTAGCCGTTCCGGGTTGCCTCCCGCGGTGATCAGCAGCTGAGCGGCGGTGATCGGCCCGACGCCGTAGGCGGCACGCAGTGCTGGGTTGGCGGTCGTGACCAGCGGGTCGAGCGCGGCCTCGAGTTCGCGGGCGTCCTTGGTCAGGGCCTGGTGCCTGCGGGCGAGGGTCCGAAACGCTGTCAGGACCGCGCTGGTGACCGGGTCGCAGGCGGTGGGGCGCGTCCTGGCTAGGGCCGTGATCAGGGTGTCCTTGTCCAGGTCGCGATACGTGGCACGGACCGGGTCGGGGGCAGTGATCAGGAGCTGGTGGATCTGGTTCATCGTGGCGGTCGCGGCCTTGATCGCCGACCGGCGGGCGACCAGCAGCGCCCGTATCCCGGCGATCTGCTCGCCCTTGACGGGAGTTGCCGCCCGCCCGGTGGCGACCGCGCGGGCGGCGGCGTAGGCGTCTAGCGGGTCGGACTTGCCCCGACGGCGCCGCTCGGCACGGTCGGGGGTGTTGACCTCGGTCACGACCAGCCCGGCAGCAAGGGCCGCGCGGGCCAGTCCGGTTCCGTAGGAGCTGGTTCCCTCGATCCCGACCGCGCCCACCGCACCGTGCCCGGTCCAGAACTCGACCGCGGCAGCGTACCCGGCAGGAGTCGTGGGTAGCTCCCGATCTGCGACCGGGACCCCGGCCGGGTTCACGACCGCGACGTGGATCGTGTCGGCATGCGTGTCGGCCCCGCCGAACACCACAGTCGAGTCGGCTGACATGATGGACCTGCCTTCTGGTTGGAGGCGCAGGACCGGCCGGGTGGGCAGACAGGACAGTGATCAGGCGCTTCTAGCCAAGCTCCTATGAAGTCATGTCCGCCCGGCCGGGCCCGTCAATGACGGGCCCCGGAAGCCGGGCAGATCACGTAGCAAGACAGTCCACCAGGACGTCAGTCAGTGGCCGAGCCACGACTCCCGAGAGCCGCGAACATCATCACTGTCAGTGGTCACCGCTAACTTGTGGCGCGCGCTGCGATGGCGGCGCGTCCCAGGGGCGAGGTGCGCCCTGGTGACCGACGGCCGGACGAGGGACGAGATGCTGCAGGAACTGGTGGACCGGGTCAAGGGCGGCGACACGACGGTGCGGGTGGTGCGGGACGCGCTCGCGCCGCTGAAGCTGCTGGGCCCCGGCCTGTACGACGACGCCGTCGGGTACGTGCTGGAGGGCACGACACCCGAGGTGCTCACCCGCCTGCGGGCGTCCGCGACGGGCGACGTCGAGGCCCTGCTCGGCTCGCCGGGCCAGCTCTACGAGCGGTGGGTGTCGCCCGACCTGGTCAAGCAGGTGGTGGCGGTGCACAAGGGCTGGAGCGTGCAGTCCGGCACCGCGGCGCGCGGCCGCGTGTACGCGACGGCCGACGTCCCCGTCGTGGCCCGGCTGGGACGCCTGCTCTCGCAGGCGTGCGAGGCCGCCGAGGCGCCCGGCGAGAACGTCGGGGTACCGGAGTGGTTCTACCTCCTGGTGTACGACGGCGCCCGGCGGGGCAGCTCCGGCGGGCACCGGTCCGGCCGGCCGGTCGCCGGTGTCGCCAACCGGTTGACGCCCTCGGTCCTGGAACAGGTCGCCGTCCAGGGCGGGGTGCCAGACGACGCGGCCGTGCGCACCGTGCTCGCGGCGGTCCTGTACCGGGGGACCAGCGAGCGGTCCTGGTACTCGGACCCGCGCGAGTCCCTGGCCAAGCGTCCGGAGTTCGACGAGTACGTGGCCCGGAACGTCGACGCGCTCGCCGCCGTCGTCCCCGTGCTCGGCGCGCACGGCAAGCAGGAGGTGCTGCACCGCATCGGGGCCCGCACGGCCTCCGGCGGCCTCGTCGCGATCGTGGCGACGCTCGCCGTCGACCAGGCGAAGGGCGTACGGATGAGCGCCCTCAACCACCTCGCGGCGCTCGACGACGCCGTGCAGGTCGCGCTGCTGGCGCCGCACCTGGCCAAGGTGCCGACCGGGCGGCTGGGCGAGGTGGTGACGCGGCTCGTCGGCCTGGAGGGCGGCCTCGGCGCGCTGGACGAGGCGCTCGCCGCGATCCGGGACGGGAGCGGGAAGGTAGCGGCCGGGCAGGGCGCGCGAGTGCGGCTCCTGGAACAGACCGTCGAGCGGTCCCGCGCCCTGGAGGACTCCACGACGGGCCCGGCTGCGGACGTCGTCATCGAGATCCCGGGCTACGAGCCGCTGCCCGACCCGGCCGTGGAGCCGGGCTGGGCAGCGGGTGCACGCAAGCGGCTGGACAAGCACATCGCCGCGGCGCGGGAGCAGCTCGAGTCCGCGAGGCACGGCGACAACGCGAACAAGTACTGGGCCCAGCGCGCGCAGCGCCACCTGAAGGACCTCCTCTCGATCACGGACCAGGACCTCGCGGCCGTCCCCGACCTGGTGGCCGGGGCGGTCGCCGTCACGAACCGGACCCGCCGGCAGTACGCGGCCCTCGTCCAGTGGCTGGCCAACGGGCTGCCCGCGGCGTTCGCCGAACCCGGGTTCGTGCTGGCGATCCGGGTCCACGCGCTGCGGGTGTCCGGGCGGCACAACCTCCTGTGGACCCTGCGCGACCACGTCGACGAGGTCACCGACCTGCGCCAGGTGCGTGACGCGCTCGTGCGGGCCGGCGTCCCGGACGCGGACGACCAGATCCGCGACCTGGTGTTCGAGAGCTGGTGGGCCGCCGACCTCGTGTCGCCGTCGGTGAGCTGGCCCTACTTCGCCGAACGGCCGGACGTCCTGGACCGCTACCTCGGACGCGACGAGAAGGCGCGCACGGGGACCGGTGCCGCGCTGAGGATCCTGCGGGAGTTCCCCGCCCTGCCGCCGGCGCTGCTGCCCCAGCTCACGGCGCTCGCCCTCGGCACGGGCAAGACCCACCGCCGCGCCGCGCAGGAGGTCCTGGAGGCGCACACGGGGGCGCGTCCCCTGGCCGAGCACGCGCTCGCGGACGCCAAGGCGGAGGTGCGTGCGTCGGCCGCCGCCTGGCTCGCGCGGATCGGCGATCCCGCCGCGGTGCCCGCGCTGCGCGCCGCCCTGACGAAGGAGCGTCGCGAGGCCGCACGGGCCGCGCTGCTCTCGGCGCTGGAGGCGCTGGGCGACGACATCTCGGCCGACCTCGCCCCCGGGACGCTGCGGGCCGAGGCTGCGAAGGGTCTGGCGGGCAAGCTGCCGGCGAGCCTCGGCTGGTTCCCGTTCGACCAGGTGCCCGACGTCCGGTGGGCCGACGGCGCCGGCGGACAGGGCGACGTCGTGCCGCGGGAGGTGGTGCGCTGGTGGCTGGTCCTGGCCGCGAAGCTGAAGTCGCCCAGCGGCGAGGGGCTGATCGCCCGGTACGTCGGGCTGCTGGACGCCGCCTCCCAGGCCGCGCTCGGCTCGTTCGTGCTGCGTGCCTGGGTTGCCCAGGACACGCGCGGGCCCTCCGTCGAGAGCTCGCGCGCGCACGCCGACCAGTACGCGCAGACCCGGTGGAACGACCTGCAGTCCGCGATCAAGCGGTACCCCGAGTACTACGCCGACCAGGCGGGGCAGACCGTCGAGGACTTCTGGAAGCAGCTCTACCGGGAGCACCAGGCCACCTACCTCGGCTCGGCGACGCAGGAGAAGGGGCTGCTCGCCCTGACCGTCGGGATGCCAGGGGCCGAGCTCGCGACGACTGCTCAGCACTACTTCGCCGCCCACAAGGGCCGACGTGCCCAGGCCGAGTACCTGGTGCGAGCGCTTGCCGCGAACGGGGACCGGGCGGCGGTGCAGCAGCTCCTGGCCGTGTCGCGCCGGTTCAAGCAGCGCAGCGTCCAGGAGATCGCCTCGGAGCTCGCGCAGGGTATCGCCGACCGCAACGGCTGGGACGCGGACCAGCTCGCCGACCGCACCGTCCAGACCGCCGGGTTCGACGACGACGGCATCCTGCGCCTGGACCTGGGCTCGCCCGTGACGCCGGACGACGGCGGCTCCGGCGCCGGGGCCGGGGAGCGGGTGGTCACGGGGCGGATCACCGAGGCGTTCACGCTCGAGCTGCGCAACCCGGCCGGCAAGGTGGTCAAGGCCCTGCCCGCCAAGCGGGCGTCCGACGACGACGAGGTGTACGCCGAGGCCAAGCGGCAGCTCAAGGAGTCGCGCGCCGAGCTGAAGGCGGTGGTGGCGCTCCAGACGCAGCGCTTCGCCGAGGCCATGGTGACGGGCCGTACCTGGAGCGTCGCGGACTGGCGCGAGTTCGTGCTCGGGCACCCGCTGATGTCGCGCCTCGCCGCGCGCCTGGTGTGGGCGGCCGCGCTGCCGGGTGCTTCCGGTCCGGTCACGTTCCGGCCGGGCGACGGCGGCGCGCTCATCGGTGTCGACGACGAGGACGTCACCCTCCCGGACGATGCGGTGGTGTCGCTGGTGCACGCCGCGACCCTCGGGGACGACGACGAGACCGGCGCGCCCGCCTGGCGCGGCCACCTCGCCGACTACGAGATCACGCCGCTCTTCGACCAGGGGCTGGGCGCCGACGGGCAGGACGCTCAGGCGGGCGCGCTGCCGGACCTGCCGGACGACGCGACGGCCATCGAGACCCGCAAGGGCTGGCTCAGCGACTCGTTCACGATCCGCGGCCGCGCCACGAAGCTCGGGTACACGCGGTCGCAGGCCGAGGACGCCGGCTGGTTCAGCGCCTACTGCAAGGAGTACCCGACGCTCGGCCTCACCGTCGACATCGAGTTCACCGGAGCGTTCCTGCCCGAGGAGAACATCACCGCCGCCGTCGAGCGGCTCGTGTTCCGCCGGACCGGCACGTGGGGCGACCGGGGCCGGCTCGCCGTCAAGGACGTGCCGAAGGTGCTGCTCGCCGTGTCCTACCGCGACTACCTGACGGTGGCCGACGGCGGGGTGTTCGACGCCGACTGGGAGAAGAAGAGCCAGTACTGAGACGGCGGCCGGTGCCGGCCGGCGCGGACGCGGCAGGCCGGGTCGGGTCGGCCGGGTCGGCCGACAAGATGACAGCAGGACGATGCGAGGGGGCAAGCGCACGAGATGACGCAGGACACGCAGGACAAGGCGGGCATGAGGCCGCGGACGGCCGAGGCGTTCGCGGAAGCCGGGGCGTTGGCGGCAGCAGAGGCGTTGGAGGCGGCCTACCGCAACGCCCTGGCGCCGCTGAGGCTCCGGGGCGAGGAACTGTTCGAGCGGGCGGTCGGGTTCGTGCGGGACGGCACGACGCCTCAGGTGCCGACGATGCTCCGCGAGGTGCGGACGCGCGACGTCGACCGGCTGATGAACAAGCCGGCAGACCGGCCCTTCGAGATCACGGTGGGCGGCAACCTGGTCCGGCAGGTCGCCGACCTGCACCCGGGCTGGGACGTCGCGGCGGGGGTGGCGGCGCGCCGGACGATCTATGCGATCGCGCCGGTGGCCAGCGTCGTCCGGCTCGGCCAGGTGCTCGCCGCGGTGGTGAGCGAGCAGGTGGCGCCCGAGGACGCGCCCCAGTGGCTCTGCCTGCTGATGTACGACGGGCTGGCCCCGTGGGACGCCGACGAGCGCTGGACCTCCGAGCTCCTGGTCGAGGCCGCGCGCGAGGGCGGTGTACCCGACGGCGAGGCCACGCCGCTGGTGCTACGCATCCTGCTGGAGCAGGCGACCTCAGGGACCGATACCCTGCGCGCGGCGCTCACGGCGCACGCGGACGTGCTGCACCAGGTGCTGGGATCCCTCAGCGCCTGGGGAGCGAGGACACTCGTGGAGCGGGCGGGGCGCGACGTGCCAGGGCACGGTGAGCTGGTCGCGACGTACGTCGCCGACGCCCGGGAGCGGGTGCGGACCGCTGCACGTGACCACCTGGCGAGCCTGGACGGCGCCGAGGAGCTACGCCTGCTCGCCCCGTACCTGATCACCGCCCCGCCCGACCGGGTCGGCGGGCTCATCGCGCGGGCCGCACTGCTCCCGGGTGGGCTGGACGCGGTCCGCGAGGCGCTCGCGGTGGTCGACGGCGTCCGGGGCCAGGCGGTTCGCACGCGGCTGCTGCGCCAGACGCTGGAGCGCGCCGAGGCGCTCCTGGCCGAGGACCTCGCCGTGGACGCGGAGGTCCCGCGGTTCGTGTCGGGGCCGGAGACCCCGATCGGTGACGACTTTGTCGCGGCTGCCCGTACGCTCCTGGACGACCAGGTGCGGAGGGCCGCCGAGCGGGCGCGCACGGCCACGGTCGACCACGAGGCCCGCGAGGCGGACAGGGGCCTGGCGTACCTCGGCGGGATCACGGATGCGGAGCTGTGGGCCGCCGTCCGGCTGATGAACGACGACGGGTACCGCGCCGGGACACGGGCGGACGGCAAGGACGGGCGGCCGGCCGACGACGTCGCGAGCTGGCTCGTCCGGAACGTCGTGCGGCTGCCGTCGACGCCGCTCGTGTCCCGGGTACGGCTGGTGCTCGCCTACCTCGGCCGGCGGCAGGTGACCTGGTGGCTGGACACCGTGGCGCCGGAGCTCGGCGACCTGAGGTCCCTGGAACAGGCGCTCGACCGGTGCGGGGTCGCCGATACCCAGCAGGTGATCGAGGAGCTCGTCTTCGAGCGGAACGATGAGTCCGGCTGGCCGGCGGCGTCCGACATCTGGCCGTACTTCGCCGAACATCCCGACCTGCTCGTGTCCCGCCTCACCCCTGCCGACGACGACACCACCTGGGACTTCGCCTTCGGCCGCACGCTGGAGATCCTGCGGGAGTTCCCGGTGGCTCCGACCGCCGTCCTGCCGCGCCTGGGGGAGCTCGCCCTGGGTGGGGGAAAGGTGCACCGGGCGGCCGCGCAGGAGATCCTGGCGTCCCACCCGGGTGCGCGACGTCTCGCCGAGCAGGGCCTGGCCGAGAAGAAGGCCGAGATCCGGGCGTCGGCCGCTGCCTGGCTCGCGCGGATCGGCGACCCGGCGGCGGTGCCGGCGCTGCGCGCCCTGTTGACGAAGGAGCGCAAGGAGGCCGTGCGGGCGGCGCTGCTGTCGGCGCTGGAGGCGCTGGGCGACGACATCTCGGCCGACATCGCGCCCGAGGTGCTGCTCGCCGAGGCCACCAAGGGCCTGGCAGGGCAGGTTCCGCATGACCTGGAGCGCTGGTTCCCGTTCGGGCAGTTGCCCGAGGCGCGCTGGGCCGACGCCGTCGCCGGCCATGACGGCGCCGTCGTGCCGCCGGACTTGCTGCGCTGGTGGGTGGTCCTGGCCACGAAGCTGAAGGACCCCAGCGGCGAGGGCCTGTTCGCCCGGTACCTCTCGATGCTGGAGCCCGGGTCCCGCGGAAGGCTCGGGTCGTTCGTGCTGAGCGCGTGGGTCGCACAGGACACGGTCCACCCCACGGTCGAGGAGTCGAGGGCGCATGCGGATGCCAGCGCGCAGGGCCGGTACGACACCTACCAACGCATGGCGCAGCAGTATCCGGGGTACTACACGTCGCTGGCCGAGCTGTCGGTCGAGGAGCACCACGCCGCGCTGTACCGGGAGCACCAGGCGCAGTACCTCACCTCGGCGGTGCGGGAGAAGGGGCTGCTGGCGCTGACGGTCGGGATGCCCGGTAGTGACCTGGCCACCGCCGCGCAGCACTACTTCCGCACCAACAAGGGTCGCCGCGCGCAGGCCGAGGCCCTCGTGCGGGCGCTCGCCGCCAACGGGGAGCACCCGGCGGTGCAGTTCCTGCTGTCGGTGTCGCGCCGGTTCAGGCAGCGCAGCGTCCAGGACGTGGCCACCGGGCTCGCCCAGGACCTGGCCGACCGACGAGGCTGGTCCCCGGACCAGCTCGCGGACCGCACGGTGCAGACCGCCGGGTTCGACGACGACGGGATCCTGCGTCTCGACCTCGGGCTGTCGCCAGAAGAGGGCCGCGTGTTCACGGGCCGGATCACCGAGACGTTCACCCTGGAACTGCGTGATCCGGCCGGCAAGGTGGTCAAGGCGCTGCCCGCCAGGCGTCCCTCGGACGGCGATGCCTACGCCGAGGCGAAGAAGCAGCTCACGGCGAGCCGCAAGGAGCTCAAGACAGTGATCGCGCTGCAGACGCAGCGGTTCGCCGAGGCCATGTGTTCCGGCCGCACCTGGGACATCGGTGAGTGGCGCGAGTTCGTGCTGGGGCACCCCTTGATGTCGCGGCTCGCGGCACGCCTGATCTGGGTCGCCACGCTGCCTGACGGCGGTCGGGTCGCCTTCCGGCCCGGCGACGGCGGCGCGCTGATCGGCGCCGACGACGGCGACATCGTGCTGCCGGAGGAGGCGCAGGTGGCGGTCGCCCACGCCGTCCTGCTGTCAGACCCGGGGGCCTGGCAGGGACACCTGACCGACTACGACGTCACCTCGCTGTTCGACCAGGGACTCGGCCCGGACGCCGTCGAGCTGCCCGAGCTCGTGGCGGGCGCCACCGAGCTCGCGGACCGCAAGGGGTGGCTGTCCGACTCGTTCTCGATCCGCGGGCGGGCGACCCAGCGCGGGTACAGCCGCACCCAGTCTCGGGACAGCGGCTGGTTCGACGCCTACGTGAAGGAGTACCCGGGCCTCGGCGTCACCGCAGAGATCGGGTTCACGGGTGCGACCCTGCCGGAGGAGAACCTTCCGGCCGCGGTGACAGGGCTGAGTTTTCGTCGCGCCGGGCGGCCCGGCCGGGTTCCGGTCGCCGACCTGCCCGCGGTGCTGGTGGCGGTGTCCTACCAGGACTACGTCGCCGTGGCCGCGGCGGGGCAGTTCGACCCGGAGTGGGAGAGGCGGAGCCGGTACTGAGGGTGGGTACGGCGAGCGTCGCGATGCACCGCGACACCGCCGACCGGGGCCGGCACGAACAGCTCGGCTTCCACGACGGCTGGGGCACGGTCGTCCGGCAGCTCGCCGAGCTCGTCGAGTCCCGGGCGTAGGAGACGGGGGACGAGAGCGTCCTGTCGGGTTGTCAGTGGCTCCCGCTACCTTGATCGCACGCTGACCGGAGCGGCCGTGCCTCGCACGGCCCGGTACTCCGCCGTCCGCGCTGCCATCGCTCGGAACGCCATCACTTGCACCGAAGGACGTCATGACGACCACGGACACCATCACCACGGCAGGTACCGATCCCCGTGCCGAGATCCGGCCGCCCGCCGAGGTTCGCTACGCCGCCGAGCTGGCGACGCTCGACGCCTGGGACATCGAGCGCGGGCACGAGCGCCCGCCGGGCTGGCGGCTGAGCCCGCGGGCGGTGCGGGCCTTCGTCGTCGGTTCCGAGGAGCTCGGGGTGAGCCGCAAGTTCTACGGTGACGACCCGCTCGTGGACCGCGCCGTCGTCTCCCTGATGGGACGTCAGGGCCTGATGCTCGTGGGCGAGCCCGGCACGGCCAAGTCGATGCTGTCGGAGCTGCTGGCGGCGGCGGTGTCGGGCACGTCGACCCTCACCGTGCAGGGCACCGCGGGGACCACCGAGGACCACGTGCGGTACTCGTGGAACTACGCGCTCCTGGTGTCGGAGGGGCCGAGCGAGCGGTCGCTCGTGCCGTCGCCGATCTGCACGGGCATGCGCGAGGGCCGGGTCGTGCGCTTCGAGGAGATCACGCGCTGCGCGCCGGAGATCCAGGACACGCTCGTGTCGATCCTCTCGGAGAAGCAGCTCATGGTCCCGGAGCTCGGCCCGGACGCCCGGGTGGCGGCCCGGCCGGGCTTCACCGTGATCGCGACGGCGAACCTGAAGGACCGCGGCGTGCACGAGATGTCGGCGGCCCTCAAGCGCCGGTTCAGCTTCGAGACCGTGGCGCCCGTGCGCGACCGCGCGTTCGAGATCGAGCTGGTGCAGCGCCAGCTCGAGGCCGAGCTCGGCCCGGGGGCCGGCGCGTCCGGCGACCGGCCCGACGTGCCACGTGACGTGCTGGAGGTGCTGGTCACCGTGTTCCAGGACCTGCGCACCGGCAGCACGCGCGAGGGCGCGCCTGTGAAGCGGCCGGAGACGGTCATGTCGACGGCCGAGGCCGTCAACGTCGCGGTCGCCGCGTCCCTGGAGGCCCGCTACCTGGGTGACGGCACGGTGACCGCGGCCGAGGTGGCGCGGCAGATCGCCGGCGTCGCGCTCAAGGGCGAGGAGGAGGACGCACGGCGGCTGCGGCACTACGTAGACAACGTGGTGCGCGAGCGCGCCCGGAATGATGCGCGCTGGAAGGCGTTCTTCACGGCGGCGGAGCCGCTGTGGCGGTGAGCCGTGCGCGGGCGGAGGCGACGGGTGATGGCGTGGCGGTGGCCGGTGCGCTGGGCGAGGCGGTCGGTGACGGTGTGGCAGTGAACGGCGCGCCGACGGCGGTCGGGGCCGGTGCGGCGGCGAGCAGCGGAGTCCGGAGCCGGCGTGCGCGTGCCGTCTGGGAGCTGGCACCCGCCCGCCTGCGCGCGGCCGCGGACGCCGTCGGCCGGCTGCGTGCCGAGCGTGGGATCCACTTCGCACCGGTGCGGCACCACAGTCCCGCGTGTGCGGTGGCGGTGCGCGCGGCGATCGAGGAACTGCGTCCGTCCGCCGTCCTCATCGAAGGGCCGGAGGAGTTCACCCGGCTCATCCCCGACCTGCTGCACGAGGAGACCCGCCCGCCGGTCGCTGTGCTCAGCCTCGGCGGTTCTGGCACTGGCGCTCGCGCCAGTGAGGGCACGGACGGCGAGGGCGCGGGGTTCTATCCCCTCGCGTCCTTCTCCCCGGAGTGGGTGGCGCTGCGCGCGGGGCACGACGTCGGCGCGGAGCTCGCGTTCGTGGACCGGCCGTTCGGTGAGCGGTCGGCGGCGGAGCGTGCGCTGGCGGGGCCTGGGCGGTCCGAGTCCGGGCCGGGCGAGGCCGACCTGTCCGGTACCGGGCTGCTTGGAGCGGAGCCGCTCGGACCGGCTGGTTCCAGCCCGGGCGGCACCGCGCGGCCCGACCCGTTCGCGCGGACCCTCATGTCCGAGCGGTACCTGGCGCACTCCGAAGCGGTCGCCGCGCTCGCGCGGCGGCTCGGCTGCCGCGACCACGACGAGGTCTGGGACCACCTCTTCGAGGCACGGGGGAGCGCTGAGCTGGCCGACTGGCGCACCGTGTTCGACGACGTCTTCGCCTGGGCGGCGCTCGCCCGCCTCGACTACGAGGAGAGCGTCCTCGCCGGGGAGGGCTCGCTGGACCGGGAGGCGCGGATGGCGGCCCGGATCGCCGAGGCCGTCGACCGGCTCGACGGCGGCCCGGTGCTCGTGGTGACCGGGGCGTTCCACACGCTCGCCCTGGTGGAGGCGTTGTCGGGCGCGCCGGAGGGCGCGGTGGTCCGCGACCGGCAGCCCGCCGGCGGTTTCGGCCCGACGGCACAGGGCGAGGCCTGGCTGGTGCGCTACGACCACGAGCGGCTCGACGCGCTGCTCGGGTACGGCGCGGGCATGCCGTCGCCGGGCTACTACGAGCGGCTGCACGCGGCCCACCTGCGAGAGCTGAAGTCCGACGAGCCGGAGCCCACCGGCCCTGTCGGGGCACGCGCCCTCGCCGCGGAGATCCTGGTCGACGTCGCGCGCGGCGCGGCCGACCGGGGCCACGCGGTGAGCCTGCCGCAGGTGAGCGCGGCGGCCACGGCGGCGGCCCGGCTCGCCGACCTGCGCGAGCGCCCCTTCGCGGGGCGCACGGACCTGCTGGACGCGGTGCGTTCGTGCTACGTGCAGGACGACGGCGGCGTCGGCGGGCCGGGCGAGCCCGAACGGCCGCTCGGGCTGGCCGTCGCCGAGGTGTTCGGCGGCCGGTCGCTCGGGGACGTGCCGCCGGGCAGCGCCTCGCCGCCGCTCGTGCGGGATGTCCGGGAGCGGGTACGGGCGGTGCGGCTCGTCGTCGACGACTCGGTGCCGCGTACGGCCCGGCTGGACGCGCGGCGGACGGCGTCCCACCGGGCGAAGCGGCAGGTGCTGGCGCTGCTGGACTTCGTGGGGGCGGGCTTCGGGCAGCTCGTCTCGGGTCCGGACCACGTGGCGGGCCGCGGGCTCGGGCTGATCACGGAGGAGTGGCAGTACTGCTGGACGCCGCTCGTCGAGGCGCGGCTGGTGGAGATGGTCCACCTCGGGGCGACGCTGGAGGCGGTGGCGGTCGCGCGGCTGCACGAGGCGGAGCGCCGGCTGGCGGGTACCGGCACCGGTGCTGCGGCGGCCGGCGCTGGCTCAGGTCCCGCTCCCGCGGCCGGGACCGGTGCCGGACCGGCCGCCGCCCCTGCATCGGTCGACGCCCTGGCCCGGCTCGTGGCGCAGGCCCTGGTGATCGGGCTGGGTTCCCACCTGCCCCGGATCGTCTCCCTCCTGCGCACCACCCTGGACACCGACCGCGACCTGAACTCCGTGGTGTCCGGCGCCCGGCGCCTGCTCGGGCTGTGGAACGCGCGGGTCGAGCTCGGCGCCGAGGAGCACGCGGGCGAGCTGCTCGACCTGGTGAGCCAGTCGCTCGCCACGGCCGCGTACCTGGTCGGCGACCTGGGCAAGGTGCGAGCCGAGGACGAGGACGCGGCGATCGGCACGCTCGTGGACCTGCGCTCGCTGCTGCGCGATGCGGCAGCGGCGGCTGACAGTGCCTCGGTTGCTGTCGGGTCAGCCGGCGCCGACGCGGCCAACCGCACCGCCGTCGCGCGCGAGCTCGCGCGCCTCCGGGAGGAGCAAGGTACGGCGCCCGCCGTGGCGGGTGCCCTCCTCGCCCTGGGTTTCACCGACGGCGAGGTGCCCGACGACGTCCTGGTCACCCGGGTGCGCGGCGCCCTGACCGCGGGCGCGGACCCGGGCACGGCGGTGCGGTTCCTGGGCGGCGTGATGCGCGCGGCGCCCGACCTGATCCTGCACACACCGGAGATGTTCGACGCCGTCGACGAGGCCCTGCGCGCGCTGGAGGCCGACGCGTTCCTGGCGGTCCTGCCGGACCTGCGGCGCGCCTTCACCTGGTTGCGCCCCACCGAGACCCACCGGCTGGCGCGGCGGGTCGCGGAGCGGACCGGGGCGCGGGTCGAGCAGGTGGACGTCCGGGTAGCGCTCTCGGAGGAGGATCTCGCGGCGGGGCTTGCCCTGGACCACGAGCTGGCCGCGGTGCTGGAACGGGACGGGCTGGCCCACTGGGGCGGCGGAGCAGACCTGACAGGAGGACAAGCATGACCACGGTCGACCCGGCGCCGTCCGATTCCGCGCCGCCCGGGCGTGCGCCGTCGGTCTCGGACGAGGAAGCCGCCCGGCGCTGGCGGCTGGTGCTGGGCCGGTACGCGGCCGACCAGCTTGCCGTGGGGCAGCAGGACCAGGGCCTGGAGCGGTCCCTGCGGTACCTGTACGACCGCGAGTACACGGCGCGCGGGCATCGGATGGGCCAGGGCTCCGGCGGAGCGGAGGGTAGGTCGCGGGCGGGCGGCCTTGAAGGGTCCCAGCCGCACGGTGTCGACGTGACGGCGCTCGGCTGGCTCAACGAGGCGGGCAGCCTGTTCCCACGCGAGACGTTCGAGCGCATGCAGGTCGACGCGGTGAGCCGGTACGGGCTCACCGAGCTGCTGCAGGACGAGACCGCGCTCGAGACCCTCGAACCCTCGCGCGAGCTCGCCGTCGCGATGCTGCAGGTGCGGGGCGCGCTGAACGAGCGAGCGGCGGCGGGCCTGCGGCGGGTCATCCAGCGCGTCGTCGAGGACATCGTGCAGCGGCTGCGGCCCCGGTTCGCGACCGCCGTCAACGGCAGGATCGACCGGTCACGCCGGTCGATGCACCGGGTGGCGCGCAACTTCGACTGGAAGCGCACGCTGCGCGCCAACCTCGGCCACCTCGACGCCGAGGGCCGGATGACGGTCCAGGACGTCCGCTTCTCCGCCCGGGCGCGGCGGACCGTGACCTGGGACGTCGTCCTGCTGGTCGACCAGTCCGGGTCGATGGCGTCGTCGCTGCTGTACTCCGCGGTGTGCGCGGGCATCCTCTCGGGCCTGCCGGGCGTCAACGTGCAGCTCTACCTGTTCGACACGTCGGTCGTGGACATGACCCACGTGGCCGACGATCCGGTCACCGTGCTCATGACAGCGCAGCTCGGCGGCGGCACCGACATCGCGCGGGCCGTGCGGCACGCCGAGCAGCAGGTGCGCAACCCGTCGCGGACCGTGGTGGCGCTCGTCAGCGACTTCTACGAGGGCGGATCGGTGTCCAGCCTGCTGGCGACGGTGCGCCGGATGGCTTCGTCCGGTGTCACCATGCTCGGGCTGGCCGCCCTGGACGAGGCGGCGGAGCCCGTCTACGACCAGGGCACGGCGCGCCACCTCGCCGAGTGCGGCATGGAGGTCGCCGCGCTGACGCCGGAACGGTTCGCCGAGTGGCTGGGCGAGGTGCTCTCATGAGCGACGAAGCCGTTGAGGCCGGCGAGGCGGCGACCGGCCGGACGGTTCTCGCCTGGGCCGCCCCGTACGCGGGCCTGGACGACGATGCCCTCAAGGCCCTCGGCAACCCCGGCCTGCTGCGCCGCGCCCGCAAGGACCACGCCCGCGAGGGCGCGGTGACGGAGGTGTCCCTGGACGCCCAGGGTGCGGTGCTCGACGTGTCCGGGGCGACGGTGCGGGTGGACGGCCGCGGCCCGGCGGCCGTCTCGTGCGACTGTCCGACGGCGGGGGTGTGCCAGCACGTCCTGACCGCCTGCCTGTGGGCGATCGAGCGCGCGCCCGACGCGCCGCCGCCGGGCGCCGTGGTGGCGCAGGCGGTGCCCCGAGCCGGGGCGGGATCGGCCGGGGGCAAGGCCGGTAACCCGAGCAAGGCTGGCGGCGCAGGCGCAACCGAAGGCGGGGCCGCGGCCTATGGTGCCGCACCCGATGGCGCCGCCGGAGAACCCCGGGCGGCCGGGACCCTCCGGACGCCGGCGTCGCGTGGCACGTCCCCGGTGACACTGCGGCGCCGCCGGGAGGCGCTCGCCGAGGTGCGTGATGTCGTGGGGCGGCTCATGTCGGGCGGCCTGTCCCACCTCGGCCCCGACGATGCCGAGTCCCTGACGGCGCTGGCCGGCCGGGTACGGCTGGCCGGTTTCGAGCGCGTCGCGTTCGAGCAGGTCGGCCGCGTGCGGCTCGACGGGCTCCTGCGCGTGACCAGTGGCCTCGTCACGGGCCTCGCCGGACGGGACGACGCCGTCACGGAGTCCGACCTGCTGGACGCGTTCGCGGAGGTCTGGGCGCTCTCCGAGGTGCTGCAGCGCGCCTTGGACGCGGACGGGACGGCCGACGCCGCGCACGGCCTGGCACCGACGCCGGGTGCGAGTACCGGTGCCAGGGACGGTGCAGCCAAGGGGAGCGGCACGGCGTCCGGCGGTGGAACCGGCAAGAACGCGGCGGACGAGGACGAGGTGGATCTCGTCCGGTGGGTGCCGCTCGGCGCCCGGTGGTGGACCTCGCAGAGCGGGTCGCGCGGGCTGGCCTACCTGGGCTGGGACGCGGAGGCCGACGGCGGCTCCGCGTCCGGACCCGGCCGGGTGCGGCAGGTCGTGACGGGACGCCCGTCGGGTACCGACCCCCGCTTCCAGCGGAGCTGGACCAGCCCGCTACTCTGGGGCAGGTCGTTGAGCAACCTGTGCGAGGGCCCGTTCTCGCTCACGTCGGTCCGGATCAAGTCCGACGGCGCCCTGGGCGCGGGTGGGAGCCCCATGGTCGGGCGGTTGGACGGCGACGGTTTCGACCTCGACGAGCTCCGTCTGATCGCCGAGCGCACCGGCGCAGGGGTAGCCCCGCGCGACGTGGTCGGCTTCGGGCGGCGTCCGGCGAACGTCCGGCTGGTGCTGGTCCGTGAGGTCGGTGACGTCGGGATCGACGAGGTGCGGCAGGAGCTGACGCTCGCCGTCGTCACGTCGGACGGCGAGACGCGCGTGCTGCGCTTGCCGGTGGCGGGGGAGCAGGCGGTCGAGACGCTGCTGTCGGTCAGGTCGAAGCTCGTCGCGGTGACGATCGAGCGCCGGGAGGACCGGGACGAGCCGGTCGGCCTGTTCGTGCGGGACAAGGGCGCGATCAGGCTGGTGAGCCCCACGATCACACCGGCGTGGACGCTCGAGAGCAGCTACTGGGACTTCTGGCGGAAGCGGATGCGCAAGCTCAAGGCGCAGGCGTCGTCGGCGAAGACGGTTCGGCCGGCCGCCGCACCGCCGTCGCCGGTGCGCCGGGTGACGCTGCTGCTGGGCGACGTCCTGGTCGCCGCGGCGGCGACCGGGCGGCCGGCGCTCACGACGCGGCAGCGGTCCGACGTCGAGCAGGCGCGCGCCCTGGCGCGTGATCTCGGGCTCGCGACGCTGGAGCGGACGGCCGGCGGCCTGCTGGCCGGCGACCTGACCCCGCCGACGGTGCTGCACGCGGCCTTCGTGGTGGGCCGGGCCCGAGCGGTGGCGGACGTGGCCGGCTGACCTCCACCCGCGCCCAGTGTCAGAGGCCCAGTGTCAGAGGCTCACGGCAGACTGAGCCTCATGCACACGGTGGTCTCGCGGGAGGGCTCGGGCATCGGCCTACGGTCGGTGCCCGAGTCGGGTGCGCCCGCGGGCGAGCCACGGATCGTCGACGAGTCCCGCCTGGGTCGGGAGGTCGCCGCCGCCGAGACGTCCCACGTCCGCTGGACCTGGGACGACACCAACAACTGGTACCCGGCCGTCCTCGCCGAGGGGGTCAGGGTCGACCGCGCGCACGACCTCCGGCTGGCGCACGCCGTCCTGCGCACCTCGGTACTGGCCGCACAGACCGCGCTCGCCCAGGCGGGCCCCTCGGCCTGGGACCGGCTCTCCCCGGTCCCGCCACCGGGCGGCCCGACGGCGGCCGCGCTGGCTCGCCCCGACCGCCATCCCGGTGCCGAGCCGCTCTTCGAGCTCGGCGAGATCACGGCACCGGCAGGTCGCCCCGGATCGGCCGGAGGGCGCCGTCCCGAACCGGCCGAGGAAGGTCGCTTCGAGCCCGACGGACCAAGCCCTCGACCGGGCGGCGCAACCACGGCGAACAACGGCGACGAGCCTCTTGACCCCACCGCGGAGCTGACCGCCCAGCTCCGCGCGCTCAAGGACAGCAGCGATCCCGGCCGCCTGCGCCTCCTGCTCGCGGCCGAGTCGGCAGGAGCGCTCGCCGCCGCCGAGATGCACCACGCCGGCCTGCCCTGGCGGGGCGACCTGCACGACGAGGTGCTCACGGAGGCGCTCGGCCCGCGGCCCCGGCCGGGGGCGCGCCCGGCGAAGCTGGAGGCGCTGGCCAACCAGATCCGGGACGCGCTCGACGCCCCGCCCACACTCAACCCCGACTCCCATCCGGACCTGCTGCGCGCCATGGAGTACGCGGGCGTGGGCGCCCGCAGCTTGCGCAAGTGGGAGCTGGAGAAGCTCGACCACCCGGTGATCGCCCCGCTCCTGGAGTACAAGGGGCTTTACCGCCTCTACACCGCGAACGGCTGGAACTGGCTCGACACCTGGGCGCCCGACGGCCGGTTCCGCATGGAGTACGTGGTGGGCGGTGTGGTCACGGGCCGCTGGGCGAGCACGGGCGGCGGGGCGCTGCAGCTTCCGCACAGCGTCCGCCGGGCGGTCGTCGCCGACCCGGGCTGGACCTTCGTCGTCGCCGACGCCGCTCAGCTCGAACCGCGCGTGCTGGCCGCCCTGGCCCAGGACGAGCGCATGGCCGCGGCGGGCCGCGGCACGGACGGTGCGAGCACCGACATGTACGCAGGGATCGTCGCGACGGGCGCCGTCGACTCCCGCGAGCACGCGAAGGTCGGCATGCTCGGCGCGATGTACGGGGGCACCACCGGCGTCAGCGCGCAGGTGCTACCGCGGCTCGCCCGCGCGTTCCCGCAGGCCATCGATCTCGTCGAGCGCGCGGCGCGGGCCGGGGAGCGTGGCGAGGTGGTCACCACCCGGCTGGGGCGCAGCTCACCGCTGCCGGGCGAGTCGTGGGCGGCGGTGCAGGGTTCCGCGTTCGACGAGGACGCCGGGGCCGACGCCCAGTCCCGCGCCCGCAGCCAGACCCGCTCCTGGGGCCGGTTCACGCGGAACTTCGTGGTCCAGGGCACCGCCGCCGAGTGGGCGCTGTGCTGGATCGCGTCCATCCGCCGTCGGCTCTGGGCGCTGGGGGAGTGCCACGAGGACGACGCCGGACTCGCGCCCGCGCCGTTCAGCACCCGCCCGCACCTGGTGTTCTTCCTGCACGACGAGGTGGTGGTGCACGCACCGGCGGCGCTCGGGGACGCTGTCGCGCAGGAGGTGCGGGCCGCCGCCGTCGAGGCGGGCAGGCTGCTGTTCGGCGACTTCCCGGTGGACTTCCCGCTCAGCGTCGCCGTGACGGAGAGCTATGCCGACGCCAAGGGCTGACCGGCCGCCGTCAGGCAGCCAGCAGGCCGACCGCCGCGGCCACCAGCCGGGCCGAGCGCTGCGCGGCGTCGTCGACGTGCGTCAGGAACTCGGTGCCGTCGGGCGCACACAGGTCGGAGACGGCGCGCACCGATACGAAGCCGACGCCGAAGCTGTGGCAGAGCTGCGCCAGCGCCGCCGACTCCATGTCGACGGCGAGCATGTCGGGGAAGTCGGCGCGGAGCCGCATCGCCAGGTCGGCGGTCACGAACTTCTCGCCGGACCCGATGGTGCCCTCGCGCAGGACCGGGGCGACCGGAGCGCCGACGTCGGCCCCGACGGCAGGGGCCCAGGCAGTAGCAGCCGCACGCCGGACGACGTCGACCAGCCCGGGCTCGGCGTCGTACGCCTCCGGCATGCCGGGGACCTGACCGAGTGCATACCCGAAGGCGCGCGCGTCGGCGTCGGCGTTCACGTAGCGGGCGCCCAGCACGATGTCGCCGACGGCGATGTCCTTGGCGAGCCCGCCGGCGCTGCCCGCGCTGATCAGCGGCACGCCCGCGCCGTACCGCAGGATCGCGCTGGTACCCGCGGCCGTCGTGTTGACGAAGCCGATGCCGCTGCGGACCAGCACGACGGGGCGGCCGGACAGGGTGATCCGCCGGTGCTCGGCGTGGCCGATGCGTTCGGGTTCGCCCACCTCCGAGGCGAGGGCGAGGAACGGCGCGGCCTCGTCGTCCATCGCGACGAGCACGACGGCGACGGGCGTCGGGGCGCTCACCGGTCGACGCCGGTGTCCGTGCCGGCCGCTGCGCCGCCGGCTCCGGCGTCGCCGGCTGCCGCGCCACCAGCCGCCGCACCAGGGGCCCCCGCATCGCGAGCCGCCGCCGCACGCGCGGCCGCGTCCCGAGCCGCCAGATCGTCGGCCGACGCCTCGCCGGGGGCTCCCTCGGCGAACACGGTCGACCACACGCCGCGCGCCGAGAGGAACACCGACGCCGCCTCCTGCGCGCCGCTCAGCGAGTGGTTGGCGCCCCAGCCGCACTGCACCTCGTTGGCGGCGGGCACCTCGGTGGCCTTGACGATGTCGCGCATCGTCGCCTCGACCAGGCCGAGGACGTCCTCGTAGGCGGGATCGCCCTGCAGCATCAGGTAGAAGCCGGTCTGGCAGCCCATCGGCGAGAAGTCGAGGACGGCGTCGGAGTGGTTGCGCGAGTGCTCGGCGAACAGGTGCTCCAGGGAGTGCACGGTCGGCATCTCCAGGTGCGCGGTGTTGGGCTGCGTGAACCGCACGTCGTACTTGACGATCACGTCGCCGGCCGGGAGCTGCTTGCGGTCCGCGAGCCGCACGTACGGCGCCGCCACCGCCCGGTGGTCCAGGTTGAACGACTCGACGTTCATCCGGGGCGGCGTGCTGGGGGCTGGCGTGCTGGATGCTGGCTCGGTCACGGCAAAAGCCTATGCCGTCGAGGGCTGCAGGACATGCGACCGGGCATGTTCGACGGCGGCGGGCAGCTCGGTGAACAGGTGGCTCTCGTGCCGCAGCACCCGGGTGAGGCCGACGGCCTCCAGGAGCTTGCGGTGCTCGGGCCGGATGCCCTTGACGAGCACCGCGACGCCGCGCTGCTCGAGTTCCAGCACGAGGTCCGCGAGGGCCCGCGCCCCGGTGGCGTCCACGTGCCGCAGGTGGGAGAGCCACAGGATCACCACCTCGACCGGCTCGTGCCCGCGGGTGTGCGCGGTGACCTCGCTCAGCACCCGGTCGGACGCCCCGAAGAACATCGCGCCGTCCAGCCGGAACAGCGCGATCCGCTCGTCGCCCTCGTGCGCGACGCCGGGCAGCGGCTCGCGGTGCACCGACGTCGCCCCGGCGATGGCCCGCAGCGCGAAGAACGCGGCGATCAGCAGGCCGATCTGCACGGCGTCGATCAGGTCGAACGCCACGGTGATCACCGCGGTCACCACGAACGTGAGCGCGTCCGGCCGGGTGGAGGTGAGCACCGAGCGGATGGTTCCCGCGCCGATCATGCGGAACGAGGTCACCATGAGCACGCCCGCCAGCGCGGCGAGCGGTATGCGCCCCACCGGCCCCGTGGCCAGGTAGATCACGGCGAGGATCACCAGCGCGTGCACGACGGCGGACAGCCGGGTGCGGGCCCCCGAGCGCACGTTGACCGCCGTCCGCGCGATCGCGCCCGTGGCCGGGATCCCGCCGAACACGCCGCTCGCGAGCGAGGCGAGCCCCTGACCCACCAGCTCCCGGTCGGGGTGGTACGGCCCGGTGCCGCCCTGGCGCTCCGTCGGCATCGAGGCCGCGACACGCGCCGAGAGCAGCGACTCGATGGCGGCCAGCGCCGCGATGGCCAGGGCCGCCCCGACGAGCTCGCCCACGGCGTCCGGCGTGATCTCGGGCAGCACGGGGACCGGGAGCGAGCTGGGCAGCTCACCGATGCGCGGCACGGGCGCGCCCAGGACCTCCGCGAGCAGGGTCACCAGCGCGACGGCCACGAGCGATGCGGGCAGCGCGCTCGCCACCCGCGGCAGCACGAGCATCACGGCCGCGACGACGGCCACGACGGCCAGCGTCCAGGCCCAGGTGGGCGCTCCGCCGTCGGACAGGCCGCCGCCGGACGGCGCGAGCGCCTCCCCGACCGAACGCACGGCGGTGAGCAGTGTGTTGTGCCCGGTCTCCGCGTCGATGCCGACGGCGGCCGGGACTTGCTGCAGGAAGATGATCGCCGCGATGCCGAGCGTGAAGCCCTCGACGACGGGCCACGGGATGTAGGTGACGACGCGGCCCAGCCGGAGCAGGCCGCAGGCCAGCACGATGAGGCCGCCGAGCAGGGTGACCAGGGCTACCGAGCCGAGGCCGTGGTGGGCCACGATCGGCGCCAGCACCACCGCCATGGCGCCGGTGGGCCCGCTGATCTGCACGTTCGACCCGCCGAACACGGCGGCGACGACGCCGGCCACGACCGCCGTCACGAGCCCGGCCGCCGGTCCGACGCCGGAGCTGACGCCGAACGCGAGCGCGAGCGGCAGGGCGACGACGCCGACGGTGATGCCCGCCAGGAGGTCGGCGCGCAGGGTGCGGGGGCGCAGGTCGTAGTCGGTGTGCGACGGTACGAGGTCGCGGATGTCGATGCGTTCCCGGAGGGCGGTCAGCAGGGATGCCCTGCCGTTCATGCGGGGGTCTCGACGAGGTGGGCAAGGATGTCGTGAAGCGGCTCGGTGTCCACGATTTCAGGACGTTAGCAAGGCCCGGACCGGCCCGCCCCAGGTAACCGGACAAGCCCGCCCCAACCGGCACGCGGTACTACGCTGCGGGGTGTGAGCAGCAGCGACACCCCGACACTCGCCCAGGTCGTCGGCGCACTCGACGGCCTCTACCCGCCGGCGACGGCCGAGGGGTGGGACGCCGTCGGACTAGTGGCGGGGGACCCGGCGACGCCCGTGCGCAAGGTGCTGTTCGCGGTGGACCCCGTGGCCGCCGTGGTCGACCAGGCGCTGGAGTGGGGCGCCGACCTGCTCGTCACCCACCACCCGCTGTTCCTGCGCGGCGTGAGCTCCGTGGCCGCCACCACCTTCAAGGGTTCGGTGGTGCACCGGCTGCTGACCGGCGGCTGCGCCCTGCACGTGGCGCACACCAACGCGGACGCCGCGCCGCGCGGCGTGGCGGACGCGCTCGCCGACCTGGTCGGCATCACCGACCGGCGGCCGCTCGCGGTGAACGGCGGCGCCGACGACGAGACGACGCCTGACGGCGGGACGACGCCCCCGGGTGAGACGCACGGCGGCGGGACCGGCGGCCGACGGGGCATCGGCCGGGTCGGCCGCCTCGCCGAGCCCACCACGCTCGCCGACTTCGCCCGCCGGGTCGCCGCGGTACTGCCCGCGACGGCCCAGGGCATCCGGTTCTCCGGCGACCCGGACGCCCCCGTGGCCACGGCCGCCGTCCTCGGCGGGTCGGGAGACGGCTACTTCGACGCCGTCCGCGCGGCCGCCGCCGACGTCTACGTCACCTCGGACCTGCGCCACCATCCGGCCTCCGAGCTGCGGGAACGCGCCGAGTTCGAGGCCCGCGCCGCCGGCGGCCGCGGCCCGGCGGGCACCCCGTTCCTCGTGGACACCGCCCACTTCGCGAGCGAGTGGCCCTGGCTGCGCTACGCCGCCGAAGATCTCACGACGGCGCTCGCGGCGGCCGGCCTCACCGTGGAGACCCGGGTCAGCGAGCTCGTGACCGACCCGTGGACCGGCCAGGTGCCGTCCCGCTGACCGGTCCGGGTGAACCGGCCCGCCGTCGTCCACAGCCCGGCCCTCCGGGGGCGCTCGACGTCGGTGGCCCGGGGTAGCGTTGGACCACCCCCAGAACTCGACCGAGAGGACGCCTCCCGTGGCTACCGCACCACCCGAAGACCAGCGCAGGCTCCTGGAGGTCCAGGCACTCGACACCCGCGCCCAGCAGCTCGCCCACCAGCGCAGGAGCCTGCCCGTGCTGACGAGGCTGAGCGAGCTCGACGGCCGGATCGGCGACCTGCGGGCCTCGCTCATCGAGTCGCGGACCCGGGTGGCCGACCTGCGGCGCGAGCTCACCAAGGCGGAGGCCGACGTCGAGCAGGTCCGCAACCGCGCCGCGCGCGACCAGGAGCGGCTGGACTCGGGCGCCGTGAGTGCCAAGGACGCCGTGGCGCTCACCGATGAGCTCGGCTCCCTCGCCACCCGCCAGGCCGCGCTGGAGGAGATCGAGCTCGACGTCATGGAACGGCTCGAGGCGCACGAGGACTCGCTGGCCAAGGTCGAGGCAGCCAACGACGAGCTCGTCGCGGAGAAGACCGAGGCAGAGGCCGAGCGGGACGCCGCATGGGCCGACCTCGACTCACAGGCCCAGGCGCTCGCGGGCGAGCGCGTCGCGGCGGTCGAGGGGCTCGATGCGGGGCTGGTCGCCCTGTACGAGAAGATCCGGGCGCAGCTCGGCGGCACGGGCGCCGCCGTGCTGAACGGCAACCGCTGCGAGGGCTGCCGCATCGACCTCCCGCCGGGTGATGTCGCGGCGATCAAGAGCGCAGCGCCCGAGGCCGTCGTGCGCTGCGAGGAGTGCGGCCGCATCCTGGTCCGCGTCGCGTCCGGCGCGACGACCGGGGCTGCCGCCGGATGAGCGAGGCGCCCGGACTCGACACCCACCTGCGGCCACCGGCCGCGATCACCCGGTTCGACGGCGCGCTCCCGCTCACCGTCGTGCTCGTGCGGCACGGCGTGACGCCCATGACGGAGGCCGGCGGGTACTCCGGGTCGGACGTTCCCGGCCCGTCGCTGAACGCCCGCGGCCGGCTCCAGGCGGCCCAGGCCGCCGACGCCGTGTTCCGCATCGGCCGCGCGTCGCGCGACGGGGCCGCCTCCTCCGGCGGCATGCGCGGCGGCGGCCTCTGGCCGGACCTGCCCCGGCCGACGGCGCTGGTCGCCTCCCCGACCGTGCGCACACAGGAGACGGCGGCCGCCGTCGGACGGCGGCTCGGGCTGCACGTCACCACCGACGACCGGTTCGCCGAGTGCCGGTTCGGCGAGTGGGAGGGGCTCACGGCCCTGGAGATCGAAGAGGGCTGGCCGGGCGAGCTCATGCAGTGGCACTCGACGGGCACGTTCGTGCCGCCCGGCGGCGAGTCCTATGCGCAGCTCGGCGCCCGCGTCTGGGACGGCCTCGCCGACCTGCTGGCCGGCGGCGTGGACCGCACGGTGGTGGTGGCGGGGCACGCGGCGCAGATCCGGACCGCCGTCGGGCAGGCGCTGGGGGCGCCCGCCTCGTACTGGGCCCGGCTGCGCATTCCGCCCGCCTCGCTGTCTGTGCTGCGCCTCTGGGAGGACGGGACGACGGAGGTGACAGCCGTCGGCGTCCCGACGGACGGCTGAGCTGTACGCCTGTACGGCTGAAGCTGCATGCTTGTACGGCTGGAACTGTACGGCTGAAGGTGCGCGCCCGGGCCGCCGGTCGACCGAGCTACGGGTCGCTCGACGGGCCTGTTGGTCGCTCGACGGAACTACGGGTCGCTCGGCGGAGCTGTCGGTCGCCCGACGGAGCTGTCGGTCGCCCGACGGGGGCTGCTGCCGGCCGGGAAAGCGCCCCGCGGGAGGGTGTTGCTCTGCGTGGACACTGTTCACTGTCAGCAACACAGCCTGAGGAGCAACTGTCTTCCCCGGCGCCTGCGTTGCCCGCTACGGGTTGGTTGCCGGGCGGCCCTGCGCGCGCCGCAACGTGCCCCGGGCGAACGCCGGCGCGAGCGGCACCAGAGCCAGCACCAGGACGGCGGGCAGCACGAACCCGAGCCGCAGGTTGTCCGCCCCGACGAATCCCGTGAGCACCGAGCCGAGCAGCGCGCCCACGTAGTTGAACTGGTTGAAGCGCGCGATCACCGCGTCGGTTCGGGCGCGGTCCGGCTCGGCTGACGGTTCGGACGTCGGACTGATTGAGTCGGTCGAACCGATGGGGTCTGCCGAACCGATGGGGCTTGCCGAACCGATCGTGCCTGCCGAACCGATCGTGCCGGTCGAACCAATGGTGGCGGTCGAACCGTCCACGGGGCCTGCGGCGATGCGCCCGGCCGCCGAGAAGCTGAGCGGTGCGACCAGCGCGACGGCCGCACCGAGGATCGTGAATCCCGCGACCGCGACCTGCCAGGACGGCGCGAACGCGACCAGCGCCAGCGCCGCGCAGGCCAGGACCGCCCCGATCCGGAGCAGCGGCGTCACGCCGAACCGGGTGACGAGGTACCCGCCCGCCAGGCGCACCACGATCGAGGTCACGAGGTAGGGGAAGGTCGCGAGCGCGACCAGGTTGCCGGGGGCGTCGAACGCGCGGGCCAGGTAGACCGGTCCCCAGGCCGACGCGGTGGTGTCGACCATGTAGAACACGACCAGCCCGATCCCGACGAGCCAGATAGGTCGCCACGGGATGGGGCCGGCATCAGGCGGACCTGAGGACGCGGGGCTCGATGGCGCGGTGTCCGATGGCGTGATGCCCGATGGCGTGATGCCCGGCGGCACCGACGGCACGCCTACGGCCGCCGTCGGGCCAGGGAAGCCGAGCCGGTCGCGCCGCACGTCGAGCCCAGGCGTCGCCGCACCGTGCGCCTCGGGCGCGACGCGCGGCAGGAACGGCGCGAACGCGATCACCATCGGGACTACGACCACATAGGTGCCGACCGTGGGAGAGAGGTGCCCCGTGGCCAGCGCGATCGCTGCGGCGCTGATGCCGCCGGTGGTCCAGTAGCCGTGGGACGACGGCAGGATGGGGCGGCCGTACCGGTGCTCGAGGTCGACGGCCTGCATGTTGGTGGTGGCGTCGACCAGGCCCAGCGCGATGCCGTAGACGGCGACCCCGCCCACGAAGACGCCGACCGCTGGCGCCAGCGTGAGCGCCGGTACGGCGACGACCATCAGGGCGAGCCCCAGCCGGAGCAGCGGCGCGCTGCCGACCCGCCGCACGGCGCGCTCGGCGGCGAGGGAGCCGACGCCCGCGAGCAGCACCATCATGAGCAGCAGCAGCGAGAGGGCCACCTCGTCGAGGCCCCACCGGTCCAGGAACCGCGGCAGGCGGGTGGTCAGGCTGATGAAGACGAAGCCTTGCGCGAAGAACGCCGCGGCCACTGCGATGCGGGCGCCCGTCAGGCTGCTGATCCTCATGAGGGGTCATCAAACCGGTCGGCGGGCCTTGGCGCCAGAGGCGCGGCCCAGCCGTTACACAAGCCCGCCCGACCGGGGGCGCTCAGGCCAGGACCAGCTCCAGCGTCCGCGGGCCGCGCGGCGTGCCGTCCAGCAGGTTCGCCTCGATCAGGGTCTGGTCCCGGCCCGAGCCGATCTCGGTGAGCAGCACGGAGCCCACCAGCTCGTGTGCGGCTTTCAGCACGTCCTCACTGTTCCGGGCCTCGGGCTCGCGGCGCAGCAGGTGCCCGGCGAGCACGCCCCGCGTGTGCTTGGCGTTGTGCGACACCACGCTCCGCTTCCCGTCGGTCTCGCGCAGCACGCGTACCTCGACCCACTCGGCGGCCCCCGCACCGGTCGTCCGCGGCCGCCAGGCCGCGACATAGGTCGCGGACCGGCAGTCGACGACGACGTCGCGCGCGGCCCGCGCGTCGAGCACCTCGGCCAGAGCGAGCTTCCAGAACGTGGCGAGCCGGCCGACGTCGGGGAGCCCGACGCCCATGCCGAGCCGGTAGGCGGGGATGCGGTCGCCGGGAGCGACGACACCCCACAGGCCCGAGAAGGTGAGGACGCTCGCCTGGGCGCGCCGCGCGGCGCCGTCGGACAACGTGGAGAGGCCGGCCGCCGAGTACAGGACGCCGGTGTAGACCTCCGCCGCGCGGGCGGCCGGGGCTGTGCGCAGCTCCGTGTTGCGTGCCACCTCGTCGGCGAGGCCGTCGCTCACTCCGAGGGCCGCCGTCGCGCCGGGCTGGGCGCTGACCTGCGCGAGCTCGGACAGGACCCGCTCGCGCCGGGCGGTGAGCTCCGGGTGGGCCAGGGCGTTCAGGTCGAGGGGAGCTGCGCCGGCGGGCGCGGGCGTCTTGCCCTCGGAGGGCGGAAGGAGCAGGAGCACCCGTACAGCCTAAGTTGCCGGGCCCGAGGCGCTGGCAACTTCCGGTGGCCTCGGCCCGAGGCCTCGAACGCGGGAGTGGTAGCGGTATCGCCCGCCCTACCGCTACCACTCCCGCGCTCGACGGCGACGTCGTCGGACAGTCCGCTCGGGTAAACTCGGTCTGCGGACGAGTCGGTCGGACGGTCGCGTCGGGGACCTTCGGGTGCCCGCCGAGGAACGTCCGGGCTCCACAGGGCAAGGTGGTGGCTAACGGCCACCCGGGGTGACCCGCGGGACAGTGCCACAGAAAACAGACCGCCCACGGCCGCGAGGCCGGGGGTAAGGGTGAAACGGCGGTGTAAGAGACCACCAGCGCGGTCGGTGACGACAGCGGCTTGGTAAACCCCACCTGGAGCAAGGTCAGACAGACTGTGTTGGAGGGCTGCCCGCCCGACTCTCTTCGGAGAGGCGCAGTCGGGTAGACCGCTCGAGCCCTGCGGCAACGCAGGGCCTAGATGGATGACCGTCGCCCGTGCCAGGGTAACCGGGCGCGGGAACAGAACCCGGCGTACAGACCGGCTCGTCCGCTTTTATAGCCCTGACCAGGGCATTCAGGCTGCCGCAGGGGGTGCAGTCCGCAGAGAGTCCGCAGGAACTGCACCGAGAACACTGTCCACAGCGTCGCGGGTCCGGTCGTCGTCGTCCGGCCACAGGTGCGAGTAGGTGTCCAGCGTCTCGGCTGCGGACTTGTGTCCCAGACGCGCCTGCACCACCTTCACCGACGCCCCGCGCCGGATCAGCAGGCTCGCGTAGTAGTGCCTCAGGTCGTGGAACACCACGGCACCGCGCGGAAGGTCGCCGAGCGCTGCTCGTGCTGACTTGATCAGCGTCGGGCTCGCATCGTCAGGCGGGACGAGGCCCGCCGCTCGCGCCTGAGCGACGAGAACACCCGCCTTGGCGGCCGACACCCCGAGTGTTCTCGCGACCGATCGAACCCGGTCCTCTGGCGAGGCGTCCAACCACGCGAATGCCGCGAGCACGGTTCGCCGGGCCGCCGTCCAGAAATCGTTGAACGCAGAGCGGCGGAGTGCACCACCCTCCGAGTTCGTGAAGATGAGCCCGTCAGCCCCGGTCGAGTACGTGCTCAGGTGGACAGTGAGGGCATCGACCACGGTCTGCGGCAACGGGATCTCTCACTCCGACGCCTCGGTCTTGAGTTCGCCGAACTCCGGGCGAGCGCCGTTGACGGAGACGAGCTGCCGATCGACCGTGACTGTCCTCCGCATGAGATTGACCCGGTCCAGAGTGAGCCCGAAGACCTCACCCTGCCGAAGTCCAGTGCCCGCAGCCGTCACCACAAGGGCGCGGTAGCGGTCCGGGATCACGTCCCGGAGGCTGAGCACGACCTCCGTCGAGAGGGGCACGACCTTCTTCTTGCCGGGCTTGGGTGCCGTAGCCGTGACCGTGGGGCTCGTTGCGATCTTGCGGTCACGTACGGCGGACGCGAGCACGGCCGAGACGTACCTGTGGATGACGACGACCGTCGAGGGCGCCAGTTTGTCGCCAAGCGCCTTGTCGAGAGCCCTGATGTCGGACGGCGTGATGTTCTTGAGTCGCTTGTCACCGATCGCGGGATACACGTGATTGGTGAAGTGTCGCCGCACCAGGTCGGCGGTCGACTTCCTGTGACTGGCGATCTCGCGCCACGTCTCCGCGTAGTCGCGGAACGTGATGTCGCCGGCCTTGGGATGGACGTACTGCCCAGTCACGATGCTCGTCGTCACCTCGTCCAGCCAATCCTGAGCGTCAGTCCTGCGGTCGAAGTGGCGTGAGTGTTCGTGCTTGTCCGCGTCGCGGTAGCGGGCGCGCCACTTACCGTTCGGTCTCTTCTTGATGGACGCCATCGGTCTTTCCTTCCTGTGGGGTATCCGGGGGCTCTTGGGGGTCTTCGCGCAGCGGGAGGCCACGTCTGTCACGCCACTGGTCGGGGATGAACCAGACGTGCTCGCGTTCGAAGATGGTCTGCTTGACGCGCTCGGGATTGCTCTTGCGGGCGAGCAGCGAATCGCGCTCCCGCTCGACTTGTGATCGGGCCATGTCGGCAATGACCTCGGTGGTGTAGGTCAGGGCGTTGCCGATCTGGTTGTGGTCGGCCAGCCGGTCCCAGCCCGGGAGCCGGATGCCGACATCGATCGCGTCGTCGAGGTCACGGCGTTCGCGTTCGAACTCGATGAGTGCGTCGGTGGCGCGTTTGGCCAGGGCGAGGGTCTGGCGGGTGCGGGCGGCGACGTCGCGGGTGGCGGTCGCCAGCTCGGGTTCCTGCAAGAGGTCTTCGATGCGGATTTCAAGGGCTTCGGCCAGGTCGATCGCCTCAAGGAACTTGAGCGGGCGGTCTCCCTTCTCGATGGACCAGACAGTGGCCTGGGACCACTTCCAGCCGCGCTTGCGCATCCAGTCGGCAAGAGCCTTCTGGCTGCGGAGGCCTCGATGCTTGGTGAGGTTCTGTCCAACGTGTACGTCTCGCTCGTCTGCTGCCACCCACCAACCGTACTAGCAATTCTTGTTTACAGCAACTAGAAAGTATGTTTCACTGGAATTCACAGTTCGATATGACTAGGGAGTGTGGTCGTCGTGGAGTCTGATCCGATGCTGCGTACCCGGGAGGTCTCCGAGCTCCTGGGCGTGCCGGAGAACACGCTGCGGTGGTGGCGGTACACCGGCAGGGGCCCGGACTCGTTCCGGCTCGGTCCGCGCCGGGTGGTCTACCGGCGCTCGAAGGTGCTGGCCTGGCTCGCTGCGCAGGAGGCTGCTGGTGCCAACCACACGATGGTCTGATCCCTCCCAGGGCAGGCGAATGAACGGGGCTCGGACACTTCGGTGTCCGAGCCCCGTTGCCGTTCCGGCCAACGCCGCCGTCGCGAGCCGTGCCGCGCCATCGACGCCATCGTCCTCGCGTCCGTGCGGTGCGAAGGAGTGGATCGCCGGCTATCTGTCTGCCCGCGGGGGTGAGGCCGTGGCCGCCGAGGTGATCGAGGCCGGGCGCCTTCTGGGGTTCCCGGCGTCCACGCTGAAGAACGCCCGACCGAAGGCGGCCGACACATACCGGATCGGGTACGGCACGGCGCAGAAGACCTACTGGCGACTCCGCGCCGACGTCGGCACCGCCGTTGACGCGCGGCCCGCAGATACTCCGAGTCTCGCGGACACCGCAGATCCCGCAGCGGCCACAGTGCCCGCCGGGACCGCACGGCCTGCACCGGCCACAGGACACACGGACACCAGAGAGCCCGCTGGCCGCGCAGGTCCCGCGCTGCCCCGCGACACCGCCTCACCGCGACCGGCCGGAGCGGCCCGCCCGCGTCGTGCGCGTCGTCGACCTGGCGGTACTTCGGCATCGGGGTCCGGGGTGCAGCAGCCGACGCTGTTCGCGGTGATGGGGGTGAGCGAGCCATGAGGCGCGACCCGGAACGGGCCGGCTGGCGTGCCGTCGAGGATCTGAGGGCTGAGGCGCGGGCTCGTCGGGAGGCGGCCCGCCACCTGGCTTTCAGGCGCTCGTATCGCCTCGCCGAGACCACGGCGAGCGTCCTGTTGTGGGCGCAACTGGCTGCCCGCCAGGCCGCGCTGGCACTGCCAGACGACCCGGACGAGGCCGTGGTGCAGGCTCGGGCGTTCCGGCTGCTGGACGAGTCCTGGTGGCGGCCGTCCGATCGCCACAAGCGCGACCACCACGTCAAGCAGGTAGGTAACGCCGAGATCGGCCCAGTGGGGCAGTCGCCGGATCGCCCTGGTATCCCAGGCGGCGTCCCGCGTCGCCGGGCTCGCGGTGACGTTACCGGGGTGGATGGCCCATGAGCCGGACCCTGCGGCCGAGCGACGGAAGCTCCTGCCTGCGTCTCGCTGTGCGGGGAGGGGCGACGGTCGCTCGTATCGCGCCCGCCACCGGGCGCCCGGCCAGGGGAGACCTGCGCGCCGACGCGCGCGCGTCCTCTGAGGCCGGTTCCGCCGCCGTGCGGTCGGGCCCGGTGCAGCGGCTCGCGCCGTCGGTCGGCGGTCCAGAACGCGCCGGGGTCGTGGCCTGGGCGGCGCGGGGGTCCCGCCTTGCCGACCCCTCCCCCCGCCGGTCCTCGCTCCGGCCCTCCTTGACATCCGCCGTCCTCTCCCTACCTACCCCGCCGACCTCCACCTGCCCCACCGTTCCTCACCCCGTCCTGCCTCTCCCCAGCCACACCTGCCCCACCATCTCCACCACCACGTCCTGCGCCCTCGCCTCCCCACAAGGCAGCACACCTGAACCGGCCCGGGTTTGATGCCGCTGCTGTTTGAGTCCGAGAGGATGAACAGCATGCCGAAGAAGATCGATCCCCAGCTGCGTGCGAGGTGCGTACGACTGGTGCGCGAGCACCAGCAGGAGTACCCCACCCTGACCGCGGCGGTGACAGCGGTTGCTCGCCAGGAAGGTGTCTCGAAGGAGTCGGTGCGGCGTTGGCTGGCTCAGGCCGACGTCGACGACGGAACTCGGCCCGGTGTCACCAGCGAGGAGTCCGCCGAGGTCAGACGCTTGAAAGCCGAGGTCAAGCGGTTGCGGGAGGACAACGAGATCCTGCGGAAGGCCTCGATTTTCTTCGCGGGGGAGCTCGACCCCCGAAACCGCTGATCTGCGCGTTCATCGACGAGATGAGGAGTCAGGGCTACGCAGTCGAGTCGATCCTCCGCGTCCTGCACCAGCAGGGCCTGCCGATCGCTGCGAGGACCTACCGGGCCTGGAAGCGCCCGACCCGTATCGCGGACCGCACGATCACCGACGCCGTGGTCGAAGACACGGTCCGCGACCTCGCGTGGACGTTCAACGACGTCACCGGGCGCAAGCAGATGACTCCGGAGGGCCTGTACGGGCGGCGGAAGTGGCTCGCCCTGCTCCGCCGCCAGCACGGCCTGGCCGGCACGTCCCGCGGTGCGGTCGACCGGGCGATGCGGGCCCTCGGTCTTCAGGGTGTCGTCCGGGCGAAGAAGCTGCGCACCACCATCCCGAGCTCGGACGGGAAGCGTGCCGGTGACCTGCTGGGCCGCGACTTCACGGCCCCTGCACCGAACCGTGTGTGGGTCACCGATTTCACCTATGTCCGCACCTGGGCCGGGTTCGTCTACGTCGCGTTCGTCCTGGACGTGTTCGCCCAGCGGATCGTGGGCTGGCACGCCAGCTCCAGCAAGAAGGTCGAGTTGGTCATGACACCGCTGCGGATCGCGCTGTGGCAGCGCGAGAGGGAAGGAAACCCTGTCTCACCTGGGGATTTGATCCACCACAGCGATGCCGGGTCTCAATACACGGCGATTCGCCTGACCGAACACCTCGCCCTTGAAGGCATCAACCCGTCGATCGGGACCGTGGGCGACGCCTACGACAACGCCCTGATGGAGACCGTGAACGGCCTGTTCAAAGCGGAATGCATCCGCACCACCGTGTTCCACGCCGGCCCCTACCGCACCCTCGCGGACGTCGAGTACGCGACCGCCGGCTGGGTCGACTGGTACAACAACCGACGCCTCCACGGCTCTCTCGGGATGCTCACCCCGATAGAGTTCGAGACGCTCCACTACCAGGCACTCACCCGAGAGCCCGAACCCGCAAAGTAGCGGCAGGGAACCCGGGCCGGTTCACACCTCAGGCAGTTGAGGAGCGGTGGCGGTGTTGGCGTTGGGATGCGTTTGCGCCGTTGGCGGGCCGGTGGACGGGCTGGGCTGTTCGTGTTTGGGGTGGTGGTCGGTCGTGGCGGTGAGTGTGCATCGGATGAGTGTGGGTGAGGGGACGGACTATCTGACCCGGTCGGTGGTCAATGCCGACCGTGACATCCCCAGCCGGCAGGGCGATGGGCTCGGGGTGGATCCGGTCATCGCGTACTACACCGAGGCGGGCACCCCACCGGGGTATTGGCTCGGACGCGGCGTCCAGGAACTCGGTGGCGGAGGTGTGCTCGCCCCGGGCGACCGGGTGACCACCACGCAGCTTCAGCGGCTGCTGGACGCGGGCCGGGACCCGGTCACGACCGAGCCGCTGGGACGGGCTTATCCGAAGATCGTGCCGCTGGGTGAGCGGATCGAGAAACGCACCGCCGCCCTGGACCCGAGCCTGAGCCCGGCCGAGCGGCGGGCCGCGGTGGAGCAGATCACCCAGGACGAGAAGCTGGCTGGGGACCGTCACGCGGTGGCTGGGTTCGATCTGACGTTCTCTCCGCCGAAGTCGGTCTCGGTGTTGTGGGGCCTGTCGGACCGCACGACCCAGGCCTTGATTCTGGGTGCGCATCAGGCCGCCGTCGCGCAGACCCTCCGGTTCATCGAGGAGCACATCGCCGCCACCCGGACCGGCACCGACGCCGGCGACGGGTCGGTCGCCCAGGTGGACGTCACCGGTCTCATCGCCACGGCGTTCGACCATTGGGACTCCCGTGCCCACGACCCGCAGCTGCATACCCATCTGGTGGTCGCCAACAAGGTTCGCGCGGTGACGGATGGGAAGTGGCGGACGGTGGACTCGCGGGCGTTGTTCAACGCGAACGTCGCGTTCAGCGAGCACTACGACGCGGTCCTGGCCGACCGGCTGACCGCCAGCCTCGGCCTCCAGTGGGAACGACGCGCGGCACGCGGCAGGAACCGTAATCCGGGGTTCGAGATCGTCGGGGTGAGCGAGGAGCTGATCCGCGAGTTCTCGACCCGGTCGGCCGATATCGAGCCCGCCACTGACAGGCTGATCGCGGAGTACCGGCACAAGCATGGGCGGTCTCCGTCGCGGGGCACGATCAACCGGCTGCGGGAACAGGCGAACCTGGCCACCCGCCCGCCCAAGACGATCGAGTCCCTGGCCGACCTCACCAAGCAGTGGAACCAGCGCGCCGCCCGGGTCCTGGGCCGGGACCCGGGCGGCTGGGCGCGGGACCTGATCGCCCAGGCCGCCCGGGAACCGGGGCGAGCGTTCACCGCTACCGACGTCCCGAACGAGGTGGTCGAGAAGGCAGCGACGGTCGTGCTGCGGGTGGTGGGGGACAAGCGGGCGACGTGGAAGCACTGGCACCTGTGGGCTGAGGCCGAACGCCAGACCAAGCACTGGCGCCTGGCGACCCACCAGGACCGCGTGGACGTCGTGGCCCGAATCGTCGACACCGCCGAAGCCGCCTCGGTCCTCCTGACCCCGCCGGAACTGGCCCCGGCCCCGGGTTTCCTGCGCCGGGCGGACGGCACGAGCATGCTGCGGCCGAAGCATTCCCGGGTGTTCACCTCCCAGTCCGTCCTGGACGCCGAGACCCGACTCCTTGACGCCATGACCCAGCACACCGCACCCCACCTCGATACCGGCCGTCTCGGGGCCGTTCTCGCTCAGGGGGTACACCCTTCGGGAGAACCCGGCGCGTTGTTCACCGCATCGGGCCTTACTCCAGGACTGCACGGTCCAGGAGGGCCTTCGATCGGTCGATCCGGCGCCGGTACATCCGAGGGCTTCGCATCCACTCGTAGCACGCCGTCTGCATCGCTATGCAGAGTCTCGCCAATCGCGGCCAGTCACGCCTTGAGAACTTGCCCGACTGCAAGTCGCCCAAGGCGTCCGCAAGGCCCTTGACTGTCAGCGCCAAACCTCGGCTCCTGCCAAGCCGGGGTCGGAAGGCGTGAGCCTGCACTTCAAGCAGGGACAGCACCAACGCCCGAACGGAAGCAGCAAGCTCGCTGTCGCGTACCCGAGGACCGCTCCTCATCCGCAGGGCTGCATTGCCAACATCCCACGCCGCCGCAGAGAGCGCCGCAACAGCATCGTCCAGCTTGCTCCTTCGTCGGATCCGCGTGTCCCACCAGAAGGTCGCCAGGACCGTCGCTGCGGCAGCGAGAACTCCGCCAACCCATCCATCAAGCCATCCGATCATGGCGCAAGGATCCCCCGGCTTTTGACGAGCGACAAGGCTGTCAAACACAACTGTCGTGCCGATGCCGACCGGCTCGGCCGGATAAGGGGCGTCGCCCTCACCGAGTCCAGGAAAAGTCCACAAGATGTCCGACAGCCGCCGGAACTGACCGGCGCTGACCAACGCAAGAACCGCTAGATTCCAACGATCCCAACGTGGTCAGCACCGGCCGTTCCCCAGGTCCGACTTCGAGCTCTACTGCCACGACATCTGATCCGCGCCGTTGCGGGATCGATGCAAACGCGAACGGTCGAGATGCGTTCGGCCTTATGGGGCGACGCAGTCGAGGAACCTGGACAGCTCGACGGGTATCTCACCCTGACCGTAGTGGGATCCAGCCTCCCGATCACAAGCCGCAGGCCGACCAACCGGACGACCCGTGGCTGGTTGGGTGCAACTTTGGGCGTCGAGACGACAGAAGATCGGTAGGGTCTGACTCGCAGTTCGTCTGTGGCGCCCTCCTGAACGCTGCAGCGGCGTTCGGTGTCCAGATGGTGGTGGAGGGTAGGGACTATGCGATCGATTCGTGCGGTGCTCTTGGCTGTGGTGACCGCAGCGGTGTGTGTGGCATGTGGGGCACCCGCCGCTGGGGGGCCGGATCTGCCCGTGGTCCCGACACTTGTGACGAAGGCGATTACGTGTGAGACGGCCTTCGAGGGTTTCCAGGGCGATGACGAGCGCGTGCGTCAGCAGGCCGAGTTCGACAGCCTGGTCGCATGCGAGACGCGGGAGCACTGGATCGATGTCGGTGCTGATGTTCTGAATGATTCCCAGGAATCACTCGGTACCCGTCTCGAGCAGCTCTGTGATGACGGGTTGCGGCACGCCGAGACTCCGGTGTGCCGCAACCCGTCGTAGATCAGTTACAGCGTCAGTTGGTCATGATGCTATATCCAGTGCCCGGGAGGTATGCGGCGACTGGCGCGAAGAACAGGGTGTCGCTGCACTGCCTGGAAGCGCTCGCCGGATCTCCAACGCAGGTGTTCCCTGCGTTGACCATTCCGCTAATGACCCCGGTTGCAAATGCGTAGCTTTCGGAGTTGACGGCAAAGACCGGGCCACCCGAGTCCCCGCTGCCACCTGCTGGGATACCGGTCGACTGCACAGTTCGTGCCAAGTCGCCGTACACCCCATCAGCCCCGTAGTCGACGGTCAGGTCAGTGTGTGTGATCTGGTTGTTGTAGACCGTTCCGGTCGGCGCCCCGGAGTAGTGCACGTAGTGGCCCACGATGGGTGCCGTGGTCCCCGCGATATACACGGCTGTGGTGGATGTGTTCTCCCCGAGGTACATCGCAGGCATGTAGTCCTGACCGCTGAGCATGATCGCGTCGTCGATACCGATTGGACTTGGCACACTCAAGGGCTGCAGCCCGATGTCGTCACTGACCTGGTACCGGCCGACGCGCCAGTTCCGCGCGCCGGCGGGCTGCGCACAGTGATTCGCGGTCAGGAGCCTTTCTGCACCACTGGAATTCGCGACCGCGAACGACGAGGAGCACACAACGTAGTTGCCGGGGACAGACAGGTTCCTGATGATGTCGGCGCCGGCCTTGTATGGGGCATAGTCCAGGTCTCGGGACGCCGCCTCAGGGGAACCGTCGACCTGTGTCGAGATGGGGATCCCGTCGATCGTCGTGGTTGCTCGTGCTCGCGGTGTAGTCGCGAGTCCCACGTCGACTCCCGAATGATCGGGAGAGGGAGCAGCCCAGCTCACTTCGGCGCCGGCGAGCGTCCCACCGTCGACGATCTGTCGTGCGGCAGCGATCAGCTCGTCACCTGCGTAGAGCGACCGCTTGACGACCACATCATCATCGACGCCGGCGGCATCGACAACCTCCTGAAGCTGGCTCGTTGCGGCCTGCGGGTCCACCCAGATGGTCAACACGTCGGACTGGTCATCCCAGACGAGTGACACGGGCCCGAACGTGCCGTAGACCTCGTTTGCGACGGACATGACGGCGTCTGGCACGTTGCTCTGCACGGCTTCGCCGCCCGGGACGGTGTCTCGCACCTCCGTTGCGTCGCGGTGGTCCTTATCGTCGGCTGCCGCGCTGAGGCTGGCGTCGCCAGCCAAGAGGGAGGTCGGTAGCGAGCCCTGCTGGTCAGCAGCTTGCGCCGAACTCACGGCGGCCAGGGACAGGAGACCGCACAAGGCGAGGCTTGCGAGCTTGCGGCGATTTGCGGGTGTCATAAATCTTCCCTTCGATCGAGTTCTCTCGTTCAGGGCAGGGGTCAATCTATGACAAATCACCTATAGCATCGCCGGGTTTCACCCAGTCCAGGCCCGCTCTTGGCTTCCGATGGCGAAATCAAGACGCTCCGAGGCCTCGCTGCCGCGATGCTGCCGTTCAGTTTGAGGGTGGCCATCGGGCGAAGATCCCGCAGGTGCGCTCAACAGAGGGTCGCCGGCGGAACGGTCTTCACCTCACATGTCGGATGCGTCGTCTGTCCCGGTCCAACTGTCGGCCACACCGCGACTGGTGCCAGCAAGGCCCGGCACGATTAAGCCAAGCCGTGCAGTCCGCACACAGTCCGCAGAGAGTCCGCAGGAGCCCCACGAAGCGCCGTCAGCCCCCAACGCCGCCAACGCTCACGAGCCGCAGAATTCCAACGTTCTCAGCCGATCCCGCCGGGTACCCCGACAGGCCATAAAGCCTGCCGGGGAAACCCGGCGTACAGACCGGCTCGTCCGCCCGCAGGCATCCGCTCAGCGCCTGGTCTCGTACCATCGCCCGCGCCTACCCGACCACATCGGCGCAGCTCAGCGCCGCCTCCGGCGCAGCAGCGCCGTCGGTGCGCCGCAGGTGAGCCTCACCCCATACCCTGACTCCCTCGACGACGGGCAGGACGGTCATCCCGTACGGGGTGAGCCGGTAGATGACGGGCGCCGGAACCGGTCCGGTCACCACCCGTTCGACGAGCCCGTCGGCCTCGAGCTCGCGGAGCTGTTCGGCCAGCACCTTGGGCGTGATGGGCGCACCTCGGCGGCGCAGCCCGGCGAAGTGGGACTCTCCGTGGGCGAGCCAGTAGATCAGGGTCAGCTTCCACTTGCCGCCGATCGCGGCGAACGCGGCGGCCATCGGGCAGCCCGGCAGCGGATTGGGGCGAGAGGGGTTACCCGCAGGTGCCTTCTTGTTCACGGCTGTGCTCCGCTCGATAGTCGAGACCATGACCATTGCATACCGAAGAATTCCGTACCGAAGGATCCTGACCGCAGGCCTTTCCGCCGCCCTGCTGTTCGCGACGGCGGCCTCGGGCGGCGCCGCACCGGCTCACGCGTCATCGACGATCGCGGACGGCCAGCGGGACTTCGACTGGGAGATCGGGACCTGGCGCTCGACCGTGCAGGTGCTCGCCGACCCGCTCTCGGAGACCCCGGACGAATGGCTCCGGTTCACCGGCACCAGCACCGTGCGCCCGCTCGCGGACCGGCGGGCCAACGTCGTCGAGTTCGAGGTGTCGGGGCCGGACGGCAGCATCGACGCGCTCAACCTGAGGCTGTACGAGCCGCAGGCGCAGCGGTGGAGCCTGACCTTCGTCAACCTGCGCGACGGCCTGCTCACCCCGGCGGTGTACGGCGGCTTCCGCGACGGCGTCGGAGAGTTCTACGGCGACGACCAGCTCGGCGGCCGCCCGATCAAGGTGCGGTTCCTCATCACTCGGGTGAGCCAGGACGAGGCGCGGTTCGAGCAGGCTTTCTCGGCCGACGGCGGAACGACGTGGGAGACGAACTGGATAGCCGTGGATCGCCGAATCCGGCGCTGACGCTCAGCGAACGTGAGAGAAGTGTGTGGATCGCAGTGAATCGCTTCTCCGTCTGGCTCCTCCAGCACTGCTCGGCTACGGTCGAAAATGGTCAAGCAATGGCCATCGCAGTGCCGTAATCAGACCTGTCGATGGAGGACCGATGACTCAGTCTCTGCACGACACACCGCTCGATCATGTCCTGGCCCTCGGGGACAAGACCCCGACCGGCCGCTTCCGGGTCGACCTGTCGACCGAGCGATGGTGGTGGTCCGACCAGACCTACCGTATCCACGGGTTCCAGCCCGGCGAGGTGGTGCCGACGACCGCCATGATCCTGGCGCACAAGCACCCCGACGACCGCGAACGCGTGCGGCACGTCCTGGCTGAGGCCCAGCGGTCTGGCGAGCCGTTCGCCACGGTCCACCGGATCATCGACGCGACCGGGCGGCACCGCGTCGTCTCGATCGCCGGCCAGGCCGTTCGGGACGACGACGGCTACGTCGTCGCCCTCGCCGGATACGTGCTCGACCTCACGGACAGCGTCAAACGCCTCGCCGGCGAACAGGCGAACGAGTCCATCCGGATCGCTGCGAACAGCCGCCGTGACATCGAACAGGCCAAGGGGATAGTCACCGCCTTGCTCGACATCGGTGACGACGAGGCCTTCGAGCTGTTGCGCCACCAGTCCAACACCACCAACGTCCCCGTCCGGGAGGTCGCCCGCCGGCTGGTCGGCCGGGCGCGAGACGCGCTGGGTGAGGTGCCCCTGTCTCTCGACTTCCTGTCCCAGGTGCTGCGCGGCGACTAGGGCCGGGTCGGTCGCACGGGACCTGGGGCTCGTCCGGGGGATCACCCGGACGAGCCCCAGGTTCGAGTACGGCTCAGCGCTTGAGCGTGAAGGTGAAGTCGCCGGAGAGCTTGCCGTCCAGCCGGGCGGCCGAGACGATCTTCCCGTCCTCGATCAGCCGCTCGACCTCGCCCCGCGACAGGCCGCAGCCCTCGGCGATCAGCGGCGCGGTCCGGACCGGGATCCGCGCCCCGAAGCGGACCGAGACGTCGATCGCCTCGCGGTCCGGATGGTCCGACCCGCCGGTGTCGAGGCGCCAGGCGCCCGTCCAGTCGAGGGTGATGCGGTTGCGACGCTGCACGACCGGATCTTGGAGCAGCTCGGCCACCAGGTCCGGGTCGTTGTCGTGCAGCCGGTCCAGCAGGTCGGGTCGGATGGAGCCGACCCTGACCCGCTCCAGGACGGTGAGCTTTGCCGTGACCTCGCACACCGTGCAGAGCGCGAGGAGCCAGGCGTCGATGAGCTTGTGGTTGGCGTTGACGCGAAACTTGCCGCTCGCTCGGAAGCGCTCGGAGGCGCACACGGGACATCGACGGCGGACGAGCGGCAGGCAGGTGGGCATGACTGCCCAGTAGATGAGCATGGAGGTACACCGGTCTCAGTGAGAAGTCCGCAGCAAGAAGGAGCGCGGCGCGCAGGCGCGACGCGCGACAGATCAGCGCTCAGGAGGTCTCACAGGGTGTACAACGGCACGTCCTCGACTCGACGACTCGGTCAGGGCAGCACGGTAGGCGCGCGGAGCGGCGCTGCTCCACTGGTTTTCGGCCAGGTGGCTCTCGGGCAGGCGATGAGGGGCGGGCACCGGCCCGCCCCTCACGCCGTGCGCCGACCGGTCAGCCGACCCGGATGAACGTCGGGTTGGACTGCCAGATGCTGGTGTACCGGACGCTCTGCCCCGGGACCGGGGCCTCGATCTGCATGCCGTCGCCCGCGTAGATCGCGATGTGGCCGGGGGACCAGATCATGTCCCCTGGCTGCGCCTCCGTCCAGGGCACCACGGTCCCGGCGTACCGCTGCTCGGACGACGTGCGGGGCAGGCTGATCCCGACCTGCGCGTAGACGTACGAGGTGAACCCGGAGCAGTCGAACCCGGACGGCGTCGACCCGCCCCACAGGTACGGCACTCCGAGGTACCGCATCGCTATCGACACCACCGCAGAGCCCGTCTCCGCGGCTTCGGCGGCGGCCTCCGCCGCGGCTTCCGCCTCGGCCTCGGCGGCGAGCTCCGCCTGGTACTCCTCGTTCTCCTCGGCGGAGACGACGGACACGGCCGCGTCGTCGACCTTCAGCTCCGCGTCGGGGGCGACGGCGACCACGGGCGCGGCGCTGACCGCCGCCCTGGCCTGGGCGGTCAGCGCGTTGAGGTCGGCCGCGTCGAGCGTGCCTTGCAACGGCTTGGCGTCGAGCTTGGCCTTGACCGTCGTGCCGGCCGGCGTGGCGTTCGCCGGGGCGGCGACCAGGGACAGCAGCAGGCCGGAGCCTGCCATGACCACGGCGGTCCGCTTGGCCAGCTCCGTGGCCTGACCGGCAGCGGCCTGGGTGATGGGGGAGGGGATCGGACGGCGCGCCGCCCGATGACGGCCGCGGCTGCGCGTGGCCGTCGTGGGGTTGAAACGGGGCTCCATGAAAGCGGGGACCTTTCTGATCGGAGTAGAACCACACACGCGACCCGGGGTCGTGGCGCGTCGAACCGGTCGACACCGTGGGGTGCCGACGGCTGTGTCGGTCTACGTCCGGGAGATCCCCAGCGCATGGAGCGACGGCGCGGCCGCGGCGGCCACGCTCGACGCCGTCCGATGGTCGTGCCCCACCATGGCCGGCGCGAGCCGCTGCGCCGAGCGGTCCGGCATCACGGCCGGGACCAGCGACGGCGGCAGGACCGGGTCGCACTGCGCCGTCACCGTGCGGTGGTCGGAGCAGCCGTGCGAGCCCTCACCGTGCGGCGCGGCGGCAGCCTCGACGACGGCGCCGTGGGCGCTCGCGGGCGCGCATCCGGCGTCCGCCTGGGACGCGGCGAGCGGTCCACCGCCGTCGTGGGGGTGCTGGTCCAGGTGCACGCTGCACAGCGCGTGCACGCAGACGACGGCGAGCGCGACGAGCATGACCGTCAGGGCATCCGTAGAACCCGGCCGGCGGGCGGCGAGGCGCGAGCGGAGGCGTCGTGTCAGGCTCATGGTGGGCCCAACGATAACGGAACGAACACGAGCGACAGAACGGACATGCCTCAGCGCGCCGTCGAGCACTTCGGCCAGCCGATCGGGGACCATATGTCCTCCGAGTCCGTTTCCACTGTCGCGCCAACCGGCCCCACGATACGGTCGGTGCACCGCCGTCCGGCCAATCGAGGAGCCCCAGTGTCGTCCGACGAGCTGCCCCAGGAGTTCCAGATCGACGTGCCCGACGAGATGGAGACCGGCGTCCCGGCCGACTTCGCCTCCGTCTGGCACACGCCGACGTCGTTCATCCTGGACTTCATCGCCGTGAAGCAGCCGCCGAGCCCGGTCGCCGACCCGGAGTCGGGTGAAGTGACCTCCATTACCGTGCCGGGCCGGGTGGTCTCGCGCGTACGTATTCCTCCGCAGCAGGTGTTCGAGCTCGCGAAGGCACTAACTATGCAACTGGATGCATGGGAGAAGGAAAGCGCGCCGTCGGTTCGCAATCCGGGGTCTACGGAGGGCCCGGACGGCCCGAATCGGCCCTCAGAAAATTGATTCTGGTGAATTTTTTACTTGGACAATTGACCAACTCGGTGCCCATATGTCCGATCTGACCGTTAATTATCCGCCAGTTTGGCTGGAGAAGGGGTAGTTTATACCAGAGTGGTCCCGGAAATGTAACCTCCGGCGGCTGTTCCACTTGCGATCTTCACGGATGTAGGCTGCCCGTGATCGCAACGAAGGCGTTGCAATCTCCCAGAGTTGCCCGGGGGGTCGGGCGACCCGTTCCGGCGGCCGTGTCGGGGAGCAATGAACAGGGGCGATGCAAGTGAGCAACACTGAATTCGATAACAGGGGGCGCACGGGCGGGATCATGTTCGAGGAACAGTCCCGCGCGAGTGTCGTGAGCATGTGGGGAGAGATCGACGTCTCCCTGCGCGGTGAGTCGAGTGCTGCCATAGCCAACGCCCTCGAGCGGGCCAAGGCGGTGGTGATCGACACGTCCAGGGTGACCTTCATGGACTCGACGGGCGTGGCGTTCCTCATGCAGATGTACACCTACGGGACGCAGGACGGGCTGACCGTCAGCCTTCCCGAGCCGCCGCCCGTGGTCCGGACCGTCATCGAGATGCTCGGCGTGGACGCGCTGTTCGCGCAGCAGGCAGAGCCCGCCGTCGTGCGGGAGGCCTGACCGGGCCGCCGAGGACCGGGAAACCGGCCCGGAGGCCGGGCGCGGGGATCAGCGCCCGGCGGCGAGCGCCGCGGCCCCGACGATGCCGGCCGCGTTCCGGAGCTGTGCCGGCACGATCGGCGCGCGCAGGTGCAGGTTCGGCAGGTACTTCTCGTGGTGCTTGCTCACACCACCGCCCACGACGATGAGGTCGGGGGACAGGAGGTCTTCGACCACGCCGAAGTAGCGCTGCAGGCGCTCCGACCATTCGTCCCAGGAGAGGTCCTCGCGCTCGCGCGCCGAGTCGGCGGCGCGGGACTCGGCGTCGTGCCCGTCGATCTCAAGGTGCCCCAGCTCGGTGTTCGGCACCAGGACGCCGTCGACCACGAGGGCCGAGCCGATGCCCGTGCCGAGCGTCGCCACCAGCACCACGCCGGCGGTGTCGCGGGCCGCGCCGTAGCGGACCTCGCCGATGCCCGCCGCGTCGGCGTCGTTCACCGCGACGACGTGGCGGCCGGTCGCGCGCTGCACGAGGGCGGGCAGGTCCACGCCGGTCCAGGACTGGTCGAGGTTGGCCATGGAGCGCACCACCCCATGCTGCATGGGGGCGGGGAACGCGACGCCGATCGGCACGTCGTCCGGCAGGTGGTAGCCGCCGACGAGCTCGGCGAGCACGTCCGCCACGGCATGCGGGGTGGACGGGCGGGGGGTCGGGATGCGGGTGCGGTCCTGCGCGTACTTGCCCGCCACCAGATCGACGGGCGCGCCCTTGATCCCCGAACCTCCGATGTCTATGCCGAATGCCAGGTCGCTCATGTCAGGATCGTCTCATGAGCAACCAGGAGCAGTACTGGTACAACACCGCGACCGGCGAGGTCGAGACGGGGCGCCGCTCGTCCTGGACGCACCTCATGGGCCCGTACGGCACCCGCGCCGAGGCCGAGCGGGCGCTGGAGAACGCGAAGGCGCGCAACGAGTCGTGGGAGCAGGACGACGAGGACTGGCGCAAGAAGTAGCTACTTGTCGAACGAGTGCGCCTCGTCCGGGAACGACGAGTCCTTGACCTCGGCGATGTAGTCCTCGGCGGCCCGCTGCAGCACCGCGCCGAGCTCGGCGTAGCGCCGGGCGAAGCGCGGCGACCAGCCGGTCATCCCCGCCATGTCGGTCCACACCAGGACCTGCCCGTCGCAGTGCGGTCCCGCGCCGATGCCGATGGTGGGGATGCGCAGGATCTCGGTGATCCGCGCGGCGACGTCGGTGGGCACCATCTCCAGCACGAGGGCGACGGCGCCCGCCTCCTCGACGGCCTTGGCGTCCGCGGCGAGCTGCTCGACGGCGGCGTCGCCGCGGCCCTGCACGCGCGGACCGCCCAGCAGGTTCTCGGACTGCGGCGTGTACCCGAGGTGCGCCACCACGGGGATGCCGGCGGAGGTCAGTGCCCGGATCTGGGGTGCGGAGCGGACGCCGCCCTCGAGCTTGACGGCGTCGGCGCCCGTCTCCTTGAAGATGCGCACGGCCGTCTCCAGCGCCTGCTGGGGACCGGCCTCGTAGGAGCCGAACGGCAGGTCGATCACCACGAAGGCGTGCTTGGCGGCCCCGGCGACGGCACGCGCGGCCGGAATCATCTCGTCGACCGTCACGGGAATCGTGGTCGTGTGCCCGTGCATGACGTTCCCGATGGAGTCGCCGACCAGCAGGATGTCCATGCCGGCGGCGTCGAAGATCGCCGCGGTCACGGCGTCGTACGCGGTGAGCATCGCGAGCTTCTCTCCCCGGGCCTTGGCCTCGGCCAGGTGGTGCACGCGGACCCGCTTGGGACCCTGAGTGGGCGAGGTGTGGGCGGACATGGTTCTCCTGTGGTTCGAGCGGCTGCGGTGCCGCAGGAAAGCCTACGACCGGTCGTCCATGCTCGGTACACGCGCCTGTAACAGGCTTAGGGCAAGATGGGGCCATGGACAGGCAGCAGGAGTTCGTGCTCCGCACGGTCGAGGAGCGCGACATCCGCTTCATCCGGCTCTGGTTCACCGACGTGCTCGGTGTGCTGAAGTCGGTTGCCGTGGCACCCGCCGAGCTGGAGTCGGCGTTCAGCGAGGGCATCGGCTTCGACGGCAGCGCCATCGAGGGGCTCACCCGGGTCTTCGAGGCCGACATGGTCGCCAAGCCCGACCCGACCACCTTCCAGGTGCTCCCGTGGCGAGGTGAGCGGCACGGCACGGGCCGCATGTTCTGCGACATCCTGACGCCGGACGGGCAGCCGTCGCTCGCGGACTCCCGCAACGTCCTCAAGCGCACCCTCGCCAAGGCGAGCGACCGCGGGTTCACCTTCTACACGCACCCAGAGGTCGAGTTCTACCTCTTCAACCAGCAGACCAAGGCCGACGCCGAGCTGGAGCCGGTGGACCAGGGCGGGTACTTCGACCACCTGGCCAGGGGGTCGACGCACGACTTCCGCCGGGCCGCGATCACCATGCTGGAGTCCATGGGCATCTCGGTGGAGTTCTCCCACCACGAGGCCGGCCCGGGGCAGAACGAGATCGACCTGCGGTACGCCGACGCGCTGACCACCGCGGACAACCTCATGACCTTCCGCACGGTGGTCAAGGAGGTGGCGCTGGAGCAGGGCGTGTTCGCGTCCTTCATGCCCAAGCCGCTGGCCGACCAGCCCGGCTCTGGCATGCACACGCACGTTTCGCTGTTCGAGGACGACCGCAACGCGTTCTACGAGCCCGGCGCCCAGTTCGAGCTGTCCAAGACGGCGCGCCAGTTCATCGCGGGCCTCATGGTGCACGCGGGCGAGATCACCGCCGTCACCAACCAGTACGTCAACAGCTACAAGCGGCTCTGGGGCGGGCAGGAGGCCCCGAGCTACGTGAGCTGGGGCCACAACAACCGGTCCGCGCTGGTCCGCGTGCCGATGTACAAGCCGGGCAAGGGCAACTCGGCGCGCATCGAGTACCGCGCGCTCGACTCCGCCGCCAACCCGTACCTGGCGTTCGCCGCGATCCTCGCGGCGGGCCTCAAGGGCATCGAGGAGGGCTACGACCTCCTGGACCACACCGAGGACGACGTGTGGGAGCTCACCCCGGCCGAGCGCCGCGCGCTGGGCATCACGCCGCTGCCGCGCGACCTGGACGAGGCCATCCAGTACATGGAGAAGTCCGAGCTCGTGGCCGAGACGCTCGGCGAGCACGTCTTCGACTACTTCCTGCGCAACAAGCGCGAGGAGTGGGAGGCGTACAGCGCCCAGGTCACACCGTTCGAGCTCAAGCGGTTCCTGCAGCTGTGACCGTGCCGACCGTGCGCAGGGGGGTGCTGCACGTCCGGCCCGCGTCGTAGGGTCGGGGGGTGCAGAGCCGCCGACCCGAGACCTTGACGACCCATCTGATCCGGGCCGGGTTCGCCGACCTCACCCGGTCGGCCGCGCTGTGGCGCGATCCCGACCTGGTCGCGGTGCTGGACAGCCGGGCCACGGGCGGCGGTGAGCCGAGCCGCGCGGTCGGGCCCGATGCGGCCGGCCCGGATCGCGGCGCGGTGGCCCTCGACCCCGCCGGCGCGGCGCTCCTGCGCTCGCTCGCCTCCGTGGCCGACCCCGACCTCGCCCTGCTCCAGCTCGTCCGCCTCGCGGCGGCCGCCCCGGACCGGCTGCGCCCGGTCCTCGTGGTGCCCGACGGCGGGGCGGCGGCTCCGCCCGGCGGCGAACCGCGCGTGGGGGCGGGCCCCCGGGTCGGCGCCGACGCCGCCGACGACGGACTGACACCCACGCCGGACCTCGCCCCCGCCGAGCCCACGGGCCCCGACGACGAGGGGCCACCCCTCCCCACCGCGCGCGACCGGCTGCTGCGCGTGCTCGGCTCGTCCTCCGCGCTCGGCGACGAGCTGGTCCGGCGCCCCACCCTGCTCGACCTGATCCTCGACGGCACCCCGGGCACCGACGTCCCGGCCCCGGCGGTCCGCGCGGAGCTGCTCCGGGCCGTCGACGCCGACCCCGACGCCGACGAGCCCGTCGCGGGCACCCACGTCCCGGCCGGTGGTGCGGGGGACGAGGCGGAGGCGCCCGGCGACGTGCCGCCGTCGTACACGGACCGGCTGCGGCGCGCCTACCGGGCGCGGCTGCTACGGATCGCCGCGACCGACGTGACCGCGGCCGACCCGACCGCCGTGCTGCCCGCCGTCGCCGCGGCGCTCGCGGACCTGGCCGCCGCCGCGCTGGAGGCGGCGCTGGCCGTGGCCCGCTCCGAGGAGGAGGACCACGCCGTCGGCGTGCGCCTCGCCGTGGTGGGCATGGGCAAGACCGGCGGCCGGGAGCTGAACTACATCTCCGACGTCGACGTCATCTACGTGGCCGAGCCGGGCCGGCTGCCCGACGGCGCGCCCGCGTGCGACGAGGACCACGCGCTGCGGGTCGCCACGCGGCTCGCGGGTCGGCTCGCGCAGGTGTGCTCCGGCGCGTCCGCGGAGCCCGCGCTGTGGCAGGTCGACGCGGCGCTGCGGCCCGAGGGCAAGCAGGGCCCGCTCGTGCGGACGCTGGCCAGCCACGTCGCCTACTACGAGCGGTGGGCCGTGACGTGGGAGTTCCAGGCGCTGCTCAAGGCGCGCCCCGTGGCGGGCGACCTGGAGCTGGGGGAGGCGTACGCGGCCGCCGTCGGGCCGCTGGTGTGGCAGGCCGTGGAGCGGCCCAACTTCGTGGAGGACGCGCGCGCCATGCGCAAGCGCGTCGAGGACAACGTGCCCGTCACCGAGGCGGACCGGCAGATCAAGCTCGGCAAGGGCGGCCTGCGCGACGTCGAGTTCACGGTCCAGCTCCTGCAGCTCGTGCACGGGCGCGCGGACGAGCACATCCGCTCGCGGACCACGCTGGACGCGCTGGCCGCGCTGTCCAAGGGCGGTTACGTGGGGCGCGAGCACGCCCGCCGGATGGGGGAGTGCTACCGGTTCCTGCGCGCGCTGGAGCACCGGATCCAGCTCTTCCGGCTGCGCCGCACCCACCTCATGCCGACGGCGGAGGCCGAGCTGCGCCGCCTGGCCCGCGGGCTGCGCTACGGCAGCGCCGACGACCTGGTCAAGACCTGGCGCACGGTGCGGCGCGAGGTGCGCGACCTGCACGAGGCCGTCTACTACCGGCCGCTCCTGCCCGCCACGGCGCTGCTGTCCACGGGTGAGGCATCGCTCGCGCCCAAGGCCGCCATGGCCCGGTTCGCCGCGATCGGCTACCGCGACCCGGCCGGCGCGATGCGGCACGTCCAGGCGCTGACCGACGGCGTCTCGCGGCGCGCGGCGATCCAGCGGCAGCTCCTGCCGGTGCTGCTCGGCTGGTTCGCCGAGGGCGCCGACCCGGACGAGGGGCTGCTCGCGTTCCGCAAGCTGTCGGACACGCTGGGCTCCACCCACTGGTACCTGCGGCTGCTGCGCGACTCGGCCGAGGCGGCGTCGCGGCTGGCGCAGGTGCTGTCCTCCTCGCGCTACCTCGCGGACGCGATCGGGCGGTCGCCGGAGTCCGTGCGCTGGCTGGCGCAGTCCGAGTCGCTGGCTCCGCGCGGGGTGCGGCGGCTGGCCTCGGAGGCGGACGCGCTGCTCGGCCGGGCCCAGGAGGTGGGCGCCGCCACCGTGGCGCTGCGCGCGCTGCGGCGCCGCGAGCTCGCGCGCACGGGCGTCGCCGAGGTGCTGGGGGCCCTCGGGCCCGTCGACGCCGCCAAGGCGATCTCGGACGCCGCCGACGTGGTCCTGGCCGGCGGGCTGCGCATCGCGGAGCACGAGGCGCGCGACGAGCGGAGGGTCGCGCGCGGGGACGAGCCCGCGCGGCTGCTCATCGTGGCGATGGGCCGGCTCGGCGGCCAGGAGATGGGGTACGGGTCCGACGCCGACGTCATGTTCGTGTACGAGGCGGTCGGTGGCGCGGCGGACAAGGAGGCCAACGACTACGCGCTGGCCGTGGCCAAGAACCTGCGGCGCATCCTGTCCGCCGTCGGGCCGGAGCCGGGCCTGCCGGTGGACGCCGACCTGCGGCCCGAGGGCCGCAACGGGCCGCTGGTGCGGTCCTTCGAGTCCTACGTGGAGTACTACGGCCGCTGGTCCTCGCCGTGGGAGGCGCAGGCGCTCCTGCGGGCGCGGCCCCTGTCGGGCACGCTGAGCGTGGTCGCGGCGGGTGGCCCGGCCGAGGGCGCGGTGGCGGCAGCGCTGTCGGACGGCGGTGGGGCGGCCGACGGCGGTGGGGCTGGCGCCCGGGGCGCCGGTGCCGGGGCGGCCGGCGCCGGCGGCGAGCTCGACCTGGGGCCGGGCGCCGAGGGCGGCCGGTCGCTGGGCGCGCGGTTCGCGGCGCTCGTCGACCCGCTGCGGTACCCGGAGGGCGGGCTGGACGCGGCGGTCCTGCGCGAGGTGCGGCGCATCAAGGCGCGCGTGGAGTCGGAGCGGCTGCCGCGCGGCGCGGACCCGGCGCGGCACCTCAAGCTGGGGCGCGGCGGCGTGTCGGACGTCGAGTGGACGGTCCAGCTCCTGCAGCTCCAGCACGCGTTCGAGGTGCCAGGGCTGCGGACCACCGGCACCGTCTCGGCCCTGGAGGCCGCGCGGGAGGCCGGCCTGCTGACGGCCGACGACGCCGAGGTGCTGCTGGAGGCCTGGGTGCTCGCGTCGCGGCTGCGGTCGGCGATCGTGCTGTGGTCGGGCCGGACCACGGGCGCCGGCGTGGACCTGCTGCCGCACGACAGCCACGCGCTGACCGGGATCGCGCGCCTGCTCGGCGACGTCGGCACGGGGCCGGAGCTGGAGGAGCTGTACCTGCGGGTGGCCCGGCGGGCGCGCGGCGTGATGGAGCGGGTGTTCTACGGCGCGCAGTAGCGGATTCGGTCGCCTCGGGAGGGGTCCCTGAGCACGTCAGGCACGATATCGTGCACCACGGCTTAGGGGGAGGGAGAGCCCGTGCGCCTGCTCACCGACGGCCGTCGGATCGGCGACACGTACGAGGTCGAACGCTACCTCGGCGAGGGCGCCTACTCCGAGGTGTACCGGGTGCGCCACCGGTTCCTGGGCCGGCAGGCCATGAAGGTCTTCAAGCGGGTCGGCACCCTGGCCGAGACCCGGCGGATGCTCGGCGAGGCCGTGCTGCTCTCCAAGCTGGGCCACCCCAACATCGTGCGGGTCTTCGAGGCGGGCACCGTTGACACACCTGCGGGCGACCGCGGCTTCTTCACCATGGAGTACGTGGCGGCCGGGAACCTGGACGACTTCCGCCGGTCGCGTCCGGACCGGTCGGTCCGCCTGGCCGACGCCGTCGAGATCCTCGTGCAGCTCTGCGCCGGCCTCGCCGTGGCCCACCGGGAGGACCCGCCGATCGTCCACCGCGACATCACGCCGTGGAACGTCCTGGTCGGTTATGACAGGGGGCGCCTGCGGGTGCGGGTGGGCGACTTCGGGCTCGCCCGGCGGGTCGACGCCCGGACGGGCCTGACCAGCTCGGAGGGCACCCTGGCGTTCATGGCGCCCGAGGCGCTGCGCTACGGGCAGGGAGCGTCCCCGGCGGGCGACGTGTACGCCGTCGGCACCGTGGCGTACCTCCTGCTGACCGACGTCCTGCCCTACCCGGAGGTGCCGCTCACGGTCTTCGGCGCGCAGCACCGCGCGCCGCCGATCTCGCCGCACGACCTCAACCACGACGTGGACCACGAGCTGGCGCGGATCGTGCTGCGCGCCCTCGAACCGGACCCGCCGGACCGGCCGGCCGATGCGGCGGAGCTCGGCGCGGAGCTGGCCGTGTGGCAGACCCGGCACCACCCCGGACCGCCCGACGACGCCCCCGATGCGAGGTGACCGCGATGAGCACCACGTCCGACGTCGCGCGCGAGCTCGACCGCGTGCTGCGCCCGCTCGCCGGCCACGGCCTGTACCGGAACAACGCGTTCCGGGTGACCGGCCTGCCCACCACCGCGACGCCCCGGCAGATCCGGCGGCTCCAGGAGGAGCTCCGCAACCCCTACTACGTGCCGCCCGTCGCCGAGCGTGACGTGCCGCTGCCGCCGTCGGACGACGGTGACGCGCAGCGCGCGGCCTTCGAGGTGCTGCGCGACCCGCTCGCGCGGCTGGTGCACGAGCTGTTCTGGCTGCGCCCGGAGCAGGCGAGCTGGCACGAGCACGCGATCTTCGCGCACTGTCGCGCGCTGGAGGCGACCACCCGCGACGGGAAGGTCGCGGAGCAGGAGACCTGGGACGACTGGCGGTCGGGCCTGCGCCTGTCGGCGCAGGCGTTCGCCACCGGGGAGACCTGGGGGTGGGTCCGACGGCGGGCGGCCGAGATCGACGACCCGCGCCTGTCCGTCGCCGTGCTCCGCGCCCTGCGGGAACGGCTGCCGGAGCACGTCATCGGGGTGACCGTGGGGCTGGCGGTGCGGGCCGCCGCCGTCAGCCGGGCGCAGGCGGAGCCGCACCTCGCGGTGCTCCGCCAGGCGGGGTTCGAGCCGCGGCAGGTGCGCGAGGTCGCCCGGGCGGCCGTCGAGCCGTCGGCCGGCCGCGTCCGGGAGGCGTGCGAGACGGCGCGCAGCTCCGACCCCGCCGTCGGGCTCACGGCCGCCCGGGACCTGCTCGACGGGACGCAGGCTCCGCTGACGACCATCACGACCGTGCTGGGCGCCGACGACGACCTGGCCGGCGCCTGCCGGGACGAGGTGGCGCACGCCGTCAACAACCGTGTGGTCGCGTACGTCAACGAGTTCCTGGAGGACGGGCGGGGCGCGCTGCCCTCCGCGCCTGCCCTCGACCTGCTCCGCCGGGCCCGCTCGCTGGCATGGTCCCCGACGGTGACGGAGATGGTGGACAAGAACCTCGCGGACCTCGAGGAGCTCGTGGCGTCCGGCGCCGGTCGCACGCCCGCGTGGCGGGGCGCCTCGGCCCAGCGCGGCGGGGCCCCGGTCGGGGCGTCCCAGGACGCCGACCTCGGGTGCCTCGTGCTCACGGTCCTCTTCGTGATCGGCGGGGTGGCCTCGTGGTGGCTCCTCAACCAGCTCGACATCGGGCCGGTCTGGCCCGTCCTCGGCGGCATCTTCGGGGGCTTCGTGGCGATCGGCGTGGTCGCGCAGATCATCGAGTTCTTCCAGGACCTGTTCGGCAGGTAGCCCCGGGACGCCGTGCAGCCCGCGCCACGCCGGGCTCCGCGCACACGAACGTAAGGAGTGGATGGATGAACGCCGCACCACGGCGCCGGGAGGGCGCCTCCAGCCTGATGGCCTGGTCCCGGCAGCGCCGGTTCCCCGCCGAGTTCCGGATCGCGGCGCTCGCCGAGGTGCCCGGCCCGGCGGAGCCCCCGGCACCCGAGACGACGCCGGACCGGGCGGGTGACGCCTCCGCCGTCGTGCCCACTGGGACCACCGCTGGAGCTGCCGCCGGGGAGCCGCCCGTGCCGGACGACCTGCCGGACCGGGTGGTCGCCGACCTCGCCACGGAGATCTGGCGGGCCCGCCGCAAGGTGGACGGGCCCGACGCCGAACGGGACGCGCCGCGCGCGGTGCGCTGGGCGAGCCGCTACCTGAGCGCCGCGGCCGACCGGCTGACCGGTGCCGGGATCGAGGCGCACGGCCACGACGGGCTCCGGTTCGACGTCGGGATGGAGCTGCGCGTCCTGGCCTACCAGGACGCCCCGGACGTGACGGAGGAGACCGTCATCGAGACGGTCCGGCCCTCGGTGCGGCGCGCGGGGCGCGTGATCCAGGAGGGGGAAGTGATCGTGGCGGTGCCGGAGAGGGCGGTGCCGGTGCCGGAGGAGGCGGCGCCGGACGAGGCAGTACCCGAGCAGGCAGTACCCGAGCGGAAGGGGCAGGACGATGCGTGACACCATCGACTTCGGGATCGACCTCGGCACCACCAACAGCGCCGTGGCGGTGGCCAGGGGCGCCAGCGCCGAGGTGATCCGCAACAACCGGAACCTGGAGTTCACGCCGTCGGCGGTCTACGTGAACCGGTCGGGGAACCTGCGGGTCGGGCAGCAGGCGCGCGACCGGGTCGTGTCCGACCCGGGCAACGCGTGCGCGGAGTTCAAGCTGCGCATGGGCCGGCACGACCAGGACAAGCTGTTCGAGGAGTCCGGCCGGACCATGTCGCCGGAGGAGATGTCGGCGGAGGTGCTCAAGTCGCTGCGCGGCGACGTGCAGCGCCGGACGGGCGAGCAGATCGAGACCGCCGTCATCACGGTCCCTGCCGCGTTCACGGCGGACCAGACGGCCGCGACCAGCCGGGCGGCCGAGCTCGCCGGGCTGCGCGAGGCGCCGCTGCTGCAGGAGCCCACCGCCGCCGTCTGGGCGTACACCGCCGACGCCGCCGACGTGCCCGACCGGGGGTTCTGGCTGGTCTACGACTTCGGCGGCGGCACGTTCGACGCCGCGGTGGTCAAGATCGAGGACGGCGAGTTCCTCGTGGTCAACCATGCCGGCGACAACTCGCTGGGCGGCAAGCGGATCGACTGGGCGCTCGTCGAGGACCACCTCCTCCCGCGCCTGCGCCAGGAGCCCGGCCTCGGCGACGTCACCCTGGACGACCCCCGGTACCGTGGCGCCCTCGCCCAGCTCAAGGACCTGGCGGAGAGCGCGAAGATCGAGCTGTCGCAGCAGGAGACGGTGGACGTCGAGGCCGAGGTCACCATCGACACCGGCCGCTCGGTCGAGTTCTACTGCGAGCTGACCCGCGCCGACCTCGACGGCGTCGCGCGGCCCCTGGTGGCCAGCTCGATCCGGCTGTGCCGCCAGTCGCTGTCCGAGAGCGGGATCGGGCCGGAGGCGTTCGAACGCGTCCTGCTCGTCGGCGGCTCGTCCCAGCTCACCCTGGTGCGGGAGATGCTGACCGACCCGGCCGACGGCCTCGGCATCCCGCTTGACCACAGCCTGGACCCGATGACCGTCGTGGCCCGCGGCGCCGCCGTCTACGCGGCGACCCAGCGCCTCCGGGTCCAGGCGGGCGACCCGGCGGAGCACGGCCGGATCCAGCTCATCCTCGAGTACGGCCCGGCGGGCCTCGACCCCGACCCGCTCGTCGGCGGCCGGGCACAGGCCGACGACGTCCAGGACTGGTCCGGCTGGACGGTCGAGCTCCGCAACACGACCGCCGCGCCGGTCTGGAGCACCGGGGCCGTGGCGCTCCGCGCGGACGGGACGTTCTCGGTGCGGCTGCTCGCCGAGGCGTACGCGACCCACTCGTTCACCGTGACGCTGCGCGACCCGGCCGGGTCTCAGGTCGAGACGGCGACGACCGGCCTCACCTACCAGCGCAAGAGCGGCGGGATGGGCGGCGCCCCGACGATGAGCCACTCGCTCGGCATCGGCCTGGTGGACAACACGGTGGAGCCCCTGGTCCGGCGGAACACGGAGCTGCCGAGCACGGGCCGGATCCACGGCCTGCGGACCACGCAGGCCGTCAACCGGCTGTCCGGCGACGGCCTGATCCGGATCCCGATCCTGTCCGGCGAGCATCCGCGGGCCGATCGCAACACGGTCGTGGGACAGCTCGACGTCCGCGCGCACGACATCTCGCGCGACGTGCCCGAGGGCACGGAGGTCGAGGTGACCCTGCACGTCGACGCCAGCTTCCGGATCAAGGCCGACGCGTTCGTCCCGTTCCTCGACGCGGAGTTCCCCATCGACGTCGACCTCGCCCGGCCCGTGCTGCCCGGCGTCGCGGACCTCAAGGCGACGCGCGCCGCGGTCGAGGCCCGCTACCACGACCTGCGGAGCCAGGCCGAGGTGATGCGGGCGACCGAGGCGGCGGCCCGCCTCGACCGGGTGGACTCGGACGGCGTGTTCGACGAGATCGACCGGCTGCTGCGCCAGGCCGAGGCCGACCAGGACGCCGTGGCGACCTGCCAGGCGCGCCTGCTCGACGCCGACACCGCGCTGGACGAGGTGGACGAGCTGCTGGAGCTGCCGAAGGTCGTCGAGGACGGCCGGGCGGCGCAGACCATCGCGCAGGAGGTCGTCGAGCACGCGGGCGGGAGCCGTCACGCCGCGGACCTGCGTCGGGCCGAGGCCGACCTCGAGGAGGCCATCGCGGACGGCAACCGGACGGTCATCGAACGTCGGACCGAGGAGGTCAGGGCCATCGCGATCCGCGTGCTCCAGGACAGCGGGGAGCTGCCGCTGGTCCGGTTCAGCGGGCTGGAGAGCGAGCTCGACGGCGACCCGCGCCGCGAGGTGCAGAGCCTCCTGGCCGACGGGCGCCAGGCGGTCGCCCGGGGCGACCTGGCCCGGCTCGACCGGATCAACGCGAGGCTCTACCGGTTCGTCGACCAGGGTGGCACGACGTCGCAGTACCGCCCGGGCAACCTCGGGCACCTCGGCCGAGGGGACGGCCAGCGATGAGCACCGTCGACGCCGCCACCCGCCACGCCCGCGCCGGCCGGTACGACACTGCCCGGCAGCTCCTCGACACGCTCGGCGGCCAGGACAGCGACGACGTCGCGGTGCTCGACCTGCTCGCGCGCATCCACGCCCAGCGCGGCGACCTCGTCGGGGCCGACGCGTGCTGGGCCCGCGTCGAGCAGCTCGACCCGGAGCACACCGGCGCGCGCGAAGGACGCCGTCGGATCCGCGAGACCTGGGCCGGCAAGCGCTCCGGGCGCGCGGGCGTGGCCGCGGGCGCCGCGCTGGTCGGCGTCCTGATCGCCGCGGGCGGGGCCGCGGCCGGCTGGGGGCTCGCCCCGCGGCAGGACGCCGAGCCCGCCACCGACCCGGCGGTGGCGCAGGAGCTCGCCCGGCTGCGGGAGGAGGTGGGCGAGCTGCGGTCCTCTGTGGCTGCCGGGCCGGGCGGCGGTGATGCGGCGGCTGAGCGGGCGACGGCGGACCGGCTCCGGGAGATCCGGGAGGCGCTCGCCGACCCGCGGTGGAGCACCACCCTCGACGCACGATCGGTCCTCGTGACCTTCCGCGACCCGGTGTTCCTGGCGGGCGGCGCCGAGGCGTCGGTCCGGGGCGGCGAGGCGCTGACCGGCCTCGCGGGCCGGCTCGGCGACCTGACCGGCGTCGCCGTCACCGTCGTGGGCCACACCAGTGACACCGCGCCCGTGCCGGGCGGCCCGTACGCGAACAACGCGGAGGTGGGGCTGGCCCGCGCGCTCGCGGCGGCGCAGGCCGTCGCCTCGGGCAGCGGGATCCCGCTGAGCGCCGTGGACGTCGCGAGCGCGGGCGACGTCGACCCGCCGTACCCCAACACGGACGCGGCGGGCCGGGCCAGGAACCAGACCGTGACGGTGACGGTCGAGGTGGTGCCGTAGGCGGCGGGCGAAAATCCGTTGCCCCGGTCGCGCCCGTCGGCGCATGGTGGGGCCACCCGAGAGATTGGAACCCCGATGACGGCTGTCACGCCCCGTGCCCTGACCCACCGAAACACGGACGTGACAGCCTTTGTCGTACCTCAACCTCGGGATCGTCGCCCATGTCGACGCCGGTAAGACCAGCCTGACCGAACGCCTGCTGCACCACGCGGGCGTGATCGACCGTCCAGGCACCGTGGACGGCGGCGACACCACCACCGACACGCTCGCGCTGGAGCGCGAGCGTGGCATCACCATCCGTGCGTCGGTGGCGTCCTTCCCCGCCGGCGACGTCACCGTCAACCTGCTCGACACGCCCGGCCACCCCGACTTCATCGCCGAGGTGGACCGCAGCCTGGCCGTGCTCGACGGCGCGGTGCTCGTGCTGTCCGCCGTCGAGGGGGTGCAGGCGCAGACCCTCGTGCTGATGCGCGCCCTGCAGCGGCTGCGCCTGCCCGTGATCGTGTTCGTGAACAAGATCGACCGGCGCGGTGCTCGTCCGGAGGCGGTGGTCGACGCCGTCGCCCGGCGGCTCAGCCCCGACGTGCTGCCGGTGCAGCGGGTGCTTAATGCCGGAACGCCGGCCGCCCGGGTGGAGGCGCTGCCGGACGACGGCCTGCGTGACTGGCTCGCCGGCGAGTCGCGGCGGGGGAGCGCCCATGCCGTGCTGTTCGGGTCGGCGATGACGGGGGCCGGTGTGGCGGAGCTGGCGGCGGGGTTGGGGACGTACCTGCCGGTGGCGGGGACGCACTTGCCGGCAGCGGAAGTGTTGGCCGACGGCGCGGTGCGCGCGATGGCGGATGGCGCGATGGCGGACGGTGCGGTGCGTGCGATGGCGGACGGTGCGGTGCGCACGACGGCGCCTGTCCCGGGCGCGGCGGCCGTGAGTGGCGCCGGAGCCGACGGTGCGGCGGACGATCTCTCCGGAGTGGTCTTCGCGATCGACCGCGACGAGGGCCGCAAGCGGGTGTTCGTCCGGATGCGGTCGGGCACGCTGCGGATGCGCGACCGGCTCGACCTCGGGCACGGCCGGGCCGAGCGGATCACCGGGCTGCGCGTCGCCTCCCGCGGCACGCTCGAACCGCGCACGACGGCGGAGGCCGGCCAGATCGCCGTCGTGCAGGGGCTGACGACGGCGCGGGTCGGCGACGTCCTGGGGCAGGCGCGGCCGGGGGACGAGCGGGCCAGCCAGTTCCCGCCGCCGTCGTACGAGACCGTCGTGGACGCCGCCCCGGACGCGCGCGGGCGGCTGTATGCCGCGCTCACCGAGCTGGCGGAGCAGGACCCGCTGATCCGGGTGCGGCGGCGCGGTGAGGAGATCACTGTGTCGCTGTACGGCGAGGTGCAGCGCGAGGTGCTGGCCGCGATCCTGCAGCGGGAGCACCGGGTCGACGCGCGGTTCGGCGAGGTGCGGACGGCGCGCACGGAGCGGCTGGTCGGCACGGGGCACGCGCTGGAGGTGAAGAAGCAGGACGGCAACGAGTTCCTGGCCACGATCGGGCTGCGGGTCGAGCCCGTGCCGGCCGGGGCGGGCGTGACGTTCGAGCTGGAGTGCGAACGCGGGTCGATGCCACCGGCGTTCTTCGACGCCACCGAGGACACCGTGCGCCGCGAGCTGGCCCGCGGGCCGCTGCGGTTCCCCGTGCCGGATGCTCGCGTGGTCATGACGCACTCGGGCTACGCGCCCCGGCAGAGCCACATGCACCAGAGGTTCAACAAGGCGATGTCGAGCACGGGGGCGGACTTCCGCGGGCTCGCGCCGCGGGTTCTCGCGGCGGCGGTCCGGCGGGCGGGGACGGTCGTGTGCGAGCCGGTGCACCGGTTCGTCATCGAGCTGCCCGACGACGTCGTCGGACCGGTGACCTCGCTGGTGGGACGGCTGGGCGGGGTGCCGTTCGACTCGCGGACGGTGGGCGCGGGGATCGCCGTCGTGCGGGGAGAGATCCCGGCGGGCGGCGTGGCCGCGCTGCAGCGGGACCTGCCCGGGCTGACTCGCGGCGAGGGCATGTGCCGCACGGAGCACGACCGGTTCGAGCCGGTCCACTGACGGCGGCTCGGTTGGCGCCCACGGATTGAGTGGACGGTGAGTTTCCCAGCAGACCGCCCGTTCAGCGCACGCGCACCTGAGCGCCCGAAGATGACCATGCACCTGCTGCCAGGATCGTGTCCGACGTGGCAGCAAGTGCATGGTCGTCTGCGGTCGGCCGCGACCATGGGGCCGAGGGCGATGCCGGTGGGGCCTCGGCGAAGCGTCGTCGCAGGCGAGGTGCCGGAGGCGGACCCCTACGCGGAGCGTCGCGAGGGCGCAGTGACACGCGACCACGAGAAACGGCGGCCAACGCTGCACAACGTCGCACGACGAAAGTGCAGGTCAGCCGCCGTTTCGGGCCATCTCAGCAGGTCGCGGGGGACCGGCTGTCAGATGTCGTAGGTCAGACAGCGTTTTGACCGCTGACCTGGGCAGACTCCTCAGATTTTGGCGGAAGTTCCACACCGGTTACACGAAGCAGCGAATCGACCGCCTTCCGCGTGCGCTTGTCGCTGCCCGGCATGAGGTGGGTGTAGGTCCGCAGCGTGAAGCCGGGGTCCGAGTGACCCAGGTACTCCGACACGGCCTTGATGCTCTCGCCGTCGTGCAGGAGCGTGCTCGCGTACACATGCCGCAGCATGTGGCAGCCGTTGTCCCGTTCGGTCGGAACCCCAGCCTTCTCCAGTGCCTTTTTCCAGATGAACGGATTGAAGTAGTTCCGATTGAGCGCTTTCCGCTCACGCGACGTGATAACGAGATTCACCGTCGTCGGCACGCCGTCCGTGGTCTTCCAAGGCAGAGTAACGGCCACGGTCGGGTGTTTTTTCAGGTATTCCTTCAATTCCTTGTGTACCGTCGCGGGCAACGGGACCTCCCGCACCTTCTCAAATTTCGGCAGTGCAAACACCTGCCGATTTCCATTAAATAGCTTCACCTGCCGGTTGACGGTCACCCGCCCACGCTTGAAATCCACATCGTCAACGGACAGGCCGAAGACCTCACCCTGACGGAGCCCCAGACCGACGGCGAGCGTGGCGACGATCCGGTACCGCTCAGGCAGCGCCGCACGCACGGCGTGGACCCGCTTGGGCTCCCAGGGCACCACGCGACGACGAGTCACCTTGGGAGGGCTGACTGAGTCCGCCTTGCACGGATTCTTCCGGATCATCTCGTCCGCCACTGCCGCCGAAAGGACGGCCGAGACGTTCGTAAAGATCACTTGCTGATAGGACGGCGCCAACTTACTAAGGCTCTTGAGCCATGCCTGGATTGTTGATGGCTTGAGCGAGGCGAGTGTCTTCGAGCCGAGGACCGGGTAAGCGTGGAGGCGAAGGCGCAATTCAACGGCATCATGTGTCGAAGCGTCGAAGGTCTGCGATTCCAACCACTCTTCCGCATAGTCCTCAAATGTGACCTTGCCAGCGTCGGCAGCGATGTACTCGCCCCGAAGCTTGTCGCCCTCCATCTTGATGACGTAGTTCTGAGCGTCGGTAAACTTCGCGAACGACTTCGAGGGTTGCTTCGTGCTATCCGGTTCACGCCAGCGGGCGAGGTAGAAGGTCGTGACCTTGCCGTTCTTGTTGGTGCGCGTGCGCTTCTCCACGGAGCCCATCAGGCCGCCTCAGCCTGGGCGCGCAGCCAGGCGCGTACGGTGGCGGGGTCGTAGCGCAGGTAGCGGCCGACGCGGAAGGCGGCAGGGCCGGTGCCCATGGTGCGCCACCGGTACAGCGTGGCCACGCTGGGCAGGCGCAGGAACTCCGCGACCTCCTCAACGGTCCACAACTCATCGATACGCGGGACCTCGTTGGGTTCCTTGGCCCGCCGGTTCTTCGTGTTCTTCATGACCCAGCCCCTCCCCTAAGCCGCCACAACGGCGACTGCCGAACGGTTATCCACAGGCCCGGGTGACCCTGGCGGGGCCAGGCCGAGGACGTGTTTCGCCGCGTCGTACTGCCCGCGACGGCGCAAGGTTTCTTGCAGGCTCGCGGCGATCACGGCCGCGTACGTGTAGGTCCCGGCTTCCGGCTCACGCCACACGTACCGGGCGTGCCCATCGCTGGTCTCCTGCGTGGTGGAGAGCCGGTCGGCGTCGTCGGCTTCGATCCCGGCGGCCTCCAGGGCCTGGCGGACGACGGCGGCCCGGTCGGCACGGTGCTGGGTGAGGGTCTTGCCCGACCACCCCCGGGAGACCAGGACGCGGCGGCCGCCGAGGCCGAGGTTTTCCCGGTCGTGCGCCGGGGACAGGCACGCACCGGGCTTCATCCCGGGCGTGGGCTGCTTGGGCTGCACGCCGTACCGGAGCCAGTTCGCGCAGTCCGGCCCGCAGGGCAGTACCCGCACGTGGGCGTGGAGCCGGTCAATGTGCTTGTCGTACTCGACGCGGGCGGCGCTGTCGGCGGCGTCGTCACCGGCGGCGTAGGTGCCTGCTATGGACTTGGTCAGGTACTTGCACAGGTACCGCACCGCCCGGTCAGAGTCCGGGGTGCCGCCCAACAGGCCCTTGATGTCCACTTGCTTACCGAGCCGGACCACATGCGCCGGGTCATCGAGGTTGGCGGTGGCTTGCTTCCACGTGGGCAGGGCCTTGCCCGTGGCCGGGTCGAGGTAGCTCGACGAGTCCTCGTCCCACACGGGCGGCTCGGTGTGCTCGCTGTAGACGACATCGGCGTCGGTGCATGGGGGCCACCAGGCGGCGAAGTAAGTGGCGGCGGCAACCTGCTTGACCATGGCGCGGGGGATGGTGCCCCGGATCGCGGCGTGCAGGTGCGGGGCCAGGCGCCTTTGTGGTTCGACGGCGGCGAAGTATTGGACGTTGTACCCGGCGCAGCGGCGCAGGTTCTGCATGAACCGGTCCACGACGCGGGAGAACATCAGCGCGTCCAGGGCGGCGGTGCGGTAGTCGTACCGTGACGGGTCGGCGGGGATCCCGGTGCCGGGTGTGATCCGGCCGTAAGACCCGAGGGTGAGGGTGAGGAACATCGAGGGCCGGAACGTGCGCCCGGTCCGGGGGTCGGTGAAGGTGCGCCCGAGGGTCCCGCTGGCCATCTCTCGCGTGGGCAGGTCCGGGACATCGGGACGACGCCGCGTCGAGCGCACGGCACGCTCAGGAGCCGGAGCGTCGTCCTCCTTCTCCTCGCCGTCGTCAGCCTGGGCCGTCTCGGGTGCCGGGGGTAGGTCGGGTTCGTCGTCGCGGTGCCAGCCCTCGCGGCACTGGTACATGCGCAACCGGCGGGCCTTGTCCGCGCAGCCCTTGCACTTGGACTCCCGGGTGGAGCCGCACGGGATCGGCACCAGGTGCGTGACCCCGGTCTGACGGTCGAACACGGCCCGCACGACCGGGGACGTGCACACCCCGTTGGCCTCAGCACCAGCACGGGCAAGGTCCCGTGCCTGACGGGCGGCGTCATCGACGTCGAGGCCCGAGCCGTGGGTGTCGAGGTCGGTGCGGAACGAGACCATCAGGCCGCCACCTCCGAAGGGTCAGGGTCGAGGCCGGGCAGGGCGAGGGGCAGGGTGCCCTGTACCGGGAGCCCGGTCAGCAGGTCTTGGAACAGGCCAGAGACGGGCCGCTCGCGCCACAGGGTGCGGTCGGCACCGGCCCAGAAACCGGCAGTGGTCTCCTTGGTGGCGACCTCGCGGGCGCACGCGGCAGCCACCGGGCAGGTGGCGCAGACACCGAACATGCGGGCCCGGGACGCGGCAGACGGGTTCTCGTCGGTCCAGGGCAGGCCCTGGTGCTTGTCTGTCGCGCAGGCCGCGCCGGTCAGGCGGTTGGTACTCATGCCATCACCCCCGGCAGGTCCAGACCGGGCAGCGTGCTCTGCATCGCCATGGGCGAGACCGGCTTGCGCGTGCGGCGTGAGGAGGAGCGGACCGGGCCGAGAACCGGGACCGGCGTGCCGGCAGGAGATTCGGCCGGCCGAGCCACAGGCACTCGTACGGGAGCAGGCGCAGGCTCGATAGCCGGGACCGGTGCGGGTGCCTCTACCGCCGCGGGAGCCGGGCGGGACTTGCGCGCAGCCGGACGCGCCTTGCGAGCACCCGTGGGCTTGGGCTTTGGCGCGGTCTTGGGCTTGCGGACCGGTGCCGGGGTCGGGCCGTCAGCCACGACGAGGGACGCCAGTGCGTGGGTGGAGGTGAGCACGGACAGGGGCGCAAGGGCGACCAGGACCACTCCCACCAAGACCTTGACGGCGGGCGGCACGTCGTAGGCGTGCGCGGCGTTGGCGGCGATGGACACCACCGTGAACAGGAACATCAGGGTCCAGGCCCACACGCTGGAGCGACCCCGGGCGCGCAGCACGAGGGCCACCAGGCCGTACACGAGCACGCTCGCATCGATGACGACCGGCACGAGGAACGCCAGGGCCTCAGGCACCCGACCCCACAGGGCAGCGTCCCGCAGCGACGAGAACGACAGCGCGAACGAGGCCAGGGCGACGGCGACAGTAAGCGCCACGGTGAACACGAGCACGGGTCGGGAGTCGGCCGCGATCCGGGCCACCGGCCCGGCGGAACGAGCGGTGCGGGTCATGTTGGCTCTCCGTTCGTGTCGGCGCGCAGGGCGTCACGCCCGGCGGGGGTGATCCAGATAGGGCGGCCGCGTCGCTGGTACGCGGGGCGGCCGGGGGACGGCTCCACCTCGCGGTGGTAGCGGAACTGGTAGCCGTCCGGGTTGGCGGCGAGCCAGGCGCGGTAGCGGCCCATCCACGCGCTGTAGGCGTCCCAGAGCGGGTCGGGCACCTCTTCGAGGTCACCGAGGGTGACGTACCCGGCATCCACGAGCGGGCGCACGGTGCCAGGTCCGGAGTACCCATCGATGAGGGACGAGCCGCCGTCGTCGTCCGCAACGCGGAGCTGCAGCGCGCCGACCGTCGTCATGTGGGCGCGCAGCCACACGCGATGTCCGTCGAGGCGGGCCAGGTCGTCCAGTAGTTCACGCCGACGCGGCGTCAACACCGGGCGGGTCACGATGTGCCCTCCTGACCCTCAGCGGCCTCGCCAGCAGCCGGAGGAGCAGCCGGGCGGGGCTTGCGGGGGCCTCTGGGCCTGCGCTTGCGGACCGGGGCATCGTCGGGCTCATCCGGCGATGCCTCGTCGGGCGTCTCGACGGCGGCGAGGCGGCCACCAGCACGAGCCCAGGCGGTAGCGGCGTCCAGGCCGGTCCGAGGTGCCGGGGCGGCGTGGTCGGCCGGGGCGGGGTAGTGCAAGGCGGTGGCCCGGATCAGGTCATCGGACCAGTAGTCGAACCGGACCAGGACCGGGGAGCCGTCCTCGGTGACCAGGTAGGCGGTACCGGGGTCGTTGCGGTTGATCGTGTGCGCTGGGGCGAGGTCTGCCAGCCCGCCGAGCACCATGTCCGTCTCGGCGTCGGAGTCCAGCCGGAGTGCGATCCTCTGTGTGTACAGGGACCGAGTGCCGCCCAGAGCCTCCTGGCGAGGGTTCTGCACGCACGAGAAAACGACGACGCCCAGGGCACGGCCTTGGGTCAGGATCTTGGAGATGAGGCGTTCGGCCTCACGTCGGGTGTCAGTGTCGGCGTATGCCATCAGGTCGGCCAGTTCATCGACCACCAGCACGTGGAGCGGGTCCCCGGCGGCTGGGACGTGCAGGCGGGACACTCCGCGCATGGCCGCGCCGCGTTCGTCGATCACGTGCAGCAGAGCACGCAGGACTTCTACGGCGTCGGTGGCGGTGTAGGCGACGTGCCCGAACAGGGCACGGCCGGTCTCGACCTCCAGGCCCTTCTTGAGGTCCACGCCCCACAGGCGCACCAGTCCGGCGTGCACGGCCGGGGCGAGGCCGCCGACGACCGACCACAGGACCGAGCCCTTTCCGGCACCGGAGGCACCGACCACGAGCGTGTGCCGACCCCGGACCACGAGCGTGCAGGGCTGCCCACCCCGGGTCCGGCCCACCGGGACCGCGTCCGTGGTGACCGCGTCGGGCGAGGGCAGTACCGCGTCACGGGGCGCCAGGCGGGCGGTGGTGAACAGCACCAGGTCCAGCACCCGGGGCGAGACCTGCCCGGTGTCGTACCCGTGTGCCCCGTAGGCGGTGGCCACCGCAGGGGCGGCGCGGCGCAGGGTGTCCATCGTCTGCCCGGGGAAGACCTGGACTCGCAGGGTCACGGCGCCGGGGGCGTGGATGACCTTGCGCAACCGAGACACAACGACCGTGCCGTCAGCCTGCTTGCGGTCCAGACCGCACGCGGCGGCGATCTTCGACCACGCCCGGCGGATGTCGCGGGCGTTCTTCGCACGCCGGTAGTGCCGTGGCGCGAGCGCGGCCCAGGCCCCAAGGAACAGCCCAGGGGACAGGAACACCGCCAGGAGCACCAGGGGTCCGGTCGTGCGGTCGCCGGGCCACTCAGCCACGGTCAGGGCACCCCACCAGCCCAGCGCGAGCAGCACGCCGAGCGCGACCGGCAGAGGATTCTTGCCCGCCCAGACGCCCAGGGCACTGGTGAACTGCCACGAGCGACCAGCGGTGAACCGCACGAGCCGGGTCACAATCCGCGAGACAAGGCCGAGCCGGTCAGACCGGCCGGTGGTCGCGGCGATGATCCGGGCGCGAGCCCGGGCGTCGTAGTCGCGGAACGCAGCACGGGGGTTCATCGGCTCTCTCCGTCCTGCTCGGCGGCCAGGCGGCGGTTGAGTTCGTCGCGGAAGTCGTTCAGGCGTGACATCAGCGCAGCGGAGTCGTCGTGCAGGTCGTCATGCAGCCGCGTGGCCGCACCGACCTGGGCGAGATGAGACATGAGCGTGTGCCATGCCTCGGCCGCCCGCTCACCCGCGATCCGTGCGTCCTCCAGGGCTGCCACCACACGGCGGTTGACCTTGCGTGTCGTCTCTCGTGTCATCAGGTCATCCCTTCTCTGTCCTCGTGCGGTCGCACGAGGGCTTCGGCTTCATCGATCAGCGCGTGCAGTTGCACCCGGAGCTGATAGATCCGTTCGCCCAGGTCCTCATCGAGCGGGACCAGGTACGCCCCGCCGAACGCGAGCAATGCGTATGCCTCGTTGATCTGCGTGACGCCCTCTCTGGCGGTGGCAACGAGGTCCCGGCGTTTGGCGGCTTCATCCATCGCGGGATCGGTCGGACCTGCGTACGCCCACCGCTTCGGCATCAGCGCGAACCTCCGCCGTCGGTCTGACGGCCGACCCAACGGCCTTGCTCGTCGTAGAACTCGGGGCGTTCGGCGCGGTGCGCGTCACGAGCCGCACGACGTATCTCCTGTTGCATGGGCTTGGCCCGGTCGTGCAAGCCTTGTGCCTGGTCAGCGGCGCCGAGGGCCCCGGTCTCGTTGAGGACCCGGGCGGCGCCCTGCAGCGCGTTGACAGCCTGGAACAGGTAGTCAGCGGCCATGGCTAGGTCTTCGGCGCGCGTCACCGGGTACCACCGGCCCAGGGCAGGAGAGCCAGACCGAGGGTGACCGGCAGGAGCACTCCGGCCCCGGTCAGGAACCCTGCGGTTCCGGCGCCGACCAGCCAGACCGTGCCGGTCAGCGCACCGGCGACGAACGCGACCAGGCCAGCCGTGGCCAGCAGCCACGAGGCCCGAGAAGTCAGGGTCAGAACCCGGCGGACCGGGCCCGAGGGGGCGGTACCGGGAGTTCCCGCCATCCGTGCGTGACGCGGCATGTTCATCGCGCCACCGCCCCGACGTCGGCCGCCTCGTTCCAACGGAGCGGACGTGGCTCGGGCCGCCCGCCCAGGGCCAGCGGTGCAGACAGGAACACTGGCACCGCGCCGGAGACACCTACCCAGCACGAGAACCCGGAACCGTCCTTCCGCGTGATGTCGTCACGCGACTCCAGACCGAGCAAGTGCGCAACGGTCTCACCGTGCGCGGTCTCCGTGACCGTGACGTGCAGCCGCCGGTCCGTGTCGCCGTGCCACGTGATCGACGCGATCCGCTCGTCGCCGATCAGTTCGGCCACGTATGCGGCGAACCGGAGCACGTCCCCCGCCGAGGGGGCCGACACCGCAGCATCGGCCACCCCCGACGTACGCAGATTCGCGCCCATGGATCAGGCCGCCTTCGCCTGGGCCGGGGCGCTTGCGATCTCCGCGATGCCAGCGGCCTCCCACGAGGTGGACAGGCCGTTGTTGCGCCGGTCGACGCGGACCGAGGCCACCAGGTCGGTGAACTTGATCGGCGTGAACAGCGACGGGGCGGGCATCTCCCGCGCCGGAACCGTCACCTTGACCGACTCGGTGGAGACCCGGCCCCACGACACGGACTGGTACACGACCTCAACGCCCCACAGCGGGGCACCCGTGTTCTCGTCTCGGGCCTGGACGTCGCCCGGGCGGCGCTTGCCGTCGGCCGTCTCGATCCAGTCCATGACCGGCTCCACAACGCCGGTCGCCATCATCTGCTGTCGGTTGCTGTCTACAGCGAACGTCGCCATCTCTTGTCTCCTCAGTCATCTCTGCGACCCGTTGGTCAACTGGCTTAAGCCAGTGATCCAGACCATAGACTGGCTTGAGCCAGTTGCGCAAGAGAGTGGCTTGAACCAGTTCGCTAGAGTTGGCCGCATGCCTGATCAGCGACCCCACGGCGACAACGCCGAAGCGCGCGCGATCGCCGCCGCGCTGCGGGACGCGATCCACTCCGGCGAGTACAACGCCGGAGACAAGCTGCCGTCCGAGCGCGTGCTAGCCGCGACCTACCACGGCGCCCGAAACACCGCCCGCGCCGCCATCCAAGAACTCATACAAGAGGGCCTGGTCCGGCCCGAGCACGGCCGCGGATACTTCGTCCGCGAGCGGCCCCGCTGGATGCGGTTCGGCCGCCTGCGCTACACGACCCCGATGCGCGCCGTTACCAGGCACGGCCCGTTTGGCGCCGAAGCCCGGGCCCAGGGCAAGACACCCCGCGTCGAGGTCCGCAGCGCCGAGCGCATCCCCGCCGACGCCCACGTCGCCGAACGACTCGGCATCGAGCCCGGGACCGACGTCGTGCGACGCGAGAACTGGTACTACGCCGACGAGATACCGATGCAGATCGGCATCACGTACATCCCCTGGTCCATCGCCCAGGGCACTGCACTGGCCAAGGCCGAGAACCTGGGCAAGCGCAGCCTGTACGGCAGGCTCGAAGACCTCGGCTACACCATTGCCAACATCCGCGAAGAGGTCACCGCCCGGCCCGCCACCCGGGAAGAAGCGGAAGGGCTCGACCTACCCGCAGGCGTACCTATGATCGACCTCTGGCACACCGGCATGACCGCCGAGAAGCAGCCCTTCGAGGTCACCAACTTCTGCATGCGCGCCGACTACTCAGCACTCGACTACGACATGCCCGTGGAGTACTAGCCCATGACCATGACCATGACCATCCGCCCGCGCCGCGACGAAGACCTACCAGCCCTGGCCGCCGCTCTAGTTCGAGTCCACGCGTTGGACGGCTACCCCGTCGAAGGCGTTGCAGATCCCGAGGGCTGGCTACGTCACGACCATGAGCTACAGAGTTGGACCGCCGCCGAAGACGACAAGCCGGTCGGGCAAGTCACCCTCCTACGAGCCGCATCCGACGACGACGCCGCACGCGCCTGGCAGGAGCACATCGGCGGCAACATCGACCGCTTGGCCATCCCCGCGCGGCTCTTCGTGGACCCTGACCACCGGGGTAGCGGCGCAGGGCGACTCCTGATGGAAGCAGCCATCGACTACGCGAGGGCCCAGGGCCTCGCCATCGCGTTCGACGTCATGCTCAAAGACCGAGCCGCGATCCGACTCTACGAACGCCTCGGAGCCCAGCGCGTTGCCGACCTCACGCACCATTACGGCGACGGCCTCACCGAACCGGCCGCCGTCTACGTTGTTCCCTCATGACCATCTGATGCAGTAGATGTCCACGCCCTAGCATGTGGCCCGTCAGCGCGTGAACAGCGGCATGGCCTGAGGTCGGCCCTTGGCGTCCGTGGCCACGGCCCACGTATGCAGACGCCACCCCACGTTAGTGATGGCCTCGACCATCAGGGCGATGTCATCGACCGCACCGGACATCCCGGGATGCGTGGCGGGAACGTTGAGGATCGGCGTGAACACGGTGCGCCCCGCGTCCCACGCCTTGCTTGCGTCTGCCGCTACCACACCTGCCTTGACTTCCTTGATGAACCCCATGTCTTCGAGGCTACGACCGTACTGGCGCGGCCGGGCAGGTGAACCAAGGGTGAATCCTGCGATCCACTTGGCAGGCGGGTACTGCCGAATTGACCTCTATCAGATCAAGGCGCGCCTACGGCGCGCGGGCTGTCCGGCCGACAGGGGCCCCGCGAGGCGGGGCCCCGCGCTCCGCTCGCTGACGCTCGCTGTGCGCACCCCACCCCGCACCCCTGACGCCCTGCCCGCCCTATCACTCGTACTCGTCGATGATGACGGCGGACGCATCGTCAGTATCAGCGGGAAGGTCGCTGTCGCACTCGAAGTCCCACGTGTCCAGCGTGTCAACGAGTGCGGGCGTACGGCGTGGATCGTCAACCTTGCAGATCATCGATGTGCCGTCCTTGAAAGACACGGTCGCATGTGGGCTGAACTTCACGGTGTTCGAGTGCAGCACCTCGAACCCCATCGTCATGCGGGTGCCGAAAGCATCGGACGTGATCGTGACCGGTGTTTTGACGTCGTACCAGTCGGACCCGGTGTTGTCCGTCACGTCGACGATATCCACGGACCGGGCCGGTTCCTCGGGTTCCTCGGGCTCGCTCGCGCAGCCAGGCAGTGCGAGCGTTGACAGGAGCAATGCCAGAGCCAGGTAGTGCTTGCGCATGCTCGACACGCTATCGACGCGGCTACCGTGACCGCCGCTGTATGACGGGTGATCTTGCCTCCGGCGGGCACCGCAGGAATCAAGAGGATCGAGGGAACGCGGGGTCCCTGGTCCTCCGTCATCCATTGGCTTCACCGGGACCCTGACACCGAACCCGCCGTCAGTGCAACAGGTCCCGCCGACCAGGCGCACCACGTCACCCATGCGCTGACGGGCGGGACCTGTTGCACTGACGGCAGAACCGATGTCCGAGACGTGCCCCGCGCCAACGGATGACGGAGGACCAGGGACCCCGAGCCGGGAGTATGGCCGGGTCACAGACCCGCAACTCATCAGAAGTTTGGAGTGTCCCAACTGTGGATGCTGATGGGTACTCCGCGCGAAAGGAACAGCGTGGTCTTATCGCCGTCGGCGTCGGTGACGTCAAACGGCGTGACCTTGTCCGATTCCAACGCCTCAATGATTGTGGCCCTGACGCCCTCGACCACGTTGTTTGGGACGTCGACCACGATGCTGCCGTACTTGATGTGAGCCATGGAGGCCAGCATCCCAGGCAGCTCGACGTGCGGACCGCATCGCGCCGGGTGATGTTTGCGGCCCGCGCAGCCAGGCGAGTTACACGAGAGTTACACGGGATCACGAGAAACGGCGGCTAACGCTGCACAACGTCGCGAGACGAAAGTGCAGGTCAGCCGCCGTTTCGGCGCATCTCAGCAGGTCACGGGGGACCGGCCGTCAGATGTCGTAGTAGAGCTCGAAGTCGGACCGACCGAACGGCTGTCGTTGGTCAGGTTGGGAACGTTGGTATCTTGCCGTTTCCGTGTTGGCTGGTGATGGTCCTCGGGTGCCGCGTACGGACATCCTGCGGACTTTCTGCGGACTGACTACCTGCCCGGCATCGGCTGCCCCGTGGGTGACAGCGGGTAGCCGTCCGCGTCGTACATCCACGCGAGGTCCCTGGGCTTGTGCAGCGTGCGCAGCCCCGGCTCGTGGCGGACGCCGCCGAGGCAGTGGCGCTGTCCGTCTATCGGGTCGCCGTCGTGCAGCCAGTGCCACTGCCGCGACGGCACGGGAACCAGCATCACGGTCTCGCGGCAGAACTCGCATCGGGCCTGGGTGCCCTCGGGCGGCATCTTCCTCATGGGTGGAAGGTACTGCACTTGTCACATGATGTCAGGTGACGAGAAGCACCGTCGCGGGACACCTACGGTCGAGATATGACGTTGGACCTGGACGGGCCTGAGCCGATGTACGAGCAGATCGCTGCCGTGCTCGCCGCCCGGATCGCCGACGGCACCTATCCGCCGCGGCGCCGCATCCCCTCCGAGGCAGCCATCTGCGAGGAGTTCGGCGTTGCACGACCGACCGCCCGATCGGCCGTGCAACTCCTGCGTGAGCGCGGTCTGGTCACGACCGTGCAGGGCAAGGGCACCTACGTCGCGCAGGCGTCCGCAGACGACGCCGACGGCTCCGCCTAGTCCCCGCGCGTCAGCAGCTCCTCGACCTGGCCCTTCCATGCCTTGTCCTCGTCGATGTGGGCGTCGAGCTTGGCCTCGATGCGGTCGACGGCGTCGCGGACGGTCTTTCCGCTGTTGGGCTTCATCTCGGAGCGAAGCACCTGCAGCGACTCGGTGATCTCCTTGAGCCGGGGCAGGGCGCGCCAGGTGACGAAGGCCGCGGCGCCGGCGACGAAGACGATCGCGGCGGGCCAGGAGTCGCCGACGGCGGTCAGGATGGTCACGACGTCGTCGGTGGTCACAGGTCGACCATCCAGCCGAGCGTGGACAGGTAGAAGTTCCCGGTGCCGATCGTGGATCCGCCGGAAATCGAGATCTGCCCGTTCGGGCTGCAGAACAGGCGCCCGACCGAGCTGGACACGCCGAACATGACCGGTCCGCCCTCGATGATCTGCGACGGCTCGAACTCGAACCCGGACGGCAGCGTGCCGACGAGCTGCGTACCGGCCCACACCGGGCTGTTGTCGTAGTTGGCGCGGCCGCGCACCCACACGACGATGCCCTGTCGGCGCACCTCCGGGGTGAACCCGGACACCGCGGCCATGCCGTCGGCCAGGGTGATGGGCTGCCAGTCGGTGTCCTCGGCGACGTCGGCGACGTCGATCAGACCGCCTGCTGCTCGGGTCATGGTCGGCTCCTATCGGGCGTAGTACGAGGGTTCGGCCAGGGCGACGGCGGTCCCGGCGGGGTGGGTCTTGACGACGCCGTTGACGGACCGGGTGACGGTCATGGAGGTGCCGACGACGTTGGTGACGGTCATGAGCTCGCCGCCGACCAGGACGTCGTAGTCGCCGTCGGCGTGCGTCCAGGCGACGCGGTCGGGCAGGTCGAGGCTGAGCGTGGTGGCCGTGGTGCTGATTCCGGCGGCCAGGGTGGTGCCCTGGCCGCTCCAGCGGTGCCCGGCGTTCCAGTACCCGACGCGGTAGGGGCGTGCGGGCACGCAGGTCCAGCGCAGGCGCAGGTGCAGCGGGGTGGCCTCGATCTGCACGCCCGTCACCAGGACGTCCACCGCGTAGGGGGGAAGCCATGGTGGCGGGTCGGTGATGACCAGCCGGTCGCCCGGGGTCAGGTCGAGCAGGTCCCGGGTCAGGATCGGGTCGGCGAGCAGTTCCGGGTGTGCCAGGTCGACGCCGAGGGTGGGGTAGCGGCCCTCGTCCCAGGTGCCGGTGTGCAGGCGCCAGGACGCGGTGCGGCGGACCAGGTCGTCGGTGCCGAGGTTGAGTTCGAGCGCCGTGTCGTACAGTCCGACGCCGTCGGGCGGCGGATGGATGGACATGGGCCCCTCGCCCTGCTCCTCGGTGGCGCGGGTGCCGTTCGGGCGTGAGATGGTGACGCGGTTGCGGGTCAGGCCGTCGTCGTCGGTGGGCTGGAACGGGATGATCAGGTTGTCGGTGTAGGCGATCGTCACGGGCGGCTGGGACCCGAGGGAGTGCAGGGACCGGTACCGCAGCCCGAGGGCCGCCTGGTCGTCGTGCAGGAGTCCGCCGTCGGCCGTGCTGGTCTGCCCCGTCAGGCCGAGGAAGGTGTCGGTGCGCTGCGGGCCCATGGTGGCCGAGGAGGTGATGACGCCTCGGCGGGAGATGGCCTCGGAGACCTCGGCCGCCAGGCGGTTCAGGCGGAACATCGCGGTCTCGCCGTCGTACCCGGCCAGGACGTCCGGGGTGACGGCCGAGACGCTGTTGGACCCGTTCTCGATCGTCAGGTGCCCGAACGCGGTCTCGCCCAGGTCGAACCGGCGCGGGTTGACCAGGACGTAGGCCACCGGGTCCAGGTTGCGGCCGGTGATGGTGCCGGTCAGCCCGGTCTCGAAGCTGTCAGCGTCCACGGTGTTGACGGCGTAGTCCACGTCCGAGCCGTTGTTCGCCAGCGACACGGACAGGCGCAGCCGCTCGTCGTTGGCCTGGAAGCTGATCCAGTTGGACCCGCCGATGTCGGTGCCGTCGCTGTTGTAGCCGCGCAGCCGGATCGCGCCGTCGGCGTTGGCGAACACGGTCACCACGGCCAGGTCCGCTCCGCCACGGCCGTAGAAGTTGATCTCCAGCAGCTCGGCCTCCCCGCCGATCCCGGCTGGCGGGAGGTGGAGCAGGTGCCGCACCTGCACGCGCCCGGTGGAGGGCACGCGCGCCACGCGGGCGCGCATGCGAGTGTCCCCGAGGGTCGGGATGGGGTTGGACCCGCCGAACCCGTCGTACGCGGCGAGCTGCGGGTCACCGGCCCAGCCCAGGGGGTAGGCGCCGATCGCCTGCCCGAACGAGGCAGCGTCGGTGCCGTCCTCCATCGGCCAGTAGGCCAGCATCGCGGACTGGTCCAGGCCCATGATCGACCGGTAGACGGCCGAGTCCAGCGGCTGGGCGCCCTGCCCGAGACGGCGGGTCACACCCGCGGCCTGCACCTCGGTGAGGACCGACTCGGCGCCCTTGGTGTTCCAGTCCATCGGCCACTCGGCGACCTCGCACACGGCCAGCACGTGGGTGTTGTTGACGCTGCCGCCGGACACGTCCCACTCGTTGCCCTGGTCGTCGTCGAACAGGGTCGCGCCCACGGGCAGGTCCGCCGTCGTGCACGAGGAGCGCACGGCGCCGCCGATACCGGCTCGCAGCTCCCACCCGTGCACACGCTGCGGCGTGGTGCCTGCCACGGAGGTGGGCTCCTTGCCCAGGGTGAGTGCCGCGGTGGAGTTGAAGATGCTGGTCGTGCCGGCGGCGGTGATCGCGGGGCCGAGCTGGGTCCAGGTCCCGGTCAGGCTGTCGGAGTAGTAGAACGTCGCGGTCCGGCCGCCGACCCCGTTGTCGACGTCGAGGGTGACCCGCAGGGCGACCCGCCCGGCCCACGGCGGGACCGGGACCGTGGAGCGCGCCTCCAAGACCGCGGTCCCGTTGGTGGTCCAGAACAGGGTCAGGGTGCCGTTGGCCTCGGCGCGCAGCAGCCACGAGCGCTGGTTGCCGGTCGCGGACCACTTGGACATGACGTCGGCGGCCACGGTCCACGAGTCGCGGTAGCCCTCCCACCGGATGTCGATGTCCCCGGTGATGTCCAGGGAGGCCGCGTCGGGTGTCCACGCGCGTGTCCCGGGCAGCTCGAGGTCCAGCCAGGGGGCGCCCAGGCTCACCCGGGCGCGGGCGGGCGTGTTGCGGCCCACGAGCCCGTACAGCGGGGAGGTGGGGTTGCGGGGGCTGTACTTGCCGTCGCCGTTCCTCACGGTGAACGACAGGGACGACACGTCGGCCTCGGCGCCCTCGGAGCGGGCGCCGTGCGCCACGGACACGCCCGACTGGTCCAGGTCGTCACCGAGCGGCTGCCAGGCGCCGCCGTAGTGCAGGTCGACGCCGAGGAAGCCAGCCGGGAACGGGCTCTTCCTGGCCATCAGCGCGCCCCGAGCACGGTCTGGACGTTGCCGCCGTTGACGCGGATGCGCTTGCGCAGCTCGTTCAGCAGCGCGTCCATGAGGGGGTCGCCGCTGCCTTCGAACGAGATGACGACCTGGTTGCCCGAGGCGCCGCCGGTCCCGCTGCTGGGTGCGAGCGCGACGGGGTCGACGGACAGCGACGTCGCGCGCTGCATCGCTCGGTCGACGGTCGTGGCGCTGTCGGCGATGCCGCCCGCGAGCATGTCCATCAGACGCTTGCCCGCGCCGCCGTTGTTCCACGACCGCAGGGGCCCGAACCTGACGGGCGATCCGGGCAGGAACCCGCGGATGGTGTTCGCCACGTTGCCGGCCGCGTCCGCGACGCGGCCGACCATGGCATTGATGCCGTCGATCAGGCCCTGGATGAGCTGGGCGCCCTTGTCGTACAGGAGGCTCCCGAGGTCGCCCACGGCGCGGGAGATGCGGTCCGGCAGGCCTGCCAGCCAGTCCACCATGCCCTGGACGCGGGCCACCACGCCGTCCCGGACGCGGCCGAAGTAGGCCATGATCCGGTCCCAGTTGGTGATGATCATGCCCAGCGGCGTCCACCGGAACACGGTCTGCAGGAACTGCCAGAGGCTGCCGAAGAAGGATTGGATGCTGGTCCACACGGTCCGGGCGGTCGGGACCAGGGTGTTCGTCCACCAGCGGGCGACCGCGGACATGGCACGCTGGATCCCGGACCAGGCGACCTTGACGATCTTCTGCCCGACCTCGGTCTGGGTGAAGAACCACACCAACCCCGCCACGAGCAGCGCCACGGCGGTGATGATGAGGCCAATGGGGTTGGCGAGCATGGCCGTGTTCAGGCCGCGCTGTACCGCCGTGGCGGCCGTGGTCACCCCGGACCACACGCGCGTGGCGATGGCGGCGATCTTGGACTGCCTGATGAAGCCGGCCAGGCCTTCGCCGATGTCACCGACAGCCTCCCCCCACTGCAGTGCCGCGCCGCCGGCGGACAGGAACGACCCGGCGGTGCCGCCGACCATCTCGCCGAGGTCGCGCATACCTCCGCCGAGGGTGCCCGCGTTGGTGGCCAGGTCACCGAACTTGTCCCCGGTGCCCTCCACCGCGCCGTCGATCTTGTCGACGGCGCGCGCGGCGCTCTCGGCCTGGGCCTCCAGGCCCTTCATGGAGTCGCCGGCTCGGTCCATCGACGTGGTGAGGTCGCGGGTGTCGCCGACGATCGCGATGCGGATCGGTCCGGCCATGGTCACTTCCTCCCGTCGCGGATCTTGGCCTGTCGCAGGAACTCGTCGCGCTCACCGATGGTGAGCTGGTGGTACTCGCTCGGTTGCACCCCGGTCACGAGGCAGAAGTACGCCAGCCGCTGGGCCCTCAGCTTGAGGGCGTGGGCTCTTTTCCCTGCTCGGTCTCCGGGGCGTCGGGGTCGAGCTCGGCGGCCGGCTCGGGGAAGTAGTCATCCAGGTCGGCCAGGCTCAGGTCCATCGCCTCGGCGTACGCGGGTCCGTCCTTGACGCCGCGGCGGCGCTTGTCGACGAACACGAGCGCCCGACCGCACCGGAACGGTTTCTCGCGCAGGACCGCGAGGTCCTCGCCGAACGCCTTGGCGATCGCGATCTCGTCGAAGCCGGTCAGGGTGCGGAAGAAGTCCTCCAGGGGGAGGTCACTGGTGGCCATGCTGCTCCTCAGGTCAGGTCGTACTTCTCGAAGACGCGGTCCAGGCCGGCCTCGAGCATCTCGGGTGCGCGCTGCTCCAGGTCGGCGTCGGCGCGTTGCATGAACCGGGCGGGGCGGATGTTCCGCCTCGGCCAGCCGTAGTTGATGGCCCCGGCGTACGGGACCCGGGCACGTCCGGCGGTCACGACGGCCTTGGACTTGGCCCGGTTGCCGCGGATCGTGGCCGCCAGGCGCCCGGACCGCTTCGGGGCGAACGTGCTCGCCAGCCGCGCCCCCTCGGCGGCGATCTCGGCGAAGACGTCCTTGAGGTCGTCGACCTCGACACCGGCCTTGCCCAGGTCGCGCGCGGCCTGGCGTAGCCCTTCGACCTGGACGGGCATCAGGCCGGGTCCCTGACAGGCTTGGCCGTGAACATCCACTCGACCTCGGTGGTCTGCCGGGCCGACGTCGAGGGGTTGGCCTCGCCGCCGAGCAGGTCGCCGTCCGGGTCGGTGACGGTGCAGGTGCCCTCGAACGAGGGTTGTGCGGCGGTGGCCACGCCGTCGGTGGGGCGGCCGTTGGGCCACAGCTCGACGGGGACGTCCTCGCCGGCCTGGGTCCAGATGATGTTCCAGAGGCTGTTGGCGCTGGTGTTCTGCTTGAGCACGAGGGCGAGCGTGTAGTCACGCTTGCCGCCCGCTGCGGCGTCCGCGAACGACACGAAGTCGCTGTCGGTCTCGGCGCTGCGGATGGTGCCGGTGCTGATGCTGTCGGTGTACTCCATGGAGTCCACGAACAGGACGGCGTGCCGGGTGCCAACGTCAGGCATGATGCTTCCTTTCGTCCTACGCGGACAGTTCGAGCGTGATCGTCAGGGCGAGGGTGTAGAGGTTGGCGGGCACGGCTTCACCGGCCGTGACCACCTGGGGCTCGACCGAGGCGCCGAACCCGTACAGGGACTGCACGCACGCCAGCAGCGGCGCGGCGAGCTCGTCGACCTTGGCGTCGGCCAGCCACTGGTCCGGGCTGAGCACGACGAACGCGGACAGGGTGGTGTTCGTCGAGCCGAGGAACGCCCCGGGCACCAGGCGGCCCACGGTCACCCAGGCGTCCCCGGCCCGCAGGTTGCCCGCCACGGGGCGCGGCGTGCACGTGATCCCGTCGAGCGTGGAGACCGCGTCGGCGAGGGCCTGGCGCGCTTCGGTGAGGTTCACGCCAGCACCACCTTCCGGTGTGGACCCTCCAGGCGCACGACCTCGGGGTCGGTGCGCGGGACGCGGGAGGCCGAGGTGCCGCCCTCGAACGTGGTCACCTGCGCGACGGGGACCGCGCGGGCGGCGAGGTTGCGTGCCACGCGGCGCTTGAGCGCTTCCCGCAGGTCGTCGGGGTAGACGGGCGGGACGTCGCACACGGCGCGCTGTGCGGCTGCCTCGGCGTCCAGGGCCTCGGTGATGGCCGCGTCCGTGGCACTGGTGCCACCGTTCGTGGACAGGTACGCCTTCACCTTGGCCAGGTCCGGCATCTCGGGCGCCGTCGTCGGCACGGCGGCGTTCGCCGTGAACGGCTCGACGGCGTTGACGTTCCCGGAGACGGTGAGCACGGCCAGGTAGCGGCCGGCCTGCGCGAGCGTGACGACGACGCTCACAGAGCCGCCCGTCACGACCGGTGCCGGGGTCGCCGTCGTGCCGTCGGGCGCCGTGACGAGCACCGCGACCGAGCTGCCGTCGGGCACGTCGATGCCGATGCACCAGTCGTCGCCGACGTCGAGGTCGACGATGCGCGGCGTGGTCGCCGTCACCTGGCTCATGCTCACCTCCCCTCGGGTGTCACGCGGTGGTGTCGTAGATGACCTGGCGGACGCCGGCGATGTCGATGTTCGCGAAGGCCTTGTAGCCCCACACGGCGATGTCGATCATCGCGACAGGCGCGTAGTCGCCGGCCGCGTCGGTGCCGGCGAACTCCAGCCGCTCCGGCGCCGAGCTCCAGCCGGAGACCACCGACGGGTCGAACAGCCACGAGTTGTTCGGGGAGCCGGGCGTCTGCGGGAGCGCGCCGGCCGGGACGCCGCGCAGGCCGTTGACGTTCAGCGTCTGGAACAGGTTCCCGACGCTGCCGTTCGCGTTCGACGGCCCGACGGCGGGGAACAGCGGGCGGTCGGAGAGGTCAACCGCGTTGGCGAGCCGGCCGTACAGGTTCTGCTCGATCGCGAACGCCGAGAAGTCGTAGGCCGGGGCGAAGTTGAGCCCGATGAGCATGTTCTGCACGTCGGCGGCCAGAGCCGCGTCCACGGCGCCCGCGGTGAGCGTGACGTCCGCCGCGGCCGTGAGCGTCGCCAGGAACGTCGCCGTGGCGGTCTCCAGGCCCTGGTAGTACTCGCGGACGATGCGCTGCCAGATCAGGTTCGAGGTGGCCGGGTTGCCGCCCAGGTCCCACACCTCGCGGGTGATCGACACCTTGCCGGAGACCGGGGTCGGGGTGATCGTCTGCGAGGTCGTGGTGAAGGTGCCCGACGTCGGCTCGGTGCCCTCGGTGTGGTCGCCCACGAGACCGGACGCCGAGTTGAACTTCGGCACGACGAACGGCGACAGGCCGTTGGGCAGGCCGCCCTTGTTCACCATGGCCCACAGCGGGGTCCGGTTGGCCGGCGGGTCGTAGTACATGTCCGGGCGCTGCACGGCCGGGTTGAGCGAGGTGACGTCGGCGCGGTCCACGTCGAAGGCGGCCTGGATGTGGCCCATGGCGCGCTTGCCGGCGGCGGTGGTCATGCCGCGGACGTCGCCGGAGCGCTGCATCTCGATCAGGTCCGAGGCGAAGTCGTGCTCACCCTGGGTGAACCGCCCGGCACGGTCGAACGTGTACGGCGAGGCCTCCTTGACGGCGGCGACCCGGGCGAAGCGCTCGCCGGGCGTCTCGCGGGCGCCGGAGTTCACGAGCTGCGCGGGCCGCCCGGTGGCGGACAGCGCCGCGCCGACGAGCTCGCCGGCCTGCGCCTCCTCGGTCTCCTTCTCCTCGTCCTTCTCGTCCTCGGCGGCCTTGAGCGCCTTGGCGATGGCCTGGGCGAGGGCCTCGTAGTCCAGGGTGATGGCCGGCGTCTCGTCCGGCGTCTTGTCGGGCATGGTGGTTCCCTTCGTGCTGGACGCGGCGACGGACGTCAGCCGCGCGTCGTCGAACGCCGGACGTGGCGTCAGACTGGTCTCATTGAGGGTCGCGGCCAGCACGTCGTACTGGCGCGGGCCGGTCTCCTCCCACTGCGTGACGTCCAGGCCCACCGACAGCCCGTCCAGGGCGCCGTCCTCGGCCTCGGCCAGTGCCTGGTCACCGGCGGGGCCGCGCGCGACCTTGAACTTCACGTCCAGGCCCTCGGCCGTCTCGGTGATCGCCATGGCGGCGCCCAGGAGCTGGTCCCAGTCGTGGTCGCGCAGGAGCTTCACGCGGTTGACCGCCGAGCGCTTCCACTGCACCGACCCCGGCCGGAAGCTGAACTTCCCGTCGCCGTTGTCGGCCGGCTGGTCCCACAGCAGCGCGCGGCCGGTGATGACGCGGTGCTCGCGGTCGACGGCGAACGTCGTGCCGCCGTCGTCCAGGCGCAGGTTCACGGTGCGCGGCGTGGCGTCGAAGGTGGAGCGCATGCTGCCCTCCCGGGCGTTGGTGACGGAGATGACGTCGGTGGCCACGACCTCCGGGGCCGGGCGGGGCTGGGCTGGGACGCGGCCGGGCAGGTCTTCACGCTCGCGCACCTCCTGCGCGTCGGTGACGCCGAGGGTGATCGCCTTCTCGTGCGTGGTCCACCGCGTGATCGGGTCGGCGCGCATGTAGTCGTCCAGGTCGAACACGGCGCGGTAGCCGAGCTGCGTGACGTCGGGCATGGACAGCCGGTCGGTGATCGCGCGCATGAACGCCGACAGCACGTCGTTGACGCGGTCCTGCCGCCGGTCGGTCGCGTTCTGGTAGGTGCGGCTGGTCGTCGAGATGCCCAGGTCCTCGGGGTCCACGCCGATCGCGTTCGCGATGTCCAGGGCCGCCCGCTGCTGCAGCTGCACGAGCTGCAGGTCGGCCGGGCTCGGGCTCTGCACGGTGTTGTAGGACAGCGTCTCGGGCACGTACGCGGTGGCGCGCTTGCGGCGCGAGGAGATCCAGGCCCGGATCGCCGAGGTGATCTTCTCCGTCGTCAGCCCCGCAGCGCCGTCGGCCGGGGTGAAGTAGTCGAACGGGCGCGGGTCCTCGGCGTACATCGCCGCGGCGTCCTCTAGCAGCACCGCCCGGCGGATCGCCCGACGCGCGGCCACCAGCAGCGGCGGGTTCGGCGAGTCGAACCGGATGAAGTCATAGGCGCTGCGCGGCCGACCATCCACGTAGATGGTCGAGGCAGGGTCGAACCCGGACGGCAGCGGGTTCTGGTAGCCCGTGGGCGGGTTGACCGTCACGCGCCGGGAGTCGACATGCTGCACCGCCGTCGGGTAGCCGAGCGTGCCGCGCGCGGTGACCTCCCACCAGGCGATGCCGTCGCACAGCATGTCCTCGACCGTCATGGCCAGCGTGACGACGTTCGCCACGCCCGGGTCGAGCTGCTCGAACAGCGGGTCGCGCACGACGCGGCGGTCGGGGTCCAGCAGGTGCAGCGGCAGCGTGGCGATGTTGCAGATCATGTTCCGGCCGCGCAGCACCGCCGGGACGCTCAAGGCCGCCGCACGGGTCGTGCCGTCCTCGGTCAGCAGGCCCGAGTCCAGGGCCATCTGCAGCGAATAGAACCGGGTGTTCTCGGGGGACGAGAACGCCTGGCGTGGTCTGAGCCACGACCTCGGGTCCCACCAAGAATTCCCCATGTGAGGGATTCTATACCCCTACCCCCTACAGGTAACCGATCAGAGCTCGACGACGATGATCGTGTCGACCTCGGGCGCCGGCTTCACGTTCGCCGCCGCGGTGATCGCCCAGGCGGCGGCCTTGATGGCGTCCGCGCGCTCCGTCGAGCGGATCCGGGGCCCGTCCGCGCCCGGCGACGTGCGCATCGCCAGCACCTGGGCGGTGAGCGCCGCCGAGCCGTCGTGCCGGAACGAGTCGTCGCCGAGGTAGCGCACCAGGTCGCCTACCTGCGCCCGCGTCGAGTCCGCCGCCTTGGTGAAGCGGACGCGGTTCTCCGTCCAGGCCGCGTGCTCCGTGAGCGACGCACCCACCAGCGCGGGCGTCCGGAGCTCCATCGCCGCGACCGAGGCGGCCGCCGCCGGGACGTCCGGGTGGTCGGTGACCGAGACGATCACCGGGCCGCCGTCGGCCGGCTTCCACGCGCACGCCACCGACACGCCCGCGGCGAACCACGCCTCCACGGCGACCGCGTCCGGGGTGCGCACCGGTGCGGTACCGCGCAGCCCCTCCCAGGCCTCGGCCTCGATGATCGGATTGCCCGGCTGGTTGAGCCCCGCGCCGGCCAGCCACACGTCAGCCGAGTTGAGGTACTGCGCGATGAACGCCTTCATCGGGTCCGGGTCGTCCAGCTCCTCGTCCTGCTCGCCCGCGAGCGCCTTGCGGTACTTCGCGGCGATCATCTCCTCACGAGCCTGCGACCAGTACGGCGACGCGGCACGCCACACCGCCCGGTCACCCGGATCGGCGGCCGCCGGAGCTCCCCACCACAGCAGCAGCGACTTGCCGTCGTCCTCGGTCAGCGCCGACTTCATCCGGCCGCGCATGAGCGACGTCGCGCGGCGGTGCGCCGTCGAGGTCAGGACGATCTGCGGGCTCTCGCGCTCCAGCATGGCGGGCTCGAGGTCTTCGTCGACGGCCGACGCGGGAACATCCCACGCCTCGTCGACCAGCCCCAGACAGGTGTCATAGCCGGTCGTCGAGTCCTTCGAGCGCACGACCCAGCGGTTCACACCGAGGTAGGAGACCTCCGGCTCGGTCATGCCCTTCTTCGAGTCCCAGCCGTCCTGACTCGCGGTCCACGGCCACGCCTTGCGGATGATCTCCCGGCAGATCGCGAGATCCCTGCCCGTGTGCATGACGATCTGCTCGTCCTCGAACAGCTCCGGCCCGTGCCGGAGCCGCCACAGTGCCGAGCCACGCAGGCGCGTGGACTTGCCGGAGCGCCGCGAGGTGGACTCCACGACGAAGAACCACACGAGGTTGCCCTCTGCGTCGTGTTCGAGCTGCCGCCAGATCGCGAACTTCTGCCACCAGCGCAGGCGCAGCGGCCGGCCACGCTCGCGGAGGTTGCCCTCCATCCATGCGATGGCCTCGGGACCGTAGGTGCCCACGGCGCGGTGGTGCGCCGGCGTCACGGCCAGCGGAACCGCGGCGTCGTCGGGCACGTCGAGGATGGGAGCCATCCACTCCGGCGCTGTTGCTACGAAATGGTCCCAAGTGCGGTCGGCGGGTATGCCGTGTGTGTGTTCTTCCGAAGGGGCGGCGACTGGTAGGCCACCCTGGGCACCGGAAAAAGCGGGTTGCTGTCGGTTGATGTCTCTTATCGCGTCAGCCTTCGCCTTCGCGATCACGGCAGCCTGTCCCGAGCGGTCGGAGCACTTGCGGTGCTCGACCCTGTGGTTCGCAGGGTCCCACGTCAGCTCGGGATGGGTCGACCGGGCCTTGATGTGCCCGAGCCTCCAGCCGCTCTGTCTCCCGTTGGTGCCGGGTGGGTCGGCCTCCACGGGCAGACCGCACTGCCCGCATGGCACGGGCCACGTGGTCCGGGCGGCGAGCCGGGCGCGTGCAGTGGTGACGGCCCGGCCGCGCCAGGGCGCGACGCTGCCCGGGACGATGGTCTGCTTGCGGCCCATCAGCGCCTCCAGTGCTTGAGGTAGGTGGTGTAGACCAGCGCGCCCAGCCAGGCGCACAGCGCGCCGTAGGCCAGGACGGGCACCAGGAGGCCGAGGAAGCTCATCGCTTGTCCCTCCACGCCCCGATGATCAGCGGCGACCAGGCCGCGAGGACGCAGATGCTCCAGAGGAAGGCTTCGGGCCAGTTCATGAGCCGGCCCCCATCTCCTTGAGCGCGGTCGCGATCTGGTCGCTCATCTCGTTGAGCAGCCGGATCGCCTGCTCACGCTCGGACTCCGTGATCGGGCGGGTGAGCTCGTCGTAGAGGTTCGGTTCGGTGGTGCTCATGATGTGGGCTCCAGGGGTGCGAGGAGGGCTGGGCAGTCGTCGAGGTGGTACACGACGCGGTGTGCGGGCTCCGGGACGCCCCGGACGCGGTCTGCCCACGTCCAGGACTTCACGTGAGCGCCGCAGGGGCAGATGCCGCCTTGGCCGACGGTGCGGCGCCGGCGGGCGCCTTCGATGCGCTCCAGGTCGTCGACGGAGGCCTGGAAGAGGTCCGGGGTATCCATACGTCGGGTTCGGGTGCTCATGACGCGACCACCCGCAGGTGCGGTCTGCGTGGGGTCGGTTCCGTAACCGCGGCTGACGGTTCCTGAGTGGGTGCAGTAATAGAAGAAGAAGGGGCAGCGCTGTGACCTGCGCTAACGCTCTCGAACTTCGTCACCCCAGGACGAAGTTCGCTAACAGCGGTCGTCACCTCAGGACGAAGTTCGGGGGTCTTCTTCGTCCCCTGATGACGAAGTTTGGTCTTGCGGCTCTCGTGCCAGGTGCACCACGGGAACCGGTCGTCCATGACGTAGTCGTGCGTGAACGGCAGGACGATGCACCGAGCGGTGGACTCGGGTCGGATGAGGCCCTCCGCTATGGCCTTGCGGATCTCGCGCGGCAAGTTACGGGGGTCGATCCCGAGCTTGCGAGCCACCTCGCCCTGGCGGAAATGGGAGTGACCGTCTCCCCGGTTCTCGATGAACGCGAGGAAGTACAGCCGAAGGTGCAGCGGTGTTACAGGCGAGGATGCGATCCGCTCAGCCTCGTCGAGTGGTAGTGGACGGTACTTGCGGCGGCGCCCCACGGCCCCTCCTTGATGATGCAGGGCCGGGGTGTCGGCATCACCGACACCCCGGCGGAGGATCAGGGCAGCTCGGCGTACCCGAGATCGGGCTCGGCCAGGTTCAGGTGCTCGAAGTGCCGGCTGGTGATGAGCAGGCTGTTGAGGTGCTGCATCTTCTTGCCGACGAAGATGCGCGCGTGCTCGGGGAGTCGTCCGACGGTTGGCGCGATGCCGTCCATCGTGTGGACGTCCTCGGCACCGTGCGCTTCGAGCACCACGTGGATGTCGGCCAGCACCTCCCGCATGGCCTCGACGTTCTCGAGCTGCCACTGGTTGACCATCCGGGCCTGCTCCCACATGGCGTGGTCGAAGCGAGCCAGGATCGCCCGCTGGCGGGGGTCGAGGAGCTTGCCGGCCTTCGTCCGCTCGGTGTCCCGCGGGTCGAGCTCGTCGAGGAACTCGACCAGGTCGGCGTAGGTGATCTTCATCGGTGGCTCCTCAGGAAGCGGTTCATCGCGCGCTGGTTGCGGTAGCGCACGTGCCGGGCATGGGCCCGCTCACGGGCATGCTCGCGGCGAGCGTCGCGCTGTGCGGCGCTGTCGGGGTGCTTGGGGTGGTCGGGCCCGAGGTCGATGCGCCGGGCGGCGCGGATCTCGTCGGCGGTCATGACGCCCCCCGGGTCGGGCCGTGGAACGGGCATCCGGCTGCGGACTTCCGACAGTGCGTGCCGTGCTTCGTCAGCGCGTTGCACCGGCCGGCCTCGGGCAGCGACGCCAGGCGTGAGCGGATGCGCCACGGGAGCGGGCCGACCTGCTCGTGGTCCGGGATCCCCGTGAGGCCCTGCGGCTCCCCGGGGGCGCCGAGGACCCAGAACGCCGTGGAGCCGTCGGGGTTCACGACCTCGGCGACGTGGATGTCGTCCTCGGCGACGTCGTCGAGACAGGTCTCGCGCAGGATCAGGGACTTCTGTGTGTTCACCGGGCACCGCCGTCCAGCACGTCCGCGACGGCGCGCAGCGCGCGGGCGACGTCGGCGGCTGGGAGCTCGCGGAGCGCGACCAGGGCGTCGTAGACCGATCCAACGTCGCGCAGCGCCTCCCAGATCGGCAGGGCAGGGGCCTCGCCGACGGTGCCGCGCACGGCGTCGCGGGGGTCGGGCTCGACGTGGCGGGCCTCGACGCACGCGGAGCAGATGCAGTCCGGGACGTGCGGCGCCTCGGCGTGCTCCAGCTCGTCGGCCGGCCACGTCGCGTAGGAGCCGTCGTCGGTCCAGGCGTCCACGTAGTGCTTGCCGGTCGGGGGGTCGGTCCAGACCATGCGCGCGACGCCGAGCATGCCGTCGAAGTAACGGTCGGCCGGTGCGACGATCCGGAGGCGGTCGCCGGGCTGGAAAGGGTGGGGGGTAGCCTGGTTCATGTCCTTGTACTCCTTGCTGGTGTGCGGGATGTGCTTCGAGCCGTTGCCGCGGCTCGTGGTCTGACGGGCGTCTCCTTGCCGGGAGGCGCCCGTCGTCGTTGTCGCGGTCATGCTGCGCCGCCGACGGAGGTGGCGGCTGCCTGCTGCTCGATCCACGCCTCGATGTCCTCCTCGAAGTAGGCGACACGGCGCCCGAGGCGGAACGAACGAGGACCTTCGTTGCGGTGCCGCCAGTAGGCGAGCGTGCCGAGCGGGATGCCGGTCCTCTCTGACACCTCGTTGGTGCGGAGGATCTTCCTGGGGGACATGTCTGGCTCCGATCTGTCATTGAGCGCTGTGAGTTACATCCGTCAGCGCTAGCTCTGTCCGGCATGGCTCACGATAGAACGCCGCGCTCCCCAATGCAACACACCTTTGACAGAGGTGACTCACGTTGGGAGTATTGGGGGCGTGGAAGCCGAAGAAGTGACTGTTGACCCGATCGACGTCGAGACACTCATGGAGGAGTCGACCGCCATCGCGCCCGGGATCATGCTGCCGAAGCAGTTCGTGGCGCGAGCGTCGGTCGATGACTCGGACGTCGAGATCCAGGTTGACGTCACATTCGAGGCCAGGGCAAAGCGCGTGATCGTGACGGACCGCTCCGGGTGGGGGGTGACGTCCGAGAAGATTCGAGCCGTGCCGGTCGCCCGCATCATGAAGCAGGCGTTGCGGAAGGTTGTCTGGTACCAGAACTCGGACGACGGCGGCCCAGTGTTTGGCATCGGCGAGCGCAAGATCCCGAAGTCGATCGTCGAGCAGTGGCCGGATGGTGACGTTGAGGTGTTCCTCAACCACATTTCCGTGGTCTACCTCGTGGCCTACGCGCTCGACGAGGCACCGACGGCCGCGGTTGCCCATGCGGCCGGAGTCTCACGCGCGACCGCTGGACGGTTCGTGGCTGCGGCGCGAAAGCGCGGGATGCTGCCGCCGGTGGTTAAGCGCGAGAGGGAGGGGGATTGGGAGGCAAAGATGGTGCCGGTCGACATCGGGGACGACGGGACGACGATTGAGGCCCTCCAGATCGGCGCCCCGGAGGGTTACCTTGAGTGGACCAAATGGCACCTCGATCGGGGATGGCCGCTCCACCTCGGAAGCGACGGGGACTCCTGATGGCGTGGATCACGAAGCGCCCTGATGGGAAGTGGCGGGCGGCGTTCCGGTGCGACGGATGCGACCGGCACCAGGGCCTTCGGAAGGAGCACACGTCGCACCATGCGCGCAAGACGGATGCTCAGGACTGGCTCGATGAGCAGACCGCGAAGCTCGTCACGGGCACCTGGACGGACACGCGCAACGCGAAGATGACGCTCGGGGCATGGTGCGACACGTGGCTTGAGGGCTACGCGGTGAAGAAGCCGTCGACGGTCCGCCAGGCGCGGACCCACGTGGCAAAGATCAAGGCCGGTCTCGGCGGCCGGCGCCTGGCGCAGCTCAAGCCGTCCCAGATCAAGGCCTGGACGACGTCGCTCGCCGAGGGGGGAGCCGAGGCCTCCTACGTCTACGCGCTCCACGCACGGCTGTCCCAGGTCCTCACGGACGCGGTCGCCGACGGGCTCCTGGCGCGGAACCCGTGCTCGAGGCGAACGGCGCCACCGGCGGGCAAGCAGCGTGCGTTCATCGCGACGACGGACCAGCTCTGGGCGCTGCACGACGCCATGCCCGAGGAGCTGCAGCCGGCAGTCATGCTCGGCGCGTTCGCGGGCCTGCGCGTCGCTGAGGTGTGCGGGCTACGGGTCGCCGACGTCGACTTCCTGCGCGCCATCATTAACCCCGCGGTGCAGTGGCCGGCCGAGGATCTCAAGACCGACGAGTCCAAGGCGCCGATCCCGGTCGCGCGCGAGCTCGTCGAGGTGCTGTCGGCGCACCTGGTGAAGTACCCCTCCGACGGGACGGTGCTCACCACGGAGCTGGGGGAGCAGACCGGGCCGTGGCAGATCCAGCGCGCCGTACGCGCGGCCCGCGTCGAGGCGAAGCTGCCCGAGGAGTTCCGCTTCCACGACCTGCGCCACTACTACGCGTCGCTGCTCATCTCCGAGGGCGCCGACGTGAAGGTGGTCCAAGCCAGGCTCCGGCACGCGAGCGCGAAGACGACGCTGGACACGTACGCGCACCTGTGGCCGGACACAGAAGAGTCCACACGAACCGCCACCGGGAAGGTTCTGGCGGCTCGTGCGGACTCTTTGCGGACTAAGGGGTCTCGGAAGGCCCCGGAGGCCCGGAATCTAGCCGATCAGGCTTAGATATCGTAGTAGAGCTCGAACTCGTGCGGGTGCGGGCGCAGCCGGATCGGGTCGATCTCGTTCTCGCGCTTGTACGCGATCCACGTCTCGATGAGGTCCTCGGTGAACACGTCACCGGCGGTGAGGAACTCGTGGTCGGCCTCGAGCGCGTCGAGCACGCCCGGGAGCGACGTCGGCACCTGCGGGATGAGCGCGTGCTCCTCCGGCGGCAGCTCGTACAGGTCCTTGTCCACGGGAGCCGGCGGCTCGATGCGGTTGCGGATGCCGTCCAGACCGGCCATCAGCATCGCGGAGAACGCGAGGTACGGGTTCGACGACGGGTCCGGCGCGCGGAACTCGATGCGCTTCGCCTTCGGGGAGGTACCCGTGATCGGGATACGGATCGAGGCGGAGCGGTTGCGGGCCGAGTAGACGAGGTTCACGGGAGCCTCGAAGCCGGGCACCAGGCGGTGGTACGAGTTCACCGACGGGTTGGTGAACGCGAGCAGCGACGGCGCGTGCTTCAGGATGCCGCCGATGTACCACCGGGCGAGGTCGGACAGGCCGCCGTAGCCCTTCTCGTCGTAGAACAGCGGCTCGCCGTTCTTCCAGAGCGACTGGTGCGAGTGCATGCCCGAGCCGTTGTCACCGAAGATCGGCTTCGGCATGAAGGTGGCCGACTTGCCGGCCTGGAACGCGACGTTCTTGATGACGTACTTGAACTTCATCAGGTCGTCGGCGGCGTGCAGCAGGGTGTTGAACTTGTAGTTGATCTCCTGCTGGCCGGCGGTGCCCACCTCGTGGTGCGCGCGCTCGACGGAGATGCCGACCTGGCCCAGCGTCTTGACCATCTCGTCGCGCAGGTCGGCGAAGCGGTCGCTCGGCGAGGTGGGGAAGTAGCCGCCCTTGTAGCGGGTCTTGTACCCGAGGTTGCCACCCTCCTCCTCGCGGCCGGTGTTCCACGCGGCCTCGACGGAGTCGATCGAGTAGTAGCTCTCGTTCGACGCGGTCTTGAAGCGCACGTCGTCGAAGATGTAGAACTCGGCCTCCGGGCCGAAGAACACGGTGTCGGCGATGCCGGTCGACTTCAGGTACGCCTCGGCCTTTGCCGCGATGTTGCGCGGGTCGCGAGCGTAGGGCTCGTTCGTGAACGGGTCCACGATGGAGAAGTTCACGATCAGGGTCTTGGCCTTGCGGAACGGGTCGATGAACGCCGTCGTGACGTCCGGCACGAGCTTCATGTCGGACTCGTGGATCGCCTGGAACCCGCGGATGGACGAGCCGTCGAACATGAGGCCCTCGCTGAAGGCGTCCTCGTCGAACTGCTCGACCGGGATGTTGAAGTGCTGCGTGACACCCGGCAGGTCGATGAACCGAACGTCGACGAACTCCACCCCCTCGTTGCGGGTGAAGGCGATCGCCTCCTCGGCGTTGTTGAACATCTGCGCTCCTTGCTCGCTCGATAAGTCCAGGGGGAGTCCGTCGCACCGTGCCGATGGGCTGGGCAGGGTCACATGCGGATCGCCACGAACCTAAGGGCCGGTGGTTTCTCTCGGGTTACTGATTGTTGCCGGAACGTTTCCCGCGCCTCTCGACCGTGTAACCGCGGGGAGATGCGCTGGTGATGGCTCCGGCGGTGGTGCCAAGCGTGCCAGAACTCACAGGGCGCGGCCGGGCGACGTCCGTCCATCGGGACGGGTACGGGCGAGCGCCGGGTGCACGGCTGGGCACACGAAGAGGGCGCCTTCCGCACGGAAGGCGCCCTCTTCGGTTGCGCAGGTTTCGCGGCGACGGCGGCTGTCCGACGGCGGTGGTGGCCGGTCAGCGGCCGCGCATGCCCTTGCGGTCGGGGCGCGCGCGGGTCGGGTCGATGCCCTTGGGGATCGGCAGCCTGACGCCACCGATGGCCTTGAGGCGCTTGCTGATCTCGGCCACCTCGGCCCGGGTCAGGGTCGACTTGAGCCGCGAGACGGCCCGCGCGAGCTTGGTGAGCGGCACCTGCCCCTCACCGTCGCCGCACTGGATCAGCGTGACCGGCACGTTGGACAGGATGCGGGTGACCTTCTTGCGCTCCTGGTCGAGCAGGCGCGTCACGCGGTGCGACGGCCCCTCGGAGACGAGCACCACACCGGCCTTGCCGACGCCGCGGAACACGAAGTCCTGGTTCCGCGCGTCGACCGCGACGGGCTCGTCCTCGAACGTCCAACCGCCGCGGACGGTGCCGAGCGCAGCTCGCGCCGCGCCGGGCTGGCCGGCGATCTGCGTGTAGGCGGCCTTCTCCGCGCTGCGCGACAGCACGAACATCGCCGCCAGCACACCGAACGGCACGCCGACCACGAGCGCGTAGACCCACGGGCCCGTCAGGACGCCGATGAGCAGCGCGACCGCCACGACGCCGAGGAACGAGGCGAGCATCCACCAGGTGACGAGCGGGTTCTGCCTGCGGGTCATCTGGTAGACGTCCCACAGCTGGTGGTACCAGCGCCGCTTCTTGGGCTTCTTCTGCTGGGAGGCGGACGCTACATCGTTGCGCGCATCGCCCCCGGACGGGGTTCGGGCCATGGTCGTCAATTCTAGTGGCTGCGAGCGGACTGGATGCCCTCAGCGAGCCAGCAGGCTCGCCGCCTCCTGACGCGAGGTGGTGGGCTCCGCGAGGTGCGAGAGCGCCTCGGGAATGGGTCGGCCGTGCTTGGTCATCGCCTGGCCCCACAGGCGACCCGCGCGGTAGGACGAGCGCACCAGCGGGCCCGCCATGACGCCGAGGAAGCCGATCTCCTCGGCCGTCTCGGACAGCTCGACGAACTCCTCGGGCCGCACCCAGCGGTCCACCGGGTGGTGGCGCAGCGACGGGCGCAGGTACTGCGTGATCGTGATGATGTCGCAACCGGCGTCGTGCAGGTCCCGCAGGGCCTGCTTGACCTCGTCGACCGTCTCGCCCATGCCGAGGATCAGGTTCGACTTGGTGACCAGGCCGGCGTCGCGTGCGCGGGTGATCACGGACAGCGACCGCTCGTAGGTGAACGCCGGGCGGATCTGCTTGAAGATGCGCGGCACGGTCTCGACGTTGTGCGCGAGCACCTCGGGGCGTGACTCGTTGACGACGTCCAGCAGCTCGGGGATGGCGTTGAAGTCCGGGATCAGGAGCTCGACGCCGGTGCCGGGGTTCAGGGCGTGGATCTGGCGGACGGTCTCCGCGTAGAGCCAGGCGCCGCCGTCGGCCAGGTCGTCGCGGGCGACGCCTGTGACGGTCGAGTACTTCAGGCCCATGGTCCGCACGGACTCGGCCACGCGGCGCGGCTCGTCCCTGTCGAAGTCGGCGGGCTTGCCAGTGTCGATCTGGCAGAAGTCGCAGCGGCGCGTGCACTGGTCGCCGCCGATGAGGAAGGTCGCCTCGCGGTCCTCCCAGCACTCGAAGATGTTGGGACAGCCCGCCTCCTCGCACACCGTGTGCAGGCCCTCGCCCTTGACGAGCGATTTCATGTCGCGGTACTCGGGACCCATCACCGCCCGGGTCTTGATCCAGTCGGGCTTCTTCTCGATGGGCGTGGCCGAGTTGCGCGCCTCGATGCGCAACATGCGTCGGCCTTCAGGTGCGATGGTCACGCAGATCCCTCCCAGGTCAGCGGGTTCGCCCAGCCTATGCCTCGGGCGGCCGACGTCGCGCGGCCGTCCCGCGGGCGAGGAGTGGCGTTCGTCACGCGGTCGCGGGGACCGCTTCGGCCGGCGTCCGCTCGGCCGGGCCGACTGGTGTCCCGGCCGACGACGGCGCGTCACCGCGCGAGAGAAGGGGTGCGAGGTGCTCGACGAGGGCCGCCTCCAGCAGGGGACGCACCTCGTCGACGGTGACCCGCCGGCCCAGCTCGGCGGTCAGCGACGTGACGTCGGCGTCGTCGATCCCGCAGGGCACGATGTGCTCGAACGCGGTCAGGTCGGAGTCGCAGTTCAGGGCCAGGCCGTGCATGGTGACGCCCTTGGCGACCCGCGCGCCGATGGCGCACACCTTGCGCTCGCGCCGGGGGCTCGGCAGGTCGGGGGAGTCGGCGGCCACCCAGACGCCGGACCGTCCCTCGACGCGCATGGTCTCGACGCCGAGCGCCGCGCACACGTCCATCACCGCCTGCTCCAGCGTGCGGACGTACTCGACGACGTCGAACGGCTTGGCCAGCTTGACGATCGGGTAGGCGACGATCTGGCCCGGCCCGTGCCAGGTGATCTTGCCGCCGCGGTCGACCTTGATGACCTCGGTGCCGTCGGTCGGGAACTCGTCGCGGTGCGTGCGCGCACCCGCCGTGTAGACGGACTCGTGCTCCAGGAAGAAGAGGGTGTCCGCCTGTTCCTCGGTACGGACGGCCTCGTGCGTGCTGCGCTGCAGGTCCCAGCCCTCGTGGTACTCGACGTGCCCGGCGAGATGACGAATGTCCATGCCCGCCACCCTAAGCCCGCCGCCGCACCGGCTCAGGAGGTCGGGAGCGGTTCCGCCGGGCAGGTCGTCAGGACCTCCGCCATCGCGTCGTGCTCCTGGGGCGTGACCCACAGCTCGTACTTGGCCTTGACCGCGATCTGCCGGGCGACGTACTCGCAGCGGTACGCCTGGTTCTCGGGCAGCCACTCGGAGGCGTCCTGCGCCCCCTTGCCCATGTTGGCCGGGCCGTCGGACGCCACGAGGTTGAGCGGGTCGTTCGCGATCTGGACGCGCTTGTCCTCGTCCCAGTCGGCCGCGCCGGTGGTCCAGGCGTTCATCAGGGCCACGACGTGGTCGATCTGCACGTCGCCGGAGTTCTCGCCGCGCTCGAAGCTGATCGTCTCGCCCGTGTACGGGTCGTCGAGCGTGCCGGAGGCGACCTCGCACGAGTCGCCCTCGGTCAGCTCGATGTCCTCGAGGTCCCGCTGGAGCATGTCGTTGCGGGTGTCGCAGCCGTTGTCGTCGACGTCCTGCCAGGCGCTGCCGAAGTCGGCCTCGCGGTCGTAGCCGGCCTCGGTCGCCGGTTCCTGGACCGTGAGGTCCTCCAGCGCCGCGAGAGCCGAGCCCTCCGCGCCCTCGGCGGGGGCGACGTCGTCGCCCAGGGACTTGACCACGAAGTTGCCGGCGAGCACGAGGGCCGCCACGGCGATGAGCACGAGCTGCAGGGTCTTGCGAGTCTGGCTGGACTTCTTGGCTGTGGCGGACACGAGCCCCCTCATTCTGTCGGCCGGTGTTGTCCAGGCCGAACGAGGCCGGACAAGAGAAATAACGTGTGAAACGTACCTCTTGCCCCAGTCTGCCAGAGTTGTGTTACGCCGCTTAAGCCGCTGACCAGTGATCTCGCGTCGTCGCGTCCTGCGGGGCACCATGGGGCCATGGCTCTACGGATCGGGATTGTCGGGTACGGGGGTGCGGGCAGGCAAATTCACGCCCGCCTGGCGCGAGCTGCGGGAATGTCGGTAACGGCGGTTGTCGCGCGCGACCCCGGACGGCGTGTCCAAGCCGCCGGCGACTGGCCGGGCGCCCGGCTGTTCAACGACCTGCCGTCGATGCTCGCAGAGGCCGGCCTCTACGACCTCGTGGTCATCGCCAGCCCGTCCGCGCTGCACGCGGACCACGCGAACGCTGTCTCCCTTTCGGGCAAGCCCTTCGTGCTGGACAAGCCCATAGCGACGACGGCGGCCGAGGCACGGCGGGTGGTGAGCGCGGCGTCGTCGTCGGGCACACCGTTCACCGTGTTCCACAACCGGCGCTGGGATCCCGAGCAGCTCACCCTCGCGGCCCTGCTGAAGCGCGGCGACCTGGGCCGGGTGCACACCTTCGAGCGCCGCTGGGAGCGGTGGCGGCCCAAGCCGCAGCAGCGGTGGAAGGAGAACGACGCCGTGGGCGGCGGGCTCCTGCTCGACCTCGGTACGCACCTCGTGGACTCGGCGACACAGCTCTTCGGACCGGTCGTCGCCGTGTACGCCGAGGCCCGGGCGCTCTCGACGCCCACAGAGGACGACGTCTTCCTCGTGCTGCACCACGCCGCGCCGGGCAGCGAGCCGGGCGCCGTCCCGGGGCGCGCCGCGGCCGCCGACGTCCTGTTCGGCGTCGAGCCGCCCGCCAAGGGCGTCGTCTCCCGGCTGTGGGCGGGCTCCCTGGTCGGCGCCCCCGGCCCGCGCACGCGCGTCCTCGGCGACGGCGGCGCGTACCTGGTGAACTCGTTCGAGGGCGACGCGTCACCCTTCGACGTGCTCGACGGCGAACAGCCGGAGGGCACCCTCGGCTGGCTCGTCCGCGGCCGGGAGCGGACGGCGGTGCCGCAGCCGCCCGGCGGGCACGCGGACTTCTACCCCGCCGTCGCCGAGTGGCTGGTGGGCGAGGGGGACATCCCCGTCGACCCGGCCGACGCCGTCCGGACCGCCGAGGTGCTCGACGCGGCCCGTGTGTCGGCCAAGGAAGGCCGGCTCGTCGACGTGTGAGGCGGTCGGCGACACCCGGGCGGTCCATGCATTCGGGTGTTCACCCACAGGGTGCTCGATTCGGCAAATCCTGTGGATAAAGGGCGGGCTCCGGACCGCGGGGTTCTGATGAACGGGTGCACTACATCGAATCCGCAGAACTGGTCCGCGTTGCCGTCCCCAGCGAGGCCGCAGCGCGGGATCTCTTGGTGCGCCGTCTGGACACCCTCGCGACACTGGACCACCCGCACCTGGTGCCGCTCATCGCCATCTCCCCGAACGGCCCGGACAACCTCGACGTCCGGCTCTCGCGGACCGGGGCGGTCGACCTCCCGACCGCCGTCGGCTCGCGCGGCCCGCTGACCGCCGCCGAGGGCTCGGGGATCACCGTCGCCATCGCGCAGGCGCTCGCGGCGCTGCACAGCGTGGGCCTCGTCCACGGCGGCGTCCGGCCGACCGACGTGCTGCTGCGCAGCGACGGCAGCGCCATGCTGCGCCCCCGCGTGACGCTCCCCGACCACAGCGACGACCCGGTCGACGTGACGTCGCTGGCGACGCTCGTCGAGTCGGTGCTGGGCTTCCCCGGCCCCAGCCTGGACTCCGAGGCCGACGAGGCGCTGCGCGCCGTGCTGGCCCGCGCCCGTGCGGAGGACCCGCGCGACCGGCCTGAGCCGGGCACGCTCGCCGCGCTCGCGGACAAGGCGGTCAAGCCCGAGCCGGTCCGGCTGCCGCACGGTTCCGCGCTGGTCTCGGCGGCCCTCAGCGGTCCCGTGGCCCTCGCGGGCCACGTCCCGCTCGGCGCGCACACGCCGTCCGCGTGGCGCTCGGCCGCCAAGACGCTGACCGGGTCCATCGCGGCCGTCGACGCCAGGTCCTGGGGGGCGCGGCGCCGGGCGACGATGCCGGTCTCCGGCAGGCCGGGGGCGGCACAGCCGGCCGGCCAGGCCGCCCGGTCGCGGATCACCAGCGGCTCGGTGTTCGCGACGGCCATGGTCGCGGCGGGCCTCGTCGCGGGCATCACGGTCGGGGTCACGGCCCTGCCCGAGGCCTTCGGCGGCGAGGAGCCGGCGGTGGCAGCCCCCTCGCCGACGGCGTCGACTCCGCGCTGGGGCGGCATCAACCCGGTGAGCAACGCCAAGGATCCGGCCGGTGCTGCCGTCGAGCTCACCGAGCGCCGTCTGGCGCTGCTGGCGGGCGCGGTGTCCGACATCAGCACCGTCAACGTGGAGGGCTCGCCGGCCTACCTGGCCGACCAGCAGATCCTCGACGAGCTGGAGCGGAACGGCGCGCAGGTGGTCGGCGCGTCCGCCGACGTGAAGTCGACGGAGGTCGTGACGATGGGCCCCGGTGCCGCGTCGGACCTGCACAGCGCGACCACGGCGTCCCGCCAGACCTCCGAGACGGCGGCCGCCGAGGGGGAGCGGGCGACCGAGAGCACGCCCATCGAGGCGGTCATCCGGATCGAGTACACGATCACCGCGCACATGCAGGTGTCCGAGGACGGCGAGACGGTGGTGCCCGCATCGCAGGAGTCGGCCGACCTGACCCTGGTGTGGACGCCGGGCGGCTGGCGGGTCAGCGAGGTCCGCTGACCCGGCCCTCACGGGTGCAGGCGCCGCTCACGGGTGCACGACCCAGCGGGCCGCCTCCCGCGGGCTCGTGTGCGTCCAGGTGAAGCCGGTCCGGCTCAGCACGCCGGGCACCACCCGCTGGGAGGCCACGAGGTCGCCGGCAAACTGGCCGAGGGCGATCCGCAGCGCGAACCTTGGCACGGCCAGCGCCGCGGGCCGGTGCAGCTCCTGGGCGAGCGCGCGGGTCAGGGCCCGGTTCGTGGTGGGCTCCGGCGCCACCGCGTTGACCGGGCCGCGCACCTCGGCGCCGATGACGTGCCGGATCGCCGCCACCTCGTCGGTCAGGGTGATCCAGCTCCACCACTGGTGCCCGGTGCCGAGCGGGCCCCCGAGGCCGAGGCGCAGGAGGGGCAGCAGCCTGCCGAGTGCGCCGCCCGACGGCGCGAGCACCAGGCCGCTGCGCAGCCAGACGACGCGCGCCCCGGCGTCCGCAGCGGGCGCCGTCGCGTTCTCCCACGCCTTGACGAGGCCCGCGAGAAAGTCGTCCCCGCGTTCGGACGCCTCGGTGAGCACCTCGTCCCCGCGGTTCCCGTACGCCCCGATCGCGGAGGCGTTCACCAGCACGGGCGGCGTCTCCAGCCGCGCGATGGTGCGGGCGAGCAGGCTCGTGGTGGTGGTGCGCGAGCCGACGAGCGTCTGCTTGTAGGCCCGGGTCCAGCGGTGGTCGCCGATCCCCGCCCCGGCCAGGTTCACGACGGCGTCCGCGCCCTCCAGGGCGGTCGGGTCCAGCTCGCCCGTTCGCGGGTCCCACGGCAGGTTCCGGACGCCGTCCGTGCCTGCGCTGTCCGTGCCCGTTGTGCCCGTGGCGGCGGTCGGGCTCGGCTGGTCGGTGCCGCGGCGGACCAGGCGCCGCACGCGGTGTCCGTCGGCAAGGAGGTTCGCGACCAGCGCGGAACCGATGAGACCGTGCGAGCCGGCCACCACTACGTCCATGCGGCGAATCTAGCCTGCCCGGGGCGGGCGTGACCGCCGGACGGACGACCGTGGCCGGCCCCGGATCCGGGACCGGCCACGGTCAGTTGCGACGCTGGTCGAGCCGACGCCACGGCGTCGGTCAGAGACCGACCTCCGCCTCGAACGCGCCCTCCTCGATCCGGTTCTTGATGGCGGTGAGGAAGCGGGCGGCATCCGCGCCGTCGACCAGGCGGTGGTCGTAGGACAGGAAGATGTACGCCATCGAGCGCACCGCGATGCTCTCGTTGCCGTCGGTGTCCGTCACCACGACCGGGCGCTTCGTGATGGTGCCCGTGCCGAGGATCGCGGCGTGGCCCAGCGGGACGATCGGGGTGTCGATGAGCGACCCGCCCGAACCGGTGTTGGTGATGTTGAACGTGCCGCCCGACAGCTCGTCCGGCGTCACCTTGTTGGCCCGGGTGCGGGCACCCAGGTCCTGGATCTGCCGGGCGATGCCCGCCAGGTTGAGGTCGCCCGCGTTCTTGATGACGGGCACCACGAGGCCGCGCTCGGTGTCGACGGCGATGCCGACGTTCTCCGAGGGGTGGTAGGCGATCTCGCCCTTCTCGGTGTCGATCGTGGCGTTGATCTTCGGGTACGCCTTGAGCGCCTCGATGGCGGCCAGCGTGAAGAACGGCAGGAACGTCAGCTTGGCGCCCTCGCGGGCCGCGAAGGACTCCTTGGCCTTGGCCCGGAGCTTCGCCACGCGGGTGACGTCCACCTCCATCACCGTGGTGAGCTGGGCCTGCGTCTGCACCGCCTCGAGCATGCGCTCGGCGACGATCTTGCGCAGGCGCGACATCTTCTCGGTCGTGCCGCGCAGCGGCGACACCTCGAGCTTGGTCGGGGCCGACGGCGTCGTGGTCGCCGCGGGCGCGGCGGCCGCGGGTGCCGGCGCGGCCTTGGCCTCGGCGGCCGCGAGCACGTCCTCCTTGCGGATCCGGCCGCCGACACCGGTGCCCGTGACGGAGGCGACGTCGACGCCCTTCTCCGCCGCGAGCTTGCGGACCAGCGGGGTGAGGTAGGAGCCGATGGTGCGGCCCGGCGACGTCGGGGCGGGGGCCTGGGCGGCGGGAGCGGCGGGCGCCTGAGCGGTCGGAGCGGGCGCCGCCGGTGCGGGAGCCGGGGCCGGGGCGGGCGCCGCGGGAGCCGGGGCGGCCGGTGCCGGAGCCTCGGCGGCCGGCGCCGGGGCGGCGGTCTCCGCGGGTGCGGGGGCAGCAGCCTCGGCGGGTGCCGGCGCCGGGGCAGCGGGCGCAGGCGCAGCAGCCGGAGCGGCGGCCCCCGACCCGACCAGCGCCAGGACGGCGCCGACCTCGACGGTCTCGTCCTCCTTGACCAGGATCTCCTGGAGCGTCCCGGCGACGGGCGACGGGATCTCGGTGTCGACCTTGTCGGTGGACACCTCGAGCAGCGGCTCGTCGACGGCGACCTCGTCACCGACCTCCTTGAGCCAGCGCGTCACTGTGCCCTCGGTGACCGACTCGCCCAGGGCGGGCAGCGGGACCTCGGTCCCCGCGCCGGCCGGCGCCGCGGCGGGTGCCTCGGCAGGGGCCTGTGCGGGGGCAGGTGCCTCGGCGGCGGGCGCCGCGGCGGGCTCGGGCGCGGCAGGAGCCGGCTCGGGAGCAGGAGCGGGCTCGGCGGGGGCCGGGGTCGGCTCGGGAGCTGCGGCCTCGGCGGGCGCCTCGGTGGCCTCGGCGGCGGGCTCGGCCGCCGGGGCGGCCGGGGCGGCACCGGCACCGGAGCCGTCGCCGATGACGGCGAGGGTGGCGCCGACCTCGACGGTGTCGTCCTCCTGGACGAGGATCTGCTCGAGGACGCCGGCGATCGGCGACGGGATCTCGGTGTCCACCTTGTCGGTGGACACCTCGAGCAGCGGCTCGTCGACGGCGACCTCGTCGCCGACAGCCTTGAGCCAACGGGTGACAGTGCCCTCGGTAACGGATTCGCCGAGGGCCGGCAGCTGCACGTTCTCAGACATGACCTGCAGGGTCTCCTTTGTCGTTTCGGTCAGTTGTGGGCGTGCAGAGGCTTGCCGGCCAGCGCCATGTGTGCCTCTCCGAGTGCCTCGTTCTGGGTGGGATGTGCGTGGACGAGCGAGGCGACGTCCTCCGGGAACGCCTCCCAGCCCACGATGAGCTGGCCTTCGCCGATCAGCTCGCCCACCCGCGAGCCGATCAGGTGCATGCCGACCACGGGTCCGTCCTTGCGGCGCACCAGCTTGGCGAAGCCCTGGGTGCCCAGGATCTTGCTCTTGCCGTTGCCCGCGAGGTTGTACTCGACGGTCTCCACCTGGTCCGCGCCGTACAGCTCGGCTGCGCGGGCCTCGGTGACGCCGACCGACGCCACCTCCGGCTCGCAGTAGGTGACGCGCGGGATCGCTGGCTCGTCGAGCGGCGCGGGCGCCAGGCCCGCGATCTGCTCGGCCACGAAGATGCCCTGCGCGAACCCGCGGTGGGCGAGCTGCAGGCCGGGCACGATGTCGCCGACGGCCCAGACCTGCCCGCCGGCCGGCGTCGGGACGCCGGTGCGCAGCAGCTCGTCGGTCAGCACGAAGCCGCGGTCGATGCGCACGCCGGCCGCCTCGTAGCCGAGGTCAGCCGTTCGCGGACCGCGCCCGACGGCGACGAGCAGCAGGTCGGCGTCGAACGTCGTGCCCGACTCCAGCTCGACCTTCACGCCGTCGTCGGACTGCTTGACCTGGGCGAAGCGGTCGCCGAGGGAGAACTTGATGCCGCGCTTGCGGAACGCGCGCTCCAGCGCCTTCGAGAGCGCGACGTCCTCGTTCGGGACGAGGTGCGGCAGCGCCTCGACGATCTGCACGTCGGCGCCGAACGACTTCCAGACGCTCGCGAACTCGACGCCGATCACGCCGCCGCCGAGCACCACCACGGACTTCGGCACGGTGTCCAGCGTGAGCGCCTCGTCGGAGGTGATGACGCGGCCCCCGAGCTCCAGGCCGGGCAGCGTCCGGGCGTACGAGCCGGTCGCGAGCACCACGTGGGTGCCGGTGTAGCGGGAGGTGGTGCCGTCCGCCGCGGCGACCTCGACGACGCCGGGCGACACGAGCGTGCCGTGCCCGTGGGCGACCGTGATCTTCCGCGAGGCGATCAGGCCCTGCAGGCCCTTGTACAGCCCGGCAACCACCGAGTCCTTGTAGGCCAGCACGGCCGGCATGTCGATGCCGTCGAGCGAGGTGCGGACGCCGAACTGCGCGCCGTGGGCCGCGGCGTCGGCCACCTCCGCCGCGTGCAGCAGCGCCTTGGTGGGCACGCAGCCCACGTGCAGGCAGGTGCCGCCGAGCTTGCCCTCTTCCACGAGGGCCACGCTCAGGCCGAGCTGCGCCGCCCGGAGGGCCGTGGCGTAGCCGCCGCTGCCCCCACCGAGCACGACGACGTCGAACGTGACCGGGTTGTCCTGCGTAGGCACGTACTGGCTCCTCGTCGACTGTGTTGACGATTGTTGACTCTGCGGGGTGCGGCCTCCGCGTGCACGCTGTGGTCAGCCCGCGCGCGGAGAATGAGCGCCGCATGCCATCTTGACACTTCAGCGGGCGTGGCCCCAATCGGGTACGCGGCTTGCCGGGTGTGACCGTGGTGACATTGACCGGCCGACGGGGCTGTGACAGGAGTTTGTGAGTTCCCTGGATGTGCGTGGAGATGCCTAGGACGGCGCCGGTCTCGCTAGTAGTCTCGGTCCATGCCCCGCCAGTCCCGTAGCTCGCTCGCGCGTTTCTTCCAGCGACGGTCCCCGTCCGGCAGCGGATCGCGCCCCGGTGGCGGCGACGCGCGCCGCCAGACCCTGGCACACCTCGGCGAGTTCGTCGGGTCCCGTGTCGGCGTCGAGGCCTACGTGGAGCCGCCCACCGCGCAGATCCCCAGCACGATCCTGCTCGTGGCGAGCACCGGGGAGTGGACGCGCCGCCGGGTGCCCGACGAGCGCACGGCGTTCGACATCGCGAACCAGCTCGGGGTGCCGGTGTACAACGTCCGGTTCACCGGCTACCCCCAGCGGATGCGCGACTGGAACAGCGCGCAGCGCAAGCCGAAGTAGGGCCTACTACTTCGCCGTCGCCCGGCCCTCGATGAAGCTCAGCAGGGTGCGGACGCCGACGCCGGTGCCGCCACCCGGCGTGTAGCCGTGCGCGCCGCCCTCGTTGAAGGCCGGGCCGGCGATGTCCAGGTGGGCCCACGGGTGGTCGCCCACGAAGGTCTGCAGGAACAGGCCGGCGTTGAGCATGCCGCCCCAGCGCGGCCCCGAGTTGGCGACGTCGGCCACCTTGGACTTGATGTTGGACTTGAGCTCCTCCGGCAGCGGCATCGGCCAGAACAGCTCGCCCGCAGCGGAGGCGGCGGCCGCCACCTCGTCGCGGACCTCGTCGGTGCCCATGACGGCGGACGTGCGGTTGCCGAGCGCGACCATCTGGGCGCCGGTGAGGGTGGCGATGTCGAGCACGACGTCGTGGCCGTCCTCGACGGCGGACACGAGGCCGTCGGCCATGACCAGGCGGCCCTCCGCGTCGGTGTTCAGCACCTCGACGGTCTTGCCGCCGTAGATCGTGATGACGTCGGCGGGGCGCTGCGCGTTGCCGCCCGGCATGTTCTCGGCGAGGCAGAGGTAGCCCGTGACGGCGACCGGCAGGCCGAGCTTCGCGGCGGCGACCACGGTGGACAGCACGGTGGCGGCGCCGGCCATGTCGGACTTCATGGCCTCCATGCCGGCCGACGGCTTGATCGAGATGCCGCCGGAGTCGAACGTGATGCCCTTGCCCACCAGCGCGACCTTCGCGGCGGGCTTGGCCGGCGTGTAGGCGACCTTGACGAGGCGCGGCCCGCGGGTCGAGCCCTGCCCGACCCCGGTGAGCCCGCCGTAGCCGCCGGCCGCGAGCTGCTTGTCGTCCAGGACGGTCACCTTGACCTGCCTCACGTCCTTGGCCGCTGCCTTGGCGGCGTCGGCGAACGTGGCCGGGTACAGCTCGTTGGGCGCCGTGTTGACCAGGTCGCGCGCGGCGTGGACGGCGGCAGCCACGATCTCGGCGCGCTCGGCGGCGAGCTTGGCCTTGGCGTTCTTGTGCAGCGGCGTCAGGATCTCGACGGCGGCGACCGGGTCCTTGCCGTTCTTCGCGTCCTTCGCGGCGGCCTTTGCCTGCTCCTTCGCCGTGTCCTTGCCGGCGCTGCGGTAGCGGTTGAAGGCGTAGGCGCCCAGCAGCGCGCCCTCGGTCACGGCGGTGATCTCGGCGTCGTCCGAGGCGGGCAGCGCGATCGCGGCCGACTTCAGGCCTGCGAGCTCGCGGGTCGCGGCGCCGGCCGCGCGGCGCAGGGTCTCGGCGGCGAACGTGCCGTCCTCGGCCCGCTCACCCAGGCCGGTCAGCACCAGGACGTCGGCGGCGAGCTTGGCGCCGGCGGGGATCTTGCGGACCTCGTCCCTGGCGCCGGTCACGCCGAGCTGCGGGGCGAGCGTCTCGAGCTCCGTCAGCAGGTCCGTGGGGAGCTGGTCGGAGACGACGGCCACGCCGTCCGACGTCTGGGCGGTCGCCACCACGAGCGCTTCGGCCTTCACGGCGGTGGGATTCTTGCTGGAGAGGGTAACGGAGGTCACGAGGCCGATCGTAACCCGGGCCTCCGACAGCCGGTTCCCTGGGGTTTCCGGCCGAGGCGGCCCGATGGAGGCGCAGGTCACGCACGATCCGATTCCCGCACCGCCGGGGCCGCCGGGTAGTCTGCGGGACGTGATCCTTGCCCTCCTGCTCCTCGTGGTCGCGCTGTGCGTGGTCCTGGCCGGGTGGGCCGGCTGGTTCGTGGCCAGGGACCGCGCGGTCATCCTGAACCAGCTCTGGGGCGGGGCCGTGATCGAGTTCCTGGTGCTCGTGCAGGGCGTCGTCGCGATCGTGCAGGGCGCCACCGGCGCCGGCGCGGGCGACCCGCTGCTGTTCTGGGGCTACTACGCGACCGCGCTGGTGATCCTGCCGGTCGCCGCGGCGTGGGCCTTCGCAGAGCGCACCAAGTGGAGCTCCGTGGTGCTGCTCGCGGCGTCCCTGACCGTGGCGTTCCTCCAGTGGCGCATGTGGCAGATCTGGACGGGGGTGTGATGACGGAACGACCCGCGGCGGAGCGACCCGCTGCCGGACGGCGGACCGGGCGGGGCTTTGGCCGCGCGCTGGTGACCGTGTACGGGATCCTGGCGTTCGCGGCACTCGGCCGGTCGTCCTACGAGCTGGCCGTGAAGTTCGGCGAGGCGCCCGTGGCCTACACGCTGTCGACGCTCGCCGCCGCCGTCTACGTGGTCGCCACGTTCGCGCTTGCGATCGGCAGCCCCGCCTGGCGCGTGACCGCCTGGATCACCGTCGGGATCGAGGCGGTCGGCGTCGTGACGGTCGGTGCGCTCTCGCTCGCCGACCCGGACGTGTTCGGCGAGTCGACCGTCTGGTCCGGCTTCGGCCAGGGCTACGGTTACGTGCCGCTCGTCCTGCCGTTCGTGGGGCTGTGGTGGCTGTGGCGGACGTCGCGCGCCGTTGCGGAGAAGAGGACTGCATGAGCTGGCCGTACTCGCTGCTGTTCCACGGTGTGTTCCGCCGGATGGACCCCGAGCGGGCGCACGAGCTCGCGTTCGCGCTGATCGAGCGCGCGGGCAAGGTGCCGGTGCTGCGCGACGTCGTGCAGGGCGCCGTCGCCCCCTACCTGGGGCAGCGTGCCGGGGGCCCCGGCAGCGTGCGCCTCTTCGGCCGCGTGGTGCCCGCGCCGTTCGGGCTGGCCGGCGGGTTCGACAAGAACGCGCGAGCGGTCAGGGGCCTGACGATGCTCGGCTTCGGGTTCGTCGAGATCGGCACCGTCACCGCGCACCCGCAGCCCGGCAACGAGAAGCCGCGCATGTGGCGCGAGCTCGACGTGCGCGGCGTGCGCAACCGGATGGGCTTCAACAACGAAGGTGCCGCGGCGGCGGCCGCCCGGCTGCGGGAGCTGCGGAGCACCGCGGCGGGCCGCGCGATCGTCGTCGGCGCCAACATCGGCAAGTCCAAGGTGACGCCGTCGGAGCACGCCGCGGCCGACTACGCGACGTCGGCCCGGCTGCTGGCGCCCTGGGCGGACTACCTCGTGGTCAACGTGTCGTCGCCGAACACGCCCGGCCTGCGCGACCTGCAGGCCACCGAGTCGCTGCGACCCATCCTCGAGGCGGTGCGCGCGGCCGCCGACGAGGCCAGCGCGGCGTCCTCCGGCGCGGGCCGGCGGGTGCCGCTCCTGGTGAAGATCGCGCCCGACCTCGCGGACGAGGACATCGACGCCGTCGCCGACCTCGCGCTGGAGCTGGGCCTGGACGGCGTGGTCGCGGTCAACACCACGATCGGCCACGACCGCGGCCCCGGCGGGCTGTCGGGTCCGCCGCTGCTGGGCCGCGGCATCGAGGTCGTCGCGCGGCTGCGGCAGCGCCTGGGCACCGGTCCGGTCATCATCGGCGTGGGCGGCATCACCCGCGCTGACGACGTTCGCGCGTACCTGCGCGCCGGGGCCGATCTGACCCAGGGGTACACGTCGTTCGTCTACGAGGGGCCGCTGTGGGCGTCGGAGATCAACCGTGCGCTGACCCGCTCCGCCGGCTCGACAGCAAGTGGGAGGTACGAGTGATCCGTCCGCAGTGGGAGTGGGCCCTCGACGACGCCGAGGGGCGCCGCCTGAGCGAGCCCGTCACGCCCGTCTTCACCGCGCAGTACGACGCCGAGCAGTGGCTCGGCGAGCACTGGCGCGAGCTGGCCGAGGCCGGGGCGGCGCGGGCTAGCCTGCTGCACGACGGTACCCAGGCCGCGCCGAGCGTCGAGCTGCGGATCCCCTGAGCGGGGGCGACCACCAGCTCGCCCGGCCGGTCAGGCGCAGGCCGGCGGGCACGAGCACACCGCGGATCAGCGTCGCGTCGACAGCGACGGCCAGCGCCATGCCGATGCCGAGCTGCTGCATGAACGACACCTCGCTGGACGCGTAGACGGCGAACGACGCGGCCAGGATGAGGGCGGCGGCGGTGACGAGCGAGGCCGACCGCGCGATCCCGGCGGGCACCGACCCGACGACGTCGCCCGTGCGTGCGTACTCCTCCTGGACGCGGGCCAGGAGGAACACCTCGTAGTCCATGCTCAGCCCGTAGGCGATGCAGAACATCAGCAGCAGGATGCTGGGCTCCACGACGCCCGTGGGGACGAATCCGAGCAGGCCGGCGAGCGCGCCCTCCTGGAAGCCCCACACCACCACGCCGAACATGACCGAGAGCGAGAGCAGGTTCAGCACCATCGCGGTCAGCGGTGCGACGACGCTGCCGGTCATGACGAACAGGACCACGAACGTGACGGCCAGGACGAGCACGGCCACCAGGGGCAGGCGCTCGACGATGCCGTCGCGGTAGTCCGCCAGCTCCTACCTGGGCGAGCTGGCCGACCGCTGACGGCCCGTGACCCGGCCCCACGCCCGGACCAGCCGCGGCACGGCCTCGGCGAGCTCCGCGGGTGACCGGGTGAACGTGAGCCGCACGCGCGTGGTCGCGCCGGCGTTGTCCGGCGTGAACAGGGGTCCCGCGGCCACGAGCGCGCCCTCCGCCGCTGCGGCCGCCGCGAAGGCCTGCGCGACGGGCCGGCCGAGGTCGACCCAGCAGAACAGGCCGCCCGGCGGCACCGGCACCCCCCAGGGGAACGCGTCCCGGAGCGCGCCGACCAGGAGGTCGCGCCGCTCGCGCAGCATGCGGCGGCGGCCGCTCACGACCTCCGCGCGGCGCCCGAGCAGCTCCGTCACGGCGAGCTGCTCCAGCACGGCGGTCGCGATGTCCGCCGACTGCCGCGCCCGCGCGAGCTGCGCGATCACCTGCGGATGCGCGCGGACCCAGCCGATGCGCAGCCCGCCCCAGAACGACTTCGAGGCCGACCCCACCGACACGACGTGCGGCGACGTCCCGTCCCCCGCGAACGCGGGCGGAGTCCGGTCGCCGGACGGGTCCTCGTCGGACAGGTCGAGCTCGACCAGCGTCTCGTCACCGACGACCGTGACGCCGTGGCGGTCGGCGATCTCCCGGACGGCAGCCCGTTCGCCTGCCGACAGCACGAAGGCCGTCGGGTTCTGGAAGTCCGGTACGAGGTACACGAGCCGCGGCTGGGCGCGGCGGACGGTCGAGGCGAGCAGGTCGACGTCGAGCGGTCCCGTCGGAACGCCGACCACGCGGCCCCCGGCGTTGCGCATGGCCTCCATCGCGTGGAAGTAGGTGGGCGACTCCACCACCGCGCGGTCGCCCGGGCGCAGATGGGTCCGCGCGAGCAGGGAGATCGCCTGCTGGGCGCCCGTGGTCACCAGGATCTCGTCGGCGGTCGTCGGCACGCCGCGCTCGCGGTAGCGGGCGGCGACGGCCTCGCGCAGCGGCGCGAGGCCGTACGGCTCGTACCCGCCGGTGTCGAGATAGGCGGGCAGCCCCTCCAGGGCGCGCGCGAAGGCCTCGTGCAGCTCGGGTGGCGCCGGCGGCGTCGCCTGCCACAGGTCCACGTGTCCGACGCCGGACGGCCCGCCCGCCGGGGTCGCCACCCGCAGGGCGTCGTCGGCCACGGGGGCGTCGCCGCCGGCCGGTCTGCTCGGGCTCGGCCGGACGGCGCCCTGCGGCAGCGTGGTGACCGTGCCCGACCCGACACGACTGATCGCGAAGCCGAGCTCCCGCAGCCGCGCGTACGCGCCGGACGTCGTGGTGCGCGAGACCCGGAGCGTCGCGGCCAGCTCACGCTCGCTGGGCAGTCGGGTGTGCGGCGCGAGCGTGCCCGACAGGACGGCGGCGCGCAGGGCGTCGGCGAGGGCCACGTACGCCGGTCCGCCGGCGTGCCAGGTGCCCAGCAGCCGGGCCGTCGTGGACGGGGAGATCTGGCGCAGCACGGTGGGAGTCGCGGCGGACATGGGGCCACTCTTGCGTGATTGGCCATGGATGACAAGGCCAATGGTCCGCATGATGGGCACATGACGACGACCACCGGCCGCCCGGCCGACCACGACTCGATCCCCACGGCACCACCTACCGAGTCGACGGGGCGGGGCGCGGCGCCCGTCGCGATGCACCCCGCGCGCCGCGGCGCGCAGCTCCTGGCGGGCCTCGTCGGCTACGGCGTCTCCATGGCGCTGATGCTGCACTCCGGACAGGGCGCGATGCCGTGGGCGGTGCTCGACCAGGGCATCGTGGACCGCACGGGACTGGCCTACGGGTGGGTGGTGCTCGGGATCGGGCTGCTGGTGATGCTCGCCTGGATCCCGCTGCGCCAGCGGCCCGGTATCGGGACGGTCGCCAACATCATCGTGATCAGCCTCGTGGTCGACCCGGCCCTGTGGGCGGTGGAGCGGCTGCTGCCCGCACCCGGGCTCGCGGCCGGGATCGCGCTGGTCCTCGGCGGCATCGTCCTCAACGGCGTGAGCACCGCCGCGTACGTGGGCGCCCGGCTCGGGCCGGGGCCGCGCGACGGGCTGATGACCGGCCTGGTGCAGCTCACCGGCTGGCCCGTCTGGGTGATCAAGACCGTCATCGAGGTCACGGTCGTCGTCCTCGGCATCCTGCTGGGCGGCACGTTCGGCTGGGCGACCGTCGTGTTCGCCTTCGGCGTCGGCCCGGTGGTGCAGGTGGCCGCGCGGTGGCTCGCGCCGTCGGGCCTGGTCGGGCGCCGCCGCTGAGGCGCCGGCAGTGGCATCGCGGGAGGCCCGCTTTTCCCAACGGGGACCAACAAGGGGGTCGATTCGATTCGAAGGCCTGTCGTAGGGTGCGGTCATGGTCAACTACCGGTACCTCGGCAACAGCGGTCTCAAGATCTCGGAGATCACGTACGGCAACTGGCTCACCCACGCATCGCAGGTCGAGAACGACGTCGCCGCGGCGTGCGTCCGCGCGGCGCTCGACGCGGGCATCAGCACCTTCGACACGGCGGACGCGTACGCCAACACGGCGGCGGAGCAGGTGCTCGGCGACGCGCTGAAGGGCGAGCGCCGCGCGTCCATCGAGATCTTCACCAAGGTCTTCTGGGCCACCGGGCCGAAGGGCCCCAACGACGCGGGCCTGTCGCGCAAGCACATCATGGAGTCCATCAACGGCTCCCTGACGCGGCTCGGCACCGACTACGTCGACCTGTACCAGGCGCACCGGTACGACGTCGAGACCCCGCTCGAGGAGACGATGCAGGCATTCGCCGACGTCGTCCGCCAGGGCAAGGCCCTCTACATCGGCGTCTCCGAGTGGACGGCCGACCAGATCCGCGCGGGCGCCGCCCTGGCCAAGGAGCTCGGCTTCCAGCTCATCTCGTCGCAGCCGCAGTACTCGATGCTGTGGCGCGTCATCGAGGGCGAGGTCGTCCCCGCCTCGAAGGAGGCCGGCCTCTCCCAGATCGTGTTCTCGCCGATGGCGCAGGGCGTGCTGTCGGGCAAGTACCTGCCGGGGCAGCCGGCGCCGGCCGGCTCGCGCGCCACGGACGAGAAGGGCGGCGCGCAGACGATCAGCCGCTTCATGAACGACGAGACGCTGACCGCCGTGCAGAACCTCCGGCCGGTCGCGGACGAGCTCGGCCTGTCCATGGCGCAGCTCGCGGTCGCGTGGGTGCTGCAGAACGACAACGTGGCCTCGGCGATCGTGGGCGCCTCGCGCCCCGAGCAGGTCGCGGAGAACGTCAAGGCGTCGGGCGTGACCATCCCGGCCGAGCTGATGACGCGGATCGACGACGCCCTCGCCGGCATCGTCGAGCGCGACCCGGCCAGGACGCTGGCGGGCATGCCGAAGACGCGTCCGGCCTGACCGGCACCACCTGCACCTGACGGCGCGGCGGCTGCCCGGGGATCACTCCGGGTAGCCGCCGCGCTTCTTGCTCATCGGCTTGGGCAGCCGCGACCGGCGGAGCTGGTAGGCACGCGTGATCGTGTACATCAGCAGACCGCGCGGGACCTCGCCGAACTTGGCCGTCAGGCGCTTCTTCAGCGACCGCCACAGGAGCCACGCGTCGATGATCGTCAGGAACAGGAACCCGTACAGGCCGAGCATCACGACGATGGCGAGCTCCGGGTACTGCTGCGTGAAGAAGGTGGCGAACAGGAAGACGAACGCGACCGGCAGGAAGAACTCGCCGAGGTTCCAGCGCGCGTCCACGTAGTCGCGCACGTACCGGCGCACCGGGCCCTTGTCCTTGGCCGGCATGTACCGCTCGTCGCCGGTCTGCATCGCCTGGTAGGCGCGCTCCCGGTCGATCCGCGACTTCTCGCGCTGCGCCTTGCGCGCGGCCCTGCGGTCGTCCGGGACGAGCGGCCGCTTGTTGGCGGCCTGCGCGACGTTGCGCTTGGGCGTGGGCCGCCCCTTGCCGGCGACGGTCGGCGTCGCGTCCGACGGCGGAGTCACCTCGTCGGGAGAGTCGCCCACTGGGGTCACGCCCTCTGGTGTCGAAGTCTTGCTGCGGGAAAACACCTCCATAGCCTAGTCGCTCACCGCGGCGGGTCGCTGCGAGCCGTTAACGTGGGGCGGTGACCACCGATACCACTCAGGCCCTCCGCGCTCGCGTCGCCGAGCTGTTCCCCGCCCTGCAGGCCGACCTCGAGGCGCTCGTGCGCATCCCGAGCGTCTCGGCCGCCGCGTTCGACCAGGCGCACGTGGCCGCCAGCGCCGCTGCGACGGAGCAGCTCCTGCGCGACGCCGGCCTGCCCGACGTCCAGATCCTGACCGCGCCTCGGCCCGACGGCACGCCCGGCGCCCCCGCCGTCGTCGCGCGCCGGCCCGCGCCCGCCGGCGCGCCCACCGTCCTGCTGTACGCCCACCACGACGTCCAGCCGCCGGGCGACCCCGCGACCTGGGACACCGCCGACCCGTTCGAGCCCACCCAGGTGGGGGAGCGCCTCTACGGCCGCGGCGCGGCCGACGACAAGGCGGGCATCGTGGCCCACCTCGGCGCCCTGCGCGCGCTCGGCCTGCCGGACGGCGCCGACCTGCCCGTCGGCGTCACCGTCTTCCTCGAGGGTGAGGAGGAGTCCGGGTCGCCGTCGTTCCGCGCCTTCCTGGAGGCGCACCGGGACCTGCTCGCGGCCGACGTCATCGTCGTGGCCGACTCCGGCAACTGGAAGATCGGCGTCCCGGCCCTCACGACGTCGCTGCGCGGCCTGGTCGACGGCGTCGTCGAGCTGCAGGTCCTCGACCACGCCGTGCACTCGGGCCAGTTCGGCGGCGCGGTGCTCGACGCCGTCACCCTGATGTCCCGCCTCGTGGCGACGTTCCACGACGAGGCGGGCGACGTCGCGGTCGAGGGCCTGGTCACCGCGCCCGAGCCGCTGGTCGACTACGACGAGGCCGCGTTCCGCGCGGACTCCTCGCTGCTCAACGGCGTGGCGCTCGCCGGCACCGGCACGCTCTCCGGGCGGCTGTGGGCCAAGCCCGCGCTGTCCGTGATCGGCATGGACGTCACCTCGGTGGCCGAGGCCTCCAACACGATCGCGCCGCGGTGCACCGCGAAGATCTCGCTGCGCCTCGCCCCGGGCCAGGACCCGGTGGCGGCCGATGCGGCGCTGGCGGCGCACATCGCGAAGCACGCGCCGTTCGGCGCGCAGGTCTCCTGGCGCTCCGGCGAGCAGGGCAAGGCGTTCCTCGCGCCGGGCGACACGGCGGCGATGCGGGCGGCCCGCGCCGCGTTCACCGAGGCGTGGGGCACCGAGCCGGTCGACGTCGGCGTGGGCGGGTCCATCCCGTTCATCGCCGACCTGCTCGAGATCTTCCCGGACGCCGCGATCCTCGTGACCGGCGTCGAGGACCCCGACTCGCGGGCGCACGGCGCCAACGAGTCGGTGCACCTCGGCGAGCTGCAGAAGGTGGTCCTGGCCGAGGCGCTCCTGCTGGCGAAGATCGGCGAGGGCCTCTAGCTCAGCTGGTGGCGGAGGGGCTCGTCGCGGAGGACTCGCGCGGGGCGACGTCCATCGCGCGAGCCCACGCCGCGACGTCGGCGGGGAGCTCGGGGGAGGGCAGGTCCTCGCCGGTCGAGTCCCGCACCACGTCGAACGGCGAGATGCGGTTGGCCTTGCGGTCCAGGAACCGGCTGGCCACGTAGCCGCGGGCGTACAGCTTCTCGCCCCGCGTGAACACCTGCTCCAGGTAGAACACGCGCTCGTCCCAGCCCAGGATCCGGGTGGTGATCTCGAACCGGTCGAAGAGCTGCAGGGACCGGCGGTACTTCATGGTCGAGGCAGCGACCACCGGGGCCCAGCCCTTCTTGCGGGCGAGGGGGAACAGGCCGAGGTCGGCGATCTGGTTGTTCCGGGCCACGTCCATCATCTGCAGGTACGTGCCGTTGTTGACGTGCAGGTACGAGTCGAGGTCCAGGGGGCCGACGCGCATCCGGGTGACCGACGGGTCGAGCAGCGTCTGCCCGGGGCGGGCCTTGCGCGGGAACAGTCCGGACCAGGTGAGCTGGAGCATGCGAGCCATGGCCCGAAGGATATACCGAGAACTGGAAGTATCGGGTAAATATCCGGGGAACGGTCGTCGCGTCGGGAGGGAGCGCGGCGGGCCGGCGGATCAGCCCGGCGGGTGCTGGATGGCGCTCCGCACCGACCGCGCCACCGCCGTCGTCTCGAGCCGTTCGACCAGGTGCAGCGCCATGTCGATGCCCGCGGAGACGCCCGCAGAGGTGACCACGTCGCCGTCGTCCACGTACCGCGCCTCTGTGTCCACGAGGATGCTCGGGTCCAGCTCGGTGAGCTCGTCGTAGTGGTCGTGGTGCGTCGTGGCGGGCCGTCCGGCGAGCAGGCCGGCGGCCGCGAGCGGCAGGGCCCCCGTGCAGACGCTCGCCATGATCGGGGTCTGCTTGCGGATCTGGCGCAGCCACTCCAGGTGCCCCGGCTCGGCCAGCAGGGGCCGCGTGCCCAGCCCGCCCGGATAGACCAGCAGGTGCAGCGGCCCGACGTCGTCCGCGCCGTGCGTCGGCAGGATCCGCAGGCCCTTGGCGAGCCGCACCCCGGAGCCGTCCCACGAGAACGTGCTCGCGGACGGGCGGAGCTGCGAGTGGGAGGCCCACTCGGCGAACACCTCGAAGGGCCCGACGACGTCGAGCTCCTCCGCCCCGTCGAAGACGAAGATGCCGATGCGCAGCCCGCCGTTGCCGCTCACTGGTCGGTCCTTTGGCCGGTCCGGGTCAGATTCCTGGAAGGGCCAGCATCTGGTCGAGCGCCACGCGAGCCCAGTGGGCGTCGTCGGCGTCGACGACGATCCGGTTCACCATGCGTCCCTCCACGAGCGACTCCATGGCCCACACGAGGTGGGGCAGGTCGATCCGGTTCATGGTCGAGCAGAAGCACACCGTCGAGTCGAGGTAGTGCACCTGCTTGTCCGGGTGCGCCCGCGCGACCCGGCGCACGAGGTTGAGCTCGGTGCCGATGGCCCAGGAGGACCCGGGCTCGGCCGCGTCGAGCTGCTTGATGATGTACTCGGTCGAGCCCACGTAGTCAGCGGCCGTGACCACCTCGTGCTTGCACTCGGGGTGCACCATGACGTTGACGCCGGGCACCGCAGCGCGGATGTCGGTGACGTTCTGCGCCGAGAAGCGGCCGTGCACCGAGCAGTGGCCGCGCCACAGGATCATCCGCGCGTCGCGCAGCTCCTGGTCGGTCAGGCCGCCGTTCGGCTTGCGCGGGTCGAAGACCACGCACTCGTCCAGCGACATCCCGAGCTCCAGGACGGCGGTGTTGCGGCCCAGGTGCTGGTCGGGCAGGAACAGCACCTTCCCGGTGCCGTCGACGCCGCCCACCTGGTCGAAGGCCCAGCGCAGCGCGACCTCCGCGTTGGAGGAGGTGCACACCGTGCCGCCGTGCCGGCCGGTGAACGCCTTGATGGCGGCAGAGGAGTTCATGTAGGTGACCGGGATGGTGGAGTCGGCGATGCCGACGTCCTGCAGCACCGCCCATGCCTCCTCGACCTGGCCGATCGCCGCCATGTCCGCCATGGAGCAGCCGGCTGCGAGGTCGGGCAGCACGACCTGCTGCTCGTCCGAGGTGAGGATGTCGGCGCTCTCTGCCATGAAGTGCACGCCGCAGAACAGGATGAACTCGGCCTCGGGCCGAGCGGCGGCCTCGCGCGCGAGCTTGAAGGAGTCACCGGTGATGTCGGCGAAGTCGATGACCTCGTCGCGCTGGTAGTGGTGCCCCAGCACAAACGCGCGGCTGCCCAGGGCGGCCCGTGCGGCGCGGGCCCGGTCGACGAGGTCGGGGTCGCTCGGCGCGGGCAGGTCGCCCGGACACTCCACGCCGCGCTCGGAGGCCAGGTCACGGCCCTGGCCGAGCAGGAGCAGGGGGGAGGGGGCGGGCTCGGAGAAGCCGGAGTGTTCAGCCAGCAGGGTGCTCACAGTCCCCATGATGACACGCGGTCAGGATGGTGCCACGATGCCTTTCGTGCACGTGCTGCTGCTTGCCGAGACCCTGCCCGACGCCGAGCGGCTCGCCTCCGCGTGGCGCGTGGCCGCACCGCACACGCGCACCGAGGCGCGCGAGGTCCGGGTGCCGAGCGGCGTCGGGGCATCGGCCGGCGGGCGCGGGGCCGGCGGGCCTGGTGTCGGCGCTCCCGGAATCGGCGGGCACGGCAACGGCGGCGTGCTCCTGGCGGGCGTGGCCATCCCGGTGGGACGGCCGGACGACGTCGGCCCGGACGCCGTGGGACCCGCCCAGCCCGGCCCGGCCCCGCGCGGGCCCGCACCCTCCGCCCTGCCACGCGCCGAGGGCGCGGCGCTCGTCGACGCCGCGGCGCGCGCCGACGTCGTCGTGGCGTACGTCACGCTGCTCGACGGCGAAGGACTGCACCGCGGCGTGGCCGTCGAGGCCGCCGCTGCTGCCGCGCCGCATGCCGTCCCCGTCGTGGTCGTCACCGACCGCAGCGAGGTGAGCAGGCGCGAGTGGTCGACGGCGGGCCTGAGCGGCGTGCACGAGGTGGCGGACGGCGACGTCGCGCGCGTGGCCAGGACCTGGTCGCCCGGCTGGGCACGCTGATGCCGGACGGATGACGGGCGCACACATCCCGTGGGCGTACGATCTGAGAACAGACCGGCAAACGGGGAACAGACGGACGGCCCACTGGGTTGGCACCGTTGAGAGATCGACTACCGGTATGTCGAACACGATCGGGAGATGAGCATGACCGACACCACCACGGACATCGCTACCCACGGCGTCAACGTCACCGACGTCGCCGCGGGCAAGGTCCGTAGCCTGCTCGAGCAGGAGGGCCGCGACGACCTGCGCCTCCGCGTAGCGGTGCAGCCGGGTGGCTGCTCCGGGCTGATCTACCAGCTCTACTTCGACGAGCGCGTGCTCGACGGGGACGCACTGCGGGACTACGACGGCGTCGAGGTCGTCGTGGACAAGATGAGCGTGCCGTACCTCGAGGGCGCCACCATCGACTTCAAGGACACGATCGAGCAGCAGGGCTTCACGATCGACAACCCGAACGCGGGCAGCGCATGTGCCTGCGGCGGGTCGTTCTCCTGATCGAGGGTCTTCCGCGCGGTACTCGTTGCACGACGGGCCGGTCGCCTGAAGGTGACCGGCCCGTCGTCGTTGCTCGGGGGCTGGGTTGTTCGGGACCGGCCGGTGGTCAGTGGAGCCGGACCGTGACGGCCCAGCCGTCCCAGGCGTCGTCCCCGTGCTCGCCCGGGCCCGGCGGGTCGCTCGCGCGGTGCTCCGAGGTGCCGAGGTGCTCGTGCCCGCGCATCCGGCACCAGGCCGGCACGTCGAGCTTGGCGGCGGGGTCGGTCGACAGTACGGTCAGCTCCGTGCCCGCCGGCAGCCCTCTCGCCACGGCGGCCAGCCGGATCACGGGAAGGGGGCAGCGCAGCCCCCGCGCGTCCACGAGCGTGTCAGACACGGAGACCACTCTAGTGACCTGAGCGTCCGGCACGTCAGAGGCCGCCGACGCCCAGCATGTCCCGGACGCGGGTGACCGCGCCGGGCAGCACCGCGCAGAAGCGGTCGACGTCCTCCTGCGTGGTGGTGCGGTCCAGGGCGATCCGCACGTTGCCGTGGGTGAGCACCCCCATCGCCGCGAGCACGTGCGAGGGCTCCAGCGTGCTCGCCGTGCACGCCGAGCCCGACCCGACCGCGAACCCGTGCCGGTCCAGCTCGGTCACGAGCGCCTCGCCGTCCACGTAGAGGAACGAGAACGTGGCGACGTGGGGGAGCCGGTCGTCCGGATCGCCCACCACCTCGACGTCGGGGATGCGCGCCACCTCCGCCCGCACGCGCTCGACGAGCGCCCGGCGCCGGGTCTCCTGCGCCGCACGGTCGGCCTCGACCGCCTGCAGCGCCACCGCGGCGGCGAACGCGAGCGGGACGCTCACGCCGCCCGGCGCCCACGGGTCCTCGTCCTCCGGGCCCACCGGCGCCGTCCGCACCCGCTGCCGCGCGGCCAGCACGCCGACGCCGGCGGGTCCGCCCCAGTCCGCCGGGTCGGCCGCCAGCAGGTCCCACGCCTGAGGTACCGCCACGTGGCCGACGCTCGCTCCGGCGTCGACCAGGAGGGGCACGCCCGCGGCCCGGGCGGCGTCGTGCACCACTCCCACCGGCTGGACCGTGCCCACCTCGCCGTTCGCGTGCTGGAGCGCGGCAAGGGCGACGCCGGGCGCCCGGAGGGCGGCCGTCATGGCCGGGACGTCGACGCGCCCGAGCCGGTCGACCGGGACCGGGTGCTGCTGGCCGGCGGTGCCGGCGGCATCGGCGGTGCCGGCGGGCCGGGCGCTCCCGGCCACGTGGGCCGCCGTGTGCAGCACCGCGGCGCGCTCGACCGCGCTGGTCACGACGGTGGTGCCCGAACGGCGTCGGGCAGCGGCGGCCGACAGGACCGCCGTGTGCAGCGACGCCGTGTGTCCCGGCGTGAAGTGGACCTCCTGGGGGTGCGCGCCGAGCACGGCGGCGATCGCCTCGCGCGCGCCGTCGAGCAGGCGGGCGGCCCGCCGGCCCTCCGCGTGCAGGCGGCGCGGATCGGCCCAGCCGTCGGCGAGGGCCTGCTCGAACGCCTGCCGGGCGAGGGGGTGCCACGGGGCGCGCCCGCCGTTGTCGAGATGCACCCGGCGGGGGGTGTCTGGGGTGGCGTGGCTCACACGTCCTCCTGCTCCTGGGTCCGTCCATCCGATCCTCGCACCCCGGGGCGGCGGCCCGTCGCGGCGATCGTTCTGACACGACCCGGGCGCGTGTCCTGAACAGCGCCGATACGCGCCCTGGGTGCGGAGTGCGTCACGTCCCGCGGGGTGCGTTCCGGGCATCATCAGCCCCCGGGGCGCGCTAGGCTGCATCCCATCGAGGACGAAGGTTCTGCGTGGAGCTCGGGAGGAAACCGGTGCGACGCGCCGGACGAGACGTGAAAGGCCTCCCTTGCACTCGAAGCCACCTACCCGCACCCGGCGGGCCATCCTGCGTGCGTCGGCACTCGCCGTCGCCGTCGCAGTGCTGGCCACGGGCTGCGCCAGCGAATCCGTCCAGCGCGGATACCTGCCCGGCTACAGCGACGGGGAGGTGACGAACCAGACCGGACGCATCACCGACCTCTGGGTGGGCTCGTGGATCGCCGCGCTCGCGGTGGGCATCCTGACGTGGGGCCTGATGCTGTGGTGCATCGCTGCCTACCGCAAGCGCAAGGACGACCACCAGCTCCCGATCCAGACGCGCTACCACCTGCCGCTCGAGCTCATGTACACGGCGGTGCCGCTGATCATGGTGCTCGTGCTGTTCTGGTACACCGACCGCGACATGACCGAGATCAAGGCGGTCGACGGCACGGCCACCGAGCACATCCAGGTGGTCGGCAAGCAGTGGAGCTGGGACTTCAACTACCTCGACGCCGACGTCTACGACTACGGCGAGCACGAGGCCAACCCGGGTGGGCTCACCGCGGAGGACGAGGTCGACGGCGCCGTCGGCACCTCGACGTCGTTCCCGACGCTCTACCTGCCGGTGAACGAGACCGTCGAGTTCACGCTCAACTCGCGCGACGTGATCCACTCGTTCTGGATCCCCGCCTTCCTGTACAAGCAGGACATGATCCCCAACCGGACCAACACCTTCCAGGTGACGCCGACCCGCGAGGGCACCTACGCCGGCAAGTGCGCGGAGCTCTGCGGCGAGTACCACTCCGGCATGCTCTTCAACGTCAAGGTCGTGTCGGCCGAGGAGTACGACGCCCACATGGCGGAGCTGGCCGCGAAGGGCCAGACCGGCGAGCTCGGCATGGACCTCGCCCGCACGACCGGTCCGGTGGATACTGAGCAAGAGGAGACTGAGCACTGATGGCCGCAGAGACCACCACCGACCTGGTCCCGGGCCTGGCCCCCGGGCGGCAGTCGCTCGGCCGGACCATCGTCAAGTGGATCACCTCCACCGACCACAAGACGATCGGGTACCTCTACCTGATCACGTCGTTCCTGTTCTTCTGCATCGGTGGCCTGATGGCGCTGGCGATCCGCGCCGAGCTCTTCGAGCCGGGCATCCAGCTCGTGCAGAGCAAGGAGCAGTACAACCAGCTCTTCACGATGCACGGCACCATCATGCTGCTGCTGTTCGCCACCCCGCTCTTCGCGGGCTTCGCGAACGTGATCATGCCGCTCCAGATCGGCGCGCCCGACGTCGCGTTCCCTCGCCTGAACATGTTCGCCTACTGGCTGTTCCTGTTCGGCGGCCTCATGGTGACCGCAGGGTTCCTCACGCCGCAGGGCGCCGCCTCGTTCGGCTGGTTCGCCTACGCGCCCTTGTCGACCACCACCTACAGTCCGGGGTTGGGTGGCGACCTCTGGGTCTTCGGCCTGGCGCTCGCGGGCTTCGGCACCATCCTCGGTGCGGTCAACTTCATCACCACGATCATCACCATGCGCGCGCCGGGCATGACCATGTTCCGGATGCCGATCTTCACCTGGAACACGCTGGTCACCAGCCTCCTGGTGCTGATGGCGTTCCCGCCGCTGGCCGCGGCCCTGTTCGCGCTAGGCGCCGACCGCCGCCTCGACGCGCAGATCTTCAACCCGGAGAACGGCGGCGCCATCCTCTGGCAGCACCTGTTCTGGTTCTTCGGGCACCCCGAGGTGTACATCATCGCGCTGCCGTTCTTCGGCATCGTGTCCGAGATCCTGCCGGTGTTCAGCCGCAAGCCGATCTTCGGCTACACGGGCCTCGTGTACGCGACCATCGCGATCGCCGCCCTGTCGGTGACGGTGTGGGCGCACCACATGTACGTGACCGGCGCGGTCATGCTGCCGTTCTTCGCCTTCATGACGATGCTCATCGCGGTGCCGACCGGCGTGAAGTTCTTCAACTGGATCGGCACGATGTGGCGAGGGAAGCTCACCTTCGAGACGCCGATGCTCTGGTCCATCGGCTTCCTCGTGACGTTCCTCTTCGGTGGCCTGACGGGCATCATCCTGTCGAGCCCCGCGCTGGACTTCGCCCTGTCCGACTCCTACTTCGTGGTGGCGCACTTCCACTACGTGGTGTTCGGCACCGTGGTGTTCGCGATGTTCGCCGGCTTCTACTTCTGGTGGCCCAAGATGACGGGCCGCATGCTGAGCGAGCGCCTGGGCAAGCTGCACTTCTGGCTGCTGTTCGTCGGCTTCCACATGACGTTCCTCATCCAGCACTGGCTGGGTGTCGAGGGCATGCCGCGGCGCTACGCGGACTACATGCCCGAGGAGGGCTTCACCTGGGAGAACCAGGTGTCGACGATCGGCGCGTTCATCCTTGCCGCGTCCACCCTGCCGTTCCTCTGGAACGTGTACACCACCTCGCGCAAGGCGCCCAAGGTCACGGTCGACGACCCGTGGGGCTACGGCCGCTCCCTGGAGTGGGCCACGTCCTGCCCGCCGCCGCGGCACAACTTCGCCTCGCTCCCGCGCATCCGCTCGGAGTCGCCGGCGTTCGACCTGCACCACCCTGAGGTCGTCGCGATGGAGCACCCGGAGTACAACCGCCGCGTGCTCGACAACGTCTACGGCGAGGCCGACCGGCGCGGTCAGGACAAGCAGGGCCAGCAGCGCGCGATGCAGGACGGCGGCGAGCCGGGCCAGAGCAGCACGACGATCGTGGACGACCCGGACGAGGGGACCAGCAAGTGAAGATCGAGAGCCGGCTGTTCCTCTGGGGAACGCCCATCTTCGTCGGGGCCGGCATCGTCTACGGCTTCCTGACGGACTGGACCGAGCCCGTCGGCTACCTCGGCATGCCGCTCGTCGGCGGCCTGGTGGCGATGATCGGCGCGTACCTGGCCCTGACGGCCCGCCGCATCGATGCCCGCCCCGAGGACGACCCGAACGGCAACATCGAGGACGCGGCAGGCGACCAGGGTGTGTACGCGCCCTGGAGCTGGTGGCCGCTGGCGATCGCCGGCTCCGCCGCGATCTGCTTCCTCGGCCTGGCCGTCGGCTGGTGGGTGTTCTACATCGGCTTCTGCGTGGCGATCATCGCGCTGGTGGGCTGGGTGTTCGAGTACTCGCGGGGCATCCACTCGCACTGAGCGGCCACCCCGCCCAGGGCGCGCGCCCCATACCGGGGCCCACCCCGGCGCCGGGCGTGCGAAGAAGTCCGCTACGAGGATGCCTTTGGGCACCGAATCCGGCGTGGATCGGTGCCCAAAGGCATCCTCGAAGCGGACTTCGCTGTTGCTCGCGGGCGTGCGGAGCGGGCCGTGGCGTGCGGAGCGCCTGCCTAGCGGCTCGCCGCGATCCACCGGTCCAGGGCCGCCTGCGCCGCCCCCGAGTCCACGGCCTGGGCCGCGAGCCCGAGGCCCGCGCCGAGCCGCTCCACGAGCGTCCCAGACCCGGTGCCGGGCAGCGTGCCGTCGGCGACGAGGCCGGCGGCGGCGTTCAGCAGCACGGTCTCGCGGACCGGGCCCACCTCGCCCGCGAAGACCGCCCGGGCGACGCCCGCGTTGTAGGCCGCGTCCTGGCCGCGCAGGTCCTCGACCTTGATGCGCGTGAGCCCCAGGTCGGCGGCCGGGTCGAGGCGGTGCTCGGTGACGGCGCCGTCCGACACCTCCCACACGGTGGCGCCGGCGGTCGCCGCGAGCTCGTCCAGGCCCTCGTCACCGCGGAACACGAGCGCCGACTTACCGCGCTCGGCGAACACACCGGCCATCAGCGGCGCCATCCGCGCGTCCGCACAGCCGACGGCGGCAGCGCGCGGCTGGGCCGGGTTGGTGAGCGGCCCCAAGAAGTTGAACGCCGTCGGCACGCCCAGCTCCTTGCGGGCCACGCCCGCATGCCGCATGGACGGGTGGAACACCATCGCGAAGCAGAAGGTGATGCCCGCCTCCTCCGCGATCTCGGCCACCCGCTCGGGCGTGTGGTCCAGCCGGATCCCGAGCTCCTCCAGCACGTCCGCGCTGCCCGACGACGACGAGGCCGCGCGGTTGCCGTGCTTCACCACCCGCAGGCCAGCGCCCGCGATGACCACCGACGCCATCGTGGAGATGTTCACGGTGTGCGCACGGTCGCCGCCGGTGCCGACGATGTCGACCGACGGCCCGGCCACCTCGATGCGGGTCGCGTGCTCGACCATCGACCGGGTCAGGCCGGCGAGCTCGTCGACGGTCTCGCCCTTGGCGCGCAGCGCCACGAGGAACCCGGCGAGCTGGACGGGGGAGACCTCGCCGGTCATCACCCGGTCCATCGCCCAGGTGGCCTCGTCCTGGCTCAGGTCCGTGCCGTTGATGAGCTCGGTGAGCAGGCCGGACCAGGTGGGTGCCTCGAGGTTCACGCCGACCCCGCCCGGGCGGGGTCGAGGAACGCCCCGACGGCCTCCTGGACCTTGACGGCGTCGAGCGGGCGCGACACCACGCCGTCGGCCAGGGACCAGGACGCGAGCCACGCGTCCTGGGGGCGGCCCGTGAGGATGAGCACCGGCGGGCACTCGTAGATCTCGTTCTTGAGCTGGCGGCACAGGCCCATGCCGCCGGTCTGGTCGGCCTCGCCGTCGAGGACGAGCAGGTCCCACTCCTCGTGGTCCGCCTTCTCCACCACGGCGGCGGGGGTGGCGGCCTCGGCCCACACGATGTCGGGCGCACCAGCGCCCAGGCGCGGGCCGACGGCGAGGCGCACCTGCTCGCGCACCGTGCGGTCGTCGCTGTACAGGAGGACGCGCGGGCTGGACGTCGCCACAGTGCTCGTTCCCGCCTCGGTCACATCCGTCGTCATGCCGGTCATGCGTCGATCGTGGCACAGTCCCCGCGCTCACGGCAGATTTGTCCACGCCCTTTTCATGGCACTCTGTGGAATCGCGTCAGCAAGAGACGCCGCAGGTAGGGCGTTGGAAGGACTTTGTGAGATTCGACGCGAGCGTGGCCGGTACTTCGGCGTTCGGGACACTCGAACGTCCGCCATAATGGCTCTCGTGTCGACCGCAACGGCTGCAGCCACCCCCACGCACCAGCACGTGACAGTCAATCGTCCGAACCCGGTCTCGGTCGGGACGATCGTCTGGCTGGCGAGCGAGCTCATGTTCTTCGCCGCGCTCTTCGCGATGTACTTCACCGTCCGGCAGACCATGCCGGCAGAGGAGTGGGCGCTGCAGGCGGACAAGCTGAACATCGGCTTCTCGACGATCAACACGATCGTCCTGGTGCTGTCGTCCTTCACGTGCCAGTGGGCCGTCTTCAAGGCCGAGCAGTTCAAGCCGTCGCGCTCCGGGAACATCTTCCAGTTCTGGACCTGGGGCATGCACGAGTGGCTCACGCTGACCTACCTGATGGGCGCGTTCTTCATCGGCGGTCAGATCCTTGAGTACACCGAGCTCGTCCACCAGGGGCTGACCATCTCGTCCAGCCCGTACGGCTCGGTCTTCTACATGACCACCGGCTTCCACGGGCTGCACGTGACCGGCGGTCTGATCGCATTCCTCTTCGTGCTCGGCCGCTCGTTCGCCGCCAAGCGCTTCGGTCACCACGAGGCCACCACCACGATCGTCACGTCCTACTACTGGCACTTCGTCGATGTGGTGTGGATCGCGCTGTTCGCGGTGATCTACCTGCTGCGCTGAGCCCGCGGCACCGGCGCTCTGCCGCGCCGGTGCATCGCGGCCCGTGCGGTGGCATAGGTTCAGGACAGAGAAGCTCGAACACTCGAAGCTCAATAACCCATAGCGAGACGAGGAAATTTTCGTGAAGGCACTCGCCGCCCGCAGGCACCACCGGCTGGCGCCGGTCGTACTCCTGCTGCTGGCGCTGCTGACCACGGGCGGCATCTACGCCGCCCTGGCTCCGAGCACGGCCAAGGCCGAGACCGTCAGCACCGCGGACATCGAGACCGGTAAGAAGCTGTTCCAGGCCAACTGCGCGACGTGCCACGGCGCGAACGCGGAGGGTACCGACGGCGTGCCGTCCCTGGTGGGCGTCGGCGCCGCCGCCGTCGACTTCCAGGTGTCGACCGGCCGCATGCCGATGCAGATGAGCGGCCCGCAGGCGCAGGCAAAGCCGCCGCAGTTCGACGAGGAGCAGACGGCGGCCCTCGCCGCGTACGTCGCCTCGCTGGGCGCCGGGCCGGCGATCCCCACGGACGACCAGGTCGACGCCGCGCAGGGTGACCCCTCCAACGGCATGGCCCTGTTCCGCACCAACTGCGCCATGTGCCACAACGCCGTCGGCGCGGGTGGCGCGCTCTCGGAGGGCAAGTTCGCCCCCGCGCTGTGGGACACGTCGGAGCGGAACATCTACCAGGCGATGCTCACCGGCCCGCAGTCGATGCCGGTGTTCAACGACGCGAACATCACGCCGGACGAGAAGCGCGACATCATCGCCTTCCTCGTCGAGCAGCGCGAGGGTTCGGCCGGCGGTAACGCGCTCGGCGCCCTCGGCCCGGTGTCCGAGGGCCTGTGGGCCTTCGCGATCGGCATGGGCCTGCTCATCGGCGCAGCAGTGTGGATCGGAGCGAAGTCCTCGTGAGCGAGAACCAGAACCCCCCGGCCGACGCCTCGCACGAGGTGACGGTCACCCCGCAGCCGGGTACCACCGTCGGGCACCCCGAGCGTTTCGAGGACCCGGGCGTCCCTGAGCACAAGCACCGCCTCACCGACACGGACCCCCGCGCGGCCAAGCGCGCCGAGCGGACGGTGACCTTCCTGTTCGTCCTGTCGGTCCTCGGCACCATCGGCTCGATCGTCGCCTACGTGCTGGTCCCGCCGGACGGCACGACGTCGGGCGTCCGGCTCTCGACCCTGCTGATCGGCCTCGGCCTCGCGGTGTCGCTGCTCGGCATCGGCGTCGCGGGCATCCACTGGGCCAAGTCGCTCATGGGCGACCGCGAGCTGGTCCAGGAGCGGCACCCGCTCAGGTCGTCGGACGAGACCCGCGCGGACGCCGTCCGGGACCTGAACGACGGCCTCCAGGACTCGGGCGTCGTCGGACGGCGCGGGGTGCTCAAGGGCGCGTTCTTCGGTGCACTCGCCCTGTTCCCGCTGGCCATCGCCGTCCCGCTGGTCGGCTCGGTGGGCGGGGACTGGCAGATCTCCCGGTTCAAGCACACGATGTGGAAGCAGGGCACGCGCCTTGCGATCGACCCGTCGGGCCGGCCGATCAAGGCCGCGGACGTGACCGTTGGCTCGGTGTTCCACGTGATCCCCGAGACCACGCAGGAGTTCCGCGAGTCGCACGAGTGGATCACCGAGAAGTCCAAGGCCGTCGTGCTGATGGTGCGCCTCAACCCGGAGGACCTCCGGACCGACCAGTCGCCGGAGGGCCAGACCTGGTCGCACGAGGGCATCGTCGCCTACTCGAAGATCTGCACGCACGTGGGCTGCCCCGTGGCCCTGTACGAGCAGCAGACCCACCACCTCCTGTGCCCCTGCCACCAGTCGACGTTCGACATCGCGGACAGCGCGAAGGTCGTCTTCGGCCCGGCCAACCGCCGGCTGCCGCAGCTTCCCATCACTGTCGACGACGAGGGCTACCTCGTGGCGCAGGACGACTTCGCCGAGCCCATCGGCCCGAGCTTCTGGGAGCGCCTGAAGTGAGCACCGCGACCCACGACACCACGCACGAGGCACCGGCCAAGCCGACGACGCCGGTCGGCAAGGCCGCTGACTACCTGGACCAGCGCACGACCATCGGCGTGCTGGTCAAGGAGTTCGCCCGCAAGGTGTTCCCGGACCACTGGTCCTTCATGCTGGGCGAGATCGCCCTGTTCTCGTTCGTCGTGCTGATCGCCTCCGGCTTCTTCCTCACGATGTTCTTCGAGCCCTCCATGGCGCTCACCACCTACCACGGCGAGCACCCGGCGAACATGCAGGGCCAGCTCATGTCGGTGGCGTTCGCCTCGACCCTCGACATGTCGTTCGAGGTGCGCGGCGGCCTGCTCATGCGGCAGATCCACCACTGGTCGGCGCTGATCTTCATGGGCTCGATCGTCGTGCACATGATGCGCGTGTTCTTCACGGGCGCGTTCCGCAAGCCGCGCGAGATCAACTGGCTCGTCGGCCTGGTGCTGATGATCCTCGGCCTGGCCGCTGGCTTCACCGGCTACTCGCTGCCCGACGACGTGCTGTCCGGCAACGGCCTGCGCATCACCGACGGCGTGGTCAAGTCGATCCCGCTGATCGGCTCGTTCCTGTCGTACTTCATCTTCGGCGGCGAGTTCCCGGGCGAGCACATCATCCCGCGCCTGTTCACGCTGCACATCTTCGTGATCCCGGGCCTGCTGCTGGCCCTCATCGCGCTCCACCTGTTCCTCATGGTGCTGCAGAAGCACACCCAGTACCCGGGCGGCGGTCGCACGGACCGGAACGTCGTCGGCTACCCGGCGGCTCCCGTGTACGTGGCCAAGATGACGGGGAACTTCTTCATCATCGCGGGTGTGCTGACGCTCATGGGCGCGACCATGGCGATCAACAACGTCTGGAACTACGGTCCGTTCGACCCGTCGCCGGTGTCCGCCGGCGCCCAGCCGGACTGGTACATGCTGTTCCTGGAGGGCTCGCTGCGCCTGATGCCGGGCCAGGGGACCGAGTGGGTCGTCGGCGGCTTCACGCTGCCGCTGAACGTGCTGATCCCCGCCGTGGTCGTCCCGGGCATCCTGTTCACGTTCCTGTTCGTCTACCCGTTCGTCGAGGCGCGGGTCACCGGCGACGACCGCGAGCACCACGTGCTGGACCGCCCGCGCAACAAGCCGGTGCGCACCGGCCTGGGTGTCGCGTTCCTGACGGCGTTCATCATCCTGGCGCTGGCCGGGTCGAACGACCTCATCGCGACGCACTTCCACCTGTCGATCAACGCGATCACGTGGGTGTTCCGCATCCTGCTGTTCGTCGCGCCGGTGTTCGCCTACTACGTCACCAAGCGCATCTGCCTCGGGCTGCAGCGCAAGGACCGTGAGCTGGTGCTGCACGGCCACGAGTCGGGCCGCATCGTGCGGTTCGCCAACGGCGAGTACATCGAGGTGCACACCCCGCTCGACGAGCAGGAGCGCTGGCTGCGCGTCAACTACGAGGCGCCGGCCCCGCTGGCGATCGCCCCGAAGACGGACGCCCGCGGCGTGAAGCGCAAGGGCTACGGCTCCGACAAGCGGTGGCAGGGCCTGTCCCGGTTCTTCTACGAGGACCGCGTGGAGCCCGTCACCCCGGCGGAGGTCGCGGCGGCGCACGCGCACGGCGAGCACGACGAGCTGACCGGATCCGAGCGCCAGACGGTCGAAGCCGGCGCAGGAACCGCGCAGGAGCACTGAGCGACCTGCGACACCAAGCGATGGCCTGTGTCTCCCGGTCCGCGACTGCGGCCGGGGACACGGGCCATTGCCGTCCCGCCGGGCACCACAGCGGCGCACGGCCAGGACGGCGGCATGACCCGCGTGCCGTCCGGTGCGCGGACCGACCCTGGAGGTACCTCAGCAATGGCTGTCTACACGCTCCCTGACCTGACCTACGACTACGCCGCGCTCGAGCCGCACATCTCGGGCAAGATCATGGAGCTGCACCACTCCAAGCACCACGCGACGTACGTCAACGGCGCGAACACTGCCCTGGAGCAGCTCGAGGAGGCCCGCGAGACGGGCAACCTGGGAGGCGTCAACAAGATCGAGAAGGACCTCGCCTTCAACCTCGGTGGTCACATCAACCACTCGATCTTCTGGACGAACATGGCACCGGAGGCCGGCGGCGAGCCGACCGGCGACATCGCCGCGGCGATCGACGAGCACTTCGGCTCGTTCGAGAAGTTCAAGGCGCACTTCACCGCTGTGGCCGCCGGTGTGCAGGGGTCCGGCTGGGCCGTCCTGGCCTGGGACTCCATCGGTCAGAAGCTGGTCGTGGTGCAGCTCTTCGACCAGCAGGGCAACATCCCCTTCGCGCTCACCCCCGTCCTCATGCTGGACTGCTGGGAGCACGCCTACTACATCGACTACCTGAACGTGCGCCCGGACTACATCAAGGCGTGGTGGAACCTGGTGTCCTGGAGCAACGTCTCCGAGCGCCTGGGGCGGGCCAGGACGCAGACCGCCGGCCTGGTCGTCGCCTCGGCCTGACTGCCTGAGCACTGCCCGAACCGATCCGGTGCGGCCGCGGGAACCTCTTCCCGTGGGTGCACCGGATCTGTTCTGTCACGATTCAGCCGCCTGATTCGTCGCCGAGGGTGGAAGCGACGCCCGGCACGGTGTCTACTGGAGATCTACTGGACACACATGTGCCTCCGACCTCAGGGGTGATGACGTGGCACAGCAGCGTACGACCGCCGTCGGCAAGGCCGCCGACTACCTGGACCAGCGCACGACCATCGGCGTGCTGGTCAAGGAGCTCGCGCGCAAGGTGTTCCCGGACCACTGGTCCTTCATGCTGGGCGAGATCGCCCTGTTCTCGTTCGTCGTGCTGATCGCCTCCGGCTTCTTCCTGACCATGTTCTTCGAGCCGTCGATGGCGCTGGTGCGCTACGAGGGCGAGTATCCCGCGTCGATGCACGGCCAGCTCATGTCCGCGGCGTTCCGGTCGACCGTCGAGATGTCGTTCGAGGTGCGCGGCGGCCTGCTGATGCGGCAGATCCACCACTGGGCGGCCCTGATCTTCATCGGCGCCATCGTGCTGCACATGTTCCGGATCTTCTTCACCGGTGCGTTCCGCAAGCCGCGGGAGATCAACTGGATCGTCGGCCTCACCATGCTGATCCTGGCGCTGGCGGCCGGGTTCTCCGGCTACTCGCTGCCGGACGACGTGCTGTCGGGCAACGGCCTGCGCATCATCGACGGTGTGGTCAAGTCGATCCCGGTGATCGGCTCGTTCCTGTCGTTCATCGTGTTCGGCGGCGAGTTCCCGGGCGGGCACATCATCCCGCGCCTGTTCACGCTGCACATCTTCGTGATCCCCGGGCTGCTGATCGCGCTGATCGCGCTGCACCTGTTCCTGATGGTGCTGCAGAAGCACACCCAGTACCCGGGCGGCGGGCGCACCGACCGGAACGTGGTGGGCTACCCGGCCGCGCCGGTCTACGTCGCGAAGATGACCGGCAACTTCTTCATCATCGCCGGCGTGCTGACGCTCATGGGCGCCACGATGGCGATCAACAACGTCTGGAACTACGGCCCGTACGACCCCTCGCCGGTCTCGGCGGGCACGCAGCCGGACTGGTACATCCTGTTCGTCGACGGCGCGCTGCGCCTCATGCCGGGGCCGGGCTGGGAGTGGGTCATCGGCGGGTTTACCCTGAGCATGAACCTGCTGATCCCGGCGGTGATCGTGCCGGGCATCCTGTTCACGCTGCTGTTCGCGTGGCCGTTCATCGAGGCCCGCGTCACCAGTGACCACCGTGAGCACCACGTGCTGGACCGGCCCCGCAACCGGCCGGTGCGCACGGCGACGGGCGTCGCCCTGTTCGTCGCGTTCCTGGTGTGTGCGCTGGCGGCCACGAACGACCTCATCGCCACGCACTTCTCGCTCTCCATCTTCGCGATCACCTGGGCGCTGCGCGTGCTGCTGTTCGTAGGCCCCCTGTTCGCCTTCTGGGTGACCAAACGGGTGTGCCTCGGGCTGCAGCGCAAGGACCGTGAGCTGGTGCTGCACGGCCACGAGTCGGGCCGCATCGTGCGGTTCGCCAACGGCGAGTACGTCGAGGTGCACACCCCGCTCGACCCGCAGGAGGTGTGGCTGCGCACCTCGCACGACGTCCCGCGCCCGCTGGAGATCAAGCCCGCGACGGACGCGCGCGGCGTGCGGCGCAAGGGCTACCGGTCCGACCGGCGCTGGCAGCGGCTGTCGGAGTTCTTCTACGAGGACCGGGTGGAGCGTGCGACGCCCGCCGAGGTCGCGGCAGCGCACTCGCACGGCAAGCACGACGAGATCGAGGCGGCGGCCCCGGCCGGCGTCGCGGGCGGTGCGTCCCGCAAGAAGTGACCGAGCCCGGCTCAGTCGTCGAGCCCCAGTGCGAAGGCCTGCTCCAGGTCCGCCTTGGAGTACGCGCGGAACGCGATGAGGGTCTCGGTGTTCTGCACGCCGGCCACCTTGTTCACGGCGTCGGACACGACGCCGGCGAGCTGCTCGTGCTCGGGCACGCGGACGATCGCCACCAGGTCGGCCTTGCCGGTCACGGAGAAGACCTCGCTCACTCCGTCGATGTTCGCGACCTCCTGCGCGACCTCGGGGATGCGGGACGTCTCGGCGTCGATGAGGACGATCGCGGTCAGCATGCGGTCATCGTATCCACCCGCTCCGGGTCCGGGCCGACCACCGCGCCGACGGCCGCGCCGACCACCTGGCCGATCTCCGCCCGCACCCGGTCCGACGCCCACGCCAGGTCGGCGTGCGCGCCCGCCGCGCGCACCGGGCAGGCCCACGTGTCGCTGACGTGCACCAGCCGCACGCCGGGGGAGTCGAGCCACGCGAGCAGCAGGTCGGTCTCCTCAGGGTGCGCGGCCGGCGCCGGGGGGACGGGCGGCTCGACGTGCTCCGCCGTCGTGCGCAGCGCGGACACCAGGGGGAGGGGACTCGCCCCGGGGGCCGAGACGTCGGTGGCGGCGAGCCGGCCGTGCTTGATCACCACGATCTCCCAGCCGCCGGGCCTGCCCGGTGCGTCGCCGATGCCGGAGGGGCGCGCCGCGACCAGCTCGGCGCAGCGCGCGAGGGGGTCCAGCTTCTGGGCCCGGTGCGCGCCGGCAACGAAAGCGCGCAGCCGCCGCGTGACCTCGCCCGCCTCCTCGTACCGTTCCTGATGGGCGAGCGTCGCGATCCGGTCGGAGAGCGCGCGCACCACCGGGCCGGCGTCCCCGGTCAGGGCGTCGCGGGCGGCGTCGGCCACCTGCGCGTAGGCCGTGTCGGGGCCCTCGGTGGCCACGCACGGGGCGGAGCAGCGGCCCATGCCCGCCAGCGCGCACGGGCTGCCGGCCTTCGCCGAGACCAGCGGGATGCGGGCGGTGCACTGGCGCAGGTTCAGGGCGTCGTGCAGGGCGTGCACGGCCTCCTGCGCCGTGCGCCGGGACCCGAACGGGCCGATGTGGGCGGCGCCCGCCACCACGTTGCCCACTACCGACAGCCGCGGGTAGGCCTCGTCGGTCAGGCGCACCCACGAGTGCCGCTCCGGGTACTTGGAGCGCCGGTTGTAGCGCGGCGCGTGCTCCGTGATCAGCCGCAGCTCGCGCACCTGCGCCTCCAGCGGCGTGGCGCACACGACGGGCGTGACCCGCTCGGCGATGCGCACCATCTCGGTGATCCGCTTCCGCTTCTCGGCGGCGGTGAAGTACGAGCGCACCCGCTTGCGGATGTTGACCGACGTGCCGACGTACAGCACCTCGTCGCCCGGTCCGCGGAACAGGTAGACGCCGGGCGCGTCGGGCAGGTCGTCGGCGAGGTGCCGCTTGCGGCGCACCTCGGGCGGCACCGGGTCGGCCGCCGTCGCGAGGTCCTCCAGGTGCGTGATGCCCAGGGGCGCGAGGCGCTCGAAGAGGGCGTGCAGCACGTCGACGGTCGCGCGCGCGTCGGCCAGGGCGCGGTGCTCGGGGGAGACGGTCGCGTGGAACAGGTTGGCGAGCGTGGACAGCTTGTGGTTGGGCGCCTCGTCCCGCGTGACCACCCGCCGGGCCAGCGGCACCGTGTCCACGACGGCGAAGCCCGGCCACGGGTAGTCGAGCCGGGCGCACATCTCCTTGAGGAAGCCGACGTCGAACGGCGCGTTGTGCGCCACCAGCACCGTGTTCCGGGCGAACTCCAGGAAGCTGGGCAGCACCAGTGCGATATCGGGCGCCGTCGCCACCATGGCGTTGGTGATGCCCGTCAGCCGCGCGACGAAGGCCGGGACCGGCTGACCCGGGTTGACCAGCGACTGGAACTCGCCCAGCACCTCGCCGCCGCGCACCTTCACCGCGCCGATCTCGGTGATACCGCCCTCCTTGGCGCTCGTCCCGGTCGTCTCCAGGTCCACCACCACGAAGGTCACGTCCCGCAGCGGCGTGCCGAGCTCCTCGAACGTGGCCTGGTAGGCGGACGTGGTCATGCTCACGGGGCAGAGGCTAGCCGGAGACACTGACACGCTTGTTCGAGCCGCGCCGTCGGACGACGGGGCGGTGACGTGCCTTTCCTACGGGGGCTAGCGGACGCCCGCGGAGACGCTCAGGCCCAGCGCTCGCCCGTCAGCGTCTCGTAGATCTCGACGTACCGCGCGCGGGTCTCCGCGACGACGTCGGCGGGGATCTCCGGGCCCGGGTAGGTGCGGTCCCACTCGGTCAGGGTGGACGACCAGTCGCGGACGAACTGCTTGTCGTACGACCACTGCGACCGGCCGGGCTCGTACTCGCTCGCTTTCCAGAACCGGGAGGAGTCGGGGGTGAGCACCTCGTCGGCGAGCGTCAGGACGCCGTCGGCGTCGGTGCCGAACTCGAACTTGGTGTCCGCGATGATGACGCCGCGCTCGCGGGCGATCTCGGTGCCGCGGCCGTAGATGGTGAGCGTCAGGTCCCGCAGCCGGGCCGTGGTCTCCTCGCCCAGGTCCTTGGCGATCTCCTCGGCCGAGACGTACTCGTCGTGCCCCTCGTCCGCCTTGGTCGAAGGCGTGAACACGGGCTGCGGGAGGCGGTCCGCCTCGACCAGGCCCGGGGGGAACGCGACGCCGGAGACGGTGCCGGTGGCGCGGTAGCTCTCCAGGCCGCCGCCCGCGAGGTACCCGCGCGCGATGCACTCGACGGGCAGGATCTCCAGCCGCCTGCAGCGAATCGCCCGTCCCGCCCACTCGGCGGGGACGTCCTCGTTGATCACGTGGTTGGGCACCAGGTCGGCGAACTGACGGAACCACCACAGCGAGAGCTGTGTCAGGATCGCGCCCTTGTCGGGGACGGGGGTCGGCAGCACGACGTCGTATACCGACACCCGGTCGGAAGCCACCAGGATCACATCGTCGCCGTCCGCGTAGACCTCGCGAACCTTGCCCTTCCGGATCAGTTCCACGCGGCCAAGGCTAACCCGGCGCACGGGGTTGGTCCGGCGGGGTGGGGGCTACGAGAACGGGTTGAAGACCTCGACGCCCGTCTCCGCGAAGTCCTTCTCGTTGCGGGTGGCGACGGTCAGCCCGTGCTCGATGGCGGTAGCGGCGAGGAGCGAGTCGACGGCGGGGAGCGTTCGCCCGGAGTTGATCTCGCCCCAACGGGTGGCGATCTCCGTCGTGACCGGCAGAATTCGGTCCTGGTAGGTCTGCTCGAGCAGCGAGACCCAGTCGCCCAACGTGCGGGCCCGGGCCGGGGCCTTGCGCGCCAGCCTCTTGATCCCCCGGCGGAGCTCGCCGATCGTGAGTACCGAGAGCGAGATCTGTTCTGTTCGTAGCTGCGCCAGCCAGGTACTCACCTGGGGGTCCGGTTCGCGCTTGCGCACCTCGGAGATCACATTCGTGTCGAGGAGGAAGTTCATGCGAGCTCGTCGAAGTCGACCTCGCGAATGGTGGAGCGGTCTCGCTCCACGGCCAGGTCGTCGGCGGCGGGACCGTGTACCAGGAACTCACCGAGCTCGACCCGGGGTGTCGCGAGCTGGTGGTACAGCTCGATGCCGATGACGACGGCGACCTCTTCGCCGTGCCTCGTGATGGTCTGGGGTCCGTCCGTGAGTGCTTCCCGGAGCACCTCACTGAACCGCTGCTTTGCCTCTTGCACCTGCCATGCCGCCATGGGTCCACCTCCCGTCGTCTGGACAGTCTAGACAGAGAATCGAGGAGCGCGCCAGACGAATGTCGGTCTGTGCGGCGTCGGTCCGGGATCCTCAGCTGGTGGCCAGGTCGAGCACCGCGTACCCGTACCGGTCGAGGCGCACGACGTCAGGCCCGCCGTCGGCCGCCTCGACCCGCAGTCCCTTGGCGAGGACCTGCTGCGCCCGGGCGGCGCCGTCGAGCGGGAGCCGCACGGGGGCGCGGCCCGGGTTGAGCACGACGGCGAGCGTGCCGCCCCGGACGTACGCCATGGGGTACCCCGTGGCGAGGACCTCGACCGGCGCCTCGACCGCCAGGCGCGGGTCGCGGTGCCGCAGCGCGATCAGCTCGCGCACCAGGTGCAGCAGCGAGCTGCCGTCGCCGAGCTGGCCGGCCACCGTCGGGCGGTCGGGGTCGGGGTCCTGCGGCAGGTACGTGGTGGTCGCCGGGGTGCCGGGGCCGAGCGTCCCGGCGGGCAGGTCGCCCCACTGCATGGGGGTGCGTGAGCCGGCCCGGTCGTACGTCGGGCTCAGCCGGGAGCCCTCCAGCGTCGGCGTGCCCGGCACGTACCGCATGCCGATCTCGTCGCCGTAGTACACGGACGGCATCGCCGGCCAGGTCATCGTGAGCAGGTGCGCCACGCGGGCCTGCTCGGCGTCGCGCGGTCCGGCGACCAGCCGGGTGAAGTCGTGGTTCGACGTCGGCAGGCCCACCACCCCGCCGTGGCCCGCCGCTGCGATCGCGTCGGCGGCGTCCTGCCAGGCCTTGACGAACGTGGCGGCGTCACCGCGGCCGTCGTCGCCGGCCCAGGCGGGTACCTCGCCCCACGACGGGTTCACGGTGCCCGCGCCGTTGTTCCACAGGGACCGCAGCGGGAGGCCGTCGTCGTCGCCCCCGAACTGGAGGAAGAAGTCGGCATGGAAGCCCGCCGGCACGGCCACCTTCGGGTTGCCCCACTCGCTGATGATGACCCGCCCGGGCCACTCGCGGTCGAGCCACGCGCGCGTCTCGTGCCACAGGCGGCCCGTCTCCACGTGCCCCGGGTCGTCCTTGACGAGCGAGGACGCCATGTCGACGCGGAACCCGGCGACGCCCAGCCCGAACCAGTGCGCCATGATCTCGCGCAGCGCCGCCCGGTTGGCCTGCGGGCCCGGCGCGTCGACGGGCTGGCGCCAGGGCTCGGCGGGATCGGTGCGCGCGTAGCCGTAGTTCAGCGCGGGCTGCACGGGGAAGAAGTTGGGCCGGTAGAACCCGCCGCGCGCGCCCGGGCCGGGCTCGAACCCGTCGACCGGTACGTCGCTCCACACGAACCGGTCGTCGTCCGGGTCGTCGGCCGACGCGCGGAACCACGGGTGCTGGTCGGAGGTGTGCCCGGCCACGAGGTCGAGCAGCACGGCGATCCCGCGGCGCCCCGCCTCCTCGGTGAGCCGCGCGAGGTCCTCGTTGGTGCCGTAGCGCGGGGCGATGGTGAGGAAGTCCGCGACGTCGTACCCGGCGTCGGCGAACGGCGAGACGAAGCACGGGCTGAGCCAGATGGCGTCCACCCCGAGCCACGCGAGGTAGTCCAGGCGTCCGGCGATGCCGGCGAGGTCGCCGATCCCGTCGCCGTTCGCGTCCGCGAAGGACTGCGGGTAGATCTGGTACAGCACGGTGCGCCCAAGCCGAGAGGCGAGGTCCACTGCGGTGGAGGTCAACGGTCTACCCCTTCGTAGGTGTCCGGGTCGTCGGTGTCGAGACGGTGCGCGGTGATGCCCACCGAGGATGCTATGCATGAAACATGACCCGCCCCGCCCGCAGGCCCGACATCGTGCTGATCCTCACCGACGACCACGCAGCGCACGCGATCGGCGCCTACGGGTCGGTGGTGAACACGACGCCGCGGATCGACGAGATCGCGCGGGCGGGCTGGCGGCTGGACCGCTGCTACGCGACCAACGCCCTGTGCACCCCGAGCAGGGCGTCGATCCTGACCGGCACGTACAGCCACGTCAACGGCGTGACCACGCTGTCGACGCCGATCGACGCGAGCCTGCCGACGTTCGTCACGCAGCTCCGCGCGGCGGGGTACCGCACGGGGATCGTCGGCAAGTGGCACATGGGCCACGGCGAGGGGCACGACCCGCAGGGCTTCGACTACTGGGACGTACTGATCGGCCAGGGCGAGTACTTCGACCCGACGTTCCTGTCCGCCGACGGCCGGCGCACCGTGCCCGGGTACGCCACCGACGTCATCACGGACCTGGCCCTGGGCTGGGCCGACAGCCTGGCCGACGACGAGCCGGTCTGCCTGCTGATCTGCCACAAGGCGCCGCACCGGTCGTGGGAGCCGGACCCGAGGCACGCGGGCCTGTACACCGACCCGATCCCGGTGCCTGCCACGTTCACCGACGACTACGCGACGCGCACGTCGTCGGCCCGGCGCGCCGCGATGCGGGTGGCCGACCACCTGACCCTGGAGGACCTGAAGGTCGCGCCGCCCGAGGGGCTGGGCTACGACGAGCTGGCTCTCTGGAAGTACCAGCGGTACATGGAGGACTACCTGCGCTGCGTCGCGTCGGTGGACGACAACGTGGGCCGGGTGACCGACTGGCTGCGCGAGCGCGGGCGGCTGGACGACACGCTGCTCATGTACTCCTCGGACCAGGGGTTCTTCCTGGGGGACCACGGCTGGTTCGACAAGCGGTTCATGTACGAGGAGTCGATCCGGATGCCGTTCGTGCTGTCCTACCCGCGCCGGCTGCCCGCCGGCCGGGTGCACGACGGCATCGTGACGAACGTCGACCTGGCCCGGACCGTCCTGGAGGCGGCGGGCGTGCCGCCGCACCCGGGCATGCAGGGGCGCAGCTTCTTCGCGGACCTCGCGGGCACCAGCGCAGCCGCCGACGCCGACGGCGACGCGTCGGCCGGCGCCGGGGACGCCTCCGTCGGGCCGAACGGCCCAGCCCCCGAGGGCTTCTACTACCGCTACTGGGAGCACGACGACGGCAACCACCGCGCGCCCGCCCACTACGGCTACCGCGACGCCCGGTACAAGCTGATCTACTTCTACAACGACGGGCTCGGCCTGCCCGGGACCGGCCGGGGCCGGTACCCGGGCGAGTGGGAGCTGTACGACCTGGAGCTGGACCCCGACGAGCTGCGCAACGTGGCCGACGACCCCGCCTACACGCAGGTCCGGGCGCGGCTCGAGGTCGCGCTGTGGGAGGCACAAGCCGCCGTCGGCGACGTGCCGCACCCGGACCAGCCGGTGCCGGACGGCGTCAGCGGCTGACAGCGAACTCCTCCATCGCCATCAGCGGCCGGACCGTCCGCTCCAGGGCGCCGCGCGAGACGTAGCGCCGCACGGCGTCGTCGGCGAGCTCGTTGCCGAGCGCTGCCATGATCATGCCCTGGTCGAGCGCCAGGTAGCGCTGGGAGACCTGGCCGCTGCGCACGGCGACGGCGTCGTAGAAGCCGCCGGGGCCGTAGGCGTCGAAGTCCGCGGCGATGTGCCGCAGGTTGGCCATCGCCTCGCGCGGCGCGTACCGGAGCGCGAGGAACGACGCGTGCGGCGTCACGACGCCGTCGCCGTACTCCGTGGGCGCGGGGGAACCCTCGCGGCAGCCCTCGTAGGGCTGGTCCACGGTCGTGCGCTCCTGGTCGGAGGTGTAGCCCGGGCCGTCCAGCCCGAGCTGGTCCACACCGTACTCGCGGTACCCGCCCGCCGGGTTGTTGGACGGCGAGAAGCCCCAGTACCCGTAGTCCGCCTCGCGCAGCCCGTGCTCGATCTGGCCGCGCACGTACAGCGGGTGGTTGCGGCCCCACGACCGGGGCCCCCATGTCTCCTCCGGCACGAAGAGCGGCACCATCAGCGCCTCGAACATGCTGCCGCCCCAGGTCGGCACCACGTGCATGCCGCGGTACGGCAGGGCGCCCTCGAAGACCGGCACGCCCAGGTACTCGGCCCACTGCCCGACCGGGCGGGTCTCGGTCCAGGACCAGTCGCACGAGTCGGGGAAGGTGCGGTAGGTGCCGAAGTAGTGCTTCGCCGGGATCTGCCCCTCGGCGATGCCCAGGTAGGACGCGATCCGCGGCTCGGTGTTGAACGCGCCGTAGTGGTGGCCGGTGTACCAGACGTCGGCGCCCATGCCGCAGTAGTCGCCGGGCACCGGCGCGGTCTCCTGCGGGTCGACGTCCCAGAACCCGCCGCGGATCTGGTTCTGCGCCGGGTCGTAGTAGCAGCCGAAGTTCATCCGCTCGCGGACGGCGTCGGCCTCGTCGGCCAGGGACGGTTCCGCGCGGGCCGTCAGGAGCAGGCCCGTGGCGAGCCAGCCGTTGTCGACGCTGGACAGGAACGGCTTGACCGGGTCGCCGCTCGTGGGGAACTCCAGCAGCTTGGCGCCCGTGGCCGGGTCGTACCAGTTGTAGAACATGCCGCTGGGCTCGTGCGTCTCCAGCCCGGCCACGGTGTCCAGCGTGGTCGCCAGGCGCTCGCGCGCCTCGGCGCGCCCGATCAGGCCGACGTCGCGGGCCACGACGGTGCTCCACAGGTAGGCGCCGATGTTCGTCGGCGAGGTGTAGCCGCCGCGGCTGCCGGGGTCCAGGTCGCCCGCGATGTTGTCGTCGGGCAGGCCCGTCTCCTCGACGACCAGCGCCTCGAACGAGCGCCACGTGTCGGCAGCCCAGGTACGGAGCTGACGGCGGTCGTGGCTCTGGCTCGCGGCCTGGTCCTGGGTGGCGGCTCGGTCGGGGGCAGCGGGGGCCGCGCCGGTGGCGCTCGCGGGTACGGCCGTGAGCGCGAGCGCCGCGACGGCAGCCGCCGCGGCCGCCGTCCTGTGCCTCCCCGTGACCCGCTTCCCTGTGACTTGCTTCCCCGCGACCTGCTTCCCCAGGGCGCGCTTGTTCATGACGTGCCTTCTCACGGTGTGTCTCCTCTACGTCGTCGTAGCCATGACGGGTGGTGCGGTGCGGCGGCGGGCGGCCGCCGCCTGGTCGGGCGTCGGGTCAGGCGGAGAGCTCGCCCGTGCGCGCGACCTTGCCGAGCCACGCGAGGCTCGGCTTGGGCGTGCGCTCGAACGTCGTGCGGTCGACGGCGATGAGCCCGAACGTCGGGGCGAAGCCGCTCATCCACTCGTAGTTGTCGAGCAGCGACCAGTGCAGGTAGCCCTCGACGCGGCAGCCGCCGGCCATCGCGCGGGCCATGCCCTCCAGGGCGCCCCGCGTGTAGTCGATGCGGCGGGCGTCGTCCGCGGTGGCCATGCCGTTCTCGGTGACGATCATCGGCACGCCGCCGGTGATCTTGTGGGTGTACTCCAGGGCCTCGCCCAGCGCCTGCGGGTAGTACTCCCAGCCGGTCAGCGTCTTCTCGACGTCGTCGCCGAAGGGGATGGGCTCGCCGTCGGCCCCGATGATGGTGCGCAGGTAGCTCTGTACGCCCACGAAGTCGTCGCCGCGGGCGACCTCCAGGAAGAAGTCCTCGCGCGGGTAGGCGTACGCGTCGCGGGCCGCCTCGGCGCCGGGCGCGGCCTGGAACACCTGGTTGGCGATGGTCCACCCGGCGCGCACGTGGCCCAGGCCGTGCAGGATCTCGACTGCGCGCCGGTGGGCGGTCGCCTGGGTCTCGGAGGCGGCCTGGTCCGGGGCGGCGAGACCGGCGGCGTCCAGATTGGTGCGGCGGCTGGCGCCCAGCATCATCGAGGTGATGTTGGGCTCGTTGATCGTGACCACGTGCCGCACGTCGTCCAGGATCGAGCTGACCGTCTCGACGTAGCGCGCGTACACGTCGACGGCGTCGGGCGCGAACCAGCCGCCGCGCTCCGCGAACCACCGCGGCAGCGTGAAGTGCAGGAGCGTGACCACCGGCGTGACGCCGGCCGCGAGGCACGCGTCGATCATCCGCCGGTAGTGCGCGAGCTGGGCCCGCGAGACCTCGCCCTCCGCCGGCTCGATGCGGGCCCACTCGACCGAGAACCGGTAGGCGTTCAGGCCCGCGTCCGCCAGCAGCGCGATGTCCTCCGGGTAGCGGTGGTAGCTGTCGACGGCGTCGCCGGAGCTCTCCGCGCACAGCGTGCCCGCAACGTGCTCCTTGGCCCACCAGTCGCTGTTGACGTTGCCGCCCTCGATCTGGTGCGCGGCGGTCGAGGCGCCCCACAGGAACTCGGGTGCGGTGGGCAGCGTGATCTGTTCGGTCACGGAAGAACTCCTACTTCAGGCCGGTGGTCGAGATGCCCTGCACGATGTGCCGCTGCAGGACGAGGAAGACGATGAGGATGGGCAGCACGATGACCGTCGCGCCCGCCACGAGCAGGCCGTACTGGACGGTGTTCTGCCCGGTCGAGTACAGGGCCAGCGCGACGGGCAGGGTGTACCTGTCGGCGGACTGCACGGCGACCAGCGGCCACAGGAAGTTGTTCCAGGACCCGAGGAACGTCAGGATGCCGAGCGTCGCGAGCGCCGGCCGGGTCTGCGGCAGGACGATGCGGAAGAACGTGCGGAACTCGCCGGCCCCGTCGACGCGCGCGGCGTCGAGCAGCTCGTCCGGGATGTCGAGCATGAACTGGCGCATGAGGAACACGCCGAACGGCGCCGCGAGGAACGGCAGGATGAGCGCCGCGTAGGTGTTGATGAGGTCGAGGTTGGCCACCAGCACGAACAGCGGCACGAAGGTGACCATGCCAGGGACCATCAGGGTACCCATGACCAGCGCGAACAGGGTGCGGCGGCCGGGGAAGTCCAGCTTGGCCAGCGCGTAGCCGACCATCGCGCTGAACAGGACCGACCCGACGGTCACCACCACCGCGACGACCACCGAGTTGAGGAAGTACTGCGGGAAGTTCAGGGACGCGAACAGGTCCGTGTAGTTGGACCAGGTCACCTCCTCCGGGAGCAGCGTGGGCGGGAACCGCCGGATCTCGCCCTCGGGCTTGACCGACGAGAGGACCATCCACACGAGCGGCCCGATGGAGGCGGCCAGACCCACCAGGAGGGCGACGTTCAGGAGCACGGCACGAGGGCCGAGGCGCCGCCGCCGGACGGCGCCGCGCGCCGCGTCGTCGGGTGATCCGGAGCGGTCGGCCGCGGTGGTGCGCGCCGCGGGCCGGCTGGACGTGGACGTCATCACTTCTCCGTCCTGAGCAGGCGGAACTGGAAGTAGGACAGGATCACGATGGCGATGAACAGCACGTAGCTCATCGCGGCGGACAGCCCGTAGTTCCCGAACCCGAACTGGTTGAAGATCTCGTAGGCGACCGAGTTGGTGGCGCCCAGCGGACCGCCCTGCGTCATGACGAACGGCTCCTCGAAGAACTGCAGGTAGCCGATGCCGGTGATGACGGCGCAGAACAGCAGGGTGGGCCGCAGCAACGGGACGGTGATGGACCGGAACTGCCGGACCACCCCCGCCCCGTCGATGGCCGACGCCTCGTACAGGTCGCGGGGGATGCCCTGCAGCCCGGCCAGCAGGATCACCATCGAGTATCCGACGTTGCGCCACGTGGCCATCACGATGAGGGACGGCATGGCCCAGACCTCGTCGGTGAGCCAGCGCGGACCGTCGATGCCCACGGCGCCGAGCACCGAGTTCACGAGGCCGAAGTCGGGCTGCAGGAGGAACCGCCACACGACCGCCACCGCGACGATCGACGTCACCACGGGGGCGTAGAAGCCCACGCGGAACACCGAACGGAACCATACGAGGCCCGAGTTCAGCAGCACGGCCAGGAGCAGCGCGATGCCCAGCGTGAGCGGCATGGCGACGCCGACGAAGTAGAGCGTGTTGCCGGCGGCCTGCTGGAACTTCGGGTCCGCCAGGACCGCCACGAAGTTGTCGAGCCCCACGAAGTTCACGGCCCAGGGCGACCTGAGGTCCGCGCCCCGCATGTCGGTGAACGCCATGTACAGCGACGAGGCGACCGGCACGAGCAGGAACACGGCGAACAGGAGGGTGAAGGGTAGCGCGAAGCCCCAGGCGGCGAAGCCGATGCGGCGGCGGCGTGCGGAGACGGCCACTGGTCAGTCCAGCCCCGTCCCGATCGAGGTGGCTGCCTCCTGCATCTGGGTGGCCGCCTCCTGGGGCGTCACGTCGCCCGCGATGACCTGCTCGATGATGAGGTCGAGCTCGTGCTCGATCTCCGACCAGGTCGGCACGGCGGGCGTGGAGCGCGCGGTCTCCAGCACGTCCTGGTAGACGGCGACGGCGTCGTCGTCGGCCAGCGCCGGGTCGTCCCACGAGGCCTGGACCGCCGGCAGGTCGGACGAGATCTCGAACCAGTCGACCTGGGTGGCGGGGTCGGTGGCGTACTGGACGAACTTCCACGCGGCGTCCGGGTTGGCGGCGTCGGCGAGGACGGCGAGGTTGGAGCCGCCGATGAACGACGCCGTCGCCTCGTCGGACGGCAGCGGCACCACGCCGAACTGGTCCGCGAAGTCGTCGCCCGCCGTGGTCAGCAGGTTCGCGCGCTCCCACGGGCCCGAGACGAACGAGCCGAGCCGGCCGTCGATGAAGTTCTGCACCTTCTCGTCCTCGACGAGCACCGGCGGGGCGAGCCCGTCGCGCATGAACGAGGAGTAGTACTCCAGGGCCTTGACCTGGGCGTCGTTGTCGAGCGTGAACTCGCCCGCGTCGTCCATGATCTCGCCGCCGGCCTGCCAGTAGAACGGGAAGTACATGAGAGCCGTGGAGTTGCCGCGGGTCTGCAGCGCGATGCCGTGGTCGGCCCCGGCGTCCTGCAGCCCGGCCGCGAAGTCCGTGAGGTCCGCCCAGGTCTCCGGCGCCTCGACACCGGCCTCCTCGGCGAGGTCGGTGCGGTAGTACAGGACGCGCGACTCGACGTACCAGGGCACGCCGTAGGAGGTCCCGTCGACCACCGTGGTGTCCCACGCGCCCGGGAAGAAGGCTTCGGAGTCGAAGTCGTCGGGGGTGGGCGCCAGCCCGTCGAGCCCGACGAAACCGCTCATCAGCGTGGTCCCGACCTGCATGACGTCGGGCACCTCGCCGGTGGCGATGGCCGTGTTGATCTTCTCCGTGGACGACTCCCACGGGACCGGCGTCACGTTCACCGTGACGTCGGGGTTGTCGGCCTCGAACTGCTCGGCGAGCTCAGGCAGCAGCTCACCCTCCGTGCCCATGGCCCAGACCTCGACGGTGCCGGTGGCTGGGCCCTCCGAGATGCTGCTGGAACCTTCTGCTGTGCCGCCGGCCTCGTCGCTGCGGCCGCAGCCCGTCAGGGCGAGGGCTAGCGTGAGGGTCGACGCCGTCGTCGCTGCGACGAGGCGAGGTGTCCTGTTCACGATCACTCCTTTGTTGATCCGCCGTCCGAAATTTCGCGGTTGAATCTCGGAAAGACCCCGGGAGGTTAGACGCGCCGGCCTGCCTTGTCAACGGACGGCAACGGCGGTTTGCCCGAGCACTTGGGCTTTCGGCCGAGCACTCCGCGGCGTCGGCTACGATCCTGGTTTCGGAAACGCTTTCCCACCGACGTCCGACGGAGGACCCATGACCCAGGACCGGCCGCACATCCCGCTCGCCGTTGTCGCGGCAGAGGCCGGCGTGTCCGTGCCCACCGTCTCCAAGGTCCTCAACACCCGGCCCGACGTCGCGGGCGCCACCCGCGCCCGCGTCACCGAGGTGCTGGAACGGCACGGCTACGTCGTCCGGGCGAAGGCGCCCAAGCCGACCGGCATGATCGACGTCCGGATCGTCGACTTCGAGGGGACGTGGTCGGAGGCCGTGGTGCGCGGCGCCGTCGCTGGCGCGCGGCGGTTCGGCCTCGACGTGGTCCTCGCCGTCGAGCCGGACCCCGACGACTGCAGCTCCTGGGTGCGGCACGCGCTCGACCGCGGCACGGACGGCCTGGTCAGCATTGTCGCCGTGCCCGACGCCGAGGCGCGGCGCGCCCTTGAGGACACCGGCACGCCGCTCGTCGTCGTCGACCCGCGGCAGCGGCCGCCGGAGGGGATGCTCAGCGTGGGCGCCACCAACTTCCAGGGCGGGCTCGAGGCCACGGCGCACCTGCTGTCGCTGGGCCACCGGCGCATCGCCACGATCACGGGGGCGCTCGAGCAGGACAACGCCATCGCGCGGCTCGCGGGCTACCGCGCGGCCATGATCCGCGCCGGCGCCACCACCGAGGACGAGCTCGTCTACGTGGGCGCCTACGGCGTGACCTCCGGGTACGAGGGCGCGCAGCGGCTCCTGAGCCTGGACGACCCGCCCACCGCCATCTTCGCCAGCAGCGACGACACGGCGCTGGGCGCCCTGCGGGCACTGCGCGAGGCGGGCCTGGTGGTGCCGCGCGACGTGTCGCTCGTCGGCTTCGACGACCTGCCGATCGCGCCCTGGATCGACCCGGCGCTCACCACGGTGCGGCAGCCGCTGGCCGAGATGGGCGCCACCGCCGTCGACCTGGTGCACCGCGCGCGCACCGCGAGCGGCCACACGCTCCGCACGGAGCTGGCGACCAGCCTGGTGCTCCGCGCCTCGACGGCCCCGCCTAGGGGGCTGGAGGCCGGCGGCCTCGCGTGACGTCGGCAGTTGGCACCGAGATCGGCTCAGGCCTGGACCGATCTCGGTGCCAACTGCCGACTTTGTGGGGCAAACTGCCGACCGTGGGGCGCTGGGGCGTGCGGCAGCGCGGGGGCGCTGGGGCAGGTGTGGCGGTGGGGCGGGTGTGGCGTTGGGGCAGCGCGGGGGCCGGCAGCGCCGGAGCAGTCAGCGTCGCTTGCGGCGCGGCGGGCGCGGGCGCTCGACCTCCGGCAGCGGCAGCCCGCCCGGACCCTCCTCCGACGCCGGGATCGGGTCCTCACCGCGGGCGGCGCGCTCCTTGGCGCTGGCCGCGTAGGCGTCGACGTACTCCTGGCCGGACAGGGCGAGGATCGCGTACTGGATCTCGTCGGCCACGGCGCGCAGCACGAACTTGTCGGTCTCCATGCCCTTGTACCGGCTGAAGTCGAGCGGCTCGCCGACCACGGCGCCCAGCGGCATGAACGTGGGGATCGTCCGGCCCACGGGCTGGGCGATCTCGGTGTCGACCATGGCGACGGGCACCACGGGGGCACCCGACTCCAGGGCCATCCGCGCCACGCCCGTTTTCGCCTTGTAGAGGCGGCCGTCAGGGCTGCGCGTGCCCTCCGGGTAGATGCCGAACAGGCTGCCCTCGCGCAGCACCCGCAGGCCGGTGCGCAGCGCGGCCTCGCTGGCGGCGCCGCCGGAGCGGTCGACGGGGATGACGCCGATGCCCGTCATGAACCAGGCCACGAACCGGCCCTTGACGCCCCGGCCGGTGAAGTAGTCGGACTTGCCGAGGAAGGTCATCCGGCGCGGGATCACCAGGGGCAGGATGAACGAGTCGATCACCGCCAGGTGGTTGCTGGCCAGGATCGCGGGACCGGTGCGGGGCACGTTCTTGGCGCCGATGACCCACGGCTGGTACGCGAGGCGCAGCAGCGGGCCCACCAGCAGGTTCCTCATCACCCAGTAGAACAAAATTCCTCCTCAAGACCCGCCCCCGCGAGTTCCCCGACGACAATAGAGTGTGCCCATGGCCGCATCGAACACCAACGACCGCGACGACGACGTGCCGGGCGACACCCCCCGCGAGCTGGGCGACGACGACGTCGCGTCGCGCTGGGCGGACATCGTCGCCACGCTCGGCGACATGGACGTCTCTCGGGCCGGCGGCGAGGCCGACGGCAGGGAGCAGCCTGCCGAATCTTCTCAGACTTCGCGGCCCGATGACGAGGGCAGCGGCGATGACCGGGCGGCCGAACCCGGCGGCGACGCGCCGGGGACCGAGTCGCGTCCGATCGTGCCCTCCGGGCCGCGCGACTGGCCGCTGTCGCCGGAGGCCGAGGCGCTCGAGGAGGCCGACTCGCACTTCACGCCGCCGGAGCCTCCGCCGCTGCTGTCCCGCGACCCGCTGATGACCATGGCGTGGAGCTTCGTCGTCGGTGTACCCGTGCTGGCGGTGATCGGGATGATCGTGTCGGCGGCCATGCCGTCCGTGGCGATCCCGCCGCTGGCCGGGCAGATCGGCATCGGCCTGTTCGTCGCGGGCCTCGGCGTGCTGATCTGGCGCATGCCGCACCAGCGGGACCCGGACGACGACGGGCCGGGCGCCGTCGTCTGAACGTTGCCCGAACGGTCCTCCGGACCGCCGGCCGAACCGCCGTCCGACGATGTCAGAAGCTCAGGCCACCCCGGTGACCTGAGCTTCTGACCTGAGGGGAGGCTCAGCGGCGGGCGAGGTCCGCCGCGCCCACGATGCCGGCCTCGTTGCCGTGCTGGGCCAGCTCGATCTGCGCGACGGGCCGGTGGCCCATGGCGGAGAGCTGGGCCTCGAAGCCGCGGCGCACCGGGCCGAGCAGCAGGTCGCCCGCCGCGCCGACGCCGCCGCCGATGACGATGAGCTCCGGGTCGAGCAGGGCGGCCACCGAGGCAGAGCCCTCGCCGATCCAGCGTCCGAGGGTCGCGAGCAGATCGATCGACAGCTCGTCGCCCTCCTGCGCGGCCTCCGTGACCATCTTGCCGCGGATCTTCTCGGGGTCGCCGCCGGCGAGCTCCAGCAGGCGCCCGGCCTGGTCCACGCGGGCGACGGCGGCGTGCTGGGCGTCACGCTCCAGCGCGCTGCCCGACGCGTACTGCTCCCAGCAGCCCTCGTGGCCGCAGCCGCAGTAGTGCCCCTCCGGCACCACGCGCATGTGCCCGACCTCGGCGGCCATGCCCCACTTGCCGCGCACGAGCTCCTTCTCGGAGATCACGGCGCCGCCCAGGCCGGTGCCGACCGTGAGCATCAGCATGTCGGTGGCGTCGCGGCCCGCGCCGAACCGGAACTCGGCCCAGCCCGCGGCGTTCGCGTCGTTCTCCACGACGATCGGGACGTCGGCGTCCACGAGCGCGCCGACCTTCGCGGCCAGCGGGTACTCACGCCAGGCGATGTTGGGGGCGAAGTTCACCGACGTCCGGTCGGGGCTGACGAAGCCGGCGGCGGCCAGGCCGATGGCGCCCACCTCGTGCTCCTTGACCAGCTCGTTGCACGCGTCGGCGATGGCCTTGTCGATGTGCGCCACGTCGTCGGCGTCCGTCTCGCGGCGCACCTGGGCAAGGATCTTGCCGTCCTCGTCGACGACTCCCACGGCGATCTTGGTGCCGCCGATGTCCACCCCGATGGCGTGCATTCGTCCTCACGTTCTTTCGTCGCGTGACGGCCGACGGGCCGTCGAGAAGGGGGCTGCACCGAGTCGGTGCGCACACCCAGGGTAGCGACCGTGGGCGGTGCAACACGCGGCGTCCGTTTCCCGGTATCTTTGCAGGCACGGTCAGTACTGCCACTGGAGTCAGAATGGACGAGATCTTCAGCCCGATCCTCATCGAGCTGCCCCCCACCTCCAACCTCAACGACGTGCTCGCGGAGCGGGTCGGCGCCGGTGCCGACAAGCCGATGATGGAGGTTCCTCGCGGCAAGGGAGAGCCCTGGCGGGTCGTCTCGGCCGGCGAGTTCGACGCACAGGTCGTCGCCGTGGCGAAGGGCCTCGTGGCCCGCGGGATCGAGCCCGGCGACCGGGTAGGCATCATGTCGCGCACCCGGTACGAGTGGGCGGTGCTGGACTTCGCGGCCTGGGCCGCCGGCGCGGTCCCGGTCCCGGTCTACGAGACGTCCTCGGCCGAGCAGGTCGAGTGGATCCTGTCGGACGCCGAGGTGAAGCTGGTCTTCGCCGAGACCGCGGCCAACGCCGCCACGGTCGAGGAGGTGCACGGCACCCTCCCGCTCCTGTCCGACGTGCTCGTCATCGACGACGGCGCGCTGGACGCGGTAGCCGCCGACGGCGCCGACGTGCCCGACGCCGAGATCACCCGTCGCCGGGCACTCGCGGACCTCGACGACCTCGCCACGATCATCTACACCTCCGGCACCACCGGCCGCCCCAAGGGCGCCGAGCTGACGCACCGCAACTTCGCGTCGCTCGCCGTGAACGCCGTCGAGGCAGTGCCGGAGGTGTTCGCCAAGGACGGCGGCCGCACCCTCCTGTTCATCCCGATGGCGCACGTGTTCGCGCGCTACATCCACGTGCTCGCCGTGGCGGGCGGCGTGGTCACCGGGCACTGGGGCGACACGTCCACGCTGGTGGACGGCCTGGGCGAGTTCAAGCCCACGTTCATCCTCGCGGTGCCGCGTGTGTTCGAGAAGGTCTACAACACGGCCGAGCAGACGGCGGCGGCCGGCGGCAAGGCGAAGATCTTCCACTGGGCCACCGCGACGGGCATCGCGTGGTCGCGGGCGCTCGACACGCCGTCGGGCCCGAGCGTGGGGCTGCGGCTGCAGCACGCCGTCGCCAGCGCGCTGGTGTTCTCCAAGCTGCGCGCCCGGCTGGGCGGGCAGGCGGAGTTCGCGGTGTCGGGCGGCGGGCCGCTCGGCGAGCGCCTGGGCCACTTCTACCGTGGCCTGGGCCTGACGGTGCTCGAGGGCTACGGCCTCACCGAGTCCACGGCCCCGACCTGCGTGAACCGTCCGACGGCCACACGGATCGGCTCGGTCGGCCTGCAGCTCCCCGGGTGCGGCGTCAAGATCGCCGACGACTCGGAGATCCTGCTCAAGGGGCACCACATCTTCCGCGCGTACCACAAGAACGAGGCCGCGACGGCGGAGGCGTTCACCGAGGACGGCTGGTTCCGCACCGGCGACCTGGGCGTGCTGGACGACGACGGGTTCCTCACGATCACCGGCCGCAAGAAGGAGATCATCGTCACCGCGGGCGGCAAGAACGTGGCGCCCTCGCTGCTCGAGGACCGCATCCGCGCGCACGCGCTGGTCAGCCAGTGCGTCGTCGTCGGCGACGGCAAGCCGTTCATCGGGGCGCTCTTCACGCTCGACGCCGAGGGCCTGCCGGGCTGGCTCAAGATGCACGGCAAGCCCGCGATGTCGGTGGAGGAGGCCCGGAGGGACCCGGACGTCCTCGCGGCGCTCGACCAGGCGGTGCAGCGCGCCAACAAGGCGGTCTCGAAGGCCGAGTCGATCCGCAAGTACACCGTGCTGGCGGGCGACCTGACCATCGAGAACGGGTACCTCACGCCCAAGCAGAGCGTGAAGCGGGCGGTGTTCCTCAAGGACTTCGACGCCGACGTGGAGCGCCTGTACGCGGACAAGAACAAGGAGAGCCTGCACCTGATCGGGTGAGGCTGTTCTGGTGCGCAGGGGCTGTTCTGGTGCGCAGGGGTCGGGACTGGTTCGCTGGGTCGCGACTTCGGTCGGTTGCGTCGTGAGGTTCCGTGACTTCGGTCGGTTGCGTCGAGATCGGTCGGTCGTTGGACCGATCTCGACGCAACCGACCGAAGTCATGTCGGGGCCGGTGCATCCGACCGAGGTCGTGTGGCCGGTTACCTCGTTGTGAACGAGATCCACGTGTCCGGGGGCAGGTCGGGGCGGCCCGGGACGGCGCGGTGCTCCTCTGTCCACTCCTGGCCGACGGCGTCCGTGGCCACCTTCCGCCAGAAGCGCACCGCCGGCGGGTTGTCGTCCTGGAACGCGATCTCCCAGCGCCCGGGGAAGCTCGCCAGCACCTGGGCCGCGAGCCGCCGTCCGACACCTGACCTGCGCGCCCCGCGCACCACGAAGAACGAGTTGAGCACGCGCGTGGGGGTGTCGACGGCGCGGACGAGCGCGAAGCCGACCGGGGACGGCAGGACGGCGGGGGACGGCGGGACGACGGGCGGCGTCGGTACGGCGAGGGATGGCGGGACGACGTCGGCGGGCCGGACGCGGTTGTCGGGCTGAACAGGGTCGCCGGGCCGGATGCGGCTGTGGGGCTGGACGCGGTCGCCGGGCTGGATGCCGCCACCCGGCTGGAATCGGCTGCCGGGCTGGATGCCGCCACCCGGCCGGAGTCGGCCGCCGGGCTGAGCACCGTCGCCCGGCTCCAGGTGCGCGATGATGCCGCGCCAGCCCGGGTCCGTGAACGCCGCGTCCAGGCGCTCGCGGCGGAACTGGCCGGTCGGGTCGGGCAGCGCGCCCGAGACCTCGGACAGGTCGTGGCGGAACAGGAGCCAGAGCCGCTCCAGCACGGGGCGGTCGGCGGGCGTCGCCGGGCGGATGGTGAGCTGCGGTGAATCGTGAGTGCTCGTCATAACAAAAAGCCTCCCGGGCCGCTGGCCGCCGGGAGGTTCGTGAACATTCTCGCACGCGCGGCGACCCGCCGTCGAACCGCAGCTTGCCGGTCACCGCCGGCCCCGAACCGCAAGGCACACGTCGATCAGAGCCCAGATCGACGCGTAGGTTCCGGTTGGACGCCGATGGTGACCGGTAACCTGCGGTTTGGCGGCGGTGGTGGCCGGTAACTTGCGGTTTGGCGGCGGTGGTGGCCGGTAACTTGCGGTTTGGCGGCGGTGGTGGCCGGTAACTTGCGGTTTGGCGGCGGTGGTGGCCGGTAACTTGCGGTTTGGCGGCGGTGGTGGCCGGTAACTTGCGGTTCGGCGCCGGCGGTGGCCGGCAACCTGCGGTTCGGCGTCGTCGGCGGGGGTGCTCATTCACCGGACGTGCCCGGCACTGTCAGCCGCCGTCAGTAGGATGACGACGAAGGGGTGCCGCGCGGGCGATGGCCGGTCGGGGCGCCCGCGAATTCTCCCTGATGAGAGGTGCTCCTCCGATGGCTGTTCGTCGTGTGGCCCTGCTGACCGCCGGCGGCTTCGCGCCCTGCCTGTCGTCCTCGGTCGGCGGTCTGATCGAGCGTTACACCGAGCTCGACCCCGAGATCGAGATCATCGCCTACCTGCACGGCTACCACGGCCTGCTGACGGGCAACAAGATCGAGATCGGGGAGGAGGCCCGCAAGCAGGCGCACGTGCTGCACCGCTTCGGTGGCTCGCCCATCGGCAACTCGCGCGTCAAGCTGACCAACGTCAAGGACGCGGTCAAGCGCGGCCTGGTCCAGGAGGGCCAGGACCCGCTGCACGTGGCGGCCGAGCAGCTCAAGGCCGACGGCGTGGACGTCCTGCACACCATCGGCGGTGACGACACGAACACCACGGCCGCCGACCTGGCCGCCTACCTGCACGAGAACGGCTACGAGCTCACCGTCGTCGGTCTGCCCAAGACCATCGACAACGACGTGGTGCCGATCAAGCAGTCGCTCGGCGCGTGGACCGCCGCCGAGGAGGGCGCGAAGTTCGCGGCCAACGTCATCGGCGAGAACCGGGTCGGCCCGCGCATGCTCATCGTGCACGAGGTCATGGGCCGGCACTGCGGCTGGCTGACCGCCGCGACCGCCCAGAAGTACCGCGGCTGGCTCGACGACCAGGAGTGGGCGCCCGCGCTCGGCCTGTCGCGCGAGCGCTGGGACGTGCACGCGGTGTTCCTGCCCGAGCTGGAGATCGACCTGGAGGCCGAGGCCAAGCGCCTGCGCGGCGTCATGGACGAGATCGGCAACGTCAACATCTTCCTGTCGGAGGGTGCCGGCATGCACGAGATCGTGGCCCAGCTCGAGGCGGCGGGCGAGACCGTGGAGCGCGACCCGTTCGGGCACGTGAAGCTCGACACGATCAACCCGGGCCAGTGGTTCGCGAAGCAGTTCGCGGAGAAGCTCGGCGCCGAGAAGGTCATGGTGCAGAAGTCGGGCTACTACTCGCGTGCCGCCGCGGCGAACGCCGAGGACCTGCGCCTGATCAAGTCCATGACGGACTACGCGGTCGAGTGCGCGCTGCGCGGCGAGTCCGGCGTCATCGGCCACGACGAGGAGGACGGCGACCGGCTCAAGGCCATCGCGTTCCCGCGCATCGCGGGCGGCAAGGCGTTCGACGTCTCGCAGGAGTGGTTCGGGCAGATCCTCGCGGAGATCGGCCAGCCGCTCGTGCCGGCCGTCGCGGCGGAGCACTGAGCCAGGTGCGGGCACCACTCCGGCCGGCACGCCAGGCGAGCCGATGAGCACCGTCACCGATCCGGCCGGGCGGTCAGCCGTGCCCGTCGGGCCGTCCGGGCCGGCCGGCCTGGACCACTTCCGCACGCTGGAGGCGCGGCAGCAGCCGACGTGGCCGGACGCGGCGGCGCTCGCCGCCGCGACCGGCCGCCTGGCCCAGGCCGCGCCTATCGTGGTGCCTGCACAGGCCGACACCCTGACCGAGCGGCTCGCCGCCGCCGGCCGGGGCGAGGCGTTCCTGCTCCAGGGCGGGGACTGCGCGGAGACGTTCGCCGAGGCGAACGCCGACCGCATCCGCAACAAGATCCGCACCATCCTGCAGATGGCGGTGGTGCTCACGCACGGCGCGAGCACGCCAGTAGTGAAGATGGGGCGCATGGCGGGCCAGTACGCCAAGCCGCGCTCCAGCGACACCGAGACGCGCGACGGCGTGACGCTGCCCGCCTACCGCGGCGACATGATCAACGGGTTCCCCTTCACGGAACAGGCCCGCACGCCCGTCCCGGAGCGGCTGGAGCAGGCCTACCGGATCTCGTCGGCGACGGCGAACGTGGTGCGCGCCTTCACGCAGGGCGGGTTCGCCGACCTGCGCCAGGTGCACGAGTGGAACCGCGGCTTCATGCGCAACCCCGCCTACGCGCGGTACGAGAAGACGGCGGACGAGATCGACCGCGCCATCCGGTTCATGCACGCCTGCGGGGCCGACTTCGACGCCCTGCGCACCGTCGAGTTCTTCCTGAGCCACGAGGCCCTGGTGCTCGACTACGAACGGGCGCTGACCCGCACCGACCAGCGCACCGGCAAGGCGTACGACACCAGCGCGCACTTCCTGTGGATCGGCGAGCGCACCCGCCAGCTCGACGGCGCCCACGTCGACTTCGTGGCCCGCATCGCCAACCCGATCGGCGTGAAGCTGGGCCCGACGACGACGCCGCACGACGCGCTGGCGCTCACCGAACGGCTCAACCCGGAGAACACCCCCGGACGGCTCACGTTCATCACCCGCATGGGCGCGGGCCGGGTCCGGGACGTGCTCCCGGCCATCGTCGAGGCCGTGACCTGGTCGGGCGCGAACGTCACGTGGGTGACCGACCCGATGCACGGCAACACGATCACGTCGGACAGCGGCTACAAGACGCGCCGCCTCACGGACGTGCTCGACGAGGTGGCCGGGTTCTTCGAGGTGCACAAGACGCTGGGCACCGTGCCCGGCGGCCTGCACATGGAGCTGACCGGCGACGACGTCACCGAGGTGCTCGGCGGCAGCGAGGAGATCTCCGACGAGGGCCTCGCGCTGCGCTACGAGACCCTCGTGGACCCGCGCCTGAACCACCAGCAGTCGCTGGAGCTGGCGTTCCAGGTGGCGGAGATGCTCCGGAGGTAGGCGGCGGCGCCCCGGCGGCGGGTCACCCGAGTGCCGTCACAGGAGCATCGTCACAGGAGCGTCTGCGCCACCCGGCGCACCGCCGCGCGCTTGCCGTTGATCAGGGCGTCCACGGGCCGCTCGCCGAGCTCGTCGTTGGGCGTGAACAGCCACTCGAGGATCTCCTCCTCGGTGAACTGGGCGTCCGACAGCACCATGACGGTGCCGCGCAGGGTGGGGATGACGCCGGGGCGGCCGTCGACGTCGGGCAGCACGAACCGTGCGGGGACCTGGAAGGTCTTGGGCTCGCCGCGCTTGGTGCCGACCACCTGCCGGTCCCGGACCAGGCCGCGGGCCTTGCCGACCTCGATGCCGAGGGTCTCGGCGAGGTCGGGCAGGGTGAGCCATTCGCCCACGAGGGTGTCGAGATCTGTCACGGGAGAAGCGTAGGCGACAGGGCCCGGAGTCGGGAGACGGCAACGATCCGGCAACGGCCACTTGTCCGATATGCGGGTTACTGCCGGGGCGTCGGTGGTCACCCGTACACTCCCACCCGTGGCTCAGGTGACGGCAGACCCCCTCATCGGCCGCCTGGTCGACGGGCGGTACGAGATCGTCGCGCGCGTGGCGCGCGGAGGAATGGCCACGGTGTACCGCGCGCAGGACACGCGTCTGAACCGTGAGATCGCCCTCAAGGTGATGCACCCGCACCTGGCGGAAGGGGAGCAGGCCGCGAGCTTCCGCGAGCGGTTCGAGCGCGAGGCGCGCTCGGCGGCCGGCCTGCAGCACCACGGCGTCGTGGCGGTCTACGACCAGGGCACCGACGGCGACATGCGCTACCTGACGATGGAGTACGTGCCGGGCACGAACCTCCGCCAGCTCATCCGCGACGGCGAGCTCACCCTGCGCCGCTCGTTCGCGATCCTCGACGTCGTGCTGTCGGCGCTGGCGGCCGCGCACGCCAAGGAGATCGTGCACCGCGACATCAAGCCGGAGAACGTGCTGCTGGAGGAGGGCACCGGCCGGCCGAAGGTGGCCGACTTCGGCCTGGCCCGCGCCATCTCCGAGGTGTCGAACACGACGACGGGCACCGTGCTGGGCACCGTCGCCTACCTGGCGCCCGAGACCATCTCGACCGGGCACGTCGACACGCGCGCCGACGTGTACGCCGTGGGGATCCTCGCCTTCGAGATGTTCACCGGCCGCCTGCCGCACGAGGGGGACGGGCCCATCCAGGTCGCGTTCGCGCACGTCAACAGCGACGTGCCGCCCGTGAGCGCGTTCGCGGGCCACCTGGGCAGGCCCCTGGACGCGCTGGTGCGCGCCTTCACGGCCCGCGATCCGGACCAGCGGCCGCGCGATGCGGCGGTCGCGCTCGACGTGCTGCGCAGCACGTTCCGGCAGATCCCGAACGAGGTGCTGGACATTCCCGCCAAGGCCGCGCCGCCGCCGTCGTCGGCAGCGGTGAAGGCGGCGCGCACCGCCGTGGTGGAGCGGCCGCCCGCCGGCGGCTGGGTGGCCCAGCGGCCGCCGCAGCCTCCGCCGCCCCCGCCGGAGCCGGCGCGCAGACGCGGCGGCAAGGTGCTGCTGGCGGTCGCGCTGGTCGCGGTCCTGTTCAGCGCCTGGTGGTACACGGAGCGGGGCCCGGGCGCCTACGCCGTGGTGCCGAACGGCGTGGTGGGCGTGCCCGCCGAGCAGGCGGAGGAGGCGCTGACGGGCGCCGGGCTGACGTCGACGAGCGAGGAGCAGCACAGCTCCGAGGTCCCGGAGGGCGAGGTGGTCTCCGCGGAGCCGGACGAGGGCAGGCGCGCGCTGCGCGACGAGCCCGTGCGCCTGGTGGTCTCGCTCGGGCCGGAGCTCGCGGAGGTCCCCGCCGGCCTGGTCGGCATGCGCGAGCGCGAGGCACGCCTCGCCCTGAGAGGTGTCGGCCTGGCCGACATCGAGGTCTCGCGCGAGTACTCCGCCGACGTGCCGCGCGGCGAGGTCATCTGGGCCTCCGTGCGCGACGGCGCCATGGTCCCGACCGACGAGACCGTGCGGCTCACCGTGTCGGCCGGCCCGCCGCCCGTCACGGTGCCAGAGGTGGCGGGCCTGACGCTGGAGGACGCGACGGCGACGCTGGCCGCCGAGGGGTTCGACGTGGTGCGGGCGGACCGGTTCGACGAGCAGGTCCCCGCCGGGTCGGTGGTCGGGACCGACCCGGGTGCCGGCGAGGGCGCCGAGCAGGGCAGCCCCATCACGGTGGTGGTGAGCATGGGCCCGAAGGGGACGGTGCCCTACGTGGTGGGGATGTCCGCGGAGGACGCCCAGGAGCTGCTGGAGAAGGCCGGCTACACGGTGGAGGTCCGCGGGTTCGGCGGGCTGTTCGGCGACGGCGTCACCGAGACCGTGCCGGCGGCGGGCGAGCGGCTCAGGCAGGGCGGCGAGGTCACCATCTGGACCTGGTGACCCGGACCTGGTGACCTGCTGGACCTGCTGGACCTGGTGACTCGGACCGGAGGACGGCTGGCCCGTGCGCCTGCCGGAGTCGGGCGGTCAGGCCGCCCGGTCGACGGCGGCGTGGGCCAGGTCGGTCAGCACGCCCCGCCCCGGCTCGGTCAGGTCCGCCAGGTCCAGCAGCGCGTGCGCGCGGACGGCGAGGTCGCCGATGAGCTGCTCGACGGCGTCCAGTGCGCCGGACGCGACGATGATCTCGCGCACCCGCGCCACATCGTCGTCGGACAGGTCGGGGTTGCCCAGCGCTGCGACCAGGGCGGCGGCGTCCGGGCCGGCGGCGTCCGGCAGGAGCGCGAGGGTGCGCGCCACGACCACCGTCCGCTTGCCTTCGCGCAGGTCGTCACCGGCCGGCTTGCCGGTGACGGCCGGGTCGCCGAAGACGCCGAGCAGGTCGTCGCGAAGCTGGAACGCCTCGCCCAGCGGCAGGCCCGCCGCCTCGACCGCCGCTGCCGCCTGCGCACCCGCGCCGGCCAGCAGCGCGCCGAGCGCGAGCGGCGCCGCCACCGAGTAGCTCGCCGACTTGGCGCGCAGCACCTGCCGGGCGCGCTCCTCGTCGACGGCGGGGTCGTGGCCCCACGGCTCGGCCTGGACCAGCACGTCGAGGTACTGGCCCACCACCACCTCGCTCTGCATGGCGTCGAAGCGGGTGCGGGCCGCCTCGGCGAGCGCCGCAGGCAGCGGAGCGAGCGCCGCCGACAGCTCGCGCTGGGCGGCCAGGAGCACGAGGTCGCCGAGCAGGATCGCCGCGGCGTCGCCGAACCGGACGGGCTCCCCGGCCCAGCCGGCGGAGGCGTGCTTGGCGGCGAACGCACGGTGCGTGGTGGGGCGGCCCCGGCGGGTGTCGGAGTTGTCCATCACGTCGTCGTGCAGCAGTGCCGCCGCCTGGAAGAGCTCGAGCGCCGCGCCCACCCGGACGGTCGCGATGCGGGCGGGGTCGGTGGCGTCGGCGGAGCCGCCGTGCGCGCGGAACGACCAGTAGCAGAACGCGGCCCGCAGGCGCTTGCCGCCCATGAGCAGGCCCGCCGCCTCGTCGACCAGCGCCCGTGCGCTCGGGCTGATCGCGCCGACCTCCGCCGCCAGGCGGTCGAGGTGAGCGGTGACGGCGGCGTCGACGTCGGCACGGAGGTTCTCGGCGTCGACGAGGGCCGCTGGGGTCAGGGGGCCGGTGCGGGCGGGGGAGAGGGGCACGGCACCAGCCTATGGGGTCCTACGGAGTGCGGACGGTGCCGCTGATCGAGCAGAGGCGCCGCTCGCCGTCGTCGAGCACGCCGACCAGGAGCGACTCCTGCACCTCACCGGACTGGCCCCTGGAGATGCGCAGGAACGCGGTCTGCGCGGTGAGGCCGCTCGACTCCGGCGCGGGGATCTGCCGGAAGCCCTTGCTGGTCAGGATGTGCTTAGCCTGCTGGATCACCTGGGCGGTCGGGCGGCTCGACGACAGGTTGAGCGTCACCTGCGTCATCGGCGTCGCCTTGGCCCCCGCGTTCTCGGAGACAGGCGCGGGCCGCGCCGACGAGGCGAGCAGGGTCGCGTCCTTCGGCATGGGGAACAGGTCAGCGGGGAACCCCTCCGCGTACGTGCCCACGGCCGACGACGGGTCGAACGTCGGCAGGTCGGTGGGCCCGTCCGACGTCGCGGTGGTCGGCTCCTGGGTGCCCGCGGCGGTGGCGGCCGAGGCCTCCGGCTCCGACCCCGCTGCGCACGCGGCTGTCGCGAGCGCCAGCCCGACGGCGGCGGCGAGCGCGGCCGCACGACGGGGCGAGGCGAACTGGGGCACGAGGCACACGGTAGCCGGAGAGACCCTCGTGACGACAGCGCGCGGGACTGAGCGAGACCACAGGAAATTCGTTGTCCACACGGCCCTCCTGGACGCGCCGCCGCCTTCCCGGCGGGCTGGGATCGTGGACATGAACCCGAAGAACACACCCGAGAACTACCGCCGGGGACCGGCGGAACCCAACGCCGTGGTGGTCCGCGTGGCGGGGCCGGCGGACCTCCTGGCCTACATTCCCTACCGGCTCGGCTTCGAGCCGGTCGAGTCGGTCGTCGCGGTGAGCCTGACCGGACCGCGCCAGCGCGTGGGGCTCGTCGCCCGCGTCGACCTCGACGACCTGCGCCTGCGCCAGCCGGACGACCCCGACGGTCCCGACGGCGGCGCCACCGCCCGCTGGCTCGCCGACCACGTGGTGGCCGACGGCGCCGACCGCGCGGTCGTCGTGCTGTACACCGCCACCGACCCGACGGCGCCCTCCGGCCCGGCCCGGCGCGCTGTCGAGCTGGTGCGGGCGCGGCTCGAACGCCGGCTGCCCGGCACCGAGACGTGGCTCGTCAGCCCCACCGGGTACCGGGCGCTCGACTGCACCGACCCGGCCTGCTGTCCCGCCGAGGGCCGGCCGCTGGCCGACCTCAAGGGGAGCCGGGTGGCCGCCCACATGGTGCTGGAGGGCCGCACCGTCGCGGGCACCCGCGAGGAGCGGTACGCGCTGCGCGCCGCACCCGAGGCGGCCCGCACCCAGGCCCGGCGCGCGGCGGCGCGCTGGACCGGCACCTACCGGCGGCTCCTGAACAACGGCGCCGCCTTCGACAGCAAGGGTGCGGCCTTCGGCCCGCGCGCGGCGGCGGCCGAGGCCGAGCGCGCCGAGCGGGCGCTCGCCGAGTGGGGCGCCGAGAGCCTCGCCCTGTGGCGCTCCACCACGCGCCTCGTGGCCGACGCCCGGCCGGGGGAGCCCGCCACGCTGTCCCCGGTCGACCTCGGGAAGATCGGCGCGGCGCTCGCGGACACGTACGTGCGGGACGCGGTGCTGCTCACCCTGGCGCCGGGGACCCAGGAGGCGGCGCTGCGCACCGCCCGGCGTACGGTGGACGGCGACGCGTTCGCGGCCACGGGAACGGTCATGGCGGGGATCGTCGACCCCGAGCAGGGCGTCCCGCCGTCCGAGGAGATCACCCGGCCGGCGCGCCAGGTCCTCGAGGCGGTCGTCCGGCACGTACCGCGCGCCCGGCGGGCTCCGGCCTACCTCCTGCTGGCGCTCGTCGCGTGGTGGCACGGCGACGGCGGACTGGCGGCCGAGCGCGTCGCGGACGCGCTCGGGGTGGACCCGGAGTACCGGCTCGCGCTGCTGCTGCGCGGCGCGATCGTCGGGGGAGTCCCGCCGGGCTGGGTGCGGCGGGAGCAGGCCCTCTTCCGCGGCGGGCCGGACGCCGAGCGGGCGGCCGCCGTGTGAGGCGCGGCAGGAGGCGCGGTGTGGGGTAGCGTCGGTGGACATGACGATCGTCGTCGGCCACCTCGCCACGCCGGAGGGCCAGGGCGCCCTCAGCACCGCCGTCACCGAGGCCAGGGAGCGCGGGGCCGCGCTGGTCGTGGTCACGAGCGGGAAGAGTCCCGTCGACGAGTGCCGGGCGGAGGTCGCCGAGCTGGTCGGCGACCTGGCGGCCGAGGTGGACGTCCGGGTCGAGGAGGGCACGGGCGACCTTGCCGAGGACCTGATCCGTGCCGCCACGAGCACCGGGGCGGAGCTGATAGTGATCGGGCTGCGCCGGCGCAGCCCCGTCGGCAAGCTCATCCTGGGCGCCGGCGCGCAGCGGATCCTGGTCGAGGCGCCCTGCCCGGTGCTGGCTGTCAAGGTCTGACCGGGGCTGATCTGACCAGGCCGGTGTGAATCGGCCGACCGCGGACCGGCCGACCCGATCCGGTTGAGCTGGTTCGCCTCAGCCGGCCGGCGCAGGCCCGACCCGACCAGATTCGCCGGATCGGGAATTGCGGGGCCGCCCCGCTCGTTGACTCTTGGCACGCAAAATCAGAAAGCCCCGCGGGGCTGCCCGCCCGAAGTGACTCTCGCACTGACTTTGCCTGTATCGCGGCGTTGGTCGCGGCGTACAGGGCTGCCGACGGTACAATATATATGTTCGCCGGCGGAAGAAGAAGGTCTAGCGAGGCCTCGCCGGCGGTACACCGCCCCCTCGAATGCCGAAAGGTCGGTTTGTGGCGCCCACTCCGCTGAAAGCCCCCCAGGACATCGCTCCTGTCCCTGCACGCGACAACCTGCCCCGTGAGTTCGAGCATCCTGCCCTGCAGGAGCTCCTCGCTCGCGGTGCCGCCGACGGCTCGGTCGACGCCGAGAACTTCCGGCGTGCATGCGAGACCGCGGAGGTCGGTGACGCCAAGCGGCTCAAGGCGGTGCTGCGCGCACTGGCCAACGCCGGCGTGCAGGTCGGGCTACCTACCGTGACCAAGGTGGCCGCCGCCGCGGCCACGCGTTCCACCGCCGTCGCCGCGAAGGCGCCCGCCGACGAGGAGGCCGAGGCCCCCGCGAAGCCGGCCCGGCGCACGCGCTCGACGGCCACGAAGACCGCGAAGTCCGCGGCCAAGACCTCGACGGCCAAGAAGTCGACCTCGACGCGGTCCACCGCGAAGCCGAAGGACGCCGACACGGGTCCCAAGGACGACGTCGACCTGCCCGACGACGTCGACCTCGAACTGGACGACGACTTCGACGACGACCTGGACGACGACGAGGCGGGCGAGGGCACGCGCAAGAAGCCGTCGGCGAAGTCCGCGGCCAAGAAGCCCGCCGCCCGGGGCAAGTCGAAGTACGACAACATCGAGCCCGACGGCGTCGCCGTCGAGGACCCGGAGGACGAGGCGGAGCCCGGCCCCGAGGTCGTCACGAAGACGAGCCGTGGCCGGGGTGGCAAGGCGGTCAGGGAGGGTGACGAGAACTCCGGTTTCGTCGTCTCCGACACCGACGACGACGACCAGCCCGCACAGCAGGTCGTCACCGCCGGTGCCACGGCCGACCCGGTCAAGGACTACCTCAAGCAGATCGGCAAGGTCGCGCTGCTGAACGCGGAGCAGGAGGTCGAGCTCGCGAAGCGCATCGAGGCCGGCCTGTTCGCGGAGGAGCGCCTGGCGACCACGGACTTCGACCGCAACGACAAGGACCAGCGCCGGCTGGAGCGCGACCTCAAGTGGATCGCGCACGACGGCAAGCGCGCCAAGAACCACCTGCTGGAGGCCAACCTCCGCCTCGTGGTCTCGCTGGCCAAGCGCTACACGGGCCGCGGCATGCTGTTCCTGGACCTGATCCAGGAGGGCAACCTCGGTCTGATCCGCGCGGTCGAGAAGTTCGACTACACCAAGGGCTACAAGTTCTCGACGTACGCCACCTGGTGGATCCGGCAGGCGATCACGCGCGCCATGGCCGACCAGGCGCGCACCATCCGCATCCCGGTGCACATGGTCGAGGTCATCAACAAGCTGGCCCGCGTCCAGCGCCAGATGCTCCAGGACCTGGGCCGCGAGCCCACGCCGGAGGAGCTGGCCAAGGAGCTGGACATGACGCCCGAGAAGGTGGTCGAGGTCCAGAAGTACGGCCGCGAGCCCATCTCGCTGAGCACCCCGCTCGGCGAGGACGGCGACAGCGAGTTCGGCGACCTCATCGAGGACTCCGAGGCCGTCGTCCCGGCGGACGCGGTGTCGTTCACGCTGCTGCAGGAGCAGCTCCACCAGGTGCTCGACACGCTGAGCGAGCGCGAGGCCGGTGTGGTCTCCATGCGGTTCGGCCTGCAGGACGGCCAGCCCAAGACGCTCGACGAGATCGGCAAGGTCTACGGCGTGACGCGCGAGCGCATCCGCCAGATAGAGTCCAAGACGATGTCGAAGCTGCGGCACCCCTCGCGGTCGCAGGTGCTGCGCGACTACCTCGACTGACGACGGCGGCGGCTGACGGCAGCCACCGACAGCAGCCACTGACGGCGGCCCGAGCAGCAGCGGGCGGCCTGGACGCCGGGCGGGTGAACTTCTTCGGAAGGCCACCCGCCCGGCGTCGTCATGTGGAAATGTGCCCGATGTGTCCTCACTGATCAGCGCCGCTCCCGCAGCCCGCATCGCTCGGGTGGCCGCCTCCCTCCTCGCCCTGTTCCTCGCCGCCGGGATCGTCACCGTCGGCCTGCCGGCCGTTCCCGCAGCGGCGGCCGGCTACACGCTGACGGCCTCCGGCACGTCGACCACCACGGCGTCGACGCCCAGGACCCTCTCGGTGGTCTACCGCTACGACGGCGCGCCGCGGGCGAACGCCACGGTGGCGCTGCAGAAGTACAGCGACGGCTCGTGGGTTCGGGTCAGGTCCGTGACCACGGGCTCCACCGGCAAGGCGACGACGTCGGTCAACCCGACCGTCACGTCGAAGTACCGGTTCAAGACGACCAGGGCGACCAGCGCCACCCTCACGGTGACCGTGGTGCCCGGCTCGTGGAGCATCGCGGGGTCCGGGAACGGGCACGGCGTGGGCATGTCGCAGTACGGGGCCTACCAGATGGCGCGCACGGGCAGCACGGCGTCCGACATCCTGCGGTACTACTACCCGGGCGCGACGGTCGGCACCGCGAGCAACCCGTGGACGACGATCGACGTCCAGGTGCTCGGCAAGTCGTCCGACCCGGCGACCACCACGCTGAGCCTGTCCGCCGGGTCCTGGCGCCTGCTCGACGGCGCGGAGGCGCAGCTCGCCACGGGCACGTCGGCGCGCAAGATCACGATCGGGCGCACGACGTCGGGCGTGACCGCGAAGATCACCCAGAACGGCAGCGTGGTGCAGACGATCGGCGCCCGCCGCACGCTCTACCTGGAGTGGACGGGCACCGACCACTGGGCCGGCACCGCCGGGACGGTGACGGTGTCCGGCGCCCAGGGCAGCTACCGGCACGGCCGGCTGCGGATCACCAGCCCCAACCCCCGGCCCAACGTCGTCAACCAGGTGGTCATCAACGACGAGTACCTCTACGGGCTCGACGAGATGCCCTCGCTGTGGGGAACCAGTGGCTACGGCGGCGCCGCCGCGCTGCAGGCGCAGGCGATCGTCGCCCGCAACTACGCCATCCTGGACAAAACCGAGGGCCTGAAGGCCTCGTGCGACTGCCACCTGTCCGACGACACCGCCAGCCAGAACTACACCGGCTGGAAGAAGGAGGGCGGCGAGGCGGGCGCGACGTGGCGCGCCGCGGTGGACGCCACGCGGCAGGACGACGCCGCGACGGTCACCGTCGTGCGCAACGGGTCGGGCGGCATCGCCGAGACGCCGTACTTCGCCTCCTCGGGCAGCGGCGGCATCTTCGCGGGTACCGCGAACAACCAGGACGCCTTCGGCACGGCCGCGCAGTCCCACCTCGCCCACGTGGCGGACCCCTACTCGGCCCAGGCGCCGGGCAACCCGAACACCTCGTGGACGGGCACGCTCACGCAGACGAAGGCGAAGAGCGTCTTCGACCTGACCTGGGTCAAGTCGGTCAAGGTGACGGCGCGCTACTCCAGCGGGCAGATCAAGACCATGCAGGCGACGTCGACCACCGGCGCGACCAGGACCCTCACGAAGACGGCCGAGGGCTGGCGCACCACCCTCGGGTTCCGGGGCTCGTGGGCGGACACGGTCACCGCGCGGAAATGACCTCAATGGAAATGTTCTGAATGCGGGCTAGGCGGGGCCCCGACCGGCCGTTACGGTACTTCCTGGCAACGATGCCCATCGTGTTTCGGGACCAGGAAGGTGACGCCGATGTCGCTAGCAAGGTCGCACCGCAACCCGTCCGCCACCCGCTCACGCCGCGCTGAACGCTCCGCGCCGGCCGTCGCCCGGCGCCGTCTCGGCGCGGCGGTCGTCGCCCTCGCCACGGGCGCCGTGCTCGCCGTCGTCCCCGGGACGTCCGCACCTGCGGTCACCCCGGCGGACGGCGGCGGGGCCGCCTGGCCGGTCACCGATGCGCACCTGCCCACGCCGTGGACCGAGGAGGTCACGCCGGACAACGCGCTGCCGGAGTACCCGCGGCCGCAGCTCGTCCGCGACCGGTGGGAGAACCTCAACGGGCTGTGGGAGTTCGCGGGGGCCACCGAGGGCCAGGCGCCGCCGTTCGGCGAGACCCTCGCCGAGGAGATCCTGGTGCCGTACCCTACGGAGTCCGAGCTGTCGGGCATCGACCGGCACGAGGACCACATGTGGTACCGCCGGACGGTCGACGTGCCGCCGTCCTGGCGCACGGGCGGCCAGCGGGTGCTGCTCAACTTCGGCGCCGTCGACCACACCGCGACGGTGTGGGTGAACGGGCGGGAGGTGGCCCACCACGAGGGCGGCTACGGCCGGTTCTCCGCCGACATCACCGGCGCCCTGACGGCGTCGGGCCCGCAGGAGGTGCTGGTCGGCGTCACCGACCGCACCGACGCCACCTGGCAGCCCGTCGGCAAGCAGCGCAACGTGCCCGACCGCGGCATCTTCTACGAGGGCGCGTCCGGGATCTGGCAGACGGTCTGGATGGAGCCGGTCGCCGCCGTCCACGCCGAGAAGCTGAGCATGACCCCCGACGTCGACACGAACACCCTCGCGCTCACCGTCCAGGGCAGCGCGGCGGCCGACGGCCGCACGGTCGACGTCGTCGTGCGTACGCCCGGCACCCCGGCTGACGGCGACCGCGCGGCAGGCTCGGGCTCGACGACGGGTTCGACGGCGGGCAGGGGCGTGGCGCGGGCCGTCGGCACGGTGGGCGACGAGCTCACCGTGCGCGTGCCGCGCGCCCACCTGTGGACGCCGGACGACCCGTACCTGTACGACCTGGAGGTACGCGTCCGGGACGCGCGTGGCCGGGTGGTGGACACCGTGGGCTCGTACTTCGGGATGCGCGAGATCGGGATCGCGCAGGGCGAGGACGGGCGCAACCACATCACGCTCAACGGCGAGATCCTGTTCCTGCTGTCCACGCTCGACCAGGGCTACTGGCCGGACGGCATCTACACGGCGCCTACCGACGAGGCACTCGCGTTCGACCTGGTCAAGCACAAGGAGCTGGGCTTCAACACCGTGCGCAAGCACATCAAGGTGGAGCCTGACCGGTGGTTCTACCACGCCGACCGCCTCGGGCTGCTGGTCTGGCAGGACATGCCGTCGATGAAGCCGGGCCGCCCGCCGGCCGAGGCGCAGCAGCGGTTCGAGCGCGAGCTGCACGAGATGGTCGACCAGCACTCGAGCTGGACGTCCGTGATCGGCTGGGTGCCCTTCAACGAGGGCTGGGGCGAGTGGTCGCGGGAGGCGACCGGGCGGATCGCGCGCGAGGTCAAGGCGCAGGACCCGACGCGCCTCGTCGACGCCCACTCGGGCGTGAACTGCTGCGACTCGCTCGGTGACAGCGGTGCGGGCGACATCATCGACTGGCACGCGTACGTCGGACCGGGCCAGCCGCTGCCCGACGCCACGCGCGCCTCGATCGACGGCGAGCACGGCGGGTTCGGCCTCGAGGTGGACGGCCACATGTGGTTCGAGGACGGGCACGCGTACGAGATGACGCCCGACGTCGCCACGCTCACCCGCCGGTACGTCGAGAACCAGCGGGACGTGCTCACCGCTGCCCAGCAGTGCGGCATCAGCGGGTCGGTCTACACGCAGATCACGGACGTCGAGCACGAGGTCAACGGCTTCTTCACCTATGACAGGCAGGTCGAGAAGATGGACTTCGGCCAGGTGCGGGAGGTCAACGAGTCGATCATCGAGGGCGCCGACGGCACGGGCGGCGAGCCGCCCGTCGTCGACCCGGGCACGCCAGGCCTGGCCGGGGTGCACGCCTGGGGCTTCGACGAGGGCAGCGGCACGGTGGCCGCCGACGGCGTCGGCGACGCCGACGCCACCCTCACCGGCACCACCTGGACCGACGGCGTGACGGGCGGCGCGCTGTCGTTCGACGGCGCGGGCGAGGCCGACACCGGGCAGTCCCTCGTGGCCACCGACGGCTCCTACAGCGTCTCGGCGTGGGCGCGCCTCGACGTGGCCGACGGCGGCTTCCAGACGGTGGTCAGCCAGGACACCGGGAGCAACAGCGCGTTCTTCCTGCAGTACTCGGGACAGGACCAGCGCTGGGCGATGAGCTTCGTGGGCACGCGCGCGCTGTCGCCCACCAAGCCGGAGCCGGGCCGCTGGTACCACCTGACGGGCGTGCGGGACGCCGTCGCGGGCACGCTGTCGCTCTACGTGGACGGCGAGCGCGTGGCCACGAGGGACGTCTGCACGGCGCCGGCGACCGAGGGGTCGCTGGTGATCGGCCGCGGCCAGTACGGCGGCGCCGAGGTCGACCACGTGCGGGGCGACGTCGACGACGTCCGGGTCTTCGACCGCGCGCTGACCGACGCGGAGGTCGCGGAGCTCGCGGCGGGCTGACGGGCTGGGCTCTGCTGGCGGGCTGGGCCCGTGCTGACGGGCCGGGCCGCGCTCGGGCCGTGCTGACAGGCCGGCGCCGCGCGGGGACGACGAAGGCGGTGGGTCACCTCTCGCAAGAGGTGACCCACCGCCTTCGTCGTCCTTCGGCTGATCCCGGTGGTCGGATCAGGCCGTCGGATCCAAGTGTGTGGCCCGGTGGTGGTCCGGTCTGGTCTCAGGCCTGGCCGTGCTCCGCGTGGAGCCGGTCGGTCTCGTCCTGGACATGGGTGGCGATGTCCGCGTAGGCGGACGCGTGTGCGCGGGCGTGGTGGCCGCAGAAGAGCAGCTCGCCCACGGGCAGAACGACGCGCACGTAGGCCTGCGCGCCGCAGCGGTCGCAGCGGTCGAGGGCGGTGAGCGGTTCGGTCGTCAAGGTCGTCACGTCTCCATCCAACCATTCGCTCGCGCGGTTCATGCCAGCCCGGGTGGCCGGTTCGCTGCGAGCATAGCGGCGTGTCTCACACTCCTGGTGCCATCTGACCCCAATTGCGCTGAAAGGGTAATTTCCGTCATGGGTGAATCCTGCGGGCGGAGTGCCGTGCAGGATCTGGGCCGGGCGTCGGGCCAGGTGCTGGGCCGCGTGTCGGGTGGGCATCGGGCCGAACGTCGGCGAAGTCCTGTGGAGCGCCTCACGGAGGTTGTCGGTGTCCTCGTCTACGCTGGCGCCGTGACCGCAACGTCCGAGTCGTACACCGCTCGCCACCTGTCCGTCCTTGAGGGCCTCGAGGCGGTACGCAAGCGTCCCGGTATGTACATCGGGACCACCGACTCCCGTGGCCTGATGCACTGCCTCTGGGAGATCATCGACAACTCCGTCGACGAGGCCCTGGGTGGGCATGCCACCAAGATCGGCGTCGTGCTGCACGCCGACACGTCGGTGACGGTGTCGGACGACGGGCGCGGCATCCCGGTCGACATCGAGCCCAAGACGGGCCTGAGCGGCGTCGAGGTCGTCTACACCAAGCTGCACGCCGGCGGTAAGTTCGGCGGCGGCTCGTACCAGGCGTCCGGCGGTCTGCACGGTGTGGGCGCCTCGGTGGTCAACGCCCTGTCCGCGCGCCTCGACGTCGAGGTGGACCGCGGCGGCAAGACCCACCGCATGACGTTCCACCGTGGCGAGCCGGGCACGTTCTCCGACCCGGCGTCCGGCCCCAACCCGGATGCGGCGTTCCAGCCCTTCGTGGACCACTCCGAGCTTGCCGTCGTCGGCAAGGTGGCGCGCGGCCGGACCGGCACGCGGGTGCGCTACTGGGCCGACCGGCAGATCTTCCCCAAGTCCGCCGTGTTCAGCTACGACGAGCTGGTGACCCGCGTCCGGCAGACCACGTTCCTCGTGCCCGGCCTCGAGATCCTGGTGCGCGACGAGCGCGGGCTGCCGGGCACGCCCGGCGAGAACGGGCCGCACGAGGAGGTCTTCAAGCACACCGGCGGCGCCGCCGACTTCGTCGAGTTCCTGGCGCCGGACTCGCCGGTCACGGCGACGTGGGTGCTGCAGGGCTCCGGCAGCTTCACCGAGACCGTCCCGGTGCTGGACGAGCGCGGGCACATGTCGCCGCGCGAGGTGCAGCGCGAGTGCGAGGTGGACATCGCGCTGCGCTGGGGAACCGGCTACGACACCGAGGTCCGGTCGTTCGTCAACATCATCTCGACCCCCAAGGGCGGCACGCACCTGACGGGCTTCGAGCAGGGCCTGCTCAAGGTGATCCGCAAGAACGTCGAGGCCAACGCCCGCAAGCTCAAGGTTTCCACCAAGGACGGCGCGGAGCGCATCGAGAAGGACGACGTGCTCGCCGGCCTCACCGCCGTGGTCACCGTGCGCCTCGCGGAGCCGCAGTTCGAGGGGCAGACCAAGGAGGTGCTGGGTACCGGTCCGGTGCGCCAGATCGTCTCCCGGGTGGTCGAGAAGGAGATCCAGGCGCGCCTGACCTCCGCCAAGCGCGACGAGAAGACGCAGGCGTCGCTGCTGCTCGACAAGATCGTGGCCGAGATGCGGGCGCGCATCACCGCCCGCAAGCAGAAGGAGATCTCGCGCCGCAAGAACGCGCTGGAGACCTCGTCGCTGCCAGCCAAGCTGGCCGACTGCCGCTCGAACGACGTGGACCGCTCCGAGCTGTTCATCGTCGAGGGCGACAGCGCGCTCGGCACCGCGAAGCTCGCGCGGTCCAGCGACTTCCAGGCCCTGCTGCCCATCCGCGGCAAGATCCTGAACGTCCAGAAGGCCTCGATCAGCGACATGCTGCGCAACGCAGAGTGCGCGGCGATCATCCAGGTGCTCGGCGCGGGCTCCGGCCGGTCGTTCGACATCGAGGCCGCCCGCTACGGCAAGATCATCATGATGACCGACGCCGACGTGGACGGCGCGCACATCCGTACCCTGCTCCTGACCCTCTTCTACCGGTACATGAAGCCGATGGTGGAGGCCGGGCGCGTGTTCGCGGCGGTGCCGCCGCTGCACCGGGTCGAGGTGATCGGCAACGGCCGGCGCAAGAACGAGTACATCTACACGTACTCGGAGGCCGAGCTGGGCGCCACGCTCAAGAAGCTCGACAAGGCCGGGCGCCGCTACAAGCCGGACATCCAGCGGTACAAGGGCCTGGGCGAGATGGACGCCGACCAGCTCGCGGAGACCACCATGGACCCGCGGCACCGCACGCTGCGCCGGGTCACGGCGGAGCACGCCGAGGCCGCCGAGCGGGCGTTCGAGCTGCTGATGGGCACCGACGTGGCGCCCCGCAAGGAGTTCCTCATCGCGGGTGCGGCGGAGCTGGACCACTCCCGGATCGACGTCTGAGGTGTTCGTGGGGGGCCTGCTCGCGCGGGAGCCTGGGCTGGGCAGGGCTGGGCAGGGCTGGGCAGGGCAGGCAGGGCAGGGCAGGGTCGGCCGAGCTCCCGGGCTGCCGTTCTTCTCTCGCGGCAACGGTCCCTGGACGACGACCATCACGACAGTGTTGGATACGGCGGCACTTGAGGCGGCGGTTCGCGGGCTGACGGTCTCCGCGACGCCGGCCTTGGAGACGGCGGCGCTTTGAGACGGCGGCGCCGTGCGGCGCGCACCGACCTAGACTCGCCGACGTGAACACGACTTCTCGCCGCTCGCTCCGGACCGTCGTCAGCCCGGTCGGCGCGGCCCTTCTCGTCGTCGGCTTGCTCGGGGCCTGCGGCAGCACGGCCGAAGAGCCGGAGCCCATGGTCTCGGCGACGCTCAACGCGGCGCCGGACGCGGCGTCCGACAGCGCTTCACCTGCGGAAGGTGCGTCGCCGTCGAGTGGTGCGTCGCCGTCGGACAGCGCGTCGCCGTCGGACGGTGCGGAGACGTTCAGCTACGCCGGGCGGACCGGCGCGACGGCGCTGGAGCTGCTGCTCGAGGCGGACCCGTCCGCCGAGGTTACCGGCGAGGGCGAGAACGCGTTCGTGACCGCGATCGGCGGTCGCGCGGCGGACGACTCGAAGAGCGAGTTCTGGGCGCTGTCCGTGGACGGCGAGCTCGCGCAGGTCGGCGCGGGGGCGCTGGAGACCGAGGACGGCCAGGAGATCACGTGGACGCTGGAGACGTACTGACGCCCGCGGTCGGCCGGCGCGACGTGACGGTTCGGGAGCTGGCTCACCGCTGGTGGCGTCCGGCGATCGTGGTGCTGGTGCTGGCCGCCGCGGTGGCCTGGCGCCTGGTCGCACCCGGGCTGGGCGCGCCGCCGAACCTGGAGATCGCCACCGCTGCGACCTTCCTCGCCGTGCTGCTGCTCCGGAACCGGTGGGCTGCGGTGGTGCCGTTCGCCGTGGTCGCTGTGAGCGATGCGCTGCTCGGCAACACGCAGATCATGTGGTTCACCTGGTCCGCGTGGGCGGTTGTGGGCCTCGGCGCGATCCTCGCGCGGCACCTGCACGGCCCCGCCCGGTACGCCGCGGCGCTCGGGGTGGGCGTCGGCGGGTCGTTGTGGTTCTTCGCGTGGACCAACTTCGGCGTCTGGCTGATGGACGGTCTGTACCCCCAGACCCTCGACGGGTTGCTCGCGAGCTACGTGGCGGGTCTGCCGTTCCTGCGCACCATGCTGCTGGGCAACCTGGTGCTGGTGCCGCTGGCCGCGGTTGTCGCCGGGCTGGTCGAGCGCGCCGAGGCCACGAGCCCGGCCACGGCGAGCGAGCGGACGGCGCACCGGTAGCTGTCCACGGCGTGAGGGCCGCGGCACGCGATGACCGTTTGTGGCGTGGGCGGCATGCGGTGACCATTTTATGGCGTGAGGGCGGGCGGCACGCCGGCGACTGTTGGTGGCGGCGCGAGGGCGGCGGCCGGCCGGAACCGCCGAGCCGTGATCGCGTTCCTAGGCCGTGACTTCGGCTCCGGCGTCGTGACTTGGGCCCGAGGTCGTGACTTTGCACTGAGATCGGCACAGGCCTGGATCGATCTCGGTGCAGACTGCCGACCTGGGCGCCCTACTTCCGCCGGACTCTGTTGTCCGGATGTTATTGGGGTTACAGTCAGTAGCGGCCCGCTCGCGGGCTCGGGCGCTCAACGCCGAGCGTCCGGGACCTCACCGAGGAGATCCCATGCCGCTTGTCACCGATCAGCACACCTCATCAGCCGTCCCGTCTCCGGCGTTCGGCCGACGACGGCGCGCGCCTGGGCGCCGGACCGCCGCCGTCGCTGCGCTGGCCGTGCTGGCGCTGCCCATCGCCGCCGTCCCATCAGCCGCGGCGGACGCGCCCGCCGTCCAGTCAGCCGCGGCCGACGTCCCCGCCGTCCAGTCAGCCGCGGCCGACAGCTCCGCCATCCCGTCAGTCGCGGTCGACGGGCTTGGCGCCACCTCCGCCGCGCCGACGCCGATGTTGGTGCCGACGTCGCCGTCGGCGTCGGCGTCGATGTCGACGTCCGACCTGCCCGACTTCCCCGCCGTGCCGACCTCGGGCCAGGCCGACGACTTCTACACCCCGCCGGACCCGCTGCCCGACGGCGCGGACGGCGAGGTGGTCCGGTGGCGCGAGGAGCCCCGGCAGCTCAGCGCCCGCAACTACCTGGTGATGTACCACTCGACGAACGCGACCGGGCGGGACATCGCCGTCACCGGGCGTGTGCTGGTGCCGACCGCGCCGTGGCGGGGCGAGGGGCCTCGGCCGATCGTGTCGGTCGCGAGCGGGACGCGCGGCGTCGGCGACACGTGCGCGCCGTCGCGCTGGCTCGACTACGAGCGGCCATTCATCGAGCCGATGCTGCTGAAGGGCTGGGCGGTCGTGGTCACCGACTACGAGGGGCTCGGCACGCCGGGCGGGCACACGTACGTCGTCGGACAGTCGGAGGGGCGGGCCGTCATCGACATGGTGCGCGCCGCCACGAACCTGCCCGCCGCCGGGCTGGCGGCCGGCGGCAAGGTCGCGTTCTCCGGCTACTCGCAGGGTGGCGGGGGAGCGATGTGGGCCGGCGAGCTGCAGCCGGAGTATGCGCCGGAGCTCGATCTGGTCGGCGTGGCGGCCGGCGGCGTGCCCGCCGACCTGACCGAGGTCGCGGAAGGGCTTGACGGGCAGGTCGGGTTCGGCTTCCTGCTGCTGGCGGCCTACGGGTTCGACGCCGCCTATCCCGAGCTGGACCTCGAGTCCTATCTCAACGAGCGCGGCCGGGAGACGTTCGAGCGGGAGCAGGACGACTGTGTGGACGTCACGCTCACGCACGCGTTCCAGAACATCGGGATGTTCACGACGTCGAACCCGCTGCAGGCGCCCGACTGGCGGGCACGGCTCGACGAGAACCGGCTCGGGGCCAGCCCGCCGGACGTGCCGATCCGGCTCTTCCACGGGACGCTCGACGAGATCGTGGCCCCGGACCAGGCCCGGACGCTGCGGGACGAGTACTGCGCCGCAGGCGCCGACGTCCAGTGGGAGTGGCACCTCGGCGAGCACGTCTCGACGATGGTGACCGGGGCGCCCGGCGTCATCGCCTTCCTGGACCGGAGGTTCGAGGACCGTCCGTTCCTGGTGCACTGCTGACGGATCCCGCCCGGCCGCCGAGCGCCAGGCCCCGGCCACCCCCCGGGGGGCCTGGCGCACTGCCGGTCAGCGTCCCAGGTCCGCCTCGGCGCCGTCCCGCATCCCGGCCAGGGTCGCGCGCATCATCGGGGCCAGCGAGTCGGTCACGTACCACTCGACGAACGGGGTGACCACGGGTGAGGTCGGCAGCAGGGAGTAGGTCCACTGCACGCGGGTGGCGTCGTCGCCGAGCTCCTCGAAGGTGAACGACGCCGTCCCGTGGCGGACGGCGAGGCGCTGCGGGCTCGTGAAGCCCCAGATCTGGTACGTGAACTCGGCCGGGTTGTCGGTGATGACCTCCTCGGCGAGGTAGTGGCCGTCGGAGAACTGGACGCGGCGCCGGTCGCCGACGCGGCCCGCCTCCGGGTCCCACTCGCCGCGCAGGGCGACCGTGCTCTCGACCGCCGGGATGGCGCCCTGCGCCTGGACGACGTCGCCCAGCTCGCGGCCGGGGTCGTTCGTCCAGCGGACGTAGTCCGCGCGCGGCACGGCGACCGTGACGGTCTCGGTGTGGCTGACGTAGCCGGACGTGGCGAGGTCGGGCCGGTCCCCGGTGTAGGCCGGCGGCTCGGCGGGTGGCCGGATCAGCGTGAGGTATCCGACGGCGCCGGCGGCCACCGCGGCGGCGATCGCCACCGTGATGACGACCAGAGTGCGTGGGCGTGGCATGTGCTGCTCCATCTGAAATCTTCGTGAACCCTCGCCTGGGGTTGACGTTGTCAACCACGGTAGCGGCCCAGGTGGACACCGTCAACCAAAATTACGGGATTCCTCGTACGCGAGGCTGTGACCTGCGCAATCGCCCCTGCTCTCGCGCCACGTGAGGGTGAATCACGAGGGCCGAGCGGGCTGCAACAGCACATCGGGTTTCACCTGGGAGATGTCCGATTCGTGTACGCTCGCGTCGTTTCCTCCGAACTAACCCGAAAGGACCGATCGTGGCCAACATCAACGTGACCTTCCAGCAGATGGAAGACGCCGCTCAGCGCATGAAGCAGGAGTCGGACGACATGCAGGCCAAGCTCGACCAGCTCCGGACGATGGTCGACAACCTGGTGCAGGACGGCTACGTGACGGACAAGTCCTCCAAGCGGTTCGACGAGTCGTACAAGGAGCTCGACAAGGGTGGCAAGCAGGTCATGGAGGGTCTGACCGGCATCGGCGAGTACCTCAAGCAGGCCGCAGAGGCGCTGCGCAAGACCGACGAGGAACTCGCCAACGCGCTGAACAAGTAGTCCGATGGCCGACCTCGTCGTCACCTCGATCGCCGTCGACGAAGCTGCCACACAGCTCAAGTCCATCCTCGACGAGCTCGAGAACATGGACGCGATGTGGGACGGCGGCGACATCTTCGGTCACAAGACGGTGGCGGGCGCGATGGACGACTTCATCGACAGCTGGTGGGTCAAGCGGGAGAAGCTCCAGGAAAACCTCAAGGACCTCCAGAGCAAGATGGAGAAGGCCGCCGAGACCTGGAACAACACCGAGATCGAGCTCGAGAAGTCGCTGACGCCCGACGAGGGCTGACGGTACGACCTGAAGGCAACTAGTCAGCACGACCTGAAGGAGACTTGATGAGCGCCGCCCGCGTGGGTGAGTGGCATCTGCTGGATCACGATTCCGACCCGGTGCCGGCGGAGGCGTCCGGTCTGGACGCGGTGATCAAGCACTACAAGGAGATCGCCGAGATGATGACCACGCAGGCGGCGCTCCTCAAGAAGATCGGCGACGGCGACGAGACCCTGCTCAAGGGCGAGTCGGCCGATGCGATGCGCAAGCGCGCAGGCGAGAGCCACGAGCACCTCAGCGCCGCCGCCGGCCGGTACGAGGACGTGCACTCGGCGCTGTCGGCGTACCAGCCGGCCCTGGAGACCGCCCGCTCGGAGACCGCCAAGGCCCTGGCGGACGCCGAGAACGCCGCCGCCGCGCTCAAGAGCGCCGAGGGCATGCCCGACCCGGTGAACGCGGACCGGCCGGACGACGCGCCGCCACTCACCGAGAGCGAGAAGCAGGAGTCCCAGAACCGGACGAACAAGATCAACGGCGCGAACGGCGACCTCGCGGCGGCCAAGGCCAAGTGCCAGGCCGCGCTGGACGCGCTGGCCACCGCGGCCGAGACGGCAGCGACCAAGATCAAGGAGAACTGGGGCGACGACGGGCTCAAGCACAGCGGCTGGGAAGCCTTCGTGCACGGGTTCAACAAGTTCCTCAAGGGGCTCGTCGAGATCCTCGGCTACATCGGCATGGCTCTCGCTGTGCTCGCCATCCTCCTGCCAGGGGTGGGTGCGCTCGCCATCGCCGGTCTGGTGGTGGGCGTCGTGAGCCTGCTGGGCTCCATCATCCTCGCCGCCCAGGGTGAGGCGAGCTGGACGGGTGTCATCCTCGGCGTCATCGGTGTCGCCGCCGCCGGCGTCGGCCTGGCGGTGGCGAACTCGATCTCGGCGACCGTGAAGGCGGCCCAGGGCGCCGTGCTTGCCGGAAAGGGCGGCTCGACCACCTTCATCGCCACCGCCGGCGGCACGATCTTCAAGAGCCTGCCGATCCAGAAGATCTCGATCGCGATCACGTCGAAGCTCCCCGGCTGGGCGTCCATCGTCGCCCCGATCAAGACCTGGTCGCTCAGCGGGGCGTTCGGTCTGGGCGGGCTCAAGGAGCTCAGCCTCCTCGGAGTCTGGGGCGCGAACTTCACCATCAAGCCATGGGTCTACATCGCGGGTCCCACCGCCATGCTCTCGGGCCTGTTCACGGGTCTCTGGGGCGCCGTGCCGCCCACGTTCTTCCCCGCGCTGGCCGACAAGGACAAGCGCGCGGAGTGGACCGATCTGACCGACTACGAGTACAACCACCTCACGACCTGAGCCGGGAACCGGCCCGGCCGTGTGACCGGAGCGACGGCGCCGCGACGAGCTCCGGCCGCCACGAGACCTTGGCCGCCATGAGACCTTGACCGCCACGAGACATCGATTGTGACGAGACATTGACAGCGAAGAGACACAGGGTGCGGGCATGACCGCCGTCGAGGACGGCCAGGTCTGGTCGTGGGCCATCGAGCCCCCGGACGGCTGGCTGACGGTGCCCTCCACGGCCACCGAACCGGCCGAGGTGGTCGAGGGATGGCAGGACGAGGTCGTCGAGCTCCTGATGGGGTCGTTCGGCACCCAGACCTCCGAAGGGCCGGACGGGTCGGCGAGCGAGCTCAGCCCGGACCAGGCGGAGGTGATGCGCGGCGCCCTCACGCGGACGGTCGCGAGCCTGGTGGCGTTCGCCGACGAGGCGGCGACCGAGGGGGCACGCGCCATGGCCGGCCTCGGCCTGCTGGACCGCGGCCCCGTACCCGTGCTCGTCACCGTCGGCATGAGCGACCCGGCGGAGTCGGACGACGCGTTCATGAGCGTGCTCGGCGCGACGGGCGGGAACCCCGTGAACCCACCGAGCATCGAGTACCCCGACCTGCCCGACGGCGACGGGATCCGGGTCACCCGGGTCGACATCGACGAGGCGGGCGGCGCCTGGGTGACCGTGGCCGCAGGCCGGCGCACCGAGTTCTCGGACGCGGTGGTGGACATGGCGCTGGTCTGGCGCAGCCAGGATCTCGTGCTCGTGCCCACGATCCACGAGGCGCTCGTCGGTCTGCTGTCGGCCGTCAAGATCAACCGGAGCGAACAGTGAGCGAGAACCCAGTGACCGAGCAGGCGACAGGGCAGACCGACCGGCCGGCGCCGTCCGGCAAGCCGACCGACGCCTGGGTCATGCTCCTGCCCCCGGGCTGGGCCCGGTTCCCGACCGGCGAGGGGCGCCAGCGGGAGCTGGACGACGCGGTCGAGCAGGTCGTGGCGCGGGCGCTGCCCGACTCGCTGCCGCGCGACAAGGCCGAGCCGTTCCGGCACATGCTCCGCGACGAGCTGCACAAGACCCTCAGCAAGGCGCGTGACGCCGGTACCGGTGCGGTCTACATGCCGACCGAGACGATGGAAGGCGTGATCGTCCCCGGCTCGATCGCGGAGATCGAGGTGGTCAGCGACGCCGGTACCGACCCGATGCAGATCGTGACCAGCATCCTGAGCGACGGGTACGAGGCGAGCGAGCTGGTCGAGCTCGACGGGCGCCCCGGCGTCCGCGTCGTGCAGACCCAGCACGGCATGCGGCAGGACGACCTGGAGCTGTCCACCCGGCAGGTGCTGTACGCGGTCTCGCGTGACGAGAACGACGGTGAGTGGCTCGTCCTGTCCTTCTCCACGATCTGGAACAGCGAGAACACCGAGCGGCTGGCCGAGGCCATGGTCCTCTTCTTCGACGCCGTGATGACCACCTTCCGCTGGGCCGGCCCCGGCACCAACCCCCTGAAGCTGCCGGAGCGAAGCGTCCCGGGCTCGGCCTGACCACGCCTGACCGCGCCCTACCACCGCCCCGCCCGACGCACCACCCACCCCGACTGACGCGATACCCCTGAAGACGGAGCAACAGTGCATCCCGCCCACCGCACGGCCGCCCTCGCGGCGCCGGTCCTGTCCGCGGCCTTGGCCGCGACCCTGCTCGTCGCGACCGCCGTACCGACGGCGGCCGCGCCGGCCACGGCGGGCCCGCCGCCCGCCGCGTCCGGCACCGTCCTCGGCACGATCCTCGCCACGGACGAGGGCGAGGGCGAGAAGGTCAAGTACTACGTGATGCAGACCAAGCCGAACGGCGAGCAGGAGTTCCTGTTCGAGATCGCCCAGCGGTACCTGGGCGACGGCAACCGGTACACGGAGATCTTCGAGCTGAACAAGGGCCGCACCCAGCCCGACGGGAACAAGCTGACCGACCCGGCCGCCGTCCTGCCGGGCTGGGTGATGCAGATGCCCGACGACGCGGAGGGCGAGGGCATCGAGTTCGGCGTACTGCCGACGGGCCCGGCGAGCGGCGCGGGGGAGAGCGCCCCGGCGGACGACGCGGAGCCGGAGGCCTCCGCCGCGCCGTCGGTGCCGTACTACGTGATCGGCACGACGCCGGAGGGCGAGCCCGAGTTCCTGTACGCGATCGCCGAGCGGTTCCTCGGCGACGGCGAGCGGTACCGGGAGATCTTCGAGCTCAACGAGGGCCGGGTCCAGCCGGACGGCGGCACGCTCACCAACCCCGAGTCCGTCACGGTGGGCTGGGTGCTGCAGCTCCCGGAGGACGCCGAGGGTGAGGGTTTGCAGCACGGCCCGCTGCCGGGCCCGAGCTCGTCCCCGGAGGCGAGTGACGCGGCAGCGGACGAGGCGGCGGGGGAGCAGGCCGCCGCGGGGAGCCCGTCCTGGCTGGTGCCGGTGCTGATCGCCATCGGTGCGGTGCTGCTGCTGGGTGCGGCGGCCTTCGGCGGGGTGCTGCTGGTGCGCCGGCTGCGCTCGCGGCGGGAGGAGCCGTTCGACGACAGCCTGCTGCGCACCGACACGTCGGCGTCCTGGATGGTGGACCGGGCGCTGCGGGTGCTGCTGGCCTCATGCGAGCGGGACGGGGTGGACGTGCCCGGCGTGACGGGGGTGTTCATCGAGGGCGGGTCGATGCGGCTGCGGCTGGCCAGCCCGGCCTCGCCGGCGCCGGTGCCGTGGGTGGCGAACGAGGACGGGCAGAGCTGGTCGGCGCCGCTGGCCAAGCTCCAGGCCGCCCTGGCCAGCGAGGCGTCGACCGCGCGGTTCGCGCGCCTGGTCACCATCGGCGTGGCCGAGACGGGCCGGGTGCTGGTGGACTTCGCGACGGCACGCGGCATGATCAGCCTGGACGGTCCGACCAGGGCCCGGCACGAGGTGCTGCGCCGCTGGCTGGGTGAGCTGACGGGTAACCCGTGGTCGAACGACCCGCGGGTGGTGATGGTCGGCAACGGCCTGCCGCAGCCGGAGCTGGCCGAGCACCTGTCGGCGATCGAGCAGGTGATCCCGGAGCTGGAGGCCACCGATGGCGGCGTGCTGGTGCTGTCGCAGGCGCCGTCCGCCACCCAGCAGGAGATGCTGGCGGCCCGGTTCGCGTCCCCGAGCTTCGGCTGGGTGGTCATCGTGCTGGGCGAGTCGGCGTCGGCGAAGTGGCGGATCACCGCCAGCGACGACGGGTGGCTGCGCAGCGGGTTCCTGCCCGACGTCCGGTACAGCGAGCAGATGGCGGTGCGACGGGCCGGTGAGTGAGTCACGTACGCGGGTCACGCTGCTGACCCTGGCGACAGTCCTGCTGGCGATGTTCGCCGGCACCGTGGTACCGGCCGGCGGGCCGGCAGTGCTGCCGGGAGTCGTACCGGCGGCCCCGCCGGCCCAGGCGCAGGAGGAGCAGGAGGTCCTGCTCTCGCAGGGCAAGCCGGCGGTTGCCTCGGGGCTCGAGCGTCCGGAGCTCGCCGCCCGCTTCGCCGTGGACGGCGACGGGCTGACCCGCTGGTCGAGCGCCTATGCCGACCCGCAGTGGATCTGGGTCGATCTCCAGCAGACGGCGACCGTGCGGCGGGTCGAGATCGACTGGGAGACCTTCTACGCCAAGGTCTACTCGATCGAGGTGTCGGACGACGCCCAGAACTGGCGCGTGCTGTGGTCCACCGACGCGAGCGACGGCGGTACCGACGTGATCCCGGTCGACGGCAAGGGCCGCTACGTGCGGATGTACTCCACGCAGCGGAACGACACGGCGGCGGGCAACTCGATCTGGGAGATGCGCGTCTTCGGCATCCCAGAGCCCAAGCCCTCGCCGACCCCGACCAGGAGGCCGAGCCCCAAGCCGGACCCGAGGCCGACGGCGAGCACCGTCCAGGAGGAGCCGTCGCCGTCGCCGACCCCGTCCGCACCGCGGCCGACGCCGAGCCGCAGCGGGCCGCCGGGATCGGTCCTGTACTACGTGGTCGGCAAGGAGCCGAACGGGTCGGTCGAGAAGCTGAACGACATCGCCGAACGGTTCCTCGGCGACCGCAACCGGTACCCCGAGATCGCGGAGCTCACCGAGGGGCACCGGCAGCCCGACGGCGAGTTCCTGACCGACCCGCGGACACTGAAGCCGGGCTGGGTGCTCAGGATGCCGGCCGACGCGACGGGCAGGGGCCTGAAGTTCGGTCCGCTGCCCGGGTACGAGCCGTCGGCGAAGCCGTCAGCGGAGCCCAGCCCGTCGCCGTCGCCGTCGGCCACGACGGAGCTGGAGGGTGCCCAGGCGGCGTCGGCGGTCGGCTGGCTGGTGCCGGTGGTCGGGGCCGTGGGAGTGCTGGTGGTGCTCGGCGGGCTGGTCTTCCTGGGCACGTGGCTGGTGCGGCGGCGCAAGAAGCGGACCGAGCCGTTCGACGACAGCCTGCTGCGCACCGACACGTCGGCCGCGTGGACGGTGGACCGGGCGCTGCGCGTGCTGATGGCGGCGTGCGAGCGGGACGGGCTGGAGATCCCCGCGACGACCGGGGTGTTCATCGAGGGCGGTTCGCTGCGGCTGCGGCTGACCAACCCGGCCTCGCCGGCGCCCGAGCCCTGGACCGTGAGCGAGGACGGGCAGAGCTGGTCGGCGCCGCTGGCGAAGCTGCAGTCCGGTGCGGCCTCGGAGGGCTCCACCGCGCGGTTCGCCCGGCTGGTCAACCTGGGTATGGGCGAGACGGGCCGGGTGCTCGTCGACTTCTCGGTGGCCAAGGGCGTGATCAGCCTGGAGGGGCCCACCCGGGTGCGGCACGAGGTGCTGCGCCGCTGGCTGGGCGAGCTGACCGGCAACCCGTGGTCCAACGACCCCCGGGTGGTCATGGTCGGCAACGGCCTGCCGCAGCCGGAGCAGGTGGAGCACCTGGCCGGGATCGAGCAGGTGGTCCCGGAGCTGGAGGTCGGCGACGGCGGGGTGCTCGTGCTGTCGCAGGCGCCGACCGGCCCGCAGCAGGACATGCTCGCGGCGCGGTTCGCCAACCCGGAGTTCACCTGGGTGGTGATCGTGCTGGGCCAGTCCGCCTCGGCGAAGTGGCGGTTCACGGCCGGCGACGACGGCTGGCTGCGCAGCGGGTTCCTGCCCGACGTGCGCTTCGACGAGCAGACCGCCGTGCGGCGGGGAGGCGAATGACATGCACGCACTGATCACGGCTCGCCACGGCGCGCGCGAGACCCTCCTGTCCCTCGACCTGGACGACCGCACCGGGGCGGCCGAGCTGGCCGAGCGGCTGGCCGCGGAGGTCGGCGCGCCGCGCGGCAGCACGATGTACGTGGACGGGCGCGCCGTCGTGCAGGGCTCCGGGGTGCAGGACCGCTCCGTCCACGGGATGCCGGACGCGACCGGCCCGGGCACCGAGCTGCTCGTCGCCGACTCCGGCATCCGGGACGGCGCCGTCGTCACCTTCGCCGAACCCGGCCTGCGCGACGGCGCCTCGGGCGGCCCGGTCGACCTGTGCGTCACCGGCGGCACGGGCGCGGGCGCCGTGGCCCGGCTCGGCGTCGGGGAGTCCACCGTGCAGGTGGGCCCCGACGGCCGGGTCCGGGTCGACGAGCCGCGCGAGGGTGGCCTCCCGGCGCTCGCCGTCGTCGTCGCGCTGGACGGCGGGGTGCGGGTGCGCCGCATCGCGGACCCCCGCTCGGCCGGCAGGCAGGTGCACCTGGACCGGCTGGAGGACCCGCTGGGCGAGGACGAGGCGCCGTGGCCGGCGGGCACGCAGCTCCGCATCGGCCCGAGCGTGCTCACGGTCCAGTCGGCCACGCGGCCCGACGCCGACCTGCGGCCCGCCGCCGAGCCCGGGCACCTGGACTACAACCGGCCGCCGCGGCTGCTGCCGCCCATGCCGGCCACGCGCTTCCGCCTGCCGGCCGAGCCGACGGCGCCCGCCCGCAACCCGCTGCCGTGGCTCATGATGGCCATGCCCGCGGTGCTGGGCATCGTGATGGCCTGGGTGTTCCAGTCGCCGTTCTACCTCATGTTCGCCCTGGCGTCGCCGCTGATGGGCCTGGGCAACTGGTGGATGCAGAAGCGCAACGGCGTCACCACGCACAAGGAGAAGCTGAAGCAGCACGCGGAGGAGCGCGCCGCCCTGGAGGAGGAGGTGCTCGACGCGGTGCGGCGGGAGCAGCACCGGCGCCGCGTGTCCAGCCCCGGCGCCGCCGAGCTGCGGCTCATCGCGACCACGCCCACGCGCCGCTTGTGGGAGCGCCGCAGCACCGACGGGGACCACCTCACGGTCCGGCTGGGGCTCGCGGACGCGACCAGCCGCGTCGAGGTCGAGGACAGCGCCGAGCCGGAGCACCGCCGCAAGACCCGCGCGACCGTGCGGTCGGTGCCGGTCACGGTGCCGCTCAAGGAGGCGGGCGTCGTCGGCCTGGCCGGGCCGGGCGACTGGCCCCGGCGCCGGGCCCGGTGGATGGTGGGCCAGCTCGGGGTGCTGCAAAGCCCGCGCGACGTCCAGGTCTACGTGCTGACCAGCTCGGAGCACGTGCAGGACTGGGCGTGGGCGGCCTGGCTGCCGCACGTCCGCCCGTCGTTCGGGCAGGAGGCCGTCGCCCTGATCGGGACGACGACGGAGACGCTCGCCGCCCGTGTCGCCGAGGTGAACTCGCTGATCACCCAGCGCCGCGCGGCCATGGAGGGCTCCGGCGGCAAGACCATGGCCGGCCCGCAGGTCGTGGTGGTGCTCGACGGCGCCCGCCGCCTGCGCGCCCTGCCCGGCGTCGTGTCGATCCTGCGGGACGGCCCCGGCGTCGGCGTCAGCGTGGTCTGCCTGGACGGCGACGAGCAGCTCCTGCCCGAGGAGTGCACGGTCGTGGCGCTCGCCCGCGTCGACGGCGGCATGACGCTGCGCCGCCAGGACACCGACGACCTGCGGTCGATCCTGGTCGACGAGGTCGAGGACGACTGGTACGAGCCGGTGGCGCGCGCCGTCGCCGCCGTCCACGACGTGACCGCCACCGAGGGTGAGGGGCTGATCCCGGACTCGGCGCGCCTCGTCGAGGTGCTCGGCATCGAGGAGGTCGACGCCGCGCAGATGGAGGCGCGCTGGCGGATGATCTCGAACGGCGGCAAGGGCAGCACCGAGGCCGTGATCGGCGTCTCGCTGGACGGGCCGTTCGCGCTCGACCTGGTGCGGGACGGGCCCCACGCCCTCGTGGGCGGCACGACCGGGTCCGGCAAGTCCGAGTTCCTGCAGACCGTCGTCGCGTCGCTCGCCGTGGTGAACACCCCGGAGACCATGAACTTCGTGCTCGTGGACTACAAGGGCGGCGCGGCGTTCAGCCAGTGCGAGCAGCTCCCGCACACCGTCGGCATGGTCACCGACCTCGACTCCCACCTCGTGGAGCGGGCGCTCGACTCGCTCCGCGCCGAGCTCACCTACCGGGAGCACGTGCTGGCCGCCGCCGGGGCCAAGGACCTGGAGGACTACCTCGACGCGCAGGGCCGCGGGTACGTCGGGCCCACGCTGCCGCGCCTGCTGATCGTGATCGACGAGTTCGCCTCGATGGCGCGTGAGCTGCCCGACTTCGTGTCCGGGCTGGTCAACATCGCCCAGCGGGGTCGCTCGCTCGGCATCCACCTCATCCTCGCCACGCAGCGCCCCTCCGGCGTCATCTCCCCGGAGATCCGCGCCAACACCAACCTGCGCGTCGCCCTGCGGATGACGGACAAGAGCGAGTCGAAGGACGTCATCGACGCGAACGACGCGGCTGACATCGCCAAGTCGCAGCCCGGCCGGGCCTACGCCCGGCTCGGCGCCGCCTCCCTGGTCCCGTTCCAGTCCGCCCGCGTGGGTGGACGGCGGCTGTCCCTCTCCGACGCCACGCAGGTGGAGGCCCCGTTCGTCGCGCGTGTGCCCATCGCCGACCTGGGCGCCCCGCCGCCCAGCCGCCCCCGCGTCAAGCGCCGGGAGGACGTCGAGACCGACCTCGCGGCGCTGGTCGAGACCCTGCGCGAGACGGCACGCGTCGGCGGCTGGCCGGTCCCGCGCCGGCCGTGGCTGCCGCCCCTGCCGGACCTGCTCCCGCTCGACATGCTGGCCAAGCCGACCGCTGCGCCCACCACCGGGTCGGAGTTCGCGTGGGCCATGGAGGACTCGCCGGCCGACCAGCGGCAGGGTCCCGCCGTGATCGACCTGGACTCCTTCGGGCACCGGTACGTCGTCGGCGCGCCGGGCAGCGGCCGGTCCACCGTGCTGCGCACGACGGCGTTCGCCGCAGCGGACGCGATGTCCGTGGCCGACCTGCACCTGTACGCGATCGACTGCGGCAACGGCGCGCTGACGGTGCTGAACGAGCTGCCGCACACGGGCGCCGTCGTGCAGCGCGGGCAGGCGGAGCGGACCAGCCGCCTGCTCACCCGCCTGAAGGCGGAGCTCGCGCGGCGCCAGCAGGTGCTGGCGGCCGGGAACTTCGCGAGCGTGACCGAGCAGCGGGAGATCGTGGGGCCGGGGGAGCGCCTGCCGCGCGTCCTGGTGCTGATCGACCGCTGGGAGAGCTTCCTGAGCACCTACGGCGAGACCGACAGCGGTGCGCTCGTCGAGGCCGTCCAGGAGCTCATGCGCGACGGCGCGAGCGCGGGCATCCACCTGCTGATCGCCGGCGACCGGAGCCTGCTCTCCAGCCGGATGAGCGTGCTCACCGACGACTCCCTGGTGCTGCGCCTCACCGACCGGTTCGACTACGGGATGGCCGGCATCAACCACAAGAAGCTGCCGGAGGAGATCCAGCCCGGCCGGGCGTTCCGGTCCGGTAGCGGCCTCGAGGTGCAGGTGGCGATCATCGGGGACGACCCGTCGGGTCGCGCCCAGACGAGCGCCGCGCGCCAGCTCGCCGCCCGCATCCGGGAGCGGGAGGACGTCGTCCCGGGCACCGGGCCGTTCCGGGTCGACGACCTGCCGACGACGATCACCGTGGACGCCGCCTACCAGTACGTCGGCCCGGAGGCGGCCAAGCCGATGTGGGCGCTGCTCGGCGTCGGCGGCGACGACCTGGCGGCGTTCGGGATGGACCTCGCCGGGGACGCGCCGACCTTCATCGTGGCGGGTCCCGCGAGGTCCGGCCGGTCCACGATGCTCGCCGTGATGACCGAGTCGCTGCTGCGCGGCGGTACCGAGGTGGTGGTCATCGCGCCGCGGCAGAGCGTCCTGCGCGACTTCGCGGGCCGCGACGGCGTGCGCGCCGTGCTGACCGGCACGGACATCACCGAGGAGGAGCTGGCGCCGCACCTCGACCCGGACGACGCCGCCGTGGTGCTGGTCGTCGACGACGCCGAGCTGGTCGCCGACGTCCCCGCCAAGACCTGGCTGCGCGCCTACCTGCGCACCGCCGCCGACCACCGGCGCGGGCTGGTTCTCGGTGGCGACGCCTCCGAGGTGGCCAGCGGGTTCTCGGGCTGGCAGGTCGACGCCAAGAAGAACCGGAGGGGAGCGCTGCTCAGCCCGCAGGACCGGTTCGACGGCGACCTCGTGGGGGCGAGCCTGCCGCGGTCGTCCGTCGCCACGCAGATCACGCCGGCCAAGGCGCTGGTGCACCTGGGGTCGGGCGAGCTGATGACGTTGCTGGTGCCGACGCTCTGAGGATCGCCGCCGAGTATCGCCGTCGGCGCCGAGCCGCAAGTTGTCCGCACATCCGGCCGCCGAACCGAAGGTGACATGTCGATCCGAGGCACGATCGACGTGCAGCCTTCGGTTCGGCACCGGACGGTGGTCCGATTCATTCGTGCCGGCGACCTTTCTGTCGCGTCTTGAGCGTCGAAAGGAGTCTGGTTACCGTCGCGTCCGACGCGCGGCAGCGGCGCCGTGCGCGGAAGGAGGACACGTCCGATGACTGGCTTCGAGAACGGGTTTCCCCTCGACCGGCGGTCGCTCCTGGCGGGTGCGGCCGGGGTCGCGGGTTCGCTGGTGGCCGGGCTGGCGCCGTCGGACGCCGGACGGGCCGGGCGCTACCCGGCCAACTGGCCCGACCCCGAGCCCTACGGCGTGGCCGACGTCCGGCCGGACCTGTGGCCGCGGGACGACAACTCCTTCGTGCTGCCGCTCGAGCTGCGCCCCCAGGACCGGGAGCTCGGCCGCGTCTGGATGCGCGACACCTACGTGAACTGCTTCATGGTCGGCGGGCGCCCGCTCTACGTCGCCACCGGCACCACCCGCTCGCCGGGGCTCGCCGCGGCCGGGCCGTGGAACGACGGTATCTACGTGTGGGTGGCCCCGGCCCTGCGCGGGCCGTGGACCCTGGCCGACACGACCGGCATCCGGCCCGGCGCGGCCCGGGGCAAGGTGTGGTCGCCCGAGTTCGTGGGCGAGAACCGGCCGGGCCGCACCGTCGTCGCGCCGTGGCAGGAGTACTGGTACGACGACGGCCAGTTCGGCAAGCGCGGCAACGCCTGGGCGCCCGAGCTGCACTACTTCCGCGGCACCTGGTACCTCGTCGCGTGCATGGGCGACCATTCGCGCAAGGTGGGGTCGTTCATGCTGGTGAGCGAGGGCGGCGTCGCGGGCCCGTACCGGGTGGCCGAGGGCAACCTCGCCAAGCCGTTCGGCGACCCGTTCATCGGGGGACCTGGCTTCATCGAGCCGGGCGCCTACCACCACATCGACGGCAGCCTCTTCGCCGAGGGCGACGACGCCTGGCTCGTGCTGCACAACCACCTCTACGCGCGGTTCCGGGACGACATGGAGGACATCGTCCCGGCCACCGGCGTGCCGCGGTTCCAACAGGTGCCGTACTCGCCCGAGCCGTACCTGGAGGGCGCCTACGTGTTCAAGCACGGCGGCAGGTACTACCTCCTGCACGCGGCGTGGGACCGCACGTCGACCAACGCCGACGGCAGCGCCCGGCACGCCTACGACCCCGCCGGCACGGGCCGCGTGCAGTACCAGTACGACGCCGTCGTCGCCGTCGCGGACCGCTTCGAGGGGCCGTACTCGCGGCGGTGGACCGCCGGGGTGGGCGCCGGGCACAACAACTTCTTCCGGGACCACCAGGGCCGGCTCTGGGCGACGTTCTTCCGCAACCCGGTGGCGGGCTACTGGGCCGACCCGTCCCGCGTGGGCGACGCCGCCGTGCCCGGCGTCGTCCGCGTGGAGTGGACCGGGCCCGACGGCGGCCGCCTGTACGTCAGGCGTCGCGGTTAGCCGGCGCCTCCTCGTTGCTCGACAGCAGCGTACTGGCTAGAGCCCGCTCGACGACTAGAGCCCGCTCGGCGCCGCCCTGAGCTCCCCGCCCGCGAGCCGCACCGGGTCGACCACGACGCGCAGCCGCTCCCGCACCCACCAGGCGCCCGTGCGGCGCCGCTCCTCGGGCGTCGTATAGCGGTAGCGGTGGAGCACGGCGCGGACGGCGTGCGGTGGGCGTCCGCCGAACGGGTCCCGGCGCAGCAGCCGCAGGGTCGGCTGGTCCGCTTCGAGCAGCCGGCGCAGGAACTCCGTGAACCACCCGGCCGGGTGGCCCAGGGGGATGAACCACATCAGCCAGTCCAGCCGCAGGTGGTAGGGCGCCACCTGCGGCGGACGCCGGTCGACGGGGCCGGGCTTGCCCCGGAACCCGTACTCGACCCAGTCGTCCGGCCCGGGATGCTCGGCGAGCGTGCCCTCGACGGTGATCTCGTCGCGGCGCCGGGTGACCGAGCCGAACGCGCCGTAGGCGTTGACCAGGCGGAACGGCTCGAAGCTCGCGTTCATCCGCTGGTGCCGCGACGCGAGGTTGCGCGCCGGCCGCACCGACAGCACGAGCAGCAGCAGCGCGACGGCGCTCACCACGATCACGCAGGTGAGCGGCGCCGACGGCGAGCCGGCCGCCGCAGCCGGCGCGCCGCCGTCGGGCAGACCGGGCAGCCCCACCAGGGCGCCGAGCCAAGCCCACGTGCCGTCGCTGATCACGCCGAGGGCCAGGACGATCGTGGCCCAGTTGAGCCACGCGAAGTTGCCGGTGACCACCAGCCACGCCTGGGTGAGCACGAAGACGCCGCCCGCGACGGACGGGAAGGGCTGCGGGAGGAACAGCAGCCACGGGACCAGGAGCTGGCTCACGTGGGTGCCCCCCGCCTCGAACCGGTGCCACCAGCGCGGCAGGTGGTGGGCGTGCCAGGACAGCGGGCCGGGCATGGGCTGCGTCTCGTGGTGGTAGTACAGGGCCGTGCCGTCCCGCCAGGCGGGGTCGCCGCGCCACTTGATCAGGCCCGCGCCGTGCTCCACGCGGAAGAGCAGCCAGCGCACGGCCAGGATCGTCAGGAGGGGCACGCCCACGCCGTCGGACCCGAGGAACGCCACCAGGAAGCCCGCCTCGCACAGGAGGGACTCCCAGCCGAAGGCGTAGAAGGTCTGCCCGACGTTGACCACCGACAGGTAGAGCCACCACAGCACGAGGAAGACGAGGGCTGGTACCCACCAGGGCCCGGCCTGCGGCAGCCCGACGACGGCGCTCACCCCGAGCAGCACGCCCGCCCACGCGCACGCCACCAGCAGGCGGTCGGAGTACCGCCACCGGAACAGCGACGGGCCGCTCCGCCAGCCGGTGCGCGCCACGAGCTCCGGGACCGGCTGCAGGCCGCGCTCACCGAGCAGCGGCCGGAACTGGCGCAGCACGCACCAGAACGCGAGCGCGTACAGCGCGCCGAAGCCGCGCTGGAGCACGGCGCGCGCGACGTCGTAGTCCGCGCTCGACCACCAGCCGAGCCAGTCGGGCAGAGCTGCTGCCATGTCGCCACGCTATCGGGTCCCGGCCCGCCGAACCGCAAGTCGGACGTCGATCCACCGGCGCCGAACCGCAGGTTCTTGGTCGCCGGCAGCCGAACCGCAGGTTCTTGGTCATCGCGGGCGTCGAACCGCAAGTTCCCGGTCACCAACGCCGCCGAACCGAATGTTGTGTGTCCTGATCGGCGCTGATGGACGTCTACCTTGCGGTTCGGCGCCCGCGATGACCACAACCCCGCGGTTCGGCGACGGGAGTGGGGACCAACTTGCGGTTCGGCGCCGGGAGGTCTGGGTCGGTGGGCGGAGAGACGGGGCGGGCCGGACGGTTCGGGCTGGACAGACCGGGTCGCCCTGCTGTGAGGTTGCCGCCATGAGGTGGCGCAACGTCGAGCACGGGTACGGCATCGTCACGAAGGTCCTGCACTGGCTCACCGTCGGCCTGCTGGTGGCCCAGTTCACGGTCGGTTACGTGATGGACGCCGACGGCGACGTGCCCGACGTCGACTGCGACCCGCCGGGCGAGGACCGCAGCGGTGGTGACACGTCCGACGCGGAGGAGGACCGGCTCGACCGGCAGGAGGACCGGTGCGAGCAGGCGCAGGAGCTCCGCGAGCAGGACGCCGACGACGCCGTCGGCTCCGCGTGGTCCGATCTGTGGGCGGGCGACCTCTTCGGCGGTGGGACCGGCAGTGAGGTTGGCGGGGTCGGGCTGACGCTGCCCGGGTGGCACGTCGTGATCGGGCTGTCGATCATCGCGGTCGCCGTCCTGCGGGTGGTCTGGCGCAGCACCACGCCGCTGCCGCCCTGGGACGCGCGGCTCACCGAGACCGACCGGAAGATCCTGCACTGGGCCGAGCGCATCCTGCTCGGGCTGCTGTTCGTGGTCCCGGCGACCGGGATCGCGCTGGTGGTCGGCAGCAGCGACCTCGTTCCGCTGCACATCGCGGCGCACCTGTGCTTCTACGCGGCGCTCGCGGTGCACGTCGGCGTGGTGGTACGACGGCGGGTGGTCGGGCGGATGCTGTGGGGGCGGCCTGCCTGAGGGCGACCTGCTGGAGGTGCGGCCTGCTGGGCGTCTTCGCGGCGGGCGACATCGCGGTCGCGCCGCCCGACCCGCCGGAGGAACGGCCTCGCCCACGGTACGGCCGGCGTCACGCGCCCACGTCGCCTACCGTCCGGAGAGCTCGGCGACGACCGGTGCGAGCCGTTCGGCGAAGTCCGCCCCGAAGACGAAGTAGGAGTAGCCGATCTCCTCGCGCCGCCGGTGGATCTCCTCGGCCGCCGCCGCGGGGTCGTCGGGGAGGTAGGCCAGCGAGTCGGCCTCGCGTAGCGCGGCCGTGTCGATGTCCGGGGGCGCCATGAACGGCGCCACACGGTCGCCGACGACGGGCACGTGGAGCGCGAGCTCGACGTCCCGTTCGGCCTCGGCGTGTTGGGCAGCCTCGGCGGGCCGTGCAGTCCCGGCGTCCCGTTCGGCCTCGGCGTCCTGTGCCGTCCAGGCGTCCCCTGCAGTCCCGGCGTCCTGTGCAATCCCGACGTTCCGTACCGCGCGGAACGCGCGCGCCCGCCTCGCCACGTCAGCACGGCTGTCGTCCGGCATCGCCGCGATGGTGACCGTGTCGGCGACCTCGGTGGCCAGCGCCTGGGCTCTCGGCCCGCGCACGGCCATCACGACCGGCGTGTGCAGGTCGGGCCCGTCCAGGTCGCGCAGCGTGGCGACGGCCTGCCGCACCACGGCCAGGCGTTCGGGCGGCGGGGTCACGGGTATCCCGAGGGTGCGGAGCTCGTCCTCGATCCCCGGCCGCCCGGTGCCGATGCCCAGCTCGAAGCGGCCCTCGGTGAGCACGGACAGGGAGTGCGCCTCCCACGCGATGCTCCAGGCCGGGCGGAACGGGGAGGCGTAGACCCAGGTGCCCACGCGCAGGTCGGTCTGGGCCGCCGCGAAGGCGAGCGTCGGTGCGGGCGCCGGCTGCCAGCTCGGGACGTCGGGCATGAGCAGCGTCGAATAGCCGGCGTCGGCGATCCTGCGGACCCGGTCGCGCCACGCGGGCAGGTCGGTCAGCACCGGGGTCACTACCCCGAATCGGAACGGTCTGGTCATGTCTGGACCCCTCTGTCCGGCACCGACGAAACCTGACGTTAGCAGCCCGTCACAGGTGATCCCCAGGGCCGCCCGACATGCGCGCCGTCCGCAACGCGCGGACGATCGGGACATGAGCACAGGCTCGGCGACGCCGCCCCCACGACCCGGCCCCGACTCCGCCCCGGCGGCCGCGCTGGCCGGCGACCGGCGGTTCTTCGGGCATCCGCTCGGCCTGATGACGCTGTTCACGACCGAGCTGTGGGAGCGCTTCAGCTACTACGGCATGCGCGCCATCCTGGTCTACTACCTGACCGACACCATCGCGAACGGCGGCCTCGGCCTCGACCAGACCCTGGGCGAGGCGGTGGTCTCGATCTACGGCACCGGCGTCTACCTGCTGTCCGTGGTCGGCGGCTGGCTCGCGGACCACGTGATCGGCGCGCGGCGCTCCACGCTCTACGGCGGCATCATCATCGCGGCGGGCCACGTGTGCCTCGCGATCCCCGCGGCCGGGTTCTCCTACCTCGGGATCGTGCTGGTCGCGCTCGGCACCGGCCTGCTCAAGCCGAACGTGTCCTCGATGGTCGGCGCCCTGTACGACCGGCAGGACCCCAGGCGCGAGGCCGCGTTCCAGATCTTCTACATGGGGATCAACATCGGCTCGCTCTTCTCGCCGATCATCGTCGGCGCCGTCCGCGGCCTGTGGGGCTACCACGCCGGGTTCTCCGTCGCCGCGGTCGGCATGGCCGTCGCGCTCGTCTTCTTCGTGCTGGGCCGCAAGCACCTGCGCGGCGCAGGCGACGACGTACCCAACCCCGTCCGGCCCGAGGAACGGCCCGCCGTCGCGCGGATGTTCGCCGTCGTCCTGGCCGCCGTCGTGGTGGTGTACCTCGTGGCGCGGCTGGTGTCGGGCCAGTGGGGCGTGCTCGCCCTCATCGACACCCTCAGCTACGTCGCGTTCCTCGCCCCGGTCGCGTTCTTCGTCGTCATGTACCGCTCGCCCCGCGTGACCGACGCCGAACGCCCCCGCCTGCTCGCCTACATCCCGCTGTTCGTCGCGGCCATGCTCTTCTTCATGATCTTCGAGCAGGCGGCCACCACCCTCGCCACCTTCGCCGCCGACCGGACCTCCCGCGAGGTGCTCGGGTTCACCGTGAGCCCCGAGTTCTTCCAGTCGATCAACCCGGCCTCGATCATCATCCTGGCGCCGGTGTTCGCCTGGCTGTGGGTCCGCACCCACGACCGACCGCCCACGCCGTACAAGTTCGCGATCGGGCTGGCGCTCGCGGCCGTCTCGTTCCTCGTGCTGGCCGGGGCCTCGGCCGCGGCGGGCGACGGCCTGACGCCGGGCTGGGTGCTGGCCGCCGTCTACGTGATCCAGACGCTCGGCGAGCTCTGCCTCTCGCCGGTGGGCCTGGCCGCGACCACCCTGCTCGCGCCCCGCGCCTACCAGGGCCAGGCGATGGCCCTGTGGTTCCTCGCGCCCGCGGCCGGGCAGGCGATCACGGCGCAGCTCGTCCAGGCCACGGCGGACGCGTCGGACACCGTGTACTTCGGCGGCATCGGCGTGGTGGCGCTGGCCTTCGCGGCGATCCTCGCGCTGCTCGGCCCGTGGGTCACGCGGCACGTGCGCCGGGCCGACCGGCTGGAGGGCGTGCACACGGCGGGCGAGTGAGCTGCTCCGTCCTTCTCTTCGAGACGTCTCTTCGAGACCGAGGTTTCTTCGCTTTGAACTGCCTCAAAGCGAAGAAACCTCGGTCTCGAAGGGAAGGGGCTGGGCGCGGGCAGTCGCCCGCGGTTGGCGGACGGCGCGGTTGGCCGGCCGTGCGTTGGCCGGCCGTGCGTTGGCCGGCCGTGCGTTGGCCGGCCGTGCGGTTGGCCGACGGCGTGGTTGGCCGACGGCGCGGTCAGCCGACGGCGCGGTCAGCCGGTGGGGTGCTCAGGGGGCGACGGGCGCTGCCGCGATGTCGAGGACCCAGGTGACGCCGAACCGGTCGGTGAGCTGCCCGTACAGCGGCGCCCACTGGGACGGGCCGATCGGCTGCTTGACGGTCGCGCCGTCGGCCAGCTTGTCCCAGTAGCCCTGGAGCTCCGCGGGGTCGGTGCCGCGCACGGACACGAAGAACGGGTCCTGCCCCTGGTCCCACGGTAGGTGCGGGTAGACGTCGTAGGCCATGATGCGGAAGCCGTCGTCGGTCGCGACCTGCCCCCACACGACGTTGTCGGCGGTCTGCGGGTCGGAGCCGTTCCCCATGTCCGCGTAGGTGATGACGACGAGCTCGCCGCCGAAGACTGACCGGTAGAACTCCAGCGCCTCGCGGGCGTCGCCGCGGAAGTTCAGGTGCGGGGTCACGTTGATTGCCATGGTTTTTCCTTCCATCGGGAGTGCATCGGAGATGCATCGGAAATGCATCAGGAATGCATCGGGATCACAGGGGGACCGCGTCGGGAGTGCCGTCGGGAACGGCACCGCGAGCGGTGATGCGCCCGGTCCGTTCACCGGCCGCAGCACGAGACTCCCAACAGAAGCGGCCAGCCCATGTCCACTTCTCCACCGAGAATGGATTCCATGACGGACGCACCATCGCGGATGCTGAGGCTGCTGTCGCTGCTGCAGACCCGGCGCGACTGGTCCGGCCAGGTGCTCGCCGAGCGGCTGGCCGTCAGCTCACGTACGGTGCGCCGCGACGTGGACCGGCTGCGCGAGCTCGGCTACCGCATCCGCGCGATCAAGGGGCCCGACGGGGGCTACCGGCTCGACGCCGGTTCGGAGCTGCCGCCGCTGCTGTTCGACGACGACCAGGCGGTTGCCCTGGCAGTTGCCCTGCGGATGGCGTCCGCCTCCGGGGCCGAGGTCGAGGAGACGGCGGCGCGCGCCCTGGCCACGGTGCGCCAGGTGCTGCCCTCCCTCCTGCGGCACCGGGTCGACGGCGTGACGTTCACGACGGTGCCCACTTCCGGCTTGTCGACCCCGAAGGTCGACCCGGGCGTGCTGTTAGCGGTGAGCGGTGCCGTGACAACGCGCGAGGTGCTGCGGTTCGACTACACGGCAGTGGGTAGCGGGTACCCGGCCGCAGGTTCCACATCGGACAGCTCCTCTGGCACGACCCTTGGCAGCGCACCAGGCAGGACTCCGAGCAGCGCACCAGACAGCCGACCAGGCGGCGCCGCCTCGGCCGACCGACCAGCGCCGCGGCGGGTCGAGCCGCACCACGTCGCGGCGAGCGGCGGGCACTGGTACCTCGTCGCGTGGGACCTCGACCGTGCCGACTGGCGGGTGTTCCGGCTCGACCGGATGACGCCGCGGACCCCCACCGGCCCCCGGTTCTCGCCGCGGGCGGTGCCCGGCGGGGACGTCGGCAGGTTCCTGTCCGCCCGGTTCAAGGGGCATTCGGCCGGCACGTCTGGCGCGAACGGCGCGTCTGGCGCACCTGGCACGGCCAGCACGAACGGCGCGGCGAGCACGGCCACCACGACCTGCCCCGACGCCTGGCCCTGCACCGGCGAGGTCGTGCTGGCCCTCCCGGCGCGCGACGTCATCCCTTACGTGCCGGACGGGATAGTCGAGGAGCTCGGGCCGGACCGCTGCCGGCTCGTGCTGGGGTCGTGGTCGTGGGTCGCTCTGGCGGCCGCGGTCGGCCGGTTCGACGCCGAGGTCACCGACGTGCGGCCGCCAGAGCTCGTGGAGGCGTTCGGGTTGCTCGCCGCGCGCTTCGGCGCGGTCAGCGGTCGGTGACGACCTTCGTGCCGCCCGACCTGTCCACGGTGAACCCGTCCACCACGGCGCCGTCGGCGGTGCGGGCCTCGTAGGTGAGCCGGTCCGCCGTCACCGACACGACCTGGTACGTCTGCGTCTGGCCGTGCTGGGCGCGCACCTCGGCGCCGCCCGCGATCCAGTCCGCGGTGGCCGGCTCGTAGAACTTGGGGCCGGTGACCGCGACCGTGTAGACGGGGCCCGTGTGCGAGTCCGCGCCGAGGCGGTTGGCGCGCAGGTTGCCGCGGCCGTAGGAGTGGTCGTGGCCCTGCAGCACGAGGTCGACGTCGTGCTCCTCGAACAGGTCCAGCCAGTACTCGCGGACGACGAGGCCCGTGCGGCCCTCGCTGTTCGCGAACACCGGCTGGTGGAAGGCCACCACCGTCCACCGGTTCGGGTTGTTGGTGAGCACGCCCTCGAGCCAGGCCTCCTGGTCCTCCATCCAGTCGTCGACGTCCAGCCACGGCGCGTTGGTGTAGTTGCTGTTCAGCACCACGAACCGCACGCCCTGGTAGTCCGTGTACCAGACGGTGTCGTCCAGGTCGTCGTCGCCCGGGCCGTTGCCGGTGCCCGGGAACTGGCGGTTCCAGAACTCCGACACGTCCCACACGTCGTACTCGTGGTTGCCGATCGCCGCGACGTGGTTGACCGACGCCGACTGCGGGCCCTGGGCGGCGAACCACTCGCCCCACTGGCCGTTGTCGTCGGCGTCGTTGATCAGGTCGCCCGCGTGCACCGCGACCTTGGCGTCGGGGACGGCCGCGTAGGCGGCGCGGACGACGTGCGCCGCCCCGGCGGTGATGTCGTTCTGGACGTCGCCGAAGTAGAGGAACCGGAACGGCTCGCCCGCGGCGCCGGCCGTCGTGAGCTGGTGCCACTCGCTCCACGTGGCGCCGTCGCCCACGCGGTAGCGGTACGCCGTGCCGGGCTGCAGGCCCTCCAGCGTGGCGCGGTGGTAGTAGCCGCCGCCGGCCTCGCCGGTGCCGGTACCCGCCGTGGTCACGACGGCGCCGCCCGCCACCGGCTCGTGCTGCACCTGGGAGGCGGCGTCGGTGGTGGTGCGCCAGGTGACGGTCTGGCTGGTCGACGGCGTCGCCGTCGGGCTGAGGGTCACGCGGTCCGGCGCGGCGGCGGCCTGCGCGGTCACGGCCTGTGCGCCGATCGCCACGGTGGCGGCGACCGCGACGGACAGGGCGACGATCTTGCGGCGTCGTGAGGTTCCGGGGGTGGTCGGCGCGGTGCGAGCCGGCGCTGCGGGTGTCTGCGCTGCGTGAGTCGTCGGCGTGCTGGGCGTGGACGGCATCGTTCCTCCAGATCGGCTGGGATCGGGCTGGGCGTGCGCGTTCATGCTCGCGGGAGGGCGTGGCGACCGGGTGAATCGCTGCTGAACTCCGCCGACAGGACTCATGAGGCTTACGCGGCCGGACGGCGACGTCAGGGGAGCGATCGCCTCCCGGACCTGTGTTGCTGTGAGTCGATGCCGTCTACTCACGGCAACGTCCGCCCGCGGGGCAACCGACCGCACGACGGCAGCTATCCGCCCAGACGCCAGCTATCCGCCCAGCCGCCGCCGGTCGGCTTTCCCGGTCCAGTAGCCGACCCAGACCGCGCCCGCCAGCGCCAGCAGGCCGATCAGCACGGGCGCGGCGGCCAGCGGTGCGACGGCGGCCACGGCCGAGACGAGCAGCGGCCCGCCGGTGTTGCCGATGTCGCCGCACAGCCGCCAGCCGCCGAGGAACTGCGCGCGGCCCTCCTCGGGCGCGGCGTCGGCGCCGAGGGTCATCACGATGCCAGAGCCCAGGCCGTTGCCCAGCGCGATGAGCGCCATCACCGCCCCGACCGTGAGCGCGGAGTCCGCGAGCGGGAGCAGCAGGCAGCCGACGCCGACGGCGAGGACCACCGGCACCGCCACCACCTGCCGACCGCGGGTGTCCAGCAGCCAGCCGCCGGGCAGCGTGAGCAGGATGTCGATGGTGGCGGCCACCGCGAACAGCAGGGAGACCACCGCCGGCTCGATGTGCACGTGGTCGGCCCACAGCGGCAGCAGGCCGGTCCGCACCGACCGGGAGGCGCCGATGATGATGACGGCCACGCCGAGCGTGAGCAGCGTGCGCCGGTGCTCCCACAGCACTGTGCGCACCGGCAGCGGCGCGATCCCGCGGGCCACCCGGCCGAAGTCGGGCATGCGGGTCACGATCAGCGCCGAGACGAGCGACGCGCCCGCCGCGAGCACGAAGACCGACCGGACCCCGAGGAAGTGGATCAGCAGGGCCCCGAGCAGCGGGCCGATCAGGATCCCCAGGCGCATCGACCCGCCCAGCAGCGCCATGCCCCTGGCCCGGTGGCTGATCGGCACGGCGTCGATGAGGAACCCCTGCCGGGCGAGCAGGAACGCCGTCCAGCTCATGCCGCTGACGAACACGCACAGGCACAGCAGCCAGACGGACGGGACGAGGAAGGCCACCAGCATGGCCGCCGCGTCGACGAGACCGGCGATCACGAGGGTGCGGCGCTCGCCGAGCCGGGCCACCAGCGCGCCCGACGGCAGGGAGTTGGCGAGCTGCCCGATGCCCAGCAGCGCCACCACGAACGCCGCGAGGGCCGTGGTCGCGCCCAGGTCGCCGGCGTGGATCGCCAGCACGGGCATCACGGCGCCGTGGCCCACCGAGCTGACGACGGACGGCAGGTAGGCGACGACGGCGATGTCACGGAAACGGAACTCCGGATCGTCGCCGACCTCACCCGTTCCCGTCACACCGCCATCGTGCCAGATAGTTAGCCGCGGCAACGACTCCGTGTCACAGAGCGAGAAGTTCCGCGCGACCGACCGGAGGGCGCGGAACCCCGCACCTCATTCGAGCACCGCACCCCGCGACGCCGACCCGACGAGCTTCGTGTACTTGGCCAGCACCCCGCGCTGGTAGCCGTGGGCCAGCGGCGCCCAGCCGTCCTTGCGGGCCGCCAGCTCGTCCGGTTCCACGAGCAGGTCGAGGGTCTTGGCGGACACGTCCAGGCGGATGCGGTCGCCGTCGCGCACGAAGGCGATGGGCCCGGCGTCGACGGCCTCGGGCGCGATGTGCCCGACGCACAGGCCGGTGGTGCCGCCGGAGAACCGGCCGTCCGTGATGAGCAGCACGTCCTTGCCGAGGCCCGCGCCCTTGATGGCGCCGGTGATGGCGAGCATCTCGCGCATGCCCGGCCCGCCCTTCGGCCCCTCGTAGCGGATGACGACGACGTCGCCGGCCTGGATGGTCCCGTCCTCCAGGGCGTCCAGCGCGCCGCGTTCGCGCTCGAAGACGCGCGCGGTCCCCTCGAACACGTCGGAGTCGAAGCCCGCCGACTTCACCACGGCGCCCTCCGGCGCGAGCGACCCGTGCAGGATGGTGATGCCGCCGGTCCGGTGGATCGGGTTGTCCATGGCGCGCAGGATCTTGCCGTCCGGGTCGGGCGGGGCGATCTCGGCGAGGTTCTCGGCCATGGTGCGGCCCGTGACGGTCATGACGTCGCCGTGCAGCAGCCCCGCGTCCAGCAGCGCCTTCATGACCACAGGGACGCCGCCGATCCGGTCGACGTCGTTCATCACGTAGCTCCCGAACGGCTTGAGGTCACCCAGGTGCGGCACGCGGTCGGCGATGCGGGAGAAGTCGTCGAGGGTGAGGTCCACCTCGGCCTCGTAGGCGATGGCGAGCAGGTGCAGCACCGCGTTCGTGGACCCGCCGAACGCCATGACGACGGCGATGGCGTTCTCGAACGCCTCCTTGGTCATGATGTCGCGCGCCGTGATGCCCTGGCGCAGCAGGTTCACCACGGCCTCGCCCGACCGGTGCGCCCACGTGTCGCGCCGGCGGTCGGCCGACGGCGGCGCCGCGGACCCCGGCAGGGACATGCCGAGCGCCTCGGCCGCCGACGCCATCGTGTTGGCGGTGTACATGCCGCCGCACGCCCCCTCGCCGGGGCAGATGGCCCGCTCGATGCGGCCGACGTCCTCCTCGCTCATCAGCCCGCGCGCGCACGCCCCGACCGCCTCGAAGGCGTCGATGATCGTGACCTGCTTCTCCGTGCCGTCCGACAGCTTGACCCAGCCCGGCATGATCGAGCCCGCGTAGAGGAACACGCTGGAGAGGTCCAGGCGCGCCGCCGCCATCAGCATGCCGGGCAGCGACTTGTCGCACCCGGCCAGCAGCACGGAGCCGTCCAGCCGCTCGGCCTGCATGACCGTCTCGACCGAGTCGGCGATGACGTCGCGCGACACGAGCGAGAAGTGCATGCCCTCGTGGCCCATCGAGATGCCGTCGGAGACGGAGATGGTGCCGAACTCCAGCGGATAGCCGCCCGAGGCGTGCACCCCCTCCTTGGCGGCCTTGCCCAGCCGGTCGAGCGAGAGGTTGCACGGCGTGATCTCGTTCCACGAGCTCGCGACGCCGATCTGGGGTTTGGCGAAGTCGTCGTCGCCCAGCCCGACGGCGCGGAGCATGCCACGGGACGCGGTGGCCTCGAGACCGTCGGTCACCTGGCGGGAGCGGGGCTTGATGTCGACGGGGTTGTCTGCGCTGGTCATGGATCCTCCTCGATGCCTCCCGCATTCTGCCCGGTCTTGGTGGCGCAGTCACATGCGGGTGTCGTCGCCGACGGCCGTCGTGCTATACATCTGATGTTTCGGCCAACCTCTCCGAGGGGAGCAACGGTGCTGCACGACGTCGTGGACGCGCACCATCATCTGTGGGTGCGCTCGCGCACTCCGCAGGACTGGATCGACCCGGTCACCATGGCCGCCATCGACGCCGACTTCACACCCGCCGACCTGCCGGCGGCCGCGCACGGGGTGGCCGCCACCGTCGTCGTCCAGTCCGCGAGCCTGTGGTCAGAGGGCCGCGGGCTCCTGGCGATCGCCGCGTCGGACGAGGGGCGCGCCGCCCGGATCGGCGGCGTCGTCGCCTGGGCGGACCTGCTCGACCCCGGCGTGGCCGACCTGGTCGCCGCGCTGCGGGCCGGGCCCGGCGGCGACGCGCTGGTCGGCCTCCGCACGCAGGTGCAGGCCGAGCACGACCCCGCGTACCTGGACCGCGACGACGTGCGCCGGGGCATCGCGGCGGCCTGCACGGGCGGTGTCGCGGGCGTCTCGGCCAGCACCTCGACGGGCGCCCCGACCGACAGCTCCACCGGTATCTCGACCGGCGGACCGGGCTCCGGAGGCCTCGTCTTCGACCTGGTGGTGCGCTACGACCAGCTCGCGGCGTGCGCCCGCCTGGCGGCGGCGCTGCCCGAGGTCTCCTTCGTGCTCGACCACCTGGGCAAGCCTCGTCTCGGCGGCGGCGCGACCGCCGACCTCGGGGCCTGGGAGGCCTGGAAGCGCGGCCTCGCGGACCTCGCCGCCCGGCCGAACGTGACGGCCAAGCTGTCCGGGCTCGTCACCGAGGCCCGGTGGGACGTCTGGCAGCCGGACGACCTGCGGCCCGCCGTCGACCACGCGCTGGAGGTGTTCGGGCCGGAGCGGCTCATGTTCGGCTCGGACTGGCCCGTCTGCCTGCTCGCGAGCGACTACGGCAGGTGGCTGGCCACGCTCGGCGACCTGATCGCCGGGCTGCGCCCGGACGAGGCCGCCGCGGTGTGGGCCGGCACCGCGCGGCGGGTCTACGGCCTACGGGCCGACGGCGCGAAGCCGGCCGAGGGCGCGAGCCGAGCCGACGGTGCGGAGCCGCCCTACGGCGCGAGCCAGGCCGACAGCCCGGAGCGGACCGACACCCGAGGAGAGGACCACGCATGACATCCCAGACCACAGCAGGCGCCACCGCGTCGGCCGAGCTCGCCGGCGTCCGCGCGATCGTCACCGGCGGGGCGTCGGGTATCGGCGCCGCGATCGTGCGCGCCATGCTCGTGCGCGGCGCGCAGGTGACGTCCATCGACCGGGTGGTGGAGGGCGTGCCGGCGGGTGCGTGGGCACAGGTGGCCGACGTGACCGACGACGCGGCGGTGCGCGCGGCGGTGACGGCGGCGGCGGAGGCGATGGGCGGCATCGACGTCGTCGCCAACAACGCGGGGATCGGCGCGCAGGGCACCGTCGCGGACAACGACGACGCGGAGTGGCTGCGCGTGCTGGACGTGAACGTGCTCGGGATCGTCCGCGTGACCCGCGCCGCACTGCCGTACCTGCGGGAGTCGGCGCACGCCGCCGTCGTGAACACCTGCTCGATCGCGGCGTGGACCGGACTGCCGAACCGGGCCCTGTACTCGGCGTCCAAGGGCGCGGTCCAGTCCCTCACGCTCGCCATGGCCACGGATCACGTGCGCGAGGGCATCCGCGTCAACTGCGTCAACCCGGGGACCGCCGACACGCCGTGGGTGACCCGGCTGCTGGACGCCGCCGACGACCCCGTCGCCGAGCGGGCCGCGCTGGAGGCCCGCCAGCCGTCCGGCCGGCTGGTCAGCGCCGACGAGGTGGCGCACGCCGTCTGCTACCTGGCGAGCCCGCTCGCCGCCGCGACCACCGGCGCGATGCTCGCCGTGGACGGCGGCTCGCACGCGCTGCGCACCCGCGCGCCCGAGCACGGCTGAGCCGGGCCGGGGGACACAACAGCATGGAGACGACGGCGGTGCGCGCCACCGGGGTCCGGCTCACCGCGCTCGGCCTCGGCGCCGCGCCGGCGGGCAACCTGTACCGGGCGACGACGGACGAGGAGGCCCACGCGACGTTCGAGGCGGCCTGGGCCGCCGGGGTCCGCTACTTCGACACCGCGCCGCACTACGGCCTCGGGCTGTCGGAGCGCCGGCTCGGCGCCTACCTTCGTACGCGGCCCCGGGACGAGGTGGTGGTGTCCACCAAGGTGGGACGGCTCCTCGTCCCGTCGCCCGAGACCGCGCACCGCACGGACCCGGAGATGTTCGAGGTGCCCGCCGACTCCCGACGGGTGTGGGACTTCTCGCGCGACGGCGTCCTGCGCTCCATCGAGGCCAGCCTGGAGCGCACCGGCCTGGATCGGGTTGACGTCGTCTACCTGCACGACCCCGACGACCGCTGGGCGCAGGCCGCGCACGAGGCGCTGCCCGCCCTGGTGGACCTGCGGGACCAGGGCGTCGTCGGCGCGGTCGGCGCCGGGATGAACCAGTCGGCGATGCTGGCCCGGTTCGTGCGCGAGACCGACGTCGACGTCGTCATGTGCGCCGGGCGGTTCACGCTCCTGGAGCAGCCAGCGCTTCTCGACCTGCTGCCCGCGGCGGCCGAACGCGGCGTCGCCGTCGTGGCGGCCGCCGTCTACAACTCGGGCCTCCTCGCCTACGACGACCCGCCGTCGAACGCCACCTACAACTACGCGCCCGTCTCCGCCGGGCTGCTCGACCGCGCCCGCCGGATCGCCGCCGCGTGCGCCGACCACGGCGTGACGCTCCCGCAGGCGGCGCTCGCGTACGTGCGCACGCACCCGGCGGTCGCGAGCGCCGTCGTCGGCCTCGGGACGCCCGAGCAGGCGCGGCAGGCCGCGGACCGCGCCGCGGCGCACGTGCCCGCCGGCCTGTGGCGGGACCTGGCCGACGCGAGCCTGCTCGCCGAGGCGGCCGTGCCCCCGTTCGAGGGCGCCGCCTCCGGCGGCCTCAGCCCGAGCAACCTGGCATCGGGCGACCTGGCATCGGGCGACCTGGCGTCCGGCGACCCGGTGTCCGGCGACCTGGCGTCCGGCGATGCTGCGGCTGGCGACGCGGCACCCGGCGACCCTGCGAACTCGTCCCACCCCGAGAGAAGGTACTGATGCGTCTGCTCCGCCTGGGCCCCGCCGGCCAGGAGATCCCCGCGGTCGAGGACGGCGGCGTCGTCCACGACCTGCGACCGCTCACCGCCGACATCGACGGCGCGTTCCTGGCCTCCGACGGGATCGCCCGCACCCGGGCCGCGCTCGCCGCGGGTGAGCTTCCCGTGCTCGACGGCGCCGGCGCGCTGCGCCGGGGAGCGCCGGTGGCCCGGCCGACGGCGGTGATCGGCATCGGGCAGAACTACGCGGCGCACGCCGCCGAGTCGGGCGCCGAGCTGCCGTCGTCCCCGATCATCTTCTTCAAGCACCCGGGCACGGTGGTGGGGCCGGACGACGACGTGGTCATCCCGCCCGGCGCCGACACGCTGGACTGGGAAGTCGAGCTCGGGGTCGTCGTCGGCGCGCGGGCCTGGCGGCTGCCGTCGGTCGCGGCGGCGCGCGAGCACATCGCGGGCTACACGATCGTCGACGACCTCAGCGAGCGCACCTGGCAGCTCAAGGAGTCGGGCGGGCAGTGGTCCAAGGGCAAGGGCGGTCCCGGTTTCGCGCCGACCGGCCCGTACCTGGTGCCCGCCGCCGACGTCGACCCGGCGGGCCTGCGCCTGCGGTCCTGGGTGAACGGCGAGCCGCGGCAGGACTCGGTGACCGCCGACATGATCTTCGGCGTCGACCACATCGTGCACCACCTGTCGCAGTACATGGCGCTCGAGCCGGGCGACCTGATCTGCACGGGGACCCCGGAGGGCGTGGCGCTCTCGGGCCGGTTCCCCTACCTGCGCGACGGCGACGTGGTCGAGCTGGAGGTCGAGGGGCTCGGCCGCCAGCGGCACACGTTCGTGGCCGAGTAGCCGATCGGGTACGGCAGGCGGTGGGAAAGATCTGACCTATCTGGGTCGCGAGGTTGCGGAACGGGATCGATCGGCACTGATCTTCGCCCGGACCCTTGAGATGCATCGGATGTCTGGGGTATGAATGCGGTGCACGGAGGCAAGGGAGCACACGTGACGGACAGCCAGGCCCTTCTGAGCGCCACGGGGATCAGCAAGTCCTTCCCCGGTGTCCGCGCGCTCGACGACGTCCACCTCGACCTGCGGCACGGCGAGGTGCTGGCGCTCGTCGGCGAGAACGGGGCGGGCAAGTCCACCCTCCTGAAGCTGCTGTCCGGTATCTACCAGCCGGACGCCGGGACCATGGAGCTCGACGGCGTGCCGATGAGCCCCACCGGCCCCCGGCAGGCCAACGAGCTCGGCATCAGCGTGATCCACCAGGAGTTCCACCTGATGCCCGACCTGACGGTCGCGCAGAACATCTTCATCGGCCGCGAGCCCCGGCGCGCCGGCCTCATCCGGGACGACGTGCTCGAACGCCGGGCGGCCGCCCTCTTCGACCGGCTCGGCATCCCCCTGGACCCGCGGCAGCCGGTCTCGCACCTGAGCGTGGCCGGGCAGCAGATGGTCGAGATCGCCAAGGCGCTGTCGTTCGACGCCCGCGTGCTGATCATGGACGAGCCGACGGCGGCGCTCACCGAGACCGAGGTCGCCACCCTGTTCCGGATCGTGCGCGACTTCGTCTCCCCGCGCACCGGCGTCATCTACGTCTCGCACCGCATGGACGAGGTCAAGGAGATCTCCGACCGGATCACGGTGCTGCGCGACGGCCGGTACGTGGACACCCTGCCGACGGCGACCACCCAGACCCGGGAGGTCATCGCGGCCATGGTCGGCCGGCAGCTCGAGACCGGTGTGCGGCCGGAGCCGCCGTCGTCCGAGGTGGGCGGCGAGGGCGGGGCAGGCGAGGGCGGCGCGGGCGGGCGCGAGGTGGTGCTCGCGGTGCGCGGGCTGAGCACGCGCAAGCTGCTCAAGGACGTGTCGTTCGAACTGCACCGCGGCGAGATCCTCGGCTTCGCGGGCCTCATGGGCGCCGGGCGCACGGAGGTGGCCCGGGCCGTCATCGGGGCGGACCGCTCGACGGGTGTGGTGGAGGTGCACGGCCGACCGGTCACCATCCGCAACCCCGCCGACGCCGTCCGCCACGGCATCGGCTACCTCTCCGAGGACCGCAAGCGGTACGGCCTGCTGCTGGACCAGGACGTGGTGCGCAACGTCATGCTGTCCTCGCTGCCCGGCATGACGCGTGCGGGCTTCGTCCGCGACGACGCCGGACGGCGGGTGGCCCGCGAGATGGTGGACCGGCTGGCGATCCGGACGCCGTCGGTCACGCAGCGGGCCAAGAACCTCTCGGGCGGCAACCAGCAGAAGGTCGTGCTGGCCAAGTGGCTCGTGCGCGACTGCGACGTGCTCATCGTCGACGAGCCGACCCGCGGGATCGACGTCGGCGCGAAGGACGAGATCTACGGGCTGCTCACGGGCCTGGCGGCGCAGGGGAAGTCGATCATCGTGATCTCGTCCGACCTGCCCGAGGTGCTGCGGCTCGCCGACCGGATAGTCGTCATGTGCGAGGGGCGCGTCACCGGGACGCTCGCCAACGCCGAGGCGACCCAGCACGACATCATGGAGCTCGCGACGCGGTTCGGTGCGGACCGCTCGCTCGTCACGACCGGAGACGCGGAATGACCGGAGACATGACCGGAGACGCAGCATGACGACGACGTCCAGCGCGACCGACACGACCACCCCGGACGCCCCGAACAGGAAGCTCCGGTTCGGCAACCGGCAGCAGCTCCAGCAGATCCTCGCCTTCGCGGGGCTGGTGGTCATCTTCGCCTTCTTCTCCGTCGCCAGCCCGTACTTCCTGGACTGGGCCAACGTGAAGGGCATCCTGCTGGCCACCGCCGTCACCGGGATCATGGCGCTGGGCGCCACCTTCGTGATCGCCACGGGCGGCATCGACCTGTCGGTCGGCACCGGCATGACCCTGTGCTCGGTGATGACCGGCGTGTTCCTGGCGAACCTGGGGCTGCCGCTCGCCGTCGGCGTGCTGGGCGGCCTCGCGATCGGCGCCCTGATCGGGCTGCTGAACGGCCTGAACGTCTCGTACCTGCGGCTGCCGCCGTTCATCGCGACGCTCGCGATGATGATGGTGGCGCAGGGGCTCTCGCTCGTGATCTCCGGGACCAAGCCCATCTACTTCAGCGACGTCGCCGGGTTCGACCAGCTCGCCGCGGGCGAGCTGATTCCTGGCCTACCCAACGCCGTCCTGATCTTCTTCGTCGCGGCCGCCGTGGCCGCCGTCGCGCTGAGCAGGACGCTCACCGGCCGCTACGCGCTGTCGATCGGCTCCAACGAGGAGGCGACGGCGATCTCGGGCGTGGACGTGCGGCGGTGGAAGGTGGTCATCTACGTCGTCGCCGGGCTGTTCACCGGCCTCGCGGGCGTCGTGATGGCGTCCCGGCTCAACTCCGCGCAGCCCGGGCTCGGGCTGGGGTACGAGCTGGAGGCGATCGCCGCCGTCGTCATCGGCGGCACCTCGCTGCGTGGCGGCAAGGCGACCATCCTCGGCACCGTGATCGGCGCGCTCATCATGGCGACGCTCACCAACGGCCTGCGGATCATGTCGATCCCGCAGGAGTGGCAGAAGGTCGCCGTCGGCATCGTGATCGTGCTGGCCGTGTACGCCGACATCCTGCGCAGGGGCAAGGAGGCCTGACCGCGCGCCTCGCTGTGCCCTGACTGTGCCCCAACGTGGGCCTGGACCACGCTCGATCCGACCATCGAAGGAGCTGGACTCGTATGAGCATCACCACCACCACGCGCCGGCGGTTCGCGACGGCCGCCGCGTCCGTCGCCGTCGTGCTCGCGTTCGCCGGGTGCGCCTCGGGCGGCGGCGAGCCGGGCGCCGGCGACCGGCCGTACGTCGCCCTGGTCTCCAAGGGCTTCCAGCACCAGTTCTGGCAGGCGGTCAAGCAGGGGGCCGACGACGCGGCCGCCGAGCTGGACGTCGAGGTCACGTTCGAGGGGCCGGAGACGGAGACCGAGGTCGAGAAGCAGCTCACCATGCTGCAGACGGCGCTGGACAGGAACCCGGACGCGCTCGGCTACGCGGCCCTGGACTCCGAGGCGTCCATCCCGATGATGACCGACGCCGAGTCGCGCGGGATCCCCGTCATCGCCTTCGACTCGGGTGTGGAGTCGGAGGTGCCGGTGACCACCGTGTCCACCGACAACCTGGCGGCGTCGGCCGAGGCGGCCAAGCACATGGCCGAGCTGGTCGGCAGCGGCAAGATCGCGATCGTCGGGCACGACCAGACGTCCCAGACCGGGCAGCAGCGGGTCGAGGGCTTCACGCAGTACATCGCGGAGAACGCGCCCGACATCGAGATCGTCGACACGCAGTACGCGGCGGGCGACCAGCTCAAGTCCGCCGACGCCGCCAAGGCGATCATGCAGGCCCACCCCGATCTCAAGGGCATCTATGGCACCAACGAGGGCTCGGCGATCGGCGTGGTCAAGGCGGTGCAGGAGACCGGCAAGTCGGGTGAGCTCACGGTGATCGGCTTCGACTCCGGCAAGGCGCAGACCGACGCCATCCGCGACGGGCTCATGGCCGGGGCGATCACGCAGGACCCGATCAAGATGGGCTACGAGACCGTCAAGGCCGCGGTGGCGGCGATCGACGGCGAGGAGGTCGAGCCCGTGATCGACTCCGGCTTCTACTGGTATGACAAGACGAACATCGACGACCCGGAGATCGCCGCCGTCCTCTACGAGTAGGTCTGGGTGGGCGTGCGAGCGGGCATGCGAACAGGCCGGGAAAATGACCATGCACCTGCTGCCAGGATCGCGCCCCGACTGGCAGCAGGTGCATGGTCGTCTGGACCGGTCAGGGGAGCTCGTCCAGGTTCTCCGGCCTGGGCAGGGAGTCCTCGACGCCCAGGAGGTGGCTCGCCATCCGGATGCGGGCCGCCTCCGGGTCGCGTGCGGCCAGGGCGCGCCAGATGGCCTCGTGCTCGTCGTGCGTGCGCTCCTCGATGCCCTCCTGGTGCAGCACGCGCCACATGCGCGCCCGGACGGTGCGGCCCGCGAACGACTCGATGAGGGCCTCCAGCACCGGGTTACCGCTGTGCGCCGCGATGACCCGGTGGAACGCGATGTCGATCTCGATGAACCGGTCGTGGTCCACGGGCGTGCCGTGCAGCACCTCGGAGACCTGGTCCAGGATCGCCCGCGCCTCGGCGAGCGCGCCGTCGGTCATCCGGGTCGCGGCGAGCGCGGCGGCCTCGGTCTCCAGCACGCGGCGCACGCTGTGGAAGGCGGGCATGGCGCCGTCGGCCTGGAGGTCGAGGACGAGCGCCATCGGAGAGAGCAGGCGGGCCGGGTCGAGGCTGGTGACGTACGTGCCGTCGCCCTGCCGGGTCTGCACGACCCCGAGGATCGACAGGGCGCGCACCCCCTCGCGCAGCGAGCCGCGGGAGACCTGGAGCGTGTCGGCCAGGTCCTTCTCGACCGGCAGACGGTCGCCGGGGCGCAGGCGCCCGTCCAGGATCATCCTGCGGATGCCGTCGACGACCTCGTCAGTGCGGGACATGGTGTGCAGTATCGCTCACCATCGCTCACTTGATCGCTCGACCGGTCGCTCGACCGGTCGCTCGACCGGTGCGCGCGTGGTCGCCGCCGTCGATGAACTTGCGCATCAGCTCGGCGGCCTCAGGCGCATGCGTCTCGAGCAGGAGGTGGCCCGCGTCGAAGACGTGGGCCTCCATCCGGGGCAGGTCCGCGAGCCACGACTGCACCTCCGCGAGGTCGAAGAAGGCGTCGTGGCGGCCCCAGAGGAGCAGGGCTCGTGGCTGATGCCTCGCCAGGTAGTCGGCCACCTCCGCGAAGCGGTCGACGTAGCGGCCGTAGTCGGCCACGAGCGCCCGCTGCAGCTCGAGCCGTCCTGGCAGGCACATGACCCGCCAGTCCTCGGTCCAGCCACCCGGATCGATCCGGGCCGCGATCTCGGGCGGCACGCCGGCGACGTACTGGTCGCGGGCCCCCTCGAAGGTCAGGTGTGCGGTGGCGGCCCGCTCGTTGGTGGCGCTCGGCGTCGCCCAGAAGGCCATCGTGTCCGCCCAGGGCGGACCGAAGCCCGAGCGGTGGGCGTTGGCGTTCTGGATGACGAGGCCGTCGACGAGCTCGGGAGCGCGGGTGGCGAGCCGGAGCGCCACCGGGGCGCCGAAGTCGTGCAGGTAGAGGAACCTGCGGCCGACGCCGAGCCGGGCGAGCAACTCGTCGACCGAGTCGGCGAGCGCGTCGAACGTCGGCGCCGGGGGCAGGTCGGACTCGCCGAAGCCAGGGAGGTCGGGCGCCACGACGTAGGCGCTGCCGGAGAGCGGGGTGATCACGTCGCGAAACGTCCTGGAGGAGCTGGGGAAGCCGTGCAGCAGGACGAGCGCCGTCCCGGAGGGGTCACCGGCCGTCCGGATCGTCACGTCCCCGCCGGAGGACAGGTGCACTCGCTGGACCGTCACGTCTGTCATGCCGCACCTCCCGTACCACCACGTTATCGGCCGTCGTTGTCCGTCGTCGTCGTGCGTCGTCGTCCTGTGTCGTCGTGCGCCGTCATAGGGTTGGCGACGACCCGCAAGCACCGAAGTACCCGAGCCGCAAGTTGATGGTGAGCTCCGGTGCCGAGCCGCAAGTTGCGCGTCTATCGGGGCACCGATCGACGTCTTCGCTGCGGCTCGACGCCAAAGATCACCATCAACTTGCGGTTCGGCGGCGGTGGCGGGTGGGTGGGACTGGCAGGTTGCGGTTCGGCGTCGGCGAGCTGGTGGAACGACGACCAACTTGCGGGTCGGCGGCGGGTCAGTCCGTCGGGCCTCTTGTCACGAGCTCTGTCGGACCCCCTTCTCAGCTCTGGCGGGGCCCTTCTCACGATTCTCTTAGGTGGCGTGCCGAGAATCGCGGGATGCGGATTCTCCTGGTCGACGACGAGCCCGCGCTGCGGCAGTCGGTCGCGCGGTCGTTGCGGTTCGAGGGTTACACGGTGGTGACGGCGTCGGACGGGCGCGAGGCGATCGACGCCGTCGAGACCGCACGGCCGGACGCGCTGGTGCTGGACGTGATGATGCCGCGCCTGGACGGGCTCGGGGTGTGCCGGTGGCTGCGCGCCTCGGGCGACCGGACGCCGGTGCTCATGCTGACCGCGCGCGACGCCGTGCAGGACACGGTGGCCGGCCTGGACGCCGGCGCCGACGACTACCTGGCCAAGCCGTTCGCCTACGACGAGCTGCTGGCTCGGCTGCGGGCCCTGCTGCGCCGGACGACCGGCCGGCCGGGTGAGCTGGTGCTCCAGGTGGGGCCCGTCCGGCTGGACCCCGGGGCGTGGCAGGTCACGGTCGACGGCGCGCCGGTTGAGCTGACACGCACGGAGTTCGCCCTGCTGGAGACGCTGATGCGGCACCCGGGGCAGGTGCTCACGCGCAGCCAGCTCTACTCGGCGGTGTGGGGCGAGGACCTGGACGGCCTGTCGAACACCCTCGACGTGTACGTGGGGTACCTGCGCCGCAAGCTCGAGGCGGCCGGCTCGCCGCGGCTGGTCCACACGATGCGCGGCGTCGGGTACCTGGTACGGGCCGCGGAATGATGCGGCCTGGAAAGGCGCGGGCCGGAACGGCGCGGCTCGGGATGGCACGGTTCGTAACGGCGCGGCCCGGAGTGACGTGGCCTGGAACGGCGCGGCCTGGAACAACGGGGAGCGCCCCATGAGCCTGCAGAAGCGCCTGACCGTCCTGGCCGCCGCCGCGGTCGCCGCCGCCGTCATCGTCGCGTCGGTGGCGGCGTGGTTCCAGGTCAGGGCCTCGATGCTCGACGAGGTGGACGCGGGGCTGCTGGAGCGCGCCGAGAACGTCGGGAGCATCGCCGACCTCTCGGCGGCGGCACCGCAGAGCACCGGCTCCCAGCGCCGCCTCCTGTCCCTGGTGCAGAACGACCCCGTGAGCGTCCTGGTGGTCACGGGCGACGGGACGGTGCGCGACGACGCCACCTTTGGCCCACTCGGCGACTCGCTGCGGCACCTGGACTGGCTGCCGTCCGCGCCCGCGTCCGGCGACTCCCGGCTCGACACCGTCACCACGGACGGGACCACCTATCGCGTCCTCTCAGCGCGGACCGGCGACTCGTCGGTGTGGATCTTCCAGCCGCTCACCTCGATGGGGGACACCCTCGACCGCGTCGCCTGGGCGCTCGGCGGGACGGCGGCAGCGGGCGTGGTCGTGGCGACGCTGCTGGGCTGGGTGGTCTCGCGGTCCGGGCTGCGCCCGGTGGACCGCCTCGTCGCGGCCACCGAGGCGGTGGCCCGCACCCGCGACCTGGGGCAGCGGGTCGACGACGGCGGGCGGCGCGACGAGATCGGCCGGCTCGCGGGCGCCGTCAATGCGATGCTCGCGGCGCTCGACGACGCGCGGCGCGGCCAGCGCGAGCTGGTCGAGAACGCCGCCCACGAACTACGCACCCCGCTGACCGTGCTCCGCAACGACCTCGGGCTGCTGGCCCGCGCGGAGGGAGCCACTGCACCGGCGGGCGGTCCCGGCGGACCGGCAGACGGTCCCACCGCACCGGCAGGCGCTCCCGGCGGCCCAGCCGACGGAACCGGCGAATCGGCCCATGGAACCCGCGGATCAGCCGACGAACCGGCCCACGGAACCCGCGAACCAGTCGGCGGAACCGGCGGCGCACCCGGCGGCGCATCCGCTGACGGGCCCACCGACAGACCCGGCCGCCGCCTGACCGCCGAGGACCGCCGCCAGCTTGTCGCCGACCTCGACACCCAGGTGACCGCCCTGGCCGACGCGGTCGGCGAGATCGTCGAGCTCGCGCGCGGTGCCGCCGGATCGGAGGCCGCCCGGCGCACCGACCTGGCCGCCCTCGTGGACCGCGCCGTGGCGCGCACCCGGCGGATCGCCCCGGACGTCACGGTGGAGGTGACGGTGACGCCGTCGGACGCGACCGCCGTCGTGCACCCAGCGACGCTGGAACGCGCGACGGCGAACCTGGTGCGCAACGCCGTGCAGGTCTCCGCGCCGGGCGGGACCGTGACGGTGACGGTGATGGTGACCCCGGCCGCGGACGGCGGCGAGCTCCGGCTCAGCGTGCTGGACCGCGGCCCCGGCCTGGACCCGGGCGAGCTGCCCCGCGTGTTCGAGCGGTTCTTCCGGGGCGCGGCCGCGCGGGCCCGGCAGGGGTCGGGCCTGGGGCTGGCGATCGTCGCGCAGGCCGCCCACCTGCACGGCGGTACCGTCCACGCGGCCAACCGGCCGGGCGGCGGCGCGGAGTTCACGCTGCGCCTGCCGCGGCGGGAGGCCGTCCCGGTAGACATTCCCGGCAGACACTCTGAGGTAGACATTCCCAGGCAGACATTCCCAGGAGGGTCTTAACCGGACCCTAATCCGGTCTCACGTGGGGTGTGCAGGCTGCGTCGTGTCCCAACCGACCGAGCGAAGGCACGACGGATGTACATCCTGCAGAACGCGCTGGCGAACGTGTGGCGGCACAAGGGCCGCAACGCGCTGCTGGGCGCGATCATCCTGGTGGTGATCGCGGCGAGCGTCATAGCCCTGATGATCAGCTCCACCGCCACCGCAATCATCGACGACTACAGGGAGCGGTTCAGCGCCGAGGTCACCTTCGTCCCCGACATGGAGAAGGTGCGCGAGGAGGCGATGGCCGAGTCCACCGACGGCATGGTGCGGATGACCATGCCGACCATCGACGCGGACCAGTACCTCGCCTTCGGCGACTCCGAGCACCTGGCCGACGCCGTGTTCACGGCCTCGACCGGTGTGGTCCCCGATGACATCACGCCCGTGGCCGCCGACCTGGGCGGCGGCACCGGGATGATGACGATGGGCGGCGGGCCCGGCGAGTCGATGTTCGAGTCCGAGCCCATGTCCTACCTGGCGTCCCTGCAGGGCAACAAGTTCACCGAGTTCGACGACGGCTCGCGCGCCCTTGCCGACGGCGAGATGCCCGACGCCGCTGGCGAGGTGCTGGTCAGCACCGAGCTGGCCGAGCTGAACGACCTGGCCGTCGGCGACACCATGCACCTGGCGGGCGAGCTGCGCAATGCCGACGACGGCGACGTCGAGCCCATCGAGTACGACGTCACCGTGGTGGGCACCTACGACGACCTGACCGACGAGTACGGCACTTCGCCGCAGCAGAACGCCTTCACCAACCGGCGCAACGAGATCCTGACCACGTACGACACCGTGCTGGCCAACTACGTGTCCGGGATGCAGGGCATGCAGGTCGGCGCCACGTTCTACCTCCGCGAGCCGGACCTGCTGGACGCCTTCACGGAGGAGGTGCGCGCCGAGGGACTGCCCGACGTCTTCGACGTGACCACCGACCAGGCGACCTACGACGCGATAGTCGGTCCCGTCGAGGGCCTGAAGTCGGTGTCGGTCACGTTCATGGTCGTGGTGCTGGTGTTCGGCGGCGTCATCATCGCCCTGCTCAGCTCCATCGCGATCCGGGAGCGCAAGTACGAGATCGGCGTGCTGCGGGCCATGGGCATGAAGAAGTCGGCGGTGAGGCTCGGCCTCTGGTCCGAGATCCTTGCGGTCACGGCCGCATGCCTGGTGCTCGGGCTCGGCGTCGGCTCGCTCGTGGCGCAGCCCGTGACGGACGTGCTCCTGGCCGGGCAGGTCCAGGCGGCCGAGGAGGCCGCAGCGGCGGCCGAGGAGCAGGCGAGCAGCGGCGGCATGGGCCTGCGCATGGGCCCCATGGGCGGCGCGAACCAGGCCGACGCAGACGCCGAGCCCCTGTCGGCCCTCGCCGTCGCCCTGACCCCCGGCACGGTCGGGCAGATCGCCGGCGTCGCCCTCGGGCTGGCCACCCTGGCCGGCCTCACGTCCCTCGGCCGGATCACCCGGTACGAGCCCATCAAGATCCTGTCCGAGAGGAACTGACCTGTGACCAGCACCCTCACCCTCGACCGTGTGACCTACCGGTACGACGGCACCAAGAAGGACGTGCTGCGCGGCATCAGCGCGCAGTTCGAGCCCGGCAAGGTCTACACGATCGTCGGCAAGTCCGGGTCGGGAAAGTCGACCCTGCTGTCCCTGATCGCGGGCCTCGACGTCTGCGGCGGCGGCCGCATCCTGTTCGACGGCGACGACATGCGCACCCTCGACAGGGACGCCTACCGCGCCCAGGGCATCGGCGTGATCTTCCAGGGCTTCAACCTGCTCACCACCGCGACGGCCGTGCAGAACATCGTGCTGTCCATGAACATCTCCGGCAGCCGCGTGCGGCACAAGAAGGCGCACGCCTTCGACCTCCTTGCGGCCGTGGGGATCGACCGGGAGACCGCCGCACGGCCCGTGCTCAAGCTGTCCGGCGGCGAGCAGCAGCGCGTGGGCATCGCCAGGGCCCTGTCGCACGACCCGCGCATCATCATCGCCGACGAGCCCACCGGGAACCTCGACCAGGCCACCGAGGACGAGATCCTGCGCATCTTCACGCGCCTCGCGCACGAGGAGGGCCGGTGCGTCATCATCGTCACCCACTCCCGCCGGGTCACCGCCGTCGCCGACGAGGTGCTCGGGATCACCGCGGGCCGCCTGGGCACGGTCAAGAAGGCGCAGGGGCCGCGCAAGGCCGCCGTGCCGGCCCCGGCCGAGTCGGGCTCGGCCTGACCTACCGGATCATCCACCGACACCCCGTCAGAGGAGAGCCACCATGAACGAGCCAGACCCGGCCAACGGTCGTGTCCCCGGTCAGGACGCGGGTGCGGCGGCCTCGCCCGCCGCCGCACCCGCGACCCGGCCGTTGCCCGCTGCGGCACCCGTGACCCCGTCTTCGTCCGCCGCGGCACCGCCGGCCGACCCCGACCCGGCCACCGCTGCACGCCTCACCGCGACCCCCGCCGCGACAGGATCATCCGCCGACCCGTACGCCGTGCCCGTCACGCAGCCGCCCGGACCCCAGTCGCCCGGACCACGATCACCCAGGCCTCGCGCGACGGTCCCGACGTGGGTCCCCGTCGTGAGCGCGGCGGCGCTCGCCGCCGTCCTCGCGGCCGCCGCGGCCGCCGGCGTCGTCGGCACCCTGTCGGACGACGAGCCGAGCGCGGCGTCGCTGGCCGACGTCGGCCAGGAGCAGGTGGGCGCCGTGCCCGCCCAGAGCTACGTGGGCGACACCGACTGGAACGCGGTGGTCGCCGCCGTCGAGGACTCGGTGGTGTCGATCGAGACGCGGAGCGCGCAGGGCGGGACCGGTGGATCGGGCGTCGTCCTGGACGCCGAGGGCCACGTGCTGACCAACAACCACGTGGTCGAGGGCGCGCAGGACATCGAGATCACGCTCAGTGACGGGCGCATCCTCGACGCGGACGTCGTCGGCGCCGACGCGACGACGGACCTGGCCGTGGTCCAGGTCCAGGACGCCCCGGACGACCTGTCACCCGCCACGCTCGGCGACTCCGACGCGGTAGGGGTGGGCGATCCCGTGCTCGCCGTCGGCAGCCCGCTGGGCCTGTCCGGTACGGCGACCACGGGCATCGTCTCCGCGCTCGACCGGCCCGTCACGGCGTCGTCCGAGGTGGGCGGCGACCTGGTGGTCAGCAACTCCATCCAGACCGACGCGCCGATCAACCCGGGCAACTCCGGCGGTCCGCTGTTCGACGCGGCCGGCGAGGTCATCGGGATCAACTCGTCGATCCTCACGACCTCGGTCGGCGAGACGGGCTCCATCGGGCTGGGCTTCGCCATCCCGTCCACGCTCGCCCGGAGCATCAGCACCCAGCTCATCGAGGAGGGCGAGGCGGAGCACGCGTTCCTCGGGGTCTCCCTCTCCGACGGCACCGCCACCGCCGACGGCGTCACCCGCCGCGGCGCACAGGTCGACGACGTCGTGGCCGGGTCCCCGGCGGCGGACGCCGGCATCGAGGAGGGCGACGTGATCGTCGCCATCGACGACGACTCCGTCACCGGCGCGTCGTCCCTGATCGCCTTCGTCCGCGAGCGGACCGCCGACGAGCCGGTGGTGCTCACCGTGGTCGGCGACGGAGAGACCCGGGAGGTCGACGTGACGCTGGCGCTGCGCGACGAGTCCGACGTCGTCGAACCGGAGCCGGACGAGCAGCCCGCCTTCCCCCGGGACGGCGACGCCGACCCGTCTACCCCGCAGGACGTGCCGGACTGGCTGGAGGACATGTTCGGCAACTGATCGCCGGCCGCCCCTGCACCCTCCCGGCGACGGCCGGGCCGGTGCAGGGGAGCGGCCGGACCAGCCCTGCTTGCTCCGGGCTCGTTGCTCCGGGCTCGTTGCTTCAGGCTCCGCTCAGCCCCCCGGCTGGAATGCCTGGACGTCGAGCAGCTCGTCGTCCGGGTTGGTGCACGCGGTGAGCGTCAGCTCGTCGTTCTGCACGAACAGCGAACGCTTCTCGCCTGGTGGGTAGACACGGAACCCGTCCGCAGGCGTCTGGCCGCACTCGTCCCCGTAGTTCTCGGCGTTCGCGACAAGGACGTCGGCGTGGGCGGCAGATCCCGGGTCGAGTGTCACCGAGCCGTGGGGGCTCGACCGGTCGAGTGTCGCTGCGGCGCCGAGCTGCTTGCCGTCCCCCTCCCCGACGAAGGACACCCCCGGCCAGCCCTGCAGGATGCACGGGGCAGCGGCCTCGTTCTTCAGGACGATCGCGACCTCGTAGTGGCCGGCCGATCCGCCTCCCTCCACCGCTTCGACGCTCCCGGCCAGGTCGGGCGTCAGGCACCGTGGGGTTGCCGACTCGTCCGACGGGCCCGAGCTGGGTTCGGGTGTCTCTTCTGTGGGTGTCTCTTCTGTAGGCGTCTGGTCCGTGGGCGGGGCGCTCGCCGTCTCGCTGGCCGACGACGAGCCGGCGGACGGCGTCGGCGTATCGGACGCGCCTTCACCGCTGGTGGCGCCGGCCGAGTACCCCGCCGTCATGAGCAGTGCCGCGATTCCCGCGGTGCAGCATGCGGTGACGACGATCTTCCGCTTGATCACGCAAGTTCCCCCTTGACCCGACTCGACCCAGCCGCAACCAGCTCAGCGACCTTTCCGATGCTGTCAGATGTCTGGGGGCCTCGCGATGTCGCCGCTGCGCCGTCTCCAATCGTCGGGAGTCCGCACCGTTGGTGCTGGATCTCGACAGCACGGAACCGGCCTGGGGCGTGCCCGGCGGCGACTTCTGCGTCAAGGGCATCTACCTGATGAACGATGCGATGAGCACGGTCCGAGGCGCCCACACCGCATCGGGTCTCTCCAGGTCCTCCGCGTTGGCGCGCACTGGTCTGCATGGCTGCTGAACGTATCTCAGGAGCGTCTCGATGGTGTGGTGAAGGGTTATCCACAGATTTCAGATGGTGCGTGCAGATGGCACCGATGTTCGAGAGAATGGGGTCAGCGAACAACGACGGGCCAGCAGACGACGGGACGGGCGGGGGTGGGGACCAGTGGAGTCGGCGAACGGTGCGGTGTCTGGTGGTCTGCCCCCGGCGACGGTTGAGGAGGCGGTGGCCCGGATCGAGGCCGCGGTCGATGACCTGGCAACCCTGGTCGGTCCGGAGGTGTTGGACGGGTGGGGTGCGCCCTCGGTGGCCCGGTTGGTGGAGGCGCACACCCGGGTCCGTCGGGTGACGGGCCGCCTGGATGGGGTGCGGTACACGTTGTTGCCGCGGATCGAGGCCGAGGGGTCGTGGCGGTCGGGTGGGATGGCCAGGACGTTCACGACCTGGCTGCGGCTGCACGAGGGTGTGTCGGCTGCGACGGCGAGCAAGGACATGACGATCGCGCGCCGCCTGGCCACCGTGCTGCCGGCCACCCGGGAGCGGCTCGTGTCGGGTGAGCTGGGTGTGGATCATGCGCGGGTGATGACGCAGGAGGCGCCGACCAGCCCGACCCGGCAGGACGCGTTGGCCTGGCTGATCGACACCCGCACCGGCCAGCCGACCACGCCGGAGCTGTTCGTGCAGACCGTGCCGGTGGACGTCCCCGACCCCGCGGATGACCCGGACGGGACGGCAACGCGTGAGTTGATCACCGAGGTCCTCCAGGACGCGGTCGCTGAGGGCACGCTGGTGACGGGGGAGGGTGCGGTCCTACGTGAGGCGGGCGTGTTGAACGCGGACCAGTTCCGGATCGTGGCGCGCCGGTTCGCGTCGGTGACCGACCCGGACACCGATGAGGTCGAGGATGACAAGGCCGCTGCGGGTGAGTTCCTGGACTTGTCCAAGACGCTGGGCGGGTATCACGTGGCCGGGTTCTTGACCGATGAGCACGGCCTGCTGGTCACCACCGCGATCACCGCGGTCACCGGCGCACCGGCCGCGGAGGACACCCGCACGCCTACCCAGCGTCGGGCGCAGGGCCTGGCGGACGTGGCCCGGGTCGTGCTGGATGCCAATCAGGCCTCGCCGGGGGCGGCGATCGCGCCGCACTTGAACGTGACGGTGTCCTGGACCGAGCTGGTCACCCAGATCACCCGCACCCGGCAGGGCCTCTGCGTCACCTGCGGACAGACCGCACCCAGCCGCACGACCCAGGCGGGCACCACAAGCGCAGGCACGACGGGCACCACGAGCACGACAGGCGCGACAGGCACGACAGGCCCGACAGGCACGACAGGCCCGACAGGCACGACAGGCCCGACGATCACGACGATCACGGCGGGCATCGCGGGCGGAAGTACCACGGCAGGCGCCACGGGCATCGCGGGCGGAACTGCCACGGCGGGCGCAGGGACCGCGGGCGCAGGGGCGGCGGGCGTCACGGGCTCGGCCGGCGGTGGCGGGGCGGGCCTGGCGGGAACGAGCGGCCCCCGCACCACACGGCTGCAAGTCGCGGGCTGGAACGCAGCGGGCTGGAACGCAGCGGGCTGGAACGCAGCGGGCTGGAACGCAGCGGGCTGGAACGCAGCGGGCTGGGACATGGCGGGCTGGGACATGGCGGGCTGGGGCACGGCCGGCACACCGCCGCCGGTGTCCGGGCTCCTGGCCTCGGGTGGTGCGGTGTTCACCGAGACCGGCGGCCGGGTCCCACGCGCCCTGCTGCGCCGCCTGGCGTGTGACAGTGCCGTCACGAGGATCGTGTTCGGCCCCGACGGCGCCGTCCTGGACGTCGGACGCGCCCAGCGGACCGTGACCGGGCAGATGCGCCGCGCGGTCATTGCTCGGGACCAGCACTGCGTCTACCCCGGATGCGACCAACCACCATCCAGGTGCGAGGTCCACCATGCGGTCAAGCACTGGGCCGACGGCGGAGACACGTCCGTGGCGAACAGTGCCCTGCTGTGCTGGCACCACCATGCCCTGGTAGACACGCGGGGCATCACCATGCACTGGACCGGCAAACCCACCACCAATACCAGTGCCGTCGGGGCCCTGGTAGAGACCGGATGGGCCTTCACCGACGCCCACGGACACCACATCCACCTACCCGACGCCATCGACACCCCACCACCAGCCGACACCAACCCCGCCAACCGTGCGGACCCGCCGGCCGCCGACCCACCCGCCGACCCACCACCCGCGGACCCACCCGCCGCCGAAGCCGCCTGACAGCGGCCCGGCAGGCACGGCGGCCCGGCAGACCCACCGGCCGCCGAAGCCGGCTGACGACAGGTCCGGCGGCCCAGGCTCCCGGCGGGCCGGCAGACCCAGCGGACCGTACGCGGCGTAAGCCAGGCTGTCCCGTGCCCGACGGCCCGACGGCCCGACGGCCCGACGGCCCGGTAGGCCCGGCGAGCTCGGCGAGGTCGGCGGGATCGGCGACCCGGCGGGCCCAACGGCTTCAGCGGCCCAGCGACCCGACCAGAACAGCAGATGCTCAACACCTAACCGCCGGGGCGGCCCCGACAGGAGCGGGTCAACAGCGCGCCACCGAGGTCACCGATTCACCGAGGTCACCAATCCACAGCGATCCTCCCCAAGCCCCAAGCCTCAAGCGGCCACCGGTCAGGGCTGGAGGTTCTCCAGGTCCGCCAGGAGGCTGGGCCGCGTCGGCTTCCAGCCGAGCACCTCCTGGGTGTGGGCGCTCGACGAGGGCTGGTCGGTCGCGAAGATCGGGCCGAGGGACCCGAAGGTCTCCACCGGCACCGACTCCACCGGCAGCCCCAGCCGTCGCCCGATGACCGTCGCGATCTCACGGACCGGGTCGCCCTCGTCGGCGACGGCGTGCCAGGACGTACCGGCCGGCGCCTGCTCCAGGACCAGCCGGAAGAGGGCCGCGGCGTCGAGCGCGTGCACGGCCGGCCAGCGCTGGGTGCCGTCGCCGGGGTAGCCGGACACCCCGGTCTGCCGGGCGACGCGCGCGAGCATGCCCGCGAACCCGCCGTCGCCCCGGTTGTGCACGGTGCGCGGCAGGCGGACGGCCGAGCTCCGGACCCCGCGCGACGCGAGATCCAGGACACCCATGACGGCGCGGCCGCGACCGCCGACCGGTCCGCTGGTCGACGGCGGATCGGCCTCGGTCGTGACGCGGCCCGCGGTTGCCGGAGTGCCCGAGACGACGACGAACGGCCGGTCGCTGCCGGCCAGCTCCTCGCCGAGGGCCGTGAGGGCGGCGCCCTCCTCGGCGACGCACCGCGCGACGGCGTCGGCGCTGCTGAAGTCGTTGCCGAACGCGAGGTGGAGCACGCCGTCGGCCCGGGCGGCGCCGGCGAGCAGGGTGTCCAGGTCGGTGAGGCTGCCCCGGAGTGGCTCGGCGCCGGCCTCCTCGGCCGCCCGCGCCGACGCGTCGGAGCGGGTGAGCGCGAGGACGGTGTGGCCGTTCCCGAGCAGTTCGGCGACGACGGCGGACCCGATCAGGCCCGTGCCGCCGGTGACGAAGACATGCATGACGTACCCCCGAAAGTGATGGGACTCTTGTCCCATCAATGTAGCAGAGTGATGGGACAACTGTCCCATCACGTAGGATGGTCGCATGGCCAGATGGGAACCAGGGGCGCGCGAGCGTCTCGTCGTGGCCGCCGTGGACCTGTTCACCGAGCAGGGCTACGACGAGACGACGGTGGCGCAGATCGCCCAGCGGGCCGGCGTCACCAAGAGCACCTTCTTCCGGCACTTCCCGGACAAGCGCGAGCTGCTGGCGGCGGGTCAGGAGGCGCTGAGCCGTCTGCTGGCCGAGGGGATCGCCGAGGCGCCCGACGGCGCCAGCCCGCTCGAGGCGGTCGCCGCGGGCCTGGAGCGTGCGTCGAGCGCGTTCGGCCCGATGAACCGCGAGCTGGCTCCTCGGCTGAAGGCCGCTGTCGCCGCCAGCGCCGAGCTGCAGGAGCGCGACGCGCTGAAGAACGTGGGCCTCGCCGCCGCGATGTCGGACGCTCTGGTCGCGCGCGGCCTGCCCGAGACGACGGCGCACCTCGCGGCCGAGCTGGGCGCGCTCGCCTTCAAGCGCGCCTTCGCGCAGTGGTCGGCGGCTGCCGGCACCGCGGACGGCGGTACCGCGGACGGCGCTGCGGACGGCACCGCAGGCGGCACCGCGGACGGCGCTGCCGACAACGAGGGTGACGGCGACGACGCGGCCGACAGCAAGGACAGGGACGATATGGCCAGGTACGCCCTCGCGGAGCTCGACGCGCTCCGCGCCGCCAGCAAGTCGCTGGGCTGACGGCCTGAAGAGAGTTTGCCCTGGCGGCCGTACCGGGCGAACTAGGCTTCCGGCATGGTCGAGAGCGCTGCTGAACGGATCGAGGTTCGGGTCGCACGGGACGGCGAGCTGGAGCAGACCGTGCGGCTGCGCTGGCTGTGGACCGCTGAGCGGGAAGGAGTCGAGGTGGCGGACGACGATGCCGACTACGTTCCCCAGGCAGCCGACTGGGCCCGGGCGCACCGGGACACGCACGTACCGCACGTCGCGGTCCTCGGCGAGCAGGTGATCGGGATGGCGTGGCTCGCCCTGACGCCGCGGGTGCCCAAGGTCGGAGCGATCCAGCGGTGGTCGGGCGACCTGCAGTCCTGCTACGTCATGCCCGAGCACCGCGACCGCGGGATCGGCGGGCGGCTGGTCCGTGCGGTCCTGGCGACTGCTGCGCTGCACGGTGCGGAGCACGTCACCGTCCACACCTCTCCGGGCTCGGTGGACATGTACTCACGGAACGGGTTCGAGCACGAGGAGCGACTCCTGTACGCACAGCTCGACCAAGAGGCCGGCGGCGTGGCCGCCGGCTGACTGCCGTAAGGATCTGACCGCCGTAAGGATCTGGAGCAGGCACCGTCCTCGGGACCGGGGACCGGGGACCGGGGAGCAGGGAGCAGGGACCAGGACCGAAAATGTTCGTGCAGCGACCATGCTCCCGAGCGACACTGTCGCAATGTCTGGCTCCGTCTCCCTGCCCGCTTTCACCTGCGACGACACCGTCCGCCTCGCCGCAGCAGCGCTCGGACGCCAGCTCACCGACCCGGTCGACCTCGGCGGGTCGCGCCGTTCGCGCGTGCTGCGCTGTCGCACCGAGGACGGCGGCAGCGTCGTCGTGAAGCAGTTCCTCGTGACGGGCTCGGAGCTCGCGCGTGAGAGCGTGGGTCTTTCGCTCCTGGGCGCGACCCCAGAACTGCTCGCGGTGGACGACGAGCACCGGATCGTCGTCATGTCCGACCTCGGTGACGGCCTGCCGACCTTGGCCGACCTGCTCCTCGGTTCGGACCGGGCCGCCGCGTGGGCAGGTGCGCTGTCGTGGGCGCGAGACCTCGGCTCGATGCTCGGTGCGTCGCGGCGTGTCGCCGACGAGGCCCGACACCGGATCGCCGTCGGGCAGCCGGGTGGCCCGGTGCACTGGGACGCGGCCGCGGACCTTCGGCAAGGTCTCGTGAGCCGCCCGGCAGATCCTCGGCGCCTCGCGGGACGACGGCCGGCGCGCTCACGCCTAGCGCGCCAGCACCGTCTCCCGCATCGTCCGCGCCACGAACCGGTGGTACTCCGCCTGCGGGCGCCCGTCGAGGCGCACGTAGCGCAGGTACGTCTCGACGCTCGTCAGGACGGTGGTCGCGGCGAGCACCTCCTCGAAGGGCACGTCGTCGCGCAGCCAGCCGCGCTCGGCCACCACCCGCAGGATCTGCTCCACCTGCCCGTGGATGGACGCGAGCATGCCGCGGTAGTAGCCGTTCAGCTCCGGGTCGAGGGCGGCACCCCCGGTCAGGGCGATCCACACCCCGGCGACGCGTTCGTTGAGCCCGGTGACCATCTCAGCGAAGAACTCCGCCAGGCCGTCGGGGTCGGTGAGCGCCAGGAAGGCCTTGCCCTCGTCGAGCTCGAGGAAGTCGACCTCGCCCTCGACGCCGAACGAGCCGACCTCGATGGCCGCGCGCATGAGCGCGGCCTTGGGGCCCGCCTTCTGGACGGTCTCGACCGAGACCCGCGCCCGCTGCGCGATCTTGGCGAGCGTGGTGCCCGCGTACCCCAGCTCGCCGAACAGCTCGGTGGCGGCCGCGACGATCCGCGCGCGGGTCTCGGCCGCCTGGCGCGTGCGCAGCTCCGACCGGTAACGACGGGTGGGTGAATCGGTCGACGACACATTGACTCCTGTTCCGTGCAATTCAATACTACTAGGGCGTACCCAATTTGCCGCCTCGCCCCAGACAGGCCAGAGCCATGACCTCCGTCCTCATCGCCAGCGTCCCCATCCACGGCCACGTCACGCCGCTCCTCACCGTCGCCCGCCAGCTCGTCGACCGTGGCGACCGCGTCCGGTTCCTCACCGGCGCGCGGTTCGCCGACGTCGTGAGCGCCACCGGCGCCACCCACGTCCCCCTCCCGCCCGAGGCCGACTTCGACGACCGGCAGGACTTCAACGCCACCTTCCCCGAGCGTGCCAGGCTCCGCGGCCCCCGGGCCGGCGCGCACGACGTCGAGCACATCTTCGTCCGTCCCGGCCGCCCCCAGTACGACGCCGTCATGTCCCTCCACGCCGCCGAACCCGCCGACGTCCTGCTCACCGACCCCATGTTCGCGGGCAGCGCGTTCCTGCTCGGCCACCCCGTCGGCGCCCGGCCGCCGATCGTCATGTGCGGGATCTGCCCGCTGTTGGTCACCAGCCGCGACACCGCGCCCTTCACCATGGGGCTCCCACCCACGCGGGGCCCGCTCGGACGGCTGCGCAACGCGGCCCTGCACGCGCTCGTCGACCGTCTGGTGTTCGCGCGCTCCCAGGACATCGCCGACGGCATCTCCCGCGAGCTGCACGGGAGGCCGCTGGGCTTCCCGACGTTCGACTGGGGCCGGCGCGCCGAGGCGGTCGTGCAGTTCACGGTGCCCGAGTTCGAGTACCCGCTCTCGGACGCCCCCGCCAACCTGCGCTTCGCCGGCCCGCTCTCGGCGTCGGGGTCGCGGGCCCCTCTACCCGAGTGGTGGGGCGACCTCGACGGGTCGCGCCCGGTGGTGCACGTCACCCAGGGCACCATCGCGAACAAGGACCTCGGCCAGCTCGTCGGGCCCACGCTGGAGGCGCTCGCGGACGAGGACGTGCTCGTCGTGGTCGCGACCGGCGGCGTCGCGCTCACCGCGCTCCCGCCGCTGCCGGACAACGCGCGGGCCGCTGAGTTCCTGCCCTACGACGAGCTGCTGCCCAGGACGGCGGCGTTCGTCACGAACGGGGGCTACGGCGGCGTGCAGTACGCGCTGCGGTACGGCGTGCCGATCGTCACGACGGGCGGGCACGAGGACAAGGCCGAGGTGGGTGCGCGCATCGCCTGGTCCGGGGTCGGACGCCGGTTCCGCGCCGAGCATGTGGCCCCGAAGGCGCTGCGCCGGGCTGTGCGCGCCGTCATCGACGACCCCCGGTACCGGACGGCGAGCCGGGCCATGGCCGAGCGGATGGCGGCGTCGGGCGGGATCCGCGTGATCACCGAGGTGGTCGACGGGCTCAGCCGGTCCTCCGGCCGCTCGGTGCCAGGAACCCGCTAGGCGCGCTGGGGCCGAACCGCAAGTTCCTCGGGGCTGTCGGTGTCGAACCGCAAGCTGCTGGTCGCGGTTGGCGTCGAACCGCAAGCTGCCGGTCGCGGTCGGTGTCGAACCGCAAGTTCCTCGGAGCCGACGGCGTCGAACCGAAAGTTGCTGGTCGCCGACGGCGTCGAACCGAAGGGCACACGTCGATCTGGGCGCCGATCCACGCGCAACGTTCGGTTCGACGACGGTGACCACCGGGTTACGCCCGGTTGTTCCGGACTCGGCCCGGCCAGGCCAGGACCCGGCCCAGGCTCAGCCAAGAGCCCGGCCGGGTCGGTGGCGTCAGGCCCGTGCGACGGCGATGTTGGTGTTCCCGCGCGCCCCGGCCTCGTAGTACATGTAGAGGCGGCCGCCCTCTTCAGCGAAGCTCGGCGCCGCGGCCCGGGTGGCGACCGGCTCGGTGTACAGCACACCGAGGTGGTTCTCGCGGTCGAAGCTCGTGCCGACGTCGGCGACGTGGATGGTGCCTGCGCCGCTGTGGTAGACCACATGGCCGCCGCCGTTGCGCGACCAGTAGTGGGCCCCCGAGAGCTGGCCGCCCTCGCCCGCGACCGGTGAGATCAGCGGCTCCTGCTTGAACTGCCAGCCGGAGGCGAGCCGGTTGGACCAGCCGATGAAGATCTTGCGGGTCCCGGCCTGGGCGCCCATGAACAGCATGATCTGCGTGTCCGACTTGGTCGGGTGGGGGAACACCCGCGCGTAGGAGGTCTCGGTGACGTTCGAGGGCAGCATGTCCGTGGTCAGCACCGTGGCGCCGTAGGTGAAGCTGCGCCCGTCGGACGACGTCGCCACGCGGGTGATGGTGTTCTCCCCGTGGAAGAACAGGTAGATCAGGCCGTCGGCGGCGTTCCACACCGCGTGCGGGCTGGAGACGTGGCTCACGGAGTAGTGCGGCGACCAGGTGTTGGCGATGACGGGGTTGCCTGCATACTCCCGCCAGGGACCGGCGAGCGAGTCGGCGTACGCCAGGCAGATGCCGCCGGGCGCGTCGTGCGGCGCGTAGTACATGTACCAGGCGCCCAGCGGGTTGCGGACCTTGCCGGCGACGTGCCGGACCGAGGGGAAGATGATCTCGCCCGTCGGGTTGTAGGCCAGCGCGGACTTGTCCAGGGCCGCGCCGAGCCGGGTGAAGGTCGGGAAGCCCGGCACCGCGGCGGCGGCCGGGGCGGCCGAGGCGGCGACACCGACGCCAAGGGCGGCGGCCGAGCCGAGGGTCGCGGCGCCGAGGAGCAGGGTCCGCCGGTCGAGCACGGTTCGGTCGAGCACGGTTCGGTCGAGCAGAGTCCGCCGGTCGATCAGGAGCTTGCGGTCTGGTTCCACAGTTGGTTCCACGGTGCCTCCAGTCCGGCCCGGGCGGCCGCCGCGCTCCGCTGCGCGACGGCGCGGGAGTGCCGCGCCGGGCCTGTCGGAGACGAATCTCTGACCTGGGGCGTCGTGCCGTCAACAGGATGATAAGGATCATCAACAAAAGACCGCGCGAGCCCCGGCCGGCCCAGCCGTGCGCCGGTCCAGCCGAGCAGCGGCGGCGCCCGGCCGGAGCCCCGGCCGGAGCCCCGACCGCCGTCAGCCGCCTGTCAGTCGAACAGCCGCCGGAACACGTTCGTGTCCGCGAGGTCGACGAGCTCGTCGCCCCGCCCCGACAAGATCGTGCGGATCGCGTACAGCGTGAAGCCCCGCACCTGCTGGGCCGAGATGGCCGGCGGGATCGACAGCTCCTGCCGGGCCGTGACGACGTCGACCAGCGCCGGGCCGTCGTGGTCGAAGGCGGCGCGGAGGGCGCCCTCCAGGTCGTCGGGCTGCTCGACCCGCCGGGCGTGGATGCCCATGGCGTTCGCGACGTCGGCGAAGCTGGGGTTGTCGAGCTCCGTGCCGTAGTTCACGAAGCCCGCCGCCTTCATCTCCACCTCGACGAAGTTCAGCGACGAGTTGTTGAACACCACGATCTTCACGGGCAGCCCGTGCTGCCGGATGGTGAGCAGCTCGCCGAAGAGCATGCCCAGGCCGCCGTCGCCGGACAGGGCGACCACCTGCCGCTCACCGAATGCGGACTGGGCGCCGATGGCGTGCGGCACGGCGTTCGCCATGGTGCCGTGGCTGAACGACCCGATCAGGCGCCGCCTGCCGTTCATCGTCAGGTACCGGGCCGCCCAGACGACGGGGGAGCCGACGTCCGGAATGAACACCGCGTCGTCGCTCGCCAGCTCGCTGACCAGCCGCGCGACGTACTGCGGGTGGATCGGCTCGCGGTTGCGGTCGTTGTCGGCGAGCTCGTCGAGGTCCTTGCGCGCCTTCGCGTAGTGCTTGAGCGAGGCGTCGAGGTGCCTGCGGCTGCGCCGCTCGTCGAGCAGGGGGAGCAGGGCCTCGATGGTGTCGCCGACGTCGCCGACCAGCCCCAGGTCGACCGGCGTGCGCCGCCCGAGCTGCTCGCCCCGGAGGTCGACCTGCACGATCTTCGCCTTCGACGGGTAGAACTGCTGGTAGGGAAAGTCGGTGCCGAGCATCAGCAGCGCATCGCAGCTCTCCATGGCGCGGTAGCCCGAGGCGAAGCCGAGCAGGCCCGTCATGCCGACGTCGTACGGGTTGTCGTACTCGAGGAACTCCTTGCCGCGCATCGCGTGCACGATGGGCGCCTTGAGCCGCTCGGCGAGCTGGAGCACGCGCGCGTGGGCGCCCTCGGTGCCCGCGCCGCCCAGGATGGTCACCTTCTTCGCGGCGTTCAGGAGGTCGGCCGCCGCCCGCAGCTCGTCGTCGCCCGGGCGGACGACGCTCCGCGTGGCGCGGATCGGCGCCGACTTGCGGCGTCCGGCGCTCTCGGCCAGGAAGATCTCGCCCGGCACGACGACGACGGCGACGCCGCGCCGCTCCACCGCCGTCCGCATGGCGATCTCCAGCACGCGGGGGAGTTGCTCGGGCACGCTCACCATCTCGCTGTAGACGCTGCACTCGCGGAACAGCTCCTGGGGGTGCGTCTCCTGGAAGTACGTGCTGCCGATCTCGGCCACCGGGATGTGCGCGGCGATCGCGAGCACGGGCACCCGGCTCCGGTTCGCGTCGTAGAGCCCGTTGACCAGGTGCAGGTTGCCCGGCCCGCAGCTCCCGGCGCAGACCGAGAGCTCGCCGGTCAGGGCCGCCTCGGCGGCCGAGGCGAACGCGGCGGCCTCCTCGTGCCGCACCTGCTGCCAGGTGATCCCCGCGCTGCGGCGGATCGCGTCGGTGAACCCGTTCAGCGAGTCGCCCGGCAGGCCGTAGACCCGCTCGACGCCGGCGTCCTCGATGATCTCCACGATGGTCTCGGCAACGTTCGTCATGGTGTGCGCCCCTCGGCCGGCCTTTGCGATATGTCACGTCTGCGATATGTCACGTCTGTTCGGGAGCCAGGCGATGTCCTCGAACGTAGGCCGGGGCGGGTGACGTCGCAACGCAGGCGACGGAGGCGACTGGCAGAGGCGCCCCTCAGCCGGTCCCTGCGGCGCCGAGATAGGTCAGTACGGCCAGGACGCGCCGGTTGCTGTTGCCGTCGGCCGCGATGCCGAGCTTCGCGAACAGCGCGGTGGTGTGCTTGCTGATCGCCCCCTCGCTGAGGTACAGACGCTGGGCGATCGCCTGGTTGGACAGGCCCTCGGCCATCAGCGCGACGACCTCGCGCTCCCGGTCGGTGAGCGCGTCGAGAGGCGAGGTGGCGCCGGCGTTCAGGATCTTCGCCACGACGGCGGGGTCGAGCGAGGTGCCGCCCTGGGCGACGCGCTCGGCCGCCTCGATGAACTGCTCCGCGTCGAGGACCCGGTCCTTCAGCAGGTACCCCACGCCGCCGCGGCCGTCGGCGAGCAGCTCGCGCGCGTAGAGCTGCTCGATGTGCTGGGACAGAACCAGCACGGGCAGGTCCGGCCGCGTGCGGCGCGCCTCGAGGGCCGCCTGGAGCCCTTCGTCGGAGTAGGTGGGCGGCAGCCGCACGTCGACGACGGCGAGGTCCGGCCGCTGCTCGGTGAGCGCCCGTACCGTCGCGGGGCCGTCGCCGACGGCGGCGACGACCTCGTGGCCGTACGCCTCAAGCAGCCGGACCAGTCCGTCCCGCAGCAGGTAGAGGTCTTCCGCTACGACGATGCGCACGGCACCTCCACGGTGATGCGCGTCGGGCCGCCGGGCGGGCTGGCGATCCGCAGGGTGCCGTCGAACGCGCTGAGCCGGGTCTCGATCCCGGCCAGGCCGGATCCTGGTCCGAGGCGGGCTCCGCCGTGCCCGTCGTCCGTGACGGTGACGGCGACGCCCGCGCGCGTGGGGTCGATGGTGATGTCGACGGCCGACCCGCGGGAGTGCTTGACGGCGTTGGTGAGGAGCTCCGCCGTCGTGAAGTACAGGGCGGACTCGATCGGCGTCTCCAGCCGGTGGTCGAGCGTGGACCGGACCACCGCCCGGACCGGCGCGTCGAGGGCGAGCGCCCGGACCGCGTCGACCAGCCCGCGTTCCAGGAGCACCGGCGGGGCGATGCCGTGCACGAGCTCACGGAGCTCGTGCAGGGCGACCAGCGACGTCTCGCGTGCCTGGCCGAGCAGCACCCTGGCCTGGGCCGGGTCGCTGTCGATCAGCCGCTCGGCGGCGCTGATCGAGAGGCCGATGGAGACGAGCCGCGCCTGGGCGCCGTCGTGGAGGTTGCGCTCGATCCGGTGCAGCTCGGCCTCCTGCGCCTGGGTGAGATCGGCGCGGCCCTGGACCAGCGTCGCGATCCGGGTGGTGAGCCGCACGAGCACGGACGGGCCGAGGAGGCGCCGGGCCACGGGCACCACTGCCCGCCAGCCCACGGGCAGGAGGAGGACACCCAGAACGGCCGACGACACCGCGAGGGACGCGTCCGGTCCGGGCAGGCGAAGCGACGTCGGCGCGGCCAGCTCCACGGCCCCCACGCCGATCAGCGCCACCGGCAGCGCCGCGGCGACGCCGACGGTGAGCGGGGCGACCAGCACCCAGAGCATGTCCCGCCAGGACGCCGGGTCCTGCACGCGCGTCCGGATCCAGCGCTGGATCACCGAGACCCAGCGGAGCCGCTGGTAGTCGTACCCGTTCCACCAGTAGCCCGTCGCCATCCGGGTCACCGGGACCAGCGGACGGTAGGCGGCGGGGACCTCCGTGCTGGTCCAGCGCAGGACGAGGAACCGCGCTGCCCGGCACACGGGCCGGGTGAGCAGCACGAGGCTGGCCCCCGCGACGCCCACCACGCACCAGGCGACGGGCACCACGCGCCCGATCAGGTCGGCGAAGTAGACCGCCGCGGCCACCCAGATCGCGGGCAGGAGCCCCGTGAGGACGACGAGGGCGAGCGAGCGCACCAGCCCCTCGGCGAGCGATCGAGGGACGGCGAGGAACCGTGCGCCGGACGGCAGGGGCATGGCCCCATTCTTCCGGCCGGCCTGCCGTGCGCGCAGCAGATCGAGCGCAGATCGGGCCAGGAGTGGGGCCAGACCCACCCCGGTCGTGGGGCCAGACGCATTCCGGCTCGCCCGGGTGCTCCATAGCGTCGGTGGCGAGCGAAAGGAACTCGTCCATGGTCATCAACATCCTCCAGCCCGGAGGCGTCGGCGCGGGCGGCAAGGTCCCCGCGCAGCGCCTGCAGCAGCCGGAAGCCCGCCGGGCGTTCCGCACCCTCAAGTCCTGGTCACTGGCCTACCTCGGCGTGAGCGTGCTGGTGCTCGCCGCCTCGTTCGTCGTCCTCCGGGACGCGAGCCTCGGGAGCGCCGTCGGCGCCTGGATCCGTTGCGGCGTGGTCGCCCTCATCGCGGGGATCATCTACGCGCTCGCCGTGAGCGCCCAGGGCGGGCAGCGGCGGTCGTACCGGATCCTGCGCGTCTTCGCCTGGCTCGAGTCCCTCGGATTCCTCGTCATCGCCGTTGTGGTCCCGGGTTATCCGCTCTGGCTGCGGATCGCGAGCCTCGTCGTCGGCGTCTTCGCCGTCGCGACGGCGGTCGCCTCCGGGAACCGACACCTCCGGGCGGCCTTCGCGGACGACGTCTAGGCGCACGCGGACCGCCGGCGAAGCACCACGAGGAACCGCCACCAAGAAGCACTGCCGGTGAAACGCCATCGGTGAAACGCCATCGGTGAAACGCCATCGGTGAAACGCCACCGGTGAAACACCACCGGAGAAACACAGCAGAGCACCACCAACAGCGAATCGAGGAAGCACATGTCTGGTCCTACCCGTCGGGGATTCATCGCCGGCACCGCCGCGCTGGGCGGTGCGGCGCTCGGAGGTGCGGTGCTGGGCGGCGCGGCCGTGGCCGGCACGGAGGCGTCCGGCGCCCAGGCCTCCGCCGACCTGGCCGCGGGGGAGAGCGGAGCCGGTTCGGCCCTGATCCCGCGCGGGGACGCCCGCTACGAGGACCTCGTGCTGCGCCGCACGAGCGAACGGTTCTTCCCGCGCCCGGAGTACTTCCGGCTGCCCACCACCACCGAGCAGGTGGAGCGGGCGGTGGACGACGCCGTCCGCGCCGGCAAGCAGGTCACCGTCCGCAGCGGCGGGCACTGCTACGAGAACTTCGTGGGGGACGGCGCCGAGGTGATCATCGACCTGTCCGCGATGCGCCGGGTCGCGTTCGACCGGCGCCGCCGGGCGTTCATGATCGAGCCCGGTGCGACCCTGTGGGAGGTGTACCAGCGGCTCTACCTGGGCTGGGGCGTGACGATCCCCGGCGGCCAGTGCGGCGGGGTCGCCGCAGGCGGCCACATCCAGGGCGGCGGCTACGGCCCGCTGTCCCGGCAACTCGGCTCGGTGGTGGACTACCTGTACGCCGTCGAGGTCGTCGTGGTGGATCGCGCCGGCCGCGCCCGGACCGTCGTCGCGACCCGGGAGCCCGACGACGAGAACCGGGACCTCTGGTGGGCGCACACCGGTGCCGGGGGCGGGAACTTCGGCGTGGTCACCCGGTACTGGATGCGCACGCCCGGCGCCACGGGCACGGACCCGGCGCGCCTGCTCCCCAGGCCGCCCGCCGTGACGCTCGGCGTGCAGGTGGGCTGGAGCTGGCGTGACCTCACCGACGAGTCGTTCCACCGGCTGCTGCGCAACTACGGCGAGTGGCACGAGCGCAACAGCGCGCCGGGCTCCCGGTACGCGAGCCTGTTCAGCCCGATGCTGATCAGCCGGCGCAACACGGGCGAGGACCCGGGCGGGTTCGGCATGGTGGCCACGATGGACGGCACCCTGCCCGGCGCGGACGCGCTCCTGCGTGACTACGTCGCCGAGGTCACTGACGGCGTCCCGGGCACCGTCACCGTCGCGCCGCCGTCCCGGACGCCGTGGCTGGCCGCGGTGAAGGCCGGGTCGCTGAGCCAGGACGACGAGTCCGGGACGTTCAAGGCGAAGGCCGCCTACCTGCGGAGGCGGCTGACCGACGAGCAGATCAGGACCGCTTACACGTACCTGACCAGCACCGATCACCAGAACGAGCGCGCGATGCTCCTGCTGGTGTCCTACGGCGGCCGGGTCGGCACGGTGGCGCCGGACGCGACCGCCACCGCACAGCGGGACAGCATCATGAAGGTGCTCTACACGGTGACCTGGACCGACCCGGACCGCGAGGAGGCGAACCTGGACTGGATCCGGCGCTGGTACAGCGCGATGTACCGGGACACCGGCGGCGTGCCGGTGCCGAACGACGTCAACGACGGCTCCTACATCAACTATCCCGACGTCGACATCGCCGATCCGAGCTGGAACACGTCCGGGGTCCCGTGGCACGCCCTGTACTACAAGGACAACTACCCGCGGCTCCAGCAGGTCAAGGCGCGCTGGGATCCCCGCGACGTGTTCCACCACGCGCTGTCGGTCAGGCTGCCGGGCTAGGGGCTTCAGGGCTACGTCGTCGGTGGCGTACCTGCGGGAGAACCTCGCCGGCGCGGGCCTCGTGCTCGGCGCGGACGACGTCGCGGAGCTGGACCGGATCGGCGGGCGGTAGCGTGTGCCGGTGGACCCAGGGTGACCGTGCGTCGGACGGCGTCCCTACGGCGCCTGGCCGCTATGGCGCCGCGCCGTCCGTGTCGCAGAGGGGGTGCCGACCGCCCTGCTCAGCGGCGCAGGCGGCGTCTCCCGGTGCGCCTGGAGGTCCACGCGGTGCGTGCCGCACACGGCGCACCGCACGTAGAGCACGTCTCCGGCCGACGTCGGATGGCGGGAGTCGGTGGTCCACGAGTGCTCGTGCCGGGTCTCGCGGGTGGCGGCGGGCGATGGCAATGGTGTTGGCGATGCGGTGCTGGTGCTGGTCGTGGTCACGTGCCCCACGATGGTGTAATGGCGTTGTGCATCTCAACCCTTACGGCGAGTACGCGGTGCTGCTGGCCGCGTCGCTGGCCAACGACTGGCCCGCCGACCGCGCGGGTATCGAGGCGCGCACGCGCGAGTTCGGCATGACGATGGAGTTCCGGCACGAGCCGGAGGACCACGCCCGCACGCGCCTGGTCGTCGACGACTGGCTGCGGATCGTGGACACGCCGGCCCCGGACGAGCGCGCCGTGCTGCTGAACGCCCAGATGGCCGCCGTCGCCGCCTATCCGCGCCTCACCGACCACGACGGCGAGGGCTGGCACCTGCACTACCGGGACGAGAACCAGGTGCTGTCCTCGGTGCTGCGCGCCGTGATCAGCGTGGGCACCTCGCTGCACCTGGTCACGCGCGGGATGCACCGGCTGGGGCGCTGCGCCTCCGAGCCGTGTACCAAGGTCGTGGTCGACGTGACCCGCAACGGGCGGCAGCGGTACTGCTCGGTGCGGTGCGCCAACCGGGCCGCCGTCCGGCGGCACCGGGAGCGGGCGAGCCTGGCGTAGGTACGGGTAAGTCTGGCGTGGGTCCGGCCGAGTCTGGCGTGGGCGCGCGTGAGCCTGGCGTGGGTGCGCGTGGGCCCGGACGGGGCCGGCGCATGCGGCGCACGGTTCGCGTCAGGAGGCGCCGTCACGGCACGACGGCGAGCGGGTGCACGGCGCCGGTGCCGGCGTCCACGAGCGCCGCGCGGGTCAGCGTGCCGGTCAGCGGCACGATCTCGTAGACCGCTTCGAGCACCAGCGGCGTCTGCTCCAGCCGTACGCGGGTCGCCACGGTGACGTGCGGCGTCCAGATACCCGGGACGTAGTGCTTGTGCAGCTCGTCGTCCGTCGCGCCGAGGGCCGCCACGACCTGCTCCTGGCGCGCCGCGAGCGCGCTCGTCACGGCCGGGACCAGGCTCATCCGGCCGCGCCGGAAGGCGGCGACGGCGTCGAAGCGGACCGTGGTGGGGCCGGCGTCGGGCAGCGCCTCGACGGCGTCGCGCACCTTGTCCAGGTCCCACGAGCGCAGCACCGCCAGGGACAGATGGGGTACGTGCCTGCCGTGGGTGTGCGTGGCGAGCGTCGGCACGCCGTCGGCCTCAAGTCGCTGCCACAGCCGGCGCAGGACCCGCTCGGTCGGCCTGTCGAACAGCAGGCATACGGCCAGTGCCACGGTGCCAGCCTAGGACGACGGCCGCTCGCGCGGCAGGACCGTTCGGCCGCCGGGGCGTTCAGGCGCCGGGACCGCTCAGGCGTCGTCCACGAGCTCGGCGAGCTGCTGCGCGAGGTCCGAGCCGTCTGGGGCCACGTAGGCGACGAGGGTGTGCCGGCCGTCCAGGGTCCGCAGCTTCGAGAGGGTGAAGGTGACGTCGCCCAGCTTGCGGTGGTGGACGGTGCGGTCGTGCCCGGCCAGCGCGGCGAGGTCCTTGCGGTGCCAGAGCCGGGCGAAGGTGTCGCTCGTGGCCTGGAGGCCGGCGAGCAGCTCGGCGATGCGCGGATCGGTGACGTCGCGGCCGACCTGGGCCCGGAAGAAGGCCACGGTCTGCGCCGCCTCGGACGCCCAGTCGTCGGAGGCCGCGTGGAGCTCGTCGGAGGTGAACGTGAGCCACAGGATGTTCCGCCGCGCCGGGTCGACGCGTGGCAGGTCGGGGTACAGGACCTCGGCGCCACGGTTCCACGCGACGACGTCGAAGCGGTCGTCGAGCAGGAAGGCCGGGCTGGGGTCGAGCCGGTCCACGAGCGCCCGGTAGTGGCCGGCCACGGCCCGTGCGGCCGGCTCGGGTTCGCGCGGCGGCACCTCGCCGGCGAGCCGGAACAGGTGCGCCGTCTCGACGTCGTCCAGCCCGAGGGTGTCGACCAGGCCGGCCAGCACCTGGCGCGAGGCGCGCACGTCCCGTCCCTGCTCGAGCCAGGTGTACCAGGTGACGCTCAGGCCGGCGAGCAGGGCGACCTCCTCGCGTCGCAGGCCGGGCGTGCGGCGCCGTCCGCCCGCGGGCAGTCCGACGTCCTGCGGGCGACGCCGCTCCCTGCGGCTGCGGAGGAACTCGCCCAGCTCCCGGTGCTGATCCGTGGCGACCACGGGATCCATCGTCGCAGACCGCCCGGTCCGGATCCTGTCCGGATCCTGGTGGTCCTGCTACCAGTACAAGCCGCATCTGGAGCCCCGTCGGCGCCCGGGCGAGGCTCGTGTCACGGGTCGGGACGGCGCCCTCGTCGTCCGGCCCCCAACGGACTCGACCTGCCACAGAGAGGCACGACCATGAGCAGCGTCTTCATCACGGGAGCGACCGGCGGGATCGGGGTCCCGACCGTGCGCATGCTGGCCGAGCGCGGCCACCGCGTCTTCGCGGGGGTGCGGAACCTGGGCAGTGCGGCGGTCTTCGACGGGCACGACGGCGTGGAGCCCGTCGTGGTGGACGTGACCGACGAGGAGTCGGTGCACAAGGCGGCGGCCGAGGTCGAGCGTCGGCTCGGCGGCCGGACGCTGGACGCCGTCGTGAACAACGCCGGCCTGATCGTCGAGGGCCCGCTGGAGCTGGTCGAGGGCACGGAGCTGGAGCGCGAGTTCCGGGTCAACGTCTTCGGCCCGGCGGCCGTCGTGCGGGCGTTCGGGCCGCAGCTTCGCGCCGGGCACGGCCGGGTGGTCAACGTCACCGCGCCGACGGCGCGGCGTGCCGTGCCGTACGGCGGGCCGATCTCGGCGAGCAAGGCCGCCCTGGAGTCGCTGAGCGTCGCGCTGCGCGGCGAGCTGGCCCCGTGGGGCGTCCGCGTGGTGATCGTGGAGCCGACCGGCACCGACACGCCGATCTTCGCGTTGGCGGGCGAGGCGGCCGACCGGTCCTACCGCCGGGCCGATCCGGGGGTGGTCGCGGCCTACCGGCCGATGATCGACGCCGTGCGCCGGGCCTCGGCGAGCATGGCGCTCGCGGACCCGTCCTCGGTCGCGCGGGTGCTCGTCCGCGCGATCACCACACCGCGGCCGCGCACGCTGTACACCGCCGGCCGGGGAGCTGGACTGCTGCCCATGGTCGGCCGCCTGCCCGACCCGGTCTCCGACGCCGTCGTCTCGCGCGCCATCGGTATCGCGGGGGTGCGGCCGGGGTAGGGCACGCTGCTTATGCTGGCCGTATGGTCCAGCGGGTTCGGGTGACGGTGCACGGAAGGGTGCAGGGCGTCGGCTTCCGCGCCACCGTGGTCGACGCGGCCCGCGGCCTCCCCGTCGCCGGATTCGTGCGGAACGCGCCGGACGGCACCGTCGAGGCGGAGGTCGAGGGCGAGCCGGACGCGGTAGGCGCGCTGGTCGCCGTCCTGCGCGAGGGGCCGACGGCGGCGGGCGTGAGCGCCGTGGACGTCGCGGAGGTCCCGCCGCGCGGGGAGACGGGGTTCCGGGTCGTCCACTGAGCGGGCCTGACGCCGACCGCGCGCACGCAATCCCCGCCTGGTCACCCGGGAACGGGCTGGATCTCTTCGAGCAGGAACTACCGCGTCAGGACGGGCGCAGGTGTTCGATCGCGACGTCGTGCTGCTCGGCCAGTCGCTGGGCGATCAGTGAACGGTGACAGGCCTCTGGATCGGCCTCGACGCAGAGCAGCGCTGCGGCCCCGGTGCTCGGCAGTGCCGACTGGATCGGCGCGAGGTCGGCGGCGTCGAGGATCTCTGCTGTGTAGCGGCGGATGAACTCGGCGGCGAGCTCACGACGTGACCGCTTGCCGACCCCCTGGTGGTCGTCCTCGGCGTACTGGAGCTGGCGGAGCTCGGTGGTCGGGGCGAGCTCGGGGTGGTGCGCGTACGCGATCCGGGCCTCGGCGAGGGCCGCCTGCAGCCGAGCCGAGTTCGCCCAGGCGTACTCGGCTCCGCGCACACCGCGGCGCTGCCGGACGTCGAGCAGCAGGCGGACGTCTGCCCGCCGCAGTTGGTCCAGGAACGACTCCACGTCGAAGCCGTAGACGCCGATCGTCGCCAGTCTCCGCATCGAAACTCCCGCTCTCGTGCTGCGCGCCGCGCATCGGGCTGGCTTCGTCCAGCACGGCCTCCAGGTTATCGATGCCCGACGCCGGCTGTGCCGCCAGGTCGCCGTCGTGCCGGGGTCCGTCGGCGCCTATCGCGATCCGCCCGGAGCACCGCGGCGTACCGGCGATCAGGTCGACAGCGGCGGTAGGGTCCGGGCCGTGATCGATAGCCAGGAAAGGTGAGGTCCGACTATGCGATGTTCGGTCGTTCCATCAAGTAAGAACGCAGCCGGACCCACCACCGACGAAATGAGTCTGGGGGCACGAACACACCGACGCCGGGTGCAAGGGCGGCTGTGCTAAGAACGAGTGACGTCATGGTGATAATCGTCAGGCCTGCTTGCAGGGCCACGAAAGTGAGATGTAGGCCCTGGAGGCCCAACAGCAACAGTGCGAAACCCGCCGCGGCCGAGTCGGTCTTCGTGAACAATGACCTGTTGCGCGGGGCGGTAAGGCTGACTAGCAAGAGGGCAGTGGCGAACACTGGGCCAACGATGCCGAAAGCGCCGTGTCCTTCGTGCAGTTGGATGACGCTGACCAACAGGGCGGCGACACTGGATGGCAGGCACACGAGGGCGAGCATAACTGGACTATCTCGCAATACGGCGATAGCGATCCCCGCCATGGCGAGACCGAATATGACCATGCTCATGGAGTCAAGATCCAGTCTGTTGAACAATCCGTTTACGCCGAACACCAGGAAGGCAATCCCGCCTACGATAAACGCGTAACCCGTGAGAGCTGTTCGGCCGCTCAGGAGCCTCATGGTCAGCAGAAGTGGCATAGTTGCCAGTGTCAGTATGAAGGCCCCTAGGAACCGTTCATAATGAATGAGTGTGAAGCCAAACTGTAGCGTCACTATGCCGAACAACAAGGCGGCAAGTGCAACGAGGGTTGCCCCAATGGTCGGTCGCGGTGATAGAACTTCCCGAAGTGCTAGGGTGGCGGCTCCACTCACTAAAATGGCGGTCGCTAATGTCGGCCAAAACCCGTCGGCTTCCACTGAGATCGTCAGAACGACGTAGGCGAGAGCCAGTACAACCGAGACGCCTCGAGCAGCGACACGTCGCCAGCGTGCTGACTGAGCCAGCACTCTGTGGTGGAATCGCCTTCCACGCGGGTACAACCATAAGGCCGCCAGCAGCGCGAACGTTGCCAGAAGCAACCAGCGCCGGGCGGGACCCTGAACGAATTCGCTGATCAGTATCTCAAGAACGATCAGCCCCAACTGCACAGCGCCATCTATTGTTGGAGCGCCCGATCCGTTGTCATGGGCTCCGAGGGGTGTGGTCGAATCACCACTCATGAGCACACCGTAGCGGCCGGTTTGGTGAAGACAATTCGAGCTGACCTGGTTCGACTCTCTTCGACGGCCCGTGACACATGGGCCTGACCACTATCCGCCCGACGGTGTTCCGCTGGGAGCGCAGCCTCGGGCGCTTCGCTGCCGCGCTCCATCTGGCCGTGAGCAGATGTGCTCGAACGAGGGCTGCACTCGCGAAGCCTCCGACCAAGCCCGGGTTGAGATCAAGCCCTGCGTTGAGGACTCACGTGACGGCGCCGGTAGGGTCCAGGTGTGACCGGTAGCCGGGAGACCCGTCTGATCGTGGTGCGCGGGCCGTCCGGGGCGGGGAAGTCGACCGTCGCCCGCGCGTTGCGCGAGCGGATGGGGCGCGGGACGGCGCTGGTCGAGCAGGACTACGTGCGTCGCACGTTGCTGTGGGAGAAGGACCTGCCCGGTGCGGTCAACATCGGCCTGATCGACGCCGTCGTCCGGCATGCGCTGGACGCCGGGTACGACGTGGTGCTGGAGGGGATCCTGACGGGTGCCCGGTACGGGGCGATGTTGCGCGCGTTAGCCCATGATCACGCCGGGAGCACGGTGTTCGGGTATCTGGACGTCTCGTTCGAGGAGACGGCGCGCCGGCATGCGACCCGGCCGCAGTCCGCGCAGTTCACCACCGATGAGATGGCGGAGTGGTGGGTGCCGGACGACCGGCTCGGCGTCGAGGAGGAGATCGTCGTCGGACAGGGGTCATCGCCCGACCAGACCGTCGAGAGGTTCTTGGGCGCGGTGGTTTCTCACCCGCAAACCACCCGCGGCGCTTTTTGACGCGTGCCGGCGGAGCAGTTCTCGCCGTCGCCGGCATGCGGGCTCGTTGGACCACCAGACCTGTCGACTACCGGACTCGATACCTTGGGACCCATGGCGACGACGAGCGCAGGCCTCCTGCCCTACCGACGGCTGCCCGACGGCGGGTTCGAGGTGTTGCTCGGCCACATGGGCGGGCCGTTCTGGGCCCGCAAGGACGAGGGCGCGTGGACCGTGCTCAAGGGTGAGCTCGAACCCGGCGAGGACCCCCATGCCGCGGCGCTGCGCGAGGCCGGCGAGGAGCTCGGGCTGGAGCTGCCGCCGTCGTCGGCGCCGGACGTCGAGCTCGGCGAGGTGCGTCAGCGCGCGGGCAAGACGGTCCACGCCTGGGCGCGCGAGTGGCCCGAGCCCGGGCCCGACCTGGCCCAGATCAGGAGCAACACGGTCGAGATAGAGTGGCCGCCCCGGTCGGGCAAGCGCATGGAGATCCCCGAGATCGACCGCGTCGCCTGGTTCGCGCCCGACGACGCACGGCGCCTCGTCGTGAGCGCGCAGGCCGCGTTCATCGACCGTCTGGCCGACGCCGTCCCGGGCTAGCCACGGCAGGCTGACACCGGCCGGACCGGCCGGACCGGCCAGACCGGCTGGACCGGCCGGCGAAGATACGAACACCTCGATCCCTGGAGAACTGACAGCGTGGGCCTGACGGACGATGCGGCACTGATCCTCGACGACCTGGTCGCCCTGCGGCGGCGGATCCACCGGCATCCCGAGGTCGGCCTCGACCTGCCGCAGACCCAGGCGGCGGTCCTGGCAGCGCTGGACGGTCTGCCGCTGGAGATCACCACCGGTGCCGGGCTCAGCTCCGTGGTCGCCGTCCTGCACGGGGACGTGCCTGGGCCTACCGGACAGGGGCCGACGGTGCTGCTGCGGGGCGACATGGACGGCCTGCCGATCGCCGAGGACTCGGGTGAGCCGTTCGCCTCGACCATCGGGACCATGCACGCGTGCGGGCACGACCTGCACGTGGCCGGCCTCGTCGGCGCCGCCCGCCTGCTCAGCGCCCGGAAGGCCGAGCTGACGGGCAACGTCGTCTTCATGTTCCAGCCCGGCGAGGAGGGGCCAGGGGGCGCCCTGCCGATGATCGAGGAGGGCGTCCTGGACGCGGCAGGCACGCCCGTCGACGCCGCGTTCGGCATCCACGTGACCGGCCTGTACGACAAGGGCCTGTTCGTCTCGAAGCCGGGCCCGGCGTGGGCCGGCGTCAACCTCCTGAACGTGACCGTGCACGGCAAGGGCGGGCACGGCTCGTCGCCCTGGATGTCGGTCGACCCGGTGACGGTCGCCGCCGAGATCGTGCTGGCGCTGCAGTCGTACGTGACGCGGCGGATCAACGTGTTCGACCCGGTGGTGATCACGGTGGGTCAGCTCCACGCGGGCACGGCGTCCAACGTCATCCCGGCCACGGCCCAGCTCGTGGCGTCGGTGCGCACCCTGTCGAGCGCGTCGCTGGCGCAGCTGACCGTCGAGCTGCCGCGGCTCGTCGAGGGTGTGGCCGCGGCGCACGGCTGCACCGCCGACGTCGCCTTCCAGCCGGAGTACCCGGTGACGGTGAACGACGCCGCCATGTGGGAGCACGCCAAGACCGTCCTGGCCGGCCTGTACGGACCGGACCGGATCGTCGAGCGGCCCGAGCCGATCATGGGCGCCGAGAACTTCTCCTACGTCCTGGACCGGGTGCCCGGCTGCTTCATCCAGCTCGGCGCCCGCCCGGACGACGTTCCCGCCGGCGGCGCGCCGTCCAACCACTCCGCGGCCGTCCGGTTCGACGACTCGGTGCTCGGCGAACAGGCGGCGGCCCTCGCCGAGCTCGCCGTCGCGACCCTCACGAAGCTCGCGGCCGCGCCGCTCCAGGCGGCCGGAATCCCGCGCCGCGGGTAGCCCTTGGCCGCTCGCTCGGCGAGCGTCCCTCGACGCCGACGCCGACGCCGACGCCGACGCCGACGCCGACGCCGGGCTAGCCGGTGCGGCCGATCGCCGGGCCGGCCGTGGCCGAGGCCGCGAACGACGTGACGAGCCGGTGCAGCTCGGGCTCCTCGTAGATCTCGCGGCCGAGCAGGAGCGCGAGCTCGTCGCGACGGTGCTCCGGGCAGTACGCCCGGAGCTCCGCCGCCTCGAAGAGGGTCCACGACAGCATGAGGTTGGACCTGAGCCCGGCCCGCACGAACCCGGCGGCGGGTGCGAGGTCGTCGAAGAACACCCAGCGGTCGCCGAGGTCGACGGCCGCGCCCCGGCACACCGTCACCTCGCCGTCCTCCTGGGTGCCTGGAAGATAGGGATGGTCGACGACGGCGCAGTACTCGCCGCCGTCCGCGGCTGTCGTGGGGCCGCCGGCCTGCTCGCGGTACGTCGTGCAGATCGATGGCGGGCGGGTCTCGTCCGGTGTGCTGACGATGCTGAGTGCCATGGGTTCCTTCAGGTAGTGACGCAGGCCGTGGTCACGAGCACCGGTGCGGGCGGCATGTATGCAAGATCATGGATTCATGATTCTGCGTTGCCCTCGGCGCGTGATGACAAGGGGGGTGCCCCGACCGGCAGTTGACCGGCCGAGATCCGGCCACGTACATAGTGCCAAAAGTGGTTCAAACCCGCCTTCCGAGGACGAAATGGTTCATCCCCCGTTCATCCGGTGCGCCAGGCCCGGCGGCCTCACGCCGTGAACGTGTACCGGCCGGACCCGACCCGCACCAGCACGGCGCCGTCCTCGACCGAGACGCCCGTGACGCCGGCGGCGCGCCGCAGCGGGCGGCCCCGTTCGGTGACGGCCGCTGGGTCACCGACGGGGAGGCGCACCGTCGCCGTCGACCCGACGGGGACGGTCACGCTCAGCCGGAGCCGGCCGTCCTCGTGCCACCACCAGCTGGCGACCGTGCCGTACGGCGTGCGGACCGAGGCGCTCGCCCGGTCCAGGTGCGCGGTGACCGCCGGGGCGATCGTGATGTCCCGGTACCCCGTGTCGGCCGAGGCCTGGATGCCGGCCACGTGCTGGTAGAACCAGTCGTCCACGGTGCCGAGGAAGTAGTGCCCGTAGGAGCGGGCCTCCCGGGACCAGTGCTCCCACATCGTGGTCGCGCCGCTCTCGATCATGTACCCCCAGCTCGGGTAGCCCGTCTGCACGGCGAGCTCGTAGGCGACGTCGGCGTACCCGTGCCGGGTCAGCACCGGCAGCAGCCACTTGGTGCCGAGCACGCCCGTGTTGAGCGTGGTGCCCTTGGTGCGCACGTCGGCCACGATGCTCTCGACCACGCGCGTGGTCGTCGCGGCGTCCGGCACAAGGCCGAACTCGACCGCGAGCACGTTGTGCGTCTGGCGGTAGCCCCGGTCGCCGTCGCCCCGGTAGTACCCGGCGTCGACGTCGAGGAAGGCGGCGTTGAACGCGGCCTTGATCGTGGCGGCGTTCCGGGCGAAGTGCTCGACGTCGGCCGCCCTGCCGAGGAACCCGGCGCTGCGCCGCATGAAGGTGGTCATGGAGTACAGGAAGGCGGTGGCGGAGACCCGCAGGTCCTCCGGCGCGTTGCCGCCCGCGGGGCTCGCCTCGGGGCTGACCCAGTCGCCGAGCCGCGCGTCGGGCACGATGCCGCCCTGGGACCGGCCGAACTCCAGGTCGACGTACCGCTTCATCCCGTCGTAGTACTCGGTCAGCACGCGCTTGTCCCCGCCGTACTGGTAGAGCCACCAGGGGATCATCACGTACGCCGCGTGCCACGGCGGGCACACGCCCCACTCGCCCCAGTTGCCGGAGCTGGGCGCGATGACGAGCGGCCGGCCCTGGGCGTCGCGCGTCTCGTGCACGTCGCGCAGCCACTTGGCGAACAGCTCGTGCACGTCGAGGTTGAGCAGGAACATCTCCGCGCCGATGGCGGCGTCGCCGGTCCAGCCGTTCTTCTCGAACATCGGGGTGTCGGTCGGGATGCCGTGGATGTTGTTGGTCAGCGTGTCCACCACGGCCCGGTGGGTGCGGTTCATGATCTCGCTGGAGCTGTCGAACGTCCCGGTCTCCGCGGCGGCCGTGTGCACCACCTGGGCGGTGAACGCGTCGAGCGGAGGAGGGCCGTCCTGCGGCCACCCGGTCACCTCGATGTACTGGAAGCCCTTGTAGGAGAAGCGCGGCTCCCACGTCTCCGGCTGCCCGGTGCCGGCCAGGGTGAAGCGGTCGGTCTGGAACCCGGCCTGGAACCCGCCGTTGTTGCTCAGGTTGACGCGCCCGGCGGCGGTCAGCTTCTCGCCGTGGGCGGCCCGGATCGTCGTCCCGGCCGGGCCCGTGGCCGTGTACCGCACCCAGCCCGCGAGCACCCGCGGGAACTTCACCACGTAGACGCCCGGCTCCGGTTCGGTGACCTCGACGGCGGGCAGCGACTCGACCACCTTGATCGGCTGCTGGCGCTGGTTCACGAGCACGCCCCGCGGGCCCGGCGCCACGGTGGCGGCCGCCCACGCGCCGTCGTCGAACCCGACCGTGTCCCAGCCGGGCAGGGTGCGGCGCGCGTCGTAGGCCTCGCCGCCGTAGAGGTCGTCGAACACGGTGGGCCCGGCGTGGATGCGCCAGGTCGCGTCCGTGACCACGTGCTCGACGGCGCCCCCGGCGTACGCCAGGTGCAGCACCGCGCGGACCACGGGCTCGTCGTGCCACGGCGGCGACTCCCAGCGCCACACGTTGCCGCCGGTCATGCCGTAGAAGCCGCGGCCCAGCTCGATGCCCAGCGCGTTGCGGCCCCGCCGCAGGCGCCGCGTCAGGTCGGTCGCGGTGTACTGGACGGTGTCGTCGTAGTCGGTGAAGCCCGGCGCGAGCACCTGGTCGTCGGCGGGGCTGCCATTCACGGAGACGCTGGCATATCCGCCCGCGGCCAGGTACAGCGTGGCGCGTTCCAGGCCCGGCCTGACCTCAAGCTCTTTGCGCAGCAGCGGCGCCGGCAGCGGTTCCCGCGTGGGCAGCCGCACGCCGCTGCCCCACGGCCCCGAACCGTAGGTCGCGATCTCGGCGGCCTGGCCCCAGCCGGAGTCGTCGAGGCCGGGCCGCGCGAAGTCCGCCGGGAACTGTGTCGCGGCCTTCCACGCGCTCCCGGACGTGAAGGTCGACGTCGTCCCGTCCGAGTAGGTCAGGCGTACGACGGCGAGGACCGCTCCCGGGCTGACCGCATCGTTCGTGCCGCGCACGGCGACGACCGTGGTGTCGCCGGACAGGCCGGTCTCGTAGAAGCGCGAGGACTGCCAGCCGTTCTCGGCGGGCTCCGTCGCGCCCACCTCGGCACCGTCGACCCAGAGCGTGAAGGAGTCGTCGGCCGTGATCAGCACCTCGGCCCGGGTGGCGTGCGCGCCGTCGGGCGCGGGCCGCGTGATCCGGAAGGCGCGGTCCTGGCCGGGCAGCTCGCCCTCGGCCGCCCACATCCACGCGGCGCCGGCGAAGGTGAGGTCGGTGACCTGGTCCGAGCCGCGCTCGTTGCCGATCCACGCGGCGCCCGCCCAGTCGCCGTCCGCGTACAGCCCGGTGCGGAACGTCGACGTCGTCGTGCTGCTGCCGTGCGTCGTGGCGACGTCCACCCGCCAGGCATAGTCCGTGGCGGCCCGCAGCGCGGGCCCGCCGTACTCGACGTTCGCCGACTCGCGGGACGGTACGACGCCGCTGTCCCACACCGCGCGGGGACGCGGCCCGCTGGTGCTGACCCGCAGCCGGTAGGACGTCTGCTCGACGCCGCGTCCGTCCGACTCGACGGTCCAGGAGAACCGGGGGCGGTCGACGTCGATCCCGAGGGGGCTGGTCTTCTTCTCGACCAGGGGGTCGGTCAGCCGAACGCCGCCGGTCTTGCCGTGCGACAGCGCCTGTGGGACGGCGGGCGCTGCGGCGCCTGCGGGTGCGGCGGCGGTGCCGACGGGCAGCGCGACGGCGGTGGACGCGACGCCGGCGGTCTTGAGGAACAGTCTGCGGTCGAGGGTCATGGCGCCTCCAGGCGGGTGCGATGTTGAGAGCGAGCTCCATTGCAACGTTTCAACTGCGCGCGCCCGTCAGTGTAGGGGTGACTGCGTGCTGGCGGCCAGCCCCGAGGCGGCTGGGCCGGCGCCGTCGGCCGTGCGGCCGCTACCCGCGTCGTCGGCCCGCCGCCGTCGGCCGTGCGGCGGCTGCCCGCGTCGCCGGCGGTGCCGCCGCTGCCCGCGTCGCCGGCCCGGCCGCTACTGCCCGCGCCGTTGACCATGCGGTTACTGCCGAAAGGCGCCCTGTGCCGGCAGTAACTGCATGGTCAACACTGGCCAGTCGATGGGAGTCTGCCCGGTTTATCCGGGCATGTATAGATTGAGTGAGGAAATGTCCAGGGGAGTGGCGAGGATTGTGTTAGCGCAATCAGATGTGCGTGCAGCGCATAATGACGAGCCCTCCCCGCGGAAATCCGCGGGGAGGGCTCGTCTGCTGGGGGAGTGATTCCAGCGGTGCTAACTGTTACCGCAGGTCAGAGACCCAGCAGGCACAGGATCTGCTCGATGGTGCAGCCCAGGTTGTCGAGGAGGTGCGAGATGATGTCGACGAGGCTCATGGACGTCTGCCCTTTCACAAAATGGGGATCACGGACGATTGCCCGTGAGTCGAACTGTGTTCGCGTTCCATACGTTAAGTACCGGACTCGGACACCGCAACGGGAATGGGATATTGGTAGGTAAAGCGCGAAATGCTTCGCGTTGTGCTAGTGCGTTGCCGGACGCCGGACGCCGGACGCCGGACGCCGGACGCCGGACGCCGGACGCCGGACGCCGGACAAGCGGAAGCGGGCCCCGGCTCGCGCCAGGACCCGCCTCGGATCAGCTCACCCCAGGATCAGGGCTCGATGGTGGGCACGAAGTTGTCCAGGAGGAACTGGCCCTCCGCGCCCGCGGGCAGCTCGCCCATGAACCGGCTGACGACGCCCGTGCTCGCCGACTGGACGTAGACCTGGAAGTCGATCGTCTCGACCGACCCGTCGGCCCAGTGCCCGGTCTGCGCGGCGACGAGCACCGCCTCCGAGGCGCCCTCGACGTCGATGTACGAGGCGTGGAAGCCGACCTCGTTCAGCTCCTCCGGGTCCGGCATCTCCTGGGACACGAAGGGCGACTGGACGAGGATCCGCCAGTGCATGTCACCGAACTCGCTCGGGAAGGCCACCTCCGGCGACTCCCACTCGTGGCCGCTGCCGCCGTCGCCCACGATGGCGCGGCCGGTCCAGCCGGCAGGGATCTTGTAGCCGACGCCGTTGGTCGCCGTGGACTGCCAGGTGTCGGTCGCGCCCTCGGTGGGCTCGCCGAGCTTGATCGGGATGCCGACCGGATCGCAGTCGGCCGGCCCCACGGCGTGGCTCGGGACGTGCGCGGCAGTCGCGGAGCAGGCCACCGAGGCGGGCTGGGCGATGGCGGTCGCCGTCGCGCCCGCCGTGAGGCCGACGGCGACGGCGGCGGTCAGGACGATGGAACGTGCCTTTATCTGTGTGTGTCTCATGACCCTTGTGACGCGCCGGGACGCGGAAAGGTTGGTCGCGTCCCGAAGAGTTTTCCGAGACGTTCGGGCAGGTCGGAAGCCACTTTCGAGCCGTTCGCCCGCCGGGTGGCGCCGCGGGTGCGGGCGCTCGTTCCGGGAAGATCGCCGTCGCCCGACGCCGGCATGAGAGGTCTCTCATACCCGTCTCATCGGTGGCTCACCGCCGGCCTGTTCCCTGGACGTCGTCGGCACCCGCCGGCAGGACACGAAGGGGTGATGACCATGAAGAAGCCGATGATGGTAGGCCTGACGGGAGTCATGATGGTCGGGCTCGTCGGCGTGACGGCACCCGCCGTCGCGGGCGACACCTACGCCAAGCGGCCGGAGACGCTCGCCGGCGTGGTGGTGACGATGGACGACGACGATGACGACCCGACGACCCGCAGCCGCGCCAGCAAGTCGACGGCCGGGACGGGCTCCAGCCGCTCGCGCGCCGACGGCACCAACAGCCGCTACACCGCGGTGAGCCGCGACAGGGACCGGTCGCGTGGCGACAAGACGAAGGACCGTACCCACGACGGCCCGCGCAAGGGCCTGGTGCGTGACTGGAGCGCCAACACCACCAACGACCGTTCGCGCCACGACACGCGGCGATGACGGTTCCGACGGCAGTCCAGGCACCGAACCCGGAGCAGGGCGAGTCCTGGGCGTTCTCGCAGGGCGACCCGATCACCGCCGAGCTGACCGCGATGCGGCTGCTCGGCGGCGGGTCGTCCTACGAGGCGTACCTCGCCTTCGACGAGGTCACCTACGGCCCCGTCGTCGTGAAGGTCCTGCGGCCGAATCAGGTCGCCGACGGAACGAGCCGGCGCGGGCTGCGCCGCGAGGTCGAGGCGCTCGCGGCGGTCACGCACCCGGTGGTCGTGCGGGCCCTGCGGCACGAGCTCGACGAGGACCGGCCGCACCTCGTGCTCGAACAGATCGACGGGCCGCGGCTCTCGACGCTGATCCGCCGGTACGGGCCGCTCCCGGAGCACCAGTACCTGCCCCTGGGGATCCAGCTCGCCGGCGCACTGCACTACCTGCGGCGGGTGGGCTGGACGCACCTCGACGTCAAGCCCAGCAACGTGATCATGGGATCGCCGGCCCGGCTCATCGACCTGTCCGTCGCGCGGCGCATCGATCGCGCCAGGGACCTCGGGTACCCGATCGGCACCGACGACTACATGGCCCCCGAGCAGTGCGACCCGCCGGCCACGGGGCGCCCGGGCTTCGAGAGCGACGTCTGGGGCGTGTGCGCCACGCTGTTCCACGCGATCTGCGGGTACCGGCCGTTCCGCTCGGGGGACCCGGCGTCCGACGACGTCGCGGCGCGGTTCCCGCAGCTCGTCGACGACCCGGAGGAGCTACCGCGCTCGGTGCCGGCCGAGGTGGCCGAGGCCGTGCGGGCGGGGCTCGACAAGGATCCGGCGAAGCGCCCGCTGCCGCATGAGCTGGCGGAGGCGCTCGAGCCGGTGCTCGCGCGGCAGCCGCGGGCTGTGCTTGGGGGGTTTCGGGTGCGGTGAGCGGCTCGGGAAGCTCGTCGTGGTGGTCCTAGTCTCCGCGGACGTTCGCGGTGCAGCGACGTACGTTCCTGTGACGTCGGTCTTCGGCTCCTGAGGTGACGACCGGGGAGCTATACCGACGTCGAAGAAGTAGTACTCGGGGCATGGGACTACCCGGACGCTGCTGGTTACGGAGCTGACGGGTGCGGCGCCGGACCTCGACCGGTGCCGTCAGGTGTCGGTGCCGGAGTGGATCGTCGTCGAGCGCTGGGCAGCCCTGAGGCGGCGGCGAGCATTGCGCGCGTGCCGGAGTGAGCGACGATGCCGAAGCAATGCCTGCCACAACGCGAGCCGGTCTCTTGACTCCTGGGGCATGAGTGTCCGGGAGAGATGAACGATGAGGCTGGCCACGATGGCTGTCACGATCAGCCCCGTCGGTGCCCAAGGGGCCAGGATAGTTTGGAGGCTCGTCATATTGACCTCTCGAGGGAGAGACCATCTCCACGGTCCGGGCTGGCGCAACGTGGACCAAGCGGCGTCACACCCGAGTGTGGGTGGTGTCCAGAATCTAGCGGCTTCTGCGAGCCGGTCGCGTGCCAGGTCATGCGTGAATTGCACCAGCAGTTGAGGTGCTCGGGGAGGGCATATCTAAAAATGCCCTCCGGCATTCTGGAATCGCTACCGTGGCGACTTGGGCTGGGAGTTGTTCCAGCAGATGGCCGGAACAACGATGGCCGTGGTGACGGCGACCAGTCCGTGCCATTCCGGCATGCGGTGGCGGTCAGGATCTCGTCGGCCGTCGGGTCGCCGAGGAACGGCCGCGGCGGGCGGTCGTCGCCTGCAGCGATGCGAGGGTGATGAACGGGACTCCTCGTGGGGCTCCACTCATCGATCCCTGAGCGCCGCAGCCTTCCCCACGAGGAACCTCCGCTCCGGTTCCGTAGGTGCCAGATCGGCCCCCCGCAGAAACGCCGTCCGGGCCTCCCGCGCCCGTCCCAGCCGCTCGAGCATCGCGGCCCGCGACGCATGCAAGAGGTGATAGCCGTCCAGCCTGTGCGCGACGCCGTCGATCAGCCCCAGCGCCACCTGCGGCCCGTCGGTCTCGGCCACCGCAACGGCGTGGTTCAGCCGTACCACGGGCGTCGGCATCATCGCGAGCAGGCGCTCGTAGAGGCGCACGACGGCGGGCCAGTCGGTCTCGTCGTAGGTGGGGGCGGCGCAGTGCAGTCCCTGGATGGCGGCCTGGAGCTGGAACTGGCCCGGCCGGCCGCGCCGCAGGCAGGTGAGCACCAGGCGCTGGCCCTCCGCGATCAGCGGGGCGCTCCAGCGGCGCCGGTCCTGGTCGCGCAGGAGCACCACCTGGTGCCCGTCGCGCGCCGGCATGCGGGACTCGCACAGCAGCATGAGCGCGAGCAGGCCCACGGCCTCGGGCTCGTCGGGCATGAGCCCGACGAGCAGCCGCGCCAGCCGGATCGCCTCGGCGCGCAGTTCGCCCCTGACCGTCCGGTCGTCGGCGCCGGCGTTGTAGATCAGGTACAGCGTGGTGAGCACGGCGCGTAGCCGCTCCGGCAGCTCGGCCTGGTCGGGTACCCGGTAGGGAATGTGGGCGGCCCGGATCTTGTACCTGGCCCGGGTCAGCCGTTTCGCCATCGTTGCCTCGCTGACCAGGAACGACCGGGCCACCTCGGCAGGCGTCATCCCGGCGACGAGGCGGAGCGTGAGCGCGACCTGGTGTTCCGGCCGGATGGCCGGGTGGCAGCAGGTGAACACGAGCCGCAGCTGGTCGTCGCGCAGCACGCCGTTCTCCTCACCCTCGCCCTCGTCCTGGCCCGGACGGCGGGTCCGCGACGCCTCGACCGCCCGGGCGCTCAGCTCGCGACCGCGCGCCTCGCGCCGCACGACGTCGACCGCGCGGTTCCTGGCCGTCGCGACGATCCAGCCCGCCGGGTTGTCCGGGACGCCGTCGCGCGGCCAGCGGTCCATGGCCGAGACGAAGGCGTCCTGCACCGCGTCCTCAGCCAGCGAGATGTCGCCGAAGACCCGGACCAGCGTGGCCACGGCCGGCCAGTGGGCCTCGCGAAAAGCGCGGTCGACATCGTCCATACCCGCCCCGGCTCGTCAGCCGACGTGGTCCCGCAGCCGGCCGGTCGCCCGTAAGGGGCGCACCTCGATCGGGTGGTTGGTGGCCTCCACGACCTTCCTCGACCAGGCCAGCGCCCCGTCCAGGTCCTGCGCATTGATGACGTAGAAACCGCCGATCTGCTCCTTGGTCTCCACGAAGGGCCCGTCGGTCGTCACCTTGTCCAGGCCAGTCCCGCCGCTCACGACGGTCGCCGCGTCGGGCCCGTGCAGCGCACCACTGAAGACGAACACGCCCGCGGCGTCCATCTCGTCCTCCAGGGCCATCACGCGCGCGCCGAAGGCCCGCATCTCGTCCTCGGTCGACGGGCCGCCCTCGACCTGACCCTCCACCTGGTACACCGACAGCAGGTACTGGTTCATCGCTACTCCCGTGATCCTCGCGCGGGCGGTTCCCGCTCTCACCTGTTGACGAACGGCCGACCCCCGATCAGGACACCCTCGTCCAAGAGTGCCAGGACCGCCTGCTCACCAAGCTGCAGCAGAGCTGGGCTGGTCTGTCCGGCGGTCGCTCACCCTCGGTCGCGGGCGCCGCTACTGCGTGCTCGCCGCGGACTTGGCGAGGGCCTCCAGCCGCCCGACGACCGTGGAGGGAGTCGGGAGAGCGAGGGTTTCCAACCGGAGCGCCTCCACACGATGCTTCACCGACCGGTCGGCGCGAACGCTCACTATGGCCTGCGCAATGGCGTCAGCGGTCACCGTCATCGGATCGAGGACGTGCCCCAGGCCCAAGTCTTGTACGCGGTCGGCGGTGAACGGCTGGTCTGCTCCCATCGGGAAGACGATCTGGGCGGCCCCGCCAAGCACGGACCTCACGAACAGTCCGCTGCCTCCATGGTGGAGCACGACGTCGGCGCGCGAGAGCTCTGCGTCGAGGTCGATGTACTGATCTACCCGGACGTGTGGGGGCTGTGGCCCAAAGCGGGCGGGATCCAGGTCCCGCCCGACCGCGACGGTCGCAGGCGTTCCGACTGTGGCCAGCGCGGCCAGGATCCGGTCGAACAGATCGCCGGACTCGCTGTTGAACTCGGTGCCGAGCGTTGCGACGACGTAGGGATCGGCGCGCGGGGCGGGTCCAGGCTCGGGACGCATCCACAGGGAATCACCTGGTGCGGGAAAGCGTGGATCACGCATGGCCGGCACGAACGGGATGACGAACAGATCGCCGCGCGGGCGGATCGGCGCCCGCATGCCGAGCTCCAGGCGAAGTGCCTCCAGCGCGCCGGCGAGTCGGTCCGGCCGGACGAGAGCTCCAGAAGCGATCACCGCCACGACGACGACGGGCACGCCCGCTTTCTGGGCGGCGGCCATGGCGCCGAAGTCGACCTCGTCGCACACCACCAGGTCGACGCCAGACAGCTCACCCCTGATCGATGCTGCTGAACGCTGCGCGGCGTCGCCCGCGAAGTAGTGCCCGACGACGGACAACTCGTGCTCGATGTCGACCGGTGCAAGCGGTGCGATCGCGTCGGCGAGCTGGGCTCGTCGATCCGGCCTCGCCGCGATCCGCTGGTAGACACCTACCGGCGCAGCAGCGGCAGCCGACTCGCGCCCCACCAGCGTGAGCTCATGGCCCGCTTCGGCGAGGGCGACGTGCAGCGGGAGCTGGGGCACAAGGTGACCAGCGCCACCGACGAACGAGCAGAGAACGCGCACCGGTCGACAGTAGCCAATCGCTCGCCGCGCCGAGCGCTGTCCGGACTTCACTCAAGTAGAACGTGTGTTCGAGTAGACTCCTGTCATGTCCGTACCCGGCGCCACGATCCTGCACGCCGACCTCGACGCGTTCTACGCGTCGGTCGAGCAGTTGCTGGACCCTGCCTTGCGCGGTCGGCCGGTCGCCGTCGGGGGCGGGCCTGGCGGAGGTGTGGTGCTCGCGGCCTCCTACGAGGCCAAGGTGCACGGGGTGCAGGGCGGGATGCCCGGGTGGCGGGCGGCCCGGCTGTGTCCTGACGTCGTGTTCGTGCGGGGGCACTTCCGGGAGTACCAGCGGCTCGGCGATGCCGTGATGGCGGTCCTGGCGGACGTCACGCCGACGGTCGAGCGGATCTCGATCGACGAGGCGTTCCTCGACGTGTCCGGCGCGACGCACCTGTTCGGCCCGCCCGCGGCGATCGGGGAGCGGATCCGCGAGCGCGTCCGCGCCGAGGTGGGGCTGCCCATCTCGGTCGGCGCCGCGCGGACCAAGCACCTGGCGAAGATCGCCTCTCAGGTGGCCAAGCCGGACGGCCTGGTCGTCGTCGCGCCGGGTGAGGAGCGGGCGTTCCTCGACCCGCTGCCCGTCGGCCTGATCTGGGGTGTGGGCCCGGTGAACGAGCAGCGCCTCGCCGATCTCGGCATCCGGACGATCGGTGAGCTGGCGCGGACGCCGTCATCGGCGGTGGAGCACATCCTCGGGCTCGCCGTCGGCCACAAGCTCAGTGCGATGGCGCAGGACGAGGACCCGCGCCGGGTCGTCACCTCCCGCCGCGCGCGCTCGGTGGGGGCGCAGTCGGCCCTGAGCCGGCGCCGGCCTGAGACCGAGGATGTGCGGGCGGTGCTGGCGCACCTGTCCGACCGGGTGTCGCGGCGGCTGCGCGCCAAGGGGCGCGCGGGGCGCACCGTGACGGTCGCGGTGCGGTTCGCGGGCATGCGGCGGGCGACGCGGTCGCTCACGCTGGCGGTGCCGGTCGCGGCCACGCTGACGCTCACCGAGATCGCCGAGCGGCTGGCCTGGTCGGCGATCGAGGACGCCGCGCCGTGCGAGATCACACTGCTGGGCGTCTCCGTGTCCAACCTTGCGAACCAGCGGGCGGTCCAGCTCGAGCTCGACCTCGAGCCGTCCGACCCGTGGCGTGCCGGCTCGGCGCCGGGCGCGGCACGGCGCGCCGTCGACGAGTCGATGGACGCGATCCGGACGCGGTTCGGTGGGGACGCCGTCGGCTACCTACCCGTGGTGCTGCGCCGCGGCGGCGCCGTGCCAGACGAGTTCCGCGAGCTCGCCGAGCACGACCTGTGAGCGGACGGTCTCAGGAGCGGAGCGGCACCACCCGGAGGGTCGCCTCGCGTGCCGGTGAGCGGGTCATCCGGCGGGCGCCGGAGTCGTCGCCGTACCGGGCGCGCAGCGCCTGGTCGACCTCCGCCTCACGGCCGAGATCCGGGATGAACGCGACGGCAATGCGCTGCCCGGCGACGTCGACCTGGCCGTGACCGGACCGCGTCGCGGCGCGGTACCAGGCGCCGTCAGGCCCGTGGAGGGAGCGGACCAGCTCGTCCTGGCCGAGCCGGACGTGCCCGATCGGCACGAAGGGTCGCAGGGTGCCGTCATCGCGGGCTCCAGCGACGCGGATCAGGCCCGTCCGGTCGAGCAGGGACCGCTCGGCCTGTGTCCACGGCCGGGTCTGGCGCGGGCCGCCGCTCATCGGGCTTCCTGCGGGGCGGGTGCGAGCAGGGCCGTCAGGATGCGGGCCAGCTCGGCCCGGTCCCCGGGCGCGATCAGCGCGAGCCTGCGCTCGAACGCCGCCGCCAGTGCCGCGAAGGAGCGGTCCCGCGCGGTGACGCCGTCGTCGGTGAGCACGAGCCGGTGCCGCCGTAGGTCGGTGTCGTCGATCTCGCGCCGCACGAAACCCTTGGCGACCAGGTTGCGCACGTAGACCGTGACGCTCGCCTTGGGGATCACCAGCTCCTTCGCGAGCTGGGCCGGGTACGGCGAGGCGGCGACCTCGGCGAGCACGAAGAACTCCTTCGGCTCCAGCCCGAGCTCCTCCAGCTCGGCGCCGGCCTCGTCCAGCACGGCGGTCAGCAGGCGGTGGTTCAGCGTCCACAGCTGCGCGGCGTCGACCGGCATACGACCTCCTGGCGTCAGGTGATACGGTCAATGTAGTTCCATACTGTACTACCTAACACTTCGGACTAACACAGCCTGGAATGAAATCACGAGAGAGGTTCTCACCATGCTTCAGCACCTGACGATCCCCCGCGGGCCGATCGAGCTCGCCGCCGACCTCTATCTCCCGGACGATCTGGATGATGCCGCGCCCCTGCGTGCCGTGGTGCTCTCGACACCGGGCAGCAGCGTGAAGGAGCAGATCGGCGCGAACTACGCCGCCCGCCTGGCCGACCGCGGCATCGCGGCGCTCGTGTTCGACCCCGCCCACCAGGGCCAGAGCGGCGGCCAGCCGCGCGACCTCGAGGATCCCTACCGCCGCGGCGAGGACATCTCGTACGCGATCGACACGCTCGGCACACTGCCCGGCATCGACCCGGGCCGCATCGGCGTGCTCGGGATCTGCGCGGGCGGCGGCTACGCGGTACACACGGCCCGGACCGACCACCGCATCAAGGCGGTCGGCACGGTGGTCCCGGGCAACATCGGCACGTCGTTCCGCGGCTTCCAGCAGGACGGTCCGGCCGCCGCCCTCGACACCATGGCCGAGGCCCGCACGCGGGAGAACCGGACCGGCGAGCTGGGCCGGGACAACTGGCTGCCCGACACGCTGGAGGACGCCGCCGCAGCGGGCCTGACCGACATCGACACCACCCAGGCCATCACCTACTACCGCACCGAGCGCGGCCACGACGAGCACTCGACGAACCGCCGGCTGTCCCGCAGCGACCCGCTGCTCCTGGGCTACGACGCGTTCCACTTGGTCGATCAGCTCATGACCCAGCCGCTGCAGGTCGTCCTCGCCGGACGCATCGGCAACACCGGCTCCTACGAGTCCGGCATGCGACTGTGGAAGCTGGCGCCCAACCCCGTAGACCTCACGGTGATCGACGGCGCCGGGCACTACGAGATGTACGACGTGCCCGAGTACGTCGACGCCGCCGTCGACCGGCTCGCCGACTTCTACTCGAACCACCTGTAGGCCGGAGAAGGGGACGGCACCACGCTCTACGGCGAGGACGACGCCGCCGAGCACCCCCTGCCCGACGCCCTACACCCGGACACCGCCACCCACCGGCTGATCGGCGAGCGGTTCGCCCGGTACGCCTTCACCGGGACGGGGCCGTTCGCCGGGGCGTGAGGACGGCGGGCGTGCGCCCGGTTACACCACCGCCGCGAACGGCTGGTATGAAGCCAGCGTTCGTCGGCCCATCCACTAGGGCCCGGTCGCGGCGGTCTCCGGGTCGGGTCGCAGGGTCACCGTCTTGTGGTGCTGCTCGCCGTTGCGCAGGAGTTCCACCTGCACCGTGTCCCCGTCGGACGCCTCCACGGTGAGCCGCGCCAGGAGTGCGTCGGTCGGCGCCGCCTGGTCGTCCAGCCGCGTGATCAGGTCACCCACCCGCAGGCCGGCGGCCTGCGCGGATCCGCCCGGCGTGATGGCGGTGACGACGAGTCCGGGCGGCGCGCCGAAGCGTGCGGCGGCGGCCGGAGGAAGGGCCGAGACGGCCATCCCGAACGACGGGTGCGCGACCCTGCCGTGGGTGAGCAGCTCGTCCGTGATGGCCAGGACCGTGCCGACCGGCACCGCGAAGCCGATCCCGACACTGCCGCCGATCGGCTGTCCCGCGCTGTCCGGCACCGTCGAGATGGCGGTGTTCACCCCGACCAGACGGCCCCGGCAGTCGACCAGCGCGCCGCCGGAGTTGCCGGGGTTGATCGAGGCGTCGGTCTGGATCGCACCCCTCAGGACGGTGGTGCCGCCGTCGCCGGTGGGAACGGTCACCGAGCGGCCGGTCGCGCTGACGATCCCGGCCGTCACCGTGCTGGACAGGCCCAGCGGCGCGCCCAGCGCGACGACGGGCTGGCCGACGGCGAGGTGGTCCGAGCCGGCCGGTTCGATCGAGGGCAGCGCGTTCTCGTGGTCGACCCGGAGCACGGCGAGGTCGGTCTGCGGGTCGCGGCCCACGAGCTCGGCCGGGAGCAGCTCGCCGTTGGCCAGCCGTACCTCGATCCGCCCGCCGGGGACGGCGGGCGCGATGACGTGGTCGTTGGTGACCACGGCGCCGTCCTCGTTGAGGATCGCCCCGCTGCCCGTGCCCGACCGTGCACCTGTCGCGCTGATCGTGACGATCGTCGGGAGCGTACGTGAGGCCACCCGAGCCACATCACAGACTCCCGATGCTTCGGGAGGGCGGAACAGGAGTCGTGCGCCGAGCACGCCGCCGGCCAGACCGAGCGCGAGCGCTGCGAGCACCGCGCAGGCAACGAGCACGGCCGGGCTGCGCCACCAGCGCTGTCCAGGTTCGTCGGGCCGCGCGGCAGGCATCGTGCCTCCCTGGGTGCGGTGCCTCGCAGGTGCGGGTCGTGCTGAGATCGGGACCGCCTTCAGGATCGCACGTGCGCGGGCCGACGGCGACGCCAGGTACCGACAGTGCGCCCATCAGGGCGTCACCATGACCGGCTCGCCGGTCACCCTTTCCGAAGGTGTAGGCGTCGATCCGCGTGGGGCTCGACGGCGACGGCATTGCCTGCGAACGTACTGCTGAGCGTCTGCAGGACGACGTCGACCCCGCCGCGCTGGACCTGCCGTTCGTGTCCTACCACCGCTGGGCGGAGCGCGGCCCGTCCACGGTGCGCGTGTTCATCCCCACGACCCGATCCGAGGAGACCCGATGACCGACCCGACCACGCCGGTCACGCCCACGCCACCCCACGGCGACCTGCCCGTCCGTGCCGATGGTGCCCGCCTGGTCTGGCGGGGCGGCGGCGAGACCGTCGTCGTCGAGCCGTGGGGCCGCGACAGCGTCCGGGTGCGTGCCACGCTCCTCGGCGACGTCGAGGACACCGACTGGGCGCTGCTGGTGCCCGACCCCGCGGCGCACGCCGACGCGCGTGCCGAGGTCCGTGCCGACGGCGCGACGCTCGTCAACGGCGGGATCCGCGTCGAGCTCACCGCGGCGGCCGGGTGGCACTGGAGCGTCGGCTACGAGGTGGCGCGCTGCGAGCTGGCCTTCTACGACGCCGACGGCCGGCTCCTGCTCCGCGAGCTGGGCCAGGGCGGCTCGCTCCAGCTCCGTGCCCGGAACTTCCGCCCCCGGCTGGGCGACGACGGCCACACCCTCACGGCGTCGTTCGAGTCCGACCCGGCCGAGAAGCTGTACGGGATGGGGCAGTACCAGCAGCACGTGCTGGACCTCAAGGGGTCCACGTTCGAGCTGGCGCACCGCAACTCCCAGGCGAGCGTGCCGTTCGTGATGTCGAGCGGCGGGTACGGGTTCCTGTGGCACGATCCGGCGATCGGGCGCGCGACGTTCGCGCGCAACCGCACCGAGTGGCACGCGGAGTCCACGCGGCAGCTCGACTACTGGGTCACCGCCGGCCGCACGCCCGCGCAGATCTCGCGCGCGTACGCCGACGCGACCGGGCACGCCCCGATGATGCCGGAGCGCGGGCTCGGGTTCTGGCAGTGCAAGCTGCGCTACTGGAACCAGGAGCAGCTCTTTCAGGTCGCGCGCGAGCACCGCCGTCGTGGGCTGCCGCTGGACGTGATCGTCGCCGACTTCTTCCACTGGCCGAAGATGGGCGACTACCGGTTCGAGGACGAGTTCTGGCCCGACCCGGCGGCGATGGTCGCCGAGCTGCGCGACCTCGGCGTCGAGCTCATGGTGTCGGTCTGGCCGCAGGTCTCGCTGGAGTCGGAGAACGACTCGTACCTGCGGCGGAACAACCTGCTGGTGCGCGCAGAGCGCGGGCTCGACGTGCACATGTCGTTCCAGGGCCCGAGCACCTTCCTCGACGTGACCAACCCCGAGACACGCGCCTGGCTGTGGGAGACCTGCCGGCGCAACTACGGCGCGCACGGCATCCGCACGTTCTGGCTGGACGAGGCCGAGCCCGAGTACGGCGTCTACGACTACGACGCGTTCCGCTACCACCTCGGCCCGGCGCTGCGGGTGGGCAACGTGTACCCGCAGGCGTTCGCGCGCGCTTTCTACGAGGGCCAGCGCGCCGACGGCGAGGAGGACGTGGTGAACCTGGTGCGCTGCGCCTGGGCCGGCAGCCAGCGCTACGGCGCGCTGGTCTGGTCCGGCGACATCTCCTCGACGTTCGAGGACCTGGCGCGGCAGGTCACCGCGGGCATCCACATGGGCGTGGCCGGGATCCCGTGGTTCACCACCGACATCGGCGGCTTCCACCACGGCGACACCACCGACCCCGCGTTCCACGAGCTGCTCGTGCGCTGGTTCCAGTTCGGCGCGTTCAGCCCGGTCATGCGGCTGCACGGCGACCGGCTGCCCGGGCACGAGGTCGCCGCAGCGGACGGCTCGCCGCGGCTGGGCTCCGGCGGCCCCAACGAGCTGTGGAGCTTCGGCGAGGAGGTGTACGGCGTCCTGGAACGCTACGTGCACCTGCGCGAGGCGATGCGCGACTACGTGCGCGACGTCATGCGGGCCGCGCACGCCGACGGCCAGCCCGCGATGCGCGGCCTGTTCCACGACTTCCCCGACGACCCGCGCGCCTGGGACGTCGACGACCAGTTCCTGCTCGGCCCGGACGTGCTCGTCGCACCCGTCCTGACGGCCGGCGCGCGCGAGCGCGACGTCTACCTGCCCGCCGGGGCGCGGTGGACCGACGCCGCCACGGGCGAGGTGCACGACGGCGGGGCCTCCGTGCGCGCGGCCGCCCCGCTCGACGTCGTGCCCGTGTTCCTGCGCGACGGCGCGCTCGGGCACCTGGTCGGCCGCACGAGTGGCCGCGTCGCCCCGGGGGTGCCCTAGCTGCGCCGGGTGCGGCCGGCCGGCGCGTCCGCGAGGCCGGCAGTGCGCCGCGAGGTCGGCACTCTGCATCGAGATCGGTCCAGCACTGGACCGATCTCGATGCGAACTGCCGACCTCGCAGGAGAGCGCCGTCCGCTACCGGCCGACCGGCGTGGCCCGTTTCTCATGGCGGAAGACCGGGGGAGTGAAACTCCATTGAGTTCTGGCGCCCGCCGACCCACCATAGGTTGGTCGCGATATTCGTGCTCCTGCATCCCTGGGAGCGCTCCCACCGGTTCTGCGCTCACTCTGAATGGGTTGACGGCATGTCGACGGATTCGCATCAAGGCATCCAGGAACATCCCGGTCCAGAGGGGATCGGCGTGCTGATCCGCAGCGCCCGTCGGCGACGTGGATGGAGTCAGGACATGCTGGCCGCCCGGCTGGTCAGGGTGGGCCTGGAGAGCGTCGACCGGATCCAGGTCTCCCGCTGGGAGCGCGACGAGCGCATCCCCGGTCCGCACTCCCGCGAGAGGTTGGCCCTCGTGCTGGACATGCCGGCTGATCGGCTCGATCAGGCCGCACGTGTCAGCCGGGCGCGACGGCGCGCTCTGCACCGCGGATAGAGCTCCGCACCGCAAGTAGAGCTCCGCACCGCAAGTGGAGCTCCGCACCGCAGGTAGACATCTCAGCGGCCGATGCCGCCCGGCGCACCCACGGCGGCGAGCTGCCAGGGGTCGGTCGCATCGCGAAGACGGTCGCGCTCCCAGGCGGTGGGGACGTATCCGGCCTGGTCGATCAAGCGGCGCAGCCAGGACCGGTCGTCGTCGCTCCACGCTTCGTGAGCCCTGACGGTGAGCTCGCTGCGGGCGAGCGCGAGGGCGTGGGCGGCGTGGACCCTGAGCGCCCACCGGCCGCCGCGAACCCGCTGCCACCAGGCCTGTGCGGGGAGGTCTGCGGCAGGTCCGATGCGGAGGGCGAGCAGCCAGCGGCGGGCCAGGTGCCGCGACTCGGCGTCGGCGCTGTCGACGTACGCATCGACGATGTCGGCGGCGGCCTCGTCGAGCCGGGGCGGGGCGGAGGCCATGACGATCGCGGCCTGTTCGCGGGCACGCATGGCGGCCAGCTGGGGCGGCGTGCCCGTGGGGACCCTTCCGCCCTGCGGCGCAGGACCGGGGTGCGAGGGCACGGCAGTCGTGTAGTACTCCAGGTCGCCGTCGCCGTTGACGGCGGCGACCAGCACGCCCCTGCTGCGCGCGGCCTCGACGTCGGCGGAGCTGTCGAGCCGATGGCCGGGGGAGCGGGGTCCGAAGGCTTCGGTCGGGTCGATGAGCTGGATTCCGGTGTCCGCCGCCCGGGCGATCGAGGCCGCCCGCCTGGTCGTGTAGGCGTGGCGGGCGGTGTACTCGTCGATGGCGCGGTCGACGGTGGTGATCCACCGGTCAGGCCCGGCGTCGGCAAGGAGACGCCAGACGCCGAGCATCGTCTCGTGCGTGGCGAGCTCGACCAGCCGAAGTCCGTCCTGGATGGCCAGTTCTCCGGAATCGATGCGGGACTGGAGCTCGGCGGGCAGGTTGAGCAGTGCCAGGCGCCGGGAGACGTGCGGCTGGCTGCATCCGCTCTGACGAGCGATCTGGCGCTGCGACAGCCCTGTCTCCAGGGCCTGCTGGAAGGACCGGGCCTCGTCCATCGGAGTCAGCGGGGCGCGGGCGATGTTGTCGGTCCGCATGAACGCCAGCTGGGCGGCAGGGTCGTGAGCCAGGCCGTCGCGGCGGACCGCGACGCTGACCATGGTGTCGCCGTCGTCGTTCGCGGCCTGGGCGAGAGCGGTCAGGCGCCGGTGTCCCGACAGGGTCACCCAGTCCTTTCCGGCCAGCGCGCCCGCGTGATCGGGCCACAGCGCGGCGACCGGCTCGGCGGGGATGACGACCGGGTCGATCAGGATGCCCAGGGCCTCGATCGACGGCGTGAGCTCGTCCAGGTCGCCCGGGCTGGTGCGCGGGTGGGCGGGGTGCGGGGCGATCTGAGTGATCGGGACGATCCGGTGTTCGAGTTCGGGTTCCGCCTTCAACTGCGCAGTCCCTTCGCTTAGCCCACCGAGCGACCAAAGTGACGTCAGCGGGACGTCGACGTCGGCCAGGAGCCAGGGTGAGCCTTACGCGCAAGCGTCATCCTCGCTCATTCGGGCCGCGGGCGACAGTGGCCAGTTCTGCGAGGGACGCGGGCGGCCCGGGTCTGGTACAGCACGTGCTGAAGGGGTCGCGGTGATACCGCGGTATCACCGCGACCCGTCGCTTCGCCGTCGCCCCAGGTGCCGCATGACGTGCGCCGGCCACAACTGGCCACTACCACGGGGCGGGGACCGACCTGAGTCTGGAGCCAGGCCGCCGCCCCTGCTGTCGCAGGGCACCAGGAGGCCGCACGGGGAACTTTCGAACCGGGAGTCCCTACGCCCGTTGCCTGGCCGCCCAGGCCGGACCCGACGACGAAGGATGTGCGATGTGCGTAGCGCAACAGAGCCGGAGGTTGTCGTGAGTGCTGAGTCCAGTGTCACGGTGCCTGGCATGCTCGCGGCCAGGGCCAAGGAGCGGCCCGACGCGACTGCGATCGAGGTTGTCGGTGCGGGCCGGCTCAGCTACTCCGGGTGGAATCGGCGTGCCCGCGCGGTCGGTCATGGCCTCATCGGCAGGGGCGTCCGGCCCGGCGACCGCGTCGTGGTCTGCGCCTCCGGTGACTGGATCGCCTTCGCGATCGGGTACGTCGGGGTGCATGCCGCCGGGGCGATAGCCGTCCCCGTGCTGGCGTCCAGCAGCGATGAGCAGATCGCTCGCGTGGCTGCGGAGGCCGGGGCGGTCGGCGTCGTCGCGGACGTCCCGGTGAGTGGGTGCCCCGGATGGTCCCTGGCGGTCCACGAGCTCGAGGCGGCCCAGCCGACCGGCCCGACCGGCGTGGAGGTGAGCGGGGCGGACGACGCCGAGATCCTCTTCACCTCTGGGACGACCGGACGGCCCAAGGGGGTGGTGTCCACGCACGACAACCTGACGCACGCCGTCCGGCAGCGCGGCGAAGGTGTGCCGGCGGCGGAGGCGCCGGTGCGTACCGTCCTGCACGCGCTGCCGCCCGCGACGAACGCGGGGCAGAGCCTCATGATGCAGGCGCTCAGCGCGGCCCCGCACACCATGGTCGTGCTCGAGAAGTTCAGCGCCGATGGCCTGCTGGGTGCGGTACAGAGGTTCAGGCCGGACGATGTGGTGCTGGTCCCCGCCTACGCGCTCGCGCTGTTGCGTGTCAGGGCGCGGTTCGACCTGAGCGGCGTGCGACAGGTGCGGACCACGAGCGCACCCATCTCGGCCGCGACGCTGGCCAGGCTCGCCGAGCTGTTCCCGAACGCCAGCGTCGTCAACATGTACACCTCGACCGAGAGCTGGCCCGCGCGCCTGCGGATGCGCTTCGACCCGAGCCGGCCGTTCTCGCTCGGCCGGGCGCACGGCGGCAGTGAGGTACGCATCGTCGACCGGTCCGGTGAGCCGGTCCCCGCGGGCACGTCGGGGTCGGTGCAGCTCCGGGTGGACGGCGTGCGCCCGCGCCGCTACTGGAACGACACGGAGAACAGCGCGAGCGTCTTCCGGCCGGATCGGTGGGTGAGTACCGGCGACGTGGGCCGTCTGGACGATGGCGGGTACTTCTACCTCGAGGACCGCAGCGCCGACACGGTGAACGTCGGTGGGCGCAACGTGTCCACCCTCGCCGCGCAGGGCGTCCTCGAGGAACACCCTGACGTGGAAGAAGCAGCGGCGTTCGGTATGCCGCATCCGACGCTCGGGCAGTACCTGGTCGCCACGGTGATCGGCTCCGACGGTCTCGACCCCGACCAGGTCCGCTCCTTCGCCGCCGCGCGGCTGGGTGAGGCCGACGCGCCCAAGCGAGTCGTCCGGGTCGAGCGGTTCCCCCGGAACGCGCTGGGCAAGGTGGTGAAGCGTGAGCTGGTCGGGACCGTCTCCGCGCTGCTCGCGCGAGGCGACGGGCGCGGCCGGGCAGCGAGCGAGCCGGCGAGCGACACCGAACGCGCGGTGGCCGCCATCTGGGAGCGGGTGCTGGACGTAGCCCCCGCCACGATCGGCCCGGACGCCGAATGGCTGTCGCTCGGCGGATCGTCGCTCGAAGCGGCCGAGGTCGCGCTGCTGGTCGGTGACGAGCTCGGGCGCGACGTGCCCGAGAGAGCGCTGCACACGAACCCGACACTGCGCGCCTACGCCGGAGCGGTGGACGGGGCGCCGCTCGCGAACGAGGGCCGGCCACGGCCGATCAGCCGCATCTCCCGGGGGGTGCCAGGATGATGAGCAGGCTGCACACCGCGACGCACTACCAGCGTTCCCTCTACGACGCGACCGGCGGGCGGGCGTCCGGCGTGAACGTCGGCGCGGCCGTCCGGATGCGTGGTCACGTCGATCCCGACCGCATCAGGAGCGCACTGGACGCGCTGACGGCTCGGCACGAGGCTCTGCGGACGACCCTGACGCGGCACGCCGCCACCGGCGCTGCACACCAGGTCATCGGCCATCACGTGCCGTTGCGCCTGCGCGAGGTCAGCGTCTCCGAGGTCCACGAGGACGAGCGGGAGTCGGCCTGTGCTGCGCTCCTGCAAACGGAACTGCGCCGCCCGTTCGTGCTGAAGGACAGCCCGCTCGCTCGGGCCCTCCTGGTGACCCTCGCCGACGACGAGCGGGTGCTTGCCCTGATCGCGCACCACGCGATCATGGACGGCTGGTCCGCGGGCGTGATCCGCGACGAGCTTCCGCACCTGTACGAGCACGGCACCAGCGCGACGCTTCCGCCACCCGTGCTCCATCTCGCCGACTACGCCGCGTGGGAGGCCGAGCTGGCCGACGACCCCGCGACACAGGAGCACTGGCGCGCGGCGCTGGCCGACGCCCGCCCCCGCCTCGCCCTCCCGCACGACGTGCCGCCCGTCGGGGCCGTCGCCCGCACCACGCCGCACCCGCTCCCGCTCGACGGCGGTCCGACGCTCGGCGCGTTGCACCCGCTCATGGTCGAGGAACAGGCGAGCACGACCGCCGTCCTGCTGGCGGCGCTCGCGGCGTCCCTGAGCGATCACGCGACGAACGAGCGGATCACGTTCGGCGTCATGCGGTCGAACCGCCAGCAGCGCGACATCCGCGCCACGGTCGGGTTCCTGGCCGGGCACGTTCCGGTCACGGTGGACCTGTCCGGTGACCCCACGTGCGCGGCGCTCGTCGGCCGGACGGCCGACGCCTACGAGCGCGCGATGTCGCGCCCGGCTCCGGTCGGCGTGCTCCGCGCGGTACTGCCGGACACGGGCCGAGGGCCCCTGTTCGACGTGTCGCTGAACTACAGCCATCAGCAGGCCCGCGACCAGGCGGACGCGGTCGTCCGGCGTGCCGGGACGGAGTTCTCCCCGTTCGACCTCTCCCATGAGGAGCCAACGGACCACCCCTGGTGGGACGGGGCCTCCCTGCTGGACTTCCAGCTCAGGTCCGATGCGGCCGGGAGACTGTCCGGCGCCCTCGTGGCCGACGGCCACCTGTTCGGCGGCTCGGAGGCGGCGAGGTTCGCCGAGCGGTTCGCCGCCGCACTGCGCAGGTTCGCCGACCGCCCCGGGGACCGCCTCAGCGACCTCGACACGGCGAAGGAGCCGGCCCGGTGAGCGCGGTCGCTGCCGAGGCCCAGGCCGGTGTGCTGCCGGTCACCTATCTCCAGCAGGAGTGGGTCGCGGCGGTCGGCGGACACGAGTCCAACCACAACATCCCGCACGCGATCGAGATCACGGGACCGCTGGACCTCGACGACCTGTCCGCCGTGCTCGCGGCCCTGGTGGAACGGCACGAGACCATGCGTACGGCCTTCACCCACACCGAGGTCGGGATCGCCCAGCAGGTCATCGCGCCGTTCCGCCCCGAGTTGACGTTCGAGGACTTCTCCGGCGTGCCGCAGCCAGCGCAGCGCGCCGCGCTCGAACAGCTCGCGGTCCAGCGTTGCGAGCAGACGATCGACCTGTTCACCCCGCCGCTCTGGTCGGCGGTCGTGGTCCGGCTGGCCCCTGAGCGCCACGTCCTGCTGACCGTCTGGCACCATGCCGTCTTCGACGGATGGTCCAGCTCGGTGCTGTTCCGCGATGTCCACCAGCTCTACCGCGCCCGGCTCGACCCCGGATACCCGCCCCCGCCCGCGGCGAGGGTCCAGGCGGGCGACTACGCCGCGTACGAGCGCAGCATCGGGCTCGGGAAGCACGCCGGGTTCTGGGCCAGGCAGTTCCCGGCCGATCCGCCACGCCTGCCCGTGGAACGCACCGGCCAGGACGACCCGCTGTGGCTGCAGGCGCACCCCCTTCCGCACCTGGGAAGGGACGCGGTCAGCTCGCTGCTCCGGCTCGGCGCGCAGCACGGTGCCAAGCCCGGCAGCGCCATGCGCGCCCTCGTTCTGGCATCGCTCACGCCCTACCTCGGCGACGACGTGACGATCGGGTGCGTCACTGCCAACCGGGACACCCCCGGGCTGACCCACACCATCGGTCTGGTGAGCGACCACGTGCCCGTCCGGGTCGACCTGCGGGACAACCCCTCGTTCGGGGAGCTCGCCGGCCGCGTCCACGAGGCGACCAGACAAGCGCACCTGCACCGTGTCCCGGTCGGGGTGCTGCGCCACGAGCTGCCCTGGGCGGCCCAGGGGGCCGCCCCGTTGTTCGACATATCGATCAACTACATGCCGCACGCTCCGGGCAAGGCCGTCACGATCACGGCACGGGACGGCAGCACCATCAGGATGCGGCCGCAGATGCTGCCGACGAACGCGCTCCGGCCGATGATGACGTCGGCGTTCAGCGGGGCCGTGCGTCTCGGCTTTCAGCTCCGTCACTCGCACGAGGGACATGTCTCCGGAGACCTGTGGGCGCATCGCCCCGCCTTCACCACGAGGACGCTCGACGAGCTGACGGGGAATCTCGGCCGCACCGCACGCGAGGTGCTCGCCGCTCCTCAGCGCCCGATCCGGGACCTTGCGCTCCAGGGGAGGGGAGCGGAGTAGCTGCGCCGCCCCACTATGCCGCCATCGCGAGCCGCTGCTGGGTCGCCCACGCCTTCGCGGTCATGGCCACCGGGATCTCGGGGTCGAGCAGCCAGGCGGTCTCCAGACCGTTGATGAAGGCGATGATCTCGATGGCCTTGAGACGGGTGTCGACGTCCGCGCGAATCTCGCCGCGGTCCTGGGCAGCCGCCAGGACCGAGCTGATCCGGTCCACGGTCAGGTGATATCGGCTGGCCAACCGCGGGTGGAGAACGCCGTCGTCGCCAAGGTTCTCGACGACCAGCACGGTGTGCATACCTACCGTGTGCGAGTGGCTGGCCCAGCGGGTGACGTTGTACGCAATGATGTCGAGGATGCCGAGACCTGAGTCGGGGTCCTGCCAGAGAATCTCTTCCTCGGCCTCGTCGCGCCGATCCAGCACCGCATTGAGCAGTGCCTCTTTGCTCGGGTAGTGATAGAGCAGGCCGCTTTGTGAGACTCCGGCTTCGGCGGCGATTTCTGCAAGATTGGTGCCGCGGGACCCGTTGCGCGCCACGAGCCGAGTGGCGGCCTCCACGATCAGCTCCCTGCGCGCATTTCCCTTTGCCGAAACAGATTTCTTGACGCCGACGGGCTCTAGTGCCGTCTGAAGGTGGTCCTGCCGTCTCATATCCATATCCTATCGTCAACGATTCCTTACTTGACAGCGCCCTGAAGGAGGGCTTTTACGAAGTGGCGCTGGAAGAAGAGGAACACCAGCAGGGAGGGGGCGATGATCAGCAATGACCCGGCGCACAACAGTGCGATATTCGTGCCGTGTTCACCCTGGAAAGCACCCAGGCCGCCGGCGACGGTGCGCATGGTCGGATCGTCGATGAGCACGAGCGGCAGCAGGTACTGGTTCCAGGTCGCCAGGAAGAACAAGATCGTGAGTGCCGACAAGGCGGGTATCGCGAGCGGTAGCTGGACGCGGCGGAAGATCTGCCACGCGCTGGCGCCGTCGAGCTTGGCGGCCTCCGTGAGGGCTGTCTCCACCGTGAGAAAGCTCGCCCGCATCCAGAACACGCCGAACGGCATGAGCAGCCCGATCAGCGGCAGGATGACGGCCCACCGGGTCCCGAGCAGCCCCATGTCGCGCAGGTTGTAGTAGAGCGGGGTGATGAGCGCCTCGAACGGCAGCGTCAGCCCGACGAGCAGGAGGGCGTTGACGAGTCTGCCGCCAGGCACGTTCAGCTGCGCGAGCCCGTATCCGGCGGCGGTGGCCATGGCGACGGCGGCGGGAACGACGCCCAGCACGATCAGGATGCTCGACTGGAAGAGCGCGAGGAAGTTCGCCGCGGTCCAGGCGTCGACGAAGTTGTGCCACTGCGGGTCCTCGGGCCAGGCGAGCCCTGGCGGTGTGCTGTTCTGCGGTGCGAGCGCAGCCGTGAGCATGCTGAGCAGGGGCAGGATCGCGAACGCCATGAGCGCCAGGAGGATGACGGCACGCGAGATGCGGTCCTGGACGGTTGACGTTCCGGCGTTCATTCGTTCCTCCCGATGCGCTGGATGGGCCAGATGACGAGCAGGACGAGCGCGGCGAGGAAGACGGCGAGGGCCGAGGCCTGGCCGATCCGCTGTTCCAGGAAGGTGAGCCGGTAGATCTCCACGCCGGGCACCATCGTCTGGTAGCCCGGGCCGCCCTGGGTCGCGATCTGGACCACGTCGAAGCTGGCCAGGGCCGCGATCGTGCCGATGGTCGCGCAGACGGCGATCTCCTGGCGGAGCCCGGGAAGCGTGACCGCGAAGAACTCGCCGACGCGGCCCGCCCCGTCCAGGCGGGCGGCCTCGTAGAGCGACGGGTCGATCTTGCCGATGCCGGACAGCAGGAGGACCGTGCAGAAGCCGAACGACAGCCAGAAGCCGATGACGCCGACGGCCGGCAGCGCGAAGGTGAAGTCGCCGAGCCACGCGCGCGTCAGGGACTCCAGGCCGACGGCGCCGAGCGCCTGGTTGACGAGCCCGTCGGTGGAGAACATCCACGTCCACGCGATACCGGCCGCCACGGGTGGCAGCACCTGTGGGATGAACAGCACGACCCGTGCGGTGGTGTTGAACGCTCCGACCCGGAGCTCTCGGATGAGGCTCGCTGCGACGAGCCCCAGGCCGACCGGAAGGACGGCGTAGAAGAAGATGAGGACGAACGCGTGGATGACCGACCCGAGCAGCTCGGGTTCGGTGAAGATCGCCCTCCAGTTGTCCAGGCCCGCTGGCGTCGCCGGCCCGATGCCGTCCCAGTCGTAGAACGAGAACTGGACGGACTGGCCCAGCGGGTACAGGACGAACACGGCGTACATGACCAGCGCAGGCGCTACCCAGACCAGGGCGCACCACCGCTGTGCCGGACGCCGTCGGCGGGCGGGCGCCGGAAGCCGTCGGCGGGCGGGACGTGCGGGAGGGGGCGGCCCCTCCGCAGTGGGACTCGGCTGCACCGGAGTCACGTTCCTCACCAGGTGGCCGGTGGATGACATCTACTTCTCCGCTTCATTCTCGTAGTCCTCCTGGATTGCCGCGGAGAACTCGGACGGCGAGGTCTTTCCGGCTACGAGAAGCTGCGTCTGCGGGATCAGTGTGTTCGCGTGCATCGAGGCGGTCGAGTTCGACATGAAGTCGACGAGACCGTCGCTCTCCAGCAGCGTCTGAAATGACTCGACGGTGCCGGAGACGAGGGATCCGGGCTCGGAGTCCGGCACGGACGCGTCCGCCGGCCCGGCGGGTGGCAGGCCCAGGATGTCGAGGGTGCTCTGGCGGGCGCCGGCATCTGTCTGGATGAAGTTCAGAAATGCTGCCGCCACGTCACGCTCGGGGGCCATGGTGGGAATCGCCAGCACCCCGGCGGCGGTCATCGCGGTGAAGGGGTCACCGGCCTCCTCGGGGGGAAAGAGGAAGAACCCGATCTCGCCCCGGCCTGTCTCCTGGAGTGTCGGGGCCTGCCAGTTTCCACTCGGGAAGAAGACGCCCTCGCCCTCGGCGAACCTGGCGGGAGCCTGTGTCTGGTCGATGCTGTTGACGTCCGCCGGCAGATAGCCCTCCTCACCCCAGCGCTGGAGGGTCGCGGCGGCGTCCACCAGTGCGGGTGTGTCGATGTTCGCGCCGGGCTTGTTGTAGTTCCAGTCCTGGACCACCTCGGTGCTGCCCGCATAGTTCATCTGGAGGTTCTGCAGCGGATACGCCAGCCCTCCGTCCTTGCCGTTCACCATGATCGGCAGGAGGCCGGCGTCCTTCGCCTTCTCCAGGCTCTCCTCGAAGGCGCCGAGTGTGGCCGGTGGCTCGGTCATGCCGATCTGCTCGGCGAGGGTCTTGTTGTAGTACATGCCCGTCAGCCCGAACCCCGGCCCGGCGCCGTACAGGTGGCCGGTGCCGCGCTGCCGGCCGTCGTCGTCCACGCGGGTGGAGGCGAACTGCGACTGTGGCCATTCCGTCCACCCGTACGCCTCTGCGTACGGGTCCAGATTGGTGAGGAGCCGGTCCTTGACCAGGTTCCCGAAGGATGCGAGCCGGACCAGGTCGGGCACGTCCGTGCCGGAGATCAGGCGAGGGACGTTCGTCGTCAGGTTGTTGAAGTCCTCGCCCGTCACCTTCACGGTGACGTTGGGATGCTTGCTGTGGAAGGCGGCGCCGAGCTCCTCGTAGAGCGCCACATCGGGTGTCGAGACGAGCACCTTGAGCGTGGCCGGCTCATCGCCGATGCTCGTGCTCACGCTCTCCGGCGTGTCAGAGAGCGGGCTCTGCGCGCCCGGCGCGCCGCACGATGCCAGGAGGGCGGCAAGAATGACCGGCAGCGCGGCCCGATAGCTCGGTCGCCGCCCCCGCCGAGGCTGAGTGTCGTTGGTACGCATGATGACTCCTCACAAGTGAATCTAGGACGACGGGGGCGCTTGGCGCGCCGCCTCAGGGGACGGTCGGTGGTCGCGGTCCGCCCCTGACGACGGGTGCGCGCCGATCGACTGCGCGCTGACCGCGAGACGTGCGTGATCCGGTTGCCGGCCGGCGAATGCTCGCCGTAGCGCCGAGCCGGCCTTTTCGATGGCGTCCATCGCGTCCGTCATGACGGCGAGGTTCTCGATGAACCCGTGGATCTGACCGACGTAGTCGTGGGTCTCGACGGGGACCCGGTCTCCGCGCAACCGCCTGGCGTACTCGACGGCTTCGCCACGAAGAATGTCGTGCTCGGCGGTGATGATGACGGCCGGAGAAACGCCGTACAACGTCTCGGCATGCAGCGGCGAGACCACCGGAGACCGCCGCATCAGCCGGTCAGGGACGTAGGCGTCCCACAGATAGCCGATCCGCTCGAACGCGGTTCTGCCGTAGTCGACCCTCCCCGCGAAGTTCGAGTACGACTCCACGAATCGCCGCTTGGCCGTGGTGTCCATGGTGCTGTCCAGAACCGGGTACACCAGCAGTTGCAGCGCAAGATCGAGCTGGGAGTCCCTCGCCCGGAGCGCGGACGCCGCCGCGAGGTTGCCGCCGGCGCTGTCGCCCCCGACGGCGACCCTGGAGAAATGACGTCGGGCCCAGCCGACCGCGGCCCATGAGTCGTCGAACGCCGCCGGAAACGGGTGCTCGGGCGCGAGCCGGTAGTCGATCGTGAGGACGGCGCATCCAGCACGGTTCGCGAGCGCTCGCGCGACGCCCTCGCAGCAGTCCAGGTCGCCCAGCATCCAGCCGCCGCCGTGGATCCAGACCAGAACGTCCTCTTCGTCGCCGCGTGGTCGGTAGAGCCTTGCGGGAACCCCGCCGGCCTCGATGGTCTCCACCGAGACGACGTCCTCCAGCGGACCGCGGAACGCCAGTACGTGGTCGCGGGCCTGCTTCCGCAGCGCGGCGACGTCGCGACCCCAGTAGTTCACCTGGGGTGCGAGGGACTCGAGGTACCTGCGCACCTGCGCGCTGGGCACGGGGCCGGTCGGTTTCGTCATAGAACTCCTCCTTGAGCTGAATGGGCCCGCCACGTCACCGGGCAGGCAAAGGGACCCACCTCCTTCGTGGGCACTGTGGGCGCTGTGGGCACCGACCGCGGTAGCAGCGATCGGTCAGGTGTCCGGGAACCTGGCAACACGCGAACGACAGGGCCGACACCGATGCCGTGGGCTGAGCAGGTCCTGGCCGGGCTCGACCGTTCGGGAGATGTCGGGGCCCCGGTCGTCCGTCCGGGGCACGAGAGACTCGGGGCTACCTGCGCACGTGCGTGCTGGGCGCTGAGTCGATGGGTGTTGTCACGAGCTCCTCCTCGAGCTGAATTGCTGGCGGTGCCACCAGGCACCGGATATGAGCGGCCACCCCTTCGTGGGCGCCCTGGGCATCGATGCGGAGCTTGCGGTCACGCACTCTGTCGGACCCTTGCTGCGGATCGCTGTGTTACCAAAACCGACTGAGTAGTCAGTCTGTTCCTTTGAATGTACCTCGCCGCCGCGCGGGTGTCCAAGTCCCCGGGGAGTCGCGTAACCGTTTTGTGATCCCCTGGTTGGCTGGCGCCTGCCGGGTCAGGCCGCGCGCCCGTTACGCGCCGGGCCAGCCCCTCAGGGCGAGGTCCGCGGCGTCCTGCAGCTCGGCGCGGGGCGTCCCGCCGGCGGCCTGGACGGCGATGCCGTTGCCGACCGTGATGATGTAGCGAGCCAGCTTGCCCGGGTCGGCGTCGGGCGGCAGGTCGCCCTCCTCGACGGCCCGGCGGAACCGCTCGCGCAGCAGGGTCACGGCCTTCTCACGCCAGGCGATCAGGATGTCGTGGGCCGCGCGCCCGGCGTCGCCGGTGGCCAGCGCGCCCTGCACGCCCAGGCAGCCGGCGGGGCCCTCGGGCCGGGTGGTCGTCCGCACGGCGCCGGCCAGGTAGGCCGCGGCGACCTCGCGCGCGGTCGGCCTCTTCAGCGCGCGCTCGGTGTAGGAGGCGGGACCTTCGCTGTAGCGCTCCAGCGCCTTGCGGAACAGCTCCTCCTTCTTGCCGAAGGCCGCGTACAGGCTCGGGCGACCGATGCCCATGGCCTTCTCCAGGTCCCCCAGGCTGGAGCCCTCGTACCCGTGCTCCCAGAAGACCAGCATCGCCCGCTCCAGCGCCTCGTCGACGTCGAACTCCCGCGGGCGGCCCTTTGCGGCTCCTTGTGCTGTCACGCCTCGACGATACGCCTTAGATACCTACCGGTACATAAGTCAGTCCCGCGCGGAGCCCGCCGTCGGACCAGGACGGTCCGGGGGCAGTCGATGCGGCGTCAAGGGTGGAGGGCGCCCAGGGACGGCGGGGACCGGCTGCCGACCGCGTACACGTCGCGCACGACGCCGATCACGGACGATGCGGGCACCGTCGAGACGCTGCGTGAGTCGTGCGAAGCGCTGCGGTGGTCGCCCATGACCCAGTACGCGCCGTCCGGGACGACGACGTCGAACGCCAGCGTGCTCGGCCGGTCCCCGGGGTACAGGTAGGGTTCGGCGAGCTCGCCGTCGTCGACGACGACGGCGCGGGTACCGCGCGCACAGCACCACACGTGATCACCGGGCATCCCGATCACCCGCTTGACCGACGGCGTCCCGTCGAGCAGGACCACCACGACGTCGCCACGCCGCACGGGTCCCACCAGGTCCGTCAGGACGTGGTCGCCCGGCTCGACCGAGGGCTGCATGGAGGTCCCCTCGACCACGTACACGCGGACCAGCCAGGTCTGGGCCGCCGCGAGGAGGGCGCCGATCGTGAGCACCGCCACCAGCAGGGCCACGGCAGGACGCCGCCGCGCTGCTCGCACCCGGACCGGCCCGGTCACGACGCCTCCGGATCGTCGAGCGCCTCCAGCATCCGGTGCAGGGAGACGATCTCCTGCTCCTGCTCGACGACCACGTGCCGCGCGACGGACACCACGTACTCGTTCGAGACGCGTGTGTCGGGGGCTCCGTCCAGGGCGGCGTGCGCCATCTCCAGCGCGCCCTCGTGGTGCGGCACCATCAGCTCGAGGTAACGGTGCTCCGCCGTCCGTGCGGGGGCTGCGCGGAGCGCATCGATCTCGGCCTCGGTGAGCATCCCGGGCATGGCGCCGTGATCGTCGTCGTTCCCACAGCCCGGCAGGCCGCTCGACGACGTCGTGCCGGCCTCCGGCCGCGCGCCGCCGGCATGGCCGGCGTGCCCACCCGGAACGGTGCCGGTCGTTCCCGGCCCGGCCGAGCCGGGCGCGGCGCCGTCGGGGACCGCGACGCCGTCGGGGCGCCGCGGGCCCGTACCGCCTGCGGTGAGCTCGGCATCGGCGTCGGCCAGGGCCTCGTCCCAGGCCGCGAGCCAGGCGGTCATGGTGGTCACCTCCTGGGCCTGGGCGAGCTCGACGTACTCGGCGAACCGGCGCCCACGCTCCGAGACGCCGTCCTTGGCGAGCAGGACGCGGCTCATCTCCACCGCCTGCTCGTGGTGCGGCACCATCATCCGCACGAAGCACACGTCCGCACCGCTCGGGCGCTCGGCGAGGACCTGCGCGGCACGTTCCCGGCTGGGGTCGGCGGACGCGCAGCCCGCCGACCCCAGCACGACGGCCACCGCCGCGCCCAGGGCGAACCGCCCGGGGCGGGCGCGGCGGAAGCCGTCGGGGGCAGAGCGCATGTCAGCCCTGGTCCTCCCGCACGTCACCGTTCACGTACTCCCGGCCCTCCGGGATGTTCGGGTTCTGGGCGGTGAAGTCGCGCGGGTAGAGCGTGAAGCCCTGCCAGTGGATCGGCATCGGGCTCTGGTCCTCGTCCCGGTTGACGTGGTGGAACCCGACGTTGACCCAGGCCACGGGGCTCTTGAGCTTCTCGTTGTTCCTGATGTAGTCGGTGACCCCTTGGCCGGCCTTCGCCGGCATCAGGTTGTAGGACGCGTGCACCTCGTCCGGGTGCGGCTGGGTGAACGCGATGTCGTAGTCGGTCTCCGGGTTGAGCGCGTAGGCGTTGTCCTTCTCCATGACGATCTCGTAGGAGCGGGGGTGCCGGTCCGCGTTCTTGCTCCTGGGGTTGACCACCCGGTAGGTCTCCCGCTTGTCCAGCACGACCTTGCCCTCGCGCGGCACCGTGGTGACCTCGGTCGCGATGACCGGCGTCCAGCCCGTGTCGCCGGTGGTGCCGTGGTCGCCGGTGAAGTCGGTCTCGATCTTCTCGACGGTCTGCTTGGCCCCGTTGTCGATCCCGAACGCCACCCGCCAGAACGCCGAGTGGTAGTGGTTCACCGCGAAGTCGTCCTGGCCGGTGTCCAGCGGCCAGCCGAAGTTGACCGCGTCGGTGTAGTCGTACGGGGACAGGTCGCCCGTCGCGCCGAGCCGGACGGAGATCTCCCCGTCGTCGTGGAACCGGTACTCGGTCTGGTACTCGTACCAGCCGATCCGGGACATGGTGTGCAGCACCAGGTCGGTGCCCTGGTCGATGTAGAGCTGCTCCCCGGCGACGTTCGACCGGTGCGCGAGGCCCGACGCCTGCTCGCTGACGCACAGCACGGGCGCGTTGGGCCGCTCCTCGGTGAGGTAGGCGTTGCGGACCTCGCCGTCCGGGCAGTCGACCGCCGACTGGTCCTGCATGCGCCGGCCGCCGACCTGGTAGGTGGTGACGTCGTTGTACTCGGTCAGGCCCGTGTCGTAGGGGACGTTGAGCTGGGCGAGGCCGATCGAGTCGAGCACCATGATCGGCCGCTCGCCCGTGCCCGGCCGGTAGGCCGCCTTGTCGATGATCAGGCCCCGGTAGGAGTCGATGCGCCAGCACATCTCCCAGGCGGAGCCGATGGCGAGGGACTTCTGCACGAGCGACGGCCCCGAGCAGGACGCCTCCGTGACGGTCTGGGCGGACGCGGCCGGTGCCGCGAGCACGCTGGTCCCGGCGGCAAGGGCCACCGCGAGCACCAGCCGGGTCGTGTTCTTCAGGTTCATCCTGGTCTCCTCGACGCTCGCTCGATCGGTGCTCACTGGACCGGGGTGACGGTCTGCGCGGACAGGTTGACGACGTAGGGCGTAGTGGTCAGGTACGGCCCGTCCGCGGTCTGGACGAGGACCTGCACGCACCGGTCCGTTGCGCACTCCGGTGCCGCGTCGGTGGCCGGGCCTCCGGTCCAGGAGTGAGCGGAGACGGCGACCTCGGAGCCGTCCGTCAGCGCCTCGCCCGTGAGCTCGGTGTACTCCTCGGCGACGGCGTCGGTCTCGGCGAGCAGGAGCTCGTAGGCGACGTCGGTCTCGAGCTCGGTCGGGGCGGGCTGCACGCCCTTGGCCTTGGTGACCTCCTCGATCTCTGACGCGTCCAGGTCGACGACGTACTGCACGACCTTCTCGGCCCTGTAGTCGTAGTAGAGGAGACTCATACGGCGCACGCCGTCGCCGTACGCGCTGGCGTCGGCCAGGTCGGCCGACAGGTACTGGGCACCGGCCCCGCCGGTGACGTCGGTGGTCCTGCGGTAGGAGGCGTCCTGGCCGACCAGGTAGCGGGCGTAGGCGACCTCGTCGGCGGAGAGCTGGTCGAGCGGTGCCTTGGCGGCCGGGGCGGCGACGGGATCCGTGGCCTTCTCCGGGGAGCCGGCGTCGGTCGACTCGGCGGGGACGTCGCTGCCGGGCTCGGATGCGGCGCCGAGCTCCCCGGGGCGGGGCTCGTCGGCCTGCGCCGTCGGACGAGAGGCGACGAGGACGACGACGAGGGTGACGGCCGCGAGCCCCGCGGCCAGGACCATGAGCGAGCGTGGTGAGAACCGTCGCGGGGCTTCTTCCGGGGTGGGGAGTGGTGACGACATCGGGCTGGCCTTCCTGCTGGGGGAGCGGGCGCCGTCTGGTGTCAAGGAGGCGGCGCGTGCAGGTCGCCTACAGCCTGAGTGCTGTCAGTTCCCAGAAGGTTTCTCTGGAACGCCCCTTCTGTTGCAGTTTCGACCTGTTGCGCACGGGCCCGAAACCTGCGCGTGACGCAGGCTGGCGACCGTCTCCGGAAATCTGGCGAGGGCTGATCCAACGTTGACGCACCGACCCGCCTCCAGTACTGTCCCGTTCATCGACACAGCAGTCCCGTTCAACGGGACGTCACACAACGGAGTGAGACGTGGAGATGAGCAAGCTGACGCGCCGCGCGGTGCTGCGGGCGATCGGGGTGGCCGGGCTGGCCGGCGTCGCCACCGCGGTCGCGGGCTGCGCGCCGACCATCGGGACGGCACGGATGCCGCGCGTTCCCGTGGTCTACGAGGGGCCACCGGTCACCCTGAGGTTCTGGAACGGGCTCACCGGCGGGGACGGCCCGGTCATGCGGACGCTGATCGAGGAGTTCACGCGGGCGCACCCGTCGATCCGCGTCGACATGTATGCCCTGCCCTGGGCGGACTTCTACCAGAAGTTCCCGGCCGCGGTGACGAGCGGCCTCGCGCCCGACTTCGCCCTCATGCACAACTTCCAGGTGGCGACGAACGCCGCCCGGAGGGTGATCATGCCGGTGGACGAGGTGCTCGGCACCGTCGGCCTCGCAGAGCAGGACTACCTGCCCGTCGTCTGGGACTCCGGCGTCTACCGGGGCCAGCGGTGGTCGCTGCCGCTCGACATGTGGCCCGACTCGCTGTTCTACAACCGCCGGGTGCTGGAGCAGGCGGGGCTCGACCCGGACGCGCCGCCGGCCGACCGCGCAGGGTACGAGCACGCCCTGGACGCGCTGGCCTCCGCGGGTATCCGGGGCCACTGGCTCCCCGCCGTCGACCCGCAGGGGGTCGGGCGCGGCTTCGACTCGCTGCTGTGGCAGTTCGGGGGCACCCACTACGATGCCGCCGGGCGCAGCGCGACGTTCGCCGAGCCGGCGGGCGTCGCGGCGCTCACATGGCAGCAGTCGCTCATCAGGGCGGGCTGGAGCCCGCGGAACGTGAGCGGCTCGGACGCGAACATGGCCTTCAAGAACGACCAGAACGCGTTCCTCTGGGGCGGCCCCGGCGCCCTCATCAACGACCTCGGTTCGGTCGACGGGCTCGACTGGGACGTCGCCCCGCTGCCGCGGATCGGCGGGCAGCGGGCCGCGTTCTCCGGCTCGCACCAGTTCGTGATCTCCCGCCAGCCGAGCTTCGACGCGGACCGCCTCGCGGCCGTCGTGACCTTCCTCGGCTGGATCCTTGAGAACTCGATCGGCTGGGCGGCGGCGGGGCCGGTCCCGGCCCGGCTGCCGATCCTCGACTCGCCGGAACTGGCGGAGCTGCCGGCCCAGTCGCACGTCGCCGTCGGCGTCGAGCACATCCGGTTCTACCCGCTGGTGCCCGGGATCGCCGAGGTGCAGACGACCATCCTGTACCCCGCCGTCGGCGACGCGCTGCTGTCGCTGGGCGACCCGCGCGCCGCGCTGGAGACCGCGACGACCCAGGCGTCCTTCCTGCTCCGGGAGAACGCCGAGAAGTACGGGAGGGCCTGACATGACCGCCGTCGCCGCTCCGCGCCACGGCGCGCCGCGCTCGCCCCACCGGCCCCGGCCCTGGACGCCGTACCTCTTCCTCGCGCCGTTCCTGCTGATCTTCGGGACGTTCGTGCTGGCGCCGGCCGCGTCCGGGCTCTGGATGAGCCTGCACAACTGGGACTTCTTCCTGCCCGACCGGCCGTTCGTTGGCCTGCAGAACTACGCCGACCTGTTCACCCCGGACGCGCTCGTGGCGCAGCAGTTCTGGGAGAGCATGCGTGCGACCGGCCTCTTCGTCCTGCTGTCCGTCCCGCTGCTCATGGTGATCCCGCTCGGGCTGGCGCTCCTGCTCAACCAGCGGTTCCGGGGGCGCACCTTCTTCCGGGCCGTCTTCTTCGCGCCCTACGTGCTGGGCGTGAGCGTCGTCGGCCTGCTCTGGCAGTACCTCCTGAACGGCAACACCGGCCTGGTGAACGGCTACCTGGCGCAGCTCGGGGTCACCGAGGCGGTGCCGTGGCTGACGGCGACGCCGTGGGTCTGGGTCTCGCTGGTCGGCGTGACGGTCTGGTGGACGATGGGCTTCAACTCGGTGGTCTACCTCGCGGGGCTGCAGAACGTGGACGAGGCGCTCTACGACGCCGCCACGATGGACGGGGCCGGCCGCTGGCAGCAGTTCGTGTACGTGACGATCCCGCAGCTCCGGCCGGTCATCCTCTTCGTGCTGACCATGACCGTGCTGGCGTCGGCGAACATGTTCGGCCAGTCGTACCTGCTCACCTCGGGCAACCCGTCGAACGAGACCCGCACGGCCATCATGTTCATCGCCGAGGTGGGCCTGGAGCAGTTCCGGATGGGTCTGGCGGCCGCCATGAGCTACCTGCTCGCCCTGCTGCTGATCGCCGTCAGCGCCCTGAACTTCGTGTTCCTGCGCCAGAAGGAGAGCTGAGATGGCCACCACCGTCGAGCGTCCGGGCAGCACCCCGGGCAGCGCCGCCCGGCCTGCGGCCCCGGGCCGGTCCGATCCCCGCCGACACGGCCGGTCCGCCGCCGGCCGCGGCGTCGTCGGCACGCTGCTGCTCTACGCGATGCTGCTCATCCTGTCCGTGCTCGTCCTGGCGCCGCTGCTGTGGATGCTCTCGACGTCGTTCAAGACGACCGGCGACGCCACGGCGCTCCCGCCGCAGTGGATCCCGCCCACGCCCACCGTCGAGGGGTACACGAGGCTGTTCGCCGACGCGCAGGCGCCGCTGCTGCGCTGGCTCGGCAACTCCGTGCTCGTCGGTGTGCTGCACACGGCGCTCGTGCTCGCGACGGCGTCCGCGGCGGCCTACCCGCTGGCCCGGATGCGGTTCCCTGGCCGGCGCCTGATCTTCGCGCTGATCATCGCCACGCTCTTCGTCCCGGGATTCGTCTTCCTGATGCCGAACTACCTGATCGTCGACGGTCTCGGCTGGCTCGACAGCGTGTGGGCGCTCGTGGTCCCGGGCGCGGCCAGCGCGTTCGGCGTGTTCTTCCTGGTCCAGTTCTTCCAGAGCCTCCCGGCGGAGCTGGAGGAGGCCGCGATCGTCGACGGCGCCAACCGCTGGCAGATCTTCGTCCGCGTCGTGCTGCCCCTGTCCAGGGCGCCGCTCGCGACCCTCGGGGTGCTGTCGTTCCTCGGGAGCTGGAACGACTTCCTCTGGCCGCTGTACGTGCTGTTCAACCCGTCGCAGCTCACGCTGCCCGCGGGCCTGGCGACGCTGCGAGGCGCCTACGCGACCGACTTCCCGGCGGTCATGGCGGGCGCGGCGATCGCGAGCGTCCCTGTGCTCGTCCTGTTCGCGTTCGTGCAGCGCTTCGTCATCGCCGGGGTCGCCCGGTCGGGCCTCAAGGGATGACCGGGTGCTCGGAACGGTCCAGGAGAGAGGCCAGGAGAGAATGGCCGCGTGAATGACACGAGCAGCCGGACCTCGGCCGACGGCGGCGCCGTCGGCACCCTCGCACGCGGCCTCGACATCGTCGAGTGGCTCGCCGCGACGCCGGGCGCGACCGTCCAGCGCCTCTCGGCGGACCTCGGTCTCAGCCGCAGCGCCGCGTACCGCATCGTCGGGATGCTGCGGGAGCGTGGCTACGTGACGGGCGAGAACGAGCTGCGGCTCGGGCCCGTCGTGATGCGGCTGGGCCTGCAGGCGCTGGACGGTCTCGACGTCTTCGCCGTCGGGCCAGAGCCGCTGCGCGAGCTGGTCCGGGAGACGCAGGAGACGGCGTTCATCGCCGTCTTCGACGAGGACCAGATGTGCTATGTGATGCAGCAGGAGGGACCGCAGGCGGTGAAGGTGGTGTCCAAGCTCGGCAGCCGGGCGCCCCTGCACGCGTCCGCGCTGGGCAAGGCCTACCTCTCGGCGCTGCCGGCGGCGGAGCTCGGCGCGGTCGTCGAGCGCATCCCGCTGACGGGCTACACGCCGACCACGCTGACCACGGCGCCGGCCCTGCACGCGGAGCTCGACCGCATCCGCGACCAGGGCTGGGCGCTCGACGACGCCGAGCGCGAGCCCGGCGTGCGCTGCGTCGCGGCGCCGATCCGCGGGGTGGGCGAGGGGCCCGTCGCCGCGATCAGCGTGGCCGGCCCGCGGGACCGCATCGTGGCGGCCCAGCCCGCGATCGTCGAGGCGGTACGGCGCACCGCCGCCCGGATCTCCGCCGCGCTCGGCGCGGCGCCGCCCCACCACACCTGACCACCACCGATTGGATGCCATGGCGACCTCAGACCCGTCCGTCCGTTCCGTCCGGCTCGCATCGCTCGCCACCCGCTATCCCCGGACGGTGGGGCGCAACGCCCGGCTCGGCAGCCATGGCGACGGACCCGACTCGCACGTCGCGGTGCTGGTCACCGACGACGGGCGCACCGGCTGGGGCCTGATCGAGGGGCCGCCGGGCGACGTCGCCCGGGTGGAGGGACGCCCGCTCTCGGAGCTGATCGACCCGGCGCTGGGCGTGCGCGACGCCGCCGACCGGTGGCTGGACATCGCCCTGCACGACCTGCTCGGCGTGGTGCTCGACGCCCCCGTGCACGCCCTGCTCGGCGGGCGCGGGCCGGTCGACGTCCCGGTCTACGACGGCGCGATCTACTTCGACGACCTGGACCCGCAGGACGCGCCGCGGGGGACCGGCGTCCTCCTTGACGAGTGCCGGGCGGACGCGGCCCTGGGCTACCGCGACTTCAAGCTCAAGATCGGCCGGGGCAACCGCTGGCTGCCCCGGGAGCGCGGCGACGTGCGGGACATCGAGGTGACCCGCGCGGTCCGCGACGCGTTCCCGGACGCCCGGATCCTCGTGGACGCCAACGACGGCTACGACCTGGCCGGGTTCGTGGCCTACCTCGAAGCGGTGGCGGACGTGGGGCTGTACTGGGTCGAGGAGCCTTTCCTGGACGACGCCGGAGACCTGGCCGCCCTGCGTACGTGGCTCGACGCGCACTCGCCGGAGACGCGGATCGCGGAGGGCGAGAGCTCGCCCGACGTCGGCGCGCTGCTGCCGGTCGCGGCGGCCGGGTCGATCGACGTCCTGCTCATGGACGTGATGTCCTACGGCCTGACCGCGTGGCGCCGGCTGATGCCCGAGCTCGTGGCGGCCGGCGTGCACGGCTCGCCGCACGCGTGGGGGCGGCCGCTGAAGACGCGCTACGCGGCCCACCTCGCGGCAGGGCTCGGCAACGTCGAGCTCGTCGAAGGAGTGCCGGGGACCGTGGCCGGCGTCGACCAGCGGCTGCTGCGCCCGGTGGACGGCGTCCTGTCCCTCGACGACGCGCCGGGCTTCGGTGTGCCGCTGCCCGGCGACGCGCACCTGCGGCCGCTCCCGCTCGCCCCACGGGCGGCGTAGCGACCAGTGCGTTTGCTGTCTGCGGTTTGTCGGGCCGCTGACCTCATAGTGGTGTCCCGGTCTCGTGCGCCATGGCTGTCAGCAGGCGGTCCTGGAACGCCAGGTCGTGGGTCGCGGTGTGGGGCTCCTGCCGTTCCTGGTGGTACCAGTAGCCGCCGGTCGTGAGGGCCTGCGGGTCGTCGCTCGTGGCTAACCACTCCTGCGTGCGGTGACCCAGCTCCAGGTCGTCCGGGGCACCGGCCCCGCCCATCCGGGTGGGTACCCACCCGGGGTCGACGGCGTTGCTGAGCACCCCGGGCCGCAGGCGTGCGACGGCGGCCGCCAGGGCGGTGACGAACAGCTTGCTGTCGCCGTAGGAGCCGGGCGTGCGCCCTTGCCAGTCGACGCCGTCGATCGGGCGAGAAGGTTCTGTCGGCCAATGGGACCGAACTGGCGGTCGGCGGGCCCGCCACGGGGGCGGTGCGCGAAGGACCGGCCTACAACCTCGCAGTTCTCGATCTCCGCACCTACCACGTTGGCGACGCGGAAGTTCTTGTTCATAACTCTGGCTGCCTGCCGGTGCTCAAGAATTGGAGGCCGAAGACATTTAGGTACGGCGACACCACGCTGGTCCTGCAGCGCGGCGGGGATGCAACACATCCTCGAAAGGCATCATCCAAAGTACTTCGACCCCGATCAGGCGAGGCAGGACAACGACCTATTTAGCGAGTCCAGGACTGTCGACGACATCGTCGACCTCATTGATCAGGTCGTTCGGCAGAGGACGGACGAGTTGGCGGCCATCGCGCGAAGGCCAAGACCCGAGCAGCAGGTCGGCAACGTGAAGGCTACGATCGACGGCGTAACCTACCGGCTCGGCGTGAACCAAGGAGCGATCGGCACGTTCCACCCCGTGGGGATGAGTGAACCGTGAGTGATATCGCTATTCAGACATACCTATTCGATCGCCATGGGTCTTCGAGGTTCGAGTCGGTTCAGGACATGGATTCCTTTACCCAGAAACGGTATGGGTACGTGGAGGGATTCATCAGCATGACCATTGACGGGACCGAGATGTTTGGTCCTGATCTGTGGGACGATGTGGGAGCGCTGTGGCCGATGCTGACCAACCTGCTCGACGACTGCCGTGAAAATGGTGTGGGAGAGACGGGTCTCATGGAGCGGGCGATTCCAGTACGCCTGGAGCAAATTCGGGGCTGGGTGGGGTACCTGCTGCTGACGGTCGGGCGGCCAGAAGGTGATCATTACGGGGTAGAGATGCGCCGCACATCGGTTGCGGCAGCCGATTTGTACCCTGCCGTCGCGCGCGCCTATCTCGATGCGTTTGAGAACTTCAGGCGAATTGATGTCCCTGAGAACATCGGCGAGGTAAGTGAAATGATGGACAGCCACTTGCGATCCTGGATCGAGACGCCTCGAGACTCCTGGCTTCGGACCTTCCCTGGGTGACCTCGAAGTCACACGGAGAAGTACTTCGCTTCCGGGTGTTCGACCCCTGACCTGCACTGTTGGTGTTCGTGACCCCTTCGGGAGCACGAATTGTGCACGCTTTGCTCAGTTAGTCCACGACCGGACGGTGGGATCCTCCTCGCACCTGCCAGGCATGAAGACCACGGCCCGGCTCGATGCGGCTCGCTCCATGCTGCCCTCCGCCGCTGGTCGCTCGGAGCGCAATCCGTTCGAGACGTATGCCGCCTCGACGCCTACTCTGCTGCATCGCTTCTCGCGCTCGGAGCCAGTCGATCCACAGTACCGATTCGGTGGGGACCGCGGCGGCCGCCACGATCGGCTGGCGGCGACGGCCCGGGACGAGCCGACGGGGGGCGGCCTGATGGGAAGGGCGAAGCTGAAGCCAGGGACCAAGATCAGCGCGTGGAAGACGGGCAAGGGGCGTCGGTGGCAGGCCCGCGCAACGGCCCGCGACCTGCTCGGTGATTGCCACCAGCCGTCGGCAGTGGGCATGACCCGCGACGCGGCGGAGCACGCCCTGCTACGGTCCATGCCCGGGAAGGCCGGCGGACCGCCGTGGTGGGTATCACGCTCGGGGTCGCTTGCTCTTGTAGGACAAGGGCGGTCACCCGAAGGAGCACTGCGATGAAGCCGAAAAGCCGGCCGGCCAGGGTCTTGTTCGCGGCCGTGCTTGTGATGGTGGTGCCGTTGCTGGTGGCGACCCGGTGCACCGTGCCGGTGACGACGACCGGCAGTACGGCCCCTGAGCTCTCGTGGCAGGTCCGTGATCAGCAGACTGGGCAGCGTTTCACGTTCAGCGATGGCGCTACGCACTACGCTCCGGCGGAGGCGAGCCTGAGCGTCACGTTGCAGGTCCGGGACGACGGCGGGATCCGGTCGATCGACTTCTACGGGAGCCAAGAGGGCCGCTGCCAGGACTCCCTGGGTGACGTCGACGAGACCTACCGCGATCAGCGCCTGGACTTCACCGGTGACGCGCAGGACGGCACAGCGCCCTCGAGGTGGACAGCCGGCTTCCAGACCATCACCGGGACCTGCCCGGCCGGCGGTGCGGCATGGGTGGACGCCGAGCTGCATGGGTACGCGAGCAACTTCTCAGGCCTGGACCGCATCTCGACGCTGCACGTCAAGATCCCCTTGCCTTCCACGCCCATCGACTGAAGGTGGTGGGGACTCCCGGTCGCACTCGACGACGCAGTGCGCGCTGCCCGAGCTCAGGCCGCCGGCGTGCAGCGTCGGGGGGCCGGTTTCCTGATATGGCCCCGCCCGGTGTCCGAGATCTGCGTGTGGGCATGAGCTCCGGCGTGTGGGCGTGATGGCCTACAGCTGGCCATCGGTCCAGGTGCATGCCTGGAGCTCGCCCGGATGCTAGAGCGTGGGCGTGTCCGGGCCCGGGTTGGGTGGGGGCTTCCTCGCACTCAGTGACGTATGCGTCCAGGCGTGCCCTCCAGTTCGACGCGGGTGTGGGCAGCGGCGACGGTGTCCGGCCGGTGTGCGATGAGCAGCGTGGCGCGATCGGTGTCCCGGGTCAGGAACTCCATGATGGCCGTGTCGGCGTCGGGGTCCAGGGATGCGGTCGGTTCGTCCAGGACGAGCACCCGGGGGTCGCGGAGCAGCGCGCGGGCGATGGCCACGCGTGCACGCTGGCCCCCGGAGAGGCCCGTCTCGTGCTCGCCGACGGGCGTGTCCAGGCCGAGCGGGAGCCCGCTGCCCGGGTCGAGTAGCCCGGCCGCCCGTGCCGCGCGGTCGATCATCGCCGCCGTGGCGTCGGGGTCGCCGAGCGTGATGCTGGTGCGGATCGTCCCGCGCAGCAGCGGGGAACCCTGCGGGACGACGGCGACCAGGTCGCGCAGGTCGGCGTCCGGGAGCGTGCGGAGGTCGGTCCCGTCGACGCGGACGCTTCCCCCGTCCGGGTCCCACAGGCGCAGCGCGAGCCGGGCGGCGGTGGTCTTGCCCGCGCCGGAGGGGCCGGTCAGGGCGACGACCTGCCCGGGCCGGATGTGCAGGCTGAATCCGTCGAGCACGGGACGGTCCGAGCCGTACGAGAAGGTGACGTGGTCCAGAACGAGGCCCTGTTCGTCCTTCACCGAGGGAGCGTGCGCGGCCGGGGCGGTGTCGACGGCCGGCGGTGTCGTGAGCACGTCGGTGATGCGCACCGCCGCGGCACGCAGCGTGCCGGCGTTGCGCAGCAGGTCGGCGATCTGTGCGGCGGGGCCGAGGCCGGCGACGGCCACGGTGACCGCGAGCGGCACGTCGGCCGGGGCTATGGAGCCGCGGTCGAGCAGCACGATGCCGATCGCGCCGAGGAGGGCGCCGGCGAGCGTGGCGTCGGCGATACCGCGCTCCAGACCGAGGCGCGCGGACTCGCGGACCTGGGTGCGTGCGTGTGCGCGGGTGTCGTCGGTGATCCGGTCGAGCTGCCTGTCGAGGGCGTCCGCCCCGGTGAGCTCCCGCAGTCCGCGGACGGTGTCGAGCAGCTCGGACCGGACCGTGGCGGCGCCTGCGGCGAGAGCGTCGCTGTCCTGGCGTGCTCGGCGTGCGGTCGCCAGGGGTACCGCGACGCCGACGAGCAGCAGGGGCACCCAGACGAGCAGCAGCAGCGGGCTGAGCGAGAGGGAGACGGCGGTGCTGACCGTGAGCACCAGCAGGGCGCTCAGAGTCTGTGCGACGGTGTGGGCGTAGAGCCATTCGAGGGTTTCGATGTCGGCGACGACGGTGGTCATCAGGTCGCCGGTGCGCTGGTGGCGGGTACGGGCGGGCAGGGCTCCGCGCAGGGCGTCGAGGACCCGGCCCCGCAGCACGGCGATCAGTCGGTAGGCCAGGTCGTGCGAGACCCAGGACTCACGCCAGGCTGTGGTGGCGGCCAGCACCCCGAGGGCGCACAGCCCCAGCGCCGGCACGCGCAGGTCGACGGGCTCGCCCGCGACGACGCGTCCGACGGCGGACGCCAGGCCGAGCGCGATCGCGAGCGCGGCGCTCTGGGTGACGACACTCCACACCACGGTCTCGACGAACAGGCTCCGGTGGGTGGCGATGACCGGCAGCAGCCGGAGGACCGCCCTCATGACGCACCCCCGGCCACCAGGGCTCGTGCCGGGGGCGGTCCGTCGCCGGCCGCGGCGAGACGTCCGTCCCGGAGCGCGATCCAGCGGTCCGCGTGCGCGCAGGCGCTGGTTCGGTGGGCGATGACGAGGACGGTTCGTGCGGGTGCTGCCAGGGCGACGGCGTCCACGACGCGCCTTTCCGTATCGGGGTCGAGCGCCGAGGTGACCTCATCGAGCACGAGCACCGGCGCGGGCGAGAGGAGAGCGCGGGCGATGGCGAGCCGCTGCCGCTGGCCGCCGGAGAGCTGCTCGCCGTTCTCGGCCAGCACGGTGCCGTAGCCGTCGGGCAGGCCCGCGATCACGTCGTGGACGTCCGCGAGGCCGCAGACCCGCTCGATCTCGGCGTCGGTGGCAGCGGGCCGGTACAGGCGCAGGTTGTCGCGGACGCTCCAGGCGAACAGCACGGGGTCCTGCGGCACGACGACGACGCTGCGGCTGCGCGCGCCGTGCGTGTAGGCGCGCAGGTCGACGTCGTCGACGCGGACCTGGCCCGCGTCCGGGTCGATGTCGCGTTCGAGCAGGCGCGCGAGTGTGCTCTTGCCCGACCCGGAAGGGCCGATGACGGCGACCGTCTCGCCGGGTGCCACCCGCAGGCTCAGGTCCCGCACGCCGGTGCGGGTACCGGGGTAGTGGTAGGTGACGTCGTCGACCACCACCGATCCGTTGGGGGCGGGCGCGGCGTGGGTGCCGTCCTCGATCACGGCCGGCCGCCGGGACAGGAGCCGCTCCAGCCCGTCCACGACGGTCAGGCCCAGATATCCCGCGTGCCAGCTCGTGCCCAGGTCCTGTACCGGCCGGAAGCACTCCCGGGCCAGCAGCAGCACGGTCACGGCGTCGGTGGCGCGTGCGTCCCCGGAGAGCACGGCCGTCAGGGCGGCGAACACCGCCAGGATCGTGCCCAGGTGCAGGGCCACGCCACTGACGACGGTCTCCGCGAGCGAGAGCCGGAGCTGGGCCATGGTGGAGCCGCGCAGCTCGTCGGCGTCCGCGGCGATCCGGGCGGCGAACCGGCCGGTGGCGCCGAAGGACCGCAGCAGCGGGATCTGCTGCAGCGCCTCGACGTAGTCCGACGACAACTGGGTGAACCGTTCCCAGCGGCGCCGTCCGGTGCGCAGCAGGCGGAGGTCCCACGCGCGCGGGGCGAGCACCGCGACCGCGGCGGCGACCGCGAGCACGACGCCGGCTCCCGCCGAGCGCGTCCAGACGAGCGCCACGACCGCGGCGGGGACGACCAGCACGACGATGAGCTGCGGCAGGTACCGGGTGTAGTAGCCGTCCAGACCGTCGACGCCGTCGATCACCGTGGCCGCGGCCTGCCCGGAGTCCCGTTCCGCGGCCGGTACCGCGGAGAGCTGGAGCAGCAGCCGGCGCCGCAGCCGGATGCGCACCCCGGCCCCGACGCGCGTCGCGACGGGCTCACGGACCCAGATCAGCACGCCGCGCAGCAGGCCGAGCCCGGCCAGTGCCGCCAGGCCCGGGAGCGGGTCGCCGTCGCCGCGTACCAGTGTGGTGATGACCGACCCCGCGGTGAGCGCGAACGTGACGTGCAGGGCGGACAGGACGATCCCGAGGCCGGCCAGGGCGAGGATCGCCCCCGGCACGGCCCCGGCGAGCTGGAGCAGCCGTCGGTGGACCACCGGTCAGAACGCGTCCGGGTAGAGCTGCTCGGCGATCTCCCGCACGATCGAGATGTTGCCCAGCGTGCCGGGGAACACGTCGGCGCTGGACACGGCGATCAGCCTGTCCTCACGCACGGCGGGCATGTCCGGGAACGTGGAGGTCAGATACTCGCGCGTCGCGGCCTCGTGCTCCTCGTCATAGGCCGAGAACACCAGCGCCTCGGGTTCCTCGGCCGCCAGCGACTCCGGGGTGATGGTCGCGGCGAAGAACTCCCCGAACGCCGGGTCGTCGGGCCCGTAGACGTTGTCGGCGCCGGCCCGGCGCAGGATGTCGTACTCGACGCCCGCGCCGATCGCTTGCAGCGTGGTGCCCTCGACGTAGACCTGCGCGACACGCAGCGGCTCGACGTCCGCGACGGCGGCGGCGACCTCGTCCAGGTCGGCCTGGCTCTGGGCGACGAGGTCGGCCGCCTCGTCCTGGACGCCGAAGATCTCGCCGACGTTTTCCAGGTCCTCGAACAGGTCGGTGACCTCGCCGGACATGCGCCGGTCCGCGCACCCGCCGGTGGCGACGTAGACGGCGGAACCGGCCTGCTCGAGCTGCTCGATGCTGGCGAAGCCCTGCTCGGCGGTGAACTCGTACGTGGTCGGTGAGTACACGAAGTCGGGCTCGACGGCGAGCAGGTCCTCGCGGCTCGGGGGCATGACCTCGCCGATGACAGGGACGTCCTCGGCCAGCGACGCGACGTCGTCGGGCAGGTCCTGCGCGGCGGCCTGCGCCTGCCCGGCCAGCCGGTCGGCCAGGCCCAGGCGCAGCAGCAGCTCGGTCTGTGCGGGGTGCATGCCGACGGCCGCCATAGGGGCGTCGTCGACGACGACCTCGCGGCCGCAGTTCTCCACGGTCACCGCCTCCGCGGAGCCGGATGCGGCGGGGGCGGGCGTGACCGCAGACCCGCACCCGGCCAGGAGCAGGGTGCCCGCGGTGAGCGCGATGGCGGAGCGGTGACGGGTACGTGAGGTGCGGATCATGTCGGGATGCTGCTTTCTTCTCGAGGTTCGGCGGAGCCGGTCGTGAGGTCGCCGGTCGTGGGGCCGGTCGCGGGGAGCGGGCGGAACGCGAAGACGGGCTGGTCGCCGTCCCCGTGCACGCGGACGTCGACGTCGAAGGTGGTGCGGATCAGCTCGGGCGTGAGCACCGCGGCGGGCGGTCCTGTGGCGATGATCCGGCCGGCGTCCAGCACGACCACCTGGTCGCAGTACTGGGTCGCCAGGTTGAGGTCGTGCAGGGCGGCGATCACGGTGCGGTCCAGGCTGCGCACCGTGGTCATGAGCTCGTGCTGGTGGCTGATGTCGAGGTGGTTGCTGGGCTCGTCCAGCACGAGCACGGGGCTCTCCTGGGCCAGGGCGCGGGCGAGCATGACGCGCTGCCGCTGGCCGCCGGACAGGGTGGCGACCATCCGGTCGGCCAGGTCGGCGACGCCGGTGCGGCGCATCGCGTCAGCCACCACGTCGAGGTCGGCCGGGGTGTCTCGGCCGAAGGCCGCATGGTGCGGGGCACGCCCGAGCAGCACCGTCTCCTCGACGTTCAGGTCGAAGTCGGTCGGCGCGTCCTGCAGCATGACGGCGACCGCCCGGGCCGCCTGGCGCCCGCTCAGGCGCAGGACGTCCTGCCCGTCGACACGCACGCTGCCGTGCCGGGGCCGCACCGCCCGGTAGAGCGTGCGCAGCAGGGAGGATTTGCCGCTGCCGTTCGGCCCGACCAGGCCGACCACGGTTCCCGGCTCGACGCTCAGCGTCGCGTGCTGGACGACGTCGCGGCCACCCAGCCGGACGGTGACGTCGTCGAACTCCACCCTCATCGGCCGAAACCCGCCCGCTCGGCGCCACCACGGCGCATCAGCCACAGGAAGAACGGTGCGCCGACGAACGCGGTCAGGATCCCGAGCGGGATCTCCGTCGGCTCGGCCACCGTACGGGCGAGAAGGTCGGCGGCCATGAGGAAGACGGCGCCACCCAGGACCGTCACGGGCAGCATGCGCCGGTGGTCGGCCCCGACGGCGATGCGCGCGACGTGCGGCACGACCAGCCCGACGAACCCGATCCCGCCCGCCACCGAGACCACGGTGCCCGTCAGCAGCGACGCCACCACCAGCAGCACACCGCGCAGCCGATTGGCGTCCACCCCGAGGGACACGGCCGACTCGTCGCCGGTCATGAGCGCGTTGAGCGAGCGGGCGAGCAGGAGTGCGGTCACACCGGCCACGAGGAGGGCGACCGCAGGGCCGATCAGGCTGGACATGGTCGCCGCCGACACGCTGCCCAGCAGGAAGAACAGCACGCTCACCACGTTCTGGGCGCTCGTGGAGATCGTCAGGTAGCTCGTGACCGCGCTGAACAGCGTGCCCAGCGCGACCCCCGCCAGGATCATCCGCGTGGGGGACAGGGCGCCGTCCTTACGGGCCAGCACCGCCACGCAGACGCACGCGCCCAGCGCACCGGCGAACGCCGCGACGTTCAGCGACAGCCCGCCGAGCGTCGCGGAACCGAGCACGATCACCAGCACCGCGCCCACGCTCGCGCCCGAGGACACACCGAGGACGTACGGCTCCGCCAGCGGGTTACGGACCGTGACCTGCATCAGAGCCCCGGCCAGGGCGAGGCCGGCGCCGGCGAGGCCCGCGAGCAACGTGCGCGGCAGGCGGAACTGCCAGACGGCCTGGTCCTGCAACGGTGTCAGGGACCCGTCCGACATCCACGGCATCCCCGGCAGCAGGTGCCCGACCACGAGCTGCGCCGCCTGCACCGGGCTGACGGCCACCGAACCCACCGCGCCCGAGACCACGACCAGCACGCAGGCCGCGAACCCCAGCGCCGCGCACAGGAGCCAGGTCCTGCGGACGAGGCGGCGGCGGACGCGGCCGGGCGCGAGCGGGCCAGGGCTCGAACCCACCGGGCGGGCGAGCGAGCTCGACGTCATGCGTGCGGCCCGACGGTCACGAGGGGTGGCTTCACGATCACGATCGCGAACGATAACCGTTCTCACTTACTCCCGGCAAAGAGCCGGTCCGTTCCCCCGTCGCCGGCTGCGTGACGCTCCGCTACGTCCCGCGCGTGCCGCGGCCGTCGGGCCGGGCGTCGAGCTGGGCGGCCAGTCCGGCGATCGTGGTCTCGACGACGAACTGGTAGTAGGCCTCGCGCCGGCGGTCGACGTCGGGGCCGCCCTGGGCGAACGGGCGCATCAGCGAGTCGGTGAGCACGGCGACGCCGGGGCTGTCGGCGCCGGCGGCCTGGAACTCGCGCATCATGGTGGCGTGGTCGCGGGGGCCGTCGCCCTCGTGCAGGAGCCGGTCGTCGCCGACGGTGATCGTGAGCAGGGCGTTGTTGAGCAGCGTGGCGTAGGCCAGGCCCGTGTGCTCGCCGAAGCCCGCGCGCTGCAGGGCGGCGACGCCTGCGTCGATGATCGGGATGATCGACGGGAACGACGGCCCGTGCATGAGCAGCCACTTGGCGACGCCGGGGTACCGCGCCACCAGGGGCCTGGCCGACAGGAGCAGGGCGCGGAACCAGTCGCGCCACTCGAGGTCGGCGGACGGCGGCGCGAGGTCGGCCAGGACTCGCTCCACGACGTGCCGAGCGAGCAGGTCCCTGCCGCCGACGTGGTGGTAGACCACCGACGGCGCGACCCCGAGCCGCTTGGCCAGGTCCCGGATGGACCAGCCCAGGAGGTGCGACTCGGCGGTCAGCTCCAGCGCGGCGTCCACCACCCGCTCCGCGGTGAGTCCCACGTGGAAGGCCCCTGCCACGTCCTGTGCCACTCGTGCTCCCCCTGACCTCGTGTTCCGCTGCCCCACTTCGGGCCGTGGCGCCGCATCCCGAAAGCCTGCCTCATTCGCGCGGGCGCGGCCACGTCGGCGGACGTCGTGGCGGGACTTGATTAGAACGGCGTTCTAGATACGATAAGCATTCTCAATAAGGCGCGCACGTCGTCGGTGCGACGGGTGCGCGGTTCGGATACCGGGAGGGCACGTGCGAGAGCCAACAGGACACCGATCGGATCGAGGCGCGGCGTGACCGCACCTACCGATACCGCACAGGCCGGGACCGAGCGCACCGAGACCGCACGGACGGCGCCCGCCCCGGTAGGTCTGTTCCGGGCGGTGCGGGGCAGGATCGGCGTCATCGTGGCGCTGAGCGTGCTCGGCGCGGTGACGAGCGTGGTCCCGCTGATCGCGATCGTGGAGCTGGCCCGGACGCTGTGGCCGGCGGCCTCGGGCGGCCCCGTGGACGCCGGGCGCGTGGGGGCGATCGTGGCCGTCGCCGCCGCGGCCCTCGTCGTGAGCTTCGCGGCGGCCGGGGCCTCCGGGATGGTGAGCCACCTGGCCGACGGCGACTTCCAGCTCGACCTGCGCACCAGGATCGTGCGCCACCTGCGGTCGCTGCCGCTGGGCTGGTTCGACGCCCGGTCCTCCGGGGCGGTGCGCAAGGCCGCCGAGAACGACGTCTCGGCGCTGCACCAGCTCGTCGCCCACGCGATCCAGGACCTGGTCACGGCCGTCGCGGTCCCGGTCCTGTCGCTGGTCTACCTGTTCGCCGTGGAGTGGCGGATGGCGCTCGCCGCGCTGCTGCCGATCGTCGTCACGGTGGTCCTGTACTCGCTGATGATGCGCGGCGGCGCGGAGAAGTACGTCGAGTACGACGCGTCGGTCGTGCGGCTGAACTCCGCCACCGTCGAGTACGTGCACGGGATCGCGGTCGTCAAGGCGTTCGGCCAGGCGGGCCGCAGCCACGGGCGGTACCGCGAGGAGACCGCCGGTTTCGTGCGGTTCTACGACGGGTGGATGCGCGAGACCTCCGCCATGGCGACCGTCATCGAGATGGTCACCTCGCCGGTGGTCGTGCTGGTCTACCTGTGCGCCGTCGGCACGTGGCTGGTCGGAGCGGGCCAGGCCGCGCCGATGGACGTGCTGCCCGCGCTCCTGCTCGGCCTCGGGCTCACCGCGCCACTGCTGCAGCTCGGGTACACCGCGCAGTTCATGCGGAACGCGACCAAGGCCCGCGAGTCGCTCACCGCGTTCCTGAGCGAGCGGCCGATCCCGCAGCCGGACGCCCCGGCGTCGGCAGACGGCAGCCGCGTGGACGTGACCGACGTGTCGTTCGCCTACGACGGCACCCGCGACGTGCTGCACGACATCGTCGCCTCCTGCGCCCCGGGCACCGTGACGGCCCTGGTCGGCCCGTCCGGCTCCGGCAAGTCGACGCTCGCGCGGCTCGTGCCGCGCTTCTACGACGTCGCGGCCGGGTCGGTGTCGATCGGCGGGGCCGACGTCCGGCGCCTCGCGGCGGCCGAGCTGTACGCGCAGGTCGGCTTCGTGTTCCAGGACGCCTACCTGCTGCGGACCACCGTCCGCGACAACATCCGGCTCACCCGGCCCGGTGCCGCCCAGGACGACGTCGAGCGCGTCGCGCGGGCCGCCCAGATCCACGACCGGATCCAGCGGCTGCCCCGGGGCTACGACTCCGTGGTCGGCGACGACGCCCACCTGTCCGGCGGGGAGGCGCAGCGGCTGACGATCGCCCGTGCGCTGCTCACCGACGCGCCGATCCTCGTGCTGGACGAGGCGACCGCGTTCGCCGACCCGGACTCCGAGGCTGCCATCCAGACCGCGCTCTCCGCGCTGGCCGCGGAGCGGACCCTGCTGGTGATCGCACACCGGCTGCACACGATCACGGGCGCGGACCAGCTCCTGGTGCTCGACGGCGGCCGGATCGTCGAGCGCGGCGCCCACGCCGAGCTGGCGACGTCGGGCGGCCTGTACCAGGGCATGTGGGAACGCTACGAAGCCGGCCGTACCGCTGCTCCAACCAGCGCCGCCCCTACCAGCACGCCGGAGGCGTCGCGATGATCCGCAAGCTCCTGAACCTGACCCACGAGCGCGGCGGGAAGCTGCTGCGCCGCATGCTCGGCTGGGTTGTGGTCACCGCCGTCCTGCAGGGCGCGGCCTTCGTCGCCCTCGTGCCGTTCCTCGCGGCGCTGCTGGGCGGCGACGTCCCCGGGGCCGGCGTCTGGCTGATCGTGCTCGCCGTGCTCGGCGTCGCGTACGCGGCCGCGTTCTGGGTCGGCGGCCAGGCCGGCAACGCGGCGGCCACCGAGGTGCTGAGGTCCCTGCTGGACCGCCTGGGGGACAGGCTGGTCGAGCTGCCGGTCGGCTGGTTCGCCGTCGACCGGTCGGGGGAGCTGGCCGACGTCGCCACGCGCGGCATCGTCTTCGCGTCGACCGCGCCCTACGCGATCCTGCGGCCGATCCTGACCGCCTTCGTCACGCCCGCGACCGTGCTCGTCGGGGCGGTGCTCGTCGACTGGCGCATCGCGCTGACCATGGCCTGCGCAGTCCCGGTGATGTGGTTCGTCTACCGGTGGCTGTCGCGTCGCATGGCCGACGCCGACCGGGAGCACGTCACCGCGGTCGCGGACGCCTCCTCCCGGCTCATCGAGTTCGCCCGGGTGCAGCCGGCGCTGCGCGCCGCCGGTGACAACACCATCGCGCAGCGGCTGGTCGACGACGCGCTGCGCGGCCAGCACGCCGCCAACCGGAGGCTGTACGTCACGGGCGGTGCGGGCATCGGGCTCTTCGGGAGCGTGGTGCAGGTCGCCGTCATCGCCGTGGTGGTCGTCGGAGCGTGGCTCGCGCTGGGCGGTGAGCTCGCGATCGCGAGCCTCGTGCCCCTGCTCGTGCTCGCTGTGCGGTTCGTCGAGCCGATCACGCACTCGGGGGCGCTCGGTGGCGGCATCTCCATCGCGAACAACACGCTCGACCGTGTCCAGGCGATCCTGGACGAGCCGGCCCTGTCCGAGCCGACGGCGCCCGCCGCGCCCCGCGACCACACCATCCGCTTCGATCGGGTCACCTTTGGCTACGGTTCGAGCCCGGTCCTGCGCGACCTGTCGTTCGAGGCCCCGGCGGGCGCGATGACGGCGATCGTGGGGCCGTCCGGGTCGGGCAAGACCACCATCACCCGCCTCGTCGCCCGGTTCTACGACCCCGAGCAGGGCACCGTGTCCATCGGCGGCGTCCCCCTGCCCGAGCTGGGCAGCGACCAGGTGACCGCCGCCGTCGCGCCGGTGTTCCAGGACGTCTACCTGTTCGACGGCACGATCCTGGACAACATCTGGCTCGGGAACCCCGACGCCACGCGCGAGCAGGTCATTCGCGCGGGCGAGCGGGCGCGGGTCGACGAGATCGCGGACCGCCTGCCCGGCGGCTGGGGCGCGCGCGTCGGGGAGGGCGGCACCAACCTGTCCGGCGGGGAGCGCCAGCGGGTCTCGATCGCCCGCGTCCTGCTCAAGGACGCGCCGATCGTGCTGCTGGACGAGGCCACCGCGGCCCTCGACGTGGGCAACGAGCAGGCGATCGGCGACGCGTTCGCCGCCATCCGCACCAACCGCACCCTGGTCGTGGTCGCGCACCGGCTGCAGACCATCGCGACGGCCGACCGGATCATCATGCTCGACGGCGCCGGCGGCATCGCCGAGCAGGGCACCCACGACGAACTTCTCGCCGCCGGCGGCACGTACGCCCGCTACTGGGCCGAACGTGTCCACGCGACCGGTTGGCGGCTCACCACCGCCGGCGCCCCCGAGCCTTCCCCCAGCCTGAACTGAGGAGTCCCAGCCATGTCGACCACCACTACTTCGCCCGGCGCCGTGTCACGCCGGCTCAGCCTGCGGATGAGTCCGCGCGACCTGATCAACATCGGCATCTTCGCCGCGCTCTACCTCGTCGTCGTCATGGGCATCAGCATGCTCGGCTTCGTCAGCCCGGTCGTCATGCTGGCCGCGCTCGCCGCCGCGATCGTGGCCGGCGGGGTCCCGTTCATGCTGTTCCTCACGCGCGTGGGGCACGCCGGCATGATCACGGTCTTCGCGGCCATCACGTCCGGCGTCCTGCTGCTGATGGGGCACCCGCCGGTCAGCTTCGCGCTCACTCTCGTGCTGGCGCTGGTCGCCGAGGTGATCGTGTGGTCGGGCGGCTACCGCTCCCGGTGGATGAGCGTGCTCGCCCACACGGTCTACGCGATCTGGTTCGCGGGCCCGTTCCTGCCGATCTTCTACGCGCCCCAGGAGTACTTCTCCGGCCCGTCCATGCAGCAGATGGGCCCGGCGTACACCGAGCAGATGGAGGCGCTCCTCTCACCGGGCGTGCTCCTGGCCTTCGACGCCTGCACCGTCGTGCTCGGGTTCCTCGGCGGTCTGCTCGGCGCGCGGCTGCTGCGCAAGCACTTCGAAAAGGCGGGCCTGGCGTGATCCCGCGTCGGGACGCTGTCCGGCGTGCGCGCGGCGCCGGCTGCGCCCACCGGTGCGCGGCGTGAGCACGACCGGCCTGAGCGACCGCGCGACCAGGCCTCGATCGTGGGCGCGACGGTTGCGCCCAGGACGGGCACGTCGTCGCAACCGTGACGCCCGCAACCGACGTCTGGTCGGGTTGACGGGTGGGCGGACGGCGCGGCTCGACCCGCGGACCGTGTCGCTGCTCGTCCTGGTGACCAGCGTGGCCGTGATGGCCCCTGGTGGGCTGCGGTTCGTCCCGGCGGCGCTCGTGCTCGGCGTCCTGCTCGCGGCCCGGGAGCGCGCCTGGCCGCGGCTCGTGCTCCTGCCGGTGGTCGCCGCCGGCCTGGCCGGGATCGCGTTCCTGCTCCCGACGGCGGCGCCGCATCCGGTGGTCGGGATGGTCGCCGTCGGCGCCGCCTACTTCCTGCGGTTCGTCGCGGTCGGCGGCGTCGTCCTGCACCTGGTGGCCACTACCTCGCCGACCGAGCTCACGGCCGCGCTCCGCGCCGCGCGGGTGCCTCGCGCGATCATCGTCTCCGGTGCCGTCATGCTCCGTTTCGTCCCGGTGATCGCCGCCGAGGCGCGCGCTGTCCATGACGCGATGCGGCTGCGCGGGATCGGCGGCTGGGCCGGCCTGCTGGGCCATCCCGTGCTCGGCATCGAGCGGTTCACCGTCCCGCTGATCGCGTCCAGCCTGCGGGTCGGGGAGGACCTCTCCGCGTCCGCGCTGTTGCGCGGCCTGGGCTCCGCGGACCGGCCGACGGCGATGAACCCGCCCCGCTTCGGCCGGGCCGACGTCGCCTGCGGGCTCGTCGTCGCCGTCCTGGCGGCGGTGACTCTGCTGGGGGAGCGGGTGTCATGATCGACGTCGACGACGCCCGCTGGACCTACGCCGGCGCGGCGGCCCCGAGCCTGGACGGCTTCACGCTGCACGTGCGGCCCGGGGAGACGGTGGTGCTCTGCGGCGCCAGCGGCTCGGGCAAGAGCACAGCCTTGCGCCTGATGAACGGGCTCGTGCCGCACTTCCACGACGGCGTCCTGACGGGCACCGTCGAGGTGGGCGGGCTGCCGGTCGCGGACACCCCGCTGGACCGGCTCGGGCGGCGGACCGGGACGGTGCTGCAGCATCCCCGGCGGCAGTTCTTCACCGACCAGGTGGCGCCCGAGATCGCCTTCGCCCTGGAGAACTTCGGCGAGGACCCCGGGCGGATCCGTGACCGGGTGGCGGCCGTTGCCGAGGAGCACGACCTGGCAGGGCTCGCCGCACAGCGGCTCGGGGAGCTGTCCGGCGGGCAGCGGCAGCGGGTCGCGTGCGCCGCCGCCGTCGCGCACGAGCCCGCCGTCGTCCTGTTCGACGAGCCCACCTCCAACCTTTCGGCCGACGCGATCACGCGCCTGGTCGCCACCCTGCGCCGCCTGCGCGACGACGGCGTGACGGTAGTGATCGCCGAGCACCGCCTGCACTTCGTGCGCGAGGTCGCCGACCGGGTGGTCGTCCTGCGGGACGGCCGGGTGCACGCGGACTGGACGGCCGCCGAGTTCGCCCGGCTCGACGACGCGACACTCGAGGCGGAGGGCCTGCGCAGCGCCCGGACCGCTCCCGTGCCCCCGCTGCCCGCGGTGCGGGCGAGCGGTAGGAGCATCGCCCGGAGCCCTGACCCGGTCGCAGATCCGGACGCGGATCCGGCCGGGAACCCGCGCCAGGACACGTTCGCGGACTCGGACGGGACACCGCATCCGGACCCGTCCCCGGCTCCGGCCGGCGTTCCGGACGGGGAGTCCGGCGCCGGCCTGACCCTGGAGAACGTCCGGTGCGTCCTCGGCGGCCGGGTGGTGCTCGACGTCGAGCACGCGCACCTACCGGCCGGCGCCGTGACCGCAGTCCGCGGTCCCAACGGAGCGGGCAAGACCACCCTCGCCCGCGTCGTCACGGGCCTGCAGCGCCACCAGGGCACCGTCCGGCTGGACGGTCGGCCGCTCAGCCGGGCGCAGCGGCAGCGGGCCAGCAGCATCGTGATGCAGGACGTGCAGCGACAGCTCTTCACCGACTCCGTCACCGCGGAGGTCCGCCTCAGCCTGCCCACGGACACCGGGTCTGAGGCCGCATCCGCCGCATCCGCCGACCATGTCCGGGCGCTGCTACGGGAGCTCGACCTGGACATGCTCAGCGACCGGCACCCGCTGTCGCTGTCCGGCGGTCAGCAGCAGCGGCTGGTGGTCGCCACGGCCCGCCTGACGAGGCGACCGGTCATCGTGCTCGACGAGCCGAGCTCCGGCGTCGACCGGCGCCACCTCGCCTCGATCACCCGCACGATCCGCGACCTCGCCGCCGACGGCGCCGTGGTGCTGCTCGTCAGCCACGACGACGACCTCATCGGGCTGGCCGCCGACCACGAGCTCACGCTCACGCCGGCCCCCGCACCTGGCTTCGACGCCGTGAGCAGGGCAGCGAACCCGACGACCCTCGAAAGGACGCTTCCATGACCGCCACCACCGAGCCGCGGACCGCTCGTCCGCAGGTGCCGCTCCTGCTGACCGCCGTCTTCCTCGCGTACCTGGGGCAGCTCACGCTCAACCCGATCATCGCGCCGCTGTCGCGCGAGGTCGGCCTGGCCGAGTGGCAGATCGGGGTCACGATCAGTGTCGCCGCCGTGATGCTCGTCCTGACGAGCCAGTACTGGGGGCGGCGCTCCCAGTCCTGGGGCCGTAAGCCCGTGCTGGTGGCCGCGTTCGTGCTCGCGGCCACGAGCATGGTCCTGTTCGCGCTGCTCGCCCAGCTCGGCATGGCGGGCGTCGTCACGGGGGTGACGCTGTTCGTGCTCTTCGTGCTGCTGCGCGGGATCGGCTTCGGGACGGCGATCGCAGCGGTCCCGCCCACCGCACAGGCCTACATCGCCGACGTCACCACCGACGAGGCTGCCCGGGTCAAGGGCATGGCGGGTGTGGGCGCCGTCCAGGGGATCGCCATGGTGGCCGGGTCGGTCCTCGGCGGTCTGCTCTCGGTGTTCGGGCTCATCGTGCCGCTCCTGGCCGTGCCGGTCCTGCTCCTGGTCGCGCTGCTGCTCGTGGCCTTCCGGCTGCGCCGCGAACCGCGGCACCAGCTCGTCGAGGCTCCCGCCCGGGTGCGTCCGTCCGACCCGAGGGTGTGGCCGTTCCTGGTCGCCGGGTTCGGGATGTTCACCGCTCTCGGGTTCATCCAGGTGATCACCGGCTTCATCGTCCAGGACCGACTTGGCCTGGACGCCGAGACCACCGGGCTGGTCACCGGCGGTGCCCTCCTGGCCGCCGGGCTGGGGCTGGTGCTCGCGCAGGCGGTCATCGTCCCGCGCAGCGGGTGGACGGCGCCCACGCTGCTGCGCGTCGGCGGGCTGACCGCGCTGGCCGGCTTCGTCCTGCTCGTCCCGGACGGCGGGCTCGTCACCCTGCTCGTCGCGATCATGCTGATCGGGCTGGGCCTGGGCATCGCCATGCCCGGCTACACCGCCGGTCCCACCCTCCTGGTCGGCCGAGAGGAGCAGGGCGGCCTGGCCGGGCTCATCAACGCGAACACCGGGCTCACCTTCGTGGTCGCACCGACCGCCGGCACCGCGCTCTACGGGATCTGGGCCCCGCTGCCGATCATCGTCGGCGCCGTGATCATGGGCCTGGTCACGCTCTTCGTCTTCGCCCACCCGCGCCTTCGCCGGATGCCTGCCGTGCCTGCGGCCGAGGTGACGACGGGCGAGATCGGGTCGTAGGCGAGGGTGGACGGGGCCGGGTGGGTCACGTCAGCTTCCGCACACGAGCCCGTCCTCGAGAGCCACCAGGTTCCCGCGCATCATGTCCATGTAGTCGGCGTCCGGGTCGGCCTGGCCCTCGATGGGGTCGAGCTTGGCGGAGTCGATGCCGAGGTCCTCGGCGAGTGCCTTGGTGACCTTCGGGCTGGTGATCACCTCGAAGAAGACGGTCTGCACGTCGTCGGCCTGGACCACGGAGCGCACGGCGCGCAGCCGGGCTGGCGAGGGCTCGGCCTCTGGGTCGATGCCCGAGATGCCGACCTGGACGAGGTCGTACCGCTCGGCGAGGTAGCCGAAGGCCTCGTGCGAGACGACCATGGTGGCTCCCGCGCAGGGTGCGAGAGCCTGGCGGTAGTCCTCGTCGAGCGTGCGGAGCTCGTTCTCCAGGGCGTCGGCGTTGGCGGTGTAGTCGGACGCGTGCGCGGGGTCGGCCTCGGCCAGCTCGGCGGCGACGTCCTGGGCGACGTCCGCCAGGCGCGTGGGGTCCTGCCAGAAGTGGGGGTCGAGCGTGTCGGAGACCGACGTCGGCGCCGCGCCGCCGTTGGGGCCGGCCTCGAGCCCCGCGGCCTCGGCGGTGTCGAGCAGGCGCTCGGGCGGGCTGGCCGCCAGAGCCTCGTCGGTGGCGGGCTGCATGCCGGAGAGGTAGACGACGAGGTCGGCCTGGCCCATCTCGCGCACCCGAGCGGGTGAGAGCTCGATGCTGTGCGGGTCGGCCGCGGTAGGGGTGAGGTTGGTGACGTCGACGTGCTCGCCGCCGACCCGCTGCGCGACGTACTCCAGGGGGTAGAACGACGCGAGGACGTCGACCCTGTCGTCCTGGGCGCCGGGGGAGCACGCGGTGGCCGCGGACAGGACCAGCAGGGCAGTGGCCGCGGCGGTCAGCGGCCGGGCACGGGGATGGACGGGGCTCATGGGGCTCCTCGGTGATCGTGGTGGGGGTCCGGTCGGTGGCGGCGGGAAGCGCCGTGGCCGCGACACCGGGGTGTCACGGCCACGACGGGTGGTGAGACGGGCCGGATCAGCCCTGGTCGCCGGAGTCGGAGTGGTCGCCCTCCTCCTCGGAGTGCTCGTCGCCGGCGTGCTCCTCGTGGTCGTGCTCGTCGCTCTCGCCGTACTCGGTCGATCCCTCCTCGACATTTCCGGAGATGCCGTTGAGCTCGTTGGGCACGACGTCGAGCTCGGTGCTCAGCCAGACCTCACCGGTCTCGATGTCCACGGCGTGGATCGACTTGGTCGCGGGGTCGGTCACGTACGCCGAGCCGTCGAGCATGAAGATCGCCGGGCGCGGCTCCTGCCACTCCATCGGCTCCTCCCACTCGTCGATGACGGGGATCGACTTGGTCAGCTTCTTGCTGTCGGGGTCGATGACGTGGATCTGGCCGTCGGTGCCCAGGACGAGCGCCTCGCCGTCGTCACCACGGGCCAGTGACCGGAACGTGTAGCTGGACGGCAGGTCCACCAGGGTCATCTCGCCGGTCTTGGTGTCCGTGAGCGAGATGCGCGTGGGGCGCTCCAGCTCAGCGTCCTTGTCGACCTTGTAATCGCCCAGCACGACGCTGGACTCCTCGCTGCCGGCCTGGTTGCCGACGCGCCCGTAGTCGTCGGGGCTGTCGACCTTGGTGATCTCGCCGTCCTTGTAGATCAGGACGCCGTCCTCGCAGCCGATCAGGACGGCCTCGTCGGCGGCGACGGCCTCACCGTGCACGCCGGGGCACTCGTCGGACGACGCGATCTCCTGGTCGTTCTCGTCGAGAACCCGGATGCCGGTGCGAGCGTCCTCGGTGCCCTCGGAGACGACGAGCGAGCCGTCGTGCAGCTCGACGGCGACGCCGTGGTGGGCTTCGGGCGTGCTGTGCTGGCGGGTCTCGCGGTCCGGGTCGGCGACCTCGCTCGCGTCGAAGACCGTCACCTGGCCCGTGCCGTCGTCGAACAGTGCGACCCGCCCCTCGTGGGGCACGACGTGGCCGGGGGTCTCTGCGTCGAAGACGATGTCGGTGAGCTGCGGGTCGGCCGTGTAGTAGTGGTTGTGGTCGCCGTGCGGCTCGGCCCACGCGGCGGCGTCCAGGACCTGGAACCCGCCCGACGTGGAGACCAGGAGATGCCGGCCGTCGCCGACGCCGTTGAGCCGGTTGAAGCCGTCGAGCTCGAACTCGCCGACCGGCTCCAGGGTTCCGGCGTCGAGCACCCGGATGCCGCCGTCGTAGGTGATGGCGATGCGGGGCGTGTAGGTCGCCTCCTCCGTCGCCGGGTTCTCCGGTGCCTCGGTCGCGGCCTGCGAGGCCGTGGCGTCAGGGCTGGATCCGGTCTCGCCCGAGGAGCAGGCGGCCAGGGCCGTGAGCGGCAGGACGAGGCCTAGGGCGACCAGGCTTCTGGACCGTGAGCGGGTTCGTGCGATGAGTGTCATGTGGGTCTCAGCTCCGCTGGGTGACGCGAGGACGGAGCTGCTCCTTTCCAGAACGGTGCAGGGAGCGGCCTTGGCCGCGGCGCCGACCATATCAGAAATGAGAATCATTCTCGTTAAGTTCTCATGGACAGCCCCTGCACCGACCCCAGAGCTCGACTCGTGTCTCCACGTCGGTGAAGCCCTCTTGCGCCGCCACAGCGCGGAACCACGGCGCGAGACCGGTCGTCGGGGCGGGCGCTGCTGTGCCGCATCGCACGCAGACGAGGTACGGTCCGGTCGCCTCCCGCGGTCGTAACCGGTAGGCGCTCCCGGCCGAAGGTAGGTGGACGGTCTCGGCCAGCCCGGCGTCCACGAGTGCCGTCAGGGTCCGGTACGCGGTCGACAGGCTCGCTCGATGGCTCCGCCTGGTCAGTGCGAGGTAGATCTCGTTCACCGTGCGGAACCGGTCGCTCTGCGCCAGCTCGCGCTGGACCAGTGAGCGTGGCGAGAGTCGCGGGCGTGCCGGCCGGGTCATCGGACCTTGGTGCTCGGTGCGCCGAGGGGTCCACGCCGCCCTTGGTTGATAACCGTTCTCATCTTGGGTAGTCAACCACTCTTGAGAACAGTTCTCAATATGCGCGCCTTGCGTCAAGGCTGTTCGGGTGGTCCGCGCGGAGGGCGAGGGTGAAGCTGGTCGAGCGCCTCTTGATAACGGTTCTCACTCCTGCTTCACTCCTCGCATGCCTGAGAATCGTTCTCATTTGTCCGGAGCGCGGTATGCGCCGTCGGGTGCGACCGCGGATATCCGACCTTCAGCTCGGCGCCCGGTCGGGCTGGTCGTCGCGTCGGCCCTGGTCACCGCCGCGGTTCTCGCTCCGGCGGGCGCGGCGGGCGCGGACGAGGGTCCCGCGCCGGTCCCGGTCGAGTACCGGGTGCTCGAGAGGCTCCACACGGACGCGGTGTCGACGTTCCTCGACGACGGGACGTTCACGCTGGGCACCCGGGCGGACGTGCCGGAAGGCAACGGCACCCGCCTTTACCCCGCGCAGACGCTGTTCCATGTGGACGACGCCGCGCAGCAGACCGTCCCGGCCGGGTACGAGTTCGTCGGCCCCGCGGGCCAGACGGTGTGGATCGCGCCCGAGACGAACCCGTCCGGCGACGACGGGTACACGCAGCTCTGGCCCGGGTTCTCGACCGAGTCGGTCCCGGCCGGGGCGGTCGACGGCAACTCGACGCGGTTCCGCCTGGTCTCCGTGGACGGCCCCGACGGCGGGGACGTCGAGGTGTGGCGCGGGTCCGGGACCGGACTGACGCGGATGTGGTCGTCGGACGAGGGGATCGACGGCTTCGCCATCGGCCGCACCCACATGCACGCCAACTGGGCCTTCACCGAGCCAGGGACGTACCGGCTCACCGTGGAAGGTTCGGCGGCGATCGGTGGCGAGCCGGTCACGGACACGGCCGTGTACACCTTCGTGGTCGGCAGCCTGCCGCAGACCGTCGAGACCACGACGACGCTGGAGGTCTCGGCGACCGAGATCGTCGAGGGCAGCCCCGTGACGCTGTCGGCGTCGGTGGCACCGGGAGGCGTCGAAGGGTACGTCGAGTTCCGCGACGGCTCGACGGTCCTCGGCCACGCCGAGGCGTCCGACGCCGGTCGGGCCGAGCTGGAGGTCACCGATCTCGGCGTCGGCACACGCACCCTCACCGCCGCGTTCGTGCCCGCGGTGGCCAACTTCACGACTGGCTCGACCTCTGAGCCGGTCGAGGTCACGGTGGTGGACGGCTCCGGCGCGGAGTTCGGCATCGTCGGCGTCGCGGACTCCTACGAGCCCGGCGACACGATGACCGCGACCGTCGTCGGCGCGACGCTCCGGGGAAACCAGGTCTTTCGGTGGCGCCTGCGCACCCAGGGCTTCGACTCGACGGTGGTTCCCCAGGGCTCGACGGCCACCACCTTCACCCGGCAGCTTGACGCACTGGCCGACGACACCGAGATCAGCGTCACCATCTACGACCCCGACACCCGGACCACTCTGGCGGAGTCCCCGTGGGTCCCGATCGTCGTCGAGAACCAGGGGGCCACACCCGTTGTCACGGTGACCGAGGGGCACCACGACCCGCTGCTGCCCGGAGACGTCATCGAGTTCACCCTCAGCGGCCGGGAGCTGGCACCGGACGAGTCGATCACCTGGGGCTTCCTGCCCTACGGCGCCTTCTTCGGCGCGGAGATCGGCGAGTACGCCTGGGAGGCGACCTACCCGGACGAGAACCGGACCACGATCCGCCTGCGCTCCAAGGTCAACCCTGACCAGACCGAGCCGTACTACGGGCCGCTGACCGCGAGCATCGTCAAGGACGGCGTGGCGATCGCCCGCTCCGACTTCCACACCGTCACCACCGGGCACCGCGAGCTCAACGTCACCGGCCACCGCAACCTCTACCGCGAGGGCGGCGCCGTCACGATGGACGCCACCGTCTACCCCGAGCGCCCGGGAGACGACTTCACCTACACGTGGCGCTTCACCCAGGGCGACTCGACCGAGGTCTGGGGCACCGAGCAGCAGGAGACCGGCGTCGTGACCGGACCGCCTCTCCGCCTCGCGGACCACCACGGTGGCACGCTCCGGCTGGACGTCTACAACGACGGGGTGCTCGCCCAGCAGTCGCCCGCGTACACGGTGAACGTGACCGACGACCTGACCTCCCAGATCCTGGAGTTCGGCACCCTGTCCGGGCACTACCACCAGGGCGACCGGATCAGCCTCGGGCTGACCGTCGACCCCGAACCGGTGGCGGGCGACGACCTGCAGTGGCAGTGGAAGTGGCCACGGTCGGACGAGTGGACGCGGATGACGGGCGTCGAGGACAACCTCTACGAGGTGACCGCGGAACAGGCGCTCGACGGCGTCGAGCTGCGCGCCGTCCTGACCTACGCCGACCCGGCAACCCCGCCGGTGGTCTCCGAGATCCGCACGATCCACATCGACGACCACGGTTCGCCCGCGCGGCAGCAGGTCACCGTCTCTGGCGAGACCACCCATGTCGAGGGCGCCGTCGTCACCCTCACGGCCGACGTCGAGCCGACGACCGTGCTGACGGACTACCGCTGGGAGCGCAAGGCCGCAGGGCAGGACGAGTTCACCGTCGTCGACGGCCAGACCGGTCCGGAGCTCACCTTCCAGGCGGCGATCGGCGACGACGGCGCGCAGTACCGCGCCGCGCCCGTCACGCCGGCCGGGCGGGTCGGCTACGGGCCGTCGGAACCGGTCACGCTGACCGTCTCGGAGGCACCGGACGACGATCCCGGGAGCCAGGATCTAGCGGGGCGGCACCTGTTCGATCCGGGTCCAGCCCTTCCAGCCGCGTTCCTCCAGGAGCGCGATGACGCGTCGGCCGCCGGGTGACTGGGCCGGTAGAGCATCCATCAGGTCCACGAACGGCTGGTCGATGCTGTCATCGCCCAGCTTGCCGGCGTCGGCGGCCCGCAGTACCAGTCTCTCCATGACGTCGACGATCTCGACGATCCGCGCGTCGTCGTCGGACCAGTCATCGGCCCGGTCGGCGGACCAGTCGCTGATCAGCTTGTAGAGCTGCATCATGTCGGGGTCGTCCAGGTCCCTGAGCTTCATCGCCACGATGTTGTCGATCTCGTCCGGTGCGCGGGCGGCCACGATGATCCAGGCGTCCCGCTCGAGTGCGATGTACTCCTCGGCGACCCCGAGGCCGCGCAGCCGGTCGAGATAGTCCAGGACGCTCCGCGGGAGCGCCAGGCTCTCCCCGGCGGCGAGCCTGGCGATCCGTCTGCGGTTCTCCCGTAGCCGCCGTATCTCGGTGCGCAGCGCCTTGTCGAGCTCCTCGACGGCGCGGGCGAACTCCTCCGGCGTGGCGTCGAGCAGCTCCTGGACCCTGGCCAGCGGAACTCCGGCGTCGGCCAGGGTGCGGATGCGGATCAGCCGGACGAGCGTGGCGGCTTCGTACGACCGGTAGCCGGAGCGGTCCCGCTCCGGCTCCGGAAGCAGCCCGATCTGGTGATAGTGGCGCACGGCCCGCACCGTCACCCCGGCGTACGACGCCACCTGGCTGATCGTCAGCATGCTGCCAGCGTGCCTCAGGCGATCTTGCGCCGGTAGGCGTTCATCGCGAAGACATAGGCGACGACGAGGATGCCGACGCACCAGGCCAGGGCGACCCAGATGTCGGACCCGACCGGCTGCTGCGCGAGCAGGTCGCGGACCGTGTTGACGATGGACGTGACCGGCTGGTTCTCGGCGAACCACCGCACCGGGCCGGGCATGGTGTCGGTGGGCACGAACGCCGAGCTGATGAACGGCAGGAAGATCAGCGGGTAGGAGAACGCGCTGGCGCCGTCGACGGTCTTGGCGGTCAGGCCGGCGATGACGGCCAGCCAGGTCAGGGCGAGGGTGAACAGGACGAGGATGCCGGTCACGGCGAGCCAGTCCAGCACTCCCGCGCCGGAGCGGAAGCCCATCAGGAGGGCGACGCCCACGACCACGGCCACCGAGATCAGGTTCGCGACCAGCGAGGTCAGCACGTGCGCCCACAGCACGGAGGACCGGGAGATCGGCATGGAGTTGAACCGCTCGAAGATGCCGCCCTGCAGGTCGAGGAACAGCCGGTAGGCGGTGTACGCGATGCCCGACGCGATCGTGATGAGCAGGATGCCGGGCAGCAGGTAGTTGACATAGCTGTCCGTGCCGGTCTCGATCGCGCCGCCGAAGACGTAGACGAACAGCAGCATCAGCGCGATCGGCGTGACCGCCGTAGTGATGATCGTGTCCATGCTGCGCAGGATGTGGGTCAGGGAGCGTCCGGTCAGGACGCCGGTGTCACTGACGAAGTGCGTGGTCATCGCTGGTCCTCACCGTTCTGTACTGCTGCTGGCTTGCTCGTCTCGCCGTCCGGGCCGGCGGCCTTGCCGTCGCTCTTGCCGTCGCCGACGACGGCGAAGAAGACCTCCTCCAGGGAGGGCTGCTTCTCGACGTACTCGACCTTGGCGGGCGGCAGCAAGGCCTTGAGCTCGGCCAGGGTGCCGTTGACGATGATGCGGCCTTGGTGCAGGATCGCGATCCGGTCGGCGAGCTGCTCGGCCTCCTCCAGGTGCTGGGTCGTGAGCAGCACGGTCGTCCCGCCATCGGCGAGGTTCTTGACGGTCTGCCAGACCTCGATGCGCGCCTCGGGGTCGAGCCCGGTGGTGGGTTCGTCGAGGAAGATGACCGGCGGGTGCCCGATCAGGCTCATCGCGATGTCGAGTCGGCGCCGCATGCCGCCGGAGTACGTGTCGGCCCTGCGCCCGCCGGCCTCGGTCAGGGAGAACCGCGCGAGCAGGTCGTCGGCGGTCTTGCCGGGGTCGGTCACGTGGCGGAGCCTGGCGACCAGGACGAGGTTCTCGCGTCCGGTCAGGACCCCGTCGACGGCGGCGAACTGCCCGGTGAGGCTGATCGATTCCCGCACCTCGGCGGCCCGGGTGGCGACGTCGTACCCGTTGACGGTCGCGGTGCCGGCATCGGCCTTCAGGAGGGTGGAGAGGATCTTGATGGCGGTGGTCTTGCCGGCTCCGTTGGAGCCGAGCAGCGCGAAGATGCTGCCGCGCGCGACGTCGAAGTCCACGCCCCGCAGCACCTTGAGATCCTTGTACGACTTCTGCAGCCCTTGCACGCGGATCGCGGGGACGCCCGCGCCAGCTCCAGGACTCGTTCCCGTGTCCGTTCGAGCGTTCATTCGAGTGTTCATGGCACGAGGGTGCAGGGTTGACCCTGCGTCAGGGTCAAGCCCTGATCGCCACACCGCCGGCGACGGCGCGAACCCAGTGGGTGGAGGTCCCGCGGCCGCGAGGCGTGTTGTGCGCCGATAGTCGGTGCGCGCGCCCCTGGGGGCTCATGGTGCTGGAGGTGTCACCGGGAGCGGGGGTGGTTGCCACCGCCAGGTGGGGTTGCCGTCGGGTGCGATGCCTGTGCGCCACAGTGCTGCGGGCGTGAGCCGGATCAGCGTGGCCATGACTGGCTGCCCGAGGCGCGAGCTGGTCATGACGCCGTCGATCCGGGCGCCACGGGCGGTGGCCTGGTCGCGCGGGCGCCGTTGTGCGTCGTACTGCGCCAGTGCTACCTCGACTGTGGGCTCGGTGGTGAGTGCATGGGCGAGGACCACGGCGTCCTCGAGGGTGTGTCCGGCGCCTTGGCCGCGGTCGGGGCTCATGGCGTGCGCGGCGTCGCCGAGCAGCGCTACGCGCCCTCGGGCGTAGGTGGACAGGGGTGGGAGCTCGTGGATGTCGGTGCGGATCACCGCCCGGTCCGGTGTCGCGCGGATCAGGTCGGGCACTGGTTCGTGCCAGTCGCCGGCCCGGTCCAGCGCGGCGGCCTTCTCGTCGTCGTACCGCACACCCGGCGCGCGCGATGTCGTCAGCAGGGCCCAGTAGGCGCGGCCGCGGGATACCGGGTGGATCAGGAACATGTCCCCCCGGCCCAGGGTGACGCTCCCGGTCAGGTCGCCGGCCACGCCCGCGACGCCGGCGACGCCCAGCCACGCCGTGCGTCCCAGGTAGCGGGGTGGCTGGGCCTCCGGCCAGAGGCGGTTCCGGACGGCGCTACGGATGCCGTCGGCGCCGACCACCAGATCCCCCCGGTACTCGGCACCGCCAGCCGTGACGGTCACGCCGCCGGGGTCCTGCCGTACCTCGGTGACCTCGGCGTCCGTGTGCAGCCAGCCGGCAGGGACGGCGTCGAGCAGGACCCGGTGCAGGTCGGCGCGGTGGAACCCGAGCAGCGGCGTCGTGTCGCCGGGGCGGGCGCGCTGCAGGTAGCGGCCGTCCGGCCGGCGCAGGTTGCTCGTGGAGCAGGTGGGCACGCCGACGGCGCGGGCCTGGGCCTCGACGCCCAGCTCGGCCAGTGCACGCAGCGCGTTGGGCGCCTGCGACATGCCTGCGCCGACCTCGCCCAGCTCCGGCGCCCGTTCGAGCACCGTGGCGCGCCAGCCGATCCGGTGCAGGGCCAGGGCGGTGGCCAGTCCGCCGATGCCGCCGCCGACCACTATCGCGTGTCCGGTCATCGCACCTTCGCCTCGTCGTCGTCGTCCTCGTCTTTGTCGTCTTCGGGTTCGCCGGCGCCTGTGGCCAGCGGCGGGGCGGCGTCGAACGCGGCGGCCATCCACTCGAAGGTGCCGTGCGCTTGCCGCACCCGGTCGTCGTTGCCGGGTCCGGCCAGGGCCATCCCGTCGCGGCTCAGGTCAAGGAACGCCGCGATTCCCTCGATCTGACGGCGGACCACGACGGCCCAGGCGTCGTCGGCCATCCGGTACCAGGTGGTGCGGTCGCCCGGCCTGGTCCGCGAGGTGAGGAAGCCCATCATGGTCAGCAGGCGCAGGTTGGACGTGAGCGAGGCCCGGCTCGCGCCGATGGCCTCGCTGATCAGTCCGGCCGACTGCTCCGGCGGATCGCACACCATGAGCCAGCCCAGCACCCGGCCCGCGATGGGCGGTACGCCGTCGCGGGCCAGGTACATCGAGACGCGTTCGACCCATTCGAGGACCGGGTCCTGGGTGTTCATGCCACCTCCTATGTCAGTTGGTTCACTATCAACTGAAATTGGTGGCTGGTCAAGTGCTGAGTTGCTGGGCATGGTGATCTGGTCCGAGCTGCCTGTACCGGCTCCCGGAGAGCGCGCCGATCATCGGCTGAGCGGCAACGTCGGGGAGGCGACGTCGGGTGTTCAGCTGTTCAGGAAGTCTCGGACCGGGCTGGTCAGGAGCTCACGGCCTGGGCCGATCCAGAACAGGTGGGTGGGCGAGGGCAGCTCGACCAGCCGCGAGTTCTCGATGTGCGCCTGGAGGTCGTGGGCGTGCGCGTAGCCGACGCCGCCGTCGTGCGGAGAAGCGGTGATCAGGGTGGGGCAGGTGACGTTCCCCAGGGCGGTGCGGCGCTCACGTGAGTGTCTGGCCCGGGCTTGGCGTAGGTCGTAGGTGAATCCCGACCCCGAGCTCATGCCGTTGCCGGCCGGTCTGCCTCGGTCCGCGTGATCTCGACCGGGCCGGCCGTGGTGGCCACCAGCCGCGTGGTCGACGTCGCAGTGGTCGTCATCGGGCGGTCCCGCCGTCGGCGGTTGTCACTCCAGTGACCTGTTCCAGGATGCGCACGCCGGTGCCGAGTCCGTCCTCGGCCCGGATCGCGGCGCCCACCTCGGCGGCTCGGGTCGCGTAGGAGCCCGTGCTTACCAGGTCGCCGAGTCGGTCGGTCAAGCCTGTGGCGAGGCGCCAGTTTGGCAGTGGTTTGGGCCCGGCGCCGATCGCGTGGACTCGTGCGCCCCAGAACGGCTGGTCGCCGAGGAACGGCACGACCAGCGTCGGCCTGCCGGCCCGCAGCCCGGCCGCCGTCGAACCGGCACCGCCGTGATGCACGACCGCGGTGACCCGCTCGAACAGCCAGTCGTGCGGTGCGCCTTCGATGACCAGGACGTCGTCGGTCCCTGCCACACCGGGCGTTATGCCGCCCCATCCGGTCGCGACGATCCCGCGCAACCCATGAGCCCTGAGAGCGCCCAGGACGGCGTCGCGACGCTGGTCGGCGCCCTTGCCGAAGCCCATGGAGCCGAACCCGACGTAGACCGGGGGCTCGCCTGCGGCCAGGAAGTCCGCCAGCTCCGTGGGCGGCTCCCAGACGTGGTCGTCGAGAAACCAGTACCCGGTCACGTGAGCCGACGGTGGGTAGTCGCCTGGGACGGGCACGACATGCCTGCTGTAGGGGTACAGGATGTGGACCGGGGTGCCGTCCGGGTTCTTCAGCGGGTCGGCCAGACGGCCGATGCGGCGCAGGCCGAGCTTCCGGCGGAAGTCGTTGGTCATGCCCCCGTACATGACCCCAGCCATCCGGTTCACCATGTAGGTGGCGCGGTTGCCCCAGGCCCCGAAGGACGCACCGCCGAAGAACGGCATCGGGTGGGCGCGCGTCGGGGTGTAGAGCGGCAGCGGGAGGGACAGCACGCCGGGCACGCCCAGCGCTTGGGCGATGTGCGGTCCGGCCAGGGTCTTGGGGTGGTGCACGACGACGTCCGGGCGGGCCGCCCGCGCGGCGGCCCAGCACTCGGTGTTCAGCTCCCGCATCGCGGAGGTCATGATCCCCAGTGTGCGCAGCGCGTCCCGGGGGGCCGCTCAGCTCCGGCATGGCCTCCTGGACAAGGCGCAGCATCGTGGTCCCGGCGGGATGGTGGGTCACGGTGCCGGGACCGCCTGGCGGCACCAGGTCGGCGAACCCCTCGGGGACGGCGAGCGTGACGTCGTGGCCCGCACGGGCGAGCACACCGGCCAGGGCGGCGTAGGGCTGAATATCTCCCCGGGTGCCGAACGACATGATCAGGGCGTGCATGGCAGGTTCCTCTGGACGAACCACGTGGGCCGCCCGGGGACGGGGCGGCGTCGCCGCCGACCAGGCTTCCCGGCACACCTGCCGGTGACACTACACCCGAGGAGAACGCCTCAGACCGATGCCGAGCCCGGGTACCGGTCGCACAGACGAGGCGTTGCTCGGAACGTGTAGCCCAGCCAGGGTCAGTGGGTCTCGCGGTCGGTGGTGTCGCCGATGTAGCCGCTGACCTGGTCGGCGAGGCCGTCGAGGTTCATGTCGGCCGGTCGTGCTCGTCGCGCGTCCCAGCGGAGCAGCAGCGCGCCGAGGAGTGCGGCGATGACCGATCCGAGCAGGACGGCGATCTTCGCACCGGCGGCGTGCTCGGAGTCCTCGAAGGACAGTTCGCTGATCAGCAGGGACACGGTGAAGCCGATCCCGGCCAGGAACCCGACGGGCAGCAGGTCGCGTACCCCGATGCCGTCGGGCAGGCGCAGCGGGGTGAGGCGGGTGATCAGGGCGGTAGCGCCGAGGATCCCGGCCAGCTTGCCCAGCACGAGGCCTGCCGTGATCGCCAGCACTACCGGCTGGCCGAGCAGGGCGCCCGGCCCGTCGCCGTCGACCAGGGTGACGCCGGCGGCGAAGAAGGCGAACAGGGGCAGCGCCAGGCCCTGGGAGAACGGGCGGACCGTGTGCTCGAAGGAGTGCGTGCGCGCCTGGGGCTCCCCGTGCCGGGCGAGGGCGGGGACGGTGAAGCCGAGCAGGACGCCGGCGATGGTCGCGTGCACGCCCGAGGAGTGCATCAGCGTCCAGGCGACCAGAGCCAGGGGCACCAGGAGGAACCAGCGCGGGGTGCGCGAGCGCGCGTGCCAGCCGAACAGTGCCACGCACGCCAGTGCGCCCATCAGCTCCCACCAGTGGATCTGGTCGGTGTAGAACACGGCGATCACCACGATGGCCAGCAGGTCGTCGACCACGGCCAGGGTCAGCAGGAAGGTGCGGATCGCGACCGGCAGCCCTCGGCCGAAGATGGCCAGCACCCCGACGGCGAACGCGATATCGGTGGCCGTCGGGATAGCCCACCCGTGCAAGGCACCCGTCTCGCCCAGCGTGACCAGCACCGCCACGTAGATCGCCGCGGGCACCACCATGCCGGCCACCGCGGCGACCATGGGGACACCGGCCTCCTTCGGGTTGCGCAGGCTCCCGGCGACGAACTCGTGCTTGAGCTCCAGGCCCACCACGAAGAAGAAGATCGCCAGCAGCCCGTCGGCGGCCCAGGTCGCCAGCGACAGGTCGAGGTGCACGTGCACCGGCCCGATCCAGGCAGGACCGACCACCGCCGTCGACAACGACGTGTAGGTATGCCGCCAGGGGGAGTTGGCCCACAGCAGGGCCACGAGCGCGGCCGCGATCAGCAGCGCACCGCCGGTGGTCTCGCGGGAGACCCAGGCGCGCAGCCGCCGGGACAGCGGGATGGTGGGTGTGGTCGAGGTACGGGGCACGGCAGTCCTTGAGGGTCGACTCAGCGGGCCGGCCCTCGGCCGGCCCACGCCGACCAGACTTCCCGGCACACCCCGGGCATGACCCTATCCCACGGGCTCGCCCCGGGCGTGTGCATGCGCCGTCGCAGCCCACGACATGAGCTCGAGAAGCGGTGGACGGCCCCCGCCGCGACCTGCTCGGCGAGGTGAAGGCAGGCGCGAGGGCCGGGGCCTTCCCTTCCGACTGGACGTTCATCTAGGATACTGGATATGCATCCAATCGAAGACCTCACCGCCCGGGCCCGGATTCGCGACGCGGCGCTCGACCAGTTCGCCGAGCGCGGGTTCACGGCGGCCACGATCAAGCGGATCGCCGATGCGGCCGGTGTCTCCCACGGGCTGCTGCAGCACCATTTCGGCTCCAAGGACGATCTGCGGCGTGCCTGCGACCAGTACGTCCTGGACACCTTCGGCAGCCTGGACCGGATCGGGGCGAGGAACGGCGAGATGACCGACCCGGACTTCATGGCCGGCCTCCTGGCGCGTGGCCCGCTGGTGGCGCGGTACGTGGCACGCGCGATGGCCGAGGGGGCTCCGGTGGCGGCCGCCCTGTTCGCGCGCGGGGCGGACATGAGCCAGGAGTGGCTGGCGGCCTCGTTCCCCGACCGCTTCACACCGGACGCAGCACGGACCCGGGATGCGGCGGCGGTCATGGCGGCGATGCATCTGTCGACGATGGTGCTGCACCGCCTGCTGTCGGACCGGATGGGTGCGGACGTCCTGTCGCCGGGCCATGACCAGCGGGTGCCGCTGGCGATGCTCGACGTCTACGGGGCCATGGGCCAGTGGGTGCAGTCCGGCGAGGCAGCCGGGGTACGGAACGCGGTCAGCACCGCTGCGCCACATACCTCGAGCACCGGTACCGGGTCCGATGCCACGGCCGACAGCGGACGAACCGACGAGGAGAACCGCGATGCGTGACCTGACCGGAATCCGGGCGATCGTCGCCCACATCCTGCGACGCGACCGGTTCGTGCTGCCCGCGTGGCTGCTGGGCACGTGGCTGCTGGCGACCAGCCGCGCGATGTCGGCCACGACGATCTATCCCGACGCCGCCTCCCGCCGGTTGCGGTACGACGCCGTGATGCACGACGTGCCGATGTTCAAGCTGTTCCAGGGCCCCGCCTACGCCGACACGGTCGGCGCCCTGGTGGCCCAGGAGAGCATCGCCGGCGGGACCCTGCTGGCCGCGATGTGGGGCTGCGTCCTGGTGGTGCGGCACACCCGCGCCGAGGAGCACGCGGGGCGGACCGAGCTGGTGCAGGCCCGGGTCGTGGGCCGCCACGCACAGCTTGCGGCGGCGCTGGTCGTGGTGCTCGGCGCCGCTGCGGTCCTGGCACTGGCGGTGGCGGCCACCATGGCGGCCAGCGGTCTTGCGGTCGCCGGATCGGTGGTCTTCGGCCTGGTGCTCGGCGCCGCGACGGCGATCGGCGCCGGCCTGGCGGCGGTGGCCGCGCAGCTCACGGTCAACCCGGGCCTGGCGGCCTGGGGATCGTTCCTGGCCTTCATGGCGCTGCACTTCGTGCGTGGTGCCGGTGACCTGGCCGGCGGGCCGGCCGCCGCCGTGGTCTGGGCGGTGCCCAACGCCTGGTTGCAGCGCACCCGACCGTTCGCCGGCGAGCAGTGGTGGCCCCTGGTGCTCGCGGTCGTCCTGGTCGTCGTGCTCCTGGCCGCCGCCTTCGCGCTGGCCGCCCGCCGAGACCTGGATGCCGCTGTGTTCATGGCCCGGCCGGGACCCGCCGCAGCCCCGGCATGGTTGAGCAGCCCGCTCGCGATGGCCTGGCGGGAGCACCGCACCTCGGCGGTGGTGTGGACGGTCTGCTTGTTCGCGATCGCCGTCCCGTCCGGCCTGGCCGGGACCGCCGCGATGGAGTCGTACGCGACCAGCGACCTCATGGCCCAGTGGGCCACGGCCATGGGATCGGACAACCCGGCCGACGCCTTCTTCGCCTACATCGTCTTCACGATGGTCTTCCCGGTCACGATCTACACCATGGTCACGATGCTGCGGGTGGCCGGCGAGGAGGGCTCCGGGCGCGCCGACCTCGTCCTGGCCACGCCCACCGGCCGGCTCCGCTGGGCCGCCGGGCACCTGCTGGTCGCCGCGGCGATCCCGGTCGTACTGGAGCTGGTGATCGGGCTCGGGTTCGGTCTTGGGTCCGGACAGGTGATGACCATGCTGCGCATCACCATGGTCCTGGTCCCGGCGGTGTGGGTGATGCTCGCCATCGCGGTGGCTACCTTCGGTCTGCTGCCGCGGGCCGCACGGGTGCTGCCCTGGCTGGCGTTCGCCGTCGCCCTGACCGGCGAGCTGGGCCAGCACCTCGGGTGGCCCCGATGGACGTTCCTGACGGTGTCGCCGTTCGCACACGTGATGCCGTTCTACGGCGGGCCCGAGGTGGGCACGCTCCTCGTGCTCGTGGCGGTCGCCGCAGGCCTGACCGCCGCCGGGCTGGTCGGGCTACGGCGGCGTGACCTCGTGGCAGGCTGACCACCCCGAAACTACGGCGTCCGAACACGGTGGCCATCCCGTTCAGGGTGTGAGCTGGAGTCGGCGTTCGAGGAGTTTGGCGACGGGCCGGTAGGACGTGAGGCGCAGGGGTAGGTCGCGTAGCCAGAGCCGGAACGGGTCGGCGGGGGCGTACAGGCCCTTGACCTGGCGGCCGAGCTTCTGTTTGCGCTCGGCCTCGGGGCGGATCGTGGCCTCCCACTCGCGCAGTGCGGTGGGCAGGTCGTTCGTGTGGCGTTCGAGGGCGGCGCCGAAGGCGTCGGCGCCGGCGACGGCGAGCGAGGAGCCGTGTCCGGCGAACAGCGTGACGCACCAGGCGGCGTCGCCCATGAGCAGGACCCGGCCCTGGTGCCAGGTGTCGGTGACGATCTGGCTCACGCTGTCGAAGTACACGGACTCCGCGTCGGGTAGCTGCGCCAGAACCTCCGGTGCCGCCCAGCCCATGCCTGCGTAGGCGCGGGGCAGCGCACGCAGCGGCCCGTCGGCGAGCTCCGTCATGGGGTGTGCGGTGCGGTACCCGAAGAACGCGGCGGCTCGGTCGGGGCCGAGGCTCACGATCGCCAGCGTCCGGCCGGTGTCGGTGAGCGAGGAGGTGACCCCGGGTTCGACGCCGGCCGGGAGCGTGTCGACCATGAACACCCCGGCCATGTGGTTCAGGTCGAGGCGGACGTCGTCCTCGGGTCCGAACACGAGGCGCCGGGTCGTGGAGTGCAGCCCGTCGGCGCCGACGAGCAGGTCCACCCGCTCGGTCGTGTCGTCCTCCAGCGTGACGTCCACGCCGTCCCGGTCCTGCTGGACCGCGACGATGCTGGTGCCGAACCGGATCTCGGCGTACGGCGCCACCGCGGCGTACAGCACGTCCTCGATGCCGCCGCGCAGGACGTTCAGGGCTCGGGCGCCGAGCAGTGCGCGGACCGTGGGCCCTGGCACGGAAAAGCTGGTACGGCCGTCGGGCTTGATGTAGTCCATCCGGTCGGGTGTGATGTGCCGCTCGGCGAGGCCCGGCAGGATGCCCATCCGTTCGGCTGCGTCGTACCCGAGCCCGGCGAAGGTCACCGCGTACCCGCCCGAGCGGCGCCCGGGGGCTCGCTCGATCACCAAGGGTGCCCAGCCGGCCTGGTGCAGGCGCAGCGCGGTGGCCAGTCCGGCGATACCGGCGCCGACGACGGCGGCGCGGGGTCGAGCGGTCATGTCAGATCTCCTTCTGGGATGGTCAGCCCTGCCGTGACGACGTCGATCAGCAGGTCGAGCGACGCGCGATAGGTGGGCGCGTCGCCGAGATGGTGGGCGTTCAGCGGGACGAGCAGCACCGCCTGCAACGTGCCCACGACGGCGGCGGGGTCGTTCCCGACGAGCTCGCCGCGGCGCTGCCGGTCGGTCACGTAGGCGACCAGGGCCGTTGCCGGGTTGTCCTGCCCGAGCACCGCGGTCTGCGCCGGGTCGAGCCGTTCGGCCACGGCGCGCAGCTCCTCGGGGTGGGTGGTGAGCCGGCGCCACAACGGGTAGGTCTCCAGCACCTCGACGGTCGCGTGCAGGAACCGGCGCAGCCCCTCACGGGTGTTGTCCGTTGACAGCAGCGCCTGGTCGATGACCCGCTCCTTGACCTGGGCCGCCTCCCGGAGCATCAGCTCCAGGTAGAGCGCCTCCTTCGAGTCGAAGAACTGGTAGAAGGTGCTCTTCACGATCCCGGCGGGCGCGACCAGCGCCTCCAGGGACGCCTTGCGCAGGCCCTGCGCGACGAACACCTCCCTGCCCGTGGCCAGCAGCGACCGGGTAATCCGGTCGCGGTCCTGGGCACTGAATCCTCGTGGCACCGGAACACCCTTTCGTCTCGACTCACCCAATGAAAACACAATTGACAGATCGTTTTCACGGCCGATCGGCTCAGTCGCGGTAGGCCCGCCTGCTGAATCTGAGCACGTCCGACGTCGCCTGAGCCCGAGCCGGAACCGCCGTCAGGCTCTCCGGGCTTCCGCGCTGCGGCTACCCGACCTCGTACTCCCGGAGACGCGCGGGCTCCTCGGCGGCGTCCGCCACGGCGACCGCGGCCCGGACGAACGCCGCCACCGCGGCGGACCGCGCGCTCTGCGGCCAGGCGACCACGAGCCGGAACGGGTTGAGGTCCTGGACCTCGCGGTAGACGATCTCGGGCCGTGGATGGCGGCGCGCGAGCGACACGGGTACGAAGATCGTCACGTCGCCGAGGCCGATGAGGTTGAAGATCTGCGCCAGGTCGAGCCGGGGCGGCGGGGTGTCGCGGTCGCGCACGAGGATGCCGCCGGTGCGGGCGGGGGTTCCGTCGGGGAGGTGCTTGCCGTCCAGGTCGGCCAGGGACAGGGTGGGGCGCTCGGCCAGCGGGTCGCCCGCAGGCAGGGCCACCAGGCGCGGCTCGGTCAGGAGGAGCTCCTTGTCGAGCCCCGCGTCGTCGAACGGTTCGGGCAGGAGCGCGACGTCGGCCAGGCCGGCGCGGACGGCGGGCGCCTGCTCGCCGCGGCCGCCGAGCACGAGGTCGACGGGGACGGCGGCCGTGTCACGCTGGTAGGCGTCGACGATCCGGGGCAGCAGCCCCGCGTCGTAGTCGGCCTTGAGCGCCACGCGGAGCGTGGCGGTGGCCTGGCCGGCGTGCTGGGCGCGGCGTGCGGCGGCGGCGATCTGGTCGAGGGCGGGCTGCGCGTCGCGGAGCAGCACGTCGCCGGCCGGTGTCAGGGCGACGTGGTGGGTGCTGCGCTCGAACAGGGAGACCCCGAGCTGCCGTTCCAGGTCGCGGATCGCCCGGGAGAGCGGGGGCTGTGTCATGCCGAGACGCTGCGCCGCCCGGCCGAAGTTGAGCTCCTCGGCGACGGCCACGAAGTATCTGAGCTGACGTGCGTCCAGATCGGCCATACCCGCACGGTATCAGCGGCGTCCGAAGTGGACCTTCAGTCCACGGCGCGGTGCGGGTTGACTGGCCGGCATGGCCGATGAGGAACCGCAGCAACCCCATTCGATCTCCCGGCGCACCGTGCTCAAGGCGGGGGCCGCCGCGACGACGGCGGTGGCCGTGCCGGTGGGCGTGACGAGCGCGCTCGCCGTCCGCGGGCCGGAGCGCCTCGGCCCCGGGGTCGCGCCGGTGTCGCTCGTGGTGAACGACGTCGTGCACGACCTCGCGGTGGAACCGCGCGTGACCCTGCTGGACGCCCTGCGGGAGCAGCTCGGGCTGACCGGCACCAAGAAGGGCTGCGACCGCGGGGAGTGCGGCGCGTGCACGGTGCTCGTCGAGGGCCGGCGGGTCAAGTCCTGCCTCACGCTCGCGGTGATGCAGGACGGGCGCCGCGTGACCACGGTGGAGGGACTCGCCGACGGTGACGAGCTGCATCCCGTGCAGCGTGCCTTCGTGGAGCAGGACGGCCTGCAGTGCGGGTACTGCACACCGGGCCAGATCATGTCGGCCGTGGCGTGCATCGACGAGGGGCACGCCGGGTCGGACGACGAGGTCCGCGAGTGGATGAGCGGCAACCTGTGCCGGTGCAGCTGCTACCCGAACATCGTGGCCGCCGTGCGCCAGGCCGCCGAGGAGATGGCTTGATGGACACCTTCACGTACGTCCGGGTGCACGACGCCGCCGACGCCGTCCGCCAGGGATCCGCGCCCGGTGCGCGGTACATCGCCGGCGGGACCGACCTGCTGAACCTGATGCGGGACGGCGTGCAGGAGCATGCGCAGCTCGTCGACATCAACGGGCTGCCGGACGACGGCGTCGAGCGGACCGGCCACGGCACGATCCGGGTGGGCGCGCAGGTCAGGATGAGCGACGTCGCCGTTCACCCGGAGGTGCGGGACCGGCTGCCTGTGCTGTCGGAGGCGCTCCTGGCCGCCGCGTCGCCGCAGGTGCGGAACATGGCCTCGGTCGGCGGCAACCTGCTGCAGCGCACCAGGTGCTGGTACTTCCGCGACGCCGCGATGCCGTGCAACAAGCGGGAGCCGGGCAGCGGATGCTCCGCCCTGGCGGGGCAGAACCGGTGGCACGCGATCCTCGGCGGCAGCGACCGGTGCATAGCGGTGCACCCGTCCGACCTCGCCGTCGCCCTGACCGCGCTGGAGGCGCGGGTGCACACGCTGACCCGGAACGGGCCGCGCCGGATCCCGATGAGTGAGTTCTACCGTCTCCCGGGGAGCACGCCGGAACGGGAGACCGCGCTCGCGCCGGGTGAGCTGATCACCGGCGTGGAGGTGCCTCTGTCCGCCCGGCCGGCGACCTCGCGCTACCTCAAGCTGCGCGACCGGGCCTCGTTCGAGTTCGCGGTGGTCTCGGTCGCCGCGGTCGTGGAGGTCCGGGGCGGCCTGGTGCGCCGGGTGCGGCTCGCGTTCGGCGGCGTGGCACCCCGGCCGTGGCGGGATCCCGACGTCGAGGCGGCGCTCGTGGGCCGGCCGCTGACGGCGGCGACCGTCGCTGAGGCCGGCCGGGTCCTGGTCCGCGGCGCCGTGCCGCGCGAGCAGAACGCGTTCAAGGTGGACCTCGTCCAGCGCGCGCTGGCCCAGGCCCTGCTCACGCGGGGAGGCGGGCGATGAGCGAGCTCACCCTCGGCATGCGGGTCCCGCGCGTGGACGGCGTCGCGAAGGTCACCGGCGCCGCGCGGTACGCGGCGGACGCCGACGTCGACGGCGCGGCCTACGCGGTCATGACGCCGAGCACCATCGCCAGAGGGCGCGTCGCCGCCGTCGACACGCGGGCCGCCGCAGCGGCGCCGGGCGTGCTCGCCGTGCTCACCCACGAGAACATGTCCCGCCTGAACCCCTTCGACGACACGGTGATGTACCTCAAGCGGTACGTGCCGCTGCAGGACGACCGGATCAGGCACGCCGGGCAGCCGGTGGCGCTGGTGGTCGCCGACAGCCTGGAGCGGGCCCGGCACGCCGCCCGGCTGGTCCGCGTCCGGTACGTGGAGCGCCCGCCACGCGTGGTCCTGGCCGACGGCCTGAACGAGGGCTACGTGCCGCCGCCCGGCATCAACGGCGAGTACGAGTACGTGCGGGGTGAGCCCGACGCGGCGCTCGCGGCGGCGGACGCGCGGGTCGACCTCACCTGCACGACGCCCCTGACCCAGGGGAACCCGATGGAGCCGCCGGCCACCGTCGCCGTCTGGTCGGGCGACGCGGGCGAAGCGGGCGACGAGCTGACGGTCTACGAGTCGACCCAGGGTGTCGCCAACAGCCAGAACGCCCTGGCGCAGGCGTTCGGCCTACCGCTCGCGAACGTGCGGATCCTGACGCCGCACGTCGGCGGCGGGTTCGGCGTGAAGGGTCCGGTCTGGCCGCATACGCTGCTCGCGGTGGCCGCGGCGCGCGAGGCCGGGCGCCCGGTGAAGCTCGTCCTCACGCGCGCCGACACCTACACGGCCAACGGGCACCGCGCCGAGACCCACCAGCGGATCAGGCTCGGCGCCACGCGCGACGGGCGGCTCACCGCCATCGACCACGTGATCGCCGAGCAGGTGTCCACGACCGAGGAGGACATCTACAACAGCCCGGCGCCCAGCCGCGTGCTGTACGCGTGCCCCAACGTGCGCACGGCGCAGCGCGCCGTCCGGCTCGACCTGCCGACGGGCACCTGGGTGCGGTCGCCCGAGTCGGTGGTCGGCCATGCGCTGGAGTCGGCGATCGACGAGCTGAGCTACCGGGTGGGCCTGGACCCGCTCGAGCTGCGCCTGCGCAACTGGACCGGCCGCGACCAGGAGCGCGGGGTGCCGTACGGCAGCAACCACCTGCGGGAGTGCTACGTGCGCGGCGCCGAGCTCTTCGGCTGGTCGCGGCGCCCCGCCCGCCCGGCGACCGAGCGCGCGCCCGACGGCGATCTGGTCGGCTGGGGGATGGCGGCGGCCTCGCACGTCACGGGCGGGCTCCCCGGCTCGGCGTCGAGCGTGACCGTGCGCCCGGACGGCACCGCCGACATCCGGTGCGGCACCGTGGAGATGGGCACCGGCACGTACACGGTGATGACCCAGATCGGTGCCGACACGCTCGGGCTGCCGCTCGACGCCGTCCGGTTCGACCTCGGCGACTCCCAGCACCCGGAGGCCGTCATCTCCTCGGTGTCGACCACCGTGCCCAGCTCCGGCGCGAGCGTCGCCCGGTCCAGCGCCGCGGCGCGCGACCAGATCATCGCGCTCGCGGTCGCCCAGGAAGGCGGCCCGCTGTTCGGCCGCTCGCCCGACGAGATCAGCGTGGGCGGCGGGTACCTGTTCGTCACCGACGAGCCGCAGCGCCGGGTGCGGCACCGCACGGTGCTGCTCCGGCACGGCCGCCCGGTCACGGCCACCACCGAACCCGTCGACGCACCGCAGGGCTACTCCGTCGGCGCCGTCTTCGCCGAGGTCAGGGTGTCGCCGCGGACCGGTCGGGTCCGGGTCGCCCGGCTTGCCGGAGTCTTCGACCCCGGCCGCGTGCTCAACCGGCACACCGCGCGCAGCCAGGCCGTCGGCGGCGCGATCTGGGGCATCGGCATCGCCCTCACCGAGCACACGCTCGTGGACCAGCACCTGGGCCGGGTCGTCACGCCGAACCTGTCCGGCTACCTGCTCCCGGTCAACGCCGACGTGCCCGACATCGACGTCGAGTTCATCGACCGCCCTGACCCGGCATTCCCGCCGCTGGGCGCCCGCGGCTTCGGCGAGACGCCGTCCACCGGGTTCAGCGCCGCCATCGGGAACGCCGTCCACCACGCCGTCGGACACCGCATCCTGGACCTGCCGATCACGCAGGACAAGGTGCTCGCCGCCCTCGCCCGGCGGGAGGCCGACCGTGCTGGCTGAGGTCTGGCCCTTCGTGGACGAGCAGCGCCGGGCCGGCCGGCGGGTGGTACTTGCCCGCCTCGTCGGCCGGGACGGCCCCGGGTCGCGACCGCTCGGCGCCACCATGGCGGTCGCCGACGACGGCACCTGGCGGGGCTCGCTCTCGGGCGGCTGCGTGGAAGGTCTGGTGGTGGAGACGGCGCGAACGGTGCTCGACGGCGGCGCCCCGCACGTCACCGCCGTCCTGCCGGGCGACGAGCTCATGCCCTGGGAGGAGGCGCCGGCCTGCGCCGGTGAGCTGCGCGTGCTGGTCGCGCCGGCGCCGCCCGAGCCCGTGCACGCCGCGATCACCACGGCGCTGCGAAGGAACCAGCCGCTCGCGGTGCGGGTCGCCCTGGAGCCGCCCTACCGCTGGTCGGTCGGGCCCGCCGCCGGCCGGATCGTCGGCGGCGGAGAAGCGTTCGTCGAGGAGCTGCCGCGGCGGCGCCGGCTCGTCCTGGTCGGCGCGACGGACCTCGCGGCGACCGTCGCGACGCTGGCCGCACCGCTGCGCCGCGAGGTCGTCGTGGTCGATCCCCGGCCCGGCCACGTGGCCTCCGGCGGATTCCCCGGCACGGCGCGGGTGGTGCGCGCCTGGCCCGACGAGTGGTTCGCCGGCCACCCGCCCGAGCCGACCGACTCGGTGGTGGCGCTGAGCCACGACCCGCGCATCGACGACCGGGCCGTGACGGCGGCGCTCGCCGGCGGGGTGGGGCACGTCGCCGTGCTGGGCAGCCGCGCGACGCACGCGCAACGGCTGCGCCGGCTCGCGGGCACCCCGGGGCTCGACCGTGTGACCGGTCCGGCCGGGCTCGACCTCGGCGGCTCGTCGCTCGCCGAGACCGCCCTCTCGATCCTCGCCGAGATGATCGCCGTCGAGCACGGGCGAGCCGGCGGACGGCTGCGCGACGGCACGGGCGGCATCCGCGCCGAGCCCGACCACGCGTCCGTGCCTGCGCCGGCGCCCGAACCCGTCCACACGTAACCGTCTGCCGGCCCGCCCGGTTTGTCCTGATGGGGGCGATCATGTTGACCAGCTGCGCGAGGTTCGCGGTACAGGGCCCTGATCCTGGTCCGCCCGTCCGCTGGTGGGCCCGCCGCATGACATCGCGATCCTGGAGGGCGGGTGTCGGCGGGGCTTCGAGATCAGCGTTGCGACGACTCGGCCAGGTCGGTGAGTGCGTCAAGCGTTCCAGGCATCTCTTCGTCGAGGATCAGGCCGCTGATCAGGCCGACCGGGATCGCTGAGGGGCCCCTCATGGTGATCTGGAAGGTCACCGTGCGTTGCGTCGGTGATGTGTTCGACACCGTGTGCTCCCAGTCCATGTTCGTGGCCAAGGGCATATGGAACCGGTCGACGTATCGATGGGGTTCGTCGACGGCGATGACGGTGAACTGACGTGCGGGCTGACCCTCGAGCTGGACAGTGCCTGTAGCGCCCTCGGCGAAGTCGCCGTCGATGGAGATGCTCTCGAGTCCGGCGTCCCAGCGGTGCCGGCCATCGACGTCGGCCCAGAGCGGCCAGATCTCCTCTGCGGTCGCGGTGGTGGTCGTGGTGTAGGTCCCGACCGTCATGCCCGCGACGGAACCCCACACGGCAACGGCAGCGACTGCTAGGCCCAGGAGCCCGACCGCACTCGCGGCGATCCGGGCGATGGGGCGCTTGTTCTTGGTGGCGGTTTGCACGAACGTACAATACGTTCGTGCAACACGATCGCGCAACCCTCGTTAGGCTTTCGCCGTGGGAAATCGCGAAGCACTCCTGAAAGCCGCCCGCGAGTCGGTCGTCGAGGTCGGCTTGGCAGGTAGCTCGGCCCGCGTGGTTGCCTCCCGGGCGGGGGTCAGCACGGCGGCGATCGGCTACCACTTTGGCACCACGCAGCGGCTGGTGACCCTCGCCGTGCTCGACGGAATGCGTGCATGGGCTGAGCACATGACCCGACTGGTGGACACGGCTGCACGCTCGGGCAGTCGTGCGGCGGTATGGGATGCCCTCATCGAGTCGTTCGCCGGCCACGAAGGAGCCCTGGCGGCTTCGTACGAACTACTCTCACCCGCAGCCCAGCCGGAGGTGCGCAAAGAGCTGGCCGCCCAGGTCGACGCCGCTGGCCAGTTCCTCGCCAGGGCCCTCGGCGCGGAGGACGCTGCCGCGCGATCCGCCTACGCCCTGCTGAACGGGTTGATCACGCTCTGGCTCATCGACCCGTCGTTGGTGCCGCGCGGGTCGGCTCTCGTCGCATCTCTCCCGGCCCTCGCCTGAGCCATGTTGGGATCGGGCCGCCGGCGGCCCGTCGTTCGGCGTGGCTCACGCAGCCCTTCGCCGGCGGGTCGGCAGTAAGGAGCGGACGCCGTTGACATGCCGGGAGCGCAGGCCGAGTGGGGTCAGTGCCGACTCGGAGCGCCTGCGGAGATGGGCCAGCGGGCGTGTCACTGAGGTCGGCTCTGTCAGAGGTGGTCGTAATCCTCGATCCTGCGGCGGTAGAAGTCCTGCGCGCCTTGCTTGCTCATGCTGAGGGTCGCGCCGATCTCTTCCCAGGTCGAGCCGTTGTGACGGGCATCGCGAATGGTGAACCAGCGTTGGCTGGCCAGCAGGGAGACGAGCGCCGTGTTGGCGGCCAGCGCATCGAGTGCGTCGACCTCGGGCAGCTCGTCGAGCGCGTGCCGCACGCCGGTCGCATCTGTGCTCGTGTCGAGCATCGCAGGGCCGTTTGGCGAGAACTGGGACTTCTGACCTCGCCCCGGGCGACCTCTTGTCGGCTGCCCGTCGCCCTTAGCCGCTGATCAGCCGCGGTTGATGTCCGCCGTCGCGCCATTTGATCAATCCAAAATCATAAGTATCCGGATGTGTTTCAGAGGATGAAAAATTGAGCCCGGGCTTTGAGTGAACTCTCGCATCGCGTCGGCGACCATGGGCTGGTTCCTTGCATCAGGCAATCAATGTCGATTGAAAGGAAGCCCGATGTACCCACAACCATCACCCACCGACGTGGGCGTCCGCGTGTCTGGTCGTCGACGCGGATCGAGGCTACGAACCGGCGTCGGCGTCCTGGCGGCGCTTTCGGTGGTGGCGTGGGGCGTCGGGCCGGCGGCGGGCCCGGCCGCCGCTGAGGGCATGTCGCTGGAGGATCGCGCCGCCGCCGCGGCGGCCGCGGCTCCTCCGGAGCCGGAGTCCGACGGCGGCCTGTTGTCGACGATCGCGGACTGGCTCGACGGCAACGACCTCGATCCCGCGCCCGACGACGTCGCGCTCCCCCCGCTCGACTTGTCGCCACGGGGGCCGGTGGTAGCGACCGCCGAGGAGGTAGCTGCGGACCCGGCGACAGCGGTGTCCGTGTCCGGCATGCCCACGCGGTTGCGGGTCGGGGAGTCGGTGACCGTCGACGCGACCGTCGAGAACACCAGCGGGAGAACGTGGCCGGCTCAGGCTGTCCACCTGGTCTCGTCGTGGGAAACGCCCTCGGGCGACGTCGTGCAGAACGCCGAGACGGCGCTGCCCCAAGACCTTGCCCCGGGCGAGAGCGTCAGTGTCGAGGTCACGGTGACGGCGCCGGGTGATCTCGGCGGCAGTGCGCGCGCGGACGCCACTGTGGCCTGGAGCATGGTCCGCGGGGCGGCGAGGTCCGGCGCCTCGCTGGCCGATGGACCGGTGCACACGGTCACCGTCGAGGACTCGACCTCTGACCAGCTAGGCCTGGAGCAGTTCTACACCTACGCCGGAAAGAACACCGGCGCCGGCTCGACAGTCATGAACAACGTCGCGGCGGGCAACGCCGTGTGGTCCTACGACGCGTTCACCAACCCAGGCCGTGGGCTGAGCTCCTTCGCGCGCTTCGCCTACAACAGCCTTGATACGAGCGACACCGTACTGGGGCAGGGCTGGTCGGCTCAGATGTCCGGGCCGATCCGGCTGGGCGCGCCTTTGGACTTCCACCCCAGCTGGCACCCGACCAAGATCCTGCTGCCCGACGGCGACGGCACCACGCACGTGTTCCGGCTCAACAAGAAGACCGGCGAGTGGGCCGCTCCGGCCGGTGTGAACTACCGGCTGTCGGCCAAGGAGGGCGTGCACTGCAAGCCGCACGCCGAGGTCCCGGATGCGTGGACGATGCTGCGCCCTGACGGGACGCGGTTCTTGTTCGGGTGCGACGGCTACCTGACCACCGCGGTCGACCTGAATGGCAACCAGCAGACGTTCACCTATGCCGAGCGCCACTCGATCCTCCAGCCGCGCAAGTTCCTGAAGTCCATCACCGACCCGGCCGGCCGCACCGTCCTGACCGTGGAGTACTGGGAGAAGAAACAGGACGGCTACACGTACGTCGATGACGACGGTGAACTCGTCGAGGACGACGACAAGCTGCACAACCCCAAGATCTACGACCACGTCCGTTCCGTCACCGATGTCTCCGGCCGCACCATCGAGATGTACTACACGAAGAAGGGCCTGCTGGGCCGGATGATCGACGGTGCCGGCGCCACTGACGGCGACGGCGAATCGATCGCCAAGCACTTCCGGTTCGCCTACGAGGCCCGGGGGTGGTGGGGCAACAAGAACAAGCTCGTCACGATCACCGACCCACGCGGGAACGACACCGAGCTGTCGTACTTCGACCCGAAGGAGGGCCACGGCCCGAAGAATCACGGGTACACCCGGACGATCACCGACCGCATCGGTGGGGTGACCCAGTTTGACTACGAGCGGAACACGGACAACGACGACTGGACCGACTCCACCGTCACCGACGCCGAGGGCAACACGACCAGCTACGTGTCGGACGACTTCCTGCGCCCGAGGCAGGTGACGAATGCCGCCGGCGAGACGGTCACGCTCACGTGGGACGGCGACAACAACGTACGGACCCTCACCGAGGCCAACGGTGCGGTCGCGGCCTACTGCTACGACCCCAGGACCGGGTATCCGATCTGGCAGCGCGACGCCGTGCAGAACGAGGAGCACGGCGGCGCCCCCAGCCCGTCCGAGTGCGCACCCGGCATGACGGCAGACGAGGCACCGGAAGGCGCTTCCGTGTATGAGTACGCGACCCGGGGCGACGGCTACGCGGCAGACATCTTCCGCAAGACCAGCCCCGCCGGGCGGATGTCGCAGTTCACCTACGACGACGTCGGGAACCTGCTGACCGTCACGGACGGCAAGGGCATCGCGACCGAGGATCCGGACGACTACACGACGTCGTACACCTACGACCAGTACGGGCAGCTCGCGACCGCTACTGACGCGAACGGCAACACCACCACGTACCAGAGCTTCACCCCGGTCGGATACCCCGAGGTCACGATCGACCCGCTGGGCAACGAGAGCCGCGTGGAGTTCGACGTCCGCGGGAACGTCCTTGAGTCGACCGACGCGCTCGGCGGTACGACGACGCAGGACTACGACGTCTTCGGCCGGCCCCTGGTCGGAACCGTCGAGAAGGACGACGACGAGGACATCACCACCCCTGCGCCCGTGTGGGACCCGAACGACAACGTCATCGAGGCAACCGCACCGGACGGCACGGTCTCCAGCGCCACCTACGACGCGGCGGACCAGCTGGTGGAGGCGCACGGGCCCGACCTGGACGACGAGACTCCTCGGGTCACGGCGTACACCTACGACGGCGTGGGCAACGTCCTGACCAGGACGGAGCCGCGCGGCACCCTGACCGACGACCCGGACGACTTCACCACGACCTATACGTACGACGAGCTCTACCAGCAGGTCGCGGTGGCGAACGCGGAGGGCGACCGCGCGGAGTACGAGTACGACGAGGTCGGGAACGTGGTCGAGGTCCGCGACCCCAAGAAGGTCGCCTCCGAGGACCCGGACGACTTCACGTCGAGGATGACCTACGACCTCGACCACCGGGAGCTGTCCAGCACGGACGCGGTCGGCAGTACGACGTCCCGGGTCTACGACGCGGACGGGCTCGTCACGAGCACGACCGACCCGGACGGAAACGTGTCCCACACGGTCTACGACGAGCGTGCCCTGCAGGTCGAGACCAAGGTGCCGCACGCCGTCGTCGACGGTGAGACCGTCTACCGGACCACCACCTACGAGTACGACGAGGTCGGCAACGCGACGAAGGTGACGTCGCCGCGCGGCGTCGAGACAGCAGACCCCGACGACTTCGCCGTCCGCACCGAGTACGACCCGCTCAACCGGCCCGTGCGGCAGTACCAGCCGTACGACCCGGACGACGACCGTCACAACGACCCGAACGTATACACGGAGACCACCTACGACGCCCTCGGCCGGGCCACGGCCACGTCCGCACCACCGTCCGAGGGCCAGGACGTCCGCAACACCACGACGCAGGAGTACTTCGCCAACGGCTGGCTCAAGGCATCGGTAGACCCGTGGGGAATCCGGACAACCTACGACTACAACGACCTCGGGCAGCAGACGGCGCGGACCCTGACCAGCGCCGACGGGTCGACCAACCGGACCATGACCTGGTCGTTCTACCCGGACGGCAACAGGAAGTCCATGTCGGACGACGGTGTCCCCGTCGGCTCGAACGTCGCCGTGACCGACAACTCGGACAACCAGTCCGTCGAGACGACAGGAGCCTGGCCGACGGCCACCAGGAATGGCGAGCGAGGATACGACCACCAGACCCACGCCCGGACCGACGGACCGTCGCCTGACCAGTTCACGTGGAACCTCGACGTGCCGGCCGACGGCACCTACCAGGTGTCCGTGTCTTACCCCGAAGTGACGGGTGCCGCGACCGACGCCTCCTTCACGCTGGAGCGCGGCGACGGCCCGCCCGAGACGTACACGGTCGACCAGACCGAAGGCGGTGGCGCCTGGCGCGAGCTGGGCGAGGTCGAGCTCACGGCCAACGAACCCGTCTCCATCACGCTGGCACCGTCCACCACCGGTGTGGTCGTCGCCGACAGCGTCAGGCTCGTGCGGGACAACAGCCAGGACGAGGACACCGAGCAAAAGACGTTCACCTACGAGTACGACGTCAACGGGAACCTCGAAAGAATCGAAGACCGGTCCGCCGGCGCGGCCGTAGACGAGTACGCAGTCACCTACGACTCACTGAACCAGGTCTCAGCGGTCACAGAACTGGCTGACGGCCAGGAGATCGCCGCGACGTCGTACACGTACGACGAGCTCGGCCAGCCGCTGACCGTCGCACACCCCGACCAGCGGTCAGAGTTCACCTACGACGACCCGCGCAACCTCGTCACCGAGGTATCGATCGACGACCTGAACGACGACACCGGCGCCAAGGCCACCACGTACGAGTACACCAACCGCGGCGAGGTCCAGACCGAGACCAAGGACAACGGCAACGTCGTCCGCAACGCCTACTACCTCGACGGAGCCCTGCGGTCCACGACCGAGCGCAAGCCGGACGAGACCCTCGTCGCGTCGCACGAGTACACCTACGACTCCAACGGCCACAAGCTGCGTGACGTCGCGTCCAAGATGAACGCCGACGACCACGACCAGTACCTCGAGACGACGACCGAGTACTCGTACAGCCCCACCGACCGCCTCTCCACGGCCACCAAGACAGGCCACGGAGCCGGCACGGAAACCTACGTCCACGACGACAACGCGAACGTCATCAGCCAGACCGTCGACGGCACGACGACGACGTACAACTACGACCGCAACCGCCTCCTGTCCTCGTCCGTGGGTGGCACGACCGCCAGCTACAACTACGACTCCTTCGGCCGGCAGGCCAGTTCCGTCGCCGGTGGGCAAGTCGTGTCCCGGACCTCCTACGACGGCTTCGACCACGTCATCAAGGCCGAGAACCTGGGCGACTCCGGTTCTCTCGAGGCGACCACCTACACCTTCGACCCCCTGGACCGCACGGCCACCAAGACGGCTGACGGCGAGACCACCCGGTACAGCTACCTCGGGCTCTCGTCCGATGTGCTGGCCGAGGAGGTGGCGGGTGAGCTGACCAAGTCGTTCCAGTACTCACCATGGGGACAGCGGCTCTCCCAGATCACCCACAGGGCCGACCCGGGGCAGGACATCGAGGCGGGCGAGACCGCCTACTACGGCTACAACGCCCACACCGACGTCGAGACGCTCACCGACGAGAGCGGCGACACGAGGGCGACGTACGGGTACACCGCGTACGGGTCCGACGACGACGACGAGTTCACCGGGATCGACAAGCCCGACCCGGGCAACCCGCTGGAGGAAGAGCCGTACAACGCCTACCGGTACAACTCCAAGCGCTGGGACGGCGCGAGCCAGACCTACGACATGGGCTTCCGCGACTACAACCCGGGGCTCAACAGGTTCACGACCCGCGACATGTACAACGGGGCGCTGGCCGATATGGGCCTGGGCGCCGATCCGTACACCGGCAACCGGTACGCGTTCACCGGCGGGAACCCGATCTCCGGGATCGAGCTCGACGGCCACTTCCCGATCGCCATCCCGATCGCCATCGGTATTGGTGAGCTGATCGCCGCGGCCGCCGCCGCCACCGTTGTCGCGCTGGTAGCGGTACACGAGGACGAGATCCAGGAGGCGGTCGACAACGGGATCCTCGCTCTCGAAGGGGGAGTGGACGCGCTCAACGACTGGCTCAACCAGGAGGAAGACGCACCGGAACCAGAGTTCCGCCCGGGACACCGGATTCCTCGTGGAACCGACGACGATCCCAAACGATGCGAAGGCTCCTTCGCGGATCGGGTCCAGTACGGCGCACTCGACACGGCCAACGGCAACCGGTCGACCACCATGAGCGCCTGCCTCATCCCCGACGACCTCAGCCGCACCGGTGAGCGCCCGAAGACGGACCCGGCCGGCTACGCCGCCACCAGGAGCTGGCTGCAGGGCAAGGGCGTGAACACGGATGTCGAGCTGAACAGGTGCCACCTCCTGGGCCAGCGGTTCGGCGGTTCGGGCGACGCCGAGAACCTCGCCACCTGCCTGCGCGGAGCGAACGCCCCGCGCACCGGATCCGACCAGGGCGCCAACAACATGCGTGTACACGAGGACAAAGTGGAGGGCATGCTGGACAGGGGCTACCACGTCCACTACACGGTGGAGCCGGTCTACGATGGCTCGCACACCGTGCCGACCGCGTTCTACATCAGCGCCTACGCGTTCGACGGCGAAGGCGTGCTCCAAGACATGCTGACCGCAAAGGTCGAGAACTCGTACCAGGGGCAGTACCCAGGGCACAGGTACTGACACCGCCGGAAGGAGTGGTCACGTGTCCGAGCTCAACCGTCTCCGTGAGGTCATGTCGGCCGAGCAGACCGAGGGGGACACCTTCGACTGGTCAGCCGTGGAGGCCGAGCTCGGCACGCGGCTGCCATCCGACTACAAGGAGTTCATGTCGCTCTACGGCACCGGCTCAGTCGGGACGGAAGGGCTGACAGTCCTGCCCCCGACGGCGCCGGAGGGTTACCCCTACGGCCCAGGCGAGATGGCCGACGAGACAGTGAACCTCCGGGAGATGTGGAACTACCGGCGGGACAAACAGCCCGTCATCCAGGGACTCGACGCCGCAGAGCAGCTCCTGGCCTGGGGTGTCGGCCACAGCGATCCTGACCTGTACGGCTGGATCATGACCTCAGCCGAGCCGGACGAGTGGCCGGTCCTGGTGTGGCGACGAGGCAGGAGGCCGGACTTCGTCAGCTTCGACATGGGCATGGTCGAGTTCCTCCGCCGCCTGACGGTCGGGGACCTGCCGGAGAGCACCGCGAGCAACGACTTCGTCTGGGGCAAGCGAAAGCCGTTCATCGGATGGCGAGCGAAACTGGCCTGAGGATGACTGCGGAAATCCGCGGGTCCCGCTGCTCGACGGGCTTGCGCTATCCCTGCTCATCAAGGAGCGCGAGGTGGCGCTTCCGGAGGCAAAGGACACGCTGCGCGAGGTCATCAGCGCTGTCATCGTGGTCGATCACACGGCGGGGTCTTGATAAGGGCACGGCACCGGCGCAGTGGGGCGAAGGCTTCTGGCAAGGCTGCAGTAGCGATTGCTCCGTCCGCTACCGGGTCCGGTCTCGCCAGAAACTCACCACTTGAAGGGCCGAGAATCGACGAGATTCCCCGAAACTCTGCGGTAGGGTGCGAGTCGCAAGCGAACGCCCGATTCCGGGATGTCCCGAGGTCAGCGGTGTTTCTCCGAGAGTTGTCGAGGTCTCCCGCCGAGCCCCGTGTGCGAGTACCGCATGCAGGGGGCCGGTTTCGAATCCCTTCAGCCACACCCCCAGCTCCACCGATTGAGATGAGGCGGGGCATCTTTGACGATGCCCCGCCTCATCTCATGTCTGCGGGAGTCCGGTCAGCGCCGTTCCGGCCCTGACACGCTCGCTGCCTCGTCGAGGCCGGCTTGGTGCGCCGCGTCGGGGGCGTCCACCTCGGGATCCCCGGAGCTCCGCGTGGCGTAGAGGCTGGTCATGGTGACGACGGCGAGGACGCCGACGATGACGCCGAGCGACAGGAGCGTCGGGATCTCCGGGACGCTCGTCCAGATGCCGTGGGCCCAGTGCAGCACGAGCTTGACGCCGATGAAGGCCAGGATCGTCGCGAGCCCGTACCCGAGGTGCACCAGCTTGCTCAGGGCACCCTGGAGGACGAAGTACAGGGCGCGCAGGCCGAGCAGTGCGAAGGCGTTGGTCGCGAACACGAGGTACGGGTCGCTCGTGATGCCGTAGACGGCGGGGACCGAGTCGACAGCGAAGACGATGTCGGTGGCGAAGATGGCGACCACCACGAGGGCCAGCGGGGTGAGCACGCGTCGCCCGTTCTCCCGGACCGAGAACCGGGGACCGCGGTAGTCCTCGGTGACGGGCATGAAGCGGCGGATCAGCCGGACGGAGCGCATCTGCGAGACGTCGACGTCGTGGGCGCCCTTGAACTGGTCGAGGAGGATCTTGACCGCCGTCGCGAGGAGGATCGCGCCGAAGAGCAGGAACGCCCAGCTGAGGTTGGCTAGGACCGCCGCGCCGAGCGCGATGAAGATGCCGCGGAGCACCAGCGCACCGACGATGCCGAGCAGCAGCACCCGCTGCTGCAGCGCCGCAGGTACGGCGAAGGCGGTGAGCAGGAGCATGAACACGAACAGGTTGTCGACCGACAACGACTTCTCGACGAGGTACCCGGTGAGGTACTGCACGCCGGTGTCCGAGCCGTAGGTGGCCCAGATCCACCCGCCGAAGGCGAGCGGGAGGGCGATGTAGAAGGCGCTCCAGCCCAGGGCTTCCCGCATGGACACTTCGTGCGGGCGTCTGGTGAGGAGGAAGTCGACGGCGATCAGCGCCAGGACGGCGACGATGGTCACGGCCCACAGGGTGGGGGTGGCGACAGAGGCCAGGGCAGAGGCAGGGCTTGTGGCGGTGGTGAGCAAGGAGTCTCCGTAGTAGATGGCTCCGAGGTCTCCTTCGCCTTGCGTAGCAAGGCCGTCACCCGAGGTCGCTGGTGCGCCGTAATGACCGAGTGATGTTTGGGAAGTACTCCCCCCGCGCGCCGGAGTCTACGACACCTTGTGCGCGGGAGCACAAGCGTCGGCGTGTCCCGGGTAGGCGTTCCTCCAGGCGTCGAGCCACACGACCACCTGGTCCAAGGAGCGGCCGAGGTCGGTGAGGGAGTACTCGACGCGGGGCGGCACCTCGGCGTCGACGATGCGCACGACGATGCCGTCGGCCTCTCGGTGAGACGTTCACCGACCCGCGTTGGAACGGGTGGGAGGAAAGAGGTCGCGGCGCTGCGAGCCGACCAGGGGCTGTCCCTGTACCCACCGCCGTGCACGGTCGAGGGCCGCGACCTGGGTGCGGTCTCCCGAGCGCCCGTGCCGATCACCGAGCTTCTGGGCTACTACCCGGACGTGGCACGCGCGACCGAGGCGCGCTCGCGCTTAGCAGCGGACGAGCTGTGAGCGGAGTCAGTCGGGCTTCGTCATCCCGGAGGTGTCCGTCCTGCGTCATCGAGCTGGCGCGTGCTTATGCGGCGCAGGGGCCGGTTTGTGCTCACATGTGCGCGCGGCCGTGGTATCCGTCTGCCATCTCCTGTGCATCGCCTGCATCGCGGAGGCGGGGAATACGCGCCTCACCTCCACGGCTGATAGGACTGCTCCACGGCAGGTGACAGTTCACCGCGCGTGATTCGACACGCTCGGGTCCGTCGCGCCGAGGTCTGCGTTGGGCTCCGCGTTCGCACTTCGCGCCGTGCGGGGGCTGGAAGCCGGGCCTGCCGCCGGGGCCTGCGGCGCTCGGCAAACCACCAGGTCACGAGGCGTTTCGACGGTGTCGAAGCAGGTCAGAGCCAATTTCGTGCACTGCACGCTTTGACCACGCGCTGGAGCGCCTTCGCTGCATGTTTACTGCACGAATTGATACGCTGAGGTACGTCCAGCGGCGTCTGGATGCGGCCCCGAGGCAACCCCGCCTGCGGTGCTGAACAGCCAGAATGCCGTCAGCCAGGGCAGGCACAGAGCACTCCGGAAGTCACACGGAGAAGTACTTCGCCTCCGGGTGATGGAACACAAAGGCGTCGGTGGACTGCTCCGGATGGAGCTGCAGCTCCTCCGACAGCGTCACCCCCACCCGCTCCGGCCGCAGCAGCTCCACCACCTTGCGCCGGTCCTCCATGTCCGGGCACGCCGGGTACCCCAGCGAGAACCGCGCCCCGCGGTACTCCAGCTTGAACATGCCCTCGACGTCGGCGGGCTCCTCTGAGGCGAACCCCAGCTCCGCCCGCACCCGCGCATGCCAGAACTCGGCCAGCGCCTCGGTGAGCTGCACCGACAGCCCGTGCAGCTCCATGTACTCCCGGTACTTGTCCGCCTCGAACAGCCGAGCCGTGTGCGCGGACACCGAGTCCCCGACGGTCACGAGCTGCACCGGCAGCACGTCGAACCGCCCGGTCTCCTCGACCCACTCCCGCGGCCGCACGAAGTCGGCCAGGCACAGGTGCCGGTCGCGCCGCTGCCGGGGGAAGTGGAACCGCAGCCGTTCCGTCCCCACGGCGCCGCCCGACCCGCCGTCGGGCGCCCCGGTCCCGGCCAGCTCGCCGTGGTGGGCCACCACCACGGAGTCACCCTCCGACCAGACCGGGAAGTACCCGTACACCACCGTCGGGTCCATGATCTGGTCCGTCCGGATCCGCTCCAGCCACTCCGCGAGCCGCGGCCGCCCCTCGGTCTCGACGAGCTCCTCGTACGAGGCTCCGGCCGGACCGGCCCCCGAGGCCCGCCCCGGCTTGAGCCCCCACTGCCCCATGAACGTCGCCCGCTCGTCCAGGAACGCCGCGTACTCCGAGAGCTGCACGCCCTTCACGATCCGCGTCCCCCAGAACGGCGGCTCCGGCACAGGGTTGTCCGTAGCAACATCAGATCGCGCCGGCAGGTCCTCCGGCGCCGTCCGCGTCACGGTCACCACCCCATGCCGCCGCTTCCGCAGCGCCGGCAGCCCGACGTCGTCCGGCGCGGCCCCGCGCGCGATCCGCACCAGCGGCTCCATGAGTCGCAGCCCCTCGAACGCGTCCTTCGCGTATCGCACGACGCCGGGGAAGGCAGAGGCGAGATCGTCCTCGACGTAGGTCCGCGTCAGTGCGGCCCCGCCCAGCAGCACCGGCCACCGCTTCTCGTACCCGCGCGAGGCCAGCTCCTCCAGGTTCTCCTTCATCACCACCGTCGACTTCACCAGCAGCCCGGACATGCCGATCACGTCGGCGTCGTGCTCGACCGCGGCGTCGATCATGGCGCTCACCGGCTGCTTGATGCCGATGTTCACCACCGTGTAGCCGTTGTTCGTCAGGATGATGTCCACGAGGTTCTTGCCGATGTCGTGCACGTCGCCGCGCACGGTGGCCAGCACGATCGTGCCCTTGGACCCCGAGCCCTCGACGCGTTCCATGTGCGGCTCCAGCAGCGCGACGGCGGCCTTCATCACCTCCGCCGACTGCAGCACGAACGGGAGCTGCATCTCGCCGCGCCCGAACAGGTCGCCCACCACCTTCATGCCCTCCAGCAGGTGGTCGTTGACGATGTCCAGCGCCTTCATCCCGGCGCCGAGCGCCTCCTCGATGTCCGGCTCCAGGCCCTTGCGCGCGCCGTCGACGATGCGCCGCGCGAGCCGCTCGCCCACGGGCAGCGCCAGCAGCTCCGCGGCGCGTGCGTCCCGGATCGCCCCGGCGTCCACGCCCTCGAACAGGTCCAGCAGCTTCGAGAGCGGGTCGTACGTCAGGTTCCCGTCGGCGTCCCACTCGCGCCGGTCCCACACCAGGTCCAGCGCCGTCTCCCGCTGCTCGGCCGGGATCGAGGCCAGCGGCAGGATCTTCGCCGCGTGCACGATCGCCGAGTCCAGCCCCGCCTCGACCGCCTCGTGCAGGAACACCGAGTTCAGCACTGCGCGCGCCGCCGGGTTGAGCCCGAACGACACGTTCGAGACGCCCAGCGTGGTGTGCACGCCGGGGTAGCGCCGCGTGATCTCGCGGATCGCCTCGATGGTCTCGATCGCGTCGCGCCGCGTCTCCTCCTGGCCCGTCGCGATGGGGAACGTGAGCGCGTCGACGATGATGTCGTCCACCCGCATGCCCCAGTCGCCCACCAGCGTGTCGATCAGCCGGGAGGCGATCGCCACCTTGCCCGACGCCGTCCGCGCCTGCCCCTCCTCGTCGATCGTCAGCGCGACGACGGCGGCGCCGTGCTCCACGACCGCCGGCATGATCCGGGCGAACCGCGAGGTGGGCCCGTCGCCGTCCTCGAAGTTCACGGAGTTCACGACGCCGCGCCCGCCCAGCAGCTCCAGGCCCGCCCGGATCACGGCGGGCTCGGTGGAGTCGATCACCAGGGGCAGCGTCGAGGCCGACGCGAGCCGCGACACCACCTCGCGCACGTCCGCCACGCCGTCGCGCCCCACATAGTCCACGCACACGTCCAGCAGGTGCGCGCCGTCGCGCGTCTGGGCGCGGGCGATGTCCACGACGTCGTCCCAGCGGCCCTCCAGCATCGCCTCCCGGAACGCCTTGGAGCCGTTGGCGTTGGTGCGCTCGCCGATGGCCAGGAAGCTCGTCTCCTGCCGCAGGTCCGTCGCCGAGTACAGCGAGGCGACGGCGTTCTCGCGCACCGGCTCCCGCTCCGCCACCGGTACGCCGCGCACGGCCTCGACGACCAGCCGCAGGTGCTCCGGCGTCGTGCCGCAGCAGCCGCCCACCAGGCCGAGGCCGAACTCGCGCGCGAACTGCGTGTGCGCCGCCGCGAGCTCCTCCGGGGTCAGGGGATAGGTGGCGCCGTGCGGCCCGAGCACTGGCAGGCCCGCGTTCGGCATGCACGTCACCGGGATCTCCGCGTGCTGCGACAGGTGCCGCAGATGCTCGCTCATCTGGTCCGGACCCGTGGCGCAGTTCATGCCGATCGCGTCGATGCCCAGCGCCTGCAGTGCGACCAGCGCCGCGCCGATCTCCGAGCCCATCAGCATGGTCCCGGTGGTCTCCACGGTCACCGACACGATGATCGCCACCCGCTGCCCGACGTCGGCCATCGCGTCCCGGCAGCCCGTCACCGCGGCCTTGGCCTGGAGCAGGTCCTGGCTGGTCTCGATGAGCAGCGCGTCCGCGCCGCCCTCGATCAGGCCGGCCGCCTGCTCGGCGAACGTCTCTCGCAGGTGTGTGTAGGTGGTGTGGCCCAGGGAGGGCAGCTTGGTGCCCGGCCCCATCGAGCCCAGCACCCAGCGCGGCTGGTCGGGCGTCGCGAAGGCGTCCGCCCGCTCGCGGGCCAGGGCCGCACCCGCGCGGGACAGCTCGCGGATCCGGTCGTCGATGCCGTAGTCCGACAGGTTCGACCAGTTGGCCCCGAACGTGTTCGACTCGATCGCGTCCACGCCCACGGCCAGGAACGCGTCGTGCACGCCCGCGATGATGTCCGGGCGTGAGACCGTCAGGATCTCGTTGCACCCCTCAAGGCCCTGGTAGTCGTCGAGGGTCGGGTTGGCCGCCTGGATCATGGTGCCCATGGCGCCGTCGGCCACGACCACGCGCGTGCGCATGGCCGCCAGCAGGGCTGCGGAACGGTCGCCCAGCGCGGGCAGGGCGGCGGGGGGTGGTGTCACCTCGGCAGCGTAAGCCTTGGGCCGCCGACGGCGCGGCGCGTGCCCGCCGGTCGGTACCGGGCCGTCTCTGGGGCGCCCACCGCGGACGGGCCCGCCGTCGGTGAAGGAGCGCGGACCGGGCCCCGCCGTCGGCGAAGGAGTAGATATCGTCTCCGCATGACGACGCGCGACTACCTCACCGCCCTGTTCTCCCTGGAGGGCCGCACCGCCGTGGTGACCGGCGGCAGCTCGGGCATCGGGCGAGGGATCGCCGAGGCGCTGGCGCAGGCCGGGGCGCGCACGGTGCTCGTGGCGCGCGGCGCCGAGCGGCTCGCCGAGGTCGCCCGCGCTCTGCGGGAGCGGGGCTGCGCTGTCGAGACCGTGGTCGCGGACCTCTCCTCCCGCGCGGGCATCCACGCCGCCGCCGACGGCATCGTCGCCGCGGCGGGGGAGCCCGACATCCTCGTCAACAGCGCCGGCATCAACCTGCGCCCGCACCTGGACCAGCTCTCCGAGGACGTCTGGGACGCCACGATGACCGTCAACCTGGAGGCGCCGTTCCTGCTCGGGCAGCGGTTCGGGCCCGGCATGGCGGAGCGCGGTTTCGGCCGGCTCATCCACATCTCGTCGCAGCAGGCGCACCGGGCGTTCGTCGACAGCGGCGCCTACGGCGTCTCCAAGGGCGGCCTCGAGTCCCTCGCCCGCTCCCAGTCCGAGGCCTGGTCCGCGCGCGGCGTCACCGCCAACACGCTTGTGCCCGGCTTCGTCCTGACGCCCCTCAACCAGCGCCTCCAGGACGACGCCGACCGCGTCGCGGCGCTCGCCGCCCGCACCACCGTCGGCCGCAACGGCGTGCCCGAGGACTTCGCGGGCGCCGCCGTCTTCCTCGCCGGCCCGTCCGCGGCCTACGTCACGGGCCACTCGCTGTTCGTCGACGGCGGCTTCTCGGTCCACTGATCTCTGGGCGCGCACTCAAGCCGCGATCGGAGCTGGTGGGTGGCGCGAGTTCGGTCGGTTGCCCTGCTCCGGTTCGTGACTTCGGTCCGTTGCCTCGAGATCGGTCAATCAACCGACCGAAGTCGAGGCAACCGACCGAACTCGCATGGGGGGCACGCGCAACCGACCGAAGTCGCACAGGCTCCGCGGGCAGGTGCCACCGGCCGCCACACCGCGCAGTAGGCTCGCCGCCGTGGATGTCGACTTCCCTGGCCTGGGCACGCTCGTCAACGTCGCGACGATCGTCGTGGGGTCGCTCCTCGGGATGGCCGTGGGGCACCGGCTGCCCCAGCGCACGCACGCCGTGGTGACCGACATCCTCGGCCTCGTGACCCTGCTGGTCGCCGCGCTGTCCGCCGTCGCAGTGACCGACGCCGCCTTCGTCGCGGCGACCGGATCCGGCGCCCCCGTGCTGATCGTCCTCGGCTCCCTGCTGATCGGCGGCATCGCCGGCTCGCTGCTGCGGATCGAGTCGCGCCTGGAGGGGCTGGCCGGCGTGATCCAGAGCTGGCTGGCCAAGCGCACCGCGGGCACGCGCGCCGGGCGGCGTCGCGGGCTGATCGACGCGACCGAGACCGGGCAGGACCACGCGGCGCGCGAGCGCTTCATCGAGGGGTGGCTCACCGCGTCGCTGCTGTTCTGCGTCGGGCCGCTGACCATCCTCGGGTCGCTGTCCGACGGCCTGGGCCGCGGCATCGACCAGCTCCTGCTGAAGTCCGTCCTGGACGGGTTCGCGGCGCTGGCGTTCGCGTCGTCGTTCGGGGTCGGGGTGCTGCTGTCCGCGGTGTCGGTGGCTGTGGTGCAGGGCCTGCTGACGCTGGCAGGGGTGCTGCTCGGTTCGGTGCTGCCGGACGCGCATATCTCCGCGCTGACGGCGACGGGCGGCCTGCTGCTGGTGGGCATCGGCCTGCGGCTGCTGAACATCAAGCAGATCCCGGTGGGCGATCTGCTGCCGGCGCTCCTGGTCGCGCCGCTGCTGACCCAGCTCGTGATCGCGCTCCGCTGAGCTAGGTTCCGGCGCCGTCCGCCCGTAGGCCCCCGAACGCCAGATCGAGCAGGCGCTCGGCCTGGTCCGCGCGCCGAGCGCCGCGGATCACCCAGGCGATGCCGGCGGCGATGTCGAACAGCTCCTGCGACGTGACGTCGCCGCGCACCTCGCCGGCGTCCTGCGCGCGGGTGAGGAGACGGCCGGAGATCTCGGTCATCGACGCGCAGGTGACGCCGAGGGCCGAACCCGTGTTCTGGGCGGCCTCTGTCACGCTGCCCGGCAGCCCCTCGTAGGTACTGACCTGCGCGATCACGGCCAGAAGCCACGTGTGCAGGGCCGCTGACGCCGGCTCGGCGGTGAGCAGCTCCTCGCCGTGGGCGTAGGTCGCCGCCATGTTGTCCGCCAGCGACGCGGCGATGAGGTCGTCGCGCGTGGGGAAGTGCCGGTACAGGGTGGCGGAGCCGACGCCGGCACTCCGGGCGATGTCGTCGATCGAGGCGGTGACGCCGTCGCGGGCGAACGCCTGCCGCGCGGCGCGGACGATGGCGTCCCGGTTGCGCTGGGCGTCGGCGCGCAGCGGTCGCGAGGCATCGGTTGTCGTCACGAGACCCATTCTGTGCCACCTCCCGCCGCGATGGACAACCCCGGCGGCCCTGGAATAAACGGGGACAGTCCCCGTATAGTATCCGGGGACAATCCCCACTTAGAGAGGTCAGTGGCATGGTGAAGCAGGACAGAAGGTCGGGTCGTTCGGGCCGCGCGGTCGCGGCGGTGGTGTTGTGCCAGCTCATGCTGATGGTCGACGGCGTGATCGTCACCGTCGCGCTGCCCGACATCCGGGCCGACCTCGGGCTCGACGCCGTCGGCCTGTCGTGGGTGGTGTCCGCGTACGCGCTGGCGTACGCGGGCTTCCTGCTCGTCAGCGGACGGGTGGGCACGCTGGTCGGGCCGCGCACGGCGCTGGTCGCCGGGGCGGTGCTGTTTGTCGTCGCGTCCGCGGCGGGCGGGCTCGCGCCGGACGGCGGGCTGCTGATCGCGGCCCGCGCGCTGCAGGGGGCTGGGGCGGCGTTCGCCGGGCCGGCGGTCCTGGTGCTGCTGGTCGCGAACACGACGGAGGGGCCGCAGCGGCTGCGCGGCATGGCGTGGTTCATGATCGCCTCCAGCGCCGGCAGCTCGATCGGCCTGGTCGCCGGCGGCCTGCTGACCGTGACGCTCGGCTGGCGCTGGGTCATGCTCGTCAACGTCCCGATCGGCGTGCTCGTGGTCCTCGCCACGCTCGCCTGGGTACGGCCGGTCGCGCGGGTCACGGGCCGGCTCGACGTCGCGGGGGCCGGGCTCTCCGCCGTGGCGATGATCGGTCTGGTCTACGGCTTGACGACGGCGGGCGAGGCGGGCTGGACGAATCCTGGCGTCCTCGTCGCGCTGGCGGTAGCGGTGGTCGCCGTGCCGCTGCTGGTCGCCGTGGAGCGCGGGCGGGCCGACGCCGTGCTGCCGCTGCGCCTGCTGGGCTCGACCCGCCGCTGGGTGCCCTTCGCGGGGATGCTGCTCATGGCCGCGATGATGATCGCGTTCTTCACCTACTCGGTGATCCTGCTCCAGGATCAGCGCGGGATGGACCCGCTGCAGGCCGGCCTGGCCTACCTCCCGTGGAGCGTGTCGGTGGTGGTCGGCGGCAGGCTCGTGCCGCGGCTGGTCGGGCGGCTGGGGGAGCGGGCCACGGCGGCGCTCGGTGCGGTGGTCGCGGCCCTCGGCATCGTGGCCTTCGCCCTGCTCGCCACCGACGCGCCGCTCTGGCTCGGCGTGCTGCTGCCCACGCTCGTGATCGGGTTCGGCCCGCCGTTCTTCTTCACGCTGGCCAACAACCGGATCATGGCCGACGCTCCGGCGGCGGACGCCGGCGCCGCGGCGGCGCTGCTCCAGTCCGCCCAGCAGCTCGGCGGGGGAGTGGGCGTCGCGGTCCTCACCACGGTGCAGGTGGGCCTGCTCGGTCTCGGCGCCGAGCGGGCCATGACGGGGTCGCTGCTGGTGGCCGTCGCGTTCGCGGCGGTGCTGGCCGGCCTGGTGCTCGGCACGCGGGCATTCCCCGGTCGGCCGGCCGCGGCGTCGGACGGCGCGAGCGCCGCTCTGGAGGACGGCGTGGCCGAGCCGGTCCGGACCCCGTCGGTCCACTGATCGTGCCCGCCGGTCAGCCGTGTTGCGGAGAGTAGATCGTGTCCACTCTCCGCAACACGGCTGCGCGAGGGGTCTTTCCCCGGCGCGTGGAACGGCCTCACCCACTTAATCCCGTGCCGGGCGCGAGCCGGTCACCTAGCGTGGTCGGCACGGCCTCCCCAGCGTCTAACCGAGGAACCACCATGACCACCGAGACAAACCCCCTCGCCCCGATCGCGGAGCGCGCCGCCGCGCCCGCCACCCTGACCCTCCCTACCGCGGGCGGCCTCACCTGGCGCGCCGCCACCCGCGAGGACGTGCCGGCGTGGCTCGCGCTGCGCAACCACATCGCCAGGGCCGACGCCGAGCCGTACGTCGAGACGTTCGAGGAGATCGACGAGCTCTTCGACGGACCGTGGCGGGACCTGGCCAAGGACTCCCTGCTCGGCTTCGCCTCCGGCGGGGCGGACGACGGCGCCCTCGTGGCCTGGGCGCAGATCGAGTGCCCGCCGGGCGACCTGACCGAGGTCCGTGCCTTCACCTGGGGCGGCGTGCACCCGGACCACCGCGGCCAGGGGATCGGCCGCGAGCTGCTCGCCTGGAGCATGGGCCGGGCGCGGCAGCTCCTCGCGGCGTCGGGCAAGGACGTGCCAGGGCGCGTGGCGGTGTACGCGGAGGACAACTCGCCGGCGTCCCGGCACCGGCTCTACGAGCGTGCCGGGTTCCAGGTGCGGCGCTACTACTCCGACCTGGCGCGCCCCCTGGCCGGACCGGACGCCCAGCCGGTCCCGGAGGTGGAGCTGACGGGCTCGCTGCGGCTCGCGCCGTGGTCGGCGGACCTGGACGAGGCCGTCCGCCTGGCCCACAACGACGCCTTCCGCGACCACTGGGGCAGCCAGCCCCGCACGCGTGAGCAGCACGCGGAGCGCCCGGCGTTCGCGCCGCAGTGGTCCTACGTCGTGGTCGACGACGCGCCCGACGTCGACGCCCTGCTCGCCTCACCGGACACCGACGCCGAGACGGCCGCCGCGCTGCGGGCGGGCGAGCCGCTGGTGGTCGGCTACGCGATGGCGGACAAGTACCCCGAGGACTTCGCGGTGCGCGGGTACTCGTTCGGGTACACGGACATCCTCGGCTCGCGGCGCGCCTACCGGGGCCGCAAGGCGGCGCTCGCGGCGCTCACCGCGAACATGCGGGCGTTCGCCGCCGACGGCATGGAGTACGCGGTGCTCGACGTCGACACGGCCAACCCGACTGGCGCCCACGGCCTCTACGCGAGCCTCGGCTACGTCAAGACGACGGGCTCAAGACTGCTCTCGATCGAGCTGTAACGCTGGCCTGGGTCGGGGATCAGCCGGCCGCTCGGCGCTGGCGGCGGGCCTCGTAGAGGACCACCGTGGCGGCGTTGGCCGCGTTGAGCGAGCTCGCCGAGCCCGTCATCGGGATGCTCAGGGTCACGTCGGCGGCGTCGCGCCACGCCTGGGTCAGGCCGGTGGTCTCGTTGCCGACCAGGAGCAGCACCGGCTGGGTGAGGTCGAACGCGGAGACGTCGGCGTCGCCGTCCTCGTCCGTGGCCACGACGACCACGGGCAGGCCGGCGGCCCGGCGCGCCGCGACCCACTCGACGACCTCCGCCGACGACGGCACGCGCACGACGGGCATCGCGAAGAACGACCCGGTCGTGGCCCGCACCGACCGGGGGTCGTAGGCGTCGGCGGCGTGCCCCGTGGTGATGACGCCGTCGGCCCCGAACGCGTCGGCGGAGCGCACTATCGCGCCGATGTTGCCCGGCTGGGTGGGCCGGTCGAACACGACCCCGAGGAAGTCGGGCCCGGCCTCGATGCGGTCGAGCGTGTCGGGCCGCATCGCGACCACGGCGAGCAGCTCGGCGTCCTCCTTCTCGGCGAGCTCGGCCAGCAGGTCGGGCGCCAGCTTCACGTGCTCGACGCGCGGGTGGGCCGCGAGCAGGTCCCTGGCCCACTGCGAGAGCCGGCGTTCGGCGTCGTACAGGAGGGCACGGACCTCCCAGCCGTGCTCGACGGCCATCGTGATGGGCCGCACGCCCTGCACGATGAACTCTGCCGCCCTGTGCCGCTTGTTGCGGTTGGTGAGCAGGGTCTGGAGCTGCTGGAAGCGGGCGTTGCGCGAGGAGATCCGGGTGGCCACACCCCATCCAACCCCGGATTCACGTCCGGGGCGCAATCGCCCCGGACGTGAGTCCGGGCAGGGCGGCTCAGAGAGCTGACGCGAGCTGGGCGCGGTGCTCGATCAGCCAGTCCTCGAGCGTCCGCAGGCGCGGGTTGAGCGTGCGGGCCAGGTCGAGGTCGCGGTGCGGGACGAAGGTGTCCGCCGCCTCGGTGAAGAACTGGAACATGTTGCCCAGCTCCTCGGCCTCGGGGAACGCGGCCGCACGCATCTGGTCGTGGGTCATCGGCCGGTAGTCGACCGGCTCGCCGAGCACCTTGGCGAAGAGCCGGGCCAGCTCGGCGCCCGTGCCGTGGGTGCCGGCCAGGCCGACGGTACGGCCGACGAACCGGGCGCCGGCCCGGAAGATGCCGTACGCGGTGCGCCCGATGTCCTCGGCGGCGACCAGGGCCATCACGCTGTCACTCCTTCGCCCTGGTCGAGTCCGGGTCGCGGGTCAGCGCCCGCACGGCGAAGGGCCCGTTCCAGTCGTCCAGGACGGCGCGGACGAGGCCGCCGCCCTGCGAACCGGTCGCGCCGACCACCGCGATGATCTTCTTGTCGCTCACGTTGTGCTTGTCCTTCGTCTCGTCGGATGTGTCATGTGAGGTGTATTGCGCGCTGCCCGGCGTCAATATCCGACGGCGAGCCACGCGCGATGAGCGCTCGGCCGCTCCAGCTCGTCGGCCATCGCCAGGGCGAAGTCCGCCACCCCGATCACCGACCGGCCGGAGCCGTCGGTGACCTGTGCCTTCGTGCTCGTGCGATAGCTGCCCGTGCGGATTCCCGGTTGATGCGGGCCGAATTCCATCGCGGGGACGAGATAGAACCAATCGACGCCCTCTGGCGCCGCCGAAAGCCTTTCCAGAGCGCGGGAATGGGCCTCGACGCGCGGGACGAGCCAGGCGGGAAAGCCGGGGTTATCGGCCTGCCGGGGCCCGCCCTCGACCAGCGGGAGGACCGCCGAGCCGCCGACGACGCCGAGGCGCGCCCCCGTGCTGCCGGCCGCCCGGAGCAGGGCCGCGACACCCGTCTCGATCCCGCCGTCGTCGCCGAGGGGAGGCAGCGTCGAGACGAGGGCGTCGGCGCCGGAGGCCACGCCGTCGAGGAACGCGGGATCGTGCACCGTCCCGGTGGCGGTGGTCACGCCCGGTGGGCTGTCCGCTCTGGGATGCCGCGCGACGGCGGTGACCTCGTGGCCGCGCGCCGCGAGCTCGTCCACCAGTGCGCTGCCGACAAAACCGGTACCGAATACGACGACCTTCATGATGACCTCGTGCTGCTGATCAGGACGGGAAATGCGGACGCTGAACGGCGCGCCGGAACCAGGGAAATGAGGTTGGTAATGAAAAGTTCCCGGGTTCTCGGGAGGAACCGTCCTGGTCTATCCTGAGGAGCGTTCCGTCAAAGGGTCAATAAGGCACATTCGTGTGACCCGGTGTCATGGAGGTAACCGTGAATGCTCGCCTGGCGTCCGCTCCGGCGCCCACCTGCGACGTCCGTGAGGTCCTGGACCTGGTGGCCGACAAGTGGTCCCTGTTCATCGTCTCGAACCTCGGCGACGGCCCGCGCCGCTTCACCGAGCTCAAGCGCCTGGTCGACGGCGTGAGCCAGCGCATGCTCACGGTCACCCTGCGGCGCCTCGAACGCGACGGCATCGTCGCGCGCACCGTCCACGCGGTCATGCCGCCGCACGTCACCTACGAGCTGACGCCGCTCGGCACCAGCCTCCTGCGCGCCGCCACACCACTCATCGCGTGGAGCAACGGCCACCTCGCCCAGATCGCGATCGCCCGGGCGGGTTACGACGAGCGCGTCGGAGCCCAGGCCGCAGAGGCCTGACGCGCGTCGGCTCAGCGGCTCAGCGGCGCAGCAGCGCCGCCATCGCGGCGCGGGCGCGCTCCGAGCCGAACAGCGTGGCGGAGGTGGCCACGGCGTCGTCGACGTGCTGGTCGAAGCGGGTCAGCGCGTCCGCGTTGAGCAGCGCCTTGGTGGCGGCCAGGCCCTGCGGGTCGCCGGTGGCGAGGCCCGCGAGCACCGCCGTGACCTCCTTGTCGAGGTCGTCGAGCGGCGCGGTCCGGGTCACCAGCCCCCAGTCGGCCGCCTCGGCGGCCGTGAACGGCGTCCCCGTGAGGAACGTGCGCGACGCCGCGCGCGGCGTCATCCGCGGGAGCACCGCGAGCGAGATGACGGCGGGCGCGAGCGCGAGGCGGGCCTCGGTGAACGCGTAGGTGATCTGGTCGGCGCTGATCGCGACGTCGCACGCGGCGACCAGCCCGATCCCGCCGGCCCGCACCGGCCCGTGCACACGCGCCACGACGGGCTTGGGCAGGGCGAGCACCGCGCGCAGCACGTCGGCGAGCCTGCGCGCGGACACGGTCATGCCGTCGGCAAGGGCCTCGGTCAGGTCGGCGCCCGAGCAGAACGCGGGGCCGGTGGCGGCGAGGACCACCGCGTGCACGTCGTCGTGCGCGGCGCGGTCGAGGGCGGCCCGGAGCCCGTCGAGCAGGGCCAGCGAGAGGGCGTTGCGCCGCTCGGGCGCGTCGAGCGTGATCCGGGCGTACGGCACCGACGGCGCGTCGGTCCGCTCGAGCGCGACGACGTCGTACGCGACGGGACCGGGGCTGGGCATCAGGAACTCCTCCCGTGACGAGTCTCGGCGCCGCGAGTTACTGGCGCCGCCGGGTTAATGATGGTTAACCTCAGTGGCATGCGCAACATGCATACCTCACCAGAGAACCCGGAGCACACCAAGCTCCGGGACGCGGTACGGGACTTCGCCGACCGCGAGATCGCGCCCCACATCGCCCGATGGGACCGGGACAACCGGCTGCCCGTCGAGGTGGTGCACCAGATGGGGGAGCTGGGCCTGTTCGGCCTGACTGCCCCTGAGGAATACGGCGGGTCCGACCTCGGGCTCACCGGCCTTGCCATCGCGGTCGAGGAGATCGGCCGCGTCGACCAGTCCGTCGGCATCACGCTCGGGGCCGGCGTCGGCCTCGGCGTCGGGACCCTGCTCGCCTACGGGACCGACGAGCAGAAGGAGACCTGGCTGCCCGACCTCGTGGCGGGCCGCCGTATCGGCGCGTTCGGCCTCACCGAACCCGGCGCGGGCAGCGACGCCAACGCCATGTCCACCACGGCGGAGCTCACCGGCGGCCAGTGGGTCATCAACGGCGCCAAGCAGTTCATCACCAACTCGGGAACGCCCATCACCAGCGTCTGCACCGTCGCGGCGCGCACGGGCACCCTGCCCGACGGCAGCCCTGAGCTCAGCGCCATCATCGTGCCCACCGACACACCGGGGTACGTCGTCGAGCCCCTGCACGACAAGATGAGCTGGCGCGCCTGCGACACCCACCCGCTGCGCTTCGAGGACGTGCGCGTGCCGGAGGCGAACCTGCTGGGCGAGCGCGGCAACGGGTTCAAGCAGCTCATGATCTGCCTCAACACCGGACGGGTGGCCGTCGCGGCGCTCGCGACCGGCTGCATCCAGGCCATGCTGGACCTCACGGTGGAGCACGCCGGCGTGCGCCCCACCTTCGGCGGGCCGATCGGCCGCAAGCAGGGCGTCGCCTTCCAGATCGCCGACATCGAGGTCATGCTCCAGGCGAGCCGCGCGCTCACCTACCGGGCGGCCGCGCTGAAGGACGGCGGAGCCCCGCTCGACGAGTTCCGGCGGGCCTCCTCGGTCGCCAAGCTCTACGCCACGGAGTCCGCGGTGACGGCCACGCGCATCGCGGCGCAGGTCTTCGGCGGGTACGGCGTCATGGAGGACGGCCCGATCGCCCGCTTCTACCGGGACGCCAAGGTGCTGGAGATCGGTGAGGGGACCTCCGAGCTGCAGCGCATGCTCATCGCGCGGGGGCTGGGCCTGCCGGTGGAGTGAGCAGGGCCGCGCGCGCCATGCGGGTCAGGATCGATCGCATGGCGGCGCGGCCGATGCGCGCGCTGTGCGGCGTCGAGTTGAGCAGTCCGAATGCGGCCTGCACGGCGGCGCGCGCCTCCGCCGGGCCGAGGTCGGGGCGCAGTGGGCGCAGCGCCTCGGCCCAGACCTCGATGTACGCGAGCTGGTGCTTGCGCACCCGCGCCCGGGTCTCGGTGCCCAGCGCGCCCCACTCCCGCTCCTGCACCACGATCAGGGCCGGGTTGTCGAGCGCGAAGTCGGCATGCCGGGAGATCAGGGCGTCCAGCGCGGCCTCGGGTGCGGCTGGCGTTGTCTGGCCGACGGCGGTGCCCGCCCCGCCGTCCGGCAGCAGCTCCCGTGCCCCGCTGAGGAGCCGCTCGGAGGCCTGCAGCAGGCACTGCCCGAGGATGTCCTCCTTGCCCGCGAAGTGCTTGTAGAGGGCGGGGCCGGAGACGCCGACGGCCGCCCCGATGTCGCCCATGGAGACGCCGTGGAAGCCATGGGCCGCGAACAGGTCGGCCGCGGTGCTCAGGATCTGCTGCCTGCGCGGGGTCATCGGAGCAGTCTATGAGCGCGCGTGCCGGGCGGCGGGGACGGTCAGGGCGCCTCGTGCAGCGCCGCGGCCGACGCCACGTCGTCGTCGGACCGGAACGGCTCGGCCCAGTAGACGAACTCCTGGTGCTCGCGGAACGGCTCGACCACCTCGAAGTTCTCGTAGGAGACGCCGCCAGGGATCGGCGCGGTGCTCGCCCAGTAGGCCCAGCGCCCGTTGACCAGCACCCGGAGCTCGTCGCTCGGCTCGGGCACGCGCCAGCCCTGGACGGCCTTCGCGCCGCGGTACCGCCAGTGGTCGGCCGTCCCCTCGGCGTGGACGGCTTCCTGAGGTGCCGCCTCGTCCGGCGTCGCCCACACGCTGACGGCCCCGCCGGACTCCGCCAGGTCCGCGCGACCGAACACGCCGTGCTCGGCGAAGCCCGTGCCGGCGAACCCGGGCCAGAGCTGCGCCGGCGTGACCGTCCGGTCCCGGAGGTGGAGCCGGCGCAGCCGGGCGAAGTTGCCCATGGTGGCGGTGAGCACGCACGCGGCGAGCGGGACCGAGCCGTCCCGGAGCGACGCCGCTACCGACACCTCGCGCGGCCGGTCGGCCCGGAACCGGACGCGCACCACCACCTCGGCGCCGTTGTCGAAGCGTTCGCTGTGCACGTGGACGGTCAGGTGCTCGACGCCGCCGATCTCCTCGACCACCCCGCCGGCCGGGCGGGTGGGGTCGCGGGGTGTCGGGTCGTCGGGGCCGTCCGCGCTCCAGAACCGCTTGCCGGGCGCGTCGTCCAGGGCGCTGTGCTCCAGCTCCGAGAAGCCACGCCGCGTCTGGCCGGCCGGGATCGGCTCGACGGCGATGAAGTTGAGCACGCGGTCCGGTGGGTGCCCGAGGTACGGGGCGTACAGGCGCAGCAGCCCGCGCGGGCCGCGCAGCGGGTGCAGACCCACCTGCAGCCCGTCGGCGAACCCCCAGCGCGGCTCGTCGGGAGCGTCGGGGGTGGGCCGGAGCCATCCGGAGTCGGTGTGCGTCATGTGACCTTCCAGACCTGAGCGGTGGACGTCGTCGTGCCGGACCGTGCCGTGGGCACGCTAGACCGATCCGAAACCGGTTTCAAGTCTGTCAGGCGGATCGCGCCACCAATCTGCGGCGCGTGGCGTGGCGGCGGCCCAGATGAGCCCGAATAACGCCAAATGTCGCGCGAAAATGCGGTCAAGTTCGGGGCTTGACGCTGAAATCGGTTTCTGCGACCCTGGGGTTTATCGCCATCGATCGAGGAGGATTCATGGCACGCAGGCTCGGGCGTTCCGCGCTGGTCGTCGCACCGGCCGTCGGCGCCCTGTCACTGGCCGCAAGCGTCGGCTCCGCCGCCGTCGAGGGCCCGAAGGCCCACGACGACGAGTTCGTGCTCACCGGCGTCACGCAGGTCGAACGCGTCGGGCAGATCACCGGCGCCGAGGGCCCCGGCGACACCACGCAGTACGCCGTCAACTTCACCGACCTCGGCTCGATGTTCGAGGCCGACGGCAAGGTCTGGTTCGCGTTCGGCGACACCTTCGGCCCGCGCGACGACGGTATGACGGGCGGCGGGGGATCGCTCTGGCGGTCGAACACGCTCGGCTGGACCACGGACGCCGACCCGTCGGACGGCGTGACCATCGAGGGGATGGTCCTCGACGAGGCGGGGGCCGCGAAGGAGCTCCTGGGCTCCAGGAAGGTCGACGGCGACGAGATCACCGTGATCCCCACCCACGGGTTCGCCACCGACGCCGGGATGTACCTGCACTACATGTCGGTGCGGCACTGGGGGACACCCGGCGAGTGGGAGGTCAACCACGCGGGCCTGGCGAAGTCGACCGACCAGGGCCAGACCTGGACCAAGCTGGACGCCCCGCGCTGGGGCGGAGACTCCGGCTTCGTGCAGATCAGCCCGGCCCACGTGACGATCCGCGGCGAGGACTGGCTCTATGTCTGGGGCGTCACGCACGGCCGGTTCGGCGGCGTCTCGCTCGCCCGGGTGCCGGCCGCGCAGGTCGAGGACCCCGCGGCCTGGCAGTACTTCGCGGGCCTTGCGGGCAACGGCAACAGCCCGCGCTGGGCCGCCGACCCCGACGACGCCGCCCTGGTGCTCGACGACACCGTCGGCGAGCTCTCGGTGGTCCGGAACGACCACCTCGACCGCTGGATCATGACCTACCTCGCGGAGGGCCGCGGCATCGTCCTGCGCGAGGGGCTGACCCCCTGGGGCCCGTGGGGCGAGCCGTTCGAGCTGGTCGGCGCCGCCGAGGTGCCGGGCCCGTACGCGCCGTACATGCTCCCGCGCTACACCGAGGACGGCGGGCGAACCATCTACTTCACGCTGTCGATCTGGGATCCCTACAACGTGTTCTGGTACCGGGCAAACCTGGTCAAGGACTGAGCTCGCACAACCGAGGAGAGTTTCATGTTCAGCAAGCGATCACGCCGCACGATCGGCGTCGTCGCCGTGGCCACCACGGCCCTCGCCCTCGCCGCCTGCGGCAGCGGCGGCGGCGAGGTGGCGGCCGACGGCCGGGTGCACGTCACGTTCTGGCAGCAGAAGTTCGAGGACTACCAGCAGGCCTGGTTCAAGAAGAACGTCGAGGCCTTCAACGCATCCCAGGACGAGGTCACCGTCGACCTCCAGGTGGTTCCGGGCGACACGTGGGAGCAGAAGCTCCAGGCGGCGCAGGCGGCGGGCAAGCAGCCCGACGTCGTCACGACCAGCTACGGCAACATCAAGCCCGGTGTCGCGGAGGGCAAGTTCGCGCCGCTGGACGAGTACCTCTCGCCCGAGGCGTTCGACGACATCCAGGAGAACGTCGCCCCGTTCGTCACCGTCGACGACCAGCACTACGCGTACCCGATGCTCGTGGAGCCCTCCACGGTGCTCTACTACCGGTCGGACCTGGCGGAGGCCGCGGGCCTCGACCCGGACAGCCCGCCCGAGACGTGGGACGAGCTCGTCGAGTGGGCACAGGCCCTGACCGACGGCGACGTCAAGGGCATGACCGTCGCGTCGACCGCCGCCGACCTGAGCTGGTCGAGCTGGGGCCTGCAGCTCAACGCGTGCGGCCACCTGCCGATCAGCGACGACTGGTCGCAGGCGCGGGCGACCGAGCCGTGCTTCGCCGACCTCGCCGACTTCTACAAGGAGCTCTACCAGGGCGGCCTCATGCCGCAGCAGCCCAAGGTCGGCTACCCGGACGGCCAGCCGTACGGCGAGGGCGAGGTGGCGATGATGCAGAGCGGCTCCTGGGTCGTGGGCCAGCTCAAGAACGACTACCCCGACATCATCGACAAGACGATGGTGGCACCGTTCCCGTCGATCGACGGCGACGAGACCGCGCCGACGGCGACCCTCGGCGGCTGGACCCTCACGCTCGACTCGAAGTCGGAGGTGCCGGAGGCGGCCGCGCAGTTCATCGAGTACCTGCTGGCGGGTGACCCGGAGATCATGGCCGACTTCTTCGCGGAGACGGGCTACTCGAAGTACACCGCACGCACCTCGGTCGACGAGCTGCTTGCGGAGGATCCCGACGCCTCGGCCGACCCGTTCATGCGGGTGATCTCCGAGCAGGTGGTGCCGTACGGCGAGGCGGAGCCCGCCTACCCGTACGACATCGCGCTGGCCATGGGCACGGCGCTCGAGTCGGCGATGAAGGGCACCGCCGACGTCGATGACGCGCTGCAGACCGCGGACGACGCCATCAACGACGTCATCGAGAAGCAGCAGCTCGCCGGGACGGCGGCGAACTAGCCACGAGGGAGGACCCCACCGTGTCCATCACCGCGGACCAGCAGCACGGCACGACGTCCGGCCAGGCCGAGGCGCCCGGGAGGACCGGGCGCCGGCCGGGCGCCGTCGGACCTGCCCCTGCGCTGCACCGGGACAACGTCACCGCGTACCTGATGATCGCGCCCATGGTGATCCTGCTCGGGATCTTCGTCATGTGGCCGCTCGCCTACGCGTTCTACCTCAGCGGGTTCGAGATCAGCTTCTACTCGGACCCCGAGTTCGTGGGCCTGCAGTTCTACCGGTACGTGCTGGAGGACGAGCGGTTCTGGGCCTCGCTCGGCGTCGGCCTGTACTACGCGGCCCTCGTGGTCCCGGCGGGGATGGTGGTCTCGCTGCTGATCGCGAGCTTCATCAAGACGCTCAGCGTGCGCCTGGCGAGCTTCCTGAAGACGACGATCTACGTGCCCGCCGTGGTCTCCACGGTCGTCGCCTCCGTGCTCTTCGTCTTCATCTACCAGGACCAGGGGCTCGCCAACTGGCTGCTGGGGGTGCTGGGCGCCGGGCCGGTCGCGTGGCTCAACGACCCGGCGCTGGCCCTGCCCGCCATCGCGGCGCCCGGCATCTGGCTGGGCCTCGGGCTCACCACGCTCATCATGCTGGCCGGCCTGCTCGACATCCCGGAGAGCTACTACGAGTCCGCCGTGCTCGACGGCGCGACGTTCCTCCAGCGCACCTGGTACATCACCATCCCGCTGCTGAAGAACGTGCTCCTGTACCTGTTCGTCACGGGCGTCGTGGCGGCGCTCCAGATGCTCGACCTGCCGCTGATCATGACCAACGGCGGGCCGGTCAACGCCACCACGACCCCGAACCTGTTCATCTTCAACACCTTCCGGGACGGGAGCGAGTACTCGGTGAGCTTCTCGCTGACCGCCGCCCTGCTGCTGTTCCTCGTGCTCGGCGGCATCTCGGCCCTCGTGTTCCGGCTCATCCGGTCCGAGAAGGCGGTCGACGGCTGAGCCGTCACAAGAAAGGAAGCCATGACCCGGTCCCTGCGCACCACCGTCGTCAAGTGGGTGCTGCTCGTGCTCATCTCCGTGAGCGTGCTGTTCCCGCTCGCCTGGATGGCGATCGCCGGCTTCAAGGGCAAGACGGAGGTGCTCTCCAGCCCCTTCCAGTTCTTCCCGGAGGTCTGGCGGGTGCAGAACTACGTCGACATCGTCCAGGACCCGCAGTTCGCCCGGTCGATGCTCGTGACGCTGCTCGGCGCCGTCATCTTCACCGTGCTCAGCCTCGCCGTGAACTCGATGGCCGCGTACGCGCTGGCGCGGCTCGACTTCGCGCTCAAGCGGTTCTGGTGGGTGTACTGCATCCTGCCGATGTTCGTGCCGATGATGGCCATCCTGCTCACGTCGTTCGTCGTCGTCACGGAGCTGGGCATGCTGGACACGCTGGCCGTGCTCATCATCCCGGGGGTCGCGTCGTCGGCCCAGATGTTCTTCGTGCGGCAGTTCTACCTGGGCATGCCGATGGCGCTGGAGGAGGCCGCCCGCATCGACGGGTGCAGCCGCTGGCAGATCTTCACCAGGATCTTCCTGCCGCAGTCGGGGTCCGTGTTCGTCGTCGTGGGCATCGGGTCGTTCCTCGCCTTCTGGAACGCGTACGTCTGGCCCATCCTCACGATCACGGACCCGGGCCTCATGCAGATCATGCAGTTCCTCGGGACCTTCCGGTCCGAGCGGGGCAACGAGTGGGGCCTGCTCATGGCCGGCTCGACGCTCGCGGCCCTCCCGACGATCGTCCTGCTGCTGTTCTTCCAGCGGTTCGTCGTGGCGGGGGTGCGCATCTCGGGCATGAAGTGACCTACTTGATGCCCGTGCTCGCGATGCCCTGGACGAACGTGCGCTGGAAGACGAGGAACACCACGAGCAGCGGCACGACGGCGACCGTGGCCACCGCCATGACCGCACCCCAGGGCGAGCTGAACGCCGGGTTGTCGGTCAGCGTGGACAGCCCGACGGGCACCGTGAGGCTCTCGTTGCCCTGCAGCACCACGAGCGGCCACAGGAAGTCGTTCCACCGGTTCATGAACCCGAGGATGACGAGCACCCCCACCAGGGGCCAGCACGTCGGCAGCACCACGCGGAAGAACGTGCGCAGCTCGCCGGCGCCGTCGAGGCGGGCGGCCTCGATCAGCGCGTCGGGCACGCCGAGCATGAACTGGCGGGCGATGAAGATGCCCACGACGTCGAACAGCGTCGGCAGGATCACCGCCCACGGCGAGTCCACCAGCCCCAGCCGCGCCGTCACGAGGAACGCGGGCACGAGCGTGACCTGGATCGGGATCATGATCGTGACCAGGAACGCGGCGTACAGCAGGCCGCGGCCGCGGAACCGGTACTTGGCCAGGGCGTACCCGGCGCCCAGGGACACGCAGACCGACAGTGCCGTGCCGACGGACGCGACGAAGGCCGAGTTGCCGAGCCAGTGCCACACGGGCTGCTGGGCGAACACCTCGGTGAAGTTCTCGGTGGTCGGCGCCGCCGGCCAGAGGTAGAACTCGCTGCTCTGCGACTGTCCGCCGGGAGTGAGCGCGGAGACGATCATCCAGTACAGCGGGAAGACGACGACCATCGCGACGGCGGTCAAGACCGCGGTGAGCAGCCAGCGGCGCCGGCGGGCGCGGCGTTCCCTGAGGGGCGGGGTGGGCTCGGGGGATCGGGCGGGCCGGGCGACCCGGGAGGTCAGCGTGGTCACAGGAGCTCCTCCGCTCGCTTCGTCGCGCGCTGCCGCAGCAGCGTGAACACCAGCAGGATCAGCACGAGCAGCAGGCCGAGGGCGGCCGCGTAGCCCATGCGCGCGTCGGCGAACGCCGACCGGAACACGTACTGGATCAGCACGGTGGTCGAGAACCCGGGCCCGCCGCCCGTCATCACGTAGATGACGTCGAACGACTGGAGCGAGAACACGACGTTGAGGATCAGCAGGATCGACGTGGTCGGCGCCAGCATCGGCACCGTGAGCCGCCGGAACCGTTGCCAGCCGCTCGCGCCGTCGATCGCGGCGGCCTCGCGCAGCTCCGCCGGGATCGACTGCAGGGCGCCGAGGTAGATCACCATGCAGAACCCGATCCGGGTCCACACGACCACGGCGACGAGCGTGAACATCGCGGTGCTCGGTGAGGTCATCCAGGGCAGGCCAGACAGCCCCAGTGCGGCGAGCGCGTTGTTCGCGACGCCGTAGTCCGGGTTGAAGATCCACGACATGATGACGCCGACGACGACGCCGGCCGCGATCATCGGGACGAAGAACAGCGCCCGCAGCAGACCGCGCCCCGGCAGCGGCCGGTTCAGCGCGACGGCGAGGGCCAGGCCGATCGCCATCGCCGTCGGGACGGTGCCGATGGTGAAGACCAGGGTGTTGAGCAGGGCGGTGCGCAGCAGGGGGTCGCCGAGCATCGTCTCGTAGTTCCCGGTGCCGACCCACTCGCCGTCGCCGAGCGTCGCCGTGTCCTGGAAGGACAGCGCGATCGCGATGACGATGGGCAGGAGGGAGAAGGCGAGGAACAGCAGGCCTGCCGGCCCGACGAACAGGTAGGGCGCGAAGCGTGGCCGCCGTGCGCCGGCGTCGGGCCGCTGGTGGAGGTTCTCATCGCGTCGTGACACTGCGCATCGCCTCCGTCATCTGGGTGCCGCACTCGGCGGGCGTGAGCTCGCCGAGGAAGCACAGGTCGAGGTAGTCGGCCAGTACCGAGTTGAGCGAGCTGAAGTACTGCCCGGACTCCGCACGGACCAGCGACAGCGGGATGGTCCCCGCCTGGTCGATGAACCGCTGCATGGTGTCGGCGTGCCGGTCGTAGCCGATGTCGGCGGCGTCCAGGGAGGACCGGGCGGGCAGCCAGTTGCCCCGCCTGCAGAACTCGATCGCGTTGGCCCGGCTGGTGATGTACGCGACGAGCTCGGCCGCGAGCTCCGGGTGCTTGCTGGACTTCGTCACGGCCAGGGCGTTGCCGCCCAGGTCGGACGCCTCGCCGGCGTTGCGGATCATGGGCGCGGTGCCCCACTCGTTGGGCATGCCCTCGTCCAGCGGCGCAATCGACTCCGGGTTGTCGAGCAGGAGGCCGATCTGCCCGGTGAGGAAGAGGTCGCGGGACGGCGTACCGCCCGACTTGCTCATGTTCGCCGGGGCCACCAGGCCCTCGGCGTACCAGCGACGCCCGAAGTCCAGGGCCTCGATCGCCTCGGCGCTGTCCATGGACGGCGTCTCGCCGTCGTCGCCCAGGAAGGTGCCGCCGTTCTGGTAGACGATCGGCAGCCAGCGGTACGCCGTCTCCGCGCCGCCCCAGCCGTAGCCGAAGCCGTACGCGCCCGTCACCTTCTGGGCTTCCCGGGCGATCTCCAGGAACTCCTCCCAGTGCCACGCCTCCTCCAGCGACGACGGCGGAGTCACGCCGATCTGCTCCAGCACGCCCCGGTGGTAGTAGGTGATGAAGTTGTCCGTGTGCTGGAAGACGCCGTACAGGCCGTCCTCCCGCGCGCCGATCGCCCAGAACGGCTCGGAGTAGTCGTCCTGGTACTCCGCGGGCACCGCGCCGGTCAGGTCCACCAGGCTGCCGTTGGCGGCGTACCGGCCGATCTGCTGCGGCGTGATGCGGATGATGTCCGGCGCGAGATCCGCGGCGAGCCGCGTGATGAACCACTGGTGGAACTGGCCGGTCGTCACCTCCACCGCCACGCTCGTGCCGGGATGGGCCGCCACGAACTCGTCGGCGATCACCTGGTAGGACTCCAGGTCCAGCGGGATGTTCCACGAGGACAGGCGCAGGTGCTTGGTCCCCGTCGGGGCGCCGGAGCAGGCGGCCAGGGCGCCCGCCACGCTGATCCCCGCCACGGCCAGGAACGTGCGGCGGGACAGTCTCGCGCCGGGTGTCGGGGGTGCCGGATGAGTCGGCATGTCGTCTCCTCTTCGTTGAGGTGGTCGGCGCGGGGCCGCGAGCGTCGTCGCCCGCGGCCCCGCGTGCGCTCAGTGCTTGAGCGCGGGCGGCAGCAGCGCCGCGTGCGCCTCCAGCAGCTCGTCGGTCATCGCCCGGATCTGCTCCAGGGTGCAGTGCGCGGAGGTGAGCGGGTCCATCGCCACGGCGTGGTGCACGTGCTCGACGTCGCCGGTCAGCGCCGCGCGCACGGCGAGCGTCTGCACGTTGGTGTTCGTGCGGTTGAGCGCCGCGAGCTGCGGCGGAAGGTCCCCGACGCTGGTGGGCTGCACGCCGTTCGCGTCGACCAGGCACGCCACCTCGACGCACGCGTCGTCCGGCAGGTTCGTGATCACCCGGCCCGCGTTCGGCACGTTCCCGTAGACCACTGTCGGCACGCCGGTGACCACCGCGTTCACGATGGACGCCCCGTACTCGACCGACGGGCTCAGGTCCTCCTTGAGGCGCGCGAGCTGCTCGTCGACGTCGCCCTGCTCGTCGTGCGCCGCGCAGATCTCGTAGTAGTCCCAGCGCTCCGGGATGTACTCCTTGGTCGTGGCGGCGTCCTTGCGGAAGTACGGCACGTACTCCGACGCGTGATGGCTCGACTCCGTCTCGAAGTAGCCGAAGTGGTTCATCAGCGTGGTGCGCACCTGCTCGTTGCCGCCCTCGTAGGTGCTGGCGGCCAGCGCCTCCTCGGAGTGGTCGCCGTCGTCCGCCAGGAGGTCCGCCGCGGCCCGGCCTCGCACGTGCCGGTCCGTCATCGCCTCGCGCAGCCGCGGGTACAGGTCCTCCGTTCCCCGGCGGAACTCCAGCACCCACGACTGATGGTTGATGCCCGCGCAGCGGTACGACACCTCCTCGTACGGCACGCCGAGCGTGCGCGCCAGCATCCGCGTGGTGCCCTGCACGCTGTGGCACAGGCCCACCGTGCGCAGCCCCAGCGCGTTCAGGTACGCCGTCGCCATCGCCATCGGGTTGGCGTAGTTGATGAACTGCGCGTCCGGGCACACCTCCAGCGCATCGGCCGCGATGTCCTGGTACGCGGTCACCGACCGCAGGAACCGGAACACGCCGCCCGGCCCCACCGTGTCGCCCACGGTCTGGTCGACGCCGTAGCGCCGCGGGATCTCGACGTCGTGCCGGTAGGACTCCACGCCGCCCACCTGGAACGTGATGATCACGAAGTCCGCGTCCCGCAGCGCTGCGCGCCGGTCCGTCGTCTGCTCCACGACCGTCGGCAGGCCGTGGTGCGCCACCAGCTCCCGGGTGGCGCTCGCCACCCGGTCCAGACGCCCGGCGTCGAGGTCCATGAGGCTGAGCGTGGCGCCCTGGAGCGCCGGGAAGCTGAGCAGGTCGCCGACAAGGCGGAACGGGAAGACGAAGCCACCGGCGCCGATGATGGTGATCTTGGGGGAGGAAGCCATACGGCGACGCTAGGCGCGAGGATGACGGCGAAGCCTCCGGCTGCGTGCCCCGGCTCTCCGGGATCCTCCGGTTCTGCACCCCGGCCGCCCGGGCCCTATGCTGCCGTCCCATGGCGCTCGCGGACGACGAGGTGGAGCTGGCCGAACCCGCACTGTGGGTTCGGCAGGGCGCGCCTCCGGTGATGGAGCGGCCCCACCGGCACGACGACCTGGAGCTCAACCTCGTGCGCGCCGGGCGCCTCGACTACCTCTTCGGCGGCTCGTACCTGCGGGTCGAGGCGGGCCAGGTGGCGCTGTTCTGGGGCGGCACGCCGCACCAGCTCGTGGACCCCGGCGCGACGCCGACCGACGGGGCGTGGGTGCACATCCCGCTGACGGAGGTGCTGAGCTGGGCGCTGCCCACCGAGCAGGTGGCGGTGCTGCTGCGGGCGCGGCCCGTCGTCGTGCCCGCCGCGGACCTGGTGCGGGACGTCGGTGCGCTGTTCGCGAGCTGGCACCACGACGTCCTGGACGGCGGCCAGGACACGGTGGTCATGCTGGAGGCCCAGGCGTTCGTGCGCCGGGTCCTGGCGGGCGCGACCCGGGACGAGCCGGGGCCCGGGCCGACGGCGGAGTGCGTGCCGCTGACGCAGTCCGGTGCGGCCGAGCGTGCCACGGCGATGGCGCAGTTCATCGCCGAGAACTACCGCTCGCCGATCACCGCCGCGGACGTGGCCGGCGCCGTCCACCTGAGCCCCGGCCACGCGATGACGCTCTTCAAACGGGTGATCGGCACGACGGTCGGCACGTACATCGCGCGGTGCCGGGTCGCGGAGGCGCAGCGGCTGCTCGATCACGTCGGACCGCACCACCGCCGAGATCGCGCATGCGGCCGGCTTCACGGCCCAGAGCAGCTTCTACGAGACGTTCCGCCAGGTGTGCGGCACGGCCCCGGGCACCTACCGCCGCACCTTCCGCTGACCCCACTCAGGGGCCGGGCTCAGGCGAGGTCGGGGACGGCGGCGGTGCCGCGGTGCACCTCCATGTCGTCGGCCGACGGCGTGGCCGGGCGGTGCGCCGTCGGCCGGTCCAGGTAGAACAGGGCCGTCGAGGCGATGTCGTCGTGCAGCGGGAGGTACCGCCAGCCGCTGCGCCAGCCGAGAGCCTGGATGTCCACGCGCAGCCGCTGCGCGAAATGGATCGGGTCGACGATGTGCCAGCGGTACATGCCGAACCGCTGCTGGCTCACGTAGAGCCCGTCGGGCCGGATCACCTGGGGCATGCCGAGGTACGGCGTCGTGAACTCGGTGTACCCCTGGCCGGGGACGTCGAAGTTCCACGCGCCGCCGAAGTAGTCCTCGGTGCCGGTGCCGCAGATCGTCGGGTACTCGTCGTCGGCGTCGAGGTAGAACTTGATCTCGCCCTCGCCCCACCAGCCGTTCGAGTTCACGCCCCACGCGATATAGGTGCCGACGTAGTGCCCGGCCCCCTCCACGCCCTCCACAATGGTGTGCGGCACGCGGTCCTCGAGCGGGTTGCTGCGGCGCCACTGGGCGTGGAAGTAGCCCTCGCCGGTGTGGTCGCCACCCTGCTCGTAGGTCACCTGGTAGTAAACGCGGACGTCCTTCTCGGACGTGTTCTCCAGCGTCAGCCGGGCGCCCGTGCGGAACGGCATGGGCCAGTAGGAGTTGAACCCGCCGTGCGGGTTGGCGGCGATCATCTGTGAGCTGACCTGCGTGAAGACGCCCCAGCCGTTGCAGAAGAAGTCGCCGTAGGGCACCTCGACGGCGGGCTCTGTGGCACCGTCCCAGTAGGCCCGGAGCACGAGCGTGCGCCAGTGGTCGGTGTGCGTGGTGATCCAGATGTGCGTGATCTTGCCGCCGCCGCGGATGGTGGCCAGGTCGAACGTCTCGCCGGCCTTGATGTCGACGCTCGGCGAGATCTTCCAGCCGGGGCCCAGGTCGCGCGCCGCCTCGGCGCCCGTGCCCTCGGTCGCGCGCCCGCCGCCGCCCACCGAGCCGTCGAAGTTCTCGGGGCTGATGGACCGGGTCCGGACATCGCGGAGGGCCGAGACGCTTCGCAGGGCAGGATCGAGCATTGGGTAACCACACTTCCTCGTGCGCGAGCCCGTGAGCGGGCCTGTCTTGTGAAACCGATTTCACCAATGTATGGTCGGCTCAGGTTCCGTGTCAATGGAAGGACGCCGATGGCCACGATCTACGAGGTCGCCGAGCTCGCCGGCGTCTCGCCGGCGACGGTCTCGCGCGTGTTCAACGGGACCCGCGTGTCGCCGGAGAACGCGGAGCGGGTCCGCGAGGCGGCGGCGAAGCTGAGCTTCACGCCCAACCGCACCGCGCGCACGCTGCGCAAGCAGCACTCCGAGGTGATCGCGCTGGTCATCCCCGACATCGAGAACCCGTACTTCACGGAGATGGCGCGCGGCGTCGAGGACGTCGCGCAGGAGGCAGGCTTCTCGGTGGTGCTGTGCAACACGGACTCGCAGCTCGCCAAGGAGGCCACGTACTTCAAGATCGCGCTCTCGGAGAGCATGGCAGGGGTGATCGTGGCGCCAGCGGCGAGCGGGAGCGACCTCACCGACGTCATCGCGCGCGGCCGCCCCGTCGTCACCGTCGACCGCACCACCGACTTCGACGTCGACGCCGTGGTGATGTCCAACCGGCCCGCAGGCCGCGCGGCCACGGACGCGCTCCACCAGGCCGGATACCGCCGGATCGCCTGCATCACGGGGCCGCAGGACATCGAGACCGCGTACGAGCGCGCCCAGGGCTGGAAGGACGTCGTCACGCGGCACGAGCTGTTCGACGACCCTGAGGAGTACCTGCGGTACTCGACCTTCGGCGTCGACGGCGGGGTGAAGGTGATGACCGACCTGCTCGCGCTGCCCGAGCCGCCGGACGCGCTGGTCGCCGGCAACAACCTGCTCGGCGTGGGCGCGCTGCAGGTGCTCACCGAGCGTGAGCTCACGCCGCTGCGGATGGGGGTGGCCGTGATCGGCGGGCTGCCGTTCACCACGCTCCCGCCGAGCGCGGTCACCGTGGTGCGGCTGCCCGCCCGGAACATGGGCATCACCGCCGCGCGCATCCTGATCGACCGGATCAAGGGCGACACGCAGCCCGCCCGCACCATCGTGCTGCGCAACCAGCTTGTCCCCGGGAAGCACCGGGCGGTGCCGTAGCGGTTTCACGGGACAGGCGCGGCGACCCGCCTGGAGCCGCGCTTTTGGGCCCTTGTAGGTGAAATCGATTTCTGCCAAAGTAGGCGGGAACAGCCGAAGAGGCAGTGCACAAGGATCAAGGAGGATCCCCATGACCCCGCAGCGCACCCCTGTGCCACAGCCGCAGACCTTGCGGTTCGGCGAGGCGGCCTGATGGTCGCCGAGCTCGACGCCTCGGCGGCCGCCGCCGCGTTCCCGCTCGGCGGGATCGGCACGGGCAACGTGTCGGTCGGTGCCCGCGGCGAGCTGCGCGACTGGGAGCTCGCGAACCGCCCGGCCAAGGGCGCGAAGAACCCGTTCTCGTTCTTCGCGATCCGCGTGGCGCGCGCCGGCGCGGACCCGGTCACCCGGGTGCTGGAGGCGCGCCACCGCCCGCCGCACGAGGCGGACCAGGGCTACTACGCGGGCGACGTCGCCGGCCTGCCCCGGCTCGCCGACACCCGCGTGCGCGGGCGGTACCCGCTGCTGGAGCTCGACTTCGTCGACGACGAGCTGCCCGTCGAGGTGTCGCTGACGGCCTTCACGCCGTTCGTCCCCCTGGACGAGGACGACTCCGGCATCCCGTGCGCCGTGCTGCGCTACCGCGTGCACAACCCCGGGCCCGACCCCGTGCGGGTGACGGTCGCGGGCTCGCTCGCCAACCCCGTCGGGGCGCAGGCGGAGCGCGACGTCTTCCACTTCCCGCGGTTCGCCGGCCGGCCGCACAACGCGTGGCGGCGGGCGGACGGCGTCGGCGGCCTGGTCATGACCTCCGACCTGCCCGACGACCACCTGCTCGCCGGGACGGTGACGCTCACGACGCGGGACGCCGTCGGCGCGCCGGACGCCGTCGGCCAGGGGCGGGCGGTCACCGCCAAGCCGACCTGGCTGTACGGGGCGTGGCAGGACGGCGTCCAGCGGTTCTGGGACGAGTTCCGCGACACCGGCACGCTCACCCCGGAGCCCGTGGCCACCCTCGACCCCGAGCCGTACCCGCCGTGGCTGACCCGCCTGCGCGTGGGCTCGCTCGCGGTGGCCGACGAGATCGCCCCCGGCCAGTCCGCTGACTTCGAGTTCCGCCTGACGTGGCACTTCCCGAACCGGCCGCGCGGGTGGGCGGGCAACATCATCGGCGACGACCCGCACCTCGATGAGGTGGTGTGCAACGCCTACGCCCGCCGGTACGCCGACGCGTGGGCCGTCGCCGTCGACCTGGACCGGCGGCTCGACGCCCTGGAGGCGGCCACGCGGGCCTTCACCAGCGCCCTGTACGACAGCACGCTGCCGGCGCCGGTCCTCGACGCCGTCGGCTCGAACCTGACCGTGATCCGCAGCACCACCTGCTTCCGCCTGGCGGACGGGACGTTCGCCGCCTGGGAGGGCAGCTTCGACACGGTGGGGAGCTGCGAGGGCACGTGCACGCACGTCTGGACCTACGCGCAGTCGCTCGCCTGGCTGTTCCCCGCGCTCGAACGCAGCGCCCGCCGCACCGAGCTGCTGCTGGAGACGCGCGACGACGGCCGGATGAACTTCCGCACCAACCGGATCTTCGGCTCGCCGGCCTGGGACTTCCATCCCGCGGCGGACGGGCAGCTCGGCACCGTGCTGCGCGTCTACCGGGAGTGGCTGCTCAGCGGCGACGACGACTTCCTCCGCGAGGTGTGGCCCGCCCTGGTGCGCGCCGTCGAGTTCGCGTTCGCCCACTGGGACGCCGACGGCGACCTCGTGCTCGACGGCCTGCAGCACAACACCTACGACATCGAGTTCGTGGGCGCCGACTCGCGCGCCGGTTCGATGTTCTACGCCGCGCTGCGCGCCGCCGCTGAGCTCGCGGACCGGGTGGGCGTGCCCGGCCTGGCGGCCCGGTGGCGCGAGGCCGCCGCCGTCGGCAGCGACCGCATGGACCGGCTGCTCTTCAACGGCGAGTACTACCAGCAGCACCTGGACGACGTCGACGCGCGGCGCTACCAGTTCGGCACCGGCGTGCTCAGCGACCAGCTCCTCGGCCAGCTCCTCGCGCACGTCGTCGGGCTCGGCCACCTGTTCCCGGCCGCGCACGTGCGCTCGGCGGTGCGGGCGGTCCACACGCACAACTTCCGGCGCTCGCTGCTGCGGCACGAGAGCGTGCAGCGCACCTACGCGCTCGGGGACGAGGCGGGCCTGGTGCTGTGCTCCTGGCCGCGCGGCGGCCGCCCGCGCATCCCGTTCGTGTACGCGGACGAGGTCTGGACGGGGATCGAGTACCAGGTCGCCGCCCACCTGGCGTACGAGGGCCTGACCGCCGAGTCGCTCGAGGTGGTGGCCGCCGTCCGCGCGCGGCACGACGGGTACCGGCGCAGCCCGTGGAACGAGGCGGAGTGCGGCAACCACTACGCGCGCTCCCTGTCGTCGTGGGCGCTCCTGCTGGCCTGGTCGGGGGTCCGCACGAGCGTCGCCGACCGGCGCATCACCGTGGACCCGCCGGCCGGCACGCCGGCCCTGCGGACCTTCTTCAGCACCGGCACCGCGTGGGGCCGCCTCGAGCTGGACGACGGCGGGCTGCGCCTCCACGTCGACGGCGGCGCCCTGCGGCTGGACCAGGCCGTCGTGCGCGGGGTGGCGCTCGCGGCGGTGCGGTCCGACGTCGTCCGGCCGGGCGAGACCCTCACGTTCACCCCCTCGACCAACGGATACACCGGATAAGGGAGCAGCACATGTCCTACGACCTTCCCCCCGTGACCCCGCGACCCCAGGCGGCGCCGAACACGGCCTACCTGGTGGCCAGCGGCGACCTGCGCGAGTCGGCGAACCGGGCCGGGTGGCCCACGCAGGCCGCGATGGAGGCCGACCTGACGGCGGCGTTCGCCGAGCTCGGCTGGACCGTGGTCCGCGCCAACGAGGTGGACCCGGGCACCGGGCACGGGTTCATCAGCTCCCAGCGGATGGGGCTCGAGGTGTTCCGGTCCGTCCCGCCCGAGGCCCCGCTCATCGTGGCGGAGGCCGTCTGGCAGTACAGCCACCACGTGCTGGCGGGCCTGCGCACCCACGAGGGACCCATCCTGACCGTGGCCAACTTCGTGGGCGACTGGCCGGGCCTGGTGGGCCTGCTCGGTCTGAACGCCGGCCTGACCAAGATGGGCAAGCCCTACTCGACGATCTGGAGCGTGGACTTCACCGACCAGTGGTTCAGGGATGGCATCCGCGCGTGGCTGGAGACGGGCCGGATCGAGCACGACGCCTCGCACGTCACCGACTCGCCGGCGCTGCCCGCCGGCCCGCAGGTGGACCTCGGGCGCGCGCTGGCCGCCCAGCTCCTGCGCGAGAAGGCGATCATCGGCGTCTTCGACGAGGGCTGCATGGGCATGTACAACGCGATCATCGACGACGAGCTGCTCAACCCGATCGGCATCTACAAGGAGCGCCTGAGCCAGTCGGCGCTGTGGGCCGAGATGCAGCGCGTGCCGGACGCCGAGGCCGCCGCGGTCCAGGCCTGGCTGGAGGACGCCGGGATGACGTTCAAGCTGGGCTCGGACGAGGCGACGGAGCTCACCGCGGCGCAGCTCACCTGGCAGCACAAGATGTACGTCGCCGCGCTGCGGATCGCCGACGACTTCGGGCTGGACGCCGTCGGCATCCAGTACCAGCAGGGGCTCAAGGACCTCAGCCCGGCGTCGGACCTGGCCGAGGGCCTGCTCAACAACGTGGTGCGCCCGCCGGTCACCTCGCGCGACGGCGCGCGCGTGCTGTGGGAGGGCAGGGCCCTGCCGCACTTCAACGAAGCCGACGAGGGCGTGGCCGTCGACGCGCTGGTGACCAACCGGCTGTGGACCGCGATGGGGCTCGACCCGGCCACCACGCTGCACGACGTGCGCTGGGGCGAGGAGTTCGACGGCCGGTTCGTGTGGGTCTTCGAGATCTCGGGCTCGGTGCCACCCTCGCACCTGACCGGTGGCTACGCGGGCGCCGAGGGGTGGCGGCAGGACCCGGTGTACTTCCCGCTCGGCGGCTCCACCATCAAGGGCGTGTCCAGGCCGGGCGAGATCGTCTGGTCCCGCGTGTACATCGCGGGCGGCCGGCTGCACGTGGACCTGGGGCGGGCCTCCGCCGTCGCGCTGCCCGCCGCGGAGACCGAGCGCCGCTGGCAGGCGACCAACCCGGAGTGGCCGATCATGCACGCGGTGCTGCACGGCGTGAGCCGGGACCAGTTCATGGCCCGGCACAAGGCCAACCACCTCAACGTTGCCTACGCGCCCGACGCCGCGACGGCCGACGACGCGCTGGTCGCCAAGGCGGCGTTCTTCGCGGAGCTGGGCGTCGAGGTGCACGTGTGCGGGGACGTCGCGGCGCTCGCCTGAGGCGCTCCGGGGCGCCTGGGGTTAACGATCGTTAACCGGCGGGCTATGCTGCGGCACATGACCACCGACGTCGGCGTTGGAACGGATCTGCGCACCCTCACGGCGCAGCTACGGGAGCGGCTGGCGCGCGTGCGGCAGGGCGGGTCGCCCGAGGCGCGCGCCCGCCACACCGGGCGGGGCAAGCTGCTCGCGCGGGACCGGGTGGACCGGCTGCTGGACGCGGGCTCGGCGTTCCTGGAGATCGGGGCGCTGGCCGCCTACGACCTGTACGGGGGCGAGTGGGCGGTGCCCAGCGCCGGCATCGTCACGGGGATCGGCCGGATCGCCGGGCGCGAGTGCGTGGTCGTGGCCAACGACGCGACCGTCAAGGGCGGCACCTACTACCCGATGACGGTCAAGAAACACCTGCGCGCGCAGCAGATCGCGGCCGAGAACCACCTGCCGTGCGTGTACCTCGTGGACTCCGGGGGCGCCTACCTGCCGATGCAGGACGAGGTGTTCCCCGACCGCGAGCACTTCGGGCGCATCTTCTACAACCAGGCCAACCTGTCGGCGCGGGGGATCCCGCAGGTCGCGGCCGTCATGGGGTCCTGCACGGCGGGCGGCGCGTACGTGCCGGCGATGAGCGACGAGGCGGTCATCGTGCGCGACCAGGGCACGATCTTCCTCGGCGGGCCGCCCCTCGTGCAGGCCGCGACGGGCGAGGTTGTCACGGCAGAGGAGCTGGGCGGCGGCGTCGTGCACACCACGACCTCCGGCGTGGCGGACCACCTGGCCGACGACGACGCGCACGCCCTGCGCATCGTGCGCGAGATCATCGCGACCACGCCGACCCGGCCGCCGAGCCTGGAGCGGGCGGCGCCGGAGGAACCGGAGCTCGACCCCGACGGCCTCTACGACGTGCCTTCCGACCCGCGGACGCCCTACGACGTACGCGACGTGATCCGGCGCATCGTCGACGGCTCCCGGTTCGCGGAGTTCAAGGCCCGGTACGGCGAGACGCTCGTGTGCGCCTTCGCGCGGATCGACGGGTACCAGGTCGGGATCGTGGCGAACAACGGGATCCTGTTCTCGGAGTCGGCGCTCAAGGGCGCGCACTTCGTGCAGCTCTGCGACCAGCGGCGCATCCCGCTCGTGTTCCTGCAGAACATCGCGGGCTTCATGGTGGGTAAGGAGTACGAGCACCGCGGCATCGCCAAGGACGGCGCCAAGCTGGTCACCGCCGTGGCGTGCACGTCGGTGCCGCGGTTCACGGTGGTGCTCGGCGGCTCGTTCGGCGCCGGGAACTACGGCATGAGCGGCCGCGCCTACGACCCGCGGTTCCTCTGGATGTGGCCGGGCGCGCGCATCTCCGTGATGGGCGGCGAGCAGGCGGCCTCCGTGCTCGCCACGGTGCGCCGCGACCTCGCGCCCGAGGACGTCGAGGCGTTCAAGGCCCCGATCCGCGCCCAGTACGAGACCCAGGGCAACCCCTACTACGCCACCGCCCGCCTCTGGGACGACGGCGTGATTGACCCCGCCGACACCCGCCGCGTCCTCGCGCTCGGCCTGGCCGCTGCGGCCAATGCCCCGATCGGCGAGCCGTCCTACGGCATCTTCCGGATGTGATTCGTGTGCACACGCTCCTGATCGCCAACCGCGGCGAGATCGCCCTGCGGATCATCCGCACCGGACGCCGCCTCGGCCTGCGCACGGTCGCCGTCCACTCGGACGCCGACGCCGGTGCGCCGCACACCCGGGCCGCCGACGTCGCCGTCCGGATCGGGCCGACGCCGGCCACCGAGTCCTACCTGTCGGTCCCGGCGCTGCTCGCGGCCGCCAAGGAGACCGGCGCCGACGCCGTCCACCCCGGCTACGGGTTCCTGTCCGAGCAGGCCGACTTCGCGCGCGCCGTCGTCGGGGCCGGGCTGACGTGGGTGGGGCCGCCGCCCGAGGCGATGGACGCGATGGCGCGCAAGGACACGGCGCGGGCGATCGCCCAGAAGGCGGGGGTGCCGGTGCTGCGGCAGACCTCGGCGTTCGGGCTGGGCGCGGAGAACTTCGCGGTCCCGGGGGGTTTGACTTACCCGCTCCTGGTCAAGGCCGCCGCCGGCGGGGGCGGCAAGGGCATGCGGATCGTCCGCGAGCCGGCCGAGCTGGGCTCCGCCGTCGCGGCCGCCCGCCGCGAGGCCGCCGCCGCGTTCGGCGATGACACCGTGCTGCTGGAGCGCTACGTCGAGCGCGGCAGGCACGTCGAGGTGCAGCTCCTCGCCGACGAGCACGGCACCGTGCTGCACCTGCACGAGCGCGACTGCTCGGCCCAGCGGCGGCACCAGAAGGTGCTGGAGGAGGCCCCTGCGCCTGACCTCGATCCCGTGCTGCGCGGCTGGCTGCACGAGTGGGCCGTGAACCTGGCCCGCGAGGTCGGGTACACAGGGGCTGGCACCGCGGAGTTCCTGGTGGAGGACGGGGCCTCGGCAGGCTCGGTCGACGCGCGTGCCGGCGGCGGTCCGACCAGTGTGGGCGCCTGGTTCCTCGAGATGAACACCCGCCTCCAGGTCGAGCACCCCGTCACCGAGGAGGTCGTCACCGTGCGCGGCGAGCGGATCGACCTGGTGGAGCAGCAGCTCCGCGTCGCGGCGGGCGAGGAGCTGGGCTTCGCCCAGGACGACGTCGCCGTCGCCGGCCACGCGATCGAGGCCCGGATCTACGCGGAGGACGCGTTCGGCGGTTTCCTGCCGCAGGCCGGGACCGCGACCCGCGTGCGCTGGCCCGAGCACGCCCGCGTCGAGGCCGGCATCGAGGACGGCACGGCGGTGCCCGCCGCCTACGACCCCATGGTCGGCAAGGTCATCGCCCGCGGCGCCGACCGGGAGGCCGCCCGGCGCGGCCTGGTGGACGCACTCGACGCCACGGCGATCGGCGGCCTCGTCACCAACACGGGGTTCGTGCGGGCGCTCGCGGACTCGGACGCGTTCCGCGACGGCGAAGTGCACACGGCGTGGCTGGACACGCACGAGCTGCCGCCACCGGATCCGGGTCCGGCGCTCGTGGCCGCGGCCTGGGCGGTCGCCTCGGCCGCGGCGCAGGACGGCGGCGACGGGTGGCGGCTCGGCGGACCGCCCGCCGACACGTGGGTCGAGCTGGACGACGCGGTGCTCCGGGTGAGCGTCACCCGGGGCGAGGTGCGGCGCGAGGGCGAGCCGCCGACGTCGTGCCGCGCGGTGGGCAGTGGGCCGGGGGACTTCGCCGGCGAGTGCCTGCTGGAGATCGACGGGGTGACGGCTCGGTTCGACCTCGACGTGCGGCGGTCGTCCGTCGAGGTCGTGACACGCGGGCACACCTTCCGCTTCGTGCGGCCGGGGGCGTCCCGTCCGGCGCAGGCCGAGCTGTCCGACGGCGTGGTGCTCGCCGCGATGCCTGGATCGCTGGCCCGGGTCGAGGTCGCTGACGGCGAGCGGGTGACCGCCGGGCAGGCGCTCGGCGTGCTGGAGGCGATGAAGATGGAGGTGGCGCTCGTGGCGCCGGCGGACGGTGTGGTGCGCGTGCGCGCGGCGGCAGGGGAGCAGGTGGCGGCGCGGCAGGTGCTCTTCGAGGTACATCCAAAGGCCCCAGACGAAGGAGCAGGCGAAGCTGCGGGCGAAGCGAGCGGAGGGAGCGAGCGCGATGACTGAGCAGGCGAGGTCCGGCGAGTTCCGGAGGCCCCAGGTGGTGCCCGACCCGAGCCTGCCCGAGCGGGTGACGATCTACGAGGTCGGCCCGCGCGACGGCCTGCAGAACGAGGACGCGGTGGTGCCGACCGCGGTGAAGGTCGGCCTGGTCGAGCGGCTGCTCGACGCCGGCCTGCCGTACGTGGAGGCCACGAGCCTGGTGCACCCGCGCTGGGTGCCGCAGCTCGCCGACGCCGCCGACGTGCTGGGCGCGCTGGTGGACCGGCTCGGCGACCGCGCCCGCGACCTGCCCGTGCTGGTGCCGAACGAGCGCGGCCTGGAACGCGCCTACGACCTGGGGCTGCGGCACATCGCGGTGTTCGCCAGCGCCACCGACTCGTTCGCGCGTCGCAACCTGAACCGGTCGCTGGACGAGCAGTACGCGATGTTCGAGCCCGTCATGACGCGGGCCCGCGCGGCGGGGATGCGGGTGCGGGCGTACGTCTCGATGTGCTTCGGCGACCCGTGGGAGGGCGACGTGCCGCTGGACCAGGTGGTCGCGGCGGGCAAGCGGCTCATGGACCTCGGCGCCCAGGAGCTCTCGCTGGGCGACACGATCGGCGTCGGCACGCCGGGGCACGTCGTCGCGCTGCTGGACGCCCTGAACGACGCCGGCGTGCCGGACGACGTGCTGGCCCTGCACGCCCACGACACCTACGGGCAGGCGCTGGGCAACGTGGCCGCCGCGCTGCGGCACGGGGTGACGACGTTCGACACGTCGGCGGGCGGGCTGGGCGGGTGCCCGTACGCGGAGTCGGCCACCGGGAACCTCGCCACGGAGGACCTGCTGTGGATGCTGGACGGGCTGGGGATCAGTACGGGGGTGTCGTTGCCCCGGGTCCTGGACACCAGCGCGTGGCTGGAGCCCCACCTGGGCCACGCGCCGGTCAGCCGCGCCTACCAGGCGCTGCGGGGTGCCGCCGGTCAGCCCGCCGTCTCGACCACGTCGCGGACGTAGAACTTGTACCAGAGCCGGACCGGTGTTCCCGCACCCTCGCCCACGGCCATGCTGGGCTTGATCGAGGTGGACACCTCGCCGGTCGAGCCGTTGTAGTTGGCCTTCTCCCGTGTCCGGTTGATGTCGGCCGTCTCGGCCCACCGCGCGGTCTCAGCCCATCCCGCGACCTGCGCGGCGTCGACACCGAGGAGGCCCGCGTCCGCCGCCATCCGGTCGGCGGCGGCCTGCCCGTCGGCCTCGGTCCAGTACAGGTCGACGGAGTCCACGAAACCGTGCCGCGTGGTCACCGTCATCTCCTCGGTGCGCCCGGACCAGGTGCCGCTGGGGAGGGTGAGGTGCACGGTGGCGCCGTCGGGCACGGTGACCACCACCATCTGGTCCTCTGGAAGCCCGAGGGCCTCCGCCTCGAGCGGTCGTGTCAGGTCCCACTGCATGCTGTTCCCCTGTCCGAAGAGCTGGGCGCCGTCGTCGTCCTGGCCGCCGACGCTGATCGTGCAGCCGGCCGTCGCCACGAGGGCGAGGGCCGCTGCGGCCGCGAGGATCACCTGTCGTACTGACATCCGTCCACCTTGTCATGTCGTCGGGACGGCACATGTCGCCGGCCCGCCCGCCGGCGTCCGTCGTCACTGGTCGACATCAACGTCCCAGTCTGTCGCCAGGCGGTCCACGATGCGGCCGAGCCGGTCCGGGTTCGTCAGCCGGTAGTCCTCGATCCGGTCGGACACGTCGGTCCGCAGGATCTCCTCGGCGCGCCCCGGGTCGTTCGCCAGCAGCTCCTGGTAGGCGGGCAGCGTGTCAGCCTGGATGTAGTCCCAGCGCTGCCCGGTGTCCGCGATGTTCCCGTTCGGCAGCGGGGTGGTGATCTCGACCGACCCCTGGAGAGGGTTGTCGGCGGAGATGCCGGTGAACGGGATGCCCACCCGGTCCGGCCCGGGCGTCTCCACGGTCACGCTCAGCGGGTTGTGCTCGCCGAACGTCTGCGTGCCGGGGATCGAGGCCTCGCCCACCAGGGTCATCATGTAGGTCATCGCCTCGCCCGTCACCGGGTGGTTCTGCATGTCCTGGTAGTTGTCGGCGATGATGTCCTGCTGCTCGCGGCGCAGCATCTCGACGTTGCCCTCGGAGACGCGGTCGGGGTCGCCCGACGCGATGTCCGCCCAGGCGTCGTACGCCGCCTCGTCGATGGCGCCGGACTCGTACATCCGCCCGATCTCCTCCATGCCGCCGTGCTCGTAGGCGGCGTGCATCGACGCCTGGTCGTGGAAGATCTCCTGCTGCATCGACAGGAACGTGGTCTCGTAGAAGCGCAGCTCGTCGTCGGTCATGGCGGCGACCTGCTCGATCAGGAGGCCCTCGGGGAGCCCGCCGGGCAGGTGCTGGACCACCTCGCCCCCGACCTCGAAGCCCCGCGCGACGTCGCGCATCATGGCCAGGTCGAGGAAGCCGGCGGCGAACGACGGCCCGATCATCGCGGCCATCCCGGCCCACTGCAGGTCGGGGTTCTGGAGGTAGAGCTGGGCGTAGTACTCGTAGACGGCCTCGATGTTCGCGCGGTTGGCCTCGGCGCCGAGCCGGGGGTCCCACTTGAGGTAGTCGATGCCGGCGTCCTGCGCCGCCTGCCGGGTCCAGTGCTCGCTGGCGACCGCTCCGGCGTCCGGCCCCGGGTACAGGCCCTGGGCCTCCATCGCCGCCAGGAGGGCGGCGATGTCCTCGTCGGTGGCGGTGGCCAGCCACTCCGCGCGCTCCGCCTCCGAGAGGTCCGTGTACTCGTCGGGGGTGAGGGTGGGTGACTGCGGAGCGGCGGGGACGTCGGCCCGAGGCCCGCCCTGGTCGGCGCCGGCGGTGGGGCCGCCGGCCATGGTGCCCGCTCCGGCGAGCCCGGCGTCCTCGCTCGTGCTCTCCTGGGCGTCGGCGTTCCGGACCAGCGCGTCCCCGGCCTGCGCGAGCGAGTCGATCGCGGCGGACAGGTTCCCGCGGTGCCTGGTCGTCCACTCCGCGCGGAACTCGTCGCCGCTCGGGCCGAACCACTCCACGTCGTCGATCAGGAAGTCCACCTGGGCGCGCGCGGTCTCCAGGGTCCGCGTCTGCTCCCGTACGACGTCCGCCAGCGAGCGTAGCTGGGCGATGTCGGAGCCCCATACCTCGCCCATCGATACCCCCGGCTCTGCCGGTCGCGCGCGGACGGCGCGGTCGGCCCCTCGTGCCGGTCGTCCGGCACAGGTGAACCTAGCCGGGTCCGGGCGAGACGGCCATGGGGAGGCCTACCCGTCGGCGCGGGCACGACGGCGCGGGTACGACGGCGCGGGCACGACGGCGCGGCCTCGTGCGCGGGTGATCGAGCGTAGGGTCGCAGATGTGACTCTGAAGATCGGATACAAGGCGTCCGCCGAGCAGTTCGGCCCCCGCGAGCTGGTCGAGCTCGCCGTCCGCGCCGAGGAGGTGGGGCTGGACAGCGCGATGGTCTCCGACCACTTCCTGCCGTGGCGGCACGAGGGCGGCCACGCGCCGTCGGCCCTGGCCTGGCTCGGGGCGGCGGGGGAGCGCACCTCCCGCATCCAGCTCGGCACGAGCGTGCTGACCCCCACCTTCCGCTACAACCCCGCGGTGATCGCGCAGCAGTTCGCCACGCTGGCGCTGCTCACCGACAACCGGGTGATCCTCGGCGTCGGCACGGGCGAGGCGCTCAACGAGATAGCGGTGTCGGGCCGCGAGTGGCCCGAGTTCAAGGAGCGGTTCGCGCGCCTGCGCGAGGCGGTGCGGCTCATGCGGGCCCTGTGGACCGAGGACTCCGTGACCTTCGACGGCGACTACTACCGGCTCGTCGACGCCACCATCTACGACCGGCCCGAGCGCCCGGTGCCGGTCTACGTCGCGGCGGGCGGCCCGCTCGTGGCCAAGTACGCGGGGCGCGCGGGTGACGGCTTCATCTGCACCTCCGGCAAGGGCATGGACCTGTACACGGAGAAGCTGCTGCCCGCCGTCGCGGAGGGTGCGGCCAAGGCCGAGCGCGACGCCGCCGACGTCGACAAGGTGATCGAGATCAAGATCTCGTACGACCGCGACGCCACGGCCGCGCTGGAGAACACGCGGTTCTGGGCGCCGCTGTCGCTCACGCCGGAGCAGAAGCACAGCGTCACCTCGGCCACCGAGATGGAGCAGCTCGCGGACGAGCTGCCGATCGAGCAGGTGGCGCGGCGCTGGATCGTCGCGTCCGACCCGGACGAGGCGGTCGCGATGATCAAGCCCTACGTCGACGCCGGGCTGAACCACCTGGTGGTGCACGGCCCCGGCCACGACCAGGAGCGGTTCCTCACGCAGTTCGGCGAGGACGTGCTGCCGCGGCTGCGGGCGCTCACGGCGTGACGAGCCCCGTCTCGTAGGCGAGGATCACCAGCGCGGCCCGGTCCCGCGCGCCGAGCTTGGCGAGCAGCCGGCTCACGTAGGTGCGCGCGGTGGCCGGGCTGAGGTAGAGCTCGCGGGCGATCTCGTCGTTCGTCAGTCCACGGCCGAGCTGCTGCAGCACCTCACGCTCGCGCTCGGTCAGCCCGGCGAGCCGGTCGGTGCCGGACCGGGGCGCCGGGCGCGCGGCGACCGCCCGCAGCACGGTGGCGGTGACGGCCGGGTCGAGCAGCGCGTCGCCCGCCGCGACCACGCGGACGGCGCGCCGCAGCTCGGCCGGCGCCACGTCCTTGAGCAGGTAGCCCGCGGCGCCCGACCGGACCGCCTCGACGACGTGCTCGTCCTCGTCGAACGTGGTCAGGACGAGCACGCGGGTGGCCGCCAGCTCCGGGTCGGCGACGATCTCGCGCGTGGCCGCCAGGCCGTCCAGGCGCGGCATGCGGATGTCCATGAGCACGACGTCGGGCCGCAGCTCGCGCACGCGGGCGACGCCGGTGCGGCCGTCCGCCGCCTCGCCGACCACCGTGATGTCGCCCTCGCTCTCCGCGAGGGCGCGCAGGCCGGCGCGCACGAGCTCCTGGTCGTCCACCAGCACTATCCGGATCATGGGCCTCACCCGTCCAGTCTCAGGGGCAGGTCGGCGGCCACGACGAAACCGCCGTTCGGTGCGTCGCCCGCCGTCACGCTGCCGCCGAGCAGGGCGGCCCGCTCGCGCATCCCCGACAGCCCGGTGCCGGGGACGAGGCTCGCGCCGGCGCCCCGGCCGTCGTCGGACACGCGCAGGGCGAGGCGGCCGCCGGCGACCCGCGCGGACACGGTCACGTGGGCCGCCGCGGCGTGCCGCAGCACGTTGGTCAGGGACTCCTGCACGATCCGGTAGGCGGCGGCGTCGATCGCGCCGTCGAGGGTCTCAGCCGGCACGTCGAGCGCGACGTCGACGGCGAGCCCGGCGGCCTCAGCGGGCCGGACCAGGGTCTCGACGCCGGCGAGGCCGGTGGGGGCGGCGTCGTTCGCTGCCTTGCCTGCCGTGCCGTCGGTGGAGCCGTCTGCCGTGCCGCGGAGCACCCGGACCGTGGACCGCAGCTCGTGCAGCGTGCTCGACGTCGCCTCCCGGACATGCTCCAGCGCGCGCCGGGCCGCGTCGTCGTCCCGGCCCACCGCCTCCGCGGCGACGCCGGAGTGCAGGGCGACCACCGACAGGTTGTGCCCGACGACGTCGTGCAGGTCGCGGGCGATGCGCAGGCGCTCGGCCTGCAGCCGCTGGTCGGCGGCGCGCGCCTCGTGCTCCCGGGCCTCGCGCGTGAGGCGGACCGCCACGCCGAGCGCTATCGCGGCCGCGACCAGGGCCACGTTCGTGACCAGGTCGTACGGGGTGAGCTGGTCCTCGGTGTCGTCGCCTGTGAGTCGGAAGTACGTCGCGAGGGCCACCAGCGCGCCGCCCAGGCCGACCGCCCAGCCGGTGTGCCGCATCTCCGCCGCCGAGTAGAGCGCCGCCACGGCGGGCAGCGTCATGCCGATCGGGGCGAACCCGAGGGGGTAGTAGACGCACACGCCCAGCACCGTCAGCACGAGCACGGTGCGCGGCATCCGGCGCCGCAGCAGCACGAGCGCCCCGAAGCCGGCCGCGAACAGGTACGCGCCCGCACCGGTGCGCTGCACGGCGTCGGCGTCCGCCGCGATGACGACGGCGACCACCAGCGCCATGGCGAGCGCCAGGGCGACGTCGGTGGCGCGCGGGTCGACCTCTCGTGGGGTGGCGCGCTGCTCGGGCTGGTCTGGCACACGGCCACCCTACGGACAGGGCGTCCCTGCGGCATCGGCTCCGGGGCGGTGGCGAACCCTGAGTGGTGGGCGCGCGGAGTCAGGGTGATTGTCGCCTGCGGGCGACATCGGGAGACGATCCAGGGCCGATGTGGGGCGGGGCCCTCGACCGGCACCGTCGGGGTATGACATCACCACAGCTTCCCGTCCGGCCCTCGGCCGGCGACTCCGACGTCCCCTGGGTGGTCGTGGCCGGCCTGGCCGCCATGGCCCTGCTCTGGCCGCTGTCCGGGCTCACCGGGCTCTTCGGCACGGGCGCGCCCCGGGCGCTCACCATCATCGGCCTCACCGCCGTCGTCTGGATCGGGGTGGTCGGCCTGGGCCGGGTGCCCCGGCCCGTGCTCACCTTGACGCTGACCGGCGTGGCCTATGGGCTGGTCGTGGCGGCGGTCGGGCTGCTGCTCCCGGCGCTCGGGGGTTTCGGCGGTCCGGGCGCGCCGGCGTGGACCATCGTTCCCGCCCTGCTCTTCGACGCGTTCTGGGGTGCGCTGGCGGGCGTGGCCGCGGCCGGGGTGCAGCGGCTGCGCGGGGCGGATCGATGAGGCGGACGTCCCGGGACGGCCGGACGGCGCCGGCGCGCGGCGGGCGGCCCGCCGCCGTCCGGCCGCTGACCGCCGGCCTCGCCGCGCTCGCACTGGCGGCCGGCCTGGCGGGCTGTGGCGCGATCCCCGGCTCGGTCACCGGCGTCGACGAGGTGCGGTTCACCAACGAGCTCGCCATCCCGCCGCTCGCGCCGTCGCGCGTCGTGGACGGCACGCGCGTGTTCTCCCTCACCGCGCAGGAGGGCGTCACGGAGTTCCGGCCCGGCGTCGAGACGCGGACCTGGGGCTACGACGGCTCGTACCTCGGGCCGACCCTGCGCGCCGAGCGCGGCGAGCGGGTCGCCGTCGAGGTCACGAACGACCTGGGCGAGCCGACCAGCGTGCACTGGCACGGCATGCACCTGCCCGCCGCGATGGACGGCGGCCCGCACCAGGAGGTCGCCCCGGGCGCCACCTGGCGCCCCACCTGGCAGATCGACCAGCCCGCCGCCACCCTCTGGTACCACCCGCACCCGCACGGGACCACGGAGCAGCACGTCTACCGCGGCCTGGCGGGCATGTTCCTCCTGGACGACGACGCCTCGCGCGCCGCGGACCTGCCGCACACCTACGGCGTCGACGACGTCCCGGTGATCGTGCAGGACAAGGTCCTCGGCTCCGACGGGCAGCTCGAGCTGAAGGACGACGGCGGCGAGCCGGGCACGCTGGGCGACGTCGTCATGACGAACGGCACGGTGGGCGCCTACCAGGAGGTGACCACCGAGCGCGTGCGGCTGCGCCTGCTCAACGGGTCGACGGCGCGCACCTACCAGCTCGGCTTCGAGGACCGAAAGCTGGACCTCGTGGCGACCGACGGCGGCCTGCTCGACGCGCCCGTCCGGCTCGACGAGGTGCGGCTCGCGCCCGGCGAGCGGGCTGAGGTCGTCGTGACCATGCGGCCGGGGGAGACCACGCGCCTGCACTCGGCGGAGGCCGATCTCGGCAGTCTGGCGGCCCCGTTCGCGATGGGCGCCAACGACGCGTTCGACGTGCTGGAGCTGCGGGCCGCCGACACGCTGACGCCGTCGCCGGAGCCCGCCTGGGGGCCGGGCCGGGACGCCGCCGCCGACGAGCTGCACGAGGCCGACGCGTCGGTGACCCGCACGTTCGAGCTGGACGAGAACAAGATCAACGGCCGGCCGATGGACATGGGCCGCATCGACGAGGTGGCGACGGTGGGCAGCACCGAGGTGTGGGTGGTGCGCAGCATCGTCCCGCTGCCGCACAGCTTCCACGTGCACGACGTGCAGTTCCGCGTGCTGAGCATCGACGGCGAGGCGCCGCCGCCCGAGCTGGCGGGCCGCAAGGACACGATCTACCTGGAGCCGAACCGGGACTACCGGCTCCTCCTGCGGTTCGACGACTACGCGGACCCGGACATGCCGTACATGTACCACTGCCACATGCTGATGCACGAGGACGCCGGGATGATGGGGCAGCTCGTGGTGGTCGAGCCTGGGCAGGAGGTGGGGAGTGTGCCGGAGCACGGGGCTGACGGCGGGTCTGCGGAAGGGGTTGTCGGCGGGAGTGGGGCGGACGGTGGGGCCGCTGGGGGCGCCGGCGAGAGCGGCAGTGGTGCCCACGGCGGGACCGGCGGGGCCGTGGGCGCGGACGGGCATCAGGGGCACCACTGAACGTGTGGCACGCTCGCCTGGTGACTCTCTCGCTGCCCCGCCGCATCACGCACGTCCTGCTCGACCTCGACGGCACGCTCACCGACTCCGCCCCCGGCATCGTCGGCTCCCTGCGTGCCGGGTTCGCCGCCGAAGGCTTCCCCGTCCCCTCCGACGAGGTCCTGCGGACCTTCGTCGGCCCGCCCCTGGGGGCGAGCATGACCCGCCTCGGCCTGTCCGACGCCGAGGCGGCCCTCGCGATCGCCGCCTACCGGCGCGACTTCGAGGCGCACGGGATGTTCGACAACTCGGTGGTCCCCGGCGTCCCACAGGCGCTGGCGGAGCTGCGCGAGGCCGGCCTGACGCTCCTGGTCGCCACCGCCAAGCCCGAGCACTACGCGCGGCGGATCGTGGAGCACTTCGGGCTCGACCGTTACCTCTCGGGTGGGCTGGACGGCGTCCATGGCATGGCCCCCGAGGCGATCGACGAGTCGCAGGGCAAGGAGGTGGTGGTGGAGCGCGCCGTGGCGCATGCGGTGGCCCTCGGGGCTGACGCCGGGCAGATCGTCATGGTGGGCGACCGCGAGCACGACGTGCACGCCGCCGCCCACCACGGCGTGCCGACTATTGGCGTGACCTGGGGCTACGCGGCTCCGGGCGAGCTGGAGGCCGCGGGTGCGGCCGCCGTCGCGGAGACGCCGGAGGAGCTGCGCAAGCTGCTCACGAGCTGAGCGCGGCGTCGAAAGCTGTCCGGATGCGCTCGTCGACCACGACGAACCGCACCCGCTGCGGGCTCGCGTCGGGGTGCTCGGCGAGCCAGTTTCGCGTGGTCGTGACGGCAATGCGCGCGACGTCGGGCACGGGCCAGCCGTAGGCTCCCGCGCTCACCGCTGGGAAAGCCACCGACCGCGCGTCGAGCTCGGCCGCGACGTCGAGCGACCGGGCGAAGCACGAGGCGAGCAGGGCGGGGTCGTCCTGGCCGCGGTGCAGGTTCGGCCCGACCGTGTGGATCACCCAGTGTGCCGGCAGGTCGAACCCCGGGGTCGCGACGGCGTCGCCGACGTCGAGGCCGTCCGGATGGGTGGTGCTCCGAAGGCGCCGGCAGGCCTCCAGCAGGCGTGGACCGGCGGCGGCGTGGATGGCGCCGTCCACCCCGCCCCCGCCCAGGAGCGTGGAGTTGGCGGCGTTGACCACGGCATCGGCCTCGACGCGGGTCAGGTCGCCGATCTCGACGGATATGTTCATGAGGCGGCTCCTGGTGTGGTCGCCGGTGCGGTTGCCGGTATGTCGGGCCCTGCGGCGGGTGGCGTGCTGGGCCGTGCGGTGGGTGGCGTGCTGGGCCGTGCGGTGGTCGACGTGGCGGGAAGCGCCCCCGGGGCGGCTGGCGTGGCAGGGAGTGCTCCCGGGGCAGGCGTGGCGGGGAGTGCTCCTGAGGCGGCCGGCGTGCGGCCCGGCCGCTCCATCCACGTGTACTCCTCGGCGACCGGCACCCAGCCGAACTGCTCGTAGAGCTGGTCGGCGTCGGCGGTCGCCAGCAGCGTGCGGCGCAGGCCGAGCGGCTCGATGTCGGCGACCAAGCCCGAGATCAGGAGCTTGCCGATGCCCTGCCCCCGCAGCAGGGGGTCCACGACGACGTCGGCGAGCCAGGCGAACGTCACGCCGTCGGTCACGATGCGCGCGAACGCGACCTGCTCGCCCGTGTCCCTGCGGTAGACGCCGTACGGCCGGGAACCCGCGATGGCGGCGTCCATCACCTCGCGCGGGCGGTCCTTGGCCCAGTAGGTGTGCCGGGAGATGAGCTCGTGCACGCGGGCGGCGTCGATCCGGGTGGGGTCGGTCGAGAACTCGTAGGTTTGGTCGTCGTTCATGTGCTGGAGTCAACCACTGGACGGTGACACTGTCCGTGGAATTAGCGCCGGAGCAGGTCACGGGCGTGGGTTCTGCTGCGGACGGCGGGGGCGGGTCGAGTGTCAGTGGTGGCGGCTACGATCGAACAAACATCCGCAGTAATGGTGTCGTCCGTTCCGGTATGGGCTGGAAGGAGGTGTCAGTGTGCGTGACGAGCAGCGGTATCAAGGCCTAGACCGTGTGGTCCTCCAGGACCCGGGCTCCGCCGCCGTGGCCGCGCCTGACCAGGCGTCGGCACGCCGGTCCGCGGACGACGTGACGGCTCCCGATACGCCGTCCAACGGCGAACTGTCCGACGGCGAACTGTCCGACGGCGCGGTGTCGGACGGCGCGGTGTCGGACGGCGCGGTGTCGGACGGTGTGCTGTCGGACGGTGTGCTGTCGGACGGTGTGCTGTCGGACGGTGTGCTGTCGGACGGTGTGCTGTCGGACGGTGTGCTGCCTGACGGTGTGCTGGACGGCCGTGTGCCGGTCGGCTGGGTGGACAAGGGTGTGCCGGTGGGTGGGACCGAGGGGTTGCCGGAGGTGCCTGTCTGGGTGGAGTCGATGCCCGAGTGGCCGCCGGACGTGATACCGGTGGCGTTGTGGCCGGTAGAGACGTTGCGGCAGGCGTTGGCCGATGCGCCGGGCATGGGCCTGGCGCGGGTGGTCGCCGAAGCAACCGACCCGGGTGACGGCGCGCTTTCCGACCTGCCGGACGATGCCCTGGGTGACCTGGTGACCGCGTGTGGGCGGTTGCAGTCCTGGGCCGCAGGCATCCAAGCCCGCGTCGTGGCCGAACGCGCCGCCCGGGAGACCCACCCACTGGCGCACAACAGCCTGGTCGGGCAGGTCACCGGCGAGCTCGTGGTGACCGAGACGGAGGCCACGGAGGTCGTGGTCCGGGCCGAGTCCGGGGCAGACCACCCCACCGTGATCCGTGCGCTGGAGACCGGGCGGATCGATGTCCGCAAGGCACACACCCTGCTGCGCTCCGCAGCCCAGCTCACGGTGGCCGAGCGGGCCGAGGCGATCACCCGGTACCTGCCCCAAGCACCCCGCCGGACCTGGAAATGGCTACAGACCCGGATGCTCGCCTTCGCCAAAGACCGCCACGGATCGGGGGAGACCGCCCAGGCCGCCGCGCAGCACCGTAACGTCCAGATCGACCGTGCCGACAACGACATGGGCTGGTTGACGGCCTACCTCCCTGCCGCGGATGCGGCGGCGGTCTGGGGTGTGGTGGACGACATGGCCCACCAGTTGCGGCATGTCACGGGCGAGGACCGCACCCTCGGACAGCTCCGTGCCGACTCCCTGACCGGGATCGTCACAGGCCGTCTCCTGCCCGGTGACCGATTCACCGACGCCTGCGTGGCCCCCGACACCACGACGGGGACGGACGCGGGGACGAGCACCGGCTCTGCTGCGGCTACTGCTGCGACTTCCGCAACCGACGTGGCGGATGAACCTGGTGCACCCGTGTGTACGTGTGGCGGTCAAGCGCCCCTCGTTCAGCAGGCCGTGCAGGAGACGGTGCAGATGGTGCGGATCACCCCGACCCGGCCGGTCGTGCGGGTCACCGTCCCGGCCAGCGTCCTGCTCGGCTTGGACGACGGGCCGGGGAACCTGGCGGGGTTCGGGCCGGTCCCGGCCGAGACGGCTCGCCTGATCGCCCAGGATGCGACCTGGCAACGCCTCGTCACCGACCCCGTCACGGGGATCCTGACCGACTATTCCACCGCCACCTACCGGCCCGGACGGGTCCTGGGCGCGGCCGTGCGAGCCCGCGACGAGACCTGCACCTTCCTGACGTGCGACTCCCCGGCAGAGTGGAACGACCTGGATCACATCGTGCCGTTCGATCACGACCTCGATCCTGCGACACTCCTTCCCGGGACGCCGGGCCAGACCCGCGCACAGAACCTGCAGCCTCTGTGTCGCAAGCATCATCTGCTCAAGACCCACGCGGGCTGGGGCGCCATGCGTGACCCCACAACCGGGATCACCACCTGGACCACCCCTACCGGACGCACGCACGTCCGCCTGCCCACCGTGCTGGACACCCACATCGAGATCAACGAGGTCGACCCGGACACGAGCTATGACCTCACCCTCCAAGCCTTGACCGGCCGACGTCTGCCACGGCAGTACACCACCGCTGGGGCAGCCACGGGACCGGCCGAATCGACCGGCCGGCCCGGACCCGCCGATCCGCCGTTCTGAGATCTGCCGTTCTGAGTGAGTCAGAGGGTGTAACGGCGGCAGAACTCGCGCAGGGGCCCCGCGGGCACCACCTCGACCAGCTCCCGGTAGCGGCCGGCGGCCTCCTCGGTCCGACCGGTCCGGCGGGCGAGGTCGGCCAGGGCCAGGCTGGCGTCGCGGGCGGCGTACGGCGGGCCGTCGGCGACGAGTTCCTCCAGCTCGTGCTCGATCGGGGTGAGGTCGCCGCCGTCGTGCATCGCGAGCCTGCCGAGCACCACGAGGCGGGCCACCCGCGTCGCCGGCGACGGCCAGGCGTGCAGCAGGGCGTCGTAGAGCTGCGCCAGCCGACGCCAGTCCGTGCTCGCGGCGTCGCGCGCGGTGGCGTGCACGCCGGAGATCGCGGCCTCCAGCGCGAAGCGACCGGGCCGAGCGGCGGCAGCGGGTGATGCACCAGCGTGGCCTGGCGCTGCCTCGGCGTGACCAGGTCCCGCGCCGACGTGGCCGGGTGTCGTACCGGCGTGGTCGGGTCCCGCATCGGCGTGGCTGGGCGTCGCGCCAGCGTCACCTGCCCCCGCGGCGGCGTGGTCAGGTGCCCCACCAGCATGGCCAGGTCCCGCACCAGCATGGCCAGGTCCCGCGTCAGCGTCACCGAGCATCGCACCGCCGTGACCCAGCGCGGCCGCGGCATCGTCCAGGCCCGCCACCAGGAGGCGCCGGTCCCAGACCGACCGGTCCACCTCGTCGAGGGGGAGGGCGACGCCGTCGCGCACCCGACCGGGACGGCGGGCCAGGCCGAGGCGGCACACCGCGCGCAGGCCGAGCGCCTCCGGGTCGTCGGGGTACTCCGCGACCAGGGCCTCGGCGAGCGTCAGCGCGTCGCGGGCCGGGTCCTGGGTCGCATCGGCGGGCTGCAACTCCTCGCGCTGGCCCACGGTGAACAGGCCCGCGACGCACGCGAGCACCACGGGCAGCCGGGCCCTGCGCGCGGCGCCGTCGGGCACGGCGAACTCGCCGCGGGCGCGGGCCAGCGCGGACTTGGCCCGCGTCAGCCGTGCGGCGGCTGTGGCCTCCGCGATGCCGAGGTGGGCCGCGATCTGCCGGATCGTCAGGCCGCAGACCACCCGCATCGCGAGCACGAGCTGCGCGCCGGGGGCGAGGGCGTCGTCGCACGCGACGAAGAGGAGCGCCAGGCGGTCGTCCAGGGTCTCGCCCGGCCCGGTGGGCACGTCCATCGTGGCCACCTCCGGGCGGGCGATCTGGGGCTGGAGCCGGACGAAGACACGCTGGTGCCGCACCGCGTCGAGCCAAGTCCGACGCCCGACCTGCACGCACCAGCCGACCAGGTCGTCGATCGCGCCGTCGGGCTGCGCCGCGGCGCGCGCGAACGCCTCAGCGGCGTACTCCTCACCGCGGTCCAGGCTGCGCGTGGTCACGGCGAGCGTCCGCACCACCTGGGGCCAGGCGGTGCGGAACGCCGCTGAGTCGATCGGCACTCAGGAACCGAAGTTCATGACCTTGCGCCACTCGATCACGTTGTCGCTGGGGACCAGCGCCGCGATCTTGCGTGCCGTGGCCTCGTCGCACTCGACCTCGTAGAAGCCGGTGATCACCTCGTTGGTGTCGGTGAACGGCGCGTCGGTGTAGACCGGCTCGGCGCCGTCCCGGCCCGGCACCACCGAGCCGCCGTACTTCGCGTTCTGCAAGGCAGTGCTGCCGGTGATCTTCACACCGAGCTCGGCCACCGCTTCCGCGAAGCGCTGGTGGGCGACCATGCCCTCGTCCGTGGACGGGTCACGGCTGCCGATGTTCTCCGGGAGGTAGGCGTCCGAGTCCCAGTCGGTCTCGCGGATCAGGTAAACCCACTTGTCGGTCATGTCGAGCTCCTTGTTCGAGGGATGGTGACACGCCTTGGACGGGCGAACCACGCCGGAATCGACAGCCCCCACGAAACTACTCTCGCCAGTTCAGCCGATCACCGCGACCGGCGCCGCGATCGGCGTACCGGAACCGTCGCGCCGCTGGTCCACCGCGGGCAGGTCGACCGGCTGGCCGCCGGCGCCCAGCGCGCGCGGGGGAGCGGCACCCACCCAGGCCAGGATGAGGCCGTCCTCGCCCTTCAGGAACCGCTGCGACCGCACACCGCCCGTCGCGCGGCCCTTGCCCGGGAACAGCTCGAACGGGGTCACCTTGCCCGCGCCGGCCTCCACGCCGGGCAGCGCGTCGGACGCACCGGCGATCGTGACCACGGTGGCCTCGACCCCGGCCGGCACCACGCCGAAGAACACGGCCTGCTTGCCGGCCGCGAGCTTGATGCCCGCCATGCCGCCGGCCGCCCGGCCCTGCGGCCGCACGGACGACGCCGGGAAGTGCAGCAGCGACGAGTCGTCGGCCACGAAGACCAGCTCGTCGTCGTCGGCCGCCACCGCGGCGCCCACCACGGTGTCGCCCTCCTTGAGCGCGATCACCGGCCACTCGTCGCCCTTGGCCGGGGCGTCGGACGGCGCGATGCGCTTGACGACGCCCTGCGCGGTCCCCAGGGCGACGGTCGGGGCGTCGGCGCCGAGCGCCGTCACGGCCCGCACCGTTTCGCCGCGCTCCAGCTCGACGAGCTCGCTGACCGGGATGCCGCCCGACAGCGACGGCGCGCCGTCGGTGGGCGGGAGCGCGGGCAGGTCCAGCACGGAGACGCGGAGCATGCGGCCGGCCGACGTCACCAGGCCCACGTGGCCGCGCGTCGTCGCCGGGGTGTCGCCCCGCAGGGCGTCGTGTGCCGCGCGGTTGCCGTCGCGCGGCACCGGGACGTCGTCGGGGAGCCGGGCCAGCAGGCCCGTCGCGGACAGCACCACGCGGGTGGGCATGTCCTTGATCTCCAGGTCGATCGGCTCTGCGCCCTTCCTGCGCCCGTTCGCCGGGGCCACGGCCACCGAGCCGACGGACCCGCCGGCGGCGTCGAGCAGCACGGTGCGGCGGGGCGTGCCGTACGTCTTGGCCACCTCGCCCATCTCGGTGCTGACCAGGCGGTGCAGCAGCTTCTCGTCGCCCAGGAGCTCCTGCAGCTCCGCGATCTCGCGGCGCAGGTCCTCCGCCTCCTTCTCCAGCTCGATGCGGGAGAACCTGGTCAGGCGGCGAAGCTGCAGGTCGAGGATGTAGGCCGCTTGCGGCTCCGACAGGTCGAAGATCTCGCGCAGGCGGTCGCGCGCGACGGCGGCGTCGTCCGACGACCGGATCACCTGGATGACCTCGTCGATGTCGAGGATCGCGATGAGCAGGCCGTCCACCAGGTGCAGCCGCTCCAGCCGCTTGTCCAGGCGGTACTGGGACCGGCGCCGGACCACGAGGATGCGGTGGTCCACCCAGACCCGCAGCATCTCGACCAGGCCGAGCGTGCGCGGCTGGCCGTCGACCAGGGCCACGTTGTTGATGCCGAAGGAGTCCTCCAGCGGCGTCACGCGGTAGAGCTGCTCCAGCACGGCGTCCGGGTCGAAGCCGGTCTTGACCTCGATGACCAGGCGCAGCCCGTGCGTGCGGTCGGTGAGGTCCTGCACGTTGGTCACGCCCTGGATGCGCTTGGCCTTCACGCCGTCGGCGATCTTCTCGATCACCTTCTCCGGGCCCACCAGGTAGGGCAGCTCCGTGACGACGATGCCCTTGCGGCGCGGCGTCACGTTCTCGATGCGCGCCGTGGCCCGGGTGCGGAAGGTGCCGCGGCCGGTGCGGTACGCGTCGCGCACGCCCTCCAGCCCCACGATCTTGCCGCCCGTCGGCAGATCGGGCCCCGGCACGAACCGCTGGAGATCCTCCAGCGTGGCCTGCGGGTTCTTGATCAGGTGCTGCGCGGCGGACACCACCTCGACGAGGTTGTGCGGCGCCATGTTCGTCGCCATACCCACCGCGATGCCGGACGCCCCGTTGACCAGCAGGTTCGGGATCGCGGCCGGCAGCACCTCCGGCTGGGTGAGCTTGTTGTCGTAGTTCGGCACGAAGTCCACGACGTTCTCGTCCAGGCCCGTGGTCATCGCGACCGACGGCGCCGCGAGCCGGGCCTCCGTGTACCGGGGGGCGGCGGGGCCGTCGTCGAGCGAGCCGAAGTTGCCGTGCCCGTCCACCAGGGGCAGCCGCAGCGAGAAGTCCTGCGCCAGGCGCACCAGCGCGTCGTAGATCGGGGCGTCACCGTGCGGGTGCAGCTTTCCCATCACCTCGCCCACCACGCGCGACGACTTCACGTGCGCGCGGTCCGGGCGCAGCCCCATGTCCGACATCATGTAGAGGATGCGGCGCTGCACCGGCTTGAGGCCGTCGCGCGCGTCCGGCAGGGCCCGCGAGTAGATGACGGAGTACGCGTACTCGAGGAACGAGGTCTCCATCTCCGAGGCGACGTCGATGTCCACGACCTTCTCGTGGATCTCGCTCTCGTCGAGCGGCTGCGACGGCTTGCGCGCCATGGTGTGTCGGGCTCCTGAACTCTGGGGTGATCGAACAGGCAAACCGTACCCCGCACCCCTGACACTCCGGCGGCGCCTCGCTGGCCGACGCAGGTGCACTTTTCCGGCATCACCTGGCACTATTCGGGGTATGCCCGAAATGCCGTTGCTCAGCAGGTCGACCACCCTGCCGGGATGGCTGGTCCGCATCGGGCTCGCCTACGGCGTGGTCGGGCTCAGCGCGGTGCCCGTCCTGGTGCTCGGCGCGCTCGTGACCTGGTGGATGCAGTCCTGGCGGTGCGCGCAGGAGGAGTGGGGCTGCCTCGAGCAGGGCATCACGATGTGGGCGGGCCTCGCGGTGCTCGCCGCGGTGCTCCACGTGGTCATCGCGATGCGCGTGGGACTGGGCGTGGTGCACGGCCTGGTGGTGGTGGCGGTCGCGGCGGTGTCCGCCAACGTGGCACCGGCGCTGGGCGCCTGGCTCCTGCTCGCGGCGGGCCCTGCGGTCGTGGCGATCCTGACGGCGTCCGGCCCGAGCCGCCGGCAGCGGCTGGTGCTCGTCGGCTTCGGCGTGATGATGCTCATCGGCATGGTGCTGGTGCGCTGACCCCTGCCCGCTGTCAGACCCTGTCGTTAGCCTTGTGCCCGTGGATCAGGCAGGACCGGCCGAGCGGCGGGTAGGCACCGTGGGCCTCCCGTACTCGACCGGGTATCCGGTCGAGTGGGAGGCCGACGTGGTGCTGCGCGACGGGTCCACCACGCACGTCCGCCCCATCAGGGCCGACGACGCCGACGCGGTCCAGCGCTTCCAGATGGCCCAGTCGGAGCGCTCCACCTATCTCCGGTTCTTCGCCGCGCTGGAGCGCATCCCCGAGCGCATGCTCACGCAGCTCGTGACGGTCGACCACGTGCGCAGGGCCGCCCTGGTCGCGATCCGGCCGGGCCAGGACGGCGAGCATCCGGAGGACATCGTCGGCGTCGCCCGCTACGACGTGACCGACGACCGGCCCGGCCGCCGCACCGCCGAGGTCGCGTTCAACATCGCGGACGCGCTCCAGGGCCAGGGCCTCGGGTCGGTGCTGCTTGAGCACATCGCCGCCGCCGCGCGCGAGCGGGGCGTGCACCGGTTCATCGCGGAGGTGCTGCCCCAGAACCAGGCCATGCTCGGCGTGTTCCGGGAGGCGGGCTACGCCGTCGAGCAGCACCTGGACGACGGCGTGGTCACCGTGTCGGTCGACCTCGACCCCACCGACCGGTCCCGCGAGGTGATGGCCGACCGCGAGCACCGCACCGAGGCCCGCTCCATGCAGGGCCTGCTCTCGGCGCGACGGGTGCTCCTGGTCGGCCCGCAGCAGGGCGGCACCGTCGACGAGCTGCTGGCCGCCCGCGTCCGCGAGGCCCACGCGGCCGACCCGGGCGACACCGAGCTCATGGTGCTCGGCGACGACGTGACCTGGGCCGACGTCCGCGACGAGGCGTCGGGCGGAGTGGACCTCGCGGTGATCGCCGCCCCGCCGGACGAGGTCATCGACACGGTCCGGCGCCTGCGCGGCACGGGCGCGCGCGGCGTCGTCGTGCTGTCGGCGGGCTGGGCGGAGGCGGGGCCCGACGGCGTCGCCCGCCGCCGTGAGCTGCTGCGCACCGCGCACACCGAGGGCATGCGGGTGGTGGGCCCGGCGAGCTACGGCCTGCTGACCAACGTCCCCGGCGCGCGCCTGCGCGCGAGCCTCGCGCCGACGGCCCCGCTGCCGGGCCGGGTCGGCCTGTTCAGCCAGAGCGCGCCCGCCGCCGTCACGACGGCAGCGACCGTGACGCGCCGCGGCCTGGGCCTGTCCACTCTCGTGTCGGCAGGGCACCGCGCCGACGTCTCGGGCAACGACGTCATGCAGTACTGGCAGGACGACCCGCACACCGACGTCGTCTGCCTGTACCTGGAGACGCTCGGCAACCCCCGCAAGTTCTCCCGCATCGCGCGGCGGCTCGCGCAGGTCAAGCCCGTTGTCGTGGTCGTGGCGGGCCGGCACGGCAGCGTGGTGCCGCCCGGGCACACCGTGCGCGCCACGCGCGCGCCCCGCCGGATGCTCGACGAGGTGCTGCGCCAGTCCGGCGTGATCCGCGCCCAGAACACGCACCAGCTCATGGACGTGGCCCAGGTGCTGGCCCACCAGCCGCTCCCGGCGGGCGGCCGGGTCGGCATCCTCGCGAGCTCGCCGTCGCTCGCGGCGCTCGTGGCCGACGCCGTCGCGGCGGCGGGCCTGACCGTCGTCGGCCCGCCCGAGCCGCTGTCCGCCGCCGCGCCGGACGACGAGATCGCCGCCGCCGTCGACGCCCTGTACGCGCCCGACGCGTGCGACGCCGTCGTGGTGGTCTCCGTGCCCGTGGTGCTGCCGCGCACCGACGCGATCGCCCGTGCCGTGACCGAGGCCGCCGCGCGCACCGGCCGGACCACCGTCGTCAGCGCGACGGGCCTGCACGGCATGCCCGACGAGCTCGCCTCCGGCGACGTGCGCATCCCGGCGTTCTCCACGCCCGAGGACGCCGTCTGGGCCCTGGGCGAGGTAGTGCGCTACGCGCAGTGGCGCACCCAGGACCACGGCACGCCCGTCCGCCCGCCGCTGCGCGAGGGCATGTCCGACGGCGCCGCGCGCGCCCAGGCGCGCACGCTGGTGGAGACCCTGCTCAGCACGTCCGACGACGAGCGGCCGTCCGACGGCGTGGTCCTGGACCAGGCCGCCGCCACCGAGCTGCTGGCCTGCTACGGCCTCACGCTGTGGGGCTCCCGGAGCGTCCGCACGCCGGACGAGGCGGTCGCCGCCGCGCAGGAGCTGGGCTGGCCGGTCGCGCTCAAGATCGCCGCGCCCGCCCTGCGGCACCGGGCCGACCTGGGCGGCGTGCGCCTCGACATCGCCGACGCCGAGGACCTGCGGGAGGACGCCGAGCGGATGCTCACCGCGGCGTTCGCCCTGCTGCCCGCGCCCGACCCGGTGCTGGAGGTGCAGGCCATGGCGCCCACGGGGGTCGCGTGCGTGGTGCGGTCGGTCGAGGACGAGCTGTTCGGGCCCGTGGTGTCGTTCGGCGTGGCGGGTGACGCCGTCGACCTGCTCGACGACGTGACGCACGGCGTGCCGCCCCTGACCGACGTCGACGTGGCCCGCATGGTGCGCGGCGTGCGCGCCGCGCCGCGGCTGTTCGGCTACCAGGGCGCGCCCGTCGCCGACGTCGCAGCGCTCGAGGATGTGCTGGCGCGCGTGTCGGTCATGGCCGAGGACCTGCCGGAGCTCGCGTCGCTGGAGCTGTACCCCGTCGCGGTGGCGGAGCGCGGCGCGTCGGTGCTGCACGCCACGATCCGGCTGCGGCCGGCCGAGCGCCGGACGGATGCCCTGCGCAGAGCGCTGCCGGGCTAACGGCGAGGCCCCCGGTCGTGGGATGATGCCCCTCGTGCCCCATGCCCCTACGGATAGCCGAGACGACCTGACCGCCCACCTGCACCGGGCCGGCTACTACCCGGAGCTCGTCGCGGACGTGCTCGACGTGGCCCTGGCCGACGAGGAGGTGGTCGCCCACCTCGTGCAGGCGGAGACCACGTTCGACTCGGAGGTGCGCAGGCACCTCACGGTCCTGGTGCTGACGCCGACCCGCCTGGTCACCGCGCACGTCGACGACCACACGGGAGCCGACCCGGACCGGCCCGGCTCGGCGTCCGCCACCACGGAGGTGGTGCCCGTGCGCGAGATCAGGTCCGTCGCGCTGACGCACGTGATCGCGGACCCGGAGCGCTACCCGCGGCAGGGCGCCACGCGCGAGGTGACCCTCGCGGTGGGCTGGGGCGCCGTCTCGCGCGTGGACCTGGAGCCGGCCTCCTGCGTGGACCCGAACTGCACGGCGGACCACGGCCTGACCGGCCAGGTGACGCCCGACGACGTGGTGGTGCGCGTGTCCGGCGAGGCCGAGGGCGACGACGCCGTCCGGGCCGCCGTCGGCTTCGCCCGCGCCCTGTCCCGGGCCACGTCTGCGTGACCGCACCGAGCCTCCCCGACGGCCTGCTCGCGCCGTCGTACGGCACACGCAGCCTCGCCGCGGTGCTGCCGGCGGTGGCGGGCGCCCTCGGCCACGACCTCACCACGGCGACCGGCCTCACCGCCGCCGCCTGCCGGGCGGCCCTCGGCCTGCCCGACGCCGAGCGGGTCGTGGTCGTGCTGGTGGACGGGCTCGGCCTCCGCAACCTCGCCGAGCGCGGGGGCCACGCGCCGTTCCTGCGCGGGCTCCTGCGCGAGCAGGGCGAGCAGGCCGCGACGCTGACCTCCAGCTTTCCCTCCACGACGGCGGCGGGCCTGAGCACCCTCGGCACGGGCACGGCCCCCGGCCGCACGGGCATGCTCGGCTACACCCAGCGCAACCCGGTGACCAACAAGCTCGCGGCGGTGGTGCAGTGGCAGGACGTCGGCGACCCGGCCGACGTGCAGCGCGAGCCGACCGTCCTGGAGACGCTCGCGGCGGCGGGCACGCGGGTCACGGCGCCCGGCCCGCGCAAGTTTGCGGCGTCCGGCATGACGCAGGCGGCCCTGCGCGGCCCGGTCCAGGTCGCGGCCGAGACGTTCGAGCAGCGCGTGGACGCGACGGTCGCCGCGCTGCGGCAGCCGGGCGGCGGGCAGCGCCTCGTCTACCTCTACCAGGGCGAGGTGGACAAGACCGGCCACGGCTTCGGCTGGGACTCGTGGCAGTGGGGCGACGCGCTGGAGTCGACCGACCGCGAGCTGCGCCGCCTGGTGGCCGGCGTCCCGCGCGGCACGCTGGTGCTCGTGACGGCGGACCACGGCCAGATCCTGGCCGACCTGTCGCTGCAGTGGGACGTCGCGGGCGACCCCGAGCTGCGCCCCGGTGTCGCGATGGTCGGCGGCGAGCCGCGCGCCTTGCACGTCTACACCGACCCGGGCACCGACCCGGCCGACGTCGCCCGGCGGTGGGCCGGCCGGCTGGGCGACCACGCCGTCGTCGTGCGGCGCGAGCGAGCCGTCGCGGACGGCTGGTTCGGGCCGGTCGCCGAGCATGTGCTGCCGTCGATCGGGGACGTCGTGGTGGCGATGACCGGCCGCGCGACCGTCGTCGACTCGCGCGTGCACTCGGCGGCGGCCCGGAGCCTGCCGGGCGTGCACGGCTCGCTGACCCCGTACGAGATGCTGGTGCCGATGCTCGTCGCCGTCGCATGAGCTGTCGCGTGCATCCTGGCGGTCGGGTAAGGAGGCCCCATGGCTGAGCTCGTCTTCTTCTCCGGGACCATGGACTCCGGGAAGTCCACCCTCGCCCTGCAGACCGACCACAACTACCGCGCCCGCGGGCGCGCCGGGCTGATCTTCAGCCGCGGGGACCGCGCGGGCGCCGCCCGGGTGTCCAGCCGGCTGGGGCTGGAGGTCGCGGCCCGCGAGGTCACGGACGCCACCGACTTCTGGGCCGAGATCAGCGGCCGGCGCTCGGGCGGCCAGGCCGTGGACTACCTCGTGTGCGACGAGGCACAGTTCTACTCGCCCGCGCAGGTGGAGCAGCTCGCCCGGCTCGTCGACGAGACGGAGATCGACGTCTTCGCGTTCGGCATCACCACCGACTTCCGTACGAGGCTGTTCCCCGGCTCGGCCCGCCTCATCGAGCTCGCCGACCGCATCGAGGTGCTCCAGGTGCAGTCCCTGTGCTGGTGCGGCGCGCGCGCCACGCACAACGCGCGCACGGTCGACGGCGTCATGGTCACCGAGGGCGAGCAGGTCGTGATCGGCGACGTCGGCGCGCGGGAGACGACGGCGGAGGTCGCCTACGAGGTGCTCTGCCGCCGGCACCACATGCGCCGCATGACCGCGCTGACGGCGCGCCGCCGGTCGGCCGACGAGTCCCTCTGGGGCTGAGCCGCTAGACCTCCGGCCGCGAGCCGAACACGATCTCGTCCCAGCTCGGCACCTGCGCGCGCGACTTGCGGCCGCGCTTCGCGGGCCGCTTGGCGGCAGCGGGCTCCTTCTCCTTCTCGGGTTCGGGCTTCGGCTCAGCCTTCGCCGCGGGAGCGGGCGCCGGCGCGGGCTCCGGCTCCTTCTCCGGCTGCTGCTCTGGCTCCGCCTCCGGGATCTCCCACTGGCTCGGCGCCTCCCACTCGAGGTCGGCGGGGGAGTCCGGCACCTTGACCGACGGCATCTTGGGCCGCGACCCGCTGCGCCGCGCCCCGAGGTCGACGACGGCGGCCGGCCCGGCCGGGGCGGGCTTGTCGGCGTCGGGCCCGTCCAGGTCGTCGAGCTCCATCAGGTCCAGCTCGGTGTCCGGGGTCGACCGGCGCGAGGGCCGCTGGCCCCGCCGCTCGGACAGGTTGTCGAGCAGCAGGTCGGTGTCGTCGGCCTCGCGCGCGCCCAGACGGGACGGGTGCTGGGCGCCCCGCTGCGGCGGCAGGGTGGACACACCGGCCAGGGTGGGGCCGCCGTCGTCCTCCGGGAGGCCGAGCCAGCGCGCCTCGTCGTCGAGCGCGGTCACGAAGCCGCCCCGCGGTTCGAGGGACCAGCGGGCCACGCGCGGCCGGTCGCCTGCCTCGAACTCGACCCGCACGATCCACGGGTGGGTGCCCTCGCGGGTGGCGGTCCACGTCGCGTCGTCGGGCCGCACGCCGCGCGAGCGCAGGCGCTCGTCGGCGACCTCGCCGAGCGTGGTCGCGCCGTCGTCGTCCGTCAGGACGGCCTTGGCGCGCACGCGCGAGACCGCGTGCTCCCGCTCGGAGATGACCGGGTACTCGAACCGCCGCACGTGCTCGACCGGCAGGCCCGACGCCTCGGCCAGCTCCTCGCACGTCTCGCCCGCCCGCAGGCGCGCCTGGATCTCGCGGGGGCGCAGCGCCGACTCCTCCTGGGCGCGGATCGACTCCATGCGCGGGCGGTCACCACGGATGGCCGCGCGCAGCGCGTCGGTGATGGGCAGGGTGCTCTGGGTGCCGTCGCGGGCCACGAGGACGAGTCGTTCACCGTCCTCGTGCAGCCTCACGAGCTCCAGCTCGTCCATGCCAGTCCTCCCGGGGTAGTCCTGCATGCCGAGCCTGCCACCACGTGGGGGCAGGCCGGTGCAGGCGCGTCGGTGTGCCGCCGGATCGTACAGCGTGCCCGGGTGGGGGGTCCCGGGCGGTTGCGGCAGGATGGGGGCGTGAGCTCACCCGCACCTCTGCCGGACGGCGTCACCGTCACCTTCCTCCGCGATCTCGCCGTCCGCCTCGCGACGGCGGCCGGCGCCCTGGTGCGCGAGGGCAGACCCGACCGGGTCGAGGTGGCGGCGACCAAGTCGAGCGACGTGGACCCGGTCACGGTCATGGACCGCGCCTCGGAGGACCTGCTGCGCGAGATGATCGCCGCCGAGCGCCCCGACGACGCGATCCTCGGCGAGGAGGGCGACGACGTCCCGGGCACCAGCGGGCTGACCTGGATCCTCGACCCGATCGACGGCACGGTGAACTACCTGTACGGGGTCGCGTCCTGGGCCGTGTCGGTGGCCGTGGTGGCCGGGCCGCCCGAGCCCGCGGGGTGGACCGTGCTGGCCGGGTGCGTGCACAGCATCGCCGACGGGCGCACCTGGTCGGCCGGCCTCGGCCAGGGCGCCACCAGGGACGGCGTGCCGGTCCGCGTGGGCTCCCCGGCCTCCCTCGGCACCTCCCTGGTGGGCACGGGCTTCGGGTACGACGCCGGACGCCGCGCCCACCAGGCCCAGGTGCTGACCCAGGTGTTGCCCAAGATCCGCGACATCAGGCGGCTCGGCTCCGCCGCGATCGACCTGTGCCTGCTCGCGGACGGCTCGCTCGACCTGTACTACGAGCGCGGCCTGAACCCGTGGGACATGGCGGCGGGCGCGATCGTGGCGACCGAGGCGGGCGCCGTGGTGACCGGCCTGCGCGGCGGTCCGGCCGGGAACGCCATGACCGTCGCGGGCCCGCCCGACCTCGTCGCGCAGCTCGCCGAGATCCTCGAGGCGGCCGACGCCGACGGCGCGGGGACAGCCGAACGCGGGTGAACTTTTTTATGACACGCCCCGGGGAGAACGGTCGCCGCTGACGGTGCTCCAAAGCCGCATATCGGGACGTTGTCGCAGGTCAGGGCATACGTGACGGGGGTTACACCGGTAGATGTAGCGCGCCTGACAGAAATGGTGCACAATCCGTGGGCCGACTCGGGAACAAAACCGGGGCCGCGTGCATTATCTGCGCGTACACCCGCGAGCGGTAGCTGTCCGACCGCGCTCGCGGTGACCCGGCCGGGGTGGCGTCGACCCCCGGATGCCCCGAACCCTTCCGGCGCACCACCTACCGACGGAGAACAAACCACATGGCAACTGACTACGACGCCCCGCGCAAGACCGACGAGGATGTCGAGCAGGACTCGATCCAGGAGCTGCAGGCACGTCGATCTGACAAGTCCTCGGGCGTTGTGGACGAGGACGAGACAGAGGCTGCCGAGGGCTTCGAGCTCCCGGGTGCCGATCTGTCGGGCGAGGAGCTCGCCGTGCGTGTGCTGCCGCGACAGGCGGACGAGTTCACGTGTTCGAGCTGCTTCCTCGTGCACCACCGCAGCCAGCTGGCCTACGAGAAGGCCGGCCAGATGATCTGCACGGAGTGCGCCGCCTGATCGCACAGGCCTTCGGCACCGACGACACGACCGGGCTGTCATGCACGACGCATGGCAGCCTTCGTCGTGTCCGGGCCCTGTGCCGGGCTCAGTGGCTCAGGGCCTTGACCAGCAGCTCCGGCCGGCGCGTGGAGACCAGCCAGTAGGGCGTGGGGTCGGCCGGGTCGTCGAGCGCGACCCGCACCCCGGTCCGCGCCCACGCGCGCAGGCACACGTACGCCCGGGCGTCCAGGCCGGGTCCCAGCTCGTGCCGCATGGCGGTGCCGTCCAGCGCGCTCGCGGCGCCGAGCAGCGCCACCGGGACGCGGGCGCTCCCAGCGCGCAGGACGCCGTCGGACACCTCGACGACGGGGGAGGTGGCCGCCAGCGCGACCGCGGAGCCCACGCACACCAGCAGCCCGACGACCACCGCCACCGTCGGCTGCACCGGCCACAGCGCGATCGCGGCGATGGCGCCAAGACCGACCGTGCCGAGCCAGCCACCGGGACCGGGCAGAAGACGCTCGTGGAAGGTGAGGGTGGTCGCCGTCATGGGGACATCATCCCTTACGGTGGCGTACTCTTCCGGCGTGCCAACCGACGACGGCAGCACGGTCGACGTGCTCATCCGCCTCCTCGACGACGTCCCCGTCCCCTCCTACGCGCATCCCGGCGACGCCGGGGCCGACCTGGTGACGACGGTGGACGTCGAGATCCCGCCGCAGGGGCGGGTGCTGGTCCCCACCGGAGTCTCGATAGCGCTGCCGGACGGCTACGCGGCCTTCGTACACCCGCGGTCGGGGCTGGCCGCGAAGCACGGCGTCACCATCGTGAACGCGCCCGGCACGGTCGACGCGGGCTACCGCGGCGAGATCAAGGTCACGCTGCTCAACACCGACACCACCCAGGCCGTGAAGCTGGCCCGTGGCGACCGCGTGGCGCAGCTCGTGATCCAGAAGGTGGAGCGGGCGCGGTTCCTGGCCGCCGAGACGCTGCCGGGCTCGCACCGCGGCGACGGCGGCTTCGGCTCGAGCGGCGGTTTCGCTGGGCGCTGAACGCCCCCGCGCCGTACCGCCCGACTTACGTCCCGGCTGCGGCTCGGACGGGTCTAGGCTGTAGGTAACGAGTGGATAACGCCGCCCGGTGAAGCAATGCCGCGAGGCAACGGCTCCGCGCGGGCGGTTCGACGGACGACTGACGAAAGACGAAGGAGCGTGGCTGTGGGTCTGTTCAGCCGACGAGGCACGGCCGATGAGCCGGCGCCGGTCGAGTGGGCGTCGGTGGAGGCCGAGCAGCGCAAGCGGCCGCACGGGCCGTTCGACCGGTCGCAGGTGGCCGAGATGGGCCCCCGCGTGGACCTCGGTGCGATCTGGCTGCCGGTGATGCAGGGCCTCGAGCTGCGCATGGAGATCGACAAGAAGACGCAGAAGGTGACGGGGGTGACGGCCGCGCTGGAGGGGTCGAACCTCCAGATCCAGGCGTTCGCCGCGCCGCGCACGGACGGCATCTGGGACGAGATCCGGCACGAGATCGCGCAGTCCGTCAGCGGGCAGGGCGGCATCGTGGACGACGTGCCGGGCGTGTTCGGCCGGGAGCTGCTGGTCCGCATGCCCGTGACCGGCCCGGACGGGCAGTCCGGCCAGCGGCCGGCGCGGTTCATCGGGGTCGACGGCCCGCGCTGGTTCATCCGCGGTGTGCTCGCGGGCAAGGCGGCGCTCGACGCCGAGGCGGCCAAGCCGCTGGAGTCGGTGTTCGCGAACATCGTCGTGGTGCGCGACCAGAGCCCGCGCCCGCCGCGTGACCTGCTGCCCCTGGCGCTGCCGCGGTCGGCGCGCAAGGATGGTGGGCAGCAGGCGGCGACCGCCGCAGGCCCCGCGAACGCGGTACCCCAGGCGTCGGACTTCAACCCGCTGCGCCGCGGGCCAGAGATCACCCAGATCGGCTGACGAGGTGAGCGACTGATGTCCTTGCGTTCTGCGATCGCGTCCCGGATCGCGGCCACGCTGGCGTCCAACGAGCAGGTCTCGGACACCGAGGAGCGGGCCGAGGCCTCCCGCAACGTCGGCTGCGCGGCGATCGCGTCCCTCCCGTTCCGCTCCCGTGGCAAGGTCGCCGGCGTGCTGCGCTCGGTGGTGCTGCGCCCGCGCGAGGGCGTGCCCACCGTCGAGGCGGAGCTCTTCGACGGCTCCGGCGCCCTGGACCTGGTGTGGCTCGGACGGCGGACCATCGACGGCATCGAGCCCGGCCGCCGGATCCGCGTCGAGGGCATGGTGTGCGACGTCGAAGGGCGCCGCACCATGTTCAACCCCCGCTACGAGCTCCGGCCCCGGCCGGGGGAGTGACCGCCCGACTGACCGGGTGAAACCTGGACCCTCCGAAGCACGGCACAATAAGCCCCATGAGCGAACCAGCACGTCATGACGTGCCCCCGCAGTCCGAAGCCCCGGCGCGCGGCATGCGCGCCCTCGCCGGCGACGAGTTCTCCGCGGCGCAGGCCGTCGGCGGTGTGCGCGGCCTCGTGGAGGCGGTGCTCCCCGGCCTGGTGTTCGTCGTCGCGTTCGTGATCTTCACCGACCTGACGATCCCGCTCGTCGCGTCGGTCGTGGCCGCCCTGGTGCTGGTCGTCGCGCGCCTGGTGCAGCGCACACCCGTCACCCAGGCGGTGGGCGGCCTGCTCGGCATCGCCATCGGCGTGGTGTGGGCGTGGACGTCCGGCGAGGCCGAGAACTACTACGCGGGCGGGCTGCTGCTCAACGCCGGCTACATGGTGGTGCTGCTCGTCACCATCCTCGTGCGGCACCCCGCCGTCGGCTACGTCGTGGAGGCGCTGCGCGCCGGACTGACGCCCGACGCCGTGCGGGCAGAGGCCAACCGCGCCGACGGCGAGCCCTCGATCCTTTCCGGCCTGACCGCCTGGCGCAACGACCCGGCCAAGCTGCGCACCTACGCCATCGCCACCTGGCTCTGGGTGGGGCTGTTCGCCCTGCGCCTTGCCGTGAAGACGCCGCTCTACTTCGCCGGCGACATCGCGTGGCTCGGCACCTTCCACCTGCTGCTCGGCGTGCCGCTCTGGGCGCTCGTGCTGTACCTGACCTGGTACGTCGTGCGCCGCGGGCAGGCGGCCGCGCAGGCGGCGGCAGCCTAGCCCTTCGGGACGAGCAGCTTCTGGAGCGCCGCCGTGTCGGCGTCCGAGCCGGCGACCAGGAGCAGCTCGTCCCCCGCCTCCAGGGTGTCGTCGGGGCTCGGTACCAGCGGGCGGCCGTCCCGCACGATCGTCGACAGCGTGACGTCCGCCGGCCACACGACCTGACCCACGCGGGTCCCGGCCACCCGGGAGTCGGCGGGCAGCGTGAGCTCCAGGATGTCGGCGCGCGACTGGCTGAAGCTGAAGATCTTCACCAGGTCGCCCACCGCGACGGCCTCCTCGACCATCGCCGTCATGATGCGCGGCGTCGACACCGCGACGTCCACGCCCCAGGACTGGTCGAACATCCACTCGTTCTTCGGGTTGTTCACGCGCGCGACCGTGCGCGGCACCCCGAACTCCGTCTTGCCCAGCAGGGAGAACACGAGGTTCACCTTGTCGTCGCCGGTGGCGCCCACGACGACGTCGGCCTGCTCCAGCTCAGAGGCCTCCAGCGCGGGCAGCTCGCACGCGTCGGCGAGCACCCACTCCGCCTCCGGGACCTGCGAGACCCGCATGGCCGAGGGGTTCTTGTCGATCAGGGTGACCTCGTGCTCGTGGCTCAGCAGCTCCCGGGCGATCGAGCGGCCCACGGAGCCGGCGCCCGCGATGACCACCCGCATCAGGCCTCCTCGGCCGGCGGGGCGGCGGTGAGGATCCGCTCGATGTCCGCGGTCCGGTCGGCCGTCATGAGCAGGTACAGCACATCGTTCTCCTGGAGCACTGTGTCGGGGGTGGGGAGCACCGCCGTGGTGTAGCGGGTCACGAACGCCACGCGCGCGCCGGTGACGGACTCGAGGTGGAGCACCGGGCGGCCCACCCACTGCCGGTGGTAGTCGATCTGCGCGAGCCGGATCGTGCCCGACGGGTCGTGGTACTCGTCGGACGAGCCCAGCGGCAGCATGCGGCGCAGCACCTGGTCGGCGGTCCACCGCACCGTCGCGACCGTCGGGATGCCGAGGCGCTGGTAGATCTCGGCGCGGTGCGGGTCGTAGATGCGCGCCACGACGTTGTCCACGCCGTAGGTCTCGCGCACCACCCGCGCGGACAGGATGTTCGAGTTGTCGCCGTCGGACACCGCGGCGAACGCGTACGTGTCCTCGATCCCCGCCTGGACCAGCGTGTCCCGGTCGAAGCCCACCCCGGTCACCTTCTTGCCCGAGAAGTCGGCGGGCAGGCGCCGGAACGCGTCCGGGTTCTGGTCGATGACGGCCACGGAGTGCCCGCGGCCCTCGATCTCCTGGGCAAGGCTGGAGCCCACACGGCCGCAGCCCATGATCACGAAGTGCACAGGACGGAACGCTACCGCGCCGCGGACGACTCTGGTGCGCTGCGGGCCATCGGCGGGCATAGAGTCTTCCAACGTGTCGGACATCGTCGATGCGGCGAAGCGCCTAGTCTTCGGCCGCCCCATGCGCAGCGAGAGCCTGGGGCACACGCTGCTGCCCAAACGGATCGCCCTGCCCGTGTTCGCCTCGGACGCCCTGTCTTCCGTCGCCTACGCGCCGGACGAGATCCTCCTGACCCTCTCGCTGGCGGGTATAGCGGCCGTGGCGTTCTCGCCATGGGTGGGTCTCGCGGTGGTCGTCGTGCTGCTCATCGTGGTCGCCTCCTACCGGCAGAACGTGCACGCCTACCCGTCCGGCGGCGGCGACTACGAGGTCGCCACCACCAACCTCGGCCCCTCGGCGGGTGTCGGCGTGGCCTCCGCGCTGCTGGTCGACTACGTGCTCACCGTCGCGGTGTCGATCTCGTCGGCGGCCAACTACGCGTCGGCAGCCATCCCGGGGCTGCGCGGGCACGAGGCGCTCGCCGCCGTGATCGCGGTGGCGGTGCTCACCCTGATCAACCTGCGCGGGGTCAAGGAGTCGGGCACGGCGTTCGCGATCCCCACCTACTGCTACATGGCGATCGTCGGGGCCCTCATCCTCACCGGCGCCTTCCGCTTCTTCTCCGGCACCCTGCCCCAGGCCCAGAGCGCCGAGTTCGAGCTCACCGGCGAGGCGGCGTTCGACCAGGGCCTCGTCGGCATCGCCGGCGCGTTCCTGATGGCCAGGGCGTTCGCCTCCGGCTGCGCCGCGCTGACCGGCGTCGAGGCCATCAGCAACGGGGTGCCCGCGTTCCGCAAGCCCAAGTCGCGCAACGCGGCGACCACCCTGCTGCTGCTCGGCACCATCTCCTCGACGATGATCGTCTCGATCCTGCTGCTGGCCCAGGCCACCGGCGTCCGCTTCGCGGAGGACCCGCACACCCAGCTCACCCTGAACGGCGAGCCCGTGTCGGGCGACTACGTCCAGATCCCCGTCATCGGCCAGCTCGCGGAGGCCGTGTTCGCCGGCTTCCCGCCGGCGTTCTACGCGGTGTCGGCGGTCACGGGCCTCATCCTGGTGCTCGCCGCCAACACGGCGTTCAACGGGTTCCCCGTGCTGGGCTCGATCCTGGCGCGCGACGGGTACCTGCCCCGCCAGCTCCACACGCGCGGCGACCGGCTCGCGTTCTCGAACGGCATCGTCACGCTCGCGATCGCCGCGATCGTCCTGATCGTCGTGTTCGACGCCGAGACCACCCGCCTCATCCAGCTCTACATCGTCGGCGTGTTCGTGTCGTTCACGCTGTCCCAGCTCGGCATGCTGCGGCACTGGACGCGCGAGCTGCGCACCGAGCCCAACCCCGCGGTGCGCGGGCGCATGCAGCGCTCGCGGGTGATCAACGGCGTCGGGTTCGCGCTGACCGGTACGGTCCTCGTCATCGTGCTGATCACCAAGTTCACCCACGGCGCCTGGATCACCATCCTTGCCATGGGCGTGCTGTTCCTGCTCATGCGGGGGATCAGCAGGCACTATGCCCAGGTGCGCGACGAGCTCGCGCTGGACGACGTCTCCGCCGCCCGCGCGCTGCCGAGCCGGGTGCACGCGATCGTGCTGGTCTCCAAGGTGCACAAGCCGACCATGCGGGCCCTCGCCTACGCGCGGGCCGCACGGCCCAACGTGCTGGAGGCCGTCACGGTGGGCGTGGACCGCGAGGACATCGAGCGGCTCACCGCCGAGTGGGAGGCCCTCGACCTGCCCGTGCCGCTGCGCATCCTGGACTCGCCGTACCGCGAGATCACCCGGCCGGTGATCAAGTACGTGCGGTCGGTGCACCGCGAGTCGCCGCGCGACCTGGTGATCGTGTACATCCCCGAGTACGTGGTGGGGCACTGGTGGGAGCAGCTCCTGCACAACCAGTCGGCGCTGCGCCTCAAGGGCAGCCTGCTGTTCACGCCGGGGGTCGTGGTGGCGTCCGTGCCGTGGCAGCTCGCCTCGACGCACGGCCAGACCGGGCTGGAGGCCGACGCCTTCCTGCGCGGCCGGCGGCTGTAGCGGGGCAGGACGGCGCGCGGGGGATACTTGGCGCATGCCCCGCCACCCCGACCGCCGCACCGCGCCCGCCGACCCCGAGCAGGGCGGCCGCCCGCGCCGTCGCCCGCAGCGCTCCCCGCGGCCGGGCCGGGCCCGGCGCGTGAGCGACGCCCCGGCGCGCGAGGTGGGCACGGAGGTCGAGCTGGAGGTCGGCCCGGTGGCGCACGGCGGCCACTGCGTGGCCCGCCTGGACGGCCGGGTGGTCTTCGTGCGGCACACCCTGCCCGGGGAGCGGGTCCGCGCCCGGGTCACCGAGGGCGGGTCGAGCTTCTGGCGCGCCGACGCCGTCGAGGTGCTCCAGGCCTCACCCGACCGTGTGCCGCCCGCCTGGCCCGCCGCAGGGGCCGACGGCGTGGGCGGTGGTGAGCTGTCGCACGTCGCCCTGCCCGCGCAGCGCCGGTGGAAGACGGACGTGCTCGTCGAGCAGCTCCGGCGCCTGGCCCGTATCGACGCCGACTGGCTGGCCCGCGAGGTGACCGTCGAGCCGGCGCCCGGCGACGACGAGCGCGGCGGCCTGCACTACCGTACGCGGATCGACCTGGTCGCGGACGCCGACGGCCGCGCGGGCATGCGCAAGCACCGCTCGCACGACGTCGTCGCGCTGGCCGAGATGCCCCTCGCCACCACCCAGCTCGCGGCGTTCGCCGCCGCCGAGGACGTGTTCACGCGCACCTGGGCGCCCGGCGCGCGGCTGGAGCTGGTGGCGCCGTCCGACGGCGAGCCGCTGCTCCTGGTCGACGGCGAGCCGTGGCGCCGGGGCAGGCCGGACACCCGGCCGAACGCCCGCCGCGCCGTGACCGAGACCGTCACCGGGCCGTGGGGTACGCACGGCTACCGCGTGGCCGCCGACGGGTTCTGGCAGGTGCACCGGGAGGCGCCGGCCGTGCTCACGGGCGCGGTGCTGGACGCCGTCGGACCCGCCGAGGGGGCCACCGTGCTGGACCTGTACTCCGGCGCGGGGCTGTTCACGCTCCCGCTCGCCGACGCCGTCGGACCCGGCGGGCGGGTGGTCGCCGTGGAGGGCGACGCGCGGGCCGTCAAGGACGCGCGGCGCAATGCGCACGCGTTCGGGCAGGTGGTGCTGCAGGAGGGTGCGGTGGACCGGGTGCTGGGGTCGGGCACCACCACGTCGGCCGACGTGGTGGTGCTGGACCCGCCGCGCACGGGGGCGGGGCGGGCGGTGGTGGATGCGATTGCCAGCAGGGCGCCGCGCCGCGTTGTGTACGTGGCGTGCGACCCGGCGGCGCTGGCGCGGGACGTGGGTTATCTCGCGGTGCATGGCTACGCTCTGACCGGGGTGCGCGGGTTTGACTTATTCCCCCACACCCACCACCTAGAGGCAGTTGCCGTCCTGGACAAGAAGGTCGATCCGGGCGCATAGGATGCGCACCGTGAAGCGGTGGCTGATGAGCGGCGGGGTCGTCGCGTCCGTGCTGGTGGCGTTTGCCGCGGCGGTGGTGGTCGGCATGATCGTCGGGGCCGGCGGTATCGCGGCAGGGGACACCGCCGACGAGGCGGCGGCCACGAGCACACCCTCGGCGAGCACGAGCTCGGCGAGCCCGACGCCGTCCGACACCACGCCGTCGGACAACAAGCCGACGGTTCCCACGGTCAAGGTCGAGAAGAAGCCCGTCGCGGTGTTCGTCGGCGACTCGTACACGGTGGGCCAGGGCTCGTCGTCGCCGGAGAAGCGGTGGAGCACGCTCGTGGCACGCGAGATGGGCTGGGCCGAGCGCAACGTGGCGCAGGGCGGCACGGGTTACGTGAGCCGGAGCGTGCGGATCCCCAAGCTGTCCTACGGCGAGCAGCTCCGGGCCACGCCCAAGAAGGGCGTGCAGGTGGTGGTGATCGCGGGCGGGCAGAACGACTTCCCCGAGCTCGAGGAGAACCCGGAGCTGGTGTTCGGCGCCGTCGAGCGGGCCTTCAGGACGGCGCACCAGAAGTTCCCGGAGGCACGGGTCATCGCCGTCGGGCCGTCGACGCCGTGGGACGTCGGGCTGGAGGCGCGCGCCCTGGACAGCGCCGTGCGGGCGGCGGCGGAGCGGTACGACGCGACGTACGTCTCGCTGATCGACCCCGACGTGGTGCTCGACCGGTTCGTGCACGCGGACGGCATCCACGTCAACGACGCGGGCTACGCGGCCATCGCGCGCCGGGTGCTCGCGCAGATATCTTGACGTCAAGATAAATGCGTTATGCTGGCCGGAGCAGCCCGGCCTAGGCTGGGTGAAGCCCCCTGGAAGCCATGCGTAGGCTCCCCGCGCGATGACAGCGCCTCGTGGAGCCGACGCACCGTCAGCCCCGCAGAAGGAGCCACAGTGAGCACGGTGGACACGTTCGGATCGAAGGGAACGCTGGAGGTCTCTGGCACGTCCTACGAGATCTTCCGGCTCGGCGCGGTCGAGGGGGTGGAGCGCCTCCCGTACTCCCTGAAGATCCTCGCCGAGAACCTGCTGCGCACCGAGGACGGCGCGAACATCACCGCCGACCACGTGCGCGCCCTCGCGTCGTGGGACCCCGACGCCCAGCCCGACACCGAGATCCAGTTCACGCCCGCCCGCGTGATCATGCAGGACTTCACCGGCGTGCCCTGCGTCGTGGACCTCGCCACGATGCGGGAGGCCGTCGCGGCCCTCGGCGGCGACGCCACGCGGGTCAACCCGCTGGCCCCCGCCGAGATGGTCATCGACCACTCGGTGCAGATCGACGTCGCCGGCCGGTCGGACGCGTTCGCGCGCAACGTCGAGTTCGAGTACCAGCGCAACCACGAGCGCTACCAGTTCCTGCGCTGGGGCCAGACGGCGTTCGACGACTTCAAGGTCGTGCCGCCGGGCACCGGCATCGTGCACCAGGTGAACATCGAGTACCTGGCCCGCACGGTCATGACACGCGAGGTCGACGGCGTCCTGCGCGCCTACCCCGACACCTGCGTCGGCACCGACTCGCACACCACGATGGTCAACGGCCTGGGCGTGCTGGGCTGGGGCGTCGGCGGCATCGAGGCCGAGGCCGCGATGCTCGGCCAGCCGGTCTCGATGCTCATCCCGCGCGTCGTCGGCTTCAAGCTGAACGGCTCGATCCCCGCCGGCGTGACCGCCACCGACGTCGTGCTCACGATCACGCAGATGCTGCGCCAGCACGGCGTGGTGGGCAAGTTCGTCGAGTTCTACGGCGAGGGCGTGGCCCAGGTGCCGCTCGCCAACCGCGCCACCATCGGCAACATGTCGCCCGAGTTCGGCTCCACGGCCGCGATCTTCCCGATCGACGCCGTGACCGTCGACTACCTGCGCCTGACCGGCCGCTCCGAGGAGCAGCTCGCGCTCGTGGAGGCGTACGCCAAGGAGCAGGGCCTGTGGCTCGACGCCGACACGCCCGAGGCGGTCTACTCCGAGTACCTGGAGCTCGACCTGTCGACGGTGGTGCCGTCGATCGCCGGGCCGAAGCGCCCGCAGGACCGCATCGAGCTGTCCCACGCGAAGTCGGCGTTCGTCCGCGACCTGCCTACCTACGCGCCCGAGGTGCGCGACCTGGTGGACGAGGCGGAGAAGGAGTCCTTCCCGGCCTCCGACTCGCCCGCCGTCACGCCGAACGGCCGCCGCACGGTGCCCGTCACGAACAGCGAGGGCAAGGAGTTCGAGCTGTTCCACGGCGCGGTCGCGATCGCCTCGATCACCTCCTGCACCAACACCTCCAACCCGTCGGTCATGCTCGCCGCGGCGCTGCTCGCGAAGAACGCCGTCGAGAAGGGCCTCATGTCCAAGCCGTGGGTCAAGACCTCCATGGCGCCGGGCTCGCAGGTGGTGACCAACTACTACGAGAAGGCCGGCCTCTGGCCGTACCTGGAGAAGCTGGGCTTCCACCTGGTGGGCTACGGCTGCGCCACCTGCATCGGCAACTCCGGCCCGCTGGACGAGAAGGTCTCCGAGGCCGTCAACGAGCACGACCTGTCGGTCGTCTCGGTGCTGTCCGGCAACCGCAACTTCGAGGGCCGCATCAACCCGGACGTCAAGATGAACTACCTGGCCTCCCCGCCGCTGGTCATCGCGTACGCCCTGGCCGGCACCATGGAGTTCGACTTCGAGCACGACCCGCTGGGCCGCGACGAGGCCGGCAACCCGGTGTTCCTGCGGGACATCTGGCCCACGCCCGAGGAGGTCGAGGCCACCATCGCGTCCTCGATCGACCGCAAGATGTTCGAGGCGGACTACGCCGACGTGTTCAAGGGCGACGAGCGCTGGGCCGCGCTGGAGACCCCCGAGGGCGACACCTTCGCGTGGGACCCCGAGTCCACCTACGTGCGCAAGCCCCCGTACTTCGACGGCATGGGCATGACGCCGGAGCCCGTCACCGACATCTCCGGCGCGCGCGTGCTCGCCAAGCTCGGCGACTCGGTCACCACCGACCACATCAGCCCCGCCGGCTCCATCAAGGCGGACAGCCCGGCGGGCAAGTACCTCGCCGAGCACGGCGTGGGCCGCCGCGACTTCAACTCCTACGGCTCGCGGCGCGGCAACCACGAGGTCATGATCCGCGGCACGTTCGCGAACATCCGCCTGCGCAACCAGCTCCTGGCCGCCGAGAACGACGGCGCGGGCGTCGAGGGCGGCTTCACCTACAACTTCGTGAAGGACGCGCAGGACACGATCTACGACGCCGCGCAGGACTACGCCGCGGCCGGCACCCCGCTCGTGGTGCTCGGCGGCAAGGAGTACGGCTCGGGCTCGTCGCGCGACTGGGCCGCCAAGGGCACGGCGCTGCTGGGCGTCAAGGCCGTCATCACCGAGAGCTTCGAGCGCATCCACCGCTCCAACCTCATCGGCATGGGCGTGCTGCCGCTGCAGTTCCCGGCGGGCCAGAGCGCCGAGTCGCTCGGCCTGGACGGCACGGAGACCTTCGACATCGCGGGCGTCACCGCGCTGAACGACGGCACGACGCCCGAGACGGTGGCGGTCACGGCGACGAAGGCCGACGGCTCGCAGGTCGCCTTCGACGCCGTGGTGCGCATCGACACCCCGGGCGAGGCGGACTACTACCGCAACGGCGGCATCCTCCAGTACGTCCTGCGCTCGCTGGTGGCCTGAGCACCGGTCCCGGCCGAGTGATCGGCAGAATGTCAGGAGATCGGTAATCCGAGGTGCCGATCTCCTGACATTTTGCCGACCGCCCGGCTCAGGGCGCCGCGGCCAGCGGCGGCCAGGTGCCCGGCAGGTCCAGCAGGTGGGCGACGCCCATCGAGTCGAGGATCGGCTCGTCGGGGTGGTCGGGCAGAAGCTGGAGGTCCTGCCCGCCGTCCACGTACACGAGCGCCAGGTCCGGGTGCCGCTCCGCCAGGGCGGCGACCAGGCCGATGGTCACGGTGCACTCCCCGCCGAGCACCAGCGGGCGCTCGCCGCGGGCCAGCACCTCGGCGACGCCGTCACGGACGGCTTCGAGGCCGGCGACCACCCGCTCGGCGTCGTTCGGCTCACCCGGCTCGGGTCGGGCCCGCCAGATGGCGGCGCGCAGGTCGCCGTCGTCCCGCACGGCGACGCCCGCGGTGCGCAGCGCGTCGAGCAGGCCTGCCGCGCGCAGGGCGGCCGGCGCCTTCTCCAGGCCGCGGGTGTGCGCGGCCGCGCTGGACGGTACGCCCAGGACTGTCCAGGTACCCGTACCGGTGGACGCCATGCGACGAGTCTGCCCGAACCGGGTGGGTGGCACCAGGGTCCGCCCGGCGAACGCGGAACGGACCGCCTGCCGGTGGGGCAGGCGGTCCGTTCCGCAGCAGGCTCTCCTTCCGCAGCGGCTACCGGCCGACGTCGGACCGCTTGGCGGCGCTGACCAGCCTGTCGGCCTGCCGCGTGGTGAGGACGCCGTCGGCGCTGAGCCGGCCGGCGATCTGGCGCACGTGGCTGACGAAGGCGGTGTGGCTGACCCACGACCCGTCCGCGTCGACGAGGTCGGCGACGGTGCACCCGTTGCCGGTGTCGACGTTGGCCACCTTGCTGTCCACGTTCCCCATGATCACCGTGGGACGCTCGTCGGAGACGGGGCAGGCGTCGATGCTGGTCCGGGCGACGGAGAACCGGAGCGTGCCCGTCCGGGTCACGTTCCCGGCGTTGTCGGTGGCCCGGTAGGCCAGCGCGTGCGCCCCGGGTTCCGTGACGTCGAACGGGCCCGTGTACTCCCGGAACGCGGTGTCGCCGAGCGCCCACTCGACGAACGCCACCCCGGACTCGTCGTCCCGCGCGGTGATCGACACCCGCGCGGTGTCCAGGTAGACGCCGTACTCGTCCTGCTCGCCGTCCACCTGGGCCGACGCGATCGGTGGCGTGGTGTCCGGCGGGTCGGCGCCGCCCACCACGACCAGCTCCACCGACCCCGGCGCCGAGGTGTTGCCCGCGGCGTCCGTGGCCCGGTACGCCACCGTGTGCGGGCCGTTGACGTCGACCACCACGGGGTCGGTGTAGTCGGCGAACGCGGCGCCGTCCAGGCTGTACTCGACGCGCGCCACGCCGGATCCGGCGTCCTCGGCGTGGAGCTGGACGGTCGCAGAGCCCACGTACGCGCCGTCGGGATCCTGCTCACCCGTGACGTGCGCGGTCACCGCCGGCGGCGTGGTGTCCTCCTGCGAGGGTTCGACGACGGTGAACGTCGCGGAACCCGGCGCTGAGACGTTGCCGGCGTTGTCGGTGGCCCGGTAGGTCACCGTGTGCTCGCCGGGCTCGTCGACCACCACGGGGTCGGTGTAGGCCGTGTATCCGGCGCCGTCCAGGTCGTACTCGACGCTCGCCACGCCCGAGCCGGCGTCGAGGGCCGCGAGGCTCACGGTCGCGGACCCCACGTAGGCGCCGTTCTCGTCGAGCTCGCCCGTGACCTCCGGGGTGACCACCGGCGCCGTCGTGTCCTGGCCGTCGGCGGGCACCACGGTGACGTGCACCATCCCTGGCGCCGAGGTGTTGCCTGCGTTGTCGGTGGCGCGGTACTCCAGCATGTACGTGCCGGGCTCGTCGAAGACGACGGGCGCGGTGTACGGGGCGTACGCGCCGCCGTCGACCGAGTACTCGACGGAGGCCACGCCCGAGCTGTCGTCCTGGGCCGACAGGCTCACGGCGGCCGAGCCGATGTAGGCGCCGTCGCCGTCCTGCTGCCCGGCGACCTGCGCTGTGACGACGGGGGCCGTGGTGTCCTCGCCCGGGCCCTCCGTCACCACGAGCTCGCCCACCATCGTGCCGTGCCCGGGGATGGCGCAGAAATACCGGTACGTGCCGGGGGTCAGCACGACCTCCGCCTCGTAGCGGCCGCCCGCGCTGTCCAGGGGGTTGGCCAGGATGTCGAGCGTGACGTCGTGGTTGTACCCCGGCGTGCTCGTGTCGAACGTCAGGGTGTGGCTCATGGCGATGTTGTTGCCGGTGGCCGTGCTGTTCTCGAACACGATGGTGGTCGGGCCGGCGGTCGCCGTCGCCGGGGCGGAGGCGTACTCGGTGACGCTCGCGCTCGCGGTGAAGGTCAGCACCTGCTCGGCGGCCTGCGCCTCGGCCTGGGTCTGGCCTGGAGCCTGGGCCGCCGGACCCGGCTCCACCGCCGTGGCGGAGCCGGGGACGAGCCAGGCGGCGGCCAGGGCGCCGGCCGCGGCCAGGGCGACCAGGCGCATGCGTGCCCGGCCCTGCCGGGCCGGTCTCTGCCGAATCAGTTGTCCGAACATCGGCGTACCTCTCATGGTGTCAGGCATGGTCACAGCTCCCGGACCCGGATGTTGCGGAACTCGATCACGTCGGAGTTCCCGTGGTTCTGCAGCCCCACGAACCCGCTGAGGAACTGCCGCAGGTCGGTCGGCGGGTCGCCGGGGCGTGAGGACTGCTTGCCCGGCGAGTTGTCGAACTCGTTGAGCACCACGCCGTTGCGCAGGATCGTGTACTGCTGGCCGACCACGCGGACCTCGTACTCGTTCCAGACGCCCTTGCCGGTCGCGCCGGCGCCGTCGAGCGCGACCGGGTCGAAGTTGTACACCGACCCCGTCTTCTGCGGCTCACCGCTCTCGCCGTCGTAGATCTGGATCTCCTGGCCGCAGTAGATCGCCACCCAGGCCTCGGCGTCGGTGAGCTGCCCGCACTCCGGCCGGTCGTCGCGTGGCACGCGCGGGTCCGGGAACCGGGTGAAGATGCCGCTGTTGGCGCGGGTGGTGCCGGGGGAGACGTCCTGGAACTCCAGCTTCAGCGAGAAGTCCCCGAACTCCTCGGCCGTGTACCAGAGCATGCCCAGGCCGCCCTGGGACCGCAGGGACCCGTCGGGCCGCAGCTCGAAGCTGCCGCCGGGGGCCTGCCGCCAGCCCGCGAGGGACTCGGACGTGCCGTCGAAGAGCCACCGGTACCCGGTGCTGCCCTCCGCGCCGATGCCGGACTCCTCGGCGGCCTGGACCAGTGCGGTCTTCTCCCGCCGGGTGATCACCCGGTCGGCCTGGAGCTGGTCGGCCACCGCGGTGACGTGGTTGACGAACCGGCCGTTCGTGTCCCACTCCCGCTCGTCCTGGATCAGGTCGGCGATGGTGCAGCCGCCCAGGTCGTCGTTGGCCACGCCGCTGTCGACGTCGCCGACCCAGACCGTGGCCCGGTCGTCCGGGACGGTGCACGTGGTGCGCACCGGCACGTCCACCGTGCTGGTCGTGCCGTCCGCGTAGGTCACCGTGAGGGTCGCGTCGTAGCTGCCGACTCGCGCGTAGGTGTGCCGCGGGTTGGCCTCCGCCGACGTCGTGCCGTCCCCGAAGTCCCACGCCCAGGAGACGCCGCCCGAGCGGTCGCCGGTGAAGGCGACGGTGAGCGGGTCGCTCTGCACGCTCGCGCCGGAGCCGGCCGGCACCGGCGTCGCCGGGCCGCCCGTGTAGGTGATCCGGGTGAGCTTCTGGCGGTCGGTCAGGGAGAAGAAGCCGCCGCCGTAGTCGAGCAGGTACAGCGCGCCGTCCGGGCCGAACTTGGCGTCCATCCACTGCGCGACGTCGCCGTCGCCGTTGCCGCCCGAGATGATCTGGCGCAGGTCCTCGGCGAAGACCGGGGGGCCGGCCTCCTCGACCGTGTCCGGGTTCACCGTGACGGCCACCCGGTTGTTCGCGTTCGACTGGTCGCCGATGAACCACTTGTTGTCCCAGTACGCGGGCCAGGCCACACCGCTGTCCGTGTCGACCTCCGACCGGTGGTACGTCGGGCCGTTCATCACGGCCTGGCCGCCGCCGCGCAGGTACGGCTGGGTGTAGGTGGCCTCGGAGTCCACGTACGACGGGATGCCGTCCTCACCCTCGGGGAAGACCGGGCCGCCGCCGCTCGGCGAGTACCAGATCATGTTCGCCCGGGCCGGCGGGATGTCGACCAGGCCGGTGTTGCGCGGCGAGGTGTTCTTCAGGTTGTCGCAGTCGTACCAGCCCGTCAGGACGCTCGCGTCGGTGTTGCTGCGGTCCCGGTACGGCTGCTTGTTCCCCATGCAGTAGGGCCAGCCCTGGTTGCCCGCCGATGTGATGATGGTGGCCGTCTCGTACTTCGCCGGCCCGAGCTCCGGGTTCGGCAGGAAAGCGTCCGGGCCCACCCAGGCCGCCGTCAGCCAGTCGTTCTTGGTGTCGTAGTCCAGCCGGGAGATGTTGCGCACGCCCATGACGTAGATCTCCGGGCGCGTCTTGTCGCCCGGGTCCTCCGCCTCGGGGAACAGGTTGCCCTCCGGGATGGTGAACGTGCCGTCCGGCTCCGGGTGGATCCGCAGTATCTTGCCGTTCAGGTCGTTCGTGTTGCCGGCGGTGCGGCGCGCGTCCTGGAACGAGATGCCCGCGTACTCCTGGGTCCAGTTGTTCCCCGAGTAGCCGCTGGAGCCGCCCGAGGAGTTGCTGTCGCCCGAGCCGATGTAGAGGTTGCCCTCGTCGTCGAAGTCCATGCCGCCGCCCGCGTGGCAGCAGCTGTGGATCTGCGTCTCCCACTGCAGCAGGTCCTCGCGCGTGGCCTGGTCGATGGTGTTCGCCTCGGCGTCGTACGTGAAGCGCGACACCGTGCGCAGGCCGACGCGCCGCTCGGTGTCGATCGACTCGTGCGGCATCCAGTAGAGGTAGACCCACCGGTTCTCGGCGAAGTCCGGGTCCAGCGTGATGCCGAGCAGACCCTCCTCGTTCTTGACCAGCTCGTCCCCGCTGCCGCGGTTGCCCATGACGTCGAGCGTCGTCAGGAGCTTCGTCGTGCCCGACTCCGGGTCCCAGCGGTGCACCGTGCCGCAGCCCAGCCCCACGTTCGGGTCGTCCCACGACACGACCGGACCCGACGGGCACGCGGCCTTGCCGATGTAGAAGACGCCGCCGTCCGGCGCCACCGTGAGCCCGTGCGGCTCACCGATCTGGTCGAGCGTGCCCGCGGTGTTCCGCGTCGTCAGCCGCTCGGACTCGTAGTTCGCCGCGATCGTCGCCTGGCAGTCGCCGCGGACCATACCCGTCGACCACAGCAGCCCGCCCAGCAGGTGGTCGCGGAACCCCTCCTCGGCGTAGCTCGCGGTGGTGCCGCCCATGCCCGTGTAGAACGACCGGCCGCCGTCGTAGTCGCGGCACCACGAGACGGGGTGGAAGGCCCCGTTCGCGCCCTCGCCAGGCTCGTAGTCCCACTCCTGCACCTGCGCCACGGTGTGCACGTCGCCGACCGGGTTCGGCGACCAGTTCAGCCACCGGTCCGAGCGGGTCCAGTTCAGCGGCAGCCCGTCGTTGGCCGGGTGCGCGCGGTCGACGACGTTGACCGTCGCCTCCTGCACCGGGACTACGGGGTCGGGCTCCTCGGAGCCGCTGCCGTCGAAGAGCTGGAGCTCGGCGAGCTGGGTGAGGCCGTCGCCGGCGTTCGCCGTGATGTCGAGCCGGTAGTGCCGGTAGGCCGTCGTGTTCTCGAACCGGTAGTCCATCGGGGTGAACCGGTCGGGGAACGCCTGGTCCGCCTGCGTGTCCAGGTCGGTCCACGTGGTCCCGTCGGTGGAGCCCTGCAGCGTCCAGTCCTGCGGGTCGCGCCCCTCGAAGTCGTTGGCAGAGGTCAGCGCGTACCGCGTGGCGACGACGGGCTCCGCCATCTCGAGCTCGATCCACGCCGTCGGCTCGAACGCGAGCCACTTGGTGTTCGCGTCGCCGTCGATCAGCTTGGTGGCGATCTCGTTCGGCGGGTTCTCGGCGCTCGCGGTGACGCTCGCGACCGCCAGCGGGTCCGGCAGGTTGCCGGCCGGGCGCGTGCCGATCAGCCCCGTGAACCACTGCGAGCGGTCCTGGGCGCGCGCGGCGTCGCGGATCCCGAGGAACCCGCCGCCGCCCTGGACGTAGCCCTTGAGCGCGTCCTCCTGCGCGGTGCTGAGGTCCGTGCCCTCGGCGGAGAGGAAGACGACGCCGCGGTACTCCGCGAGGTTCTTCGCCGTGAAGACCTTCGGGTCGCTGGCCGTGTGCACGGTGAACCCGTTCTGGGCACCCAGCTCCCGGATGGTGCGCACGGCGGTCGTCACCGGGTCGACCTGCTGGGCCGGCGCCCCGTGGAACACCAGCACGGTGACGTCCGCGGCGTCCTGCACCGCGGCGGGTGCCGCGGGCGTGACGGCGGCCGGGCGCTGGGCCTGGGCCGGGACCGCCGCCAGGCTGACGACGAGCGCGGCGCCGGCGACGGCGGCGAGCGCGCCGCGCGCCGTCCTCCGGCGCGCCGTCCGGCGCGGTGCGGCCACGCCGGGGATCCTGCGTCTTCCTCTTCCTGTCCGTTCCATCACTGCTCCTTCGCGCGTGATCAAGGTGTCAGGGCACGTCCTGCTTGCGGTCAGTGGCCGGCGTGGCCGCCCGCCTCGGCGGACGCCTCGGACTCGGCGGAGGTGCTGGTCGTGTGCCCGCCGTGCCCGTGGAACCGGTCGATGGCCTCCTGCGCGCCGTCGGGCATGGACCCGTCGGCGTTGCGGACCAGGAAGATCCCGGCCATGCCGCCGTCCGAGTGGAGCTGGACGTGGCAGTGGTACATCCAGGCGCCCGCGCCGACCGACTGGCCGGCCCTGACCTGGAACCCGAACGAGTCACCCGGGTTGAGGTCGCGGGTGTCGACCACCTGGCTGGGGTCGTCCGGGCCGGTGAGGTACCCGGTCCGGTTGTTCGCCCAGCGGTGGGCGTGCAGGTGGAAGGTGTGGAGCTGGTCGCCGTGCCCGATCGCGATGAACTCGACGGTCTCGCCGAGGTTCGCCTCGAACATCGGGGTGTCGGGCGCCGACTTGTTGTTGACCGACATGTCGTTGAACACCACGGTGAACTGCCGGTCCGGCAGGCGGTCGCCCGCCCGCCGCACGACGAGCCCGCCGTAGAGGCCCTTGCGCAGCCCGGCGGTGCCGTGCTCGCTGTCCATCGCGTGGTCGTGGTAGTGCCAGTAGCCGGCCGTGCCGGGGATCCAGTGGCCGTCGTCGAGCTGGCGCTGCGTGTGGCTGCGCCAGGTGTAGGTGCGGGTCTCGCCGGGCTCGTTGAACGAGGCGTTGAAGGGGCTGCCGTCCGACTCGGTCGCGTAGTCGACGCCGTGCGGGTGGATCGACAGGCGCTTGTCGGTGTTGTTCACCAGCTCGATCTGGAGCGTGTCGCCCTCCCACATCTCCAGCAGCGGGCCGGGGATCGTGGCCTTGCCGGGCGCGAGCCCGTAGCCGTAGAGGCCGCCGGGCAGCGCCTCCGCGTACAGGGTGATGTGCCGGGTGGTGGCGAGCGGCCTGACCGACGACGTCACGGCGGTCGCGGTGTCTGAGCCGAGCGCCAGCGCCGCCGTCGGCGCCATGAGGCCGGCGAGCGTGCCGGTCAGGATCGAGCGGCGGGACACGCCGCTCAGCGGGGAGCTGGCGTCAGTGCTGTTCTCGGGCATGAGTCTCCGTTCGACACCGTCGGGGCAGGCGGTCGGGCCGGCCTCGTTGACAGGGATTGCGGGAGGGGACTGCTCAGGCGCGTGCAGCCGTCGGCGGCGACGCCGTGAGTGACAGCGGTGTCACGAAGGTGGACCTCATCGTCGTTCCCTCCATGGAAGGCGTGCACCATCGGGTGACTTTCCGAACATAGGAGGACTTATGACGAGTGTCAAGCAAAAGTCGGACAAAGAGCGACAGGTTTCTTCCGCGCGATCAGGCAAAGATGCGCGACGGCGGCCTGGCGTCGGCCTGCTGTCACGCGAGCGCGAGCAGCAGCCAGACCGCCGACGCGAGCAGGACCGCCCCGGTGAGCAGGCCGGTCAGCGGGTGGGCGAGCGCCGCCGTCGGCCGCGGGCCGCGCGGGTGGGTGGCCAGGCGGAGCGCCCCGCCGAGCGGCCAGGCCAGCAGCGCGACCAGGAGCCCGGCGGCCGCGCCGAGGTACAGGCCCGGCACGGCGAGGGTGTTGGCGATGACCGCCACCTGGATCGCCGTGGAGACGGCGACGACGGTCGGGATCACGTGGAGCTGGGCCTTGCCCGTCGTGACGCCCGCCTTGTCCGCGTCCTTGGCCGCCGCGACGGCCCTGCGGTACTTGTTGGCGATGAGCCCGGTGCACATCCGGGTCACCGCGCCGTGGACGATCAGCGCCCCGGCGTAGACGGCCACGACGTTGCCGGTCACCACCGTGCCGTCGGGCCAGGCCCGCACGGCCGCGACGACGCCGAGCGCGGCGGCGGCGATCCCGAGCACGACACCCACCCGGGGCAGGAGCCGGGACCAGGGTCCGGTGTGCCGCACGGTCCAGGCGAACCACAGGGTGGCCAGGACGCTCGTTGCCGTCGCCGCCAGGGCGCCGTCGCTCGCGTGCTCCATCGTGTTCCCCTCGCCCGAATCGGTACAAACCGGGCAGTAGGCTACGACGTCGCCGCAGGTCAGGAAAGGTTTCGGGTATCCGGCTGGTGATGTCAGGCGGGCTTCGCCACGGGCGCCGCGATATGGCCGACGACGGCCGCGCGGACCTCGGCGTCGTCCAGCACGCGGTTGTGGCCGCCGGGCAGCTCGAGGAGCCGGCTGCCGGCGTGCGCCGCGTGCAGCGCGCGCGACGCGGCGGGCGGGACCTCGCGGTCGCCGTCGCCGTGCACGAACAGGGCGGGGACCGGGGCGGGGTGGCGCAGGAGGTCGAACCGGCCGGCCGGGTCGGGCTCGGCGGGGAAGATGCGCGCGGCCACGAGCCGCGCGTGCCGCGCCTCCAGTGCGGGTGGCAGATCGATCGCGCGGCAGAAGCCCTGGTTGACGGCGTCGAACGACGGGATGGCGGCGACCGCCGCGAAGGCGCCGGCGGACAGGCCCTCGGCGAGGGCGATCCCGGCGGCGAGGGCGCCGAACGAGTGCCCGACGACGCCCGCGAGCGGGCCGGCGTCGTCCTGGATCCGGCGGGTGATCGCGAGGTGGTCGAGGATCGTCGTGTACCGGCCGGTGGAGTCGCCGTGCGCGACGGTGTCGTAGGAGAGGACCCGGTGGCCGGCCTGCGCCAGGTCGTCGGCGAGGCGGGCGAACCGGGACGCCCGCGACTGCCAGCCGTGCACCAGGAGCACCGGCGTGCCCGCCGGGTCGCCCCACTCGTAGGTGACCACGCGCTCGCCCGCGACCCGCAGCTCGCCGCGCCGGGCGTGCTCGTGGGTGGCGCGGTCGGCGTCGCGCACGGGGGTGCGCGGGCCCACCGTGCGGAACAGGCGGTAGGCGGCCTCCACCGCGAGCGGGGGAGCGAGGCGTCCCGTGATCCGGAACGTGGCGCGGACGGCGGGGTGGATCCGGGGCATGGTGGCTCCTGAGGCAAGAAATCTGGACGGTCGTACGGATAGTATCCGAACGGTCGTACACTTTCCACCATGGCTCTCGAGACCGACGGCCGGCGCGTCCGCGGCGACCGCACGCGCCGCGCCGTGCTGGACCACGCGGTGCAGGAGGCGTCCGTGCGCGGGCTGGACGCGCTCTCCTTCGGCGCGCTCGCGGCGTCGGCCCCCGTGAACAAGAGCGCGATCGCCGGGCTGTTCGGGTCCAAGGAGAAGCTGCAGCTCGCCGCGGTCGAGCGCGCGGCCGAGATCTACACCGAGCACGTGATCCTCCCGGCGCGCACGACGGACCGTGGCCTGGCACGGGCCTGGGCGCTGGTGCTGGCCTGGCTCGACTACTCGCGCGCGCGGGTGTTCCGGGGCGGGTGCTTCTTCCGCACCGTCGAGGTCGAGTTCGACATGCGCGCGGGCCCGGTGCGCGACGCCGTCGTCGCGGCGCAGCTCTCCTGGGAGTCGTACCTGACGCACCACGTCCAGCTCGCGGTGGACGGCGGCGGGCTGGCCGCCGGCGTCGACGCCGCCCAGGTGGCCTTCGAGATCAACGCCCTGCTGAGCGCCGCGAACGACCGCTCGCTCCTGCTCGACGACGACGGGGTGTACGCGCGGGCCCGGGAGGCGGTGCGGGCCCTGCTGGTGGCGCGCGGCGCCGACCCGGCGCCGCTGCGGTAGGTCGTGTACACCTCATCGTTACTCTCTGTTCATGGCGACTCCGCACGAGGTTCCCGACAGCAGGTCCGAACCGCCTGCGGCCGTCGTGCTGGCCACCACCCGCTGGGGCGCCGGGCCCGGCCGGGTGCTGCTGCTGCACGGCATCGTGTCGGCCGGCGCCACGTGGTGGCGGCTCGCCGAGACCCTCGCCGACGACGGCTACGAGGTCGTGGCGCCCGACCTGCGCGGGCACGGGACCAGCCCGCGCGCCGGCTCCTACCTGCTGGCCGACCACGTCGCCGACGTGCTCGCGCTGGGCACCGGCTGGGACCTCGTCGTCGGGCACAGCCTCGGCGGCCTGCTCGGCGCGCTGGCCGCCGACGCCGACCACGGCTTCACGCGCCGCCTCGTGCTGCTCGACCCGGCGCTCGACATCCCGGAGGACCGGTTCGACACCGGGGCCGACCTGGAGATCGAGGAGGCGACGCACCCGCCGTCGGCCGGGACGGTGCAGGTGGCGCACGCGGCCTGGGACCTGCGCGACGCCGCGGCGGTGGCGGCGGCCGCGAAGGCCGCTGACGCCACCGCGGTGGCGCGCACCCTGCGCGACAACTCGCCCTGGCGGCACACCGAGGTCGTCACCCGGCTCGTCGTGCCGACGCTCGTGCTCGGCGCCGACCCCGCCCACGGCGCGCTGTTCCGACCCCGGACCGGCGTGGAGCTGATGATCCGCAACCCGAGCGTGCGGGTGCGCGTCGTGGTGGGTGCCGGGCACGCGGTGCACCGCGACCGGCCGACGGCGGTGGCGGCGGCCATCCGGTCGTTCCTCTGGTGAACGGGCCGACCGCGGACGGGCCGCTGGCGAAGCGGCCGCGCGGGCGGGGTTAAGGTCGGGCGGTGAGCTCCTCCGCCTCCGCACGCAAGCAGCTCCTCGCCCTCGCCGAGCGGGGCTTCGAAGGGCCGTGGCGGCACGCGCGCGGCGACTTCACCGGCGGCGCGCGCCCGGCGTCGGTCCTCGTGCTGTTCGGGGTGCTGGACGACCTCGCCGCCGACCGCCCCGACCACGACCTCGCGGTGCCCGCCGACCTCGACGTCCTGCTCCTGGCGCGCGCCGCGACCCTGCGCAGCCACGCCGGGCAGGTCGCCTTCCCGGGCGGCCGCGCCGAGGACGGCGAGGACGCCGTCGCCGCCGCCCTGCGCGAGGCCGTCGAGGAGACCGGCCTGGACGCGTCCGGCGTCGAGGTGCTCGGCGCCTTCGACGAGCTGCCCATGCCGGTCAGCAACCACGTGGTCACGCCGGTGCTCGGCTGGTGGGCGCGCCCCACGCCCGTGCGTGTGGTCGACGTCGCCGAGTCCGCGCACGTCTTCCGCGCCCCCGTCGCCGACCTGCTGGACCCCGCCAACCGGTTCACCACCGTGCTGCGCCGCGGCGGCCAGACCTGGCGCGGCCCCGGTTTCCACGTGCCCGACGGCGACCTGACGCACCTCGTGTGGGGGTTCACCGCGGGCGTCCTCGACGCGATGTTCGACGAGCTCGGCTGGACCGAGGCCTGGGACAAGACCCGCGAGCTGGGCATCTCCTGACGTTCGACGACCCGAGGAGCAGACGATGACCGAGGTGACCCGCGACGCCATCCGCGCCGCAGAGACCCTGATCCGGCCGCACGTGCGGCACACCCCCGTGCTGGAGGTCGACCTGGCGGACTTCGGCCGCCCGGCGCACCCCGTGGCGCTCAAGCTGGAGTGCCTGCAGCACACCGGCTCGTTCAAGGCCCGCGGCGCGTTCACCAGCCTGCTGACCCGCGACGTGCCCGACGTCGGCGTGGTCGCCGCCTCGGGCGGCAACCACGGGGCGGCCGTCGCCTACGCGGCGGCCCGGCTCGGGATCCCCGCGACGGTCTTCGTGCCCAGCGTGACCTCGCCCGCCAAGGCCGAGCGCGTCCGCTCCTACGGCGCCAAGCTCGTGGTGGGCGGCGACCGGTACGCCGACGCGCTGGCCGCGAGCGAGGAGTTCGTCGCGGGCACGGGCGCCCTGACGGTGCACGCCTACGACCAGCCGGCGACACTGACCGGGCAGGGCACGCTCGGCCTGGAGATCGGCCAGGACCTGCCCGACCTCGACACGCTGGTGGTCGCCGTGGGCGGCGGCGGGCTGATCGGCGGCATCGCCGCCTGGTTCCGCGGCTCCGTGCGCATCGTGGCCGTCGAGCCCGAGGGGGCGCCGACCCTGCACCGGGCGCTCGCCGCCGGCGAGCCGGTCGACGCGCCCACCGAGGGGATCGCCGCCGACTCGCTCGCCCCCAAGCAGGTAGGGCGGCTCATGTTCCCGCTGGCCCAGCAGTACGTCGCACGGTCGGTGCTGGTCACCGACGACGCGATCGCGTCGGCCCAGGCGCTGCTCTGGGAGGCGGCCCGCGTGGTGGCGGAGCCCGGCGGCGCGACGGCGCTCGCGGCGCTGCTGTCGGGGGCCTACGTGCCCGAGCCGGGGGAGCGGGTGGCGGTGCTGGTGTGCGGGGCGAACACGTCGGCGGTGCGGTTCTGACGGCCGGGGCTCGGGTGGCTCACTCGAAGAGCTGCCGCAGCGCGTGCTCCCCGACGCCGACCATGATCGGGTGGGTGTCCGGGTAGGCGAAGCAGATGGTGGCGAACAGCAGGCCCCAGCCCTTGGCCCTGCGCCACATCCCGGGGTCCCAGCCGAGCCCGCCGCGGGCCTGCGCGTCCACCACGGCCCGGAACCTCCTGCGGCCCTCCGCGTCGAAGGTCAGCCACATCATGCCCAGGTCGGACGCCGGGTCGCCGCTGGTCACGTCGCCGAAGTCGATGACGGCGGCGAGGCGTGGGCCGTCGGCCACGAGGTTGGCGGGGTGCGGGTCGCCGTGCAGCCACACGGGCACGCCGTCGTAGGCAGGGGCGGCCAGGGCGTCGGCCCAGATGGCGCGGGCCGGCTCGTGGAGGCGCTCCGGGAGCACGGCTAGGCGCTCGTCGAAGGTCCCGGACCGGGCCTGGAACGGCACTCCGCGGAACTCGTTCGCGGGCGCGTCGTCGGGGGCCGGCCGGTGCAGCGCCACGAAGACCCGCGCCAGGTGCTCGGCCCAGGGCGTGCGCTCGGCGGCGGGGACGGTGGCGGCGGGCACGCCGTCGGCCCAGCGCACCACGCCCCACGGCCACGGGTAGCCGAGCGCCGCGCTGGGCGCGCCGGTGCGGACCGGGTCCGGGACCGCGACGGGCAGCCGCGGGGCGAGCAGGGGCAGCACGCGGTGCTCGTTGCGCATGAGCTGGGCCCCGAGCTCGCGCCGGGGCAGGCGCAGGGCGAGATCGTCGCCGAGCCGGACCATGACGTTGTCCCAGCCGTTCGCCACCAGCTCCAGCGGACGGTCGGCGAGGTCGGGGTGCTGCTCCGTCAGGAGGGACCGGGCCAGGTCGACGGTCACGTCGAGGTCGGCGGCGACCACAGGGGCTCCTTGCTCGCGAGGGGGTGAGGGGGCGTTCACCCTACCCAGGTCGGCGGCGCGTGGCGCGGGGTCGGCAGTCTGCTGCACCGGGTTCGGCAGTTTGTCACCGACGTCGGCAGTTGGCACCGAGATCGGCACAGGCCCGGACCGATCTCGGTGCCAACTGCCGATCCGAGCGGCGGGGTGCCGAACCAGTGGGAGCGGGATACTGGCCGCATGACGACCACCTGGACCGACGAGGATCCCGCCGCCTACCTCGACGCCGTCACCCCCGCCGTCCGGCGCCGGGACGCGCAGACCCTGCGCGACCTCATGGAGCGGGTCACGGGCGAGGCGCCGCGCATGTTCGGCACGTCGATCGTCGGCTTCGGCGAGTACCACTACGAGTACCCGAGCGGCCGCTCCGGGGACGCCGCCGCCGCGGGGTTCTCGCCGCGCAAGGCGGCCAGCACGGTCTACCTGCCGGACGGCGTGGGCGCGCACGCCGAGCTGCTGGAGCGGCTCGGCGCGCACACCACCGGCGTCGGCTGTCTTTACCTGAAGGACCTGGAGAAGGTCGACCTCGCGGTGCTGGAGGAGATCGTGCGCCGGTCGTGGGCGACGGTTACCTCGGGGACCTTCGGGCAGCGGGCGCGCGAGTCCGGGTCCTGACCGGCCGCGCTCACCCCCTGTTCACCTGGGCGCCATCGTGGCGCCCGCGCCCGGCGCTAGCCTCCCGCGCGGACGCCACTCCGGCGCCCGGTACGGGAAGAGGAGCACATGCGCACCAGCACGCGCCGCGGCGTCAGCCGCCGTGTCATGGCAGCCGCCGCCGTCGCCCTGGCCGTCGTGGCGGGCTCGGCCGTCACCACCGCCACCGCCATCGCGCAGCCGGGCCACGGCCGCGCCAGGAACGTCATCTACCTGGTAGGCGACGGCATGGGCCGCACCCACGTGGACGCCGCCCGGCAGCGCTACTACGGCGCCGCGGGCCGGCTGGTCATGGAGACGCTGCCCGTCGTCGGCCAGGTCACCACCTACGCCGTCCAGAAGAACTCGGGCCAGCCCGGCGAGGCCGACTTCGTGCCGGAGTACGTCACCGACTCGGCGTCGTCGGCCACCGCGTGGTCGTCCGGTGTCAAGTCGTACAACGCGGCCCTCGGCGTCGACGGCAAGGGCGAGGTGGTGCCCACGCTCATGGAGCTGGCCAAGGACGCCGGCTACCGCACCGGCAACGTCTCGACCGCCGAGATCACCGACGCGACGCCCGCGGGCCAGATGAGCCACGCGCTCGCCCGCGGCTGCCAGGGCCCCAGCTACTCCGCCGCGGCCTGCCAGGACCTCGCGGTCACCGGCGAGGCGCTGCCGACGACCGACGTGCGCGTCACGCCGATCGCCGACCAGATCGCCCGCAACGGCACCGCCGACGTCGTGCTCGGCGGCGGCCTGGCCCGGTTCGACGCCGCCGACCAGGCGGCGCTGGAGGCACAGGGCTACGACGTGCTCGGCTCGCTCGCCGACCAGACGGTCGCCACGCGCGACGACCTGGCCGGCGCCGACGGGCGCAAGGTCTTCGGCCTGTTCAACCGCGGCAACCTGACCATCGAGAAGTTCAAGCGGGAGAACCCGCAGGCGGTGCAGGCGGCCGAGCCGTCGGTCGCCGAGATGACCCGCAAGGCCATCGACCTGCTCAAGGGCGGCCGGAAGGGCTTCTACCTGCAGGTGGAAGGCGCGCTGATCGACAAGCGCTCGCACGCCAACGACGCCGCGCAGACGCTCGAGGAGATGAAGGCGTTCGACGAGGCCGTCCGCGTCGCCCTGAACTTCGCCAAGCGCGACGGCAACACCACGGTCATCGTCACCGCCGACCACGAGTGCGCGGGCTTCAACATCATCGGCAAGGGCAGCTACACCAACGCGGAGGCCGTCACCCCGCCCGGCAACGTCGACGGCGGCAACACCGCCAACAACTCGACGCCCAGCCGCGCCTCCTCCGGCGCTCTGGACGGCACCCGGTCCACCGGCCCGGTCAACGGCTCGGGCTCCGCGGACGCCGGCAACTTCGCGCCGGCCACGTTCCGCACGCCGGACGACCCGGCGGGCGTCCAGGACGGCTCCCCGGAGGCCAGCCTCTGGCTCACCTACCTGTCGGGCAACCACACGGGTGCCGCGGTGCCGATCTACGCGTACGGCTCCGGCTCACGCGAGCTCGCCGGGACCGTGGACAACACCGACCTGTTCGACGTCGTCGGCCACGCCCTGCGCGTGATCCGCTGAGCCGGGGGCAGATCATCGTGAGCGTCCGCGCCGTCGTGCTGTCCGTCGTCGCCCTGCTGGTCGCGGGCGCCGTCGGCGCGGGCGTCACCCTGCTGGTCCGCGGCTCCGGGCCGGGCACCGAGGCGGACCCGGTGCCCGACCCGGCGTCGGCGGCCCGTACCGAGCTGCCCGGTCTGACCGCCCCCACCGGTGAGCCCGAGCTCCCGGGACTTGCCGCGGCGCACCCGGAGCCGGGCACCGTCGCCGTCGTCGATGGACCGTTCGACGACCGCCTCGAGCTCGACGGCCTGCGCCTCGCCGACGACGGCACCGTGACCGGCACCGTGACGGTCACCAGCGACGTGAGCGCCCTGATCGAGCTGCAGGTGCTCGCCGGCTTCTACGACGCCGACGGCAACCTCCTGGGCACCGGCCGGTTCACGCACCACGCCGCCGAGGAGGACCACAGCCACGAGGGGCCGCCGGCCCAGGCGGAGGAGTTCGAGGTCGAGGCTCCCGACGGCCTGGACGGCGCGGTGGCGGCAGCGGCCGTGGGCGTGCCGGTCCTCGTCAACGAGTAGTCCGGGAACGTTCAGGCACCTCGTCGCGTTGACACCAGGCCCCCACGACAAGGAGACCCGGTGCAGCAACGCCAGACCGAGCAGTTCGCCGAGCAGGAGCACGTCGACGCCCTGTACGCCCGCCTCGACAGCGAGGTGGCGCGCGTCCGCGCCGACCTCGACGCCGCCGTCCGCGCCTCCGCCACGGACCCCGAGGAGGCGTACACGCGCGAGGTGCGCGTCGCCATGCTCAACCGCCGGGTGCGCACGCTCGGCGCCGCCGAGCAGCACCTGTGCTTCGGCCGGATCGACGCCGCCGACGGCGGCTCGCTGCACATCGGCCGCACCGGGCTGAGCGACGGCGACGACCAGCTCCTCGTGGACTGGCGCGCCGACGCCGCCCGCCCCTTCTACGCCGCCACGGCCGCCCACCCGATGGGCCTGCGCCGGCGCCGCCACCTGCGGCTGGACGGGCGCAGGGTGGCCCGCGTGAGCGACGAGATCCTGGACGGCACCGAGCCCAGGCCGGGCGACGTCGTCGGGGACGGGCCGCTCATGGAGGCGATCAGCGCGCGGCGCACGGGCCGCATGCGCGATGTGGTCTCGACGCTGCAGGCCGAGCAGGACGCGATCATCCGGTCGGCGCACCGCGGCGTCACCGTCGTGGAGGGCGGCCCGGGCACGGGCAAGACGGTGGTCGCCCTGCACCGCGCCGCGTACGTCCTGGCGGGCTTCGAGGAGGCGCGGGCCGACGGCGTCCTCGTGCTCGGCCCGAACTCGCGGTTCCTCGACTACATCGCCGAGGTGCTGCCGTCGCTCGGCGAGAACGACGTGGCGATGAGCACCGCCGACCGCCTGGTCGCCGACGCCTTCGGCCTGGACGGGGTGCCAGCGGCGGGCCACGAGCTGCGCCGCGCCGCCGGCGACGTCCGGCTCGCCGACGAGCTGGCCGAGGCCGTGCGGCAGCACCAGGCGCCGTCGGGCACCCTGACGGTCCTGGTCGACGGCGACCCGGCGACCCTGGACGAGCACGACCTCGCCGAGGCGCGCGAGACCGCCGCGAGCACGGGCCTGCCGCACAACCAGGCCAGGGCCGTGTTCAAGGACCTCGTCGTGGACTTCGTGGCCGACGACGTGCAGGCCAGGGCGCGGGTGCTGCTCGCGAAGCTGGACGAGGACATGGAGGTGCTCACCGGCGGCGTGAACCTCGACAAGGCCGCGGCAGGGGACCTGGCGCGGCTGGGCTTCGCCCCGGACGAGGGCGGCGCCTTCGGCCACGCGGCCGCCGTCGCGGAGCTGGACCCGGGCGCGCTGCGGGCCGAGCTGGCCGAGGACCTCGCGCTGGAGCGGGCCGTCGAGGCCGCATGGCCCCGCCTGGTGCCGGACGACGTGGTGCTGGCCGTGCTGGAGGACCACCCGGAGCTCGCGCTCGACGACGCGGAGACCTGGACGGCCGCGCACCTCCCGCTGCTCGACGAGGCCGAGCACCTGCTGAACGGTCCGCCCCCGAAGACCTACGGGCACGTGGTGGTCGACGAGGCGCAGGAGCTGACGCCCATGCAGTGGCGCTCGGTGCTGCGGCGCTGCCCCGGCCGGTCGATGACCGTGGTCGGCGACCTGGCCCAGGCCGGGCCGGCCACGGGCGCCGCGTCCTGGGCCGACGCGCTGGGCAGCGACCTCGCCAGGCGTGCGGACGTGCGCACCCTGACCGTGTGCTACCGCACCACGGCCGAGGTCCTTGCGGCGGCCGCGCCGCTGCTCGCCCGGATCGCCCCGGGCCAGGCACCGAGCCGCGCGGTGAGGCACGGCGCGGAGCCCCGGCACGTCGCGGCCGACGGCGACCTGGCCGCCGCCGTCGCGGCCGAGGCGCGGGCCGAGGCCGAGGCGGACCCGGACGCGCTGGTCGCCGTCGTCGCGGCGGACGCGGCCGTGCCCGGCCTGGAGGCCGCCCTGGACGGGGTGGCCCGGGTGGTACCCGTCTCCCAGGTGCGCGGCCTGGAGTTCGACGCCGTGGTGGTCGCCGACCCCGAGGGCATCCGGACCGCCCGGCCGGGCGGCGAGCGCGACCTCTACGTGGCGCTGACCCGCCCCACGCGGAGCCTCGTGGTCGTCGGCTGAGCCGGCCGGCTCACCAGCTCGTCTCGACCGGCATGCCCTCCTGGTAGCCGGCGGCCGACTGGATGCCCACCACGGCACGCTCGGCGAACTCCGCGAGCGACCGGGCGCCCGCGTAGGTGCACGAGGACCGCAGGCCGGAGGTGATCTCGTCGAGCAGGTCCTCGACGCCCGGCCGGGCCGGGTCGAGGTACATCTTGCCGGTCGAGATGCCCTCCTCGTACAGGGCCTTGCGGGCCCGCTCGAATGCCGTGCCGGCCCCGGCCGTGCGGGCCGCGACGGCGCGCGCCGACGCCATGCCGAACGAGTCCTTGTAGAGCCGCCCGGTGCCGTCCGACTTCAGGTCGCCGGGCGACTCGTAGGTGCCGGCGAACCAGGAGCCCACCATCACCTGCGACGCGCCCGCGGCCAGCGCGAGGGCGACGTCGCGAGGGTGCCGCACGCCGCCGTCGGCCCAGACGTGCTTGCCGAGCTCGCGGGCAGCGGCCGCGCACTCCAGGACCGCGGAGAACTGCGGGCGCCCCACGCCGGTCTGCATGCGCGTGGTGCACATCGCGCCGGGGCCCACGCCGACCTTGAGGATGTCGGCGCCGGCGGCCACCAGGTCGCGCACGCCGTCCGCGGTGACGACGTTGCCCGCGACCACCGGCACCGTCGGGTCGACCGACCGCACGGCGTCCAGCGCCGCGAGCATCCGGGTCTGGTGGCCGTGCGCGGTGTCGACCACTAGCACGTCCACCCCGGCGGCGAGCAGGTCCTTCGCCTTGGCGGCGACGTCGCCGTTGATGCCGACGGCGGCGCCGATCCGCAGGCTGCCGGACGCGTCGAGCGCCGGGCTGTAGATCGAGGAGCGCAGCGCGCCCTTGCGGGTCAGCACGCCGGCCAGGCGCCCGTCGCGGACCACGGGCGCGAGGTCGAGACGGGCGGAGTGCAGCACGTCGAACGCCGCCTCCAGCCCGCCGGGGCCGTCCAGCAGCGCGGCCTCCAGGAGCAGGGGCTCGGCGGACATCACCTCGGAGACCCGCGTGAACCGGTCGACGTCGGCGCAGTCCGACTCGGTCACCACGCCCACGGGCCGGTCGTCCTCCACGACGACGGCGGCGCCGTGCGCGCGCTTGCCGAGCAGGTTGAGCACGCTGTGCACGGTGTCCTGCGGGGACACGACCACCGGGGTCTCGATCACGGGGTCCTTGGCCTTGACGTCGGCGACCACGCCGGCCACGACGTCGGCGGGCACGTCCTGCGGGAGGATCGCGAGGCCGCCGCGCCGGGCGACGGTCTCCGCCATGCGGCGGCCCGCCACGGCGGTCATGTTGGCCACGACCACCGGGATCGTGGTGCCGGTGCCGTCGTCGGACGCGAGGTCGACGTCGAACCGCGACGTGACGTCCGAGCGGGACGGGACGAGGAACACGTCGCCGTAGGTGAGGTCGGTGGCGGGGGTCTGCCCGGGAAGGAATCGCACGTTTATCAAGAGTAAAGAGTTCTTCTCGCCGTGCCTATGAACCTGGCCACATCGTTGTGGAGGTATCGGAGACAGGCGTGGGAGGCGGGCCGACGTGGCACAGTGGAGAGTCCGGTGCCCTTTAGAGTGGGGCCCCGATTCCCCACGTGGGGGGCACGACGAAAGGACGCGCATGGGGCTGCTGAGCGACATCCGTTCGCCCGAGGACGTCCGGGCGATGACGCCCGGCCAGATGCCGGAGCTCGCCGAGGAGATCCGCAGGTTCCTGGTGGAGAGCGTCTCGCGCACCGGCGGGCACCTGGGCCCGAACCTCGGCGTCGTGGAGCTGACGATCGCGCTGCACCGGGTCTTCGACTCGCCGCGCGACACCCTCGTGTTCGACACCGGCCACCAGTCCTACGTGCACAAGCTGCTCACGGGCCGCCACGACTTCTCCGACCTGCGCAAGCGCGGCGGCATCTCGGGCTACCCGAGCCGCGCCGAGTCGGAGCACGACGTCGTCGAGAACTCCCACGCCTCGACCGCCCTGTCCTGGGCGGACGGCATCGCCAAGGCCAACCAGGTGCGCGGCAAGGACGACCACGTCGTCGCCGTGATCGGCGACGGCGCGCTCACCGGCGGCATGGCCTGGGAGGCCCTGAACAACATCGCGGAGAGCCGGGACCGCAAGCTCGTCATCGTCGTCAACGACAACGGCCGGTCCTACTCGCCGACCATCGGCGGGCTCGCGAACCACCTCGACACGCTGCGCACCACCCGCGGCTACGAGGCCTTCCTGAGCTGGGGCACGCGCACCCTGCACCGCTCCGGGGCGCCTGGACGCTTCGCGTGGCGCTGGCTGCACGGCCTGAAGAAGGGCCTCAAGGACGTCGTGGCCCCGCAGGGCATGTTCGAGGACCTGGGCATCAAGTACATCGGGCCCGTCGACGGCCACGACACCGAGGCGCTCGAACGCGCGCTCGGCCGCGCCAAGGCGTACGGCCGCCCCGTCATCGTGCACGCGATCACCGAGAAGGGCCGCGGCTACAAGCCCGCGGAGGAGGACATCGCGGACCGGTTCCACGCCGTCGGCGTGATCCACCCCGAGACCGGGCTGCCCGTCGCGCCGAGCCGGTTCGGCTGGACCAAGGTGTTCGCCGACGAGATCGTGAAGATCGGCCGCCGGCGGCCCGACGTCGTGGCGATCACCGCGGCCATGCTGCACCCCGTGGGGCTCGCGCCCTTCCAGGAGCAGTTCCCCGACCGGACCTTCGACGTCGGCATCGCCGAGCAGCACGCGGCGACGTCGGCCGCCGGCATGGCGTTCGCGGGCCTGCACCCCGTGGTCGCGGTCTACGCGACGTTCCTGAACCGCGCGTTCGACCAGGTGCTGATGGACGTCGCGCTGCACAAGGCGGGCGTCACCTTCGTCCTGGACCGCGCAGGCATCACCGGCGACGACGGCGCCAGCCACAACGGCATGTGGGACATGGCGATGCTGCGGATCGTGCCCGGCCTGCGGCTGGCCGCGCCCCGCGACGAGACGACGCTGCGCGGCGCCCTGCGCGCCGCCGTCGACGTCGACGACGCACCCACCGTGGTCCGGTACCCCAAGGGCGCCGTCGGCGAGGACATCCCGGCCGTCGAGGAGCTCGACGGCGTCGACGTGGTGGGGCGGTTCTCCCCGCCGGCCGGGCGGGAGGCGACCCGGCGGGTGCTCGTGGTCGGCGTCGGCTCGATGGCCGCGTGCGCCATGGAGACCGGCACCGCGCTCGCGGCGCACGGCGTCGAGGCCACCGTCGCGTCCCCGACCTGGGTGCTGCCGGTCCCGGAGAACCTGGTCAAGCTGTGCGGCGAGCACGACCTGGTGGTCACGCTGGAGGACGGCGTGGTCGACGGCGGCGTGGGCGACATGCTCGCGCAGCGCGCGGGGGAGCAGGGCATCAACACACCGCAGGTGCATCTGGGCCTGCCGGTGGCGTTCCTCGACCACGCGAGCCGCGACCACATCGTCCGGGCACAGCGCATGACCGCGGCGGACGCGACCAGGGACGCGCTGGCGGCGCTGGCGCTGCTGTGACCAAGGGGGCGCGCACCGTAGGGGTCGAGGAGGAGCTGATGCTCGTCGGCCCCGACGGCGCGCCCATCGCGCGGGCCCAGGACGTGCTCGGCAGCGCCGAGCCCGCCGACGGCCCGCTGGAGTACGAGCTCATGGAGGAGCAGATCGAGACGGCCACGCCGCCGCGCGTGACGCTCGAGGAGATCGCGACGGCGATCCGGGAGGGCCGGGCCGGCGCCCAGGCGGCCGCCGACCGGCACGACGCGCGCATCGCCGCGCTGGGCACCTCGCCGCTGGCGCTGGCCGGCACCACGGTGGGCAAGCTCCGGTACCTGCTGGCGCGCGCGGAGTTCGGCCTGACGGCGCGCGAGCAGCTCACGAGCGGCTGCCATGTGCACGTCGGGGTCGCCGACGACGCCGAGGGTGTCGCGGTGCTCGACCGGATCGGGCCGTGGCTCGCGCCGCTGCTGGCGCTGTCGGCGAACTCGCCGTACTGGATGGGTACCGACTCCGCCTACGCCAGCTTCCGCTCGCAGGTCTGGTCCCGCTGGCACACGGCGGGCCCGACGCGCCGCTTCGGCACGCCGGAGGCGTACCACGCGGCGGTCGACGGCCTCATCGCGACCGGCACCATCCTGGACGCGGGCATGGTCTACTTCGACGCGCGGCTGTCGGCGCGGTACCCGACCGTGGAGATCCGGGTGGCCGACGTGTGCCTGTCCGCGGACACGGCGACGCTCCTGGCCGCGCTAGCCCGTGCCCTGGTGGAGACGGCCGCGCGGGCCGCGGACTCCCCGCCGCCCGACGTGCCGGTCGAGATCCTGCGCACCGCGCTGTGGCGGGCCGGGCGGTCGGGCATCTCCGGCGACCTCGTGGACCCGCGGACCTGGCGGCCGGCCCCGGTGCACGACGTCGTCGGCGCCCTGGTGGACCACGTGCGCGAGGCCCTGCTCGACGCCGGCGACCTCGACGCCGTGACCGACCTGCTCGGCGGGCTCTGGGCGAGCGGCGGCGGCGCGGCACGCCAGCGCGCCTGGGCTGTCGAGGCGGACGGCGACCTCGGCGCGGTGGCCCTCCGGGCGGCGGACGCGACGCTGGAGTGAGTGACAGCGAGGTGGCGCTCACCAGAGCCATCCGGGAACGTCACGTCGTGGTTGGCGCGGCTGGTTCACCAGCACGGCGGGATCGCAGCCGAAGAGCTGGGCGATCACACCGACCTGGTCCAGCGTCCAGGCCGTCCTGCCGCGGAAACGCTCCGAGACCGCCGCGCGCGAGAGCCCGACCTCGGCTGCGATCTGGATCTGGCTGAGCCCGCGCCGCGCCGCCTCGAACCGGATGGCCGCAGCGCACACGAGGGCGAGGCCGTCGCGGTTCAGGGTCGGCGCCGGCCGAGGCCGGACGGGAGAGGGAGCGGGCAACTCGTCGTCGATGTCGGGATCAAGGCCGGTGTCGGGATCAAGGCCGGTGTCGGGATCAACGCCGGTGTCAAGATCGGTGCCGGTGCCGGTGCCGGTGCCGGTGCCGGTGTGGGTGTGGGTGTCGGCATCGGTGTCGGCGTCCGTGCCGGGCCCGATCCCGAGCATGAGGGCGATGTCGGGGTCGAGGGGCTTGTCGAAGTACGGGTGCGGTGTCCGCGACTGGCTGTCGGATGTCATGAGATCAGCCTGCCGCCTCGTCCGGTGCTGCCGGCATCTGTCCACAGGCCTGGAACGTGGACTCGTGGCTGACCGCGCACGGCGCGGGTCTGCCAGTCCAGTGGTTGGACCAGCGGCGGGTAACGATCGTCGCGGGCGGGGTGCCAGGTGGGCCGAATTAGGTTCGCCTCAGGCACGTAGAGTTCGCCTCTACCAGACCGTTCAGCCCAGCCGTACTTGCCGGGGCCCAGATGAACGCAGTTCATCCCACCCGGCACCCATCATCCGGCGAATCATCCGGCGAAGTTCTCTGTCACCGGTCTGGGCTGGCTTCACCGGGTAGCACCCCGGGTTCGGGCGTGGCCGTCGTAGGGTACGGACCTGGATCACCGATCGTCCGAGCGCGGGTCATCGTTCGTTCGGGTTGGACTGCTGACCATCGGACGGAGGACGCCGGTGGCTTCGGAGAGGCACCGGCGAATTCAGTTTGCTCGGTCCAGGCGGGACCTGGAACGGTCGGACGATGGAACTTGCCAGGTCCTTCGCACCGTTCGGCCTTCGGGTCACCTGCGGCGAGCTCGAGCTGCGCCTGCCCGACGATGCCGAGCTGGTCCGTCTGGCCGACCTGGCCGTGGCCGGCATCCACCCGCCCGAGCGGCGGCCGTTCCTGGTGCCGTGGAACATCGGCGAGCCGGACGAGGTGCGGCGCGGTGTGCTGCAGTACCACTGGACGGCGCGCGGCAAGGTGTCGCCGAAGGACTGGGCCCTGGAACTCGCGGTGTTCCGTGACGGTGAGCCGGTCGGGGTGCAGAGCGTGGGCGCCAGGGACTTCCCCGTGACGCGTTCGGCGAGCACCGGCTCCTGGCTCGCCCTGGCGCACCACGGCCAGGGGATCGGCAAGCGGATGCGCCTGATGGCCCTGCACCTGCTGTTCGAGGGGTTCGGCGCCGCCGACGCGACGACCGAGGCGTTCGACGACAACCCGGAGTCGAACGGGGTGACGCGTGCGCTCGGCTACGCACCGAACGGCGTCGTCCTGCGGGAGCGGCAGGGCGAGCAGGCCGTCGAGAACCGGTACCGCATGACGCGTGAGGCGTGGGCGGCGCGGCCGGACGCGCACCGCCCCGACGTCACGCTGGACGGCGTGGCCCCGGTCCGAGCGCTGCTGGCGATGGACCCGGTCCAGGCCCCGCCGTCCGCGGCCCGGCCGTAGCGTTCGCCGGCCATGGCGTCAGCCGACGGCCGTAGCCTTAGCCGGACCTGGCCGGTCAGCCGACGGCCGTAGCGTCAGCCGGACCTGGCCGGTCAGGCGACGGCCGTAGCCTCAGCCGGACCTGGCCGGTCAGCCGTAGATCTTCTCGGCGTACTGCGGGCCGTAGTACTCGTCGAGCTCCTCGATGGTCGAGTCCTTGCGTTCGAGGGTCTTGGAGATGACGGCGCGGCGCGGCACCGACTCCACGTCCCACGTCTCGGGGTCCCACGTCTTGGACCGCAGGAACGCCTTGGAGCAGTGGTGGAAGACCTCCTCGATGTCCACCTCCAGCGCGAGCACCGGCACGTTGCGGCGCACCTGGAGCTCCGCGAGGTACGGCGCGTCGCGCACCAGGCGCGCCGAACCGTTGACCCGCAGGGTGTCGCCGCGGCCCGGGATCACGAAGATGAGGCCCACGTGCGGGTTGGCCAGCACGTTGAGGAAGCCGTCGGTGCGGCGGTTGCCCGGGCGCTCCGGGATCGCGATGGTGTGGTCGTCCAGGACCCGCACCAGCGAGCCGGCCGGGTCGCCCTTGGGGGAGACGTCCACGTTGCCCGCCGCGTCCGACGTCGCGACCAGGCACAGGGATGACGCCTGGAGCCACTGCCGGTCGAGGGGGTGCAGGGCCGGGCGCGTCTTCTCGGCGGCCGGGCCGAGGGGCGGCGGGATGATCTCGCGCAGCTCCTCGACAGTGGTCACCGGCGTGCCGCCGAACTTGCTCACCTCGTTGCTCATGTCCTCAACATAGCCCGGCCGCGGCCGGCGGGGACGTCCAGCGCGAATGGGGCATGTCAGACGATCCGGGTACGCTCGCAGGGCCATGACCGAGCAGACCACCCTCCCCAGCCCAGCGGACTCCGGCCCTGCAGCGGACCCCGACTCGCCCCGGCCGTGGAAGCCCCGAGCGGCGCGCCGCGTGGTCGAGCAGGCTCAGGCGCTGCTCGACGACGCCCGCGTGCTCACCCACACCGCCGCCGACCTGCGCGAGCGCGTCCGCGACGCCTACACGGCCACGCGCGAGGTACGTGTGCACGCCGACCTGCGCGCCGTCGGCGTCACGGCCCTGGAGGCGCGGCGCAAGAAGCTGCGCGTCGCCGTCCTGGAGAAGGCCGGGTTCAAGACCGTCACCCAGGTGCTGGTCGCGGGGACCGACCGGCTCGTCGAGGCGGGCATTGGCGCGGGGACCGCGAAGCTCGCCACCTCGGCGGCCCGGGAGCTCGCCGAGGAGGTGGACGCCGACCTGCGGTTCCGCATCGACGTCGACCCCGACGACCCGTACGCGACGGTGCTGGTCCAGTCCCTGTACGCGTTCGGGCTCGCCACCGACGCCCGGCACGAGCACCTCGACGAGGCGCGGCGCGTGATCGCCGTCGTGCCGGGGCACCTCGAACCTGCCCGGACCGCCACCAGCCTCTGGCGGCGCCTGCTCGCGCCGGCCGACCGGAAGGCCGCGGCCCTCGCCGCCGTCACGGCGCTCGCCGACCAGGTGGCGGCCGCCCGGCTGACCGACGACGCGCGGGCGGTGCGCGCCGCCGTCGGCCGGCCGCCCGAGGCCGCGGAGGTGTGGGCTGACTTCGAGGCGCGCTCCGCCGAGTACTACGGGCTGCTGTCCCAGGTCGTTGACCTGGGCGAGGACCACGAGGCCGCGGAGGGCGGCCTGCCCGCCGACGTCGTGCGGCGGGTCGAGGCGCAGCCGCTGGACCGGACCCTGCTGCGTGCGAGCCTGCGCGGCTACCAGCAGTTCGGCGCGAAGTACGCGCTGGTGCAGCGCCGCACGATCCTCGGCGACGAGATGGGGCTGGGCAAGACCATGCAGTCCATCGCCGTGGCCGCGCACCTGCTGGCCACCGGCGGCACGCACGTGCTGGTGGTGTGCCCGGCGAGCGTGGTGACCAACTGGAAGCGCGAGGTGGAGCAGCACTCCGACCTGCGGGCCGTGGTGCTGCACGGCAACGACCGCGAGCAGGCGGCGGCGCGCTGGCTGGCGGACGGCGGCGTGGGCGTCACGACCTTCGAGGTGCTCGGCCGGCTCGACCTGCCCTACGACCTGCGGCCGGCGCTCCTGGTCGTGGACGAGGCCCACTACGTGAAGAACCCCGAGACGCTGCGCGGGCAGGAGGTGCGGCGCTGGGCCGACCGGTCCGACCGCGTCCTGTTCCTGTCCGGCACCCCGATGGAGAACAAGGTCGCCGAGTTCAAGAGCATGGTGGGCTACCTCCAGCCCGAGGTGGCGGGCCAGCTCGACCCGAACGCCGGCCTGTCCGGGGCCAAGGCGTTCCGCCGGATCGTCGCGCCCGCCTACCTGCGCCGCAACCAGGAGGACGTGCTCACCGAGCTGCCCGAGATGGTGCAGGTCGAGGAGTGGGAGCAGTTCGGCCCGGTCGACGGCGCCGCCTACCGCGCCGCCGTGCTCGCTGGGAACTTCATGGCCATGCGGCGGGCCGCGTTCGCCGTCTCCGACGCCGAGGAGTCGGCGAAGCTGGTGCGCCTGCGCGAGCTCGTCACCGAGGCGCTCGACGGCGGCCGCCGTGTCATCGTCTTCTCCTACTTCCTGTCGGTCCTGGAGCAGGTGATGGACCTGCTCGGCGACCTCGCCGTCGGGCCCCTGACCGGATCGGTGCCCGTGACCGAGCGGCAGGCCATGGTGGACGCCCTGTCCCGGCCCGGCGGGCCGTCGGTGCTGGTCAGCCAGATCACCGCCGGGGGAGTGGGGCTCAACGTCCAGGCCGCGAGCGTCGTCATCTTCTGCGAGCCGCAGGTCAAGCCCACGATCGAGGCGCAGGCCGTCGCCCGCGCGCACCGCATGGGCCAGACTCGCACCGTCCAGGTGCACCGGCTGCTCGTCGAGCGGTCCGTGGACCAGCGGATGATGGAGATCCTCGGCTCCAAGGCCGCGCTGTTCGAGGAGTTCGCCCGGCAGTCCGAGATCACCGACGCCGCGCCGTCGGCCGTGGACGTCGCCGCGCCGTCCGAGACCTCGCTGTCCCGCACGATCCTCGCGGAGGAGCAGGAGCGCCTGAGCCGCACACCATGAGGCCCACGTCCGCACCGCACGGGTGTGATGTTCGCCCCGAGCACGATTGCGGTTCACTGACGTGGTGTCCATGCTGTCGTCACGCCCCCGCGCGGCACGTGCGCACACCATGTCCCCCGGGCGGCTGCTCGCCCCGGTACGGCGCATCGTGCCCTTCGTCGGGCGGACCGCCGAGCGCGCCGCGCTCGCCGAGTGGTGCACCGGCCCGGAGCCCGTCGCCGTCCGGCTCGTGAGCGGCCCGCGCGGCGTCGGCAAGACCCGGCTCGCCCGCGAGGCCGCCCAGCACATGGCCCACGCCGGCTGGACCTGCCTCAACGTGCCGGACGGCGCGGAGCGCGCGGCTCTCGCCGCCATCCCCGACGGCGCCCCAGGGCTCCTGGTCGTCGACGACGCCGACACGCGCGGCCCGGCCCTCGCGGAGCTCCTGCGCGCCGCCGCGCGCGGCCGCAACGGCACGCTGCGCATCCTGCTGGTCGCCCGCGGCGTGGGCCAGTGGTTCGACCGGCTCGCGGCGGCGGACCTGGCGGTCCGGGCGCTGCTCGAACCGGCCCGCGCGGAGCGGGACCTCCCGGCGGCGGTGCTCCCGGGGCAGGTGGACGCGCGGCTCGTGGCGGCGTTCGTGGAGCCGTACGCCGTGGCGCTCGGCGTGGCCGTGCCGCACGTCGCCGTGGGGTCGGTCCAGGGCGGCGGGGCCCGGATGCTCGACCTGCAGGCGGCAGCGCTCTGCGCCGTCATGCGCACCCAGGCGCGCCCGCCGCAGGGCCCGCTGCCCGTCGACGTGTCCGACGCCCTCGACGAGCTGCTCGAGCACGAGCGCTGGACGTGGTTCCGCTCCGCCGAGGAGGCCGGCGTGCTCGGCGAGGCGGGCTTCCGGCCCGAGGCCATGGACGGGCTGGTCGCGGCGGCGACGCTCACGGGCGTGCGGACGGCGGACGCGGCGGAACGTCTCGTGCGCCGCGTCGCCGTCGTCGTGCCGGGCGTGCGGCCGGGTGCCGAGGCCGACGTCGGGCGGTGGCTGCTCGACCTGGACCCGCACCGGGCGCTGCCGGCGCGGCTGGTGGATCCGCACCTGCTTGCGGAGCTCACGGACACGCCGCGGCTGCTCAGGGCGTGCCTGACCGGGGCGGGCGCGCCGTCGGTCCGGCGGGCCGCCCTGCGTGCGGCCGGGATCGTGGTGGACCGGCTCGACGGCCGGTCCGCGGACCTCGGCCCGGCGGTCGACCAGCTCGGCGCGGCGGTCGCCGCGCTGCCCGAGGACCACGACGTGCTGCGTTCCGTCTCCGGCGTGCTCCCGCACCCGTCGCTCGCGCTCGGCGAGCTGCGCGCCGAGATCGCGCTGCGCACGCTCACCACCGCGCCGCACGACGACGCGGCGCGCCGCGCCGAGAGCCTGCACGACGTCGGGGTAGCGCTCGGCGAGGTGGGCCGCGCCGCCGATGCCGAGCCCTTCGAACGGGAGGCCGCGGCCCTGCTGCGCGAGCTGGCCGGGTCGGACCCGGACCGGTTCCGGCCGCGGCTGGCGGCCGTGCTCGCGCACCTCGGCGCGCTCTGCTCGGACCGGGGGCGGCCGCAGGAGGCGCTGCGCTGCGCCGAGGAGGCGGTGGGCCTGCTGCGGCTCGTCGCCGCCGACCACCCGGGTGTCGTCACGCTCGACCTGACCACGGCGGTGGCGAACCTCGCGGTCGCGTTCGCCGAGCTGGGGCAGCCGCTCGCCGCGCTCGGGCCGAGCCGCGAGGCGGTCGGGCTGTCCCGGGAGCTCGCCGGCGCGCATCCCGAGCGGTTCACCGCGCTGCTCGGCCGGTCGCTGACCAACGTGGCGCGGCGCCTGCTGGAGCTCGACCGGGGTGCCGAGGCGCTGGAGCCCGCCGAGGAGTCGCTGGAGATCCGGCGGCGCCTGGCGGCGGCAGACCCGGACGAGCACCTGTCCGACCTCGGCGAGTCGCTCCAGGTCGTCGGCAGTGTGCTGATCGACCAGGGGCGGGGCGAGGACGCGCTGGGGCACCTCGAGGAGGCCGTCCGGATCCGGCGGCGGACCGCCCAGGAGAACCCCGGCCGGTACCTGGCGGGCCTCGCGGCGTCGCTCCAGGTGCTCGGCACCCGGCTCGCCGGCCTCGGTCGGTGGGACGAGGGCCTCGAGCTGCAGCAGGAGGCCGTCGAGGTGCTGCGGCGGCTCGCGGCGGACAACCCGGGGCGGTTCGTGCCGGAGCTCGCCGAGGCGCTGTCGGGCCTCGGCGTCACCCTCGCCCGGCTGGACCGCTCGCAGGACGCGCTGAACGTGGAGCGCGAGGCGACCCGGACCTGGCGCGAGCTGGTCGGGTCCGACCCGGACCGCTACCGTCCCCGCCTCGCGCGGTCGCTGACGAACCTGAGCTCCATCTTCGCGGTGCTCAAGCTCGGCGCTGAGGCGATGGAGCCCGCGAGCGAGGCCGTCGCCCTCCTGCGCGGGCTCGTCGCCGAGAACGGGCCGAAGTACCGGGCACGGCTCGCGGAGGCGCTGCGGACGGTGGCGCTCGCGCTGCACGACCAGGAGCGGTTCGACGAGGCCGGACGGGCGCGGGCGGAGGCGGAGGAGCTCGCCGGGGTGCTGGTGTAGGCCAAGTGGTGTGGCACCGCCGTGCCCGATCGGCGCACCCAGCGAAACTGATGTTTCGTAAATGTCTAGACTTGACCTATCTGTTGCCTTAGCATCGAATTACTGTAACCAGGTCGTTGTGCGCGAGCCCTGGGGGTGGTCCACGTGCAGAACTGGACTCGGGGAAGTCTCCTGGTCGTCGCACTCGGTGCGATGTCGAACCTCGCTCTCACCTTCATCCCCGACGTGATGCCGCACCGGGTGACGATCCTGATCGTCTGGTGCACGGCCGTCGCGACGGCGGTGATCGCCGTCGTGTACCTCTTCGAGCAGACCGTCGCCGTCCGGCAGCGCGTGGAGCGCGCGGCCGAGCTGGAGCGGGCGCGCCTGGTCAACGAGCTGCGCCGGTACCGGGGGATCGAGTGGGTGAGCGCGGACCGCGAGCACCGGAACGCATCGCTGGACATCTGGAAGGCGGCCCGCCGCCAGGTGGTCGTGTTCGGATTCGGCATGACGAGCGTGGCCCGCGACCCCAACCTGATCTGGGCGATGGTCAACCGCGGGGTCGACGTCGACGTGATCAAGATCGACCCCGACTGGCTCGTGGAGCACCCGGCGATCGCCGGGACCATCGACGGGTACTACGACCGGGACGAGGCGTTCATCGGGCAGGTGCTCCAGGCGCACGCCCGGCTCGAAGGGCTGGCTCGCGAGATCAACGCGGCGGGCCGGGGGCAGCTCACCATCCACACCTACCGGACCACGGTCCAGTACAGCGGGTCGATCCGGGACCCGGGGACGCCCGAGGCCTCGGGGTACGTGGAGTTCCATCTCTACCGCAAGTCGATCGAACGCCTCGGCATCGGCCTCAAGCAGTACGACGGCGGGGACGAGCTGAACCCGCCGATCCTGCACCACGTGCTGCACTCGCTCTCGCTGGCGGTCGGGCATCCGGTGCCGGCCGAGCGGAGACCGCCGGCCCTGGGGCGGGGCGACGAGGGCCTGGCGCTAGGCGAGGAGAGCGAGCGCCCCGGGGCCGTGACGTGACCAAGGGCTACCGGTGGTTGCGGACCGGAGAGGGCGGGAGAGAAGCGAGGCGAGCGTGGGGAAGCGGGAGCCTGCTCCTGGTCATCCTCGGCGTCTGCGTGAACCTGCTGTTGACGTTCGCACCGGACGTGGTTCCGGCGTGGGTGGCGAGCGCCGTGGTGGTGTGCACCTCGGCGACGCTCGTGCTCGTCGCGGGTGCGGTGCTGACGCAGCGGTTTCGGCAGGCCCTCGACGCCGAGGCGGTAGCTGCCCGGGTGGAGAGTGAGGCGGAAGCCAAGCGCCGGGAGCTGCGCGGAGTGGTGTCGGCGGGTCGCGAGCGGGTCCGGGGTGCTGAGTTCTCCGAGGTGCTGCTCGGCGCCCGCCGGCGCCTGATCATCCACGGTGTGGGTATGACGCAGGTCTCGCGCGAGGTCGACCTGATCAGGACGGCGGCGCTCGGTGGGGTGGAGATCCACTTCGTGATGGTCGATCCTCGATGGCTGCGGTGGCGGTGGGCGATCGCGGGTGTGCTCGGGCGCTACTACGACGACCCGCAGATGCTCGGGCGTGTCGAGAAGGCGCACCGGGACCTCGCCGTGATGGCCCGGGGGGTCAACGCCGAGTGCGGCGAGGAACGCGTCCGCGTGCACACTTATCGCGCCGTGTCTGCGTTCGGTGCCACGATCGCCGAGCCGGGTACATCCGAGGCGAACGGATTCGTCGAGTTCCATGTACCGGGGCGGCCGCCCCGGCGGATCCGGTTCGGCGTCCGGCACTACCACGACGGTCCGAGAGACCGTTCTGTCGTGTCGCAGATGGTCGACGCGATCTCTGACCTGTCCGGGTTCGACTTCTCGGCGCCTATGCCCGACCATCCGCCTGACGCCGCGCGACCACGGTGAGCCATTCCTTGTCACGCATGTCTCTCGTGGACAGACTCGTGGACAGATCCGTAACCAGGAACTGATCTCCGGCGGCATCGCGCACGAGGCTGAGGAAGTCCTCCTTGGGGTACCAGCCGCGCCATCGCTCGACGTATGTGCCGTCGGCGCCGGTCTTGCCCAAGTAGTCCTCCTGCCGACTCTCCTCGACAGTGGTCGAGAACAGGGCGGTGCCCCCGAGGGCGACGAGGTCGAGGGCCTTCCGCACCACCTCCTCGTCGACCGGCGTCGGGAAGAGGTGCACGAAGGCGTTCGCGACGACCAGCTCGAACCGCCCCTGGAGCGTCACCGTCTCACCCATGGCATCGAGGAACTTCCCGGTGAGGAACTCGCCTTCGAGGAACGTGGGCTGACCGCGTCTCGAGCGCCTGGCGCGTGCGAACTCGATCATGCGGGGCGCGAAGTCGATTCCCGTCACCTCGTAGCCACGCTCCGCCAGCAGGATTGCATGGGCGCCGTCAGCGCAACCGATGTCGAGGGCGCGACGGGCCGTGTGTGCTTCGGACCTTCGTCGACCACCCCAGAACGGCTCCCGTAGCCATCTGGCCGCATGCCTCAAGCGCAACGGCGCCGTCGCGTGATAGTCGTCGGCAAGGGCTTGGTACGCCGCGAGGTTCGCCTCCAGTACAGAGGCGAGGTTTGGCCTGAGCGCGGTGGCTGCGCTCGATGGTGCGGCCGACATGGGCTCCTCGGTCGGGCATAGGTCTCAGATGGCTGCTCAGGCGTCCGCTGGGGTGGTGCGGTACGGGGATCCTGGCAGATTTCAGGGGATCACGCACCTCCCGAAGAGCCTTCCGGACTCGTCTCTAGGGCCTGCCAGGATGGGTCTGCTGGCGGTGGTTCGGGTGACACCGAGCGTGAATGTGGGACGATCCAGAGCGTGTCTTTAGAGCGAATTGCCCTGATCAGCGACGTGCACGGCAACCTGACCGCGCTCGACGCGGTGCTCGACGACATCGAGTCACGGGAGATCGACCGGATCATCAACCTGGGTGATCTCGTCGGAAAGGGGCCGCGGGGGAGCGAGGTCGTCGACCGGTGCGACAAGGCGTGCGACGTAAACATCCGGGGCAACTGGGACGACCACCTGCCGGTGTGGGGCGACGAGTCGGCTCCCGGGATGATCTGGTGGCGCAACGAGCTGCGGCAGGACCAGCGCGACTGGTTGCGGGCACTGCCGCTGAGCCATGACCTGCTGATGAGCGGGCGGCACATCCGGCTGTTCCACGCGTCGGCGACGAGCCCGCACGTGCGGGTGCACGCCCAGCACACGGCGGAGCAGTTCGAGGGCATGTTCGTGAACACGGCGATGACGGGGAACGGCCCGCCGCCGACGGTGGTGGGCTACGGCGACCTCCACGACGCCTTCGTCGAGGTCGCGCGCGGGCGGACCCTGTTCAACGTCGGGAGCGTCGGCAACCCCCTGGACGAACCGGTGCCGAGCTACGCGATCCTGGAGGGCGTCGTCGACGAGCCAGGGCCCGCGCCGTTCGGGCTGCACTTCATCCGGGTGCCGTACGACATCGAGGCGGAGATCGACGCGGCGGCGCGGCTGGGCATGCCGGAGCTTGAGCCCTACGCGATCGAGCTGCGGACGGCCGTGTACCGCGGGTTCCAGGACCTCTGATCAGGCCGGACGGGTGACGACGACGTCGACCCAGAGCTTGCCCTCGGAGTCGGGGTCCACGACGACCCAGGGCCGGACGGGGACCTTGGCGCCGTACACGTCGCGCGCGGCCTCGCGGACGAGCCAGACGAAGTGCTCGAGGGTGTAGTGGTTCCGCCAGCGGCGGGCGACCTGCCCGCCCGCACCTTCCTTGACCTCGAGGCCGTGCCGGCTCGACATCGCGGCGGTGGTCGAGATGAGGGCGGTGCCACCGGGGGCGACGTGGCCGAGCACCTTGCGCACGGCGTCGTCGTCCGCCTCGGGTGGGAAGAGGTGGACGAAGGCCGTGGCGAGCACCAGGTCGAACCGCGTGTCGTCGAGCGGGGTGCGGGTCCCGTGCTCGTCGACGTACCGGCCGGCGAGGAACTCGCCGTGCAGCAGCGACGGCTTGTTCGGGAGGGTCGGGTCGTCCATGAGGTCGCGGGCCGCCGAGATCATCTGCGCCGAGAAGTCGACGCCGGTGACGGTGTAGCCCAGTGCGGACAGGACGCGGGAGTGGGTGCCGTCGGCGCATCCGACGTCCAGCGCGGTCGGACGCCGCGCGGCGGTGATCTCCGGGAGCCGCTGGGTGAGCCATTTCTTGGCGCTCTCTTGGCGAATCTCGGTCGTGCTCTTGTATGTCCCGGCGAGCAGGTCGTACGCGGTCCGGTTGATGTCGAGTACGGACTTCAGGTCGGGAGGGGTGCTGTAGGCGGGTGAGACCGGTACGGGCACTGCGGACGGCGCGGCCATCCATCCCCCTCGCGCGCGATGGATCGTTTCGATCCGCCAGTTGACTAGGAAACCGCCGAATCCCAATCAGGATCGGCGGAATGGCGCTTATCGTGTCACATCTTGCCGGGCGCCGCTTTCACGCGACGGATGGCCCATGCGTGAGCAATTATCGCGACGCCCGGTCGCGCGTAGAAAAGAATCCCGCCCGGATATCGAAACTCGCAGCGATTCGACTGGACTCCGGCCGTCCGGACGCGCAAGACTAACCGTGTGAACGAAATCACATTGGAAGCAGACGACACCAGACCGGACCAGGAACTCACCACGCTCGAAGCCGCTCGGCTGCTGGGAGTCTCGAAGCTGCACGTCATCGACCTGCTCGAGGCCGGTGAGATCGACTACCACATGGTCGGCACGGACCTCAGGTTCAGCGCCGCAGAGATCGAGTCCTACAAGTCCAACCGCGAGCACCGTGACGCGGAGGCGCTCGTATCCGCATGACCCCCGCGCGGCGGGAGGCACTCTGGCGCTTCCGCTGACGCAGTGCGTGCGCCTCGCGAACCTGCGATGCCACGCACCCTGACGCCTGAGCGCACGTTCATCACCTGCGAACGTGCGCTCTTGTCATGTCACGCCCAGGCCAGCGGCTCCAGCTCGCGCGGCCCGTCGGCGATCAGGCCGGCGACCGTCGCCGCCGGCACGGGCCGCCCGCCCCACGCGTCGACGCCGACGTTGATCTGCCGCCCCTGCTGTCGCCAGGTGTCGTGCACGTGGCCGTGCACCACCCAGCCGCCCCGGTCCACGGGCCGGTACTCGACGAACCGGTCCTCGCCGTGGGAGTCGCCCTCGTACGGGAAGTGGGACAGCGTGACGTTCTCGCCGTCGACGGCGACCGGCTCGGGCCGGTCGTGGATCTCGGCGAAGCCGGCGGCCAGGTAGCGCCGCCGCTCCGCCGTCCGACGCCGTTCGCGCGCCTCCGGATCCCCCTTGCGGAGGGCGCGGTCGCCCTCCCAGCAGCGGTCGTGGTTGCCCGGCACCAGGATCTTGCGGCCCGCGAGGCGCCCGATCCAGGAGAGGGACTCGTCGAGCGGGCCGAGGGCGACGTCGCCCAGCACCCACACGGTGTCGTTCTCGGTGACGGTCTCGTTCCAGAGCTCGGCGAGCCGGGCGTTCATCGCGGCGACGCCGGGGAACGGGCGGTCGCAGAACCGGATGATGTTCAGGTGTCCGAAGTGCAGGTCGGACGTGTAGTACGTAGTCATGTCGGTTGTATTCAACCGCTCCCGCACCGCCGAGGGGAATCGAACTCGGCGGCGCGGGAGCAGCAGGTCTCTCCGGCTCAGGACTTCCGGTTGTACGGGCAGGTCCAGCTGTCGGCCGTCAGGCTCACTTCGTCGACGCCCTCGTCGCGCCAGCCCACCACGACGCCGTCGCGCTGCAGGGCCGTGAGGTAGTCACCAGCGGGAAGTGTGACCGTCGTGCTCGGGATGGTCAGCGAGTAGCCGGTGCACTCCGGCGTGTCGCCGTCCGCGTAGTACGTGCAGTCCTCGCACGGGTCGACCGTGACGACGCCCGTCGCGGGTCCCGTGTAGACCATCTCGAACGGGTTCGGGCTGTAGTTGAAGACCGTCAGCCTGACCGTCCCCTCCTGCTCGGTGCGCGCCGGCAGCTCGACGCCCACCTTCGGTTCCACCGCCGCTATGCCTGCGGCGATCTTGAGCCGCTCGGCGTAGTCGGCCTCCTTGGCCCTCGGGTACTCGCCGAGAAGTCTGCCCAGGGTCCCGGTCGCCGCGGTGTACTGCTCGCCCTCGAACTGCCGCACACCGCACCTGAGCAGCCCGGCGGGGACCTGGGTGCGTGCCTTGTCCGCCAGGGCGCTGACCTTGCCGGAGTCGAATCCGGCGAGGAATCCGGTCGAGTCAGTGGCCTGCCTCGTGTCCGTGCAGCCGCCGCTCCGCGCCATGCCCTGGATCAGGTCGTCCCGCCACTGCGCCAGCTCCCCGGGCAGGCCTTGGGCGGCGTCGCTGGCCGCGTGGTCCGTCAGCAGGTCGGTGAGCAGGGGTTCCGCCCTGACGAGGTCGCCGCGCTCCACCGAGCGCAGGCCGCAGTCGTGCAGGGCGCCAGGCAGGTCCTCCTGGGCGCGGGTCCGCAACGGCTCCGCCGTCCAGGACGCCGCGAAGTGCCGCACGGCGTCGACCGCGTTGCAGACGTCGTCGCCCTTGGCCTGGGCGTACAGGCGGTCGACCAGACCGGGGACGCGGTCGGCGGCGCGGGTGTGCGGGTGCTCGGACACGGTTCGCACATAGGTCGCGTACGCGGCGTCGTACGCGCGCTCGTACGGGGCGAACACGGCGCCCGCCTCCCGGAGGTTCTCCTCCGCCTGGTCCAGGTCGTACGCGAGGTACTGCTCCAGCACCTCGTGCTGCGTCACCACGTACGCGGCGCCCAGCAGCGGCACGACGGCGAGCGTGGCCCAGGCGACCCGACGGGCGGCGCCGGGCGTCCAGACGGTACGGCGGGACCGGGCGGCGGGCTGCGGCACCGGGCGCCGTGCCCGGCGTCGGGCGAGGAGGGCGGCGTCCGCCGCGAACAGGCCGAGCGCGCCCAGGTAGCCCACGGCCCACCAGACGGAGATGGGCTCGGGGCCGATCGGCAGCGCGAGCCACGCGAGCCCGCCCGTCGCGGCCAGCGCGACGGCGAGGCGGACCCACGCCCGCAGGTGCAGGTAGCCCAGCCCGAAGCCGCTCAGGTTCAGCAGCGCGGCGGTCAGGGGGCGGGCGGACGACGCGTGGTTCCCGTGGGATTCCTCGGACTCACCGAGTTTCCCCAGCTCCCCGGATTCTCCGGCCTCCCCGGGTTCCCCGTTCTCCGGCTCGTGATGATCGCCGGGCGCGACCGTCGGCTCCTCGGGTGGGGTCGCCGCGGGCGCGGTATCAGTGCTCATGAGCCGCGATGCTAAGGCCGCCAATTGTCCGAAACTGGCGAATAAGGCCCGTCAAGCCGGGTGATTTGGCCCAACGAGTCCGAACTGTAATGAGCCCCGCGATGCGCCATGATCAGCGGGTGGACCTCGCCGTCGACCTCAGCACCCGCACCGGACGCACCGACGCGATCTACCGCGCCCTGCACACCGCGCTCACCACGGGCCGGATACCCGCGGGGGAGCGGCTGCCCTCGACGCGGGACCTCGCCGGAGACCTCGGCGTCTCAAGAGCGAGCGTCGCGACGGCGTACGAGCGGCTCGTCGCCGAGGGGTTCCTGGAGACGCGGACGGGCGCGGGCACCTTCGCCACCGCCGCGGCGAGCGATGCGCCACCCGCGCGGCGGCGGAGCCCCGGCGCCCTGCGCCCGCGGGCCGGCTGGCGCTGGACGGTGCACCCCACCAGCGGCGACACGTCCGCCCCCGCACACGACTTCCGCGTGGGCATTCCGGACGCGAGCCTGTTCCCCTTCGACACGTGGCGGCGGCTGCTGGCCGCCGAGTCGCGTGCGGGCGGCGCGGCGGCGGGCTCGTACGGCGGCCCGGCGGGCCTGCCCCGCTTCCGCGAGGCCGTGGCCCGGTACGTGTCCGGCTCCCGCGGGGTCCGCGCCGAGGCCGACGACGTCATCGCCACCACCGGGGCGCAGCAGGCCCTCGACCTGGTGGCCCGCGTCCTGCTGGAGCCCGGGGACGTCGTGGCGGTCGAGGACCCGGGGTATCCGGAGGCTCGCGAGCTCTTCGCGCTGCACGGGGCGCGCGTGGTCCCGGTGCCGGTCGACGCAGAGGGCCTGGTGGTGGACCAGCTCCCGGCCCGCGCCCGCCTGGTCTACACCACGCCGTCGCACCAGTTTCCGCTGGGGATGCCGCTGTCGCTCGCCCGGCGCCGGGCCCTCCTCGCGCACGCCGCGCGGCACGGCACCGCGGTGATCGAGGACGACTACGACAGCGAGTTCCGCCGGGCCCGCCGTCCGCTCGAGCCCCTGCAGGCGCTCGACCGGGACGGCCGGGTGGTCTACGTCGGCACCTTCTCGAAGTCGCTGCTGCCCGGGCTGCGCGTCGGCTACCTGGTGGCGCCGCCGTCGCTGCGCGACGCGCTGCTCGCCGCCCGCCAGCTCACCGACGGCCACGGCGCCGTCCACGTGCAGGCGGCGCTCGCGCGGTTCATCGACGACGGCCTGCTCGCCCGGCACGTCCGCAAGGCGTCGGCGCAGTACACGCTGCGGCACGAGATCCTGCTGGACGCCCTGGCGGACCTGCCGGTGGAGCCCGTCCCGTCGGCGGCCGGCCTGCACGTGGCGGCCTACCTGCCCGCGGACGCCCCCGTGGGCGCGCAGGCCCTCGTCGCCCGGGCCCGACGGCGGTCGGTCGCCCTGGACTCCCTCGCCGCCTTTGCCGTGGGTCCCCACCGGGACGGGGTGGTGCTCGGGATCGGCGGCGCGGTCACGAGCTCGATCCGGCCAGGCATTCAGACGCTGGGTCGTCTGCTGGCGCCGTGACGGCCGGCGCGTCCGCGCCCGCCATGGACGACGTGCCCGCGCCTGCCGGCGCCGTGACCCGCGCTCGTCGGCGCCGTCGCCAGGTCGCCCAGGCGAGCCCGCCCAGCGCGGCGACCACCGGGCCCGTCATGTGCGGCCCGGTCATCACGAGCAGGCCGAGCGCCGCCGCGAGCGACACGGCGGCGCACCACCAGGCGGCGCCCCAGCGGGGCAGCAGGCGCAGCGCCGCGGCCGCGCCCACCACGTAGAGCAGGGAGAACGTCGCGGTCGCCATGAGCACTATCGCGTCGGTGGACAGGTGCAGCACGGCGAGCGTCGCCGTCGTGCCGAGGGCGACGACCGTGATGAGGGCCAGCGAGCGGCGCGGGGTGCGGCCCGGCTCGGCCGCGAGCCACGCGGGGAGCGCGCCGTCGCGGGCCAGCGCGGCGCCCATGCGGCTGCCGCCCGCGAAGTAGACGTTGATGGCGCCGACGGTCAGCAGCACCGCCACCACCGTGGTGACCGGCCGGGCGTGCTCGCCGAACCCGAGCACCAGCAGGTCCGAGAGCGGCGCGGGCCCCGGCGTCGGGCCGAGCACCGCCACCGTGGCGAACGCGACGCCCAGGTACAGCATGCCGACGGCGGCCACGGCGATCGCCGTGGCGCGCGGGATGTCCCTGCTGGGGTGGCGGTACTCGGCCGACAGCGAGCCGAGGATCTCCCACCCGGCGAACGCCCACACGAGCAGCGCGGCGGCCGAGCCGACGGCGCCCCAGCCGTGCGGGGCGAACGGGGTGAGGTTGGCCGGCTGCGTGTGCGGCAGCGCCACCACCACGGCGACCGACAGCAGCAGCGCCACCGAGCCGGCGATGACGAGCTGCGCCGTGCCGGAGACCCGCAGGTCGAACCAGTTCATGACGGCGCACAGGACGATGATCGCGACGGTCGTGGCCAGGGCCGTGCCCGGTCCGCCGCCCGTCGCGTCGGCGACGTAGGCGCCCGCGAAGCCCGCCGCCGCGGGCGCGCCCACCGGGATCGTCGCGTAGAACGCCCAGCCCACCATGGTGGACGCCCGCTCGCCGAACGCGAGGCGCGCGTAGGTGGCCACGCCGCCGCCGTCGGGGTGCCGGGAGCCGAGGGCGGCGAACGTGGTGGCGAGGGGGACGGACAGGAGGACGAGGGCCGCCCACGCGACGAGCGAGGCGGGGCCGGCCGCGTCGGCGGCGAGGGCGGGGAGCGAGATGACGCCCGTGCCGAGCATGGCACCGAGAGTGAGCGCCGCGCCCTGGGGGACGCTGAGACCGTTCTGCATGGTCATGACACTAGGCAACCGGTGGACCGGCGAACGAGCCGATTTCGCCCCGGTCGTTCAGGCCGATCGCACCCGTAGCGGCGCGCTCGCCATCTCGCGTACCCGGCTCAGCCCCGCAGTGGTCGCGATGACGACCACCGTGTCGCCCGCGTTCAGGGGCCGGCCCTCGGACGGCTCGATGGTGACGCCGCCCCCGCCGCTGGGATGGGACCTGGTGCGGATGGCCAGGAGGCGGCTCTTGACGTCGTCCTTGCCCGGCGTCCCCGGCTCGTCGAGGTCGACGTCGTCGGGGAGCATGCGGGCCATGGGGCTGCCGTCCATGATCAGCACCTCGGCGAGCACGAGCACCCGGTCCAGGTATGGGATCGTGGCCTTGACATCCTGGCCGATCATCGCGGCGGCGAACGACGGCGCGGCGAGGAACGAGGAGCTGAGCCCCGCCGAGTCGGGGATCTCCCGGCGGATGCGCCGCGCGAGGTCCCGGTCGAACACCCGCAGCACGGTGCGCAGCTCGCGCGGCGCATCCTTGACCCGGGGGATCGAGCGCGCGGCGAAGCCGATGCCGATGGTCGTCGCCCCGCCGCTCGTGACGACGACTATCGCCTGGGCTGTGCCCACGTACGCGCTGCGCAGGGTGGTCGCCCGGCGGGCGTCGCCGATCACGACGGGCACGTCGCGGGCGCGCGCGACGGCGATACCGCGGGCCGTCTCGTCGATGTCGACGGCCAGCACCGGCACGCCGCGCCGGTCCAGGGAGCGCACGATGCGGGTGCCGAGGTCGCCCATCCCGACGACCACCACGTGGTTGGCCATGGGATGCAGCGGGGAGCCGGTGTCGAGCAGGCGCTGGGTGCGCACCACGCCGTCGACCACCACACCGGTGACCCAGGGGATCACGGCGACGCTCACGATGGTCAGGAGCACCTGGGTCACCTTGACCACGGGGTCCGCGTCGTGGTCGGGGTCGCTGCCCGCCAGGGAGGGCAGCACCGCCTCGTACAGCGCGCCGGCCCAGGAGGAGCCGGTGGCGAGCCGGATCGTGGTGGCCCCGAGCAGCACCACCACGAGCAGGACGCCGGCGGCGAGCAGCAGGTTCCACCCGGACGTGATCGCGAGCGTGCGCAGGTACTCGCCGAACCGGCGGTGGCGGTGCGGGTCCACCTCGTCCTCGTCGGGCTCCAGGTCCGCCTTGACCTCCGGCAGCACGTCGTCCGGGCCGGCCTCCGCCAGGAGCACCTTCGGGGTCAGGCCCGCGGCCTCGTCCTCGCCGGGGAGCGCGCTGACGGCGCCGTCCTGGTCGGTGGCGAACAGGACCATACGGGTGTCCAGGGAGGTGACCTCGTCCGACACGGCGACCAGCCGCCGCCCGCCGCGCACCGGCAGGCGGATCTGCCGGCGCAGCGCCGCCGCCACGATCTCGGGTGCAGCGAACGCCGACGACGAGAGCACCGTGCAGTGGTCGCGCTCCAGGTGGCGGCCCAGCGACTCGTCGAAGATCCGGACCACCACGTGCAGCCCGGGCCACTTCTCCCTCAGCTCGCGCAGCAGGAGCGCCAGGGCCACGTTGCCGCCGTCGTCCTGGTTCACCAGGGCGGCGGCCGCGGCACGGCCCGCGCCGGCGGCGGCAAGGGCCTCCTCGTCGACCCGCTCCGCCTCCAGGAGGTCCACGCCCGCGATGGCACCCATCTCCAGCGCGTACCGCGAGGTCCGGTCGGGCACGATCACCGTGACGGTGCCCCGGAAGCGCGTGCTGAGCGCCCGCGTGAGGCGGTAGGCGAGCGGATTGTCACCGACGACGACGTAGTGCGCTGGCGTGCCCGGTCCGGCGGGTGTCATGGTCGCAGAGCGTAGCGGGACCCTCCGACAACGAGCACGAAAACGGTGCGCGTCGTCGGAGGGCCCGGACCCGTTCCCCGCTCAGGCGGGCTGCGCGGGGACGTTCGCCACGCCGTCGGGCAGGAACCGCCTGCCCAGGACCTTCTCGCTGTAGCCGGTGCGGTCCAGGTACGGCGTGATGCCGCCCGTGTGGAAGCCCCAGCCGGCGCCGAGGATCATCGCGAGGTCGATCTGCTGCGGGCCGGGCACGACGCCCTCGTCCAGCATGAGGCCGATCTCCGTGGTCAGGGTGGTGAGTACGGCGTCGAGCACGCCGTCGGCGTCGAGCACGGGCTGCCCGTGCCTGCCGGCCTGGCCCGGGGCGAGCGGCTCGCCGAAGTACCGCTGGATGGCCGGGTCGACCGGCTTGGGCAGGCCCTTGGCCGGCGCGTCGAGCACCACGCGGGTGCCCTCCTCCACGATCTTGGCCAGGCCTGCCGATGCCGGGATCCGGTCGCCGAGGTTCTCGCGCAGCGAGGTGAGCACGTGCTGCGCGACGGCGGGCCCCACCAGGTCGGTCAGCTCGAACGTCGGCATGGGGAGCCCGAGCGGCGCGAGCGCGCGGTCCGCCACCTCGACCGGGGTGCCGTTCTCGATGGCGTCGACCACCTTGCCCATGACGAGCAGCAGCAGCCGGTTGACCACGAAGCCCGGACGGTCGCCCGCGAGCACCGCCGTCTTGCGGAGCTTCTTGGTCACGGCGAACGCCGTGGCGAGGGCCTCGGGGGAGGTGTGCTCGGCGTTGATCACCTCGACCAGCGGCATCTGGGCCACCGGGTTGAAGAAGTGGATGCCGACCACCCGCTCGGGGTGGGCCAGGTCCGCGGCCATCTCGGTGACGGACAGCGCCGAGGTGTTGGTGGCCAGGATCGCCTCGGAGGAGATGATGCCCTCCAGCTCGGCGAACACCTTCTTCTTGAGCCCCATCACCTCGGTGACGGCCTCGATCACGAAGTCGCACGCGGCGAACTCGCCGATGTCGGTGGTGCCGGACACCGAGGCCACGATGCGCGCGGCGGCGTCGGGCGTCAGCCGCCCGCGCACGGCCAGCTTCTCGGCCGTGTCGCGGACGAAGGCCAGGCCCTTGTCGACGCGCTCCTGGTCCAGGTCACGCATGACGACGGGCACGCCGAGCCGCTGCGCGAACAGGAACGCCATCTGGGCGGCCATCAGGCCGGCGCCCACGACGCCCACCCGGGTGATCGGCCGGGCGAGCTGCGGGTCCGGCGCGCCGACGGGCTTCTTGCCCGCGCCCACCAGGTTGAACGCGTAGATGCTCGCGCGCATCTCGTCGGTCATGACCAGGTCCGCCAGGGCCTGGTCCTCCGCGGCGAACGCCTCCTCCTTGGTGGCGTTGCGGGCGCCCGCGATGAGCTCCAGCGCGCGGTGCGGCGCGGGCCGCGAGGCGCCCACGACGGCGTCGAGCTGGGCCTTCGCCGCACCGACGACGGCGTCCCACACGGGCTGCGGGTCGAGCTCGCGGCGCGGCACCTCGATCTCGCCCGTGACCACCTTGGCGGCCCAGATGATGGACTGCTCCAGGAAGTCGGCGGCGTCGAACAGCGCGTCGACCAGGCCGATCCGTAGGGCCTCGGCCGGCTGGTACGGCTTGTTCGCCGCCGGGCGGGTGATGATGACCTCGACGGCCTTCTCGACGCCGACCAGGTGCGGTACCAGGTAGGCGCCGCCCCAGCCGGGGATCAGGCCGATGCCGGTCTCGGGCAGGCCGAGCCCCGCGGCGTCGGACGCCACGGTGCGGTAGTCGCAGTTCAGGGCGACCTCGAGGCCGCCGCCCAGGGCCAGGCCGTTGACGAACGCGAAGGTCGGCACGCCCGTGGCCGCGCGCAGGTCGCCGAGGATCGAGTACGCGGCGTGGCCCCGGCGGGCCAGCTCGACGGCCTCGGCGTGGCCGTGCACCGTCGTGATGCCCTTGAGGTCGGCGCCGGCGGCGACGAAGTACGGCTTGCCGGTCACGCCGACGGCGGCGATCTCGCCGGCCTCGGCGCGGGCGCGGACCGTCTCCAGGGTCGCCTTGAGCTCGGTCATGCCGGCCGGCCCGAGCGTGTTCGGCTTGGTGTGGTCCAGGCCGTTGTCGAGGGTGACCAGCGTCAGGACGCCGGCGCCGCCCGGGAGCTGGACGTCCCGGACCAGGGAGTGGGTGACGCGCTCGGTGAAGGTGGTCTCAGGCACGGTCAGTTCTCCTCGTCCGTGTGGCCGGAGTAGTCGGCGTGGTGCGGGTTCTCCCAGATGACGCTGCCGCCCTGGCCCAGGCCCACGCACATGGCGGTGAGCCCGTAGCGGACCTCCGGGTGCTGCTCGAACTGGCGCGCGAGCTGCGTCATCAGCCGCACGCCGGAGCTGGCCAGCGGGTGGCCCATGGCGATGGCGCCGCCGTACGGGTTGACGCGCGGGTCGTCGTCGGCGATGCCGTAGTGGTCCAGGAAGGACAGCACCTGCACCGCGAAGGCCTCGTTCAGCTCGAACAGGCCGATGTCGTCGATGGTCAGCCCGGCGTTCCGGAGCGCCTTCTCGGTCGAGGGGACGGGCCCGTAGCCCATGATCTCCGGCGGCACGCCGGCGAACCCGTAGGTCACCATGCGCATCCGCGCGGGCAGGCCGAGTTCCGCGGCGACGTCGCCCGAGGCGAGGATGGCGCCCGTCGCGCCGTCGGTCAGCGGGGACGACGTCGCGGGGGTGACCCGGCCGCCTGGGCGGAACGGCGTCCGCAGGCCCTGGATGGACTCGAAGGTGGTCTCGGGGCGGGGCAGCTCGTCGGCGGTGGCCAGGCCCCAGCCCAGCTCGGCGGAGCGGACGGCGACGGGCACCAGGTCCGGGTCGATGTCGCCGTTGGCAAGCGCCTTGGCGTACTTGGCCTGCGACTCGACGGCGTACCGGTCGGCGCGCTCCTTGGTGAGCTGCGGGAACTTGTCGTGCAGGTTCTCCGCGGTGACGCCCATGTTCAGCGCCTCGGGGTCCACGAGCTTCTCGGCCACGAACCGGGGGTTGACGTCGGCGGCGAAGCCCATGGGGTGGCGGCCCATGTGCTCGACGCCGCCGGCGATGGCGACGTCGAGGGCGCCCATGGCGATGCCCGCCGCCGTCGTCGTTGCGGCCGTCATGGCGCCGGCGCACATGCGGTCGATGGCGTAGCCGGGCACGGACTGGGGGAGGCCGGCGAGGATGCCGACGGTGCGGCCGAGCGTGAGCCCCTGGTCGCCCTGCTGCGTCGTGGCGGCGATGGCCACGTCGTCGATCCGCTCCGGGGGGAGCTCTGGGTGACGCCGCAGCAGCTCGCGCACCACCTTCACGATCAGGTCGTCGGCGCGGGTCTGCGCGTAGAGGCCGTCGGGCTTGGCCTTGCCGAAGGGGGTGCGTACGCCGTCGACGAAGACGACGTCCCGCACCGCGCGGCGGGCACGCGGGGTTTCCGGGGCTGCGGTCATCAGCAGAACTCCTGGGGTTTCGGGACGGCGGCGTCCGCGCGAGCGACGCCGCTGGATCGGGATACACGCTACCGCGAGTACCGGTAAAAAGCACGCACGATATGAGACCCAGTTCGTGGGGTACTGGCACGGAGTCTCGGGGGTCTGCTCGGGAATGCGCGTGACGACGGGCAGCGCTGCCCGTGAGTTCGGTCTGTTGCTACCGGGCGCTAACTGACTTCGGTCGCTTGCTGTGAGATCGGTCCATTAAATGACCGATCTCGAGGCAAGCGACCGAAGTCAGGGTGAGGGGTCGTGCAGCGGACCGAAGTCGGGGGCCGCGGGCGACGCACCGCGCGCAGGGGGTCAGCCGCGGCGGAGCTTGCGGACTACCCTCTTGGCCGTCGGCAGGGCCGTGTTCCAGGTGGTGTACCAGCGCGAGAACGCGACGTCGATCGAGCCGACGAGCTCGTCCGTGTGCTTGGCGAAGCTCTTCTTGAAGTCGCTGATGCCGTCGTTGAGCAGGCCGTTCATGTCGTACCGCACGAGGCCCTGCTCCTGGGCGATCTCGATGGTGCGCCAGTAGGTGGGCGCCGTCGCCGTCGCCTTGCGGCCGGCGTCGGTGCCGCCGCCGTACAGCAGGAACGAGGTGCTGGACGAGTTGACGCACCACGCGAAGCACACCGGCGCGTCGTCGAGGTATGTCGCCACCAGCACCGACCGGTCGCCCAGCTCGCGGTGGATGTCGAGGTAGTACTTGTCGTGGTGGATGGCGAACCCGGCGCGCTGGGCGGTCTCCTTGTAGACGTCGAGCACGCGCAGCACCTCCGCCTCCTCGGTGACCCGGCGGATGTCCAGCCCCGCGCGGCTGCCCTTGCGGATCTCGTACCGCGTGGACTTGCGCATGTCCGCGAGCAGCTCGTCCCCGGACCTGGTGAGGTCGAGTATCAGCGTGCTCGGGATCATGATCTGGTTCGGCGCGTACCGCCGTCCGGGCAGGTCGAGCTGGGTGCCGGCGGGCCAGTCCGGCTCGATGGTGATGCCGACGCCGCCCACGTTCTCGCGCGCCCACTCCACCACGGTGTTGGTCACGGCGTTGCGCGTCGCGGTGTCGCCGACGCCGAACACGGCCTGCGCCGTCTCCCCGTCGTGGTGCGCGACGACGGGGCCGCGCGGCACGTACGACAGCGCCTTGAACTGGGCGGGCAGCGGCCGCACGAGGAGCTGGGCCAGGCCGACGGTGGTGCCCTCCTCGGTCACGCGCAGGCGGTGCGCGCGCCAGTTGCCCGCCGCCTTGACCTCACCCCAGCCCCAGAGCTGGAGCGGGTGTCCGCCCAGCGCCAGCACCTCCCGGTCCCAGGTCGAAGGTTCGGTGACGAGGTCGACGGCGAGCGTGATGGGCTCCGACAGGGCTGGCATGGGGACGACTCTACTGGGGTACGGGGCGCGCTTTCACACCAGGTCAGCAGCCGAGCCACCGGGCGGCCCGGGCGGCTCAGCCCGGGACGGCGTCGTCGGCCGGCTCGGGCGCCGGGGCGGGTGCCACGTCCGGGACGCGCCCAGCCGCCGCGTCGGCGAACGCCCGCTCCAGGCCCTCGGCCAGCAGTCCGACCTGCCACTCCCGGGCCCCGCGGCCCCGCAGGAACTCGGCGATCCCGGCCGCGTCGGCCTCGGCCGGCGGTGTCCAGCACAGGCGGCGCAGCGCGTCGGGCTGCAGCAGGTTCTCCACGGGCACGCTGTGCTCGGCGGACAGCCCGGTGACCAGCGCGCGCGCGGCGGTCAGGCGCCGGGCGGCCGCCGGGTCGCGATCGCCCCAGGTGCGTGGCGGCGGCGGGCCGTCGGAGCGGGGGCCGCGCACCGTGGGCAGCTCGGCGTCGGGCAGGGCGCGGGCCTCGTCGATCGCCCGCTGCCAGTAGGCGGCCCGGCGCTTGGTGCCCTTGCCCCCGAACTCCTGGAGGGTCACGAGCTGGCCCGCCGTGCGCGGCATCGCCTTGGCGGCCGCGACGATCGCCCGGTCGGGCAGCACCCGGCCCGGCGAGACGTCGCGTGCCCGGGCGCTCGCGTCCCTGGCCAGCCACAGCGCCCGCACCGCGGCGACCTGGCGCGGGTTGCGCAGCACGTGCATGCCGGAGGTGCGCCGCCACGGGTCGACGCGCGGCGGCGGCGGGGGCGCGGTGCGCACCGCCTCGAACTCCTGCGCTGCCCACTCGGCCTTGCCGGCGGCCTCCAGCCGCTCGGCGAGCCGGTCGCGCAGCTCGACGAGCACCTCGACGTCGAGCGCCGCGTACCGCAGCCAGTCCTCCGGCAGCGGGCGGGTGGACCAGTCGACGGCGGAGTGCTCCTTGGCCAGCCCGAGCCCCAGCACCTCGGCCACGACGGCGGCGAGGCCCACGCGCTCCATGCCGAGCAGCCGCGCGGCGAGCTCCGTGTCGAAGATCCGGGCGGGGTACAGCCCGTGCTCGGCGAGTCCAGGCAGGTCCTGCGAGGCGGCGTGCAGCACGAACTCGGCGTCGCCGACGGCCTCGCCGAGCGCGGAGATGCTCGGGACGCCGACGGGGTCGATCAGCGCCGTCCCCGCGCCGGCGCGCCGCACCTGGACCAGGTAGGTCGCCTGGCCGTACCGGTAGCCGGAGGCGCGCTCGGCGTCGGCGGCGACGGGCCCGGAGCCGGCGGCGAACGCCTCGACGACGCGCGCGAACGCGTCGGCCGTCGCCACCACGTCGGGCAGCCCGTCGGCGGGCTCGGTGAGCGGGGTGACGGGTGCTGGCACGGGCGCCGATGTCTCCGCAGGGACTCCTCGCTCCGTGGTGGTCATGGGCCTACCGTATGGCGTTGCCTCGAACGGTCGGTAAATCGCCTGGTGAGCGCCGCGACGCCGTCGGGGAGCGGAGGCACCCCCGCCGCCATGACGAGCAGCGCGGCCCAGGCGCGCAGGTGCGTGCCGAGGTCCGTGCCGACCGGGGTCCACGACGAGCGGATCTCCAGGTCCACCGCGTCGGGCGTGCCCTCCAGCGCCCCGTAGCTCTGCGAGAGCACCCGCGTGACCGTGCCGCCGCTCGCCACCGTGTCCGTGCCGGGCACGAGGCCGGCGGACTCCAGGCACTCGCCCACCCAGGACCAGGCGACGTCGGCCAGCATCGGGTCGGCGGCCATCTCCGGCTCCAGGGTGGCCCGCACGAGCGTCACCACGCGGAAGGTGCCGTGCCAGGCCTCCTGCCCGGCCGGGTCGTGCAGGACGACGAAGCGGCCGGTGGCCAGCGGGTCTTCGTCGTGGTCGTGCTCCTGGCCCCAGTCCTGCCGGCCCTGTGCCTGCCGGCCCTGTGTCTGCCTGCCCTGCGGCGCGCCCGGCAGGACGTCGCCGGAGAGCGCCACGCTGAACGGTGCCACCCGGCGCGGCGCGGGGATCTCGGTGAGGCGCACCTCGGCGCGCAGGGCCTGGCGTCGCAGGTCGGCGAGGGCTGCTGCGAAGTCGACGGGTACGCCGGTGGGCGGGCCGCTGGTCACCACTTCACCGTACGTCCACGGCGTGTCGTGGGGACGGAGGCGCGCGGCCGTCGCCGGATCGTGACCTGCGTCGCCGCCCGGTACCACGCACTAGGCTGGCTGCGGGCCGCGGCGTGCGCAGCGCGGATGCGGGCCCAGTTCCCACTTCAGAAGGAGCACGAACGTGTCAGGCACAGCACAGATCGGCGTCACCGGGCTGGCGGTGATGGGTCGCAACCTCGCGCGGAACTTCGCACGGCACGGGTACACGGTGGCGGTTCACAACCGTTCGTACGCCCGGACCGAGTCGCTGGTCGCGGAGCACGGCGACGAGGGCACCTTCGTGCCCAGCGAGTCGATGGCGGACTTCGTCGCCTCGCTCGAGCGGCCGCGCAAGGTGGTCATCATGGTCAAGGCCGGCGGCCCCACCGACGCCGTCATCGACGAGCTGGTGCCCCTCCTTCAGGAGGGCGACATCGTGGTCGACGCCGGTAACGCGCACTTCCCGGACACCATCCGGCGCGAGGCCGCCCTCAAGGAGCACGGCCTGCACTTCGTGGGCACCGGCGTGTCCGGCGGCGAGGAGGGCGCGCTGAACGGCCCGTCGATCATGCCGGGTGGCACCCCCGAGTCGTACGAGTCGCTCGGCCCCATCCTCGAGGACATCTCCGCCAAGGTGGACGGCGTCCCGTGCTGCACCTATGTGGGGTCCGACGGCGCAGGGCACTTCGTCAAGATGGTGCACAACGGCATCGAGTACGCCGACATGCAGCTCATCGCCGAGGCGTACGACCTGCTGCGCAAGGGGCTCGGCGCCTCGGCGGCGGAGATCGGCGAGATCTTCGCGCAGTGGAACACGGGCGACCTGGAGTCGTTCCTCATCGAGATCACGGCCGACGTGCTCAAGCACACCGACGCCGAGACGGGCCAGGCGTTCGTCGACGTCGTGCTGGACCAGGCCGAGCAGAAGGGCACGGGCCGCTGGACCGTGCAGAACGGCCTGGACCTCGGTGTGCCCATCACGGGCATCGCGGAGGCCACGTTCGCCCGCTCCCTGTCTGGCTCGGTGCCGCAGCGCGCCGCGGCCCGCGCGGCCCTGCCCGCGCACGCCCAGGAGTGGGAGGTCAAGGACCGCGACGCGTTCGTCGAGGACGTGCGCCAGGCCCTCTACGCCTCGAAGGTCGTGGCCTACTCGCAGGGCTTCGACCAGATCGCTGCGGCCGCCGCCGAGTACGGCTGGGACATCGACCGGGGCGCGATGGCCCGGATCTGGCGCGGGGGCTGCATCATCCGTGCGCGGTTCCTGAACCGGATCACCGAGGCGTACGAGCGCGAGGCGGACCTGCCCCTGCTGCTCGCGGACCAGTACTTCACCGACGCCGTCGCGAGCGGCCTGCCCGCGTGGCGCCGCATCGTGGCCGGCGCGGCCCAGAACGGCGTGCCGACGCCCGCGTTCTCCTCGTCGCTCGCGTACTACGACGGCGTCCGCGCCGAGCGGCTGCCCGCCGCCCTCGTGCAGGCGCAGCGCGACTTCTTCGGCGCGCACACCTACAAGCGCACCGACCGCGAGGGCACGTTCCACACCGACTGGTCCGGCGACCGCACGGAGGCCGAGGCGTGAGGAGCTTCCCCGCGGACAAGGGGCCGGTGGACGGCGGCGGGGAGATCCCCGTCCCGAAGATGTTGGTGGTGGGGATAGGCGGCGACGTCGGGATGTACGCCCTGGTGCGCGCGTTCCACGAGCAGTACGGCACCCACGCGGTGGTGCTGTCAAAGGTCGCCACCCGGGCGATGCAGGACTCGGCGATCGCCGAGAACGTCGTGGTGCCGGGCCTGGACGAGCTGGACGTGTTCCTCTCGACGCTGGAGGGCATCGCGCAGCAGCACCGGGACAAGGTGCTCGTGCTGCTGACCAACGCGGACTGGCACGTGCGCACGGTGATCCTGCACCGGGAGCGGCTGGAGGCGGCGGGCTACGTGCTGCCGTACCCGTCGCTGCCGGTCCTGGAGCAGGTGAGCAGCAAGGAGGGGTTCGCGGACGTCTGCGACCGGCTCGGCATCCCCACGCCGCGCACGGTGGCGGTCGACGTCGCCAAGCTGGTGGCCGACGGCGGCCGCGCCGCGGTGCCCGCTCTCGAGGTGGACCTGCAGTACCCGGTGGTCGGCAAGCCGTCCAACAGCGCCGAGTGGTACTACGTGGACTTCCCGGGCAAGGCGAAGATCCACCACATCGACTCGCGCGCCGAGCTGGACGAGCTGCTGGGCCACCTCGCGGACGCGGGCTACCCCGGCACGTTCCTGGTGCAGGAGTTCATCCCGGGCGACGAGACCCAGATGCGGTCGCTCACCGCGTACCGCGACACGACGGGCGAGGTGACCCTGCTGGCCACCGGCCGGGTGCTGCTGGAGGAGCACACGCCGGGCACGCTCGGCATCCCGGCCGCGATCCTGGTGGAGCCGTACGACGACGCCATGGACGCGGCGACGAGGTTCCTGGACACGACCGGCTACGTGGGCTTCGCCAACTTCGACTACAAGCTGGACCCGCGCACGGGCAAGCACGTGTATTTCGAGGTGAACCCGCGCATCGGGCGGAACAACTACTACGTGACGGCGGGCGGCGCCAACGTGGCCCGCGTGCTCGTGGAGGACTGGGTGCTGCACCGCCCGATCCGCCCGGTGCGGGCCGTGCGCGAGGTGCTGTACACGGTGGTGCCCTTCGGCCTGCTGACCAGGTACGTCCTGGACCCGGAGCTGAAGAGCCGGCTCAAGGCGCTCCGGTCGAGCGGCGCCGTGACCAACCCCCTCAAGTACGACGGCGACTCGGGGCTCAAGCGCCGGCTCATCGTCGAGGGAATCACACAGAACTACCGCCGCAAGTACGCCCAGTACTACCCGGAGCCGACGGCGACGGGTTACTGATCCCACTGCTCCCCGCGCGGGGATAGTGGGCAGGCGAGGTCGGCACTTCGCATCGAGATCGGTCCAGGCCTGGACCGATCTCGATGCGAAGTGCCGACTTTGTGCTTCCTGCCGGTGGCCCAGGCTCCGCATGGGGAGTTCTGCCCTCTTTTGGCCTTGTGCATTGTGCTGTGAGCCGGGACACTATGTGCGCAATTGCTGGATATTTTCAGCACAAAACGTGAGAGAGGCTTCTTCCTGATGTCGTTCATCGAGTCCATCCGGACCGTGCTGACCAAGTACGCGGTGTTCAACGGGCGCGCCCAGCGCTCGGAGTTCTGGTGGTACTACCTGGCGTACGGGATCGTCCTCACGGTCCTCTACGTGGCCCTCATCGCGCCGGGCTACGGTGCCTACATGGCGGACACCCTGGAGTACTCCATGGCGGGCGACCCGACCGCGCCGATGCCGACCATGCCCGGCTCCCTGGTGACCGGCTACCTCATCACCTCGCTCGTCAGCCTCGCGCTCCTCCTGCCGACGCTCGGCGTCGCGGTGCGTCGTCTGCACGACACCGACCGGTCCGGGTTCTGGTACTTCCTCTCCTTCATCCCGGTCGTCGGCATCATCATCCTGATCGTGTGGTGGGCCGGCGCCGGTACGCCCGGCCCGAACCAGTACGGCCCCGACCCGCGGGCCGTGGAGCAGGCGCCCGCCGTCTGACGTCCGCCGGAACCGCTCGCGCGGAACCGCCCTGGGTCTGCCGCCCTCGCCCGAGGGCGGCAGACTCTTCGTCCCGTCGCCGCGGGCCGCCGTCGTCCCGCCCGGCGCCGCGGACCCTTCGTTGCGCCCGGCGCCGCGGACCCTTCGTTGCGCCCGGCGCCGCGGGCCGCCGTCGGCCTGCCCTACCCTGTGCGGGTGAACAGCCTGCGCCCGGTCCTCGTCGTCGGCGCGAGCGGGTACCTCGGCAGCCGGGTCGCGCGCGGCCTGGCCGCTGCCGGGCGCCCCGTGCTCGCCGCGTCGCGGTCGCCGAGGCCGCTCGACGGCGACGACGGCGGCCCCGTCGTGCCGGTCGTCTACGCCACCCCCGCCACCCTGCCCGACGCCGTCCGCGCCGCCTGCGCCGACGCCGGCTGGGCGCCGCCCGGCGCCGTCGTCGCCTCGATCGGCGGCTGGCACAAGGGCGCGCCCCTGCTGGAGACCGACCCGACCCTCTGGTCCGCGACGCTGGCCTCCCACCTCACCGCGCACCTCGACGTCGCGCGCGCCCTCGTGCCGCTGCTGGCCCCGGGCGACCCGTACGTCGTGCTCAACGGGGCCGCGTCCCGCGAGGCCATGGCGGGCTCCGGCGCGATCAGCGTGACCGGGGCAGGGCTGGCGATGCTGGTGCAGGTGCTGCGGCTGGAGGCGGCCCAGCGGCCCGCCGGCGCCGTGCGCTTCCACGAGCTGGTCGTGGACCACGCCGTCGCGGGGGACGACCGCAACGAGGACCCGGCCCAGACCCGCACCCCGGCCCAGGTGGTCGAGGCCCTCGGTGAGCTGCTCGACCAGCCCGGCGCACCCGCCGTCGTACACGTGTGACGTTGCTCTCGTGGCCCGCGCGGGGCCGCGGGCCGCCGGTAATCTTCTGCCTCGTGACAGTCGCCACCACCACCGGCAACCAGACCCTCCGGACCGCCCTGAGCGCGGTCCGACCGCAGGTCCCCGTCGACCGGCTCGTCACAGACCTGGTGCCGCCGCGCCACTTCGCGCAGGCCCGCTTCGCGACCTACCGCGCCAACCCGGCCCACCCCAGCCAGGGCCGCGCGCTGGCCCGCCTCCAGGAGGTGGCCCAGCAGATCGCGGCGCCGCGGCGCGGCCTGTTCGCCCGCCGCCCGGCCGCCCCGGCGGTCTACCTCGACGGCGGCTTCGGCGTCGGCAAGACCCACCTGCTCACCTCCCTGGCCCATGCGGTCGGCGAGGCCCTCGGCCCCGACAAGGCCGCGTACGGCACGTTCGTCGAGTACACGAACCTCGTCGGGGCGCTCGGGTTCCTCCCGACCGTCGAGGCGCTCGCGGCCAAGAAGCTGGTCTGCATCGACGAGTTCGAGCTCGACGACGCGGGCGACACCACCCTCATGTCGCGGCTCATGCGCGAGCTCGCCGACCGCGGCGTCGCGCTCGCCGCGACGTCGAACACGCTGCCCGACGCGCTGGGCGAGGGCCGCTTCGCCGCGCAGGACTTCCAGCGCGAGATCAAGGCCCTGGCCGACCGGTTCGAGACCCTGCGGGTCGACGGCGACGACTACCGCCGCCGCGACGTCGTCACCGACCTCGAACCACTGACCGAGGACGAGGTCGCGGCCGCGGCGGCCCGCCCCGGCGCGACGCTCGACACGTTCGACGACCTGCTCGCGCACCTCGCCACCGTGCACCCCAGCCGCTACGGCGCGCTGCTCGACGGCGTCTCCGTGGTCGCGCTGACCGGCGTGCACCCGGTGACGGCGCAGGAGGTGGCGCTGCGCCTCGTGGTGCTCGTGGACCGCCTCTACGACCGGGACGTGCCCGTGCTGCTCGGCGGCTCGGGGGACACGAGCGGCCTGTTCACGCCCGAGATGCTCGCGGGCGGCTACCGCAAGAAGTACTTCCGGGCGCTGTCCCGCCTGGGCTCCCTGGCCCGGGAGGGGCGCAAGCTCGTCTGACCGGCCCCGCCGGGCTTCGTCGTCCTGCCAGGTTCCCGGCGACCAAGCCCCAGCGGCCCGGCCCAGCCGGGCTCAGCTCGCCGCGAGCCGCGCCTTCTCCTGCTCGACGTCGAAGTCGGCGGGCGGCCAGCCCAGGTCCAGCGACCGCAGGGCGCCGGCCAGCAGCTCGGTGACCGCGAGGCGGGCGTACCACTTCCGGTCCGCCGGCACGGCGTACCAGGGCGCGACCTCGGTGGAGGTCCGGTCCAGCAGCTCCTGGTACGCCGCGAGGTACTGCGGGAGCTTGCTGCGCACGTCGATGTCGCCCGGGTTGTACTTCCAGTGCTTGTCCGGCCGGTCGAGGCGCTCGGCCAGGCGCTTCTTCTGCTCGTCGGCCGACACGAAGAGCGCCACCTTCACGATCACGGTGCCCGACGCCGCCACCTGGGCCTCGAAGTCGTTCAGCTCGCGGAAGTGCTTGCGCCAGGTCTTCACCGGCTCCAGCCGGTCCACCCGGACCACCAGCACCTGCTCGTGGTGCGACCGGTCGAACACGCCGAGGTAGCCCGGGCGGGGGAGCGCGTTGCGGATCCGCCACAGGTACCCGTGCTCCTGCTCCTCCCGCGTGGGCACGCCGAACCCCTTGTGCATCACGCCCTGCGGGTCGACCATGCCCACGACGTGCCGCACGATCCCGCCCTTGCCGGACGTGTCCAGGCCCTGCAGCACGAGCAGCACCGACCGGTCGCCGCCGGTGCGGCCGTGCGCGAAGAGGCGCTCCTGCAGGTCGGCGAGCTCGGGGGCGCGGGCGGCCAGGAGGCTCTCGCCGTCGGCGCGCTTGCCCGCCCACCCGGGCGTGGCCGCCTGGTCCATGGCGCCCAGGTCGGTGCCCCGCACCCAGCGCAGCGCGTCCTGCGCCGGGGTCTTCCACAGCTTCTCGGGCTTCGTCGCCATCGGTGCCTCCTCCGTGCGGCCGGCCGCGGCCGGTCTGAGGAGCCAAGGCTCCCAGGTCAGCCGCTCGCGCGCAGCACGGCGGTCATCCGGGGCGGGACCGTCAGCGTGTCGCCCACCAGGCGCGTGGCGCCCGGCTCCCACGCGGCCGCGAGCCGGAACGCGCCGGGCAGGGGAGCCTTGACCGCGCCCTCGGCGGGCCGCAGCAGGCTCCCCAGGCGCAGGGCGGCCAGGCCGTGGCCCGTGTTGAGGATGAACGCCAGGCTGCCCCGCAGCACCGCGAGCACGGAGTGGTCGGCCGTGGACCGGACCTCCAGCGGGAGGTCCAGCTCGTCGGTGATCTCGTGGCGGATGGTGATCAGCTCGCGCGCCCAGCGAACCAGGCGCTGCTCGTTCGGATTGTGCTGGACCACCGGCACGTGCACCGTGTCCAGCACCAGCGGGTTGCCCGCGAGGATGACGGTGGCGAGCACGCTGGCCCTGATGTCGACGTCGTCCACGCCGAGCAGCGCGGTGGCGGGGCTCTCCTCGCCCGCCCACGGCACGGTGAGCTGCGCGGCGGGGAGCCGCGTGATGTCCTCGACCACGCTCGCGCCCGCGCGCACACGGCTGCGCCGCCCGCCGTTCTGCCGGGTGGCCCGGCGGACCGACGGGTGCACCAGGTCGGCGAGCATCTGCAGCGCCTGGATGTCCTCGGTCCGGCCGGGGCCGGACAGCATGCGCAGCAGGATGGTGGTGAGCCGGTCGCTGCGGCCGGGGCCGTCCACCAGCAGGCTGAACCGGCGCTCGAGCTGCTCGCCCAGGCCGACGACGTAGTCGGCCAGCTCGCCGAGGAACGGCGTGGGCGAGCGGTCCACCAGCGCGTCGACGTCGAGCACCAGGCCGTCCAGGTGGTACTCGCGCAGCCAGTGCCGCGCGTCGTCGACGAGGAAGTCGCGCGGGCCGCGGCTGCCGCTGCCGTCGAGGTTGATGCGGTCGCCCACGTAGTCGGTGCGGACCGTCGGGGCGGACGGCACCTTGCCGGCCCGCGTGCCGATCGTCGGGTTCTGGCCGGTGCGGAGCTGGATGGGCCCGGTGCGCGGCCGGTCCAGCGGGACCTGACCGGTCCGCGGCCGCATCGCCTGCAGGGCGTGCTCGCCGGCGTCGCCGACGTCGGGCCGCGGGGCGCGCGGCCGGCCGCCGCCGCTGCGGTACGGGCCGTAGGCCTCCAGCCCCAGCTCGTCGGCCACCGACCAGCGGTAGGGGATGTCCAGCACGACGGCGAGGCGAGCGGCGTGCGCGGCGTCGACGAACCGCTGGAGCGCGCGCGGGCCGCCGTACGGCTCGTGCACCGAGTAGAGGCGGACGCCGCGCGCGGGGCCGAGCGCCGGGTCGAACGCGGCCACGGGCGCTAGCTCCACCCCGTGGATGCCGAGCTCCGCGATGACCGGCAGCAGCTCCGCGGCGGCGTCGAGCGTGCCGGCCGGGGTGAACGTCTCGACGTCCACGTGCATGAGCACGCTCGTGGAGAGGTCGGGCGGGGACCACGTGCCGTCGGTCCACTCGAAGGCCGGGTCGAACACGCGCGTGGGCCCGTGGATGCCCTGTGGCAGCCAGACGCTGCGCGGGTCGGGCAGCAGGGGCCCGCCGTCCACGGAGTAGCCGTAGTCGGTGCCGTGCCCGAGCACGCTGTCGGCGCCCCAGTAGCCGGGCTCGCCCGCGCCCACGAGGCGCAGCGGCATGTGCTCCGGCTCCTCGTAGGGGTCGTAGGGCACGAGCACCTCGATGATCCGGGCACGCGGCGCCCACACCACCGGTCTCGGCCCGGGAACAGGCATGTCAGGCCCTGGTCGGGGCGGTGGTGTGGTCCCTCCGGCTCCACTCCTCGGTCCGGTCACGGCGGACAGCCTAGCCCGGTGTCCCGGATGGGCGAGTCAGTACGACGACGCTGCGGCCCGTCACCGTGAGACCGGTACCGGCCGCCAGCACCGTCCCCGGCTCCGCGCTGCCGTCGGTGTCGAGCACCACGGTCCACTCCGCGCCGTAGGAACCGGGCGGCAGGGTGAAGCCCAGCGCGTCGGAATGGGCGTTGAGCAGCAGCAGGAACGAGTCGTCGACCACCGCCTCGCCCCGCCGTCCGGTCTCCGTGATCGCGTCGCCGTTGAGGAAGACGGTGACCGTCCTCGCGTACGCCTGGTGCCAGTCGGTGTCGTCCATGCGGGCACCCGTCAGGTCGAGCCACTCGATGTCGGCGGGGCCGCCGGCGGCCTCCGGTGCGACCTTGCCGTCGAAGAACCGGCGGCGGTGCAGGATCGGGTGGTCGCGGCGCAGCCGGACGGCGTGCCGGGCGAACTCCAGCAGCGCGGCGCGCTCCTTGTCGAGCCCGTCCGGCCCGCCCCAGTCCACCCAGGTGAGCTCGTTGTCCTGGCAGTAGGCGTTGTTGTTGCCGTGCTGGGTGCGCCCGAGCTCGTCGCCGTGCGCGATCATCGGCACGCCCTGGCTCAGCAGGAGGGTGATCAGCAGGTTGCGGCGCTGCCGGGCGCGCAGCTCGGTCACCGCCGGGTCGTCGGTAGGGCCCTCGACGCCGCCGTTCCAGGACCGGTTGTAGTTCTCGCCGTCCTTGTTCTCCTCGCGGTTCGCCTCGTTGTGCTTCTCGTTGTACGACGTCAGGTCGGCGAGCGTGAAGCCGTCGTGGGCCGTGACGAAGTTGATGGACGCGCTGGGCATCCGGCCGCTGTGCTCGTACAGGTCGCTGGACCCGGTCAGACGGGAGGCGAACTCCGGCAGGGTGGCCGGCTCGCCGCGCCAGAAGTCGCGGACGGTGTCCCGGTAGCGGCCGTTCCACTCGGTCCACAGGGGTGGGAAGCCGCCCACCTGGTAGCCGCCGTCGCCCAGGTCCCAGGGCTCGGCGATCAGCTTGACCTGGGAGATCACCGGGTCCTGGTGCACGATGTCGAAGAACGCGCTCAGCCGGTCCACCTCGTGGAACTGCCGGGCCAGCGTGGCCGCCAGGTCGAAGCGGAAGCCGTCGACGTGCATCTCCTCGACCCAGTACCGCAGCGAGTCCATGATGAGCTGCAGCACGGCGGGGGAGCGCATGAGCAGCGAGTTGCCCGTGCCGGTGGTGTCGAAGTAGTGCGCCTCGTCGCCGTCGACCAGCCGGTAGTAGGCGGCGTTGTCGATGCCGCGGAAGCCGAGGGTGGGGCCCAGGTGGTTGCCCTCGGCCGTGTGGTTGTAGACGACGTCGAGCAGCACCTCGATGCCGGCCTCGTGCATCGCCTTGACCATGGCCTTGAACTCCATGACCTGCTCGCCGCGCCTGCCGTAGCCCGCGTAGCCGTTGTGCGGGGCGAAGAACCCGATCGTGTTGTAGCCCCAGTAGTTCGTCAGGCCCTTGGCCCGCAGGGACGGGTCGGTCACGAACTGGTGCACCGGCATGAACTCGATGGCGGTGACGCCGAGGCTCGTGAGGTGCTCGATCACCGCCGGGTGCGCCAGCCCGGCGTAGGTGCCGCGCAGCTCCTCCGGGACGTCCGGGTGGCGCATGGTCAGGCCCCTGACGTGCGCCTCGTAGATCACCGTCTCGTTGTACGGCGTGGCCGGCGGGCGGTCGTGGCCCCAGTCGAAGAACGGGTTCACCACCACGGACACCATGGTGTGGCCCCGTGAGTCGGAGGGCTCCGGTGTGGTGCCCTTCGTGGCCTGGCCGACGTCCGAGAACGGGTAGGAGAACAGGGACGGGTCGCCGTCGAGGTCGCCGTCCACGGCCTTGGCGTACGGGTCCAGCAGGAGCTTGGCCGGGTTGCAGCGGTGGCCCGACGCCGGGTCGTACGGCCCGTGCACGCGGTAGCCGTACCGGGTTCCCGGGCCGACGCCGGGCAGATAGACGTGCCACACGTGCACGTCGGTCTCGGTGACCTCGATGCGGGTCTCGGTGTCGTCGTCGGCCAGGAGGCACAGCTCGACGCGCTGTGCGACCGACGAGTAGAGCGCGAAGTTGGTGCCCGTACCGTCGAACGTCGCGCCGAGCGGGTACGGGCGCCCTGGCCAGGTCTGCATCGGACGATCATCACACCCCCGCGGGGCGCGTGGGGGGAGATCTGCGTGCTGGGCGTGCCGTCGCCGTGGAGGCTTGGCGGGGATTCGAAATACTGTGCCAAGCGCGTGCGTGCAACCCCCGGTTCCTGCGAGGATGAGACCATGATCACGGGGGAGCCCCAGTCCGCCGCCGACCCTGCCGATCCGGTCCCGACCGATCTGATCGACGAGTCGAACGCCTTCTACGCACGCATCGCGCCGCCGGCCGCCCGCCGCGCCGCAACCCGCCGCGGCCTGCTCGGCGGCGGTGACGTCTCCAAGGCGCCGCGCAACCTCGCCGGCTGCGAGCTCGACCCGATCTCGGGGGCGTCGAGCGGTGTGTCCTGGGACGACCCGGACGAACTCTGAGCCCGGCTCCGCCGGGCGGCCGCCGTGCCGGGCGGCCGCCGTGCCGGGCGGCCGCCGTCAGCGGGGCAGCCGGCCCGGGTCGACCGGGATGAGGCGCGGCATGCCCGGCGGCGCCACCTTGCTCAGCGCGAGGTAGCGCGCCTCCGCGCGGTGCAGGCGGATGTGCTCGTCGAGCGACCAGTGCGGTCCGTTCGTCAGCGTCATGCCGCAGGAACAGTCGATCTCCTCGCGGTCGCCGGGCAGGTTCCGGACCAGGCCGACGGTGACGTGGGAGGCGCGGGCGTCGGCCTTGGCGCGGTGCATGACGGCGCTGACGGGGGCATGTTCGGTCACGCCTGCCAGGCTAACCGCCCGGATACTGCTGGAGAGCCCGTGAGATCTGGTGTTGGCGCTGAGATCTGGTGGCGCACCACCAGATCTCAGCGCGAACACCAGATCTCAACGTCTATGTCAGGTTCCCTGACGATCGACCGTCAGGCCGGGATGCGGTCCAGGGCCTGCTCGACGTCGTCCAGGAGGTCCGTCACGTCCTCCAGGCCCACCGACAGGCGGACGATCGACGGCGGGACCTCAGCCTCCGTGCCCCGCACCGACGCGTGGGTCATCTCGCTCGGGTAGTTGACCAGCGACTCCACGCCGCCGAGCGACTCGGCCAGCAGGAACACCCGCATGGACTCGGCGAACGTGCGGGCGGCCGCCTCCCCGCCCGCGAGGTCGAGCGAGATCATGCCGCCGAAGCGCGACATCTGGTGCGCGGCGACCTTGTGCCCCGGGTGGTCGGGCAGGCCCGGGTAGAGCACGCGGGCCACGGCCGGGTGGTGCACCAGGCGCTCGGCGAGCGTCTGGGCGTTCTCGGAGTGCCGCTGCATCCGCACGGCGAGGGTCTTGATGCCGCGCGTGGTGAGGAACGCGTCGAACGGGCTAGACACGGCGCCCGCGGCGAACTGCACGTACCGCACCTGTTCGGCGAGCTCGCCGCCGCCGTCCGCCACGACGACGGCGCCGCCGACGACGTCCGAGTGCCCGCCGAGGTACTTGGTGGTGGAGTGCACCACGACGTCGGCGCCGAGGTCGAGGGGGCGCTGCAGGGCGGGGGAGGCGAACGTGTTGTCCACGACCAGGAGCAGGCCGTGCTGGTGCGCCAGCTCGGCCAGCGCGGGGATGTCGCTGATCTTCATCAGCGGGTTCGACGGCGTCTCGACCCACAGCATCTTGGACTCGGGCCGGATCGCGGCGCGCACGGCGTCGACGTCGGCCGTGTCGACGGTCGTGTGCGCGACGCCCGACTTCCCGTGGATGGTGCGGACCAGGCGGTGCGTGCCGCCGTAGACGTCGTTCGGCACGAGCACGTGGTCGCCGGGCGCGAGCACGGCCCGCAGCAGGGCGTCCTCGGCGGCGAGGCCGGAGGCGAACGAGATGCCGCTGCCGCCGCCCTCGATGGCGGCGAGCTGCTCCTCCAGGGCCGTCCGGGTGGGGTTGCCGCCACGCGAGTACTCGTACCCGCCGCGCAGCCCGCCGATGCCGTCCTGCGCGTAGGTGGAGGTGACGTGGATCGCGGGGATCGCGTCGCCCGTCGTGGGGTCGGGGTGCTGGCCCGCGTGGATGGCGAGCGTGTCGAACCGGCTCGTTCGTTCGTCGGTCATGGTCGTCTCTCTTCGAAGGTGTGCGTGCGGTCAGACCGCGAGGTAGTCGAGCAGGTCGGAGCGGGAGACCACGCCGAGGGCCTTGCCGCCGTCGGTCACGAGCAGGGCCGTGTCGGAGGCGAGCGCGGTGCGCAGCGCCCCCACGGGCTCGTTGACGCCGATGAGCGGCAGCGGCGTGCCGACGAGGCCGCCCACCTCGTCGGAGAGGTTCGCCTTGCCGGCGAACACGTCGTCGAGCAGCTCGTTCTCGTGCACGGCGCCGGCGATCTCGCCGAGCACCACCGGTGGCTCCGCCGTGAGCACGAGGAGCTGCGAGACGCCGGAGCGGGTCATCCGGTCGATCGCGTCGCGCACCGTGTCGGTCCGGTGCACGTACAGCAGTGGCGGCGTGCGGTCGGCCTTGGCGGCCAGCACGTCGGCGACGGTGTGGTCCTCGATGGCGGGCGAGAACCCGTAGGACCGCATCCAGGCGTCGTTGAAGATCTTGCCGAGGTACCCGCGGCCGCCGTCGGGCAGCAGGACCACCACGACGGCGTCCTCGGTCAGGTCGCGTGCCGCCTTCAGGGCGGCGACCACGGCCATGCCGCTGGAGCCGCCCACGAGGATGCCCTCCTCGCGCGCGAGGCGCCGGGTCATCGCGAAGGACTCGGCGTCGCTCACGGCGATGACCTCGTGCGGCACGGACGGGTCGTAGGCGGACGGCCAGAAGTCCTCGCCCACGCCCTCGACGAGGTACGGGCGGCCGGTGCCGCCCGAGTAGACCGAGCCCTCGGGGTCGGCGCCGATGATGCGCACGCGGTCGCCCGAGACCTCGCGCAGGTACCGGCCGGTGCCGGTGATGGTGCCGCCCGTGCCGACACCCGCGACGAAGTGGGTCACCCGGCCCTCGGTGTCGCGCCAGATCTCGGGACCGGTGGTCTCGTAGTGCGAGCGCGGGCCGTTGGGGTTGGAGTACTGGTCGGGCTTGAAGGCGCCCGGGATCTCGCGCACCAGCCGGTCGCTCACCGAGTAGTACGACTCGGGGCTGTCCGGGGCGACGGCGGTGGGCGTCACCACAACCTCTGCGCCGTAGGCGGTCAGGACGTTGCGCTTGTCCTCCCCCACCTTGTCCGGCAGCACGAAGATGCAGCGGTACCCGCGCTGCTGGGCCACGAGCGCGAGGCCGACGCCGGTGTTGCCGGAGGTGGGCTCGACGATGGTCCCGCCGGGGCGGAGCTTGCCCTCGCGCTCGGCCGCCTCGATGATGCGCGCGGCGATGCGGTCCTTGGACGAGCCGCCGGGGTTGAGGTACTCGAGCTTGACGAGCACGGTCGCCTGCGTGACGCCCTCGGTCACTCGGTGGAGCCGGACGAGCGGGGTGTTGCCGACGAGGTCTACGACGGAGTTGACGTACTGCACCTGTTCATCTTCCTGTTTCTGGCCGCGCCGCGCCGAGCGCGGGCGACAGGGCTGTGTCGACGACGTGTCAGTGACAGCAACAGGAGAGGTGTGCGAGCACGCCGCAACTGTAGCGGCGGGTCCCGCTCAGTGCGAGTGTTCAGTGCGAGTGCGCGATGCCCAGCTCGTGCATCCGCTCGTGCTCCTCGCGTTCCTTGATGCGCTGGGCGATGCGCGCCTGCACCTCCGCGCGGCGCAGCGGCGGCACGGTCTTGGGCGGCTGACGGCGTTCGGGCAGGTCGTCGAGCAGACGCGTGACGATCTCCGCGATCTCCCGCGTGGCCTGCTCCACCGGCTCGCGGGTGGCGTCGCTGACCTTCGTCACGCCCGTGACCTTGCGCACGAACTGCAGGGCCGCTGCGGTGATCTCCTCATCGGTGGCGGGCGGTTCGAGCCCGCGCAGCGTGGTGATGTTTCGGCACATGCTCCGACCGTACGCCGGACGGCGGGCGGGCGGGAGGCTCGGTCCGGGGCCGCGGCCGCGCGGCGCGTCGGACGTCAGGCGGTCGGCCGTATAGCAAAAAATGCTATATCGATCACTCGCGGATCAGTCCGTGCCGTCCAGGAACACCGCGTACCCGTCCAGCAGGCGGGCCAGGCCGAACTCGAAGAGCGAGTCGAGCGTGAGGTCGATGTCGGTCGACGTGACCGCGGCGACCTGGGGGTAGCGGCGCGGGTCGGCGGCGGCCCGCAGGTCGGGCAGGGTCCGGTCCATCCACTCCTCGTCGGTCAGGCCGTCGTCGCGGCGGGCCAGCTCCGCCGGCTCGATGCCCACCCCGAGGCCGCGTACGAGCTGGAAGACCGACACCGCCAGGTGCATGCGGGTGTCGACGTCGAGCCGGCGGCCGGGCAGGTCGCCGAACGCGGACAGCAGCGCCTCGGTGTGCATCAGTCCGTGCGGCACCACCTGCGGCCGCGTCATGGACATGACGTGCGCGGCCCAGGGGTGGTGCTGGAACGCGCCTACCTACTGATTTACCCAGCATAGGGCGCTGCGTACGGTGTACGAAACCTCAGCCCAAGAACCTCGTGTACCAGGGAGCAGCCATGACCCACGTCCTCGTCTCCGGCGCCAGCGTCGCCGGACCAGCCCTCGCGTTCTGGCTCCGCCGGTACGGCATCGACGTCACCGTCGTCGAGCGCGCGCCCCGTCCCCGGCCCGGCGGCCAGGGCATCGACATCCGTGGCGCCGCCCGGACCGTCGTCGACCGGATGGGCATCACCGACCAGGTGCGCGCCGCCCACACCGGCGTGCACGGGATCGCGTACGTCGACGCCGCCGGGCGCCGCGGCGTGGAGCTGCCGGCCGAGCTGTTCGGCCACTCGGGCGGCGTGATCGCCGACCTCGAGATCCTGCGCGGCGACCTCATGCGGATCGTCATGGACGCCGCCGACGGCGTCGTGGTCGCCTTCGAGCGGTCCGCACGGCGCCGGTTCGACGCCGTGGTGGGGGCGGACGGCGTCTTCTCCACGACCCGGCGCCTGGCGTTCGACGGCGCGTGGCGGGCCGTGGACTCCGGGTACCACCGGGCCGTGTTCGTTCACCGCCGAGCCGGGCGGCGCGGACGGCGAGGACTCCTTCGGCCTGGACGGCTGGGAGCTGCTCTACTCGATGCCGGCGGGCAACGGCGTCGGCGGGCGCAACGTGCTGCTGTACCCGGCGCACGGCGGTGCGCGCGGGATGGTGCACTTCGCGGGCGACGCCGTGGACTACGACCGGCGCGACATCGCCGGGCAGAAGCAGCTCCCGGGTGGGGTGCGGGGCTTCCTGCCGCCCACGACGTTCGAGATCAGGGCGCGGATGGCGGTGATGGGCGTGCTGCTCCGGACGCCGCTCGCGCGCCTGATGATGGGCGGCATCGACCAGGCGGTCGACGCGATCGACCTCCCGGACTACACGCGGCTCGCGGTGCGGTAGCCCGTCCCGACCCCTGCCGTGGTCAGTCGGGGAGAGGGGCGACGGCGAAGCGGCCTAGGATCACATGGCGTGACCGCGTCGAGCCGGAAGAACCATCAGATCGCCGTCCTCGTGCTGGAGGGTGCTAAGCCGCTCGACGTCGGCATCCCCGCGCAGGTGTTCTCCAACCGGCCGAGCATGCCCTACGAGGTGCGGGTCTGCGGCGCGGCGCCGGGGCTGGTCACCGGGGGCGACGGCCTCTCGTACCACGTCGCCGAGGGGCTGGCGGCGCTCGAACGCGCCGACACCGTGTTCGTCCCCGGGTACCGGACGCCGGCGGCGGCCGACCCGCCGGGCGTCGTCGTCGACGCGCTCAAGGCCGCCCACGCGCGCGGGGCGCGGCTCGCGGCCATCTCGACCGGGGCGTTCGCGCTCGCGGCGACCGGCCTGCTCGACGGCAAGCGCGCGACGACCCACTGGCACTACACGAAGGCGCTGCGCGAGCGGTACCCGCGCGTGCAGGTGGACGAGAACGTGCTGTTCGTGGACGAGGGCGGGGTGCTCACGTCGGCCGGAGCGGCGTCCGGCATCGACCTCTGCCTGCACCTGGTGCGGCGTGACCACGGCGTCGGGCTCTCCAACCACGTGGCCCGACGGCTCGTGGCCGCGCCGTACCGCAGCGGGGGACAGGCCCAGTACGTGCCGCGCAGCGTGCCCGAGCCGCTCGGCGACCTGTTCGCGGACACCCGCGAGTGGGCGCTCGCGCACCTCGCCGAGCCGCTGACCCTGGAGGCGCTCGCGCGCAACGCGCGGGTCTCCGCGCGCACGTTCTCGCGGCGGTTCGTCGAGGACACCGGCTACACGCCGATGCAGTGGGTCCTCCGGGCGCGTGTGGACCTGGCGCGTGAGCTGCTGGAACGCAGCGACCTGGGCGTCGAGCAGATCGCGCACCGGGTGGGGCTCGGCACCGCGGCCAACCTGCGGCTGCACTTCCACCGGATCCTCGGCACGTCCCCCACGGAGTACCGGCACACGTTCTCGGCGTGAGCCACGGGGCGTGGCGGGATCCTTGCGGGTGGTGGCGAAAGGTCTGGCGGTATCCTTGCGGGTGATGGCGTTCGAGCCGCTGTCGGGCGGCCCGCCCGACCGCCGAGCATGGGGACGACGAAAGGAAAGCCCTCGATGACTCGCATCGCCATCAACGGATTCGGCCGTATCGGACGCAACTCCCTGCGCGCCCTGCTGGAGCGCGGCAGCGACCTCGACGTGGTCGCCGTCAACGACCTCACCGCCCCGGAGTCCCTGGCCCACCTGCTCAAGTACGACAGCGCGCTCGGCCGCCTCGGCCGCTCCGTCGAGGTCGACGGCGACGAGCTCGTCGTGGACGGCCGGCGCATCAAGGTGCTCGCCGAGCGCGAGCCCGCCAAGCTGCCGTGGGCGGAGCTCGGCGTGGACATCGTGCTGGAGTCCACCGGCCGCTTCACCTCGGCCGACGCCGCCCGCGCGCACCTCGACGCCGGCGCCAGGAAGGTGCTGGTCAGCGCCCCGTCGGCCGGCGCCGACGTCACCCTCGCCTACGGCGTGAACACCGACGCCTACGACCCGGCCGAGCACGTGATCGTCTCGAACGCGTCGTGCACCACCAACGCGCTGGCCCCGCTGGCGTCCGTGCTGGACGACCTGGCCGGCATCGAGCACGGTTTCATGACCACGGTGCACGCCTACACCCAGGAGCAGAACCTCCAGGACGGCCCGCACCGCGACCTGCGCCGCGCCCGCGCGGCCGCCGTCAACATCGCGCCGACGACGACGGGCGCGGCCAAGGCCATCGGCCTGGTGCTGCCGAACCTCAACGGCAAGCTGTCCGGCGACTCGATCCGCGTGCCGGTGCCGGTGGGCTCCCTCGTGGAGCTGAACACCACGGTCTCGCGCGAGGTGACCCGCGACGACGTGCTCGCGGCTTACCGCACCGCGGCCGAGGGCAGCCTCAAGGGCATCCTCGACTACTCCGACGAGCCGCTGGTCTCCAGCGACATCACCGGCCAGCCGGCGTCGGCGGTCTTCGACGCGGCCCTGGTGCGCGTGGACGGCAAGCACGTCAAGGTCGTGGCCTGGTACGACAACGAGTGGGGCTTCTCGAACCGCGTGATCGACACGCTGGAGCTGCTCGCACGCGACTGAGCGGTCCAGCGGCTGAGCGGTCCAGGCTGCCCCTGGCGCGATGTGATCCGGGGCCCGCGGTCCAGGGTGCAGTTTCCTCGCGGGGCCCTGTTGCTGTGGGTGGACAGTGTCTACGTGCCGCAACAGGGCCCCGCGAGGAAGTCGTTCCCGAGACCCTCAGGACGTGAGGGCGGCGGCCACGCTCTCGACCCATCGGCGCTGGCCCCGGGTCTCCACCGCCCGCGGGTGGTAGTGCGCGCGCACCCAGGCCACGGCGTCGTCGGGCGCCACGCCGCTCATGACCACGAGGACGGCCAGCGCCGTGCCCGTCCGGCCGACCCCGCCTCCGCAGGCGATCTCGACCCGCTCCGTCTCCGCGCGTGCGTGGGCCTCCCGTAGCGCGGCCACTGCCGCGTCGGTCGAGTCGGGCAGGCGGAAGTCGCGCCAGCGGACCCACCGGTACTCCCGGTCGGGTATCCGCGGGTCCCGGCCGAGCAGGTAGACCGCGAAGTCCGGTACAGGGACGTCCCGGCGCGGACGGCGCAGCCCGGTGCCGCGGACGCGTCGCCCGTCGGGGAGCTCGACGACGCCGTCGGTCATGTCCCATCGGCCCATCCGCCCAGCCTAGTGAGCCGGGCGGGCCGCTGAGCGCCGCGTTCGCCGCCGACGGACACGCCCCCAACGGACACGCCCCCGACGGACAGGTGTGGGTCCCGGACCGGGTGATCGAGCTCGGGCGCGACTGGTTGACACCGTCTACCGCCCATGCCTAGGGTTGACGATGTCAACCTAGTCGGAGGGGATCACCATGCCGAGAGCAATCGTGACGGGCGCGACGTCGGGGATCGGAGAGGCCATCGCCCGCCGTCTGGCCGCCGAGGGGCTGACCGTGGTCCTGGTCGGGCGGGACGCGGGCCGTCTCGACGGGGCGCGCGGCCGGATCGAGGCGGCGGTCCCGGGCGCGGACCTGCTCGCGGAGCGGGCCGACCTGTCGCTGCTCGCCGAGGTGCGCGACCTCGCCGCGCGGCTGATCGCGCAGCCTGCGCCCGACGTCGTGGTGAGCAACGCCGCGGTGATCGCGCCGGTCGGTGACCGCACTCCGGAGGGGCTGCAGCTCACGCTGGCGACCAACCACCTGGCGCCCTACCTGCTCCTGCGTTCGCTGGCCGAGGTGCCGAACCCGAGCCCGGCCCGGTACGTCATCGTCGGCGCGGACCCGGGCGGGCTGGCGCGCGTGCCGGTCAACCTGGACGACCTCACCGACAGCCGCGGCGGCCCGCTGCGCGACTTCGCCACCTATGCCCGCACCAAGAACATGAACGCGATGTTCGGGTACGCCCTGGCGCGGCGCCTGGCCGGCACCGGCATCACCGTCAACGGCGCGCACCCCGGGATCATCAAGGAGACCCACCTCGGCCTGGAGGCCGGCTGGGCGGTCCGCCTGCTGGGCAGGGCGTTCCGCCCGGTCTCCGGCCGCCCGGACGACGGCGCGGACAACCCCGCCTGGCTGGCCACCGCCCCGGACGTCGCGGGCGTGACCGGCCGGTACTACGTGCGGCGCCGCGCGGTGGCGACCGCCCCGCATACCACCGACGTCGCCCGCTGCGACCGGCTCTGGGACCTCAGCGCGGACCTGGTGGGGCTGGACCGCCGTCCGGCCCGGCCCGTGCGGGGCTGACGCGAGTATCGGAGACCCCGAACCGGACGACCCCGGACGACGAACGACTCCCGAACGACGAACAGCCCTCGGCCGGCATCTCCGCCGACCGAGAGCCGTCCGCTCTACGACGTGCGCTCAGAAGGTCCAGCGCTGCTCCGCCGCGCCCGAGCAGGTGCGGATCTCGAGTCGCTGGCCGTCGTGCAGGGGCAGGCCCCCGACCGCGGTCAGGCACTTGCCCGACTGCGGGTTGACCAGGGCCTGGTTGCCGGACTGGTAGGTCCAGTTCTGCGCACCGGTCCCGTTGCAGGTCCAGAGCTGTACGACGGCGCCGTCGGCGGTGCTGCCGCCCGACACGTCCATGCACCGGCCCAGCGCGCTGAGCGTGGACCCGGACCGCGTCCAGGTCTGGGCAGTGTTGCCGCTGCAGTTCACGATCTGGAGCGGGTTGCCGTCGTACGAGTCGGCCCACGGGACGTCCACGCACATGCCGTTGGCCGCGTGCACGGCGCCCGTGCCCGACGGGAGTGGGCCCGTGCCGCCACCGCCGTCGGACCCGGCGATGGGCGTCGCGGTGCCGGAGAACGGGTCGAGCTGGATGTAGGCAGCGCTCGGGTTGCCGTCGTGCACCAGCGACTCCTGCGCCAGCACGTCGTCGAACGCGAAGCCGTAGGCCTTGCCGTTCGCCATCTGCTGGTGGATGTACTTGGAGTAGTAGTCGGTCACCGACGCCTCGTAGAACCCGGACGTGCTGGTACCCGGCTGGGTGGTGCGGGTTAGCAGCGTCGAGCGGTGGAAGCCCGCGCACAGGGTGCGGGCGATGGCGCCGATGTCGTTGTTGGGCGCGGCGAGGTCGTTGTAGCAGCCGAAGATCGAGTCGCTCGACGGCTTGCGGAACTCGGTCACGTACGCGCCAGAGGCGTTGGTGAACCGCATGACGCCGTTCTGCACTCGGCCGTGGAACACCGCGGCGGGGTCGTAGGAGTAGGGCGCGACGGTCAGGGTCTCGTTCGTGTACTTGGCCCACACCTGGTCCACGTAGGACGACAGGATGTTCGGGTCGAGCTGTCCGGTGCCGATGGCGTGGCTCGGCGCCAGGACGCGGAGCAGCGACCCATCCGGGGCGCGCTGCTCGAGGTTGTTCCACCCGGGCGTGGCCTCGAGGGCGTTGACCACGTTCTGGTAGCCGTTCGGCTTGAGCATGCCGGTGCTGATCACCGTGCCGTCGCCCTTGCGCAGCCCGGTCTGGTAGGGGGCCGAGAGGAAGTCGACCTGGGTGCTGTTGATCCACAGGCCCGCGTCGTTGAGCGTGAACTCGGTCCAGGCGAACAGCTTGTTGCGGTTCGGGTCGCTCGGGTTCTGCACGGCCGGCTGGACCAGGCGGCCGTCGTTGACCACCTTGAACGCCAGCTTGCTGCCGTACGAGAAGTACACGCGGCCGGACATCTTGGGGAGCTGGATGGTCCGCGACTGCCCGTCGGCCGGGCCGGCGATCGAGGCGTCGGGCGCATCGACGGGCGTGCCGCCCACGGTGGGCCAGGGGTGGAAGGTGCCGGACGCGTCCGCCCAGCCCAGCCGGCCCGTGCCCGGGTCGCCGAGCACGTAGACGAACACCTGGTCGCCGCGTCCGGAGTCGTTGGTGATGGTCAGGGGGATCGTCGCCGGGACCGCCCTGGCGGCCGACGGCTGCGCGACGACGAGCGCCGTCGCGGTGAGGGCGAGTACGCCGAACGCGGCGACGGCGTTCAGCAGGGTGCGGAACCTGGACCTTCGAGTTCGTGACATGGGGAGAACTCCTCTTTTCCGTCGAGCACGCCGTTGTGCTTACTGGACTGTCAGTCAGCGAGACGGATATTAGTGAGGAATCCTGCCAATGTCACGAGTCGGGCGGTGGCGCTTTGTGGCGCCACCGCCGGGATCAGCCGCGGAGCAGGGGGACCAGCTCACGTCCCTGGCGCTCGATCTCGGGGAGGTATGGCGTGTCCGAGAGCACGAAGTGGGTCACGCCGAGCCCCTCGTACTTCCGCAGCGCCGCCGCGACCTCCTGCGCCGTCCCGACCAGCCACGTCGTCGCGGCGCCGCCGCCTCCGGCGCGCCCGGGCGCGGTGTACAGGATGTCGTCCAGCACGTCGCCCCGCTCCGCCAGGTCGAGCAGCCGCCGCTGCCCGACGGCGGAGCGCCTGCCCCAGCGCCGGCCGCCCGGCTGCTCGTGGTCGGCCCGTGCGGCGAGCTGCTCGACCTTCGCCTCGGCGTCGGCCCAGGCCTGCTCGGTCGTGTCCCGCACCAACGTCGTGATGCGCAGGCCGAACTCCAGGGGCGGATGCTCGCGCCCGAGCTCGGCCTCCAGGGTGCGCAGGCGGTCGATCCGCTCGGCGATGCCGTCCAGCGGCTCGCCCCAGAAGAGCTGGACGTCCGCCTCCGTGGCGGCGACGCGCTCGGCGGCCGCCGACGCGCCGCCGAAGTAGAGCCGGGGGTGGGGCCGGCCCGGCCGGGCGGCCGGCCGCAGGTCGAGCGTCGAGTCGGTGACCTGAAAGTGCTCGCCGGTGTAGGTGACCGACTCCTGGGTCCACAGCCGGCGCACGATCTGGAGGAACTCCTTGGTGCGGGCGTACCGGTGCGCCTGGTCGCCCTCGGCGTCCCCGTACGCGGCCAGGTCGTCCTGCCCCGAGACGATGTTGATCCGCACGCGCCCGCCCGACAGGTGGTCGAGCGTGGCGGCGGCCGACGCCAGGTGCGCGGGCCGCCAGTACCCCGGCCGGACCGCGATGAGCGGCTCGAACGTCGTGGTGCGCGCGGCCAGCGCCGTGGCGACGGTGAACGTGTCCGGCCGGCCCCAGCTCGTGCCGAGCAGGGCGCCGTCCCAGCCGTGCCGTTCGAGCCGGGTGGCGTGCTCGGTCAGGGTGCCGAGGCTGTTGTGCCCCGCGACGGCGTCGTCGCCGCGGTGGCCGGGGTGGGTCTGGTTGGGGATGTACCAGAGGAGGTCGTCGGCCATGTCAGGCTCCCTTCGGGGTCATGGTGTACCGGAGCTGTCCGGGGCGGTGGGTCATGGGGTGGTGTCCTTCCGGTCCAGGCCGAGCGCGTTCAGCAGCTCGGCACGCAGCGTGCGGTGCGGGTCCCGTCCGACGGCGTCCTGCGCCGCGCCGTCCGGGGTGCGGCGCTCGAGCACGATGTGCCCGGCGTCCAGGACGACGACGCGGTCGGCGAGCACTATCGCCTCGTCCACGTCGTGGGTCACCATGAGGACGGTCGGGTGGTGCCGCCGCAGCAGGTCGCGCAGCAGCTCGTGCATACGCAGCCGGGTCAGGGCGTCGAGCGCGCCGAACGGCTCGTCGGCCAGCAGCAGCTCGGGGCTGCGGGCGAGCGAGCGGGCCAGCGACACGCGCTGCTGCTCGCCGCCCGAGAGCTCGTTCGGCCACGCGCGCTCGCGCCCGGCGAGCCCGACCTCGGCCAGCGCCGCGCGCCCGGCCGCGCGGGCCTCGGCCGGGGACGCCTCGTGGCCCAGCACGACGTTGTCCAGCACGCGCGCCCACGGCAGCAGCCGCGAGTCCTGGAAGACCACGGACACGTTGCGCGGCACCTGGACCCGTCCTGACCCCGTCACGTCGTGGTCCAGGCCGGCGAGCGCCCGCAGCAGCGTGCTCTTGCCGGACCCGGACCGCCCGAGGATGGCGACGAACTCGCCGTCGGCGATCTCCAGGTCGAGGCCGTCGAGCACCCCGGCCGGCGTCCCGTAGGTCCGCACGAGGTCCCGGACGACGACGGCCGGGCGCGCGCCTGCGCCGTCGTCCCGCGGCCCGCCGTGGTCCCGCCGCCGGGCGGCGGTCTCGGTCAGTCCTCCAGCGTGCGGCGCCATGCCAGTGCCTTCCTCTGCAGCAGGCGGACGGACCAGTCGGCGGTGAAGCCGAGGACGCCGTAGACGACGAGGCCCACGAGGATGACCTCGGTCTGCCCGTAGGTGCGCGCGAGCTCCATCATGTAGCCGATCCCCGCGGTGCCGTTGACCTGCTCGACGACGACGAGCGCGAGCAGCGAGCCGGTCACCGCGAAGCGCAGGCCGAGCAGGAACCCGGGCAGGGCGCCCGGCAGCACCACGCGGGTGACGAACTGGCGGCGGCTCAGGCGCAGGGTCTCGGCGAGCTCGACGTACCGCTTGTCGATGGAGCGCAGCCCGTTGTGCGTGTGGATGTAGATCGGGATGAAGACGCCCAGCGCGATGGTGATGACCTTCATCTCCTCGCCGATGCCGAACCACAGGATGAGCAGCGGCAGGAGCGCCAGGTTGGGGATGGCGCGCTTGACCTGGATCGGCCCGTCCAGCAGCGCGTCGCCGAGCCGGCTCAGGCCGGAGGCCAGCGCGAGGGCCAGCCCCGCCGCGACGCCGAAGGCGAGCCCGAGGGCCGCGCGGGTCAGCGAGACCCTGAGGTGGTCCACGAGCTTGCCGTCCACCGCGAGCTCGACGCCGGTGGTCAGCACGGTCCACGGTGCGGTCAGGACGCGCGGGTCGATCAGCCCGGTGGCCGACCCGGCGGCCCAGACCGCCACGAGCAGGCCGATGCCGAGGCCGGCGGCCAGGGGTAGCGGCCTGCGCAGGCCGAGGCGGCGGACCGTCGGGCGTACGTCCGGGGTGTCCGCGGCCCGCTCCGGACGGACGGTGATGCCCACGGCCTGGGCGATCGCGGTCACGAGGCGCTCCAGGCCCGCTCGGCCGCCTCGCCGGCGACCGGGCCGAACCGCTCGTCGAAGAGGTCGGCGGCCCGCAGCGCCGGCCGGTCGAGCTCGGCGGCGAGCAGGTCGATGGTCTCCTGGGTGCGCTCGATCCCGTCGGTCAGGTCCGCGGGGACCTCCGGCCGGGCGGCCGTGTCGATGAGGTACTGCGCGTCCTGCTCGGTCAGCCCCTGGTCCTCGATGTAGTACTTCTCCTTCCAGAGCTCGGGGTGCTCGTAGATCCACACCCGGGCCTGGGCCCACGCGGCGACGTACTGGCGCAGCGCTGCCGCCTTGGCGGGGTCGCGCACCACGTCGGTCGGGCCGTAGAGGTGGCTGGGGTCGTCCCGCAGGCCGTGCCGAATGGACGTCGCGCCGTCGGCCGCGTACTTGTCGAGGTAGCGCAGCAGCGTGGTGCCGCCCACGGGGGCGACGTCGACCTCGCCGGCGGCGAGCGCCGTCGGGTACACGTCGCCGGTGGAGGGCAGCTCGACCAGCTCGACGTCGTCCTGGGTGAGCCCGGCTGCGCGCAGGGACTTCAGGACGAGCGCGCCCTGGGCCTGGCCGGGGCTGAACGCGATCTTCTTGCCGCGCAGGTCGGTCAGGTCGTCCAGCTCGGCGCCGGGGGCGCCCGCGAGCTCGTAGACCGGGTGCTCCTGCCAGTCCTGCCGGTACTGGGAGGCGTAGATCTGCACGTCGAGGCCGGTCCAGGAGGCGTGGATGGGCGGTATCTCGGCCACGGCGCCGAGGTCCAGCACTCCGGCGTTGAAGGCCTCGATGGTCTGCGGGCCGCCGGAGACGTTGGCCCACTCGATCTCGAAGTCGAAGTCCGTGTCGATCTCGTCGCCGGCCAGCTCGAAGGCCTTCTGCGTGGTCGGGTCGCCGACCACCAGGGTCGTGCCGGCCGGGACCTCGGTGGGCAGGGCGGCGTCGAGGGCGAGGCCGCCGTCGTCGTCGGCCCGGGCGCCGGCGGCGCAGCCGGAGGCGAGCAGCGCGACGGCGGCAGCGGCCGCCAGGGCCCTGGTTGTGTGGTGGTGGGTGATGGCGCGGGCCGCGCCGGTGGGTGTTCTGCGGGGCATGGGTCGTCCGATCGTCGGGATCCGGGTACGGCGAGTCAGCCCTGCCCGGTCGGTCCGACGGTCAGGGCTGCCTGTGAGGGGGAGCCGTGCCGGGGAATGTAGGTGCCGCCTTGAGGCCTGGCGAGAGTTTCCCCGAACTTCTCACGATCTGAGACGGGTGGTGCTCGGGACCCCAGCAATGGCCTCGCTGGTCCGGGATGCGAGACGTTTCACCGGACCGTTGACACGTCGGAGACGGCTACGTACGGTCCACTCATCGGGAAATCCGATCAAACTGGTCGGGAATTTCGATCTGTCGAGCCGAAGGGCAGCACAGTGCCAGCTTTCCTCTCCCACCCGCCGACCTTCCGCCCGCTCCACCTCGGCGTCGACCTGACCGGCACCGGGGCCGCGCCCGCGATCGTGGGCGGCCCCCACCGGCGGGCCGCCCGCGCGTTCGACGCGGCGCGCACCGCCGACCTGGTCGCGGCCGCCGAACGCGGGCTCCTCGACCTCGTGACCCTCGACGACGCGTTCGCCGTGCGGCCGACCGGGCGCGAGCTGCGCGGCCACCTGGACTCCGCGGTGATCGCCTCCCGGCTTGCGCGGACCACCTCGCGGCTGGGCGTCGTCGCGTCCCTCGACCCGCTGCGCGTGCCCCACGACCACGTGGTGACCGCGCTGTCCCGCCTCGCGCGGACCAGCGAGAGCCGGATCGGCTGGCAGGTCGAGCCCCCGGGCGCCGTCGCGCCGGAACGGACGCCGGGCACCGCCTCCGTCCCCGACGCGGTCGGCGCCGTGCTCGACGCGCTGCCCGCACAGCAGGCGCCGCCCGTCGTCGTGCGGGCCACCGCGCCCGCCCACCTCGCCGTCGCGGCCCGGCGGGCGGACGTCGTCCGCGTGCGCGCCGCCGACCTCCAGGAGGCCGCCGCGATGCGGCGCCTGGTCGGCGTGCTCGCCGCGGAGGCGGGCCGCGACCCCGGCCGGATCCGCGTGCTGGCCGAGGTCCGGGTGGTGCTCGGCGCCAACGAGGCCACCGCCCGCATGCGCGCGGACCTGGCGGGCGTTGCACCCGGCGCGCTCACCCACGTGGGCACGGCCCACGGCCTGGCCGCGCTCGCCGCCGAGGCCGCCCTCGACGGGCTGGTCGACGGCTTCCACGTGCTGCCGGTGGTCCCGGACACCGACCTCACGGTGCTCGTGCGCCAGGTGGTGCCGATGCTGCGCCGAGCCGGCCTCTTCCGCACCGCCTACCCCGGCACCACCCTGCGCGACACGCTCGGCCTGTCGCGCCACGACCCCACGCCGTCGGCCAGGCCTCCGTCCCGTGCCAGGGCGCGCCGCGCCGAGGGCTCCGTCACCCGGCCCCCGTTGCAGGAGCCCCAGCTGGAGGAGGCACGACCATGACCGCACCGGAACAGACCGCACCCGAACACACGGCCGTCGTCAGCGGCAACCCGCGGCCCGGGTCCCGCACCCTCGCCGCGGCACAGGACGCGGGGCGCAGGCTGGCGGCGCTCGCGGGTACCGACCGGACCGGGGTGCCGGCCGTCATCGACCTCGCGGCCTACGGGCCACGGGTCCTGGAGCACGGCGACCGGGAGGTCGGCGCCGCACGCGACGTCCTCGCCACCGCGCGGGCCGCCGTCGTGGCCACCCCCGTCTACAAGGCGTCCTACACCGGCCTGCTCAAGGCGTTCCTGGACGGGTACGGCCCCGACGCGCTCGCCGGGGTCGTCGTGCTCCCGCTCGTCGTCACGGGCTCGGCCGCGCACGCGCTGGCCGGCGAGGTGCACCTGCGGCCGGTGCTCGCCGAGCTGGGCGCGGTCGTCCCCGCCCCGGCCGTCGTCGTCACCGAGGCGGAGCTGCCGCACCTCGACCGGGTGCTGGACGCCTGGTTCGACCGGTGGGGGCCGGCGCTCGCGGCCGCCGTGGTCCGGCCCCGGGCGGTGGGTGGCCTGCCGGCGACCCGGGCGGTCGCCGCCACCCGAGCGGCGGACGGCCCGTCCGCCACCCGGGCGACGGACGCGACCGACCACCGCCAGCCGGTGGGGGAGGCCGCACGGTGACGGCGGAGCTGGCCGGCCCCGGCCTCGCCGGCGCGCGAGCCGAGCTCACGTCCGACGAGTTCCGCGGGATCTTCCGCAACCACCCCGCCGCCGTCACCGTCGTCGCGCTGCTCGACGGCGGCCGCCCGGTCGGGTTCACGGCCACCTCGGTGATCTCCGTCGCGGCCGCGCCCCCGACGCTGGCCTTCTCGCTGCCGACGTCGTCCTCCTCGTGGGCCGCGCTGTCGCGCGCGGACACCGTGGCGATCAGCTTTCTCGCCGACGACCAGGCCCATGTGTCCGCCCGCTTCGCGACGAGCGGCATCGACCGGTTCGCCGACGGCGGCTGGTCGGTGCTGCCCACCGGTGAGCCGGTGATCGACGGCGCGACGGCCTGGGTGCAGGGACCCGTCACGCAGCGGGTGGCGGTCGGGGAGAGCCGCCTCGTGATCGTCCGGGTGCGCGCCTCCGCCGTCCGGGACGACGCGCGGCCGCTCGTCTACCACGACCGGCGCTACCGCCGGCTCGGCCTCGGCGCGTGAGCGCGGCCGGCCCACCGGCCGCGCCTGCGTCGGCCTACCAGCCGAGCTCGCCGTCGTCCTCCTGGAAGGTGCCCGTGGGCCCGTCGGGGCCGAGGTCGGCCAGCCGGACGATGTTCCGGGCGCTGACCTCGACCGGGCGGCCGTGCGGGTTGTCCTGCCCGCCGAGCCTGGTCGCGGTGTAGCCGGGCTCCACCGCGTTGAACTTCACCTCGGGGACGGCGCGCGCGTACTGCACGGTGAGCATCGACACGGCCGCCTTGCTCGCCCCGTAGACGATCGCGGAGACCTGGGACGCCGGGCGGCTGGGCTCGTGGTTGGCCCAGAACGAGCCGAGCGCGCTGGAGACGTTCACGACCACGGGGTTCGCCGACCGCCGCAGCAGCGGGAGCGCGGCCTCGGTGACCCGGACGACGCCCACCGCGTTGGTGTCGAACACCGCCAGGGCGTCGGGGCCGTTGAGCGCGAGCATGGCGATGCCGGCGTTGTTGACGAGCACGTCGAGCCCGCCGTCGGCCTCGAGCCGGGCGAACGCCGTGGCGACCGAGGCGTCGTCGGTGACGTCGAGCTGCACGAAGCGGGCGCCGAGCTCCGCGGCGACGGCGCGGCCGCTCGTCTCGTCGCGGGCGCCGACGTAGAGCGTGTGCCCGGCGGCGACGAGCTGGCGGGCTGCTTCCTTGCCGAGGCCTCTGGTGGCCCCGGTGATGAGGGTTGTTGTCATGCCTCGACCTTCGGACGCCGGCGGCCGGTCAGGCAGTCGTCCGGTTGTCGTAGGACCGGCAGGGCCACGACAACCGCCGCGCCCCCGGCCAGACTGGGAGCGTGGACACGTGGGAGTTCGGCCGGATGGTGCGGCGCAGGCGCGACGCCGTCGCGCCAGAGGCGGTCGGCGTGCCCAGGGGACCGCGCCGCCGGGCCGTCGGGCTGCGCCGCGAGGAGCTCGCCGGGCTCGCCGGCATCTCGGCCGACTACCTGACCCGGCTGGAGCAGGGCCGCGCCACCTCGCCGTCGGCGCAGGTGGTGGAGGCGCTCGCCCGCGCGCTGCGGCTGCCCTACGGCGACCGCGACCTCCTGTTCCGGCTGGCCGGCCACGCCGCCCCGGGGCTCGACGTCGTCCCGAGGCACATCCCGCCGAGCGTGCAGCGGCTGCTCGACCGGCTCGCGGGGACACCCGTCGCGGTCTACGACGCGACCCAGACGCTCATCGTGGCCAACGCGCCGTACGACGCCCTGATGGGCGCCACGTCCGGCTGGCGCGGCATCGAGCGCACCGCCCTCTGGCGGCACCTGGTCGGCCCGGGCAGCCGGGTGGTCCACACGCCCCGGGAGGAGGACGAGCTCGTGACGCGGCTGGTCGCCGACCTGCGCCTGACCGCGGCCCGGTACCCGGGCGACCCGGCGGTCGACCGGCTCGTGCGCGAGCTGGGCGCGCAGAGCCCGCGGTTCGTCGAGCTCTGGGCGGCCGAGGCCGCCGACCTGCCCCGCGACACGTCCCGGCACAAGACCGTCGAGCACCCGGAGGTCGGCCGGATCACCCTCGACTGCGACGTGCTCGTCGTCGCGGCGGACGACCTGCGCGTCATGGTCTACACCGCCGAGCCCGGCACCGAGGACGCCGAGCGGCTCGCGCTCGCGACGGTCCTCGGCACGCAGACGCTCGTCGACCGGGCCTGACCGCCGTCGGCGGGCCGGGGCGGTGCCCCTGCTGTCGCGCATTCCCGGACCGCGGGCGAAACTGAAAAATGTGGCCACCGAGGACGTGCTCGTCAGGCTGGGCCGACACCTCCGCCGCGGGGAGGTGTCCGAGGATCTGCGCCGGCTCTACCTGGAGGGCGGACGGGCCGGGGACTCGTTCTACCGGGACCGGTGGTCGCACGACAAGGTGGTGCGGTCGACTCACGGTGTGAACTGCACGGGCTCGTGCTCGTGGAAGGTGTACGTCAAGGACGGCATCATCACGTGGGAGACCCAGCAGACCGACTACCCGTCGGTGGGCCCCGACTCACCCGAGTACGAGCCGCGCGGCTGCCCGCGGGGCGCCGCGTTCAGCTGGTACACCTACTCGCCCACGCGGGTGCGCTACCCGTACGTGCGCGGCGTGCTGCTGGAGGCCTACCGCGCGGCGCGGCGCCGGGGGAGCGACCCCGTGGCGGCCTGGGCCGAGCTCACCGCCGACCCCCGTACCGCCGCCGCGTACAAGCAGGCCAGGGGCAAGGGCGGCCTGGTCCGCGCCACCTGGGAGGAGGCCGCGGAGATCGTCGCCGCCGCCCACGTGCACACGATCGCGCGGTACGGCCCCGACCGGATCGCCGGGTTCTCGCCCATCCCCGCGATGTCGATGGTCTCCCACGGGGTCGGCGCGCGGTTCGTGCAGCTGCTGGGCGGCACGATGCTCAGCTTCTACGACTGGTACGCCGACCTGCCCGTGGCCTCCCCGCAGGTGTTCGGCGACCAGACCGACGTGCCGGAGTCCGCCGACTGGTGGAACGCCGCCTACCTGATCATGTGGGGCTCGAACATCCCGGTCACGCGCACGCCGGACGCGCACTTCATGGCCGAGGCCCGCTACCGCGGCCAGAAGGTGGTGGTGGTCTCCCCGGACTACGCCGACAACACGAAGTTCGCCGACGCCTGGCTCGCCCCTCACCCCGGCACGGATGGTGCGCTCGCCCTGGCGATGGGCCACGTCATCCTGCGCGAGTACCTCGTGGACCGCCGCACCGAACGCTTCGCGCGGTACCTCAAGCAGTACAGCGACTCCCCGTTCCTGGTGCGCCTCGAGCCCGCGCCCGACGGCGCCCCGGTCGCCCCCGGCACGTACGTCCCCGGCAAGTTCCTCACGGCGGCGGACCTGTCCGACGACGTCCTGCCCGGGGCCAGTGCCGAGGCGAACCCGCACTTCAAACCCGTGCTCCTGGACGCGGACGGGCGGCCGGTGGTGCCCAACGGGACCCTGGGCCACCGGTACGGCGAGGCCGACGAGGGGCGCTGGAACCTCGACCTGGGCGACGTGGACCCGGCGCTGAGCATCGCCGACCTGGCCCCGGGCGGCCCCGCGGCCGCCCGCCAGGCCGGCTCGCCGGACGCCCGCGGCCCGGCCCGGCCCGACGGGGCCGCCGCCGTCGCCCTGCCGAGGTTCGACGTCGTGCCCGGGGCCTCGACGGGCTCGACCGGGGGAGGCCCGGGCGGTCCGGACGGCGGCGTGGCCGACAGTGGCATGGCCGGCGACCCGCACACCGGCGGCAAGGGCGTCGTCGTCCGCGGCGTGCCCGTCCGCCGTGTCGGCGGGCACCTGGTAACCACGGTGTTCGACCTGATGCTCGCCCAGTACGGCGTGTCCCGCCCCGGCCTGCCCGGCACCTGGCCCACGGGCTACGACGACCCCGCGCCGGGCACCCCGGCCTGGCAGGAGGAGATCACGGGCGTGCCCGCGGCGGCGGCCGCCAGGATCGGGCGGGAGTTCGCGCAGAACGCCGTCGACTCCGGCGGCCGCTCGATGATCGTCATGGGTGCGGGCACCAACCACTGGTTCCACTCGGACACCATCTACCGCGCGTTCCTCGCGCTGACCACCATGACCGGCTGCCAGGGCGTGAACGGCGGCGGCTGGGCGCACTACGTGGGCCAGGAGAAGTGCCGCCCCGTGACCGGGTGGGCCCAGTACGCGGGCGGGCTGGACTGGCTGCGCCCTCCGCGGCAGATGATCGGCACGGCCTTCTGGTACCTGGCCACCGACCAGTGGCGGTACGACGGCCTGCCCGCCGACACCCTCGCCTCCCCGCTGGCCCCCGGCACGTTCGCGGGCCGCACCACCGCCGACACCCTGGTCGAGTCGGCACAGCGCGGCTGGATGCCCAGCTACCCCACGTTCGACCGCAACCCGCTCGACCTCGCCGACGAGGCGCGCGCCGCGGGCAAGGAGCCCGCCCAGCACGTGGTGGACGAGCTCAAGGCCGGGCGCCTGCGGTTCGCCGCCGAGGACCCGGACGACCCCGCCAACTTCCCCCGCGTGCTCACCGTCTGGCGGGCCAACATCCTCGGGTCGAGCGGCAAGGGCAACGAGTACTTCCTGCGGCACCTGCTGGGCACGGACGCGGCGGTGTTCGCGCAGGAGTCCGCACCGGACCGGCGCCCACGCACCATGACCTGGCACGACGAGGCCCCCCGCGGCAAGCTCGACCTGCTGGTCACCCTGGACTTCCGGATGACCAGCACCACGCTGTTCTCCGACGTCGTGCTGCCGGCCGCCACCTGGTACGAGAAGTACGACCTGTCCTCCACGGACATGCACCCGTTCGTGCACGCGTTCAACCCCGCCATCGACCCGCCCTGGCAGACCAAGACCGACTTCGCGGCGTTCCACGCCATCGCCCGCAAGATCTCGGCGCTCGCGGTGGACCACCTGGGCGTGCGGCACGACGTCGTCGCCGCGCCGCTGGCGCACGACACGCCCGACGAGCTGGCCGTGCCGCACGGCACGCTGACCGACGCGGACGTTCCGTTCCGCGAGCGCGACCTGGTGCCGGGCCGGACGATGCCCAAGCTCACCGAGGTGGAGCGTGACTACCCGGCCTTCGCGGCCCGGATGGCCGCGCTCGGCCCCCTGACCGACGGCGCGGGCATGGCCACCAAGGGCGTCGCGTTCTCGCCCGACGCCGAGGTGCGCCGGCTCGGGGAGCTCAACGGGCTCGTGCCCGACGGCCCGGTGGCCGGGCGTCCGCGGCTGGACAAGGACACGCACGTCTGCGAGGCGATCCTCGCGCTGAGCGGCACTACCAACGGCCGCCTGGCGGTCCAGGGGTTCGAGCGCCTGGAACGCCGCACGGGCACGCCGCTGGCCGACCTCGCGCGCGAGGAGGAGGGCCGGCGGGTCACCTTCGCCGACGTGCAGGCGCGGCCGACGCCCGTCATCACGTCGCCCGAGTGGTCCGGCAGCGAGCACGGCGGACGCCGGTACAGCGCGTTCGTCGTCAACGTGGAGCGGCTCAAGCCGTGGCACACCCTGACCGGGCGGCAGCACTTCTACCTGGACCACGACTGGCTCGTGGAGCTGGGCGAGCAGCTCCCGGTGTACCGGCCGCCGCTGGACCTGCACCGCCTGTTCCCGGACTCGCCGGCGCTGTCCGGGCCGCGCCCGCCGGGGGCGGCGACCCGGTCCAGGTCCCGCCCGGCGCGCCCGCCGGAGCCCGAGGCCGAGGTCGTGGTCCGCTACCTCACGCCGCACTCGAAGTGGTCCATCCACTCCGAGTACCAGGACAACCTGTTCATGCTGTCGCTCTCGCGCGGCGGCCCGAACCTCTGGATGTCCCCTGACGACGCCGAGCGCATCGGGGTGGCCGACAACGAGTGGGTCGAGGCCGTGAACCGCAACGGCGTGGTCGTGGCGCGGGCCGTGGTGAGTCACCGCATGCCGCGCGGCACGGTGTACGTGCACCACGCCACCGACCGCACCGTGGACGTGCCGATCGCCGAGGCGTCGGGGCTGCGCGGCGGCATCCACAACTCCCTGACCAGGATCCTGCTCAAGCCGTCGCACCTGGCGGGCGGCTACGGCCAGTTCTCCTACGCCTTCAACTACCTCGGCCCCACGGGCAACCAGCGCGACGAGGTGACCGTGGTCCGCCGTCGGTCCCAGGAGGTGCGCTACCGATGAAGGTCATGGCCCAGATGTCGATGGTGATGAACCTCGACAAGTGCATCGGATGCCACACGTGCTCCGTGACGTGCAAGCAGGCCTGGACCAACCGGTCCGGCACCGAGTACGTGTGGTTCAACAACGTGGAGACCCGGCCCGGCCTCGGCTACCCACGCACCTACCAGGACCAGGACTGGTGGCACGGCGGCTGGGTCCGCACCCGGCGCGGCCGGCTCCGGCTGCGCGCCGGGGGGCGGCTCAAGAAGCTCGCGACCATCTTCGCCAACCCCAAGCTGCCCTCCATCCACGACTACTACGAGCCGTGGACCTACGAGTACGACCTCCTGCTCTCGTCCCCGCAGGGCGCGCACACCCCCGTCGCCCGGCCGAAGTCCCTGCTCACCGGCAAGGACATGGCCATCCAGTGGTCGGCCAACTGGGACGACTCCCTCGCCGGGTCCACCGCCACCATGCAGGACGACCCCGTGCTCAAACACATGAGCGAGCACGTGGCGACCGAGCTCGAACAGACCTTCATGTTCTACCTGCCGCGCATCTGCGAGCACTGCCTCAACCCCTCGTGCGTGGCCTCCTGCCCGTCGGGCGCGATGTACAAGCGCGCCGAGGACGGCATAGTGCTCGTGGACCAGGAGGCCTGCCGCGGCTGGCGCATGTGCGTCACCGGCTGCCCGTACAAGAAGGTCTACTTCAACCACAAGACGGGCAAGGCGGAGAAGTGCACGCTCTGCTACCCGCGCATCGAGGTGGGCCTGCCCACGGTCTGCTCGGAGACCTGCGTGGGCCGCCTGCGCTACCTCGGCCTCGTGCTGTACGACGCCGACCGGGTCACCGAGGCCGCCGCCGTCGAGGACGAGCACGACCTGCTGGCCGCCCAGCGGTCCGTGTTCCTCGACCCGCACGATCCCGAGGTGGTGGCCGCCGCCCGCCGCGACGGCATCGCGGAGGACTGGATCGAGGCCGCGCAGGCCTCCCCGATCTGGCGGCTGATCAGCGACTACGAGGTGGCGCTCCCGCTGCACCCCGAGTACCGCACGCTGCCCATGGTCTGGTACATCCCGCCGCTGTCACCCGTTGTCGACGTCGTGGCGAGCTCCGGGAACGACGGCGAGGACCCGCGCACCCTGTTCGCGGCCATCTCCAAGCTGCGCATCCCGCTGGAGTACCTCGCCGGACTGTTCACCGCGGGCGACACCCGGCCCGTCGAGCGCGTGCTGCGCCGGCTCGCGGCGATGCGGTCCTACATGCGCGACGTCAACCTCGGCAACGAGCGGAACGAGGAGACGGCGAGCGCCGTCGGCATGACCGGGCCCCAGGTCGAGGAGATGTACCGCCTGCTCGCCGTCGCCAAGTACGACGACCGGTACGTCATCCCGACGGCGCACGCCGAGCTGGCCCGCGACCTGGACGAGCTCGCCTGCTCCCTGGACTACGAGGGCGGTCCGGGCATGGGCGGCGCGGGGCCGCTGGGGGAGTCGTCGGGTCCGCCCGTGCCGGTGGCCGTGGAGAACTTCCACGCGCTGGCGTCGCGGCAGACCGCCGACTCGCCGTACGGGCCCTCGACGCCCGGCCGGGTGAACCTCCTGAACTGGGACGGGAACGGGCGGCCAGCGGGGCTGTTCCCGCCGTCGGGCGGCCGGGGCTCCGGACGACCGGACGCGGCGGACGGGGGTGTGCCGTGACCCTCTCCTTTCTGCCCTGGCCAGGGCTGCGTGCCCGGCGGTCCGCCGAACCGCTCCCACCCCTCGCCCCGGTCTCCCTGTCCGACGGCGACCGCCGGCTCGCCCACATGGCCGCGTCCCTCCTGCTCGCCTACCCCGACCCGGAGACGGTGACGGCCGCGCGCGAGGTGCGCTCCGCCGTCGGACGGCTGCCGGAGCCCGTGGCGCGCCGGCTCACCGGCCTCGCCACCGCCCTGACCGACGGCGACCTACCCGGTCTCCAGGCCGCCTACGTCGCCACGTTCGACCTCAAGCGGCGCTGCACGCTCTACCTGTCGTACTACGCGGCCGGCGACACGCGCCGTCGCGGCGCCGCCCTGCTGCGGTTCGCCGAGGCCTACCGCGCCGCCGGCTGGGAGCTCACCGGCGGCGAGCTGCCCGACCACCTGGCGAGCCTGCTGGAGCTGTCCGCGCGGGCCGACGGCGACGGCGCGCGCATCGCCGGCGCGCTCCTGGCCGCGCACCGCGACGGCATCGAGGTGCTGCGCACGGCCATGGCTGCGGAGGGCTCGCCGTGGCTCGCGGCCGTCGAGGCGGTCTGCCTCACGCTCCCGCGCATCGACGCGCGGACGCTCCGGCGCGTGGCCGCGCTCGTTGCGGAGGGGCCGCCCGCGGAACTGGTCGGCTTGTCGGGCCTGCCTCGTCTCCCGGGCTTCGGGGACGACGGCGGAGGGGGCGACCCGCGATGGACGTGATGCTCTGGGTGGTGCTGCCGTACGTGACCTTCGCCGTGCTGGTGGTGGGGTCGGTGTGGCGGTACCGGTACGACCGGTTCGGCTGGACCACCCGGTCCTCGCAGCTGTACGAGAAGCGGCTGCTGCGCCTCGGGTCGCCGCTGTTCCACCTGGGGCTGCTCGTGGTGATCCTCGGGCACGTCGCGGGGCTCGTGGTCCCGGCGACGTGGACCGCGGCCATCGGCATCCCCGAGGAGGTGTACCACCTGGTCGCGGCCCTGGCCGGGGCGGCGGCGTCGGCCGTGCTGGTGCTGGGGCTGCTCATCCTGATCTACCGCCGCCGGGTCACGAGCGCCGTGTTCCTGGCGACCACCGTGATGGACAAGGTCATGTACGCGATGCTCGCGGTGTCGGTGCTGTCCGGGGCGTGGGCCACCGCGGCCACGCAGCTCGTGACCGCTGACGGGTACGACTACCGGCAGACCATCTCGCCCTGGTTCCGGTCGCTGTGGTACCTGCAGCCGCAGCCCGAGCTGATGGCCGGCGTGCCGCTCGCGTTCCAGGTGCACGTGGTCGCGGCCATGCTGCTGTTCGCGCTGTGGCCGTTCACGCGGCTCGTGCACGCGTTCTCCGCGCCGGTGGGCTACCTGTTCCGGCCGTACATCGTCTACCGGTCGCGGGACGAGGCCCGGTCGGGCGCCGCACCCGGCGGGTCGGGCGCGCACCGCCCGCGGCCCGGCTGGGAGCCGTCCACGGGACCCCGGGAGAGGGGCTGACATGACACAGGCACCACCGACCAGGGCAGCCCGGCGGGCCGCGGCGAGCGGGACGTCGTCGGGCGTGCAGCTTGCGCTGGCGACCGTGGGCTTCGCCGCGAACTTCTGGGCCTGGGCGCTGATCAGCCCGCTGGGCGGGGCCTACGGGATCGACTACGACCTGTCGGCGGTCGAGCAGTCGGTGCTCGTGGCGGTGCCGGTGATCGTCGGGTCCGTCGGCCGCATCCCCGTGGGCGCGCTCACCGACCGGCTCGGGGCGCGGGTGATGTTCCCGCTGGTGAGCGCGCTGACGATCATCCCGGTGCTGTTCGTGGGGCTCGTCGCCGACTCGTACGCCGCGCTGATCGTGGGCGGGTTCCTGCTGGGGCTCGGCGGTACGGCCTTCGCGGTGGGCGTCCCCTTCGTCAACGCCTGGTTCGCGCCCGAGCGGCGCGGCACGGCGCTGGGCATCTTCGGGGTCGGCATGGGCGGCACGGCAGTCTCGTCGTTCACCACGGTCCCGCTCGCCGACGCCGTCGGACGCTGGGCGCCGTTCGTGCTGGTCGCGGCGGTCCTCGCGGTCTTCGCCGTCGTCTCGTGGTTCCTGCTGCGGGACGCGCCCGGGTGGACGGCGGGCGCCGCCGGCGGGATGTGGGCGCGCACCTGGTCCATCCTCAAGCTGCCCGCGACCCTGCAGCTCTCCTGGCTGTACGCGGTCGGGTTCGGCGGGTTCGTGGCCTTCAGCGTGTACCTGCCGACGTTCCTGGCCAACGCCTACGACCTCACCGCCACCGACGCCGCCGCCCGCACCGCCGGGTTCGTGGTGCTCGCCGTGGTGATGCGCCCGGTGGGCGGCACGCTGTCCGACCGGCTCGGGGCCGTGAACGTGTCCCTCTGGTGCTTCGCCGTCGTGACGCTGCTGGCCGCCGTCGTCGCGTTCAAGCCGGGGCTCGTGCCGGTGGGCACCATCGCGTTCCTCGGTCTCGCGGCCGCGCTCGGGGCGTCGTCGGGGGCCACGTTCGCGCTGGTGGCCAAGGTCGCGCCCGCCGACAAGGTCGGTGCCGTGACCGGGGTCGTGGGCGCGGCCGGTGGGCTCGGCGGGTTCGTGCCGCCGCTCATCATGGGCGCGGTGTACCAGCTCAACGGCGACTACGGCATCGGGTTCGCGCTGCTCGCCGCGACCGGGCTGGCGACGCTGCTGTTCACGCTGGGGCCGGTGCGGCGGAGTGCGCGGGGGTAGCGGGTCCGCTCAGCGGTGTGACGTGCGGGTCCCGTCGTCGCGGTGCGCGAGGGTGGCGAGCGCGTCCTTCCAGTGGCCTTCCGCAGCGGCGGCGTGCTGGTCGGTGTCGATGTTCTCCTGGACCACGGTGACGCGCGTGCCGCCGTCGTCGGGCTCCAGCATGATGCGGATCTCGTGGTAGTTCTCGGGGACGTCCCGCTGGCCGTTCAGCGGCGCGAAGTGCGTGAAGTGCAGCAGCCGCGGCCGCTCGACGGCGATGACGACGCCCTTGTCGGCGAACGTGCGGCCGAAGAAGTGGCCCTCGAACGTGATCGGGCTGCCCGGCTGGAAGTCGGTCTCGATGTTGGCCCCCAGCACCCACCGCGCCCCCGGGTGCATGAGCTCGGCCCAGACCCGCTCGGGCGGCTCGGCGATGTGCGTGGTCGCGGTGGCGGTATGGCGCGGGGTGTCGGTGCTCATCGCTGCCCTCCGTGGTGCTCTCGCACACGACCGTACCGCGCCGGCCGCGGATAGGCAGGGCATGCAAAAGCCCCCTGATCGGTGTTTTCGCCGATCAGGGGGCCTTGTCTCGCGGGTGGGCGATACTGGGTTCGAACCAGTGACCTCTTCGGTGTGAACGAAGCGCGCTACCACTGCGCCAATCGCCCGCGGCATCCGTCCCGGTCAGAACCGGTCCGGTGTGCGTGGACGATGCTAGTACGAACTCGGCCGGTTGTGAAAACCGAAACGCGCGGTGAACGTCACACGGGTCAGGTCAGGGATCGACCCGCTCGCGCATGAACCGCTCGAACACGTCGTGCGCCGCGCTGGAGAGCTCACCGACCGGCAGGTCCACGCCGTCCAGCCACACCGTCGGCTGCACGTTCCGCACCGACCCGGTCAGCAGCATCCGGGCCTCACCGGCGGACACCTGGTCGAGCACCGAGAACGGCAGCTCGCCGTCCTTCGCCTCGCGGACCGGCAGCCCCTCCTCTGCGCCCCACTCGAGCAGCAGCTCGCGCGTGATCCCGGCGAGGCAGCCCGAGCTGAGCGGGGGAGTGACCAGTTCCCCGCCGATCTCGATGAACACGTTCGAGCCGGTGCCCTCGCACAGGTCGCCCTGTGTGTTCGCGAACACCGACTCGTCGGCGCCCTTCCTGATCGCGTCCGCGAGGGCTACGACGTTCTCCGCGTAGGACGTCGTCTTCAGCCCGGCCACGGCGCTGTTCTCGTTGCGGGTCCAGGGGGAGCGGGCGGCGCGCCCGGTCGGCACGATGGCGGCCTCGGACGCCGCGACGATCACCGTCTGGGGGCCGTCCGAGCGCCCGGACGCCAGCGGCCCGACGCCGTCGGTCACGGTGATCCGCAGGCGTCCGGCGTCGGGGGCGGCGGCGAGGACGGCGGCCACGCCGTCGCGCACCTTCTGCAGGTCGGGGGCCGCCATGCCCATGCCGGACGCCGAGCGCCCGAGCCGCGCGAGGTGCCGGGTCAGGGCGAACGCCTGCCCGTCGAGGACGGCGCAGGTCTCGAAGACGCCGTCGCCTACCGTGATGCCGTGGTCGACCGCGCTGAGCGCGGCCTCGCCGGGCGCGACCATGCGCCCCTCTGTCCAGATGACCGTCATGGCGCCCAGTGTGTCACCGGCGCAGGGTGATGTGGGTGACCTCCGGTGTGTGCCGTACGGAGGTGGAGGAGAACTCGATGGGCGGGACGCCGTCGAACACGCGGGTGCCCGAGCCGAGCGTGAAGGGCACGACGTGCAGGCGCAGCTCGTCGACGTATCCGGCGGCGAGGTACTCGTTGAGCGTCGTGGCCCCGCCGGTGATGGAGATGTCGCCGTCGCCGGCGGCCGCCTTGGCCTGCTTCATCGCGCTCTCCAGGCCGTCGGTGACGAAGTGGAACGTGGTGCCGCCCTCCATCGGGATGGGCTCGCGCGCGTAGTGCGTGAGGACGAAGACGGGCCCGTGGTACGGCGGGTTGTCGCCCCACCAGCCCTTCCAGTCCGGGTCCAACGGCCCGCGGCCGGCGGTGAACATGTTGCGGCCCATGATGTACGCGCCGGCGCCCACGATGGCGTCCACCTCGGCCTTGTGCGCGTCCCCGTGCTCGAACATCCAGGTGTGCAGGCGCTCGCCCGCGAGCGGCCCGAACGGGTACTCGAGGCTCTGGTCGTGCCCGGCGGAGTAGCCGTCGAGCGAAACTGCCATGTCTGCTTTGACGATTCCCATGCCTCGGTGGACGGCGGCAGGCGGTGGAACTCATCGGCGCCGGTCAGATGGCCCGGCGATCAGCTCTCGCCCCGGTAGCTCCCGAAGCTCCACAGGTTGCCCTCGGGGTCGCGCACCACGCAGGACCGGCCGCCGTAGTCCTCGTCGGCGGGCTCCCTGAGGCTGGACGCCCCTGCGGCGAGAGCGGCCGCGTAGGTGCCGTCGACGTCGTCGGTCACCGCGTAGGCCGAGCCCGTCCCGGCCTGGTCGGGCCATCCGGGTCGTGGCCGGTGCGTGCCGAGCATGACGCCGCCGCCGTCCGGCCAGCTCAGCTCGGCGTGGTGGACGACGGCGGGGTCGGCGTCGTCCCGGTAGACGGCGCGCTCGGTGAAGCCGACGGCCTTCAGCCAGGCCAGGCCGGCGTCGGCGTCGTGGTAGCTCAGGGTCACCCACAGTCCGGTGCTCATCGTGCTCCTCCTCGGTCGGGTGTCTCCCACGATGCCGGGGCCGGGTCGGCGATGTCTTGAACGAACGGGAGCTCCTCGCGGATCCAGGTGGTCGGCGTGCACCCGCCCAGGGTCACCCACTCGCGGGTCATGTGGGCGTGGTCGGCGTATCCCGCGGACGCCGCGACGTCGGCCAGGCCGACGCGTCCCGACCGGGCGGCCACCACGAGCGCGCGGCGCGCGCGGGCGAGGCGGGCCACGCGCCGCAGGTCGCGGGCCGTGAGCCCGCACTCGGCGCGGACGAGGTCCTGCAGATGGCGACGGCTCCAGCCCTGCTCGGCCGCGACCTCGCGGACCTGACCGCCGCCCGCGATACGGGCCAGTGCCCGCCCGACGTCGGCCCGCGGTCGGGGCTCCCCGGCCCGGGCGAGCCGTTCCACCAGGGCGCGCATGACCGTCGCGCCGTCGGGCGACTCGTAGAGCATCTCGGGCAGGTGCGCGAGGTGCGGCGCGACCTCCGGCAGGCTCAGCAGCTCGCCGGAGAGCTCGCCCGCCGGCACGCCGAGCAGCACCCGGGCGCCGCGCAGCGTGAGGGAGATGCTGACGCCGCGCTGCCGGCCGCCGTGGTGGATCGCGGCGGGCCGCGTGTGCAGCCCGGACACGCACGACCAGGCCCGGCGCCGGGAGCCGTCCTGGCCGGCCCACGAGACGTCGATCGGCTCGCCGAGCGGCAGCTCGAACGTCAGCCCGGTGCTCGGCATGCCTCGGTGCACGCCGGGTGCCCCCACGTCGACGTCGTACGGCACGACGGCGGTGACATAGGGGGCGAGGACCTCCGGGACCCCGGAGACCGGGCGGCGATTCACGTGTCCACGGTAGTCCCCGGCTCTGACACGCGGCCGGGCGGGGCGGTCCATGGCGCTTGTCCGGGGCGGGGCGGCCCGTGGTGTTCAGCCGGGTGCCGGGCCCTGCCCGGCTGGCGTTCCGGACGCTAGCGCCACCAGCCGCTCCGCCTTGAGCTCGGTCTCGTGCCATTCGGCGGTCGGGTCGGAGCCCCAGGTGATGCCGGCTCCGGTGCCGAACCGCAGCACGCCGTCGGCCCACCAGAAGGTGCGGATGCCGACGGCGAGCGACGCGCGGCCGCCGTCGACCCAGCCGACGGCCCCGCAGTACGGGCCGCGGGGTGCGGTCTCCAGCTCGGCGATGATGCGCAGCGCGCTCGACTTCGGGGCGCCCGAGACCGAGCCGGGCGGGAAGGTCCCGGCGAGCAGGCGGCGCCACAGCTCGCCGGAGCGGACGACGTCGTCGGACAGGACGCCGCGCACGCGCGAGACGAGGTGCACCAGGCCGGGGTGCTCCTCGACCTCCAGCAGCGCGGTGACCTCGACCGTGCCGGGGCGGCAGACGGTCTGCAGGTCGTTGCGCACGAGGTCGGTGATCATCACGTTCTCGGCGCGGTCCTTCTCGGTGAGGCCGTCGGGCGTGCGGGCGGTGCCCTTGATGGGGCCGGACTCCACGACCGGTCCGGCCGCTCCGGGTTGGTCGGTGAGGGAGAGGTACAGCTCGGGTGACGCGCTCACCACCCAGACCGGGTCCAGGCCGGTCGCGGCGGGGACGTGGACGGCGGCCGCGTGGGGGGCAGGGTTGCCGGCGGCCAGGCGGGCGGCTAGGGCGCGGGCGTTGGGTTCGGTGGTGGGGGGCGCGGTGAGCGGCGCCGACAGGACCCGGCAGATGTTGGCCTGATAGACCTCGCCGTCGCGCACGTAGGCGCGCACGCGCTCGACGGCGGCCTCGTAGGTGGCCTGGTCCATCGAGGAGGTCCATGAGTCGGGTGCAGGTCCGTGCCAGGCGGGCGGCGCTCCGGCGTCGGACACCTGGGACGCGGCTTGCACCCGGGCGAACCGCCAGGCGCGGGCCCGGCCCTCGAAGTCGGCGACCAGGAACCACGTGCCCGTGGCGAGCCGTTCCGGCTCGGCCAGGACGTCGATGCACTCGACCGCGCCGGTCGCGACACGCCCGGCGAAACTTGTCCAGCCGGTGTCTCCCGTCACGTCCGACGGCGTGGTGGAAGCGCCGCGCCGGGAGGGAACCGGTGGGATCGTGTGGGTTGCGGGCGGATGGTCCAGGCTGGGTGACACGGGACAACCGTACGGCGGCGTGTGCGATTGGACGGTTCGCCGCCCGTTCGACTAATGTTCAGAACGCCGGAACACCGGGGGAGACCCCCAGGATGCCCGGCTTCGCGGATGTAGCTCAGTGGTAGAGCATCACCTTGCCAAGGTGAGGGTCGCGGGTTCAAGTCCCGTCATCCGCTCGGAACGTCGCTCTCGTGATCCCTTCGGCTGAAGAGAGCACCCAGGGTTGTTGGTTGGCCGAGCGGTGGGTTGGCCGAGAGGCGAGGCAGCGGCCTGCAAAGCCGTACACACGGGTTCGAATCCCGTACCCACCTCGCAGTAACGAGGGCGATTGGCGCAGCGGTAGCGCGCTTCCCTGACACGGAAGAGGTCACTGGTTCGATCCCAGTATCGCCCACCGGAAGCAAGACCCTCTGATCGCGGAGACGCGGATCAGGGGGTCTTTTGCGTGTCTGGTGCTGGTCGACAGGCTCCGCGATTCATCTGACACGGCCTAGTGTTCGGTCTCATGGGTGGCAGGAGGACCTCACGCGAGGTCGAGGGGCACGAGGTCCCGGGTATGACGCGACTTGCGTTTATCAAGAACGGCGGGACGTACTTCCTGACTGAGCTGGTGATCTACGCGGACGGAATGGTCGACTGCTGGGACCTGGTCGACCTCGACGAGTTCGAGCAAAGGGTTCGCTCGGGTCGGGTTGCTACGTCGTTCGAGGACGGCGCACAGGCGTCTGCCCACCATCTCGCAGCCTGGAGGATGTCATCGTCGCAGCCGTGGGTGAGCGCTGACGAGTTGATCGGCGAGGTGCGGGACACTGCCGACAATCTCGCAGGCCGCCCGGACTCGACGGAGCGGTGCCTTGGCGCTCTCGGGTCGTTTCTCGACAATCCGACGGAGGTGAACCGGCGAGCGTTGCTCGATGCGTACCTAGCCGTCCCCGGCCACCTACGGACCTACATGCTCGGTGACATGGATCACCGCGACTGGCCGGTTCAAGTCGTTGCCGCTGGAGTCGGAGGCAACCGTTCAGACGGTATGAAGGTTTCCAGGGAGATGCATTCACACGCGCTTGAGTACTTCGCGAAGCGGCGTGCGTCGCAGCCAGGATGGCCCCAGATGAAGCGTCGTCCCCGCGATGGCGCGGTCCGTCCCGCGGTCCGCGTGCCACAAGCCGTGTACCCGCATGGTGTGGAGACGGCTCCACCGATCCACGGGCTGCGCAACTCCTACCCGTGCAGACTCGATGTGTTTGATTCGGAGTTCCCAGACGTCGAAACCGCCTGGCATGCAATGTCCGTCCAGGACGACGATCTGCGCGCGACGATCGCCGCTGCGCCGCGCCCATACGACGCGATGAAGCTGGCCGAGGATGCGCCGAAGCGGCCAGGATGGGACGCCTTGCGAGAGTCGATCATGCTGACGCTGTTACGGGCGAAGTACAGCCAGAACCCTCTACTCGCCGAGGTGCTGCTGGGAACGGGTGACCTGGAGATCCACTACGACGAGTTCACCAGCAGCCACTGGGGTACGAGGGGCCGCAACTGGATGGGGCGCCTCCTTGAGCTTGTCCGGTCCGAGCTCCACGCCGACGGGGCCGGGTTGGCCCACGACTGGCCGACGCACTAGGCGTGAACAAAGCCGTCGCTCTCGAAGCAGTGCGTGTCCACCGGAAGGCGCTCGCGGACCCAAGCCAGCAGGTGCCACTGTGAGCCGGTGAGCCAAACCGTTGTACGTTCCGCAGTCCTCGACGACGCCGAGGCGATTGCTGTCGTGCACCACACCGCATGGGTGCAGACGTACTCTGACTTGCTCCCAGCGGGGCACTGGGAGAACGACACCGTTGAGCGGAGGACGCGGCGATGGCGCGACCGGCTGTCCGAGGATGTTTCTGGGCGCCCGATGGTCGCTGTCGTCGACGAGCGGGTTGTGGGCCTCGCTAAGGCCGCAGCCGCCCGGGCCAAGAACGGCATCCCGCCGGTCCGGTCCGATGAGCTGTGGTCGCTCTATGTTCTCCGCGAGAATCACGGGACCGGGATCGGTGCCCTCTTGCTCGACGCCGTCCTGCCCTCCGTACGGCCCGCGGAGCTCTGGGTGGCGGACGCCAACCCGCGTGCTCGCAGGTTCTACGAGAAGCACGGGTTCAGGCCGGACGGCGCGCGCCTCACTGACGATCTCAACTTCGTTCTGATCCGCATGGTTCGCTGACCGGCAAGCGATCCATAGGAAGGCGACGCCTTCGGCACCGACCCTTCACGTGGAGCGCACGTCGAGGAAGTAGGGACTTGAGGCCGTGCGGGTCGACGGCAACACGCCAGTGGCCTTGCCACTCGACCGGCAACGGCGAATCACACCATGTCCCCATGACGGGACCGAAACGGCTGGCTATGCTCACCAGCATGACTCTCCGGCGATGCTGGTGGTGGCTGCCCACGCAGCCGTGACCCGACGCGCCCACCGCCGTCCCGAGCTGCCTGCCGCAGCCCGGGACGTCTTGGTTTCCAGAGTCTTGGGCAGTGGCAGGCCGAACCCCATCAAGGAGCCGCCATGACTACGCCCACCGCCATCACCGAGACCCCCTCGGACGACCGCGTGTACTCCACCGAGTCGGTCCGCATCGCCCAGCAACGCTCCACCATCCTGGAGCAGCAGATCACCACCGACCCCTCGCGGTTCCGCGTCCTGACGGGAGAGCGGCCCACGGGTGCTCTGCACCTGGGTCATCTGATCGGCACCCTCGACAACCGCGTGCGTCTCCAGGGACAGGGCGTCGAGATCTTCCTGATCATCGCCGACTACCAGGTCATCACCGACCGTGACGTCGCGGGCGACCTGCCCGCCGTCGTCCGTGGGGTGGTCCTGGACTATCTCGCCGCGGGGATCGACCCGGAGGCCACGACGATCTTCACGCACTCCGCCGTGCCGGCCCTGAACCAGTTACTCCTGCCGTTCCTCTCCCTGGTCACCGTGGCCGAGCTGGAGCGCAACCCCACGGTCAAGGCCGAGACCGTCGCGGCGGAGAGGCGTGGGCGACGCGGCATGTCCGGGCTGATGTTCACCTACCCCGTGCATCAGGCCGCCGACATCTTGTTCTGCCACGCCAACCTCGTTCCGGTCGGCCAGGACCAGCTACCGCACCTGGAGATCTCGCGGACGATCGCGCGCCGGTTCAACAGCCGCTATGCGGCCGACCGACCCTACTTCCCCGAGCCGGATGCACTGATTGTCCCCACCCCAACCGTCCTGGGGAACGACGGCGCGAAGATGTCCAAGTCTGCGGGCAACGCCCTGGAGATCCGGGCGAGCGAGGACGCCACGGTCGGGTTCGTGAAGAAGGCGAAGACCGACTCCGAGCGGCACATCACGTACGAGCCCGACCGTCGTCCCGAGATCGCCAACCTCCTGACCATCGGCGCGCATTTCGCCGGGACGACGCCGGAGGCGTTAGCCGAAGAGGTCGGCGCAGCCGGTGCCGGGCGACTCAAGCAGATCGTCACCGAGGCGCTCGTAGAAGGCCTGCGCCCGATGCGCGCCCGCCGTACAGAAGCATCTGCACGAGGACCGGAGTACCTCACCGGGATACTCGCGAGGGGCAACACCCGCGCGAACGAGATCGCCGACCGCACCCTGGACGACGTCCGCGGACTCATGCAGATGCGGTACTGACCCGGAGAGGCGACCGTCGACGGTGCCTGCCGCGACGCGATTCCCCAGGTCCAGGTCTGGTGGGCCTGGGGGATCGCTTCTGGCCGAAGCCAGCGACGCGCCCGCCGGGGCCCTGGCGCGGTGTTCGTCACGTAGCCACCTCCGTCACGGTTGATGCCGGCGACGTCGACTGGCCGTACCAAATACTGCGCAGCACCTGTGAGTACATCGGCGCCGATCCAACCGAGGCAGACCTATCTGATCCCTGGCGTCACGTCGACGTCGAACTTGAGGTGCACCGGGCGCCCGTTGGTCATCCCCAGACAGACCGGTCGCCCCCGTGGCACCCGGCCCTGCGCCCAGACGGCGTCGAGTACTTCCTGCTCGACGGCGGGGTCGGTCTTGCCGTCGGCGAAGCGCGCCATGATCCGGCGGGCCTCGTCGCGCCCGTCAACGCGGATCTCGATGCGAACAAGCGGCATACCCCGACCGTAGCGACCGATCCGTCAAGAACCGAGGTCTTTCCCTACTGCCGGCCGCCCCGTCGCACTGCTCTGACGGCACTCTGCGCCTGCCCTCGTGTTGTCTACCGAAGTCAATCGTGGCGGCCGGTTACCGCGACGGACAGGCCGAGTCCGATCATGGACGCCCCGCCCGTCCGGCCCAGCGCGACCATGCGGCGCGGGGACCGGGACAGCCACTCCCGGGTACGCCCGGCCAACAGTGCCCATGCGGTATCGGTGACCAGCCCGATCGCGATCGGGCACGCGGCCAGGACCAGCATCTGCACCGGCACCGCCCCGGCGGAGCGATCCACGAACTGCGGCAGGATCGCGCTGAACAGGATGAATGCCTTCGGGTTGGTCACCCCGACCAGCATCCCCGTGCGCACCGACTGCCACGGCCGGTGCACCGGCACGGTGCTCGGCTGCGCCCCGGCGGTGCCGTCACCGGCGTGCCGCCACGCCTGCACGCCGAGCCAGACCAGGTAGGCGGCCCCGAGCAGCTTGATGACCTGAAAGAGCAGCTCCGACCGCTCGAGCAGCGAGCCGAGGCCTACTGACACGCACACAGCCGCCAGATAGCTGCCGATGCTGTTGCCGACGATGCTGTACAGGGCCGTGCGTCGGCCGTAGCTCAGCGCTCTCCCCACCACGAACAGCACGCTGGGGCCCGGCACGACGATGATCACGACACTGGCCACGGCCAGGCCGGCGAGCTGCTCCCATGAGATCACCCCTGGATGTTATCCACGGGCGCTGGCGAGATCACCGACCACGTCGAGCAGCCGTAGCTGCTCCGCCGCATCGCTGCCGGGTGGTGGCGCGAACCAGAGCAGGCGCTGCGTCCCGTCGTCGCTGGTGAGGGTCAGGCAGTCGAGTTCGAGCTCACCGAGCATGGGGTGGCGGAGCCGCTTGCGGTCCAGCCGTCGGACGGCGACGTCCTGCCGGGCCCACAGGTCCGCGAACTCCTGGCTCTCCCGGCGGAGCGTGTCGATCAGGACCGAGCTCGGTCCGTCGCTTCCGCGGCGGGCCGCGACCGCGCGGAGGTCCGCGACGAACACCCGTGACTGGTGGTCGTGCTCGTCCGGGTGGTACAGGTCCCGTGATCCGGGGTCGGTGAACCACTGGTAGATGGCGCTGGCCTGCGGTCCGCTCGTGAACTTGGGCTTGCCCAGCAGCGCGGTGGCGAGGCGGTTCTGGACCAGCGTGACGCTGAGGTCCGTCATGATCTGCGCCGGCGTGGTCGTGAGGCGGTCGAGCAGGTCCCGCATCCCGGGGTTGATGTGGGCATTGATGCTGCCGACGGGCGGGACCGGGCGTCCGGCGAGGTGGTAGATGTGGTCGTGCTCGTCCACCGTGAGCCGTAGCGCGCGAGCGAGCGCGGCGAGCATCTGCTCCGAGGGTTGCGCGCCTCGGCCCTGTTCGAGCTGGGTGTAGTAGTCGGGCGACGCACCGGCAAGGGTCGCCACCTCATCGCGCCGTAGGCCGGGCACGCGGCGCCGGGGCCCTTCGTTCAGGCCGACGTCTCGTGGCGTCAGTCGGGCACGACGGGACTTGAGGAAAGCGCCCAGCTTGGCCAGATCCACACGGCCAGTATCAAGCCTGCGCGCTCGCCGTTTCCAGGTGCTGCTGACACCAGCATCGCGGCCGTGGGCGGAGAACCGCCCGGGTTCACGCCCCAGGCAGGTGCTGCCGTCACCGGTGTCAGCGGCGTCTGGCCGGGCGGTCGAGGGGACCGCAGTATCGGTCGGGCATCCGTCGACACAGGCAGTGAGGGGTATCGCCATGCAGGCCCAGGGCAGTCCGGCAGCCAGTACGAAGGCGACCAGTACGAAGGCAACCAGTACCAGCCAGATCACCGGCGCCGGGGCGGTCCGGTGAAGGCGACCAGGTTCTGGGAGTACGGCGGTTCGCCGGCGCTCAGCGAGGTGGACGACCCGACCCCCGGCCGGAACGAGGTGCTCGTCCGGGTGGCCGGCGCGGCGGTGAACCCGCTCGACCTCAAGATCGTCGCCGGGCACGTGCAGCACATCCTCCCGCTGGAGCCTCCCTACACGCTCGGGACCGACATCGCGGGGACGGTCGTCGAGCTGGGGGCCGACGTCGGCGGCTGGGCGGTCGGAGATCTCGTCGTCGCCCGCCTCGATCCGTCGTCCGGCGGTGGCTTTGCCGAGCTGGCGGCCGTCCCGGCCGACCAGGTCGTCGCGGCGCCGGCCACGATCCCGCTCGCCCTGTCCGCCGGGGCGGTGACGGCCGCGGCCACGGCCCTCCAGGCTCTCACCGAGGTCGCCGACGTCCAGCCCGGCCACCGCGTCCTCGTCCACGGCGGCGCCGGCGGGGTCGGGGGCTTCGCCGTGCAGCTCGCCCGGCGGCTGGGCGCCGAGGTCGTCACCACCGTCTCCCGAGCCGGGGCCGACCTCGCCACGGAGCTCGGGGCCCACCGCGTCATCGACTACCGCGATCGTGACTTCGGGTCCGAGGTCGCCGACGTCGACGTCGTCATCGACACCATCGGGGGCGCCGTCGAGACGCGCTCGCTGGACGTGCTCCGTCCGGGCGGGCTGCTCGTCGCCGTGCCGCAGCCACCCGACGCCGAGCGCGCTGCGGCGCGAGGGCGGCGCGCGGCGTTCGTCTTCCACACCTCGGACGCCGCGCGCCTCGCCCGGGTGATGTCCGCGATCGACGACGGGCTGCGTGTCGTCGTCGACAGCCAGTACCCCCTGGACGACGCACCCGGGGCGCTGAAGCACCTCGCCGACGGCCACGCCAAGGGAAAGGTCATCCTGGCGTCCGACCCCGTGCCCGGCACACGCTGACCGGCAGCCGGTGTGAGCAGCCCTATCCGGCCGCCCCGTCGCGCTCCCTCCGTCGGGCGACGCTCTCGGCCTGCCCCTCGTGGATGTAGCTCACCCACTCCCAGCCGGGCTTGGCCGCCGGGCCGATCCGCGGGTCGTCGGGGGCGCGACCGTCGCTCAGGGCGTGCAGGTACGCGCGATCCAGCTCGATCCGTGCGCGCACCTGGTCGGCTCCACTGACGGCGGACCCGTGCCCCGGCACGAGCACCTCTACGCCGTCCGCCACGTCCTCCAGCCGCCGCAGCCCGACGAGGTACTCCTCGACCGGGTCGTTGGTGTCGGTGAAGTCGTCGAGCATCGGGACGAAGACGTCGGAGAGCATGTCCCCGGCGACGAGCACGCCGCGATCCTCGACCAACAGCGCCGCGTGGCCGGGGGAGTGCGCCGGATGCTCGATGATCCGTACGCCGGGACCGTCCCAGGGGACCCGTGCGGTCCCCGCGGGCAGACCGGTGATGAGGCCGAACCGGTCCAGCGGTACGTCCTCGGCGATCTCGGGCGGCAGCCCCTCGACGACGTGGGCGTGCCACGCGTCGTCCGACCGCAGGTCCTGCATCGTGGCGGCGCCGAGTGCCGTGCCGTAGCGAGGCGCCTCGCCGAGCTCGGTGTGCCAGAGCACGTGGTCCCAGTCGGGGTGCGTCGAGAAGCCCGCCACGACGGGCAGGCCCAGCTCGCGCAGGTCGTTCGCGAGGCAGGTCATCTCGTCGCCGGTGATCCCGGCGTCGACGAGCAGTGCGCCGGCCCGGCCCTGCACGACCACCGTGTTGTTCTGGAGTAGCTCGCTCTGGTGGACCAGCACACCGTCCGCGACCTGCGTCAGCATGGGGCGTCCTTCCGTTCGTGGCGTGACCGGGCGGCGTGCCGGTCCTCAGTGACCGGCTCCGGGTGCCGTGCCAGTAGTGACCGCGGCAGCGGCGGGAACTCATCGGCCGCAGTTCACCTGGGTGAAGACGGCGCCGGGAACTGTGCCCGCCGTCGGGCGCGGCGTAGCCTCAAATCCAGGCAAGGCGGTTCTGTGCGCAGAAGCGGGGGAGTAGTACTCAGCGACGTTGCTGACCGAGGGGGACCGGATCGATGGCACTCCAGAACGGGCGCCTGCCGGCGTCGAGCCTCACTCGCATCCTGTTCGACGAGGGGCAGCAGGCGCAGAAGGACGCCGCCCGCGGGATGGCTGCACTGTCGGCCCGGTACCGGCGCGAGTTCGGGGACGACGTCTCGATCACCGACGCCTACCGGACCTTCGAAGAGCAGGTCGCCCTGAAGCTCAGCAAGCCGCTCCTCGCGGCCGTGCCCGGCACGTCGAACCACGGGTGGGGCCTCGCCTTCGACCTCGGCGCCGGCATCAACGTGCGCTCGTCCGAGCAGCACCAGTGGATGCAGCGCGAGGCGCGGCACTTCGGCTTCGACAACCCCAACTGGGCGACGCCGGGTGCGTCGGGCTTCGAGAAGGACGAGCCCTGGCACTGGGAGCATGTCAGCAACGCGACCGACGGCTCACGCGCCGTCGTCGACCTGCAGCGCAAGCTGCGGAAGGCGCGCCTGCTCACCGGCGTCGTCGACGCGTACTGGGGCGTCGCCACGGAGAAGGCGTGGGACCGGCTGATGGACAACATCCGGGAGAAGAAGGCGAGCAAGGCGCGCATCAAGTGGTTCCAGACCATCCTGGCCCGCTCGTACGCCGGGCGCCTGTACACCGACCGGATCGACGGCGTGTGGGGCGAGAACTCCAACGCGGCGGCCGCCGCCTTCCACACCCGGTTCGCGGGGGTGAGGTAGGCCATGTTCTCCGACGACGTGATCCCGCCCCGGGTGCGCACGGTGGCCTACGTGGTCCTCGCGGTGGCCGGTGTGGTGCTCGTCATCGGGTGGGACCTCCTGGCGGACGGGACCGGCGCCGCCGTCCTGGGCCGGATCGCGGCGGTGGTCATGCTCGTCGTCGGCGCGCTCGCCTTCGCCTACCGCCCGACCAGGCCCGAGCCGGGAGTGTTCCAGGCCGGGGAGGCGGGCGGCGTGCGGTTCGACCCGGGCGACGCGCAGGCCGCGCAGGCGGCGCTGGCCGAGATGGAGCGCGGCGAGGGCGTCGACGAGGCGACGAAGAACTGATCCGCTCCCCGGGGCGTCACGCCAGCACGCCGTCACGACGGCCGGCCAGACGCCGCCACGGCGGGTGAAGACGGCGGTACGGCGCCGCTCGGCGGGGTGAAACGTTACGAAATCGGCTAATTTCGTTTCCAGTCAGTAACATCCTCTTTGAACCCTTGTGGGCGAAATGTGAGGCGCAATACGCTCGGCGCGCGATACGGCGAGCGACGACGCTCCGTCCTCGCCGAGCTGGGCTCGCCACCAGCGAGTCCTCACCCCAGGAGGATGCAATGAGATCCATTCGCACCACTCTCCACCCCGACCCCGCAACGAAGCGGGGCCGGCTGATCGCCATCGCAGCAGGGCTCGGGCTCGCGCTGTCCACCCTCGTCGGCCCCGCGGCCACCGCGGCTCCCGACAAGCCGACCGCCGCGGAGCTCGCCACCGTGCGCGCAGCGGTGGCCGCCACCGACGTCACCGGCGTGGCCTGGTACACGGACCAGGCTACCGGGACGGTCGTCGTCACCGCCGACTCGACCGTCTCCACCGCGGAGCTGAGCACGCTCCGTAAGGCCGCAGGCGCCGACGCGGACGCCCTGACCATCAAGCGCGCGCCGGGCGAGTTCAAGCCGCTCCTCGGCTCGGGCGACGCCATCTACGGGTCGGGGTACCGGTGCTCGGCGGGCTTCAACGTCCGCAGCGGCAGCACCTACTACCTCATCACCGCGGGCCACTGCGGCAACGAGGTGCCCACCTGGTACACCAACTCGTCCCAGAGCACGCTGGTGGGGCCGACCGTCGGGTCCAGCTTCCCCGGCAACGACTACGCCCTCGTCCGGTACGACAACCCCTCGGTGAGCCACCCCGGCGGCTACACCGCCGGGAACGCGTACGTGGGCCAGCGGGTCACCAGGGACGGCTCGACCACCGGCGTGCACTCCGGCACGGTCACCGCGCTGAACGTCACCGTCCGCTACGCGGAGGGCGCGGTCGGCGGGATGATCCAGACCAACGTGTGCGCCGAGCCGGGCGACTCGGGCGGCGCGCTGTACAGCGGCTCGGTGGCCCTCGGCATCACCTCCGGCGGGAGCGGCAACTGCCGCACGGGGGGCACCACGTTCTTCCAGCCCGTCACCGAGGCGCTCAGCGCGTACGGCGTCTCGATCTACTGACGCCCGACCGCCTCTGACCTGCGCGGGCGGTGTCGCCGGACGGTTCCGGCGGCGCCGTCCGCGCTTGTGCGACGTCGTGGGTCGCGCTCGTTCGACGGCGTTGGGTGCGTGGCGCGCGACACGGCCATTTCGATTGGACCGGCACACCGTTCGTGAACTACTCTTCCGGAGCGTCACCACACCGGACCTCTCCAGGTCCGTGTGGTCATAGCGCGGATGTAGCTCAGTGGTAGAGCATCACCTTGCCAAGGTGAGGGTCGCGGGTTCAAGTCCCGTCATCCGCTCGACACCCGCTTTGGTGGGGTGCACGGTGGGTTGGCCGAGAGGCGAGGCAGCGGCCTGCAAAGCCGTACACACGGGTTCGAATCCCGTACCCACCTCGGGCGATTGGCGCAGCGGTAGCGCGCTTCCCTGACACGGAAGAGGTCACTGGTTCGATCCCAGTATCGCCCACCAGCAAGGCCCCGGACCACGGTCCGGGGCCTTCGTCGTGCCCGGGTTTCGTCGCACGGGCTTCGTCGTGTTCGACGGCGATGAGGTGCCCGACGGCGGTCGCCATGCTGCCGTCGCCGAACCGCAAGTTGGCGGTCTCCGACGGCGTCGAACCGCAGCGTGCACGTCGATACGGACCCTCGGTGACGTGTACTTTGCGGCTCGAGCTCGGTGGTGACGATTAACTTGCGGTTGGGCCCGAGCGGTGACGATCAAGTTGCGGTTCGGCCCCGGCGGTCACGATCAACTTGCGGTTCGGCCCCAGACCCCGGGCCGGATCGACTCGTAGCCTGCGGCTCGGCGCCTCCTCGCGCCGCTTCAGCCGACCGGCCAAGCTTCAGCCGACCAGCCGGGCCCGCAGGGTCCGCACGTGCCCCGGCGTCAGGCCACCGCCCGTGAGGTATCCCTCGACCGAGCCGTGCCGCGTGCGCAGGTGCTCCAGTGCCCCGAGGATGACCTCCCGGGTCGGTGGCACCAGACGCCCGGGCCGGTCCCGGTCGTGGGCGTCGGTGAGCTCGGCGTAGCGGGGCGCGAGCCGTTCGTTGGTGAGCTCGTAGTCGGCGGCCAGGGCGTCCGGGTCGGCGCCGACGAGGCTGAGCGCGAGCGCCACCACCAGGCCCGTGCGGTCCTTCCCGGCGGCGCAGTGCACCAGGACGGGCCCCTCGGGCGCGTCCGCCACGGCGGCGACGGCCCGCGCGAACAGCTCGGGACGCCGGTCCAGCAGCCCGGCGTACAGGTGGACCCACGGGCCCTCCTCCGGGTCGTCCGGGTCCTGCACCGGCAGGTGCACGTGGGCCGGCAGGGCGGACAGCCTGCTCGGCCACCGGTCGGTCTCGGACGGGCGGCGCAGGTCGATGATCCGGGACAGCCCGTAGCCGGTGGCGGCGGTGACGCCGTCGTCGGTCAGGTAGCTGGGGCAGTCGGAGCGCACCAGGGCGCGCTCGCGGATCGCGCCGCCGCCGGTGAGCGGGAGCCCGCCCAGGTCACGCACGTTGAGACAGCCCGGCCAGTCGAGGTGGAGCGGTATGTAGTCCGTCACGCCCGGAGGCTAGCGCTCCGGCGGCTCCTCCTGCAGCGAGATCTTGCCCTTGCGCATCTCGACGGTGATCTGGTCGGCGTCGAGCAGGTCGAGGGCGCGGCCGAGCTGGGCGGAGTCGTACGTGCCGGCCGCGCGGTGGGAGAGGAGCTCGGCGCGCTGGGCGGCGATGGTGGCCAGCCGCAGCTCCCGGTACTGGACGAACCGGTCCCGGCTCAGGGCGGCGTCGGCGTCCTGCGTCTCGCGCTCGCGCAGGGTGTCGCCGCGCACGTGGGCGACCACCTCGTCGTCGTACGGCGTGCCGTCGGGGCGGCGGGCGTCGGAGAGGAACGCGCGCGCCGCCTGCTCCATCTCGCGGCGCAGGGCCGGCACGTCGGCGGACGCCTCCTGGTCCGTCAGGCCGAGCCGCTTCACCACCCAGGGCAGCGTGCTGCCCTGGACCAGCAGCGTGCCGAACGCGACCCCGAACGCCACCAGGATCAGGAAGGACCGGTGCGGTGTCTCGGTCGGCAGCGTCTGCGCGGCGCCGAGCGTCACCACGCCGCGCATGCCCGCCCACACCAGCAGCGTGCCCTCGCGCCACCCGAGCGGCTTGGCCAGCAGGTAGTCGATGTCCGCGGTCCGACGGCGCAGCGCGCCCTGGATCCGCTCCACCCGCGAGGCGGGATCCCGGCGGCCGCCCGCCGTCCGGGACGTCGGCACGCCCTGCGCCGACACGCTCTGCTCCGACGCCGCAACCCGTTGGGCCAGCCGCACCTGGATGTCCCCGAGCGTGCCGCGCATGGCCTCGGCACGCCGCGACCGGCGCGCCTGCAGCACCACGAGCGGCGCCACGAACGCTGTCCGCACCACGAGCACCCCGACGCTCGCGAGCGCCGCGATGCCGATGGCGTGCCACACCGAGCCGGAGCCCGTGCCGGCGTCCTCGATGAGGTCGAAGAGCTGGATGCCCATCGCGAGGAACACGCCGCCCTCCAGCAGCAGCTCCACGGTCTGCCAGTTGGACCGTTCGGCCATCCGGTCCTGCGGCCGGAGGGTCCGCGCGGCGCCGTTGCCCGTCACCAGTCCTGCCGCGACCACCGCGACCAGGCCCGACGCGCCCAGCTCCTCCGCCGGCACGTAGGCGACGAACGGCACCACGAACGACATCGCCGTGCTCAGGGCGGCGTTGGGCAGCCGCCGCCGCACCCGCAGCCCGAGCCAGCCGACGGGCACCCCGATCGCCACGGCCACGACGGCGGCGTAGGCGAAGTCGCCCACGACCTCCCACAGGCTGACGGTCGCCGCCGTCGCCGCGATCGCCGAGCGGAGCAGCACGAGCGCCGACGCGTCGTTGAGCAGCGACTCGCCCTCCAGCACCGTGACGCTGCGCGGCGAGGCCCCGAGCCGTTTGACGATCGAGGTGGCGACGGCGTCGGTCGGGCTCACGATGGCGCCGAGCGCGATGCCCGTGGCCAGGTCGATGCCGGGGACCATCCACCGGAACAGCAGCCCGAGCAGCACCGAGCTGAGCACCACGAGCGTGACCGACAGGCCGCCGATGGCCGCGAAGTCGCGCCGGAAGTCCATGGTGGGCAGGCTCACCGCCGACGAGTACAGCAGCGGCGGCAGCACGCCACCGAGGATCAGCTCCGGCGGCACCGCGATGGCGGGCACCCACGGCAGCAGGCTCACCCCGGCGCCGAGCACCACCAGGACCAGGGGCGAGGCGACTCCGGCCCGGGGCGCGAGCGCCGTCACGCCGATGATCGCGACCGCTGCGGCGAGGGCGATGGTCAGGTACTCCACGTACTCCACGGACTGACGTTACGAGACGCGGGCGGGGTTCGCCGACGTCGTCCGCGGAACTGCCCGCCGCGCCCGAGCCCGGCGTTCCGGTAGGAGCCGAATGTCGTGTTCGGAATGCGGGATCTGTACCTCGTGGGTAGGTTCGCCCCGGCGCCGCACCCGCGTTGCTGTGCGCACCCCGCCGTGGGCGCGTACTTTCGAGAAGGCGGCGGAACCCCGCCGTCGCAGGGGGCGCACGCTGTGTGCCTGTGTCGAGAGGAGACGGACATGGGACTCTTTGACGAGGCCAAGAAGTTCGTGACCGACCCGGACAACATCGAGAAGGCGAAGGAGCAGCTCACCGACGAGAACGTCGACGCTGCCACCGACAAGCTCAAGGAGCTTGCGCCCGACCAGGCGGACGGCGCCATCGACGCGCTGGGCGAGAAGGCCAAGGACTTCGGCCAGAGCTGAGCGGCGGTCCCTCCCGCGGTGCGGTCCGCGGGTACGGGACCGGCACTGTATCGGTACGATCGAGGGGCGCCGTCCGCGTGGACGGTCGCCCCTCGATCAGTGTCTTTCCCCAAGGAGCATTCCTGTGTCCGACGTCGTATCGCCGCCCAGCCCCACCGAGGTCGCTGGTGACGGGTCCCCGGCCGAGACCACCACGGAGGCGACGACGACCACGGCCACGACCACCGGCGCCGAGCTGTACGGCGACCGCCGTGACGTCGTCGTGGTGCGGGTGGACGGCGAGCTGTGGGACCTCGACCGGGAGATCCCGGCCGGGCACAAGGTCGAGCCCGTCACGATCGGCGAGCCGGACGGCCTGGCCGTGCTGCGGCACAGCGCCGCGCACGTGCTGGCGCAGGCGGTGCAGCAGGTCAACCCGGACGCCAAGCTCGGCATCGGCCCGCCGGTGACGGACGGGTTCTACTACGACTTCGACGTGGCCACGCCGTTCACGCCCGAGGACCTCAAGGCCCTCGACAAGGCGATGGCCCGCATCATCAAGGAGGGCCAGACCTTCCGCCGCCGCGTCGTCACCGAGGACGAGGCGCGCGCGGAGCTGGCCGACGAGCCGTACAAGCTGGAGCTGATCGGCCTCAAGGGCGGCTCGGCCGACGGCGACAGCGGCGAAAGTGTCGAGGTGGGCGGCGGCGAGCTGACCATCTACGACAACGTGCGCGGCGCCGGCCGGGAGAGCGAGACCGTGGTCTGGAAGGACCTGTGCCGCGGCCCGCACCTGCCGAACACCCGCCTGATCGGCAACGGCGTGCAGCTCATGCGGAGCGCCGCGGCCTACTGGCGCGGCAGCGAGAAGAACCCGATGCTGCAGCGCGTCTACGGCACGGCGTGGCCGTCGAAGGACGAGCTGAAGGCGTACCTGGACCGGCTCGCGGAGGCCGAGCGGCGCGACCACCGGCGCATCGGCGCCGAGATGGACCTGTTCAGCTTCTCCGACGAGGTGGGCTCGGGCCTGCCGCTGTTCCACCCCCGGGGCGGCGTGATCAAGCGGGTCATGGAGGACTACGTCCGCCAGCGGCACATCGAGGAGGGCTTCTCCTACGTCGGCACGCCGCACATCACCAAGGACGGGCTGTTCCACACCTCGGGCCACCTCCCGTACTACGCGGACACCATGTTCCCGGAGATGGACCTGGAGGGGTCCAAGTACCGGCTCAAGGCCATGAACTGCCCGATGCACAACCTGATCTTCGCCTCGCGCGGCCGCTCGTACCGCGAGCTGCCGCTGCGCCTGTTCGAGTTCGGGTCGGTGTACCGGTACGAGAAGTCGGGCGTGGTGCAGGGCCTGACCCGGGTGCGCGGCCTGACGCAGGACGACTCGCACTCCTACGTGACGCCGGAGCAGGCGCCGGCCGAGGTCAAGCACCTGCTGGACTTCATGCTCAGCGTGCTGCGCGACTTCGGCCTTGACGACTTCTACCTGGAGCTGTCCACGCGGGACGACTCCAAGCCGGACAAGTTCGTGGGCTCCGACGAGGACTGGGCCGCCGCCACGGCGATCCTGGAGCAGGTCGGCCGCGAGACCGGCCTGGAGCTCGTGGCCGACCCGGGCGGCGCCGCGTTCTACGGCCCCAAGATCTCCGTGCAGGCCAAGGACGCCATCGGCCGCACCTGGCAGATGGGCACCGTGCAGTACGACTTCAACCAGCCCAAGGGCTTCGGGCTGGAGTACACCGCGGCCGACGGCACGCGCCAGCAGCCGGTGATGATCCACTCCGCCAAGTTCGGCTCGATCGAGCGGTTCATGGGCGTGCTCATCGAGCACTACGCCGGCGCGTTCCCGGTGTGGCTGGCGCCGGTGCAGGTCAAGCTGGTGCCCGTCGCCGAGGCGTTCGACGACTACGTGAAGGACGTCGCCCGGCAGCTCGAGGCCAGGGGCGTGCGCGTCGAGATCGACCTGTCCGACGACCGGTTCGGCAAGAAGATCCGCAACGCGTCCAAGGAGAAGGTGCCGTACGTGCTCATCGCGGGCGGCGAGGACGTCGACGCGGGCGCCGTGTCGTTCCGCTTCCGCGACGGCAGCCAGGAGAACGGGGTGCCCGTTGCGGACGCCGTCGAGCGGATCGTCGCGGCCGTCCGTGACCGTGCGCAGGTCTGACGGGGACTCGATGGGCACTGAGCCCACCGTCGAACCGCCGTCGGCGTTCGGCCCGCCCGAGGACCACCTGCAGCGGCTCTGGACGCCGCACCGCATGGTCTACATCGGCGGGCAGAACAAGCCGACCGACGCCACCACCGGGCAGTGCCCGTTCTGCCGGATCCCGCAGGGCGACGACGAGGAGGGCCTCGTCGTCGCCCGCGGCGAGCTGTGCTACGTGGTGCTGAACCTCTACCCGTACAACTCGGGGCACATGATGGTGCTCCCGTACCGGCACGTGTCGGACTACCCGGACCTGGACGCCGCCGAGACGGTCGAGCTGGCCGAGATGACCCAGCAGGCCATGCGCGTGTCGCGCGCCGTTCACGCGCCGGCAGGTTTCAATCTAGGTATCAACCAGGGCGAGGTCGCCGGGGCTGGCATCGCGGCACACCTGCACCAGCACGTGGTACCCCGCTGGCTGGGCGACGCGAACTACCTGCCCGTCGTGGGCCAGACCAAGGCGCTGCCCGAGCTGCTGGCGGACACCCGCCGTCGGCTCGCGGAGGCGTGGGCGACCGTGGGGGGCGGTGGCAGAGAGGAGAACTGATGTTCCGGGGCCTGCGCTCCTTCATGACGAGGCTGTTCACGCCCCTGGCCCGGCTCCTGCTCGCGCTACGGATCTCACCCGACGCCGTGACCATCGCCGGCACGCTCGTGGTCACCACGCTGGCCCTGACGCTGCTGCCCGCCGGGCACACGCTGCTCGGCGGCTTCCTCATCGGCTTCTTCGCCCTCTTCGACTCGCTCGACGGCGTGATGGCGCGCCACGCCGGGCGCTCCGGCCCGTGGGGCGCGTTCCTCGACTCCACGATGGACCGCCTGGCCGACGGCGCGGTGTTCGCAGGGATCACGCTCTGGTTCGTGCTGCACCCCGAGGAGCACCACGGCCTGTGGGGCACCGCCGCCGCGCTCGCCTGCCTCGTGCTGGGCAGCGTGGTCCCGTACGCCCGGGCGCGGGCCGAGAGCGTCGGCGCCACCGCCCAGGTCGGCATCGCCGAGCGCACCGACCGGCTGGTGCTCGCGCTGGTCCCGTTCACGTTCCTGCAGGCGGGTCTGCCGGTCGTGGTGCTGGAGGTGGTGCTCACCCTGCTGGCGCTCGCGAGCCTGGTGACCGTGTTCCAGCGCATCGCCGCCGTCCGGGCCCAGCTCACGCGACCACGCAGCGACCGGCACGAGGGCCCGCTGGCCGGCCAGGAGGCCTGATGAACATCGTGCCGGTGTACACGTTCGCGTGGCGGAACGCCACGAGGATCCCCGAGCCCGTGCTCCGCGGCCTGTTCACACTGGTCGCGGACCTCACCTGGCTGCGGCACGGCAAGAGCGTGCGCCGCATGGAGGCCAACTACGCGCGGGTCCGGCCGGACCTGTCCGCCACGGCGGTCCGCCGGCTGTCCCGGGCCGGCATGCGCAGCTACATGCGCTACTTCCGCGAGGCGTTCACGCTGCAGGGCGTCAGCCCGGCGCGGCTGCGCGCCCGCGTGCGCCTGGAGGGTTACGACGAGCACGTGCGTCCCGTGATCGCCGACGGCGGCGCCGTCTCGCTCGCCCTGGGCCACCTCGGCAACTGGGACCTGGCGGGGGCGTACGCCTCCCAGCACCTCGCGGGCGTGCTCACCGTGGCCGAACGGCTCAAGCCCGACGAGCTGTTCGAGGAGTTCGTGCGGTTCCGCGGCTCGCTCGGCATCGACGTGCTGCCGCTGGGCAACGGCGACGTGCTGGGCACCCTGGTCCGGGGCGCGAAGGAGGGCGACCGGCTCATCCCGCTGCTCAGCGACCGCGACCTCACCGCGACCGGCATCGAGGTGGACCTCGCCGGGCACCGCGCCCGGGTCGCGGCCGGCCCCGCGCTGCTCGGCCTGGAGGCCGACGTCCCCGTGCACGCCGTCGGCATCACGTACGAGCGGCTGCGCGGCGCGCGCCGCCGGGCGGCCGGGACGCCGTGGGGGCTCGTCATCCGGTTCTACCCGCCCCTGCCCGTGCCGGACGCCGGGCTGCCGCGCGACGAGCGGGCGCGCCTGCTGACCCAGGGCTGGGTGGACCAGCTCGCGGGGACGATCGTCGAGCACACGCAGGACTGGCACATGCTGCAGCGGGTGTTCGTCGCGGACCTGGGGCCGGCGCGGCAGCGGTCTTCCGAGAGGCGGGGTGCCGAAGGCGGGGCTGCCGAGGGGCGGACGGTCGCGGACGGGCTCGCGAGCGGGGACGGGCGGGCGACCGAGTGAGAGGCGTCCGCCGCCGCGGCCACCGCGCCCTGCGCGTCGGCATCGTCTGCCCGTACTCGTTCGACGCGCCGGGAGGCGTCCAGTTCCACGTGCGCGACCTCGCCCAGGCGCTGCAGGCCGCCGGCCACGAGGTCTCGGTGCTGGCCCCCTCCAGCGACGACACCGAGCTGCCCGACGTCGTCACCCCCGCCGGCCGGGCGGTGCCCGTGCCGTACAACGGGTCGGTCGCGCGGCTCACCTTCGGGCCGCTGACCGCCACGCGCGTGCGCCGCTGGCTGGAGGGCGGCATCGGCGGGCGCCCGTTCGACCTGGTCCACCTGCACGAACCGATGGTGCCGTCCCTGTCGATGCTCGCGCTGTGGCAGGCCACCGAGCCCGTCGTCGCCACGTTCCACACCTCGCAGGTGCGCTCGCGGGCGCTGCAGGTCGCCTACCCGCTGGTGCGGCAGTCGCTGGAGAAGATCGCCGCGCGCATCGCCGTCTCCGAGGACGCGCGCCGCACGCTGGTGGACCACCTCGGCGGCGACGCCGTGGTGATCCCCAACGGCGTCTACACGGACGTGTTCGCGAGCAGTCCCCGGCGGCCCGAGTGGACCGGGACGCCCACCGCGCCGACGGTCGCGTTCCTGGGCCGGCTCGACGAGCCCCGCAAGGGCCTGGACGTCCTGGTCCGGGCCGTCCCCGCGATCCTCGACCGCGTGCCCGGCACGCGGTTCCTCGTGGCGGGGCGCGGGGACGACGCCGTCGCGCAGAGTCGCGAGCTGCTCGGACCGCAGGCGTCCTCCGTCGAGTTCCTGGGCGCGGTGTCCGACGCCGACAAGGCCGCGCTGCTGGCGTCGGCCGACCTGTACGTCGCGCCGCAGACCGGCGGGGAGAGCTTCGGCATCGTGCTCGTGGAGGCCATGAGCGCGGGGTCCGTAGTCGTGGCCAGCGACCTGGGCGCGTTCCAGCGCGTCCTGGACGACGGCGCGGCCGGCGCACTGTTCCGCACCGGCGACCCGGCCGACCTCGCCGCGACCGTGCTCGACCTGCTCGCTGACCCGGCGCGCCGGGACGCCTACCGCGCCCACGCCGCGCAGTGGGTCCAGCGGTTCGACTGGGCCGGCGTGACCGAGCAGGTGCTCGCCGTGTACGAGATGACGGTCGCGGCGGACCACGCCATCGGCGGCAACGTGGTGGGGCGCGTCATGGGGCTGTTCCCGCGGCGGGTCGGGGGCGACTCATGAACTGGTCCGAGATCGCGCTGATCGCGGTGGGGGCCGCCGCCGTCGGCCTGCTGTTCGCGTGGCAGGGGGCGACGCGCCTGGACCGGCTGCACCGCAAGGTCGCCGCGTCACGGATCGCGCTCGACGCGCAGCTCGTGCGGCGCGCGTCGGCGGCCGTGGAGCTGGCGGCGTCGGGCGCGCTGGACCCGGCCAGCTCGGTGCTGGTGGCCGACGCCGCGTACACGACGGCGGACACCGCGCCTGTCACCTCGCCGGCCGCCGCGCTGAAGACGGACGGGCTGGGCGCGGACCGCGAGCGGGCCGAGTCCGGGCTCACGGCGACGCTGCGCGAGGCGCTCGGCGGGCCGGAGGCGGTCCGGGAGCTGCGGGCCGGGCCGGCGGGGGAGGTCGTGGCGGGGCTCGCGGCCGCGTGGTACCGGGTGACGCTGGCCCGCCGCTTCCACAACGAGGCCGTCGCCCAGGCCCGGCGGGTGCGTCGTCTGTGGTACGTGCGGCTCTTCCACCTGGCCGGCCGGGCGCCGATGCCGCGGACGGTGGAGCTGGACGACGCGCTGCCGAAGGAGCTGGAGCCGAACGGGGGGTGACGGCTGGGCGTGGGTGGCCGGTGGGCGGGGGACCGCTGGGCGTGGGTGACCATCGGGTACGGGCGGCTACCGGCCGGGGGTGACGACCGGGCATGGGCGACCACCGGACCCGGGTGACCGCTGGGCGAACGGGCGACGAGGACCGTCGGGGGCGGGCGATAAGATCGAGGCAGGGCGCCGACCGCGCCCGGAACGACCGGCGTCGATCCCACCGGCGAGAACTATGCGAGGTAACCGTGACTGAATCCGTGACCGGCGAGAACACCGTGGGCACGGTCGGCACCGCACGCGTGAAGCGCGGTATGGCCGAGATGCTCAAGGGCGGCGTCATCATGGACGTCGTCACGCCCGAGCAGGCGAAGATCGCCGAGGACGCGGGTGCGGTGGCCGTCATGGCGCTGGAACGGGTGCCCGCGGACATCCGCGCGCAGGGCGGCGTGTCGCGCATGAGCGACCCCGACATGATCGACGGCATCATCGAGGCCGTCTCGATCCCGGTGATGGCGAAGGCGCGCATCGGGCACTTCGTCGAGGCCCAGGTGCTGCAGTCGCTCGGCGTCGACTACATCGACGAGTCCGAGGTGCTGACGCCGGCGGACTACACGAACCACATCGAAAAGTGGAACTTCACCGTGCCGTTCGTGTGCGGCGCGACCAACCTGGGCGAGGCGCTGCGCCGCATCACCGAGGGTGCGGCGATGATCCGCTCGAAGGGCGAGGCCGGCACCGGCGACGTCTCGAACGCGACCACGCACATGCGCAAGATCCGCCAGGAGATCCGCCGCCTGACGTCGCTGCCCGAGGACGAGCTGTTCGTCGCGGCCAAGGAGCTGCAGGCGCCGTACGAGCTGGTGGCGGAGGTGGCCCGCGAGGGCAAGCTGCCGGTCGTGCTGTTCACCGCGGGCGGCATCGCCACCCCGGCCGACGCCGCGATGATGATGCAGCTCGGCGCCGAGGGTGTGTTCGTCGGCTCGGGCATCTTCAAGTCGGGCAACCCCGCGCAGCGCGCCAAGGCGATCGTCCAGGCGACGACGTTCTTCGACGACGCGGACGTGATCGCAAAGGTCTCGCGCGGTCTGGGCGAGGCGATGGTGGGCATCAACGTCGAGGAGGAGCCGGCGCCGGTGCGTCTGGCGGAGCGGGGCTGGTGAGGTAACCCTCGTCGGAGGGGCCCCGCGGACGTCGAGTCCGCGGGGCCCTTCTGCTTTGAATCAGCAGGGCCAAGGGACCGCTGGCTGATTCGCGTTCAGCAGGCCCAGCGGAGCCATAACTCGGTCGATTGTGGTCCGCCAAAGCCCGCTAGATTGAGGTCGGGGTCGGCCCTACGGCGGCCTTCCGCATCGTGCGAAATCAGCGACCTCGGTGTTGCAGAACAGCGACTTGAGTTCTGCAGAACAGCGACGTTGGCCTGTCCGGGGCCGGGAGAGGGATGCAGCTCGTTGCTCTACACCCGTGAAGAGGTCCGGCTGATCCGGCGGCTGGTTCGGCCGTTCTACCTGAGGATGTACCTGGTGGAGGCGCCGACCGAAGTTGATCCGCGCGCCGCGCGCCGGTTCCGGCGCAAGCTGATCAGAGCGGGTAGGCGACTGACCTGCGAGCAGGTGGAATGGCTGCTCTTGAGCAGGGTGTGGCGTGAACAGACCATGGGTGCGTGGTTCGCCCTTGCAGTACCCGCCGACAGAGTTCGCGAGGCGGTTGCCGCTGCGTGGATCGACGGGTCCTCGCATGCTGCAGCTCCCTTGGCCGTTGTCAGCGCGTTGATCACCGGGCCGGACGTCGTCGCGGGAATGCAGTCCTTCGTCGCACGTTGCGATGGCCGTGATGACCTCGGAACCGCGGGGTATGTGTCGGCAGCCATCGCCCACCTTGGTGGTTCTCCGCCCTTTGATCCCGATCCCGTAGTCCTTGCCTCGTTCCAGGACTCACTGAAGGTTGCTACCGATCTTCAGAGCGACTTCCGAACGGCGCGTCGTTCATCGTGGCGCTCACCTCTCTGGCGGAGCGGTAGAAAAAGTTATACCGTTGATCCATGAAGACAGCGATCAGCCTCCCGGACCACGCGGCGGAACGCTTCGACCACATCGCGCAGAAGCACGGCATGACGCGGTCGGAGTTCTACCGGCGTGCCGCTGAGCACTACGCCGACGAGTTGACCGGCGCGGACCTGACCGCACAGATCGACGACGCGATCGACGCCATCGGGCAGCCCGGCGACGACATCGCCGAGTTCCGCCGGACCGCGAACGCGCGCCTGGTCGAGGCCTCGGACGAGTGGTGATCCGGCGCGCAGAAGTGTGCTGGGTCGACTTCGGGGAACCTCGGGGCAGCGCTCCGGCCAAGCGGCGACCGGCCGTCGTCGTGCAGTCCGACCAGTACAACAAGTCCCGTATCGCGACCGTCGTCGTTCTGCCGGTCACCTCGAACACGGCCCTTGCGCGGCACCCCGGCAACGTGTTCCTCCCGGCCCTGGCGTCCGGGCTGCCGAAGGACTCGGTCGTCAACGTGTCCCAGCCGATGACCGTGGATCGCGCTGACATCGACCCCACCGGGGTCACGCTTCCCGAGAACCTGATGGACGCCGTCGACGCCGGCCTTCGACGAGTCGTGGACCTGTAAGTGGTCGACCTCGTGCGAGAGCCCACGGACATTGTGTCCGCGGACACAATGCCCGGGCATAAAAAGGACCTGCGAGGCGATTTCCCTTCGCCGGCATTGTCCGGATCAGGTTGTGGGGGTCGCCAGCTGGTCTTTCAACCTTCTGGCCTCTCAGCCTCTCGGCTCCCTCGCCTGTCTCGCAGGCCACTTACTACGTTGCCACTGCCCGGGCTGATTGGCAAGGGGGCTTCGGTCCCCGGTTTCGAGCCTCACTGACGTCGCCTCGCGGCCAAGTCAGCCCAGCGGCACGATCCCCGTCCGTCCCTCCCAGGTGCCGTGCTCCGCGAGCGGGCGGAAGCGGAACGTCGCGAACTCGTGGTGGAAGTCCCGGCGCCGGCGTTCGACCATGGCGTCCGCGTGCCGCCGGTCCGCGGGAACGCCGGAGCGGCCGTGCACCATCGCCTCCATCTCGCGCACGGTGCGCCACACGGAGAACGTGGAGATCGTGCGCGGCGGCCGGAAGGCGGCCAGGGCGAGCGTCGTGCCGGGGTGGTCGCGCACCTGACGCTCGACGGGTTTGCCCCACCGCAGGAACCGGGGCACCTCGGGCAGGCGCATCCGCGCGACGGTCACCGCGACCACGGGTTCCTCCTGGTCCCAGGAGCCGGTCCGAGCGGGCAATCCGGGCAGCGCCGCCAGGTGGGACCAGCGCCGCAGGTACTCCAGGCGGACGTGCCAGCCGGCCGCCAGGTGGCGGCCGAGCGCGTCGTCGGACAGGAAACGGTCCAGGGCCTCCTCGTCGCGCCACTGCGCGAAGACCGCGATCCGTCGTAGCTGCAGCCGGTCCGGGGACACGGTGGGCGCCCCCAGGCGCATGAGGGCCAGGCATTCGGCATGGTCCAGCCCGGGCGTGGTGCTGCCCGACGGCGGTCGCAGCAGGGCGCGTGCCGTCACGGCGGCCGGCAGCTCGGCGAGGTGGAAGGTGTGGATCATCGGGCGCGCTCCAGCTTGTAGTGCAGGCGCATCATCCAGGTCCGCCTGATCCGTAGCTCGTGGTCGGTGCGGAGCACGTCGTACGGGTCGAGGTACAGGCGGAAGGTCTCGTGGAGCGGGATGCGCGCCGCGAAGTCCCGTCCGCCATCGTGCACGACGACGTACGCGCCGTCCTGCCCGAACCGTCCCGGGGGCGACTCCAGGACCAGCCCGCTCCCGTCACTGACGACCGGGCGCAGGAACACCTGGACGTTGCCGGACTCGAGCGGGAACGCGACGTGGACGCTCGGCCGCTCCGCGCCGGGCAGGCGGCGCGCCGAGTAGCAGCCGCTGAACACGTAGCGGCCCGACGGCCGGAGCGTCCGCAGCCATGCGGCGCCCACCTGCTCACCGTCCCGGTCGCGGATCACGCGGACCCGGCTGTCCATTCCGTGCGCGACGTCGAGCGGGCGCATCGGGAGGGCGAGCTGTTCCACCCGGCGGCCGAAGAACCGCGCGATCAGCTCGCCGGCCGGCCAGAACAGCGGCGACCAGCCGCTCCACACGTCCATGTGCCAGGCGGCGGTGTGCTCGTAGAAGTCGCGGATCCGCGGGTCCAGGCGGGAGGCGTCGAACCCGGGACCGTCGAGGGCCGCCATCGCCGGAAGCAGGCCGGGAGCCCGGTCCGCTGACAGATCCGTGGTCGCCACGTCGTCGTCGACCGTGCCGCCGTGGCGCGCCGCCTCGGCGGCGAGCCAGCCGTCCCCGACCGTGGAGGAACGGCTCACCGGGGCGCGCAACCAGGAGTGGTCCGCGGCGAGGTCGACGGGCCTGCCGACCAGGCGCCAGAACTTCCGGGACCCGAGGTCCAGCAGATGGTTCACGACAGCGCATTCTCGCAGGTGGTTCCACCGGCCTGCCGCCGGTGGCCGGTCACGGACGAACACGCGTGCCCTCGCGCGGGCGGTGCGCCTGCGACAGGCGCCATATTGATGCCGTCGAGGCCACCCCTGCACTACGTTTTGTCCGACGGCGGCCAACGGCGCGGCCGACGGTGTGCCGAACGGAGATGCACGTGGTGAACGCAGCTGAACCGTGGCTTCGCATCCTGGAGGATGCCCGCTGCTACCCGTCCCCGCACAACTCGCAGCCCATCAAGGTCCGGCCCGTCGACTCCCACACCGCCGAGGTCTTCTACGACCTCGACCTGGGCCTGCCCGCCGAGTCCTTCGGCATCCCCTTCGGGCACGTCTGCGCCGGGGTCTTCCTGGAGTCGCTCAGCACGGTGGCGCGCGGGCTCGGCTACGACGTGGCCGAGGACCTCGACCCCAGCGAGATGGACTTCGGGAGCACGGACCGCCTGCACTCCCTGGGCACCGTGGCCCTCACCCCTCGGACGGCGACCGAGGAGGACCTCGCCCGGCTGGAGCTGTTCCGGGTCCGCCGCACGTCCCGTCGTCCCTATGACGCGCGGCCGGTTCCGGCCGAGGTCGTGGCGGCCGCGTCCGCCGTGGCGGACGCCGGCGGGCACACGTTCCGCACCACCTCCGACCGTTCGACCGTCCGCAGGCTGGTGCACATCAACCAGGCGACGCTGTTCTCCGACCTGCGCAACGACGCGGTGTACGACGAGATCATGACCTGGCTGCGCTTCAGCAAGCAGGACGCCCGCGAGAGGGCCGACGGGCTGAGCGCCGAGGCGATGCTCATGCCGGGCGGTCTGCTCAGGTTCGCGATGACGCACCGCGGTCTGTGGGACGCGCCGGTCGTCGGCGGGGCGATCCGCACCATGTACCTGAACACCATGCGCGGCGTGCGTCAGCTCGGCTGGCTGGAGGGCCCGTTCGCGGGCCCGTCCGACTACATCGAGGCGGGCCGCACCTTCATGCGGCTCTGGCTCGAGCTCACGGCCCACGGCGTCCGGCTGCACCCGTTCGGGACCGTCATCACCAACCCCGGCTCGCACCGCGCCTTCGCCGAGGCGGTGGCCGCCGACGAGGGTGGTAGCCGGATGGCCTGGATGCTCTTTCGGTTCGGGTACAGCAAGACCCCGCCGGTGGCGCACCGCCGTCCTGCCGCATCGATGCTGATCGGAGCCGGCGCATGAAGCGTCTCCTCGCCTTCTCGCTCGTGGCTGTGGTCGACGGCGTGGTCCGCCCGCTGACGCACAGCGTGCACACGCACAAGCTGCTCCTCGGTCCGGGGATCGAGCCCTTGCGCTGGTGGCTGGGCCGGCTCCGGGCCTGGCGGACGTTCGAGTTCGCCGCGCGGCAGGTACCCGCATACCGCGCCTTCCTCGCGGAGCACGGCCGCCAGGGCCGCCTGGTCGTCAAGGGCTCGCTGACCGAGGCGCTCCGGGAGGTCCCGGAGATGGACAAGGAGTCGTACATCAAGCGGTGGAGCGTCACCGAACGGTGTGTCGGGGGCAGGCTGCCGCGCCGTGGCGTCGTCGTCGACGAGTCCTCCGGGAGCTCCGGGACGCCAACGAGCTGGGTCCGAGGGCGTGAGGAGCGGGCCGCTACCCGCCAGCTCCTCCAGGTGGGCTTCGCCCGGACGGCGTCCACGCTGCGCAAGCAGCCCTTCCTGCTCAACGCGTTCTCGCTCGGTGCGTGGGCGACCGGCATGAACGTCACGACCTCGCTGGCCGAGATCACGATGATCAAGTCGTGCGGTCCGGACAAGGACAAGATCATCAACACGATGAGGGAGTTCGGGACCGACTACACCTACATCATCACCAGCTACCCGCCGTTCCTGAAGTCGCTGTTCGAGGACGACCGGCTGAACTGGGCGGACTACGACATCGTTGCCGCGTTCGGCGGCGAGGGCATCAGCGAGAACATGCGCTCCCACATCCTGCGCTACGCCCACAGCGTCTTCGGTTCCTACGGAGCCAGCGACCTCGAGATCAACCTCAGCATCGAGACTGACTTCACGGTTGCCCTGCGGCGTGCGATCAGCGAGGACCAGCGCCTGTCCGACCGCCTGACCAGGACCCGCGAGTACGGCGTGCTGCCGATGATCTTCCAGTTCAACCCGTTCGACTATCTGCTGGAGACCAACGACGTCGGCGAGCTGGTCGTCACGATCGTCCGCGACCGGAACATCAACCCGCGCATCCGGTACAACATCCACGACCGCGGTCACGTGCTGCGCATGCGCGACCTCCTGCCGGTCCTGCGGGAGCTCGGCCACGAGAAGGTGATCGAGGAGAAGTTTCTCGACCTTCCGCTGCTGTTCCACTACGGGCGCTCGGACATGTCCGTCGACTACAACGGTGCAGTCGTCGGTCCAGACGCCCTCCGCGACGTGATCTACAGCGACCCGGAGCTGCTGGAAGCGGTCGAGAACCACCGCCTCATCAGCTACGAGGACGGCAACGGTGACCGGCAGCTCCACATCGCGATCCAGCTCACCGCGAGCGCGACGTCGTCCGCCTCCCTGGACGAGGCGCGGTTCCGGACGTTCGTGGCGGACGAACTGCGCCGCCGGAACGGCGACTTTCACAACGGGATCCGTACCGCGCCGGAGGGGACGCTCCCCACCGTCGCGTTCTACGGGTACCACACCGGGCCGTTCGCCGAGGACGGCGGTAAGCTCAAGAACGAGTACGTCTGGCAGCTCCCGCAGGGCGGCCTGGACCGGTGGGAGGTCGACCTCTCGCACGTGGTCACGCGGGAGTGACCGCGGGAGGCACTGCCTCTCGAACGACCACATCACCGTGACGACGGTCTTGCCGGCGACCCGCTCGGACGGGCTAACGGCCTCGACGGCCTGGGAGAGGTACTACTGCAGCAACCCGATGGCGAGGGCCATGCCGAGGAACAGCACGAGCTGGTACGCGCTGTTGAGCACGGTGAGCCGCGTCGGCTTCTGCTCGAAGGCGTTGTGCTGCGCCAGGGTCGTCAGAGAGAACCCCAACCAGGTGGCGAGTCCGACGGCCAGATCCAGCCAGAGCGAGTCGCTGTCGAAGAAGCCCGAGACGACGGAGCAGCCGGCGGCGAGCACCAGTGCCGTGACGATGATGGACGCCAGGAGGACCACGAGCGGGCGCCTGCCGGCGCGCTTCGAGTCCTCCTCGGTGACTCCGGTCAGTTCCCGCCAGACTCCGGCGAAGCCCCAGCCGCCGTACCAGACTCCGGCTATCGCCATCCCGACGATGGTGGCCACCACGACGGCCAGCCAGCCGACACTCATCTCCATGCTGATCCCCCTGCTCGACGCCGATCCGTGCGGTCAATCATGGTGGACGGAGTCAAGCAGGACACGACGAGCCGTCGTCGGGCGGTCGAGACCGGGCGGGACGGTACGTTGTGGGTGACACCGGGGCGTCCGTGCGCGGCACCCGGACGCCCACCCCCCCAGGCACGAGGAGGCCATCGCATGACGGGGTACCCGCCCGACACGGCAGACCAGCCGAGCCCGCCCGCGCCGTCGGCAGGCGGCCCCGGCACCACGTCCCTCGGCGACGACTGGGTGCCCGGGCCGGACGGCGTCCGCGAGCGCTCCGCGGCGCGCGTCATCCTGGTGGACGACGCCGGACGGGTGCTGGTGATGCGCGGGCACGACGTGAACCAGCCGGAGCGCTCCTGGTGGTTCACGATCGGCGGCGGCATCGACGCGGGGGAGACCCCGGTGCAGGCGGCGCTGCGCGAGACCCGCGAGGAGGCGGGCATCGCACTGGCGCCGGACGACCTGGTGGGGCCGGTGCTCACGCGCACGGGCATCTTCGACTTCTTCGCGGAGACGTGCCGGCAGCACGAGGTCTTCTACCTCGCGCGGACGGCGGACGCCGTGGAGGTGACCGCCGACGGCTGGACCGATGCCGAGCGCGAGCTGCTCGACGAGATGGCCTGGCTGACCCCCGCGCAGCTCCGGGAGCAGCCCTTGGAGGTGTTCCCGCCGGAGCTGCCGGACGTCGTCGAGCACCTGGTGGCGGGATGGGACGGCGCGGTCCGCCACCTGGGCGTGCAGCTCGACGACTGAGTATTGTGCTCGCCGTGACCGGGGAGCGCCGGTGAGGCCGCTCGGCAGGTCTCGGATGGCACTCGTGGCGACGTAAGATGGACGGTTGTGAACACCCCGACCGTCGGAGTCCTCGCCCTGCAGGGCGACGTCCGTGAGCACCTGGCCGCCCTCGAGTCCGTGGGCGCGCGCGGCGTCAGCGTGCGCCGTCCGGCCGAGCTGGCGGCGGTGGACGGGCTCGTGATTCCCGGCGGGGAGTCGACGACGATGGACAAGTTGCTGCGGATCTTCGAGCTGAACGACCCGCTGCAGGCCCGGATCAAGGAGGGGCTGCCGGTCTACGGCTCGTGCGCGGGGATGATCCTGCTCGCGGACCGCATCCTCGGCGGCACCGACGACCAGCGCACGCTCGGCGGCATGGACGTCGTGGTCCGGCGCAACGCGTTCGGTCGGCAGGTCGACTCCTTCGAGACCGACCTCGACTTCGCGGGGATCTCCGACGTCGGCGACGGCGGCCCGGTGCGCACCGCGTTCATCCGCGCCCCCTGGATCGAGGAGGCGGGGCCGGACGTCGAGGTGCTGTCCCGCATCCCGGCTGTGGATACGCAAGGCCGACCCGTGGCGGCCGCCGGTAAGATCGTTGCAGCACGGCAGGGGCCGCTGCTCGCCACCGCATTCCACCCCGAGATCACGGGGGACGCGCGCGTGCACGGGCTGTTCGTCAGCATGGTCGCGGGCGGCTGAGCGGTTCCCCGCCACCGTTCCAGCACCATTGATAGAGCCATCGGAAATGCAAGGAGTCAGGTAGAGGCATGTCAGGTCACTCCAAGTGGGCCACGACCAAGCACAAGAAGGCCGCGATCGACGCCAAGCGCGGCAAGCTCTTCGCGAAGCTGATCAAGAACATCGAGGTTGCGGCCCGTACGGGCGGCGGCGATCTGGCCGGTAACCCGACGCTGTTCGACGCGGTCCAGAAGGCGAAGAAGTCGTCGGTCCCCAACGACAACATCGATCGTGCGGTCAAGCGCGGCTCCGGCGAGGGCGCCGACGCCGTCGACTACCAGACGATCATGTACGAGGGTTACGGCACCAACGGCATCGCCGTCCTGGTGGAGTGCCTCACCGACAACAAGAACCGCGCGGCCTCCGAGGTGCGCCTGGCGTTCACCCGCAACGGCGGCAACCTGGCGGACCCGGGCTCGGTGTCGTACCTGTTCTCCCGCAAGGGCCTGGTCGTCGTGCCCAAGACCGACGGCGTCACCGAGGACGATGTCATGCTGGCCGCGCTGGAGGCCGGCGCGGAGGAGGTCACCGATCAGGGTGAGGTCATCGAGGTGCTCAGCGAGGCGACGGACCTGGTGCCGGTGCGTACCGCCATCCAGGAGGCCGGCATCGAGTACGACTCGGCCGACGTGATCTTCCACCCCTCGATGGAGGTCGAGGTCGACGTCGAGGGCGCCCGCAAGATCATGCGGCTCATCGACGCGCTCGAGGACAGCGACGACGTGCAGAACGTCTACGCGAACTTCGACGCGAGCGACGAGGTCATGGCGGCCCTCGACGACGAGGACTAGGACGCGGCCGCCGAGCCTGCCGGGGGAGCGGAACCGCACGTGAGAAGGTTCTCGCGTGCGCGTTCTCGGTGTTGATCCCGGCCTGACCCGGTGCGGCGTCGGCGTCGTCGACTCGCTGCCGGGGCGGCGGGCCCGGATGGTCGCGGTCGGGGTGATCCGCTCGGACGCGGACCTGTCCACGGACCAGCGCCTGCTGAAGATCGCGGACGGCCTGGATTGCTGGCTGGACGAGCACGTGCCGGACGTCGTGGCGGTCGAGCGGGTCTTCGCGCAGCACAACGTCGGCACGGTGATGGGCACCGCCCAGGCGGCCGGCCTGGCCATGGTGGCGGCGGCCCGCCGCGGCGTGCCCGTCGCGCTGCACACGCCGTCGGAGGTGAAGGCGGCGGTGACCGGGTCGGGGCGCGCCGACAAGGCGCAGGTGACGACCATGATCACCCGCATCCTCGACCTGGACGACGCGCCGCGCCCGGCCGACGCCGCCGACGCGCTCGCCCTCGCGCTCACCCACCTGTGGCGCCCGGCTGGCGCCTTGCAGGGCGGTGAGCGGCACGAGCTCACGCCCGCACAGCGGGCCTGGGCCGCCGCCGAGCAGGCCGCCAAGCTGCGGCCGCGGCGCTGACCGGCCACCAGGTTGCGGCCGTGGCGCTGCCGGACGGCGGCCGCCGGGGTCGACGGCCACTCGGGCCCGAGCCCGTCCGCGCCGGACGATGCCCGCGGGGGACGGCGTGGCCTGCGCGGGCGTGTGGGTGGCCCTTGTTAGTCTCGTCGCACGGACGTTCGAGCCCGGTGCGCCGGGCTCGACCGCGGCAGGACGCCAAGCATGCCAGGACGCAAGGAGGGGGAGCCCGTGATCGCCTCGCTGACGGGGACCGTGGCCCACGTGGGCCTGGACCGCGCGGTGGTCGACGTCGGCGGCGTCGGCTACCTGGTGCACGCGACGCCGACCACGCTGGCCGGGCTGCGCGTCGGCGAGAGCGCCGGCGTCGCCACGAGCATGGTGGTCCGCGAGGACTCGATGACGCTGTACGGGTTCAGCGACCCCGACGAACGCGACGTGTTCGAGGTGGTGCAGACCGTCTCCGGCGTCGGGCCGCGCCTGGCGCTCGCGATGCTCGCCGTGCACACCCCGGACGCCCTGCGCCGCGCCGTCGCGGGCGAGGACCTCGCCGCGCTGACCCGCGTGCCCGGCATCGGGAAGAAGGGCGCCCAGCGCATAGTCCTGGAGCTCGCCGACCGGCTCGGGCCGCCGTCGGCCGGCCCCGCGGAGGCCGCGACCGGCTCGGCGCCGGCCGCCGCCGGCGACCACACCGACCGCGTGGTGGAGGCCCTGACCGGCCTGGGCTGGCCCGCCAAGCAGGCCGACGACGCCGTCGCGAAGGTGCTCGCCGAGGCGGGGACCGAGGCCGTGGCCGCCGAGGACGTCGCGTCGACCCTGCGCGCGGCGCTGCGCGTGCTGGGAGGCCACCGTGGCTGAGCTCTCGACCGAGACGGAGGGCGCGGGCGGCCGGATCGTCGCGCCGAGCGCCGACGAGGTCGAGCGGGCCGCCGAGGCGGCGCTGCGCCCCAAGCGGCTCGACGACTTCGTGGGCCAGCGGGTCGTGCGCGACCAGCTCTCCCTGGTGCTGCAGGCCGCGATCGCGCGCGGCAACCCGCCCGACCACGTGCTCCTGTCCGGCCCGCCCGGCCTCGGCAAGACGACGCTCGCCATGATCATCGCGGGCGAGCTGGAGTCGCACCTGCGGCTCACCAGCGGCCCGGCCATCCAGCACGCGGGCGACCTCGCCGCCGTCCTGTCCTCCCTGGAGGAGGGGGACGTGCTGTTCATCGACGAGATCCACCGCCTCGCCCGCCCCGCCGAGGAGCTGCTCTACGTCGCGATGGAGGACTTCCGGGTCGACGTCGTGGTCGGCAAGGGCGCCGGCGCCTCGGCGATCCCGCTCGCCCTGCCGCGGTTCACGGTCGTCGGCGCCACCACGCGCTCCGGCCTGCTGCCCGCCCCGCTGCGCGACCGCTTCGGGTTCACCGGGCACATGGACTACTACTCGCCGCAGGAGCTGGAGCGGGTCATCCTGCGCTCCGCCGGGCTGCTCGGCGTGCGGCTGGACCACGCCGCGGCGCACGAGATCGCCGGCCGCTCGCGCGGCACCCCCCGCATCGCCAACCGGCTCCTGCGCCGCGTCCGCGACTGGGCCCAGGTGCGCGGCGACGGACGGCTCGACCTGCACGCCGCCAAGTCGGCCCTCGAGGTCTACGAGGTCGACCTCATCGGCCTGGACCGGCTCGACCGCGCCGTGCTCACCGCGCTGTGCACCCGGTTCGGGGGCGGGCCCGTCGGCCTGTCCACGCTCGCCATGACCGTGGGCGAGGAGGCGGAGACGGTCGAGACCGTCGCCGAGCCGTACCTGGTCCGCGAGGGCCTGGTCGGCCGCACCCCGCGCGGCCGCGTCGCCACGCTCGCGGCCTGGGAGCACCTGGGACTGACGCCGCCCGCCCCGGCGCCCGGCAGCCCGACCGCGATACCGGACCAGGGAACTTTGCTCGACCCCTGACGTTGTCCTGGTGGCACCCCTGCCGGGGAGCCCGAGGATCCAGGCCCGGCACTACACTGGGTTGGATCCTCGTCGTACGTGCGCACCAGCGCGTGCACAGCACATCCGACCCAGCAATCGAACAGGACCATCCATAGTGGACCCCACATTCCTCATCCTCATCGCGATCCTCCTCGTGGTGATGTTCTTCATGTCCTCCCGCACGCGCAAGCAGCAGCGCGAGGCGGCGGAGTTCCGGAACAACCTCACGGTCGGGACCAAGGTCATGACCGCCTCCGGCATGGTCGGCACCGTCGTCGACGTCGACGAGGCGAACGACCAGGTGACCATCGAGTCCGTCCCGGGCAGCCCCACCACCTGGCTCCGCGCGGCCATCGCCAGGAAGGTCGAGGAGCCGGTCGCGGAGGACACCGACGACGACGACGCGACCGATGAGTCCGACGACGCGGCGAAGAGCGAAACGCCGGGTACGATCAGCCCCGACGCGAACGACGTTCCTGACGACCTGTCCAGCCTGGACACTGCCCAGCGCGAGTATCGGGAGCAGCAGCGACGGGACGCGGACGGCAAGTGACGGCCGCGCCGTCCGGTGACCCCGGGCGGCGCCGAACCCGCGTCGGACGTACCCCGGCGCGCACACGAGAAGAGACAGACGTTGGCGACTGACACCCGGCGCTCGCGGCCGGTTCGCACGATCGTGATCCTCACGATCCTGACGATCCTGCTGCCCTTCGGCGCCCTCTTGGCCGGTTGGCAGCTCGACGGAAGGTCGAGCGACAATCCTGACGGCGCGAGCCTGGCCCCGGGCCTGGCGCTCGACCTGCAGGGCGGCACCCAGATCATCCTGGAAGCCGTCACCTCCGACGGGTCAGAGGTGACCCCGGAGGCGATGGAGGAGGCCATCGGCGTCATCCGGCAGCGTGTCGACGCCAACGGTGTGACCGAGGCCGAGATCGCGAGCCAGGGTGCGAACCAGATCGTGGTCGAGATCCCGGGCGAGGTGGACGACGAGACCATCGCGCTGATCTCGAAGGCCGCGCAGATGAAGTTCCGCCCGGTCCTGACCTACGGGGCCCCGCAGCCGACCGCGACGGCCGACCCGTCCGCCTCGCCCAGCGCTTCGGGTGACGCCGGCGACGACGCCAACGCAGATGGCGCCAACGCCGACGGCGGCGAGAGCGCGACCGCCGACAACCGCGCGGAGCTCGAGCGGAAGGCCGTCGAGGAGGCCAAGGACGTCGACCCGACGGACCCGAGCGACCTGGCGCAGATCACGCCCGCCGTCCAGCAGCTTTACGACGAGCTGGACTGCACCGACCCGAAGAACCTCGAGGGCGGTGGCGGCGACCACCCGGACCGCGTGCTCGTCACGTGCGACCAGACGGGTGCGGCCAAGTACATCCTCGGCCCGGTCGAGGTGGACGGCACCGACCTGAGCAGCGCGACGTCCGGCCTCATGCCGGGCGCGAACGGCACCGTCACCAACGAGTGGGGCGTCACCCTCGACTTCAACTCCGAGGGCACGGAGAAGTTCCGGAACACGACCGAACGGCTCGTGTCGCTGGAGCAGCCGCGCAACCAGTTCGCCATCGTGCTGGACGGCCTGATCGTCTCGGCGCCGAGCACCAACGAGCCCATTACCAACGGGCAGGCGACCATCTCCGGCTCCTTCACCCAGGAGTCGGCCGCCACGCTGGCCAACCAGCTCAGCTTCGGCTCGCTGCCGCTCACCTTCGAGGTGGACGGTCAGAACCAGATCTCCGCGACCCTGGGCTCCGAGCAGCTCCAGCGTGGCCTGTTCGCCGGCCTCATCGGCCTGGCCCTCGTGGTCGTGTACTCGATGTTCCAGTACCGCACGCTCGGCCTGCTGACCGTCATGTCGCTCGTCGTGGCCGGCGCGATGACCTACGTGGTGATCGCGCTCCTGAGCTGGGGCATGGGCTACCGCCTGTCCCTGCCGGGTATCGCCGGTCTGATCGTGGCCATCGGCTTCACGGCGGACTCGTTCATCGTGTACTTCGAACGTATCCGCGACGAGCTGCGCGACGGCAGGTCGCTGCGGCTGGCGGTCCAGCGCGGCTGGGTACGCGCCCGGCGCACCATCTACGCGGCCAAGTCCGTGAACCTGCTGTCGGCGATCATCCTGTACTTCATGACCGTCGGCGGCGTGCGCGGCTTCGCGTTCACGCTGGGCCTGACCACGATCATCGACATCATGGTGGTCATCTGGTTCACGCACCCGGTCATGGAGCTCATCTCGAAGATCCCGTTCTTCCGCGACGGCCACAGCGCGTCCGGCCTGTCGACCAGCCGGATCGAGTCGGTGCCCCGGTACCGCGGCGCCGGCCGGTTCTCCGGCCCGAAGGCCCCGGCCGACGGCGCCGACGCCGACGCACCCGACTTCGGCACGCCGGACCGGGAGCGCGAGCTGGTCTCGGCGCAGTCGGTGACCCCGGCGCCGCGCACCCGCGAGGACGGGCGCAGGATGACCATCGCGGAGCGGCGTGCCGCCGAGCGCAAGGCTGCCGCTGAGTCGGGCGACACGACTCAGCCGAACGAGGAGAACAACTGATGGCCGGCAGCTTCGCTCAGTGGGGCAACGACCTCTACACCGGGCGCAGGTCCTACCCGATCATCCAGCGGCGGCGCCTCTGGTTCTCGATCGTCGGCCTCCTGTCGGCCGCCTCGATCCTCGTCCTGGTGTTCCAGGGCCTGAACCTGGGCATCGACTTCCGCGGCGGTTCTGAGTTCACCGTCTCCGGCGTGGCCAGCACGGACGAGGACATCGCCCTCGACACCGTCGCCGAGGTCGCCCCGGGCGAGGAGCCGCACGTCACGCAGGTGGGCGCCGACTCCATGCGGGTGCAGGTCTCGCAGCTCGACAACGAGGAGACGGGCCGGCTCCAGGACGCCCTGGCGGAGGCCTACGGGGTCGAACCCTCCGAGGTCACGGCCAACTTCATCGGCCCCACCTGGGGCGAGTCCGTGAGCATGCGGGCCCTGTGGGGCACAGTCGCGTTCGTGGCGGCGGCGGCGATCTTCATGGCGCTGTACTTCCGGGCGTGGCGCATGTCGGCGGCCGCCATCATCGCGATGCTGCTCGACGTGCTGATCTCGGCCGGCGTGTACGCGGTGATCGGCTGGGAGGTCACGCCGTCGACCATCATCGGCTTCCTGACCATCCTCGGCTTCTCGCTGTACGACAAGATGGTCGTCTTCGACAAGGTGCGCGAGAACACCGCGGCCGTGACCGAGCAGTCCCGCAGCACGTACGCAGAGCGGGCCAACCTCGCGGTGAACCAGACCCTGGTCCGGTCCATCAACACCTCGGTCGTTGCGCTGCTGCCGGTCGCGGGCATCCTCTTCGTGGGTGGCTTCCTGCTGGGGGCCGGCACGCTGAACGACATCTCGCTGTCGCTGTTCGTCGGCATCGCGGTGGGCGCGACGTCGTCCATCTTCCTGGCCACGCCGCTGGACGTGGCGCTGCGCGAGCGCGAGCCCAAGATCGCCGCGCACACCCGGAAGGTCATGGACGCGCGGGCGGGCCTGGTGGCGGAGGGCGCCGACGAGAGCGTGCTCGCCGCCGCGGCGTCCGGCTCCGCGCAGCTCGTCCCCGGCCACCACCGGGGGCAGAGCGCTCAGCCCAGGCGTCGCCGGTAGGCTCACGCCTCGTGGCAGACGACCTGACCGACGTCGCCCTCTCCGGACTGCTGCCGGAGAGGGCGACGCGTATTCGCGACCTGATCGTGGACGTACCCGACTTCCCCTCCCCTGGAATCCTCTTCAAGGACATCACGCCCCTCCTGGCCGACGCCCGGGGGCTGGCCGACGTCGTGGAGGCCTTCACCCGGCTGGCCCTTGCCGACGGCGTCGACGTCGTGGCGGGTATGGAGGCGCGCGGCTTCCTGCTCGGCGCGCCGGTGGCCCACGCGCTCGGCCTGGGGTTCCTGCCCCTGCGGAAGGCCGGCAAGCTGCCGCCGCCCACGCAGAGCGTGTCCTACGACCTGGAGTACGGCTCGGCGGCGATCGAGCTGCGCTCGGGAACACTCACCCCGGGTGCACGCGTTCTCATCATTGACGACGTTCTCGCCACCGGTGGTACCGCGGCGGCAGCCGCACAGCTCGTGGAGCAGTGCGGGGGAGTGGTCGCCGGGCTCGCGTTCCTCATCGAGCTGGAGGCGCTCCACGGACGCGACAGGCTTCGTGGCCACAACGTCGATACTCTCCTTCGGGTAGACACGACGTCCGGTGAATGAGCCGACCGGACGGGGAATAGAGGTCCGAGGCTAGACTGGCGACTCCGGGTTTCCCGGGGAAGGAGGCGCGCACATGGCGGAGAACACGGTGTCACGCGCTTCTGTGCCCGAGAAGAACCCACCCACCCCGCCCGGTGGCAACCGGATGCGCAACCGGCTGGTGCGCCTCGGCGTGCGGAGCGTTGGCGGCGGCACGCCCGCGGCGATCGAGCCCCTGCTGCAGGCCATCCGCAGCAACCACCCCAGGTCCGACGTCGCGCTGATCGAGCGCGCCTACGTGGTCGCGGAGAAGGCGCACCGCGGGCAGATGCGCAAGAGCGGCGACCCGTACATCACGCACCCCGTCGCCGTCTCCACGATCCTGGCCGAGCTCGGGTTCGAGGGCACCACCATCGCGGCGGCGCTGCTGCACGACACGGTGGAGGACACCGACTACTCCCTGGAGACGCTGCGGAGCGAGTTCGGTGACGACGTCGCCCTGCTGGTGGACGGCGTCACCAAGCTCGACAAGGTGAAGTACGGCGACGCGGCGCAGGCCGAGACCGTGCGCAAGATGGTCGTCGCGATGGCCAAGGACATCCGCGTGCTGGTCATCAAGCTGGCCGACCGCCTGCACAACGCCCGCACCTGGAAGTACGTGCCGTCCAAGTCGGCCGAGCGCAAGGCGCGCGAGACCGTCGAGATCTACGCGCCGCTGGCCCACCGGCTGGGCATGAACACGATCAAGTGGGAGCTGGAGGACCTGTCCTTCCAGACCCTGTACCCCAAGGTGTACGACGAGATCGTGCACCTGGTGGCCGAGCGGGCTCCCGCGCGCGAGGAGTACCTCGGCGTGGTGAAGGGCCAGATCGAGTCGGACCTGCGCAGCGCCAAGATCAAGGCGACCGTGACGGGCCGGCCCAAGCACTACTACTCGATCTACCAGAAGATGATCGTGCGCGGCCACGACTTCGCGGAGATCTACGACCTGGTCGGCACGCGCGTCCTGGTGGACACCGTGCGCGACTGCTACGCGGCGCTCGGCGCCATGCACGCGCGGTGGAACCCGGTCCCCGGCCGGTTCAAGGACTACATCGCGATGCCGAAGTTCAACATGTACCAGTCGCTGCACACGACGGTGATCGGCCCGGGCGGCAAGCCCGTCGAGATCCAGATCCGCACGCACGACATGCACCGGCGCGCCGAGTACGGCGTGGCGGCGCACTGGAAGTACAAGGAGAAGACGCCGGCCGGCGGCGGCAGCGACCCGAAGAACCAGGACATGGCCTGGCTGCGCCAGCTCGTCGACTGGCAGCGCGAGACCGCCGACCCGGCGGAGTTCCTCGACTCGCTGCGGTTCGAGATCGGCGGCGACGAGGTCTACGTCTTCACGCCGAAGGGCATGGCGATGGCGCTGCCGGGCGGCGCGACGCCGGTCGACTTCGCCTACGCCGTGCACACCGAGGTGGGCCACCGCACGATGGGCGCCCGGGTGAACGGGCGCCTGGTGCCGCTGGACTCGCCGCTGGAGAACGGCGACGTCGTCGACATCCTGACCTCCAAGTCGGAGACGGCGGGGCCGAGCCGCGACTGGCTCGGGTTCGTGAAGTCGCCGCGCGCGCGGAACAAGATCCGCCAGTGGTTCACCAAGGAGCGCCGCGAGGAGGCCGTCGAGACCGGTAAGGACTCGATCGCCAAGGCCATGCGCAAGCAGGGCCTGCCGATCCAGCGCCTCATGTCGCACGAGACCCTGGTCGGGGTAGCGGACGAGATGAACTACCAGGACGTGTCCGCCCTGTACGCGGCCGTCGGCGAGGGGCAGATCTCCTCGGCGCACGTGGTGGAGAAGCTCGTCAAGGCGCTCGGCGGCGCCGACGGCGCGGAGGAGGACGTCGCCGAGGCGGCCCGGCCCGGCGGGCTCACCGCCCGGCGGGTGCGCTCGGGCGACCCGGGCGTGGTGCTCAAGGGCGCCGACTCGGCCGACGTGTGGGTCAAGCTCGCCAAGTGCTGCACGCCGGTACCGGGCGACGACATCGTCGGGTTCGTGACCCGCGGCCAGGGCGTGAGCGTGCACCGCACGGACTGCGTGAACCTGGACGGGCTGCGCAAGCAGCCGGAACGCCTCGTCGAGGTGGAGTGGACGCAGGGCGCCAACACGATGTTCCTGGTGCAGATCCAGGTCGAGGCGCTCGACCGGTCGCGCCTCCTGTCGGACGTCACGCGGGTGCTCTCCGAGAACCACGTCAACATCCTGTCGGCGTTCGTCTCGACGTCGGACGACCGGCTGGCGGTCTCCCGGTTCATCTTCGAGATGGCCGAGCCCGCGCACCTCGCAACGGTCCTGTCGGCGGTGCGGAAGGTCGAGGGCGTGTTCGACGTGCACCGCATCACCGGCACCAAGCCGGTCGAGCGGCCACAGCTCCCGGTCTGAGGCCGGCCCGCCAGGCGGGTCGGCCCGCGCCACGCTAGTCGGCCTCCCAGCGAGCCGGCCCGCCGGGCGCCCGGATGGCCCCGGACGCCCGTGCGCCGTCAGACGGTCCCTGGCGCGCCGGGAAGCAGTTTGCCCAGGTCGTAGCTGACCGGCTCCTCGAGCTGCTCGTAGGTGCACGACGCCGGCTCGCGGTCCGGCCGCCAGCGCTTGAACTGCGACGTGTGGCGGAACCGGGTGCCCTCCATGTGGTCGTAGCCCACCTCGAGCACGCGCTCCGGCCGCAGCGGCGTGAACGACAGGTCCTTGCCCGAGCTCCAGCGCGACTGCGCGCCGGGCAGCCGGTCGCCCACCTCCGCGTTCGCCGGGTCCGTCCAGCCGTGCCACGGGTGCTCCTCCGCCGCGGGGGTGCCTGGCTCGACGACCAGGGGCGCCAGCTCGGCGATGAGCTCGGCCCGCCGGGCCGCGGAGAACGACGCCGCGACGCCGACGAACTGCAGCCGCGGCTCGGGTGCCGCGTCGTCCCACAGGCCCAGCAGCAGGGAGCCCAGCAGCGGCTCCTGCGGCGTCGACGTCTTGTGCAGGCGGTAGCCCGCCAGCACGACGTCGGCGGTGCGCGTGTGCTTGACCTTGAGCATGTCGCGCTTGTTGGGCGCGTACACGCCGCCGGCGGGCTTGGCGACGACGCCGTCCAGGCCAGCGCCCTCGAACGAGCCGAACCACTCGGTGGCCACCGCGGCGTCCAGGGTGCGCGGCGTCGCGAACACCAGGGGGCCCGTCAGGCCCAGCCCGTCGAGCGCCTCGATCCGCTCGGTCAGGGGACGCTCCATGAGCGACTCGTCGCCGAGGGCCAGCACGTCGAACACCACCAGCGCCGCGGGGGTGGTCTCGGCGAGCATGTTCACCCGCGACGCCGCGGGGTGGATGCGCTGGGACAGCAGCTCGAAGTTGAGCTGCGCCGCGCCGTCGGCCGGGGACTGGGCGATGACGATCTCGCCGTCGACCACGCACCGCTCCGGGAGGGCGGCGCGCACCGCGGCCACGACGTCCGGGAAGTAGCGGTCCATCGGCTTGGCGTTGCGGGAGTCGATCCGCACGTCGTCGCCGTCGCGGTACACGATGGCGCGAAAGCCGTCCCACTTGGGCTCGTAGACGTAGGCGGGTCCGGCGTCGGTGACGGACTGGGCCGGCACCGACGCCACGCTCTTGGCGAGCATCGGCCGGACCGGCGGCTGGACGGGCAGGTTGAGTGTGGTCACGGGTACGAGCCTGCCTCAGCGCGGGGCATACCGCAGGGAGGCGCACCCGTCCGCGGACGTCCGGGAGCAGGTGGGCACGTTCGCGGAGCAGCGCAAGGTTTCCATGTGCTGCCGACGGCGGGGCGGGGCGGAACTCATCGGTGACCGCCGGACCGCTCCGCCGCGCGTGCGAGTTCGCCGGGTGCGGGTGATGGTGGACGGTGACGGTCATGCTGAACGGGAGGAGCAGTCATGCCGAAGCGTGAACCCGGACCCAGCGTCAAGGACAAGGAGCTGTACGAGAAGCTGCGCGACGAGGGCAGCTCCAAGGAGAAGTCCGCGCGCATCGCGAACGCCGCCGCTGGGTCGTCCCGCAAGAGCGTCGGCCGCAAGGGCGGCAAGGCGGGCGACTACGACGAGTGGACGGTGGAGCACCTGCGCAAGCGCGCCGCCGAGATCGGCATTCCGGGCCGGTCCTCGATGCGCAAGGGTGAGCTGATCAAGGCCCTGCGGTCCCACTGATCCTCCCGGCCCGCCCTCTCGATCGACGGCGTCGCGGCGGCCCTGCCCGACACCGGCCCGGCAGCCCTGCCGGGCCGGCGGGTCAGCTCGCGTCCTTGGACCGGTCCCTGTCCTTGTCCCGGCTCGGCTGGACCCGCTTGGGCTCGCCGGGCATCTTCGGGTACTCGGGCGGGTAGGGCAGGTCCTCCAGGCCCTCGGCCTCGTCGCGGGCCGCGAGGTCGAGGGCGGCGTCCAGCGAGCAGTCGAGGGCGGCGTCCCGGTCGGCGCGCAGCGCGGTGAACAGGTCGCCGCGCTCGGCGAACCGGGCGGGCGCCGTCGTGACGTCGAAGTCGTCGGGGTGCACGTGGGCCACCTCGTCCCAGTCCAGCGGCATCGACACCGTGGCCCTGCCGTTGGCGCGGATCGAGTAGGCCGAGGCGATGGTGCGGTCGCGGGCCATCTGGTTGTAGTCCACGAAGATGGCCTCGCCGCGCTCCTCCTTCCACCACCGGGTGGTGACCTGGCCGGGCAGCCGGCGTTCGAGCTCGCGCCCGATCGCGATGGTCGCGCGCCGCCCCTCTGTGAACGTCCACCGCGGCTCCAGCGGCACGAACACGTGCAGCCCCCGGCCGCCGGACGTCTTGGGGTACCCGGTCAGGTTCAGCTCGCCGAGCAGCTCCCGCAGGTGCGGCGCCACGGCCGCGGCGTCGGCGAAGTCGGTGCCGGGCTGGGGGTCGAGGTCGATGCGGAGCTGGTCCACCGCCTCGACGTCGTCCCGCCGCACGGGCCACGGGTGGAAGGTGAGCGTGCCCATGTTGGCCGCCCAGGCCACCACGGCGGGCTCGGTGGGGCAGACCTCGTCCGCCGTGCGGCCGGACGGGAACGCGATGGTCGCGGTCTCGACGTAGTCGGGTGCGCCCTTCGGGACGCGCTTCTGGTAGAAGCCGTCGCCCTTCGGGTCGTCCGGCTTCGGCATGCGGGTGGTCAGGTGCGCGCCCTCGTGCCAGCCCTTCGGCCAGCGCTCCAGCGTGGTGGGGCGGTGGAGCAGGGCGCCGGTGATGCCGTCGGACACGGCGACGAAGTACTCGACGACCTGCAGCTTGGTGATTCCACGGGGGAAGACGACGCGGTCGGGGCTCGTGACGCGCACCGTGCGGCCCGCGACGTCGAGCTCCACCGCTGGTGTCTTGGATCCGGCCATGTCCCGAAACTAGCCTGCCAGCCGCTCCAGCGCTGCCGTGAACGCCCGGTGCGCCGCGGGTCGGCCCACCACGCGCGCACGCCGGTCGAGCAGGCGCGCCGCGCGCCGCAGGTCCACGCCGAGCCCGGCCAGCGCGACGAGCACGGGCACAGCGGCCTCCGGCGAGGCGGTGCGGGCGACGTCGACGGCGGTGCGGGTCAGCCCGGTGACGGGCACTCCCGCGAGGTGGGTGGTGTCCCGCGCGAGCCCCGGTGCGCGCCGCGTGACCTGCCCGGACCGAGTCAGGGGCCGGTGGGTGTCGGGGGAGTAGGCCAGCTCGATCGCAGCGTCCGCGGGCCAGGCGGGGACGGCGGCGCCGTCGTACAGGCCGGTATGCACCCACGCGGCCGTGGACGCGGCCAGCACGCAGCGCGCGGGCACCTCGTGCGCGAGCGCCAGGGCGCGGTGCCCCGGGCCCACCACGGTGCCGACGGCGACGGCAGCGCCGTCGTGCAGCTCGACCAGGGCGCCGGCGCGGCGCAGGTCGGACCAGGCGACGGGGCCGCCCACGTGCGCGGGGGTGATCACGAGCGGCGCTGGCGGTGGGGCGGGGTCGAGGAGCGCGGCGAGGGAGGTGCGCGGGGGCGGCATGCGCAGAACCTACGTGCAGCGGGCCCGGTCGCGCAGTGCGACCGGGCCCGCTGTGGACAAGGGTCAGCCCCGTGAGTCCTCGGCTGCCTTGACGACCTGCTCGAGCCACGAGCGGCGGGCCGTCACGGCGGCCTCCAGCTCGGAGATCTTGCGCTTGTCGCCCTTGGCCTGGGCGTCGGCGAGGTTCGCCTCGAGGCCCGCGATCGCGGCCTCGAGCTGCGCTGCAGCACCCTCCGCGCGGGCCCGCGTCTCCGGGTTGGTGCGCTTCCACTGCGCCTGGTCGGCGTCGCGGACCGCGGTCTCGACCGCACGCAGACGGCCCTCGACGCGCTGGATGTCGCCGCGCGGCACCTTGCCGGCCTCCTCCCAGCGCTCCTGGATGCTCCGCAGGGCGGCCTTGGCCTTGTTCAGGTCCTTGACCGGCAGCAGCGCCTCCGCCTCTTCGAGCAGGACCTCCTTGACCTTGAGGTTCTCGCCGTACTCCGCGTCGATGGCGGCGTTCTCGGCGTCCCTGGCCTGGAAGAACCGGTCCTGGGCGGCCCGGAAGCGGGCCCACAGGGCGTCGTCGTCCTTGCGGGACGCGCGGCCCGCAGCCTTCCACCGCGACATGAGGTCGCGGTACGCGCCGGCGGTGTAGCCCCAGTCGGTGCTGGTGGACAGTGCCTCGGCCTCCGAGACCAGCTTCTCCTTCTCGATCTTGGCCGCGGTGTTGCGCTGCTCCAGGTCGGCGAAGAAGTGCCTGCGCTCGCGGTCGAACGCGGTGCGGGCGTGGCTGAACCGCTTCCAGAGCGACTCCTCCGTGGGGCGGTCGATGCGCGGGCCGGAGCGCTGGGCCTCCTTCCAGCGGTCCAGGAGGGCGCGCAGCTCCTCGCCGGCCGGGCGCCACTGCATCTTGCCCGGGTCGGTCGCCGCGATCTTCTCGGCGGCCTCCACGATCGCGGTGCGGGCGGCGACGGCCTCCGCCTTCGCGGCGGAACGCGCCTCCTCCAGGGCGGCCCGGCGCTCGGCGGAGCGGCCGCGCAGCGCCTCGACCCGGCCGCGCAGGCCGTCCAGGTCGCCGACGGCGGCGGGCTCCGCCGTCTCCTCGCCGAGCTTCTGGAGCGTCTGGTCGATCTCGCGCACCGACAGGTCCGCGCTCTCCAGGCGGGCCTCGAACAGGCCGACCTTCGCGCTCAGGTCGAGGTACCTGCGCACGTAGAGGGCCAGCGCCTCCTCGGTGGTCACGCCGGGGAACTGGCCCACGATGCGCTCACCGGTCGAGTCGCGCACGTAGACGTTGCCGTCGTCGTCGACGCGCCCGAACTTCTCCGCCTCGGCGTGCGCGACGGCGTCCGCTGCGGCGGGCACCACGGGCGTGGGGGCCGTGGCGGGGGCTGCGGCCGGCGTCACGGGGGCCGACGGCGCGCCCGGCTTGGGCGGCCGCGGCCTCGCGAGCGCGGCCGGCGACGGGATGGCCGAGGGCTTCGGGGCCATGGGCTTGGGCGCGGCGGGCTTGGGGGCGGGAGCGGCCGGGGTGGCAGGCTGCTCGGCTGCCGGGGGCTCCTCCGGCGCCGGCGCTTCCTCGGTGGCGGGCTCCTGGGCGGCGGCGTCGTCCGTCGAGGCGTCGGCGGCCGGTGCGTCGTCCGCCGGGACGTTGGTCTCCGGGACGTCGGCCTCGGCGGCGGGAGCCTCCTCCGCGGCGGCATCCTGTGCCGGAGCGTCCTCGGCAACCTGGGTCTCGGCGACCGGCGTCTCCTCGGCAGGCGCTTCTTCGGCAGGCGCTTCCTCGGGTGCTTCCTGCGCAGTGCCTTCCTCGGCGGGGGCCTCGTCGGCCGTTGCCTCCGCAGGGGCCTCGGGAGTCTCCTCCGCGCCGTCCTCGGGTGTGTCCGGTGCCGCGTCTGCCTCGACGGCGGCCTCAGGCGCCTCGCTCACCGCCTCGGCGGGAGATTCGGCTGCGGTCGGAGTCTCGGCCACTGACTCGTCGGGCGCGTCCTGCTGGACGGGCTCGTTCGAGCGAGAAGTGGGTTCGCTCACTGGGTCTCAACTCCTTCGATGGTGACCGGGTCGGTAGGCGCGCCGTCTGATGCGCCGCCTGCCACCCCCGCGTCAGCGACTGCCTGGACGAAGTCCAGGCCGGATGTGATCGTGCCGAAGACCGTGTACCCGCCGGCTTCGTCGGACGGGATGGTCGATTCCTCGTAGACGAGGAAGAACTGGGAGCCCATGGACTCCGCGTCGCCGCTGCGGCGCGCCATCGCGACGGTACCCGCTGGGTAGACGTCGTCCTCCGGGGCGTTCTCGACGGGGCCGAAGCTGTAGCCGGGGCTGCCGGAGCCGGTGAGCGTCGGGTCGCCGCACTGAAGCACGAAGATGCCCTCTGTGGTGAGGCGGTGGCAGCCGGTGCCGTCGAAGTAGCCGTCCTGCGCGAGCGTGACGAAGCTCGCGACGGCCTGCGGTGCGGCCGCGCCGTCGAGCTCGAGGACGATGTCGGCGTTGGTGTCGCCGGAGCAGGCCTGCAGCGTGACGGTCCAGGTGCGGTCCTCGGCGACGGCGGGCTCGGCGAGCTCGTACGTGTCCCTCGCCTCCTCGACGGGCGCCGGGCACGCGCTGGCGCTGCCCGTGTTGACCACGGCGGCGATCACGAAGGCGGCCACGAGCGCGAGCACGGTGCACAGCGCGACCACCAGCCACACGCGCTGTGTGCGGGCGCGCTTGGCTGCCTGCCGCCGCGCCCGCTTCTCCGCCTGCTTGGCCTGCTGCGCGCGCTGCCGCTGCTTGGTGGACGCCACCACGTTCCCTTCGCCGTGCTCTCTTGTGCTCGCCTCGACCCGGGGTACGGTCGCCGTGGACCGCTTCACCTGCCGGATCCGGGGCGAATCACCCCGTGCGGGGACAGTGTAGGCATCGGATGCCAGCTCATACTGTCTGAACGGTTCGGCCGACGGGTGAAGAAGGGGTCTGCCCGGGGGTCGGACGCCGCTGGTGGGCCTGGTCGACGACGCGGCCTCATGCCGCGCGCCGACCTCACCGCGGGGCGCGCGGAAGCGCGGCTGTGGAAAAGCCGGGCTGACCGGCTCGCGCTCGTGGGAAGATTTGAGGCATGGCAAAGCCCACTCCTCTCTCCGGTTTCCCCGAATGGCTCCCTGACGGTCGCATCGTCGAGCAGCACGTGCTCGACACACTGCGCCACACGTTCGAGCTGCACGGGTTCACCGGGGTAGAGACGCGGGCCGTCGAGCCGCTGGACCAGCTCCTGCGCAAGGGCGAGACCTCCAAGGAGGTCTACGTGCTGTCGCGGCTCCAGGACGAGGACGGCGCCAGGCAGGGCTCCGAGAAGCAGCTCGGGCTGCACTTCGACCTGACCGTGCCGTTCGCGCGGTACGTGCTGGAGAACGCCGGCCGCATCCCGTTCCCGTTCAAGCGCTACCAGATCCAGAAGGTCTGGCGCGGCGAGCGCCCGCAGGAGGGTCGCTTCCGCGAGTTCATCCAGGCCGACATCGACATCGTCGGCGCGGGCGAGCTGCCCTACCACTTCGAGGTCGAGGCGCCGCTGGTCATGGCGGAGGCCCTCGGCGCGCTGGGCGAGATCGGCCTGCCGCCGGTCCGCATCCTGGTGAACAACCGCAAGGTCGCCGAGGGCTTCTACCGCGGCATCGGCCTGGCCGACATCGAAGGCGTGCTGCGGCAGATCGACAAGCTCGACAAGATCGGTCCGGACAAGGTGTCCGAGCTGCTCGTGACCGAGTGCGGCGCCACGGACGACCAGGCCAAGGCCTGCCTGGCGCTCGCGTCCGTCTCCGGGTCCGACGTCGGCGTGATCGACGAGGTGCGTGCGCTCGCCGAGTCGCACGGCGCGGTGACGGAACTGCTGGAGACGGGCCTGGCCGAGCTGGGAGCGCTGATCGCGGCCGCCGCCGAGCGGGCGCCCGGCGTGGTGGTCGCGGACCTGAAGATCGCGCGCGGCCTCGACTACTACACCGGCTCGGTCTACGAGACGGTGCTGGTGGGGCACGAGCAGCTCGGTTCGGTCTGCTCGGGCGGCCGGTACGACACGCTCGCCTCCGACGGCAAGAACACCTACCCGGGCGTCGGCCTGTCGATCGGCGTCTCGCGTCTGGTCTCGCGCCTGCTGTCGGCCGAGCTGGTGCAGGCGACCCGGTCGGTGCCGTCCGCCGTGCTGGTCGCGGTGACGTCCGAGGAGGAGCGCGCCGCGTCCGACGTCGTGGCCACGGCGCTGCGGGCCCGGGACATCCCGGTCGAGGTGGCGCCGAACGCCGCGAAGTTCGGCCGGCAGATCAAGTACGCCGACCGGCGGGGCATCCCGTTCGTGTGGTTCCCGGGTTCGGTGGGCGAGGGCGGCACCGTGGGGCCCGACCAGGTCAAGGACATCCGGTCGGGCGACCAGGTCGACGCCGACGCCGCGACGTGGGAGCCGCCGGCCGAGGACCGCTGGCCGCGGGTGGTCCCGAAGGGCTGACAACCCGGCACGGCGACGCTCCTGGCGTAACGGCTTGACGCATGTTCGAACGAATGTTCGAATCAGATCATGCGTTGGCACGGTCAGGCGATCACTCACGACGACGGTGCGCTGCCCGGGCTCGAGCTGCCCGAGCTGCGCACCGCCGGACTGCTGCGGACCGTACGGTCGCCCGAGTTCGCGGGCGTCACGTTCCACGAGGTGCTCGCCAAGAGCGCCCTGTCGAAGGTCCCGGCGGCATCGCAGATGCCGTTCCGGTGGACGATCAACCCTTACCGGGGCTGTTCGCATGCGTGCGCCTATTGCTTTGCACGTCAGACGCACGAATACCTCGACCTGGATTCCGGGCACGACTTCGACTCGCAGGTCGTCGTCAAGGTCAACGCCGACCAGGTGCTGCGCGCCGAGCTCGCCAAGCCGTCCTGGGTCCACGAGCCCGTCGCGCTCGGCACCAACACCGACCCCTACCAGCGGGCCGAGGGCCGCTACCGGCTCATGCCAGGCATCATCTCGGCGCTCGCGGACTCGGGCACGCCGTTCTCGATCCTGACCAAGGGCACGCTCCTGCGGCGCGACCTGCCCCTGCTCGTCGAGGCGGCGCAGAAGGTCGACATCGGGCTGGGTGTGTCGCTGGCCTTCGCCGACACGCCGTCCGGCAAGGAGCTGCAGCAGTCCGTGGAGCCCGGCACGCCCACGCCGCGCGCCCGCCTCGACCTGATCCGGGCGATCCGCGCGGCCGGCCTGCCGTGCGGCGTCATGGTCGCGCCCGTGCTGCCGTGGCTGACCGACTCCCTCGCCCACCTCGAACGGCTTCTCGACGACCTGGCCGACGCCGGGGCGACCGGCGTCACCGTGCTGCCCCTGCACCTGCGCCCGGGCGCCCGCGAGTGGTACCTGGGCTGGCTCGAACGCTCCTACCCGCACCTCGTGGAGGGCTACGGCCGGGTCTACGCGCGCGGCGCGTACGCCCACAAGGGCTACCGGGACTGGCTCTGGCAGCGGGTGCGTCCGCTGCTCGACGAGCGCGGGCTGGGCGGGGCCGCGATGCACCGCACCCGAGCTGCCGGCGTGTCCGACAGCGACACGTCCGACAACGATCGGCACGGCGAGGGCGACTATCCGCGCGGCGCCTTCACCGGCATGCGCGCCGACGGCGCGGGCGCGGCCTCCTTGGCCGCGGACATCGGCAGCGAGACCCTGTTCTGACCCGTCCCCGCGCGCCGACCCGCCCGCCGAGACGACTACTGACTTCCGTTCACCATGCAGTTGCTGCCAGATCCGACGGCAAACTGGCAGCAACTGCATGGTGAACCGGAGTCAGTAGCCAACGACCGGTTCGGGCGTGGTGGTGCCGGGCGATTTTCGTTGTGTGTCCTGGTAGGGCCTGTTTCACTCGAAGCATGACCTTGCGCTCGACGGCGATGCGCCCAGTCCGCGCGGCCGTGACCCAGACCCTGTCCTTGCTCACCATCGGCGCGCTGCTCGTCGTCGGCGCGGTGCCCGCGCAGTCGGCGACCACTGCGGCGTCGTCCGACGGCGGCGCGCCGCCCTCCGCAAGTTCCGCCGGCGACATCCCCTGGACCGAGTGCGCGAACGAGGGGGCCGCCGCCTTCGACTGCGCCACCATCGAGGTGCCCTCGGACTACGACGAGCCCCAGGGCCCCACCACCACGATCGGGGTGACCCGCCTGCCCGCACTGGACCAGGAGAACCGCATAGGCAGCGTGGTGGTCAACTTCGGCGGGCCGGGCGGGCCCGGTGTGTCGACCCTGCACGCGCTCGGCGCGATCCTCTTCGACACGTCCGTCCGCGAGCGCTTCGACATCGTCAGCTTCGACCCGCGCGCCGTGGGCACGTCCGACCCGGCCACCTGCTTTCCCACGGCCGAGGCCGAGCAGGAGTTCCTGGCGTCCAGCCTGGTGCTCCCGCTGACCCGGGCGGAGAACGCCCGGTTCCTCCGCGAGGCGGCGCTGCTCGGCACGGGCTGCACGGTGTTCGGCGGCGACCGCATCGCCACGGCGTCGACGGCGAACGTGGCCCGCGACATGGACGTGCTGCGGGAGCGGCTGGGCGACGACGCGCTCACCTATGTCGGGTACTCGTACGGCACGGTGCTCGGCGCGACGTACGGGGCGCTGTTCCCGGACAACGTGCGCGCGCTGGTGCTCGACGGCACGCTCGACCCGCGGGTGTGGACCGGCGAGGCGAACGGCGAGCTCTTCGGCAAGCGGATCCGGCAGGCGGAGGGCGCCACGGAGACCTACGGCGAGTTCGTCCGGCTGTGCCGCGAGGCGGGCGAGCGCTGCGCCCTCAACGCGCTGGGCGATCCCGCCGACGTCGTCGAGGACGTCTACGCGGCGCTGAAGGAGCAGCCCGTCGAGATCCCGGCCGGGGACGGGACGACCATCGAGGTGGGGTACGGCGCCCTGGTCGCCCAGGTGTTCTTCTCGATGTACGGCGCGGCGGCCTGGTCGGACCTGGCGGCCCTGCTCGCCCAGCTCGCCGTCCTGACGGGCGTGGCCCCGTCGGCGCGTGCGCAGGCGCTGGACTCGGGACCGTCGATCAGCGAGCTGCTGCGCCGCCTCGGCATCTCCGAGGACTACGAGTCCATCGGCGGCGGGGTCGCGCCCGTCTGCACGGACGCCGACTTCCCCGGACGGCCGGCGTCCTACCCGCGCAAGGTCGACGCGCTCGACGAGCAGTACCCGCACTTCGGCCGGTTCCGCGGCTGGGTGGGCATCCAGTGCGAGTTCGTGCCCGTCGACGACGAGGACGCCTACGCCGGCCCGTGGGAGCAGACGACGGAGCAGCCCGTGCTCGTGATCGGCACCCGGTTCGACCCGGCCACCCACTACGGCTTCACCGCGCCGTACGCGTCGCTGTGGCCGGACGCCCGGATGCTCACCGTCGACGGCTGGGGCCACACGACCATCGGCCTGAGCACCTGCGCCGACGCGGCGATCGCGCGCTACCTCGTCACGCTCGAGGCCGACGACGGCGCGGTGTGCGAGCAGGACGTGGTGCCGTTCGCGCCGAGCACGCTGCGGGACGACCAGCGGCCGCTCGTTCCCGCGCCGCGGATCCCCGGCCTGCCCGGGCTGACGCCGCTGGCCGGCGCCGCGGGCTGACCTCGCGCGCGTTCGGCAGGAACGTGTCGGGCGCTCAGGTCACTTACGCGACCTGAGCGCCCGACGCATGCGACGGCCTTTCGCGCGCATCGGCCGTCAAGCCGGGCGCCGTCAGACCCCCGCTGTCAGACGCCCCGCCGTCAGACGCCCCGCCGTCAGGCGCGCAGTATCTCCAGGTGCTCCGCGATCCGGCCGATCGCCTCGGTGAGCACGTCGACGTCGGGCAGGGTCACCAGGCGGAAATGGTCCGGCTCCGGCCAGTTGAACCCGGTCCCGTGCGTGACCAGGATCTTCTTGTCACGCAGCAGGCCGATCACAAAAGTCTCGTCGTCGTCGATCGGATACATCTCGGGGTCCAGGCGCGGGAAGCAGTACAGTGCGCCGCGCGGGCGCACGGACGTGACGCCCGGGATCTCGTTGAGCAGCTTGTCGGCGAGCATGGACTGCTCGTAGAACCGGCCGCCGGGCACGATGAGCTCGTTGATCGACTGATAGCCGCCGAGCGCCGTCTGGATGGCGTGCTGGGCCGGCACGTTGGCGCACATGCGCATGTTCGACACGAGGGTCAGGCCCTCGATGAAGTCGGCGGCGCGGTGCTTGGGTCCGGAGATCATGGCCCAGCCCGACCGGTAGCCGGCGATCCGGTAGGCCTTGGACAGGCCGCTGAACGTGATCGTCAGGACGTCGTCGCCGGCGAAGGTGGCCGTGTGGTGGTGGGTCGCGCCGTCGAACAGGATCTTCTCGTAGATCTCGTCGCTCAGCAGGATCAGGTCGTGCCTGCGCGCCAGCTCCGCCAGGCCCTTGACCGTGGCCTCGCTGTACACGGCGCCGGTCGGGTTGTTCGGGTTGATGATCACGAGCGCGCGGGTGGCGGGCGTGATCAGTGCCTCGATGTCCTCCAGGGACGGGTTCCACCCGTTGTCCTCGTCGCAGCGGTAGTGCACGGGCGTGCCGCCCTGCAGGCTCACCGCCCCGGTCCACAGCGGGTAGTCCGGCGCGGGGATCAGCACCTCGTCGCCGTTGTCGATCAGTGCCTGCAGCACCATGCTGATCATCTCGGAGACGCCGTTGCCGATGTACACGTCCTCGACGCGGGTGTCGAGGCCGTGCGTCTGGTAGTAGTTCGCGACGGCGGTGCGCGCCGAGTAGATGCCGCGGCTGTCGCTGTAGCCCTGGGCCTCGGGCAGGTGGTGGATCATGTCCGCGAGGATCGCCTCGGGCGCGTCGAAGCCGAACGGCGCCGGGTTGCCGATGTTCAGCTTGAGGATCTTGTGACCCTCGGCCTCGAGCCGGTACGCCTCCTCGAGGATCGGACCCCGGACGTCGTACCGGACGGACTTCAGCTTTCGGCTCTGCCTGATCTCTCGCATCCGCACATGGTCGCAGGTCCGCGGAACCGTCTGCGCGCGGTGGCGCGCCGGCGAGACGCATTCACCCCGGAGGGGTATTTGTCCCCATTGACACCAGACGTCGCCATCGCGAAATGATGACGAGATGGCAGGCCTTTTCCGACGCCGGGTCGACGACGCGCCGATGGCGGTGGCTCAGCGGCTCGACCGTGCCCGGCCACGCACCGTCATCCTGTCCACCCTCTACGGGACCGGGTGGCAGCCCGTCGAGGGGAACGGCACGCTGCCGCCGAGCGCGAACCTCCGGTTCGGGTACCTGGCGCGCTACTACGACGACGCCGAGCAGCTCCTGCCCTCGGCTACCGTGCGCCACTGGGCCGGCGACGAGGTCGGCTTCACCGACGGCACCGACGACGTCGAGGTGGTCTGGGCCCGGCTCTGGCTGTTCCGCACGGCGTCGGGGCAGTCGGTGCCCGCCCTCAGCCTCGGCCTGAACGCGGCGGGGGCCGACGACCGGGGCCGGGCGAGCGACGACGCCTACCTCATGCTGCTCCGGCAGATCATCGACCTGCTCAACACGTGCCGCGACCTCCAGGTGACGCTCGGCGGCGCGCCGCTCGCCGAGCGGATCGAGCAGCTCGGCCGCGAGACGGGCGTGACCAGCCCCGGCGCCGTCTCCCGCGAGCGCCACCAGCTCGTCGTCGGGCCCGCGCTGCCCGACACGCTGGTGGGTACCGACCGGCGGATCCTGGTCGAACAGCTCGTCTACCGCACGCACCAGCGGTTCCGGGACACGCCGGAGACCTTCGCCTACCCGGAGGAGCTCAACAAGCGGCCGGGCGCCACCGTCGTCGTCGGACCGTACGTGAGCCTGCTGTTCGGCACCGACGACGAGGAGGACAACGCCGCGTTCGTCTCGGCGGCCCAGCTCGTGGCGAGCGCCGCGCGCCTGCGGTACATCCGCGAGGCGGCGCACCGGAACCTGGAGACGTTCCGCGACGCGCAGCGGCACCCGCCGGGCGGGCGGCTCGGCAAGGCGGCCAAGCGGCGGATCCTCGGGCAGGCCGCCGACACGCTCGGTGACCTGGAGCTCGAGCTGAGCTTCTCCGTCGAGGCCGCCGCCGACATCAGCCTGCTGGTCCCGTCGTGGCGCGTGACCGCCTACCACGACGCGCTGTTCGTGCAGATGGGGCTCAAGCGCAAGTTCCGGATCGTGAGCCGGATGCTGCGCCGGCTCGCCCGGTCGATCCAGGCCGAGACGCTGTCGGTGGACGCCCTGGACCGGCACGGCGAGGGCGAGCGGCGGCGGCGCTGGGAGGCCGCGTACTTCTACCTCGCGACCATCCCTCTCGCGGCGGCGCTGGCGCTGGGCTACCTGGGCATGAACGCCAGCCAGGTGGTGTCCGCCGAGTCGATGTGGGCGCCGCGCTACTACGCGATGTACGTGGTGGTGTCCGCCGTGGTGCTCGGCGCGATCCTGGTGCCGGGCGTGGTCGCGCTGTGGCAGCTCGTCAGCCGCTGGGTGGTGAGCCGGCGCGAGCCGGTCGAGCGGGTGACGATGCGTACCCGGTGAGGGGAGGAGGAGCGGCGGCGCACCGACTAGACTCGCCACGGCGTCCGAGGCGCCCACCGCGCCGTCGTCCGGCCCGCCAGGGTGGCCGACGGCGGAAGAACCCCTCCCGTACGAAAGGAACCCCTCCGTGCTCCGCACCCACACGGCCGGCTCACTGCGGGCCGAGCACATCGGTCAGACCGTCACCCTCACGGGCTGGGTCGATCGCCGCCGTGATCACGGGGGAGTGGCGTTCATCGACCTGCGTGACGCGTCCGGCATCGCCCAGGTCGTCATCCGCGACGAGGAGATCGCCCACCCGCTGCGCGCCGAGTTCGTGCTGCAGGTGACGGGCGAGGTCGGCCGCCGCCCCGAGGGCAACGCCAACCCCAACCTCGCCACGGGCGAGATCGAGGTGATCGCCACGGAGGTGGTCACTCTCAACGAGTCGGCGCCGCTGCCGTTCCAGGTGTCCACCGCGCTCGCGGACACCGAGGTGATCGGCGAGGAGGCCCGCCTCAAGCACCGCTACCTCGACCTGCGCCGTCCGGCCCCCGCGCACGCGCTGCGCCTGCGGGCGAAGGCCAACCAGGCCGCGCGCCGCGTGCTGGACGAGCAGGACTTCGTGGAGATCGAGACGCCGACCCTGACCCGGTCCACGCCGGAGGGCGCGCGCGACTTCCTGGTCCCGGCCCGCCTCGCGCCCGGCTCCTGGTACGCGCTGCCGCAGTCGCCGCAGCTCTTCAAGCAGCTCCTCATGGTGGGCGGCATGGAGCGCTATTACCAGATCGCGCGCTGCTACCGCGACGAGGACTTCCGTGCCGACCGCCAGCCGGAGTTCACGCAGCTCGACGTCGAGATGAGCTTCGTGGACCAGGAGGACGTGATCGCGCTGGCGGAGAAGATCCTCGCCGCGCTGTGGGACCTGATCGGCCACCAGATCACGACGCCGATCCCGCGCATGACCTTCCACGAGGCCATGCGCCTGTACGGCACGGACAAGCCGGACCTGCGCTTCGGCAACCCGATCGTCGAGCTCACCGACTACTTCACGGACACGCCGTTCCGCGTGTTCCAGGCGGAGTACGTGGGCGCCGTCGTCATGCAGGGTGGGGCGTCTCAGCCGCGCCGCCAGTTCGACGCGTGGCAGGAGTGGGCCAAGCAGCGCGGCGCGCGCGGCCTCGCGTACGTGACCTTCGCGGAGGACGGCGAGCTGGGCGGCCCCGTGGCCAAGAACCTGTCCGACGGCGAGCGGGCCGGCCTCGCCGCTGCGACCGGCGCGGCGCCCGGCGACGCCGTGTTCTTCGCGGCGGGCAAGACGGCGGAGGCGCGGGCCCTGCTCGGCGCGGCCCGCCTGGAGATCGCGCACCGCACCGGCGTGATCGAGGCAGCGGAGGCCGCGGGCGAGTGGTCGTTCGTGTGGGTCGTGGACGCACCGCTGTTCAAGCCGGCCGGCGAGGACGACGACGTCGACCTCGGCTCGTCCGCCTGGACCGCCGTGCACCATGCCTTCACGTCGCCGACGCCCGAGTGGATCGACACCTTCGAGAAGGAGCCGGGCGAGGCCCTGGCCTACGCGTACGACATCGTCTGCAACGGCAACGAGATCGGCGGCGGCTCGATCCGTATCCACCGCCGCGACGTGCAGGAGCGCGTGTTCGAGGTGATGGGCATCGGGCCGGACGAGGCGCAGGAGAAGTTCGGCTTCCTGCTCGACGCCTTCGCGTTCGGCGCCCCGCCGCACGGCGGCATCGCGTTCGGCTGGGACCGCATCGTGGCGCTGCTGACCAAGTCGGCCTCGATCCGCGACGTCATCGCCTTCCCGAAGTCGGGCGGCGGGTTCGACCCGCTGACCGCCGCCCCGGCGCCGATCACGCCGGAGCAGCGCAAGGAGGCGGGCGTGGACTTCGTGCCGGAGGCCGCACCCGTGGCGGCGCCGACGGCGTGACTCGGCCGGGCGGCCTCGCCGACGCCCGGCCGCCGGCCTGACCCGCGAGTCTCGCGGGCAGGTCGGCGTCAACCCTGGTTAGGTTGGGGAAGGGCGTCGGTCCAGGCGCCCCAGCACCTCGATCTGGAAGGCAGCCTCATGACCGAGAACGAGGGCGGCACGCCGCGCGATCCCCAGCGGGAGACACCGCCCACGCAGCCGTTGCCCGACGACTCGCCGACGCAGCCCGTGCCGGCGGACTCGCCCACGGAGCCCGTGTCGGAGCCGCCGCTCAGCGCCGAGCGGCCGGTCGCGGCGTCCGCCCCGCAGGAGCCGGCCCCCGGGCCGCAGGGCCCGGCCACTCCGCCGGCCGCGCCGCAGGAGCCGGTCGCCGCCGCCCCGCAGGAGCCGACCCCGGCCGCGCCGGCCGGTCCCGACGCGAGCTCGCCGTACGGGCAGCAGGGCGGGCCGGCGGCGTACGGTCCGCCCGCCACGGCCTACGGCCAGCCCGGCGCCCCCGCCCCGCAGTACGGGTACGCGCCCACGCCGCCCAAGAACGACCTGGCCGTCTGGTCGCTGGTCTCGGGCATCCTGAGCTTCGTGATGTGCCCGCTGCTGCTCGGTGTCGCCGCGATCATCACGGGCGTCATGAGCCGCAGGGCCGCCGACGAGGGCCTGGCGAACAACCGCGGGATGGGCACCGCCGGCCTGATCCTGGGCTGGATCAACGTGGCCCTGGTCGCGATCGGCATCGTGTTCTTCATCGTCGCACTGGCGGTCGGGCTGTTCGCGGGCGGGATGGGCGCCTACGACAACATGAACGACATGCGCTACTGACGCTCCGCACGCACGAACCGGGCGCTCCCGCCCGCGGACCGGGTAGGTCTCCCCATGCGTTTTCCGTGCCGTATGGGGCGTCCTACCTGTAGGTTTAGCTCCTCCGTGCCGGACCAGCCCGGCCTGACGCAAGCAGAGAGGCAGCACGATGACCCAGCCTGACGGCGGCCAGTCGCCGTACGACCCGCCGCAGCAGCCCGGGCAGGGCCAGCCGGTACCGCCGCAGGGCGCGACCCCCGGACAGCCGAGCCCGTACCAGCAGACGCCCTACCCGCAGCAGCCGGCGCCGTACCAGCAGCAGGACCCGGCGTACGCGCAGGGCGGGCAGCCCTACGCCTACGGCGCTGCTCCGCTGCCGAAGAACAGCCTCGGCGTCTGGTCCCTCGTGCTGGGCATCCTGTCCGTGCTGGGCTGCGGCCTGCTCACGGGCATCGCCGCGATCATCACCGGCCACAAGAGCCGCAGGGCGCAGGAGGAGGGCCAGGCCGACAACGGCGGCATGGGCCTGGCGGGCATCATCACCGGCTGGGTCGGCATCGCGTGGACCACCATCTACGTCGCCTTCATCATCGTGGTCGCCGCGGTGACCGTGAACGACCCGTCGTTCCAGGACGGCTTCGAGTACGAGTTCGAGACCGGCAGCTACTCGCAGGACTTCTGAGTCCGCCCCACGGTCCCGCCGGCCGGCCCGCCGCGCACCGCACGAGATGCCTTCATCTCGTGCGGTGCGCGGCGGGCCGAGCTGTCGGCGGAACGGGCCGACCTCGTAGGTGATGCCCGCGCCGCCCGGCGCGGCCGAGCACGGAAGGCAGCACGATGACCCAGTCCGACGGGTGGCAGTCCCCGTACGAACCGCGGCAGCAGCCGAACAACCCGGCGCAGGGGCAGCAGCCCGCGCCCTACCAGCAGCCCGCGCCGTACCAGCCGGCACCGGGCCAGCAGCCGGTGCCAGGTCAGCAGCCGGCGCCGAGCCCGTACGGCCCCAGCCCCTACGAGCCGGGCCAGTACCAGCAGGCGCCTGCCGAGTATCAGGCCGGCCAGTACCAGGCCCCGCAGTACCAGTACGGAGCGCCCTACGGCTACCCGGCCCCGCCCGAGAAGAACGGGCTCGGGGTCTGGTCGCTCGTGCTGGGCATCGCCGGCGTCGTCCTGCTGTTCAGCTGCGGCGTCGGCGTCCTCGCCGCCATCCCGGCGGTCATCACCGGCCACCTGAGCCGCAAGGCGCAGCGGGAGGGCCTGGCCGACAACGGCGGCCTCGGCCTGGCGGGCATCATCACGGGCTGGGTGACGATCGGCCTGACGATCCTCGCGATCGTCGGGCTGGCCGCGCTGTTCAGCATCCCGGAGTTCCGGGAGGGCTTCTTCAGCGGGACCAGCTCCGACTACTCCTACTGAGCCGGGCGCTTCCCAGGGAGTCCGGCGCCTCCCACTGAGTCCGGCGCCGGGGCGCGTCAGCCCTCGGCGCCGGCCACGTAGCCGTCGGGGCGGACCAGCAAGGTGGTCGTGCCGCCGTCGGTCCGGCGCACCTGGACGCGCTCGGCCGGGTCCACCTCGCCGGGCGCCCGCCCGAGGTCCGCCGTCGGCGCGCCGGCGGGGGCGACCAGCACGAACCGGCCCGCGCGGAGCGCCTCGGCGAGGCGCGACCCGCCCTCCAGCGGCAGGTCGGGCGCGCGGGTCCCGACCAGCGCGTGCGCCCCGCCCGGACGCGGGTAGGCGACGCCGAGCGCCGAGATGGTCAGTGCCGCCCGGCGTCGGATGGGGCGCACCCGCGACACGATGCCGATGACGGTGCGGCGCAGGAGCGCCGCGAGCGGCCCGGGGAGGGTCGCGACCCTCAGGATGCCCCCGCTGACCTGCAGCACCTGCTTGCCCACGGGGTGCCGCTCGGCCTCGTAGCTGTCGAGCACGGCGGCGCCCTCGGCGTCGGGCAGCCGGAGCGCGGCGGCGAGCTTCCAGCCGAGGTTCGCGGCGTCCTGCATACCCGTGTTCATGCCGAGCCCGCCCGCCGGGCTGTGCACGTGCGCGGCGTCGCCGGCGAGGAGGACCCGGCCCGCGCGGTAGGTGGGGGCCTGCCGCTCGTCCGCGTGGAAGCGGGACAGGAAGCGCGGCTCGGTCATGCCGTAGTCGTCGCGCAGCGTGGCGCGCGCGATCGAGCGCACCTCGTCGAGGTCCACGGGCTCGTCCTCGCTCACGTCGCGGTTGCCGTGCCAGCCGATGAACCGGTACCAGCCGTCGCCGAACGGGGCGATGAAGCCGAGCGAGTCGTTCGCCGCCGCGACCGTGAGGACGTCGGCGGGCTTGCGCCCCAGCCGGACGTCGGCCAGCACCATCGAGCGGATGACGGCGCGGCCCGGGAACGGGATCCCGACCAGGCCGCGCACCGTCGACCGGGCGCCGTCGGTGCCGACCACGTACTGCGCCCGCAGGGTCGAGCCGTCGGCGGTGGTGACCGTGACCGCCTCGTCGTCCTGGACCAGCGCGGAGACCTCGGCGTCGTGCCGGAAGACGGCGCCCGCCTGCTCGGCGCGGCGGCGCAGCAGCCGCTCCACCTCGTACTGGGGCGCGATGAGCACGTACCGGAACCGGGACGGCAGCTCGGCCAGGTTGATGGTGAGTCGCTGGAAGAGCTGGACGCTCGGGACCCGCTGGCTCGTGGTGAGCAGCTCGTCCGCCAGGCCCCGCGCGTCGAGCGTCTCCAGGCTGCGGGCGTGCACGGCGAACGCGCGGGTCAGGTTGCTCAGGCCGGCGGGCCGCTTCTCCAGCACGGTGACCCGCGCCCCGGCCGTCGCGAGGTCCCCGGCGAGCAGGAGCCCGGTCGGTCCGGCCCCGACGACTACGACGTCCACGTCCATGATGTCCTCCGATGCTAGGTCAACGGCTGTTTGCCAACGCTTGTTGACCAAACTAGCGGACCTCCCCGGCAGTGGTCAACGGGCGTTGGCATACAGTTGTTGGCATGACAGACCAGCACACTCCGCGCCGGCGCTCCGACGCGACCCGCGCCGTGATCCTCGAGGCGGCCCGTGCGCGCTTCGCCGCCGACGGCTACGACCGCGCCACGGTGCGCGCCATCGCGCAGGACGCCGGGATCGACCCGTCGATGGTCATGCGCTACTACGGCTCCAAGGAGCGCCTGTTCGCGACGGTGATCGACGTCGATCTCGACTTCCCCGACCTCACCGGGATCGACCCGGACACCCTCGGCGTCGTCCTGGTGACGCACTTCCTCGACCTGTGGGAGCGCGACAGCGTGCTGCGGACCCTGCTGCGCGTGGGGGTCACCAACGCCTCCGGCTCCGACCGGCTCCGGCAGGTGTTCCGCACCCAGCTCGTGCCGGCGGCCAAGGTGTTCGTACCGGACCCGGCCGACGCCGAGCGGCGCGCCTCGCTCGTGGCCTCGCAGGTGCTCGGCATGGCGCTGGTCCGGTACGTGCTGGGCTTCGGGCCGGCCGCCGCCATGTCCCACGAGGAGGTGGTCGCCTGGCTCGCGCCCACCGTGCAGCGGTACATCACGGCCCAGGTGCCGTGATTCACGTTGCGCCCCGGCGTGGGCCCGTGTCAGGCTGTGACCGCTCCTGCGGGTGTGCCGCGTGTGTGAGGGAGCGACCCGAAGGACTGTGATGACAGGCATCTCCCGGTACGAGAACACCTCGCGCTGACGCCTGCCCCCTTCGTGGTACCCGGGCGTCGGCACCAAGCCACCACCCGGGAGTCCTTTCTGTGTTGTCCAACCCTTCCGTCGTGCTGCACGACGTCACCTTCGCCTGGCCCGACGGCGCCGTCGCGCTCGACCACGTCTCGGGCGCCTTCGGCCGCGGGCGCACCGGCCTGACCGGCCTCAACGGCGCCGGCAAGTCCACCCTGCTGCGGCTCGTCGCCGGCCTGCTCACGCCGACGTCGGGCCGCGTGACGGTGAGCGGCACCGCCGACTACCTGCCCCAGCGGATCACCCTTGACACCCAGGCGACGGTCGCCGACCTGCTCGGGATCACGCCCGTCGTCCGCGCGCTGCGCGCCATCGAGTCGGGCGACGTCGACGCGGCGCACTTCGACGTCGTCGGCGACGACTGGGACGTCGAGGAGCGGGCCGTCGCCCTGCTGTCGGCGACCGGGCTGCCCACGGGGCTCGACCGCTCGGTCGCCACCCTGTCCGGCGGCGAGGTCATGCTGACCGCGATCACCGGGGTACGGCTGCGGCAGTCGAACGGGAGCGCCGCGGTCGCGCTGCTCGACGAGCCGACCAACAACCTGGACGGCGCGGCCCGCGAGCGCCTCTACGAGCTGGTGCGGGGCTGGCGGGGCGCGCTCGTCGTCGTCTCGCACGACCTGGCGCTGCTGGAGCTGATGGACGACACGGCGGAGCTGCGCGCCGGGTCGCTGACGACGTTCGGCGGCCCGTACTCGCAGTACCGGGCGTGGCTCGAAGTGCAGCAGGAGGCCGCGGCGCAGGCGCTGCGCTCGGCGGAGCAGACGCTGCGCCGCGAGAAGCGGCAGCGGATCGAGGCGGAGGAGCGGATAGCGCACAGCGAGCGGCAGGGGCGCAAGGACGCGGCGAACAAGAAGTACGTCAAGGCCGTGATCAACGACCGCCGCAACAGCGCGGAGAAGACGGCCGGTGCCCGGCGCGGGATGCTGGACGACAAGGTCGATGCCGCCCGCGCGGCCGTGGACCGCGCGGAGCGTGCCGTGCGTGACGACGACCGGATCTCCGTGGACCTGCCCGACCCGGGCGTGCCGGCGGGGCGGCGGCTGGCGGTGCTCCGCGGCGCGGACGGCCGCGAGATCGTGCTCCAGGGGCCGGAGCGGATCGCCCTGACGGGGCCGAACGGCGTCGGCAAGACGACGCTGCTGGAGCGGCTGCTGGCGGGTGCGCCGGGGACGCCGTCGGGCGAGCTGCTCACCGACCGGGTGGGGTACCTGCCGCAGCGGGTGGACGTGCTCCCGGACGCGTCGCCGGTGCTGGATGCCGTGCGGGAGGGTGCGCCGCACGTGCCGCCGGGGGAACTGCGCAACCGGCTGGCGCGGTTCCTGGTGCGGGGTGCGGCGGTGGACCGGCCGGTCGCGACGCTGTCGGGCGGCGAGCGGTTCCGGGTGGCGCTGGCCCGGCTGCTCCTGGCCGACCCGCCGGCGCAGCTCCTGGTGCTGGACGAGCCGACCAACAACCTGGACATCGCGAGCACGGACCAGCTCGTGGACGCGCTGTCGGCGTACCGGGGCGCGCTGCTGGTGGTGAGCCACGACGCGGTGTTCCTGGACCGGCTGGGCCTGGACGCCGAGATTCGCCTCGACGCGGCCGGGAACCTGACCGAGGAGCGGCGGTAGCACATACGGGATAACCCTGATGCGCCAAATTTCACCCGGGTTGTACGGTCTCTTTACTTATCCGACCGACATCTTCGGGAGATGACGATGAAGACGAACCCGAGGCGCCTCGCCCTCCTCAGTGCCGTGACCGCGACGGTCCTTGCTGCTGGTGGCATGGCCGGTGCCGTGGCCATGGAGGTCGCGGGCCCGAGGGTCGACACGCAGGCCGAGGCGGCGAAGATGCCCGGCGCGCCCTACCTGTACCTGGGCTGGGGCGACCCACAGAACGCCACCTCCGTGATGAGTGAGACCGGCGTGCGGGCGTTCACCATGGCGTTCATGCTGTCGTCCGGCGGCTGCACGCCCGCGTGGGACGGGCAGCGTCCGCTGGCCGGTGGTGTGGACCAGCAGACGATCGACGCCATCAAGGGCGCGGGCGGCCAGGTGCAGATCTCGTTCGGCGGCTGGTCGGGCAACAAGCTGGGCCCGAACTGCTCCAGCCCCGAGGCGTTCGCCGGTGCCGTGCAGCAGGTCATCGACGCGCACGGGCCCGACGTCGTGGACTTCGACATCGAGAACACCGACGAGCTGGAGGACTACGCCGTCCAGGACCGGATCCTGCAGGGCATCGCCATCGTCAAGCAGAACAACCCGGACGTGCAGGCCGTGGTGACCATCCCGACGTCGATCAGCGGTCCGGCGGGCGCCGGGGCGCGCCTCATCACGCGCGCCGCCGAGCTGGGCGTGCCGATCGACAACTACACGATCATGACGTTCGACTTCGGCGGCTCCGACATGGTGGCGGACACCATCAGCGCGGCCCAGGGCCTGCGGGACCAGCTCAAGGCGGCGCACGGCTGGTCCGACGCCGAGGCGTACGCACACTCCGGCATCTCGGGCATGAACGGGCTCTCCGACGTCGGCGAGACCACCACGCCCGCCCAGTGGACCGAGATCCGCGACTGGGCCAGCGCGCAGGGCCTGACCCGGTTCGCGTACTGGTCGGTCAACCGCGACCGGGGCTGCCCCGGCGGCGGGGTGACCTCGAACTGCAGCGGCATCGCGCAGGACGACCTCGAGTTCACGCGGATCACCGCGGGGTTCTGACCGGGTTAAAACCGACAGCGCCGCACCGGGACCTCGGGCCGCCACGGTGGCCCGAGGCTCTCGCGCGTACGGGAAAACCCCAGTGTCGGCGGCGGTTCGCCCGGCTGTAAGGTCTCCTCACTTAATGGCTTGACCCTCGAGGAGGACGACCATGCAAGCACGTCGATGGCGCCGTGTGATCGGCGGCCTCACCGCTGCGGCGACTGCTCTGCTCACCGTGTTCGCACTGGGTGTCGGCGCGTCCTCCGCGCAGGCGGCCACGGGCGCGATCACGGGATACGCCGGCAAGTGCGTCGACGTCGACGGCGCGAACAGCGCCGACGGCACCCAGGTCCAGCTCTACACCTGCAACGGCACGGCCGCGCAGAGCTGGGACGTCCGCTCCGACGGGACGATCCGCGCGCTCGGCAAGTGTCTCGACGTCGCCTGGGCCAACCCGGCCAACGGCACCAAGGTGCAGATCGTGTCCTGCAACGGCAACGCCGCACAGCAGTGGACGCACCACGCGGACGGCACGCTACGGGCGCTGGGCAAGTGCCTCGACGTGTCCGGCTGGAACAGCGCCGACCGCACCCCGCTGATCATCTGGGACTGCCACGGCGGCGCGAACCAGGTGTGGAACCTGCCGACGGGCGGCGGCAACCCCGACCCGAACCCGGCGAAGATGCCGGGCGCGCCCTACCTGTACCTCGGCTGGGGCAACCCGCAGAACCCGGTCGACGTCATGAACCAGACCGGTATCCGGGCCTTCACCATGGCGTTCATGCTGTCCTCCGGCGGCTGCAACCCCGCATGGGACGGCAGCCGTCCGCTGACCGGCGGTGTGGACCAGCAGACGATCAACGCCATCAAGGCCGCCGGCGGCCAGGTGCAGATCTCGTTCGGTGGCTGGTCGGGCAACAAGCTGGGCCCGAACTGCGCGACGCCGGAGGCGTACGCGGGGGCCGTGCAGCAGGTGATCAACGCCCACCAGCCGCACGTCGTGGACTTCGACATCGAGAACTCCGACGAGTTCGAGAACGAGGTGGTCCAGGACCGCATCCTCCGGGGCCTGGCCATCGTCAAGCGGAACAACCCCAACGTGAAGGTCGTGGTCACCTTCGGCACCGGGCAGAGCGGACCGAACTGGTGGGGCACGCGCCTGATCAACCGGGCCGCCGAGCTGGGGGTGCCCATCGACAACTACACGATCATGACCTTCGACTTCGAGTCGTCGAACATCGCGCAGTCCACGATCAGCGCCGCAGAGGGCCTGAAGAACCAGCTCAAGACCGCGCGCGGCTGGACGGACGCCCAGGCGTACGCCCACATGGGCATCTCCGGCATGAACGGGCTGTCCGACCAGAGCGAGCTCACCAGCCCGGCGGCCTGGACGCAGATCCGCGACTACGCCCGCAACAACGGGCTGACGCGCCTGGCGTTCTGGTCGGTCAACCGCGACCGGGGCTGCCCCGGCGGGGGTGTGGTCTCCAACTGCAGCGGCATCGCGCAGGGCGACCTGGAGTTCACGCGGATCACGGCCGGCTTCTGAGCCGACCCCGCCGTCGGCCCTGCCCGGCAAACGCTGCGGCCTCGTGCCCGCCGTCGTCCCCGTGCCTACCGGGCAGGGGCCGACGGCGGCCGCGAGGCCGCGGTCGCTGTACGGGGAACCCCCGATGTTGCGGGCGTCGAAGAAGCCGTACGGTCGCCCTACTTACAACCCTGAAAGTTTTCTGGAGGGACCATGCGAGCACGTCTACGGCGCCGTGCCTTCGGCGGCCTCACAGCTCTGGCCATCGGCATCGGCACAGTTCTCGCGTTCGGGGGCGGCGTGCTGCCGGCCCAGGCGGGGACGGCGACGTCGGCGCCCGGGGCGCGTGCCGCGCAAGGGGCGCTCGCCGTGCCCGACGGCGCCGGGGGTGGCGGTGCCGGCGGCGCTGCCGAACCTGCGGGGGCGGCTGACGGCGGGCCTGCTGCGGCGTCCGCTGCCGAAGCCGATGCCGTGCCCGCCGACGTGCCCACGACGTTCACCCACCCGGGTGTGCACGTCAGCGCGCCGCAGCTCGACTTCATCCGGCAGCAAGTGCAGGCAGGGGCCCAGCCCTGGCGCGGCGCCTACGACGCGATGATGGGCAGCCGGTACGCGTCGCTGTCGTACACGCCGCACCCGCGGGCCGTGGTCGAGTGCGGGTCGTACTCCAACCCGAACTACGGGTGCACCGACGAGCGGGAGGACGCGATCGCCGCCTACACGCACGCGCTGGCCTGGTCGGTGACCCGGGACGCGCGGTACGCGCAGAAAGCGATCTCGATCATGAACGCGTGGTCGCCCGTGATCCGGGACCACACCAACTCGAACGCGCCGCTGCAGACGGCGTGGGCCGGGTCGGTGTGGCCGCGGGCCGCCGAGATCATCCGGTACACGGGCGCGGGATGGGCGGCGGCCGACGTCGACCGGTTCGAGACGATGCTGCGCAACGTCTACCTGCCGGAGGTGATCAACGGGTCGAACAGCAACGGCAACTGGGAGCTGTCGATGATGGAGGCCGCCGTCGGCATCGCCGTGTTCCTCGACGACCGGAACGCCTACGCCTCGGCTCGCCAGCGGTTCCTGGTGCGGGTGCCGGCGTTCATCTACCTGACGTCGGACGGGTCGGTGCCGCGTACGGTCCCGGGCTCGGGCCGGGACACCCCGGACGAGATCTTCGCCTACTGGCACAACCAGCGCACGCTGGTCAACGGCGTGTCGCAGGAGACGTGCCGGGACTTCACGCACACCGGCTACGGCATCTCGGCGATCTCGCACGTGGCCGAGACCGCCGCCATCCAGGGTGACGACCTGTACCCGCAGGTGGGGGAGCGGCTGCGGCACGCGCTCGGGTTCCACTCCACCTACCAGCGCGGCGCGGCGGTACCGTCATGGCTCTGCGGCGGGTCGGTGCACCTGGGCCTCGGTCCGGTCACGGAGGTCGGGTTCAACGCCCTGCACAACCGGCAGGGCTTCGCGATGACCAATACCCAGGCCCTGACGGAGTCGACCCGGCCCGCAGGCACCAACAACCTGTTCGTCGCGTGGGAGACGTTGACCCACGCGGAGAACCCGCACGTGATCCCCTGACGGGCGGGTTCGGGGCCGACCGGCAGCCCACACCGGGCTGCCGGCCGGCAAATTCTTGGCGGGGTCGGCAGTTCTTGGCGGGTTCGGCAGTTCGCACGGTGAGGTCGGCAGTTGGCATCGAGATCGGCACAGGCCTGGACCGATCTCGATGCCAACTGCCGACCCCAATCCCTGCCCCCACCTCGCTGGGGCGTGGTTGCCTCAGTGGTGGTTGGAGGGTTGGGAGTACCGGGTGTGCATCGTGTAGTCCTTCTCCGGGCCCGTGACGCGCCAGTCCAGCTCCCACGACGGCGTGGGGGCGCCCGGGACGTCGATCCCGCCCCGGTAGAGGTCGCGGCCGCAGAGGTGCTCGACCGGCCCCGCGGTCCAGGGGTGGAAGTCCCGGCCGTCCTCGAAGGTCACGCGCCACCTGGGCCCGTCCCCCTCGCTGAACCGGACCAGGAACAGCGTGCGCGATACCGGCGTGCTCCCCGAGGCCCAGACCAGCGTGCCGTGCTCGGCCCAGCGCACCCGGCCGCCGTCGACCACGGTGAACTCGGCCTGGCCCTGCGCGGTGTACTCACTGCCGTCGCTGTGCCGGACCTGGCGCTGGAAATCCCAGGTACCGACGAGCCGGAGAGGATCCACAGCTCGACCATAGCCGCCGCGGCCGCCGCGGCGAGATCGGCAGCTCGCGCCGAGCTCGGCAGTTCGCACCGTCAGATCGGCAGTTGGCATCGAGATCGGCACAGGCCTGGACCGATCTCGATGCAGACGGCCGACCTCACTGGAGACGCCGTGCCAGTTACGCCAGGGGCGGCGGGCCGGCCTCGCCGGGCGGCTCCCGGTGGCGGCTCAAAAGGCGCTCGCCGCGGGCAGTCCATGCGCGAGGATGTTCCCCATGACCTCGACCCATGAGACCGCCCGGCCCGCGGAGCTGGACCCGGCCAACCCCTTCGCCGGCCCGTCCACGCTGCCCTACGAGCTGCCCGACTACACAGCGATCCGCGAGGAGCACTACGAGCCCGCGATCGTCGCGGGGATGGCGGCGCACCGCGCGGAGGTCGAGGCGATCGCCACCGATCCGGAGCCCGCGACCGTCGAGAACACGCTGGAGGCGCTGGAGCGCGCGGGCCGGCTCCTGGGCCGGGCCGCCGCAGCGTTCTACAACCAGCTCTCCGCCGACTCGACGCCGGGCCTGGAGGACGTCCAGGAGCGCATCGCTCCGCTGCTCGCCGCCCACCAGGACGCGATCCTCATGGACCAGCGCCTCTACCGGCGCGTGCAGTCCCTGGCCGACGCCGTGGCGGCGGGCACGCTCGCCGTCGAACCGGATACCGCGTACCTGCTGGAGCGGCTCATGACACGGTTCAAGCGGTCGGGCATCGCGCTGCCCGAGGCCGACCAGGCCACGCTGCGCGACCTCAACACCCGGATCACGTCGCTGGAGGCGAGCTTCGGGCGCAAGCTCCTGGCCGGCGCCAACGAGGCGAGCGTGCTCGTGACCGACGAGGCCGAGCTCGCCGGGCTCTCCGCCGACGCCAAGGCCGGCGCCCGGGCCGCCGCGCAGGCCCGCGGCCAGGAGGGCTGGCTGCTGGAGATGCAGCTCTTCACGCACCAGAACGTGCTCGCGTCCCTGGCGGACCCGGCCACGCGCGAGCGGGTGCAGCAAGCCTCCGTGACGCGCGGCGCCACGGGCGGCGAGACCGACACGCGCGAGGTGCTCCTTGAGCTCGCGCGGCTGCGGGCCGAGCACGCGCGACTGCTCGGCTACGAGCACCACGCCGCGTACATCGCGGCGGACGCGACGGCCGGCACCACGGCCGCCGTCGACCAGATGCTCGGGCGGCTCGCGCCCGCCGCCGTCGCCAACGCGCGGCGGGAGGCGGGCGAGCTCGCGAAGGTGAGCGGCGCGCACCGGGATCCCCGCGAAGACCCGCAGCACAGCGAGGACGCCTCGCGGGGTGAGTCGGCGGGCGGCTGTGACGCGGCGGGCGGCCGTGTGTCGGCAGTCGGCAGCAACGCGGCAGTCGGCAGTGACGCGGCGGACGGCGTGGCCGCCGCCGACTGGTCCTACCTCAGCGAGGCGGTGCGCAAGGAGCGGTTCAACCTCGACGACGCCGCCCTGCGCCCCTACCTGGAGCTCGAGCGCGTGGTGCACGACGGCGTGTTCAAGGCGGCCGGGCTGCTCTTCGGGCTCTCCTTCGTCGAGCGCCCCGACCTCACGGGCTACCACCCGGACGTGCGGGTCTTCGAGGTGTTCGACGCGCCCGAGCCCGGCGAGCCGAACACGGGCCTCGGCCTGTTCCTCGCCGACTGGTACACCCGCGAGTCCAAGCGCGGCGGGGCCTGGATGGACAGCCTCGTGCACCAGAACCACCTGCTCGGCCAGCGGCCCGTGGTGGTGAACAACCTCAATATCGTCAAGCCGCCGTCGGGTGAGCCGACGCTGCTCGTGTGGGACGAGGTGACCACCCTGTTCCACGAGTTCGGGCACGCGCTGCACGGCCTGCTCAGCGACGTGCGCTACCCGTCGCAGTCGGGCACCTCGGTGCCGCGCGACTTCGTGGAGTACCCGTCGCAGGTCAACGAGATGTGGTCCTGGGAGCCGCAGATCCTGACGTCGTTCGCCGTGCACCACGCCACGGGCGAGCCGATGCCGTCCGAGTGGGTGGACACCATGCTCGCCTCCCGGACCTGGGGCGAGGGCTTCGCCACCACGGAGTACCTGGCCGCGGCGCTGCTCGACCAGGCGTGGCACCAGCTCACGCCCGAGCAGGTGCCGACGTCGGTCGAGGACGTGCTGCCCTTCGAGGCCGCGGCGCTCGCGGCGGCCGGCGTCGACTTCGAGCCCGTGCCGCCGCGGTACCGCAGCACCTACTTCAACCACATCTTCGGCGGCGGGTACTCGGCCGGATACTACTCGTACATCTGGTCGGAGGTGCTCGACGCCGACACCGTCGAGTGGTACGCCGAGCACGGCGGGCTGACCCGCCAGAACGGCGAGGCGTTCCGCCGCAAGCTGCTCGCGCGCGGCGGGTCGCGGGACCCGCTGGCGTCGTTCGAGGACCTGCGGGGGCGGACGGCGGACATCGCGCCGCTGCTGAAGCGGCGCGGGCTCGCCTGACCCGGGCCCGCCACCCCAGCGGGTACGGTGGCGGGCGTGACTTCGACTGCACCAGGCCCCGCGCACGCCGTCCCCACCGCCGCCGACGAGGTGGTCCGGATCTGCCGGGAGCTGATCCGGTTCGACACGTCGAACTACGGCGACAACGAGGGTCCGGGGGAGCGGGCCGCCGCCGAGTACGTCATGGAGCTGCTGCACGAGGTCGGGCTGGAGCCGGAGCTGTTCGAGTCCAGCCCGGGGCGCGCCTCCGTCGTCGTCCGCCTGGAAGGGCAGGACCCGACGCGGCCCGCCCTCGTGCTGCACGGGCACCTCGACGTGGTGCCGGCGGCCAAGGACGACTGGAGCGTGGACCCGTTCGCCGCCGAGCTGACGGAGGCGGAGTCCGGGAGCCTGATCTGGGGCCGCGGCGCCGTCGACATGAAGGACATGGACGCCATGATCCTGGCCGTCGTGCGGCAGATGGTGCGCGAGGGCCGCAGGCCGGCGCGTGACGTCGTGGTCGCGTTCTTCGCCGACGAGGAGGCGGGCGGCGTCTACGGCGCGCGGTGGGCCGTGGACCACCGGCCCGAGCTGTTCGAGGGGGCCACCGAGGCGATCTCCGAGGTGGGCGGCTACTCGGTCGAGGTGGGCGGCCAGCGCGCCTACCTGCTGCAGACGGCGGAGAAGGGCCTGGCCTGGCTGCGCCTGGTCGCCGACGGCCGGGCCGGGCACGGCTCGCAGGTCAACGAGGAGAATGCCGTGACGGAGCTCGCCGCCGCCGTCGCGCGGATTGGTCGGCACGCCTGGCCGTACACGGTCACGCCGACGGTGGACGCGCTGCTGCGCGGCGTGAGCGACCTGACCGGTCTGCCCGTGGACTACGAGGACCCGGCGACGATCGACGCGCTGGTCGCCGCGCTCGGCCCCGTGGCAAAGTTCGTGGGCGCCACGGTGCGCAACACGTCCAACCCCACCCAGCTCGCCTCCGGGTACAAGGCGAACGTGATCCCCGGGCGCGCCGAGGCGACCGTGGACGTGCGGCTCCTGCCGGGCCACGAGGAGGACGGGATGGCGACGCTGCGCGAGCTGGCCGGGCCGCACGTGCGGATCGAGCCCATCCACGTGGACACGGCCCTTGAGGTGCCGTTCGGCGGGTCCCTGGTGGACGCGATGGTCGCCGCCATCGACGCCGAGGACCCGGGCGCGAAGGTGCTGCCCTACACGCTGTCGGGCGGCACGGACAACAAGTCGCTGCACCGGCTCGGGATCACCGGGTACGGCTTCGCGCCGCTGCAGCTCACGAACGACCTCGACTTCGCGGGCATGTTCCACGGCGTGGACGAGCGCGTGCCCACCGAGGCCCTCAAGTTCGGCACACGCGTGCTGGACCGCCTGCTGGCGACCTGCTGAGGGGGCGCCCTACGGGTGCAGGGCTCGGGTCACCCGGGCCCCGCACCCGCGCCGGCGGACGCCGAGCGGCGCGGAGCGACTCAGAGCGTCGAGGAGACCTTGATGATCTTGCGGCGCAGCCAGACCTTGCGTCTGCCGCCGATGTAGAGAAGGGTCCTTGCCAGTTCCCACCGGCCGTACTCGGCCTCGTCGGTGAGCACCTTGCGTGCGTCCGGCACTGTTGTGTCCGGATCGAACGTCATGACGCGGTACTCGTACTGACTCTGCTTGCGAAACTCGTGCTTACCGTGCAAGGAGCCGTCTCTCGCCATCTGATGCTCCGTCCTCGGTCGCGGGTGAGGTCAGTTTATGCCGGTTTGATTGCAGACCGGTGACAGCAACACAATTCGTCTGCCCATTGTGGCCCATGGGGCGCTACCTTCAAGGCATGACCGTTGAACCGCGTGCCGCGCTCGACCGCCTCGTGGCCGCACTGGAGGCCCACCATCACGCGGTCGCCACTCGCCGGAGTGACGACGACCCCGCAGTCGACGACGCCTACGACGTGCTCGCCGATGCCTACGAGGTGTACGAGGACTCCTTGGCCACGGTGTTCGGCGAGGTGACGCCGTTCTACCTGGCTGACGAGGTCGACGATGACGAAGAGGACGACGACGAGGACGAGGACCTCGACGACATCGACTTCGACGACGACCTGGGCGATCTGGACGACGTGGACGAGGCCGCGGAGGAGGACGAGCCGCAGCCCGCCCAGCAGCGCTGATCAGGCACGGGCGGGCCAGTCCAAAGGCACGGCGGTCGCAGGCACGGCAGGGGGAACGGTCACCAGCGTTCGGGGTAGCCGATCTCGGGGGCGGAGACGTCGTCGAGCGCGGCGTGCACCTCGTGCGGCAGCTCGAGGGTCACGGCCTCCAGCGACGAACGGAGCTGGGCCGGCGTACGCGCGCCCACGATCGCCGACGAGATGCCCTCGCGCTCCAGGAGCCAGGCGAGGGCGACCTCCCCGGCGGTGCGGCCCAGTCCTTCGGCAGCGGTCGCCACGGCCTCGACGACGGCGGTGGCGGGACCCTCCAGGTACGGCTGGACGAAGCCCGCCAGGGCCCCTGCGGCGCGCGAGTCCGCCGGGATGGCGCGCCGGTACTTGCCGGTCAGCACGCCGCGCCCGAGCGGGGACCAGGCGAGCAGCCCCGCGCCGACGGCCTCGGCGGCCGGGACGACGTCGCGCTCCACGCCGCGCTGCAGCAGCGAGTACTCGAGCTCGACGGCGGCCAGGCCGACGTCGGGCTCCAGGAGCGTCGCCATGCGCGCCGTGGCCCAGCCGGGGTGGTTGCTCAGGCCGACGTACCGGGCGCGCCCGCTGGTCACCGCGATGCGCAGCGCGTTGCACGTCTCCTCGAGCGACGTGTTCGGGTCGGGGCAGGCCACGAGGAACAGGTCCACGTGGTCGGTGCCCATCCGCGCGAGCGACTCGTCGAGGCTGTCGAGCAGCGCGCCGCGTGAGGCGTCCACCACCCGGCCCGCACCGCCGTCGGGCCGCGTCTCGGAACGGATGCCCGCCTTGGTGGTGAGGACCACCTCGCGGCGCGCCACCTTGCCCGACAGGAGGGTGCCGATGACCCGCTCGGCGTCGCCGTCGGCGTAGCTGGCCGCCGTGTCGACGAGGCTCCCGCCGGCGTCGAGGAAGTCCCGGACCTGCTCTGCGGCGTCGATCTCGTCGGTGTCGCGGCCCCACGTCATGGTCCCGAGCCCGAGTTCCGAGACCCGAAGCCCCGAGGTGCCCACCCGGCGTCGTTCCATGTATGGCAGGCTACCCGCGGCTGCTGTCGGTGCGTCAGGAGGCGCGCCGTGGGGTAGTGTCACCGCCCGTGACTGCGTGGGAAGCGATCCTTCTGGGCCTCGTCCAGGGCCTGACCGAGTTCCTGCCGATCTCGTCGTCGGCGCACCTGCGGATCGTCGGGGAGCTGATCGGATCGAGTGATCCGGGCGCCGCCTTCACCGCCATCACGCAGATCGGCACAGAGGCCGCGGTGATCATCTACTACCGCAAGAAGCTCGGCACGATCCTCGTCGCCTGGTTCCGCGCCCTGTCGGGCGCGAACGGCAGGGGCTGGCGCGCCCGCGTCGGCCTCGGGCCGCGGCCCGGCTCCGTGGACGTGCGGCACAGCCGGCCCGGCGTCACCGCCGACCACGACGCCGCGATGGGCTGGTACATCATCCTCGGCTCCATCCCGATCGTCGTGCTGGGGCTGCTGTTCCAGGACTACATCGAGACCACGCTCCGCAACCTCTGGATCACGGTCTTCACCCTCACGTTCTTCGGGCTGCTGCTGCTCCTCGCCGACATCTTCGGCCGCCGGGAGCGCGAGCTGACGTCGCTGACGGGGCGCAGCGCCATCGCCTTCGGCCTCGCCCAGGCGCTCGCCCTCGTACCCGGCGTGTCCCGCTCGGGCGGCACCATCACGGCGGGCATGGCCATGGGCTTCACCCGCAAGGCCGCTGCGGACTACTCGTTCCTGCTGGCGCTGCCCGCCGTGCTCGGCTCGGGCTTCTACCAGCTCTTCAAGACGCTGGGGGAGCCGATCCCCGCTGGAGCGCCCGGCTGGGGAGCCACGATCATCGCCACGATTGTCGCGTTCGGCGTGGGCTACGCGGTGATCATCGGGTTCCTCAAGATCGTCGGGAACTACTCGTACAAGCCGTTCGTGTACTACCGGTTCGCGCTCGCGGCCGTCGTCGTGTGGCTGCTGCTGTCGGGGACGATCGACCCGCACGGCGGCATCGTGTAGCACCCTGGCGCCAGGGTCCCTGACGTGGTCCTCGGCGTGGTCGGGAGTGTCGGATGCGGCGGTTATCGTTGGTCGCGTGCACGTCTGGCCCACACCTCAGGTCCCCCAGCTTCCCGCCTCTCCCTCGCCCGTACGGGTGCGGGTGCACGACTCGTCGTCGGGCGAGCTCGTCGAGGCGGCGCCGGGGCCGCAGGCCCGGCTGTACGCGTGCGGCATCACGCCGTACGACGCCACGCACATCGGGCACGCGAACACCTACGTGGCCTTCGACCTGCTGGTCCGCGCCTGGCGGGACGCGGGCAAGGACGTCGTCTACGTCTCGAACGTGACCGACGTCGACGACCCGCTGCTGGAGCGCGCCGACGAGACCGGCGTGGACTGGCGCGACCTCGCCACCGCCCAGACGGCGCTGTTCTGCGAGGACATGACGGCGCTCGGCGTCGTGCCGCCCGTGACGTGGACGGGCGCCGTGGAGTCGGTCTCCGCCGTCGCGCGGGCGGTCGCCGACATGATCGACGCCGGCGCGGCCTACCGGGTCCCGCTCGAGCCGGGCGCCGGCGGCCCGACGCCGGAGCTGGGCGACGTCTACGCGGACCTCACCGCCGACCCGCGCTTCGGCACCGTCGCGCACCTCGACCGCGAGCAGGCGCTGGCCACCTTCGCCGAACGTGGCGGCGACCCGGACCGCGAGGGCAAGAAGGACCCGCTGGACCCGCTGCTGTGGCGCCGCGAGCGCCCGGGCGAGCCGGCGTGGGACGGCGGCCCGCTGGGCAGCGGTCGTCCGGGCTGGCACATCGAGTGCGCGGTGATCGCCCGCGACGGGCTGGGCCTGGCGGCGGGGGAGCGGTTCGACGTGCAGGGCGGCGGTGTGGACCTGCTGTTCCCGCACCACGAGATGTCGACGTCGCACCTGCGGGTGCTGTGTCCGGGACCCGACGGCGGCGAGCCGGCCGGCGCCCGCACGCACGTGCACGCGGGCCTGGTCGCCTACGAGGGCGAGAAGATGAGCAAGTCGCTCGGCAACCTGGTGCTCGTCTCGCGCCTGCGCGACGCGGGGCACGACCCGATGGCCATCCGGCTGGCCCTGCTGGCCCACCACTACCGCTCCGAGTGGGAGTGGGACGAGACGTCGCTGCCCGCGGGCGAGGCGCGGCTCGGACGGTGGCGGTCGGCCGTGTCGGGGAACGGCGGCCCGTCGGCCGACGCGACCCTCGCCGCGGTCCGCGTGGCGCTGGCGGACGACCTCGACGCGCCCGCGGCGCTGGCCGCCGTCGACGCCTGGGCGGACCTGTCGCTCGACCCGGCCCGGGACACCTCGGCGGACGACGAAGGCGCGCCGGGGATCATGGCGCGGACGGTGAATGCCCTGCTCGGAGTGCGTCTTTGAGGGGTTGACGGCCAGTCTTTTCTCAGGTAGGCGAGAGCCACGCAACGGGCCTGCCAGGTTAGTTTTGGCCCCTGCTTCCGTTTGCATTTAACCCGGTGCAGGATGGTCGCATGACGGAGTACGAGGAAGACTTCACGGGGGAGACCCGGGTCACCGTCACGACGACGCCCCGGTGCAGTACGCGTTACCGCGTGGTACGCAACGGACCGGGATACGCGCCGGTCTACGACCGTGTCGAGGACGCCGCACGGTGTCTGGAGACGTGGGTGGGCTTCCACGGCCCGAACGCAGGAGTACGGATCGAGCCCATCTCGGCCAGCGCGTGAACGATGCGCCGGACGGAACGTCAGAGGCCTGAGCCCGCAGGGGCTCGGGCCTCTGTGCTGAGGGCGAAGTTGCGATAGCCTCCATAGTCTCCGAGGGCGATATGGCCCGAATGTACAGACAGGGGCATCGTGGAGGAGTCGGCCGCCGGCACCGGGCGCACGGCAGGCCCGTACCGCCTGGAGACTCGCCTCGGCGGCGGTGGCATGGGCGAGGTGTTCCTGTCCCGCACCCGTGCGGGCCGGCCCGTTGCGGTCAAGGTCGCGTGGCCCAACGTGGCCCAGGACCCCGAGTTCCGTGCCCGGTTCGTGAGCGAGATCGAGGCCGCCCGCCGGGTCGGCGGATTCCACACCGCCCCGGTCATCGACGCCGACCCCCACGCCGAACGGCCCTGGATGGCCACCGAGTACGTGGCGGGGCCGTCCCTGCACGAGGCGGTCGACGCCCATGGACCGCTGTCCGTCGGGCTGGTCCGGCTGCTGGGCGCCGGCCTGGCCGAGGGGCTCGCGGCGATCCACGCCGCGGGCCTCGTGCACCGCGACCTCAAGCCCGCGAACGTCCTCCTGGCGGAGGACGGGCCGCGGGTGATCGACTTCGGGATCAGCCGGGCGCTCGACGCGACCAGTGCCGTGACCCGGGCCGGGACCACGATGGGCACCCCGGCGTACATGTCGCCCGAGCAGGCGCGCGGCGAGCCGACGACGCCGGCGTCGGACGTGTTCGCCCTCGGCTGCGTGCTCGGTTTCGCCGCGACGGGGCGCACCCTGTTCGGGGCGGGCCGCACGCAGGCCGTCCTGTACCGCGTCATGCACGAGGGCGTGGACCTGGACGACGTCCCGGCCGGTCTGGCGCCGCTCATCGAGGCGTGCCTGGCCAAGGATGCGGAGCGCCGCCCGGCCGTCGACGACGTCCTGGCGCGGCTCTCGGGCCCGAGCAGCCAGGGCGCGCAGTGGCTGCTCCCGCCGGCGGTCGCGGCCATGGCGCGGCAGCGGGCCGAGGCGGCCCGCATCCCGGTGGCCGCCGTGGACGTCCCGGCCGCGGCCGAACCGGACGCCGACCCGACCCACGCGCGCGACACCGTGCTGTCCCAGGCTCCGGCCCCCGAGCCGGAACCCGCCCCGGACCCGACCCCGCCGAAGTCGCGGAGCCGCTGGATGCCGCTCGTCTGGGTGCTCGGCGTGCTCGCGCTCCTGATCCCGGCGGTCCTGGGCGTGCTGGCCTACCGGGCCGTCGCGGACTGGTACGCGACGGTGGTGGCGGAGCCGACCTTCTCCGTGCCGGAGCTCAGCGACGAGCCGACGGCGTCGGCCGCCCCCGAGTACAGCGCCGAACCGTTCGACGCCGCGGGCCAGCTCCCGCGGCATGTGATCGAGATCGAGGTGACCGGCGCCACCGCTGACGAGCCGGTGAACCTCATCTACGCGGGGCTGCTCGACGTCGGCCGGCAGGACGAGATCGAGGTCCAGGAGTTCGGCCGCGGCGACTCCGACTGGATCACAGCCACCGCCGACTGGCAGGAGCGGCTGCTGGTGGACGGCACGCTCATCAAGCTCGACCTGATGGCCCAGGGCACGTCCGAGCACCTCACGTGCCGGATCAGCTTCGACGGCGAGCTCGTGTCCGAGCAGACGAGGTCGCTCGACGACGGCACGCTCTGCTCCGTGACCAACCGGTACTACCAGGAGCTGGTGGACCAGCAGTCGTGACGGGCCCGCGTGACGGCGCCGTCGGGAGCCGACGGCGTCCCCCGAATAGGAACCAGCGAAGGGAACAGAACACGTGCTGACCGAGCTGCGTGCCGACGATCCGACCGAGGTGGGCCCGTTTCGCCTGGAGGCCCGGCTCGGCAGTGGCGAGATGGGCGACGTCTTCCTGGGCCGGTCGGCCGGCGGTCGGCCGGTCGCGGTCAAGGTGGTCTCGGCCCCGCTCGCCGCGGACGCGCCGTTCCGCAGGCAGTTCGCCCGCGAGGTGGCGGCAGCCCGGCGTGTGGACGGCCTCTACACCGCGCGCGTGGTCGACGCCGAGACCGAGGGCGAGCACCCGTGGGTCGCCACCGCCTACATCCCCGGCCCCACGCTGCGCGAGGCCGTGGCCGACGGCCCGCTCCCCGCCGCCGCCGTCGGCCGGCTCGCCACGGGCCTGCTGGAAGGGCTGGCCTCGATCCACGGCGCGGGCGTGGTGCACCGCAACCTCACGCCGGACAACGTGATCCTCGCGGCCGACGGCCCCCGGGTGATCGACTTCGGCCTCGCCCGCGCGCTGGAGCACACCTCCACCGCGACGATCGTCTCGGACCCCGGGACGGACACGGTCGCCTACATGTCGCCCGAGCAGGTGCTGGGCGGGGCGGTCACCCCCGCGAGCGACGTCTTCTCCCTGGGCTGCGTGCTCCACTTCGCGGCCGTCGGGAGCAGCCCGTTCGACGGGGAGACGCCCGAGGCCACCATGTCCCGGATCCTGCACGGGGAACCCGACCTGAGCAGGCTGCCCCGCGCTCTGGCCGGCCCGGTGGCGAGCTGCCTCGAACGGGACGCGGGCGCACGCCCGTCGGTCTCCGCGCTGCTCAACCGGTTCATGTCCGAGGACCCGGGGTCGGACCAGTGGCTCCCGCCCGTGGTGTCGGAGATGGTCACGGAGCTCGCCGCCGCGACGGAGCTGCGCCAGGAGGCCGCTGCTCCGGCCGAGCCCGTCCCGGCCGGGCCCGCTTCGGCCGGGCCTGCCCCGGAGCCGGTGCCCGAGGCGTCGAAGGAGCGCGCGTGGCCGTCGCGCCGCCTTGTGCTGGGCGCCGTGGCGGTGGTCGCCGGCATCGGGCTCGTCATCGGTGGCGTGGCCACCGTCATGGCCCTGACCGGGGGCGACACGCCGTCGGGGGACGCCCAGGACGGGTCGTCGACCGGCGGGGCCACCGGCGACGACGGCGGATCCGGCGAGCAGCACACCGTCGTCCTGGAGGCCTTCTACGAGAGCCCGGACGCCGAGGGACTCGCGCTCGGCGTCAGCTACAGCGGGTTCTACGACCGGGACACGTACGCCTTCGGGGACGAGGGGTCGAACGCCGAGCCCACCGAGGTCCAGGCGCCGTGGTCCGAGTCCTTCGAGATCCAGGGCCCGCTCGACTCGTTCCTGCTGAGCGCGTACACCGGCCAGTCGCTCGGCAGCGTCGAGCTCGACGTCACGTGCCGGGTCACGGTCGACGGCGAGGTCCTCGTGGAGGCCACGAGCGACACGTACCACGCCGGGTGTGTCGCGTCGGGGATCGGCCCGGAGAGCGAGTACCCGTCCGAGACGCTGATGTTCAGCGGGCACACCTGCCACGGCACCCTGGTCCGCAACCCGCCGAGCTGCGACGACTAGGCGCGACGGCGGGGGATGCGCGAACCGGAGACGCGCGACCGCGGATCAGAGCTTCTCGGGCCCGCTGTCCTTGCCGCCGATGTCGCGCCGGCGCAGGTAGCGCTCGAACTCACGCGCGATGGCGTCACCGGACGCCTCGGGGAGCTCCGCGGTGTCCTTCGCCTCCTCGAGCTGCGCCACGTACTCGGAGATCTCCGAGTCCTCCGACGCCAGCTCGTCCACGCCGTGCTGCCACGCCGCGGCGTCGTCGGGCAGCTCGCCCATGGGGACGGACTCGCCGAGGATCTCCTCCACGCGCGTGAGGATCGCGAGCGTCGCCTTGGGCGACGGCGGGTTGGCCACGTAGTGCGGCACCGCCGCCCACAGGCTGACCGACTGGAGGTTGCGCTGGGCCGCCTCGTGCTGCAGCACCCCCACGATCCCGGTCGGGCCCTGGTAAGTGTTGGCGTCGATGTCCAGCACGGACTGCAGGCCCACGCTGTCCGACGTCGCGGTCATCGGGATGGGGCGCGTGTGCGGCACGTCGGCCAGGAGCGCGCCGAGCGTGATCACCGTTCGCACGCCCAGCTCCTCGGCGACCTGCAGCAGCTCATCGCAGTACTTCCGCCACCGCATCGACGGCTCGACGCCGTGCACCAGCACCACCTTGCGGTCGCCCACCTGGGCCACCGAGACGGACGTCGTGGGCCAGGTGATGGAGCGCTTGCCGTCGTCGTCCAACGAGATGTAGGGCCGGTTGACCTGGAAGTCGTGGAACTCCTCCGGGTCGAGCTCCTTCACCTTCTCGGCGCCCCACACCTCCGCCAGGTGCGTGAGCGCCGTCGTGGCAGCGCTCCCCGCGTCGTTCCAGCCTTCGAAGGCAGCGAGGAGCACGGTCTGGCGAGGCGAGGCCTGCTCCGGCTGCTCGTGATGCGCGTCGGTCATCCCCCCACCCTAGGCCGTGGCGGGCTCGTCATGGCCAGGGGCGCGGTCGCGTTCGCGCACGGGCGAATCGGTCGCGCGGCGTGGGGGCCGGACCGGCCCCGGGGATCAGAACACCGGCACGCCGGCCCGCAGCGCACCCCGGACCTGCACCTCGATGCCCCGCCAGGTGCCGCTCCACAGCGTGTAGCCCGGTTCCAGCATGCGCTGGTCGATGGCGTGGTCGAGGCCGAGCGCGCGGGCGATGCTCTCGCCGTCGTCCAGGTGCCAGGGCTGCAGGCACACGCGCTCCTCAGTGACCGTCAGGACCTCGATCCAGTCCGCGCGGACGTGCCGCAGCAGATCGATGACATCGCCGAGACGTTCGGTGACCGACTGCGACGCGATGGGGTTCACGAGACTCTCCGGGACACGGGTCGGACAGGGGGACTGGCTTGCATACCACTGTGCGCCGACCACATGGGACGTGCCATCGGCAGCGCTCGGGACGTTTCGGTGGTAGATACGTCCCTGGGGGGTGGTCGCACGTGCGCAACCAACGACTTGTCGCCGCGATGGCTCAGGCCGGCCTGAGCCAGGTACGGCTGGCCGCAGCCGTCGGCGTCGACCCGAAGACCGTGGAGCGGTGGGTGGCCCAGGGCCGCACGCCGCACCCGCGCCACCGCGTGGCGGTGTCCGACGCGCTGGGCTGCGACGTCGCGGCGCTGTGGGGCGACGTCGACCGGGCGGAGGCCGCCGCCCAGGAGATCGTGGGCGTGTACCCGGCGCGGCGCGCGGTGCCGTCGGGGACCTGGCAGGCCTTCCTCGCCGGCGTGGAGCAGCGGTTCGAGCTGCACGCGTTCGCCGCGACGTTCCTGCCCGACCAGACCTTGGACCTGACCACGGAGATCGTCTCCATGGCGGCCCGCGGCGTGCGAGTGCGCCTGCTGCTGGGCGACCCGGACGGCGAGGCGGTGGCGGTCCGCACCCAGGAGGAGGGCGGTACGGGCCTGGCCGGGCGGATCGCGCTGGTGCTGGCCTACCTCGCGCCCGCGCTCGGCACGCCGGGGGTCGAGGTGCGGCTGCACGACCGCACCCTGTACGCCACGACCTTCCGGTTCGACGACGACCTGCTGGTCAACACGCACGTGTGGGGGTCGCCCGCAGGGGCCAACCCGCTGCTGCACCTCAAGGACGGCCCCGAGGCGTCGATGGCGCCCGCCTACCAGGCGGGGTTCGAGCGGGTCTGGAGCGCCGCCACGCCGTTGGCGGCGTGGCCTCGGACGGGGGACTCGGACAGGGTGGCGTGATGGTTCGGTTCGACTACTTCGACGATCCGGCCGCGCCCCCCGTGAACTCCGTGGTTCCGTCGGTCACGGTGGCGGTGCGCGACGACGTCGGACGGCTGCTGCTGATCCACCGGACCGACAACGACCTGTGGGCCCTGCCGGGCGGCGCCATCGACCCGGGGGAGACGGTGCGCCAGGCGGGTATCCGCGAGACCGAGGAGGAGACCGGGTACCGCGTGCGGATCACGGGCCTGATCGGGATCTACACCGATCCCCGGCACGTCATCGTGTACTCGGACGGCGAGGTCAGGGCGCAGTTCTCCATCTGCATGCGCGGCGCGGTGACCAGCGGGACCGCGCGCACGTCGGCGGAGTCGAGCGAGGTGGTCTGGCAGCGGGTCGACCGGCTCGGCGAGCTGGAGATCCATCCTTCGATGCGGCTGCGCATCGAGCACGCGGTAGACGCGTCGCGGACGGAGCCGTTCCTTACCTGACCTCGAAGCCCTACCCGGCCTCGAACCCCTTCCCGAGCCGGGCCTCGACGGCCGACACGACCCGCCGCAGACGGGGCTCGGCGCGGCGCATGCTGCGGGAGACCAGGTGGCCGGGTGCATACCGGTCGTAGATGCGGCCGAACCGCTCGTCCACCGTGACGGTCCTGCCCTGGGCCGAGGTGGTCATGTCGCAGTAGGTCAGCAGGTCCAGCAGCTCGCTGTCCGACGGCGCGGGGAACTCGGTCCCCAGCTCCACGTCGAGGCCACGTCCCGCCGCCTCGACGATGGCCGCCGTGTGGTGCGCCACGAGGCTCGTCAGGTCGGCCGAGGCGCCGAGCGAGCGCAGGTAGCGGGCGCCGTCGAGCTGGTGCAGCCCGGTGTCGCGCGCGGCGGCCGCGTAGCCGACGTCGTGCAGGTAGGCCGCGGAGACGAGCAGGTCCGGCTGGCCGAGTGCCTGGGCGACCCGCTCGGCCCGCCGTCCGACGCCGATCGAGTGCGCGAGCCGGTCCGCGCCGGGCTCGAAGAGCTCGGTCAGCAGCGCCAGCGCGCCCGCGGGATCGAGCGCCCGCGGGGTGAGTTTCCGCATCGGTTCACCGTAGGGCGCCGGGCCGCGCGCGGCGCGGCGGGGCGTGAAGGCCACGGTCCAAGCCGCGGTCAGCGAAGGTGTGCTGGTCTGCTGCATGCTGCCCCCTGTGGTCGTCAGAGCTCCGGTCGGCCCTTCGCGATCCACTCGCGGACCATTGCGGTCGCGCGGTAGTGACCGACCAGCGCCGTCTCCCGGGTGGCGTACAGCTCCGCGTACTGCTCGGTGCAGTCGAGGCGCTCGTCCTCAGGGAGTACGCCGTCCGGGTCGAGACGTTCGACGAAGACCATGGTCTCGTAGATCAGCGGAGTGTGCCCGATTTCGTCCTCGAGCGGTGCAGCGGCGTCGATGCCGGTCCAGACCGTGGACACGTGGTAGATCCCGAGGTGGTCCCGCGCGACGTGCGCCCCGCCGGCCCCGAGCCGCAGCACCGACCACTGGTCCTGGGTGATCGGGTTGCCGTCCAGGTCGTAGTACATCCGCTGCGAGAGTCGCTCGAAGAAATCGGGTCCGAACACGGTCTGCTCTCCTTCGGTCGGTGCTGCCGGACGGCCGGCGGCGTCGCCGACCGTGGGTCAGGATCACCCAGGACGTCGCGGTGCGCGCGGCAGGGCTGTGGGTTGCGCCGGTTCGTCGGGCCGGTGCGTTTTCCCAGCGTGCGGGACCAAACCTCCGTTATCGTCACAGACCGTGACCAGGGGGATGTCATGAGAGCGACGCTCGAGCGCCTTGCCGCCGTCGTGGGCGAGCTGACCGGCCGGGGAGCGTCCGCGACCCGTCCTGCCGGCCTGAACGCCTGGCGTGCCCAGGACTGGCACGCCGTCCTGCTCGACCTCCCGCTCGACGAGCGCGCCTACGCGGACCGGTTCCAGGTGGCCCGCGAACGCGAGATCGAGGAGCTGTGGCGCTGGTGGCCCGGGCGTGCCGACGTCGGCTCCCTGGAGCCGCGCGCCGCGGGCTTTCTCGGGTTCTACCTGCTCACCCTCGTGGCCATGCACTGCTCGGACCGGATGCGGTTCCACGGCGACGCGCCGGCAGAGGTGGTCGTTGCCGGGACCACGGCGGAGAACCTGAGCAGGGCGCTCGTGGCCGACCCGGACGTGCGGCAGGCCATCGCCGCCCTGCACGACCCGAGCGCGTCGCGCGGCGCCGCGCCGTCGGCCGAGACGGTCGCGGAGTGGGCGGCGCTCGACGTGACGAGCCTCAAGTTCTACCGGCACGGCACGACGTCGATCATCCTCACCGGGCGGGTCGCCGCGCCGTCCCGCGGGCGGACGGCGGCCTTCGCGCTGAAGTGCGTGATCCATCCCTACCTCTCGATCCCCGCGATCGTCAGCGCGACCCGCGGCTACCTGGCCGAGCACGGGCGGCTCGACCGCGAGGAGAGCTCGCCGGCGGTGCCCGTCTGGGCGAGCCACGAGAGCTGGATCCTGATGGACCTCGTGCGCGGCCGGACGCTCGGCGAGCACCTGGCCCACCGGGCGGCGCAGCGGCCGGCCCCGCCCGCGCGGGAGATCCTGCGGCCGGTCGACACGGCGGCGCTGCGCGAGCTGGGTGGCGCCCTGCTGAGCGCCCTGGCCGATCTGGAGCGCGACGGGCAGCGGCACGACGACCTCACGCCGTCCAACATCATCGTGCAGGTCGAGGAGCCGGGCCGCCTCCGGCTCCGGTTCGTGGACCTGGGCGTGAACCACCTGCACACCCGGTCGATCACCGGCCAGGTCCAGGGCGACGGGGCGTACACGGCGCCCGAGGTGCGCCGCGACGGCGTCGGGCACCCCAGGGCGGACCTGTACTCCCTCGGCGCGCTGCTCATCACGATCGCCGGGATCCCGCACAGCGCCGACGGCACCGTCCCCGACCAGTTCTACGTGGCGTCGGTCGGGCTGGCCCGGCTCCTGGAGGACCTGACCGACGCCGACCCGCGGCGCCGGCTCCTGGTCGTCCCGGTCGATCCGGCCGCCGAGCGGTTCGAGCAGCTCGGCCGCGTGTTCGGGGACGAGGTGGCGATCCTCGAACAGGACGGCAGGGATCGCCCCGACGGCTGGCTGCAGCGGCTGTTCACCCTGGTCGGGATCGTCACGGTGGCCCTGGTGGTCCAGGCCTGCCTGTGGTTCGCGCGGGACGCGAACGCCCGGGCGCGCGCCGCCGGGCTCACCTCGGTGCCGCGGGGCGAGATCGCGACGCTCGAACGGCTCGCGGCGTGGCAGCCGACCGTCGCCATCTACCTGATCCCGATCGTCGTGATCGGCACGCTGCTGTCCCTCGGCCTGGTGCACGACGAGCTGGTCTACGCCTGCTTCGTGAGCCTGATCAACGTGGGCATCTTCTACCTCAAGAGCGCCGGCACGGATGCGCCCTACATCCGGGCGGGGCTGAGCCGGGCCGTGCTGGCGGCGGAGCGGCTGGAGCATCTGGAGCGGAAGCGGGTCTGAACGGTAAGGCGCCCGAGATAAGTGCATATGTCTGATTGCTCCGTCACGGATCACACTCTTCACCGCGCCGAACGCCCCGGGTTCGGGTGAGGATGAACGAATGCTCAAGCTGCGAAACCACCGGGCCCTGCTGTCCGTCGCCGGCGCGTTCCTCGTCGCCGGGGCCGGCAGCGGCATCGCCTGGTCCCAGGCCGAGCGCACCCGCGAGCCCGCTGACGTGCTGCTCGACGCCGTGGAGCACAGCGAGTCGACCATGCGCGACTACATCGACGAGATCAGCGGCCGGTTCGACGAGATCGAGGCGACGTCCGACGTCGCGCGCAAGGAAGAGCTCGCCGCCGCGCTCATGGCGGACGTGCCCGACCTCGCCCAGGGGGCGCGGTCCGGGGTCCTGGCCGCCAAGGAGGACGCCAGGGCGGTGTCGCTGCCCGACGGCGGCCGGCTGGACCAGGCGCGCGACGCCTACGTCGCGCACATCGATGCGTGGATCGCCGAGTACGACCAGGCGATCGTCTCCCCAGCGGGCGTCGTCGAGATCGAGCCGCAGGTGAACCGGACGTTCGGCAAGGCGGTCAGCGCGTTCGAGCGGACCGACCTGGACGGCGACCAGCGGGAACGCGCGGAGCGGCTTCTCGCGGACTGAGCGGAATGCCTGGGGGCCTTGGGCGGCGCAGCGGACGCCGTCCGACGTGGGGCAAGATGTGGTCGTCACGTCTCATCGTCCTGACATCTCGTTCCGACATCGCGGTTCGTCCTGACATCGCTGCGCCCGGAGGCCACCCTGAACACGTTCCTCAGCCCTGAAGCAGCGGCTCACGACTCAGCTCCCGAGCTCCGCCTCCCGAAGGCCGTCCTGTTCGACATGGACGGCACCCTCGTCGAGACCGAGCCCTACTGGATGCGCGCCGAGCGCGAGATCGTCGAGGCGCACGGGGCGACGTGGACGCACGAGGACGCCCTCGGCGCCGTCGGGCAGGCGCTCGTCACCACGGGCAGCATGCTGCGCGACGCCGGCGTCCCGCTCGAGCCCGAAGAGATCGTCGCCTGGCTCGTGGCCCGGGTGAACGAGCAGCTCCGGGAGGCCGTGCCGTGGCGCCCCGGCGTGCGCGAGCTGCTCGAGGACCTGCGCGCGGCGGGCGTCCCGTGCGCCATCGTCACCATGTCCTACCGCGGCCAGGCCCAGATCGTGGCCGACGCCGCCCCTGCAGGCACCTTCACGCACCTCGTCACCGGCGACGAGGTGACGCACGGCAAGCCGCACCCCGAGCCGTACCTGGTGGCAGCCGGCCTGTTCGGCGTGCGGCCGGAGGACTGCGTGGCGATCGAGGACTCCGGCCCCGGCATCACCTCCGCGCTCGCGTCGGGCGCCCGCACGCTCGGCGTCCCGGCCGAGGTACCCGTGCCCGAGCGGCCGGGGCTGAGCCGGGCGGCGTCGCTCAAGCAGGTCGACCTCGACGTGCTCGGCCGGATCGTGTCGGGCGAGGTCGTGGACCTGCTCGGCTGAGGGCCGCCCTCGGAACCGTTCAGCCCGTGATGCCCAGCCGCAGCGCGACCGCGCCCTCGGGGATCTCGGGAGGCGTGCCGCCGAACTCCGGGCACACGGCCTGGTGCGCGCACCAGCCGCAGAGCTTGGACCGGCGTGGCTTCCACTCGCCCGTCCGCGCCGCCTCCTCGATCCCCGACCAGATGGCGCGGATCTTCTGCTCGGTGTGCTCCAGGTGGTCGGTCGTCGGCTCGCCGCGCAGCACCTGGCCGTCACCCAGGTACACGAGCTGCAGCATCTTGGGCAGCACCCCGCGCTCGCGCCAGAGCACCAGCCCGTAGAACCGCATCTGGAACACGGCCGACGACTCGTAGCCGGGACGGGGGGAGCGGCCCGTCTTGTAGTCGACCACCCGGACCGCCCCGTCGGGTGCCACGTCCAGCCGGTCCACGATGCCGCGCAGCAGCGGACCGCCGTCGAGCTGCGACTCGACCAGGAGCTCCCGCTCGGCCGGCTCCAGCCGGTTGGGGTCCTCCAGCGTGAAGTACGTGCCCAGCAGGGCGCCCGCTCCGCCCAGCCAGCCCTCGCGGTCCTGCCCCTCCGGCCCGATCCCGTCGGTGAACAGCGACGCGTACCGCTCGTCCGCCTCCAGCAGCCGGTCCCACTCGCCCGGCAGCAGGTCCTGCGCCGCGGCGAGGGTCCGCTCGCCGAGCGGGGCGTCGTACAGCCGCTCCAGCACCGCGTGCACCAGGGTGCCGCGCGCGGCGGCCGCCGACGGCGGCTCCGGCAGCCGGTCCACCGTGCGGAACCGGAACAGCAGGGGGCACTGCATGAAGTCGTTGGCGCGTGACGGCGACAGCGCGGGCGGCCGGGACGGCGCCCGCAGGGCGGACGCGGCGTCGTCCACCTCCGTCAGCACGTCCTGCACCGGCTCCTGCGTCAGCTCCGTCGTCGTCATGGCCCCAACCCTATGGGCGGGCACTGACATCCTCCGGGAGTTGTCCACAGCGTGCCGCCACACCGTGCCGGACGGGCGGATAGGTTGGTCCCGTGACCACCTCGGAGCCCGCCTCCACGCCAGCACCTCCACCCGCACGCCCCGCCCCGCCGCGCTCGAAGGGGATAGTGATCGGCCGCGTCGCCGGCGCGCCCGTCATCATCACGCGGTCGTGGTTCCTCGCGGCCCTCGTGCTGACCCTCCTGTTCGTGCCCAACGTGCAGGCCATCGCTCCGCAGCTCGGCGCGGGCGCCTACCTCGTCGCGTTCGTGTTCGTGCTGCTCCTGTTCGGCTCGGTCTTCCTGCACGAGACCGCGCACGCCCTCGTCGCGCGGGCGCGCGGCCAGCAGGTGACAGAGCTCGCCGTCACGATCTGGGGCGGCCACACCGCCTACACCGGCGGGCTGGGCCGGCCGCTCGACGGCTTCCTCGTCGCGGTCGTCGGACCTCTGACCAACCTGGCGCTCGCCGCCGCGTTCTGGTTCGCCTACCTCGCGGCCCCGGTGCAGAACGTGCCCACGCTCCTGCTCTACGCGGGCGCCGTCTCCAACGCGTTCGTCGGCGTGTTCAACCTGCTCCCCGGGCTGCCGCTCGACGGGGGCCAGATGCTCGAGTCCCTCGTCTGGGCCGTGACGGGCAAGCGCTCGACCGGCACGGTGGCGGCCGGCTGGGTCGGCCGCGTCGTCGCCGTCGGCGTGCTGCTCTGGGCCCTCGGGTGGCCGCTGGTGCAGGGCACGAGCCCGAGCCTCACCACCGTCCTGTGGTCGGCCCTCATCGGCGCGTTCCTCTGGGCCGGTGCCGGCGCCGCGATCACCAACGGGAGGCGGCGCGAGGCGATCGCAGCCCTGTCCGCGAGCGCGCTCGCGGCACCGGCGCTCCCGGTGCCGCTGGGTTCCACGGTCGCGCAGGCGTTGGGCGCCCGGGCCGCCGACGCCCACGGCGGGCCGCCGGCGGCGTCGTACCGCCTGGTCGTGGTGGGGCACGACCAGGTCCCGGTCGCCGTGGTCGACGACGACGCCGTCGCGGCGGTGCCCGCCTCGGCCCGCGAGCTGACGCAGGTCGACGCCGTCGCGGTGCCGTTCGCGCCGGGGTCGGCGGTCGACCCGGGCACGTCCGGCCCGGACCTGCTCGACCACCTGGCGCGGACGTCGGGCGGCGCCCGGCTGGTGCCAGTGGTCGAGGGAGGCCGGGTCACCGGCGTGCTCGACCTGGCCGACGTCGCGCGGGCCGTGCGCGCCAGGGGGTGACCTTCGGCACCTGTGCGGCGCACGCGGGGGACGCGGCCTGCACCTAGACTGGTCGGTCGTGACCACACCCACCGATACCCCTACCGCCACCGGCGCCGAGCTGCGCCGCGGCCCGTTCCGCGTGGGCGACAAGGTCCAGCTCACCGACCCGAAGGGCCGGCTGCACACCATCACGCTGCAGCCCGGCGGGACGTTCCACACGCACAAGGGCTACTTCAAGCACGAGCAGATCATCGGGCAGCCCGAGGGTTCGGTGGTCGTCAACACCGCGGAGGTCGAGTACCTCGCGCTGCGCCCCCTGCTGGCCGACTACGTCCTGTCGATGCCGCGGGGCGCCGCCGTCGTCTACCCGAAGGACGCGGGGCAGATCGTCGCCATGGCCGACATCTACCCGGGCGCGCGCGTCGTCGAGGCCGGTGTGGGCTCCGGCGCGCTGACGATGTCCCTGCTGCGGGCCGTCGGCGACGCCGGCCACGTGCACTCGATCGAGCGGCGCGAGGACTTCGCCGCCATCGCGCGGGGCAACGTGGAGACCTTCTTCGGCGGGCCCCACCCGGCGTGGGACCTGTCGGTGGGCGACCTCGCCGACGTGCTGCCCGAGGTGGCCGAGCCGGGCACCGTGGACCGGGTGGTCCTGGACATGCTCGCGCCGTGGGAGAACGTCGACGCCGTGGCGGCGGCGCTCGCCCCTGGCGGCGTCCTCGTCTGCTATGTGGCCACCACGACCCAACTTTCGCGCACAGCAGAAGATCTTCGTGCCGACGGCCGGTTCGCCGAGCCGGCCGCCTTCGAGACGATGGTCCGCGGGTGGCACCTGGAGGGCCTCGCGGTCCGTCCGGAGCACCGGATGATCGGCCACACGGGCTTCCTCATCACTGCCCGCCGGCTGGCCGACGGCGTCACTCCACCCGAGCGGAAACGGCGTCCTGCCAAGGGTGCGTACCCCGTGACGGCCGAGAGCGAGTGGACGGCGGAGGAGCTCGGAGAGCGCGCCGTGTCGGACAAGAAGATCCGCAAGGTGCGCCGTGACCTCGGCGTTGCGCCGGACGACGGCGGTACCGCGCCCGCGTGAACGGCCTGTAACGATCGAGTAGCCCGCACGTCTCAAACGGGTGTTCTTACTCCCGGTCTGTCAGTGACTGTGCTTAGAGTGCTGTTCTCGGAGGCGTTTGCGTCATATGGTCGCCTCCCGGGCCCTACGAGAGGGGATGTCATGACCGAGAACACGTCAGGATACAACCATCCCGAGCACGAGCCTTTGCCGAACCGCGACTACGAGCGCCAGATTGCCCTCCTCTCAGCAAAGAACGAGCGCCTCGCGGAGGCGCTCCGCGCGGCGCGCGATCAGATAGTCGAGCTCAAGAAACAGCTCGACGATCTCGCCAAGCCGCCGGGCACGTACGCGGTGTTCCTCGGTGCGCATGCCGACGGGTCGGTGGACATCTCGTCCGCCGGCCGCAAGATGCATGTGTCCGCGAGCCCCAGTCTTGACGTCACGCGCCTGAGCCCCGGCCAGGAGGTCAAGCTCAACGAGGCCATGACGGTGGTGGGTGCTGGCGACTACGAGCGCACGGGTGAGCTGGTCACGGTCAAGGAGATGCTGGGCGGCGACCGCGTGCTCGTGGTCGGCCGCGCGGACGAGGAGCGCGTGGTGCGCCTCGCCGGATCCGTGATGGACATCCCGCTGCGGGTGGGTGACTCGCTCACGGTCGACACGCGCAGCGGCTTCGTGTTCGAGGTCGTGCCCAAGTCCGAGGTCGAGGAGCTGGTCCTCGAAGAGGTGCCGGACATCGAGTACGAGGACATCGGTGGCCTCGGGCCGCAGATCGAGGCGATCCGGGACGCGGTGGAGCTGCCGTTCGCGCACCCGGACCTGTTCCGCGAGCACGGGCTGCGGCCGCCCAAGGGCGTCCTCCTGTACGGCCCGCCCGGCTGCGGCAAGACGCTCATCGCCAAGGCGGTGGCCCACTCCCTCGCCGGGATGGTGGCCAGCGCCAACGGGAACAACCCCGAGGTGAAGAGCTACTTCCTGAACGTCAAGGGTCCAGAGCTGCTCAACAAGTACGTCGGCGAGACCGAGCGGCACATCCGGCTGATCTTCGCCCGCGCCCGGGAGAAGGCTAGCCAGGGCATGCCCGTCGTCGTCTTCTTCGACGAGATGGAGTCCCTGTTCCGCACCCGCGGCACCGGCCTCTCCTCGGACGTGGAGACCACGATCGTGCCGCAGCTCCTCGCCGAGATCGACGGCGTCGAGCGGCTCGACAACGTCATCGTCATCGGTGCCTCGAACCGCGAGGACATGATCGACCCGGCCATCCTGCGCCCGGGGCGTCTCGACGTGAAGATCAAGATCGAGCGGCCCGACGCCGAGGGTGCCAAGGAGATCTTCGGCAAGTACCTCACCAAGGAGCTGCCGATCCACGCGGAGGACCTGGCGGAGTACGGCAACAACGTCGCTGAGGCGCTCGACGGCATGATCACCTCGGTGGTCGAGCGCATGTACTCGGACGACGAGGAGAACCAGTTCCTCGAGGTCACGTACGCGTCGGGGGACAAGGAGACCCTCTTCTTCAAGGACTTCAACTCGGGTGCCATGATCCAGAACGTCGTGGACCGGGCCAAGAAGAACGCGATCAAGGACTTCCTGTCCACGGGCCAGAAGGGCATCCGCGTCGAGCACCTGCTGAACGCGTGCGTCGACGAGTTCAAGGAGAACGAGGACCTCCCGAACACGACCAACCCCGACGACTGGGCGCGCATCAGCGGCAAGAAGGGCGAGCGCATCGTCTTCATCCGCACCATCGTCCAGAAGAAGGGCGAGGGCGCGACACCCCGCACCATCGACACCGTCCAGAACACCGGCCAGTACCTCTGACCGCATCCCAGGCAGGTTCCGCGTCCGTTCTCCGGGCGCGGAACCTGCCTGACCAACGGGACTACTCCGGCATAGGGTGGTGAACGTGAGCGCGCGTCGTGTGATGGGCATCGAGACCGAGTACGGGGTACTGCAGCCCGGCCGCCCCCTGGCCAATCCCATGCTGCTGTCGAGCCAGGTGGTGACGACCTACCGGGCGATCTCGACGCGCGCGGAGGGTTCCGGCGGCAAGGCCCGCTGGGACTACGACGACGAGGACCCGCTGCAGGACGCGCGCGGGTTCCACCTCGACCGCGCGGCGGCACAGCCGTCGATGCTGACCGACGACCCGGCGCTGCCCGCGCCGTCGGGCCCCGTCACCGGGCAGGTGCCCGTGGTGGAGCCGGGCCTGCCGGGCCGTGGCCGGCGCCGTCCGGGGTCGACGCAGGAGGTGGAGCGGCCCACCACCGAGGAGTACGACGACCCGAGCGCCGCCAACGTGATCCTCACCAACGGCGCGCGTCTGTACGTGGACCACGCCCACCCCGAGTACTCCTCGCCGGAGGTCATGACGCCGGAGGACCTGGTGCGCTGGGACGTGGCCGGCGAGCGGGTCATGCTCGCGGCGCTGCGGGAGCTGTCCGGCTTCCCCGGCAGCGAGGTGGTGCTCTACAAGAACAACGTGGACGGCAAGGGTGCCAGCTACGGCACGCACGAGAACTACCTCGTGGACCGGGCGCTGCCGTTCACCACGCTCGCTGAGCTCATCACGCCGTTCCTCGTCACCCGGCAGGTGTTCACCGGCTCCGGCCGGGTCGGCCTGGGCGCGACGAGCGGGACGGCGGGCTACCAGATCTCGCAGCGGGCCGACTACATCGAGGCCGAGATCGGCCTGGAGACCACGCTGCGCCGTCCGATCGTCAACACGCGCGACGAGCCGCACGCCGACCGGCAGCGGTGGCGCCGTCTGCACCTCATCCTCGGGGACGCCAACCTGATGGAGGTGCCCACCTACCTCAAGGCGGGCACGACCTCGCTCATCCTGTGGGTGCTGGAGCACCTGGACGAGCTGGCGGAGGCGGGGGTGGATGCCCGCTCGGAGCTGGGCGCCCTCCGGCTGGCCGCCCCGGTGAGCGACGTGCAGAAGGTCTCGCGTGACCTTGACCTGTCCGTGCCGCTCGACCTCGCGGACGGCCGGACCATGACGGCGCTGGAGATCCAGGGCGAGATGGCCGACGTCGTGCGCCGGTCCCTCAAGGTGCTCGGTACCGACCCGGAGTCGGACGCCGTGCTGGACCGGTGGGCCTCGGTCGTCGAGCGGCTCGGTACCGACCCGGCCGGCTGCGTACGCGAGGTGGAGTGGATCGCCAAGCTGCGCCTGCTCGACCGCCTGCGCTCGCGCGACAACCTGGGGTGGGACCACCCGCGGCTGCACGCCATGGACCTGCAGTGGTCGGACGTGCGGCCGGAGCGCGGCATCTACCACCGGCTGCTCGCCAAGGGCGCGGTGGACCGCATCGTCGACGAGGAGAGCGTGGCGCGGGCCGTGCAGCACCCGCCGTCGGACACGCGTGCCTACTTCCGGGGTGAGGTGATGGCGCGCTACGGGAGCCAGATCTCTGCGGCGAGCTGGGACTCGGTGATCTTCGACGTCGACGGCGCCCAGGCCCTGCAGCGGGTGCCGATGCTCGACCCGACCCGGGGCACGCGGCGCCACATCGGCGCGCTGCTGGACGCGAGCCCCGACGCCGCCGCCCTGCTCGCGGGACTCTCCGGGACGAGGTGACCGCCGATGTCAGTGTCACCGCCTAAGGTCAGGGCCTAGGCTTCGAGACCAGCACTACGTCAGAGAATCACCAGGAGGCGATCATGGCCGGTCAGGAACAAATCAACCCGTCACACGAGGACCGCTCTCCCGACGACGACGCCGAGACCCCGGCGCCCGCCGGCGCGGCAGCCCAGAAGGACGACGACGAGGTCGACGCCCTGCTCGAGGAGATCGACGAGGTGCTGGAGACCAATGCCGAGTCGTTCGTACGCGGATTCGTCCAGAAGGGTGGGCAGTGACTCTGAGCGCAGACCGCACCACAGGACGACTCCCGGACGCCTTCCTGCGTCCGGGATCGTCGTCCTTCGTGGACTTCCTGGCCGAGCACGCCCCCGACCGGCTGCCCGGGAACCGGGTCATGCCCGCCGGCGTGACCGACCCGGCGACCCTGTCCCCCCATGCCACCACGATCGTGGCGCTGACCTTCGAGGGCGGCGTCCTGCTCGCGGGTGACCGCCGCGCGACCGCCGGGCCCATGATCGCCAGCCGGAGCATCGAGAAGGTGTTCCCGGCGGACGAGTACTCGGCGGTCGGCATCGCCGGCTCGGCCGGCATCGGGCTGGAGCTGGTGCGGCTCTTCCAGCTCGAGCTGGAGCACTACGAGAAGATCGAGGGCTCGCTGCTCTCGCTCACGGGCAAGGCGAACCGCCTGGCCACGATGTTGCGCGGCAACCTGTCCATGGCCATGCAGGGGCTGGCCGTTGTGCCGCTGTTCGCCGGCTACGACCTGGACAAGGACGTCGGCCGCATCTTCAGCTACGACGCCACCGGCGGGCGGTACGAGGAGCACGAGCACCACGGCGTGGGCTCCGGCTCGATCTTCGCGCGCGGCGCCCTGAAGAAGCTCTGGCGGCGCGGGATGGACGAGGAGGCGGCCATCCAGGTCGCCGTCGAGTCCCTGTACGACGCGGCGGACGACGACTCCGCCACGGGCGGCCCGGACAGCGTGCGGGGCATCTTCCCCGTCGTCGCCACCGTGTCGGTGGACGGCTACCAGCGCATCGAGGACGCGGAGGTCGGCCGGGTGGCCGAGCACATCGTCGCGCAGCGTCGCGAGAGGGGGTCTGTCGCATGAACATGCCGTTCTACGTCTCGCCAGAGCAGCTGATGAAGGACCGGGCGGACTTCGCCCGGAAGGGCATCGCCCGCGGCCGGTCCGTGGTGGTGCTGGCCTACGAGGGCGGTATCGCCTTCGCCACGGAGAACCCCTCGCGGGCGCTGCACAAGATCTCGGAGATCTACGACCGCATCGCCTTCGCCGCGGTGGGCAAGTACAACGAGTTCGAGAACCTGCGCGTGGCCGGCGTGCGGTACGCCGACATGCGCGGGTACTCCTACGACCGGTCGGACGTGACGGCGCGCGGCCTGGCGAACGCGTACGCGCAGACGCTCGGCACGGTGTTCATCACCGAGTCCAAGCCGCTGGAGGTGGAGATCGTCGTCGCGGAGGTGGGCGACGACGCCAGCGGCGACCAGATCTACCGGCTGACCTACGACGGCACCGTGGCCGACGAGCACGGCTTCGTCGTGATGGGCGGCCAGGCCGAGCAGCTCGGCCGGCGCGTCAAGGAGGGCTGGCGCGCCGACCTGTCGCTGGGCGAGGCGCTGCGGCTGGCCGTGGCGGCGCTCGGGTCGGGCGAGGGCTCGTCGCCGCGCACCATCGAGGCGGCGCAGCTCGAGGTGGCGGTGCTGGAGCGGGGCCGGCCGCGGCGGGCGTTCCGGCGGCTGACCCGGCAGGTGCTCGCGGACCTGCTCGCCGAGGGCGGCGCGGCGACGTCGGCGGCGGCGCCCTCGGACGGTCTCCCGCCCGCTGAGGACGTACCGGCCGGTCCGGCGACGCCTGGCCTGGGAACGGCGGACACGGCTCCGCCGGACGCCGGACCGACGTCCGGGGACGAGCCACCTGCCGAGGAGCCGTCGGCAGGCGAGTCCTCGACCGACGAGTCCTCGGCCGACGAGGCGAGCCCGGATGCTTCCGCAACGGGCGAGCCCACGACGGACGACAGCACCACCGACGAATCCCCGACCGAGGAATCCCCGACCGAGGACAAGCCCGACGAAGGGCCGGACGCCTCCGGCCCCACGCCGGGTACCGACCACTAGGACCAGGTACCGCGAACAGGGAGGGGAAGTCCATGGACCGCAGGATCTTCGGTCTCGAGACCGAGTACGGCGTGACGTGCGCGGCCGACGACGGGCGTGGCCTGTCGGCAGACGAGGTCGCCCGCTACCTGTTCCGGAAGGTGGTGGCGTGGGGCCGTTCCTCGAACGTGTTCCTGAGGAACGGCTCCCGCCTCTACCTCGACGTGGGCTCGCACCCCGAGTACGCGACGGCCGAGTGCGACGACGTGCGCCAGCTCGTCTCGTACGACCGGGGCGGGGAGCGCATCCTGGAGGGCCTGGTGGCCGACGCGCAGCAGCGTCTGGAGCACGAGGACCTGCCGGGCCGTATCCACCTGTTCAAGAACAACACCGACTCGGCGGGCAACTCCTACGGGTGCCACGAGAACTACCTGGTCCGGCGGTCGGGGGACTTCTCGCGGCTGTCCGACGTGCTCGTGCCGTTCCTCATCACGCGCCAGATCCTGGTCGGGGCGGGCAAGGTGCTCTCGACGCCGCGCGGTGCCGTGTTCTGCCTCTCGCAGCGCGCCGACCACATTTGGGAGGCCGTCTCCAGCGCGACGACGCGGTCCCGGCCCATCATCAACACGCGCGACGAGCCGCACTCGGACGCCGAGCTGTACCGCCGCCTGCACGTCATCGTGGGCGACTCGTCCATGGCCGAGCCCACCACGATGCTCAAGGTCGGCTCCACCGACCTGGTGCTGCGCCTGGTCGAGGCGGGCGTCCCGATGCGGGACCTCACGCTGGAGAACCCGATCCGCGCGATCCGGGAGATCAGCCACGACCGCACGGGCAAGCACGCGGTCACCCTGGCCAACGGCCGGACCATGACGGCCATCGAGATCCAGTCGGAGTACTACGAGCGCGCACGCGAGCTCGTGGAGGCCAACCTCGAGGTCACGCCGGTGGTCAAGCAGGTGCTCGACCTGTGGGAGCGGGGGCTGCGGGCCCTGCAGGCGGAGAACCTGTCGCTCGTGGACCGTGAGCTGGACTGGGTCATCAAGCTCAAGCTCATCAAGCGGTACCAGGAGAAGCACGACCTGGGGCTCGACGACCCGCGGATCGCCCGGCTGGACCTCGCCTACCACGACATCTCGCGGACCGAGGGCCTGTACAACCTGCTCGCGGCGCGTGGCATGGTGGAGCGGGTCACCACGGACCTGGAGGTCTTCGAGTCCACTGCTGTGCCGCCGCAGACCACGCGGGCCAAGCTGCGCGGGGACTTCGTGCGCGCGGCGCAGGAGGCGCGGCGGGACTACACGGTGGACTGGGTGCACCTCAAGCTGAACGACCAGGCGCAGCGCACCGTGCTGTGCAAGGACCCGTTCAAGAGCGTGGACGACCGGGTGGAGCGCCTCATCGAGAGCATGTGACGTCCGAGCGGCGCCCTCCGCCGGCGCCCGGATACCGCCAAGGGTGCCCCGGATCCGACGTCGTCGATCCCGGGGCACTCCCGCGTCGTGCGAGACTTTCCGGGTGAGCTCCTGGGTGCGTGGCGTCGTCGGTGTGCTGGCAGCGGCGGCGGTGCTGGTGACGTCGGCGTGCTCGCAGGCGTCGCTGCCGGTGGAGGTGGGCCCCGAGCCGACGTCGTCGGCGTCGCAGGCGCCGCTGCAGGTCACGGGCGCCAGCGGCGTGCCGCCGACGCTCGAGTACGAGAAACCGTTCGCCGTGGTGCGCCCGGGCGCGCGCATGGTCTGGCCGGGCACCGGCGACGTCCTGGAGCGGGACGACCCGGTGCTGCTGAACCTCTACGCGCAGGACGGCCGCGACGGCACGGAGCTGCAGAACACGTTCCGCACCGCGCCGGCCGCGTACACGATGACCGAGTCGTCGCTGGGCAACCACCTCTTCGAGGCGCTGGAGGGCCGGCGGGTCGGCACGCGCCTGTCCCTCATGGAGGAGCAGGACGGCGTCCCGGTGCTGCTGGTGGTGGACGTGCTGCCCGCGAGGGCGGAGGGCACGCAGGAGGAGCCGCCCGGCGACGGGCTGCCGCAGGTGAGCGTCGACGACCTCGGCGTCCCGTCGGTGCGCATCCCGCGGCGCGCCGAGCCGCCGTCGGACCTGGTGGTGCATCCGCTGATCCGCGGCGGCGGCCCGCAGGTCCGCGCGGGCCAGATCGTCACGGTCGAGTTCACCGCCGTCCGCTGGAGCGACGGGGCGGTCGTGGACACGACCTGGACCGAGGGTACGCCGCCGCAGTCGGCGGAGATCGGGATCGGCCGGCTCGTCGAGGGCTGGGACCGGGGCCTGGTGGAGCAGACCGTCGGCTCCCAGGTGCTGCTCGTGGTCCCGCCGGAGAGCGGCTACGCCAACACCAAGAGCCGGCTGGCGGGCGAGACGATGGTGTACGTGGTCGACATCCTCGACGCGCACAGGGCGGCGGCCGAGGACGAGCCCACGAAGGAAGAACCGAAGAAGGAGGAGGGCTGATGTCGGTCGCGATCCGCGTGATCCCGTGCCTGGACGTCGACGCGGGCCGGGTGGTCAAGGGTGTCAACTTCGCCGACCTGCGCGATGCGGGCGACCCGGTGGAGCTCGCCGGCCGGTACGACGCCGAGGGCGCCGACGAGCTGACGTTCCTGGACGTGTCCGCCTCCTCCGGAGACCGCGAGACCATGGTGGACGTGGTGCGCCGCACCGCCGAGCAGTTGTTCGTCCCGCTCACCGTCGGCGGCGGCGTCCGCTCGACCGACGACGTCGACCGCCTGCTGCGCGCCGGGGCCGACAAGGTGGGCGTGAACACGGCAGCCATCGCGCGCCCCGAGCTGATCTCGGAGATCGCGCAGCGGTTCGGCTCCCAGGTGCTGACCCTGAGCGTCGACGCGCGCCGCGTCACCGGCGACGTCACGACGACGTCGGGCTACGAGGTCACCACGCACGGCGGACGGCGCGGTACCGGGATCGACGCCGTGGACTGGGCCGAGAAGGCGGCGGCGCTGGGCGCGGGGGAGATCCTGCTCAACTCGATGGACGCGGACGGCACCACCGCGGGGTTCGACCTGGAGATGCTGCGCGCGGTGCGCGAGCGCGTGCACGTGCCGCTGGTCGCGTCGGGCGGGGCGGGCACGCCCGAGCACTTCGTGGAGGCGGCGCGCGCGGGAGCCGACGCCGTCCTCGCGGCCTCGGTGTTCCACTTCGGCGCGCTGACGGTGGGGCAGGTCAAGGACGCGATGCGCGCGGCGGGTCTCGAGGTCCGCTGAGACCGGACGGCGTCGCCCCGCCGGACGGCGCCGCCCCGCCGGGCGGCTCCGGCCGAGCGGCCGCCGGTCGTCGAGCCTTGCCGGGACCGTGTCCATTGACCTCAACCAAGGTTGAGGTCATAACGTCGACAACGCCCAGGGCGAAAAACCGTCGAATCGATTCCCGGGCCGTGCGAGGATCGAGACAACCCCCAGGAAGCGAGGTCCCGCTGTGCCCTCTGACGCCCCGCGCCCGCGATCGGTGCACCGGCCACCGGCCAAGCCGATGGCCCTCACCGGCTCCCGCGTACGCCGGTCGATCGCCCTCATGTGGCGCGGGATGCGCGCCTACCCGGGCACCTACGTCCTGGCTGTCGGCGCGTCGGGGCTCTTCGGCGCGCTGACCGTCGCCGTCAGCCGCGCGGTCGGGTGGGCTACCGACTCCGTGGTCGTCCCCGCGATCGGCGGCTCCGAGGCGGCCCGCGACCGGATCTGGCTGGCCGGCCTCGTGCTGGCCGCCGTCGCGCTCAGCCTCGCCCTGTCGGTCGCCGGCCGCCGCATCTGGGCCGGCTACGGGTTCGTGAACAACCAGGCCGGGCACCGCACGGCTCTGACCAGGCAGTATCTGCGCCTGCCCGTGTCGTGGCACCGGTCGCACTCGGCGGGCCAGCTCCTGAACCACACCACCTCCGACACCGAGGCGGCCACCGGCGTGTTCAACCCGCTGCCGTTCGCGCTCGGCGTGGTGGTGATGATCGTCGTCGCCGTCGTGACGCTCGTGCTCATCGACCCGTGGCTCGCGCTCGCGGCGCTCGCCGTCATCCCCGTGACCGTCGCGGTGAACGCCGTCTACCAGCGGCACATGTCGCCCGCCGTCACGCGGGCGCAGCAGCTTCGCGGCGACGTCGCCGACGTCGCGCACGAGAGCTTCGAGGCCGCGCTGCTGGTCAAGGCGCTGGGCACGGAGGCGCGCGAGGAGGAGCGATTCGCCGCCCGCGCCCAGGAGCTGCGCGCGGCGAACGTGCGGGTCGGCACCGTCCGCGCGCTGTTCGACCCCGTGATCCAGACCCTGCCCGCCGTCGGCACGCTGCTGGTCCTCGGTGTGGGCACGTGGCGCACCACCACGGGTGACGTCGCCGCTGGCGACGTCGTCACCGCCGCCTACCTGCTGACCATGATGACCGTGCCCGTGCAGGCGTTCGGCTGGGTGCTCGGCGAGCTGCCGCGTGCCCTGGTCGGCTACGAGCGCATCGCGGCGGTCGTCGACGCGACCGGCGTCCTCGCCCACGGCGACGACCGCCTGCCCCGCACCCTCGGACAGCCCGGCCTGGCCGTCCGCCTGGACGGCGTGGGGGTCGACGTCCCGGGCGCCGGCGCGGGGAGCGGCCGGCAGATCACCCTGCTGGACGGCGTCGACGTCACCGTGGAGCCCGGCACGACCGTCGCCGTCGTCGGCTCCACAGGGGCCGGCAAGACCACGCTGGTCAGCCTCCTGGCCCGGCTGTCCGACCCGACGCGCGGCCGCGTGCTGCTCGACGGCGTCGACGCCCGCACCCTGGCCGACGGCGAGATCCCCGCGCACGTCGCGCTCGTGACCCAGTCGACGTTCGTGTTCGAGGACACCGTGCGCGGCAACGTCACCCTCGCCGACCACGACCCCGACGCGCCGTCCGACGGCACCTTCAGCGATGAGGCGGTGTGGGCGGCCCTGCGGCTCGCGCGCCTGGACGAGACCGTGCGCGAGATGCCCGGCGGGCTCGACGCCCCGCTCGGCGAGCGCGGCGCCAACCTGTCCGGCGGCCAGCGGCAGCGCCTCGCCATCGCGCGGGCCCTCGTGCGCGACCCGCGGCTGCTCGTGCTCGACGACGCGACCAGCGCCGTCGACCCGCGCGTGGAGCAGGAGATCCTGCGCGGCCTCGCCTCGCGCGGCGGCCCGGCGGACGACGGCGCCCCCGGCACCACCGTCGTCATGGTCGCCTACCGCATGTCGTCGGTGGCGCTCGCCGACCGGGTCGTCCACGTCGAGGGCGGCCGCGTCGTCGACACAGGGACGCACGACGAGCTCATGGCGCGCGACGCCGGCTACCGCGCCCTGGCCACGGCCTACGAGGCCGAGACCGACCGGCGGGAGAAGCAGAAGCAGCGGGAACGGGCCGAGGCGGCGGTGGCCGGCGTCGACCCGGACCGGCTGGACGACGAGCTCGAGGAGATGGCCCGATGACCACGGCGACACCGGAACGCGACGCCGTACCGGAGGACCTGCTCGACGCCGACGGCACGCGCATCGAGTCGACGAGCCGGCTCGGCGTGCTCGCGACGCTGCGCCGCGGCATCGAGATCAGTCCGGAGATCGCCTCGGGGCTGTGGCTCACGCTCGCGCTCGCCGTGCTGGCGGCCGGGGGCCGCGTCGTCGTGCCGCTGGTGGTGCAGCAGACCATCGACGTCGGCATCCTGGCCGACGGCGGGCCCGACGTCGGCCGCGTGGCGCTCCTGACGCTGCTCGCCCTCGGGGCGCTCGTGCTGGCCGGGCTGTGCGCCGCCATGGTCAACATCCGGCTGTTCCGGTCCACCGAGGCGGGCCTGGCGACCCTGCGCGTCACGGCGTTCCGGCACGTGCACGACCTGTCCACCCTGACCCAGAACACCGAGCGCCGCGGCGCGCTGGTCTCCCGGGTGACGAACGACGTGGACACGGTGTCGCTGTTCGTGCAGTGGGGCGGCATCATGCTGCTCGTCTCGGCGCTGCAGGTGCTGGTGGCCACCGCGCTCATGCTTGTCTACTCGCCGATCCTCACCGCGGTGGTGTGGGCCTGCTTCATCCCGATGTTCCTCGTGATCCAGTTCGGGCAGAAGTACGTCAACCGGGCCTACACCCTGGTGCGCGAGCGCGTGGGGGCCATGCTGGGCTCGATCTCGGAGTCGGTGGTCGGCGCCGAGACCGTGCGCGCGTACGGGGCCGCCGAGCGGACCGGTCGGCGGATCGCCGAGGCCGTCGGCGCCACCCGTTCGGCGCAGGCCAGGTCGCAGATCCTGGTCGCCTCGGTGTTCTCCTCGGGCGTGCTGGTGTCGAACCTGGTGCTGGCCGTCGTGGTGGTCGTCGGCTCGTACCTCGGGGTGGGCGGCGGCCTGACGGCGGGCCAGCTCGTGGCCTTCCTGTTCCTGGTGCAGCTCTTCACCGGCCCAGTGCAGATGGCCACAGAGATCCTCAACGAGCTGCAGAACGCGGTGGCCGGCTGGCGGCGCGTGCTCGCCGTCGTCGAGACGCCGGTGCGGGTGGCTGAGAAGCCCGGGGCGGTGGCGCAGCCGCGCGGCCCGGCGCACGTGACCCTGCGCGACGTCCGGTTCGCCTACCCGAACGGGCCGGAGGTGCTGCACGGCGTGACGCTCGACCTGCCGCCGCGCGCCAAGGTGGCGGTGGTGGGGCAAACCGGCTCCGGCAAGACGACCATCGCCAAGCTCGTCACGCGCCTCATGGACCCGACGGCGGGGGCCGTGGAACTGGACGGCGTGGACCTGCGCGACCTGGCCTTCGCCTCGCTCCGCGAGCGGGTGGTGCTGGTGCCGCAGGAGGGGTTCCTCTTCGACGGGACGGTGCTGGACAACGCGGCGTACGGGCTCCGGATGCCGTCTGGCGCTGGATCGACGTTCGACGGAGCCGGCGGTCCCGGGCGGGCCGCGGGCGGTGGTGCGGGTCTGGCGCGGGTGTCGGGCGGTGGTGCGGGTCTGGCGCAGGTGTCGGGTGGTGGTGCCGGTCTGGCGCAGGTGTCCGGCGGCGGTGCCGGGACCGAACGGGCGGCCGGGTCCGAGCTGGCCGAGGTGGAGCGGACCGCCGTGGTGCAGGCGTTCGCCGAGCTCGGCCTGTCCGACTGGGTGGCCGACCTGCCCGACGGGCTCGACACCGCCGTCGGGCAGCGTGGCGAGGCGCTGTCGGCGGGGGAGCGGCAGCTCGTCGCGATCGCCCGCGCCTACCTCGCGGCGCCCGACCTGCTGGTGCTGGACGAGGCGACGTCGGCGGTGGACCCGGCGACCGAGGTCCGGATCGCGCGGGCGCTCGACTCCCTGACGGCCGGCCGGTCCACGATCACCATCGCGCACCGGCTCTCCACCGCCGAGGCGTCCGACCTGGTGGTCGTGGTGGACCAGGGGCACGTGGCCGAGGTCGGCTCGCACACGGAGCTTGTCGCCGCCGACGGCATCTACGCCCGCATGCACGCAAGCTGGGTGGCCCAGACCCGCTAGGCCGGGCGGGTGAGCGCAGCCGGGCTGGTGAGCGCAGCCGGGCTGGGGCGGGCAGGGTTGCATGACGGTAGCTGGTCGCCCGATCGCAAGCTGGCTGACCGGTCGGTCGTCACCGAACCGCAAGCTGGAGGTCGGGCCACCGGCGCCGAACCGCAAGTTGCGGTCGATTGTGTCGCCGAGCCGAAGGCTACGGGTCGGTCGTGTCGCCGAGCCGAAGGTTGATCGTCCATCCATCGCACCTAGGACCACCAACTTTCGGCTCGACGCCATGATCGACCCGTAACTTGCGGGTGGGGAAGTCATGTTGACTCGGACGGCGCGGTTCGACGGTGACAGAGGCCTTCGAACGCGACCACAGGCGCCGTTGGGCGGCCTTTGTGCACAGGTGCGGACTGGAGGCGCACCGCGGCGCTTTTCGCCAGGGTTACCTGGATGCATGGGACGGCACATCGAACTACCTGGCGAGCTCGCGGTCATCGCCAAGGCCCAAGAGGGACTGATCGCCACACCACAGTGCCGCGACCTGGGCGTGTCCCTCACGCGCGTCAACCGGCAGCTCAGATCGGGTGCATGGAGGCGAGTGACCCGCGGCGTCTATGACACCGACCCGACATCTGTCTCGTCGCGGCATCCGGATCATCGCCGACGTCGGGCAGCGTTCGCCGCGAAGCTGGCGCTCGGTCCGGAGTCGATAGTGGTCGGCCCCTGTGCCCTCGCCCTGCACGGGGTCTGGGGCCTTCCGGTCGCGCTGGCACCGCAGGCGACACTGCCCGGCGGACGTCGCGCCTACTCGCGTGACGGGATCCACGCGCGGATGTTCGACGACGGGATGACGGTGACCGAGGTGGACGGGATCGCGGTGGCGACGGTGGGCTGGGCCTTGACGCAAGCCGTGCCGGAGATGGACCGGTTGCATGCCGTCGCGACGATGGACAACGCTCTGAACAGGGGCTTCATCACGCACGACGAGCTGCAAGACGTCCACGCCAGGAGCCGCGGACGGCGGGGGATCGCCACGCGCCACGGCTACTTCGGTGAGGTCGATGCCCGGTCGGAGTCGCCGTCCGAGACTCGGGCCCGGCTCGACTGCATCGACAACGGTGTGGCACCGGACATGCTGCAGGTTCCGGTGCGTGATCTGTCCGGCGTGGAACGCAGGGGCGATCTGGGCTGGTACCTCCGGGACGGCCGGATCCTGATCGCGGAGATCGACGGTCATGAGCACCACGGCACGTCTCACCTGGACGCGGACCTTGAACGGCACAACGACCTGACGGCCTCCTCGGCGATCGTCCTGCACTTTCGGAAGTCGGCTGTCTACACGCCGGGTGCGATCGCGGGGAAGGTCCGTGCAACGCTGGACCTGCACGGCGGCCGTCTCCGCTGAGGAGTCGCCGGCCCGTAGGAGACCCATCTGGCTGGTGTCGAACCGCAAGCTACGTACTCGGCTCTGCTCGCCCAACCGCAGGTTGTTGTCGGCTCCGGCTGCCGAGCCGCAGGTTGTCATCGACGCCCGACGCCGAACCGCAGGTTGTGGTCAGCTCCGGCCGTCGAACCGAAGCGAACTAGTCACTGAGGCACATGATCGACACGTATCTTGCGGTTCGGCGCCCGGAGCGGGCTGTAACTTGCGGGTCGGCGGCGGACGTCACATCGCCGTCGGCTCGGGACGTGGCAGGATTCTCAGGTGCCCGAAGTTCTTGATCCCACCATCTCCGCCCGGCTCAAGCGGGACGACGCCGGTCTGGTGACCGCCGTCGTGCAGCAGCACGACACGGGCGAGGTGGTCATGGTCGGCTGGATGGACGACGAGGCCCTGCGCCGCACGCTGACCGAGGGGCGCGTGACGTTCTGGTCCCGCAGCCGCAAGGAGTACTGGCGCAAGGGCGACACGTCCGGGCACGCCCAGTACGTCAAGGCCGCGAGCATCGACTGCGACGGCGACGCCCTGCTGGTCCAGGTGGACCAGGTGGGCGCCGCGTGCCACACCGGAACCCGCACGTGCTTCGAGGCGGGCGGCGACCTCGGCGCTGTGGTGGGAGAGCGCGGCCCGGAGGACTGCGACGACTGGGACCACGCCAAACAGGACGGTGCCGACCAAGGCCGTGCCGGCCGTGACCGTGCTGGTCAGGACGACTCAGGCCAAGGCCGCGCTGACCACGACCGTGCAGGTCAGAACAGCACCGAACAGCCCGGCACCCGGCAGAACGAGGAGGACCGGTGACCCAGCTCGACACCCAGCTCGACCCCCACGAGGCCCGTACGGCGACCGCACCCGCCGACCTGCCCTGGGGTCGCACCTGGCCGAGCCTCGGGGAGTTCCGCGAGATGGCCGCCGACCGCCGGGTGATCCCCGTCGTCCGCCCGGTCCTGGCGGACGACGCCACGCCCGTCGGCCTCTACCGCACCCTGGCCAAAGGCCGGCCGGGGACGTTCATCCTGGAGTCGGCCGAGTCCGACGGCGTGTGGGCGCGCTGGTCGTTCGTCGGCGTCGCCTCGCGGGCGACCCTGACCAGCGACGGCGGCCGGGCGGCCTGGACCGGCGACGTCCCGGTGGGCATCCCGACCGACGGCGACGTCGTCGACGTCGTGGAGGCGGCACTCACCGCGCTCCGCACGCCCGGGGTGGCGAACCTGCCGCCCCTGACCGGCGGCCTGGCGGGCGTGCTGGGCTGGGACATCGTGCGGCACTGGGAGCCCACGCTGCCCGCGACCGCCCCGGACGAGACCGGCGCGCCCGAGCTCGCGCTGTGCCTCGCGACCGACCTCGCCGTGGTCGACCACCGGGAGGGCACCGTGTGGCTGGTCGCGAACGCGATCAACGCCGATGCCACCGACGAGCGCATGGACGAGGCCTACGCGGACGCCGTCGCGCGGCTCGACGCGATGGAGGCGCAGCTCGCCTCCGGCGGGTCGCGGGTCACGTCGGTGGTGGTCGAGGACGTGCCGGAGCCGCAGCTCGAGTTCCGGTCGACCCGCCAGGAGTTCGAGGACGCGGTGCTCGCCGGCAAGGAGGCGATCCGCGACGGCGAGGTGTTCCAGGTGGTGCTGTCCCAGCGCCTGGACCTGGACTGCCCCGCGGACCCGCTGGACGTCTACCGCGCCCTGCGCACCGTGAACCCGAGCCCGTACATGTACTACTTCCACCTGGCCAAGCCGGACGGCGCAGAGTTCGCCGTGGTCGGCTCCAGCCCTGAGACGCTGGTGAAGGTGGACGACGGCCACGTCACCACCTACCCGATCGCCGGGTCCCGGCCGCGGGGCGCGCACCCGGAGGAGGACGCAGAGCTCGGCGAGGAGCTGCTGGCCGACCCCAAGGAGCGCGCCGAGCACATCATGCTCGTCGACCTGTCCCGCAACGACATGGTGAAGGTCTGCGAGCCGACCAGCGTCGAGGTGGTCGAGTTCATGGCCGTGCGCCGGTTCAGCCACATCATGCACATGTGCTCGACCGTCGTGGGCCGCCTGCGCGCGGGCTTCGGCGCGCTGGACGCGCTGAAGGCGACGTTCCCGGCCGGCACGCTGTCCGGCGCGCCGAAGCCCCGTGCGATCGCCCTGATCGACGAGCTGGAGCCCGCCTCGCGCGGCATCTACGGCGGGGTGTGCGGCTACTTCGACTTCGGCGGCAACATGGACATGGCGATCGCCATCCGCACCGCGTACATCGCCGACGGCCGTGCCAGCGTCCAGGCCGGCGCGGGCATCGTGGCCGACTCGGTGCCCGCCCTGGAGTACGCCGAGTCGCGCAACAAGGCAGCGGCGGCCGTGCGCGCCATCCAGCTCGCGTCCCGCCTGGCGCCGCTTGGCGCGGCGCCCTCGGGCACCGCACGGCTGGGGACCGAGCCCGCGGAGACGGCGACGGCGCGCACCGCGCCGCCCGGGACGGCGGGCACCGCGTCGCCCGGGGCGGCGTTGCCACAGACCGCGCCGCTCGGGCCGGCCTCCCCGCGGACGGCGGAGGCCGGCCGGTGACCCGCACCCGCACCGTCCTGGCGCTGCTCGCGCTGGGCGCGCTCACGTTCGGCACCGGCTCGCCTACCTGGGTGACCACCACCGTGGCCACGGCGCTGGAGCCCGAGGTGGCGGTCGCCGCCTCCGGCACGTCGGCCGCGCCAGGGGTCGGGGCCGGCGCCCTGGTGCTCCTGGCGGCCGGGGTGGCGTGCGCGCTCACCGGGCGCGTGGCCAGGTACCTCGCGCTCGCGGTCGCCGCGGCGGCCGGCGTGCTCGTGGTGGTGAGCACGCTCGCCGTCGTCGGCGACCCCGTGCCCGCCGCCACCTCCGCCGCGTCCGCCGCCAGCGGCGTCACCGAGCTCACCTCGCCCGTCACGCTGACCGCCTGGCCGTGGGCCGCCGTCGCCACCGGTGTGCTCGCCGTGGCCGTGGCGGTCTGGGGCGGGATCTCGGCGCGGGGGTGGACGGCGACGTCGGGCCGGCACGAGCGCGCGGACCAGACCACGGCGCGGGGCGGCGGCGCCGCCTCGGCCACCGCCGGCAGCGCAGCGCCGGCCGACAGCACGGCCTCCGCGGACGGCGCCGCGGCCGCCACCTCCGCCGGCAACACCACGGCAACCACCGCCGACGTCGGACCAGCCACCGGCCCCACGTCCGAGCCGGCCACCCGCAATGCCACCCCCACCGACGACCAGTCCGACGACCCCGAGTCCGACGACGAGATCGACCCCCACGACGCCTGGGACGCCCTGTCCCGCGGCGACGACCCGACGGGCCGCTGACCCCCACCGAAACGGTTAGGCTGAGCGCGTACCGCACGACACGAAAGGCAATCCACCCGCGATGACCGAGAACAAGCCCGAGATCGCCTACCTCCCGCCGGGCGTCCCGCCGACCAACCACGGCCACACGGTCGCCGCGTGGGTGACGATGTCAGGCATCACGCTCGGTGCGCTGATCTCCGCCATCGGCCTAGTGCTGGCGTCGACGTCGTCGGCAGGGCTGGTCCTGTTCGTGGTCGGCATGGTCGTGGTCGGCGTCTCGCTGATCGTGGGGCTGGTACTGCGCAACCTGGGCCTGGGCCAGAAGGCGGTCCGGCGGTCGGGCTCGCGATGACCGCCTTCGCGATGGCCCCTGCGCCCGCCGCCCACCCCCGCAACAGCCTGGGGGTGTGGTCGCTGGTGCTGGGCATCGCGTCGGTGGCGCTGGCGCTCGGCGTCCTCACCGGTATCCCCGCCATCATCATCGGCAACAAGGGCCGCAGGGCCGTGCGCGCCGGTGAGGCGAACAACGAGGGCATGGCCCTGACCGGCGTCGTGCTGGGCTGGTTCTCGATAGTGATCCTGGCCTTCGTGGTCGGGCTCGTCGTCGCCCAGTTCCTGACCGGTGGCACCTCCTCCTGAACCGGCCACCCGGCCGCACACGGCGCCAGCGCTCCGGGCGCCGCTGCTCGCGGGCCTGGCGGTCGGAGCCGCCACGGTGCTGGTCGCGGTACGCGACCCGCACGTGCGCGGCTCCTACGGGTTCTGCCCGCTGCTGGAGCTGACCGGGCTGGCCTGCCCGCTGTGCGGCGGCCTGCGCGCCACCCACGACCTGGCGCACCTGGACCTGGCGGGCGCCTGGTCGGCCAACGCGCTGTGGACCGTCGCCGCCCCGGTGGTCGTCGTCCTGTGGCTGGCCTGGCTGGTGTCCGCGGCGCGCGGCAGGCCGTTCCTGGGCCTGTCGAGCACGGCCGGGTGGGTCACGCTCGCCGTCGCCGTCGCCTTCTTCGTGGCGCGCAACCTTCCGGGGCTGCAGCCCTACCTGACCCCCTGGATCTGACCAGGCGATGCCCAGGGAGGGTTCGGACGACTCCCCGCCCGCGAGCTGACGGGGCGTCGTCTCACGGTCCGGGAGTGGTCAGGACCACACCCTCGGTCCGCCTACGATGACCATGGGGCGAACGCTCCCAGCATGCGTACCCGGCGGCGCCCGGCGCATGAGGTCGCATGACGAGAGCAAGGGCACGGGGAGGCTCATTACATGTCGGTCCTGGAGGACATCGTCGCGGGGGTTCGGGAGGACCTCGCGGAGCGCGAGGCACGCGTGCCTCTCGACGCGCTCAAGGAGCGCGCCACCGCGGTGCCCGGGGCCCTTGAGTGCCTCGGCCGCCTCAAGCAGGCGGACGCCGTCTCGGTGATCGCCGAGGTGAAGCGCTCGAGCCCGAGCAAGGGCTCGCTGGCGCAGATCGCCGACCCGGCCGCCCTCGCCGTCGAGTACGAGACCGGCGGGGCCTCCGCCATCTCCGTGCTTACCGAGCAGCGCCGGTTCAACGGCTCGCTGGCCGACCTGGACGCGGTGCGGGGCCGGGTCGACGTCCCGGTGCTGCGCAAGGACTTCGTGGTGACGCCGTACCAGGTGTGGGAGGCGCGGGCGCACGGGGCCGACCTGGTGCTGCTCATCGTGGCCGCCCTGGAGCAGACGGTGCTCGAGTCCCTCGTGGACCGGGTCCACTCGCTCGGCATGACCGCGCTGGTGGAGGCGCACAACCTGGAGGAGGTCCGCCGGGCCGTCGACGCCGGGGCGCGCGTGGTCGGCGTCAACGCCCGCAACCTCAAGACGCTCGAGCTGGACCGCGGCCTGTTCGGCAGCCTCGCCGAGTACATCCCGGACGACGTGGTCAAGATCGCGGAGTCCGGCATCAGGGGCCCGCACGACGTGATGGAGATGGCCCGCGCCGGCGCGGACGCCGTCCTGGTGGGCGAGGCGCTCGTGACCGACGGCGCCCCGCGCGCCTCGGTGGCCGACCTCGTCGCGGCGGGCTCGCACCCGTCGCTGCGCTCCGTCCGCCCGGCCTGAAGGGAACACAGGTGACAGACGTGAAGCTAGCCGACGTCTCCGGCCCGTACTTCGGCCGGTACGGCGGGCGGTTCGTGCCGGAGGCGCTCATCGCGGCGCTCGAGGAGCTGGAGACCGAGTTCCGCAAGGCGGCGGACGATCCCGCGTTCGCGGCCGAGCTGCGGCGTCTGCACCGCGAGTACACCGGCCGGCCGAGCCCGCTGACCGAGGTGCCGCGGTTCGCCAGGCACGCGGGCGGGGCCGACGGCGCCGTCCGCGTGTTCCTCAAGCGCGAGGACCTCAACCACACCGGCTCGCACAAGATCAACAACGTGCTGGGCCAGGCCCTGCTGGTCAAGCGCATGGGCAAGAAGCGCGTGATCGCGGAGACGGGGGCCGGCCAGCACGGCGTGGCCACCGCGACGGCCGCCGCCCTGATGGACCTCGAGTGCGTGGTCTACATGGGCGAGGAGGACACCCGGCGGCAGGCGCTCAACGTGGCGCGCATGCGCCTGCTCGGTGCCGAGGTGGTGCCGGTCAAGATCGGCTCGCGCACCCTCAAGGACGCCATCAACGAGGCACTGCGCGACTGGGTCGCCAACGTCGAGACCACGCACTACCTGCTGGGCACGGTCACCGGCCCGCACCCGTTCCCCGAGATGGTGCGCCAGTTCCACCGCGTCATCGGCGAGGAGGCGCGCGAGCAGGTCCTCGAACGCGTCGGCCGCCTGCCCGACGTCGTCGCGGCGTGCGTCGGCGGCGGGTCCAACGCGCTGGGCATCTTCAACGCGTTCCTCGACGACGACGGCGTGGACCTGTACGGCTTCGAGGCCGGCGGCGAGGGTGTGACCACGGGCCTGCACGCCGCGCGGTTCTCCGGCGGCCTGCCGGGCGTGCTGCACGGCGCGCGCTCCTACCTGCTGCAGGACGACGACGGCCAGACCCTGCCCAGCCACTCCGTGTCGGCGGGCCTGGACTACCCGAGCGTCGGTCCCGCGCACGCCTGGCTGCACGACCTCGGCCGCGCGACCTACGAGCCGGTCACCGACGACGAGGCCATGAACGCCTTCCGCCTGCTGTGCGAGACCGAGGGCATCATCCCGGCCATCGAGTCCGCGCACGCCCTCGCGGGCGCGCTCCGCGTGGGCAAGGCAGCGGCGCAGCAGGGCCGGACGGGGCCGGACGGCGAGCCGCTCGTGATCGTGGTGAACCTGTCCGGCCGCGGTGACAAGGACGTGGCGACGGCGGCGCGCTGGTTCGGGCTGCTCGACGACGGCGCCGCCGCCGAGGAGCTCGAACGCCAGGAGGGACGAGGATGAGCCAGGTCACGGCCGGGACCACGACGACGGCCCGGGGCGTCACGGGCGAGCTGCTGGCGCGCCTGCGCGACGAGGAGAACCGTCCGGCCCTCGGCGGCTACCTGCCGGTCGGCTTCCCGACGACGGCCCGCTCGGTCGAGGCACTGAAGACCATGGTCGACCACGGCGTGGACATGATCGAGCTCGGCGTCCCGTACACCGACCCGGTGCTGGACGGCCCGGTCGTGCAGGCGGCGGCACAGGGCGCCCTGGACGCGGGGACCCGGCTGTCGGACGTGTTCCGGGTGCTGGCCGAGCTGACCGCCTACGCGCCGCACGTGCCGGTGGTCGTGATGACGTACTGGAACCCGGTGCTGCGCTACGGCGTCGACGCGTTCGCGCGCGACCTGGCCGCCGCCGGCGGGGCCGGGCTGATCACGCCGGACCTCATTCCGGACGAGGGCAAGGACTGGCTGGCGGCGAGCGACCGGTACGCCGGCGGGCCGGGCGGCGGCGGTACCGCCGACGGCGCGCCTGGGCTGGACCGCGTCTTCCTCGTGGCGCCGAGCTCCACCCCCGAGCGTCTGCGCCTGACGGTCGGGGCGGCGCGCGGGTTCATCTACGCGACGTCCGTCATGGGGGTGACCGGGGCCCGCGCGACGGTGGGGGAGCGTGCCGAGCAGCTGGTGGCCGACACCCGCGCCGCCGGCGCCGAGCTGGTGTGCGTCGGTCTCGGCGTGTCCACGGGGGCGCAGGCCAGGGAGGTGGGCCGGTACGCCGACGGCGTCATCGTCGGGTCGGCGCTGGTCCGGACCCTGCTGGGCGAGAAGCTGCCGGGGCACACCGTGCCCGGCCCGCCGCACGAGGTGGACGACGCCGAGTGGGCCGCGCGTCTCACGAAGCTCGGTGCCCTGACGGAGGAGCTGGCGGACGGGGTACGGTCGGCACGCGTCGAGCCCGGCGCGCGCACCGTCCCTGGAGAGGCCCCGTGACCCTGCTGACCGCACCGCCGGCCGCTCTGCTCACCGAGCCGGCCGCCGTGCTGTCGGCCGGCCTGGCCGCGGAGATCCCCAGCCCGCCCGAGCACACCTGGTACCTCGGGTTCTTCCCGCTGCGCGCGTACGCGCTGGCGATCCTGGCCGGCATCGTCGTCGCCGTCTGGATGACGGCGCGGCGGTGGAAGGCGCGCGGGGGAGACCCGGACGACGTGCTGGAGATCACGTTCTGGGCGGTCCCGTTCGGGATCGTCGGCGGCCGGGTCTACCACGTGCTGTCCTCGCCCGACCGGTACTTCGGCGAGGACTTCTCGGGCGGCGGCGACCCCCTGGCGGCGCTCCGCATCTGGGAGGGCGGCCTCGGCATCTGGGGTGCGGTGGCGCTGGGCGCCGTCGGCGCGTGGCTCGGCTGCCGCAGGAAGGGCGTGCGCTTCTGGTCGTTCGCCGACGCCGTTGCGCCGGGCCTCCTGGTCGCGCAGGCCGTCGGCCGCCTCGGGAACTGGTTCAACCAGGAGCTCTACGGGCAGCCCACCGAGCTGCCCTGGGGCCTGTACATCGACGCGGAGCACCTGGTGGCGAACCCGGCCACCGGCGTGGCGTACCCCGAGGGCACGCTCTTCCACCCTACGTTCCTGTACGAGCTGCTGTGGAACCTGGTGATGGCCGGAGTTCTGCTCTATCTCGACCGTCGGTTCAGGTTGGGTCATGGGCGGGTATTCTGGGCGTACGTCCTGCTCTACACTCTCGGACGGGTCTGGATCGAGATGCTCCGCATCGACGATGCGGAGCTGGTGCTGGGGCTCCGCCTCAACGTCTGGACCTCGATCCTCCTGGGCCTCACGGCCCTGGTGGTCTCGATCGTGCTGGCTCGCAGGTTCCCCACCAGGGAGGAGTCGGTGCGGCTGCGGCCGGAGGACCAGGACCCGCCGGCCGGCCAGGAGGCCGGCCCGGAGCAGGACCCAGGAGCCGAAGAAACCGGTGAGGCGGACGCCGAGCCGGAGGAAGAGAAGACCGCGGCAGCGGAGGAGTCCGACGGGGACGCCTCCGCGCGCACCTGAGGGGCACGACCGCCGGGACCACCGGACGACGAGCCCCTGACCGACCGGGCCGCCGTCGTCCCGGACCACCGCAAGAACTGCGCCCGGCCACGGCCGGGTGCCTGTGAGGACCCATGACCAAGCCGTTGCCGACACAGAGGGTTGGGCTGCCCGCGCAGACGTTTGAAGGCGGACTGTACGACCCGGCGGCCGAGCACGACGCGTGCGGCGTCGCCTTCGTGGCGACCCTGCGCGGCACGCCCGGGCGCGACATCGTCGATGCCGGGCTGACCGCCCTGCTGAACCTTGACCACCGCGGTGCGGTGGGCGCGGAGGAGGACAGCGGCGACGGCGCCGGCATCCTCACCCAGATCCCTGACGCGTTCATCCGCGACGTCGTGGGCGTCGACCTGCCGCCCGCGGGCAGGTACGCCATCGGCACGGCGTTCCTGCCCACCGACGACGCCGAGCGGGACGCCGTCGTGCGCCGCGTGGAGGCCCTGGCCGCCGAGGAGAAGCTCGACGTGCTGGCCTGGCGCGACGTCCCGGTGGACGCGGGGATCGTCGGCCCGACGGCGCGCGCCTCGATGCCGGTGTTCCGGCAGATCGTCGTGGCCGACCCGTCCGGCGGCCTGTCCGGCATCGACCTGGACCGGCGCTGCTACCGGCTGCGCAAGCGCGCCGAGAACGAGGTGGGGCTGTACTTCGCCTCGCTCAGCGCCCGCACCCTGACCTACAAGGGAATGCTGACCACCGCGCAGCTCGAGCCGTTCTTCCCCGACCTGTCCGACCCGCGGTACGCCACGGAGCTCGCGCTCGTCCACTCGCGGTTCTCCACCAACACGTTCCCGTCCTGGCCGCTGGCCCAGCCGTTCCGGCTGCTGGCCCACAACGGCGAGATCAACACCGTGCGCGGCAACCGCAACTGGGTGGCGGCGCGCGAGGGCACCATGCGGTCCGACCTGCTCGGCGACCTGGAGGCGCTGCAGCCCGTGTGCTCGCCGGGGGCGAGCGACTCGGCGAGCTTCGACGAGGTGCTGGAGCTGCTACACCTGAGCGGCCGCTCCCTGCCGCACGCCGTGCTGATGATGGTGCCGGAGGCCTGGGAGAACAACCTGGGCATGGACCCGGCGCTGCGGTCCTTCTACGAGTACAACGCCAACCTCATCGAGCCGTGGGACGGCCCCGCCTCCCTCACGTTCACCGACGGCACCCTGATCGGGGCAGTGCTGGACCGCAACGGCCTGCGCCCCGGCCGCTGGTGGGTCACCGAGGACGGCCTGGTCGTGCTGGCCTCGGAGGCCGGCGTGCTCGACATCGACCCGGCCACCGTGGTCCGCAAGGGCCGCCTGGAGCCTGGCAAGATGTTCCTCGTGGACACCGGCTCGGGCCGGATCGTCGAGGACGAGGAGGTCAAGGCAGGCCTCGCGGCGATGCACCCGTACGGCGACTGGATCCGCGAGTACTCGATCCACCTCGACGAGCTGCCCGACCGCGAGCACGTGGCGCACAGCCCCGCGTCGGTCCGCCGTCGGCAGCGGGCCTTCGGGTACACCGAGGAGGAGCTCAAGATCATCCTGTCGCCGATGGCGACTACCGGCGGGGAACCGCTCGGCGCCATGGGCTCCGACACGCCCGTCGCCGTGCTCTCGCAGCGCCCGCGGCTCCTGTTCGACTACTTCACGCAGATGTTCGCGCAGGTCACCAACCCGCCGCTGGACGCGATCCGCGAAGAGCTCGTCACCGCCATCGGCAGCGCCATCGGGCCGGAGCCCAACCTCCTGGCCGACCTGCCGGAGCACGCCCGCAAGCTCGTGCTCGGCTTCCCGGTGCTGGACAACGACCAGCTCGCCAAGATCGTGCACGTCGAGCGCGACCGCGAGCTGGAGGGCGTGTTCCACGCCGAGACGATCCAGGGCCTGTACGACGTCTCCGGCGGCGGCGCCGCGCTGCTCGCGCGGCTGGAGGCGATCTTCGCCGAGGTCGACCGGTACGTCGAGGAGGGCGTCAGCTTCCTCGTGCTGTCGGACCGCGACGCCAACTCCGAGCTCGCGCCCATCCCGTCCCTGCTGCTGACCAGCGCCGTGCACCACCACCTGGTGCGCAAGCACACCCGCAACCGGGTGTCGCTCGTGGTCGAGGCCGGCGACGTGCGCGAGGTGCACCACGTGGCGCTGCTCATCGGCTACGGCGCCGCCGCCATCAACCCGTACCTCGCGATGGAGACGGTCGAGGACCTGGCCCTGCGCGGCTACCTCGACGTGAGCCCGGAGAAGGCCGTCGCCAACCTCATCAAGGCGCTCGGCAAGGGCGTGCTCAAGGTGATGTCCAAGATGGGCATCTCCACGCTCATGTCCTACCGCGGCGCCCAGATCTTCGAGGCCATCGGCCTGTCCCACGACCTGGTCGAGGACTACTTCACCGGCACCACCTCGCGGCTCGGCGGCATCGGCCTCGACGTCATCGCGGCGGAGGTGGCGGCCAGGCACGCGGAGGCGTACCCGCCGTCGGGCAACAAGAAGCCGGGCGAGCGCCTCACCACGGGCGGCGAGTACCAGTGGCGGCGCGACGGCGAGGACCACCTGTTCGACCCGGAGACCGTGTTCCGCCTGCAGCACGCCACCCGGTCCGGCCGCATGGACGTCTTCCGGCAGTACACGCGGCGCGTGGACGAGCAGTCGCAGCGCCTCATGACGCTGCGCGGCCTGCTGCGCTTCAGCCCCGACCGCGAGCCCGTGCCGATCGACGAGGTCCAGCCGGTCAGCGAGATCGTCAAGCTGTTCAACACGGGCGCCATGTCCTACGGCTCCATCTCGGCCGAGGCGCACGAGACCCTCGCGATCGCGATGAACCGCCTCGGCGGCCGGTCGAACACGGGCGAGGGCGGCGAGGACCCCGACCGCCTGTACGACGACGAGCGGCGCTCGCGCGTCAAGCAGATCGCGTCGGGCCGGTTCGGCGTGACCTCGGAGTACCTGACGCAGGCCACGGACATCCAGATCAAGCTCGCCCAGGGCGCCAAGCCCGGCGAGGGTGGCCAGCTCCCCGGGCCCAAGGTCTACCCGTGGGTGGCCAAGACCCGGCACTCGACGCCGGGCGTCGGGCTGATCTCGCCGCCGCCGCACCACGACATCTACTCGATCGAGGACCTGGCGCAGCTCATCCACGACGCGAAGAACGCCAACCCGGATGCGCGGATCCACGTCAAGCTCGTCTCCGAGTTCGGCGTGGGCACGGTGGCCACCGGCGTGTCCAAGGCGCACGCCGACGTCGTGCTCATCTCCGGGCACGACGGCGGCACGGGCGCCTCGCCGCTCACGTCGCTCAAGCACGCGGGCACGCCGTGGGAGATCGGCCTGGCCGAGACCCAGCAGACGCTCGTGCTCAACGACCTGCGCGACCGCATCGTCGTCCAGGTCGACGGCCAGATGAAGACGGGCCGCGACGTGATCGTCGCCGCGCTGCTCGGGGCCGAGGAGTTCGGCTTCGCGACGGCGCCGATGGTGGTCTCGGGCTGCATCATGATGCGCGTCTGCCACCTGGACACGTGCCCCGTCGGCGTCGCGACGCAGAACCCCGAGCTGCGCAGCCGGTTCACCGGCAAGCCGGAGTTCGTCGTGAACTTCTTCGAGTTCGTCGCCCAGGAGGTGCGCGAGCACCTCGCGGCGCTCGGCTTCCGCAGCCTCCAGGAGGCCGTCGGCCAGGTGCAGGTGCTCGACACCCGCAAGGCCGTCGACCACTGGAAGGCCCAGGGGCTCGACCTGACGCCGGTGCTCGCGCGCCCGCAGGTCAAGGAGGGCTCGGCGCTGCGCCACACGACGGCGCAGGACCACGGCCTGGCCCGCGCGCTGGACAACCAGCTCATCGCGGCGGCGGCCCCGGCGCTGGGGACGGGCGAGCGTGTCCGGATCGAGCTGCCCGTGCGCAACGTGAACCGCACGGTCGGCACGATGCTCGGCCACGAGGTGACCAAGCGGTACAGGGGGCAGGGCCTGCCCGACGACACGATCGAGGTGGTCCTCACCGGGTCGGCCGGGCAGTCGTTCGGCGCGTTCGTGCCGCGCGGCATCACGCTGCGCCTGTTCGGCGACGCCAACGACTACGTCGGCAAGGGCCTGTCGGGCGGCCGCATCGCGGTGCGGCCCGACAAGGCGGCGGTGCTCGGCGGCTCCGACGTCATCGCGGGCAACGTGATCGGCTACGGCGCCACGTCCGGCGAGATCTACCTGCGTGGCCGCGTGGGGGAGCGGTTCGGCGTGCGCAACTCCGGTGCCACGCTCGTCGCGGAGGGCGTGGGCGACCATGCCTGCGAGTACATGACGGGCGGCACGGTGCTGGTGCTCGGGCCCACGGGCCGGAACGTCGGCGCCGGCATGTCCGGCGGCACGGCGTACTTCCTGGACCTGCGGGTCGCGCGCGTCAACCAGGCGGCGCTGGAGGCGGGCGAGCTCGCCGTCGCTGTCCTGGACGACGCCGACTGGGCGACGGTGCGCGGCCTGCTGGAGCGGCACCACGCCGAGACCGGCTCGGCCGTCGCGGCCGAGCTGCTCGCGGACCCCGAGGCGGCGCGCGGCCGGTTCAGCCGCCTGCTGCCCCCCGGCTGGGCGCGCGTGCGCCTGGCCCTGGCCGAGGCGGAGGCCGCCGGCACCGACATCTCGGGCACGTCCCAGTGGGACCCGTCCGTGTGGAACCAGATCATGGAGGTGGCACGTGGCTGACCCGAGAGGATTCCTCAAGGTGCGGGAGCGCGAGCTCCCGCCGAACCGGCCCGTCGAGGTGCGCCTGCGGGACTGGAAGGACACGCACGCCCACCGCACCGAGGGGCAGCCGTTCCTCAAGGAGCAGGCCGGCCGCTGCATGGACTGCGGCGTGCCGTTCTGCCACCAGGGCTGCCCGCTGGGCAACCTGATCCCGGACTGGAACGACCTGGTGTGGCGCGGGCAGTGGGCCGACGCGATCGACCGCCTGCACGCCACGAACAACTTCCCGGAGTTCACCGGGCGGGTGTGCCCGGCGCCGTGCGAGTCGTCCTGCGTGCTGAGCATCAACCAGCCCGCGGTGACCATCAAGAACGTCGAGGTGTCGATCATCGACGAGGCCTTCGCCCGCGGCCTGGTCACGCCGCACGTCCCGGAGCGGCTCACGGGCTCCACGGTGGCCGTCGTCGGCTCGGGCCCCGCGGGTCTCGCCGCCGCGCAGCAGCTCACGCGCGCCGGGCACACCGTCGTCGTCTACGAGCGGGACGACGCGATCGGCGGCCTGCTGCGCTACGGCATCCCGGACTTCAAGCTGGAGAAGCACCACATCGACCGCCGCCTGGCGCAGATGGAGGCCGAGGGCACGCGGTTCCGCCCCGGCGTCACCATCGGCGAGGACATCAGCTGGGACGCCCTGCGCCGCCGGTTCGACGCCGTCGTGGTCGCCACGGGCGCCACCGTGCCGCGCGACCTGCCCCTGCCGGGGCGGGACCTGGCCGGCATCCACTTCGCGATGGACTACCTGACCCCCGCCAACAAGGCGGTCGGCGCCGGCACCCCGGACGTGCTGCCCGACGGCGCGCCGTCGGCCGCCGGCAAGCACGTGGTCATCATCGGCGGCGGCGACACCGGCTCCGACTGCCTCGGCACCGCGCTGCGCCAGGGCGCCGCGAGCGTCACCACGCTCGCGATCGGCAAGAAGCCGCCGCTGGAGCGCCCGGCGAACCAGCCGTGGCCGACCGACCCGATCCTGTTCGAGGTCTCGACGTCCCACGAGGAGGGCGGCGAGCGCACCTACCTCGCGTCCACGGTGGAGTTCCTGCCGGACGCCGAGGGCCGGGTCCGGGCGCTCAAGGTCGCCGAGACCGAGTACCTGCCCGACGGCCGCCGCGTGCCCACGCCCGGCACGGAGCGCGAGATCCCCGCCGACCTCGTGCTGGTGGCCATGGGCTTCACCGGCCCGGAGACCGGTGTGCTCGAGGAGCAGACCGGCATCGAGGTCACCGAGCGCGGCCTGGTGGCCCGCGGCGACGACTACGCAGCTAGTCTGCCTGGCGTGTTCGTGGCCGGCGACGCCGGCCGCGGGCAGTCCCTCATCGTGTGGGCCATCGCGGAGGGCCGTGCCGCGGCCGCCGCGGCCGACACCTACCTCCAGGGCAGCACGGAGCTGCCCGCCCCGGTGCGCCCGCGCACGCTCGCACTGCGATCGTGACGCGAGAACCCGTCCGGGAGTTGTACACCCCCACAGGGCGCCGCGGCGCCCACCATGCCTAGGCTGGAGACATGCGCAGAGCCAAGATCGTGTGCACCATCGGACCCGCCACGGAGAGCCCCGAGAAGCTTCGGGAACTCGTAGACGCCGGCATGAACGTGGCGCGGATCAACCGCAGCCACGGCGAGCAGGAGGCGCACGCGGCGGTCTACCGGCACGTACGAGAGGCCGCCAAGGCGGCAGGGAAGTCGGTGGCCGTACTCGTCGACCTGCAGGGCCCCAAGATCCGGCTCGGCCGGTTCGCCGGGGACGAGAAGCACTTCCTGAACAAGGGCGACACGTTCACCATCACGACCGAGGACATCCTCGGCAACCGGGAGATCGTGTCGACCACCCACAAGGGCCTGGCCCAGGACGCCAAGGTCGGCGACCCGCTGCTGATCGACGACGGCAAGGTGCGCGTGCGCGTCACCGCCGTCGAGGGCCCGCGCGTCATCACCGAGGTCGAGGTCCCCGGCCCCGTCTCGAACAACAAGGGCATCAACCTGCCCGGCGTCGCCGTGTCCGTGCCTGCCCTGTCCGACAAGGACGAGGACGACCTGCGCTGGGCGCTCAACCTGGGCGCCGACTTCATCGCGCTGTCGTTCGTGCGGTCCGCCAAGGACTACGAGGACGTGCGCCGGGTGATGGAGGAGGAGGGCCGCACGGTCCCCGTCATCGCCAAGATCGAGAAGCCGCAGGCCGTGGAGAACCTCGCCGAGGTGATCGCGGCGTTCGACGGCGTCATGGTGGCGCGCGGCGACCTCGCGGTCGAGATGCCGCTGGAGCAGGTGCCGCTCGTGCAGAAGCGCATCGTCGAGCTGGCGCGGCGCAACGCCAAGCCGGTCATCGTGGCCACGCAGGTGCTCGAGTCGATGACGACGTCGCCCACGCCGACCCGTGCCGAGGCCTCCGACTGCGCCAACGCCGTGCTCGACGGCGCCGACGCGGTCATGCTGTCCGGCGAGACTTCGGTGGGCGACTACCCGATCATCACGGTGCAGACCATGGCCCGGATCATCGAGGCCACCGAGGAGGCCGGCCGGGAGCGCATCGCCCCGCTCGGCTCCACGCCGCACACCCGCGGTGGCGCCATCACGCGGGCCGCCGCCGAGATCGGCGAGACGCTCGGGGTGAAGTACCTGGTGACGTTCACGCAGTCGGGCGACTCCGCGCGCCGGATGTCCCGCCTGCGGTCGTCGATCCCGCTGCTCGCCTTCACCCCGGAGCAGCACGTGGCCAACACGCTGGCGCTGACCTGGGGCACCACCGAGTACCTGGTGCCGAAGGTGGAGAACGTCGACGCGATGGTCGACCAGGTGGACCTGACCCTCCAGGACCAGGGCCTGGCCGACAAGGGCGACCTGGTCGTCGTGGTCTCGGGTGCGCCGGTCGGCGTCCCCGGCACGACCAACTCGATCCTGGTGCACCGGATCGGTTCGCACACCGACCGCCGCAGCTCCTGACTTCCCCTGCCTCACCAGGTGGGGCCGCCCTGCCCTGACCGACGCTTCCGGGAGCCGTAACCACCCGAGTTACGGCTCCCGGAAGCGTGTTGAACGTCGGTCAGCGCGCGGTGGCCGGGGGCAGGGGGCGAGATGTCGCTATTGTTCCGGGCGTGACTCGCGCTTCCTTCCCCTGGGGCCGCTTCGGCTTCGCCCTCCTCGTGGCGGTCTCGCTCGGCCTCGGCTGGTGGGGCCTCCTGCTCGACACCACGCACGTGCCCGGCCGCACCTGGTACGACGTCGTCTACCACGACCTGCAGCTCTTCGTGATGGGCGCCGACCCGGCCAGCGGGGGCGGCGAGCTCTCCTGGCAGCTCCAGGTGGCACGGTTCCTCGCGCCCGGCACCGCGGTCTACGCCCTGTTCGAGGCGGCGCGCGTCCTGTTCACCGGCGAGATCCGCCGGTTCAGGGACCGGCGCGCGCGGGGCCACGCCGTCGTCGTCGGGCAGACGGACGCCGCGGACACCGTGGCCGCCGCGCTGGAGGCGGCGGGCCACCGGGTGCTGCGCACGGCCGACGCGGCGGGGCTCGGCGACGTCGGCCTCGCCGGCGCGACCGTCCTGTACGCGTGCGGCGACGACACCGTGGACGCCACGGCCAACGTGCTCACCGTCGCCGAGGCGGAGCACGCCGTCCGCCGCGCCGGGCGTGGGCCCGACCGGCTGTACGCCCACGTCAGCGACCCCGACCTCGGCATAGCGCTCCAGGCGCGGCACCTGAGCTGCGCCGAGCCGGGCGTCGACTTCTTCACGCTGTCGGTGATCGCCGCGCAGTCGCTCGCGGTGCGCGAGGTGCGGCGCATCGCGGCCGTGCCCGGCGCGCCCGCCCCGGTGACCCGCCTCGCCGTGCTCGGCTCGGGCGAGTTCGCCAAGGCCCTCGTGGTGGGCATGGCTCGGGAGTGGGAGCTCGCGAGCGACGGCGCACGGCTGGCGGTCGACCTCGTGGCGGACGACGCCGAGCGGGTGGCCGAGGAACTGCGCGCCCGGTGGTCGCCGGTGGCCGAGAAGATCGAGCTGCGGGCGGTCGCGGGGCTCACCGCCTGGGACGCCGGCGTGCCGGACACCACGTACGTGTGCCATGCCGACGAGGGCCGGTCCCTGCGGGTGGCCCTCACCGCCACCCGGCTGTGGCACGGCGGCCCCGGGTCGCTGGTCCTCCTGCTCGACGGCCTGGCGGGGCTGACCGGCGCCTTCGGCACGGAGGCGTCCCGGGTGCTCGACGACCTCGACGGGCGGCTGCGCACCGTGACCATGCGGGACCTGCTCGCCGACGTCGAGCGCGAGGAGGCCAGGGCGCACGCCGACCTGTACGAGCGGATCGCGCGCGCCGTGCACCACGTGTACCTGCGCAACCAGCTCGAACGCGGCGTCGCGTGGGGCGAGGTGCCCGCCATGGTGCGCTGGGAGGAGCTGTCCGAGGACCTGCGGGCCTCGAACCGGGGCTGGGTCGTCGGGCTGCCCGCCCGGCTGGCCCGGATGGGTGCGACGATCGCGCCGCGCGACGGCGCCCCCACCGTGGTGTTCGAGGGTGCGGAGCTGGACCGGCTGGCCGAGGCGGAGCACGAGCTCTGGGAGTCCGTGCGGGTGGCGCAGGGCTGGCGCAGCGGTCCGGTGCGGGACGACGCCGCCAAGGTGCACCCGCTGATCGGCGTGCCGTGGTCCGAGCTGTCCGAGGACAACCGGGACAAGGACCGCGACGTGGTGCGGCTCCTGCCCGAGATCCTCGCGGAGTTCGGGCTGGAGGTCGTGCGCTACGCCGACAGCCCGGCGCTGGCCGAGGTCTGACCGCCACCCGAGGTCTGATCGCAGCCTCGGGCGGCTCGTGTGCCGGGTGTGGGACTCGAACCCACACGCCCTCGCGGGCAGCGCTTTTTGAGAGCGCCGCGTCTGCCTGTTCCGCCAACCCGGCCTAGGTCATCGAACATGACCCCGGCGGACATCGAACCACACCGCCCGGCTGGGTCCCAAGCCCGGGCGCGCAACGTAAGATGTTCCCCGTGACCGACGAGAAGACCGAGAAGCTTTCGCTGGATCTGCCCCCGATGATCGACGCCGAGCCGGAGGCCGCTCCCGCCAGCCCGTCCCGCCGCGCCGTCGTGGCGGAGGACGAGGCGCTGATCCGCATGGACGTGGTGGAGACCCTGCGCGAGGCAGGGTTCGAGGTGGTAGGGGAGGCCGGCGACGGCGAGACCGCCGTCAACCTGGCGATCGAGCTGAAGCCCGACGTCGTGGTGATGGACGTCAAGATGCCCGAGCTGGACGGCATCTCCGCCGCCGAGCGCATCGGCAAGGCCCACGCGGCCCCCGTGGTGCTGCTCACGGCGTTCTCGCAGACCGAGCTGGTCGAGCGGGCCCGCGACGCCGGCGCCATGGCGTACGTCGTCAAGCCGTTCACCCCGGCCGACCTGCTGCCCGCCGTCGAGATCGCGATCTCGCGCTACTCGCAGATCGGCGCGCTGGAGGCCGAGGTCGCCGACCTCACCGAACGCTTCGAGACCCGCAAGCGCGTGGACCGCGCCAAGGGCCTGCTGATGACGAAGATGGGGCTGTCGGAGCCCGAGTCGTTCCGCTGGATCCAGAAGACGTCGATGGACCGCCGTCTCACCATGCGCGAGGTCGCCGACGCGGTGATCGAGCAGGTCGGCGCCTGAGCGTGACGCATACCGCACTCCGGTGCGGGTGAAATTGCCGGTTGCGTGTTTTCTGTCGCCCGGGGTCAGGACTAGTGTCTGCGCTCAGCCGGCCCTGACCTCCGGACCCCAGATCCCCGGGAGGAGATAGACATGCGCACCGTGCTCGACATACACCCGGCGCGCTCGGACGAGCTGCCCGCCCTCGCTGCGCTGGCCGTCGAGGCGCGCGACGACTCGCCCGCCGGGGCACAGCTCGGCGCCCAGGAGACCGACCGCCTGCTGGAGCACCTCAGCGTGCTGCTCTCGGCGGGTGGGCACGTGCTGGTCGCCGAGCAGGACGGACGGGTCGTGGGGGTCGTGCTCGGCCGGGTGGTGGCGGCCTATCTCTTCGCCCAGCACGCGAGCCTGTACCTCGACATGCTGTACGTCGCGCCGCGGGCCCGCCGCCACGGCGTCGGGCACGCGCTGCTGCGGGCCGCCGCCGACCTCGCGGCCGAGCACGACTGCCACGACATCTACTCGGCGCCTGTGCCGGGCAACCGCGGCGTCCAGCGCTTCCTCGCCCGCCTCGGGTTCGCCCCGGCCGCCGGGCACCGCGTGGCGTCCGTCGCCGCGCTCCAGCGCCGCCTCGCGGCGGAGGCGACGGCGCGCGACGGCCGCCGGTTCAACCCCCGGGGCGGTATCGAGGACCTCATCGCGCGCCGCCGGCGGGCCCGGTCCGTCATGGAGTCCGGGCCCATCGACATGCGGACCGTGGGCGGCGGGGCGCCGTCCCGCCGGCATCCGGCCAAGGCCGGCTGAGCCGGGGCGGGCCTGGCCGGACCCCTCGGGGCTACCCGAGGATCATGCACGTCAGACGCGCCGTGCACACCCGCTTGCCCGCGTCGTCGGTGATGACAATCTCGTAGGACGCCGTCGTGCGGCCCAGGTGGATCGCCGTCGCCGTACCCGTGACGTGCCCCTCGCGGGCCCCGCGGTGGTGGGTGGCGCTCACCTCGATGCCCACGGCGTTCCGGTCCGGCCCCGCGTGCACCTGCGCCGCGAGCGAGCCGAGCGTCTCGGCCAGCACCACGGAGGCGCCGCCGTGCAGCAGCCCGGCGGGCTGGGTGTTGCCCTTGACCGGGATGCGCCCGACCGCGCGGTCCGGCGCGAGCTCCAGGAGCTCCATCTCCATGCGCTCGAAGAGGGTGCCTGCCGTGTCGGTGCTCGCGTAGATCGACTTCCAGTCGATTCCGGCCCCTGAGGGCGTCGCGGAAGGGCTCGTGTCAGTCATGCGGGCTATGTTGTCAGGCGTGACCTCCACCGCGCCAAGCCGTACTCCGGGCACGCCGCTCCCGGGCCGCCCCCGCCTCCTGCTGATCGACGGCCACTCCATGGCCTACCGGGCGTTCTACGCGCTGCCCGACACCCTCGCGACCAGCTCAGGACAGATCACGAACGCCGTGTACGGCTTCACGTCGATGCTGACGAACCTGCTGCGGGACGAGCAGCCCACCCACATGGCCGTCGCGTTCGACGCCGGCCGGGTCACCTTCCGCACCGAGCGGTTCCCGCAGTACAAGGGCACGCGGGACGCGACGCCCGACGCGTTCAAGGGGCAGGTGCCGCTCATCAAGGAGGTGCTGGACGCCCTGCGGATCCCCTCCATCGAGCTGGCCGGGATCGAGGCGGACGACATCCTCGCGACGTTCGCGACGCAGGCCAAGCAGTTCGGCATGGACGTGCTGGTGTGCTCCGGCGACCGGGACACGCTGCAGCTCGTCAACGGCGACGTCACCGTCCTGTACCCCAAGAAGGGCGTGTCCGAGCTGACTCGGATGGACCCGGCGGCCGTCGAGGCGAAGTACGGCGTGCCGCCGGAGCGGTACCCCGACCTCGCGGCGCTCGTCGGCGAGACCAGCGACAACCTGCCGGGCGTGCCCGGCGTCGGGCCCAAGACCGCCGCCAAGTGGATCACCGCGCACGGCGGCCTCGACGGCCTCCTGGCCGCCGCCGGCGAGATCAGGGGCAAGGCCGGCGAGAGCCTGCGCGAGCACCTCGACCAGGTCCGGGTCAACCGCGAGCTCAACGCCCTGCTGACCGACGTAGAGCTGCCGCTCGGCGTGGCCGACCTCGCCCTGGAGGGCTTCGACCGGGCCGCGGTGCACCTCGTCTCGGACACCCTGCAGTTCGGACAGCTCCGCGACCGGCTGCTCGCCGTCGACCCGTCGGGCACCGCGGCGGAGGAGACGGCCGGCGGCGCCGCCGTCGAGCTCGACCTGGCCGACGTCGCCCCGGGCGCCCTCGGCGCCTGGCTCGCCGCCCGCACGGGGCGCGTGGGCGTGGAGGTCGCGGGCAAGGCCGTGCCGGGCGGCGGGGACGCCTGGGCGGTGGCCGTCGCGGAGCCGGCGGGCGAGGCCGTCTACCTCGACCTCACGCAGCTCGGGCCCGACGACGAGAAGGCGCTCGCGGCCTGGCTCGCCGACGCGGGCGCGCCCAAGGTGCTGCACGGGGCCAAGGCCGCGGCGCACATGCTCGCCGCGCGCGGCATGGACCTGGAGGGCGTCGTGTTCGACACCGAGCTCGCGGCCTACCTGTGCTACCCGGACCAGCGCGGTTACGACCTGGGCGACCTCGCCGTGCGGCACATCGGCCGGGAGCTCAAGGTCGCGGAGCCCGAGGGTGCGCAGGGCGCGCTCGACCTCTCGCTCGAAGGAGAGCCGGAGGGGCAGGCGGAGGCCGTGCGCGCCCAGGGCGTCGCCGAGCTCGCGACGGCGCTGGAGGGTGAGCTCGCCGACCGGGACGCCACGCACCTGCTGGACGACGTCGAGCTGCCGCTGTCGGGCGTCCTTGCGCGCATGGAGCGCACCGGCATCTCCGCCGACACCGAGTACCTGACCGGCCTGGAGGCCCAGTTCGCGCAGGGCGTGGCCGACGCGGCGGCGGCCGCGTACGACGTGATCGGCCGGGAGGTGAACCTCGGCAGCCCCAAGCAGCTCCAGGAGGTCCTGTTCGACCAGCTCGGTATGCCCAAGACCAAGAAGATCAAGACCGGGTACACCACCGACGCGGCGAGCCTGCAGGACCTGTTCGTCAAGACGGAGCACCCGTTCCTCGCCCACCTGCTGGCTCACCGCGACGTGTCGCGCCTGCGGGTCACGGTGGAGGGCCTGCTGAAGTCGGTGGCGACGGACGGCCGCATCCACACCACGTTCCAGCAGACCATCGCCGCGACGGGCCGCCTGAGCTCGACCGACCCGAACCTGCAGAACATTCCGATCCGCACCGAGGCGGGCCGGCAGATCCGCCGGGCGTTCCGGGTGGGCGAGGGCTACGAGTCGCTGCTGACCGCCGACTACAGCCAGATCGAGATGCGGATCATGGCCCACCTGTCGGGCGACGAGGGCCTGATCGCCGCGTTCAACTCGGGCGAGGACCTGCACCGGTACGTGGGCTCCCGGGTGTTCGAGGTGGCGCCCGCCGACGTGACGCCGGACATGCGCTCCAAGATCAAGGCGATGTCGTACGGCCTGGCCTACGGCCTCAGCGCGTTCGGCCTGTCCCAGCAGCTGGGCATCGCCACCAGCGAGGCGCAGACGCTGATGGACGACTACTTCGAGCGGTTCGGTGGCGTGCGCGACTACCTCTCGGGCGTGGTGGAGGAGGCGCGCGCCACCGGGTACACCGCGACGATCCTCGGCCGGCGCCGCTACCTGCCCGACCTCACGAGCGACAACCGGCAGCGCCGGCAGATGGCGGAGCGCATGGCGCTCAACGCGCCCATCCAGGGCAGCGCCGCCGACATCATCAAGCTCGCGATGCTCCGCGTGCAGCGGGAGCTCGACGCCCGCGGGCTCGCCTCCCGCCTGCTGCTGCAGGTGCACGACGAGCTCGTGCTCGAGGTCTCACCCGGCGAGCGCGAGGCGGCCGAGGAGGTGCTGCGCAGCGAGATGGGTTCCGCGTTCACCCTCGACGTCCCGCTCGACGTCTCGGTAGGCACGGGCGCCACCTGGCACGAGGCGGGCCACTAACCCTCCGCAACCCCGTTGAGATCTGGTGTTTGTGCTGAGATCTGGTGGCGCAACACCAGATCTCAGCACAAACACCAGATCTCACGGGCCGGCCGAGAGGGAGTTAGGCCGGTGGGAGGGTCGGGAGAGGGGTGAGGGGTGGGCGGTCGGCCGCAGGTGTCTCTCGGAGCACCCAGCGGATGATGTCCGTCTCCCGGTCGCGCGCGGTGATGCGGAGCAGGCTGCGGCCGGCCGCGCGGATGGCGTCCTCGCGTCGCTTCTCGCGGAAGCGCGCGGCATCGGCGTCGTACCCGGGGCGCAGAACGCCGTCCTGGTACTTGACGAACCCGTCGAACTCCAGCAGCGGCCCCCAGTTGTCCCAGCCGATGTCGGCGTGAAAGGTCCCGATGCGGGTCACGACGGGTACCTGGGTCCGGGGCCGCGGAAACCCAGCCCGCAGCAGCACGTACCGGGTCCTGGTCTCCCACGGCGACTGCGCCCCGCCGTCGGCCAGCTCGAGGACGAGGCGGGCCCTGCGGCGATGCCTGCGGTCGGCGCGGGCCTCCAGCCCTGCGGCCAGGTCTTCCCGCCGGACACCCCGTGCGAGCGCCCAGTCCGCGAGGACCAAGCCGTTGAGCGGCGGTAGCGTCGTCAGGCAGTCGAGAACCGTGCGAACGAGGGACGTGACGGGTACGTCGCCGAGGGTGACCACGTCGTCGTCGGACAAGGCGCTGCGGTGCCGGACGACGTCAGGGGCCGCATCGGCCTTCGCGCCGTAACGCTGGATCAGGTGGACCCGTCGCGGCACCTCCCACAAGGGACCCCCGTGGAGCAGCGCGGCGCTCTCATGGCTGACGACGTGGTGCGCCGTGAGCTGGCGGTGCACCGCGACGACCGTCTGCTCGGCCCGACGCCGTGCCCGTGCCGCAGCGTGCAGGTGGTCCTCGCCCGGATCGACCGCGGTGTACGCGCCCCGGCGCAACCGCTCGACGTCGCGCGCGGCGAGGGCACGGCGCAGGGTCTCGTAGTCATGGTCACGGGCCAGCAAGATCTCGGGCATGCCACAAGCCTGAACCACCAACCCCAACCAAAACCCACCCCCGGCCATCTCCTGTGCACAACCCGAAAACTAAACCCCCCTGTGGTCGCCGGAACCCACTCGTTGAGATCTGGTGTTTGCGTTGAGATCTGGTGTTGCGCCACCAGATCTCAACGCAAACACCAGATCTCAACGAGCGGCGACCCTATCGGCGGGTCGTGACGAAGACCGCCGTGCCCGGGAGGTAGCGGCCGCGGGCCGGGCCCCAGCCGCCCCAGACCTGGTTGTTCCACTCCGGCCACTCGGGCTCGACCAGGTCGACCAGGCGCAGGCCCGCCGCGGCGACGTCGCGCACGTGGTCGCCGACGGTGCGGTGGTACTCGGCGTACAGGACCCGTCCCGCGGCGTCGGCCTCCACGTAGGGGCGCCGGTCGAAGTACGAGCGCGTCGCCGTCAGGCCGCGCAGCGACGGGTCGTCCGGGAAGGCCCACCGCAGGGGGTGGGTCACGGAGAACACCCAGCGGCCGCCGGGGCGCAGCACGCGCGCTGCCTCGCGGTGCACGCGGACGGCGTCGGGCACGAAGGGCAGGGCGCCGAAGGAGGTGAAGACGACGTCGAACGAGCCGTCCGCGAACGGCAGCGCCCGCGCGTCGGCCTGCACCCGCGGCACGACGACGCCGGTCGCGGCGTCGAGGCGGGCCGCACCGTCGAGCATGCCGGCCGAGTAGTCGGTGGCGACCGCCCGCGCCCCCTGGGTGACGAGCCAGCGCGAGCAGTGCGCCGCCCCGGCCCCGACCTCCAGGATGTCGCGGCCCGCGACGTCGCCCAGCAGGCCGGCCTCTGCCTCGGTCAGGCCCTCCGGGCCCCAGCGGAACCCGGCGTCGCCGAGGAACTCGCGGTGCTCGTCGAGATACTCGCCGGCGTTGGCGTCCCACCAGCTCCGGGCGGCGCCGCCGTCGTCGGACGCGTCGCGGTAGCCGAAGGACACGGGCTCGTCGTTGCTCACATGACCATCATCCCGCCCGTGAAGCGCGGGCCATCTACCACATACATAGCGGTAACAAAAGGGTCACGATTGGATTGCGAGTGCCGGAGCGAAATACGGAAGCAACGAAAGGGCTCCTAAGGTCGGGCGCAAACGTCTGCGCGCCGTCGTGCCCGAACCCGGACCCGCCGGTGCGCCCGAGGAAGGAGAGTGCCATGCGTCGACGCGCTTCGCGCCTCGCGGGCGGCGTCACCTTGGTGACCGCGGCCGCAGTTGCGCTGAGTGGTTGTGTCGCGAGCGAGCGGGACGCCGAGGGCAGCGGCGAGGAGAGCGGCAAGGACACGTTCGTGTTCGCCGCCTCGGCCGACCCCGGCTCGCTCGACCCGGCGTTCGCCAGCGACGGCGAGTCGTTCCGGGTCGCACGCCAGATCTTCGAGGGCCTCGTCGGGGTCGAGCCCGGCACCGCCGACCCGGCGCCGCTGCTGGCGGAGAGCTGGGACATCAGCGAGGACGGCCTGGAGTACACCTTCCACCTCAAGGAGGGCGTCACGTTCCACGACGGCACGGACTTCGACGCCGAGGCCGTGTGCTTCAACTTCGACCGCTGGGCCAACTGGACCGGCCTGGCCGCGTCGGAGTCGCTGTCCTACTACTACACGCACGTCTTCGGTGGTCAGGGCGAGAACGGCAAGTACGACTCGTGCGAGGCGGCCGACGCGGCCACCGCTGTCGTCACGCTGCGCAGCCCCCTGCCCGAGCTGATCCCCGCGCTCTCGCTGCCGTCGTTCTCCATGCAGTCGCCCACGGCGCTGGAGGAGTTCAACGCCGACGAGGTGGGCGGCGCCGAGGACGCGCCGGAGCTCTCCGAGTACGCCCTCGGGCACCCGGTCGGCACCGGCCCGTACACGTTCGAGGAGTGGAACACCGGCGAGTCGATCACGCTCAGCGCGTACGACGACTACTGGGGCGAGTTCGGCGACGTCCGGAACATCGTCTTCACGGTGATCGCCGAGGGCACCGCGCGCCGCCAGGCGCTCGAGGCCGGCGACATCGACGGCTACGACCTGGTCGCCCCCGCCGACGTCGACGCGCTCGCCCAGGCCGGCTACCAGATCCTGAACCGCGACCCCTTCAACATCCTGTACCTGGGCATGAACCAGCAGCAGGAGCCGCTGGACGACCCGCTGGTGCGCCAGGCGATCGCCCACGCGATCGACAAGGAGGCGCTGGTGCAGGCGGCGCTGCCCGAGGGCACGGAGGTCGCCACGCAGTTCGTCCCGTCGATCGTGTCCGGCTACAGCGAGGACGTCGCGACCTACGAGTTCGACCAGGACCGGGCGCGCGAGCTCCTGGCCGAGGCCGGGCAGGAGAACCTGGAGCTGGAGTTCAACTACCCGACCGACGTCTCGCGGCCGTACATGCCGGACGCCGCGGCGATCTACGAGGCCATCGCGGCCGACCTGGAGGAGGTCGGCATCACGGTGACGGCGACGCCGGAGCCGTGGAGCCCCACCTACCTCGACACCATCCAGGGCAGCGCGAACCACGGGCTGCACCTGCTGGGCTGGACGGGTGACTACAACGACACCTACAACTTCATCGGCACGTTCTTCGGCGCCGAGTCGGCCGAGTGGGGCTTCAACGACGAGGAGCTCTTCCAGAGCCTCAGCGACGCCCGCTACGCCGACCTCGACGAGCAGGAGGACCTGTACAAGGCCGCGAACGAGGCCGTGATGGAGTTCCTGCCCGGCGTGCCGCTGGCCAGCCCCGTGCCGTCGCTCGCGTTCACCGAGCAGGTCCAGGACTACCCGGTCTCGCCGGTCCAGGACGAGGTGTACAACGTCATCACGTTCTCGGAGTGAGGGAACACCAGTGACATACCTAGGGCGCCTGGCGCCTTAGGGTGAACTTCTCAGGTCGGGGCGCGGCACCTGCCGCGCCCCGACCGCTGTCCGTGCCGTTCAACGAGGAAACTTCCCGAGGATAGGTATGCTCCGCCTCATCGTGCAGCGGCTGCTGCTCCTGATACCGCTGCTCCTAGGGCTGTCGGTGCTGTTGTTCGCCTGGGTCCGGGCGCTGCCCGGCGGTCCGGCCACCGCCCTGCTGGGCGAGCGGGCCACGCCGGAGGCGGTCGCCCGGATCAACGCCCTGTACGGGTTCGACGAGCCGTTGTACGTCCAGTACTTCAAGTACCTGGGCCGCCTGCTGACCGGCGACTTCGGCGTCTCCACGCGCACGGGCCGCCCGGTGCTCGACGAGTTCCTGACCCGGTTCCCCGCGACGATCGAGCTGACCGTGGTGGCGTTGGTCATCGCGATCGGCATCGGCATACCGCTCGGCTACATCGCCGCCCGCCGGGCCGGCTCGTTCATCGACCACTCGTCGGTGGTCGTGTCGCTGATCGGCGTGACCGTGCCGGTGTTCTTCCTCGCGTTCATCCTGAAGTACCTCTTCGCCGTGGAGCTGGGCTGGTTCCCCTCCACCGGGCGCCAGGACCCGACGATGATCGCCACCCATCCGACCAACTTCTACGTGCTGGACGGCCTGCTCACCGCCGAGTGGGACGCGGCATGGGACGCGCTGGTGCACCTGATCCTGCCGGGCATCGCGCTCGGCTCCATCCCGCTCGCGATCGTGGCGCGCATGACCCGCGCCGCCGTGTCCGAGGTCCAGAACGCCGACTACGTGCGCACCGCCCGCGCCAAGGGCATCAAGCCCGCGCGGCTGCGCGGCGAGCACATCCTGCGCAACTCGATGCTCCCGGTGCTGACCACCATCGGCCTGCAGGTGGGCCTGCTGCTGTCGGGCGCGGTGCTCACCGAGACGGTGTTCGCGTTCAGCGGCATCGGCTCGTTCCTCGCCGAGGCCGTCTTCAACGCCGACTACCCGGTGATGCAGGGCTTCGTGCTGATGATCGCCGTCGTGTACGCCCTCGTGAACCTGCTCGTCGACGTGTCGTACGGGCTGATCGACCCCCGGCTGAGGAGGCAGCAGTGAGCGCCAACGAGCTTCCCGTGACCGGTGGCGCGGCCGCCGAGCCGCTCCACACCAGCATCCACGGCGACGGGCCCGGTGGCGAGGACCACGCGGGCGAGGGCGTGTGGGGTCGTGCCTGGCGCACGCTGCGCAGGAACCCCGTCGCGATCGCCGGCTTCGTCATCGTGGCGGTCTTCGTGCTGGTGGCGCTGCTCGCGCCGGTACTGGCCCCGTACGGCCCCAACGAGCTGCCGGGGCGCGCCGACGTGCGCCCGACGATGATCCCCGGGCCGTCGTCCGACTACCTGCTGGGGCTGGACCGCTACGGCGGCGACGTGCTGAGCAAGCTGATCTGGGGTGCGCGGGCCTCCCTGCTGGTGGGCGTGCTGTCCACGCTGTTCGGCCTGGCCGGCGGCATGGCGCTCGGCCTGCTCGCGGGCTGGTTCGGCAAGTGGGTCGACTTCGCGGCCATGCGCCTGGTGGACCTCATGCTGTCCGTGCCGTCGCTGCTGCTGGCGGTGTCGATCGCCGCGATCGCCGGCCAGTCGTCGATGTCGGTGATCATCGCCATCGGCGTCGTCCAGGTGCCGATCTTCGCCCGGCTGCTGCGCGGCTCGATGCTGGCGCAGCGCGGGCAGGACTACGTGCTGGCCGCCTCGGCGCTCGGCCTGAGCCGGCGCGCGGTGACGATGAGCCACGTGCTGCCCAACAGCATCGGCCCCGTCATCGTGCAGGCCACGCTGACCCTCGCCACGGCAGTGATCGAGGCTGCAGCGCTCTCCTTCCTCGGCCTGGGCGGCGGCGAGCCGTCGACGGCGGAGTGGGGCCGCATGCTGACGGCCGCGCAGCAGGAGCTGGCGGTGGCGCCGCGCCTGGCGATCCTGCCCGGCATCTGCATCGCCGTGACGGCCCTCGGCTTCACCCTCGTGGGCGAGAGCCTGCGCGAGGCCCTCGACCCCCGGAACAGGACCCGACGATGAGCGAGACCGCAGACATGAAGACCCCGGCCACCGCGCCCGGCTCGCCGGCCGACGACGTCGTCCTGCGCGTCGAGGACCTGTGCGTCGACTTCCGGACGGAGAACGGCGCGGCGCGCGCCGTGTCGAACGCGAGCCTGACCGTCGGCCGCGGCCAGACCGTCGCGATCGTGGGGGAGTCCGGCTCCGGCAAGACCACCCTCGCGATGGCGGTGCTGGGCCTGCTGGCGAACAACGGGTCGGTCGCCGACGGCCACATCTGGTTCAAGGGCGAGGACCTGGGCCACGTGTCCGCGCAGCGCATGGCGCAGCTCCGGGGCACGGAGCTGGGCCTCGTGCCGCAGGACCCGATGACCAACCTCGACCCGATCATGCGGATCGGGCAGCAGATCGACGAGGGCCTGATCGACAACGGCCTCCGGTCCCGGCGCGACGCGCGCACGCGCACGGTCGAGCTGCTCGACGAGGTGGGCCTGCCCGACGCCCGGCGCCGCGCCGGCCAGTACCCGCACGAGTTCTCCGGCGGCATGCGCCAGCGGGCGCTCATCGCCATGGGCCTGTCGGGCCGCCCGGCGCTGCTGGTGGCGGACGAGCCGACGTCGGCCCTGGACGTCACGGTGCAGCGCGGCATCCTGGACCAGCTCTCCGGGCTGACCGAGGAGCTGGGCACCGCCGTGCTGCTCATCACGCACGACCTCGGCCTGGCGGCCGAGCGCGCCGACACCGTCGTGGTGATGTACCACGGCGAGATCGTGGAGCAGGGTCCGGCCCGCCAGGTGCTCACGGCGCCACAGCACGACTACACCAAGCGGCTCATGGCCGCCGCCCCGTCGCTCGCCTCGCGCCGCATCGAGATCGCGCGCGAGCGCGGCCTGGAGGACGTGCTCGACGACGCCCTGCTCGCCCCCGGCGAGGAGGCGGCGGCGGACGGCGCGCCCGACTCCGACGTGCTGGTCTCCGTCAGGGACGTGAGCAAGGTCTTCGCCATCCGCGGCACCGGCCTGCTGTCCCGCAGCAAGGACTTCACGGCCGTCGACGGCGTGAGCCTCGACATCCCGCGCGGCTCGACCGTCGCCGTCGTGGGGGAGTCCGGCTCGGGCAAGTCGACCCTGGCCCGGATGATCCTCGACATCGAGAAGCCCACCTCCGGCACCATCACGTTCGACGGCGGCCTGGTGGGCGCGGGCGGGCACCGGGAGCAGATCGCCTACCGGCGCCGGGTGCAGCCCGTCTTCCAGGACCCGTACTCGTCGCTGGACCCGCTCTACTCGGTGTTCCGGGCGATCGAGGAGCCGCTGCGCGCCCACGACTACGGCGACGCGGCGGCCCGCCGGGCGCGCGTGGAGGAGCTCGCCGAGCAGGTGGCGCTCAGCAAGGGCCAGCTCCAGCGGTTCCCGGCCGAGCTGTCCGGCGGCCAGCGCCAGCGGGTGGCGATCGCCCGCGCGCTCGCGCTGTCGCCGGAGCTCGTGGTGTGCGACGAGGCGGTCTCGGCGCTCGACGTCGTGGTCCAGGCGCAGATCCTGCAGCTCCTGGCGCGGCTGCAGGAGGAGCTGGGGCTCACCTACCTCTTCATCACCCACGACCTCGCCGTCGTGCGGCAGATCGCGGACCGCGTGCTGGTGATGCAGCAGGGGCGGGTGGTCGAGGAGGGGACCGTCGACACGGTCTTCGACGCGCCGACCACCGACTACACGCGGGCGCTGCTGGACGCGATCCCTGGCAAGGACCTGGAGCTCGCCCTCTGAGCCCCAGCCCCCTGAGTGACAGCCCCTGAGTGACAGCCCCTGAGTGACAGCCCCGTCACGTGGCCGGACGCCGTCCGGCGGACAGCCGTCGGACCGGCACCGGGCACGGGTTCCTTCAGGCCCGCGCCACCCTGGCTCGCGTTGACCGGGCCGCTGGCGCGCCACTAGGATGGCTGGCGGTGCCGTGCGCCCTCCGGCGGCCATCGGCGCCACGTCGCTGTAGCCCAGCAGTAGCCCAGCACAGCACAAACTGACCCTGTCCGTACTACGCCATGTCCGCATCGGAGCATCGAACTCAATGACCATCTCCACCCCTGCGAAGTCCGCCCCCCAGGTTGCCGTCAACGACATCGGCACCGAGGAGGACTTCCTTGCTGCCATCGACGCCACCATCAAGTACTTCAACGATGGTGACATCGTCGAAGGCACGATCGTCAAGGTGGACCGCGACGAGGTCCTTCTCGACATCGGCTACAAGACCGAGGGTGTCATCCCGTCCCGGGAGCTCTCGATCAAGCACGACGTCGACCCTGGCGAGGTTGTCGCCGTCGGCGACGCCGTCGAGGCCCTGGTCCTCCAGAAGGAGGACAAGGAAGGCCGGCTGATCCTGTCCAAGAAGCGCGCCCAGTACGAGCGCGCCTGGGGCACGATCGAGAAGATCAAGGAGGAGGACGGCGTCGTCACCGGCACCGTCATCGAGGTCGTCAAGGGTGGCCTCATCCTCGACATCGGGCTGCGCGGCTTCCTCCCCGCCTCCCTCGTGGAGATGCGTCGTGTCCGCGACCTCCAGCCGTACGTCGGCAAGGAGATCGAGGCCAAGATCATCGAGCTCGACAAGAACCGGAACAACGTCGTCCTGTCGCGCCGGGCCTGGCTCGAGCAGACGCAGTCCGAGGTGCGCTCCACCTTCCTGCAGACCCTGCAGAAGGGCCAGGTACGCCCGGGTGTCGTCTCCTCGATCGTCAACTTCGGTGCGTTCGTGGACCTCGGCGGCGTCGACGGCCTGGTGCACGTCTCCGAGCTGTCCTGGAAGCACATCGACCACCCGTCCGAGGTCGTCGAGGTGGGCCAGGAGGTCACCGTCGAGGTGCTCGACGTCGACTTCGACCGCGAGCGTGTCTCCCTGTCGCTGAAGGCGACGCAGGAGGACCCGTGGCAGACGTTCGCCCGCACGCACGCGATCGGTCAGGTCGTGCCGGGCAAGGTCACCAAGCTGGTTCCGTTCGGCGCGTTCGTGCGCGTCGAGGACGGCATCGAGGGCCTGGTCCACATCTCGGAGCTGGCCGTGCGCCACGTCGAGCTGCCGGAGCAGGTCGTCACCGTGGGTGCCGAGGTGTTCGTCAAGGTCATCGACATCGACCTGGAGCGCCGCCGCATCTCGCTGTCGCTCAAGCAGGCCAACGAGGGCGTGGACCCGGAGTCCGAGGACTTCGACCCCGCGCTGTACGGCATGGCCGCCGAGTACGACGAGGCCGGGAACTACAAGTACCCGGAGGGCTTCGACCCGGAGACCAACGAGTGGCTCGAGGGCTTCGAGGCGCAGCGCGAGTCGTGGGAGGCCGAGTACGCCAAGGCGCACGAGCGCTGGACCGCGCACCGCAAGCAGGTCGCCGAGGCCCTCGCGGCCGACACCGAGGCGTCGGCGGAGGCTCCGGCCGCCGCTCCGGCGGGCAGCACGAGCTACTCCTCGGCCCCGGCCGAGGAGGCCGGCGGCACGCTGGCCTCGGACGAGGCGCTCGCCGCGCTCCGCGAGAAGCTCACGGGCAACTGACGCTCCGCGAGAAGTTCTCAGGCAACTGACCTGAGCCGTCCGACGGCCCGTCGCCCTCCGGGGGCGGCGGGCCGTCGTCTCCTCAGGGGCCGCGCGCCGGTCCCCGGCCCGCGGGTGAACTCGGTCCGTGGTTTTCAGACTGTGGTGCGTCAGGCGGCCTGACGCCGGTTTAGGCCCGCTGACCTGCGGGAACGCCCTTCGGAGCGCGCTGGCGGCTATCACATCGTGCGCTGGCCAGGACGGCCGCCGTGCTGTTGGATCACTCCCCATGGACCGACCCGGACTCGACGAGGCGTGGGGTGCGAGCCCTGCTGCCCTCCTCGCCCCGGAGCGGAGGGTCGTGCCGTTCATGGGCCGCGGCCGGGAGCTCGCGGACCTGCGCTCGTGGGCGCGTTCCCGGGAGCCGGTGGCCCTGCGTCTGCTGTGCGGGCTCGGCGGCGTGGGCAAGACGCGCCTGGCGCTCGAGCTGGGCCGCAGGATGCGGCGCACGGGGTGGACCGTCGTGCACGTGCCGCCCGGCCAGGAGGTGGCGGCGGTGGCCGCGGTCGCCGCCGCCCGGCGTGTCCTGCTCGTGGTCGACGACGCCGGCCTGCGGCCGGGCCTGCCCGCGATGCTCGACGCCGTGGGGGAGACCCGTGTCCGCGGGCGGCTCCGGGTCCTGTGCATCGCGCGGACCGGCGGGCAGTGGTGGCGGCGCGAGCGCTGGACCAGCACGCTGTGGGCCGGCCGGACGCCGTCGGTCACGCAGATGGCGCTCGAGCCGGCCCTGGACCGGGCGCTGGAGGTCGCGTTCGACCCCGCGCTCGGCCTGGCGGTCGACCATGCCGACGACGACCGGGTGCTGCTGGAGGCGGCCGTCGCCCGGTTCGCGAGGGTGCTCGGCCGCCCGGTGCCGGAGGTGCCGTTCGAGCCGGCGCCCGACGAGCGGTTCCGCGTCCTCGACCTGCACGCCGCCGCGCTGGTCGCCGTGCTCGACGGCGGACGCTCCGCTGCGGACCCGACGCGGGCGCTGGAGGCCGTGCTGGACCACGAGCGCGCCGGGTGGGCGCGCTCGGCCGCGGCTGCGGGGCTCGTGGCCGGTCCCGGCGGGTCCGCCGAGGCCGCCCTGGCCGCCGCCACCCTGCTGGGCGACACCTCGGACGGCGGCGTGCGCGCCGCCCTGCGCCGGGCGGGCGTCGAACCGGCGGACGGCCGGACGGCGGAGGCCGTCGCCTGGGTCCGCGCGCACCTGCCCGCCGTCCCGCGCCTGGCGGAGCTGCTGGTGTCGCGGGTCCTCGCCGGCTCGGCGGAGCTGACCGCGGCGTGCACGCACGACCTGGGGCCGCAGGAGGCGTTCGCCGTCCTGGCGTTCGCGACGGCGATGGGCGTGGACCGGCCTGCTGAGCGTCCGGCTGGCACTGGTCCTCATGGCACCGGTCCGGGCGGTACAGGACTGGGCGGCGCCGCGCCGTCCGCCACGGTGCAGGGCGGCACGGTGCAGGGCGGCACGGTGCAAGGCGACCGGGGCGGCGTCCGTACGGGGAGTGTCGGCCTTGGCGGCCCCGGTCCGGACGCCCCGACGGTGGAACCCGCCCCCGACGCCCCGGCGACTGACCTCACCGAGCGGCTGATCGCCGCCGCCGTCGCCGCGCTCCCGGACGAGCGGCCCGAGGACCTGCCCGGCCTGATGCGGGTGGCCCGCCGGCTGCCGCGGTCGTCGGGACCGCTGGCCGTGCCGGTGCTGGACCGCCTCGCGCACCGCGTGGCCGAGCTGGCCGGGACGGTCGGCGACACCGCGCAGCGGGCCGAGGCGCTGACCGACCTCGGCGTCGTCCTGGTCGCGGAGGGGGAGTCGTCCGTCGCCGTGCCGGTGCTGCAGGAGGCCGTCGGCCTGTGGCGCGGCCTCGCCTGGGCCGACGAGGACCGGTACCGCCCGCCGCTGTGCACGGCGCTGAACAACCTCGGCATGGGGTACTGGGCGGTCGGCAGGCACGGTGACGCCCTCGCCGTCCAGGAGGAGGTCATCGCCCTGTGCGGCCGGTTCCCGCCGGGGGACGCGCCGTGGGCCGACGCCGAGCACGCGCGCGCCCTGCAGAACGCCGGCGTGTCCTACACCGAGCTCGGCCGGACGAGCGAGATCGAGGCGGCCCAGCGGGCGGCCCTCGACCTCTACCGCCGCCTCGCCGACGGCGACCCGGTCCAGTACGAGCCGCGGGTCGCCGCGGTGCTGGGCAACTTCGAGGCCCTCACGGAGAGCGGCCGGCCCGAGGACGCGCTCCCGGCGAACGTCGAGGCCGTGGCGATCCGGCGCCGCCTCGCGGCGGCCCGCCCCGAGCACCTCGGCGAGCTCGCCTGGTCGCTCGGCCAGCTCGGCACCACCCTGGAGGCCCTCGGCCGGTACGAGGAGGCCGGCGCGGTGCTCGTCGAGGCGCTGGACCTCCAGCGGCACCTCGCCAAGGAGAACCCGCGCGGCACGCGCGCGGACCTGGCGGGCGCGCTGTCCGCGCTCGGCGCCCTGTACTCCACCACGGGGCGCGCCGACGAGTCGCTCCGGCTGGAGCGCGAGGCCCTGGAGCTGCGGCGTGAGCTCGCCCGCGAGCACCCCGACCGGTACCTGCACTACCTCGCGCACTCGCTGTCGAACCTCGGCGTCACCTACGCCAGGCGCGGCAGGTACGAGGAGGCGGTCCTGCTGGAGGAGGAGGCGGTGGGGATCCGCAGGGGGCTCGCGAGCCAGAACGCCCGGTCGCTGAAGTACCTCGCGCAGTCCCTGTCCAACCTGGGCGTGCGCTACGCCGACCTGGGCCGGTTCGAGGAGTCCCTGCTCCCCACGCAGGAGGCCGTGGACATGCTCCGCCGCCTCGTGCGCGAGCAGCCGGAGAAGTACCGCACCGGCCTCGCGGAGGCGCTCGCGAACCTCGGCGCCACCCTGCTCGACCTGGACCGGGCGCAGGAAGCGCTGCGGCCCATGCGGGAGGCCGTCGCGATGCGGCGCGAGCTCGCCGTGGACAACCCCGACAGGCACCGGCCCGACCTCGCGCTCGCGATCTCGAACCTGGCCAGCGCGCTCAGCGCCGTTGGCGACAACGTGGCGGCGCTCGGTCAGGCGCGGGAGGCCGTGGAGATGCGCCGCCGGCTCGCCGCCGACCTCCCGGAGCGCTACCTGCCCGAACTGGAGCGGTCCCGCGCGGTGTTAGCCCGGATAGAGGCGGCGATCCGGGACCCGTCGTCGGTGCGATGAGATCCCGCCCCGGGCCAGCTCCTGCCTGCGGCCCAGGGTGCGACTTCGGTCGCCTGTCCTGAGATCGGTCATTTAATGGACCGATCTCGAAGCAACCGACCGATCTGGCTGGAGAGGCGGTGCAACTGAGGGTCAGGCGTGCTGCGGGTGCTCGTGGGCCGGGTGCGTGACCGGCTCGACCTGGAACGTCGAGTGCTCCACCGAGATGTCGAAGTGCTCGGCGACGCACTCCTGGAGCTGGTCCAGGATGCGGCCCGCGTGGCCGTCGGTGAAGCAGTCGGTGCGCACCACCACGTGGGCGCTCAGCACGGGCAGGCCCGTCGCGATCAGGGATGCGTGCATGTCGTGCACGTCCTCGACGTGGTCGAGCTCGAGCAGGTGGGCGCGCACCTCGTCGAGGTCGAGGCCGGGCGGCGACGACTCCAGGAGCACCGAGACGGTCTCCCGCAGCAGCCGGAGCGCCCGCGGGAGGATCAGCGCCCCGATCAGCAGCCCCGCCACGACGTCGGCCCGCTGCCAGCCGGTGAGCGTGATGACGACGGCGGCGGCCACCACCGCGAGCGATCCCAGCGCGTCGTTGACCACCTCGAGGAACGCGGCGCGCAGGTTGAGGTTCGCCGACCGCCGTCCGGCCAGGACCGCCAGTGCGGCGAGGTTGCCGACCAGGCCGACCACGCCGAAGACCACGAGCTCTGGGCCCGGCACGTCGGGCGGCGCGGCGAGCCGGGCGATGCCCTCCACCAGGACGTAGACGCCCGCCGCGAGCAGCACGCCCGCCTGGGCGAGCGCGGCGATCACCTCGGCCCTGCGGTAGCCCCAGGTGCGCCGGGCCGACGGCGGACGCTCCACCAGGTGCGCCGCGAACAGGGCCATCGCGAGGCCCGCTGCATCGGTCAGCAGGTGCACGGTGTCGACGAGCAGCGCCAGGCTGCCCGTGAGGACGGCGCCCGCGACCTGGGCGAGCAGCACCGCCGCGGTGATGGCGAACGCGGCGGTCAGCCGGCCGCGGTCTCCCTGCGGGTGATGGTGATGGGATCCCACAGGACTCATCCTCCCAGTGCGCACTGGGGAGCACCCACCCAGGCGGGTACTTGCTGGGACGGAGGGCACGAGTTCGGTCCATTGTCATCGCGCGCCGACGAGATCGGTCGGTTGCCTTGAGATCGGTCGCTCAACCGACCGATCTCAGGGCAACCGACCGAAGTCGCGGGTCCGATCGTGCAAGCGACCGAAGGCGGCGCCCACGGTCAAGCAGTCTCCGCGAACTGGGTGCGGTACAGGTCCGCGTACAGGCCTCCCGCGGCGATCAGCTCCGCGTGGGTGCCCGACTGGACCACCCGCCCGTCGTCGAGCACCACTATGCGGTCCGCCGCGCGGACCGTCGACAGCCGGTGCGCGATGACGAGCGACGTCCGCCCGGCGAGCGCCTGGTCGAGCGCCACCTGCACGGCGGCCTCCGACTCCGAGTCGAGGTGCGCCGTCGCCTCGTCGAGCACCACGATGTCGGGCGCCCGCAGGAGCAGCCGCGCGATGGCGAGGCGCTGCCGCTCGCCGCCCGACAGCCGGTAGCCGCGGTCGCCCACCACGGTCTCCAGGCCCTCGGGCAGCCGGTCGACCAGGTCCCAGATCCGCGCCTGGCGCAGCACACGCTCCAGGTCGGCGTCCGTCGCCTCCGGGCGCACGAACCGCAGGTTCGCCGCCACCGTGTCATGGAACAGGTGCGCCTCCTGGGAGACGACGCCGACGGTCGCCCGCAGCGACGCGAACGTCACGGAGCGCAGGTCGGTCCCCGCGATGCGCACGGCGCCCGACGTCGGGTCGTAGATGCGGCTGACGAGCTGCGACACCGTGGTCTTGCCCGTGCCGGACGGGCCGACGAGCGCCACCATCGAGCCGGCGGGCACCTCGAAGGAGACGTCGTGCAGCGTGTCCGCCGACGGGTCCTTGCGCTGCGCCGCCACCGACTCGAGGGAGGCGAGCGACACCTCGGCGGCCCGCGGGTACCGGAACGTCACGCCCACCAGCGAGACCGAGGCACCGTGGGCGGCCACGGCGGCGCGCAGGTCGACGGCGTCCGGCCGCTCGGCGACCGACGGCTCCAGGTCCAGCACCTCCAGCACCCGCTCGAACGACACGAGCGCCGTCATGACGTCGACCTGGACGTTCGCCATCGCCGTCAGCGGCCCGTACAGGCGCGTGAGGTACGTGGCGAGCGCGACGACGGTGCCGACGGTGAGCTGGCCGGCGATCGCCTGCAGGCCGCCCAGCCCGTACACGCCCGCGACCGCCAGCGACGCGGTGGTGGTCAGGCCCACCCGGAACCAGGTGCCGAACAGGGCGGTTCGCACGCCCAGGTCGCGGCGCTCGCGGGCGGGGGCGGCGAACCGTTCGGACTCGGTGGCCGGGTCGCCGAAGACCTTGACGAGGTGCGCGCCCGCGACGTTGAAGCGTTCGTTCATGACCTGGCCCAGGTCGGCGTCGATCTCCATGCCGCGGCGGGTCAGGGCGGCCAGCCGGCGGCCGAACCAGCGCGCCGGGAACACGAACAGCGGGACCAGCACGAGCGCGCCGAGCGTGAGCTCCCACGACATGGTGAACATGGCCGCGAGCGTGAACGCGATGGTCAGGGTGTTGGAGACCACGGTCTGCAAGGTCGAGGTGAAGGCGCGCTGCGCGCCCAGCACGTCGCCGTTGAGCCGCTGCACCAGGGCGCCGGTGCGGGCCCGGGAGAAGAAGGCGAGCGGCATGCGCTGGACGTGGTCGAACACGGCGACCCGCAGGTCGAGGATGAGACCCTCGCCGACCTGGGCCGAGACCAGCCGGTCGGCCACGGACAGCCCGGCGGCCACGAAGGCGAGCAGGCCGGCGGCGCCGGCGAGCAGGACGACGAGGCGTGCGTCGCCCTGCACGATGCCGTCGTCGATGATCCGCTGGAACAGCAGCGGCGTGGCGGCGCCCGCCGCGGCCTCCAGCGCGAGGATCAGCACGAACAGGGCCAGCCGGCCCCGGTACGGTCGGGCGAAGCCGACGATGCGCCGCAGCGTGGCCCGGCCGAGGCGCTGCCGGGTGACGGACCCGTCCTGCGTGAACGACCGCATCGTACGTCCGCCGCCCATGCTGCCGCCGCCTCCGTGCATGCTCACCGTCGCACCGTCCTCACCGTCGCATCGTGCCACGGACCACGGGCGTATTACGCGATTCCCGTTACTTGTGATAGAAACCCACGGTCGGGCGTCTAGGCAGGTCGCCCCATATTTCGATGGATGAGTCGATGGACAGCTCGATGAATAGCGACGAGTGGAGGGTCATGTCTGACCGGGAACCGCAGCGGAGCGGAGGTCGGGTGGCACTGGTGGACCTGACCGGTGCGGAGGACATGGCCGCGGCACTGCGGAAGCTGCAGGACGAGTGGGGGCCTGTCGCGCCGGTGGATCTCGAACCAGGGATCCCCGGCTGGCTCGTGCTGGGGCACGCCGAGGTCATGGAGGTGATGCGCAACGAGAGCGTCTTCGCCCGGAACCCGCGGCACTGGAGAGAGCAGCTCCCGCCCGAGTCGAACCTGCACGCCATCCTGTCCCCGAACGGGCGGCGGAACCTGTACTTCGCGGACGGTGCGGAGCACCGGCGGCTGCGGCTCCCCGTGGACGAGGCGTTCTCGACCATGGACGAGGTGCGCACCGCCGCCCTGGTGCGCGGCGTCTGCGACGGGCTCATCGACTCGTTCGCCGCCCGGGGCAACGCCGACCTGATCGGGGAGTACGCGGCGGCGGTGTCGTTCCTCGCCGTGTCCGGCATGTTCGGGTTCGACCAGGGGCAGGGCTTCGCGCTGCTGCGCTGCGCGATGGAGATCTTCGGCCACGGGGGCGACCCCGTCGCGGCCCTGGAGACGATGGACCGGATCGTGCTGGACCACGTCGCCGCGACCCGGGCGCAGCCGGCGCAGAACCTGACCATGAGCTTCATCGAGCACCCGGCCTTCGAGGACGACATCGAGATCGGGCACAGCATGGTGATCTCGATCGTCGCGGCGAACGAGATGCTCATCACCTGGATCGCGGCCACGCTGCGCCGCATGCTCACCGACCCCCGGTACACCGGCCGGGTCACGGGTGTGCGCCGCGGCCTGGACGACGCGATGGACGAGACGCTGTGGCGCGAGCCGCCCGTCGCGAACCTGCCCGCCCGGTACGCCGTGACGGACTGCACGCTCGGCCAGGCCCACATCAAGGCCGGCGACGCGATAGTCATGGGCGTAGCCGCCGCGAACAACGACCCGCGTGTGCGCGCGGCGGACGAGCTGTTCGAGGCGGGCAACCAGTCGCACCTGTCGTTCGGCGTCGGGCCGCACGCGTGCCCCGCCAAGCGGCCGGGCCGGCTCGTGGTGAAGATCGCCGTGGAGAGCCTCATGAAGCGGCTCGACCTGCGGCTGACCGACCCCGAGGTGACGTGGGCGCCGTCGCCGTGGTCGCGGTACCCCGCCATGCTGCCGGTGGCCTTCACCCCCGAGCGCACCGTGGCCCGTACGCCCGCGCGCGTCTGACACGCGTCCCGCTCCGCTGACAGCCCGTGCGGCCCGCGTCTGACAGGCGCGGGCCGCACGAGGCAGGATGGGGTCCATGTTTCGCATCGGACTGACCGGAGGGATCGCGGCCGGCAAGTCGGTGGCGGCGGCGCGCCTGGCCGAGCTCGGCGCGGTCGTCGTCGACCACGACGTGCTGGCCCGGGAGGCGGTGGCGCCCGGGACGGTCGGCCTGGCCGAGATCGTCGAGGCGTTCGGCGAGGGCGTCCTGACCGACGACGGCAGCCTCGACCGGCCCGCGCTCGGCGCGCTGGTCTTCGTCGACGACGCCGCACGCACCCGCCTGAACGACATAGTCCACCCCGAGGTGCGGCGGCTGTCGGCGGAACGGGAGGCCAAGGCTGCCGCGGCGGACCCGGCCGCCGTCGTCGTGCACGACATCCCGCTGCTGGTGGAGACCGGGCTGGGCGACAGCTTCCACCTCCTCGTGGTGGTGCACACGCCCGCGGAGCAGCGGGTGCGGCGCCTCGTGGAGGGCCGTGGGCTGAGCGAGGACGCCGCGCGCGCCCGCCTCGCCGCGCAGGCGACCGACGAGGAGCGGCTCGCGGCCGCCGACGTCACGCTCGACGGCTCGGGGAGCGAGGACGACCTGCGCGCCCAGGTGGATACCCTGTGGCAGCGCGTGGCCGGCGAGGTCGCGCAGGAGGCGGAGGCGGACTCCGTCTGAGCCGGCTCGGCCCGAGCCGGTTCCGCCGGATCCGGCTCCGTCTGGTCCGGTTCTGTCTGGTCCGGCTCTGTCCGATCCGGCGGGGGAGGAATGCGCGATGAAGGTTCTGGTCACCGGTTTCGAGCCGTTCGGAGGGGACGCCGTCAACGCGTCCGCGGAGGCGGTGCGGGCCCTCGCGGCGCGCTGGTCCGGGCCGGACGAGCTGGTCACGGAGGTGCTCCCCGTGGTGTTCTCCGCGGTCCGCGCGGCGGACGGCCCGCTGCTGCGGCTGCTCGACGAGCACCGCCCCGACGTCGTGGTCGCGGCCGGTCTCGCGGCGGGGAGCCCCGCGGTGCGGCTGGAGCGGGTGGCGCTCAACCTGATGGACGCCCGGATGCCGGACAACAGCGGCGCCCGGCCCGTCGACGTACCGGTCGTCGACGGCGGTCCGGCGGCCCGGTTCACCACCCTCCCGGTCAAGGCCGCCGCCGCAGCGGTGCGCGCGGCGGGCCTTCCGGCCCAGGTCTCCTACAGTGCGGGGACGTTCGTCTGCAACGCCGTCTTCTACGTGCTCCAGCACGCGCTGGCGGAGCGGCCCGGCGTGCTCTCCGGCTTCGTGCACGTGCCGCGCACCACCGAGGAGGGCGGGGGCCCTGCGCCGTCCGCGGCCCGGTCCGCCGGCAGCACGCCGCTGTCCGACGGCGGTGAGCCGCGCCTTCCGCTGGACGGCCTGGCGGGCGCCCTGGAGATCGTGGTGCGCACGACGCTCGCGGCGGCGCGCGGCGAGACGGCGGAGTCGGCGGTGTCCGCCGGGACGCTGTACTGACCCTTGTCCGGGGCGCTGCACCGATCGCTCGGTCCGGACGACGCTGTCCTTGCCCGAGTGCTGGCTTGCCCGCGGCGCCGCTGCTGGTCGAGAATCGGGCGTAACGGACAGATGGGTTGCGGTGGCGGCGGCAGGCCGCGGAGGGTGTGACGCGTGAGCGACGGGCGGCAGGGCATCGGCGGGGGTATCGGCCAGGGCAGGGGACATGCGGTGGTCATCGGCGGCGGCATCGCGGGGATGTTCGCGGCGCTCGCGCTCGCCGGGCACGCCGAGCGCGTGACGGTCGTCGAGCGCGACCGGTACCCGGAGCGGCCTGAGCCGCGCAAGGGTGTGCCCCAGAGCAGGCACACCCATCTCCTGCTGCAGGGCGGGCTCGAGGCGATGGAGCGGCTCCTGCCGGGCATCGAGCAGGACCTGCTCGCGGCCGGTGCGCTGCACGTCCAGGCACCCACGGAGTACCTGCAGCACATGCGCGGGCGCTGGCTGGGCCGCTGGCCGGCGCAGGCCACCGCGCTGTGCCTCACCCGGCCGCTCCTCGAGCACGGCGTGCGGGCCCGGGTGCTGGCCCACCCGAGGATCACGGCGGTGCAGGGCACCGACGCCGTCGGGCTGGCCGGGTCCGCCCAGCGCGTCACCGGCGTGCTGCTGCGCGAGCGTGGTGCCGACCGCGGCGAGGGCGGCGAGCACGCCGAACCCGCCGAGGCCGCCGAGCTGTCCGCCGACCTCGTGGTGGACGCCTCCGGCAGGTCCTCGCGCACGCCCGAGTGGCTCGCGGGCCTCGGCGTCGCGCGCCCGGCCGAGGAGCGCGTCGAGTCCGGCATCGGCTACGTCACGCGGGTCTACCGGGACGGCTCGGACGGCGAGCTGACGGACGCCCGGCTCATCTACTTCGTGGGGGAGACGCTCGGCGGCGTGCTCGTGCCGGTGGACCGCGCGGGCACCACCATGATCACGTTCGCCACGCCGCCCGGGGAGGAGCTGCCCACCGACCCGGCGGGCTTCGAGGCGCTCGCCGACCGGCAGCCGCACCCGGTGCTGCGGCAGTGGATCGACCGGGCCGAGCCGGCCTCGCCCGTCTTCGGCTACCTGCGGACGGAGAACGTGCGCAGGGCGTACGACGCCGTGGTGCCGGAGGGGCTGCTCGTCACGGGGGACGCGCTGTGCGCGCTGAACCCGGTGTTCGGCCAGGGCATGGCAACGGCGGCGATGGCGGCCCTCGCGCTCGCCGACGGCCTGGGGTCCGGCCGCCCGGGCCGCGAGGTCCAGGCCCTGCTGCGCGCCGCCTCCGTCCAGGCCTGGACCATCTCCGCCGGCGCGGACAAGGCGCGGCCCGGTGTGACGGGCAACGCCGCGCGGCGTACGCGTGGCGACCGGATCAAGGGCTGGTACCTCGGCCGCGTCCAGGAGCGCTGCGCGGTGAACGAGGAGGTCCAGTCCACCTTCCGCAGGGTGATGTCCCTGGCCGCGCCGCTCACGGAGCTGTTCCGCCCTGCGGTGGTCTGGTCGGTGCTCTTCCAGAAGGGCACGCCTGCCGACGCCGCGGCACCGCTCTGGCTGAGGACCTGACTGCCGGAGTGTCAGTGGTGCGCCGTACGGTAGTCACATGCGACCCGTGACCGACCTGCAGCGCACGGTGGCCCCGTTCGAGGTCATCTCCGAGTACGAGCCCGCCGGCGACCAGCCGACGGCGATCGCCGAGCTCTCCGACCGCATCCAGGCGGGTGAGAAGGACGTGGTGCTGCTGGGCGCCACGGGTACGGGCAAGTCGGCGACGACGGCGTGGCTGGTCGAGAAGCTGCAGCGCCCCACGCTGGTCATGGCGCCGAACAAGACGCTAGCGGCGCAGCTCGCCACGGAGTTCCGGGAGCTGCTGCCGAACAACGCCGTCGAGTACTTCGTGTCGTACTACGACTACTACCAGCCGGAGGCGTACATCGCGCAGACGGACACGTACATCGAGAAGGACTCCTCGATCAACGACGAGGTGGAGCGGCTGCGGCACTCGGCGACCTCGTCGCTGCTGACGCGGCGCGACGTCGTCGTGGTCGCCTCGGTGTCGTGCATCTACGGCCTGGGCACGCCGCAGGAGTACGTGGACCGCATGGTCCGGCTCGACGTCGGCGACGTCATCGACCGCGACCAGCTCCTGCGCCAGTTCGTGACCATGCAGTACACCCGCAACGACATGTCGTTCACACGCGGCACCTTCCGGGTGCGTGGCGACACCGTCGAGATCATCCCGGTGTACGAGGAGCTCGCGATCCGCATCGAGATGTTCGGCGACGAGATCGAGTCGATCCAGACGCTGCACCCCCTCACGGGCGACGTGGTCCGCTCCGAGCAGTCGATCTACGTGTTCCCCGCCACCCACTACGTGGCGGGTCCCGAGCGCATGGAGCGCGCCATCGACGGCATCGAGAAGGAGCTCGAGGAGCGGCTGGCCGAGCTGGAGAAGCAGGGCAAGCTGCTGGAGGCGCAGCGGCTGCGCATGCGGACCACCTACGACATCGAGATGATGCGCTCGATCGGCACGTGCAACGGCATCGAGAACTACTCGATGCACATCGACGGCCGCGAGCCGGGCACCGCGCCGAACACGCTGCTCGACTACTTCCCCGAGGACTTCCTGCTCGTCATCGACGAGTCCCACCAGACGGTGCCCCAGATCGGCGCCATGTTCGAGGGCGACGCCTCCCGCAAGCGCGCGCTCGTGGACCACGGCTTCCGCCTGCCGAGCGCCATGGACAACCGCCCGCTGAAGTGGGAGGAGTTCACCGAGCGCATCGGGCAGACGGTCTACCTGTCGGCCACGCCCGGCGACTACGAGCGCTCGCTGTCCGACGGCGTCGTCGAGCAGGTCATCCGGCCCACGGGCCTGGTGGACCCCGAGGTGGTCGTCAAGCCGACGACCGGCCAGATCGACGACCTGCTGGGCGAGATCCGCGACCGGGTCGAGCGCAACGAGCGCGTGCTGGTCACGACCCTGACCAAGAAGATGGCCGAGGACCTCACGGACTACTTCCTGGAGCGCGACGTGCGCGTGCGCTACCTGCACTCCGAGGTGGACACGCTGCGCCGCGTCGAGCTGCTGCGCGAGCTGCGGCTCGGCGAGTACGACGTGCTCGTGGGCATCAACCTGCTGCGCGAGGGCCTGGACCTGCCCGAGGTGTCGCTCGTGGCGATCCTCGATGCCGACAAGGAGGGCTTCCTGCGCTCCGGGCGGTCCCTGATCCAGACCATCGGCCGCGCGGCGCGCAACGTCTCGGGCCAGGTCCACATGTACGCGGACAAGATCACGCCGGCGATGCGGGAGGCGATCGACGAGACGGCGCGCCGTCGCGAGAAGCAGATCGCCTACAACACCGAGCGCGGCATCGACCCGCAGCCGCTGCGCAAGCGGATCGCTGACGTCACCGACATGCTCGCCCGCGAGGACCTGGACACCCAGGAGCTGCTGGCCGGCGGCTACCGCAACAGCCGCAAGGCCAAGGGCGACGGCAGGGGAGCGCGGGTACCGGGCACGCCCAAGGAGGCCGCGACGTCGGGCAACCGGCTGGCCGGCGCCGCGGCGAGCGAGCTGGCCGAGCTCATCCAGGAGCTCACCGACCAGATGCACGCGGCGGCCGCCGAGCTGCAGTTCGAGGTGGCGGCGCGGCTGCGCGACGAGATCTCGGGCCTCAAGAAGGAGCTGCGCCAGATGCAGGCGGCCACCGCCTGACGATCACCGCCGGCCCTGTCGAGTTCATCCTTGACCTGGTCACGAGGGCCGGAGGACCCTGATCCCGCACAGAGCAGGGCACGTCCGGAAACGTGGGCCAGGAGGCCGTGATGCGGGCACTGACGCAGGACAGGTACGGCTGGGACGCCCTCGCGGTGCGCGAGGTCCCCGACCCGGTCCCCGGCGACGGGCAGGTGCTGATCCAGGTGCACGCCGCCGGCGTCAACCCGTACGACTGGCACTACGCCGCCGGGCAGCCGCTCATCGCCCGTGGCGGCCTCGGCGGGCTGCGCGGGCCTAAGCCGCCGGTCCGGGGGGCCGACCTGTCGGGCGTCGTGGCGGCGGTCGGCCCGGGCGTCACCGCGTTCGCGCCGGGTGACGAGGTGTTCGGGTTCGGCTCCACCGGCACGTTCGCCGAGCTCGCGGTCGCCTCGGCCGACAGCCTCGCCCGCCGGCCGGCCGACCTCACGCACGTCGAGGCGGCGGCCATGCCCATGGCCGCCGTCACGGCCCTGCAGTTCCTGCGCGCCGCCGGGCTCACGGCGGGGCAGCGCATAGCGATCACGGGCGCCGGCGGCGGGATCGGCCACTTCGCGGTGCAGATCGCCGCGGCGTGGGGCGCAGAGGTCACCGCGGTGTGCAGCTCGCGCAACGTCGCGATGGTGCGCGAGCTGGGTGCCGCCGAGGTGGTCGACTACACGCGTGAGGACGTGACCGCCGGCGAGCCGCGCTTCGACGTCGTCTTCACCAACGGCGGCCGGTACCCGGTGCGGGACCTCGGCCGCGTCGTGGTGCCCGGCGGGGTGGTCCTCGCCAACGACGGGAGCAAGGACGGCCTGCTCGGCCCCATGCCCGACCTGGTGCTGGCACCGCTGGCGGCCCGGTTCCGCCCGTACCGCGTGGTGAACATCCTGGCGACCGAGAGCGGCGAGGACCTCACGGCGCTCGCTGGAATGGTGGCGGACGGCGTGCTGCTGCCCATCGTGAGCGCGACCTTCCCCCTGGAGCGTGCCGTCGAGGCGATCAGGCAGGTGGCGGGGCACGGGCACGCGCGCGGCAAGCTGGTGGTCACGCTCGTCTGACGGCGGCGCGGCGCGCCGTCGACCCACCCCCGCCGTGTCGATCCGCCGGAACCGCGGGTCGGTTCGGGAACAAACGTGACGTCCCGTATGCTTCCTCCGTTGGAGGGGAGTACCTCGTAACGGTTCGGTCGTCATCACAGCTGCCGATGACGCCAGCTCGGCCGAACCGGCTCGTGGTGCATCATCGCCTGGTTTCAGCCAGGCTGGTGCACGGGCGGGCGAGGAAGACCTCCGGTGCCCTGCAGTACACACCGGAGGCTCGATGCTGTCGCGCGTTCCTCCCTGTTCCGGAAGGAAACAATGCTCCACGAACTACCCGTGACCTTCGAGGTGGTCTCCCTCGGAGCGATGCTCGCCCTGCTCATCGCGGACCTCCTCATCGTCGGCCGCCGCCCGCACGTCCCGTCCATCAAGGAGAGCGCCATCTGGGTGGGCTTCTACGTGGGCCTCGCCGTGATCTTCGGCGTGATCGTCTGGGTCGTCGGCGGTGTGACACCGGCAGCGGAGTTCTATGCCGGCTGGCTCATGGAGTACTCCCTGAGCGTCGACAACCTCTTCGTGTTCGTCGTCATCATGGCCCGGTTCGCGGTGCCGCGTGAGCAGCAGCAGCGCGTGCTGATGGTCGGCATCATCATGGCGCTGGTCTTCCGAGCCGCGTTCATCCTGGCCGGCGCCGCCCTCATCGAGCAGTTCAGCTGGCTCTTCTACATCTTCGGCGCGTTCCTCATCTACACGGCCATCCACTTCGTGATCGACGAGGAGGAGAACCCGGACGACTTCAAGGAGAACGCGTTCATCCGGCTGATGCGCCGGGTCCTGCCGCTGCACCACCAGTACAACGGCTCGAAGCTGACCACCACCGTCGACGGCCGCAGGCTCTTCACGCCGATGATCATCGTGTTCCTCGCGATCGGCTCGACGGACGTCCTGTTCGCGCTGGACTCCATCCCGGCGATCTTCGGCGTCACCAGGGACCCGTTCATCGTGTTCACGACCAACCTGTTCGCGCTCATGGGCCTGCGCCAGCTCTACTTCCTGCTGGGCAACCTGCTCGACCGGCTGGTGTACCTGCCGATCGCGCTGGCGGTCATCCTGGGCTTCATCGGCGTCAAGCTGATCCTCGAGGCGCTGCACACCAACTCGATCCCGTGGATCAACGGTGGCGAGGGCTTCGAGTGGGCGCCCGAGGTGCCGATCTGGCTGTCGCTGACGGTGATCGTCGTGTCCCTCGCGGTGGGCACGGTCGCCAGCCTCATGAAGTCCGCACGCGATGCGCGGATCGAGGCGGCGCAGGAGACCTCCGAGGACGTGTCGGAGGACGTGTCGAAGTAGGGCATCGACACCCAGCACCGCAGACGGCGGCCGTGTCCACGAGGGTGGGCGCGGCCGCCGTCGCCGTCCGCCCTGGTGGGCCGGTGCCGGCGGCGCGGACCTGCGGAGGCCTACTCCGCGAGCCCGCCGATCACCACCTCCCACGGGTGCACGCTGCGCTCGGCGATGACGCCGCGGACCGCGAACGGGTCGGCGTCCAGGATGGCCAGCACGGCCTCCTCCGACTCCGCCTCGACGATGACCAGGGCCCCGGTCCCGCCGTCGACCGGGCCGGAGGCGCGCACGACGCCGTCGGCGTTGAGGGCGCGCAGGAAGTCACGGTGGCTGGGCCGGACCTCGTCGCGGGTCGCGACGTCGTCGGAGTAGGTGTAGTTCACGGCGAAGATGCTCATGGGCGTCAGCCTGCCATCCGCTGGGCCTGCCCTCCGCACGGCGGGGCCGGTTAATTCTTGATGAAGTCGCTCGTCACCGGCCGGCCGGACCTCCACACTCAGAGCATGGATGCGCGCGAGAACCACTTCGACCTCGTCGTGATCGGCTCGGGGCCGGGTGGCCAGAAGGCCGCGATCGGCGCCGCAAAGCTCGGCAGGCGGGCGGCGGTGGTGGAGCGGCGCGACATGATCGGCGGCGTCTGCCTCAACACCGGCACCATCCCGTCCAAGACGCTGCGCGAGGCGGTCCTGTACCTGACGGGCCTGCAGATGCGGGACGTGTACGGCTCCAGCTACCGGCTCAAGGAGCACATCACCGTCCAGGACCTGCTGGCGCGGCTGCAGCACGTCATCGGCCGTGAGATCGAGGTGGTGCGCAACCAGCTCGCCCGCAACGACGTGGAGACCGTCGTGGGCAGCGCCCGGTTCGCCGGGCCGCACGAGATCGAGGTGACCGACCCGGAGGGCGACGTCGTCCGGCGGCTGACCGCCGACAAGGTGGTCATCGCGGTGGGCACCGAGCCGGCCCGGCCGGCGAACATCGCCTTCGACGGCGTGCGGGTGATCGACTCCGACGGGATCCTCGACATGACCGCCGTGCCCAAGACCATGGTCGTGGTGGGTGCCGGCGTGATCGGCATCGAGTACGCGTCCATCTTCGCCGCCCTCGGCACGCGGGTCACGGTCGTCGAGGCGCGCGACAAGATCCTCGACTTCTGCGACTCGGAGGTGGTCGAGGCGCTCAAGTTCCAGCTCCGTGACCTGTCGGTCACGTTCCGGCTGGGGGAGACGGTGGCGTCCGTGACGGCCAACGGGGACGGGACCGTCACCGCCCTGGCCTCCGGCAAGCGGATCCCGGCGGACTGCGTGCTCTACTCCGCCGGCCGGCAGGGCTCCACCGCCGGCCTCGACCTCGCCGCGGCGGGGCTGGAGGCCGACAAGCGCGGCCGGCTCCAGGTCGACAAGCAGTTCCGCACCGGCGTCGAGCACATCTACGCCGTCGGCGACGTCATCGGGTTCCCTGCGCTCGCGGCGACCTCGCAGGAGCAGGGGCGGCTCGCCGCGTACCACGCGTTCGACGAGCCGGTCTCGTCCGTGCTGGAGCTGCAGCCCATCGGGATCTACACCATCCCGGAGATCTCCTACTGCGGGGACACCGAGGACCAGCTCACCACCGCCGGCGTGCCGTACGAGGTGGGCGTGGCGCGCTACCGCGAGCTGGCGCGCGGGCAGATCGTGGGCGACTCCTACGGGATGCTCAAGCTGCTGGTCTCCACCGAGGACCGCCGGGTGCTCGGGGTGCATGTGTTCGGGACGGGCGCGACGGAGATCATCCACATCGGGCAGGCGATCATGACGACGGGCGGCACCGTGGACCACCTGGTCGACACCGTGTTCAACTACCCGACGCTGTCCGAGGCCTACAAGGTCGCGGCGCTCGACGCGACCAACAAGATGCGCTCGGTCGAGCGGTTCGCGCTCTGACCCGGCTCCCGCACGGGGCTCAGACCGGCGGCTGAGGGCCGACGAAGGCGCCCGCCCACCGCGAGGTGGACGGGCGCCGTCGTACGGTCAGCGCGGCGCGCTCACTTGTCGCCGGTCACCGCTGGCACCTCGGCGTCGGCGAGCGTCACGAGCGCCTGGGCGTAGACCGCGTGCTGCCACTTGCCCAGGTCCTCGATCGTCTTGATCTTGAGCTCGGCGAGCATCTCGTCGTGCTTCGGCGTGAGGCCGAGCAGTGCCGACGGCGGGGCCGAGAGGATCGCGGCGATGCTCTGGTCCTTGTAGGCCTTGTCGACGAGCTTGTTCAGGTTCAGGCTCACGTGCCTGCCTTTCGTCCGTGCGGTCGTGGAGCGGCGGGGCTTTCACCCGGCCGAAGGAAGGATGTCGTGATCGTGGGCGCTATGCAACTATTGTCCGCATTGCCGGACTGGTGAGAGGCTGGTGGGAGCCTGTGCTGCCGTCTTGTGTTCACAGGATGAATCAATCTGCCGCCACCTCTTGCAGTCCTGGACATGCGTCCGGTTGACTTTGACCGTGGTGGTCTCGGACATGTCGACCAGGCTGGCCGCCGCGGTCCGAGCCGCCCGTACGGCGGTGCGCCGCGGCCCGCTCTCGGTTGCACCCGACGCCCCTCCGCCGGACGACCTCCACCGGCCCACAGCCCTGCTCGACCCCGCCCGGGCCGTGGTCCCGTTCCTGGGCCGGGAGCAGGAGCTGGCCGAGCTGCAGGCCTGGGCCGATGGTGCGGCGCAGACCAGCCTCCGCCTGGTCATCGGCCCCGCCGGCTACGGCAAGACCCGCCTCGCGCACGAGTTCGGCAACCGGCTCGCCGACTCCGGCTGGACCGTCGTCCCCGTGCCCCGCGGCCGTGAGGCCGCGACGCTGCGGACCAGGCCGCAGGGCGACGTGCTGTTCGTCGTGGACAACGCCGCCACGCGGCTCGGCCTCGGCGCGATGCTCGACGCCATCGCCCGCCCGGCGGCCGGCAAGCTCCGGGTCCTGTTCCTGGCCCGGGTGGGCGGCGAGTGGCTGCGCCGCCTGCGCTGGGGCTCGACGCTCTGGCGGCAGCTCGAGCACGGCGACGCCACGCAGACCGCGCTGGACCTGCCGCTCGGCCCCGGCCTGACCGACGCCGACGTGCTCGCCGCCGCCGTGACCGCGTACGCGGAGCACCTCGGCGTCGAACGTCCCGCGGTACCGGCCCTCCCCACGCCCGCCCAGCACGGCGCCACCCGCGTGGTCGACCTGCACGCGGCGGCCGCGCTCGCCGTCGTCGCGGCGGCGAACGGCTCGGCCGCGGCGGGCGAGCGCGGCCCGGTCCGCGCGCTCCTCGACGTCGCGGCGGACTCCTGGGTCCGCTCGGCGCGGGACGCGGGGCTCGAGCTGACCGTCGACGAGGTGCAGGACGTCGTCGCGGCGGCGTGCCTGCTCGGCGCGGACGACGCGGCGAGCGCGCGCGACGTGCTGCGCCGCGTCGTGCCAGGACTGCCCTGGCGGGCCGGCGCGCGCTGGCTCCTCGGCCTCCAGGACTCCGTGGTGGAGCTGGGGTCGAGCGCCGCCGGCCACGACCGGGTCGGCGACCTGCTCATCGCGGAGCGGCTCGGCCGGTCGGTCGGCCTGGTCGGCTCGTGCACGTGGGGCCTGTCCCGGAAGGTGGCGCTCCGGGTCGTGCGGGTGGCCCGCCGCCTGGAGGTGGAGCTGAGCGAGGTGCCCGGCGTGGTCGCGCTGGCGAGCGAGCTCCTGCGCCGCGCGACGGACTCCTGCGGCGACGACCCGCGCGCCATGCGGACGATGTTCCTGCTCAAGCCGCGCAGCTTCAAGAACGCCACCTCGGACGACGTCGACAGGGGCGAGCTGGCCGTCGCGGCGGCGCGGGACGCCGTCGGCCGGGCAGAGGCCCTCGTCGACCTCGGGACCGCCCTGAAGGACTGCGGGCGGCTCGCGGAGGCGCTGGACGCGCTGGACAGCGCCGTCGCCGCGTGGCGGCGCATCGCGACGGGTGACCCGGACCGGTACCGCACGGCACTGGTCGGCGCGCTCCACGCGCAGGGCTCGGCGCTCTGGGAGGCCGGGCTGGCCCAGGAGGCCCTCGCGCTACAGCTCGAGTCGGTCGAGCTGTGCCGGGCCGGTCCGGCGCGCGACCGGTCGTGGATCGAGGCGGAGCTGGCGCGCCCCCTCATCAACCTGGCGGTCACCCAGTTCGAGCTGGGCCACACCAAGGAGTACGAGGAGACCGTCACGGAGGTCATCCCGATCCTGCGGACCCTCGTGGCCCGCGACCCACGGCAGTGGGGCGTGTCCCTGGCGCTGACGCTGTCCAACCGGTCGGTGGCCCTCACGGAGGGCCGGCGGGAGGGAGCCCCTGCGATGGCGCAGGAGGCCGTGGACCTGTGCCGCCGGCTCATGCGGGAGGCGCCGGAGCGGCACCGGTACCAGCTCGCGCAGGCGCTGACGAACCTCGGCAACGCGTATGCGGCCCTCGGTCGCGACCTGGAGGCGATCGAGCCCGTGGTCGAGGCCGTCGCCATCCGGCGCGACCTGGCCAGGGAGAACCCGGCGGTGCACACCTGGACGCTCGCCTACAGCCTCGCGTCGCTCGGGGCGCTGCGCTCGCGGCTCGGCGAGCTGGACGAGGCCATAGCCATCGAGCGGGAGGCCGTCCTGCTCCGCCGCCGGCTCGTCCGCGAGAACCCGGCCCGGTTCCGCCGGATGCTCGCGGCCTCCCTGTCGAACCTCGCCGTCACCTACTCCCGGGCCGGTGAGCCCGACGAGGCGCTCCCCCTGGAGCAGGAGGCGGTGGCGATCCGGCGCGGCCTGGCGGAGGAGGGCCAGCCCGGCGAGCAGTACCTCGCGCGCTCGCTGTCGAACCTCGGCGTGCTGTACTCGGAGCTCGGCCGGGCCGCCGACGCCGTGGCGCCCACCGAGGAGGCGGTGGCCCAGCTCCGGCTGCTCGCTGCGAGCGACCCCGACCGCTTCCAGCCCGACCTCGCCGACGCGCTGCTCAACCTCGGCGCCGCCCTCATCGACGCGGGCCGTCCGGAGCAGGGCATCGAGCCGACGGCGGAGGCCGTGCGCGTGCGCAGGGAGCTCGCCCGCCGCGGCCCCGACGTGCACCTGCCGGGCCTCGCGGCCGCGCTGTCCAACCTGGTGTCCGTGCACCTCGACCTCGCGCGGTACGACGCGGCGGCCGAGTACGCGCAGGAGGTCGTGGACGTCCGGCGCCGGCTCGTCGACGGGTCCTACGCCCACGAGCGGGACCTGCTGCGCGCGCTGGACCTGCAGGCCCGCGTGCGCCGCGCGGCCCCCGTCGACGGCCGTGCGGTGCGCTGACCCGCGCGGGGTGTGACGAGTCAGTCAGACCGATTCATAGAACAGGCGTGCGAATGTCAGTGGGCCGCCCTAGGATGCCTCTGTGAGCAATCGTCTCGTCATCTCCGGTGCCCGTGAGCACAACCTGAAGAACGTCGACCTGGACCTCCCGAGGGACCGGCTGATCGTGTTCACGGGGCTCTCGGGCTCGGGCAAGTCGTCGCTCGCGTTCGACACGATCTTCGCCGAGGGTCAGCGCCGGTACGTCGAGTCCCTGTCCGCGTACGCGCGCCAGTTCCTCGGCCAGATGGACAAGCCGGACGTCGACTTCATCGAGGGCCTGTCGCCCGCGGTGTCGATCGACCAGAAGTCCACCAACCGCAACCCGCGCTCGACGGTGGGCACCATCACGGAGGTCTACGACTACCTGCGCCTGCTCTACGCGCGCGCAGGCACGCAGTACTGCCCGGTGTGCGGCGAGAAGGTGCAGTCGCAGACGCCGCAGCAGATCGTGGACCAGATCCTCGAGCTGCCAGAGAACACGCGGTACCAGGTACTCGCCCCGGTGGTGCGCGGCCGCAAGGGCGAGTACGCGGACCTGTTCAAGGAGCTCCAGGCCAAGGGCTTCGCGCGTGCCCGGGTCGACGGCGAGGTCGTGCAGCTCACCGACCCGCCGACGCTGGAGAAGAAGCTCAAGCACGACATCGAGGTGGTCGTGGACCGGCTCGTGTCGCGCGAGGGCGTGCAGCGCCGCCTCACCGACTCCGTGGAGACCGCGCTCGCCCTGGCGGGCGGTCTGGTGATGATCGAGCTGGTCGACGCGGACATCGACGACCTGGGCCGCACCCGCAAGTTCTCCGAGAAGCGGGCCTGCCCCAACGAGCACCCGCTGGCGCTCGACGAGATCGAGCCGCGCACCTTCTCGTTCAACGCGCCCTACGGCGCGTGCCCCGAGTGCACCGGCATCGGCTTCCGCCTGGAGGTCGACCCGGACCTCATCGTCCCGGACGACGAGAAGACCCTGCGCGAGGGTGCCGTCGCCCCGTGGGCGCAGACGTCGTCGGAGTACTTCGAGCGGGTGCTGACGGCGCTGGCCGACGAGATGAAGTTCTCGATGGACGTGCCGTGGCGTGCCCTGCCCGAGCGCGCGAAGGACGCGATCCTGCACGGGCGCGACCACAAGGTGCACGTGCGGTACAAGAACCGGTGGGGCCGCGAGCGGCAGTACTCGACCGGGTTCGAGGGCGCCGTGACGTTCCTGGAGCGCCGGCACCGGGAGACCGACTCGGACTGGTCGAAGGAGAAGTACGAGGCCTACATGCGCGAGGTCCCGTGCCCCACGTGCGGCGGCGCGCGGCTCAAGCCGGAGGTGCTGGCGGTCAAGGTGGACGGGCTGTCCATCGCCGACGTCTGCCGCCTCCCGGTGGGCGAGGCCGCCGAGTTCCTCAAGGGCATAGAGCTCGGCGTGCGCGAGGCGCAGATCGCCACCGAGGTGCTCAAGGAGATCCACGCGCGCCTGGGCTTCCTGCTCGACGTCGGGCTGCACTACCTCACGCTGGAGCGTCCAGCGGGCACGCTGTCCGGCGGCGAGGCGCAGCGCATCCGGCTCGCCACCCAGATCGGCTCCGGCCTGGTCGGCGTGCTGTACGTGCTGGACGAGCCGTCGATCGGCCTGCACCAGCGCGACAACCGGCGCCTCATCGACACGCTGACCCGCCTGCGGGACCTGGGCAACACGCTCATCGTCGTCGAGCACGACGAGGACACCATCCGGGCGGCGGACTGGATCGTCGACATCGGCCCGGGCGCCGGCGAGCACGGCGGCGACGTCATCCACTCGGGCGACTACGCGGGGCTGCTGGAGCAGAAGGACTCGCTCACGGGCGCGTACCTGGCCGGGCGGCGCTCGATCCCGGTCCCGGCCCAGCGGCGGGCGACCGACCGGGACCGGCAGGTCACGGTGGTGGGCGCGCGGGAGAACAACCTGCGCGACGTCGACGTGTCGTTCCCGCTCGGCGTGCTGACGGTGGTGTCTGGCGTCTCGGGGTCGGGCAAGTCGACGCTCGTGAACTCGATCCTGTACACCGTCATGGCCAACCAGCTCAACGGTGCCCGCCGGGTGGCGGGCCGGCACACCCGCGTCACGGGCCTGGACCACCTCGACAAGGTGGTGCACGTGGACCAGGGGCCGATCGGCCGTACGCCGCGGTCGAACCCCGCCACGTACACCGGCGTGTGGGACCGGATCCGCAAGATCTTCGCGGAGACCGAGGAGGCCAAGGTCCGCGGCTACGGGCCGGGCCGGTTCTCGTTCAACGTCAAGGGCGGCCGCTGCGAGGCGTGCGCGGGCGACGGCACGATCAAGATCGAGATGAACTTCCTGCCGGACGTCTACGTGCCGTGCGAGGTCTGCCACGGGGCGCGGTACAACCGCGAGACCCTCGAGGTGCACTTCAAGGGCAAGACGGTCGCCGACGTCCTCGACATGCCGATCGAGGAGGCCGCCGAGTTCTTCAAGGCGTTCCCCGCGATCTCGCGGCACCTGTCCACGCTGGTCGACGTCGGCCTGGGGTACGTGCGGCTGGGGCAGCCGGCGCCCACGCTGTCCGGCGGCGAGGCGCAGCGCGTCAAGCTGGCGGCGGAGCTGCAGAAGCGGTCGTCGGGCCGCTCGGCGTACGTCCTGGACGAGCCGACCACGGGCCTGCACTTCGAGGACGTCCGCCGGCTGCTCGGGGTGCTGCAGTCGCTCGCCGACAAGGGCAACACGGTGATCGTGATCGAGCACAACCTCGACGTCATCAAGAGCGCCGACTGGGTCATCGACATGGGGCCGGAGGGCGGCAGCGGCGGCGGCACGGTCGTGGCGCAGGGCACCCCCGAGGCGGTGGCGGCCGTGCCGGAGTCGCACACGGGGACGTACCTCGCCGAGATCCTCGACGTCGTGGCGCCCGCGGAGGGCGCGGCGGGCAGTGCCGCGGCCAACACCGCCGCGACGAGCAACGGGAAGTCGAAGGCCACCAAGGCGAAGGGGGCAGCGCCGGGCCGGGCGCGGCGTGCGGCGGCCGTGGCGGGCTGAGGAGACCGGGTCGGCCGGACGCCCGATCCGGCCTCCCGCGCAATGGGTAGAGGTACCCGGGCCGCACTGTGGAGCCGCCGCTGAGCGGTGCTCTACAGTGATCCCCGACGAGGGAGGTGCCTGGGATGTCGGAGATGTACGGCGCGGATATCAGCGCGCTGCGAGCGCTCGGCAACACGATGGTCCAGCAGAGCGACGTGCTCGAGGCCGCTGTCGGCCAGATCACGCAGGCCGTGACCACGACGGAGTGGTTCGGCCCGGACCACGAGGGGTTCCTCGACGAGTGGCACACGACGCACGCCAGCGCGCTGCGGGCGGTCGCGCTGGGCCTGCTGGAGACCGGTCGGCGGGTCATCGAGAACGCGGACGCCCAGGAGCGGACGAGCGACACGTACGAGGGTGGCGGTGTCGCCGGCCCGGCCCCCGAGGGCACGGACCAGAGCTCGCCCGACGGACAGGGGCAGGGGGACAAGGCGGTCGGCGACCTCGGCGACCTGGAGGACGCCGGGCAGGTGCCGCTCGACGACCAGGCGATCGACGCGAGCGAGATCGACCAGGGAAGCCTCGCCGACTGCTGGTTCCTCGCCTCGGCGGGCGCCATTGCCGAGCAGAATCCGGAATGGATCCAGCAGCACATCCAGCGCAACCCGGACGGCACCTACACCGTGACGTTCTACGAGGACGGCGAGCCGGTGGAGATCACCGTCGACTCGAACGTCTACGAGAACGCCGCGGGGGCCCCGAACGGCGATCCGTCGTGGATCTCCATCTACGAGAAGGCCGCCGTGGAGTACCTGGGCGGCGAGTACGACGACATCGAGTACGACAACCCCGCCCGGGCGCTGGAGATGATGACGGGCAAGGACACGTCGAGCGACTCGCTCGACCCGACGTGGCCGTGGCAGGACCCGCCGAGCCTGGAGTCCATCGGCGACCGCCTCGCCAACGGCGAGCCGGTCGTGGCCTCCAGCCCCGACGGCGGCGGCTGGTTCGGCGACCCGCCCCCGGACCAGGAGGTCGTCAACAACCACGTCTACGTCGTGGAGAGCGTCTCGTCCGACGGCGAGACGATCACGCTGGTCAACCCCTGGGGCCCGGACGGCGGTACGGGCTCGGACGGGCAGCACAAGCCCGGGACCATCACGATGACGGCGGACGAGTTCTATGAGAACTTCGACTCCGTGACCTACGGCGAGTCGACGTCGTGACCGATTCCGCCGAGCGAGTGGGAGGGACTGCCGTGGCAGACGACACGGGAAGGAGCCCGGGCGCGGCTCCCGTCGTCCGGGTGAAGCAGAGTGCCCAGATGCGGATCGGTGCCACGCGGATCGGCGTCATGATCGCCGGGCCGCGTGACGGCGTGCCGACGGCGCGCCTCCTCGTCCGGTCCGACGGCGGGCAGCGGGCCACGGTCGACGTCGAGGTCGGCGGGCGGGTCGACCTGTTCGGCGAGGGTGTGCTGGAGCTCGTCGGCGTGGAGGGCGGGCGCACGCCGAAGGAGAAGAGCGCGATCACGGTCCGCCACGTCCGGCAGGCGTGACGGCCGCCGTGGGGTCCTGCGGGATGGTGCGAGACGTGGCCCTCGTCACCCCGCACGGCTAGGGTGAGCAGCATGAGCGGAGCCACGCATGACTACGCCGTGACGGTGCGGTGGACGGGCGCTGGGGACGCGGGTACGGCGTCGTACACCTCGTACTCGCGCGACCACGAGGTCGACCTGCCGCACAAGCCGCCGCTGCTCGGGTCCTCCGACCCGGCGTTCCGGGGCGACCCGCACCGGAACAGCCCCGAGGAGCTGTTCGTCGCCAGCCTGAGCCAGTGCCACATGCTGTGGTTCCTGCACCTGGCCGCCGAGTCCGGCCTGGTCGTGCGGGAGTACACCGACGGGGCGACCGGCACCATGCGGGTCGAGTCGCGCGGTGAGGGCGCGTTCACGGACGTGACGCTGCACCCGAAGGTCGTTGTGGACCCGGGCGAGCTCGCGACCGACGAGCACGTGGCCGCCCTGCACCACAAGGCGCACGCGATGTGCTTCATCGCGCGGTCGGTGAACTTCCCGGTGCACGTCTCGCCGGTGCCGCTCGCGGTCTCCGTCTGACCCGCCCGGCAGGGAACGCCGTCGGCGGTCCCACCCGGCCACGGCCAGGGTCGGTCTCGCATGTCAGTGGCAGCGCATAGGTTGGGTGCATGGCGGATCCAGCTACCTATCGACCCAAGGCGGGAGAGGTCCCGACGTCGCCCGGTGTCTACCGGTTCCGCGACGAGCACGGCCGGGTCATCTACGTGGGCAAGGCGAAGAACCTGCGCGCACGCCTGGCGAACTACTTCCAGGACGTGGCGCACCTGCACGAGCGCACGCAGCGCATGGTGAGCACGGCCGCGTCGGTCGAGTGGACGGTGGTGGGCACGGAGGTCGAGGCGCTGGCCCTCGAGTTCACCTGGATCCAGCAGTACGACCCGCGGTTCAACGTGAAGTACCGGGACGACAAGTCCTACCCGTACCTGGCCGTGACGCTCGGCGAGGAGGTGCCGCGCGCCCAGGTGATGCGCGGGGCCAAGCGCAAGGGCACGCGGTACTTCGGCCCGTACGGGCACGCGTGGGCCATCCGCGAGACCCTCGACCTGCTGCTGCGGGTGTTCCCGATCCGGACTTGCTCGGCGGGCGTCTACAAGCGGGCGGGCCAGTCGGGCCGCCCGTGCCTGCTCGGGTACATCGACAAGTGCTCCGCGCCGTGCGTGGGCCGGATCAGCGTGGAGGACCACCGCGCGCTGGTCCTGGACTTCTGCGACTTCATGGCGGGCGACACCGCCAAGTTCGAGCGCCGGCTGACCAAGCGCATGCAGGAGGCCGCCGCCGAGATGGAGTACGAGCAGGCCGCGCGCCTGCGCGACGACATCGAGGCGCTCCGCCGCGCCACCGAGAAGAACGCGGTGGTGCTCGGCGACGCCACGGACGCCGACGTGTTCGCCCTGGTGGGCGACGAGCTGGAGGCGGCGGTCCAGGTGTTCCACGTGCGCGGCGGGCGCATCCGCGGCCAGCGCGGCTGGGTGGTCGAGAAGGTCGAGGACATCAGCGACGGCGAGCTCGTGGAGCACCTGCTGCAGCAGGTGTACGGGTCGGCGGAGGAGGCAACGGGGCTGGAGGCGCGGGACGCCGTGCCGCGCGAGGTCCTCGTCCCCGTGCTGCCGCCGGACCTGGACCAGGTGGGCGCCTGGCTCAGCGGGCTGCGCGGCGCGCGCGTGGACGTGCGCGTGCCCCAGCGCGGCGACAAGCGGGAGCTCGCCGAGACGGTCCGCAAGAACGCCGAGCACGCGCTCATGCTGCACCGCACGCGCCGCGCGGGTGACCTCACCACCCGCAGCCAGGCGCTGCGCGAGATCCAGGAGGCGCTCGACCTGGACTCGGCGCCCCTGCGCATCGAGTGCTACGACATCTCGCACACCCAGGGCACCTACCAGTCGGCGTCCATGGTGGTCTTCGAGGACGGCCTGCCCCGCAAGAGCGAGTACCGCTCGTTCAGCATCCGCGGCTCGGACGGCGACGGCGCCCGCGACGACACCCAGGCCATGCACGAGGTCATCACGCGCCGCTTCCGGCGCTACCTCGCCGACCGGCTCAAGGCGAACGACGTCGAGATGTCGGCGGGCGACGACCCCGCCGGCGAGGACCCCGCCGGGGCGCTGCCAGGGGGCGAGGTCGCCGCCGACGGACCCCAGGAGAAGGCGCGGTTCGCCTACCCGCCCAGCCTCGTGGTGGTCGACGGCGGCCCGCCGCAGGTCGCGGCCGCCAAGAAGGCGATGGACGAGCTCGGCATCACCGACGTCGCGCTGTGCGGCCTGGCCAAGCGCCTGGAGGAGGTGTGGCTGCCCGGCGAGGACTACCCGGTCATCCTGCAGCGCTCCAGCGAGGGCCTGTACCTGCTGCAGCGCGTCCGCGACGAGGCGCACCGGTTCGCGATCACGCAGCACCGCAGGCGGCGCAGCAAGGGCATGACCGCCTCCGTGCTCGACGACGTCCCCGGGCTCGGCCCGGCACGCAAGAAGATGCTGCTGGCCCACTTCGGCTCCCTCAAGCGCCTGCGGGCCGCGAGCGTCGAGGAGATCGCCAGCCTGCGCGGCATGGGCGACAAGACGGCCGAGGCGGTAGTGGCCGCCCTGAAAGGCTGACCGCTGGCATGCTTGGGGCCATGAGCAATGCCGAACCGTCGCCGACCACAGCCCCCGACGGGATCGCAGCGGTCGAGGCCGCCACCCACACCCCCGAACCGAACGAGCCCCAGGTGCTCGTGATCACCGGAATGTCGGGCGCCGGCCGCTCGCGGGCCGCCGCCGTCCTGGAGGACCTCGACTGGTACGTGGTCGACAACCTGCCGCCCATGATGCTCGTGCCCCTGGTCGACCTCATGGCCAAGGGGTCGAGCATCGAGCGCGTGGCGGTCGTCGTGGACGTGCGCGGCAGGCACTTCTTCTCGGAGCTCGACAAGGTGCTCGTGCACATGACCGAGGCCGGCGTCGCCTACCGGATCCTGTTCCTCGACGCGAGCGACGAGGTGCTCGTACGCCGCTTCGAGCAGGTGCGCCGCCCGCACCCGCTGCAGGGCGACGGCCGGATCCTGGACGGCATCGCCGAGGAGCGGTCCGTCGTCGCCACGCTCGCCGCCCGCGCCGACCTGCGGATCGACACCTCCGACCTGTCCGTGCACGACCTCGCCCGGGAGATCCGGGCGTGGCTCGCGCACGACATCAACGAGGTGCTGCGCATCAACGTCATCTCGTTCGGCTTCAAGTACGGCATCCCCCTGGACGCGGACCACGTGGTGGACGTACGGTTCCTGGCCAACCCGTACTGGATCACCGAGCTGCGGCACCTGACCGGGCGCGACCAGCCGGTGCGCGACTACGTGCTCGCCCGCCCGGGCGCCGTCGAGTTCGTGGACCGCTACGTCGAGGCCCTGGCCCCCGTGCTCGCCGGCTACCTCAACGAGGAGAAGCGCTACGTGACCATCGCCGTGGGATGCACGGGCGGCAAGCACCGCTCCGTCGCCATCTCGGAAGCCATCGCCGAGCGGCTGCGCGCCAAGGGGCAGCTCGTCACCGTCTCGGCACGCGACCTGGGCCGCGAATGATCCCGCACGCACCAGGGGTGCCCGACGTCCCGGCACCCGAGTGGAGCAAGAACCCGTCCGTCGTCGCCCTGGGCGGCGGCCACGGGCTGTCCGCCAGCCTGTCCGCGCTGCGCCTCATGTCCGACCGCCTCACCGCCGTCGTGACGGTGGCCGACGACGGCGGCTCGTCGGGACGGCTGCGCGACGAGCTCGACGTGCTGCCCCCGGGCGACCTGCGGATGGCGCTCGCGGCCCTGTGCGACGACTCCGAGTGGGGCCGCACGTGGAGCGCGATGCTGCAGCACCGCTTCTCGTCGTCGGGGGCGCTGGACAACCACGCCATGGGCAACCTGCTGATCGTGGCGCTCTGGGAGCTGCTCGGCGACGAGGTGGAGGGCCTGGACTGGGTGGGCCGCCTGCTCGGCGCAAGGGGCCGGGTGCTGCCCATGGCCTCCGTGCCGCTCGTCGTGGAGGCGGACGTGCGGCACGCCGCCGCGCCGGGGGAGGCCGAGGCGCCGCTGGAGACCGTGGTCGGCCAGAGCCGCGTCGCCGTCACGCAGGGCCGGATCGAGCAGCTTCGCCTGCTCCCCGCCGACCCGCCCGCCTCACCCGAGGCGGTCCAGGCGGTGCTCGACGCCGACTGGGTGGTCCTTGGCCCGGGGTCCTGGTACTCGTCGGTGCTGGTCCACCTGCTCGTGCCCGAGCTGGCCGAGGCCCTGCACGCCACCAAGGCCCGGCGCTGCGTGACGCTCAACCTCTCCGCGGACAAGGGCGAGACGGCGGGCCTCACCGCCGTCGACCACCTGGAGGCGCTGCACAAGCATGCGCCCGGCCTGCGGATCGACGTGGTGCTCGCCGACCCGTCCGCCGTCGAGGACATCGAGGCGCTGGAGGTCGCCGCCGCGTCCATGGGCGCGCGCGTGATCATGCGACAGGTGCGCCGCGGCGACGACACCGCCCGGCACGACGGGCTGCGGCTGGCGGCGGCCTACCGGGACGTGTTCGAGGGCGTGTACGGCGACGTCTGACGGGCGGCCGGGGCCGGCCGGCCAGCCCGCCCCCGGGCGCTTCGTTGACATGACCTGGGCGGCGACGTAACTTCGGGCGAGCAGTATCCGACTGATCGAATAGACATTCGATCGGGAGGATAACTCGCGCCGTGACTTCACCCGCGGCGCGGCACAACAAGGTGGGTCGTCCGTCCGTCAGGAGCGGTGAAGGGGTCACCGCTCGCACCGGCGAGCACCCCGACCGGGAGGATCTGATATGACCGAGGCCCTGCGCACCGGGACGTCGAGCACGTCCGCCACCGACGACGCCGTCCGCGCGCACGCCGCGTGGCGCGCCGACCGCGAGCGTGAGCTGCGCGCGCCCCACGGGTGGCTCAGCCCGACGGCGTTGCTGTGGCCGACGGCGACACCCCGGCGGCTGCCCGGTGTGCCCGGCGAGTGGTGGGTCGCCGACGGCGTGCTGCACACCCGGCCGGCGCCCGGCGACACGGCGGTGCTGGTGGGCGAGCACATCGAGCCCGACGGCCCGACGGCGGTCGGCGTGGGCGAGGGGCGCGGCCGGATCATCGGCACCTTCCTGCCCAAGGGCCGGGACGGCTCCGCGGAGCCCAGCGAGGTGGCCGTCGAGGTGGTGGTGCGCACCGGCCGGTACGGCGTGCGGCTGCTCGACCCGCAGGCGGTCACGCGCACGGAGTTCTCCGGCGTCCCCGCGTTCGACTACGACCCGGCGTGGGTGCTGGACGTGCCCGTGCGCTGGTACGACGAGCCCGAGCCCGTCACGGTCGGCTCGGTCCGCCCGGGCCTCGTGCACCACGTCGAGGTGTTCGGCGAGGTCGACGTCGCGCGCGACGGGCGGAGCGCCACCCTCGCGCTCACCGGCACCCTCACCTCGCCCACCCTCGTGTTCAGCGACGAGGCCGACGGCGTCGCCCCGTGGCGGGCGCTCCAGGTGGCGCTGCCGGACGACACCGCCGAAGCCGGCCCCGCGACGTCGGACACGCTGCGCCTGGACCTGAACCGGGCGGTGAACCTGCCGCACGCGTTCACGGACTTCGGGACGGGCCCGGCGCCGCTGGTGGGCAACCACCTGCCGTTCGCCGTGACGGCGGGGGAGAAGGCGCCGCGATGAAAGACGCATTATCGCAGGCAGGGGGACATATGAGGCGACACGCCGGGACATTTCGCCCGAGTTTCCGCGATTCCACCACGTTCTTGCGGGCTTGACCATGGCAGTATGACGCCATGGCGCTCACGGGACAGGTCAAGGAGGAGCTCGCGCGGGTGAGGGTCGCGAAGACGTCGTGCCGCAAGGCAGAGGTCTCCGCGACGCTGAGGTTCTCCGGCGGGCTCCACATCATCTCCGGCCGGGTAGTGATCGAGGCGGAGCTCGACACGGAGTCGGCGGCGACCCGGCTGCGGCACGCCGTCCACGACCTGTACGGGCACACGAGCGAGCTGATCGTGGTGCAGGCGGGTGGCCTGCGCAAGAGCTCGCGGTTCGTGGTGCGCGTGGTGCGCGAGGGCGAGTCGCTCGCCCGCCAGACCGGCCTGCTCGACTCCCGCGGCCGCCCGGTGCGCGGGCTCGCGCCAGAGGTGGTGTCCGCGGGCGTGCAGGAGGCGGAGGCCGTGTGGCGCGGCGCGTTCCTCGCCCACGGCTCGCTGACCGAGCCCGGCCGGTCGATGGCGCTGGAGGTGACCAGCCCGGGGCCCGAGGCGGCGCTCGCGCTCGTCGGGGCGGCCCGCCGCCTGGGCGTCGCGGCCAAGTCCCGTGAGGTGCGCGGCATCGACCGCGTGGTGATCCGCGACGGCGACTCGATCGGGCGGATGCTGGAGCGTATGGGCGCGCCGGAGACGCTCAAGGTCTGGGAGGAGCGCAGGGAGCGCCGCGAGGTGCGCGGCACGGCGAACCGCCTGGCCAACTTCGACGACGCCAACCTGCGCCGCTCCGCCCGGGCCGCCGTCGCGGCGGGCGCCCGGGTCCAGCGGGCCTTCGAGATCCTGGGCGACGAGCTGCCCGACCACCTGCGCCAGGCCGGCGAGCTGCGGCTCGCGCACAAGCAGGCGTCGCTGGAGGAGCTGGGCCGGCTGGCCGAGCCGCAGCTCTCCAAGGACGCCGTGGCCGGCCGCATCCGCCGGCTGCTGTCGACGGCGGACAAGCGCGCGCTCGAGCTGGGCATCCCCGACACCGAGGCCGGGCTATCGGCGGACCTGCTCGACCTGTGAGCCCGCGCGGGTGAAAGAGCGCGCCTCTGCGGCGGTGCGCGCCGATCCGGGTTGTGAGAACGAACAGAACCGCGGGTTCCACGCTGTCCGGCTCGGGTCACGGTTGGGTGCTGTTCGGGTATAGGCTCGAAATCGTCAGGTGACGACGCCGTGACCATCGCGTTTCCCGTTCGGGTCGTCGCGGGGTCGCGGCGCCCGGAAAACCCTGGCGAACGCACTTCGCCGTCAGCTATCGACGGCAGTGGCGACAGAACCAAGGAAACGTGTGCGCCGGGACGGCCGGCGCCCCTGAGGAGGGCATTGTGACCATCCGCGTCGGCATCAACGGCTTCGGCCGTATCGGCAGGAACTTCTACCGGGCTCTCGTGGAGTCGGGTGCGGACATCGAGGTCGTCGGCGTGAACGACCTGACGGACAACAAGACGCTCGCGCACCTGCTCAAGTACGACACCGTGCTGGGCCGCTTCGGCAAGTCCGTCGACTTCGACGACGAGAACATCATCGTCGACGGCAAGAAGATCCGGGCGCTGGCCGAGCGCGACCCCGCGAACCTGCCCTGGGGCGAGCTGGGCGCTGACATCGTCATCGAGTCCACGGGCTTCTTCACGGACGCCACCAAGGCGAAGGCGCACATCGACGCCGGCGCCAAGAAGGTCATCATCTCGGCCCCGGCCAAGAACGAGGACGCGACCTTCGTGATGGGCGTCAACAACGAGCAGTACGACCCGGCGGCGCACCACATCATCTCGAACGCGTCGTGCACCACGAACTGCCTCGCCCCGCTGGCGAAGGCGCTGAACGACTCGATCGGCATCGAGCGTGGCCTCATGACCACGATCCACGCCTACACGGGTGACCAGAACCTGCAGGACGGCCCGCACAAGGACCTGCGCCGTGCCCGTGCGGCCGCGCAGAACATCGTGCCGACCACCACGGGTGCCGCCAAGGCCGTCGCTCTGGTGCTCCCGGAGCTCAAGGGCAAGCTCGACGGCTACGCCCTGCGCGTGCCCGTCATCACCGGCTCGGCCACGGACCTCACCTTCGAGGCGCCCAAGGACGTGACGGTCGAGGAGGTCAACGCGGCGGTCAAGGCGGCATCGGAGGGCCCGCTCAAGGGCATCCTCGAGTACGTCGAGGACGACATCGTCTCCTCGGACATCGTGACCAACCCGCACCAGAGCATCTTCGACGCCAAGCTCACCAAGGTGATCGGCAACCAGGTCAAGGTCGTCTCCTGGTACGACAACGAGTGGGGCTACTCGAACAGCCTCGTCTCGCTCACGGTGTTCGTCGGCGAGAAGCTCTGACGGCTCTCTCCCCGGCGTGAACCCCGACGTCCGCGTGCGCATCGGCCAGCCGGCGCACGCGGACGTCGTCATGTAACGGAACTCTGACCGGCCTCCTGGCGGCCGGTCCCCGACCTGGAGTGCTCATGAAGACCATCGACTCCCTCGGCGACCTGCGCGGCAAGCGCGTCCTGGTCCGCTCCGACTTCAACGTGCCGCTGGACGGTACGACCATCACCGACGACGGCCGCATCCGCGCCGCCCTACCCACGCTGCAGCGGCTGACCGGCGCCGGCGCGCGCGTCGTCGTCATGGCGCACCTGGGCCGCCCCAAGGGCACGCCGGACCCGCAGTACTCCCTCGCGCCCGTCGCCGCCCGCCTGGGCGAGCTGCTCGGGCAGGACGTCGCGCTCGCCGAGGACGTCGTCGGCGCGTCGGCGAAGGCGACGGTCGAGGCCCTGGCCGACGGCCAGGTCGCCCTGCTGGAGAACGTGCGGTTCGACGCCCGCGAGACCTCGAAGGTCGACGCGGAGCGCGCCGAGCTCGCGGGCGAGCTGGCGCAGCTCGCCGACGCGTTCGTCTCGGACGGCTTCGGCGTGGTGCACCGCAAGCAGGCGTCGGTGTACGACGTCGCGCAGGTGCTGCCGGCCGCTGCGGGCGACCTGGTGCTGAAGGAGGTCGAGTCGCTGTCGAAGGCCACCGGCGACCCCGAGCGCCCCTACGCGGTCGTGCTCGGCGGCTCGAAGGTGTCGGACAAGCTCGGCGTCATCGCGAACCTGCTGACCAAGGCGGACCGCCTGCTCGTCGGCGGCGGCATGGTCTTCACGTTCCTGACGGCCAAGGGGCTGTCGGTGGGCAACAGCCTGCTGGAGAGCGACCAGATCGACACGGTCAAGGGCTACCTGGCCACGGCAGAGGAGAACGGCGTCGAGATCGTGCTGCCGGTCGACATCGTCGCGGCGGACTCGTTCGCGGCCGACGCACCGCACCAGGTGGTCGCCGCCGACGCGATCCCGGACGGCACCATGGGCCTGGACATCGGCCCCGAGTCGGGCAAGCTGTTCGCCGACAAGCTGGGCGACGCGAAGACCATCGCGTGGAACGGCCCGATGGGCGTGTTCGAGTTCGAGGCGTTCGCGGCGGGCACCAAGGCCGTCGCACAGGGCATCGTCGACGCGACGACGGCCGGCGGGTTCTCCATCGTGGGCGGCGGCGACTCGGCCGCGGCCGTGCGCGCGCTCGGCTTCGACGAGTCCGGGTTCAGCCACATCTCGACCGGCGGCGGCGCGAGCCTGGAGCTGCTGGAGGGCAAGGAGCTCCCGGGCCTCACGGTCCTCGCGGACTGAGCCGCCCGGGCCCGAACAAGCCCGACCGGGCCCACCGACCAGACGTACCTCCCAGAGAAGGAAGAAACACGTGGCTACCACTCGCACGCCGCTCATGGCGGGCAACTGGAAGATGAACCTGGACCACCAGCAGGCGATCAGCACCGTCCAGAAGCTGGCCTGGACGCTCAAGGACGCCAAGCACGACTACGCGGCGGTCGAGGTGGCGGTCCTGCCGCCGTTCACCGACCTGCGGTCGGTGCAGACGCTCGTCGACGCCGACAAGCTGGAGCTCCGCTACGGCGCCCAGGACATCTCCAAGCACGCCTCCGGTGCGTACACCGGGGAGATCTCCGGCGCGATGCTCTCGAAGCTGGGCTGCGCCTACGTCGTGATCGGGCACTCGGAGCGCCGCGAGTACCACGGCGAGTCCGACGACCTGGTGAACGACAAGGTGCGTGCCGCCTTCGCGCACGGCCTGACCCCCATCCTGTGCGTCGGCGAGGGCCTGGAGGTCCGCAAGGCGGGCAACCAGGTGTCGCACACGCTGGCGCAGGTCGAGGCCGCGCTGGCGGACGTCCCGGCCGAGCAGATCGCGAAGATCGTCATCGCCTACGAGCCCGTCTGGGCCATCGGCACCGGCGAGGTCGCGACCCCCGAGGACGCGCAGGAGGTCTGCGGCGCGATCCGCCGGGTGCTCGGCGAGCTGTGCGACGCCGACGTCGCAGCGGGCGTGCGCGTGCTGTACGGCGGCTCGGTGAAGTCGGGCAACGTCGCGCAGATCATGGCGCAGCCCGACGTCGACGGCGCGCTCGTGGGCGGGGCGAGCCTCGACCCGGAGGAGTTCGCGAAGATCGCGCGCTACCAGTCGCACGTCGTCGCCTGAACCAGCCCTTCGCACCTGTCGGACGGACGGGTCGCGCGAGCGATCCGACGTCCGACACGTCCCCCCGAGACCGTCCCGCAACCTGCCTGAGGTACCCTCACTCGGGCGCGATGTTCCAGGTGTGACTCCCGCTCAGGGCTCCGCGAAGTCGTGAGCAGGGGGTTCGCACTGTGAGGTACGTCTCGCTTACTCTTGACCGATCCGCCGCCGGGTGACGCCCCGGCACACCTAGAACCGAGGACGTGAACCGTGGACGTGCTCCGCATCATCCTGCAGGTCCTGCTGGTCCTGACCAGTGGCTTCCTGACCATGCTCATCCTGCTCCACAAGGGCAAGGGTGGCGGGCTGTCCGACATGTTTGGTGGCGGTATCTCGATGGGCGCCGGCTCGTCCGGCGTGGCCGAGCGGAACCTCAATCGCATCACAATCGCCTTCGCCCTCGTGTGGGCCGTGGTGATCGTCCTGCTCGGACTCATCCAGAAGGTCAGCTGACCCGGTCGCCAAGCGCCTAGCAGCTGACGGCCACACACAGAGGGGACGACAGACGTGGCATCAGGCGGTCATGCGATTCGGGGGAGCCGGGTAGGCGCCGGCCCCCTCGGGGAGACGGAGCGGGGCGACACAGCGCCGCGCATCCGGGTTTCTTACTGGTGTGCCAACGGGCACGAGACAGCACCGAGCTTCTCGGTGGGCGAGGACGTCGAGGCCCCCACGCAGTGGGACTGCCCCCGGTGCGGCTTCCCCGCGGGCATGGACCCGGTGAATCCGCCGGCCCCCGTGCGGAACGAGCCCTACAAGACGCACCTTGCCTACGTGAAGGAGCGCAGGTCCGACGAGGACGGCGCCGCCCTCCTGGAGGAGGCGCTGGAGGCCCTGCGGATCCGCCGCAACGGACGCGTCGCGGGCTAAGAATTTTCAGCGGCGAACGAGAGCGCCTGCCCCGGTCACGTGGACCGGGACAGGCGCTCTCGCTGTTTGCCGGGTCAGGCATCCACGCGCCCCGCGCGTTCGACCCGTGGTCACCCTCGTGCGCCGGCCGCCTCCGCGTCCAGCAGCCACAGCGTCCGGCTCTGCCCTACGGCGCCGGCGGCCGGCACCGTGGTCACCGGCTCGCCGGCCAGCGCGGCGGCGACCTGCGCGGCCTTCTCGGTGCCTGCCGCCACTATCCACACCTCGCGGGCCGACCGGATCGCGTCGAAGGTGAGCGAGACCCGCTCGGGCGGGGGCTTGGGCGAGCCGTGCACGCCCGTCGTCGTGCCCTGGGCGGCCAGGCCCTCGTGGCCGGGGAACAGGGACGCGACGTGCCCGTCCGGTCCCATGCCGAGCAGCAGGACGTCGAACGCGGGGACGGCCGCCGCGTCGTCCTGGGCCGCCGCGGCGAGCTGCGCCGCGTAGGCCGCTGCGCCCTCCTCTGGTGTCGCCACCGACGTCGGCCCCGGCATGGGGTGCACGTTGGCCGCGGGGAGCCCGTGCTCGGCGACCAGGACGTCGAGCAGCGCCGCGCGGGCCTGCGTCTCGTTGCGGTCCGGGTCGCCGTCCGGCAGGAACCGCTCGTCGCCCCACCACAGGTGGACGCCCGACCAGTCCACGGCCGGCACCAGCGGGCTCGCGGCCGCGGCCGCGAGCGTCGCGATGCCGACCGTGCCGCCCGTGAGCACGACGTGCACGGGGGAGCGGACCGACTGCACGTCCAGGAGGCGGGTCAGCAGCCGTGCTGCCGCCGCCTGCGCGAGCACCTCCTTGTCGGGGTGCACGACGACGAGCCGCGTCCCCTGGGCCGCAACCGGGGCCGCGCCCGACACCGCACCGGAGCCAGCGGCCGGACCGGACATCAGGCCGCCGTCCGCGTGGTGATCTGGTTGAGGCCGCGCGTGAGGACCTCCTCGAAGACCTCGTCCGGGTCGAGCCGGCGCAGCTCTTCGATCAGGGCCTCGTTGAGCGCGCGGATCGGCAGGGCGATCCGGCGCGGGGGCTTGCCCGGCTGCGTGATCGTGACGGTGCGGCCGTCCGGGCGGTCGAGCACGATGGGGCCGCTCTTGCGCTCCAGCGTCACGCGGGTGATCGCGTCGTCGCTGCTGGTGCGCACCACCTCGGCCGGGCAGCCCAGCCGCGCGCCCAGCCAGGCCGCGAGCAGGTCGAGCGACGTGTGCCGCTTCTGCCCCTCCACGGTCACCGAGAGCACGGGCTCGAACGGCGGCTGCTCGACGGCCGCCGCGATGAGCGCCCGCCACAGGGTGACGCGCGCCCACGCGAGGTCGGTGTCGCCGGGCGCGTACGCGTCGACGAGGCCGCCGAGCATCTCCACCGGGTTCTTCGCCACCGTGCTGTCCGTGATCCGGCGGGCCGCCATGGCGCCCACCGGGTCCTGCGACGGCACAGCGGGCGCCTCGCGCGGCCACCAGGCCACGATCGGCGCGTCGGGCAGCAGGAGCGGCATCACGAGGGTGTCGGTGCGCTCCAGGAGCGGGCCGAAGGCGCGCAGCACCACCACCTCGGAGGCGCCCGCGTCACCACCCACGCGGATCTGGGCATCGAGCCGGGCGTCCGTACCGCGCGCCGCCGGGGCGACGACGATGACCCGGCACGGGTGCTCGCGGCTCGCGTCGTTGGCGGCCTCCACCGACTCCTCGACGTCGCGCTCGTCGGCCAGCACCACGAGGGTGAGCACGCGGCCGAGGGCCACCGCACCGCCCTCGTCGCGCAGGCGCACCAGGCGCTTGTTGACGTCGTTGGTCGTGGTGTCGGGCATGTCGATGATCACGGTCGCCTCCAGGACCTGCCGTCGCGCTCCATCATGGCGTCGGCCGACGCCGGGCCCCACGTGCCCGACGCGTACGGCTCGGGGTGCCCCTTACGCGCCCAGTACGACGTGATCGGGTCGAGGATCTTCCAGGACAGCTCGACCTCCTCGCGCGTCGGGAACAGCGGCGGGTCGCCGAGCAGCACGTCCAGGATGAGCCGCTCGTAGGCCTCGGGGGAGGACTCGGTGAACGAGTGCCCGTAGCCGAAGTCCATGGTCACGTCGCGCACCTGCATGGCAGTGCCCGGCACCTTGGCGCCGAACCGCATGGTCACGCCCTCGTCGGGCTGCACCCGGATGACCAGGGCGTTGTTGCCCAGCTCCGAGGTCAGGGACGACTCGAACGGCAGGTGCGGCGCCTTCTTGAACACCACGGCCACCTCGGTGACCCGGCGGCCCAGGCGCTTGCCGTGCCGCAGGTAGAACGGGACGCCCGCCCAGCGGCGGTTGTCGACGTCGACCCGGATCGCGGCGAAGGTCTCCGTGGCGGAGTCCTTGGCGATGCCGTCCTCCTCCAGGAAGCCGGGCACCTGCTCGCCACCCTGCCAGCCGGCCTTGTACTGGCCGCGGGCGGTGTGCTTGCCGAGGTCGCGCGGCAGGCGCACGGACGAGAGCACCTTGATCTTCTCGGCGCGCAGCTCGGCGGCGTCGAAGTTCACGGGCTCCTCCATCGCCACCAGCGCCAGGAGCTGGATCAGGTGGTTCTGGATGACGTCGCGCGCTGCACCGATCCCGTCGTAGTACCCGGCGCGGCCACCGATGCCGATGTCCTCCGCCATCGTGATCTGCACGTGGTCCACGTAGTTCGAGTTCCAGATGGGCTCGAACATCGTGTTCGCGAAGCGCAGCGCCAGCAGGTTCTGGACGGTCTCCTTGCCCAGGTAGTGGTCGATGCGGAACACCGACTCGGGCTCGAAGACCTTGGAGACCACGGCGTCGAGCTCGCGTGCGCTGGCCAGGTCGTGCCCGAAGGGCTTCTCGATGACCACGCGCCGCCAGGCGTTCACGCCGTCGCCGTCCGCGTCCTGGTCGGGGTGCGAGAGGCCGTGCTTGGAGAGCTGCTCGCACACCACGGGGAACGCCGACGGCGGGACCGACAGGTAGAACGCGTGGTTGCCGCCGGTGCCGCGCTCGCGGTCCAGGGTCTCGACGGTCTCGCGGAGGCGCTCGAACGCCTCGTCGTCGTCGAAGGAGCCCTGTACGAACCGGATGCCATCGGCGAGCTGCCGCCACGTGGCCTCCCGGAAGGGGGTGCGGGCGTGCTCCTTGACGGCGTCGTGCACGACCTGCGCGAAGTCCTGGTCCGCCCAGTCGCGCCGGGCGAAGCCCGTCAGGGCGAAGCCCGGCGGCAGGAGGCCGCGGTTGGCCAGGTCGTAGACGGCCGGCATGAGCTTCTTGCGCGACAGGTCGCCCGTCACGCCGAAGATCACCAGGCCGCTGGGCCCCGCGATGCGGGGCAGGCGCAGATCGAGGGGGTCGCGCAGGGGGTTGACCCCCTGCGCGATCTTCGCGGGCCTCACTGGTCGCCGGCCCCTGCCCCGGCGCTGTCGAGCCCGGTCTTCGTGGTGGTCAGCAGCTCGTCCCAGCTCACCTCGAACTTGGTCACGCCCTCTTCCTCCAGCTTGGCCGTCACATCGTCCATGGAGATGCCCTGCGCCTCGATCGCCGCGATGGTCGCCGCGGCCTGCTCGCCCGAGCCGGTCACGGTGTCGGCCAGCACGATGCCGTGGTCGGCGAACGCGTCCAGGGTCTTCTCCGGCATGGTGTTGACCACGCCGGCCACCACGAGCTCGTCCACGTACATCGTGTCGCGGTAGGCGGGGTCCTTCACACCGGTCGACGCCCACAGCGGGCGCTGTGGCCGGGCGCCGGCCGCGGCGAGGGCCGCCCACCGGTCGGACGCGAAGACCTCCTGGTACGCCGCGAAGGCGAGCCGCGCGTTGGCGATGGCGGCCTGGCCGCGCAGCGCCCGCGCCTCGTCCGTGCCGATGGCGTCGAGGCGCTTGTCGACCTCCGTGTCCACGCGGGACACGAAGAACGACGCCACCGACCCGATCACGGACAGGTCGTGGCCCGCCTCCTTGGCCTGCTCCAGGCCGGCCAGGAAGGCGTCCATCACCGCCCGGTAGCGTTCGATCGAGAAGATCAGCGTCACGTTCACGCTGATGCCCTTGGCCAGGGTCGCCGTGATCGCCGGCAGGCCCTCCACCGTCGCGGGGATCTTGATCATCACGTTCGGCCGGCCGACGGTCTCCCACAGCCGGACGGCCGTCGTCTTGGTCGCCTCCGTGTCGCGGGCCAGCCGCGGGTCCACCTCGATGGACACGCGGCCGTCCACGGCGGCGGTGGCGTCGTAGACGGGGCGCAGCAGGTCGGCCGCGTCCCGGACGTCGTCGGTGGTGATCCGCTCGACGGCGGCCTCGACGTCCGAGCCGGCCAGCTCGGTCAGCGAGGCGTCGTAGGCGTCGCCCGCCTTGAGAGCGGCGGCGAAGATCGTCGGGTTGGTGGTTACGCCGACGACGTTCCGCGTGGTCATCAGCTCGGCGAGGTTCCCGGTGCGCAGGCGTTCACGCGACAGGTCGTCCAACCAGATGGCGACACCCGCCTCGGACAGCCGCTCCGTGGGACTGAGGTTCTCGTTGACACTGTCGGTGGTGCTGTCGCTCATCGTGCCCTTCCTCTGTCGTGTCCGTTGGTCACCGAACGGCTCAGGACGCCGCCTCGATGGACTCCTTGGCGGCCTGGGCCACTGCCTCGGCCGTGATGCCGTACTCGGTGAAGAGCGTCTTGTAGTCCGCCGACGCGCCGTAGTGCTCGAGCGAGACGATGCGGCCGGCGTCGCCGACCACCTCGCGCCAGCCCTGTGCCACGCCCGCCTCGACCGAGACGCGCGCCTTGACGGCGGACGGGATGACCGACTCGCGGTAGGCCTCGTCCTGCTTGTCGAACCACTCGCGCGAGGGCATCGAGACCACGCGCGCCCTGATGCCGTCGCCCGCGAGGATCTCGCGCGCCGCGACGGCGAGCTGCACCTCGGAGCCGGTGCCCACCAGGACGACGTCGGGCGTGCCGTCGGTGTCCAGCAGGGTGTAGCCGCCCCTGAGGGTGCCCTCGGCGGAGGCGAAGCCGTCCGTGCCGCGCGGGTAGGTCGGCACGTTCTGCCGGGTCAGCACCAGGCCGGCCGGGTTCTTCGTGTTCTCGAGGATGCCGCGCCACGCCCAGGCGGTCTCGTTCGCGTCGGCCGGGCGGACGACGTCGAGGTTCGGGATGGCCCGCAGCGCCGCCAGGTGCTCGACGGGCTGGTGGGTCGGGCCGTCCTCGCCCAGGCCGATCGAGTCGTGCGTCCACACGAACGTGGTGGGGATGCTCATCAGCGCGGCCAGGCGGACCGACGCGCGCATGTAGTCCGAGAACTGCAGGAACGTGCCGCCGTACGGCCGCGTCAGGCCGTGCAGCACGATGCCGTTCAGGATCGAGCCCATGGCGTGCTCGCGGATGCCGAAGTGCAGCGTGCGGCCGTACGGGTCGCCCGGGAACTTCTTGGTCGCGTGCTCCGTCGGCACGAACGACGGCACGCCGTCCATGGTCGTGTTGTTGGAGCCGGCCAGGTCGGCCGAGCCGCCCCACAGCTCCGGCAGCACGTCCGCGAGGGCCGTGAGCACCTTGCCCGACGCCGCACGGGTCGCCACGCCCTTCTCGCTCGCCTCGAACTCGGGCAGGGCGTCGGCCCAGCCCTCCGGCAGCTCGTTCGCGCGCAGGCGGGCCAGCAGGGCAGCGGCCTGGGGGTTCGCGTCCTTCCAGTCCGCGAACGCGGACTCCCAGGCCTCGCGCCGGGCGGCCTGGCGCTCGCCGACGGCGCGGGTGTAGGCGAGCACGTCGTCGTCGACCACGAACGACGCCTCCGGGTCGAGGCCGAGCGCCGCCTTGAGGCCCTTGACCTCGTCGGCGCCCATGGCCGAGCCGTGGATGCCGCCCGTGTTCTGCTTGGTGGGCGCCGGCCAGCCGATGATGGTGCGCAGCGCGATGATCGAGGGCTTGCCGGTCTCGGCCTTCGCCGCGTCGATGGCGGCGGCGAGCGCGTCGGTGTCCTCGGCGTAGCCGCCGTCGCCGGAGGTCCAGTCCACGCGCTGGGTGTGCCAGCCGTAGGCCTCGTAGCGCTTCAGGACGTCCTCGGTGAACGCGATGTTGGTGTCGTCCTCGATCGAGATCTTGTTGTCGTCCCAGATCAGGATCAGGTTGCCGAGCTGCTGGTGGCCCGCGAGCGACGAGGCCTCAGAGGTCACGCCCTCCTGCAGGTCGCCGTCGGACGCGATGACGTACACGTGGTGGTCGAAGGGCGACTCGCCGGGGGCGGCGGCCGGGTCCAGCAGGCCGCGCTCGCGCCGGGAGGCGAACGCCATGCCGACGGCGGAGGCGAGGCCCTGGCCCAGCGGGCCGGTCGTGATCTCGACGCCGGCGGTGTGGCCGTACTCCGGGTGGCCCGGGGTCTTGGAGCCCCAGGTGCGCAGAGCGGCGATGTCCTCCATCTCCAGGCCGTAGCCCGCGAGGAAGAGCTGCAGGTAGATCGTCAGGGACGAGTGGCCGGCGCTCAGCACGAACCGGTCGCGGCCCTGCCAGTGCGGGTCCGACGGGTCGTGCCGCATGGTCTTCTGGAAGAGGAGGTACGCGGCCGGCGCGAGCGAGATCGCGGTGCCGGGGTGTCCGTTGCCCACCTTCTCGACGGCGTCCGCGGCCAGCGCCTTGATGGCCTTGACCGCCCGCTCGTCGAGCTCCGACCACTCCAGGGGCTTCAGCACGGGGTCGAAAGCGTTCACGAGTCCTCTTTCTCTCCGCCGCCGGTCCTCGTCCTGCCCGGGTGCGGGCCGGAGAGCCGCGCGGCGTGCTGCGGCGGCGGCGGGATGCCGGCCGCCCTTCGTTCGATAACGAAATCAACCCTATACGCGCACACCAGCCCCCGCGCAGGCCTGTCCACGCTCTGTTCGTCCTAGGACCGAGGACAAATCTCACACGCCCCGACGGGAATGCGGTGCGCGCCCGGGTCACGCCGGGACGTACCATGGGCACGCACCGGGGCGGCATCAGGGCCCACCAGGTGTGTTATCGACCTCAGGACCCTCCCGAACGGAACTGCGACGCGCGTGAGAACGAGCCAGACGACGAACGGCCAGACCGCGCGTCCCCAGACGTCCGGTCCGCAGGCGCCCCGCGACGGCGTCGAGCAGCGTCCGGGGGGCTGGTTCCTGCGGCGCGCCGGCGCGTACGTCGCGCTGACCAAGCCGCGGGTCATCGAGCTGCTGCTCGTGACGACGGTGCCCACCATGATCCTGGCCGCCGACGGCCTGCCGAACTTCTGGCTGATCCTCGGCACCCTCGTGGGCGGGGCCGGCGCGGCGGGCAGCGCCAACGCGTTCAACATGTGGTGGGACCGCGATATCGACCAGATCATGAACCGGACCAAGCGGCGCCCGCTGGCCACGGGGGAGATCTCGCCGCGCGCCGGGCTCGTGTTCGCCTCGATCCTCGGGCTGCTGTCGCTCGCGTGGTTCGGGCTGGTCATCAACTGGGCGGCGATGTGGCTCACGCTGGCCGCCATCGCGATCTACGTCGTCGGCTACACGATGATCCTCAAGCGCCGCACGCCGCAGAACATCGTGTGGGGCGGCATCGCGGGCTGCATGCCGGTGTTCATCGGCTGGGCGTCCGTGACGGGCGGGCTGAGCTGGGCGGCGCTCGCGCTGTTCGGCATCATCTTCTTCTGGACGCCGCCGCACTACTGGCCGCTGTCGATCAAGTTCAAGAAGGACTACGCGAACGCGAACGTGCCGATGCTGCCCGTGGTCAGCGACGACAAGCGCGTGGCCGCCGAGATGGTGGGCTACACGCTCGCGATGATCGCCTGCTCGCTGCTGCTGACCCCGCTGGCCGGCATGTCGTGGGTGTACACCGTGGTGGCCGCCGGGCTGGGCGGGTGGTTCCTCTGGTCCACGATCGCGATGCTGCGCCGGGCGCAGGGCCGGGCGAGCGGCAAGCTGGGCGCCATGAAGGTGTTCCACGCGTCGATCACGTACCTGTCGCTGCTCTTCGTGGCGGTGGCCGTGGACGTGTTCCTGCCCTTCTGATTCCTGCCCTTCCGAGCCGGCTGATCGGCTGCCGTACTTTCCGGGACCCGTCAGTTCCGGTGGGGTAGCATCCCGAACGTCCGTGCCGCATATATCCGGCTCGTGCCGTGAGAGCAGGGGGATCGTCCGGTGTTGCAAGAGTCGCTTGCGCAGTGGACCCTCCCCGCACCGGAGCCGACGGCGCTGGGCCGCGGCGACCCGCGCACGATCGGACCGTTCCGGGTGCGGAGCAAGCTCGGCAGCGGCGGCATGGGGGACGTCTACCTCGGCACGGGGCGCGACGGGCAGCAGGTGGCGATCAAGCTGATCCGGGGCGCCCAGCTCGACGACCAGGAGTTCCGCGCCCGGTTCCGCCGCGAGGTGCGCGCGGCGACCAAGGTGCGCAGCCGGTTCGTCGCCAACCTCGTCGACGCCGACCTGGACGCGGGCAGCCCGTGGCTCGCCACCGAGTACATCGCGGGGCCGACGCTCGCGCAGGCGCTCAAGGTGCACGGCCCGCTGTCCCAGGACGCCGTGCTGAACCTGGTGGCGGGGGTAGCGGAGGCGCTGCACACCATCCACGGCGTGGGCCTGGTGCACCGCGACGTCAAGCCGGCCAACGTGATCCTCGGGCCCGACGGCCCGTGCCTGATCGACCTGGGTGTGGTCGCGGCCATCGACGCGCTCGACGTGACGAAGCTGACCATGACGGGTCAGCCGGTCGGCACCCCGATGTACATGGCCCCGGAGCAGGCCATGGCGGACCGGGCGACGGCGGCCGCCGACGTCTGGGCGCTGGGCGCGCTGGCCTACTACGCGGCCACCGGCAACCACCTCTTCGGCGGGACGCATCCGGCCGTGGTGCTGTACCAGGTCTCGGCCGAGGACCCGTCCTACGACGACAGCCCCGCCTACCTGCGCCCGCTCCTCGACGCCTGCCTGGTCAAGGACCCGGCGCGGCGGCCGTCCCTCGACGTCATCCTGCGGTCGCTCGGTCCGTACGTGTCGGCCGGTCCCGCTGCTGGTACCGGCGGGCCGAGTGCGGGCGGCGCCGGCACGGGCGGGGCTCGCACGGAGCGGCCCGGCACGGTCGGGTCCGGCATGGCGGGGCCTGGCACGGCGCGGCCCGGAGCGGGAAGACCCGGCACGGACCGGCCGGCCCACGCGCCGGTGCGCGCCGCGCGGACCGGCGGCACGCGGGCATCTCGGCGCGCCGCGAGCCGGCGGCTCGGTGCCACCCTCGCCGGGGCCCTGGCGCTGTCCGCCGCGGGGTTCGGCGTCTGGCAGTGGCTCGACGACGATGACGGGGCCGAACCCGTCGGCACGGGACCGACGCCGGTCGCCGAGAGCCCGGTCCCTGGGGCGGAGCAGGTCACGGGCCGGGACGGGAGCCGGGGCAGCCCGTGGCCGCTGGGGACCCGGCAGCGCCTCGGCGAGGACTCGTGCTGGTTCGCCAGCGTCGACGACGTGCGGGGCCGGCTGGCCACGGTGACGCTCTCGTGCGACCAGGCGGGGACGAGCGCCTACGGCACCCCGACCCCGAGCGCGTGGCTGGAGATCTCCGCCGTCGGGACGGACGGCACCGCCCGGCCCAGCCGTCCGGAGGACGCGACGGCGCAGGACACGTTCTGGACGTGGGGCAACCTCACGGACGGGGGCAGCGTGACCACCACCGTCACGCTGCCGGACGTCGGGCCGCTGGCCGCAGTGGCCGTGCGGCACAAGGAGGGGTACGGCTGGGAGTGGGACGCCACCCGGTGACGCCACGGCGGCCCGGCTGCCCACGATGAAAGCGTCGGTCATGATTCGGTAGGTCCGGAACCCCGGCCTACGCTGAGCGGGTGACCCAGACCCCAGCCGACCGAACCGCCGCGCCCGCCGACCAGTCGGGGAGCTACTCCTCGGGCCTGCCGGCGGCGTCCGCCGTCGTCCCCGAGACCGACCTCGCCCCGCGGCGGGCCGCGCGCGAGAAGTCGCGCGTCGCGCCCGACTACGCGCGCTCGTGGCTCCTGCTGTCCGCGATGCGCGCCGAGAGCTTCGACAAGGCCCAGCTCTCCCGCGCGGACCAGGTCATCCTCGACTGCGAGGACGCCATCGACGACTCCCTCAAGGACGAGGCGCGCGAGAACGTCATCCGGTGGATCAAGAACGGCGGCAGCGCCTGGGTGCGGATCAACGACCGGCAGGCCGCGTCGTGGGCCGACGACGTCGCGTACCTGCGCGGCCTCAAGGGGCTCAACGGCGTGATGCTGGCCAAGACCGAGAGCGCCGACGACGTCATCGACACCGCGCAGCGGCTCGGCGGCGACGTGCCGGTGATCCCGCTCGTCGAGTCGGCCCTCGGCATCGAGGAGGCCGTCAACATCGCGCGGGCGCGCGGCGCCTTCCGCCTCGCGTTCGGGTCGGGCGACTACCGCCGCGACACCGGCGCGGCCAACGAGCCCATGGCCATGGCCTACCCCCGCACGCGCCTCGTGGTCGCGAGCCGCATCGGCGGCCTGCCCGGCCCCGTGGACGGCCCCACCGTCGGCTCGTCGCACGCGCTGCTGCGCGAGCAGTCTGCCGACGCCGTCAACCTCGGCATGACCGGCAAGCTCTGCCTGGACTTCGAGCAGCCTGCGGTCATCAACGAGTCCTTCGCGCCGACGTCGTCCGACGTGGCCTGGGCCGTCGACTTCTTCGCCGAGTTCGAGGCGGCGGGCTCCGTGATCCGCGACGGCAGCGACAAGCCGCGCCTCGCCCGCGCGCAGGTGATCCGCTCGCGCGCGGAGCTCTTCGGGATCAACCCGTCCTGATCCGGCGACCGTCCGAGCCGGGATTCCTCGCGGGAGTGTGTTGCGGACAGTAGACGTTGTCGACCGAGCGCAACACAACCCCGGGCGGTATCGGCTACTCGGCCGGTGCTCGCCGCCCGTTCCTGGCGCCGTCCGCCGTTCTTCCGGCGTGGCCCGCTCGCCTCGCGGGCCGCGCTCGGCATGATGGGGCGGTGTCCACCGCCCTGGCCCGCCTCCCGTCGTCCCGCAGGACCCTGCTCGCGCCCGCCGCGGCCCCGCCGTCCGACGCCGTTGGGCCCCGGTTCGAGCGGGCGCTCGCGGACTACCTCGCGCACCTGAGCGTGGAGCGCGGCCTCTCGGCCAACACCGTCGCGGCCTACCGCCGCGACCTGGTGCGGTACGTGGGCTTCCTGGAGTCGCTCGGCCGGCCGGGCCTGGCCGGGGTGCGGGAGCCCGACGTCACGGGCTTCGTCGAGGCCGTGCGCGGCGGGTCCGACGGCGGCCGGCCGCTGTCGCCGTCGTCCACCGCGCGGGCGCTGGCCGCCGTGCGGGGCTGGCACCGGTTCGCGCAGGCCGAGGGCCTGGCCGCGGACGACCCGTCCGCCGAGGTGCGCGCCCCCACCCAGCTCCGCCGCCTGCCGCACGCGCTGTCCGTCGACGATGTCGCCGGGCTGCTCGACGCGGCGGGCACCGGCGACGGGCCGCTGCCCCTGCGCGACCGGGCGCTGCTGGAGCTGCTGTACGCCACCGGCGCGCGGATCTCCGAGATCGTGGGCCTCGACGTCGACGGCGTGAGCGACCCCGCCGTCGTCCGGCTGCTCGGCAAGGGTTCGAAGGAGCGGGCGGTGCCGGTCGGCTCGTTCGCGCGTGAGGCGCTGGAGGCCTACCTGGTCCGGTCGCGTCCGGCGCTGGCCGCCGCCGGCCGCGGCACGCCCGCCCTGTTCCTCAACACGCGCGGTGCGCGGATGTCCCGGCAGACGGCGTGGGCCGCGCTGCAGTCGGCCGCCGCGCGCGCGGGCCTCACGGAGCACGTCTCGCCGCACACCCTGCGGCACTCGTTCGCCACCCACCTGCTGTCCGGCGGTGCGGACGTGCGCGTGGTCCAGGAGCTGCTCGGGCACGCGTCGGTCACGACCACGCAGATCTACACGATGGTCACCCCGGACGCGCTGCGCGAGGTCTACGCGGCGGCCCACCCGCGAGCCAGGTAGCGGCTCTGCGGCCGAAGAGCGCCACGCCGGGCCTTTCGCGGCTGCCGCACCCGACTCTGGTATAGCGTGGCGGGCGTGAGCGAGGCACCCAGCCAGGAGGGAGCGAGCACGATGACCGACATTCTTCTCGGCAAGACGGTCGTCGGCGCACCCACGGACGCGGAGATCGTGCGCGACGTCGTAGGCCGCGTCATGCCGGAGCTGCCGGAGCCGGCGCCCCTCACCAGTCACGGGCCCGCGCGCATCATCGCGATGTGCAACCAGAAGGGCGGGGTCGGCAAGACCACCACGACGATCAACCTCGGCGCGTCGCTCGCGGAGTACGGCCGCAAGGTGCTGCTGGTGGACTTCGACCCGCAGGGCGCCGCCTCGGTCGGCATCGGCGTGAACCCGCACGAGCTCGACGTCACCGTCTACAACCTGCTCATGGAGCGGGGCGTGGACATCCAGGACGTGCTCATCCCGTCCGGGATCGAGAACCTCGACGTGCTGCCCGCGAACATCGACCTGTCGGCCGCCGAGGTGCAGCTCGTCGGCGAGGTCGCCAGGGAGTCGGTGCTGGCCCGCGCGCTGCGCCCGGTGGTCGACGACTACGACGTCATCCTCATCGACTGCCAGCCGAGCCTCGGGCTGCTCACCGTGAACGCCCTGACCGCCGCGCACGGTGTGCTGATCCCGCTGGAGTGCGAGTTCTTCGCGCTGCGCGGCGTCGCGCTGCTGGTGGAGACCATCGAAAAGGTGCGGGACCGACTCAACCCGGCCCTGGAGATCGACGGTATCCTGCCCACCATGTACGACTCGCGCACTCTCCACTCCCGGGAGGTCGTGGCCCGGGTGCACGAGGCCTTCGGCGACACGCTCCTGCACTCGGTCATCGGGCGCACGGTCAAGTTCCCCGACGCCACGGTCGCCGCCGAGCCGATCACCGCCTACGCACCTGGGCACCCGGGCGCTGCCGCGTACCGTCAGCTCGCCCGGGAGCTCGTGGCCCGTGGCGACGCTGCCTGAGGCGGAGGCGCCTGAGGCGGCGGTCCGGGCGGCGGAGCCCGGCCAGGAGCCGACGGCGCAGGAGCCCGACGAGCAGCCCGCCGCCGACGAGCGCCCCGCCTCCCGCGCCTTCCAGGTGCGGCTGCACAACTTCGAGGGCCCGTTCGACCTGCTCCTGTCGCTCATCGCGAAGCACGAGCTGGACGTCACAGAGGTGGCGCTCGCCGTGGTGACCGACGAGTTCGTGGCGCACATCCGCGAGGCGGAGCGGGCCTCGCGCGAGGCCGCGGCGCGCGGCGAGGTGCACGAGTCGTGGGACCTGGGCGTGGCCAGCGAGTTCCTGGTCATCGCGGCGACCCTCCTCGACCTCAAGGCCGCCCGCCTGCTGCCGGGCGTGGTGGTGGAGGACGCCGAGGACCTGGAGCTGCTGGAGGCCCGCGACCTGCTGTTCGCGCGGCTCCTGCAGTACCGCGCCTACAAGGAGGTCTCGAAGATCCTGGCCGAGCAGATGGCGTCGGCCGGACGCCGCGTGCCGCGTCTGGCGCCGCTCGAGCCGCACCTGGCGGCGATCCTGCCGGAGCTGGTCTGGGACACGTCGGGGGAGCAGCTCGCCGAGGTCGCCGCGCGGGTACTGGCCCCCAAGCCGCCGCCCGTGGTGGGGCTGGCGCACCTGCACGGGTCGGCGGTGAGCGTGCGCGAGGAGGCGGGCGTCATCGTGCGGCGGCTGCGGACGGAGCGCGCCGTGACCTTCCGGGCGCTCACCGCGGGCACGGAGCGGCTGGTGACCGTCGCCCGGTTCCTCGCGCTGCTGGAGCTGTTCCGCGACTCCCTGGTCGGGTTCGAGCAGGTCAGCCCGCTGGGCGAGCTGACGGTGCGCTGGACCGCCGGGCCCGAGGACGGCGGCAAGTACCTCGATCCGGAGGCCGGCCCGAGCGAGTTCGACGAGGGCGACGTGTCCGAGCCGGGGGAGGAGCCTGGCGGGGCGCGGGCCGACGACGAGCCGACGCAGACACAGACCGAGCAGACCGGAACGGAGGCGAGAGCATGACCGTCGAGGAACAGGCCCCGGAGGCCCCGCAGGCAGACGCCCCGGCCGAGACCCCCACGCAGGACGAGCTGCCCTTCGTCGACGTGCACACGCTGCCCGGCGGCGCGCACGCGGCGGTCGAGGCGGTGCTCATGGTGGCGGACGCGCCCATCGGCGCCGACCGGATCGCCGCCGCGCTGAACCTGACGCAGGACGAGACCGACGACATCCTGCACGAGCTGGCCGACGAGTACGCGGGCCACCTCGGCGGGCGGCCGCGTGGGTTCGAGCTGCGCCGGTCGGTGGACGGCTGGCGCATCTACTCGTCCGCCGCCCACGCGGACCCGGTGGGCCGCTTCGTGCTGGACGGCCAGTCGGCGAAGCTGAGCCAGGCCGCCCTGGAGACGCTCGCGGTGATCGCCTACCGTCAGCCCGTGACGCGCGGCCAGGTCAGTGCGGTGCGTGGCGTGAACGTCGACGGCGTCGTGCGGACGCTGCTGACGCGCGGGCTGATCGCCGAGATCGGCCAGGACCCGAGCTCGGGTGCGGTTCTGTTCGGAACCACGGGATACTTCTTGGAGCGGATGGACTTCTCGTCGCTCGACGAGCTGCCTCCGCTGGCGCCGCACCTGCCGGACCTCGACACGGTCGACGGTCTGGACGGGCAGGACAGCTAGTCCGGGCGCGGCCCGCCGGCGCGGTCCGCAGCGCCTTCTCCGAGATTTCCCGACGTACCGAGAGACGAACCATGAGCAACGAACGCCGCGGCGGGAGCCGCCGCGAGTCCGGTGGCGGCCAGCAGCCCCGCCGTCCCAGCCAGTCCGGCCGGCAGGGCGGCAGGAACTTCAGCGGCGGCAGCTCCGCCAAGAGCCGCGCCCAGGCGAACGCGCCCCGCCGTCGGCCAGCCAAGGACGGCGAGGAGGTGCGCGACGTCCACGTCGAGGGCGGCGTGCGGCTGCAGAAGGTGCTCGCCCAGGCCGGGCTGGGCTCGCGCCGGGCGTCCGAAGAGCTCATCGCGAACGGGCACGTCGAGGTGGACGGGCAGATCGTGACCGAGCTGGGCGTGCGGATCGACCCGGCCACCGCCGTCGTGCACGTGGACGGGCTGCGGATCCAGCTCGACCAGGCCAAGGTGACCATCGCGCTGAACAAGCCGCTGGGCGTGGTCTCGACCATGGACGACCCCAAGGGCCGCCCCACCGTGGCCGACCTCGTCAAGAACCGCGAGGAGCGCCTCTTCCACGTGGGCCGGCTCGACGCCGACAGCGAGGGCCTGCTGCTCCTGACCAACGACGGCGAGCTCGCCAACCGGCTGTCACACCCCAAGTACCAGATCGCCAAGACGTACCTGGTGACGGTGGAGGGCGAGATCTACCCGCGGACCGGCCGCGAGCTCCTGAAGGGCGTCGAGCTGGAGGACGGCCCCGCCAAGCTGGACGCCGTGCGCGTGCTCCAGCAGATCGAGGGGTCCGCGATGCTGGAGGTCGTGCTGCACGAGGGACGCAATAGGATCGTGCGCCGGATGTTCGACGCCGTCGGGCACCCGGTGACGCGCCTGGTGCGCACCCGGATCGGCCCGATCCCGCTGGGCGACCTGAAGCCGGGCCGCACCCGCGTGCTCGGCCGGACGGAGCTCGGCACCCTGATGAGCGCCGTCGACCTGTGAGACCCGAGATTCTGACCGCCGTGGACCCTGAGGAGAACAGCACTGTGACCAGCCCCGTAGTGATCGCCATCGACGGGCCGTCGGGCTCCGGCAAGTCGAGCGTCTCGAAGGCGGTCGCGGCGCGGCTCGGCCTGGCCTACCTCGACACGGGCGCCATGTACCGGGCGGCCACGGTGTGGAGCATGGAGACGGCCGACCTGGACGACGCGGCGTCGGTCACGGCGGCGGTCCGCGCGATGCCGCTGGTCATGGGGCTGGACCCGGCCGCGCCGGGTGTCGAGCTGGACGGGCGGGACGTCGCCGTGACGATCCGCAGCGCCGAGGTCACGGGCGCGGTGTCGAAGGTGGCGTCCAACCTCGAGGTGCGTTCCGAGCTCAAGCGGCTGCAGCGCGAGATCATCGACCGGGAGTCCAGCCCGGTCGAGGCGGTGCGGTCCGGCGGCCGGGGGATCGTGGCGGAGGGCCGCGACATCACCACGGTCGTCGCGCCCGACGCCGACGTGCGCGTGCTGCTCACCGCCTCGGAGGAGGCGCGCCTGCGCCGTCGGTCCCTGGAGGTGCACGGCGCGGCCGACGCCACCGCCGTCGAGGCGACCAAGGACCAGGTGCTGCGCCGCGACCAGGACGACGCGAAGGTGACCCAGTTCCTCGTGGCGGCCGACGGCGTGGTGACCGTCGACTCCAGCGACCTCGACTTCGAGCAGACGGTGGACGCCGTGCTCGCCGTCGTCGCGCGGGTGACGGGGCGGGCGGTCGCGCCGTCCGCGTGAGCGACGGCGCGACCTCGCGGGCGGGCGGGCCCACGCGAGCGGGCGGGCCCGCGCGGACTTCGTAGCGCCGCCCCGGGACTACTCCCGGGTCGCCGCGTGGGCTCCCGCCACGCCGGCCGCGACCATCACGACGGCGCACGCCGCGACGATGCCGGCGAACGGCAGCCACGGGATCGTCAGCGGCGCGTCCGGCACCTCGCGCACCACGGCCTGGCGGATGAGCCACCCGACGAAGCCGGTGATCGTGCCGCCCACGAGCAGGGCCGCGACGCCGGTGAAGCATGTCTCCCAGACGGCCGCCCGGCGCACCTGCGTGGGCGTCGCGCCCAGGAGGCGGGCGGTGCCGAGCTGGCGGCGCCGCTGCCCGGACCCGATGAGGATCGCATTCACCGCGGCGATCGTCGCATATACGCCGGCGGGCCCGAGCATGACCCACAGCACGACCGCGTTCATCTCCCGGGACTCGCCGACCACCCGGCCGACCCACTCGTCGGCCGTCTCCACTCCGGCGCCCGTCTCGCGCAGCGCGGCGGCCACCGTGTCGACGTCGGCGCCGTCACCGGGGATCACGAACACCGTACCGACGGGGCGTGCGGCACGGGCGACGCCCGGCAGGTCCGCCGGCACCAGGACGTCCGCCCACAGGTCGGGAGCGTCGGGCACGACGGCGGCGATGGTCACCTTCGTGCTCGTGCCCCCCACGTGCAGGGTCCGGATGTCGCCGACCCGTGCGCCGAGGTCGGTCACGTAGGACTCGGTCACCGCCATCGCCGCGCCGTGCAGGTCGTCGAGCGAACCCTGCACGGCCCGGAGGCTGCGGGCCTCGGCCGCCGCGGCGACGTCGAGGACCTCGGCCTCCGCGTCGTCGCCGCGTCCGAGCCGGAGCTGTGCGGTGCGCCGGACGTCGGCGGTCGTGACCCCCGGAACCGCAGCGACTTCCCGGGCCGCGGCGACGGGGCGGGCGTCGCCCGACACCTCCGCCACGAGCGGGGCCCGCAGCGCGACCCGGTCGGCGCCCTCTGTCCAGTCCGCGGTGAAGCTCACGGCCAGGAGCAGGGAACCGGCCATGGCGGAGATGGCCACGACCGGCGCGGCCACCGCCGTGGTCATGCGCAGCGACGAGCGGGCGTGGTCGCGGGCCAGCCGCGCCGCGGGGTCACGGTGGGCGACGAGCCGTCCGACCAGCCCGGCGAGGGCCGGGTAGACCAGCCGGCCCACGCCGTTGATCCCGACCACGGCGACGACCGGCAGGAGCATCCCTGCCAGCAGCGCGAAGAGCAGCTCCATCTCGGGCGCGAGGACGGCCGCGGCGACCAGCGCCACGAAGGCCGAGAGCGCGGCGAGCGCCTCGAGCACGCCGGGCCGCCGTCGTTCCAGCACCGCCTCGCGGAACGCCTCGGCGGGCTGGGTGCGGCCGGCGCGGGCACCCGCCCGCCACGCGCCGACCAGCGCGACGCCGGCACCCAGCGGCGCCGCGGCCGCCCAGGCGGCCTCCGGCCCGGGCGCTGTCAGGTGCACCGGCGTCAGCCCGGTCGTCTGCAGCAGGCCGAACGCCAGGGGTGTGACCACCGTCGCCAGGACCACACCGAGCGTCGTGCCGGCGACGGCCACCACGGCCGCCTCGCCGAGCAGGAGCAGCCGCACCTGCCAGGGCGTCGCGCCGATCAGGCGGAGCAGGCCGAGCTCGCGGCGGCGGGTCGCCACGACGAACCCGAACGTGCTCGCCACCACGAACAGCGCCATGAACAGCGAGACACCCGCCATGAACCCGAAGAGCGACCCGAGATCGCCGAGCTGCTTGCGGGCCTCGGCCGTGAGCTCGGCCTGGCCGGACGTCGTGCCGAGGGATCCCAGCAGGTTCACGGCCAGGCCGATCAGACCGGTGCCGCCGGCCAGGGCCACCATCGCGCCCGCGTACGCCCGCCAGGAGTCGCGGAACGTCATGAGGCTGTGGGCAAGCATCATCCCTCCAGCTCCGTCATCCGCGCCGCGATCTGCGTGGGGTCGCCGCGCCGCATCTGCCCCACCACCAGGCCGTCCGCGAGGAACAGCACGGCGTCGGCATAGGAGGCGGCCAGCGGGTCGTGAGTGACCATGACGACGGTCTGGCCCGAGTCGGCGAGCGCCCGCAGCAGCGCCAGCACGTCGCGGCCCGTCGACCGGTCCAGGGCCCCGGTCGGCTCGTCCGCGAACAGCACGGCGGGGCGGGCATGCAGGGCGCGGGCGATCGCGACGCGCTGCTGCTGGCCACCGGACATCTCGGGCGGGCGCCGCCGGGCCAGGCCGCGCAGCCCCACCCGGTCCAGGGCGTCGAGCACCGCGGCGCGGTCGACGCGCAGCCCGGCGAGCCGGGCGGGGAGAGCGACATTGTCGAAGGCCGTCAGGGCGTCGAGCAGGTTGTACTGCTGGAACACGAAGCCCATCGTGGTGCGGCGCAGCTTGGTCAGCCGCGTCCGGTCCAGGCTCCTCAGCGGTATACCGGCGATCGTGACGTCGCCCCTGCTCGGACGGTCCAGGCCAGCGGCGATCTGCATGAGCGTGGACTTGCCCGAGCCGGAGGGGCCCATGACGGCCGTGAACGTCCCGGCCGGGAAGACGTGGGTGACGCCGCGCAGGGCATCCACCGTCCCGGACCGGGACCGGTAGGTGCGCGTGATGCCGTCGAGGACGACTGCGGCATCAGCGGCGGTGGGGGTGGGGGTGCTGACGGTCATGCCACGAGCGAACCGCACGCCCGCCGCCGGCACCCGGGCCCACACGCCACAGCGGGGTAGCGTGCGCGCTACCCCGCGGGGCGCCCCGATATGCCTAGGGTCGTCCCGTGACACCGCGACCCGACGTGTGGACCGCCCTGCGCGGTCGCCCCTGGCGCTTCCTCGGCTCGTCCTGGCCGTGGCGGTCCCTGGCCTACCTGGTGAGCACCGTGCCGGTGGGGCTCGTCGTCGCCGCGGCGCTCTTCGTGACCGCTGGTGTCGGTGTGCTGACCGCCGTGGTCGTGGTCGGGGTGCTCGTGCTCGCCGGCCTCCCCGTGATCGCCGCGGTCGCCGCGGTCGTCGAACGCCGCCGGATGCAGCTCCTGATGGGCCCGCCGGCGCCGTCGGACGGCGTGCCGTGGCCCACGAGGCTGCGGGCGTTACGCAGCATGCCCGTCGCCTGGCCGGAGGTCGGCTACACGGTCCTGCTGGCCGTCGTGCTGTGGGTGGTCGACAGCGTCGCGCTCAACCTGCTCGTCGTCTTCCCCGGGCTCCTGCTGGCGGCCCCGGTCCTCATCCGGACGGGTGACCCCATCGACCTGGGCCCGTGGCAGGTCGACACCGCGGGCGAGGCGTGGCTCGCCGTCGGGCCCGGCCTGCTGCTCCTGGTGGCCGGCCTCTACGGGGTGACCCTGCTCGCCGCGGGCCAGGCGAGCCTCGCCCGCCTGCTCCTCGACCCGCCGCACGCCCGCCTCACGAAGGCCGTCGCCGAGCTGCGGCGCTCGCGGGTCGGCCTCGTGGACGCCTTCGAGACGGAGCGCCGCCGCATCGAGCGCGACCTGCACGACGGCGCCCAGCAGCGGCTCGTGGCCCTCACGATGACCCTCGGGCGGGCCGAGCTGGAGATCCCGGAGGGTGCCGGCCTCGACCTGGTCCGAGAGGCGCACGGACAGGCCGAGGCGGCGCTGGAGGAGCTGCGCAGCACGGTGCGCGGGATCCACCCGCGGGTGCTCGTGGACCATGGTGTCGAGGCGGCGGTGCACGAGGTCGCCGACGCGGCAGAGGTCCCTGTGACCGTGGACGTGCGGCTGCCCGGGCGGCTGCCGGGACCGGTCGAGGCGGCGGCCTACTTCGTGGTGAGCGAGGCGCTGACCAACGTGGTCCGGCACGCTGAGGCGCGGTCCGTGCGGGTGCACGGTCGTCTCGCGGCCGGCTCCCTCGTGCTCACGGTGCTGGACGACGGCGTCGGCGGCGCGACCGTGCGGCCCGGCGGCGGACTGGCCGGCCTCGCCCTGCGTGTCGAGGCGCTCGACGGCGAGCTGTCCGTGACCAGCCCGCCCGGCGGCCCGACGGAGGTGCGAGCGACATGCCCGGTTCCCTGACGCCCGGTTCCCTGAGGATCGTGCTCGCCGAGGACGCCGCCCTGCTCCGCGAGGGCCTGCTGGCGATCCTGGAACGGGCGGGCCACGAGGTGGTCGCGGCGGTCGAGGATGCAGAGGCGCTGCTCGCGTTCGCCGCACGCACCTCGCCGGACGTCGTCATCACCGACATCCGGATGCCGCCCACGCACACCGACGAGGGCCTGCGGGCCGCCGCCGAGCTGCGCCGCCGTCATCCGGACCTGGCCGTGCTGGTGCTGTCCGCGTACGTCGCCGACGCCTACGTCGCGGAGCTCCTCGACTCCGCGCCCGGCGGCGGCATCGGCTACCTGCTCAAGGACCGGGTCGGGCACGTGCGCGAGTTCCTGGACAGCCTCGCCCGGGTGGCCGCGGGCGAGATGGTCGTCGACCCGCAGGTGGTGCGCCGGCTCCTCGGCCGGCGGCGCGACGACGGCCCGCTCGCCTCCCTCACGGAGCGTGAGCGGGCGGTCCTCGCCCTCATGGCCGAGGGGCGGACCAACGGGTCGATCGCCGCCGAGCTGTTCGTGTCCGAGGCCGCGGTGCGCAAGCACGTCGGGAACATCTTCGCCAAGCTGCCGCTCGACCCACGGTCGGACCGGCGCGTCTCGGCCGTGCTCGCCTACCTGCGCGACGGGTGAGCTCCAGGCTGAGTCCTGGGCTGAGCTCCGGGCTGAGCCCAGGAGCGACGCAGGTCATACGCCCGCGAGGCGGCCCGACGGCGGCGGGCCTGCGACAATGGGGGCATGACCCACGACTCCTCTGCATCGGAGGCTGCCCTGGACGCGGCGGCCCGAGATGATGCTGCCCCGGACGCCGCGCCGCCCGTCGCCCCCGACGTCGACCTGCACGAGACCGAGGACGACCGCGCGCGCGAGCGCGCCCTGCGCGCCGGCCTGGAGGAGTTCGAGCTCGACGAGGCGGACCAGGCCCTCCTGGCCTCCGAGTGGGCCGACGAGGAGTCCGAGGCCGAGCAGATCCTGCCGGTGCTCGCCATCATCGGGCGGCCGAACGTCGGCAAGTCGACCCTGGTCAACCGCATCCTCGGCCGCCGGGAGGCGGTCGTGGAGGACAAGCCGGGCGTGACGCGCGACCGCGTGTCGTACCCGGCCGAGTGGGCCGGCCGCCGGTTCATGCTCGTGGACACGGGCGGCTGGGAGGTCGACGTCGCCGGCATCGAGTCCAAGGTGGCCGAGCAGGCGGAGATCGCGATCTCGCTGGCCGACGCCGTGGTGTTCGTGGTCGACGCCACCGTCGGCGCGACCGCCACCGACGAGCGCGTCGTCGAGCTGCTGCGCCGCTCGGGCAAGCCGGTGGTGCTGTGCGCCAACAAGGTGGACGGCGCGTCGGGCGAGGCGGACGCCGCCTACCTGTGGAGCCTTGGCCTCGGCGAGCCGTACCCCGTCTCGGCGCTGCACGGCCGCGGCACGGGCGACCTGCTGGACGCCGCCGTCAAGGCGCTGCCCACGACGTCGGCGCACGGCACGCTGCGGCCCGCGGGCCCGCGCCGCGTGGCGCTCGTCGGGCGGCCGAACGTCGGCAAGTCGTCTCTGCTGAACAAGATCGCGCGTGCGGAGCGCGTGGTCGTGGACGAGGTGGCCGGCACCACCCGCGACCCGGTCGACGAGCTCATCGAGCTGCGCGGCATCCCGTACTGGTTCGTGGACACCGCCGGCATCCGCCGTCGCGTGCACCAGACCAGGGGCGCCGACTTCTACGCGTCGCTGCGCACGGCCGCCGCCATCGAGAAGGCCGAGGTCGGCGTGGTGCTCATCGACGCATCGACCCCGCTGACCGAGCAGGACGTCCGCGTGATCCAGCAGGTCGTGGACGCCGGCCGCGCCCTGGTCATCGCGTACAACAAGTGGGACCTCATGGACGAGGACCGCCGCCCCTTCCTCGAGCGTGAGATCGAGAAGGAGCTGGTCCAGATCGCGTGGGCGCCGCGGGTCAACCTGTCGGCGCGCACCGGCTGGCACAGCGAGCGCCTGGTTCCGGCGATCGAGCGGTCGCTCGAGTCCTGGGACCGGCGGATCCCGACGGGCAAGCTCAACGCGTTCCTCGGCGAGCTGGTGGCCGCGCACCCGCACCCGCTGCGCGGCGGCAAGCAGCCGCGCATCCTGTTCGCCACGCAGGCCTCGACCCGCCCGCCGCGGTTCGTCGTCTTCGCCACGGGGTTCCTCGAGGCCGGCTACCGCCGGTTCATCGAGCGCCGCCTGCGCGAGACGTTCGGCTTCGAGGGCACGCCGATCGAGATCTCGGTGCGCGTCCGGGAGAAGCGCCGCCGCTAGGTCCCGCCCGAGCGAAGCCGCGGCGCCGAACCGCAAACAAGACGTGAGACCCGTCGCCGACCCGAAACTTGTGAGCGGATCGAGTCGCCGAACCGCAGGGCACACGTCGATCAGCGTCCATGAGGACGCACAACCTTCGGTTCGGCGCCAGTGGTGACCACTAGCTTGCGGTTCGGCGAGGATGGTCCCCGGGTCGGTCAACCCGGCACGGGGACACATCCTCGGTCGCGGTTACAGATCCTCGGCCGCCTGCAGCTCGTCCGCGATCTCCTGGTAGATCTCGGCGTAGGCCCGGTACGAGTACGGCGCCGCCGCGTACCAGTCGTAGACCTGGCCGGCCCGGACGGCGGGCAGGCTGGCCCAGGTGTCGATCTTCGCGAGGTCGGCCGCCATGGACTTGCGGGCGCGGGCGTCGAAGAGGATGACGTCGGCGTCGGCGTAGTCGGCCGCCTGCTCCCAGCTGAGCTGGTGGAAGACCTCGCCGTCGGGCCCCGCCTCGTCCAGGATGTCGAGCCCGGCCTCGCGCAGGGTGCCCAGCTCGGGCAGCGTGTCGGGGTCGGCGACGTAGAGGCTGTTCGCGTCGCCGGAGAGGACGGCCACCTGCAGGCCCGTCTCGGCCGACGCCGCCGAGACGTCCGCGAGGGCCGCGTCGTAGGCCTCCTGGTCGGCGGCGAGCTCCGCGCTGCCGGTGTCGGCGCCGAGCTTGCCCGCCAGGCCGACGAACTCGGCGATCGCGTCGTCGGTGCTGGTCCAGTTGCCCTGCATGCCGATGGACGGGGCGAGCCCGAGGATCTGCTCCGCCTGCTCGGCGGGGACGTACCAGAGGGCGTCGCCGTCGAACGTGTAGTCGACGAGCAGCTCGGGGTTCATGAGGCCGTAGTCCTCGACGTCGAACTCGCCGTAGGTGGCGCCGAGGTTCGTCACCTGGTCGAAGTCGATCTCGCCGGCCTGGTAGCCCAGCTCGCCGTCGGTCTCGGCCAGCTCGCCGTAGACGCCGTCGACCTGGTAGCCCGCGTCCCACAGGGCCGCGGCCACGCTGGACTGCGCGACGACGGTCTGCGGTACCGCGTCGAGCCGTATGGTCTCGCCGCGCGCGTCGGTGTACTCGAACGGGCCGGCCGGCGCCGCGCCGTCGTCGTCGGTGCTGCCCGTGTCAGTGCCGGCGGCGCCGCAGGCGGCGAGGGTGAGGGCGGTGGTCGCGGCGAGCGCGGCGGCGGCGAGGCGCCGGGGGCCGTGGTTCACGGTGTCTCTCCTTCGTGGTGGGGTCGTCCGGGCGCGCGCAGGCGCGGGACGACGAGCGGGGTGCCGGCCTCCGGGTCGGCGATGACGCGGGCGGGCAGCCCGTAGACGTGCTCGACGAGGCCGGGGGTGACGACGTCGGCAGGGGAGCCGGTCGCCACGATCGCGCCGTCCTTCATCGCCACCACGTGGGTGGCGTAGCGGCAGGCGAGGTTGATGTCGTGCAGCACGGCGACCACGGTGCGGCCGTGCTCGGTACGCAGCCGAGCGCACAGCTCCAGGACCTCGACCTGGTGGGCCAGGTCGAGGTAGGTGGTGGGCTCGTCGAGCAGCAGCAGGTCGGTCTCCTGGGCCAGCGCCATGGCGAGCCACACGCGCTGGCGCTGGCCGCCGGACAGCTCGTCGAGCCGCCGGTCGGCCAGGTCCGTGGTGTCGGTGAGCTCCATCGCCGTCCGGACGGCGGCGCCGTCGGCGGGCGCCCACTGCCGCAGCAGGGACTGGTGCGGGTAGCGGCCGCGCGCGACGAGCTCGGCCACGCCGATGCCCTCGGGCGCGACCTGGGACTGCGGCAGCAGGGCCAGCCGCCGGGCGACGTCCTTGGCGGACCGGTGGCTCACCGGCTCGCCGTCGAGCAGCACCGTGCCGCCGGTGGGCCGCAGCAGGCGGGCGAGCCCGCGCAGGAGCGTGGACTTGCCGCTGCCGTTGGCGCCGAGGATGACGGTGAACGACCCGTCGGGCACGGTCAGGTCGAGCCGGTCGACGATCGGTTCGCCGCCGTACCCGAGCGTCACCTGCTCGGCGCGCAGCCGGTGTGCCGTGGTGTCCTGGTGCGGCGTGGTCTGGGTCATGCGTGTCCCTTCCGCCACTCGCGTCCGAGCAGCCAGACGAGGTAGAGCCCGCCGACGCCGCCGGTCAGCACACCGACAGCGGTCTCGCGCGGGACGAACGCCTCGCGCGCGGCCAGGTCGGCGAGGACCAGCACCAGCGCGCCGGTGAGCCCGGCGGCCAGCAGGCCGGGCCCGTCCGCCCTGGTCAGCCGCCGGGCGACCTGCGGGGCGGCGAGCGCGACGAAGCCGATCGGGCCCGCTGTGGCCACGGCCGACGACGCCAGCAGGATGCCGACCGCGACGGCCGCGATGCGCAGGGGGCCGGGTCGCAGGCCGAGGGCGGCGGCGCCGTCGTCGCCCAGCTCGGCCACGGTGAGCCGGCGGCTCAGCAGGAGCGCGAGCACGACGCCCACCGCCACGACCGGGGCGAGGAGCGCGAGGCGGCTCCAGTCCCGTCCGGCGAGGTTGCCGATGAGCCAGACGGCGGCGCTCTGCGCGTCGTAGAGGTTGGAGCTCACCACGAGCATCGAGTTGAGCGCCGCGAGCCCGAGCCCCGTGCCGAGCCCCACGAGCACCAGGCGGAGCGCATCGGGGCCGTGGCCGCCCTGCCCGTGCCGCGTGGCCAGCAGCAGGACGGCGACGGCGGTACCCGCCCCGCCCGCCACCGCGCCCAGGGCCGTGGTGAGCAACCCGCCGCCGGCGAAGAGCATGGCCACCAGGGCGCCCGTCGCCGCGCCGGTGTCGAAGCCGATCACGTCCGGGCTGCCCAGCGGGTTGCGGGTCAGGGACTGGAAGAGCGCGCCCGCGACGCCGAGGGCGAGGCCCACGACGGCGCCGGTGAGCACGCGCGGCGCCCGGAGCTGCCCGACGATCAGGTCCTCCGCGGGCGTCGCCGTCCCGCTCAGCACCCGCGCCAGGGCGTCGATCGGCATGGGGTGCTCGCCGGCCAGGACGCTCGCGACGACCGCGACCACGACCGCCGCCGCGAGCAGCAGGCACACGACGGCGGCGCGCGGGTCGAGCAGCACCGACCGGCGCCCGAGGCGGAGCGCCCGGAGGCGGCCGGGGCCGGCCGCGAGGGCGCGGGGCCGCGACGCCGGCGTCACAGGGCCACCAGCCTGCGCCGCCGGACCAGCGCGACGAAGACCGGCGCGCCGAGCAGGGCGGTCATCACGCCCGCCTCGATCTCGCGGCCCGAGGTCACCACGCGGCCCACGGTGTCCGCGAGCACCAGCACGGTGGCGGAGAGCAGCATCGACAGGGGGACCACCGCCCGCTGGTCCGGCCCGACGACGAACCGCGCGACGTGCGGGACCGTGAGGCCAACGAACCCGATGGGCCCCGCGACGGCGGTGGCCGCGCCGCACAGCAGGGTCACGGCGACGGCGGTGAGGGCGCGGGTGCGCGGCACGCTGAGGCCGAGCGCGCGACCGGTGTCCTCACCGAGCGCCAGCGCGTTCAGCCCCGGCGTGACCATGAGTGCCACGACGGCCCCGACGAGCAGGAACGGCACGGCGTCCGCGAGGGTGTCGAGGCCGCGGTTCACCACGGAGCCCACCACCCAGTGCCGCATCGCGTCGTAGGTCTCCTGGTCGCGCAGCGCCAGGCCGTTCACCCAGGACAGCAGCACCGCCGAGAGGGCGGCGCCGGCCAGGGCCAGGCGGGCCGGGGTGGTGGTGGCGCGCCCGCCCGAGCCGATCACGTACACGAGGACCGACGCCGCCGCGGCCCCCGCCAGCGCGAGCCAGAGCTGCGCGTGCCGGCTCGAGACGCCGAGCACGGCGAAGCCGGTCACGACGGCGGCCGCGGCGCCCGCGTTGACGCCCAGCAGTCCCGGGTCGGCGAGCGGGTTGCGGGTCAGCGCCTGCATCAGCGCGCCTGCGCCACCGAGCGCCAGGCCGACGGCGACGGCGACCACCGTGCGCTCCAGGCGCAGGCCGCGCACGATGTCGCCGGCCGGTGACGCGGTGGCGGTGAACAGCTCGTGTACCACCGTGCCCGGCGCGAGCACCTGGCGGCCGATCATGAGGCTCAGCACCACCGCCACGGCCAGGGCGACGAGCGCGGCGGCGAACACGGCGGCGCGGCGCGCCAGGGCGAGATCAGGCATGGTGAGGTAAGGCTAACCTATGTCAGTGGCGGCCCTTGCCGGTCGTGCTCGGGTGCCCGGTCGCGGTACCTTCGGGTCGTGCTCTCGGCCAGTATCCCCAGCCCCGACCCCGTGTGGTCGCAGTTCAGCCTGGGCCCCCTCACCATCCACACCTACGCCCTGTGTCTGCTGGCGGGCATCGTCGCCGCCGCATTCATCACCGACCGGCGGCTCCGCGCCCGCGGAGCGGCCCCCGGGCTCGCCCTCGACATCGCGATGTGGGCGGTGCCGATCGGCATCGTCGGCGCCCGGATCTACCACGTGCTCACCCACCTCAGCGACTTCACCGGCCCCGGCGTCGACCCGTGGGCCTGGGTGCGGATCTGGGAGGGCGGCAACGCCCTCTTCGGGTCGCTCATCGGCGGCGCCGTCGGCGTCTGGATCGGCTGCCGCCTGACCGGCCTGCGCTTCTGGTCGTTCGCCGACGCCCTGGCGCCCGGCCTGCTGGTGGCCCAGGCGATCGGGCGGATCGGCAACTACGTGAACCAGGAGCTGTTCGGCCTGCCGACCACGCTGCCCTGGGGCCTGGAGATCCGGTCCGACGCGCCGATGTTCCCGGCCGGCACGCCCGAGGGGACCCTGTTCCACCCCTTGTTCCTGTACGAGATGATCTGGAACCTCATCGGGGTGGCGGTGCTGCTGTTCATCGAGCGGCGCGTGAACCGCCGGGACGCCGCCGTGCTGGCCGACGGCGGTACTCCCGGGGCCGGTCTGCGCTGGGGCCGCATGTTCGGCCTCTACCTGATCTGGTACGGCCTGGGCCGGAGCTGGCTCGAGGCCATCCGGATCGACCCGACGAGCGACGCGCCCCTCGGCGTCCCCGCGAACATCTGGACGTCGGGGATCGCCGTCCTGCTGGGTATCGGCATCGTCGTGGTGCAGGGCCGACGGCACCCGGAGCCCGAGCCGTCGGTGTACCTGCCGGGTCGGGAGCCGGAGGACGAGGAGTCCGAGGGCGCCGGCGAGGCCGGTGCTGGCGAGGACGAGGATGCTGCCAAGGCTGAGAGCTCCGGTGGCGCAGCAGAGGACGACCCGACCGGCGCCGGGAAGCCCTCGGCCAGTGATGACGCCGCTGGCGCCGGTGTCGACGGCGCGGACCAGGCCGACGGCACCGATGCCGCTGGTGGTGACGACGTCGACGGTCCGGACCCGGCCGCCGGTGACGGGGGAGCGGATCGAGCCGCTGGTACGGAAGCGAACGCCGGCGTCGACGGTCCAGCGAGGCCGGGCGAACCCTCCGAGACCAAGTAGCCGGCCGAACCGCAACCTACATGTCACCCTCGGCGCCGAGCCGAAATCTACGGGTCGATCTGGACAAAGATCGACCACGAAGTTTCGGCTCGGCGCCGAGGTGCACAGTCAACATTCGGCTCGGCAAGGGGCACACACCAGCAACTTGCGGTTCGGCACCGATGGGGTCGCCTCTATCTTGCGGTTCGGGGCTTGGTCGGGGCTTCGTGCGGTTCGGAGTGTCGCGGGAGGACGGCGCCCACGTGGCCGGGCACTATGGCGGCCCTATGTGGCTGGGCACCATGCGGTTGGCCGTGGCACGGTGAGAGCGTGAGCGCAGCCGAACCAGCCGACCTCGATGATGCGATCGACGCGCTCTACACCCTGCCGCTCGAAGGGTTCATCGCCGGCCGGGACGACGTCGTCCGGCAGGCGGCGGACGGCGGGGACCGGCTCGGTGCCGAGCGGGTCAAGCGGCTGCCGAAGCCGTCGGTGGCGGCGTGGGTGATCAACCAGGTCGTGCGGGAGCACGCCGCCGACGTGGCGGCGATCGCCGCCGTGGGGGACGAGCTGCGGGCCGCGACGGAGGACCGGGACCGCGGCCGGATCCGGGCGCTGGACCATCTGCGGCGGGAGCGGATCGAGGCCCTGGTCCGGGCGGTGCGGGAGGCCGGCGAGGTGGGCGGGCGAACCGTGTCGGCGGCCGTGCTGGACCGCCTCACCGAGACGCTCACCGCCGCCGTCATGGACGCCGACGCCGCGGTGGCCGTGCGGGCCGGTCGGCTCTCGCGAGCGCTGCAGCACTCCGGGTTCGGCGTGGTGGACGAGCACGGCGAGGAGGCCGACCTGGTCCCGCTGCGCCCGGCGGACGCCGACGTCGGCCAGCCTGACGCCGACACCAAGCGGCGGGACGCCGACGTCGGACGTGCGGATGGTGGCGCCGCGCAGCGCGATGCCGGATCCGCTGAAGCCGAGGAGCAGGGCGCGGGCGCCGCGGAGCCGGGCGCCGGTGTCGGGCCGCGTGGCCGCACGAAGGCTGGGGACAAGACGCGTGGCCGCAAGGCGAAGGCCGAGGACACGGCGCGCGGGCGCGAGGCCGACCTGGAGGCGGCGGAGCGGGCGGTGGACGAGACGTCCGCGGAGGTCGACCGGCTGGAGGCGCGTCGCGACGATGCGCGCGAGCGGCTGCATGCCGCGGAGGCGGCCGTCGAGCACGGTGAGAGCGAGGTCGACCGCCTGGACCGCGAGCTTGAGCGGCTGACCATGGAGCGCGACGCCGCTCGCCGCACGATCGGCAAGGCTCGGAAGGAGGCGGACAAGGCACGTTCGGGTCTCGCCGCCGTCGAGGGCGAGCTCGACGACGCCGAGGAGCGCGCCGCCCAGGCACGTCGCCGTCGCCGGGAGGCGCGCGGGAGATGAGCCGGGCAGCCCAGCGCGGCGACCAGCGCCGATGTGCCAAGATCGGCCGGTGCAGATCAGGATGCTTGGACCGTTCGAGGTCGGCCTGGGCGACGGTGTCGTCGCCGAGGTGCCCGGCGCACGGCTACGCGCCCTGCTGGTCGCCCTCGCGCTGAGCCCGGGTCGCGTGGTCCCGCGGGCGACGCTCGTGGACTGGATCTGGGGCGAGTATCCGCCGTCGGACGCGGCGAACGCCCTGCAGCGCCTGGCCTCCCGCCTGCGGAAGGTGCTGCCGGACGGGGCGGTCGAGGGGCAGGCGGGCGGCTACCGGCTGCTGGTAGAGCCCGACGTCGTGGACGCCGTCCGGTTCGAGCGCCTCCTCGGCAGGGCCCGCGACGGCGAGGGAACGGCGCGGGTCCGCCTGCTGCGGGAGGCCCTCGCGCTGTGGCGCGGCGCGGCGATGCAGGACGTCGCTCTGCAGGACAGCGCCGCGTTCGATGCCGCGGCCACCCGGCTGGAGCGGCTGCGCCTGACCGCCCTGGAAGACCGGTTCGACCTGGAGACGAGCCTCGGCCACGGCGGTGACCTGGTCCCGGAGCTCACCGACCTCGTGGCGGAGCACCCGGTCCGCGAACGGCTGGCCGCCGCGCTGATGCGCGCGCTCGCCGCCACGGGGCAGGACGCCGAGGCGCTGCTGGTGTACGAGCGCACGCGCGAGGCCCTTGCCGACGCCCTGGGCGCCGACCCCTCGCCGGAGCTGTCCGCCGTGCACGTCGCCGTCCTGCGCGGTGAGCTGCGGCGGCCGGCGGAGCAGGCGGACCGCGCGACCAACCTGCGCGCAGAGCTGACCAGCTTCGTGGGCAGGGACGCCGACGTCGCGGCGGTCCGCGAGCTGGTCGCGGACCATCGGCTGACCACGCTGGTCGGGCCGGGCGGGGCCGGCAAGACCCGGCTGGCCACGGAGACCGCCCGCGCGTTGCTCGGCGATCTGCCGGACGGGGTGTGGCTGGTCGAGCTGGCCGCCGTCGGTGCGGACGGCGACGTCGGCCAGGCCACGCTGGCCGGGCTCGGGCTGCGGGACGCCCTGCTGGGCGAGACGGCGAACCTCGAACCGGTGGACCGGATCATCGCGGCGGTCCGCGAGCGGGAGGCGCTGCTCATCCTGGACAACTGCGAGCACGTCATCGAGCCTGTGGCGAAGCTCGCCGAGCGGGTGCTCGGGGAGTGTCGGCGACTGCGGATCCTGGCGACGAGCCGGGAGCCGATCGGCATCACGGGCGAGGCGCTGTGGCCGGTGCTGCCGCTGGCGCTGCCGGGCGGGGAGGCCGGCCTCGCCGAGATCGAGTCCGCCCCCGCCGTCCGGCTGCTGCGGGACCGGGCGGGCGCCGTGCGCAAGGACCTCGCGGACGACGCCCACGCCGCCTCGACGATGGCGCGCATCGCCCGGGTGCTCGACGGCATGCCGCTGGCGATCGAGCTGGCCGCCGCGCGCCTGCGCACCATGTCCCTCGACCAGCTCGCGGGCGGGCTCGACGACCGGTTCCGGCTGCTGACCGGCGGCAGCCGCACCGCGCTGCCGCGGCACCGCACGCTGCGCGCGATGGTCGACTGGAGCTGGGAGCTGCTGACCGACGCCGAACGGACGGTCCTGCGCAGGCTCTCGGTGTTCTGGGGCGGGGCGAGCCTCGCGGCGGCCGAACGGGTCTGCGCGGGCGACGCCGTCGCGCGCGACGAGGTGTTCGACCTGCTCACCGCGCTGACCGAGAAGTCGCTGCTGGTCGCCGACGGCGACGGCGCGCCGCGCTACCGGATGCTCGGCACGATCAAGGAGTACGCGGCGCACCGGCTCGCGGAGGCAGGGGAGACCGACCTCGCGCGCCACGCGCACCTCGCGTACTTCACCGAGCTCGCCGAGACCGCCGACCCGCACCTGCGCCGCGCCGAGCAGGTGGACTGGCTCGCTGTGCTCGACGCCGAGCGGGACAACCTCCGGGCCGCGATGCGCGGTGCGCTCGCGGCCGGCGAGGCGCCGACGGCGATGCGGCTCGCGGCGTACACCGGCTGGTACTGGTGGCTCAGCGGGCAGCGCGCCGAGGGCCTTGAGCTGGTCACCGCCGCCGCCGGGCTGCCCGGCGAGGTGCCCGACGAGCTCCGGGCCGTGGTGCACGGGCTGGTCGTGCACTTCATGGTGTCCGGGCTGGGCGACGTGAACCTGGTCCCGCAGTGGATCCACCAGGCCTACCGGCTCAGCCGGGGCAGCCAGGCCGGGCACCCGCTGATCGGGTTCGTCGTGCCGCTCGAACACATGCTCACCGCGCCGGACCAGGTGGTGCCCGCCTGGGAGGCGCTGCTGCAGCACGAGGACCCCTGGGCGGGCGCGCTGGCCCGGCTGCAGCTCGGCAAGCTGCGGATCATGGCCGGCGAGGACGAGCAGGACGCGGACCGGTATCTCGAGCAGGCGCTCGCGGAGTTCCGGCCGCTGGGCGAACGGTTCGGGATCTCGTTCGCCCTGTCGGAGCTGGCGGACCGGACCGCGGTCCGCGGTGAGTTCGCCCAGGCGTGCGAGTACTACGAGCAGGCGGTCGCGGCCGTCGCGGCGGTCGGTTCCACGGACGACGTCATGCGGATGCGGTCGCGACAGGCGCAGCTCTACTGGCTGCTCGGCGACGAGGATGCGAGCCAGGCCGCCCTGGCCGAGGCCCGGCGGTGCGCCGAACAGGTCACGTGGCCGGGTTCGCTGGCCATCCTGGCCCTCGCGCAGGCCGAGCTCGCCCGCTGGCGCGGCGACGCCGAGGAGGCGACCCGGCAGCTCGACGTCGCGACGGCCCTGTTCGGTGACACGGCGGAGCAGGCGTACGTCCGCGCGCTGCGCCACGACGTCATGGGCTACCTGGCCGACGACGTCGACGAGGCCAGGGAGCACCGCGCCGCGGCCTGCCGGTCGGCCGCGGAGGCGGGGCAGGCGCCCATGCTCGCGCAGGCGCTCGTCGGGGTCGCGGACCAGGCGCTGCGCGACGGCCGGCCCGAGCAGGCCGCTCGGCTGCTCGCGGCGAGCACCGTCGTGCGCGGGCTGCCGGACCGTTCCCACCCGGATCCGGCGCGGATCGAGCGGGAGGCGCGCAGCCGCCTCGGTGACGCGGGGTTCGCCGAGGCGGCGCGGGAGGGCGCCGAGACGGGCTGGGACGAGCTGGTGGCGGTCACGCTCGGTCCGTGAGGTGTTCGGCCTCCGCGCGGGTTTCGGTCTCGGTGACGCGTTCGGTTTCCGTGCGGTTATCCGACGGCGCGGCACGCGGTCACCGTCGAGCCGGGCCCGCTGCCACCTGTGCGGGGCGCCCGGTCAGGGCGAGCAGGACGTCGTCCAGGCCGGGAGCGTGCACGGAGTACTCGTCGGCGCTGAGCGCGTACTCGTCGAGCCGGTCCAGCAGGGTGCGGAGCGATCTTGTCCCGGTGCCGCCAGGCACCCGCAGCGTGAGCGGATCGTCGTCCCGCATGGAGTCGGTGAGGACCCGGGCGGCGACGTCGCGCTCCGCGGCCGTGCCGAACCGGAGCCGGACGTGCGGTCCGGGAACGCGGCGCTTGAGCTCGTCGGGAGTGCCCTGGGCGACCACGCGGCCCCGGTCGAGCAACCCTATCCGGTTTGCGAGCTCGTCAGCCTCCGCCGGGTCCTGGGTGGTGAGGAAGAGCGTCGCGCCGTCGGCCACCAGGTCGCGGAAGACCGACCGGACGGTGCCGCGGCCGCGGGGGTCCAGGCCCGCCGTCGGACCGTCCAGGAAGATGACCCGCGGGTTGTGGATCAGGGCCATCGCCAGGTCGAGCCTGCGGCGCATGCCGCCGGAGTAGGTCGAGGCGGGCTGCGATGCCGCGTCGGTCAGGTCGAACCGCTCCAGCAGCTCGGTGACGGCTCGCGTGCCGTCGGGCGCCGAGCGTAGCTTCGCCGTCCGCTTCAGGTTCTCGCGGCCGGTCAGCAGGTTGTCCACGGTGGCGAACCGGCCGGCGATGCCGATCGCCCGGCGCACCGCCTCGGCGTCGGTGGCGACGTCGTGACCGGCGACCCGGGCCGTGCCGCCGTCGGCCCTGAGCAGGGTGGTCAGTATGTCGACCGTCGTGGTCTTGCCCGCCCCGTTCGGGCCGAGCAGGGCGAAGACCGTGCCCACGGGAACGTCGAGGTCGATGCCGTCCAGGACGGTCGTGTCGTGGTAGGTCTTCCGCAGCCCTGAGGCCGTGATCGCTGAGTCCGTCATGCGGTCAACTCTGGGCGGCGGTGCTGTCATGGCCCTGCCGTGTCCCTGACACGTCGGCAGTCGGTCTTCCCGCCGTCAAGCCCCGCCGACGTCGGAAAGGGGCGCCGCCCACCATGGACGGCGCCCCTCTCCGGTGGATCTGCTACATGAGCCCCAGCGAGAGGGCGACGAGGCCGCCGGCGGTCATGAGGAGCGCCGACCCGGGGTGCATCCAGATCGATCCCCGGAGGTCGTGCTTGCGCCAGACGAACCAGACGCCCGGGAACAGGAAGACGATCTTCGACAGGACCGTCCACGGGGCCCAGAAGTGGTACACCGAGAACAGGACCGTGTTGACCAGCGGCGCCCACGTGCCGAGCTGAGGCAGGCGCGGCAGCAGGAACCCGCGGAAGTAGTACTCCTCGATCAGCGGCAGAAGGAAGCCGGTGAACGGCAGGCAGATCAGCAGGGTGGTGATCAGTGCCTGCTGCGAGTACCCGTCGAGGTAGGTGGTGGCGGACGGGCCGGCACCCTCGTACTGGATCCAGGTGAAGGCCAGGTCGTAGACGAAGGTGTCCAGCGGGGCGAGCGAGAGGGACACGACCGTCATGTACAGCATGAGGCCGATGCCGATGGCCGTGATCTTCCCGCGGGAGAAGGGCTTGTCGAGGTAGTGCAGCACACCGTGCAGCGAGTAGCGGCCGGTGCGCCGGCGGCCCAGCCACAACAGGCCGAACAGGATCGGGAAGAGCACCACCGCCAGGGCGATGGCCCAGGCGAGGAACGGCGGGAAGCCGATCGCCCGGGTGAACGGTGCGGCGGCGAACGCGTAGACGGCGACGATCAGGGCGCCGGGCACGAGGTGCAGCGCGATGGACAGGGGCAGGGAGTGCTTGTCGGCGAGGAGTCGCTCGACGATGCCGCCGGGGCGGATGTTCTCGGGGGTGGGCGTGAGCCGCTGTGTGTTTTCCATGCGAGAGATGCTGGTCTCGGCCGCGAACACGGGGCTGACATGGCGCTGACACGGTGCGGGGGTGGGCTGACGGCGGCCCGGTGCGTCCCTCAGCGCGGTGCGTCGATCGGCGCCAGCCGGACCAGCGGCTCCGGGCGGTGCACACCGCGCGGCCAGTAGCCCAGGCAGTCCACGAGGCCGAGGTAGTCGGACAGGAGCCAGACGATGCTCAGCCACATCTCGGTGCCGAGCGCGTGGACCGCGCGAACAGGATGCGGGAGCCGTCCGCCGAGCAGCCGGACGGCGTAGCCGACGCTGAGCACGTGGTAGCTCGCGCTCCCGTCCGTCGGGACCAGAGGCTCGCCGGACGGGAGCGGTTGGGCCAGGCCCCGATCGGAGAGGTCGCCCGCAGGGATGAGCCCGGTCGCCGGGTCCTGCCGGGCGGTGAGCCGCCGGACCAGGTCCGCGGCCTCGAAGCCGGGCGGCGCGCCGTCGAGCAGCAGGTCGGCGATCTCGACGGCGTCGGCCCACGGGCGGACGGCCGGTTCGAGCGGTCCCGCGGCGGCGGAGGGGCGGTCGACGAACCGGCCGTCCTCGAAACAGCGGGCCAGGAGATCGCCGGCCTGGTCGCGTGTCCTCGCCGCGAAGGCCTGGAGCTCGGCCGTGAGATCCGAGGGTTGCGGGGCGGTCTCAGCTTGTGGGGCGTGTGTCTTGGTCCGTGGGGCGTTGGTCTGGGGCTGTGGGGTATGGGCGCCGGTCTCTGGGGTGTGGGTCTGTGGTGCGCGGGCCTCGGTCCGGCGGTTGCGGATGACGCGCGCGGGATTGCCCGCGACGACAGCCCAGTCGGGCACGTCCTTCGTGACGACGGCGGCGGCCGCGACCACCACATGGTCTCCCACCGTGACGCCGTCGAGGATCGTGGCGTTCGAGCCGATCCACACGTCGTCGCCGATGGTGATGCCCTTGCTCCAGGTGCCCTGCCGGAAGACCGGCAGCTCGTTGGACATGCGGTGGTTGAAGCCGAGCACCGAGCTGTGCGCGCCGATCCGCACGCCGTCGCCCATCCGGATGTCGCCGCGGACCACGGCATAGGGGTTGATCGAGCAGTCCGCACCGATCGTCACGTCACCCGTGACGTAGGCGAGCGCCGCGACGTAGCTGCGGTCGCCGATGGCGAGCCGGTCGCAGAAGACCGCCGAGTTCGGGGCGATGAAGACGCCCGCACCGACCCGGGCCCCGTCGGCGCGCAGCTCTTGGTGCCGGGCCGCCTGTGCCTCGGCCTCCTCCGACGTCGGGTCGTACTCCCAGGGCATGAAGTCGATACGCCGGACGCCGTCGGCGGCTGAGGGGTGCACGTCGGCAAGACTATCGGCGGGGGCTCGAGCGATCCCGGACGCCCGATCGGCAGCAGTCGTACGGGCAGCGTTGGTGGTCCAGGTTGGGACACTCAGCGCAGCGTCGGCCCTGCCACCTCGACCGGCCCGGGTGCGACCGGGTGCTCGATCTGCAGGTTGACGGTGCTGCGCGACGTCGGAATCACGGCGAGCTGGGCCTCGCTGCCGCTGGTGTCGATGGCGCGCACGTGCAGGTGCCCGTCCTTGAGACGGATCGCGAACTGGTCGGCCCCGGCGACGAAGCGTACCTCGCTGTCGTCGCTGATCACGGTGGGGCCAGAGGGCAAGGTCTTCGGCATGGGTACAGCATGCCTGGTGCGGCGTGGAGGGACCGCCGACGCCCACCGTATGACACGAGCGCCCGGCACGGGCTGCGGGGCGACCACGGCATCGTCCGCCGTCGCAAACCTACGCGGGCACCACGCACGAAGATAGAACGCGGACGCCAGCCGACGTGTCGCCGTCGTCCCATCACCCGGCGCCGCCGGCCTTGCCGGTCAGGGCAGCTCGTGCTCGTCGCGGGCACCGGTCGTGCGCGCGTAGTCGGTCGGCGTCATCCCGAACCGGCGTCGGAATGCCTGCGTGAGGTGGCTGCCGTCGGCGAACTGCCAGCGGGCAGCCAGCTCGGCGACGTTCGGCCGGCCGTGCGGTGCGTCGAGCGCGCGTCGGACGGCGTCGAGCCGCTGGTCGCGAACGTATTCCGCCACCGACGTGCCCTCCTTCGCGAAGGCGCGCTGCAGGGTGCGCCGGGACACCCCGAGCAGCCGTGCCAGCATCTCCGAGGAGAGCTCGGGGTCACTCAGCAGTCGAGTGGCCAGGTCCATGGCTGCGCGGGTGAGGTTCGACGCGAGCTGCGGCTTTTGTACCCACGGCCCGCCGCGGACCCACAGCGTCACGAGCACGCCCATCGCCAGAACCGTGACAGTTGCCAGAGGGCGCACTCCGGTGCTACTTTCGATACGCAACAGTAGCGTATCGAAAGTGAGAGAGGGCATGGCAAGCACATCGAGTGGCTCGCACGGTGACGGTTCGGCCCGGCTACCCGTCATGGGCCGACCACGTGATACCAGCCGCGACCTGGCCATCCTTGATGCGGCGCTGTCGTTGCTGACTGAGGTGGGCTACGAGCAGCTGTCCATGGAAGCGGTCGCGAGCCGTTCGGGGGCGGCGAAGACGACGATCTACCGTCGGTACCGCGACAAGGCCGCGCTGGTCGCGGCTGCGGTCGAGCGCCGCTCCTACGCCACACCTCCCGAGCCTGCCGCCCGCGACCTGCGAGGAGATCTCCTCGGGCTGGTCACCTGGTTGTGCCAGCAGATCGCCGAACAGGAGATCGGACTGCTGGGCGCGCTGTTCGCCGGTATGCGTAGCGACGCGCGGCTCGCAGAGGAGATGCGTCGCATTCTGCGCCGGGACCAGGCGGCGATGACTGACGAGCCCCTGGGCAAGGCGGTCCGGCACGGAGAACATCTGACACCCCAGGCTGCCCAACTCTTCGCCGAGGTCGCACCGGCCGTGATCGTCCACCGCATCGTGATCGTCGGAGAGCCGTGCGACCAACCGTTCATCGAGCACCTCGTCGACGACATCCTCCTGCCGCTCGTTCGCGGCCACTGAGCCCACACCGTGGGCGCGCAGCGCACCGCGGAACGAAAGGAAACCCCATGATCGTCATCACTGGAGCGACCGGTGCCCTGAACGGCGCCACCGTCGAACACCTTCTCGAGCTCGTGCCGGCTGAGGAAGTCGGTGTCAGCGTCCGCGACGTCGCCAAGGCGCGCCACTTCGCCGACCGTGGTGTGCGGGTGCGTCAGGGCTCCTACGAGGACCCGGCCGCGCTGCGGCACTCGTTCGAGGGGGCCGATCAGGTCCTGCTCGTCTCCTCCAACGATCCGCATGCCGATGCCGTCGGCTTGCACCGTGTCGGTATCGAGGCCGCCGTCGCGGTGGGAGCCCGGCGCATTCTCTACACCAGCCACCAGGGCGCCGGCGTCGACAGCCCGTTCCATCCGGCGCGTGACCATGCCGCCGCCGAACAGCTCCTGGCCGACTCGGGCGTCGCGTGGACCGCACTGCGCAACGGTTTCTACGCCCACAGCCTTGCCTGGCTGCTAGGCCCGTGGCAGCAGACCGGCACGATCACAGCTCCGGCAGACGGCCCGGTCTCCTGGACCGACCGGGCCGACGCCGCCGAAGCTGCAGCAGTCATCCTGGCCGGTGACCGAACCTTCGACGGCCCGGTAACGCTGACCGCCCGCGAGGCCGTGACGTTCGAGGACGTCGCCGTCATGGCGTCGAAGGCCAGCGGCCGTGAGATCAAGCGCGTCACCTTGGGCGACGAGGCCTGGATCGCGGAGAAGGTCGCCGCAGGTACACCGGAGGTGATGGCACGGATGAGTCTCACCACCTTCCAGGCCGCACGGGAAGGCCGCTTCGCGGCAGCCGAGCCGGTGCTCGCCGAACTGCTGGACAGGGAACCCCGCAGCGTCGCCGACCAGCTCGCCGACACGAATGCCGCCTGAGGCAGCGCCAGCGGTTTGCCTCGGAGCCCGCACGTGACGGGAAAGCGTGCGTTGCCGAGGTCGAGCGTTGGCGTCAGGCGCGCAGGGTGCGCAGGCCGGCGCGGATCTCGCGGACCAGGATCTCGGGCTGTTCCAGGGCCGCGAAGTGCCCGCCCTTGTCGGCTTCGCCGTAGTGGATCAGATTGCTGTAGGTGTCTTCGATCCAGCTTCGCGGCAGGCGCGGGATGTCCGCCGGGAAGACGGTGACCGCGACCGGAAGTGTCAGCTTCGGTCCGGCGAACGTGGCCGTCCTGTTCTCCCAGTAGATGCGGGCGGACGACGCCGCGCTGTTGGTGAACCAGTACAGGGAGATCGCGTCGAGCATGTCGTCCATGCTGAGGACGTCCTCGGCGAGCCCGTGGTTGTCGGTCTTGGACTGGAACTTCTCGTAGATCCAGGCCGCCTGGCCGGCGGGGGAGTCCGCCAGTGCGAATCCGACGGTCTGCGGCTTCGTGCCCTGAAGGTGGTTCGAACCACCGAGCTCGCCGGTGTAGCGGGCGAGGGTCTCCACGGCGTGACGCTGTTCGGGCGACAGGGTGTCGGGTACCTGTGCGGGAAAGGCGTACTGGGTGTTCAGATGAATTCCGAGGAGCCCCTCGGGGCGCATGGCCCCGAGCGCGGTGGTGACGACGGCGCCCCAGTCGCCGCCTTGCGCGGCCCATCTCGTGTAGCCGAGACGCTTCATCAGCTCCGCCCACGCACCGGCGATCCGCGATGCGGTCCACCCGGTCTCCGTGGGCTTCTGGGAGAACCCGAACCCGGGCAGCGATGGGACGACGACGTCGAACGAGTCGGCGGCGTCCCCGCCGAACGAGACCGGATCGGTCAGCGGGCCGATCAGCTTCAGGAACTCGACGATCGAGCCGGGCCAGCCGTGCGTGAGGATCAGCGGCATGGCGTGGGGATTCCTGGACCTGACGTGGAGGAAGTGGATGTCCAGACCATCGATCTCGGTCAGGAACTGGGGGAAGCGGTTGAGCTCGGACTCGAAGCGCCGCCAGTCGTAGCCGTGCGCCCAGTAGTCGACCAGGGATCTGGCGTTCTCCACGCGGACCCCTTGCGACCAGTCGCCCACCGTTTCCGGGTCCGGCCAGCGAGTTCCGGCCAGTCGCCGCTTCAGCTCGTCGATCTCCGAATCCGGGATCGACACGGTGAACGGGCGGACGAGGGTCGAGGGCGACGGTGTCGGTGCGGTCATTGCCTTCTCCTGAGCTTCGAGGCACAGCGCAACCTTCGTTGCACACTAGTGTGCAATCTACGCCGTTGCACACCAGTGTGCAACACTGGTGCCGTGCCCACCGAGTCCTCCCGTGCGCGCTCGATGAACGAGACACGCGATCGCATCCTCGACGTCGCCCTCGACGTGCTGGGACAGAACCCCGACGCCGGGATGGGCGACATCGCCTCCGCTGCCGGCGTCGTCCGCCGCACCGTCTACGGCCACTTCCCCTCGCGCCTCGACCTGATCCGGACACTCACGCAGCGGGCCGTCACCGAGATGACAGCCGTGCTCACCGAAGTCGACGCCGCCGACGCGGACGCGACCTGGGTCGAATTCGTCGCCCGAGTCTGGCCGGTGGCGCACCGGTACCGCTTGCTGCTGGCGCTGCGCCGCGGCGAGTACAGCGAGGCGATCCACGGCCTGCTCGGACCGGTCGACGAACTCCTCGCCGAGCTCGTGAAGCGGGGCCAGGACAGCGACGTGTTCGCAACTCACCTGCCGGCGGGCATGCTGAGCCAGCTTGCCTACGGCGTCGTGTTCGCCATCGCGGACGGCGACCAGTCGAACGACCCTCGCGCGGCGACGATCACGAGCCTGCTCATGCTCGGAGTCCCCGAAACGCGCGCAATCGCTCTCGTGAACAACCGGCCCTGACCCGCAGCACTCGCAACTCGGGCGTGAGCCGGTTCCTACCGGAGCACCGGTTCGAACAGGGCCGGTGGCTTCGGGGGTTGCGCCAGCAGGGCGGCCAGGCGCGGGATCTGGTCCGCCATGGTCGTGCTGTGCTGCCTGAACCCCTCGATCGAGGTGAACTCCTGGATCACCAGCAACGGTCCGTCGGCCTCGCTGTGGGTGCGGTGCACCGTGTACCGCAGGCAGGCCGGTTCGGCGCGGATCAGCGGGGCGAGCTCGGCGAGCAAGGCGACGAGGTCCTCGTGTCGTCCGTCCTTGGGTTCCATGGTGGACACTGCGACCACCGTGCTCGGCTGGCCGGCCTGTAGCCGTGCCAGTGCGTCGTCCGCTTCGGCCCGGTTGCCCAGCTGGAACTCCCGACTACCGACCTCGGTGGTGGCAGCGGCGACGGCGACCGCGCCGACCTGGTCGGCGCTCACCCGGTCCGGTGCCGCGGGGTCGGTGAGGCGGGTACTGACCGGGTCGAGGACGAGGGCGTGGGCACGCTGCGGACCGGTGAGCTCGGCTTCGGCGACCCGTCGCATCATCAGCAGGGCGGCCTGCTCCATGCTGACCAGGCCGCTGCTAGGAACCGGCGTAAGTGCGGACGTCCCGACGATCACCGTGTAGGTGCCGCGGGTGCTCAGTTTGGGCAGGAAGGCCCGCAGGACGGCCATGTGCGTGGAGGTGAGCCTGACGAAGGCGCCCTGCCAGTCGTTCTCGTCGATCTCCCAGAGCGGTTTGCCGGCCCACCAGCCACCGATCGGAGCCACTACGTGGTCGACGCCGCCGAGTCTGTGCTCCATCTCGTCGGCGAGTTGCGTTGCTCCGGGGAACGTCGTGTAGTCGTGCACCACCAGGTGCAGCCGGTCGCCGGCGGCGTCGCCGAGCAGGTGCCGGAACTCGTCGGCCCGTTCCTGGTTGCGGCTCGGGACCACGACGTCGGCGCCGGCGGTGAGGTAGGCGCGGACGACGCCTCCGCCGACGGCGCCCGTGCCGCCGGGCACGACAACGCGGTGACCGGACAGATCGGGATTACGGGACATGGATCACTCCTCTGATGTTGGGATACCCAACGTTGGTTACACCAACGTAGCACGTCATGTTGGGACGCCCAACAGTTAGAGTGGGTGCATGGCGGTTCCGAACCATGCACTGCAACCCCCGGCCCGACTGCGTGGGCTCGCCAGCTGGCAGGCGAACAAGGTGGCCACCCTGGGCGCCCGGCTGACCGCCCAACGCATGCCGCTGAGCGCTCGCGCCGACTTCGCCGTGCTGGCCGCGCTGGAGGAGTACGGGGCGCTCAGTCAGGCCGAACTCGGCCGCCGCCTCGGCCTGGACCGCAACGACGTCAGCGGCATCCTCACCCGGCTGGAAAGCAGCCGTCGGGTGGATCGTCGGGCCGACCCGGCCAACCGGCGACGCAACCTGGTCACCCTCACCGCCGCCGGAAGGCGGTATCTCGAAGAACTCCAACAGCATGCCGACACCGTCCAGGCCGAGCTCCTCGCCGGCCTCGACCAGACCGAGCAGCGGCAGCTCCAGGCTCTGCTGGGAAGACTGCTCGACAGCCACGCGGCACAACCGGCGTAGGCGGCGCCCGAGCTGGATGCTCAGGCGGCCGACCGACGCGCGGCTTCCGCTCGATATCGCCCGGGGAGCGGTCGCGCGTCAGGGGAACCGGTGGGCAAGGGCGTCAACCATGGTCTGGGCGAGGTGCTTGGAGCCGTTGATGTTGGGGTGGGTGTCGTCGGGGGCGGCGTATTCGGGCTGGAGGCGGGTCGGATCGGTCTGCGAGCGGATCGCTGCGTCGAAGTCCACGCAGGTGTGATCCGAGGAGCGGATCCACTCGCTCAGTCGTTGACGGAGCTCCTCGGCAGCCGCGTCGGCCCGTAGCTCTGGGCCGAGCGGGATCACCGTGGCGAGTGCCACGGTGATCCCTGCTGCTTCGGCCACCCGGACCACCGAGCGCTGACCGACGCTGGCACCACGTTCGGGGCTTGGTGGGCATCGGGCAGTGCGGCAACCGAGACGCCGGCCGCTGACGACGCGGAGACGGCATGAGTCCGGGATCGGGGACGGAGCGGGGACAAGTCCCGTCCGGAAGCGCGCCGCGAGCAGGGGTTCCGAGCCAATGAAAAACGCCCCTCACCTGCGGAAACAGGTGAGGGGCGATCGGTCGGGCTGACAGGATTTGAACCTGCGACCCCTTGACCCCCAGTCAAGTGCGCTACCAAGCTGCGCCACAGCCCGCGGTGTCCCTGAGCACGCTCAAGGCTACCGGTTCGGCCCCGTGGGGCCGACGGAAATACTACCCCACCTCGGGCCCTGCGCCCGACCGGACCACCCGACCAGGCTTGCCCGACAACGCCGCCCGACCCACCGACGTCGACCCGCCCCAGCCCTCAGGGCGCCACGCTACGCCGGAACGACTGCACCGCGAGGTCGGCAGCGACATGCCGTGGCAGATCCTGGCTGCTGACCTCGGCGGCGGAGTAGAGCAGCGCGTAGTACAGCATGATGGCCCAGGAGGTCGGGATCCCTGCTGCGATCGCCCCCTCCGCGCGGGCACGGTCGATGAGGGCCCGCATCTCGTCGTCGCCGTCGTCGGCCGGCCAGTGGGGGTTGCCTTCGAACCTGTTCGGGTCGGCGAACAGGAAGATCACGCGGTCGCCCATGTCGACGCCGGCGCGCAGGTACTGCTCGAGCACGTCCATCGCCGCGACGGTCGCCGCGCCGCCGTCGTCCAGGGTCTCCAGCCGCGCCAGCGAGTCGAGGAGGAGGGCGTCGATGAGGGCCTGGCGATCGGTGAAGTAGCGGTGCAGGGTCGAGCGGCTGACCTCGGCGCGCTCGGCGATGGCGCTCAGCGAGGCGGAGAAGTCGCGCGCCCACACGGCGGCCGCCGCGTCCAGCACCGCCTGCCGCGTGCGGGCGCGGGCCCCTCGCTCGATCTGCTCCGTGGTCACCAGCCTGAGCGTAGGCGGTCACCCTGCGCGGCACAATTCAGTTGCTTAATGCGACAGTCGTGTCGCAGAATAGATCGCACCTGTACGAGATGGCTCGCGGGGTGGTACAGCGATGGATGGAGCGACAACGTGCAAGAGAGCGCAACGACCGACGACACCGCAGAGGGCGGCGTGACGACACCCGAGGAACGGACCACCAAGGACAAGGCGCGGATTCTCTGGGCCTACGCCCGCCCGCACAAGGCGGTGCTCGTCGTCGCCCTGGTGCTCGGTGCGGTGGCCACGGCGGCCGAGCTGGTGACGCCGCTGGTCACCAAGGCCGTGCTCGACGGGCTGGAGGCATCCGACTCCCTGCGTACCCCGATCACGATCCTCGCCGTCCTGCTCGTGGCCGGCTCCGTGATGGGGCTCGTCCAGGGCATCATGCTCGGTACTCTGGCCGAGCGCATCATCCTGGCGGCCCGCACCGGCCTCGTGCGTCACCTGCTGCACGCTCGTGTCCCCGACGTCACGGCACGGCCGGCCGGCGAGCTCGTCACGCGCGTCACCTCGGACACGCTGCTCATCCGCGAGGCGACCACGTCCAGCGTGGTCAACTTCGTCAACGGCATCATCGGCCTGGTCGGCGCGATCGTGCTGATGGCCTACCTCGACGTCGTGCTGCTCGGCGTCACGGTCGCCGTCCTGGCCCTCGCCGCCGTCAGTGTCGTCGCGCTCATGCCGCGGCTGTCCAGGGCGCAGCAGGAGGCGCAGGAGCACGTGGGCGCCCTCGGCGGACGCCTCGAAGGCGTCGTCCGCGCCCTGCGGACCGTGAAGTCGGCCCGTGCCGAGTCCCGCGAGACCGAACGGGTCTCCGGGCATGCCGAGGCGTCCGCCCGGAGCGGCATCCGGGCGGTCAAGCTCGAGAACGTGTCGTGGACGATCACCGGCGTCGGCGTCAACCTGGCCGTGATGCTGCTGCTCGGCGTCGGGGCCTGGCGGGTGTCGACCGAGGCGATCACGGTGACGACGCTGGTGGCGTTCCTGCTCTACGTGTTCCAGCTCATGATGCCGGTCATGCTCCTGACGATGTCGTTGACGTCGCTGCAGTCGGGGCTCGCGGCGGCCGCCCGGATCAGCGAGGTCGAGGAGATGGGCCTGGAGACCGACCACGACGTCCCCGGGTCGGGCGCGCCGCGCGCGGCACGCAACGGCACCGCCTCCGACGTCGAGCCGCCGGTCCTGCGGCTGCACGAGGTCACCTACCGGTATCCCGGGGCGGACGACGCGGCGGCGCCGGCGCTCGACCGCGTGACCCTCGAGGTGCCGCGGCGCGGGCACACCGCGATCGTCGGGCCTTCCGGCGCGGGCAAGACGACGATCATGTCGCTCCTGCTCCGGTTCCTCAGCCCGCAGGACGGGCACGTCGAGCTCGACGGTCATCCCTACGGGGAATGGACCACCGACGAGATCCGGTCGCGGATCGCCTACGTCGAGCAGGACACCCCGATCGTGCCGGGCACCCTGCGGGAGAACCTCGCCTACGCGGCCCCAGGGGCCACCGATCCCGAGCTGTGGGCGGCGGTCGACGCGCTGCGCCTGACCGAGCGGGTCGCGGTGCTGCCGGAGGGGCTGGACACCGAGGTCAGCGCCGCGCAGCTCTCCGGCGGTGAGCGGCAGCGCGTAGCGGTGGCGCGGGCGCTGGTGGCGCGACCGGAGATCCTGCTGCTCGACGAGGCGACGGCGCAGCTCGACGGCCTCACCGAGGCGGCGCTGGCCGCGGCAATCCGGGACGTGGCGAGCACCGGCGCCGTCGTGACCATCGCCCACCGGATCTCGACGGTCATCGACGCCGACCAGATCGTGCTGCTCGACCACGGCCGCGTCCGGGCGGTCGGCCGGCATGCCGAGCTGCTCGAGACGGACGAGCTCTACCGCGAGCTGGTGGCCGCGCTGCGGCTGGACACGAGCATCGCTGCGACCGGCGCGCAGGACCGCGCGCCGGCCGACGCGTGACGCACTCCTTGAGTGCTCTCACGTTCGACCGGCCGCCGGCCCCCGGCCCCGGGCCCCGAGCCCGGGGTCACGATGCAGCGAGCGGGATGACCCTGCGGAACTTGCCTCCGGACGTCTGCTGCGGCAGCTCGTCGGTGAACTCGACAGTGACCTGGTCGGCCTTCTGCTCGGTCAGCAGCCGGCCGATCTGGTCGCGGACGGTTCGGCGCACGTGGTCGACGTCGGCGCCTTCGGTGACCCGCAGGCGTACGCGCAACGTGGCCGGCTCGGTCTGGACGATCTGGAACTGGCCGACGCCAGGGATCTTGTCCAGCAGGGTGCCGAAGTGCATCGGGGACAGGCTGACCGGCGTGGCGTCGCGCGTGGGAAAGGTGAGCATGTCGACGGCGCGTCCCTGCACCTGGACGGCCTGGAGCACGTTCCCGCACGGGCACCGGTCGGGCCGGACCAGGATGCAGTCGCCCAGGTCGTAGCGCAGGTAGGGCTGCACCCGGTTGGCGAGGTTGCTGATCAGCACCGTGTGGGACAGCTCGCCGGGCGGTACGGGCTCGTAGTCGGCGTCGACGGGCTCCAGGAGCGCCCAGTCGCTGTTGATGTGGTACCAGCCGTGCTCGCACCCGAAGCCGAAGCTGCACTCGGTCGAGGCGTAGGCGGCGCGGACCTTGGCCCCGAACGCGGCTGCCAAGCGGTCCCGCAGGTCGGTGGTCAGGGTCTCGCCGCCGGGGATGACCATCGCGGGGCGGATGCGCAGCCGCCCGGCCTCCTGCTCGCCGGCCAGGACCGTGAGCATGCCCAGGAAGCCCGTCAGGACCGCCGGGTTGAACTCGTTGAGCTGCTCGACCAGCTCCGGCAGCGGCAGGCCGATCGAGAAGACCCGCATGCTCCTGCCCAGGCGCGGGTGGTCGAGCTGGAACCGCGCAGTGCCCGCGACGGTGTAGAAGTGCCCGCCGGGTGCCGTGACGACCGCCGTCCGGCCGCCGCGGGTGGCCATCCGCACGGCGTCACGAAAGCCCAGCAGGTTGCCCGCGCGTGACCCGAGGGCGTTCTCCACGGCCATGGTCCGCTCGTCCAGCACGTACAGGCCGCGCAGGCCACTGGTGCCGGACGACGTCGCCACGAGGTACCTGCCGAGGAACCGGTGGCCGACGAGACCCGGATCCGCCACGAACGCCTCGACCTTCTCCCGCGTGACCTCCCGGTCGGTCACCCAGTCGTCGAAGCGCGCCATGAGCTTCGGCTTGTCGGTGACCGGCAGCAGCCGCGGGTCGTCGACGTCGTCCGGCAGGCCCTGGTAGAGCTCCCGGTAGTACGGCGAGCCGGCCCTGGCGAACGCGACCTGCTCGGCGAGGTGGGCCCGCTGTGCCCGGGCGATCCCCTCGCTCCCGCCTCGCAGGGCGCGTCGGGACTCGCGAGCGAACTGCTGTCGCATCGAGGTCATTCGGATCCGGTCCTCTCCCCGTTGGCATCGAGACTGCCGGTGGCGATCTCGACGGCACGCTCGGCCGCTTCCCAGAGCTCCGTCTGGGAACGGCCGAGCCGAACGCTGGTCAGGCTGGCCTGCTGGATCGCGCCCATCACCCCGCCGGTCATCGCCGCGGCGTCGATCGGGTCGAGCTCGTCGCCGAACGCCTTGACCAGTTCGTCGGCCATCTTCTGCTGCACCTCGAGCAGCAGGTAGAGGCCCTTGGCCTGCAGCGCCGGTGTGCTCATGGCCAGCCGGGCCGTCGCTGACAGCTCCTCGGCATCCCTCGCCGGAACCCTGTCCCTGCGTACGGCGGCGAACTCGCCGATCGCGCGGCGCAGCACATCACCCGGGCGCTCCTGCGGCTTGCGGGCGGCGATCGCATCGAAGAGCACGTCCAGGTCCGTCCCCATCCCGGTGAACAGGACCTCGTCCTTGCTGCCGAAATAGTTGAAGAACGTCTTGGGATCGACGTCCGCCGCGGCGGTGATCTGGGCGACGGTGGTCTGGTCGTAGCCCTGTTCCTCGAACAGTTTCACGGCGGCCAGCACGATGCGCTGCCTGGTGAGCTGCTTCTTCCGTTCCCGCCGTGACTCCGCCACCCGAGAAACGTACCGCTCATGGAAACTTCCAGCAAATGGAAAAATATGCGGGCTGGTGCCGCCCGGGCAGCACTCAGGACGTAGCCGCGAGGTGCCTCGTGACGACGCGCGGGTGCCCGTGCGTGTTGCGGTTCCGGCTCGCGCCCTGGTTGATCCAGGAGACCTGGCGGATGTCGATGAACGCGCGAATGCACGCTGGGCAGCGGTACATGTGGCTTTCCAGGCGGTGCTGACGGCGGGGCGCCAGGCGCCGGTTGAGGTAGTCGTGCATGGCGGCGCGCGTCGAGCGGCACTCTGGCTTGAGGCCGCTGACCTCCAAGGGGAGCGCGAGGTCAGGCACCACTGAGATCGCCGGAGCGGAACGAGCCGGAGAAGGCCGGGCAGGATCGTCGGTGTCGAGGTCCCTTCCCGATGCGTTGCCGTGCCGGTCACCTGTTGTCATCACGCGACCTTGCCCCCTGTGCGCATAGTGTCCGGTTTTGACCGGCTGGCTTCATCCTCACTCTGGATGAGGATTCATAGAAATCCAGTTGTGATACGCGGCAGCTACCAGGTCCGCTGAATCACCGCACCATGCTGTTGTCGTGCACGGCCGCCAGCCGCGCCTTCACGCTGAGCAGCGTCTCGATGATGAGCTCGTCACGCCCGTTGCCGAGCCGGCTGATCGGCACCGCGACGCTCATGGCGTCCACGGCGTGGTGGCTGAAGGGGAGCGCGACGCCGAAGCAGCGCACGCCCAGGCACGACTCCTCGCTCTCGGTGGCGTAGCCCTCGTAGGCCGCGCGGTCGATGATCTCCAGCACGGCCTCCTTGTCGGTGGTCGTGTGCGGCGTGATCGCGTCGATCGACTCCGGCACCAGGTCGCGCCGGGACTCGGCCGGCAGCTCGGCGAGCAGGGCGCGCCCCAGCGAGGTCGCGTACGCCGGCAGCCGGCGTCCGACGGCGGAGTGCATGCGCAGCGGGTGCACCGACTCGCGCTTGGCGGTGTAGATGACGTCGGCGCCGTCGAGGCGGCCGAGGTGGACGGTCTCCTGCGTGGCCGCGGCCACCTCGTCGAGCACGGACGTGGCGCGGGCCAGCACCGGGTCGCCGTCGAGGTAGGCCGAGCTGACGACGAGCGAGTGGATGCCGAGCTGGTAGACGCTGCCGGTGGGGTCGGTCTGCAGCCAGCCGCGGTCGACCATGGTCCGCAGCAGCGCGTGCAGGCTGCTCTTGGGGATGTTGAGGCGTGTCGAGAGCTGCAGCTGGGTCCCGGGGCCGTTGGCCGCGATGTCGTCCAGCAGGTCCAGGGCGCGGGCCGCCGACTTGACCGGGCCCGCGTCGTTGGCGCCTGCCGATCGGAGTTCCTTCTGTAGCTGCATGGATGCTCTCCCCTGATCCTTCCGCGGCACGCCCGGGATCCCCGGGGTGATTCTGACCCTACCCCCGAGTTCGCATACATGGACAGGTTTCGACCCCTTGACCCGTGAGCTGGGTCACGTCTATCGTCAGGCGAGTTCACATAGACGAACGCAGTTCACAAACCGAGAGGCGGCCCCGTGATCCAGGTTCGATACTCGACATCTCCGTCCAGCGCGGAGACGGCCACCACTGCGGACCTGCGGGACAGCTTCCTCGTCGCAGACCTCTTCGTCAGCGGTGAGGTCCGGGCCACGTACACCCACGACGACCGGATGGTGATCGGCGGCGCCGTGCCCGGCACCGCCGAGCTCGGCCTGCCGGCCTGGTCCGACGTGCTCGGCACCGAGACCCATCTCGCGCGGCGCGAGCTCGGCGTGATCAACGTCGGTGGCGCGGGCCACGTGGTCGCCGACGGCGAGAAGTTCGAGCTCGACCACCTCGACGGCCTGTTCGTCGGCCGGGGGAGCGAGGTGTCCTTCGGCGGCGCCGGCGCGGCCTTCTACTTCGTCTCCGCCCCGGCCCACGCGACGTACCCGACCCGGGCGCTCGTCCACAGCGAGGTGGAACCGGTGGCGCTCGGCTCGGCCGAGGCGGCCAACGAGCGCAACCTCTTCCGCTACGCCTGGGGCCAGGAGCTGGAGACCTCCGTGCTCCAGTTCGGGGTGACCGTCGTGGCCAGCGGCTCGGTCTGGAACACCGTCCCCCCGCACCTGCACGACCGGCGCACCGAGATCTACTGCTACGTGGACCTCGACGAGACCGACCGCGTCTTCCACTTCATGGGCCGGCCCGGTGCCACGCGCCACCTCGTGCTGCGCAACCGCGAGGCCGTCATCTCCCCGCCGTGGTCGGTCCATGCCGGGGCCGGCACCGGGTCGTACGCCTTCATCTGGGCCATGGCCGGGGAGAACAACGTCTACACCGACCTGAGCCCCGTCGCGCTGGAGGACCTGTGAGCGGCGCGGCGGCCGTCCCGGAGCGCGGCGCGCCGCGCTCGCCCTTCGACCTGCACGGCCGGTGCGCTGCGGTGACCGGCGCCGGGCGCGGCCTCGGGCAGGCGGTAGCTCTCGGCCTCGCCCGCGCGGGGGCCGACGTCGTCCTGCTGGGCCGGCCGGGCAACCAGGAGGCGACCCGCGACCAGGTCGTGGCACTCGGCGCCAAGGCGGACGTCGTGGACCTCGACGTGAGCGACCTCGACGCGGTGGAGCGGGTCAGCGCCGAGCTGAACGACACGCGCCAGATCGACGTCGTGGTCAACAACGCAGGGATCATCGACCGCGAGGACTCCGTCGCCGTCGGCCGCGACGCCTGGCAGCGCGTGCTCGACGTCAACCTGAACGGGCTCTTCTTCCTCACCCAGCGGCTCGGGCGGCCGATGGTCGAACGCGGCCACGGCAAGATCGTCAGCGTCGCGAGCCTGCTGTCCTTCCAGGGCGGCCTGCGCGTGGTGTCGTACGCCGCGAGCAAGCACGGCGTCGCCGGGGTGACCAGGGCGCTGGCCAACGAGTGGGGCCCGCACGGCGTGCAGGTCAACGCCATCGCGCCGGGCTATATGGTCACCGACAACACCACGGCGCTCCGCGACGACGCGGACCGCTCCCGCTCCATCCTCGAACGCATCCCGGCCGGCCGCTGGGGTACGCCGGAGGACATCGCCGGAGCCGCAGTCTTCCTCAGCTCCTCCGCCGCCGACTACGTCAACGGCCACGTCCTGGTCGTCGACGGCGGCTGGATGGCCCGCTGACCCGTCCCCCGTCACCCCCACCGCCGGACACCGGCACCGAACGAAATCGAGGAACGACAATGAAGTTCACCTCTCGAAGCACGGCCGCCGCCCTGGGCGTCGCCCTGGCGGCCGCCGCGCTCACCGGCTGCACCGAGACGGCCGCCGGCGACGGTGGCAGCGCCGAGGGCGGCGCCTGCGACCCGGCCGACGTCACCCTCGTGGGCCAGGTCCGCAACGAGTCCAACCCGTACGAGGCCTCATGGCTCGACGGCGGCGACGCCTTCGCCGAGCAGGTCGGCCTCACCCAGGAGCGGCTCACCTACGACGGCGACTCGACGCGGCAGCAGGAGCAGATCAGCCAGCTCCTCGCGGGCGACACCGAGTGCCTGGTCATGAACATCCTGCCCAACGGCGACTCCGACACCCCGCCCATCGTCGAGGGTGCGCAGGAGGCAGGCGCCTACCTCGTCACCCAGTGGAACAAGCCGGCCGACCTGAACGTCACCGACTACGACCACTGGCTGTCCCACATCACCTACAACGGCGTGGAGTCCGGCAGGCAGATCGGCGACGCGCTGGCCGAGGCGATCGGCGGCTCTGGCGGCATCATCGCCCTCCAGGGCATCCTCGACACCGGCGCCGCCAAGGACCGGTTCGCCGGGCTCGAGGAGTCGCTGGCCGCCAACCCGGACGTCGAGCTGCTCGACGACCAGACCGCCAACTTCTCCCGCGCGGAGGCGCTTGAGGTCACCAAGACGCTGCTCACCAAGCACGGCGAGGACGTCAAGGGCATCTGGGCCGCCAACGACGACATGGCGCTCGGTGCGCTGGAGGCGCTGGAGCAGGCCGGCCGCGACGACGTCGCGGTGGTCGGCATCGACGCCGTGCCGGACGCGCTCACCGCCATCGAGGACGGCGCCATGACGGCCACCGTCTCCAGCGACGGCCCCTGGCAGGGCGGCATCGGCCTGGCCATCGGGTACTGCGTGGCCACCGGCGAGCTCGCCGTCGAGGACATCGCGGACGACGACCGCGCCTGGTTCGCCGAGCAGTTCCTCATCCAGCAGGACAACGTGGCCGACTTCGTCTCCCCGGAGACGAGCGAGGACGACTTCGCCTGCGACAACCTCTTCAGCCGCTCGCAGGGCGCGATCTCGTGACCATGGCACCCCCCACCGAAGCCGACACCGGAGCCGACGCCGACGTCGTGCCCGCGCGGCGCCCCCGGCCTCGGCGGGGGGTGTCGCTGCGGGACGCCGGTCCGCCGGCCGCCCTGGTGGTCGTCTTCGGGATCTTCGCGGCTCTCAGCCCGGACTTCCGCACGCTCTCCAACGTGCAGAACGTGCTCGATGCCGCGGCCGTGCTTGCGGTCGTGACCTGCGGTATCAGCTTCGTGCTGCTGATGGGGTCCATCGACCTGTCCGCGCCGGGGATCATGGGGGCTTCCGCGATCACGGTGGCCCTCCTGATCGCCAACAACCGCAACGACAACGACCTCGGGCTGCTCGGCGTCGGCATCGCCGTGCTGCTGGCGGCCGCGCTCGGCTGCCTCAGCGGGCTCGCCCTGGTGCTGCTCAAGGTGCCGTCGTTCATGGCCACCCTCGGCGTCTCCGCCGTCGGCCTGGGTGTGGCGACGCTGCTGTTCGCGGGCGTGCAGCCCAACATCACCGACGCCACGGTGGGTGGCTGGGCCGTCGAGCGGTTCGGCGGCCTGGCCCACCTGACCTGGATCGCGCTCGCGTGCGTGCTGGTGGGCTGGCTGGTGCAGCGGTACACGCGCCTGGGCCGCTACGCCCTGGCGATCGGTGGCGCCGAGGAGGTGCTCGCGCTGTCCGGAGTGCGGGTCGCGCCGTACAAGGTGGCGGTGTTCACGATGGCCGGTGCGTTCTACGGGCTCGCCGGCGTGATGGTGACCAGCCAGCTCAGCGCCGGGCTCGTGCAGGCGGGCCGGGGGTACGACTTCTCCGCGATCACGGCGGCCGTCGTCGGCGGCACCCTGCTCACCGGCGGGCGGGGCGGCATCCTCCAGTCCACGGTCGGCGTCCTGCTCGTGACGGTGCTGACCAACGGCCTGGTGCAGATCGGGGTGAGCCCGTACTGGCAGGGCGGCGTCCAGGGCCTCATCGTCGTCGCGGCCGTCGCGGCCGCGGTCATCCCGCAGCGTCGTAGGAACCAGGTGACCAAGTGAGCATCGATCCGCAGACCCAGGACCCGCAGACCCGCGACCCGCAGGCCGAGCCCTCGCCCGCCCTCCAGGTGCGCGGCCTGGTCAAGCACTATCCGGGCGTCAAGGCGCTCGACGGCGTGGACCTGGTCGTGCGCCAGAACGAGGTGCTGGGCCTGGCCGGCGAGAACGGGGCCGGCAAGTCCACGCTGCTCAAGGCGCTGGTCGGCCTGGTGCGGCCGGATGCCGGTGAGATCTGGGTGCGCGGGGAGAAGGTGCGGCTGCGGAGCGTCGTCGACGCCGCGAACCACGGCATCGGCATGGTGTTCCAGGAGCAGTCGCTCGTGCCCAACCTCACGGCCGCCGAGAACATCGTGCTCGGCAGCGAGGGCCCTGGCGTGCGCCGCGGCATCTACCGGTGGGGCACCATGCGGCGGCTCGCGCAGGAGCAGCTCGACAAGATCGGGTCGCACATCGACCCGCTGGCCCGCACCGACTCCCTGAGCTTCGCCGACCGGCAGATGGTCGAGATCGCCAAGGTGCTCCGCATCGAGGAGCGCACATCGCACCCGCCGGTGATCATCCTCGACGAGCCGACCTCGGTGCTGGAGGCCAAGGAGATCGAGACCCTCTTCACCCAGGTGCGGCGGCTGCGCGAGTTCGCGTCCGTCGTCTTCGTCTCGCACCGGCTCGACGAGGTGCTCGACGTCTGCGACCGGGTCGCCGTGCTGCGCGGCGGCCGGACGGTGGGGGAGGTGCCCGCGGCGGGCGCGGCCCCGGCCGAGCTGCACCGCATGATGATCGGCTCCACGGGGTCGGACGACCACTACCACGGCGCGGCCGCCGGGCGGTCGGACGAGCCCCGCAGGCCTCGCCTCGTGGTGCGCGGCCTGACCGGCAGGACGTTCCGCGGCGTCGACCTCGACGTGCACGCCGGCGAGATCGTGGGCATCGTCGGCGTGCACGGCTCCGGGCGGGAGGACGTGTGCCGGGCGCTGTTCGGCGCCGAGCCCGTCACGGCCGGCGAGGTGGTCCTGGACGGCAAGAAGCTCGACCTGTCCGGCACCCGCGCGGCGTGCGCCGCCGGCATCGGGTACGTCCCGGCCGAGCGCAAGACCGAGGGCATGGTCGGCCCGATGTCGGTGGCCGACAACATGACGCTCACCAAACAGGGATCCCGGACCACCGGGCCCCTGGTCCGGCCGCGCAAGCAGGCCACGCTGGTGGACGGCTGGATCGAGCGGCTCTCGATCCGCACTCCGCACCGCGGCACCGCCATCCAGCGGCTGTCCGGCGGCAACCAGCAGAAGGTGGTGCTGGCCCGCTGGCTCGTGGCCGGCGACGTCCGCCTGCTGCTGCTCGACCACCCGACCCGCGGCCTCGACGTCGGGGCGCGCTCCGAGGTGTACCGCCTGATGCGCGAGCTCGCGGGCACGGGCGTGGCCACGGTGCTGCTGGCCGACAGCCTGGAGGAGGCGATCGGCATGTCCGACCGGATCGTCGTGATGAGCGACGGCCGCGCCACCACGGAGGTCGCCGCCCCGCCTGGCGGCAAGCCGACCCCGCTCGACCTCGTGAAGGAGATGGTCTGAGCATGTCCACGCCCGTCCTCACCCCGCCGGCCCCGGACGCCGCCGTCACGTCGCGCCCCACCACGGGCCAGCGGCTCACGTCGTTCATGCCCGTCATCGCGCTCGTCGTGCTGCTCGCGGCGCTGACCATAGCCGACCCCGGGTTCTTCTCCCTGAGCAGCCTCACGGCGGTGGTCCGGACCTCGGCGCCCCTGGTCGTGCTCGCGGCGGGCGCCACCCTCGTGGTCCTGTGCGGTGGCATCGACCTGTCGATCGCCGCGCTCTGCTCGCTCGCCACGGTGTTCTTCGCGCTGTGGCTGCCCGACCTCGGCGGCCTCACCACGGTCGCGATCGTCGCGGTCACCGGCGCGATCGGGGCGCTGCAGGGCGCCGCCCACGTGCTGCTGCGCATCCCGTCGTTCATCGTCACGCTCGGCGGCATGAGCATCTTCACGGCGGTCGCCCTGGTGATCTCCGACGCCGGCCCGATCCGGGTGGTCGACCGCGACGCCACCAACTGGCTCACGCTCTACGTCGCGGGCGTCGTGCCGATGGCGTTCGTGGTCGCGCTGCTCGTCGTCGTGGCCGTCTCCCTGGTGCTGCGGCTCACCCCGCTCGACAGCTGGGTCCGCGCGACCGGCTACTCCGAGGCGGCGGCCCGGCTGGGCGGCGCGCCGGTCGACCTGGTCAAGGTCGCCGCGTTCACGGTCTCCGGCGCGTGCGCCGGGCTGGCCGCCGTCATGCTCGTCTCCCGGAACTTCAGCGGCAGCCCGACCATGGCCGACAACCTGCTGCTGCCCGCGGTGGCGGCCATCGTGGTGGGCGGCACCGCCATCACCGGCGGGCACGGCTCGCTGTGGCGCAGCCTCGCCGGGGCGCTCGTGGTGACCCTGCTGCGCGTCGGCCTGCCCATCGTCGGCGTCCCCTCGGCCTACGAGCAGATCCTCTACGGCGCGATCATCGTCGCCGCCGTCGCGCTCACCCTCGACCGCTCGAAGGTGCTGATCATCAAGTAGCCGCGGCCCCACCACCGACCACGAACCCCGATCCAACGGAAGGCTCCCATGTCTGAGAATCCCCAGCTCCTGCCCGCCGTCTCCGCGTTCCTCTCCGCACCCAAGCAGCTCCTGATCGACGGCGAATGGGTGGACGCCAAGGACGGCCAGACCTTCGCCACGGTGAATCCCGCCACCGAGGAGGTGCTCGTCGAGGTGGCCCAGGCCTCCGCCGTCGACGCCGACCGCGCGGTCACCGCCGCCCGCGCCGCGTTCGAGACGGGCCCGTGGTCGCGGATGACGCCGCGCGACCGGTCCCACCTGCTGTGGCGCATCGGCGACCTGATCGAGGAGCGCACCGAGGAGTTCGCTCAGCTCGAGTCCCTCGACAACGGCAAGAGCCTCGCCTCGGCGCGGGGCGACGTCGGCGTGGCCGCCGAGCTGTTCCGCTACTTCGCCGGCTGGGCCACCAAGATGGAGGGCACGACGATCCCGATGTCGGTGCCCGGCCGCGACTTCCACGCCTACACCCGCCGCGAGGCCATCGGCGTGGTCGCCGGCATCGTGCCGTGGAACTTCCCCCTCACGATGGCCGCCTTCAAGATCATCCCGTCGATCACCGCGGGCAACACCATCGTGCTCAAGCCCGCCGAGCAGACCCCGCTCACCGCGCTCCGGCTGGGTGAGCTGCTGCTGGAGGCCGGCGTGCCGGACGGCGTCGTCAACGTGCTGCCCGGGTTCGGGGACGCCGGCGCCGCCCTGGTGGACCACGACGGCGTCGACAAGGTCGCCTTCACCGGCAGCACCGAGGTGGGCAAGAAGATCGCCGCCGGCGCCTCCAAGAACCTCAAGAAGGTGTCGCTGGAGCTGGGCGGCAAGGCGCCCAACATCATCTTCGCCGACGCCGACCTCGACGCCGCGATCGCCGGGGCCGCCCTGGCCGGCTACTTCAACGAGGGCCAGTGCTGCGTCAACGGCTCGCGCCTGTACGTCCAGCGCTCGGTGTACGACCAGGTGGTCGAGGGCGTCGCCGCGGCGGCTCGGGCCATCAAGGTGGGCGACGCCTTCGACCCCGCGACCACCATGGGGCCGCTCGTCTCGCAGGAGCAGCACGAGAAGGTCATGGGCTACGTCCGGGGCGCGGTGGCGGACGGCGCCACGCTCGCCGCGGGCAGCGCCGGCCCGGCCGCCGACCGCGGCTACTTCTTCTCACCCACCCTCATCACCGACGTCACCGAGGGCATGGCCGTGCAGACCGACGAGATCTTCGGGCCTGTCATCACGGCGATCCCGTTCGACACCGAGGACGAGGTGGTCGCCGCTGCCAACAACACGGTCTACGGCCTGGCCGCGGGCGTCTGGTCGCGCGACCTGAGCACGGCCCACCGGGTCGGCGGCCGGCTGCGGGCCGGAACGGTCTGGCTCAACACCTGGCACGCCGACGACGTCACCCTCCCGCGGGGCGGCTTCAAGCAGTCCGGCTGGGGCCGCGAGCTGGGGTCGTTCGGCCTGGACGACTACACCGAGCTCAAGACGGTGATCGCCGAGCTCCGCTGACCCGGCGCCGCGGGCGCCCGAACCAGTAACCCGGCGCCGCGGGCGCCGAACCAACAACACACCACACCCAGAGTCAGGTCTGGGCGGCCGGTCCCGGGGCGGGGGACCGGCCGCTCCGGACCGTCATGTCCATGCACACCATGCGAAAAGGGATCAACGATGAACCTCCTCCGCAGACCCGACCCGCGGCGCCGAGCGCGCCGCCCCCGCAGAACCCGAACCCGCCTGGCGGCCATGCTGGTCGCCCTGACGGTCGCCGCACCCCTCGCTGGCGGCGTCGCGCAGGCCGCGCCGTCGGCCACGGCACCCGCGCAGGCCGCCGTCGGCTCCGTCGACGACGGCGTGCTGCGCGTCCTGCTGTTCTACAAGCCCAACTTCCACGCCTCCAACGTGCAGGCCCGCCAGGCCGTGCGCGAGCTGGCCACGCAGCTCGGCACGGAGTACTCCCAGCCGGTCGAGATCCAGGAGACCGAGGACCCCGCCGCGTTCACCACGGCGAACCTCGCGACCAAGGACGCCGTGGTCTTCGCCCAGACCGGAGGTGTGCTGTTCAACGTGGACCAGCGCGCCGCGCTGGAGGCCTACATCCGTGGTGGCGGCGGGTACATGGGCATGCACTACGCCGGCTGGTCGGTGGGGCAGAGCGAGCACGACGTGAACCCGTTCTACGCCCGGCTCGTGGGCGCGGTGTCCGAGGGACACCCCGAGAACCCCGCCGTGCGCCCGGGCCGCGTGGTGGTCGAGGACACCGCGCACCCGCTCACGCAGGGGCTGGGGACCGAGTTCACGCGCAGCGACGAGTGGTACGACTGGCTGGTCAACCCGGCGCCCAACGTGCGCACCCTGCTGACGGCGGACGAGACGTCCTACGGCATGGGGAACAACGGCAGCACCCACCCGATCACCTGGTGCCAGGAGATCGACGCGGGCCGGTCGTGGTACTCGGCGATGGGGCACGAGGGCACGGCCTACTCGGAGGCCCCGATCCGCACGCACATGAAGCACGGCCTCGCCTACTCGGCGGGCCTGCTGCCGGCCGACTGCTCGGCGCCGGACAAGGCCGAGCAGGGCGCCTGGAGCGCCGTCACGCCCTGGCCGCTGGTCCCGATCAACGCGGCGCTGACCTCCGACGGCCGCGTCCAGTCCTTCGGCAGCGTCTCGTCGGGCTGCACGGACAGCACGCCCTACGACTTCAGCGGCAACTCGTGCGTCACCCAGGGCGGCCAGATGGAGATCGACGTCTGGGACCCCGCGCAGGAGCGCACGGCTGCCAACGTCGCCGACAACGTCGTCACGAACACGACCTACACCGACCTGTTCTGCTCGATGCAGGTCCAGATGCCGCACCGCCGGGCCACCATGACCGTGGGCGGCGACGACGGCCTGGGCGGCAACGCGCCCAACGACGGGTCGGTCGGCGTCACCAGCTACACGACCAACCAGGGCCTGCGCACCGAGGCCCCGATGAACTACCCGCGCTGGTACCCCACGGGCACCACGCTTCCCGACGGCTCGGTGGTGGTCCAGGGCGGCAGCCTCAAGGGCGGCACCGGTGGCCCCGGCGTCCTGACGCCGGAGCTGTACACCCCCTCCGATGGCAGCTCGTGGAAGCTCCTGGACGGCGCCACCAGCGCGGCGGCGTACGGCGACGGGGGGAACGGTAACGGCCCCGACGAGAACCGCTGGTGGTACCCACGCGCGTTCGTCGCGCCGGGCAACGGCAACGTCTTCAACATCACCGGCACCCAGATGTACGAGCTCGACCCCTCGGGCGACGGCGAGGTGATCCTCCGGGGCACCCTGCCCGCCGACATCGCCAACCAGGGCGCGCTCGGCAACCCGGTCGGCGCCACGTCGACGGCGACCATGTACCGCCCCGGCAAGATCCTCCAGGTGGGCGGCGGCTGGTGGGGCAACGGCGGCGGTCCGGACGGCGCCAGGGCCGGCTTCACCGTCGACATCACCGGCGGCACCGACGCGCCGGTGGTCGAGGCGACCCAGCCGATGAAGTACGCCCGGCACTGGGCCACCTCCACCGTGCTGCCCGACGGCAACGTGATCGTCACCGGCGGCTCCCGCGACAACAACGGCAACGGCGGCTACGTCACCAACGCCGAGATCTGGAACCCCGACACCGGCGAGTGGACCGAGGTGGCGGTGCCCTACGCACACGCCCGCCTCTACCACTCGACGGCCCTGCTCCTGCCTGACGGCCGCGTGATGGTGGGCGGCGGCGGCACGCCGGGCCCGCGCAACTACACGGACGTGGAGTTCTACTCCCCGGCGTACCTCTTCGACGGCGACGAGCCGGCGGTGCGTCCCCAGGTCACGGGCGTGCCGAAGAAGGTCGGCTACGCCGGCACCTTCGACGTGCAGGCCGACGGCGCGGTCTCGCGCGTCACGCTGGTCCGCAACGGCTCGGTGACGCACGGGTTCAACAACGACCAGAACTTCCAGGACCTGGCGTTCGCGCAGGACGGCGGCACGCTCACGATCGAGACCCCGGCCGACGGCACGTACGCCCCGCCCGGCGCCTACATGCTGTTCGTCTTCGACGAGGACGGTACGCCGTCGGTGGCCGACATCGTCCAGATCGACCCGACGGTCGAGATGGACGCCCGCTCGCCGCACCTCGTGGACCAGCTCGAGTACCCGCGGATCCCGGCGGAGTGGCGCTCGGCCAACCCGCCGGCCGTGGTGGACGTCGAGCCCGGCAACGGCCGGATGTCCCCGTGGGAGGTCGACAGCACGGTCCAGCTCGTCCGCGCGGCGGCGCCCAGCCAGGGCGGCCTCGGCCTGACGGGCTATCACCTGGCGGTGGGCAGCGGGGGCGACCTGACGCGCACGGTCAAGGGCCTGGACCCGGGCCGCGAGTACCGCGTCTCGCTGCGCTACGCCCGCGACAGCCGGTCCGCCGGTACGGCACCCGGCACGGCTCAGCTCTCGGTCGGCGACCTGTCGGCGACCCTGACGGCGGGCACGGACCTGTCGTCGCAGACCAGGTTCGGCAAGTACGTCGGCACCTTCGTCGCCGGGGCACGGTCGCAGGACCTGACCCTCGCCGCGGGCGACTCGGGTGCGGGCGTCATGATCGACGACCTCGTGATCGTGGGCTCCGACCCCGGCGCCTCCGACGTCCCGGTGCACTACGCGTTCGACGAGGGCTCCGGGACCAGGGCCGCCAGCAGCGGCACCGACATGTCCGTCGGCGCGGCCACCCTCACGGGGGCGACCGGGTGGAGCGAGAACGGCGTCTTCGGCGGCGCCGTCGACCTCTCCGGTGGCAGCAATGCCAACGCGGTGGACCTGCCCGACAACCTGCTCCAGGGCGAGGAGAGCTTCACCACCTCGTTCTGGGTGCGGCCCGACGCGAAGTCGAACTGGACCGGGCTGTTCCACATCGGGGACGGGCTGGAAGGGGCGGGCAGCTTCTTCCAGATCCAGATGCAGACCGATGCCGCTCCGGGCGGCACCGGGCTCGCGGCGACGTTCAAGGCCAAGGGCGCCGCGCTGCAGGAACGGGTCTACGCCACGCCCACCCGGGACGTGGCGGCGAACCAGTGGAACCACGTGGCGTTCACCCGCCAGGGCGGCACCGGCACGCTCTACCTCAACGGCGAGCCCATCGCGTCCCGCTCGGACCTGACGATCGACATGACCGACGTCGGGCCGACGGCCAACAACTGGCTGGGGCGTAACGGCTACCCGGACCCGGCCTACGACGGTCTCATGGACGACGTCCGGGTCTACTCCTCGGCGCTCACGGACGCCGACATCGCCGCCATGTACGCCGACGGGACCGCGCTCGCCACGACCACGACGGTCACGGTCGAGCCGGGCTCCCCGTCGCCGTTCGGCGAGCCGGTCGACGTCGCGGCGGCCGTCGCGGCCGAGTCGGGCGGGGCGCCCACGGGCGTCGCCGAGCTGTGGGTCGACGGGTCCCGCGTGGGCGGACAGGTCGACCTGACGGACGGCGCGGTGCGGTTCACCGACGTCGCGCTGTCGCCCGGCGAGCACGACGTGGAGGTCCGCTTCCTCGCCGACGACGGGTGGCGCGACTCCGCGCAGACCGTGCAGCACACGGTCGAGCGGCCGCCGCCCGGCGAGGGCACGCCGATCCACTACACCTTCGACGAGGGGCAGGGATCGACGGCGGCCAACACCGGACTGGACAGCTCGGTCGGGGCGGCGACGCTCACCGGGTCCACGGGCTGGACCCCGGACGGACGGTTCGGAGCGGCGCTCAACCTGCCCGGCGGGGGTTCGGCGTCGGGCAACCAGGTGGAGCTGCCCGACAACATCGAGGCGGGGATGGACGACCAGTTCAGCGTCTCCGTCTGGGCCCGTCCCGACGCGCTGCCGGCCTGGGTGCCGCTCGTGCAGATCGGGAGCAGCACGGACACGTTCTTCCTGCTCCAGTCCAACACCCAGACCAGCGGCGCCACCGGTTTCGCCGCGACGTTCAAGGCGCCCGGCACCCCGGGCAGCGCCCAGGAGCGTCTGGTGCTGGGCCAGGGCAACGACCTGCCGCTGAACGAGTGGACGCACGTGGTGTTCACCCAGAGCGGCTCGGTCGGGAAGATCTACTTCGACGGCGAGCTCCAGGCCACGCGGAACGACTTCACCGTCACCATCGGTGACATCGGCGTGGGCGGCCAGACGACGACCAACCTCATCGGTGGCACGAGCTGGCCGGACGCCCGCTGGGACGGGCTGGTCGACGACTTCCGGATGTTCGGCTACGAGCTGACCGCCCAGCAGGTCGCCGACCTCCACGCGGGGACGGCGTCCAACACGGCCCCGGTGGGCGCCGCCGATGCCTACGGCACGGTCGAGGACGAGCCGCTCACGGTCGCGGCGCCGGGGCTCCTGGCCAACGACACCGACGTGGACGGCGACGACCTGACGGCGACCGGGCTCACCCAGCCGGCCCACGGCGACGTCGACCTGGCGGCCGACGGGTCCTTCACCTACACGCCCGACGCCGGGTTCACCGGGCTGGACACGTTCACGTACCAGGCGTCCGACGGCGCGGCGACGTCGGCGGCCACGACGGTGCGGATCACGGTGGAGGAGAAGCTGCCGACCAACACGGCACCGGTGGCGGCCAACGACGCCTACTCGGCGGTGGGCGGGGAGCCGCTCACGCTGCCGGCACCGGGCGTCCTGGCCAACGACACCGATGCCGACGGCAACGTCCTGACGGCCACGGGGGTCACCCAGCCGGCCAACGGCCGGGTGGTGCTGGAGGCGGACGGCTCCTTCACCTACACCTCCGACGCCGGGTTCTCCGGCAAGGACGTCTTCACCTACCGGGCCGACGACGGGGAGGACCTCTCCGCCGTGGCCACGGTGACCATCACGGTGAAGTCGCCGGCGGTGACCGCGGTGGCCGGTGTGGCGCTGCCGGTCACGTACGGGACGGCGGGCACGGTCTCGGTGGCGGTGTCGCCGGACACGGCCACGGGCCAGGTCGAGCTGCGCGACGGCGACACGGCCCTCGCGCAGGCCACGATCGCGGACGGGCGGGGAACCCTCGTCCTGCCGGCCAGGTCGCTCCGGCCGGGGGTCTACGACCTGACGCTCCGCTACGGGGGCGACGCCGACCATGCGGCGTCGTCGTCGAGGGTCAGGTTCGTGGTGGAGAAGGTGGTGCCCACCATGGAGATCTCGGCGAAGAAGGCTCCGGGCAACCGGGCCGCGGTCGAGGTGGCGCTCTCCGCGGCGAACGAGGTCCCGGTGACCGGGCAGGTGCGGTTGGCCGTCAAGGACGGTCCGACGCTGCTCGGGACGGTCCAGGACGGCCGGGCCCGCTTCGAGGTGCCCCGGCCGAGGAACGGTGACCTGACGCTCACGGTGTCCTACCTCGGCAGCGAGCTCGCGCTGGCCGCCGAGACCAGGGTGACGCTCAGGGTGCGCTAGCGGGACAAGGGCGTGGGCCCGGAGGAAAGATCCCCCGGGCCCACGCCTGGTCCCTTGTTTCTCTTCGAGACCTCGGTCTCGAAGGGAACCGGACGTCAGTCGTCGGCCAGGGCCGCGACGACGCCGGCGCGGCTCTCGTCCTCGCTGGCGAGCACGCCGCCGTTGGCGACGATGTCGGGGGTGATCTCCTGGAAGACCATGCGGACGTCCTGGCGGCGTGCGCCCAGGATCTCGACGGCGCTGTCGGCGACGGCCTTGGCGAACTCGCGACGCTGCTCGACGGTGCGACCGCGCAGCAGCTCGACGGTGATGTTGGGCATGTCTTCCCTCCGGTGGGAGTCGCTCCGCACCGCCATCGGTTCACGGGTGCGACCTCGATTCATTGACGTGAACCACGGTACGTGGGCCGGGCGGCCGAGTCCATGGGTTCGGGCCCATCGGTTCACACTCTTGACAGCAGTTCGACAGGCTGATTTGGTGTGCGGGCGCCTCGCAACGTCGCGGGTCGCCCTCCAGAGTCGGGGAGTCAACATGAAGCGCACGACCGTCGTGGGTCGCGTGACCCTCTCGGCGCTCGCCGTCGCCGGGCTCATGGCCCTCGGGGCGACGCCGGCGGCGGCCCACGTGACCATCACCCCGTCCACGACCGCGGCGGGTGCCAGGGCCGTGCTCCGGGTCGAGATCCCGCACGGGTGCGAGGGTTCGGCGACGACCGCGCTCACCCTCCGGATACCCGAGGAGGTCACGGATGTCGCGGCGTCCGCCACGGGCCGCTGGGCGGTCGAGCAGGGGGCTGACAGCCTGACCTGGACGACCGGCGAACCGCTCCCGGACGGGGCGCACGACGAGGTCGAGCTCACCCTGCGTTTGCCCGACGACGTGGGCGCGACCCTGGTCTTCCCCGTGGTCCAGCGGTGCGAGGAGGGTGAGGTGGCCTGGACGGAGGTGGCCGAGCACGGCGAGGGCCACGACTCGCTCGACCGGCCGGCGCCGGTGCTCGTCGTCACCTCCGCTGACGGCGACGGCGATGGCGATGGCGACGGCGCGGCGGCGGGCGCGACCGCCGGGGCCGACGAGGCAGATGAGGCCGCCGACGTCGACAAGGCCGCCGATGTCGACGAACGTGACCCGCTGGTCACCTACGGTGCGGCCGGCCTGCTGGTCGCGGGCGTCCTGGTGGGCGGGGCGGTCCTGCTGCGGCGCCGCGGACCACGGCCGTGACACTCCCGAGCGCCAGGAGGAGCGCCGGCGGCTGGCTGCTCCTGCTCGCCGTCGTCTGCGCGCTCGTCCTCGGCCCGGCGCCCGGCGCCGCCGCCCACGCGACCCTGCTGCGCACCGACCCGGCGGAGGGCGCGGTGCTCGACGCCGCCCCCGAGCGCGTCACGTTCACGTTCAACGAGTCCGTGATCGGCGTGCCGGCCGGGATCAGGGTGTTCGACGCGACCGGGACGGAGGTGGACTCCAGCGCCACGGTCCGCGGGTCGCGGCTCCTCGTCGACCTCGACGAGGAGGTCCCTGACGGCACGCTCGTGGTGCTGTGGCGGCTCGTCTCGGAGGACGGGCACCCGATCGGCGGCTCGCTGAGCTTCTCCGTCGGCGCGCCCAGCGATGTGGTGGACGTGCCGGTCACCGGCGCGGACGCCGGCACCGAGGCGCCCGTGCTGCTCAGCCTCGTCCGGGGGCTGGGTTACGTGGGCCTCCTCCTGGCTGCGGGGGTAGCGGCCTTCTCGGTGCTGTTCCTCCCGCGGGACCGCGTCGCCGACCCCGCGCGCGCCCGGCTCCGCCCGGTCGCCCGGGTGGCGGCTGGCGCGGCCGCCCTGGGCTGGTCGCTGGCCGTGCCGCTGGTCGCGCTCTACCAGCTCGGCCTGCCGTCCTCAGCGATCACCGAGGGCTCTACCTGGTCGGCGCTCGCGCCCGCGGAGTACGTCGTCCCTGCCGTCGTAGTCGTAGGCCTCGCGCTGGCCGCCGGGGCGCTCCCGGCGACGGCACCCGACCGGGCGCGGACCGGCCTGGTGCTGGCCGGCTGCGTCCTGGCGGTCGCGGCGCCGTCGTTCACCGGGCACACGAGGGCGGCGACGCCCGAGGCGCTCGTCGTCGGCGTGGACGTGCTGCACGTGGCCGCCGGCGCGCTGTGGCTCGGCGGGCTGGTGGCGATCGCCCTGACCCTCGGCGACCTCGCGCGCGGCGACGCCGGCGCCGTCGTGCTCGGCCGGTTCTCGGCGTCGGCCGCCGTCGTGCTGGCGGTGCTCGTGGCCGCGGGCATGTTCCTGGCCTGGCGGATCGCCGGGAGCTGGGGTGCGCTGTTCGACTCCGACTACGGCCGCCTCCTCCTGGTCAAGGTGCTCGCCGCGCTGGTCGCCGTGGGCATCGCCGGGTGGAACCGGTACGCCCTGGTACCGCGCCTCGGCGCGGCCGCGCGCCGCCGGGACCGCGCGCCCGCCGTGGTAAGCCGCCGCGGCCGCCCGCCCGCCGTGGCACGCCGCCGTGGCCGCGCACCCGCCGCGGTACGCCGCCGGGACCGCGCGCCGGCCGCCGCGCGGCTGGTGCGCACGGCGCTCGTGGAGGCCGCCGTGCTGGTCGTGGTGCTGGGCATCACCGGCTTCCTGGTGGATCGGAGCCCCGAGAGCGGTGTGTCCACCGCCTCCGGCGAGCAGCCGGGCGCGAGCGGTGCCACCGAGTCGGTGCGGCTGGGCGGGGTCTCGGCGCGGATCAGCCTGGACCCGCCGGACGTCGGGCCGGCCACCGTCACCATCACCATGACCGACGCCGCCGGCGAGCCCTTCGAGGGTTACGAGGCCCCGCGGCTGAGCCTGGCGTCCGGTGAGGTGGAGCTGGGGGAGGTCGCGGTCAGCTCGCTGGGTCCGGGCGTCTACGCGGGCGACGTCGTGCTGCCGACAGCGGGGGAGTGGGAGGTGCAGGTGTCGCTGCGCACCACGGAGTTCGACAACCCGGTGGGCACGGTGACGTTCCGCGTGCCCTGACGCCGCGGCCCGGGCCGCGCTCGCCGCGGTCTTTGCCGACCTGGACGGCGGATGCGAGGGTGGGTAGCCGGTTCCCGACGGCCAGGAGGTCCCATGCCCCGTCCGACCAGCGACGTGCACGCATTCGAAGCCCGAGCGACCGACGCCGACCTCGACGGCCTGCGCGCCCGGCTGGCCGCTGCGCGGCTGCCCGAGGCCGAGACGGTCTACCGCGCCGCGCCCGACCCGCGCCGCTGGGAGCAGGGCGTTCCGCTCGCCGACCTCGTCGACGTCGTGCACTACTGGCGTACCGGGTACGACTGGCGGGCGTTCGAGGAGCGTCTGCACCGGATCGGCCAGTTCCGCACGACCATCGACGGGCTGGGCATCCACTTCCTGCACCGCCGGTCCCCGCGCGCGGACGCCACCCCGCTGATCCTGACGCACGGTTGGCCGGGCAGCGTCGCCGAGTTCACCGACCTCGTGGACGAGCTGGCGGATCCGGCGGACGCCGGCGCGCCGGCGTTCCACGTCGTGGTCCCGTCACTGCCCGGTTTCGGCTACAGCGACAGGCCGGCGACCACCGGGTGGGGCATCGAGAAGATCGCGGCCGCCTGGGTCGAGCTGATGGGCAGGCTCGGCTACGAGAAGTTCCTCGCCCACGGCGGCGACTGGGGAGGCCCGATCACCACGGTCCTCGGCGGCAGGTTCCCTGAGCACGTGCTCGGCATCCACACCACCACCGCGCAGGCGCCGCCCGGGCTGACGACGGACGGGCTGACGGCGGCCGAGCGCAGGTGGACCGAGGACACCGAGGAGTTCTGGAGCCACCGGGCGTGGTTCGCGAAGCTGCAGGCGGCCCGCCCGCAGACCATCGGATACTCGCTCGTCGACTCGCCGGTCGGGCTGCTCGCCTGGATCCTCGAGAAGTTCGCCGAGTGGTCGGACACTGAGGACAGCCCGTTCGAGACGATCTCCCGGGACCGCATCCTCGACAACGTCACCCTGTACTGGCTGACACGGACCGGCGCGTCGGCCGCCCGCATCTACTACGAGAGCCACCTGTCGCTCGATCCCGAGCTCCGGGTCGACGTCCCCTCGGCGATCGTCGTGTACCCCCACGACATCGAGAAGTGCCCGCGCCCCTGGGCGCAGGTGCGGTACCGGCAGATCGTCCGCTGGCGGTCGCCGGAGCACGGCGGGCACTTCCCGTCGCTGGAGGTTCCCGAGTACTTCGTCCAGGACCTGCGGGACGGCCTCGCGGCGGTGCTGGCCGCCCGTCGGTGAACCCGGTTCGCCGTTCGCCACGCTGGCAGGGGCCCGGTTGTGCCGACGGTCGGCCGGATCGGGCGGGCCGAGCGGCGGCCAGCCAGACTCGGCCGGTCGCGCCTGCCGGCCGGCCCGATTCGGCGAGGCGTGGGCTGTGGGATAGCCTCCGTGCCGTGCGCGTGATCTCGCCCCTTCGTTCGGTCGTCGCCAGTCCTCGGCGACGCCTGATCGGGGCGCTGGCGATCCTGACGGTGATCGTCGGCGTGGTCACCATGCACTCGATGAGCGGTTCACCGACGTCGCACGCGCACGCGGTGCCGCACGGGGCCCCCGCCGTCACCACGCAGCAGGCCACCGCACAGCAGGCCGTCCCGGCCCAGGCCGCCGAGCCGCACGCGGCGTCCGCACCCGTCGTCGTCCAGGCGACGGCGGCGGACCTGCTGCCCGCCTCCGCGGTGCCCGACCCGCAGGCACCGGACGGTCACGCGGCGGACCAGGACGCGGGCGACTGCTGCGACGGGTGCGGCGGGCACGACGCTGCGATGGCGATGTGCCTCATGATCCTCGTGGCGATCCTTGCGCTGGTCGCGCCCGCACGGCGGCTGCTGTGGCTGGCCCCCCTCGAGCTGGCGATGTCCCTGACGTCGGCGCTCGCCGTCGTCCGCGCCCTCGCCGCGCCCTCCTTGCACGAGCTCTGCATCTCCCGGACGTAGACCCGGGTCCGGCGCGCGCCCCGCGCCGGCCCCCGAGCGTGACCATGCCCCAGCGCGGTCGCGCCAGTGAGTGCTACCCCGAGACGAGTAGAGGAAGATCCCATGAAGCGCACCCTTATGTCCGCGATCGCCCTTGCCGGCACCCTGGCCCTGATGGGCTGCTCGGGTTCCGAGGAGCCCGCGCAGGACACCGCGACCGCGGCCGGCGAGCACGCGGAGCACAACGAGGCGGACATCATGTTCGCGCAGATGATGATCCCGCACCACGAGCAGGCCGTCGAGATGGCCGACGCCGTCCTGGCCAGGTCCGACGCCGATCCGCAGGTCACCGAGCTGGCCACCCAGATCAAGGCGGCCCAGGCGCCCGAGATCGAACAGCTCGGCCAGTGGCTGGACACGTGGGGCGCCGAGCGCACCGGCGACCACTCCGGGCACGCCGGGATGGACGGCATGATGTCGGAGGAGGACCTGCAGGCGCTGAGCGAGGCGACGGGTCCGGAGGCCGACCGTCTGTTCCTGGAGCAGATGATCGTGCACCACCAGGGCGCCGTCGAGATGGCGCAGACCGAGGTCGAGTCGGGCCAGGACGCGGGCGCGGTCGAGCTCGCGCAGACGATCGTCGACACGCAGGCCGCCGAGATCGAGACGATGGAAACCCTCCTCGCCTCGATGTGACCGACGGGTGGTGCGCCGGCCCGAGCCGGCGCACCGCCCCGCTCCTGGAGGAACCCGCATGCGCAGAACGCTCGCCGGAGCGCGCCCTCGCGCGGTCCTGGTCCGGGCCGCCGCCGGGCTGCTCGTGGCACTCGTGCTGGCCCTGTGGTGGGCGCCGTCCGCCGCCGCGCACACCCGGCTCGAGTCGTCGGCACCCGCCGCCGGGTCGACGTCGGACGTGCCGGTGACCGAGGTGACGCTCCGGTTCACGCTGCCGGTCAGCCTGCTCGGGGACGGCGTGGTGATCGAGGGCCCGGGCGGCGTCGTCCCGGCCGATGTCGCCTCGGCCGAGGGCGGTCTGGCCCTGGTCGCGACGCCGTCGCAGGCGCTGACCGCCGGCCGGTACACGGTGACCTGGACGGCGGCCGCCCAGGACGGTCACCCGCTGGACGGCACGTTCGGCTTCGCCGTCGCGGGCGCGCCGGGGGAGCCCGCTGGTGCTGAACCGTCGGCCGACGCGTCGGCGGACCCGGGAGCGGCCGACGGGCCGCACGCCGGGACCGGGCACGACATGAGCGGCATGGACCACGACATGGGCCACGATCCCGAGGCGATGGACACCCCGGCGACCGACGCCGCCGCGGCGGTCACCCGCCTGGGCAGCGCGGCGGCGCTCTGGGGCGGCCTGGTCGCCGCGGGCGGCCTGGTGTTCGCGGGCCTCGTGCTGCGCGGGCGCGACGAGGCGGACGTGCCGGCCGTGCTGGGGCTCGTGCGGTGGTCGGGCGTGCTGCTGCTCGCCGGCCTCGCCGTCCGCGTCCTGGCCGGCTCGGTGCTCGTGGCGCACGGCGATCTCGCGGCGGCCGTCTCGCCGTCGGCGATCGGTGACTCGCTTACCGGCATGACGCGGTGGGACGTCGGTCTCCAGGCCGCGGGCGCCGTCGCGATCGCGGTGGGCAGCCGGCGCACGCTGCCCGGCTCCTGGCTCGCGGTGCTCGGCGCCGCGCTTGCCGCGGCCGGACAGGTCATCGGCGGCCACAGCAACACCGTCGAGCCGCGGTGGCTCGTCGTGACCGCCGACGTGGCGCACCTCGCGGCGGCCGCCACCTGGGTGGGCGGCGTCGTCGCGATGGGGCTCCTGCTGCGCGCGCGGCGCCGGGACGGGCGCGACCTGGACGCCGCGCTGATGGGGGCGCGCTTCTCCGTCGTCGCGGGGGTCTCGGTCGCGGTGGTCGGCGTGGCCGGGGTGCTGCTGGCGGTCGGGATCCTCGACCGCCCGGCGCAGCTCTGGGAGACCACCTGGGGGCTGTTCCTGCTGGCCAAGGTCGGCCTGGTGGTGGCGGTCGTGGCGTTCGGCGCGCACAACCACTTCCGGGTCGTGCCAAGGCTCACGGCACGACGGCGCGACGTGGTGCGGCACGCCGGACGGTCCCGCGCCGCTGGCGGTGCGCTGCGGCGCAGCGCGGGGCGCGAGACCGTCCTGATGGCCGGGATAGTCCTGCTCACGGCCTGGCTGGTGGCCGCATCGGTGGAGGGCTGACCGGCGGTGCTCAGCGCCGCGCGGCCGCCATCCACTCCCAGAGGCTCGCGCCGTCGTGGTGGGGGTCGTTGCGGGCCACGTAGATCCACGACCAGTGTCCGGGGAAGGTGTTCCCGTCCCAGGTGACGTTGTCGTACAGGCTCATGATCGAGCCGTCGATGCGCTCGTGGGCGTAGACGGTGTTGGCCTGGGCGTCCAGGGTGGTGTCGTCGGCCGAGGCCACGAGCCAGGTCGGCGTCGTCATCGCGGCGAGCTCGGCGTCGGAGATGAAGTAGCTGCCGGAACCGTCGCGCGCGCCGATGCCGCAGCAGATCGGCACGGAGCTCGCGAACGTCCCGGGGTACTCGGCGACCATCTTCAGCGACATGTACCCGCCGTTGGAGCAGCCGACGACGTGCACACGGCGCGGGTCGATCCGGTGTGCCGCCGCGACCTCCGCGATCGCCTCCAGGATCAGCGGCGCGAACCCGTCGCCGTCCTGCATCCAGGCCGACGTCGACTGCGGCGCGAGCACGTACGCACCGCCGAAGAAGTCCTGCGCCTCCGGCGTCGCGAAACCGAGCGCGCCCCGGTTGGCCCGCAGCGGGGTCTCGTTGTCGTAGTAGTCGTACCCGCCAGTCAGCAGGCCGCCCTCGCCGCCGCCGTGCAGCCAGACGACGAGCGCCGCCCCGCGCCGACCGCCCGTGCGCGCGGGGGAGAACAGCCGGTAGTTCAGGCCCGACGCCGTCGCGTGGTAGCTGAACGCGTCCACCTCCGGATCCGACAGCCGGCCCTGCCGGAACGAGTCGAGCACCACCACGCCGCCGCCCCGGGCGCGCAGCGGCTCCACCTGCGTCAGCGCGTAGTCGAGGTCCAGCACCACGTTGCGGCCGTACGCGCCCAGGTACTGCAGCGTGCCGCCGCCGTCGACCCCCCACCCGTGCTCGAGCTCCAGGAGGATCTCACCGCGGCGGGTCCAGCTCGCCCCGGTGACCACCCGGTCCTGCTCGTAGCCGACCGCGCCGGTGAGCGGGTTCGTGGCGGTGACGTGCACGGCGAACGTCGACGCCGTCAGCGACGACCGCTCGACCCGGCCCAGCGCGCGGGCGGACAGGACGAGGGACGTGACCTGCTCACCGCCGTCGAGCACCTCGGCGACCGGCGTCACGAGGGTGGTGCCGCGCGCGCTCGCGGCGGCGTCTGTGCCGGCGCCCGTAGTAGTACTGGTGGCGGCGCTCGCTGCCGGTACGCCCAGCAGGGCCGAGGCGCCGAGGGTGGCGCCGGAGACGAGCACGGAGCGGCGGGAGATCGGGGTGCGCATGGCGGAACTCCTTTGTTCGGGGCCAAGTGCGGCGTGCGTCGAGGACGCGGGGCCGACCACCGGAGGCTAGTTATCGGTGTCGAGGCACGTCAACGGATCGCGCACGGAGCGGGCCGTACGAAGGCCCGGCCCTTCCATGGTCATCGCGGGCCGCTGCTGACATGATCGCCCGCATGAGAAACCGAGCCCGGACGTCCACAGGTCGCCTGCCGGACACGGATCCGGTCCCGGCGGACCGGCTCGCCGAGTGGGTGAGCGCTGACCTCATCACGCAGGAGCAGGCCGACCGGATCACCGCGCATGAGGCCTCCCGGGTGGCGCCGCAGCCGGCGTCCGCCGCGCCCACCTCGCTGCTCGTCGAGGCGCTCGGCTACGTCGGCGGCGTGATCATCCTGGTCGGGGCCGTGCTGCTCGCCACGGAGTTCTGGGAGGAGCTCGGCGTGGGCGGCCGCCTGGCCGTCGTCGGCGGGGCCGCCGTCGTGATGGTGGGAGCCGGCGCCGCGGTACCCCAGCGGGCCGGGGAGCAGGGGCGCCGGCTCCGCGCCGTGCTCTGGGCGGCGGCCACCGGCGCGTTCGCCGGGTTCATGGGGCTGCTCACCTCGGAGGTCTTCGAGCTGTCCGGCGACGACCCGGGGCTGCTCACCAGCGCCGCCACCGCCGTCGTGGCCGCGGCGCTGTGGTGGCTCGGGCCGACGAACCTCCAGCACCTCGTGGCCGCCGTGGCGCTGACCGCCACCGTGGCCACGGGGCTCGCGAAGCTCAGCGACGCCGAGTACCTGCCCGGGACCGGCATCTGGGCCGTGGGCCTCGTGTGGTTCCTGCTCGCGCTCGGTCGGGTGCTCCGGCCGCGCAGGTTCGCGCTTACGCTCGGGGCCGCCATCGCGATCGTCGGGGCGCTGCTGCTGATGGTGATGTCGACCGACGCCGGGATCGCGCTCACGCTGGTCTCGGCGGTGGCGGTCATCGCGATGGCCGTCGTGATGACGGATCTGGTGCTCCTGGCGGTCGGGGCCGTCGGCCTGCTCTTCGGCCTGCCGGTCGCGGTCTCGAACTGGTTCGACGGCGCCTTCGCCGCCCCGCTCGCGCTGCTCGGGGCCGGCGTCGTACTGATCGCGGCCGCCCTGTGGATCGCGCGACGGCGGCACCGGCCCGGCGACGACGGCGGGGCGGCGCCGCCGGACTGACTACGTCAGGCTGCGGTTGAACTCGTCGTCGGTCAGCGCGGGGGCCGCCAGCGGTGTCGGTGCCGCTCGATGGCTCTGCAGCCCGTCGAGGACGAGGGTGACGTAGCGCCGCCACAGGTCGGGGGCGACATCGCGGCTGCGTTCGGCGGCGGCGCCGAGCATGAGCTGGATCAGCGGGAAGTCGGTCGGCTCGAGGTCGGTGCGCAGCCGGCCGGCTTCCTGCGCACGGACGATGACGGCCTCGACCGCCGGCCTGATGCGGTCGTGGGTCGCGTCGAGGGCCCCGGTGCCGTGCCCTCCCTCGAGCAGGATCTCGCGCAGGCCGCGGTTCTCGGCGAACTCGGTGGCGGCGGCGAGGAAGAACTGCACGAACCCGTCCCACGGGTCGTCGTCTGCGAGGGCCCGCTCGGCGATGTCGGCGATCCGTTGCACGGCGCCGTCGAGGACGGCCTCGATGAGCTCGGCGCGGCCCGTGAACCGGCGGTACACCGTTCCGACGCCGACCCCCGCGTGGTGGGCGACGTCGTCGAGGGTGACGTCGAGTCCACGGCTCGCGAACAGCTCGCGCGCCGCGGCGATGAGGCGCTGGCGGTTGCGCTCGGCGTCGGCGCGCAGGGGCCGGGTCTCGGAGGCTGCTGACGTGCTCACGACCCCCAGTCTAAGCGGAGATCGTCGCTCCGGTTTGCTGGTAGCGTTGGCGCTAAGCGGAGAAGATGTCTCCGCTTAGATGGGAGTGATGACGATGAGTGCACCGCGAGCCCTGGTCGTGGGGATGGGCATCGCAGGGCTGGCGGCCGCCATGCGCCTGCGGGAGATCGGCTGGGAGTCGGTGGTCGTGGAACGCGCGCCGGCTCGTCGGCCGGCCGGGTACTTCGTCGGCCTGTTCGAGACGGGCCGCGCGACCGCGCAGCGCATGGGCGTGCTGGACGCCATCGGCAACCGGGCCGACCTGGACGGCATCACGTACGACGTCGACCGGTCCGGCACGCGCCGTCGGCCGAGCATGGGGTACGGCGACCTCCCCGGCGACCCCCGCCTCATCCTGCGCGGCGACATCGAGGCCGCCCTCTACCCGCAGGTCGCGGCGGATGCCGAGCTGCGGTACGGCACCACACCGGTCGCGATCGAGGAGCGTCCCGACGGCGTCGAGGTGACCCTGCGCACCGTCGCCGGCCCGGACAGCACCGAGACCACCGAGACCGAGACCACGGAGCGCTTCGACCTCGTCGTGGGCGCCGACGGCCTGCGCTCGACCGTGCGGCGCCTGGTGTTCGGGCCTGACGCGGAGCTGCTGCGACCCCTGAACCACATCATCGGCGCGACGCTCCTCGAGGAGCAGGTGCCCGGCTTCCGGCCGATCGACGGGCTCATCCTCGCCGAGGAGGGGCGCTCGGCCTGGGTGTTCCCCTTCGCCGACCATGCACCCGGCGTGCTGTTCTCCTACCGGACCGACGACGAGGACGCCCAGTTCCGCCGGCCCTCGATCGAGTCGCTGCGCGCCGCCTTCGGTCCGGAGCCGACGGGCCCGATCCTGGAGAACCTGCTCGGCCAGTTCGAGGCCGCCGAGGACGCCCTCTTCGACTCCGTGCACCAGGTCGAGATGCCGAGCTGGCACACCGGCCGGGTGGTCCTGGTCGGCGACTCCGCCTGGTGCCTGACGCTCTACTCCGGGATGGGCGCCTCGCTGGGCCTGGCCGGCGCCGACCTGCTCGGTACCGCGCTCGCCCGCAACCCCGGACAGATCTCCCGCGCCCTGCGGGAGTGGGAGCAGCGGCTGCGCCCGTTCGTCGCGATCCAGCAACGCTCCGGACGTACCGACGGCCTGACGATGTTCGTACCGCAGAGCCGTCGCGACCTGGCCATGCGCACGGTCATGTCCAAGGTCACCAGCAACAAGCTCACCAACAGGGCGATGCGGGCCGTCATCGCGAACAGGTTCAAGGAGAAGTCCCTCGACGTCGCCGCGCCTTGAGGCGGGGTCTAGAACGCTCCGCTGGGCTGTCCCGCGCGGTCGGCGTCCTTGGTGCGGCGGCGGGCGGCGAGCACGCCGTCGACGCCGAACCTGCCCCCGCCCGTGCCGATCAGGGCGAGCGAGGCGGCGAGCATGATGAACGCGAACCCGGATCCGCTGCCGTCCTGCCCCATGACCAGCGGTTCGCCGGGGTGGACGAAGATCAGCGCGCCGGCCATGACGACGGCGAAGCCGGCGCCGACCAGCCGGGTCAGGGCGCCGAACAGCACCACGATGCCGCCGATGAGCTGCATGTAGGCGCCGAAGTATGCGCTGACCTCCGGCAGCGGGATGCCGGCGCCCCGGTAGTTCTCCACGTTCGCGCCGGCCCCGCCCGGCTGGGTCGCGTCGCCCAGGCCGTGCGCGATGAACACGGCGCCGACGGCGAGGCGGAGCACGAGCAGTCCGAGGTCGGTGGCGAGTCGCTGGTTGTCGTCGGTCAGGAAGGTTCTGGTCGAGAGGTTCATGGCTCCACTGCACCAGCCCCACCACCTCGCGGGGAAAGACCGCCTCGGTCCCGATCTATACTCACCGGGTATGGACGGGATCGAGGTGCGCGAGCTGCGCTACTTCGTGGCCGTGGCCGAGGAGCTCAGCTTCTCGCGCGCCGCGGAGCGGCTCGGCATGGCCCAGCCCCCGCTGTCCCGGGCGATCCGGCAGCTCGAACGGCGGCTGGGTGCCCGGCTCTTCGACCGGGACACACGGCGCGTCGAGCTGACCGAGCTCGGGGCGGTGCTGCTCGACGAGGCCCGGTACGCGCTGGACGTGCTCGCCGGCGTCGGACGGCGGGCCGGCCGCGCGGCCCAGGACGTACCCACGCTGACCGTCACGGCCAAACCGGGTATCGCCACGGGCATGCTGCGGCACATCCTGGGCGCGTACGCACGGCTGCCGGGCGCGGTCCGGGTGGAGACCGTGGTCAGCGGCTACCGGGAGCAGGCCGACATGGTGCGGGACGGGCGGGCCGACGTCGCCCTGCTCAGCTCCTACTTCGACCCGCGTGGGCTGGACAGCGAACCACTCAGCGTGGAGCCCCGCGTGGTCGCGCTGCCGGCCGGGCACCGGCTGGTCCAGCACGACGAGCTGAGGTGCGCGGACCTGCAGGGCGAGCCGATGCCGCAGTGGCCCCAGGCCACGCCCGCCGAACGCGCCTACTGGTCCGGCCGCGACAGCCACGACGCCCGGGCGACTGCCCGCTCGGGCGGTCCGCGGCTCGTCGACGACGGCGCCGAGACCGCCGGCCCCATGGTGACCGACCCCAGTCAGCTCATCGAGGTCGTCGCGCTGGGCCAGGCCGTCGCGCTCATACCTCAGAGCCTGGCCCGTGCGCACGTGCGGGCCGACGTCGTCTACCGGCGCGTCACCGACGCCAGCCCGTACACGATCGCGCTGGCCTGGTCCGAAGGCTCCCGCTCCCCGGAGACGGCCCGGCTCGTGCGCATCGCCACCGACCTGCACCAACCGCAGGCAGCGACCGCCTGAGGCATCTGCCTGACGGCGCTCGGCCGGCGCTACCCCTCGGCGCGCGGGCGGCGGCCCGCGCGCAGCACCGTGGCCCGGGCCAGCTCGTCGAGGGAGTCCACGAGCACGACGTCGGGCAGGCGGTCCCGCGGGGTCGCCTCGGCCGCGACCGACAGCTCGGTGCACCCCAGGACGATCGCGCCGGCGCCACGGGACCGCAGGTCGGCGATCACGCCCGCCAGCGCGGTGAGGTCACCGCCGCGGCCCGCCTTGACGCCGTCGTAGATCAGGGACGTCACGGCCGCCTGACCGGCGACATCGGGCAGCAGGGTCTTGACGCCGCGCGCGCTGAAGGCGTCCAGGTAGACGCCCGACGCGATGGTTCCCTCCGTCGCGAGCAGGCCGACCGCCTCCGGCCGTGAGCCGCTGAGGCGGTCGGTCCAGGCGTCGCACGACAGCACCGCCGACACCGTCGCGTCCACCGCGGACAGCAGGGGCACCGACGTCGCCGCGCCGATCGCGCCGGCGAAGGCGTGCGCCGTGTTGCACGGCAGCACGAGGAAGCCGACGCCCGCCGCGGCGAGCCGGCGCGCGTCGTCGGCGAGCACGGGCCCCGGGTCGTCGGTGGAGCGACCCAGCACGAACGCCGTCCGGTCCGGGACGGTCGCGTGCTGCAGCACCACCATGTCGACGTGGTCCTGGTCGCGTGCCGCGTCGGTCAGGCGGACCACGCGTTCCATGAACAGGACCGTCGCGAGCGGGCCGACCCCGCCCAGCACGCCGACGAGTGTCCCGGCGCCCGCCGCGCCGATGTCAGGCAACCTCGCGCTCCGCGGGCGGGAGGGGCGCGCCGGCCCCGGGCTGCGCGGGCTCGCCGTCCGCCTCCCGGGGCGGGTGGAACTGCGCGAACTTGCGCACCTGGTTCAGCTCCGCGAGCCGCACCCAGGTGTCGCGGCGCGGCGACACGTCCCGCCGGTACTTCAGCGGGTGCACGACGCGGGCGCGGCGGTAGGCGGCGCGCACCGACTCGTCGTGCACGTACCGGTCCAGGAGGAAGCCGGGCACTATCCGGTACAGCACCTCCAGCGGCTCCGCGGCCTGCGGCCAGTGCCCGGTGAGGTGGTCCGCCACCCAGTAGGCGGCGGGGTTCAGCCGGCTCGCGGTCAGGTAGTAGTTGGACCGCCCCGTGCGCGGGTTCAGCTCGAAGAAGTGTCCGACGCCGGTCCGCGGGTCCACCTTGACGTCGAAGTTCGCGAACCCGGTCCAGCCGAGGTGTTCCACGAGCCGGCGGGCATCCGCCTCGACCTGGGGGAGCCGGCCGGTGAGGATCGCGGCCGGGTTGCCCAGCGTGCCCGGCGTGTGCTCCTCGAGCAGCACGGTGCCGCCCCACGCCATGCGCACAGCGCCCTCGCGGTCGGAGTAGGTGGTCATGATCCGCATCTGCGCGTCGTCGCCGGGCACGTACTCCTGGATGATCATGGGCCGCCGGTAGCCGGCGTCGCCCGCCGCCTTCAGGAGCGCCGCCAGCTCGGCCCGGTCGGCGACCAGGTGCACCTTCGCCTTGCCGCGGAAGGACACCCGGTGCCACGCCGTGTTGTCGCCGGGCTTGGCGATCACCGGGTAGCGCAGGTCGAGGTCGCCGACCGGCTGCCCGCCGTCGCGCACCTCCGTGCGCGGGTGCGGGACCCCGATCTCGTGGCAGAGCTCGGAGAACCGCTGCTTGTCCATCACCCGGTCGAGCAGCTCGACCGACGGGTAGGGGACGAGCGCCACGTCCTCCAGCCGCGCGCGGTGCTCGGCGAGGGCCCGCACGTACCAGTCCACGCAGGTGAGCGCGATGACCGGCCCCGGTGCCGTCGCGGCGACCCGGCGGATCAGCTCGACCATGACGTCGGGGTCGTCGAGGCGCGGCTCGACGACGTTCCGGAGGATGGTGGAGTGGGCGACGTTCGGCGTCGGGCGGATGGACACGACGGTCGACCTGACGCCGTAGCCCTCGTGGAAGGCGCGGGCGAGGCTGTAGGCGCCGGCGTCGCCACCGAGGATGACCGGGTGGACCGCTGCGAAGTTCCTCATGTCACCTCATACGGCCGGCGGACGAGGAACGTTGTGTCATGAGGTGGGTGAACTGGAAAATTCGGACTCAGCCGAATCCTGGGTAGGGCGCAGGCCGGTCCCCGGCCGGCGTCTGTGGCATGGTGGAGAACGTGACAGCAGGCACGGTCCACCATCGGCGGACCGGCGTCGACGGGCTGGACATCTTCTACCGGGAAGCGGGTCCGCCCGACGCGCCGGTCCTGCTCCTCCCGCACGGCTATCCGGCCTCGTCGTTCGCCTACCGGCACCTGATGCCCGCCCTCGCGGACCGCTGGCGCACGGTGGCGCCCGACCTGCCTGGGGCGCGCATCAGACCCGCCTGACGGAAGACCCACCGGCCGCCGAAGCCGCGCGCCTGCTCGTCTGGCCGGACAGCCTCACGAGGCTCCCAGCAGACGGCCCGCTTGGACTGGGCCCTGGTCGAGGTCTTGCCGAGGTCGTGTCAGCCGAGCCCGAGCACCCGCCGGGCATTGCCCGCGTACAGGCCCGGCAGCAGGTGGGCGGGCAGGTCGGCACCGGCGATCTGCCACCGGCCCTGCGGCGGGATCGCCGCGCCCGGGGCGTAGTCGAAGCACTCGTCGTCCGTCTCCAGGAAGCGGAAGTGGACCTCGAGCTGCTCGGGGGACAGCGGGAAGGCGTCCGTGCCGAACAGGACCCGGTCCGGGAAGGCCTCCACCAACCGCCGGAACCGCCGGGGCTGGCGGCCGAGCTCGCCGAGCCGGCCCGCGATGTCCACCACGAGGTGGGGCGCGGCCCGCAGGAGCCGCTCGACGCGGTCGAGGTCCTCGGCGACGCAGCCGACGTGCGCCCCGATGTACCGGGTGCCCGGCGTCGCCACCAGCAGGCGCTCGAACGCGTCCAGGAGCTGGTCGAAGGACGGGTAGCGGTCCCGGTCGGCGAAGGACCAGTCGGGCTGGCCCGCCAGCTCGTCGAACCGCTCGTTGTGTGCGTCCAGCGGTTCGAAGAACGCCTTCGGGTCGGCGACGTGCACGAGGGCCGGCAGGCCGAGCTCGCCGGCCAGGGTCAGCACGTCGACCACCCGCCGGTCGTCCGGGAGCACGAGCTCGCCGTCCGGCCCCCGGACCGTGAGGCCCACGTTCTTCCAGACCTTGAGGCCCCTGGCGCCGCGCGCGGCGCTGTCGCGGAGCTGGTCCAGGATCTCGCGCTCGCCGCCGGCGTGGCCCAGCAGGGTCCAGTCGACCTGGCAGAACGTGAGGAACCGGCCGGGGTGGGCGCGGTCGTACCGGTCGAGGTTGGCGTCCAGCTCGTCGCCCCACAGCCCGTCCAGGTTGACGACGGTCTCGATCCCGGCGTCGTCCATCATCGCCAGCAGCGCGGCGACGTCGGGCGCGCACCAGTCCTTCGTGAGCCAGCGGCCGAGGTGGTTGTGCACGTCGACCGCGGGCACCGCCCCGCGCCGGACCCGCGTGGTGGGGACCGAGACCTGCGGCCGCGGGGCCCAGTCGACGAGCCGGAGGCTCGGGACCGTGGTGCCGGCGGAGCCGTCGGCTCCCAGCGGGTCGTGAACATGGCTCATGACTGCCTCCTCGGTGAGGGTCAGCGAAAGTGCTCGACGTGAGCGTGACACCGAAGAGGATCGGGCATGCGTGAGCAGATTGCCGACTTGCTACGCGATTCACTCAGTCAGAGTGATCGAATCCGCCAGTCTTGGTGACTGGCGCGCAACTGTCGAGCACCATGGGCGACGACGACGCCCGGCCCCGGGCGCCCCGACGACGACAGGAAGCCGCACGTGAGCATGAGCAGCACGACCGAGCGTGAGATCCGCAGCCAGCCCGAGGTGTGGGCCGGCGCCGTCGCCGCGGCCGCCGACGGCGGGCAGGTGCTCGGCCGCCCCGGCGAGCGCGTGCTGCTGCTCGGCTGCGGCACCAGCGCGTTCGTCGCCGAGTCCCTGGCCGTGCTGCGCGAGCGGGCCGGGCTCGGCGAGACCGACGCCGCCTACGCGTCGGAGTGGTACCCGGGCCGCGCCTACGACCGGGTGGTCGTGATCAGCCGCTCCGGCACCACGAGCGAGGTGCTCGACGCCCTCGCCCGCGTGCCGGCAGGCACCAGCACCGTGGCCGCCGTCGTCGGCGTCGCCGGGACGCCCGTGGCGCTGGCCGCCGACGAGGTGCTGGTGCTGGACTTCGCCGACGAGGAGTCGGTGGTCCAGACGCGGTTCCCCACGTCGGTCCTTGCGCTGGCGCGGACGGCGTTCGGCGAGGACCTGGCGCCCGTCGTCGAGCAGGCCCGGCGGGTGCTCGACGCGCCGCTGCCCGTCGACCCGGCGCGCTACGAGCACTTTGTCTTTCTCGGCAGATCGTGGAGCCACGGCCTGGCGCAGGAGGCCGCGCTCAAGATCCGCGAGGCCGCGCAGGCCTGGTCGGAGTCCTACCCGGCCCTCGACTACCGCCACGGCCCCGTGGCGGTGGCGGGGGAGCGGAGCCTCGTGACGCTCTTCGGCGACGCCGACCCGGCGCTCGCCGCCGACGTCGAGCGCACGGGGGCCACCGTGCGGCACGACGACCTCGACCCCCTGGTCCAGCTCGTGCAGGCGCAGCGGCTCGCCGTCGAGCTGGCCCGCTCGCGTGGGCTGGACGCCGACACCCCACGCCACCTGACCCGGTCGGTGGTGCTCGGCTGAGCCGCGCGGCTCGGGCGCGCCCCGGACAGTACCGAAGGAGAACCGAGGCAGGACCCCAGGAAGTACCACCGCAGACCACCCAGAACGCAGAAGAGACGAGGACGATCATGCTGCGTCAATCCCTCCGAACCCCCCGCGGACGCGGCGCCCTCGGCGCCGTCTCCCTCCTCGCCACGACGGCCCTGCTGGCCGCGTGCTCGTCGGGTGCCCAGGGCGCCACGACGCTCGACAAGGACGCCGAGGTCACGCTGACCTGGTGGACGGGTCAGGCCGACCAGGCCCAGGACATCCTCACCGGGCTGGCCGAGGAGTTCGAGCAGGAGCACCCCAACGTCACCATCGAGGTCTCGTCGGGCGCGCCCTCGACCGAGGACCTGCTGCAGAAGCTGTCGTCGTCGTTCGCGGGCGGCACCTACCCGGACATTTCCTACGCGTTCGGGTCGTGGGCCAGCGAGCTCGCCGAGTCCGAGCGCACGCTCGACATCACCGAGCAGGTGGCCGACCCCGCCGTCGGCTGGGACGAGTTCCCGGGTGCGGCGCGCGCGACGGCGCAGCCGACGGGCGAGGCGACCATCGGGTTCCCGGCCGTGGTGGACAACATCTCGCTGATCTACAACAAGACGGTGTTCGACGAGGCCGGCGTCGACTACCCCACCGAGGACTGGACGTGGGACGACTTCCGGACGGCGGCCCGCGAGCTGACCGACCCGGAGACCACCACCTACGGGTACGGGTATTCCGTCTCGGGCTCCGAGGAGACCACCTGGCAGTTCTGGCCGCACCTGTGGCAGAACGGCGGCGAGATCCTCGACGAGTCCGGCACCGAGGCGACCTTCGACTCGGAGGCGGGCGTCGAGGCGCTCACCCTGCTGCGCGACATGGCCGTCGAGGACGAGTCGGTGTACCTGGACCAGACCGACACCAAGTTCGGACAGATCTTCGCGAGCGACCAGATCGGCATGATCACGTCCGGCCCGTGGTCGCTGTACGACCTCCAGGTGGCCGGGACGGACTACGGCGTCGTGCCGCTGCCCGGGACCGACGGCAAGCACACCACCATCTCGGGCGCCGACCTGTGGGTGCTCTTCGACCACCAGGACGCCAACCGCGAGTACTGGGCGTACGAGTTCACCAAGTGGCTCACCGACGCCGAGCAGGACGTGCGCTGGAACGTCGCGTACGGCAACCTGCCGCTGCGCGAGAGCGAGATCGACTCGCCCGAGTTCCAGCAGCAGGTGAAGGAGATGCCCGGCCTGGACGTGATGGCCGAGAACAGCAAGAACGCGACCATCCCGCGGCCCACGGTGCCCGGGTACGTGAACCTGTCCGAGGCGATCGGCACCGCGATCTCCCAGGTGCTGCAGGGGCAGGGCGAGCCGGCCGAGGCGCTGGAGCGGGCCGCCGACGAAGCGACCGCGGCGCTGGCGGACAAGTGACCGCCACCGCCGCGGTGGCGCGGCCCGGTCCCGCCCCGGGGCGCGTTCGGCGGCCCGGGGCGGCCCGCCGGGTCCGGGAGGGGCTGACCGGGTGGGGGTTCGTCGCGCCGGCGACCCTCATCGTGCTCGGCCTGTCGATCTTCCCGGCGGTGTGGGCGTTCCTGCTCTCGCTGCAGGACTGGAACGGGTTCTCCACGCCCGAGCCGGTCGGGCTGGACAACTACCGCGAGCTGGCCACCGACGCCGACCTCGCAGCGGCCGCCGGGCACACCCTGCTGTACACCGCGCTGTTCGTGCCGGCCTCCGTGCTGCTGGGCCTCGGGCTCGCGGTGGCCCTGAACCGGCGGATCGTCCTGGTGGGCCTGTACCGCACCCTGATCTTCCTGCCGTTCGTGGTGTCCGCCGCCGCGACAGGCATCCTCACCACCTACCTGTTCAACCCGCAGTTCGGGCTGGTCAACAACGTGCTGCGCGTGCTGGGCCTGCCCCAGCAGGGCTGGCTGGAGGACCCGAACCAGGCGATGGTGGTCATCGCGCTGATGTCGCTGTGGGGGCAGGCCGCGTTCACGACGGTCATCTACCTCGCCGCGCTCCAGGACATCCCCGCCGAGCTCAGCGAGGCCGCGCGCGTGGACGGCGCCAACCGCTGGCAGTCGTTCTGGCACGTGACGTTCCCGCAGCTCGCGCCCGTGACGGTGTTCGTGACGATCTGGCAGACCATCCAGTCGATCCAGCTCTTCGACCTCGTGTACACGACCACGCGGGGCGGGCCCCTGAAGGCCACCGAGACGATCGTCTACTACCTGTGGACCTCGGCGTTCAAGGAGCTGGAGTTCGGCTACGCGTCGGCGGTGGCCTACGGGTTGTTCGCCGTCACCCTCGCGATCACCATCGGCGTGACGATCTACTCGCGCCGCAGCACCGTCGGAGGCCTGGGATGACCCTGCTCGCCACACCCGCCCGCGCGTCGTCCTGGCCGCCGTCGGACGAGCCGGAGCCCGAGCCGCGCCGTCGGCGGCGGACGGGCTGGTGGCACCTCGTGCTGGTGCCCGTGGCGCTGCTGTTCGCCACGCCGTTCGTGCAGATGTTCCTCACGTCGCTGACGCCGGAGGCGGAGATCAACCGGTTCCCGCCACGGTTCTTCCCCTCGTCGCTGACCCTCGACGGGTACGTGAAGCTGTTCCGCGACTCCGACGTGCTGCTGTGGACCGGCAACACGATCCTCGTGTCGGCGGTCGCCGTGGCCTCGCACCTGGTGCTGTGCTCGCTGGCGGGCTACGGTTTCGCGCGGCTGAAGTTCCCGGGGCGGCAGGTCGGGTTTCTCCTGATCGTGGCCACGATCATGATCCCGACGCAGCTCCTCATGGTGCCCACCTACGTGATGTTCGCGCGCGTGGGCATCATCGACACGCTCGCCGCCGCGATGGTCCCGTGGCTCGCGTCGGTGTTCGGCATCTTCCTGATGCGCCAGTTCTTCCTGTCCCTGCCGGCGGAGCTCGAGGAGGCGGCGGTGCTGGACGGCTGCTCGCGCCTGACCACGTTCTGGCGCATCATCCTGCCGCTGGCCCGGCCGGCGCTCGCGACCCTGGCGATCTTCACGCTGCTGGGCTCGTGGAACGACCTGGTCTGGCCGCTCATCGCCATCAACGACCCCAACGCCTTCACGCTGCAGCTCGGCATCACCAACTTCCAGGGCGCCCGGCGCACGGACTGGTCGCTGCTCATGGCGGGCAACGTGGTGGCGACGCTGCCCCTGATCCTCTTCTTCGTGTTCGCGCAGAAGCAGTTCATCGCGACCATGACCTTCACGGGAGTCAAGGGATGACCGACCAGCAGAGCGGTGCGGTGCCGCAGGGGGCCGCGGCATCCGGAGGCGCCGCGGCCGGGGCCGCGCCGCCCTCGCCCCGGCCCGTGGTCGTGGTCGGGGACGCGAACGTCGACCTCGTGCTGCGCGGCGACGTCGTGCCGCGGTTCGGCCAGGCCGAGCAGCTCGCCGACTCGGGCGACCTGGTGCTCGGCGGTTCCGCGAGCATCGCGGCGTCGGGCGTTGCACGCCTGGGCGTGCCGACGGCGCTGGTCGCGCGAGTGGGCGCCGACACGTTCGGCACGTTCACGCTCGACGCGCTGCGCGGGTGCGGCGTGGACGTCGGATCCGTCGAGGTGGCCGACGACGAGCCCACCGGGCTGTCGGTGATCCTCTCCACGCCGCACGACCGGGCGATCCTCACCGTGCCCGGGACCATCCCGACGCTCACGGGGGAGCGGGTCACGGCGGTGCTCGACGTGCCGACCGCGCACCCGGGGCTGCTGCACGTCGCCTCCTACTTCCTCCAGCCGGGCCTGGCGCGGGCCCTGCCCGGCGTGCTCGCGCGCGCCCGGGAGCAGGGCTGGACCACGAGCCTGGACACCAACTGGGACCCGGCGGAGGAGTGGGCGGGGCTCGCCGACGTCCTGGGTCACCTGGACCTGCTGCTGCCCAACCGCAACGAGCTGCGCGCCATCGCGGCCGCCCTGGGCGAGCCCGGGGGTCTGGACGACGTCGAGCTCGCGACCCGTCTGGCCCGGCGCGGCCCGCGGGTCGTGGTCAAGGACGGCGCCGACGGCGGATGGTCGGTGGGCGCCGACGGCGACGTCGTGCGCGCGCCGGGCGTGGCCGTCGACGTCGTGGACACCACCGGCGCCGGGGACAGCTTCGACGCCGGGTACCTGGCGGCGCTCGCGTACGGGGTCTCGGACGAGTCGGAGCGCGTGCGGTGGGCGACCGCCGCGGGGTCGCTGTCGACACTCGGTTCCGGCGGGACCGGGCGGCAGGCCACGCGCGCCGACCTGGAGCGGGAGCTCGCGCGGTGATCTCGGCGCTCGCCCTCAGCCCGTCGCTCGATGTCACCTACGTGGTCGACGAGCTGGCCGGGATCCAGCGCCCCCGCTCGGTCCACCGGGTGGCGGGCGGCAAGGCGCTCAACGCGGCCCGGGCGGCCGCCGCGCTCGGCGCCCGGGTCTCGGCCGTCGCGGTGCTCGGCGGGGGCGCGGGGCAGGACGTGGCCGACGGCGCGCGGGCCGACGGCGTCGACCTGCACGTGGTGCCAGGGGAGCCGACGCGGAGCTGCGTCTCGATCTTCGCGCGGGACACCGGGCGGCTCACCGAGATCTACGAGCGGGCCGTGGCGCTGTCCGCCGATTCGGCGCGGGCTGCGCTGGACACCGCCGTCGAGCTGGCCGCGGCCCGGCCGGGGTGGTGGCTCGTCTCGGGCGGCCTCCCGGGTTCGGCGTCTGCCGGCCTACTCGCTGACGTCGTCCGCCGGCTGCACGACGCCGGGGTGCGCGTCGCGGTCGACAGCCACGGGAAGCCGCTGCGCGGTGCCGTGGGAGCTCGTCCCGACCTGGTGAAGGTCAACCGGGGGGAGGCGCTGGAGTTGGTCGGCGGTGGCGTGGAACAGGCAGTGCCGGACCTGCTCGCCGCCGTCCACGCGCGCACGGGGGGACTGGTCGTGATCACCGACGGCGCCGCCGGGGCCTGGGCGACCGACGGCGGCCGGGTGCTGCGCGCGACCCTCGCCGGTCACACCGGAGGCTTCCCGGTGGGCAGCGGCGACTCGTTCCTGGGCGGCCTGCTTGTGGGGTTGGACGGCGGCGCCGACCTGGCGGAGGCCTTGGCACTCGCGACCGCGACGGGCACGGCGAACGCCCAGGTCCCGGGCGCGGCGGTGCTCGACAAGGAGCTGGCGATCCGCCTGGCGCAGGACGTCGAAGTAACCCCCGGCGCCGAACCGCAAGACACACGTCCATCGCGTGCCAGATAGACCAGGATCCTTCGGCTCGGCGGCATCCATCACACGGATCTTGCGGTTCGGCGGCTGGGGTGACGAGCAACTTGCGGTTCGGCGTTGTCGGCCCGATCAGTCCGGAACGACCTGGATCTCCACGCCGGCCGCCTCGATCGCCGCGAGGGCCTCCTCGTCCGCCGACGAGTCCGTGACCAGCACGTCGATCTCCGCCAGGTCGGCCACCTTCGCCAGGGTCACCCGGCCCACCTTCGAGCCGTCCGCCACGACCACCACGTGCTCGGCGTGCGCGAGCATCGCGTGGTTGGTGCGGGCCTCGGTCTCGTCGTGGGTCGTGGCGCCGCCGCGCACGCTGATGCCGTCGGTGCCCAGGAACGCGGTGCCGACGTTGATGGCGTTGAACGTGTTCTCGGCCAGTGCCCCGACGGCCTCGAACGAGCTGGACCGGACGAACCCGCCGGTCATGATCACCTTGAGGTTGCTGCGGGAGGCGAGCTCGGTGGCGGTGGTCAGCGCGTTGGTCACGATCGCGAGGTCGGGCCGGGTGGCCAGCGCGCGGGCGACGGCGGCCGCCGTCGTGCCGCCGCTGATCGCCACCGAGTAGCGGCCCGCCGGGAGCAGGCCCGCCGCGTGCTCCGCGATGCGCACCTTGGCGTCGCGGAACCGGTTGTCCCGCAGCAGCACGGGCACCTCGGTGGTGGGGTCGAGCGCGCGGACGCCGCCGTGCGTGCGCACCAGCAGGCCCTGCTCCTCCATGGCGGCCAGGTCGCGCCGCATGGTCGCCGACGAGACGTCGAGCTCCCGGACGAGGTCGGTGAGCCGGGTGGTGCCCTGCTCGTTGACGTAGGTCAGGGTGCGCATCATGCGTTCGGTGCGCTTGTGCGAGATGGCGTGTGGTCCCGGTCCCGCCGTGGTCGCCATGCCGTTCCCTTCTCGAATCGCTCACTCAAACTGATCGTTTATCGCGAATTCTGATCGCATTCTTGCACAGGTCGCGCGGGTCCATCGATGATCAACGCCATGGTCAGCATCGCGTTCATCGGCGCCGGGAGCGTCGTCTTCACCCGGCAGCTCGTCGCCGACATCCTGCGCTTTCCCGAGCTCACCAGCGCGCGGCTCGTGCTCCACGACATCGACCCGGAGCGGCTCGGGATCGCCGAGGCGACCGCCCGCCAGGTGGACCGGCAGCTCGGCGCCCGGGCGACCGTCGTCGCGACGCAGGACCGCCGGGCCGCGCTCGACGGCGCGGACTTCGTGATCAACATGATCCAGGTCGGCGGCGTCGACGCCACGATCAAGGACCTGGAGATCCCGGCCCGGCACGGCCTGCGCCAGACCATCGGCGACACGACCGGCGTCGGCGGCATCTTCCGTGCGCTGCGAACCTTCCCGGTGCTCACGGCGCTGGCCGCCGACATGCGCGAGCTGTGCCCGGACGCCTGGCTGCTGAACTACACCAACCCCATGGCGATGAACGTCTGGTGGCTGTCCACCGTGGCCCCCGAGCTCAAGGTGGCCGGCCTGTGCCACAGCGTCTACTGGACGGCGCACGACCTCGCCGAGCTGGTCGGGGTCCCGGTGGAGGAGACCAGCTACCGCGCGGCCGGCGTCAACCACCAGGCCTGGCTGCTCCAGTGGGAGTACGGCGGCAAGGACCTGTACCCCCTGCTGCGCGACCGTATCGCCGCCGACCCGGAGCTGGAGCGCCGCGTGCGCGTCGAGATCTTCCGCCGCCTCGGCTACTACCCCACGGAGACCAGCGAGCACTCCTCGGAGTACCTGTCCTGGTTCCTGCGCTCGGACGCGCAGGTCGAGCGCTACCGGCTGCAGCCGCTGGAGTACGTCGGCATCAGCCGCGAGAACCTCGCCGAGCTCGACCGCGCCCGCCAGATTCTCGCCGCCGGCGGCGACCTGAAGCTGGAGGAGGGCGCGAGCGAGTACGCGCCCCAGATCATCCACTCGCTGGTCACGGGCACGCGCCGCGAGATCCACGTCAACGTGCCCAACCGCGGGCTGATCGACAACCTGGGCCAGGACGCCGTCGTCGAGGTGCCCGCCGTGGTCGACGGCGACGGCGTCGCGCCGGTGCCGATGGGCGTCCTGCCGATCCAGTGCGCGGCCGTCAACCAGGCCTACGTCTCGGTGGGCCGCCTGACCGTCGAGGCCGCCCGCACCGGCGACCCGCTCCTGGTGCGCCAGGCCGCGCTCATGGACCCCAACACGGCCTCCACGCTGATCCCCGAGCAGATCTGGGCCGTGTGCGACGAGCTGACCGCCGCGCACGGCGACCTGCTGCCCGAGGCGCTGCGCGGCGGTGCCGTCCTGAGCGGACCGGCGGGCGTGCTGTGACCCTCGTGCGCACGGGCGACCTCGTGGCCGACGCCGCCCGCGCCGGCGGCGCGGTCCTCGCGTTCAACGTGATCACCCTTGAGCACGCCGAGGGCATCGCCGAGGGCCTGGCGGCGGCCGGCGTCCCGGGCATCCTGCAGGTCAGCGAGAACGCGGTGCGCTTCCACGGCGGGCGGATGACGCCCCTGGTCGCGGCGTGCCGCGAGATCGCGGCGTCGGCGGCCGTGCCGCTGTCGGTGCACCTGGACCACATCCAGGACGTCGCCCTGGCCGAGTCGGTCGTGGCCGAGGCGGAGCGGCTCGGCATCTCGTCGCTCATGGTCGACGCCGCCCACCTCGCCTACGAGGACAACGTCGCCACGACGGCGGACCTTGCCGCCGCCGGCCACGGCGCGTCGCTGTGGGTCGAGGCCGAGCTGGGCGAGATCGGCGGCAAGGACGGCGCGCACGCGCCCGGCGTCCGCACGGACCCCGAGGAGGCGGCGTCATTCGTGGAGCGGACCGGCGTGGACGGCCTGGCCGTGGCGGTGGGCAGCTCCCACGCGATGACGACGGCGACCGCCGAGCTCGACCACGACCTGATCGCCCGCCTCGCCGAGCGGCTGCCGGTGCCGCTCGTGCTGCACGGGTCCTCGGGGGTGCCGGTCCCGGCGCTCCGGGCGGCGGTCGAGGCGGGGATCCGCAAGATCAACGTCGGCACGGCGCTCAACGTGGGCTACACGACCGAGGTGCGGCGCTACCTGTCGGACGACGCGCGCGTGACCGACCCCCGCAAGTACCTGACGAAGGCCCGCGGCGCGATCAGCGCGGCGGTCCAGGACCTGGCTGCGGCCCTCCGCTGAGCGCGAGGAGTGCGGGATACTCGCCCGGTAAAAGTGTGCCAAGCGACTATCCCGCACTCGACGGGCCATGGAACGGACGGGCTATGGAACGGTCGTCAGGCTGAGGTAGCCCGCCCGGTCCTGGTCCTGGGTCGTGTTGGCGAACCGGAGCGGCGCGCCGCCCGGCATCACGTTGGGCACGTGGAACGCTACGGTGGCGCCCGCCAGGTTCTGGCCCGTGAGGGTCGCCTGCAGCGTCCGGCTCGTGCCGGGCTGGATGCTCGGCAGGTCGGGGTCGACGGCGGTCCGGGCGAGCACCGTGCCGTCGTCGTCCAGGGCGACGAGCTCGGCCGGCCAGTCGCCGTAGAACGGCGCGACGCCGCGGTTGGCCAGCGTGAGCGAGACCGTGGTCCGGTCGCCCTGCCTGGTCACGGTGGCCTGGGTGCCCGCGAGGTCGTACCCGAGGGCGGCCGCCGCGGCGATCGCCCGGGGACGGTCGTCGGCGTCGTAGCCCGTGGCCCAGGCCTGGTGGTTGATGATCCAGGTGGCGTGCGACGCCGTGGTGGCGCCCGCGACGTCGTAGTCGCGGCCCGCCGCGATCTCCTCCGCGGCGTTCGGGCAGTCGAGCGGCTGGGAGAAGATGCACGTCTGCAGCGGTGGGTACAGCTCGCCGCCGATCGGCACGGTGCGCCATGCCTCGCTCATCCCGGCGGCCTGGACCAGGGAGAGGAAGTGCCAGTCCGTGGTGGGCAGGGTCGAGTAGGCGAACGAGTCGTCGTGCAGCCCGAACCCGTGGGCGGCGACGGCGGCGTCGGGGTAGCGCGCCTGGAGCCACGTCTCGTCGAGGGCGGCGTCCCAGGCGTCCCAGATTGCCGCGCGGGTGGCGGTCGACGGCATCCAGTCGATGCCCTCGGGGTTGGTCGGCTCGACGAGCCCGTTCATGGGGTAGGTGTGGCCCTCACCCCAGAAGCCGACGAGCCCGGCCGTGAGGTAGGCGATCCGTGGGTCGCCGTCGTACCGCTGCCCCAGGGCGGCGATGAAGTCGGTGATCAGGTTCCGGACGCGGGGGTCGTCGTAGTCGGGGGAGAAGCTGATCCCGTTGTTGTCCCAGAAGTCGTAGCGGCGCTCCTGGCTGATCCCGTCGGGGCCGAGCAGGTACGCCGGCACTCCCGTCGGCCGGCCGGGGTAGTCCAGGTAGAAGCGCAGGACCGACTGGTGGCCGCGGTCGGCGATGCTGTCGAGGTAGGCCTCCACCCGGGACCAGTCGTAGGTGTTCTCTGCGGTGACCACCGCGTTGACCGGTAGGTAGAACCACTCGAGCGTGTACGGGAACGACGGGTCGGCGGCGTCGAGCGTCTGGCCGGGTTCCGGCGCGAACGGCAGGAACCCCTTGAGCGGGTTGTCCGCCAGCGCCGCCGTCGTCGGCAGGGTGACGTTGGTGGCGTGGCGCGGTGCGGGCCGGGTGCCCGCACCCGCGGGGGCGGCCCCCAGGAGCGCCACGCCCAGGGCGAGCGCACCCGCCAGGGCGGCGACGCCGCGCCGGCGGCGGACCCTCGGCGCCGCGGCGGTGCGGGCCGGTGTCCCGGGTGCTGTGCGTGCTGGTCGTGCTGGTTGTGCTGGTGACATCGCTAGTCCTCCTCAGACCGAGCGTGCTTGACCGAGCGAACGGTGCCGGGAGCTCCCGGCACCGTCATCACACCAGGACGGTCACGAGTTATGCAAGAGGATTGACAGAACCATGTCAAACTGCTTGCCTAATCCCTGTTCCGTGGTGCCCCCGAGAGAGGTTCTCGATGTCGAGAGTGGTGAAGGCGGGCGCCCTGCGCCGGTCCGAGGCCTGGCCCGCCGCCGTCCTGCTGCTGCCCGCCCTGGCCGGGTTCGCCGTCTTCTACGTGTACCCGACCCTGCGCGGCCTTTACTACTCGACGACGGACTTCAACCTGCTCAACGAGCCGAGCTTCGTGGGCGCCGAGAACTTCGCGGCCCTGGCCGCCGACCAGCAGGTCTGGACGTCGCTGCGGATCACGGCCGTCTTCGCGGTGCTCAACCTCGTGATCATGCTCGTGCTCGCGCTGGTGCTCGCCGCGCTCATGCAACGGCTGCGGCTGCGCACCTGGGTGCGCTCGCTCCTGCTGCTGCCCTGGCTGGTGCCCAACGTCGCCATCGCGCTGATCTGGGGCTGGCTCCTGGACGCGAACGTCGGCTTCCTGAAGAACCTGCTCGACGGCGTGGGCATCGAGGGCGTCACGTTCTACAACCCGGACGCCGCACTCTGGATCGTCGTCGTCATCTCGGTGTGGTCCGGCCTTGGTTACACGGCCCTGCTGCTGTACGCCGGGATGCTCCAGGTGCCGGCCGAGCTCTACGAGGCGGGCGCGCTCGACGGCGCCGGCGAGACCCGGATGTTCTTCCGGCTCACGCTGCCCCTGATCCGGCCGGTGCTCGCGCTGGTGCTCGTGGTGTCCCTCATCGGGTCGTTCCAGGTGTTCGACCTGGTGCAGGTGGGGTACGGCAACAACCCGATCCCCGAGGTCCGCGTCGTCTACTACTACATCTACCAGCAGGCCTTCTCGTTCTACCGGATGGGCTACGCCTCGGCGATCGCCGTCCTGCTCGTCGTCATCCTCGGGGCCCTGACCTTCGTGCAGATGCGCCTCATGCGTGCCAACCGATCGGACCTGTCATGAGCGCCGTCCTCGCCCGCCCGCGTACCGGCCGTCTCGACGTCGAGGGCCGCCGCACGGCCGCCGGGCGGCGAGCCGTCGGACCCGGCCGGGCCGTCGCGTGGGCCGCTGTCGCCGTCGCGCTGGTGGCCACCCTGTTCCCCTTCTACTGGATGGTGCGCACGGCATTCACGCCGGCCGCCGAGCTGGTCGAGGACGCCGCGCTGCTGTGGCCCACCGACCCGACGCTGATCAACTTCCAGCGGGTGCTGGGCCTGACCAGCGTCGAGGAGGCCGTCGCGGCCGGCGGTACCGGGGCCGCCATCGACTTCGTGCGCTACACCGCCAACTCGCTCGTCTACGCGGGTTCGGTGGCCGTGGTCCAGACCCTCTCGTGCGCCGCCGCGGCCTACGCCTTCGCCCGGCTGCACTTCCCCGGCCGGGACGCGCTGTTCGGCGTCGTCCTGGCCGGGCTGATGGTGCCGGGCATCTTCACGCTGCTGCCGAACTTCGCGCTCCTGCGCGAGCTCGGCCTGCTGAACACCATGGTCGGCCTCGTCGCACCCGCGCTGCTGACCAGCCCGTTCACCATCTTCTTCCTGCGCCAGTTCTTCCTGTCCCTGCCGCGTGAGGTCGAGGAGGCCGCGATGCTCGACGGCGTCGGCAGCCTGGGCCGGTTCTGGCGCATCGCCCTGCCCATGAGCCGCGGGCCGCTGGCCACGATGATGCTCATCACCCTCGTGGGCATGTGGAAGGACTACCTGTGGCCGCTGGTCGCGGGCAACTCCGAGGCGACGCGGGTGCTGACCGTCGCGCTCGGGGTCTTCCAGCAGCAGTCGCCCAACACGGCACCCGACTGGACTGGCCTCATGGCCGGCGCCACGTTGTCCGTGCTCCCCGTGCTGCTCCTGCTCGTCTTCCTGGGCCGGCAGCTCGTCGAGTCCCTCAACTTCTCCGGCGGCAAGTAGGCGCGCGCCCGTCGCGCCCACCACGGACCGGACGCTCCCGTCCGAACGAAAGGAAAACCCATGAAGAGGACCAAGGCGCTCGCGGCGCTCGGCGCCGCGTCGTTGCTGGCGCTCAGCGCATGCTCCTCCGGCGGCGACGGCGCCGCCGGGCCCGTCACCATCGACTACTGGCTCTGGGACGACACCCAGCTCCCGCTCTACCAGCAGTGCGCCGACGACTTCCGTGAGCTGCACCCCGAGATCACCGTGCAGCTCACGCAGACCGGGTGGGCGCAGTACTGGCAGAACCTGAGCACCCAGATCACGGCGGGCACGGCACCCGACGTCTTCACCAACCAGATCTCCTACTTCCCGCAGTTCGTGCAGAACAGCCAGCTCCTTGACCTCACCGACCGCGTGGCGGCCTCCGACGTCGACCTCGACGCCGTCAAGCCGGGGCTCGCCGAGCGGTGGGTGCTGGACGGCCGGCGGTACGGCCTGCCCAAGGACTGGGACACCGTGGCCCTGCTCTACGACACGCAGGCCGCCCAGGAGGCCGGCTTCACCGAGCAGGAGCTCGCCGAGCTCACCTGGAACCCGGACGACGGCGGCACCTTCGGCGAGCTGATCCGGGCCATGTCGCTCGACTCCGCCGGGCGCACCGGCCTCGACCCGGACTACGACGCCGACGACGTGGTCCGCTACGGCTACTACCCCGAGTGGGCCGACGGCGCCGTCGGCCAGAACGGCTGGGGCAACTTCGCGCACTCCGCCGGCTTCACCTACAGCGACGACGACGGCGTGCCCACCACCTTCAACTTCGACTCCGAGCCGCTGGTCGAGACCGCCGCGTGGCTGCAGTCGCTGATCGAGGACGGGTACGCGCCGCCGTTCGACGAGCAGTCCACCCTCGGCACCGAGGCCGTCATGACCAGCGGCACGGCGGCCTCGACCATCACGGGCTCGTGGACGGCGGCCACCTACCTCGCGGAGGACGCGCCGGTCGACTTCGCCTTCGCCCAGGTGCCCGAGGGGCCGCAGGGACGCACGGCCGCCACCAACGGCCTCGCCGACTCGGTCTGGGCCGGGACCGAGCACCCCGACGAGGCCTTCGCCTGGGTCGAGTACCTGGCCTCAGCGGACTGCCAGGACACCGTGGGCGAGGCGGGCCTGGTGTTCCCCGCGCTGGACTCCGGCACCGAGGCGGCGCTCGCGGCCCGCGAGGCCGCCGGCTACGACTCGTCGGCGTTCGTGGGCGTGGCCGACGCCGGGGAGACCTTCGCCGTCCCGGCCTTCAACAACGCCGCGGAGGTGAACACCGCCGTCCAGGACGCCATGCAGGCCATCGCGCAGGGCGCCGACCCGGCCGAGCGGCTGGCGGAGGCCAACGCGGCGGTCGAGGCGCTGTTCGAGTAGTCCGAGTCGAGGAGATTGCATGTCCGCTGGAAACGACGGCGCCGTCCCGCTGCGTCTGGAGGGCACGGTGTGCGCCGAGCGGCCGAGCTGGGCGCGCCCGCCCGGCGGTACGCCGTCGGACGGGGTGAAAGAGACCTTCCTCAGCGCGTCCCGTGTGTCCCTGCTGCACGGCCTGGCCGGGGGCGACGTGTACCGGAACGGGCAGAACTCCTGGTCGCCGACCGGGTGGCGGCGGCTCGCGGAGCCGCCGCTGCGCGTCGCCGACGCCCGGCGCCGACAGACCGCCGACGACACCGGCTGGGACGACCCGCTGCGGCACCACTCGTCGTGGCTGATGGCGGTGACCGACGGCGCGACGACGCACCTGCTGGGCTGCCTGGAGGGCGACACGCCCCGGCTGCACGCCGACCGGGACGTGCTCGTGGCCTGGACCGAGACCGGCCGGCCCGCTACGTGGGTGCTGTTGACCGGTGGCGAGGAGGAGGTGTTCACGCGGTACCGGGACCTGCTCGCGGACCGGTACGGCGTGCTCGACCAGGACCCGGGGCGGGTGTGGTCGTCCTGGTACTCGCTCTACGAGACCGTCTCGCGGGCCGACGTCGACAAGATCGTGCCGCGGCTGCCCTCGCTGGGGTTCGACACCGTCCAGATCGACGACGGCTGGGAGGAGCTGGTCGGGGACTGGACGCCGAACGAGAAGTTCGCGGCCGGGATGAAGGACGTCGCCACGGCGATCACCGACCACGGGATGCGGCCGGGGCTGTGGGTCGCGCCGTTCATCGCGCTGCCTGGCTCGCGGGTGGTGCGGCGCAACTCCCAGATGCTGCTGCGTGACGCCGACGGCGCGCCGGTCCGCGCCGGGTCGAACTGGGGGAGTCACTACCACACGTTCGACTTCACCCGGCCGGACGCCCGGGAGTTCCTGGTGGACACGGTGTCCCGGATCGTGCACGACTGGGGCTTCCGCTACCTCAAGCTCGACTTCGTCAACGCAGGCGCGGTCGCGGGGGTGCGCGGTGCGGACGTCGACCGCGAGGCCGCCTACCGGTCCGCGATCCAGGCGGTCCGGGACGCCGTGGGGCCTGACGTCTACCTGCTCGGGTCGGGCGCGCCCGTCTTCCCGTCGCTGGGCGTGCTGAACGCGGTGCGCACCGGCCCGGACGTGGCGCCGATGTGGGACAACTACGCCAGCGACGACCCGTCCGACGCCATGGCGCGCAACGCCGTCGTCAACGGCGTGAACCGGCTCTGGCTGCGCGGGCTCATCGGGATCGATCCCGACGTGGTGTACTTCCGGCGCCGGCGCAACCTGCTGAGCGACGAGCAGATGCAGTGGCTGCGGGACTGCGCGGTGCTCTCGGACTTCCGGGCGGTCTCGGACCCGCCGGACTGGATCGAGCCGGCCGACCTGCCGGCGCTGCGCGAGTTCCTGGGCGCAGCGCCCGACACCGAGCGGATGGGCCGGTACCGGTACCGGATCAACGGGCGCCTGGTGGACTTCGGGCCGGCGGTCGACGGCGGGTTGGCCCTCTACCCGATCTAGGCGGTCCGGGCCCGGCGGTGTCCCGCCCGGGCGGAGCCGCGCCCGTGCTCAGGCCCGGGCCCGAGGCCGCTCCGCAGGGAGCAGCTTGTCGGCGTAGAACGTCGCCTCGACGTCGGCCATCGCCAGCCGCACGGCCCCGCGCGCGACGTGGTCGGGCCCCAGCGACGACACCTTGACCTGCGGCATCCGCACCACGCTCTTGCCGAGCATCGCGCCGAACTCGGCGCCCCACAGGTCCGCCCAGGGCGTGTTCCCGCCGCCCAGCACCACGACCTCCGGATCGAGGGTGAGCACGACGGCGGCCGCGCCGGTGGCGAGGTCGCGCGCGTACTGCCACACGCGCTCGCGCGCCTCGGCGTTGCCCTGCCGGGCCTGCTGGAACGTCCACGCGGACCGCTCGCTCTCCCGGAGCGACCGGGGCATGCCGGGCAGCCCCTGCAGGCCGTCGAGCGCGGCGAGCCAGCGGACGGCGGGCAGCGCGCCGATCTCGCCGGCGGCGCCGCCGTGCCCCCGCACGATCCGGCCGTTGACGAGCGCGGCGGCCCCGGTCCTGATCCCGGCGAGGATGTAGACGACGTCGCGGGCCCCGCGCACCACGCCCCACTCGTGCTCGGCGAGCAGGGCCGCCTTGACGTCGTTCTCCACTTGGACCGGGCACGTGAACCGGCGGCCGAGGTGCCCGACGAGGTCCACCTCTGCCCAGCCCGGCAGCGGGCTCACCCACGACGTGCGGCCCTGCGCGTCGACGGGTCCCGTCACCGCCGCGGCGACCGACCAGACCTCCTCCGGGGCCGCGCCCGCCTCGGCGAGCACTGCCTCGACCACCTCGTCGAGCCGGGCCAGCCGGCGCGGCGGGGCCGCCGTCGGGTCGACGGCGAGCTCGTGCCCGGCCAGGACGGTCCCGGCGAGGTCGGTGAGCACGGCGCTGATCCGGTGCACGCCGATGTCGATCCCGAGGAGCCGGCCGGTCTCGGCGTGGAAGCGGAAGCGCTGGGGCGGGCGGCCGCCCTGCCCGTTGGGCACCGGCTCCACCGCGACCACCCAGCCGAGGTCCATCAGCTCGGAGACGATGGAGTTGATGCTCGGGCGGGACAGCCCGGTCGCGCGCACCAGCTCCGTCGTCGTCGACCCGGAGCCCGCGCGCACCTCGCGGAAGGTGCGCACGAGGTTGAGGTCGCGGACCTGGGGCTTCTCAGGGTTCGTCACACCGGCCATCTTCTCTTGCGCGGCGGGCACCGGCCAAAGGCGCGACGGCGCTACAGGCTGCGGATGGCGGAGCGGGCGTGGGCGCGCATGATCCGCTCGGCGGCGTCCTCGTCGTGGGCCTCGAGCGCGTCGGCGATGGCCACGTGGTCGGCGAGGCGCGCCGAGACCCAGGCGGGGTCGTCGGCGTGCTCTGCCGCGCGGGCGAGCCGGTGGTCGCCGTAGATGGCGTAGCTGTCGATGAGGCCGCGGAGCGCCGCGTTGTCGGCGGCCCGCGTGATCTCGGCGTCGAACCGCTGGGCGATCTCGAACCGTTCCCGCAGGGTCAGCGCGTCGCCGCCCGCGCGGTGCTGCTCGATGTAGCCCCGCAGCCGCGCGACGCCGTCCGGCGTGATCTTGCGGGCGGCGAAGCGCGCCTCGGCGCCGCGCAGCATGACCTCGACCTCCATCAGCTCCTGGAGCGTCTCGGCCGGGTGGTCGACCACCTGGAGCCGCCGGGCGCCGACCCGCTCGAAGAGGCCCTCGTGCTCCAGCTTGCCGATCGCCTCGCGCACCGGGGTGGGACTCACGTCGAGCGCCTCGGCGAGCTGCCGCTCCGTGACGCGGCTGCCGGGGGCGAGGCGGCCGTCCGCTATGCCGGCGCGGATGGCGTGGTACACCTGCTCGGCGAGCGATCCCGCCCGGGAGACGCGGGGCAGCGCTTCCTGAAGGTCCGCCATCCTCGCCTCTCTCGTCCTCCCCGCCGTCGCTGCCACCCTACCTCCGCAGGTCCGCGCCCGACGTCAGTCCGAGCTCGGCGTGGGGCCGGCCCCGCCGTCCCGCGGCGGCTCGCGCCGCAGCGCCGGGTCGACGGCGGTCAGCACGAGGGCCGCCGCCGCGAGGCCCGCGATGATCCAGCCCACCACGTGCAGGTCAGCGCTCGTGGGGCCGCGGCCGAAGAGGGGTCCGATCACGCCGGCGGCCGCGATGGCGCCGAGCTGGACGGCGGTGCGGGACATCCCGGCGGCCGCACCCGTCTGCGCCTGCGGGGCCTGGCGGTACAGCGCCACCTGGTTGGACACCGCCGCGAGGCCTTGCGACGGCCCGAACAGGGCCAGCGCGACCAGGATCGCCCAGGCCGGCCAGTCGGCGGAGACCACCGTCAGGAGCAGGCCGCCGACGGCGGGGATCGCCGCGGCCAGCAGCAGCGGGAGGCGCAGGCCGCGCGTGCGGGAAGCGAGCGCGGCGGCGACGCCGGCGAGGACCACGGCGGGCAGCTGCAGCCAGCCCGCGGCGTCGGCGGTGTAGCCCGCCGCCGACTGGAGCCACTGGGTCATGCCGTAGATCACCAGGTACGTGCACGAGTACACGAGGAACAGCCGCGCGTAGGTGCGCACGAGCGCCGGGCGAGCGGCCAGCATGCGGACGTCGATGAACGGCCGTGGGTGACGCCGCTCCCAGAGCACGAGGCCGACAGCCGCCGCGGCGGTCACGCCTAGTAGCGAGTACCGGCCCGGCCACGCGCCGAGCCGGTCCGGCCGCAGGTCGAGCGCCGCCACGAGCCCCGAGCCGATCGCCACGGCGAACAGCACGAGCCCCCACACGTCGAGCCCGGCCCGCCGTCCGCCGTCCGACCCGGGACGAACCGGCCGGTCCCGCGGAAGCCACAGCAGCGCGAGCACGATCGCCGCCGCGGCGTACGGGGCGTTCACCACGAAGATCGACGTCCAGCCGAAGCCCGCCACCAGCAGGCCGCCCAGCACGGGGCCGACCGCCGCGCTGGTCAGGCTCGAGACCGACAGCGCGGAGAACAGCCCGCGCGGCGGCTCGCGCCCCAGGCGCGCCTCCTGCGCCCGGATCGACGCCATGGCCGCGGGGAAGGCGGCCGACGTGCCCACGCCGACGACGATCCGCGCCGCGAGCGCCGCCTCGAACGTCGGCACGACCAGCGGCGCGAGGCCGGCGACCGCGGTGACGGACATCCCGGCGACGTAGACGCGCCGCGGGCCGTAGCTGTCCACGAGCCGGCCCGCGACGGGCTGGGCGATCGCGCTCGCCAGGTACAGGCCGGCCACGAGCAGCACGACCTGGGCGGCCGAGGTGCCCGTGGCGCGCGCGATGGGCACGAGCGCCACCGAGATCATCGTGGTGTTGATCGAGTTCAGCGCCGGCCCGAGCACGAGCGGCGCCGCGAAGCGGGCGCCGAACCCCTCCGCCGGACGGGTCACGCTCCGCGCTCGTCGGTGGTGCCGTAGGTGCGCAGCCGGCGGTAGCCGGCCAGGGTGAAGTCCGGCCCCTCGATGTAGGCGAGGTCCCTGGCCTCGCCGTCGCGCACGCGCTGCACCGCCGCGGGCAGGTCCGCCAGCCCCTCCCACGGCACGACGACGATGCCGTTCGCGTCGCCGTGCAGGAGGTCGCCGGTCGCTATCCGCTCCCCGTCGAGCAGCACGGGGGCGCCCACCCGGCTCAGCTCGAAGTTCGCGTGCGAGGCCACCGTGTAGCGCGCGAAGTAGTGGATGCCCTTGGCCCGGACCTCCGCCACGTCGCGCAGCGCGCCGTCGGTCACGAAGCCGACCGCGCCGAGGCGCTGGGCGAGCGTGGCCATGATCTCGCCCGCGTAGGCGACGCGGCTCGGCGTGGTGCTGGTGTCCTTCATGACGATCACGACGGGGCCGGTCATGGCCTCCAGCCGTTCCCACAGGTCCCAGTAGCCGTCCTGCCGCGCGGGGCGGCCCACGGCGTCGGACACCGTCACGGTCAGGGCGCGGCCCACCATGGTGCCGAGCTCCGGGAAGCCGCACCGGATGCGTCCGCCGACGTAGCCGGCGCCGCGGTCGCGCAGGTCGAGGCGTTCGACGGCGTTGGCGATGGTGGGGCTGTCGACACCGGTGAGGAAGTCGAGGTCGGCCGCGGTCAGGGTGGGTGCGTCAGCGGTCATGTGGGCGGGGCCTCCTGCGTCGTCGCGGGTCGGGTGGGCGGGCCGGGGGCGTCGGTGCCAACCGGTGGTTGCTCCCCGGGCCGTACGTGACCTAGATTCTGCTATAGCAAATAGCAACAGACAAGGGAGTCTGATGAACGCAGCAGTCCCCGCGGAGAGATCCGCCGTGCGCCCCCGGCTGAACACGCGAGCAGCGATGCTTGTGGCCCTTGCCGTCTTCGCGCAGGAGTCGGTCTGGAACTTCTACGACGCCCAGGTGCCCGCGTCGATAGCGCAGTACACGACGAGCGCCGCCCTCATCGGGCTGCTCATGGGCGTGGACAACGCGCTAGGGATCGTGCTGCAGCCCCTGGTCGGGCACCTCTCGGACCGCACGCGGACGAGGTGGGGCAGGCGCGTCCCGTACCTCATCATCGGGGCGCCGGTCGCCGCGGTGTTCTTCGTGCTCATCCCGTACACGGGCTCGCTCGGGGCGCTGGTGGTGTGCATGTTCCTGTTCGCGGTGGTTGCCAACGCGTTCAAGCCGCTCACGGACGCGCTGACGCCGGACTTCCAGGTGCCGGAGCGCCGCAGCCTCGCCAACGGCATCGCCAAGATGGCCACCAGCCTCACCATCATCGTCTCGGCCCTGATCAGCCTGTTCGTGGTGGACCGCAGCCTCGAGCTGGCGTTCGCCATCCCCGCGGTGCTGATGGTGTGCGCCATGGTGATCGTCGCCCTCACCATCCGCGAGACCGGCTCGCCCGGCTACCGCCGTGCGGTCACCGAGGCCGACGCCGACGGCGCGGGCGGCTGGCGGTTCCGCCGCGTCGTGGGCGAGCTCGTGCGCGACACCGACCGCAGCCGCATCTTCCTGCTGCTCGGGATCGTGGCCACCGCGGGGACGTGGGCGGCGATGCGCTCGCAGCTCACGCCGTACGCGATGGAGGTGCTCGACGTCAGCCGCGGCACCGCCGGGTCGCTCACCCTCCCCGCCGGCCTGGCCTTCGTGGCCGCAGCGGTCCCGCTGTCCTTCCTCTCGGACCAGGCGGGCCGCCGCCGGACCATCCGGCTGGGCCTGGTCGTCATGGTGGTCGGCTGCCTGATCGCGTTCGCCCTGCCCAGCCTGCCCATGACGGTCGTCGGGGTGGTCGTCGCGTCGTTCGGCTACGCGGCGTTCTCCGTCAACGGCGTGGTGCTGATGTGGAACCTCGCGCCCAGCGGGGCGGTCACGGGCGCCTACAGCGGCCTGTACGCGGTGGCCGCCGCCGTCGGCGCCTCGGCAGGGCCCGCCCTGATCGGCGGCCTGGTCGACCTGACGGACTGGCGGTACCTCTTCCTGCACTCCAGCCTCGTCGGGATCGTCGCGCTCGGGCTGTTCTTCCTCGTGCGCCGGGAGATCAGCGACGGGCAGCTCGCCGAGGGGGTGCGCGGGTGACGCGCCGGCTCGACGGCTTTCCCGCGGACCACCCCGCCTGGGACCTCCTGCTGGGCGCGACGCCCTACCAGGCCAGCCGCGCTGAGCCGCGGCTCTCCTTCACCACGTACGTCCCGCGGTCCTACCGCGACCGGGCCGAGCCGCTGGGCCTGCTGGTGGCCGTGCACGGCACCGGCCGCCGCGTGGAGGCCACCCGGGACCGGTTCGCCGCTCTGGCCGACGAGCTGGGGCTGGCCGTGCTCGCGCCCCTGTTCCCCGTCGGCCTCGGCGGCCCGGACGACGTCCACAACTACAAGGAGCTGCTCGCCCACGGCATCCGGTTCGACGAGGTGCTGCTCGCCATGGTCGACGAGGCCGCGCGGCGCTGGCGCCTCGACACGCGCCGGTTCGTGCTGGCCGGGTTCTCGGGCGGCGGGCAGTTCGCCCACCGGTTCGCCTACCTCCACCCGCACCGCCTGCGCGCCGTCTCCGTCGGCGCGCCGGGCCGCGTCACCCTGCCGGACGGCGAGCCGTGGCCCCTCGGGCTCGGCGGCGTCACCGAGCTGTTCGGGACGGCGCCGGCTCCCGAGGGCCTCGCGGACGTGCCCTACCAGGTGGTCGTCGGGGACGCGGACCTGGCCGGGGACGTGCTCGCCGCCGTCGCGGCCGACCCGCGCGAGGCGCGTGCCGGCGCCACCCGCCTGGACCGGGCGCTGCGCCTCGCGCGGGCGCTGACCGAGGCGGGCGTGCCCGTGGAGACCACCGTGGTGCCCGGCGCCGGGCACGACGCCGACGCCGTCGCCCCCGCCGTGACCGACTTCGTGCGCCGGGCGCTGCTGTCCCAGCCCGCCGCACCGACCACCCACTGAGGAGAAGAGAGCACACGTGTCGACCACCACCGAGTCCGTCAAGGTCTTCGTCCCCATCGGGATGCTGGGCGGGGGCTTTCCCGAGGCCGTCGTCGAGCGGGGACTGGAGCTCGGCCCCGACGTCATCGCCGTCGACGGCGGGTCCACCGACTCCGGCCCGCACTACCTGGGCTCCGCCACCGCGAAGTCGCCTGCCGCGTCGATCGCGCGCGACCTGCGGCTGCTCCTGCGGGCGGCCGCGCGGGCCGACATCCCGCTGATCGTGGGGTCGTGCGGGACCAGCGGTACGGACGCGGGCGTCGACTGGGTGGCCGGGATCGCGGCGTCGATCATGGCCACCGAAGGGCTCGACCTGCCCGTCGCGCGCATCTACAGCGAGCAGCGCGCGGCCGACCTGCACGAGCACCTCGCGGCCGGACGCATCCACCCGCTCCCGCCGCTCGGCGAGCTGGCGCCCGAGACGCTCGACGCGTGCACGCACGTCGTCGGCCTGATGGGGCACGAGCCGATCGCCGAGGCCCTGGCCGCGGGCGCGCAGGTGGTGCTCGCGGGCCGGGCCACGGACACCGCCGTCGCCGCGGCCGTGCCGCTGATGCGTGGCATGCCCGCCGGGCCCACGTGGCACGCGAGCAAGATCGTCGAGTGCGGGGCCCAGGCGACCACCAACCCCCGCACGGGCGGCATCTTCGCCACGATCGACCGCGAGGGGTTCACCATCGAGGCCGTCGACCCGGACACGGCGTGCACCCCCGTGTCGGTCGCCGCGCACATGCTGTACGAGAACGCCGACCCGTTCCTGCTCACCGAGCCGGACGGTGTGCTCGACGTCCGGGACGCGACCTACCGCGCGCTCGACGACCGGCGCGTCCGGGTCGAGGGCTCGCGGTTCCACCACGCCGCGCAGCACACGGTCAAGCTGGAGGGCGCGCGGGTCGCCGGGTACCAGACGGTGTCGTTCGTGGGGGTGCGCGAGCCGCTCGTGCTCGCCGAGCCGGAGCGGTGGGCCGAGCTGCTGCGCAAGTACCTCTTCCTCCGGGTCGAGCAGGCGCTCGGGATGACCGGCGACGAGTTCGACTTCGACCTGCGCCTGTACGGGCACAACGCCGTGCTCGGCGAGCTGGACCCCGGGCAGGGCGCCCCGCGCGAGCTGGGCGTGATGCTCGTGGTCAGCGCGGCCGACCAGGAGACGGCCACGGCGATCGCCAAGGTGATGAACCCCTACCTGCTGCACATGCCGACGGCGGAGATGGACTACCTGCCGAGCTTCGCCTTCGCGACCTCGCCCGCGGAGCTGGAACGCGGCGCCGCCTACGAGTTCGTGCTCAACCACGTGGTCGACAGCCCCACGCCCACCGCCCTGTTCCGCACCGAGACCGGAGTCCGCGCCCATGCCTGAGCACACCCTGACCCTCGCCGACGTCTGCCACGAGGTCCGGTCCAAGAACGCCGGACCGTTCTGGGTCACCATCGACCTGTTCGTCAAGGACGGCGCGGCCTACGACGTCGTCGCCGACCCGTCCTTCCTCGACGAGCAGCGGATCGCCGACCTGTACGACGTCGACGCGGCGACCATCCGGATGTTCCGGCTGCCGGACCTTCGGGTCGTGAAGATCTCCTTCCCGCGGCCCGTGTCGCAGGGGTCGCTGCACGACCGGGACATCCATGCCGGGCAGCACCACGTACCGCTCGCCGTCCTGCCGCTGCCGCCGGAGGCGCTGCTGGTCCCGCCGGGCGGCCGGGGCTAGCCGGCCTCGCCCTGGCCGGCCTCGTCCGCCACGACGAGCGCTAGCTCGCAGAACATCGAGTCGGCCCACGAGAACCACGGCCGGGAGTACGCCGTCGGGTCGGAGGAGTCGAACGACTCGTGCATGCGCCCGGTGCCCGCGTCGGTCCGGGTGAGCAGGTCGAGGATCCGGACGCGGTCCTGGGGCGTGCCCGTGAGGGCCTCGACGGCGAGCGCGATCGGCCACACGTGGCCCGGCTCGGTGTGCGGGCTGCCGACGCCGCTCGCGACGGTGCCCGTGAACCAGTACGGGTTGGCCGGGCTCAGCACGAAGTCCCTCGTGGTACGCCAGAGCGCATGGTCGACGACATCGGGCGCGATGAGCGGCAGCGACAGCAGGGACGGGGTGTTGGCGTCGTCCATCAGGAGCACGCCGCCGAGCCCGTCGACCTCGTAGGCGTAGATGCGGCGGGCGCTCGCGGAGTCGCCGTCGGACGGCGCGTCCACCACGCCGAACCGCTCGACGCCCGCGACGAGCTCGCGGGAGAGCGTGAGGGCGTCGTCGGCCAGGGCCGGGTCGCCGAACGCCTCCAGCGCGAGCTTGCCGACCGCGAGCAGGGCCTGCGCCGCGAACAGGTTGCCCGGGACGTTGTAGCCGTAGGTGCAGGCGTCGTCCGACGGCCGGAACCCGCTCCACGTCATGCCGGTGCGGCCGACGGGCGTGCCGCGGCCGTCGCGGGCCAGCGTCTCGGTGGGGATGTCCGTGTCCCGCCGGAACCGGTAGGGGGAGGTGTCGTGGTCCTGCTCGGCGCGGAGCTGCCGCACGATCGTGCGCAGCGCGCGGTGGGCGCGCAGGTCGAGGAAGTCGGTGCGGCCCGTCGCCCGCCAGAGCGCGTGCGCGAGCGTGACGGGGTAGGCCAGGCTGTCGATCTCGTACTTCTGCTCCCACACGTGCGGGTCGTCGCAGACGTCGTCGGGCTCGTAGTGCGCGCCCGTCGGCCCGTCGTTGAACGCGTTCGCGTACGGGTCGTGGTCCAGGCACGCGAGCTGACGGCGGACGACCGCCGCCACCAGGTCCGCGAGCGGCGGGCACGTGGCCAGGAAGCGCAGGTAGGGCGTGAGCTGGGTCGTGGAGTCGCGCAGCCACATGGCGGGGATGTCGCCCGTGATGACGAACGCCGTGCCGTCGTCGCCGATCGTGATGGTGTCGGTGAGGGTGCGCAGCAGCGCGGCCTCCACCAGGTCGCCGGTCCGGTCGCCCGAGACGGCGCGGACGCGGTCGGCGGCGTCCCGGAGCGTCGTCGCGATCGCGGGGTCGAGGCCTGCGCGGGTCAGCGTTCCCATGGGGTGGTGCCCTTCGTGTCGGTGACCCGGATCGTCAGGGCGTCCGCGGGCGGGTCGGGCTCCGGCGCGCACCAGGCGCTGACGACGACGGGCGCGGCGACCGGTGCGCCGCTGGCCCACGACCCTAGCTCGCCGAGGCCGAGCTCGAACGCCACGGTGGCCGTCGCGCCGCCCGCGACCGTCGCCCGCCGCACCGCGAGGAGCTGACGCCGGCGCGGGCGCACACCCGGCTCGTGCCGGCGGCCGTACAGCGGCACGGAGACCGAGACGTCGGTGGGGGAGGCGTTCTCGATGTCGACGGCGACGCGGACTCCGGCGCCGTCGCGCAGGGCGGTGGCGCTGACCGGATCCCCGCCGCGCAGCCGCATCGTCACCCCGGGCACCAGGCCGGTCCCGAACCGGAGCGCCCGCCCCACCTCGGCGTCGGCATACCCGCGCGCCGTCTCGATCCGCTCGTCGTGCGCCACCGGCAGCACGCCGTCCGCGGCGGGGAACGTCGCGGGCAGCCGGCCGGACGCGGTGCCGTCGAGCAGGGCCGCGGCGATCGCCGCGCCGCCGGTCGGCCCGGGGAAGGGCGCCACGAGCAGCGCGTCGACGAGCGACCGCAGCTCGGTGAGTGCGCGCGGCCGGCCGTCCACGACCACACCGACCACCGGCGTCCCGGCCGCACGGGCGGCCCGGACCACGGCGAGCTGCTCCGGCGGGAGCGCGACCGACGACAGGTCGACGCCCTCGCCGTTGGTCGTGTCCCGCGCGGGGCCGTCGATCGCGCCGTTGTCGGCGAACTCGTCGTCGTAGGCGCGTCGGCTGGACCCGCCGAGCACCGTGACGCACACGTCGGCGCCCGAGCAGGCGGCCCACACGCGGTCCAGGGCGTGCGGATCGTCCAGCGCACCGCGCAGGCGGCTGCCCTCGGCGTACCGCACCCGGCCGGCGCCGAGCCGAGCGGCGAGCGCGGACCGCACGGTCGAGGCGGCGGGGTCCGGCACAGGCCGCGGCGGCGTGTAGTCGCCGAGCTGGGCGTCCAGGTCGTCGGCATTCGGCCCGACGACGGCGAGCGTCGCGTCCGCGCGCAGGGGCAGCAGCCCGCCGTCGTCCACCAGGACGACGGACTGGCGGGCGGCCCGGTCCACGAGCGCGGCCACGTCGCGCTCGACGGCGACGCCGGGCGCCGGGTCCCCGAACAGGCCGAGGCGGCGCTTGAGGCCCAGCACCCGGTCGACGGCGCGGTCGAGCACGGCCTCGGCCACGAGCCCGCGGTCGATCGCCGCCTCCAGGTGCGTGAACGCCTCGTCCCAGAGGCTCAGGTCGACGCCGGCCCGCAGGGCGAGCGCGGCGGCGAAGGCGGGGTCGGGCGAGCTGTCCCGGAGCCGGTCGATGGCCGTGCCGTCCGCCATGACGATGCCGTCCCAGCCCCAGCGCTCGCGGAGCGTGCCGGTGAGCAGGTCCTCGTTGGCGCAGCACGGCACGCCGTCGACGTCGTTGTACGCGGCCATGAAGCCGGCGACGCTCGCGCGGGCGGCGGCGTGCGCGGGCCGCAGGTGGATCTCGCCCAGCTCGCGCCGCCCGACGGGCGCGCCCGAGCCGTTGCGCCCGCCGATGCCGGCCCCCTGCGCGGCGAGGTGCTTGGCGACCACGGCGACGTGCCGCGTGTCGATCGGGTCCCCGGCGGACGCGGTGCCCTGCATGCCGCGCACCGTGGCGGCCACGAGCGCCGCGGCCAGCGCCGGGTCCTCGGAGAAGCACTCCTCGGCGCGGCCCCAGCGCGGGTCGCGCAGCACGTCGAGCCCGGACACGAGCGCGACATGGGTGCCGCGGGCCCGGGCCTCGGCGGCGACGGCGGCCGCCAGCTCCTGCGTGAGCTCCGGGTCCATGCCCGCGCCGAGCGCGAGGTTGACCGGCAGGGTGGTGCCGCCGAGCGCCATGAGCCCGTGGGGCGCCTCCTCGACGAACAGCACCGGGATCCCGTCGCCGTACGTCGTCACGTGGTCCTGGACGGCGGCGTAGGCCTCGGCGCTGCGCTCGGGCGGGATGCCGTTGCCCCAGTGCACCGCCGACCACGGGTCCGCGCGCAGCACACCGTAGACGGCGCCGAGGCCGCCCCAGCGGTCGACCTCCCGGCGCAGCACGTCGGTGACGCGCGGGGCGCCGTCGACCCACCGGACCGCCTCCCAGCCCGTGAGGCGCTGGTTGACCTGGCCGATGCGGGTGGCCAGCGGGAGCGACGCCGCCCCGCCGGTGGCGGCGGTGGCGGCAGTGGTGAGCGTCATCCCTTGACCGCGCCCGAGAGCAGAGCGCGCTGCATCTGGCGCTGCAGCACCGTGTACACGAGGTACACCGGCAGCAGGGTGAACAGGGTGCCGGCCATGAGCACGCCGTAGTCCGTGCCGGCGTCGACCTTGAGCGTGGGCAGGGCCACCTGGATGGTGCGCTGGGCGGTGTCCGGGCCGATCAGGATGAGCGGGTACAGGTACGCGTTCCAGAACGCGAGGTAGTTGAGCAGCAGCACCGTCGCTATGCCCGGCACGCAGATGGGCAGGTAGACCTGGCGCAGCACCTGCAGCGCCGACGCGCCGTCCATGGACGCGGCCTCCTCCAGCTCGCGCGGGATGGTGCGCATGAACGACGTGAGGATGACGATCGACAGCGGCAGCGCCGTCGCGGGCAGCAGGAACACCACGAACGTGCGCGTGTGGAACAGGCCGAGCGCCGCGGCGAGCAGGAACGTGGGGAACAGCGCCGCGAAGGACGGGATGAGGAACCCGAGGGAGAAGACGCTCTCGACGATCTTGCCGGCCCGTCCCGTGGCGCGCGCCAGGGCGAACGACGCCGGCAGGGCGAGCAGCAGCGTCAGGACGAGCGCTGCCACCGTGGTGAGCACGGAGTTGGCCACGGCCAGGCCGAGCTCGGCCTGCTCGATCGCGGTGGTGAAGTTGGTCAGGTCGATGCTCGTGGGCAGGGCGAGCGGCGACTCGAAGATCTCCTCGTTCGTCTTGAACGCCGAGACGATGAAGTAGTAGAAGGGGACGACCAGCAGTGCGGCGTAGATCCAGGCGAGCGTGCCGCTCGTGATCGAGCCGATGCGGTCGCGCAGGGGGAGTGCGGTGCGGCGAGCCATGAGGGTCTCCTTCGGCGGATCGGGGATCAGTGCGTGGCGCGGAGCGTGCGGCGGATCGCCCACATCCCGAGCAGCCCGATCACGAAGAGGACGACGCCGACGGCCTGGCTGTACCCCAGGTCGGTCTCGACGAACGCCTTGCGGTAGATGAGGTAGGCGAGGTTGGTGGTCGCGTTCTCCGGCCCGCCCTGCGTGAGCAGCAGCACGGTCTGCGCCGAGTTGAACAGCATCGACAGGAACTGCAGCATCGCGACGACGCCGATGAAGTCCTGCGCGATCGGCCAGTACATACGCCAGGCGAGCCGCCAGTCGCCCGCGCCGTCGATCCGCGCGGCCTGCACGATCTCGCCCTCCACGCCGTCCAGCCGGGACGCGATGAGCACCGCCGAGTACCCGATGCCGCTCCACAGCTCGACGGCGATGATGGCGCCCAGCGCCGTGCTCGGGTCGGCGAGCCACTCGTTGCCCTCCAGGCCCAGCGGGCGCAGGAAGCCGTTGACCAGGCCGTCCGGGTTGAGCATCGCGTAGAACACCATCGCCGTCGCCGGGGCGGAGATGAGGGCCGGGATGAACAGCAGGTACCGCAGCACGCGGTGGCCACGCGGCTTGCGCACCACGTAGAACGCGAGCAGGAAGGCCAGCGCGATCATGACCGGCAGGCCGACGACGATCTGGATCGCCGAGTTCGCCGTCGCCGTCCAGAACGTCTCGTCGGCGAACACGCGGCTGAAGTTGTCCAGGCCCGCCGGCGTGGGCGTGGTGAGCATGCCAGGCCAGGAGAGGAACGCGATGACCACCATCGCGACCACCGGGCCGATCATGAACACCGCGTACCAGATCAGCGCGGGCAGGGCCAGGCCGGGGAAGCGGTCGCGGACCGTCCCGCGGCGGCGGGTGCGGGTGGTGGGCGGTTCGCCGTCGGCGGTGCGGGGCCGGTCGGCGTCGAGGAGGGCGGTCATGAGTGGGGTCCTTTCCCGGGGCATGCGGTCAGACCGCCTGGTACGACGTCTCGAAGGCGTCGATGATCGGGTCGGCCGGGGCCGACCCGTAGGCGAGCGCTGTCGCCTGGATCATCGGCTCGAACACGGCCTCCGGGATGAGCAGGTCCGGCAGCATCACCGGCGTCACCTCGGCGGGCGTGAGCCGGGAGGCCCGGGCCACCAGGGGGAAGTCCTGGCTCACGGTCTCGGTGATCCGGCTCATGTCGCGCCCGGACTCCAGCACGAACCGGTCGGTGACCTGCTCGCTGTACAGGTGCCGCACGAACGGCCGGATCAGGTCGAGCTTCTTGAGCCCGTTCTGGCTGATCCAGATGCCGTGGCCGTTGTAGCTCTGGATCACGCTCGGGCGTTCCAGCACGCCGCCGTCGGACGGGACGGGCCAGCCGCCCACCGTGACCTCGGCCGCACGTTCGGCCGGCACGAGCGCCAGCGCCGACGACATGGCGGGCACGATGGCGGCCTGGCGCGTGTTGAACTGCGTGAGCTCCGAGTCCGAGGTGTAGCCCTGCACGTTGTCCACGAAGACGCCGGCGTCGCGCAGCTCCACGAAGTGCTCGACGCCCCGGACCGCGCCAGGGCTCTCGGAGATCTTGCCCGTGGAGAATACGGTGCGCGCCTCGTCCTGCGTGATGAAGCCCTGGACGATCTGCAGGAACAGCTTCTGGCCGCTCCAGTCCGAGCCGCCGACGGTGACCGGGCCGATGCCCTTGGAGCGCAGCGCGTCCGCGGCGGTGATCAGCTCGTCCGACGTCGTCGGGATGCCGACGCCCGCCTCCTCCAGCAGCGCGGTGTTGAACGAGACGGGCCAGTTGGTGCGGGTGAACGGGAACGCGCGCAGCCGGCCGTCCTCGTCGGTCCACTCGGCCAGCGCCTCTGGAATGATCAGGTCGCGCAGGCCCCACTCGTCGAGGTAGTCGTTGACCGGCACGGTCGCGCCCAGGCGGGTCCAGGACAGCGTGCGGCCCATCATGTTGACGATCGCGACGTCGGCCTCCTTGCCCGCGAGCGTGCTCGTCTCGAACACGATGGGCAGGTCCGAGCCGTTCTTCAGCAGCGCCACGCGGCGCGCGGTGTCCCGCTGGTAGGCGGCGACGACGTCGGCGAACGTCTGCGCGCCGGCGACGGCCCCGCTGATCTGGGTGTGCACGCTCAGGGTGTGCGGGCCGCTGGACGCGGGCACGAGCGCCCCGCACCCGGACAGCAGCGGCGCGATGATGCCGCCGCTGAGCGCCGCGCCGAGCAGCGTGCGTCTGGTGATGCCCTGTGTCACGGGACCTCCTGGAGCCTTCGGTCTGGAGCTGTGGATCAGGTACTGCGTCGATCAGGAACTGCGGTGTATCGATCGAGACGGCGGGGGCACTTCCGCGTGCCCTGCCGGGTGACCGCGGCTTGTAAAGCGGTACACAATCCGGCTGGCGGCGAATGTATACCGCTTTACTTTGGAGGGTCAACCCCCTAGTGTCTGGCAGGTGACGTCCGAGACCTCCCCGAAACGAGCGACCATCGCCGCGGTCGCCCGCCGCGCCGGCGTCTCGCCGTCCGCGGTGTCGCACGTCTTCAACGGGCGGCCGAACGTGTCGGCTGCCACCGCCGAGCGCATCCGGCAGGCGGCCGACGAGCTCAACTGGCGCCCCAACTACGCCAGTCGCAAGGTCTCGGGCCGCGGCGGGCGCAGCCTGGGCCTGGTGATCGCCCGCGCGAGCGACACGTTCGGGCGCGACCCGTTCTTCATGCGCCTGCTGGCCGGGCTCACCGAGCCGCTGGCCGACATCGGCTGGTCGCTCTCGCTCACGCTGGTGGGGATCGAGGAGGAGGCGCGCGTCTACCGCGAGTGGTGGGCCGAGCAGCGCGTGGACGGGTTCCTGCTGGTGGACGTGCGCACGGACGATCCGCGCCTCGGGCTCGTCGAGCAGCTCGGCGCGCCGGCGGTGGTGCTCGGCGCGCCGCCGGACGCGAAGGTGCCCGCCGTCACGCTGCGCGACGACGCCGCGTTCGCCACCGTGCTCGCCCACCTCACCGGCCTGGGCCACCGGCGCGTGGCCCGGATCAACGACGCGCCCGGCCTGGCCCACACCCGCGCGCGCGACGCCCGCTTCGCTGCGGCCGCCAAGGAGCACGGCGTCGAGCCGTCGTACGCGGTGTGGGACGCGGCGGCCGCCGACCCCGTGGCCGACCTGCTCGGCCGGATCGGCGAGGTGACGGCCATCGTCGTCGACAGCGAGGTGATCGCCGCCGAGATCGTGGCGCACGCCCCCGAGCTGGGGGTGAGCGTGCCGGACCGGCTCTCGGTCGTGGCGTGGGAGGACTCCTGGGTCTCCACGCTCGTGCGGCCCCGGCTCACCGCGCTGGACGCCCCGGTCGAGGAGAGCGCGCGCACCGCCGTCGCGCTGCTGGAGCGGCTCGTGCGGGGCGAGGACGTCACGTCGCAGACGGTCGGCGGCCGGCGGCTCGTGGTGCGCGAGTCGACCGCCGCCGCGCCGGACTGAGCCGCGCCGCGCGCCCGGACGACCAGCCTTACCCCGAGTACCCGGAACAGAGGAGACCTGTGAACCCGACCGTGCCCCGCTTCGGCGTCAACTACACCCCGTCGCAGGACTGGATGTTCCAGTGGATGGCCGTCGACGCCGACGCCGTCCGCGCCGACTTCGAGGCGATCGCCGGGCTCGGCGTCGACCACGTGCGTGTGTTCCCCCTGTGGCCGGTACTGCAGCCCAACCGCACGCTCATCCGGCAGCGCGCGCTGGACGACGTCGCGCTCGTGACCGACGTGGCCGCCGAGTTCGGTCTCGACGTTGCGGTGGACGTGATCCAGGGGCACATGTCCGGCTTCGACTTCGTGCCGGCCTGGCTCGTGAACTGGCACGAGGGGAACATGTTCACCGACCAGCCGGCGATCGACGCGCAGGCGGCGCTCGTCGCGGCGGTGTACGACGCCGTCCGCGACCGGCCGAACTTTCTGGGACTCACGCTCGGCAACGAGCTCAACCAGTTCCAGCGGCCCAACCCGGCGGCGATGCCCGCCAAGCCCGACGAGGTGGCGCACTGGCTCACCTCGCTGCTGGACGCCCCGCGCGGCCGCGACCCGCGGCACGTCGTCGCGCACAGCGAGAACGACCATCTCTGGTACCGCGACGACCACCCGTTCCTGCCGGCCCACGCCGCGCGCCTGGGCGACCTGACCACCGTGCACTCCTGGATCTTCAACGGGACGGGGGCCACCTACGGCGCGCTGTCGCCGCAGTCGGTGCGGCATGCCGAGTGGATGATCGAGCTGTCCAAGGCGTTCGCGACCGACCCGAGCCGCCCGGTCTGGCTGCAGGAGGTCGGGGCGCCCTCGCTGAACCTCGCGGAAGCCGAGATGCCCGAGTTCTGCGTGCGCACCATCGAGGCGGCGCTCACCACGGAGGACCTGTTCGCGGTCACGTGGTGGTGCTCGCACGACGTGACCCGCGAGCTCGGCGACTACAAGGACCTGGAGTACTCGCTCGGCCTGCTCGACGTCGACAACCGGGTCAAGCCGCTCGGCCGGCGCTTCGCCGAGGTCGTGGCGGAGGCGCGCCGCGGGGGCCAGCGGGGGAGCGGCGCGGGCCGCCCGGTCGCGGTGGTCGTCGACGTCGACGCGGACGACGTGCCGCTGTCCCGCGCGGCCCTCGGTCCGGGCGGCGCGGTCTTCGAGCGGTGGCACGCCCTGCGGGAGGACGGCGTGGGTGTCGCCGTCGTGACCAGCACGACGGCCGCCAACCCTGTGGCGCTCGAGGTGCGCGGCGTGCGGGAGCTGGTTCGTGTCGGTCCGTAGGCAGTCCGACGGCGGCGGTGGGTCGGCGGACGGCGCGGGCGGCGTCCGGCCGGGCCGTGCCGACGGCGGACGGGCGTCGGGCGCGCTGCTGCTGCGCGGCGGACTGATCGTCGACGGTGGCGGGGGAGAGCCCACCACGGGCGACGTCCTGGTCCGCGACGGCCGGATCGCGCGCGTCGGCGGCCGGATCGACGCCCCGAACGCGTGGGTCGTCGACGCCGACGGGCTGGCGGTCGCGCCCGGCTTCATCGACATGCACGCCCACTCCGACCTCGCGGTGCTCGCCGACGGCGACCACCTCGCCAAGGTCACGCAGGGCGTGACGACCGAGGTGGTGGGCCAGGACGGGCTCTCCTACGCGCCCGTCACCGACGCGACCATGGCCACCGTGCGCGAGCAGATCGCGGGCTGGAACGGTACCCCGGACGGCGTCGGCTTCGCGTGGCGCTCCGTCGCGGAGTACCTCGCCGAGGTCGACCGCCGGGGCAGCGCGACCAACGTCGCGTACCTGGTGCCGCAGGGGACCGTCCGGATGAACGTGGTCGGCACGGGCGACCGGCGCGCCACCCCGGCCGAGATCACCGAGATGCGCGCGCAGGTGGACCGGGGGATGCGCGAGGGCGCGTTCGGCCTGTCGTCGGGGCTCACCTACGTGCCCGGCGCGTTCGCCGACACCGACGAGCTCGTCGCGCTGTGCGAGGTGGTCGCGCGGCACGGCGGCTTCTACGCGCCGCACCAGCGGTCCTACGGTGCGGGAGCGCTCGCGGCCTACGCCGAGATGGTCGACGTCGCGCGGCGCGCCCGGTGCGCGCTGCACCTGACCCACGCCACGATGAACTTCCCCGAGAACCGCGGCCGGGCCGGCGAGCTGCTGGCGCTCGTGGACCGGGCGATCGAGACGGGCGTCGATGTCACCCTCGACTCCTATCCGTACCTGCCCGGGTCGACGACGCTGTCGGCGCTGCTGCCGAGCCGCGCGGCCGTCGGCGGTCCCGAGCGGACGCTCGCGCGGCTGCGCGACCCGGACGAGCGCGCGTGGATCGCGCACGAGGTCGAGGTGGTGGGCAGCGACGGCTGCCACGGCGTGCCCGTCGACTGGGACACCATCGAGATCGCCGGGGTGCGCGACGCCGCCCTCGGCGACCGGGTGGGCCGCACCGTGGCCCGGATCGCGCGGGACGAGGGGCGGCCGCCCGTCGAGGTGTTCTTCGACCTGCTGCTCGCCGACCGGCTCGGCACGAGCATCCTGCAGCACGTCGGCGACGAGCAGAACGTCCGCGAGATCATGCGCCACCGCCGTCATACCGGAGGCAGCGACGGTATCCTCGTCGGCGCCAAGCCGCACCCGCGCGGCTCGGGGACCTTCCCGCGCTACCTCGGCCGGTACGTGCGGGAGGAGGGCGTGCTGTCGCTGGCCGAGATGGTCGTGCACCTGGCCGCGCGGCCCGCCGCGCGCCTCGGCCTGCGCGACCGCGGCCGGATCGCGCAGGGTTTCGTGGCCGACGTCGTGGTCTTCGACCCGGCGACCGTCACCGACCGCGCGACGCCGGACGAGCCGCGCCGCACGGCCGACGGGATCCCCTGGGTGCTCGTGGGCGGCACGCCCGTGATCGAGGACGGCGCGCGCACGCCGTGGCGGCCGGGCGGCGCGCTCCGGCATGGTTCAGCCGCCGCCGCGCAGACTCGGTAGTTCAGCCGCGACCGATGACTTTCCCCGGGTGCGGCGGTCAGCCCTGTGACCGCTCCGAGGGAAGGAAACCCACATGGTCACCACGCTCCGCAGCTTCAGCGGCTTCTCGGTGGACGACGTCGACGCCGCTCTGCCCTTCTACCGCGACATGCTCGGCCTGCCCGCGCACGGGAACGCCATGGGCGGCCTCGAGATCGAGCTCACGGAGGGCTCGTCGGTGTTCGTCTACCCCAAGGGGGAGGCCCACACGCCGGCGTCGTTCACCGTGCTCAACCTCGTGGTGCCGGACATCGACGAGGCCGTGACCGAGCTGGAGGCGGCCGGGGTGAGCCTGATCCGGTACGCCGGGTTCGACCAGGACGAGCGTGGCGTGGTCCGCAGCACCGACCCCGCCCAGGGGCCGACGATCGGCTGGATCGCGGACCCGGCGGGCAACGTCATCGCGCTCATGCAGGAGTGAGCCGGCGCGCGGCCCGGCCGGCGCCTCCGGCGTGGCCGCCCGCGTCCCGGCCGGCGCCCGGGCCGGGCGGCGCGCTGCCCTGACGAGTCGGAGCCGGTGCGCCGGTCACGGCGCCGGGTTACCGTGGGTCTGGAGTCAAGACGTGGCGCCGACCCCTCTGCACGGCCGGAGGCCCACGTGACCCCGATTCCGCAGGACGGCCTGGCCGTCGACGGCGACGAGCTCGGGCGGTTCTCCGTGCTGTCGGGCCTCCCGCGTCTGCGGTCGCTCGGCGAGGTCACCGAGCTGGTCCAGACCGTGACGCCGGTGTACGTGCGGTTCAGCGCCGGGCCGGAGGCCGACCGCGGCACCGTGAGCCGGGACCACGAGAGCGGATGCCTGATGCCGGGCCTGAGCGTCAACCCCATGACGCCCGAACCGTGGTGGACCCGGCCCGTCGACCACTGGGTGGCCCGCCAGCTCAGCCAGTACTCGCACCTGATGGTGCACGACCGCTTCCCGTGGCTGCTCACCGGCGAGACGACGGCGCGCGGCCCGGACTGCGAGCCGCTGCTGGTGGCGATCACGCCCGTCGCCTCGGTCCATCCGGCCGCCGTCGAGGAGGCGATGGCGGTCTACCGGCAGGTGTTCGCTCCTGGAGCCGACGGTACGTGAACGTCCTTGGAGGTCAACCATGAAGGCGCTGTTCGTGAGCTGTACCCTCAAGCCCTCGCCCGAGCGGTCCAACACCGAGGCCCTGGCCGCGGTGGTCGCCGAGGCGCTCCAGGAGCGCGGCGTGCTCGTGGAGCACGTCCGGCTCGCGGACCTGGACGTGCCGCCGGGGGTCGTCACCGACCTGGGCGGCCACGACCAGTGGCCGCAGGTGCACGAGCGCCTGCTCGACGCCGAGATCCTCGTGGTGGTGAGTCCCACCTGGCTCGGGCGGCCGTCGTCCCTGGCGCAGCGGATGCTGGAGCGGATGGACGCGATGCTCGCCGAGACCTCGCCCGACGGCACCCCCGTGGCCTACAACCGCGTGGCCGGCGTGGTGGTGACCGGCAACGAGGACGGCGCGCACCACGTGATCTCCGAGATCAGCGGCGGGCTGGCCGACATCGGCTACACGGTCCCCGGCCAGGCGTGGACCTACTGGAACCAGGGCCCGGGACCGGGTCCGGACTACCCCCAGACCGAGCACGGGCACGAGTGGTCGCACAGCACCGCCCGGCTGATGGCCCACAACCTCTACGCGGTGGCGTCGGCGCTCGCGGCGAACCCGGTGCTGCCGCACCGGGGCTGACGGGTCACCGGCCATGCCCGCCACACCGGTCGACCTCACGGCCGCCGAGAGCGCTCGTGTCGTGGGGTCGGTGCTGGTCCCGCTCGTCGCCCAGGGGGCGATCGTCCGCCGTCCGCGCGCGGCGGCCTGGGCGGAACGCCAGCAGACGGACCGGACGGCGCGAGCCGTCCTGAGCGGCCTGCGCGGCCGCCACGGTGACGCTCCGCTCGTGCTCAGGCTGGGCCCGCGCCGCCTCGTCCTGGTGACGTACGCGGACGACGCCCGGCGCCTGCTGGACGGCTCACCCGAACCGTTCACGCCCGCCTCCCTGGAGAAGCGGGGCGCGCTCGCGCACTTCCAGCCCGACGGGGTGCTGATCTCGTCGGCCGCGGACCGCAAGGTCCGCCGGCCCGTCAACGAGGCGGTGCTCCAGACCGATCATCCGGTGCACGACGACGGTCAGGCGTTCGCCCGCGCGACTTCCCGCGCCATGGCGGAGCTGACCCGCCGCACGGGGGAGCTCGGCCAGCTCGACGCCGGACGGTTCGCGGACCGCTGGTGGGAGCTCGTGCTGGAGATCGTCCTCGGGGCCGAGGCACGGACCGACCGGCGTCTCGTCGAGGTGCTCAACGCGTTGCGCAGCGACGGCAACTGGTCGTGGCTGCGTCCCCGACGGCCGTGGCTCCGTGGGGAGCTCGAGCGGCGGATAGCGACGCACGTGCGCGCGGCCGGGCCGGGCTCGCTCGCGGCCCGCGCCCGCACCGCCGGGCTGGCGACGGCGGTGGGCCAGGTACCGCACTGGCTGTTCGCGTTCGACGCCGCGGGCGCCGCGACGCTCCGCGCCCTGGCGGTCGCCTGTGCGCGCCCTGCCGTGCGTGACCGGCTGCGCGCCGAGGCGGCGACGCTGGAGCTCGGGCCTGCGCTGCTGCCGTACGCGCGTGCCTGCGTGCTGGAGTCGTTGCGCTTGTGGCCGACGACGCTCGCGGTGCTGCGCGACTCGACCCGGCCCACGGCCTGGGGCGGGCGGACCCTGCCGGCAGGCACGGGGTTCGTGATCGTCAGCGCGTTCTTCCACCGGGACCCGGACCGGCTCGACCATGCCGACGGTTTTCTGCCCGAGGCCTGGATGGACGGCCGGCACGATGCCGACTGGGGCCTGGTGCCGTTCAGCGGCGGGCCGGTCGCGTGCCCCGGCCGGAATCTTGTGCTGCTGGTCGCGTCGCATGCGCTGACCCACCTGGCCGCCCAGGACCTGCGCGTTGAGCGGGGTCGCTACCTCCGGCGCGATCCGCTGCCGTGCACGATGAACCACCTGGCGCTGCGCTTCGCCCCGGACGAGCTGTAGGCGTGCTCGCCGACGCTGGCGAGCTGCGCGCCTACAAGGCGCGGAGGCGTTCCACCAGTGGTCCGGCGGCCTCGGCCAGGAAGCGTTCCTGGTTGTGGTCGCCCACCTGCACGACGGCGAGGTCGGTGAACCCCGCGTCCAGGAACGGGCGGGCGCTCTCGGCCAGCTTGTCCAGGTCGGGTCCGCAGGCGATCGACGACGCCACGTCCTCGGGCCTCACGAACTGGGAGGCCCCCGTGAACCCGGCCGGCGTCGGCAGGTCGGCGTTGACCGACCACCCGCCGCCGAACCAGCGGAACTCGGTGTGCGCCCGCTCGACAGCCGCCTGCTCGTCCGGGTCCCAGCAGATCGGGACCTGTCCGAACACCCGTGAACCTCCCGGGTGCCCGTCGGTCCAGCCGCTCACCACCTCGCCGTCCGGCAGGGCCTGGACCAGGTGGTCGGCGAGCGGGGCGAAGCGCTCCACGCCGTGCTCGCCGGAGACGGCGATGCCGATCTGGACGCCGTCGTCCGGCACGTCCCAGAGGCGCGCCGAGTCGACGCGGAAGTGCTGGCCCTCCCAGGTGACGAGCTCGCCCGTGAGCAGCTCGCGGATGATGTGGGTCGCCTCTTCGAGGAGGTCGTGCCTCAGGGCGATGCTGGGCCAGCCCTCGCCGATCACGTGCTCGTTGAGGTTCTCGCCGGCGCCGAGCCCCAGCAGGAAGCGGCCGTCGGCCAGGAGCTGGAGCGTTGCCGCCTGCTGCGCCACGACCGTGGGGTGGTACCGCATCGTCGGACAGGTCACGAAGGTCATCAGCTCCACCCGGCTGGTCGCCTGGGCCACCGCTCCCAGCAGCACCCAGGCGTTCGGCGCGTGGCCCTGCTCCGGCAGCCAGGGGGAGTAGTGGTCGCTCGACAGCTCGAAGTCGAAGCCGGCGTCTTCCGCCGCCACGGCGTACCGCAGCAGCTCGCGCGGCCCGCTCTGCTCGGTCATGAGGGTGTACCCGATGCGCATCTGGACTCCTTACCGAGGTCGTGCCACGACCATAGGCAGGGTGCGCGGCCACTCGCGCGGCCCAGCGCGCACTCGCTCCAGTTGGCGCCCTCCAGCGCGCCGACCGGTTCACCCGGGTTCTTCTTCGCCGGTGGTATCAGCGCTCCAGGGTGCTTCTCCCCGGAGGTATCGGTGGTCCCAACCGCGCAGGAGCCCGACATGAACAGGTCGCCCAGCACCACTCCGCCGTCCGGCACGGTCCCTGGTGCCGTCAACGACGACGTCGGCCGGGTGCGCGGGGCGCTGGCTGCTCAGATCCCTGACAAGACCGAGAAGAACCTGCTGATCGGGACGTGGAACCTGCGCGCGTTCGGCGGCATCACGCACAAGTGGCAGTCGAGTCAGGACGACAGTCCCAGGCGGGACTGGCACGCGTTGTCCTGCATCGCGGAGGTCGTCGGACGGTTCGACGTGACCGCCGTCCAGGAGACCCGGCGGGACACCACCGCGCTGTTCGCCCTGCTCAACCTGCTGGGCCCGCGGTACAAGGTCATCGCCTCCGACGTCACCGAGGGCGGTCCCGGCAACGGTGAGCGCCTCGCGTACGTCTACGACACGGAGCGCGTTCAGCCCTCCGGCCTGGTGGGGGAGCTGGTCCTGCCGCCGGCGGCGCGAGGGGAGAGCGACGTCGAGCAGTTCGCCCGCACGCCGTATGCCGCCGGCTTCGTGCGCGGTTCGACGGAGTTCATCCTGACCACGGTGCACGTGCTGTGGGGCGAGGAGCCCGCCGACCGGATCGGCGAGCTGACCGCGTTCGCCACGTGGATGCGGGGCTGGGCCGACCGGCCCAAGGACTGGAACCGCAACCTCCTGGTGCTGGGCGACTTCAACCTCGACCGCATCGACGACCCGCTCTTCGACGCGTTCGTCTCCACCGGGCTCTGGCCGCCGGCCGAGCTCAACGATGTCCCGCGCACGATCTTCGACAACGACAAGAGCCATCACCAGTACGACCAGATCGCGTGGTTCAGCGACCCCACCCGGCCCGACGTGCCCTCGCTCCTGCACGGGCTCAGCTACACCGGGCGCGGCGGCAACTTCGACTTCGTGCCGCACGCGCTGCGGGATCTGACGAGAGCCCAGGTCTCGTGGCGGATCAGCGACCACTATCCGTTGTGGTTGGAGTTCGCCACGGGGTAGCCGGGGTTCGGCTCGCGTGTGCCGTAGGTTGGTACCCCGTTCTCGCACAAGATCGGCGCGGAGCCGTTCTTCACGGCAGCCAGTGCGGCCGACAGCCGGCGGGCGAGCGGGCTGGTCGTCTTGCCGTTGGCCTCTTCGAGTCGGTACAGCCCGACGGAGACGATCTCCGGGTCGTTCAGAGGGAGCGCGGCCAGCTCTTGCTCACTGATCGAGCCGCCGTCAAAGATCCAGGCGATGCCCTCGGGCATCCCGTCGTCCGTAGCGGCCTCGTGGTCGATGACCAGGGGACGCATGAGCTCACGAACGAGGCCCAGCTCTTCGGCCAGCTCTCGCGCAGCGGCATGCCAAGGCGACTCGCCGTCATCGACGACCCCACCAGGGACATCCCATTTCGTCTTGTACGACGGCTCGACCAGTACGACCCGGCTCGCGTCGTCGTACAGCAGGACACCCGCGGACATGCGTTTGCGTGGGAGCGAGGCGACGTACTCGTCGAAGGGCAGCAGGTTCACTGTTCGACCATATCGGCGCACCTGTTCGACCTGGATCGCCCGGTGGCGGGTGCGTTCCGCTTCCAGATGGAACTGGGGCGCGAGCACCGCCGGCCCGAGCGCGAGGCCTGGTTCCGGAAGCCGCACGGAGCAGCGCGACGGTCGGGAAGTCGTCTGACGCGGACCTCGGACTCCGATGGCAAGATGACTTGGCAAGGAGGCTTGCACAGTGGATGAGGTCGAGGGCATCCTGGTCCTGGGCAGCGCGCTCAAGCGCGGCTGGATCACGGAAGCGGACATCGAGCACGCCCTGGCGTTGTCGATCAGCAGCTACGACAACGAGGATGACGACGGGAACCTCTGGCAGATGACGGGGCGCGGGACGGCACACTGCTGGAGGTCGGGCACCGGTCCAAGTGGGGCATTCGGTTCGTGGTGTTCCACGCGATGGACGCCCGGGCTCAGTTCCTCCCCACGATGAAGAAGGGTGACGATGATGCAGATCGATGATCTGAACCTGACTCCCGCCGAGCGGGCCGAACTGGAGGCCTGGGGTGAGCAGATGGCCGCGAAGGCCGAGCAGGCTGACCCCGCCGACCTGCGGCCGACCGATCCTGTGCTTGAGGAGCTTCAGCGCGCCGCGGCCCGCCGGATCTACCTGACGAACGAGGCCGAGCGAGCCGTCCGTGAGGCCGTCGAGCACGCCCGAGCCAAGGGCCTGTCGTGGAACACCGTCGGCCAGGCCCTCGGCACGACCGGCGAAGCCGCCCGCCAGCGCTACTCCGCCGCCTGACCGTCGCCCTCGCGGGCTTCCCGCCTCCCACCTTTGCGGGAGGTCAGGGCTGGGCCTGCCACTACCCGGCACGGCGCAACCGCTTGAGCACACCCATCTCATGAGCGAAGTTCGCGACGCCCGCCGCCTCCGGATCGGTAACGTGATCGGTCATGAGGATGCCTCCTCGGCTGTCGCCCCGGCAGGTGGAGTGGCTCGGAGGCGGTGCACGAACCGCCCGGGGTCGGCCAGGAAGGCGCGCATGGTGACCACGGGGAGCGCGTCGTCGTAGTGGATCCGTTCGTGACCGTGCTCGTCGAGATGGTGGATCACCGCGCCGGGGATCGCTAGCAGGATCGGTGAGTGGGTCGCGATGATGAACTGCGACCCGGCCTCCGCCAGCTCCGTCACGCGGGCCAGCAGTGCCAGGCAGCCGGTCACGGACAACGCGGCTTCGGGCTCGTCCAGCACGTAGAGCCCGCTGGTGCCGAACCGGTGGGTCACCAGGTCCAGGAACGACTCACCGTGGGACCGCTCGTGCGGGGAGACGCCGCCGTAGACGGGCAGCAGGGGTGGGGCGTCCGGATCGTCGTGGAGACGTTCGATTTCCGTGGCGACGTTGAAGTACGACTCGGCGCGCAGGAAGAAGCCGTCCCGAGGCCGGCGGCCCGGGTGTCGTACCAGACGCAGGTGCTCGGCCAGCGGGACCTCGGTGGTGCGGGTGCTGAACTGGAAGTTGCGCGACCCGCCCTCCGCGTTCAGGTCCGCGGCTGCGGCGATCGCCTCGACGATCGTGGACTTGCCGCTGCCGTTGTCCCCGCACAGCAACGTCACCGGGTGGTCCAGGTCGAGCACCTCGCCGTCGGCCAGGGCTCGCACCGCAGGGATCGTGAACGGCCAGCCCTCCGACGGCAGCCGGTCCGCGCGGGCTTCACGCACGTACGGTCCACCAGCGGTACGAGTACGTGCCATGCCAACATCGTGCCCTACGGACGGGCGCATCGAACCAGGACACGTGGCCACAGCAACAACGAATGGAGGCGCCCGTCCACCACCCGGACAGTAGCGCTGCGAGTGCCCGCCCTCCGTGCCAGCCTGAAGAGGCCCCGCCGCGGGTCCGACCACCGGCACAGGAGGTGCACCGTGAGCGAGACTCCCCACGACGAGACGGCCGAAGCCACCGGCCCCGATGCCGACATCGAGACCGGCAGCACCGGCACCGGCACCCCCGCCGTCCTGGCCCCAGGCCCCCTGCGCACCGATATCGCGGTCGTGGGCGCGGGCCTCACCGGCGTCGTCACCGCCCAGCTCCTGGCCGACGGCGGCGCCGACGTCGTGGTGCTCGACGCGGGCGGCGCCCGCGCCACCACGACCGCCCGCTCCACCGGCAAGCTCTCGGTGCTGCAGGGCACGCGGCTCGCGCGCATCGCGCGGCACGGCGACGACGTGGTCCGGGACTACCTCGCCGCCGGCTTCGCCGGGCTCGGGTGGCTGCGCCGCACGCTGGAGGACCTGAACGTCCCGGTCGAGAACCGGGACGACCTGACGGTGGCGACCACCCCGGAGCAGGTGGCCGACGTCGACGCCGTGCTTGCCGTCTGCGCACGCCAGGGACTCGCCGCGCAGTGGGAGGACGACCCGCCCTATCCCGCCCGCACCCTGGGCGCGGTGCGCCTGCCCGGCCAGGCCCAGGTGGACCCGCTGCGCATGCTCTCGGCACTGCGGGCCCGCCTGCGGTCCAGCGGGGTCCCCGTGCACGACGGCGTCCGGGTCCGGCAGGTGCACCGGCGGCGGTCCGGCGTCGCGCTGCGTACCACGCGCGGCACCGTGCTCGCCGACAAGGTGGTGCTGGCCACCGGCGCGCCGCCCGGGCGGCTCGGCGGGCTGTTCCTGCGGCTGGAGGCCGGCCGCAGCCTGCTCACCACGTGGGAGGTGGCCGACCAGACGGCGCTGCCGCCCGGCTTCGCCGAGACCATGTCGATCACCGCCGGGTCACCCGTGCAGTCGCTCCGCACGGCGGACGGGCTGCTCATGGTGGGCGGTGAGGGCTACGCCGTCGGCCGGGAGCCGCATCCGGCGCGGCGGGTGGCGGCGCTCGACGACTGGACCGTCGCCCACCTGCCCGTCGGGTCGGCCGTGCACGCCTGGGCGGCCCAGGACTACACCAGCGACACCGGGCTGCCGTTCGTCGGACCGGCCGTGCCCGGCGACGAGCGGGTGCTCGTGGCCACGGGCTACGGCAAGTGGGGGCTCACCAACGGCGCGGCCGCCGGGCTGGCGCTCGCCGGGCGCCTCCTCGGCGACCCCGTGGAGTGGGGCCCGACGCTCGAACCGTGGGCCCGCCGGGCCGAGCCGAGTACCGGCACGGCGGCGACGTTCGGCGCGCAGGTCGAGGGCTGGGCCTGCGCCGCGACCCGGCCGACGGGACAGCGCGCGGGGGCGCGCCGCGTGTCCAGGGTCTGCCCGCACCTCGGCGGCGTCGTGCGCTGGAACGACCTGGACCAGTCGTGGGACTGCCCGGTGCACGGGTCGCGCTTCGCCGCCGACGGCACGCTGCTCGAAGGACCCGCCACGGAGCACCTCGCACCGCGCTGAGCTGCACGAGGGCGTGCGGGCACGCCGAGAAGCGGTTCGGGATGCGAGTGGTTCTCCGCTCCTCGAACGTAGAAGAGCCGGAAGAAGCCCGGTGACGACCCTCCGTGGAGGTCACTGTGCGAGTTCTCGGTGTGAACGCCCTCTTCCATGACCCGTCGGCCGCGCTGGTGGTGGACGGTCAGATCCTCGCAGCGGCCGAGGAGGAACGGTTCACCCGGCGCAAGCACGGCAAGCGTCCCGTGCCCTTCGCGGCCTGGGAGCTGCCGGAGCAGGCGATGCGGTGGTGCCTCGACGTCGGCGGGCTGACGCCGCAGGACCTGGACGCCGTGGCCTACTCGTTCGACCCGGCCCTGGCCAAGCCGTCCGACGAGATGGGCCTGCCCGACCCGTGGGACTGGCTGCGGCTGCGGTACGCCGAGCGGGCACCGCAGTTCATCGCCACCGCGCTGCCCGGGCTGAACCCCGCCGTCGTGCGCTACGTGCCGCACGAGGTGGCGCACGCCGCCTCCGCCGCGCTCGCGGCGCCGTTCGGCACGTGCAGCGTGATGTCGCTCGACGGGCGCGGCGAGCGGTCCTCGTTCCTCGCGGGCCGGTACGAGGGCGGGCGGCTCGAGCTGCTCGCGAGCCAGGAGCTCCCGCACTCCCTCGGCCTGGTCTACGAGTCCCTGACCGAGCACCTCGGGTTCCTGCGGTCGAGCGACGAGTACAAGGTGATGGCGCTCGCGTCCTACGGCCGGCCGCGGTTCCTGCCGGAGCTGCGCGGGCTGCTGCGCACCACGCCGGACGGCGGGTTCGCGGCCGAGGCGCCGGACTGGTCGCGGTGGGCGCCGCCGTCGGCGCCGGGGGCTATCGAGGAACGGACCAGTGCGGGCGGGCCGGCGCGCGACCAGGCCGACCTGGCCGCGTCCCTCCAGGCGTGCCTGGAGGAGCTGCTGGTCGAGCTGGCGACGGCGCTGCACGAGCGGACCGGCGACGACGCGCTGGCCCTGGCCGGCGGCACCGCGCTGAACTGCGTGGCCAACTCGCGGCTGTGGCGCGAGACGCCCTTCGAGCACGTGTGGGTGCAGCCCGCAGCCGGCGACGCCGGCACCGCCCTCGGCGCGGCCCTCCAGCTCACGGCGGAGGCGGGCGTGCCGGTCGAGCCCATGACGTCGGCGGCGCTCGGCCGGTCCTGGTCCGACGCCGAGCTGGCCCGGGTGCTGCACGCGGCGCGCGTGCCGTTCACGACCCCGGACGACCTGCCGGAGCAGGTGGCCGGCGTGCTGGCCGACGACGGCATGGTCGCCTGGTTCGACGGCCGCTCCGAGTTCGGGCCGCGCGCCCTGGGGCAGCGGTCCCTCCTGGCGCACCCGGGGCAGCGGGCCAACACCGACCGGCTCAACGCGGTCAAGGGCCGGGAGTCGTTCCGGCCGGTGGCGCCGATGGTGCTCCTGGAGGACGCCCCCGAGATCTTCTCGGGCGGCCCGGTCCCGAGCCCGTACATGCTCTTCGTGCACGACGTCGCCGCGGGGTGGCGCGACCGGATCCCCGCGACCGTGCACGTGGACGGTACGGCCCGCATCCAGACGGTGGACGACTCGCAGCCGCGGCTCCAGGCGATGCTCCGCGCGTTCCGCGCCCGCACCGGGCTGCCGGTCGTGGTGAACACGAGCCTCAACACCGCGGGCCGGCCCATGGTGGACAGCCCGCGTGATGCGCTGGAGATCTTCGGCTCGGCGCCGATCGACGTGCTGGTGCTGGGGCCGCACCTGGTCCGGCGGGCGGACCTCTTCGCGTCCGCGGAACCGACGCCCCCGCACACGCTGGGAGAGCCCGCATGACCCCGTCCTACTCCGTCGTCGTGCCGACCATCGGCCGTCCGCAACTGCGCGCGCTGCTCGCATCCCTCCGCGCGGCGACCGCCGCGGGCGCCAGGGGCGCCGAGGCCCCCGAGCCGCGCGAGGTGGTGATCGTCGACGACCGCCCGTTCCCCGTGGGCGGCCCCAACCCGCCCCTCGACCTGGGGCCCGGTCCGACCGGGGGAGTGCGCGTGCTGCGCACGGGCGGGCGCGGCCCCGCCGCGGCCCGCAACGCGGGCTGGCGCAGCGTCGGGACGGAGTGGGTGGCGTTCCTGGACGACGACGTGGTGGTGCCGCCGTCGTGGGCGGCCGACCTGGCGCGGGACCTGGTCGCCGCCGGTCCCGACGCGGCCGGCGTGCAGGGCCGGATCGTGGTGCCGCTGCCGGCGGACCGGCGGCCGACCGACCTCGAACGCAACACCGCGGGGCTGGAGCGGGCCGCGTGGGCGACGGCCGACCTGGCCTACCGCCGCACCGCCCTGGCGGCGGTGCACGGTTTCGACGAGCGCTTCGCCCGGGCCTACCGGGAGGACGCCGACCTGGCCCTGCGCCTGCGCGTGGCGGGCTGGGCGCTCCAACGCGGCAGGCGCACCGTCGAGCACCCCGTCCGTCCGGCCGGGGACCTGGCGAGCGTGCGCGCCCAGGCCGGCAACGCCGACGACGCGCTGCTGCGGGCTCTGCACGGCCCCGGCTGGCGCGAGCGCACGCAGGCGGGACCGGGCCGTCTGCCGTGGCACGTCGCGACGGTGGCGGCGGGCCTGGCGGCCGTGGGCAGCGGCGCGGCGGCGGTCCTGCGCGGCGTGCAGTCCCCGCGGGCGGCGCGCGCGGTCGCCGTGCGGTCCCCGGGACTCGCCCGCGCGACCGCCGCCGTCGCCGGTGCGGCCTGGGCCGGGCTGACCGCCGCGTTCGCCGGTAAGCGACTGGCGCCCGGGCCGCGGCCGGGCGACGCGGGCTACGGCGCCGAGCTGCGCCGGATGGTCGTGACCAGCGTGCTGATCCCGTTCGCCGCCGTGGCGCACCGGGCCGCGGGCGCCTGGCGGTGGCGCCGGGGCGCGCCGGCCTGGCCGCCGGCGGTCCGCGCCGTCCTGTTCGACCGGGACGGCACGCTGATCCAGGACGTGCCCTACAACGGCGACCCGGACGCCGTCGTGCCGCTGCCCGGTGCGCGCCGCGTGCTGGACGGGCTGCGGGCGGACGGCGTGCTGGTCGGCGTCGTGTCGAACCAGTCGGGGATCGGCCGCGGGCTGCTGACCACGGCGCAGGTGGACGCCGTCGACGAGCGGGTGCGCCGGGAGCTGGGGCCGTTCGACACCTGGCAGCGCTGCCCCCACCGGCCCGAGGACGGCTGCACGTGCCGCAAGCCCGAGCCGGGGCTCGTGCTGCGGGCCGCCGCCGAGCTCGGCGTGCCGCCAGCGCAGTGCGCGGTGGTGGGCGACATCGGGGCGGACGTCGGCGCCGCCGTCGCGTCCGGCGCCCGGAGCGTGCTGGTGCCGACCGGCGTGACCAGGAGCGAGGAGGTGTCGGCGGCCCCGGTGGTGGCCGACACGCTCGACGAGGTGGTGACTCTCGTATGACGACGCCTGCGAAGACGAACGGCCCGACCCGGGTGCTGGCGGTCCGGCTGGACAGCGACGGGGACGTGCTGCTGACCGGTCCGGCCGTGCGCGCGCTGGCCGCCACCTACGACCAGGTGGACCTCCTGGTCTCGGGCTCCGGTGCGCAGGCGGCCGACCTGCTGCCCGGCGTGACCGAGACGCTGTTGTTCGACGCGCCGTGGTCGGGGACGCAGCCGCCGCCGGTCTCGCAGGAGGCGGTGCTGGACCTCGTGGCGGGCCTGATCGCCCGGCGCTACCAGCTCGCGGTCATCTTCACGTCGTTCCACCAGTCGCCGCTGCCGATGGCGCTGCTGGCCCGGCTGGCCGGCGTGCGCAGGGTGGTCGGCATCAGCGAGGACTACCCCGGGTCGCTGCTCGACGTCCGGCACCGCCGTCCGCCGGGGCTGCACGAGGTGGAGGCGGGCCTCGACCTCGCCGAGCAGGCCGGCGCCCGGCTCCCGCTGGGCGACGACGGGCTGCTCGCGGTCCGCCGTCCGCTGCCGCCCCTGCCCGCGCCCGTCGCGCAGGAGCTGGGGGTCGACGGCGCGCTGGGCCGGCGCACCGTCGTCGTCCACCCCGGGGCCTCCGTGCCTGCCCGGGCGCCCCTGCCCGACGACGCCCGCGCCATGACCGAACGCCTGGTGGGTGACGGCTGGTACGTGCTGGTGACCGGCTCGGCCGCCGAGCGCGAGCTCACGGCGCACGTGGCGGGCGGCCACGCCGTCGACCTGGGCGGGCGGACCACCCTGGCCGAGCTGGCCGCGGTGCTGGAGAGCGCCGCGTGCGCGGTGGTGGGCAACACGGGCCCTGCCCACCTGGCCGCAGCCGTCGGGACGCCGGTGGTCAGCCTGTTCGCGCCGGTGGTGCCGGCCGACCGGTGGGTGCCCTACGGCGTGCCCCGGCTCGTGCTCGGCGACCAGGGCGCCGCGTGCCGCGGCACGCGGGCCCGCCAGTGCCCCGTGCCGGGCCACCCGTGCCTCGCGTCGGTGACGCCGGACCAGGTGGCGGAGGCCGTCGCGCGCCTCACCTACCTGCCGCCACGGGCCACCGCCTCGGCCGGGTGGGGCGGCGCCGAGGGGTGGTCCCGATGAGGATCCTGCTGTGGCACGTCCACGGGTCGTGGACCACCGCGTTCGTCCAGGGCGGGCACGAGTACCTGGTGCCAGTGCTGCCCGGCCGCCCGGCCGACGGGCGGGGCCGCGCCCGCACCTGGGACTGGCCGGGCACGGTGCGCGAGCTGGGACCGGACGAGCTGCGGCACACACTCGGCGCCGGGGGAGTGGACGTGGTGCTGCTCCAGCGGCCGTACGAGGCGCGGCTCCTGCGCGAGTGGACCGGCCGGCTGGCCGGGTACGACCTGCCGGCCGTGTACCTGGAGCACGACGCCCCGGGCGGGCCCGCCGCGGCCACTCGGCACCCGCTGGCCGACGTCGACGTCGTGGCCGCCGGGCGCATCCCCATCGTGCACGTGACCCGGTTCAACGCCCTCATGTGGGACACCGGCCGGGCGCGGACCGTGGTGATCGAGCACGGCGTGCCCGACCCGGGCCACCGCCGCACGGGCGAGCGCGAGCGGGTCGCCGCCGTGGTCAACCAGCCGGTCCGCCGGTGGCGGGCCGCCGGCACCGACGTGCTGCTGCGCGTGGCGAGCCAGGTCCCCATGGAGGTCTACGGGATGGACACGGGCTTGCTCGCCGAGCACCTGCGCCCGCTCGGCCCGACGGCGGCAGCGGCCGCGGGGCGCCTGTCCGACCTGCCGCAGGCGGAACTGCACCGCCGGCTGGCCGGCGCCCGCGCCTACCTGCACCCGTACCGGTGGACCAGCCTCGGGCTGGCGCTGCTGGAGGCCATGGCCCTCGGCCTGCCGGTGCTGGCCCTGCCCGTCACCGCCGCGTACGCCGCCGTGCCGCCGGAGGCCGGCGTGCTCAGCGCGGACCCGGACCGGCTGGCCGCGACCGCCCGGCGGTGGCTGCACGACCCGGCGGAGGCGGCCGCGTACGGCAAGGCGGCGCGCGAGCACGTGCTGGCCCACTACCCCCTCGACCTGTTTCTCGACCGCTGGACCACGTTGCTGACACAGGAGGTGTCCCCATGAAGATCGGCATGATCTCCGAGCACGCCAGCCCGCTCGCCGTTCTGGGCGAGGCGGACGCCGGCGGGCAGAACGTCCACGTGGCCGCGCTCGCGCAGCGCCTGGCCGCCGACGGGCACGAGGTGGACGTCTACACGCGGCGCGACGACCCGGCGCTCCCCGAACGGGTGCCCCTCGCCGACGGCGTCGACGTCATCCACGTGGACGCCGGCCCGCCCGAGCCGATCCCGAAGGACGAGCTGCTGCCCTGGATGGAGCCGTTCGGCGACCACCTCGCGGCGCGCTTCGCCGACCCGGGGCAGCGTCCCGACGTGCTGCACGCCCACTTCTGGATGTCCGGCCTCGCCGCGCTGCGCGCCACCCGCTGGTCCGCCCGCGAGGACACGCCGGAGGTGCCGGTGGTCCAGACCTTCCACGCCCTCGGCTCGGTCAAGCGCAGGCACCAGGGCGCCGCCGACACCAGCCCTGCCGCGCGCGTCCGGCTGGAGCAGACCCTGTGCCGCGAGGTGGACCTGATGGTCGCCACGTGCCAGGACGAGGTCCGCGAGCTGCGCCGGCTCGGCGCGACCGCCGACCGGATCCGGGTGGTGCCCAGCGGCGTGGACCTCGGGGTGTTCACCCCGGGCCCGGCCGGTTCCCACCGGCGGCGCGACAGCGCGCCCCTGCGGGTGCTGTCCCTGGGCCGGCTCGTGGAGCGCAAGGGCGTCGCCACGGTGGTCGAGGCGCTCGCCCTGCTCGCCGAGCGGGGGCACACGCGGGTGGAGCTGCTGGTCGCCGGCGGACCGCCGGCGGACCGGCTGGCGGACGACCCGGAGGTGCGGCGCCTGCGCGGCCTGGCCGAACGGGCCGGCGTCGCCGACCGGGTGCGCTTCCTGGGCTCCGTGTCCCACGACGACGTCCCGCGGCTCCTGCGCAGCGTCGACGTCGTGGCCTGCACGCCCTGGTACGAGCCGTTCGGGATCGTGCCGCTGGAGGCCGCCGCCTGCGGGCGCGCCGTGGTCGCCTCCGCCGTGGGCGGCATGCTCGACACCGTGGTGCACGACCGCACCGGGCTGCTCGTCCCGCCGCGCGATCCCGACGCGGTCGCGGACGCGCTGGCCCGGCTGACGGACCGCACGACGCGGCTCCGCCTCGGCGCCGCCGCCCGGATCCGGGCCGAGCGGCAGTACGGCTGGGCCGCCGTGGCCCGGCAGACCTTCGACGCCTACGCCCAGGTCGCCGTCTTCCCACCCGTCCGCCACCCGCACGGAACACGTGCGGTCGCAGCGGGCGCCCCGCTGCTCGCCGCAGGAGGTACCCGATGAGCTCCTCAGCCGTACACCCCACCGCCCTGAAGCCCGACACGTATGTCGCCCGGCGCTGGCTCCGCGACCACCGCGCGGACCTCACGGTCGGCCTGGACTACCTCACGGCGTCCCTCGGCCGGGTCGAGGCCTGGGGCCGGGACCTGGCCGACCGGATGCTGTCCGGGCACCGCCTGCTCGTGGCGGGCAACGGCGGCAGCGCCGCAGAGGCCCAGCACCTGACGGCGGAGCTGGTGGGCCGGTTCGAGTCCGAGCGCGTGCCGCTCGCGGCGATCGCGCTGCACGCCGAGACGTCCAGCCTGAGCGCCATCGTCAACGACTACGGCCAGGACGAGATGTTCGCCCGCCAGGTCGCGGCGCACGGCCGGCCGGGCGACGTGCTGCTGGGCCTGTCGACGTCCGGGTCGAGCGCCAACGTGCTCGTCGCGGCCCGCCGGGCCCGCGAGCTCGGCCTCACCACGTGGGCGCTGACCGGGCAGGCGCCCAACCCGCTGGCCGCCCTGTGCGACGACGTGCTGGCCGTCCCGTCGGCGTCCGGGTCGGCGGTGCAGGAGGTGCATCTGGTGGTGGTGCACGCGCTGTGCGCGGCGCTCGACGCCCGGGTCGCCCAGCGCACCGCGGCCGCGGCGGCCTCGGCACGGGTGCGGGCATGACCGGTACCGCGCCCGCCCAGGTCCCCGGCGGCGGCCCGCGGCCGTCGCTCACTTCCGTGCCGGACGCCGGGTTCGACGCCGTGCCCGACACAGGGCCCACGCGGCCACGGCTCGCCGTGGTCGGCGACGTCCTGCTCGACCGGGACGTCGACGGCACCACCACCCGCCTCGCCCCGGACGCCCCCGTGCCCGTGGTCGACGTGACGGGCGTGCGGCAGAGCCCGGGCGGTGCGGGCCTCGCGGCCCTGCTGTGCGCCCAGCGCGCCGACGTCGTGCTGGTCGCGCCCCTCGCGGACGACGCCGACGGCGCCGAGCTGCGCCGCCAGCTCGCGGGCGTCACGCTCGTCCCGCTCGGCCACGAGGGCCCGACGCGCCGCAAGACCCGCGTGCGCAGCTCCGGCCAGGGCATGCTCCGGGTGGACGACGGCGGACCGGGCGCGCCGGCCGGCGTCACACCCCAGGTCGCCGAACGCGTGCGCGCCGCCCTGGCAGAGTGTGACGCGGTGCTCGTCGCGGACTACGGCGGCGGGGTGACCCGCGAACCGCTCCTGCGCGAGGTGCTCGCCGAGGCGGCCGCGCGCGTGCCGCTCGTCTGGGACCCCCACCCCAGGGGCGGTGAACCCGTGCCGGGGGCGGCGCTGGTCACGCCCAATGCGGCCGAGGCGCGGCGGGCAGCGGGGGAGCTGGCCACACCACCTGGCGGTGACGCCGAGGTCCCCGCCGTGGCCGAGACGCTCCGCCGGGCGTGGCGCGCCCGGGCCGTGAGCGTCACGGTGGGGGAGCAGGGCGCGTTCGTCGCGACCCGGCCAGACGGCGGCGACAGGCCCAGCGCGGGGGATGACGGGCCGGGCAACGTCCGGCACGTGCCGACCCGGCCCGCCCACTCGCCGGACCCGTGCGGTGCCGGCGACCGGTTCGCCGCGACGGTGGTGGACCGGCTGGCCCGCGGCGACGAGGCGGCAACCGCCGTCCGGGAGGCCGTGGTCGCCGCGACCGCGTGGGTGGCCGCCGGGGGCGCGGACGGGTTCCGCCGGGCGCGCGAGGCCGGCCCGCCGTCCGGCCGCTCGTCCTTCGACGAGCCCAAGTCCTTCGACGAGCCCGAGTCCCTCGAAGAGCCCGAGTCCCTCGAAGAGCTCGGCGCCCGCCTCCGCGCCGCCGGAGGCACGGTCGTCGCGACCGGCGGCTGCTTCGACCTGCTGCACGCCGGCCACGTCGCGATGCTCGACGCCGCCCGGCGGCTCGGCGACCACCTCGTGGTGCTCGTCAACTCCGACCGGTCGGTGCGCCGCCTCAAGGGCCCCGAACGACCGGTCGTGCCGCTCGCCGACCGGATCCGGGTCCTGGAGGGCCTCAGCTCGGTCGACGCGGCCGTCGTGCTGGACGACGACGAACCGTCCGGCGCCATCACGGCCCTCCGGCCCGACCTGTGGGTCAAGGGCGGCGGCTACACGCCGTCGGACCTGCCCGAGGCGGCGGCCGTGCGCTCCGCCGGGGGCCGCGTCGTGACCCTGCCCTACCTGCTGCCGGGGCGCTCGACCACCGCGCTGGTCGCCCAGGTCCGCGCCTCCGGCCCGCTACCCGCCTCCGTCCCACCGACCATGAGGAGGTCGTCATGACCGCAACCACCACCCCCACCACCGCGTCCGCCCCCGCCAGGACAGCCCGCACCCCCCGGTCCGTCGGCACCGTCTTCGTCACGGGCGGCGCGTCCGGGCTCGGCGCCGCCCTCGTCGACGCGCTGACCGCCGCCGGCGGAACCCCCGCGGTCCTCGACGTCGCCGAACCGGCGGCCGACGTGCCGTTCGCCACCGCCGACCTCGGCGAACCGGGCGCCGCGCAGGCCGCCGTCGACTCGCTCGTGGAGCGGGTGGGGCCGCCGGACGCCGTGGTGACCGCCGCGGGGATCGACGCCTGCGGCCCCCTGCTCGACATCGACCCGGAGCACTGGGAGCGCGTGGTGCGCGTCAACCTGTTCGGCACCGTGTCGGTGATCCGGGCCGCCCTGCCGTACCTGGAGGAGCGGCACGGCACCGTGGTCACCGTCGCCTCGACCCTCGCCCTGCGCGGCGCGGCCGACGCGACGGCCTACTGCGCGTCCAAGTGGGGCATCCGCGGGTTCAGCCAGGCGCTCGCGGCCGAGTACGCGGGCCGCGTCGGCGTCACGTGCCTGATCCCCGGCGGCATGCGGACACCGTTCTTCGACGGCCGCACCGACCAGTACAAGCCGGGCCCGGACGCCGATCTCAACGACCCGGCCGCGACGGCGGGCGCCGTCGTCACCGCCCTCATGCAGCCGCCGGGCAGCGAGATCCGCGAGATGCTTGTGATGGCGTCGGGCGAGGCGTCATGGCCGTGACCGGACCGGCCCCGACCGGGCCGGCCCGCATCGGGCCGGCCCGCGGGAGCCGGCCATGACCGTCCTCGTACTGCGCGCCCTGGGCCTCGGCGACACCCTCACCGGCGTGGCCGCGCTCCGCGGGGTGCGGCGCGCCTGGCCCGGGCACCGGGTCGTGCTCGCGGCTCCAGAACCCCTCGGCCGGTGGCTCACCGACCTCGGGGTGGTGGACGACACGCTGCCGACCCAGGGCCTGGCGCAGCTCCCGTGGCCGTGGGCCGGGCCGGGCGGCGCCGACGACGCCCCCGGCTGCCTCGCGGTGAACCTGCACGGCCGCGGGCCCGAGAGCCACCGGGTCCTGCTGGGCACCCGGCCCGACGCCCTGGTCGCCTTCGGCAGCGCCGACGCCGGCCACCCCGGCCTCGCCTGGGACGACGACGAGCACGAGGTGCTGCGCTGGTGCCGGCTGGTGCGGAGCGTGGGCGGGCCCTGCGAGCCGGACGACCTCCGGCTCGGCCCGCCCGACCCGCCGGGCGGCCGGGCCGGGCACGTCGTGGTCCACCCCGGGGCCGCCGCACCCGCCCGGCGCTGGTCCGCCGCGCGTTGGGCGGAGGTCGTCGCGGCGCTCGCCGACGAGGGCCGCGACGTCACGCTGACCGGCTCACCGGCCGAGCGCGGGCTCTGCGCCCGGGTCCGGCAGGACGCCCGCACCAGCAGGACCGTGCGCGACACCTCCGGTCAGCTCGGGCTGCCCGCGCTCGCCGAGCTCGTCTCGACCGCGGGGCTCGTGGCCAGCACGGACACGGGCATCGCGCACCTGGCCACCGCCTACGGCACGCCGTCGGTCACGCTGTTCGGGCCGACCCCGCCGGCGCTCTGGGGGCCCGCGATCGACCCCGGCCGGCACGCCGTCGTCTGGCACGAGGAGGCGGGCGCCGCACCGCGCGACGCGAACGCCGGCCGGCTGGACCCGGCGCTCGCCGCGGTGTCGGTGCAGGAGGTGGTCGGGGCGTGCGAGCGCCTGCTCACGCTGCGCCTGCCGAGCGCGCCCGGAACCACGACACCGTCCGGTCCAGGCCGTCGGCCCACGCGACTCGCGGCTCCCAGCCCAGCTCCGTCCGGGCCAGGGTGATGTCCGGGCACCGCATGCCGGGGTCGTCCACCGGCCGCTCGACGTGGTCCACCGGCGAGCGTGACCCGGTCGCCCGGACCACGTCGTCGGCGATCTGCCGGACCGACAGCTCGTGCGGGTTGCCGAGGTTCATCGGGCCGGGGTGGCCGCTCCGCGCGAACGCGAGCAGGCCCTCGACCAGGTCGTCGACGTAGCAGAGCGACCGGGTCTGGGAGCCGTCGCCCGCGACGGTCAGGGGCTCGCCCGCGAGCGCCTGGCGGATGAACGTGGGCACCACGCGCCCGTCGTGCTCCCGCATGCGGGGGCCGTAGGTGTTGAAGATGCGCACGATCCCCGTGCGGGTCCCGAGCGTGCGGCGGTACCCGGCGGTGAGCGCCTCGGCGAACCGCTTGGACTCGTCGTACACGCTCCGCGGGCCGACGCTGCTCACGTTGCCCCAGTACTCCTCGGTCTGTGGGTGCACCTGCGGGTCGCCGTACACCTCCGACGTCGACGCGAGCACGAAGCGTGCGCCGTGCGCGTGGGCGAGGTCGAGCGCGGCGCGCGTGCCGCGCGACCCCGCGTCGAGCGTCTCGAGCGGGTGCTCCAGGTAGTCCACGGGGGAAGCGGGCGAGGCGAGGTGCAGCACGACGTCGACGTGGGGGCGCAGGGCCGCCCGGACGGGTCCGGCGGTGAGGCCCTTGGCGACGTCGCACCGCTCGAACCGCAGCGCGGGGTGCGCGCGCAGCTCGCCGAGGTTGTCGGTGGTGCCCGTCAGGAGGTTGTCCAGGCAGACGACCTCGGCGCCCGAGTCCACGAGCGCCCGGCAGAGCCTGCTCCCGACGAACCCGGCCCCTCCGGTGACGACGGCCCTCATGGCAGGTGCCCGGCGGGTGCGGTCCGGCAGCGGCTGTTCATCGGTAGTCCTCTCGCCGAGGTCCAGCAGCCTGGTCTTGACCGCACCCCACCACCGTGCCCCGGCGGCGCCTCACTCGCACGAGAGCTACTGGCCCACGGGCCGGACGGCCTGGAGCACGCCGAGCAGCACCTCGTGCGTGATGGTCTCGCGGTCCCCGACGGCCTCCAGCTCGGTCATGATCTGGCCGGCCGCGAGCTGTACGGGCACGTCGGCGCTGCTGGCGGCGTCGAGCAGGATCTGGGCCGCCTCGCCGTCGTCGACCCTGCGCGCCACGGCGACCACGCTCTTGGCGCGTTCGACCATCGCCTCGCCGTGCAGGGCGTAGTCAACGGTCTCCGGCGCTCCCGCGTCGTCGTCGTGGACCCACACCAGGTCGACGGCCTCGCCGGACTCTTCCGCCCGTGCCGGGCCTCCGGCGCCGTGCGGCGCGGGGCCTGCGGGCTGCTCGATGGATGACACAGGAACCTCCCAGATCCAGCAGCGGACCGGGAGCCGCTTCATGACTCCGGATTCAGCCTACACCGAATCGGACTATTCGGGTGGGTGCCGCAAACCAGATCCTTGCGGGCGGCTTCGCCGAAGTCGTTGGTTCCGTCGGCGCGGGAATGTCGTAGTCTTCTGACCACCACCCAGCGACCGGCCCTGGAAGGGGTTCCGTGGACTCTGCACAGATACCTGACGGGGCTTCGCTCAGCAGGGTCGAGGCCGTGCTCGACGGTGGTGACCGGCCACCCGTCGGCCGGTTCCGGTTCGACCTCGCGACGGGCGAGTGGGCCTGGTCGGACGAGGTCTACGTGATGCACGGCTTCAAGCCGGGCGAGATCGTGCCGACCACCCCGCTGATGCTCTCGCACAAGCACCCGGACGACCGGGCGCGCGTCGACGGCGTCCTGCGGCGGGCCGCGGAGAACGGGCAGGCGTTCAGCTCCGTGCACCGCATCATCGACGCGGCGGGCAAGACCCGCACGCTCGCCGTCACCGGCCAGGGCCGGCGCGACCCCGGCACGGGCCGGGTCACCGAGCTGTTCGGCTACTTCATCGACGTCACCGAGTCGCACCGGGACGCGGCGGCCCGCGACGCGACGGCGTCGATCCGGGCCTCCGCGGAGCGGCGCGCCGTGATCGAGCAGGCCAAGGGCGTGCTGATGGTGGTGTACGGCATCGACGAGGAGGAGGCGTTCGAGCGGCTGCGCGAGTCGTCCAACGCGGCGAACATCGCCGTGCGGGACATCGCCCAGACGCTGGTGCACCTGTTCTCGGGGCCGGACGTCATCGTCTTCCCGACCCGCGAGGCGATCGACCAGTTCCTGGCCGACCCGGCGAGCGAATAGCTCAGCGGTTGGGCGGCGCCTCGGAGATGTCCGCGAGCGCGGACGACGGGTCCCGCTCGACGGCCAGGTCGCCGATCGAGACGATGCCGACGACGACGTCGCCGTCCATCACGGGGACGCGCCGGACGGCGGCCTGACGCATCACGCTGACCGCCGTCTCGACCGGGTCGGTGAGCCCGACGGTCACCACCTGCTCGCTCGCGATCTCCCCGACGAGGGCGTCCCCGCCGAGCCCTTCGGCGAGGCCGCGCACCACGAGGTCCCGGTCGGTGACGATGCCGACGAGCGTCGGCCCGGCGCGGACGACCAGTGCGCCCACGTCCTGCGTGGCCATGGTCTGCGCGGCGGACTGCAGCGTCTCGGACATGCTGATCGTGGTCGGTGCCGGGGTCATGACGTCTGCGACGGTCTGGACGGCCATGTCGCACTCTCCCTCGGTAGGGTGGGCGGCGGGCTGCTTCACCGCTTTTTCCACCATGCCCCGGCGCCCCGTCGCTCGCATGCCGCGCGTCGTCGTCCGCCCGTCGTCCGCGCGCCCGGGAGCGCCGGCATGGTGCGGGCCGACGCGACTCCAGGAGGCGACCATGACGACCGAACGTGCGGCGGCGGCCCTGCGGGTCTGGCAGCGCCACCCGAGCTGGTCGCTGGCGGTGAAGGGCGCCCTCGCCGCGGCGCTGGCCTGGCTCGCCGCAGGGCTCACCCCGCCGCCGCTGAGCGAGTACGCGTACTTCGCGCCGCTGGGCGCCGTCATCGCGACGTCGAGCACGACGGTCCGGTCGATCCGGGAGTCCGCGCAGGCCGTCGGGGCGGTGCTGTTCGGCGCCGCCATCGCCTGGGCCATCGGCCTGGTCCCCGCGCCGGGCGCGCTCGCGGTCGCGCTGGTCGTGGGCGTGGCCCTGCTGTGCGCCGGCTGGAGCGTGTTCGGCGAGATGGGCGCCTGGGTGGTCACGTCCGCCCTGTTCGTGCTCATCCTGGGCAGTGCGGACCAGCTCGAGTACGTCGGGGCGTTCGCCGGCCTGGTGCTGCTCGGCGCCTCCATCGGCGTGGCCATCAACCTGCTCGCGCCGGCGCTGCGGCTGGTGCCGTCCGACGTCGCCATGGGCCGGCTGCGGGTGGCGCTGGTCGAGCAGATCGGCACGCTGGCCGACCGGCTCGACCAGCGCGGGCCGCTCGCCGCGGGCGAGTGGGAGCGGCGCCGTCGTGCCCTGCGCCCGACCATCGACTACGCCAGGGACACCTTCGCCCGGACCCGCGAGGCCACGCGGGCCAACCGGCGCGTGCGCCGGTACGGCGACCGGGTGACCGCCCAGGTGCGGCTCGGGGACGTGCTGAGCCGGAACGCCGACGTGGTGGACGACATCGTGCGGCTCCTGGCCGAGTGGGAACGTCACGACCGTGCCGACCAGGCCTTCGGGCCGGCCCTCCGGCCGCGGCTCGTCGTGGCGCTGCGGGCGTACGCGGAGGCGCTGCACACCGTGACGGCGGACGGCCTGGATCACGACGTGCCGGCCGCGCTGGACGAGGCGGTCGACGCCCTGAGCGACGGGATCCGGACCGCCTGGCGCTCGCCGGGCGAGGACCACTTCGTGGCCGGCGCGCTGGTGGTCACGTTCTGGCACGCGCGGGCCGCGCTCGACGGCGGACCGGACGGCGCCTCCTGACGGCGGGGCCTGACGCCGCGGTGCGCGTGGTCGACAATGGTCCGATGATCTCTACCGAACTCGCCGAGGAGCTGCGTGACGCGGGCCTGGTCTGGAAGCCGGTGGACGGCGACCAGTTCCGGGTCCGGGCGCCCGAGCTCGCCGGCGACGTCTTCACGGTGAGCACGATGACAATCGAGGCGCACGAGTACCCGACCGGCACGATCCTCGGCTTCAACGGCACCACCGAGTGGGCGCTCGACTCGGTGGCGATCGAGGACGCCCTCTGGCTGCCGCGCGAGGACCAGCTCCGCGCCCTCCTGCGGTCGAGCTTCCACGCGCTGCGCCGGTCCGACGGCGCCTACGAGGTCGAGGTAGAGCTCCTCGGCCGGACCCGGGTCTTCGCCGACCCGGAGCCCGCCGAGGCCTACGGCCGGGCGCTGCTCGCGCTGATCGAGCTCAGCCGCTGACCGGCCGGCGCCGCAGGACGGCGCCGGATCAGGGCAGCGCCGGATCAGGGCAGCGGCGGCCGCTCGCCGTCGAGCAGCATGGTGCCGGCGCGGATCTTCGCCTCGTCGACCTCGACCTGCCACAGCTCGGCCAGCACCTCGGCGTCCTCGAAGGTGTACCCGGCGCCGCTGAAGGCGGACAGCGAACTCTCGAGGCCGGAGCCGGACGAGCCGGGGGCCACCGGGACGGCCGCACCGTCGAGGAGGAGCTGGCCGGCCCGCGCCTTGGCGGCCGTCGCGTCGGTGTTCCAGAGGTCGGCGAGCGCGGCGACGTCCTGCGTCGTGTACCCGGCGTTCCAGAACGCGTCGTACTGCTCGCGCGTGTAGCCGGTCGGCATCGCCGACCACTCGACGCCGACGGCGTGCGCGACGTCCTCGACCGCCACGGCGAAGGGCGAGTACGGGTTGGCCGCTGCGGCGGCGCCCGCGCCGGCCACGGCGATGCCGGACGCGACGACGCCGGTGACCGTGATCCGGCCGGCGCGCCGGACGAACGGGGTCATGACGCCGCTCGGGTCGTGGGCTGGTGCGGCGAGGCGGGCGGCGATCCGCCGCGCGGCGGCCGCGGTGTCAGCGGCGTCGGGCTCGCGCGAGCGCAGGGCCGCGGTGATCCGCTGGGCGAGGTGGTCCCGTGCGGTGCTGCCCGCCGGCCGGTCCTCCGGTACCGGCGAACGGGCGGGACGGCGCTGGGTCATCGGGACTCCTTGAAGGTCGGGTCGGTGCGGCGGAGCGTGGCCAGGGCGCGCGAGGCGTGCGAGCGGACGGTTCCGGGGGAGGCACCGAGCACGGTGGCGATCTCGGCGTCCGTCAGTCCCTCGTAGTAGCGCAGCACGAGCACGGCGCGCTGCCGCGCCGGCAGCCGTCCGAGGCGCCGCCACATGGCGTCCTCCTCCGCGTGGCCCTCGGTGGGGTCGCCGGCGTCACCACCGTGCTTCACCAGCACGTCGTGGTCGGCGGGCTGGACCATGCGCACGTGCCAGCGCCGGCGCCACGACAGGTGCTCGTTGGTGACCATACGCCGCAGGTACAGGTCGGGACGCTCCGTCAGGGCGATCCGGTGCCACCGCTGGTGCGCGCGCAGCAGCACCTCCTGCACCAGGTCGGCGGCGGTGTGCTGGTCGCCGACGAGCACCGTCGCGTAGCGGATCAGCCCGGGAAGGTGGGTTCGCACCAGCTCCTCCAGCGTTCGGGCCGGGTCGGTGTGACCGACACCGGGCACCCTCACCACCTGCACCACCTGCGGTCTGGGCGGGGTGTCCGGTTCGGCGGCCGGTAGCCAGATCGTCATCGGCCGGCGCCCGCCGTCGCCAGGGCCAGGAGCGCACCCTCCGGGTCGTGCGCCGCGCCGCCGTCGGGCCGCGGCAGCGGGCTGCCGTCGAGGCAGCGCAGCACCAGGCGCTCGACGAGCGCGGCCTTCCGGACGAGGTCCGCGGCGTCCAGCGTGCCGGGCAGGATCCGCACCTCGACGGTGTCGCGGGCGGGACGCGCCGAGACGAGCTGGGTGAGGTTCACGTCGGCGTACTTCGTCAGGCCGGTCTCGCGCGCGGCGGTGGACAGCTCCTGCCACGGCTGGTCGCCTCGCTCCACGAGCTGGAGCAGCTCAGCGGGCAGCGGCGCCAGGCGCCGGCACGCGCTGTTCGTGTCCAGCGCCTCCCACAGCGGTTCGCGCCAGTACCCGAACAGCCGGACGAGGTTGGCGAACGCGGCCGGCCGCCGGAAGGGCGCGCCGTCCAGGTGCAGGTGCACGGCGGCCTCGGCCGGGACGGTGAACCCGAGCTCACGCGCGGGCGTCAGCAGCTCGTCGAGCACCTGGCCGTGGTCGGCGCCGATCGGCGGGGTGATCACCTCGCAGGGCCGCTCCCGCCCCGCGAGCAGCGGCATCGCGACGGCGATGGTGGCGCCCGCCGTGTCGTTCACCCGCGCCGCGCCGCCCCGCAGCTCGACCTCTGTGCCGAACAGCTCGGCGACGGGCGCCAGGACGTCGGGCAGGGCCGCGTCCGGGTCGGTGAGCCGCTCGATCAGGCGCAGCAGGCGGGGCTCGTCGCACAGCACCCGGTACCACCCGTGGTGGCCGGGCCGGGTGGTCGTGCCGACCAGGTCGGAGTTGAGCGTGACGTCGTCGACGAGCCTCGCTACCGGGGCGCCGGCGCCGTCGACCACGTCGAAGGCGGGGGTCAGGTGCCGGAACACCCCGACGCCCGGCACCGGCGACGGCTCGCTGTCGGAGTGGAACGACCGGCGCACCCGGCCGGCGCGGCGGGCGGCGAGGGCGTCCGCGAGCACCTGCCGGTCGGAGCCGGCGGGCGCGAGCAGCTCGATCTCGAAGCCGATGCGCAGCGTGAGGGTTTCGATGGTCGCCTCCTGGCGAGTCGTCGGCGGTGCCGGGCGCACCGGGTCAGCTACGGGCCGAGGCGGAGGGGTCGATGGGCAGCTCCTGGCCGTCGAGCAGCAGCTGGCCGGCCTTGACCTTGGCCTCCATGAACTCGATCTCCCACAGCTCGCTCAGCGTCTGCGCGTCCTCGCCGTCGTAGCCGGCCGCGAAGAACGCCCCGACCGCCTTCAGGTCGTCTCCCGCCAGCCCGGGGTCGTCGGGGTGGGTGCCGGGCTCGAACGGGAGCTGCTCGCCGTCCAGGATGAGCTGGCCGGCCTTCGACTTGGTCTCGGTCGGGTCCAGGTCCCACAGGTCCTGCAGCGCCTCCTGGTCCGCGGCGGTGAATCCGGCGCCCCAGAACGCCTTGTACTGCGCCTCGGTGTAGCCGTCGGGCATGTCGTCCCAGGCGATGCCGACGTCGTGCGCCGCGGTGCCGACCGCCTGGCCGAAGGCGGAAGCTGGGTTGGCGGCGGCCACCAGACCGGCGCCGGCGACGGACAGCCCGGTTGCCGCGAGGCCGATCGCGGTGAGTCGGATGGTCTTGGTGCGGAAGGTGCGGTCGGAGCTGGTCACGAGGACCTCCAGGAGAGTGGCGAATGTGCTTGCACTCCTTAAGACGCCTCTCGACCGCAAAATGTTGAGTCAGTTGAGCAGCTCGACCTCGGCGCTGTCGAGCCAGCCCAGCCGCACCGCCTTGAGCCACACGGTCCGGCCGGTCGGGACCGGCGTCGCGGCGCACGCGATGCGCCAGTACCGCCCGTCGGCCTCCGGCGCGCCGATGGCGTCGCGGGGTGACCCCATGCGGTCCGCCGCCGTCGCGGGCACGTCCACCGGCCTCGCCGGGTCGTCGGTCCAGACGACGACGGCGCCCTCGGTCGGGGAGGCGGCCCGGACGCCGTCGGGCAGCAGGCGGACGGCGGGCGGGTCGGTCCGCGGCCACACCCCGCCCGGGCGCCACCGCTCCAGGAGCTCGTCCTCGTCCAGCAGGCCGAGGTCGCCGTACCGCTCCTGCCACGCGGCCAGCGCCGCCGCCATCCGTTCGACGACGTCGGCGTGGCCGGGTTCGTCGGCCAGGTTCCGGGTCTCGTACGGGTCCTCGACCAGGTCGTAGAGCTCCTGGGCGGGCTTGGTCGGCGCGATCAGCCCGCGCTGCAGCGGCGTCAGCGCGCTGCGTGGCAGCCCCCTGGCGCGCTGCCCGGCCTCGACCGACCCCAGGCGGCGCAGCTCCGCCCACGTCCACAGGTGGTCCGGGTAGTCGCAGTGCTGCATGGGGGAGCGGTCGGGGTGGAAGTGGCGGATGTACCGGAACCGCCGGTCGCGCACGGTGCGGGTCATGTCCTCCAGGTCACCCATGCGGTCCCGGCCGGCGTACACGTAGGCGTTGCCCGGCTCCACGAGCCCGTCCCGGTCGAGGAACGGCGTCGCCTGCATGTGCTCGGGGACCGGCAGGCCCGCGGCCGCGAGCATGCTGGGCGCCAGGTCCATGAGGTGCACCAGGGCGTCCGTGGCCGTGCCCGCCGCGATCCGGCCCGGCCAGCGCACCAGGAGCGGCTCGTGCAGGCCGGAGTCGTTCGCCCACCGCTTGCCGCGCGGCATGCCGAGCCCGTGGTCGCTCCAGAACACGACGACCGTGTTCTGCGCGAGCCCGTCCTCGTCGAGCTGGTCGAGGATCGTGCCCGCCCAGTGGTCCATCTCGGTGATCAGGTCGCTGTACCGGGCCCAGGAACGCCGGAACACCTCGGTGTCGGGGTAGTAGGGCGGCAGCGGCACGAGCTCCGGGTCGTGCCGGTCGGCGTCGGCGACGTGCGCGGTGCGCTCGGCGAACGCGGCGTCGTCCAGGTAGATCTGCGACTCGTGGGTGATCAGGCCGTGGAAGGTGGCGAAGAACGGCTGGTCCGGGTCGGTCCGGTTCCGCCAGTGCGCGCCGTCGCCGCAGTCGTCGAAGGCGCTCGGTGGCGTGGGCACCTGGAAGTCGGTGAACGAGTTGTTCGTGACGTAGTAGCCGGCCTCGCGGAAGTACTCCGGCAGCATCCGGACCTCCGGCGGCGGGGCGGCCTTGGTGCGCATGTGCATGGTCCCGACCGACGTCGGGAAGCAGCCGGTGATGATGGCCGACCGGGAGGGTGCGCAGATCGGCGCCGCCGCGTAGGCGTTGTCGAAGCGCACGCCCTCGGCCGCGAGCCGGTCGAGGCGGGGCGTCACGGCGTACTCCGCCCCGGGGTAGACGCCGGCGTAGGCGCCCAGGTGCGGGTTGATGTCGTGCGTCGTGATCCACAGGATGTTCGGCCGGCTCGTCATGGTGTCTCCCTCGGTCAGATCTCGCCGACGGCGTCGGAGCGGATGGCGTCGGCCCGCCGTCGGGCGAGCTCGTCCTCGACCCGGCGCACGTCGCGCGGGTAGGTGAGGTACAGGCCGCCCAGCACCACGCCGTTGACCACCATCAGCACCACGAGCACCCAGAAGAACACGCCCTCGATGCCCAGCGCGTTGGCCAGGTAGCCGGCGCTGAGCGAGAACAGCGCCCAGCCGATGGTCTGGAAGAACGTGAGGAAGATGGAGAACGCCTGGCCGCGCAGCTCCGGGAGCACCACCGACATCACGATCGGGCGGTTCACCGGCGGGTTCATGCCCTGGAACGCGCCGAACAGCGCCCAGAAGACGGCGTAGGTGCCGATGCCCTGCCACTGGAACTGCGTGCCGAACAGGGCGGCGACGGCGAAGAGGAGCTGCGCCGCCTGGTTGAACATGACGCGCCCGTGGTGCGGTACGACCCGGTCGAGGGACGCCACGGCGTAGCCGCTCAGGAACGTCGCGATGACGTACCCGAGGCCGAACGGGATGAGCACGGTGGCGGCGACGGCGTTGGAGAACCCGCGCTCGGTGACCAGGAACTGGATGCCGAAGACCGTGATGAGCAGGTGCCCGGACAGCAGGCGCGAGACCATCATGATCGAGAAGGTCGGGATGCGCATGAGCGAGAGCACGCCCTTGATGGTCACCTTGTTGGTGCGCTTGCTCTCGTCGAGGTCGGCGAGCTGCTCCTCGGAGGCGCCCACCCCCGGCTCCACGTAGAACGCCGCGATGAGCAGGGACGACAGCAGGCAGATGCCGCCGATGACCCACATGCCCCAGCGCCACCCGTCCGGGCTGCCGGTGAACAGCGCGAGCAGCGGGCCGATGAACGAGGAGACGGCGGTGAGCACGCCGTAGTACAGGCCGGTCGCCTTGGACCGCGACCGGTCGTCGAACGAGTCGGCGATGATCGAGTTGGTGATCGGCTGGCCGCAGGCGACGACGCCCGCGAGCAGCGTGTTCCACAGCAGGAGCTGCACGAAGTCCTGCGAGGTGCCCGCCAGGATGCCGAACACCGCGCCGACCACGTTGTTCAGGATCAGGGTCTGCTTGCGGCCGAACCGGTCGGCGAGCCAGACCCAGAACGGGCCCAGCGGGATGGTCGCGAACTTGCCGAGGGCGCCCAGCAGGCCGAGGTGGCCGTTGTCCAGCCGGAGCGCCTGGGCGATCGAGGGGAACAGGGTGGTCAGGAGCCCGGCCTCGGTGTTGTCGACCACCTCGGCGCCCGTGATGGTGACGAGGTTGCGCCACCGGTGCGGTACGCGCTTGGCCTGGACGGCCGCCGGGGCCGGGGTGGGGGTAGGGATCTGCGTGGACATGCTGCTCCTGTCGTCGTTGTCAGGCCGCAGTGCGCGGGGGTGCTGGGTGGTTCGGTGGAGGTGGGGTGGTCGGGCCGGGGTGGGGTCAGGACCGGGGTGCGGCTCGGGTCGCGGGTTCGCGGTCGAGCGCGTGGGCGAGGCGTCTGAGCTGTTCGGCCGTGATGACCGCGGAGGAGGCGAGGTCGAGCAGGGTCGCCCGGCCGGGCACGGCCACGAGCTCCGTGGACACCAGGCCGGGCGCGTGCTCCTCCAGGGCGGCGCGGGCGCCGGTGACCTGCAGCAGCTCGTGCACGGGCAGGTCGAGCAGGCCGCGCGCGGGCAGCGCGGCCAGCCCGGTGAGGGGTTCGGCGACGGCGTCGGCGCGCTCCCGCTGGGCCGCCACCAGGAGGTGCTCCGGCCCTGGCTCGGTCTCGAACGGGATGCCCAGGCGCTCGAACTGGCTGCGCGGCGCCGCCGACTCGTGCATCCGGCGCGCCAGGAGCCGGAGCAGGCGCAGCTCGACGGCGTCGTCGCGCAGCGGGTGCTCCTGGGCGGGGTCGGTGTCGAGGTCGAACAGGAGGGTGCCGTGCTGCCACGGGTTCATCCACGTGGGCGTGGCGGGCATCCGCAGCGTGCGCAGGCCCTTGGTGAAGGGCAAAGGGTCGGCCGGCTCCCAGTCGGCCAGCTCGCCGACGGCGAAGCGCGAGCGCATGTGCGTCGGCATGAGCGTGTACTCCTCGAGCGGGGCGTTCGCCTGCTCGGCGGCGGCGCGCATGTAGACGTACCGGCCGTCGGTGACGTTCACGTGCCCGCCGTGGATCCCGAACAGGGCGCCGTCCCGGCCCGGCGGCTCGGGCGCCTCCGGGGGCAGGGCGAGGTCCTGCCCCTGCATGTCGGGGGTCGGCTCCAGCCCGAACCAGCGCAGCATCGTCGGTGCGATGTCGATCGTCTGGGCCAGGTCGCCGCGCCGGGTGTCGCGGGCGCCGTTGCGCGGGTCCCAGAGGAACATCGGTAGGTGGACGAGCTCGTTGAACCAGGGCTGCACGCTCTTGGCCCACCAGCCGTGCTCGCCGAGCAGGAAGCCGTGGTCGGTGTTGACCAGCAGCAGGGTGTCGTCCCACAGGCCGTGCTGGTCCATCGCGTCGAGCACCCGGCCGAGCGAGCGGTCGCACATGCTCACCAGGGCCGCGTACTCGTGGCGCGCGTGCTCCACCTGCGCCTCGGGCTCGGTCACCTTGTGGTAGCCGGGCCAGTCGAACTCCGGGCCGTCGTAGGCGTGCGGATAGCGGTCCTTGTAGGGCTGGTGCGTGAAGAACGGCTCGTGCGGGTCGAACAGCTCGATCTGCAGCAGCCAGTCGTCGGCGCGCGCGTTCGTGTCGATGAACTCCAGGCCGGCGTCCACCGTGCGCGTCTGGGAGTGCTCGGCCTCCGTGGGCATGTAGCGGCGGTTGATGGCGTCCTGCCGCCGCATGCCGCCGTGCCCGCCGGCCGCGCTGCCCGGCTCGACGACGCCCTTCCAGGGGTCGCCCTCCTGGCCGCGGAAGAACTCCCACGTGGTGTACCGGGTGTGGTACGTGCCGCCGCCGTCCTCCCAGTAGTGCGGGTGGTCCGAGACGAGGTGGGTGTGGACGCCGGCGTCGCGCAGCAGCTGAGGCATGGAGTCGTCGAACGGCTCCAGCGGGCCCCACGAGCGGTGCAGGAAGTTGTGCCGCCCGGTGTGCATCTCGCGCCGGGCGGGCATGCACGGCATCGAGCCCGCGTAGAAGCGGTCGAACGTGACCGCGCGCCCGGCCAGCCGGGCGAAGTTCGGCGCGTCGACGAACGTGTCCCGGTAGGGCGGCAGCAGGTGCCGGTTGAGGCTGTCGAACATGAGGATGATCGCCCTCACCGGCCGGCCTCCTCGCCCCGCGCGGCGGCGGCTGATGCGGGCGTGGCGGGCGCGGGCTCGACGGTTGGGTCGGGTGTGTCCAGCACGGTGGCCCGCAGCCGTTCGAGGTTGCGGAGGTGCTCGTCCATCGCGGCGGCGCCGGCCTGGTGGGCCCACTCGCCCACGAGGTCGGCCAGCTCGCCGTCGAACGGGGTGGAGGTGTCCACCGCCTCGCGCCGGTCGCGGTACCGGTACCGGGCCACCTCGGCGCGCCGGGTGTCGAGCTCGGTGTCGATGATCCGCAGGAGCTGCTCGCGTGTCATGAAGCCGGCGAACGCGATGCGCGCGCCGAAGTCCGGGTCCTGGAACCGCGACGGCGGCTGGTACGGGCTGGTGAGCCAGTCCAGGAACACGGTTACGCCCTCGTCGGTGACGCGGTAGGTCTTCGCATCGGTCGCGCCGGGTCGGCTCTCGACGGTGTGCATCACCCAGCCGCGCTCCTCCATGGTGCCCAGCGCCCGGTAGACCTGGCTCATCTGCGTGTTGGACCGCAGGAAGCGCCCGTGGGTGTCGAGGTACTTCTTCAGGTCGTAACCCGTGCTGGGGTGCCTGGTGAGCACACCGAGGAGGATGCTCTCGAGCTTCATCGCGTCGCCTTCCGCTCCCACGTCCGTGTGGTTTGCCATGACACTTGTGTCATGGTCGATTGGCATGGCAGCATGCCACAAGTGGAATGCAGGGTCAAGGGCCCTAGCATCGACACCGAGCTACCGAAGGGACGTGCGATGACGGACGAGGCAGGGATCGAACGGCTGGCCGCCGGCCTGACCCTTGAGGAGAAGGTGCGGCTGCTGACCGGCCGCGACTTCTGGACGACCTGGCCGCTCGAGCGGATCGGGCTGCGCCGCATCCTGGTCTCCGACGGCCCGAGCGGCGTGCGCGGCGAGGTCTGGGACGAGCGCTCGCCGTCCCTGAGCCTGCCGTCGGCCACCGCCCTGTCCTCGGCCTGGGACCCGCAGGTTGCGTGGCGGTACGGCGCGACGGCGGCGGTCGAGGCGCGCCGCAAAGGCGTCGACGTCGTGCTCGGGCCGACGATCAACCTGCACCGGTCCCCGCTGGGCGGCCGGCACTTCGAGGCGTTCAGCGAGGACCCGCTGCTCACCGCCCGGCTCGCCGCGGCCTACGTGCGCGGCGTGCAGGACAACGGCGTGGGCGCCACGCCCAAGCACTACGTGGCCAACGACTTCGAGACCGAGCGGTTCACGGCCGACGTCCGGGTGGACGAGCGCGCCCTGCGCGAGCTGTACCTGCGGGCGTTCGAGGACGCCGTGGTGGAGGCGCGCGCGTGGCTCGTGATGAGCGCGTACAACTCCGTCAACGGCGCCACCGCCACGGAGAACCCGCTCCTGGAGACCCCGCTGAACGACGAGTGGGGCTTCGACGGCGTGGTGGTCAGCGACTGGACCGCCGTGCGCAGCATCGAGAGCGCCCGGCACGCGCAGGACCTGGTGATGCCGGGGCCGGACGGGCCGTGGGGCGACGCCCTGGTCGCGGCCGTGCGCGCGGGAGAGGTGCCGGAGGCGGCGATCGACCGGAAGGTGCGGCGCATCCTCCGGCTGGCCGCCCGGGTCGGGGCGCTCGACGGTTTCGAGCCGGCCGCCGCCGAGCCGACGCACCGGGAGGACGGCGTCGCCTTCGCCCGCGAGGCCGCCGTCGAGGGTTCGGTGCTCGTCGAGAACGACGGTATCCTGCCGCTGTCCTCGCCCCGCAGCATCGCGGTCATCGGGCACAACGCCAGGAGCGCCCGCACACAGGGTGGCGGCAGCGCCACGGTGGTGCCAGAGCGCGTCGTCACGCCGCTGGTGGGCCTGCGCGCCGCGTTCCCCGACGCCGAGGTGTCGTACGCGCTCGGCGCGGTGGTGCAGGACGGCCTCGCCGCGCTGGACCGGGACGCCATGCGCAACCCCGTCACCGGCGGCCCCGGCGCGCGCGTGGAGCTGCTCGACGCCGACGGCGCCGTGCTGTTCGGCGAGGACCGGCTGGCGAGCGACCTGGTCTACTTCGGCGGCGACGCGCCGATCGCCCAGATGTCCCGCCTGGTGTTCGAGACCGACTACATCCCCGCCGAGTCGGGCCCGGTCCGCTTCGGGCTGGCCTCGGTGGGTACCGGCCGGGTGCTGGTCGACGGCGTGCTGCTGGCCGAGGACACGATGGTCCCGGTCGGCGAGGACCTGGGGGCGGCGTTCCTCGCGCCGCCCGCGATGTCGGTGCCGCTCGACCTCGACGCGGGCCGGACCGTCCGGCTGCGGGTCGAGCTCGTGCCGGCGCGGGTGGAGGGCCTCGGCAACGCGCTCAGCCTCACGGTCGGCACCGAGCCAGCCCTGACCGACGCCGACGCGCTGATCGCCGAGGCGGCCCGCACGGCGGCCTCGGCGGACGTGGCGGTGGTGGTCGTGGGCACGAGCTCGCGCGTCGAGTCAGAGGGCTACGACCGCGCCGACCTGGCGCTGCCCGGACGCCAGGACGACCTGGTCCGCGCCGTCGTCGCGGCCAACCCGCGCACGGTCGTCGTCGTCAACTCGGGTGCCCCCGTGCTGCTGCCCTGGCGCGAGCAGGCGGCCGCCGTGGTGCTGACCTACTTCGGTGGGCAGGAGTACGGGGCGGCCCTCGGCGACGTCCTGAGCGGACGGCGGGAGCCGGGCGGCCGCCTGCCCACCACCTGGCCGGCCGCGACGCAGGACGTCCCGGTGCTCGACGTCACGCCGCGCGACGGCCGCCTCGCCTACGACGAGGGCATCCACATCGGCTACCGCGCCTGGCTGCGCGCCGGCGCGCAGCCGGCGTATCCGTTCGGATACGGGCTCGGCTACACCACCTGGAGCGTCTCGGACGTCGCGGCGACGGCGCCGGACGCCGACGGCGAGGCCGGTGATGCGGCCGGGGTCGACGCCGCCACCGTCACGGCCCGCCTCACCAACACCGGGTACCGCGCCGGGAAGCACGTGGTGCAGGTCTACGCGTCCCGCCCGGACTCGGTCGTCGACCGCCCGGTACGCTGGCTCGTGGGCTTCGCGGTGGTGCGGGCCGACGCCGGCGAGACGGTCGAGGCGCACATCCCCGTGCGCCGTCGCGACCTGGCCTACTGGCAGGACGGGTGGCGGTACGAGCCCGGCGAGTACACCCTGCACATCGGATCGAGCGTGACCGACATCGTGGACACGGTGACCGTGCGCATCTGACGGCGCGGCTCACGTGCGTGGACCAGGCGCGGCGCCGTACAGCGCCTGGTCCACCAGCCGCTCGACGATCGACTCGTCCAGCGGCACCCGGAGCACGAGCACGCGGTGGTAGCAGGCGCCCCAGAGCTGGTCCACGATGATCTCCAGGTCGGCGTCCGGGCGGAGCTGGCCCTGCTCCTGGGCGGCGCGCAGGCGGGCGTGGGCCAGCTCGCGGCGGGGGAGCGCGTAGGCCTGGGACCAGGCCGCGGCGAGGTCGGGGTCGGACTGGGCGGCGCCGATGAGCTCGGACACCGGCCGCCCGACGTCGTCGCGCATCATCCACCGGACGAACGAGCCGAGCTGCGCGATCAGGTCGGCGCGCAGGTCGCCGGTGTCGGCGAACTCCAGCACGTGCTCGCTCCGGGCGAAGTACGCCTCGGCCGCGAGGGCGCCGGGCGAGGGCCACCACTTGTACAGCGTCATCTTGCTGGACCCGACAGGGGCCCACCGCGTGAACCGGGCCGTGCTGCCGCACCTGCGCCGGCGGCGTTCGGGGCTGCTGCTCTACGTGGGCAGCACGATCCTCGTGACCACCCCGCCGTTCCTCGGGCCCTACGTCGCCTCGAAGGCCGCCTTCGACGCGCTCGCGGTCGTGACCTCCTACGAGGCCTCGCAGTTCGGCATCGAGACGTCGATCGTCATGCCGGGCGCGATCACGCAGGGCACCAACCACTTCCCGGGCGCGAGCCGCGCGAGCGACCAGGACGTGACGGCGCAGTACGCGGAGCTCGACCCGCTCGTGGCGCGGACCCACGAGGCGCACGACCAGCTCTTCGAGCCCGGCACGACCGCCGACCCGCAGGGGGTGGCGGACGAGATCGAGCGGATCGTCGCGCTGCCGGTGGGCGGGAAGCCGTTCCGGTCGGTCGTGGACTTCGCCCACGCCGGCGTCGACCACGTCATGGCCTTCAGCGACCTGACGCGCGAGGCGTTCGTGCGGCGCCTCGGCTTCGCCGGGACGCTCGAGCTCAAGAGCTGAGGCGGTGCCGGGTCAGCTCTGCCGGATTTGACCCGATCGTGACCATTGTGGTGTTGACCACGCCGGGGGCCCACTGGCAATTTTCTCGGTGGGCACACCCGTTCGGACGCCGGATCCCGGCGTAGGTGTGCCGCCTGGGGGCCGAACTTCACCACAAGCACCACGTTCGAAGGAGCACCCCCGTGCGACGCACGTTCCCCCTCGCGGTGGCGGCCCCCGCCGCGGCCCTCGCCCTGGCCGGCTGCGCCGGCCTCACCGACGCCGCGACGGGCGGCCGGGCCGACGACGGCGGCGAGCTGACCGCCGTCACGGTCGGCGTCATCCCGATCGTCGACGTGGCCCCGATCTACCTGGGGGTGCAGGAGGGGTTCTTCGAGGACCGCGGCCTCGACGTCACGCTGGAGCTCGCCCAGGGCGGCGCGGCGATCGTGCCGGCGGTGGTCAGCGGCGAGTACCAGTTCGGCTTCAGCAACGTGACGTCCCTGCTGGTCGGGACGTCGCAGGGCCTGCCGCTCAAGGCGGTGGCGCCGGGCAACTTCACCACGGGCGAGCCCGCCGACTTCGGCGGGGTGGTCGCGCCCGCCGCCTCCGACATCGCGAGCGCCGCCGACCTGGCGGGCCGGACCGTCGCCGTCAACACGCTCGACAACATCGGTGACACGACCATCCGCTACGTGGTCGACGCCGCCGGCGGCGACCCGGCCGCCGTGGAGTTCGTCGAGATGGGCTTCCCCGAGATGCCCGCCGCCCTCGTCGCGGGCCAGGTCGACGCCGCCTGGGTCGTCGAGCCGCACCTGACCCAGGCCGTTCAGCAGGGCGCCAAGATCGTGAGCTCCAACTTCGCCGAGACCAGCCACGACCTGCTCGTCGCCGCGTACTTCACGTCCCAGGACCAGATCGCACAGGACCCGCAGGTCGTCGCGGCGTTCACGGCGGCGATCGAGCAGTCCCTCACGTACGCCCAGCAGCATCCGGCCGAGACGCGGGCGGTCCTCGACACGTACGTCCAGATCGACCCGGCGGTGAAGGAGGCGATGGTCATGCCCCGCTTCGCGCCGGAGCTCGACGTCTCCTCGTTCCAGGTGCTGGCCGACCTCGGCCGGCAGTACGGCACGTTCGACAAGCCCGTCGACGTGAACCGGCTCCTGCCGGACGGCGAGTGACGGGCGGCGTCACCCGTTGTCCCGTTAGCTCGGCCGTTGGGCCGCCGGGCTCTTGGACTCCTCGGCGAGGCCGGCGCCGATCACCCCGGTGATCTCGATGAGCGCGTCGAGCTGCCGCGGGGTGAGCGCGTCGATGACGAGCCGCCGCACCATGGCGATGTGGCCGGGGACGGCGCGGATCAGCTCGCGCCGCCCGTCGCCCGTCAGGCGCACGTTGGTGGCGCGGCCGTCCTCGGGGCACGGGAACCGCTCGACGAGGCCGCGCTTCTCCAGGCGTCCGCAGACGTGGGACAGCCGCGGCAGGGTGGAGTCGGTCGCCTGCGCGAGCGCGGTCATGCGCATCGTCGACTCCGGGGTGAGCTGGAGCGCTGACAGCACGACGAACTCGAAGTGCGTCATCCCGGAGTCCCGCTGGAGCTGCTTGTCGAGCGTGGCGGGCAGCAGGCTGAACACGGTGACCAGGCCCAGCCACGCCGCTGACTCCTGGTCGTTCATCCGGGGTACGCGTCGTTTCACGACCACATCCTAGCTTTGGTTGACGCGACAACCAATTGGTGCGAGACTCGAGGTGTTACTTGTTGGGACAACTATTTCTGGAGCGCACACATGAGCACGGTCACCGTCATCGGTGCAGGAAACTTCGGCAGCGTGGTCGCGGGCATCGCCGCGAAGGGTGGGACGGGCGTGCAGGTGCTGGCGCGCGACCCGGAGAAGGCGCAGGCGGTCGCCGGCCCGCTCGGCGGCACCTGGGGCACGGTCGGCGACCCGGTCACGGGCGAGATCGTCGTCCTGGCCCTCCCGTACGGGGCCGTCGCCGAGGTCGTGGCCGCCTACCCGGGCGCGTTCGACGGCAAGGTCGTCGTGGACGTCACGAACCCCGTCGACTTCACCACCTTCGACGGGCTCGTCGTGCCCGCCGACTCCTCGGCGGCCCAGGTCCTCCAGGAATCCGTCCCCGGGGCGAAGGTCGTCAAGGCGTTCAACACCAACTTCGGCGCGACGCTCGCCACCGGCGTCGTCGGCTCCGCGCCGACGACGGTTCTCCTCGCGGGCGACGACGCCGAGGCCAAGCAGGCCCTCGCCGACGTCGTCGCGCGCGCAGGCCTGCGTGCCGTCGACGCGGGGTCGCTCAAGCGGGCGCGGGAGCTGGAGGCGATCGGCTTCCTGCAGATGACGCTCGCCGCCGGCGAGAAGATCTCCTGGACGGGCGGTTTCGTCCTCGCGGACTGAGCCTGAGCCGCAGGTGTGGGCGAAGGGCGGGCGCCTGCCGACCGCCGTCAGCGGGCGCCCGCGCGGTTCGCCCGCAGGATCTCCTCCTGGTAGGGCGCCACGACCAACGCCGAGACCCGGCAGTCGAGCAGCAGGAAGCGGCGGTCAGCGACGGGCTCGGCGGCCCATGAGGCCACCCGGTCCAGGTCGCGGAGCGTGCGCACCGTGACCCCCTCCGCGCCGACGGCGGCGGCCAGGGCGCCGAAGTCCGTCTCGGGGATGCGCATCGGCTCGCGCGTGATGCCCTGCCGCCCGTACACGTGCAGCTCGGCGCCGTAGGCGGCGTCGTTCCAGACGACGGCGACGCCGCGCCCGCCGGCGGTGCGTGCGGCGGTCTCGAGGTCGGCGAGGGCCATGAGCCCGCCGCCGTCGCCCGTGGTGAGCACGATGGCGGCGTCCGGGCGGGCCGCCGCTGCGCCGGCCACGCTCGGGAAGCCGAGCCCGATGGACTGGTAGGCCGTGCCGACCATGACCATCCGGTCGGGGGAGGCGACGGGCCAGTACATGTTCGCCCAGCCGATGAAGTGCCCGCCGTCGGAGACGACCACGCGGTCGGCGGGCAGCAGGCCGGCGAGGCGGTGCGCGACCGTGCGCGGGTCCAGGCGCCCGTCGGGCGCCACGCCGTCGGCCGGGCCGGTGTCGTAGCGGCGCGCGACGGCGACGTCGACGGTCTCGCGCCAGCCGGACGGCTTGGCCCCGAGGGTGTGCAGCTCGTCCAGCAGCGCGCGGGTGACGAGCGCGGCGTCGCCCCGGACGAACCCGCCGACGTGCCGGTGCGTCGCCGTCGGCGCGATGTCGACCTGGACCACGCGCGTCCCTGGCGCGAACAGCTCGCCGAAGCGCATGGTGAACTGGTTGAGCGACGCCCCGAGCACGACGGCGACGTCCGCCTCGCGGACCAGCGCCATCGCCTCCTCGGCGCCGAAGCCGCCCGCGACGCCGAGGTCGTACCGGCCGTCGGGGAAGACGCCGCGGCCGAGCGCCGTCGTGGTGGTCAGGGCGCCCGTCGCCTCGGCGAGCTCGCCGAGCGCCGCCCCCGCGCCGGCGAGCCAGGCGCCGCGGCCCGCGAGCAGCAGCGGCCGCTCGGCGGCGGCCAGGTGCTTGGCGAGGTCGGCGATGGCCGCCGCGTCGAACGGGCCGGCGGGCGGCATCGGCTCGGGCAGCACGGGCGCGGGGGCGTCAGGGACGGGGCCGGCCTCCAGGGCGGCGACGTCGTAGGGGATGGCCAGCACGACGGGTACGCGGTAGGTCAGCGAGTGCTCGATGGCGATCACGCTGGTGGCGGCGGCGTCGGCCCGGCCGACGGTATAGGTCCGCGCGCCGACGGCCGCGGCCAGCGCTATCTGGTCCACGTCCCACGGCCGGGGGCCCGACGTGGGCTCGTCGCCCGCCAGGAGCACCAGCGGCACCCGGGCCTGCGCGGCCTCCGCGAGCGCGGTGAGCGCGTTGGTGAAGCCGGCGCCGTAGGTGGCGGTGGCGGCGGCGATACGGCCCGACGCGCGGAAGTGGGCGTCGGCGGCGACCACGCCGCCCGCCTCGTGCCGCACCGCGGTGAACCGCGCGGTGGTGGAGCGTTCGAGGGAGTCGAGGAACCAGGCGTTGCCGTTGCCCATCACGCCGAAGACGTGGTCGACGTGCTGGGCGAGGGTCCTGGCGACATGGGCGGACACGGTGGGCACGGGGGCCTCCTGGGGAAACAATGACGGATGAGTGGTGCGGTCCGTATGTGTCCCGTGCGGGTCAGGCTCCTGGCCCGTCGCGCGCCCCTTTTTCGAGCGCAGGCGGCGCGCCGTCCGCCCGACTCCCTGACTATATCCGTCAGGCTCGGGGGAGGAGGGCTCCGGCGAAGAAGGCGGCCAGCTCGTCCCGCGCGGTCAGGGGGAGCACGGCGGCCACGTACTGGTCCGGCCGGACGACGACGACCGCGCCGCCGCGGTCGATGCCGCGCAGCTCGAAGATGTCGTGGGCCGGGTCGGTGGCGTACACCTTCTCGTAGTCGATCAGCCCGAACGGGCCGACCCGCGGCTTGAACACGTCGGGCACGTCGGCGAACTCCACGGCGAAGTGGTCCTGCTGGTAGACCACCTTGACGTCGAGCACGGCGTCCGGCTCGCCGCCCGGCGGGGTGTACCGCAGCAGCGGCGAGTCGGCAGCGGTGCCCAGCCACTCGGCCCAGTCGCGCAGCGCCGAGGGTTCGGCGGGCGCGGCGGCGTCGGCGAACGCGTAGACGCGCCACCGCCCGTCGGCGCGGGCGTGGTGCCCCAGGTGGGCCGGGTTGCCCTCGGCCACGCGCTCGACCGGCGCGGACTTGAACCGCTTGCCGACCGGGAAGCCCGTGGCGAGCGCCTGGTGCGCGGCGTCGGACACGATCATGGACGGCTGGTACTGCGTCATGAACCCGCACGGGAACTCCGCCGTCTTGACGTAGAAGTCCTCGAGGTAGGTCGGGTCGGGCAGGTTCTCCGGGGGCGTGGCCATGAGGCGCGACCACTCGCGGTCGAAGTCGATGAGGTCCTGGGCCACGACCCGCCGCTCGGCCGAGTAGGTGGCCAGCAGGGACTCCGGCGCCCGGCCGGTGAGCACGTGCGCGAGCTTCCAGGCGATGTTCCAGCCGTCCTGCATCGACACGTTCATGCCCTGCCCGGCCTTCGCGCTGTGCGTGTGGCTGGCGTCGCCGGTGAGGAATACCCGGGGCGTGCGGGTGCCGGTGAGCGCGTCGGGCACGTCGTCGAACCCGTCGGTGACGCGGTGGCCCACCTCGTACACGCTGTGCCAGGGCACGTCCTTCACGTCGAGCGTGTAGGGGTGCAGGATCCGGTTGGCCCGGGCGATGATCTCGTCCAGTCCCGTCGCGCGGACGCGGGCGCTGCCGCCGGGCGGCACCTCGCCGAGGTCCACGTACCAGCGGGCCAGGAAGCCGCCCTCGCGCGGGATGAGCAGGATGGACCCGCCGTCGTGCGACTGGATGGCGCACTTGGTGCGCACGTCGGGGAAGTCGCTCACGGCGAGCACGTCCATCACGCCCCAGGCGTGGTTGGCCTTGTCGCCGACGGCCTTGCGGCCGATCGCCTCGCGCACCACGCTGTGCGCGCCGTCGCAGCCGACGACGTACCGGGCGCGTACCGTCCGGTGGGTGCCCGCGTGGGGGCCGGCCGTGTGCAGCACGGTCACGGTGACCGGGTGGTCGTCGTGCTCCGGGGTGCCCGGCTCGGCGACGGTGAGGCCGACGACCTCCAGACCGTAGTCGGGGGTGATTCGGGCGGGCGCGTTCGCCGCCACCTCGGCGAAGTAGTCGAGCACGCGCGCCTGGTTGACGATCAGGTGCGGGAACTCGCTGATCCCGTCGGCGTCGTCGGGCGGGACGGCGCCCCGCACGATGTGGCTCGGGTTCTCGGGGTCGGGCTTCCAGAACGCCATCTCGGTGATCCGGTACGCCTCCGCGGTGATCCGCTCGGCGAACCCGAACGCCTGGAACGTCTCGACGCTGCGCGCCTGGATGCCGTCGGCCTGCCCCATCTCCAGGCGCCCGGGCCGCCGCTCGACGACGTGCGCGCGGATCTCCGGGAACTGTGCGAGCTGGGCGGCCGCGATCATCCCTGCGGGGCCGCTGCCCACGATCAGCACGTCGACCTCGTCCGGCAGCTCGGCCGGCCGCACCAGGCCGTAGCCCTCGGCCGGCCGGACGCGCGGGTCGCCGGACACGTAGCCGTGGTGGTGGAACTGCATGGTTCTCCTCGTTCTGCTCGTGCCCGTCCGGTGCGGACCCTCAGGCCCTGGCCAGCCCGTAGACGGGGCTGACGGCCTGCTGCTCCTCGTGGTCCGGGCCGAGCGGGATACCAGTACGGTCGCGCAGGACGAGCGTCGCGGCGAGCCCGACCACGGCCATGCCCGCGAGATAGAGGGTCACCGACGTCGTCGTGCCGGTGGCCTGGACCAGCGCCGTGGCGATGGTGGGCGCGAACGCGCCGCCGAGGATCGACCCGATCGCGTACGAGATCGAGACGCCGGAGAACCGGATCGACGCGGGGAACAGCTCGGCGTAGAGGGCCGCCTGCGGCCCGTAGGTGAGCCCGAGGCCGACCGACAGGAAAGCGAGGCCGAGCACCAGCGAGCCGAAGGTCGCGGCGTTGACCAGCGGGAACAGCGCGAGCACGCCGGCAAGCAGCACCACGAAGCCGATAGCGTACGTGGTGCGGCGGCCGAGGCGATCGGACAGGGCGCCGGCGAACCAGGTCGAGCCGAGCCAGACGACGGCGGAGATGGTCACCGCCCACAGGACCGGCCCGCGGTCGAGCGCGACGGGGCCGGCCGGGTCGGACGCGTAGCCCTGGATGTAGCCGCCCGTGGTCATGTAGCCCACCGCGTTGTTGCCCGCGAACACCAGGGCGGCCACGATCACCAGCGGCGTGTGCCTCCGGAAGAGCCGGACCAGCGGCTGGCGGGTGGTTTCGGCGCGCTGCGCGATCTCGACGAACACCGGGCTCTCCTCGACGCTGCGCCGCACCCAGTACCCGATGCCGATGAGCACGACGCTCAGCAGGAACGGGACGCGCCACCCCCAGGTGAAGAACGTCTCGCCGGGCGCCACGGCGTTCATGGTCGCCAGCACGCCGGACGCGAGCAGCAGGCCGAGCGGGACGCCGAGCTGGGGCGCCGCGCCGAACAGGCCGCGGCGGCGCACGGGCGCGTGCTCGCAGGACATGAGGACGGCCCCGCCCCACTCGCCGCCCGCCGAGATGCCCTGCAGGATCCGCAGCAGCACCAGCAGGACCGGGGCGGCCACCCCGATCTGGGCGTACGTCGGCAGCACGCCGATGAGCGCCGTCGCCACCCCCATGAGCAGCAGGGTCAGCACGAGCACCACGCGCCGCCCGTACTTGTCGCCGAGGTGCCCGGCGACGAAGGCGCCCAGCGGGCGGAACAGGAAGCTGACGCCGACGGAGCCGAAGGCCAGGAGCGTGCCGAGGCTCGGGCCGGCGGGCTCGAAGAAGAGCCGGCCGAAGACGAGGCCCGCCGCGGAGGCATAGATGAAGAAGTCGTACCACTCGACGGTCGTGCCGACCACGGTGGCGAGGACGACGCGGCGGCGCTCGCGGGGCGAGGAGGCACGGGCCGCCGTCGGCTCATCGGGGGTGAGACGTGACATCGCATGACTCCTTCGTCATCCGGGCCTGCCGTTCGGCCGGCCGCGTTGCCGCACTTTCCCCGACCATATACGATCTGAGATACGAAATACCAGAGGCCGTCGGGACTCGAAGTCAACGGGACCTCCGGGCGGACAGGCCGACGGGCCACGACGGGCAAGGGAGCTCATGGGTACCGAAGCGCACGCCCCGACCACACCGGCGCCGCCCGCGCCACTGCTGGTGCGGCCGGGGAAGATCGTCGCCGTCCACCTCGCGTACGTCTCGCGTGCCGAGCAGCGCGGACGGCGGCCCGAGGCGCCGTCGTACTTCCTCAAGCCGGCCAGCTCGCTGGCCGCGACCGGGGGCGTGGCCGAGCGCCCGGCCGGTACCGAGCTGCTGGCCTTCGAGGGCGAGATCGCGCTGGTCATCGGCGAGCCCGCGCGGCACGTGCCGGTCGCAGAGGCGTGGGACCACGTCGCCGCCGTCACCGCAGCGAACGACCTCGGCGTCTACGACCTGCGCTGGGCCGACAAGGGCTCGAACGTGCGCTCAAAGGGCCGCGACGGCTACACGCCGATCGGCCCCGCGCTGCTGGACGCCCGGGCGGTCGACCCGGCGGGCCTGCGGGTGCGTACCTGGGTCAACGGCGAGCTGGTGCAGGAGGACACGACCGACGAGGCAGCGCTGCTGTTCCCGTTCGCGCAGCTCGTGGCCGACCTGTCCCAGCACCTCACCCTGGAGCGGGGCGACGTGATCCTCACGGGCACGCCCGCCGGGTCGAGCGTGGTGGCCCCCGGCGACGTGGTCGAGGTCGAGGTGGACGCGCCGACGGCGCCGGGCACGCCGACGTCGGGCCGCCTGGTGACCACCGTGGTGCAGGGCGAGGTGCCGTTCGGCGACGTCGGCGCGGGGCCGAAGGTCGACGACACGCAGCGCGCCGAGGCGTGGGGGAGCCGCGCGGCCGCCGGGCTCGCGCCCGAGCCGTTCGCACCCGCCGAACCCGAGCTGTTCGTGCTCACCGACGAGCTCGCCGACCTGCTGCGGCGCGCACCCGTCGCGGGGCTCTCGGCCCAGCTCCGCAAGCGCGGCCTGGACAACGTGATCATCGAGGGCGTGCGGCCCGTGACGCCGGGCGCGCGGCTCGTGGGTCGCGCGCGGACGCTGCGGTTCGTGCCGAACCGCGAGGACCTGTTCGCGGCCCACGGCGGCGGCTACAACGCGCAGAAGCGCGCCTTCGACACGGTCGGCGCGGGCGAGGTGATCGTCATCGAGGCGCGCGGCGAGACCGGCTCGGCCACCCTCGGTGACATCCTCGCGCTGCGCGCGCAGGTGCGCGGCGCCGCGGGCGTGGTGACCGACGGCGGCGTGCGCGACGTCGAGGCCGTCGCGGCCACGGGCCTGCCCGTGTTCTCCCGGGGCGCCCACCCGGCGGTGCTCGGCCGCCGGCACGTGCCGTGGGACACCGACGTCGCCGTGGCCTGCGGGGGAGCGACCGTGCTGCCGGGCGACGTCGTGGTGGGGGATGCGGACGGCGTCGTCGTGATCCCGCCGCACCTGGCGCACGAGGTGGCCGAGGCGACCCTCGCCCAGGAGGAGCAGGACGCCTGGGTGGCGCGGCAGGTCGCGGCCGGCCACCCGGTCGAGGGGCTGTTCCCGCCGGACGCGCAGTGGCGGGCGCGGTACGAGGCGTCGCGGGAGGGCCGATGACGGCCGGGGGGACGACGGCGGGGGCGGCTGCGGGCGCGCCGTCAGCCGTGGAGGCCGCGTTCGCCGGCGCGATCGGCAAGTCCCAGGTCGCCTACCGGTTCCTGCGGGACCGCATCGCGCGGCGCGAGCTGAGCCCCGGCTACCGGCTCGTGCTGCAGAGCATCGCGGACGAGCTGGAGATGAGCGTCGTGCCTGTGCGCGAGGCGATCCGGCGGCTCGAGGCCGAAGGGCTGGTCACCTACGAGCGCAACGTCGGCGCGCGGGTCGCGATGATCGACGAGCACGGCTACGTCGACGCCATGCAGGCCCTCGGCGTGGTCGAGGGGGCGGCGACCGGGCTCTCGGCGCCCGCCATCTCCGACGCGGACCTCGCGCGGGCCGCCGAGGTGAACGACCACCTGCGCGCCCTGCTGGACCACTTCGACCCGCACGCGTTCACGGCGCTGAACCAGCGGTTCCACTCGGTGCTCTTCGAGTCGTGCCCCAACGGGCTGCTGCTCGACATGGTGCACCGCGGCTGGGCCCAGCTCTCCGGGCTGCGCGACTCCACCTTCGCGTTCGTGCCCGGCCGCGCCCACGACTCGGTGGCCGAGCACGACCACATCCTCGACCTGATCGCCCGCAAGGCCGACCCCCTGGAGATCGAGATCGCCGCCCGCGACCACCGCTGGGCGACCATGCAGGCCTTCCTGGACGCCCGAGCCGCGTCGCCCCACCCTCGACCCACGGAGACACAGTGACGAACCCCGTGACCGACCGCCCGGCCCCGCAGGCGCCCGCCGACCTGCCCGACCGTATCCAGCACTACATCGGCGGCGCGTTCGTCGACTCGGCCGACGGCGGCACGTTCGACGTGCTCGACCCGGTGACCAACGAGGTCTACGCCCGCGCCGCCGCCGGCAGGGCGGCCGACGTCGACCGCGCCGTGGCCGCCGCACGCGAGGCGTTCACGAACGGGCCGTGGCCCAGGCTGCTGCCGCGCGAGCGCTCGCGGGTCCTGCACCGGATCGCGGACATCGTCGAGTCGCGCGACGCGCGGCTGGCCGAGCTGGAGAGCTTCGACTCCGGACTGCCGATCACGCAGGCGCTGGGCCAGGCGCGCCGGGCGGCGGAGAACTTCCGGTTCTTCGCCGACCTGGTCGTGGCCCAGTCGGACGACGCGTTCAAGGTACCCGGCCGCCAGCTCAACTACGTCAACCGCAAGCCGATCGGGGTCGCGGGCCTGATCACGCCGTGGAACACGCCGTTCATGCTGGAGTCCTGGAAGCTGGGCCCGGCCCTGGCCACCGGCAACACCGTGGTGCTCAAGCCCGCCGAGTTCACGCCGCTGTCGGCGTCGTTGTGGGCGGGCATCTTCGCGGAGGCCGGGCTGCCCGAGGGTGTGTTCAACCTGGTCAACGGCCTGGGCGAGGAGGCGGGCGACGCGCTCGTCAAGCATCCGGACGTGCCGCTGATCTCGTTCACGGGGGAGAGCCGCACGGGGCAGCTCATCTTCGCCAACGCCGCGCCGCACCTCAAGGGCCTGTCGATGGAGCTGGGCGGCAAGTCGCCGGCCATCGTCTTCGCCGACGCCGACCTGGACGCCGCGATCGACGCGACGATCTTCGGCGTCTTCTCGCTCAACGGCGAGCGCTGCACCGCCGGGAGCCGCATCCTCGTGGAGCGGGCCGTCTACGACGAGTTCGTGGAGCGGTACGCAGCCCAGGCCGCGCGCGTGGTGGTGGGCCACCCGGGCGACCCGGCCACCGAGGTCGGCGCGCTGGTGCATCCCGAGCACTACGACAAGGTCATGTCCTACGTCGAGCTCGGCAAGACCGAGGGCCGCCTGGTGGCGGGCGGCGGGCGACCCGAGGGCTTCGAGACCGGCAACTACGTGGCGCCCACGGTGTTCGCCGACGTGCCGCCGTCGGCCCGGATCTTCCAGGAGGAGATCTTCGGCCCGGTCGTGGCCATCACGCCGTTCGACACCGAGGAGGAGGCGCTCGCCCTGGCCAACGGCGTGAGGTACGGGCTGGCCGCCTACGTGTGGACCAACGACCTCCAGCGCGCGCACACCTTCGCCCAGGCGGTGGAGGCGGGCATGGTCTGGCTCAACTCGAACAACGTGCGCGACCTGCGCACACCGTTCGGCGGGGTCAAGGCCTCCGGCCTGGGGCACGAGGGCGGGTACCGCTCCATCGACTTCTACACGGACCAGCAGGCGGTGCACATCACGCTGGGCAAGGTCCACAACCCGACGTTCGGCAAGGGAGCCTGACGATGACCGACCTGACCGAGCCCGTGGTGACCGGTGCCTCGCCGATCACCGCCGTCGACCCGATCCCCACGCCCCTGGCGCCGCCGCCGGACATCGTGCGGTGCGCCGCCATGGAGCTGGTGGTCACCGACCTGGCCGCCTCCCGCAGCTTCTACGTGGACGTGCTGGGCCTGGTGGTCACCGAGGAGGACGAGGACGCGGTCTACCTGCGCACGCTGGAGGAGTTCATCCACCACAACCTGGTGCTGCGCAAGGGTCCGACGGCGGCAGTGGCCGCCTTCTCCTACCGGGTGCGCAGCCCACACGAGCTTGACCGGGCCGTCGCGTTCTACACCGAGCTGGGCTGCCGGGTGGAGCGGCGCGCGGAGGGCTTCACCCGGGGCGTCGGCGACTCGGTGCGCGTGACGGACCCGCTCGGCTTCCCCTACGAGTTCTTCTACGACGTCGAGCACGTCGAGCGCCTGGCGTGGCGGTACGACCTGCACACCCCGGGCGCCCTGGTGCGGCTGGACCACTTCAACCAGGTCACGCCCGACGTGCCGCGCGCCGTGCGGTACCTGGAGGACCTCGGCTTCCGCGTCACCGAGGACATCCAGGACGCCGAGGGCACCACCTACGCCGCGTGGATGCGCCGCAAGCCCACGGTGCACGACACGGCGCTGACCGGCGGCGACGGCCCGCGCATGCACCACGTCGCGTTCGCGACGCACGAGAAGCACAACATCATCGCGATCTGCGACAAGCTCGGCGCGCTGCGGCTGAGCGACCGCATCGAGCGCGGCCCGGGGCGGCACGGCGTGTCCAACGCCTTCTACCTGTACCTGCGCGACCCGGACGGGCACCGCGTGGAGATCTACACACAGGACTACTGGACGGGTGACCCGGACAACCCCGTGGTGACCTGGGACGTGCACGACAACCAGCGCCGCGACTGGTGGGGCAACCCCGTGGTGCCGTCCTGGTACACCGAGGCCTCGCCGGTGCTCGACCTCGACGGCAACCCGCAGCCCGTCGTCGCGCGCACGGACACCTCCGAGATGGCCGTGACCATCGGGGCGGACGGGTTCTCCTACACGCGGCCGGAGGACGCCGCCCGCGCGGCCGGTTCGGTGGGGTCCGAGGACGACGTCCTGCCGTCCTGGAAGCAGGGCGAGTACAAGCTGGGGCACCAGCTATGACGGGGCAGCGGGTGCTGGACGACGCCACGGTCACCACGATCGCCGACGAGCTTGCCCGTGCCGAGGCCGAGCGCACGACGGTGCCGCTGCTGACCGCGCGGTACCCCGGCATGACGGTCGAGGACTCCTACGCGGTGCAGAACACGTGGCGCCGGCGCGGCATCGAGGCCGGACGCCGTCCGGTGGGCCGCAAGATCGGGCTCACCTCGAAGGTCATGCAGGCCGCCACGGGCATCACCGAGCCGGACTACGGCGCGATCTTCGCCGACATGGTGTTCGAGAACGGCTCGGTCGTCGAGCACGGCCGGTTCTCCAACGTGCGGATCGAGGTCGAGCTGGCCTTCGTGCTGCGGGACGGCCTGACGGGCCCGGACGCCACCGTGTTCGACGTGCTGCGGGCGACCGAGTACGTGGTGCCGGCCCTGGAGATCCTGTCCTCGCGCATCGAGCTGACCGGGCGCACCATCGTGGACACCATCAGCGACAACGCCGCGATGGGCGGCATGGTCCACGGCGGGCGGCCGGTCGCGCCGGACCAGGTGGACCTGCGCTGGGTCTCGGCGCTGCTGCACCGCAACGAGACCATCGAGGAGTCGGGCGTCGCCGCCGCCGTCCTCGGCCACCCCGCCGCCGGCGTCGCCTGGCTCGCGAACAAGCTCGCCCAGCACGGCGACGCGCTGCGGCCCGGCGAGATCGTGCTGGCCGGCTCCTTCACCCGCCCCGTGTGGGTGGAGCCCGGCGACACCGTGCTGGCCGACTACCGAGAGCTGGGGACTGTCTCGTGCCGCTTCGTCTGACCCTCCCGCCTACGTTCCGCGACCGGCTCGCCGGCGCGGACCGGCCCCTGGCGGGCATGTGGGTGTGCTCCGGCAGCCCGCTGGTCGCCGAGATCTGCGCGGGTGCCGGCCTGGACTGGCTGCTCGTCGACGGCGAGCACTCGCCGGTCGGGCTCGAGTCGATCCTCGCGATCCTGCAGGCCGTTGCTCCCTACCCGGTCACGCCGGTGGTGCGCGTCCCGGCGAACGACGCCGTCGTGCTCAAGCAGGTGCTCGACGCCGGGGCGCAGAACGTGCTGGTGCCCATGGTCGACACCGCCGAGCAGGCCGAGGCCGCCGTCCGCGCGGTGCGGTACCCGCCGCGCGGCGTGCGTGGGGTGGGCAGCGCGCTGGCCCGCGGCGCGCGCTGGAACCGCGTCGAGGGCTACCTCGCCGACGCCGACCGGCACGTCTCGCTGTTCGTGCAGGTCGAGTCCACGACCGCCGTCGAGAACGCCGCGGCGATCGCCGCCGTCGACGGGGTGGACGGCGTGTTCGTCGGGCCCTCCGACCTGGCGGCCTCGATGGGCGTGCTCGGCGAGCAGACGCACCCCGACGTCGTCGCGGCGGTGCTCGCGACGTTCGAGGCCGTGCGGGGCGCGGGCAAACCCGTCGGCGTCAACGCCTTCGACCCGGCCATGGCCAGGGCGTACCTGGACGCGGGGGCGTCCTTCGTCCTGGTCGGGGCCGACGTCGCCCTGCTCGCCCGGGGCTCGGAGGCCCTGGCGGACAGGTGGACGTAACCCGAGCCAGTCACCGACGGATGGCGCAAGATGGTCGCAGGGTCCGACACCGGGAACACCGACACCGAGGGACACGGAGGGGCGAGATGACACGGAAGAAGCAGGGCGACGCCGCCGGGCGGTCGAAGGGCGGCGGTCTGAGAAGGCTGATCACGCTGGTCACGATCGCGCTCACGGCCGCGGCCGTGGTGAAGGAGCTGCGGACGCCGGAGGCGGAGCGTACCTGGCACGGCAAGATCGCCTCGGTGGTGCCGTACGAGCTGCGCTTCCCGACCCTGGAGCGCGCCCGCGACCGGCTCTGGAACCCCGAGGCCGAGCACGTCGTGGGGCCGCGGGTGTTCGGCGTCGGCTGGACCGTGAACGTGGGCAAGGTCGTGGCCATGGCGCGGCAGCGTTTCGGTATCTGAGCTGACCCCGCGCGAGTCAGGCCTCCCGCGCGGCCACCGGCGGATCGCCCGGGCCGGCTCCCGCGTCGACGGCGCCAACCAGGAACGGCCGCAGCAGCCCAGGGACGGCCGCGTCCGCGAGCGCGAGACCGTCCGCCTCCGCGGCGTCGTGCACGGTGTAGGCGCCGGTGCCCGCCGCCGTCGTCGCGACGACGGTGACCAGCCCGGCCCGGCGCTGGAACAGCGACTGCCGCACGGTCCAGCCCACGATGCCCCGCCGCTGGAGCGCCACCGTCGCGCGGCGCACCGAGCCGCTGCGCGCCACCAGGTACGGGCCGACGATCGCGTGCCCGAGCGCCCGGTAGGCGTCCAGCGCGAGCAGCACCGCCACGGGGACGAGCACGAGCGTGCTGATCCAGGCGACGTGTAGCAGCACGGGTGTGAGCAGCGGGCCGAGCACGAGCAGCACGACCTCGGTGACGAACACGGTGCCGAGCGCCCAGCCGAGGCGGCGGTCGCGCGCCGCCGTCGGGTGCGGACGCAGCGGCGCCGCCGTCGGCGGGGCGCCCGGCTCGCGGAGCACACCCGCCGCCACCCGGTCGGCCAGCTCCTTGGGCACGGCAGGCAGGAGGGTCCGGCTCTCCGTCTTGTCCTCCTCGTCGGTGGAGAGCCCGGTCGCGACGGCGTCCACGCGCGCCGCGCCGGCCAGGCGGGCGGCGAGCGGCTCGACCACCTCGACGCCGCGCAGCCGCGACTCCTCCAGCGAGATCGACCGCGTGGTGAGCAGGCCGCGCCGCACGTGCAGCGTGCCGTCGGCCTGCCGCTCCAGCGTGTGGTTCCACCAGGTCTCGACCCACAGCGCCACCGTGGCCACGCCGCCGACGACGAACAGGCCCGCGGTCAGTGCGAGCGCGACGAGCAGCACCGGCGCGAGGCCGAACCACGACCCGACCGTGTCGATCACGTGTTCCTGCATCCCGAACCACTCGGCCACCTGGAGCGTGCCGCCCGCCGCGGTGGCACCCAGCGTCGGGGTGAGGAAGGACAGCGGGGCGTACCGGACCCAGCCGCGGTCGAACCGGACCAGCGTGCCGTCGCCGTCGTCGGGGCTCTCGGCGCTCGCGGCGTGCGCGAGCAGGGTGGCGCGCAGGGCGTCGGCGGACGCGCGGCGCAGCGGCCAGAGCGTGACGGTGCCCTCCGCCCCGGCCTGCTCGCCCGTGCCCACGCGCACGGTGACCACACCGAGCGCCCGCAGCACGGGGTCCGCCGTGAGGTCCACCGAGCGGATCCGCTCCCGGCGCAGGGCCAGGCGCTTGCGCCAGACGACGCCGGTGTGCACGTGGAACCGTTCCGCGTCGACGCGGTACCGGGTGACGCGCCACATCCACTCCCCGGACGCGGCACCCGCGGCCACGGCGACCACGAGCGGCGGCAACACCCAGGCCAGTGCCGTGCCGACCGAGCTGCCGACGGCGAGCCAGTACCCCGTGATGAGCGCCGCCATCGCCGCGGGACCCACGGTGTAGAGCCCGCCGGCCAGGGCAGCGCGGCGGTCCAGGCGCTCCCAGGTCGTGTCGTTGTCGGCGGGAGCGTCGCCGGCGGCGCTCAGGTCGCGTCCTCGGGCGTGGCCTGGGTGGCGACCGTGAGCTCCGCGGCGAGGTCGGCCGCCGTCTCGGCGTCGAGCCCCTCGACCTTGACGGCCCCCTTGGCGGACGCCGTCGTCACCGTGAGTGTGGCCAGCCCGAACCGCTGCTCCAGCGGCCCACGCACCGTGTCGACGGTCTGGATCCGGGACAGCGGCGCGACCCGCCACTCCTGGAAGAACCAGCCCGTGCGCGTGTAGACGGCCTCCTCGGTGACCTCCCAGCGGTGGTGCCGGAACCACAGCCGCGGCAGGGTAGCGGCGGACAGCACCCCGATCGCGGCCAGGGCCCCTGCGGGCACGAGCAGCCACAGCCGGGCCGGGGCGATCAGCGCGCCGAGCACGCCGAGGATCACCACCGGGACCGCCGTCCACAGCGCGAGCTGCGCCGTCCACCAGCCGACGGTGCGCGGGTCGACGGTGTGCCGCGGGGGTCGCAGCGTCAAGGGTGGACCCTGCTCCTGGGTGGTCGTCACGGGCCCCATCGTCCCAAGTCGCACGGCCGGCGGCAACGTCGTGACCGGCCGCGCGACGTCGGGCGATGAGTCCGGCGGCCCCGGCCGGTCTCTTCTGCACCAGGCCCCGTACGACAGGCCCGTACGAACAGGAGCGAGAGCATGGACGTGACCGAAGGCTCAGCGGTGTCGGAGCTCGACCTGCGATACCCCGGCGACGCCGGCTTCGACGAGGCGCGCCGGGTGTGGAACGCGATGGTGGACCACCGGCCCGCCCTGGTCGCCCGGTGCCGCACGGCCGACGACGTCGTGGCGGCCCTGGCGCTGGCGCGGCGCGACGGCCTGGAGGTCGGCATCCGGTGCGGCGGCCACAGCGTCGTCGGGCACGGTGTTCCCGACGACGGGCTGATGATCGACCTGACCCCGATGGGCGCCGTCCGGGTGGACCCGGAGCGGAAGCGGGCGTGGGTGCAGGGCGGGGCCCTGCTGGGCGCGCTCGACGCGGCGACGCAGCCGTACGGCCTGGCCACGACGGCGGGCAACGTGTCGCACACCGGCGTCGGCGGGCTCACGCTGGGCGGCGGGATGGGCTGGCTGGCCCGGCAGTACGGGCTGGCCTGCGACAACGTCATCTCCTACGAGGTGGTGACCGCCGCGGGCGAGGTGGTCCGCGCCTCGGCCGACGAGCGGCCCGACCTGTACTGGGCGCTGCGCGGCGGTGGCGGCAACTTCGGCGTGGTGACCGAGTTCGAGTTCCGGCTGCACGAGACCGGCACCCGCGCGCTCAGCGTCGAGCTCGACTTCCCGGCGGCCGAGGCCGCGCCGGCAGCCTTCCGCTGGCGGGACCTCAGCGCCGTCGCCCCGCGCCAGGCCACGTACACGGCCTCCGTGCACGACGGCGTGGCCACCCTCGGCTTCGTGTGGGTGGGCGACCCGGCCGCGGGGCGGGCGCACGCCCGGGAGCTGGAGTCGCTGGGCGATCCGGTGGACCGCCGGATCGAGGAACTGTCCTACCTCGACCTGCAGAGTCGCGAGGACAGCGTGGAGGGCCACGCGGTGCGCCGCTACTGGAAGGGCCACTACTTCCGCGAGCTGCCCGACGCCGCGCTCGAGGCCCTGCTCGCCCACGGCCCTGACGTGCGGGCGGGCCTCCAGGCCTACGGCGGCGCCATCGCCGACGTGCCGGACGACGACGCCGCGTTCAGCCAGCGCGGCACGACGTTCGAGTACGTGGTCGCCACCGGCTGGACCGACCCGGCCGAGGACCCGGCCCGGATCGCCGCCGCGCGGGCGAGCGCGGCGCTCCTGGAGCCGTTCGCCAGCGGCATCTACGTCAACGTGCTCGGCGACGACGGCGCGGCGGGCGTCCGGCGCGCCTACCCGCCCGCGAAGCTGGCCCGGCTGGCGGCGGTCAAGGCCGTCTACGACCCCGACAACGTCTTCCACCTGAACCAGAACATCCCGCCGACGGCGTAGGTTCAGCCGCGCACGCTCTCGGCCGCGCCGACCCGCCACGCCACCCCGTCCGGGTACCGGTACTCCTCGACGGACCCGGGCAGCATCTCCATGCCGGCCCCTGGCGCGACCGGGGCGACGTACCGCCCCTGACGGATCTCCGCGGGCGTGACGAAGTGTTCGTGCAGGTGGTCCGCCCACTCGATGCAGCGCCCTTCCATGGTCCCGGACACGGCCACCAGGTCGAACATCGACAGGTGCTGCACGGCCTCGCTGAGCCCGACGCCGCCGGCGTGCGGGCACACGGGGACGCCGAACTTCGCCGCCAGCAGGAGGATCGCCACGTTCTCGTTGACGCCCGCGACCCGGGTGGCGTCGAGCTGGAGCACGGACAGCGACCCGGCCTGGAGCAGCTGCTTGAACACCACCCGGTTGGCCACGTGCTCGCCCGTGGCCACGGGGATCGGCGCGATGCGGCGGGCGATCTCCGCGTGCGCCAGGACGTCGTCGGGGCTGGTCGGCTCCTCGACCCACGCGAGGTCGTAGGGGGCGAGCTCGGTGATCCAGGCGACGGCGTCGTCGACGTCCCAGCGCTGGTTGGCGTCCACCGCTATCCGGATGTCGGGGCCGACCGTCCGCCGGGCGAGCGTCAGGCGCCGCACGTCGTCGGCGAGGTCGGCGCCCACCTTGAGCTTGACCTGCTCGAAGCCGTTGCGGACGGCCTCGCCGCACAGCCGCTGGAGCTTCTCGTCGGAGTAGCCGAGCCAGCCCGGCGTGGTCGTGTAGGCGCGGTACCCGTCGCGCACCAGCTCCGCCTCGCGCTGCGCGCGCCCTGGCTCGGCGGCCCGGAGGATCGCGAGCGCGTCGTCGGGGGTGAGGGCGTCGGTCAGGTAGCGGAAGTCGACGAGGGCCACGATCTCCTCGGGCGTCAGCGACGCCAGGAGCCGCCACAGCGGCAGGCCCGCGCGCTTGGCCTTGAGGTCCCACAGGGCGTTGACCACCGCGCCGATCGCCATGTGCAGGACGCCCTTCTCCGGGCCGAGCCAGCGGAGCTGGGAGTCGTGCACGAGCGTGCGCCAGGTGCGCCCCATGTCGTCGAGCAGGTCCTCGACGTGCGCGCCGAGCAGAGTCGACGCCACGAGCTCCACCGCGGCCACCTGGACGTCGTTGCCCCGCCCGATCGTGAACACGTGGGCCGCGCCGACCAGCCCGTCGGCGTCGTCGGTGTGCAGGGTGAGGTAGGCGGCCGAGTAGTCGGGGTCGGGGTTCATGGCGTCGGAACCGTCGAGCTCGCGCGACGTCGGGAAGCGGACGTCGCGGGTCTGGACGCGGGTGATGCGGCTCAACGGGTCTCCTTCGACGAGGGCGCAAGGATCGAAACATAGGATGTCTTGGCGTGTCAACGGAGCGTCTTCGGGACACTGGTGGCCATGGTTCGCACGATCGACCCGCAATGATCGGATGTGTGGTGCCCGGCCAGGAGCCGGCGGACGCCCGGGGCGAGTGCGGGGAGGGCCAGCGCTAGACCAGGCCCAGCTCCCGGGCCCGGACGCCGGCCTGGAACCGGGACTCGGCGCCGAGGGCCTCCATCAGCTCGGCCACCCGGCGGCGGTAGGTGCGCACGCCCAGGCCCAGCATCCGGGCCGCCGTCTCGTCCTTGACGCCCTGGCTGAGCAGGTCCAGCACCCGGGGCGCGAGCTGGCGGACCTCGGCGATGCGCGTGTCGTAGACGTCGAGGTCCGTCGCCGACCGCCAGGCCGCCTCGAACAGCGATATCACGCCCTGCACCGCCTCACGCTGGGTGATCACGCTGTAGCTGCGCCGGCCGGCGCTGAGGTCGCCGGCCAGGATCACCAGCCGCCGGTCGAGGATGATCGTCTCGTTGATCTCGTCGGGGGTGATGCGGATCTGCGCGCCGTGCAGGTCGCGGTCCCTCGCCAGCCGCCGCGCGGCCACCGGGTCCAGGAGCTGCGCGGACCGGTAGACCTTGCGGATCCGCATGTCCTGCGTCGGGTTCGCCCGGAACTCGCTGGCGAGCTTGTCCGCCGTCCCCTGGGTGACCGCCCAGGTGGCCAGGTCCTTGGCCGCGCACGCGATGTCCGTGGCCGTCGCGAACAGGTGCGCCGTGCGCTCGAACAGCTCCTGCTCGCCGTGCACGATCGTGACGGCCTCACCGGTCCGCATGCCCTCGATTCTGCCCGGCGTGCCGCGGCGCCACCAGGCTCGGCAACAACCTGCCATTCGCGGGTGAGCGGGCCGGTCTGGCGCAAGGCTGGACGTATGACCACTCGGACGAACACCACGACAGACACCCCGAACGCCAGCGCCGCCGGCACCTGGCGGCTCGGCGACCGCACGGTCAACCGCATCGGCTTCGGCTCGATGCGGCTGATGGGCATGCCCTGGGACACCAGGCCGCGCGACCGGGCCGACGCGATCGCCGTCCTGCGCCGCGCCGTCGAGCTGGGCGTGAACCACATCGACACGGCCGCGTTCTACTTCGTGCCCACCCGCTCGTCCAACGAGCTGATCAGCACCGCCCTCCAGCCCTACCCGGACGAGCTGGTGATCACCACCAAGGTGGGGCCCAGCCGCTCGCGCGACGGCGAGTTCGAGCCGATGGCGCGTCCGGACCGGCTCCGCGGCCAGGTCGAGGAGAACCTCCGGCAGCTCGGCCGCGACGAGCTCGACGTCGTCAACCTGCGCTGGGGCACCGGTCACGAGCGGGAGCCCGGGTCCGTGGCCGAGCACTTCGGGGCGCTCGCCGAGCTGCGCGAGGCCGGCCTGATCCGGAACCTCGGCATCTCCAACATCCTGCCGGAGCAGCTCACCGAGGCCCTGACCATCGCGCCCGTGGTGTGCGTGCAGAACCAGTACGGCCTGACCAACCGTGGGGCGGACCCCCTGCTCAGGCAGTGCGGCGAGCACGGCATCGCGTTCGTGCCGTTCTTCGCCGTCGCGGGAGCGCCCCCGCGGCCCGGGGCGGACGACGGTGCGGCGCACGACGGTACTGCCGGGACGGGTGAGGCGGAGGTCGCTGCGGTCGCCGAGGCGCACGGCGCGACCCCGGCCCAGGTCCGGCTGGCCTGGACCCTCCACAGGGGTCCGCACGTGCTGGCGATCCCCGGGACGGGCAACCTGGCGCACCTGGAGCAGAACATCGCCGCCGGCGCGCTCCGGCTGACCGACGACGAGCTCGCGCTCCTGGACGGCCTGGTCCCGGACCCGGCGTAGGACGAACGCCGAACCGCAAGTTCGACGTCGTCGCGGGCGTCGAGCCGCAACCTGTGTGCGCTCCGCGTGGCCGATCCACGCGCAACTCTCGGTTGGGCGACCCGGGACATGCGTAACTTGCGGTTCGAGGTCCGGGCGCGCGTGCACCCGAGCCGACCGGAGCTAGCCGTCCTCTTCGAACGCGAAGGCCACCGACCTGCCGTCGACCTCGACGGTCCGCACCCCGTCTGCGGCGTGCTCGACGGGGAGGACGACGACCTGGCTCACCGGCAGGTACTCCGCCGAGCACCCGTCGTTCTCGCTCATCGCGGTCGTGACCTGGACGGTCTGTTCGTCGCGCCACGCGACCGAGACCGGATAGCGCATGCAGCCGGGTGTGCCCCAGGCGGTCACGGTGAGGCGCGCGGGCCGGACCGTAGGGTCGACGACGGCGTTGGTGAGCCCCTGCGGCGGCGGGGACTGCTCGGCCGGGAAGCTCTCGATGACGACCGACCTCGGCGGCTCCGGCCGGGGCGGTCCCTCGCCGTCGTCCGCGCAGCTCGCGAGCGCGAGCGGCAGGACGAGCGCCGTCCACCACCGCCGGACCATGCCGGGTCCCCTCCTCCGGATGTGAAACGTTGTCGCACCGAAGATCGCAGGGGCGGGCCACGAGACTCAAAGGATTACTCGGGCAAACCGACCTGGTCAGGTGTCCAGGTTCTCCCGGGCGCGCCGTTCCGCGGCGAGCATGATGCGCGACGGGTAGGTGTCCAGCGCGGCCGCGATCCGGCGCAGGGCGCTCAGCGAGATGTCGAGGTCCCCGGACTCGTACCCGGCGATCGTGTCCGGGGACTCGTCCACGAGGTCGGCGAGCTGGTGCTGGGCCATGTTCCAGGCCGCGCGCTGCGCGCCGAGCTCCTGGGCGAGCGCGCGGCGCATGGACGCGGTGTCCACGCGCGGGATGTCGGACACCGTCCCGGCGATGTTCGCGAGCTCCCCGGACACCTGCTCCGGCGAGTCGGTGGTGAGGGTGGCCAGGGCGAGGACGACGTCCACCCCGAGCGGTAGCTGGCCGGTGAGCTGGTCCAGCACGTAGTCGATCGGCTTGCGCAGGTTGTCCGCGATCTGCTGGGCGGTGATGTCGTGCCGTGCGATGTACTCACGGGCCGCGAAGGCGAGGTCTGGTACCGCGTCCCCTGTTGTCATGCGACCGGAGGCTACCAACGAGCGGGGCCGGCGAGGCAAGGGCCTCGGGGTGAGGCGCGGGATTTCGCCCGCGCCCCTCACCAGCGCGACGTCGGGGACCCCGGGACCTGCGGCACACCGGCGTGCTGGCGGAGCGTTTGGCGGTGGCGCCCGCCCCGGTGACCGGTCGTGACCAGGCGCTGGTCGAGGTCGCGGAGCTGCCAGGACTCCTCGCGGACGTCGATGAAGGCGCGGGTGCACTCGCCGCACCGGTCCAGGTGCGCCTCGAGGCCGCGCTGCCGCCGGGGCAGGAGGCGACCCTTGAGGTAGTCGTGCAGGGCGGCGCGGGTGGTGCGGCACTCGGGCCCGTTCACGTGCCGGCCGCGGGCGGGTGCTGGTGTGCCGACGCGCGGGGGACTCGCGGGGGTGCCGTGCGGGCCTGCGGGCGCGCGGGCGCCGTCGGGAGGAGCCAGGCGGGACAACGCCGAACGGAGCATGGCCACGGCCGCATCGCGTTGACCTGTGGTCGGCACGCTGACCTGCCCCCTCTGCGCGTAGTGTCCGCTTTTGACTGTTGGCGGGGGCAATAATCTCACCCCCGGCCGGAAGCAGTGGAAACCCGTGCGTGATACGGGACGACGGCGCCTGCGGCGCGTCCGGCGACGCCGTTGCACAGCCCGGTTGGCGCTAGCCTCACCCCATCGCTCGACCACGAAGGGGACCTCCCATGACCGACCCGCTGCCGCCGATCGATCCCGACGCGCTCCCGGCTCCCGTCGACGTCTCGGACAACACCGGCGGCCTGGCCGCGGTCCGCGCCGTCATCGACGCCGGTCCCTACCGCGACGACTGGGACTCGCTGCGCGGCTGGACCCCGCCGCGGTGGTACGAGGATGCCAAGTTCGGCATCTTCATCCACTGGGGCGTGTACTCGGTGCCCGCCTTCAACAACGAGTGGTACTCGCGGAACATGTACCAGGCGGGGTCGCCGGAGTTCGAGCACCATGTCGCGACCTACGGTGCGCACCGCGACTTCGGGTACAAGGACTTCATCCCGTCGTTCACCATGGACCGGTTCGACCCGGACGCGTGGGCCAGGCTGTTCCGGCAGGCGGGCGCCCAGTTCGTGGTGCCGGTCGCCGAGCACCACGACGGGTTCGCGATGTACGACACGGGCCGCTCCCGGTGGAGTGTCGCCCGGATGGGCCCCGGACGTGACGTGTTCGGGGCGCTGTCCGAGGCGACCGACCGGGCCTGGATGGTGCGCGGGGCGTCGTCGCACCGTGCGGAGCACTGGTGGTTCATGAACGGCGGCGCCACGTTCGACTCCGACGTGCTGGTCCCAGAGTTCCAGGACTTCTACGGCCCGGCGCAGCGCGAGGAGGCCGCGCCGAGCGAGCGGTTCCTGGAGGACTGGCTGCTGCGGACGGTGGAGATCATCGACCGTTACCGCCCGCAGGTGCTCTGGTTCGACTGGTGGGTCGAGCAGCCGGCGTTCAAGCCGTACCTCGCGCAGCTCGCCGCCTACTACTACAACCGCGCGGCGCAGTGGGGGCGCGAGGTCGTCATCAACTACAAGTGGGACGCGTTCGCCGAGGGAAGCGCCGTGTACGACATCGAGCGCGGCACGACGGGCGACATCCGGCCGGCGGTCTGGCAGAACGACACCTCGGTCTCCAAGACGGCGTGGTCGTGGGTGCGTAACCACGAGTACAAGTCCGCGGACGACCTGATCGCGGAGCTCGCCGACGTCGTCTCGAAGAACGGCGTGCTCCTGCTCAACGTCGGTCCCAAGCCCGACGGGACCATCCCGGACGCGGAGCAGGAGCTGCTCCGCGCGATCGGGGCCTGGCTCTCGGTGAACGGTGAGGCGATCTACGGCACGAGGCCGTGGGTGGTCGCGGGCGAGGGGCCCACGGAGGTCGCCGTCGGCTCGTTCGTCGACGGCGAGAGCCGTTCGTTCACCGGCGCCGACTTCCGGTTCACTGCGCGCACGCACGTGACCGGCGAGTACGTCTACGTGATCCCGCTGGCGGAACCGGTGGACGGCGTACTGCGGATCCGGGCGTTCGGCCGTGGGGCGGGCCTGCTGACGCGGCCGGTCAAGGAGGTGACGGTGCTCGGCCGGCCCGGCGCCGTCGACTGGGAGCAGACCGCCGGGGAGCTCATCGTGCGCACGACCGGGCCCGCCGTCGTGAAGCTGTTCCTCGAGCCCGAGAAGGCCGCGCCGCGCACGGACTTCCTGCACTAGGTGTGACGGCACGACGGCGCCCCGCCGGCGGGCGGGGCGCGCGCCGTTCAGGCGACGGGGAACGGGGCCTTGGTGAGCTCCAGGGAGACGTCCCAGATGCGCGCGGCCTCGGTGAGGCTGCGCAGCGGCCGGTAGAGGATGGGGCCGTCATGAGGTCGATCGTCGGCGGACGGCGAGACCGCATCCAGGGCCTGCCGATCACAGGCTCGCGAGGTCACCGCTGCGCTCGGATGGGGGGATCGGCAGGCCGTGGCTACCGTTGCTCGCGGGAGGTAGAACGGAGCAGAACCGGAGATGGGGGAGCGTCTTGCGGGGCGCCGTGAGCGATCACATCAGCCCGGGCCTGCTGCGCGTGCTCGACCGGCTGGACGACACGCCGGCGGAGATCGTCACCGAGCTCGGCGAGACGCTGCGGCAGACGCCGATGGGCGTCGCCCTGACCGGCGACACGACCCGGTTCACCGGTCCCGCTCGCAGCATCGGGTACCGATGGTTCACCGACCCCGCCGCCCGGGACTTCTATGCTCCGGAGGAGCACCCGTTCCTCACCCGGATGTACGCCTCTGGGCTGCGGGAGATCGCCACGCTGCGCGGCCCCGGCTCCCGGGCGGCGTACCTCGCGGACCTGCTCCTGGGGCAGAGCGAGGAGTTCCGGCGGGTCTGGGAGGAGCACGAGATCGGGGTACGTCTCCGCGAGGTCAAGCACTTCGTCCACCCAGAGGTGGGTGCCCTGGAGCTGAACTGCCAGCGGCTGGTCGACCCGGACCAGGCCCACTCGCTCTTGGTCTACACCGCGGTTCCCGGCAGCGAGAGTCACGACAAGCTACGGCTGCTCTCCGTGATCGGCGGGCAGGCTCTCCAGCCTCAGTCCTGACGTCGGCTTGTCCCGACGTCGGTTTGGTCCGGCGTCGGTTTGGTCCGGCGATCGCTCAGAGTGCCCCGCCCGCCGCCCGCGGTGCGGACGCCGACTCGCCGGCGTCGCCGATGGTCTCGCGCGCGACGTAGTTCTCCAGGTCGAACAGGTTGTCGCCGGCGCGCTTGGCGACGGTGACGAGCGTCGTCGCGGCGGCGACCTCCTCGACCTGCTCCTCGAGGAACCACATGAGGAACTGCTCGCCCAGCGCGTCGCCCTCCTCGCGGGCCGCGCGGAAGATCGCCTCGATCTGCCGCGTCACCTGCTGCTCCTGGTCGAGCGCGAGCTGGAGCGGCTCGAGCACGTTCGTGAAGTCGTTGCGCACCTCGGGCGTGCCGGGGATCGCCACGGGCAGCGACCGGTCCAGGTGGTACTGGACGATCATCATCGCGTGGTTGCGCTCCTCGAGCGCCTGCCGGTAGAAGTGCGCGGCGAGCTGCGGGAGGTCGTGGCTGTCGAACCAGACCGCGATCGCCACGTACTGCAGGTGGGCCGCCAGCTCGTGACCCACCTGCTCGCCGAGCAGCCGCCAGTACTGCGAGTTCTCCGACGTCGTCATGCCCCCAACGCTAATGGGACCGGCGGTGCGGGGCGATCGCGACATGCGGGGGAGCGATGCGGATCTGGGTCGTCAGGGCGAGAGCTGGTCGCGTATGACGGTCTCGGCACGACGGCGGAAGGGGGCGTTCTGCTGTGGGCAGATGGTGCCGGTTCGACGAGCGATGCGTACAAGTGTGCGATAGATTTATCGCATGACATGGACGGGCAGTGCACATGGAGCAGGCGACCAGCCTCCCGGGTCGGTGCTGCCCTCGGCCGGCGGCACTTCGACCGGTGGCGCTGTTGATGCGGCGGATGTCCGTGCGCTGCGTGAGGTGTTGGCGGGCATGATCCTGCCAGGCGCCACTGACACGCCTGGTGCGGTCTCGAAGCAGGTCCAGGCGGAGTGGGTGGACCTGCTGGGTGAGCTGGAAGCCGTGAAGAACACGGTGACGGCCACGCAGGCGCGGCTGGCGGTCGCGTTGGACGAGGCCACGAAGGCGGATGAGGCCCGGCAGAGTATCCGTGCGGTGCGGCGCGGTCGTGGTGTGCCCGGTCAGGTGGGTGCGGCGATGCAGGCCAGCCCGCACGCTGGTGGGACGTTCCTGGGCACCGCCCGGGCTTGGGTGATGCAGATGCCGTTCACGTTCGATGCCCTGCGTACCGGGGTGCTCTCGGCGTGGCGGGCGACGCTGATGGTGCGGGAGACCTCCCACCTGTCGGTGGAGGACCGGGCCCGGATCGATGAGGAGATCTGCGGCCCCGCGAACCGTGCAGCACTGGCACGGTTGGGTACCAAGCGGCTGATCGCCCGGGTCAAGGAGCTGGCGTCCAAGCTGGATGTGCACGCGTGTATGAAGCGGAACGCGAAGGCGGTCTCAGAACGCTGTGTGAGTGTGCGTCCGGCTCCGGATCTGATGGTGTACCTGACGGCGTTGGTCCCGATGCAGCAAGGGGTGCAGGCCTACGCCCAGCTGAAGAAGCACGCCGAGGCGGCGAAGGCGACCGGGGACGAGCGCGGGGTCGGCCAGGTCATGGCCGATACCTTGATCGAGCGGGTCACCGGCCGCGAGCCCGGCCACGCCGATGAGGTCCCGGTCACGATCAACCTGCTCGTCTCTGACCAGACCCTGCTGGCCGGTGGTGACCAGCCCGGGACCGTGCTGGAGGGTGCCCCGGCCGGGGCGGGCGAGGTCCCGGCGCCGGTGGCACGCCACCTGGTCGCCCAGGGACTCGATGCGGATGCGGCCTGGTTGCGCGCGATCTATGTCAACCCTCACGGTCGGCTGCTGGCCACCACCTCGACGTCCCGGTTCCACCCGACCGGCCTGGCCGCGCTGTTGCGAGCCCGGGAGCAGGGCATCTGCGCGAGTTCGTGGTGCGACGCCCCGGTACGACACCTCGACCACATCACCCCGTACGCCGACGGCGGGGCGACCAGCCTGGACAACGGTCAAGGCCTGTGCGCCCGTTGTAACCACGCGAAGCAGGCGCCGGGGTGGTCGCAGAAGGTGACCGAGTTCGACGGCCGGCACGCCGTGGAAACGACCATGCCGACAGGGCACACCTCCGTGTTCGTCGCGCCCGCACCACCGGCACCAGTCCGGGAGGCGACACCGGCATGGACCCCGGCGGTCGGCATGACCGGCCCCGCCCCCGGGCGCATCCCACGCAGCCGGTACAGCATCGGCTGCACCGTCGCGCGCCCCCGGGGCGCCATCGCCTACCGCCCGCCTGGGCGACGTGACCAGGCCGGTCCCGGACGCCGGCCACGGTCCCGACCCGACCTGGCCTGGGCACACCCACCCAAGACACCGATCCGCTGAACTCAGTGACCGCCGCGAGCTCCGCCCTCACGGCGGCCACCGGCATGCCCAGGACCCTCAGCGAAGCCGGTCCGCCGCCGTCGGGCGGTCGAACTCCTCAGCAACGCACAGCGCCGCGAGCACCACCACCACGAGCCCGAGCGCGCCGAGCGGCGGCAGGGCGACCAGCGCGAAACCCGTGAGCAGGACGGCCCCGATGCCGGCGACGCGCACGATCGGCCACGAGCCGGTCACCCGGCGGACCGCGCCGGCGGAGGCGGCGAGCACGGTGGCGACGCCGCCGGCGAGCGCCCACCCGCCGACGGTGCCGAGGTGGTCGTCGTCCAGGTGTGCCATGGCCAGCTCGATGCCGAGGGCGGCCATGATGATGCCCACGATGATCGGGAAGTGCAGGTAGGTGAACAGGTCGCGCGCCAGCCAGGCCCGCGCCGGATCACGCAGCGCCACCAGGCCGTCCTCGAGCTGCCGGAGCCGGCGGGTGAAGTGCAGCCACCAGAGGCAGACCGCGATGACGATCGCGAGCGTCGCGCCGGTCACGTGGGACCAGTCCAGCCGCTGTCCGGCGATGCCGACGCCGATCGCGACGATCGACTCGCCGAGGGCGAGGATGACCACCAGGCCGTGCCGCTCCGCGAAGTGCTCGGCCGACGGCAGCAGCCAGCCGCCGCTGCGGGCGCCCAGGAAGATGGCGAACTGGTCGTACGCCACGGCGGCCAGCCAGACCCACGTGCGCGTCGACTCGTCGACCAGCGCGCCGACGACCAGCAGCGCGACCGTGGGCAGCACCGAGGTGAGCGCCGTCAGCAGGAGCTGCCGTCGCAGAGCACCGTTGCCCCCGGCCGCAAGAAGGTAGGCGGCGAGGTGTGTGACCCGCACGACGGCGTAGCAGACCGCGATGGTCATGGCGGCGGGGATGCCGCCCGGCTCCTCGTGGAACGCCTCGGGGATCGCCATGCTGGCCACGAACATCGCGATCATCGCCACGATGAAGCCGGCCCGCATGACGCCGCTGTTGGCGCGTACCTGGTTGGCCAGCCACGCGTAGGACGACCAGCCGAACCACAGCAGCGAGAGGACGATCAGCCCGTGCAGCAGCGCCAGCGGCGGCTCCCCGTGCGCCATCAGGGCGGTCACCTGGGTGAAGGCGAACACGAACACCAGGTCGAAGAAGAGCTCCAGGGTGGTGACCCGGTCACCCTCGCTGCTCCGGGTGATGCCCAGCGGCCCGCGAGCGACGGACTCGTTCATGGCGGGCAGATTACCCGGGTACGGATGCCCCGCGCCGTCGTGTCCGCGGTTCGCGGACGTCGGCCGACCGGGCGCGCTGCCCTTGCCTCACCGGCGCATTCACGGCAGAGTCTGGTGTGACGCACCTCACGACGGGGTGAGGCGCGTCGCCGAGGGAGGTGCCCGATGACGACCACCGAATTCGCGACGCTCCGCCGATCGATCGACCAGTTGCGCCAGAGCGTGACCGCCGCGCGCGGCGCCTTCGGCGACTGTCCGGAGGTGCGCAGGCTCGTGAACGATCTCGAACGGCTGGAGATCGACGTGACCGAGCTTGCCTCGGCCGAGCCGTTACGGCAGGCGAGCTCGTCCGGCCGGGTGCCAGAGCACGTCGTCGTCCCCGACACACCGCTGGACGCCGCGATGTTCAGTGATGCCGACGACGAGGGACTCGGCGGCTACCACGGCGACCGGTCGTGACGGCGCCCGCGAGGACCGACGCGCGAGGCGTCGACGCACCGGGGCGCGCCGCGATCGGCGCACGCACGCTGCGGTCCGACCGGTGGTGGCTGCTGCCGACGTCGACCACGGTCGGCCTGCTGATCTTCCTCGTCTACGGCGCGGTGCGGGCGTTCCAGCAGCAGTACTTCTTCGCGGACGAGCGGTACCTGACGCCGTTCTACTCGCCGTGCGTCTCGCTCGGGTGCGCGTCGGAGCCGGGTTCGGCGCACTTCGGGATGTTCCTGCCGGACCACCCGCTCATCCCGTACGCGGCGCTCAGCCTGCCGTTCCTGCTGCTGTTCCGGCTGACCTGCTACTACTACCGCAAGGCGTACTACCGGTCGTTCTGGCTCGCGCCCGCCGCGTGCGCCGTGCCGGAGCCGCACGCGCGGCAGACGGGCGAGACGCGGTTCCCGCTGATCCTGCAGAACTCGCACCGGTACTTCTTCTACCTCGCCGTGGTCGTCTCCGTGATCAACACCTACGACGCGATCGTCGCCTTCTGGCACCCCGCCGACGGGTTCGTGGTCGGCGTCGGCAACCTCGTGCTGCTGGTGAACGTCGTGCTGCTGTGGTGCTACACGGCGTCGTGCCACTCGTGCCGGCACGTGATGGGCGGCCGGCTCACGCACTTCTCCAAGCACCCGGTGCGGTACTGGTTCTGGACCAAGATCTCCGCGCTCAACACGCGCCACCAGTTCTTCGCGTGGATCACGCTCGCCACGCTCATCCTGACCGACCTGTACGTGATGCTCGTCGCGCGCGGGACGATCACCGACTTCCGGTTCATCGGATAGGAGCCCCGCGTTGACCGAGACCGAACGGCACGACTACGACGTCCTCGTCATCGGTGCGGGCGGTGCCGGGCTGCGCGCCGCCATCGAGGCGCGCGAGCGCGGGCTGCGGACGGCGATCGTCTGCAAGTCGCTGTTCGGCAAGGCGCACACCGTGATGGCGGAGGGCGGCTGCGCCGCCGCGATGGGCAACGTCAACGAGAACGACTCCTGGCAGGTGCATTTCCGCGACACGATGCGCGGCGGCAAGTTCCTCAACGACTGGCGGATGGCGGAGCTGCACGCCAAGGAGGCGCCCGACCGGGTCTGGGAGCTGGAGACCTACGGCGCCCTGTTCGACCGGACCGCGGACGGCCGGATCAGCCAGCGGCACTTCGGCGGGCACTCCTACCCGCGGCTCGCGCACGTCGGCGACCGGACCGGGCTGGAGCTCATCCGCACCCTGCAGCAGCGCATCGTGGCGTTGCAGCAGGCCGACCACGCCGAGACCGGCGACTACGAGGCCCGGCTGCGCGTGTTCGCCGAGTGCACGGTCACCGAGCTGCTCACCGACGACGCCGGCGCGATCGCCGGCGCGTTCGGGTACTGGCGCGAGTCGGGCCGGCTCGTGGTGTTCTCCGCGCCCGCCGTCGTGCTGGCCACGGGCGGCATCGGCAAGTCGTTCCAGGTCACGTCGAACTCGTGGGAGTACACGGGCGACGGCCACGCCCTCGCGCTGCGCGCGGGCGCGCACCTCATCGACATGGAGTTCGTCCAGTTCCACCCGACGGGCATGGTCTGGCCGCCCAGCGTCAAGGGCATCCTCGTGACCGAGGGCGTACGCGGCGACGGCGGCGTGCTGAAGAACTCCGACGGCGAACGGTTCATGTTCGGGTACGTCCCCGCCGTCTTCAAGGGGCAGTACGCCGAGTCCGAGGACGAGGCGGACCGCTGGTACGACGACCAGGAGAACAACCGCCGCACCCCCGACCTGCTGCCCCGCGACGAGGTCGCCCGGGCGATCAACACCGAGGTCAAGGAGGGGCGCGGCTCGCCGCACGGCGGCGTCTACCTCGACATCGCCAGCCGCATGCCGGCCGAGGAGATCCGGCGGCGCCTGCCCTCCATGTACCACCAGTTCAAGGAGCTGGCCGACGTCGACATCACCGCCGAGCCGATGGAGGTCGGCCCCACCTGCCACTACGTGATGGGCGGGATCCAGGTGGACCCCGACACCGGGCAGTCGCGGGTGCCGGGGCTGTTCGCGGCGGGGGAGTGCGCCGGCGGGATGCACGGCTCGAACCGGCTCGGCGGCAACTCCCTGTCGGACCTGCTGGTGTTCGGCCGCCGCGCAGGGCTCGGCGCCGCCGACTATGTGACCGGCCTCCAGCGCCGTCCGGCCGTGCGCGACGGCGACGTCGAGGCGGCCGCGCGGATGACGCTCGCGCCGTTCGACCCGCCGTCCGACGGCGCGGGCGGCGAGAACCCGTACGCGCTGCACGCCGACCTGCAGAAGGTGATGAACGACCTGGTGGGCATCATCCGCACGGAGGCGGAGATGGTGGCGGCGCTGGACCGGCTCGGTGAGCTGCGGGCGCGGGTGCGCGACGTCGTGGTCGAGGGGCACCGGCAGTACAACCCGGGCTGGCACCTGGCGCTGGACCTGCGGAACATGCTCATGGTGAGCGAGGCCGTAGCGGAGTCCGCGCTGCTGCGCACCGAGAGCCGCGGCGGCCACACCCGCGAGGACTACCCGACGCTGGACGCGCAGTGGCGGCACCGGGTGCTCGTGACCCGGCGCGTGGACGGCCCGGGGGGCGATCCGGTGGTGCCGCGGGTCGCCGTCGAACCGGCCGAACGGGTGCCCATGCGGGCGGACCTGCTCGCGCTGTTCGACGTCGCCGAGCTTGAGAAGTACTACACAGCGCCCGAGCTGGCCGCCCACCCCCAGGGAGGTGTCGCATGAGCTACACGGGCAGGTTCCGGATCTGGCGCGGGGACGCCGACGGCGGCGCGCTCGCCGACTTCGAGGTCGAGGTCAACGAGGGCGAGGTGGTGCTCGACGTCATCCACCGGCTGCAGGCCACGCAGGCGCCCGACCTCGCGGTGCGGTGGAACTGCAAGGCGGGCAAGTGCGGGTCGTGCTCGGCGGAGATCAACGGGCGGCCGCGGCTGCTGTGCATGACGCGCATGTCCGTGTTCGAACGGGACTCCGTGGTGACCGTGACGCCGATGCGGACGTTCCCCGTGGTCCGCGACCTGGTGACGGACGTGTCGTTCAACTACGCGAAGGCGCGCGAGATCCCGTCGTTCACGCCGCCGGCCGACCTGGCGCCGGGCGAGTACCGGATGGGGCAGGTGGACGTCGAGCGCTCGCAGGAGTTCCGCAAGTGCATCGAGTGCTTCCTGTGCCAGGACACGTGCCACGTGGTGCGTGACCACGAGGACAACAAGGAGTCGTTCGCGGGCCCGCGCTTCCTGATGCGGGTCGCGGAGCTGGAGATGCACCCGCTCGACGTCGCCGACCGGGTGCCCGCGGCGCAGGAGGAGCACGGGCTCGGCCAGTGCAACATCACCAAGTGCTGCACCGAGGTGTGCCCAGAGGGGATCCACATCACCGACAACGCGCTGATCCCGATGAAGGAGCGCGTGGCGGACCGGCGCTACGACCCGCTGGTCTGGCTGGGGCGGACGATCTCGCGGCGGCGCGCCTGAGGCGGTACGTTCTCCGTGGCGCGGGCCAGCTCCTCGCGGATCTCGGCGACGCCGCCGAGGCCGAGCGCGACGTACAGGTCCAGGCACTCCTGCCAGGCGTCCCGCGCCGCCGCCCAGCGGCCGACGTCGCCGAGCAGGCGGGCGCACTTGCGCTGGGTCGCCACGAGGTCCTGGCGCATGTCGAACGCCCGGAACCGGACCGCGGCCTCCTCGTAGCAGACGATCGCCCGCACCGGGTCCCCGCGTTCCGCGTGCACGAACCCGATGGTGTCCCAGATGACGGCCCTGGTCGTCGGGTTGCGCTCGTCGCTGAGCATGGCCAGCGCCTCCTCGGCCAGCGGCAGCGCACGCGCGAGGTCCCCGCTGTGCGACAGCGCCCACGCGAGGATGTTCAGCGAGTGCGCCTCGTAGTACGGGTCTCCTGACCGGCGCCCGTGCCGGAGGGCCTCCTCGGACTGGTGCACCGCCTCGGCGTGCCGGCCCCAGCGCACCAGGTCGGCGGCGTACCCCTGGTAGGCCTGCTGGAGCACCCGGTCGTCGCCCAGCTCCGCGGCCAGCTCGATCGTGCGGCGCCGCAGCCCCTCGCCGTCCTCGGCCCGGCCGGCGTCCGCCGCCACCGCCGCCAGGTACCGGGTGCACCACACCTCGGCCCGGCGGTCCTGGACCTCGACCGCGACGTCGCGCGCCGTGACCAGGGCCGTCCACAGCGCCCGCCGGAGCTCGACGTGGTTGGACAGTGTGCTGTAGAGCGCCCAGGCCAGCGACAGGACCTCACGCAGGAGCCCGTGCGCCCGCGCGGCCTCGACGACGGCGAGCAGGATCGTCCGCTCGGTGTGGAACCATGCGGCCGGCTCCTGGTCGGGCACCCCGGCGGCGCCGGGGTCCTCGACGAACCCCTGCCGGACCCGGCCCGGCCACCTCCGGCGGTCCATCTCCAGCGCCACGCCGAGGTACCACCGGGTCAGCCGCCCCACGGCCGCCGCGTGCTCGCCGTCCGCGAGGTCGTGGTGCGCGCGCTCGCGCGCGTACTCCGCTACCAGGTCGTGCATCGCGTACCGCCCCGGGACGTGCTCGGCGACCAGGTTCACCCGCACGAGCTCGGCCATGGCCCGCCGCGCGGCCTCGCCGGAGTCGCCGAGCAGCGGCACGACGGCCTCGCGGGAGATGTCCGGTCCTGGGTGGATTCCCAGCAGCCGGAACAGCCTTGCCGCATCCGGCGAGAGTGCCCGGTACGACGTCGAGAAGACGCTGCGGACGTCGGCCATCGCGTCGTCGTCGCCCAGCGTGTCCAGGCGCATGCCGTCGTCGGCGAGCTCGTCGGCGACCGCTGACATCGGGAACGTCGGCCGGGCCAGGACCCGGGCCGCGGCGATCACTATCGCCAGCGGCAGGCCGGCGCACCGGTCCACGATCCGCCGGGCGGCCTCCGGCTCGGCCAGGCACCGCTCGACGCCCACCCGCGTGGCCAGCAGCTCCAGCCCCTCCGACGGCGACAGGGTGTCCAGCGCGACCCGCCGCACCCCGGCGACGGCGACGAGGTCGGTCAGCGACACGCGGCTGGTCACGACGCTGACGCTCGACCCGGATCCCGGCAGGAGCGGCCGCACCTGCTCCGCGTCGCGGGCGTTGTCCAGGATCACGAGCATCCGCCGCCCGCCGACGATGCCGCGGTACAGCGCGAGCTGAGCGCCCTCCGAACGCGGGACCCGGCCCTTGGCCACGCCCACCGCCTCCAGGAACGTCCGTGCCACGGTGCTCGCGGGTACCGGGGGAGACGTCGGGTCGAACCCGCGCAGGTTCGCGTAGAGCTGGCCGTCGGGGAACCGGTCGGCCACCCGGTGCGCCCAGTGCAGCGCCGTCGCCGTCTTGCCGACGCCGCCGGCGCCGTCCAGGACGGCGGTCCGCGGCGGGGAGCCGGCGCCGTCGGCGAGGAGGACGTCGAGCCTGGCCAGGGCGTCCTCGCGGCCGCTGAAACCCGTGGTGCCCGACGGGAGCTGGCGCGGGGTCCAGCCAGCCGGCTCGGCGCGCTCGTCGGCGACGATCTCCCGGTGCAGCCGCCGGATCGCCTCGCCAGGGCCGATGCCCAGCTCGTCGGAGAGGGTCTGGTCGAGCCGCTGGTAGGCGGCCAGCGCCTCGTCGGGCCGGCCGGTGCGGGCCAGGGCGGTCATGAGCTGGCCCCAGAACCGCTCCTGCAGCGGGTGCTGTGCCGTCAGTCCCCGGAGCTCGGCGACCAGCGTGTCGCCGTCCGGCCCCGTGGTGGTTCCCGGCCCGGCGAGGTCGAGCTCGATGAGGTCGAGTTCGATCCGCCGGGCGAGCGTGGTGAGTCGCTGTTCGCTTAGCCGTGGCGCGTCGACCGTGCGCAGCGCCGCGGACTCGACACCGTCGAACGGGAGGCCGCGCCACAGGGTGAGTGCCTCGACGAGCCGTTGTCGTTCGGCGTGCGGGCCGTCGCCTGCGCGTGCCCGGACGAGTCCGGTGAAGCGGGCGACGTCCACGTGCTCTGGTGGGACGGCGAGGCGGTATCCGCCGGGTACGGTCTCGACGGCGTCGTCGCCGAGCGCGACCCGTAGTCTGCGTACCAGGACCTGGAGGGACCGTTGTGGGGAGGCGGGCAGTTCCTCGCCCCATACGACGTCGACCAGGCGTTCCGTGGTCACTGGGTCGCCTGCGCCGACGGCGAGCGCTGCGAGGACTGACCGGAGCCGGGCGGGCAGGCGTACCGGTGCGCCGTCCACGGTGACGCGGAACGGTCCCAGGACTGAAACCGTGACCGCCGGCTGCTGCCCGTCGCCCATCCGCACCCCCGCTCCGTCGCGTCCTGTCCCGTCACGGCCCATCCTGCCCGGTCGCCACCCGGACTGAAACCGCTTTGAAACCGGTCCGGCCTGGAATGTCTCATGGCGCCGAAACCCGGCGTCCACCAGCATGCAAGGCCGCGGGAGGTGCCGGTGCTGCGAATCCATTTCACCTCGGAGGACCTGATGCGGGTCCGGCTCGCACCCGGAGCCGACCCGCTGTGGGAGGCGGTGCTCAGCGCCCACCAGGCCCACCTCGCCGGCGGTCCGCCGATGTTCGGCGAGTGGCGCTCGCGGGTGGTGTCCACGCTGTCCCCGGAGGCGCGCACCTACCTGCGGCTCACCCCGGCCCGCGGCTACCCGCCGGAGTTCCTGGCCGACGGCGGGGTGGGCGAGCTCGGCGAGGGGCTGCGGTCGGTGCTGAGCACGCCGTCGGCCCGACGGCGGCTCGGAGCGACCGTGCAGGCCTACCACGACCAGGCGATCGCGCCCTACTGGCCGGCTCTGCGCCGCGACGTCGACGCCGACCTCGCAGCGCGGGCGCGCACGCTGACCAGCGGCGGGACGGCGGCCCTCCTGGCGTCGGTGCACGCGTCGGTCTCCTGGCGGGAGCCGGTGCTCACCGTCGGGACCGGGCCCGACGGCGACCTGTACCTGGACGGTCGCGGCCTCACCCTGCAGCCGGCGTTCTTCTGCTGGCGCGTGCCGGTCTCGCTGGCGGGCCCGGACCTGGAGCCCGTGCTCGTCTACCCGGTGGCGCACCGGACGTCCTGGTTCCGGGCGTCGGGCGCGGACCGGCACGAGCGCGCGCTCGCTGCGCTCCTCGGCAAGACCCGCGCGGCCGCGCTGTCGGCCCTTGTGCACGGCGCGAGCACGAGCGAGCTGGCCCGGCACATCGGCGTCTCCGCGCCGTCGGCCTCCGAGCACGCGTCCGTGCTGCGCGACGCCGGCCTGGTCGCCTCGCGCCGGGAGCGGAACACCGTGTGGCACACCCTGACGCCGCTCGGCCGCGCCGTGCTGGACGGCGGCGGGGCGGTCCCGGAGGCGGTGCGGTCTGACCCGGTGCCGCCAGGTGCGGCGCAGCCAGGCGTGGCCCGGTCAGCGGGGGCGCGGCGCAGGCCCGTGGCCCGGCCGGTCGACCGGCGGCGGCTCAGCGTCTGAGGGGTGCTCCGTGGGGCAGCCCGAGCCGCGCGCGCGCCTGGGCGATCCAGCCCCGGGAGACCGTCTGCTCCTGGTCGTGGCCGAGCAGCTCGAGCGCGGCGAGGGCCAGCCGCTCGGTCTCCAGGAGGGTCGAGACCTGCCCGCGCGCCCACAGGTACGCGCGCAGGCAGCGGGCGATGCGCCACGTGTGCTCGGCGTCCCCGGTCGCGGCCGCGCGGCGGACCATGGCGACGAGCACCGGCGCCTCGCTCTGGAGGGTGCCCGGCTCGGCCGCCTGGGCGACGTGCAGGTAGTGGTCGAGCATGCGGGCGGTCGCGGCGGCGGTGTCCGCCACAGGGTCGCCCTCGACCAGCTCGATCGCGTAGTCCACGAGCAGCCCGGGCAGGGCGAACCGGCCCGGCGCGACCTCGACCACGAGGCTCGCCCGTTCCAGCTCTGCGACGGCGGCGCGCGCGCCGCGCAGGTCCAGCGCGCCGAGGCTCGCCACGCCCGGCACGGTGACGTGCGGCCCCGGGTGCAGGCCGAGCAGGCGGAACACGCGGGCGGCGTCGGCGCCCAGCGCCTGGTACGACCAGGAGAAGACGGGCCGGGCCGCCCGGTGCGGGTCGGCGGCGTCGGCGGACAGGGCGTCGATCCGTGAACCGTGCCGGTGCAGCTCGCGGACCAGGTCGGCGAGCCGCGCCCCCGGGCGCGCCGCCGCGCGCTCGGCGACGATCACGTGCGCGAGCGGGAGGCCACCGCACAGCGCGAGCAGCTCGGCGGTGGCGGCGGGCTCCGCCGCGAGCCGGGCCGTGCCCAGCCGGGCCGCGAGCACGTCGTGGGCCTCGGCCGGCACGAGCGGTCCGAGGGTGAGCCGCGCGGCACCCTCCATGGCGACCAGGCCGCCGAGCCGGTTCCGGCTGGTGACCACCACCACGCAGTGCCGGCCGCCCGGCAGCAGCGGCCGCACCTGCTCGACGTCGCGCGCGTTGTCCAGCACCACGAGCACCCGCCGGTCCGCGAGCACCGAGCGGTACAGCGCGGCCTGGGCGTCGGCGTCGGCGGGGACCTGGCCAGGCGGAACGCCCAGGACGTCGAGGAGGCGGCGGACCGCGGCGTCCGCGACGACCGGCGTGCTGGTGGGGGAGAAGCCCCGGAGGTTCACGTAGAGGTGGCCGTCGGGGAAGCGGTCGGCCACGCCGCGGGCCCAGTGCAGCACCGTGGACGTCTTGCCGATCCCGCCCGGCCCGTCGACCACGGCGATGCCGGTCGCGCCCGGCGTGCCACCGCGGTGGTCCAGCAGCGCGTCCAGCGCCGCGAGGGCCTGGGCGCGCCCACGGAACGCCGTGTCCGACGGCGGGAGCATGCCGGGCGGGCCGGTCGCCGGGCGGGTGGTGGCGATTCCGGGGCCGGTGGGGGTGTTGGTGTGGTCGGTGCTGGTGGGGTGGGTGCCGGGGGCGTGGGTGCTGCGGGCGCTGGCGTCGGTGTCGTCCGGGCGGGCGTCCGGGTGGGCGCCTGCGGCGTCGTCCGCGTCGTCGTCGGTGAGGAGCCGGCGGTGCATCGACTGCGCCTCGCCGCTCGGGACGGTCCCGAGCGACTCCCGCAGGATGCGGTACAGGTCCTGGTAGGCGGCGAGGGCGTCGGCGCGCCGGCCGGTGCGGTCGAGCACGGCCATGAGCCGGACCCACAGGCCCTCCCGCAGGGGATGGACGCCCACGAGCTCACGCAGGCGCGCGGCGAGGTCCCCCAGGTCTGCCGGGTGCCCGGCGAGCGCGATGTCCGCGTACCGTTCGACGGCATGGAGCGCCTGCTGGACCAGCCGCTGCCGGTCCTCGGTGACCAGCAGGTCGGAGTCGACGGCCTCGAACGGGAAGCCCCGCCACTGCCCGAGCGCCGCGCGGACCAGCCGGTACTCCTCGGCGGTGTTGGCGATGTCCCCACTGCTGACCCCGACATCGCCGACCCTGCCGTTCGCGGCGACCTTGCTGGCCGCCATCGCCGACTCGAACCGGTGCACGTCGACGGCGTCGGGCGGCACGTCGAGCTGGTACCCGTCCGCCGTGGTGCGGATGGCGTCGGCGCCGAGCGCCGAGCGCAGCCGGGTGACCAGCACCTGGATGGCCTTGCGGGTGTCGGCGGGCCGTTCGCCGCCCCAGACCGCCGCGGCGATGCGCTCGGCCGGCACCGGACGGCCGACGTCGACGGCCAGCACGGCGAGCAGCGTCCGCAGACGCGAGCCCAGCGCCAGGGGCACGCCGTCGACGGTCACGACGAACGGCCCGAGCACGCGCACCGACACGCCCTCGGTGTCGTCGCTACCTGACATGTCCATACCCGCTATCTTCGCGCCCGATCTGCGCCCATGTGCCGAACCGCAAGTTCCTCGTCGCTGTCGAGGCCGGGCCGAAAGATACAAGTCGATCCGGCCGCCGATCGACGTCCACCTTTCGGTTCGGCGGCGGGTATCACGTGTACGTTGCGGTTCGACGACGGGCACGCACACGACTTGGGCGGGCACGCACACGACTTGCGGCTCGGCGGGTCCGGCAGACGGCCAGGCCCGCACCAACAGCCTGATGCACGAACCGTTCGCAGGTCAGACCGTAGAGTGCACCGGATGAACCGGTTCCGGGGCGGTGGCGCGGTCACCGTCGGCAGGGCGCTCGCTCGGCTCGGCGCGTGGGCTGCCGACTACGCCTGGGCCGCCGAACGACAGCTCCACCACGTGCTGCGGCGTCCGCGGCTGCCCACAGCGGCCGGCCACGTGGCGCCCATCGTGCTCCTGCCCGGGATCTACGAGACCTGGGAGTTCCTCGGCCCCGTCGCGACCGCGCTGGCCCGGGCGGGCCACCCGGTGCACGCCGTCCCCGGCCTGGGATACAACGCGCGGCCCGTCCCCGAGTCGGCCGACGTCGTGGCCGAGCACCTCGAACGGGCCTGCCTGACCGGCGTCGTGCTCGTGGCGCACAGCAAGGGCGGCCTCATCGGCAAGCGTGTGCTGCTCTCGCCAGCGGGCGAGCGGGTGCTCGGCCTGGTCGCGATCGCCACGCCGTTCGCCGGTTCGCGCTGGGCCCGGTACATGCTCTCGCGCGCGCTGCGCTCGTTCGACCCGCGCGACCCCGTGCTGCTGGCGCTCGCGGGCGAACTGCTGGTCAACGAGCGCATCACCGCGATCTACCCCGCGTTCGACCCGCACATCCCCGAGACCGGGCACCTGGCCGGCGCGCGGAACGTCGAGCTGCCGCTGGCGGGCCACTTCCGGCCGCTGGGACACCACCTGCTCGTCGAGACCGTCGTGCACGAGGTGGCCCGCATGGAGCGTGCGATCACCTGAGTGCGGGGTGCGCCGTGCCGGAGATCGCGCCACTCCGTGGTCCACTGGGATGTGCTCACCGTGCGCCACACCTCGCCCCGGCGGCTCGACGTCGGCCTGACGCTCGGGCCGCTCGCCCACGGGCGGGAGGACCCCACGTTCCACCGTGCCGCCGACGGGTCCGTCTGGCGCACGTCGCTGCTGCGCAGCGGCCCCGTGACGCAGCGGTTCGTGCCCGCCGGGCCGCACGAGGTGGTGGTGCACCAGTGGGGCGACGGCGCCCGCGAGGCCGCGCAGGCGCTGCCCGCGCTGCTCGGCGAGCACGACGACGCCACCGGCTTCGAACCGCCGCCGCAGCTCAGCCTCGCGCACCGCCGGGCGGCGGGCCTACGGATGACGCGCAGCGGCCGGGTGCTGGAGGCGCTCGTGCCCGCGGTGCTGGAGCAGCGCGTGCAGACGGTCACGGCGCACCGGGCCTGGCGCTGGCTCGTCCTGCGGCACGGCTCCCCGGCGCCCGGTCCGACGCCGGAGGGCCTGCGCGGCGGGTTGCGCGTGGCGCCCGACGCACGCGCGTGGACCCGGGTGCCGGTCTGGGACTGGCACCGTGCCGGCGTCGACCCGGGACGCGCCCGGGCCGTGACCCGGTGCGCCCTGGTGGCGCCGCGCTTGGAGGAGGCGTGCGCGATGGCGCCCGCCGAGGCCCGCGCCCGGCTGGAGAAGGTGCAGGGCGTGGGCGTGTGGACGTCGGCGGAGGTGGCCCAGCGGGCGTTCGGCGACGCCGACGCCGTCTCCGTGGGCGACTTCCACCTGCCTGCCGCGGTCGGCTGGGCGCTGGCCGGCGAGCGCACCGACGACGCCGGGATGCTGCGGCTGCTCGCCCCGTACGCGCCGCACCGGCACCGCGTGGTCCGCCTCCTGTCGTTCGACGGCCGCCCCTCGGCACCCCGCCGCGGCCCCAAGCTCCCGATCCCGGACTACCGCACCTTCTGACCCCTCGACCGAACTGGGCGGTCGCTCGGTGCAAGGGACCGAGCTGGGTGACGGCGCTGGGCAGCTCGGCTCACAGTCCGCCCCGCCGGATGGCGGGCGATCAGCGCCGAGCGCGCCCCGTTCGGCGGATGTCTTCCCGGCGCGAGAGGCCCAGACTCGTCACACGGCTCACCGCGGAGCCGTCGCGGCACCCGTCGCAGTGGCGCCGTCGTCGTAGGACAAGGGAGTTCCCATGGCCGAGACCGCGCAGAGGCCGCAGAGGCCGCCCTTCGACCCGGAGCTGGAGGCTGCCCTCACGCTGCTGTCTGAGCAGCTTCCGCCCACCATCACGCCCGAGATGATCCCGCTGATGCGGCAGGGGATGCCCGTGCTGGACGTGAGCGTCGACGAGACGCTGGCCGCCGCGGGGATCGAGCGCCGGGACGTGACCATCCCCGGGCACGAGGGCGGCGAGATCCAGCTCAGCGTGCTGAGCCGCCAGGGACGCACCGGCCTCGGCCCGGGCATCTTCCACACCCACGGCGGCGGGATGATCATGGGGGACCGGTTCGTGGGGCTGGACCAGGTCCTCGGCTGGGTCACCGAGCTCGACGCGGTGCTCGTCACCGTGGAGTACCGCCTCGCCCCGGAGTTCCCCGACCCCTACCCGGTGCGCGACTGCTATGCGGGCCTGGTGTGGACGGGCGAGCACGCCGAGGAGCTGGGCATCGACCCGGCCCGCCTGATCATCGCGGGGGCGAGCGCCGGGGGCGGCCTCGCCGCGGGGACCGCGCTGCTTGCCCGCGACGAGGGCGGCCCCGCCCTCGCGGGACAGGTGCTGATCTACCCCATGCTCGACGACCGCGACCAGACGGTCTCGACCGCCCAGATCGACGGCGTCGGCGTCTGGGACCGCGGCTCCAACGTGACCGGGTGGTCGGCGCTCCTCGGGGACCGGCGGGGGACCGCCGACGTCTCGGTCTACGCCGCCCCGGCCCGCGCGACCGACCTGGCCGGCCTGCCCCCTGCCTTCATCGACTGCGGGAGCGCCGAGGTGTTCCGCGACGAGGACGTCGCCTACGCCTCCGCGCTGTGGGCGGCGGGCGTGCAGGCCGAGCTGCACGTCTGGCCCGGCGGCTTCCACGGCTTCGACATGATGGCGCCGCACACCGTCCTGGCCAAGGCGATGCGCGCGGCGCGCGACTCCTGGGTGGCGCGCACGCTCGGCGCCTGACCGCGCGTGTGGCGCGCACGCTCGGCGCCTGACCGCGCGCCAGGACTAGGGTGGGTCCACGTCCACCCGCGATGGAGCGAGCATGCAGGAACTCGTGGGCCGCCTGACCGCGCTGGACCCAGAGGCCAGCGAGACCCTCAAGGTCGTGGCGTACTTCGACGTGCTCGTCGCGGGCGGCGTCGGGCTCCAGACGCTGCTGCGCGGCGCGGCGGTGCTCAGCGGCACGGTCGCCGGTGCGTCCGTCGGACGGCGGACGCACCGCATCGGCCCCGACGGCGACCGCCGCACCGACGACGCACCGGCCCAGGAGCACTGGCCGTCCCGCCCCATCGCCGACGGCGCCGTCTGGCTCGAGCGCGAGGGCTCCCCGCACGCCAACGACGAGATGGTGATCGAGCGGCTGGCGCTCGCCGTCGACCTGGTCAGGGCGCGCTTTCCGGGCGAGCCGGAGAGCGCCCTCGAGACGGCCATCGACGCCACCAGGGACGCCGACCAGCGCGGGGTCGCGCTGTCACGGCTCCGGCTCGACCCGGCGCGGGAGGTCCGGATCGCGGTGTTCCCGCTGCCGCACGACGGCGGGAAGGGCGGCAAGGGCCCAGCCCTCGGACCCTCGACGGTCGTGGCGACCCCGCACGGTCTGGTACGAGCCGTCGTGCTCGGCGCGGGAGCAAAGGTCTCGGGACCGGCGGGCGTGGGCGTCCCGCGGCGCGCGGACGAGCTCCCGGAGTCGTTCCGCACGGCGGTTCTCGCCCTCCGGCTGCTGCCCGACAGCAGCTCGGTCGTGGACGCCGCCGACCTCGGGATAGTCCTGACGGCCGTCAGCGCGCTGGAGCCCGTCGCCGCGCGGCAGCCCGACGTCGTCGCTCTGGCCCGGCTCGACGCCCGGACACGCGCCGTACTCGACGAGCTCGCGGCGGCCGAGAGCGTCCGGGCCGCCGCGACGGCGCTCGGCATGCACCACTCCACGCTCCAGGCCCGCCACGACGCCCTGACGAGCGAGCTGGGCTACGACCCACGCTCCCCGCGCGGCCGTGCGCGGTTCCAGCTCGCCCGCCTCCTGCTCCGCCTGGTCGAGGCCCATCAGTCCGACGGCGCCCAAAGTCCCGGCTAGACGAAGGCCCCGAGGAGGAGGACCACGAGCAGGGCGACCACCGACAGGACCGATTCCATGAGCGACCATGTCTTGAAGGTCTGGCCCACCGTCATGCCGAAGTACTCCTTGACCAGCCAGAACCCGGCGTCGTTCACGTGGGAGAGGAACACCGAGCCGGCGCCGATGGCCAGGACGAGCAGCGCCGCCTGGGTGGGGTCGAGGCCCGCGGCCAGGGGCGCCATGATGCCCGCCGCCGTGATGGTCGCGACGGTGGCCGAGCCGGTGGCGATCCGGATGAGCGCGGCCACGAGCCAGCCGGCCAGCAGCGGGGTGATCCCGGCCTCCGCGATGCCGGAGGCGATCACCTCGCCGACGCCGGAGTCCACGAGCGTCTGCTTGAAGCCGCCGCCCGCGCCGACGATGAGCAGGATCCCGGCGATCGGCGCGAAGGACGAGCCGACCAGGTCGCCGAGCTGCTGGCGCGTGCGCCCGACGCCGGTGCCGAAGGCGACGAGCGCGAACAGGGACGTGATGAGCAGCGCCACCAGCGGCTCGCCGAGGAACTCCAGCACGGTGCCGTAGCCCGTCTCGGTGGCGCCGGCGATCTCGACCACCGACCGCGCGAGCATGAGGAGCACGGGCAGCAGCACGACCAGCACCGAGACGCCGAACGACGGCTGACGCACGCCGGTCGTGACGGTGGCCGTTGTGGTCGCCGTCCCCGTACCGGAGGCCGCCCCCGCGTCGTCCGACGTCGGGCCGCTCGCGCCGTCGTCGGACGCCGAACCGCCCGCCCCGTCGCCCGTGCCCAGGACCGTGACGGGCGGCGCGAGCCGCACCCAGCGGGTGAGCGGGATGGCGAGCAGCGGGCCTGCGACGACCACCGTCGGGACGGCGACCAGCAGCCCGAGCCCGAGCGTGAGGCCCAGGTCCGCGCCGAGGGCGTCGATGGCGAGCAGCGGGCCCGGGTGCGGCGGCACCAGGCCGTGCAGTGCCGAGAGCCCGGCGAGGGCCGGGATGCCGACCAGCACGGGGTTGGCCCGTAGGCGGCGCGCGACGATCATCACGACCGGGATGAGCAGCACCACGCCCACCTCGAAGAACAGCGGGATGCCGACCACGAACGCGATGAGCGCCATGGCCCAGGGCAGCCGCTGGGCCGGGGTCCGGTCGAGGATGGTGTCGACGATCCGGTCGGCGCCGCCTGAGTCGATGAGCAGCTTGCCGATGATCGCGCCGAGCGCGATGAGCACGCCGACGCCGGAGACGGTGGACCCGAGGCCCGTCGAGAAGCTGGTGAACGCGTCGGTGAGGCCCGTGCCCGCGACGATCGCCAGCACACCCGACCCGAGCACGAGCGCCAGGAACGGGTGCATCTTGAGCCAGACGATGAGCGCGACGATGACGGCGATGCCGAGCACCGCGGCCGCGACGAGCTGCGGGGTCGAGGCGGTCGGGCCGCCGTCGGCCGTCGCGGCGAGGGAGAGGGTAGAGGGGGAGAGGGCAGAGGGGAGGGCCGCGGCGGACGCCGGGCCCTCGGCGAGCAGGTGGGCGTACGGCATCAGCGGTCCTCCTCGGGCGCGGCGGTGGGCTCGACGGCGGTGGGCTCCACGGCGGGCCCGGCAGGCCCGGCGGCCGGCTCCCCGAGGCGGACCAGGATCTCGTCGACGATCTGGTCCGGCCGCGGCGTGACGTCGACGGCGAACCCGGGCTCGTCGTCCTGCAGCGGCTCGAGGGTGGCGAGCTGGCTGTCGAGCATCGCGGGCTTCATGAAGTGCCCGGCGCGCCCCTGGATGCGCTCGCGCAGCAGCTCGTACGAGCCGGTGAGGTGCACGAACCGCACGTCGCCGGCGGTCCGGAGCAGGTCGCGGTAGTCGCGGTGCAGCGCGCTGCACGGTACGACGGCGCCGTGGCCGGCGTTGAGCTCCTTGGCCAGCCAGTCCCGGATCCCGCGCAGCCACGGCCAGCGGTCGGCGTCGTCCAGGGGGTGGCCCGCCGCCATCTTGGCGACGTTCGCGGGCGAGTGGAAGTCGTCGCCCTCCGCGAAGGCCGCGCCGAGCCGGCCGGCCAGGAGGGCGGCGACCGTGGTCTTGCCCGACCCGGCGACGCCCATCACGACGACGGCCTGTGGTCCGCGGTCCGTCCCGCTGGTGCCTGGTGAGGTGCTTGATGAGGTCGAGAACATCGCTGTCTCGGTGACGTCTGTGTCCATGCACCTATCCTGGACCATTGGTGACACCATTGTGTGGTGATTAATGTCACCAATAGCCGCCCGACGGGTCGAGCCGACGGCGCGAACTACGCTATGCCCATGCCCCCGGTCCTGCACAGCCCCGTCCTCGAGGCCCTGGGCCGGCGCATCACCAGTGGTGAGCTGCCGGCGGGCTCCGTGCTGACGCTCGACGGGATCGGTACCGAGTTCGCGGTGTCCCGTACGGTCGCGCGCGAGGCGATGCGCCTGCTCGAAGGGCTCGGGCTGGTCCGCTCGGGCCCCCGCGTCGGGATCGTGGTGCTGCCCCACGACGCGTGGAACGTGCTCGACCCCCGGGTGATCGCGTGGCGGCTCGGCGGTCCGGGCCGCGCGGCGCAGCTCCGCTCGCTGACCGAGCTGCGCCAGGCGGTGGAGCCGCTCGCCGCCGCGGGGGCGGCGCGCGGGGCGACGGCCGCCGTCCGCGACGAGCTCGTGGCGACCGCCCGCCAGCTCCGCAAGCTGGGCGAGGCGGGCGAGGGCGACGGCGAGGAGTTCCTGGCGCTCGACATCCAGATGCACGAGCTGCTCCTGCGGTCCAGCGGGAACGAGCTGTTCTCCGCGCTCGCCGACGTCGTCGCCGTCGTCATCTCCGGGCGCACCCACCTGGGCCTCATGCCCGCGTACCCCGAGCCGGAGGCGCTCGACGCGCACGAGGCCGTGGCGCGCGCCGTCGCCGTGGGCGACGCGGACGCGGCCGAGGAGGCGATGGCGCGGATCGTGCGCGAGGTGCGCGGGGCACTGGCCGACCGGCAGCCGGCCGACCGGCCAGTGCGCTAGTTCTGCAGGAGCACCTTGATCGCGCGCCGCTCGTCCATCGCGCGGTAGGCCTCGGCGACCTCCGAGAGCGGCAGGGTGAGGTCGAAGACCTTGCCCGGGTCGATCTCGCGCTTCCACACCAGGTCCAGCAGGTGCGGCAGGTACGCGCGGACGGGCGCAGGGCCGCCGCGGACGCCCTTGTTGCCCCAGAACACCGCGTCGGTGGGCAGGTCCCCGTGCGGGACGCCGACCAGGCCGATCATCCCGCCGGGCCGCGCGAGCTCGACCGACTGGGCCCGGGCTTCCTCCGTCCCGACGCACTCCAGCACGGCGTCGGCGCCGATCCCGTCGGTCAGCTCCAGCACCTTGGCCAGCCCCGCCTCGCCGCGCTCCGCGACGACGTGCGTGGCGCCGAACTCGCGCGCCACCTCCTGCCGGGGCTCGTGCCGGCTCATGGCGACGATGGTCGTCGCACCGAGCTGCGCGGAGGCCAGGACGCTGCTCAGCCCGACGGCGCCGTCGCCCACCACCACGACGCTCGAACCCGGCCCGACGCCGGCCGAGACCGCCGCGTGCCAGCCCGTGCACATCACGTCGGACAGGCTCAGCAGGCTCGGGATCAGGTCGGCGTCCGGCTCGCCTGGCGTGGCGAGCAGGGTGCCGTCGGCGTTCGGGATGCGGATCTTCTCGGCCTGGCAGCCGTCGTAGCTGCCGCCGTGCAGGCAGTTGGCCTGCATGCCCCTGCGGCACACCGCGCACGTGTTGTCGCTGTGCTTGAACCCGCCGACCACGAAGTCGCCGGGCCTGACGGTCGTGACGGCGGCACCGACCTGCTCGACGACGCCGACGTACTCGTGCCCGATCGGCACCGGCTGCCTGACCTGGGAGATACCGCGGTACCGCCACAGGTCGGAGCCGCACACGCAGGCGGCGACCGTGCGGATGACGGCGTCGGTGGGCTCAGTGATGACCGGGTCGGCCCGCTCCTCGAAGCGGACGTCCCCGGCCCCGTGAATGATTGCTCCTCGCATGGGCCCTATTCAACACGGGGGCCCCGGCGTCGGTGGGCGGGCTCAGTGCTCGGTGGCGTCCCAGGCGCCGTCCGCTGCCGCCGCCTCCAGCAGGTCGGCCAGGGCGCGCAGCTTCTCGGCCACCCCCTCGCCGAGCGGGGTCAGGCTGTACTCGACGCGCGGCGGGATCGTGGTGACCACGTCGCGCGCGACCATGCCGTCCCGTTCGAGCGCCTGCAGCGTTTGCGACAGCATCTTCTCGCTCACGCCCTCGACCCGGCGGCGCAGCGCGTTGAAGCGGTAGCTGCCCTCGCCCAGCGCGAGCAGCGCGAGCGAGGACCACTTGGAGGTGACGACCTCGAAGGCGGCCCGCGACGTGCACCCGCGTGCGAAGACGTCGACCACCAGCTCCTGCGGCGGCCCGTCGGCCAGGTCGCCCGCCGGGTCGTCGCCCGACCGGCCGGGTTCGAGGTCGGTGCTGCTCATCGGTCCAGGGTACCGCGCGCTCTCGGAATGTGGTGTACTTTCGATTCGTTAGTGCTATCCGATGGCAATCACACGGGCACGCCGGGCCCAGGCGCGGCCCGCGGCCCGCATCGAGCGATGGAGAGTGTCATGACCACCTACGCCGTCACCGGGGCCACCGGACCTTTCGGCCGCACCGTCATCGAGGAGCTCCTGTCCCGCGGCGTCCCCGCCGTGGACCTGGTGGCGATCGTCCGCACGCCGAGCAAGGCGGCCGACCTCACCGAGCGCGGTGTGCAGGTCCGCGAGGGCGACTACGACCGGCCCGAGACCCTGCCCGCCGCCCTGGCCGGGGTGGAGCGTCTGCTGCTGGTCTCCGGCAGCGAGCCGGGCCGGCGGATCGCCCAGCACACCGCCGTGATCGACGCCGCGAAGGACGCCGGCGTGCGCCGCATCGCCTACACCAGCATCCTCAACGCGGACGACACCTCCAACCCGCTCGCCGGGGACCACCAGGGCACCGAGCAGGCGCTGCGGGCGTCGGGCATCCCGGTCACCCTGCTGCGCAACGGCTGGTACTTCGAGAACTACACCGGGCAGCTCGGCGAGTACGTCCAGCGCGGCGAGGTCGTCAGCGCCACCGGCGGCGGCCAGGTCTCCGGCGCCGCCCGCGCCGACTACGCGGCGGCGGCCGCCACAGCACTCCTCACCGACGACGGCGACGCCGTCGTGCACGAGCTCGGCGGGCCCGCGTTCGACTTCGACGAGCTCGCCGCCACGGTCAGCGACGTCACCGGGACCGCGGTGGCCCACCGCGACCTCCCCGTGGCGGACTACGAGGCCGAGCTGCAGCAGGCCGGGCTCGACGCGGGCACCGCGGGGTTCGTCGCCGGGCTGGACGCCTCGATCGCCGCGGGCGACCTGCGGACCGACAGCGACGACCTGACCCGCCTCCTGGGCCGCCCGGCCACCCCGCTGGCCGACGCGGTCCGCGCCGCACAGGCCTGACCGCGCGCCGACCGCGGGCCGCGGGGCGCGTCAGGCGGGCTGACGGCGGCGTCCTGCCGGACGGCGCCCGGCCGGCTCAGCGCACCGGCACCCCCACGATCTGCGCCGAGCGGTCCCAGAGGCGGCGAGCCAGGTCGGCGTCGCGGGCCTGGGGGTTGACCCGGCGGGCCACCCGGCCGTGCTCGTAGTAGGCGCCCGACCGCCAGCCGACGCCCGGCTCCGTCTGTGCGAACCGGACGAGCTGCTGCGCGCCCCGGTCCGGTGAGGCGAGGAGCATCTTGCCGACCCGGCTCTGGTAGATCCGCCGCGCGGTCCTGGTGCTCTCCGCGCCGAAGTTGGTCGCGACGCCGCCCGGGTGGAAGGCCGCCGCGGACAGGCCCTGGTCGTGGAACCGCCGGTGCAGCTCGACGGTGAACAGGATGTTCTCCAGCTTGGCCGTGCCGTAGGTGCGGTGTGCCGAGAAGTCGCGGTCGTGGTCCAGGTCGTCCAGGTCGAGCCTGCCGAAGAGCCGCGCCCCCGCGCTCGACGTCTGGATGACCGTCGCGTGGCTCGCCAGGAGCTTGTCCAGCAGCAGGTTGGTGAGCAGGAACGGTGCCAGGTGGTTCACCTGGACCGTCCGCTCGTGGCCGTCGACGGTCTTGGTGGGGTCGCCGAGGATGCCGCCGGCGTTGTTGGCCAGCACATCGATGCGCGGGTACGCGTCGTCGAGCTCGGCGGCCAGGCGGCGGACGTCGGCCAGGCGGGTGAAGTCGGCGACGAAGTAGTCGGCGCCCAGTTCGCGGGCGACCCGCTCGGTCTTCTCCGGGGAGCGCCCGACGACGGCGACGCGGTGGCCGGCCGCCGCGAGCTGGCGCGCCGCCGCCGCGCCGATCCCGTCGCTGGCGCCCGTGATGACGATGGTCTTGCGCGTGGGAGTGTCCATGCGGCACAGCATGCATCCAGTGTCACAGTGTGTCAATGGTGGCGTGTCGTGTAATCTCGTCCCACGATGGACGCGAAAATGGACCGGGCACGCGCCGGACTGCGTGAGCGCACACGGCGGGCGATCCAGAAGGAGATCGCCGAGGCCGCGGAACGGCTCTTCGTGGAGCGCGGCTACGAGGCCACCACGATCGAGCACATCGCGGAGGCCGTCGGGATGTCCCGCCGCACCCTCTACCGGTACTTCTCGACCCGCGAGGAGATAGTCCTCGGCAAGCTGGACCTCGTCGCCGACGACATGCTCACCGCCCTGCGCTCGCGGCCCGCCGACGAACCGCTCTGGACCTCGCTGCGGCGCTCGTTCGACCTGCTTATCGCGCACTTCGACGAGGCGTGGACCGCCGAGTTCGCCGGGCCGATGCAGCGCATCATCTTCGACACCCCCGACCTCCTCGGGCGCTACCTGGAGAAGCTGGAGCGGGCGCAGGGTGCGGCAGAGCTCGTCGTCCGGGAGCGCGCGACGGCGGCAGGCACGCCCTGGGCCGACGACGACCCCACGCCCCGCGCCGTCGTCGCAGCAGCGCTGGGCTGCCTGCTGGCGGCCCAGCACGCCTGGCTGGCAGGCGACGCGACCGAGCCGTTCGGGACCATGGTCGACCGCGCGATGTCGGCGGTAACCCCCGCACCTCGCTGAGCCCTGCTGACGCAGGATCGCCGAGTTCGGCCTTTTGCATCGAGATCGGCCCAGCCCTGGACCGATCTCGATGCAAACAGCCGAACTCAGCGATCTGGCCCGGATTTCTCAGGGGGAATATTGATTCTGCTGGCCGCGGTAGGGGTCTGACCTCGGGTTTTCGTTCCTGCTAAATGCATATGAATGGGAAAAGCCGGATAAACCAGTTGTGGGATCCGTTCAGGCTGATCACACTCGGTGTCGGGTAACTGCTCAGGAAACACCCAACACGGGGGTTGGCGATGTCCGAGGCACGTGCGCACCACCTTGTGATCACCCGGCTGGAACGGCGCTGGCTCGGCGCAGCGGTCGCCGTCGGCTTCGCGGCGTCGCTGCTGATCGCGGTGGCACCACAGGAGTCGGCGGAGGCCGCTCCGGTGCCGCAGGCGACGGCGGGCGAGGGCCCGGTCGACCGGCCGATGCCGGACGGCGTGCGGCGGTCGACCGCCTATGCGGAGGACGAACGGCCGCCCGTGGTCCCCGAACCCGTGACCGCAAGCGGCGAGCCCGCCGACGTCACCGCCACCGAGTGGCGGACCCTCATGTCCGGGACCGCGTCGCTGGCCGCGGCGGACGGCTTCACCGGGATCGACCTGCGCCCAGGCTTCCTGCTCGGCGACACCTCCCTGGTGCTGTACTTCTCCGCCGGTGACGTCCCTGCGGACTGGACCGCCGCCGTCGTGCGGCTGTACGAGACGGGCGACCAGACCGAGCAGGAGTCGGTGCGGCTGTCCCGCGCGGAGCTGGAGGGTCCGCGGTTCTGCGGCAGCGCGGACTTCTGCCGCTCCTTCGGGCGCGAGGACGGCTGGGAGCTCGACCCCGACCGGCGCTACGTCGTGACGGTGGCGGCCGTGCTGCCGGGCGGCGACGAGCTGGTCTCCGAGCCGTCGGACGCGTCCCGGCCGCGGGCGACCATCCTGCCGCCGAGCATCCCGGACGACCAGGCGGCCGGCTGCGGGTGCGAGAACGCGCTGGCGCCGACCGCCGTCGGCCAGGCGAAGCGCGGGGTGGGCGTCAACACGGGGACCGGCGCGTTCGTGCGGGTCGAGCGCGACCTGCAGATGGCGTCGTTCGGCATCCCGTTCGCGAGCGCGCGCACCTACTCCTCGGCGAACAACCGCCAGGGCCCGTTCGGCGTGGGCTGGGCGTGGTCCTACGACATGCGCGTCACGCCGACCGACGGCGGCGTCATCGTGCGCGCCGAGGACGGCGCCGAGGCGGTCTACACCGCGGACGGCGACGGGTACACCCGGCCGCCGGGCGTGCGGTCGAACCTGAGGCGGGCCGGCGACGGCTGGGAGCTGGTCACCCCGCAGCAGGTGAAGTACCGGTTCGGCGCGGCGGGCCGGCTGTCCGCCGTGCTCAGCCCGCGCGACGACGGCGTCCGCCTCGCCTATGTCGAGGGCGAGGAGGAGGGCGAGGACGAGGTCAGGATCACGGACGCCTCCGGGCGTACCGCCGTCGCCTCCCTCACGGACGGGCTGATCCGGAAGCTCGCCCTGCCCGACCGGCGCCAGGTGCGCTTCGAGTACACCGACGGCCTGCTGACCGAGGTCAAGGACGCGCGGCGGAACGTCTGGCGGTACCGGTACGACGCCGAGGGCCGGCTCGCCGAGGTCGTCGACCCGCACGAGGTCGTGGCCGTGCACAACGAGTACGGCACCGGCGGCCGGGTGGTCACGCAGCGCGACGGCGTCGGTGCGCAGCTGACGTTCGCGTGGGACGCCGGGAAGCAGGAGGCGCGCAGCACGGACGCGGACGGCGTCGCCATCTACGACGGCTACCACGGCAACGTGCTGGTCTACAGCCAGCGCAGCACCGGCGACGCCGACAACCACCGGTACAACCGGCGCCTGGACCGCAACCTGGTGGTCAACGGGAACCAGTTCCAGCACGTGGTGCGGTTCGACCCCCAGGGCAACCCCGTGCAGGCCGTGGCGCCGCAGGGCTTCGACGAGCGGACGCGGTACGACGACCGGAACAACCCGATCGAGTTCACCGACGCCGACGGGAACGTCTGGCGGAACACGTACAACGAGTTCAACGAGCTGGTGCGCAGCGTCGACGCCGAGGGCAACGACATCCAGCACGCCTACGACGACCGCGGCCTGCGCACCTCGACCACCGACCAGCGGGACAAGGTCACGCGGTACGAGTACCTGCCGGACGGCGACGAGAACGCGGGGCTGCTGTCCGCCGTCGTCTCGCCGGAGGGGCGCCGCACCGAGTACTTCTACGACAGGACGGGCCGGCAGGTCGCGGCGACGGACCCGCGGGGCACGGTGGACCCGCGCCAGCGGCGGCACTACACGACGGAGACCGAGTACGACGAGCAGGACCGCGTGGTCGAGGTCGAGGAGCCGGGCAAGTCGCGCGGGTGGCGCAGCGTGTACGACGACGTGGGCCGCCTCTCCCACGAGATCACGCCGGAGGGCGCCGTCACCGAGTACGACTACCTCGACAACGGCCTGCAGTCGCGGGTCGAGGGCGGCGGCCGGGTGGTGGTCTTCGAGTACACGGAGGCCGGGCGGCGCAAGGCAGAGAGCGTGCGGATGCGGGGTGCGGCCGACCTGACGACGTCGTACACGTACGACGCGAAGGGCCTGGTCAAGACGGTGACCTCGCCGCGGGGCAACGTGCCGGGCGCGAACAAGGCGGACTTCACCACCGAGTACTTCTACGACGCGAACGACAACCCGGTCCGGATGCGCATGCCGTACCCGGGCGGCGGGCACACCGACCGGGACATCAAGGTCGACGCGCTGGACCGCACGACGGCGTCGATCAACGAGCTGAACAAGACCTCCAGCTTCGAGCGGAGCAACACCGGCCAGGTCAGCTCGGTGACCGACACCATGGGCCGCACGACCACGATGGGGTACGACAAGAACGGGCGGCAGACGCGGCGCACGGACGCGGGCGACAAGACCACCCGCACCGAGTACGACGCGGCGGGCAACAAGATCAAGGAGACGTCGCCGACCGGCGGCATCACCACGTACGAGTACACGGACGACGGCCTGCTCGCCGCGGTGACCGAGCCGCGCGGGAACGTCGAGGGCGCCGACAAGGACCGGTTCACCACGCGGTACGAGTACGACCTGGCGGGCAACCGGGTGCGGGAGATCGACCCGCTGGGCAACACGACGTCGACCACGTACGACGCGAACAACCGGCCCGTCGAGGTGACGGACGCGCGGGGCGGCACCACCTACGTCGCCTACCGCGACGACGACCAGATCAGCCACGTGCGGCAGCCGGACGCGCCGCGGCTGCCGCTGTTCTCGCAGGCCTTCGCGACGGTGCTGAGCTACGACCGGGACGGCCGCGTGGTGGGCGTGCGCGATCCGCAGGGCGGGCGCTCCAGCGTCACGTACGACGACGCGGGCCGGCCCGTGGCCGGCACCGACCCGCTCGGCCGGACCACGCACACGGGGTACGACGCCGAGTCGAACGCGGTCTCCAGCATCACCACCGACCGGCACGAGGACCTGGACGACCTCACGGCCGACGAGCGCGCCCGGCGCACCATCACCTCCGTCTACGACCTGCGCGGCCGCCTGACCAGCCAGCAGGTCGGGTCCACCGGGCCGGAGTACACCTACGGCTACGACGCCAAGGACCGGACGACGTCGTACGGCGACCCGCTGGGTGTGCGCACGGTGACGTACGACGACGAGGACCAGATCACCAGGGTGGTCCGGGAGGAGGCCAACCAGGCCGACGAGACCTTCACCTACGGGTACGACCAGCGCGGCAACATCACCGAGCGGACCTACCCGGACGGCACGCAGATCGCCTCGACGTACGACGACGACTCGCGGCTCGCCTCCACTACGGCGTCCGGCGGGTCCATGGGTGCCGGCACCGCACGCTGGACGTACGCCTACGACGTGGCCGGACGCCGGACGGCGACCACGCTGCCCGCCGCGACGGGCCTCACCGAGCGGCGCGCGTACGACGACGCCGGCCGGCTCACCTCGATCGGCACGGAGCGCACCGGGGAGCCGGTCGAGGGCGTGCAGGACCCGGTGTCGGCGTTCGAGCTGACGCTCGACGAGGTGGGCAACCCGACCCAGGTGATGACCACGCGCGGCGGGGTGACCGAGGGCGTCGCCTATGCGTACGACGAGGCGAACCGGGTGACGGACGCGTGCTACGCAGCGCACGAGTGCGAGCGGGGGAGCAAGGCGGCCGGTCGGATCTCCTACGAGTACGACCTGCTGGGCAACCGGACCGAGCAGAAGCGGACGGGCACGGCGGGCCACGACGTGACGCGGTACTCCTACGACTCCGCCAGCCAGCTCGTCAAGGAGCTCGTGGTCGGCAAGGACGGCGTCGAGCGCAAGGACTACGACTACGACGTGCTGGGCAACCAGACGCGCGCGGGCGACGACCGGCTGAAGTACAACCTCGACAACACGCTGGCCGAGGCGAACGTGGGCGGCGTGCTGACCCGGTACACGTACGACGCGACCCGGATGCGGCTCGACGCCGTCACGGGCGTGGGGGCCGGGGCGAAGACGCGGCACTGGTCGTGGGACGTCAACGGGTCGCTGGAGAACATCGCCGTCGACACGGTGACCGACGTGAACGGGGTGGTGACCAGCCGCCAGGCGTTCGCCTACGGGCCGACCGACGAGCCCCTGGCGCTGCTGGAGCGGCAGGGCGGGGCGCACGCGTACACCCATGACTGGCTGGGCGGCGTGGCGAACATGCTGTCGCCGGACGGGCAGGTCGAGGAGGGGTACGACTACGACCCGTTCGGGAACCCGCGGCAGGGGGCGACGCTGGCGGGGGCGGTGGCCGAGGCGGCGGGGGCATGGGCGTCGGAGGACGGCGCTGCGGCGGATGACGCCGGGGCAGCCGACGGCGGGGAGGGTGTCTCGACGTCGGACGACGCCGAACCGGCGGCCGAGCTGGCCAACCCGATGCGGTTCGCGGGCGCGTACCTGGACCCGACCACGGGCGAGGGCAACTACGCGATGCGGGCGCGGAACTACGACCCTGGGACGGGGCGGTTCTCGAGCACGGACCCGGCAGGGGCCCAGCCGCCGGGGTCGTCGCCGTACGCGTACGCGGGCAACAACCCGATGGTCTACACCGACCCGACGGGCGAGCGGGAGCTGGAGGGACCGACAGGCGGTGGCACCACCGAGAGTCCGACCGGTGCGGACACCGCCTCGAACCCGAACGATCCCGGCGCCGAGGTCGAGGGCCCGAGCGCCGAGGACATCGCGAAGGCGCAGCAGCTCCAGTCGAAGTCGATGCTGGACGTGATCCTGGAGGCCGGCGGTCAGATCCTGATGGAGTTCCTGGGGATCAACGACCTCATGAACTGCCTGAACGGCGACCTGGGCGCGTGCGTGATGCTGATCGTCGGTGCGCTGCCGTGGGGCAAGATCTTCAAGGCGGCGAAGATCGGTGAGGCCGTCTACAAGGCGGGCAAGGCCGTGCTGACGTTCTCCAGCGAGCTGAGATGGGCGCAGAAGGTTCTCTCGGGTGCCAAGAAGGCGAAACAGGCCGCTGAGGCAGCGAAGGCCGCTGCGGCGAAGGCCGCACGGGAGGCTGCCGCGAAGGCAGCCAAGGCGAAGGCCGCGGCGGACGCCAAGATCAAGAAACTCGCGGCGGAAGCGAAGGAGCGAGCACGGGCGCAGGCGGCCAAGAAGAAGGCCGACACCTCGGGCAAGGGCGACTCGGCGAAGGCGGATTCACCCAGTCCTGGCTGCAACAGCTTCCTGCCCGGCACCCTGGTTGTGCTCGCGGACGGCTCCCGCAGGCGAATCGAGAACATCCGGCCGGGTGACGAGGTACTCGCCGCGGGCGAGCGGACCGGTGACAGGTCTGGGGCGCGCCTCGTGACAGCCCACATCGCTGGCGACGGGGAGAAGACGCTGGTCACGGTGACCGTCCGCGACGACGACGGTGACAGGCAGAAGCTTGTTGCCACGGATGGACACCCCTTCTGGAACCCTGCGAAGCGCACGTGGACCGATGCGGTCGACCTTCGGCCGGGCAACTGGCTCAAGACGAGCGCCGGCACGTGGGCGCGGGTGGCCGACGTCGAGGCCGAGCGAGAGCACACGACGGTGCACAACCTGACGGTGGACCGGGACAGCACCTACTTCGTGAGCGCGGGCGAGCACGCGGACGCCGCAGCCGTCCTCGTACACAACGCGAAGTGCACCGGGGCGAACCTGCGCCGGAACCTGGGGAGCACCTCGATCCCGGCCGACGCCTTCCCGGAGGCGCACCACATCGTCCCGTGCGCTTGCGGCTCGCGAGCACCGCGGGCATCTGCGATCCTGCGTGGGCACAAGATCGACCTGAATGCCCCCGAGAACGGTGTCTGGATGACGCGGCGCTCGCACCAGCGGACGTTCACGAACGACTACTACGACTACATCGACCAGCAGGTGGCCGATGCCGACATGGTCGGTGGCAAGCAGGGTGTGCTCGACTTCCTCGCGGGCTTGAAGTCCGAGCTGGTGGGGATCTCGCAGGCGTCCTTGGACGAAGGGTGGGCCTGGGACTAGTGGGCGACAAGGAACTGGCCGTGTTCAACGTCGAGAAGATGGCGAACGAGTACGGCGTGGTCTACGCGGAACAGAGCGAGTTCCCTGGTCCGCCTGCGTGGGAGCACGACTGGGGAGATCCCTACCCGGCGTTCAGCCAACCGGTCGTCCTGGACCGCAAGCGGGGCGAGCTCGACGGCCTCCCCGACTTCGTGCGGTGTCCCCAGATCTGGCACTTCGCCTGCAGCGAGCGGGCGGTGGACGTCCTCGAGCGGGTGTGCGCACGCGACATCAACGTCTTCGGCCACGGTCTGGTCGGCGACGTGGAGCTGGCCTTTGTCCAGGTGCTCGGTGTCGCCCCGAGGATCGAGCGGGAGAGGTCCGTGATCGAGACGTTTCCGACATACGAGCTGGTGCAGTGGCCTGCCTTCTACGACGAAGACCTTCATGAGCTCAGCGACCGGCTGTTCACGCTGCCCGGGCGCCAGTTCACCTCGGTGTTCGCGGGTTCGGGGGTCCATGAGGCGGTGACCGGAGCGGGGCTGACCGGACTCAGGTTCGTTCGGGTGTAAGGCTTGTCGAGATGCGTCGAGATGCTGGGTTGCGCGATGCGCTTCGCAGTCCCGTCTCGGTCCGTTCGTCAGGCGACCTCGACGTGCTTGCGGGCCGCCTCCACGAAGCCATAGATGTCGTCGCGGGCTCGATCGCGGGCGCTCTTGAGCTCCTCCCGGGTAAGGCCCGGGTTCAGCAGGTCGACGTTGTCGATCGCCCGCTGGCCCAGCTCGATCAGCGCCTTGGACTCCGTGACGAGCTGAACCCGGAACAGCGCTTCGAGCGCTGTGGTCCGCAGGCGGTAGGTCTCGTAGCGCAGCGACTCGGAGTCGACGCTCCTGTCGTCGTCGTTGACCGCGAACCACCGGTCGATCCGGGCGCGGCGCAGGTTCACGAGCGCGCCCCCGAACGCCGTGTACGCGCTGACCCGTTCCTGGCGCAGCCGCTCGTTGCGCGCGAAGCGCTCGGCGTCAGCCCGGTTGCGGCGCTCGAAGTAGTGCGTCGCGAGCGAGCCGAGCAGCGTTCCGACGACGGCGACGACGCTGGTCACGATGATCTCCACGGCCCGAAGCCAACCACGCCGGACCGCCGATGAGAAGCCACTCCCGGGCGGTCCGGGCGGGATCGGATCCCGGTGCGGGCAGCCTCGCCGGGGTCGGGGAGCGGGGTGCGGCGTCAGGCGACGCCCGGCGGACCCAGCCGGTCCATCGCGGCGACCACCAGCGCCTCGACGCCGGTCTCCAGGGTCGGGTGGGGTACCGGCGCGAACCGGGGGGAGTGGTTGGACGGGATGTCCTGGTCCGTGGTGCCCGCCTGCTCCGCCGCGAGGTACGCCGCCGGGTCCCAGCCGCCCAGCAGCCAGTACACGATGGGTACACCCGCCGCCGTCGCGAGCACGCCGACGTCCTCGCTGCCCGACACGGGCCCCGGGTCGACGACCCGGTCCGCACCGAAGTGGGCCGCGAGCACACCGCGCGTCCGCTCGGTCTCGGCCGGGTCGTTGACCAGCGGCGGGAACGAGTCGAGGGCCGTGATCCGCGGCGGCTGCGGGGCGCCCGCCGCGGTGGCCTCGCCGTGCACTATCCGCTCGACGGCGGCCAGGACCCGGGCCCGCACCGCCTCGTCGAAGGCGCGGACGTTCACCCCGAGGTAGGCCTCGTCCGGGATGACGTTCTCCTTGGTCCCCGCCTGGAGCCTGCCCACGGTGACGACGGCGGCGTCGGCGGGCGCCACCTCCCGGGCGACGATGGTCTGCAGGCGCAGCACCGTGGAGGCCGCCATCACCACCGGGTCCACCGTCGCCTCGGGCCGGGACCCGTGCCCGCCGCGCCCCACGAGCCGGACGTCCAGGACGTCCGTCCCGGCGAACGCCGGCCCGCCGTGCAGCCCGACGACGCCGGCGGCGAACGGCGCCACGTGCTGGCCCAGCACGATGTCGGGGCGGGGGATCAGGTCGTACAGGCCGTCGTCGACCATGGCACGGGCGCCCCGGCCGAGCTCCTCGGCCGGCTGGAAGACGACGACCAGCGTGCCCGACCACGCCGCCCGGCCCTGCGCCAGCACCTCTGCGGCGCCGAGCAGGGCCGTGACGTGCACGTCGTGCCCGCACGCGTGCATCACGCCCGACTCGACGCCGTCCGCGGTGGTGGCGCGCTCGACGCTCGCGTACGGCAGCCCGGTCTCCTCGGTGACCGGGAGCCCGTCCATGTCGGCGCGGAGCAGCACGCACGGTCCGCCGCCGTTGGCCAGCACCCCGGCGACGCCGGTCTCGCCGAGGCCCGGGTGCACCAGGAAGCCGAGGGTGGCGAGCCGGGAGGCGACCAGGGAGGCCGTGCGGATCTCCTGGAACGACAGCTCCGGGTGGGTGTGCAGGTCGACGTACGTTTCGCGGAGACCCGGCAGCATCGCACCCAGCGGCGCGAGGACGGCGTCGGCGTCCGCCACCGCGTCCGGCCGAACGGGGGGAACCCTCATGCGCTCACGATGCCACCCCACCCGCCCCCCTGCGCGCTATCCCAGACCCCTGACCCGGCCCGGCGCTGGCGCCTCCGGGCCTCGGAGCCCGGGCCGGAGGGGCAGCCCGCTCTCAGGGCACCAGCGCCCCCGTGGCCGTGCGGTGCACCCCGCCCTGGTCCGTGCCCGCGAAGACCCAGGCGCCGTCCGGGCTCACCGTCAGGGAGCGCACCGACATCGCCGTCAGGCCGTTGGACGCCGACGCCCACGTCGCGCCGCCGTCGGCCGAGACCAGGACCCCCGCGCCGTTCGCGGCCAGGCCGTACGGCTGCCAGCTCGCGGCGCCCGCCAGCAGCAGTTCCGTGCCGGCGGCCGGACCGTCCGGCACCTCGACGGCCACGAGCGCGTCCACCGCGGCGGACGTGTTCGGCACCTCGGCCGCCGTGAACGACCGCCCGCCGTTCGTGCTCACCCGGATGCCGGGCCGCTCGCCGACCACCACGTGGTCGGTGTCCTCCGGGTCCACCCACACCGACCGGGCCGCGTCGGAGGTCAGGCGGACGAGACTCCGGCCCAGGTCGTCCGACCGGTACAGGCCGGACGACGTGGCCAGCCACAGCCGTCGCTCCCGGACCGGGTCCACCACGATCTGCTGGATGCGCAGCTCGTGGGCGTAGCTGGTCCACGTGTCGAACCCGTCGCTCGACACCATGAGCCCGGTGTCGATGATCGACCCGTAGCCGACCAGCACGGTGTCGGCGTCGTGCGGGGACACGGCCAGCGCCGTCGGGGTGAAGCCGGCGGACGGGCCCACCTGCGTGAGGTCGGCGTCGGTGCCCGAGGCGCTCGCGGTGAGGATCCGGCCGCCGCCGAACGCGTTGGTGCCCACCGCCCAGACGTCGCGGTCGCCCAGCGGGGACTGCACCACCTGGGTGAGCCCGCGGCCGATCACGCCCTCCGCGCCGATCGAGCCCCAGTCCTGCGCCCCGGGTGCCAGCCCCGCGAGCGGCTGCTGGTGCAGGCCCTCGAGGTCGACGGCCCGCAGCACGGGCTCGCCGTCGCCGTCCGTGCCCGTCTGCACCGCGGCGACGTCGCTGCCGGACACGCCGGCCCTGGTCCAGTGCTCGCCGTCCCGCGTCTCGTAGTAGCCGGCGTTCTCCATCGCCATGACCACCTGCTCGGCGGGCGTGCCGGGCCAGTGGTCGACGTCGGTGGCGAGCGGTCCGCGGACGGGCAGGGGGCGGGTCTCCCACGTCGCGCCGCCGTCGGAGCTGGTGCTGTACGAGGACAGGCCGGAGGCGTACACGGTGCCCTCGGTGAGCGTGGTGACGGTGACGTAGGACTGGCCGGTGTCGCCGGCCTCCGCCCACGTCTTCCCGCCGTCGGCCGAGGTCAGGGCGACGCCGTCGCCGCGGATCGTGACCGCGGCCGAACCGTCGGCGACGACGCCCTGGGGGCGGGTGCGGTAGTCGCCGGTGACGTAGGGCTGGGTGACCTCCGAGCCGCCGGTCAGCACGTCGGCGATCCGGTAGATGCCGTCGTACGTGGCGATGAGCAGGTCGTCGCCGGCGAAGGCAGTGCCCGACACGAGGCCGTCCCAGGCCGGGGCGACGCGGCGCCAGCGCTGCCCGCCGTCCTGGCTGAGGTAGAGGCCGTCGTCGGTGACGGCGGCCAGCGCGTCCCCGTGGGCGACCAGGTCGCGGACGGCGACGTCCGGGAACGGCAGGACCGTCCACGTGGCGCCGGCGTCCGGGGTGTGCACGATGCGGCCCTGGTAGCTCGGGTCCAGCGCGACCCGGCCCGAGGCGCCGTTGAGGGCCACGTAGAACCCGCCCGGCGTGGCCGTGTCGGCCACGGGGATGCCCCAGCCGTCGGCAACGGGCATGCTGCGCACCCGCCGCCAGGTGGCGCCGTGGTCGGTGGTCACGAACGGGTGGACGCCGGTGGAGGTCATCGCCAGGCCCGTGCCCGGCGCGCCGGGCGAGGTGGCCAGCACGCGGGCTGCGCCGGACAGGCCCACCTGCTCCCACGCGCCGGTCTGGTCGGCGCCCTCCGCCTGCACGCCGCCCGTGCCGGTCAGGGTGCGCCCGGCGACCGTGGCCCTGGCACCGAGCCGGTAGGTGCCCGGCTCGTCGAGCGGCACCGTGCCGCGGTACCAGCCGGGACTCGAGCCGACGGCGGTCAGCGCCACGGTGTACCGCTCGCCGGACGGGGCGGTCGCCCGCACGGTCGGCGTCGCCTCCGGCGCCATCGGCGTGCGCACGAAGACCTGGGTCTCGCCCGTGGCCAGCGCCGGCGAGGCCTGCACCTGCAGCGGCCGCACGTAGGCCGCGTACGGGATGCGCACGGTGCTGCCGTCCGAGACCCTGGCGACGACCACACCGGACGTCTCGGCGTCCACCGCGCCCGCCTCCGGGGTGACCGTGAGGTCGACCGACGCGTCCCGGCCCGCCGGGATCCGCACCCGGCGCTCGGACAGCTCGGCCTCGCCCGTGCCGCCGTCGGCCGCCTCGGCGGACAGCCGCACGGTGACGGCCCGGCGACCCGGGTTGTGCAGCACGATCGTCCGCGTGCGCGCCGGGTCCGGCCCCATGTCGGCCAGCCCGAGCGAGACGGCGTCGGGCGAGGCGGTCACCCGCTGGTCGACGGCGGCAGCGACGTCCAGCTTGCCCGCACCCTGCGCCGACGGCGAGACGTCGTCGTCCGCGGACGCCAGGGGCTGCGCGCTGCCGAGGAGGGCCGCCCGGAGCTGGCCGCCCGTCTGCTCGGGGCGCGCCTGGGCCAGCAGGGCCGCCGCCCCCGCGACGTGCGGCGCGGCCATCGACGTGCCCGACATGCGGTACTGGTCGCCGTCCACGCCGAACGCCGCCGGGATGTCCGACATGATCTCGAACCCGGGCGCCACGATCTCCGGCTTGAGCGCCATCGCGTCGCTCGGGCCGCGCGAGCTGAAGTCCGTGATCGTGTCGGTCCGGTCGACCGAGCCGACCCGCGCGCGGGCGGTCCCCGCGCGCACCTCGCGCTTGAAGGTCTGGTACTGGGCCGAGCTGATGTTCATCATGACCAGGCGCTCGCGGCGCAGGTCGAAGCCGCCGTCGGCCAGCACCTCGGTGCTCTGCGGGCCCGCGCCGTCCTCGACGGGGTCGGTGGGGCTCGGCGTGTAGAGCAGGGCGCCCGCGGCGCCGTGCTCCTCGGCGAGCTCGGCCTGCAGCAGGTGCCCGCTCTGCACCTGGCCGAGCGAGGTGGTGGTCAGGCTGCTCATGACGACTATCGCGCCGCGCACGTCGCCGGCCTGGTCGTAGTCCTCCTGGTCGAAGCCGTCGCCGACGTCGACCAGCCGGGCGGTGAAGCCCTTCTTGGGCGGGTTGGCCGACAGCGGGAAGCGGGTCACGTCCAGCGGCCGGCGCGGCCGGCCGTCCAGGGTCAGCGTCGGGTCGGCCACGCCGGTCGTGTCGGCGCCGACGGCGATGACGCCCTCGGCGGCGGCCGGCGAGCTCACGCTCTGCCCGTACGGCCCGGAGTTGCCGGCCGCCGCGACGACCACCACGCCCTGCCGCGTGGCGGCGGTGGCGGCGCGGCCCAGCGGGTCGGTGCCGTCGCCGGGCGTGCCGAGGCTCAGGTTCACGACGTCGGCCGGGTGGTCGCCCAGCGGGTCGATGGCGGCGTCCAGGGCGAGCAGCAGGTTCTCCGTGGTGCCGCTGCCGTTCTCGTCCATGGCCTTCCACGCGGTGAGCGTGACGTCGGGCGCCATGCCGGTGAGGTTGGCCCCGCCCGCGCCGACGATGCCGGCCACGTGGGTGCCGTGCATGTGGTCGTCCATGGGGTCGGTGTCGTCGTTGACGAAGTCGTAGCCGTCGGCCACGCGGTGGCCGGGGCCGAACCCGCCGCCGAGGTCGTCGAGCGTGTAGTCGATGCCCGTGTCGATGACGGCGACGGTGCGGCCCTCGCCCGTGACGCGTGCGCCGTCGGGGTCGGCGCGCCGCCAGACGCTGGGTGCGCCGGTGGCGGGGATGTTCGCCTCGCCTGACGTCGGGGGGTGCGCTGCGCCCGTGGCCGGGAGGCTCGTCCCGCCGAGGATCCGCACCCGCGCGTCCTCGGTGACCCGCGCGACGCCGGGCGCCGAGCGCAGCTCGGCCAGGTCCGCGGGGTCGACGGTGGCGACCAGCGCGTCGAGCACGCCGGTGACGGACTCGGTGTCGTCGAGGGTGACCCCCTGGCGGACGAGCCACGAGGTGACGCCCTGCTGCGCGTCGACCACCTCGTCGACGGCGGCCCGGTAGTCGGCGGCGAAGGCGCGGCGGGCCGTTGCGGTGCCCGGCCCGGTGCCGGCGCGCGCGGCGGCGACATCGTCGTGGCCCACGATCTGGGCAGCCGTGGGGGCGTCGAGCTCGATGATGACCCGTACCGGGTCGGCGTCCGGGGCGGCGACGGCGGCACCGGGGGACAGGACCACGGAGGCAGCGACGAGGGTGCTCCCGAGGAACGCACCCGCGCGGCGGCCGGAGGACAGAGGTTGCATGAGGGGTGTCTAGCCGCCGTCGTCGGCGCGAGCAATGGCAATGCTGGCCGGACCTGGCCACTGGCCGGTACCGGCCGCAACTGTTTACACGCCCGTCACGCCGGAGGCGGGATTTCACCCGGCCGGCCCGGCCCGGCCGGTCAGAGCCAGCCGCGGCGGACCGCCTGGACGCCGGCCTGGAAGCGGTTGGCCGCGCCGAGCCGGAGCAGGAGGTCCGCCGTGCGGCGGCGCAGGGTCCGTTCCGACAGGCCGAGCTCACGGGCGATCGACTCGTCCTTCGCCCCCGAGCCGAGCAGCGCGAGCAGGGCCCGGTCGTCCTTGCCCGGCCCGCGGTCCGGGGGAGCGGTACCCGCCAGGCTGTCGGTCGTGGGGATCTCGACGGAATCGGCCCACACCGCCTCGAAGGCCGCGCACAGCAGGTCCACGAGCGGCCCGCCTTCCACGACGACCGCCGTCGGCCGCTGAGGGTCGAGGCCGGTGCTGACCAGCGCCGTCCGCCGGTCCGCGATGGCCAGCTTGGTGGGCAGGGACCGCGCGATCCGGGCCCGCTCGCCCGCGGCGGCCGCGTAGCGCAGCTCGGCCCAGGCACCGGGCCGGTCGAGCACCTCGGCGGCGTAGACGGCGCGCCACAGCACGCCTCGCTCCAGCACGAGCGGCTCGACGGGGTTCTCGCCCGCCAGGACGTACGGCGGCCGGTCGAACGCCATGAACTCTCCCGTCACCTCGTGCTCCAGGCGCGTGTACCAGGCGCCGATGAGCGCGGGGTCGTCGATCACGTGGACGCCGGCGCCCGAGCCGGTCGCGTCGGCGGTCTGCTCGAACAGGTCGGCCAGGTCCGGGATCGCCGCGCGGACCCGGTCGAGCTGCGCCGCCGCCCGGTCGGTCAGCGCGCGCAGCGCGACCCGTGGGTCGACGGCGGTGTACTCGCCGTCGGCGCCGCTGGTGCGGTTGATCAGGCCCGCCGTGCGCAGCCGCGCGAGCATCCCGGCCGCGTCGGTGCCGCCCAGCGGCACGTCCTTGGCCACGTCGTCGACCCGGACCGTGCCCTGGGCGAGCACGTACCGGTAGACCAGTCGGGTGTCGTCGTCGATCCCGACGGCTTCGAGGTCGCCGTCGAGGTCGGGTGCGGTGTCCGGGGCCATGGTGGTCAGGGTAGGCGAGCGGCGTCCTGGCCGACGGCGGAAGGGGCGTCGGCGTCGACGACGGCGGACCGCCGCGAGCGGGTGAAGTTGTCGAGCGCCTCGCGCGCGGCCTACTAGCCTGAACGACAAGGGCAACCGTGCCCCGGCGACAGGAGCAGTGATGGCGAGTCTGACGATCATCGAGCGGTCGCCCGATCCTGAGGCGCCGGACCAGGGGGAGCGGCGGCCGTCGATCGCGGAGCGCATCCGTGCGCTGGGCCAGAGCCGCCTGGGCGCGCTCCTCCTGCTGCTCGGGACGGTCGCCGCGGTCCTGTGGGCCAACCTCTCCTACGGCGGGTACAGCGAGTTCTGGGAGACGCACCTCAACCTGGGCGTCGGCGACCTGCAGGTCGAGTTCACGCTGCACGCCCTGGTCAACGACGCGCTGATGGCGCTGTTCTTCTTCACAGTGGGCCTGGAGGTGCGGCGCGAGTTCGCGATCGGCGAGCTCACGAGCTGGTCCCGGGCGATGGTCCCGGTGGTCGCCGCCGTCGCCGGCCTGGCGGTCCCGGCCGTCCTCTACGTGCTGATCACCCAGGGGACGGGCCTCGAGTCCGCGTGGGGGACGGTCATCTCGACGGACACCGCGTTCGTCGTCGGCGCGCTGGCCCTCATCGGGCCGCGCGCGCCCGGCCGGCTCAGGGTGTTCCTGCTCGCGCTCGCGGTGGTCGACGACATCGGCGCGCTGTCGATCATCGCGCTCGTCTACACCGAGAACTTCGACCCGCTGCCGCTGCTGGTCGCGGCGGTGGGCCTGGTGGGCGTCTACTTCACGCGGTACGTGCCCACCGGCCGTGGGCCGATCTACGCCACGCTCGCGATCATCGTGTGGCTGGCGTTCCTGGCCTCCGGCGTGCACCCGACGCTGGCCGGCGTCGCCATCGCGCTCCTGGTGCCGGTGTACCGGCCGAGCCGGCGCGACGTCGAGCACGCGCTGACCCTGGCCCGGACGTTCCGGCAGTCGCCGAACAGCGACTACGCGCGGGCCGCCGCGAACAGCCTGCGCGAGTCCATCTCGATCAACGAGCGGCTGCAGTCCGCCTACGCGCCGTACGTGGCCTACGTGATCCTGCCGCTCTTCGCCCTCGCGAACGCGGGTGTGCAGGTCAACGGCGAGATCCTGGCCGCGGCGGCCGGCTCTCCGGTGACCTGGGGTGTCGTGGTGGGCCTGGTGGCCGGGAAGTTCCTCGGCGTGCTGGGCTCGGGTGTGGTGCTGCGGGTCCTGCGGATCGGGGACCTGGGGCCAGGGCTGACGCTCGACCGGCTGGCGGGCGGCGGCGCGCTGTGCGGCATCGGCTTCACCATCTCGCTGTTCATCGTGGACCTCGCGATCGACGACCCGGCGGCGCAGACCGAGGCCCGCGTGGGCGTGCTGTGCGCGTCGGTGATCGCGTTCCTGCTCGCCGCCGTCATCTTCAAGATCGCGGACCAGGTGCACCCGGCCAAGGAGGCGGGTGTCGTGCTGCAGCGGCCGGTCGACCCGCAGCGGGACCACGTGTACGGGCGGGCCGACGCGCCCTACACGCTCGTCGAGTACGGGGACTTCCAGTGCGGGTTCTGCTCCAAGGCGTCGGGTGCCATCCAGGAGGTGCACCGCGAGCTCGGCGACCGGATGCGGTACGTGTGGCGGCACGCGCCGCTGGACCGGTACCACCCGAACGCCGTCGCGGCGGCCGAGGCGTCGGAGGCGGCCGCGCTGCAGGGCAAGTTCTTCGAGATGGAGCGGAGCCTGCTCCTGGACCAGGAGAACCAGCTCCCCTCCGACATCGTGCGGCGGGCGGCCGAGCTCGGGCTCGACGTCGACCGGTTCGAGCGGGACCTGGTCTCCCCGGAGGTGGCGGGGCGCGTGCGCGACGACGTGCTCGACGCCGAGGCGATGGACATCACGGCCGTCCCGACCTTCTTCGTCAACGGCCGCCGGCACACGGGCCCGCACGACGCGCAGTCCCTGATCCGGGCCCTGGAGAGCACGGCGCCGGTCACCCCGCGCGCGGAGTGACGGGGCGCGACCACCCGCCCCGAGGCGGCCCCACCAGCCCCGGGGTCAGCCCTTCACCGAGCCCGACATCAGGCCGCCCACGAAGTACTTGCCCAGGATGATGTAGACCAGCAGGGTGGGCAGCGACGCGAACAGGGCGCCCGCCATGGAGACGCCGTAGTTCTGCAGCAGCGCGCCGTTGGCGAGGTTGTTCAGCGCCACGGTGACCGGGCCATTCTGCGACGACGAGAAGAACACCGCGAACAGGAAGTCGTTCCAGGCCGAGGTGAACTGCCAGATGAGCACCACCACGAAGCTCGGGACCGACAGCGGCAGCACGATCGACCAGTAGGTGCGCAGCATGCCCGCGCCGTCGACCCGCCCGGCCTCGATCAGCTCGTGCGGCAGCGTCGCGTAGTAGTTGCGGAAGATGAGCGTGGTGATCGGGATGCCGTAGACCACGTGCAGCAGGATCAGTGTCGGCACGCCGCTGGGCAGGCCCAGGTCCAGCACGAGCTGGGTGAGCGGGATCATCACGGCCTGGTACGGGATGAACATCCCGAACAGGATCACCGTGAACACGATGTCCGCGCCGCGGAAGCTCCACCGGGCCAGCACGAACCCGTTCAGCGACCCGAGGAACGCCGAGATGATCGAGCTGGGCACCACCATGGCGAGGGTGCGCAGGATCGACGGCGACAGCGTGGTCCACGCCGTGGCCCAGTTCTCCATGGTCCAGAGCTGGGGCAGGGCCCAGGCGCGGCTGGGATCGGCGTCACCGGTGCCCTTGAAGCTGGTGACCAGCAGCACGTACACCGGGATGAGCACCACGACCAGGAAGAAGATCAGCGCCGCGTACTTGAGGGTGCGGCCGGCGGAGTACCGGGCGGTGCGGACGCGCGGCCCGCTGAGCGCGGGGCGGTGCGCGGTGAGCTGTTCGGCCTCGGCGGTCATCGCTTCTCCTCGCGGTTCGTGCGGATCAGGTACGGCACGATGACGAGCGCCACGATGATCAGCAGGATCGAGCCGACGGCGGCGGCGTTCGCGTAGTCGAAGCTCGACTTGAACACGTACATGTCCACGGCGGGCACCTTGGTCTGGTAGTTGGCCGGCTTGGAGATCGACATGATGAGGTCGAACGCCTTGAGCGACATGTGGCCGATGATGATCAGCGCCGACAGCGCCACGGGCGAGAGCTGCGGGAACAGGACGTGCCGGTACAGCTTCCACTCGGAGGCGCCGTCCACTCGCGCGGCCTCGCGCAGCTCGTCGGGGATGCCGCGGAACCCGGCCAGGAACAGCGCCATCACGTAGCCGGAGAGCTGCCAGATGGCGGGGATGGCGATGGCGATGATGCCGAAGGTGACGTTGTTCCACCAGTTGTTCTGCAGGGCGTCCAGGCCGACCATCTGGAACAGCCGGTTCAGGCCGGACGCCTGCTCGCCCTGGTTGGAGTTGAGCAGCCAGCGCCACACCACACCGGAGGCGACGAACGAGACCGCCATGGGGAAGAGGTAGACCGAGCGGAACAGCCCCTCACCCTTCACGGGCTTCTCGAGCATCCAGGCCCACAGGAAGCCCATGACCATGGTCCCGGCGAGGAACACGACCGTGTACAGGACGAGGTTCGTCAGCGAGTGCTGGAAGTCCTCGCTGGCCAGCAGGTCGATGTAGTTGGTGAACCACACGTACGCGGCCGGCTCCTGCCCGGTGGCCTGCGCCGCGGTGTGGCTGTCCGTCAGGGAGGTCGTGAAGTTGGCGGCGATCAGCCCGTAGACGAAGACGCCGACGAGGATCAGGGACGGGGCGAGCAGGAGGAGCGGTGGCCCGATCCGCCGCAGTTTCTTGAGCATGTGGATACCTCGGTCGTGGGCGCGGCCGCGCGCCGCCGGGCCTGCCCGACGGCGCGCGACCTGCTGTCGGTCGTACGGCGGTGCGCGTCCCGGTCCGGCCGGGGCGCGCACCGCCGCGCTGTCATCTCTGTGCTGTCAGCTCCGCGCTGCCGGTCAGCCCTGCGCGGCGCCGGCCAGCTCGGACTGGAACCCGGCGAGGTCCGAGGCGCCGGTGGTGAACTTGCTCGTGGCGTCGGAGATCGCGTTGAGCGTGGCGACGGGGGCCGCCGCGCCGTGCGCCAGCGAGGACACGATGGTGTCCTGGCCGAAGGACTCGATCGCGGTCTGCTGGTACTCCGAGAACTCGGCGGGGTCCGCGTCCGTCCGGGCCGGGATGGAGCCCTTGGCCTTGTTGAACGCGACCTGCCCCTCCAGGGAGCCCACGGTCTCCAGCCACGCCCGCGCGCCGTCGGGGTCTGGCGCGCCGACCGGCAGGGTGAACGAGTCGGCCAGGAAGTCGAAGACGCCGTCGGTGCCGGGCACCGGCGTCGCCGTGAAGTCCGTGCCGAGCACCTTGTCCTGCTCCTCGAACGCCGCGACCGCCCAGTCGCCCATGACGTTGAACGCGGCGCCGCCGTCGATCACCATCTGGGTCGCCTCCGGCCAGTCGAGGCCGTCCCGGTCCTCGTTGGTGAAGCCCATGAGGGTCTCGAAGTCCTCGAGCGCGCTCGTGACCTCGGCGCCCTCCCAGTCGGTGCTGCCGTCCCACAGGCCGGAGTACGCCTCGGGGCCGAGGTCGGCGAGCAGCACGGTCTCCAGCAGGTGCACCTGCGTCCACGTGGTGCCGACCGACAGGGCCGTGACGCCGGCCTGGTCGAGCTTCTCGAGGTCGGCGATCCAGGCGTCGAGGTCCGCGTACTCGGCCTCGGGGTCGATGTCGTTCTCCTCCAGCACCGTCGGGTTGGCCCAGACGACGTTCGCGCGGTGGATGTTCGACGGGATCGAGTAGATCGCGCCGTCCTCCGACGAGAGCCGGTCGACCAGGTCCGCCGGGAACGCGTCCGTCAGGCCGAACTCGTCGTAGAGGTCGGAGACGTCCTCGATCTGCGCGGCGTCGATGTAGTCCTGCAGCTCGGCGCCCGCGTGGGCCTGGAACGTGTCGGGCGGGTCCTGCGCCTGGAGCCGGGTCTGGAGCAGGTCCTTGGCCGCGGAGCCCGCACCGCCGGCGACGGCCCCGTTGATGAACTCGATGTCGGGGTGCTGCGTCTCGAACTCGCCGACCAGGGCGTCGAGACCGGCCTTCTCGGAGCCCGCCGCCCACCAGGTGAACACCTCGACCTGGCTGCCGCCGCCCTCGCCGCCACCGCCGTCACCCGTGTCGCCGCCGCCGCACGCGGCCAGCGTGAGGCCGAGCACAGCGGCTGTCGCCACCGTCCCGGCCATCCTCCGGTTCACTCGCATCTGGGGTCCCTCAACCTTCCTCGGTCGCTGGAGCACCGACCCGAGGCGCCGTCGCAGGGCGAAGGTGCAGTCTCCTCGCGCTCGGGACGACGTCGCTCCCGTGACCGGCCGGGCGCGCCTGTACGCCCGTGAACCCGGGTCCCATCGAACGACCCGTGACCCTTGGTGTCAAGAAATGAACGCAAGCGAGGCCCGATCGTGACCTGAACGTTCAGGTCGTGTATCCAAACCCGTCATACCTCGCAGGAAGGCGGTTACCCTGGGCGCTGTGCGCGCGGATCGGGTAACCCCGGGTTCGCAGACCTCCCTGCGGGAGGCCAACCGAGCCCGGATCGTGAGCGCCGTCCAGCAGCGTGGCTCGCTCACGCAGATCGAGCTGGCCGGCGTCACAGGGCTGTCCCCGGCCACGATCTCGAACATCGTCAAGGAGCTCACCGTCGCGGGCGTGCTGCACACGTCCCAGTCGGTGCGCAACGGCCGCCGCGCGCTCCAGGTCACCCTCGCACGCAACCTCGGCCTGGTCGCGGGCATCCGGTTCGGCATGCGGTCGCTCAGCGTGGCGCTCGCCGACGCGTCGATGCGGGTCCTGGCCGAGCAGCGCATGCCGCTGGCCCCCGACCACCGGGCCGACGCCGGCCTGCAGCGCACCGCGATGCTCGTGCGGGAGATGCTGGAGTCCGTGGACGCCGACCCGTCGGAGCTGCTCGCCGTCGGCGTCGGGGTGCCGGCGCCCGTCGACATCCGCACCGGCCAGGTGGTCACGGTCGGCATGATGCGCGGCTGGGACGGCGTGCACGTCGACGAGATCCTGGCGGCTGAGCTCGACGTCCCCGTCACCGCGGACAACGACGCCACGCTCGCCGCGATCGCCGAGGCCCGGTTCGGCGCGGGCGTCGGCCACGACTCGGTCGCCTACGTGCGGGTGTCGCACGGCGTGGGCGGCGGGCTCGTCCTGGGCGGACGGGCGGTGCACGGCCGGTCCGGGGTGGCCGGCGAGATCGGGCACGTGTCCGTCGACGAGCACGGACCCGTCTGCCGCTGCGGCAACCGCGGCTGCCTGGAGATGCTGGTCGGCGCGTCCAGCCTGCTCGCGATGCTCCCGCCCGAGGCCGGGCACCTCACGCTCGCGGACCTGGTGGCGCGGGCCCGCGGCGGCGACGCCGGCACGCGCCGCGTCGTGTTCGACGCCGGACGCCACCTCGGCGTCGCCCTGGCCAACCTGTGCAACCTCGTGGACCCCGACGTCATCGTCATCGGCGGCCAGCTCGCCGAGGCGGGCGAGCTGCTGCTCGAACCGCTACGCACCGCGCTCGGCCAGCGCATCGTGGCCACCTCGCGCGGTCCGGTCAACGTGGTCCGCTCGGCCCTGGGCGCCGACGCCGGAGTGCGTGGCGCGCTCGCGGCCGCCCTGGACCAGGCCCGGATGTTCGGCTCCCTGGGGGTGAGCTCATGAGTGCCCAGTATCCCGTCGGCGCCCCGCGCGCGTCCGGTGGCCGACGGCGCGAGCGGCGCGGGTGGGCCCGCACGGTCGCCGCGAGCGGCGCCGTCGTCGGCCTGGCGTTCGGGCTGACCGCCTGCTCACCCGCCGGCCCGGACGGCGCGGACGCGGCGTCCGAGGGGACCATCGGACTGCTGCTGCCCGAGGCGCAGACCGCGCGCTACGAGGCGTCCGACCGTCCCACGTTCGTCTCGGTCGTGGACCGCCGCTGCCCCGACTGCACCGTGCTGTACGCCAACGCGGCCCAGGACGCCGCCGCCCAGCTCCAGCAGGCCGAGTCGATGCTCGCCCAGGGTGCCCGGGTCCTGGTGCTGGACGCCGTCGACACGGTGGCGGCGGCCGGGATCGTCGTGCAGGCCGAGCGGCTGGGAGCCCAGGTGATCGCCTACGATCGGTTCGTGGACGGCGCGGACTACTACGTGTCGTACGACTACGAGTTCATCGGCTTCCTGCTGGGCTCGGCCCTCGCCGGTGCCGTGACGGAGCGGGCCGCCGCGGGCGAGGGGAGTGCGGACGGCGACGGCCGGCCGGGCGTGCTGCTGGCGCACGGGTCGGCGACCGAGCCCAACGCGCTCGCCATCGCAGCGGGCACCCGCCGCGCCCTCGAGGGAGAGGACATCGACGTGCTCGCCGAGTACTACACACCCGACTGGAGCCCGGACAAGGCCACCGAGTGGACGGAAGCCATGCTCACGCGGTTCCCCGGCCAGGTGGACGGCGTGCTCGCCGCCAACGACGGCATAGCCGGCGGCGCCATCGCCGCGGCGAAGGCCGCCGGCCTCGACCCCGTGCCCGTCACCACCGGCCAGGACGGCGAGCTCGCCGCGGTGCAGCGGATCCTGGCGGGCGACCAGTACATGACCGTCTTCAAGGCGACCGACCAGCAGGCGCAGACCGCCGCGGAGCTCGCGGTCCGCGTGCTGCGCGGCGAGGAGCCGCGCACCACCGCCGTCATCGGCGGCGTGCCCACCGTGCTGCTCGCGCCGCGCGCCGTGGGCGCCGCCGACGTCGAGCACGTGATCGTCGACGGGCACGTGTACTCCACCGACGAGATCTGCGTGCCCGCGTACGAGGCCGCGTGCGAGCGGGCGGGGCTGATCGGGCCGGACGCGGAGGCCGCCCGATGAGCGATCCGGTCCTGTCCCTGCGGGGCGTGTCCAAGCGGTTCGGCGGCGTGCGCGCCCTCGTGGACATCGACGCCGACGTGCACGAGCACGAGGTGCTCGCCGTCGTCGGCGACAACGGCGCGGGCAAGTCCACGCTCGCGGGCGTGCTCGCCGGCGCCCACCGCCCCGACGCCGGCCAGGTGCTGCTCGACGGGCGCCCCGTGGTGCTCGACTCGCCCGCCGCCGCGCGCGCCCTGGGCATCGCGGCGGTGTTCCAGGAGCTGGCGCTCGTGGACGACCTAGACGTCGTCGAGAACCTGTTCCTCGGGCACGAGACCGTACGCGGGCCCCTGCTCGACGAGGTGGCCATGGAGCGCGAGGCGTGGCGCCTGCTCGACCAGCTCGCCGCGAGCGTGCCCAGCGTGCGCGACCCGGTCCGCACCCTGTCCGGCGGGCAGCGCCAGGTCGTCGCGGTGGCCCGCGCGCTGCTCGGATCGCCGCGCGTCGTCGTCCTCGACGAGCCGACGGCGTCCCTCGGCGTGCGCCAGACCGCCGAGGTGCTGAACCTGATCGTCCGGCTGCGCGAGCGCGGGCACGCCGTCGTCCTGGTGAGCCACCAGGCGGGCGACCTCCAGGCCGTCGCCGACCGGATCCTCGTGCTGCGGCTGGGCCGGGTGCACGGCGTGTTCGACGGCGATGCCTCCTACGAGGACCTGCTCGCCGCCATGACGGGCGCCGTCCGGCCGGGGGCCAAGCCCGGCGCAGCCGAGCCCTCCGGCCGGCGGTCCGGCCCGACCCGGGCGGTGCACCGGTGAGCGCCCGGTCCGGCGCGCAGCCGAGCGTGACGGGCGCCGGCCTGTCCGGCACCGGCCTGCCCGGCGCGGTCTGGCAGCGGGTGCGCGGCGGGAACAGCCTGCTCCCGATCGTCGCGGCGCTCGTGGGCATCTGGCTGGTCATGGGCGCCGTCAACCCCGCGTTCCTGGCGCCCGAGAACCTCGTCAACCTCACGCTGCAGAGCGCGCCCGTCGGCGTGATCGCGCTCGGCGTGGTGCTGGTGCTCCTGGTCGGCCAGATCGACCTGTCGGTCGGGTCGGTGAGCGGGCTCGCCGCTGCCGTCGTCGCCGTCGGCTCGGTGATCCTGGGGTGGCCCGTGGCGCTCGCGATCCTGGCGGCGCTGGCCTGCGGCGTGGTGGTCGGGCTCGCCTACGGCGCGCTCTCGACCCGGCTCGGGCTGCCCAGCTTCGTGTTCACGCTGGCCGGGCTGCTGTTCCTCGCCGGGGTGCAGCTCCGCGTGCTCGGGCCGCTGGGGTCGATCAACCTGCCGTTCGAGTCGTGGTTCGTCCGGTCGGTGCAGCAGGGCTTCCTCTCGCCCGTTGCCGCCTGGTCGCTCGTGGCCGCCGTGGTGGTGGTCTACGCGGCCCTGCAGGTCACGGCGAGGGTGCGCCGCCGTCGGGCGGACCTGCCGTGCGCGAGCGTGCCCGAGATCGTGGTCCGCACGCTGGGGCTGGCCGCCGTGCTGTCGGCGATCGTCGCCTACCTCGGCACGGCGCGCGGGATCGGCTGGTCGGTGGTGCTCTTCGCGGCGCTCGTCGTGGTCACGGACGTGCTGCTGCGCCGCACGCGGTGGGGCCGGTCGGTGCGCGCGGTGGGCGGCGACCGGCGGGCCGCGATGCTCGCGGGCGTGCCCGTGCAGCGCACGGTGGTCCTGTGCTTCGTCGCGTGCTCGACGCTGGCCGCCCTCGGCGGCGTGCTGGCGGCGGGCCGGCTGGGCGCCGCCAACCAGGGGACCGGCGGCGCCGACACCTACCTCGTGGCGATCGCGGCGGCGGTGATCGGCGGCACCAGCCTGTTCGGCGGGCGCGGCAGCGCGTGGTCGGCGGTGCTCGGCGTGCTGGTCATCCAGTCCATCGCCAACGGGCTCACGCTGATGAACGTGGACCAGGCCGCGCGCTACATGGTCACCGGGGCGGTCCTGCTGCTGGCCATCATCATCGACATGCTGGTGCGCAAGCGGCGGGAGGCCTGACATGATGCGTCGTCCGACGCTCGCGGTGGTGGCGGAGGCGGCGGGCGTGAGCCTGAAGACCGCCTCCCGCGTGCTCAACGGCGAGCCCAACGTCGCGACCGCCACGCGCGAGCGGGTGCAGGACGCCGCCGCCTCGCTGGGCTTCCGGCGCAACGCGGTCGCCGCCGACCTCGCGCGCGGCGGCTTCTCCCGGCTGGTCGGGTTCATCACGGGCGACCTGGCCAACGAGTTCTACTCCGCCCTGGCCAGCGGCATCGAGCGTGAGCTGCGGGAGCACGGCCTGCAGCTCCTCACGGCGTCGTCCGACGAGGACCCCGAGCGCGAGAGCTCGCTGACGGGCGAGCTGCTGGAGCGCCGCGTCGGCGCCCTCATCGTCACGCCCGCAGGGGCCGACCACTCGGCCCTGCGCGGCGAGATCGCGGCGGGCCTTCCCGTGGTGGTCGTGGACCGGCCGGCGGCCGGGATGGACGTCGACACCGTGGTCATCGACAACCGCGGCGGCACGCGCGCCGCCACCGAGCACCTGCTCGCGCACGGGCACCGGCGCATCGCGTTCGTCGGCGACGAGCCCCACCTGTGGACCTACCAGGAGCGCAGCGCCGAGTTCCTCGCCACCATGCACGACGCCGGCGTGCCCGACGCCGAGCGGTGGGTCCGGTCCGGCGCCCACTCCGCGGCGGCCGCCCGGGACCTGGTGGTCGAGCTGTTCGCGGAGCCCGAGCCGCCCACGGCCGTGCTCGCCGCGAACAACCGGGCCACGGTCGGCACGCTCCAGGCGCTGCGCGACGCGCCGGGCGGCCGGGACGTCGCCGTCGTGGGCTTCGACGACTTCGAGCTGGCCGACCTGCTGGGCATCACCGTGGTGGCCTACGACGCCGTGGAGCTGGGCCGGCGCGCCGCCGAGCTCGCCGTCGCTCGGTCGGCCGAACCCGACCGGCCGGTCGAGCTCGTGGTGCTGCCGACCCGGGTGGTCACCCGCGGGAGCGGAGAGCGCCCACCCCGTTGACACCGGGCCTGACCTGGTCCTACGTTCCGCACTTGACAGCGTTGTCAGCCGACGAGGGAGACCATCATGTCCATAGTCACCGGCCGGGGCCCCAGATCCCGGCCGACGACCGCAGCCCGCTCCGTCGTTCTCTCCGGGGCCCTTGCCCTGCTGCTCGTGGTGCCGCCGGGTGCGGCGCTCGCGGCGCCCTCCGGGGAAGGATCCCTCAAGACGACGACGGCCGGGACCGCCGGCGCCGGGGGCGACTTCGCCACCTCGTTCGAGGCCGACGACCCGGCGCCGCTGGAGTCCACTCCCGCGCAGCGCGACGGCGCGCCGTGGCAGGAGAACGTCGGCGAGTTCGTCCCCGGGCTGCCCGGGAGCGTGCTCGACCGGGTGGGTGAGGTCGCGGCCAGCGGCGAGAACCCGCCGAACGAGATCGCCACGAACCTCGCGGACTGGTCGTCGGCCACCAAGTGGCTCACCTTCGCCCGGACGGGCTGGGCCACCTACGAGACGACGTCGCCGGTCACCGTCACCGGGTACTCGCTCACCTCGGCGAACGACTTCGCCGACCGCGACCCGCAGGACTGGACGCTGCAGGGCTCGACCGACGGCGAGACGTGGGAGACCATCGACCAGCGCAGCGGCGAGCAGTTCAGCGAGCGGTTCCAGCGCCGGGTCTTCGAGCTCGCGGAGCCTGCGCCCGCCTACACGTTCTTCCGGCTCGACGTCACGCGGAACCGGGGCGCCGGCATCGTGCAGCTCGCGGACTGGGACCTGTCGGAGAACCTGGCCGAGCAGCCCGCGCGGCAGCCGATGGTCACCGCCGTCGGCTCGGGGCCCGAGACGGTGAGCTACACCAACAAGACCGAGGTCGGCTTCACGGGCATGCACTCGCTGCGCTACGAGGGCGGCCACCTGGGCGAGGGACCCGCGCACGCGACGAACGTCCTGTATGACGACGTCGACGTCCGCGTGGGGCGCGACACCCGGCTGAGCTGGAAGATCTTCCCCGAGCTGCTCGGTGACCTGGAGTACCCCTCGACCTTCGTCGCCGTGGACCTGCGGTTCACCGACGGCACCTACCTGTCCGACCTCCGCGCGCGAGACGCCCACGGGACCGCCGCGACGCCGGCGGGCCAGGGCGCCGGCAAGATCCTGTACGCCGACCAGTGGAACTCCGTGCGGGTCGACGTCGGCGCGGTGGCGCGCGGCAAGAAGATCGACCAGGTGCTGCTCGGCTACGACAACGGCGGCGGCGCGGTGGGCACCCGGTTCGCGGGCTGGCTCGACGACGTCGCGGTGGAGGCGGACCCGGAGGAGATCGACGGCTCCAGCCTGACCAACTACGTCGACACCCGCAGGGGCACGCTGTCCAGCGGGTCGTTCTCGCGCGGCAACAACGTGCCGGCGACGGCCGTGCCGAACGGGTTCAACTTCTGGACGCCGATGACCAACGCCGCGACGGACCGGTGGCTCTACGAGTACCAGGCGGCGAACGACGACCAGAACCGCACCGTGCTGGAGGGCATCGGCATCTCGCACGAGCCGAGCCCGTGGATGGGTGACCGCAACCAGCTCGCCTTCCAGCCGGCGTCGGGCGCGGGGGTGCCCGACGCCGGCCTGGACGCGCGTGGCCTGCCGTTCAGCCACGCGGACGAGACCGCCCGGCCCGACTACTACGGCGTGACCTTCGCGGACGGTATCAAGGCCGAGGTGACGCCCACCGACCACGCGGCGGTGCTGCGGTTCAGCTTCCCGCGGGACACGCCGGACGCCGTCGGCCACGTGCTGGTGGACCGCGTCCTCGGGTCCTCGAAGCTCGCCTTCGACGAGGCGACCGGCGAGCTGAGCGGCTGGGTCGAGAACGGCAGCGGGCTGTCGGTCGGCCGTACCCGGATGTACGTGGCCGGCACGTTCGACCGGGCGCCGTCGTCCGTGGGCCAGGCCGCGGGCGACCGCGACGGCGCCCGGTACGCCACGTTCGACACCAGCCGCGACCGCACTGTCGAGCTGCGGGTCGCGACGTCGTTCATCGGGCTGGACCAGGCGCGCGCCAACCTCGACCTGGAGGTCACGGGCCGCTCGTTCGCGACCGTGCAGCGCGCGGCGCAGCGCCAGTGGAACGACCGGCTCGGCGTGATCGAGACGGAGGGCGGCACCGAGGACCAGCTCGTCACGCTGTACTCGAACCTGTACCGGCTGAACCTCTACCCGAACTCGCAGTTCGAGAACACGGGCACCGCCCGGCGGCCCGTCTATAAGTACGCGAGCCCGGTCACCGCGCCGTCGGGCGAGGCGACGGACACCGAGACCAACGCGCGGATCGTCGAGGGCAAGATCTACGTGAACAACGGGTTCTGGGACACCTACCGCACGGCCTGGCCGGCGTACTCGTTCCTGTACCCGGACGTCGCCGAGGAGCTGGTGGACGGGTTCGTGCAGCAGTACCGCGACGGCGGCTGGATCGCGCGCTGGTCCTCGCCGGGCTATGCCGACCTGATGACGGGCACGTCGTCCGACGTCGCGTTCGCGGACGCCTACCTCAAGGGCTCCCTGCCCACCGACAAGGCGCTGGACGCCTACGACGCGGCGCTGAAGAACGGCACGGTCGCGCCGCCGAACAACGCGGTGGGCCGCAAGGGCCTGGAGACCTCGCCGTTCCTGGGCTTCACGCCCGAGACCACGCACGAGTCGGTGTCGTGGGGCCTGGAGGGGCTGATCAACGACTTCGGCATCGGCAACATGGCAGCGGCCCTGGCCGAGGACCGGCGCACGCCGCGGGAGCGGCGCGCGACGCTGCGCGAGGAGTCGGCCTACTTCCTGGAGCGCGCCACGCACTACGGCGAGCTCTTCGACCCGGCGATCGGCTTCTTCCAGCCCCGGCACGCCGACGGCTCGTTCCTCAACGCGCCAGAGGACTACGACCCGCGCACGTGGGGCGGCGGCTACACCGAGACCAGCGGCTGGAACTTCTCGTTCCACGCGCCCCAGGACCCGCGCGGCCTCGGCAACCTGTACGGCGGCCAGGAGGGGCTGGAGGCCAAGCTCGACGAGTTCTTCGCCACGCCGGAGGACGCCACGCACACCGGCGGCTACGGCGGCGTCATCCACGAGATGCGCGAGGCGCGGGACGTCCGCCTGGGCCAGTGGGGCATGAGCAACCAGGTGTCCCACCACATCCCGTGGCTGTACGACGCCGCGGGCGCGCCGCACAAGACGCAGGAGATCGTCCGGGAGGTCACCCGCCGCCTGTTCACGGGCAGCGAGATCGGTCAGGGCTACCCCGGCGACGAGGACAACGGCGAGATGTCGTCGTGGTGGATCTTCGCCGCGCTCGGCTTCTACCCGCTGCAGGTGGGCTCGGACCAGTACGCGGTCGGCTCGCCGCTGTTCGACAGGGCCACCGTGCACCTGCCGGACGGCGACCTGGTGATCAACGCCCGGAACAACTCCGTGGAGAACGTCTACGTGCAGTCCCTGCGGGTCGACGGGCGGTCCAGGACGTCGACGTCGCTGTCCCAGGCCGACCTCTCGGGCGGGGCCCGGCTGGACTTCGTGATGGGGCCGGAGCCGTCGGCGTGGGGCACGGGCGAGGACGACGCGCCGCCGTCGCTCACCGAGGGTGACGAGCCGCCGAGCCCGGCCCGGGACACCACGGGCACGGGCACCGTGACCGTGGACGACGGCGGGGCGCTGGCCGATGCTGGGGCGCTGGTCGACGACACGTCGGGCTCGCGTACCACGTTCGCCACCCGGACCCCCACCATCACGTGGGACGGTTCCGGGACGCGGGCCACGGTCGGCACGTACACGCTCACCTCGGGCGTGGCGGGCACGGCGGCCCCGTCGTCCTGGCGGCTGGAGGGCTCCGACGACGGTGAGCGCTGGACGGTGCTCGACGAGCGGTCCGGCCAGGAGTTCCGCTGGGCGCTGCAGACCCGGACGTTCGAGGTGGACGACCCGCGGGAGTTCGGCCGGCTCCGGCTCGTGGTGGAGGAGTCGGCGGGGGAGGGCGACGTGTCGCTCGCCGAGGTCGAGCTGCTCGCGGAGCAGGGCCCGGACGACGAGGAGCTGCCGCTCGCCCAGGCGACGCCGGACGCCGAGACGCGGGCCGAGGCCCGGGCCGCCGCGGAGGCCGAGGACACCGCGACGGGGGTCACGGTGTGGGCCGTGCCGACGTGCGACGACGGCGACTCGGCGCTGCGGGTCGTGGTCGACGGCGCGGAGGGCGCGTCCGTCAGGGTCACGTCCGACTTCGGCGCCAGGACGCTGCGCGGTTCCGGGCAGCTCACGTTCGCGGCGGGCTCCGCGCAGGTGGGCACGGGCGCGGTGACGGCGGTCGTCACGGCGACCGTCGACGGCCAGCGGGCCACCGAGACGGTCACGGCGCCGTACGGGACGGGGGTCTGCGGCTGAGCTGACCGACTGACGGCGGCGGGGAGCTGCCTCTCGCGGAGGTGTGTTGCGGTGTGTAGTCAGCGTCTACACGTCGCAACACACCTCCGCGAGGCATTGCACCCCGGTGCCGGCGCATGGGACGCGTGGCCGCGCGCCGATGCTGCCGCAAGCCGGGTTCCGACGGCCGGCCGCGGAGGGCGTTGCCCCCCGCGAGGGTGTGTTGCGCTGTGTAGGCAGTGTCTACATGCCGCAACACACGTCCGCGAGGCGCGCGCACCCGGGTGCACGTGACTGCCGTGCTCGGGCGCACGGCCACGCATCCGTGTGGCGCAGTGGTATGTCCGGCGGAGGGTCCCGCGCGCGTACGGGTTCTCGTACGGATTCTCTAGGTACTTTCCACACGTCGTCGCCGCACCCGTTCTGGTGCGGGCGCGACGTCAATACGCTCCCAGGCGTCCGAGGTTCCCCAGGCCTGACAAGGAGCACACCATGTCCAGATCCCTGAGAGCGTCCCGTTCTTTGATAGCGCTGTCAGCCACCGCGCTCGTGGTCGGTACGGCGTTCACCGGTGCCACGGCTGCGGGGGCAGAGCCGCCCGCGCAGAGGCCGAGCACCGAGTCCGCATCGGTCGCAGCGGCCGACGCCCTGCCGCCGACGGCCGAGACCCTGCCCGCCGGCCAGGTCCGCGCGATGGAGCGCGACCTCGGGCTGACGCGGGCCGAGGTCGCCGAGCGCCTGGCGCTCGACTCCGAGACCGCCCTGATCGAGGCGCACCTCACCGCGCGTCTCGGCGGCGCCTACGCGGGCACCTGGCTGCCCGACGGCGCCGACGCCCCGCGCGTCGCCGTGACCAGCGCTTCGGCGGCCCAGGTGGCCGAGCGGGCGGGCGCCGACGCCGTCGTCGTTGAGCACAGTCTCGACGAGCTGACGGAGTGGAAGGAGGCCTTCGACGAGGTGGGTGCGCCCACCTCCGTGCACTCGTGGTACGCGGACCCGACCACGAACGAGGTGGTCGTCGAGGCCGCCGACGTCAAGGCGGCCAAGGCGATGATCGCAGAGGCGGGGGCGCCGGCCGACGTCGTGCGGGTGGAGAAGTCCACCGTCGCGCCGAAGCTGGCGCGCGACATCCGCGGCGGCGACGAGTTCCACCGGCCCACCGGCGACGGGTGGGTCACCCTGTGCTCGATCGGGTTCGTCGTGCAGGGCGGGTTCGTCACCGCCGGGCACTGCGGCTCGACCGGCAATGCCGTCAACGCGCCGGACGGCACGGCGCTCGGCACCTATCGGGGGTCGACCTTCCCCGGCCACGACTGGGCGTGGGTCGGGACGAACAGCAACTGGACGCCCACCCCGACGGTGAACAACTACGCGGGCGGCACGGTGTCGGTCGCGGGCTCCGCCGAGCAGGGCATCGGCGCGGCGGTGTGCCGCTCGGGCCGCACGACGGGCTGGCGGTGCGGCGTCATCCAGGAGAAGAACGTCACCATCAACTACGGCAGCGGCGACATCCCGGGCATGGCGATCGGCTCGGCGTGCGCCGAGGGCGGCGACTCCGGCGGCTCGGTGATCTCCGGGAACCAGGCGCAGGGCGTGACGTCGGGCCGCATCGGCGACTGCTCCACGAACGGCCGGTTCATCTACCAGCCGCTGAACCCGATCCTGAACGCCTACGGGCTGCAGCTCACCACGACGTCGGGCGGCGGTGGACGCGCGATCATCGGGCTGGCCGGCAAGTGCATCGACGTGCCGAACAGCGAGTTCACCGACGGCAAGCGGCTGCAGCTCTGGACGTGCAACGGCACGGCCGCGCAGCGCTGGACGTTCGCCTCGGACGGCACCGTGCGGGCCGGGGGCCTGTGCATGGACGTGGCGTGGGCCAACACCGCCGACGGCACGGCCGTGCAGCTCGCGAACTGCAGCGGCAACCCCGCGCAGCAGTTCGTGCTGAGCGGCGCGGGCGACCTCGTGTCCGTGCTGGCGAACAAGTGCGTGGACGTGCCGAGCTCGAACAGCGCGGACGGCACGCCGCTGCAGATCTGGACGTGCAACGGCACGGCCGCACAGAAGTGGCGCCTCGGCTGAGCGAGAGGGTGCTTACGGAGCCGGTGAACCCTTGACGGCCGCGTTCTGGGTACTGCCGGTGCAATGAGCCTCGCGGGCAGGTGTTGCGCGGAGTAGATCACGTCTACTCCGCGCAACACCTGCCCGCGACGCGGTTGTCCTCCGACGCCGGCCGCGGTTTCCCCGGCGGGTCGGAACCTCGCGCCGCGGCTTTCGCCGGCCGCAGCCTTTCCGTCGGTCGCCGTCTCCTGACGGCGGCCGACGCGCCGTCGCTCAGAGCGTCGCGCGCACCCTGCGTGCCGCTGCCACCAGGTTGCGCAGGGACTCCGTGGTCTCCGCGTACCCGCGGGTCTTCAGGCCGCAGTCCGGGTTGACCCAGACCAGCCGCGGGTCGATGGACTTGGCGGCCAGCGACACGAGGTCGGTCACCTCCTCGACCGACGGCACCCGCGGGCTGTGGATGTCGTAGACTCCCGGCCCGATGCCGCGCCCGTACCCGGCGTCGGCCAGCTCCGGCACGATCTCCATGCGGGACCGCGCCGCCTCCACGGACGTCACGTCGGCGTCGAGACCGTCGATCGCGCCGATCACCTGGCCGAACTCCGAGTAGCACAGGTGGGTGTGCACCTGCGTGGCGGAGTCGGCCCCGGCGGTAGCCAGCCGGAACGAGCGCACCGACCAGTCCAGGTAGGCCGGGTGCGCCGATCGCCGCAGCGGCAGCAGCTCGCGCAGCGCCGGCTCGTCCACCTGCACGACGCCGATCCCCGCCGCCTCCAGGTCCGTCACCTCGTCGCGCAGGGCGAGGGCGACCTGGTCGGCGGTGTCGCCCAGCGGCAGGTCGTCGCGCACGAACGACCAGGCCAGGATCGTGACCGGCCCGGTGAGCATGCCCTTGACCGGCTTGTCGGTGAGCGACGCGGCGTAGGCCGTCCAGTCCACCGTCAGGGGCGCGGGACGCGACACGTCGCCCCACAGGATCGGCGGCCGCACGCAGCGTGAGCCGTACGACTGCACCCAGCCGTGCACGGTGGTCGCGAAGCCGTCGAGCTGCTCGGCGAAGTACTGCACCATGTCGTTGCGCTCGGGCTCGCCGTGCACCAGCACGTCCAGGCCCAGCTCCTCCTGGAGCGCGACGGTGCTCGCGATCTCGGCGCGCATCGCCGCCGTGTAGTCGGCGTCGGACAGGTCGCCGCGCACCCAGGCGGCGCGCGTGCTCCGGATCGCGGCCGTCTGCGGGAACGAGCCGATGGTCGTGGTCGGCAGCGGCGGCAGGCCGAGCCGCGCCTGCTGGGCGGCGGCCCGCTCCGCGTAGGGCGCGCGTTCGACATCGGCCGCGGTGAGCGCCGCGGTCCGCGCGCGGACTCCCGGCACGACGACGCCGGGCGCCTCGGCGCGCGACCGGACCGCCGCGGTCGACGCCGCGAGCCGGTCGGCCACGGCCGCCCGCCCCTCGGCCAGGCCGGTCGCGAGCGTCACGACCTCGGCCACCTTCTGGTCCGCGAACGCGAGCCACGACTTCAGGCCGGCGTCGAGGCGCGGCTCGTCGCCGACGTCGTGCGGCACGTGCAGCAGCGACGTCGAGGTGCCGACGGCGACGGCCGCGGCGCCGACTCCGGTGCCCGCCGCCGTCAGGCCCTCCAGGGTGGTCAGTCGCGCGTCGAGGTCGGCGCGCCAGATGTTGTGCCCGTCGATCACGCCCGCGACCAGCGTCTTGGTCTCCAGGCCGGGCACGGGCCCGGTCGGCACTGCGCCGCGGACGAGGTCGATCGCTATCGCCTCGACGTCGGTGCCGGCCAGCAGGGCGAGCCCGTCTCCGGCCTCGCCGCGCAGGCCGTCGCCCGTTTCGCCGTCGGCCTTGCTGCGTAGGTCGCCGTACGGTGCGGTGACGAGGATCGCGGGCCGCTCGGCGACGCCGTTCGGGCCGGGAGCGGGGGAGAGGTCGGTCGCGAGGCGTGCGTAGGCGCGGCGGACGGCGTCGGCCACCTCGGGGAACGGGACGCCGAGCAGGTCGGTGACCAGGGCGGGCTCGTCGAGCTGCACCCAGGGCGCTCCCGCGGCGGCCAGGGCGCGCAGCAGGTCGGCGTACGCCGCGACGACGTCGTCCAGCCGGTCCAGCGGGCGGAAGCCCTCGGGGCAGCCGGCGGCCGCCTTGCTGAGCAGCAGGAACGTCACCGGGCCGACGAGTACGGGCCGGGTCACGACGGCCTGGCCGCCGTCCGCGGGGCGGGCCAGCTCGGTGAACTCGCGCACGGCGCGGTCGTCGACGAACCCGAGCGGGGTGTTCGGCCCGATCTCCGGGACGAGGTAGTGGTAGTTGGTGTCGAACCACTTGGTCATCTCGAGCGGGGGCTTGTCGCCCTCGCCGCGGGCGAGCGTGAAGTAGGCCGCGAGGGAGAGCGGCGAGCGGTCGGCGGGGACTGCCGGGCCGGCGGAGGGGGCCGAGCCCGTCCCGGCCTGCACCAGATCCTCGAACCGCTCGGGGACCGCGCCGAGCAGGGCGACGGCGTCGAGCACCTGGTCGTAGAACGAGAACGAGCCGGGGACGACGGCGGACCCGGCGTCCAGGCCGAGGCCGACGAGGTGGCGGGCCGTGGTGAGCCGGAGGTCGCGGGCGATCGCCTCCAGCTCGTCGGCGGTGGTGCGTCCGGCCCAGAAGGCCTCGACGGCGCGCTTGAGCTCGCGGCGCCGGCCGATGCGCGGGTAGCCGAGGATCGTGGCGCGGGGGAGGTGCGGGTGTGGGGACTCGACTGCCATGCGTATCAGCTCCATCGGACCTGGCGTTAGCACCTTGCCTCGGAATTGGCGCTCCGAGGCAGGTTGCTGCGGTGTCGTGGAGCCAGGACTCTCGACCGCTCTGGATGATTGACCTGGATCGTAAGCATGCCCGGGATGTGGTCGGCAAACCGTCCACTTTTCAAGACGGCGCTCTGATTGCCGGCGTTGCGGGCCAAATAGTGTGCCAAGCGCGCTGCGCACACCGGGCCGCCGTCCGCAGGCCCAGCCCGCCGCAAGCCCACGCAATTGACCATGCAGTTACTGCGGCAACGGGCCGTGGACCAGCAGTAACCACATGGTCAAGTCGGTGGTCATCAGGATGGTTATGGATGGCGGTGTTGGCGGCGGAGTTCGGTGATGGATCCTGGCGTTTCCCACGGAGTCCCATCCGAGAACCCGGAGAACCCGAACCCGAGAAGGCAGGACCACATGTCGAAGATCCTCATGGTCATCTCCTCCGCGGCGAGCCTGCGGCTGGCCGACGGCACCACCCAGCCGACCGGCTACTGGGCCGAGGAGGTCGCTGCCTGTGCCACGGCGTCGCCGGACTGCTGAGCGCCGAGGCACCTGACGGCGCGTTCGCCTACGCCGGGCGTGCGCTCACCGCGTTCACCGACGAGGAGGAGCACCAGGGCGGCCTGGGCGACGGCGCGCCGTTCCTGGTCGAGTCCCGGCTGCGCGAGCGGGGCGCCGTCGTGCAGACCGGGCCTGCCTGGAGCAGTACCGTCGTCCGGGACGGCAACCTGATCACCGGGCAGAACCCCCAGTCGAGTGTGGCCACGGCCGAGGCGGTGCTCAAGGCGCTCGCGGAACGGTGACGGGCGTCGTCCGCGGCCCCGTCGGTAGCCTTGCCCCAGGCGAGGACGGTCGGCGGCCTCTGTGACGGAGGGTGACGCGGGTGCCGAGTCTTGATCTCCTGGCCACGTTCCTGGAGGTCTACCGCACCGGCTCGCTGTCCGCGGCGGCCGACCGGCTCGGCGTGAGCCAGCCCGCCGTCACCGGGCAGCTCGCCCGCCTCGAGGAACAGCTCGGGACCACGCTGTTCGTGCGGTCCAGCAGGGGTGCGCAGCCCACCGAACGGGCGACGGCGCTGGCCGCCCAGGTCGGCCTCCACGTGGACGGGCTCCGCGCGGCGCTCGGCGCCGGGAGCGAGGACCGTCCGGTCGGCGGGCTCGTCCACGTGGGCGGCGCCGCCGAGCTGATGACCCTCCGGGTGCTGCCGCTCCTGGCGCCGATGATCGCCCAGGGTGTCCAGGTCCGGGCGGCCTTCGGGCTGGGCGACGAGCTGCTGGCGGCACTGACGGCGGGTCGCCTCGACGTCGTCGTCTCCTCGGTACGCCCCCGGCAGGACGGCGTGGCCGCCGCACCGCTGGTCGACGAGGAGTTCTTGCTCGTGGGGCCGCCGTCGCTGGCCCACACCGTCGACCCGGTGCGGCTCGAGGCCGACCCGGTCGCCGCGCTGTCGCACCTGCCGATCGTGGCCTACGCGGAGGAGCTCCCGATCGTTCGCCGTTACTGGCGCAGCGAGTTCGGGCGCCGGCCGCCCAACGCGGCGTCGCTGGTGGTCCCGGACCTCCGCGCGGTCCTCGCCGCCGTGATCGCAGGGGCCGGGGTCTCCGTCCTGCCCCGGTACGTCGTCGCCCCGGCGCTGGAGGCGGGCCAGGTGGTCCAGCTCCACCACCCCGAGGCGCCGCCGCTGAACACCCTGTTCCTGGCGGTACGACACGGCGTGCCGCACAGCCCGGCCCTGGCCGCGGTGCACGCGCGGCTCACGGAGGCCGCCCGCGAGTGGGGGAGTCTCTAGGGCGGGTACAGCGATGCGCCGAACCGGCGGTTGCCCTGAGGCCTGCGCGCCGAGCCGCAAGTTGGTGACGATGGCGGACGCCGAGCCGCAAGTTGGTGACGACGACCGACGCCGAGCCGCAAGTTGCTCGCACATCCGGCCGCCCAACCGCAACGACACGCCGATCTGACCCGGCGGATTCGGCGTGTCGTTGCGGTTCGGCGTGGCCAGTCGGTCAGTCGGCCGGGTGGGGAGCGCGTCGCGTCGTCGTCCAGAGGATGACGGCGGTGGTCGCGAGGGCCGCGCTCACCGTCAGCGGGCCGGTGACTCCGAGCGGTTCGATGGCGGCGCCGGCGAGGACCGGGCCGATCAGGGCGCCGAGGTTGAGCGCGACGGTCGAGAACGCCCCGCCCATGGTGGGCGCGGCCTGCGCGGAGGCCATGCTGCGAGCGATCAGCGTGCCGCCGATGGCGAACGAGAGCGCGCCCTGTACCGGGGCCAGCAACCACACGACCAGGGGGACCGTCGGGATCGCCGCCCACAGGAGCCAGCCCGCCAGGAGCGCCGGTGTGCCGCCGCCGAGCACGAGCCGCCAGTGAGCGTCCGCGAGGCGGCCCGCCGCCGTGACGCCGGCGAAGGCGCCCAGCCCGAACAGCGCCAGAACTACCGGCACCAGCGACGAGGTGAGCCCGGCGCCGTCGGTCACGAGGGGTGCCAGGTAGGTGAACGCGCCGAACGTCGCGCCGTTCACCAGGACGGCGAGCATGAGGCTGCGCCGCAGGTCGGCGGAGCGGAGGGCGCCGAGCTCCGCGCGGAGGTCCACCGCGGGGTGCGGCAGACGAGGGCCCAGCCGCCCCGGCGTCAGACCGACGACGGCGACCAGCGCGACCGCCGACACCCCGCCGATCGCCCACAGCGCCGAGCGCCAGCCCCAGAGGTCGCCGAGGAGAGCCCCGGCGGGGACGCCGGCGATCAGGGCGAGCGTGGTGCCGCCGAGGATCGTGGCCAGCGCCCGGGCCTGCCGGGCGGCCGGGACGATCAGCGGCACCGTGGAGAGCGCGACGGCGAGGAACCCGGCGTTCGCCAGGGCCGCGACGAACCGCGTGGCGAGCAGGACGGCGAACTGGTCGGTGAGCGCGCCGACCACGTGTGCCGCGACGAAGAGCAGCAGGCAGGCGGACAGGGTCCAGCGGGGCGGCAGCCGTCGTCCGAGGGCCGCCGTGAGGGGTGCGCCGACGACCATGCCGACGGCGAAGCCCGAGGTCAGGGAGCCGGCCTGGGCGAGGGAGACGCCGAGGCCGATGGAGATGCCGGGCACGAGCCCGGCGAGGACGAATTCCGACGTGCCTTGCGCGAAGACCGCGACAGCGAGCACGTAGAGCAGGACAGGCATGAACGACTCCGAAGGGGAGAGGGAACGGGTAGGCCGTGGCGGCACTACGGGCCCTTCGGATGCGCGGAACGGCGCCCGTTCGCGGAGCGGGGCTCGCGGAGCGGGGGACGAGGTCGTGCCTCGCCGGGTCTCTACAGGGGCATCTCGGGCTACCGGAGTACCGGCAGCCCGAACCTGGATGCTTCTGGAGACCTCACCCGGCGAAGCTATCACGGCCCGCCGAGCAGGATCAGGCAAGAACGCGCGAGGAAAGCCAGCACCGTCCGGCCCCGCGATCACCTTGACTTGAGCACGAGTCAGGGCACGAGATCCCTGCCTCCCGCAAGAGGTCAGCAGCACTGTTCGACAATCGAGACAGGGGTACACCATGTCGATCACCGTCGTCGTCGGAGCCAGCTCCGGCATCGGGCAGGCCGCCGCGATCCGCGCCGCGCAGGGCGGGTCCGGCGTCATCGTCACCTACAACTCGAACCGGGACGGGGCGCTCGAGACCGTCGCGCGCATCGAGGAGGCCGGCGGCACCGCCGTCGCCCTGCCGCTCGACGTCGGCGACAGCGCGACGTTCCCCGCGTTCCGCGCCGCCGTCGAGCGGGCCCTGGCGGAGACCTGGGGCGCGCAGCAGATCACGGGGCTGGTCAACAACGCCGGGTACGGCGGCGGGACGCTGTTCGCCGACACCACCGAGAAGCAGCTCGACGACTTCTACCGGGTCATCTTCAAGGGCCCGTACCTGGTGACCCAGACCCTGCTCCCGCTGCTCGCGGACGGCGGGGCGATCGTGAACACCGCCAGCAGCTCGGCGGGCACGGCCGGGCTCTCGGAGGGGTACTCGGCCTACGGGTCGATGAAGGGTGCCGTCGTCGTGCTGACCCGGTACCTCGCCAAGGAGCTCGGCGCGCGCGGCATCCGGGTGAACTCGGTGTCGCCCGGACCGACGAACACCCCGTTCGCGGGCGGCGCGTTCGAGGAGTTCCCCGAGCTGACCGCCGACCTCGTGGGGCGCACGGTCCTGGGCCGCATCGGCCGGCCCGACGACGCCGGCTCGGTGATCGCGTTCCTCCTGTCCGACGGCGGCCGCTGGGTCACCGCGCAGAACATCGACGTGACGGGCGGGTTCAACCTGTAGGCGGAGCGTCGCCCATCCGCCGCGCCGTGTATCGTTTCGGCCGTCGCAAGCCCCTGACCTGCGACAAGAGGTCTCCTACCCCCCAAACGGATAGTTCCAAAATGTCCTAGTATGAGGGATCATGGGCCTTGCCGCCTATCACCAGGGGAATATCGTGACCGCGACCGCCTCCGGGGCCACCGCAGCAGTGTCCGAGGTGCCGACGTCGACACCCGCCCTCGTCGCCTGCGACGTCGACGGCACGCTGCTCCGTACCGGTAGGCGGGCCACGCCCGCCGTGCTGGACGCGCTCGCGGCCGTCCGCGCCGCCGGGCACCACCTGGTGATCGCGACGGGCCGGTCCCTGTCCGGCGCCGTGCAGGTGGTGCGGCAGCTCGGCATCGGCGAGGGCTGGGTGGTCGCGGCGAACGGGGCGGTGACCGCGCTGCTGCACCCCGACGGGTACACCATCACCGAGGTGACGCCGCTGGACACCGAGCCGGTGGCCCGCCTGGTCGCGCGGACCCGGCCGGACCTGCGGCTCGCCGCCGAGGTGGTCGGCACCGGGTACCGGGTCACCAAGCGGTTCCCCGAGCGGCAGCTCAACGGGCACCAGGAGGTGCTCGGCCGGTTCGAGGACGTCTGGGCGCGGCCGACGCCCCGGCTCGTCGTGTACGGCCAGTGGGCGCGGCGGCTCACGCCGGCGCTGCGCGCGTCGGGCGTCACGGCGATCCCCACCCGCGTGGACTGGGTGGACGTCACGGCCCCCGGCATCAGCAAGGCGACCGCCCTGGAGAGCATCCGCGCCGAGCTGGGGGTCGCGCCGTCGCGCACGGTCGCCATCGGCGACGGCGAGAACGACCTCGAGATGCTGGGCTGGGCGGCGCTGTCGATCGCCATGGGCCAGGCGTCCGACGCCGTCCGCGCCGTCGCCGACCGCGTCACCGGCACGGTCGAGGAGGACGGCGCGGCGCGCGCTCTCTTGGAGGCGCTCCTCCCGACGGGCTGACCTGCCGACAGCTCACCCCCGTTCCGCCGCGCCCGCACGGCCGGGCTGGGCCAGGATGACCGCATGGTGCACGCTCACTCGCACGGCGCCGCCACGCCGTCGCCCCAGATCCCGTCCGCGCCCACCACACCGCCTACCACGCCCCGCACGACGTTCCTCCTGGTCGTGAGCCTGGTCTCCGTACTGCTCCTGACCCTGGCCGGCCTCTGGCTGCTGTGGCCCAGCGGCAGCGACGTGCCCGACCGAGTGCCCGCCCGCGCGGCGGGCACCTCGGTGGTCCACGCGACGGTCGCCGGCCCGGCCGACCCCACGACGGGCAGCATCCCGGTGGAGCTGGCGGACGGCGGCAAGTCCCGGCTGCAGTCGCCCGGCCCGTCGGTCCCGCTCGCCCAGGGCGACCGGATCACCGCCCTCGACATCTCGCAGGTCTCGCAGCCCGGCGTCGACCCGCTCGTCTTCCTGGACTTCCAGCGGGACCTGCCGATCGCGCTGCTGGCGGTCGCCTACGCCGCCGTCGTGCTGCTGGTCGCGCGGTGGCGCGGGCTGGCCGCCCTGGCCGGGCTCGGCCTGGCGTTCGCGGTGCTGCTGAGCTTCACCCTGCCCGCGCTGCTGGCGGGCGAGTCGGCGGTCGGCGTGGCGCTGGTGACGTCGTCCCTGATCATGTTCGTCACGCTGTACCTGGCGCACGGGCTGTCCGCGCGGACCTCCACGGCCCTGCTCGGCACGCTGGTCGGCCTCGCACTGACGGCGGGCATCGCCGCCTGGGCCGCCGACGCCGCGCAGGTCACCGGCACGACGTCGGAGGTGTCCGCGTTCCTGCCGTCCAGCGCGCCCGGCGCCGACCTGCGGGGGATCGCGCTGTGCGGCATCGTCCTGGCCGGCATGGGCGTGCTCAACGACGTGACGATCACCCAGGCGTCGGCCGTGTGGGAGCTGCGCGGCGTGGCGCCGACGGCGACGCGGGCCGAGCTGTTCGCGCGCGCCATGCGGATCGGGCGCGACCACATCGCCTCGACCGTCTACACGATCGCCTTCGCCTACGTCGGCGCCGCCCTGCCGCTGCTCATGCTGGTCTGGCTCGTGGACCAGCCGCCGACCGCCGCCCTGACGTCCGGCGAGATCGCCGAGGAGGTGGTGCGCACGCTCGTCGGTTCGATCGGCCTCGTGCTCGCCATCCCGATCACCACCGCCATCGCCGCGCTCACGGTTCCCGGGCCGACGGCGGAGCCCGCCCCGGGCGCACCGTCGTCCGACCCGGCGGCCGACCCCGAGCTGACGGTGCCGGTACCCGAGGCGTGGGCACGGGTGCAGCCGGCGCCGGAGCAGCGTCCGACGTAGCCCGGCATGTTCCGTGACGCGGCATGTTTCGTGGCCGGGAGTGGTTACGCGTCCTGGACGGCGGATACCGTCCAGAAGAGGGAGGACACAGATGCGCGCAGTGGTCTACGACCGGTTCGGGGGACCCGAGGTGCTGCACCTCGGCGAGGTGCCGGAGCCGGAGGCCGGTCCCGGCCGGGTCCGGGTGCGGGTCGAGGCGGTGAGCCTGAACGCGTTCGACGGCAAGGTCCGGTCGGGCGCCATGGAGGCCGCCTTCCGCACGCCGCTGCCGGGTGTGCCCGGCCTGGAGGCCGCGGGCGTCGTGGACCAGGTCGGGGCCGACGTCGGCGGGGTCGCCCCCGGGGACCGCGTCACCGGGTGGACCAGCCGGGGCGCCGCCGAGCTCGCCGTCCTGAGCCGGTGGGCGCCGGTGCCCGACGGCCTGGACCCGGCCCAGGCGGCGGCCCTGCCCGTCGTGGGCGAGACCGCCCGCCGCACGCTGCGGATCCTCGACCTCAAGCCGGGGGAGACCCTGCTGGTGCACGGCGCGAGCGGCGGCATCGGCGGGCTCGCGACCCAGCTCGCCGTCGCGGCGGGCGTGACCGTGATCGGCACGGCGTCGCCGGCGAACCAGGCGCGGGTCACCGCGTACGGGGCAACGGCCACCACCTACGGCCCGGGGCTCGTCGACCGCGTCCGCGCGCTCACGCCCGTCGTCGACGCCGTGCTCGACACCTCCGGCCGCGGCGCCCTGCCCGACAGCATCGAGCTGCGGGGCGGCACCGACCGCGTCCTGACCATCGCCGACCCGGCCGCCGGCGAGCTGGGCGTCCGGATCACCGAGCGCTCCGAGCCGTCGGCGCAGGACCTCGCCGACCTGATCGGCCTCGTGCTCCGCGGCGAGGTGTCGGTGCCGGTGGCCCACGTGCTGCCCCTGGCCCAGGCGGCGCGCGCCCAGAGCCTGGTCGACGAAGGCCGCACCGCCGGCAAGGTCGTGCTCGTGCCGTGACCGACCCCGCCGGCCTGCTCGCCGCCGCCCGGGCCGTGCTGCTCGACTTCGACGGTCCGGTCACGGCCCTGCTGCCCGCACCGGTCAACCGGCAGGCCGCCGACGCGGGGTGGGCGGCGCTCGCCGCTCGCGGCACCACCCCGCCGGCCGGCCTGGTGGGGACGAGCGACCACCTCGCCGTCGTCCGCTGGGCGTGGGCGCATGCGCCAGAGGCGCTGCCGGACGCCGAGGCGGCGTGCACCGCGGCGGAGGTCCAGGCCGCCCGGCGTTCCGCGCCGACGCCGGGTGCGCACGACCTGCTGGCGGCGCTGCGCGCGTCGGGCGTACCGGTGGTGATCGTGAGCAACAACGCCGCGGAGGCCGTGCGCGCGTACCTGGAGCGGTGGGGGCTCGCCGGCGCGGTGCGCGACGTCGTGGGCCGGCCGCGCTACCGGCCCGACCTCATGAAGCCGCACCCGCACATGGTCCAGGCCGCGCTGGGCGCCGTCGGCGGCCGGGCGGGTGCGGCGGTCCTGGTCGGGGACTCGGTGTCCGACGTCGAGGTGGCCCGGCGCGCGGGCGTGCGCTCGATCGGCTACGCCAAGACCCTGCGGCGCGGGCGGGAGCTCCACGCCGCAGGGGCCGACGCCGTCACGGAGAGCATCAGGGCCCTCGTGCCGGCACACTAGCTGGCTAGCCGAGCCGGCAGTTGCCGACCACCACCTCCTGACCCGCCGCGCGCACCCGGATCGCGTTCTGCACCAGGCGGCCCTCGGCGTCGGTGGTGCTCTCGTTGTAGGCCACCTCCGCCAGGCCCAGCACCGACAGGGAGCCGGAGCCGGAGCCGATGGGAATGCCGTTGATGGTGCCGACCAGCGAGCTGCGCTCGATCCCGCTGGCGTCGGCGGTGCAGGTGCTCTGGATGTCGGTGATCCGCACGAGCCCGTTGAGCAGGGTCACGTCGGCGACGCTGGTCTCGACCTCGGTGCGGCCGGTGGTGGTGCTGACGGTGCAGCTCACGTTCAGCGCGCCGACGCGGCCCACGAGCGTGTTCAGGGTCGCCGTCGACTGCTCGTCGTCCGGCGGGCAGCGGACGTCGGGGGTGCGGTCCACCTCCAGCAGGCCCGTCGCCGCTATCGCGTACCCGGCGCCCGGCACGTAGACCACGACGTCGACGGACTTGCTGTCGGCCCCGCCGTCGTCGTCGGTGATCGTTGCCGTGATGGTGCGCGGTCCGAGCCCGTCGAAGCCGTAGACGTGCTCCGCGGTGCAGCTCCCGCCGCCGGGCCGCTGGGCGACGGTTCCCGTGACCGGCTCGTCGCCGTCGCCGTAGTCGACCCGGCAGGTGTGCGTGTCGTTGGTGCCCGGGTCGGTGAAGGTCACGTTCACCGGGGCGGGCTGCCGGGCGTTGATGAGCTGGCCCGGCGTCGGCGCCGTGATCTGCGCCGCGGGCGCGACGTTGGCGACCGTCACCGTGGCTCTGTCGCTGACCGGGGAGGGTGCGCCGTGCGCGTCGTCGGCGGTGAGGGTGACCGTGAACGGGCCGTCGTCGGTACAGGTGACCGTGGTGCTGGGCGCGGCGGGGTTGCCGAAGGTGCAGGTCGCGCCCGGGTCGACGCCGGGCCCGGGGGCTACCGACCAGGCGATGGTCGGCGTGTCGTCCGGGTCGGTTACGGTGCCCGAGAGCGTGATCGGCGCGCCCTCCGCGCCGGTGACGTCGGGGCCGGCGTCGACGCGTGGGGGCGTGTTGCCGGTACCCGGCACGTCGGGGATGTCGCCGCCGCAGGGCAGTGCCTGAGGGCCGCAGCCGACCTGGACCCAGAACCGGTCACCGTGCAGGATCCGGTCGAACGAGTACCAGACGCCGAGCTTCGCGCCGGCCGACCGGTTGTGGCTCCGGTTGAGCGCCCTGGCCGAGTAGCTGTACTCCGTGTCCTCGTCGTAGTTTCTCAGGGCTGCGCCCTGGAATGTGCTCCGGTACGGGTACTCGTCGCAGTCCATCCGTTTGCTGGCGTAGTCGGGGTCGACCTCCAGGCAGGTTGCCACCGCGACGTCGTGGTTGCGCCTGTACCGCTCCTGTTCGTACTCGGGCCGCATCCGACTCAGGCTCTGGCGGGGCCGCTCGTTGGCGTTCCCTGGGATGATGCGGCCCGCCGGATCCGGGTTGATGAGGTGCGGCTTGGTGAAGGCCTCGAAGATGTGGAAGGCCTCCTCCTTGATCGCCTCGTCCTCCAGGTCGATGTAGTGGACGGGATGGATGTCGTCGAAGATGCAGCCGCCGCTCTCGCTCGCCGGCAGGTACGACGCGCTGTCGCATCGGTAGGTGACCTCGATGTCGGCGGTGTAGTCCGCGCCGGACGCGATGAATCGAGCGGAGAGGAAGCTGACGAGGTCGTCCTCGTGGAAGGGTGGCGTGCCCCCGCTGGGCAAGGAGTCGCCCATGAAGAAGTTCTCGTTGTAGACCCACTCCAGGCTTGCCCACTCGGCGAGGGGCTTCGTCACCGGTCCTTGCGCGTCGTCGTTCTCGCAGGAGGCCTGTCCCTGCCCGTCGCACACCATGTCGAGCGTCATGAGTGCCGTCGGGTCCACCGGACCTACCGGCCGCGGGTTCGAGATCCGCCACTGGAACCTGTTCCAGAGGCGGTCGCGTTCGCCCCATCCGACCAGTGTCAGGTCGAACCACATGGTCGCGATCACTCCGCTGCCGACCTTGTGCTCGAACGCGATGTCCGCCTCCCAGCACATCGCATAGCGGTTCTTGTACAACGGCGTGCCACGGTCGTTCGGAAACTCCTCCTCGCAGGAGTCCAGGTCGAACTCGCCGGGCTCGGGCAGCTCACCGGGCGCGACGTCGTAGGTGTCCTCGTCGTCCCACCACCACTCCTCGTCGGCGGCCATGGTCCTCGGCCGCGCGGCCCTGTCCTCCAGCCCTTCGGGCAGGATGGTGGGCTCCGCGATGTTCGTCGAGTTCTCCTGCACCGCCGCCGCCTCCTCGAGCGTGCGGCTCGGTCCGGCGGCGACGGCGTCCTCGTACGAGTCGAACGTGCGCCAGCCGGGTGGCGCGTCGCCCGCGCTCGACGGCGGCGGGCCGGACGCCGGCCCCGGTTCGTCGGCGCCCGCTGCGCTCGTGGCCGACGTCGACAGCGTCACGCCCGCCACTGCGGCGAACGCGATGAGCTGTCGGAGTACTCGCTTGGTGCTCGGTGCTGCCGTTGCCATGGCGCCCCCTAGCGCGGATACGTGGCGGGGGCGCGTCGTCGCGTCCCCCTGGATGCGTGACTGACCGGATACTCATGGTCGGCGCTGGTCACGGGGCGTGCCAGGCCTTTCGGGCATGCCCGAATCGGAGGACGGCGGCCAGCGGTCCGGCCTGGCACGATGACTGCCATGATGCGGACCTGGTTCGTGACCGGTGCGGGCCGCGGGCTGGGCCGCGCGATCGTCACGGCGGCCCTGGAGCGCGGCGACCGGGTGGCGGCGACGGCGCGCGACGTCGCCGCGCTGGACGACCTGGTGGCCGAGCGCGGCGACGCCGTCGTGCCGCTGCGCCTCGACGTGACCGACCCGGCCCAGGCCGGTGCCGCGGTGCGGACGGCGGTGGACCGGCTCGGCCGGATCGACGTCGTGGTGAACAACGCGGGCTACGGGCTGTTCGGCACGGTCGAGGAGATCACGCCGGACCAGCTCCGCGCGCAGCTCGAGGTCAACCTGCTCGGCGTGCTGCACGTGACCCAGGCGGCGCTGCCGGTGCTGCGGGCGCAGGGGTCGGGGCACGTGGTGCAGGTGTCCAGCTCCAGCGGCGTCGCCGCATGGCCGGGTCTCGGCGGCTACAGCGCGTCGAAGTGGGCGCTGGAAGGGCTGTCCGAGGCGCTCGCGCAGGAGGTGGCCGGGTTCGGCCTCCGGGTGACCCTCGTCGAGCCGGGCCCCGTGGACACCGCGTGGCGCGGCGAGTCGGCGGTGCGCGCCGCACAGCTTCCGGCGTACGACGCGCTCCGCGCCGCCTCGTGGCACCCGCCCGGCTCGTCGTCGCCCGCCGAAGTCGCCCGCGTGGTGCTCGCCGTCGTCGACGCGGACGATCCGCCGCTGCGGATCCTGCTGGGCGACCTCGCCGCCGACGCCGTGCTGCCCGCCACCGAGGAGCGCCTGGCCGCGTGGCGGCGGTGGGAGGACCTGGGCCGCTCGGCTGGGTGACGGCGGCGGGGCGGCTTGGCCGACGGCGGCGGGGCCGCTCGGCGGGCTGACGGCGGCGCCTCTTTCGTACCGCTCGTGACCTGCGCCGTCCTACCCTGAGCGGCATGACGGAGGAAGCACAGCGGGTCCAGGCCGAGCTGGAGGCCGCGCAGCAGGCGGTGTTCGAGCACACGCGGCTCACCGGCCGCCTCGGCGTGGCCCGGGCGGCGCTCGACGCCGCGGAAGTGGACCTGGTCAAGGCCACCGAGGTGCTGGAGGGTGAGGTCGCGGACGTCCAGCGGCTGGAGGACTTCAGCCCCACGCTGATCTGGGCGACCCTGCGCGGCGACCGCGACGAGCGGCTCGCCGCCGAGCGGGCCGAGCAGCGGGCCGCCGAGTACCGCGTGGCCTCCGCCCAGGCCGCTGCGGACAGCGCCCGGCGCGCGCACGCGGCGCTGCGCGCGGACCTGGACCGGCTCGGCGACGTCGTCGCCCGGCGCGACGCCGCGCTCGCGGCCAAGGAGGCCTGGGTGGTCGGGTCCGGGGCCGACGGCGCCACGGAGCTCACCCAGCTCGCGACCCAGGTGGGCACGGCCCGCGGCGAGCTGGCCGAGCTGCGCGAGGTGAGCGCAGCGGCCCAGCGGGCGGGCGAGGCGCTGTCCGACGCGCTGCAGCACCTGGACGACGCGAGCAACTGGGCCATGTACGACACGTTCGGCGGCGGCGGATTCATGTCCGACCTGATGAAGCGCGAGAAGATGGACCACGCCGTCGAGCTGATGCGGACCGCCGACGAGGCGCTGCGCGCGCTCACGCGGGAGCTCGGCGACCTGGGCCACGCCGGCGTCGGCGGCATCGAGACCGACGGCCTGGTCGGGACGTTCGACGTCTGGTTCGACAACATCTTCAGCGACTGGTCGGTCATGAACCGGATCAACGAGGCCCGCGACCGGGTGCGCGACGCCCTCGGCGCGGTCGGTCGGGTGCACCAGGGCGTCGACGAGCGGGCGGCGGGGCTGGAGGCACGGCTCACGGAGCTGACGGCCCGGCGGGAACGGCTGCTGACGGGGACGTGACGGGAGTGTTCCTTGGGCGCCCCGAACCGATGGACGACGGCGCCGAACCGCAACTAGGTCGTCGGTCGGGGCGCCGAACCGCAACATCCTCGTCAGTCCCGGCGTCGAACCGCAGGGAACTGGTCGATCGGCGCCGGGACTGACGAGGAACCTTCGGTTCGGCGGCCGCCGAGGTGGCTAACCTTCGGTTCGGCGGCTGGTCAGGTGACCAACTTGCGGTTCGGGCCTCGAACCGCAAGTTACACGCATCCCAGGCGGCCCAACCGCGAGTTGCACGTGGGTCAGCCACCCGGAGCGCACACAGGCTGCGGCTCGGCGTCCGCGCCGACGTCGAACTTGCGGTTCGGCGCTCCTGGAGGTGGCTAGCTTGCGGTTCGGCGGGCTAGTTCGGGCGCCAGGTCGGTAGCAGACGGCGGAGGGCGTCGGCCAGGGGGACGGACTCGCCGTCCTTGCCGCCCGCGCCGAGGGTGAGCGGCGGGCGGCTGGGAAGCGGCCGGACACCGCGCACCCGGTCGAGCAGGCCGACCGGCGCCGTGAGCACGTAGAACTCCCCGTCCGTGCTGACCCCTGCAGTGCGGTCCAGGCGCAGGTACCAGCCCTTCAGCCCGGTGCGTGCCGTGCCGCGTCCGCCGTACCCGCGCACCCGGAGCTCCTCGGGGCGAGGCCGGCGGCGCTCGCGGCGGCCACGAAGTCGCGGAGCATCGCCTCGGCCCGGACGCGCTCGGCGTCCTGGCGGGCCGCCAGCCGCTCGGCCTGCACGCGGACCGCCTCCGCTCGTTGCTGGGCCCACTGGTCGTCACGCATGCGGGAAAGTGTCGCACTTCGGAGTGCAGTGGTGGCCGGGGTCTTCGGGGGCCGCCGCGAGGGCCCGGCGCACGCCCCGGAGATCGGTCACTTGCTGAGGCGGCATCACGAGGTCGGCAGTTGGCATCGAGATCGGTCCAGCACTGAACCGATCTCGATGCCAACTGCCGATCTGGTGGCGCGACCACCAGGAGACTGCCGACCCCGAGGCAAGCTGCCAGCACACTGCCGATCTCGTTGCGGGTCATCAGGAGACTGCCGGCCTGGCGGCAGGAGACTGTCGATTTCGCGGCAGGCCGTCAGCAGAGTGCCGACCTCGCCGCAGGGCACCAGCACACTGCCGACCTCGGTGAGTGAAGTGAGCGACCTGCCTCCACCCGGCCAACCAGCCATGGCGGACAGGCCCAGGCCAGCCCCACTTCAGTCCGGCACCACCGACCGCTCCAGCCCCCGCGTCCGGTAGTACTCCAGCAGCAGGTCCCAGTCGATCACCCCCGCCGACCGCGCCCACGCGTCCCAGCAGTGCTCCAGCCGCGCGACGACGTCGGCGTGCTCGGCGGCGACGTCGTGCGTCTCGCCGCGGTCGGCCTCGATGTCGTACAGCTCCCACGGTTGCCCCGCCTCGCGCACCAGCTTCCACCGGCCGTACCGCACCGCCGCGTTCCCGAGGTGCTCCCAGAACAGCGGCCGCTCGACGGCGGTCCCGCCCCGCCACTGGTCGAGCATGCTCACGCCGGCCATGCCCTCGGCGTCGCCGCCCACGGCGCGCAGCACGGTCGGCGCGACGTCGACGATGTGGCCCGGCCCGGCCGTCCGGCTCCCGGCCGGCACGCCGCCGGACGGCCACGACGCGATCAGCGGCGACGCGATCCCGCCCTCGTGCACCCACCGCTTGTACAGCCGGAACGGCGTGTTCGACAGGTGCGCCCACGACCGGCCGTAGCTCGCGAACGTGTCCTCGGGCCCCGGCACGACGTCGGGGGAGTTGCCCACCCGGACCGGTCGCCCGTCGCGCGTCGTCGGCGGGGAGACGGCGGCGGGCAGGCGGCCGGACGGCGGCGGCAGCTCCTCGGCGCACGCCCCGTTGTCCGAGCAGAACACCACGAGTGTGTCGTCGAGCGTGCCCTGCGCCTCGAGCTGGTCGAGCAGCGTGCCCAGCCCCCGGTCCATGGCCTCGACCTGCGCCGCGTAGACCGCCATCCGCTCGGCCTCCCACGCGGGGTCCGCGGTCTCCGCCCACGCGGGCACGCGCGGGTCGCGCTCCGGCAGGACGGCGGCCGTGTCCAGGCCGAGCCGGTGCTGCTGGGCCAGCCGGCGCTCGCGCAGCCGGTCCCAGCCGGCGAGGTAGCGCTCGCGGTACTTCGCGACGTCGGCCTCGCGCGCGTGCAGCGGCCAGTGCGGCGCGGTGTAGGCGAGATACAGGAACCACGGCTGCCCGCCGCGGTGCGCCCGCGCGACGAAGTCCCGCGCGTACCGCGTCAGGTCGTCGGTCAGGTAGTAGTCGCCCGCCGTGGCCGACGGCGCGAGCCGCTCCTCGCCGTCCACCAGCGGCGGGGTGTAGTAGCTGGCGGCGCCGGGCAGCACGCCGTAGAACTCGTCGAAGCCGCGGCGCGTGGGCCACGTGTCGTCCGGCTCCGCCGTCTGCGACGACAGGTGCCACTTGCCCGCGAGCGCCGTCGTGTAGCCGACGGCGCGCAGCCGCTCGGCGAGCGTCGGCGCGGCGGGGTCGAGGGAGCCGCGGTACCCGTGCGGGCGGTCGTCGGAGGTGAGCACGCCGACGCCGACCTCGTGCGGGTGCCGGCCCGTGAGGAGGGCGGCCCGCGAGGGGCTGCAGCGGGGCGCGACGTAGAAGGAGCTCATCCGCACGCCGCGCCGCGCGAGCCGGTCCAGGGCGGGGGTGTCGATCTCGCCGCCGAACGAGGCGACGTCGGAGAAGCCGAGGTCGTCGGCGAGCACGACCAGCACGTCGGGGCTGCGGGTCATTCCGATCCCCGCCCACTTCTGGCCGGCGCGTCAGACGGACGGGTCGCCGGGGCGCTCCGCAGGTCTGACACGGGGGAGCTGTCGTCCGGGGCAAGGCGCGCCCGGACCGTGCCGAGGCCCTCGATGCCTGCCGCGACCTCCAGGCCCGCGGCGTACTGCTCGCGGGTCACGCGCAGCCGGGCCGGCGTCGCGCCGAGCGTCACCACGTCCCCGGGGAACAGGGTGATCATGCGGGAGACCGTCGCCAGGAGCTCGCCGGGCCCGGCGACATAGTCGGACGTCGAGCCGCGCGTCTCGGCCCGGACGGCCCCGGCCGAGCCCGAGGACCCGCCCGCGACCGCCAGACCCCCACCGGCCCCGACCACCCGCAGCCACATCTCCCGCCCGGCCCAGCCGCCGGGATCGGCGAGCCCGGCGACGGGCGCCAGCGGCCGGGGCGCGGGCAGCACCACGTTGAAGCCGTCCGCCCACCGCCCGTACACCGCGCCGATGCCGCGCTCGCCGGGCCGGGCGGGTTCGGCTACCACTTCGCGGAACGACTGGTCGCACACGGACACCAGGGGCGTGTACCCGAGCACAAGATCGCCGCCCGGCAGATCGCCGCCCGGCGACGCGCCGGAGGCCGAGGCCGTCCCGCTGGCCCACGTGTCGGACGCCGAGGAGACCCGCGGGTCCGACACGTCGGAGGCCAGCCGCCGCACCACGAACGCGAGCTCCACGGCGATGACCAGGTCCGTGGCCCGCGGCGGGATCAGCACGGCGGGGCCGCCGGTGCCATCAGCCCCCTCGAACACTCCGTCCACCGTCCCCGCCGACAGCGCCGTCGCCGGCCCGTTCAGGAACCGCGGGACGGCGAGCCGCGGCAGCCCGTCCGGGTCGGCGCCGTCCGCCGGGGCGCCGTTGCCGAAGGCGGTCCAGAAGTGCCGGGCGCCCGCGACGGTCCAGTCCTCGGGCTCCGCGATGGCGGTGGTGCCGGGCCTGCGGCGCTCGTGCAGCGCGAGCTCGCGCACGGCCCACGAGGAGTGCCGGGTCAGGTCCAGCGGGCCCGAGCCGCCGTCCGGGCCGCCGTCCGGCACGACCACGGGGTTGGCCAGCGCGCCGACGGACTCGATCTCCGCCTCCAGCCAGGTGCCCGCCGCGATCTGGTCGGGGGTGACGGGCAGGCCGTCGACGCCCATGGTGCCGAAGTGGATCACGTCGCCCGGGTGCAGCGACGCGAACGACGAGTACCAGGCGATCACCCGCTCGATGCCCAGCATCGTGGCTCCGCTGTGCGCGCGGTCGCGCGTGCGGCCCGACTGGTGGGTCCACATCAGCAGGTTGTACGGGTCGCCCACCTCGTCCTTGGTGACCAGGTACGGGCCTATGGGGCACAGGGTGTCGGCCTTCTTGCCGCCCCACGAGGCCGTGGCCTGGTACAGCCAGTCGCCGTAGCCGGGCGGGAGCGAGTAGCCGTTCCCCGCGTTGCCCGGGACGGCGGAGTAGTAGTGGGTGCCGGACACGTCGTCCACCACGGTGTAGCCCGCCACGTGCTCCATGGCCCGCTCGACCGGGATGTACCGCCCGCCGCGGCCCATCACCACCCCGAGCTCGACGTTGTAGGCCATGGTCGGCAGGTGGTTGTCGTGCCGCATCACCACGGGCGCGCCGTGGCCCACCACCGCGCCCTGCGGCCGCTGGTGGCCCAGCGGGAACAGGTTCACCAGCGGCACGCCCGGCTTGTTGCGCACGAACGACGGCGAGTTGGTGACCAGCCCCCAGCACAGGCGTGGCCGGGGGACCGGGGCGAGCAGCTCGACGTCGTCCACGCGGTGGCCCGCGCGCGGCAGGATCGTCGCGTCGGTCTGCGCGGCGAACCGCTCGACGGCGGCGACGAGCCGGGCGAGGGCCACCAGGCCGGCGTCGTCCAGGGCGAGGAAGCCGGCCAGCGTGCCCGGCCACTGCCCCGCGAGGAACCGCGGGGCAGTGGCCGGGCCGGAGGACGGGATGGCCGCGTGCGCCGCGAGTGCGGCCTCGGCGCGGGCGGGCTCGACGAGCCACTCGACGTCGGGGCCGGGCTCGCGCACGACGACGCCCCAGGCCTCGGCGCCTGCGACCAGGAAGCTGGCGAGCCTCACGGATGTCCTCTCCGGGTACGGGTCACGACGTCTCCTCGCCGCCGGGCACCTCGACCGTCGAGCCGTCGGGCAGCAGGTACCCGGCGACGATCGTCCGGTACCAGCGCCGGCCGTCCGAGATGGCGAGCGTGGGGAACGGCCCGAGCGCATCGGGCACCATCACGATGCCACCGGCCACGGGCTCCGGCAGGTCGGCCGTCGAGATCGGGACGAGCTGGAGGCCGTGGGCGTGCACGGTCCGCATCCGCAGCTCCGCCGAGCCGAGGTCGCGCTCGTTGTCCGCGGTGGGGATCACGCCGTCGGCCCCGACCCGCACGGTGGCCACGCCGTTCGCCTCGGGCGTGGCGGCCAGCAGTTCGACGACGGCGCCGCCGGCGTCGCCGTCCGGCACCACCCGTGTGCCGCCCTTCACGCCGGGGCCTGCACCCGCCGCCTGGGCCGACGCCGCCACGAAGCTGCCGTAGGCGTCGCCGGCGGCGTACCCGTCGGCGGCGGTGGCCCGGATGATCGACGCGCCGTTCTTGGCCGAGGTGACCTCGTGCTCGTTGACCCCGATGCTGCGCCGCTGGATGTAGCAGCCCTCGCCCACGGCGCCCGCCACCACGACGGGGGACTCGGGGCCGAGGATGTTGCCGCTGATCGTGGTGCCGGTCATGGTGCCGACCACCCGCACCGGCGGGTTCGCGACCACGGTGTTGCTGCCGAACGCGTTGCCCATGATGGCGAGGCCCGCGGCGTTCCCGTTCACCCGCACCGCGGCCCGGATGACGCTCCGCTCGAGGTTCCAGTTGTCGAACGAGTTGGCCGAGATGGTGATCTCGGACACCGACTGCTCGAACGCCACGGGGTCCAGGTTGATCCAGTTGAACGTGTTGCCGGTGATGGTGACGTTGTGCGCGTCCACACCGCGGAACAGGATCGCGTTCGGCGGCCGGTTCCCGCCCGGCTCCACCCCGCCGCCGCCGATCACGTTGCCCGTGATGGTGAGGTTGGTGCCGCCCGCCGTGACGTCGACGGCGGGGCCGGAGGCGTGCTCGATGACGTTCCCGACGATCGAGGAGTTGATGATGCCGCCGGTGAAGAACCGCCGGCCGATGTCGACCAGGTTGTTGGAGATGATCGCGCCGCGGAAGTTCTCGTTCTCCGCGCCCGTGACGGCTATGCACTGGCCCATGCTGTGGAAGTGGTTGCCCTCGATGAGCCACTTGCGCATGCCGTAGGGCAGCAGGTGCAGGTCGCCGCCCTCCGTGCCGCCCGTCGGCCACTGGATGGTCAGCGCGGTGTTCGAGATGGCCACGAGGTTGTTGGTGAAGACCAGCCCGCGGCCGATGTGCACCACCGCCCGGTCGAAGGAGGCGAACGTGCACTCGGTGATCGTGGCGTCCATGTCGTCGGTGTTGTTGGTCCGGGCCGTGTGCACGGCCACCGAGTTCGGCGTCCTGGTGCGCGTGATGAACGACAGCCCGCGCAGGCCGCACAGCGGGGCGTGCATCTCGATGCCCGTGCCGTCGAAGTCCACGAAGATGAGCGACGTGCGCACGCCCATGGTGCCCTGGCCGGCCAGGGTGATGCGGTTCAGGTTCATCGGCTCGGTGAACTCGGTGTCCCGCACCACCAGCGGCGCGGTGATGCGGTAGGTGCCCGGCGGGAACCAGACGATCTTGCTGAGCCGCTCGAACTGCGCGTCGATGGCGGCCTGGATCGCGGCGGTGTCGTCGTTGACGCCGTCGGCGACGGCGCCGAACTCCTGCGGGGTCGTGGCGCCGGAGATGTCCAGCGTGGCGAGGGCGGGGTCGGCGAGCTCCGGCGGGTCGCCGGGGTCGGAGGCCAGGGGTGCGGCGGAGGCGGGGGAGGTCGACACGGCGCCGGCGGCGGTCGCCAGGCCGGCCAGTCCGGCGGTCCAGAGGATGTTCCGTCGGGTCACGGGCTGGTGCATCGTTGCTTTCCTTCCGTTGAGCCTTACGGGGGCTGCGCCGTACGGAGCTGGGGCCGTACGGGGGTGAGAGCTGCGGGCTCAGACGAGGTGCTCCTCGAACGGCGCGACGAAGGCGTCCAGCGCCGCCCGCTCGGCCGGGTCGCACGCGAGCAGCGGCGGCGCCACGTGCGGCGGGCACAGCCCGCGCCGGTCGAGCACCGCCTTGATCGCCGGCGTGCCCGGGCGCACCCGGTGCAGGCCCGTCAGGTCGGTCAGCACCCGCTGCAGCCGCGCCACCTCGGCGGCGTCGCCCACGCGGTGCGCGGCGACCAGCGCGAGCGCCGGGCCGGGCGCGATGTTGCCGACGCCCGGCACGATGCCGTGCGCACCCAGGTCAAGGGCGGCCGCGAGCTGGTGCTCTGCCCCCTGTCCGACGGCGAAGCCTGGCCGGCGCGCCGCGATCCCCACCAGGTGCTCCAGCAGGTCGAGGTCGCCCGAGCTGTCCTTGATGCCCACCACGTGGTCCAGGTCGGCCAGCGCGTCGGCGAGGTCCGGCGTGATCGGGTTGCTGTACCGGGGCGCGTTGTAGGCCACGACCGGCAGGCCCACGCGGGCGAGCGCCGCGTAGTGGGAAACGATCTCGTCGGCGCGGTGGCGGAAGTAGATGGGCGGGCTGAGCACCAGCGCGTCCGCGCCGGCCGCCGCGGCGGCGTCGGCCCGGTCGAGGACGTCGTGGGTGCCGGCGGACGTCACGTTCACGGTGACGATGCCCGCGTACTGCCGCCCGTGCCGCCGTCCGGCGGCGATGCCCAGCTCGCGCCAGCGCTCGACCACGCCCGCCACGAACGGGCCGACGGCGGACGCCGACACCAGCGGGCCCTCGCCGTTGCTGCCGAGCAGCATCAGCGTGCGCACGCCGCGCGCGTGCAGCGCGTCCAGGAGGGGGCCCGCGTGCTCGGCCGAGGGGCGGCCTTCGCGGTCCATCGGGGTCACCAGCGGCACGGTGACGCCGGTCAGCAGCGGGGTTCCGGTCAGCATCAGTACCCCCTGATCTCCGGCCAGGCGAGCTCGAAGCCGTCGGTGACCAGCTCGGCCTGGAACGCCGCGAGCAGCGCGGGGTCGCCGTGCACCTGCGCGGGCTCCACCCCGTGCTCCAGGCAGTGCGCCGCGAGCGCCCCGGCCGCCTCCCCGGCGTTCCACTCCACCGGGTGCAGCCGGTAGCAGCCGTTGGTGATGTGTGTGGTGCCGATGTTCTTGCCCGCGGCGAGCAGGTTGCCCACCCGCACCGGCAGCAGCGCGCCCAGCGGGATCTGGAACGGGCTGGACGGCACGTCCAGGTAGTTGTCCCCGCCGGTGCTCGGGTGCAGGTCGATCCGGTACATGCCGACGCCCACCGAGTCGGGGTAGGCCACGGCGCCCGCGCCGCCGCGCACCGTCAGCGACAGGTCCTGCTCGACCACCGTGGTGCGGGCCCTGATGCGGCGCGACTCGCGCACGTACGGCGTCTTGGCGAACCCGTCCCGGGTGCCCATGACGTCGGGCCGCAGGCGCAGGCCCGGCCAGCCCGTCCCGCCGTCGGGCCGCGGGGCCTCGGTCTGCAGCCAGTAGAGCATGCTCAGCGACTGCTGCCGGGCGCCCGCCAGGTGCTTGTCGCGCTCGGACTCCGACACCGGGTCCGCCGCCGGGCCGACCAGCGGCCCGGCGACGTAGTCGATCATGGGCCAGTTGACGAGCGTGACGTCGCTCGCGGCGAAGCCCGCCTCGAACTGCTCGCGCGCCACCACCCGGCGGAACACCCACAGGTCGCGGTCGCCGGGGTCGGCGCTCTGGTCGGCCACCACGGGGCCGCTGTGCCCGTGCGGCACGAACGTGCGCACCAGCGGCTCCAGCGTGCGCGGGTCGGGGGCGGTGAGGCTGAGCATCCGGTCGGGCCAGTAGTCCGGCCGGAAGTCGCGCCAGAACGCGTACTCCTCCGGCCGGTCCACCGTGTGGTCCTCACCCTCGCGGTGCTCGACGGCGAACACCCACGAGAACGCCTGCTGGTTGTCGGGCTGCGCCTGCGCGGGCGCGCTGGGCTCGCCGGTCTCGGCCTGCGACTCGAACCCCGTGACGTGCTCGACGCCGGCCAGCGGCAGCAGGTCGCCGAGCTCCGTGGCGTCCAGCACGTAGGGCGCGGTGACCGTCACGGGGCCGTCGTCCGGCCCCTCCAGGGTGACGGCGGTGACCCGGTCGCCGTCGGTCCGCGCGGCGACCGGGCGGTGCTCGAACAGCACCCGCAGCCGGCCCGCCGCGAGGTAGGGGGCCACCATCGCGTCCAGCACCGCCGCCGCGACGCGCGGCTCGTAGCACAGCCGGCTCACCCGCCCCAGGCCAGGGTTCAGGTCCACCGTCCGGCGGGCCGACGGCGTCAGCGGGTACCACGTGCGGTAGTACTGCCGCACCCCCTCGCGGAACGCCCGGTAGGACCGGGTGCAGCCGAACTGCTCGATCCACGGGTGCTCGTCCGGCGGCACGCCCTGCGCGCTGAGCTGCCCGCCCAGCCAGTCCGTCTCCTCGGTCAGCACTACCGTGCGGCCCCGCCGCAGCGCGGCCAGCGCTGCGGCGACCCCGCCCGCTCCGCCGCCCACGACCAGCACCTCCGCCCCCAGCTCCCGTCCGCCCAACGCCCCGCTACCCGCCTCAGCGCCCATCAAGCCACTCCCTCCAGGTCGTGCGCCGCCCGCAGCAGACCCTGCGTGTAGGGGTGGCTCGGCGCGGTGAAGAGCTGTTCGGCCGAGGTGTCCTCGACGAGCACCCCGCGGTGCATCACGGCCACCCGGTCGGCGATCTGCCGCACCACCGCGAGGTCGTGCGTGATGAACAGGACCGACAGGTCGTGCTTGTCCCGCAGGTCCACCAGCAGCCGCAGGATCTGCGACTGCACCGAGACGTCGAGCGCCGAGACCGCCTCGTCGCACACCAGCAGGCGCGGCCGCAGCGCGAGCGCCCGGGCGATGCTCACGCGCTGCTTCTGCCCGCCCGACAGCGCGGACGGCCGCCGGTCGGCCACCCCCGCGTCGAGCCCGACGTCGGCCAGCACGCGCGCCAGCGCCTCGCGCTGGTTCCCGGCGGGCGCCGCCGACGGGTGCACGCGCCACGCCTCCCGGATCGTCGTACCCACCGTCATGCGCGGGTTGAGCGACGAGCCCGGGTCCTGGAACACCATCTGCACCGCGCGGTGCAGCTCGGGCGACCGCTTGCGCAGCGGCCCCAGCGGCCGGCCCTCGAACGTGATGCTGCCCTCCTGCGGCGTCTCCAGCCCCAGCACGCAGCGGGCCACCGTCGACTTGCCCGAGCCCGACTCGCCCACCAGCGCCACGGTCTCGCGTGCGCCGACGTCGAGGTCCACGCCGTCGACGGCCTGCACCGTGGTGCGGGGCTCGCGGATCGACCGGCGTGGGCCGGCGAACGCCACGCGCAGGCCACGGATCTCCAGCACGCTCACCTCAGGAGACCTCCTCGGCGTAGTGGCAGGCCGACAGCCTGCCGGCGGTGATCTCCCGCAGCGCGGGGACCTCGGTCGAGCAGCGGTCGGTCGCCATCGGGCAGCGGGGATGGAAGGGGCACCCGGGCGGCCGGGCGAACGGGCTGGCCGGCGCGCCGGGCAGCGGCTCGGCGATCGCCGTCCGGCTGGTCACCGCCGGGACGTTGCCGGCCAGTGCCCGGGTGTACGGGTGGTGCGGGTGGTCCAGCACCTCGCGCGCGGGACCCTGCTCGCAGACCCGGCCCGCGTACATGACCACCACCTCGTCGGCCACGTGCGCCATGACCCGCAGGTCGTGGCTGACCAGGATCATCGCCAGGCCCTCGCGCTCGCGCAGGTCGGCGAGCAGGGCCAGGATCCTGGCCTGCGTGGTGACGTCGAGGGCCGTGGTCGGCTCGTCGGCGATGATCAGCTCGGGCCGCCCGGCCAGCGCGATGGCGATCATGACGCGCTGGCGCATGCCGCCGGAGAGCTGGTGCGGGTAGGAGTCGGCCTGCCGCTCCGGCTCGGGCAGGCCCACGCGGGCCAGCAGCTCCAGCACGCGGGCGCGGACCTCGGCGCGCGGCAGGCCGTCGCGCCGCAGGATCTCGCCCACCTGGCGGCCCACGGTCTGCAGCGGGTTGAGCGCGGCGGACGGGTCCTGGAACACCACGCCGATCTCGTGGCCGCGCACCTGGCGCCGGCGCCGCTCGGACGCCGACACCAGGTCCTGCGACTTCCACCGCACCTCGCCTGACGCCACCGCGGTGTCCGGCAGCAGCCCGACGACGGCCATCGCCGTCATGGTCTTACCGCTGCCGGACTCGCCGATCAGGCCCGTGGTGCGGCCGGCGGGCACGGTGAACGAGACCCGGTCGACCACCGTGCCGGCAGGCAGCACGACCTCGAGCCCCGTCACCTCGAGCATCGGGGTGGTGCTCTGGTTCGCGGGTGCCACGGCTACGGAGTGGTCGGCCATGCGCATTCCTCTCGTCAGCCTGCTGGGTTCAGTTCTCGGAGTTGGTCACGTGCGTGAAGTACGGCAGGCTGTCGGAGGCCGGCTCGAAGCCCTCGACCCCCTCCCGCCACGCGTACGGCATGCCCACGAACATCGGGTACATGCCCACGGCGTCGTCCCAGATGATCTGCGTGGCCTGGGCGTAGAGGTCCTCCCGCTCGGCGGTGTCGCTCGTGGCCTCTGCGTCGGCCAGCAGCGTGTCGAGCTCGTCGTTGCAGTAGCCGGTGCGGCCCGCCGCGCACGGGTACAGGCGGCCGAGGTTGGTGGCGGCGTCGTACCCCTGCGAGCCGATCTGCTGCAGGTTGATGTCCCACTTCATGGCCAGCAGGTCCTCCAGGAACACGGCCTGCTCCTTCTCCAGCGGCTCGACCTGCACGCCGATCTCGGCCAGGTCGGAGGCCACGGCCTGCGCGAACTGCCGGAACTGCGGCTGCGAGAACTGCATCTCCAGCGGCGTGTCGTAGTCGAAGCCCGCGTCGTCGAGGGCCGCCTTGGCGGCCTCGGGGTCGTACGTCACCGGCTCCTGCGGCGCGTACCCCAGCACCACCGGGCTGACGACGGAGTCGGCGGGGGTGCCGGTCTCCGGGAACAGCGAGGCGGTGATCTCCTCGAAGTCGACCGCCTGCCACAGCGCGCGGCGCACCGCGGCGTCCTGCAGCGTCTCCTCCCCGCTGTTCATCCACATGGTGACCACGCCGGGGCTCTCCACGTTCTCCACCGTGATCGAGGTGTCGCCCTGCAGGGCCGCGATCTGGTCGTCGGGGATGGCCCAGGTGACGTCGACCTCGCCGGTCTGCAGCGCCGTCATGCGCGCCGAGATCTCCGGGATGGACTGGAAGACCAGCTCCTCCAGCGCGGGCGCGCCGTCCCAGTAGGTCGGGTTCGGCGTCATCCGCAGCTCCTGGCCGGGCTCGAACGAGTCGACGACGAACGGTCCGGAGCCGACGGGGTCCTGGAAGAAGGCCTCGTCGACGTCGGGCGGGGTCACGAAGAACGACGAGATCTTCGCGACGAACGACGCGTCCGGCTTGCCGGCGTCGAACACGACGGTGCTCTCATCGGGCGCCTCGACCGTGTAGTCCACGAAGTTGCCGGCCAGTGGGCCCTGCAGCTCCAGGACGCGCTCGAACGAGGCGACCACGGCGTCGGCGTCCACCGGCTCGCCGTCGGAGAACTCCACGCCGTCGCGCAGCGTGAAGGTCCACTGGCTGGTGTCCTCGTTCGGCTCCCACTCGGTGGCCAGGTCGCCCGTGAACTCGCCGGGGCCCGTGCTGACCACGAGCTGGCTGAACAGGGCACGGGCCGCGAGCTGGGTGCCCGCGTCCATGCTGGACGGGCCGTGCGGGTCGAGGTTCTCGATCGGGATGGGCCCGGCGGCCGTGATGGTGCCGCCTGCGGCGTCGCCGTCGCCTTCTTGGCCGCCGGAGCCGCCGCAGGCCGCTGTGGTCAGGAGGGCGAAGGTGAGGGCGAGGGCTGGTACCGCTCGCCTGGTCGTGAGCTTCATCGCTCGTTCCTTCCGATGGGTTGGGTGCGCGGGGTGGGTGCGCGGGTGCGGGGGCGGCGTCGCGTTCAGCGTTGTGCGAAGCGCTTGGTGAGGCGGTCCCCGACCAGGCCGATGCACACGACCAGGACGGAGAGCGCGATGCCTGGGAAGGCCGAGATCCACCACGCGGTGGCGAGGTACTCCTTGCCGCTGGCGATGCTCTGGCCCCAGGACACGACGTACGGGGGCAGGCCGAGGCCGAGGAAGCTCAGGGCCGCCTCGGACAGGACGACGGAGGCCAGCTCCATGGTGGCGAGCGCGACGACCGGCCCGGCGAGGAACGGCACGACGTGCCGGCCGAGGATGGCGGGCGTGCGCACGCCCATGATCCGGGCGGCGTCGACCCAGTCGCGCTCGCGCACCGACAGGGCGACGCCGCGCGACAGCCGGGCGAACCCGATCCAGCCCGCCACCGACAGGGCGATGATCACGACGTCGACGCCGCGGTCGAGCAGGCCGGCGATCACGATGGCGAGCAGGATGCCGGGGAAGGCCATGAGCACGTCGATGGTGCGCGCGACGGCGACGTCGGCGAACCCGCCCGCGTACCCGGCGATGGCGCCGAGGGCCACGCCCACCAGGCTGCACACGAGCACCACGACGACGCCGATGGTGAGCGACGTGCGCGCCCCGTGCACCACCTGGGCCAGCACGTCCCGGCCGACGCCGTCGGTGCCGAGCCAGGCAGTGCCCGCGGCGGTCTCCGAGCCGGGCGGCAGGAGCCGCTCGGTGACGACGGTGGCCACCGGGTCGTACGGCACGAGGTACGGCCCGGCGATCGCGGCGAACACGTAGACGCCGATGATCGCGTAGATCACGTAGCTGCCGGCGGAGCTCAGGTACCTCATCGGCGGGCCTCCAGCCGGATGCGCGGGTCGAGGCGGGCGTAGGCCAGGTCGGCGGCCAGGTTGAGCGCGATGACGCAGACGGCGATCAGCACCGTCGCGGCCTGCACCACGGCGTAGTCGCGGTTGCCCACCGCGCCGACCAGCAGGTTGCCCAGGCCGGGCCAGGCGAACACGGTCTCGATGACGACGGCGCCGCCGAGCAGCGTGCCGACCTGGAGCCCGACCACCGTGACGACCGGGATGAGCGAGTTCTTCAGCACGTGCCCGGTGAGGACCTCGCGCTCGGTCAGGCCCTTGGACCGCGCCGTGCGCACGAACGCCTCCGACATGGTCTCGGCCACGCCGCTGCGCGTGATCCGGCCGACCAGGGCGGTGAACGGGATGGACAGCGTGACCGCGGGCAGGATCAGGTGCTCCAGGTCCCCGCCGCCCGCGCTGGGCAGGAGCCGCAGCCACAGCGCCAGGACGAGGATGAGCATGATGCCCACCCAGAACGGCGGCAGCGCCTGCAGCCCGAGCGTCGCGGCAGACGTCGTGCGGTCCACCAGGCTGCCGGGCCGGTGCCCGGCGACCACGCCGAGCACGATGCCGACGACTATCGCGATGACGGTGGCCGCCAGCGTGAGCGTCACGGTGGCGGGGAACCGTTCGAGCACGGCGTCCATGGCGGGGCGGCCGTACCGGTAGGACTCGCCGAAGTCACCCCGGACGGCGTCGCCGAGGAACGCCAGGTACTGGACGAGCACCGGCCGGTCCAGGCCGAGCGTGTGCCGCAGCTCCGCGATCTGCTCGGGAGCGGCGTCGGGCCCGAGGGCCACGGTGGCCTGGTCGCCGGGCGCGAGGCGCACGATGAGGAAGACGGCGGTGAGCACGCCCCAGATCGTGAACAGCCCGACGGCCAGCCGGCGCAGCAGAAAGGTGAGCGTCATCGCGGGCTCCCGACCGAGTCGCCGTCCACGGGCGTGCACGCGACGGACAGGCGGCGGGGGCCGTCGTCGTGCTCCAGCAGCTCCAGCAGGAGGCCGACGGCGGCGCGGCCCATGTCCTCGCGGGGGAGCGTGAAGCGGGTCCAGTCGCGGCTGCCTGAGCCGCTGGGCGCCGGGTCGCCGAGCAGGGCGACGGACAGGTCCTGCGGGATGCGCACGCCGGCGTCGGCGGCCACCCGCTCCAGGGCGGCGATGGTCTGGTCGTCCTCGCTGGGCTCGACCAGGAGCGCGGTGACGCCGTCCGCGAGCCATTGCACCAGCAGCTCGGCCAGGCGGGCCTGCGCCGACGCGTCGTCGGGCATCTCGTGGATCGGCTGGTCCGGCAGGCCCGCCGCGGCGAGGCCCTCGCGGAACCCGGCCTCGCGGTCGCGCGTGGGCTCCTGGTGGTCGGCGGGGCGCAGGTAGGCCAGGCGCCGGTGCCCGGCGTCGGTCAGGCGGCGCACCATGTCGCGCGTGGCGCCCACGTAGTCGGGGGCGACGTAGGACAGCTCGACGCCGGGCAGCTCACGCCGTCCGATGAAGACGAACGGGAAGTCCTCGTGGACCAGGTCGGCCAGGTCGGCGCGGTCGATGTGCCGGCCGAGCAGGACGCAGCCGTCGGCGACCTTGAGCCGGTTGATGCCGTCGGAGTAGATGCGCCGCTCGCCCGAGGTGACGGAGCTGAACAGCAGCAGGTCGTACCCGAACTCCGCGGTGGCCTCCTCGACGCCGAGCAGGAACGGGAAGTAGAAGTCGCGCTGGTCCACCGGGAAGACCGGCTCGAACGTGTAGAGGCCGAGCATCCGGTTGCGGCCGCCCTTGAGGCTGCGGGCCGCCGCGTTGACGGTGTAGCCGAGCTCGGCCGCGGCGTCGAGCACGGCCTGGCGGGTGTGGTCGGCGACCTGGCCGCTCGCCGGGCCGCCGCTGATGACGAGCGATACCGTTGCCTGCGAGACTCCTGCCGCGCGTGCGATGTCCACCTGGGTGGGGCGCCGTCGTTGGCTCATGGTGAAGTCTCCTCGTGCCGCCGGCTCCGTCGCCGGTAGAATCTCTAATACGTATCAACCGATCACACTATTGACCGGTACGGCCGGGCGTCAAGGGGATCCCGACCGTCCCGCTCGTGATTCACCCGGCGGCAGCGCCGCCGCCGGGGTGACCAGGCCGACGGAACGGGGCGAGATGCGCGAGATCCGGGCGGACGACGGCGTCCTGACGTGGGCGGGTGCCGTCTCCGTGGAGCACACGCCGGGCTGGTCGCGGGCCTGGCGCCTGCCGCACGACCGGATCGGGCTGTTCCCCGGCGGGGCCCTGCGCACGCGCGCCGCGATGCCGGCCGGCGTGCGGCTGGTGCTCGGCACGGACTCCCGCGTGCTCGCCGGGCGGGCGGCGGTGCAGGGCGTCGAGGTGCCGCTCGACGCCGTGGTGGACGGCGCGGTGGTCGCCTCCGCGCCGGTCGGCCCGGACGGGGGCTTCGTGCTGGACCTGCCGCCGGGGGACAAGCGGGTGGAGCTGTGGCTGCCGCAGTTCGGCACGTTCCGGCTGGTGAGCGTGGCGGTCGAGGATGGGGCGCGGGTGTGGGCGGCCGGAGCGGGGCCCGGTGGGTTGGTAGCGCGGCGTCCGCGGTTCGTGGCGTACGGGAGCTCCCTGACGCAGTGCCGCCAGGCGGCGTCGCCCGCCCGCACGTGGCCCGCGCTGGTCGCGCGCGAGCTGGGCCTGGACCTGACGTGTCTCGGCTTCGCGGGCGAGGCGCAGCTCGACCCGATGGTCGCGCGGGTGGTCCGGGACCTGCCCGCCGACGTCGTGGTGACCTGCCTCGGCATCAACGTGTACGGCGCCGGCACGTTCAGCGCGCGGTCGCTGCTCCCGGCGCTGCTCGGGTTCCTGAGCACCGTCCGGGACGGGCATCCGGGCGTGCCCGTGCTGGTGGTCTCGCCCGTGGCGTCGCCCATGCGGGAGGACGCCGTCGGCCCGGCGGGCCTGACCCTCGCGCGGATCCGGGACCAGGTGGCCGACGCCGTCGGCCTGCTGACCGCGCACGGCGATGCGGACCTGCACCTGCTCGACGGGCGGACCGTGCTCGGGCCGGAGCACGCGCACCTGCTGGCCGACGGCCTGCACCCGGGGCCGGAGGGTTACGCGCACATGGCGTCCGTGCTCGGCCCGGCGGTCGGAGAGCTGCTCGACCGCGCTGCCGCCACCCGGCCCGAATGACCATGCACTTGCTGCCAGCTGGACCTTCGGACTGGCAGCAAGTGCATGGTCATCGGTGCGTAGGCCGCCGGGTCAGGGCTGGAGCAGCGTCACCCGGGTCAGGGCGATCGTGCCCGTGTCGAGCCGCAGGCTGAGCGTGGGCGCCCAGCCCGCGACGTCGCCGCGGTCCATGGTGAGGCTGAGCAGACCCGACCGGATCGGCTGCCACCGCCCGTCCTTCTCAATCCAGGAGGACAGCTCCCCGTGGTCGACGACGGTCGCGAGCCGGTCGCCGGGCTCCCAGCGCACGGCGCGCTCGCCCGTGCCCTCGGACAGGCCGAGGCTGCGCCCGCCGACCAGCACGTTGATGCCGCTGCTGCGCCGGGTGTTGTTGTACCAGCTGTGCGCGCGGTTGCCCGGGCCGTCCGTGAGGCCGAGGAAGAGGCTGTCCTCCGGCGCCCCCGTACCCGTGAACGCCGCGGGCTCCACGACGAGCGCGAACCGCTCGCCCGCCTCGACCGGCAGGGCCACGTGGCTCCAGCGGCGCCCTGCCGCCGTCGCCTCCAGGGTGCCCGCCGCCGTGTCGACGGTCAGCTCCGCCGCGGGCTCGCCGGCGGAATCGCCGTAGGCGCGGTACTCGGCCAGGCGGTCGGTCGAGAAGTCGTCGTCCCACGTGACCTCGCCGAACGTCGCGTCGTCGAACGGCTCGTCGGACGGGTGCTCCACGCCGGCCGACGGCACCTCGGGGCCGGGCACGGCGACGCCGTCCTCGGTGACCCACTTGGTGCCGCTGTCGTACTTGGTGATGGTGAATGCGTCGAGCCGCTCCCCGGCGGCGACCGGTGAGGCCCCACCGGGCACCGCGTAGGTGGCCACCGACTCGTAGCGCAGCGTGTCGCCCTCGACCGTGACCGCCTGGTAGGCGGACACGTCCTGGGCCTGCTTGACCGCCACGGCGTTGTTCCGGGTCCAGACGCTCTCGCCCGGGTTCAGCCGGTACTGCTTGCGGCCGCCGTTGGAGATTGCGTACACGGGGCCGGTCGTGATGCCGCTGTCGATGCCGTCGGTGCCCGGCTCGGGGACGTCCATCTCGTGGTGCCCGCGGCCGTAGGAGTGGTCGTGCCCCTGCAGCACCAGGTCGACGTCGTTGGTCTCGATGACGGGCAGGATGTACTGCCGCCAGTCGGCCTCGTCGCGCGGGATGCCCGCGCCGTCCACGGAGTTGGAGAACACCGGCTGGTGCGCCAGCAGCACCGACCACTTGCCGGGGTTCTCGTCGAGGATCCGGTCGAGCCACGTCGCCTGCATGGTCATCCACGCCCGGCGCCCGGTGCCGCAGTCGAACGTGGCCAGGCCGGGCGGCCGGACCAGGGTGCAGATGTCGTCCCGGTTGGCGTTCAGCGTCACGAACCGCACGCCCTGGTGGTCGGTGTAGTACACGGTGTCCCGCATGGCGCCCGCCAGGTGCTCGCCGTAGGCCGCCGCGTACTCGCCGGCGTCCGACGGTACGGGCCCGTTGGCGGCGTACTCGAAGTGGTCCCGGAAGTTCTCGGCGAGCGCCTGCCCGCCGATCTCGTGGTTGCCCAGCGCGGCGATCACGTTCGACGACGTGCGCAGCTCCTCGTTCGCGCCGAACCAGTCGCTCCACTCCAGCTCGTCCGTGGCCGTGTTGACCAGGTCGCCCGCGTACAGGCTGACCTCGGCGTCGGGGTGCGCCCTCGTGGCCTCGTCCACGGTGTGCGCCCACTCGTCGGCGATGCCCTCCTGCGCGTCGCCGAAGTACAGGAACGTGAACGGGTCCACCGCGCCGTCGGCAGGCCGCGAGGCGGTGGTGAAGGTGTCCCACGCGGTCCAGCCGCCTGCGCCGCGCACCCGGTACTCGTACGCGGTGTCGGGCGCCAGGTCCGCCAGCGTGGCCGAGTGGCTGCGCGCGGGGTAGCCGCCCACGAACCGCTCCGGCTGCTCGACGGCGTCGACCGTCACCGCCGTGCCGCCCACCTCGCGCACCTGCACGACGCCGTCCACGGGCAGCGGGCTCGACGTGCGCCACGTGACGTGCTGCGACGTCGCCGGGTCCTGCGTCGGGGTGAGCACCACGCGCTCCGGCTCGCCCTGCGGCGCGCCCGGGTCCTCGAACGGCGTGGTGGTGGTCGCGACGTCGAAGACGTGCATGATGCCGCGGTCGGTGACCTCCGGAAGCACCACGGCGTCGACGGTCTTGTCGGGGTCCAGCGCCGCGGGCCGCGTCGCGAACACGCGGAACGTGCCGGAGCCCGCCGTGCCGTTGCGGTTGTTGCGGCCCGACACCTCGACCAGCGTGGTGTTGCCGCCGCCCGGGCTCGCCGCCCAGTCGGTGAGCTCCACCCGGACCGGCTGCCGCGTCCCGTCGGTGTACTCGACGTACGCGGTGCCCCGCGCGGGACCGTTGGTGGCCAGGCCCAGGAACGAGACGGCCTGCGCCGGCGCGTCCGGCAGGTCGATCCGCTGGCCCGCGACGATCCAGTTGTCCGGCTCGCCCACGCCGGCGTCGGGCCAGGTGAAGGCGACGCCGGTGTCCGCGCCGTCGACCCGTAGCGGCAGGCGCGCCCCGGGCGCGGCGCCGGCGGCCGCGAGGCGCTCGCGGGACAGCGACCAGTCGCTCAGGTCGATCGAGCCCAGGTTCCCGCGGCCGTCCGGCGTGGTGCCGACGTTGTTCCGGCCGTCCATCCCCTCGGTGTACGACGGCGGCACGTCGTTTGCCCCGGTACCCCACGCGCCGGGCGTGCGGGACAGCGTGAACCGCAGCGTGCCGCCCCTGCGGGCGAACGACGGGTCGATCCACGACGCGCTCTGCGTGCGCCCGTTGACCCGCAGGCCGGTGGTGTACCGGCGCTCGTCGCTCGCGCCGGGGGCGAGGATCGTGTAGTCGCGGCGGCTGTCGGCGGCGTCGATCTCGATGCGCTCCCACAGCGGCGCGCTGACCGCGAGGCCCGCCGTGCCGTAGACCACCGGGTAGATGCCCAGGTTGGCCCACACGTACCAGGCGCTCAGGCCGCCCTGGTCGTCGTTGCCGGGCAGGCCGGTGGGCGTCGTGTCGTACAGCTCGTCGACGGCGCGGCGCAGCACGTCGGTGGTCTTGTGCGGCTTGCCGAGCCAGTTGTAGACCCAGGGCGAGCTGAACGCGGCCTGGTTGCTCAGGTAGTTGCCGGTCTGCGTGTACGCGCCGGCGTCCAGGTCGGCCATGAGCACGTCGAGCGCTCGCTCGGACGTCTCGGCCCCGCCGCGCTTCTCGACGACCGAGCCGATGTTGTGCGGCACCATCCAGCCGTACTGGTAGCCGGTGGACTGGTTGAACTGGCCGCGGCCCGCCGAGTCGTCCCGCACCCGCAGGTCGAAGGACCGGTCGAAGCCCGTGCGCTCGCGCGGGCGGATGTGCTGGGTCTCGGGGTCGAACACGTTCTGCCAGCTCTGGGCGCGGACCATGAGCTCGTCGTGCGCGGCGTCGTTCCCGAGGCGCTCGGCGAGCTGCGCGATGGCGAAGTCCTCCACGGAGTACTCCAGCACGCGTGCGGTGGCGAAGTTGCCCTTGCGGTTCTCGACCAGCCCCGTGGCGAAGTACTGGTACGCGTCGGGGCGGGTGCTGGCGGTGCCCGGCAGGGACTGGGTGGCCAGCAGCGAGTCCAGCGCGGCCCGGCGGTCGTAGTCCGTGGCGCCGAAGTCGTCCATCGCCGCGAGCGCCACGGGCAGCGAGTCGGCGGCCATCCGGGCCTGCACCAGGTTGAGGGTCGGGCCGTCGTACCAGGTGCCGGTCTGCTGGGCCATGAGCACCAGCGACTGCGCGACGTCGTCGGCCACCTCGGGGAAGGCCATCGCCAGGAGCTGCGCGTGGCCGCGGTAGAAGTCCCAGCCGGCGAAGTTCACGTAGAAGTGCCGGCCCTTCGCCACCCGGCGGACCGTGCCGTCGTAGCCGACGTACTGCCCGTTGACGTCCTCGAACACGTTCGGGTGGTGCAGCACGTGGTAGAGCGCGGTGTAGAGCTTGGTGCGCTCGGCGTCGGTGTCCCGGCCGGCGTCGGGGCCGTCCCCGCCGTCCACCTCGATGGTGCCGAGCGCCTCGCGCCAGGTGGCGCGGGCGGCGGCGCGGACGGCGTCGAAGCTCCGGTCGCGGACCTCGGTGGTGCGGTTGAGCGCCGCGTTCTCGACGCTCGTGTAGCTCAGGCCGATGCGGGCCGTCACGGTGCTGCCGGGCTCGAAGGCGAGCCAGGCGCCCGTGCCGTGCTTGGCGTCCGTGCCCTCGGCATGGCTCTGCCCGGGGGTGACGGCGCCGTCGTCCCAGACGCCGTGGCCGCGGACCGGCCGGTCGAACGTCGCCGAGAAGTGCACCGTGTAGAAGGTGCCCTGGTTGCAGACGGCGCCCGCGGTGACCGTGCCGGTCACGGTGCGGCGCTTGGCGTCGACGGTCACCTTGCTCGCACGGATGGAGTTGTTGGAGCCGGCGACGTCGAGCAGCAGGGTTGCGCTGTCGGCGTCCTCGGGGAACGTGAACCGGCCGACGGCGGTGCGCTGGGTCGCCGTGAGCTGCGTCGTGACGCCACCCGCGGTGGTGACCTCGTAGAACCCGGGCTCGGCGCGCTCGTCGTCGTGGCTGAACGGCAGGTAGTAGTCCCGGATGTTCGACGCCGGGTCCGTCGGCAGGGCGTCGTCGGCCAGGGCGCCCGTGAAGGGTAGCAGCGGGAAGTCGAAGCCGCTGTAGTTGCCCGTGCAGCCCGTGCCCGACAGCCGGGTCATGCCGAAGCCGCGGATCCGGTCGGCGGTGTACTCGTATCCACCCTTCTCGCCGTTGCTGCCCTCGCGGTACGTCGTGGGGCTGGGCTGCACCAGGCCGAACGGCACGGTCGCGCCAGGGAAGGTGTTGCCGTAGGCGTCGTTGCTCTTGTTCTCGGTGGTGTCGAGCTCCGTGCCGATGAACGGGTCCACGGCGTCGAAGGGGGACAGCTCGCGGGAGTGGCCGGCGTGGCCCGTGTGCGTGGTCGGCAGGGCGCCCGCGGGCAGTGCGACGGCGGGGGCGAGCGCGAGGAGCGCCGCGACGGCGGCCGCGACGGTCGCGCGGGCGGCGGGGCGCTGTGCCTGGTGCTGCCTCGGGCGCCACATGGATGAGGACATGACTGGTTCCTGACGTGTCCGGGGAAAGGTCGGCTCAGTCTCCGGTCGCGGGTCTTCGTCCAGGTGATCGGCCCGAGGCGCGCGGGTGAACGGGCCGTTGCGGCGCGGCTACCGGCGCAGGAATTCACCCACCGCCGCGAGGAACTCGGCGGGGGCCTCGTCGTGCACCATGTGGCCGACGGGGATCTCGACGAGCCGCCCGTCGGCGACGCCGTCGGCGAAGTCCTTGAGGTCCGCCTGGTCGACGGTGCTGGTCGGGCCGCCCGCAACGACGAGGACGGGCGCCTCGATCCGCAGCGCGTCGGCCCACCACGCCGGGTCTGGGTCGCTGCGCTCGGCGCGCACCGCGTTGACGAGCGGCCAGTCGAAGGGGACCGGGTGGTCCGGCTCGTCGAAGGGCTCGAACCGCGGCCCGCCCGGCCGGGGCGGCGTGGCGTCCTCCAGCACGAGCCGCGTCACCCGGCCGGGCGTCCTGGCGGTCAGGGCTGTGGTCAGGAGCGCGGCGGTCGCCGCCCCCATCGAGTGGCCGACGACGGCGAGGCCGCCCGGTGCCATCGTGTCGCAGAAGGCGAGGGCGTCGGCCGCCATCAGCTCGTAGCCGTACTCGCCGGGGCGGTCGCTGTCGCCATGGCCCCGGGCGTCGGGCGCGAGCGCGTGGTAGCCGAGGGCGGCCAGGTCGTCGAGCAGGGGATCCCAGGACAGCGAGCTCTCGCCGAGGGCGTGCAGCAGGAGCAGCGCGGGCGCGTCCGGGTCGCCGGCCTCGCGGTAGGCGAGGCGGAGGGGCGGTGCGCCGGCGGGCTGGATCTCGACGTGCTGGACCGGGTGCTGCGGTGCGGTGCTCACCCGCGCAAGTATGCCGAGCGGACGGCGCGCCGGACCGGGCCGGGAACAACACGCGGCGAAAATCCGCTGACCGCGTACGCGCCGGGCCGGTACGGTCGGCGTCGCTGACGCACCGGTCGGAGGTGAGACGCGTGAGCAGCAGCAAGAACCGCACCAAGGGTGGCCGCACGAAGGACGGTCTCCGGAAGGAGCGGGCCAGGTACCGGCACGCGCTCCCGGCCGAGGCGGTGCGGGAGCGCGCCGAGCACGCCCGCTCCGGCGCGGCCGGCGTGCACGACGACCAGCGTGCCCGGGCCTACCGGACCGGCGCCACCAACCGCGTGGGATCACGTTCGGCGCGGGTCCGCGCCGCGATCCGCGCTGACTTGCACTGAGCGGACTTGCACTGAGCGGACCGGCGCCGGGCGGGCCTGCGCCGGGCGGGGCTGGTTGGCCCTACGGCGCTGACTTCGGTCCACTGCACTCGGGTGACGTCGAGTTCGGTCCGTTGTCTCGAGATCGGTCCATCGATTGACCGATCTCGAGGCAGCCGACCGAACTCGACGTGCCGGCTCGGCAAGGGACCGAAGTCGCGAGCCGGTTCAGTGGTGGTGCTGGGCGCCCGCCGCCACCGGCGTCGCGCCCGGGCGGGTCCACTGGATCGTCGGGCGGCCGCCGGTCCAGCCGTTACCCGCGCCGTCCTCGTGCGACCGCCAGAACCAGCCGGCGGCCTTGCCCTCCGGCCAGCCTTCCGGAGTGTCCTGCCAGGCCTCCATGCGCCCCCGCGGCGTCATGTCGAGCAGGCCGAGGGCGGGCATCGTCACCTCGCAGCCGCGACCGGTCACCGAGTTGGTGAGGAACACCCGGTCGCCCTGGCGCAGGAAGCACACCCAGGTGCCGAAGTCGTCCCCGCTCACGACGTCGTCGGCCACGTCGAACACGGAGTACCAGTGCTTCGGGTACCCCATGAACTCGACGAACGGCTCCAGCTCCGGGTACGGCGCCTTGGCGAACACCGCGAACGACACCCCGCGCGCCGTCAGGTAGGCCGGGTCCTGCACGGCCCAGTAGGTCAGGGTGCAGCCCTCGCACTGGTTCTCGAACGGCTGGCCGAGGTGCCACATGTGCTTGTAGACCACCAGCTCCTCCCGCCCGTCGAACAGGTCGAGCAGCGTGGTCGGGCCGTCCGGTCCGACGACGGTGATGCTCCCGTCGACCTCCGTCATCGGCAGCCGGCGTCGGGCCGCCGCGATCGCGTCGCCCTCGTGCGTGTGCGCCTTCTCGCGCACCAGCAGCTCGTCGCGGGCGGCCTGCCAGGCAGCACGGTCGACGACGGGCGGGACGGCGGCGTCGGGCGCGACGGCGTGCGCCGTGGCGGAGGTGTGGGGCGCGACCGCGGTCGGGCGTACCTGCTCCGGGTGGTTCTCGTGGGTCGTGGTCATGATGTTCTCCTCGTGGTCGGCGCGGCTGTTCAAGGGCTTGTCCGACCAACCCTTGAACCAGTACCGACGACCGACCGCGACGAGGGTCATCGGTCGGCCGTCACCACTACGACGAACGACCCGCCCGAAGAACGACAGCCGATCGGACATCGGCTCGCAACCCTCACGGAGCTGTGCCGTTGCCGACTCCGAACCACCTGTCCGAGGATCCGATTAGCGCAGCGCCGCCGCCACGATCTCCAGCGCCTCGGACCGGCTCATGCCCAGCGCATGGATCGTCTGCGCGTACTGCACCGCGGCGGTCTGGGCGAGCGCGAGGCGCTGGTCGCCGGCCGCGCTGACGAAGGTGCCGGCCCGGCCGCGCGTCTCGACCAGCCCGGCCCCCTCCAGCTCGCGGTACGCGCGCGCCACGGTGTTGACCGCTATGCCGAGCTCGGCTGCCAGGGCGCGCACCGTCGGGAGGCGGGTGCCGACCGGGAGCGTCCGGTCCGCCATCTGCTGGGCGAGCGCGGTGCGCACCTGCTCGAACGGCGGCACGGGGGAGTCGGCGTCGATGCTGATCACGCCCGCCACAGTACAAGCGCGAAGGCCCACGCAAGGCGCAGCACCGCTGCGCGCCAGGGGTCGCCTTGCCCGGCGCGCGATGGTAGACATGGCTCAATGGCAGACATGTAGGACATATATGGAGCATTGGGGGCACCGTGGCCGAGGCGTACGAGATCAAGGACGACGACGGGACCGTGCTGGAGGTTCTCGCCGCCGACGAGGAACCGCCGGGCGAGGCCGACGGCGAAGGGCCGGCCGAGCCGGACTACGACGTCGAGCCGACCGCCGCGGTGAGCATCGCATCGCGCGCCTCCTGGGGCGCCCGCTACCCGAACGGGGACCTGACGCTGACCGACCTCGCCGTCGAGGTGTTCGTGCACCACTCGGTCACGGCACAGCTTCCCGCCAGCGCGAGCATCGCCGCCGAGGCGGAGCAGATGCGGGCGCTGGAGAGCATCGGCCAGACCCGGTTCGGCACCGGCATCTCCTACAACGTGGTCATCTTCCCGTCCGGCCGGGCGTACCAGGGCGTGAGCTGGAACCGCCGCGGCACCCACACCGGCGGGCGCAACAGCACCTCGCGCTCCATCTGCTTCGCCGGCAACTACGAGACCAACCGCCCCACCGCCGCCCAGATCTCGAGCGCCTCCGCCATCTACCGCGCGGGCCGGCAGCGCTGGTGGATCCAGAGTGCACCGCTGCGCGGGCACCGCGACGTCTCGCAGACGGCGTGCCCCGGCCAGCACCTGTACTCCCGCATCGACGACATCCGCGAGGGCTCCGGATCCACCCCGCCGAGCCCGGGGGAGCCCGGCAACATCGCGGTGGACGGCTTCTGGGGTTCCGCCACCACCCGCCGCGTGCAGCAGGAGCTCGGCACCACCGTCGACGGCATCGTCTCGTCGCAGAGCGTGGCCTGGCGCGACAGCAACCCGGGCCTGACCACCGGCTGGCAGTGGGTCACCGACGCCCAGGGCTCTCGCATGATGGCCGCCCTCCAGCGCCGCATCGGGATGGCCGCCGACGACCGCGACGGCAAGATCGGCCCGCAGACCATCCGCGCCCTCCAGCGCTACCTGGGCACACCGGTCGACGGCGTCATCTCGCGCGAGTCCCGCGCCGTGATGGCACTGCAGCGGCGCCTGAACGCGGGCCGCATCTGAGCAGGCGGCCCTCGAACCGGCCCGGCACCTGAGCCGGGTCGGTTCGAAACACCCCGCGGACGATCGGCAGAATGCCCACCACGTGACATTCTGCCGATGGTCCGCGGGTGATCGTGGTTAGTCTCGCGTCCATGACCGACGACGCCCAGCGCCCTGCCCCTGACCGCACCTCGCGCGCGGGTTCCTCCTCCGACCGTCCCTTGCCGGCCCCCATCCCGCTCGGCCGCGCTCCCCGTCCCGCCGACGGCGCCGACCTCGCCGCCCGCATCCGCGCGGCGCTCGCGGACGAGCTCGGCGACCAGGTCACAGGGCTCGACCGGGCGTCGATCACCGCGGAGCTCGACGGCGCCGACGTGGCGTCGGCCGACGTCGACCTGTCGGGCGTCGTCGTCCGCCTCTCTGGCCCGCCGGGAGCCGCGGGCACACCGGGAACCGCCGGCGCGTCGAGAACCACGGGTTGGTCGGGAGCGGCCGGCACGGGAGCGCCGGAGCGCACCACGACGCCGGGCAGCGCCACGTCGGGTGGCAGCATGCTGAACACGCCGGGCGGCAGCACGCTGAACAGGACCACCCTGGGCAGGAGTGTTCCCGGCGGCAGCACGCCAGGCGGCAGCACATCGGTATATCCGAGCGAAGCGGCACCGGCACATCCGAGCGGAGCGGCACCGGCGCGTCCGGCTGACGCGGCAGCCGCGCGTCCGGCTGACGCGGGAGCCGCACGTCCGGCCGGTGCGGCGCCCGACGCCGCGCACCGCTGGACTCCCGAGATCGTGCGACGCGAGCCGGGAATCCTGCGCCGCCTGCGCTTCGATGCCCACCAGCTCGTCGCGGTGGACCTGCCCGTCGACCTCACCGCCGAGCTCGAAGGCCTGCCGTTCGAGTGGGTCGAAGGCGCGGACGGCCGGGTCGGCATCCAGCCGGTCGAGCCCACCGCCGAGCGCCCGGTCACGGGACACGCCCGCGTCGCCGTCGACAAGGCCGGCCTGGTCGCGACGGCCCGCGGCCTGCTGACCGTCGTCCTGCAGCAGCAGGGGATCACGCTGACCGGGCTGGACGTGGACGTCGTGTCGCAGGGCCCGCGCGCCGCGACGCTCCGGGTCGACGCCGCGATCAAGCGGGGCATGTTTCTCTCGGCCGGGGTGCAGGCGACGGCGTCGGTCAGCGTCGACGCGAACCTGGTGCTCGCGGTCCGCGACGTACAGCTCGCGAGCGGCAACCCGCTGGTCGCCGCGCTGCTGGGCACCGTGCGGGGCCGGGTCGAGGCGGCGACCCGCCGGGACATCAACCTCGCCGAGCGCCTGCCGGACGGCGTCCGGCTCGCCGACGTCCACCTGGAGGCGGGCGAGCAGCTGGCCGTGACCGGCCCGCCTGTCCTGACCCCGTCGCACAACGGCTCCTGGAGGGCCACCATGACCGTCAACCTGAACTTGAGGGTCCCCAACCCTCGACCTGCACTTGAGCCCCAGTGCCCGGGCGAGTGGTCGGCAAAGTGTCAGGTGATCGGTATTCCGAGCTACCGATCACCTGACACTTTGCCGACCACCTGCTGCCCAGCTCTGCCTGCCCGCGCCGGCCCGCAGGGTCAGCGCGAGGCAGGGCTCAGGAGGGGCTCTCAGTAGGGGTTGTTCACGTACGTGCGGTTCAGGGGCTCCGGGATGCGGAAGTAGTTGGCCGACAGCCCCGCCGGGTCGGTGGCGAGGGCGCCGCGGCCCGGGCCGTCGTCGCCGTCGTCCCAGCCCCATGGCGCGTTGGCGGAGTTCTGGGTGCAGGAGATGCCGCCGTCGCCGCAGCTCCCCGAGCCGTCGCCCGCGAAGGTGCCGTGGCTCGCGAAGAGCTGGGTGTTGGCGCGCTGCGCCCAGAGCCCGCCGGACGCGTGGATGTCCACGAGCCGGTAGGACACGTTGCGGTCGTCCGGGTGCTCCGGCACCTCGGCGCGGCCGGCCGGGTAGTAGATGACGCCGTCGCCCACGATGTCGTAGCCGCCGCGCGCCTTGAGGCCGTGGCCCTTGGCCTCCTGCGCGGTGACGGGGTGGGCCAGGCCGTCAGTCGGGTTGGTCGCCATCGGCAGCGTGCCGTCGATGGTCTCCGCGCCGGCGCCCCACGTGCTGCCCGACGGCGTGTACGAGTAGAAGTTGGTGTGCGCGACGGTGACGGCGCCGCGCAGCACGCCGTACGTCGAGCCGTCCTTCTGGACGGCCACCATGACGCCCTCGGCGTCGTTCTCGTGCTCGGTGTCGAAGATCGAGTCCGACCAGTCGCGCGGGTGGAAGAACATGTAGGTGACGAACCAGTGGGTCGCCGTCTCCATGACTGAGTAGTACGCGGTGGCCGCCAGCGTGCGGCTGCCGGTGTTCTCCCAGTTGTTGCGTGCGTTGAGGTCGCCGTCGAAGTCGTACGCCGTGATGTAGTCCGAGCGGCCGCCCAGGGCGTTGGTGCCGGTCTGGTCCACGTCCTGGTAGTGGATGGGCGCCCAGCGCTGGGCGATGTCGGCGTTGCTCGCGGCCGCGGCGCCGGCTGTGGCAGTGGCCGCCGGCCCCGCCGCGGCGGAGCCCGCTGCCGCGATGCCCAGGGCGACCGCTGCCGCTGTCGTCCCCAGGGCCAGCTTCAGTGTTCGTGCAGGTCCAGGCATGTCTTCCTCGTCCCGATCGTTCCGAAAGGTGGCGACGTTCGACGGAAGACTTCACCCGCGTCATTGCCGTTCGGCAACGAACACATGGCACTGGGATGACGATTTGTAATGACGATTTGTCCGTTTATCGGGGTGCCGAGGACGGGCGGCCGAGCAGGTCGTCCGCCAGGCGGGCGGCCTGACGGCGCAGGTCCGGCACCGAGGTGCACTCCCACTCCAGCCCGCGCCGCGCCAGGCCCATGGCCCGCAGCCGCGGGTGGCCGACGCCGGCGGCGTCGACGAGCGCGGCGTCGGGCGTCAGGTCGAGCCCCGTGCCGAGCCGGTGGGGCCGCATCAGGCCGCGCGCGACGAGGGCGTCCACGAGGGGGTTCCAGCCGGCCGAGGTCAGGGACGGCAGCCCCGTGGCGCCGACGACGAGGTCGAACGCCCCGGTGTCCCACCGCCCGCCCGTGCCTGTGGCACCCCGGACCCGGCCGACCGTGCCGACCGTGAGCACGCCGTCGGCCACGAGCCGGTCCACGTGCGTGCGCATCGCGTGCGACATGCGGTGCCGCACGTTCTCCCAGGAGCGCGCGTGCCGGTGCTGGAACGTCGCCTGCTCGTGCGCGCTGAGCCGCGCCCAGACGGGGTTGACCTGCGGGCGGACGGCGTCGATCACGGCGCGCCAGTCGCGTCCCGCTCGGCGTTCGACGACGATGCGGCGGCGGACCCGGTCGAGGGTCCGGGCGAGCCCGGCGCCGTCGCCGAGATCCACCGTCACGGTCGGCGGCAACGGGTCGGCGGCGTGCGCGGCGGGCAGCGCGCCGCCGCGGGACACGGCGGTGAACCGTGCGCCGGGCAGCACGTCGTGCAGGTGCGCGACGACGTCGAGCGTGGTCAGGCCCGTGCCCACGACGAGGACCCTGCGTGCACCCGCCGCACGGTCGTCGAGGTCGGGCGACCACGGGTCGGCGACGTACCGCTCGCCCCACGGCTCGTACTCGGGCAGCCGCACGGGCGGTGGGGTACCCAGCGCCAGGACGGCGGCGTCGGCGCGCAGCGTGCCGCCGTCGGCCAGGGTGAGGACGACGGGCCCGGTCTCACTGCCCGGCCCGACGGCGCCGTCCGGCCCGTCCTGAAGGTCGACCACCGTGCCGCGCACGTGCCGCACGCCGCTGCCGTCCGGCACCGGGACCGACGGCAGCAGCTCGGTGAGATACCGCCCGAAGTCGGCGCGCTGCAGGAACGTGCCGGGCTCAGCGGGCACGCCGGCCGAGGCGCACCAGCGCAGCAGGTGCTCCGGGTCGTCGTCGAAGGCGCTGAGCCGGGCGACCACCGCGTTGAGCGTGTGCCGGGGGTCCGTGGTCCGGTAGGGGAGGCCGCGCCCCGGCGTCCGCGCCGGGTCGACGAGCAGCACGCGCACGGGGCGCGATGGCGACGCGGCGCGCAGCAGGTGGGCCGCGAGGATGACGCCGGCGGCGCCGCCTCCGACGACGGCGATGGTCCGCTGCATGCTCGGGCGCTCCGTTCGGCGGGTCGGCTCCGCCCTTCGGCGGCGCCCGGGTCCGGCTGCCCGGGCGAAACCCGATCATAACGGTAGGCATTGGCCGCGGACCGGGCGTACCGGACTTTCCGTTACACGGCGTCGGACATGCGATACGTTCCGATCACGATCACGTGGTGCGCGCTTCGGCACGCGGAGAGCCGGGAAGTATGACCGCTACGACGACCACCCACGCGGAGCGTCTGGCCGACCTGGACGACCTGACCCCCCTCACCGAGACGACCAGGAGCAACGATCCCGCGCAGGTGTACGAGCGGCTGCGGGCACAGTGGGGCAACGTGGCACCCGTTCTCGTGGAGCCCGGCGTGCGGGCCTGGCTCGTCCTCGGGCACCGCGAGCTTGCCACGGTGCTGCGCAACGAGGGTCTGTACTCGCGCGACTCGCGGAACTGGGGCCTGGTCGCGGACGGCAGCGTGGACCCGGGCAGTGGCATCGGTGCGATCCTGGCCCCGCGCGACAGCGTCTACTACGTGGACGGGAGGCGGCACCGGCACCTGCGGCGCCTCATCGACGACGCGTTCGAGGGGTTCGACGAGCACCGCCTGGCGGTCATCGTCCGGCAGTGGTGCGAGACCACGCTGGACCGGGTGGCGGCCAGGGGCGAGGCCGATCTCGTGGGGGAGTACGCGTGGGCCGTCCCGCTGCTCGCGATGTCGACGATGTTCGGGCTCGGTCCGGAGGAGGCGCTCGCCATGCTCGGCCACACGCGCCGGATCTTCCGGGCCAGGGGCGTCGAGGGCGCCGAGGCGCTCAAGGCGCAGAAGAGCCTCATCGTGGGCCTGGTCGCCCGGCGCCGTGCGCGGCCGTCGGACGACATGACGTCGGCGATCCTGCGCCACCCGAGCAGCCCCACCGACGAGGACGTGCAGAGCGCGGTCTCCACGATGCTGGTCCTGGGCACCGAGTTCGAGGTCGCGTGGATCACGCAGGCGCTGCGGCTGCGGCTGACGGACCCGCGGTTCGACGGGCGCAGCGGTGGCCTGCTGTCGGCGTCGGACACGCTGGAGGCCGTGCTCGGCTCGATCCCGCCCGCGAGCAACACGGGCCCGCGGTTCGCGCTGGCCGACACCGTGCTCGGCGGGCGCAAGATCTGGGCGGGCGACGCCGTCGTGCCGGGCATCCTTGGCGCGAGCGCGGAGTCGCGGGCGTTCAGCGACGACCTCTGGCTCGAGCCCGGCAACCTGTCCTACCTGACGTGGGGCGCCGGCCCGCACGCCTGCCCCGTGCGGCGCCCGGCCCGGGTGATCGCGCAGGTGGCGGTCGAGGTCGCGGTGCGCCGCCTCGGCGGCGTGGCGCTCACGGTCCCGGCCGGGTCGCTGCAGGCGATCGGGACCCTGTGGTCGTCGATGCCGGGGGAGCTTCCGGTCCGGTTCGAGGTGGAGTGACTCGAGCGTCAGAAGCCGAGGACCAGCGCGACCACGGCGAGCAGCCCGGCGGCGCCCGCGCCGATCCAGGCGATCAGGAGGTGCCTGCCGGTGCGCTCGACGGCGGCGTCGAACTGCGTCCGGAGGGCCTCGAACTCCTGGTGGGCGGCCTCGATCTCGGCGCGGGCGGCCTGAAGCTGCGTGTCGGCCCGCGCCGCGGTGGCCCGGGCGGTGGCGACCTCGGCGCGGGCGGCCGCTGCCTCGTGACGGGCCGCTTCCGCCTCCGCACGCGCCGCGACGGCATCGGCCCGGGCGGCGGCCGCCTCGGACCCGGCATGGTCGGCCGTCGCGAGCGCGGCCGAGGCGAGCGCGGCGCCGTTGTCGGGGTACTGAGCCTCCGGGGCGGTGCCGTCCTCCTGGGGGCTTGCCGGGAGCAAGGCCTGGGTCACCTGCCCGTGCGCGCCCGCCGACGGGACCGGCGCCGCAGCGCGGCCAAAGGGCTCGGCGCGCGAGAGCTGGTTCTGCACCTCGGCCTTGAGGTCGGACAGGAACGGCTTGAGCCCACGGCCCTTGCGCTCCTTGGCGGACGCGTGCCGGGGGACACCGCCGGGCTGGATCGGGGCGTCGAAAGCGCTCGGGTCGTGTTCGGTCGCCATGGGTGAGAAAGGTACACGGGTCAGTGGGCGTCGCGGCCGGTCGCGTCCGCCCGTGTCCCGGCCGGTACGGTGCGGTCATGCAGCTCACCCGGCCCGATCTTCCACGGATCCTGGCGCGCTACGCAGCCGAGGAGCCGGTTGGCGACCTCGGCTGGCTGACCACACCACCCCCGCGCAGCCGGGTGCTGCGCGAGCGGGTCGAGCTCGGCCCCGGCGCGTCGTTCGAGGCGGTTGCCGACGCACTGTTCGGCTGGGACCTCCACCGCGGCGCCGGGCTAACCATCGCCGCCAGCGGGCCCGCGGAGGTCGGCGTCACCGTGGTGCAGGCCGTACGGGTCGGCCCGCTCTGGTTCACCGCCCCGTGCCGGGTGGTCGACGTCGTCCGGCTGCCGGACGAAGCGGGCTTCACCTACGCGACGCTGCCGCACCATCCGGAGACCGGCGTGGAGACCTTCCGCGTGCTGCGCGACGGCGACGGCCTCGCCTTCGAGGTGCACGCCGCGGCCCGGCACGACTTCTGGGGCTCCCGGATCCTGCCGCGCGTGGCCCACCGGGTCCAGGACCGGGTCACGCGCGGCTACCTGACGACGGCGCGAGCGGTCTCGCGGGCCTGACGACGGCGCGAGCACCTCGCGGGCTGATGTCTGACGACCTCAGGCTCACAACATCCGACATCACGCGACGTACCGGGCATCACCAGCTCAAACGGACGACACCAGCGTCACCGGACAATCTCGCTGCCGGCGAACCGCAACGTACGCGTCGCCGCCGTCGTCGAACCGAAGGCTACGTGTGCTCCAGGTCGCCGATCGACACGCAACCGTCGGTTCGGCGGCGAGGAGCACACGTAACCTTCGGCTCGGCGACGGCGGCGAGGCAGCCCCAGTTCGTTGGCTTGCCTAGTTCGCCGGCTCCGTCAGGAAGTCCTCGATCAGCGCCGTGACCTCGTCCGGGCGTTCCAGGTTCGGCAGGTGTCCGGCCCAGCCGAGCTGGGTGTGCTTCGCGCCGGGGATACGGCCGGCCAGGTGGTTGGCCACGGCGCGGAAGTGGTCGAGGTCCTGGCCGCCGGAAACGATCAGGCAGCGCGCCGTGACGGCCTCGAGGTCGATGTCGGGTCCGGCCCCCTGGTGGATGTCCTGCCCGGCGCCGAACTGGACCTCGAAGGCGTGCCGCTGCATGGTGCGCACCAGCTCGCGGGCGTCGTCGTCGGCGTCGGGCCCGAGCCAGGTGGCGACGTTGAGCTCTGTGGCGCCGTCGAGGTCGCCGGCCTCGAGCAGCGCGTCCTCGCGCCGGGCGAACCGCTGCAGGGAGCGGGTGGCGGGCAGGGCGAGGGCGGAGTTCAGCAGCACGAGGTGCGACACGAGGTCGGGCCACTCGGAGGCGACCTGGAGCGCCACGTTGCCGCCGGACGAGGCCCCGACGATCGCCACCGGGCGCTCGCCCAGCGAGCCGAGCAGTGCCTTGACGTCGCCCGCGTTGTCGTACGGCTCGCTGGTCAGGGGCGTGTCGCCGTAGCCGCGCAGGTCGCACCGGATGACGCGGTGGTGCCGGGCCAGTGGGGCCCGCTGCGGGTCCCACATGCGGGAGTCGGCGACGCCCGCATGCAGGAGCAGGACCGCCGGGCCCGACCCCGTGACGTCGTGGCTGAGGATCATCCGCCGACCGTATCGGTGGCGGCGGAGCAGTGGCCAACGCATTCGGTGGACTCCAGCCTGGGCGACGGGTAGACTCGAACACATGTACGAATCAACGGAAGGTCAGGCGCTCGGCCCACCGGGCGCGTACGCGGTCCAGTCCTCGGTCGACGTGGCGTTCGCGGCGCTGCTCGACGAGGTGTTCACCAGCCCCCGGGTCACGTACCCGCTGGTGGGGGAGTCGCCCCTGCGCTACGGCGGGCACGGCGGCGGCCGGCACGGTCACGGGAAGCGGCACCGGCGCTTCGTGCTGCGCGCCGGTGCCGATCTCGACGATCCGTCCTGGTGACCCCACCCGAGCGGTCCCGCGCCGGCTACATCACGACCGCTACCACCGCGGCCACCAGGGCCAGCGCGATGCCGACCCAGGCGAACGTGGTGGCCGTGGCCGCCTTCTTCGCGGCGGCGTCCGCTGCCTCACGGGCGGCCGACGCCGCGGTCGTCGCCGAGTCGACGGCCGCCCGGGCCGCGTCGGCGACGGCGCGTGCGGCGTCGAGGTCGGTGCGGAGCGTCTCGGCGGTCGAGGTGAGCTCGTCGATCCGGCCCTGGAGCCGCTCGGCCTCCTCGCGGGCCGAGGTCGCGGCCTGCTCGACCGAACCGGCCAGCCCGGCCGCCGTCTTCTCCTGCGCGCCACCCTGCTTCGCGACCAGCTCGCGCAGCTCAGCGCCCTGATCCTTGAGGGCGACCGTCAGCTCGGCGCGGACCTCCTCGGCGGTCAGCGGCTTCTCGGGCCGCGCGAGGTAGGCGTCCGCCCAGGTCCGGCGCGACCGGCTCTTGCCGGACTTGCCGGCGCCCTCGACGACGGCGTCCTTCTCCTCGTCGGTCAGGCGGTCGAGCGCCTCGGCCGCCGCCTTGACCGCCGGCGGCGTCTCGACGGGCGCCTTGGCCCCCTTGGGCGTCTCCTTGGGCGTCTCCTTGGGCGTCTCTTGGGGTGTCATCGGTGTCTTGGCCCCCTTGGGTGCCGCGGCGGCTGCCACGGGCGCGGCGTAGTCGGCGTCCTCGCTCTCGCTGGACGCGGACTCCGGGATCTTGATGGGCTTGGTCAACAGAGCCCGTAGGCGGTCCATCCGCTCGGTGTTGTCGCCGCCCTCGGGCTGAGGTGCGTCGCTGTCACTGCTCATGGGGGAAACGTACAGCTCTGCCCGATCTAGGTCGACTACCTGGGGCGAGTGGCGTCGGTACCCGTGTGGATGATTCGCCGTCGAGGGCTCCGTGGCCGAGGGCCGGTTCCGAGGCCGAGGTGTGGCGCGTTTTTGACGTGCCGTTGAGTTGTTCATTTACCAGACATTGTGGAGTTGGAGAGAAATTTCCTATAAAGGTATCGATCGGGTTCACGGGGGAGTGGCCCGACGGACCTTTGGGGGAGCTGTCCAATGAAGCAACGTCTCTTGCGCCTCGCCGCCGGCATGGCGGCGCTGAGTCTTGTCACGGTCGGGCTGGTGACGACGCCGGCCCTGCCGTCGTACGCCGCCGGTGAGTCCTACGTCGCCCTCGGCGACTCCTACTCCTCGGGCACCGGCACGAGGTCCTACATCGCCGACGGCACCGAGTGCATGCGCTCGACCTACGCCTACGCCAGCCTGACCGCTGCGGCCAGGGGCTACAGCCTCAACCTCCGGGCCTGCTCCGGGGCTGTCGTGGCCGACGTGACCAACAGCCAGCTCAGCGCGCTGAGCTCGAGCACGAGGTACGTCACCATCTCGGTCGGCGGCAACGACGCCGGGTTCGCCGACGTGCTCACCGAGTGCGCCCTCCCGGCGTGGGCCAGCGACTGCGCCGGTGCGGTCGCCGCCGCGCGCACGTTCATCTCCACCACCCTCCCGGGCCGGCTCAACACGCTGTATGCCGCGATCAGGACGAGGGCGCCCAGCGCGAAGGTGGTCGTCGTCGGCTACCCGAAGATCTTCATGGGCGAGGACTGCAACCTGGCGACCTTCTTCAGCCCGGAAGACCAGACGGCGCTCAACAACGGCGTGGTGCTGATCAACTCGGTCACCTCGACAGCCGCCTCCGCCAGGGGGTTCACCTTCGTCAACCCGGTCAGCCGGTTCACCGGCCACGCCGTGTGCGACTCGACCGAGTGGATCAACGGCTTCTCGAGCCCCATCGAGGAGTCCTACCACCCCAACCGCCTCGGCCACGCCAACGGCTACACGCCGCTGGTCAGTGGCGTGTTGACCGGCGCGAGCGTCACGGCGACCAGCGAGGTGCTCGCCGCGGCCCGGGACGGCGCCGCCGAGCAGGCGAAGCTGCAGCAGAAGTACGCCGCCGCCGACCGCAAGATCAAGCCGAAGCTCTTCCGGCCCCCGACCAAGGCCGGCCTGGAAGAGCTGGCGAAGGAGAAGGGCATCGACTTCGACGCGTGGTGGGCCGAAGTGCGGTAACAGGGCGGGTAACAGGGCGCGATGAGCTCCGGGCGCAGGAGGTGTCCCTTCTGCGCCCGGAGCGCGCGAGAGTGACGGGCGCCACGTGCCAGGTCACCGCCATGGCTTGACGAGGGCCGCCCAACAGTTAAGTTAGGTCAGGCAAACCTAAGTGGCGCGACCAGTGCGTGGCCATGCCGTGGGCTGCCATGCCGTTTTGCTGCACCGCGCCGTCCGGTCCCGGGCGGCGTTCCTTTCGCCTCCCCGAGGAGCCTTCCGCATGCCCTCACACCTGCCCGCAGTGACGCAGCCTGTGACCACCGCACCCTCGCCGGGTCCGAGCCACGACACGACCGCGCTGTTGCGCGGCGCCACCGCGAGCACCTATGCGGACACGGTCCGCGCCGTCGCCGACGACGTCGCCGCCCGGCTCGCGTCCGTGGCCCAGCCGTTCTCGGGCGCGAGCCGCGGCGAGCTGCAGGGGCTGGTGGACGCCGTCGACCTCGACGGCCCGCCCTCGGGCACGCGGGAGGCGCTGCGCGAGGCCGCCGACCTGTACGCGCGGCACGCCATCTGGTTCCACGCGCCCACCTATGCCGCGCACCTGAACTGCCCGGTGGCGCTGCCTGCGGTGGCCGCAGAGACCATGCTGGCCGCGATCAACACCTCGATGGACACCTACGACCAGTCCACGGTCGGCACGCTCATGGAGCGCCGCCTGATCGAGTGGACGGCGGGCCGCATCGGCTTCGCCGTCGGCGAGGCCGTCCACGGCGGCGCGCACGACGGCGGCGCGGCGGGCGCGGACGGCGTCTTCACTTCTGGCGGCACCCAGTCCAACTTCCAGGCCCTGTTCCTCGCCCGCGAGAAGGCGCGGCGCGCAGGCACCCGCCTGGAGTCCATGCGCGTCCTGGCCACGGACGCGAGCCACTTCAGCGTCGCCAAGTCCGCGCTGCTGCTCGGCCTGCCGGACGACGCGGTGGTCGCCGTCGGCACCGACGCGGACGGCCGGATGAGCCCGGACGGCCTGGCCCAGGCCCTCGTCGACATCGAGCGCACCGGCGACACCGTGGTCGCCGTCGTCGCCACGGCCGGCACGACCGACCGCGGCCGCATCGACCCGCTGGGCCCGATCGCCGACCTGTGCGACGCCGTCGGCACCTGGCTGCACGTGGACGCCGCCTACGGGTGCGGGCTGCTCGTGAGCCCCACGCGCCGCCACCTGCTGGACGGCATCGAGCGCGCGCGCAGCGTCACCGTGGACTTCCACAAGGCGTTCTTCCAGCCCGTGTCCTCCAGTGCGCTGATCGTGCGCGAACGGGCCGACCTCGCGCCGGTCGCCTGGCACGCCGACTACCTCAACCCCGCACAGGAGCTGGGCGCGCCCACCCCCGACCCGAACCAGGTCGACAAGTCCCTGCAGACCACGCGCCGCTTCGACGCGCTCAAGCTGTGGGTCACGCTCCGCGCGCTCGGGGCGGACGGCGTCGGCGCCATGGTGGACGCCGTCTGCGACCTGGCCGCCGCCGTGCACGCCGACCTCGCGACCGACCGCGACTTCCGGCTGGTGGGCACCACCGACCTGTCGACCGTGCTGTTCCGCTACGAGCCGGCGGGCCTGGCCCCGGAGCACGCGGACACCCTCGTGCCGCAGGTGCGGCGCGTACTGTTCGACTCGGGGCGCGCCCTCGTCGCCAAGACCGTGGTCGACGGCCGGCCCTGCCTCAAGCTGACGCTGCTCAACCCGGACGCCACGCTCGCCGACATCCGCGGCGTGCTCGAGCTCGTGCGCTCGGCCGCCCACGGCCTGCTCGCGGGGGAGGCGCTCGCCGACACCGACGAGCCGCCCTGCCGGGACGTGCACCCGCGGCTCGCCCGCACCGAAGGCGCCCGGACCGAAGGAGAAGGCAGATGAGCACCACGCAGACGAGCGCCACGCACGTGAGCGCCGCGAAGACCTACGACCTGCTGGGCATCGGGATCGGCCCGTTCGACCTGGGCCTCGCGGCGCTCGCCCAGCCCCTTGCCGACGTCGACGCCGTGTTCCTCGACCAGCGGGCGGGCTTCTCCTGGCACGCGGGGATGCTGATCGAGGGGACCACGCTCCAGGTGCCGTTCCTGGCCGACCTGGTGACGATGGCCGACCCGACGTCGCCGTACTCGTTCCTGGCGTGGCTCAAGGCGACGGGGCGCCTGTACCCGTTCTACATCCGCGAGTCCTTCTACCCGCTGCGCGCCGAGTACGACCAGTACTGCCGCTGGGTGGCCGAGCAGCTCCCGACGCTGCGCTGGGGGCGCAGGGTGACGAGCGTCGTGCGCGTCGCGGACCCGGCAGCGAACAACGGGTACCTGTTCGAGGTGACCGCCGAGACGCCGTCCGGTCTCGAAAAATACTGTGCCAAGCACCTCGTGCTCGGCACCGGCACCCAGCCCCGGCTGCCCGCGGCCCTGAGCGGCCTGGACGGCCCCGGCGGCCGGGTCGTGCACACCAGCGACTACCTGCACCGCCGCGCTGAGCTGGTGGCGGGCGGCGCGGTCACGGTGGTCGGCAGCGGGCAGTCGGCGGCGGAGGTCTACCGCGACCTGCTCGACGACTGCGGCACCGGGCCGGGGGAGCACCGCGTGGACTGGGTGACGCGCTCGCCGCGGTTCTTCCCGATGGAATACACCAAGCTGACGCTCGAGATGACGTCGCCCGAGTACACCGACCACTACGTGTCCCTGCCTGCCGCACAGCGCGACGTGCTGGGGCGCGAGCAGCGCAACCTCTACAAGGGCATCAGCAGCGACCTCATCGACGACATCTACGACACCCTGTACCGCAAGTCCGCCCTGGGCCGGCAGGTGCCGACCACGCTGCTGTCCGACACGGAGGTGGTCGCCGCCCGCTTCGACGCCGACGGCGCGGACGGCGCGGGCGAGTACGTCCTGACCCTCCGCCACGCCCAGCTCGGCACGACGGCGGAGCACCGCACCCGGGCGGTCGTGGCGGCGACGGGCTACGCCGCCTCGGTGCCGGACTTCCTGGCCCCCGGGCTGGTCAACCTCGACGAGCGCGGCCGGTACGCCGTCACCCGCGACTACACCGTGGACGACGACCGCAGGATCCACGTGGTCAACGGCGAGGAGCACACCCACGGCGTGACGGCGCCCGACCTCGGCTTCGGCGCCTGGCGCAACTCGGTCATCCTCGCCAACATCACGGGCCGCGAGCCGTACCCGGTCGAGCGCCGGATCGCCTTCCAGCGCTTCGGCCTGCCGGACGGCGAGGCCCCCGCGCCGGCCGATCAGCACAGCGACACGATGGAGGCCGTCCGGTGAGCGCCCCGACCACCGTGCACACGTTCCTGACCGCCACCCGCCTCGGCACCGTGACCCTCGAACCCGTCGAGCCGGCCCGCGACGCCGAGCTGGTGCAGGGCTGGCTCGCGCACCCCGCGTCGTCGTACTGGCAGATGGGCGACCTGAGCGTCGACGAGGTGCGCGAGTACCTGGCCGGCGTCCAGGCCCGCCCCCACGAGGACGCGTGGCTCGGCCGCCTGGAGGGCGAGCCGGTCTTCCTGACCGAGACCTACGACCCGGCGCGCGTCGTGCTCGACGCCGTGCACGACGCCCAGCCCGGCGACCTCGGCATGCACCTGCTCGTCGCACCGCCCACGGCCCCGCGCCACGGCCTGACCGACGCCGTCATGACCGCCGTCATGCGGTTCTGCCTGTCGGACGACGCGGGCCGGGGCGCCACCCGCGTCGTCGTCGAGCCCGACGTGCGCAACCGGAAGATCGCCGCCAAGAACGCGGCGGCCGGGTTCCGCGTGCTGCGCGAGGTGGACCTCGGCCACGGCGCGCACGCCAAGCGCGCCGCCCTGAGCGTCGCGACCCGCGCCGACTTCGCGGCCTCCGTCCTGGGCGACGGCGTGGACCTCGCCACGCACCTGACCGCCGAGCACCTGGAGCACGCCCACCGGCACCTGGCCGCCAAGGCGCTCGCGGAGCTCGCGCACGAGCGGCTGTTCGAGCCGGAACCGGACCCGGTCACCGGCGCGGGCAAGGACGGCTTCCGCCTCGTCCTGGACGCCGTCACCTACCGGTTCACCGCGCGCCGGTACGCGCTGGAGCACTGGGTCATCGACCCGGCGTCCATCCGCCGCACCGCCGACGCCGGCGTGGGCGGCGACGTCGTGCTGCCCGTGGACGCGCTGGAGCTGGTCGCCGAGCTGCAGCCCCTGCTGCAGGTGCCCGACGCCCTGCTGGCGACCTACCTCGAAGAGCTGTCCTCCACCCTGGCCAGCGCGGCCGCGAAGCGGGAACGCGAGCTGGCCGGGACCACGCCCTCGGTGCGCGAGCTGCTGGCGGCCGCGCGGACGGCGTCCGGCCCGCTGACCACCGAAGCCCTGCACCAGGCGGAGTCCTTCCAGCGCACAGAGGCCGCCATGTCCGAGGGCCACCCCAGCTTCATCGCGAACAACGGCCGCATCGGCTTCTCCCTGCCCGACTACTGCGCCTACGCCCCCGAACGCGGCGAACGGATGCGCCTGCTCTGGCTCGCCGCCCGCCGCGAGCACAGCCACCTCGCGCTCACCGCCGACCAGACCGAGGCCGGCCACTACGGCGCCGAGCTGTCCGACGCCGAGCGCGCCGCCTTCGCCGACCGCCTCACGGCCCGCGGCCACGACAGCGCCGACTACCTCTACCTGCCTGTGCACCCCTGGCAGTGGGAGCACCGCGTGGCGATCACGTTCGCCGCCGACGTCGCGCGCGGCGACCTCGTGCCGCTCGGCCCCGGCTCGGACGAGTACCAGCCGCAGCAGTCGATCCGCACCCTGTTCAACCGCACCCGCCCCGGACGGCACTACGTCAAGGTGGCGCTCGCGATCCAGAACATGGGCTTCCTGCGCGGCCTCTCGCCGGCCTACATGCGGGCCACCCCCGAGATCAACGACTGGGTGGCGAACCTGGTGACCAGCGACGAGACCCTGCGCGAGACGGGGTTCGGCGTGCTGCGCGAGGTGGCCTCGATCGGCTACACGGGCGACGTCTACCACCGCACCCCGCAGCCCAACCCGCACCGCAAGATGCTCGCGGCCCTGTGGCGCGAGTCCCCGCTGCCGCGCGTGGCCGACGGCGAACGCCTGGTCACCATGGCGAGCCTGCTGCACCGCGACGTGAGCGGGGCGGCGTTCGTCACGGGCCTGGTGCGCGAGTCCGGCGTCGGCCCCGAGCAGTGGCTGCGCGCCTACCTCGACGCCTACCTGTACCCGCTGGTGCACTGCCTGCTGGCCTACGAGCTCGCGTTCATGCCGCACGGCGAGAACCTCATCCTGGTGCTGCGCGACGGCGTCGTGCAGCGGACGATCATGAAGGACATCGGCGAGGAGGTGGCGCTGCTGGGCCACGGCTCGCTGCCCGACGGCGTCGCGCGCATCCGGGCCGCCGTGGACGACGACGAGAAGGCGCTCGCGATCTTCACCGACGTGTTCGACGGCGTGCTGCGGCACCTGTCCGGCATCCTCGCCGAGGACGGCGTGCTGGGCCAGGAGCGGTTCTGGGCCCTGGTCGCCGAGACCATCGACCGGCACGCAGCCGAGCACCCGGACCTGCGCACGGGCATCGACCTGCGGGCCGAGCGCTTCGCGCACTCATGCCTCAACCGCCTGCAGCTGCGCAACACGCTGCAGATGGTGGACCTGGCCAACCAGTCCGAGTCGCTGATCTACGCGGGTACGCTCGCCAACCCGGTCCGAAGACGAGCAGAGTGATGGGCGGAGCGATGATGGGCAGCGTGGAGTTCGACCTGTTCCGTGACGACCTCGGCATCCCGCATGTGCGGGCAGCGACCGAGACCGCGCTGGCCTACGGCCAGGGCTGGGTCACGGCCCAGGACCGGGGGCTGCAGATCGAGGCGGACCGGATGCGGGCCGAGGAGCGGTACGCCGAGCTCGCCGGCCCGGTGGGCGAGTCCTGGGACCGGTTCGCGGCCCGCGAGCGGCTGGACGCGACCGCCCGCGCCGTCCACGACGCCCTGGAGGCGCCCGAGCGGGAGTGGCTCGCCGCCTACGCCGACGGCGTCACCGCGGGCCTGCTCGCGGGCGGACGCGACGTCCCGGAGCTGGCTGGTGTGCCGTTCCGGCGCTGGGAGCCGTGGACGCCGGTCGGCGTGTTCCTCGCGACGCACGTGCTGTTCAACGGGTTCCCGGGCATCCTGTGGCGGGCGCACGTCGCGCGGCACCTGCACGTCCCGGGCGTGCCGCTGGACCGGGTGCTGCGCCTGTTCACGGCCGACGCCGGCTCCGGCTCGAACGCGTGGGCGGTGCACGGGTCGCTCACGGCGTCGGGCAGCCCGCTCGTGGCGGGCGACCCGCACCGGACGCTCGAGCTGCCCGGCCCGTACCAGCAGGTCCGGCTCGCGTGCACCGACCCGGCCGCGCCGTACGACGTGCTGGGGTTCGCCTTCCCCGGCGTCCCGGGCATCCTGCACTTCGGGCACGCGGCCGGCCCGGACGGCGGCTCGGTGGCCTGGGGCATCACCAACGCGGCGGCGCACCACGTCGAGGTCGTCGCCGACGGCGCGGACAGCGCGGACCCCGACGGCTGGCGCCTGAACTGGCCCGCGCGCGAGCTGGCCGACGTCGGCGTCCGGGCCTGGCGCGCGCTGCTGCACGTCCGCACCGCGCGCGACGTCGCCGACGCGTTCGCGGGGTGGGTCGACCCGGTCAACCGGGTGCTCACCGCGGACAGCACGGGCGACGTGCTCAGCCTGACCGCCGGCAAGGTCCCCGCGGCGTCCGACCGGGCGCTGCCCGCAGCGAAGCCCGCCGACGGCTTCGTCGACCTGCCCGCGCCGACGCCGGTGACCCAGGTCGCCGTCGACGCCAACGAGCGGCCGGTGACCCAGGCGCCCGCCGAGCTGGACGGCCGGCCCGGGTACGGCCCGCGCGACGTACGCCCCGGCCGCGAGGCGCACGACCTGGGCTGGGCCTACGTGCCCTACCGCGCCGAGCGGATCCGGCAGCTCCTGGCTGCCGCGACCGTCCCGGAGTCGCCCCTGACGCAGCACCGGATCCACGGTGACACCCGGGACCTGGGCGCAGCGGGCCTGGTCGCGCACCTGGCGGGCGATCCGACGGCGGCCGCCGGCCGGCTGCGCGCCTGGGTCGCCGCGGGCGCCCACGTCGAGGCCGCCTCCGCGGACGCCGCCCTGTACATGCGCTGGCGGGACGCCCTCGCCCGCCGCCTCGCGGACCACCCGGTCTTCGCCGCCCTGCACGAGCCGCACGGGCACGACCCCGCGCTGGTGGCGGCGTTCGCGTCGTCGTTCGACGTCCCGGCAGCGGTCGGCGCCGGGCTGGGCCAGATCCTGGCCGCCGACTGGCTGGTCGTCGAGCGGCCCGACGGGACGCGCGCCCGGATCGACGCGGCGGCGGAGGCGAGCGCGGCGCTCGCCGCGATCTCGTCCGACGTTGTCGCGGGCGCCGGCGAACCGACCTGGGGCGACCTGCACGTCCCCGCCCCGCTCCGCCCGCAGGGCCTCGCTCCGGGCCTGGCCGGCGGTACCCCCGACGTGACCCCCGCCCCCGTCTCGGGGAACAACGAGACCGTGCGCTGCACCGGCGGGTCGCCGGGCGCCGCGCCGACGGCCTACCGCGGGTCGGTGGCCCGGTACGTCTGGGACCTGTCGGACCGGGCGGGCAGCCGGTGGGGCGTCCCCTTCGGCGCCGACGGCCGGCCCGGCAGCCCGCACTTCGACGACCAGCACGCCACCTGGGCCGACGCCGGCACCACCGCCGTCGTCACCGACTGGGACCGCCTGCGGCCTGCCGACACGAGCCTGCGGCTGCTCAACGGCGCCCGCGGCGAGGAGGTGTGGCGCCAGAGCTTCGGCGCGGACGGCGTGGTCACGGTGCACGTGCTCGACCCGGACGCCGACGCCGACCTGCTGCACGGCTGGTTCACCCAGCCGCGCGCCGCGTTCTGGGGGATGGGCAGGCACACCCGGGACGAGGTGCGGGACACCTACGCGTTCGTCGACTCCCTGGAGACCCACCACGCCTACCTGGTGCGGTGGGACGGCGAGCCCGTCGTGCTCGTGCAGGCCTACCACCCGGAGCACGACCCGGTCGCCACCGCCTACGACGCCCGGCCCGGTGACCTGGGGCTGCACTTCTTCCTCGGGAGCCGCGGGCCGACCGCGCGGCACGACGCACCCGGCGACCCGTGGGCCGTGCTGCGCCCGGCCATGACGGGATTCCTCTTCGCCGGACGCGGCACCCGCCGCCTCGTGGGCGAACCGGACGCGCGCAACGAGAAGGCGCTGCGCCGCATGGCCGTCCTCGGCTTCACCGCGGGGGAGCTGGTCTCGTTCGAGTCCGCGCAGGGTCCGAAGCAGGCCCGCATGGCCTACCTGACCCGGGAGCAGGCGCTCGGCTGACTGTGCCGGGCCGACTGTGGCGCAGGTCACACCGAAGAAGGTGCTTACCCAAACTAACAACTTGCCCCCCGCGGGATAATGGAGGCGATGCCTCCCACAGACGAACGCTCGAATCGATCCGATCCTTCCTCTGAACGCAGCACCTTCGCCTCCATCCGCCGCCTCCACCCCTACGTCCGCCCGGCCCTGCCCCGGCTGGCCGGCGGCCTGGTCGCCTCCCTCGGCGCCAGCCTCATGGCCCTGGCCATCCCAGCCGTCCTGCAGTGGGTCACCGACGGCCCGCTCACCGACGGCGCCCGCGAGCACGACTGGTCCGGGCTGGCCTGGTCCGTCGCCCTCGTGGCCGTGCTCGGGGCGGGGGAGGCCGGCCTCATCCTGCTGCGCCGCACCCTGGTGATGTTCCCGGGCACGCGCGTCGAGGCCGCGATGCGCATGGCGCTGTTCCGGCACCTGCAGAACCTGCCGATCGCGTTTCACGACCGCTGGCCCGGCGGCCAGCTCCTGAGCCGCATCATGGGCGACCTGGGCCTGCTGCGCCGCTGGCTCGTGTTCGGCGTGCTGCAGCTCGTGGTCAGCTGCGTGACCATCGTCGTCGGCGTGGGGATGCTCATGGTCACCGGCGGGTGGCTCGGCGTCATCTTCCTGTGCGGCGCGGTCCCGGTGACCGTCCTGGCGTTCCGGTTCTCCCGCAAGTACCGCAAGATCTCGCGGCTCTCGCAGGACCAGTCGGGCGACCTCGCCACCACCGTGGAGGAGTCGGTGCACGGCATCCGCGTGCTCAAGGCCTTCGGCCGCGGCCCCGACGCCCTCGACCAGTTCACCGACCAGGCCGCCGAGCTGCGCGAGACCGAGATCCGCAAGGCCACCACCGACGCGGGCCTGACCACCGCGCTGCGCGTGATCCCAGAGGTCACGCAGGCCGTCGCGCTCGTGGTGGGCGTCTACCTGGTGGCCCAGGGCGACATGACCCTCGGCGCCCTGGTCGCGTTCTTCACCACGACGGCGGTCATCAACGGCCCGGTCGTGGACCTCGGCATGACCCTGTCGATGACGCTCAACGCGCGCACCGCCGTCGACCGGTTCTTCGAGGTGATCGAGACCGTCAACCCGCTCACCGACCCGGCGGAGCCCGCCGCGTTGCCGCCCGCCACCGGCGGCACGGGCGGCCACGTCGCCTTCCGCGACGTCACCTTCCGGTACGACGACGCCACGCGCCCCGTGCTCGACCACGTCGACCTGGAGCTGCCGCCCGGCACCACGACCGCCCTGGTGGGCCTGACCGGCTCGGGCAAGTCGACCCTCGCGATGCTCCCGCCGCGGCTCTTCGACGTCACCGACGGTGTGGTCGAGGTGGACGGCGTCGACGTCCGCGATCTGACGCGCGCCCAGGTGCGCGAGCGGGTCGCCGTCGCCTTCGAGGACCCGACGCTGTTCTCCGCGTCCGTGCGGGACAACGTGCTGCTCGGCGTCCCGGACGACCTGCCGGAGGCCGAGCGCGAGGCCCTCATGACGGAGGCCCTCGACGTCGCCCAGGCGCACTTCGTGGCCGACCTGCCCGACGGCGTCGACACCCGGATCGGGGAGGAGGGCCTGTCGCTGTCCGGCGGGCAGCGGCAGCGGCTCGCCCTGGCCCGGGCCATCGCCGCCCGCCCGCGTGTGCTCGTGCTCGACGACCCGCTGTCCGCGCTGGACGTCACGACGGAGGAGGCGGTCACCGCGCGCCTCAGGGACGTGCTCGTGGCCACGACCAGCCTGATCATCGCGCACCGGCCGTCCACCGTCGCGCTCGCCGACCGGGTGGCGGTACTCCAGGGCGGGCGGGTCACCGCCGTCGGGACGCACCAGGAGCTGCTCGCGACGGACCCGCACTACCGGTACATCATCTCGAGCCTCGAGGAGGACTACGAGGCGCACGAGTACGAGGCCCACGACGGCCAGGAGGCGCTGTCATGACGACCACCACGTCCGGACCTACCGCCGCCCGCCGTCGGCCCACCGACGCCGCCGCGGACGACGAGACGCGCCTCGACAAGGCGGCCTCGCGCAGCGTGCGGCGCCGGTCGCTGCGCCTGCTGGGCGACCTGCTGCGCTCGCACAAGGGCGCCCTGGCCTGGGCCGCCGTGCTGGTGGTCGCCTCGACACTCGGCCAGGTGGCCGGGCCGTGGCTCGTGGCCGTGGCGATCGACCAGGCGGTGCCCGACCTGCGCGACGGCTCGGTCACGCTGCTGGTCGTGACCGGGGCCGGGTACCTCGTGGCGGCCGTGCTCGGCGGCGTCGCCGCGGGCGCCTACGTGCGGGCCGCCGCCCGGATCGCCCAGGCCGTGCTGCTGGACCTGCGGCGCCGCGTGTTCCGCCAGACCCAGCGGCTCTCGCTGGAGTTCCACGAGTCGTACACCTCCGGCCGCATCATCTCCCGGCAGACCTCCGACCTGGAGGCGCTGCGCGAGCTGCTGGACGGCGGCCTGACCGGCGTCGTCTCGTCGCTGCTGCTGATGGTGTTCACCTTCGCGAGCCTGGTGCTCATCGACTGGCGGTCGGGTCTGGTGCTCGCCGTGGCGTTCATCCCGGCCTGGCTGCTGACCCGCTGGTTCCAGCGTATGTCGCAGCTCTACTACCGCCAGCAGCGGACGGCGTCGGCCCGGCTCATCGTGAAGTTCGTGGAGACCATGACGGGTATGCGCGCCGTGCAGGCCTTCCGCCGCGAGCCCACCACCGAGGCCGACTACCGCAAGCTCGGCGAGGACTACCGCGACGCCAACCTGCAGATCTTCGGCGTCAACGGGCGGTTCCAGCCGGGCCTGATCCTGATCGGCAACCTGACGGTGGTCGCGGCCCTCGCCGTCGGCGGCTGGCGGGTGCTGGACGGGACGCTCGAGGTGGGCGTGCTGGCCGCCGTGCTGCTGTACTGCAAGCGGTTCTTCCAGCCCGTGCAGCAGCTCGGCATGTTCTACAACGCGTTCCAGTCCGCGACGGCGGCGCTGGAGAAGGTCTCGGGCCTGCTCGCCGAGGAGCCGACGGTGACGGAGCCCGCCCATCCGACGCCGCTGCCGCTGGCCGACGGCCGGGCCAGGGGCGAGCTGCGGCTGGACCACGTGCGGTTCCAGTACGGGGACGGCCCGGTGGTGCTGCCCGACCTGGACCTCACGATCCCGGCCGGCCAGACCGTGGCGGTGGTGGGCACCACGGGTGCGGGCAAGTCGACCGTGGCCAAGCTCGTGACGCGGTTCTACGACGCGACGGAGGGCGCCGTCCGGCTGGACGGCATCGACGTGCGCGACCTGTCGTCGGCCGACCTGCGGCGCGCCGTCGTGATGGTGACGCAGGAGGCGTACCTGTTCAGCGGGTCGGTGCGCGAGAACATCGCGCTCGGCCGCCCCGGCGCGTCCCAGGCGGGGATCGAGGCGGCGGCGCGTGCGGTGGGCGCGCACGAGTTCGTGCTCGACATGCCGGACGGCTACGACACCGACGTGAACAAGCGCGGCGGGCGCGTGTCCGCCGGGCAGCGGCAGCTCCTGTCGTTCGCCAGGGCGTTCCTCGCCGACCCGGCGGTGCTGGTGCTCGACGAGGCCACGTCGTCGCTCGACATGCCCGGCGAGCGGCTCGTGCAGCGCGGGCTGCAGACGCTGCTCGCCGACCGGACGGCGATCATCATCGCGCACCGGCTCTCGACCGTGGCGATCGCCGACCGGGTGCTGGTGATGGAGCACGGCCGGGTCGTCGAGGACGGCACGCCCGCCGAGCTCATCGCGGGCGACGGGCGGTACGCGCGGCTGCACCAGGCGTGGCAGGACTCGCTGGTCTGAGTCTTCTCACCGCCTCGTGCGCAGGCCTTCGGCGATCGCGGTCAGCGCGCGGTCGAGCTCGGCGTCGGTCACGCCGCCGAAACCGAGCACGAGGCCGGTCAGGTCCGCGGTGCGGCAGTACTCGGTCAGGAGCCGGACGTCGAACCCCGCGGCGCGGGCGGCCGCCCGCGCCGCGGTGGCCGTCGCCGGGCCGGTGAGCCAGGTCGAGTACATCCCGGCCAGCGGCCCGGCGAGCTCGGCGTGCGGCCCGAGCGCGGCGGCGACCCGCGGCGCCCGGTCCGCGTAGGTGCGGCGCGCGCTGCGGACCACCTTGTCGACCCAGCCGTCGCGCAGCAGGGTCAGCAGGGCGCGCTGGCTGGGCCAGGACGGCGTCTCGTAGGTGATCGTGCGCCGTCGGACCAGAAGTTCGTGGAGCTCGGGCGGCGCGACCAGCCAGCCGAGCCGGAGGCTCGGGCCTACGGACTTGGACGCGGTCCCGAGGTAGGCCACGCGGGACCGGTCGAGGGCCGCGAGGGCGGGCACGGGGGCGACGTCGTACCGGAACTCGGAGTCGTAGTCGTCCTCGACCACCACCGCGCCCGTCGCACGCGTGGCCGCCAGGAGCGCGAGCCGGTCCGCCGCCGGCATGACCCGGCCCAGGGGATGCTGGTGGGCGGGCGTCACGTAGGCCGCTGCGCAGCCGGTCAGGTCGGTGACCGGTTCGAGCGCGGGATGGTCGACGACGGCGCGCCCGGCCGCCCGGATCGTCTCGACGGCGGCGCGGTAGCCGGGGTCCTCCACGAGGACGTTGCCCGGGCCGAGCACGCCGAGGAGCTGGCGCAGGCCGTCCGTCGAGCCGGAGGTCAGGAGGATCTCGTCGGGCGCGACGGTCAGGCCGCGCGTCCGGGCGAGGCGCTCGGCCAGGGCCTCGCGCAGCTCGGGGAGGCCGCTCGGATCCGGGTACCCCGGCGGGTGGCTCGCCGCGGAGACCTCGCGCCACGCGCGGCGCCAGCCCGCGAGGTGGCGCGGGTCGATCCAGGGTGTGCCCGCGTCCAGGCGCGTGTACTGCGGCTCGCGGGTGGCGGGCCGCGGCGGCGCGGGCTGCGCCGGGAGCGTCTCGCCGGACGCCACGAACGTGCCGGATCCGCGCCGCGTCTGCACCCAGGCCTCGGCCAGGAGCTGGTCGTACGCCTGCTCGACGACGGCGCGCGCCACGCCGAGGTCCGCCGCCAGCGCGCGGCTGGAGGGCAGCCGGTCGCCCGTGGTCAGGGTGCCGTCGGTGACGAGGGCGCGGACGGCGGCGGAGAGCTGGGCGGGGAGGGGTTCGGGGCGGGTGCGGTCGAGGCGGACGGGGAGCATGGGGGTCTTCTCCGGGATGTCGTGTGCCGGGAGGCTGGAGTCGTTTCGTGTCGCCGGGCGGCGTGGCTGGGCTGGGGGAGCGGGTGGGAGCGTGGCTGGGCGATGGGATCTGGTCGCGTGGTCTCGCGGCGCGGTCTGGTCGTGCGGTGTGGTCGTGCGGTCTCGTGAAGTGGCCTGTTCAAGTGGTCGCGAACTGGCCCGTGCCCGTGTGCCACTCTCGGGTCAGGCTAACCGCATGACGATCCAGCCGCTCTCACCCAGCCCCCGCACGACGCCGACCCGCGGCAGGAAGCGTCAGGTCGACGACCGCCGTCGGCTCATGGCCCTGCTCTCCGACGCGCTCGTGGCACACCTCGGCGTCGTGGCCGGGACGCACCCCGTTGTGCTGCCCACGGCCTTCGGCGTGGACGCCGCGGGTCCGGACGATGGCGGCACGCTGTACCTGCACGGATCGGTCGCGGCGGGCTGGCTGACGCCGGCGCTCGAGCAGGACGTGTGCGTGACGGTGACCGAGCTCGACGGCCTGGTCCTGGCTCGGACGGGCTTCCACCACTCGATGAACTACCGGTCGGCGGTCGTGGTCGGACGACCCCGAAAGGTGACCGACATCAACGAACGGCGCCACGCCCTCGACCTGATCGTGGACCACATGGTGCCCGGACGTGCCGCGACGCTGCCGCCCGCGACGCGCAAGGAGCTCGCGGCGACGGTCGTGATCGCGCTGCCCCTGGCCGAGGCCTCGATGAAGCAGCGCGAGGGAGGCGCCACGCTCGAACCGGGCGACCTCGAGCTCGCGGGGTGGGCGGGGTACGTGCCGGTGCACCGGGTCGCGTCGGCGCCCGTCACCGAGGACTACGTGACCGAGCCGGTGCCCGAGACGGTGCTGCGGCGCGTGGCGGAGCTGGGTCGTGCGGCGGAGCTGGGCCAGGGTGACGGGTCCGGCTGGTGCGACGGGCGGGTGGTGTCGAGCGGGCAGGGCGTGTCGGTCGGGTGCGGCAGCGCTCAATAAGCCGTCTCTGGCCTTCGATCGTCGGAGGAGCGTTGCGATGTAGGTTCACGTCGTGTCATCGCGTGCTGGCGAGATGAGCTTCGACAGGGGTGAGGACCTGTCGAGCAGCTCCATGAGACGTTCTGCGCTCGTGAATGCCAGCCCGTCGGCGCTTCCGAGCACCAGGAGTTCGGGAGGCACCGCTCTAACGCGGTCAGTCGTCAACAACGTCATGACCAGCAACGGCTAGCCGACTAGAAGGGTGGTTCGTCGGGCGAGCCCCTCAGCTGCCGGTAGGTGCTGGGCATCTGAGCGTGCTGGTCGGTGGCGGGCGTCTGAGTGCTGGGCCGGCCGTTGGGTTGTTGTCCGAGGCGTTGTCGGGTGTCGTCGGCCAGGCTGGTGATGTCGTTGCTGACGTGTCCGACGGTGCTGGCGGGTCGGGTGTAGGTGTGTCCGGTGGGTGCGGTCCAGACGGTGACCCCGGTGTCGGGGTCGCGGCTCACGGCCCAGCCGTGGTGCGTCTTGGCCAGGTGGTGGGACCGGCACAGGGGTTGCAGGTTCTGGGCGCGCGTCTGTCCGGGAGTGCCGGGTGGTTGGCTGCGGGGGTCGTGGTGGTGGTTGAAGGGTTGGATGTGGTCGAGGTCGGTCCAGCGGGCGGGGCGGTCGCATTGGGGGAAGCAGCAGGTCTGGTCCCGGGCGACCACGGCTTGGCGGAGGATTTTGCCGGGTTGGTAGGTGGTGGTGGAGTAGTCGGTCAGGATGCCGGTGGTGGGGTCGGTGATCAGGCGTTGCCAGGTGGCGTCGGTGGCGATGCGCGCGGCGGTGTCGGCGGGGATGGGTCCGTAGCCGTCGAGGTGGGCGGGGGTGTTGTCCAGGCCGAGGAGCATGGTGGCGGGCAGGGTGAGGCGGATCTGGGGTCTGAATCGCCCCGGCGAGTCCGGAGACTCTGTTTTGTGGGTCAGGCGGCTTCGGTGAGCCGCTGTTGGTGACTGTAGTAGAACTGTTCGACCTCGACCGGGGTGAGGTCGTCGATCGAGCCGTGGGTGCGTTCGTGGTTGAACCAGTGCACCCATTCCAGGGTCGCGATCTCAACATCATCGCGACCGCGCCACGGGCCACCTGGGTGGATCAGCTCGGTCTTGTACAAACCGATCTGAGACTCGGCCAACGCGTTGTCGTACGCGTCGCCGACCGACCCGACCGAGGGATCGATGCCCTGGTCCATGAGCCGGTCGGTGAACGCGATCGAGGTGTACTGGGAACCCGCGTCGGTGTGGTGCACCAGCCCGGTCAGGTCGGTGACGCCCTCGGTGCGGCGGGTCCACAACGCCATCTCGAGGCAGTCCAGAACCAGGTCGGTCCGCATCGAGGTAGCGGCCCGCCAGCCCAGAATCCGGCGGGAGTAGACGTCAAAGACGAACGCGACGTAGACCATGCCCGACCAGGTCGGGACATAGGTGAAGTCCGCGACCCACAGCTCGTCCGGACCGGTCGAGAAGAACCGCCGATCGACCAGATCCTCAGCCCGGACCGCCCTGGCACCCGGCGTGGTGGTGCGCACCGGGCGGCCGCGCACCACGCCGGCGATGCCCAGCTCCCGCATCAGCCGTTCCACGGTGCACCGAGCGATGTCATGCCCGGCCCGACGCAGCCGCAACCACAGCTTCCTGGCTCCCAGGACCTTGCGTTTGCCCCACTCCGCGGCGATGACCCGCTTCCACTCCTGGTCGGCCGCCTGCCGTTTGGACGGCGCCCGGCCGCGGGCCTCGTAATACGTGGACGGGGCGACCTTGATCCCGTGCTCACCCAGCACGGCCAAGATCGGCTCGATCCCCCACCGCAGACCACCATCGGTGCGGTCCTTGTTCGCCTCGACGAACTCCACTACCTGCCCGAGGGGCGGTCGAGCTCCGCCGCGAAGAAAGCCGAAGCCGACTTCAGGATCTCGTTCGCCCGCCGCAGCTCGGCGTTCTCCCGCTTGAGGCGCTTGATCTCGGCGTGCTCCTCACTGGTCACGCCGGGCCGGTCACCCGCATCGACCTGCGTGCGCCGCACCCACAACCGCAACGTCTCGGGCGAACCGATCCCGAGCTTGGCCGCGACCTGCCGGATCGCCTCGTACTCCGTGCCGTACTGCGGAGCTACCTCCGCAACCATCCGCACCGCTCGCTCACGCAGCTCCGGCGGATACTTCGAGGGACGTGCCATGACTGTCATCCTTCCAAGGAATCCAGTCTCCGGACACGCCGGGGCGATTCAGTCGTACGGGGATGACTTGGATGGTGGTGCCGTCGCAGGTGCAGCCGCCGCAGGTGCACCCGGAGCTTGGCACGGTGGTCCGCGGCAGGGCAGGCACGTCCGGGGTCCTGTCGCCTGCGTTTGCGGCGTCGCTCGTGCCTGTCGTGTCGGGTGGTGGTTCGGGTGCGCAGTGGGGGCTTGGTGGGGTGATGATGCGGCCGGTGGTGATGGCGACCAGGGCGTCGGCGCGGGCTTGGGCCATGGTGCGGGTGGTCCCGGGGGTGCGGCGTAGGGTGTGGGCGGCTTGTTCGACCGCGTCCCAGAGGGCTGCCGCGTCGGTGGCGGGCAGGTGGGCGCTGATCCAGGCCATGTTGTTGTGGTCGGGGTCGAGGTAGACGGCGCGTCGGCTGGTGGCGTGTTTGGTGGTCTGGGTGGTGCCGTTGAGGTCGGTGGCGAAGTCGTTCATCTTCTCGCGTAGCCACCGGCGGGTGTGCTCGGGTGCCTGGGGCAGGTAGCGGGTGATGGCCTGTTCGCGTTCCTGGTGGGTGAGGGGGTTGCCGGAGCGCAGCAGGATGTCGGCCTTGGCGGTGTCGATGTGGCCGTGGTGGAGGGCGGTCATGACTTGGGGGTGCTCGGTCAGGCCGGTGCCGCGGGCCACGAGTTTGTTGGCTTCGGCTTGGGGGATGCGTAGGCGGGCGCTGATCTCGGCGGCCGCGGCGTTGTGCTCGGCGGTCCACCCCCTACGGCGGGCGAGCTGGCCCAGGGCCCGGGACTGCAGGGCGGTGGCCCAGGAGATCACCTCCTGCCACCGGGCCGCCACATCGATCAACTCACCATCACTGATATCGGTGTCGGCGATGTTCACACGGGTCAGGGCGTCGACCAGGCCGGCACCCATCGCAGGCCCGCCAGCAGATCCCCTAAATCCAGGGCAACACCTGTGTCACCCACGGCCGTGTCGTCAGCAGCGGGCACGTCGGGACCGGCATCAGTGTCACCGGCGGCAGCGCCGGGACCAGCGGGGTCGATAGTGGTGGTCACTCCGAGGGCACCGGTCGAGTCGGTGACAGGGCCGGAGCTGGTGGCTGTGTCGACGGTGGGGGCTGTGTCGGTGACAGGGTCAGGGCTGGTGGTAGCGCCGATGGCGGTAGCAGCATCGGTGGCATTAGCCGTGCCGGGACCGGTGGCGGCGCGAAAGGCGGCGGCCACGTCGATGGCAGCGCTACGGCCAGCGGCGGCAGTAGAGGTGCCGATCGTCCTACCGGCTCCGCCGGTCGTGCCGCGAGTACCAGGCCCGTGACCCGTCCACGTCACGCTGGCCCCGGCCAGCACACCCTCCCGGCCGACCGACAGCACACCCCACTGCAGAGCCAGCGACCCTGCCGTCGGGCATACCCGAGCAGGCGACCCGGCCGCGAAGGCAGAGGTCATGGAGTTGGAAGGCCCGGAGGCGGCGCTGCTGGCGAGGACGTGATCGAGTGATCGTTCGACGGGAGCGACTACGCACGCCCCCTTGCTTGTGTCCCTGGTCATGCGTCACCCCCTTCGATCAGCCCAGGCCGCTATCCGTGACCTAGAAATAGAATATACGTTCGAACGGCCTCGTGCATCTCCAGAGTCAAAGATGTGGAAACCCGAGGACGCCGCGGTCGGATCGCTGCTTCGACACGGCTACGGAAGCAGTCATCGATCGATGCCCCGCGCGGCCGACAGCCCAGGGACCGCGGTCTCGCCAACCCTAGCCGGACCCTCTGACAAGCGGGCCTCCCGACCCCGAGACCGGAGGACAGGCACGCCCGCCCCGTAGCAGGGTCGAGCAGCACATCGATCAGGACCGCGACGCGCCAAGGTCGGTGGTGCCGCCCCGGGAACGGTTGGCCCGGATCTCGTCGTGGTGGTCGGCCGCCCAGCCGATGAGCTGCTTGACGATCCCGTTCAGGCCGCCGGCGAGCGGGGTGAGCGCGTACTCGACGCGCGGTGGCACCTCGGCGTAGGCGGTACGGCTGATCAGCCCGTCCTCGACGAGCTGGCGAAGGGTGTGGGTCAGCATGCGCTGAGAGATGCCCGGGATCTGGTGCTGCAGGTCCGTGTAGCGCAGCGGGCCGTCCTCCAGGACGGCGACGATCAGCATGCTCCACTTGTCGCCCACCCGGTCGAGCACCTGGCGGATGAAGGCCATGTGGTCGGCGGGGATGCTCGCGCACGGCCCGACCGACGCCGCCATCCCGGTACCCGCCCCGTCGCCATCCCCGATACCCGCGCCGTCCCGCATAGCGCCCGTTCCTCTCCGTCACGCACACCCGTGTGCCTTTTGTACCGCCCTCAATACTGGCTCATAGTGGCGCTACGAACAAACAGTAGGAATTGGCCAGCCGGGCGTCCGACCGCCGGAGGTCCGGCGGCCACGACACGGAAGAGATCTCACTGTGCCCACTCTCGCCATCGTCGGCGCCGGCCCTGGTATGGGCCTCGCCATCGCCCGCACCTTCGGCAGCCGCGGGTTCGACGTCGCCCTGATCGCCCGCACCAAGGAGAAGCTGGACGCGCTGGTCGGTCAGCTCGGCCAGGACGGCATCACGGCAGCCGCGTTCCCCGCCGACATCCTCGACCGCGCCGCACTGGCCGATGCCCTCGACCAGGCCAGGACCCGCTTCGGCGGCATCGACGTGCTGGAGTACTCGCCGGCCCCGCACTCCCCGGTGCCCGGCCTCACCATGGCCGCTCCCTCGGAGGTCACGGTGGACAACCTGCAGCCGATGATCGAGTACAACCTCTACGGCGCCGTCACGGCGGCCCGGGCGGTACTGCCCGCGATGCGCGAGGCGGGCGCCGGGGCCCTTCTGTTCACCACCGGCGGCGGCTCCGTGGACCCGGTGCCGATGTTCGGCAACGTCAACGCGGCCGCGGCGGCCCTGCGCAACTGGGTGATCAACCTGGACAAGGAGCTGGCCGGCAGCGGCGTGCACGCCGCCCACCTGGTGATCAACGTCTGGATCGGCGAGGGTGGCCCGGACGGCAGCCCGACGGCCACACCCGAGCAGATCGCGCCCCTGTACTGGGACGTGTACGAGAACCGCGACCGCTCCGAGGCCGTCTTCAACGCCTGACCGGCGGAGTGTCGTCCGCCGTCGGACACGGACGAACGTTGCTAGCATCACCGCCGTGACTCCGATCTGCTCCGTCCTGCCGCCCCCGGTCGTCTGACCGGAGCGGCACCACGACCGGCCCGCACGGGCCGGCGTCGAGGCGTGCTCCGTGACTACTCCTAGTCCCTCGCACAACCTCGGAACGGGCCGGTACCCGTAGGCCTGCGGATTCGCAGGCCCGCGGACGACCGGCCAGGAGCACACATGTCATCACCTCGAATCGGGCTGCTCGCCGTCTGCCTCGCCGGAATCCTCTGGGGCACCGGCGGCCTCGCCCTGGAGATCCTCCGCGACCACTCGTCGATGTCCGTCCTGACGGTCAGCGCGTACCGCATGCTGATCGCCGCCCTCGCACTGGTCGGGGCCGCGCTCGCCCTGCGGCGCGGGCCCCGGCTCGTCGCCCTCGTGCGGGCGCACCCGGCGCGCGCCGTCGCCGTCGGCCTGGGCACGGGCGCCTACCAGGCGCTCTACTTCGGGTCCGTGGCGACGGCGGGCGTCACCGTCGCCACGGTCGTCAGCCTGGGCCTGGCGCCGGTCCTCCTCGCGGCCGTTGACCTTGTCCGTGTCCGACGGCGGACGGCGGCCCGCACCCGCAGCACCCTGCGTCTCGCGCTGGTCGTGACCGCCGCGCTGTCCGGCCTCGTGCTGGTGAGCGTCGCGTCCGGCACCGGCGCCGTCGGGACGGGTGCCGTCGACGACGGCGCTGCCGGGGCCCGGCCGGTTCTCGGCCTGCTGCTGGCGGTCGGCTCCGGCTCGGTCTACGCGGCGACCACCGCGCTCGGCAGCACGCTGCTGGCGTCGCCGGCCGTGGACCCGCTCGCCCTGACCACGGTGGCGACGACGGCGGGCGCCGTCGGCCTGGTCCCGGTGGCGCTGGCCGGCGGAGGGCCGTTCGTCACCAGCGACCCGACGGCGGTCGGCACGCTCGCCTACCTCGGCGTGTTCACGATGGCCCTCGCGTACGGGCTGTTCTACGCGGGGCTCCGGACCACGCGCAGCGGCGCGGCAGTCGTCGCGACCTTACTGGAGCCGGTGACGGCGGCGGTCGCCGCTGCCATCGTGCTGGGGGAGCGGCTGGGGCCGGCGGGAGTTGTCGGCTCGGTGCTGATCCTCGCGGCGGTGGCGGGCGTGGAGGACTGACACAAACCAGGGAGGCGTGAGGCGGAGCCTCAGGCGTACGACCAGCGCCCGTCCTGGCGCGGCTTCGGCTGTGCCGGGGCGGGCCCGTAGTCGACGGCGGCCACCTGGCCGGTATTGTACTGGTCCGCGATGTACTGGCTGAACTGGCCCGAGTCGATCGTGTGCGAGTTGTCCTCGTAGTCGTAGCCCTCGTAGCCGGCGGACGAACTGTGCGCGGGGGACGGGGTGTAGCCAGCGGACGGGCTGTACCCGGCAGTGGCCGCGTGCGCACCGGCCGGCGCGGCGGTCGGCGTTGCGTAGGCGGCAGGGGCCGGGGCGGCAGCCGGCGTCGGGCGCGGGGCGGGTGCAGAGGGTGCCACCGCCGAGTGGGCCCCGCTCGTCGCGTGGGCGCCGGAGGCGTAGGACGGCAGGCCGGGCCGGTAGTCGAGCTCGGAACCGGCGGCGTACTCGACCTGGTACCCGGCGCCGGTGGCCGGCCGGTAGGCCGGGAGGGCGCCGGTGATCACGCGCTGCCCGGTCGGCTCCCACGGGTCGGCCTGGGGGTTCGGCGCAGCGAACGCGGGCGCGGCGGCCAGGTCCTGCGCTGCCCGGTTCTGTGCTGCCTGGTTCTGCGCGGCGAACCGCTGGGCGGCGAACAGGGCAGAGGCGCCGGCGTCCGGCTGGACGCCGTTGAGCTCGCCGTGGATGCGCCCGGCGAGGTTCGCGGCGATCGCGAAGCGCAGCGGCGCGAGAGAGTCCACGGACATCGTGCCCGTGACGGCGGGCGGCGGGAGGAACGCGAAGACCTCGTCGTCGCCCAGCTTCAGGCCGTGGGCCAGCGCGGTGTTCAGCGTCTCCTCGAGGAGGTACTCGGCGCGCCCGTCGTCACCCTCAAGGTCGGCGAACATGGCGTCCATGGAGTTCCAGCGGCGTTCGAGCGTGCCCTCGACCGTGTCGAGGAACCACCACCCCTCGAGAGACTCGAGGAACATGTCGCCGAAGCAGGAGGCGAAGCGTGGCGTCTTGTCACCGGTCCCGATCCACGACCACGACGCCAGCGCGAACTCGTAGGCGTCGGGTGTGAATTCTCGGATCAGGTGCACCTTGGGAATGTTGCCACGGTCACACTCCGAACAAAAGAGGCCCAACGGACATGTAACGATTCGGCACGGGTGAATTGCCCAAGTGTTTTCCTGCCGGAAACACGTGGCGGCCGGATCCGGCCGTCGCTACGGTCACGCCATGACTGCCGTCCCGAGTTCCGCGCCCAGCTCCGTCCCGAGGATCGAGCTGCCGCTCGCCGCCGACGAGGTGACGATGCTGCGCTCGTTCATCTCCTTCTACCGCGCGACGATCCTGCGCCAGTGCGAGGGGCTGACGGTGGAGCAGCTCCGCACGCCGCACCCGCCGTCGACCATGACGCTGGCCGGGCTGCTCAAGCACCTCGCCTACGTCGAGGACGTGTGGTTCTCCGTGCGCCTGCTCGGCAACGAGCCGGCTCCGCCGTGGGACACGGTGGACTGGGAAGCGGACATGGACTGGGACTGGCACAGCGCCCTCACGGAGACGCCGGAGGAGCTCACCGCCGGGTTCGAGGCCGCCGTCGCCGCCTCGGAGCGGATCCTGGACCAGGTGCTGGCCGAGGCCGGCGAACGTCGGGAGCCCCCGCTGGACCGGCTCACGGTGCGGCCGGGGCGCCGCGGGCCGATCTCGCTGCGGTGGATCCTTGTGCACATGGTCGAGGAGTACGCCAGGCACGCGGGCCACGCGGACCTGATGCGCGAGGCCCTGGACGGCGCGACCGATATCTGAGACCGTCGGGCCCGACCTACACGGCGGGCACAGGGGTAGCGGGGACTGTAGCGCCCACCGCGACGAGCTGCCGGATCAGGGCCTCCGCCGGCGGGGCGGGCGGGCCAACGGTCAGGGCCATGACCCGCCGCAGCGCCCCCGGCAGGGGAGCGGCGGCGATCCCCGGGTGGCGGTGGGCGCGCAGGGTGAGCCCCGGCAGGAGGCTCACGCCGGCGCCCGCGGCGACCAGGGCCTGCACGGCCACGTAGTCGTCGGTCTCGAAGGCGATGCGCGGGGCGAAGCCGACGGCGGCGCAGCGCGCGACCAGGTCGGCCCGACATCGCTCGCAGCCGGCGATCCACTCGGCGTCGTCCAGCGCCTTCAGGTCGGGCACGAACCCGGGGACCGGGGCCGCGTCCAGGTCGACCGCCGTCACCAGGTTGACCGGGTCGTCGAGGATCGTCGTGGACTCGAAGCGGGACAGGTCGTCGACGGAGCGCGCGTGGCGTACGTCGACGTGCTCGAAGACGAGCGCGACGTCGACGGCCCCTGACTGCAGGGCGGCGACGGCGTCCGGCGGCTCGTGCTCCACCAGGCCCACCGACAGGCCGGGGTGCTCCTGGACGAGCCGCGAGACGGCGTCGGGCACCAGGGTGGCGAGGGCCGACGGGAAGGCGGCGAGGCGGGCGCGGCCGGAGCGCAGCCCGGCGAGGGCGTCCAGCTCGCGGCGGGCGCCCTCGACGCGGCCGAGGATCTCCTCGGCGCGGCTGGCGAGCAGGCGGCCGGCCTCGGTGAGGCGGACGCCGCGGCCGTGCCGCTGGAGCAGCGGGATCCCCGCGTCGGCCTCCAGGCGGGACAGGTGGTGGCTCACCGAGGGCTGGGCGTAGTGCAGCTCCTTGGCCGCTGCCGTGACGGAGCCGGTGCGGGCCACCGCCGCCAGGACGCGCAGCCGGGTGAGGTCGAGCTCTGCGGTCATGTGCCCAGGCTAGCGCAGAAAGATAGGCATGATCGATCGAAAGTCCACGCAACACGTATTGGACCTATAGGTCATGGGCGGGTCACGCTGGATCCATGACGCCAGCGACCGACCTCCGCCCGGCTGTCCGCCCGGCTACCGATCCGGCACTCCTGCCCACCGTCGCCGACGTCCTCGTCGCGCAGTCCCGCCTGGACGGCGCCGTCGTCCGGACCCCCGTCGGCGAGTACCCCGACCTCGACCGCACCACCGGCGCCCACGTCGTCGTCAAGCACGAGAACCAGCAGCGCACCGGCGCCTTCAAGGCGCGCGGCGCGACCAACCTCCTGCTCTCCATGTCCGACGCCGAACGCGCCCGCGGTGTCGTGGCCTACTCCACCGGCAACCACGCCCAGGGCGTCGCCTACGCCGCCCGCCGCACCGGGACGGCCTGCACCATCGTCATGCCCGACGACCCCAACCCGGTCAAGCTCCGCGCCGTCCTCGACCAGGGCGCCGACGTCCTGCTGCACGGCGCGACCTTCGACGACGCGAGCGCCCAGGCCACCGCGCTGGCCGAGGCGTCGGGCGCCCGCCTCGTGGGGGCCGCGAACGAGCCCGCCATCATCGCTGGCGTCGGCACCCTCTACCTCGAGCTGTTCCAGCAGGCGCCCGCCCTCGACGTGCTGGTCGTGCCCGTCGGGGGCGGGTCCGGCGCCGCCGCTGCCGGCCTCGTGGCCGCCGCCGTCGCGCCAGGCACCGAGGTGATCGGCGTCCAGTCCGCCGCCTCGCCCGCCGCACACAACTCCTGGCACACGGGGGCCCTCGTCGAACGCGAGAACGCCACGCGCGCCGAGGGCCTCGCCGTCGGCGGCGCGTTCGAGGTCACCCAGGCCCTCATGCGCAGGCACCTGAGCGACTTCGTGCTCGTCACCGACGACCAGATCGCCACCGCCCAGCAGCTCTACCTCACCGGCGCCCACACGGTCGCCGAGGGCGCGGGCGCCGCGGCGCTCGCCGCCGTCCTGACCTACCCGGAACGGTTCGCCGGACGGCGCGTCGGCGTCGTCTGCACGGGCGGGAACGCGAGCGCGGACGAGCTGCGGCGCGCGCTGCACGAGTCGCTGGAACAGGCACCCGACCAGGGGCGCGACTAGGCTCGGCCGCATGGCCCGCTACTTCGACGTCCACCCCGTCGACCCCCAGCCGCGCACCATCGGCCAGGTCGTCGCCATGCTGCGCGACGACGCCCTGGTCGCCTACCCGACGGACTCCTCCTACGCGCTGGGCTGCCGCATGGAGTACCACGACGGCGCGGACCGGATCCGCAGCATCCGCAGGCTCGACGACAAGCACCACTTCACGCTCGTCTGCTCCGACTTCGCCCAGCTCGGGCAGCTCGTCAAGCTCGACAACTCGGCCTTCCGCGCCATCAAGGCCGCCACCCCCGGGCCCTACACCTTCATCCTCCCGGCCACCGCAGAGGTGCCCCGGCGGCTCGCGCACCCCAAGAAGAAGACAGTGGGCGTGCGCATCCCCGACTCCGCCGTGACCCAGGCCCTGCTGCGCGAGCTCGGCGAGCCCCTGCTGTCCTCGACCCTCATCCTCCCTGACCACGCCGAACCCCTGACCGACGGCTGGACCATCAAGGAGGAGCTCGACCACGTGCTCGACGCCGTCGTGGACGGCGGCGACGCCGGGACCGAGCCAACCACGGTCGTCGACTGGTCCGACGGTTATCCACAGGTGGTCCGCGTCGGGGCCGGAGACGCCACCCGCTTCGAATAGCCTGGCCCCATGACGGACGCTCCCGGGCTCGAGCAGGCCCGCACCAAGATGACCGAGGCAGGCGTAGCCCCCGCCGCCATCGAGACGTTCACCCGGTTCTACCACCTGCTCCAGGGGGGCGAGACCGGCCTCATCCGCGAGGCCGACATCGAACCCCTCGTCGACATCCCCAGCCGCGCCGAGCTCACCATCAGCGACGACGACGCTGCCGCCGCACTCGCCAAGACGGCGATGCTCAAGCTCAACGGCGGCCTCGGCACCTCCATGGGCATGGACCAGGCCAAGTCCCTGCTCCCGGTCCGGCAGGCACCCGGCACCGAGGCCGACGGCGACGGCGAGATCCTCACCTTCCTCGACATCATCGTCGCCCAGGTCCGCGCCGCCCGGCAGGCCACGGGAGCCCGCCTCCCGCTCCTGTTCATGAACTCCTTCCGCACCCGCGACGACTCGCTCGCCGCCCTGGAGCGCTACCCCGACCTCGCCGTCGACGGCCTGCCCGTCGACTTCCTCCAGAACCGCGAGCCCAAGCTCCTCGCCACCGACCTCACGCCCGTCACCTGGGAGCAGGACCCCGAGCTCGAATGGTGCCCGCCGGGCCACGGCGACCTCTACCCGGCCCTGCACACCTCCGGCGTCGTCACCGCCCTCCTGGCAGCCGGCTTCCGGTACCTGTGCGTCTCCAACTCCGACAACCTCGGCGCCACCCCCGACGCCACCATCGCCGCCTGGTTCGCCGCCTCCGGCGCCCCCTACGCCGCAGAGCTCTGCCGCAAGACCCCCGCCGACGTCAAGGGCGGCCAGCTCGTCATCCGCAAGGCCGACGGCCGTATCGTCCAGCGTGAGACCGCCCAGACCCACCCCGACGACGTCGCCGCCTCCCTCGACGCGAGCCGCCACCCCTTCTTCCACACCAACAACCTCTGGTTCGACCTCGAAGCACTCGCGGCCGAGCTGGACCGCACCGGCGGCGTCCTGGAGCTGCCGCTGATCCGCAACGACAAGACCGTCGACCCGGCCGACGCCACCTCACCGAAGGTCGTGCAGATCGAGTCCGCCATGGGCGCCGCCGTCGCGGTCTTCGAGGGCGCGACGGCCATCGAGGTCGAACGCTCCCGGTTCCTGCCCGTCAAGACCACGAACGACCTCCTCGTGCTGCGCTCCGACGTCTACACGCTGACCCCCGACTACCGGCTCGAGGCGCAGGTCCCCGCACCCCTCGTCGACCTCGACAAGGACCACTACAAGCTCATCGACGACTTCACCGCACGGTTCGCCCAGGGCGCCCCGTCCCTGCGCGACGCCGACTCCCTCACCGTCCGCGGCGACTGGACCTTCGGATCCGGCGTCCGCGCCGAGGGCAAGGCGGCGCTCGCGGGCGACGGCGGCACGGTGCCCGACGGCGCGACGGTGGGGCCGGAGGGGTTCTAGGCCGGCGACCGGCCCAGCGACCCGAGCGCGCTGCTCGTCCAGGCCTCGAAGTCGACGACGCCGCCTCCGGTGCGTGACTGCTCTGCCGCGAAGGCCATGAGGTGGCTGTCCAGGGCGGTCGCGAACGACAGCTCGCCCGACCCGACGGTGCCGGCGGCGACGGCCCGGCAGAACGCGTCCATCAGGCCGTCGTCGCCGCCCACGTGGTGCCTGGCCGTGTCGGGGTCGGGCCGGGCGATCAGCGTGTGGGTCGTGTGGCCGAGGGGCCCGTCGACGGCGGAGGCGACCAGCTCGACGCCGGGCAGGCCGTCCGGCAGCCGGCTCGACGGCGAGAACAGGTCGATGCGGAGCTCGCCCGACTCCATGTGCCCGTGGAGCTGGCCGCGGGTCCCGGTGATCGCGAGGTGCCGCGTGTTCTCGGCGGTGAACGCGCTGGCCGTGAGCGTGGCGGTGAGGCCGGAGGCGAACCGCAGGAGCGTCTGCTGGTGGTCGGCCACGTCGTTGTCGCTGTGGTAGACGCAGCGCCCGTACGGTCCCCGCCGCAGGGCGGCGAGGCGGCCGGCGGGGGAGAGGTCGTCGCCGAGCATGGTCACCGGGTGGCCCGTGACGTCGCGCAGGGCGTCCACGTAGTAGCGGGGCGCGTAGAACGGGCAGTCCGCGGACGCCGGGCAGCCGTCGGTGCACCGCTCGGGGGCGCCGGGCGGCGCCTTGTCCGGGCGGAAGTGCAGCAGCGACCCCTCGCTGGACACCGTCCGGGGTGCAGCGCCGGCGAGCCAGCGGATCAGGTCGAGGTCGTGGCACGTCTTGGCGAGCACCATCGGGCTCGACTCCGCTGCGCTGCGCCAGTTCCCCCGCACGAACGAGTGCGCGAAGTGCCAGAACCCGATGTTCTCCCGCACCTCGATGGTCGCGAGCGTGCCGAGCGTCCCGGCCGCGACGAGCGTGCGGACGGCGCGCCAGAACGGCGCGAACCGCAGCACGTGGCCGACGGCGATCCGGGCGCCCGTCACGCGCACCACGCGGGCCAGGTCGGTCAGGCCGTCGAGGGTCGGGGCCGCCGGCTTCTCGAGCAGCATCGGCAGGCCCGCCTCGGCGAGGGCGGTCGCGGCCGCGACGTGCAGGGCGTCCGGCAGGGCGACCACGACGGCGTCGGGCCGCAGGTGGTCGAGGTCGGCGACCAGGTCACGCCAGTCGGGGTAGCGGGCGGCGGTCGTGCCGGCGAGAGCGTCCAGCCGGGTGGGGACCGGATCGGCCACGCCGACGATCCGGGCACGGTCCGGGTGCGCCCGCACCCAGCGGCCGTAGGTCTCGGTACCGCGGCCGCCCGCGCCGAGGACGGCGAGGCGGATGGGGGATGTCATCATCGTTGACCCCTGAGCTCGACGTCGAGGAGGACGATCACCAGGGGCCACAAGGTACTCGTTCCGGGCCGCGGTGAACACGGCCGCTGATCAGCTGGTGGACGTCCTGGCGTGTCTCCTTGGATTAATAGTGTGCCAAGCGTAGATTCAAACCCATGACCAGCCCCGACACCACCTCGCCACCAGCACGGAGCGGGGAGCCCGCCCGCTACCCGCGGCCTCCGGTGACCCTCGACGAGGCCGAGTGGGTCTGGCGCGAGCTGTCCACGGAGGCGATGCGGCCGGGCGCCAAGCCGGAGACGGCGCGGCTCGCCGTGATCACCGGGCTCGTCCGGGCGACCGGCGCGCGGTACGGGGACCTGCTGCGCGTGCGCGTCGAGGACCTCGACCTGGGGCCGGCGCGCGCCCGGGCGTCCGAGGGGACCGTGCTGGTGCGGCACGGCAAGCACCGCACGCCGCGGCGGCACCTGCTCCCGGCCGACCTGGTGGTGCTGCTGAAGCACTGGATGGTGGTGCGCGAGGAGCTGGCGGCCGAGCTGGAGGGTTCCGTGCCGCGGGCGCTGCTGCTCACGGTGCACCACACGCACGACAACGGGACCACCGTCGCGTCCGGCCTGCCGATCACCCGGCAGGGGCTGGTGCTGTCCTGGCGCCGGTTCGTGCATCGCACCAACGCTCGTTACGGCGCCCTGCGCCCGCCGCTGCCCACCCGGTTCGAGCAGGTGCGGCGGGCGTGGACGGAGGCCGCCCAGGAGGAGCGCTGAGGCGCGGGGCGCAGCGATTCAGGATGCGGTTCGGATGCCGAGCAGCGGGGCCTGCGGCGTCGACGACGGCAGCTCCGTGAACCCGTACCGGTCGTAGAACGCCCGCGCCGCGGTGTTCTCGGCCGCGTAGCCCAGGTGCACGCCGGGTACGCCGCGCTCGGCGAGGGCCGCACGGAGCGTGTCGATGAGGCGGGAGCCCAGGCCGCGGCGCTGCAGCACGGGCAGCAGGTCGATGTGCAGGTGCGCGGGGTGCGTCGTGAGCTCGCCGTGGCGCAGCCCGCGGACCATGCGCTCGGGGTCCGCGCCGTCGTGCAGGAGCTGGGCCTCGGTGTAGCCGGGGCGGTGGCCCGTGGCCGGGCCGGGCGCGGGATGGCGGGCGACGAAGCCCGGCGTCCACTCGCGGGCCCACCAGTCGACGAACGACCGGGTGTCGGCGGCGGCGACGATGTACCCGGCGGCCCGGCCCTCGTGCTCGACCACCCAGGCGAGGTCGGGGGAGTGGTCCACGTAGGGGAGTGCGTAGACGTCGGGCATGATCAGGTCCGACGAGTACACGCCGCGCGCGTCGCCGCCGGCCGCGGCGGTGCGGACGCAGACGTCGGCGACGTCGGCGCGGTCGGCGACGTCGTAGGGGCGGATGAAAGGCTCGGTCACCCGGGCACCCTAACGTGCCGGCCGGACACGCCGGCCGGGCGGGGCGATGGTGGTGACCACGAGTTTGCCGCGGAATCTTGCGGGTAACGGGATCGTCATGAGATCGCCATGTGCAATTGTGGCATAAGTTCGTTACGGTCGATGGCGCCATGCAGAACCTCGATGAGGAACTCAAGCACATCCATCCGACCGAAACCACGGTGGCGCTGAGGGAGCCCACCGTCGCCGACGGAGCGGCGATGTGGCGCCTCGCCCGCGACTCCAAGACGCTGGACCTCAACTCTTCCTACGCGTACCTGCTCTGGGCCAGGGACTTCGCCCGGACCTCCGTGATCGTCACCGTGGACGACGAACCCGCCGGGTTCGTCACGGGATACGTCCGCCCGGACGAGCCGACCACCCTGATGGTCTGGCAGGTCGCCGTCGACCACGCCTATCGCGGGCAGCGGCTGGCCTCCCGGATGCTCGCGCACCTCGCCGGGCAGCATCCGGGGTGCACCCACGTGGAGACCACCATCACCTCGGACAACACGGCGTCCATCGCCCTGTTCATGTCCTTCGCGTCGGCCCAGGGTGCGCCCGTCGACGTGCGGACCGTCTTCCCGGCGGAGGCGTTCCCGGACGGCCACGATGCGGAGCTGGTGTTCCGCATCGGCCCGCTCACCTGACCCCGTCACACCGATCGACCCCAGAGCCGTGTCCGGTCACCGAGGCCGGACCGTGGAAGGAGCCATGCGTCCGAACACCACCATGCCAACGGACAGGTCCGACGACGTGTCCACCACCCAACCCCAGCCCGACGTCTTCGCCGAGCTCGAGTCGCAGGTCCGCAGCTACTGTCGCGGCTGGCCCACCACCTTCACCACGGCGTCCGGCAGCACGCTGCGCGCCGAGGACGGCCGAAGCTACCTCGACTTCTTCGCCGGAGCGGGCGCCCTCAACTACGGGCACAACCACCCGGTGCTGCTCGACGCGCTGCTCGACTACCTGCGCGACGGCGGCATCGTGCACGCGCTGGACATGCACACCACCGCCAAGCGGGAGTTCCTGGAGACGTTCCGCGACCTGATCCTGGCGCCGCGCGGCCTGGACTACAAGGTCATGTTCCCCGGGCCCACCGGGACCAACTCCGTGGAGAGCGCGCTCAAGCTCGCGCGCAAGGTGACCGGCCGGCAGCACATCCTCTCGTTCACCAACGCGTTCCACGGGATGACACTGGGCTCCCTGTCGGTGACCGGCAACTCCATGAAGCGCAACGGTGCAGGCCTGCCGCTCACGAACAGCTCGAAGATCCCCTACGACGACTACTTCTCCGGCGCGATCGAGGACTTCCTGTGGCTCGAACGCGTGCTCAGCGACAGCGGGTCGGGCGTGGACCAGCCCGCAGCGATCATCGTGGAGTCGGTCCAGGGCGAGGGCGGCCTGAGCGCGGCGCGGCCGGAGTGGCTGCGGGCCCTCGCCGACCTGTGCCGCGCCCACGAGATCCTGCTGATCGTCGACGACGTGCAGGCGGGCTGCGGCCGGACCGGGGACTTCTTCAGCTTCGAGCAGGCCGGCATCACACCCGACATCGTGTGCCTGTCCAAGTCGATCTCCGGGTTCGGCCTGTCGATGGCGCTCACGCTCATCCGGCCCGAGCTCGACCAGTGGGAGCCAGGCGAGCACAACGGGACGTTCCGCGGCCAGAACACGTCGTTCGTCACGGCGACGGCGGCGCTCCGCGAGTTCTGGTCCGACGACGCGTTCGCCGCGGGGGTCCGCGAGCGCAGTGAGGACCTGCACGAGGGCCTGGCGCAGATCGCGAACGGCTACGAGGGCGCTGTGGTCAAGGGCCGGGGCTTCCTGACGGGCATCAAGTTCCCGGACCCGGCGGCGGCGTCGAGCATCGCGGCGGCGGCGTACGAGCGGGGCCTGCTGGTCGAGACGTCGGGGCCGGAGGACGAGGTGCTCAAGGCGATGCCCGCCCTGACCATCACCGCGGACGAGCTGCGCTCGGGGGTGGACATCATCGCGGCGGCGACCGCGGAGGTGCTGGGGCCGCCGGCGATCTCGGACGCCGCGCGGGGTGGCGTTGCGCGGGGCGGCGTCGCACGAGGAGAGGAACCGCGAGGAGAGGAGAACACGTGATAGTCACCCGAATTGCCGACCTGGAAGGTACCGACCGCGACGTGCGGACGGAGACCTGGCGCAGCCGGCGGCTCGTGCTGGCGCAGGAGGGCGTGGGGTTCTCGTTCCACGAGACCACGATGTACGCGGGCACGGAGACCGAGATGTGGTACGCGAACCACGTCGAGGCCGTGTACTGCGTGGGCGGTACCGGTGAGCTGGAGAACCGGGAGACCGGTGAACGGCACCAGATCGCCGACGGCACGATGTACCTGCTGGACGGCAACGAGAAGCACACCATGCGTCCGACGACGGACCTGCGGCTGATCTGCACCTTCAACCCGCCGGTCACCGGGCGGGAGGTGCATGACGCCGACGGCGTGTACCCGCTGCTGACCGAGAGACCGATCACCGAGGAGGAGGCCGCCGTATGACGACGGACACCATGAACGACACCGGGAACCTCGCCGACCAGCCGGAGGACCTGTACCCGACACGCGTGGAGGGCGACGCCGTCGAGCTCCCGCGGCAGGACCGGGTGGTCTGGGGCGGGGCCGACGACGGCCCGCTGGACCAGGAGCTCCTGGACGGGTTCGAGCGGAACGGGTACCTCGTGCTCGAGGATCTCGTGACGCCGGCGGAGATCGAGGAGTTCCGCGCGGAGCTGCGCCGTCTGGCCACGGATCCCGTGGTGCGGGCGGACGAGCGCACCATCATCGAGGGGACGTCGCAGGAGGTGCGGACGATCTTCGAGGTGCACAGGACCAGCGAGGTCTTCGCCCGCATCGCGAACGACCCGCGGGTGGTGGGCCGGGCGCGGCAGCTCCTCGGGTCGGACGTGTACATCCACCAGAGCCGGGTGAACCTGAAGCCGGGGTTCGGCGGGGGCGACTTCGCGTGGCACTCGGACTTCGAGACCTGGCACGCGGAGGACGGCCTGCCCCGGATGCGGACGGTCAGCATCTCGATCTCGCTGACCGACAACTACTCGTTCAACGGTCCGCTGATGATCATGCCGGGGACGCACAAGACGTACGTCTCGTGCAGCGGGAAGACGCCGGAGGACAACTTCCGCAAGTCGCTGGTGATGCAGAACGCCGGCACCCCGGACGAGGGCATCCTGACCCGCATGGCCGACGAGCACGGCATCGACGTGCTGACCGGCCGGGCCGGGAGCGCCATCATGTTCGACTGCAACTGCATCCACGGCTCGAACGGCAACATCTCGCCGTACCCGAGGTCGAACATCTTCCTGGTCTACAACAGCGTGGAGAACACGGCGGTGCGGCCGTTCGCCGCGGCGTCGGCGCGGCCGACGTTCCTCGGGGCGCGGGACTTCGCGCCCGTCGGCTGATCCGTGCTCGGCCTCGGGGTCGGTCTCGGGGGCCTCAGGCCCCCGGGATCGACCCGGACGCCGACTCCAGGTGGGCGCGGACGAACCACTGGAACTGCTCGAGGTCGTGCAGGTGGCCGATGAGCAGGTCGTTGGTGACGTCGTCGACGCCGGCAGTGTCGGCGGCGGCCTTGCGGTGGAATGTGATGATGGAGTCGTAGACGTCGTCGAGCGCGCCGAGGTGCTCGATGGCGGGGGCGCGGCCGAGCTTGTAGTCGTCCCAGTTCCGGGCGGCGACGAGGGCGCCGGGCGTGCCGACCGGGACCGAGCCGAGCGTCGCTATGCGTTCGGCGATCTGGTCGACCATGGCGCGCACGGCGTCGACCTGGGGGTCGATCATCTCGTGGACGCCGATGAAGTGCGGACCCACCACGTTCCAGTGCACGTGCTTGAGGGTCAGGTGCAGCTCGTTGAGCGCGTGCAGCCGCTGCTGCAGGATCTCGGCGACCTCGGCCCCCTGCTCTGGCGTGAGGGACGGGACGGTGTACCGGGGCAGCTCCGGGGACATGTGGCCTCTCCTGTTCAGCCGGCGATCAGTCCTGTCCATCGTCACGCGCGGAGCCACGGGTCGCCAGCGCGGCGAGCGCGGTCCCGAGCACCGCGAGCGCGGCGAGCAGGATTGCGCCCGGCAGGGTCGCCCCGGTGGCGAGCAGGGCGAGGCCGCCGAGCAGGCCGGTCGCGCCGAGGACGACGGCGTCGCGCCGCCAGCCGGTCGCGAGCGCCGCGAGCTCGGCGCGTCCGCGGAACGGGACGTGCGCAGCCCACCAGGAGACACGGGCGACCAGGTAGCCGAGGAGCGCGACGAGGAGTGCCCACGGGTCGAACGGCTCGGCGGTGAAGCCCCACAGGAGCACCCCGGACAGCACGATGATGCCGCCCGCTGTCGTGGGGCCGGGGCGCAGGACGGCAAAGCCGGTGCTCAGGGCGACCACCGTTCCGACGATCGCGGCCGACAGGCCGGGCGTGCGGGAGGCGGCGACCAGGAGCAGCGTCGGCACGAGCAGGAGCAGTGCGGCCCGCAGCATCCAGCCCCGGAGGGTGGGGCCGGTCTCGACGGTCACCTCGGGCAGCGGTCGCGCGGCGGGGTCGGACAGGCGCAGCCTGAGCCGGGCCCAGCGTCGTCCGGCCCCGGCCGACAGGCCGCGGATCATGGCACACGCCCGGGGACGTGGCGCTGCGCGGCCCTGGCCAGGGCCTCGAACTGCACGGCCGCCCGCTCGCGCTCTGCCCCTGCCGACCGTGCGGCCCAGCGCACCACTGGCACGCCCTCGCCCGCGAGGGCGGCGAGCCGGTCCTCGCGTTCCAGGCGGGCGATGCGCCACGCGATCCACAGGTGGTGCTCGACGACGGGGTGCACGTCGGGCAGGGTGTCGACCACCACGACGGGGTGGCCCTTGGCCCGCCAGGTGCGCACCAGGTGCAGCGGCTCGTCGTCAAGCACGGTGGTGAACAGGTAGACGATGGCGTCGGCGGGCACCTGCGGCGGGCGCACCCGGTGCACCGCGGCGCGGTCCTTCGGGTGGGCCAGGGCCAGGCCGTGCACCACGCGCCGCAGGTGCCGCCGTCCCGAGGCGGGTGGGAGCGGGCGCCGTCGGCGGGCGAGGTCTTCCAGGCCGACCCGGTCGCCCGCCTCGACGAGGGCCCTGGCCACGGAGGCGGCCGCGTGCCGGGCGAGGTCGAGCGACGTCGGCTCGTCGACGCGGAGCGTGCCGTAGCCGCGCCAGGTCCGCACGTCCGGGCCGACGTCGTCCCGCGAGTCCACGACGAGCACGGCGGTCGCCTCCGCCGGGGCGTAGGTGCGCCGGACGTACAGGGTGTCGAGGTCGGGAGACCGGCGGGCGGTGGTGCGCCAGTCGATCCGGCGCAGCCGGTCGCCGGGCGTGAAGGGGTGGATGTCGCGCAGCTCGGCGCCGTCGCCCAGCCGCCGCGACGAGTGCGGTCCGGTCAGGCCGCGCAGGCGGTGCGGCAGCGGGAGCCGGCCCAGCGGGGCCGCGCCCGGCAGCACGAGGCGGCGTGCGCCGCCGACCTGTGTGGGCTCCTGCTCCCAGGCCTCGTGCCGGGACGCACGCAGGTCGACGGCGAAGGTGTCCTGCGGTCCGGTGCGCACGGAGGACAGGCGCAGCGGGATCCGCCGCTCCTCCGCGCGCGTGACGAGCGCGATGTTCGTGCTGCGGTGGCCGGCGGCTCCGATACGGAGGTGGGCGACGGCCGTGCCCGTGGTACCGGTGGCGCCCGTGAGGTGGAGCGTCGCGGTGAGCTCGCCGGCGGTGGCGGGACCCTCTGGCTCGTGCAGGCTGCCGCGCAGGAGCGGCCCGGGACGCACGGAGCGGGCCCAGGCCACCGCGAGCAGGCCCGGTACGCCGAGGAGGGCGAGGTCGGCGCGGCCCCCGGCGACGCCGAGGCCGAGCAGCACCACGCCGGTCACGACGGCGGCGGTGTGCGCGGAGGTGAGCCGCCAGCCGCGGTGACCGTCGGCCGGTGTGCCGGCGGAGGTCCGCCCGCGGGCGACGATGATGCCGCCGACGGTCATCGGGTGCGCACCGTCGCGGGCGTCGGCACGAGGTGCAGGAGGTCCGAGACCACGGTCTCGGGCCGGGTGGCGGAGGCCCACGCGGTCGGGGTGAGGGTGATGCGGTGGGCGAGGACCGGCACGGCGACGCGCTTGACGTCCTCCGGCAGCACGTAGTCGCGTCCGTCGAGGACGGCGACGGCGCGGGCGAGGAGCACAAGGTTCTGTGACCCGCGGGGCGAGGCGCCGACCTCGAGGGCCTGGTGGCCGCGCGTGGCCGCGGCGAGGTCCACGCAGTAGCGGACGACGTCGGGGTCGACCGGGACCGCCTCGGTCCCCGCCTGCATGGCCAGGACCGTCGCCGGGTCGACGACCTGCGCCACGGGGGCCGCCTCCTGCCTGCGGGCGAGCCGCCGGTCGAGGACCTCCGCCTCCTGGGCCGGGTCGGGGTAGCCGACCGCGAGGCGGACCATGAACCGGTCGAGCTGGGCCTCCGGCAGCGGGTACGTGCCCTCGTACTCGACCGGGTTGGAGGTGGCCAGCACGTGGAAGGGGCGGGGCAGGGAGCGGCTGGTGCCCTCGATGGAGACCTGCCGCTCCGCCATGGCCTCCAGGAGCGCCGACTGGGTCTTCGGCGCCGTGCGGTTGATCTCGTCGGCGAGGAAGAGGCCGGTGAAGACGGGACCCGAACGGAACTCGAACGTGCGCGTGGCCGGGTCGAACACGGAGGAGCCGGTGATGTCGGCAGGGAGCAGGTCGGGGGTGCACTGCAGCCGGGCGAAGTCGAGGCCGAGGGCCGTCGCGAGGGACCGGGCCGCGAGCGTCTTGCCGAGGCCGGGCACGTCCTCGAAGAGCACATGCCCGCCGGCGAGGATGGTGGCGAGCGCCACCTGCAGCGCCTCGCGCATGCCGACGACGGCGGTGCCCACCTCGGCGAGGACCCGTTCCCCCAGCGCGGCGACGTCGGCGACGGGAAGGGGTGCCGGGTTGGTGGTGCTCGGATCGGTGCTGCTCGGACGGGTGTGGTCAGGCACGGTTCTCCTCGGTGGTGGGCGCTGGCGGGCGCGCGGCAGGACTGACTGTCGGGGCCGACGGCGCCGGTCCCAGACGTTCGATCGCATCGAGCCACGTCTGCAGGGTGCGTGCCGTTGGCGGCTCGCGGGACCAGAGCTGGCTCAGGACACGGGCGCCGAGCAGGCGTTCGGCGTCGGGCCGGGCGGCGGGGTCGGACGGGTCGACGCCGTGCGCACGCAGCCGGTCGATAGCGAGCGCCCGCACGCGGCGCACGACCCGGTCGGTGACGCGCCCGTCGCGCCCGAACACGGACCAGCCCAGGTCGGAGACGTCGTGCCGTCCGCCGGGACGGGCCTCGACGACGACGCGCGGCCAGTCGGGGTCTTCGACACCCGTCTCGGTGCCGGACCAGAGCACGCCCGCCGCCACGGCGAGCGCGGCCGCGCCCACGGCGTGCCACAGGTCGATGACCTGCCAGAACGCGAGCGCGCCCGTGGCGAGGCCCGCCAGGACCGCGACGGTGGTGACACGCCGCCAGTTCACGGGCACCCCCGGCTCATGCCGGTCCACGGCCGGCGGCCGGTGCGGCGTCGTCGAGGCCCGTGCCGGGATCCTGGCCGGGATCGCGGACGTCCAGGCTGCGCGCGATGTCCGCGAGCGCCGACCGGGCCTGGGTGACGGCGGTGCTGTCGATGGGCCGGTCGGTGAAGCGGGCGCGCTGGTAGAGGGTGCGCAGCCGGGCGACGGCGGCGGGTGGTGCGGGGGTGGCGGCGAGGACGGCGCCGGCGAACTCGGTGGGCGTCTGGGCGGGGTCGCGGTGGGTGCCTGCGCGGGCGGCGGCTTCTTCGAGGGCTACCCAGGCGGCGACGACGGCGTCGCGGGGGCGGGCGTGGCCGTCGAGGTGGGCCAGGGCGCGGGTGACGGCGTCCTGCAGCTCGGGGAGGTCGACGTCGTCGCCGGTGGTTGTGGTGGTTGCCCCGGGGGTGAGGTGGTCGCGGGCGGTGTCGGTGCGTTCGCGGCGGGCGGCGAGGAGCTGTCGGACGACGAGGGTGAGGAGGGCGGCGACCAGGAGCACCGCGAGGGCGATCATGACCAGGCCGATCCAGGGCGGGCTGGGCGGGCCGGTGGGTGGCGGAGGTGGTGGGGTGGCGTCGGCGGTCGCTGTGTGCTGGGGCTGGGTGGGCAGGGCGATCTCCGGGACGGGTAGCTGGGGTGGGCTGAAGCGCCAGGGTCCGGCGGTGGCGGCGCCGAGTACGGCGATGGTGACGAGCAGGCAGACGGCGGTGAGGCGGGCGCGGGGGGTCATGCGGTGGGTGTGGTGTCGGTGGCGAGTGTGTGGGCGTGGAGGCCGGCGACGGCGGCCGCGACGAAGGAGGCGGGGTCGCCGTCGAGGCTGCGGCCCATGGTGCGCAGTCCGCCGGGGCAGGTGCGCAGGGTGTCGACGAGTGCGGTGTCGGCGGGGACGTCGACGAGGGTGTGCCGGGCGGTCCCGGCGTCCTCGACCAGGGACCGGGCCTGCTCGTCGATGCGGCGGGTGAGGTCGGCGCCCCAGGCGGGCAGGTTCTCGACGTCAGCGGTGGGGACGGGGACGGGGATGTCGGCGGGCGCGAGCGCGACGCGGCCGTAGGCGGTGAGCGAGTGGTGGGAGATGCCGAGGTGGCGGTCGCGCAGGTCGGCCCCGGAGACGCGCAGCGAGGCGACGGGCCGCCCGCGGAGGGTGGCGGCGGCGTTGACGGCCTCGCCCGCTGCGACGCCGGAGTAGCCCCAGCGCGTTCCGGTCCCGAGGTTGCCGGGCCCCTGGACGACGACGGCGACGTCGCACCCGGCGACGTGCCGGGCGGCCAGGAGGCCGGTGTGCACGGTGACGGCCTCCAGGTCGCCGCCGAACGCCTGGCCGACGGTGACGCAGGTGGTGAGCCAGCCGGCGTCGCGCAGGGCGGCGATGGTGCGGGAGAACGCGGCGGGCAGGGCGCCGCCGTCGGTCATGACGTAGGCGACCTTGAGCGCGTCGGGGCTTGTGTTGCCGGCGGCCGCCGCGTGCCGGAGGCCCGCGACCACGGCGGGCAGCGCGGAATGCAGGTCGGCGACGACGACGGGCATGCCGTCGAGGCTGTCGGCGTCGGCGAGGAGGCCGTGGTGGGGCGACTCCTGCTCGTCGACGCCGAGCACCATGGCCTGCAGGGGCGTGTACCGGGCCTTGACGAGGTGGCCGGGTCCGGGCGCGGGGTCGGGCGGGAGCTGGGCGGTGGCGGGGCCGACGACGAGCGCGTACCCACCGGTGCCCAGGCCGCGGCCGAGGGCGGACACGTTCAGCAGCAGGGCGTCGCCGGGGGCGGGCCGGCCGACCAGGTCGGTGTAGGCCAGGGCGCGGACGGTCACGCCGTGCGCCGTGCCCGCCATACTCCCCGCGGTGCCGAGCGGCCGGTCGAGCGTCACCTCCAGCTCGAGGGCACCCCGCCACGACTTGCCTGTGGAAATCACGGTCCCGATCCGCCACGTCATCACACGATGGAGGCTACCCAACGCTAGCGTTGTCCTGATGCCCATCGATCTGCCCCCGACACCGAGCTCGACCCCCGGCCTGAACCCCGCCGAGCGGCTCCTCAACCTCGTCATCGCGCTCGTGAACACCAACGCGGCCATGACCAAGCAGCAGGTGCGCTCCGCCGTGGCCGGCTACTCCGACGCGCCCAGCGACGAGGCGTTCGAGCGGATGTTCGAGCGCGACAAGGACATGCTGCGGGCCCTCGGCATCCCTGTGGTCACGGTCGGGACCGGTGGGCACACCGACGAGCTCGGGTACCGGATCGACCAGGACGCGTACGCGCTGCCGCCCATCGACCTCACGCCGGCCGAGCTCGGCGTGCTGTCCCTGGCGGCCCAGTTCTGGCAGGACAAGACCCTGCAGACCGACATCACCCGCGCCATGGTCAAGCTCCGCGCCGCCGGGGCGGGCGACCCGTCCGCCGACGCCCTGGCCGGGCTCGCGCCGTCCGTACGCGCGGTCGGCGACGCCTACGGACCCCTCATGGAGGCGATCGAGGCCCGGCGGGCGGTGTCGTTCAGCTACCGGGCCGCGTACAACGGCGTGGTGCTGACCCGGCACGTCGAGCCGTGGCGCATCGCGGCGCGCGACGGCGGCTGGTACCTCATGTGCTTCGACCGCGACCGGCAGGGGCCGCGCGTGTTCCGCATGTCGCGCATCGAGTCACGCGTGCGCATCACCGGGCCGGCCGGGGCCTACGAGATCCCAGACTTCGAGACCGACGCCATGCTCGGCAAGGCACACGGCGAGGTCAAGGAGGCCGTCGTCGCCGTCCGCCCCGAGCGCGCCGGGGCGCTGCGGGCCCGCGCCAAGGCCGTGCCAGAGGGCGAGCGGGAGGTCTACAGCGAGCGCCTGGTGGGCTCCGCCGCTGGTGACCAGGCGGGCTGGGACATCCTGCAGGTGCCCTACCGGTCCCTGACCGGGATGGCGTCGGAGGCCGCGGGGTACGGCGCGGCCCTGGTCGTGCTCGAACCGGAGGCCGTCCGCGAGGAGACGCTGCGCCGGCTCACCGCGGCGGCGGCGCTGGGTACGGGGGAGGGGTCCCGTGGCTGAGCGCGCCGACGACCGGCTCCTGCGCCTGCTCGGCATCGTCGCCTACCTCGACGGCGCTGGGCCCGTCCCCGTGGCCGACCTCGCCGAGCGGTTCGGCACCACGCCCGCGCAGATCCAGAAGGACGTCGACGCGCTCTGGGTCTCCGGCACGCCCGGCTACTGGCCCGACGACCTGATCGACTTCGACGCCGCGTCCATCGACCGCGGCGTGGTGCACCTCACCGAGGCGCGCGGCATGACCAGGCCCCTGCGGCTCGGTACCCGCGAGGCGGTCGCCCTGGTCGCGGCCCTGCGGGCCATGCGGGCCACCGACGCCGTCCAGGCCGACCCCGCGCGGTCCGCCGTCGTCGAGTCGGCGCTGCGCAAGCTCACCGACGCCACCGGCGAGGCAGCGAGCGCCGTGGACGTGCGGCTCGCCGCGGGCGGGGACCGGCAGGTGGTGGCGGTGATCTCGTCGGCGCTGGCGGCGCGGCACCGGCTGCGGATCCGGTACGTGACGTCGTCGGACGTGGTCAGCGAGCGGGACGTGGACCCGGTGCGGCTGCACACGCAGGACGAGTTCGCCTACCTGGCTGCCTGGTGCTACCGGGCGCAGGCGCCACGCACGTTCCGGGTGGACCGCATCCTCGAGGCCACCGAGACGGACGTGCCGGTGCAGGAGCATCCCGGGGTGGGGGAGCCGTCGGCGGAGATAGACTTCGCGGCGCTGTTCGCTGGGGGTTCCTCGCCGCTCGCGACCATCCGGTTCGCTCCGCGGGCGCGCTGGTTCGCGGAGGAGACGCCGGTCGAGTCGGTGCGCAACCTGCCGGACGGCGACTTCGAGGTGACCCTGCGGGTCACCAATCCCGGCTGGCTGCGCAGCACGCTGATCCGGCTCGCGCCGTTCGTGCGGTCGGTCTCGCCGCCGGCACTTGCCGACGACGTGGCGGGTGCCGCGCGGGAGGCGCTGGCGGTGTACGGGGCGGGCGAGGGGGCCGGTGACGCAGCCGCATCGCGAGATCGGCACTAGGCTGGTCGACCATGTGGTTCTGGGTGTGGACCCTGCTGGTCGTCGGCAGCCTGGTCGGCGCGTTCTTCCTGGCCCGCTCGCTGTGGCGGTCCGCGAAGGGCCTGATGCAGGAGCTGGGCCGGTCTTCCCGCCTGATCGCGGAGTCGACGGAGCGGCTGCAGGAGATGTCCGACCGGGCGCGTGAGGCGGCGACGCAGCACGCGGGGCCGAGCCTGTTCGACGACGTGACGATCCACTACCAGCGGGTCAACGCGCAGCGTCAGGCCCGTGCGGTGCGCAGGGAGGCGCGCCGGGCGCGGAACGTGGCGACGTGGCAGAAGTGGAAGCACTTCAACGACTGAGAGGACGCCGCCGGCGGTCGTCTCTCGTGGCCGTTCCGCGGCCCTTTCCGGGCTCCTTCTCCGGCCTTTCCCCGCCGGCGCTACCTGCCGTCCACCAGGGGGCTACCAATGTGCCCCTCCGGTCCGCGTAGGATCGGGCATATCAGCACCGCACCGCGTACCAGCACCGCACCGTAAGGAGACACCATGACTGGCGCCATGCAACCTTGGCACTGGCTCGTCCTACTCGTCGTCGTCCTGCTGCTGTTCGGGTCCACCCGCCTGCCGGGACTGGCCAAGAGCGTCGGCCAGTCGATGAAGATCTTCCGCCGGGAGATCAAGGACCTGCGCGACGACAAGTCGGAGACGTCGAACGCCGCCGACAACGCCCCGGGTAGCTCGACGAGCCCCAGCACGGGTTCGACCACCAGCACCGGTGCGAGCTCGACCACGGGCCAGGTCCCCGGCTTGATCAGCGACAAGGGCCCGGACATCCCCAAGAGCTGACCGGTGGCACGTACGAGGCGGCCGTCGGACGGCCGGATGCCTCTGCTCGAACATCTTCTCGAGCTGCGCAAGCGTTTCGTCCTGGTCGCCGCCGGGCTCCTGCTCGGCGCGATAGCGGGCTGGGTCCTGTACGAGCCGCTGCTGGTCACGCTGCAGCAGCCCCTGGAGGCCGCCGCCGAGGTCACGGGCAACGACGTCACACTGAACTTCACCGGGCCGGCATCGGCGCTGGACCTGAGGATCAGGGTGGCGTTGTTCCTCGCCGTGTTCCTGTCCTGCCCGTGGTGGCTGTACCAGGTCTGGGCGTTCGTCACGCCCGGCCTGAACAAGCGGGAGAGGTACTACGCGTACGGGTTCGTCGGCGCCTCGGTGCCGCTGTTCCTCGGCGGGGCCTACATGGCGTGGGTGGTGATCCCGCACGCCGTGCGGATCCTGACGGGGTTCCTGCCCGACAACGCCACGAACTTCACCGACGCCCAGATGTACCTGGACCTCGTGATGCGGCTCCTGCTGGCCTTCGGCGTCGCGTTCGTGTCCCCGGTGCTGCTGGTCGGCCTGAACTTCGCGGGCCTGCTGACGGGCAAGGCCCTGCTCGGCGGCTGGCGCTGGGCCGTGCTCATCGCGTTCACGTTCGCCGCCATCGCGACGCCGACGCCGGACGCGCTCACGATGATCCTGGTGGCCCTGCCGATCTGCGTGCTCTACTTCGCCGCCGTCGGCGTGTCGCTGCTGCACGACCGGCGCGTGGAGCGGCGGCTCCTGGAGGACGTGGAGGTCTGACGGCCCTGCTCCTGACGGCTCTGTCAGACGGGGACCGTAGGCTGTGCCCATGAGCGACCTGAGTCCCGCCGAGCGGTACACGGCCTTCCGGTCACAGAGCCGTTCGGAGGCGGAGCACCCCGAGCTGAGCCGCTTCCGGGAGATCCTCGGGTTCCAGCTCGACGACTTCCAGGTCGCCGCCTGCGAGGCGCTCGAACAGGGGCGCGCCGTGCTCGTGGCGGCCCCGACCGGGGCTGGCAAGACGGTGGTGGGCGAGTTCGCCGTCCACCTCGCCCTGGCCTCCGGGCGCAAGGCGTTCTACACGACGCCGATCAAGGCCCTGTCCAACCAGAAGTACGCCGACCTCGTGCGCAGGCACGGGCCCGAGAACGTCGGCCTGCTCACGGGCGACTCCACGATCAACGGCGACGCGCCCGTGGTGGTCATGACCACCGAGGTGCTGCGCAACATGCTGTACGCCGGCTCCTCCACCCTGGACGGGCTCGCCTACGTGGTCATGGACGAGGTGCACTACCTCGCCGACCGCTTCCGCGGCCCCGTCTGGGAAGAGGTCATCATCCACCTGTCCGACGACGTGCAGCTCGTCTCCCTGAGCGCCACCGTGTCCAACGCCGAGGAGTTCGGCGACTGGCTGGAGATGGTGCGCGGCGACACCGCTGTCGTCGTCTCCGAGCGCCGGCCCGTGCCGCTGTGGCAGCACGTGCTCATGTCCTCGCCCGAACCGCGCGGCAAGCCGCGCCTCCTGGACCTGTACGCCGGGCACGTCGACCCGACCGACCCCGGCACCAGCCCGCCCATCAACCCCGACCTGTCCGCGGCCTTCCGGTCCGGGCGCGGCGGCAGCCGCTCCGGCGGGTACGGCGGCGAGAACGGGCGAGGCCGCGGGTACCGCGGGCGGGGCGACCGCGGCTACCGCGGGCCGGGCGGGCGCCGCACCGGACCGACGGGCGACGGCGGAGGCATCGGGCCGAGCCGGCGCACCCCGCCGCGGTTCGTCGTCATCGACGCCCTCGACGACGACGGCCTGCTGCCCGCCATCTACTTCGTGTTCTCCCGCGCGGGCTGCGAGGCCGCCGTCGAGCAGTGCCTCAAGGCCGGGCTGCGGCTGACCTCCCCGCAGGAGGAAGCGACGATCCGCACCGTGGTGGAGGAGCGCACCGCCGCCATCCCGCCTGAGGACCTGGACGTGCTCGGCTACTGGTCCTGGTCGCAGGCCCTGGCCCGCGGCGTGGCCGCCCACCACGCCGGCATGCTGCCGGTGTTCAAGGAGACGGTCGAGGACCTGTTCTCCCGCGGCCTGGTCAAGGTCGTCTTCGCCACCGAGACCCTCGCCCTCGGCATCAACATGCCCGCCCGCTCCGTGGTCCTGGACAAGCTCGTCAAGTGGGACGGGTCCAGCCACGTCCCGGTCACCCCCGGCGAGTTCACCCAGCTCACCGGCCGCGCCGGGCGCCGGGGCATCGACGTCGAGGGGCACGCCGTCGTCGTCGACCACCCCGCACTGGACCCCGTGGCCCTGGCCGGCCTCGCGTCCAAGCGCCTGTACCCGCTGCGGTCCAGCTTCCGGCCCACGTACAACATGGCGGTCAACCTCGTGGCACAGGTCGGCCGCGACCGGGCCCGCGAGGTGCTGGAGACCTCGTTCGCCCAGTTCCAGGCCGACCGCGGCGTCGTCGGCCTGGCCAAGCAGGCGCAGGCGCACGCGGAGGCCCTCGACGGGTACGCCAAGGCCATGTCCTGCGACGTCGGCGACTTCTCCGAGTACATGGACCTGCGCCGCGCCATCAAGGACCGCGAGAAGGACCTGTCCCGCGCGGCCTCCGGCGCCCGGCGCGCCGAGGTCGTGGCCTCCCTGGAGAAGCTGCGCCGCGGCGACGTCGTCGAGGTGCCCTCCGGCCGACGGCGCGGGTACGTCCTCGTGCTCGACCCGGGCGAGCCCGGCGGGTTCGACGGGCCGCGCCCCACCGTGCTCACCCAGGAGCGGCAGGTCAAGAAGCTCACCCTGGCCGACGCCCCCGCCGGCCTGGAGACCGTCACCACGGTCCGGATCCCCAAGACGTTCAACCCCCGCAAGCCCGACGCGCGCCGCGACCTGGTCTCGACCATGCGCAACGCCCTCGGCGCCCTGGCCGACGACGTCCCCTCCGCCCACTCCGGGGCCCCGGCGGCGGCCCACTCCACCACCAGCCCGGCACGCGCCGCGCGCGGCGGGCGGGCCCCGGTCGGCCGCCGGTCCGACGCCGCGACCGACGCGGAGCTCGCGCGCCTGCGCAAGGCCCTCAAGAGCCATCCCTGCCACGCCTGCCCCGACCGCGACGACCACGCCCGCTGGGCCGAACGCTGGAACAAGCTCAAGAAGGAGCACGACCAGCTCGTACGCCGCGTCGAGGGACGCACCGGCTCCATCGCCCGCACCTTCGACCGCACGCTGGACGTGCTGCTCGCCCTCGGCTACCTGCAGCGCACCGGCACCGGCCGGATCCGCGTCACCGACGACGGCCGCTGGCTGCGCCGCCTGTACGCCGAGAACGACCTCCTGCTGGCCGAGTGCCTGCGCCGCGGCGTCTGGGACGGGCTCGACCCCGCCGGGCTCGCCGCGGTCGTCTCCACCGTCGTGTACCAGGGGCGGCGCGACGAGGCCCCCGACCCGTACATCCCCGGCGGGCCGACCGGCCGCCTCGCCGGCGTCCTCGACGACACGCAGCGCGTGTGGTCCGAGGTCGACGACCTGGAGGAGGCGCACGGCATCGAGGCCACCGGGCCGCTCGACCTCGGCCTGGTCGGCGCGATGTACCGGTGGGCGTCCGGCAAGGGCCTGGACAGTGTGCTGCGCGGCTCCGACCTCGCCGCCGGCGACTTCGTGCGCTGGTGCAAGCAGGTCATCGACGTGCTGGACCAGCTCGGCGGCGCCGCGCCGTCGGAGAAGCTGCGCTCGACGGCGCGCAAGGCGCAGGACGCCGTGCTCCGGGGGGTCGTGGCGTACTCCAGCCTGTGACGGGGCGCCGACGGTACGTTCTGGCCGTTCACCAGGGCACATGCCGAGGGGATCGTTTACAGTTCCCACCGTGAGCCAGCCCGCCCGATCGATCCTGTACCGCAACGGAGTCGTGCACTCCGCCGCCGACCCGTTCGCCGAGGCGATCCTCGTGGACGACGGCGTCGTGGCCTGGCTCGGCGCCGACGACACCGCGGCGGGGCTCGCCGCACGTGCCGACCGCGTGATCGACCTCGACGGCGCGCTGGTGACCCCCGGGTTCGTCGACGCGCACGTCCACGTGCTGGAGACCGGCCTCGCGGCCGACTCCGTCGACCTCACGCCCGCCGGGGGCGTGCACTCGCTCGCCGACGCCCTGGCCGCCCTGCACGACGGCGCACAGCGGCTCGCCGCGACCGACCCGTCCGGCGACGAGGTGCTGCTCGCCTTCGGCTGGGACGAGCAGGCCTGGCCCGAGCGGCGCGCCTTCACCCGCGAGGAGCTCGACGCCGCATGTGGCGGCCGCCCCGTGTACGCGGCGCGCGTCGACGTGCACTCCGCCGTCGTCTCGACGTCGATGGCCGTGCGCGCGGGCATCGAACGCGACCCGGCGTGGACGGGGATGGGCCTGTCCGGGTCGGGCTGGTCCGACGCCCCCGCCGACACCGGCCTGGTCACCGCGGACCTGCACCACACCGTCCGCGCCGTCGCCCACGCCCTGTCGCCCGAACGCCGCACCCGCCTCTACCGCCAGGTGCTGGCCGCCTGGGCCGCGCGCGGCATCGTCTCCGTGCACGAGATGAGCGGCCAGCACCTCGACACCCGCGCCGGCCTGGCCGAGCTGTACGCCATGACCGCGGACTCCGTCTCGGCGGACGCCCGCACGGATCCGGACGCCGCGCCTGCCCTGCCTCACCTGGCCGCCTACCGCGGCGAGCTGTGCGCGACGGCGGACGACGCCCGCGCGCTGCTCGCCGAGCTGCCGTTCCTCACCGGGATCGGGGGAGACCTCAACGTCGACGGGTCGATCGGCTCCCGTACCGCCGCCCTGCGCAGCCCCTACGCGGACCTGCCGGCCGACCCGTCCACCGGCTCCTTCGCCGGGGCCCTGACCAACCCCGACGGCACGCCGTGGACCGGCAACCTGTACCTGTCGGCCGACCAGATCGCGAACCACCTCACGGCCGTGCAGGCCGCCGGGGCGGACGGTCGCGGCCGCCAGGCCGCGTTCCACGTCATCGGCGACCGGGCCATGGACACCCTCGTGCTCGGACTGCAGATCGCCGCGCAGATGGGCGGAGAGGGCGCCCTGCGCGCCGCGCACCACCGCGTCGAGCACGCGCTGTTCGTCGACGCGGCGACCCTCGCGGCGCTCCTCGTGCACGGCGTCGGCCTGTCGGTGCAGCCCGCGTTCGAGTCGACGTTCGGCGGGAGCAAGGGCGTGTACGCCTCCCGGCTCGGCGCGATGCGTGCGGGGGCGCTCATGCCGTTCGCCGACCTCGCGCAGGCGGGCGTGCCGCTCGCGTTCGGCTCCGACACGCCCGTGACCCCCGTCGACCCGTGGCAGGGCGTGCGCGCCGCGACCAGCCACGAGGACCCCGACCAGCGCATCTCCGCCGGAGCGGCGTTCCGTGCCCACACCCGCGGCGGCTGGCGCCTGGCCGGGCTCGACCACACCGGCGCCGGCCAGCTCCGGGTGGGCGCGCCCGCGCACCTCGCCGTCTGGCGGGCCGAGCAGCTCGGCGTGCAGGCCGCCGCCGGACGGCTCAGCTCCTGGAGCGAGGAGGCCCGCGCCGGCACACCCCTCCTGCCCGACCTCTCGCCGGGCGCCGCCGAGCCGGAGTGCCTGCACACGCTGCGCGACGGCGTCGTGCTGCATGACACCTTCTAGCCGTACTGTGCTCGGCCCGGGGAACCACGCCGCACGAGGCCCGCGTTCCCACGGATAAACTGCGATCGTGCGCCTCCCCGAGCCGTCCCGGCTGCTCTCCCTGTTCCTCGCGGTCGCCGGCGGTTTCGTCCTCTGGTCCGCGTTCCCCGACGCCGGGTTCTGGCCTGCCGCGTTCGTCGCGGTCGCCGCCCTGTACTGGGCGCTCGGCCGCGACAACGCCTGGTGGAACCTGCTGGCCGGGTTCCTGTTCGGCCTCGCGTTCTTCCTGCCGCACCTGTGGTGGGCCCACGAGTCGACGGCGACCGCGCCCTGGATCGCGATGTCCACCGTCGAGGCGCTGTTCATCGGCCTGTTCGGCGCACTGTGGACCTGGGTCCGCCGCGCGCGGTTCCTGCGCCGTCGCGGCTGGCGGCTCGCCGCCGCGTTCGCCTTGCTCTTCGTCGCCGTCGAGCAGCAGCGCGCCGAGGTCCCGTTCGGCGGGTTCCCCTGGGGCCGCCTCGCCTGGACCATGGTCGACGCCCCGACGGGACGCGCCGCCTGGCTCGGCGGCACCGTCGCCGTCAGCCTGCTCGTCGCCTTCGCGGGCGTACTGCTCGCCCTGTCCGTCGCGAGCCTGGCCCGGGCGGTGCGGCGCCGGAGCGTGGGCGAGCAGGGCGGCAACCAGCACGGCCGCGCCCTGCCCGAGGTGGGCCGCGCCGCCGCGGCCCTCACGCTGGGGGTCGCGGTCGCCGTCGTGCCGCTGGTGCTGCCGCTGCCCACGTCCGGGAGCGCCGGTGCCGTCCGGACTCCCGAGGGCAACGAGGTGTACGACGCTGGGAGCGACCTGGCCGAGCGCGGGCAGCTCTGGGCGGGTGCGGTGCAGGGCAACGTGGCGGAGCCGGGTGCCGGGGCGTTCGCGAACCGGGCCGAGGTGCTGAACAACCACCTGGAGGGTACGTACACGCTCGCCGAGGACTACGCGGGTGAGCTGGACGTGGTGCTGTGGCCGGAGAACGGTTCGGACCTGGACCCGCAGACGACGCCGGAGGTGGCGGGAGGGCTGGATGAGGCGTCGGCGGCGGTCGGGGCGCCGATCCTGGTGGGGGCGCAGGAGTTCCCCGAGACGGGTGGGCGGTACAACGTGCTGCTGCTGTGGCAGGCGGGCAACGGGGTGATCGGGCGGTACGCGAAGCAGCATCCGGCGCCGTTCGGTGAGTACATACCGATGCGGTCGGTGCTGCGGCTCCTCTCCGACCAGGTGGACCGGGTGGTGACGGACATGATCGCCGCCGTCAACCCGCCGTACGTGGACGTGCCGAGCCGGCTGGGTCAGGGTGCCTACCGGCTGGGCACGATCATCTGCTTCGAGGTGGCGTACGACGAGATCGTCCGGGACGCGGTCCAGGAGGGGGCGCAGGTGCTGGTGATCCCGACGAACAATGCGTCGTTCGGGTTCACGGCGGAGTCGACGCAGCAGCTCGCGATGTCGCGGATGCAGGCGATGACGACGGGGCGGGCCGCGGTGCAGATCTCGACGGTGGGGGTGTCGGCGGTGATCACCCCGGACGGCACGGTGGTGCGGCGGACAGGCCTGTTCACCGCGGACGAGTTCGTCGCGAACCTGCCGCTGCGGTCCTCGGTCACGCCGGCGGTGGCGGCGGGGTACTGGCCGGGCTGGGTGGTCGGCGTCCTCGCGCTCGCGCTGGTGGTGGCGGGCGTCGTCAGCGGGGTGCTTGCCCGACGGCGGAGGCGGCTGGCTCTGCGGGCGGCGTACCCGGGGGCGGGGGAGACGCAGCGGGCCGACCAGGCCGGCGACGACGAGCTGGTGGGACCGCGGGGGTAGCGAAACGACGGTCGGCCCGGACCATGGGGTCCGAGCCGACCGTCGTTAGGGTTCGGTATCTGCTGGCGCGGCTCAGGCCGAGCGGCGCAGCTTGCCGGCGCGCAGCAGCTCGAGACGCTCGTCGAGCAGGTCCTCGAGCTCCTTCACCGTGCGGCGCTCCAGCAGCATGTCCCAGTGGGTGCGCTGCGGCTTGGCCGCCTTGGGCTCCGGCTTCTCAGTGTCACGCAGTACCGCCTCCTCGCCGCAGCGGCACTCCCAGATCGGGGGAACGTCCGCGTCGGTGGCGAAGGGCAGGATGATGGTGTGGCCGTTGGGGCAGTCGTAGTAGGCCTGGAACCGAGGGGCGAAGTCCACGCCCTCGTCGGACTCCATGCTCTTACTACCGATGCTCATACCGCGCAGGGACCGGTCAGGCACGATGTCCTCCAGAGGGTTGTCGGGATAGGTGGCGGAAAAAGGTCCGTACTGCCAACGCAGGGACCCTCTGTGATGTTCCAGCCCAGTTTCCGGCCGTTCATTTCCAGCCGTCTCATCAGGCTACGCGTCCGATGTGCGCTCGCAAGCGCACTACGCCCAAACTGGGCGTGGATGTGCGCGATCTCACGTGCGTCGGGGCCGGTGGGCGCCGTGGATGCGGGAACAATCGGCCCCGGCGGCCGGTTGAGGGCCACGTACATGCATCTGCATGAACAACTCAGCAGCACGATCAGCAGCAACACGATTGGGAGCGCAGCATCATGCAGTTCGGGATCTTCAGTGTCAGCGACGTGACGACGGACCCGACCACGGGGTACACCCCGGACGACACCGAGCGCGTCCGGTCGATGCTCACCATCGCGAAGCACGCGGACGAGGCAGGCCTCGACGTCTTCGCCACCGGTGAGCACCACAACCCTCCGTTCGTGGCCTCCAGCCCGACGACGATGCTCGGCTACCTCGCCGGAGTCACCAAGAACATCACCCTGTCGACGGCGACCACCCTCATCACCACCAACGACCCGGTCCGGATCGCCGAGGAGTACGCGATGCTCCAGGTCATCTCGAACGGCCGGATGGACCTCATGATGGGCCGCGGCAACACCGGCCCCGTCTACCCGTGGTTCGGGCAGGACATCCGCCAGGGCATCCCGCTCGCGATCGAGAACTACGCGCTCGTGCGCAAGCTGTGGACCGAGGACGTCGTGGACTGGGAGGGCAAGTTCCGCACCCCGCTGCAGGGCTTCACCTCGACCCCGCGGCCGCTGGACGGCATGCCGCCGTTCGTGTGGCACGGCTCGATCCGCAGCCCCGAGATCGCCGAGCAGGCCGCCTACTACGGCGACGGGTTCCTGCACAACAACATCTTCTGGCCCATGAGCCACACCAAGCAGATGGTGCAGTTCTACCGCCAGCGGTTCGAGCACTACGGCCACGGCCGCGCTGACCAGGCGATCGTGGGCCTCGGCGGCCAGGCCTTCATGCGCAAGAACAGCCAGGACGCCTGGAATGAGTTCCGCCCCTACTTCGACAACGCGCCCGTCTACGGGCACGGCCCCAGCATGGAGGACTTCACGCGCGAGACGCCGCTGACCGTCGGGTCCCCGCAGCAGGTCATCGACCGGTACGGGTCGTTCATCGACGAGGTCGGCTACTACCAGCGCCAGCTCTTCCTCACCGACCACGCCGGGCTCCCGCTCAAGACGGTCCTGGAGCAGATCGACATCCTCGCCTCCGACGTCGTGCCGGAGCTGCGCAAGATCGCCGACGCCAAGCTGCCGGCGGACGTCCCGGCGAACCCGCCGACGCACGCCGAGCGCGTGGCCGCGGCGCGGGCCAAGGGTGAGGCCGGCGCCACGCACGTGGGCGACGGCGGGGACGAGTTCACCGGCCGGCGGGCCGAGGAAGTGCTCTCGTGACCACCCCTGACATCGAGCCGGGCCGCACCGGGGCCGGCCGCACCATCGCCGTCGTGCACGCGGGGCTGGGACAGCCCTCATCCACGCGCCTGCTGGCTGACCGCCTGGCCGACGCCACGGCGCGCGAGCTCGAAGCGCTCGGCCACGACGTGACCGTCGAGATGATCGAGCTGCGCGACCACGGCCACGCGATCATCGACGCGATGCTCACCGGGTTCCCCACGGGCGACCTCGCCCGCGCCATCGAGGTGGTCACGCAGGCCGACGGCGTCATCGCCGTCACCCCGCTGTTCACCACCACGTACTCGGGGCTGTTCAAGTCGTTCGTCGACATCCTCGACAAGGACGCGCTCACCGGGATGCCCGTGCTGCTCGGCGCGACCGGCGGTACCCCGCGCCACTCCCTCGCGCTCGAGTACTCCCTGCGGCCCCTGTTCACCTACCTGCGCGCCGACGTCGTCACGACGTCGGTCTTCGCCGCCACGGACGACTGGGCACAGTCCGGGGACAGTCCCGGGCGCGACGACACGGCGAGCCTGCCGCAGCGCATCGAGCGGGCGGGCCGGTCGCTGGCCGGACTCGTGGTCGCGCGAGGGGAGCAGCCCAAGCCGGCCGACCCGTTCGCGAGCACCCCGAGCTTCCTGGACCTGCTCGGCGGGGACTAGGCCAGGTCGAGCGTGGCTGGTCGCAGGATCCGTGGCTGGTCGCAGGATCGCTGAGCGTGGTCGGTGGTCGAGCCGTCGCCGTCGGTCTCATGGTGGCAAGGGCCCCTGGGCGGGAGCAGGGGTCGGGAGGGTGCGGTGGGGCGTCCCGCCGAACCGCACGTTACGTGTCGTCAGAGTCGCCGAACCGCAAGACGCGCGTCGATCGGCGCGCTGGAGCACTGACATCTTGCGGATCGGCGGCCTCAGCCACAGTTATGTTGCGGTTCGGCGCGGGTGGGATCACGTGCGACCTGCGGTTCGACCGTCCCGCGACCGAACTGGGGGTGTCTGCGGCCGAACCGATGAGCGGACACCCTGACTGGCGGACACCCTGACGATTTGATGCCGTGCCCCGGGGCTTGCACGCCTCGTGCCTGACAGGGAACATATGGGACAGCGGTCGCCGCTGGTCGTGGCCGCGCCGAGGGTGAGGAGCGCGGTCATGGCGGACGGTACGGAGGACCGGGTCTCGGCTGATTCGAGCTCGGCCGAGTCGAGCCCAACCGGATCGAGCTCGACCGGCTCCAACCCAGCCGGTCCGGACGCTGACCTGAAGGCTGACGAGTCGCACACTGACAGGTCGAACGCCGACAGGTCGAGCACGGCCGGCACCGCTGCCGACAGCCCGGAGACGGGCGACATGCGTGCCGACTCCGGACGAGTCGCCCGGATCGTCGCGGCGTTGCGGAAGGCCCACGCCGAACAGGCCGCTGCTGCCGGTGCGCCGGCCGCCTCATCGGCTGACTCGCCCGGCACGTCGTCGCCTGCTGCAACGTCGGCTGGTTCTCCTGGCGTGTCGTCGCCCGCCGCAACGTCGGCTGGTTCTCCTGGCGTGTCGTCGCCCGCCGCATCGTCGCCTCGTTCGCCCGAGGTGCCGTCACCCGCCGCGCTCCCGCCTGGCGCGCCTTCGCCGGCGCTGTCCGAGGCCACCGCCTCGTCGGAGGCCGAGACGTCGCCCGCACCCGCGGAGCCGGAGCCCGAGCCGTCGGACGTTCCCGCTCCCCGCCGCGAGACCACCGGCGTGCGGTCCACGAAGCCGAGCACCCCGACCCTGCGCTGGAACCCTGGCGCCCGGTACCGCGCGTCGCAGCTCGCGAACCGCCCGGTGCCGCCGCCACCCGCGCCGAGCGTCGCCGACGGGCAGGCTCACGTCCCGCCCGTCCCGCCGCCCCCGGCCCTGGCGGGACGCCTGTACCGCGGCCCGGCCCGCCGGACCGCCGTCTTCGAGCGCGACATCTGGTACCCCGCGTCTCGGTCGGCCCGCATCCCGCGGGACGTCGGTGAGGCGCTCGTCGCCGCCGTCGAGCGCTACCGCAAGGGGTCGATCTCGACGTCGGGCCTCGTGCGCGCGATCGCGAGAACGCACGCCGCCTGACGCCGACGGCGGTAGTGCCCCGCGGCAGCCTCCGTGACGCGGGAGCCTCCGTGACGATGCCCCGAGCGCTGTGGGCGTGAACCCGGCCTCCTGCCGGTCATCCAGTTTTCACATCGCGGCAAAACTGGCCTCTCGACCGAGCTCGGTTCGCCCAGGTGAGCCCTTGTTCCGCCGTCCTGCACCAAGGGAGCATTCGTTGCAGTTGTCAACGATTTCACGGCAGACGCACCAGGCGCCGCGCCGGCCGCTCTCTCCTGTTGAGGGCACCGAACGCGGCGCCCGACAGCAAGGACGAGGGGGCAGGACGGCACGATGCGCAGGCACGTGTGGGCATTCCTCGGCGCGCTGGTCGTGGCCGGGCTCCTCAGCGGTTGTGCGCGGGACGCCGGCACCGCCGACTTCACGGTGCCGGAGGAGTACCAGACGGTCGAGCAGCTCGTCGCCGACGCCGACGTCGTCGCGCTGGTCCAGGCGGGCGGCTCCGCGGTCGTCGCCGTCGACGGCGTGCCCCATACGCGTACCGAGCTCCGGCTGCGCAAGGTGCTGCTGGGCGCGGTGGCCGCGGACGCCGACATGACCGCCACGCAGATCGGGTCCCTCTCGTCGCCGCCAGGGGCCAAGCTCGCGTCCGTCCTGCGGCCGGGACACGAGTACGTGGTCGCCCTGCACCGCACCGCCCCGGGGGAGTTCGAGGTGGTGGGACCGGGCGTCTGGCGCGCCGACACGCTGGGCGCCAGCCTCACCCTGTACACGGCCCGGCCGACCTGCATCCCGGCCGCCATCCCGCACGTGACGACGCCGTCGGACCTCGAGGTCGCGCTCGCCGAGGTCAGGGCGGCGCTCGGCACGAGCGTCATCGGCAGGCGCTGACGCTGACGCAAACGACGGGCTGGCGCAGGCCGCCGTCGGCCAGACTGGGTGCATGACGCGCAGCCTCGTCCTCACCGCCGACGACGCCGGGACCGACCCCGATGCGGACCGCGAGATCGCGGCCCTCCTTGCCGGGTCTCCGCTGACGGCGGTCGGCGTGATCACCACCGGACCGGGAACCACCGGTCCCCGAACGACCACCGATCCACGCACCACGACCGGGTCAAGCACCAGTACCGCGCCAGGCACCAGGGCCCGAAACGGCTGGGACGACCCCGACCCCGCACGCGCCGTCCGGCTCATCGCCGAGGCCGCGCCCGACGTCGCGCCGGGGGTGCACGTGGTGCTCCCGACGCCGGGGCCGGACGACGGCTTCGACGACGTCGTCGACCGGATCACTGCCCAGACCGACGTCCTCGCGCGGGCCGCCGACGCGGCGGGCGCGCCCGCGCCGGACCGACTCGACTCCCATCAGGGCACGCTCTACGGCCTGCTGGGCCGCTCCTACCTCGCCGAGGCGATCGGCGTCTGCGCCGAGCGCGGCCTGGCGTTCCGCCTGCCCCGCGGCCTGGAGCTGTACGGCGACGGCGACCCGGTGCTGGCCGCGCCGTCGGTCCGGGAACGGCACGCGAGCGCCGTCGCGGCCGCCGACGCCGCGGGCGTGCGCCTGCCGCGGGTGATCGCCACCCACCGGGGCGGCGACGCGGAGGCCCGGGACTACCCGGCGCTGCGTGGCCACTACCTGCGCCTGCTGGACCGGCTGCCCGAGGGGACGAGCGAGATCTTCCTGCATCCAGCCCCGGACACGCCGCGGCTGCGGGAGCTGTCGGCGGACTGGTGGCGCAAGCGGACCTGGGAGCTGCGGCTGCTGGGTGACCCGGTTTTCATCCGGGAGATCGAACGGCAGGGCATCGACCTGGTCAAGAGGTGGTGAGTAGGCTCGCCGGCGTGAACGCTGCCGAGCTCAGCTCTGCTGAGGATGCTGTGCTGAGGACGTCGTGGACGCGCCGGCGGTAGCGCGGCCGCGGACCGGCGGGACGTCGCCGCTGCGCTACGGCGCCGGCATGTTCGGCACCTCGCTGCCGATCAACCTCGTCAAGGGCTCGATGCTCTACGTGTACGTCGAGCTGCTCGGCCTGGACGCCGTCGTCTACGCGACGGTGTACGCGGTGTACGGGGTGCTCGACGCGCTGGACAACCCCGTCTTCGGGTACCTGTCGGACCGGACGCGCTCGCGCTGGGGGCGGCGTCGGCCGTACCTGGTGGTCGGTGCCCTCGTCCTGGCCGGCACGACGATCGCCCTCTTCTCGGTGCCCGGACCGGTGGCCGAGTCCGCCGTGGGGCTGGCGGTCTGGTTCGCGGTCTTCGCGATCACCACCGAGATGGCCGACTCCCTGATCAACGCCAGCTACGGCGCGCTCCTGCCGGAGCTGTTCTCGGACGAGCGGCGGCGGGCCACAGCGAACGCGATCCGGCAGGGCGCGCAGCTCATCGCCCTCGTGATCGCGCTGGCGCTGACGCCCGTCCTGGCGCGGAACGTGCTGGGCACCGACGGCTCGGCGGTCGGCTACGGGCGGCTGGCCGTCATCTTCGGCGTGGTGTCGGCCGCGGTGATCCTGTGGACGGCGTTCGGGGTGCGGGAGGACCGTGCGCTCGACGCCGAGCCGGTACCGCACTTCTTCCGGTCAGTGGGCCAGATCCTGTCGACGTCGCAGTTCTGGACCGTCGGGCTCGTCAGCGCCTGCTACGGGACGGCGATGGCGCTGGTCCTGGGCGGGCTGCAGCTCTACGTGGACCACACGCTGGGCGGCAGTGCGCTGGACGCCAGCATCCTGCAGCTCGTCGTGATCGCCGTGTCGATCGGGATGCTGAGCGTGTGGGCCGCCGTCGTGCGGCGCAAGGGCGCGGCCTGGACGTGGCGGCTCGCGCTCCCGGTCGCCGCCGTCGGGTTCGTGCCGCTGTACTTCGCGAACGACCTGGTCACCGCGATCCTCGGCGGCCTGTCAGTGGCGGTCGGGTACTCGGGTCTGCTCGCGACGAACGACCTGGTCATCGCCCGCGTGCTCGACGCGGACGCGGCCCGGCACGGCACCCACCGCAGCGGGCTGTTCCTCGCGGCCTTCGGCGTGCTGGGCCGGCTGAACGGCCTGGTGACGGCCGCCGCGCTGGCGTCGCTCGCGCTCTGGTTCGGCTACCGCTCGGGTGCCGACCCCGGACCCGATCCCGGGCAGGCGTTCCGCGTCTACCTGTCTCTGTACCCGTCCGTGCTGCTGCTGATCGGCACCACGGTGTCGCGGTTCATCCGGCTGCCGGCCGCGCCACAGGACGCCGACGGCGGGCCGGCCGAGCGGCAGGGCGGCGGGCACACCGACGGCGGAAGGGACGAGGAGCCGGTCACGCGCTGATCGCGAGCAGCGTCCGGTCGGCGGCTTCCAGCCGGTAGGGGCCGCGCTCGGGCGGGGCGGCGAACGTGACCGTGTCGCCGCGCACCCGACGCCGTCTGCCGGTGCCGCCGTCCGGGGCCTCCAGCGGACTGTCGACCAGCACGGCGCCGTCCGCATCGACGGCGACCAGGTCGTCGCCCACCCGCACGAGGACCGGCTCGTCCGGCCCGGGGAACCTGCTGATCGCGGTGCGGCCGTGCCGGATGCCCTCGAGGATCGCCTCGGGCGTGCGGTCCTCGGCCGCGACCCAGGTGGTGGGCGTGCCGGGCGGAAATCCCTGCTCGGGCGTGTGGAAGTCGCTGCCGCCCAGCAGCACGGGGTGTTCGGGGCGTGGGGGTTCAAGTCTCCCTCCGGACGGACCAGGCGCGGCCGCGGCCGCGCCGAGCGCCCGCAGATACGCCCAGGGGCCCGTGGCGGTCAGATCGAGGAACCAGGAGATGTGCCACAGCTCGAGGTAACCGGTCCGCATCGGGTACAGCCAGCCGCAGTCGTCCTGGATCGGGTGGTTCACCGACAGCAGGCCGCCCCGCTCCTCGACGTCGGACAGCCACTGTGCCGCCGGACGCCGAAAGTCGATCCAGCCGATGTCACCGAACGCGTTCGCGTGGCCCGCATGCGTGGTGACCTCCTGACCGGGCAAGAGGCACACGTCGTACGCGGCGCCCACGCCGGGCAGGTGCGGGTGGTGGGAGACCGTGTTGTGGTCCGTCACGGCGAGGAAGTCCAGGCCCCGGCCGGCCGCGGCGGCCGTGAGCTGGGCGATGCTCAGCGTCCCGTCGGAGTGCGTGGTGTGCGCGTGCAGGTCGCCCGCGTACCAGGTCCGGCCGTCGGGCGCGGGCAGGTCCCGGCCCAGCCGGGTCCGGCGTGCGCCGGCCGCGCTGCCCGACGGCGGAGGCGGCGCCGGCGGCTCGTCCTCGACCCGTCCGGCGTCGGCTCCGGTGGCGATCGTGACGGTGACGTCGACCGGCTCGGCCGGCAGCGCGTGCAGGCCGAGCACCACCGCCCACTGGCCGGGGATGAGCTCGCCGGGCTCGTACCCGGGCGTGGCGGCGCCTCGTCCGACGTGCTCACCCGATCTGCCGAGGCCGTCCGCTCCGCGGGACCGCGCGTTCGGCGTGATCGCGAAGCGCGACCGGGCGCCGCCCGACCAGCCGCGCCACCGCTCGGGGTCGCGGCACCCGAGGTCGATCACCGCGGCGTCGCGGTCGTAGGCGAGCGTGACCTCCAGGGCGTCGGTGCTGCGCCCCGCCGGGAGCTCGAACGGTACTTCGAGGTACCGGTTCTCGATCTGGTCGTCGATCGACAGGCGCAGACGGCGCTCCTCGCGGGTCACGCCCCGAGGCTAGCGCCGAGCACGGCCGAGGCCCAGGACAGGTACCGGCAGGCCGGGTTCAGCGAGCCAGCACCTCGGTGAGGAACTCGATCGCGGCCGGGTAGGCATCCTTCCGGTTCGCTCGCTGGGCCAGCCCGTGGCCCTCGTCGTGATAGACCCGCAGCTCGTGCCGGATCCCACGATCCGCGAGTGCCGCCGCGATCTGCTCCGCCTCGGACAGCGGCACACGGGGGTCGTTGGCGCCGTGGATCACGAACAGCGGGGCGCGGAGCTGGTCGAGGTAGGTGATGGGCGAGGCCGTGACGAGGAAGTCGCGGTCGTGGTCGGGGCTGCCGTACTCGCGCTCGCGGGCGGCGCGGCGGTAGGCGGACGTGTTCTCGAGGAAGGTCACGAGCGACGACATGCCGACGATGTCGACGCCGGCGGCCCACAGGTCGGGCTGCATCGTGGTGCCGGCCAGCACCATGTAGCCGCCGTACGAGCCGCCCCAGAGCGCGCTTCGCTCGGGGTCGAGGCCGAGCTCTGGCAGCCAGGCGCGCAGCGCGGCGAGGTCGGCGACGGAGTCGAGCCGCTTGTCGACGTCGTCCAGGCTGACCCAGCGCTTGCCGTAGCCGGCGGAGCCGCGGACGTTCGGGACGAGCACGGTGAACCCCGCGCCGGCGAGGGCCTGGACGGCGGGGAAGAACAGGCGCGTGGCCTCGGCCTCGGGGCCGCCGTGCACGACGATCACGGATGCGCCGGCGACGGCCGGGTCGGCGCCGGGAGCGGGCCGGTGCACGAAGCAGGGGATCTGCTCGCCGTCCGGTGTGGGAACCCGGTGCACGGTGGGCAGCGAGATCGGCAGGCCGTCGGGGATCTGGGCGCGTCCGTCGACCACGGTGGTGACGTCGCCGGTGGCGGCGTCGACGAGGTGGATGGAGCCCGGGTCGCCCGAGGTGGTGAGGTGGACGGCGAACCGCGAGGAGTCCGGGGCCCAGACGACGGTGGGCACGCCGACGTCGGGCAGCGCGACGTCGCAGCGGTGGGCGCCGTCCGGCTCGTGCACGGCCAGCGTGGTGACGCCGTCCTGGTGGTGGCCCACGACCATCGCCGAGCCGTCGGGGGAGAGGACGACCTCGAGGTCGTGGTCGTCCGCCACGACGAGCGTCTCCCAGACCGTGCTGGCGGCGGGGCGTACGCGGACGACGGCGGCGAACTCCCGCTCGTGGTCGGAGGCCATGACCAGCGCGCCGTCGTCCGCGGTCCAGGCGACCTGCGAGTGGTGAGCGTGCTCGTCGGGCGCGGTGACGGCGACGGCGGGCGTGGTGCCGCTCCGCGCCACGAGGATCTGTGTGGAACGGGGTTGGCTGCTGGCCACGGTGATGGCCACGGAGCGGCGGTCGTGGGAGGCCACGGCGGAGGCGAGGTATCCGCCGCCGTCGTACAGCGTGGTCTCGACGCCGGTCGCCAGCTCGTGCACGACGACGTCGAAGTCGACTCCGTCGCGACGATTGGTCAGGAACACGACGGAGTCGGCGGCGACGTCGGCCAGGTCGTGCTTGTACGCGGGGTCGTGGACCAGGGGAGTCAGGTCGGCCAGGGTGGCGGGCATGGGTGCCGCCTTGGGAGCGGACGTCTCCGGAGCGAGGTCCAGGAGGCTGAGCTGCATCTGCTCGTCGCCGCCGTTGTCGTGCTGCACCACCACGCGGCGCGTGCCCGGGACGTACCGGCCGGAGCAGCGCGACGGCAGGGCGGTGAGCTGCCTCCGTGTGCCGTCGGGCGCGATCTCGACGAGCTGCATGCTGCCGGACTCGTCGTTCCCCGCAAGGATCCGGCCCTCGGGGTCGACGTCGAAGACGGCCCAGGCGGTCAGGTCGAGCAGAGAGTCGATGATCTCGGCCGCCGACGGTGAATGCGCGGGCGACGAGGTTGCCACGGGCGCCGGCTGTGCGGAAGACGGGGACACGGAAGACGAGCGCGCAGAGGTCACGGAAGCAACCTAGCGGAGCGACGTGCGGTGAACGGCAGAAATTGGCCGGCCCCTACGTCAGCCTCTCGACGCTTCCGGTGTCACGCGCGCGCCCGCCTCCAGTGCCTCCCGCAACCCAGCCGCCAGGCCTTCCGCCTGCGCCTGACCTGTGAGCGCGGTGCGGCGCGCCTGTTCTGCCTCGGTCGCCTGCTTGCGCGCCGACTCCAGCTCGTCGCGCGCGCCGGAGAGCGCCCGGTGCGCTGCGGCGAGCTCACCTTCGAGCCGCGCGACCGACGTCTCGGCCGCGGCGCGAGCGGCGTCCGCGGCCGCACGGTCACGGTGCGCCTGGGTGACGTCGTTCCGCGCCGCTTCGAGCGCCCCGCGCACGTCCGCCAGGGACTCCCGCAGCCCGACGGCGGCGCCCTCTGCCTGGGCGCGGGCCGCCTCCGCATCCGACCGCGCACGCTCGGCATCGGCCACCGCGGTCCGCTCCCGCGCGAGCTCGTCGCGTGCGCCGTCGAGCGCCTGCTGTGCGGCGTGAAGCTCGCCCTCCAGCCGGGCGGCCGACGTCGCAGCGTCGGCCCGCTCCTGCTCGGCCGCCCTGCGCCCCTCGTCCGCGGCGCGGGCGTGCTCCCGCGCGGTCTCCAGCGCCGCGCGGAGCTGCGCGAGCTCGGCGTCGGCCTCGTCCACCCGGGCGGCCAGGGCATCCGCCTCGCCGACGACGGCGGTCAGCGCCTCCTCCGATGCCGCGGCAGCCGCCTCGTGCTCGGTGCGGGCCGCCACGACCGCAGCGCCCCACAGGGCCTCCAGGCCGCGCTCGGCCAGGGCGCCCACCGTGGCGGGCAGCTCGGGGAGCGCCTGCCGGGCCTCGTCCTCCGCGGCCTTGGTGTCGCGCCACTCGCGCAGGAACTTCGTGGCCGTGGCGTTCGAGCAGCCGGCGCGCTCCCGCACGTTCGTCACCGTCACGGCGATGCCCTCGGCCGCCAGGGCCTCTGCCGCCTGGAAGACCCGTTCCTTGTCTCGCACGTTGTTCCCCGCTCTGGTTCGTCGGATCGTTCTTCGGTCGATCGCCTGTCGGTCGAGCGTTCGCAGGTTGTTCGTGAATCGCTCGCAGCCCGTTCGACACTCGTAGTAGTACGAGCAGTAGCGTGATACTACTCCGACTTTCCCTCCCACAAAGTGCGCACCCGCTTTCCTGAAGCGGGTGCGCACCAACTCACGAATCCTTGTTCTACCAATGATCAAGGCCGATACGTCGGCGCAGATTCGAGGTTCGGTGAGCCCATAGTGAGCATCGAATACCCGGGGGCTCTGCGAAGCACCGCTCACCGTTCTGTACGTGCGCTCGACCCGCCGGCCGCGCCAGCGGCACCTGGCCGCTCCGACCGCAGCCGCGCCGCCTGCTTGATGAGGTGCGTCCGCTCGGCCGAGCTGGCGGCCCGGTCCGCGGCGGTCAGGTAGTGCCGCACGGCCGCCGCGGTGTCGTCGGCGCGCTCGTACAGGTGCGCGGCCACGGCGTCCCACCGGGACAGCCTCGGGTCGACGTCGGCCAGCGCCGCCAGGCCCGCGCGCGGGCCGTCCACGTGTCCGACGGCGACGGCGCGGTTGAGCGCCACGACCGGGCTGTCGGTGAGCCCGGCGAGCTCGTCGTACCACTCGAGGATCTGCGGCCAGTCGGTCTGGTCGGCACTGGGGGCGTCGTCATGCAGGGCAGCGATCGCGGCCTGCGCCTGGTACTGGCCCAGCCGGTCGCGCGACAGGGCGGTCTGGAGCACGTCGACACCCTCGGCGATCATCGCCGTGTCCCACCGGCTCCGGTCCTGTTCGTCGAGCGGAACCAGCTCGCCCGAAGCTGTGTACCGGGCGTCCCGACGCGCGTGGTGCAGCAGCATCAGGGCCAGCAGCCCGGCGATCTCGGGGTCGGCGCCCTCGGGCCGCGCCGCCGAGGCGACGGCGAGCTGCCGGGTCAGCCGGATCGCCTCGTCGGCCAGCGAGATCTCGCCGGTGAAGCCCTCGTTGAAGATCAGGTACAGCACGTGCAGCACCGCCCGGGCGTCACCGGGGGTGTCGAACCGCTCTCCGGTGATGGTGCGCTTGGCGCGCGAGATCCGCTGCGCCATCGTGGCCTCCGGTACCAGGAACGCCCGCGCGATCTGCGCCGTCGTCAGCCCACCTACCGCCCGGAGCGTCAGTGCGATCGCCGACGCCGGGCTCAGCGCCGGGTGGCAGCAGCGGCTCAAGAGCAGCAGCGTGTCGTCCGACTGCTCGGTGGGGCCCTGCGGTGGTTCGTCGTGCACCCGCTCCTCACGGCGCCGGCGGGCGGCCTCGGACCGCTGGAAGTCGATCAGCTTGCGGCCGGCTACCCGCAGCAGCCACGCCTTGGGGTCGTCCGGCGGGTCGTCCGGCCAGTGCCGCACGGCCTCGATCAGGGCCTCCTGGACGGCGTCCTCGGCCGTCGCGAAGTCCGCTCCGCGGCGGACGAGGACGCCGAGGACCTGCGGCGCGAGCGTCCGCACCCGGTCGTTCACCGCGCCGTGGTCCACGTCCAGCCCTCCTCAGGCCGCCCGCCCCACTCGGGGCTCACTCGGAGATGGTCAGGTTCTCGCCGAGGAACGGCCGCACCTCGAGCCACTCGTAGATCGGGCGCCCGCCGACCCCGGGCGCGGCGGACAGCTCGGCAGCCGCCTCGTAGGCCCGCTCCTGGGACTCGACGTCGATGATCATCCAGCCGGCGATGAGGTCCTTGGTCTCCGCGAACGGCCCGTCGGTCACCGGCGGCCGGCCCTCGCCGTCGTACCTGACGAACGTGCCCTCCGGCGAGAGCGCACCCTCGCTCACGAACTCACCGCTCTGCGTCAGCTTCTCGGCGAACCGGCGCATGTAGTCGATGTGTGCCGTGATCTCGTCCGGGCTCCACTGGTCCATCGGCACGTCGGTGCCGGGCACCCACTCCGGACCGCCGCGCCGGTAGTGCTTCAGCAGCAGGTACTTCGCCATGGTCGTCTCCCTGGGTCAGGGGCCCCGCAGGGCCCTGCGTCGTGGACGCGGTACGGACGCCGTCGTGCGCCCTCGACCCTGGGACGGAGCCCTCGTCGGGTTCTCGACATCAGGATCACCGATCGCCGAGAAAGAGTTCGGGTCAGCCCGCCCGCGTCCGCACCGCCCGGATCGGCGTGGCCGCCGCCGGCCTCTCCGACGCGCCGTTCCCGACCCCAGGAACGCTCCCGGGCTCGACGGCGGATGCCTGGAACGCCACGCTCATCGTCTCTCCCAAGGCGTCGAGGTCGTCCTCGAACAGGCCTGCGTACGTGGACAGCGTGAGCACCGGCGACTCGTGCCCGAGCATCCGCTGGACCGCCTTGACCGTGGCTCCGCCTGAGATCGCCAGGGACGCCGCGGTGTGCCGCAGGTCGTGCAGGGTGAGCGTGTCGAAGTCCTCGGCGCCTGGCGCGAGGGTCGTGCCGGACAGCGCGGTCAGCAGCCGGGTGCGGCTCACCTTCTCGCTGCGCGTCAGCGCCGCCGTCGTCGCCCCCGGTCCCCACGTGGTCCCTGCAGTGGTCCCCGCCCCTCGCGGCACGGCCGGTGCGGTTCCCGACGGCGCCCCCGCGCCCCGCGACCCGTCCAGCGCCGTGCCCCCGTCCCGGCGCGCCCGGTCGGCCCGCACCACGAGGGACCAGGTCGCGGGGTCGACGACGCCGGTCGGCTCCAGCCCGCCGTCGGACTGGAGCCGGCGGACCGTGGCGACCACGACGTCGTCGTACCGGCCGGAGGGCAGCAGGCCAAGGGCCTCGCGGAGCGTGCGGACGGCGCGGCCGGCCGCCAGGACGGCGGGGCGGAACGTCGACCGGTCGAAGCTCTCGCGGCGCAGCGGGCCGCCGCGCGTGCCGGTGAACAGCAGGTCGGCGGGCGCGCGCCCGGCGGCCTGCGCGGTGACGGCCGCGACGAGGGTCGCGGGCAGGGGGACCTCGCGCCGGGCGTGGGTCTTGGTGTCGCCGAGCAGGAGGGTGCCGTCGTCGAGGCGCGTGTAGGCCTTGGTGACGTGGACGCGGCGGCGCAGCGGGTCGACGTCGGCCACCGTGAGGGCGCTGACCTCGCCCCAGCGCAGGCCGGTCAGGGCCGTGAGCAGGATGAGCGTGCGTGCCTGGCTGTGCCCGCCGGGTCCTGCGCCTCGCGCGCTCGCGTCGGCGACGCGGCGGAGCTGCTCGTGCGAGAGGTAGCGGTGCGGTTTGGTCTTCGGCGCCCGCGGCAGGGCGGGCACCTTGCCGGACGGCGTCCGTGCGGGGTTGGTGCGCAGGCGGCGCGCGTCGACGGCGGCGTCGAGCAGGGCGACCAGGAGGCGGGTGGCGTCGCGGCGCCGGGCGGGCGAGGCCGTCTCGCCGGTGGTGGGGGAGGTCATGGTGGCGGCCCAGCGGGCGACGTCCTCGTGGGTGACCTGCCGCAGCGGCCGGTCCCCGAAGGTGGGCGCGACCAGGGAGCGGAACCGTTCCCGCTCGGCCTCGGTGGTGCGCGGCGCGCGGTCCACGCGGGACTCCTGCCAGAGGGCGAACCACTCGGCGACGGTGATCCGGCTGGAGGCGGGGTCCACCCACTCGGCGTGCTTGCCCGCCTCCTCCTGGCGGCGGGCCTCGGCGAGCGCCTCGCGCCGGGACGTGAAGCGGCGGGTGCTGCGCAGGCGCCCGTCCACGCGGAACCGGCCGATGTAGCCGGTGCGGCCCGCGGAGTCGGTGCGCTGCTCTGTGTACGCCACGGCAGGAGCGTATCCATCTCCCGGCTATCGTGAGGGCATGCGCGTTCTCGTCTCGGGTGGGGCCGGCTACATCGGCTCGCACACCGTCCTCGCCCTGGTCGCCGCCGGTCACGACGTCCTGGTGGTCGACGACTTCTCGAACTCGAAGCCCTCGGTGCAGGGCCGCCTGGAGGCCCTGGCGGGCCGGTCGATCCCGTTCCACGCGTTCGACCTGACCGACGCCGACAAGACGGAGCGGCTGTTCGCGCACGAGCGGATCGACGCGGTGGTCCACTTCGCCGGGTTCAAGGCCGTGGGGGAGTCGGTGACCAGGCCGCTGGCGTACTACCGCAACAACCTCGACTCCACGTTCGCCCTGGCGATGTCGATGGAGAAGTACGGGGTCACGAAGCTGGTGTTCTCGTCGTCGGCCACGGTGTACGGGGAGAAGGCGCCCGTGCCGTACACGGAGGACTACGAGTACCTGTCCTCGTCGTCGCCGTACGGGCAGACCAAGGTGATGATCGAGCGGGTGCTGTCGGACATCGCGCAGATCTCCGCGGGCTGGAAGGTGGCGCTGCTGCGCTACTTCAACCCGGTCGGCGCGCACGAGAGCGGGGACATCGGCGAGGACCCGCAGGGCGTCCCGAACAACCTGATGCCGTTCATCGCGCAGGTCGCCGTGGGGCGGCGGGACAAGCTCACCGTGTTCGGGAACGACTACCCGACCGCCGACGGCACCTGCGAACGGGACTACCTGCACGTCACCGACCTGGCCGCCGGGCACGTCGCGGCGCTGGAGCACCTGGACGACATGGCTGAGCCCGCCCGGGCGTTCAACCTGGGTACCGGTACCGGTACGTCGGTGCTGGAGCTGCTGAAGGCGTTCGAGCGTGCGGTCGGCCGGGAGCTGCCCTACGAGATCGGCCCGCGGCGAGCCGGCGACCTCGCGGCGTTCTGGGCGGACCCGACGCGGGCCAACACCGAGCTCGGTTGGCGCGCGACCAAGACCATCGACGACATGTGCGCGGACACCTGGCGCTGGCAGTCGCAGAACCCGAACGGGTTCCCGGAGGGCTGAGCCGGGCGCTCGGGCCTGGTCTTTCGCACGTTGCCGGGTCTTACCCGACCGGGTTCACACCACCGGGTTGCCGATGGGCGGCGTCTCCAGCCGGTCGAAGTCGAGCTGGGGCACGCCCTCGTCGGGATCGGCCCCACGGTCCCGCCCCGGCGCGGGCTGGGCCGCGGTCCTGGGGGCCGGCATCAGGATCGGCCGCAGGCCAACCCCCGGCACGGTCCGGGACTCGTGCCTGGAGTCGAGGCCGGGATCCAGACCCGGGTCCTGCCGGGGCGCCGGCTCGGCCGCCGTCGGCTCCTCGCGCACGGGCTGCCGCGGGGTGCGGTCCACCGGCTCGGCGTGCGCCTCCTCGAAGGCCCGCACGATCGACCAGGGCAGCCGGATGTAGCCCTCCACGTCGAACCCGTTGGCGATGGCCCAGGCGCGCATCTGGGCGGGTGTGGCCTTGTGGCGGCCGTCGGTCGGTGTCTTGGTCCCGGACTCGTCCACGAGCTTGGGGAACTCCACCGGCGTCGCCTCGACGATGGGCTCGATCACGGCGTCGCGCGGGCAGCCGAGCGTGTCCGCCACCCGCCACAGCTCCTGACGGGCCTCGAGGTGGTACCGGTCCGCCTCGATCGCCTGGTGGACCAGCATGTCGAAGAACTGCCTGCGCGCGGCGGCGGCCGCCTCGGGGGTCAGCCGGTAGAGCGGCTCGGCCTCGGCGAGCTCCGCGGCCGTCTCGGGGGTCAGCCGCCCGTCCTGGAGCGTCTCGGCGACGAGCGACAGGTAGCCGTGGGTGTGGATGTCCGCGACGGCGGCTATCGCGTCCGCGAGCGGCTGCCCTCCGAGCGTCGTCAGGACCCCCGGGCCGCGGCGTCCGGGCCAGGGACGCGGGGCGTCGGGCACCCGGCTGGGCGCCTGCGGCCAGGGGTAGACCCACGCGCGGAGCGTGACCTGGAGCAGCTCGGGCAGGTCCGGCACGCCGCCGACCGCCTCGACGAACCGGGCCAGCAGACCGGCTACCGCACGCGCCTCGCCCAGCGGGCTGGAGCTCGCCGAGCCGCCGCCCTCGAACGGGACCCCGGCGGCGGTGCAGCAGTCCGACAGGCGGCGGTGGATCAGGCCCGGCAGGTAGTGGTAGCTCGCGTCGATGATCGTGAGCTGCGCGAAGGCGGGCAGCTCCCACCCCAGGTGGGCCAGCTCCGCCCGCAGCACCTCGATCCCGAGCCGGCCGTTGTGCGTCACGATCGCCATCTGCGACAGGCGTTCCCGCAGCGTGGCGGCGACGTCCGCGAGCGCGATCCACGCGCCGTCGGGATGCAGTACCGCCGACCACTCGTCGACGACGGCGCCCCGCTCGTCGACGCGTACGACCGCTATCTCCCGTAGCCGCGCATGAGCCGCCTGGAGACCGGTGATCCGGGTCGACACCGCTGCGTACGCGGGCTTGCCCACGCCTTCGTCCCTCGCCATGCGCGTCCTTCCTCGACAGCCGTGCCGCCGGCGGCGCTACGACGCGCCACAGAGTGCCATCAGCGCGGGAGTCCTGAAAGTGGAGATCGTACGAAAATGTCGGATTCTGTGAAAATCACTACCAAAGATAGCGGACCGCCCCCCGATTATTAACACTTGTCATGGGTGTTTGGCCACTGTCTGGGGTGGGTCAAAAGGGAAGGTCACGATGTTGTCGAAGCTCTCGATCATGGACTGGCGCGCCATCGCGGCGCTCGCGTTCGCTCTGCCGTACGTCGCGCTGGTCCTTTCGGGGGAGCGGTTCGGTTGGCTCCAGCCGTCCGCGTCCGACGCCCTGACCAGCCCGATCACCATTGTGACACTCGGCTGCCTCCTTGCGGGAGCCGGCCTGGCGCTCGCCCCGGTGGTGCAGGGCGGCACGTACCCGATCCTGAACATCCTGGTCGGTGCGGCCATGCTGGTGGGCTTCGGCTGGGCGGTCCTGGTGCTCGCCCAGGCGAAGTACGGCTGCGACCCGCTGAACCTTTTGCCTGGCTGCGGGTGATCTTTCGGTAATCAGGGACCAAAGTCGCATGTCTGCGGTCCAGGTGTCACCGGGCAGTTCTCCCCGTTGACCTGCCCGATGGCCCGAACCAGCATGCCGTCATGACCAACCCGGTGAACCCCCGGACCTGGGACGGCGCGACCAACCTCCGCGACCTCGGCGGCCTACCGCTCGACGACGGCGGCACCACCGCGCCCGGGCGCATCTGGCGCGGTGGCGCGCCGGAGCCGATGACCCCCACCGGCTGGGCCGAGGCGCTCGACGCCGGGCTCACCACCGTCGTCGACCTGCGCAACCCCGCGGAGATCGGTCAGGCGCGCGACCTCGTGCCCGAGGCCACGCGTCCCCACGAGATCGACTTCCGCAACACCCCGACCGAGGACCCCGGCGACCCGCACTTCCTGGAGACCTGCGGACCCTGGCTCGACCACCCGCGCTCCTACGCGCCCAACATCGCGATGTACCCGCACCTGATCGCGGCCGCCCTCCGGGCGGTCGCCGACGCGCAAGGTTCAGTGCTGGTGCACTGCTCCGCCGGCCGCGACCGCACCGGGATGATCACGGCGCTGCTGCTGGCGCTGACCGGCGTCGAGCACGAGGCCATCGCGGGGGACTACGAGCAGGCGTTCCGCGGGGCCGCGCACCGCCGCGGCGTCGTGTACGACGCCGAGCAGGGCGCCTGGGTCCAGCATCCGGGCGAGACCTGGACCGCCCAGCAGATGGCCGTCCGCGTCCGCGAGCGGCGTGGGGCCCTCCTGGAATGGCTTGCCGACCTGGACCCGGCCGCCTACCTGCGGTACGCCGGGCTCGACGGGGGGCGCATCGCGCGCCTGCGTGACCGCCTCCGGTACGAGCCGGCCGCGCCCGTCGCTCAGGCGGTCCGTTCCGCGGGCTGACCGGGCGGGTCCGGGGTGGAAGACGGGTCGAGGGCCGAAGGCGGGTTCGTGTCCGAAGACAGGCCCAGGGTCATGAAGACGCTGTGCGGGTCGAGCGTGTACTGCCCGAACGGGCCGCACTCCTGGAACCCGTGCCGTGCGTAGAGGCGGCGGGCCGGCGCGAAGTAGTCCTGCGAGCCGGTCTCCAGGCTCACCCGGGAGTACCCGCGCCGCTCGGCCTCCGCGAGGACGACGGCGAGCAGCTTCGACGCCACACCTCGGCCGCGGGCGTGGGTGGCGGTCCGCATCGACTTGAGCTCGCCCTCCGGCCCTGCCGATGCCTCCGGGCTCTCGGGACCGTTGGGACTCGCGGCGAGCTCGCTCAGCGCGCCGCAGCCGAGCAGGGTGCCGTCGTCGTCCCGCGCGGTCCAGAAGGTGACCGACGGCGCGAGCAGCGCCGAGTGGTCCAGCGCGTGCACGCTCTCGGGCGGGGAGGTGGCGAACATGTCGGCCAGGTGCTCGTAGAGCAGGCGGCGGACGTCGTCGCGGGCGGGGGAGTCGGGGGAGATGTTCACGGTCGTAGTGTGCGTGATGGCGCCTGCCGCCCGGAAAACCGACCGTGTCTCCCGATGTGGCTCGCACGATGGGCCACGGGTGATCTAGAGTAGGCAGCGAAAGCCGGGGCAGGTCTCCCGGTTATAGCTAGGCCGCGACCCTTCCAGTCTTCACTGGTTGGGTCGTTTGGCATTTCCGAGCACTTCTCGACGGCCCTCGGCGGGAGCGCCGGGATAGCCATCGCGCGTCTGCTTCGAGGGCACACCGCCCGTCCGCATCGCGGGCCCGTGTGGCGCAGGTCACGTCGCGGCGGTAGGAATCTCCCTTGTGCGCGGACGGCCGCGCCCCGGCACAGGCCGGTGACCGAGGAGACCACGATGTCGTTGCCCAGCCCGAGCTACACGATCACCCTGCGCGTGGAGGTGGCCGCATCGCAGCGCGCCACGAGCACGGTGGTAGCCGCGGTAGCCGACGCCGGTGGCGCGGTCATGGGCGTCGACATCGCGCACTCCACGTCGCACGGCCTGGTCGTGGACGTCACGTGCGACACGGTCGACGCCGAGCACGGTGAGCGGGTCGTCGCGGCCGTGAACGCCGTCGAGGGTGCCCAGGTGCTCAAGTCGAGCGACTCGACGTTCCTGATGCACCTCGGCGGCAAGATCGAGGTCACGAACAAGGTGCCGCTCAAGACGCGGCGCGACCTGTCGCGGGCGTACACGCCGGGCGTGGCGCGGGTGTGCCTGGCCATCGCGGACAAGCCGGAGGACGCGCGGCGGCTGACGATCAAGCGGAACACGGTCGCCGTCGTCACCGACGGCACGGCGGTGCTCGGCCTCGGAGACATCGGCCCGGCCGCCGCGCTGCCCGTCATGGAGGGCAAGGCGGCGCTGTTCAAGGAGTTCGGCGGGGTGGACGCCTGGCCGGTGTGCCTCGACACGACCGACACCGACGAGATCGTGCGGATCGTCAAGGCGATCGCGCCGGTGTACGGGGGCGTGAACCTGGAGGACATCGCGGCGCCGCGGTGCTTCGAGATCGAGGCGCGGCTGCGTGAGGAGCTGGACATCCCCGTCTTCCACGACGACCAGCACGGCACCGCGATCGTGGTGCTCGCGGCGCTGGTCAACGCCCTGAAGGTGGTCGGCAAGGACCTCGCGGACGTGCGGATCGTCGTGTCCGGCGTCGGCGCGGCGGGCAACGCGATCATCCGGCTGCTCAAGGCGCAGGGCGCGCGGAGCATCGTGGCGTTCGGCCGCGACGGCGCGCTGCACCCGGGCGTGGTGACCGACGACCCGCACCGGCGCTGGATCGTGGACAACACCAACATCGACGGCTTCGCCGGCACGCTCCAGGAGGGCCTCAAGGGCGCCGACGTCTTCATCGGGGTCTCGGCCGGCGGCATCCTGTCCGGCGCCGACGTGGCACAGATGGCCGACGACGCCGTCGTGTTCGCCCTGGCCAACCCGACGCCGGAGGTGGACCCGCTGGAGGCGGCCGAGACGGCGGCCGTCGTGGCCACCGGGCGCAGCGACTACCCGAACCAGATCAACAACGTGCTGGCCTTCCCTGGCCTGTTCCGGGGCCTGCTCGACACGGGCGCCACGGACATCACCACGGAGCTGCTGCGGGTGGCGGCGGTGGCGATAGCGGACGTCGTCGCGCCGGACGAGCTGAACAGCGCGTACATCATCCCTGGTGTGTTCGACCACCGGGTCGCCGATGCCGTGGCCGACGCGGTGCGCAGGCAGGCCTGAGGCCGCGCGCGGTCGAGGCGGCCTGACGTCCGGCCCGCGTTGATCTGGGCTGACGCCGGCGCGATCTGAAGTCGTCTCACCGAAACTCTTGACCGGTACAGAAGACCGTGCCTACTGTACCGGTACAGACGCCTATGGGGAGGTGGCCACGATGCACGAGTACGCCGGCGGGAACCTCGCGCTGCGCCGCGCGATCGCCGAGCAGAACAGCGCCCGCCCGGACGCACCGGTCCTGGACGGTCCGCCCGGCCGCCGTCGCCGTCTCGCCGTCCCACGGCTGGACCGCGGTGGCGCCCGCATGCCGTCGCTGAACCGGCCGCGGGCCGCGCTGGCGGCGGCCCTGCGCGCCGCGGCGGCGCGGCTCGACCCGCCCTGCGCCACGCCGCAGGCCGTGGCGCGTGCCGACGGGGGAGCGGCCTGAGCGATACTGGCCTGGTTATGGCCAAGGTGACGTTGCAGTCCGTCGCGGACGAGGTCGGCGTGAGCCGGATGACGGTGTCGAACGCCTTCTCGCGCCCCGACCAGTTGTCCAAGGACCTGCGGGAGCGGATTCTCGCCACCGCGGAGCAGCTCGGGTACAGCGGGCCCGACCCGGCGGCCCGGGCGCTGGCCCGCGGCCGTACCGGATCCGTCGGGCTCCTGCTGAACGGCCCGCTCAGCGAGGCGTTCGAGGACGACGTCTCGGCGGAGTTCGTGGCCGCCGTCGCCGACGAGCTGACGCGGCGCGGGCTGGCGCTGACCGTCCTGACGCCGCCGCAGGACGACGGGTTCCTGCCCGCGCGCGACGTCGCCGTCGACGGCGCCCTGGTCTACACGTGCGACCCGGCGTCGGCCGGAGTGGCGTGGCTCGGCCGGCGCAGGCTGCCCGTCGTCGCCGTCGACCAGGACCTGGGGGCGGACGTGACCACCATCGGCGTCGACGACCTCGGTGGGGCGCGGGCCGGGGCGCAGCACCTGCTCGACCTGGGCCACCGCCGGATCGGGATCCTCGCGCTGACCGAGGAGTTCGCCCTCGACCCGCCCAACCGGGACCGCCTGATCGGGTGGCGCCAGACCCTGGCGGCGGCGGGCGTCGAGCCGGTCGTGGCGCGCACGACGCTCCTGCCCCGTTCCGCGGCTCTCGAGGCGGCCACCGAGCTGCTGGAGTCGTCCGACGTCACGGCGGTGCTGTGCTTCGATGACGTGTTCGCCCGCGCGGTGATCACGGCGGCCGCCGCCCTGGGGCGTTCGGTGCCGGGTGACCTGTCGGTGGTGGGCTACGACGACAGCCGGGTCGCCACGGCGGGCGTCCCCGCGCTGACCACGGTGCGGCAGGACGTCACGGCCAAGGGGCACCTGGCCGCCGGGGCGCTGGCCGACCTGCTGGGCGGGCGCGCGGCGGCGTCGCACATACTGCCGACGGAGCTGGTCGTCAGGGACAGCACCGGTCCGGTGCCGAAGCCCTGACGGCCAGCCCTGACTACCGGCCCCACGGGGCCGTCCGGCGGGTCAGCCGATGCTGCCGATGGTCGAGTTCACGATGCCGCCGACCAGCGCGGCGGCACCCAGGACGAGGACCAGGAGCGCGCCGGTGGAGGCGACCAGCGGGATCCACCAGCGCACGGGCTCGGGCGCGGTGCGGAAGGTGTCGGTACGGTCGTGTGCGGCAGGGTCGTGCGAGGAGCCGTCGTACGAGGCACGGCCGAACGGCGTGCTGTCGAGCGACGTGGGGCGGAGCGGAGAAGGGCTGAGCGGGGTACGGGAAACAGGGGCGTGGTTGCTGCTCACACTCACAAGGACGCTCGGGGAACGGAAAACGGTGCCCCCGCGCCGATAACAGTTCGGGAACGGTCCCGGCCCGCGGGACGGGTCGTCGGTCACGGCAGGTTGGAGTCAGCGTGAAGAAGATCGGGTTCCTGTCCTTCGGTCACTGGACGCCGCATCCGCAGTCGGGCACGCGCTCGGCGTCGGACGCCCTGCTGCAGTCGATCGACCTGGCCGTGGCCGCCGAGGAGCTGGGCGCGGACGGCGCCTACTTCCGGGTGCACCACTTCGCCCGCCAGCTCGCCTCGCCGTTCCCGCTGCTCGCGGCGATCGGCGCGCGCACGAGCCGCATCGAGATCGGCACCGGCGTGATCGACATGCGCTACGAGAACCCGCTGTACATGGCCGAGGACGCCGGGGCGGCGGACCTGATCTCCGGCGGCCGCCTGCAGCTCGGCATCAGCCGCGGGTCACCCGAGCAGGTCGTCGAGGGCTACCGGCACTTCGGCTTCGAGCCCGCCCCCACCGACGCCGGCGCCGCCAACCTGGCCCGAGAGCACACCGCCCGCTTCCTGGAGCTGCTCGACGGCGAGGGGTTCGCCGAGCCCAACCCGCGCCCCATGTTCCCCAACCCGCCGGGACTGCTGCGGGTCGAACCCCACTCCGAGGGGCTGCGCGAGCGGATCTGGTGGGGTGCCGGCTCGCGCGCCACCGCCGAGTGGACGGCGGCCCAGGGGATGAACCTGATGTCCTCCACGCTGCTCACCGAGGACACCGGCGTGCCGTTCCACCGGCTGCAGGCCGAGCAGATCCAGCGGTTCCGCGACGCCTGGGCCGAGGCCGGGCACGAGCGCGAGCCGCGGGTCTCGGTCAGCCGCAGCATCTTCCCGATCACCGACCAGCGCGACCGCCAGTACTTCGGCATGGAGGTCTTCAGCGAGGACCAGGTGGGCCACCTCGACACCGGGCCCGCCCGGTTCGGCAAGACGTACGCGGGCGAGCCCGACGAGCTGGTCGAGGACCTCCGCGGCGACGAGGCCATCGCGGCGGCCGACACGCTGCTGCTGACCGTGCCCAACCAGCTCGGCGTCGACTACAACGCGCACGTCATCGAGAACATCGTCAAGCACGTGGCGCCGGGGCTGGGCTGGCGCTGAGCCTGCCGGCTCCGCTGGGCCCGGCCGGCCAGCTCACGGACCTGCGACAGCGCCTCGGCACGCGGCATCAGGTGCACGCTCGACCACGGGCCGCGCGGACCGCCGTCGGACGCCGCCAGGAGCGAGCGCTGCGCCGTCCACCGCTCCCAGTGCCGGACGAACTCGTCCGGCTGCACGACCCGGCCCCGGTCCAGCTGCCCGTCCAGGGCATCGGCGAGCGACACGTCGACCGCCACGAGCACCGGGTCCCAGCCCCTGAGCCGCCCCAGCAGGCCGAGGGCCTCCCGCCGGCGCTCGCGCGTGGCGGTGTCGTGCACCAGGAGCGGCGCGCCGGAGCGCGGGCCACGCACCACGGTCGTCAGGGTCACGGCGGCGTGCAGCGTGTGCACCGCCCAGCGGTAGGTGCCGTACGGCACCCAGGACGGCAGCCGCGCCGCGAACCCGCGGCGGTAGGTGTCGGGATCCAGGACGGCAGCCGCGGGGACGTCGGCGTCGACCCGGGCCAGCAGGGTGCTCTTGCCCGCCCCCGGCACACCGCCGACGACGATCATCAGCGGGCCGGGAGCGCCGTCGGTAGCACCCTTGGAAGAAGCAGGCGAGGCGGGAGAGTCAGGAACCGGGCGCGGCCGGGAGAAGGGAGCGGTTGTTGTCACGTGGTCCTCCATACGTCGGGGGCCGGGTGAGCAGCATCGCGCGAGCCGATCCAGGATCACCGGGAGCACCCTGAGCGGGCGCTGGACCGGCTTCACCGGACCGGGACGTCGGGCCAGGACGAGTCGGGTGCGGGTACGCACACCGGATATCGGGAAAGGCCCCGGCCACCGACGTCGGACAGGTGCTCATTACCCCTGCTAGAACGGCCAAGAGGGTCCGTTTTGTTCCCGAGCGGGACGATCATTCGCCCACCACCTCCCGCCGCCTCGTCACGGCGCCGGCGCACCACGAGGCACGGCGGCGCCGGACGCGGGATCTTCACCCACCTTCACCCGCCGAGCCACGCCACCGCATGGCACCATCACAGACGTGACCGGCAACACCACCCAGCCTCAGGCCGACAAGCAGGCCCAGCGCCTGCGCGACCTCGCCCTGCTGCGCCGCGTCCGCGACCGCATCGACCGCGACTACACCCAGCCCCTCGACGTCGAGGCGCTCGCTGCCGGGGTGCACATGTCGGCCGGGCACCTGTCGCGCCAGTTCAAGGCCGCCTACGGCGAGTCGCCGTACAGCTACCTCATGACGCGGCGCATCGAGCGGGCGATGATGCTGCTGCGCCGCGGGGACCTCAGCGTCACGGAGGTCTGCTTCGCCGTGGGCAGCTCGTCGCTGGGTACGTTCAGCACGCGGTTCACCGAGCTGGTCGGTGTGCCGCCCAGCGTCTACCGGGCCGACCCGATGCGGGCGGCCGAGTCGATCGACACCGCAGGGATCCCGGCCTGCATCGCGAAACAGGTCGTCAGACCGGTCAGGAATCGAGAAGCGCGCACCACGGGCGGGACCTAGCGTGAGTGCCATGAGCACAGACGCCGCCCTCACCATCCAGCAGACGTTCCTCCCGCACACCGACCCGGAGGCCTCACTGGCCTTCTACCGTGACGCGCTCGGCTTCGAGGTCCTCCTGGACGTCGGCCAGGGCACGATGCGGTGGATCACGGTAGGCCCAGAGGGCCAGTCGGGCACGTCCATCGTCCTGACGCCGCCCGCCGCCGACCCCGGCGTGACCGACAGCGAGCGCCAGACCATCGCCGAGATGATGGCCAAGGGCACCTACGCCGCGGTCATCCTGGGCACCAAGGACCTCGACGGCACGTTCGAGCGCGTGCAGGCCAGCGGCGCCGAGGTCATGCAGGAGCCGATCGACCAGCCGTACGGCTTCCGCGACTGCGCCTTCCGGGACCCCGCGGGCAACACGGTGCGCATCAAGCAGCTCTGACCGGGCCGCCGGACCAGACCTGGTCCGCCCGCAGGTGCAGCACACCCTCGGCCGAGACGACGCCGCTGCCGGTCAGCTCCACGCCGTCCGGCAGCGTGCGTACCCGGATCAGGCTGCGGCGGCCCAGGGCCGTGCCCTGCTCGATCTCCACGGCCCCGCCGACCTCCTCGCCGGCCGGCGTGAACGACCGGAACCGGACGTCGGCGCGCGCGTCGGACGGCGTCAGCACGAACGTCGTCTCGGACTGGTTGAACTCCCGGGCGATCGCGCGCATCGTCCCCTCCGGGAGACCGTCGGCGTCCGGCACCACGGCCACCGGGTTGCCCGCCAGCGGACGCTCGGCGAAGACGTCCACGACGACGAAGGCGACCTGGCTCGTCCAGGTGCGTGCCGCAGGGTTCGTCTCAGGGCTCGTGTCGGTGCTCAACCTGGTCTCCCCGCTGGTCACGCTGTCGCTCACGGCGCAACTCTAGGGCCACGGCCGACCGTCCAGACACGAAACCGGACACGCAACGAGGCACGGAACCGATCAGGTATCGAGAAGCGGCGCCCGCACGTCCCTGCCTAGTGTGACCGTCATGGACACCCACCCCGCCGACAGCCATGACCTCATCCGCGTCCAGGGCGCTCGCGAGAACAACCTCAAGGACATCAGCCTCGACATCCCGAAGCGCCGGCTGACGGTGTTCACGGGCGTGTCGGGGTCGGGCAAGAGCTCGCTGGTGTTCGAGACGGTCGCCGCGGAGTCGCAGCGGATGATCAACGAGACGTACAGCGCGTTCGTGCAGGGCCTCATGCCGTCGCTGTCGCGGCCCGACGTCGACCTGCTCGAGGGGCTGACCACCGCGATCGTCGTCGACCAGGAGCGCCTTGGTGCCAACCCGCGCTCGACGCTCGGCACCGTGACCGACACCAACGCGCTGCTGCGGATCCTGTTCAGCCGGCTCGGCGAGCCGTACGTGGGCCCGGCGATCGCGTTCTCGTTCAACGTGCCGGCCCGGACGGCGAGCGGGGTGATGACCTCGGCGACGGGTGAGAAGCAGATCGTGCGCGAGGCCGTCTACCACGGTGGGATGTGCCCGCGCTGCGAGGGGCGGGGCACGGTCTCGGACATCGACCTGACCCAGCTCGTCGACGAGGACAAGTCGATCAACGAGGGTGCGATCACCGTGCCCGGGTACAAGGCGGGCGGCTGGTCGGTGCGGTACTTCGCCGAGTCGGGGTACCTCGACGGGGACAAGCCGGTCCGCGACTTCACGGAGACCGAGCGCCACGACTTCCTGTACCGGGAGGCGACGAAGCGGAAGATCGGCGGCGCCAACCTGACCTACGAGGGCCTGGTGCCGCAGGTGCGCCGGTCGATGCTGTCGAAGGACCGCGAGGCGCTGCAGCCGCACCTGCGCGCATTCGTCGACCGGGCGGTCACGTTCGTGACCTGCCCCGACTGCGGTGGGACCCGTCTGGCCGAGGCGGCCCGGTCGTCGCGGATCCGGGGGATCAACATCGCCGACGCGTGCGCCATGCAGATCGGCGACCTGGCCGACTGGGTCCGTGGCCTGGACGAGCCGTCGGTCGCACCCTTGCTGAGCAGCCTGCAGCGCCTGCTCGATAAGTTCGTGGAGATCGGCCTGGGCTACCTCTCGCTGGACCGGCCGTCGAGCACGCTGTCCGGGGGAGAGGCGCAGCGCACCAAGCTGATCAGCCACCTGGGCTCGGCCCTCACGGACATCACCTACGTGTTCGACGAGCCGACGATCGGTCTGCACCCCCACGACATCCGGCGCATGAACGACCTGCTGCTGCAGCTCCGGGACAAGGGCAACACGGTGCTCGTCGTCGAGCACAAGCCCGAGACGATCGCCATCGCCGACCATGTCGTCGACCTCGGGCCCGGCGCCGGCTCGGCCGGCGGCACCGTCTGCTTCGAGGGCACCGTCGAGGAGCTGCGGGCCAGCGACACGCTGACCGGCCGCCACCTGGGGGACCGGGCGCGCCTCAAGGAGTCCCCGCGGACGCCGAAGGGCGCCCTGGAGATCCGCGGCGCGAGCACGCACAACCTGCGCGACGTCGACGTCGACGTGCCGCTCGGTGTGCTCTGCGTGGTCACCGGCGTCGCGGGCTCGGGCAAGAGCTCCCTGATCCACGGCAGCATCGCGGGGCGCGACGGCGTCGTCGTGGTGGACCAGTCCGCGATCAAGGGTTCGCGGCGCTCCAACCCCGCCACGTACACGGGGCTGCTGGAGCCGATCCGCAAGGCGTTCGCCAAGGCGAATGGCGTCAAGCCAGCGCTGTTCAGCGCCAACTCCGAGGGCGCGTGCCCCACCTGCAACGGTGCGGGCGTCGTCTACACGCAGCTCGGCTTCATGGACACCGTGGCAACGACCTGCGAGGAGTGCGAGGGCAAGCGGTTCCAGGCGGCGGTGCTGGAGTACAGGCTCGGCGGCTCGGGCTCGGGCTCGGACGCTGGTGCGGGCGCCGAGGCCGGCGAAGGCAAGGACATCGCCGAGGTGCTCGCGATGTCCGTCGCCGAGGCCGAGGAGTTCTTCGGCAGCGGCGCGGCCCGCACGCCCGCGGCGCACACGATCCTGCGCCGCCTGGCCGACGTCGGGCTCGGCTACCTGAAGATCGGCCAGCCCCTGACCACCCTGTCCGGCGGCGAGCGCCAGCGCCTCAAGCTCGCCACCCACCTGGCGGAGGAGGGCGGCGTCTACGTCCTGGACGAGCCGACGGCGGGCCTGCACCTGGCCGACGTCGAGAACCTGCTCGCGCTGCTCGACCGGCTCGTCGAATCGGGCAAGTCGGTCATCGTCATCGAGCACCACCAGGCGGTCATGGCGCATGCGGACTGGCTGATCGACCTGGGCCCGGGCGCGGGGCACGACGGCGGCCGGGTCGTCTTCGAGGGCACGCCGGCCGAGCTCGTGGCGCAGTCGCGCGCGGGGCAGGCGACGCTGACCGGCGAGCACCTGGCGCAGTACGTGGAGGAGTAGACGGGGGAGCAGGTGCGCGGGGGAGCGGGTCAGCGGCCCGCGCGCACCAGGCCCGACTCGTAGGCGCAGACCACCATCTGCGTCCGGTCGCGCAGGTCGAGCTTGTTCAGGATCCGCGAGACGTGCGTCTTGACGGTCTGCTCGGCGAGGTGCAGCTCGGTGGCGATCTCGGCGTTCGACTGCCCCGCGGCGACCAGCTTCATGACGTCCAGCTCGCGGTCGGTCAGCGTGGACAGCGTCGCGTCCGGGGAGGCGGGCAGGGTCGGGCGCGCCGCGTAGTCGGCGATGAGGGTCCGGGTGATCTTGGGGGACAGGAGCGCCTCGCCGGCGGCAACGGTGCGGACGGCGTGCGTGAGCTCCTCGGGCGGGGAGTCCTTGAGCAGGAACCCGCTCGCGCCTGCCCGCAGCGCCGAGAACACGTATTCGTCGGCGTCGAACGTGGTCAGCATGATCACCTTGGGCGGGATGCCCGGCATGCCCATGATCGTGCGGGCCGCGTCCAGGCCGTTCACCTTCGGCATCCGGATGTCCAGCAGCACGACGTCGGGCTGCGTGCGGCGGACGACGTCGGCGATGCCCGCGCCGTCGTCGGCCGTGCCGACCACCGTGATGCCCTTGTGGGCGTCCAGGAGCGCCGCGAAGCCGGCGCGGATCATGGACTGGTCGTCGACGACCAGGACCCGGATCGTGCGCTCGGCGACGTCGGGGGCTGGCGGCATGGGACCAAACTAGCCGACGCCCCTGGGCGGGAGCTGGGAGGTCTGCGGGTCTGGGAGGTCTGCGTCCCGGGAGGCACAGGTCCCGCACGCGCGGGCGTCCGGAAGGTACCGGCATCTGAAGTACGGGCGCGGTTCGCTCTTGAGGGTGACGCGGCGGACCCGCCCGAACGCATAACCTGCACGCGATGGACCACGTACCCGATGCGACCCCGGTACCGGCCGCCGCGGCAGCACCCGCCCGCGGCGCGCGGTACCGCCGCAGGCTGCCCGCGGCGCTGCGCTCGCTGACCCGGCTCGACTTCAGCACCGTCTCGATCGCCCGGCGCGAGGTCGTGTGGATGTGGACGGTGGTCTCGATCTCCGCGGTGGCGCTGGTCGCCATCGGGTGGCCCGTGACCGCCTCCGGGTACGGCACCCATCCCGCCGCCGCCATGGCGTTCACGCTCGTGCACTGCGCCGCCGCGATCCTGGCCGTCCCGTGGCCGTGGGCCGGGCTCGGCGCGTCGTTCGCTGGCGCCCTCGCCCTCATGGTCGTGACCGCCGACGCCGCACCCCTGTGGCCCTGGCCGTGGCCCGTCACCGTGCTGCTCGCCCACTGCCTGACGGTCTTCGTGCTCGCCCTGCGGCACTCGTGGTACTGGGCCGCCTCCCTCTGGTCCGCGGGGGCCATGCTCACCGTCCTCGCCCCCGCGGCGATCGTCGACGACGCGGGCGAGGCAGCCGTCGCCAACGGCGTCGTCCTGGTCTCCCTGAGCGGCGGCATCGCCCTGGTCGGCGTACTCGTGCGCCTGTGGATCCTGAGCCTGGTCCGCATGGAGCAGGCCGAACGGCTCAGCGCCGCCGAGACCGGCCGCCGCCGCGAGCTGGAGGAACGCAACCGGATCGCCCGCGAGCTGCACGACGTCGTCGCCCACAGCATGTCCGTCATCACCGTCCAGGCCTCCACCGCGCGCTACCGCCAGCCCGGCCTCGACGAGGCGGTCCAGCAGGAGTTCGACGAGATCGCCGCCTCCTCCCGCCGCGCCCTGGGGGAGATGCGCGGCCTGCTCGGCATCCTGCGCGGCCACGACACCGCCCCCACCGCGCCACTGCCCGGCCTGTCCGACGTCGCAGGCCTCGTCGAGTCCACCCGTGCCTCCGGCGTCGAGATCACCTACCAGGGCACCGACGCCGAGGTGTCGGAGGCCGTCGGGCTCACCGGCTTCCGCGTCGTCCAGGAGGCCCTGAGCAACGCCCTGCGGCACGCCCCCGGCTCCACGGTCGCCGTCGTCATCTCCCTGTCCGACGACGGGCACGACCTGCGCGTCAGGGTCGCCAACTCGGCCCCCGAACGCCACGACGAGCCAACCCCCGGAGCCCGCCTCGGCCTGGCCGGCATCCGCGAACGCGCCGCCGCCCTCGGCGGCAAGGTCACCGCCGGCACGACGCCGGACGGCGGCTTCGAGCTCACCGCGATCCTCCCCGTCGTCGAGGACGACCCGCTGCTCACCTAGTAGGGGGCTACTCAGGAGGGGCTACTCACGTAGGGGGTGAGGTTGGCTCCTGCGGGGGACGCGCAGGCGGCAAGCCGGTTCCTAGGTTGACGCCCATGACGACGACATCGCCCGGCACCACCGTCGCGCCGCCGCGGCCGGCCCGCCAGCCCCGCTCGGCCCGCAACAAGCAGACCAACGAGTACTTCGACCTCGCCGAACGCGTCACCGCAGCGGGCCTGATGGAACGCCGCCTCGGCTGGTACGCCGGCCGCACCGCCCTCCTCGGGGCCGCCCTGGCGCTCGCGATCGGGCTGCTGCTCACGCTGGGGAACACGTGGTGGCAGCTCGCGGTAGCGGTCCTGTTCGGTGTCGTGTTCACCCAGGGGGCGTTCCTCGCCCACGACAGCGCGCACCTGCAGGTCTTCCGCTCCGGACGGCACAACGAGTGGTTCTCGCGGATCATCGGCAACCTCGTCGTCGGGCTCAGCTACGGCTGGTGGGCCCGCAAGCACAACAAGCACCACGCCAACCCCAACGTGATCGGCAAGGACGGCGACATCGCCACCGGCACGATCGTCTTCGTGCCGGGCGAGGAGGCCGGGCGGACCGGGTTCATGGGCTGGGTCACCCGGCGCCAGGGCTGGCTGTTCTTCCCGATGCTCACGCTGTTCGGCCCGGTGTTCCACGCCACCTCCGTGCACACGCTGGTCACGACGCCGGCGATGAAGCACCGGGCGACGGAGGGCTGGCTCCTGGCGGTCCGGCTCATCGGGTTCCCCGTCCTGGTCTTCCTCACGCTCGGACCAGCCCTCGGCGCGGCGTTCATGGCCGTGGAGCTCGCCACGTTCGGCCTGTACATGGGCGCGACCTTCGCGCCCAACCACAAGGGCATGCCGCTCATCCCCAAGGATGCCAAGGTCGACTTCCTGCGCCGCCAGGTGCTCACGTCCCGCAACATCCGCGGCGGGCGGTTCGTCGAGTGGGCCATGGGCGGGCTGAACTACCAGATCGAGCACCACACCTTCCCGCGGATGCCCAGCGTCAACCTGCGGCACGCGCGCCCGATCCTGCGGGAGTTCTGCGCCGAGCGCGACATCCCGTACACCGAGACCGGGCTGCTCGAGTCGTACGGGATCATCGTCGACTACCTGAACCGCGTCGGGCTGGGGCACGCGGACCCGATGGAGTGCCCGATCACAGCGCAGTACCGGTAGGGGTGCGGGCGGGCGGTCGTGTCGTCGGCTGTGGCGGTGGCTGCGCGCGCTGCTGCGGGACCGGCGCGGCGCTCGGTTGGTGGTCAGGCCTTGTTCGCCGCGCGCAGCGCCCGGCTGGCGAGGTCGGTGGCGTCCGCGCAGCCCTGTTCGAACGTCGTGCCGGCCTCGAACTCGCCGTCGCGGCTCCACGAGACGTAGAGCATCTGCCCGTCGTGCACGTCGACCAGCACGTTGCAGGCCTTGGCCACGCTGGTGCGCAGCGCGCCGACCGCCCGGTAACCGTCCACGGTGACCTCCTGCGACGTCCAGCTCTGGTCCTCACCGGCCGTCAGGTACTCGTCCAGCCCCATCCCGACCACGGCACCCACCGCGAACCCGATGTCCGTGGGCTCCACGTCGGCCATGGGGTCGTCCGGGTATCCGTCGATCCACTGGCACGCCTCGACCTGCGCCCCGGGGAACATGAGGTCCCAGTAACCGGCGGTCCAGTCGTTCGACGCCTCGGGGTTCTTCATACCGATCGACGTGCCGTCGAGGCCGCCCCACGTCCGGCAGGCCGCCGTGATCCCGCTCAGGTCCAGGTCCGCCGGCCTCGGAGCGGACGACGGCGACGGCGCGGGGGAGGACTCCGCGGCGCTCGCCGACGGGTCGGCCGACTGCTCGTTCGCCGCGGGGTCGGGGAGCACGGAGGTGCAGGCCGTCAGGTGCCAGGCTGCCGGGAGCAGCATGGCCGCCGCGGCTGCTCTGGCGGTCAGCGAGCGGTTCCGGCGCGTCAGGAGTCTCACGAGTCGTGAGGGTACGTCGGTCGGGCGGTCGGGGCGCGGTACTTCGGCGATCCCCGAAGAACTGTTGGGCGACGACGAATTAGACGGGCCATCGGATCGTGCGCCGCGTGTTCGCGCGCTGCGGGACTGATCGACGGGAGCCCAACGGTAAGGGGCCTGGTCTGCGGGTATGTCAGTGGCTGGTGCGAGACTCCTCGCGTGGCAGAACGTGCAGCAATCCCCAGCGAGGTCGTCGAACGACTGGCCGCGATCCTCGCGAGCCTCCCGCAGTGCACCGAGCGGGACGCCTGGACCGGTGTGGCCTGGCAGGTCCGGCAGGCCACCGTGGCACACGTGTTCGGGGGAGAGGACGGCCTGGTCCGCGTCACGTTCCGCGCCGAGCCCGACGAGGTGGAGGCGTTCCAGCACCTCGGCCCGCAGTACTTCAAGGCGAGCTGGGGCAGCAACGTCGTCGGCCTGGTGCTGGACGAGCGCACCGACTGGGAGGAGCTGGGCGAGCTGCTGACCGACTCGTACTGCATCCAGGCGCCCCAGACCCTCGCCGCCCAGGTGGACCGCCCCGTACCCGAAGCAGGATGAGTAACCTCGTGACCATGACGCAGCGCGCAACCGTCGAAGCCTGGGTCCACCAGTACGAACGACTCTGGCGCACACCCGGGACAGAAGGCCTGGCAGAACTCTTCACCGCCGACGCGGTCTACCGGACCTCACCCTGGGCGCCGCCCATCGTGGGACTCCCGGCGCTCGCGGAGTTCTGGGACGACGCGCGGGACGGCGCGGACGAGTCGTTCACGATGAGCGCCGAGGTGATCGCCGTCGACGGTTCGAAGGCGGTGGTCCGCGTCAGCGTCGAATACCACGTAACGGGTGACCGGTGGCGTGACCTGTGGGTCCTGGAGCTCGACGACGACGGACGCTGCACGGCCTTCGAGGAGTGGCCGTTCGCGCCCGGACAGCGTGACGGGCAGGAGTCTGAGTGACCGACGAGCCGGCTGGGTCAGCCGCCGCGTCGAGGCAGACCACGGCACGGTTATGTCAGCAGGCTACGCGGGCTGCTCGTCGTTCCAGGCTCGTGCCTGTTCCATCAGCTCACCGATCAGGGGCGCCTTGCCGGACCGGTACCGAACGCGGTCATGCCGGTCCGCGACGGCGAGTTCGTTCTTCAGTGCGGCATACCGCTGCGCCGCTCCGGCATGGGTACGCAGGTAGTCGCGGAAGAGCAGCCAGTCGCGCCAGGAATCGGAGTCGTGTTCCACGACATGCAGGTGGTGCGTGCGATGCTCGACGTTCGGGAAGCACACCGACCACTTGCGGTGCTCCGCGTCGCCCGGCTCCGGTGCGTGAACCCAGCCGATCCGCTCCAGGTCCGGCAGCACCGGGGCGAACCCCGTGTAGTCGTCGATGACGGCGACCATGTCGATGATCGGCTTGGCGGGAAGCCCAGGCACCGACGTCGAGCCGATGTGTTCGATGGGAGCCGCCAGCCGGCCGGCGAGCACGGGCTCGAGCGCAGCCCGTTGGATGTCGAAGTCCTGAGCCCAGCGGGGATCAGGAGGCTGGATGACAATCGGGTCTCGGCGCACGCCCCAGGGTCGCACGGCAACATCGCACAACAACGATGGGACGCGCGAAGAGCCTCATACCGGGCTTCGATGACTCGTAGCGTTACCTCCACCGCCGCATCCGATAATGCACATTATGTCATTACGGCGGTGAGCGGGGCCCTGAGCCACGCCCCGCCCGGTCGCGAGCTGTCATGTCGATGGCTGATCTGCTCACCCTCGTCGAGGCTGTCCGGCTCGTCTCGCTCGCGATCGACGCGGTCGCCGTATACGTCGCCGCCCGAACCTGGCGCGGCCCAAATACCTGGGCCAACCAGCGAGTGCTTGTTTCATGCGCCAGTAGGCCCGGCAACCCGCGGTCACTGTGGGTCCAAGCGAACAACTCTCGCGGGTTGCCGGGATCACCACAGCGATCGGCTGTCTCAAACTGCGCGCCGAGTTCGGTCTAATGCACAACTCTGCTCACGAGTTCGGTTGTTTGCATCGAGATCGGTCCAGCGCTGGACCGATCTCGATGCAAACAACCGAACTCACGCATCATGAGCGGCAAATGACCGAACTCGCTCGGCCAAACACACAGCCAGACGACGCACTCCAGGCCAAGCACTCCAGGCCAAGCACTCCAGCGTGTTCGATCCGCGTGATGGATCCGATCGCCCGCGCCGCGCCCTGCCCTGAGCGTCCCCTGCCCTGGGCATCCGCCCGAGCACACCCCATAGCCTGTAAATCCTGAGGCTGCCCCTACCCTGGTGATCGCACCCAAGACGTCTAAAGCATTGTGTATAGCGCAACACAACTGTCTTTCGCGGTCAAAAGACATCAACAGCCGTATGCGGCAGGAAATCTGCGGCGTCCGCCCGCACGCCAGGCATACGATCCGGAGACCATGAATCTCGCCGGGATCCTCACCCCCTCGACCACCACCGCAGTGCTGGTGGAGGGCGAGAGCGACCGGGCGGCCGTGGAGACACTCGCGACCCGCCGAGGCCTCCCCCTGGCCGACCTCGGGATCCAGGTTGTCGCGATGGGTGGGATCACCAACATCGGCCATCACCTCGTTGCCCTCACCGATGCCGCCCTCGCCAATCAGGCTCGGGCTGGTCAGACGCAGGTCGATCAGACGGCAGGCCAGCGGACACCGATCCAGCAGATGCCAGCGCAGCAAATACCAACGCAAGAGGGCGACCAGCCCGTCCGGATCGGCGGTCTCTACGACGCCGCGGAGGAACGCTTCGTCGCCAACGGCCTGTTCCGGGTGGGCCTGCGCCCGTTCGCCGCGACCTCTCCCCTGACCGAGCTCGGCTTCTTCCGCTGCGACCGCGACCTCGAGGACGAGTTGATCCGCGCCCTCGGCGTCGACGCCTGCCTGGCCCTGGTCGACGCCGAGGGTGAGCTGCGCAGCTTCGAGCGGCTGCAGGGCCAGCCCGCTCAGCGTGACCGCACCACGACTGAACAGCTCCACCGGTTCATGGGCACCCGGTCGGGCCGCAAGGAGCGGTACGGCCGCCGCCTCGCCGAGGTGCTTCCCCTGGACCGCGTGCCGGCGCCGCTCGACGCGCTCCTGCGCTGGGCGGCCTGAGCCGGATCGGCCACTACCGGTCAGGACCGAGGAAGCGCATCCGGCCCACTCACGGCTCACACCCGCCGGCGATACCAGGGATACCCGCCCAGCACGCCTCGCGGATGCCCGCGTCTGCCAGCCCGCGTGTGCCCCGCCCGTGTACACCAGACCCACCCAGGCAGACCCACCCACGAACCTCCGCGCCCCGCTCACGCCCGCCGCGGGTCCAGCACCACCATCCCCGCGCGCGGCGCCGAGTCCATGGTGGGCACCAGCCGAGCGGCCTCCTCCAGCCCGACCACCCGGTCCAGCAGGTCCTGGGGCCGCAGCGCCCCCGAGGCGACCAGGTCGAGCATCTCCGGGTAGTCGGCGGCGGCCATGCCGTGGCTGCCGAGCACGTCCAGCTCCCAGGCGATCACGCGCCCCATCGGCACGCGAGGTCCGCCGTCGACGGGCGGGAACAGCCCCACCTGCACGTGCCGGCCCTGCCTGCGCAGGCTCCCGATCGCATCGGCGCACGTCCGCTCGCTCCCGACGGCGTCCACCGCGACGTGCGCGCCGCCGCCGGTCACCTGGTGCACGACGGCGGGGACGTCGAGGCCGTCCGCGAGCGCCCTGCCGTCCAGGTGGACAGGGCTGTCGGCGACGACGGCAGGGTTGTCGGCGACTCCGGGACCACCAGCGACCACCGAGTTGCCAGCAGGAGCGGAACCAGCAGGAGCGGAACCAGGACTCGTTGCGAGCACGGTGTGCTCGGCCCCGGCGCGTCGTGCCGCCTCCAGTGCGCCCGCCGACCGGTCGACGGCGATGACGCGCGCCCCGCGGGCCACCGCGATCATGGTGGCGCTGAGTCCGACGCCGCCCGCGCCGACGACCACCACCCACTCCCCCGCCCTGACCCGTGCGCGGCCGGCCACGGCCCGGTAGGCGGTGGCGAAGCGGCAGCCGAGGCTCGCGGCTGCGGCGAGCGAGACGTCGTCGGGCACGGCGACCAGGTTGGCGTCCGCCGCGTGCAGCACCACCTGCTCGGCATAGGAGCCCCAGTGGGTGAAGCCGGGCTGGGTCTGGTCGGGGCAGACCTGGGCCTGGCCGCTGCGGCACCACGCGCACGTGCCGCAACCGCTCACGAACGGCACGGTGACCCGGTCCCCCACGCGCCATCTGGTGACGCCGGCGCCGACCTCGTGGATCGTGCCGGCGAGCTCGTGGCCGGGGACGTGCGGCAGGGTGGTGATGTCGTCGTCGTGCCCGGACCAGGCGTGCCAGTCGCTCAGGCACAGGCCGGTGGCGTGCACCCGGACGACGACGCCGCCGTCGGGCGCGGTGGGGTCCGGGACCTCCCGGACCTCGAGGGGTCCCTGGAACTCGTCGAAGACAATGGCGCGCACCAGCGGATTCAACCACGGCGGTGGTGTGGTGGGGGTCCCGTCGCAGGTCAGCGGCGTATTCCGGCAAATCGGGAGTGTCAGTGGTCCCGCCTAGGGTGACGCCATGGTCGCTCCCCCGCGCCTCGAGCGCATCACCGTCGCAGAAGCCGCCCGCCGCTATCTGGCGGCGGTTGAGGTCGAGACCATCCGCGGTGTGCTGTCCCCCGCCACGGCGCGCAGCTACACGCGCGACGTCACGGAGTTCGCGCGGCTGACGGGTGGTGACCGGATCCTCGACGACGTGACGGGGCCCGACGTCGACAGCGTCCTGGTGCGCTACCAGGCGGCGCCCGACGCCCGGTACACCGACCCGGACCGCAAGCCCGGCCCCGGGCGCAGCACCGCAACGGTCAACCGGTTCCGGCAGTCGGTCACGCGGTTCTTCGCGCACGCCGCGCGTGAGTGCTGGGTCCAGGCCGACCCCATGCGGTGGGCGGCACCGCCGGCCAAGGTGCGCGGCACACTGCGCACCGCGCGCACGGCCCTGTCGGCCGGGGCGGCGCGCAGCCTGCTGGCCACCGGGCTCGCCGCGGAGGCGCCGAGCGTCCCCGTGCGCACCGACCAGAACCTCGCCCTGCGGGACCGGCTCGTCGTCGCGCTCCTGCTCGTGCTGGGCCCGCGCGTCTCGGAGCTGGCGCGCGCCGACGTCGACGACGTCACCCGGGAGCCCGGACGCGCCACCTGGCGCATCCGCGGCAAGGGCGGCAACACGCGCACCGTGACCCTCTCCCCGCCGCTGGCCCGGGCCCTGGAGGACTACCTCACCCGGCTGCGCCCCGCCCTGGCGGCGAAACGTCCACGGGACGACGACGCCCAGCGTGCCCTCCTGCTGTCCTGGCGGGGCCGGCGCATCGACACGCAGGCGATCCGCGCCCTGCTGACCCGCGCCGTCAGCCGCATGCCGGCGCCCTACCAGCGTGAGGCCACGCCGCACGCCCTGCGGCACACGACCGCGACCCTGCTGGTGGCCGACGGCTGGGACGTCAAGGTCGTCGCCGAGCTGCTGGGGCACGCGTCGATCGCCACGACGGGGGTCTACCTCGACCGCATCGAGGGTGAGCTGGCGGCCGCCATCCGGTCCCATCCGTTGTCGGCGGCGATCGAGTGAGGCCAGCGGGGCTGGGCCTGCGGGCGTCTCGGGTCGTGGGCGCTGGCATGATCCCGGGCGGCTGGGCCGGAACCCGGTACCGTGAGTGCGTGGCGTCTCGCAAGGTCCTCGGCGATTTCAAGGTTCCCGGCAACTTCCCGAAGCTCACGCTCGACATCCCGTCCGACTTCATGCACCGTGCTCGCACGATCGCGACCCGGGCGGCGATCGTCGCGGCCGCCGTGCCGGTCACCGCCGCCATCGCGCTCACCGTGACCGACAAGATCCGGCGCCGCGTGCACCCGCTGACCGCGAAGTTCCCCACGGAGAAGCCGCTCACCGAGCGCATCGACGAGACCGCCACCACTGTCTACACCTACGGCGCCGACCTGTACGACGCGATGCTCGAAGCGATCCGCGGGGCGCGGCACAGCGTGCTGCTGGAGACCTACATCTGGAAGGACGACGAGGTCGGCCAGGAGTTCAAGCAGGCCCTGATCGACGCGGCCGCCCGCGGCGTCGACGTCTACGTCGTCGTGGACGGCTTCGCCAACCTCGTGGTCCCGTACTCGTTCTTCCGCTTCCCGCCCAGCGTGCACGTGCTGCGCTTCCCCGTGCTGCGCCCGGGCATGGCCGTCCTCAACGTCCGCAAGTCCGGGCGCGACCACCGCAAGATCCTCGTGGTCGACGACGAGATCGGGTTCGTCGGTGGGTACAACATCGGCTCCCTGTACGCCACGCAGTGGCGCGACACCCACGTCCGCCTCGAAGGGCCGTCCGTGTGGGAGCTGCGCAACGCGTTCGTCGACTTCTGGAACCGCCACCGCACGCCGCGCGACCCCGTGCTGCCCGACGTCGGCTCCGGCACCTGGCTGCCCCACCTCAGGGCGGCGCGCAACGCGCCGTCCGAGCTCGTGTTCCCGATCCGCGGCATCTATCTCGACGCGATCGACCGCGCCACGCGCCACGTGTACATCACGCAGGCGTACTTCATCCCCGACCACGACATCCACGCGGCGCTGCTTGCGGCGGCCGCCCGGGGCGTCGACGTCCGTGTGCTGGTGCCGCACCGGTCCAACCACGTCGTGGCCGACTGGCTGGCCCGCGGCCAGTACGCCTCCCTGCTGCGCGGCGGCGTGCGGATCTTCCTGTACCAGGGCGCGATGGTGCACGCCAAGACCGCCACCGTGGACGGCCGCTGGACCACCATCGGCACGGCCAACATCGACCGGCTCAGCCTCACGGGCAACTACGAGGTCAACCTCGAGATCGTCGACCCCGGCCTGGCCGCCCGCATGGAGGACGTGTTCGCCATGGACCTGTCCAACGCCACCGAGCTCACGCTCGCCCAGTGGGAGGAGCGCGGCGCGATCGCCAAGATCGGCGAGTACCTCCTGATCCCGCTGCGGCCCCTGCTGTAGTCCTCGGCCGCCCTCAGACGCCGCTGCACAGCGCGCGCTCGATGAGCACCCAGCGTGCCTCGGTCCGCGCGTCCTCGGCGGCGTCGTCGAACGACCGGCTGAACTCCACGACAGTCAGGCGGCTGGCGCCGTCGTCGGTGGCGACCGCCTCGACGTTGTAGCCGAAGCCGTTGCCGCCGTGCGTCCAGGCCCCGCCGCCGCACGGCAGGGGGTGGTAGTACAGGCCGAGCCCGTAACCCGTGTGTCCCCGAAGGTCGGGCGGGATGTCCACCAGGGTCCGCATCTCGGCGAGCTGGGCCGCTGGCAGCAGGCGGCCGCCGGCCAGCGCGGCCATGAACGTGTTGAGATCTCTGGCCGTGCTCACCATCGACCCGTCCGCCCCGCTGTCCAGCGACCGGACGGCGATCGTCGTGTCGACCAGCGGACCGCCGGGCACCCACTGCTGGTAGTTGTGCGCGTGCGGGTTGGGCAGGAACGGCCAGGTGCCCGGCGTAGTCGTGTGGCGCAAGCGCAGCGGGGCGATGATCCGCTCGTGAACCTCGGTGGTCCAGTCGCGGCCGGTCACCGCCTCGATCACCATGCCGGCCAGGACGTAGTTCGTGTTGGAGTAGGCCCACACCTGCTCCGCGGGCGCGTGCCGCATCGCCAGCGCAACGAGCTCGTCCGGGCGCGCCACCCGCCACCGCTCGCGCCGGTAGTCCTCGGGCGTCGCCAGCCTCGGGTAGATGTCGTAGGCGTAGTCGTAGAGCCCGCTGATCTGCTGCAGGAGCTGCCGCACGGTGACCTGCCGGCCGTCGTTGCCGTTGCCAGCCACCACCCCCGGCAGCCACCGCTCGACCGGGTCGGACAGGGACAACCGCCCCTCCGCGACGAGCTGCAGCACCACGGTGGCCACGAACGTCTTGGTCACGCTGCCCGCCCGCAGGTACGGGTCTCGGAGCACCGGGCGGGTGGTGCCGGCCTCGGCGACCCCGCTCCGCGCGACCTGGACACCGTCCGGAGTCTCCAGCCGGGCCAGGGCGCCGGTGACGCTCAGGTCGCGCAGGGCGTCCAGGTCACGCTGGAGCTGGGACTGCCGGACGGGCTCCCGATCCCCTGCTGCCGGCGGTGCGCCGGCCGTCAGGAGCGCCACGGTCGCAACCAGCCCTGCTACCACGATCCCCGCCGACACGAACCGCATCCTCGACCGAGTTCTCATGCCGTCGAGTGTGTCGAGGTCCCGGTCCCGCGGTCATTGGGGCCAGCCCCACGACCAACCCTGTGGACAACCCCACTTTCGCCCACCCGTGCCGGTAGCGTTCTCACCGGCGGGCGGACCGGTCGGGCGTGGGGGTGCTTCATGGGGGCAGTAGCGGGTAACACCGCCGTGGACCGCCCGGCGCCGACCACATCCGAGGCGCCACCGCAACGGGAGTGGTGGCAGGTCCTGGCCGCAGCACGAGCCCGCTGGCTGACGGCGCACCCCCGGCTCGCCCGCACCTGGGCGGTGACCCGCACCGTGGTGCTGTTCGGATCGCTCCTCTGGCTGGCCGGGCTCTGGCTGTTCGTACCCGAGCTGCGCCTGGGCATGCGCGCCTACCTCGGCTGCCTGTGGGTCGTGATCGCCTGGTTCGCCCTCGCCCGCACCAAGACCCTCACCTGGTCCGGCTACCTCGGCTTCTTCGCGGCCTGCGTACCGTGGTCGGCCGGGATCGGCCTCGTCTCCACCACCATGGCCACCCGCGTGGCGTCGTACGACTTCCTCGGCGTCTCCGAGACCGGCGCGCAGGTCGCGATCGCCGGCATCGTGGAAGAGACCGGCAAGCTCGCCGCCGTCGTCCTGCTCGCCCTCCTCGCGCCCCGCAGAGCCGCCCGGTTCGCCACCGTCGACTGGCTGCTGCTCGGCCTGGCATCCGGCACCGCCTTCCTCGCCGTCGAGGAAGCCGTGCGCCGCACGGCCCTCGCCACCGGCAACATCGGCCTCGGCTCATTCTTCGGCCCACCCGCCGACGCCGTCCTGCCACCCGGCTACGTCACGTTCGGCCTGATCCCGATCCCCACCCGCATGAACACCGACGACGCGCTGCTCGCACCGACGACCGCGGCTGAGTTCGGCGGGCACGCGATCATGACCGCGCTCGTCACCGGCCTGTTCGGCGTGGCGCTCGCGGCCTGGCAGGCACGACGGCGGCTGACCGGGCTCGCCCTCGGTCTGCTGCCGGTGCTGGCGCTGTGGTCGGCGATCGCCGACCACGCGATGTTCAACGCGGGGCTGGACCTGTTCAGTGCCCTGCCCGGCGAGGGAGACACCCCCGCGTACCTCGACCCAGACTCCACGACCATCCCGTGGTGGCTCCGCGTGCCCTGGTCGATCCTGGGCAACGGGCACGGCCGCATCGCCGTCTTCCTGCTCGTGGTGGCGCTGTGCCTCCTGGTCGACGGCGCCCGCCTGGCCACCCGCCCGGCCGCCAACCTCACCGGGCGGCCCGCACCGGGCTGGGTCACCCAGCCGGTCTCCGGAGCGCCCGCCGCCGTCCGCGCCATGGTGGGCGCTCTGACAGGCCTGGTGTGGGTGGCGGCACGCGATCTGGTGCAGGCGGTCGCCGGGTTCGCCCGACGGCGTCCCGACACCCCGGAGAGCGAGCCCGAGCCTCGCCGGGCCGCCGCCGCGCGCGGCGCAGCGCTGGTCTCCGGGCAGCGGGCGCTACGCGAGCTCGCGTACGAGCACGCGTCGGCCCGGATCCATCCCTGGGCGCGACGGCTGGCCGCCGTGGCGGTCCTGGCGGGACTCGGCTGGCTCGCGTTCGCCGCCGCCCCGGCGACGGCCCAGCAGATCGGCGACACCACGAGCGACGCATTCGACATCCCGGGGATCAGCCCGGACGACTTGCCGTCCGGACTCCCATCGGACTTGCCCACTGGCCTGCCCTCAGGCTTCCCTACGGACCTCCCGACGGCTCTGCCCACTGAGGTGCCTACCGACCTGCCCACGTGGATGCCGACGGACCTGCCTACGCAGGTGCCCACCGACCTACCCACGACTCTGCCCAGCGGCCTACCGACCGGCCAGCCCACGGACCTGCCGTCGATCGGCCCGGACGACTTCCCGTCCCTGAGCCCCGACTTCGAGTTTCCCGGCGACGAGACCGGATCCGGCTCGGGAACTGAAACTGGCGCCGGAACTGGAACAGGCGACGGCTCCGGCGCCGACGACTGGCTGGCGGGCGCCCTCGACTCGCTGGCCGGCTGGTGGAACGACCAGCCGCTGCTCACCCAGCTCGCGATCGGCGCCGGGATAGCGGCCCTCGTGGTGCTCTCGGGCGGCTCCCTCGGCCTGGCCCTCGGCATCTCCGGCGTCCTGACCTGGGGATTGGATCACTCGGCGGGCATCGCCACGTTTGTCCGCGACCCCCGCCGGGCCACCCGCGACTACTTCGCGACCGCCACCCCGGCCCAGCTCGCCGCCGACACCCTCGGCGTAGCCCTGACGTTCGCTCCGGGGAACTTCGCGGGCGCTGCCGGCGCACGGATCCTCCGAAATGCAGCCGACGACTTGATGTCCAACCCGGCGGTGTGGTTGAACACCAGACGTGACGCATTCGGTCAGATCGGCCGCGCCAGCGAGACAGGTGCAACCCACATCACCGATGCCAAAGTTACGATCGATTCCGGAAAGTGGGACTACCTGTTCGGCCGCGTCACCGGGTCGCACAACGGGCCTCGGTCGTCACAGAACGTGTCGCAGTTCTCACGGATTGGGGTCGTCGACGACCCGCAGTGGCGGGCATCCATTACACGGCACCTGGAAGAAGTGATCGCTGACCCTTCGAACATCCAGCGAACATTCACGAACGAGCACGGCACCTTTCAGGTCCGCGATTCACTGTTTGCAGGACCGGGTGGGTTCCTGAAAGTCGAGTCGACTTGGGAGATCACCGATGATGGCTACCGACTGACAACGGTAATCCCGATGGGTGAAGGCACAAGATACAGGTAGCGCTAACGGAGGTTGACCTTGATTAGTTCGGTTGAAGTTCCTCGATGGGACGACCTTGCAAGTCTGCCCGTCGAGGTTACCCCTGGCGACGCGGCTGGCGTCTGTTCTGTGACCGCCTGGGCAGGTGACGGTGACGAGGCGACTGTCACCTGGGACGAACAGGCTGCGTCGGTTCAAGTTCGTTGGCTGTCGGGAGAAGCAGTACGGCTGGAGTTTACTCGAGAGGCGCTGTCCAAGGTCTCCATTCGCAATGTTGGAGACCGGGTGGAGTTTCACATCTGGCTTCGTGCGGACGGTATTGGTGGCGAGCTCATAGTGGACATTGGTCAGCGTGTCAGCGTGACGGACACGCTCTTACGCATGTAGGCCGTATGAGGCCTCAGAGCTCCACCGACTCCCCCACCGCCAGCCGCGCGTAGGCGTAGCTCCCGCCGAGTCGCGCGGTGTCGAGCCATCGGGCTGTCAGCGTGTGCCCGATCTCCGACAGCAGGGCGTCGTGGATCGGCACCACGGTGGCCGCCGGGATCGACCGGGCGAAGTCGATTGCGCCCTCCAGCCTCATCCACGGTCCGGACACCGGCACCAGCAGGACGTCCAGGCCGGCCTCGGGCGGTGCTGCCGGCGGGTCGTAGGAGTCGCCCGGGTGGAACACGCTCACCTCGCCGGCCTCGACGGGGTATTCGACCTGGTAGGTCACGTTGGTCGCGCGCTTGACCTCCGGGTGGATCACTGCGTGGTCGCCGCCGCCCACCGTGACGCGCGTGCCGGCGACGTCCAGCACCTGGCCTGGCTCGACCTCGTGCACCTGCCCGGCCGGGGCGCCGTCCTCGCGGAGTGCGGCCGCGGTGGGGGCGGTGGCCCACACCTGGGCGTCCGGGCTCGACCTGAGGTGCTCGACGACGACGGGCACGTCCACGTGGTCGGCGTGGTCGTGCGTGATCAGGATCGCCGTGGCGCCCGTGAGGGCGGTGGCGGTGTCGCTGAAGGTGCCGGGGTCGATGACGAGCCTGCCCGCGGCGTCCGGCAGCCGGAGGGAGACGCAGGCGTGACCGTGGAAGGTGAGCATGTTCGCAGGCTACGCCTGCTGCCTGGACGAGCCCGACTGGACCCCAGACCGGCGGGCGGGCGCGCAGGCGGGCAGAGACAGCACCAGACGATCAGCGTCAAACAGCGGACCGCGCCGCCCGCCGCTCGGCCAGCTCGTCGCCCTCGACCACGGGGACGTCGCCGGACCCCGCGGGGTCGAGCGTCTCGGTGGGCATCTGGGACAGGGTGCCCTCGATCTCGCGCCACACGCGTCCGACCGCGATGCCGAAGACGCCCTGTCCCCCGGCGACCAGGTCGACGACCTCGTCCGGTGACGTGCACTCGTACACGCTCGCGCCGTCGGACATGAGGGTGATCTGGGCGAGGTCGTCCACGCCGCGCTCGCGCAGCGCCGTGACGGCGGTGCGGATCTGCTGCAGGGAGACGCCGGTGTCCAGGAGCCGCTTGACCACCTTGAGCACCAGGATGTCGCGGAAGCTGTACAGCCGGTGCGTGCCCGATCCGGTGGCCGGCTTGATGCTCGGCTCGACGAGACCTGTGCGCGCCCAGTAGTCGAGCTGCCGGTAGGTGATGCCGGCGATGTGGCACGCCGTAGTGCCTCGGTAGCCCGTCGTGGCGTCCTGTTCCGTCAGGTCCTCACCGAAGAGGAGACCCTGCGCGCCGTGCGGGACCGTAGCGCGTGTGGCTCTCTCACCGCTGGTGTTCACTGTGCCTCCTGGGGTGTCGTGGCCACGCTATGGCGCGTCGAAGGTGATTTCAAAGATGCGCGCCGTGAAACGTGTCGGCGTGTCGCGGTTCGGCCCGCTCTCAACCGGTTCGGCCGCCGCCCTGGCCTCCTCCACCCGGCGGTCCGAGGAAGTCCTCGGGTGTGACGTGGTCGAGGAAGTCGCGGAACCGTTCGACCTCCGCCTGCTGGTCGACGTCGACGATCTCGACGCCCGCCAGGGCCACGATCTCCGCCGAGCACAGCACGGGGCTGCCGGTGCGTACGGCCAGGGCGATCGCGTCGGAGGCGCGGGAGTCGAGGTGCACCCCGTTGCTCAGGACGAGCTCGGCGAAGTAGATCCCGCCCTCCAGCGCGACGATCTCCACGCGTTCGAGCGTGACCCCTACGGCGCCGAGCACGTCGCGCAGGAGGTCGTGCGTCATGGGGCGCGGTGTGGCGAGGCCCGCCTGCGCCATCGCGATGGCACTGGCCTCGCGTGCCCCGATGACGATGGGGATCGCCAGGTCGGCGGCACTGTCGAGCAGCAGCACGACGATCTCCTGATCGCGTTGCTGCTGTCGAACGCCGAGGATCTCCACGGGGACCATAGGCACGTCGTCCGGCCTCACGCTTTCACCGTACGGCTTCTAGCCGCCCCGCGTCGCGCCATCGGGTCAAATTCCTGGTCACGGACCAGTAGACCGTCGGCAAAAGGCGTGCGATCTTCGCCGCGTTCGGGCTGCCGGGGTCCGCCTGGTTCAGCCGGGTTCGGCCGTGTTCGGCCTGGTCAAGTCAGGTCAGGGCCTGCTCAGCCGAGGTCGTCGACGCCCTGGCGCACCCAGGCGGCGTGCAGGCGGGTGAACAGCTCGCCCATCTCGCCCGCCATGCTCGCAGCGCGGCCGCGTGCCGCGCTGGCCTGCTGGCTGCGCAGCGGTGCCACGACCTGGTCCACGAGGGTCACCTGCCGGTCGGCGGCGGTGCGGAAGGAGCGCAGGTGGCGCGGTTCGATGCCGAACTCGGCCAGCGCGCCAGCGATGCGGGCGACCTCGACGGCGCTCGACCCGAACGTGCCACCCGAGGACGGCAGGAGGCCCGCCTGGGCGAGGCTGTGCACGAACTCCTCGCTGACGCCGGCCGCCGTGGCCACGGCCGGGGCGGTCCAGCGGCGCCGGGCGGGCGACCCGCTGGCGGCGAGCCGGGGTGCGGGGTGCTCGGCCGAGTCGGGGTCGGCGTCCATCGCGGCGAGCCGTTCCTTGATCACCTTGAGCGGCATGTAGCTGTCGCGCTGCTCGGTGAGGACGAACCGCAGGCGCTCGACGTCGGCCTGGCTGTACTGGCGGTAGCCCGACGGCGTGCGCACCGGCTCGATCAGGCCCTGCTCCTCCAGGAAGCGGAGCTTGGAGTGCGAGACGGACGGGAAGTCCTGGCCCAGGGCACGCAGCACATCGCTGATCCGCATCGTGGCCTGGCGGGAGATGCCGCGAGGCCAGGGCGCGTCGGCGTCCGCCTCGTCGTCGTGGGCCTGCCCGCCGTCGTACTGACCGTCGGGGGCACGACGGCGGGGGTCGGTGCCGCGGTCGACCCCACGGTGGTCGCGTGCGGCGCCGGCCGTCACGGGGCGGGCGTCCCCGCTGCCCACTGCGCCGGCGCCTGGGGGCTGGCGTGGAAGGTCAGGCGGAACTTGCCTATCTGCACCTCGTCGCCCGTGACCAGGGTGGCGGCGTCGATGCGGCCGCGGTTGACGTAGGTGCCGTTCAGGGAGCCGATGTCGCGCACGACGAAGGAGTCGCCCTCGCGCACGAACTCGGCGTGCTTGCGGGACACCGTGACGTCGTCGAGGAAGATGTCCGCCTGCTCGCTGCGGCCGGCCACGGCGCGGCCGGTGTCCAGGAGGAACCGTGCGCCGAATCCCGGGCCGCGCTGCACGATGAGCAGGGCGGAGTGCCGCGGGAGGGCGGCGACGGCTGCGGCTTCTTCGGGGCTGAGCGCGGTGCGCGGCGCCTGCTCGTCCGCGGTCGGGAACGCGATGCGACCCAGGTTGGCCGTGGTATCGGGCCCGACCGGATGGGCGCTGGGGTCCGTCATCAGGTCTCCTCGGGTGCGGTGGGTGATGAACCGGGCTACTACGCTGGGACAACGGCCGGGGCCGCGTCCGGGTTCCACTCAACCTACCCCGATCGGGACGGACGCGGGAACCAAAGTTGGGAACCAACCCGGATAAACCTACTCACGTCACAGCGGTTCCGCATGCCGGTTCGCCTGCGCGGCCTCCCGAGGGCGTTCCCGCAGGTCGCGAACGTGGTCGGGTCACTGCCCGTCGGCGGGTTCCGCGTGCTCCGGCTCGCCGGGGATGCGGACGGCGTCGATGGTGACCTCGTCGGCGACGGTGGTGGTCGCTTCGCCCCCCTCCTCGCGGATCCGGGGCAGCGCACCGCCGGGGATCTCCAGGGCCCGGTCGATGGTCTCGGGGTCGCCGATCGCCGTCCACTCGTACGGCGAGGCGATCGCGGCGCCGTCGAGCACGATGCCGCCGCCCGAGTCCACGAAGTAGCTGGTCGTGACCAGCCGGACGCCGTTGACCTGGATCGCCTCCGCGCCGGCGTTGCGCAGCTCCTCGAGCAGGTTGAACAGCGCCTGCGCCTCGAGCGGCTTGCCGCCGTCGGCCACGTGGATCCGCACGCCGGGACCCTGCGCGGGCAGGCGGCCGGACAGGATGCCCTCCTGCTCGGCGCGTTGCTGGGCCAGCTCCCGCGCGGCCTCGTCGCGCCCGCCCTCCGACCGCAGGTCGTCACGGATCTGCTCCAGGTCGGTGACCTCGGCGTCGAGCTGCTCGGCGCGCTGCGTCACCTCGTCCAGGAGCCGCACCAGCTCGTCCTGGCGCAGGCTGGAGAGCTGGTCCCCCGTGGACTGCCCCACCTGGACCGCCAGCGCGAACCCCAGCGCCAGGCACAGCAGGCCCGTCAGCAGCTCCGAACGTGTGCCGCGCGGCCGCATGAGCTGCAGCAGCCGCTTCCAGCCGGACGGCGGTTCGGCGGCGGCGGTATCGGCCGCGGTACTGGCTGTGGTACTGGCCGTGGTGTCGGCCGGCGTGCTGGCCGCGGTAGTCGGTCTGGCAGCGGGTTCGGTGCCGGGTCCAGTACCAGGTCCAGTACCAGGTCCAGTACCAGGTCCGGCTCCCGCTTCGGCGTCCGCCCTGGCATCGGTCCCGGCATCGGTTCCGGCCTCCGGTCCGCCGTCCGACGGCGCAGCCGCCGTCGTGCCGCCGTCACGACCGCCTTCACGCCCGCCCTCGTCAGGATCACCGACGACGGCGTCCGCGGGCGCCTCGTCGATCCTGTCCGCGCCCGTCTCCTCGGCCCGGCCCCGGGACGTGTCATCAGCCCTGTCGTCGGCCTTGCTGGCCCTGTCCTCTTCGCTGCCCATGCTCACGCCCCGAACTCACGCCTTGAAGATGTGCCGGCGGATCGAGGCGGCGTTGGAGAAGATCCGGATCCCGAGCACCACCACGACCGCCGTCGAGAGCTGCCCGCCCACGCCGAGCTGGTCGCCGAGGAACACGATGAACGCCGCCACCACCACGTTGGACAGGAACGACACGAGGAACACCTTGTCGTCGAACAGCCCGTCGAGCATCGCGCGCAGGCCCCCGAACAGCGCGTCCAGCGCGGCCACCACCGCGATCGGCAGGTACGGCTGCAGGATCAGCGGGACGGTCGGCTGCAGCACCAGGCCGGCGACCACCCCGATGACGAGCCCGACGATCGCGATCATCCGTTGTCCTCCTCGGATCGGTCCTCTGTTGTGCCTGCTTCAGTGCTTGCGTCGGTGCCTGTCTCGGTACCCGCGCCTGCACCCGTGCCCGCCTCCGCGTCCCCCGACTGCGGGACGTGCGCCGACCGCAGCGTCGGGGAGCCCGTACCCGGCAGGTACATCCCCTCGCTCGTGGTCACCTCGTTCTCGATGTCGTACTCCGCGCTCAGGAGCTGCAGGAAGCCCAGCCCCGCCGACCGCGCGAACTCGACCTGCATCTCCTCGGGGTCGCCGACGGCCTCGATCGTGTACGTGGGGCCGTTGAGCGGCTGCAGGTCCACCAGGATTGCGTCACCTGCGTTGCGGATCGCCGACAACGATGTCAGCCGCTCGTCGTTCACCGCCACCGCCTCGGCGCCCGCGGCCCACAGCTCGTTGACGACGAACTGCACGTCCGCGTCCCGCACCCGCGACTCCGCCGGCGCGTCCCCCGGGTCCACCAGGCCACCGCCGCTGCCGTCGGTCAGCTTGACCACCATGCCGGGCCCCTGCACCGCGACGGCGCCGTTGACGAGCTGGTCCAGCCGGTTCACCTCCAGCAGCGCCGAGGGCAGCAGGCCGCCGCGCTGCAGCTCGTCCACCTCGGCGCTGAGCGCCGTCGACCGCTCCGACAGGGCCTCCACCTCCGCGCTGCGTTCCTGGATCTGCTCGATCAGCACGGTACGGCCCCTGGCGACCGACGGCTGCGGTGCGCGCAGGTCGCGCACGGCCACCGTCGTCGTGGCGCCGAGCAGGACGGCGACGAGCACCAGGACCACCACGCTCGACACGCTGTGCCGTTCGGTCTCTCCCTGCGCGCGGCGCTGCGCCATCTGCGCGTACCCGGGGTCGAGGGGGCGTTCGGTGACCTCCCGCAGGAGCGTCATCGACTCGTCGGGACGACGCCGCGTCACGGCGGCGCCCGATGTTCTGGCGTCCGGTGTGGCGCCACCCGGCGCCGTCGGACCCGGCACGGTCATCCCGCGGCCGCCAGCCGGCGCACCTGCGCCAGGTACTGTAGCCCGGCCAGCCAGTACAGCCCGACGCCCCACCAGGTGAACGCCCAGCCCACCACGTGCGCGGCGGTGCCGATCCAGCCCGGCACCTCGGCGAGCAGCAGCAGCGGGAACGCGTACAGCAGGGCGAAGGTGGCGACCTTGCCGACCAGCGTGACGTTCAGCGTGCCGTAGCCCAGGCGGGCCAGGACGGGGATGGTCAGCGTGAGCACCACGTCGCGCCCGACGATCACCAGCACCAGCCAGAGCGGCACCACCTCACGCCAGGCCAGGCCGATCAGCGTGACGAAGATGAACAGCCGGTCCGCCAGCGGGTCGAGCATCTGCCCCAGGCGGGTGACCTGGTTCAGGCGGCGGGCCAGCACGCCGTCCAGCCAGTCCGTCGCGCCGGAGACCGCGAGCACCAGCAGCGCCCAACCGTCCTCCCCCACGACGATCAGCACGGCGAAGACCGGCACCAGCGCCAGCCGCACCAGGCTGATCACGTTGGGCACGGTCAGGATCCGGGAGCTCATCTCCGCTCCAGTGGACACGCGCACCGCCCTTGCTCACGCCGGTTCGTCTCGGCCGCCATCCTACGTGGCGACCGTTGCGTATCCGTACGGCACACGCCGTCCGCCCGCCGTACGGTCCCCCTCGAAGGCGGCCTCGCGGCCCCCTCACCACGTACGACGCCGTGCGCCGGTACCCGTGACGTTCGCCGGAACCGACTTCCTCGCCGACCGGTTCGCCGACCCGCGTGCTGCACGTCACGCGCCCTGCCTCTGTGCTCTACCGGCCCGCAGCCGATAGGGTGGTGGCACACCCCTTGGAGTTCGTCGTCTTCCCGTGTGTGCACGCAGCGTGCGTGGCAGGCCCGCAGCCCTGGCTGCGGGGAAGGTGTTTTCGGGAGCGAGCGACGCAAGGGCCCTCACCTCGGCCCTGACTCCCTCCCGACGACGAACGGTGCACTACTGCATGTCTATCGACACCCCTGACCTGATCGCGCCCGCTGACGCCGACCAGGTCACCCCCGAGGCCGACGCGCCCGAGCCCACCGGCCCGACGTTCGCGAGCCTCGACCTGCCCGCCCCGCTCATGGCCGCGATCAGCGAGCTCGGCTTCGTGACGCCGTCGGCCATCCAGGCCCGGGCGATCCCCGAGCTCCTGGCCGGCCGGGACATCACGGGCGTTGCCCAGACCGGCACCGGCAAGACCGCCGCGTTCGGCCTCCCGCTGCTCGCCGCCGTCGACCCCGCGCTGCGCAAGGTCCAGGCCCTGGTCCTGACGCCGACCCGCGAGCTCGCGATGCAGGTCGCCGACGCGATCGAGTCGTTCGCCACCAGGCTCGACGACGTCCGCGTGCTGCCCGTCTACGGCGGCGCCCCCTACGTACCCCAGCAGCGCGCCCTGCGCGACGGCGTGCACGTCGTGGTCGGCACCCCCGGCCGCATCAAGGACCACCTCGAGCGCGGCGCCCTCAACCTCGACGACATCCGCTTCCTCGTGCTCGACGAGGCCGACGAGATGCTCCGCATGGGCTTCGCCGAGGACGTCGAGGAGATCTTCGGCCAGGCCCCCGCCAAGCGGCAGGTCGCCCTGTTCTCCGCGACCATGCCGCCCGCCATCCGCAAGGTCGCCGACCAGCACCTCACCGACCCGGTCCAGATCGCCGTCGCCCGGCAGTCCTCGACCGTCACCTCGGTGCGCCAGACCTACGCCGTCGTGCCGTTCCGCCACAAGATCGGCTCCCTCGCGCGCGTCCTTGCCACGTCCGACGCCGACGCCGCCATCGTCTTCACCCGCACCCGCGGCGCAGCAGAGGATGTCGGCTCCGCCCTCGTCGAAAAGGGCATCTCCGCCGCCACCATCTCCGGCGACGTGGCCCAGAAGGAGCGCGAGAAGATCGTCGAGCGCCTCCGCTCCGGCGCCCTCGACGTGCTCGTCGCCACCGACGTCGCCGCCCGCGGCCTGGACGTGGACCGCATCGGCCTGGTCGTGAACTTCGACGTCCCCGGCGAGCCAGAGGCCTACGTGCACCGCATCGGCCGCACCGGACGCGCCGGACGCACCGGCGAGGCCCTCACCTTCGTCACCCCGCACGAGCGCGGCAAGCTGCGCAGCATCGAGCGCACCATCCGCACCCAGCTCGAAGAGGTCGACATCCCCTCCCCCAAGGACGTGTCGGCCCACCGCGTCAAGCGCACCCTCGACAAGGTCGCCGCGCGCCGCGAGGCCGGCCGCCTCGAGCTGTACACCGAGATGATCCGCACCTACGCCCAGGAGCACGACGTCGACCCCGTCGACGTCGCCGCCGCCATGGCGGCGCTCGCGGTGGGCGACGACGGGCCGCGTGCCCGCGCGGAGCAGGAGGAGTACGAGCGTGAGCGGGCCGAGGCCAAGGCCGCTGCCGCCCGGCGGGCGGGCCGCGAGGGCGACCGGCACGACCGGTCGGGCGACCGGTCGTCGCGCGGGCGCTTCGAGGGCGGCCGGTTCGAGGGTGAGCGCGGCATCCGCCGTCCGGCGCGTGGCACGCGGTACCGGATCGCCGTCGGGCACACGCACGGTGTGCAGCCGGGCGGGATCGTCGGCGCGCTGACGGGCGAGGGCGGCATCACCGGCGCCGACGTCGGCAAGATCGACATCTTCGGCAGCTTCTCGCTGGTGGACATCACCGCGCCGCTGGACGCCGAGGCGCTCGACCGCCTGGCCCGGGCGCGCGTGGCCGGCAAGCCGCTGCGCATCACGCTGGACCGGGGCGCGCCGCGCGGCGACCGGGCCCCGCGCGGTGGTGGCGACCACCGTCGTCCGGACGGCGAGCGTGGGCCCCGCTCCCGCGGTGCCGCCCACCGCGAGGCGCGCAGCAGCCACTGACCGATCATGGCTACCTCGGGGCTACCTCGGGTGGCCCTGGTCGGGCTCGCTCCCCTCGCCCAGCTCGGCGATGAGGGCCACGAGGCGGCGGGCCTCGGCCATGCCGTGCTCGCCGTCGGCGCGCTGGATGCCCATGACGGCGAGCACGTCGCCGTCGGCCAGGTCGAGGTGCACCCACGGGTCGTTGGGCCCGAACCGGACGGTCACGATCTCGGCCCAGGCCAGACGGCGGCTCGTGGCGTAGTTGATCACGGTGAGCCCGGTCCGGTCCGGGACGGCGCGCACGGCGCCGAACCGCCAGGCGATGACGGCGCCGAGCAGCCCGAACACGATGATCGCCACGCGGTTGGCGGTGTCGGCGCCCTGGCCGGTGGCCGCCAGCGCCACGAACGTGCACCCGCCGGCCGACAGCAGCGCCAGGCCGTACGCCGTCGGCGTGCCGAAGCGGCCGCGGAAGGTGCGGAAGCGGTCCTCGCCCCCGTGGCCGTCGCCCCGGCGGTCGTCGGCTCCGCCGCCGGCGGCGCTGCTGCTGGTCTCGGCGCCCATGAGGTCTACAGCCGGGAGGCGTGGATCGACGTGACGATGATGGCGCGCGCCCCGACGTCGTACAGCGCGTCCATGATCCGGTTGGTGTCGCCGCGCGGGACCATGACCCGTACCGCGAAGGCGTCGCTGTGGTGCTGCGGCGAGACGGTCGGGGACTCCTTGCCCGGTGTGATCGCCACGGCCTCCTCCAGCCGGGATGCGGGGACCACGTAGTCCATCAGCACGTACTCGCGGGCCGTGATGACGCCCTCCAGGCGACGGGTCAGCACGTCCAGGCCGGCGGGCGGCTCGGCGTCGGACCGGCGGATCAGCACGGCCTCCGAGCGCAGGATCGGGTCCCCGAACACCTCGAGGCCCGCGGCCCGCAGGGTCGTGCCGGTCTCCACGACGTCGGCGATCACATCGGCGACCCCGAGCCGCACGCTCGACTCGACGGCGCCGTCCAGGTGCACTATCGCGGCGGGCTCGATGCCCTGCTTGGCGAGGTGCTGGGCCACGAGCGTGGTGTACGACGACGCCACGCGCCGCCCGGCGATGTCGCTCACCTGGGTCACGGGGTCGGCCTGGCCGGCGGCGGCCGGTGCCGCGTAGCGGAACGTGGAGCGGGCGAACCCGAGGCCGAGGTGCTCGACGGCGTCGGCGCCCGAGTCGAGCATGAGGTCACGGCCGGTGATGCCGACGTCGACCGTTCCGGTGCCCACGTAGACCGCGACGTCGCGCGGGCGCAGGAAGAAGAACTCGACGTCGTTCTCCGGGTCGGCGAGCACGAGCTCGCGGGTGTCCCGGCGCTGGCGGTAGCCCGCCTCGGACAGCATCTCGGAGGCGGGCCCGGACAGCGAGCCCTTGTTGGGGACGGCGATGCGCAGCATGTGGTTGGTTTCCTCTCTGGGTGTGCGTCGGACCTGCGGACCCGGGTCTCCCGGCGCCGGCCCGACCGGTGGTGGTCGAGCGGCGCCGGGGCCGGGTCACAGATGCGCGTACACGTCCTCGAGGGTCAGTCCCTTGGCGACCATCAGAACCTGCAGGTGGTACAGGAGCTGCGAGATCTCCTCCGCGGTCTCGCTGTCCGACTGGTACTCGGCCGCCATCCAGACCTCCGCGGCCTCCTCCACGACCTTCTTGCCGATCGCATGGACGCCGGCGTCCAGCTGGGCCACGGTGCCGGAACCCGCCGGGCGGGTCTCGGCCTTCTCGGTCAGCTCGGCGAACAGGGTCTCGAAGGTCTTCACGGGCTCAGCCTAGTCGGGCGGCGGGGGCACTACCCGCCCTCGTCCCACGTGGTGGCCACGTCCCCACTATGGCGCCGGCCACTCCTCCGGCACCCCACCGCCCGGCGCCGGGGTGATCACGCCCTGGTACGGGGTGATCAGGTGGTAGCCGACCGCGTCCTCCCCCGAGTCCTCGCCCGTGTCCTCCCCCGACGCGGCGGACAGGAGGACGATCACCGTGCCGTCCGCTCCGGCGAGACCGGAGTCCGGACCGAGCGGGTCGCCCTCGGGGTAGGCCTCGCTGCTGCAGGTCTGGGGCGTGGAGACGACGGCGATCCGCTCCCCTGGTGAGACGTCGAGCTCGGGCTGCGTCTGCGGGCGGCCCGACGGCGGGTCCGGCCGCTCGAGCACCTCCTCGACGTCGACCAGCCAGCGCTGGGACTCGACCCCGTACATCGCTACCGTGCCGTCCTGCTCCACGACGGTCCCGCGGAGCACGGCGCCCGCGTCGGACGCCGCCTCGACCGGCGTCGCGAACGAGACCCAGTCGACGCACGCAACACCTTGCGGATCCGTCGGGTCCTGCGGCGGTTCCTGCGTGGGGCTCTCCGCCGGACCGCCCGACGGGTCGGCGGTGCTTGTCCGCTCGGTGCCCCCCGCCGGCTGCGCGGAGGCACAGCCGGCGAGCCCGCCCGCCATCGCCGCGATCGTGACCGCGACGGCTACCGCCGCCAGCGTCGAACGTCCCAGCAGAGGTGCCGGCCGCGATGACCGTCGCGCACGTGAGGTTCTCATACCCCGTACATGTGCCGGCGGCTTCGTTCTTTCAGGCTGGTGGTGGGTTTTTCTCGGGTGATGGGGTGATGGTCTGAACGCTTGGCACACTATTAATGCAGTACTCGGCGAATCGCCGCATCAGCACTGCATCAGAGCTCCGTCAGGCCGGAGCGAGCCTCAGGTCACGCAGCGTCACCGCGGTGGCCACCGCGGCCTCGGCCGCCTCGGCGCCCTTGTCCTCGTGCGAGCCCTCCAGCCCGGCCCGGTCCAGCGCCTGTGCCTCGTCGTCGCACGTCAGCACGCCGAACCCGACCGGCACACCGGTGCGCACGCTCACGTCCGTGAGGCCCGACGTCGCCGCCGAACACACGTACTCGAAGTGTGGCGTGCCGCCCCGGATCACCACGCCCAGCGCGACGACGGCGTCCGCTCCCCCGGCCGCAGCACGCGCAGCGGCCACCGGCAGCTCGAACGAACCCGGCACCCGCACCTCCGTCCAGTCCGCGCCCGCGGCACGCAGCGCCCGCCGGGCGCCCTCCAGCAGGCCGTCCATCACCTGCTCGTGCCAGCTCGCCGCGATCACAACCACCCGCAGGCCCGTACCGTCGACGGTCACCTTCGGTGCTCCGGCCCCGCTCATGCGCATGCTCCTTCGTCCTCTGTCATGTCCAGGTTGTTCCTGCCCAGCTCGGCTTTCAGGTCATCCAGGTCCACGTCCCCGATGTGATGCCCCAGCACCGTCCGCTTCGTCTCCAGGTACCGGTGGTTGTGCACCCCGCGGCCCACCACCAAGCCGCGCTGCCCGACGACGTCCGTACCGGCCGCTCGGAGGCCTGCGACCTTCTCCGGGTTGTTCGTCAGCAACGTCACTCCGTCCAGCCCGAGGTCCGCGAGGATCGCCGACGCCGCGCCGTACTCGCGCGCATCCACAGGAAGCCCCAGGTCCACATTCGCCTGCACCGTGTCGCGCCCCGCATCTTGCAGCGCGTACGCCCGCACCTTTGCGGACAGGCCGATCCCCCGGCCCTCATGACCACGCAGGTAGACAACCGCACCGCCCTCGGAGGCCACGGCCGCCAGCGACGCCTGCAGCTGCGGACCACAGTCGCACCGCAGCGAGCCCAGCGCGTCGCCCGTCAGGCACTCTGAGTGCACTCGCACCAGCGATCCCTGCACCGAGCTTCCCGGCATGCCGTTCCCGCCGGCGTGCACTGAGCCCTGCGGCGTCAACGCCAGGTGTTCCGCACCCGAACGCAGATCGCGGTATGCCACCACACGGAAATCCCCGTACCGCGTCGGCAGCGACGCCTCCCCCGCCCGATGCACCCGCGCACCAGGACCGCCGTCGGCCACCACCACGGGGTCGTACGCCCGGCGCCACGCCACCAGATCGGCAACCGTCAGCACCACCAGACCCGCCTCCACCGCCAGGGCACGGGCCTCGGGTAGCCGCATCACCGCTCCGTCATCCCGAACCAGCTCCGCGATCGCACCCACCTCTCCCAGGTCTGCGGCAACGCCACCCGCCAACCGCACCAGGTCCACGGCGGCCTCCGTGTGCCCAGGCCGCTCCAGCACTCCACCCGCGCGAGCCCGCAGCGGAAGCACATGCCCGGGCCGGATCAGATCCCGCGCGCCTGCCGCCGCGTCGCCCAGCGTCCGCAGCGTCAGCGCACGATCCGTAGCCGAGATCCCCGTCGTCACACCCACCGCCGCGTCTACGGAGACCGTATAGGCGGTCCTTCGCGGGTCCTCGCTGCGCTCCACCATCAGCGGCAGCTCCAACGCGTCGGCGCGGTGCGCCGGCATCGGCGCACACAGGTACCCCGACGAGTGCCGCACAGTCCATGCGACCCACTCCGGCGTCGCCGTCCGCGCGGCGAAGACGACATCTACCTCGTTCTCCCGGCCCGCGTCGTCAGCCACCAGAACGGGCCGCCCTGCGGCGAGCTCCGCGAAGGCCCGCTCGACCAGGCTCGTGTCAACGCCGCTCGTTTCTGCCGGGCCGCTCTCTGCCGTGCGCACGGCGCGCAGCGCGCTCATCGTGCCGCCTCGGCAGCCAGGTCGCCGACCACGCCGTTCGCGGCCGACCGGGCGACCGCACCGGTCGCCATGAGTCGTTCGACGTACTTCGCGAGCACGTCCACCTCCACGTTGACGACGTCGCCGGGGACCAGCCGCCCGAGCGTCGTCACCGCCAGCGTGGTCGGGATGAGCGACACCCCGAAGCCGTCGTCCGACACCCACGTCACCGTGAGCGAGACCCCGGACAGCGCGACCGAGCCCTTCTCCGCGATGTAGCGGGTCAGGGCGGCGGGCGCGGCGAGCTCCAGGTCGTCCCAGCGCGGGCCGGGCGTGCGCCGCACCAGTGTCGCGACGCCGTCGACGTGTCCCTGCACCACGTGCCCGCCCAACCGGCCGTTCGCGGGCAGAGCGCGCTCCAGGTTCACCGGGTCGCCCGGGGCAAGCCCGCCGAGCGACGTGCGGCGCAGGGTCTCCGGCATCACCTCCGCGACGAACGCGCCGTCGGCCACGGACGTGACGGTCAGGCACACGCCGTCGACGGCAATCGAGTCGCCCGGCTGGGCGTCGGACGTGGCGAGCGGCCCGGCGACGGTCAGCACGGCATCGGGTGCCCCGCCAGATCCGGCGGCGCCGGGCCGCTCCAACGCGATGACGGTGCCGAGCTCCTCGACGATTCCGGTGAACATCAGATCTCCTCCTGAACGGGTCCAGCGGGGTGGGCGGGGCGAACAGACTCCGGGTGCCCAGGTGCGGCAGAGTGCGCATCCGCCGCGGAGTGCGCGGGCGCCGTCGCATCGGCGGGATCGGCCCGCCCGGCAGGCGAGCCGTGACGCCCCGTCCGGCGCGCGACCACGAGCACGTCGTCGCCCAGCCGGGTCACCTCCCCGGTGGCGAACCGCGCGGCCGCCCCGATGGTGGTGATTTCGAGATCGCCGACGGCGGTGGCGCCCGCCCCGAGCAGCACCGGCGCCACATAGGCGTGGAGCTCGTCGACGGCGTCGGCGGCCAGCAGGGCGGTCGCCAGGGTGGGACCGCCCTCGACCAGCAGGTGGCGCACCTCCCGGTCACCGAGCTCGCGAAGCCTGGCGTCGAGATCGCGCCCCGGCAGGTGCAGCAGGGGGCCGCCGGGCCCGCGCAGGCGGGCGTCGTCCGGCACGGGGCGGGTGCCGAGCACCACGCGGAGCGGCTGGTGCTCGGCGAGGCCGCCGTCGGCCGTCCGCGCGGTGAGGGCCGGGTCGTCGGCCAGGGCGGTCCCCGAGCCGACGGCGATGGCGTCCACCCGGGCGCGGACCGTGTGCGCGTGCGCCCGCGCCGCCTCGCCGGTGATCCAGCGGCTCGTCCCGTCGGCGGCCGCGACCCGGCCGTCGAGGCTGGTGGCGAGCTTGAGCGTCACGTAGGGGCGGCCGGTGCGTACCGCGTGCAGCCAGGCGCGGAGCAGCTCCTCGCCCTCGTCCGCGAGCACACCGGTGGTCACCTCGATCCCGGCGGCCCGGAGCCGGGTGGCGCCGCCGGTGGCCACGGGGTTCGGGTCGCTCACCGCCACGTGCACGGCGGCGACGCCGGCGTCGATCAGGGCATCGGCACAGGGGCCGGTGCGGCCGTGGTGGGCGCACGGCTCCAGCGTGACCACCGCCGTCGTCCCTCGCACGTCGACTCCGCGCGACCGCGCGTCGGCCAGGGCGGCCGCCTCCGCGTGGGGCGTGCCGGCGCCGCGGTGGAAGCCCTCGCCCACCGTGCGACCGTCGGGGTCCAGGAGCACGCAGCCGACGCGCGGGTTCGGACCGTGTGCCGGGCCCAGCGCGGCCAGCGCCAGGGCGCGGCGCATGGCCTGCTGCAGAACTTCGGCCGCAGCGAGCGGTCCGGTGGGTGTTCCCGCGTAGCCTGTCATGCGGGCCTGCGGTGCCTGGTTCATGCCGTCCTCCCCGAGCGTCGGCGCTCCGGGGGTGGACGACGGGTGCGCGACGCGGGACCGAGACGGTCCTGCGCGCGCACGGCGTCACGACGTCACGCGCCCCAGGGGACGGCGACGCCGCACGTGCTGCCTCCCATCCGGACTTTCACCGTCGGTCCTGGAGTTCCACCAGGTCAACCGGCCTTCCTGCGGAAGGACGCGGGTCGCGGACTGTCACCGCCGGCTCGGAATTACACCGACCCCGGAGCACGTGTGTGCACTGCTGCCCACAGGATGCCACAGCCTCGGGCCGGCGAGACCGTGCCTTGCGTCACAGGCGGAGGATCACGCGCGGACTGTCGCACGCGGGCCGCGCCGGCGCCGGATCACCCACTCGGCCACCACGATGTTGATCACCCACGCCGCCGTCATCAGGACCGTGATGGTCACGGGGCTGGGGGCTGCGCTGACGGCCAGGTACGGCCCGAGCAGGAACGCCTGCGTGCCCGCGCCCATCGCCAGCGCGTACGCCCGCATCATCCAGGCTGGATGCGCCACGAAGTCCCGCCGCAGGGCCGCACGCACCCCCAGGACTATCGACACGATCATCACTACGCCGACCACGTAGCGCACCCCGTTGACGACGGCGGTGTCCTTGGGCGGCAGGTCGTAGAACGCCGTCATCCAGAGGCCGGTCAGCGCGACGCCGAGGCCCGCGGGCGCCAGGACCCGTCCGGCCCACCGGTGCCACCGGCGTCGGCGCAGGCTCGGAACGAACTGGAACGCGCCCAGCATGCTGTACGTCGTCGCGCAGACGATGTGCACGAGGACCGGAAAGGGCTGGTTCACGAACCGCGCGTTCTCGGCGGTCACCGCCGGGTCGGACGCGAGCTCGGTGACCCGGAAACCACCTCCGAGCGCCGGGATGACGGACAGCAGGAGCAGCCCGGCGGGCACGAGCCACTCGGTGCGCCGGGGACGGGTCGGGGCGGTTGTTGCGTCGGTCGTCGTCATGCGTCGAGCGTCCCGGGTGCGGCGGGGTCGCGTCATCGGCCCGTGGGCCGGTCTCGTCCGGTTTCGGCCTGGCCGAAAGTACGACTCGTCGGGCCAGTTCAGGGCCGGCCGGGCCGCACCCGGCCCGTGTCGTACGCCCAGAGCGCTATCTCGACGCGGTTGCGCGCGCCCACCTTCGTCATCAGGTTCGCGACGTGCGACTTCACCGTGCTCAGGGTGACGAACAGCTCGTGGGCGATCTCGGTGTTGGTCCGCCCGCGCGCGACGGCACGGAGCACCTCCTCCTCGCGCGCCGTCAGCGGGTCGAGCGGCTGCGCGGGCGGCTGTGCGGCCGGACCGACGTCGGCGAAGGCCTCGAGCAGGCGGGTCGTGACGCTCGGCGCGATGAGGGCGTCCCCGGTCGCGGCGGCCCGTACGGCCTGGGCCAGGAGGGCGGGGCCGGCGTCCTTCAGGAGGAAGCCGCGCGCGCCCGCGCGGAGCGCCCCGTACACGTACTCGTCCAGGTCGAACGTGGTGATGACGACGACGGCGAGCGGGTCGGCCACACCCGGCCCCGCGAGCAGCCGGGTCGCCCCGATCCCGTCGAGGCCGGGCATCCGGATGTCGAACAGGCAGACGTCGGGCCGCAGCCGTCGCGCCAGCTCGACGGCGGTGTCGCCGTCCGCCGCCTCGCCGACGACCTCGATGCCGTCCTGGGCACCCAGGATCATGCACAGGCCCGTGCGCACGATCTCCTGGTCGTCCGCCACGAGGACTCTGATGGGGCGGCCGTCGCCGGCAGGTCCGCCGCTGCTCCCGCGTTCCGCGGCCTCCTGAGGCGCGGCGCTGTCCCCACGTTCGGTCGCGTTCGCACCTGCCGTGCCGTCCGGACGTCCAGCGGTGTTCGGACCCGCGACGACGTCAGGATCCGCCGCGGTGCCCGGGCGCTCAGCACGGTCGCCGGTCATGCGTGCCGACCTGGTCGTGCCCGCCCGGACAGCGGGAGGACCGCCTCGACGGTCCAGCCCCGGGCAGCACCGTCGTCGGCGTGGGCGAGACGTGCCGTGGAGCGCTCGCTGCCATCCTCGCCCGTCTGCCGTGCACCCCTGGCCCGCGCCCCGGTCGGCCCGGCGACCAACGTGCCGCCCAGCAGCGCTGCGCGTTCGCGCATCCCGGCCAGCCCGAACCCGTCGTGGGCCGGACGTGTCGGCGGGTCGCCGTCGTCGGACACGAGGAGCCGGACGTGGGCCTCGCCGACGGAGACGCGGACGGTGATCCGCGTGGCTCCGCGGGCGTGGCGGCGTGCGTTCGTGACCGACTCCTGGGCGATGCGGTGCACGGCGGCGCCGACCGCCGCAGGGACGGCCGTCACGTCGCCGTCGGCGGCGACGTGGGTGACGGGCGGGCCGGGGTCGGCGAGGCGCGCGACGTCGGCGATGGTGGGTCCCGGGTCGAGTTCGGCTTCCTCGCGCTGGCCGGGCAGGCCCGGCGGGCCGGCGCGCAGGGAGTCCGAGCGCAGGACCCGGACCAGGGTGCGCATCTCGGCGAGCGCACGTCCGGCCTCGGCCTCGATGATGCGCAGGGCGTCGGCGGCGGCGTCGGGATCGGTGCGGGCCACGGCGAGTCCCGCCTGCGCGCGGACGGCGACGGCCGAGACGTGGTGGCCCACGACGTCGTGCAGGTCGCGCGCGAGGCGTTCCCGTTCGAGCAGCACCACCTGCTCGCGCTCGCGCCGTCGGACCCCTGCCCGGTAGCGGAACGCCAGCCCCAGCGCGCCGACCGCGCCGAGGATGGCGAAACCCGCCGCCAGATCCGAGAGCGTCAGGAATCCGAGCGCCGTGTTCACGCCCATCTTGGCGAGCACCACGACGGATCCGAGCACCATGTCGCGCCCGCTCCCCCAGCGGAACAGCGCGTACTGCAGGACGAGCACGAACACGTTCGCGACCAACAGCAGCTCCCGGTCCAGGACCAGGGCGGGCACCATCGAGACCGCGTGCACGACGACGGTCATCAGCAGCGGGTGCGTACGTCGCCACAGCAGGGTCGGCGCCAGCACGACGACGCCCGCGACCTCCACCCACCGTCCCGGGAGCTCCGGGCGGACGAACCCCTCGACCACAGCCGCGGCCACGAACAGCCCGACGAGCCCCCAGTCCCGCCACGACCGCGCTGGCGGATCGGCGGGCCGCGGTTCGTCCCAGACCGAGCGGATGGCGGACACGACCTCATGCTACGAGGGCTGGTGGGCGGCCGGATCGGGCAAAAGTACGAGCCCGGGCCGGGCACTCAGTGCAGGTGTCGCGCCGCCAGCTCGCGGAGCGCCGCGATCTCGGCCGGGATGTCCTCGGCCCCGTACACCGCCGAGCCCGCCACGAAGACGTTCGCGCCGGCGTCGGCCGCGCGCTCGATCGTGTCGCGGGACACTCCCCCGTCCACCTGGATCCACACGTCGAGCCCGGACTCGCTCACGGCCTCGCGGGCGCGGCGGATCTTGGGCAGCGTGCCCTCGATGAACGACTGGCCGCCGAACCCGGGCTCCACCGTCATGACGAGGATCATGTCGATCTCGGTCAGCAGGTCAAGGTACGGCTCGACCGGGGTCGCCGGGCGGAGCGCCACGCCTGCCCGCGCGCCGCGTCGGTGCAGCTCCCGCGCCAGCCGGATCGGCGCCTGCGCCGCCTCCGCGTGAAAGGTGACCGACGCCGCCCCCGCCTCCGCGAACGCCGGCGCCCACCGGTCGGGGTCCTCGATCATGAGGTGCGCGTCCAGCGGGATCGGCGACACCTTCGCGAGCCGCTCGAACACCGGCAGCCCCAGCGTCAGGTTCGGCACGAAATGGTTGTCCATGACGTCGACGTGCGCGTAGTCCGCATCGGCGATCCGGCCGAGGTCCCGTTCGAGGTTGGCAAAGTCCGCAGAAAGGATGCTAGGGGCGATGAGTGCTGCCATGATGCCAGCGTAGAGGCCGATTCCACGCGCCGCCGACAGACCGGAGCACAGATGATTCCCGACGTGAACTACTGGGCAGTGATCGTGGCCACGCTGTCCACCCTGGTGGTCGGCTCGGTCTGGTACACCCCGAGGGTGTTCGGCAACCGCTGGATGCGGCTCGCCAAGGTGGACCCCAAGGCCGCGGAGGCTGCCGGCATCTGGCCCATCGTCGTCACGGTGATCGTCACCTTCCTGACGGCCTGGGTGCTCGCCGGCGCCACCTACATCTCGTGGGAGTTCTACGAGGGCAGCTTCTTCACGGCGGCGGTCGTGACCGCCGTCCTGCTCTGGATCGGGTTCACGGCCGCCCGCATCATCACGCACGACGCCTTCGAGGGCCGCCCGCCCGCGCTCACCACCCTGAACCTGGCGCACGAGCTGGTCACGATCCTGGTCATGGCCGTGATCATCGGTGTGTGGCCGCCGGCGGGCGTGTAGAAGTTCACCCACCAGGCTTGCCAGATCCCGGACCTGTCGGCGGGACGCACCGCTAGTCTCCCGACGTGGCTGAAGGGCGGGAGGACGTGGCTGAAGGGCGGGAGCACGAGGGCGAGTCGCCGAGCAGTCGGCACCGACGTGTTCAGTCGCTGCGCGCGACGTTCCGCGTGGACGAGATCAGGGCGCGGTCGACGCCGCACCTTGTCGCCATCGTGGGAGGTATGGCAACCCTGGCGACCGGATTCTTCTGGACGACGATCTCGCAGGTCCGTGCCGGTGCACCGTCCGACTGGCGATTGCCCGCCGCGCTGTTCGTCGACCTGGTGGTGGTGGTCTGCCTGCCCGGGGTGGTCATCGCAGGCGGCGAGGTCGTCCGGCGCCTGCGGCACCTCCTCACCTCGGACGACGACGGTCCGCTGGCCACCCGGTCCGCACGAGCAGTCGCCCGGTTCACGGCCCAGGCCCGCACGGACACGCGCCGCTGGTTCGACGGCATGGACATTCGTCTCGTGCTCATCATGCTGATCACTCCGCCCCTGTACGCGGGATTCGGCGTCTTTGTCGCCGTCGACGGGATCCGGAACGGCTGGACGTTGGACATGCGGGTAATTGTCGCCGTCGGGGTCGTCGCGCTCTCGCTCGTCCCGCTCTCGGTCCCAGCCGCGCTGGGGTCGCTCATTCGCCGACGCCGCAGGCGGCCGGAGTGACGCGGCGGCAGAAGGCGGCACGCCGCGCGATGGAGCGGCAGATCGCCGCGCAGGATCAAGAGTCGCTGGGCTCGCGCTGGTCCACGGTACGGGCCCGCCTGGCCGCGCAGTCGGCAAGGACACGGGCAGCCCTCAGGTCCGCGGCCGTTGGTGCGCTCGTGGCGATGATCTGTGGGCTTCTCGCCTTCGCAGCGTTTCCCGCCTATCTGACGTTCGGGTATTTCCAGGAGCGGGCAGTCCTTGAGAGTCACGGCGTACGCGCCGAAGCCTCGGTGCTGCACCACAACACGGCAGGTCGCGGGTCAGACTCGCTCACGGTCCGACCCATCGAGCCGCCACGCTTCGAGACAACCCTCGACAGGTGGCCACGCGGCGTCGACGTGGGCGAAACGATCGACGTGGTCTACGACCCTCAGAACCCGAGTGTGGCCATCGCCGTCGGCGAGCCCCTGGTCGACTTCAACATCATTCTTGTCGCACTTTTCGACCTGTTCGCTCTCGTACTGCTGCTCTTCGCGCTTCTCCCCCTCGGCGAGCTCCTTCGACGCGCCTGGACCCGTCTGCGCGACGGGTGTCCCGGCAACGAGCATCTCCTGCGCCAACGACCACCGCTCAGAACCCGCCCACCTGGGCGCCGTCAGCAGATCCTCGCCCGCCTCGAGACGCCGCAGATCGTGTTCTTCCTGTTCCTCGCGCCCGTGGCGAGCGCGGTGCTGTTCGGGCTGTTCGCGGCGGATTCCGTGAACGACGCGCGATCTCTCCAGGACACCGGTGCCCGCGCGCGGGGGATCGTCGAGAGGAGCGACTGGAGCGGCGGCAGTGGCTGGCTCGACGTGCGTTTCCAACTGCCGGATGACACCGAGGCGACCTCCTCGATCAGCCCGTGGGACCACGTCTACTTCGAGGGCAACGTCGTGGAGCTGGTCTACGAGCCGGGCAGGCCGGGCAACGCGCAGGCCCTGGGAGACAGTGGTTGGCAGGCCGAGACGCAGTTCGTCGTCGGCCTGTCCGTCGTACTCACCGCCACAGCGTCGATGGCCGTCCTCGCCGCAGCCGTCGCGCTCGTCCAGCGCGCCCGCGCCCGGCGGACCACGACAGACCAGGCGGCCAGCCCACCAGCCGGATGACGACAGGGCAGGCGGGCCGACAGGTCAAGCGACCTTGCGCAGCAGCGTCAGGTGCATCGCGTCCGTGCCGTGCACGTGCGGCCAGAGCTGCACGTCGGAGCGGTCCGCGAGCGGGATCTCTCCGTCGTCCGCCGAGCCCGGCCGCTCCGGCGTCCGCACGGCCGCGCGAACGGCGGCCGGGGTGTCCAGCCGTTCGACGTCGGCGCGCTTCTTGAGCACGTCCGACACCACGAGCTGCGTCTCGGCGAGGTGCGGCGAGCAGGTCACGTAGGCCACCACTCCCCCGGGGCGGACGGCGTCCAGCGCGGACGCCAGCAGCTCACGCTGGAGTCCGGTGAGGGTCGCGAGATCCGACGGCGTCCGCCGCCACCGGCTCTCGGGCCGACGGCGGAGTGCGCCAAGACCCGTGCACGGCGCGTCGACGAGCACGCGGTCGTACGCCCCCGGCTCATCGGTGCCGACGTCGCGTCCGTCGCCGGTCCGCACCTCCTCGACCGCGCCGTCGGGCAGCGCTGCCAGGGCCTTCTCCACCAGGCGGGCGCGGTGCGGCGCGACCTCGTTGGCGACCAGCCGCGCCCCCCGCTGTGCGGCGAGCGCGGCCAGGAGGGCCGCCTTGCCGCCCGGGCCCGCGCACAGGTCGAGCCAGCGCTGGTCGCTGCCCTCGACGGGCACGCCGGCGAGGGCGAGCGTGACGAGCTGCGACCCCTCGTCCTGGACACCGGCCAGGCCCTCCCGGACGGCAGGGATCCCGGACGGGTCGGCGCCCTCGAGCCGCAGTGCGGTAGGCGCCCAGCGGCCGGCGACCAGGTCGGCGTCGCCCCAGGCGTCGTCGTCGGACACCTCGACCAGGCCCGGCCGGGCGACCAGGGTGACGCGCGGCGCGGCGTTGTCGGCGGCCAGCAGCTCGCCGAGCTCGTCGACGCTGCGCCCGTTGCCGACCAGCGCCTCGCGCAGGGCCCGCGCGATCCACAGCGGGTGCGACTCGGTGACCGCGAGTCCGGCCAGGGCGTCCGGCGCCTCCTTCTCGAGCACGGACAGCCACTCCTCCAGCGAGCGCTCCGACACCCGCCGCAGCACGGCGTTCACCATCTGCGCTGGCCCCGCACCGACCCGGTTGCGTGCGAGCCCCACCGTCTCCGAGACCGCCGCGTGCACGGGCACGCGCATGCCGAGGAGCTGGTGGGCGCCCAGGCGCAGGACGTCGAGCAGCGCCGTGTCGAGCCCGGACAGGGGCCGGTCCACGCAGGACGACAGGATCGCGTCGTACCGGCCGCGCAGCCGCAGCGTGCCGTAGGTCAGCTCGGTCGCGAAGCCGGCGTCGCGACCGCGGATCCGCCGCTCGCGCAGCAGCGGGGGCAGCACCAGGTTCGCATAGGCGTCGGACTCGTCGACCTCGCGCAGCACGTCGAAGGCCGCCGTCCGCGCGAGGTCGGTGCGCTTGCGGCGTTCCGACGGCGCCTGCGACGTCCGTCCCCGCTCGCCGCGGGACCGGGACGCCGAGCGCTGGCGGCCTGAGGCGTTGCGCCGGTCGTCGTCGAAGCCTCGGCCGCCGCGCGAGCCGGCGCTGCCCGCGGTGCCGCGGCCGCCGTCGTCGTACGCCCTCATGCGGACGCCTCCGCCGGGCCGGTCGCAGTGACGCGAGTCCCCGCGTCGCCCAGCACCAGTCCGGCCTCGACGAGCGCCCGCCCGCCGCCTCGTGCCCAGTCCGGCGCTGGCATCGCCTTCTTGCCGACGGGCCGCACCTCGCCGAGCGCCACGGCGTGCGTCGCCGTCCCGACCAGGACCTCGTGCTTCAGCGCGCGCACCTCACCGGGCCGCAGGTCGGTGACCTCCGGACGCGGCGAGACCGGTCCGAGGCCCAGGCGGGCGCTGCTGTCCGTGTCGAACCCGGGCAGCGTGGTCCACGCGCCGGGCGCCGGCGTGCAGCCGCGCACCAGCCGGTCGACGGCGAGCGCCGGGTCGGTCCAGGCCACGCGGGCGTCGTCGGTGGTGAGCTTGGGGGCGACGGAGACGCCGTCAGTGGGCTGGGGCTGCGGCTGCAGGGTGCCGTCCTCGAGCGCGTCCAGCGTGGCCACGAGGAGCTCGGCGCCGGAGACGGCGAGGCGGCCGAGCAGGTCGCCGGACGTATCGGTGGGCCGGATGGTCTCCGTGGTGGTGCCGAGCACGGGTCCGGTGTCCATGCCCTCGTCGAGGAGGAAGGTGGTGGCGCCCGTGACCTCGTCGCCGGCGATCACGGCGCGCTGCACCGGTGCAGCGCCGCGCCAGGCCGGGAGCACGGAGAAGTGCAGGTTGACCCAGCCGAGGCGGGGCACGGCGAGCACGGCGGGCCGCAGGATGTGGCCGTAGGCGACGACGGGGGCGGCGTCGATCTCCAGCTCGCGCAGCATCGCGACGAAGTCGTCGCCGCGCGGGACGTCCGTGATGACCCGGATCCCGACCTCGTCGGCCCGGGCGCGCACGGGGCTCGGTGTGAGCTTGCGGCCCCGGCCGGACGGCGCGTCGGCGCGGGTGAGGACGGCGACGACGTCGTGGCGCGAGCCGAGCAGGGCCTCCAGCGAGGCGACGGCGGGTTCGGGGGTTCCGGCGAAGAGAAGACGCACCTGGTCAGTCTAGGTGTGCGGGTCCGGAGGAGCTGCCTCAAGCGGCGACCGGGAGACCCAGCGCACGCAACTCCTTGCGCAGCGCCGCGGTGTGCGTGAACACGATGCCGTGGAATCCGACGCCGCGTGCCGCGTCCACGTTCACGGGCCGGTCGTCGATGAACACGGCGCGGGCCGGGTCCACCCCGAACCGCTCGACGACCAGCTCGAAGATGCGCCGGTCCGGCTTCGCCATGCCCTCGCGGCCCGAGACGATGACGTCGTCCATCAGCCCGATCGCTGGTGCGGCGGGCTCGGCGCTGTGGAAGGTCTCCGCCTGCCAGTTCGTCAGCCCGTAGAGCCGCAGCCCGAGGCCCTTGAGCTCCGCCACGAGCTCCGCAGACCCCTCGATCGGCCCGGTCAGCGTCTCCTCGTAGCGGTCGACGTACCGGCGCAGGTCGTCGACGAGGTCCGGGTGCGTGCGGGCCACACGTTCGAGCAGCACGGCGTACGACGTTCCGGCGTCGGCGGCGTGGTTGATCGTGTTGAAGTCGACGGCCTCGAAGAACGCCTCGGCGTCGGCCCTGGTCCGGTCCGTGTAGATGCGGAAGGGGTCCCAGCCGACCAGCACGTTGCCGAAGTCGTACACGACGGTGTCGATCGCCGGGGTGGTCGCGTTGTCGGTCGCGATCTCGGTCGTGGTCTCCGTCCCGGAGTCGGTCATGGGGTCGGTCCCGAGATCGACCGCCGTATCGGTCGCCTGTCCGGCAGCGATCTGGATCCAGCGATCGGTCAGGGAGTCGGCTGCCGAGTCGGTCGCCGAGTCGGTCGCTGGGGTCAGGTCGGCAGAGCTCACAACATCTCCTTGGGGTCGAGCTGCACACGGACGGTCCCGCCCTCGCGTCGCGCGGAGCGGACGGCGAGGCTCGCCCTGAGCCTACGGGCGAGCTCGTCTCCCTGGGCAAGGGGTACGCGCAGCACGGTACGCACGGGCAGGTCCAGCGCCTGGACCGGGGCCACGCTCCTGCCGCCGCTGCTGCCCCCGTCGGCCGCGCTGGTTCTGCTGGCTGCGCTGGTCCGCCCGGCCCCGCCGCCAACCTTCGCGCCGCCGGCCCGCGCGCTTCCGGCCCTGCCGCCCGACGGCGTCGCCGTACCCCGCCCGCCCGGCCCACGCCCGGAGGCCTCAGGGTCCACCTCGACGGGTCCGAGAACGCCCGCGCCTGTTCCGGCATCCTCCCGCAGCCCGACCCGGCCCACGACGGCGTCCACCGCGACCCGGTCGCCCGTCACCGCGGCGACGCGCACGGCCGGCGGGAGGTGCAGCCCGGCCCGCTCGTCGAGCTCCCGCTCCGCGAAGCCCGCGGGATCCCAGCGCACCAGGGCCTGGGTGGGCCCGGGTGCGCCGTCGCCCACGAGCAGCACCTGGCCCTCCGGTCCGGGCCGCACCAGCGACGCCGCCGCCAGCCAGCGGTGCAGCGCCTCGGTTCCGGCGGCGAGGCCGGTGCCGCCCGTCATGACGGCGGCGTCGAGCAGGAGCGCCGTCGCGTAGCCGGCCTCCGCGACGGGCTCGGCCCCTGGCGTCGCGACGACGAGCGCGGGCGTGGCGGGAACGACGTCGAGCACCCCGCCGGGAGCCGACGCCGACGACTGGCGCACCGGAACTCCCGGGAACGCCCGGCCCAGTTCCTCGGCCGTACGCGCCGACCCGACGCGCACCGACCGCAGGCCCGTCCAGCCGCACTGCTCGCAGCGCCAGCCGCCGGCCAGGCGGCCGCACCAGGTGCACTGCGGCGCGCCCTCGGCGTGCGGCAGGCCCAGCGGGCCATGGCAGTGGGCGCAGCGCGCCGCGACCCGGCACCGCGAGCACGCCACGACCGGCAGGTAGCCCGACCGCGGCACCTGCACCAGCACCGGTCCGCGCGCCAGGGCGTCCCGGGCGGCCCGCCACGCGGCCGACGGCAGCCGGGCCGCCGCCGCGGCACCCTCCCGCGCCAGCTCGACGGAGGTCAGCGCCCGCACGCGCGGCGCCCTGGCCCGCACCACGTCCCGGGGCGCCGCCAGCTCACGCGCCCAGCCCGAGGCCAGCAGCGCCTGCGCCTGCACCGTCCGCCCGGGCGAGCCCAGCAGGAACGCCGCGGCCTCCCGCTCAGCGCGCAGCGCCAGCACGTCGCGGGCATGCGGGTAGGGGGCGTGCGGCTCGGCCAGCGTCTCCTCGCCGTCGCCCCACAGGACCACCAGGCCGAGGTCCGCAACGGGCGCGAACATCGCGGCCCGCGTGCCCACCACCACGCGCGCGGAGCCACGCAGCGCCCGCAGGAACGCGCGGTAGCGGGGGGCGGGCCCGTCGTCCGCCAGCAGCCGTACCACGTCGTCCGCGCCGAGCCCCACACCCTCCAGTGCGGCGGTCACCCGGGCCGCGTCCCGCGCGTCCGGCACCACCACGAGCGCCCCGCGCCCGCCCGCGGTGCACGACCGCACGGCCTGCGCGACGGCGGCGGCCCAGTGCGGCGTGACGGCGCCCGTGGTGCCGTGTGTGCTGCCGTCGGTGGGGCGGTCCCTGCTGGCGTCGGTGCTGTGGTCGTTGCTGCCGCCCGTACGACGGTCGCCGGCGCCACCGGCACCGCTGGTCCTGCCGTCGTCCTCGTCGGTGTTGCCGCCTACCCCTGGCAACGCCGACCACACGGCCCGCGGCGCCTCGCCCGCGAGGATCCGCCGCAGATACGCCTCACCTCCGCGGTACGAGGCCCAGGCCGAGGGGACCTGCGCGGAAACCGGGACGGTATCCGCGGGCGGCGGAATCACAGCTTCCGGCCCCAGTCCCGCCTCCTTCTCCACGCGCGCGTGCCGCGGCGGCACCGCCAGGCGAAGGACGTCGGCGAGCGTGCCCGCGTACCGGTCGGCGACGGCCCGGCACAGCTCCAGCACCTGCGGCGTCAGCACCCGCTCGCCGGACACCACACGGCGCAGCGGCACCAGCCGGCCGTCGTGGTCCGAGGTCTCCAGGCGCGCGACGACGTACCCGGCGACCTCCTGCCGCCCGAACCGGGCCTTGATCCGGACGCCGGGCTGGGCATCCTCGGCCATGGTGGCCGGGACCAGGTAGTCGTACGGCTGGTCGAGGTGTGCGGGCTGCAGGTCCAGCACGACCCGCGCGACCGGCAGGGTCTCGGCGATGGGGATGCCGTTGGTCTCGGCCTTGTCGAGCGGGTTCCGGAGCTTGACGTTGCCGCGACCGCGCGCACGGGCGGGCGCGGCGCCCACCTCGTCGAGCCCGAGCAGCGCCTCGTCCTGCGGGGCTCCGCCGGGCAAAGCCCTGTCGAGCGCCTCGGCTCGCCCCGCTTCCCCGTTCACGCCCCTATCCCACCACGCGCCACCCACATCCCGAGGGCCCACATCCCGAGTCCAGGCCCCGGGGCCAGACCGCGAGCCCACACCCCGAGGCAAGGCTCACGCCCGGCCCGACACACCACGCCGGGCCCGACGCACCACGCCCGGGTCGGCAGTTCGCCCCGCCCAACTCGGCACCTTCGCAACGAGGTCGGCAGTTGGCATCGAGATCGGCACAGGCCTGGACCGATCTCGATGCCAACTGCCGACCTCACGAGGAAGATGCCGATCTCGCGGCAAGGTCCGGGGCTGGCAGCAGCGCCAAGAGCGGGTGGGCTAGACCTGAACCAGAGTCGCCCGGCCCTCCGACCAGGACAAGTTCAGAACCCAGGGCCCAGAACCACAGAACTCAGGCCCCAGAACTCAGAACAAGCTCAGCAGGTCCTCGACCCGGTCCGTCCGCTCCCACGTGAAGTTGGGCAGGTCCCGCCCGAAGTGCCCGTACGTCGCCGTCGCGCGGTAGATGGGACGCAGCAGGTCGAGGTCCCGCACGATGGCGGCCGGGCGCAGGTCGAACACGTCGTGGATCGCCGCGGTGATCATCTCGACGGGCACCGTCTCGGTGCCGAACGTCTCGACGTACAGCCCCACGGGGTGCGCCTTGCCGATCGCGTAGGCCACCTGCACCTCGCAGCGCCGCGCGAGCCCCGCCGCGACCACGTTCTTGGCCACCCAGCGCATCGCGTACGCCCCGGACCGGTCCACCTTGGACGGGTCCTTGCCCGAGAACGCCCCGCCGCCGTGCCGCGCCATGCCGCCGTAGGTGTCCACGATGATCTTGCGGCCGGTCAGGCCGGCGTCACCCTGCGGCCCGCCGATCACGAACTTGCCGGTCGGGTTCACGAACTGCCTGGCGCCCGACCAGTCGAGGCCCGCGGCGTCCAGCACCGGGGCGATCACGTGCTCCGCCACCTCGACGTGCAGCTTCTCCTGCAGCACGTCGGCGTCGTGCTGCGTGGAGAGCACCACCGTGTCGACGGCGACGGGGCGGTCGCCGTCGTACCCGATGGTGACCTGGGTCTTGCCGTCGGGCCGCAGCCCCAGCAGCTCACCCGACTTGCGCACTGCCGCCAGCCGCTCCGACAGGCGGTGCGCCAGCCACCCGGCCATCGGCATGTAGGCGGGCGTCTCGTCCGACGCGTAGCCGAACATCAACCCTTGGTCGCCGGCGCCCTGGGCGTCCAGCGGGTCGAGGTCGCTCATGTCGTCGCGCATCTCGAGCGCCTTGTCGACCCCCTGCGCGATATCGGGCGACTGCTGCCCGATCGAGACGGACACCCCGCACGAGTCGGCGTCGAACCCGATGGCGGACGACGTGTAGCCGATCCCGCGCACCACGTCCCGCACGATCTGCGGGATCTCCACGTACGCCTCCGTGGTGACCTCGCCCGCCACGTGCACCAGGCCGGTGGTCACCATGGTCTCCACCGCGACGCGCGACGTCGGGTCCTGCTCCAGCAGGGCGTCGAGGATGGCGTCGCTGATCTGATCGCACACCTTGTCCGGATGACCTTCGGTCACGGACTCGGACGTGAACAGACGCAGCTCGCTCATGCCGACCAGCCTACGGTCTCGCACAGCGAACAGTCGATCCTGAAAGGTGAGACGACGGTCACGACTGCGCTTTGATCCCGGCTGATGTTCGATCGCCCCAGAAGGTTACGACACCCGAAGCCGTCACAGCAGCGGCTGTCCCAACAGCGGTCCTCACGGCAGCAGCTTCACGACGGCGTCCCACAGCGCGTCCGCCACCTCGCGCTTGGTCCCAGAGGCCTGTCCGACGACGTCGCCCGCTCGGTCCAGGAGCGTGACGTCGTTGCTGTCGGTGCCGAAGCCGCGCCCGGAGCCGACGGCGTTCACCGCGATGAGGTCGGCGCCCTTGCGCTGCGCCTTGGTGCGGCCGTGCTCCAGCACGCTGCCGGACGCGTCACCCGTCTCGGCGGCGAAGCCGACCACGACCTGGCCTGGCCGCAGCCGCTCGTGCGCGAGCTCCGCGAGGATGTCCGGGTTCTCGACCAGCTCGATCGGCGCGGGCCCCTGCCCTGGCACCTTCTTGATCTTGGCGTCGGGTGTGGCGGCCGGGCGGAAGTCCGCCACGGCGGCAGCCATCACGACGACGTCGGCGTCGGCGCCCGCCGCCCGCACGGCGTCGCGCAGCTCGGCGGTCGACTCCACCTGGACCACCGAGCAGGCGTGGGGACCCACGGCCACCTGGTCGGTCACGTCCTGGGCGAGGTTCGCCGCCACCAGGGTCACGTCCGCGCCCCGCGCGGCAGCGGCCTGCGCCAGCGCGACACCCTGCCGGCCGCTGGACCGGTTGCCGATGAACCGCACCGGGTCGATGGCCTCCCTGGTCCCGCCCGCCGAGACGACCACACGGCGGCCGGCCAGGTCCCGGATCTCCGGGCGCGTCTCGACGGGAGCGACAGCAAACGGCCGAGCGTGCGCCCGACCGGCGCGCCCCGGCTCGTCCTGGCCTGCCTCGGCCACTACCGTCGGCTCAGCCGACGTGGGCTCGGCCAACACAGGCTCGACCGACGTGGGCACGACCAGCGCCAGCGCCTCCCGCGCGATGTCTTCCGGCTCGGGCAACCGCCCCGGGCCGCTGTCCGCGCCGGTCAGCCGGCCGGAGGCGGGGTCGATCACGTGCACGCCCCGCTCGCGCAGGGTCGCCACGTTCGCGCGCGTCGCGGGGTGGTCCCACATCTCGGTGTGCATGGCCGGCGCGAACACCACCGGGCAGCGCGCGGCCAGCAGCGTGGTGGTCAGCAGGTCGTCGGCGAGGCCGGCGACGGCGCGCGCCATGAGGTCGGCGGTGGCGGGGGCCACGATCACGAGGTCGGCGCCCTGCCCCAGCGCGACGTGCTGCACGCCCGGCACGTCGTCGAACACCTCGGTGCTGACGGGCTCGCCCGACAGCGCCTCGAACGTCGGGGCGCCCACGAACTCGAGCGCCGCCCGGGTGGGAATCACGCGGACCGCGTGCCCCTGCTCGCGCAGCAGCCGGAGCAGGAGCACCGCCTTGTACGCGGCGATCCCGCCGCTCACGCCGAGAAGGATCCTCATCGGTGGCCGCCTGTACCGCGCCGCCTGACGGGGCCGGTCAGGCCGGGAACTCGGGCAGCGACTGCTCGGCCTTGGCGGCGGCAGCGGCGTCGGCCTGCGCCTGGACCTCGGCGGGGTCGACCTCCTCGATGGTGAGCAGGCCCTGGTTGATCTCGCGCATCGCGATGGAGAGCGGCTTCTCCTGGTTGCGGGTCTCGACGAGCGGGCCGACGTTCTCCAGGAGGCCCTCGTTGAGCTGCGAGTAGTACGCGTTGATCTGACGCGCGCGCATGGACGCGTACAGCACGAGGCCGTACTTCGAGTCGATGCGCTCGAGCAGCTCGTCGATCGGCGGCTCGGTGATGCCCTCGGGGGCTGCGACGGTTCCGGCCATGGTGAAGCTCCAGAAGTCTGAGTGACGGGGAAAGTCCGAGGAACGAGTCTACCTGCTCCGTCGCTCGGAGCGGGTCGTCGCTCGGGGTAGATCGCGTCAGCCGGCGACCGGTGTGGTCGAACCCACACCCATCACGGCGACCAGCTTGTCCGTGGCCCTGTGCACGTCGTCGTTCACGATCGTGACGTCGAACTCCTGCTCGGCCGCGAGCTCGACCCGCGCGGTGGCGAGCCGGCGCTCGCGCTCCTCGGCGTCCTCCGTGCCGCGCCCGACGAGCCGGCGGACCAGCTCGTCGAAGCTCGGCGGGGCGAGGAAGACGAACCGCGCCTCCAGGCCCGACGCCGTCACGGCGTCCCGCACCTGCCGCGCACCCTGGAGGTCGATCTCCAGGAGCACGGGCACCCCGGCGGCGAGCTTCTGCTCGACGGGCCGCCGCGGTGTCCCGTACCGGTTACGACCGTGCACGACGGCCCACTCGAGCATCTCGCCGGCGGCGACCATGCGGTCGAACTCCTCCGGCGAGACGAACAGGTAGTGCACTCCGTCCACCTCGCCCGGGCGCGGCGACCGGGTGGTCGCCGACACGGAGAGCCAGACCTGCGGATAGCGGTCCCGCACGTCAGCGGAGACCGTGCCCTTGCCCACGGCGGTGGGGCCTGCGAGCACGGTCAGCCGTGCGGGTCGTGTAGTACTGATCTCAGCCAAACCTCTCGATGAGCGCCGCCGTCTGGTGCGGTCCGAGGCCTCGGACGCGGCGGGTCTCGGCGATCCCGATCTCTTCCATGATCGCCCTCGCCTTAACCTTACCGACCCCCGGCAGGGACTCGAGCAGCGAGACGACCTTGAGCTTGCCCACGACGTCGTCCTTCTGGCCCTGCTCGATGACCTCCCTCAGGGAGCCCTGCGAGTACTTGAGCTTGTTCTTGATCTCTGCCCGCGCACGTCGCGCCTCGGCTGCCTTCTCGAGTGCTGCCGCACGCTGCTCGGGTGTGAGGGGTGGTAGTGCCACGCAAGTCACCTACTCGTCTCTCGACCGGTCTCCTGGCTCGGGTGTCCGGTCCTCGCTCGGGCCGGATGCCCAAGTCCGTGACCTGGCCCGCAACCGGTCTGGTGTGAACTGCTGCATCGAAAGTAGCCACCGCCTCAGTGGTCGGCAATCGCAGAACGCCACTTCGTGAAAACTCATGCAGAAGCGCATTTAGGCATTTAGTACATTTCACGCTAAAACGCCCTCGATCCCTATGGATCGAGGGCGTTTTGTCCACCGTGCGGATCAGCGCGCGCTCGCCCGCCGACGCGCACGCCGACCCGCACACTGACCCGTACGCGGAGTCAGCCGCGCAGGGCCTGGGCGGCCTCCCGCGCGGCCGCGCGTGCGGCACTCACCAGCGCGTCCGGGTCCGGTCCGGCGGCCAGCACCGCCCGGGACGACGACGCGAGGACGTTCCGCCGGGCGGCGCCGAACGTCGTGGCCAGCTCCCGCTCCCCCGCGCCCTGCGCACCCACTCCCGGCGCCAGCAGCGGGCCGTTGACGGCGACCAGGTCGGTCCCCGTAGCACCGACGGCGTCGCCGATCGTCGCGCCCACCACGAGGCCCACCGACCCCATGGGCTCGGCGCCGGCGTTGAGCACCGCGGCGCGCGCCGCCATGAGGGCGGCCACCGAGATGCCGGGGCCGCCGTCGACCTGCCCGTCGCCCCGTCCGGGGCCCCGCCCGCCGTCCTGCCCGTCGACCTGTTGACCAACCACCGGCCCGCCGCCCAGCCCGGCGCGCTGGACAGCGTGCTGCACCTCGTAGCCCTCCTTGTTGGAGGTGAGGCACAGGACGAACAGCCCGCGGCCCGTCGCGGCGGCCAGTTCGACGGCGGGGTCGAGCGAGCCGAACCCGAGGTACGGCGACACCGTCAGGGCGTCACCCGCGAGCGGCGAGCCGTCCGCGAGGAACGCCTCGGCGTAGGCGCCCATCGTCGAGCCGATGTCGCCCCGCTTCGCGTCCACGATCGTCAGGGTCCCGGAGCCGCCACCAGAACCCGTCGCGCGCGCCGCGGCGATGACCTCCTCGAGCACCGCGAGGCCGCGCGAGCCGTGCCGCTCGAAGAACGCCGACTGCGGCTTGAACGCCGCGACCTTGCCCCCGAGCGCGTCGACGACCCGCAGGGAGAACTCGCGCAGGCCGCCGACGTCGTCCGGCAGGCCCCACGCCCGCAGGAGCGACGCGTGCGGGTCGATGCCGACGCACAGCGGGCCGTGGACGTCCATCGCAGCGGCGAGCCGCGCGCCGAACGGCACGACTCCCGCTGCCCCGACGTCGCTCACGCGCTCGCCCCGTCCAGCGCGCCCACCGCGCCCACCGCGCCGTCCAGCGCCGGGGCGTCCGCGAGCCGGGCCGCCGCCAGGCGGGCGGCCGTCGCCGCCTGGTGCTCCTGGAGGCTCGCCACCTCGAACGGCCCGGCGAGCACCGCCTCGATGCCCTGCACGGCCGCGGCGAGCTGGTCCACCGTGGTCACTATCGGCTTGTCGGCGGCCGTCGTCGCGGCCCGGATCTCGTACCCGTCGGCGCGGGCGCCCTGGCCGGACGGCGAGTTCACCACCAGGTCGATCTGCCCCTCGGTGATGAGCCCGAGCACCGTGAGCTCGCCGTCCGGCCCGCGGCCCTCCGTGTGCTTGCGCACCACCGTGGCCTCGATGCCGTTGCGGCGCAGCACCGTGGCGGTGCCGGCGGTGGCCAGCACCGTGAACCCGAGCTCCACCAGGCGCTTCACGGGGAAGACGACGTGCCGCTTGTCGCTGTCGGCCACCGACACGAACACCGTGCCCGACGTCGGCAGCCCGCCGAACGCCGCGGCCTGCGACTTGGCGAAGGCGTGCGGGAAGTCCTTGTCGAAGCCCATGACCTCGCCCGTCGAGCGCATCTCCGGGCCGAGCACGGAGTCGACGACCAGGCCCTCGCGGGTGCGGAACCGCTTGAACGGCAGCACGGCCTCCTTGACGGCCAGCGGCGCGCCCAGGTCGAGCGTCGCGCCGTCGTGCTCCGGGAGCACGCCTGCCGCCCGCAGGTCGGCGATGGACTCGCCGACCATGACCCGGGCCGCGGCCTTGGCCAGCGGCGTGCCCGTCGCCTTCGAGACGAACGGCACCGTGCGGGACGCGCGGGGGTTGGCCTCCAGGACGTACAGGACGTCGCTCACGAGCGCGTACTGGACGTTGAGCAGACCGCGCACCCCGACCCCGCGCGCGATGGCCTCGGTCGAGCGGCGGATGCGGGCGATCTCGGTCTCGCTCAGCGACACCGGGGGCAGCACGCACGCCGAGTCGCCCGAGTGGATGCCCGCCTCCTCGATGTGCTCCATGACGCCGCCGAGGAACAGCTCCTCGCCGTCGTAGAGGGCGTCGACGTCGATCTCCATCGCGTCGTCGAGGAACCGGTCGATGAGCAGCGGGGCGGCCAGGGTGCCGTGCGGCCCGGAGTCGGCGTGAGTCGCGGCGGCGGCCTCCAGCGCGCGCTCGACGTAGCCCGTGAGCTGGTCCTCGCTGTAGACGATCTCCATGCCGCGGCCGCCGAGCACGTAGGACGGGCGCACGAGCACCGGGTAGCCGATCCGGTCGGCGACGTCGCGCGCCTGCGTGAGCGACCGCGCCGTGCCGAAGGCCGGGGCGGGCAGGCCGGCGTCCAGCAGGACCTGGCCGAAGATGCCCCGGTCCTCCGCCGCGTCGATCGCCTCGGGGCTCGTGCCGAGGATCGGCAGGCCGGCCTCGGCCAGCCGCCGCGCCAGACCCAGCGGCGTCTGCCCGCCGAGCTGCACGATGATGCCCTTGACCGGTCCCGCGGCGAGCTCGGCCTGGTAGACCTCCAGGACGTCCTCGAAGGTCAGTGGCTCGAAGTACAGGCGGTCGGACGTGTCGTAGTCCGTCGAGACGGTCTCCGGGTTGCAGTTGACCATGACGGTCTCGTACTTCTCCGCGAGCGCCAGCGTCGCGTGCACGCAGGAGTAGTCGAACTCGATGCCCTGGCCGATGCGGTTGGGGCCGGAGCCGAGGATGATGACGGCCTCGCGCTCGCGGGGTGCCACCTCAGTCTCGGCGTCGTAGCTGGAGTAGTGGTAGGGGGTCTTGGCCTGGAACTCAGCGGCGCAGGTGTCGACGGTCTTGTACACCGGGCGGACGCCGAGGGCGTGGCGGATCTCGCGGACGGTGACCTCGCCGGTGGGGCCCATGCCGCGCAGGCGGGCGACCTGGGCGTCGGAGAGGCCGTGGCGCTTGGCGTGCCGCAGCACGTCCTCCGTGAGCGTGGGCGATGCGGCGACCTCTGCGGCGACCTCGTTGATGAGCTGGATCTGGTCGAGGAACCAGGGGTCGATCTTGGTGGCGTCGAAGACCTGTTCGAGGGTGGCGCCGCCGGGCTGCCCGACGGAGCGCAGCGCCTGCTGCACCTGGACCAGGCGCTGCTCGGTGGGTCGCTCGATCTCCTTGAGCAGGGTCGTGAGCTCGTCGCCCGCGGGGGCTTCGCCGTCCCAGTGGAAGGTGACGCCGCCCTTGTCGATGGAGCGCAGGGCCTTGCCGAGGGCCTCGGTGAAGTTGCGGCCGAGCGCCATGGCCTCGCCGACGGACTTCATGGTGGTGGTGAGGGTGTCGTCGGCGGCGGGGAACTTCTCGAACGCGAACCGCGGGACCTTGACGACCACGTAGTCGAGCGTGGGCTCGAAGCTGGCGGGGGTCACCTTGGTGATGTCGTTCGGGATCTCGTCGAGCGTGTAGCCGACTGCGAGCTTGGCGGCGATCTTCGCGATCGGGAAGCCGGTGGCCTTGGACGCGAGCGCCGAGGAGCGGGAGACGCGGGGGTTCATCTCGATGACGATGACGCGCCCGTTGGTGGGGTCGACGGCGAACTGGATGTTGCAGCCGCCGGTGTCGACGCCGACCTCGCGGATGACGGCGATGCCGATGTCGCGCAGCTTCTGGTACTCGCGGTCGGTCAGCGTCATCGCGGGGGCGACGGTGACGGAGTCGCCGGTGTGCACGCCGACGGGGTCGACGTTCTCGATGGAGCAGACGACCACGACGTTGTCGTGCTTGTCGCGCATGAGCTCGAGCTCGTACTCCTTCCACCCGAGGATGGACTCCTCCAGGAGCACCTCGGTGGTGGGCGAGTAGTGCAGGCCCTGCCCGACGATGCGGTACAGGTCGGCCTCGTCGTAGGCCAGGCCGGAGCCGAGGCCGCCCATGGTGAAGGAGGGGCGCACGACCATCGGGTAGCCCAGGACCTCCGCGGCCTTGAGGGCCTCCTCCATGGTGTGCACGATCTCGGAGCGGGCAGACTCGCCGCCGCACTTGGCGACGACGTCCTTGAACTGCTGGCGGTCCTCGCCCTTCTGGATGGCGGGGATGTTGGCGCCGATGAGCTCGACGCCGTACTTCTCCAGCACGCCGGCCTCGTCCAGGGCGATGGCGGCGTTGAGCGCGGTCTGGCCGCCCAGGGTAGGCAGCAGGGCGTCGGGGCGCTCCTTGGCGATGATGGTGGTGAGGACCTCGGTGGTGATCGGCTCGACGTAGGTGGCGTCGGCGAACTCCGGGTCGGTCATGATCGTGGCCGGGTTGGAGTTGACCAGGATGACCCGCAGGCCCTCCTCCTTGAGCACCCGGCAGGCCTGGGTGCCGGAGTAGTCGAACTCGCAGGCCTGGCCGATGACGATCGGGCCGGACCCGATGACCAGGACCGAGGAGAGGTCGGAACGGCGAGGCATCAGTGGTTCTCCTCGGTGTGGTGGGACTCGGTGTGGTGGGACTCGGTGTCGCGTGTCTTGACGGCGGGCGGCCACGCGGCCGTCCCGTCGGACCAGCCGGTCATCAGGTCGACGAACCGGTCGAACAGGTAGGCCGCGTCGTGCGGGCCCGCGGCGGCCTCCGGGTGGTACTGCACGGAGAAGGCGGGCAGGTCGAGGCAGGTCAGGCCCTCGACCACCTGGTCGTTCAGCCCGACGTGGGAGACGAGCACGCGGCCGTACCGGCCGCCGTCGTGCGGGGCCTGCGAGACGGCAGGGGCGCCGGTCTCGTCCACGACCGGCGCGTCGACGGCGAAGCCGTGGTTGTGCGCGGTGACCTCCACCTTCGCGGTGGTGCGGTCGAGCACGGGCTGGTTGATGCCGCGGTGCCCGTAGCCGAGCTTGTACGTGCCGTAGCCGAGGGCGCGGCCCAGGAGCTGGTTGCCGAAGCAGATGCCGAAGAACGGGATCCTCCGGTCCAGGACCGCGCGCAGGAGCTCGACCTCGTGGCCGGCGGCGCCCGGGTCCCCCGGGCCGTTGGAGAAGAAGACGCCGCGCGGGGCGCCGTCCGGCAGTGCGCCGAGGATCTCCTCGACGTCGGCGACGGTGGACGCCTGCGGGACGACGACGACGCGCACGCCGCGCTCGGCGAGCCGCACCGGCGTCATGGTCTTGATGCCCAGGTCGACGGCGACCACCGTGGCGACAGGGGTCCTGCCCGCGTGGTCGCCCGTCGGCTCCACCGTGTACGCCTCGGTCGTGGAGACCTCTGGCGCGAGGTTGGCGCCCGCCATCTGCGGCGCGGACCGGACCTCCGCCACCAGCTCCTCGACGGGGCGCGCGTACCCGCCCCGGACCAGGTCGTCGCCCGAGAAGATCCCGGCGCGCATCACGCCCTCCTCGCGCAGGCGGCGGGTCAGGGCCCGCGTGTCGACGTCGGAGATGCCGACGACGCCCTGGCCGGCGAGCTCGTCGCCGAGCGAGTGCTGCGCGCGCCAGCTCGACACGCGGCGCGCGGGGTCGCGGACCACGTAGCCGGAGACCCAGATGCGGCCCGACTCGGGGTCCTCGTCGTTCACGCCGGTGTTGCCGACGTGCGGCGCCGTCATGACGACGATCTGCCGGTGGTAGGACGGGTCGGTCAGGGTCTCCTGGTAGCCGGTCATGCCGGTGGAGAAGACGATCTCGCCGAACGTGGTGCCCGTCGCGCCGTAGGCCCGGCCGCGGTAGGTGGTGCCGTCCTCAAGGACCAGTGCTGCGGACTGCGCGGCCGGCTGGGCTGCGGATGTGGTCGGGGTGGTCACCGGGCCTCCTGCTGGTACGGGCCCTGCTGGTAGGGGCCTTGCTGCTGATGCGGGTCGTGCTGGTACTGCGGCTGCTGGTACTGGTCCTGCTCGTACTCGGGCTCTTGGTACTGCGGCTCCTGGTACCCGGGCCCCCGGTAGGAGTCCTGCGGGTACGGCTGGGGCTGCCGGGACTGCTCGGCCGCGAGCAGGTACCGGACGGCGTCGACGAGGCCGCCCCGGTCCTCGGCGCGCCGCGTGCGCAGGCCGGTGTCGACCAGGGCCGGCGCGACGCCGTCGGCCTCCGGGACGGCCCAGGTCAGGACCACGAGGCCGTCCGCGCCGACGTACTTGCCCGCCATGCCGGGTGCGAGGCCCGCGCTGCGGATGGTGCTCACGGGGATCCACAGGTCGTCGGCGCCGTCGCGCTCGATCAGGACGCCGGCGTCGTGTGCGGAGTTGTAGGCGGGGTTGTTCCCGGGCGCGGGAGCCTGGTCGAGCACGGAGACGAGCGCGCGCGACCGGTCGCCCAGGCCGTGCGCGCCGACACGCGCGAGCCAGTCGCCGTGCAGCGTGGTCGAAACGTAGACCGCCTCGAGGGGGCCGAACCGCACCGGGCTGCCTGGGCCGCCTGCACCGCCGTCTGGGCCGCCGTCCGCACCAGGACCCGGCCCGACGCCGTCCGCGAGCGCCTCGGGGACGGGCGGCGGTACCGGGACGACGGTGGTGGTGCGCTGCGCGAGCCGTCGTCGGCCGATGAGGGTCACGTACAGCACGAGGAAGATCGCGAGGGCGACCAGGATGGCGATGGCCAGGATCTTCATCATCGGGTGGCTCCTTCGAGGGTCTGCGCCGTGCCGTCGACCACCGCGCCGTCCAGGACGGTCGCGCGGCCCCGCAGGAACGTCGCGACCACGCGGCCGGGCAGCTCCATGCCGGCGAACGGGGTGTTGCTGCTGGCGGTGACCTGGGTGCGGCCGTCGATCGTGCGGGTGGCGGCCGGGTCGACCAGGGTCAGGTTGGCGGGCTCGCCGACGGCGATCGGGCGGCCCTGGCCGCCTCTGCCGTCGCCGCCTCTCTCGTCACCGTGGCCGCCCTCGCCGTTGATCCGGCCGATGCGGGCGGGGTTCTCCGAGAGCACGCGGGCGACGTCGGCCCAGGTCATGCGGCCGGTGTCGACCATGGTCTGCTGCACGACGGACAGCGCGGTCTCCAGGCCGGTCATGCCGAACGCGGCCGAGGACCACTCGCAGTCCTTGTCCTCGACGGGGTGCGGGGCGTGGTCGGTGGCGACGATGTCGATGGTGCCGTCGGCGAGGCCCTCGCGGACCGCCTCGACGTCGGCGGCGGTGCGCAGCGGCGGGTTGACCTTGAACACCGGGTCGTAGTCGCGGGCCAGCTCGTCGGTGAGCACCAGGTGGTGGGGCGTCACCTCGGCGGTGACGTCGATGCCGCGGCCCTTGGCCCAGCGGATGATCTCGACCGAGCCCGCTGTGGACAGGTGGCACACGTGCAGGCGCGAGCCCACGTGCTCGGCGAGCAGCACGTCGCGCGCGATGATCGACTCCTCGGCCACCGCGGGCCAGCCGGTGAGGCCGATCTGCGCGGAGACGATGCCCTCGTTCATCTGGGCGCCCTCGGTGAGGCGCGGCTCCTGGGCGTGCTGGGCCACGACGCCGTCGAACGCCTTGACGTACTCCAGGGCGCGGCGCATCAGGACCGGGTCGTGGACGCACTTGCCGTCGTCGGAGAAGACGCGGACGCGGGCGGCGGAGTCGGCCATGGCGCCCAGCTCGGCGAGCTTCTCGCCGCCCAGGCCCACGGTGACGGCGCCGACGGGGTGCACGTCCACCCAGCCGGCCTGCTGGCCGAGCCGGTAGACCTGCTCCACCACGCCCGCGGTGTCCTGCGTCGGGTTGGTGTTGGCCATGGCGTGCACCGCGGTGAAACCGCCCGCCGCGGCGGCCCGGGTGCCCGAGAAGACCGTCTCGGCGTCCTCGCGGCCGGGCTCGCGCAGGTGGGTGTGCAGGTCGACGAGCCCGGGCAGCAGCACGAGCCCGGCCTTGCTGCTCGCTCCGCCGCTCGCCCGGCCGCTCGCCTCGGTGCCGGCTTTGGTACCGGCCTCGCTGCCGCTCCCCGTGCCCGTCCCGTCGCCCGACGCCGGAACCTCGACCGCACCGTCGGGCACCTCGACCGTCCCGGGGGCGCCGATCGCGGCGATCACGCCGTCCGCCAGCACGACGTCCACCGGGTCCGTGCCGTAGGGGCGTACCCCGCGCAGGACGTAGGGCGTGCTCGAAGGGCTGCTCACAGGGCGATCCTCTCGTCGGTGCTGGTCTTGCCGCCCGCAGCGGTCTGGGGGCTGCCGGTGCTCGCGGCGCTCCCCGTGCTCTCGCTGCCGGCGAGCAGCAGGTACAGCGCGGCCATCCGGACGGCGACCCCGTTGGCCACCTGCTCCACGATCACGGAGCGGGGGTGGTCGGCGGCGTCGGCCGAGATCTCCAGGCCGCGGTTCATGGGGCCGGGGTGCATCACTATCGCGTGGTCCGGCAGCACCGCCAGGCGGCGGGCGTCGAACCCGAACTTGCGGCTGTACTCCATCGGGCTCGGGAAGAACGCGCCCGAGCCGCCCGACATCCGCTCGCGCTGCACCCGCAGCATCATGACCGCGTCCGGCTGCCACTGCTCGAGCGTCTCGTCCAGGTGGTAGGAGACCCGGCACGGCCACGTCTCGACGCCCACCGGGACCAGGGTGGGCGGCGCGACCAGCGTCACCTCGGCGCCCAGGGTGTGCAGCAGGTAGACGTTCGACCGGGCGACCCGCGAGTGCAGCACGTCGCCGACCACCGCGACACGCACGCCCGAGAGGTCAGCGCCCATCGAGGTGTCGGTGCCGCGGCCGTCCACGCCGACGTTGCCCACCAGGTGCCGGCGGATCGTGAACGCGTCCAGCAGCGCCTGCGTGGGGTGCTGGTGCATGCCGTCGCCCGCGTTGAGCACACCGGCGTCGAGCCAGCCCGCGTGCGCGAGCTGGTGCGCCGCGCCCGACGCCGAGTGGCGCACCACCACGGCGTCGGCGCCCATGGCGTGCAGCGTGAGGGCCGTGTCCTTGAGGGACTCACCCTTGGACACGCTCGACCCCTTGGCCGAGAAGTTGATGACGTCCGCCGACAGGCGCTTGGCCGCCGTCTCGAACGAGATCCGGGTGCGCGTGGAGTCCTCGTAGAACAGGTTCACCACCGTGCGGCCGCGCAGCGTGGGCAGCTTCTTGTTCTCGCGCGCCTGGGTGGCGGCCATCTGCGCGGAGGTGTCCAGGAGCAGGATCGCGTCGTCCTTGGACAGGCCCTGGGTGGTCAGGAGGTGCTTCACCGGGCACCTCCGCCGGGGGTGGCTCTGGTGGTCGCGGCGGTCCCGCCGGTGGCTCCGCCGGTCGCGCCCGGCGCAGACCCGTGGGCGGCGGCGGTCCTGTCCGTGCCCGTGGTCCTGTCCGTGCCGGCGGCCCCGGCGGCCGGGCCGCTGATCACCACCGCGTCGGCTCCCCCGTCGACGTCGGACAGCCGCACCTTGACGCGCTCGCTGCGCGAGGTGGGCAGGTTCTTGCCCACGTAGTCCGCGCGGATCGGGAGCTCGCGGTGCCCGCGGTCCACCAGCGCGGCGAGCTGCACCACGCGCGGGCGGCCCAGGTCGTTCAGCGCGTCGAGCGCGGCGCGGATGGTGCGGCCCGAGAACAGCACGTCGTCCACCAGCACCACCACCTTGTCGTCGATGGTGCCGTCCAGGCTGCCCGGCAGCACCGTCTGCCCGACGGCACGGGTGGGCTGCCGGCGCAGGTCGTCGCGGTACATGGTCACGTCGAGCGTGCCGTACTCGCCGTCGAAGGCGGGCTCGATCTGCGCCAGGCGCTGGGCCAGCCGGTCGGCGAGCTGCACGCCGCGCGTCGGGATGCCGAGCAGGACCAGGCCGGCAGCACCCTTGTTCCGCTCGACGATCTCGTGGGCGATCCGGGTCAGCGCGCGGGCGATGTCCGCCTCGCCGAGCACGGTCCGCGCGGCGGCGGTGCCGGGGTCCGTGCCCTGCGCCGGGCCGGATGTTGGACCGGACTGCGTCGGGCCGGATGTTGGGCCCGAGGCCGCGCTCTGGGCGCCGCTCGGGGTATCGCTCACGGTGTTGGACGGCGCGGCGCTTGGCGTTGCGCCCGATGTCGCACTGGATTCGGGCATGCGGGTGCCAGGGTGCATCTGGCGACCTCCTTCTCCGCCTCACAGGACGGGTTTAAAGGGAGTCTGACCCTCACACCCTAACCCGGCACACCAACAGCGGACGCCGGGCCGCCGCCCGCCGGGAGGGACGTTGCTCACACCCCGGCCCGGTCCACACAGGGCGACCGCCGGCCCTGACGTCAAACCCACGGCTCGCCGCGCCGGGCCATGAGGGTCGACAGCATGCCCCGCCATAGGAGATTGGCTGCGTGCGCCGCCATGGGAGATCGGCTGCGTGCCCCGCCAGGCGAGATCCGGCAGCGTGCGCCGCCACGCGAGATCGGCAGTATGCCCTGAGGGCGGCAGTTGGCATCGAGATCGGTCCAGGGCTGGACCGATCTCGATGCCAACTGCCGACTTCGATGGACCCAGAGGAGCAAGCTGCCGACCTCGGGGCGAGCGACGGTCAGCTCACTCCCGGTTCTCACCTGGCGCGGTTCTCACCTGGCGCCGGTCAGCGCGCTCCAAGTTCTCACCCGCGCCGGTCAGCTCGTTCCAGGTTCTCCGCAATGCTCGCGATGCGGCCCAGGCGCGCCTCCCAGGCATCCCCGATGCGCTCCAGCCGCCGGCCCAGTGCCGTCAGCTCCGCGCCGAGCGCGCGGTACCGGCGCTCGCGGCCCACCGTCCACGACTCGACCAGCCCGGCGGCTTCGAGGACGGCGAGGTGCTTGGCGATCGCCTGCCGCGTCACCGGCAGCCGGGCAGCGAGGGCCGACGCCGTCAGACCGGTCGCGAGGGCGTCACCGGCGCCGCTCGCCCGGTCACGGGCGGAACCAGCATCGGCAGGGCCCGCATCGGCAGAGCCCCCACTCGCAGTGCCGGCGCTCGGGTAACCCGCACTCGGCGAACCCGCACCCGCGGAACCGATGCCCACAGAACCCGCACCCGCGGAACCGGCGCCTGCGGAATCGGCGCCCACGGAACCGGCGCCTGCGGAATCGGCGCCCACGGAACCGGCGCCCACGGAACCGATGCCCGCGGAACCCGCTCCTGCCGAACCCGCTCCCGGAAGCCCGACCTCTGCCAGCGCCTTCAGCACCGCCCAGCGCGTCTCGTCCGCGAGGGCGGCGAACGCGGCCACGGGCGAGACCGCCGACGTCGCCGCGTCCGTCTCGGCCGACGTTCCGACGGACGCCGACGCCGACGGCTGCGCCGTTGCCGCCGCCTTTGCCGATCCCGATCCCGATACCAATCCCGATGTGGGCCCCGGCGCCCGTGTCGCCGTCACGTCCGGTCGCGCGGCCCGCCTCACCACGTCCGCGACTCGACGTACTCGACGAGCTCGTCCAGCTCGCTGTCCCAGCCCTCGCGGTTGCCGTCGAGGGCGGCGCGCACGGCGTCCTCGGTGTCGCCACTGAAGCCGGTCTCGTGCACGGTGAGGTAGGTGCCGTCGCCGTCGGGCTCCAGGGTGAAGCGGGCCTCGGTCATGCGGTCGGGCTCGTCGGGCGACTGGCCCCAGCGGTAGGCGAGCACCCGGCCGGGCTCCACCCGCGTGACCTCGAAGGCGAACCAGCCGTAGCCCTCGAAGTGCAGCCGGCCGCGGGTTCCGGCGGCGAACGGGCCGCCGTCGTCGGTCTCGCAGCCGTCGCCGAACCAGCCCGCAACGTGCTCCGGCTCGGAGATCGCGCGCCAGACGGCGTCGGGGCGGGCGGCGATCCGGACGGTGCGGGTGACGGAACGCGCGTCGAGATCGATGGTCGCGCGGGGCTGCGTGGTGGTCATGACGTCCTCCGAGAGCGGTGGGTTCCTGTCGATTGAACGCAACCCTTCGGTTGCACTTCCATCATGCACCGCGACCTAGGAATGCGCAACCGTCAGGTTGCACTCCAGCACCAGCCGCTCATCTCAGCGCCCGCCCACTCAGCGCCGCCCCACTCAGCGCCGGCTCAAAACAGCGCTTAGACGATGGACGCTCAGACAGCACGCGCCCAGACAACGCCCACCGCGGCCACCGTCAGTCATGCAGCACCGCCGCCGCGAGCCCCACCGCGACGGCGACCAGCGCGAACACCATCCCCACCGTCCCCGCCCAGCCCGCCAGCGCGAACCCCACGCCGCCGAGCCAGCCGAACAGGCTCGACCCCGTGTAGTACGCCAGGTTGTAGACGGCGGCGGCCTGCGTCCGGGCCCGCGGCGCCGCGACCGGCGTCCAGCCACTGGCCACGGCATGCGCCCCGAAGAACCCGGCGGTCAGCACGACCAGGCCCGCCAGCACGAGCGGCAGCCAGCCCGACAGGGTGGCCACCACGCCGGCCGCCATCACCCCGGTCGAGGCGATCAGCGTCCGGCGCCGGCCGTGCCGCACCACGAGCCGCCCCGTCCTGGCCGACGACCACGTGCCGGCCAGGTAGGCGAGGAACACCAGGCTCACCACGCCGGGCGACAGGCCGAACGGCTCGTCCGCCAGGCGAAAGCCCAGGTAGTTGTACACGGCGACGAAGCCGCCCATGAGCAGCAGGCCCTGGGCGTCGAGCACGAGCAGGCGCGGGCTCAGCAGCTCGCGCAGCCGCCCGGCCCGGCCGCCGGCCCGAGAGGCACCGTCCGACGACCCGCTGCGAGACGCTCCCCCGCCGGACATCCCGCCGTCGGGCACTCCGCCGTCGGACGCCCCACCGTCAGACGGTCCGCCGTCAGACGCCGCGCCGTCGTGTGGTCCACCATCGGGTGGTCCGCCACCGAACGGCCCGCCGTCATACGCCCCGCCGTCGGACACCAAGGGCACCCCCGCCGCACCCCCGTGCCCGCGGTCGCGCGGCGCCAGCCACACGAACACGCCGACGGCGACCAGGCACGCAACAGCGACGGCGCCCACCCCGGCGCGCCAGCCGAACAGCTCGGCGACGCCGCCCGAGACGAGCCGTCCGAGGAGCCCGCCCATCGACGTCCCCGCCACGTACGTGCCGGCCGCGCGGGGCACGGTCGACGCAGCGCCGGCCTCGGTGAGCATCTCGGTCAGGTACGCCATGGCGACGGCGGGCACCCCCGCCACGAGCAGCCCCTCGACGGCGCGCCCCGCAACCAGCAGTTCCAACGACGGCGCGAACGGCACCGCGAGCCCGACCGCCGTCGCGCCCAGCATCGCGCTGGTCATCGCCCGCACACGCCCGACCCGGTCGGCCACCCACGCCCAGGGCAGCACGCCGACGGCCAGGCCGAGGGTCGCCGCGGACACGAGCAGCGCGGTCGCCGACGCCGACGTCGCGAGCTCGCGGGCGGCGTCGGGCAGGACGGACTGCGGTGCGTAGAGCTGCGCGAACGCCGCGGTCCCTGCACCGAACAGCGCGACGAGCAGGCGTCGCTCGTCGAACCGTCCGGCGCCGGGACCGGCGCTCACCTGTGCCGACTCATCTCTGCTGACTCACCTCTGCCGACTCACCTCTGCCGACTCATCCGTACCGACTCCCTCGTGCTCGCCCGCGCCGAATCACGCGCGCTCACCCGCGCCGAATCACGCGCGCGCCTGCGGCGGCCGTCATGTCAGCGTCACACCGGCGTGCGCGCCGGCCGTTCACGGCAGCATTCACTCCGACGCTCACGCCGGCCTTCACGCCAGCGTGTCACGCCAGCAAGGTCGGCTTCAGGTCCTTGACCCGGCCGAGCAGGCCGTTCACGAAGGCCGGCGAGTCGTCCGTCGACAGGTCACCCGCGAGATCGACGGCCTCGTCCACCGCGACGGCGTCGGGAACGTCGTCGTTGAAGAGCACCTCCCACGAGCCGATCCGCAGCAGCGCGCGGTCGACGGCTGGCATGCGCTCCAGCGTCCAGCCCTGCGAGTAGGTCTCCAGCACCTCGTCGATGCGGTCGCGGTGCGCGATCACGCCCTCGACGATCTCGACCGTGTACTGCGGCACGGGGGCCTCGGTGTGCGGCACGGCCACGCGGTCGGCGAGGAGCTTCAGCGGGTCGATACCCCGCTGCTCCGCCTCGAAGAGGATGTCGGCGGCGCGCTTGCGCGCCTTGGTGCGTGCGCCCATGGTCCCTCTGTGCTCGCTCTGTACTGGCGGGGTCAGTCGGTGACGCGGCCGAGGTAGTCGCCCGTGCGGGTGTCGACCTTGACCTTGACACCCTGCTCGAGGAACAGCGGGACCTGGATCTCCGCGCCCGTCTCCAGGGTCGCCGGCTTGGTGCCACCCGTGGACCGGTCGCCCTGCAGGCCCGGCTCCGTGTAGGTGATCTCCAGGACGACGGACGCCGGGAGCTCGATGTAGAGCGGGGTACCGTCGTTCGAGGCGAGCATGACGTTCATGCCCTCGAGCATGTAGTCCTTCGCGTCGCCGACGGTCGCGGCCGACACGTTGATCTGGTCGTACGTGTCGTTGTCCATGAAGACGAAGTCCTCGCCGTCCATGTACAGGTACTGGAAGTCGCGGCGGTCCACGTTGGCCGTCTCGACCTTGATCCCCGCGTTGAACGTCTTGTCGACCACCTTGCCGGACAGCACGTTCTTCATCTTCGTCCGGACGAACGCGCCACCCTTGCCCGGCTTGACGTGCTGGAACTCGATGACCGTCCAGAGGTTGCCGTCGATCCGGAGCACGGTGCCGTTCTTGATGTCGTTGGAGGTAGCCACGTTCGTCTTCCTGTGTCGGTGAAGGGTGGGTGTTCCAGCGCACGCCGACGGCGAGCCGGGGGCTGGAGGGTCAAGCCTGAAGGTCAAGCAAGGGTGTCAAGCAGCAGCGGTCAAGTCTAACGGACCGGTCACACCACGAGCACATTCAACGCCACGAGCCCCAGGAGGCCCGTCGCGACGGACCAGATGAGCGACGCGAGTGTGCCCACGACGAACCGCTCCGACGCGACCGGCTGGTCGCGCAGCTCCGCGTACCGGCCGAGGCCCTTGATCGCGATCACTATCGCGATGCCGTACGGGTAGCCCGCCAGCAGGGAGCCCGTGATCGCGAGGCGCTCCAGCACGCCGAGCCAGGCGCCGCCCCGCAGGATGGCCACGGCGTCCGGGTGCATCGTGCCGGTCGGCGACTCCTCGCCGTCGGACCGGGTGCCGCCGTTGCCGCCCACCTTGGTGGGCCCGCCCTCGCTGGCAGAACCCTTCTCGGCCTTCTCGGCCTTCTCGTCCGTCCCGGGCTCGTTGCCCTCCCCGGCGCCCAGGGCGCCGTCCGGCCCCTCGCCGGACGCCCCGCCCGACCCCTCACCCGGCTCAAGGGACTGCGGGTACACGGGCGGCTTGTAGCGCGCCCACGGCAGGTCTCCCCGGCCCGCGCGGCGCAGCACCCACGGCACCACCCACGAGCCCACGATGACGCTGAGCGCCAGCGCGACCAGCCAGATCGCGGCAGCCGCGAACCACTGCCATCCGTCGGTGAAGTCCAGCATCTCCCAGGTCACGGCGTGACGTTCCCCTCGGTCTCGGCTCGTTCGGTTCGTTCTGTGGCGTTCCGTGGCACGTTCGGCGGCGGGCGGCGGCAGTCAGTGGCAGTCAGTGGCAGCTCATGGCAGTCGGTGGCGCCGCTCAGCCCTCTGCGCCCGCCGCGACGCTCAGCTCGGCGAGCAGGCGGGCCACGACCGGCCGTACCGCTTCCTCCTCCTGCCAGAGGGCCGCACGGACCCGCTGGCTCACAGCCTGCTCGCTGACCTGCAAGGTCTGCGCGGCGATCTTCTGCCGCCCCGGCCTGTCCGCGAGCGAGGCGAGCGTATCGGTGACCTCCCACCCTTGGGGAGTCCGGCGCGCGCGAACCGCGCCGAGCAGTCGGAGCAGCGCCTCGACCTCGGCGGCCAGGTCCACGCCTCCCGCGCCCGCTCCCTCGTCTGCTCGGGTGTCCGTTCCGGTGCCCATTCCGGTGTCGGCCCCTGTGTCCGACGGCGGCGGCCCGGCCACCGCGACGGACGTGCCCTTGCTCCGGGTCTTCGCCCGCTCGACCGCGTCACGTGCCCGGTACAGCGCGGACCCGCGCGCCTCCCTGGACACGGCCGGCAGCGGCGCCTCCACCTGTCCGACGCCGATCCCGACACTCCAGCCCGCATCCCGCAGCAGGTAGAGCACGATGTCCACGGCGAGCTCGGCGGCCGGGCGGCCGGCGTCGAGGATCGCCTGCACCTCGTCGCCGACCGTCCGCTCGAACGGCACCACGAGCCCCTCGCGGCCGCGCGCCAGACGCGCGAGCTCCGCGAGCACCTCGGGAACCTTGTCGACGTCGTGGGTCGAGCCCCGCTGGTCGACGGTCAGTGCGATCACATCTCAAGGCTAGAGTCTTGACTGGCGCCAATCAAGCCAAGAACCTTGAGTAGCGTCAATCAAGGCTGGCAGCTTGACTAGTTCAAGCGTGCCGCGACCGCCGTCAGCGCCAGCCGGTACGAGTCGAACCCGAACCCCGCGACGGTCCCCGTCGCGACACCCGCGACCACCGAGTAGTGCCGGAACGACTCCCGCGTCGCCGGGTTGGAGAGGTGCACCTCGACGAGCAGCAGGCCCGCCGAGGTGACCTGGGCGGCGGCGTCGCGCAGCGCGTAGGAGTAGTGCGTGAACGCCGCGGGGTTCAGCACGACGTGCGCGCCGGCGTCGACCGCCTCGTGGAGCCAGCCGACGATCTCGGACTCGCCGTCGGTCTGCCGCACCTCGACCTCCAGGCCGAGCTCCGCGCCCCACTTCGCCGCGGCGGTCTTGAGCTCGGCCATCGAGGAGTGCCCGTAGATCTCCGGCTCGCGGACGCCAAGCCGACCGAGGTTGGGACCGTTGAGCACCAGGACGCGGGGAAGTGCGGAAGCCATGGCGGCGAGCCTAGTGGGCCGCGGCGGCTCGCGCTGGCAGCAGCGGCGTCACGCCCCGTCCGGCTCCAGACCCTCCACCAGCAGCCGACGCGGGCCGGGGCCCGCCTCGGCCAGCTCGTCGTGCGGGTTGGTCAGGGCGCACCGCCGCAGCGACAGGCAGCCGCAGCCGATGCAGTCCGTGAGGTGGTCGCGCAGCCGGGAGAGCTGCTCGATCCGCGCGTCGAGGTCGTCGTGCCAGGCCTGCGAGATGCGGCGCCAGTCCTTCGCCGTCGGCGTGCGGTCACCGGGCAGGGTCGCCAGCGCCGCGCCGATGTCGGCGAGCGGGATCCCGACCCGCTGGGACACGCGGATGAACGCCACGCGCCGCAGCGTCTCGCGCCGGTAGCGCCGCTGGTTGCCCGAGGTGCGCCGGCTGGTGATCAGCCCCTTACGCTCGTAGAAGTGCAGCGCGGAGACCGCCACACCGCTCCGGGCGGCGAGGTCGCCGACGGTCAGCTCGTCACGGTCCCATGGGACGGCGGGGTTGGGCGCTTCCATGCGTGCACTCCTGTTGGTCGTTTTGGTCGTTGCGGTCGGTGGGGCTCGGTCGTCGAGCACTCCGCGTCCGGTCCGAGTCACGGTTGACCTCAACTTTGGTTCAGGTTAGAGGATGACCGCATGGATGCCATCAGACACCACTCCTTCGGGCCGCCAGAGGTCCTCACGCTCGAGCAGGTCCCCGACCCCGTCGCAGGCCCTGGCGAGGCGCTCGTCGACGTCGTCGCGCACGGCGTCCACCTGGTCGACACCAGCATCCGCCGCGGTGAGGCCGGCCCGCCGCTCCCCCTGCCCAGCCTGCCGACCATCCCCGGCCGCGAGATCGCGGGCACCGTGTCGGCCGTCGGCACGGGCGTCGACGCCGCATGGATCGGACGGCGCGTGGCCGCCCACCTCGGCCCGACGCCCGACGGCGGCGGGTACGCCCGGCGCGCCGTCGTCGCCGTCGAGCGGCTGCACACGATCCCCGACGGCCCCGACGGCACTCCCCTCGACCCGGCCGACGCCATCGCCATGATGGGCACGGGCCGGATGGCCGTCTACACGCTCGACCTCGCGGCCGTGACCGCGACGGACGTTGTTGTCGTGACCGGCGCTGCCGGCGGGCTTGGCACACTTTTTGTCCAGGAGGCGCTGCAGGTCGGCGCCCGCGTCGTCGCCCTGGCGAGCCACGCGACAAAGCTCAAGCTCCTCCGGGACCTGCTGCCCGACGACGCCGTCGGCTCCGGCCGTCTCGCGCTCGTCGACTACTCCGCACCCGACTGGCCGGACGCCGCCCGCGCGGCCCTGGGCTCGACCCCGGCGACGCTGGTGTTCGACGGCGTGGGCGGTGACCTCGGCACCGCTGCCACCGCTCTGCTGGAGGGGGCCGCTCTGCCCGACGGGACTGCCCTGCCCGACGGGACTGCCCTGCCGAACGAGGCCGGAGTGCTGGACGAAGCTGCCCTGCCGGAAGGGACTGTGCCGGACGGAACCGACGATCTGAAGGGCGCCAGCCGTGTACCGGGAACGACGCCCCGCGACGGAGCCCATGTGAGCACCGCACCCGGCCGTCTCGTCGCGTACGGCTGGGCGTCCGGCGCACCCAACCGCTATACCGCTTGGGCGGACGCCGACCGGATCGTGTCGCCGATCGAGGTGCGCTACGCCGTCGGACCCGACGCTCCCCCGATGCCCGACCAGCGGCCGTACCAGGAGCGCGCGCTGGCGAACGCGGCGTCGGGACGGTGGCGGGTCCTTATCCATCGCGTGCCGCTGGCCGAGGCCGCCCGCGCGCATCGCGAGCTCGAGGAGCGCCGCACCACCGGCAAGGTGGTGCTGGTGTGACCGCCACGATCTCGGGCCAGTCGGGAGCCCAGCGCGACCCGGCTGCGACCCAGCCCGGCCAGGCCGCGACTCAACCCGGCCAGGCCGAGTCGCGGCCGGATCAGCCCAAGCCGGGTCAACCTGGAGCGCGGCCTGACCGATCCCGGTCGGGGTCCGGTCGGCCCGGCGCACGTACCAGTCGGCCTGAAGCCGCACGTACCAGTCGGCCTGGCGCACAGCCCGGTCGGCCCGAGGCACGGTCTGGCACACAGCCAGGCGCGTTGAGCGCCGGCGCGCAGCGGCTCGTCCTGACCGGGATGGTCGCGCTCTGCTCGCTCGCGGCGTTCGAGGCCCTCGCCGTGGCGACGGCGATGCCCGCCATCGCCGTCGACCTGAACGGCCTGCGGTACTACACGCTCGCCTTCGCCGTGGTGTTCGCGACCAGTGTGGTCGGCATGCTCACCGCCGGGCGGTGGTGCGACCGCACCGGCCCGACGCCGGCAATGTGGACCGGCGTCGGACTCTTCGTGGTCGGTCTCGTGGTCGCCGGGACCGCGACCGGCATGGGCGTCCTCATCGCGGGGCGTGCCGTGCAGGGCGTGGGCAGCGGGCTGTTCGGTGTCGCGCTGTACGTGCTGGTCGCCCGCGTCTTCGCCCCCGACCGACGTCCCGCGGTGTTCTCCGCGTTCGCCGCGGCCTGGGTCGTGCCGGCGATCGTCGGGCCCGGGGTGGCCGGTCTCGTCGTGGACCACCTGGGCTGGCGCTGGGTCTTCCTCGGCGCGGCCGCGCTCACCGTCCCGGCTGCTCTCCTGATGCGCCCGGGGCTGACGGCGGCGCAGGGCAACCGGGGCGAGGCTGAAGGCAGCGCGGCTGAGAGCGGCGAGACCCAGGTCGGCGCGGCCGACGGCCGCTCCGCCGGGCGCGCGCAGGACGGCGATGCGCTCGCGGGCGACAAGCCGGCCGACGACATGCCGACCGACCACAGCTCAGGGGACGGCAGCTCAGCAGACGGCGGCTCAGCAGACGGCGGCTCGTTCGCCCGCCCGACGAACGGCATCACGGCTGGCCGAGCCACCACGGATGGTGCCACCCCACACCCGACCACCGCAGACCTGACCATCGCAGACGGCGCCGCGCCGGACAGAGCGGCCGCTGAAGGCGCCGCCACAGACGGTGCCGCCACCGCCGTCAGAGAGCCAGAGCGGCCGATGGTGCAAGCGCTGCGCCTGGCCCTGGCCGTGCTGCGGGCCGGACGTGGCCTGCCCGCCGTCGTGTCCGTGCGGGCCCTGGTGTCGGGGGCGTTCACAGGCGCGGAGGTGCTGCTGCCGCTGCTTCTCGTGCACGAGCGACACCTCAGTCCTGGTGGCGCCGGGCTGATCCTCACGGTGGGGGCGCTCGGCTGGTCTGCGGCGTCGTGGGTGCGCGGGCGCAACCTGCTGCGCCTGAGCCACACCGGATACGTGCGGCTCGGCGGCGGTCTGCTCGGCCTCGGCATGGTGGGGGCGGCGCTCCTCGTGCTCCCGGCGGTGCCGGCCGGGGTCGGGATGGCGTTCTGGGTGCTGTCGGGCACCGGGATGGGTCTGGTCTACCCGACGCTGTCCGTGCTGACGCTCGAGCTCGCGCCGCCGCACGAGCAGGGTTCGGCGTCGTCGGCGCTGCAGGTGGCGGACGCCATCGCCGCAGCGCTGGCGTCGTCCGCGACCGGGACGCTCCTCTGGGCCTTGTACGACGTCGCAGGGCTGCCCGCGTACGCCCTCGTGCTCGGGCTCACCGGTCTGCTGGCCTTGACCGCCCTTCTGCTCGCGGGTCGAACGCGGGCGCCGCTCGGGTCCTGACGCGCATGGCCGCCTGACGCCCCTCTGCCGGAGCCGATCCGCGAGGGGTTTCAGGGCCGTGGACCCGCTCGCCGTGGCCTGGCCGAATGCCCTGACGGCGGGTGCCGAGCCGAATGTCGGGCAGACAGGCCTAGGTCGAGCACCCGTCGGGCACGATCTGGCCGGTACCGCCAGACGTCGCCCGGCCAAACGCCAGTAAGACTGCCACGGCGGTCGGCGGCACGGGCGGGTCGACGGACGAGGGCAGGCTCGTGAACCGGGTGCCCGTCGGGCGCTGATCTCGCCGGACACCAGTCAATAGCGCCGCCTGGCCAGGTGCGTCGGTCATGCGGCTGCGGCGGGCGGCGGCATGGAGGGGTCGACGGACGAGCCCAGGCTCGTGAACCGAGTGCCCGTCGGGCGGCGATCCCGCCGAGCACCGGCCGACGGCTCGACCTTCGCGGTGAATGCGGTGGTCATGCGGCTGCGGCGGGTGGTGTGTCGGCCGGGTCCTCAGGCGGGTCGGTGTCGGTCGTGGGTGCTGGTCCGGTGGGTCCGGGCAGGGGCGCGACGGGTTCGGGCAGGCGGATGCGGTGGCCGCGGGCGTCGGTGAACGCCCAGCCCGTGTCCACCAGGGCACCCACGAGGGTCTCCGCGTCGCCGACACGACCGCTGCCGCCACCGCCGCCACTGCCGACACCACTGCCGCTGTCGCTGACACCGTGGTCGCTGACCGTCTTGCCGGTCCAGTGCATGGTGATGCCCCGGGTGTCCACGAGCTGGTGGTGGTACCAGCACAACAACGCACTGTTGGCCACCGAAGTCGCCCCACCACTGGCCCAGTGCACGACGGCGTGGTGCACCTCGCACCGCGAGGGTGGCTGGTCGCAGCCGGGGAACACGCAATGCCGGTCCCGGGCGATCACCGCGCGACGCATCTGCCCCGTCACCGTCCGCTGGGACCGCCCCACATCCAGCACCGCACCATCGGGCCCGAACACGACGCGAGTGATCGCACTGTCACACGCCAACCGGCGCAACAGCGCCCGCGGCACCCGGCCACCGGTCTCGGTGAACACCGGGCCACCCGCCGAGAGCAGCCCCGGACCGATACCCGGACCCGCGGTGCCCGCAGAACCACCCACCGGACCCGCCAGGCCCCTCGGACCCGCAGCGCCCACCGTGTCCGCCTCGCCTGGCACGCTCGCAACCTCTGCGGTGCCCGGCCATCCGACGCTTGCCAGGCCCCCGACGCCTGCTGCAGCGCCCACGACCGGGACGTCTACGGGGCCCAGCGCTCCGGCGGCGTCCGCACCGCCCACCGGCCCCACGCCCGCCGCGTCCGTAGCGTTCGGAGCGTGTGTGGTGCGCGGGCCGGTGCCCGTGCTCGCCTTCCCCCGCCCACGCCCACGCCCGCGGCCGGGTGTGGCTTGCCCGCAGGTCAGGCACAGGCCATCACGCGTCCGAGTAACCTGGGCGACCAGCTCCGACCAGGACACCGTGACGTTCAGGTGCGGGGCGATCGCCGCCCCGGGTGATACCAGGTTCGCGTCCAGAAGGGTGCGGGCCAGGTCCGCCAGGCCCTGTGCGCGACGCTGACCCGGGGTCCGGTCATCCTCCGCGGCCGGCGCCCCCAGCATCGCGTTGACCGCCGTAGACACCAGCAGGCCGTGCTCGTCGGTCAGGAACCCCGCCACGTGGTAACCGTCCAGCGTCTTGGACAAGTCCAGGAACTCCCCCGCAGCGGCCTTGTCATCGTCCTTGTCGTCGGTGTCCGGGTCGGTCACCGACGCGAACCGGCGCGCCACCACCCGGAACTGGTCCGCGTTCAACACGCCCGCCTCACGTAGCACCACACCCTCCCCCGTCACCAGCGTTCCTTCAGCGACGGCTTCCTCCAACAGCGACGTAATCTGCTGGCGGGTGCGCGACCCGTCCGGGTCCTCGGCCGGGTCGGGAAAGTCCACCGCCACGGTCTGCACGAACAACTCCGGCGTCGTCGGCTCACCCGTCCTGGTGTCGATCAACCAGGCCAACGCGTCCTGACGGGTCGAGCTGGTCGGCGCCTCCTGCGTCATCACGTGCGCATGATCGGCACCCAGCGTGCCCGCGACCAACCGCTCCCGAGTGACCGGCAGCGCCATGGCCAGGCGGCGTGCGGTGGTCACATCCTTACGGGCCGTGGACGCCGCCACGCCCTCCCGCAACCGCAACCACGACGCGAACGTGCGCGCCATACCACCCGACCGCCACGACCCCTCATCCTCGATCCGCGGCAACAACGTGAACCGCACACCATCCAACCGGCCCGTCAACCCACGAACCCGCGCATGCGCAGCGGTCAACCGACCCACGCTCGGAGCGCCCCACCCGCCCAACACCTCAGGTGTCACCAGGGCCGCGAGATCCGCGACCGCAGTCTCGATCCGGCCCAACACCTCTTCCAGCGAGCCCGACGGGGGCACACCGCCAGCCCTCGCAGACACACCAGCCCCCGCAGACACGCCAGACTCCGGAGGCACGCCAGACCCTGGGGACACACCACCAGGCCCTGGCGGCAGGCCACTGGATCCTGGATCGTTCGTCGATTCCACCTGCACACCCCCTCTCGCCGTCCCATCGACCACACCCCGGTCGCCCACCTGGTCGATCGCATCTGGTCGACCGCACCAGTCGACCGCACCAGTCGACCGCAACCGGTCGATCGCATCTCGTCTGGCACCATTGTCTCGAACATTTATACGCACCGCACGTGCCATTTGAAATCTGTGGATAACCCTTCGCGATGCCTCTAGCGTTCGGTCGGCTTCCGGCCAGGATCCGCAAGGCTCCAGGCCTCGCAGAAACCGCCCGACCTGACGAGGCTGTAACCATGGACGAGTTCACCGAGTACATCGCCGAGCTGGACGGCCCGGCCCGGGACGCCGTCGAGCATGTACGGGCGCGGGCGCTCGAGCTCGTGCCGGACGCCGAAGAGGGCATGAGCTACGGCATGGCCGCCCTGCGCTATCGCGGCAGCCCGCTCGTCTCGGCGCGGGCCACGGCGAAGCACATCGGGCTCTACCCGTTCAGCCCCCCGGCTATCGAGGCGCTCATGCCCGACCTGGCCGGCTTCTCGACGTCCAAGGGCACCGTTCGGTTCGCACCGGACCATCCCCTGCCCGACGACGTCCTGGACCGCCTGATCCTGTTCCGCCGCGACGAGATCGACGCCATGCGCTCGCGCTGAACCGCTGAACCGCCGTGCCTTCCGGCCCTTCACCTTCACCCAGCGCCCGCACGTGAGACTTCGCGCGACGCCGTGTACGACACCCCACCTGACGGCGCTTCCACCCGGCAGCACCCACATCACTTCACCCAAACACTCGCGCGGAGCCTCACGCAGCACCGCACGACGCTCCCCCGGCCAGGCTTCGGGTTGCCTTGAACCGCTCTGGGTTCCGTTCCGATGCTGATAGGAGAAGGATTGGGCGATGCCAAGCAAGTGCCGGCACCGAAAGCGTTCACGCGCGACACCCCGACTGCACCTCACGCAACGCGGCACACCAGACGACGCCCGTGTCACGTTTCGCGAGCACATCCCGTCGTCGGAGGTATGACGCGAGAGCATGGCCTCATGACGGATCCCGACAGCCCTCGGTCCGGCGCCGCGCGGGACGAGACCCCGCACGCCGGCGCGCCGGCAGGCGACGCCCAGCTCGACGACGCCACGCTCGCCCGCCTGCGCCCCCTCGCCTTCACCGTGGCCTACCGGATGCTCGGCAGCGTCGCCGAGGCGGAGGACGTCGCGCAGGAGGCGCTCACGCGGGTCGCGCAGGCCGACGGCGTCCGCAACCCGGACGCGTTCATCACCACCGTGACCACGCGGATGGCGATCGACGTGCTGCGCTCGGCGCGCGTCCGGCGCGAGTCGTACGTGGGCGACTGGCTGCCTGAGCCGCTGGTCGGTCCGGTGCCGAGCGTGCCCGTCGCGATGGCCGCCCCGCCGTCCGACGCCGCCGCGCACGCCGAGCTGGCCGACGACCTGTCGACGGCGTTCCTCGTGCTCCTGGAGACCCTCACCCCGACGGAGCGTGCGGCGTTCCTGCTGCACGACGTGCTCGGTTTCTCGCACGGTGACGCCGCCGACGTGATCGGCACGAGCGTCGTCGGGGCGCGTCAGCTCGCCTCGCGCGCACGACGTCGGATCGCGCGGCACCGCGGCGACGTCGGCGAGGGCGAGGCGCTGGACGGCGCATCCGCGAGCGCCGAGGCACGCGGCGCGTCCGCGAACCGTGCGGCCGGGAACAACACTGTCGGGAGCAGCACTGCCGATAACACTGCCGGGAACAACGCTGCCGGCAACCGTGCGACCGGCAACCGTGCTGCCGAGGACCATGCCGCTACGAGCGACACGGCCGCGAACAGCGCCGCTGCGACCAGCGCCGTCGCACACGATGCCGCCGCAAACGATGCCGTCGCAAACGATGCCGTCGCAAACGATGCCGTCGCCAACGGTGCCGCCGACGACGACGGCGCCGCGGACGGTACGCGCACCGGCGTCTCGTCCGCGCGCACCACGTCGCGACGTCCCCCGCAGGTCGGACGGTCGCGTGGCGCCGTCGGGCGGCCGCGGGGCGCCGAGGACAAGGCTCGTGCCGAGGAGCTCGTGGCGCGCTTCCTGGCCGCGTGCGAGGAGGGTGAGGTGGATCCGTTCCTGGAACTGCTCACCCAGGACGTCGTGTTCACGGGCGACGGCGGCGGCAAGACCCCTCGGGGCATGGCGATCTCGCGCGCGGTGTCGGGGCGCGAGTCCGTCTCGCGGCTGCTGGCGAGCTTCGCGCGCCGTGGGCTGCCGGTGCGGTTCGAGCGCGCGCTGATCGGCGGCGAGCCCGGTCTGGTGGTCGTGGCGGACGACGTCGTGGGCGGCGGCGTGCTGGGCACGCTGGCGTTCGAGGTGTCGGGCGGGCGGATCTCCGCCGTCCAGAGCGTGGTGAACCCGGAGAAGCTGGGGCACGTGGGTCCGCTGGCGGACCTGGACCGGCTCGAGGCCTGGTGGAAGAACGCGCGGAAGGGCCGGGCCGCCCGTTAGCCCGGCGGACCTGGCCCGGGGATCCGGCCTCCCCGGGCGGCCATGCGCCCTCTCGCTAGCGCACCGCCCCGGGCCAACAGGGCACCAGAAGAGCGGCACCAGAAAACCGCGCCAGAGAAAGCACGGCACCAGAGACGTCGGCAGCGGCACAACGCGGCACCCGGGATACGCCTCCCGGAGACACGTGCGCCGAGCTACGCCTTCCCTTGGGTCGGCGCGTCGGCCCGAGGGTCTGATGCCTCGGTCAGCGGCGCCTCGCGCACGAACCACATGAGCACAAGGCCGGTAAGCACCACGGCGACGATCCCGAGAGTGCCCCAGATCGTGGCGCCCGTCGCGGTGATCGTGATGGTCCACAGCGCGCTCGACATCCAGGACGTGGCGCGGCCGGTGGTGGCGTAGAGGCCGAAGATCTCCGACTCCTTGCCCGCGGGCGTGACGCGGGCGAGGTAGGACCGGGACGCGGCCTGAGCCGGGCCGACGCAGGCCGACAGGATCAGCCCGCCCACCCAGTAGACGACGGGGCCCAGGTCCCGCAGGAACACGATGGCGAGCCCGGCGACGACGATGACGCTGAGCGTGCTGAGGATGACCGAGCGAGGGCCGAAGCGGTCGTCGGCGAAGCCCACGAGGGCGGTACTGACCCCGGCCACGAGGTTGGCGGCTATGCCGAAGACGATCACCTGGTCGGCGGAGAAGCCGAAGCTCACACCGCCGATGATCGCGCCGAACGCGAAGACGCCGCTCAGGCCGTCCCGGAAGACGGCGCTGGCCAGCAGGAACCAGAAGGTGCGGCGCGAGGAGCGCCACAGGCCCTGGATGTCGCGGAACAGCACCACGTAGCTGGCGAAGAACCCGACCTTGTGGCGGCCCTTGGTCGGGGGCAGCTCTGGCACGAAGGCGAGCACCGGCCAGGCGAACGCGATCGCCCAGAGTGCGCAGCCCACCGCGATCACGCGGAAGGCGAGACCGTTGTCGGTGGGCATGCCCCACCAGTCGGAGCTGTTCGCGATCACCACGAACAGCAGGGCAAGGATGCCGCCCACGTAGCCAAGGCCCCAGCCGAGCCCGGACACCTTGCCGACGGTCTTCGGCGTGGCGACCGACACCATCATGGCGTTGTAGTTCACCCCGGCGATCTCGTTGAGCACACTGCCCAGGCCGATCAGGGCGGCACCGAGCACGAAGTAGGCCGGGTCCGCCTCGACGAACCACAGCGCGAGCATGCACAGCACCATGCCGGCCGTCCCGCCGGCGAGCCACGCCTTGCGCCGGCCGGTGACGTCGGCGCGCTGCCCCAGCACGGGGGCGAGGACGAGGATGAGCACGCCGGCGAGGGTGTTCCACAGGCCCACGCCGCTGGTCAGCTCGGCGAGTCCGCGCTGATAGGCGGGATCGTCCTCGCCCAGCGCCGCGACGGCCGGCTCCAGGAACGACTCCGTGGTCAGGTACAGGGCGGTGAACACGAACGTGAGGATCACGGTGTTGAACGGCTGGGTGCCCCAGTCCCACAGCGCCCACGAGAGGACCTGGCGGCGCGGGATCCGTGCGCCCTCCCGCAGCTCCAGGCCCGTCGTCGGAGGTGTGGCCGTTGGGCTGGGGTTCGGCGTCGAGGTCGGCGTCGGTGTCTCGGGAGCCGAGGGAGCCGGCGAGTCGGGTCCGGGTACGGCGTCGGTCATGGCGGCAGTCTGCCCGGATCGCGTGAACGACGGGGAGTGGGCCGGTCACGATCTCATACCGACCGACCCGTCAGGCGCACGGATCACCCGAGTGACATGCCCGTCTGGCAAGTCGATCGGTTACTCGCGAGCCCGTCACTGTGCGAGGTTGTGCCGGCCGATCTGGTCCGTCCGGGTCACGCCGGCCAGGGCCATCGTGAGGTCGAGCTCGGCCAGGACGTGCTCGGCCACGGCGCGGACGCCGTCCGCCCCCGCGAGCGCGAGGCCGTAGACCCAGGGGCGGCCGAGGAGCACGGCGTCGGCGCCGAGGGCGAGGGCGGTGAAGACGTCGGCGCCGGTGCGGATGCCGGAGTCGAACAGGACCGGGATGCGCGCGCCCGGTCCGGCGTCGGTCGCCTGGGCGCTCGACCCTCCGCGCGGGTGGGCGCGCACGGCGTCGACGACGGGGCCCAGCGCGTCCAGCGAGGCGACGGCGTTGTCGACCTGCCGGCCGCCGTGGTTGGACACGACGATGCCGTCGGCGCCGTGGTCGAGGGCGGCGCGGGCGTCGTCGGGGTGCTGGATGCCCTTGACGAGGATGGGCAGGGTGGTGCGCTCGCGCAGCCAGGCGAGGTCCTCCCAGGTCAGGGTGGAGCGGGAGAAGACGTCGAGGAAGGTCTCGACGGCAGCGCGCGCGTGGGGCTGGGTCAGGTTGCGCAGGGTGGGGCCCGGGTGGTGGCGCGCCATGGACAGCAGGGCGCGGACGGCGGCGACGGTCGGCCGGGCCGACGGCGGCCCTGCGTCGGCCGAGCCGACCCGCTCCGCGCCGTCGACGCGGGCCTCGACGAGCCTGCGGAACTCCGGGTCGCTCAGGTACTGGGCGATGCCCTCGGCGCGGGCGAACGGCAGGTAGCCGAGGTCGAGGTCGAGGGTGCGCCAGCCGAGCACGTGGGTGTCGAGGGTGACCACCAGCGCCTCGCAGCCGCTGGCCTCGGCGCGGGCGACGAACGAGGCGACCACGGCGTCGTCGGAGGACCAGTAGAGCTGGAACCAGCGCGGGCTGTCGCCGAGGGCGGCCGCGGTGTGCTCCATGGGCGTGGAGGCCTGGGAGGAGATGACGACGGGCAGGCCGAGGTCGCGGGCGGCGCGGGCGAGCGCCGGCTCGGCGTTGCGCGGGGCCGCGGCCCGGCCTCCCCGGCCGACCTGGTGCTGCACGGCCAGCTCCAGGGCTCCGACCGGCCCGAACAGCACCGGCGCGGGCAGCTCCCGGCCGAGCAGGGTGGTGGCCAGCGACCGCTCGCCGACGTCGACCATCTGGCGCGGCACGATGCGGTGCCGGCCGAAGGCCTCACGGTTGGCCTCGACGGTGCGCTGCGCGCCCGCGCCGCCCGAGACGTACGACCAGCCGGTGCGGGTCATCCGGCGCCGCGCGGCGTCGGCGAGCGCGTCGGGGCTGGTGGGCACCACCGGCCGGCGCCCGTAGACCCCGTTGCGGTAGATCGCGGACTGCACCGTCCGGCCGAGATTGTGCATGGCGGACATCCTGCCACCCGGCGGACAGAACGGGCCCGGCACGAGTGTGTCGCGCCGGGCCCGCTCTCTACCGGCCGGTCCTACCAACCGGCGTCAGGTGCGCGGTTACTCCTCCCCGGGCATCCGCCCCAGGGCGGTCGCCATCGCCATACCGAGCTCACGCCGGCGCCGGATCAGCACCGCACCGACCGTGAGCAGGAGCACGACGCTCGTCACCAGCGTGGCCAGGTCGGCGCCGGTCGAGGCCAGACCGCCCGACCCGTCGCCCGACCCGCCGTCGGCACCGTCGTCACCACCGGCACCGCCGTCGTCACCACCGTTGTCACCGCCGCCGTCGCCGCCACCGACGGGCGCCGGCACCACCTCGAACGTGGCGGACGCCGAGTCCCCCATCGTCGTGCTCGTGGCGATACCGGTGTGCATGCCCGTCGGAAAGTCGGACGGGACCGTGAACGTCCACTGGACCGTCCCCGACTCGTCCGCCGCGACGGCCGGCATCCGGATCGACGTCGAGTAGATCACCCCGGCGACCATCTCGTCCGGCTCGAAGCCCGAGGCGTAGAACGTCTGGCTCGCGCCAGGGGCCACCGAGTCCTCCTCGAACCAGGCGATCAGCGTCCTGGCGCCGGGCCCGGTGACCTCGATCGGCACCTCTGCGCCGTCGCTGCCGTCCTCCGGCTCGGCGACGATGACGTGGATGCCCGGCTCGGCGTCCTCCGGGACGGTGATCGTGACCGTGAACCCGCACGTGTCGTCCGGGACGACCATCACGGGGTCGCCCACCGGCTCCCCCGCTGCGTCGGTCAGCGTGACGCTGACCTCCACCCCGGCCGGGAAGCCCGTGCCGGTCACGGTGACCTCGCCGCCCGGCTCGACCGTCGTCGGGTCGGCGACCAGGGTCGGGTCGGTGCACTCCTCGCCGGGCCCACCGTCGTCGGTCACGGTGAGCGGCGCCTGGGCGCCCTCGCTGCCGTCCTCGGGCTCGGCGCCGATCTCGTAGTCACCGGGCTCCGTGCCCTCGGGGACCGTGTAGTCCGTCGAGAAACCGCAGTTCTCGTCGGCGGTCACCGCCACAGGGTCACCGACGGGGTCGCCGTCGGCGTCGAAGAGCCGGACCGTGACGTCCACGCCCGCCGGGAACCCGGTCCCGACCACGGTCACCGTCTCACCAGCCGGCACGGAGCTCGGGGCCACCGTGATCTCCGGTGCCGACTCGCACTGCTCGGCGCCGGTGATCACGGTCAGGGGCGCCTCCGCCGGGGTGCCGGTGGTGTCGTCCGTGCCGACGACGGTGTAGTCGCCCGGCTCGGCGTCCTCCGGCACCACGAGCGGCGTCGTGAAGCCGCCGTTCTCGTCGGTCTCGACCGTGATCGGGTCGCCCACCGGGTTGCCGTCCGGGTCGGTGAGCTGCACCGTCACGGTCGCGTTCGGCGTGTAGCCCTCGCCCGTCACGGTGGTCGTGCCGCCCGGCGTGACCTCCGCCGGGTCCACCGTGATCGTCGGGTCGATCGCCGCGGCGGGTGTGACCGTGAGCGGTGCCTCGGCCGGGGTACCCGTGGTGTCGTCGGTGCCGACCACCGTGTAGTCGCCCGGCTCGGCGTCCTCCGGCACGCACAGGTCCGTGGTGAACGCACCCGTATCGTCCGTCTCGGCCGTGACCGGGTCACCCACCGGGTTGCCGTCGGCGTCCGTGAGCTGGACCGTCACCGTGCTGTTCGGCGTGTAACCCGTACCCGACACCTCCGTGCACTCCCCCGGAGCCACTTCCGTCGGGTCCACCGTCAGCTCCGGCGTGATCGCCGCGGCAGGCGTGACCGTCAGCGGTGCCTCGGCCGGAGTGCCCGTCGTGTCATCCGTACCGACCACCGTGTAATCACCCGGCTCGGCATCCTCCGGCACACACAGCTCCGTGGTGAACGCGCCCGTGTCGTCCGTCTCGGCCGTGACCGGGTCGCCGACCGGGTTGCCGTCCGGGTCCGTGAGCTGGACCGTGACGGTCGCGTTCGGTGTGTAGCCCTCACCCGTCACCGTCGTGCACTCGCCCGGCGGAACCTCCGTCGGGTCCACCGTGATCGTCGGGTCGATCGCCGCGAGGTCGCAGGCGTCGATCCGCACGCCGGCGTTGCCCAGCCCGATCCGGCCGGCGTCGGCCGACTGCACCAGGCCGAGGCTCAGCGCGGACACCTCGAGCTGGCCGAGCCGCTCCTCGCCGTCCGCCGTGGTGCAGGTCGCCGTCTCCTGGTGGTTGATCTGCAGCGAGACGAACTGCACCAGCACGTCGAACACGGGCGACAGCGCGGCCCCGATGGTCGAGGTGATGCCCGTCTTGAGGTCGTTGATCAGCAGGTCGAAGATCTGGTCGCCCTCGTCGCTGATGATCAGGTCGTAGACGGTGCCGAAGATGGGCGCCGCCGCGTTGCCCAGACCGTTGATCGTGGTGGCCAGCAGCGTGCCGGTCACGGCCTGTGCGCCGGTGCTGTTGTTCACGACCTGCGGGAAGTTCCCGTTCACGGCGTCGGCCAGCGGCACGCTCCAGGACACGTCGAGCGTGCCGAGCGGGGACTCGTCGAAGAACGCGATGTTGATCGTCACCGCGTTCAGGGCGTCCTCGATCGCGCCGATCATGATGCGCGTGGCCTCCTGCATGATCTCGTGCACGCCCTCGGCGATCTGCGGGTACGTCTGGTCGTCCAGCAGCTCGTAGTCGGGCGCCAGGCCGTTCATGCCGACGTCGTCGCCACCGCCCCACGGGTCGTTGCCCTCGGCCAGGTGCTCCAGGTGCACCTGGAACTCACCGGTGGAGAAGTCGATGGTCACGAGCTGGTTCGCCGACGTGATCGGCTCGCCGACCACGGACTGGAACAGCGTCTCCTGCATGTTCGAGTCCACGGTCACCGTCGGCTCCGGGATGCCCGGGACCGCCGACAGCAGGGCCGTGAGCTGCGAGACGTCGAACGTGTCGTTCACCAGCGTCTCGATCTGCGAGTCGACGGCGCCGCCGATGTCGTAGATCGACGCGGCCGCGTCCTCGACCACCGGCGAGTGCAGCAGCAGCGTGCCGTCGCCGAGCCGGTACTGGCCCGGCCCGGTCACCCCGCCGTCGGGGTCCAGGATGACGCCGTCCTCCGCGATGACCTCGGCGCCCAGGGCACCCAGCTCGATCGTGAGCTGGTCGACCACCGCGTCGGAGATGCCGTCGACGCCGGCCAGCCGCGCCAGCGACAGGACGTCGATGCTCGCGGTGCCGAACTCGTCCTCCGCGCCGTCCAGCGTCACACCGCCGTCGGCGCCGAGCAGGCCGGACACGGCATGCGCGTCGGCCGGGCCGGACGCCTCGCTCGTGCTAGCGAGCGCGCCGATCTGCCCGAAGTCGAGGAACTGGTCCACCGGGAGCTGGATGTCCCCGAGCTGCAGCACCTGGGAGCCGAGCAGGTCGGCGTCCAGGTTCTCGGTGTTGGGGCCGGGGTTGCTCACCGAGCCGGCGTCGGAGGTGGCCGCGCCCAGCAGCGCCTGCTGCATGAGCTCGGCCGCCAGCACGCTGGCCTCCGCCTCTGACGGCTCGTCCGGGTAGTTGTCCACCGCGACCGCCGGCAGACCCGCGGTCGTGGCCAGGAGGGCCGAGGCAGCCACCACCGCGAGCCCGCGGCGCCATGCCGCACCGCTCCGCCCGCGTTTCCGCGTCAACGACACATGCGTCGAGATCAAGAGATCACTCCTCACATTCGCGCCCCTTGCGGCGGCGTCCTGGTGAATGCAGGCCGCGCGGGAATGCCACGCGTCCCGGACCTCAGAACACCTATGTCCGGGGATTTCCGCCATGTGGCCCACCACTTGTGCACGAACGCAAGACAAGGCAAGACAGCGCAATCAAACTCTGCACTAAGGCAACCGCGGACATTTCAGCGCACAACGGCGTCGCCGTTTCAGGAGACTTTTCTCGATGCGGCGAAAATGCCGAAAATGGGCGGGTGAAATAATGCCTCAGGCCGAATCGGTGAGCCACTCGGGCGGGTCGGCAGACGCCCGCTCGACCAGCTCCCTGCGGTCCCGCACACCCAGCAGCACGTAGATCGAGCTGAGCCGGTTGGCCACCGACCGCACCGAGAGATACACGGCCTCCGCGATCTGCGCGTTCGTCGCCCCCCGCAGGGCCAGGCGGACGATCTCGCGCTCGTTGTCGCCGAGCCGCTCCCAGGCCAGCCCGTCACGGGCCGCGCCCGCGAGGCCGAGGTCGGCCGTGTGCCAGCCCGGCGCCCCGAGCAGCGCCGCGAGGGCCTTGGCCTCCCGCAGCGCCGGTTCGGCCGCGGCGCGGTCACCGTGCGCGGCGCAGTGGCGGCCGTAGGCGACGAGCGTGCGCAGGCGCTGCCAGAGCGACGGCGTCGGCCCGGCTGACGATGCGGTGGGCGGTGCAGTGGGCGATGCAGCGGGCGATACGGCCGGCAGCCAGCCGTCGACGCCGGCGGAGGGCGCGGCGCCTCCCGCGGGCAGCGCAGCGCCTCCCGCGGGCAGCGCAGCGCCTCCTGCGGGCAGCGCAGCGCCTCCCGCGGGCAGCGCAGCGCCTTCCGCGGACGGGGCGCCTCCCACGGATGACGCGGCGCCCCCGGCGGACGACGCGGTGCCCTCGGCAGACCGCCCCACACCCTCGGCGAGCAGCGCGCTCATCCGGGCGTGCGCGGCCGCTGCGTCGACGTCAGCCCGCTCCTCCGGCTCGACCGGGGGCTCGATCAGCCGCAGCACGCGGCCCGGGACGCCGTCGCGGAACCGTCCGGCGGCCACCACGGCCTCCACGAGGTCGGCCCGGGAGTGCGTGCGCCCGCGGTAGGGCCAGGCGCAGCGTTCGAGCCCGATCGTGAGCAGCTCGGCGGCCCGGTCGGCGAGGCCGACGGCGAGATAGGCGACCCCGAGGTCGGTGGCGAACTCGCCCAGGGCGCGGGACGACGGCACCCCCGCACGCGGAGGCGTGTCGGTCGCCGGGGGCCGGCCGTCGAGCATCGCGTCGGCGGCGATCCGCAGCCCGCGTACGGGCAGCCAGTCCGCGACGCCCGGCCGGAGCCGTGTCGCGCGCTCCAGGTGGGCCCGCACGTCCGCGGCCCGGCCCTCGACCATCGCGACCCGTGCCTCCGCGACGTCCCTGGCCACGATCTCCGCGACCGTCCGGTCCTCCGTCGCACGGTCGTTCGTCGCTTGGCCGTTCGTCGCGTCAGACTCCGCCAGCAGCCGCCTGGCGCGCGCGACGTTCCCGAGCATCAGGTGGCCCCGCACCTCGAGGCACAGGCCCACCCAGTGCCGGCCGGGGGACGTCGCGATGAGGTCGAGGTCGGCGCGCAGGCGCGCGGGGTCGGACAGGCGGCCGGTGCCCTCCAGCGCCAGGAGCTCCGCCGCCGCCCGCGCGCCGGCGGCCCGCACGCCGTCGTCGGCTCGCACGTCGCCATCGCCTCGCACGGCGTCGGCGGCGGCGCCGGCGTCCTTCCACCAGAGATGGTCCGTCCACGCGGGGTCCGCCGACGGCGGCAGCCACTGCCCCACGCCCCTGCCGGTCCAGGTCGTCCCCGTCAGGAGCGCGATGCCGACCGCGCGGGCGGCGGCGCGCGGGTCCCGCCCGCCGAACCGTGCCGCCGGCAGGTCGTCCAGGTGCAGCCCGTCGAGGGCGGCCTCGGCGGACCGGCCTGGGCGGCGTCCAGCAGCTCGCCCGACGGCGGTCGCGGTACCCGGGCGTTCGACGTCGGCCCGCTCCCCGCGCAGCAGCGCGAGCAGCGGGTGCGAGTCCGCGAGCCCCGCAGGATCCCGCTCGTCCAGCATGGCCCGGTACACGCGCCGCGCCACGGGTCCGACGGCGTCCGGCCCGGCCCACTCGGCGCTCCCCCGGAGCTGGGCGGCGCTGAGCGTGTCGGCCAGCTCCAGCGCGATCCGTACGTTCCCCGCGCTCCACCGGTGCAGCAGTGCGGCGACATCGGCGGCGACCGGCTCCCGGCGGGCCGCGTCGAGAACACGGCGCAGCGACGCCTCGTCCAGCGGCCCGACGTCGAGCACCTCCACGTCGTCGGGCAGCGGCGCGCCCACCTGACGGGTCGCGGCGACGACCCTCCAGTTGCGCGCGTAGGCGACGTCGGCCAGACGGCGCAGCCACGCGGCCCGGTCCGGGGACAGCGCCTCGATGTCGTCCACGAACAGGACCCGTAGCCGCGAGCCCGTGGGCTCGAGCCCGGTCACGGCGTCCACCAGCCGCTCCGGGTCGAGGTAGTGCTCGGCCTCCGGCCCGGCCGCCGTCGTCCACTCCGACAGGTCCAGGCGGCGCCCGTCCGTCAGGTCCTGCGCGGAGGGCCGCGCCGTGCCCGACCGGACCACCCGCACCGCCGACGCCTGCGTGCCGAGCTGCCGCAGCGCGGCCAGCACCGTCACGCTCTTTCCGATACCGCTGAGACCGCTCACGACGAGTGTCGTCGGGTCCAGACCGGTCGCGAACGCTGCGACAGCTCGCAGCTCGCGGTCACGACCGTGGACCACGCGATCCAGCCCCCCGTCGCCCTCGGCCGCCGCCCACCCGGATACCAGCACCGGATGCACCGCCGCAGAGAGCCCGCTCTCTGGACCCACGCTTGTTTCCTTCCGGCCACTCCATGAATATCGATGGTTGATTCCACGGGCAGCCTACGACCACTTCCCCGTACCGCCATTGGGACCCTCGGGCGCATTTTCGTATGGTGGAGTCCTTGCGTTCGATTTTCTGGGTTATTACGGACACGCTTCACATGTTGGTCAATTGGTGCTTTACCTCCCGATCGCGGGACGCGACCGGTGGCGGGCAATGGGGGCGGCGGTCAATGTCAGAGGCAGTGAACGAAGGCGGAACGGGGAGGGGACGGCGTGACTGATGACCTGTGGGTTCACGATTGGGTGGTGCATCGCCCGAATGTCGTGCGGTCCGTCCAGGCACGCGTGCCCGGCATCGACGCCGAAGAAGCCACCAGCCGCGCCCTGGAGAAAATGGTCCGCATCGTCTCCACCGGCGGCACCATCACCGAACCCGCCCCGTACTGGCGGCGGGCCGCGGTCAACGAAGCCATCACCATGACCCGCGAAGCCGGCCGGGCCCGGCCGGTCGAGGACGACACCCTGGACGGCCTGACCCCACCCGCCCCCGGCGCCGAACTCGACACCGAACGCCAGGCCGACGTGTCCATGCTGCGCACCGCGCTGGCGGATCTTGCCGAACCCGACCGGCAGCTCCTGCTCGACCGGCACGTGCACGACCACGCCGTGACCGACATCGCCACCCGCCTCGGGGTGCGCCCCCACGCGGTCACCATGCGGCTACGCCGCGCCGAGGAACGCCTCGCCGGGGCGTTCGCCGCCGCCCACGCCCACGCGGTCAACCAACCTGAATGCCGCACCACCCGCGCCGCCATGCACGACTACCTCAAAGGCCGCCTCCTGCCCAGAAGGCAACGCAGCCTGGAAGTCCACATGGACGGCTGCGCCGAATGCACCCGCGCGTTCATCGACGTGCGCGAAGTGTCCTGGATGCTGCGCGACCTGGGCCAGCACCTCATCGCCGGCGGCACCATCACCGGCGCCATCGGCGGGGCCGCCGGCGCTGCCAGCGCGACCGCTACTGGTGGCACTGCTGCGGGTGGCACCGCAGCGGGTGGCACCGCAGCGGGTGGGGGCGCCGGCACCACTACTGGCACTGCTAGTGGGGCCGCCGGTAAGGCCGGTAGGGGTTGGCCGCGGTCGTTCGGGAAGGAGGCCGGCGTGGCCGCCGGGGTCCTCGTCGCCCTGGCCATCGGCGCCGGCGCCACGGCCATCCTCATCAACCAGCTCGACGAGCCCCCGGTCCAGGCGATCGACGGTGCCGGCCCCGGCGGCGCCGTCGGTGAGGGCGGCGGGGCCGACGGCGGTGGCGGCGACCCGGGTTCTGGACCCACCTCGGAGCGGCCCACGACCGAGGAACAGCCGCCCGCCGTCCCTCCCGCCAGGCCTCGACCACGCCCTTCAACGCCCGACGAGGAGGCTCTCGTGGCCTCCGATCCGGCGCCGATCGAACCCGAGCTGGTGGCCGATCCCGCACCGGCACCCGAGGCCGAGCGCTCGGACCCCGAGGCCGCGCCGGAGCCGGTCGACCCCGAACCTGCTCCCACCCCGACGCCGGACGAGCTGGCACCGGCCGACCCTCCGGCGCCGCCCGCGCCCGAGGATCCGGCAGATCCTCCCGCGCCAGAACCAGAGCCGGAGCCCACTCCCGAACCGCCCGCCGAGGAGGCTCCGGGCGGCCCGCCCGGCAACCCGGGCAACGCGAACGGCAAGGGCCCGACCAAGGACAACGACCAGGGCCCCGGCAACGGAAACGGCAACAGCAACGGGAACGGCAACGGGGGCGGGAACGGAAACGGCAAGGGCCCCGGAGGCGGCGGCCACGGCCGACCGGCCGACCCCGGGAAGCGCTGATTTCTTGGTCGTCGCGGACCTGCTCGGCGATCTCCTCTTGGCGATCTCCTACTGTCGAGTGTCCTGTCGAAGGTTGGTCGTGGCGGGGCCGGTTGGGACGGCGGGGGTTCGAGGCCAGGTCCAGGCGGAGCGCAGGATGAAGGCCAGGAGCAGCACCTCGATTCCGATGGAGAGGCCGTAGAAGGAGGCCCACTCCCAGGACTCCCCTACGGCGTTGAACACTGTGACGGGGAGGTACAGCGATGCCACGACGAGGTTCGTGGTGCGGTTCACCCGGGCGGGTAGCGTCATGGAGAGGACCACCATCAGGGCCGGGATCGTGATCAGGCCGAGGAACGCGGTCATCAGCGCCGGGCTGATGTCGAACTCGAAGACGACGCCGGCCAGGATGTCGTCGACAGTGCCGGGCTTGTAGAGGTGGTAGTAGTCGACGTAGATGTAGAGGAGCATGAAGGTGGTCCATGCGGCGGCGACCTTGGCCTGCACGGGGATCGGCGGGGTGTCGAGCAGGTTCGGGGTGGTCGTTCGGATGGTGGTCATCGGTTCTTCTTTCGAGAGGAGGTCCCTGCGCCGCAGTGGCGGCAAGTCGAGAGTGTACTTAGTACACTACGGGTAGGCTGTCGGCATGACAAGGCCCGCCCGCGCCCCTCGCAACTCCTTGTCGCGCGCGCGTGTGGTCCAGGCTGCCTTCGAGCTCGCTGACGCCGAAGGGCTCGATGCGCTCACCATCCGCGCGGTCGCCTCGCGACTGGAGGCGACGCCGATGTCGCTGTATCGCCACGTCGCGAACAAGGACGACCTGCTCGACGCGTTGGTCGAGCGGATGTACGCCGAGTTCGAGACGCCCGACCCACAGCGACCGGACTGGCGCGCCGAGCTGCGCCGCCGGGCGAGCTCGGTCCGCGAGGTCCTGGTGCGGCATCCCTGGGCGGTCGCACTGATCGAGACCCGCGCCGGCCCGGACCGGCCCGTCACGTTCGCCCACGCCGACGCCGTCCTGGCGACCCTGATCGCGGCGGGATGCTCCCCGCGCCTGGCATCGCGCGCGTTCGTCGTCCTCGACAGCTACGTCTACGGCTTCGCGGTGCAGCAGATCACCATGCCCACCACCGAGCCCGGCGACGTCGAACCCGACCAGGAGGCCGCGATGCGGCAGTACCCCAGCATGCTCGCGGCGATGGACGCCGTGACGGCAGACCCCGAGTACGACTTCATCGCCGAGTTCGACGCCGGGCTCGACCTGGTCCTCGACGGCATCGACCGCTGGCGCCAGCGGTCGATGCCGTCAGCCGGCTGAACGCCTCACGCCGAAGCCACCCGGGCGGGGTGCCCCGGCCTCAGGCCGCGACCGAGATCGCCTGTCCGACGGCGGTCCGGTCGGTCAGGGCGTCAAGGATCGCCAGCGCCAGGTCCGGCCGGGCGATCGTCCAGGCCCAGCGCACGTTGCCGTCGCGCCGCGCCTTGTAGCGGCCGGTGCCCCGCCGGTCCTGGAGGCGCGGCGGGCGCATGATCGTCCAGTCCACGTGGCTGGCCCTGATCACCTGCTCCATGGCCTCCAGGTCCGCGTTCGCGTCGGCCAGGGCCCGCTTGAGGATCGGCTTGGCGACGTAACGGGAGAGCGGGTCGTCGCCGTCGACCAGCCAGCCGCTCGCGCTGATCGCGACCAGGCGACGCACGCCCGCGCGGTCCATCGCCTCCAGGACGGCGGTGACGCCGTCGCGCAGCACGTGCGCCGACTCGCCCGGCACCGGGCCGAGGCAGCTCGCGACGGCGTCGACCCCGCTGAACGCGGTGGCGAGCGCCGCGACGTCGGACGCGTCGGCGACCCGGACCTCGCCGGGCGGATCGGCCAGCCGGGACGGGTCGCGGACGACGGCGACGACGTCGTGGCCGGCCGCGGCGGCCAGCCGGACGAGCTCGCGGCCGGTGCGGCCGCTCGCTCCGACGACAGCGATCTTCATGACATCTCCTCGGAGGTCGGTTGCGCTTCGCCCTGGTAAGGCGAACACTGGTGAGTGAATACTTACTTACACCGTGTCACGGGACATGGCCGCAGGTCAAGGGAGAATGTCTGGCATGAGCACACGGGAGCGGATCCTCGACGCGGCGGCGCGGGTGATGCGCGAGCAGGGGGTCGCGCACGCGACGACCAAGGAGATCGCCCGCGCGGCCGGCTGCTCGGAGGCGCTGCTGTACCGGCACTTCGAGGACAAGCAGGGCCTGTTCATGGCGGTGCTGCAGGAGCGCCTGCCCGGCTTCGCCCTGCCCGACGACGCCGTCGGCTCGGCGACCGTCGAGGCCAACCTCGTGCGGCTGGTCTCCGGGCTGCTCGACTTCTACGTCGACAGCTTCCCGATCTCGGCGTCGATCTTCTCCAGCAGCACCCTCCTGGCCCGCCACCGCGAGGCGATCGCGGCGCACGGCGCCGGCCCACAGGTGCCGCAGCTACGGCTGCAGGCCTACCTGGAGGCGGAGCGCGCGGCCGGCCGGGTACGCGCGGACGCCGACGTCGAGGCGGCCGCCCGGCTGCTCGTCGGTGCCGCGCTGCACGAGGCGCTCCTGGTCACCTTCTGGGGCGACGGCGGCAGCGGTGCCAGCAGCGGTGCCGGCAGCGACGGCGGTAGCGCCGACGGCGACGACGCGGCGCGGCCCGGCCTCGGGCGGCGGCTCGTGACCTCGGTGCTGCCCGCGCTCCTGCCCGACTGACGATCAGGGCGGCCGCCAGATCAGGGCCGCCAGATCAGGAAGGAACCTCCGGGGCCGACCCGGTGAGCTTCTGCGTGCCGATCACGGCGAGCAGCTCGAGCAGGTCGGCGCTGTCGGTGTCGGGCACGGGGGTGAACCAGAGCAGGCGCTGCCGGCCGTCCTCGCTGATCAGGGTGCGGCAGTTGATGTGGAGCAGGCCGAGGGCGGGATGGTTGAGGCGCTTGCGCTCACGGCGGCGGAAGGCCACGTCGTGCCTGGCCCAGATCTCGGTGAACTCGGCGGAGGCCTCCTGCAGCGCCTCGATCAGGGATCGCGCCTCGGTGTCCTTGCCGCCCCGGCGGGCGGCCGCGGCACGCAGGTCGGCGACGAAGGCGCGGGACTGGGTGTCGTGGTCGGCCTCGGGGTAGATGTCGCGGGCCTTCGGGTCCGTGAACCAGCGGTAGGCGAGGCTGGCCCGCCGGCCGGTGAACCGCGACTGGTCGCCCAGCAGCGCATCGGCGAGCGGGTTCTGGACCAGGGTGACGTGCAGGTCGGTGACCACCTTGGCCGGCGTCGTCGTCAGGCGGCCGAGCAGGTCCAGCATGCCCGGCTGCACGTGCGACGCCGTCCCGCCCTGCTGGGGCACGGGCCGCTCGGCCAGGTGGTAGAGGTGGTTCCACTCGTCGTCGGTCAGCCGGAGCGCCCGGCCCAGCGCGGCGAGCATCTGCTCGGAGGGCTGGGAGCCGGCGCCCCGTTCGAGCTCGTTGTAGTAGTCCACCGACGCGCCGGCGAGCTGCGCCACCTCGTCGCGGCGCAGCCCGGGCACGCGACGGCGCGGACCCGACACCAGGCCGACGTCCTCGGGCCGTATGCGCGCGCGGCGAGAGCGGAGGAAGGCGCCCAGCTCGGCGTACCTGCCGACTGTCATGCCCCCAGTGTCACGTGCGGGGAGCCGTCGGCACAGGGGATGGCATCCCCTGTTTCACCCGCGGTGCTCACCGTCGGCCAGGGGCCGCAGCGGCGGGCACCGCCCCCGACGTCGGCGCCGTCCGAGACGGCCCGTGCGGCGCCTCCGGCGGGATCAGCCCGAGCTGCCCGGCGCGGGCGAGCGCGCCGGCCCGGTTCGTCGCGCCGAGCTTGCGGTAGATCTTGCGGATCTGGGTGCGCACGGTGTTGACCGAGACGCCGTGGTCCGCCGCGATCCGTACCGGGCTGGCCCCGGCGGCCAGCCCGACCAGCACCGCCTGCTCGCGGCGCGTGAGCAGGATGATCGGGACCGCGACGCTGGTGCGCCGCGCTCCGCCGGCTGCGACCACGATCCCCAGGTGGCGGGGGTCGGTGCCGGTCCGCGCGCACAGGTCCGCCAGCTCCTCCTGCGGGAAGAGCGCGAACGGCGCCAGCAGCCCTTGCCGCCCGAGGGCGACCGCCTGCGCGAAGCGCGCGCACGCGTCGTCGAGCTCGCCGGAGCGCAGGTGCACCACGGACATGACGAGCTGCAGCTCGACCGCGTCACGCGGCGTGACGGCGGGGTCCCGCACCGCCCGGCCGGCCACGGCCAGCGCGCCGCTGTCGTCACCGGCCAGCAGCCGGGCGCGTGCCGCGGGCGGCAGCAGCCGGCTCGTCGCGCGGGTGTCGGCCAGCGCCACGACGCGGTTGCCCTCCCCGGTCGCCGCGAGCAGGTCGGCGTGCGCCCGCAGCAGCACCGGGTGGGCGCCCGGACCCGGGCGTTCGGCCATCCCGTGCGCGAAGCAGGCGGCGTCCAGCCGCAGCAGGCCGTCGGTCGGCTCGCCGAAGGCCACGGCGTACGCGGCGTGCGCGGCGGCCAGGTACGGCCACAGCTCGCCCGGTTCCTCACCACTGCCCGCCCGCCCGAGCAGGTCCGCGGCGACGGCGGGCTCCAGCCGGTCGACGGCGAGGAGCGCTCGGGCGACGGCGGCGCCGAGCAGCAGATGATGTTCGAGCCAGTCCGGGACCGGCCCGCACCGGGACATCCGGTCCAACCAGGTCTCGGCCATCGCGTGGTGCCCGCGCACCGCCGCGAGCAGCGCGAGGTTCGCGCAGGCCGAGGCGCCGGCAAAGTGCTGGAACGGCGGCGGGCCGGCCTGCTCGTAGGCACGCTGCAGATGCCCGATCGCGACGGCGGGCTGCCCCGCCTGCATCGCCACCACGCCCCGGTGCAGGGCGATCAGGCCGGGACGGCCGGTCAGCCGGTCCTGGCTCCAGGGCAGCGCGCCCGAGTCGTCGATCCGCAGCAGCCGGTCCTCGGTCCACGCGCCGATCCGTTCGGCCGCCTCGTACTGGCCCCGCGCGCCCGCCGCGTGCATCGCCAGCGACCCGGCGGCCAGCGCATCGCTCGGCCGGGTGAAGGTGCTGAGCTGCTTCGACAGGCGTGCACCGTGCATCTCGAACAGGCGCATCGCGGCGCGCAGCCCCGGGTCCTGGTGCTCCACGGCGAGCTGGTACGCCAGGAAGCCCGCCATCAGCAGGCGCGGGCGTCCGGAGACCACGGTGACGGGCAGCCGCTCCAGGAGTCCGAGCAGCTCCGCGCCGAAGCGGGCGGGCAGCTCGAACCACCACTGGTCCGCCAGGTCCTCGAGCGCGTTCAGGTCGCCTGCGGCGATCGCGTTCGAGACCTCGGCGTCGGGAGAGCCGCCGGGCCAGGTCCGGAGCACGGCGGTGCTCGGTTCGGCCAGGACGAAACGATTCAGATGGTCGACCAAGTCGTCGCATCCCCTTCGGAGCAAGTCGCATCGGATGAACCATTGGACGGCACGCCGGGGTGTCTGTAAAACGCAACAGGGAGCGTGCGATCAACCGTGTCGGGACGGCGGGTTCGGGTCGGCCGGCTGGGGGAACACGACGCCCGGTGAGTACCGCTGCCAGGGCCTTTCGCCCCGCCGACCGTTCGGCGGGGCGAAAGGCCGTCCGACCTAGCTGAGCCGGCGCCAGCGGGTGAAGATCAGCGCAGTGGCGCCGAGCAGCACGAGCAGCGTCCCGAGGCCGGCGGCCCACCCGATCGTGGCGCCGGTCGAGGCCAGCACCCCGCCCGGACCGTCGGCCCGGTCCGGCTCCGGCGCGTCAGGAGCGTCCGGGGCATCCGGGGCATCCGGGGCGTCCGGCACCGGCTCGACCGGGATCTTCGCGGTCGACGGCGGCGACGTCGGCGGCGGGGTGCCGTCCGGCGGCGTACCGGTCGCGGTGGCCGTGTTGGTCAGCTCACCCGTCTCGACGTCCGCCCGGGTGACCACGTAGGTGGCGGTGCAGGTGATCGAGGCGTCCGGCGCGAGCGGGCCCTCGGGGCACGTCGGCTCCGGCAGGTCGCCCGAGCCGGAGAACTTACCCTCCTCGACCGTCACGTCGGTCAGCGGCACGTTGCCGGTGTTGGTCACCTCGAAGGTGTAGGTCACCTGCTGCCCGGCCCTGGTGATCTCCTCCGTGTCCGAGGTCTTGACCACCTCGATCGAGGGGTCGGGGGCCGCGGGCACCTCCACGGTCGACGGCGGCGACGTCGGCGGCGGGGTGCCGCCCGGCGGGGTGCCGGTGGCGGTGGCCGTGTTGGTCAGCTCACCCGAGTCGAGGTCGGCCTGCGTGACCTCGTAGGTGGCGGTGCACGTCACCGACTGCCCGGGCGCGAGGCTGGCGGCCTCGTCGGGGCACTCGACCGCCGACAGCTCACCGGAGCCGGAGAAGTCGGTGTCGTCGATGGTGATGTCACTGAGCGTGACGTTGCCGGTGTTGGTCGCCTCGAAGCTGTAGGTGACCTGCTGGCCCACCTCGGAGATCTCGTCCGTGTCGGACGTCTTGACCACCTCGATCCCGGGCGCCGGGACGTTCGGGATCTCGACGGTCGACGGCGGCGACGTCGGCGGCGGGGTGCCGCCCGGCGGCGTGCCGGTCGCGGTGGCCGTGTTGGTCAGCTCACCGGAGTCGACGTCGGCCTGCGTGAGCGTGTAGCTCGCGGTGCAGGTCAGCGAGCCGCCCGGGGCCAGCGCCTCGTCAGGGCATGTGGCTTCCGGCAGCTCCCCGGAGCCCGAGAACTCGGTCTCGTCGATCGTGATGTCGCTCAGCGGCACGTTGCCGGTGTTCGTCACCTCGAACGTGTACTCGATCACCTGGCCCGCCTCGTACGCCTCCGCGCCGGACGGCGACGCCGACTTCACGACCGTCAGCGCCGGGTCCGGCGCCTCCGTTGGCGTGCTGGTCTCCGACGGCGGGGAGCTGATCGGGGTGGTCAGGCCGGGCGGGGTGCCCGTCGCGGTCGCGGAGTTGTCGGCCGAGCCGGCCTCGACGTCCTCCGCGGTGACGACGTACGGCGCGTCGGCCGCGCAGGTGACGGTCTCGCCCGGCCCGACGGAGGTCGCCGCGCAGGTGACCGCGCCCACCTTCGGGTCGTCGACGGCCACGCCGTCGATCGCGACGTCGCCGGTGTTCGTCACCTCGAAGGTGTACTCGATGGTGTCGCCGACGTCCGTCAGGCCGTTCCCGTTGACGTCTACGGGCTCGCCGGCGATCTTGACGAGCTCGAGGCTCGCGTCACCGAACGTCACGGTGGAGGTGCCTGGGTAGTCCAGGCCGATCGCCGACACGTTGTCGGCGTCGTTGGTGTAGCTCCCGGCCTGGTCCGAGGTCACGTTCACCGTGATGGTGCACGAGGTCATCCCGACGTCCAGGTTGCCGGTCACCGACACGGACGTGCCGCCGGCATCGGCCGTCACGACGGCGGCCGGGCAGGTGGTGGCCGTGGCGGGCGGGTCGGCGACCGTCAGACCGTCCGGAAGGCTGTCGGTGAACGACCAGCCGTTCTTCGAACCCAGCTCGCTGGTGTTCGTGACCGTCAGGGTCAGGGTGGAGACGCCACCGGTGGCGACCGACGTCGGGCTGAACTCCTTGTCGAGCTGCGGCGTCACGTCCAGCACACGGATGTTGTCGTACGCCCCGTCGTTGCCTCCGCCGCCGCCGCTCTCGTTGCGCATCACGATGCCGAACGAGCCGCCGGTCACGAGCGTCGAGCCGTCGGCGGGAAACCGACCGCCCATCACGTCGCGCGGTGTGCCGTCCTGGGCGGGGGCGTTGTACAGCGTGGCCCGGGAGTCGGTGCACGGGTTGATCGCCGTCTCCGACACCGGGACTTCCTCCCCGGCGCCGTTGACGAGGTAGAACCGGAGCTCCGGGTCGGTGGGAGCGGTGCAGTTCTGCGCGACCGCATCGACGGAGAACGTCACGAACCTCCCTTCGGTGGGGAGGGTCAGCGGGGCGGCCGTGCGGAACTGGACCTGGTTGTCCGCGGAGCTGCCCGAGGTGTAGGACGACGCCGCGGCGTTGGCGGCCGGATCGGTGCCGTTGATCATGCCGAGTGCGTACGGCAGGGACATCAGGCTGTTGTAGATACCCGCGCCCGCAGGGTCGCCGAACGTACCGTTGCAGTCCCCCGGCACGCGTGGGCTGCCGTGGTTGACGATGAAGCCGTTGCAGGCGTTGCGGTCCACCCAGAACGGATCGGCCGCGTAGGTGGTGCCGCTCGCGCCCGTGTAGTCGGTCAGGAGCACGTTCGAGTTGGCCGCCCGGTTCTCGAAGTCCTCGACGAAGAGGACCAGCGGGTCGCCCGGCACGCCCGGGTTGCCCGGCGCCGCGACCGCGCTCGGTGGGGCGGACGTCAGCGACGTGGCGACCAGGCCGGCCCCGATCAGGCTCAACGTCATCAGGACCGCCGGACCACGTCTGAACCGGCGGAGAGCGAACCTGCCACGGGTCGTCGTCGTTGGCCTTCGTACGCGCATGTGCTGTCCTCTCGCTCGCGAACCGAACGGTCCGCATCGACTAGTACGGCGTAATCAATGCCATCCGCTTCGCGCCCGATCACCAGTCGGAACCCAAGAAATCACCAACCGAGTCATCAACTCCGGGGGCTTTTTCACCCGCTCCGGGGTGGCGGCGGGGTCGATCGACGTCCGCCGCCTGCGAAGACGTCCGGCCGCCCAACGCCTGCGCCGCCGCGCACCGCCCCGCGCTGACCAGTGCCCGTGGGCCGTCGCGCGGCCATCCCGCCCACGGCGGGCCCCGAGAGTCAGACGTCGGCGATCTCGCCGGGTACGCCGCGCCGACTCGTGATACTGCTTTTACTGCTTGTTGACCGGGGTGCATGCACCGCGCACCGCCCGGCACGCACCGACCGAAGGGGCGATGGGTGAAGGACCAGTCGAAGCAGCTCGTCTCGCGGCTCTGCCGACCGAGCCGGCGCAGGTTGTCCCGCACGGCGTGGGCGGGTGCCGTCGCCACCGTGACCGCAGGCGGCCTGCTGTTCGCCGCGGCACCGAGCGTCCCCGCCGGGCCCGCTCCCGCTACCGACGGCGGTCCGGCGATCCAGCTCGATGCGGCGACCGAGGATGCGCCGGGCGGGCCCGCCGAGGCCCTCCCGGTGGGTGCCGGCCAGGCCTTCGCCGTCGTCCCGGAGCGAAGGGAGCAGCAAGGACGGGAGCGGGAGCACGGCCCGGACCTGGACCCGGCGGCGACCGAAGAACCGGACGCCGAGGAGCCCCGGCACTTCTCGCTGCGCGAGAGCCTGCTCGACGTGGTGACGGCGTTCGCCGGCTCGACGCTCGGCTACGCCAACGGCCGGATCCCGGCCGCGGTGCTGTGCCCGCTGGCGTTCGCGCCGGGGCACCTGCTGCGCTGCGACGCGGCGGAGCGGCTGACCACGGTCAACGACGAGTTCGAGCGGGAGTTCGGGTACCCGATCCCCGTCACCGACTCCTACCGGCCCTACGTCCAGCAGGTCGCCCTCGCCGGCACCAAGCCGCACCTTGCGGCGATCCCCGGCACGTCAAACCACGGCTGGGGCCTGGCCGTGGACCTGGGTGCCCCGATCGCCGGCGGCATGTCCAGGGAGTACCGGTGGCTGCGGGTGCACGGCACGGACTACGGGTGGGACAACCCGCCGTGGGCGCGGCCCGGCGGCGCGAAGCCCGAGCCGTGGCACTTCGAGTTCTTCGGGGCGGGTCCGGTCCCCGACCACGCGGTCTACGCCGCCGACGTCGGCCCGTGGGCCTGGGGCGGGCGGGCGGGCTCGTCCGGGGTCGCGGGTGCGCGGCACGCGGCGGAGCCCGCGCCGGATCCGGAGCAGGGTCCGGCGTCCGGCGGGGTGCGTCAGCGACCTGAAGGGCCGACGGCGGGGACGAAGCCGGCGGACCGGCCGGGTGATGGTCCGCGTGAGCCGGCCAAGCCCACGCCGAAGCCGAGCGACCCAGCGCCCAAGCCGACACCGACACCGACACCGACACCGACACCGACACCGACACCGACACCGAGCCAACCCGCGCCGAAGCCGACCGCGCCCACGACCGGGCCGACTCCGGATCCGAAGCCCTCGCCGAAACCTTCGCCGTCGGAGCCCGGCCAGGAGCCCTCGGCTTCCCCGTCGCCCTCGCCCTCATCGTCGCCGAAGCCCTCGCCGTCGAAGCCCGGCCAGGAGCCCTCGGCCACCCCGTCGGCGCCCTCCCCGTCGCCGACCTCGTCCGAGTCGGTCCCGTCGAAGCCGAAGCCGAACCCGGCACCGGCTCCCAGCGACGACGAGGCGGCGAAGCACCCGCCGTCGCCGACACCGACGCAGTCACCCGTCGCCTCGCGAAGCATCGCCACGTCCGGCGACGGCCCGGGGTGATTCCGCGCCATCGCCATCGCCCGCGTGTCGTCGAAGCGGCGGGCGCCGTCCGAACCGCGGACCTTCGGTCAGTGGGCGGGGAACCGCAGGACGCGGTCGTCGCCCTCGCGGGGCTGACGCGGGTGGTTGGACGTGGTGACCCAGAGGGCGCCGTCGGAGGCGATCTCCACGGTCCGGATGCGGCCCCAGACCCCGGGGAGGTGCTCCGTCGGCTCGCCGATGCGGCCGTTGACCAGCGGCATGGTGAACAACGCCTGGCCGGTCAGGCCCGCCAGGTAGAGCGTGCCGCCGGAGATCGCGATGCCCGAGGGGCCGACGGCGGTGGGGAAGGTGATCAGCGGGTTGGTGAGGCGGCCGCCGTCGGTGTCGCCGGCGCCCTCCACCAAGGGCCAGCCGTAGTTGCGGCCGGGCCGGATGAGGTTGATCTCGTCGAAGGCGTCCTCGCCGAACTCGGCGGAGTACATGCGGCCCCTGGCGTCCCAGGCGAGACCCTCGGGGTTGCGGTGGCCGTAGCTCCAGACGGGCGAGCCGGGGAACGGGTTGCCCGGCGCCGGGCGGCCGATCGGGGTGACCCGCAGGATCTTGCCGTTGAGGTTGTCCAGGTCCTGCGCGTTCTCGCCGTTGCGGCCGTCGCCGACGGTCACGTACAGCATGCCGTCCGGGCCGAACTTGAGGCGTCCGCCGCTGTGGTTCTCGCCGCGGGTGAAGGTCAGGATGATCTCGATCGGTTCGTCGGAGCCCAGCTCGAACCGGGCGATCCGGGACTCGCCGCCGACGGCCGTGTAGAACACGTACACCAGCCGGTCCCGGGCGAACCGCGGGGAGAGGTCCAGGCCGAGCAGCCCGCCGTCGCCGCCCGGGAGGTACACGTCGGGGATGGTGCGGATGTGCTCCGGCTCCTGCCCCGGTCCGATGCGCAGCACGCGGCCCGTCTGGCGTTCGGTGGTCAGGGCGTCGCCGTCGGGCAGGAAGGCAAGACCCCACGGCATCTGGATGTCGGTGGCGATCTCCTCGGGGACGGCGGTGAGGTCCGGCACGCGCGCGCTCGCCTTGGACGACGGCGCGCCCGACGACTGCCCGCCGGGCCGCGCCTCGCCGGACGACGCCGCGCCGGAGGAAGGGCCGGCGGACTGGCTCGACGACTGGCCGGACGACGCCGATGCCACCACCAGTGCTGTCCCGCCCGCCAGGCCGACGAGAGACAGGACGATCACGGCGGCAGCGGCCCGCCGGAACGGCACGGACTTGGTCATGGGACCTCCTCGGTCGGATTCACCCTGCCAATGTCCCGTGGCCAGGAAGCACGGAACCAGGGGTTGCCGACCCCTGGGTGAGCGGCCCGTGGGTCTGTGGGCCCAGACCATGAGGTGGTCCGGTTGCCGAGAGCGCCGTTCAGGGCGCCGAGGGCTGCGTCGGCCAGTGGTGTCCGGTCGGTTTGGGGGCAGCCGCGCTCGACCTCAATGCAGGCACGCGGCGTCCTGCGCGAAATCCGTGCCGCGCCTACGCCAAGGAATGCCACAATGCCCGACATGGCTGGCCCTGAGGGTTTCAACTACACGATCCGCTCGGACGGCTCGGTGCTCATTACACACCGGGGCCGCGGCGCGACGACGGTACGTGGCGGCCGGGCGGCGGCGTTCCTGGCCGAGGTCGAGCGGGACGATCCGCAGGAAGTCATGGCGCGTTGGACCGGCAACTACCGGCGCGGCAATGAACGCCGCGCGAAGGACCACCCACGTAACGCCCGCCGTTGAAGGGCAGGTCACGGCACGCCTGGTGGAGCAGGCCGGCGATCGGGCCGGTCGGGCTCAGCACCCCCAGACCGGGTCGCCATCCGGCTGCCAGCTCGATGCGGAAATCCACGCGGATTCCACTCGTGCACACGGAGGCAACACGACCTATGCACGCGCATCGCTCTACAGTTCTGGCATGGGCGAGACGGAGGCGGTGCACGGGGATTCAGAACGGCTTGGACAGCTCACGGGATACCCGCCCGACACCCGGGATCCGGCGTCGCAGGTCAGCCTCCTCTGGCGCACCGACCACCTCCTCGGCGAACCGTTCCAGGAGGCGCCGCTCGGGCCGGCCACCCTCGTACGGTACCCGCACCCGTCCGGCCTGCCGGCGCCGCGCGCCGCCGTCGTCCACGTGCACGGGTACAACGACTACTTCTTCCAGGAGCACCTGGCCCGCGCCTTCGCCGCGGCCGGGTACGCGTTCTACGCCGTCGACCTCCGGGCCGCCGGGCGGTCGCTGCGGCCCGGCCAGCTCCCGCACTTCGTGACGGACCTGCGCGAGCAGGCGACCGACGTCGCCGCGGCCGCCCGGGCCGTGCGCGCGCTGGAGCCGGGGCTGCCGCTCGTGCTGCACGCCCACTCGACCGGCGGGCTCACCACGTCGCTGTGGGCGCACGCCCACCGCAACGCCGCCGGGGCCGACGCCGGACCCGACGCGCTGGTGCTCAACTCGCCGTTCCTCGACCTGCGGGCCCCGCACTGGCAGCGCACGGTCGGGACGCGCGTGCTGGACTCCGTGGGCCACCTGGCCGCGACCGCGATCATCAGCGACGGCCCGTCCCGGTATGCCGAGCACCTGCTGGCCGCCAACGGCGGACGGTGGGAGTTCGACACCACGCTCAAGCGTCCGGAGGGCCTGCCGGGCCGGGTCGGCTGGTTCGTCGCGGTGCGACGCGGGCAGGCGCGTGTGGCCCGCGGGCTGGAGATCGCGTGCCCCGTGCTGCTCGCGCGGTCCGACTCGTCCGGCCCCGACTCGCTCGACAACCCGCTGCTCGACGCCCAGGACACGGTGCTCGACGTACGGCACATGGCCGCCCTCGGGCCGGGCCTCGGCCGCGACGTCACGGAGCTCGTGGTGCCGGGCGGCGTGCACGACCTGTCGCTGTCGGACGACGGGCCGCGCGAGGACTACCTGCGCGGCATGCTGAAATGGACGGACGGCCAGGTGGAGGCCCTGGCCGGCGCCCGGGACACCGCGTAGCGGGCGGCACGTGGCCGACATCATCCAGCCGGCGCCGTCCGGCCGTCATCACCCGGACGACATCACCCACGACCTCACGCAGACAACATCACCCAGACGACATTGCAGACGGGGAACAGCCAGTGACCTACTTCGAGGGGCCCTTCCAGGCCCTCGCCCACCGCGGGTTCGCGCACGCCTCTGCCGGCACCGAGGGCCTGGAGAACTCGCTGGCGGCGTTCGGCGCCGCCGTCGACCTCGGCTACCGGTACGTGGAGACGGACGCCCACGGGACCATCGACGGCGTGGCCGTCGCGCTGCACGACGAGTCCCTCGACCGCACCACCGACGGCACCGGCCTGGTGGCCGAGCTCCCCTGGTCCGAGGTGGGCGAGGCGCGCATCGGCGGCGTCGAGCCGGTGCCGCTCCTGGAGGACGTGCTCGGCGGCTGGCCCGACCTGCGCGTGAACATCGACGTCAAGCACGGCTCTGGCGTCGGGCCGGTGGCCAGGGCCATCGAGAAGACCTCGTCGTGGGATCGCGTGTGCGTCACCTCGTTCGACCACGCCCGGCGGCGCGCCACCCTGGCCAAGCTGTCCCGCCCGGTCGCGACGTCGGCCGGACGCCGGGAGATCGCCGCCTTCCTCGCCGGAGTCCGGCTGCGCGTGCGCCCCCTGGCGCGGCGTGCCCTGCGCGACGTCGACGCGCTGCAGGTGCCGGTGCGCGAGGGCTCCGTCACCGTGGTGAGCCCGGCCTCGATCGACGCCGCGCACGCGCTCGGCAAGAAGGTGCACGTCTGGACCGTCAACGAGCCGGACGAGATGACCCGGCTCATCGAGGCCGGCGTCGACGGCTTGGTCACGGACCGCGCCGACCTGCTCAAGGACGTGCTGACGGAACGCGGCCTCTGGGCCTGAGCCCTGGGCTTGGGGCCTGAGCCTTGGGCTTGGGAACCGAGCCCTGGGCTTGGGAACTGAGGGCTGAGGAGCGCCGGCCTGCCGCCGCGCGAACCACGCTGCCCCCCCGAGATCGGCACCTAGCTGGCCCTCCCCCTTCGAGGTCGGCAGTTGGCATCGAGATCGGTCCAGGCCTGAGCCGATCTCGATGCCAACTGCCGACCCCGGCGGCCCCCGCCGAACCTCGACGTGGCCCGGCCGCCAGGGCCCGCTCAGCCCAGGCCCATGGTGACCGGGGTGCCACTCAGCCCAGGGTCAACGTGACCGGAGTACCAGGTCCCTTGGTCGGGGGCTCCTTGGAGACCTCCGCGTAGGCGGCGGCCAGCAGGGTCGGGTCGGGGCCCTCCAGGCGTACGGGCTTTGCGACGTCGTCCAGCACCACGAACCGCAGCAGGTCGCCGCGCGCCTTCTTGTCGCGGCGCATCGCGGACAGGAGCTGGTCCCAGCGGTCGCCCCGGTAGTGCACCGGCAGCCCGAGCGAAGACAGCAGGGTGCGGTGCCGGTCGGCGACGTCGTCGGGCAGCTTGCCCGCCATCCGGGCGAGCTCCGCCGCGAAGACCATGCCCACGCTCACCGCTGCGCCGTGCCGCCATTGGTACCGCTCGGCCAGCTCGATCGCGTGGCCCAGCGTGTGCCCGTAGTTCAGGATCTCGCGCAGGCCGGCCTCCTTGAGGTCCTCGCCCACCACCCGGGCCTTGACCCGCACCGACCGCTCGACGAGCTCCGCCACCACGGCCCACGTCTCGTCGGTGGCGTCCGTGCCGGCCCAGTTCCGCAGCTCGTCGACGTGCGCCTCGACCAGGTCGAGGATCGCCGGGTCCGCGATGAAGCCCGTCTTGACCACCTCGGCCAGGCCCGCCACGAGGTCCCACTTGTCGAGCGAGGCCAGCGCCGCCAGGTCGCACAGCACGCCAGCCGGCGGGTGGAACGAGCCCACGAGGTTCTTGCCCTCGGAGGTGTTGATGCCCGTCTTGCCGCCCACGGCGGCGTCGACCATCGCGAGCAGGGTGGTCGGCACGTGCACCACGCGGATCCCGCGCAGCCAGGTCGCGGCGACGAAGCCCGCCAGGTCCGTGGTGGCACCGCCGCCGACGCCCACTATCGCGTCCGACCGCGTGAAGTCGAGCTGGCCCAGCAACCCCCACAGGAACGCAGCGACCTGCGGCGTCTTCGCCGCCTCCGCGTCCGGCACCTCGGCTACGAACGCCTCGTAGCCCGACGCCTTCAGGTCCTCCGCGATCGCGTCCGCCGTGGCCGAGAGCGCCGCCGGGTGGATCACCATGACCTTGGCCGCTTTGCCGACCAGCGCGGGCAGCTCGCCCAGCAGGTGGCGGCCGATGACGACGTCGTAGGGCGCCTCACCCTGGACGGTGACCCGGGTCGGGGCGCTGTGGGTGCTCACCTGGTGCTCTCCTTGCTGCTCTCGCTCGACCGGCCGCTCCCGGTCGAGCCGCCGCTCGCGACGGAACCGCCGCTCTCGTCCTCGCTGTGCTTCGGGTCCACCAGCTCGGCCACCTTCAGCTCCAGGCCAAGGGCCTCGACGATCTCGGCGGCCACCTGCTCGCCGGGCCGCTCGCTCGACAGGATGGTCAGCGTGGCGAGCCGCTCGTAGGTGGGTCGGCGCTCGTTCATCAGCTTCTGCCACTGCGCGCGCGGGTTGCCGAGCAGCAGCGGCCGGGCCTGGTTCATGCCCACCCGCTGGGCGGCGATCGCCAGCGGCACGTCCAGGAAGACGACGTTGCCGCCGCCCGCCGCGTACTTCTCGAGCGCCTCCTGCGTGGTGGCGTTCATGACGGCGCCGCCGCCGAGCGACAGCACACCGTCGTGCTCGGCGAGGGCCGTGAGCACGGCGGCGGACTCGAGCTCGCGGAACCGGGGTTCGCCGTCGTCCACGAAGATGTCGCTGACCGGCTTGCCCGCCGCCGCCTCGATGTCGGCGTCGGTGTCCCGGACCGTGACGGCCAGGCCGGCTGCGAGGATGCGGCCCACCTTGGACTTGCCGGACCCGGGCGGCCCGATCATGACGGCGACGGGGCCGTTCGCGGGGACGGTCGCCGCGCTCACCGCAGCAGCTCCGGGATGGCGGCGACGTAGGACTCGACGTTGCGGCGCACCTCGGCGACGGAGTCGCCGCCGAACTTCTCGACCGCCGCCTCGGCCAGCGTCAGGGCGACCATCGCCTCGGCGACGACGGCGGCGGGCGGCACCGCGCACACGTCCGACCGCTGGTGGTGGGCCGTGACGGGCTCGCCCGTGGCGGTGTCGACGGTCGGCAGCGCGCGGGGCACCGTCGAGATCGGCTTCATCGCGGCGCGCACGCGCACGATCTCGCCGTTCGACATGCCGCCCTCGATGCCACCCGCGCGGTTGGTGGTACGGCGGATCCGGCCCGGCCCTGCGGCGCCGTCGGCTCCCGCCTCCCGCACGATCTCGTCGTGGGCGGCGCTGCCGCGGCGGCGGGCGGTGCGGAAGCCGTCGCCGACCTCGACCCCCTTGATCGCCTGGATGCCCATGAGGGCGGCGGCCAGGCGCGCATCGAGCCTGCGGTCGCCCTGCACGTAGGTGCCCAGGCCCGACGGCACGCCGTAGGCGAGCACCTCGACCACACCGCCGAGGGTGTCGCCGTCCTTCTTGGCCAGGTCGATCTCCTCGACCATGAGCTTCGACGACGCGGCGTCCAGGCAGCGCACCGGGTCGGTGTCCAGCGCGGCGACGTCGTCCGGGGTCGGCAGCGCGGCGTCGTCCGGCACGCCCACCTCGCCGATGGCGACGACGTGCGCCACGAGGCGGACGCCGAGGGCCTGCTCCAAGAACTTCGCGGCGGCGACGCCGAGCGCGACGCGCGCGGCCGTCTCGCGGGCCGAGGCGCGCTCCAGCACGGGCCGCGCGTCCTCGAAGCCGTACTTGCGCATGCCGACCAGGTCGGCGTGGCCGGGGCGCGGGCGCGTCAGCGGGCGGTTGCGGGCCACCTCGCGCTCGTCACCCGTCCCGGCGTCGACCAGCAGGGCCTCCGGGGGCACCGGGTCGGGGGACATGACGTCGGTCCACTTGGGCCACTCGGTGTTGGCGATCTCGATGGCCAGCGGTCCGCCCTGCGTGCGGCCGTGGCGCAGGCCGCCGAGCACGCGCACCTCGTCCTGCTCGAACTTCATGCGAGCACCGCGCCCGTAGCCGAGGCGGCGGCGCGCGAGCGCGGCCTGGATGTCCGACGTGGTCAGCTCCACGCCCGCGGGCAGACCCTCCATCACGCCCACGAGAGCAGGGCCGTGCGACTCACCCGATGTCAACCAACGCAGCATGTTCGGATTGTTTCACGCGGGTGACGGGCTCGGCGCACCGGTCCGGGGAGCGACACCGACTGCTCCGATCTGATCGAGGGCGACCCCTTGTCGCGCCTTATATTTAACGTTAAAGTCCAGCCGGGCCGGATCGTCGTCGTGCGAGGGAGCACGCCTTCGAATCGAAGGTTCACGGCGTGGTGCCGGTCCTCGTAGCCGAAGACATCGAAGTCTGAACGAGAGGCAGGTCGATGGGGATCTCAAGGGGTATCTCAAGGAGCAGGGAATCTCAGGCAAGGCCGGCCCGCCCGGTTCGACGAGCACGGCAGACGCTCGGGGCAGCCGCCGCGACCGCGGTGGTGGCGGGGGCGTTGCTCGGCGCGCCACCCGCTGCCGCGCAAGCGGTCAGCGCCGACCCGTGGGTGGGTGAGGTGCCGAACAACCCGGTCTCGGACGTGTACCGCTTCACGGTGCCCCGCGCCGCGGTGACCGAGGCGACCGGGATCGAGAACGGCCCCGTCGCGGTGCAGGGGAACTTCGGCCCCGGGAAGGCGTGGACCGACCTCAACATGGGGACCAGCGGGTCGAACCTGACCGCCACGCTCGGACCGCTGGAGCCCGGTCTGTACTACTACCAGTACGCCGCACGCCCCGCCGCGAACCAGGACGCGGTCGCGTTCCGTAACCCCGACGCGCCCCAGGAGGTGACGTCGAAGCCCACCTACAGCACCCTGTTCGTCCCCGGACCGGGCGCGGAGTGGCTCGCCGACGTCGCCGGCGGCGGTGAGCTCGAGACGCTGGAGTACGGCACGGGACTGCGCGAGAAGGAGGCGCTCGTGTGGACGCCCCCGGGCTACGACGCCGATCGCGCGGAGCAGTACCCGGTGCTGTACCTGCTGCAGGACGGCGGGCAGAACTACCGCGAGTGGGTGGAGCTGGGCCGGCTCGGCCAGATCATGGACAACCTCACGCTCGACGGCGACGCCGAGCCGATGGTCGTCGTCATGGGCGACGCCGACGCACCAGGCCCCGCCGGCGTGGCCAAGGAGCTGCTGCCCGCCGTCGAGCGTGCGTTCAACGTCTCCGACGAGGGGCCGGGCCGCGCGATCGCCGGGATCGGCCGCGGTGCGGAGCTGGCGTTGGACGCCGTGGTCGCCAAGCCGCGCGAGTTCGGCGGCGTCGCCTCGTTCTCGGGCGGCTACGACAAGAGGATCTCGCGGGGCAAGGCCAAGCAGCTCAACGACGCGACCGACATCGTCCGCCTGTACGCGGGCAACGTCACCGACCCCGCGTACAACGACACGGTCGCGCTGGCCGACACGCTGACGAGGGCGGGCGTGGAGTTCCAGTCCGACGGGTCGGATCCGGAGACGGGCGGCACGTGGGACACGTGGCAGAAGAGCCTGCACGACTTCGCCGGGCGCATCTTCCAGGAGGTCGACGACGAGGGCCCGAGCGAGGGCCACCTGCCGTTCGTGCGGCACGAGCTGCCGCCGGCGGGCACGACGCCGACGCCGTGGATCGACGAGAACGGCGTCGTCACCTTCGAGCTCGGCCCCGAGTTCGCCGACGCGAACAACATCAACGTCTGGGGCAACTTCGGCCCGGCCGGAAGCTGGCCGCGCACCCACATGGTCAAGCAGGACGACGGCTCGTGGCGGCTCTCGCTGGCCGTCGAGGGCGGGTCGTACTACTACAAGTTCGTGGTCGACGGCGTGGACCGCAAGGACGCCGGCAACCCCACGAAGGTGTTCTCGGAGCCGACGTGGAGCACGTTCACCGTCGAGGGCGACACGCTCCGCGGCCGGTACACGGCCCAGGTGCCCGAGGAGGCGCGCGGCGACGTCAGCGTCATGAAGTACACGAGCACCGCGGGCGGCGGCGAGCAGCGTTCGGCGTACGTGTGGACGCCCCCGGACTACGATGCGGACCGTGCCACGGAGTACCCCGCCTTCTACCTGCAGCACGGCGGCGGGCAGACGTGGACCGACTGGGTCGAGGTGGGGTACGTCCAGCGCATCCTGGACAACCACTACCTGCGGGGCGACATCGTGCCGATGGTGGTCGTCATGGCCAACGGCAACGGCGTGAACTTCCCCACCGAGATCACGACGCGCATCGTGCCGGCCGCCGAGGAACAGTTCAACATCAGCTCCCAGGGTGACCAGCGCGCTCTGGCGGGTCTGTCGATGGGTTCGGGCCACACGCTCAGCACGCTCTGGGCGCACCCGGGCGAGTTCGGCTACATCGGCGCCATGTCGGCGTTCGGCGCGCCGCCGGCCACCGCGGACGTCGAGGCCATCAACGAGGGCACGAAGCTGCTGCGCGTCTACTCGGGTGACGTGCAGGACTTCACCTACGGCGCGACGTTGCAGCTCATCGCGGCCATGGAGAGCCGCGGGATCAACCACGAGTTCGCGCCCATCGTCCCGGGTCCGCACAGCTGGGACGTCTGGCAGAAGTCGCTCATCGACTTCCTCCCCCGGCTCTTCACGGAGGATGCCGCCGGCTAGCGGCGCACGGGCACCGAGCGCGGTGCCCAGCACGATGCTGAACATGGTGCGGTCGGCGGGTCCTCCCCGCCGGCCGCACCGCTGTTTCCCGGCGGGGGCTCGCGCCGGGCGAAGGACCGAACCCTCGGGTTTCCGTGGGCGGTGGAATCGCGGCGCCAGGGATCTTGACACGGTCGGCCGCCGCCCCGGACGATGGTGCGGCTGGGAGCGCTTCCATAATCTTCCAGTTCCTGTGCACACCCCGTGCAGCACCGCGACGAACACGCAATGACGCGTTCGCAGAGACCTCGGGAGACCCCGCATGACACGACCGACCCCTCGGCGCCGGCTCATGGCCGCGCTGACCGTGTGCGCGCTCGGCGCCGGCCTGCTCGGCGGCAGCCCTGCCTGGGCGAGCAACGACGTCCTGGCCCCCGGGACCACGATCTTCAACGACCCCCACAGCTCCACGAAGGAGGCCGCGCACGAGCTGCGCGGCCAGGCCAGGCGGGACGCACTGCTGCTCAGCAAGATCGCCAGCTCCACCTGGTTCACGGACGGCAGCCCCGCCGAGGTGGAGCGGGACGTCCGCAAGCTCGTCAAGCGCACGGGCACCAAGGTGCCCGTGCTGGTCGCGTACAACATCCCGTTCCGCGACTGCGCGCTCTACTCGGCCGGCGGTGCCCTCGGCGTCGAGGAGTACAAGGCGTGGATCGACGGCTTCGCGGCCGGCATCGGGCGCGAGGAGGTCGCCGTCGTCCTGGAGCCGGACGGGCTTGGCGTCATCCCCTGGTACACCACGCTGGACGGGCAGCTCGAACGGTGCCGGCCGCCGGAGTACGACCCCGAGACCACCGGCCGGGACGCCGCCGCGGAGCGCTTCGAGATGCTCAACTACGCGGTCGACCGGCTGAAGCAGCAGCCGAACGCCGTCGTGTACCTCGACGGCACGAACACGTCCTGGCTGAACGTGGGTGAGGCCGCCGACCGCCTCGTCAAGGCCGGCGTCCAGCGCGCTGACGGGTTCTTCCTGAACGTGTCCAACTACGAGTTCACGGAGAACAGCGTCGCGTACGGCACCTGGATCTCCCGGTGCATCGCCTACGCCACGCAGGTGGCACCCGGCGACTACGCGAACTGCGGCAACCAGTACTGGAGCGGTGGCCCGGCGAACGGCTGGACCGGCGTGACGCTGTCCAACCAGGGCATCTGGAGCCCGACCGCCGCGGACCCCGCGCTGAACACCGCGGGCATCGACTCGCGGTACGACGCCGCGCTCGGCGACGTCGAGCCCACCACGCACTTCGTCGTCGACACCAGCCGCAACGGCCGGGGCGCCTGGGCCGCGCCAGCCGGCGTCTACCCCGACGCCGAGACCTGGTGCAACCCGCCGGACCGCGGCCTGGGCCTGCGGCCGACGGCGAACACCGGCAACGAGCTCGTCGACGCCTTCCTGTGGATCAAGATCCCCGGCGAGTCCGACGGCGAGTGCTTCCGCGGCCTCGGCGGGCCTCAGGACCCCGAGCGCGGCATGGTCGACCCGCCCGCCGGGCAGTGGTTCCCCGAGCAGGCACGTGAGCTGATCGAGTTCGCCCAGCCGCCGCTGCGCCACCCCTGACGGCCGCCATCAGCCAGCTATCAGGCAGACACACCAACCCGCTACCAGTACCGATGGAGGTACCCATGCGATCAACGACGACGCAGCACCGCTCCACCACACGCCGCCGGCTTCTGGGCCTGGCTCCGGCCTTGGCCCTGGGCCTCCTGCTCGGGTTCTCGGCGACGCCGGGGCTGACGCCCCCGGCCGCCGCCGTCGGCGGCAGCTTCACCGACAACCTCGACTCCTACAACACCGGGCGCTGGAACAAGGCCGACGGGTGGAGCAACGGCGGCATGTTCAACGCCGGCTGGCGCGCCGACCACGTCTGGCACAGCGGCGGCGTCATGGGCCTGAACCTGAACAACACCCCGTGCCCGGGCGGCTGCTCGGGCAAGCCGTACGCCTCCGGGGAGTACCGCAGCAACGAGCTGTACTCCTACGGGCGCTTCGAGGTCCGGATGAAGGCGGCGTCCGGGTCCGGGATCGTCACCTCGTTCTTCACCTACACCGGGCCGAGCGACGGCCAGCCGTGGGACGAGATCGACGTGGAGATCCTCGGCAAGAACACGTGGCAGATGCAGACCAACTACTTCACGAACGGGGTCGGCGGTCACGAGTCGGTCATCAACCTCGGCTTCGACGCCGCGGCCGGCTACCACGACTACGCCATCGAGTGGTGGCGCGGCGGCACGATCAACTGGTTCGTCGACGGCCGCCTCGTCCACCAGGAGAACGGGTCGCGGGGCCCGCTGCCGACCCGCCCGCAGCGCATCATGATGAACCTGTGGCCGGGGACCGGCGTCGACGGCTGGCTCGGGCCGTTCAACTACACCGGACAGCGCACCGCTACCTACGACTGGGTCCGGTACACGCAGTACTGACCGCGACACCGACCGTGCGACACCGTCCGGGGCTCGGCGCCGTCAGCCCGGCGCCGAGCCCCGTACGACCAGGCGCGTCGGCAGGATCACCGGCGTCGGCGACTCACCACCGATCAGGCGCACCAGCATCGTGGCCATCTCCTGACCGAGACCACGGATCGGCTGGCTGACCGTGGTGAGCGCCGGCTCCGTGTGCCGCGCGACGTCCAGGTCGTCGAAGCCGACCACCGCGACGTCCTCGGGGACGCGGCGCCCGGCCGCCTTGAGGGCGCGTACGGCGCCGGCCGCCATGTTGTCCGAGGCGGCGAAGACGCCGTCGACGTCGGGGTGCGCGGCGAGGAGCCGGGTCATCGCCTGGGCGCCGCCCTCGAAGCTGAAGTCGGCGTGCTCGACCCAGTCCGAGCCCAACCAGTCCGAGCCCAGGCGCGCCACCGCCATGGCGTCGGCGAACCCCTCGTACCGGGCGACCGACGCCTGCAGGTCCATCGGGCCGGTGATCGTGGCGACGCGCCGACACCCAGAAGCGAGCAGGTGCTCGGTGGCGAGGCGGGCACCGCCCCGGTTGTCCACGTCGACGTACCAGCGGGCCTCGCCGTGCAGCGGCCGGCCGCCGAGCACCACCGGCAGCTCGGTCGCCGCCGCGAGCCGGTTCAGCGGGTCGTCCCCGCGCAGGGCCATGAGCATCACGCCGTCGGAGCGCCGCGAGCGCAGCAGCCGCTCGAGCCGGGCCTGACCGCGCTCGGAGGACGCGAGCATGAGCGTCAGGTCCAGCTCCGACCTGTCCAGCGCCGCCGCCACGCCGACGAGCACCTGCGAGAAGAACGGGTCGCCGAACAGCGCCGGGTCGTCGTGAGAGACCGCGAGGACCACCGACCCGCCCGTGCTCGTCGCCAGGGCCCGGGCGGTCGCGTTCGGGACGTAGCCGAGCTCGGTCGCCGCCCGGGCGACCGCCGCACGCTTCGCCGGGCTCACGTTGCGCGCGTTGTTCATCGCGCGGGACGCAACGGAGCGCGAGACACCCGCCCGGAGGGCGACCTCGTCGAGCGTGGGTGCCTTGAGCGCCTGGCCCGGCGCCCCTCCTGGCGAGGTCTCGCGACGGTCCACGGGACCGGCCGTCGTGGGGTCTGGCATGCGGCCCAGCCTAGTGCGGGACGGCGCGGCGCCCGCGCCGTCCCCCACCGTGCGCCCGCCCGCGTTTCAGTACAGGATCGATGCCTGCTCGCGCGGCCAGGCGAGGGTGGCGTAGATCTGGACCATCGCCGCCTGCTCCAGCAGCTCGGTGTGCTCGTTCCCGGCGTCGAACAGCCCGGTCGCGCGGTTGCGCTCCGTGCGCCACTGGCGGTCGGCGTAGTCCGCCATGGCGTCCCGGTACCTCGTGCCGCCGGTCACGGACTCCAGGAGGAGGAGGTTCTTGAACCAGATGGAGTTGAAGAACATCGGCTGGCCGGTCAGCAGCCCCTCGGTGACGTAGTGGCGGTAGGACGCCGCCGCGACCGCCTTGGCCTTCTTCAGGTAGCGCGCGTCGCCCGTCGCCTCGTACAGCAGGGTGAAGGTGCCAACGGGGACGCCCTGGTTGTACGACCACTGCGTGCGTTCGATGGACCCGTCGAGCGTGATGTGGTCCCAGTAGAGGCCGTTCGGCGCGAGCAGGTGCTCGTCGGTCCACCCCACCATCCGCTGCGCCCAGTCGAGGTAGCGCCGCTCCCCGGTGATCATGAACAGGCGGGTGGCGAGCTGCGCGCCGGGCATCGTGGAGACGGTGTTGCGGTCGCTGCTCCACGTGGCCTGGGTCCAGAACACGCCGCCGGGCGCCGGGTGCGACGGGTCGGTGTCCCACCCGGAGACCACGAGCTCGAAGATCTCCTCGGCGCGCTGCAGCGCCGCCTCGTCGCCGGTCGCGAGGTACCGCTGCACCTTGGCGAGGGCTACCCACTCGTTGTCGTCGTAGAACATGTCGCCGCCACCGCCGTAGGGCGCACGCGGGTACGAGTCGTAGCCGGGCAGCCCGGTGGTGCCGCCGGCAGCGTTCCAGAAGTGCTCCTGCCCGCGGGCGACGTCAGCGAGGTCGTCCTCGAACGACCGGCCCAGGGCCCCCGGCAGCCCGGTGAGGTCGAGGGTCGCGACGTGCGCCTGGGAGTGCGGCCACTCGAACGAGTAGGTGCGGTCCTCGGCGCCGCTCGGGTATCGCTCGCGGTAGAGGCCGGAGCCGTCGTCCGCGGCCATGTACTCCTGCATCGCGTCGTACGACGCGAGCGCCCGCTGCACCTGCGTGCGCTGCGACGCCGTGGGGGCACCGGCCTGCTGTGCGCCGGCGGGGGCCGCAGCCCCCAGCGCGCAGGCCAGCGCGACGACCGCGGCGGCAACTCTGGTGAACCTCATCGTTCGCTCCTTCGTTCGGTGGTGCTCGGTCATTCGGTGGTGCCCGATCGTTCGGCAGCCGCGACGCCAGCTCAACAGCGGTCGGTGTCAGCGCTGTCATCGGCAGGCTGACCTCTCGGCATCTCCTCGTCGATCTACCTCGTCCCACGCCCGCGAGGTGCTTGGCCGGGGACGGCGGTGTGGCCGGCGCAGCCTCACGGAGTCTCCTTCGACCCCGGGTCGGCCCCGAGCGTCCTCGACACCCGGCGGTCAGGCTAAGGGGTCCGGACATCACCGGTCAACGAGGGGATCCAGCCGTCGGCCAGCACTGGTCAGCACCCAGCGCGGGCCGTCACCGCCCCGTCACCGCGAACTTTGTGATGGCCAGAAACTCCCGCACATAGTCGACGGGAACCTCGTACCACGGCGTGTCCGCATGCGTGCGAGTCGCGCGCACCCCTGCCGTCTTGGCGATCCCGGCCGCCCGGAACCCGTGGTAGTCGCTCGTGACGAAGGCCGTCGTGTACTCCGTGCCGAAGCGTGCGTCGAGCAGGCCCTTCGCGTAGACGAAGTTCTCGAACGTGCTGGTCGACCGCCCCTCCTGGATGATCCGATGCTCTGCGACCCCGCGGGTGACCAGGTACCGCTCCATCGCGAGTGCCTCGGTGACGGTTTCTCCGGGCGCCAGACCTCCAGCGACCACGATGACGGCGTCCGGGTTCGCGATGGAGTAGTCGACAGTCACGTCGAGCCGGGAGCGGAGCGCCGGTGTCACGTCGCCATCCTTCACGGCCGTCCCGAGCACGACGACGGCGTCCTCCTCCTGCGAGGCGGTGTCCATCCTGCCGAAGACCGCAAGACTTGCGAAGAAAAGGAGCATCAGCGCAGTGAAGCTCGGGACGAAGATCCGAAGCCACCGGGGCGGCCCCTGCTGCCGGGCTCCGGGCCGGGTTCTGTGTCGGGAGAGCCCGTAGAACACGTACAGGATGCCGATCACGAATGTCGCGACGATGCCGGTGTGCATGCTGCTCACGAACAGCACGACCAGGGCATCGAGGATCAGGACCGCGCCGACGAGCACCCAGAGGACCGCAGCCAGGCGAGCACCTCTGTCCGGGCAGCGCAGATCCTTTGATGCGAGCACTTCGGAACGTTAACGTGTTCGGCGCGGCGACCATGGCGTCCACCAAGGATCCGCTGGGACACCTACGATCGGTCCATGGACGTGCGTCCCGTAACCGCAAGTCGGACCGGCGAGACGGCCGCGCTGATGGCCGAGGCCTTCCTGGACGATCCGGGATTCACTCACGTGGTCCCGGACGTCGGGCACCGGCGTGCGGGCCTGCGCACGATCCTGACCGTCGCGCTCCGTGACGCGCGTGCGGCGGGCACCGCGGAGGTCGTCGAGAACGACGGCGTAGTCGCCGGCGGGGCCATCTGGCAGCCACCGGGGCGCTACCCACTGAGCGTCGTACGCCAGATTCGTGCCACGCCCGCGATGGTCTCCCTCGGCGTGCGTATCGGGGCCGACGTCGCCCGCCTCGCCCGCATGGGCAGTGCGATCGACGGGCGGTTCCCCGAGGACCCGGTCTGGTACCTGCAGGCCCTTGCCGTGGATCCCGCGCGACAGGGTGAGGGGATCGGTGGGGCGTTGCTGCGGCACGGGCTCGCGCGTGCCGACCGCGCCGGGGTGGACGTCTACCTCGAGACCAGCAAGGAGGCGAACGTCGCGTACTACGAGCGCTTCGGGTTCACGGACGTGGACGCGACGGACGCGCTCTTCGACGGTGGCCCGGCGATGTGGTTCATGCGACGCGCGCCCGCGTGATCCCGATTGCTGGTGCCTCAGCGCGCAAGAGCCGCCCGGAGAGCCTCGTCCATGGCCGCCAGCGGCGCCGGGTACCCCGTCATGAGGCGCACCTGCTCGGCGGCCTGGTGCAGCAGCATGCGCTCACCGCCGACGGCGGGCGCACCCAGGGCGGTCCACGCCGCCTGCAGGGCCGTCGGCCGGGGGTCGTAGACGACGTCGAGCAGCACGCCACGGGGCACGGCCCCGCGCTCCCCGGCCGCGCCGGCCCCCGCGGCCCCGCCCGCGCCGTCGGTCAACAGCTTGGCCCAGACGTCGGCGGCGTACTTCGGCGTCGTCGAGACGACGGCGTCCGCCGCCACCAGTGCCGACGTCGTCGCCTTGTCGTCGAACACCTCGAACGACGGGCGCACGCCCATGCGGGCCACGGCCTCGCGCAGCGGGCCGATCCGGTCCAGGGAGCGCACGAACACGCGGGGGGCGGGGCAGCCGAGCTCGGCCAGCGCGGCCAGGGCCGAGGCGGCCGTCGCTCCCCCGCCCACGACGACGGCGTCCGCCACGCGGCCGGTGCCGAGGCGCTCGCGCAGCGCCGCCACGATGCCGTGCACGTCGGTGTTGGTGCCGGTCCGGGTGACCTGGCCGCGCACGGTTGAGAACAGGACGGTGTTCACCGCGCCGACCGCCTGCGCGAGCGGCTCCACGTGGTCAACCAGGCCGATGACCACCTGCTTGAGCGGCATGGTCAGGCTCAGGCCCGCCCAGGTGGGGTCGAGCCCGTCCAGGAAGCCGGCCAGCGCCTCCTCGGTGACGTCGTGCCGCTCGTACGCCCAGTCGTCCAGGCCGAGCGCGCGATAGGCGGCGGCGTGCAGCACCGGGGACAGCGAGTGCGCCACCGGGTGGCCGAGCACGGCCGCGCGGCGCCCGCCCGGCCGCGCTGAGTCCGAGCGCCCGGCCGACCCGGCCGGGTCCAGGCGCCCGCCCGGCGTGGCCGGGCCCGGGGTGGTGGTGCTCATCGTCAGTACCCGTTCTCCGCCGCCCACGCCTGGTACTCCTCGCGGTAGACCAGGAACTCGTCGTAGTTGTCGGTGAACTTGGTCTCCTGGGTGTCCAGGTTGACCGTGACGTACCAGCGCCACGTGCCCTGCGGCGGGTTGAGCACGGCCTCCACCGAGGCCCGGCTCGGCGCACCGATGGCGGTCGGCGGCAGCCCGGGCACCACGCGCGAGGCGTACGGGAACGACTCGTCCTGGAACTCCTCGGTGGTGATCTGGTGCGACGGCTTCTTGCGCCCGTAGGAGTCGATGGCGTCCAGGCCAAGCGGCTCGTTCGCCGCCAGCCGGTTCTCGATCACCCGGGCCACCTGGCCGCGGTATTCGTCGGGCGCCTCGCGCTCCACCAGCGAGGCCTTGATGATCACGTCGTTGCGCTGCGCGGGCGGCACATCGAGCTCGTTGAGCTCCTGCACGGTCAGGGCCACCATCTGCTTGAGCACGTCGGCGGCGGGCATGGTGTCGGGCTTGGCGTCGTACGTGCTCGCCGCGAGCCAGCCCTCCAGGTGTCCCCCGGCCTCGGCCGGCAGGCCCAGCGCCTGGGGATTCTCCATGGCCGCCCGGACGTCCTGCTCGGGCCAGCCGGCCTCGACCATCGTGTCGCGGACCTGGTCCACGGTGTATCCCTCGACGACGGTCAGGCCGCCCCGGGCCACCTCGTTCTGCGCCAGCAGCTCGACGGCGGCCGCCGCGCTCATCTGCAGCCGCATCCCGTGCGTGCCCGGCTGGATCGCCGCGGAGTCTGGGTTGGCGTTGAACGCACGGATGAACGCGTCGGTGCTGGCCACCACGTCCTTCTCGACGAGCTCCTCGGCGATCACGTACCCGTTGGCGCCCTCGGGGATGTCCACGTCGACCGGCTCCCCGCCCGCGCCCTCGTAGTCCGGGGCGGCCAGCGGCGTGCGGATGCCGAACAGGTAGCCGTCCTCCTTGACGGTCCACGCGCCCAGACCACCGACGACCACCACGACGGCGACCACGGCGATGACCAGCGGCCGCGGGAACCGCCCGTCGCCCCGGCCGCGGTAGACGTCGCGCTCCCCCCGCTTGCGGAAGCCGCTCGCGTGCCGAGGCGGCCCCTGGTAATTCACTTCCGGAAGGGCCTCGGTCACGCTCGCTCCGTCTCTGTGCTGCCTTGTGCTGTGCTGCCTGTGCTGTTCTGCCGGGATCAGTCCGCGTGGACCACTGATCCCAGCCTGGGTCTACCAACCGGACAGCCGACGCCGCGACCGCAAAGTCACGATCGCATCACTGCCCGGGCGCCGCGAACGCTACCCCGATCGGCGCATTCCCGGCCAACTCCCGGGTTTCATCGCGGCGAACTTCCGGCGTCCCCGCCGCCGACGGCGCGTGTCCCCGCCGCCGACGGCGCGTGTCCCCGCCGCCGACGGCGCGTGTCCCCGCCGCCGACGGCGCTTCCGCACCGCCGACGGCGCTTCCGCACCGCCGACGGCGTCAGCCGCCGTTGGCGGCCTGCCAGTCGCGCAGCTCCTGCACGTACTGCTCGTGCTCGGGCTGGGTCTCGGAGAACTTGGTCTCCCCCGTGTCGAGGTTGACCGTGACCCAGAACTTCCAGTCGCCGGGGGTCGGGTTGAGCACCGCATCGATCGAGACGGCACCCGGGTTCGCGATGGGCCCCGGCGGCAGGCCCGTGTGCTCGTAGGTGTTGTACGGGTTCTTCGCGTTGTCGAGGTCTGCGTCGGTCAGCTCGGTGCCCGGCTTGTCCGCGCCGTAGGCCACGGCGGCGTCGATCTGGAGGAACATGTCGTCCTCGAGCCGGTTCTCGATCGCCCGCGCCATCTTGCGCCGGTCCTGCGCGACCAGGCCCTCGCGCTCCACCAGCGACGCCTTGATGAGCACCGGCTGCCAGTCCGCCACGGGCACGCCCTTCTGCCTGAGCACGCCCTTGGTGCGGTCCACCATCCGCGACAGCAGCCCGACGGCCGTGTCGTTCGGCTTCACCATGTACGTCTCGGGGTACAGCCAGCCCTCCACCTTGCCGTCGGCCTGCTTCGGCACGCCGAGCTGGCCGGGGTGCCGCAGGGCGGCCTCGAAGTCCTCGACGGGCAGGCCCGTCACCTGCACCGCGCGCTCCACCACCTGGTCGACCGTGTAGCCCTCCGGCAGCGTGAGCTGCAGGTCCACCATCTCGTTCTTGACGAGCAGGGCGACGGCGTCCTTGGCCGCCATCTCCTCCAGCATGGCGTGCGTGCCGGGCCGGATCAGCACCGAGTCCGGGTTGGCCTCGAACGCCGCGGTGAAGGCCGACACGCTCGCCACCACGCCGGCGTCGTAGAGCTCCTGGCCCATCACGGTGCCCGTGGCGCCCTCGGGGATCTCGACGTTGACCTGGTCGCCGCCGGGCCCAGGGAAGTCCTTGGACTCGAGCGGGTTGGTGATGCCCGTCAGGGAGTCGCGGTTGGTCCACACCGCGTAGCCAGAGCCGCCCACCAGCACGAGGGCGACGACGAGCACGAGGACCGAGCGCCCGCGCCGGTTCCGCCGACGGCGGCGCTGCGCCCTCCTGTCCGATCGCGGTCCGGGGAACGCGGGATCTGTCTGGGGGCGCGGGGGCGCCGTGAAGAGGTCCGTCACCGGAGTCTCACTCGTCCTTCGTCGGGGGGTGGCGCTGGGTCATTCGTGCGTGTCGTGCACGGTCCGCACAGCGACGAGCTCGCCGGCGCGCTCCCCCTTCGCCCGCTCCGCGTCGAGTGCAGATTGCAGAATGATAACGGCTGCGGCCTGATCGATCACGGACCTGTGCTTCTTGGTTTTTCGGCCCGCCGCGTGGAGGGCCTGATGGGCCGACACGGTGGTCATCCGCTCGTCCACGAGCCGCACCTCCGCGCGCTCCCCCGCGGCGGCCAGGGCGGCCGCGAGCCGGTCCGCGAACCGGCGCGCGTCGGCCGTGGCGGCGCCCTCCTTCCCGGACAGGTGCCTGGGCAGGCCCACATAGACGACGGCGGCGAACCGCTCGGCCGCCTCGTCCACGATCCGGGTGACGTCGGCGGTCGTGCCCGTGCCCGCCGCAACCCGCTGCACGGTCTCCACGGGCGTCGCGACCAGGCCGTCGGGGTCGCTCGCGGCCAGCCCGATCCGGGCCATGCCGACGTCGACCCCGAGCCGGGCCCCGCGCGGGAGCCCGGCCCGGGCCTCGACCGGGTCGGTCACGGTCACGCGCCGACGGCGGCCAGGCGCACGCCCTCGGCGATGCCCGCCAGCGCCTCGCCCAGCTTGGCCGGGTCGGTGCCGCCGCCCTGGGCCATGTCCGGCTTGCCGCCGCCACCGCCACCCAGCGTCTGGGCGGCGGTGCGCACCAGGTCGCCGGCCTTGTAGCCGGCGGCACGCGCGGCGGCGTTGGTCACGACCACCACGACGGGGCGGCCGCCCGAGACGCCGCCGGCGGCGGCCACGACGGGCTCGGCCTCGCCGAGGCGCGAGCGCACGTCGAGCACGAGGGCGCGTAGGTCGTCGGCCTGGGCCTCGCCGGCGTCGTGCGTGACGACGCGGACGTCGCCCACGCGCGGGGCCTCGGCGGCGAGCTTGCCCGCCGCGGCCAGGAGCTGGCCCTGGCGCACGGCGGCCAGCTCCTTCTCGACCTCCTTGAGGCGCGACACCAGCGAGCCGACCCGCTCGGTGAGGTCCTCGGCGCGCGTGTTGAGCAGGCCCGTGAGCTGCCCGACCAGGGCGTGCTCCTTGGCCTGGAAGCCGTACGCGCCATCGCCCACCAGGGCGTCCACGCGGCGCACGCCCGAGCCGATCGACGACTCGCCCAGCAGCGTGACGCGGCCGAGCTGGCCGGTCTGCTTCACGTGCGTGCCCGCGCACAGCTCGCGCGACCAGTCGTCGCCGATCGAGACCACGCGCACGATGTCGCCGTACTTCTCGCCGAACAGCGCCATGGCGCCGGCGGCGCGGGCCTCGGCGATCGGCATGAGCTGGTCGGTCACCTCGAGGTTGTCGGTCAGCCGCTCGTTGACGCGCTCCTCGATCTCCGACAGGGCGGAGGCCGAGACCGCCGACGGCGAGCGGAAGTCGAACCGGATGCGGCTCGGGGCGTTCTCCGAGCCGGCCTGCGTGCGATCCGGACCCACCAGCTCGTGCAGCGCCTTGTGGATCATGTGCGTGGCCGAGTGGGCGCGGCTGATGGCCTTGCGGCGGGCCGTGTCGATCTGCGCCGTGCCCGGGTCGCCCAGCGCCACCGTGCCCTCGATGAGGCGCCCGCGGTGCACGCTCAGCCCCTTGATGGGGCGCTGCACGTCGTCGACCTCGATGGTGGCGCCGCCGTCGAGCACGATGGTGCCGTGGTCGGCGAGCTGGCCGCCGGCCTCGGCGTAGAACGGCGTGCGGTCAAGGACCACCTCGACCTCGGCGGGGGCGGTGACGGCGGGGGCCGGCACGCCGCCGGCCAGTAGGCCGGCCACGCGCACGGTGGCGTCCGTCTGCGTGTAGCCGAGGAACTCGACGGGGGCCGTGAGCTCCTTCTCCAGGGCCTGGTAGGCGGCGACGTCGGCCCCGCCGGTGCGCTTGGCCAGGGCGTCGGCGCGGGCGCGCGTGCGCTGCTCCTGCATGAGGGAGCGGAAGGCCTGCTCGTCGACCTGCACGCCCTGCTCCGCGGCCATCTCCAGGGTGAGGTCGATCGGGAAGCCGTAGGTGTCGTGGAGCTGGAAGGCGGCCTCGCCGGGCAGCACGAGGCTGTCGCCGCCCTGCCTCTTCAGGTCGGCCACGGCGCTGTCCAGGATGGTGGTGCCCGAGGCGAGCGTGCGCCGGAAGGCGTCCTCCTCGGCGTAGGCGACGGCGGAGATCTGCTCGAAGTTGGTGGCCAGCTCCGGGTAGGAGGGGGCCATGGCGTCCTTCGAGACGGGCAGCAGCGACGGCAGGGCCACGCCGTCCACACCGAGCAGGCGCATCGCCCGCACGGAGCGGCGCAGCAGACGGCGCAGCACGTAGCCACGGCCCTCGTTCGAGGGGCGCACGCCGTCGCCGATGATCATCAGGGCCGAGCGGACGTGGTCGGCCACGACGCGCATGCGCACGTCGTCGTCGTGGTTCTCGCCGTACTTCTTGCCCGAGAGCTTCTCGGCGGCGTCGATGACCGGCCGGACCTCGTCGATCTCGTACATGTTGTCGACGCCCTGCAGCAGGAACGCGACGCGCTCCAGGCCCATGCCGGTGTCGATGTTCTTGGCGGGCAGCTCGCCGACGATGCGGAAGTCCTCCTTGGACCGCACGTCGTCCAGCGAGTACTGCATGAACACGAGGTTCCAGATCTCGATGTACCGGTCCTCGTCCACGGCCGGACCGCCGTCGGCCCCGTACTGCGGGCCGCGGTCGTAGAAGATCTCCGAGCAGGGGCCGCCCGGGCCGGGCTGCCCGGTGTGCCAGTAGTTCGTCTTCTTGCCCATCCGCTGGATGCGCTCGTCCGGCAGGCCGGCGATCTGCTTCCAGAGGGCGATGGCCTCGTCGTCGGTCTCGTAGACCGTCACCCACAGCAGGTCCGGGTCGATCCCCAGCTTGCCCTCGTCCCGCGACCCCGTCAGGAAGTCCCAGGCGTAGGTGATCGCCCCTTCCTTGAAGTAGTCGCCGAAGGAGAAGTTGCCGTTCATCTGGAAGAACGTGCCGTGGCGCGTGGTCTTGCCCACCTCGTCGATGTCGAGCGTGCGCACGCACTTCTGCACGCTGGTGGCGCGCTGCCACGGCGGGGTCTGCTGGGCCGTCATGTACGGGATGAACGGCACCATGCCGGCGATGGTGAACAGCGTGGACGGGTCGGGTGAGACCAACGACGCAGACGGCACCACCGCGTGACCCTGAGCTTCGAAGTAGTCGAGCCAACGCTTGCGGATCTCGGCGGTGCGCATGAGGTCAGTGATCCTTCTTCTCGGTCGTGCGGGAGTGGTGCGAAACTCAGGTGCGCGAACCGTGTCGCGCACCTGCCTATTCTGCCGCTGGTAGGGCGGCAGACGGAAACTGAATGGTGCGGCGCGGGCGGCGTCCGGTCCGACGGCGTCCGGTCCGACGGCGTCCAGCGGGACGGCATCCAGCGGGACGGCATCCGGCCGGAGGGCGGCGCGGCGGCGCTACCGGTGGTCGTCGGGCAGCTCGCCGCGCAGGGACGCCATGAGCTCGGCCTCGCGCTCGGCGCGGGCCGTGGCGAACTCCGAGCGGAACGTGCGCGCCATCTGGTTCAGGCGCGCCCCGGCGTCGTCCACCGCGGCGGCGGCACGCTCGCTGACGGCCTCCGGCGTGTAGCGCGCGACGAGCTGGCGGCCCTTGTGGATCACGACGACGGTGACGGCGACGCCCACGCCGATCCAGAACAGGCGGCGGATCACGTGTCGGCCCCGCTGCCCCCGGAGCGGCGCGCCGCGCCGGGCTCAGCACCGGCCGTGGGGTCCGTGTGCCGTCCGGCCCGGCCCCGTGCCCGGCCGAAGGCCTGGCGCACGCCGTACGAGAAGGCGGCGACCTTGACCAGCGGGCCGCCGAGCGTCGCGGCGTACAGGCCGGTCAGCGCCGACACGTTCTCGCTGACCGACGCCGCCGACGTCGTGATGGTGTCGACCTTGACGAGCTGCGTGTTCGCCGAGGCGACGGTGCTCGCCGCCTCGTCGAGGATCGGCACAGAGTGCTCGGTGACGTCGCGGACGCTCAGGCGCGCCTCGTCGAGGAGCTTTCCCAGCTTCCACAGGGGGACGGCGAGGAAACCCACGAGGAGCACGAACGCGATGGCCGCGATCAGTCCCGCCACGTCTCCGAGGTCGCCGAGGGTCATACCCGATCAACTCCTGGTCTGTCCGGTGTCACTGGTGGTCGGCCGAGCGTCCGTCCCGGGCGCCGCCCGGGGCGCGCTGCGCCCCGGTCCCTGCCGCGTCGTCACCCTATCCCGCTCGGCGGCCCGGTCGCCTGCCGTCCCCTCCCGGATCTCTCGCCACCACCCCGCCGACCCCGCCACGCCGAACCGAGGCCGACACGCCGAGACGACAACCCGTCGAACCGAAACCTGATCGTGAGTGGCGGCGCCGAAGCGCAGCGAACCGGTCGATCAGCGGCCGGAAGGACGCGCAACCTTCGGTTCGGCGGCCGGTCCTCCGGCGGGAGACACCTCGACGGCCGGTCGTCCGGCGGGAAGCACGCAGCCCCGTCCACGGCGGAGCGTGGACGGGGCTGGGTACGGGTGCCGAGCCGGCCGGGTCAGCGAGCGTAGTACTCGACGACCATCTGCACGTCGCAGGTCACGGGGACCTCGGCGCGCTTCGGCTGGCGGGTCAGCGTGGCCGACAGCTTCTCGAGCTGCACGTCCAGGTAGCCCGGCAGGGCCGGCAGCACGTCGCGGTGCGCGCCGGCGGCGGCGACCTGGAACGGCACGGTGGCCTGGCTCTTGGGCTTGACCTGGATGGTCTGGCCCGGCTTCACGCGGAACGACGGGCGGTCCACGATCTTGCCGTCCACCAGGATGTGGCGGTGCGTCACGTGCTGACGTGCCTGCAGGATGGTGCGGCCGAAGCCGGCGCGCAGCACGAGCGAGTCGAGCCGCGTCTCCAGGTCCTCGACCATGACCTCACCGGTCAGGCCGGCCTGCTTGCGGGCGTTCTCGTACACCTTGAGGAGCTGCTTCTCACGCAGCGCGTACTGGGCGCGCAGCCGCTGCTTCTCGCGCAGACGCACCGCGTAGTCCGACTCGGTACGACGGCGGGCGCGGCCGTGCTCACCCGGCGGGTAGGGCCGCTTCTCGAAGTGCTTGACCGCCTTGGGCGTGAGCGCGAGGCCCAGCTTGCGGCTCAGGCGCACCTGGCGGCGCGAGCGGGTCACAGAAGTCACTGTGTTTCCTGTCCTGTAGTAAAGGGAAGAGGTCACACCCGGGCACGGCTGTCTCATGAGACTTCCCCTGAGGGGAACCACGCCGGGTGCGGGACCAGCCGATGGAGCGCGGCGACCAGGTCGACGACCGGACCGCCCCACCCGCGGGGCCGAGGTCCCAGGGAGCTGCCATAGGCAACCTGGATATCTTAACGCACGTCAGCGCTTCGGCTCGCCGTGGGCCTGGTCACCACGGGGCTCGTCGCTCGCAAGGATCCCCCTGATGCGGTCCAGCCGCTCGGCCACCTGCCGCTCGTACCCGCGGTCGCTCGGGTCGTAGTAGCGCGAGCCCGCCAGCACGTCCGGCAGGTACTGCTGCGGGGCGACGCCGTGCGGCCAGTCGTGCGCGTACCGGTACCCGTCGCCGTGGCCGAGCTGTTTGGCGCCCGCGTAGTGCGCGTCCCGCAGGTGCTGCGGCACCGTGCCCACCCGGCCGGCCCGCACGTCCGCGAGCGCCGCGTCGACGCCGAGGTACGCGGCGTTGGACTTCGGCGCGGTGGCGAGGTGCACGACGGCCTCCGCCAGCACGATGCGCCCCTCGGGCATGCCGATGAGCTGCACGGCCTGCGCCGCCGCGACGGCGGTCTGGAGCGCGGACGGGTCGGCCATGCCGATGTCCTCGGCCGCGGAGATGACCAGGCGCCGGGCGATGAACCGCGGGTCCTCCCCCGCCGCCACCATCCGGGCGAGGTAGTGCAGCGCGGCGTCGACGTCGGACCCGCGGATGGACTTGATGAACGCGGAGATGACGTCGTAGTGCTGGTCGCCGTCGCGGTCGTAGCGGACGGCGGCGACGTCGATGGCGCGCTCGACGTCGGCCAGGCCGATCCGCGGGACGGCGCCGTGGCCGGTCCCGCCGTCAGCCCCGGCACCGGCGCCCTCACCGCGGGCAGTGTCGTCACCGGCAACGCCGTCGCCCGCCGCACCGTCCGACAGGACGGCGCCCGCCGCCGCCTCCAGGATGGTGAGCGCCTTGCGCGCGTCTCCCCCGGCCAGCCGCAGGAGGTACTCGGTGGCCTCGTCGTCGAGCTCGACGGACCCGCCCAGCCCGCGCTCGTCGGTCACGGCGCGCAGCACGAGCTCGCGCACGTGCTCGGTCTCCAGCGGCTTGAGCGTGAGCAGCAGCGAGCGGGACAGCAGCGGCGAGTTCACGGAGAAGCTCGGGTTCTCGGTGGTCGCGGCCACGAGCGTGACCCACCGGTTCTCCACGCTGGGCAGCAGGGCGTCCTGCTGCGACTTGGAGAAGCGGTGCACCTCGTCCACGAACAGCACGGTCTCGTCGCCGCCGGTGGCGAGGCGGCGCCGCGCGTCCTCCACCACCTGGCGCACGTCCTTGACGCCGGCGGTGACGGCGCTCAGCTCCACGAAGCGGCGCCCGGACACGGTGGCCACGAGGTAGGCGAGCGTCGTCTTGCCGGTGCCGGGCGGCCCCCAGAGGATGACCGACGACGGCGCGGCGCGCCCGCCCCCGCCGGGCTCGATGAGCCGCCGCAGCGGCGACCCGGGCACCAGGAGGTGCTCCTGGCCGGCGATCTCGTCGATCGAGGCCGGGCGCATGCGCACGGCCAGCGGCGACGACGCGCTCGCGGCGGGGGTGCCCGCCGCGTCCGTCGTCACCGCACTGAACAGGTCGTCGAACACCGCCCCAGCCTACGGATGCTCACTGACACTCGTGTCCCACCGACCGCGGCCCTGCTCACGGCCAGGCACGGACCAGCCACGGGCCTACGCTCGCGCCGACCGCACCGGCGCCTCCGCGGGCCACGGCTCGTTGGGCTCGCGCGGGTCCTCGGGCAGGAGCGTGCCGACCCAGGCGTCCCGCCGCACGCCCCGCTGCAGCCCGTGCCTGCGCAGCGTGGCCTCGACGCGGAAGCCGAGGCGCCAGGCCACCCGGCGCGACGCCCAGTTCCCGACGTAGGCCGCCCAGGTCACCACCGACAGCCCGAGCCCCTCCGGGTCCATGGCCCAGTCGACGACCAGCCGGGAGGCCTGCGTGCACAGTCCCTTGCCGCGGGCGTCCGCGGTCATCCAGAAGCCCAGCTCCCCTGCGCGCTCGTCGTCGGGGCCGCCCTCGCACGTGATGCCGACCATGCCGATCAGCGCCCCGTCGACGTCGCCGGGCTCGCGCACCGCCCACGTGTACACGGAGCCCTTGGCCCAGCCGTCCGCGACGTGGTAGCGCACGAAGCCCTCGGCATGCCTGCGCTCGTACGGCACCGGCACCACCGTCCACTCGGCCACGGCCGGGTCCTGGCAGGCCGCGGTGATCGCGTCCACGTCCGCGTACGTCGGGACGCTCAGGCGGACGTGCTCGGTGGCCAGGACGAACGGTTCCATTCCTCGATGGTGCCACAGAAAGAGGCTGCTACCTGCGGCTTTACCCGCCGCTCCCGGGTACGGGCGTGACCTGTGTCACACGTCCGGCGGAGCCGGCCCGTCGGCACCCGGCGGCCCGCCGCCTTCGTCGTCGTCCGGGCCGACGGCGGCAGGGGCGCCGTCGAGCGGCTTGCGCAGCGTGCTGTACACCGCCCAGGCCACCGCGATGAGCGGGACCGCGATGATCGCGCCGAGGATGCCGCCCACCACCGTGCCGCACGTGACGCCGAGCGCGACCACCACCGGGTGCAGCGAGACCTGCTTGCCCATGATGAGCGGCTGCAGCACGTGTCCTTCGAGCTGGCCGATGCCCGCGATGCCGACGGTCACGATGAGCGCCGTCAGGAGCCCGTCGGCCGCGAGCGCCACGACCGCCGCGACGATCATGGCCAGCGGCGCGCCGATGAGCGGGATGAACGTGCCGATGAACACCAGCACGGCCAGCGGCGCGGCCAGCGGCACGCCGAGGATGGACAGGAAGATGCCGGCGAGGATGCCGTTGGTGATCGCGACGAGCACGATGCCGCGCGTGTAGCCGGAGAACGTGTACCAGCCGGCGCCCGCGGCGTCGTGCCAGCGCTGCCGCGTGCGGGGCGGGACCTGCGCCATGAACCAGCGCCACATCGCGCCGCCGGAGGCGACGAAGAAGACGGTGCAGAAGATCGCCAGCACCAGCACGGCGATGCCCTCGACGATCGAGCCCGCGCTCTCGGCCGCCTGGCTCACCAGGGCCTGGGAGTTCTCCTGGATCCAGTTGGCGGCGTCGTCGATCCACTGGTCGCGGGTGTCGAGCTCGAGGTCGACCGGCAGCGGGCTGTTCTCGATCAGGTTGACGATCTGGTCGATGCCGGTGTTGAACTCCCCGGCGAGCCGTTCCCACTGCCCGGCGACGGAGACGACGACGTAGGTCAGCAGGCCGCCGACCACGAGCAGGCCGGACAGGATGGCCGCGGCCGTCGCCAGGGGGCGGGGCATGACGCGGGTGTAGAGGTCGGTGAGCGGGTTGAGCACCGCGGTGAAGACCAGGGCCAGGAACACCGCGACGAAGACGATCAGCACCTGGGTGACGGCCCAGAACACCAGGGCGATCCCCGCGACGAGCAGGATCAGGCGCCACGACCAGCCGGCCGAGGTGCGCAGCCAGGGCGGCGGGTCGCTGTCGCGCGGCGCGGGGGCGCCGTGCGGTGCGGCCGCCCGTGGTGCGGCGGTGGTGTGTGGTGCGGGGTCGGACACCGAGTCAGTCTGCCGCATGGGCAGCTCCGCCGCCCTGCGCCGCCTCGGCGCTCCGCGGCGCCACCTGTGCGTCCGCCGTGCGGCCTGCGGCCGCCGTGCCCGCCGTCCGCCGCAGCCTGCTGAACACCGCCCAGCTCACCGCGGTGAGCGGCACGGCGACGACGGCGCCGAGCAGCCCGCCCAGCACCGAACCGGCGGCGACCACGAGCGCCATCACGACGGGGTGCAGCGAGACCTGCTTGCCGGTGATCAGCGGCTGCAGCACGTTCGCGTCGATCTGGGCCACCACGACCATGCCGATCAGCACCACCAGCGCGAGCACCGGGCCCTTGGCGGCCAGCGCCACGAGCGCGCTGATCACGATGGCCGCGACGGGACCGATCATCGGCACGAACGCGCCGAGGAACACCACCACCGACAGCGGCAGCGCCAGCGGCACGCCCACGACGGTGAGGAAGATCCCGGCCATGACGCCGTCGGTCAGCGCGACGAAGAACATGCCCCGCGTGTACCCGGAGAACGTGGTCCAGCCCGCGCTCGCGGCGGTCTCCCAGCGCTCGTGCAGACGCTCCGGGACGAGGCTGAGCGCCCACTGCCACATGCGCTCGCCCTGGGTCAGGAAGAACACGGTGCAGAAGATCGCGAGCACGACGGCGGTGGCGCCCTGCGCTATCGACCCGGCGCTCTGGGCGGCGGTGGTCACGTAGTCCCCCGCGTTCGCCTGGAACCACTCGCCGCCTTGGGTGAGCCACTCGCTGGGCGTGCCGAGGCCCTCCAGCATCGGGGTGCCCGCGATCAGGTCCGCGAGGTCCGTGAGGCCGGTGGCGAACTCGGTGGCGAGCTCCTCCCACCGGTTCACCACGGAGGACACCACGTAGGTGACCAGCGCGCCGACGGCGAGCACGGCGGTCAGCAGCGAGGCCGCCATGGCCAGTCCGCGCGGCATGACGCGGTCGTAGAGGTGCCCCAGCGGCAGCAGCACGGTGGTGAAGGCCAGAGCCAGGAACAGGGCGACGAACACGAGCTGCACCAGGCTCACCACGTAGAACACGACGGCCACGGCGACCGCGATGCCGACCAGCTTCCAGGCCAGGTCACCGGTCGACCGGATCCACGGTGCGCCGAAGCTCGACGTCGGCGGAGCGGTCGGCTCGGGCACGCTCGGCGGCGTGGTGGTCGGCGGTTCCGCCGCTGTCGTCAGCGCTACCGTCGGCGCGTCAGCCGTCATCGCCATGCTCCAAGTATTGTTTTTGGGCGAATTGTCCAACCGGACGTTAGCGGCACGCCGGTTCTCGCGACAACCGACGCGCGGGCACGAGCCTATGCGCCCGCCCGGGACGGGGCGCGCCGATGTTCCTCCAGCGGCACGCCGCGCCGCAATGCGCTTCACCGAACAGGGCGTCGGGGTCGTACTCGGGCGCCGAGTGTTGCGGCGTCGAGCTGCGGATACGACGAAGCCCCTGGTTGTGGACCCAGGGGCTTCGCGTTCGCTGTCTCAACGAGTGTCCGGAGGGGGACTTGAACCCCCACGCCCGATAAAGGGCACTAGCACCTCAAGCTAGCGCGTCTGCCATTCCGCCACCCGGACAGGTGGACCCGACCGGCGTTTCCGCCGTTTCGGTGCGGGGAAAAACATAGCACGGGCGAGCGGCCCACCCCGAATCGAAAACCGTGTGAGCTGGGTCGCCGTCCCGGCACCGCCGTACGACGTCAGCGTGCCGGCCGGGACGGTGCCCGCTACGTGGCCTGTCCCCGTCCTGCTGCCCGCCGTCGAACAGGGCGCCGTCGAACAGAGCCGAGTACTCGCCGGCAAGGCGCGGATGGCGAGTACCGCGTCTCGTCCGCCGGATCGTGGCCGTCGGGCGGCCGTGTTAAGAAGGAACGGTCCTGGTGGTCTGGGAACGTCCGTGAGGAGCGGGTTCAGATGACGGATACCTCAGGAAGGCCGGTCGTCGTCGGTGTGGACGGCTCGGCGTCCGCCACACGGGCCGTGCAGTGGGCCGCGCAGGAGGCCGTCCGCCGCGACGTGCCGCTGCTGCTCGTCAACGTGTGGACGTCCGTACCCCCTGCCGTGCCCCATGCGACGGCGATGCTGGCCTCTTACGAGGACGCCATGGTCCAGCAGGGCCACCAGTGGCTGGAGGCGGCGACGGCGGTGGCCGAGGAGGCGGCGCCCGGGGTCCGGACGAGCACCCAGCAGCTCTCCGGTTCGACGGCGGGCCGGCTCATCGGGCAGTCGGCGTCCGCGGACCTGGTCGTGGTCGGTTCACGAGGGCTCGGCGGGTTCAGCGGGCTGGTGATCGGATCGATCGCCGTGGCGCTCGCCACCCACGGACACTGCCCGACGGTGGTCGTGCGCGGGGCGGACGCCCCGGGCGCGCCCCGGCCCGACGCCCCGGTCGTCGTCGGCGTGGACGGGTCGCCGACCAGCCGGGCGGCGGTCACCTTCGCGTTCGCGGCCGCCTCGGCCCGACGCGTCCCGCTGATCGCCGTGCACGCCTGGAGCGACCTGCCGGTCCCGACCGGCTGGGAGCTGACGGCGCCGTGGCCAGCGATCGAGCAGGAGGAGCAGGAACTGGTCGGCACGTGGCTCGCCGAGGACCAGGAGCGGCACCCGGACGTGCCCGTCGAGCGCGTGGTGGTGCGCGACGCCCCCACCCGCGTGCTGCTCGACCACACCGCCGGAGCCCAGCTCGCGGTGGTCGGCTCCCGGGGCCGCGGCGGCTTTCGCGGGCTGCTGCTCGGGTCCACCAGCCAGGCCCTGATCTACCACGCCGCCTGCCCGGTGGCCGTGGTGCCGCCGCCTCGTTAGATCGCCTCGTTAGATCGCCTCGTCAGGTCGCCTCCGAGGGCAATCTCGGGCAGCGATCTCCGCGGGCCATCTCCGCGGGCCAGGAATGGCGACGATTTCAGATGGTGTAATGCGCACGCCCCCGGCCGTCGCGTTCGATATCCGCGAGGTAGCGTCTTCGGCATGGGGATTGTTCACGATCCCGCTTTCCGTCCCGTCCGCCTGGTCGACGGCTACCCCGCCCTGGAAGACCTCGGGCTGATCGGCGACGGCTCCACCACGGCACTGGTCGGTCGCGACGGCGCCGTGCACTGGATGTGCGTCCCCGCCTTCGACTCCGAGCCCCTCGTGTGCGGTCTCCTCGACCACCGGGCGGGCGGCGAGTTCGTCGTCGCCCCCGAAGGCCTGCTGGACTCCCGCCAGACGTACGAGACCGACACCGGCGTGCTGGTCACCGACCTGCGCGGACCCGAGGGCACCGTCCGCGTGACGGACGCCCTGGTGCTGCGCTCGGGAGCCGACCTCGCCGACGACGCCCCCGCCGGCCGGTCCGAGCTCGTGCGTTCCGCGGTGGTGCTGTCCGGCCGGGTCCGCCTCCGGGTCGCGCTCCGGCCGCGCGGCGGAGCCCTGGCCCACCCGTCGCTGGACGGGCTCGCGGTGCGGCCCGCACGCCGGCCCGAGCTCCGCCTGCACCTGCGGGCCAACCTGACGCTGACGGGCCTGGACGACGTCTACGAGCTCGCCCAGGGTGACCGGCTGGACCTGGTGCTCTCCTGGGGTCGCTTCCACCGCCACCACGCCCTGGACGTGGAGTCCACCCTCCAGCAGACCAGGGACGCGTGGCGCCGGTGGATGGGCCGGTTCAGCTACGACGGCCCGGAGCAGGCGATGGTCCGGCGCTCGGCCATCACCCTCAAGCTCTGCGACCACTGGGAGAACGGCTCGGTGGTGGCGGCGCCGACGTCGTCCCTGCCCGCGCCGGTCGGCGGCGTGCGCAACTGGGACTACCGCTACACCTGGATCCGGGACGCGTCCTACACCGTCTTCGCGATGCGCCGGATCGGCTTCGTCACCGAGGCCGACGCCTTCCTCGGCTGGGTCCTGGACGCCTTCGACCAGAGCCGCGACGCCCGGATCATGTACACCATCGACGGGCGCCGCGTCCCGGACGAGCTCGAGGACGGCGAGCTGGAGGGCTACCGGCGCTCGCCGCCGGTCCGCTGGGGCAACGGCGCGGCCGACCAGCGGCAGCACGACGTCTACGGCGAGGTGCTGGACTGCGCCGACCAGTGGGTCAAGGCCGGCGGCCGGCTCCAGCCCGCCCTGTGGCAGCGGCTCAGGTCGCTCGCCGACACGGCCGGCCGAGCCTGGCGGGAACCCGACCAGGGCATCTGGGAGGTGCGGAGCGAGGGCCGCATCTTCACCTACTCGGCGGCCATGTGCCAGGTGGCGCTCGACCGCGCGGCCGCGCTCGCCGAACGGCTCGGGCAGGACGGACCCGTCGCGCGCTGGCGGTCGGAGGCCAGGGCGCTGCGCGAGACCATCCTGACGCGGGCCTGGAACGACGACGCCAAGCTGCTCTCCGAGCACCTCGACGGCGGCACGAGCCTGGACGCGAGCCTGCTGGCGCTGTCCCTCCGCGGCGTCGTACCGGCCGACCACCCGCGCATGGTCGCCACCACCGCGGCGATCTCGGAGCGACTGTCCGCCGGCGACGGGCTGCTGTACCGCTACCGGCACGACGAGTCGGCCGACGGGCTGCCGGGCGACGAGGGCGCGTTCCTGCTGTGCAGCTTCTGGCTGGTCGACAACCTGGCGGGCCAGGGGCGCCTGGCCGAGGCCGAGGAGCTGTACGCATCGCTGTGCGCCCGCGCGAGCCCGCTGGGCCTCCTGTCGGAGCAGGTCGACCCGGCCACGGGTGCCCTGACCGGCAACTTCCCCCAGGCCTTCAGCCACATCGGGGTGATCGCGAGCGGGGTGACGTTGGCCCGGGCGCACGCTGCGGCCCGGACCGGGCCCGGGCAGCACGCCGACGGGGAGACCGGATGACGATCCAACGGCTGGCGATCTTCGGCGCGACGGGCGACCTGACGGCCCGTTTCCTGCTCCCCGGGCTGGCCGCCCTGCGCGCCGGCGGGCACCTCGCGGACGGGTTCCGGCTCGTCGGTGCCAGCCGGGAGGGCTGGGACGACGAGCGGTTCCGGCGCTGGGCCGCCGAGCAGCTCGACCGGCACGCGGCCGGGTACCCGGCCGAGGCGCGCCGGTTCGTCGTCTCGGCGTCGCGCTACCGGCGCGCCGACGTCACCGACCCCGCCGCCGTCGCGGCCGTGACCGCAGGGGACGGCCCGGTCGCCGCCTACCTCGCGCTGCCGCCGTCGGTCTTCGGTGCCGCCGTCACGGCGCTGCGCGACGCCGGCCTGCCGCCGGGCAGCATGATCGTCCTGGAGAAGCCGTTCGGGGAGGACCTCAAGCAGGCCGAGGAGCTCAACTCCCTGCTCCTTGGCGCGGTCGGCGAGGAGTCGGTCTTCCGCGTCGACCACTTCCTGGCCATGACCACCGTGCAGAACGTGCTGGGCACCCGGCTCGCCAACCGCATGATCGAGCCGATCTGGAACAGCGCGCACATCCGTGACGTCGACATCGTCTGGGACGAGTCGCTGGCGCTGGAGGGACGGGCGGGCTACTACGACGGCGTCGGCGCCCTCAAGGACATGCTCCAGAACCACCTGCTGCAGCTCCTGTGCCTGGTCGCCATGGAGCCGCCGGTCAGCCTGGACGCGCGGGGCCTGCGCGACCGCAAGCTCGACGTCCTGCGGTCGGTGCGCCCGCTGTCGGACGCCGACGTCCGGCACCGGACGCGCCGGGCCCGGTACACCGCGGGGACCATCGGCGGCCGCCCGGTGCCCGCGTACGTCGACGAGGCAGGGGTCGACCCCGGCCACCGGACCGAGACGTACGCCGAGGTCACCCTGCGCCTGGACAGCTGGCGCTGGTCCGGCACGAACTTCCGGCTGCGGACGAGCAAGGCGGTCGGCGCCGACCGCAAGGAGGTCGCGGTCCGATTCCGCCCCGTACCGCACCTCCCGGCGGGCTTCGCCGGCGACACCGCGCCGAACGTCCTGCGGTTCGAGCTCGAACCTGAGGGGGTGCAGGTCGAGCTCACCGGCATCGGCAGGCACGGCAGCACGCTGGCCCCGGTGCGGCTGGCGGCCGAGCTCGAACCGCCCGCGCTGCCGGCGTACGGCCGCCTGCTCCTCGACGTCCTGCGGCGCGACACCGCGCTGTCGATCCGCGGCGACGAGGCCGAGGAGTCCTGGCGGGTCCTCGACCCCGTGCTCGCAGCGTGGGCCGAGGACCGCGTGCCGCTGGAGGAGTATCCCGCCGGGTCCGACGGGCCTGCACCCCGTCCGGAGGCGGGCCCGACCACCGGAGGGGACCGCGATGGGTGAGCGGAGCTCCGGGCCGATCGACCCGCGCACGCTGCGCAGCCAGCACCTGCGGGAGATCAACTTCCAGGGTGACGCGCTGCGGCTCGGCATGAACTGGACCGAGGAGGACCTCGGCAAGCCGCAGGTGCTCGTGGAGAGCGCCTACGGGATGGGGCACCCCGGCACGTTCCACTTCCGCGGCCTGGTCGAGGAGGTCTCGAACGGCGTCTTCGAGGCGGGCGGCAAGCCCGCGGAGTTCGTGGTGTCGGACATCTGCGACGGCGTCGTCCAGGCGACCGAGGGCATGAGCTACTCGCTGATCTCCCGGGACGTCATGACCGCCATGATCGAGATCCATGCGCTGGCCCACCCGCACGACGGGATGGTGCTGATCTCCGGCAACGACAAGTCCGTCCCGGCGCACCTGATGGCGATCGCGCGCTGCGACCTGCCCGCCGTCCACGTGCCCGGGGGCACCCAGCTCAACGCCCCCGACTCCGTGGCGTCGAACCAGATGTGGGAGATGGGGGCGGCCGTCACGCGGGGCGAGCTGGCGGCCGCCGAGCTCGAGCTGGCCCAGCGCGGTGCGTGCCCGACGTGCGGTGCGTGCCAGTTCATGGGCAGTGCCTCCACCGGACAGGTGCTGGCCGAGGCGCTCGGCCTCGCCCTCCCGGGCTCTGCCCTGGTCCCCGAGCCGCTGACCAAGCTGCTGCGCTACGCCCGCGCCGCCGGCAAGCAGGTGCTGCGCCTGATCGCCGAGGACATCACGCCGCGACGCATCCTGACCCGGGAGGCGTTCGAGAACGCGATGGTGCTCCACGCCGCCGTCGGCGGCTCGACGAACGCCCTGCTGCACCTGCCCGAGATCGCCCGGGAGGCCGGCGTGGAGGTCACGATCGACGACTTCGACCGCATCCACCGGGACGTCCCCGTGCTCGCCGACGTGATGACGACCGGCCGCTTCCCCGCCGAGTACTTCTGGTACGCCGGCGGCGTGCCTGCGCTGATGCTCCAGCTCCGTGACCTGCTGCACCTGGACTGCTTCACGGTGACCGGCCGGACGCTGGGCGAGAACCTCGACGAGATCGAGCGGGACCCGTACTTCCTGCGCGAGCGGCAGGGGTACCTGAAGAACGTGAAGGTCCGTCCGGAGGAGATCATCCGGCCGCGCGCCGAACCGTTCGCCACCGACGGCGGCGTGGCGATCCTGCGGGGCAACGTGGCGCCGGAGGGCGCGATGATGAAGACCTTCTCCGTGCCGGAACCGATGCGCACGCACACCGGGCCGGCCCGCGTCTTCGAGGACGAGCCGCAGGCCGTCGAGGCCCTGGTCGAGCGCAGGATCGTGCCGGGCGACGTGATGGTCATCCGGTACGAAGGGCCGCACGGCAACGGCATGCCGGAGATGTACTTCGCCGCCGCGATCCTGTCGGCCGACCTGGTGCTCGGGCACACCACGGCGATCGTCACGGACGGCCGCTACTCGGGCGCGATGAGCGGCCCCTGCGTGGGGCATGTCGCGCCCGAGGCGCTCGACGGCGGCCCGATCGCGCTGATCGAGGAGGACGACCTGATCGAGATCAACGTGCCCGAGCGGCGCCTCGCGGTGGTCGGCGTCGGCGGCGAACCGCGGACGGAGGCCCAGATGTCGCAGATCCTCGCCCGGCGGCGGGAGCGGTGGACGCCCCGCCCGCCCCGGCACACCCGGGGCATCCTCTCGCTGTACGAGCGGATCTCGAGCTCGGCGTCGCACGGCGCGTCGCTGCTCGGCGACGGGCACACCGCGTTGGCCTCCGGCGCACGCGCCGCGGAAAGGACCGGCGATGACGACCACACGTGAGCCGGTGGTGATCGCCGACTACGACTTCGGCGACGTCGACATCGAGCGGGCGATCATCGAGGACGCCGGGTTCGAGCTGGTCGCCGCGCAGTGCAAGAGCGAGGACGAGGTCATCGAGGCGGCGCGCGACGCGGCCGGCGTCGTCACCCAGTACGCGACGCTGAGCGCGCGTGTCATCACGGAGCTGACCCGGTGCCGCGTGATCGCACGGTACGGCACCGGCGTCGACGTCGTGGACGTCGAGGCCGCCCGCGCGCACGGCATCGTGGTCACGAACGTGCCCAACGACTGGTGCGAGGACGAGGTCGCCGACCACGCGATGGCCCTGCTGCTGGCGGTGGCCCGCCGCATCACCGGCTACGACCGCGCCACCCGCGCCGGCACGTGGCACTGGCGGTCGGGAGCGCCGATCCACCGCCTGCGCGGCAGCGTGCTGGGCCTGCTGTCGTTCGGCGCCATCGCCCAGGAGATCGCCGTCCGGGCGGCCGCGTTCGGCATGGTGGTCACCGCCCACGACCCGTACCTGCCGCCCGAGCGCCTCACCGCGGCGGGCGTGCGGCCGGTGACCCTCGACGAGCTGGTCAGCACCTCGGACGCCCTGGTGATCCAGGCTCCGCTGACCCCCACGACGCACCACCTGTTCGACGCGGCCCGGCTCCGGCGGATGAAGCCCACCGCGATCCTGGTCAACACCGCGCGCGGCCCGATCGTCGACGACCGCGCCCTGCACCGGGCGCTCACCGAGGGCTGGATCGCGGGCGCCGGCGTCGACGACCTCGAGGAGGAGCCGGCGAAGGTCCGCGGCTGGCGGCCGGACAACCCGCTGCTCACCCTGGACAACATCGTCGTCACGCCCCACGCGGCCTACTACTCGGAGGAGTCGATCGCCACGGTGCGGCGGTTCGCCGCGGAGGAGGTCGTGCGGGTGCTGACGGGCAAGGAGCCGCTGTCGCCGGTCGGTGTCGGGGCCGACACGTAGCTGCCGGGCCCCGGCACCGGTGCCCTTGTCTCACGGGGGTGCGGCTGAGGTCGCCCGGCCAGGTCACGGTTCCGCGATGTCCAGCGTCACCTTGGACAGCGGGCAGCCCACGCAGGTCAGGACGTAGCCGTCGGCCTTCTGCTGCGGGGTCAGGCAGTTCGGCTCGTTCATAGCGACCTGCCCGTCTCGGAGCCGCACCATGCAGTCCCCGCAGCTACCGACGGTGCACGAGTAGGGCATGGGCAGTCCCGCGGCGAGGCCGGCGTCGAGCAGGGTCTGACCGGGCTCGACGACGACGGTGCCGACCTCGTGCTCCCCGTCCTCGACCACCAGCTCCTGCGGCGCCGTCGAGGCAGCCGCCGTGTCCGCGCCGCTCGTGTAGCGCTCCTGGTGCACGCGGTCGTCCGGCACGCCCAGCTCGGTCAGCACGCCGTGGACGGTGTCCATGAGCGCCTCGGGCCCGCACAGGTAGTACCGGGCGTTCGCCGCGGGCCGCGCCTCGGCGAGCCAGCCGCGCACGCCCGCGGCGTCGAGGCGCCCGCGCTCCCGGGTCAGCACGTGCGTGACCGACAGCCGCCCAGGGCTCTCCCGCTCCAGCCGGCGCAGCTCGTCGGCGAAGATGACCTCCTCCCGGGTGCGGTTGCTGCACAGCAACCAGATCCGCCCCGACGACGGCCGCGCCAGCAGCGTGCGGATCACGCTCATCATCGGGGTGACTCCGCTGCCCGCCGCCACCAGGACGACGTCGTGCGCCGCCGCTGGGTCGATGTGGAACGTCCCGGACGGGCCGCGCAGCGACAGCACGTCCCCGGCGCGCAGCCGCTCGTGGACGTGGGTCGAGAACCGCCCGTCCGCCACCCGCTTGACCGTGACCTCCAGCCGCGACGCACCCGGCGCCGACGACGCGGAGTAGGCGCGCCGCACCGGCCGGCCCTCGACGTCGGCGACCAGCGTGAAGAACTGCCCGGGCCGGAAGTCGAAGGTGCCCGTGCGCGCGGCGTCCTCCAGCACCAGCGTCACAGCGCTGGGCGTCTCCGGGCGGACCTCGGCGATCCGCACCTCCCGCAGCGGGTGCTCCGCCCGCCCGGCGGCTGCCACCTCCGTCCGCCCGGCGCGCGGCGACCCGACCTCGACGTTCGCGTAGCCCTCCTTCAGCAGGCCGGACCGGTAGGCGCGGTCCATCGCCAGCCGCATGAGCCGGCCCGCCCCGGGGATCCGCATGACGGCCCTGAGCACGGTGGCCAGCGGACCCTGCCCGGTGTCCGCCATGCCGGCGGCGAGGTGGTCCGAGGCTATGGCCGCCAGGTCCGGTGCGGTGTCCCGGTCGAGGTGCGTGGCCGGGTTCCACACGCGCGAGCGGGCCAGGGCGTCGCTGGCGGCCACCTCGGCATGCTCGACGTCGATGAGCAGCGCCGCGTGCGGAGCCGTACCGCGCAGCGCCAGCGTCTCCAGCAGCCCGGGGTCGTCGGTGATCGATCCCCTGCCGCTGACGTGCAGCACCCCGGTCCGGCCCGGCACGAGGGCCGCGAGCGAGAGCCGGTCGTCCTGGAGCAGGTTGTGGAAGCTGTCCGCGCGCTTGTTGCCCCTGCGGTCGGGGATGACGAGCGTCCGGCCGTCGAGGATCCGCGCGACGGCCTGCTGGTCCCCGCGCGGGCTGGTGTCACTGCCGTCCGACTCGTCCCAGGTGGACAGGACGAGGAACGGGGCCGCCGCGAGGAAGCCGGCCACGCCCGGGCGGTGCAGCGGGTCGTCCGGCACGGGCTCCCCCGGCCCGGCCGTCCCGGCCGATCTCGCCGGTGCGGACGGCTGCCCCGCAGGAGCCGACGGCTGTCCCGACGGCGTCGGCGCCTGCCCTACCGCCGTAGACGCCTGCCCTACCGCCGTAGACGCCTGCCCTACCGCTGTCGCCAGCCGCCCCACCGCCGTCGGTGGCTGCCACAGCCGCGAGCGGATCACGGCCTGCGCGCAGTGTACGTACGCCTCCCGGACGTCGACGAACGTCTCGGCGCCCTTGCGCCGGGCGACCGTGCCGTTCACGCGCAGCGTCTCACCCACCCCCGGCAGCAGGAAGACGAACGACACCGCGCCGTGCGCGGCGCCGTCGGGCAGGGTGAACGAGAAGCGGGTGGGCGAGTGGACGCGGACGAATCCGGGTGTGCCGCCGATGAAGGTCGTGCGGCTGGCACCGCTGGCGTCGCGGTAGCCGAATCCGGCGAGCGGGCAGTGCGCCAGGACGGTCCGTGAGCCCTCGTCGAGGACGCTGAGCTGCTTCAGCCTGACCGCCGACGGCGCCCGCCCCACGAGCGCCTCGATCTCGTCGACAGTGGTCATGCGGTGGAGCGCGGTCGGCGGCCGCCCGTACTCCGCCGAGCTCACGAGCTGGTCCACGGTGCTGTTTTCCCAGGTCACAGTACTATTGTGAGTAGCTGGCTCAGGTTTTTCTACTCGCTTTTGTCGCCCTCGGGGAGGATCCGGATGTCGTCGGCCGACCGTCGCTTCGCACCACGTCGCAGGCCGCGCCAGGTGCGCGCAGAGCTCACCCGCGAGCGCATCCTCGCGGCGGCTGCTCACGTTTTCGCCGAGCACGGCTACGCCGCCGGCACCACCAACCGCATCGCCGAGCGGGCCCGGGTGTCGATCGGGTCGCTGTACCAGTACTTCCCGAACAAGGACGCGATCCTCGCCGAGCTCCTGGTCCGGCACGTCGACCGCGGGGCGTGGGCCGACGCCGACCGGCTCGACCTCTCGGCGGGCACGCTGGAGGCGACCGTCCGGGCGCTGGTGCGCGACGTGATCGAGCACCACCACGACGACCCGCAGCTCCTGCGGGTGATGCTGGAGAAGGCGCCGGCCTCCCAGGAGCTCTTCGACACGATCGACCGGTACGCCAGGCTGCGGACCGCCCAGGTGCGCGACGTCATCGTCCGGCATCCCGACGCCCATGTGGGCGACCCCGACCTCGCCGCCGAGCTGATCCTGACCACCGTGGAGCTCAACGTGCACAGGTTCATGGCGGCCCCGCGGACGGTTCCCGTCGGCGCGATCGAGGACGAGCTGGTCACCATGGTGACCAGCTACCTGCGCGGGAAGGAGGTCCTCTGATGTGGTGGCGGGACACCCTGATCGGGCTCGGCATCGCCGTGCTGGTCACCTGGCTGCTGCTGGTGGTCGCGCTGCTGGTCGTACGCCCCCAGGGCAACGTGCTCCGCGAGGCCCTGCGGATCCTGCCGGACCTGATCCGGCTGCTGAAGAACCTCGCCACCGACCCGGACCTGCCCCGCGGCGTGCGGATCCGGCTCGGGCTGCTGATGGCCTATCTCGCCGTCCCGTTCGACCTGGTCCCCGACTTCGTGCCCGTGCTCGGCTACGCCGACGACGCCATCATCGTGGTCGCCGTGCTGCGCAGCGTCGTCCGTCGCGTCGGCCTCGAACCGCTGCGCCGGCACTGGCCGGGCACCCCGGACGGGTTCGCCGCGCTGTCCCGCGCTGCCGGGCTCGACCCGACGCCTCCGGCCGAACCCCAGCCATAGGGGCTGAACCGTCCCGCACCGCTCAGTACGGCAGCCAGACCACGGCGGCGCACGTCCCCACGTAGAGCGCCTGCTCCACGAGGCGCCGTCCGATCGGGGTGGCGGGCTTGCCGCCGAACAGGACGCCGCGCCGCGCCGCCGAGATGTTCGCCGGGGTCAGTGCGAGCGTGAGGAGCCCCAGGCAGATCGCCGCCGCGGGCGCCGTCGCGGGTACGAGCAGGCCGATCGCGCCGGCCAGCTCCAGGATCCCGGTGCCCGCGACGAGCAGGTCGGGGCGCGGCAGCCCGGGCGGGACCATGCGCTCCAGGTCCCGGCGCACGTCGGGGATGAGCCGGCCGGAGGCCGCCAGGAGGTAGACCGCGGCGAGGCCGACCCGGGCGGCGTCGTGCCAGGAGTCCAGGGCGGGGACCGCGAGCAGCCCGAGCAGTCGGGCCACGGCGGTGATCCCGAGCAGCAGCACGGGGAGCGGGACGGGCATGACGATCCAATCTTGACGGCGACAAGTTCGAGGGAGACTTCATCACTTCCGGTGCTATCTTGTCAATGGAAAGATTGGAGCCCGATGACCTACCACCACGGAGACCTGCGCCGCGCGATGACCGAGGCCGCCGCGAGGGCGGTCGCCGAACGTGGGCCTGCCGCCCTCAGCCTGCGGGAGCTGGCGCGTCTGGCCGGGGTCTCGCACGCCGCGCCGGCCCACCACTTCGGCGACAAGGCGGGCGTGCTCACGGCTGTGGCGACCGAGGGCTTCGTGCTGCTCGCGGCGACCCTGGAGCGGGCGGGCGACGACCTGCTGGCCGCCGGCCTCGCCTACGTGCGGTTCGCCGTGGACCACCCCGGCCACTTCGCCGTGATGTTCGACCGCAGCCTGCTGCACGCGGATGACGCCGACCTGCGCACGGCCGAGCAGGCGGCCGCCGACACCCTCGCGAGCCTGACGCCCGACGCCGACGGCGCCCGGGCCGCCTGGTCGGTGGCGCACGGCTTCGCGAGCCTGTGGCTCTCCGGCGCCATCACGGGACCCGACGTCGTCGCGGCCGCCGAGCCGGTGCTGCGCCGAACGGTCCCGCGGCAGCCCTGACGCCGTTCCCCCGGTTCAGTCCTCGACGATTCACTCCTCGACGGTTCAGTCCCCCGAGCGGTTCAGTCCTCGGCCGTTCGTCCTCAGCAGTTCAGTCCTCAGCATGCAGAGCCGCCAGGATCCCCGCGCCGTAGCGCTCCAGCTTGGCCTGACCGACGCCGCTGATCCCGCTCAGCGCGTCGAGATCCGCCGGGCGCTGCGCGGCCACCGCGCGCAGCGTCGCGTCGTGGAACACCACGTAGGCGGGCACGCCCTGCTCCTTGGCGGCCGCCGCCCGCCAGGCGCGCAGCCGCTCGAAGACCTCCCGGTCGGCGTCCGAGAGCTCCGCCGCCTCCGGGCGCGCGCCGCCCGACCGCGCGGGCCTGCGCGTGCCGCCCTGGGGTGCCGGATCGCGCCGCAGCCGCACCTCGCGCCGTCGGCCCAGGACCTCCGCGCTGGCGTCGGTGAGGAGCAGCGTGCCGTGGTTCGGGTCCACCTCCAGCAGCCCGAGGGCCAGGAGCTGACGCGCCACGGACCGCCACTCGCCGTCGGACAGGTCGGTGCCGACACCGAACACGGTGAGGCTGTCGTGCTCCCACTGCGTGATCTTGGGCGTTGACCTGCCCCGGAGGATGTCGACCACGTGCCCCACGCCGAAGCGCTGGTTGCGCTCGCGGTCCAGCCGGTAGACGGCGGACAGGAGCTTCTGGGCGGCGATGGTGCCGTCCCAGGCCTCTGGCGGGTTCTGGCACGTGTCGCACGCGCCGCAGCCGCCGGGATGGTCCTGGCCGAAGTAGCGCAGGAGCTGGGCGCGGCGGCACTCGACGGTCTCGCACAGGGCCAGCATCGCGTCGAGGTGGGACGAGAGCCTGCGGCGGTGGGCGAGGTCGCCGTCGGACTCGGCGATCATCTTGCGCTGCTGCACCACGTCGGCCAGGCCGTAGGCGAGCCACGCCGTGGACGGCAGGCCGTCGCGTCCGGCGCGGCCGGTCTCCTGGTAGTAGCCCTCGACCGACTTGGGCAGGTCGAGGTGGGCGACGAACCGGACGTCGGGCTTGTCGATCCCCATGCCGAACGCGATGGTCGCGACCATGATCACGCCGTCCTCGCGCAGGAACGCCGCCTGGTTGGCCGCGCGCACGGGGGCGGGCAGGCCCGCGTGGTACGGCAGGGCGCGGATGCCCTGGTCCGTGAGCTGCTGGGCGGTCTTCTCCACCGACGCGCGGGACAGGCAGTACACGATGCCGGCGTCGCCCGCGTGCTCGGTGCGCAGCAGGTCCAGGAGCTGCCTGCCCGGGTTGTCCTTGGGGGCCACCCGGTAGGTGATGTTGGGGCGGTCGAAGCTGGCGACGAAGTGCCTGGCCTCGGTCAGCCCGAGGCGCGTGGCGATCTCCTCGCGGGTCTGCCGGGTGGCCGTCGCGGTCAGCGCGATGCGCGGGACGCCGGGCCAGCGCTCGGCCAGCTCGCCCAGCCGCAGGTAGTCGGGGCGGAAGTCGTGGCCCCACTGGGACACGCAGTGCGCCTCGTCGATCGCGAACAGCGCGATGGTGCCATCGGAGAGCAGCCGGGCGGTGGACTCGACGCCGAGCCGTTCCGGGGCCAGGTACAGCAGGTCGAGCTCGCCCGACCGGTAGGCCCGCTCCACCTCGCGCCGCTCGTCCGGGTTCTGCGTGGAGTTCAGGAAACCGGCCCGGACGCCGAGCGCGTCCAGGGCGTCCACCTGGTCCTGCATCAGTGCGATCAGCGGCGAGATCACGACGCCGGTGCCGCGCCGCACGAGCGCGGGGATCTGGTAGCACAGCGACTTGCCGCCGCCGGTCGGCATGAGCACGAGGGCGTCGCCGCCACCCGCCACCGTCTCGATGATCTCCTGCTGGTCGCCGCGGAAGGCGTCGTAACCGAAGACCTCACGCAGCACGTCGAGCGGAGTCGGTGCGACGTCGAGCGCGGGTGTGGCGGCATCCGGGAGCGTCATGTCGGCCAGTGTGCCAGGAGCCGGTGACACGGGGCAGGCTTTCCACAGGGCGGCTCTCCTTCGCTGCTCTGAGCAGCCCTGCTGTGGGCAGATTCCGCCCCGCACGGCCCCCTCCGGCAGGCACGGTGGTGCCATGACTGACGACACACCCAAGCCGCCGCTGTTCGGCGAACGCTCACGACGCGACCTGTACGAGCGCCGGGTCCTGGTGCTCGACGGGCCGCTCGACGACGACAACGGGACGCTCCTGATGACCCAGCTCATCGCCCTTGCCACCGAGGACCCGTCCGCCGACGTCGACCTGTGGATCCACTCCCCCGGCGGGTCGGTGCCCGCGATGCTGGCCATCCGCGACCTCATGCGCACCGTCCCGAACGACGTCTCGACGCTGGTGCTGGGCATCGCCTACAGCGCGGGACAGTTCCTCCTGTCGGCGGGGACGCCGGGCAAGCGCAGGGCGCTGCCGAACGCGCGGGTCCTGATGCACCAGGGTTCCGCGGGGATCGCGGGGACGGCGGTCGACATCGAGCTGCAGGCGGACGACCTGCGGCACACCCGCGACACCGTGCTGCGGCTCATCTCCGAGGACACGGGGCAGCCGGTCGAGCGGGTCTTCGAGGACTCGCTGCACGACCACTGGTACACGGCCGAGGAGGCCCGCGAGTTCGGGTTCATCGACACGATCGTTCAGGGCTTCGACGACATCCGGCCACCTGATCGTGTACCAACCGGCTTCATCGCAACGGTCGAGGGGGACGCCCGATGAGCAGCTACACCATCCCGAACGTCATCGCGTCGCACCCACGCGGCGAGCGGATCATGGACGTCTACTCCCATCTGCTCACCGAGCGGATCATCTACCTCGGCACGGCGGTCGACGCCGGCGTCGCCAACGCCCTGATCGCCCAGCTCATCCACCTGGAGTCGAGCAACCCGGACGGCGACGTCCAGCTCTACATCAACTGCGAGGGCGGCGACCCGAGCGCCGGCATGGCCATCTACGACACCATCCGGTACATCCGGCCCAAGGTGTCCACGACGTGCGTCGGGCAGGCCGTCGCCGTCGGCGCGGTGCTCCTGGCCGCGGGCGCCGAGGGACGGCGGGCGGCGCTCCCGCACGCTCGGGTCGTGCTGCACCAGCCCGCCGCGCAGGGGCGCGGCGCGATCCCCGACCTGATCCTGCAGGCCGACGAGGTGGTCCGGATCCGCGCCGACATGGAGGCCGCGCTGTCCCGGCACACCGGCCAGAGCGTCGAGACGCTGCGGACGGACACCGACCGCGACCGTATCTTCACCGCGGCTGCGGCGCGGGACTACGGCCTGGTGGACCACGTGATCGACCAGCGGTGACACGGGCGGGAGTCAGGCCGCGAGCGCGAAGGCCGCCCGGCAGGTCGGCTGCCACAGGTTGTCGCGGACGGCGACCAGGCGGTCGGCGACGGCGAGGACCAGCTCGGCGAGCGTGATGTCCAGCGCACCCGTGAGGGCCGCGATCATCTCGCTCGACGGCTCCTTGGCGCCGCGCTCGATCTCCGAGAGGTACTGGGGCGAGATCCCGGCCCGGCGGGCCGTCTGGTCGAGGGTCTCACCCCGCGCGTGACGAAGCTGCCGCAGGCGTTCCCCGAGCAGGTGCCGCAACAGCGGTTCCCGGTTCCTCGGCGGCGGGGTGTCGGTCTCATCGGGTGCCCGGTCGCGCTCCGGGCGCGCGGGCGAAGCGGTGTCGGCCATACCTGAGGGTAGAACCGCTGGTGCGGCGGACGGCGGCGGTTCTGCTGCGAGCAGATGGACTCCCGCGCCCAGCCGTCGTCAGTCGTCGCCGTCCTGGTCGCCCCGTCGCCGTCGTGATCGTTGTCCGACCAGCCGCCTCCCGAGCCCCAGCGGGTACCGCCGTCCCAGCCGTCATCCCCCGTCCACACCCGCTCGTCGTCCGAACGGTCGTCGTCCGCCTCGCCGTACTCCACCCCGTCGCGTCCCGCGCCCACCGGACGCCCGAGTCGGACCGCGAAGGTCCACAGCACCGTGTACCGCCCCTGGCGCAGGCGGCCCGGTCCTGCCACCGTCTGTCCGGCAAACAGTTCCAGGACCACCGGGCCCGGCTCGATCACCTCGTCCTCCGTGCCGTCGGGAAACAGGAGGTGCGCGTACCGCTCCTCGCCGTCGTGCTCGACGACGACGGTGCGCAGCGTGAACCCGGAGACCGTGCGCCGGCGCGCCACCGCCCGGCCGTGCAGCGTCAGCGCGACCCGGCCCCGGGAGGCGCGCAGCCAGCGCAGGCGCACCACCACCGCGTCCGCCGTCGAGCCGATGGCGAACAGGCCGGTCAACGCCATCAGCGCCAGCGGGAACACCACGAACAGCCCGCCGCCGTTGGCAGCGACGACCGCCGCCATGAGGCCGAAGAAGGCCGCCCCGAACCACCAGGGGCCGCCGCCCCCGCTCTGCGACGCGCGCCGCGCGGCCTCACGCTGCCCTCCCGGGTATCCGACCTCGTACCTGGCACCGTTCCACGGCTCGTCCCGCACGGCCCGAGCCTAGCGGCCCGAACCGTCGTCCGGCCCGGCCCCGCGATCAGGCCCGGTCCGCCGTCAGGCCCTGTTCGTACCCCGGGCCGCCTCGCCCCGGCCCGGGGCCGTCGGCGCCCTCAGCGCGACGATCTGCCATCTGCGGGCCCCTACGGACGGACCCTCAGGTGGCCTCCGGATCGGCCCCCTGCGCCGCGCGTCCGCCGTCGACCGGCAGGACGGCGCCGCTGACGAACGCCGCCGCGTCGGAGAGCAGGAAGGCCACGACGTCGGCCACCTCCTGGCCGGTCCCGACGCGGCCGAGCGGGTGCAGCGCGGCCATCTGGCGGTCGACGCCGGGATGCTCCCGCCGGTACTCCTCGTAGCGCGCGGTCGCGATGGAGCCGAGGGCCACGGCGTTCGCGCGGATCCCGTCGGGCCCGTGGTCGACGGCGACCGCCCTGGTCAGCGCCTCGACGGCACCCTTGGCCGTGGCGTACGGCAGCGCGCCGCGCACCGGCCGCTGCGCCTGGTGGGACGAGACGTTGACCACCGCCCCGGGCCGCCCGTACCGCAGGAAATGGCCGACGGCGGTGTGGCAGCCCGTGACGGCGAGCGCCAGGTTCGCGGTGATGATCCCGAGCACGTCCGACGGCGGCGCGGTGACCGGCGCGTCCCGGAAGATCGCGGCGTTGTTGACCCAGCCGGACAGCGGGGCCGCGGCCTCCGCGGCGTCGGCGGCGCGCCGGGCGACGTCGGGATCGGCCGCGTCGCCGCTGACAAGCGTCACGTCGGGGTGGTCCCAGTCGAGCGACGCCGCGACGTCGAGGATCACGACGTGGCCCTCGGCGGCCAGCCGCTCCACGATGGCGCGCCCGACGCCCTGGGCGCCGCCGGTCACCACGAACGAGCACGTCGGAGCGCGACCGTCCGGACTACGTGTCTCGGCCTCACGGCGGGTCGCGTCCCTGTGTGCCTCGTCCCCGTGTGCCTCGCCCCCGTGTGCCTCGTCCCCGTGTACCGGCCCACTACCTGCCGCGCCCGCAGGGCGTGCCTCGCCTCCGCCGCGGGCCTCGTCCCCGCTGCGAGTCTCGTCAGCGCCGCGAGCCCCGGCGCCCTGTCCCGTCGCATCTGCGTTCCCGGTCACCCCCCGATCCTGCACCCGGAGCGCGCCGCAGACCGAGTAGGGTGCGGCGCGAACGGGTGAATGCCGCGGGCCACGAAGGGAAGACAAGGGTGTACGACCAGGTCACGCCACGTCGGCGCGCGCCGATCGGCCTGCTCGTGGGGGTGCTGGCCGGCGTGCTGGCACTCGGGGCCATCGCGGGCACGGTGTGGGTGCTGAACCGCGACGTGTCGGCCGACGCGTCCGGCCCGGCCACCTCGACCCCCGGCACGACCGAACCGAGTCCGACGGCGAGCCCGTCCGAGGCGAGCCCCGTGAGCGACCCGGCCGGCCCGGAACCGTCGCCCACCCCGACCGCGTCCGCCCCACCGCCGCCGACGGTCGTACCGCTGCGGAGCGCCGGGTCGGGCCGGTGTCTCGACGTGCCCGGCGGCGCCGCCGTCGACGGCACCGCGCTGCACATCTACGACTGCAACGGGACCGCCGCCCAGCAGTGGACCGCGTCGCCGTCGGGCGAGCTGCGCGTGCTGGGGACCATGTGCCTGGACGACCCGAGCGGCGGGCAGGCCGGTACCGCCGTCACCGTCTGGACGTGCCACGGCGCCGCCAACCAGCAGTGGAGCCCGCAGGCCGACGGCACCGTGCGCAACGTCGCGACAGGGCTGTGCCTCGACGTCGCGAACGCGCTCGTGGACAACGGGACGCCGGTCATCGTGTACGACTGCCACGCGGGGCCCAACCAGCAGTGGTCCACCTCCTGATCCGCTGACGCCGGTTCAGCAGCTCTTGGCGACCGGAATCCGAGGGGGTCGTGGTCGCCCTGCTGAACGCCGGCCAGTCCGGGGTCACCGCTGGGCCGCCGTCCGCAGGCCGAGGGCTGGTCCTCAGACCGGGCGCTGAGCCTTCACCACCTCGCGGAGCGCCTCGACCACCAGCGCGTGGTCGTCCTGCTGCGCCAGGCCAGACACCGTCACGACGCCGACGATCCCCACGCCCGCGACCCGCACCGGGAACGCGCCGCCGTGGGCGGAGTACTCCTGGAACGGCAGGCCGTGGTCGGCGTTGAAGTCCGAACCCTTCGCCCGGGCGCGCAGCCCCACGAGGTACGACGACGCCCCGAACCGGTACACGACCCGCACCTTGCGCTCGACCCACGAGTCGTTGTCGGGCGTGGTGCCGGGGCGGGCGGCGTGGAACACCTGCTGGGTCCCCTTGCGGAGGTCCACGGTGACGGGCAGCCCCCGCTCGACGGCCAGCTCGACGAGCCGGCTGCCGAGCCGCCAGGCGTCGTCGTGCGTGAAGGACGCCAGTTCCAGCTCGGCCTCCTGGGCCTCGACCTCGGCGATGACCGCGGTGACATCGGATTCGCTCATGGCCCCATCCTGCCGTGCCCCCGCCGCGCCGAAGAACACCGGGTCGGGCTGATCGATCACGTTCAGCGAAGGTCCGCTTCGAGAACGCACCTGTGCATGGTCCGGAGCCACGAACCATGCACAAGGGCGTTCTCGAAGCGGACCTCCGCGAGATCGGCAGAACGGCGCGCGCGCCGCTAGCTCACGACGCCGTGTAGCCCGCCACCACGTGGTAGACCCCGCCGCCCCAGCCGTCCTCGGGGAACGCGTCCGACACCCGCACGTACGCCGCCTTGTCCGGGCCGAGGTGGGGCGTCAGGTCGATCGTGTGGTCCGCCCGGTTGGAGCCGTCCCGGATCTGCTCGTCCTCGGTCAGCACCGTCGTCCAGCTCTCGCCGTCCGGCCCCACCTGCACCACGTACTGGTTGTCGATCGTCAGCGTCACCTGCGCCGACGTCGTCCCAGCCGGGAACGGGAAGCGGTAGACGAAGTAGCTCACGCCGTCGGCGTACCGGCTGCCTCCCCCGCTGAAGCCGGAGCCGCCCGCGTCCCAGAGCCACGGGATCTCCTCGGTCGACCCGGCGTCGAACTCGACGGTGCCCGCCACCAGGATGTCGGCGTGCGCCGTGTAGACGAGCCCGGACCGGGCGCTGACGGTCACCGTCACGCGGTAGGTCCCGTCGGGGGTGTTGGACGGGATCCGCACGTCCACCGGCACGGTGGCCTGCGCGGGCTGCGCGTGGCCGTCGGGCCGCAGCCGGATCACCTCGTCCGTGATGACCCGCCAGCCGCGCGGCCCGGCCGTCCGCACGGACACCAGCATCGGCTCGGGCCGGGCGGACGTCGCGGCCACCCGGACGTCGAGGCTCGTCCGCGCGGCCCTGCCCGGGCTCGGGATGACCGCCACCACCGCTGGTGACGCCGCGGCGGAGAGGGTGCGCCGCGGCAGGGTCCGCGGGACGTCGGCGATCAGGGCGCTGAGCGCGCTGGCCTGGGTGCGCCAGTCGAAGACGTTGGGCTGCTCGGCGCTCGGACTGCCGGCCCAGCGCAGGCCCAGCCGGTCGGCGACGTCACGGTCGTGCGCCCAGATCGTCTCGGCCTGGTGCGCGACGAACTCCTGGTAGCGCGCCTCGCCCGTGGTGTCGGCGAGGTCCATCAGGTACCGCAGGAAGATGCCCTTGAACTGCTTCTGGTTGTCGTCGCACGACCGGCCGGGCGCCTCGCACCACTCGGTCAGCACGCCGTCCCGGACGAGCACGTCGGAGCCGAGCGCCGAGTCGGCCAGGTACCGGGCCGAGTCCAGCAGCTCCGGGTCCCCCGTGGCCCGGTAGAGCTCGAGCGCCGCGCCGATGCCGAGGCCCTGGTTGTAGGTCCACACCGTGTCGTTGTTGCTGGTGCAGTCGTCCCGCAGGCCGTCGTTGACCAGGCCGTCGGCGTTGATCATGCCGCTGGCCTGGTACCAGTCCCAGGCCTCCTGGGCACGGTCCAGCCAGACGGTGTCCCCGGGAACGCGGTTGTGCAGCTCGGCGGTCAGGCGGATCCACTGGCCGTTGGTGACGGCGTTCTTGTACGTCCGCTCCTCGTTCCACCAGATGCCGCCGCCGCACGTGCTCGGGTCCCAGAACCCGTTCATGAACTCGCCGATGGTGACGGCCATGTCGAGGTACTTCCGGTCGCCGGTCAGGTCGTAGGCGGTGACCCAGTTCAGCGCCCACCACCCGGCGTCATCGATGGCCCGGCTGGTGAAGTTGCCGTAGATCTCGTCGGTGGACCGCTCGCCGGCGGGGAACGGCCCCTTGTTGGTCTCGAAGCTGTGGTCCAGCTCGTCGACATAGCGCCGGTCACCCGTGCGCAGCATGTAGTCACCCACCGTCTGCAGCGCGACGGCGGAGTTCCACCAGCTCGACGGGAACCAGGCCTTCTGCTGGTCGTAGGAACCCATCAGGACGTCGGTGGCGACCCGGGCGCGGGCCACGTCGTCGGCGGCGTCCGCTCCGCCGTCCGGGGCGGACGCCGGGACGGGAGCGGACGACGGGACCAGGCCGGACGACGGCGCCAGGGCGGACGACGGGACCAGGCTGGACGCCGAGGCCAGGCCGGACGACGGCGCCGGGACCACGGAGTGTGCGGGTGGCGGCCCGGCGTGCGCCAGAGCGACCGGCTGCAGGCCGACGATCAGGGCGGCGGTGATCAGGACACGTCGGGCACGACGCAACATCGACATCGATGGGCTCCTCCCCCTGGGCGCGACGTTGCCCCCAGGCGCTCGTGATTTCCCCCAAAACCTACCGGACAATACGCCGAAATACACCCATTCACCCCACCCGGGCTGCACCGCGTGCCGGAGGTGCGCTTCTACCCAGTCATCAGGCCCGTAAACCGCACCACATATGGGCCCGATGACTAGGTAGAAGCGCACTCCCGGCCCCGCGCACCCCAGCCTCGCGCGCCCCGTCCCGCGCACCCAGCGCCGCGCCCTCCGCGCCGCGCGTCAGCGGGTCGAGCTACCGGGCACCAGCTCCGTCGGCAGTGTCACCTTCGTGACCTGGCCGGCGCCGCGGAGCTGGGCCAGCACGAGGTTCAGCGCCTCGGTCCCCATGCGCGCCTCGTCCTGCCGGATGTGGGTGAACCGGTAGCGCGCCTGGTCGTAGAACGCGTCCGGGTGGTCGAAGCAGACGATGCCGAGGTCGCCGGGGATGGACCGCCCGGCGCGCTGGGCGGCCTCCCGCAGCAGGACGGCGATGTTGTACTCGGTGGCCACCAGCCCCGTCAGGCCCGGGTTGGTGGCCAGGAACTTCTCCAGCTCGGCGATGTCGTCGTCAGGCACCACACCGCTGCCGGGGACCGTGGAGCGGACCTCGCGGAACTGGTGCGCCGGGTCGAACGGGACGTGCCGGGTCGCGTGGGCGTCGATCACGCCGTCGAGCCGGTCCTGCACCGTGGACACGGTGCTCGCCGCCGAGACCAGGCCGACGTGGTCGTACCCGGAGGCGAACAGGACCTCGGCGGCCTGGCGGCCCGCCGAGACGTTGTCGGAGCACACCGACGACACGGGGACGCCGTCGAACACACGGTCCAGGATGGCCACGGGGAACGACTGCGTGATGAGCTCCAGCACGGCCGGCGGCACGTACTGCGACGAGCTCGGCTCGAGGATCAGCCCCTGGACGCCGTCGGCCACGAGGCCCCGCACGAGGTCGCCCTCCGCCTCGCCGTTGCCGAGGGTGCGCTTGACCACGAGGTTCGCCACGCCGCTCGACGCGTCGAGCAGCCCGGCCAGGACCCGGGTGCCGAAGGTGTCGTCGAAGTCGGTCAGCACGCAGCCGATCAGCGGCGCCGGGCCTGTGCGTGCACCCGGGGCGCTCGTGGCGGTCTCGCTGACCACCACCGTGCCGAGCCGGGGCCTGCGCGTGATGTAGCCGTCGTCGCGCAGCAGGTCCATCGCGCGCTTGAGCGTGATGGCGCTGACCTTGAGCTGCTTGGTCAGCTCGGCCTCCGCGGGCAGCCGGTCGCCCACGCGGTACGTGCCCGCGTGGATCTCGTCGCGGAGCTTCTCGTACACCTCGAGGTAGAGCGGCTGGCTCACTGGTGCCCCTTCACTGGCGGGACAGGTCCCGGTCGGACAAGTCCAATGAATCTACCTTCGATCATTCGTCCCCTGTTGTTCACGTCCGTGCGCTTGCATGGCCCTGCCATGGAGCTGCGCCAGCTTGAGATCTTTCGCGCCATCGCCGAGGAGCTGCACTTCGGCCGGGCGGCGCGGCGCCTGTTCCTGGCCCAGGCGTCCGTGAGCCAGCAGCTCCAGCGGCTGGAGGCCGACGTCGGCGTGCGGCTGGTGTACCGCAGCTCGCGGACCGTGCGGCTCACGCCGGCCGGCAAGGTGTTCCTCACCGAGGCCGAACGCGTCCTGTCGGCGGCCGAGCGGGCGGTGGACCGCGCCCGCCAGGTGGCGGCAGGCCGCCACGGGGCGCTGCGCATCGCCACGAACTACCCGGCCAGCCGCCTGCTGCTGCTCCCGCTGCTGGAGGACCTGCGCGCCCAGGACCCCGGCCTGACCACCATGCTGCGCGAGATGGACTCCCCCGAGCAGCTCCGCGCGCTGCGCCGCGGCGACCTCGACCTCGCGCTCGTCTACGGGCCCGTCGACGTGCCGGGCATCGCCAGCACGCACCTGCTCGACGTGCCCGTGGTCGCCGTCGTGCGGCCGGGGCACCCGCTGGCCGACCGCGAGCGCGTGCGGTTCGGCGACCTGCTCGGCTACCCCGCGATGACCGGCTACGCGGGCGGCAGCCCGGTGATCGAGGAGGCGCTCGTCACCACCGCCGCCGCCCACGGCACCCCGCTGCCGCGCGCCCCGAGCACCACCGACCTGTCCGGCTACCTGCTGGAGCTGGAGACCAGCGACGCGATCGGGTTCTGCTCGCTGCCGCGCGGCGAGCAGAACCGCGCGAACGGTATGCACCTGCTGCGGCTCGACCCGGCAGAGCCCGTCCTGCAGATCCACGTGGCGTGGAGCGAGGCGGCCGACGAACCCCTGGTGAACAGCGTCGTGGCGCAGCTCGTGCGCCTGGCGGAGACGGCGCGCAGGGCGGCGTAGTGCCCGCCGCCATCGATCGCCGTGACCGATCGATCGATAGCGAACTGGCCGTTGATGGGGTCCGACGGCGGCGCCCAGCATGGGTCCGGAGCGGCGCCGGCCCGGCGCCCCGGACGAGAGCGACCCATGGACCTGCACCCCCTCGGCATCATGGCCGGCATGCCGGACGGCGGCCGCGCCAGCAGCGGCTACCTCGTGCGTGACGGCGGCGTCACCCTGCAGCTCGACGCCGGCCCCGGCACCGCGCTGCGGCTCGGCACGACTATCCCGGGCACCCTCCCGGACGCCGTGGCGGTCACCCACCTGCACTCCGACCACGTCTACGACCTGCTGCCGCTCGGCAAGCTGCTGCTGCGCCGCCGCATCCGCCGGGCCGACGAGAGCGCGGAGCTGGAGATCGACGACTCGGTGCCGCGGACCCCGCTGTTCGTGCCGCGCGGAGCAACCGGGATCCTCACCGCGCTCGCCGCCCTCTTCCCCGTCACCACCCACCCGCTCCTGGACCGGGCCTTCGACGCCGCCTTCGCCGTGCACGAGTACGAGCCCGGCGAGACGGTCGCCGTCGGCCACCTCACGCTGCGGTTCGAGCTGCTGCGGCACGCGGCGCCCAACTGCGGCATCCGCGTCGAGTCGCCCGCGGCAAGCCTCGTCTACACGGGCGACACCGGCGTCACCGACGCCCTGCCCGCCCTGGCCGACGGCGCGGGCCTGCTGCTCAGCGAGTGCACCCTGCGCGAGACCGACCGCAGCGGCCACGGGCACCTCAGCTCGCGCGAGGCGGGCCGCGCCGCGGCCGACGCCGGGGCCGCCGAGCTCGTGCTCACCCACTTCTCCTCCACCGACCCGCTCGAGCTCGAGTGGCACCGTGAGCGCGCCGCAGGCGAGTTCGACGGACCGGTCCGGATCGCCGATCCGGACCATCGCATCCCGGTCGCACCGACCCGAAAGGTCTTCTCATGAACCGCCTCCACCACGCGTGCGCCGCGGCGCTCGCGGCCGGCGCCCTGCTGGGCCTCGCCGCCTGCTCGACGGCGGCGCCGTCCGGCTCCCCCGACCAGGCCGGCCCCACCACCATCACGTTCAGCTCCTACAACTACGGCACCCAGGGCGCAGCGGGCACCGGCACCCAGAAGCTGCTGGACCGGTTCGCCGAGCTGCACCCGGACATCACCGTGCAGCCCCAGTCGGTCGCCGTCGGCGACGTACTGACCAAGACCAAGGCGGCGGTCGCCGCCGGCTCGCCGCCCGACGTGGTGCAGATGGGCTACAGCAAGCTCGCCGAGGCGTTCGACACGCTGCCCGTGCAGTCGCTGGAGGACCTCGCGGGCGACGAGTGGGGGCCGTCCGTCGAGGGCATCGACGAGGCCTTCGTCACCACCGGCACGTCCGACGGCGACGTCCGCGCCCTGCCGTACACCGTCTCGGTGCCGACGCTGTTCTACAACGCCGACCTGTTCCGGGACGCGGGCCTGGACCCCGACGACCCGCCCGCCACGATCGAGGACGTGCGCTCCGCCGCGCGGGCCGTCGTCGACACCGGGCACAACGGCGTCTACTTCGGCATCGCCGACCCCTCCAAGTCCGACTACGTGACCCAGTCGGTCATCAACTCGGCCGGCGGCTCGCTCATTGCCCCGGACGGTTCGGTGGCGCTCGACTCCGACGAGGCCGTCGCGGGCCTGACGGCCCTCCAGGAGCTGACCGAGGACGGCCTGCAGCCCGCCGTCGGCGTCGAGGACGCCCTGTCCGACTTCGCGGCGGGCAACCTCGGCATGTTCGTGGTGAGCACGGCCGTCTCCGGCCAGCTCGCGGAGGCCGCCCAGGGCTCGTTCGAGCTGCGCAGCGCCGGCTTCCCCACGTTCGGCGCGCCCGAGCCGCGCCCGACCTTCTCCGGCGCGAGCCTCGTCGTGCTGAGCGACGACCCGGCCAAGCAGGCGGCGGCGTGGGAGCTGGTCAAGTTCCTCACCAGCAAGGAGGGCTACACGATGATCACAGAGGACATCGGCTACCTGCCGCTGCGCGCCGACATCGTGGACGACCCGGAGTACCTCGGCGACTACTTCGCCGACAACGACCTGCTGGTCCCGCCCCTGGAGCAGCTCGGGACGGTGAGCCCGTACCAGTCGTTCTCGGGACCGCAGGCCAACCAGGCGGTGGTGCTGCTGCAGGACGACGCGGTCGAGCCCATCGTTCTCCGCGGCGCCGACGTCCGCTCCACGCTCGACGAGACGGCGGACCGCCTGCGCGACCTGGTCGGGACCGAATGACCCTGCCCGCCACCACCCGGTGGGGCGCCTCCATGCGAGGCGCCCCACCGCCGCGCGCCCGGGCACGCCGCCCGCGCGGCGGCTGGGCCTACCTCACCCCGCTGCTCGCCGCGCTCGGCGTGTGGGTCTACGGTCCCGCGCTCGTCACGCTCGCGCTGAGCTTCGCCGACTGGCGCCTCACCGACACCCCGTCGTGGTCGGGCCTGGCCAACCTGCAGGCGCTGTTCGCCGACGGCGACTTCGTCCGGTCCGCCGGCCAGACGGTGCTCTACGCGCTCGCGCTGCTGCCGTTCGCCACGGTGGTGCCGCTGATCATCGCGACCATGCTCTGGCTGCGCCCGGGCCGCGCCGCAACCGTCTACCGCTCGCTGCTCTTCCTGCCCGTCATGGTCGCGCCCGTCTCGGTGGCCGTGGCGTGGCGGTTCCTGCTCAACCCGCTCAACGGGCTGCTCGCGCGCACGCTGGAGGCCGTGGGCCTGCCCGCCGTCGACCTGCTGGGCGACCCGGCCACCGCGCTGGTCACCATCGTGCTGGTCACGGCCGCGCGCGTGACCGCCTTCAACATGCTGCTGTACGGCGCGGCGTTGTCCGGCCTGGACCGGCGCCTACTGGAGGCCGCCCGGCTGGAGCGCGCGACCCCCTGGGAGACCGTGCGGTTCGTGGTGCTGCCCCAGCTCGTCCGGCCCACGATCGTGCTCGCGCTGCTCAGCCTCGTGCTCGCCGGGCAGTGGACGTTCACGAACGTCGCGGTGCTCACCCAGGGCGGCCCCGACAACGCCACCGACTCCGTGTACTACCGCATCTACACGCTCGGCTTCACGTTCTTCCAGATCGGCCCGGCGTCGGCCGCCGCGATGCTCGTGCTGGCCGCGCTCGCCGTCGTCGGTGCGGCCGTGGCGCTCGTGCGCCGGGGTGCGCGGGCGGAGAGGACGGCGCCATGAGTCACCGCCTCGCCGTCGTGGGCTGGCACGCGGTGCTCGCCACGCTCTCGCTGCTCACCGCGTTCCCCCTGCTGTGGGCCGTGCTCACGTCGGTCAAGCCCGCCAACGAGATCTTCGACGTCGTCCCGGTGAGCGCACACCCGACCCTCGCCAACTACGCGGACGTGCTGACCCGCTGGCCGGCCGGCGAGCTGATCGGGCGGACGGCGGTCATGGCCACCGGGGTCGCCCTCGGGCAGCTCGTGATCGCCGTGCTCGCCGCCTTCGCGCTCGCCTACTTCCGGCCCGGTGCCCGCCCGCTCGTGCTCGGGCTCACCATGGTGTCGCTCGCGATCCCGCCGCAGGCGCTCATCGTTCCGCAGTTCCTGCTCACGGCCCGGCTCGGCTGGCTGAACACCGAGGCGGGGCTCATCGTGCCGCAGCTCGGCTCGTCGGCCCTGGCCGTGCTCGTGCTGCTGCAGCACGTGGAGGCGCTGCCGCCGTCGCTCACGGCCGCCGCCCGCCTGGAGGGCGCGCGGCCGCTGGAGGTGCTGTGGCACGTGGTGCTGCCGGCGCTGCGTCCGGCCGTCGCTGCGCTCGGCGTGCTCGTGTTCATCACCACCTGGAACGAGTACCTGTGGCCGCTGCTCGTCACCCCCGACGCCCTGCACACCACCGTGCAGGTGGGCCTGGCCCAGTTCGAGACGGCGGAGGGCATCAACTACGGCGGCCTGCTCGCGGCAGCCACCCTGACGAGCCTGCCCATCGTCGTCGTCTACCTGACCGCCTCGCGCCGGATCACCGACGCCTTCCTCACCTCGGGACTGCGATGACCGCCCTCGTTCCCTCCCCCGACCGGTCCTCGACCCGCCCCGCGCCCGCGCACGTCGAGCTCGCCGGCGTCACCCGGTCGTTCGGGGCCACCGTCGCGCTCGCCGGCGTCGATCTCACCGTCCCGGCCGGGTCGCTCACCGTGATCGTCGGGCCGTCGGGCTGCGGCAAGTCCACCATCCTGCGGATGGTCGCGGGCCTCGACTCCCCCGACGGCGGCACGCTGCGCATCGGCGACGACGACGTGACCGCGCGGGCCGCCGGCGAGCGCGACCTGGCCATGGTGTTCCAGGACTACGCGCTCTTTCCGCACATGACGGTCGAGGGCAACATCTCGTTCGGGCTGCGCCTCCAGGCCCGGCACGACCGCCGCTCGGGGCCGAGCCGGCACGAGATCCGTGAGCGGGTCGACGAGGTGTCGGCGCTGCTCGGCCTCGACGACCTGCTCGGCCGCCGCCCGGCCCAGCTCAGCGGCGGCCAGCGGCAGCGGGTCGCGCTCGCCCGCGCGATCGTGCGGCGGCCCTCCCTGCTGCTGCTCGACGAGCCCCTGTCCGCCCTCGACCCGCAGCTCCGCGCGTCGGCCCGCGCCGAGATCACGCGCCTGCACCGCGAGCTCGGCACCACGCTCGTGCTCGTCACGCACGACCAGCACGAGGCCCTCTCGATGGCCACCCACCTCGTGGTCATGGAGCGGGGCGTGGTGGCGCAGAGCGGCAGCCCTGACGAGCTCTACCGCAGCCCGGCGAGCGAGTTCGTCGCCGCGTTCCTCGGCACGCCCGCGATGAACCTGCACGACCGGGACGGCGTCCGCATCGGCTGGCGCCCGGCGGACGGGCGGCTCGACGGCGGTTCGGAGCCCGGCGCCTTCGACGTCAGGGGTGTCGTCGAGTCGTGCGAGTTCACCGGCGACGGCCAGCACGTCCGCTGCGCCGGCCCCGACGGCGGCTTCACGCTGGTCCAGCGCGAGGGCGAACGATGGCTCGTGCCCGGCGACGCCGCCCGCGTGACCGTCCCCGCCGAACGCCTGCACCGGTTCGGTCCCGACGGGAAGCGGCTGCCGTGAGCGCCACCCCGCTCGTCGGCGTCCTGTGGTGCGACTTCGGCGGTGTGCTCACGCCGCCCGTGGCCGAGGCGGCGGCTCAGGTCGCCGCCGCGAGCGGCGTGCCGTGGCCCGAGCTCGCGGCGGCCGCCGAGCGGGTGGCGGGCGAGCTCGGCCTGCACGGCCTGGGCCCGCTCGAGCTCGGGATCCTCACCCAGCGCGAGTGGGCCGACCGGCTCACCGCCCACCTGCCACCCGCCCTACGCACCAGCCTCCGCATCGACCTGGGCCAGTGGGACGAGCACTGGTACGCTGGCCGGCCCCTGAACCACGAGCTCGTCGACGAGCTCCGGCGCATCGCCGCCCGCGGCGTCCGGGTCGGGATGCTGACCAACAGCGTCGCCGAGTGGGAGCCGCACCGCGCGCGCCTGCTCGCCGGCGTCGAGATCTTCGACGCCGTCGTGCGGTCGCACGAGATCGGGCTCGCCAAACCCGATCCCGCGATCTTCCGGCACGCCGACGCCGTCCTGTCCCCGCCCCCGCGCGCGCGGACGCTGCTGGTCGACGACGACGCAGGCAACTGCGCCGCCGCCGAGCAGCACGGCTGGCTCGCGGTCCACCACCGCTCGACCGCCCGGACCGTGGCCCGCCTCCGCGAGCTGGTCCCGGCCGGCCAGGCCCCCGGTCAGACCTCGGTCACCGCCGGGCGTTGAGCTCCTCCAGCGCCGTCCGCAGCCGCTCGGGTGCGCCGGACGGCAGCCGCACCAGCTCCTCCTCCAGGGTGCGCTGGTCGGTCCACTCCTTGAGCGAGCGCAGGGTGCCGCCGAGCTCGGCCTCGATCTCGTCGACCGCGGCGAGCACCGCCTCGTACGCCTCCGGATCGTCGGCGATCTCGCCGAGCGTCGAGCCCAGCGTGACCTCGCGCGGCTCGGCCCGAGTCCGCGGGTCGGGCACTGTCCACTCGTGCCGGCCCGAGCCCACCTCGATCTGGCCGTCAGCCCCCGGCAGCACCACGACCGCCGAGGCGTTCGGCGGCACCACGGCGCGCACCACGACCTGCCCGTCCTGCGCCTCCCACCCGGCCTCCGCCGTCCCGTAGGGCGTCTCGTGCCGGGTCCAGGCCCGGTCCAGCCCAGCGATCGGCACCGGCGCCACCCGTAGGCGCCGGTAGCCGGGCGTGTCCGGGGCGAGCCCCGCCACGCTGCGGTGCAGCCAGTCCGCCACCGCGCCGAAGGCGTAGTGGTTGAACGACGTCATCTCGCCCGGGTTGATGCTCCCGTCGGGCAGCATGCTGTCCCAGCGCTCCCAAACCGTCGTCGCGCCCATGGTCACGGCGTACAGCCAGGACGGCACGCCGGTCTGGAGCAGCAGCCGGGCGGCCGTCCCGGCGTGCCCCGTCGTGGTGAGCGCGTCCTGCACGATCGGCGTGCCCACGAACCCCGTGCCGATCCGGTACCCCGCGCGGCGCACCAGCCAGGCCAGCCGGTCGCCCATCACCTGGCGCGTCGGCTCGTCCACGAGGCCGAAGGTGATGGCCAGCGCGTAGGCGGTCTGCGCGTCCGAGACCACGCGCCCGGCCGGGGTCGTGTACTCGCGGACCCAGGCCTGCCGCGCCCGCTCGGCCAGGTCTCCGTACCGGCCCGCCGCCGCGGCGTCGCCCAGCTCGCGCGCCGCCGCGGCCACGAGCGCCAGCGAGCGCACCAGGTAGGCGCTCGCCACGATGTCCGGGTCCGCCTTGGCCGCGGCGGGGTCGTCCGGCGGCGCGTCGGGGTCGAGCCAGTCGCCGAACTGGAACATCCCCTCCCAGAGCAGCCGGTCCCCCGCCTTGCCCAGCAGCACGTCGGCCCACGCCCGCATGCTCGGGTACTGCTCGGCGAGCGCCCGCCGGTCGGCGAACCGCTCCAGGAGCGTGCTCGGCACCACCGTGGCGGCGTCGCCCCAGGCGGCGGCCGGGGCCGACCCGAAGGGCAGCACGAACGGCACCACGATCGGGCAGACGCCGTCCCGGGCGGCCTGTTCGGCCGCGACGTCGCGCAGCCACGAGGCCAGGAAGGCGTCGGAGTCGAACAGGTAGCTCGCCGTCGGGCCGAAGACCTGGATGTCGCCGGTCCAGCCGAGGCGCTCGTCGCGCTGCGGGCAGTCGGTCGGCAGCGAGACGAAGTTGCCGCGCATGCCCCAGACCACGTTCTCGTGCAGCCGGTTCACCCGCTCGTCCGAGCTCTCGAACCAGCCCGTGCGGCGCATGTCGCTGCTGACGACGACGGCGGTCACCGCCGCCCGCGCCGCGGCCACGTCGAGCTCACCGGGCCAGCCCTCGACCTCGGCGTACCGGAACCCGTGGAAGGTGAACTCGGGCTCGAACACGTCGTCCCCGCCCGACAGCACGAGGTGGTCGGTGGCCTCGGCGGCACGCAGCGGCCGCACGCCGAGCTCCCCGTGCTCCAGCACCTCGGCATGCCGCAGCGTGATCACGCGCCCCCGCTCCCCGGTGACCCGCACCCGCAGCCGCCCGACCAGGTTCTGCCCGAAGTCCAGCACCGTCCGCCCCGACGGCGTGGTGATCATGTCCTGGACCTCGAGCTCGTCCACCCGCCGTACGGGTTCGGCGACGGCGGGCTCCGGCACGACGTCGGACGCGTCCACCCGCACGGCCGGCCACGCCGAGTCGTCGAAGCCGGGGCTGCTCCAGCCCGGCACGGCGCGCCCGGCGTCGATCCGCTCCCCGGCGTAGATGCCGCTGGTCACCACGGGGCCGGCCGCGGCCCCGCGCCAGTCCGGCCCGGTGGTGAACACGCGGGTCGTCCCGTCCGCGAGCTCGACGTGGAGCTGCACGGCCGCGGCGGGCTGCTCGCCGTAGAACGCACGGGCGGCGCCGCGGAAGCCGTACCGCTCGGTCCACCACCCGCCGGCCAGGCGCACGCCGATCGCGTTCGCGCCCGGCCGGAGCAGCGCGGTGACGTCTGTGGCCTCGTGCACCACCCGGTACTGGTAGGACGTCCAGCCGGGCTTGAGCACGGCGTCGTCCACGTCCTGCCCGTTGACCTCCACCTGGTAGACGCCGTGCGCGGACGCGTAGAGCGTCGCGCGGGCCACCTCGCCGTCCAGGTCGAGCTCGGTGCGCAGCAGGCCGGGCGTCGCGGGCTGTGCCGGGTCGGCGAGCCCGACGAACGACGCCGCCCACTCGCCGTCGGCCAGGAACGCCGCCTGGACGGTGACGGGGGCGCTCCAGGGCGAGGTCCCGCCGTCGACGCCGGTGACGCGCACCTCCAGCGTGTGCCGGGCGTGCGGGCGCAGCGGGTCGAACGGCCAGGGCACGAACCGGGACTCGTCGGTGTCCAGGCGCGCGACCCGTTCGCCGTCGAGCCGGACCTCGGCCCCTGCCTGCCACCAGCCGTCGGTGGTGCTCTCGACGGTCCAGCTCAGGCGGGGTGCGGGGTTGTCGGCGAAGTGGCCGTCCGTGCGGCGCTCGACGCGCACCTCGCGGACGGACGTCGTGCCGCCGGAGGTGGTGCTGCCGGGGGTCAGGCCGCCGGAGGTCGGGGAATCGGTGTGCATCGAGGGAACCCTTTCTCAGCCCTTCACCGCGCCGGACGTCATGCCGGCCACGATCTGGCGGTTGAAGAAGATGTACATGACCAGCGGCGGGATGGTGATCAGCAGGATGTCCATGAACAGCAGGTTGAACTGGCTGACCATCTGGCTCGTGAAGTTGTAGAGCGTGAGCTGGACCGTGGCGTTCTCGTCGCCGGGCAGGAAGTACAGCGGGTTCGTGAAGTCGTTGAACACGTTGACCGCCTGCACCACCACCACGGTGATGATCACGGGCCGCAGCAGCGGCAGGATGACCGTGAAGAAGAGCCGCAGGGGTCCGGCGCCGTCGATCACCGCCGCCTCGTCCAGCTCTCGGGGAATCGTCGCGACGAACGCCCGGAACAGCAGGATGCAGAACGAGAGCCCGAACGTCGCCTCGATGAGGATGAGGCCGGGCATGGTCTTGAACAGCCCGATGGTCTGCAGCACCCACACGGTGGGCACCACGGCCGGCGGCACGATCAGCCCCGCCAGCACGAAGAAGTTGACGACGCCGCTCAGCCGCGACGGGCGCCGCTGCAGCAGGTACCCGACCATCGCGGACAGGACCACCATGACCACGACGCTCACCACGGTCAGGACCGTGCTGTTCACGAAGGCCCGCACCACTATGCCGTCGCGCGTGGCGAGCACCTCGCCGAGGTTCTCGGCGAAGGCCCAGGTGGTGGGCCAGGAGAACTCCAGCCGCGAGGCCTCCGACGCGTCCTTGGACGCCGTGAGGAAGATGAACACGAACGGCACCAGGAACACGACCACCGACACCGCGATGGCCACGATCCCGGTGACCCAGGAGCCGGCGCGCCTCATCGCTCGACCGCCTTCCGGTTGAGCAGGATCGACACCGGCACCATGATCGCCGTGACCACCAGGAACAGGATCACGTTGCCCGCCGTCGACAGCCCGTAGAACCCGGCCTGGTACTGCTTGTAGATGACCGAGCCGATGACGTCGCTGGTGAACCCGGGGCCGCCGCCCGTGGTGGCCCAGATCAGGTCGAACGACCGCAGGCCCCCGATGAGGGACAGGATGATCACGGTCGCCGTCGCCGGCTGGACCAGCGGCAGCGTGATCGAGCGGAACACCTGCCAGCGGCCCGCGCCGTCCACCCGCGCGGCCTCGTAGTACTCCTGCGGGATGGCCACGATGCCCGCGATGTAGATGAGCGTCGCGATGCCGAGCCCCTTCCAGACGTCGACGGCGGCGATGGTCAGCAGCGCCAGGTTCGGGTCGGTGAACCACCCGGGGCCGTCGATCCCGAACGCGGCGAGCATCGTGTTGACCACGCCGTCGAACGGGTCAAGGAGCGCCGTGAACGTGATGCCGACGCCGATCGTGGACACGAGCACCGGGAAGAACACGACCGACCGCAGGTAGCCGCGGCCGACGAGCTGCGACGTGAGCAGCACGGCGAGCGCCAGCCCGAGCACCACCTTGGCGGCCGACGTCACGAACCCGTAGATCAGCGTGTTCACGAACCCCCGCGAGAGCTGCGGCTCGGCGAAGAACTGGACGTAGTTGTCCAGCCCGATGAACTCGACGTCGAACAGGGTCCAGCGGGTGAGGCTGAAGTAGAACGACGCGAAGGTGGGGATCGCGAAGAAGATCAGGTAGAGCACGCCGGCCGGCAGGTAGAACCACGACGGGTAGACGGCGCGCTGGGTCAGGGAGGCGCGGGCCGCCGTCCGACGGCGTGCGGCGGGCCGCACCTCGGTGGCGGCAGCCATCACCAGCCCTCGAGGCCGAGCTGCTTGGCCTGCTTCTCGACGTCCTCGTCGTAGAACGCCGCGGCGTCCTCGGCGCTGCGGATGCCCGAGCCCACCTCGACGGTGGCCTGCTCCAGGTTCGGGCCCTTGACGGGCGAGATGAACTCCAGCGCGTTGGCGGTCTTGCCGGCGTCGAAGTACGCCTGGATGTCGTCGAGCAGCGGCGGGGCGGAGTCCGCCACCTCGCACGAGCTCGCGTACGGACCGGCCGGCGGGAGCAGCTCGTTCTGGATGTCGCACCCGGCCTCGCTGTTCACGAACGCGACGAACTCCTTGGCCGCCTCCAGCTCTGCGCCCTCGGTGGACCGCGGGATGTAGACGGCGTTCGGCTGCCAGATCGTCGCCTGGGTGTTCTCCGCCTCGGTGGCGGGGAGCGCGAAGAAGCCGATGTCGTCCACCGCGTCGGGCGTGTTCTGCGCGATCGTCTGGACCACGCTCGACAGCATCGGGTAGTGCACGCCCTCGCCCTCGGCGACCATGCGGGCGCCGTCGGGGAACGTCGCGGACGGGAAGTCCTCGTTGAAGTAGCCCGCTTCGGCCACCTCCTGCTGGTGCTGGAACCCCAGGAGGGCCGGCTCCTCGGCGTAGAACCGCTGGTGCGCCGTGTACTGGTCGGCCCACTCCGGGTCGACGGCGAGCACGTTGGCGAAGTCGCCCAGCACGAAGAGCTGGCTGGTCCACGTCTCGCCGTAGGTCTGGATGACCGGCGCGACGCCGTCGCCCTCCGCGGCGATCGTCTCGTTGTTCGCCATGAACTCGTCCCAGGTCTCCGGGATCTCCAGCCCGAGCTCCTCGTAGAGCGGCCGGTTGTAGACGACGCCGCCCGCGAACGCGGCGCCCAACGGCGCGCCGTAGGTGCCGGCGTCGGTGCTCACCGTCGGCAGGAACTCCTCGGTGAGGGTGCCCACCCACTCCTGGTCGCTCAGGTTCACCAGGGTCGAGTCCGGGTTGAGCGCCTGCAGCAGGGAGCCGGAGTTGTAGAAGAACACGTCGGCCATCTCGCCCGTGGACAGCCGGGTCTTGATCAGGTTGTCACCCTCGGCGCCGCCGGGCCGGATCTCGACCTCCACCGTGACGTCGGGGTGCTCGGCCTCGAAGGCCTCGACCAGCGCCTCGGCGACCTCGGGGTTCGGCGCGTCGTTGGTCGTGAGGAACGTGATCTCGGTGGGTCCGGCGTCGGCTCCACCGGACGACGAGCAGCCGGCGAGGGCGAGCAGCGGGACCGCCGCGGCGGCCACTGCCGCGCGATGACGGGTTGCACGGGACATCTCTCTACCTCCTCGTAGAGCGAAAGGATCGTAGAGCGATCTACACTCCCTCGAATGAATCCTTTCAGCGAGTCCACGCTAGCGAGGGTCCTATAGGGTGTCAACCGATCTACAGAACCGGGATGAGAGTTGTGACCTCAGCTGAAACCGGGCCGGACGGCGGGCGGGCCGCGGGCTCGCGGGTGTCGTCGGGCGCTGGGCCGCGGGCGTCGTCCGCCGCAGGACCACGGACGCCGTCGACCGCAGGACCGCCGGCGCCGTCGACCGCAGGACCACGGGCGTCGTCGGCCGCAGGACCACGGGCGTCGTCGGCCGCAGGACCGCGCCCCCGGCCCTCGACCATCCAGGACGTCGCCCGCGAGGCGGGCGTCTCGCGCGCCGCCGTCTCCAAGGTGATCCGCAACGCCTACGGCGTGAGCGACCGGATGCGGGCCCAGGTCGAGGCGGCGATCGAGCGCCTGGAGTACCGGCCGCGGGTCGCCGCGCGGGCGATGCGCGGCGCGAGCTTCACGTTCGGGTTCGAGGTGCCGCAGATCGGCAACGACTTCCTCACGATGATCGTCAACGGCGCCACCGACGCCCTTGCCACCACCCCGTACCAGATGATCATCGCGCCCCTCGGCCGGGACCAGAAGAGCGACGTGGCGATCAACAGCCTCGCCGACCGCCAGGTGGACGGCATCGTGGCCATCGCGCCGCGGGTGGATCCGGCGTGGCTCGAACGGATCGCCGAACGCACCCCCCTGGTGATGATCGGCCGGCACGACCGGTCGGACCGCTACGACACCATCGCCGGCGACGACCGGTCCGGCGCCGAGCAGGTCATGACGCACCTCATCGAGCTGGGCCACCGGCGGATCACCCACCTGACCATCCACCCGGCCCGCCCCGAGCCGCCGTGGGCGGGTCAGGCCGGCGACGAGCCCCACGTGGCCCGCGCCGCCGTCTACCGCGAGCGCATGCGGGCGCTGGGCCGCGAGCCGTCGGTGATCCACACGATGTTCGACGGCTCGGAGGCCCACGCGGTCACGCGCGAGCTGCTGAGCTCCCCCGAGCCGCCGACGGCGATCTTCGCGGGCAACGACACGCTGGCGATCGGCGTGCTGAGCGCCATCGCGGAGGCCGGGCTCGACGCGCGGGACGTCTCGGTGGTCGGCTACGACGACGTGCCGATCGCCCGGCACCCGCTCGTCTCGCTCACCAGCGTGGACCAGAGCGGCGTCACCATGGGCCGCGACGCGGTACGGCTCCTGCTCGAACGGCTGGACGGCCGCACGGAGGCGGTGCGGCGCGAGTCCGCCGCCACGCTCCAGGTACGCCGCTCGACGGCGCCGCCGCGCCGGCCGTGAGCGACTGTCTGACGTTTCATCCGCCGAACCGCAAGTTCCTGGTCGCGACGGGCGTCGAACCGCAGGTTCCTGGTCACGATCGATGCCGAGCCGAATGTTGCGTGTCCGGATGGGCACTGATCGACGTGTACCTTGCGTTTCGGCAGCGAGGGTGGCGACCAACTTGCGGTTCGGCGCACTACCCGGCCGGAGGTCCCCGGGGGCGGTCGAAGGGTCAGTGGTTCCTGGCCACCAGCGGCACCCAACCGCAAGCTAATGGTGTACCGGGTCGCCGAACCGCAAGTTCCGAGTCGCCGCCGACGTCGAACCGAACGTTGTGTGTCCTGACGGGCCCTGATCGACGAGTACCTTGCGTTTCGGCGGCGAGAAGGGCGACCAACTTGCGGTTCGGCCGCCGGGCGGTGATCAGGAACTTGCGGCTCGGCGCCGACAGCCCTGTTCGCACGTCCTAGTCCCCCGGCTCGTTGGCCCGCGCCTCGAGGTCGGCGGCTCCGACGGGGCAGTGCGTGGTCCTGCCGTCCGCGCACGTGTCGCGGTCGCAGAGCCGGCAGAGCACGAAGGTGTTCGGGTTCTCGTCGTACGCCGCGACCAACAGCTTCTCCAGGAGGGCCGAGAGCGTGTCCCGCTCGCCGTCGTCCAGGGACGAGAGCAGGGCGGCCACCCGGTCCTCCCGGGTCGACAGGGCGGCCTCGGCCGCCTGGCGGCCACGCTCGGTCGGGTGGACGGCGACCCACTTGCCGATCGACGGGCGGCGCTCGACCAGCCCGCGCGACTCCAGGGAGTCCACCATGCGCGTCGCGGCCGACTGGGTCAGGCCGACCCGGCGGCCGACCTCGGTCGCCGACAGCCCGGGCGCCCTGGACAGCGCGATCAGCGCCGCCGTGCCGCTCGGCCCGGTGGCGGCAGCGGCGGCGGTCGCCCCCAGCATCACGTCGGTGACCGCGAGGGACGCCGCTCCGAGCAGGTTTGCCGTCCTATCATGCATGACTCATGCATAACACGTGACGCGCGCCACTCGCAATGGCGCCGCTGGTCGGGCGAGTTCGGCATGTGGCATCGAGATCGGTCCAGGGCTGAGCCGATCTCGATGCCAAGTGCCGACCTCACTGGGAAGTCACGAACTCACTGGGAAGTCCCGGAAGTACAGGCTCAGGTCAGTCCGAGACGTCCGGGCCCGTCGCTCCCCCGTAGGTCGCGATCTTGTACTCCGTCGCGGCCAGCGAGAGGGTCAGCTCCCGGATCCGACGGCGGATGGTGTCGCGGTGCTCGATCAGGAGGTCCAGCCGCTCGGGCTCGGTGTGCTGCCCGGCGTCGACGAGGGCGACGTAGTGCTGCAGGTCACGCATCGGCATGCCCGAGAGCCGCATCCGGGTGAGGAACACCAGGCGCCGCACGGCCGCGGCGTCGTACACGCGGTGGCCCGTGGCGTCGCGGCCCACCTCCACCAGGCCGGCGCGCTCGTAGTAGCGCAGCGTGTGGGGTGAGACGTCGAGGTGGGCGGCGGCCTCGGCGATCGTCATCGGCTCGGTCGTCCCGCCCAGGTCGGCGAGGGCGCGGATCACCTCGACCGACGGCGCGCCGTCGTCCCCGAGCGCCGCCAGCGCGCGGGACATCAGTTCGTCCGTCGCCATGCTCACCAGCCTAGATCGGCCGCACGGACGCCGGGGCGTCGGCGAAGTCGGCGCTGCGGGCGGTCTCGGCCCAGCGCTCGATCTCGGCCAGGCCGCGCTCGTGCATGGCCGAGATGCGCTCGACGGCCTCGCGGCCGAGCGGCAGCCGCAGCGGCACCTCGGTGCCGTGCGCGAGGGACACGATGATCTCGGCGGCGCGTTCCGGGTCGCCCTCCTGGATCCCGTCGGCCCCGGCCATGTCCGCGCGGACGGCGGCGAGCCCGTCGCCATAGGCCTCCGACGGCGCGACGATCTCCAGCTCGGCGTGGAACCCGGTCCGGAACCGGCTGGGCTCGACGATCAGCACCCGGATACCCCAGGGAGCGACCTCCCCGGCCAGGGCCTCTGACCAGCCCTCGAGCGCGAACTTGGACGCCGAGTAGGCCGCGACGCCCGGGAAGGACATGCGCCCGCCCTGGCTGCTCATCTGCACGATCGTCCCGTGACCCCGCGAGCGCATGGCGGGCAGCGCGGCCCGGACGAGCGCGGCGGGGCCGAACAGGTGCAGGTCCATGAGTTCGCGAAGCTGCGCGTCGCTGACCTCCTCGACCCCGCCGACCAACCCGCGGCCGGCGTTGTTGACGAGCACGTCGAGCCCGCCGAACCGGTCGAGGGCTGCGGTCACGAGACCGTCGGCGGCGCCGACGTCCCGCGCGTCGAACGGGACGACCAGACAGCCGTCGGGATGGGCGGCGGCCAGCTCCGCCAGGCTCTCGGGGCGGCGCACCGCCGCCACCACGCGGTCGCCGGCCGCGAGCGCCGACGTCGCCAGGGCGCGGCCGAGGCCGCGGGACGCGCCGGTGATGATCCAGGTCTGTGTCGTCATGCCGGCGACGCTAGGTCTTCGAGCGCGCTCGAAGGCAAGCCCGGGGGCCGACCGGTCAGTTCACCAGCTTCATGCGTGCGTCCCTTCGACGGAGCGGACGGCGGCCTTGCGCGCCTCGGCACGCGACGGCGCCGGCATCCGGAAGACCGCGACGAGGGTCACGACGATCGCCACCACGAGGACCGCGATCACCGGCACCAGGAGATCGGACCCCAGCGACGGTCCGGTCGCCAGGAGGCCCCAGCGGCCGACGGCGACCGCGCCGGAGAGCATCGCCCAGAGCGCGGTCGCCAGCGCGGGCAGCCACTCCCCGGCCCGGATGTGGAAGCCGCTCGCCATCAGCGCGATGACCGAGAGGCCCACCGCGGCCAACGGCGTCGTCCACTCGAAGGCGCCCACGAGCGGCGGGAGGATGAGCGCGACCGACGCGGCAAGCTCCGCGACGCCGATCAGGATGGTGACGGGACGCGGGATGTCGTCGAACCCGAGCCAGCGGTCGAGGCCGGTGCCGAGGATCTTGGGCAGGCCGCCGAACACGAAGTACAGGGCGAGAACGGTCTGGGCCGTCCACAGGGTCGTGGTGAGCATGGTGCTCCTTGGGTCGTCGGCGGGCGGGTTGCCTGCCGGTGCGGGGACAGGACGAACCACCGTGCTCGGATGTGACCGTCACACCAGAGGGGTCACGATCGTCCTGTGCGCATGAGCGGGTACAGCGGAGCTGACGGCGGCGACACCGAGCGGCCCGCCACAGAACGGGGCGCCACAGAACGGGGCGCCACAGAACGGACAGCCACGGAACGGACAGCCACGGAACGGACAGCCACGGAACGGGTCGCGGCCGCCTCACGGGACGACCGGGCCTACCTGCTCGCCGTCGCGAGCCGGATCCTCGCGGACCCCACCGAGGCCGAGGACGTGGTGCAGGACGCGTTCGCGCGCCTGGCGACCCAGGACGTGGGCGAGATCCGGGACCTGCGCGGGTGGCTGGTCGTGGTCGTGCGGCGCCTCGCCCTGGACCGGATCGGTTCGGCGCACGGGCGGCTGTCGGCGCCGCACGACCCCACCACGTAGACCTTCGGCGCCGTGGCCGCCGCGCCGGACCCGGCCGACCGGGTCACCCTGGACGACGAGATCCGGCGCGCGCTGTCCGTCGTGCTGGCACGGCTCACGCCCGGCGAGCGCGCCGCGTTCCTGCTGCACGACGTGTTCGGCATCCCGTTCGAGACCGTCGCGGAGACGGTGGGCCGCACGCCCACCGCCGTCCGTCAGCTCGCCAGCCGCGCTCGGCGGGCGATCCGGGAAGCCGGCCCGACGCCCGAGTCACCGCGCGTGGACCCCGAGCTGCAGGACGTCGTGGACAGGTTCATCGCGGCGTGCGCCGGAGGCGACCTGGACGCGCTCGCCAGGGTGCTGCACCCCGACGTCTCCGGGTGGGCGACCCTCCGCGGCGCGCGCCTCGGGTTCGACACGGGCGCGGAGCGGGTGGCCACCGGATCGCTGCGCTACCTGGGCCCAGGCGGGGGCTGGACCCTGACGCCACTGGCCCTGGACGACGGGATAGCCGTGATCGCCACGCAGGACGGCGATCCGGTGGCGCTGATCCGCCTCCTGATCACGGACGGGCTGATCGCAGCGATCCACACCGTGCTGCTGCGCCGAGCGCCCGGGTTCAGGCCGAGCGCCGCCGCGCCGTGAAGGCGCGGCGGCGCTGGCACGCCGTCACTGTACGACGGCGGCGCGGGCACCCGCACGGAGCTCAGCGCCGCCCCACCCGCCCTGGCCGCAGGTCGAGCCGGCGCAGGAGCTGCGCGTTGAGCGCGACCACGACGGTCGAGAGCGACATCAGCACCGCGCCCGCCGACATCGGCATCACGAAGCCGACCGGCGCCAGCACGCCCGCGGCGAGCGGTACGGAGATCAGGTTGTACCCGGCCGCCCACCAGAGGTTCTGCTTCATCTTCCGGTAGCTGGCCCGGGACAGCTCGATCACCGACAGCACGGACCGGGGGTCGTCGCTGGCGAGGATGACGCCGGCCGACGCGATGGCGACGTCAGTACCGGCCCCGATCGCGATGCCGACGTCGGCCTGGGCCAGCGCGGGAGCGTCGTTGACGCCGTCGCCCACCATCGCGACCTTGCGGCCCTCGCCCTGGAGCTGCTGCACCTTGGCGGACTTGTCCTCGGGCCGCACGCCCGCGAAGTACCGGTCCACGCCGAGCTCCTCGGCCACCGACCGGGCCACCGCCTCGGCGTCGCCGGTGATCATGACCACCTGGACGCCCAGGTCGTGCAGCGCACGGACGGCGTCGGCGGACTCCTGGCGCACCTCGTCCGCGAGCTTGATGCCGCCGATCACCGCGCCGTCGCGCAGGACGTGCAGGATGATCGCGCCCTCGCGGCGCCACTCGTCGGCCACGTCCAGCTCGTCCCGGCCGGTCTCCTCCAGCAGGCGCGGCCCGCCGACGCGGACCTCGTGCCCGTCGACCGTCGCCGTCACGCCGACGGCGGGCGACGACGAGAACCCGGAGGCGCGCGGCACCGGCACGCCGCGCTCCTGCGCGGCCCGCACGATCGCCCTGGCCAGCGGGTGCTCGCTGTCCGACTCCGCGGCGGCCGCGAGCGCGACGAGCGTGTCGCCGTCGACGCCGCCGGCCGGCTGGGCCTCGACCACGGTCGGCTCCCCCTTGGTGAGGGTGCCGGTCTTGTCGAACAGCACGGTGTCGACGGTGCGCATGCTCTCCAGCGCCAGCCGGTCCTTGACCAGCACACCCCCGCGGGCGGCGCGCTCGGTGGCGATCGACACCACGAGCGGGATGGCCAGGCCGAGGGCGTGGGGGCACGCGATCACGAGCACGGTCACGGTCCGGATGACGGCGTCGTCCGGCATGCCCGCGAGGGACCAGACCACTGCCGTGACGGCGGCGGCCGCCAGGGCGAACCAGAACAGCCAGCCCGCCGCGACGTCGGCCAGGCGCTGGGCGCGCGACGACGAGTTCTGCGCCTCGGTGACCAGGCGCTGGATGCCGGCCAGGGCGGTGTCGTCGCCCGTCGCCGTCACCTCGATGCGCAGGCCGGAGTCCGTGGCGACCGTCCCGGCGGTCACGGACTCCCCCGGGGCGCGGGGTACCGGGCGCGACTCGCCCGTCACCATCGACTCGTCGAGTTCGGCACGCCCGTCGACGATCCGGCCGTCGGCGGGGATGCTGCCGCCCGGCCGCACGACGACGACGTCGCCCACCACGAGGTCCGCCGGGGCGACCTTGACGACCTGGTCGCCGTCCACGCGCTCCGCCTCGTCCGGCAGCAGCGCGGCGAGCGAGTCGAGGGCCGACGTCGTCTGCGCGAGCGAGCGCATCTCGATCCAGTGGCCCAGCAGCATGATCACGATCAGGAGCGCCAGCTCCCACCAGAAGTCGAGCTGGTGGTCGAGCAGCCCGAGGCTGGCGCCCAGCGATGCGACGAACGCGACGGTGATCGCGAGACCGATCAGCAGCATCATCCCCGGCTGGCGGGAGCGGAGCTCGCTGACGGCCCCGGTCAGGAACGGCGAGCCGCCCCAGACGTACATGACCGTGCCGAGCACGGGCGGGATCGCGGTGACCCAGCCGGCGTCGGGCAGGGTGTAGCCGAGGATCATCGAGAACATGGCCGAGAAGCCGACGACCGGCACGGCCAGGGCGAGCATGATCCAGAACAGGCGGCGGAACTGGGCTACGTGGTCGCCGTGGTCGGTGTGACCGGCGTGCGCGCCGTGCTCGGTGTGTGCCGCGTGATCGGTGTGTGCGTCGTGCCCAGCCTGTTCGTCGTGACCGGCGTGGTCGTGACCGGCGTGGCCATGACCAGCGTGGTCGTGCTGCGCAGCCGGCGGGGGCGCGACGGGCTGTCCGGTGGAGTGGTGGTGCGGCTCGCTCATGGGGAACAGCTCCTGGGTCGGTACGGATCTGTGGGCGCCAGTACCAACCTTCATACCCCTAGGGGGTATTCCCGTCAAGTGATGCCCGCGAGCGCCGACGACGCCGGCTGTGACCCAGGTCACTCGACACGTCCCCGACCGTCCCGCGTCCTATACGAGTGTGATCGGTGTTGCAGACCTGCCGGGTGCGTGCGCCGCCCGGCCCTGTCGTCCTATCAGAGGGGGCTGAGTGGATAGTCGGTCGCTCCGGCTGACGACGCCCCCGCTGCCGCCCGAGTCGCTCCTGCGTGCCGAGGAACACGTTCCCGCGCCGCCCCGCGGCGCGATCCGCAGGCCGACCGTCGAGAAGGTGCTCGACGGCGCGCTCCGCACGCGCCGGGCCGGCCTGGTGATACTGCGCGGTCCGCGCGGCACCGGCCGCCGGACGGCCGTCGCGCTGTGGTCGCGCCGGCTCGTCCGCGACGGGACGGTCGTCGTCTGGGTGGACGTCGCCGAGTCGAGCGCGCTGGACGGCCCCACGCTCGCCACGGCGGTCCGCGCGAGGCTCGCGTCCGTGACCGGCCAGGTCAGGTCCGACGGCGGCGGGCGGCTCGCGTACGCGGCGGGCGAGGCTGGCCCGGAGCTCGACACCGACGAGCCGGCCGCGGCCAGCCCCGCTGGCAAGGCGAGCACGACCCCCGAGAGTCTCGCCGCCGCGCTCGACGTCCACGAGGTGGTGCTTGTCGTCGACCGGCTGGGTACCGCCTCGGAGGCCGCGCTGGCGTACCTCGCCCGGGTGGCGGGCCTGCTGCGCAGGAGTCACGTCGTCGCGCTGACGGCGATGGCCCTGGCCGAGCCAGAGCCGACGTTCGGCGGGTGGTCGCACGCCGCCCTGCTCGGCGCGGCACCGAGCGATGCCGGTCCCGACATGGTCCCGCGCGGCCCCGGTCCCGGCACCACGCCGAGCGCCACCGGCCTCGGTCCGGCCCCGCACGCCGTCCCCCACGACACCGTCCCCCACGACACCGTCGCTCACGTAGAGCTCACCCTGCGCGACCTCGCCGTCCGACCCGCCGAGGCCCAGACCGCCGCCGCGGCGCTCGGCGCCAGCCTCAGCGGCGCGCAGGCGCGCCTCCTGGTGCGGGCCACGGCCGGCTGGGCGGCCGTCGTCCACCCGGTGCTGGCCGAGCTGCACCGCCTGGGCGCCGCCGGGGAGCCGGTCACCGACGACCTCGTGGCGACCGTCGCGGCGGCGCACCGGGCGGCGTTTCTGCGCGGGGCGCTGCCGGAGGCGGCGATCAGCGTGCTCGTCGAGGCGTGCCTGGCCCCGCAGTTCAGCCGGGGCGAGCTGACCGCGACGGGCCTGCTGTCGGCGGTCCCGGACGCGCACGTGTTCGTCGACCGGCTCGCGAGCACCGGCGTGCTGCGCGACGACCCGGCGTCGCCCGACGACGTCCTGGCCGTGGAGCCGGGCGTGCGCCGGGCGCTGCTCGACTACGCGCGCGGGCGGGACCCGGACGAGCTGCACCTGCGCGCCGCGAAGGCGGCCCGCCGCCGGGAGCGCGCGCACGACCCCCGCGGCGCCCTCCTGGTCGCGCTCGAGGCCGGCGACCCCGACCTGGTGCGTGACCTGCTGCGGGCCCTGTGGACCGACGTCCTGGACGGCCGCGACCCCACCCTGCCCGAGGCGCTGTGGAGCGCGGCGTCCGCGGCCGCCCAGCGGATGCCGGCCGAGCTGCGCGCGCTGCTGTCCGTCATCCGGAGCACGCCCGGGCGACCCGGCCGGCGAGAACCGCCGGCCGACCGCCCCGCCGCGCCCGACGAGCCCCTCGTGCTGTTCATCCGGACCGCGCGGCTGCGGCGGGCGGGCCGTCCCGCGGAGGCGCTCGGCCTGGCCCGCGCCTGGCTGCGGGTGGCGGACGGCGCGCCGGTGGTCGCGCGGATCCTCGTCGGCCTCCAGGCGGCGGTCTCGGCGGCCGAGGCCGGGCTGCTCCACGAGGCGTCGCGGTACGCGGAGACCGCACACCACAGCGCGCTCGGCGCCGGCACCCTGCCGCTGGCGGCCGCTGCGGCGGAGACGGCAGCCCTCGTCCACGCGCTCGACTCCGACGTGCGGACCGCCGACGACTGGTCCGTCGAGGCCGCCGCCCTGCCGGAGCCGCCCGGCTGGTGGCGGCACGCGGTCGGCGACGCGCCCGCCCTGGCCGCGGCCCTCTTCCACCTCGACCGGTTCCGGGACGACCTGCCGGGGCACCTGCTGGGCACGGCCCAGGAGGCGGCCCGGTCGGACCTCTGGTTCGTGGGGCTGCACGTGGACACCGTGGTGGCCGCCCTACGCGGGCAGGAGGAGCTCGCCGTGGACCAGCTCCGCGACGTCCTCGCCCAGCGCGGGCTGGTGCCGTCCGGGGCCGACCCGACCGCCGCCGACCTGCGCGTCCCGCCGCTGCTCGCCCTCGACCTGGGCCGGCTCTACCTGGCGCTGGGCCGCGGCACGAGCGCCCTGGTGGTCGCGGACGCCCTGACCACCGACACCCCGGCGTCCGCCCTGCTCGACGCACAGCTCCACCTCGCGCAGGGGCAGCACCACGAGGCGCTGCGCGCGGTTGCAGGCGTCGGCTCGGTCCGGGAGAGCTTCACGCCCGGGGCGCGCATCCAGGCGCACCTGATCGCGAGCGAGGCGCGCGCCGCCGTCGGCGATGCGGCCGGAGCGCGGCGCGAGCTCACGCACGCCATTGCCCTGGCGCGGCGGGGCGGCGGATACCTGCCCTTCTGGTGGGCGTCGCCGGAGGTGCTGCGTTCCGTCGCCGACGGCGCACCGGGCGAGCTGGGCGAACGGGTCGCCCAGGTGCTCCTCCGGCGCCGCGCCCCGGCCGACGTCGAGTTCGTGGTGGTGCCCGACCGGCAGCTTCTCGTGCTCAACGGGCTGGCCGACGGCCTGACGTCGACGCAGGTGGCCAAGGCGGCGTTCGTCTCGCACAACACGGTCAAGACGCAGATCCGGGAGGTCTACCGGCGGCTCGGCGTGCACGACCGGGCGGCGGCCCTCCAGCGGGCCAGGGAGCTGGGCCTGCTTGACCCGATGGTGCGCGCCCGGCTCAGGGCCGGCTCCCCGTCACGACCGTCACCGCGCCGAGCGTGAACGCGTCGCCGTCCGAGACGACGGTGACCTCCGCGCGCGGCGCGGCCAGGGCGACGGGCTGGAACGGCTTGACGTCCACGCCGAGCCCGTTGGCGTGCGACCAGCCCCACACGGTGGAGTCGAAGGCGTTGTCCGCCGTGCCCGCCCCGGCCGCCGCTGAGCCGTCCCACCGCTGCGGCACCAGCGGCGCGCCGTCCAGCAGGACCTGGTCGCCCGCGGCGCTCCGGTCGCCGTCCCACGCGATTGCGCCCACCCTGGCGGACGTACCCGCGCGGCCCGCCACGGCGAAGGTCGCCGTCTCGTCCGGGGTGGTGACGGGCATCCGCCCGTCGTAGACGATCGCGAGCCCGGAGGCGCCCGGGTCGGCGTCGGCAGGGCGGTGCACGACGACGAGGGCCCACCCCGCCCACCGGCCCGTGCCCGCGGTGGCGCACACGTCGGCCACCGCCCAGGTGCCGGCGCCGCCGTCCCGGACCAGGCCGGTGACGTCGGCGCTGGCCTGGTAGGCGGATCCCGCCCGGTCCACGGTCAGGTCGGCAGGTTGTCCGACGGCGGCCAGCGCACCGCCGGGCGGCGCCATCCGCACGGGCTCGACGTCGCCCGCGCAGGCGCCCGCCCAGTAGAGCCGCGCGGCGAGCACCTCGGCGCCGGCCGGGAGGTCGAGCTCGGTGGTGGACGAGCCGGTGCCGGTCCCCAGGTCGTCGACCGGCGTCATGTTCCAGCCGTTGTTGTTCAGCGCCTGCCCGCTGCCGATGCCGTCGGCGGCAGCCGCGCAGCCGGGGGCCGACGGCGCGCAGTGCAACGCCGGCGCGCCCACCTGGGTCACCGCCACGTCGCCGGTCGCGACGTAGCGGGCGGCGAGGGGGCTCTGGCGCACCGGCACCGCCCGGCTCGCGCCGACGGGCTCGACGTCGGCCCCGCGTACGTCCAGCCGCAGGTCGACGGTGCCCTCCGCGACGTCGGCGGCCACCAGCACCGGCACGAGCAGGGTGGACCGGCCGCCGGGCGCGACGCCGTCGACGGCGCAGGCCACGCCCGTGGGCGAGCCGGCACCGGCGGAGCAGGTCCACGCGGACACGGCGCGCGCGGCGCCCGCTGCGTCCAGCTCGACGCCGGGCGGCAGGGTCACGTCGACCGTCACGGCGCCGGTCGGGTCGGCGTTCGGGTTGGAGACCGTTGCGCCCAGCACGCCGGGGCGGCCGGGGACGAGGTCGCCCAGGTCGTCGTGCTCGATCTCCACGGCGAGCGGCTCGGGGTCCGGTGCGGGCGGGTCGGTGGGCGGCGGCGTGGGGCGCGGTCCGGGGGCGGGCGGGCCGGTGGGGGCCGGGTCGGGTTCCGGGGTGGGGTCGGGGCCTGGGGCCGGGTTGGTGCCCGGGGTCCGGTCCGGCTCGGGGGACGGAGCGCCGTCCGACGTTGAGTCGGGGGCCGGTGTCGGGTCGGGCGTGGGGGCGACGTCCGGCTCGTCGCCGGTATCGCGCGGGTCGGTGTCCTCGCCGGCCGGGGGCCGCTCGCCGTCGTCCGGCGGGCCTGCCGGGGGCTCGTCGGACGGCGGGACGCCGTCGCCGGGCGCACCCGTCCCGGGAATCCACGGCTCCTCGGGGCCGGACGCCGCGGCCGGCGGGTCGACGCGCCCCGACGGGTCGAGCACGTCCGAGGCGGCGACCGTCGCGAGGATGAGCAGGCTCACCAGCAGGACCGGCGCTGTGAGGAGCACCGCCCGGCGCGTGCCGCGGGGACGCGCCCACCACAGGCGTCGGGCGAGCGTGCGGGCTCGCCCGGTGAGGGCCAGGAGCGCGGCGAGGCCAGCGGCCGCTGTACCCGCCGCGTTCCCGCCACGGTCCGGCGCCTCCCCCGGCTCCGCCGCCGCGATCGGCAGCCCGAGCGGGAACAGGATCACGCGCATGCGCCGCTTGAGGTCCCGCATCTGCTCGACGGCGGCCGTGCAGTGCGCGCACGCCAGCACGTGCACGTCCACGCGGTGCTGCACCGGCGCGGCCAGCGTCTCCTGGACGTACCGGGCCAGGTGCGGCGCGTAGTCCTCGCACCCCGGCGCCACCCGGTCCTGGTGCGCCTGGAGGTACTCGCGCTGGAGCCGTTCGCGCGCCCGTCGGACGAGCGACGACACGGCGTTGGGCGAGATGCCCAGCAGCGGGGCCACGTGGGCGGGGGCCAGCTCGTGCACGTCGGCGTACCAGAGCACCCGGCGCCAGCGCGGCGGGAGGGCCGCGAACGCCCGGCGCACGCGCTGCTCGTCGTCGGCCGCGACCAAGGCGTCGGCGTCGTGGTGCGGCCGGTCGATCATCTCGGCCTCCGCCGGGACCGTCCGCTCCCGCGCCCGCAGGTAGCCGATCGCGGCGTTGCGCACGCTCGTCAGCAGGTACGAGCGGACGTTGGTCGACGGTCCTCCCCCGGCGCGCACCGCCGCCAGCAGCGAGGTGAACGCGTCCGCCACGACGTCCTCGACGGCAGGCCCGCTGCCCACCACCTGCCGCGCGACGCTCTCCGCCGTCCGGTGGTGCCGCACGTAGAGCTCGGCGAAGGCCTGGTCCTGCCCGGCGCGCAGGTCCGCGATCAGCGCCTCGTCCGACGCCGGGGTCGCCGCCGCGGCCGATCGTCGCACCCGAGCGGAACGAGGCAGATCGAGCATGCGCTGGCACTCCCTGACGCCGTGATGGACGTGGTGCTGAACCCGCACGTGGGCATGCCGCTGCCCACCCGAGCCACTCCGGGCCGGGCGCCGTGCGCGTCTGATTTCGCTGGATTTTACGGCTAAAGAGGCTGAAATCGCACATCACAGCTGGGTGATCCGGGGGGTGACCGGGGCGTTCCGGGTTGCGCGCGTCACCAACGGGTGGTTGGGCCGTCTAGCCCCGCGATGGAAACCACACCCGCACGTGACGACGCCCTCGGCACGCTGTGCGCCCGCTGGCGCAGGCGCACGCTCGCCGACGGCTGGCGCATGCCCGACGACTGGCCAGCCCCGGCCGCCGTCCGCCTCGCCGACGCCGTCCTGAACGACCTGCCGGCCGAGCCGCACGCCGAGGCGCTCGGCACGACCCGCGCCCTGAGCGGCGTCGGCGTGGTGGAGGGCCTGCGCGACGTCGCCACGCTCTACGCCGTGCACTTCAAGCCCGTGCCCGCCTCGGTCATGCTGGCGTTCGCGTCGGGCTGGGAGGCCGCCGACGCCGGGCCGGCGGACCTGCCGGTGCGCGCGGGGATGAGCGGCCTGCCGCGCTACGAGGAGTTCCTGGCGCGGGCCACCGACGTCCTCGCGGGCGCCCAGGGCGCGCGCGAGGGCAGGTCACCCGTGCTGGTGACCCTCGACGGCAGGCTCGACCAGGACGACGGCGGCGCGGGCGGGCCGACGGGCGAGAGCGGACCGGTCGGGGCGGCCGCCCAGCTCGCGCGCTGGGAGCGTGACGTGCTGCTCGGCGAGGCCGTGCACCTGGCCTTCGACGCCGACGACCCCGCCGGCTACCAGGACGGGGTGGCCATGGTGCTCGGGTGGTCGGAGCCCAGGGGGCAGGTCCGGGCCGCCGTCGAGCTCGCCCGGACCACCCTGACCCGGCTGTCCCGGCACGGCGCGGGCCTGCTGCGCACCCCGGTCCGGATCACGGTGCGGGCACTGCCGGACGACCCGGCCGCGCTGCGGCGGCTGGTGGGCGTGGACGTCGGCGTGGACGGGGCCGCGTGATGGGCGCGCGGTCAGTCGCGCTCGTGCATCCGGCGCGCGACGAATCGCCGGATCGATTCGCGGGCGCGCACGAGCAGGGCCGCGACGGCGTTCTTCGAGATCCCCAGGTCGGTGGCCACCACGGAGATGGAGACGCCCTCGAACACCGTGCGCTCGAGCGCGTACCGCTGGCGGGGCGGGCAGGCGGCCAGGCCCGCGAGGACGTCGGCGAGCTCCATGGAGGACACGACCGCCGCCGCGGTGTCGTCGTCCGCCGGCACGTCGTGGGCCTCGTCGATCACCGTGGTCGGCAGGGTCTTGCGGCGCGAGCGGTCGGTGGCGATGTTGCGCACCGTGCGGGCCACGTAGGTCTTCGCGTACTCGCGCGGGCCGCGGCCCTCGCGCAGCAGCGACAGGATGCGGACGAACGCCTCGGCGGCGAGGTCGTCGGCGTCGGTCAGGTCGCGGGTGTAGCGGCGGGCGACCTTGAGCGCGTAGGCGTAGTGCCGGCGCCAGACCAGGTCGATCGCGGTCATGTCGCCGGACCGCGCGCGGTTGAAGAGCTCCGTGTCACCCGGCTCGCCCGGCTCCTCCGGCTCGTCCGCTGGTCTCGTCGCGTCCGCCGCGTGCTCCGCAGCGCTCACCGAAAGACCGATCTCGCGCTGCCACGTCACCGTCGTCACCGACATCCCAGCTCCCCTCCTCGCAGTGACGGCCCGCTCGGCTCGGCCGGGACCGTCGGCGCACGGGTGTGCGCGATGGGGAAGACGTGAGAGCGGTGGCGGCGTGTCGGACGCCACAGAGGTGATCGACAGGGTGATCTGCCTGGTCAGAGTGGGTGATCCGGCGTCGTGACGCCCGCGTTCCGGCGTCTTGACGCCCTGAGGGCCGGCGCCGTCGTGCGCTGTTCCCCGCCCCGCCCGTGACCACGAGGAGCCACCCATGAGCAGCCTGCCCGCCGCCGTATCGCCCGAACCCGCCGTGTCCCGTCCGGCCTGGCGGGCGGTCGCCGTCACGCTGCGCCTCGTGGTCGCGGGCGCCGTCGCCGTGCTGGCCGCGGTGGTGCTGACGTCGGTCGAGCGGTTTCAGTACGCGGAGGCCGCCGTCGCGGCGTGGACCCTCGCCGAGGTGCTGGGCCGGCCGTCCCGGCTGCTGACCACCGAGCCGACCTACCTCTTCCAGAAGGTCCCTGGCGACGACACCTCGTGGACGGGGCTCGTGGTGACGCACGAGTGCTCGGCCGCGCTGTTCGTGGGCGGCACGCTGGCCCTGACCGCCGTCCTGCTGGCGGTGTGGCACCGGGCGCGGGCCGGCCGGCTCCTGGCGGCCGCCCTCACCGCCGTCGTGCTGCTCTGCCTGGTCAACACGACGCGCCTGGTGCTGATCGGCGAGTCGGCGGCGCGCTGGGGTGAGGTGGGCTTCGGGTGGATGCACACCGTGGTGGGCACGTTCCTCATGGTCGCGACGCTCGCGCTCTGCGCGGTGCTGTTCGCCCGGATCGGGCTGCTGCGCTCCGCGAAGAAGTGACGCAGGTCACCCGTCACCGTCGCGCTCGGGTCCCGTCCATCTGAGTGCACCCGCGGCCCGTCACCAGGTCGCGGGTGCACCTCGGGCGGTCGGCTACGTGGTCGACGACCGCACGGGATCGGTAGGTCCGGTCTCTCCGCTGGGGGGAGAACAGGGCGATGTCCCGCCACTCCTGGGGAGTGGCGGGACATTTCCGTGAACGACGACGAGCTCCGAGCCGAGCCTGTCAGGATGCCAGTACTCACTTGTATAAGTAGAGACCGGCAGGTCGAGGCCACCACCGCGTTCTACGCGCCCGACCCGACCTGACGTCTGCGAGCCATGCGACGCCATGTCGTCCCGCACCGAGAAGGAACCCGCGTCATGAAGTACACCAACTCGATCGAGATCGCCCTGCCGCGGGAGAGGGTGGCCCAGATGCTGGCGGACCCGGCACTCCTCCCGAAGTGGCTGCGGGGCATGGTGGTGCACGAGCCGCTGAGTGGGGTGCACGGGCAGCTCGGCACCACGTCACGGGTCGTGCTGCAGTCGGGGAAGCAGAAGATCGAGGGCACCGAGACGATCACCCGGCGGGAGCCGGCAGACCTGCACGGGATCCCCGAAGGGGCCGTGGTTCACTTCGACCGCGAGATCGTCGCCGCGGGCATGTGGAGCGTCGTCCGCGATTCGCTGACCGAAGCCGGCCCGACGACGACGCTCTGGAAGCAGGAGAGCGAGTACCGGTTCGACAGCGTGCTGATGCGGCTGATGGGGCGCCTCATGCCCGGTGCCTTCCGCAAGCAGTCGCAGCAGCACATGGAGGATTTCAAGGCGTTCGCCGAACAGGGCAAGGACGTCCGCGAAAGAAGCAACTGATCTCCGCCGCCAGCATCACCCCGATCTACCGCTGTAGCACTAGCTCTGCGCGAGCCGGAGCGCCTTCTCCGTGAAGTAGCTGACCTCGCCGTCGGCATCCTCGACGCCGAAGACGAACTTGCCCGAGGGTGTTGCCCGGACGTCGACCACTACGCCGCCTCCGCGCGTGGTGATGACGTCTGCTCCTGGCGTGAAGACCGTGTCGCTCATACGCGAGATTATGCGGGCGTCCGACGGCGGTCCGCCTCCCCCGCGAGACGGATAACGGTGCGTGCGCGCCGGGTCCTGGTCTCGGCACCGTGTCGATTGGTCAGCACAGACTGTATGGTCAGTACATGCTGACTCTTGCCTCGCGGCTGGACGTGATGAACCGCCTCGGGCGGGCGATGGCTGACCCGACCCGGTCCCGGATCCTGCTCAGCCTGATCGACCAACCCGGGTACCCCGCCCAGCTCGCGCGCGACCTCGACCTGACGCGCACGAACGTGTCCAACCACCTGGCGTGCCTGCGGGGGTGCGGCATCGTCGTGGCTACGCCCGAGGGTCGGCAGACCCGGTACGAGATCGCCGACCCGCACCTGACCCGCGCGATCGGAGTGCTGGTGGAGACGGTGCTCGCGGTCGACGACGGGGTCCCGTGCACGGACGAGAACTGCGACGTCCCGCTGTGCTGCGGCCCGGGAGCGACCGCGTGAGCGCCGTCCTGGTGCCCGCACGGGTGCCGGTGCTGCGGCGGCGGATCCGCTGGGTCGTCGCGATCACGATCGCCTACAACCTGATCGAAGCAGTGATCGCCCTCATCGCCGGCGGGGCCGCGTCGTCAGCGGCGCTGATCGGGTTCGGCCTGGACTCGATCGTCGAGGTGCTCTCGGCGGCCGCGGTCGCCTGGCAGTTCGCCGCCCCGGACCCCGAGGCCCGGGAGAAGACCGCGCTGCGCGTCATCGCGGTGTCGTTCTTCGCCCTGGCCGCCTACGTCACCGTGGACGCCGCACTGTCCCTGGCCGGGCTGCGCGAGCCGGAGCACAGCCCGGTCGGGATCGCCCTGGCCGCCGTCAGCCTGGTGGTGATGCCGTTCCTGAGCTGGTTCGAACGCCGCACCGGGCGCGAGCTCGGCTCGGCCAGCGCGATCGCGGACTCCAAGCAGACCCTGATCTGCACCTACCTGTCCGCCGCGCTGCTGGTCGGGCTGCTGCTCAACAGCCTGCTGGGCTGGACCTGGGCCGACGCCGTGGCGGCCCTGGTGATCGCCGGGTTCGCGGTCAAGGAAGGCCTGGAGGCCTGGCGTGGCGACGCCTGCGCGGTCCCTGTCGCGGCACTGACCGGTGAGATCGAGGTCGAGCACGGTCACGACGACGGCAGTAGTCACCACCACGACAAGTACCGTCACGAGGAGTGAATGCCGGATGTCGAGCAACAGGCCGAACATCGGACCGTTGAACCAGCTCCCGATCGCCTGCACGCTGCCCAGCCTGGACGCGGCCAGGGAGCAGGTCGCCAAGTGGCAGGCGTTCGACGCCGACTACGCCCTGGAGCAGGAACGCACCGAGACGACCCTGACCGTCCACTACGCCAAGGTCGACGACTCCGTCCAGCGGCTGCGTGACCTGGTCGCGGTGGAGAAGGAGTGCTGCGCGTTCGTGGACTGGGCCATCGACGAGACCCACCACGACCTCCGCCTGGTCGTGACCGGCACCTCCGAGCGGCTGGCCGCGCTCAACGTCGGATCGGAAGGGTAGGCGGGGCCCGCTCTATGCTTCACGTGCTCCACGCGTCGCCGACGACGTCCAGGTCCGACACGTGTGTAGCGGGTGACAGCGTCGACGCCCCAGGAGGTACTGGTGACGCTGGTGATCGGCGTGTCCCAGAAGTACCTGGAGTGGGTGCAGGACGAGACTCAACAGAAGTGACCGCTCGGGATGCTTCCTCATTTCGGCACTTTCCCGTTGTGGAAACTCGATCCTCTTGCCCAGGCGTCTTCTGCCACGAACAATCGAACGCGACAGCAGGCCAGCGGAAAGGAAACACCATGAAGGTCACGATGCTCGCCAAGGATTGCGACAAGAAGGACTGCCCGACGATCTACCAGACCGACCGAGGCACGATCCTCGTGCAGGGTGAAACACCAGCTGATCACGATCTGACGATCCCCGCGCACGAGACACTCGTAGAGATCCCCGTGGACCTGGTCCGAAAGGCTTTCGGTGACCAGCTTGCCGTCTAGGTGTTGCGGGGCAGAAGGTTGATGACGCTGGGACGTCGGCAGACAATCAGGGTCTGTGCCCGGGATCCCATAACCCCGTTGCGGTACCGGCCTGAAGGTGCTTGCTGTACACGCCGACCTTCCATTCAATCAGCGCGTGGCATTCTTCGAGCGCGTGGATCTGGGCCTCGAGGCGTTGGCGGTGTTCGTCGAGGAGCTTGAGTCGTTCGTCCTCGTTGCCTGACCCTTGCCTGACGAGGGCCGCGAACCTAGTCAGGTCTGCGAGCGGCATGCCGGACTCCCGGAGCTTGACGCAGATCTGGAGCCAGTCGATGTCGACGGCGGTGTAGATGCGGCGACCGCCGGACGTTCGTTGGACTGGGCCGATGAGCAAGTCTTGTCGCTCGTAGTAGCGCAGCGCGTGAACGCTGCGGCCGGTACGCTCGGCGACCTCGCCGATCGTGAAGGTGTCCTGCTGCCGCGCATCGATCGTCATGCCACACCCTTCCGCGCTTGATCTAGAGTCCGCTCTAGATTCTAGGTTCGCGGCATGAAGATCAACCAACAGATACCGCTCCAGTCAGGATTCACGGCCGCGTCCTCGGCGGAGGAGGTGATAGCCGGCGTCGATCTCGGGGGCAAGACGGCGCTGGTCACCGGCGGGTATTCCGGCCTGGGGCTGGAAACCACGCGGGCCCTGGTGAAGGCGGGAGCACGGGTGCTCGTGCCGGCGCGGCGTCCGGACCTCGCCACGTCCCGGCTGGATGGCCTCGAGGGCGTTTCGGTGATTCCGATGGACCTCGCCGATCTCGTGAGTGTGCGCAGGGCTGGCGAGCGCCTCTGTGAGTCCGAACCGAAGCTGGACATCGCAATCGCTGCCGCTGGGGTCATGGCCTCACCAGAGCGGCGTGTCGGACCCGGATGGGAGAGCCAGTTCGTCATCAACCACCTGGGCCACTTCGTCCTCATCAACCTGCTGCTCCCGCTGCTTGCGAACGCCGGCGGTGCTCGCGTGGTGTCGTACTCCTCGGCTGGACACCACCTGTCTGATATCCGCTGGGACGACATGGACTTCGACCACGGCTACGACAAATGGCTGGCGTATGGTCAGTCGAAGACGGCCAACGTCTTGTTTGCAGTGCACCTTGACGCAATCGGGAAGAACGACGGAATCCGCGCCTTCTCCCTACATCCCGGGGCCATCATCACCGACCTGCAGCGCGACATGACAGTAGCCGAACAGGTCGAGCGGGGGTGGATTGACGCGGAAGGGAATGTCATTGGGTCCGGCTTCAAGACGCCGAGCCAGGGCGCGGCGACCGGGCTGTGGGCGGCGACGTCCCCCGTGCTGGACGGCCGTGGCGGGGTCTACTGCGAGGAGTGCGACATCGCGCCGCTCGCAAGCCCGGGAGGATCGATGGACGATGGTGGTGTTCGTGGCTATGCCATCGACCCCGAAAGTGCCGAGCGTCTATGGCAGGTGTCGGCCCAGATCACCGGTGTCAACATCGATGGCGGAGCGACCGAGTGACTCACGCCAACGCGCCATTGTCCATCGAGGGCCGTCGGCGGCTGATCGAGCGGTGCCGAACCCGACCAATCGCTCACGTTGCAGCTGAGATGGGCATCTCGCGCGCCTGCGCATCGAAGTGGGTCAACCGCTGGCGGCGTCACGGTGAGGCCGGACTTCGAGACGGCTCGTCGACTCCGCATCGGAGTCCGCACGCGACACCCGCCTGGGTCGTCGAACACATCGAGACCTGGCGTCGAGAACACAAATGGTCAGCCCAGCGCATCACCGACGAGCTCGCCGACCTGGGCTACCGGATCAACCGGCGCACCGTGACCCGACACCTGACCAGACTCGGCCTCGGCCGACGACGGTTCATCGACCCTGACGGCGACAACAACCGCAAGCCGGGCAAGATCACCGCCCGCCGGCCCGGGCAGATGGTGCACCTGGACGTGAAGAAGGTCGGCAGGATCCCCGACGGCGGCGGATGGCGCATCCACGGCCGCGACAGCGACCAAGCAAAGGCCGCCGACCGCGCCAAGTCAGCCGGCGCGCGGCGCGGGTATACCTACCTGCACTCGGCCATCGACGGTTTCTCCCGGCTCTCCTACACCGAGCCTTTACTCGACGAGAAGGGAGCCACCGCGGCGGCGTTCCTTGCCCGTGCCAAGGTCTGGTTCGCCGCCCACGGCATCACCCACATCCATCGCGTCATCACCGACAACGGTGCGTGCTATCGCTCCGGAGACTTCGCTCGAATCGTCGGAACCCGGTCCCGGCATCAGAAGACCAAGCCCTACACGCCTCGCCACAACGGGAAGGTGGAACGCTATCAGCGGATCCTGGCCGAAGAACTGCTCTACGCCCGCGACTTCACCAGCGAGGACGCGCGCTCAGCCGCGATCGCGGTCTGGAACATTCACTACAACTACCACCGACCACACTCCGGCGCAGGCGGTCAGCCACCGGCATCGCGACTGCGGGACGGTGTCACCAACGTCCAGCCCTTCAGCTTGAGGCCGTGAGCAGCGATCTCCGCGACCGCCGGGACCGTCCACGGCCAGACTCCTTCCTCGACCAGGGCGGGCTTGACCCGCAATCCCTCGATCAGCACCGCACCAGGCTAACGACACCGAGCACGAGGAGACCTATGACGCACGAGGACCGCCACGACTGGCTCGTCGAGCACCTTGCTAGGGCAGCTCAGCGCCTGGGCGTCACCATCGAGGGCGAACCAGTTCACGGGCTCTACGACCGCACCCTAGCTGCCCGGACGTCGGGACCAGCCTGGTTGCGGGTCACCGCGCAACTACCCGAGTGGACCAAGGACGAGATGTGGGAGGGCATCGCTACCGCGGCCGGCGAGCCGTTCGACGACATCCCCATGCCGCGCCACCTCCGGTCTGTCGAATGGACGGAGGACCATCGCGTGGTTCGGGCGGACCTGCTCACCTATGTCGACCAGCAGGCCATCGGCACCGGTCTCCTCCTGGAGCATCACGTTGATCTGCCCGGCTCCTGGTGGAAGGCGCTGCGGGCCGGACTGGAGCCGCTGCAGCGCGTGACCGCTACCGAGCGGATGGCTGTCGGCTTCCGCGAGCGCGACTTTCTCGACTATCTCCTGGCCCTCTTCGGCGTCCAGATCGACCCCGATCGTGTCGAAATGACCATGGCCCACGGTGACCTGCACTTCGGCAACCTCACCGCACCCGACCTGGTCATCCTGGACTGGGAGAGCTGGGGATGGGCACCAGCCGGGTACGACGCCGCCCACCTGCTGTCCTCGGCCATCCTCCATCCGACCTCGTCACCCGCGCGAGGACCGAGTTCGCCGACATCCTGGACACCTACACCGGCGGCGTCGCACAACTGGTCGCCGCATCCAAGTACCTCCACCACGTCACCAACGGCAGGTTCCGCCAAGCCACCATCCCCCTCCGCCGCCACGCCGAAACCGTCATCCGCCAACAGCTCGAGCGCTGACGATCGTTCTGACGACTCGCTGGAGATACGGCACCGCCCTGGGTGGGTGGCAGATGACCTGCCACCCACCCAGGGCGCAATCAGAAGGAATCAGAAGGTCAGGCCTTCATCCGACGGCGCAGCCCCAGGCCGCCGACCCCCGCGAGCGCCAGTAGAGCGCCCCCGAGGCCCACCATCGGCACCGGCGGCTCCTCCGCCTCGGTCACCGTGACCGTCACCGTCGCCTCGACCTCGACGCCGTCCGGACCGGTCACCCGGTAGGTGAAGGTGTCGGTGCCGGTGAACCCGGCCGGCGGGGTGTAGGTGACGGTGCCGTCACCGTTGTCGACAACGGTCCCACCCTCGGTCGTGGAGGTGTCCACCTCCCAGCCGGTCGACCCCTCTGGGATCGTGTCGTTCTCCCTGATGCCGATGTCCACCGGCGTGTCCTTGGTCGTGGAGTCCGAGTCGTTGGCCAGAATCGCCGGCTCGCACGCGAACTCGCCGGTGAACTGGGCCAGGAAGCCTTCAGCCCCGGGCGAGCTGGCGATCTGCACGATGATCGTGTTCCGGCCGGTCTGCCAGCCATCGGCCAGAGTGACGGACGCCTGGCCGCCCTCGACGAATCCCCCGTTGTAGTACGGGTTGTTGGCCCACTGGGAGTTGGTGATCGCCGGCAGGCTCGCGTTGGTCGAGCTCTGCGCCTGACCGTTGACCCACACCTCCATCACGGTGTTGTCCGCGAAGAAGTCCAGGCCGACCGAGTCCAGTGCCACGCCCGGGGCGAGGTTGAAGTTGTACCGGTAGTAGTACATCTCACCCTCGAAGTTCGATGGGTCCGGCTGCCCGTTGGGCAGCAGGTCGTAGTCGGCGTGCACCCCGTCGGGGGTACGGGAGATGTACTGCGCGTCACCGACACCGGTCCCGCCGGTCCACGCCGGGTGCCGCACGACATAGGCGTCCTCCCACGTCGCCCCCTGCGGGGGCAGCGCGACCGTGCGCGGCGGGTTCGCCACGCCCCAGGTCTGCGCGTACGGGACGTCGTAGTACGGCCCGGTCGACTGCCAGTGCAGATCCCTGCTGCCGTTCGGCAGGATCTGGCCCGACGACGAGTTGTAGCCCGTGTTGAAGATCGTCGGATCGCTCGAACAGTCCAGCGTCGGTGCGGTCGCGGCACTGGCCGTACTGCTGAACGCCACACCCAACCCGCTGGCGAGGACGCCGGTCAGTACTCCCACCGCTGCGAGCCGGCGGCCATGGGCCGCCGCTCGCGATGTCATACGTCGGGTCACGAAATATCTCCCTTGCTCATGCGCCCCTGCGGGCGCTCTTGCCACACGGCTGAGGTCCGTGCTTGCGAGATCAGACGCGACCTATCCGGCCCGGTGACGGTCTCCGCCGAGGCACGGGGCGGATGAGGGCATGGCCGACGGCGGGCCAGCACGCTCCGGCACGCATCGCCGAACACGACGGTGCCTCGCCACTCCACAAGGAGCAGCGAGGCACCGAGCTACTGCGCTGTCAGGCCGTCACCCGACGCCGCAGCCCCAGGCCACCGGCACCGGCGAGCGCCAGCACCGCAGCCCCCAGGCTCATCATCGGAACCGGCGGCTCCTCCCCCTCGGTGACGGTGATCGTCACCGTGGCGGTCTGCGGTTCGCAGTACTCGCCCGAGACCGTGTAGGTGAACGTGTCCGTCCCCGTGAAACCGGCCTCCGGCGTGTAGGTGAAGGTGCCGTCCGCGTTCTGCGTCACCGTGCCGTGCCCGGCATCCGACACCATCTCGAGCTCCTTGCCCGCAGGGATCGTGTCGTTGCCGGCCACGTCGATGGTGGCCGACGAGCCGGACACGACCGAGGCAGAGTCGTTGACCAGAGTCGAGTCCTGCGGAAGGCACTGGTCGGCAGGCTCGGTCACGTGGTCGTCGGTGTCGTTCGACGGGTCCGAGTCCTCCTCGTTCGGCAGGACGGTCGCCGAGTTGCTGATGGTGCCGGTCGCGCCCTCGGGCACGAGCGCCGTCACCATGAACTCTCGCGACTCGCCAACGGCCAGCGTGCCGCTGACGCAGGTCACCGTCTGCCCGTCAACGGTGCATCCTTCGTCGGCCTGGATGTCGGTCAGCGGCAAGGGTACCTCGTCGGTCAGGGTGAAGCCCGAGGAGACGCCCGCACCGTTGTTGGTCACGGTCAGCGTGTACGAGATGGTCTGCCCGGGTACGTACGTCGCAGGTCCCTCCTTGACCACCTGCAGATCGGTGGGGACACCGGGCGAGGAAGCCCCGTCGTTGTTGGTCGCACTCGGGCCGTCGCTGGTGGCGATGATCCGGATCGTGGGGCTCGCCGAGCTCGCATTGAGGATCTCGATCTGGGTGACGGTCCCGGACGAGTTGGTCAGGGTTCCGATGTTCCCGTTGCCGTACAGCCAGACGGCGCCCTGGGCCTCGTCCGCCGGCAGGAGCGCACCGAGGACCGTCACCTGCCCGCTCGCCGGATCGATCCGCACCATCCGCCCGGTGAAGTTCTGCGTGCCCCAGAAGTAGCCGTCCTTGTAGACCATGTCCGAGATGGCAGGCGCGGATGTCAGCCTGATGGAACGCAGGAGGGCACCAGTGCTCGGGTCGATGACACGGACCACGGTGGCGCTGTTGCCGTCCATCACGTAGTAGTTGCCGTCCGGCCCGAAGGCGCCGGTGTTGAAGTTCCCTTCGGTGCCGCTGGAGAACGTGCCGGTGCCCACGCGCGTGACGTAGCCGTCCTGGCCGACACGAACCAACGACCCCGCCGCGATTGCTCCGCCGTCACTCGCCGTGCCCGCGTTGTACGTGATGGCGTAGAGGTAGTTGTCAGTGGTGCTGTACGCCAGCGCGTTGTACATGAAGTTCACAGGCGCGCCCTCGTCGACGAACGACGTCACTCCCGCGCCGTTGGTGACGGCCGCCTTCAGCTGTGTCTGTCCGGCGCCGATGTCGATCTGGGACACGTAGACCGCCGGCGACGCCGCATCGAACGGGTCACCGGGTGCGGCAGATGCCGGCGTCGCCAGCAGAGGCGAGGCTGTCAGAGCCGCGCCCAGAGCCAGGAGGGCAACCAGCAACCTCCGAGGACGCCTTGCAGTTCGCTGAGTCATGCGCAACTCCTTCCCTCTTGCACCCCGGGCGGGATGCACGCGGTACGACCTGCCGGCCGCACTCGTGGGGCTAGACGCGACTTTCCGAAACCGCCAACGGAAATGTGACCTACACCACATCCGAAGCGGGCAGATCGCCGCTGGCCGGCGTCGAGCCCTTCGCGCTCGGCCGAGGCCACGCGGAACACCTCCGCGCCAGCCGCGGCGGGCACCACTAAAGCCGATCCCTCACCTCACCCGTCACCGCCCCGCTCCCGCCCCGTCCATCCGGTTGCAAGCCGCGACACCGACGTACCTCCAGGTCGCGGACGCACCGAGAAAGGAAGACACATGAGCAAGACCTCTCGTGAGATCAAGGGCGGCCGTGAGCTCGTGCGGGCTCGCGTCGCCGCCGCGGGGCTGGGCGCCTCGCTCCTCCTCGGCGCCGGCGCGATGACCGCCTCGGCGGCGCCCGTGACCGAGCCGGTGAACTGGGCGTCGAACTCGGGCACCACGGCGAACAACCTCACCTGGACCGGCCGGGGCGGCGTGGCCGGCACCAGCGGCAACGTCCGGGACGGCGTGACCCGGACGCTGACGTTCAGCGAGCCCGTCACGGCGACGTTCGACGTGCACAACCTCAACGGCTGGAGCGGCGGGTCGCGGGAGTGCTCGCAGCTCTCTCCCGGCGTCGTGCTGGTCCGGCTCGACCCGGACAACACGTGGAACCCGAACACCCGCCAGCTCTGCTACCGCGGGCCGCAAGGCACCTCGGCCGACGGCAGCACCAACGGCGACACCGTCTCGTCGTTCCGCACCAGCGAGCCGATCACCGAGCTCTCCCTGACCGGCACGAGCGGCGGCAACCGGGAGAGCACCATCCGCGACCTGTACGTCACCCACGACGTGCAGCCCGCCGTCCCGATGGTCGCCCCGGCGTTCGCCGCAGTGGGTGTGCTCGCCACGGGCGCCGTGGCCGGCATCCGCCGTCTGCGGGGTGCCAAGCAGGAGACCGCCCAGGAGACGGCCGCCACGAAGGCCTGACCAGGCCGACCCACAGGCCTACGGGAAGAGACGTCCCCCTCGGCCCGTAGACCGAAGCCCCGCCGCTCTCACGTCCACGAGCGGCGGGGCTTCGTGCTGCCCGCCCACCCTCGGCAGACTCCTCTTCGAGACCGGGGCTCGTTCGCTTTTGAGCGGCTTCAAAGCCGACAAACCTCGGTCTCGAGCGGGACTGCGCCGGCAACGCGACAGCGCCGTCACCACCGCATCTGCACGGCGTCAGTACACCGCGTGACGATCACCGCTCCCCCCGCCGCGCCCCCTCGCCACGTCCGGCCCGAGACGCTCCCGGTGCCATCGCCCCCGCTGCCGTCGGTGTACTTCCGGGCCGTGGACGGGCTGCGCGGCGTCGCCGTCCTGTCGGTGCTCATGTACCACACGGGCCTGTACCAGAACGGCCTGTTCGGCGTGGACCTGTTCATGGTGCTGTCCGGGTACCTCATCACCCTGACGCTGCTCCGCGAGGAGTCCCGCAGTGGCCGGATCCACCTGGGCGCGTTCTACCGCCGTCGGGCCAAGCGGCTGCTGGTGCCGCTGCTGGTGACGCTCGGTGCGGCCGCCGTCGTGACGGCCCAGTTCGGCCGGCCCGAGGAGACCGACCGGGTGATGCAGCAGGGCCTCGCCTCGCTGCTCCAGGTGGCCAACTGGGAGCAGATCGCGCGCGGCGAGTCCTACTGGGACGCCATGGGCGTGCCCGGCCCGCTGGCGCACATGTGGTCGCTGTCGCTGACCGAGCAGTTCTACCTCGCGTGGCCGCCGCTGCTGGCCTTGGTGTGCGCCACGGTCACCCGGCGCCGGCACGCCGCCATCGCGGCGCTCGCGGCCGGGCTCGCCGTCGCCATGACGGCGGCCACCGTGCTCCAGTACGACGGCGGCAACGCCGACCTGCTCTACCTGGCCACCCACACGCACGGCGTGGGCCTCATGGTCGGCTCGTGCGCCGCGTTCGTGACGGCGACGGTGCTGCGCCGCCGGGCCCGCGGGCTGCCCGCGCGCCGCCTGCCCCGGCTCGTCGCGAGCCTGATCACGCTCACCCTGCTGGCCGCGATCGTGCTGGTCTCCGTGCGCACCGACACCTACGAGGCGGCCTGGCTCTACGAGGACGGCGGCCTGACGGCGGTCGCCGTGCTGGGCGCGGCGCTGATCCTCTCCCTGACCAGGGAGGACACCTGGGTGGCCCGGGTGTTCGGGTCCATGCCATTGGTGGAGCTCGGCAAGGCCTCCTACTCGCTGTACCTGGTGCACGTGCCGGTGTTCTGGGTGCTGCAGCGCGCCCTGGACGCGCCGTCGCCCGCCACGATCGCGCTCATGGGCATCCCGTGGTCGATCGTTCTGGCGCTGTTCCTGCACCACATCGTGGGCGAGCCCGTGCGGCTGCGCCGGTGGAACCGCGCGGGCGGCACGTCGTTCGCCGTCCTGACCGCTGCGGTGTGCGCGGCCCTGGTGGTGTCGCCCACGCTCGTGCGGCAGGAGTCCGGCTCGGGCAGCGTGCGGGTGCTCGTGCTGGGCGACTCGCTCGGCCACGACTTCGCCACGTCGCTGACCACCTTCGCCGCCAAGGACTTCGCCGTGACCGACGCCGCGTTCAACGGCTGCGGCATCTTCAGCCCCGAGACGAGCCGCACCACCGCCGTCGAGCAGGGCCCCGCGCCGGGCTGCCTGCCCTGGGAGGACCGGTGGCGCGACGCCGTCAACGAGTCGACACCCGACGTCGTGCTGATCAACCTCGCGTGGGACGGCGCGGAGCAGCGGGTCGACGGGCAGTGGATGGAGCCCTGCTCCCCCGCGTACGCGGACCGGTACCGCGGCCAGCTCGCCTCGGCGCTGGAGATCCTGACGGCGGACGGCGCGCCGCGGCAGGTGCTGCTGGCCAGCTCGCGCCGGTTCACGCCCATCGCGACGCCGGAGGGGGCCGCCTGCCACACCGCGCTGCTGCGGGAGCTCGCCGCGCAGCACCCCGACACCGTGCGCATCCTCGAGCTCGACGAGTTCGTGTGCACGGACACGGCCTGCCGCCAGGAGACCCCCGACGAGGCGCCCACCTACATCGACACGGTGCACTTCACGCGCGCGGGCATGCGGTGGATCGAACCGTGGCTGACGGCCAGCATCCAGGAGGTCACCCGCACCGAGCCGCGTCGCGGGTGACCGGGGTGGCCGTCACCCGAGACCGCCGTCGTCGTCTGCCTCGGTGGGCGCTTCCCGCGTCGCGACGAACCCCGCGGGCTACAAGCCCCGGGAACGACCGAAGGAGAACCATGCACCCGATACGAACACTGAGCAGGCTGACCGTCGGTGTCGGTCTCGGCGTGGGGCTGGTCCTGGCCGCCGGGGCCTGGCCCGCGCAGGCCGCCCCCGGGCCCGGATATGACCTCCACGACGACCAGGCCACGACCACCGTCGACACGCCCATCCGGATCGACACCCTCGCCAACGACGAGTGGTCGTTCCCGGCGGGCCTGCACGGGTGGTTCGACACGCTGCAGAGCCCCACGGCGCAGGGCGGGACCGTCGTGGACGAGGGCTACGGCGTCGCCTACTACACGCCGCCGCCCGGCTTCGTCGGCACCGACACCTTCGACTACGGCCGGACCGAGTACGTCACCGGGGAGTACTCCGACACCGCGACCGTGACGATCACGGTGACCGCGGCGGACAACCCTCCGATCCCGATGATCGCGCCGGGTATCGCGGCCGTCGCCCTGCTCGGCGGCGGCGCCCTGCTGGGCACGCACGGGCTGCGCGGCCGACAGCGAGCCTGACCGCCACCAGTTCCCGGGCCGCCCTCGGCGCCGCTACCTCCTCACCCCCGGAGGCGGCGGCACCGGGAGCGGTACCGGGTGACCAGCCCCACAGAACCGGACCGTCGTCGGCACCGCCCGGCTGCGTCTGTCCCCGAGGAGGGCCGCGACCCGTGCGGCCCGCGGAGCGAGAGGAACACAGCATGTACAACACCCCTGGTGTCGGCAGCGGCGTCGCGACCGGCGTCGTCGGCGCGGGCACGCTCGCGCAGACCGGCTTCGACGGCCTGTGGCTCGCCGTCGCCGCGATCACGTGCGTCGTCGGCGGGTTCATCCTCATCCGGGCGAGCCGGCCGCGCCGTCGGCTCGCGGCGACGGGCCAGCGGTGACCGCCCCACCCTTCCCGGCGGTGGCCGACGGCGGCTCCCCCGCCGCCGTCGGCCCGCGGCCGGCGCGCGGTCACGGGGTGCTGCGGGTGCTGGCCGCGCTGCCGCTCGCGGCGGCCGGCGTCGCCGTCGTGCTGCTCATGGACCGGTTCCGGCACGGCGAGGCGCTGCTGACCGCCTGGTCGCTGGAGACCGTGCTGGGGCGTCCGGCCAAGGTGTTCCCGGCCGAGGACGTCTTCTACTACCAGGCGGCGCCCGGGGCGATCCCGGTCTGGGGCGGCTTCACCATCACCGAGGAGTGCTCGGCCGCGTGGTACGTGGGCGGCGTGCTGGTGGCCACCGCGCTGCTGCTCGCGGTGTGGCGCCGGGCGCGGGCCGGGCGGCTGCTCCTCGCGAGCCTCGCCACGGTCGCGATCCTCGTGGTGGTCAACACGGCGCGCATGGTGCTCATCACCGAGGCCACCGCCCACTGGGGCGAGACGGGCTTCGGCTGGTCGCACACCGTGGGCGGCTCGATCCTCATGATCGCCACGCTGTGCCTGTGCGCCCTGGTCTTCACCCGCATCGCCCTGCTGCGCGGGCCCCGGCGCGCCGACGCCGTCCGCCGTCGCCGCGGCGCGGCTGCCTCGCCAGCCCGAGAGACAGCGACAACCCGAGAGACAGGGGACGCGTGAGCCTCGTCAGCCTCGTCGCCACACTCATCATCACCTCGTCCATGGCGTACTTCGTGCTGCTCATGTGGTCGGGGATCAAGGAGATCCGCCGCAACGGCACCCGCCTCGACCACCTGGGCGGCACGAGCTACGGCACCGGGCCCACCGCCGCCACGCCCGACCTCGCCGTCTACTTCCTGGTCCCGTGCCTCAACGAGGCCGAGGTGATCGGCCGCACGGTCGCGGGCCTCACGATCAACCCGGGCACCACCACCGTCGTCATCGACGACGGGTCCGACGACGACACCGCCGCCATCGCGCTGGCCTCGGGCGGCGCCCGGGTCGAGGTGGTGCGCCGCGAGCTGCCCGAGGCCCGCAAGGGCAAGGGCGAGGCCCTGAACGCGGGACTGGCGCGGGTGCGGGAGATGGTCGCCACGCTCGGCCAGGACCCCGACCGCGTGGTGGTGTGCGTGATGGACGCCGACGGGCGGCTCTCCGAGCGCGCCCTGCGCCACGTGCTGCCGCTGTTCGACCGGCCCGGCGTGGGCGGCGTCCAGCTCCAGGTGCGCATCCGCAACCGCACCTCGTTCCTCACGCGGTTCCAGGACTTCGAGTTCTGGGGCGCCTCCAGCGTCACGCAGATCGGCCGCTCCGCGACCGGCACCGTGAGCCTGGGCGGCAACGCCCAGTTCAGCCGCCTGTCCGCGCTGGACTCGGCCGGCGAGCGCCCCTGGACCGACTCGCTGACCGAGGACCTGGACCTGGCGATCACCCTCGCCCTGCGCGGCTGGGAGCTGACCACCACGCCGTTCGCGTCGGTGGAGCAGCAGGCCGTGGAGAAGATCCCACTGCTGCTGCGCCAGCGCACCCGCTGGTACCAGGGCCACATGATGACGATCAAGCGGCTGCCCGAGATCTGGCGCTCACCCCACCTGTCGCACGTGGCGGCGCTGGAGCTGTCGTTCTACTGCCTCTCCCCCTGGGTCCTGACCCTGCCCTGGTCGGTGCTGTTCCACGTCTGCCTCGCCGACCTGATCCTCAACGGGTCGGCCCTCCTGGACTTCGCCACCACGCCCGTCGTCACGGCGCTCGTGGTGCTCGCCTGGTACCTGATCGCGTTCGCCCCCGCGGTGTTCAACGGCGTCCTCTACTGGCGCCGCGACCGCCGCGTGGGGCTGTGGCGCGGGCTCGCGATGGGCAACTACATGGTGCTCACCAACTACCTCTCGTTCGCGTGCGCCTGGAAGGCGCTGGCCCGGGTGCTGCGCGGCGAGACGGCCTGGGCCAAGACCGCCCGGACCCGCGAGGCCCCCGAGCCAGCGAGCCCGCGGTCCCTCGTCGAGGCGGTGCCGGCCCGGTGACCGGGCGGTACTCCCGCGGCCGCTGGGCCGCCGTCGCCGCGCGCCCGTGGCTCGCCACCGCGGCCTGGGCCGCACTCCTGTTCGTCCTGGGCCTGGTCCGCGTGTTCGTCCCCCGCCCGGTCGGCCTGGCCGACGACGGCAGCGGCGCTCCGCTCGCCTGCTGGCTCGGCATCGCCCCGGACACCGACGACCGGTACTTCGCCTTCGCCGTCTTCCGCTGGCTGGCCGACGACGGCCCGTGCGCCCACGACACCACGACGGCGCCCCCGTGGCCGCAGCTCGCCGGGCTGTCGCTCGTCCGCGTCGTGTCGACGGCGCTGGGCACCGCGGAGCTGGACCTCCGGGCGTCCTCGGTCTTCTACTGCGCGCTCGCGGCGCTCCTCGCCGCACTGGTCGGCCAGCTCGCCCGACGGCGGCGCTACGGGCGGGCCGTGACCGCCGGCCTCACCTGGTTCCTGCTGATGGACGCGTCCTTCGTCGGGTACGCGGCCAGCCTGTACCCGCAGGCGGCAGGGATCGCGGGCCTGTTCCTGTGCACGAGCGGCTGGCTGCTGCTGGATACGACCGGGCGGGGGCGGGGTCGTGGGCTGCGGGGCGGGTGGGTCGGCTGGGGTGTGCTCGGCCTGGGGGGCGCGGTGCTCGTCTCGTCCGGGCCGGTGGCCGCGCTCGCCGTCGTGCCGATCGGGGTGGCGCTGGTGCTGCGCGCTTACCGGGCTCGCGGGCGTTCGCGCTGGGCCGGCTGGGCCGTGCCCGTGGCGCTCACGATCGTGCTCGCCGGGCTCGCGGCCGACGCGGGCGTCGACCCCGGCCCCCCGCAGCCCACGTGGGACGTCCCGTCGGGCCCGGCCGCGCTGTACGACCGGCTCGACCGGACCGTCGACGCCATGGGTGACGGCCGCCCGGACGGCCTGGGCTCGTTCGACGAGGCCGGCGACGCGCGCCCCGGCGAGCAGGAGCAGCGGGTCACGCTCTTCTCGTCACGTCAGGCCCAGCTCTCCGCGCTGGGCCCGCCGGGGGCGATCGTCTCGGGGATCCTGCTGGCCTGGCTGGCGGTGGTCATCGTGCGCTCGCCGGTCCACGGCCGCAACGCGCGGCGGCTCGCGGCCGTGGCCTTGGTCCTGCTGGGCATCGCGGTGAGCCAGGTGGTCGGCACCGTGCTCCTCGACACCGCCGTCCCCGCGCGCCACGTCGTCGTCGGCAGCCTGGCCGCGCCCCTGAGCCTGTGCCTGCTGGTCGCCGCCGGGCTCACCTCACGCGCGCTCGACGCGGCCGCCAGGCCGGCGGTCGCGCGGGTGGGCTGACGGATCACGAACGCGGACGTCACCGCTCCCCCACGGCTACGTCGGTCAGGGTGGCCCGCGGTCAGCGGGCCTGCCGACCGAGCAGAAAGAAGCGCCATGCACCAGACCGCTCGCCGCCAGATCGCCGTGCTGTACGGGACCCGGCCGGAGGCCGTGAAGCTCGCCCCCGTGGTCAACGAGCTCAAGCGGCGCGCCAGACACACGCCGCTCGTGGTCACCTCCGGGCAGCACCGGGGCATGCTCGACCAGGTCAACCGGCTCTTCGACATCGAGCCGGACCACGACCTCGGCCTGCTGCGGCGCGGGTACTCGCTCGACGACGTCCTGGTGGGCGCCATCCGCGGCTTCAGCGAGTACCTGGACGCGCACCCGGTGGACGCCGTCGTCGTGCAGGGCGACACGACGACGGCGTTCGCGGGCGCGCTGACCGCGTACCACCGCCAGATCCCGGTGGTGCACGTCGAGGCGGGGCTGCGCACCGGGGACGTCTACTCGCCGTTCCCCGAGGAGGGCAACCGCAAGTTCATCAGCGCCATCGCCGCCCGGCACTGCGCGCCCACCGCCCTGGCCGCCCGCAACCTCTACCTGGAGCACGTGGCGGAGCAGCAGGTGGTGGTCACGGGCAACACCGTCATCGACGCCCTCATGCACACCGCGTCCCTACCCGTCCGGATCAGCGACCCGGTCGTGGACACGGCGATCAAGGTGGGCCGGCGGCTGGTGCTGGTCACCGCGCACCGGCGCGAGTCGTGGGACGACGGGATCGCCCAGGTCGCGCAGGCGATCACCCAGGTGGCGGCGCAGTTCCCGGACGTGCTCTTCGTGCTCCCCCTGCACGGCAACCCGATCGTGCGCGAGGCGATAGTGCCGACCGTCGTCAGCACGCCGAACATCCGGCTCACCGAGCCGCTGCCCTACGCCGAGTTCTGCCGGGTGCTGTCCAAGACCAGCGTGGTGGTCACCGACTCCGGCGGCATCCAGGAGGAGGCGCCGGCCTTCGACGTGCCCGTCGTGATCACCCGCGACACCACCGAGCGCCCCGAGCTCCTGGACGCCGGCGGCGGGGTGCTCGTCGGCACCGATGCTGGACAGATCGCCGACACGCTCAGCGCACTGCTCACCGACCAGGAGCTGCACCGCCGCATGGCCACGGCACCCAGCCCGTTCGGCGACGGCCACGCCGCCGAACGTGTGGTCGACGTCATCGAGACCATGCTCACCAGCCGCCGGGCGGACGACGTCACCGGGTGGACGACGGCGGCCGCCTTGGCGCGCTGACGGGGTCACCCGATCTCGGCGGGAGGGTTCGCCCGGGTGCAGGCCGGGGCGCCGACCGGTACATTCCGGGCATGCGATCGACGGCGCCGAGGCGACCCTCCCGGTGGCGCAGGAGCCTCCCGTGGTTCGGTGTCGGGGCCGTCGCGGTCGCGGCGCTGGTCGTCTTCATCGCGTCCGAGCTGGTGCCTGCGGACGCCGCCTGGTGGGTCACGGTCCTGGCCGCTGTGGCCGGCCTGGCGGCGGGCTTCGTGCTGGAGCACCTCGCGGGCCGGGCGCTGGACGCGCGCGAACGACGGCGCCAGGTCGCCGAGGCAGCGACGCACCTGCGGGCGCGGGCACCCAGCGGGCTGACGACGCTGCTGTCCCCGCACCGGGCCGCCGAGATCGGGCTGCCGCTCCTGGGCCGGGACGCCCAGATGGCGGAGCTGCTGGCCTGGTGCACAGGCACGAGCACCGGCCCAGGCCCAGGCCCAGGCCCAGGCCCAGGCCCAGGCCCATCGTTCCGCCTGATCACCGGCCCGGGCGGCGTCGGAAAGACCCGCCTGGCCGACGAGCTGCAACGCCGCCTCCACGACGCCGACCGAGACTGGGAGTGCCTGTTCCTCGGCACCAGCCGGGACGCCCAGGGCGCGGTCGCCACGGTGCGCGAGCACGCCGGCGACCGGCCCGTGCTCATCGTCGTGGACTACGCAGAGACCCGCCCCGACCTGCGCGAGCTCCTGACCGACGCGTTCGACGACCCCGGCACGCTCCGCGTCCTGCTGCTCGCCCGGCAGGCCGGCAACTGGTGGGACAAGCTCACCGGCATCCCCGGCGGGCTCGGCGGCGCCCTGGCCGCCGGGTACCACGACCAGGACCTGCCCGACCTCGACGCCGCACCCCACGACGTCGTCCAGGCCGCCGCCACCGCGTTCGCCACGCACCTCGGCGTGCCGGTCCCGCGGGTCCGGTTCGACGGCACCGAACGGTCGCGGGTGCTGGACCTGACCGCCGTCGCCCTGGTCGCCGTCCTGGACGTGCTGCAGAACCCTGACCGACGCGCAACGTCCACCCCCGCCACCTCCGGCCCCGTGAGCGCCGGCCAGGTGTTCACCGAGCTGCTCCGGCACGAGGCCGACCGGTACTGGCAGGCCACCGCCCACGACGTCGGCCTCGGCGACACGCTGACCGTCGGCATGCGGCGCGTCCTGGTCGCCGCCGTCGCCCTGCTGGGGGCGCCGGACCAGCCCGCCACCGAGGCACTCGCGGACCGCGTGCTCGGCACGTTCGCCGACGACGCGCCGCCGGATGCCGCCGCGGCCGCGCGCTGGCTCCGCAAGGCCTACCCCACCACCGACGACGGCGCGGGGAGCTGGGTCGAACCGCTCACCCCGGACCGGGTCGCCGAGCACCTGGTCGTCGACGCGCTGACCGTCGGCCCGCGCCCGGTCGCACGGCGGGTGACGGCGCTGCTGGAAGGCCTCTCGGACGACCAGGCCGTGCACGCGATGATCGTGCTGTCCCGCGCCGCGACCGATCCGGCCCGGGACCCCGACCAGCGCATCCAGGTCCGAGCGCTGGCCGACCACCTCGCCGACCACCTGCCCCCGCAGCACACGACGGTGGGACGTGTCCTGTGGGCCCTGCTCGGGCCGTCGGTGACGATGGCTCCCACGGCCGTGCGTCTCGCGCGCACGCACGTCGCCCTGCTCGACGCCGCCGACGGCGTGGACGACGAGCACGTCGCCGACGCCGCGAACACGCTCGGGTTCTGGTCCTGGGACCTCGGCCGGCCCGACGAGGCGCTGCCGGCCCTCCAGCGGTCCGCGGACCTGTACGAGCGGCTGGCCGAGACCGACCCGGAGAGGTACGAACCCGACCTCGCCCACGCGCTGACCAGCCTCGGCGTCGGGCTGACGGCCGTGGGCCGGCCGGACGAGGCCCTCTCGGCCAGCCGGCGTGCCGTCGAGATCCGCACCCGCCTGGCCGACACCGACCCCGACCGCTACCGTCCCGCACTCGCGATGTCGCTCGTCAACTTCGGGATCGATCTCTCCGAGCTGGGCCGGTACGACGAGGCACTGCCCGTCGCGCAGCGCGCCGTCGACCTGTACCAGCGGCTCACACAGGTCAGTCCCGAGCACCACGAACCCGACCTCGCCCGCGCGCTGACGAACCTCGGGAGCTGCCTCTCGCTGCTGGGCCGGCCGGACGAGGCCCTGGCCGCCACGGAGCGGGCCGTCGAGATCCGCGAGCGGCTCGCCCGGACCAACCCCGACCGCTACGAACGCGACCTCGCCATCTCGCTGACCAACCTCGGGATCGCGCTCACGACCCTGGACCGGCCGGACCAGGCCCTCTCGCCCACCCGACGCGGCGTCGAGGTCTACGAGCGGCTCGCCCGGAACCATCCCGACCGCTACGAGCCCGACCTGGCCATGGCGCTGGACAACCTCGCCGTCGACCTCGCCGCGCTCGGCCGGGAAGACGAGGCGCTGCCGGTCGCGCAGCGCACCGTCGACCTGTACCAGCGGCTGGCGCAGGCCAGCCCCGAACGCCACGAGCCCGGCCTCGCCCGCGCGCTGGACAACCTCGCGTACAGGCTGACGGCGCGGGGCCGGGCGTCCGACGCCCTGGCGCTCGTCGCGCGCGCCGTCGACGTCTACGAGCGGGCCGTGCACCGCAACCCCGCGCCGTACACGGCAGGTCTCGAACGGACGCGGGCGCACCTGGAGCACCTCCGCGGGGAGACCGGGTAGCACCGGGCGAGTCGGCGCTTCGACCAGCACTGAGGGCGCTGGCCGCGCCCCGTTGCCCTACCGGACGGCGATCTCACTAAGTGAGCCACCCACCTCGGCGTGGTATCGACGACCTCACTGAACATGCCGGCCATCTCGCCGCACTACCACCACCTGGCGGCCGAACCGCAGGTTAGCGGTCACCACGAGCGTCGAACCGCAAGCTCCGAGTCACCACCGACGTCGAACCGAACGTTGTGTGTCCGGATGGGCACTGATCGACGTGTACCTTGCGGTTCGACGACGAAAGTGGTGACCAACTTGCGGTTCGGCCGTCGGGTGGCGACCAACTTGCGGTTCGGCAGACCACCAGGACCGAAGTCTTGGGCCCGAGTGAGTGTCAGTGGCGGCTGGCACCATCGAGGCATGGAACAGATACAGCTCCTTCGCCCTGACGGGCTCGTCTCGAGCCCCGCCTTCAGCCACGTCGCCGTCGTGCCGCCCGGTGCGACCACCATCTACGTCGGCGGCCAGAACGCCGTCGACGCCGATGGTGCGCTCGTCGGTGCGGACGACGTCGCCGCACAGTCGGTCCGCGCCGTCGAGAACGTACGGACCGCGCTCGCGGCGGCCGGTGCCACCTTCGCCGACGTCCTGCAGTGGAACGTGCTCTACGTCGACGGCGTCGATCTCGCCGCGGCGTACGGCGCCATCGCGCCGCTGCTCGCCTCCGACAAACCCCCGCTCGTGACCGGGGCGCGCGTCGCCGGACTGGGGGTGCCCGGCGCGCTGGTCGAAGTCAGCGCCGTCGCCGCCGTGCTCCGATGAACGGGAAGACGCCCTAACCCCGCCGCGACCGCAGGACCAGCTTCCGGACCTCGTCGAACCACAGCACCGACGACGCCATCGCGACCGCCACACCCCAGTGCATCGGGTCGAGGTCGGCCGTGCCGAAGGCCACCTGGAGGAACGGCACGTGCACGACCGCGACCTGGAGCACGACCCCCAGCACGATCGCGCCCCAGAGCCAGCGGCCGGCGAACAGCCGGTGGAAGGCGCTGGTGGTCTCCGACCGGGAGTTGAGCACGTTGAAGAGCTGGGCCAGCACGAGCGTGGTGAAGCCGGCTGTGCGGGCCACCGTGATGGAGTCGGCGCCCTCGACCAGGCCGCCCGGCAGGAAGATGTCGATGGTCAGCAGGGTGGCGACGCCCATGACGAGCCCGATGCTCAGCACGCCGGTCCACATCCGCGCGTCGATGATCCGCTGGTGCACGCCCCGGGGCGGCCGGGCCATCACGTCGTCGGTCTCGGGGTCGACGCCCATGGCCAGCGCCGGCCCGGAGTCGGTCACGAGGTTGATCCACAGGATCTGGGTGGCCAGCAGCGGCACGACGACGGCCTCGCCGCCCGCCGCACCGTCGAGGCCGACCACCCCGGCCAGCACCACGCCGAGCAGCACCGTGCAGACCTCGCCCATGTTGGAGGAGAGCAGGTACCGCAGGAACTTCTTGATGTTGTCGAAGATGATCCGGCCCTGTCGCACGGCGGCGACGATGGTCGCGAAGTTGTCGTCGCCCAGGATCATCTTGGCCGACTCCTTGGTCACCTCCGTGCCGGTGACGCCCATCGCGACGCCGATGTCGGCGGTCTTCAGGGCGGGCGCGTCGTTCACGCCGTCGCCCGTCATGGCCACGACGTGCCCGTCGGACTGGAGCGCGTCCACGATCTGCAGCTTGTTCTGCGGCGCGACGCGGGCGTAGACCGACACGGTCCGCGTGGTCTCACGCAGGCCCTCGGCGTCGAGGTCGTCCAGCTCGGTGCCGCTGACGGCGCGGGACCCGGGCTCCACGATGCCGAGGTCGCTCGCGATCCGGGTGGCCGTGACCGGGTGGTCGCCGGTGATCATCATGACGCGGATGCCGGCCCGATGGGCCTCGGCCACCGCCGCCCGCACCTCGGGCCGCGGCGGGTCGATGATGCCGACCACGCCCAGGTAGACCAGGTCGGACTCGTGCTCCTCCAGGCCCTCGGTGCCGAGCCCCTCGGCCACCCGCCGGTAGGCCACCCCGAGGGTCCGGTACGCCTGCTGCGACAGCCGCTCGACGGCGGCGAGCGCGGCGGCCCGCCGCTCGTCGTCGAGCGGGACGGTCGCCTCGCCCACCTGCACGTCGGTGCAGCGCGGCAGGAGCACGTCGGGCGCGCCCTTGGTGACCAGCGCCCAGGCGCCGTCGCCGGGCGGGTCCACGAGCGCGGACATCAGCTTGCGCTCCGACGTGAACGGCACCTCGCCGCGGCGCTCGAAGCCGGCCACCCGGTCCACGGTGCCGGCGAGCTTGTGCGCGGCCACGAGGAAGGCAGCCTCGGTCGGGTCGCCCTGCACCGTCCACTCGCCGTCGCGCTCGACGAGCTGGGCGTCGTTGGCCAGCGAGCCGCCGCCCAGCACCATGGTCACCTCCCGGACGAGCCCCTCGTCGGTGAGCGGGGCGTCGTCCGGGCCGGTGCGGGCCGCGCCGTCCGGCCGGTAGCCCACGCCGGTGAGGGCGACCTCGCCCGAGGCCGTGACCACCCGCTGGATGGTCATCTCGTTCTTGGTGAGGGTCCCGGTCTTGTCCGACGCGATCACCGACGCCGAGCCGAGCGTCTCCGCGGAGTGCAGCTTCTTGACGACGGCGTTGCGGCGCGCCATCGCCTGCACCCCGACGGCCAGGACCACCGACAGGATCGCGGGCAGGCCCTCCGGCACGGCGGCCACGGCGAGCGAGACGCCGAGCAGCAGGACGGTGACGAGGTCGCTCGCCGTCCGGACGTCGTTGACGAGCGCCGCCAGGACCATCACCACCACAGCGATGCCGATGACCGTGAGGCCGAGCACCTTGCTCACGCGCGAGATCTCCCGCTGCAGCGGGGTGACCTCCTCCTCGGTGGCGTCGAGGAGCTGCGCGATGGCGCCCATCTGGGTGGCCATCCCGGTGGCGACCACGACGGCCCGGCCGACGCCCTGGGCCACGGCGGTGCCCTTGTAGACCATGTCGAACCGGTCGCCCAGCGGCGCCCTGGCCGCGAGCACCGCCGCGTCCTTGAGGACGGCCTCGCTCTCCCCGGTCAGCGACGACTCCTGCACGCGCAGCGCCGTCGCGCCGAGCAGGCGCGCGTCGGCGCCGACGGCGTCGCCCTCCGCCAGCACGAGCACGTCCCCGCGCACCAGCTCGGCCGACCGCACGGTGAGCCGGCGGCCGTCGCGCAGCACGGTGGAGGTCGCCTCCGTCATGGACCGCAGCGCCGCGACGGCGCTCGCGGCCCTGCTCTCCTGGACCAGGCCGAGCACCGCGTTGAGCACGACGATCGCCGCGATCACCACGGCGTCCACCGGCACGCCGTGCGCGCCCTCGACCCACCAGACGGCTATCGAGATGGCCACGGCCACCAGCAGCAGGGCCACCAGCGGGTCGCGGAACTGGTCCAGGACCTTGCGCCAGAGCGGCACGGGCGGCCGCGACCGCAGCTCGTTCGGCCCGTCGGCGGCCAGGCGCCGCGCGGCCTCGTCGTCGGACAGGCCGACGGCCGGGTCGACGCCGAGCTCGCGGGCGACGTCGTCCGCCTCACGGACCGACGGGTCGAAGGGCGTGCCGACGGGTGCGGCGACGGACGGCTGCTGGGCGGGGCGGCGTGGAGTTGCCACACAGCGATCATCCACCGACGGCGCGGCCCGTGCGCGCCCGGCGCCGTCAGCCCGCGCTGATCCCCTGGTCGAACCGCGCGCGGTGGGCCCGGACCTCGTGCCCGTCGGCCTGGGCCCAGTCCACGAACCCGTGGACGAGGTCGGTGAGCTTGCGGCCGAGCGGGGTCAGCTCGTACTCGACCCGTGGCGGCACCTCGGCGTAGGCGGTGCGCGTGATCATCCCGTCCCGCTGCAGGCAGCGGAGGGTCTTGCTGAGCATCCGGTGCGAGACGCCGGACACAAGGGACTGGATGGCCGAGAAGCGCTGCGGGCCGGCGATCAGCGCCGCGATCACCAGGAGCGTCCACCGGTCGGCCACGAGCCCGAGCAGGTCCTTGGTCAGCTCGTGGGTCTCGCCGTCACACGGGGAGTCCGGCGCCCCCGGCATCCGTGCCGCCACACTCTCCAGCCGCGCATCACGCGAGGTCGACGCCATGCCCCAATGCTTCCTCTCCGGTTACCGACGTACTTCAAAGTGCGTATTTGAAAGCTGGATTACCCGCATCTCCGCACTGTTGTCACACCTGGACCAACCGGCGCGTCCTCGCGTTCGTTCCCGCCCGGCACGCTCGCTCCCCGGCCTCCGGGGCGGAGCCGGGCGGGAGCCGGTCCTCGGACAAGAACCACTCACGCCAGGAGTAAGGACCAGCAATGCTCAAGATCGGAATCATCCTCGGCAGCACCCGCCCGGGCCGGAACGGCGAGGCCGTCGCCAAGTGGGTCTACGAGATCGCGTCGCAGCGGACGGACGCGGTGTTCGAGCTCGTGGACCTGGCCGACTACCCGCTGCCCCACCTCGACGAGCCCATGTCGCCGGCGCTGGGCCAGTACGCCAAGGACCACACCAAGGAGTGGGCCGCGAAGGTCGCCGAGTTCGACGGCTACATCTTCGTGACGCCGGAGTACAACCACTCCACCTCCGGCGTGCTCAAGAACGCCCTCGACTTCGTGTACGGCGAGTGGAACAACAAGGCCGCGGGCATCGTCTCCTACGGCGGCGTGGGCGGGGCCCGCGCCGCGGAGCACCTGCGCCTGATCCTGGCCGAGCTGCAGGTCGCCACCGTGCGCCAGCAGGTGGCGCTGTCCCTGATCACCGAGTTCGAGAACTACTCGGTGTTCAAGCCGGGCGAGCACCTGACCCCGGCCCTCGACACCATGCTGGACCAGACCGTCGCGTGGGCGGGGGCGCTCGAGCCGCTGCACGCCTGAGCGGGCCGACGCCGCACGGCGCCGTCCGGTCAGGGGACGATCAGGACCGGGTCAGGAGCGGACGAGGCGCGCTATCGCGTCCGACGCCTCCTTGACCTTGGCGTCCGCCTCGTCGCCACCTGCCCGGGCGGCGTCCACCACGCAGTGCTTGAGGTGGTCGTCCAGCAGGCCGAGCGCGACGCTCTCCAGCGCCTTGGTCAGCGCGGACACCTGGGTCAGGATGTCGATGCAGTACTGCTCCTCGTCGACCATCCGGTGGATCCCGCGCGCCTGCCCCTCGATGCGCTTGAGCCGCGCGAGGTACTTCTCCTTGTCGGTGATGTAGCCGTGCGTGGTCGGCGCGTCGCCATCCGCGGCCATCGTGTGGTCGGCGGGGGATCCTGATTCGGTCATGGTTCCCATGGTCTCATCTCCATCTGGTCAAGTGGGCTGCCGTTCAGGCGTCCTGCAGCGCCCGCGCGGCCCGCCCCGGCGACGCCGGCAGCCCGGCGTCCGCCGTCCGGCTCGCGAAGGAGCGCAGGCGCAGGCTGTTGCCGACCACGAAGACGCTCGAGAACGCCATCGCCGCGCCCGCGAGCATCGGGTTGAGCAGCCCGAGGGCGGCCAGCGGGATCGCCGCGACGTTGTACCCGAACGCCCAGAGCAGGTTGGTCCGGATGGTGCCGAACGTCCGGCGGGAGAGCCGGATCGCGTCGGCGGCCGAGCCGAGGTCGCCGCGCACGAGCGTGATGTCCGCCGCCTCGATGGCGACGTCGGTGCCCGTGCCCATCGCCAGCCCCAGGTCGGCCTGCGCGAGGGCCGGGGCGTCGTTGACGCCGTCGCCCACCATCGCCACCACCTTGCCCTCGGCCTGCAGCCGCGCGACGACGTCGGCCTTGTCCTCTGGCATGACCTCCGCGACGACCCGCGTGATGCCCACCTCCGCGGCGACCTGCTCCGCCACCGCCCGGTTGTCCCCCGTGAGCAGCACGGGCTCCAGGCCGAGCGCGACGAGCTGCGCGACGGCGTCCGCGCTGGTCGGCTTGACCTGGTCGGCGACGACGAGGATGCCGCGCGCCTGCCCGTCCCAGCCGACGGCGACCACGGTCTGACCCTCGACCTCAGCCTGAGCCTTTGCCTCGGCCAGGTCCGCCGGCAGGTACAGCGACCAGTCCGCGAGCAGCGACTCCCGGCCGACGACGACGGCGTGCCCGTCGACCACACCCTGCACGCCCTTGCCCTGGACGCTCTCGAACGACTCGGGGGTCGGCAGGTCGCCGACCTCCTGGGTGGCGCCCTTCGCGACCGCCTGCGCGACCGGGTGCTCGGAGGCGTCCTCCAGCGCCCCGGCGAGCCGGAGCAGCTCCGCGCGCGTGGTGCCGGCGTCCGGGACGACGTCGAGCAGGGTCATCCGGCCGGTGGTCACGGTGCCGGTCTTGTCGAGCACCACCGTGTCGACGGCGCGCGTGGACTCCAGCACCTCCGGGCCCTTGATCAGGATGCCGAGCTGGGCGCCCCGCCCGGTGCCGACCAGCAGCGCCGTCGGCGTGGCCAGCCCGAGCGCGCACGGGCAGGCGATGATCAGCACGGCCACCGCCGCCGTCATCCCGGCCGCGACGGGGAAGCCCGCGCCGAGCCAGGCGCCGAGGGTCGCGACGGCGACCGCGATGACCACGGGGACGAAGACGCCGGAGACCCGGTCCGCGAGGCGCTGGATCTCGGCCTTGCCCGACTGAGCGTCCTCCACGAGCCGCGCGATCCGCGCGAGCTGCGTGTCCGCGCCCACCTGCGTCACGCGGACGACGAGCCGCCCGCCCGAGTTCACGGTCGCCCCGGCCACGGTGTCGCCCACGCCGACCTCGACCGGGACGGACTCCCCCGTCAGCATCGACGCGTCGACGGCGGACGCGCCGGCCACCACGACGCCGTCGGTGGCGATCTTCTCCCCCGGGCGCACGACGAACTCGTCGCCGACCACCAGGCTCTCGACCGGGACCCGGGTCTCGGTGCCGCCGCGCAGCACGGCGACGTCCTTCGCGCCCAGCTCCAGCAGCGCGCGCAGCGCCGCGCCGGCCCGCCGCTTGGACCGCTTCTCGGCGTACCGCCCGACCAGCACGAACATCGTGACGCCGGTGGCCACCTCGAGGTAGATGTTGCCGGCGCCGTCGGACGGCGCGACGGTCAGCTCGAAGCCGTGCGTCATGCCCGGCTCGCCCGCCGTCCCGAGGAACAGCGCGTACAGGGACCAGCCGAACGCGGCCAGGACGCCGAGCGAGACGAGGGTGTCCATGGTCGCGGCGCCGTGCCGCAGGTTGGTCCACGCCGCCTTGTGGAACGGCCACGCGCCCCACACCACCACCGGGGCCGCGAGCACCAGCGACGCCCACTGCCAGGAGGTGAACTGCAGCGCGGGCACCATCGCCAGCACGATCACGGGGACCGCGAGCGCCGTCGAGATGATCAGCCGGGTGCGCAGCGCCAGCAGCTCGGCGTCCGGTCCGGCGTCGCCGTCGTCGTCCGACGCGGGCTCGGGGGCGGGCAGGACGGCGGTGTAGCCGGTCTTCTCCACCTCGGCGACGAGGGCGGTCAGGTCGTACCCGGCGGGCGCGGTGACCTTCGCCTTCTCCGTGGCGTAGTTGACGGTGGCGCTCACGCCGTCGAGGCGGTTGAGCTTCTTCTCGACCCGCATCGCGCACGACGCGCAGGTCATGCCGCCGATCTGCAGGTCGACGGTGGTGACCGGCCCGTCCGCGCGGGCCGTGGTGTCCGACATCATGCCCCTTCCGTAGCGTCTCGCGTGGTGTCTCTCGCCGTGTCGACGACGAAGCGTGCCGTGTGCACGTCGCCGTCCACCTTGAAGTCCAGGTACAGCAGGTACCGGCCGGGCGTTGGCGCCTCGGTCAGGAACGTGACGTCCGGGCCGGACACCGACCCGGCCTCGGGCTCGGCGCCGTCGGGGTGCACGTGCAGGTAGGCGAGGTCGCCCTCGCGCAGGGCCACCAGGTGCCCGTAGGCGCCCAGGTAGGGCTGCAGGTCGGTGACGGGCGCGCCGTCCTTGGTCACGGTCGCCGTGAGCACGGACTCGCCGCGCGCGCTCAGGTCGCCCGTGAGCGTGGCGGTGTACCCGCCGACCGTGTCGGTGTCCGACGCCGGCACCGCGCCCGCCTCACCGTGCTGCCCGTCCGTGCCCGCCTCGTGCGTCCCGTCCGTGCCCGGCATGTCCGTGCCGCCGTCGGCCTGCTCCGCCGCCGACCACGCGGCGGCGGAGCCCTCCGGTACGACAGCACCGGCGACGACGAAGGCCGCGGCGAACACCGCTGCGAGTCCCGCGCCGTACAGGCCCAGCCGCCGCGCGGTGTTCATCAGACCCGCTCCGCCGCGTACCCGGCCTCGTCCACCGCGGCCAGCACCGCGGCGTCGTCCAGCACGGCGGCGCTGCGGACCACGAGCTTGCCGGTCGCGGAGCTCACGTCCACCTGCTCGACGCCGGGCAGCCGGCTCACCTCGCCGCGCACGGCCATCTCGCAGTGTCCGCAGGTCATGCCGGTCACCTGGTACTCGCTCGTCGTCATCGCCTTGTCCTTCCGCTCGGAGAATGTTACCCCTAGGGGGTAGTCGTATCCCCACCTTATACCCCCGTAGGGTATATGCAAGCGGCGGGCGGTGATCCACGCGAGGAGTGCGAGAGGCCGAGGGGCCCGCGCGGAGCCCCTCGGCCTCCAGGTCGGCGGGCCGGCGATGCGCGCGCCGGACCGGTACGAGGTCTGATCCCCTCAGCGCACCCGGTCGTAGACGAGGGCCAGCTCGCCGTGCTCGCCGGCGGCCTGGCTGACGAGCGCCCACTTCCCCGCGGGCAGCCCGTCGTCGAAGAGGCGCGGCCCCCCGCCCAGGAAGATCGGGAAGATCATCAGCGCGAGCCGGTCCACCTCGTCGGCGGCGAGCAGCGCCTTGATGACGCTCGCGCTGGAGAAGACGACGATGTCGCCGCCGTCGGCTGCCCGGAGGTCCGCCACGACCTTCGCGGCGGGCTTGTCGACGATCGTCGTCCGCTCCCACGGCGGCGTCGCGAGGGTGGACGAGAGGACCACCTTCTCGGTGTCGACGAGCCACTTCGCGTAGCCCTCGTCGCGGGGGTCTACGCCGTCCGCGCCGATGACGGTGGGCCAGAAGCCGAGGAACCCCTCGGCATTGACCCGCCCGAGCAGGGCAGTGGTGGCCGGCTCCCAGAGGCTGGTCAGGTGGTCGCGGGCGACGTCGCCCACCGCGTACGGCATCACCCAGCCCATGTCGGCGGGGTCGGCCGCTGCGTAGTGGCCGTCGAGGGAGAGGCTCATGTTCGTGACGACCCTGCGGCCGCCGGTCTGCTCGGTCATGGTGTGCTCCAGGTGGTGGTGTCGTGGTCGGTGCTGTCCGCGGCGAGGAGCGCCGCGAGCTTGTCGAGGCTCTGGCCGAAGCCGAGCCGGATACCCGCGACGAAGTCCGCCGAGTCCACGGTGCTGTCGCTGATCAGGTAGCGGACGTCGAGGTCCGTGCCGGCGTCGGTGCGCCGGAGGTCGAGGCCGACGTGGGCGGTGAAGGCGCGTCCGCCGTCGGGCAGCACGGGAGAGGAGCGGTACGCGAGCCGCTCACCGGGGCGCGCCTCGTCCACGACGCCCTCCGCGCGCCCCACGACGACGTCGGAGCCGTCGGTGTCCTCGACGTCGCGGTACTCCAGGACGACCCGGCCGCCCGGCCGCGCCTCGAAGACGAGCTCGGAGACGCGCAGGTCGTCCGGCGCCCACCACCGGGCGAGCAGGGTGGGATCGGTCAGGTGGTGCCAGACCGCCTCGGGGCTCGCGGCGAGCGACCGGAGGAAGGTGAAGGAGCGGTCGTCGGCCCACCCCGGTTCCGCCGCGGCGAGGCGCTCGGCGTCGAGGCTGATCCGGTACCGCTCGTGGGTCTCGTGCGAGCCGCCGGCCTGCTCAGCGGCGTCGGCGAGCCGGCCGAGCGCGGCCGCGAGGTCCCGCAGCGGGCCGGGCCGGAGCGCGTAGATGCGGCGCTGACCGGTGCGCTCCGAGACGACGACGCCGGCCCGCTCGAGCGTCTGCAGGTGCTTGGTCGTCTGCGGCTGACGCGCCCCGGCGAGCTGGGCGAGCACGCCCACCGGGCGGGGTCGTTCGGCCAGCAGGCTCACGAGCCGCCAGCGGGCCGGGTCGGCCAGTGCGGTGAGGAGTGGGTCCATGGCCACGAGTATTCTCCACAGAGAATATTCGCGTCAAGGAATAACTGACGCCGAACGGTAGCGGGTGGGCGCCGGGGGCGGTCCCGTCCGCGCCATCCCCGCGCGGACGGGACCTTCGGCGGCCTACCGCGCGGTGTCCGCCGCCAGCTCCTGCGCCACCCGGGCCGCCTCGGTGGCCCGGGCCTGCGCCTTCTCGGCCCGGCGTGCGGCGCGAGCGGCGCGCTTGGCCCCGCCGTCCACCGAGCGCCGCTCGAACAGCGTGTAGATCACCGGCACCACGTACAGCGTGAGCAGCGTCGAGGACACCAGCCCGCCGATCACCACCAGCGCCAGCGGCTGCGAGATGAACGCCCCGCCGCCCGTCAGGCCGAACGCCATCGGCGTCAGGGCAAGGATCGTCGCGGCCGCCGTCATGACGATGGGCCGCAGCCGCTGGCGCGCGCCCTCCCGCACCGCCTCGTCGAACGGGCGGCCCTCCGCCCGGTACTGGTTGATCAGGTCGATGAGCACGATCGCGTTCGACACCACGATCCCCACCAGCATGAGCACGCCGATGAGCGCCGCGACGTCGAGCGGCGTGCCGGTCAGCAGGAGCGCGCCGAGCGCGCCGGTGGCCGCGAACGGCACCGACACCAGCAGGATCAGCGGCTGCCCGATGCTCCGGAACGTCGCCACCATGACGAGGTACACGATCACGATGGCCACCGCCAGCGCCAGGCCCAGGTCCGCGAAGGCGTCGGCCTGGTCGGCCGCCACGCCGCCCATCGTCACCTCCGCGCCGTTCGGCAGGTCGAGGTCCTCGATCTCCGCGGCCAGGGCCGTGGTCAGGGCGCCGAGGTCCTGCCCGGCCGGCGTGACCGCGACGGTCGCGCTGCGCTCGCCGTCCACCCGCGTGACCGACGCCGGTGCGGACACCTGCTCGACCGTGGCCAGGTCGCTCAGCGGGACGACGCCGGTGGCGGTCGGCACCTCGACGTCCTCGATCTGGGCGGTCGTTGTCGGCACGTCGCCCGCCACGACCACGTCGAGCGACGAACCGTCCAGGTCGACGGTGCCGATGCTCGACTCGTTCATCGCGCCCGCGAGCAGCCCGGAGACCGCCGACTCGGTGAGCCCGGCCTCCGCCGCGGCGTCGCGGTCCACCGTCACCTGCACGGTCGACTGCTCGGCGGCGAGGTTGTTCGTCACGCTCTCGACGGTGTCCAGGCCGGCAACGGCCTGCTCGACGTCGCGGGCGGCCTCGGCGAGGTCGTCGGCGTCGGGCGCGGTGACGAGCAGGTCCACCGTGGTGCTGGCGAACCCGGTGTCGCCGGCGGCCACGGTGAGCTCGCCGTCCAGGGTCGCCTCGTCGAGCGCCTCGCGGACGTCGTCCTGCACGGCGGTGCCGTCGGCGTCGTCGTCCAGCGTCAGGGCGAACGAGGCGCTGCTGCCGCCCCCGCCCATGCCGAACACGGCGGCCATGCCGTCGCCCGAGCCGACGGTGGTCTGCACCGTCGCGACGCCGTCGACGCGGGCCAAGACGTCCTCGACCGCCCGGGCCGCGTCGTCCTGCGCTTCGAGCGACGTGCCCGGCTCGAACTCCTGCGTCACCGAGAGCGTGTCCTGGCCGGCCGCGCCGATGAAGTTGGTCTCCATGCGCGGCACCAGCGCGACCGTGCCGCCCAGCAGCGCGATCGCGATGACCAGCGTGACGGCGGGGCGGCGCAGCGCGGCCGACAGCGACGGTACGTAGGCGCGCTGCCACAGGCCGCGGCGCTCCTTGGCCTCTGCGGCCTCGCGCATGGCGACGCCGCCGTCGGCCGAGACGGGGACCTTGATGAACCAGTACGCGAGCGCCGGGACCACGATGAGGGCGACCACCAGGGAGGCGCCCATGGCGATGGCGACGGTGACGGCGAACGGCTGGAACAGCTCGCCCGCCATGCCGCCCACCAGCGCGATCGGCGCGAACACCGCCACCGTGCAGACGGTCGACGCCGTGATGGCGGCGCCCACCTCGCGCACCGCCGTGACGATCGCGTGCACCCGGTCCTCGCCGTACGACAGGTGCCGCTTGATGTTCTCGATCACCACGATCGAGTCGTCGACGATGCGCCCGATCGAGATGGTCATGGCCGCGAGCGTGAGGATGTTCAGGGTGTAGCCGGTCAGGTTCATCACCGCGAACGTCACGGCCAGCGACAGCGGGATCGAGATGGCCGAGACCAGCGTGGCCCGCAGCGACGCGAGGAACACCAGGATCACGAGCACCGCGAACAGCAGGCCGAGCCCGCCCTCCGTGGTCAGGCCCTCGATCGACTCCTCGATGAACGGCGCCTGGTCGAACGTGACGGCAGTGGTGACGCCGTCGGCGTCGAGTTCGTCCTCGACGTCGGCCAGCACGTCGTGCACGGCGTGCGACACGTCGACGGTGTTGCCGTCCGGCGTCTTGGTCAGGGCGATGGCGAGCGACGGCTCGCCGTCCAGGCGCGAGTAGGAGGTGGGCGGCACGTCCTGCACGCTCACGTCCGCGACGTCGCCCAGGTGGACGACGTCGGCGGGCTCGGGGGCCGCCGCCTCGGGGTCGGTGACCGTGGTGTCCGGGAGGGTGCCCGTCGCACCGTCGGCCGGGATGCCCGCGCCGCCCGTCGCGCCGTCGGCGGGGGTGCCTGTGCCGGTTGCGGGGGCGCCGGCGCCGCCCGAGGCGGACGGGACGATCGGCAGCTCCTCGAGCTCCTCGACGGACGTGACCGAGCTGCCCACCTGGACGCTGCTGGTCTCGCCGTCCTCCGTGACCGAGCCCACCGGCATGACCGTGCCGTTGTCCTGCAGCAGCGACGTGAGCTGCGCGGTGGTGAGGCCGGCCGCGGCGAGCCGCTCGTCGTCCGGCTCGATGACCACCTGCCGCTCGGTGGTCCCGGTGACGGTGACGTCGCGCACCTCCGCGATCCCGGACAGCTCCGGCACCAGCACGGAGTCGATGGCGTCGGTCAGCTCCTGCTCGCTGCCGTCGCCCGACACCGCGAGCTGCACCACGGGCAGGTCGTCGAGGGACCCGGCGACGACCTCCGGCTCGACGTCCTCCGGGAGGTCCTGGAGGTTGCCGACGGCGGACGTCACCTCCTGGTCGATCTCGTCGATGTCGGTGCCGTACTCGAGCTCGACGGTGGTCATCGAGATACCCGTCGCGACCGTCGAGGTGACGCCCGTGACGCCGTCGATCCCCTGGACCGCGTTCTCGACCGGGTCGGTGACCCGCTCCGCGACGATCTCCGGCGACGTGCCCGGGTAGGCGGCGGTGACCGCCACCACGGGCACGTTCAGCGACGGGATGAGCTCCTGGCGTAGCTGCCCCATGCTGAAGATGCCGACCAGGAAGACGGCGATCGTCGCGAGGGCGACGAGCGCCCGGTTCGCGAGCGACATCCGGGCAAGACGAAACACACTGCCTCCAGAGCTGGGGGGTACGCCGGGGTCCCGCGACTCCGTCGGCGCAGTACTTTGCCTAACGCAAAGGATCACGCCCGGGTTCCCGCCCCGCAACTCCGGTTGCCCGTTCCCCCCCCCCCCCCCCCCCCCGCAAACTCCGGTTCTGGTGCGGCCAGGTGCGCACTAAGGTCAGCGGGTGACCGATCGCGACCAGCTCCTGTCGGAGCTCGCCACCCTGCACCGCCGCCTGGGCGAGGAGTTCTTCGCCTCGCGGCTCCGCCCCCTGCTGGAGACGGACCTGACCGTGCAGCAGCTCAGAGCGCTGGCGCTCGTGCAGGTGGACCGCGAGTCGACACCCCAGCGCCTGGCCGAGGCGCTCGGCGTCTCCGCCGCGACCGTGTCGGGCATCCTCGACCGGCTGACCGCCGCCGGGATGACCCGGCGCACGCCCGACCCCGCCGACGGCCGGGTCCGCCGCGTGACCAGCACCGAGAAGGGCAGCGAGGCGATCCGCCGGATCGTGGCCAACGACGACGAGCTCCCGCCCGACCTCCTCGCCCTGCTCGACGTCGACGACCTGCGCGCGCTGGTCCAGGGCACGCGAGCCCTCCTGGAGGCGGCCCGCAAGCTGGCGCCGTAGCCGACGGCCGCGCCGGCCTGGTTGCCGAGGGCTTGTCTGGTGCCGGCCTGCGCGTCGGACGAGGCTCTGACCGAGACTTCCCTCGCGGGCGCGTGTTGCTGTGAGTGGATCCTGTCTACTCGCAGCAACACACCCCCGGGAACCAACTCTTTCCCCGGCGTCGCACCGACAAGCTCGATCAGTCGTTCACGAGGCTCTGACCGAGACTCCCCTCGCGGGCGCGTGTTGCTATGAGTGGACCTTGTCTACTCATAGCAACACACCCCCGGGAGCAACTCTTTCCCCGGAGTCACGACAAGCTCGATCAGTCGTTCACACCTCAGGAGGCGAGCGGGTCGCCCGGTGGTGGTGCGGCGCCGCGCTGTGTGGCGCGGTCGAGGGTGCGGTCGGGGAGCCAGACCGTGAAGGTGCTGCCGCGCTCGCCGTGCCCCGTCAGCAGGAGGTGGCCGTCGTGGCTCTCGGCGACCTGGCGGGCGATCGCCAGGCCGAGGCCGGAGCCGTCCGGCTGGCTCTCGGACGCGCCCGCGGCGCCCGCGGCGTCAGCAGCGCCCGCTCCGGCGTCGTCAGCAGCGCCCGCTCCGGCGCCATCGTCGGTACCGCCAACGCCGTCCGCGCGAGCACCGCCGTCAGCACCACCCCCGCCGTCGCCGCGGCCGGCCCCACCCCGGTAGAACCGGTCGAAGATCCGGTCCCTGGCCTCCGGCGGCACGCCGGGCCCCTCGTCGGCGACGGCCACCCACGCCCACCCCTGCCGGCTGCCGACGCCCACGGTGATCACACTGCCCGCCGGCGCGAGCCGGACCGCGTTGGACAGGAGGTTGTCCACGGCACGGGCCAGCGCGTTCGCATCGCCGTAGGCGACGGGCCCTGGATGGGTGCGCTCCGCGATCGACACCCCGCGGCGCTCGGCGACCGCCCGGTTCTCGCGGACCGCGCCCTCGGCGAGCGCCGCGAGGTCCACCTCCCGGTCGGTGAAGGCCTCCGAGCGGAGCCGGGCCGTCGCGAGCAGGTCCTCCAGGAGGCGGGACATCCGGCTCGTCGCGCCGAGCACCGCGGCGGTCGCCTCGGCCCGCTGGGCCCGGTCGGCCTGGTCGTCGGCGAGCACGGCCTCGACGTTCGCCTGCACCACCATGACGGGGTTGCGCAGCTCGTGGGACACGTCCTCGATGAGCCGCCGCTCGGCGCTGAAGGCCCGGTCGAGGCGGTCGAGCATCCCGTCGATCGTGTCGGCCAGCGTGCGCAGCTCGTCGCGCGGGCCGGTCGCCCCGATCCGGCGCGACAGGTCGGTGGCCCCGATCTCCTGCGCGGCGCGCGTGATGGCCTCGACCGGCCGCAGTGCCCGCCCGGCCACCCACCAGCCGACCACCACGCTGAGCAGGAACATCACGCCGAGCGCTATCGCCGAGTAGTCGCGCAGCGTCTGCAGCGCGGTGTAGTTGACGGCGTGCTGCACGGTGTCGAGGTCGGCGGCCTGGAACTGTTCGCCCGGCCGGTAGGCGATGCTGCCGTCGGGCTTCTTCTCGAACCGCTTGACCGTGACCGGGTCGAGCGGCGCGGCCACGATCGTCTGCGACAGCGCGAAGTAGACCCCGGCCAGGATGAGCGCCGTGATGCCGAAGAGCGTCGCCGAGTAGGTCAGGGCGAGCCGTATCCGCACGGTGCGGGCCCATCCGGGCAGCCGCAGGCCCCTGCGGGCGGACGGCGCCCGGCCGGGCTCGGTCATGCGGGGACGCCCTCGACGGGCGTGGGCAGCTCGCGCAGCCGGTACCCGCGGCCGATGACGGTCTCCAGCGCCGGCTCCTCGCCGTCGACCGTCAGCTTGCGGCGCAGCGTGCCGACCGTGACGCGCACCGTCTGGGTGAAGGGGTCGGCGTTCTCGTCCCACACGTGCTCGAGCAGCTCCTCGGCCGGCACCACGTAGGCGGGCCGGTTCATCAGGTAGCGCAGCACGGCGAACTCCTTGCGGGTCAGCGCCAGCTCGCGCGTGCCGCGCCAGGCGAGCTGCCGGGCGGCGTCGAGCCGGATGGGGCCGTGCACGAGCACCGCCGCCGCCTCGCGCGGCTCGCGGCGCAGGAGGGCGCGGATCCGCGCGGACAGCTCGATGATCGCGAACGGCTTGACCAGGTAGTCGTCGGCCCCCACGTCCAGCCCGGTCACCCGGTCGGTGAGCCGGCCCCGCGCCGTCAGCATGAGGATGCGCGGCGGGTCGCCCTCGGCGAGCGGCACCTGGCCCGCGCGCACCGCGCGCGTCAGGTCGAAGCCCGTCCCGTCGGGCAGGGTCACGTCCAGCAGCACGAGGTCGTACGGGTTCAGGCCCAGCTTCTCCCGCGCCTCGGCAACAGTGCGCGCCTGGTCGACGGCGTAGCCCTCACGGCGCAGTGCCACCTGCAGGGCACTCACCAGGCCAGCCTCGTCCTCCACGATCAGCAGCCGCACAGCAGCACCGTAACCGTCCGGCGCCGGGTCTGACAGGTGCTGTCAGGGCGCCCTTTCGGTCGGCTTTCGCTCGGGTTTCCCGCAATTTTCTCCCCGCTCGGGTGGAGTCGGAGCCATGGACGACCACAAGCCAGCCACCCAGGACATCCCAGCCGTCGCCAAGCACGCCCCGCTGCGCCCGGCCGCCGCCCTCCTCGAACGCGCACTGTTCGAGGTCAAGCGCGTGATCGTCGGGCAGGACCACATGGTCGAACGCATCATGGTCGGCCTGCTCTCCCGCGGCCACGTGCTGCTGGAGGGCGTGCCGGGCGTCGCAAAGACGCTCGCGGTGCGCACGCTGGCCACCGTGGCCGGCGGCTCCTTCGCCCGCCTGCAGTTCACCCCGGACCTCATGCCGTCGGACATCGTCGGCACCCGGGTCTGGAAGCCCACGCGGGAGGACTTCGACGTCGAGCTCGGCCCGGTGTTCGCCAACCTGGTCCTGGCCGACGAGATCAACCGCGCCCCGGCCAAGGTGCAGTCCGCGCTGCTGGAGGCCATGGCGGAACGCCAGGTCAGCATCGGCGGGCACACCTACGCGCTGCCCGACCCGTTCCTCGTCCTGGCCACCCAGAACCCCATCGAGAGCGACGGTGTCTACGCCCTCCCGGAGGCCCAGCGCGACCGGTTCCTGCTCAAGGTCGACGTCGACCACGCCGACGAGCTGGAGGAGCTGACGATCGTGCAGCGCATGAGCACCACTCCCCCGCGCGCCGAGCCGCTGCTCGACCCCGCGGCGGTGCGCCAGCTCCAGCAGGAGGCCGACCTGGTGTTCGTGCACCACGCCGTCGCGCAGTACGCGGTGGCCGTGGTGATGGCCACCCGCAGGCCCCACCAGTACGGCCTGCACAATCTCGACGGCGTGCTCGAGTACGGCGTCAGCGCACGCGGCAGCCTCGGCCTGATCGCGGCGGGGCGCTCGCTGGCCCTGATGCGCGGGCGGGACTACGTGCTCCCGTCCGACCTGGTGGACCTCGCGGGCGATGCCCTGGCCCACCGGCTCGTGCTCACGTTCGACGCCGCGGCCGACGGCGTCGACCCCCGCACCGTCATCGACGCCGTCCTGGCCGCCGTCCCCCAGCCGCGCGTCGCGGCCGCGGAAGAAGAGGTGATCACCCCGTGACGACGGACCGAGCGCGGGCCGCCCAGGCGGGCCGGTTCCGCCGGCTGGAGCTCACCGTCCGACGCCGGGTCGACGGGCTGCTGCAGGGCGACGTCGACGGGCACGCCCTCGGGCCCGGCGCCGACCCGGAGGAGCTGGCCGCCTACCGGCCGGGCCAGGACGTGCGGCGGATCGACTGGAACGTCACCGCGCGCACCGGCGAGGCGCACCTGTGGCTCACCCGCACCCAGCACGAGCTGGACACCTGGCTCCTGCTCGACCGCAGCCCCAGCATGGCGTTCGGCACCGCGCTGACCGAGAAGGTCGACGTCGCCGACCAGGTGGCCGCTGCCGTCGGCCTGCTCACCGCCGCGCCCGGCAACCGCGTGGGCATCGGCATGATCGACACGGCGGGCCTGCGCTGGATCGCGCCCCGGCCCGGGCGCGCCGCCGCCGGCGCGCTGGCCCGGCTGCCCGCCGCCGGGCGCGACGGCGGCCCGCAGGTCCCCCTGTCGGACGCCCTGCGCGGACTCGGCGCCCGCGCCCGCCGCCGCGGGCTGTGCGTGGTGGTCACCGACCTGGTGGCGGCCGACGGCGCCGTCGAGCGGCCCTTCGACTGGGAGGAGCCGCTGCGTCGGCTGACCGCCCGGCACGACGTGATAGTCGTCGAGGTCGACGACCCACGCGAGCAGGAGCTGCCGGACGTCGGCGAGGTGGTCTTCGTCGATCCAGAGACCGGCGCGCAGCGCGAGGTGTCCACCTCCGACCCCGAGCTCCGGCTTGCCTACGCCACCGCCGCCGCCCGCCACCGCGACCAGACGGCCGCCGCCCTGCGCGCGTGCCGCGCCGAGCACCTGCGCGTCGGCACCGACCAGGACTGGGCGACGGCGCTCGCCCGGTTCGTCAAGGACCGTCGGCGCGCCCCCGCACGACGCCACCGGAGGACACCGTGACCTTCACCAACCCGTTGATCCTGCTCGCCCTCGTCCCCGTCGCGGCGCTCGCCGCCGCCTACGTGCTGCTGCAGCGGCGCCGCACCCGGTACGCCGTCCGCTTCGCGACCCTGCCGATGCTCGACCGGGTGGCCCCCGCCCGGCCACGCTGGCGCCGCCACCTGGCCACCGGCCTGGTGCTGCTCGCGCTCGGCGCCTTCGCCACCGCGGCAGCCGGCCCCCAGATGGAGCTGCGCGTGCCCTACGAGCGCGCGACCGTCATCGTGGCCATCGACGTCTCCGGCTCGATGGAGGCCCAGGACGTGTCGCCCGACCGCATGACCGCGGCGAAGGAGGCCGCCGTCCAGTTCGTCCGCGAGCTGCCGCCGACCGTCCAGGTGGGGGTCGTCGCATTCTCCTCCGACGCGAACCTGATCGCGCCGGTGACCGCCGACCGAGCCCTCGTCGAGAACTCGATCCAGGCCCTGCAGCCGCGGGGCGGCACCGCGATCGGCGAGGCCGTGTTCGCCTCCGCCGCCGAGGTGGTCCGCCAGGCCGCGGCCGGCGAGGCGGCGGCAGCGGACGCGCAGACCGGAGAACCGACGGCCGGAGAGCCGCCGTCCGACGGCGACGCGCGGGCCGCCGAGCCGATCCCGGCCCGGCTGGTGCTGCTCTCCGACGGCTACAACACGGTGGGCCGCAGCCCGTCCGCCTCCGTGCGGGCCGCGCTCGACGCCGAGATGCCGATCTCGACCATCGCGTACGGCACGCCCACCGGCGTCATCGGCAACGGCCTGCGCACCCAGTCCGTCCCGGCCGACGCCGAGTCCCTCCGGATGCTCGCGGAGGAGACCGACGGCCACTTCTACCGCGCCGAGAGCGGCGCCGAGCTCGACCAGGTCTACGAGGACATCGGCTCGGCGATCGGCTGGCGCACCGAGACCACCCTCGTCACCACCCCGCTGGTCCTGGCGGGCCTGCTGCTCGCGATCGTCGCCACCGCGCTGTCCCTGCGCTGGTTCTCCCGGCTGGTCTGACCCGTTCGAAGGAGCGTTCCCTTGACGAACCCCGACCCCCGCACGAATGGTCTGCCGCACGGCCTCGGCCGGCCCGCCGGGCCGCGCCACTTCGTCCTCGGCGACCCGGTCGTGCCGCCGCCCGCCCCCGCCCCGGCGCCCGTCCGGCTGGTCCGGCCCCTCGCCGCGGCGCGGGCGGACGTGGCGCGGGCGGACGTGGCGCGGGCGGACGTGGCGCCGTCCGGGCTGCCCGCCGCGGGCAGCCGGCTCAACCCGCTCGGCCCGCCCAACCCACTCGGCCCGCTCGACCCGCACGGCGCGCCGCCGGCCGACGAAACCCCGCACGACCCCACCCGCCGCCAGCGCCCGCTGCTCACCATGGCCACCGCCCTCGCCCTCGGCGCGCTCCTCGGCTCGGCCACGACGGGCGTGGTCACCGGCCTGGCCTCGGCCCAGCAGACCAGCCCGGCGCCCGCGGTCGCGGACCAGGCCGGCGCGACGACGGCGAGCGCCGCCGAGCGCGTGCTGCCGAGCGTGGTCCAGGTCCGGGCGGGCACCCGTGGCGGGTCCGGCGTCGTCATCGACGGCAACCACGTGGTCACCAACGGGCACGTCGTAGTCGGTGCCGAGACGGTGGAGCTCCTGCTGGGCGACGGGCGTTCCGTCGTCGGCCGGGTGCTGGGTGCCGACCAGCGCAACGACATAGCGGTGGTCGAGGCCGATCTGGGCGTCACCCCGCCCGCCGCGCTGGGCAGCAGCGCGGCGCTGCGGATCGGCCAGCCGGTCATCGCCGTCGGGTCGCCGCTGGGCCTGACCGGCAGCGTCACGGCGGGCGTGGTCAGCGCCGTCGACCGCGCCGCTGACGACTTCCCCGAGCCGATGATCCAGACGGACGCCTCGATCAACCAGGGCAACTCGGGCGGGCCGCTGGTCGACCTGCGGGGTCAGGTGGTCGGGATCAACACCGCGATCGCCACGGTGGGCAGCTCGGGGAACATCGGCATCGGGTTCGCCGTGCCGATCGACCGCGCGGCCGAGGTCGCCGACCGCATCATCGCCGGATGAGGGACGCCGTCGACCCCGGTCAGCGGCGCGCCGGGCGTCCGCCGTCCACGTAGGGTGAGTGCCGTGCCGGACACTCTTCCCTCCCCCGAGCCGTTCGACCCGCGGACCGCCCCCGAGGCGATCGAGGACCTCCGCGCCCGGCTCCGGGCGACCCGCTGGCCCGACTCCCCGGAGGACGTCGGCTGGTCGCTCGGCACCGACCTCGACTATCTGCGCGAGCTGGTCGCGTACTGGGCGGACGGGTTCGACTGGCCCGCCCGGGAGGCGGAGCTCGCCCGGCTGCCCCGCTTCCGCACGTCGGTCGGCGGGCTGGGGATCCACTTCGTGCACGCCAAGGCGGTCGCGCCGACCGGGCCGGTGCTCCCCCTGGTCCTCACCCACGGCTGGCCGGACGCGTTCTGGCGGTACTCGAAGGTCGTCGACCTTCTGACGAACCCGGGCGCCCACGGCGCGGACCCGGCCGACGCGTTCGACGTCGTGGTCCCCGACATGCCGGGCTTCGGGTACTCCGACCGGCCGGCCGGGGCGCCGCTGAGCTCCATCGCCGTCGCCGAGCTGTGGGCGGGGCTGATGGGCGTGCTCGGGTACGAGCGGTTCGGCGCGGCCGGCGGCGACATCGGCAGCCACGTGAGCCGCTACCTCGCGCTCGACCACCCCGGCCGCGTCGTCGCCGTCCACCGCACGGACGGCGGCCTGCCGGTCTTCGCGGGGGACCCCGCGACCCTCGCGGCCGCGGAGCGGGCCTGGTTCGCGGAGACCGCGACCTGGAGCGCCACCGAGGGCGCCTACGGCGCCATGCACCGCACCAAGCCCCAGACCGTCGCCGCCGCGCTCAACGACTCGCCGGCCGGCCTGGCGGCCTGGATCGTCGAGAAGCTCCAGGCCTGGGGCGACGGCGACATCGAGGACCGGTTCACCAGGGACGAGATCCTCACGCTGCTGTCGATCTACTGGTTCACCGGCACGATCGGCTCGTCCATGCGGATGTACCACGCGAACGGCGCGATCTCCGCCCGGCAGCTCACGCGCCGGGTCGAGGTGCCGTCGGGGTTCTCGCTGTTCCGCGGCGACGTCGTCCGCCCGCCCCGGGCCTGGCTCGAACGCACGGCGAATGCCGTGTACGTGACCGAGCCCGAGCGGGGCGGGCACTTCGCGGCCTTCGAGGAGCCGGAGCTCTACGCCCGCGAGCTGCGCGAGTTCTTCCGCCCCTACCGCACTGCTGTGTGAACAGCGAGGACCGCTCAAGTCGGCAGTTGGCATCGAGATCGGTCCAGGGCTGTACCGATCTCGATGCCAACTGCCGACCTCGGCGATCCAAGGTCAGGAGACTGCCGACCTGGACAGCCGCAGGGGCAGGAGACTGCCGACCCTTCCGGGTGCTCGGGTTTCAGAACACGAAACCCGTGGGAAAGGGATCGCTCGGGTCCAGCAGGTAGTTCGCGGTCCCGGTCACCCAAGCGCGTCCCGTGATCGTCGGCACGACGGCGGGCAGGCCGCCGACCGTGGTCTCCGAGACCAGCCGCCCGACGAACCGGCTGCCGATGAACGACTCGTTGACGAAGTCGGTGTCCAGGGCGAGCTCGCCGCGCGCCCAGAGCTCGGCCATGCGGGCCGACGTCCCGGTGCCGCACGGCGACCGGTCGAACCAGCCCGGCCAGATCGCCATGGCATGCCGGGAGTGCCGGGCGTCGGAGCCGGGGGCGATCAGCTCGACGTGGTGGCAGCCCTCGACGCCGTCGAGCTCGGGGTGCTTCGGCTTCGCGGTCTCGTTGATGGCGTCCATGATCGCGAGCCCGGCGGACAGCAGGTCCTGCTGCCGCGCACGGTCGAAGGGCAGCTTGAGGTCGTCGAGGTCGACCAGCGCGTAGAAGTTGCCGCCGAACGCCATCGAGTACGGCACGGTGCCGTACCCGGGTACCTCGACGGTCTGGTCCAGCGCCGTCACGAAGCTGGGCACGTTCTCGATGGTCACGGCATCCGCGTGCCCGTCGCTGACGGCGACCTTGGCGACGACGACGCCGGCCGGCGTGTCCAGCCGGATCTCGGTGACCGGCTCGACGACCTCGACCATGCCCGTCTCGACCAGCACCGTGGCCACGCCGATGGTGCCGTGCCCGCACATCGGCAGGCAGCCGGACACCTCGATGTAGACGACGCCCCAGTCGCAGTCGGGCCGCGTGGGCGGCTGCAGGATGGCGCCGCTCATCGCGGCGTGCCCGCGCGGCTCGTTCATGAGGAACTGCCGCAGCTCGTCCAGGTGCTCCATGAAGTAGAGCCGCCGGTCGTTCATCGTGTCGCCGGGGATCGGCCCGACGCCGCCCGTGACCACCCGCGTCGGCATGCCCTCGGTGTGCGAGTCGACGGCGGTGATCGTCCTGCTGCTGCGCATGGTGCCTCCTGGTCCGGTGTGCAGGGTCCGGTGTGCTGGGGCCGGGTCCGTCAGCGGGCCGCGAGGTAGTTGAGCGCCGTCTCGGTGTCCTTGCGCACCAGCGCCTCGTGCTCGGCGGACAGCGGACCGCGCGGTGGGCGGGTAGGCCCACCGTAGCTCTGCCCGGCCAGGTCGATCGAGAGCTTGATGGCCTGCACGAACTCGGTCCGCGAGTCCCACCGGAACGCCGGCACCAGGTGCCGGTACAGCTCGCGCGCCTCGGCGATCCGGCCCTCGGTGACCAGCGTGTAGATCTCGACGGCCTCGCGCGGGAACGCGTTCGGGTACCCGGCGAACCAGCCCGTGGCGCCCGCCACGAGCGACTCGAAGAGCAGGTCGTCCGCGCCCGCGATCACGTCCAGGTCGGGGGCCAGCTCCTTGATCTCCAGCACGCGCCGCACGTCGCCCGAGAACTCCTTGACGGCCACGACGTTGTCGAGCTGCGCCAGCTCGGCCAGGATGCCTGGTGTCAGGTCCACCTTGGTGTCGACAGGGTTGTTGTAGATCATGATCGGGATGCCGACCTCGTTGACGCGCGTGTAGTGCTCGACCACCTCCGCGCGGTTCGCGCGGTAGATCGTCGGCGGCAGCAGCAGGACGGCGTCCGCCCCGTCCTCGGCCGCGAGCTCGGCCCAGTGCCTGGCCTGGTGCCAGCCCACCCCGTGCACGCCCGCGACGACCAGCCCGCGGCCGCCCACGGCCTGGACGGCCGTCCGGACCACCGCGCGGCGCTCGTCGTCGGTCAGCGAGGAGTACTCGCCCAGCGAGCCGTTCGGGCCGACGCCGCGGCAGCCGTTGTCGATCAGGAACTCGCAGTGCGCGGCAAACCGCTCGTGGTCGACGGCGAGCCCGGCGGGCGCGGACTCGTCGGGCGTGAAGGCGAGCGTGGTCGCGACGATCACGCCGCCGAGGTCGAAGCGCTGGTTCATGGCTGGTCTCCTGTGGGTAGGGGGTCGGTGGCCGGGCTCTCCGGCGGGTCGAGGGACGGATCGCGGGCCTGGTCGGACAAGTCACGGGCAGAGCGGGGCAGATCGCCGAGCGGTTCGGGCACTTCAGGGACCGGGCCGGACGGCAGCGCCGCGAGCTCGCCGAGCCGCACCGGCACCACCAGGGGCCGGCGGTCGAGGGTCGCGGCGCCCGGGACGGCGCCGTCGTCCAGGAGGTCCTGGAGCGTGCGGCCGCACATCCGCGCCTGGCACGGGCCCAGCCCGGCGCGGCTGGTGAGCTTCACGGAGCGCGGCTCGCGCGACCGGGTCAGGCCGGCCACCTCGCGCACGCGCCCGTAGGTGGTCTCCTCGCAGCGGCAGACGACGGTGTCGTCGCGCAGCCAGCCGACCCAGCCGCCGCGGATGCCGTGCGCCGCCTCGATCCGCGCGGCGAAGCCGGTGGCCCGGTCCCGCGCGCGTCCCGCGGTCCCGGCGACCCCCGTGCCGACGTCGCCCCCCGCGGCCGCCGTCCCCGCGACGGTGCCCTCGGCGAGCGCGGCGTCGGCGCCGCCGATGCCCGTGATCTCCCCGGCCGCCCACACCCCGGGCACGGAGGTGGCCTGGGCGTGGTCGACCGCCACGAACCGGCCCGGCGTGAGCGCGCACCCGGCGGCGAGCGCCAGCTCCAGGCGCGGTGTGAAGCCGTGGCTCACGCACACGGCGTCGGCCTCGATCCGCCGCTCCGTCCCGCGTACGGGCGCCCAGCGCCCGTCCAGCCGGGCGACGGTCACGGCCTCGACCTGCCCGTCCCCGTGCGCGGCCACCACGGCCTCGCCCGGGCGCCAGGGCACCCGGTGCCGCACCAGGTCGCGCACGTACCCGGCCAGCTCGCCGGCCTTGCCCGCCGCGCCGGCGAGCTGCCACGGCCGGTTCAGCCAGCCGCGCGCGAGCGCGCCGAGCCCGGCCGCCTCGTGCACGCCCACCACGGTCGCGCCGGTCCGCAGCAGCGACGACGCGACGGGCAGCAGGAACGGCCCGGCCCCCGCCACCACGATCCGTCGCCCGACGGCGACCCGCTCCCCCTTGGCCAGCGCCTGCGCCGCCCCCGCCGAGTAGACCCCCGGGAGCTGCCAGCCGGGGAACGGGAGGGTCCGGTCGTGGGCACCGGTGGCGAGCACCAGGGCGTCCGGTTCGAGCGCGAGGGCCTGGCGCCCTGCGCCGTCGGGCTCCCCCACCAGCACGTTGAGGCGGACGCCGTCGCCCGGCCGTTCGAGCGACCACACCTGCGCGCCGGTCAGCACCGTCACGGCCGGGTGCGCCCGCAGGGCGTCGCGCAGCGCGCCGAACGTGCCCCAGCGGTGGTGCAGCAGGCGCTCGCGGGCCGCCGGGCGTTTGGCGGGCAGGTGCCGCCAGTACTGGCCGCCGAGCCCGTCCGCTGCATCGAGCAGCGTGACCCGCGCCCCGGCCTCCGCGGCGGCCCGCGCGGCGGCCAGCCCGGCCGGCCCGGCGCCTACGACGACGACGTGTCGCGTGTCCTTGGCCGCCGGACTGATCGAGGCCTCTTGAGTCACCGGGCCACCTCCGGTCCGTCCTCCGTGACCGGCTCGCCGCCCGCTCCGCCCATCGGCTCGCCAGCCGCTCCGCCGACCGGCACACCAGTCACTCCCCCCACCGGCTCGCCAGCCGCTCCGCTCACCGGCCCGCCGGCCGCTCCACTCACCGGCCCGCCGACTACTCCACCCGCCGCCTCGCCGACCACTCCGCCCGCCAGCCCACCAGCCACTCCACCCACCGGCTCCCGACCCCGCTCGCCCTGCCGCACCACGACGTCGCCGTCCCGCGCCCGACGCAGGCACGCCCGCACATCGCGCAGCCCGTTGACCTCGACGAGACAGTCGAAGCACACGCCGATCCCGCAGAACACACCCCGCGGCGCGCCGGTGCCGGTCGTGCGCCACTGCCGGCGTCCGGCGCCCAGCAGCACGCCGGCGATCGTCTGCCCGGCAGTGCCGATCACGGGTTCGCCGTCGACCCAGATGGTCACCGGGCGGTCGGGGCCCGGCCGGACGGGATCGGCGTCCGCGGGAAGGCGCCGTGAGGTCACGATCGTGCCCCCTCGTGAGCGTCCCGGGACGGGTCAGACGCATGGCCCGCCCCGGTGCCCTGCGCGCCCGGGAACGCGGCCGCCCGCAGCTTCTGAAGAGCCGGCCGGGCAAGGGAGAACGGACCCGGGTCCACGGCGGGCCGCAGCCCCAGCATCGTCGCGGCGAGCAGGTCCCCGGTCGCCGGGGCCAGCCCCACGCCCGCCCCCTCGTGCCCGGTCGCGAACCAGAGCCCGTCGACGGCCGGGTCAGGCCCGATCACGGGGAGATGGTCGGGCATGTACGGCCGAAAGCCGAGGTAGGACCGCATGACGCCGACCTGAGCCAGGAACGGGAAGACCGCGACGGCCCGCCGCGCCATCTCGGCGAGCACCTCGGCGCGCAGGCCGTCGTCGAACCCCACCTGCTCCCGGCTCGACCCGATCAGCACCGTCCCGCCGCGGGTCGACTCGACCACGGCAGAGGTCTGCAGGTCGGCCCCGGCGGACTGGGTCGCGGCGAAGTAGCCGCCGTCGTACACCTTGTGCCGGATGCGCCGCGGCATGGGGGTGGTGACGAGCACCATCCCACGGCGCGGCCGCACCGGGATCCAGGAGCCCAGCCGCCCGGCGACCTCCGCCGACCACGGACCGGCCGCCACGACCACCGCCCCGGCGGACACGGTTCCCTGCGTGGTGGCGACGCCGGTCAGCCGCCCGCCGGCGCCGAGCAGCGGCCCGGTCACCTCGACCCCCGTGCGGACGGCGGCGCCCGCCCGGCGCGCGGAGGCGAGCAGCGCCTCGGCCGCTGCCACGGGCTGCACCTGCGCGTCCTGCGGGTAGTGCACGGCCCCCACGACGCCGGGCGCCAGGTCGGGCTCCAGCTCGCGCGCGCCGTCGGCGGCCACCTCGACGGCCTCGACGCCGGCCGCCCGCTGCCCGTCGGCGAACCGGCGCAACCCGTCCAGACCGTCCGCGGACGCGACCACGACCAGGCCGCCCTTGGCATCGTGCTCGACCGACGGGAACCGCGAGCCGAGCTCGTCCGCCAGCTCGTCGGCGAGCCGGGCCCAAAGCCGCAGCGACTCCTGGGCGAGCGCGAGCTCCGGCCCGGGCCCCTTGTCGGAGACCAGCACGTTGCCCTCGCCGTGCGCGCTGGTCGCGGCGGCAGCGGCCCCGCGGTCGAGCACCACGACGCTCGCCCCGGCCCGGGCGAGCGAACGCGCGCAGGCGGCGCCCACGATCCCGGCACCGACGATCACGACGTCCGCCGCCACCTCCACCCCTCTCGGTCCTCGTCCCGGCCCTCAGTCCTCGGGCTTACCGGCCCACGTGCCCAGCGAGTGCCCGATGTGCCGCTCCATCAGGGCCTTGGCGCCGGGGCCGTCCCCGGCCGCCAGCAGGTCGAGCAGCTCGTGGTGCTCCTGCGCGGAGCTGGCCAGCGTGTCGTTGGCGACCATCGTGGACAGCCCGAGCAGCCGTGCCCTGTCGCGCAGGTCGGCCACGATCTCGCTGGCCACGGGGTTGCCCATGAGCCCCATGAGCCGCAGGTGGAACGTCTGGTCCGCCTGCAGGTACGCGATGAGGTCCCCGGTGCGCGCGCCCTCGACGATCTCGTCGGCGAGCGCCCGGAACTCCTGGAGCTGCCCCACGGGGAACGACTTGGCCAGCCGCTCCATCCAGACGGGCTCGATCACCAGGCGGACGGCGGCGACGTGCCGCAGCGTCTGGTCGCTCACGCGCGTGACGCGAAAGCCCTTGTTCCGCACCGCCTCCAGGAAGCCCCGCCGCTCCAGGTCGAGCACCGCCTCCCGGACGGGGGTCGCGGACACGTCGAACCGCGCGGCCAGCGTCGGCACGGAGACCAGCTCGCCCGGCTCCAGCTCGCCCGCGACGATCGCCGCCACGAGCGCACGGTGCACCTGCTCGCGCAGGCTCGCCACCGGCGGAAGACGGCGGACCGACGGGGTCGGTGAGGTTGTGCTCATGAGGCTCTCCGTGATGCTCAGGCTCGATCAGTAGAATATTACTGGGGACAGAAACGCCGTCGTCAATGCGCCTGAGGGTACCTGAGCGAGACCGAGATCGCTGGCCCGCCGGAGACCAGAACCGGCCCGATGCGGCCGAAACGTGACGTTTACATTCACCCCATCGACACCGCCGTCGGCTCTCAGTAACATATCACGCATCACATATCAGGGTCCACCAACTCGACGCATCCGCGTCACCGATCGAGAGGCCAGACCGTGAAGCACCATCCGATAACGACGGCCGCCGTCGCCGTCGTCACGACGTTCGCGCTCGCCGCCTGCGGCGGCACCCAGGACGACGCCTCCGCCGAGGCCGGGTTCACCGGAGAACCCGCAGAAGGCGGCACGGTCCAGGTGCTGCAGAACGCCGACTTCTCCTACCTCGACCCGGCACGCGGCTGGGACGGCGGGGTCAACAACTTCTACCGGCTGGTCTACCGCCAGCTCACCACGTCGGCGCCCGGCTCGGCCGATGACCCGAACGAGATGGTCCCCGACCTCGCCCAGAGCCTCGGCGAGGTGTCGGACGACGGCCTGACCTGGACCTATCAGCTCAAGGACGGGCTGAAGTTCGACAACGGCGACCCGATCACCTCCGCCGAGGTCAAGTTCGGCATCTCCCGCGCGTGGGACCCGGAGATCGGCATCGGCTCGCCGTACCTCAAGCAGGTCATCGACGCCCCGGAGGGCTACGAGGGCCCGTACAGGACGGGCGACCTGCCGACCATCGAGACGCCCGACGAGCAGACCATCGTCTTCCACCTCAAAGAGCCGTTCCCCGAGTTCGACGCCGTCGTCGCGCAGGTGAACGCGACCCCGTTCCCCGAGGGCACCGGCGCGGGCGACGAGTTCATCCACGAGATCATCGCGTCGGGCCCGTACCAGCTCGCGGAGTACGTGCCGGGCAGCACCATCAGGCTGGAGCGCAACGAGAACTGGGACCCGGAGACCGACGACGTCCGCTCCGCCAAGCCCGACGGCTGGGAGTTCACCATCGGCCTCGACCCGGCCACGATCGACGAGCGCCTGATCGCCGGGCAGGGCACCGACGTCAACGCGATCTCCGGCACGGTCCAGCCGGCCACGCTCCCCCGCCTGCAGACGCCGCAGCTCCAGGAGCGCACGCTGCAGCTCCCCGGCATCTGCACCACCTACATGGGGCTGAACACCACCAAGGAGCCGCTCGACGACGTCCGGGTGCGCCAGGCGATCAGCTACGCCATCGACCGCACCGCCATCGTCAACGCGAGCGGCGGCACGCAGCTCGGCGAGGCGTCCACGACGATCCTGCCGCCCGAGGTGGCCGGCCACAAGGACTTCGACCTGTACCCCTCGGACGGGACGGGCGACGTCGAGGCGGCGCAGGAGCTGCTCGACGAGGCGGGCCTGTCCGACGGGTTCACGCTCACGCTCGACATCCGCGCCCAGGAGTCCATGCAGGCCCAGGGCGAGGCGGTGCAGCAGGCGCTCGAACGGGTCGGCATCACCGTGGAGCTCAACCTGATCGACACGGCCACCTACTACGAGACCATCGGCACCCCGTCGCAGCAGCACGACGCCGCCATCACCGGCTGGTGCCCGGACTGGGCCTCGTCGGCGGCCACGTTCCTCCCGCCGCTGTTCGACGGCCGGAACATCTACGAGAAGGGCAACTCGAACCTGGCGCAGATCGACGACCCGGACATCAACGCCCGGATCGACGAGATCAAGGCGATGACCGACATCGACGCCGCGAACGAGCAGTGGGGCGACCTCGACGAGCAGATCCTCGAGCTGGCCCCCGTCGTCCCGCTCATGGTCGCCAAGACGGTCTCCCTGCCGGGCGAGAACGTCACAGGCCTGTACCCCTCGGCGAACGCGGCCAGCGGCGGCATCGACTACGTGGGCGTCGGGCTCAAGGACCCCGAGAGGGGCTGACCGGATGGCATCCTCCCCGACCGGCCTGACGGCCCTGTCCGGGACCGACGACACCGCCCAGGCGCCGGAGGCCGCTACGGCCCCCGGCGCCCTCCGGGCGGGTGCCGCCGGAACCTGGCAGGCGCTGCGCCGCGACCTCGGCGCGATGCTCGGCCTCGGCTACATCGTGCTGGTCACGCTCGTGGCGGTCCTCGCGCCCGCGCTCACCTCGCTCAGCGGCTGGACGCCGTACGAGTTCGACCAGAGCGCGATCGACCCCAACCTCGGCGGCATGCCGATCGGCCCGTGGGGCGGCATCGGCCCGGAGCACTGGCTCGGTGTCGAGCCGGGCAACGGGCGCGACATCTTCGCCCGCATCGTCTACGGCGCGCGGGTGTCCATGGGCATCGCGCTGTCTGCGACGCTGCTGACGACGGTGCTCGGGGTGTCGCTCGGGCTCGTGGCCGGCTACGTCGGCGGGCGGGTCGACCTGGTCATCTCGCGCGTCATGGACTTCCTCATGGCCTTCCCCGCGCTCATCTTCATGATCGCGGTGCTCTCGGCCCTGCCGGCGAGCAACCGGTCGACGCTGCTCGTGGTGGTGATCTCGGTCTTCGGGTGGCCCTACCTGGCGCGCATCGTCCGGGGGCAGACCATGTCGCTCGCGCAGCGCGAGTTCGTCGAGGCGGCCCGGGCGGCCGGGGCGAGCAGCACGCGCATCGTGTTCCGCGAGATCCTGCCCAACCTGCGCTCGACCATCATCGTGATGTCGACGCTGGCCGTGCCCGGGTACATCGGCACGGAGGCCGGCCTGTCGTTCCTCGGCGTCGGCGTCGTGCCGCCCGCGCCGAGCTGGGGCCAGATGATCGCGGCGTCCGTGAAGTGGTACGCCGTCGACCCCGCGTACTTCGTGATCCCCGGGGCCTGCCTGTTCCTGCTCGTGCTGTCGTTCACCGTGCTCGGCGACCGGCTGCGCGCCGTCGTCGATGCCCAGGAGGGTCGCTGATGCCCCGGTTCCTGCTCACCCGCGTCACCTCCGGGCTCGGCGTGCTGCTGCTGGTGTGCCTGTTCACCTATCTGGTCTTCTTCGCGCTCTCGCCCGACCCGGCCGTGCAGATCTGCGGCAAGAACTGCACGCCGGAGGTCATCGACCAGATCCGCACGAACCTCGGGCTGGACCAGCCGTTCTGGACGCAGTTCGTCCAGTTCGTCGTCGGCATCTTCGCCGGCCGTACCTACGGTGAGGGCGCCGGCGCGGTCGACTGCGCGGCACCCTGCCTCGGCTACTCGTTCCAGTCCAGCCAGGCCGTGTGGGACATGATCGTGCAGCGGCTGCCGGTCTCGGCGACCATCGCGGTGGGCGCGGCCGTCCTGTGGCTGCTCGCCGGCGTCGGCGGCGGCCTGCTCAGCGCGGTGAAGGAGGGCACGTTCCTGGACCGGTTCACCACCGGCCTCACGCTGACCAGCATGTCGATCCCCAACTACGTGCTCGCCCTCGTGCTGCAGTACGTGCTGGTGGTCCAGCTCCAGTGGCTCCCGTTCCCGCAGGCGGTCGCCTTCGCCGACGACCCGGTGCAGTGGTTCGCAAACTTCGTCATGCCGTGGATCGTGCTCGCCGTCGGCTATGCGGCCGCGTACACGCGGCTCACGCGCGCCAACGTGCTCGACGTGCTGCGCGAGAACTACGTGCGCACCGCCTACGCCAAGGGCCTGCCGCCGTCCCTCGTGTGGCGGCGGCACGCGCTGCGGCCGGCCCTCACGCCCGTGGTGACCATCTTCGGCATGGACTTCGCCGGCCTGCTCGGCGGGGCGCTGATCACCGAGACGGTCTTCGGCATCAACGGCGTGGGCAAGATGGCCGCCGACTCCATCGCCCGCAACGACCAGCCGGTGATCATGGGCGTCACGCTGCTGGCCGGGTTCCTGGTCGTCGTCGGCAACATCGTGGTCGACGTCGTCTACACCGCCATCGACCCGAGAGTGCGGGTGCACGCATGACGCTGCTCGAAGTACGTGACCTCACGGTCACCCTGCCCACACCGAGCGGCCCGCTCGACGCCGTCCGGTCGCTCGACCTGGACCTCGAACCCGGCGGGGCGCTCGGCGTCGTCGGCGAGTCCGGCTCGGGCAAGTCGATGACCAGCCTCGCGATCATGGGCCTGCAGCCGCGGGCCGCCCGGCGCACGGGCAGCATCCGGCTGCGCGGGCAGGAGCTCGTCGGCCTGCCGGAACCCGAGCTGCGGCGCGTGCGCGGCGACCGGATCGCCATGGTCTTCCAGGATCCGCTCTCCTCCCTGAACCCCTACTACACCGTGGGGCTCCAGATCGAGGAGGCCTACCGCGCACACCGGCCCGGCACCACGCGCCGGCAGGCACGGCGGGTGGCGGTCGAGGCCCTGGAGCGCGTGCACATCAAGGACGCCGCGCGGCGCGTGGACCACTACCCGCACCAGTTCTCCGGCGGCATGCGCCAGCGGGTCATGATCGCCATCGCGCTGAGCACGGAGCCCGAGCTGCTGATCGCCGACGAGCCGACCACCGCGCTGGACGTGACCGTGCAGGCGCAGATCCTGGACCTGCTGCGCGAGATCCGGCGCGAGACCGGCACCGGCCTGGTCCTGATCACGCACGACCTGGCCGTGGTCAGCGAGGTCACCGAGCACATCGTGGTCATGAAGGACGGCGTGTGCGTCGAGCGGGGCGCCGTCGAACAGATCTTCACCGACCCACGGCATCCGTACACCCGGGCGCTCCTGGACGCCGTGCCGCGGATCGACGACGAGATCGGGGAGCTGCGTGCGGTGACAGCCGCGCCCGCCACCGCCGTCGTCCCGGAGAAGGACGGAGGCCCCGCATGAGCGAGCCGCTCCTGAGAGCAACGCACCTCGTCAAGGAGTTCCCGGTGCTCGGCACCGGCGGCCTGCTGCGCCGTCCGGACACCTTCCGGGCCGTGGACGACGTGAGCTTCGAGATCAACGCGGGCGACACGCTCGCCCTGGTCGGCGAGTCCGGCTCGGGCAAGTCGACGACGGCGCGGCTCGCCGCGCGGCTGCTGGACGTTACCTCGGGCACCGTCGAGCTGGACGGCGAGGACGTCACCGCGCTCAGCCGCTCCGACCTGCGCCGGTTCCGCACCGACGTGCAGGTCGTGTTCCAGGACCCGTTCTCCTCCCTCAACCCGCGGCACACCGTGGAGCGGATCGTCACGGCGCCCCTGGTCTACCAGCGGCGGGCAATCCCGGGCGGGCCGCGCGCCTTCACGCGCGCGCTCATGGAGCGGGTGGGGCTGGACCCGGACAACTCGCAGAAGTATCCGGCGCAGTTCTCCGGCGGGCAGGCGCAGCGCATCGGGATCGCCCGAGCGCTCGCCGTCGGTCCGCGGGTCATCGTGTGCGACGAGGCGGTCTCGGCCCTGGACGTGTCCGTGCAGGCCCAGGTGATCAACCTGCTGCGCGACCTGCAGCGCACCGACGGGCTCACCTACCTGTTCATCGCGCACGACCTGGCCGTGGTGCGGCAGATCGCCACCCGGGTCGCGGTGATGACGCAGGGCCGGATCGTCGAGGAGGGCGACCGTGACGCCGTCTTCGGCGCGCCGCAGCACGAGTACACCCGCACCCTGCTCGACGCCGTGCCGCGCATCCGCCCGGAGTGGGAGCGACAGCGCCGGCTGAACGCGGGCCGGTCGGCGGAGGCGCCGGCATGAGCGCTGCCCCGGCCACCGCCGCACGCCCCGAGCCGGGTCACCCTCCCCTTCGAGACCGAGATTCCTTCGCTTTGAGCCCGTCGAAAGCGAAGGAACCTCGGTCTCGAAGGGGATACCCGGTGGACGAGAGGACCGAGAGACACGGATGGTCACGGAGCCGTGGCCGAGGAGGAGAGAATCGATGACGAACTTGCCGACCGACCCGCCCGCCGGGTTGCCGACCGGCCCGGCGGCGACCGACCCGGCCGCGGCCAACCCGCCGTCGACCAGCCCGCCTACGACCGAGCCGCGGACCAACCCGCCCGCCGACCCGTCGTCCGGCGCGGGACGGCCCCCGTACGCGGGCACGCGAGCACCGCGGCTGGCCGAGAGCCCCGAGTTCGGCGCCTACATGGCCCGCGGCTGGGCCGCGCCCGACGTCGTCGCGCCGGTGCCGCCGGGGGCAGCAGCAGCCGCGGCCGAGCACCGCCGTCGGCTGTCCGAACGGGTCGGCGCGGCCGACGTCGTCGTGGGTGCCGGGCGCGCCGCCCTGCGCAACGGCGACGTCCAGTACGGGTTCCGCGCGGACAGCGACTTCGTGTGGCTCACGGGCGCGCAGGCCGAGGACGGCGTCCTCGTGCTGCGGGCCGGCGACGGCGGGCACGATGCGACCCTCTACCTGCCGCCGCCCGCGAAGCCGGGCGAGAGCGCGTTCTTCGCGAACGCCGCGTACGGCGAGCTCTGGGTCGGGCCGTCGCCCGACCTGGGCGCCTGGGCCGAGGCGCTCGGCGTCCCCGTCGAGCCGCTGTCCGCGCTGGACGCCGTCCTGGACCGGCTGAGCGGGGCGCTCGCCGCGCCGTCGGTCGACGACGAGACCGTGCGCCGGTTCGCCCTGAAGCCGTCGGAGGATCTTGCCCGCGCGCTCTCGGACCTGAGGATGATCAAGGACGACTGGGAGATCGCCCAGCTCCGCGAGGCCGTCGACCACACGGTGACCGGGTTCGAGGCGGTCGTCGGCGAGCTGCCGCGCGCGATCGAGGGCCTGGGCGAGCGCTGGCTGCAGGGGACGTTCAACCGGCACGCGCGCACGTTCGGCAACGGGCCCGGGTACTCGACCATCGTCGGCTCCGGGCCGCATGCGCCCACCCTGCACTGGGTGCGGTGCGACGGCCCCGTGCTGCCCGACATGCCGCTGCTGCTCGACATGGGCGTCGAGGCCCGGTCCCTGTACACCGCGGACGTGACGCGCACCGTGCCGCCGTCCGGCACCTTCAGCGCGGTGCAGCGCCAGGTGCACGACCTGGTGGAGCAGGCGCACCGCGCGGGGATGGCGCAGGTCCGCCCGGGGGTCGAGTACCTCGACTTCCACTTCGCCGCCATGGAGGTGATCGCGCAGGGGCTGCACGACTGGGGCCTGCTCGACGTCTCGGTGGACGAGGCGCTGTCGCCAGACGGTCAGCAGCACCGCCGGTGGCTGGTCTGCGGCATCGGCCACCACCTGGGCCTGGACGTGCACGACTGCGCCCACTCCGACTACGCCGCCTACCAGGCGGCTCCCCTGACCCCCGGCGTGGTGATGACGGTGGAGCCCGGCCTCTACTTCCACGCCCACGACGAGACCGTGCCGCCCGAGCTGCGCGGCATCGGCGTGCGCCTGGAGGACGACCTGCTGGTCACGTCCGACGGCGCGGAGGTGCTCTCGGGCGCCCTGCCGATCGACGCGGCGGGCATCGAGCGGTGGACGCGGGAGCGGCTGCCCCATGCCTGAGCCGTTCCCGCTGGACGCCGTCGAGCTGCACGACGGCGTGTTCACCCGGGCGCGGGACCAGATGCTGCACCTGGCGCGGGTGTACCCCGTCGACCGGCTGCTGGCGGTGTTCCGCGCGAACGCCGGCCTGGACACGCGCGGCGCGCTGCCGCCAGGCGGCTGGGAGGACCTCGGCCACCCGGACGAGGACGCCTGGGGCCCCGACGACTACCCCGGCCACGCGGCGGCGCCCACCGCCAACCTGCTGCGCGGCCACTACGCAGGGCACTTCCTGTCCATGCTGTCGCTCGCGGCCGCCGGACCGGGCGACCCGGCGGTGCGGACCGAGCTGCGGGCCAAGGTCGACGCCATGGTCGAGGGGCTGCGGGAGGTCCAGGCGGCGCTCGCGGCGTCCGGCCGGTACAGCCACCCGGGGTTCCTGGCCGCGTACGGCGAGTGGCAGTTCTCCCGTCTGGAGGGGCTGGCGCCGTACGGGGAGATCTGGGCGCCGTACTACACGTGCCACAAGATCATGGCCGGGCTGCTCGACGCCCACCGGCACACGAGGTCGGCGGTCGCGCTGGAGGTCGCCGCCGGGATGGGGCACTGGGTGCACGGGCGGCTGTCGGTGCTCCCTGCCGAGCAGCGCGCCGCGATGTGGTCCCTCTACATCGCGGGCGAGACCGGCGGCATGAACGAGGTGCTGTGCGATCTCGCCACGCTCACCGGCGACCCGGTCTTCGTCGAGACGGCCCGCCTCTTCGACCTGAGCTCGCTGCTGGACGCCGCGTCGTCGGGCAAGGACGTGCTGGACGGGATGCACGCCAACCAGCACGCCGCGACGCTCCCCGGCTACCTCGCGCTGGCCGACCTGACAGGCGAGGCGTCGTACCTGGACGCCGTGCGCAACGTCTGGGACATGGTGGTCCCGGGCCGCACCTTCGCGCACGGCGGCTCGGGCGAGAACGAGCTCTGGGGGCCGGCAGGCGCGGTGGCGGGCGACATCGGCACCCGGAACGCCGAGACCTGCGTGACCTACAACCTGCTCAAGGTCGCCCGCGCCCTCTTCGAGCGCACGGGCGACGTGCGGTACGCCGACTACTACGAGCGGGCCGTCACCAACCAGATCCTGGGCTCGCGGCGCGACGTCGGCTCGGACGACTCGCCCGAGGTGACGTACATGTTCCCCGTGCATCCGGGGGCGCTGCGCGAGTACGACAACGTCGGCACCTGCTGCGGCGGCACCGGGCTGGAGAGCCACGTCAAGTACCAGGACTCGGTCTACTTCCGGTCCGCGCCGGACGCCGGGCGCACGATCTGGGTCAACCTCTACGTCGCGTCGTCCCTGCACTGGGCCGAGCAGGACGTGCGGCTGGTCCAGGAGACGGCCTACCCGCTGGCGGGCACGAGCAGGATCCGGGTCGACGCGACCGGCGACCTCGACCTCCGCCTCCGCGTGCCGGGCTGGGTCACCGACTGCACGGTGACCGTCGACGGCGAGGTCCAGCCCCTGCGCGCCGTTCCGGGAAGCTACGTCTCGCTCCGGCGGAGCTGGCGCCCCGGCACGGTGGTCGAGATCGGCATGCCGCTCACCCTGCGCGAGGTGCCCGCGCCCGACGACGCGTCGGTGGTCAGCCTCGAGCTCGGCCCGACCGTGCTGCTGGCCCGCAGCGCGGCCACTACCTGGCTGCCCGTCGCCACCGCGCGGTGGCGGCGCCTGGACGGCACGCTCGACGCCCCGCTGGTTCGGGCCGACGACGGCACGTGGCGGCTGGGCGAGCTCGTCCTGGAGCCCGCGTGGTCCGGGGGCGACGAGCGTCACCACCTGTACCTGCGGCGGGCGGACGCGACCATCGTGTTCGCGGGGGCGGACGGCGGGGGTGGCTCCGGTGTGCCGAACGCCGCGCGGGCGGACGGCCGCACATTCCTCGACGTGTTGTGGTCGGACGGCGGTTTCGCCTCGCGGGACGAGTTCCTCGAGGCCGTGCTACGCGTGGCGCGCGAGTTCGTGGAGTTTGGGCTGCTGAGCGCCGCCGAGGCCCGGCGGGTCCTGCGGGCGGCGGCGCGCTCCGCCGTCGGCTTGGTCCCGGAGGATCCCGTCGATGAGGCCGCCGCCCGCGAAGCAGAGACGGCACTCCTGTCCAGAGCGCCGGCTTCCGCCGTCGACGGGTCAGCGCCGCGCGTCGAGATCGTCCCGGCCACGGCACCCGGCGTCACCGGCTGGTACCGCCAGCCGGCCGAACTGACGGTCACGGCCCGGGCCGACGGCGGAGGGGCCGCCGCGGAACTCCGCGGCAAGGCGACGGCTCCTCGGGGTGAGGGGCTCGAAAGCGCCCCTGACGCTGCCGCTGGGCTCCGCAGGATTCCGCGGGGCGAAGACGCCGGAAGTACGCTCGCCGAACTCCGCGGCGCGGCCACGACTCGACCGGGCGACGCCGACCTCACCGTCGAGATCCGGGTCGGGGACGCGCCGTGGACGCCCGTCGGACCAGCGCCCCTCCTGCTGGGCGACGGTGTGCACACGGTCACCGCGCGCGCTGTCGACCGCGAGGGCCGCGAGCGCCGCGTCGTCCGCGAGGTCAGTGTCGACACCACGCCGCCCCGCACCACCGCGACCGCCCGCCGCCTCGGTCCGCGGGGCGTCGAGATCAGCTTCTCGGCCACCGACGACGTCTCGGGCGTGGACGGCATCCGGTGGAAAGGGCCGGACACGTTCTGGGCGACCTTCCGCGAACCGTTCACCCGGGCGCTGGCCGACCGCCCCCAGGTCATCGAGTTCACCGCCACCGACCGGGCGGGCAACGAGGAGCCGATACGGACCCTCGTCCTTCCGGCCGCTGACTGAACTCCCCGACGCCTCCGACGTGCAGGTCGCCGGGCACCACCCGTGAGCCAGGTAACAGCAGACGAAGGAACGACCAGTCGAGCGACAACAGAACAACGGACGAGGAGAGCGCACGTGAATCAGAGACCGCACTCGCGCAAGATCCGCCTCATGCCACTCAGGATCGCGGCAGCGATCACCCTGGCGGTAGGCGCCGCGATCCCGGCGAACGCATCGACCGGCACGTCCGGCGGCTCCGCCGTCGCGCCCACACCAACAGCCGCGTCGGCCTCCGCGCCGACGTCCGCCTGCCGGCTGCCCGCTGCCCTCGACGGCCTCGGCTCCGGGTTCCCGGTCGACGACCAGGCCCTCCCTGCCGTCGGCACGCTCAGGGCGGCGCTGCTGTTCGTGGACTTCGAGGACAATCCGGCGCCGGCGGATTCGCTGGCGGAGGCCGGGGCGAACCTCGCGCCGGGCGTCGAGTACCTCGAGCGCGTCTCGGGCGGCCGGCTCGACGTCGAGACGACGCCGTCGCAGGGCTGGGTGCGGATGCCCGAGCCCTCGACGTCGTACCCGTTCGAGCGGGGGCTGAGCTACGAGGACCACGTCCGGTACATCGGCGATGCGATCGCGGCGGCGGACGGCACCTTCGACTTCTCCGACGTCGACGTCGTGTGGGTGACGGCCACCAGGGAGGCGCCGAACATCACCTACTCGCCGACGACGAACTTCCTGGACGTGACCGCCGACGGGAACCACCTGACGCACGCCGTCACGTTCGGCTACGACCAGTGGCGCTGGGGCGGGCTGGTCCTGGCGCACGAGTCGGGGCACACGCTCGGCCTGCCCGACCTGTACCTGTTCGAGGCGCCGCCCGACGACCCGGGGAACTGGCACGCTGCGGTCGGCGGCTGGGACCTGATGGGCCTCATCTCCGGGCAGGGGCCGGAGTACTTCGCCTGGCACCGGTGGCAGCTCGGCTGGCTCGACGACGAGCAGGTGGTGTGCGCCGATCCGAGGCAGGCGACCACGGCGCGCCTCGGCCCGGTCGAGGAGTCCGCCACCGCGGCCCCGTGGGAGGACACCATGGTGGTCCACCGGATCTCGGAGACGCGGGCCGTGGTGGTCGAGAACCGGCAGCCGGCCGGCTACGACGCGGGCATCGGCACCAGCGGCGCCCTCGTCTACACGGTCGACACGTCCGTCCGGTCGGGCGAGGGCCCGATCCGCGTGGTGGACGCGACGCCCGGTTCGGCGGAGGGCCTGGACGACGCCCCGTTCGCGCCGGGTTCCTCCTGGACGGAGCCGACGACGGGCACCGTGCTCACGTTCCACGCCGCGGCGGCGGACACCGTGCGGGTGACGGTCGAGCCCTGACCCACTTGATGTCCGACGCGCAGGTCACTCGGGTGGCCTGTGCGTCGGGCTCCGGTCGTGACACCGGCTGGTGGCGTGGCGCTCGCTCCTTCAACGGCGTTGGCCGCTGTCACGGCACGGGCTCCTGCAACGGTCCCGGTTCCTGCAACGGTGTCGGCTCCCCTAATGGCACGCCGCGCCCGGCGGCGCATCCGGAGGTGGGGTTCTTACGCGGGCGGCAGAAAGCCCCGCAGCCGACGAGGCGATCGGCTAGTATCGAACGTGCGTCCGTAGTAATGGCGCGTTTGGGCTCGGGATCTCTGGGGGTGAGGGTGCATGGATGATGGGCAGCGCTACGCGGATATGAGCCGCGCACTGGTCGACGACGCGCCGTCGTCCTGGCCGCCCGACGCCGTGCCGGTCGCGCTCTGGCCGGTCGAACGACTGCGGGCGGCACTGACCGGGCCGCCCGGTGCGGAGCTGGCGCGCGTCGTCGCCGACGCCACCGACCCGAACGCCGGCCTCCTGACCGATCTGTCCGACGACGCGCTGGGCGACCTGGTGATCGCGTGCGGGCGGCTGCAGTCCTGGGCCGCAGGGGTGCAGGCCCGTGCCGTGGCGGAGCGCGCGGCTCGGGAGACCAACCCGCTGGCGCACGCCAGCCTGGTCGGACAGGTCACCAGCGAACTGGTGATCACCGACGCCGAGGCGACCGACGTGGTGGTCCGGGCCGAGTCCGGAACCCAGCACCCCACCGTGATCCGCGTGCTGGAGAGCGGCCGGATCGACGTGAAGAAGGCCCACATCCTGCTGCGCTCCGCCTCGCAGCTGACCGTGGCGGAACGGGCAGAGGCGATCGCCCGGTTCCTGCCGCAGGCACCGCACCGCACCTGGCGGTGGCTCAAGAACAAGATGCTCGCGTTCGCCAAGTCCCGCCACGGAGCCGCCAAGACCGCCAGGGCCGCCGCCCAGCACCGCAACGTCCAGCTCGACCGTGCGGAGAACGACATGGGCTGGCTGTCCGCCTATCTGCCGGCGGTCGACGCCGCGGCGGTCTGGGGCGTCGTCGACGACATGGCCCGCCAGCTCCGACGCACCGCGGGCGAGGAACGCGACCTGGGCCAGCTCCGCGCGGACTGCCTGACCGGGATCGTCACCGGCCGGCTCGTGCCGGCCGACCGCTACGCGGACGCGGACACCGAAGCCGAGACCCTGGCCGAGGCCTGGACCAGTCCCGGCGTCGTCACGCACGGCGGCCTGGGCGACGGTCCGGGTGATGCTCCCGACCACGGACCCGTGTGCACCTGCGGCGGCCGCGCGCCCGTCGTGCGGCAGGTCGTGCAGGAGGTGGTACGGCCGGTGCGAGTGGTTCCGACCCGGCCGGTCGTGCGGGTCACCGTCCCCGCCAGCGCGCTCCTCGGGCTCGACGCCGCGCCGGGCGAGCTGGAGGGCTTCGGGCCTGTGCCCGCGGACGTGGCCGCCCAGGTCGCCGACGACGCGACCTGGCAGCGCCTGCTCACCGACCCCGTCACCGGGGTCCTGACCGACTACTCGACCAGTGCCTACCGGCCCGGCAGGGTACTCCGTCAGGCGGTGACCGCCCGCGACCTGACCTGCACCTTCCCCCAGTGCGAGCATCCAGCGGACTGGAACGACCTTGACCACATCGCACCGTTCGACCACGACCTCGAACCGGCGACCCAACCGCCCGGCACACCGGGCCAGACCCGCGCCGACAACCTCCAGCCCTTGTGCCGCAAGCATCACCTGCTCAAGACCCACGCGGGCTGGGGTGTCGTGCGCGATCCCAAGACAGGGGTCACGACCTGGACCACACCCACCGGCCGGGCCCACGCACGCCCACCGACGGTGCTGGACACCCGCGTCGAGCTCAACCAGGTCGACCCCGACACCAGCTACGACCTGACCCACCGCGCCCTGACCGGACGCCGTCTGCCGCGCCAGTATCGAAGGACCGAACCGGGGTCCACGCACAGCGCCACAGCGGCCGGCCCCAGCCCAGTCGCCAACCGCGTCCTCGACTCCAGCCTGAGCCCTGCCGCTAGCCGCACACCAATTCCCAGCTCGAACCCCAGCCCTGGCTACGGTCCCGTCCTCAGCCCTGGTCTCAGCACCGACCTGGACTCGAGCCGCGGCACCGGTATCAGCAGCAGCGGCACAACCAGCACCACCTCCATCCACCTCGGCCGGCCACCCTTCTGAACACCGCCCCAACCGCGATCACGCCGCGAGACCGTCCACCAGGACCCCCCTCGGTGGCCGAGTTACCACTCCCGAGGGCCACGTACATCCGCGTCGCCAGTGGCGTGGCTGTCCGGCGGCGCAACCGCCAACGACCCGACTGTCAGTGGCTCGGCATACCGTCTTCCCATGAGCGAGCCGACCAGCGCACCACGCCCCTTCGAGGTCCATGTCCCCGACCGGGTCCTCGTCGACCTGCGTGACCGCCTGGCGCTCAGCAGGATCCCCGACGACTCGCCGCGGCGTCCGGCGTCCGGCATGACCGCCGCCTACCTGCGCGAGCTCGTGGACGAGTGGGCCGCGTGGGACTGGCGCGCCCGCGAGGCGTGGCTCAACGGGCACCCGCAGTTCGTCGCGGACATCGGCGATGCCACGGTGCACTTCGCTCACCTGCGGGCGGACCAGGCGGACGCCCCGGCGCTCCTCGTGATGCACGGCTGGCCGCACACGTTCGCCCTGCAGCTCGACTTCGCCGACCTCCTGCCCGACCTGCACGTCGTGGTCGCGAGCCTGCCCGGCTTCGCGTTCTCCTCGCCCTATGCGTCCGGCGAGATGTCGGAGAAGCGACTCGCAGCCACGATGCACGCGCTCATGACCGACGTGCTCGGCTACGACCGCTACTTCACCTACGGCGAGGACGTCACGGCGAACGTCAGCGACCTCATCGCGGCCAGGTACCCGGAGCATGTGGCGGGCATCGTCGCCACGCACGCGCACTTCCCCACCGCCCAGGAGCGCACCACGCTCGACGACCCGGCCGCCAAGGAGTTCTTCGCCGGCATCGCCGCGCGGCACCAGACCGACGGCGCCTACGGCCACGTGCAGGCGACCAGGCCCGACACGCTCGCCGCCGCCCTCAACGACTCCCCCGCCGGCCTGCTGGCATGGCTCACCGAGAAGCTCGTCGAGTGGAGCGACACGCCGCCCGGCGACCCGCGCGCGGTGGAGCGGCGCATCTCGCGGGACCGGATCCTCACCGAGGCGACGATCTACTGGGCCACGCAGACCATCGCGTCGTCGTTCCGCCCGTACTACGAGGGTGCCGACCAGCCCGACCCGATCCCGCCGACGTCGGTGCCCGCCGCGGTTCTCATCCAGCGGCACGAGGCGACCTATCCCGAGTCGCTCGCGCGCCGCCACTACCTCGACCTGCGGGTGTTCGACCGCCTGGCGGAGGGCGGGCACTTCACCGTCGCCGAGGTACCCGGCGAGATGGCGGCGCGCGTCCGGGAGTTCGTCCGCTCGGTCGGCGGCGCCTGAGCACCGGACGACGTCGCCCCAGCCCCCGCCCGACCCGGACCCGAGCACCACGAGCCAGAGCCCCGAGCGGAGGGCAACCCTCAGCCCTTCGGCTCGAGCCGCACCACCGGGAACTTGCGGTCCGTGTGCGTCTCGTACTCCCTGGTGTTCGGCCAGTACTCGGCCCAGATCTCGTAGAGCCGCGCCCAGTCCGGTGACGTCGGGCGCACCACGGTGCGCGTCGCCCGCAGCGTCTTGTCGCCCACCTCGATGACCACTTCGCTGGGCCCCTCCTCGACGTTCGCCACCCACTCCGGGTCCTTCGGAGCACCGCCCAGCGAGCCGACGACGACGTAGGCGGTGCCGTCCGTCGCGGCCACGAGCGGCGTGACCCGCTCGATACCGGTCACTCGTCCGACGTGGTGCAGGAGCAGCAGGCGCTTGCCCTGGAAGTGCCCGCCCGCGACGGGGGCGTCGACGATGCCGGCGTTCGCCCGGAACGCCTCGATGATCTCGCTGTTCATGTCCGCCATCTCGTCCTCCTCGTGCCCGAGTCGTGCCCGGGCCGCACCTCCGGCCCGAGCTAAGCGGGCTTTACCCCGCTTACCTAAACGGACTTTACCCCGCTTCCGCCGTGCCGGATAGCATCCAGGCATGAGCACGCCGCTGACGTGGGGCACACCACAGCCAGAACGGGCCGACGCGGCCCGTAACCGTCAGCTCCTGCTCACCGCCGCCCGCGAGCTCCTGGCCGAGTGCGGGCCCGACTGCCTCACGATGGATCTCCTGGCCGCACGCTCAGGGCTTGGCAAGGGCACCGTGTTCCGGCGGTTCGGGAGCCGAGCGGGGATCTTCCAGGCCCTCCTGGACGACAGCGAGTTAGCCCTGCAGCAGGAGGTCCTCACCGGACCGCCGCCGCTCGGCCCCGGGGCGCCCCCGGTCGATCGTCTCGTCGCCTACGGACGCGCACGGATCCGCTTCCTCGCGGAGAACCAGGCCGTCGCCCGGGCCACGCTCGACAGCCGCAATGCGGCGGGCAAGCGCGCGCCGATGTCCCAGATCCACGTCCGGGTCCTGCTGCGCGAGATCGACCTGCCCGGCGCCGACGTCGACGTGCTCGCCGGGCAGCTCGCGGCGGCGCTCGACGGCCCGATGCTGCTCCAGCTCTTCGCCGGCCCGGAGCTCGAAGGGCCGCTGCCGACGGCCAGGTTCGAGGACGGGTGGCGCGACCTCGTCGAGCGCGTCTGCGGGCGGACCGCGCCGCCGGCACGCTGAGCGCACCCCGCCGCTGAGCGGCGCAGGCCGGACCGTCAGGCGTGCGTCGGCGCCTCGTGCCTCGCGTGCTCGGCGGGTTCGAGCTGGAAGGTCGAGTGCTCCACGGGCACGTCGAACTGCGTGGCGACACAGGCCTGCAGGGCATCGAGAACCGGCGGCGCCTGCCCGTTCCTGAAGCAGACGTCGCGCACCACGACGTGCGCGCTGAGGATCGGCAGCCCGGTGGCGACGAGCGACGCGTGCAGGTCGTGCACCTCCTCGACGTGCTCCACCTCCAGCAGCCGCGCCCGGACCTCGTCCAGGTCCATGCCGGGCGGGGTGGACTCCAGCAGCACGCTCGCCGAGTCGGCCAGCAGCCGGACCGCGCGCGGCAGGATCAGGAGCGCGATGACCAGGCCGGCGACGGCGTCGGCGCGCTGCCAGCCGGTGGTCGCGATGACGACGGCGGCCACGATCACGGCGACCGACCCCAGCGCATCGTTGACCACCTCGAGGAACGCGGCGCGCAGGTTCAGCGACGCCGACCGGCCGCCCGCCAGCACGAGCAGCGCCACCACGTTGCCCACCAGGCCCACGATGCCGAACACCACCAGGCCCGGCCCGGGCGGCTCCGCCGGGCCGACGAGCCGGCTCACGCCCTCGACCACGGCGTAGACGCCCACGGCGAGCAGCACCGCCGCCTGGGCCAGCGCGGCCAGGACCTCGGCACGCCGGAACCCCCAGGTGCGGCGCGGCGACGGCGGCCGCAGCGCGAGCGACGCCGCGATCAGCGCGATGGCGAGCCCGGCCACGTCGGTGAGCATGTGCGCGGTGTCGACGAGGAGCGCGAGGCTCCCCGTGACGACGGCGCCGACGGCCTGGGCCACGAAGACCGCCGCGGTGATCGCGAAGGCGACCGCGAGCCGCCGTCGGCCACCCTGCGCGCCGTGACCGCCGTGACCATGCCCGCCGTGGTCGTGGCTCACGACGCCGCCCCCTCGATCGCGGGCACGCGCTCGAGGGCACCGTCGACCCCGCAGACCGGGCACAGCGTGACCGCGTCGCCGGTCAGCGCCAGGAGCCGCTCAGCGGACTGGAGGACCGCCAGCGTCGCCTCGGGGTGGCTCAGCGAGAAGACCGACGCCCGGCCCTCCGGACGGGACTCGACCAGCCCGCACTCCCGGAGGCCGGCCAGGTGCTTGGACACGGTCGACTGCGCGAGCCCCAGGTGCCCGGTCAGGTCGACGACGCGGTGCTCGCCGAGCGCCAGGTGCCGCAGGATCGCGAGGCGCGACGGGTCGGAGAACCCGTGGAACAGGTGCGCGGCCACGGCCATCGCCGCGGACTCGTCCACCACAACATCGCCGATCGACTCTTTCATCGCCATATGGCGATGCTACCACCCGGCCTGGCCAGAGAAGGCCAGAGAAGAGGAAGGACGTCGTGAGCCCTACGTCGTCGACCGCCAGGCCCGCCAGGCCGACGCCGTCGCGTCCAGGATCTCGTCCCACGGCGTCGGCCGGACGCCGAGCACCTCGGTGGTCTCGGCGGCGTCCGCGACGAACGGCCGGTCGAACTGGTACAACACGCCCAGCGCCTCGCGCAGGAGCGGCACCACCGCACCCCCGGCGCGCAGCACGAAGCGCGGCACCCGGCGCAGCCGCGGCTCGCCCGTGCCGGCCCGCGCGCCCAGCTCCCGCAGCACCTCGCGCACCGTCGCCGGCGGGTTGGAGGGCACGAGCCAGGGCGAGCCCCAGGCCCGCTCGTCGGCGCCGAGCGCGACGAGGGTCGCCGCGACGTCGTCCACGGCGGTCCAGGTGTGCGGCTGGTCCGGGTCCGCCATGACGGCGGCCGGCTTGCCGGCGAGCGTCGCGGCCGCGTACATGGGCAGCAGGCCGTGCGAGGCCGGCACGGTCGGCCCGATGTAGTCAGAGGGCCGCGCCTCCGTCGCGCGCACCCGCCCGGCGCGGTGCGCCGCGAGCGCGTCCTGCCACATCCGCGCCCGGAGCTCGCCCTTGTGGTCCGACGGCGCGAGCGGCCGGTCCCGGGTCATCGCGCCGTCGACCGGGCCGTAGCCGTACAGGTTGCCCAGCGTCACGAGCACGGCCCCCGACGCCTCGGCCGCGTGCAGCGCCGCGGCGGCCAGCGGGGGCCACCCCCGCTCCCACGCCTGGTACGTGCCGGGGTTGGCGCAGTTGTACAGCACCTGCGCGCCGCGGGCGGTCTCGGCGAGCGCCGCCTTGTCCGTGGCGTCCAGAGCGATCCGCTCGACGCGCGGGTGCTCGGGACCGCCGCCCGACCGGGTCACGACGGCGACGGTGTGGCCGGCCTGCGCCAGCCGGAGGGCGAGCGCGGTGCCGACGGGGCCCGCGCCGACCACGAGGTGGGAGGTCATGACCGCAGCCTGTCATGTCACCACCTCCGCCAGGAACGGGCTATTGGTCATACCGATTTTCAACTTGTATGCTCACATCGAACCCGCCGCAAAGGAGCGCCATGCCCTACCAGCCCGACGCCATCCGGACCGTGCAGCTCTCGACCGCCACGCTCCCCCTGCCCACCGCCATCTCAGACGCCAAGGTCTTCACCGGGCGCCAGAGGCCCATGACCGAAGTCGTCTTCCTGTTCGCGGAGATCACCACCGAGCAGGGGTTCGAGGGCCTCGGCTTCTCCTACTCCAAGCGCGCCGGCGGCCCCGCCCAGTACGCGCACGCCAAGGAGGTGGCGCAGACCGCCGTCGGCGAGGACCCCAACGACATCGCCAAGCTGTACACGAGGCTGCTGTGGGCGGGCGCGTCGGTCGGGCGCTCAGGGGTGGCGACGCAGGCGCTGGCCGCCATCGACGTCGCCCTGTACGACCTCAAGGCCAAGCGCGCGGGCCTGCCGCTGGCGAAGCTGCTCGGGGCGCACCGCGACTCCGTGCGCACGTACAACACCTCCGGCGGGTTCCTCAACGCGAGCATCGAGGAGGTCAAGGAGCGCGCGAGCCGGTCGATCGCGGAGGGCATCGGCGGCATCAAGCTCAAGGTCGGCCTGCCCGACGGCAAGCAGGACCTGGCGCGCGTCGCCGCCGTCCGCGAGCACATCGGCCCCGACGTACCGCTCATGGTCGACGCGAACCAGCAGTGGGACCGCGGCACCGCCCTGCGCATGGGCCGGCGGCTGGAGGAGTTCGACCTCGTCTGGATCGAGGAGCCCCTGGACGCCTACGACGCCGAGGGGCACGCCGCGCTGGCTGCCGCCCTGGACACCCCGGTCGCCACCGGCGAGATGCTCGCGTCGGTGGCGGAGCACGAGCGCCTCATCGCGACCCGCGCGTGCGACATCATCCAGCCGGACGCCCCGCGCGTGGGCGGCATCACGCAGTTCCTGCGGCTGCTCACCCTCGCCGACCAGGCCGGGCTGGACCTCGCGCCGCACTTCGCGATGGAGATCCACCTGCACCTGGCCGCGACCTACCCGCGCGAGCCCTGGGTGGAGCACTTCGACTGGCTCGACCCCCTGTTCAACGAGCGGCTGGAGACCAAGGACGGCCGCATGCTCGTCCCGGACCGGCCGGGCCTTGGCGTCACGTTCAGCGACCAGGCCCGCGCGTGGACCACGGAGAGCGCGGTCTTCGGACGAGCGTGAATGGAAGCATGAGCACATGGCCCAGACCCTGAGCGGCACCCTCGTGGAGACGCTGCGCGCGCGCATCGTCAACGGCGACATCGCCCCGGGCGAGAAGCTGCCCAGCGAGCCGCAGCTCGCCGCCCAGCACCACGTGAGCCGCACCGTGGTCCGCGAGGCGATCGCCCGGCTGAACCTCGAAGGCCTGGTCCACACCCGGCGCGGCAGCGGCAGCTACGCGCTCACCCCGCCCACGGAGTCGGACGACGGCGCGCCCGTCGCCCGGTCCCTCGCCGACCGGCTCGCGCTGGTCGAGTACCGCCTGGCCCTCGAGACCGAGGCCGCCGCGCTCGCCGCCACCCGGCGCACGCCCGCGCAGCTCGCGGCGCTGGGCGACCGGCTGGACGCGCTGGCGGCGTCCGACGGCCACCCCGCGACGGCGATGCAGCACGACTTCGCCTTCCACCGGCTGGTGGCCGAGGCGGCGGGCAACAGGTTCCTCCTGGAGGCCCTGGACCGGCTGGGCCCGCAGATGATCGCCATGCCCCGCGGGCGGCTCGACCGGCACGACACCAGCCGACACGCCAGCGGTCGCTTCGCCGCCGTCGTCCAGGAGCACCAGGCCGTGCTGGAGGCCCTGGAGGCCCAGGACCCGCTCGCCGCGTCCGCGGCGATGCGGGTCCACCTGACGGCCTCGCGCGGCAGGCTGCTCCGGGAGTCAGGGTCTTGACTTCGGTCTACTGCCTTGAGATCGGTCCGTCGATGGACCGATCTCAAGGCAAGCGACCGAAGTCGGAACTGCTTCGCGCATCTGGTCCCGGGTCACCGCGCGGGCTTGACCGCCAGCACCGGCCGGTCCGCCTGCAGCAGGATGCGCTGCGCCACCGAGCCCATGATGAACTTGCCCACCGTGCTCCGCCGCCGCAGCCCGATCACGATCAGCGACGCGTCGTGCCGCTCGGCCAGGTCGAGGATCTCGTCGGTGAAGTCGTCGCGGTGCGTGCCACGCACCACCTCGGTGTGCACCCCCGCCTCGGCGGCCCGCGCGAGCACCCGGTCCAGGTCCTCGTCGGTCGCGACGGTGGTCTCCACCAGCGAGCCCTCGCGCGCCGAGTTCACCACCAGCAGGTTCTCGCCCCGGAGCCGGGCCTCCGCGATCGCCGCCTGCGCGGCGGCCTCCCCCGCGGGTGTGGGAACGTAGCCGACGACGATGCTCATACTGATTCTTCCTCTCGGTTCTCCGGCGACGGCTTCTCCGGGGCCGACGCGGGCGCCGTCCGCCGGCTCCGGACGGCCCGGACCAGGGGCAGCACCGCGACCACCACGAACGCCACCAGCAGCGTCGCGGAGATCGGGCGCGTGAAGAAGCCCGCCGCCGACCCGTCGAACATCAGCAGCGAGCGCCGCAGGCTCTCCTCCAGCAGGGAGCCCAGCACGAACGCCAGGACCAGCGGCCCCGGCTCGAAGCCGAGCTTCTTCATCAGGTAGCCGATGGCTCCGAAGACGACGACCAGGAGCACGTCGAACACGGAGTTGTTGATCGTGTAGGCGCCGATCATGGTGATCAGCGCGGTGATGGGCGCGAGGATCGCCGCGCGCACCCGCAGGATGCGGACGAAGACGCCGACCAGCGGGATGGACATGATGAGCAGCAGCACGTTGCCGACGTACATCGAGTTGACGACGCCCCAGAACAGGTCCGGGTGCTCGGTCACGAGCTGCGGGCCGGGCGTGATGCCTTGGATCAGCAGCGCCCCGAACATGAGCGCCATGGTGGCGTTGGCGGGGATGCCGAGCGTGAGCAGCGGGATGAACGAGCTGGTCGCGGCGGCGTTGTTCGCCGTCTCCGGGCCCGCGACACCCTCGATGGCACCCCTGCCGAACCGGCTGGGGTCCTTGGCGCGCCGCTTCTCGGCGGCGTAGGCCGCCATGGAGGCGATGGTCGCGCCGCCGCCGGGCAGGATGCCGAGGAAGAACCCGAGCACCGACCCGCGGGTCACCGCGCCCGAGGACTCCCTGAGGTCCGTGCGGGAGGGCCAGACGTTGGCCACCTTGCCGGGCGCCTGCACCGCCCGGTGCCGCTCCTCCAGGTTGTAGAGGATCTCACCGAGGCCGAACAGGCCCATCGCGACGGGCACGAAGTCGATCCCGTCGGCGAGGCTGAGGTTGTCGAAGGTGAACCGTTCGGCGCCGGTGAAGGCGTCGCGCCCCACGGTGGCGAGCAGCAGCCCGATGGCCGCGGCGATCAGCGCCTTCACCTTCGCGCCGGACGCGATGGTGGAGACCAGGAGGATGCCCAGCAGCGCGAGCGCCGCGTACTCGGGCGGCCCGAAGTCCAGGGCGAGGCCCGCGACGAGCGGCGCAAGGAAGGTCAGCCCGATGATCGCCACGGTGCCGCCGACGAACGAGCCGACGGCGGCGACGCCGAGCGCCGTACCCGCCCGGCCCTGCCGCGCGAGCGCGTGCCCGTCCAGGACCGTGACCACAGAGCTGGCCTCACCGGGCAGCCGGAGCAGCACCGAGGTGATGGTGCCGCCGTACTGCGCGCCGTAGAAGATCCCGGCGAGCATGATGATCGCGGTCACCGGCTCCACGCCGTAGGTGAGCGGGAGCAGGATGGCGATGGTGGCAGCCGGGCCGAGGCCCGGCAGCACCCCGATGAGCATGCCGATGACCACCCCGACCAGGCAGTACAGGAGGTTCGTCGGCTCCAGCACCACGGCGAAGCCTGCGGCGACGTTCTGCAGCGATTCCACGTGCGATTTCCCTTGCGGATCCGGGCCGGACGGTCAGAACAGGTGCGGGACGTTGGTGCCGAGCGCCCCGACGAAGACCCCGTAGAGCACGGCGACGACGAGCACCGAGTACAGGACCGCCGAGCGCCAGGACTCGCCGCCGAGGAACTTCATCCAGACGAGGCTCAGCACCAGGGCGGGGATCTCGAACCCGATCACGGGCAGCACCGCGACGAGCCCGAGGAGCGTCACGAGGCCGGCCAGCGAGAGCCACGAGTACCGCGTGAACCGCTCGCCGTCGCCGCCCCGCCGTCCGACGACGAGCTGGGCGAGGGACAGCACCACCAGGACCACGCAGATCGCCAGGGGCCACAGCCCGGCGCCCGGCCGCGTCGGCGTGCCCAGCCCAAGGCCCACCGCCGCCACCGCGCCCGTGACGCCGATCGCCGTCGTCACCAGGGCTGCGGCGAGGTTGGCGACCGGTCCGGCGGGCGGCGGCGCGCCGTCGCCCGCTGTGTCGTCCGGTCCCACGCCCGCCTCCTCGGATGCCGTTGCCACGACCGCTCAGCCGTCCGCGAGGCTGATGTCGTACTCCTCGGTGAGCGCCCGGTACTTCTCGGCGAGCTCCGTCCACTCCGCTGTGACCTCGTCACCCGAGATCTCGTGCGGCGTGAGCAGGTTGTTCTCGTTGAACGACTGGTAGGTGTCCGACGCGATGGCCGCGTCGATCGACTCGACGAGCCGCGCCTTGACGTCGTCCGGCAGGCCCTTCGGCGCGGCGACGGCGCGGTACTGCGAGACGGGCACGTCGTAGCCCTCCTCGACGGCGGTCGGCACGTCCGGCAGGAAGCTGTTGCGCTCCGCCGAGAACGCCAGCAGCGGCACCACGTTCCCCGAGTCGATCTGCGGCTTCGCCTCGCCGAGCTGCACGGTGGCCACCTGGACCTGGTCGCCGACGACGGCGGTGAGCGCCGGCGAGCCGGAGTCGAACGGCACGGCGGTGCCCTCGATCTCGGCCTGCGCGAAGAGCGCCGCCTGCGCGAGCTGCGACCCGGTGCCCACGCCCGTGGTGCCGTACTTGATCTCGCCGGACGCGTCCTGCAGGTCCGCCAGGCTCTCGAACCCGGAGTCGACGCTGGCGAGCAGCACGTAGTCGTCCTGCGAGAGCCCCTTGAGGACGTCGAGCCGGCCCAGGTCCACCGCCTCGTCCTGCGACACCGCCAGCGGGGTGATCGTGATGAGGGACGCGTTGAGCAGCACCAGCTCGTACCCGTCGGCGGGCTTGCCCGCCACCTCCTCGGTGGCCAGGGCGCCGTTGGCCCCCGCCCGGTTGACCACCGGGACCGCGACGCCGAGGTCCTCGGCCATGCCCTCGGCGACCGCGCGGGCGATCAGGTCGGTGGAGCCGCCGGCCTCCTGGCCGACGGTGATGGTCACGGGACCCGTCGGGAAGTCGGCAGCGGCGTCCCCGCCGCCACCCACGTTCCCGCCGCACGCGGCGAGGGACAGGGCCGCGAACGCGGCGGTGGCACCCAGGACGGCTCTGCGAACGCGCAGGGATCGGCGGGCGGGAGTTGTCATCACAGCTCTCCTCGTTGAGATCGGACGGTTGCACGTCCCGGTCGGTCGTCGAGCATAAGAAGCCCGTACGATGCCTGTCTAAGCCTCTTACTGCATGGCTTGATTCTCGGAAGGCATCGTGTACACCCTCGACCAGGTCCGCTGCTTCGTCGCCGTGGCGGAGGAGCTCCACTTCGGCCGCGCCGCCGAGCGGCTCAAGATGACCCAGCCGCCGCTGAGCCGGCAGGTCCAGAAGCTGGAGCGCGCCGTCGGCGTGCCGCTCCTGGAGCGCGACAACCGCCACGTCGAGCTGACGACGGCCGGCGCCGTCTTCCTCGACGAGGCCCGCCGCCTGCTGACCTCCGCCGACGCCGCCCCCGCCCTGGCCCGCAAGATCGCGGCGGGCCGCGCGGGCGTGCTGCGCCTCGGCTTCACCGCCGCCTCGGGCTTCAGCCTGCTCGGCACCCTCGCCCAGGAGATCGCCGCGCACCTGCCCGACGTCGACCTGGACCTCCAGGAGCTCGTCACGATCGAGCAGATCGAGGCGATCCGCCGCGGCGAGCTCGACCTGGCGCTCGGCCGCCCGCCGTTCGACCAGGAGAGCTTCGACTCGCGGCTCCTGCTGTCGGAGGACCTGGTGCTCGCGGTGCCCGCCGCGCACCCGCTCACCCGCCTCGACCGCCCGGTCGCCGTCGCCGACCTGCGCGACCAGCCGGTCGTGGGGCACCACCCCACCAAGGCCAGGTACTTCTACGACATGGTCGTGCGGTACATCGCCGTCGAGCACTCCAACGTCGTGCACGTCGTCAGCCAGATCCTGACCATGTGCTCGCTGGTCGCCGCCGGCCGCGGCGTGGCGTTCGTGCCCGAGTCGGCCCGGCTGCTCGGGCTGTCCGGCGTGACGTTCCTGGAGCTCGGGGACGTGCCGCACGGCGTCGTCGAGCTGCACGCCATCTGGGACCGGGAGTCCAAGAACCCGGCGCTGCGCGAGTTCCTGCGCCTCCTGCACCCGGTGCACGACTGAGCCCGCGATGCATCCGAAGTATCACCCGATGCCATATCGGGCTTGGACAGGCATCGTCGGAGGTTCTTAGGTTGGCGCCGAATCTGCCGGACCAGCACGCAGGCGCCGACGTCTGTCACAGGAGGGGGCCACCGTGGCCACGTACGCACCCCAGGAACTCGCCGCCACCCTCAAGGACGGGCTGCTGTCGTTCCCGGTCACCCCGTTCACCGCGGACGGGCGGATCGACGAGGCGCGGTACCGCGACCACATCGACTGGCAGTCGAGCTTCGAGATCGGCGGCCTGTTCGCGGCCGGCGGCACGGGCGAGGGCTTCAGCCTGACGCCCGAGGAGTCGGCCCGGGTGGTGCGGCTCGCCGTCCAGACCGCCGGCGGACGCACCCCGGTGCTGGGCAGCGCGGGCGGCAACACCGCGCAGGCCGTCCAGAACGCGCGCGCGGCCGAGGCGGCGGGCGCCGAGGGGATCCTGCTGCTGCCCCCGTACCTGACCGAGGCCGACCAGGACGGGCTGCTGGAGCACGCCTCCGCTGTCTGCACGGCGACGGGCCTCGGCGTCATCGTCTACAACCGCGGCAACGCCGTCTACGCGGCGCAGACCGTGGCCCGGCTGGCCGAGCGGCACCCCAACTTCATCGGGTTCAAGGACGGAAAAGGCGACATCGAGCAGCTCGCCCGCGTCCACGCGGCGAACGGGGACCGGCTCTTCTACCTGGGCGGCCTGCCGACGGCGGAGACCTTCGCCCTGCCTCTCCTGCAGCTCGGCCTGAGCACCTACTCGTCCGCCATGTACAACTTCGCGCCGCGGTTCGCCCTGGCGTTCTATCGTGACGTGCGCAACCTGGACCACGCCGCGGTCACCGAGAAGCTCAGCCGGTTCGTGCTGCCGTACCTCGACATCCGCGACCGGGCCAAGGGGTACGGCGTGTCCATCGTCAAGGCAGGCATGAAGGCGGTGGGCCGCGACATGGGCAGCGTGCGCGCGCCCCTGCAGGACCTCACCGCACAGGACCTCGCGGACCTCGGCGCCCTGATCAAGGCCGCCGGCGTCCACCCGGAAGGAGACATGTGATGACCACCCAGCTCACCGGACACTCGATCGTCGAGGGCTCGCCCCTCGTGGGCACCGAGGGCACGGTCCACGGGCAGGATCCCGCGACCGGCGAGGCGGTCGAGCCCGCGTACTCCCTCCTCTCGGACAAGCAGGTCGCCCAGGCGACAGCGGCCGCGCACGACGCCTTCGCCTCCTTCTCCACGCTCGCGCCCGAGCCCCACGCGCAGTTCCTGGAGCAGATCGCCGCCAACATCGAGGCCGTCGGGCCCGACGTCGTCGCGCGGGCCATGCGCGAGACCGGCCTCCCGGCGACCCGCCTGACCGGCGAGCTCGCGCGCACGACCGGCCAGCTCCGCCTGTTCGCGCAGGTGGTGCGCCAGGGCGACCACCGGGGCGTGCGCATCGACCCGGCCCTGCCCGACCGCACCCCCCTGCCGCGCCTTGACATCCGGCTGCGCAAGGTCCCCCTCGGCCCCGTCGCCGTGTTCGGCGCGAGCAACTTCCCCCTCGCCTTCTCCACCGCGGGCGGCGACACCGCGTCTGCGCTCGCCGCGGGCTGCCCCGTGGTGGTCAAGGCGCACAACGCGCACCCGGGCACGGCCGAGCTCGTGGGCCGCGCCGTGGCCGACGCCGTGGCCCGCTGCGGGCTCCACCCCGGCGTCTTCTCCCTGGTCTACGGGCCGGGCAACGCCGTGGGCCAGGCCCTTGTCACCGACCCCGCCATCCAGGCCGTCGGTTTCACCGGCTCCCGAGGCGGCGGCCTCGCGCTGGTCGCGGCCGCCGCGGCCCGGCCGGTGCCGATCCCGGTCTACGCCGAGATGAGCTCGATCAACCCCACCATCCTGCTCGACGGCGCCCTGGCCGGCGACGTCGACGCCCTCGCCGCCGCGTACCTCACCTCGGTGACCGGCTCGTCGGGTCAGCTCTGCACCGCGCCGGGGCTCGTGTTCGTGCCCGCCGGCGAGCGCGGCGACGCCTTCGTCGCGGCGGCCGGGCGCGCCGCGGCGGCCACGGCCGGGCAGACCATGCTCACCGCGGGCATCGCGGCGGCCTGGCAGGACGGCGTCGACACGCTGGCCGCCCAGGACGGCGTGCACCTGGTCGCGGCCGGGGCTCCCGGCGACACCCGCAACGCCCCCGCGCCCGCCGTGTTCACGAGCGCGGTGCCGACCCTGCTGAGCAACCCGGTGCTGCAGGCGGAGATCTTCGGCGCGGCGTCGCTCGTGGTCCGGTACGCCGACGCCGACGAGCTGCTCGCCGCCGTCGGACGGCTGGAGGGGCAGCTCACGGTGACGCTGCACCTGACGGAGGACGACCACGAGACCGCCGCCCGGCTGCTGCCGGTCCTGGAGCGCACCGCGGGCCGGATCCTCGCGAACGGCTGGCCCACCGGGGTCGAGGTGGGGCACGCGATGGTGCACGGCGGCCCGTTCCCCGCGACGTCGGACAGCCGCACGACGTCGGTGGGCACGCTCGCGATCGAGCGGTTCCTGCGTCCGGTGGCCTACCAGAACCTGCCCGAGTACCTGCTGCCCGAGCCGGTCCGGCCCGACAACCCGTGGCGCCTGAACCGGCGCGTGGACGGCGTGCTGGAGGCCGCCGAGTGAGCGACCACCCCACCGTCGCCCGCGTCGAGGTGGTGCCCGTCGCGGGCCACGACTCGATGCTGCTGAACCTGTCCGGCGCGCACGGCCCGTTCTTCACCCGGAACATCGCGGTCGTGACCGACTCCGAGGGCCGCACCGGGCTCGGCGAGGTGCCCGGCGGGGAGCCGATCCGGGCCACGATCGAGGAGGCGGGCCGGCTCGTCGTCGGGCAGCCGGTGGCCCGGTACCGGTCCCTGCTGCGCTCGGTGGCTACCGCGTTCGCCGACCGCGACGCGGGCGGGCGCGGCGCGCAGACCTTCGACCTGCGCACCACGGTCCACGCGGTCACGGCCCTGGAGTCGGCGCTGCTGGACCTGCACGGCCAGCACCTGGGCGTGCCCGTGGCCGAGCTGCTCGGCGACGGCGTCCAGCGGGACGCCGTCCCGATGCTCGGCTACCTCTTCTACGTGGGCGACCCGGGCGCAACCGACCTGCCCTACCTGCGCGGGGACGACGAGTCGGACGCATGGGGCCGCCTGCGGCGCGAGCAGGCCATGACGCCCGACGACGTCGTGCGGCTGGCCGAGGCCGCCGCCGAACGGTACGGGTTCGCCGACTTCAAGCTCAAGGGCGGCGTGCAGGCCGGCGACGTCGAGGTCGACACCGTCGTCGCGCTCAAGGAGCGGTTCGGTGACGCGCGGATCACGCTCGACCCCAACGGCGGCTGGCCGCTGGCCGAGGCGATCCGCCTGGGCCGGCGCATGCGCGGCGTCGTCGCCTACGCCGAGGACCCGTGCGGGGCGGAGGGCTCCTTCTCGGGCCGCGAGACGATGGCGGAGTTCCGGCGCGCTACCGCCCTGCCCACCGCGACCAACATGATCGCGACGGACTGGCGCGAGCTGGCGCACGCGGTGCGCGCGGGCGCCGTCGACATCCCGCTGGCCGACCCCCACTTCTGGACCATGGCCGGCTCGGTGCGGGTGGCCCAGCTCTGCCACGAGTTCGGCCTGACGTGGGGGTCGCACTCCAACAACCACTTCGACATCTCGCTGGCCATGTTCACGCACGTGGGAGCGGCCGCGCCCGGCGCGATCACCGCGCTGGACACCCACTGGATCTGGCAGGACGGCCAGGGCCTGACGACGGCGCCGCCGCGCATCGAGGGCGGCGCGATCCGGGTGCCGACCGGCCCGGGGCTCGGCGTCGAGCTCGACCGCGAGCGCCTGGCCGCCGCGCACGAGCTCTACCTGGCCCACGGCCTCGGGGCGCGGGACGACGCGGTGGCGATGCAGTACCTCGTCAAGGGCTGGCAGTTCGACCCGAAGCGGCCGTGCCTGGTCCGCTGAAGCGGCCGTGCGGCGGCTCGCCGGCCGGCCTCAGCGCGCGGCGATCCCGCCGAGCAGGTTGTCGACCAGGGCGTCGACGAAGCGTTCGGTGATCGGCTCGTCCGGGATGAGCAGGCGGTGGTAGACGGCGCCCCAGAGCTGGTCGACGACCACCTGGACGTCGACGTCGGCCCGGAGCTGCCCCGCCTCCTGCGCCCGGGTGAGCCGCTCGCCGGCGAGGCGCCGCCGCTCGGACGAGTACAGGGACCGGTAGGCGACGGCGAGGTCCTTGTCCGTCTGGGACTCGCCGATCAGCTCCGCCAGGACCCGGCCGCCGGGTGTGGTGGTCATGAGGCGGACGAACGCGTGGAGCTGGTCGAGCAGGTCGGCGCGGATGTCGCCGGTGTCGGGGAAGGCGAGCGTCTGCTGGACGGCGTGGAAGTAGCCGTCGAGGGCCAGCGCGCCCTTGGAGGGCCACCACTTGTACAGGGTCGTCTTGCTCACGCCCGACAGGCGCGCGACCCGCTCGAACGTGAGGTCGGCCATGCCCTCGCCGAGCAGCACCTCACCGACGGCCCGCAGGACGTCGCCGCGTACCTCGTCGGCGGGCCGCCGTCCGCGGCCCCTGGCGCGCGGTCCGGCCTTCTCGACGGCGGACGCCGTCAGATCGTTCGCCACGGTTGTTCTCCCCCGCTCCTCGGCAGACTGCTCGGTGACAGCGCTCGCCAGTCTAGGTCTGGCAAGTCCCTGACCTGCGCGGTCGGCGGGTTGTCGGGTGACCGGGCGGGTCGGGCTGCCCGGTCACCCGACGGTCCGCCGGTCACCGTTCCGCCGGTCACGCGGTCCGGGCCGTGAGCAGGTCGGCCAGGTCGACCCGGGTCAGGAACTCGCGCCGGGTCCGGTCGGCCAGGTCCGAGACCGCCGCAGAGCCGTCGTCCGCCGGGTCGATGTGCACCCGGTACGGCCGCTGCCCAGCGGGCAGCGCGACGATGCGGGCGATCTCGTCGGAGACCAGGGAGACGTCGGCGTCCGCGGGTGCCAGCGCCGCGAGCTTCTGGGCCACCTGGTCCATCAGCCCGGCGTACCGGGTCTCGTAGGCGGCCTCCACATCGCCGTCGGCCGGGTGGCCGGCGTGCGTAAAGTGGTTGGTGCCGCTGGTGAACGAGCCGGGTACCACTATCGACGTCTCCACGCCCCAGCGGGCCAGCTCGCCGGCGTACGACACGGCGAGGGAGTCCATGCCCGCCTTGGCCGCGAAGTAGGGCGCCAGGTACGGCGGGGTACCGCCCTTGACGCTGGAGCTGGACACCCAGATGACGAGCCCGGCGCCGCGGGCACGCATGCCGGGCAGCGCGGCCCGGTTGACGCGCTGGGTGGACAGCACGTTCACGTCGTACAGCTCGGCGAGCTGCTCGGGCGTGAACGCCTCGGCGGGGCCCACCACCATGTGGCCGGCATTGTGGATCAGCACGTCGATGCGGCCGTGCTCGGCCTCGATGCGCGCGACGGCGCCGTCGACCGACTCCTGCGAGCTCACGTCGAGCTCGATGGCGCGCAGGTCCACGCCGTGCTCCGTTGCGTAGGCCCGGGCGGCCTCGACCTGCGGGGCGTTGAGGCCCTCGGTCTGCCGCATGCCCGCGTAGACGGTGTCGCCCGCCGCGGCCAGGGCGCGGGCCGTGAGGGCCCCGAAGCCCGAGGAGGCTCCGGTGATGACGATGACGTTGCTCATGGCTGTTACCTCTCCCTGTGGGTCTCTGCTCGATGTGTGGTCCGCTGGGGCGGCCGGATCAGGCGATGCCGCCGTTGACGTAGACCGTCTGCCCGTTGACCCAGCGGCCGGGGCCGGCCAGGAAGGCGACCACCTCGGCTGCGTCGTCCGGCATGCCCAGCCGCTCGAGCGGCGCGAGCCGCGCGAGGTTCTCGACGGTCTGCTCGTCCTTGCCGTCCAGGAACAGCGGCGTGGCGGTGGGCCCGGGCGCGACGGCGTTGACGGTGATGTCCTTGCCGCGCAGCTCGCGGGCCAGGACCGTGGTCAGCACCTCGACGGCCGCCTTGGCCGCGGCGTAGGGGGCGTAGGTGGGGTGCTGCAGGCGGGTCTGGCTCGTGGAGAAGCCGATGATCGCGCCGCCCGTCCGGACGCGGCGGGCGGCCTGCTGGGCCACCACGAACGCGCCGCGGATGTTGGTGCGGTGCATGCGGTCGAGGTCGGCCAGGTCGAAGGTTGCTACGGGGCCGAGCAGCATGATCCCGGCGGTGTTCACGACGACGTCGATCCCGCCGAACGCGGCCTCGGTGGCGTCGAACGCCGCGCCCATGGCCGCCTCGTCGGCGACGTCGCCGGTCACGGCGATCGCCCGGCCGCCTGCGGCCTCGACCTCCGCCACGACCTCCTCGGCCCTGGCTCGGTTGCCCGCGTAGTGGACGGCGACGGCGAAACCGTCGGCGGCGAGCCGCCGGACGGTGCTGCGGCCGATGCCGCCGGACCCGCCGGTGACGAGGGCGACGCGGGGTGTGCTGGTGGTGCTCGCGGTGGTGCTGGTCATGGCGTGCTCCTTGGGTCGCGATGTGGACTGCACGTTCATATAACCACAGATATGCACGCCACGTCCATATCTCGGAGCAAACTGATCCGGACGGGAACGTGGGCCATGGTCGGGGGACGGCACAAAGTCCGCTTCCAGCACGTGACCAGGCATGCTCCGGAGCCGGAAAGCATGCGTGATCGCGTGCTGGAAGCGGACCTTTGTCGGACGGCGGCCGGGGCACCCCCAGAGTGCTCCGGCCGCCGGGTCTGTTGGCGCCAGATCTGTTGGCGCCCGGTCGGTCTAGACCGGGGTCGGCTCGGTCGCCTTCGCGCGGGTGCTGCCGCTCTCGGCCGCGCCGTCCCCGGCCGGCACCCCGTCCGCGACGTCGTCCTCGGAATCCGACGCCCCGTTCACGGCCCCGTCGTCCGACCCGCCATGCAGGTCGTCCAGCGCGTTCTCGTCGAACGGGACCCGGCCCGCCAGCACCTCGTGCACGCGCTCGCGGTCGATCTCGCGGGTCCACGTGCCGATGATCACCGTCGCCACGGCGTTGCCGGTGAAGTTGGTCAGCGCCCGCGCCTCGGACATGAACCGGTCGATGCCGACCACGATGCCCACGCCGTCGACCAGGTCGGGGCGGTAGGTCTGCAGGCCGCCGGCGAGCGTCGCCAGGCCGGCGCCGGTGACCCCCGCCGCGCCCTTGGAGGCGATGATCATGAAGGCGAGCATGCCGACCTGCTCGGGCACGGACAGCGGCGTCCCCATGGCGGAGGCGATGAACAGCGACGCCATGGTCAGGTAGATCGCCGTGCCGTCGAGGTTGAACGAGTACCCGGTCGGCACCGTGATGCCCACCACCGGCTTGGAGACGCCCAGGTGCTCCATCTTGGCGATGAGCCGCGGCAGCGCCGCCTCGGACGACGACGTGCTGACGATCAGCAGGTACTCGCGCGCCAGGTACTTCATGAGCAGGAAGATGTTCACGCGCGCGACGAACCACAGCACGGCGCCCAGGACGACGGCGATGAACACGATGCACGTCAGGTAGAACCCGGCCATCAGCGTGCCCAGCGCGACGACGGCGCCCCAGCCGGTCTCGCCGACGACGCCCGCGATGGCGCCGAACGCCCCGACCGGGGCCACCCACAGGATCATGGTCAGCACGCGGAAGACGATCGCCTGGATGACGCGGACGGCGTCGAGCGCGGGCTTGCCGCGCGCGCCGAGCTGCTGGATCGCGAACCCGACCAGGAGCGCCACGAACAGGGTCTGCAGCACGGACTCGCCGGTGAGCGGCGAGACCAGCGTGGTGGGGATGATGCCCAGCAGGAAGTCCACGAGGGACTCGGCCTCGCCCTCCGCCTCGTAGGTGGCGCCCGCGATGGACAGGCCCTCGCCCGGGTGCAGCACGTTGCCGACGATCAGGCCGATCAGCAGCGCGAACGTGGACATGGCGATGAAGTAGAGCAGCGCGAGCCCGCCGACGCGGCCGACGGTGGCCGCCTTCGCGATCGAGCCGATGCCCAGCACGATGGTGCAGAAGATCACCGGCGAGATCATCATCTTGATCAGTGCGACGAACCCGGTGCCGAGCGGCTTCAGCGCCACTCCGGTCTCCGGCGAGGCCAGGCCCACGATGACGCCGGCCACGACGGCCACGATCACCGCGATGTACAGGTAGTGACTCTTGTCGAGCCGGCGGCGCGGGGTGGTCCCGGCGCCGGCGGGCTGCGTTACCGCCATGGTGTGTTCCTCTCACAACGCTGTGTGGTCAGCGACAAGAGTGGGCTCGCCGACGGCGAACCCCACCATTGCGGCCATATTGTTCTCACCGAGTGTTCTCGCCGGCCGTCACCGCACCGCCGCGGCCCGGGCCACAATGGGTCGGTGGCGCAGCGACGGGGTGCGAGTATCGCGAGGTGGTTCCTCGCCGTGCACACGGCGCTGCTGTCCGCCGGGGCGGTCGTCGTGTTCGGGCTGCTCGCGCTGGACGCCAGGTCCTCGGCCCAGGAGCACGCGGCGCAGGAGAGCACGGACCTGGCGGCGACGGTCGCGGCGGAGTCGCTGGTCATCGACACGGTCGCCCGCGCCCACGCGGCGGCGGGCACGGACCGGGCCGGCTCGGTCGCCGAGGCGTCCGGCCTGCTGCAGCCCTATGCCGAACGCGTCATGGAGACCACGCACATCGACTACCTGACGGTCATGGACACCGACCGCACCCGCTACACCCACCGCAACACGTGGCAGATCGGGCGGCCGTTCGTCGGCACCACCGCCCCGGCGCTGCGCGGTGAGACGTTCACCGAGGTCTACGACGGAACGCTGGGCCCGTCCGTGCGCGCCGTCGTCCCCGTCCGCACGGACGACGGCGAGATCGTCGGCCTGGTGTCGGCGGGCGTGACGCTCGACCGGCTGTGGGACAGCATCGCGCCGCGCCTGGTGATCGTCGGCGTCGGGACGCTCCTGGCGTTCGGCACGGGCGCCGTCGCCGCGACCCTGCTCGCGCGCCGGCTGGACCGGATCACCGACAGCAAGGGCCCCGACGAGCTGGCCCACCTGTTCGCCGCGCACGAGGCGGTGCTGCACTCGGTCGAGGAGGGCATGCTGCTCGTCGAGGACGGCACCGTGGTGCTCGCGAACGACGAGGCGCTGCGGCTGCTCGACGTGCCGGACCTCGCGGCGCCGTTCGCCGTCGCCGACGAGCGGCTGTCCCCCGCCGTCCGCGACGTCCTGGGCGGCACGACGCCGGAGGGGCCGGTGCGGGTCGGCGGCCGGGTGCTGCTGGTCGGCCGTGACACGGCGGCCGCGGCCGGCCGGAACGTCGGCGAGGTGATCTCCCTGCGCGACCGCACCGAGCTGCAGCGGGTCACCGGGGAGCTGTCGTCGGTGCGCACCATCTCGGCGGCGCTACGCGCCCAGACCCACGACTTCAGCAACCGCCTGCACACCATCGCCACGCTCATCGAGCTGGGCCGCAGCGACGAGGCCCTGCGCTTCGTCGCGGGCGAGCGCGACCTGGGCCAGCGGCTCACCGACCGGGTGGTGCAAGCGATCGAGGAGCCGGTCATCGCGGCGCTCGTGCTCGGCAAGGCCGCCCAGGCCCGCGAGCGCGCGGTGGAGATGCACTTCGAGACGCACCTCGCGCCGGGCACGCACTGGCTGGAGCCGGTGGACGTCGTGACCATCCTCGGCAACCTGATCGACAACGCGACGGACGCGGCGGCGGCCCACGCCCTGGACCCGGCCGCCGTCGACCCGACGCGCGCGGGCACCGACGGCGCCGACGGCGCGTGGGTCGAGGTGTACCTCGCCAACGGCGACGACGGGTCCCTCGTGTTCCAGGTCTCCGACAGCGGGCCCGGCATCGCCGAGGCGGACCTGGAGCACATCTTCGACCACGGCTGGAGCACCAAGGACGACGCCGGCGGCGGGCGCGGCTACGGCCTGGCGCTCGTGCGCCAGGTGGTCGAGAGCCTCGGCGGCGACATCGAGGTGTCCCACGGGACCGGCGGAGGCGCCGGGGCGGTCTTCACCGTGACGCTCCCCCGCCCCGAGACCGGGGCGCCGGCGGCCGAACCGTCCGACGACGCCGACGCCGACGCCGCGCCGTCCGCCGTCGTCCCGCCCGCCCCTGCCGCTGTCGTCCCGTCCGCCGTCTCACCGTCCGTCCAGGCCGCCGCCGTCCCGCCGGCCCCGTCCGCCGTCGTATCGCCCGCCCAGGCCGCCGTCGCACCGCCCACCCAAGCCGCCGACTCGACCGCCGGACCGGCCGACCGGGCGGGACGCCCGTGATCCGCGTCCTGGTGGTGGAGGACGACCACCGCACGGCCGAGGCGCACGGCGAGTACGTGCGCCGGGTGGACGGGTTCGAGCTGGCCGGCGTGGTGCACACGGCGGGCGACACGGTCCGCGCGCTGCGCGACGCGCAGGCCGCCGGGCGGGAGGTGCACCTGCTCCTGCTGGACATGAACCTGCCCGACCGGCACGGCCTGGTCCTGTGCCGGCAGCTCCGCGCGGCCGGCCTGGTCGTGGACGTCATTGCGGTCACGGCGGCCCGCGAGCTGGAGGTGGTGCGCGAGGCGGTGGCGGTCGGTGTGGTGCAGTACCTCATCAAGCCGTTCACGTTCGGGCTGTTCGCCGAGAAGCTGGGCGCCTACCGCAAGTACTTCGAGCAGATGCGCTCGCCCGTGTCCACGCTCAGCCAGCGCGAGGTGGACACGGCGTTCGCGGCGCTGCGCACGTCCAACGCCGCCGGGCTCCCGAAGGGCCTGTCCCAGGACACGCTCGACGCCGTGTCGGACCTGCTCGCCCGCCGGCCGGGCGCGCTGTCGGCGAGCGAGGTGGCGGACGAGCTGCACCTGGCGCGCATCACCGCGCGCCGCTACCTGGAGTTCCTCGCGGACCACGGCGTCGCCACGCGCGCCCCGCGCTACGGGACGCGCGGGCGCCCGGAGCTCGAGTACGCACGCCGGCGGCCCGCGTGAGCCTCCCCTTCGAGACCGAGGTTTCTCGGTCTCGAAGGGGGATGTCAGCGGCCGACGGCGGCGGTGAGCTGGTCGATGAACGCCTGCTCGCCCGCGGAGATCGCCACCCGCTTGCTGAGGAAGCCGCCCTCCTTGGAGCTGGTCGACCTGGCGACCTGCGTGGCGATCCGGACCAGCCACTCGCCGTAGGCGTCGATGTCCTTCTGGTCGGCCCGGCCGCGCAGCAGCGCCATCGAGGCCTCGGTGAGCTCGACCGCCCGCGCCGCCTCGCCCTCCGGGTCGGGAACGTTGCGCTCCGCGGCGGCGGGGGTGTCGTCGCCGTCCTCCGCCGCCTCCGCCGCCTTCCCGCGGTCGCGCAGCGCCACGGCCACGGACTGCACGAACTCGTTCTCGTGCGCCTGGGCCTCCCGGAACACCTTGGCGCCGGACGCCATCTCCCGCAGGAACCTGATCGGCCCCGGCCGCCCGTCGGCGAGGGTCGCGCCCTTCAGCACGGCGCCTGGGGCGTCCAGGATCTGGTTGAGCTCGTCATCGCTGAAATCGGACAGATTGGTCATGCTCACGCTCTCCGTCGTGTCGGCTGCATCGGCTGCAGCAGGGCTGTAGCGGGGCTGTAGCGGGGAGGAACGCGCACAACATACTGGGTACTAGCCGGGTACCGCTGCCCCGTAACGGCTGGCCAGCCGACGTGTCGCCGCCACCAGCTCCGCCGGCCCCACCACCTCGAACGGCACGTCGAACACACCGAGCCAGCCCGCCAGGCCGCCCCAGGACCACGAGCCGATGACGACGCGGCACCGGGGCTCCCCGTCGACGTCGGGGAGCGGTTCGCACAGGCCGTTGCCGCCGAGCCACGGCGCGATCACGTCGGCCCGCGCGTGGAGCACCACCTCGCCGTGCACGGGCCACCGCGAACCGCTGATCCGGGAGGCGACGAACCCGGCGACGTCCCCGCCGGGCACCTCCCGGGGAGCGAACCGCGGCCCGGTCCCCGAGCGGAGGCTCAGCCGGTCCACACGGAACAGCCGCCAGTCGGCGCGGTCGAGGTCGAAGGCGACGAGGTACCAGCGCCCGTCCGACGTCACGAGATGGTGCGGCTCGACCCGGCGCGGCGGCCGGAAGGCGTTCTCCCCCTCGCCCACCGCGGGCATGGTGCCGCCCGCGTAGTCGAACCGCACCACCTCGTGCGCCCGGCAGGCGGAGCCGAGCGCGAGGAGCAGGCCCGGGTCGACCGCCGGCTCCTCCGGCCGGTTCCCGCGCCGCACCGTCGTCACCTCCAGGGCGTCCAGGCGGGCGCGGAGGCGGGCCGGCATGACCTGGCGGATCGTGGCCAGCGCCCGCGTGGCACCCTCCTCCGCGCCCGGTATGGCGCCCGTGCGCAGCGCGACGGCGACGGCGACGGCCTGCTCGTCGTCGAACAGCAGCGGCGGCAGCTCGGCACCGGCGTCGAGGCGGTAGCCGCCGTCCGGCCCCTTGGTGGCGTGGACCGGGTAGCCGAGCTCGCGCAGCCGGTCGACGTCGCGCCGCACCGTGCGGGGGCTCACGCCGAGCCGGTCGGCCAGGAGCGGGCCGGGCCAGTCCCGGCGGGCCTGGAGCAGCGACAGGAGGGCGAGGAGGCGTCCGGAGGTCTCGAGCACGGATCCAGCATGGCACGCGGTACAGGCCAGAACCTGACCGCTACTACCGGAAGGCTGTCTCTCGTAGGCAGCACAGGACCGACCGCAAGAAGGAGAAACCGTGATCCGCACCCGAGCGCTCACCAAGGACTTCGTGGTGAGCCGCACCCGTACCGTCCACGCAGTGCGTGGCATCTCGCTCGACGTCGAGCCGGGCGAGCTGGTGGCCGTGCTCGGCCCCAACGGCGCAGGCAAGACCACCACGCTGCGCATGCTGACCACGCTCATCCCGCCGACGTCGGGCACGGCGGAGGTGGCCGGGCACGACGTCGTCGCGCACCCCGACCGGGTCCGCGCGGCGATCGGCTACGTGGGCCAGGGCGGCGCGGGCGGCGCGGCCCAGCTCGTCCGCGACGAGCTCGTGACGCAGGGCGAGATCTACGGCCTCGACCGGCGCGCGGCCAGGGCCCGCGCCGGCGAGCTGCTGGAGGCCCTCGACCTGACCGAGCAGGCCGACCGGAAGGTCGACAGCCTGTCCGGCGGGCAGAAGCGCCGCCTCGACGTGGCGATCGGCCTGGTCCACGAGCCGTCGCTGCTGTTCCTCGACGAGCCGTCGACCGGCCTCGACCCGCACAACCGCGCCAACCTCTGGGCGCACATCCTGCGGATGCGCACCACCGCCGCCGAGCCCATGACCATCGTGCTCACCACGCACTACCTCGACGAGGCGGACACGTTCGCCGAGCGGGTGATCGTGGTGGACGACGGGCAGGTCATCGCCGACGACACCGCCGACGCCCTGAAGGCCGAGCTGGCGGGCGACCTCGTCACGCTCGGCACGTCGTCCCACGAGGACGCGGCGGCGCTGGCCGTAGTCGCGGAGCGCGCGCCCGGCACCCGCTCGGTCCGCACCCGGGCCGACGGCGGGGCCGCCGCCGTCGAGATCCGCACCGCGGACGGGCCCGGCGCCACGCCGCGGCTGCTCCGCGCGGCCGACGCGGCGGGCCTCGACGTGACCCGCGTCGACGTCGTACGGCCCACGCTCGACGACGTCTTCCTCGCCCTGACCGGCCGCAGCCTCCGAGAGACGTCGGTCGACGTCCCCGCCGACGCCGCCGGCGTCGACACCTCCACCACCCGCGAGACGACCACCAGCGAGACGACCAAGAAGGAGGTCCTGGCATGAGCGCCGCGACCCTGACCCCCGACACGACGCCCACCCCGGCCACCGGGCCGCTCCCCCGGCGCGGCTTCCTGCGCGACACGCGGATCGTGCTGGTCCGCGAGCTCCGGCCCGTGGTCCGCGACCCGTTCTCGCTCGTCTTCGGCCTCATCCAGCCGCTGGTCTTCCTCGGCCTGTTCGGCCCGCTGCTCGCCGGCTCGGCGGGCGGCACGCTCGGCGGCGACGTCTGGCTGTGGTTCGTGCCCGCCGTGCTGGCGATGACCACGCTGTTCGGCACGTCCGTGACGGGCTCCAACCTGCAGCTCGACCTCTCCTCCGGCGTGCACGAGCGGATGCTCGTCACCCCGCTGTCCCGCCCGGCGCAGCTCGTGGGCCGCGCCCTGAAGGAGATGGTGCCGATCGTGGCCCAGTCCGCCGTCGTGCTGCTCGTGATGCTGCCGTTCGGCCTGCGCCCGGACCCCGTGGGCGCGGTGCTGACCCTGCTGCAGCTCGCGGTGCTCGGCATCGGCGTCGGCTCGCTGTCGTACGCGCTGGCGCTGGCGGTGCGCAAGCAGGAGTGGATGTTCTGGGTGGTGCAGCAGACCGTCCTGTTCCCGGTGATGCTGCTGTCCGGCATGCTGCTGCCCCTGGAGACCGGTCCGGCGTGGATGCGCGCCGTGTCGACGGTGAACCCGCTGCGGTACGTCGTCGACTCGGGCCGAGCCGCCTTCGCGGGTGACCTCGCCTCGGCGGCGGTGGCCTGGGGCTGGGTCGCGGCCGTGGCCACGGCCGCGCTCGGGCTGGCCGTCGGCGTGCGCGCGATGGTCCGCTCGGCGGACTGACCCGGACGGCCCGCGCGCCTCGCTCGGGACCCCGACGTACAGTGCGGATCATGACTGACGCACTGGTACTGGGTGGAGGCGGCGTGGCCGGCGTCGCCTGGGAGCTGGGTGTGCTGCAGGGCATCGCCGACAAGGACGCGGAGCTCGCGTCCCTCGTCATCGGCGCCGACCGGGTGGTCGGGACGTCGGCGGGGGCCGCGGTGGCTGCGCAGGTCACGAGCGGCACGCCGCTGGAGGCGCTGTACGCGGCCCAGCTCGCCCCCGAGACGGCCGAGATCGAGGTGGAGTTCGACGCGGCCGCCATGATGGCGGGCTGGGCCGCCGCGCTGCAGCCGGCCGCCGACGGCAGGGCGCCCGAGCCGGCCGAGGTGCGGCGCCGGATCGGCGCGATGGCGCTGGCCGCGCCCACCACCGACGAGGCGGCCCGCCTGAGGGAGCAGGAGGCGCGCCTGCCGAGCGCCGAGTGGCCGGACCGGGACCTCGCGATCACGGCGGTCGACGCCGAGTCGGGCGAGCTGACCGTCTTTCGCCGGGACTCGGGCGTGCGGCTCACGGACGCCGTGGCCGCGAGCTGCGCCGTGCCCGGCGTGTGGCCGCCGGTGACCATCGGCGACAGCCGCTACATCGACGGCGGGATGCGCTCGGTGGCGAACGTGGACCTCGCGGCGGGCGCGGACCGCGTGCTGGTCGTCACGCCGCAGCGCGAGGGCACCCCGTCGCCGTTCGGCCCGTCGGCCGCCGACCAGCTCGCGGGCCTCGCCCCGGCGAAGGTCCTCATGATCGGCGCCGACGACGCCTCGATCGAGGCGTTCGGCACCAACCCGCTGTCGCCGTCGACGCGTGCGCCGTCGGCGGCGGCAGGACGTGCGGTGGGCCGGGCCCAGGCGGCGGCCCTGGCCGCGGTCTGGGCCTAGCCGGCCGCTGTCCAGGGGGAGCGCTACCCATGGGCACCTTCGGGCGGACCTGTCAGCCTTCGGGCGTCAGGCCAAGAGTCAGACCCCGAGGATGGAGAGCACCATGTCTGTCATCTCCCCGTTCCGCCGAAGGACCTCGAAGCACTGGATGCTGGCGGCAGTCGCCGCCCTGACCCTCGTCGCCGCGCCGGCGGCGTCCGCCTCCACCGACGACGTCGGCGTGCAGGCCATCTCCCACAAGTCGCCGTTCAACTGCGGCAAGACGTTCTACGCCAACAACTGGAGCCCCGGCCACAACCCGTCCGGCTCCATCGACTGGCAGTCCTACGGTGACGACGCCATCAACGGCGAGACCGTCCGCGCCACGGCCGGCGGCACCGCCACCTTCGACAACGAGGGCAGCACCAGCTACGGCCAGTGGGTGCAGATCGTGCACAGCGACGGCACCCGCACCCGGTACGCCCACCTCGCCACGATGGTGCGCGCGCCAGGACAGACCATGTCGGTCAGCCAGGGCACCGTCATCGGGACCGTCGGTTCCACCGGCGGCTCGTCCGCGCCCCACCTGCACTACGAGCAGCGCAGCTCGTCCGGGGTGGTCGACACCTCGCCCACCGTCGACGGCGTGACCGTCTCTCTCGGCCAGCGCAAGGCCGTCACCAGCACCAACGCCTGCGGCGGCGGGAGCAACCCGTACACCCCGACCGAGGTGTGCGGCAGCGGCTTCGCGGTGATCGACTCCGCGGCGCTCGGCACCGTCGGCCGCACCTACCTGCTGTACAACTCGGGCACCGGCTACAACTGCGTGGTCACGCTGAAGTCCACCAACCTCGGCACCCCGACGGCCGTCTCGGCGTTCCTGGAGCCCGAGGGCTCCTCCCGCACCACCGACTCCGGCAGCTACTCGTACTACGCGGGGCCCGTCAAGCGGTCCGCGCCCGGCACCTGCGTCAGGTGGGGCGGCTCCGTGGGCAGCACGAGCTACACCAGCCCGTTCGAGCACTGCGGCTGACGCTCGGCGCCGGCACGCTCCATGGCCCCTGGGGTTCCGCGGTTCGTGCGGTCCTCGGGGGCCATGGCCCTGGCCGGACTACTTGTCAGGAATGTTGGTTACCACCGTGTACAGTCTGTGGCACGAACTATGTGCCCACACGGAGGCAGCCCATGAGCTTCACCCATCCCACCGGTACCCGGGGCGCCAGGCAGCCCGGCCGGTCCGTCCGTCTGTTCAACAAGCTGATCATGTGGCGCGCCCGGCGCACGGGCGGCCAGACCATGGGCATGACGCTCCTGGTCCTGACCACGGTCGGGCGCAAGAGCGGGCAGGCCCGCGAGACGCCCGTCGGCTACTTCACCGACCCCGACGGAAGCTGGCTGATCGTGGCGACGGCGGCCGGCGGAAAGGCCAACCCCGCCTGGTACCTCAACATCGCGGCGAACCCGGACCAGGTGACCGTCGAGCTGGCGGGCCGCAAGGTACCCGTGACCGCCCAGGAGCTGCACGGCACAGAGCGAGAGCGGGCCTGGCAGCAGATCACCACCGACGCGCCGGGCTTCCAGAAGTACGAGACGGCCACCGACCGGGAGATCCCCGTCATCCGGCTGACGCCCCGGCCCTGAAGGATCTTCCCGGCCTGCGGGTGCCCGTGTCACCGCCCGCGCAGTATGTAGTGTCGGGACCATGACACACGCCGCCGCCATCTCCCCCGCCGTCACAGCCCTCCGGACCGCGGACTGGCGGCGGCGTGTCTTCGCGCTGTACACCGAGGTCCGCGCCCGTGCAGCGGACGACCCCGCCGCCGCGCACGCCTACTGGGTCGCCGCACGCGACGAGCTCTTCGCGACCCATCCCGCGTCGGCCCTGCTGCCGGAGGACCGGCCGGGCTTCACCGGCCTGTCGGTGGCCCCGTACGACCCGTCCTGGCGCCTGACCGCCCCGATCGTGCCGGCCGAGCCCGGCCCCGACGGCGCGCCACGGCGCCTCGACGTCCCGACCGGGACCGACGGCATCGTCCCGTTCGAGCTCCTCGGCACGGTGGCCCTGCGGCACGAGACCCTCGGCGACCTCGGCACGCTCGACGTCTGGCGCCTCGCCTCCTACGGCGGCGGGCTGTTCGTGCCGGTCAAGGACGCGCTCGCCGGCACCCCCGGCGGCACCTACGGCGGCGGCCGCTACCTCCTGGACACCATCAAGGGCGCCTGGCTCGGGCACACCGGCAGCGCGTCCGGAGGGGCGGACGGCGCGTACGACGACGGCGTGGGCGACCTGGTGCTCGACCTCAACTTCGCCTACAACCCGTCCTGCGCCTACGACCCGGCGTGGACCTGCCCGCTCGCGCAGCCGGGCAACACGCTGGACCTCCCGATCCCGGTGGGCGAGCGCACACGATCGTAGGAACCGGATCGTGGGCGACCACGTCAGCCAGAAGGCGGCGTGGCGCCCCTTTGAGCTGGTGACTGATCCTGAAGTCGGCGTCCTTGGACACGACGACCCGATCCTCGCGGTCGGCTGCCTCGGTCACCTGTTGATCGGTCGAGAAGTTGCCGTCCGGCAGATCGCTCGTGTGGGCCGCGTCGTGCCCGCTGTCGTTCAGGAATCTCGCGAGCCGTGCCGGGAGCTGTGCGTCGACGAGAAACTTCACGCCGCACTCAGCGGCACGACCGTGTGCCCACCCGCCGACAGGGCGCCGAACTCCAGCGCGGCCAGCAGATCCTCGGCCGTCAGGTCCGGGTAGTCCTCGAGAATCTCCTGCGACGTCATTCCCGCTGCCATCAGCTCCAGCACCGTCTGCACGGGAATGCGCAACCCGCGTAGCACCGGCTGGCCATGGCACACCTGCGGGTCGGATGTGATGCGCTCAAGCCGAGACATATCCCCATGGTAGCCATGCAGGTGCGCGGCACCACCGTCGATTGCCCGAATGGCACGGCTCCGTTCATGCGTCTCGGCCCCAGTTTCAGCCGCATGCGCCCCGCCCAGCCCAGCGGTCACGGCGTCAGCCTTCACCTCATTCCATGAACGAGCCATCTGTCACACACCTTTCTGTCCTTGAACGCCTCGACTTTGCCAGCGACGTCGCCTGTTTGCAGCAGATGAAGCGAATCAGTGCATATGCGCAACGCGCAAAGACGTGTGACGGACCCCGCCAGAAAGGTGAGGCTACCCAGCCCTTCCCGCGATGTTGGCGTCCCGCGCCCGCTCCTGGTTGCCTGAGGCCATGACCACCGAACCGTCCGAGACGGATCGCACCGACGCGCCCCGCCCCGCCGTCGGACATGCCGACGAGCCGCACGCCGAGGGCCTTGCCGAGCGGCTGAACTGGCTGCGCGCGGGCGTGCTGGGCGCCAACGACGGGATCGTGTCGGTCGCGGCGGTCGCCGTCGGTGTCGCGGCCGCCACCGCGCAGACCGGGCCGATCCTCACCGCCGGGCTCGCCGCCCTGGTGGGCGGCGCGATCTCGATGGCGCTGGGCGAGTACGTGTCGGTCTCCAGCCAGGCCGACACCCAGAAGGCCCTCATCGCCAAGGAGCGCACCGAGCTGGCCGAGATGCCGCAGGAGGAGCTCGCCGAGCTGGCCGGGCTCTACGAGGCCAAGGGCCTCTCCCCCGCAACCGCCCGCCAGGTCGCCGTCGAGCTCACCGAGCACGACGCCCTCTCGGCGCACCTGGAGGCGGAGCTCAACATCGACGAGGACGAGGTGGTCAGCCCCTGGAACGCCGCGCTGGCCTCGGCCGTCGCGTTCACCGCCGGCGCCGTCCTTCCGCTCGCCGCCGTGCTGCTCATCCCCGAGCCGTGGCGGGTCGGCGCCACGTTCGTCGTCGTGCTGGCGGCGCTGGCCGGGACCGGCTGGACCGCCGCGTGGATCGGCGACGCACCACGGGTGCGCGCCACCGCGCGCGTGGTCCTGGGCGGTGCGCTCGCCCTGGGCGCGACGTTCGCCGTGGGCTCCCTGCTCGGCACGACGGCGGCGGGGTGATCCCCCGACCGACGACCACACCGGTACCGGCCCCGTCCTGGGCCGTTCCGGGGGGCCGATCGCGTACGGTTGTGGCCCGATGAACACCATCGACATCGCTCCGCCGTCCGGCACACCCTCGTCGGCGTACGGCGTCCACTCCGAGGTCGGCCGCCTGCGCAAGGTCCTGGTCTGCGCGCCGGGCCTGGCGCACCAGCGCCTGACGCCGTCCAACTCCGCCGGCCTGCTGTTCGACGACGTGCTGTGGGTCGAGCGCGCCCAGCAGGACCACGCGGACTTCGTGGCCGAGCTGCGCGGCCGCGACGTCGACGTCGTCGAGCTGCACGCGCTGCTCGCGGAGACGCTGCGCGTGCCAGGGGCGCGCGACTGGCTGCTGGACCGCAAGATCGTGCCGGAGATCGTGGGCAACGGCCTGGTCGAGGCGACGCGCGAGTACCTGGAGTCCCTGCCGGAGCACGAGCTGGCCCGGTACCTCATCGGCGGCCTGGCCGTCGCGGACGTGCCGGAGCTGCCGCCGGGCTTCCGCGCACTCGCCGACGTCAGCCCCGACACGCGCGAGTACCTCATGCCCCCGCTGCCCAACACCCTGTTCACGCGCGACACCACGTGCTGGATCTACGGCGGCCTCACCCTGAACCCGCTGTACTGGCAGGCGCGCCGCGACGAGACCCTGCTCATGAAGGCCGTCTACACGTTCCACCCCGACTACGTGGGCAGCCGCGTGTGGTGGGGCGACCCGGAGACCGCCCACGGCGAGGCCACCTTCGAGGGCGGCGACATCATGCCGATCGGCAACGGCACCGTGTTGATGGGCATGAGCGAGCGCACCTCGCGGCAGGCGATCACGCAGGTCGCCGCCTCGCTCTTCGAGGCGGGTGCGGCCGAGCAGATCGTCGTGGCCGGCATGCCGCGCCTGCGCGCGGCCATGCACCTGGACACGATCATGACGTTCGTCGACGTCGACACCGTCACCGTGTACCCACGGATCGTGGACCGCGTGCACCCGTTCGTGCTGCGCCCGGACTCCGGCCCGCTCGGCGTGTCCGTGGCCGACGCCGGCGGGTCGGCCTTCCTCGACGTCGTCGGGCAGGTCTCGGGGCTGGGCGAGCTGCGGGTCATCGAGACCGGCGGCGACGTCTACGAGTCCGAACGGCAGCAGTGGGACAGCGGCAACAACTCCGTCGCCGTCGAGCCCGGCGTCGTGTTCACGTACGACCGCAACACCACCACGAACGACCTGCTGCGCAAGGCCGGCATCGAGGTGATCGAGATCGCCGGCGGCGAGCTGGGCCGCGGCCGCGGCGGCGGCCACTGCATGACCTGCCCGATCATCCGGGAACCCGTGAGCTGGTAGCCGCCGCCGGCGGCGCGCGACACGCCGTCGTACGACGCCGCGCCGGGCATTTGATGCATCCTTGGGTTGCAGTTCCGGAAAAGCCATAGACGCTGCCAAGTCCTCGTTGTACCTTTCTTCACACACGGACCTTATGCCGTGCGGGTAGGTGGTGTGTCCGCAGCGCCTGCCCGACCACCGATACCAGCCACATCCGACGAGACGGGAAAGGACGAGATCCACGATGGTTCGCACCAGCATTGCGCTCCAGGCCTCCGGCCCGTGCAAGGTCAGTGCTGCCACGGCGTCGTCCTACCCCACTATTGCGCAGCACCTCTGGGACGGCCGCGAGGCCATACGGGGCGCCATACGCTCCTGATCCGGCTCGGCCGGACCAGTGAACGTGAGCCGCCTCGGGAGAACTGTTCCCGGGCGGCTCTTGTCGTCCCGGGTCTGTAAAGCACTACCGAACGAATGACAGAACCGAGAACGACAAGCTCACCGGAAGGAGCAGGCCCGTGGCCGACGTCCTAGTCCTCAATGCCGGCTACGAGCCGCTGCACCGGGTATCGGTCCGGCACGCCATCCACATGCTCGTGCGCGAGGTCGCGGTCGTGGAGGAGGCGGTCGACGGCCGCTCCTTCGGGCCGTTCCCCTTACCGCGCGTGCTGCGCCTGGTCCGGTACGTCACGATGCGGTGGCTCTACAAGTCGGGCGGGGCGCCCGCGTGCACCAAGCAGGGCGTCAAACGGCGCGACGGTATGTGTGCGTACTGCGGCGGCCCCGCCGAGACCGTCGACCACATCCTGCCGCGGTCGCGCGGGGGCCCCTCGACGTGGATGAACCTCGTGGCCGCCTGCTACGCGTGCAACTCGCACAAGGCGGACCGCACCCCGGCGGAGGCCGGCATGGTGCTCCACGTGACGCCGCACGTCCCACGGGCGGAGTACGCCCGCGCGATCCGGCTCCGGGCGGCGCGCGCGGCCTGATCGTGTGAGACCGGTAGAGGTCAGGTGACCGGCAGTCCGAGCTGCCGGCCACCTGACTGTGAGGATCGCTTTCGCAGCCTGATGGTGCTGGGCTGTGGGCTGGTGGCTGTGCGTGTGACTCTTCAACTGACTGGCTTCGTGCCCTGAAAAGGACTTGTCCACGCATGGCTGCCGGCCCCGGCCCGGTCGGAGCAGCTGGCCTGATCAGGAGCTTGACCGCCCGGCGTTAGCGGCGCCGGGCGTGTCCCATCACAGTCCTGCCGTGTTCTCCGCCCCGGACCGGAACCCTCGCGTCCCGTCCCAGGCAGGAGAGAACGCATGACCAGTCTTACCGATCTACGTCAAGCCGTCGACGTCGTGATCGGCGTCGACACCCACGTGGACACGCACACCGCCGCCGTCATGGACACCCGCACCGGCCGCGTCCTGGCCGAGCTGGCCGTCCAGACCACCTCGACCGGCTACGCCCGGCTGGTCGAGCTGGCCGACCAGCACAGCGTTCTGCGAGCGTGGGCGATCGAGGGCACCGGCGGCCACGGCGCGGGCCTGGCCCGGGTCCTGGCCGACCGTGGTGAGGTCGTCGTCGAGCTCGACCGCCCCCAGCGGCCCGCCCGCCGCAACGGCGCCAAGTCCGACCCGCTGGACGCAGCCCGCGCCGCCCGAGAGGCCTTGTCCCGGACCCGACTCGGGACCCCGCGTTCTGGCGGGGACCGGCAGGCCCTGTCGGTCCTGCTGGCCGCCCGCCGCTCCGCCGTCGAAGCATCCACTAACGCCCAACGGCAGGTGTTCAGCCTAGTCATCGCCGCTCCCGAGCAGATCCGCGACAAGTTCCGCGGGATGAAGGTCCCGCAGATGCTCACCACCGCCGCCGCTCTGCGCGTCCACTCGTCCTGGGACGTCGAGACCCGCACCACCGTGACCGTGCTGCGGTCCCTGGCCCGCCGCGCCCAGACCCTGACCACCGAGGCCGACCAGCACGCCCAAGCGATCCTGGCCCTGGTCCGTGCCTGGCGGCCGGACCTGCTGGACCTGCCCGGCGTCGGACCGATCACCGCCGCGGTGGTCCTGTGCGCCTGGTCCCACCCGGGCCGCGTCTACTCCGAGGCCGCGTTCGCGATGCTCGCCGGAGCCGCACCGATCCCTGCCAACAGCGGGCACGTGACCACCCGCTACCGCCTGAACCGATACGGCGACCGGCAGCTCAACCGCGCCCTGCACACCATCGCCGTCTCACAGACCCGATACCACCAAACCACCCGCAACTACGTCACCCGCCGCACCAGCGAGGGCAAGACACCCCGCGAGATCAAACGCTGCCTCAAGCGCTACATCGCCCGCGACCTCTACCGCCGCCTCGAACACGCCCCCTCACAGCTTGACCAACCATAGGAGCGTCCTTTTGTCATTGCTCCCCGGGCACACCAAAGGCGAGGAGAACGCAGCTCCCCGCCACTCTCAACCTATAGCGCACCCGGGGTCTTGCGGCAAGACCCCCGTGGTGCCGCAGACTCGTCGCCCGGGTCCGAGGTGGCGGGTCCACCGAGCGACGGGGGACTTCTCATGCATGACGTCATCGTGGTGGGCGGCGGACCGACCGGCGTGATGCTGGCGGCCGAGCTGCGGCTGCGGGGTGTGGACGTGGTCGTGCTGGAGCGGGACGAGCGACCGACCAGGGTCGTCGGCGCGCTCGGCCTGCACGCGCGGAGCGTCGAGGTGCTGGACCAGCGCGGCCTGCTGGACCGGTTCCTCGCGCTCGGCACGCCGTACCCGGTCGGGGGCCACTTCGCCGGCATCCACAAACCGGTGCCCGACGGGCTCGACACCACCCACCCCTATGTGCTGGGCATCCCGCAGCCGGTAGTGCACCGCCTGCTGACCGAGCACGCCGTCGAGCTCGGCGCCGAGCTCCGGCGCGGCCACGAGCTCGTCGGGCTGAGCCAGGACGACGACGGCGTGGCCGCGGAGCTCGCCGACGGTACACGGCTGCGCTCGCGGTACCTCGTCGGGGCCGACGGCGGCCGCAGCACGGTGCGCAAGCTGCTCGGCGTCGGCTTTCCCGGCGAACCCGCCACGACCGAGTGGCTGCTGGGCGAGGTGCTGCTGACCGCACCGCCCGAGACCGTCGCCGCCGTGACGGCGAAGGTCCGCAAGACCCAGCTCGGGTTCGGCGCCGGGCCGGTCGAGGGCGGGAGGTTCCGCGTCGTCGTGCCGGCGGCCGGGGTGGCGGACGACCCGAGGGTCCCGCCCACGCTCGAGGAGCTCACGCGGCAGCTCCGGGCGACCGCCGGCACCGACTTCGGCGCGCACTCCCCGAGCTGGCTCTCCCGGTTCGGCGACGCCACCCGGCTGGCCGAGCGCTACCGGGTCGGCCGGGTGCTGCTGGCCGGCGACGCGGCGCACGTCCACCCGCCGCTCGGCGGGCAGGGCCTCAACCTCGGCCTCCAGGACGCGTTCAACCTGGGCTGGAAGCTGGCCGCGACGGTCGGCGGCTGGGCCCCGGACGGGCTGCTGGACAGCTACCACGCCGAACGCCACCCGGTCGCCGCCGACGTGCTCGACAACACCCGCGCGCAGAGCGAGCTGATGTCCCTGGCCCCGGGCCCGCAGGCCGCGCGGCGGCTGCTGTCCCGGCTCATGGACTTCGAGGAGGTGACCCGGTACCTCATCGGGCAGGTCACGGCCATCGGCGTCCGCTACGACCTCGGCGACGGGCACGAGCTGCTCGGCCGGCGGCTGCGCGACGTCGACCTGGGGCAGGGCCGCCTCTACGAGCTGATGCACAGCGGCCACGGCCTGCTCCTCGACCGGACCGGCCGGCTCTCGGCCGACGGGTGGGCCGACCGGGTCCGGTACGTCGCCGACGGCGGCGCGGCGCCGGACGTGCCCGCGGCGCTGCTGCGGCCCGACGGTCACGTGGCCTGGGTGGGCGAGGACCAGGCCGGGCTGGTCGAGGCGATGTCCAGGTGGTTCGGCGCCGCCCGCTGAGCGGTGAGCGCCCCACTCCGACCAGGGCGGAAACCTGGCGGGTGAAAGTCACCGGTACTCTGTCCGCGTCCACCGCCACGACGATGACCGGCGAGAAGGAAGGGGGCGCGCAGTGAGCGTCGAAACCGCTGGATGGCCGCGCGCCGAGGCCGTCGTGCGCGACGACGGCTCGGGCCGCGTGACGATCGACGGCCAGATGGTGCCCGTCTACCGGGACAGCCTGCGCGAGGCGCGCAGCGAGGTGATGCGCCTCATCATGGAGTACTCGGCGGGCATAGGGCTCGCGGTCGAGGTCCAGGCCCAGGGTCCCGAGGGACCCACGGGCCTCACCGTCTACCCGGACGGCAGCATCGTGCAGGACGGCGGCGTGGGCGCCGCGCAGGCCGCCCAGGCCGCGCTGGCGGCGAGCCTGCCGACGCCGGTGGCACCCGCGCACCTGTCGGCGCCGCCGATGTCCGGTCCGATGTCCGGTCCGGTGCCGAACCACGCCGCGCGCTCCCAGCCGGGTCACCTGCGCAACGGCATGCCCGACCAGGTCCCCGTCCGGCGGTCCGGTGTGGTACCGGGCGCCGTACCGCTGTCCGCGCCCCTGTCGGTGCCGATACCCCTCCCGATGTCGGTGCAGGCACCCGCGCCCGAGCAGCTCGCCGACCGGATGCCGCCCGGCGCCCCGCCGTCCGCCGAGCCCGCCGAGCCGCAACGGATGAGCGTCATGGGCCGCGGCGCGCAGTCGGCGCCGTTCGGGCAGCCGGCCCAGAGCCGGAGCGGCGCGTTCGAGACCACGGCGCCGCCGGCGCCGGACACCCACGCAGCGCCGGACGCCTACGGCGAGTCCCCGTTCGGCCCGAGCGTCCGCCCCGACGGCGCACGGCACGACAACCGCCGCTCGTTCCTCATGCAGGACCGGCTCGACGAGCCGGCCACCCGGGGCGTGCGCGGCGCGCTGGCGCGGATCGGCTTCCGGGTGCGGCCCAACGAGGCCGAACGGGCCGAGCGCGCGGACGAGCAGGTCGTCAGCCAGCACTGGCCAGGACCGCGCACCATCTCGATAGTGAACGGCAAGGGCGGAGCGGGCAAGACGCCGGCCACGGTGCTGCTGTCGGCGGTCTTCTCCTCGCACGGCGGCTCCGGCGTCGTCGCCTGGGACAACAACCAGACGCGCGGCACCCTGGGCTGGCGCACCGAGCAGGGCCCGCACGAGGCGACCCTGCTCGACATGATCCCGCAGACCGAGCACTTCCTCGGCCCGACGGCGCAGCTTGCCGACCTCGCCTGGTTCGTGCACCACCAGTCGCGCGACCGGTTCGACGTCCTCCGCTCCAAGCCGATGGCCCTGGCGCACGAGCAGCGCATCTCGTCCGAGGACGTGGACGCGATCCACGCCGTGCTCGCCAAGTACTACCGGATGATCTTCATCGACTCCGGCAACGACGAGTCCGACCCGATGTGGCTGCGCATGATCGACCACACGGACCAGCTCGTGGTGGCCACCAGCACCCGCGACGACCACGCGGAGGCCGGCGCGCTGCTCCTGGAGGCGCTCGCGAACCGCGGGGAGCACATGGCGGAGCTGGCCCGCAAGGCGGTCGTGGTGGTGAGCCAGTCCGACCCCAAGGCGACCCCCGCCGACATGCGCCGGGTCGCCCAGGGGTACCGCTCGCTGGCGCGCGAGGTGGTCACCATCCCGTTCGACCCGGCCATGGTGGACGGTCAGCTCGTCTACCGCTCGCTGCGGCCGGTCACCCGCCGCGCCTGGCTCGCGGCGGGTGCGGCCGTGGCGCGGGGCTTCTGACCCCGGGCGGACGCCGGGCCGCGGCTAGCGCACCGGCTCCACCGCCATCGCGCCCGACCAGCGCGCCAGTGCCACGATCGCCAGCACGTCGAGGACCACCACGCCGCGCTCCACCAGGCCGAGCGCCGCGGCGGTGAGCGACCCGGGCCCGCTGCTCGCCAGGAGGGTCACCGCGAACGGCACCACGCACGCCACCATAAGGCCGGCCACGACGCCCACCGCCGTCGCGTGCCCGCTCCAGCGGGACGCGCCGCGGTACCGCCACCACAGCAGCGCGCACAGCGCGGGCAGGCTCACGAAGTTCGCGACGGTGCACAGCATGTGCACCGTGCCGTACCAGGTGCTCGGCCCGCCGACGGGGTCCTTGAGGAACACCGTCAGCCCGAGCAGGCTCACGCACCACACGCCCAGCAGCACCGCGGCCGCCGGCTGGGTCCGCAGGAGCCCGTGGCGCACCCAGTGGGCGCCCAGCAGCACCACCGCGGCGTTCGCGCCGAGCAGTGCGAGCGTGTAGGCGACGCCCACCTCCCCCGTGCTCACCGGGTACTCCGACATCAGCTCGCGGACCGGGTCCACACCGCCGGAGCCCGGCAGCAGGTGGACGCCGACGAGCGTCACCAGTGCCGCGCCGGCCAGGAAGAGGGCCCGCCTCGGGGTCGGGCGGGTAGTCGTGATCTCCATGGCCCCGACGGTAGGAATCGGGCGTGGGCCTCAACCATGGTGCGCCCCGCCGAGCCGGGGTGGGGCTGTCCCCTCCGCCGTCCCCCGTCGTGAACCACCGCGCGGCGCCGGCCGGGCCGGCGCGCCGCGCGGTCAGGTGCTCAGCCCCGGGCGCTCAGCGCGCCGGCCACCAGCTCGAGGGTCTGCGCCCGGCCGACGGTCGCGTCCAGCGGCTCGCCGTCCCGCGACCCGGCGACCGGGACGAGCATGACCTCCTCGACGCCGTGCCGCTCGGCCAGGCCGCGCACCTCGGCCGCCACGTGCTCGGCGTCGCCGATCAGCCAGCGGGTCCGCATCGCCTCGATGGCCTGGGCGAGCAGCCCGTCGGCGGGTTCGTCCGCCGTGGCGCGCAGCGCCTCCTCGACGGTCTCGAGCGCGCCGAGCTTCTGGCCGGACCGCAGCCGCGCCATCTGGCGGAGCTGCGGCAGGGCGCGGTCGTGCGCCTCGTCCGACGTCGGCGCGGCCACCGCGTTGACCGTCACGAACGTGCGCGGCTCCGGGTGCTGTTCCGAGGGCCGGTAGCCGTCCCGGTACAGCGCGAGGATCTGGTCCATCCCCTGCCCCGAGAAGTGGTTCGCGAACACGTACGGGAGGCCGAGCTCGGCGGCCAGGCGCGCCGAGTAGTCGCTGGAGCCCAGCAGCCACACCGTGGGCACCCCGGCGGCGGCCGGGGTGGCCCGCACGTCGTAGACGTCGCCGGAGACCAGCCGCAGGCGGGCGCCGTCGGGCCCCATGAGGCTCAGGATGTCGGTGACATGCTGCGGGAAGCGGTCGACGTCCGCCGTCGGACCGGTGGCGCGCAGGAGGGACGTGACCACGGGGTCGCTGCCCGGGGCGCGGCCGATGCCGAGGTCGATCCGGCCGGGCGCGACGGCCTCCAGGGCCGCGAACTGCTCCGCGACCACGAGCGGGGCGTGGTTCGGCAGCATCACGCCACCCGACCCGACCCGGATGCGGGAGGTCCGCGTGACCGCCGCCGCGATCATCACGGGCGGCGACGACGCCGCGACGGCCGCCATGTTGTGGTGCTCGGCGAACCAGTAGCGCTCGAAGCCGAGGCGGTCGGCGAGCGCCGCCAGGTCGAGCGAGGCCGACAGGGCCTGGGCGCTGGTCTGGCCCGAGCGGACGGGCACGAGGTCAAGGACGGACAAGCGTGGCTGGGTGTTCATCGCTCAGGTCAACCGTTGCGGGGTCGGGCGTGTTCCTGGTCCGCGGGCGCTCGTGCCAGCCCCGGACGCGGCCCGGGAAGGACGCGGGAACCGGGCCGCGGACCGCCCGGTATCGCCGGAGTCATGGCGCCGACCCCCTTCGGCCTGACATGATCGCGAGCGTGTCTGTTGATGTGCGCCCCGCGACCGACGACGACGTCGATGCCGTGGTCGACCTGTTCCGCCAGTACCTCAGGTTCTACGAGCAGGAGGTGCCCGACGCCGAGGCGCGCGCCTACCTGACCGCCCGCCGCGACGCGGGCGACAGCGTGCTGCTCGTCGCGGTGCTGGTGCCCGAGGACGACGAGTCTGGGCAGGCGGACGCCGAGCCCGCGCTGGTCGGGTTCGCGCAGAGCTATCCCACCTGGTCGTCGGTGAGCCTGAGCCGGTCCTGGGTGCTGAACGACCTGTTCGTCACGCCCGCCGCGCGCGGGACGGGCGCCGGGCGTGCCCTCGTGCAGGACACGTGCCGCAGGGCCAAGGAGGACGGCGCCGTCCGCGTCTCGCTGGCCACCGCGTGGGACAACGTCGCGGCCCAGGGCCTGTACGAGACCGAGGGTTTCGTGCGCGACGAGCACTTCCACCACTACGCGTACGTGACGGGCGCCTGACCGCTCGTACCTCGTCCGGCGCGCCGTCCGCCAGTTCGCGGTGCTCTCTGCTTCACTTCCCTGGTCCGGCTGGAACATACCTGGTCAAATAGGCCCATTCCACCAGCCATTCGCCGATTCGGGGAGACCCCGGGAACTGGAGCGCACACCACCATGATGGGAGGCCACCACGCCGCGTCGGGAGCCGCGGCCTGGATCGCAGTCACGGCGTCGACGCCGATCGCCTTCGGCTGGTACCCCGTGACGGACACCGGCGTCATGGCGGGAGCCCTCGTCTGCGCGGGGGCCGCGCTGCTGCCCGACGCCGACCATCACTCCGGCACCATCGCGAACTCGCTGTCGCCGGTCTCGGACTGGGTGGTCAAGGGGATCGAGACCGTCTCGGGCGGGCACCGCAAGGGCACGCACTCGATCCTCGGCGTCGCCGTGTTCACGGCGATCGCCTGGGCCTTCAGCCTCCTGAGCATCGACACGGGCAACGAGCAGTTCGGGACCATCCTCATCGGCCCAGGCATCATGTGCGTGCTGCTGGTCGCGTTCGCCCTCAAGGCGCTCAAGATCACCCGGGACACCAAGCTCCTGCCCTGGACGACGTCGATCACGCTGGCGGTCCTCATCGCGATCTTCGCGCCGGAGGAGTGGTTCTGGATGCCGTTCAGCGTCGCGCTCGGCTGCGTGGTGCACATCCTCGGCGACCTGATCACGACGGCGGGCGTGCCGCTGCTGTGGCCGCTGAAGTTCCGGTCCCCCTACTGGATGCGCAACGGGCGCGGCATCGAGCTCGACATGATCTGGCGGTCCGGCGGCAACCTCGCCATCCCGATCCTCGGCGACGCCGGCTCGGTGCGCGAGTGGATAGTGCTCATCCCGATGTCGCTGTACGCGGTGGTCGGCGTCGTGTGGGCGCTGCTGAACACGATGGGCTACGACACCATGGCGGTCTGGAACCAGATCGTCGGGTTCTTCCCGGGCTGAGCCCGGACCGGCCCTGCCCGTGCGCGGGCGGGCCGCGCCACGGGCGGGGCCGGTCAGTGGCTCACAGCCCGCCGGCCACCGCCGCGCCGGCCGCGAGCCAGGCGCGGCGCGTGTCCGGGCGCAGCGCGCCGTACCGCAGGTGGCCGTCGGCCATCGCCGGGTCGAACGGGATGGTGACCACGGCGCGGGCCAGCGACCGGTACCCGTCGGCCACGCGCTCCAGCTCGCTGGCCGGCTCCTTCTGGTCGGCCTGGCTCACCACCACGACCGCCTGCTGCGCCAGGTACGCCGACCGCCCGTCGCGCGTCGAGAGCGCCTCCAGCAGCAGGGCGCCGGCCTCGGCGTGGTCGTCGCGCGTCGTGGTGGCGACCACGAGCTGGTCGGTCAGGTCGATCATCCGCTGCCACATGGGGTCGGACTCGTCGTTGCCGGAGTCGATGAGGATCATCCGGTAGTACTTCGACAGCACCGAGTGGATGGCGTCGACGTCCTGCGGCTCGATGCGCTGCTCGTTCGCCATCGCTATCGGCTTGGACCGCAGCACGTCGAACCGGTCGCGCGTCTGGTGGTGCACGTACCGGGCAAGGTCGGCGGCCTGCGCCGACGGGCCGAGCAGCCGGTCGGTCTGCGGCAGCAGGTCCAGCAGCGTGGACTCGTGCGGGCCCTGCTCGGTGCGCCAGCCCAGCGTGCCGCGGGTCTGGTTGTTGTCCCACGTGACCACGCCCGCTCCGCCGAACTGTGCGAACACCGCGGCGAGCAGCACGGTCGACGGCGTCTTGCCCGCCCCGCCCTTGCCGTTCACCATCGAGATGGTGCGCGGGCCCGGCCAGTGCTGGCTCACCGCCCGCTCGTCGGCGCGCTCGGCGCGCTCCGACTCGCTGGGCCCGACCCGCAGGCCCATGCGGGTCAGCATCCCGCGGAAGCCCTGCGTCGCCGGGTCCTCGTCCTGCTGGTGCGTGAGGAACGACTGGCGCGCCTCGCGGCGCGAGCGCGGACCGTCCCCCTCGACCCTCGGCGTCGGGTCCGACGGCGGCGCGGACAGGCCGGGGCCCGCAGCGGGGGCTCCGGCGACCGGCACCGCGTCCACCGGCCCGGACACGGGGCCGGGCGTGGCCTCCGCCGCGTTCTCGCGCACCCAGTCGGCCACGTCGGAGCGGCCGGCCGGATCCGCGCCGACGGCGGCCGACGAGCCGGGCAGGTCGTTCGACGGGACGGGAACCGTGGCGGCGGGCTCCGCCGGCGGCGCCGCGACGCCCGGCCCGTCCTGCGCCCGCGGGGCGCGGCGCACGGTGTCGTCGGGGTCGATCTCGACGGCGGACCCGAGCGGTTCCGGGCCGACGGCGGCGCCGGCCTGGTCGGCGGGCGTGCCGGCCGCGGGCCGGTCGGTGGCCGGCACACCGTCGAACGCGGGGGCGGGCGTCTGGGGAGCGGGCGTCTGGGAGACCGGCACCGAGGAGGCGGGCGGCGCCTGCGGCGTCGGGGCCGACGGCGGCGCCAGCTCGTCCTCCTCCGGCACCACCGTCCCGTCCGGGTGCACGATCAGGTTCCAGAGGCCTTCGGGGCCGGTCGCCGAGGCGCGCACGGGCCGGCCGACCTGCACGGCGTTCTCCGTCACCCGGCGCAGCACCTCGACGCGCGCTTCTTCCAGGCTTCCGGCACTGATCGGGTGGAACGCCCCGTCGATCGTCACCTCGCCGGTGCCGTCCTCCCGGACTATCGCGTCGATCCGAGGCCAGCGGGGCACGGTGTCAGAGCTCATGCATTTCCTCCGAAGTTCCTGGGTAAAGCGGCATCACGTGGTTCGCCCCCAAGCAAGGGTCGGACATGATCGCCCGCCTGGCCAGCCCAACGGGGCATTCACCCCACCTGGTAGGTTCTCGCGCAAACAGGTGTCGAAACCGGGACCACAACCGAGGAGCCTCCGCGTGTCCGACGAGCCCACCCGCCGTATTCCTCAGGCGGCCGACCCCACGCAGATCCAGCAGCCGCCCCACCGTCCGGGACAGCCCGGCGCCCCGTCATCGTATGCCGCGACGCAGCGGATGGATGCGATCCAGGCGGGCCAGGCTGCCAGTCGGTGGGCCCCCGGGAACCAGGGCGACTCCGGCGTCGACGAAGAGACGCACGTGATGCAGCCACCCCGGGGAGCCTCCGCCGTCGACGAGCAGACCCAGATGATGCCCCCGCCCCGCGGGGCCTCCGCCGTCGACGAGCAGACGCAGATGATGCCGCCGCCAGGGGCGGCGCAGCGGGACTACCGGGCCGCGACGCCGCCGCCCGCGCGGCCGTTCCGCCCGTACGAGAACCAGCAGCCCACGCAGCCGCAGGCGCCCGCCGCGTTCCCGGGTGAGCCCGGCTACGGACAGGGCCAGCAGGGCTACGGCCAGGGTCAGCCCGGCTACGGGCAGCAGGGGTACGGCCAGCCGGGCCAGGGCTACCAGCAGCCGGGCTACAGCCAGCCGGCGCAGCAGGGCTACGGGCAGCAGGGTTATGGGCCGCAGGGCCAGCAGCCCGGCCAGCCGTACCCCTTCGACCAGGGCTTCGGCCCGCAGGGTCAGCCGACGCCGCCCCGCAGGGACCGCGACAGGGACCGGGACGACTCCGGCGGCGGCTCGGCGGCGGGCGCCGTCCTGGCGTGGATCCCGCGGATCCTGCTCGCGCTCAGCGTCTACCAGCTCGTCCGGCTGATCCCCGGGTTCGACGTCATGCCGGACACGTCGCAGTTCCCGCTGTTCCGCGGCATCGGCGACGGCGTGCTCGCCATGCTCAACCTCAACCCCGAGTGGTCCGACCAGGCGGCCAACCTGACCATCCCCGTGCTCGGCATCGCGCTCGCCGGCCTGCTCAACACGATCCGCGCGCTGAACACGTCGATCGCCATCTGGCCGTACGGTCTGGCGGTCGTCGCGTGGATCGTCGTGTTCGCCGTCGGCGGGATCATCGGCTACGCGCAGGACGCCACGGCGGACCTGGAGCAGAACGTCCGAGACACCGTGGACCAGGAGATCGAGGACGCCAAGGAGGACGCACAGGAGTCCGTCGAGCAGCAGGTCCAGGAGGGCGTCGAGAACGCGACGGAGGACGCCGGGCAGGGCATCACGGACCAGCTCGAGGACGCCCTGCCGGGCGGCAACGGATAAGGTCACGGCTCGGGGACTTTCCTCGGGTGAATCGCTGGACGCTGATAGATTTTCTCAGGTCCGACCGGTAGTTCCGGTGCGCTGCTGAGGAGACCTTGCTTGTCCGACGAGACCACCCGCACGACGGCCGCACGACCTGCCGGCCAGGCGGGCCGGGGTGGCGACCAGACCGCCAACGCGTGGCCCCCGCCCGCGCCCACGCGGGTGGTGCCGCCGACCGCGCCGACGCGGGTCGTCCAGCCGGCGGGGCCGTCCGGGCCGGCGAGTGCTGGTGGGCCTGTGAGCGCTGCGGGGCCCGCGGGCACCGCGGGGCCGGTGAGCGCGGTCCCGGGTGTCGGGGGCGTCACGGCGTCGCGCATCCCCGCCACGGGCGAGATCCTCGGCCCGTTCCAGCTCGGCGCATCGCTCGGCCACGGCGGGTTCGCGCACGTCTACCGCGCCACGGGGCCGGGCGGCGAGGTCGCGCTCAAGGTGCTGACCAATCACGAGTCCGGGACGCTGGAGCGGTTCGCGGGCGAGGCAGCCCTGCTGGAGCGGCTCGCGGGGCGCGGGTTCCCGCGGTTCGTCGCGGCCGACCTGCAGGGGCCGACGCCCTGGTTCGCCATGGAGCTCGTGCCGGGCGCCACCCTGGCCCAGCGGGTGGCCTCCGGCGGCCCGCTGCCGGTGCACGAGGTGCTGCGCGTGGCCGACGACGTCCTCGACGCCCTCGCCGTCCTGCAGGAGGAGCACTTCCTGCACCGGGACGTGAAGCCGGCCAACATCATCGCGGCACCCGACCGGTACGTGCTGATCGACCTCGGCATCGCCAAGGGGCACGGCACCAGCACCTCGACGCATGCGGCGGGCACCATCTCGTACATGGCGCCGGAGCTGTTCGTGCGCAAGCCGCACGCCCGCTCCGACGTGTACAGCCTCGGCCTCCTGCTGATCTTCCTGGCCACGGGCGAGCTGCCGAACGACCTCAACTTCGCGGGGCGCGATCTGACGGCTGCCGACGTCGGACCGGTCGACCAGCGGCTGCTCCCCCTGATCCTCGCGATGACGCGGCACCACCCGGAGGACCGGCCGCCGCTGCACAACCTGTCGCGCACCGTGGCCCAGCTCGCGGCCGGCAGCGCGGGCCTCGACCAGACGCTGCTGGCCGCGGCCGATGCCACCGTGGTCGAGCGGCGCCTCGTCACCGAGGTGCTGACGGGCAACGGGGCGTCGTCCGCCGTCGCGCCCACCGGGGTGCTCGCGCACAACCCGGTGCGGCAGGGTGAGCCCATCACCAACCTGGTCTACGACCAGCAGCTCATGGGCCGCCTGCACCAGGTGCACGGCGACGGGTTCGACGGCGCCGCCGAGGCCGTCATCTCGACGTACCTGTCCGCCGTCGGGCCGCAGCGGGCGGGCGGACGCGCGCCCTCGGAGATCAAGGACTACCTCTGGGCCGCGATGCGCTGGGCGCCCGCCTTCACCCCGGAGGGGTACGCAGACACGTACGAGGGCTGGGCCGCCTACCGGCAGCGGCACGGCCTACCGCTCCCCGGCAGCCCGACGCCGACGACGCCCCGGCGGCAGGTCAGCAGCTCGACCCAGCGCGTGGCGCCCGTCACGAACCAGCAGGCGACGCAGGTGGCGCCGTCGTTCCGCCCGGGCTCCGCCGCGACGAGCACCCGCCCGGTGCCCGTGCCCGTTCCTGCCCCGGTCCCGGCGCAGCGGCCGGTACCGCCGGCCGGCACGCAGCCCGGCCCGGTCCAGCCCCAGGTCCCGGCGCAGCCGCCGGTCGAACCGGTGTCGCGGCGGGGCTCCGACGGCGGCTCGCAGGACGCCAGGCGGCGCGACTCCGACGGGGGCGCGCACGTCGTGGCGACGCTCGCCGGCTGGATCCCACGCCTGCTGCTCGCCGTGGCGGTCTACCAGCTCGTGCGGCTGATCCCCGGCTTCGAGGTGATGCCGAGCGCGGCCGAGCTGCCGCTGTTCGCGGCGCTCGGCGACCTCGCGGTGTCGACGCTGGGCCTGGACCCGGTGTGGGCTCCCCGGATGGCGGAGCTGTCGATCCCGCTGCTCGGCATCGTGGCGTCCGCCGTCGTGAACCTCGTCGGGGCCGTGCGCAGGCGGCGCGGCGGGCGCACCTGGCCGCTCTGGCTGGTCGTGGTGGTGTGGGTGATCGTGATAGCCGTGCAGGGTGTGGTCGGCTACGCGCAGCAGGTCACCCAGAACGCGCGCGACTCCTTCGAGCAGCAGCGCGAGCAGCTCCAGGACGACATCGAGCAGGGCGTCCAGGACACCACGGAGGACGTGCGGGACTCCCTGTGGGAGTCGATCGAGGACGCGCTCCCCTGGAACTCTTCGTCCGGCGAGGGCTCTGGCTGAGGGGGCTGGTGAGGGGGCTGGCGGCGGGGGCTGGCTGAGCGGGTGGTGACGGTGGCTCGTGTGGGGCCACCCAGTGACGGTGACTCAGGTGGCGCCAGCGGCCGCCGCCGTCGGCAGTTTGCCTCGCGAACTCGGCAGTTGGCATCGAGATCGGTCCAGGCCTGAGCCGATCTCGATGCCAACTGCCGACCTCACAGGAAACTACCGACCTCGCAGGCCAGGGCCGCACCGTGGAAGCGCTGACCTCAACCACGGCTCGCAACTTCTTCGGCGGGCGACAGGTGGCCCGCAGCGGCGCCGTCGGCAGGGCTCGCAAACTTTGGTAAGCCGGGGGCCTCTCCGCACGGAGTTGCAACCGCTGGAGCGCGACCACAGGCAGGGTTGGGGCGCATCCGTCCACAGTTGGCGCCACCCGCCACGTCGCGCGCCACCTCACCCGACACCCTTGTGGTCATGAATGCCACACCAACCCAGGCCATCGTGTCCGTTCCCGATGTCGTCCTCGCGCGTGAGCGCGACAAGAACCAACTCGCCCTGGCCAGCCGCCAGGGCACCCTCGTCCGGATCCGGCGTGGCGCCTACTGTGACACGCGCGCCATCCGGGTCGGCGGCCCGTCGGCGGCAGCACGCGAGAAGAAGAACAAGGAGCTGGCCCGCGCACGCGCGCTGCACACGCAGTTGCGCTCCGACCCTGTCTTCAGCCACACGACGGCGGCCCTGCTGCTGGGATGCCTCGTCTGGAGGGTGCCCGGTCGCACGCATGTGTACCAGCGTTATCGCGCCTCGGCCCGCTCGGCGAAGGACATCGCACGGCACCTGGGCAGGCTCCCGCCCGAGGACGTCACGACTGTCCAGGGCCTACCGGTCACGTCGCTCGCGCGCACCGTCGTCGACTGTGCTCTGGCGTTCCACCCGCTGGAAGCGCTCGTGATCGCCGACTCCGCACTGCGGCTGGGCGCGGACCGCGACACTCTGCTCACGATGCTCGACGCTCGGACCGGTCAGCGCGGAGTCCGGCGGGCACGGCTGGTGATCGACCTGGCGGACGGCGGTTCCCAGTCGGCATGGGAGACCTGGGTGCGCTACGAGGTGCTGCGCGTCGGCCTGCCTCGACCGACCACGCAGATGCCAGTCCAGACCGACGTCGGGCTCTTTCACACCGATCTCGGGTACGAGCAGTGGGCGCTGGGCATCGAGTTCGACGGGCTGGTCAAGTACCGGCCGGACGGCGTACGCCCCGGCCACGATCCCGCCCGGGAGTACATGGACGAGAAGGTGCGCGCCGAGGCGATCCGCCGGGCCGGCGTCACCGTGGAGCGCGTCAGCGCTGCGGACCGCGGTGATGTGCGGTCGATGCTCGCCCGGTTCACCGCACACCTACCGCCAGACGTAATACGGAACGCTCGGGTCAACCCGCTACTACCACCCACCTGACTGCTCGCTTATCGCCCCACAGTCGGCAGTTTGCCCCGTGAACTCGGCAGTTGGCATCGAGATCGGCTCAGGCCTGGACCGATCTCGATGCCAACTGCCGACCTCACAGAAAGGTGCCGATCTCAGGGGCCAGAAAAACAGGTGCGGTTCCGGAGGTGGGCGTGCCATGCTCGTCGCACGGTCACCGGGTCAACCCCTTGCGGCGCTCGATGACCGGCCAGCTCAGACAGGAGACAGCTCCCGCACGTCGCGTTCGAGCGCGGTGCGGACATGGAAGGGAGGCGGTCATGGACGACGTCGTTCGCGCGGCTGCCTTCGCGGCAGCAGACGCCACTGTCACCAGGAGCGCCCGGGGCTGATCCGGTAGTGCTCCGGCATCAAGGAGCACTGTCTTGCCTCGTTTTCCCGAAGCACCCAAGTCCGTCCTGATCCGCGCCGCGGCCCGGGACGGCAAGTCCAACACTCGGTCGACGGCGGCCGAACGCCGCGCCGCGCACCGCCGGGTCGGCCGCGAGGACCTGGAGGGCCCGCACCCGAGCGAACTCGGAGCCGGCGAGCTCGACGTCGACCGATCCGTCGACCGATCCGGGGACCGCGAGCCCGGCGCGTACCGGCCCGGCACGGGCCGCAGCGACGCCGGCTCGGACGGCTTCACCGACCCCGACGGCCTCACTGACCCGGACGGCCTCGTCGATCCGTACGACGCCGCCGACCCCTTCGGCGTCGCCCATCCCGCCCAGCCGGACCCCACCCAGCCCGGTCCGGGGCAGCGCTGGTCCACCTGGCGGTCGGTCGCCAAGGGGCAGCGCGGGCCCGAGCCGCTGCCCGAATGGCTGGTCACGCGCGACGCCGCCATCGACACAGAGCTCGGCATCCTCAAGACCGGCAAGGAGGCCGACGCGTTCCTGGTGGAGCGCGCGGTCCCGGAGGAGGCCGACCACTCGCCGGACCGCCTGTCGGGCCAGGCAGCCCAGCGCTGCCTGCTGGTCGCCAAGCGCTACCGCAGCCTGGAGCACGGGCAGTTCCACCGCGGTACCGAGTACACCGAGGGCCGCCGGGTCCGGCGCACCCGCGACCAGCGCGCCATGGAGGACCGCAAGTCCGCGTGGGGCCGCGCGGTGTCGGCCACCCAGTGGGCCGACGCCGAGTTCGTCGCCCTGCGGGACGCCTGGTCGGCGGGCGCGCCGGTGCCCTATCCGGTGCAGATCGACGGCACCGAGGTGCTCATGGAATTCGTGGGCACGGAGGAGACCGACGACGCCGGCCGCACCCAGGCCGTCGCCGCGCCGCGCCTGGCCCGGGAGCGCCCGCCGCGCGACCTGCTCGAGTCGTACTGGGAGCAGCTCACGCACGGGATGTCGGTGCTGGCCCGGCTCGGCTTCGCCCACGGCGACCTGTCCCCGTACAACATCCTGGCGCACGGCGAGCGGCTGGTCATCATCGACCTGCCGCAGGTCGTCGACCTCGTGTCCAACCCGTTCGCGAGCGATGTGCTGCTGCGGGACTGCCGGACCGTGTGCGCCTGGTTCACGGCCCGTGGGCTCGACGTCGACCCGGACGCCCTGTTCGCCGACCTGCTCGCGCAGATCTTCTGACTGCGAGGATCGCTCCCGCAGCCTGATCGTGCTGGGCTGTGTGCTGGTGGCGGTCACCGGCCCGTCCGGGGCCGCCGTCGGACCAGCTGGGCCCAGGGGCGCCGCTAGGCCGGTCCGGTCACCCCGCCGGGGTGACCGGACCGCAGGTCCAGGAGGAGAACACCAGGTCGGTCTGCACGCGGCCCACCTCGCCGCGGGCCGTGAGGTCGAGCACCAGGCGCTGCAGCTCGTCGGTGTCGGTGCAGGCCACGTGGACCAGGAAGTCGTCGGGGCCCGACACGTGGTGCACGGCGCGCGTCTGCGGGAGCTTGCGCACCCAGTCGACGAACGGTCCCAGCAGCGGCCGCGAGTGGGTGGTGAGGCGCACCATCAGCATGGCCTGCAGCCCGCGTCCGACGGCGGCCGGGTCGATCTCGGCCCGGTACCCGCGGATCACCCCGGTGCTCTGCAGCCGCTGCACGCGCGCCAGGCAGGTCGACGGCGCGATGCCGACCCGCTGCGCGAGCGTCTTGTTGGAGAGGCGCCCGTCGTTCTGCAGCTCCTCCAGGAGCGCGCGGTCGACCGAATCCAGGATCACGTTCTGGGCCATGGCCCGAATTTCTAGCACGCCGGGCCACCGGGCGCCGTCGGTGGTGCCGATAGTCCCTCATGAGCATGCATTCCTGGACCACGCGCGCCGTCCACGCCGGCAAGGACGACCTGGCCGCCCTGGGGCTGCACGCCCCGCCGATCGACCTGTCCACCACCTACCCGTCGCACGACGTCGTCGCGGAGGCCGCGCGCCTGGACGAGTTCGCGGCGGGGCACGACGACGGCGGCCCGCCGGTGTACGGCCGCGTCGCCAACCCGACGGTGCGCCGGTTCGAGGATGCGCTCGCCGAGCTGGAGGGAGCCGAGGCGGCGGTCGCGTTCGCGAGCGGCATGGCGGCGCTGTCCGCGTGCCTGCTGGCCCAGGTCGCGGCGGGGAAGCCGCACGTCGTCGGCGTGCGGCCGCTGTACGGAACCACGGACCACCTGCTCGACTCCGGCCTGCTCGGCACCTCGGTGACGTGGGCGTCGCCGGACGACGCGCCGTCGGCCATCACGGGACGGACCGGGCTGGTGGTCGTCGAGAGCCCGGCCAACCCGACGCTGGACGAGGTGGACCTGCGCGCACTGACCGACGCCTGCGCGCCCGTGCCCGTGCTGGTGGACAACACGTTCGCCACGCCGGTGCTGCAGCGCCCGCTGACGCTCGGCGCGGGCCTGGTGCTGCACAGCGCCACGAAGTACCTGGGCGGGCACGGCGACGTGATGGGCGGCATCGTCGCGTGCGACGAGGGTCTCGCCCGGTCGCTGCGGCAGGTCCGGTTCGTCACGGGCGGCATGCTGCACCCGATAGCGGGCTACGAGCTGCTCAGGGGCCTGGCGACGCTCCCGGTGCGCGTGCGGGCGGCGTCGGCCACGGCGGCGGAGCTGGCGCGCCGCCTTACGGAGCATCCGCGGGTGACCCGGGTGCACTACCCGCGCATCGGCGGGGCGATGGTCTCGTTCGAGACCTCGGTCGACCCCGTGGCCCTGGTCGGCGCCGTGCGGCTCATCACGCCGGCGGTGAGCCTGGGCAGCGTGGACAGCCTGATCCAGCACCCCGCGTCCCTGACCCACCGGATCATGGACGAGGTCGCCCGCAAGGATGCGGGCATCTCGCCGGAGCTGGTGCGCCTATCCGTGGGCCTGGAGGACGTCGAGGACCTCTGGGCCGACCTGGACCGGGCGATCGGCCAGGCCGGTTGATCGGCCGGGACCGCGCTGTGCGGCCCGGGGATCGCGCGGACGCGGCGCCGGCGTGGTGCACGCGGCTTGCGTCCCGGCGGCCGCACCAGCGCGGCGGACGGCGTGGTGCGGCGGGCGGCGTCCGCCTACCGTGATGCCATGACCAGTACCCCCTACGACCAGGAAGACCTGGTCGCGTTCCTCGTCGGCTACGGTGTCGCGCTCGGGTCGGGCGATCTGGACGCGATAGCCGACGGCCTCGCCTACCCGTCGGTGGTGGTGGAGGCGGAGCGGTCCCTCGTGGTGCCCGACGCCGAGGCCGCGCGCGACGCGCTCGGCAGCATGCTCACCGCCTACCGGGAGCAGGGGCTGGTCGCCGCCGTGCCGGAGGTGCGCGCCGTCGAGCAGGTGGGTGACGCGCTGCTGTGGGTCGACGTGCGCTGGAGCTACAAGGACGAGAACGCCTCGGAGGCGGCCGCGGACCGGGCCCGCTACCTGCTCCGGCGGGGCCGGGACACGTTCGAGCTGTGCGTGGTCGTGCCGGTCGCGGAGTAAGACCCTGCTGTGCAGGGCCTCGCTGTGTCGGTCCGGACCCCGCCGTTGGTCTGCTCCAGGTGGTCGGTAATCCGTCAGGTGATCGGTAGTCCGGAATACCGACCACCTGACGGATTACCGACCACCCTGCACTCGCAGAGGCCGCGCTTGGCACACTTTTTCTACGCTCCCGTCAGAACCGCTTGCCCTTACGCCCACGCTGTGGCATAATATAAGTATCCACTTATAGAAGGAGTCACCATGCCCACGATCGTCGACCCTGCCGCCACCGCCGGTCTCGTGACCCGCGAGGTCCGCGACAGCAGCCGCGACGGCACCCCGACCAAGATCGCCGTCGCCCGCCGCACGTACGCCACCGAGCCCACCGACCTCTGGGACGCCCTCACCTCACCCGAACGCCTCCCCCGCTGGTTCATGCCCATCAGCGGCGACCTCACGGTCGGCGGCCGCTACCAGCTCGAGGGCCACGCCGGCGGCGTGGTCGAGCGCTGCGCGGCGCCGGAGAGCTTCGCCGTGACGTGGGAGTCCGGCGGCAGCGTCTCGTGGGTAGCGGTCTCCCTCGTCCCCGCCGACGGCGGCACCACCCTCGAGCTGGTGCACGAGGCCCCCGTGGACCCCGACTTCTGGGAGCAGTACGGCCCGGGCGCCGTCGGCGTCGGCTGGGACCTCAGCCTCATGGGGCTCGACCTGCACCTCGCTTCCGGCGCCAGCCTGGACCCGGCTGAGGTCGAGGCGTGGTCCATCTCCCCCGAGGGCGTCGAGTTCGCCCGGGTCGCGAGCACGAGCTGGGCCGACGCCGCCGTCGCCGCCGGGGAGGACGCCGACCGGGCCCGCGCGGCCGGTGAGCGCACCCTCGCGTTCTACACCACGCCGCCGGAGTCCTGAGTGCGGCCGGCCGCTGCGGCCGCGGACGGCGGGCGGGGGCTGGACGGTGGGGCCGGGCCGGACGGCACGGGCAGACCGGGCGGCGGCGGGCGCGGACCGAACGACAGTGTGCGCGAGCCAGATCCCGGTACGAGCGGGCCGAACTACGGCGGGCGCGAGCCGGGCGGCAAGTCCGTCGAGCGGCCCGACTCGGCGCCGGACGGCGTGTTCGAGGCGCTCGGCGACCCGGTCCGGCGTCGGCTGCTGGAGCTGCTGGTCCCGGGTGAGCAGCCCGCCGGCGCCCTGGTCACCGCGCTGCAGGCCCGGGTGCGCATCACCCAGCCGGCGGTCTCGCAGCACCTGAAGGTGCTGCGGGACGCCGGCCTGGTGCGGGTGCGCGCGGAGGGCACGCGCCGGCTGTACGCCGTCGACGACGCGGGGACGGCCGCCGCACGCGCCTGGCTCGCCCGGTTCGAGGACACGTTCGCCCAGCCGCTCGACGCCCTGGCGACGGAGCTGGCCCGCGGGCGCCGCGAACGCCGTCGGGCAGCCGGACGCGACGCGGCCACCCACGACGAGGCCGCGGGCTGATCAAGCCGGGCTCGATCCCCTTCGAGACCGAGGTTCCTTGGCTTTTGGAGCGTCCCAAAGCGAAGGAACCTCGGTCCCGAAGGGATCAGAGCTCACGTGAGCTGACCCGCACGAGGCACCGGGCACGAGCGTCGCCGTCGCGCCGGGCCCGGTGCGGTCAGTAGCGCTTGGGGAGCTTCAGGTGGCGCTCCGCCATGATCGTGCGGAGCAGGTCCGGGCGGTCGGTGATGATGCCGTCCACGCCGATGCCCATCAGGGACTCGATGGTGGCGCGGTCGTCGATGGTCCACGGGATCACGGTCATGCCCGCACGGTGCGCGGCCCGGACGAGCTCCGGCGTGGTGAACGGGACGTAGCCCGGATCGTTCACGCCGCCGCCCTGGGGGTCGCCGTGCACGGGCGAGACGGCGTCGGCGCCGAACGAGGCGGTGGCGGCGACGAACTTCTGCTGGATCGAGCCGGGGAAGTCGTCGATGTCCAGGCCACCGAGCCACGGCGATGCGCCGGCCACGCCGACCTGGAGGAACTGCTGGCCGTTGGTCAGTGCCACCAACGGGAACCGGGGCTCGACCTCGCTCATCCGCATCAGGGCGCCCCAGTCGAAGCTCTGGATGGTGACCTGGTCGACCAGGCCGGCCTTGCGCACCTCCCGCGCGACGACCTGCACGAACTGCTCGCGCGGCGCCGTCTGCTCGGGGGCTCCGGCCTCGACCTTTGTCTCGATGTTGAGCGTGACCTGGTGCGCCCGGTGCCGGTTCACCAGCCGCAGCACCTCGGACAGCAGCGGCATGCGCTCGCCCGGGTGCAGCTCCTGCTCGGGGAACTGTGGCTGGCGCAGCGAGCCGCAGTCGATCGTGCGGACCTGCGCGAGCGTGAGGTCCTTGATGTACGTCCTGTTGGGGACGTACGGGAACTCGGGGTCGCCGGGGAACGCGGGCTCGGTGTCGACGCACTTGGCCGGGTTCGGGTCGCGGTCGTGGGTCACGACGGCGTACCCGTCCTGCGTGATCTGCACGTCGAGCTCGAGCGTGCTGACCCCGAGCGCAAGGGCGTTGTCGAAGGCCGGCAGCGTGTTCTCGACGGTGAGCGCGACGCCGCCGCGGTGCGCCTGGAGGTCGAAGGTGCGGTGGTGACCGGCCGTCCGAGCGCCCTCGGCGTCGTCCGGGGTCTGCAGCGCGGAGGCGGGCGCTGCGCCGAGGGCGAGCGCGCTCGCGAGGGTCACGGCGATGGCTGTGGTGGTACGGCGTTGCTGGGTGGTCCTCATGGGTCCGAGCGTGGTCACGCACCGTGGCCGCGGCGTGACCCGGCGTCGTCAGCGGGGCGACGTCCGGGTGAACGGAGGGCGCCGGCGCTCCGTCCGGGCAGGACGGCCGGGCCGGGTAGGACGGCGGGGCGGGCAGGACGGCGGGGCGGGCAGGACGGCGGACGTGTCCTCACGCAGCTCCGTTGCTCTGCGTGGACGATGTCTACACCGAGCAACGCACCTCCGCGACGCGCTCGTCCCCGCCAACCGCATGGCGGTCGCGAAGCATACGAATCGGCAGGTAGGGGTACGGTTCTCGGGTGGCTCATCTGGAGTGGGAGATCAAGGCAAGCCTGCTGATGTACGTGATGGGGGCGCCGGGCGGCCGCATCGTGCAGGACGACGCCGTCGGCGGCAGCGGTGCCTCGTTCCACTTCCCGCTCGACCCGGAACGCAGCCCAGATCCCTCAGCCGACGCCGCCCAGTTCGCGTTCACGGGTTCCGTGGTCTTCATCGGGCACTTCGGCTCGTTCGTCGGCGAGATCGCCGACATCGAGGTCGTCTCCCCCGCCGACGGTGCTCTCGACTGGACCCTGTCCATCCGGGACCGCGACGCCGACGTGCGGACCGTCGCGTTCCGCCTGGTCGGTGCGCCCGAGCGGTCCGACGACGGCCGCCGTCTGACCTGGCAGCAGGTCGAGCTGACGGAGGACGGCGCGAAGCTCTGGGGCGGCAACTACCCGGTGGGCACGGCGTTCGAGCCGGTGTCGATCGACCTGTCCTGACGCGCCCTGGACTTTCCTCGGACGGGGACGACGCCGCTGGTAGGTTCTCGGTATGACGTCACCAGCGCCAGGCGTCGGCGAGGTCACACCAGAGGCCGTCGGCCCCGATCCGGTCCCGTCAGCCGATCCTGAGCCCGCGGCCGCGGCCACTCCGCCGTCGGCTCCGGAACTCCTCGCGGCGGTACCTCCGCCGCCTTCTCCGGAACTCACGGAGGCAGCAACTCCACCACCTCCAGAACCCCCGGCGGCAGCAGCCCCGCCGTCCGAACCTGCGGAGGCGGCAGCCCCGCCCTCTCCTGAACTCCAGGAGGCTGCACCCCCTCCGGAGCCCGAGCCCGCGCGGGCCGCAGCACTCCCGGTCCGCCCGGTCCGGCGGATCCCCGCCAGTGGGGAGCGCCTGGGCCGGTTCACGCTCGCCGAGGCGCTGGGCCACGGCGGTTTCGCGCACGTGTACCGGGCACAGGCCGACGACGGCGCCGAGGTGGCCCTCAAGGTCCTGACCGGTCTGCACGAGGACGCCCGCGAGCGCTTCGTCCAGGAGGCGGACCTGCTGGAGCGCCTGGAGGGCCGGGGCTTCCCGTACTTCGTCGAGGCCGACCTGGACGCGACCCAGCCCTGGTTCGCGATGGAGCTCGTGCCGGGCACCACGCTGCGGGACCGGGTGCGTGAGGAGGGGCCCCTGTCCGGGCGCGAGGCGCTGCGCCTCGCCGAGCAGGTCGTGGACGCGCTGCTCGTGCTGCAGGAGCAGCGCTGCCTGCACCGCGACCTCAAGCCGGCCAACATCATGGTCGACGGCGACCGCGCGGTGCTCATCGACCTGGGCATCGCAAAGGTCTTCGACGCCGCGACGTCGACGCAGCCGGCCGGGACCTTCTCCTACATGGCCCCCGAGCTGTTCGGACGCCGGGTGCATCCGCGTTCCGACGTCTACAGCCTCGGGCTGCTGCTCGTGTACGCGAGCACGGGCTCGCTGCCGCTGGACCTGAACTTCCTGGGCCGGGACCTGGTGGCCACCGACCTCGTGGACGAGGAGCCCGCCCACCTCGCCCCGGACGAGGACCCACTACCGGAGCCGCCGTCCATCGACCGGCACGTGCAGTCGCTGGTGCTCGCCATGACCCGGTACCAGCCCAACCACCGGCCGCCGCTGGAGAACATCGCGAGCGTGGTGCGCGCCCGCCTCGCGAGCACGACGCCCGACCCCACGCTGCTGCTCACCTCGCAGCTCCTCAGCGACGGCGTGACGGAGGCCGAGGCGGCGGCGCTCCCCGCGACCGACCTGCTGCCGGGCCCGGGCCTGCGGTCGACCAGGGTGTTCCCTCGGGACCCGTCGGACGAGGTCACGCCCGCCCGCACGCCGGAGCCCTGGCACGCCCTCGTGTACGACCGCGCGCTCATGAGCGTCCTGGCCGAGGTGCACGCGGACGGTTTCGACGGCGCCGCTGAGGAGGTGGTCGCGGACCACGTCGCGGAGCTCGGCGCGCACGTCGCCGGCGGCGCCACCCCGGCCGAGATCAAGGACTGGATCTGGCAGGCGATGCGCTGGCGGGTCACGTCCCCCGCCGACGGCCACGCGGACACGCTGCGCGGCTGGCGCGCCTTCCGCAACCCGGAGCCCGCCCCGGCGAAGGCGGCACCGGGCGGCGCCGGACCGAAGTCCGTGCCACCGGCCCCCGCCTCGTCGGCGCCGGCCACGCCGCCGTCCGCCCCGCCGCCGTCGGCCGCCGCGACGCAGGTCGTGCTCAAGGCCGTTCCGCGGCCGCAGTCCTACGAGCCGCGCAAGAGCCCCGTCAAGCATCTCGGCCCGACGCCGCCGCAGGCGCGGCCGAACCCGTCCGTGCGCGACACCCGGCCGATGCCGCCGGTGCGGCCGCCCGTCGCGCGGCAGGCCCCCGCGAGCCGGCCGCCGAGCGTGCAGCCGGGCAGGCAGCCGGCGCTGCCGCCACAGCCTGCGGCCCGCCCCGCCGTCCCGCCGCGCAGGAGGCCGTGGCCGGTGCGCCTGCTCGGCGCCCTGCTGCGCTGGGTTCCCCGGCTGCTGCTCCTGGGCGCGGTGTACCTGCTGGTCACGCGGGACTCCCAGGCGGGTGACCCGGTCCTCGCCGCGCCCGCCCTCGCCGTCGCCGCGCTCGGGCTGGCCGTGCTCCTGCGCATCTTCGGGCACGCCATGTGGCTCTGGGTCTACGTGGTCTCCGCGCTGCTCATCGGCGCGGGCGCGGTGGCGCTGCGCCTGACCGGCGCCACCCTGCTGAACCTGGGCTGAGCCGTCATCCCCGAAGGTGACCGCTGACCACAGGTCCCCTAGCGGAAGTCTCGGGAGCGGGCCGGTACCGCCAGGGACAGCGGGGAGAGGTGCTCCGCCAGGAGGTTGACGGCGTTGTCCGCCGACTCGATCCGCCCGCGCACCACCATGGCCGACGCCGACCGCGCCACCTTCCGGAACCGCTGCCACAGCCCGACGGTGCAGATCACGTTGAGCAGCCCCGTCTCGTCCTCCAGGGACAGGAAGGTCACGCCCCCCGCCGTCCCCGGCCGCTGCCGGTGCGTCACCACCCCGCCGACGGCGACCCGGCGACCCGCCTCGGTCACGAGCGCCTGCGCCACGGTGAGCACCCCCGCCGCCGTCAGCCCCGGCCGCACGTGCTGCGTCGGGTAGGAGTCGGGCGTGATGCCCGTGGCCCACGCGTCGGCCTGGGACAGCTCGACCTCGGTCATCCCCGGCAGCACCGGGGCGTCGACGCCGACGCTGACGCCGGGCAGCGTCGTCGGCCCCTCCTGGCCCAGCGCGCCCGCCGCCCACAGGCCCTCCCGGCGCTCGACGCCGAGCGACTCCAGCGCGCCGGCCGTCGCGAGCGCCTCGAGCTGCGCCGTCGACAGCTCGACCCGGCGCACGAGGTCCCGCAGCGATCCGAACCCCGCCGGGCCGGCGGCGGCACGGGCCGTGACGATCTCCTCGGCCTTGTCCTTGCCGATGCCTCGCACGGACTCCAGTCCCATGCGGACCGCGAGCGCCGGGTCGGCCCGGACGAGCCGCGCCACGGAAGGGACCACCTCGGTCGAAGGACCGGCAGGGGCGCCGTCGGCCGAGCCGCCGCCAGCGCCGTCGGCCCGGTCGTCGCCGTCCGCCTGGTCGCCGCCGTCAGTCAGGTCGCCGCCGTCGGCCAGGCTGTCACTGTCGGCCAGGCTGTCATCGGACGACGGCGCGCCCGGGGCGCCGTCGGCGGGGACCCGCTCCACGCTCGCCAGCACGCGCGACGCCGTCACCGAGGGCCGCAGCACGCGCACCCCGTGCCTGCGCGCGTCGGCGACCAGGGACTGCGGTGAGTAGAACCCCATGGGCTGTGCCGCGAGCAGGCCCGCGTAGAACGCGGCGGGGTGGTAGACCTTGAGCCACGAGCTCGCGTACACCAGGTAGGCGAAGGAGTAGGCGTGCGACTCGGGAAAGCCGAAGTCGGCGAAGGCCCTGAGCTTCTCGTAGATCTCGTCCTGCTTGTCGGACGGGATCTTGTTCTTGGCCATCCCCGCGTAGAACCGCCCGCGCAGCGCCTCCATGCGCTCGGCCGACCGCTTGGATCCCATGGCGCGCCGTAGCTGGTCGGACTCCTTGGGCGTGAACCCGGCGACGTCGATCGCCATCTGCATGAGCTGCTCCTGGAACAGCGGCACGCCCTTGGTGCGCGACAGAGACCTCTCCAGCAACGGGTGCAGGTACTCCACGTCCTGGCGATCCCGCGCCCGCTCGATGTACGGATGCACCGACCCGCCCTGGATGGGCCCGGGCCGGATGAGCGCGACCTCCACGACGATGTCGTAGAACTTCTTCGGCCGCAGCCGCGGCAGGGTCGCCATCTGGGCGCGCGACTCCACCTGGAACACGCCGACGGTGTCGGCGGCGCACAGCAGCTTGTAGACCTCGGGGTCGTCGTCGTCCAGGCTGTGCAGCTCGAAGCGCTCCCCGGTGTGCTCCTCGATGAACTCGAACGCGTACCGGATAGCGGTCAGCATGCCCAGGCCCAGCAGGTCGAACTTCACCAGGCCCGCGTCCGCGCAGTCCTCCTTGTCCCACTGCAGCACCGTGCGGCCCTCCATGCGGGCCCACTCCACCGGCACCACCTCGATCACCGGACGGTCGCACATCACCATCCCGCCCGAGTGGATGCCCAGGTGCCGGGGCAGGCGGAGCATCCGGTCGGCGAGGTCGAGCACGTCGTCGGGGATCTCCCCCTCCTCGGCGGCCGACGGCGGCGTCCGGAACGGCACGACGTCGTGGGCGTCGTCGGCGCGGGTCGGCCGCGGCTCCCCCTGGACGCGCTGGTCCTCGGCGAGCACGTCGAGGAAGATCCCGGGTCTGTCGTCGTTCGCGCGCCCCACGCTCGTGTGCCCGACGTGCGGCCGCGCCTCCCGCGGGCCCCACAGCGCCGCGAGCCGGGCATCCTTGGCGGCGGTCTTGTTCGGCAGTCTCGGTGGCGTGTCCGACGGCGCCGTCGGCCCGTCTGCCGCTGTCTCACCTGCCGTCGACCCACCCACCGCGGCATCGCCCGACGCCGTATCGCTTGCCGTCTGCCCGCCCGGGCTGCCCGCCGTCATACCGCCCACCGCTGGGCTCCCCGCTTCCCCATTGACCGGCATGCCGCCCGACGCCGCCGGGGTCTCCCTCGGCTTCAGCGATCCCCAGCGCTCGATCGACTTGGACCACGCGTCCTGCTGCCCGATGTCGTAGCCGAGCGCGCGGGCGGCGTCGCGCACCGCGGACCGCGGGCGGTAGGAGATGACGTTCGCGACCTGCGCCGCGTGCGTGCGCCCGAACTTGTCGTAGACGTACTGGATCACCTCCTCGCGGCGTACCGACTCGATGTCGATGTCGATGTCCGGCGGGCCGTCTCGCTCCGGCGCTAGGAACCGTTCGAACAGCAGGTCATGCTTGACGGCGTCCACCGCGGTGATGCCGAGGGCGTAGCAGACCGCCGAGTTGGCGGCGCTGCCCCGCCCCTGCGCGAGGATCCCCTGCTTGCGGCAGAACCTCACCAGGTCGTAGACCACCAGGAAGTACCCGGGGAATTCCAGGTCGATGATGATGTCCAGCTCCCGGTCGATCTGGTCCCAGGCCTTCTTGTTGCTCTCCCGAAGGCCGTAGCGTCCGGTCGCGCACAGGTAGGTGAGCTCGCGCAGCCAGGTCTTCTCGTTGTGTCCCTCGGGGACGGGATACGGCGGCAGCTCCGGCTTGATGAGCTTCAGGTCGAACGCGCACTCCTCCCCCAGCGCGGCCGCCGTCGGCACGGCCTGCGGGTGGCGGTGGTGCAGGCGCGCCATCTCGGCGCCGCCGCGCAGGTGGGCGGTGGGCGCGCCGGGCAGCCAGCCGTCCAGGTCGTCCAGGCTCGACCGGGCCCGGACGGCGGCCAGCGCCCCGGCCAGGTCGCTGTCCCGGGGGTGCGCGTAGTGCGCTGCGGTGGTCGCGACCAGCGGCAGGCGTGCGTCGGCGGCCAGCAGCGCGAGCGCGTCGTGCAGGTCGGCGTCGCGCGGGTCGCCGGTCGCGGTGATCTCGACGGCGACGTTGTCCCGCCCGAAGGTGTCCGTCAGCAGGTCCAGCTCCCGCCGCGCGGCAGCGAGCCGGTCGGTACGGTTCTGCCCGACGCCGACGTCCTGCCCGGCCACGCCGCCTCGCCCGCCGGCCGCACCGGAGCCGGACACGAGCGCCCGCCGGACCGCGCCCTTGCGGCACCCGGTGAGCACGAGCCACTCGCCGCCCGACGCCTCGCCCAGCCCCTCCATCGTGTACTGCGCCGCGCCCTTGACCTCGGTCTTGAGGTGGGCGGTGGCGATGGCGCTCGACAGGTTGCGGTACCCCTGCGGGCTGCGCGCCAGGACGAGCAGGTGCGTGGCGCGCGGGTCGGGGATCCCCGTGGGCGGATCGAGCACGGGAACGCCCCGGACACCGGCCGAGCCGGGCCGGGCGGCTGGACCGTGCCCGCCTGAACCGTGCCCGGCCGAACCGTACTCGGCCGGGCCCGCCGAGGGCACCGGCAGGTGCAGCTCGGCCCCGAACGCGGTCTTGAGCACCGTCCCGACTTCCTTCAGCCGCTTCGCGGCCTCCGCGAACCGCACCACCCCGTACAGGCCGTCGTGGTCGGTGAGGGCGAGCGCCTTGAGCCCCAGGCGCGCGGCCTCCTCGACAAGTTCCTCGGGGTGCGAGGCGCCGTCGAGAAAGCTGAACGCGGAGTGGGCGTGCAGCTCGGCGTACGGGACGACCTGGTCACGCCGTCCTCGCGGCGTACGCCTATCCACGGCCCGCTCCGGTGAAAGTCGGCACTCCCCTGCGGAGTCGGCACTTGGCATCGAGATCGGTCCAGCGCTGAGCCGATCTCGATGCCAAGTGCCGACTTCGTGCTGCAAACTGCCGACGTCGGGGCGCCAGCCCAGGAAGTTGCCGGCCTGCCGAGCGCGACTCAGTCATAGAGCGCCTCCAGTGCCCATTCCCCGGTCGACGACGACAGCAGCAGCCCCACGTCACCGGGGAGATCGGTCACCACCTGGAAGAACACGCGGCGCTTGCCCCGGGGGGTCCACCACCGCTCGGCGACGGGCCACGGGCCCGCCCAGTCGACGACTGCGGCGTCGAGGCCGGGCCACGCGTCGCCGCCAGTTCCACCGCCCCGGCCATCGCCGGCACGTCCACCGCCAGCATGACCACCACCTCGTGCGCCGTCCGCTCCACCACCTCCCGCATGACCACCGCTGTCCGCACGACCGTCACCTCCCGCACGACCGCCACCACCTCCCATGCGACCACCACCGCCCTCCGCACCGTCCCCCGGCACCACCACCCGGGCGGGCTCACCGCTGACCGCCAGCCGCACGTCGACGACGACGGGGCGCCCGGCGGCATCGAGCACGTGCGCCGGTACGGGTTCGGGCAGCACGACCGACGGCGCCGGGGGCGGCAGGGCGCCGGGCCAGGGCCGGTCCGGCTCGCGCTCGGGCGGGACGTGCTCGCCGTAGGGCACGAGCTGGACGCGGTCGCGAGGGTCGCGCCCGCCCTGGAGGCGGACGGTGAGCACGGCGTCGCCCCCGAGCAGGGCCTGCACCCGCTCGACGGCGCGGCGGGCGCGCAGGTCCTCGCCCGCACCCGGTCCCCAGAGGCGCGGCTGCAGGGCCCCCGCGGGGGCCACCTCCTCCGCGGCCAGGGTCAGGCCCGCGATCGGCGCGGGCGCCGCACCCTCCCCGAGCGACGACGCCGTCAGCCAGCCCTCGAGCTGCCAGCGCACCCGGTCGGTGATCCGGGCGGCCGACAGCCCGCCGAGCGCGTCGTCGGTGCGCCACAGCCGTTCCAGGGTCCTGGCCTCGCCCGTGACCGGGTCGACGGCGCGCGCCGTGATCCGCAGCCGACCGCACGCCACGCCGCGCCGGTGCAGGTCGTCGTGCAGGCGCTCGGCCAGGCGGCGGGCGGCGAAGGTCGCGACGTCGACCCGGTGCGCCGGCGGGTCCAGCTCCTCGGTGACGGTCAGGTCCTCGGCGAGCCGGCGCCGGGCCGGGGGCCGCACGTCCTGCCCGCGCGCGAGGCGCTGCGCCCAGACGCCGAGGTCGCCGAACCGGGCGGCGACGGCGTCGTCCGGCAGGGCCGCCAGGTCGGCCAGCGTCCGCACGCCGAGGCGGCGCCACAGGTCGACCAGCTCGGCCAGGGCCCGGTCGGCGGGGCGGGCGTGCACGAGCACGGCCGCCGGCCGCGGCGCGAGATAGTCCCGCGAGAGGCCCGGCGGCACGACGGCGTCGTCGCGGGCCGCGAGGACCGCCGCCAGGTAGCCGTCGGCGACCCCGACCTGGCACTCGTGACCGGTCCGGACGGCGACCTGCTCGGTCAGCTCGCGCGCGAGGTCGTGCTCGGAGCCGTGGTACCGGGCCGCACCGCCCGACGGCAGCAGGAGCAGGCCGGGGCGGGCGATCTCCAGCCCGGAGACCACGGTCTCGGCTGCCACGGCGACGGGCTCGAACTCGCGGGCGTCGCGGGCGTCGTCGGCGGCCCAGAGCTGCAGGTCGGGACAGCGCCCCTGGGCCTCGCGCCGGCGCATCCCGCGGCGCACCCCTGCGCTGCGCGCGGGCGCGGACACCGCGACGATCCGCCCGCCTGGACCGCCCGTGACGGCGGCGGGCACCTCCGGGCCCAGGCCGGCGACGACCAGCGCCGCGACGACCGGCCAGTCGGGCACCCAGAGGCAGGCGGTGCGCGTGGTCGTGTCGGCCGCGGCGAGCGCGGCGGGGACGGCGCCGCCCGTGCGGGCGGTCATCCGACGAGCTCCAGCCGCGGCCGGGCAGAGGCTTCGCCTGGGTCCGCGTCTTCACGTACGAGGCTCGGCCCTCCGGCGAGGTTCGTGCTCCCAGGCTTCCCGCCGGCGAGGTCCGCGCCCATGGTGGTCGCCCGGCACACCGGCACCTCCACGTCCAGGTGCAGAGGCCGCGCCGCGTTGCCCCGCCCGGTGCGCCGCACCCGCAGGGTCCGACGCCGCAGCCAGCCCGCGCCGCGTTCGACTCCCGCCCAGGTCCCGGCGGTGGCCTCCAGCACCACCTGGGCGCCGGGCCAACCGCCCGCGCCAGCACTCGCGCCACCACCAGCACCGCGCGCGCCACCACCGCCGGTACCGCCCACGCCGTCGAGCGGTGACCCCGCCGCCACCAGCACGGTCCCCCGCTCGCGGGCGCGTGCCGTGAGCCGGCGCCGGTCGTGCCCCAGCAGCGCAGCCCCCGGCCCGACCACCACCACGTCCATACCGTCGATCAGCGCCGCGAGCACGGCTGGCGCATCCACGGCCGACCCGCTCAACGGCACCACCAGCGTGCGCGACAGGTCGCACCCGGCGTCGGCCGCCGCGGCCAGCCCCGCGGCCGGGAACCCGACCAGCACGGTCCAGGCCCCGGCGCGGGACGCCTCGGCGAGCAGGGTGAGCAGGAGCGACGTCGAGCCCCTGACCACCACGGCGGTGCCGGCGCGCAGGCCGCCGTCGGGCAGGAGGGCCGCGAGGTGCGGGTGGACGGGCAGCACACGCGCGCCCTCGTCCGGGCCGCTCTCCGGCGCCGGCCGGGTCGCGACCACAGCCGCAGGCACGACCGCAGCCGCAGCCGCGGACTCAGGCGACGCAGCCGCAGACTCAGGGGCGGACTCAGCGATGGGCACCGCCGCCGGCCTGCTCCGCAACGCCCGGACCTGCACCGGCGCGACCGTCGCCCGCTTGCGCACGCCGGTGCGCGCCTCGGCGGACCGCAGGGCCGCGAGCGCCTGTGCGTGCCTCGGGTCGACGGTGGTCTCGGTGCTGGTCGGCGAGGGAGTGGGTGCGACGGTCATGTCCCTCCAGCGATGGTGCCTGCCGGCGAGACCGGTTGGAGCGTTGCGAACATATGTTCGATCAAATCCAGTACACACCGCACGACGGTGCCTGTCAAACCTCCTGCTCGCAGCGTCGGCACGGTCCGGGAACCAACGCCTCGCGGGGGTGTGTTGCCGTGTGTAGACGTCGTACACGCACAGCAACACACCCCCGCGAGGCACTTTCTCCGGGACACCCTCGCCGCCGAGATCACACCCTCTCGGGTCACGTCGCCGGGACCACATCCCCGGATCACGCCACCGAGATCACGCCTCCGGCACGTAGACGGACAGCGTGTGCGCCACCAGGGCCGGCCGCTCCGAACCCTCGATCTCGACGGTGACCTTCGAGGCGAGACGCACGCCGGTCGACGTCGGCTCGGCGGACAGGAGCTCGGTGACGGCGCGCACGCGCGAACCAGCGGGCACCGGGGCGAGGAACCGCACCCGGTCCATGCCGTAGTTCACCACCATGCTGGCGCCACCCACCTCGACGAGGGCTGACGCCAGGCGCGGCAGCAGCGACAGGGTGAGGTACCCGTGCGCGATCCTGACGCCGAACGGACCGGCGGCCGCCCGCTCGGCGTCCACGTGGATCCACTGGTGGTCCTCCGTGGCGTCGGCGAACGCGTCGATCCGCTCCTGCGTCACCTCGAACCACTCGCCGGTCGCGGTCCGGCCGACGGCGTCCGCGAGCGCCGCGGGCGAGCCAACGGCGATGACCCGGCTCACGCCTTCGGCCCACCCGCCACGTACAGCACCTGGCCGGACACGAAGCCCGACTGCTCGGAGCAGAAGAACGACACGGCGTTGGCGATGTCCTCGGGCTGGCCCACGCGGCCCACCGGGACGTCCTGCGCGGCGGTGCCGAGGTAGTCGGCGAAGGTCATGCCGATGCGCTCGGCGGTCTCGGCGATCATGTCGGTCTCGATCACCCCGGGGGCGACGGCGTTCGCGGTGACGCCGAACTTGCCGAGCTCGATGGCCAGGGTCTTGGTGAAGCCCTGCATGCCCGCCTTGGCGGCCGAGTAGTTGACCTGACCGCGGTTGCCGAGCGCCGAGGTGGAGGAGAGGTTCACGATGCGGCCGAACCGCGCCTCCACCATGTGCGCCTGCACGGCCCTGGTCATGAGGAACGCGCCCCGCAGGTGCACGCTCAGCACGGCGTCCCAGTCGGCGGCGGACATCCTGAACAGCAGGTTGTCGCGCAGGATGCCCGCGTTGTTCACCAGCACGGTGGGCGCGCCCAGCTCGGCGGCCACACGGTCGACGGCGGCGCCGACCGACTCCTCCGAGGCGACGTCGACGCCCACGGCGAGCGCGCGGCCGCCGTCGGCCGTTATGGCCTCCGCTGTGGCCGTGGCCTGGTCCTCCAACAGGTCCAGGACGGCGACGGCGTAGCCGTCCTGCGCGAGCCGGCGGGCGGTGGCGGCGCCGATGCCGCGGGCCGCGCCGGTGACGATCGCTGTGCGGGTCATGAGGTTTCCTTTCGGTACGGATGATCGGCATCATTCTGCATCTTGTTGCACCGGGTACTCGGGTAGCGGTTGGATGACCCGCATGATGACGACGTCGGGCATCGCGACCGTCGGACTGGAAGCGGCGCCGAGCCGTCTCTCCGTGCGGCTGGCGACGCACCCGGAGGCGCGGCACGTCCTCGACCTGGCGCGCAGCACCTTCATCGAGGGCTACCGCATCGACATGGCACCGCTGGCCGCGCAGCTCGGCGTCGACCGGACGTCGGTGTTCCGCTGGGTCGGCAACCGGGACGCGCTGCTGTCCGAGGTGCTGTGGTCGCTCGCCGTGCCGACGCTGGTGCAGGCCGAGCGCGCGTCCGAGCACCTCACCGGCGCCGAACGGGTGGCGGACCTGCTGACCGCGTTCACGCGCGACCTCATCGTCGCCGACTACTTCCGCGCGTTCCTGCGCCGCGAGCCCGCCCGCTCCCTGCGCCTGCTCACCACCGCGGAGAGCCCGATCCAGCGCCGCTTCGTCGCCACCGTCGAGTGGCTCGTGACGCGCGAGCTGGGCGACGCGCCGTTCGGCGGCACCATCCCGCCGGGCGAGCTCGCCTACCTGCTGGTGCGGGTCTCGGAGTCGCTCACCTACGCCGACCTCATCACCGGCGACGAGCCGAGCCCCGCGCGGGCGCGCACCGCGTTCCGCCACCTGCTCCGGGTCGGCACTGGCACCTGACCCGGCGATTCGGCAGAGTGGGGCGCATGGATTTCACTCGCCCCTACCCGCCGGACCCGTACACGCTGCTGCCGGCTCCCGCGACGTTCTCGCTCACGAGCACCGACCTGACCGACGGCGAGCGCATGCCCGACGCGCACGCCGCGCACGACCAGAACATCTCCCCCGCCCTGGCCTGGAGCGGGTTCCCCGAGGAGACCAAGTCGTTCGTGGTGACCTGCTACGACCCCGACGCGCCGACGCCCATGGGGTACCACCACTGGACGGTCGTCGACCTGCCCGCCTCCGTGACGTCGCTCGACACCGGTGCGGGCGCCCCCGACGGCGCCGGCCTGCCCGCCGGGGCGTTCCACACGCACACCGACGGACACACCCCCGGCTTCGAGGGCGCGGGCCCGCCGCCCGGCGACCACCCGCACCGGTACATCTTCGCCGTGCACGCCCTCGACGTCGCACCCGGTGAGCTCGGGCTCGGCCCGGACAACACCAACGCGCAGGTGGCGTTCAACGTCTACTTCCACCTGCTGGGCCGCGCCACGCTCACGGCGACGTACAGCCGATGAGCGAGAACACGACCGAGCCGCGTCAGCTCTCCGCGCGGCCCTTGCGCCAGTAGCCCATGAACGCGACCGACTTGCGGTCCACCTGGCACTCGTTCACGAGGTAGCGGCGCAGCGTCTTGATCACGCCCGCCTCGCCCGCCAGCCACGCGTACAGCACCGTGTCCTGCGCCAGAGGGCGGCCCGCCTCGTCGACCGGCACCTCCCAGAGGATCTCCTCGTCGACGTCGACGTCGTGCGCCTCGGCCGACAGGTCCACGCCTGCGGCGGTGAGGGCGGGCGCGGTGTCCGACGACGGCCGCACGCCCATCGCGAGCAGCCGGTCCGCCGCGGCCTGCACGGCCGGGACCAGCACGTCGCCGTGCTCGCGCCCGTCGCGGGCCAGCCAGTGCACCCGCACGCCGTCGGGCGCCGTGAGCGGCCAGCCGTCCTCGGGGTGCGGCACCTCGAGGAAGACCTCGCCCACCGCGTCGCCGGGCAGGGACTCGCAGATCGCCGCGATGGCCGGGACGGCGGTCTCGTCACCGGCCAGCAGCAGCGCGTGGCTGGACGCCGGCGGGGCGAACTCGACACCGCCGTGCACGCCGTCGTACTCCGCGTTGGGGCCCATGATGACCAGCGGGTCGCCCGCCGCCGCCGTCAGCGCCCAGCGCGACGCGGGGCCGGAGTCGCCGTGCATGACGACGTCCACGTCGACCTCGCGCATCTCCTGGCGCACCGTGCGGACCGTGTAGGTGCGCATCGGGTTGCGGTGCTCGTCGGGGAGCGAGCGCCAGGCGGCGTACCAGTCGGGGTCGTCGCGGCGCAGGGCGTCCCAGCCACCCTGGGGCGACGGGAGGAGCAGCTTGATGCGCTGGTCGCGGCCGTTGTCCGCGAACTTGTCCAGGTCCGGACCCGTGAAGGTGAAGCGAACGAAGGACGGGCACAGGCGCGTCACGCGCGCGACCTGGACATCGAACATTCGCGAGGGCTTGACGTCGAGCCCCTCGGTCTTGGTGGTCACGACGGTGAGCCTAACCTAACTTTGCCGGGCCTGTTCCACCTCGCCCGAACGGTGGAAAGCGGCGCCGGAGCGGCCCGGCAGGGAACCGGAAACGGAGCGGAAACGGACCGTTCCGGAAGTCAAAAGATCACCCCTTCGCACCTACAATTAACCCGGTACAAAGAGTGCATCTCACCCGGCAAACCCCTTTACTTGTCATCGATCGAGCCCCGTCATCGATCGAGTGTTCCGACGTACTCGCTGGAGAGCCCCCATGATTGACCACTTCGCGCTCGGCTGGGTCACCCCCATCCTCTCGTTCGTGCTCTCGTGCGCCGGGTGCGCCGTCGGCCTGACCTGCACCGCCCGGGCACGCGTCGCGCGCGGCTTCGCCAGCACCGGTTGGCTCCTGCTCGGCGCGATCTCCATCGGCGGCACGGGCATCTGGGTCATGCACTTCGTCGCGATGCTCGGGTTCCACATCCGCGGCACCGAGACGCGCTTCGACGTCCCGCTGACCATCGCGAGCGGCGTGCTCGCCATCGTCGTCGTCGGCCTCGGCCTGTTCATCGTGCGGGCGGCCGGGGTCGGGCCCTTCGCACTGCTGGCGGGCGGCATCGTCACCGGCCTCGGCATCGCCGCCATGCACTACCTCGGCATGCGGGCGCTGCACGTGGGCGTCGAGATCACCTACGACGCGCTCACCGTGGTCATGTCGGTGGTCATCGCCGTCGTCGCGGCGACGGCGGGCCTGTGGCTCTCCGCCAAGGTGCACAACCTCGCCGCGGGCGCCGGCGCCACGCTGATCATGGGCATCGCCGTGTCCGGCATGCACTACACCGCCATGGCGGCCATGCGGGCGCACCCCACCGACGAGCTCATCCCCTCGACCGACGCAGGCATCAGCGTCGCGGCGCTCCTCGGCCCGCTCATCATCGGCGTGACCGTGAGCACCATCCTGATGCTCCTGGTCGTCGGCCTGGCGCCGAGCGCGCAGGAGATGGAGGCGCAGCAGAAGTTCGAGGGCTGGCAGGGCCGACAGGAGCAGAGCTGGCAGGAGCAGGCACGGCACGCCGACGCCGCGCCCCGCCGCCGGTCCCAGCTCCGCTAGGCCCCCACGACGTCACCCGGGCCCGACGCCGTCAGCGTCGCCGTCGTCAGACCCGGGTGGCCCAGAAGGCGACGGCGGACGCCGCCGCGACGTTGAGGGAGTCGACGTCGCCGGCCATGGGGATGCGCACCACCAGGTCGGCCGCCTCGACGGCGCCGCGGCTCAGGCCGTCGCCCTCCGTGCCGAGCACGAGCGCGAGCTTGTCCGGCGGGTTCGCGACGAGGTCGTCGAGCGTGATCGAGTCGTCGGACAGGGCCAGCGCCGCGACGGTGAACCCGTCCTCGCGCAGAACGTGCAGGCCATCGGGCCACGCCTCGATGCGCGTCCACGGGACCTGGAACACCGTGCCCATCGACACGCGCACCGAGCGCCGGTACAGCGGGTCCGCGCAGCGCGGCGAGACGAGCACGGCGTCCACGCCGAGGGCGGCGGCGCTGCGGAAGGCCGCGCCGACGTTCGTGTGGTCGACGACGTCCTCCAGCACCGCCACCCGGCGCGCCCCCGCCCCGTCGCGGGCGCCCGCGAGCAGCTCGTGCACGGCCGGCAGCGCGGGCCGGCGCATCGCGGCGAGCGCGCCGCGGTGCAGGTGGAAGCCCGTGATCTCCTTCAGCACCGGCTCCTCGGCGACGTAGACGGGCACGCCGGTGCCCGTGATCACGTCGGCCATCGAGTCCAGCCACTTGGGCGCCATGAGGAACGACCGCGGCCGGTGGCCCGCCGCCAGCGCCCGCCGGATCACCGTCGAGCTCTCGGCGATGTACAGCCCCTTGGCCGGCTCGTGCCTGGAGCGCAGGACGACGTCGGTGAGGCTGGTGTAGTCGGCGAGGCGCTCGTCGGCGGGGTCGTCCACCCGGACGACGTCGAGGTTGGTCACCGCCCCATTCTCGCCGACGGGCCGGCCCAGATCCGCCTCAGATCCGCCCGCGGACGGGCGTGCGCTCGAGAGGGTCACCGCCGTCGGGCATCACCAGCTCGGCGCGCACGCCGAGCAGGCGCACCTCGCGGCCGGGCTCCATGCCCGCGGCGAGGGCGAGGACGGCGGCGGTCATCTCGTCGAGCGACCGCGTCGGCGCCGGGAGCTTCTTCGAGCTGTTCCTGGTGAAGAAGGGCGCGTAGCGCACCTTGAGGCCCATCCGGAAGACCGGCCGGTCCTCCGCCTCCGTGTCGGCGTGCACCTGCGCGACCAGGTCCCGCAGCGCCGCCTCCACCTGCTCGGGCGTGGTGAGGTTGCGCTGGTAGGTGGTCTCGCGGCTGTGCCCGCGCGCCACCCACGGCGTGTCGTCGACGACGGCGGAGCCGCGCCCCTGGCCCAGGTCGCCGTACCAGACGCCCATGCGCGGCCCGAACTCGCCGACCAGCACGTCGCCGTCGGCCGCGGCGAGCTGCGCCACGGTGTTGATGCCGTGCGCGGCGAGGCGCTTGGACACCTTCGCTCCGACGCCCCACAGGTCAGCCGTGGGCCGCTGCCCCATCACGTCGAACCAGTTCTGCTCGGTGAGGCGGAAGACGCCGGCGGGCTTGCCGAACCCGGTGGCGATCTTCGCGCGGATCTTGTTGTCACCGATGCCGACGGAGCAGTGCAGCTCGGTGGCGGCCAGGACCGCCTCCTGCACGCGGCGGGCGACCGCCTCCGGGTCGTCGGCGTCGCAGCCGAGGAACGCCTCGTCCCAGCCGAGCACCTCCACCACCATGCCGAGCTCGCGCAGGGCGTCCATCACACGCCCGGAGGCCTCGAGGTAGGCCTCGTGGTCGACTGGCAGCACGATCGCGTCCGGCACCTTGCGGGCCGCTATCCGCAGCGGCATGCCGGATCCGACGCCGAACTCACGCGCCTCGTACGAGGCCGTCGAGACCACCGCGCGCTCGGTCGGGTCGCCGCGCCCGCCCACGATCACGGGTTTGCCGGCGAGCTCCGGGCGCCGCAGGACCTCGACCGCGACCAGGAACTGGTCGAGGTCGACGTGCAAAACCCAGCGGGAGGCACGCGGGCCCATGGACACGAGTCTCCCGGGGCGGGCCCGTGGTGTCACGCGGTGCGGCCGCCGTCTGGAACTCGTGTTGCCGGCGGGCGGCTGTCTGGCACGCCGTTATCGTCCCGTTATCTCTCACAGCGAAATCCTCCCCGCTTCCCCAAGAGGGCCAAGACTCCATATGCTCCGGGCAAGGAAAGTTCGTCTCACTCATGAGGAGAGTTGCGATGAGAACTACCCGAAATCCTCGGTCGTCCCGTGCGCGGCGCGGCAAGGAACCCGTTCCGCATCCGGCCCTGCCCCAGTCCTACGCAGCGATGATCGAGCGCACGCCCACGCTGGACGACGCGCAGCTCGAGTCCCTCCTGGAGCGGGCAGTCTCCGGAGCGGACGCCGCTCGCACCCTCAACGCCACGGCGGTCTCCCCCAGCCTCCGCCTCCAGCTCGAAGCACGGGTCAAGGACGGGCAATACGCAAAGGAGCGTCTCGTCCTCGCCCACCTCCGCCTCGTGCCGGCCATCGCGACCACGTACTCGGGCCGCCTGCCGTTCATGGACCTCGTGCAGGAGGGCAACGTCGGCCTGGTCCGCGCCGCCGACTCGTACGACCCCGCACACGGTACGTTCGCCGCCTACGCCCACCGCTGGGTGCGCCGCTCCATCGTCCGCGCGGTCGCCGCGGCGGAGCAGGCCGAGCACACCGGCTCGGGCGGCCCGACCCCTGAGCAGACCATGCTGCGCCGCCGCGTCCGGCAGGCCCTGCGGCACCTCGACGCCGTGGAGGCCCGGGTGCTGGAGCTGCGCTTCGGGCTCGTGGACGGCACCACGCGCACCCTCGACGAGATCGGCCGCCGCCTCGGCGTGACCAAGGAGCGCGTGGCGCAGATCCTCGAGACGGCGCTGGCCCGGCTCCGCGACGTCGTCAGTCCGGCTCCGCTCGCCGCGTGACCGCCGGCTGGGCACCCGACGGCCCAGCCGGCGTCAGCCGTCCGATGACCTCGTCCAGCGCCTCGTGGTACGCCCACGACGTCTGGTACCCCGAGTGGGCCGCCACGGCGAAGAGATAGGCCGCCCGGTCCATCTCCTCGGCCCCGCGGTCGACCTCGTTCACCCCGTAGCCCACCACCGGGAAGCCCAGGAAGTCGGTGCGCCGCCACAGGTTCACCCACGCGGGCTTCGCACCGCAGGTCAGCAGGGACATCAGCGTGACCTGTTCCCCCGGACCGGGCTCGGGGCCCTCCGGCGTCAACGGCGCCGCCGGGGCAGCCCCGGGTCCGGAACCCTCCACCGGCCGCACGTCCGGCCTGCTCCCGTTCCTGACCTGCCCGCCCCACGGGTCCGCCGACCAGGCCGGGCCGGTGCACGGCGGCGTGCCGGTCGTCGTCGGGCCCAGGAGGTCCGGGAAGAACCGGCCGAAGAACGGGCGGAGCTGCACGCCGTAGGTCAGCAGCCCGAGGCGGCCGTCGGCGGCGTCCGGCGAGTCGCCCGACACCGGGTTGCCCGCGCGGATCAGCACCACGGCGGCGGCCAGCACGCCGCCCATCGAGTGCGCGGACAGCACCACGCGCCGGGTGGGCGCCACGCGCTCGCGCTCGGCGTCGTCGGCGATGTCGGCGCCGGTGAGCCAGGCGTCGACGCGGGACCGCACCTCCGGCACCACGCGCTCGGCGTAGCTCGGCGGGCCGAACGGGTGCGCGCTGCGCGGCAGGAAGCACAGGAGGTCCCACAGCAGGCCCCAGGGCCGGGCCAGGCCGCCCGCCGCACCGCCGCCCGCCAGGGCGCTGACGACAAGGGTGGCCGCGAGCGCCCCGAGGGCGGGCACCGCGAGCCCGGACAGCCACGGGGGCACCTGGACGAAGCCGGTGTCGTCGTGCTGGGCGATCAGCGGGATGTGGGCCACGAGGGCCGCGACGTAGGCGGCGGCCGCCAGGGCGCCGCCCGCGAGCTCCACCCGGTGCGACATCGCGGCGACCTGCCGGCCGCGCAGCACGCGCTCCAGCACGGGGTTCGGGCCGCCGTCGGGGTCGGGGGCGTCCGCGACCGCGCGCCAGGCGGGCACCGCAGGGCCGTAGGGCGGGCCGAGGGTGCGCGGCGCGCGCGGGATCCACAGCGCCCGGGAACGGAGGGTGTCCACGACGTACGGCCCGGCCAGCGCCACCACGATGAGCACGAGCGAGACCAGGACGATCACGACGGACGACGTGCCGAACTCCGTGTAGACGGGCGGCACGCGCACCAGGTCGGGGTCCGGCACGCTGCGGACGACGCCGACCAGGCCGTTCCCGAGGGGTTCCGGTGCGGGCTGTTCGCCGTCGCGCAGGAACCACTGCACGCCGAGCACGAGCAGGCTCGAGTACACGGCCGCCGACGCCGCCGACACCAGCAGGAACACGCCGGGCCCCGCGCCGTTCCAGCCCTCGTGGGCCCGACGGCGCAGCAGCATCGCCGCCAGCACCACCGCGGCGGGGCTCAGCACGGCGAGGACGGCGACCGCGACGAGCAGGTACCGCAGGGACGCGTCCGGGTCGGTCACCAGCACCACCGCCACGCACGCGGTGGCGATCACCGGCACGGCCGTCCAGGCGCCGATGGCCCAGGCGCTGCGCGCCGTGCGCCAGGCCAGGCCCGTCGCGGCGATGCCGCCGAGGCCGACGCCGAGCAGCGCCGGCACGAGGTCCAGGCCGATCAGCGAGGGCATCTGCTGCGGCTGCGGCCCGGCGAGGCACGCGTAGCAGGCGAGCAGCCAGACCAGCAGGCCGGCCACGAACACGCCGAGGCCGGCCCGGCCCTTCCAGCGGGTGGTGACCGCCTGCACGCCGTCGTCGTCGGTGCGCAGGGCGACGAACACGCACGCGCCCAGCATCACGACCATGGCCGTCAGGGGCAGCCAGGGCATCGGCAGGCCGGCGTCGGCGTAGCGCGTCCAGGTGAGGAACTGCCCGGTCAGGGCGAGGGACGCGCCCAGGTGCGCCCACAGCAGGCCCGAGCCCGAGCGCTGCGACCAGAACCCGGCCCGGTACAGCGGCGGGCCCGACGGCGCCACCGTGCGGCCCGCACGCATCACCGAGAACTTCGACTCGAACCGGACCTGGCCGCTGCGCGCTATCACCACCAGCACCACGATCAGCAGCACCGGGGCCAGGGACAGCAGCGCCAGCCGGTCGCCGACGTCCATCCGCGCCAGGCCGTACAGCGCGGCGGGGATGCGCGCGCAGACCGGGACCACGGAGTCGGGGCCCGGCGTGGCCAGGCCGATGCAGCGCGTGCCGATCATCGACAGCGCGACCGTCGCGACGGCCGACACGAACAGGAGCGTGAGCCCGAGCGCGAAGACGCGGGTCAGCGCTGCGGTTGCCTCCGGGCGCAGGCGGCCCGACGCCGGTGTGCCGTGCGCCCCGGGCTCGGGGTCGGGGATGCGGCGGGCCCAGTACGCGGCGTTGGCCAGGCCGAACGGGACCATCGCTGCCCACAGGAGGCGCACCGCCGCCGTCCCCACGACGCCGAGCACGCCGCCGAACGGGAGGCGGCCGAGCCGCGCCATCGCGCCCCAGGAGTAGGCCTCGCGGCGCACGTCGGGCCGGATGGCGTGGACGTCGCCCGGCGGGAGCGCCTTGTCCCGCGCCTCGGCGGCCGGGGTCGGGGCCCAGAAGCTGCCCAGGCCGTCGCCGTCGGACTGCGTCACCTCCGCGCGCGGCAGGTCGAGCGAGCCCTGCGGGGGTGTGTTCGCGATGCCGTGGATCCGCAGCTCGAGGATGCTGGGTTCTTCCATAGCGCCCCAAAGTAGAGGTACCCGACGGCGACGCGCCCGCCGCCACGCGGGCCGGACCTGCAGGTTGCATCGTGACGTCGGCAGTTCGCATCGAGATCGGTCCAGGCCTGGACCGATCTCGATGCCAAGTCACGACTTCGCTGCCCGCCGCGGATCAGTGGCGGGCGTGGGCGTGGTTCATGTACTCACCTCGGCGCAGGAGCATCGCTCCCGCCATGGCCGGCACCATCAGCACGTGGCCCCAGAGCATCAGGCCGCCCGCGGTGACCGCACCGGCCCAGAACAGCACCACCAGCACGGCGAACGGCGCCGCCATCGCCGCGTTCATCTCCCAGATCGCGGCCCAGCCGTGCCGCCGGACCCGCATCCAGGCGGTCATCGCCACCACCATGTCGAGCACCATCACCGCCGCGCCGACGTCGGGGCGGGCCAGCACGGCCTGGATCCCGAGGGCCGCGCCCGCCCAGTCCCAGACCGGCGCCAGCAGCATCATGCCGAGCATCATGACCACGACCATCTCGGCCAGGTGCAGGAGGAACCTGCCGACCTTGCGCCTCGGCGTCGCGGGCGGGTTGGTGTGCGCCGCCGCGCGGTTCGCGCTGTCGGCCGTTCCGTCGCCTGCGGCGCGTGCCGCCGTGTGGCCCACACCGTGCCCCGCGCCGCCCGCCGTACCGTCGCCCGCGGTGTGAGCCACCGCGTGGCCCGAGCGCGCCGCCGTGTCTCCCGCCACGCGTACCGCGCCCACCGCCGTCCGGTCTCCCGTCGAGTGTCCCGCACCGCGTGCCGCGTGCGCCGCCGCGATCCGACCCGTCGTCCTCGTCATCGTTCCGTCTCCTCGCTCCGGGCGGCGCTCCTCGCCGCGCTGGTCTCCACGCTGTCCGGCGGCGACGGCGGCCTGTAGTGCCGGACCGCACCTCGGGGCGGGCACCTGTCACGACCTGGCATGACAGATGTCATCAAGGTCCGGCGGGTCGCCCCCGTCGTGCCCGGCCGCTGGCAGGATGGCGTCATGAGCACCGCACGGGCCGTCGCGGACGACGGCGGCAGCGGCCTCGTGAGCTTCCGCCGCAACACCTGGTGGGCCCTCGCGGGGACCGTGGCGTGCGTGCTGGGCTTCGCCGTCGGCGACTGGGTGCTCGACCCCGACGTCCCCGCCGGCCCGCGCGCGGTCACGGGCCTCGCGACGGCGACGACGATCGTGGCCTGCGGCGTCCTGCTGGAGCGGCGGATCGCGGACGAGCGGCCGTCGGCCGCCTGGTTCGCGACCGCCTGCTGCGCGGGCGCCGTCGCCGCCGCCGTGCCGCTCGCCCTGGGCAACTTCGGGCTCTGGTCGCTCGCGCCCGCCGCCACGATCTCCGTGCTCGTCCTGTTCCTGCGCGTCCGCGCGGCATGGCTGGTGCTGGGCGCAGCGCTGGTCGTCCTGCCGGCGGTCGGCCTGGTCACGGCCCTGGCCATGGGCGAGCCCAACGTCGCGCACGCGACGTGGATGCCCGCGCTGATGGTCGTGGCGTTCGGCCCGGCGATGCTCGGCATGCTCCACGGCTGGCAGGTCGCGGCCCGGCTCGACCACGCCCGGCGCCTCGCCGGACAGCTCGCCGTGGCGGACGAGCGCCTCCGGTTCGCCGCCGACCTGCACGACATCCAGGGCCACCACCTTCAGGTGATCGCTCTGAAGAGCGAGCTCGCGGCGCGGCTGGCGCAGGCCGATCCGGCGCGGGCGGCCGCGCAGATGCGCGAGGTGCAGCAGCTCGCCGGGGACGCCCTGCGGGAGACCCGCGCGCTGGTGCACGGCTACCGGCGGACCACCCTCACCGCCGAGATCGCCAACGCGTCCAGGGTGCTCGCGGCCGCGGGCGTCGCCGTCCACGCCGACGTCGACGCCGACCTCGCCGCATCCCTCCCCCAGGGCCCGCGCAGCCTGCTCGGCCTCGTCGTGCGCGAGGCCACCACCAACGTGCTGCGGCACAGCCGCGCCACGCGCGCCGCGATAGTCCTGGTGGCCGACGACGGCGGGGCGCGCCTCGTGATCGACAACGACGGGGCGGGGCCGGTGCGGGCCGGAGGGTCGGACGGGCCGAACCGACCAGGCGGCAGAACGGGCGCGCTCGGCCGGTCGGCCGGGCCGGGCGAGGCCGTCGGGTCAGCCGGACTGGACGGGCCGGACGAGCCAGGCGAAAGAACCGCGGCGACCGGCGACGGCACGGGGCTCGTCTCCCTGGCGGAGCGGCTGGACGCCGTCGGCGGGCGCCTGTCCTGGGCCGCCGAGGACGGCCGGTTCGTGGTCACCGCGACGGTGACCGGATGATCCGCCTCCTGCTGGCCGACGACGAGGAGCTGCTGCGCGGGGCGCTCAGCGCCCTCCTCGACCTCGAGGACGACCTGCAGGTCGTGGCAGAGGCCGCCACCACCACCCACGCCGTGCGGCTCGCCGAGCAGCACCGGCCCGACGTCGCCGTGCTCGACCTGGAGATGCCGCCCGCCGACGGGCTGCACGCGGCCGGGCAGATCCTGGCCCGGACCGACGGCACGCCGCCGCGGGTCATCATCGTCACGCGGCACGCGCGCCCCGCCGTCCTGCGCCGGGCCCTCGCCGCGGGGGTGAGCGGGTTCGTACCCAAGTCGACGCCGGCGGCGCGGCTCGCGCAGATCGTGCGCGACGTCGCGGCGGGGCACCGGTACGTCGACCCGGAGATCGCCGCGTCCGCGCTCACCGAGAACGAGTGCCCGCTCACGGACCGCGAGCTGGAGGTGCTGCGTGCGGCGCGCACCGGGGCGCCCGTCGCGGACATCGCGGCCACCGTGCACCTCGCGCCGGGGACGGTGCGCAACTACCTGTCGTCGGCGATGGCGAAGCTCGACGTCGCCACCCGCCACGCGGCCGCCCACCGCGCCTGGGAGGAGGGCTGGATCTGAGCGGTCGCGCCGGGGCGCGGTGCGGGTCAGTCTCGGCGGGCCTCCCGCTCGCCGTCGACGTAGTACCAGCGCCCGCCCTCGCGCACGAACCGGCTGGTCTCGCGCAGGCTCCCCCGGGCGCCCGTGGCCGGGTAGCGGTAGTACGCGGTGAACTCGACGACGCCGGTGGTGTCGAACGGCCCGCCCCGCTCCGTGCGGTGGATGTCCAGGCGGCGCCACTGCTCGTCGCCGATCCCCGCGCTGTCGGGCCGGGTGCCCGGTGCCCAGGTCGCCAGGAGGTAGGCGTCGTCGCCGACCGCGAACGCGGAGTAGCGCGAGCGCATCAGCGCCTCGGCGGTCGGAGCCGTTGCGGCGCCGGAGTGATAGCGCCCGCAGCAGGCGCCGTAGGTGTCACCGGAGAGGCAGGGGCAGCGGTCGTCGTCGTGCACCGGACGATCCTCGCACCTTGCGCCCGCACCCCCGCCCAAGACACCCACCGCCGCCGAACTAGGCGAACGTCTCGTGGCCCAGGACGGCCAGCAGGCGGATCTTCTCCTCCGCCTCGCTGCCCGGCGCCGGGGTCAGCACCAGGAGCGCCTGCGACTGGTCCTCGGTGAACAGCGCCTGGCAGTCCACCTCGATCCGGCCGAGCTCCGGGTGCACCAGCGTCTTGTGGTCCTCGAACCGGCGCGACACCTCGTGCAGCTCCCAGACCCGGGCGAACTCCTCGCTCTCCCGCAGGAGGGCGCGCAGCATCTCGTCGGCGAAGGAGCCCGGGCCGGCGGCGGCGTACGCGGCCCGGAGGGAGGCGACCTGGCTCCTGCCCTGCCGCTCGTGGTCCTCCGGCGGGTACACCTTCCGGGAGTCGGGGTCCGTGAACCACCGGTAGACGGTGCTGCGGGCCAGGCCGGTAGCCGGCGGCTCACCGAAGATCGCCCCGGCAAGGCGGTTCTGCACCAGCACCTCGCCCAGGCCCGAGAGGATCAGGGCCGGGGCGTCCTCGAGCCGGTCGAGCACGCGCAGCAGGGCCGGCGCCACGTGGGAGTCGAGCGGCGCGCGCCGCGGCACGCCGTGCCCGGCGAGCCGGAACAGGTAGTCCCGCTCCTCGACGGTCAGGCGGAGCGCCCGGGCGAGCGCGGCGAGCATCTGCTCGGACGGCTGCGGCCCACGCTGCTGCTCCAGCCGCGCGTAGTAGTCGACGGACATCCCGGTGAGCGCGGCGACCTCCTCGCGGCGCAGGCCCGCTGCCCGACGGCGCGGCCCAGGCACCAGTCCGACGTCGGACGGACGCAGGGCCTCCCGGCGTCGGCGGAGGAAGTCGGCGAGGGCTGCACGGTTCATGCTCCTATCGTGCGCCGCGCCGCCCGGGCCAACCAGGGACCGCGGGTCCCTGGTTCGCCGGGTCTCTCCCGCCGTCGGTGCGCCGGGCGCACGGTGGTGACATGAACATCACCGGTAACACCATCTTCATCCCCGGCGGGACGCGCGGCCTCGGCCTCGCGCTCGCCGTCCGGCTCCAGACCAAGGGCAACACCGTGATCGTCGGCGGCCGCAGTGCCGCCGCGCTGGACGCCCTCGCCGCCGAGCACGGTTTCGGCACCGTGGTGGTCGACACCAGCGACCCCGACTCGATCACCACGGCGGCCGCCGACGTGATCGAACGGTTCCCCGCGGTGAACGTGCTGGTCGCGATGGCGGGCATCATGCGGGCCGAGGACTGGCGCAGCCCGGCCTTCCTCCAGGACGCCGAGGCGACCATCACGACCAACGTGCTGGGCCCGATCCGGCTGGTCGCGGCGTTCACCGAGCACCTGCAGAGCCGGCCGGACGCGACGATCGTCACCGTGTCGTCGGGGCTCGCCTTCACGCCGCTGGGCATCACGCCGTCGTACAACGCGAGCAAGGCGGCGATCCACATGCTGTCGGAGACGCTGCGCCTGCAGTTCACCGGCACGAGCGTGTCGGTGATCGAGCTGGTGCCGCCGTCGGTGCAGACCGAGCTCATGCCGGGCCAGGAGACCAACCCGCACGCCATGCCGCTCGACGAGTTCGCCGACGAGGCGATGGGCCTCCTGGAGTCGCAGCCGGACGCGCACGAGATCCAGGTCGAGCGCGTCAAGTTCCTGCGCTACGGCGAGGTCAGGGGCGACTACGACCAGGTCGTGGCGACCCTCAACGCGACCGACCCGCACGCGGCGGCCGACGCGCGGTAGCGGGACGGTCCGGACGCCGGACCCTGAACCACCGGGATCTGGGCCGCCGGGGTCTGGGCCGCCGGGGTCTGGGCCGCCGGGGTCTGGGCCGCCGGGGTCTGGGCCACCTGGGTCTGGCGTCCGGAGACAGGACGTCCGGAGACAAGAGCCCCGCGGGGGTGTGTTGCTCCGCGTAGACACCTTCTACGCAGAGCAACACACCCCCGCGGGGCGGTTCTCACCGCACACCGTCGCCGCGCGGCGCCGCGCCGCGCCGTGGCGCCTTCCCGGCGCACCGTCGCCGTCGGACCGGGGCGCCTTCCCGGCACGACGGCGACGGTCACGCCACCGGCTCCTCCACGACCGGCGCCGCGAACTGGCTCGCGTACAGGCGCGCGTACGCGCCGTTCGCCGCGAGCAGCTCCTCGTGGGAGCCCTGCTCCACGATGTCGCCGTGCTCCATCACGAGGATCACGTCGGCGTCGCGGATGGTGGACAGGCGGTGCGCGATGACGAACGACGTCCGGTCCTTGCGCAACCGGTTCATCGCCTCCTGCACCAGCACCTCGGTGCGGGTGTCCACGGACGACGTCGCCTCGTCGAGCACCAGGATCGCCGGGTCGGCGAGGAAGGCGCGCGCCAGCGTGAGGAGTTGCTTCTCACCGGCCGACACCGACGAGCCCTCCTCGTCCACCACGGTGTCGTAGCCGTCGGGCAGGGTCCGCACGAACGGGTCGACGTGGGTGGCCCGGGTCGCGGCGAGGAACTTCTCCTCGTCCACCGTCTCGCCGTCCGGCACGCCGTACCGCAGGTTCTCCTCGATGGTGCTCTTGAACAGCCAGGTGTCCTGCAGCACCATCCCGACCGAGGAGCGCAGGTCGTCGCGCGACATGTCGCGCGTGTCGACGCCGTCCAGCGTGATGCGGCCGCCGTCGACCTCGTAGAACCGCATGAGGAGGTTGACCAGCGTCGTCTTGCCGGCGCCCGTCGGGCCCACGATGGCGATCGTCTGCCCGGGCTCGGCGACCAGGTTCAGCCCGGTGATGAGCGGCTGGTCGGGCGTGTACGAGAACGTGACGTCCTCGAACGCGACCCGGCCGCGCACCGGCTCGACCTTCTGCGACTCGGCGGGGTCCGCCGACTGCTCGGGCGCATCCAGCAGGTCGAAGACCCGCTCGGCCGAGGCGACGCCCGACTGCAGCAGGTTCATCATCGAGGCCACCTGCGTGAGCGGCTGCGTGAACTGGCGCGAGTACTGGATGAACGCCTGCACGTCGCCCAGCGACAGCGTGCCCGACGCGACCCGCAGGCCACCGATCACCGCGACCACCACGTAGTTCAGGTTCGCGAGGAAGCCCATCGCCGGCTGGATGGTGCCGGAGATGAACTGCGCCTTGAAGCTGGAGTCGTACAGCGCGCCGTTCTCCTTGGCGAACGCCTCCGCCGTCGCCTCCTGGTGCCCGTAGACCTTCACCAGCGCGTGGCCAGTGAACGACTCCTCGATGTGCGCGTTCAGGCGCCCCGTGGCCGCCCACTGCTCCACGAACTGCGGCTGGCTGCGCTTGGCGATCTGCGCCGTCAGGATCACCGACAGCGGCACCGTCACCAGCGCCACGAGCGCCAGGATCGGCGAGATCCAGAACATCATGAACAGCACGCCGATCACCGTCAGCACCGCGGTCACGAGCTGCGCGAGGGTCTGCGTGGTGGTCTGGGCCACGTTGTCGATGTCGTTGGTGACGCGCGACAGGATCTCGCCGCGCTGCTGCTTGTCCACGTACGACAGCGGGATGCGGTGCAGCTTCGCCTCCACCTGGTCGCGCAGGTCCCGCATGGTCCGCTGCACGACGCCGGTGGTGATGCGGGCCTGCAGCCAGCCGAACAGGAACGCCCCGAGGTACGCCGCCACGACCCAGCCGAGGGTCTGCATCAGCAGCGTGAAGTCGATGCCCGCGCCGGGCACGAGGCCAGGGACGCCGGACAGCAGGTCGGCGATCTGGTCCTGGCCCGCAGCGCGCAGGCCGGCCTCCGCCTCCTCGACGGTCTGGTCCGCGGGCAGCCCTGCGCCCACCACGCCCGCGAAGATCACGTTCGTCGCGTTGCCCAGCAGCTTGGGGCCCAGCACGGTGAGCGCCACCGAGCCGATGCCGAACAGCATGAGCACCACGATGTTCAGGCGCTCCGGCTTGAGCGCGCTCGCGAACCGGCGCATCGAGCCCATGAAGTCCATCGGCTTCTGCACGGGCATGCCCATGCCCATTCCCATCGGCCCGCCGCCACCCGGTCCGCGGCCTGGGCCACCCGGCCCTCGGCCGGGCGCTCCGCCCGGCCCACGTCCCTGTGCCGACGGCGCGGCCGTCGTCGCCCCGCCCTGGTTCTCGCCCTGGGGCTTCTCGTCCGTGCTCACGCCGCCTCCTCAAGGCTCATCTGGGACGTCACGATCTCCTGGTACGTCGGGTTGTCGGCCAGCAGCTCCGCGTGCGTGCCGCGGCCCACGATGCGGCCGTGGTCGAGCACCAGGATCTGCTCGGCGTCGCGGATGGTGGCCACCCGCTGCGCGACGATGATCGTCGTGGCGGACGCGGTCCGCGGCCGCAGCGCCGCCCGCAGCCGCGCGTCGGTCGCGTAGTCGAGGGCGGAGAAGCTGTCGTCGAACAGGTAGATCCGCGGGTCGCGGATCACGGCCCGCGCGATGGCGAGCCGCTGCCGCTGCCCGCCGGAGAACGTCGCACCGCCCTGCGCCACGACGGCCTCCAGGCCGCCCCCGTTCTCGTCGTTGCCCAGCGCCTCGACGAAGTCGCGGGCCTGCGCCACCTCGAGCGCCGCCCACATCTCCTCCTCCGTGGCGTCCGGCTTGCCGTACCGGAGGTTGTCCGCGACGGTCCCCGTGAACAGGAACGCCTTCTGCGGCACCAGCCCCATCAGGGAGCCGAGGTCGCGCTGCGCGAGGTCGCGCACGTCGACGCCGTCCACGCGAACCGTGCCCGCCGTCGCGTCGAACAGGCGCGGCACCAGGTTGAGCAGCGTCGTCTTGCCCGAGCCCGTCGAGCCGATGATCGCGGTGATCTGGCCCGGCTCGGCCGTGAACGTCAGGTCGTGCAGCACGGGCTCCTCGGCGCCCGGGTAGCGGAACTCGACATTCTCGAAGGCGACCCGGCCGCGGGGGCCCGCACCGTCGCCGTCGGCCGAGACCGCGCCGGGCGAGACCGCGCCGGCGGTCGCGCCGTCGCCGTCCGCGGGGCCGACGGCGGCGGTGGCGCCCGGCGAGACTCCCAGCAGAGCGACCGGCGACTCCGGGTCCACGACCGACGACTCGGTCTCCAGGACCTCCCCGATCCGCTCCGCCGCGACGGAGGCGCGCGGGATCATCATGAAGATCATCGTGGACATCATCACGGCCATGAGGATGTACATGATGTAGCTCAGGAACGCCGTCAGGGAGCCGATCTGCATGCCCCCCGTCTCGATCTCGCGCGCGCCGAACCACAGCACGAGCACGGACGCCATGTTCATGATGAGCATGACCACGGGGAACGTGAGGGCCATGAGGCGGCCGGCGCGCAGCGAGGTGTCGAACAGCTCCTCGTTCACCTGGCCGAAGCGCTCCTTCTCCCGCCGCTCGCGCACGAACGCCCGGACCACCCGCAGACCGGTGATCTGCTCGCGCAGCACGCCGTTGATGGCGTCGATGCGCTTCTGCATGCGCCGGAAGTGCGGCACCATGCGCCACACGATGACGCCCGCCGTGCCGGCCAGCACCGGCACGATGATGAGCAGCAGCCCCGACAGCGTGACGTCCTCGGCCAGCGCCAGGATCACGCCGCCCACCAGCATGATCGGCGCCATCACCATGATCGTGAACGTCATGAGCACGGTCATCTGGACCTGCTGCACGTCGTTGGTGCTGCGCGTGATCAGGGTCGGCGCGCCGAACCGGGCCATCTCGCGCGCGGAGTAGGTCTGCACGGTGTGGAACAGGTCGCGCCGCAGGTCCCGGCCGAAGGCCGTGGCGACCTGCGCACCGAAGTACACCGCGACGACGGAGGCGACGACCTGGCCCAGCGAGACCAGCAGCATCCACCCGCCGGTGCTCCAGATGTAGCCGATGTCGCCGAGCACCACGCCTTCGTCGATGATGTCCGCGTTCAGGCTGGGCAGATACAGGGCGGCGAGCGTCTGCACCAGCTGCAGGACCAGCACCGCGACCACCGCCCAGCGGTACGGGCCCAGGTACTTCCGGGCGAGCGTGACTAGCATCAAGAGTTCCCTTCGGGGCTGGGGGTTGGAGAACCGAGAGCTGACGAGCCGGTGGCCGGAGCGCCACGGGCCGAGGTGCCGGGTCCCGCAGTGGAGGCTGCACCGTCCGCTGCACGAGGGCCAGGCATTTTTCCGGGTCCGGCGATCCCGTTCACGAGGGCGTCGGCCAGGACGTCGGCCGGCACCGTGGGCTGCAGGTGGTCGATCCGCAGGTGCGCGCCCGCGATGGCGGACTCCACCAGCGAGATCGCCACCTCGACCGGGACCCGCAGCCGGTGCGCATCCGGAGCGAGGACGGCGGTGATCCCCTCGACCGTAGCCGCACGCTGGCGGGTGCGCTGGTCCAGGAACACCTTGCGGTAGGTGCGCATGCGCTCGTGCTGGTCGGCGGCCGTTCCGGCGCCGGGCGGCGGCCCGGGCACGACGGGCTGACCGGGCACCGGCTGCGGCAGGACCGGGGGTCCGTCGCTCGAACCCGGCACGCCCGGGACGACGGGCCGACCGGGCACCGCGCCCGGTACGTACGGGGGCCCGTCCTTGGAACCCGGCACCCCCGGAGTCACGACCGGACCCTCCGGCGCCCCGGGCACCGGCGCCATGCGTCGCAGCACGGACATCCACCGCATGACCTCGGCCACCCGGTGCCGGCCCAGCTCGATCACGAGCTCCAGCCGCCGTTCGAGCGGCAGCCCCGGATCGATGCCGGTGAGTTCGGCGAGCGTCTCCTCCGGCCGGCCCGCCCGGGCCAGTCCCTCGACGGCGACGGCACCCACGAGCGCCGTCTTGTCGCCGAAGGCCCGGAACAGCGTGCCCTCCGCGACGCCGGCGGCCTGCGCCAGCTCGCGGGAGGTGACGTCGTGCCCGCGCTCCGCCACGAGCGGGAGCACCGCGTCGACGATGGCAGCCTTGCGGTCCTCCGGGGCCATGCGGGAGGCGCGGGGCCGTGCGTTGTCCATGCCGCCGACAGTAAATGAGTGAGCGCTCACTCCGAAACTTTTCTCCGGAGAGCGAATCCCGGCGCCAGACGGAGAGCGAACCCGCCGTGCGGCGGGGACCGTCCGGCACAAAGGGCGGGCGCCGCCCGGCACAACAAAAGACTGGCGCCGGAGTGCTTGTCAGCACTCCGGCGCCAGTTCTATCCCGCCAGTTGGCCCGCCGGCTCTACGCCAGCAGGCCGCCTATTGTCCCGCCGGCTCTACGCCGGTGGACCGCCTACGCTCAGCTGGCCGGCGGGGCCGGGGGCGCCGGGGGTACCGGCGGGGGCGGCGTCGAGCCCTGCGAGCCCTCGGGGCGCTGACCGCGCGTGCTGCCAGGGTCGAACGGCTCGCCCGAGCGCGTCCCGGCGCTCGTCGCGTCGGCCACCGCGGCCTCGGCCTGGCGCTGCGCCTCGGCGAGGGCCTCGGCCGGGTCCGGCAGCAGGGGCTCGTCGAGCACCGAGTCGCCGGGCTCACGCGGGCCGGACGGGCCCTGCGGGCCGTCGTCGGGCGGCGTGGGGGTGCCCGGCGTGCCGGGCCCGCCGAAGCCCTTGGCGATGTTGCCGAGGGCCGCCGTGAACTCGGTGGGGATGACCCAGGTGGTGTTGGAGGTGCCGTTCGCGATCTGCGGCAGCGTCTGGAGGTACTGGTAGGCCAGCAGCTTCGGGTCCGCGTTGCCGCGGTGGATGGCCTCGAAGACCTGCATGATCGCGCGCGACTCACCCTCGGCGCGCAGGATCTGCGCCTGCGCGTCACCCTCGGCCTTGAGGATCTCCGACTGCTTCTGACCCTCGGCGGTGAGGATCGCCGACTGCTTGACACCCTCCGCGGTGAGGATGGCGGCGCGGCGGTCACGCTCGGCGCGCATCTGCTGCTCCATGGAGCCCTGGACCGACGGCGGCGGGTCGATCGACTTGAGCTCGACCCGGTTCACGCGGATGCCCCAGCGCCCGGTCGCCTCGTCGAGCACGCCACGAAGCTGCCCGTTGATCTGGTCGCGGCTGGTGAGCGTCTGCTCCAGGTCCATGGCACCGATGACGTTACGCAGCGTGGTGACGGTGAGCTGCTCGATCGCCGTGATGTAGTTGGCGATCTCGTAGACAGCGGACTTGGCGTCCGTCACCTGGAAGTAGATGACGGTGTCGATCTCGACCACCAGGTTGTCGCTGGTGATCACGGGCTGAGGAGGGAACGAGACGACCTGCTCACGCAGGTCCACACCGGCACGGACTCGGTCGACGAACGGCACCAGCACGTGCAGGCCCGGGTCGAGCGTCTTCGAGTACCGACCCAGGCGCTCGACCACGAGCGCCACCGACTGAGGAACGATCCGCACGGCGCGGATCACCGCGACGATGCCGACGATCACGACCAGGGCAATGATCAGGTAGAGCAGGACTTGCCCGAATGACTCCACGACGTCTCCTTACGCGGGCACCTAGGCCCGCACGGACGATTCATGCTTCTGACTGGACTGTCTGGGACTTCTTCACGCTGAGAACTTCAAAGGCAGCGCCCAGGCGCCAGGCGGCTACGCCTCCGGCTCGACGACGGCGGTCGCGCCGTCGATCTGGACGACACGAACGCTAGTGCCGGCAGGCAGGAGAGGCGAACCGGGCACGGCCCGGGCGCTCCACACCTCACCGCTGAGCTTGATCAGTCCGGACGAGGTGCTGACCTCCTGGACCACCGACGCCGTACGCCCCACGTTCGCCTCCGCGTTGGTGGGCGCCTTGGGCGTGTTGTTGCGCAGGTGCCGGATCAGCGTGGGGCGCAGCGTCACGAGCAGCACCACCGAGGCCACCACGAACACGACGGCCTGGACCCACAGCTCGAGGCCTGCCCCGTTCGCGACGGCTGCGGCCAGCGCGCCACCCGCGAACATGATGAAGACGAAGTCCAACGACAAGAGCTCGATCAGCGCGAAGACCAGTGCCGCGCCTACCCACCACAACCACGCCATGGGTGCTCCCTCCGAGCGTCCACTCCGGCTGGCGGCCGGTCGCCGCCGGAACCGCTCCGACGGCGGGGCCTCGGTGATCTGTCGCCACCTCGGACCTTTGCGCGGACTTTACCAAGGACCACTGACACAGCGGTAGCAAAATCGGTGTGTCGAACGGTTCGGTTCGGCGGGCGGCACGTCGGGTCGGCGTGCGGCGGGTTCCGGGGTCAGCGGGCGGCGCGGGCGAGCCAGCGCCCGCCGCCGTGCGCGACGATCAGCGGCAGCCCGAACGCGGCCGAGAGGTTGTCCGCCGTGAGGACCTCCTCGATCGGCCCGGCGGCCTGGATACCGGCCTTCTTCATGAGCAGCAGGTGCGTGAAGCCCGGCGGGATCTCCTCGACGTGGTGCGTCACGTGGATCAGCACGGGCGAGGCCGGATCGCTCGCGAGCTCCGACAGCGCGCCCACCAGCTCCTCGCGGCCGCCCAGGTCGAGGCCGGCGCCCGGCTCGTCGAGCAGCAGCAGCTCCGGGTCGGTCATGAGCGCACGCGCGATCTGCACACGCTTGCGCTCGCCCTCCGAGAGCGTGCCGTACGTGCGGTCGGCGAGGTGGTCGACGTCGAACGCCGCCAGCAGGTCCTTGGCCCGCTGCTCGTCGAGCTCGTCGTAGCTCTCGCGCCAGCGGCCGGTCACACCGTAGGCGGCGGTCAGCACGACGTCCCGCACGGCCTCCGCCGTCGGCAGGCGCTCGGCGAGCGCGGCGCTCGACAGGCCCACGCGCGGGCGCAGCTCGAACACGTCGACCTTGCCCAGCGTCGAGTCGAGGATGGTGGCCGTGCCAGACGTCGGGTGCAGGCGGGCGGCGACGATCTGCAGCAGCGTCGTCTTGCCCGCGCCGTTGGGGCCGAGAACGATCCACCGCTCCCCCTCGTTCACCTGCCAGTCCACGGAGTCGAGGATGGTCGAGGTGCCGCGACGGACGGTGACGCCCGCTAGGTGGAGAACCGTGCTCATGACCACCGACCCTACCTGGTCGGCTGTCATTTACAGTGCTGCGGTGAACACCGAACAGGACCTCCCCCGGAGCGTGCTGCTCGCCCTCTGGCTGCAGGGCGTCGGCGACACCTCTGACGCCGTGAAGTCAGTGGTGGGCGACGACGAGCCGCACACGGTGGAAGGGCTGGCCGGCTTCGCCGACGGGACCGACCTGGGCACGCTCTTCACCGCCTGGACCCAGGGGCCACGCGAGGTCTGCGCGCTGCTGCCGGCGCCGGGCGACGCGGCGGGCGTGCCGGCCGCCGCCAACCACGAGGCCACGGAGGCCGGCGAGTGCGTGGTGGTCACGACGCCCGCCGGGAGCTGGGCCGCCGTGCCGCGGGTGCAGGCGTTCGGCAGCCACCTCGAGCCGGGGCACCTGGTGACGTGGCACGTGCTGGCGATCCCCGCGTGGACGACGCTCGTGCACGGCACCATCGGCTCGGTGGCCGACGCCGAGCGCGAGCTGCGCACCAGCCTGATGACCGCGACGGACGCCCTCGACCAGCTCGACGTCGCCCGCTGGCGCGACGACGCCGCCGACGCGATCGAGCGGATCCGCTCGGCCAGCACGTCGTCGTGGCCGGTGCCGCACCTGGACGGCCGCCGCGCCCGCGTGCTGGACCTGGCCACGCGCCTGCGCGCCATCGTGGCGCTGGGCGCCGTGGACGACGGCGGCGCGGTGAACACCTGGCAGGTCGACCAGCGCTCCACGGCGCTGCGCGAGGTGGACCGCACGGCCCGCCACGCCATGAGCGCGGCGACCTACGGCCGGGTCTGAGGTCAGGGCCGCGCGAGCACCTGGCGGTAGACGTCCATGGTGCGGTCGGCGATCGCCGTCCACGTGAAGTGCTCCTCGGCCCGACGGCGGCCCGCGGCTCCCATGGTTGCCGCACCCTGCGGGTCGGTCGCCACGCGGGTGAGCGCCGCCGCGAGGTCGGCGACGAAGCGGTCGGGGTCCAGCGGCGTGCCTGTGCCGTCGTCGGCCTGCTCGATCGGCACGAGCAGGCCCGTGGTGCCGTCGTCGACCACCTCGGGGATGCCGCCCGTGGCCGTGCCGACCACGGGCAGGCCCACGGCCATGGCCTCGAGGTTCACGATGCCGAGCGGCTCGTAGACGCTCGGGCACACGAAGACCGTGCACGCCGCGAGGACCGCGATCAGGTCCGGCCGCGGCAGCATCTCCTCGATCCAGACGACGCCGGTGCGGGTCTCCCGCAGGCCCTCGGTCAGGGCCCGGACCTCCGCCATGATCTCGGGCGTGTCCGGCGCGCCCGCGCACAGCACGAGCTGCACCTCCGGCGGGAGCTGCGCGGCGGCCCGCAGCAGGTAGGGCAGGCCCTTCTGCCGGGTGATCCGGCCGACGAACACCACGGCCGGCCGGTCCGGGTCGATCCCGTACCTGCGCACGGTCGCCTCGGCGGCGGCCTGCGCCGCCGCGTCGTCGGCTCCGGGACGCCGCCAGCCCGCCAGGTCGATGCCGTTGTGCACCACGTGCACGCGCTCGGGGTCGAGCTCCGGGTAGACGCGCAGGATGTCGGCCCGCATGCCCGCCGAGACCGCGATGACGCCCGAGGCGCCCAGGTACGCGGTGCGCTCGGCCCACGACGAGAGCGCGTAGCCGCCGCCGAGCTGCTCGGCCTTCCAGGGCCGCAGCGGCTCCAGGGAGTGCGCGGTGACCACGTGCGGCACGCCGTGTAGCAACCCGCCCAGGTGGCCGGCCATGTTGGCGTACCAGGTGTGGGAGTGGAGCAGGTCGGCGCCGGCGACGTCGTTGGCCATGAGGAGGTCGGTGCCGAGGGTGGCCAGCGCGGCGTTCGCGCCGGACAGGGCCGCCGGCGTGTCGTACCCCGTGACGCCGGACGCCTCGGTCGCGGCGTCGCGCGGGCCGTCGAAGCAGCGCACCCGGACGTCGGCGTGCGGGCGCAGCACCGCGGCGAGCTCGGTGACGTGCACGCCCCCGCCGCCGTAGACGTGCGGCGGGAACTCGCGGGTCAGCAGGTCCACGCGGAGCGTGTCCGCTGGTCGCGGAGCGGAGCCCGGCACCGGGCCTTGACCCGTGTCGGGACCGGGGACCGGGCTGTGGGGTGCGGGGGCGGCGAAGGCGTCGGACACGGGGCCAACCTAGCGCGCGCGAACTCTCCGCGCGCCACCTGACGTATCGGGCTGAAAGGCCCTAATCTCACCGTATGGCCTCCGCCCCTCGCGTCCTCGCGATAGTCCTCGCCGGCGGCGAGGGAAAGCGGCTGATGCCGCTGACCGCCGCGCGCGCCAAGCCCGCGGTCCCCTTCGGCGGCATCTACCGCCTGGTCGACTTCGCCCTGTCCAACATCGTCAACTCGCGTTACCTGCACGTCGTCGTGCTGACGCAGTACAAGTCGCACTCCCTGGACCGCCACATCTCCAAGACGTGGCGCATGTCGCCCCTGCTGGGCAACTTCGTGGCGCCCGTGCCCGCTCAGCAGCGCGTGGGCAAGCACTGGTACCTCGGCAGCGCCGACGCGATCTACCAGTGCCTCAACATCATCGACGACGAGCGCCCCGACATCGTGGTCGTGGTCGGCGCCGACCACGTGTACCGCATGGACTTCTCGCAGATGGTGGACGCGCACATCGAGTCGGGGGCGCGGGCGACGGTCGCCGCGATCCGGCAGCCGATCGGCATGGCCGACCAGTTCGGCGTCATCGACGTCGACCCGGGCGACCGCGCGTTGATCCGCCAGTTCCTGGAGAAGCCCACCGAGGTGGACGGCCTGCCCGACTCTCCAGGCGAGATCCTCGCCTCCATGGGCAACTACGTGTTCGACGCCGACGCCCTGGTCGAGGCCGTCACCAAGGACGCCGCCGACCCGGACTCGCGGCACGACATGGGCGGCGACATCATCCCGGCGTTCGTGGCCCAGGGCGAGGCGGGCGTCTACGACTTCATCCGCAACGACGTGCCCGGCTCGACCGACCGGGACCGCGACTACTGGCGCGACGTCGGGACCATCGACTCGTTCTACGACGCGAACATGGACCTCATCTCCGTGCACCCGGTCTTCAACCTCTACAACAACGAGTGGCCCCTGTACACGGGGTACACGGGGCTGCCGCCGGCGAAGTTCGTGCACGTGGGGTCCGGGCGCATGGGGCACGCCGTCGAGTCGATCGTCTCGCCCGGCGTGCTCATCTCGGGCGCGCAGGCCGCCGGGTCGGTGCTCTCCCCCGGCGTGCACCTGCACTCGTGGTCGAACGTGTCCAACTCGGTGCTCATGGACGACGTCCAGGTGCACCGGTACGCGCACGTGCACCGGGCGATCGTCGACAAGAACGTGATCATCAACGAGCGGGCGCGCATCGGCGTGGACCACGACGAGGACCGCGCACGGGGCTTCACGGTCACGGACTCGGGCCTGGTGGTGGTCCCGAAGGGCACCGTCGTCGACTGACCCTTGGCTTCGAAGGAGAGTCCGGCACACTGGTCCCCGTGAAGCGACTCATCGTGACCGACGTGGACTCGACCTTCTTCCGGCAGGAGGTCATCGAGCTCATCGCCGAGCACGCGGGCACCCGGGACGAGGTGGCCGCGGTGACCGAGCGCGCGATGCGGGGCGAGCTGGACTTCGCGGCGTCGCTCGCCGAGCGCGTGGCGACCCTCGCCGGCGTCCCGGTTGCGGCCCTCGACAAGGTGCGCGCGGCGGTCGAGCTGACGCCGGGCGCGCGCGAGCTGGTCGCCGAGTGCCAGGCCCGCGGCTGGGAGTTCGGCCTGGTGTCGGGCGGGTTCGAGGAGATCGTGCGGCCGGTCGCCGACGAGCTGGGGATCGGGCTCGTGCGGGCCAACCGGCTGGAGGTGGTCGACGGCGTGCTGACGGGCCGCACCGTCGGACCCGTGATCGACCGCGCGGCCAAGGCCGCGACGCTCCGCGAGTGGGCCGACCGCCTGGGCGTCCCGCTGGAGCAGACGGTCGCCGTGGGCGACGGCGCGAACGACCTCGGCATGATCGGCATCGCCGGGGTCGGCGTCGCGTTCAACGCCAAGCCGATCGTCCGCGAGCAGGCCCCGCACGCGATCGACGGGCGCCTGGACGGGGTGCTCGCGCTCCTCTGACGGGCCCTCGTGCGGTCAGAGACCGAACGAGGGCCAGACGTACGGATCACACGCCCGAGAACCTCCACCGGCGGGGCGGGCCGAGCGGGTCGGCCGGGCCGGGCGGGCCGAGCCAGGCGGGCAGATCACGCCAGGCGGGTCACGCCGGGCGGGTGACCTCCGTGAGGCGGGCGACCCTGCGGTCCCACTCGGCCCAGGCGACGTCGGCCTCCAGCACCGAGTACGTCGCCGTCGGGACGCCGACGCGCACCTGCGCGAGGGCGCCGTCCTCCGAGCCCGGGCCGGCCAGGAGCTCGGCCGTGCCCGCCATCGCGGGCTCGTGGCCGATCACCAGGACGGTCCTCGTCACGGGGTCGAGGCCGCGCACGAGCGCGAGGACCGCGCGTGGCATCGCTCCCAGCAGGTCGTCGGTGAAGACCACCGGCGGTTCACCCAGGTGCTTGCGTGCGAGGTCCCAGGTCTGGCGCGAGCGGACCGCCCCGGAGACGAGGACGGCGTCGGGCACGAGGCCGGAGGCGACGAGCGCCGCACCGACCTTCACTGCCTGGTCCCGGCCACGCAGGGCGAGGGGCCGCTTCTCGTCGGGAAGGTCCGACGGCGGCTCCGCCTTCGCGTGCCGGAGCAACACCAGCCGCCACAACGGCGACGTGGTGGGCTCCGTGCCCGACGCTCTGCCCATCAGTGCCTCCTGCCCATCTATTGGCCCATGGCGTGCACGCCGCCGTCGACGTGCACGATCTCGCCGGTGGTCGCCGGGAACCAGTCGGACAGGAGAGCGGCCACGGCGCGCGCGGCCGGCTCTGCGGTGGTCTGGTCCCAGCCGAGCGGGGCTCGGGTCGGCCAGGCGTCCTCCATCGTCGCGAAGCCCGGGATGGACTTGGCGGCGGTGGTCCGGATGGGCCCTGCCGAGACGAGGTTGCAGCGGATGCCTTCGGGGCCGAGGTCGCGCGCCAGGTAGCGGTTCGCGGACTCGAGACCGGCCTTGGCCACGCCCATCCAGTCGTAGACGGGCCAGGCGAACTGCGCGTCGAACGTCAGGCCGACGACGGCGCCGCCGTCGGTCATCAGCGGCCGCGCGGCCACGGCTATCGACTTGTACGAGAAGGTGGAGACGTGCAGCGCCGTGGCCACGTCCTCCCAGGTGCCCGAGAGGAAGTTGCCGCCCATGACGGACTGGGGCGCGAACCCGATCGAGTGCACGAGGCCGTCGAGCCGGTCGAAGCCCTCCGCGCGCACGGCGTCCGCCAGCGCGTCGAGGTTCTCCTGGCTGGTGGCGTCGAGCTCCACCACCGGTGCCTCGACCGGCAGACGCTTCGCGAAGGCCTGCGTGAGCTTCATCTGCCGCCCGAAGGAGGAAAGCACGACCTGCGCGCCCTCCTCCTGGGCGAGGCGGGCGGTGTGGAACGCGATCGACGAGTCCGTCAGCACGCCCGTGATGAGCAGCTTCTTACCTTCGAGGAGACCCATGATGTCCTTCCGATCGGGCGCAGGCGTGCCGAAGCAACCCCTGCGCTGGGTGCGAGCGTAATGCGGATTGCGGCGTGGAACGAAACTCCGCGCCGTGTTTCATGTCGAGAATGTTGGATATGTACGGGCGAAACCGCAGGTAGCGGGGGCTGAGGGTGAGTCAGTGACCCATTCCGAGCCCGCCGTCCACCGGGATCACCGCGCCGCTGATGTAGCCGGCGGCCTCGGACGCGACGAAGGTGACCACCGTGGCCACCTCGTCCGGCGTGGCGAAGCGGCGGGCCGGGATCGTCTTGAGGTAGCCCTCGCGCACGCTCTCGGACAGCGCGGCCGTCATGTCCGTCTCCACGTAGCCCGGCGCGACGACGTTCGCCGTGATGCCGCGCGCGCCCAGCTCGCGGGTGATCGAGCGGGCCATGCCCACCAGGGCCGCCTTCGACGAGGAGTAGTTGACCTGGCCGGCCGTGCCGGACAGGGCGACGATCGAGCCGAGCAGCACGATGCGGCCCTTCCGGGCCCGGATCATGCCCTTGGACGCGCGGCGCACGCAGCGGAACGTCCCGGTGAGGTTCACGTCGATGACCGACTCGAACTCCTCGTCGCTCATCCGCATGAGGAGCTGGTCCTTGGTCACGCCGGCGTTGGCGACGAGCACCTCGACGGGGCCGAGGTCCGCCTCGATGGCCGTGAACGCGGCGTCGACGGCCGCGGTGTCGGTGACGTCCGCCACATAGCCCTCGACGCCCTTGGGCAGGTCGCCACCCCGGTAGATCGTGGCGACGCGGTCGCCGTCCGCCACAAAACGCTCCGCGACGGCGCGGCCGATGCCGCGGGCGGCACCGGTCACGACGACTACGCGGCCGGTGGAACCTGCGGCAATGCTCTGAGTGGCGGGATCGGTGGTCGTCACCTGAAGCTCCTCGATGCTGGGTGGTGCTCGTTGCATGAGGCCGCGGGGCTGGGGGCAGCGGCCGGCACCTGGGTCGGCCCAGGTCCGCTGCGACGCTACCCCGCGCGTCTGACACACGCCGCGCGCGCCGGGCCACAGGGATCTGCCGGTCCTTGTCGGTTTCCTACAACCGCCCGCCGGCGGTCCGCGCGGACGTCGGCATGTGCGCTGACGTGCTCGGCAGGGTGCGGGCGCACGTAGACTGGCGGAATGAGCGAGCCCGTTCCCTCCATCACCTCGGCCCCCGAGCCGCTGGCGGTGGACCAGGCACGTCGCACGCGCAGCTATCTCATCCAGATGTCCATCCGCGTGGTCTGCATCATCGGCGCCGTCCTGGTGGACGGCTGGCTCCGGTGGGCGCTCGTGGCCGCTGCGGTCGTGCTGCCGTACTCGGCGGTGCTCATCGCCAACTCGGGGCGGGACAAGGTCACGCACGACGCGTCCCCCGTCACGCCGCCGGCCGCGCCGGCGCTGACGGAGCTGCCTGACTCCAGCGGCGGACCTGCTGGTGGGAACGGCTCTTCCGGCGGGTACGGCTTCGCGGGTGGGACCGGCTTCCCGGGCGGGACCGGCGGCGCGGGCTCCGGCCGCGTCATCGACCACGTGGACGATCCGACGGAGGACCGGGCGGAGGCGCACGCGGACGATCGGGCGCCCGCGAACGGCCAGGCGGACGCGCACACGCACGGCCGAGCGGACGACCACGCGCACGGCCGGGCGGACGACCACGCGCACGATCGGGTGGACAACCACGTGGACGGTCGAGCGGACCGCTGATGGACGTTCTCGGACTCTCGGGCGCCGCACCGGACCCCGTGCCGGACGGCGAGCTGATCTGCAGCGCCAAGGGCTGCCGCGAGCAGGCCGCGTGGGGCCTGCTCTGGAACAACCCGAAGCTGCACACGCCCGAACGGCGCAAGGTGTGGCTCGCGTGCGACGAGCACCGTGAGCACCTCGAGCAGTTCCTGGCGGCGCGGGCGTTCTGGAAGCAGACGGTGCCCGTGGCGGAGCTGGACCGGGCGTCGTGAGCGAGAACGCTGCCGCGGCAGACGGCGAAGGCACGCCGGACGACGCCCGCAGCCCGCGGACGACCCGCCAGTGGGTGGTCCTCGCCGTGGCCGCCGTGGTCCTCGCGGCCCTGTGCCTGGTGGCGGGCCGCTGGCAGTGGAACCGGGCCGAGGCGCGCAACGCCGAGATCGACCTCGTCAACGCCAACTGGTCAGCCCCTGTGGTGCCCGTGGACGAGATCTTGGACGGGCCGGGCGCCGTCGTACCGGACGACGAGGTGTGGCAGCGGGTCGAGCTGGAGGGCGAGTACGTCGCCGACGCGACGGTGCTGCTGCGCAACCGGCCGGTCGGCGGGCGCGGCGGGTACCACGTGCTGGTCCCGTTCGAGGCGCGGCTCCCGGACGGCCAGGACATCGTGCTGGTCGTGGACCGCGGGTTCGTGCCGCTCGGGTCCGACGGCTCCGCCCCGGACGCGGTTCCCACGCCGCCGTCGGGCACCGTGACCGTGGTGGCGTCGCTGCGGGCGGACGAGCCGCCGTCGGACCGTGGTGCGCCCGCCGGGCAGGTGCAGGCGATCTCGACCGCCCAGGTGCTCGCGGCGGGGCCGGACGGCGCCGCCTGGGCCGACGGGCGCACCGTCGGCGCCTACGGCGCGCTGCGCGCCGAGGAGCCCGCGCCCGAGACCGCGCTGGCCGCCCTGCCCAAGCCGGACACCGACCCCGGCTCGCACCTGTCCTACGCGTTCCAGTGGTGCATCTTCGCGATCGGCGCGATCGGCGGGTACATCCTCCTGTGGCGCCGCGAACGCGGCGCCCTGCGCGGCGAGACGGTCTCGGCGGGCGACCTGCTGCTGGCCTCGGGCGAGGCGGCCGACGCCGACGGCGTGCGGGCGCGCCGCCCGGCCCGGGACAGGCGGCAGAGCGCCGAGGACGAGGAAGACGCGCTGATCGAGGCACAGCTCCGCTGATTCGAGGCGCAGCTCCGCTGATCGAGGCCCGCCGAGGCAGCCTGAGACAGCGCTCCGTCGAGCGAACCGAGGGTCGCGAAGAGGGGGCTCCGGTGAAGCAGGATTCCGCGCTCCGGGTGGGCGACCTGGGGGCAGCGCGGTTCGTGGAGACACTGCGCCGGATGATTTGCCTCGCGGAGGTGTGTTGCTCAGCGTGGACACTGTCGACCCTGAGCAACACACCCCCGCGAGGGAAGTTCACCCGCGACCGGTCCTCGCCTCGGCGCGACCCCCAGATCAGGCGTCCCAGGTCAGGCCAGCGAGACCAGCTCCTGGTAGCTGTCGTTCCAGAGGTCCTCGTCGCCGTCGGGGAGCAGCAGGACGCGCTCGGGCTCCAGGGCCTCGACCGCGCCGTCGTCGTGCGTCACCATGACCACGGCGCCCTCGTACGTCTTGAGCGCTCCGAGGATCTCGGCGCGGGAGGCCGGGTCCAGGTTGTTGGTGGGCTCGTCCAGGAGCAGCACGTTCGCGCCCGACACCACGATGGTCGCCAGCGCCAGGCGGGTCTTCTCGCCGCCGGACAGCACGCCGGCGGGCTTGTCTGCGTCGTCCCCGCTGAACAGGAACGAGCCGAGCACCGAGCGGACCTGCGTGTCGGTGAGGTCGGGCGCGGCGTGCCGCAGGTTCTCGACGACGGTCGCGTCCATGTCGAGCGTGTCGTGCTCCTGGGCGTAGTAGCCGAGCTTGAGGCCGTGGCCGGGCACGACCTCGCCCGTGTCCGCCGCCTCGACGCCCGCCAGGATGCGCAGCAGCGTCGTCTTGCCCGCACCGTTGAAGCCGAGCACCACGACGCGCGAGCCGCGGTCGATCGCCAGGTCCACGCCCGCGAACACCTCCTGGGACCCGTACGCCTTGGACAGCCCGCTCGCCGTGAGGGGCGTGCGCCCGCAGGGCGCCGGCGTCGGGAAGCGGAGCTTGGCCACGCGGTCGGCGGCGCGCTCGCTCTCCAGGCCACCGAGCATCTTCTCGGCACGCTTGATCATGTTCTGCGCGGCGGTCGCCTTGGTCGCCTTGGCGCGCATCTTCTCGGCCTGGGCCAGCAGCGTGCCCGCCTTCTTCTCGGCGTTCGCCCGCTCCCGCCGACGGCGGCGCTCGTCGGTCTCGCGCTGCTCCAGGTACGCGTCCCAGCCCAGGTTGTACTGGTCGAGCTCGCCCCGGTTGGCGTCCAGGTGGAACACCTTGTTCACGGTGGCGCGCAGCAGCTCGACGTCGTGGCTGATCACGATGAAGCCGCCGTTGTACGCCCGCAGGTAGTCGCGCAGCCAGATGATGGAGTCGGCGTCGAGGTGGTTGGTGGGCTCGTCCAGGAGCAGCGTCTCGACGCCGCTGAACAGGATGCGCGCCAGCTCGATCCGGCGGCGCTGGCCGCCCGACAGGGTGCCGAGCGGCTGCCCGAGCACCCGCTCGTCCAGGCCGAGGTTGGCCGTGATGATCTGCGCCTCCGACTCAGCGGCGTACCCGCCCGCCGCCAGGAAGCGCGCCTCCAGCTTGGGGTACCGCTCCATCGCTGCGGCCTGCGTCGCCGGGTCCTCCGAGGCCATGTCGACCTCGGTCTGGCGCATCCGCGTGATGACGTGGTCGAGGCCGCGCGCCGACAGCACGCGGTCCATCGCAAGAGTGTCCAGGTCGCCCGTACGCGGGTCCTGCGGGAGGTAGCCGATGTCGGTGCCGCGCACGATCTGCCCGCCCGTCGGCTGGGTCTCGCCCGCCAGGGTCTTGGTCAGCGTGGTCTTGCCGGCACCGTTCCGGCCCACCAGGCCGATCCGGTCGCCCGAGGCGACCCGGAACGTGGCCTCGCTCAGCAGCACGCGCGCGCCGACGCGCAGCTCGACGCCATGGGCAGTGATCACGCAGGTATTCCTCACGTCGGGGGTGGCGAGTCTGGATGCCAACCCGCGGCGACGGGGGCTGCCCCAGTGTAGTTGGTGGGAGGACGGTGGTCGGCAGAATGTCAGGAGGTCGGCATTCCGAGGTACCGATCTCGTGACGTTCTGCCGACCACACGCATCACCGTTCCCGCGCGCGGGGATGGTGGGGGCGTCGTACCGTCGCGGCATGGGCACTGAGACCTCCAGCGTTCCCGTCACCGTCGCCGAGGCGCTGCCTCATCTCCGCAGCGGCCGGCTGGGCCGCGGGGAAGACCTCACCCACAACCGGCCCGCCAAGCACCTGCTCGCCCGCCGGCGCACGTACCGGCGGCAGCACTTCGGCTCCCTGGTGCGCGGCCGGCTGCGCGGGCGGTTCGACCCGGAGCACCGCGCCCTGAGCCGCCGGATCGTCGGCGCCCGCGCCGTCGCCCGGGAGCTCTGGGAGCTCGTGGCGCAGCACCCGACCTGGCGCGTCCTGCAGTCCGTCCAGGGCGACCGCGGCGCCCTGGAGCTCGACCAGCTCGTGCTCGGGCCCGGCGGCGTCTTCGTCATCCACACGGTGTTCCGCCCGCCGCGAGAGGTCACCGCCGACGTCGCCGCGTACGAGGCGCGCCGCACCCAGGAGATCCTGGGCCGGGCCACGAGGGTGCCGATCAGCGTGCAGCCGGTGATCGTCTTCGTCCGGACCGACGAGCCGCAGGTCGAGGGCCCGCGCGACGGCGTGGAGGTGCTCACGGCCGACGAGCTGGTGCCCTGGCTGGTCCGACGGCGGCCGGTGCTCACCGAGCGCGAGCTGGAGATCGTGCACCTGGCCGCACGGGACCGGCGCACCTGGGGGGCCTGACCCCCGGGTCGGGCGGCGACCGGCCCAGCACCGCCCGGTCCGGCACGGCACCGCCCGGCACACCACCGCCCGGCCGCAGGCTCTGGCGTCCGACGAGCGCGGCCCCGGCCCGGTAGCGTTGCCATGTGACTTTCAACGAGGGCGGGCAGTTCGAGGGCGGCCGGGTCCGCAAGGGTGGCGGACGCCGCGGCGCCGTCGTCGCGGGCGGAGGCGGCGGCGCGGTGCTCGTCGTCGCGCTGCTGTACATGCTGCTGACGGGCAACAGCCCCGCCGACATCCTCGGCGGCACCACCTCCGACGCCGGGGGCGGCGGCGAGCAGGGCTACGTCGGCGACTGCACGGCGGAGCAGGCCAACACCGACGCCGAGTGCCGGCTCAACGCGGCGGTCCAGTCGCTCGACGCGTACTGGTCGGACACCCTGCCGCAGCAGGGCGGCGTCGACTACGAGCTGCCGGAGGTCGTCAGCTTCACCGACGCCGTCGACACCGGGTGCGGTTCGGCGACGTCGGCGACGGGCCCGTTCTACTGCCCCGCCGACACCACCGTGTACGAGGACCTCTCGTTCTACGACCAGCTCTCCAGCCAGTTCGGGGCCGAGGGCGGCCCGCTCGCGGAGATGTACGTGACGGCGCACGAGTTCGGCCACCACATCGAGAACCAGCTCGGGCTGTTCGAGCGGGCCGACCGGTCAGGGACGGGGCCGGAGTCCGACTCCGTGCGGATCGAGCTCATGGCCGACTGCCTCGCGGGAATGTGGGCGGGCAACGCCGCGACCACCGAGGACCCCGACACGGGCGTGACCTTCCTCGAACCCATCACGCGGGAGGAGCTGGACCAGGCGCTGTCGGCGGCCGCCGCCGTGGGCGACGACAACATCCAGCGCCGGTCCGGCGGCGACGTGAACCCCGAGGCGTTCTCCCACGGTTCCAGCGAGCAGCGCGTGCGGTGGTTCTCGATCGGCTACGAGGGCGGCACCATCCAGGACTGCAACGCGCTGGACGCGTCCACCCTCTGACGTTACGGTTGCTCCCATGCACCTCAGCGCACGCACGACGACGCCGGATCCCTCCGGCGCGCGCTGACCCTGCACTCAGCAACCAGGCCCCGGAGCTCGCTCCGGGGCCTTTGTCATGGCCGGCGCCGGGCAGCTCCCCCATCGAAGGAGCAATCATGAACGTCCCCGCATCGCACCGACCGGCCCTTGACCGGCACGCCCCTGACCGGTTGGCGTCCGACGGACCTGCCTCCGGCCGACTCGCCCCTGACCGGTCGCCCGCTTCCGACCGGCCCACCCCCGACCGGCCCTCGGCGGACGACGCCCCGCCGGTCCTCGACCACCGCGAGCTCGGCCGCGACATGCGGATCTTCGACTCGAGCCCGCTGGTCGGCCCCGGCCTGCCGCTCTGGCTGCCCGCGGGCGCGGCGATCCGGTACGAGCTGGAGCAGTACGCGCGCGAGGTCGCGCTCCGCACCGGCTGCGAGCCCGTGTACTCACCGGTGCTCGGCAAGCGGTCGCTGTTCGAGCGGTCGGGCCACTGGGCGAAGTTCGCCGACGACATGTTCCCGCCGATGTTCGTCGGCGGGTCACGGGCCGACGACGGCGGCCCGGCCGCACGGGCCGACGGCGACGCCGACCCGGCCGGTCCGGCCGCAACCGCTGACCCTGGCGCACTGGCGCAGGCCGCTGCCGACCCGGCCCCCGGTGCCCACGCCGATGCCGCCGTCGCCCACGCCGATGCCGCCGACGGCGCAGCGGCCCACGCCGCCCCCGACGCGAACGCCGACCCCGACCCCCTGGTCCTGCGTCCCGCGAACTGCCCGCACCACGCGCAGATCTACGCGTCCGAGCCCCGCTCGTACCGCGACCTGCCCGTGCGGTACTCGGAGCTCGCGCCGATGTTCCGCGCCGAGCGCTCCGGCGTGCTGTCCGGGCTGAGCCGCGTACGCCAGATCAACCTCGACGACGCGCACGTCTTCTGCCGCCCCGACCAGGTGGGTTCCGAGGTGCGCACCGCGCTGGCCGCGATCCTGGAGGTGCTGGGCACCCTGGGGATCGAGGTGTCGTACCTGCGCCTGTCGGGCCGGGACGACTCCGACAAGTGGCTGGGCGCACCCGAGCAGTGGGCGTCGGCCGAGCAGGCGCTGCGGGAGGTGCTGGCCGACGTCGGCGGCGGGCTGCCCTGGCACGCCGAGCCCGGCGAGGCGGCGTTCTACGGGCCCAAGATCGACGTCCAGGTGCTCGACGCGCGCGGCCACGAGGAGACCCTCGCGACCCTGCAGCTCGACTTCAACCAGCCCGAACGGTTCGACCTGACCTACGTCGCCGCCTCCGGCGCGCGCGAGCGGGTGGTGATGATCCATCGCGGCACCGTGGGGGCGATGGAGCGGATGGTCGCGTTCCTCCTGGAGCGGCACGGCGGGCGGCTGCCGTTCTGGCTTGCCCCGGTGCAGGTCTGCCTGCTGCCGGTCTCCGGCGGCGCGTCCGGCGGCGCGTCCGGCGCAGGGGACGACGTCGAGGCGGGCACCGACGAGGCGGCGAGGATGGCCGCCGACCTGCGCGCCCGTGGCCTGCGCGTCCGGGTGCAGCGGGACGGGTCGCTCGGCAACCGGATCCGACTGGCCCGACGCCGGCGCGACGCGCTGCTGGGCGTGCTCGGACCGCGCGAGGTGGCGGCGGGCGTGCTCGCGGTGACCGACCCGGCGTCGGGTGCCGAGGCCTCGGTGCCGTTCGCCGAGCTCGGCGAACGGCTGGCCGAGGCCGCGCGGAACCGCGCGCACCGGGTGGCCCTCTGAGGACCGGGCCGGCGCGCCGTCGTCAGCCGGCGGCGCGCGCCCGGAACTCCTCGATCGGCCACGAGGTCATGGCGCTGAGCCGGACGGCGGTGACGGCGCCGTCGGCGTCGCGCTCGACCTGGACCGGCTCGCCGACCGTGCCGAACCCGGCGACGGGCTCCTGCACCAGGCCCCCGTCGGACACGACCATGCGCTGCGCCGCGCCGACCGGCTCCACCGCGCGGGGGTTGATCGCGTGCAGGATCCCGCCGAGGTCCACGACGTCGACCACACCCCAGAGGTTGGCGAAGCGCCCGACGGGCGCGTCCGCCGGGACGGGCGGCACGGGGCCGCTCCCCGTCCCGTCGCCGCCCTTCCCGGCGGCGTCGGCCCCCGCGCCGGCCGACGCCTCGGCCGCCGCGACCTCCTCGGCGGCCCGGAGCGCCAGGTCGACGAGCTGGATCACGCCCGTGGCGATCTGGTCGGCGATGCCGTCGACGGAGTTGGTCAGGGCCGACACGACGAGCCCGTCGACCGGGTCGATGTACGTGCGCGTGATGTGCCCGGGATACCCGCCGGAGTGCCCGACGAGCTCGCGGTCCCCGACCTTGCCGAGCCCCATCCCGACCCCGTACCGGCCCTGCTCCTTGCCGCGCACCACCACGCGGGACTCCTCGCGCTGCATGATCCGCTTGCTCGCGTCGCTGATCAGCGTGGTGTCGCCGAACACGTGCGCGCCGCCGTAGCGGACCATCTCGAGCGCCGTGGAGTACCAGCCGGTCGCCGCGGCCATGGCCCGGGTGTCGACGTGCGGGACGACGCGGCGCGCGTCGTCGTGCGTGATCCGGCCGGTGTGGCCGGCCGCGTACTCGGCGGCGCGGGCGGGGTCCAGCTCGGTCCCGGTCCGCGTCAGCCCCAGCGGTTCGACGACGGCGGCGCGCGCCACCTCGTCGTACGTCTTGCCGGTGACCCGCTCGACGATGATCCCGAGCAGGCTGTACCCGATGTTCGTGTACTTGAAGTGCTCGTTCGGCTCGAAGACGACGCCCTCGGCGCGCACGCACTCCAGCACCTGGTCGCGGTCGAGGAAGGGGCGGGAGTGCTGCCAGAAGTCGCCGTCGGACGAGTCGCGGATGATGCCACCCTGGTGGCCCAGCAGCTCGCGGACCGTCACGCCCTCGGCGCGCGAGCCGGCGAGCTCCGGCACGAGGGCGCCCACCCGGTCGTCCAGGCGCAGCTCGCCGCGCTCGACGAGCTGCAGCACGATCACGCCGGTGAACGTCTTGGAGTGCGACGCGACGCGGAACAGGTGGTCGCTGGTCAGGTCCTCGCCCGTCTCCAGGTTGGCCTTGCCCCAGGCGAGGTCCACGAAGACCTCCCCGCGGCGTCCGACGGCGAGCTGCAGGCCCGGCAGGCCGCGGTAGGCGGCCTGGAACGAGGCCCAGTCGGCGAGGTAGGGGGCGATCGAGCGAAGGGTCCGGGCGGTGCGGTCGTCAGTCACAGCCGCATCATGCCCGATCGACACTGTTGCGTGACTCGCCCTGCCGGGCGTGCCGGGGCGTGTCCTGGTTCCGGTTGCGCAGCGTGCCCACCAGCCACCACACCACCAGCAGCACCGCCACCACGATGACCACCCGCTGGAACACGCCGACACCCTCCTCGACGAGATGCCACTGCTCCCCCAGCAGGTAGCCGGCGCCGACCAGCAGCGTGTTCCACACGCCCGAGCCGAGCGTGGTGAACGCGAGGAAGCGCAGCATCGGCATCCGCTCCACGCCCGCGGGGATGGAGATGAGGCTGCGCACGATCGGGATGACCCGGCCGATCAGCACCGCCCAGTCGCCGTACCGGGTGAACCAGGCCTCGGCCTTGTCGACGTCCTCCAGCTTGACCAGCGGCATCCGGTCCACGATGCGGCGCAGCCGGTCGCGCCCCAGCCACGCCCCTAGGCCGTAGAGGGCGATGGCACCGACCACGGACCCCGCCGTCGTCCAGATGAGCACCTGCCACAGCACGAGGGTGCCCTGCGCGGCGGTGAACCCGGCCAGCGGGAGGATCACCTCGCTCGGCAGGGGCGGGAACAGGTTCTCCAGGGCGATCGCTACGCCTGCCCCCGGTGCGCCGAGCGTCTCCATGAGCCCGATGGCCCAGTCGGCGACGGTGGTGGCGAGGCTCTGTGTCGTCATGGGTCCTACGTTATTGGGCCGCGCGGGGGTCGGTGGACTGCGGTCCGCCGTAGCGTCGTGCGGGTATGCCGCAGGTCGGGTGTGGTTTTCCGCAGTCCGCGCGGGCGGCGGCGTCCTTATCCTGGCGAGGTGAGCCCCGCCCCCGCCGTCTGGCGCAGCACCCCTGCCCGCATGCTGTGGGGCGCCGCCCTCGGGGCGGTGACGTGGCCGGCGGATCTTGTCTGCTGCCTTCCCGCGCTGGTGACGGCGCGGCGCACCGCGCCGCTTCGGCCCGCTGCCGCTCTGGTCGCGTGGCATCGCCGTCGTACCGTGCGCTTTCTCGGGTGGGCCGACGACGGCGCGGTGCTCACCTCTCCCCGGGCCGCTGGGTACCTGCTGGTCCGGTCGGCCGTGGGGCTGCTGGGCGTGCTCGTCCTCGGGCTGCTGGTGTACGGGCTGTTCGGGGTGGTCGTGAGCCTGGCGTCGTGGCTGTTCGACGTGCGGCTCACGGTCGACGCGCCCCTGCAGGGCGACGGCGGGGGTCTGACCACCTCCGAGCTGCTCTCGATGGTGCCCCTCGGCGCGGTCCTGCTGTACCTCGACCTGATGGGCCTGTTCGGCGTGGGCGTGCTGGACCGGGCGGCAGCGTCTCGGTGGCTGGCGCCGAGCCGGAGCGAGCGCCTGGCGGCCCAGGTCGAGTCGCTGACCGTCAGCCGGGCGGAGCTGCTGGCGGCGCTGGACGCGGAGCGGGGCCGGATCGAGCGGGACCTGCACGACGGCGTGCAGCAGCGGGCTGTCGCCGTGGGGCTGCTGGTGAACCGGGCGCGGCGGGCGGTCGCGGGGGCCGCGGCCGGTGCTGGGGCCGCTGCCGGCGGTGAGGTCGCGGCCGGCCTGGGGACGGCGGCCGCCCCCGGGGTCACGGCTGGCACCGGGACTGCGGGCGGCGCTGGGGTCACGGCCGGGACCGCCGCGGTCAGGCTGCTGGATCAGGCGGCCCAGGAGGTAGAGCTGCTGGTGGGTGACCTGCGGGCGGTGGCGTGGCGGGTGCGGCCGACGACGCTGGACACGCACGGGCTGGAGCCGGTGCTGCGGGAGCTCGTGGGCCGGGCGGCCGTGCCGACGGTACTGGAGTGGGCGGTGGCCGGCCGGCTGCCCGGCGGGGTCGAGGTGACGGTGTACTACGTGGTGGCGGAGGCGTTGACCAACGTGGCGAAGCACTCCGGGGCACAGGCGGCACGGGTCGGTGTGTCGCTGGTCGCGGACCCCGAATCCACTGACGCCGTCGTGCGCGTGGTGATCAGCGACGACGGCGTCGGCGGCGCGCAGCCGCGACCCGGCCACGGGCTGGCCGGCCTGGCCGGGCGGGTGGCCGCCGCGGGCGGCACGCTGAGCGTGGTCAGCCCGGCGGGTGGGCCGACGAGGATCGAGGTGACGCTGCCGTGCGTGTGATGGTGGCCGAGGACTCCGCGCTGCTCCGGGAGGGCATCCGCAGCCTGCTGACGGACGAGGGACACGACGTCGTCGCGGCGTACGGTTCCGCAGAGCCCCTGCTGGCGCGGCTGGCCGCGGAGCGACCGGACGTCGTCGTGCTCGACGTGCGGATGCCGCCCACCCACACCGACGAGGGCGTGCGGGCGGCGGCGGAGATCCGGGAGCGGTGGCCCGACGTCGGGATCCTGGTGCTGTCGCAGTACGTGGAGCGGGAGTTCACCGGGGTGCTGCTCGGCGACGAGGCGCGCGGCGTCGGGTACCTGCTCAAGGACCGGGTGATGCGGGTGGACGACTTCCTGGACGCGCTGTCCCGGGTGGCCGCCGGCGGGCTCGTGCTGGACCCGGAGGTGGTGGGGCAGCTGTTCCGGTCGACCACGCACGCGCTGGGCGGGCTGACGTCGCGGGAGCTGGAGGTGCTCGGGCTGATGGCCGAGGGCCGGACGAACGCCGGGATCGCGGCGGCGCTGTACGTGTCGGTGTCGGCGGTGGAGAAGTCCGCCAACGCGATCTTCGACAAGCTCGTGCTGCGTGCCGAGGACGGGTACAACCGGCGGGTGCTGGCGATCCTGCGGTACCTGGAGGCGTGATGCTCACGTCAGGCAGTACGCCGCGGTCGCGGCCGCCGCGAACGGGACGAAGCCGTCGCCCGTGCCCGAGGCGAGCAGCAGGGTGAGGCCGCGGCCGTCGTCGCGCCGGTAGGCGTAGGTGACGTAGCCGAGCAGCTGCCCGCCGTGGCCCCAGAGGCTGCCGCCGCACGGCAGGTCGAAGCGCTCCAGGCCGAGCCCGTAGTGGAAGCCCATGCCCATCGGCACGGTCGTGCGCATCTCGGCCAGGGACTCCTCACTGATGAGGTCCCCGCCGAGCAGCGCGTCGAAGAAGGTCTGGAGGTCGCCCGCCGTCGAGACCATCTCGCCGGCCGCCCAGTCGAGGGAGACGTTCTGCTCGGTGACGTCGACGGCCGCACCGTCGTCGAGGGTCGTGGTGGCGTGGACGGCGGGCTCCGGCAGACCGGCGTCGTCGCCGGGGAACGTGGTGCCGTGCAGGGCCAGCGGCTCCAGTATCCGGTGCCGGACGACGTCCTCGTACGGCCGGCCCGTGACCGCCTCGACGATCCTGCCCGCCACGATGTAGTTGGTGTTCGAGTAGCGGAAGTCCGTACCCGGCGGGAAGTAGGGCTCGTGGCGGAACGCCTCGGCGAGCAGGTCGTCCGGTGTGTAGGCGGTGAGGCGGGCGTCGCCGCGCCAGCGGTTGGTGGACCAGCCCTCGCCCTTCATGTAGTCGTACAGACCGCTGGTGTGGTTGAGGACCTGGCGAACGGTGATGGCGGCGCCACCCGGGACCATGCCGGGCAGGTAGGCCTCGACGGGGGCGTCGAGGTCCACGCGTCCCTCGTCGACGAGCTGGAGGATCGCCGTCGCGACGAAGGTCTTGGTGATGCTGCCGATGCGGAAGCGCTCGTCGCCGGAGGGCGCCCCGGTGCGGCCGGGCCTGGCGTGGCCGGACGTCCAGATGCCGGACGGACCGGGCGCGGTGACCGAGAGGACGGCGGCGGAGGTGGACGTCGAGGTGCTCGCGGCGACAGCGCTCAGCACCTGCGGGCGGGCCAGGCTCACGGTGAGGGCGGCCCCTGCGCCGAGGGCCAGGCTCGTGACGAGGACGGCGCCGATCGCGCGGCGAGCGGTGGACGGTGCAGACATGACCATCAACATAGGAACCGGGACGATCCCACGGACTGCGGGAAGCCGCACCGGGTGCTGCGGGACACCGCCGGACCACATGTCGCAGGTCGTGGTCTTCTCCCACGACGACCGTCTGGCGGCGGCCGTGCCGGTCGACGGGGAGGCGGTACGGAAGCCCTCGACCGTGGCAAGGTCCACCGCCCCAGCACCGACCACGGAGCCGATGGCTACGATCACCCCATGCCTGAAGCACCCCAGCTAGTCGCCTTCCTCGCGGCATCCGTCGTCTTCATCGCTCTACCCGGACCCAGCGTCCTGTTCGCGATCGGCCGCGCCCTCACGGTCGGACGTCGCGACGCCCTTCTGTCGGTGAGCGGCAACGCGCTGGGCCTGCTCGTCCAGGTCGTCTGCGTGGCGGTCGGGCTCGGCGCGCTCGTCGAGGCGTCCGCCACCGCCTACACCGTGCTCAAGCTCGTCGGCGCCGGATACGTGATCTACCTGGGGATCCAGGCGATCCGGCACCGCGCCGACGCCCGGCTCGCCCTGGCAGCGCCCGACAAGGCACGCCCGGCGAGCGCGCGGCGCGCGGTCTGGACGGGATTCGTCGTCGGCGTGACCAACCCGAAGACCATCGTGTTCTTCGCAGCGTTCCTCCCGCAGTTCACGAACGGCGCCGCCCCGGCGACGCCGCAGCTCCTGCTCCTCGGGCTGCTGTTCAGCGCACTGGCCCTCTGCCAGGACTCGATCCTCGCGTTGATCGCCAGCCAGGCCCGCACGTGGTTCTCCCGCAACCCGAAGCGGCTCGACCACCTGAGCGTCGCCGGCGGCGTCGCGATGGTCGGCCTGGGCGCGGGCCTCGCCCTCGAGGGCAGGGCCAGGGCCTGACGACGGAGGGCGTCAGCGCGATGAGCCCCGCCTACCATGGCCCCATGGCTGACACCCTCATCGCCGTCATCGGACCCGGCGCGATCGGCGGCCTGGTCGCCGCCATGCTTCAGCAGGCGGGGCACGACGTCGTCGTGGTCGCCCGGGAGAGGACGGCCCGGCAGATCGCGGAGCACGGCATCGACGTCCAGACCGACGAGTTCGGCACCTGGCACGCCCCGCTCACCGCGGTCACGGAGGTGCCGCGGGGCGCGCGCGTCGTGGTGGCGGTCAAGGCCGAGGGCGTCGCGGACGCCGTCCGGCTCCTCGCCGATGCCGCGCCCGTCGAGGTGCTGTCCCTGCTCAACGGCCTGGACCACCTCGACGTGCTGCGAACGGCGCTGCCCGGCGTCCGGGTCGTCGGCGGAACCATCGCGGGCGAGACGCTGCGCACCGGCGCAGGCGGGTTCGGCCCGGCCCGGATCCGGCACCGCGGCACGCTGCTGCGGGTCGTCGTGCCCGACGGCGCCGCCGAGCTCGGCACCGTGACCGCGCTCCGGGACACCCCCATCGACGTCGTCGCCACCGACGGGACCGACGGCGAGGTGCTGTGGAAGAAGCTGCGCTTCCTCGCCCCGCTCGCACTACTGACCTCGGCATGGGGCACCGGTATCGGCGAGGCGCTCACCCGCGACCCCGACCTGGCCTCCGACCTCCTGGCCGAGATCGCCGCGACCGCGTCGGCCGAGGGCGTACCGACCACGGCTGAGGACCTGCACGGCATCCTGAGCGGCTTCCCCGCGACGATGCGCTCGTCCCTGCAGGCGGACATCGAGGCCGGCCGGCCGGGCGAGCTCGATGCCATCGGCGGCGCGGTGCGCCGCCGAGCCGAGGCTCACGGAATCGCCACACCGGTGCTGGACGACGTGATGGGCAGGATCAACGCGCGCCTGCCTGGCGCCGATCGCTCCGCCTGATCTCGGAAAAGGAAGACGGGCGGTTGTCCCGGTCACGCCGCTATCGTCCACCAGTGAACACGCTCAACACCCACTCTCAGACCAACCCGCCCGGTCCAGGGGAAGAGCGTGACAGCCGAGCTGTTGGCAGAAACCTCCTCACGAGGGTGCGTTGCCGTGAGTAGACGATGTCCACTGTCGGCAACACACCCTCGGAGGAAACTTCTCCCCCGAAGACCAGCCGGACTCCGGACCTCGAAGGCCAGCCAGGCGCCAGCCCTCAAGGCCTGCCTGGCACCAGCCCGCGAAAGCCAGCCCCAGCCAACCCCAAGGCTCACGGCACCCCCAGCGCCTCCGTCGGCGCCAGCCGGGACGCGCGCGTCGCCGGATACAGCCCGGCCAGCCCGCCGATCACCAACGTCGCGCCCAGCCCCAGCACCATGGCCCACGGCGGCACAACGGTCGGCCAGCCCTGCAGCGCGGAGTACAGCCCGGTCACCGCGATCCCGAGGAACAACCCGCCAACCCCTCCGAGCCCGGACAGCAGCAGCGCCTCTGCCAGGAACTGGTTCCGGATATCGCCCCGGGTCGCGCCCAGCGAACGGCGCAGTCCGATCTCACCCCTCCGTTCGAGCACGGAGATGACCATGGTGTTGGCCACCCCGATCCCGCCGACCAGCAGCGACACCGCACCCAGGCCCAGGAGCAGGGCGTTCAGCGTGGCATCGGCCGCGTGCTGTGCGGCGAGGGCGTCCGAGGGGCGTGAGACGTCGGCCTCGTTGGGCGCCGCTGGGTTGGCGGCCCGCGCGAGCATGCCCTGCACGGTCTCGACCTGGGCCTCGTCGGCCCGCGTGTAGACGGTGGTCGGGTACCCGTCGAAGCCGAGCAGGTCGGTCGCCGTCGGCCAACCGATCAGCGCGGCCGTGTCCAGCTCGGGCGCCAGCACCACGGGCGCCAGGATGCCGACGACGGTGAACCACTGCCCGCCGAGGTAGACCTGCTGCTCCGGACCCACCGAGCCGACGCCGAGCCGCTCAGCGGCTTCGGACCCGAGCACGACCGCCGGGTAGTGCGCGGTAGCGTCGTTGAGGAAGGCGCCGGTGAGCACCGTGCCGCCCACGGCGTCGAGCAGGTCGAGCTGCGCCGCCGTCACCGCGATGCTGCCCGACTCCGCCTCCGGCACGTGGTCGTTCCGGTACACGCGGGCGTCCGCGAGGACGCCGGTGGCGCTCACCGACTCGACGAGGTCGAGGTTGCCGATCATCGGCACGGACTCGGTGGGCAGGTGGGCCTCCTCGCCGAACAGGTCCTGGCCGGGGCTCACGGTGAGCAGGTTGGTACCGAGCTCGGCGATCTGCCGGTTGAAGTCCTCCCGGCTCGACGACGAGATGCCCACCACAGAGATCATCGCCGCGATGCCGATGGCGATGCCCAGCGCCGACAGGAAGATCCGCATCGGCCGCGAGCGCAGCCCCGAGCCGCCGACGCGGAGCAGGTCGCCGGCGGACAGCCGGGCCGGCCGGAGCCTGGGCGGCACGCCCGGCGGGAGCGAGACCGCCGGGAGAACGCCCGGATCGGTTGGCGTACCGCTCATGACAGTGCTCCGATCTGGCTGCTGTCGGCGACCTTCTCGCCGTCGCGCATCTCCACCTGCCTGGGCAGGGAGCCGGCGATGTCGCGGTCGTGGGTGATGATGACGACCGTGGTGCCGGAGCCGTGCAGCTCCCGCAGCAGGTCCATGACTCCGGTCCCCGAGGCGGAGTCGAGGTTCCCGGTGGGTTCGTCGGCCAGGAGCAGCTGCGGTTCGCCGACGACGGCGCGGGCGATCGCCACGCGTTGGCGCTCCCCGCCGGAGAGCTCGTGCGGGCGGTGCCCGACCCGGTGCGACAGGCCGACCCGGTCCAGCGACCGGCGGGCGCGGTCGAGCCGTTCGGGCCGCGCGACCCCGGAGTAGAGCAGGCCGTCGGCCACGTTCTCCAGCACGGGGACGCCGGGAGCGAGGTGGAACTGCTGAAAGATGAACCCGATGGTCTGCGCCCGCAGGGCGGAGAGCTCGGCGTCCGTCAGCGCGCCCACGGCGTAGCCGCCGATCGTCACGGTGCCCGAGGTAGGCCGGTCGAGCGTCCCGAGCACGTTGAGCATGGTCGACTTGCCCGAGCCGGACGGTCCGACGACGCCGACGAGCTCCCCCTGCTCGATGGCGAGGCTGACCCCGCGCAGCGCCGTGACGCCGCCCGGGTACTCCTTCGAGACGTCGTCGAGCGTCACGAGGCCGTGCGACGCGCTCACTCCGCGACCCCGACCGTGACGCCCTCGGCGATGCCGGAGCCGCTGACCTCGACCATGCCCTGCGCGAACATGCCGGTCTCGACGGGTACGAACGACGTGTCGCCGTCGGCCACGACCTCCACCGCGTACCCGCCGCCTGGCGCCGCCACCAGCGCCGTGACCGGCACGGTGAGCACGTCCTTGCTCTCGCCGGTGACGATGCGCAGGGTCACCGGCGCCGCGTCGAAGCCCCCTGCCAGCGCCTTCTGGTCCTTGATCTGCACCACGACGGTCACGAACGTCTCCTCCTCGATCTCCTGCGCGACCTTGCCCACGCTGCTCACCTCGCCGTCCACGACGACGCCGTCCGGGAGCGTCACCTCCGCCGGGTCGCCCTTCTCGACGAGGTGCTGCAGCTCGACGTCGAGGGGGATGCTGGCCACCGCCGTCGTGCCGGTGTAGGTGACGACCTGCTGGTTCGGCTCGACGCCGAGGTGGCTGCCCGGCGTGAGGCCTTCGAGGGCGACGCGGAGGTCGCCGTCGTGCACGAAGACCTGGCCGGGCTCGACGTAGCCCGTCTGCTTCCAGCCGAGCGACTTCTGCCAGTCGACGACGGCGGCGGCCGTGGCCGCGTCGTACGTGGTGTCGACGTCGAGGTCGGCGTAGCCGAGGTCGTGCAGGCTCTGCTCGAGCTGCTCGACGTCGCCGCCCGTCGAGCCCTCGCCGAGGGTCCGGTAGGGCTGGATGGTGCCGTGCAGGAGAACCACCGGTTTCCCGTCGACGGCGTAGATCGGCTCGCCCAGGCCCACGGTCGTGCCGGGGCCGGCGACCCAGGTCACCACCCCGGAGTCCTGCTGCGCGACCAGCCCGACCGGCTCGCCGTAGGAGATCAGGCCGCCCACCTGCTGGGTCTGGGTGAGCGTGCCCCTGGTCACCTCGGCGGTCGCGGGCGGCAGCCCGTCGGCGTCGGCGGACGGCGTCGTGCCGCCCCCGAAGCCGATCGCCGCAGCGACGACCACGGCGGCCGCGACGACGACGCCCGCGCCGACCAGGTACCGGCTCGTGTGCCGCATGGTCACTCCCCGCTCAGGATGTCGCCGCAGGCCTCGGCGGCCTGCTGGTAGGCGGGGTCGTTGCGGTCGACGCCGGTGTCCCCGAACAGGCCCTCCGCACCGGGCTGCGGATCGGGGAAGTCGGGCAGGCCGTTCTGGCGCATGCACTCGGCGAACGCGAGGTAGACGTCCATGTCCTGCTCGGTGGTCTCGCCCCGCAGGCCGGAGGGCATCAGGTCCTGGCACTCCTCCATCGCCGCCTGCACGGCGGCACTGCTCGGGTCGACCGAGTCGGCGAACTGGGGCAGGCCGGTCTCGGGGTCCGGGTCGGACACCTCGATGCCGTTGTCCCGCATGCACTGGGCGTAGGCCTGCGCGTCCGGCGTCGGCTGGGCGGCGCCGCCGTCGGCGTTGCTGCTGCCGTCGCCGCCGTCGGTGTCCGCGCTCGACCCGGCGTCCGGCGCCGTCGTGTCCGCCGTGCCCGGGCTGCCACACCCGGCCAGCAGCAGCGCGGCCAGGAGGGTGCTCGCCGCCGCTGCGGCGAGGCTCCGTCGTGTCCTCATCTCGTCCTCCAGACTGGGGCGGCGTGGTCCGCCGCCGGTGGGATCAGTAGACGAGGGCGCCCATAACCCCGCCGTAACCACCGGTCCGGCCGGTTACGCCGGCGTTATGCGCGATCGGCGACACTGGAGCTCAGGCGCAGAGGGATGCCGACGGCGGGGCGCCGGGACGCCGAGGAATGTCGGCGGTGAAGGGCGGCGACGCTGCCGGGCGACGAGGATGCGAGATGCCGACGGTGCGGGCCGCGGGGAATGCCAGCACCGCGGGACCGACGGCGAAAGGCAGCCCCGGAGCGCCGACGAGGAGCGAGGAGGTCGACGATGCGGGTACTGGTGGTCGAGGACGAGCCGCGCCTTGCCGCCGCGATCTCCGAGGGGCTGAGCCGCGAGGCGTTCGCCGTCGACGTCGCGCACGACGGCGGGCGGGCGCTGGAGAAGCTCGACGCCAACGACTACGACGTCGTGGTGCTCGACCGCGACCTGCCCGTGGTCCACGGCGACGAGGTGTGCCGCAGGATCGTCGAGAGCCCGAGCCACGCCCGCGTGCTCATGCTCACGGCCGCCTCCGCCGTGCGCGCACGCGTGGAGGGGCTCGCCATCGGCGCCGACGACTACCTGACCAAACCCTTCGCCTTCGCCGAGCTCTGCGCCCGGGTGCACGCCCTCGCCCGGCGTGCGGTCGCCGCGGTGCCCCCGGTGCTGGACCGCGCCGGCCTGCGGGTGGACCAGTCCAGCCGGAGCGTCGCCCGCGACGGCGAGCCGGTCGCCCTGGCGAACAAGGAGTACGCGGTGCTCGTCGAGCTGCTGCGCGCGGGCGGGGCGGTCGTGTCGCCCGAGGAGCTGCTGGAACGGGTCTGGGACGAGAACATCGACCCGTTCACCAACACCGTGCGGGTCACCCTCATGAAGCTGCGGCGCAAGCTCGGCGACCCGCCCGTGATCCGCACGGTGCCCGGCGCGGGGTACCAGATCCCATGAGCCGGCTCGGCCTGCGCGCTCGGCTCACCGTCCTGTACGGCGGCCTGTTCCTCGCCGCCGGCGCGGTGATCCTGACCCTCCTGTACCTCGTGGTGCAGGACCGGCTCGAACAGGAGCTCGGCAGCGACGCCGCGGACGACCGGATAGCGATGGTGCGCCAGGAGGCGGCCGAGTCCGGGCAGGACACGGTCACCCTGCCCGACGGGTCGACGGTCCCCGTCGAAGAGCTCGCCGCGCAGATCCAGCAGGGGCGCGAGGACATCAAGGACGCCGCCCTGGACTCGCTCCTCGTCCAGGGCTCGCTCGTCGTGCTCGGGATCGGGCTCGCGGCCGGCGCGGCCGGCTGGGTGATCGCGGGCCGCGGCCTGCGTCCGTTGCACACGATCACCGGCACGGCCGAGCGCATCGCGAACGCCCGCGGACCCGAGCGCGACCTGTCCGAACGGATAGCGATGACCGGCCGCAGGGACGACATCAAGCGCCTGGCCGACTCTTTCGACGCGATGCTCACGTCGCTCGACAGCGCGTTCGACGTCCAGCGCCGCTTCGTGGCGAACGCGTCGCACGAGCTGCGCACTCCCCTGGCCCTCGAACGAGCGCTCATCGAGCTGGAGATCACCAAGCCGTCAGCCTCCGCCGAGACCGTGCACTTCGGCAAGACCCTGCTGGAGCTCAACGAGAAGAACTCCGCCCTCATCGAGCGGCTCCTGATCCTCGCCGACAGCGGCAACCCGGTCGAGAGCCCGGTGCGCGTGGACCTCGCGGACCTCGCCCGCACCGCGATCGCCGTCACCACCGCGACGCCCGGGACAACGGCAGCGACCGGCAAGGACCGGAGAATCGACGTACGGGCCGACCTGCGCCCCGCGCCGACGACAGGCGACCCGGTCCTGCTCGAACAGCTCGTCCGCAACCTCGTCGAGAACGCCCTGCGCCACAACGTCGACGAAGGCTGGGCGATGGTGTCCACCGCCGTCGTCGGCGGCTCGGCCGAGCTGCGCGTGGTGAACACCGGGCCGCAGGTGCTGCCGCACGAGGTGGACGGCCTCTTCGAGCCGTTCCGGCGCAACCGCGCCGACCGCACGCAGGGCGGCCGGACCGGAGCCGACCACCGCGGAGGTGATCCAGGCCGCGCAGACGATCCCGACCGGACCGGCTCAGGGCAGGCCGGTCCGGAGCGGACTGGCTTCGGGCTCGGGCTCGCCATCGTCAAGGCCGTGACCGACGCCCACCGGGGAACGGTCGCGGCAACACCCCGGACCGACGGCGGGCTCGACGTCCGCGTCACGCTCCCCGCCACAGCACCGGCACAAGGACACTAGCCAGGAGACTCAAGGACGCTGCCGGGAGAAAGGTCCTCGCGGGGGTGTGTTGCGGAGACGGAACAATGTTCACTCTCCGCAACACACCCCCGCGAGGATTGTCTCCCCGGACCTCTCCTGGATCGGAAGCCACCCAGGCACGCACCGGCGCGGACCAGAGCGCCAACCGGCCCAGATGCTCAGACCGACCGCGCCCCCAGCCACGGCGCCAGATGGTCCTCGCGCCACAGCCACTCGACGCCGGCGGCCACCTCCTCCGGCGTGCACAGCGCCGCATGGAACGCCTCGCGCAGCCGCTGCCTGGCGTCGCCGCCGGAGTCCACCGCCCCCACGACCACGATCCGGGTGTGCGGCGTTGTCCCGGAGCAGACCTCCGACCACGGCCCCAGGTCCGCGACGGCGGTCTGCCCGCCCGCACCGTCCCAGAGGCACGCGAGGCCGGGGCGATCCGCGACATGGAACACGCCGCGCGCCCGCATCCCTCCCCCGCCGAGCGTCTCGATGTGCTCCAGCAGCCGCTCAGGATGGAACGGCAGCGGCGAGCGCAGCTCAAGTGTCCAGCTCCGGTCGCCGGGCACGCCACCAGGGCCGGCGATCACCAGCGCCCCGAGCGGATGCGCCCGACATTCGGCACGTGCGGGCGAGTGCTTCGCCGCCGCGAGGTCCGCGGCCGACAGCGTCTGCAGCCCGTCCACGCGCCGCGTCCCGGCACCACGCAGCCGGTCCACCAGCCCGGACGCCGTCGCCCACGCCGCCCCCGCGCTCGCCGCCTCACCACTCGCCGAACGGCCACCCGCCGACTCCGCGCCCATCGCCACTTCGCCCAGCGCCACCCTCCCACGCGCCGCCTCGTCACTCGCCGCCCCACCGCCCCCCGAACGACCGCCCGCCGGCCCCGCCCCCGCGCCCGTCGACACCGGTCCGGTCGTCACCACCAGGTCCGCCTGCTCGATCTGCGCCGCGAGCGCCTCGCCGACCGAGCGCTCGTCGTCGCCGGTCAGCGCCAGGCCGCGTTCGACGAGGGTGTCGTCGCCGAACAGGTCGTGCTGGAGGGTCTCGGCGTCGACGACGGCGAACGCGGTCGCGACACGGGTGTGCTCCAAGGCGCCTCCCGGCGCGGTCTCTGCGGCGAGCGCCCGCGCGGCGGGCAGGGGCTCGGCGCTGACGGGGAGGGCGAGGATCACCTGGGACCGGCGGTCGTCCCGGGCGAGGCGCGCGATGGTGGGCACGGCGTCCTCGCGGACGGCGCAGGACAGGCAGGCGTGCTCCAGCGGGACCAGCACGTCCTCGACGACGCCGGTGGCGTCCAGCACGACGCGCCGCAACCCGTCCTCGCAGATGTCGTGCCGCACGGCGACGACGCCCGGACCGTCCATGAGCAGGCCGAACAGCACGGAGTCCCGCAGCACGGGATCGAGGCCGGCCAGGACGCTGACCGGGATGATTCCGCGGCTCTCTCCGGTTCGGTACATGTTGCCTCCTTGCCCGGACCAGCCGGGAGTCGCGCCGGGTGCACCCCGGAATTTTTGATAACCGTTCTCAGTTCTGCTTCACTGTAGCGCGTTGTGAGAACCGTTCTCACCTACGACGGCGAGCCCGTCACCACAGGAGGTCTTGTGTCAGCCAGATGCCAGGTGCTGGGCACCGTGCCGGGGTTCGGTCACTCGGTCTCGCACTCCCACGTGCGGACCAAGCGCCGGTTCAACCCGAACATCCAGAAGAAGCGCTACTGGGTCCCGTCGCTCGGTCGCACGGTGACGCTCCGGGTGAGCGCCAAGGGCATCAAGACGATCGACCGCCGCGGCATCGACGTCGTCGTGGCCGAGATCCTGGCCCGAGGGGAGAAGGTCTGATGGCCAAGAAGTCGAAGATCGCCGCCGACGCCCGCCGCCGCGAGCTGGTGGCCCGGTACGCGGAGCGTCGGGCGGAGCTGCGCCGCACCCTGCGCAGGCTGGACCTGTCGCCCGAGGCGCGCCAGGACGCCGTCCGCGAGCTGGCCAAGCAGCCGCGCGACGCCAGCCCCACGCGGCTGCGCAACCGCGACGTCGTGGACGGCCGCCCTCGCGCCTACTCGCGGAAGTTCGGGCTGTCCCGCATCCGGCTGCGCGAGATGGCGCACCGCGGCGAGCTACCCGGCGTGACCAAGTCGAGCTGGTGAGAGAAGGAGCGGCACATGAAGGTTCGCGCATCCCTGCGGTCCCTCAAGGACAAGCCCGGCGCCAAGGTCGTGCGCCGGCACGGCAAGACGTTCGTGATCAACAAGCTCAACCCGCGCTGGAAGGCGCGCCAGGGCTGAGCGGAAGGAGCCAGCCATGAAGAACATCCACCCGACCTACGGACCCGTCGTGTTCCGGGACGCGAGCGCGGGCTTCGCGTTCCTCACCCGCTCCACGCTCGCCGGCGACACCGACTCCGGTCCGGGCCGCCCGACGGCCACCATCGAGTGGTCCGACGGCAACACCTACCCCGTGGTCGACGTCGAGATCAGCAGCGCCAGCCACCCGTTCTGGACCGGCTCGGCCCGCGTGGTGGACACCGCCGGGCGCGTCGAGAAGTTCCGGCAGCGCTACGGCAACCGCAACGGCAGCAACTCCACCAGCAAGGACGGTAACTGATGGCCTCGCGCACAGACCTGCGCCCCGTGATCAAGCTGCGTTCGACGGCGGGCACCGGCTTCACCTATGTGACCCGGAAGAACCGGCGCAACGACCCCGACCGGCTCGTCCTGCGCAAGTTCGACCCCGTGGTGCGCCGGCACGTCGACTTCCGCGAGGAGCGCTGACATGGCTGTCCCTAAGAGAAAGATGTCCCGTTCCCGTACCCGGTCGCGGCGCGCGCAGTGGACGGCCCAGGCACCTGAGCTCGTCCCGGTGACCACCCCGGACGGGCGGCAGGCCAAGGTCCCGGCCCGGCTCGTCCCCGCCGTCCGGCGTGGCCTGGTCGTCCCGGACTGACGCGGTCCGCGCGACACGAAAAGTGCCCCGGCGCTCTCGGCGCCGGGGCACTCTTCGTGTCGGTGGCTCAGCAAGCGGGCAGCGCCGCGTCGACGTCGACCTCCAGCCCTGCCACGATCTCGTCGGCCCAGGCCTTCGCCCGGTGCCCCGACGGGTCCGCGACCAGGACGTGCCCGATCCGCTCGTTGTTGTCGCCCGGCCGCACCACTCGGCCCGGCGACGGCGTCTCGTGGCCGAGCACGCGGTCGTCGTCGGCCAGGCGCCGCGCACCCCTGACCGCGCGCACGACGCCGTCGGCGGGCGCCAGCAGGAAGGCGACCGCCGCGCTCGACGCGACCACGGGGCCCGGCTGTGGCTCGCGGCCGAGCGCCAGGTCCACCAGGACCTGCAACGGGTTGAAACCCGTCACGAGGCGCAGCAGCTCGAAGATGTAGCCGCCGCCCTGGCGGGGGTTCAGCTCGACCAGCCGCGGCCCGGCCGCGGTGAGGCGCACCTCGGTGTGGCTGATCCCGTGGGTGAGGCCGACGGCGTCCAGCACCGCGACGACGTGCCGCTCGATCGACTCCCGGTCACCCTCGCCGAGCGGGGCCGGGAACAGGTGCCCCGACTCGACGTACCCGGACCCGCCCGCGACGTCCGGCTCGGCCACGGACTTGGCCGTGATCCCCAGCACCCGCGTGACGCCGTCCCTGGTCACGCACTCCACGCTGTACTCAGGACCCTCCAGGACGCGTTCGAGCAGCGCGAGCCGCTCCAGCGGCTGGTCGCGTGTGTTGCGTTCCGGCGCGGTCGCCTCGGTGAACGCCACGGCGAGCCCGGCCTCGTCCACCACCTTGCGCACGCCGGTGCCGGAGTTCAGGTCGACCGGCTTGACCACGAGCGGGTAGCCGAGGCTCGCGGCGGCCTTGCGCGCATCGTCCCAGGTGGCGGCCACCGCGTACGGCACGTCCGGCACCCCCTTGGCGGCCAGCGCCCGCCGCACGAGGTGCTTGCGGGTCGCGGTGTGCAGCACGTCGGCCGGCGCGCCGGGCAGGCCGAGCCGTTCGGCGACGAGGGCGACCGCGGGCAGGTAGTAGTCGCAGGTCGTCAGCACGCCGTCGACCGGCCGGCGCGCCGCGACCTCCCGCGCTGCGGCGACCAGCGCCTCGTCGTCGTTCGTCTCCGCGACGACCACCTCTGCGGCGAGCGCCAGGACGGGGTGGGGCGCGCCGTCGGGCAGGCGGTACAGGTTCGGGTCGCGGGTGACCAGGACGTAGCGGTGGCCGGCGTCGCGCAGCAGGGGCGGGAGCATCAGGCCGGTCGACTGGAGCCAGCTCTCGATCATCAGCAGGTCGGCCACGTCAGCACGCCCCGCCGACGAGAGGGCTAACGAGAGTCGTTCTCAACATGGCGCACAGCCTGCCACGGATCGCGCGGCCGTTCTCACCCGGCCTGCCAAGCCTGTGGAAAAGACCGCCCGGCCCACGACCGGAGGAGGGCGGCCTATAGTGCGTACCGGGTGAAATACGGACGACGACGCGACCGGGGTGCTGGAGCATGTCCGACTGGAACTGGGGCTCGTGGGCGGTCGAGGCCGCCGGCTCCGCCGCCGAGGAGCTCACGCTCGGCCTCATCTACGACTTCGAGCGAGAGCACGGCACCTGGGACGCGTCCGCGGGCACGGGCGACGCCGTGAACAAGGAGTACGCCGAGGTCCGGCGGGCGGTGGCCGGCGCTACCCGGATCGCGCGCGCCGAGTACGCGGGCGACCGCCACCGGGCCGACGGCACGTGGATGATGCGGGCGCAGCGGGAGGCCGTCGCCCACCTGTCCCTCGTGGACCCGGTGTTCGTGGACCTGATGGTCGAGGCGTGCGTGTGGTGCGTCGACCGGGAGGACTGGAGCCGGCTGCGGGGAGTCCTCGCGTCGTCGACCAGCGGCGCCGCGGTGGTGCACGGACCCGACAGTGACGCGGCGCACCGGCTCGGCCGCTGCTGGGATCGCGCCGGCGCCCTGTCGTACAGCCGCAGCGAGCGCGCGGTCGAGCGCGCCGACGAGCGGCTGTCGCGCGCCGAGGCGAAGTCCGGGCCGACGAGTGAGGCCGCGCTCAAGGCGATGTGGAAGCTGGCCGACCGGTACGAGGACGCGTTCAAGCCCGGGCTGCTCGTGCGGCTGATGAAGCGCAAGCACGCCGAGCTCATCGAGGCCCACGGCGCCGACGACGCCCGCGTGGCCAGGTTCGCGCGCGCGGCCGCCCAGGCGTGTCACCGCGTCGGGCGAGCCGACGACGCCGCCCGGCTGCACCAGGAGTACTACCAGTGGCGGCTGCGGGAGCTGGGCTCGGGAGTCGAGGCGCCGGGCGGGATGACAAACTCGGGCGAGCCGATACCGGCCGCGACGACGGCACCGGGCAGGACCGAGGCGCCCGGCCCGACGGACGCCGAGCGGTTCGACGCGCTCGAGAGCGAGATCCGGGCCGAGCTGGACATGTCCGAGATCCTCCAGCCCGTCGGGGACGCCGGGCGCGCGGAGCAGCACGCCCGCCGCGCCGTCCGGCGGTTGCAGGACCTGATGGACCGCACGCGGTCCCGCAGCGACTACCGGCGCGTCGACGCCCTGCGGCACGAGGCGCACTTCCAGCTCGGCGCGGCGCTCCTGCAGCACGGCCGGCGGGCCGAGGCGCACCAGACGTTCCGGGCGGCGTTCCACTACCTCTCCCCGGGCGGCCTGGAGCGACCGACGGCGTCGCTGTACTACAGCGCGATGGTCTACACGGGCGACCGCTGGCGCGAGTTCTACCGGGAGCCGGACGTCGGGCGCGAGTGGTTGTAGGGCGGCGGCGCGGCACAGCGCCAGGAGAAACTCCCTCGCGGGGCTGTGTTGCGGTGAGTAGACGCTGTCCACTCTCGGCAACACCGTCGGAGGGGCAAGTGTTTTCCAACTGGTCGGGCACCTCTACGCTCTTTGCTTGACGATGCGGCGGGCCGACTACCCCGGGGCTACCCCGCGTCCGGCCTACCTCGCTCCAGTGCGGCGGCGAGTGCCGCCGCTGCCGCCGAGAGCGGTCGGCTCGCGGACTGCGCCAGGCGCACCGTCCAGGTGAGCGCCGGGTCGACGGCGAGCGCCGTGAGCTGCGGGTCCACCGACACGGCCGACGCAGGGACGAACATCACCCCGAGCCGCTCTCGCACCAGCGCCTGGCCGAGCACGAAGTCCGTCGCCTCGGTGTGGATCGTGCGGCGCAGGCCGGCGGCGGCGAAGGCGCCGTCGACCACCGCGCGGTTGCCCCAGCCCACGGGCGAGTCGATGAAGGGCTCGTCGGCGAGCTGCGCGAGCCGCACCGTCCCGGCCCCGGCGAGCGGATGGGACGCGTGGCACACGAACAGGATCGGCTCGCCGTCCAGGTAGCGCAGGCGCACACCCGGGACGGTCTCGGCGGCCGTCGAGACGAGGGCCAGGTCGAGGTCACCGCGGCGGACGGCGTCGAGGCTGCCGCGGGACCCGGTCGCCGTCTGGCGGGCATGCACCACGACGGCGGGGTGCGCGCGCCCGAACGCCGCGAGCAGGCCGGCCAGGTCGAAGCGGGCGAGGTGGTTCATCATGCCGAGGCTCACGGTCCCGGCGACCTGCCCGCGGGTCGCGGCGACGGCGGCCCGCGCGGCCTCCAGCGCGGCCAGCACGTCACGCGCCCGGGGCAGGAGCGCCTCACCCTCCGGAGTGAGCGCGATGCGACGTCCGCGCGTGAACAGGGCAGAGCCCAGCTCCCGCTCGAGCTGCCGGACGGCGGTCGACGCCGCGGACTGCACCACCCGGGCCCGCTGCGCGCCGGCGGTGAAGCTGCCCGTCTCGGCCACCGCCACGAAGTACTGGAGCTGATGCGGCTGCATCCCTCAACTATCGCAGATCGCGATATCAGGGTTCACAGAGATTCGTTGGACACGATCGGTGGCGCTCGTCAGGATCGAGGCGTGCCACTCTCCACGAACACCACCGCGCCGTCCGACCCGCTCGCCCGGCCGAACGTCCCCGCCCAGTCCGCGACCCCTTCCCAGCACCAGACCGCCGACCAGTCAGCGGCCGCCAACCGCCCTGCCACCGTCAGCCGCCCCCGCCCCCACGCCGGCGCGTTCTGGATCGTCGCCTACGTCTTCGCCGTGACCATGGCGTTCGCCGGCGCCCCCGCCCCGCTGTACGTGATCTACCAGCAGCAGGAGGGCTTCGGGGCCGTGGCGGTCACGTTCGTCTTCGCCGCGTACGCGGTGGGCGTGATCGCCGCGCTGTTCCTGGCCGGCCACCTGTCCGACCGCTTCGGGCGCCTGCGCCTGATCGCCCCCGCGGTGCTGCTGAACGTGCTGGCCGGGCTGATCTTCCTGACCTCGACGGACCTCGCCCTGCTGCTCGTCGCGCGCCTCGTCTCCGGGCTCGGCATCGGGATGCTCACGGCCACGGCCACGGCGCACATGACCGAGCTGCACGCGGCCGGACGCGCCGCGGCGGGCAAGCCCGCCGGCCGGCACGCCGAGATGATCTCGACCGCGGCGAACCTCGGCGGCATCGGCGTGGGCCCGCTCGTCGCGGGCATCCTGGCCGACGTCGCCCCGGCTCCCCTGCGCACCCCCTACCTGGTCCTGCTGTTCGCGCTGGTCATCGGCCTGCTGCTGGTGACGCTGGTCCCCGAGACCGTCGATCCCGTGGACGAGCCCTGGCACTACCGGCCGCAGCGCGTCATGGTCCCGGCCGGATCCCGCGGCCGGTACGCGGGCGCCCTCATGGCGGGCTTCGTCAGCTTCGCGATGTTCGGCCTGTTCACCTCGCTCGCGGCGTCGTTCCTGGCCGGCGACCTGCACGTCACCTCGCACGCCGTGGCCGGCGTCGTCGCGTTCGCGGTGTTCGGCGCCGCGGCGCTCGGCCAGATCGCCACGGGCCGGCGCAGCACCCGCACGCAGCACACACTCGGGATGACGCTCCTGGTCACCGGCCTGGTGCTGATCGTCGGCGCGATGCTCACGGCGGCCTTCCCGGCGTTCGTGGCCGGCGGGATCGTCGGCGGCGCCGGTGCGGGGACGCTGTTCAAGGCAGGGGTCGGCACGGTCGTCTCGGTCGCGGCGGGCCGGTCGCGTGCCGAGGCCCTCGCCGGGCTCTTCCTCGCGGCGTACGCCGGCATGTCGGTCCCGGTCGTGCTGCTCGGCATCCTCCTGCGCCTGGTCCCGACGTCGGCCGCCGTACTCGCCTTCGGCGCGCTCATGCTCGCGCTCCTGGCGGGGGCGTCCCTCCTGCTCCGCGCGGACCACCGGCGGACGGCGGACGGCGCGGCGTGACCCGTGCTTCATATGTGCACAGTCTTATATGTGTGCTGTACCATATGAAGCATGGCACTCGACGCACTGATCCTCGGGCTGCTCGACCTGCGCCCCATGACCGGCTACGACCTCAAGAAGACGTTCGACAGCACCGTCGCCCACTTCTGGTCCGCCGACCAGTCGCAGATCTACCGCACCCTCGCCCGGCTCGAGCAGGACGGCCTGGTCGACGTCCGCGTCGTACCGCAGCCGGGCAAGCCGGACCGCCGCGAGCACCGGCTCACGCAGGACGGCCGGAGCAGGCTCGCGGCCTGGCTGCGGTCCCCGCTGCCCGAGGAGAAACCCCGCGAGCCGTTCCTCGGCCGGCTTTTCCTGGTCGGCAGGGAGCAGGACCCGGAGCTGGTCCGGGCCCTGCTCGCGGAGCGCCGCGAGGCGGCACGGCGTCAGCTCGCCGTTCTGGAGGCCATACCCATCGCCGACGACGGGCTCGCCGCCCGGCTCCGGTCCGCGACCCTGCGCAACGGCATCCTGCACGTCCGGGCCGAGCTCGCGTGGCTCGACGAGCTGGAGGCGGCCCTGTGAACCTCTACGTCGCCGAGACCCACCCGGACGCCGCGGAGACCGTCCTCTTCCTGCACGGCGGCAATGTCGGGGGCTGGATGTGGACCGCGCAGGCGGCCGCCCTCCCGGACCACCACGCCCTGGTCCCCGACCTACCCGGGTTCGGCCGCTCGGCGCAGCAGCCGTGGACGGACCTCGCGACCGTGGCCGATACGCTTGCGGACATCGTCCGCCGGCGCGCCCACGGCGGGCGGGCCCACGTCGTCGGACTGTCGCTCGGCGCCGTCCTGGGCACCCTGCTCGCCGCACGCCATCCGGAGACCGTGCGCAGCGTGTTCGTCACCGGCGCGCCGCTGCGCGGCGTGACGGGCCCGGTCCGCTGGAGCGGGCTGGCCCAGCTCCGCTTCTGGTCCAGCCGCGGCTACTGGGAGGTGCTCGCCCGGACCTACGGCCTGCCGGCCGACTCCGTCGACGTCTTCGTCACCACGGGCCTCGGCATCGACCGCACGCCCGCCCGCCGGATCCTCACCCAGGTGTACGACGGCGTGCCGGCGGCCGAGCTCGACGGGCTCCGCCGCCTCGACGCCCCCGTGCTGGCGATCGCGGGCGAGAGGGAGCCGCGCATGATCCGCCGGTCGCTCGACGACATCGTGTCCCGGGCGCCCCGCGCGGTCGCCCGGCTCGCGCCGCGGATGCACCACGTCTGGAGCGCCGAGGACCCGGAGCTGTTCCACCGCACGCTGGCCCACTGGCTGGCCACCGGCGAGCCGTCGCCGGCCCTGCTCCCGGTCGGCACGGTGCGCACCTGAGCCGACGCGCGGTCGCGGTCGCGGTCGGTGCGTCCGGTCGTCGACGCACGGTCGCCGTCGGCCCGCGGCCGGTCCGCTCGCCGATGCACCGTCGCCGTCAGCCCGCCGCCGGCTGCCGGGCCGGCAGGCCGCAGCCAGTCCAAAAGGCCGCAGCCAGTCCGGCAGCCCGCGTGCGCCAGGCCCGGCCTCCGACCCGTCAGGCGGCGGCCAGCTCGACCGCCAGCTCCTCGACCAGGTCGTAGCCCTCCTGCATGCCGCCCTCCATGCCCGTCGCGATGATCGCGTCGCGGACGTCCTTGCTGGAGACCACGCTCCGGACGGTGAGCGTCGTGCGGCCGTCGTGCTCGGTGAGCGTGTAGTGGTTCAGGCTCGGCTCGGAGTCGCCGTCGGGCATCCCCTCGAACACCTCGGTGTGCACCAGGCGCTCGGGCGCCTCGACCTCGCGGTACTCGCCGTGGAACGCGACCTCGAAGCCCTCGTTCGCGGTCATGACGTACCGCCACGTGCCGCCCACCCGCAGGTCGACGGCGACGTCCGTCACGGTCCCGCGCTGCCCGGCCCACCAGCGCCTGATCAGGTCGGGCTCGGTGAGCACCCGCCACACGTGCCGGCGCGGCGCGTTGAACTCCCGGGTCACCAGGATCTCGGTATCGGTCGGCAGCGTCAGGACGGCGCTGCCCTTGGTCGTCGTGGTCATGTCAGTCTCCTTGTCCGGTTCCTTGGTTCCCGTCTCGGTTGTCGGCTCGACTGCCGGTTCGGCCGGGTTCGTCCGTCGGCTCGGCCGTTGGCTCGTCCACCGGTTCGACCACCGGTTCGACCACCGGCTCGGCCGGCGCCTGCGCCAGCTCGTCGAGCACGTCGTCGACCAGGTCGAACCGCTCGTTCCAGAGCCGCTCGTACCGGGAGACCCAGGCGTGCACCGCGCGCAGCGGCGCCCCGTTCACCCGGTACAGCCGACGGCGCCCGTCGTCGCGCACGTCGACCAGCCCGACCTCTCGCAGGACCCGCAGGTGCTTGGACACCTGCGGCTGGGCGAGCCCGAGCAACTCGGTCAGGTCGCTCACCGCGAGCTCGCCACCCGCGAGGGCGTCGAGGATCTCGCGGCGACGCGGCTCAGCCACCGCGTTGAACGCGTCGGTCGTGGTCGCTGCTCGTGCCATGCCTCAAACATATACCCATATGGGAATGCGTCAAGGGATGATGGTGCCCCGCCTGTTCAACCCGAACCGGCTCGCCTCGCCTGATACGTCGCTCCCGAGGGTGTGTTGCGGTGTGTAGACCGTGTCGACACACCGCAACACACCCTCGGGAGCAAAGCGCTTCCCCGGCCGATCAGGTCGTCCACCTTCGGCAATGTCACCGAGCACCCAGCAGCGTCAGGCTGCGTGCCGCCGCGTCAGCTCCGCCCTGCCGCGTCAGCTCCGCCCTGCCGCGTCAGCTCCGCCCTGCCGCGTCAGCTCCGCCCCGCTGCGTCAGCTTCACTTTCGCGGCGTCAACCCCGCTCGCGCACCGCCGCCGTCGACGCGCGCACCATGAGCCGCTGCTCCGCCGTCCGCCGCCGGGGCCGCGCGGCGCGCGGGAGGAGGGCGAGCTCGAGCGCCTGCCGCCCCATCTCCTTCATCGGCAGGTGCACCGTGGTCAGGGCGGGCGACAGGTGGCCGGCCACGGTGACGTCGTCGAACCCGGTGACCGAGACGTCCCCCGGCACCGACAGGCCACGCTCCCCCAGCACCGACAGCACGCCCACCGCCATGTCGTCGTTGAGCGCGAGGATCGCCGTGACGTCCGGGTGCGCGTCCAGGATGCGGCGGGCGGCCTCCTTGCCGCCGTCGAGCGTGAACTCCGCCTCGACCAGGGGCAGGTCGGCGAGCGTCAGGCCGTGGTCGCCCAGCGCCTGCTCGACGCCGGCGAGCCGGTCGGCCATCGTCGCGAGCCGGCGCGACCCGGACGCCACGCCGATGCGCCGGTGCCCGAGCCCGAGCAGGTGCTCGGCGATCGCCCGCCCGCCCGCCACGTTGGCCGGCACCACCGCGTCGACGCCGAGGTGGGGGTGCCTGCCGATGACGGCGACCCGGCCCCCGACCGCCTCGAAGCCCTGCACCTGCGCCTTCATCTGCGACTGGACGTCACGGTCGAGGTGCCCGGACCCGGCCACGACGATGATCCCGACCCGGGCGTTGACCAGCGCCCGGAGCTGCGCGACCTCCGCGTGCGGGTCCCGGCCGGTGTGGCAGATCTGCACCATGCGCCCGTGCGCCCCGGCCACCTCCAGCACGCCGCTCGCGATCTCGGCGAAGTAGGGGTCGCCGATCTCGTGCACCACGAGTCCGACGCCCGGACTGGCGCCGCTCGCGAGCGACCGCGCGTGGACATTCGCCACGTAGCCGAGGTCGGCGGCCACCGCGCGCACCCGCTCGGCCAGCTCCTCGGACACCCCGCTCGCCCCGGACAGCGCGCGCGACGCCGTGGCGATGGACACGCCGGCCTGCTCCGCGACGTCGACCAGGCGCAGCGCTGCGCCTTGCCCTGCGGTGTGCTTCCGCATGAGATTCCCTCCCCCGCCATTAATGGATCATGCCCAGGCCCTTGTCACCTGACGCCCCAGTTCCTAGAGTGCCGTAAGCGGTTACGGAAGCGCTTGCCACAAGGGAGTGGAGCATGAGAGCAACCCGAGGACTGACGGTAGCGGTTATCGCCGCGACCACGGCACTGACCCTGTCCGCCTGCCTGGCCAGACCCGACCAGGGCGGCGAGACCGCAGGTCCCGACGACCCCATCACGATCGGCATCTCGCTCCCCCTGACCGGCGACTTCGCCGAGCCGGGCAAGGGGGTGCAGCGCGGCTACGAGGCGTGGGCGGCGCACGTCAACGAGAACGGCGGGCTCCTGGGCCGCCAGGTCGAGCTGGTCATCGTGGACGACCAGTCCAACGCGGACCGTGTCGCCTCCGACTACGAGCGGCTGATCAACCAGGACGGCGTCGACCTCGTGTTCGGACCGTTCTCGACCCGCCTCGTGGTGCCGGCGGCGCAGGTGGCGCAGGACTACGGCTTCCTGTTCGTCGAGCCGGCGGGCGCGGCGGCCGAGGTGTTCACGCAGGGGTTCGACAACCTCTTCTACGCGGCACCGGCAATCGCCGACGACCACTACAACCACCTCACCGAGTACATCCTCGGCCTGCCGGAGGACGAGCGGCCCGAGACCATCGCGGTGGCCTCGATGGACGACCCCTTCGCCCAGGGCACCGCCTACGGCCTGCGCGACGCGCTCGCCGAGGAGGGCATCGAGGTGCTCGTCGACGAGGTGTACCCGCCGAACACCACCGACTTCAGCGGCATCGCGGCCAAGATCGCCGACTCGCAGGCCGACCTGCTCATCATCGGGTCGCAGTACCAGGACGGCGTCAACCTCATCGTCGCCCTGCAGCAGCAGGGCTATCAGCCCCAGATGGCGGCGGTCTCCGGCGCGCCGACGAATGCGGAGTTCCCCGCCGCCATCGGGGACAAGACCGAGGGCATCATCGCGCCCACCGGGTACACGCCGTCGGCGCCCTACCCGTCCAACCAGGAGTTCGTGGACTTCTACACGGCCGAGCACGACGCCCCGCCGGCCGAGGACGAGGCGAACGCCTGGACCACCGGGCAGGTCGTCGCGGCGGCGGTGGAGGCCGTCGGCTGCGCCGACCCCTCGCCGGAGTGCCAGCAGCAGCTCATCGACTGGCTCCACGAGAACGAGGTGGAGACCGTGGTCGGCACGCTGAGCTGGGACGCGGAGGGGCGCCCGCAGAGCGCCCACCTGATCCAGCAGTACGTGGACGGCGAGATCAAGATCGTGCTGCCGGAGGACGTCAAGGAAGCCGACATCATCCACCCGAAGCCCGAGTGGTGATCGCATGACCGGTGCCCTGTTCGCGCAGAGCCTGGTGCTCGGCGTCCTCCTGGGCGGGCTGTACGCCCTCCTGGCCGCGGGCCTGACGCTGTACTTCGGCGTCATGCGGGTGGTCATGATCGCGCACTCCGCGTTCCTGATCCTCGCGGCGTACCTCGCCTGGTTCTTCCACGAGCGCACGGGGATCGACCCGCTGCTGTCCCTCGTGGTCACCGTGCCGCTGTTCTTCGTGGTCGGGTACGGGATGCAGCGGTTCCTCGTGTCGCGACTGCGGCCCATCAGCCTGACCACCATGTCGGTGCTGCTGACGTTCGCCATCGCGCTGGTGATCGAGGGCATGCTCGGGTTCGTCTGGACCGGCACGCAGCGCAAGATCCAGCTCGACTACTCGAGCGCGAGCATCGAGATCGGCGGCGTCAGCATCGCCGTCGTCAAGCTGATCGCGTTCGGGCTGGCCGCCGCGTCGCTCGGGGCGCTCTACCTGGTCCTGCGCAAGACCTCGTTCGGCCGGGCCCTGCGCGCCACCACCCAGCACCCGGAGGCCGCCCGGCTGGTGGGCATCAACACCGACCGCGTGGCCGGGCTCGGCTTCGGGCTGGGCCTGGCCACCGCCGCCGTCGGCGGGACGGCGCTCGCACTGGACTACACGATCTACCCGTCGCTGCACTGGCACTGGATCGGGCCGCTCATGGCGATCATCGTCGTCGGCGGGCTGGGCAGCATCCCCGGGGCCGCGATCGCGGCCCTCCTGCTCGGCATCGCCGCGAGCCTGCTCCAGGTGCCGCTCGGCACCACCTGGGCGCAGACCGTGTTCTACCTGGCCCTGTTCGTGACGCTCATGATCCGCCCGCAGGGATTCTTCGGAGGTCGTCTTGCGCAACGCTTCTGAACAACCCGCTGCGCGGCCGACGGCGGCGGCGTCCCCCGCCCGTACCGGCGGCTGGACGGCGGCACGCGTGGCCCGCATCGCCGCCCTGCTCGCGCTCGCCGCGGTCGTGCTGCTGTTCCCCAGCCTCGCACCCGACCCGTTCATCCTGTCCGTCGGCGTGGTGATCATGAGCTACGCCGTGCTGGCCACCTCCTGGAACCTGGTCGGCGGGTTCACGGGGTACATCTCGCTGGGCCACGCGGCCTACTCGGGGCTCGGCGGGTACGCGACGGCGCTGCTCGTCCTGCGCACCGGGATGGACCCGTGGCTCGCGCTCGTGGCGGGCGCCCTCGTCGTGGCCGTGATCGCCGTGCCGGTGGGCATCGCGTCGCTGCGGGTGCGCGGCGCGTCGTTCGTCATCGTGTCCATAGCGCTGGTGCTGATCCTGCAGCTCACGTTCCAGAGCTGGCACACGTTCACGGGCGGCTCGGACGGGCTGCGCGTGCCGCGGCCGTTCGGCACCGAGGTGCTGCGGCCCGAGCAGCACGAGCGGTTCTTCTACCTGCACGCCGTGCTCCTGGCGCTGGCCCTGCTGACCTGGTGGCTGATCGAGCGCTCGCGGCTCGGCGCCGGGCTCAAGGCCATCCGCGAGGACGAGGACAAGGCTCAGGCCCTCGGCGTGCCCACCTTCGCCTACAAGCTGACCGCGCTCGTGGTGAGCGCGTTCTTCACCGCGCTGGGCGGCGGCCTGTACGCGCTGTGGTTCGGCTACCTCGACCCGATCTTCCAGTTCTCGATCCTCGTGGGCACCTACATGGTGCTCATGTCGCTGCTCGGCGGGGTGCGCAGCCTGTTCGGGCCGCTGCTGGGCGCCGTCGTCGTCGGGTACGCCGTGGAGGTGTTCAAGTCGCAGTACGGCGACACGCAGTTCCACCTGGTGGCGACCGGCCTCCTGCTCGGCCTGGTCGTCCTGTTCATGCCGGACGGCGTGCTGCCCGCCCTGACCTCGCTGGTGAACCGGCGCCGCCAGGCGGCGTCGATCCGCGAGGTGACGGCGGAGGAGCTGGCCAGGCAGCGCGAGGAGGCGACCCCATGAGCACACCGACCGGCACCCGGAGCTCGCTGACCACCGAGGGCCTGACCAAGTCGTTCGGCGGCGTGCGCGCGGTCGACGGCGCCACGGTCGCTTTCCACGACGGCGAGATCAACGCCCTCATCGGCCCCAACGGATCCGGCAAGACCACCTTCTTCAACTGCGTGACCGGCATGATCCGGCCCGACGCCGGCACGGTGGCCTACCGCGGCCGGGACGTGACCGGGCTGGCGCCGCACCGGATCGCCCGGTCCGGCATCGGCCGCAGCTTCCAGCTCTGCCGCGTCTTCCCCCGGCTCACCGTGCTGGAGAACGTGCTGGTCGCGGTGCAGCCGCACGGGCTGCTGCAGCGGCTGCGCGGCATGCGCAACCCGGCCGACGTCGGCCGCGCGCGCGAGCTGCTGACCCGCGTCGGCATCGACCACCTGGAGCACGCCGAGGCGCGCGACATCTCCTACGGCCAGCAGAAGCTCCTGGAGCTGGCAGGCGTGCTCATGGGCGACCCCGACACGATCATGCTCGACGAGCCGGCCGGCGGCGTGAACCCCGCGCTGGTGGACCGCATCGCCGACCTCGTGCGCGAGCTCAACGCCGAGGGCCGCACCTTCATCATCGTGGAGCACAACATGGAGCTGGTCATGGGCCTGAGCGACCACGTGGTGGTGTTCGACCGGGGCCGGCCGATCGCGCAGGGCGCCCCCGCCGTCGTGCAGGACGACCCGCTGGTGCTGGAGGCATACCTTGGCGTCTGAACTCGCACCCGGGCCGGGCCCCGGGCCGGCGGCCGAACCCCTCCTGAGGCTCACGGACGTGCAGGCCGGCTACGGCCGCGCCGCGCTCGTGCTGCGCGGGCTGTCCGTGACCGTCGCGCCGTCCAGCGTGGTCTGCCTCGTGGGGCCGAACGGCGCGGGCAAGTCGACGGTGCTCAAGGTCGCCAGCGGCCTGCTCAAGCCCCGCTCGGGCCAGGTCGTGGTCGACGGCGAGGACGTCACCGGGCGTACCCCGCAGCAGCTCCTGGCCGCCGGGCTGTCCCACGTGCCGCAGGGGCACAGCGTGTTCCCCGAGATGACGGTGGCCGAGAACGTGCTGCTCGGCGCCTACACCGTGCGCGACCGCACGGAGATCGCGGCCCGCACGGACTTCGTGACGGAGCTGTTCCCGCTGGTCGGCGAGCGCTGGACGGCGCTGGCCGGCGCGCTGTCGGGCGGCCAGCAGAAGCAGGTCGAGTTCGCCCGGTCCCTCATGGTGCGGCCCAAGGTGGTGCTCCTGGACGAGCCGTCGATGGGGCTGGACCCCAAGGCGACGGCCGTCGTCTTCGAGCAGGTGCAGCGCATGCGCGACGCCGGGACCGCGGTGCTGCTCGTCGAGCAGAACGCGCGGCGCGCCCTGGAGTCCGCCGACGTCGGCTGCGTGCTGGACCTGGGCCGCGTGCACATCACCGGCCCGGCCCCCGACCTGCTGGCCGACCCCCGGCTGGCCCAGCTCTACCTCGGCGGCCGCCCGAAGGAGGTGCCGAACCCCTGACTCCCTGCGTCGTGGGTGCGGTCGCCGCCGTCGCGGGCGTGACCGCCGTTCCCGCGCCGGGCACGTAGGCGCGACGCCAGCGCCCGCAACGAGAACCAGTGGCTGTTCAAAGGAGAACTGTCATGTCGCTCAGGACCACGCTCGGAAAGTCGCTCGGCGGTGCGGGGCAGGTCGTGCTCGGCCTCGCCATCCTGGCCGCACTGCTGGCCGGCCTGCACCTCGCACCGGCGACGCGCGGCGCGCCGTCGTCCGGCGGAGGGGCTGACGCGGCGGGCCAGGCCGCCTCGGCGGACCAGACCGGCGGCGCCGCCGGCCGCGGCACCTCGCCCTACCAGGACAAGCTGGCCGACTACGGCGTCTGCCGGGGCCCGGATCCGGCCTGCTACAACGACTGGGACCTCGCGCGCACGAACGACGGCGAGGTGCGCGTGCTCGTGTTCACGGCCACCGGCGTCTCGCGGCACGCCCACCTCGGGCCGCTGCTGCCCGCCGGGATGAACCCGCCGCTCACCGACGCGCACCTCGCGCAGAACGCCATGCTCCGCTGGGGCCAGGAGTACGGGTTCGACGTGGACTGGACCGAGGACGTGCGCCAGCTCGACGCCCCGGCCAGGCTCGCGCCGTACGATGCCGTCGTCTTCCTCAGCAACTCGCGCACCATGCTCGACGACGCGGCCCAGACGGCCCTGCTGCAGTACGTGCGGTCGGGCGGCGGCTTCGTCGCGATCCACAACACGCTCGGCGCGATGTACCACTGGCCGTGGTTCCAGGGGCTGCTGGGCGGGACCAACTTCTACGACCACGGCCCACACCGCGACGGGCAGGTCGTCACGGTGGACCGGCGCGACGCCTCGACCAGGGACCTGCCGCGGCGGTGGGACTTCCGCGACGAGTGGTACAACCTCGAGCCGTTCCCGTCCGGCGTGCGGGTGCTGGCCGAGGTGGACACCGGCACGATCGGCGACCACGCCGGGTTCAACGGGCACCCGGGGCACGCCGGGAACCACCCGGTCTCGTGGTGCCAGTACTACGACGGCGGCCGCGCGTGGGTCACCTCGCTCGGCCACGACCCGGCGGCCTGGACCGAGGGCTCGACGCTCGTGGGCGCCGAGTCGTTCGAGACGCACGTGGTGGGCGGGATCCTCAGCGCGGCCGGCGCGCGGCCGTTCTGCCGGTGACGGTGCCGACGGCGCGCGGCCGGGCCCGGCGCTGAGGTCGGCCCGGGCCCGGGCTCCACACGAACTCCGTAATGACGACGACGACATCTGGAGGACGCACCATGAGCACAAGACGATGGCGGTCGGTGGTCGCGGCGGTGGCGATCACGGCGGCCGCGCTGACCCCGCTGACCGCTGCGACGATGACGGCGGCGGCCGACCCGGGCCCGATCGTCGACCCGGCGCCGGAGGAGATCCAGTCCACGCTGGGCCTGGTCCTGGAGGAATACGCCCAGTTCCCGAAGACCGAGCCCATCCCGGCGCCCACCGACCGCCGGCTGATGCGGCACGCCCGCATCAACGGCATCGGCGAGCTGCCCGACGGCTCGGGCCGCATGTATGTGCCGGACCTCAACGGCCCGCTGTACTTCGTCGAGGACGGCGAGCCGCAGGTCTACCTGGACGTCGCGGCCCGGTTCGCCCCCGAGTTCTTCTCGGGACGCGGCATGGGCAGCGGGTTCGGGTTCGCGGCGTTCCACCCGGACTTCGCGGACAACGGCACGTTCTACACGGTGCACAGCGAGCGCCCCGGCAACGCCGGGCCGCCGCCGGACCCCACCACCTATCCGCCACAGACCCCGACGTTCCTGCACGCCGTGGTGACGGAGTGGGTGGCGGACGACCCGTCGGCTGACGTGTTCTCCGGGACGAGCCGCGAGGTGATGCGGCTCGGCTTCGGCGGCCAGGTCCACGCGATCCAGCAGATCGACTTCAACCCGACGGCGCGTCCGGGGGACGAGGACTACGGCCTGCTCTACCTCGCCGTCGGCGACGGCGGGCAGGGCGTCGGCACCGGCGTCCCGCAGGACATGGGCACGCCGGCGGGCAAGATCCTGCGCATCGACCCGGCGGGCACCAACGGTCCGGGCGGGGCGTACGGCATCCCGGCGTCGAACCCGTTCGTGGACACGCCGGGCGCGCTGGGCGAGATCTACGCCGTCGGCATGCGCGACCCGCACCGGTTCAGCTGGGACCAGAGGACCGACCGCATGTTCCTCGGGCACATCGGCGAGCACGCGATCGAGGCCGTGTACGACGTGCAGGCAGGGGACAACTTCGGCTGGGGCGACCGGGAGGGCAGGTACGTCTTCGACCCGGCCGACCGGTGCAACCTCTACCCGCTCCCGGAGAACGACGACGAGCTGGGCTTCACCTATCCCGTGGTGGCCTACGACCACGACCCGCCGCCCGGCTGGTCGTGCACGTCGGACAGCGGGTACGCGATCAGCGGCGGGTTCGTCTACCGCGGGCGCGACCTGCCGGCCTTGTACGGCAAGTACCTGTTCACCGACCTGGTCGAGGGGCGCGTGTACTACGCCAAGGAGTCGCAGATGCGCCGCGGCGGCCCCGAGGCGCAGATGTACGAGCTGGCGCTCTACGACACCGACGGCACCCGCAAGCGGATGCCCGACTTCACGGGCGACGAGCGGGCCGACCTGCGGATGGGCCGCGACCGCTCGGGCGACCTGTACCTGGTGGCCAAGGCGAACGGGAAGATCTGGAAGGTGGTCGACACGAAGTACGCCCCGGTGCCGCAGGACGTGCCCCGCTCGATGCAGGGCAACTCGGTGGGCTTCTACGACTTCGAGCACCCGTTCCAGCAGGACGGCGCGGTGGAGGTCGACCGCGGCGCGTCCCGCACCTACATCAACCTGGTCAACGGCGGCGAGCAGATGCGGGTGGCGGACGGCGCCTACCCGGGCAGCAACAACTCGATCCAGCTCGGCCAGGTGAACCCGCTGGCCGCGGGCAACGACGACTGGAAGGCGGGCGTGTACAAGCCCGAAGGAGTGAGCACCCTGTCCGCCTTCAGCGGGGTGGACGGCATCACCGTGATGGGCTGGGTCAAGCTGACCGGCCAGAACCCGAGCCCGAACACCACGACGCCCGCTCCGGACGACGTCTACAACGCCGTCGGCCTGGCGGGCGTGCTCAGCGGTGACTCCGACGGGCACGGCGTCCGCGCCCTGCTGGAGGTGATCGAGGTGGACGGCGAGCTGCGGCTGGTCGCCCTGGGCCGGCGGGTCGACGGCGGCGCGTCGCAGACCTTCGCCGCGCACGAGGACTGGCGCACCCTGCTGCCGCAGGACGAGTGGGTGCACCTGGCCGCGACCTTCGACTACACGACCGGGAAGATGGCCCTGTACCGCAACGGCGAGCGGGTGCCCGGCTTCTACGTGGTCGACGGCGACCCGTGGCAGGTGGACGGCTCCGGCACGTCGGCCACCACGCCCCGGGGCATCAAGATCGGCGGCAGCTTCCCGCAGGACACCGCCGAGCGGAACCCCTGCAACTGCCGCATGGACACGATCCAGCTCCTCGACCGGGCGGTCACGGCACGGGAGGTGGCGCAGCAGTACCGGCTGATGACGCGGTGACCCCGGTGCCGGCACCGGCCAGGGCCTCGCGTTCGGCAGTTGGCACCGAGATCGGCACAGGCCTGTGCCGATCTCGGTGCCAACTGCCGAACTGAACGGGCACGCGGGAGTACCGGCTGATGACGCGGTAGTCGGGTAGGGCGCTCGCCCGGCTCGGCGCCGGCGGGCGTGACTCCGGCTGGGCGCAGTGCCGACTGGGCGGGGCAGTGGCCGCGGTGCTGGCCGGGCGGTGGTAAGAGTCCGCTTCGACCACGCGATTGCGCATGCTTGCGGGTCCAACCGCATGCGCAATCACGTGGTCGAGGCGGACCTTCTCATGCCGGTACGTCGACGACGCCGGGACCGGGCACCGTGGTCACCGCCTCGGCCGCGAGCTCCCGCCCGTCGTCGGTCAGGAAGGCGAGCCGCACGGGCGCCTGCGTGGCCTCCTCCACGTACGTGACCGAGGGCCCGAACCCGGACGGCCGGTGCACGTCCCCCCACGCGACGAACGCCGCCAGGACGGTCTTGAGCTCGGCTCCCGCCGCGGTGAGCACGTACTCGTCGCGCTGCCGCTGACCCTGGTCGCGATAGGGCCTGCGCTCCAGGACGCCGCCGTCGACCAGGGTCTCCAGCCGGGCCGTGAGCACATCGGGGGCGATGCCGAGCCGCGCGCGGAAGTCGGCGAACCGGGTCACGCCGAAGAAGGCCTCGCGGACGACCAGCAGCGTCCACTTCTCCCCCAGCACCTCCAGGCTCCTGGCCACGGAGCAGCGGGCGTTGCGTTCGCGCGGTGTTGTGCTCATGCCCACATCCTACGAGGCTGGGTTGTCAGTTCCAATCCAGATGCTAAGTTGGTTATCCGTACTCAGGTGGTCACGCCGTGACCCCGTGTCCCGTACGGATGAGAGCGAGCAACCCCCATGACCACCCTCCGCGATGCCGTCGTCCTGATCACCGGCGCGAACGGCGGCCTCGGCCGCGCGTTCGTGGCCGAGGCCCTCCAGCGGGGCGCCGCGTCGGTCTACGCCACGGCCCGCACGCCCCGGGAGTGGACCGACCCGCGCGTCGTGCCGCTGCCGCTGGACATCAGCTCGGCCGAGTCGATCGCCGCGGCGGCCGAGCGCGCCGCCGACACGACGGTCCTGATCAACAACGCCGGCATCTCCGACGGCGGACGGCCCGTGCTGGCCACGCCGCTCGACGACGTCCGCTCGGTGTTCGAGACCAACGTGTTCGCCCAGCTCGCGGTGACCCAGGCATTCGCCCCCGTGCTCGCCCGGAACGACGGCGGGGCCATCGTCAACATCCACTCGGCCCTGAGCTGGCTCGCCCTCGGCACCTACTCGGCCACGAAGGCGGCGTTCTGGTCGTTCAGCAACGCGCTGCGCGTGGAGCTGCTGGAGCAGGGCACGCAGGTGCTCGGAGCGCACCTCGGCTACACCGACACGCCCATGATCGCCCGCCTCGACGTGCCCAAGGAGGACCCGCGCGACATCGTGGCGGCGATCTACGACGGGCTGGAGGCCGGCGAGCCGGAGGTGCTCGCCGACGACACGAGCCGCCAGGTCAAGCAGGCACTGTCCGGCCCCCTCTCGGCCCTCTACCCGCAACTCGAGGCCACTCGCTGACCGAGCCGGTCGTCGTCAGGTCCGCTTCGAGAACGGTCTTGCGCATGCCCCTGGGCTTGAGCCCATGCTCAAGACCATTCTCGAAGCGGACTCGCTGACTTATCGCCCGTGTATCGAGAAACGTAGACGCCCTGGCAACAGCGTCCTCGCTGGGCTGGGGGTATGCCTCGACACGAGTACGCCCAGCCCCCGGCCGCCGTCCGCCCGCCCGCCCAGCCCCCCGCCGCCCGTCCGCCCTCCTATCCCCCGTCCTACCCACCCGCCCGGCACGCCGGTCCTCGCCCCGGCTCCCCGCACGGCCCCCGCACCAGCTCCCCCACCGGCCGCCGCACCGGTCCCCGCCAAGGCCGACATCCCGTGACGTTCGGCATCGTCGCGGCCGCCGTCACGTTGACCGTCCTCTTCGGCGTCTGGCCCCTGCTCGACCGCGCCGACTCACCTGTGGTGCAGGCCGTCGACGACGTCCGCGACCTTGCGCAGGACGTCGCGGTCGAGCCGGAGCCGGCCGACTCCGGCTCGACCGGCGTGGCCGGTGGCGACATCCCCGGCGGCAGGGCGAACCTCGACGACGACCTCCCAGCCATCACGCAGCTCGACCCCGCGCTCGCAGCGGCGGTCCGGGCCGCCGCCGACGACGCGGCGGCCCAGGGCATCGACCTCTGGATCACGAGCGGGTGGCGCAGCCCCGCCTTCCAGCAGCACCTGCTCGACGAGGCGGTCCAGGAGTACGGCAGCCTAGACGAGGCGCGGCGCTGGGTCAGCACGCCCGAGCTGTCCGCGCACGTCAGCGGCGACGCCGTCGACGTCGGACCGACCGAGGCCGACTACTGGCTCATCCGGTACGGCGCCGACTACGGCCTGTGCCAGGTGTACGCCAACGAGATCTGGCACTTCGAGCTGCTGACCGAACCCGGCGGCACGTGCCCCGCCCTGCTGGAGGACAGCTCGGCGGGTGCGGGCACCGCCGGGCGGCCCCTGAGCCGGTAGGGCCGGCGGGGCTCTCGACCGCGTCGTCAGGCAAGCAGGGCGTCCAGCAAACGGGTCGTCAGGAACCCGGCTCGTCACCCACGGAAGGCAAGAGCTGGCCCGCGAGCGAGCGGGCCGTCGCCGCCAGCGTCTCGACCTCCACCCCGCTGCGCCCCATGAACGTCAGCCCCTGCTGCGCGGCGAGCAGCGCGCGGGCCGTGCCGACCGGGTCGGCGGACGCCGGCAGGTCGCCCTCGGCCTGTGCCCGCGCCGCGCACTCGGCCAGGACCGCCGTCGTCCCCTCGTACGCCTGCCGGGCCACGGCCGCGACGACGGGGTCGGCGGACGCCAGCTCGGTGGTGCTGTTCGCCAGCAGGCAGCCGCGCCGGGCGGACACACCGTCCGGGTCGCCCACCGGCGTCATCAGGAAGGACCGGAGCGCGTCGACGGCGCGCGGCGCGGAGTCCACGGACCGGCGCAGCCCGCGGTCGAGCGACGCCACGTAGCGGCGCAGCACCCGGAGGAAGAGCTCGTGCTTGTCCCCGAAGGCGGCGTAGAGGCTGCCCTTGCCCAGGCCGCTGACCCGCATGAGGTCCTGGAGCGAGGTGGCGGCATAGCCCGCGTCCCAGAACTGGTCGCAGACCACCCGGCCGGCGCAAGCCGGAGCTCGACGCAGCGGCCGAGATGCTGGGCGACCGGGCCATCGCCGTCCAGAACGACGTCTCCGACCTGGACGACCTCGACCGGCTGTTCCAGCGGATCGCCGACGACGGGGCCCGGCTCGACGTCCTCTTCGCGAACGCCGGCGGCGGCGAGGCGCTCCAGCCCCTGGACTCCCTCACCCCGGAGCGCTTCGACCACGCCTTCGGGATCAACGTGCGCGGCACCGTCTTCACGGTCCAGAAGGCGCTCCCGCTGCTCAACGACGGCGGCAGCATCGTGCTCACGGGTTCCAGCTCGGCGAGCCGTGGCGTGCCCGGCTTCGGCGTGTACTCCGCCACGAAGGCCACCCTGAGCCAGTTCGGCCGGGTCTGGGCGGCCGAGCTCGCGCCCCGCCGCCTGCGCGTCAACACGGTGGTGCCGGGACCCACGGACACCCCAGGGCTCCGCGGCCTCGCCGGTGACCCGAGCGAGGTCGCCGAGATGCTCGACGGCCTGGCCAGGAGCACGCCCCTGAACCGGCTCGCCGACCCCGCCGAGATCGCCAACGCCGTGCTCTTCCTGGCCTCCGACCAGTCGAGCTTCATGACGGGCAGCGAGCTCTTCGTCGACGGCGGGGAGGTGCAGGTCTACCCCTGACCCGAGCCGCCCCCGGCCCCGGCCAGGACCGGGAACGGTCAGGTCGGCCGGACGCTCGCGCTCACCACCCGCGCCGTCAGGCAGGTCCAGCCGCCCACGTAGATGCGGTCGCCGTCGGCCAGCCAGCGGCGCTCCCCGGGGCGCAGGGGCTCGGTGGGCAGGGCGTCGCCGCGTGCGGCGACGTAGGTGCCGTTGGCCGACCCGAGGTCGACGACGCTCCAGCCGCCCTCCAGCCAGGCGAGCTCGCAGTGCCTGCGCGACACGCCGGTGTCCTCGCAGACGATGTCGGGTACCACGCCGCGGCTGCGCGACGCCCGGCCGACCACGAGCCGCTCGCCGGTCAGCGGCACCACGGTGGTGGTCGTGCCGGACGGCGTCAGGCGGTCCTCCGGGGCCTGGTCGGCGGACCACTCGTAGTCCGAGCTGACCTCGACGGCCCACGCCGTCGGCGGGTTGTCCGCCCGCGTGCCCTGCCGCACAGTCGGGAGCACCACCTTCGGCATGGTGATGGAGTCGTCCATCCGGGCCGACGACGCGCCGATCCGGACGCCCAGCAGGGGGACGTGCTCCTGGACCACGTGCGGGTGCGCGGCCAGCATCCGCGCCAGGACCAGGGCGCCGTCGAGCGGCAGGCCCGCGCTGGGCTGCACGCGCACGTCGTCCCGCTTCTCCATGAGGTGCCGGATCACCATCGACCGGAACATCGGCGCGTGCATCAGGAGCTTGCCGGTAGTGACCGCCAGCGGCTCGACGCCGGGATGGCTCAGCACCGCGCACAGCCCGTCGGCCAGGGACCTGGCCGCCTCGTCGAGGATCTCCCGGCACGCCAGGTCCCCGTAGTCCGCCGCCTGGATGACCTGCGGCGCGAAGCCCGCGAACAGCGACACGTCGTTGACCGCCGTCCACCGCTCGCGCCGGCCGAAGTGCTGCTCGGCGGCCCGGACCAGGCCCGGCGACGCGCCCATGCGCCGGCCGTCCATGGACCGCGCGGCCGCGTCCAGACCGCGCCTGCCGATCCAGGCGCCCCCGCCGTTGTCCCCCACGTGCGGTCCCATCCCGTCGGCGAGATGCCACCTGCCGACGTCGTCGCACGCCACCGCAACCGCGCCCGTGCCGACGGCGAGCGTGGCGCCCGGCCCGGAGCCGACGGCGCCCAGGTGCGCGGTGACGGCGTCGCTCGCGACGGCGGTCGAGCCGGTGCGCAGCTCTTCGGCGAGGATGTCGTGCACGCGGTTGGGGTCGAGCGTCCCTGCCTGCGTCATGGACCGGAACCCGCGCATCCCGACGGCAGCCGCCGCCACCCGGGGCCGCCCGCCGAACTGGGCGGCGAAGCCGCGGCACAGGTCACGCACCACCTCGGGCACGGTCGAGCGACCGTTGACCGTGGTCGCCGGCGGCCCCGTGACCTCGTACGACCTCCCCGAGTGCCCGATGGTGACCCGCAGGCGCGAACCCGTACCGCCGATGTCTACACCGGCTACCCCGGCGCTCATCTCCGATGCCCTTACCCCACCCTGCTGACCAGTCACTATCGGCACCGGGACATAGTGACGCCGGTTGCCCCGATCCGCACACGTCAGGCGTCATATGCGGTAGCGAGCGGGCCGGGGTCGGGACAGCCTGGTGGGGAGCGAGGAGGTGACCGCGTGCCACGTGCCGGAACGTCCCGGTCCGCACCCGCCCGCCCCGGCGCCGGTGAGTGGGTGCCCGCGAGCGCCGACGTCGCGAGCCTCGCCGAGGCCGTGCACGCCTGCCGGGGCTGCGAGCTGTGGGCGCCGGCGACCCAGGCGGTGTTCTCGTCCGGACCCGGCGACGCCGCGGTGGTGCTGGTCGGTGAGCAGCCCGGCGACCGCGAGGACCGGGAGGGTGAGCCGTTCGTGGGCCCGGCGGGGCGGGTCCTTGCCGACGCGCTGCATGCCGCCGGCCTGGACGCCGAGCAGGTGTACGTGACCAACGCGGTCAAGCACTTCCGGTTCACCGAGCGCGGCAAGCAGCGGCTGCACAAGAAGCCGGACGTCGCGCACATCCGGGCGTGCGTGCCGTGGCTGGAGGCGGAGCTGGCCGCGGTGCGGCCGCGCGTGGTGGTCGCGCTCGGGGCGACGGCGGCGCGCGCGGTGCTGGGCCGCGAGGTCCGGATCGGCGCCGAGCGCGGGCAGGTGCTCGACGGCGGCGCGTACGACGTGGTGATCACCACGCACCCGTCGGCGCTGCTGCGGCTGCGGGACCGGTCGGAGTTCGACGAGAAGTTCGGCGCCCTGGCCGCCGACCTGCGGACCGCCGCGGAGGCCGCGGGCTGACGCCGTCCGCCGGCGTTCTCCCGGGGAAGGGTAACGCTGCGTAGACGTTGTCCACGCAGTGTTACGCCGTCGGCCTCAGCCCGCCCTCTCCGTCACTCGTACCGCAGCGACGAGATCGGGTCCTGCCGCGCGGCCCGCAGCGCGGGCAGCGTGCCGGCGAGGAACGCGATGACCATGACGCCCAGCACGACGGTCGCGACCGACACCGGGTCGAACGCGACGAGCGTCAGCCCAGGGAGGTCGGCCAGCAGGTCCCCGGCCACGCCCGTGACGAGCTGGCCGACGCCGATCGCGCCGACCACGCCCAGGGCGCTGCCGAGCAGGCCGATGACCACCGCCTCGATGCTGAACAGCGAGAACACGCGCGGGCTCGACAGCCCCATCGCCTTCATGAGGCCCACCTCGCGGGTGCGCTCCTGGACCGCCATGAAGAGGGTGTTGACGATCCCGATGCCCGCCGCGATCAGGGCGATCACCGCGAACCCGTTGAGCACGAGCACTATCCCGTCGATGACGGAGGTGACCGTGCCGAGCGTGTCCTCGAGCGTGCTGGCGGTGTAGCCGGCGTCCTCCAGGCGGTCCTGCAGCGCCTGGGTGGACTCCTCGCCGGCGTCGGGGTCGAACCAGACGGAGGCCTGGGCGTACTGCGTGGCCTGCGACTCCGGCGCGCCCTCGCTCTGCAGGTCGTAGAGCGTCTCGGTGAGCGTCTCGTTCGGGATGGCGCCGCCCATGGTGAGGATGCCGGGCTCGGCCACGCCGACGACCGTCGCCTCGGTGGTCACCTGGGTCCCGGTGCCGTCGGTGACGGCCAGCGTGACGGTCTGCCCGACGGCGTCGGCGGCGCTGCCCAGGCCCAGCGGCTCGACGTAGTCCTCCGGCAGCACGAGCTGTGCCTCGTCGGCGTCGAGGTCGACCTGCTCGCCGGACGCGAGCTCGACCGACATCCCGGGCACGAACTGGGACAGCGTGAGCTGGTACCTGGTCCCGTCGTCGTGCTGGACGTAGTCGGTCAGCACGTTCTTGTCGGGCCGGATGTCCAGCACCCCGTCGATGTCGGCGATGGTGTCGATGTCGTCCTCGGTCAGCGCCGTCGTCGTCATGCCGGGCGGGCCGTCGGTCTGGGTGATCTGGTTGGGGTCGTACTCGGTGGGGCCGCCGTCGGCGGGCGCCTCCTCGCTCGTCTTGGTCACGGTCATGACGTCCTCGACGCCGACCGAGGCCACCGTGTCGTCGATGTACTGGTTGATGCCGGTGCCCAGGCCGTTGGTCAGGGACAGCGTGAAGGCGCCGATGAAGATGGCCAGCACGGTCAGGGTGGTGCGCAGCCGGGACCGGAACGCGTTGCGGAACGCGGTCCCCACGACGTCGACGCCCCTCATGCCGCCACCCCCTCGCGCGCCGCGACCAGGCCGTCGCGCAGGTGGATGCTGCGGTCGCAGCGGGAGGCGAGCTCCTCGTCGTGCGTGACGACGACCAGGTTGATGCCCTGGCGCCGGTTGAGGTCGAAGAGGATGCCCTCCACGACGGCGCCCGTCGCGGAGTCCAGGTTCCCGGTCGGCTCGTCGGCGAAGATCACGCGCGGCTGGTTGATCAGCGCCCGCGCGATGACCACCCGCTGCTTCTGCCCGCCCGACAGGTCGTTGGCCTTGTTGCGCGCCTTGTCGTCCAGCTCGAGCTGGGCGAGGGCCGCCATCCCGCGGGCGTGGCGCGCCCGTCGGGGCACCCCGGCGATCTTCAGCGGGAGCGTCACGTTGTCCAGCACGCTGGACTGGGCGTTGAGGAAGAACTGCTGGAAGACGAAGCCGAACGTGCTGTTGCGTGTCTGGTTGAGCTGCTTGGCCGACAGCCGGGACGTGTCGGTCCCGTCCAGGGTGATGGTTCCCGCCGTCGGCCGGTCGAGCAGGGCGAGCAGGTGCATCAGGGTCGACTTGCCCGACCCGCTCTTGCCGACGACGGCGAGCGACTCGCCCTCGGCGATGTCCAGGTCCAGCCCCTTGAGCGCCTCGAAGGCGCTCGGGCCCGACCCGTAGGTCTTGCGCAGGTTGCTGACGGAGATCAGTGGGGATGCCACCTCGGCCGCCTCCCTCGTGGTACCGGAGATGTTGACGTGACCAACCCTCCGCGACTTTGCTCCCGAGCGAATCGTCCTGGCGATGACTCTTGTGTACCGCGCTCGTAGTACATCCGGATACCGCCCGGGCGGGACGCGCGGGGTGCAGCGTGTGCGGGATGCTTGGTACGGCGCGAACAGCTCCCGAACGGGACGCGGACAGGGGGCGAGATGCAACGAGTCGAGGACCTGCGGTTCGGCCCCGGGCGGCGCGTCCCCGCCTGGGCCGGCCACGTCGTGGCGACCGTCGCGGTGGTGGGCGCCAGCCCGCTCCCGGTCAGCGAGCACGGCGAACCCGACTGGCGGGCCGACGTCGCCGCGCTCGCGCTGGTCGCGGCCGCGCTGCTCCTCGTGCGCCGCCGCCTGCCCCGCACCACCGTGGCGACGACGGTGGGCCTGGCCTGGCTCAGCGTGCCGCTCGGACTGGTCAACCCGGGGGTCGTGCTGGCGGTGGCGGTCGCCGCGTTCACGGCGAGCGACCGGCTGCCGCGCCGGCAGTCCCTCTGGGTGGTCCTGCCCGCGGCGGTCCTGGTCGGGGCCGCTGGCGTCGTCGCCGTCGGCCGCGGGTTCGGGCAGTTCCTGCTCCTGGTCCTGCTCTTCGGCGCGCTCGGCGACCTGGTCCGGGTGCAGCGCGAGCAGTTCCGCGCCATCACCGAACGAGCCGAGCGCGCCGAGGCCACGCGCGAGGCCCTCGCCCACCAGCGCGTCGCGGAGGACCGGCTCGCGATCGCCCGCGACCTGCACGACGCGGTCGCGCACCAGATCGCCGTCATCAACCTGCACGCGGGGGTCGCGTCCTCCGCGCTGCGCGAGCGGCCGGACGACGCCGAGCACTCGCTCGCCGTCATCCGCGGCGCCTCGCGGACCGTGCTCGCGCAGATCGGCGACCTGCTGGCCACGCTGCGCGACCCCGGCTCGCCCGGCACCGGACCCGTCGGCCTCGCCCAGCTCGACGACATCCTGCGCGAGTTCCGCCGCCACGGCCTCGACGTGACGGTGCGGCGGCTCGGCGACGCGCGCGAGCTGCCCGCCGCCGTCGACGTCGTCGCCCTGCGCGTGATCCAGGAGGCGCTCACCAACGCCCACAAGCACGGCGGCGAGCACCGCGCGCACGTCGTGGTCGAGTACCTGCCCGGCAGCCTGCGCGTCACCGTCAGCAACCCGGTGCCCGCCGTCGTCGGGCCGACGGCGGACGGCGCGGGGGCCGGGTCCGTTCGCGGTGCCGGCGCCGCTGCCGGGGCCGGCGGCGGAGCCCGCTCCGACGACGCGGCCCGGGCCGACGGCGCAGCCCGGGCCGACGGTGGAGCCCGGCTTGACGGAGAGGCGGCCGGCCACGGCCTGGTCGGGGCGCGCGAGCGCGTGGAGTCGGTGCGCGGCACGCTCACGTACGGCCCGACCGGGACGGGCTTCTGGACGCTGGACGCGAACCTGCCGACGGGAGAGTTCCCATGATCTCCGTGCTCGTCGCCGACGACCAGGCGCTCATCCGCTCGGCGATCGCCGACCTCATCACGCACAGCGGCAACCTCACCATCGCGGGCGAGGCCGCCGACGGGCACGAGGCGATAGCCCTCGCGCGCGAGCGCCGCCCCGACCTGGTGCTGATGGACATCCGCATGCCGGGCCTGGACGGTATCGCCGCGACCCGCGAGATCTGCGCCGACCCGGACCTCGCGGCGGTCCGGGTGCTGGTGCTGACCACGTTCGAGGAGGACGAGTACATCGTGGCCGCCCTGCGCGCCGGGGCGAGCGGGTTCATCGGCAAGGGGGCGGAGCGCGACGAGATCGCCGCCGCGATCCGGGCGGTCCACCGAGGCGACGCGCTGCTGTCCCCCGTGGCCACCCGGACGCTCATCGACCGGTACGTGCGCTCGACCCGCCTGCGGACCAGCGAGCCGCCGCGGGAACTGCACGACCTGACCGAGCGGGAGTCCGAGGTGCTCGCCCTGGTGGGCACCGGGCGGTCCAACGGCGAGATCGCGGACCTGCTGTCCATCTCACCGCACACCGCCAAGACGCACGTCAACCGGATCATGACCAAGCTGAGCGCCCACGACCGCGCGCAGCTCGTGATCGCGGCGTACGAGAACGGGCTGGTCGAGCCGCGGGGGCGGTAGGGCACGGGCGTGTCGGCCGGCCCAGGTGGGGGCGACCGCGGGTCAGGCGATCCGGTCGGGCGACGGCAGCCGCCCCGGGCACGGCGACCCGCTGGACAGGCGACCGCGGTCAGCCCGATCCGCTCGAGCGATCCGGTCAGGCGACGGCAGTCGCGGCCTCCGCCCCACGAGGGCGCCGGCTCGGCAGGGTGAGGATCTCGGCGCCGTGCTCGGTGACCGCTACCGTGTGCTCGCTGTGCGCGGTGCGGCAGCCGGTCGCGCTGCGGAGGGTCCACCCGTCGGCGTCGACGACGAGCTCGTCGGTGTCCGTCATGGCCCACGGCTCCAGCGCGAGCAGCAGCCCGGGACGCAGGCGGTAGCCGCGGCCGGGGCGTCCGGTGTTCGGGACGTGCGGGTCCTGGTGCATCGTCGACCCGATGCCATGCCCGCCGAACTGCGTGTTGATCGGGTACCCGGCCGCCCGCAGGACCGTGCCGATGGCGTAGGAGATGTCGCCGAGATGGGCACCGGGCCGGGCCGCGGCGATCCCCGCGCGCAGCGCCCGCTCGGTCGTCTCGATCAGCGCGGTGCTCTCCGGCCGCTCCGCGCCGCCGACGACGAAGCTGATGGCCGAGTCCGCCGCGATCCCGCCCAGGGAGACGGCGAGGTCGAGGGTCAGCAGGTCGCCGTCGGCCAGCGTGCGGTCGTGCGGCTTGCCGTGCAGGACGGCGTCGTTGACCGCCGTGCAGATGTAGTGGCCGAACGGCCCGCGGCCGAAGGACGGCGCGTAGTCGACGTAGCAGGACTCCGCCCCCGCCTCCTCGATCATGGTCCGGGTCCAGCGGTCGATGTCCAGGAGGTTGGTGCCGGGGCTGCTGCGGCCCTTGAGCGTCTGCAGGATGTCGGCGACCAGGGCGCCGGACTCGCGTGCCCGGGCCAGCTCGGTGGGGTTCAGGATCTCGATCATGTGGCGCCCTTCTCGCTCTCCAATAACTATCCCGGCCATATTATCCCGGTACTAGTATCGGAGCCATGGTCAGGTTGCCGCTCACCCCCGCAGAGGTCGAGCGCGGGCAGCGCCTCGGCGCCCTCCTCCGTCGGGCCAGGGGTGAGCGCCCGATGCTCAAGGTCGCGCTCGACGCCGGCGTCTCGCCGGAGACCCTCCGCAAGATCGAGTCCGGCCGCGTGGCGACCCCCGCGTTCCCGACCATCGCGGCGATCGCCGACGTCCTCGGCCTGTCCCTGGACGAGGTATGGGCAGAGATCAGCCGCCCGGCGGCCGCCGATCTCGAACCGAGCGGCCGCGGGGCCCACGAACGCCTGGCGTCGTAGGCCCTCCACCGACGTCGAACCGCAAGCTGGCCACGACGCCGTCCGCCGAACCGCGGGTTGATCACGGCGCCGGACGCCGAACCGCAAGCTGGTCACGACAGCGAACGCCGAACCGCAAGTTCGTCACGACAGCAGACGCCGAACCGCAAGTTGCTAGCGACCGCGGACGCCGAACCGCAACCCGCACGTCGATACGGGCGCTCGGTGACACCTACTTTGCGGCTCGAGCCCGGTGGTGACGATCAACTTGCGGTTCGACGTCGGTGGACTCGGCGTGTCGTTGCGGTTCGACGCCGGGAGACGACGTCAGGGACCCAGAGACCCCCGGGGGACGACGGCTGGGGACACAGAGACCCCGGGGACACAGACGGCCTAGTCCCCGATTCCCAGGTAGGCGACCTCCAGATCCCGGACCTCGCGGCCCGTGCCCACGTCGCGGACCGTCGCGCCCCAGCGGGTGTTGGCCGGGTTCAGGTCCCGGTACCCGCGGGTGCCGCGCACGGTGATGTCCGTCGAGCGCTCGACGCCGATCGCGTACGGATAGGGTCCCAGCACCGTGGCCACGCGGAAGAACACGGTGTTGCCGAACAGCACGTCGCGGCTGTCGGTGATCTCGACCGCCTGCGAGCGCCAGCCGTAGATGTGGTCCTCGGTCTGCAGGGCGTGCAGCTCCCAGCCGGAGACGCCGCGCAGCACCACCTCGCGCTCCTCGTGGTGCTCCACCGAGATCTCGTACATCCGCCCGGGCACGTCGGTGTCCTCGATCAGCAGCCCGTTGTCGGCGTAGCCGGCGATGGCCCAGAGGTTCACGAAGGTGCCGCCCCCGCCGTCGACCCAGAAGTTGTACTTGGTGCGGCCGCGGTACGCGTAGCCGGGGTCGCCCGCCGTGGGGTTGCCGGGCTCGGTGACCTCGGGCGCCCACTTGACGAACTCGGTGGTGACGTCGGACAGCAGGCTGTGCGGGCCGGACCGCCACCGCACGTGCGCGGCGCCCGGGTTCTGCCGCTCGGTGTCGAGGCCGATGCCGGAGACGACGTTCCGCCCGCCCGGCGCCGTGGTGAGGATCGCCCGCGGGTGGTCGGCGTCGGCGAACGCGGGGGCCTCGTCGGGGATCGCGAGCCAGGTCTGGCGCGGGTGCAGGCCGACGAGGTTGTCGCTCGGCCCGAGCCGGAGCGTGTCGGACAGGAGGTAGCGGCCCATCGGCACGTAGACGGTGTCGTGCTCGGCGAGGGCGGCCCGGAACACGTCGAGGTCGTCCTCGCCCTGCCCGACGGTCTGCCCCCGCTCGGCCGCGAACTCGACGATGCTGACCCAGCCCCTCGTGTCGGGCGGCAGGGCGACGTCGGTGGTCAGCCGCCGTTCGAGCGACTCGACGCTGCGCGGCACGGCGTCGACGACGACGTCGTCGGTGCGGGACTCGTGGTCGCCGAGCGCGTCGGTGACGCGCCGGCCGAGCGTGGCGTCGCGCACGAGCGCGGAGGCCGCGGGCACGGTCCAGGTGCGCCCGCTCGGCACGGTACGCAGCAGCGCGCCGACGTCGGAAAGGCCCGTGTCGACGACGTTGAGCTGGTTCTGGCCGCGCACGAGCTCCGGCTCGGACGGCGCCGGGATGGACTCGGTGTCGTTGAGCGAGATGGCCGCACCGGTGACGCGCTCGAACAGCGAGTCCTGGAGGTAGAGCCGCTGCGCCTGTGCGGGCGTGGCCTCGATCCCCCGCGGCAGGTCGGCGAACCGGGCGCGCACGATGCTCAGCTTCGCGTCGGTGTGCAGCCGGATCGCGGTCTCGGTCTGCCCGGTGAACGAGCTGTCCAGGACCGTGGTCTGCCAGCCGGGCGTCGCGGCGAACGCGAGCATGCCGACCCGGCCGCCGCGCACGTTGACACGCTGGATCAGGTTCGCGTTGTGGTCGATGCCCGCGTAGCCGTCGCCCATGTCGATGTCGACGTCCTGCAGCAGGAACATCTGCGCGCCGCTGAACCGCACGCCGACCGCGCCCGGGTTGCCGTCGGCGACGGTGAGGTCGACGTTGACCAGGCCGGTGCCGAACGTGTCGTTGTTGCCGAACGACACGGCGCCGTCGTAGTCGACCGGACGGCGGGTGGCAGCGAAGACGAACTGGGGGTCGCCCGCGTACGCCGCGGTGCCCGGCGCCACGTAGAACTCGGGCCGCTGCCGCCCGAACCCGATCAGCCGGACGCTGGCGTGCAGGTTGATCCGGCCGGTGACCCGGTAGCGGCCCTCCGGCACGAACACGACCCCGCCGCCGTCGCCGACGTCGAGGTTGCGCGCCCCGCCCACGATGTTGCCGAGCCAGTTCGCGCCGCCGCGGCGGGACGCCTCGTCGACGGCGGCCTGGATCGCGGCGGTGTCGTCCCCGATCCCGTCGCCGTGCACCGGGAACTCCTCGCTGCCGAGCACGACGGCGGTGTCGTCGTGGGGCATGGTGCGGTAGACGGAGCGGCCGGTGGGGTGCCGGTCACCCGTGGTGGCGGCCAGGTCCGTGGCGGCGGGTTGGACGACGGCGGGTTCGGCGACCGCGGGTTCGGCGACCGCGGGTTCGGCGACCGCGGGTTGGACGACGGCGGAGGGCGGGGCGCTCGGGTACGCGGCGGCCGCTGCCGACGTCGTCCCGCCGGTGCCGGATGCTACGCCGGCGCCGGGTGCCGTGCCGGCGGCCAGGGCCGCCGGCGCGACGGACCCCGCGAGGCAGACGGCGAGCGCCGCCAGGACCGCGAGCACCGCGCGGGCGCGGGTGACCGCGAGCACCGCGCGGGCGCGGGTGGGGGCTGTGTGCATGACCGATCCACTCCTTCGTGAGACGGATGCCTTGCTGGGACGGGCGCTCGGGAGACGGGCCCCCGCCGCGACCGTGAACCGGGCGGGCTCAGCCCTTGAGCCCGGTGTGCGCGAGCCCCTGGACGAACTGCCGCTGCGCCAGCAGGAACACGACCAGCACCGGCAGCACGGTCAGGGTGGTCGCGGCGAGCTGGACGTTCCACATGGGCCCGCCGTAGGCGTCGACGTACTGCGTCAGGGCCTGCGGCAGCGTGAAGTTCTCCTTCGAGGACAGGTACACGATGGGTTCGAGGTACAGGTTCCAGGACTTGAGGAAGGTGAAGATCGCCACCGCCGCCACCGCGGAACGGGACAGCGGGAACGCGATCCGCCAGAACAGGCCCCACCGGCCGAGGCCGTCCATCCGGCCGGCCTCCTCCAGCTCGACGGGCAGGCCGAGGAAGAACTGCCGCATGATGAACGTGGCGAGCACGCTCGGCGCCCCGAGGATCGGCACCACGATGAGCGGCCAGTGCGTGTCGATCAGGCCGAGCGAGTTGACCATGCGGAACAGCGGCACGATCGTCACCTCCGACGGCACGAGCAGGCCGACGAGCACGAGCACGAAGAGCGCGTTCGCGCCGGGCAACCGGATCCGCGCGAAGGCGTAGCCGGCCATCGCGGAGACCAGGATCGTGCCCGCGGTGACCAGGGCGGCGATGTACAGCGAGTTCCAGTACTGCTGGGCGAACGGCTGCAGGGTGAACACGTCGCCGTAGGCGGCGAACGACGGGTCCTGCGGCCAGAGCGTCGGCACGGCCTGGAGGATCTCGCTCATCGGCTTGAGGCTGGACGTCGCCATCCACCACGTGGGGAAGACGAACGGCACGCTCAGCAGGGCGAGCAGCGCGACGAGCCCGCCGCGCGTCCAGCGCTGCCGTGTGGTCGGTGGCCGCGGGCCGCGCCGCACCGTGGGCGCCGGCCCGCCCGCCGCCGTCGTCCTGCCGGGGCCGCCCCCTCCCATGCCGGACGGCGGCGCGGGCCGGACGCCGGAGCCCGCGCCTGCCGCGGACCGCAGGCCGGACGCCGTCCCGGACGTTGGCTCGGATGTCGTACCGAACCTCATGTCAGACCTCATGGAAGACCCACCTCCTGCGCGACTGCCACTGCACGAGGGTCAGCACAAGGACGATGACGAACAGCAGCACCGAGATCGCGCTCGCGTAGCCGAACTCGTTGAACCGGAACGCCTGCTGGAACAGGTAGTAGACGAGCACTGTGGTCGAGGTGCCCGGCCCGCCGCCGGTGAGGACGTCGATCTGGGCGAACACCTCGAGCGAGCCGACGATCGTGATGATCGAGACCAGCAGGATCGTGGGGCTGATCAGCGGCAGCGTGATGGACCGGAACCGCCGCCAGGCGCCCGCCCCGTCCAGGGTGGCGGCCTCCTGGAGCTCCGCGGGCACGCCCTGGAGCGCCGCGAGGAACAGGATCATGTTGAGGCCCACGTTCTTGAAGACCTGCACCACGATGACCGCGATCATCGCCGTGACCTCGCCCCGCAGCCAGTTCGGCCCCTGGACGCCCAGCAGCGACAGGAACCCGTTGATCCCGCCATCGGCCTGGAGCAGGAAGCTCCAGACGATGGTCCACGCGACCAGCGACACCACGACGGGCGAGAAGAAGAACGTGCGGAACGTGGTGGTGCCGGGCAGCCGCTGGTTCAGCAGCACGGCGAGCACGAGCGCCAGCGCGATGTTCAGCACCACCAGGCCGACCGAGAACCAGAGGCTGGCCAGCAGCGCGTCGTGCAGGCCGGGGTCGGCCGCCAGCCGCGCGTAGTTCTCCCCGCCCACGAACGTGAAGGTGTTCGCGAGCACGTTCCACTCGTGCAGCGAGTACCAGACCACCATGACCAGCGGCGCGATGACGAACGCGAGCGAGCCGAGCACGGCGGGCGCCACCATCGCGGCGCCCGCCGCCGAGTCCCGGCGCGCCAGCGCCGATGCCGCCACGGTCACTCCTCCAGGAGGGGCTGGGCGGCGGCGCACGTGTCGGCGAGCACCGCCTCGACGTCCGCGTCCGGCGTCCAGAGTGCGTCGAGCTCGGCGCGCACGGTCTCCGCGAGCTGGGCGAAGTTCCGGTGCGCCGGCTTGGTCTCGGCGTCCTGCACGCCGTCCACGACGACGGCCTCGAGCTGCTCGCCGCTCAGCAGCGGGTTGGCCGCTGCCATCGTCTCGGCGTTCAGGAGCGACTCGCGCGGCGGCGGGAAGTACGCCGCGAGCTGCTCGGCGTTCTCCGGGTTGGTGAACCAGGCGAGGAAGTCGGCCGCGACGTCGGGGTTCTCCCCCGCCGCGAAGACGCCGATGCCCGCCTGCCCGATCACGTTCTGGTGCCCAGCGGGGCCGTCGGGCAGCGGCACGACGTCCCAGTCGAACGAGCCGTCCAGCGACGACGCGCGGCTGATCTGGGTGATCGTCATGGCGGCGTCCCCGGCGAAGAAGTCGGCGGTGGTGCCGGGGCCGGGCAGCGCGCCGTCCTCGAACGTCGCATCGTGCAGCCAGGTCATGGCCTCGACCATCTCGGGGTCGGTGAACGTGCACTGCGTGCCGTCCTCGCTCCAGGGCGCGGCGTCCCAGGCGGCCCAGACGGTCGCCAGGTTCTCCCAGAGCTGGTAGTCGAAGTCGCGCACGACGAGCCCCTGCTTGCCGGTCTCCTCGGCGGTCGCCGCCGCGATGTCCCTGGCGGCGTCGAACGTCCACTCCCCCGACTCCACGAGCTCGGCCGGGTCGGGCTGGCCCGCCTCCGCGAGCTGGTCGGTGTTGACGAACATCGCGAACGGGCTGTTCGAGAACGGGTAGGCGTACAGGCCCTCGCCGTCCTCCCAGAGCGTGAGCGCGCCCGGCAGGAGCTCGTCCAGCGCGTAGCCGTCGGTGCCCTCCAGCACGGGGCGCAGGTCCACCAGCGCGCCGCTGGAGACGAACTCGGGGGCGTTGCTCTCGAAGATCCAGGCCAGGTCGGGTGCGTTGCCGCCGGCGAGCTGGGTGGTCAGCGACGTCGTGTAGTCCTCGAACGGGATGGTCTCGAACGTCACGCCCGACACGAGCTCCGGGTTCTGGGCCACGTACTCGTCGGCGATCTCCTGGAACAGGTCGAGCTGCGCCTCGTCCGCCGTCCACACGGTCATGCGCAGCTCGACGGGTTCGGACGGCGTCTCTGGCTCGCCCGCGGCGGTGGTCCCGCCGCCGGCGCAGGCGGCCAGGGCGAGGGTGGTGGCGACGGCGGCGGTGCCGCCGGCGATCGCGCGACGGCGACGGGTGTGCTGGGAGTGCATCAGTTCTCCTTCGGACTGAAGACGGGCCGACGACGAGTCGGGCCGAAGACGGACAGGGCGATCGGGGTGACGATCGGGTCGGGGGTGACGGTCAGTAGGGGTGCACGCCGGCCGGCCACCGCAGCTCGACGCCCGCGGCGACGAGCTCCGCCTGGTAGTCGGCCAGCAGGTCGGGCTTGCTCTGCACCTCGTGCGGGGTCCTGGCGTTGGCCAGGCAGTACGCGGCCAGGTGGCCGGCCGCCTCGCCCGCGTTCCACTCCACGGGGTGCAGGCGGTAGCACCCGTTGGTGATGTGGGTGGTGCCGAGGTTCTTGTTCGCCGCGAGCAGGTTGGTCGTGCGGCGCGGCAGCAGGGCGCCGAGCGGGATCTCGAACGGCGTCGAGGGCACGTCGATGTAGGTGTCCCCGCCGGTCGAGGGGTGCAGGTCGATGCGGTACATCCCGACGCCCACGGAGTCCTCGTAGCGCGTGGCGCCCCGGTCGCCGCGCACCGCGTACGAGACGTCGTTCTCCGTGACCGTGGTGACGGCGCGGATGCGGCGCGACTCGCGGTGGTACGGCGCCTGGGCCAGCCCGTCGGCGTGTCCAACGACGTCGGGCCGCAGCCGCAGGCCGGGGTACCCGGTGCCGCCGTCGGGTCGCGGCGCCTCGGTCTGCATCCAGTAGAGCAGCGAGAGGCTGAGCTGCCGGGCGTCGGCGATGCGGGCCTGCTCGACGTCGCGCGGCACGTCCAGCACGGGGGCGAGAAAGTAGTCGACGCTCGGCCAGTTCACCAGGCACAGGTCGCTCGGGTAGTGGCCCGGCGCGTGCAGGTCGCGGGCGGCGATGCGGCGGAACAGCCACAGGTTGCCGTCGCCGGCGTGCTTCGACTGGTCGGCGTCCACGGCCAGCGCGTCGTCGCCCGGGTTGGGGGTGAACGTGCGCACCTCCATGTCGAGCGTGCGCGGGTTGGGCGCCGCCCACGACAGCAGCCGCTCGCCGTTCCACGCGGCGGGCGCGTAGGTGCGCCAGAAGTCGTAGCGCTCCGGCCGGTCGACCGTGTGGTCGCCGTCCACGTGCTCGACGGCGAAGCACACGCTGAACGCCTGGACGTTGTCGGGCTGCGCGACGTCGGGTGCGCTCGGCTCGCCCGTGTCCCGGTTCGACTCGAACCCGGTCACGTACTCGGTCCCGGTCAGCGGCAGGAGCTCGCCCGTCTCGGTCGCGTCCACCACGTAGGGGGCCGCGACGGTGGTCGCGGTGCCGTCGAGGACCGACGTGAGCGTCACCGAGGTGACCCGGTCGCCGTCGGTGGTCGCCGCCGTCGGCCGGACCCGTTCGAGCAGCCGCACGCGGCCGGCGGACCGCCACGGGGCGAGCAGCTCCTCCAGCACGCCCACCGCCACGCGCGGCTCGTGGCACAGCTTGGAGACCCAGCCGGCGCCCGGGTTCAGCGCCCGCCAGGCCCGCGCCTCGCGGGTGAGCGGGTAGCTGCGCCGGTAGACGCCCCTGATGCCGTCGCGCACCGCCCGGTACCGGGCGGTGACGCCGAACTCCTCGACCCACGGGTGCTCGTCCGGCGGCACCGCCTGGGAGGTGAGCTGGCCCCCGATCCACGGGTACTCCTCGGTGAGCACGACCCGGGCGCCGCGCTCGGCGGCGGCCAGCGCGGCGGCGATGCCGCCGAGCCCCGCGCCGACCACGAGCACGTCGGTCTGGATGTCCTGGTGGCTCACACGAGCTCCGTCCTGTCGGTGGGTACGTCGGTCTGGCCGGCCCGCGGCGGCGCGAGGGTGGCGCCCTCGACGTCCGCGCAGGCCAGGATCTGGTGCAGGTCGGCGTCGGGGACCCCCGGCGTCCGCCGCCCGTCGCGTGGCTTGCGCGTGCTGTCCGCCGCGACGAGCCGGGAGAGCAGGTGCAGCGCGCGGGCGCCCATCTCCTCCCGGGGGATCGAGAAGCCCGACCACCGCCTGCCGCCGCGCCGCGGGTGGTGCGGCTGGCCGAGCAGCATGACGGACAGGTCGGCGGGCACGCGCACGCCGCGCCCCTCGAGCTCGTCCACGAGCTCCTCCGGGTAGTTCTCCGGCGCCACGACGACGGCGGTGAAGCGCTGCTCGACCACCTCGGCCGCCGTCGCGCCGACGTCGTCCAGCTCGACGAACCGCGCCGTCAGCCCGTGCGCCTTCATCGCGACGCGGTACCCCTCGACGCGGTCGAGGTTGGGCTGGTCGGTCCCGCGCGGGCCCACGTAGCCGATGCGGGCGTGGCCGAGCGCGACCAGGCGGTCCACCTGGCGGGCCGCCGCCGCGACGTAGTCGGCGCCCACGTAGGGCAGCCGCCCGCCGTCGCTGCCGCGCTTGCCGATGAACACGAACGGGTAGTTGGTGTCCAGCAGGTGCTGCAGCTCGCCGCGGTTCTCCTGCTGCCCGAGCAGCAGGCAGCCGTCGGCGCGGCCGAGCCGCTGCCACCCGTCGCGCGTGAGCTGACGGCGCCCCTCCACCACGCGCGCGCTCGTGAACAGCAGGATGTCGACGCCGAGCCGCTCGGCGGCGCGCTCGATGCCGGCCAGGAACGGGCCGTAGAAGTCGTGGCCGGCGCTCGGGAACGTGCTTTCGTAGGTGAACACGCCGAGGATCTGGGTGAGCCCGCCCGCCAGGCGCTGCGCGGCGGGGTTGGCCGTGTACCCGGTGATCCGGATGGCGTCCTGCACGCGCTGCCGCGTCTCGGCGCTGATCCGGACGCCGGCCGGGGCGCTGTCGTTCAGCACGAACGAGACGGTCGCCTGGCTGACGCCGGCCATGAGCGCGACATCGGCCTGGGTGATGCGGCGTCGCGGCACGGTTCCTCCTCGAACGGCTCGTCGGTCGACGATGACGTGCAGGAGCCTCCCGGGCCGGCGCACGGCCGGTCAATGGGATGATGCGCATTATTAGCGGTTCGCCGACGGCGCGGGGCACGCCCGGGTTCCCGCGACCCGGCGCCCCAGCGTGGTCAGGTGGGACGCATTATCGACCGGGCGGCCGGCGCCGCTCCGCGCCGGTTCGGCCGCCGCTCCCGGCCGGTTCGCGGCCGCTGCTGCCGGCCGGGCCGCTACTCCCAGACGGCGATGCTGCGCCGCACCGGCACGGAGCCGTCGTCGGCCGCGAAGAGCTCGGGCGAGCGCCGGCGGGTCTTCTCGATGTCGTCGAACACCGCGCGCAGGTGGGCGCGCAGGCCGTCCCGGGCGCTCGGGATGTCGCCGGCCACCACGGCGTCGAGGATGGCGTGGTGCTCGTCCACGAACCGGCCCACGCCGTTCGTCTCGTGCAGCCCGAGGCGGCGCGCCCGGTCCAGGTGCCCCTTGGCCGCGACGACGGTGGACCACGCGTTGCCGTGCCCGCTGAGGCGCAGCAGCCCGTGGTGGAACGCCTCGTCGAGCCCGAAGAACGTCTCCAGGTCGAGGCCCGGCGCCCGCTGCTGCTCCAGGTTGGCCCGCAGCTCGGCGAGCACGTCGGGGTCGAGGTCGGCCGGGATGTCGTCGAAGGCTGCCAGCTCGACCGCCTCGCGCAGGAACTGCGCGTCGGCGACGCGCGCGGCGTCCACCCGGGACACGAAGGACCCGACCTTGGGGAACACCCGGACCAGGCCCTCCTCGCCGAGCAGGATCAGGCTCTCGCGGACCGGGGTACGGCTGACCCCGAGGGCGGCGGCGAGCTCGTTCTCCGAGAGGGAGGCGCCCGGCGGCAGCTCGAGCGTGAGCACCTTGCGCCGCAGCGTCTCGTAGACGACGCGGCGGTTGGACCGGTTCGCGGCTTGCCCCATGCGCAGGAGTCTCCCACACCGAGGCCGGTGGTCGACGCCGCTTACATACAAGTCCTGCCGCACGTCGGGGCGCCGATCAACGTGCTGCGCACGCCCGTCAGCTCTCCGCGCTTGCCTCTTCCGCCGTGCCGTCCGGCGTGCCCGACCTCAGCTCGCGCGCCCGCTGCTCGGCCACCTTCTCCTCGTGCTCCCGCTGCGCGTCCGCCTTCTTGCCGGACGGCAGCAGGTGCAGCACCGCCACCACGACGGCGCCGACCACGAGGCCGACGACGGCAGAGCACAGCGTGTTGAACAGCCAGCCCAGCGTGCCGCCGAGCGCGCCGGTGCCGTCGTGGATCGCCACCTCGGTGTGGTGCACCCACTCGTACGGCGCGGGCACCCAGCCGGTCCCGTCAGGCCCCAGGTTGACGAGCAGGATGTGCCCGCCCACCCACAGCATCGCGACCGTACCCACCACCGAGATGACGGCGAGCACGCGCGGCATCGCCTTGACGAGCCCGCGGCCCAGCGACTGGGATAACCCTGACTCCCGCTCGGCCAGGCGCAGGCCGACGTCGTCCATCTTCACGATGGCGGCGACGACGCCGTAGACGACGGCGGTGATGACCAGCGCCACGACCACGAGGATCGTCAGCCGGGACCAGAAGCCCTCGTCGGCCACCTCGTCGAGGGCGATCACCATGATCTCGGCCGACAGGATCAGGTCGGTGCGGATCGCGCCGGCGACCATCCTGTTCTCGGCCTCCGGGCTGATCTCCGTCGCGGGCACCTCGGCATCGTGGTGGCCGGAGATCCTGTGCCAGATCTTCTCGGCGCCCTCGTAGGCCAGGTAGGTGCCGCCGACCATGAGGACGATCGGCAGGAGCCAGGGCAGGAACTGGCTCAGCAGCAGGGCGACCGGGAGGATGAAGATCAGCTTGTTGCGGATCGACCCGAGTGCGATCTTCTGCACGATCGGCAGCTCACGCTGCGCCGCGATGCTGCGCAGGTACTGCGGCGTCACGGCCGTGTCGTCCACGACGACGCCCGCCGCCTTGGCGGTCGCGCGGCCGGCCGCCGCGCCGACGTCGTCGATAGAGGCCGCCGCCAGCTTCGCCAGCGCGGCGATGTCGTCCAGCAGTCCCATCAGGCCGCCCACGGCGCCCTCCGCTCGGGTCGGTGTGTCGTCGTCATACCCGCAGCCTATGCAAAGTGGGCTGATGCATGGGCATCGGTCGGACGACGCGCGGCGCGGCGCCCGGGGCGTCGGCCGGACGGCGTGCGCAGCGGCCCGGGCGTGGCATCGTGGCACTGCGATGTGACGGCACGGCTCCAAGGAGGACCAGCGATGCGTAGTACCGACCTGCTCGTGGACGCGTTCGGCCGGATCCGGGAGGCGGTGCACGGCGCGGTCAGGGGGCTGACGGCGGACGAGCTCGCCTTCCGCGTGGACGACGGCGCGAACTCGATCGCCTGGCTGGTCTGGCACCTGACCCGCATCCAGGACGACCACGTCGCCGACGTCGCGGGCACCGGCCAGGTCTGGTCCGACGACGGCTGGGACCGCAGGTTCGCCCTGCCGTTCCCGGCCGGGGACACCGGCTACGGGCACGACGCCGACGAGGTCGCCGCCGTCCGCGTGCCGTCCGGCGACCTGCTCACTGGCTACCACGACGCCGTGCACGCACGCACGGTCGAGTACGTGCGCACGCTGTCCGACGACGACCTGGCGCGCGTGGTCGACACCTCGTGGGACCCGCCGGTCACCCTCGCTGTCCGGCTGGTCAGCGTCGTCAACGACGACCTGCAGCACGCGGGCCAGGCGGCCTTCGTCCGGGGCATCGCCCGACGGCGGCGCTAGGTCACGCCCGCCGCGGCTGCCTGGCCGACCGCCTCGCCGCCCCGGAGTCGTCGCCGCGCTGGTGGCCACGACGGGCGTCGCGGTCGAACAGGCGGACGATCTCGCACGGTCCGCCCTCCGCGCCGATCGCATGCGGCAGCATCGTCGGGAACTCCGCCGCCTGGTTGGTCTCGACCCGCAAGCGCCGGTTGCCCAGGAGCAGGACCGCGGTGCCGGAGATGACGACGAACCACTCGCGGCCCGGGTGGGCGCGCATGCGCGAGAGGTTCTCCGGCGGCGGCTTCGTCATCCGCTGACGCACGACGGTCATGCCCGGCTCGGCCTTGATGTTCCAGCGCATCTGGCCGTGGGTCCCGTCGATCATCGGGTTGGAGACGACGTCGTCCGTGGCCGTCTCGACGAGCTGGTCGAGCGAGGTGTCCAGGGCGCGCGCAAGGGTGACGAGCTGGTCCAGGGCCAGGCGACGCTGGCCGTTCTCGATCCGGCTGAGTGTGGACTGGCTGACCTGGGCGCGCGTGGCCAGCTCCTCCAGGGACCAGCCCTGGGCCACGCGCAGGGCACGGATGCGCTTGCGCACGAGGCCGTCCAGCTCGCCATCTTCTTGCGTCATAGGCAAGAGTGTATGCCTCTGCGACAACCGGCGGTTAGCGTCGAGCGCATGACTACGTACCGCCCTCCCCTGGCCGCCGACCCGAGCGGCGTCCCCGCCGCGCCCGACGCCCGTCAGCGGCGCACGATCCTTGTCGCCGTGTGCGTCGCGCTGATGGCCGTCATCGCCTCGGTGTCCGGGCTCAACGTCGCCCAGCCTGACCTCGCGGTCACCTTCGGCGCCTCGCAGAGCACGATCCTCTGGATCATCAACGTCTACACGCTCAGCCTCGCCGCGCTCCTGCTGCCGCTCGGCGCGGTCGGCGACCGGTTCGGCCGCAAGCGGATGCTGCTGGTCGGCCTGGTCGTCTTCGGCGCGGCGAACCTGACGGCGGGTCTGGCGCCGTCGGCCGAGGTGCTGCTCGCCGCCCGCCTGGCCGGCGGGGTGGGCGCCGCGATGATCATGCCCATCACCCTTGCCGTCATCACCTCGACCTTTCCCGAGGAGGAGCGGGGGCAGGCCATCGGCGTGTGGACCGGCGTGGCGGGAGGCGGTGGCATCCTTGGCATGTTCCTCTCGGCCGTCCTGGTGGACCTGGTGAGCTGGCGGTGGCTCTTCGCCCTGCCCGTCGCCCTCGTCGTGGTCTCCCTCGTGCTGTCGCTGCGGTCCGTCCCGGACTCCCGCGAGACCCACCGGCACCCCTTCGACACCGTCGGCGCGTGGACGTCGATCGTCGCGGTGGCCGGGATCGTCTTCGCGCTCCAGGAGGGACCCGTCCGCGGCTGGTCCGCCCCCGAGACCCTGCTCGGCCTGGCCGTCGGTCTCGTCGCGGCGGTCGCCTTCGTGGTCTGGGAGCTCCGACGGCGGGACGGCGCGCTCCTGGACCTGCGGCTGTTCGGCGAGCGCGGCCTGGCCGGCGGCTCGCTCACCCTCGTGGTGATCTTCGGCGTGCAGGCGGGCATCTTCGTGGTCCTCTTCCCGTTCTTCCAGGCCGTCCTCGGCTGGTCGGGCCTGGTGTCCACGCTGGCGCTCATGCCCATGGCCGTGCTCATGATGGTGGCGTCCGGTCTCGCCCCGCGGCTGGCCACGCGCATGGGCCCCAGCGGGATCATGGCCACCGGCATCCTCCTGGCCGGCACCGGTTTGGCGCTCATGGCCACCGTCGTCTCCGTCGACGGCGGCTACCCGTCCGTCCTGCCGGGCATGCTCGCCATGGGCCTCGGCATGGGCCTGGCGATGACGCCGTCGACCGAAGCCATCACCAGCTCCCTCCCGCAGGGACGCCAGGGCGTCGCGTCCGCCCTCAACGACGTCACCCGCGAGCTGGGCACGGCGCTCGGGATCGCCCTGCTCGGCGCGCTCCTGTCCTCCGGGTACCGCGACGCCGTCGACGCACGGCTCGCCGCCGTCTCCGATGTTCCCGACGGCGCCGCCGACGCCGCGCGGGCGGGCGTGGCCAACGCCCTGGCTGCCGCCGACCAGGCCGGGCCGCAGGCGCAGGCGCTGGTCCGTGCCGCGCAGGAGTCGTTCGTCGCGGGCTGGCAGCAGGCCATGTGGGCGGGGGTGGCCGTCATGGCCGTGCTCTTCGTCTACGTCGTCGTCCGCGGGCCGCGGCGTTCCGGTCGCGTGCCGGGCGCGGACATTTGAGTCGGTGCGGTATTTCCGGCTTTCCCGAATTAATGCTGGGAAAGCCGGAAATACTGCTGACCGACTAATCGTGCGTTGACGCACATCGTGCGATTCATCGCGCGCGGCCCCGAACCCGGTGGAATCATCGCGGATCGGGAGGGGGCGGACGGGTATGACTGCCGCAAGCGAGGCACGGTTCGACGACTGGGTGGTGCATCGCCCGAATGTCGTGCGGTCCGTCCAGGCACGCGTGCCCGGCATCGACGCCGAAGAAGCCACCAGCCGCGCCCTGGAGAAAATGGTCCGCATCGTCTCCACCGGCGGCACCATCACCGAACCCGCCCCGTACTGGCGGCGGGCCGCGGTCAACGAAGCCATCACCATGACCAGGGAAGCCGGCCGGGCCCGGCCGGTCGAGGACGACACCCTGGACGGCCTGACCCCACCCGCCCCCGGCGCCGAACTCGACACCGAACGCCAGGCCGACGTGTCCATGCTGCGCACCGCGTTGGCGGATCTTGCCGAACCCGACCGGCAGCTCCTGCTCGACCGGCACGTCCACGACCACGCCGTCACGGATATCGCCACCCGCCTGGGCGTACGCCCCCACGCGGTCACCATGCGACTACGCCGCGCCGAGGAACGCCTGGCCGGGGCGTTCGCCGCCGCCCACGCGCACGCGGTCAACCAACCCGAATGCCGCACCACCCGCGCCGCCATGCACGACTACCTCAAGGACCGGCTGCTGCCCCGGCGTCGGCTTCGGGTCGAGGCGCACATGGACGGGTGCGCGGAGTGCACCCGGGCGTTCATGGATGTGCGCGAGGTGTCCTGGATGCTCCGGGACTACGGGCAGCACGTCGTGGCGGCGGCCGTGGCGACCGGGGCGCTCGGGGCGGGTGTTGCCGCGGGGGCTGGTGCGGCCGGGGCCGGGGCTGGCTCTGGTGCCGCGGGTGCCGGCGGGGCGGGGGCTGGTGGGGCGGGGGCGGCGAAGCCGCCGTCGTCGGGCAAGAAGCAGGCAGCCGTGGCCGCGGGGGTGCTCGCGGTGCTGGCGGTCGGTGGCGGTGCTGCGGCGCTGGTCGCGAACCAGCCGCAGGATCCTCCGGCGGCCGAGTCTGCGGCGGATCCCGGGGCGGGTGGCGGTGGTGGCGCCGGTGGTGGGGGCGGTGGTGAAGGCGGCGGGGGCGCTGGTGGTGGGGGCGGTGGTGAAGGCGGCGGGGGCGCTGGTGGTGGCGGCGGTGAGACCGGTGGTGGAGGCGGGGCTGGCGCCCGTGGTGAGGCTGGAGGTGGTGCCGGTGAAGGCAGCCCTGGTGGTGAGGGTGGGGCTGAAGGCGGTGCTGGCGAAGGCACTGCTGGTGGCGGTGGTGAAGGCGGAGGCGGTGAGACCGATGGTGGTAGCGGTGATGGCGGTGACAGCGGAGGCGATGGCGGAGGGACCGACGGGGTTGGCGGGCCCGGCGGCAGCGCCGGAGGCAGCGGTAACGGTGGCGTGGATGGCGCGGGCGACGGTGGCGACGGCGCCGTGGGTTCGGACGGGGAGTCCGACAGCGACAGCACAGACGGCGCGCCTGCCGGCGACGACCCTGCCGACGCGGACGGTGGGGCCGGTGACGGCGCGACCGGAGCAGACTCCGACGGGAGCGCGAGCGGCAACGGTGATCGGTCCGACGGTGCGGGCGACGACGGCGATCGGTCCGACGGTGCGGGCGACGACGGCGATCGGTCCGACGGCGTGAGCGGCGACGGCGGCGTGAGCGGCGACGGCGGCGTGAGCGGCGACGGCGAGCAAGGCGACGGCGAGCAAGGCGACGGCGAACAAGGTGGAGCTGATGGCGCCGACGGCCAGGGCGGCCCGAGCGAGGGCGATCAGGGTTCGGGCGACGGCGCCGCCGGCGACGGCACCACCAGCGACGGCGCCGTCGGCGACGGCGGCTCGGACGGCGCACGCTCCACCGACGGCGGCACCGATCCCGGGGACGGATCGCCGGACGACGGGGGCGAGGGCAGCGGTGCCGGCGAGGGCGGATCCGACAACGCGGATGACAACACGGATGCGGCAAACAGCATCGCCGAGACCGTGGAGAAGTGGCTCGCCGACCTCGGCCTCGCGGGAGAAACGTCCGGCGACGACGCCGCATCGGGCACGTCCGGCGAGGACGGCGGATCGGACGCCCCCGGGGACCCCGGATCGGATCCGGCCTCCGGAGGTGACCGGTCCGGCGAAGACACTGCGGGAGATCCGCCCGGTGGCAACGGAGCCGGCACGAGCGGCGGGACGAGCGGCAACGACGTCGGCGATGGAACCGACGGAACAGGCGGCGACAACGGAACCGACGGCAACGGCGACGGAACCGGCGGCGAAGGCCGGACCGCAGAAGGCGAAGGCACCACCGCCGCCGACGGCGCGCGGCCGGGCCTGGGCGCCGAGCTGATGAACTGGTTCGCCCGGCTCGGGATCGCCGGCATCCCCGCCTTCCTGCTGATCGTCTTCATCCTGTGGTTGTGGGAACGCTGGTCCCGCACGGAGGACGGCTGACCGCTGCCCCGGCCGAGGCAGAACTCGGGGCGGGAAACGGTCCCGGCCTACGGTGGGCCGGGACCGCGCCTACGGTGGGCCGGGACCACCGTTTCCGCTCGTACGAGAAAGACAGTGAGGCGACATATGCGCATCGACCTGACCGGCAGGACGGCACTGGTGACCGGTTCGACCCAGGGCATCGGCCGAGCGATCGCCGCGAAGCTCGCGGACGCGGGCGCCCGCGTCGCGATCAACGGGCGACGCGCCGACGGCGTGGCCGCGACGATCGAGGAGCTCCGGGCCCAGTCCGCGGACCGCGACCTGGTCCCTGCCACGGGCGATGTCAGCACCGCAGCGGGCGCCGCCGAGGTGCTCACGGCGACCGGCGACGTCGACGTGCTGGTCAACAGCCTGGGCATCTTCGGCAGCGTGCCGCCGCTCGAGATCGACGACGACGAGTGGCGCCGGTACTTCGAGGTCAATGTGCTCGCCGCCGTCCGCCTGATCCGGTCCACCCTGCCGGGCATGACGGCGCGCGGGTGGGGCCGCGTGCTCAACATCGCCAGCGACTCCGCGGTCGTCATCCCCGCCGAGATGATCCACTACGGCGTCTCGAAGACGGCGCTGCTCGGCGTCTCGCGGGGTTTCGCGAAGGAGACGGCGGGCACCGGCGTCACGGTGAACTCCGTGATCGCAGGCCCCACGCACACCGGCGGCGTCGAGAAGTTCGTCTACGAGCTGGTCGACCCGGCCCTGCCCTGGGACGAGGCGCAGCGCGAGTTCATGCTGCGGCACCGCCCGCAGTCGCTGCTCCAGCGGCTCATCGAGCCGGAGGAGATCGCGAACCTGGTCGCCTACCTCAGCTCGCCGCTCGCCTCGGCGACGACGGGCGCGGCCGTCCGGGTCGACGGCGGCTATGTGGACTCGATAGTCCCCTGACGTCGGCGAACGCCGGGCCGGCTCGTGGGGTCCGGCGCTGGTCCGGGCGGCGCTGGTCCGGCGGGATCCTGGCCTCGATCGGTCGCCAACCCGCCCGGCCAGGGCGCGCTCCGCGTCCAGATAGGCGTCGGGGCGCTCGTAGTGCACCAGGTGGCCCGAGGCAACCTGGACCAGCTCGGCACCGTCCGCGCCCCCGGAACCGAGCAGGCCGAGGGCGCGGTCGACGTCGTCCGAGTCCATGGCGGCCATCAGGATCCCGTCCTGGTAGGCGCTGCCCTGGACCTGCTCGAAGTAGTTGGTGTGGATCAGGGTGACCGGGACGTCGACGGCTTCCAGGCTCGCCTCGACGTCGAACCCCTCGTACCAGGTGTCCTCGACCCAGGCGGCGCCGATCGCCGGGTCGTAGTTCACGAGCCCCTCGAAGTAGACGCTGACCAGCGGGGGCAGGAAGAAGACGCGCAGCGGCTCGCCGGGGTGGTCGTCGATCCAGCGCAGCGAGTAGTCGACGATCGGCTGCTCCGCCGGGCCGAAGAAGGCGAAGTAGTCGCTGTGCTCGACGAAGTAGCGCTGGAACTCCGCCGGGGCGTTCGGGTCGCCGGAGTCGCCCGCGAGGTAGTCCTCGGCGATGGTCGGCAGGCCGCCGCCCGTGGTCTCCAGCAGGCGGGGCAGCTCCGACGAGAACAGCGGCGGGTCCTCCAGCAGCAGGCCCTCGACCAGCTCCGGCCGCGCCGCCGCGATCCACAGGGCCAGCAGCCCGCCCGAGGAGTGCCCCGAGACGATGGCCGGCTCGTCCAGCTCCTGCTCGACGAAGTCCGCCAGCAGGGTGCCGACCGCCACGTTGCTGTAGTCCGCGGCGGGCAGTCGGCCGGAGTCGCCGTGGCCCGGCACGTCGACGGCGAACACGTGGTGCCGTTCGGCCAGCTCGGGCAGCACCAGCGCGTGGTCCTCCCACTGCGAGCCCTGCCCGTGGATCAGCAGCAGCGGCGGGCCGTTGTCCGGGCCCTCGGCGTAGTTGAGCTCGTGGCCGTCCACCGTCGTCCGCTGCTCGGTGAACCCGGCCTCGTCGACCGCCGCGCGCTCGCGGTCCCGCGCCGTCGCGTTGTTCCAGAGGTAGGCCGCCACGGCCAGCACGGCCAGCGCCACCACCACACCGAGCACGATCAGCACGATTCGCAGCACCAGGCGCCGTCTGCGGCGGGGTGGCCGCTCCCCCGGGCCGCCCTCCGGCGCCGCCGTCGCCCGCTCCCCCTGCTCGGCCATGCTCGCCCCTGACGTCGCACCCTGGTCCATGGGTTCATCCTGGCCTGGACGACGGCACCTGGCCACGGAAACAGCCGCGCGCGTAACCTGGACCGATCGGTACAAACACCTCGACCCGTCCGAAGACCGCGGGCGAGACGCTGGCGCTCGCGGTCGGGGATCTCGCGCGCCGGATCGAGGAAGGCGTCCCCGCCGCGCTCGCCGACGAGCCCGACGCCGTGCACAGCCTGCGCACCTCGGTACGCCGCCTGCGCAACGTCCTGGCCGCCTTCCGCAGGCACCTCGACAAGGAGGCGACCGTCGAGCTGCGGACCCGGCTCAAGGAGTGGGGCGACGTGCTGGGGCAGGCCCGCGACCTGGGGGTCCGCGCCGAGCAGGCCGCGGCCAACGCAGAGACCGCCGGGCTGGACGACGAGGCCCGCTCCGCCCTGGTGGACCCCCTACGAGCCGCCCATGCGGACGCGCACGCCGAGGCGGTCCGCTGGACCAGGTCCAACCGGGGCCGGGCCGTCACCCGGCTGCTCGCGGCGTGGGCCGCCGATCCCCGGCTCGGCGACCGGGCCGCGCAGCCGGCGAAGAAGGCGGCGCGCCGGGCCGTGCGCCGTCAGGCCCGCCGCACCCTCGACGCCGTTCGCGACCTCGACGGCCTGGAGACGGCTCACGAGCTGCGGAAGGCTGCCCGGCGGCTGCGCCACACCTGCGACGCGGTCACGCGCGAGCCCGTCGGACTGCTGGGCCGGCGGACGAAGAAGCTCGGCTCGGCGGGTCACCGGATCCAGTCACTGCTCGGCGACCACCGCGACGCCATGCTGCTGGCCGACCACATCCGCGCGAACGCGCACGGTGCGCCGGAGTACGACGCCGTCGTCGCGCTCTGCCACGAACAGGCCCTCGCCGCCCTGGGGGACCTACCGGCCGCACTCGCGAAGCTGGAGTACCGGGCGCGGTCATAGATGCCTGGATGCCCCTGGTCGCGAGTTCGGTCCCCTGCTGCGCGCCGTCGTCTGCGAGCTCGGTCCCCTGCTGCGAGGCGTCGTCCAGTTCGGTCACCTGCGGTGCGCCGCCGTCCGCGAGTTCGGTCACCTGCTGCGAGGCGTCATCCAGTTCGGTCGGTTGCCTTGAGATCGGTCCATTAATGGACCGATCTCAAGGCAACCGACCGAACTCAAGGAAAATGACGGAGGCCTCAGCGCAAGTGACGGAACCCATGAGGTTCTCCCGCCGGGGCACCCGGCGTCAGGGCTGGCCCACCGCTGCGGCCAGCCGTTTCGCGAGTACCCCGACCGCCTCCCGGAGCTCCGGCCCGCCCTCAACGTGGAACGGGAACGGCACGCTCGCCAGCCACTCCTGCGCGTACATCGCCGGGTTCCGCGTGCTGCCCACCAGCACACACGCGGCGCCCGAGGACTCCGGCACCGACGCTTCGAGACCCGACGCTTCGAGACCCGACGCTTCGAGACCCGGCGCTTCGAGACCCGGCGCTTCGAGACCCGGCGTTTCGAGATCCACCGCTACAACACCTGCCGCCTCGCGCCCAGACGCCCCCGGACCCACCGCTTCGGGCCCCACCACCTCAGGCCCCACCGCCTCCAGCCGCCCCATTTCCGGCCGGATCCACGGCGCGACGTCGGCGAGCGGGGCGTGGAACACGACCCGCGTGGTGAACCGCCACCCCGTCCCCAGGTGCTCCTCCAGTGCCGCCACCGGGTCGAGGTCCGCGGGCGGCTCGAATCCGACGTCGGTGTGCTCGACGGCGAGGACCCGGTCCACCCGGTAGGTGCGGACGGCGTCGGCGCGGTGGGAGTGGCACAGCAGGTACCACCGCCCGTAGCGGACGACGACGGCCCACGGGTCCACCTCGGCGACCCACTCGCTGCCGGACTCGCCGCGGTAGGTGACCGCGACGCGCCGTCGGGCCGCGACGGCGGCGACGAGTTCGCTCGTGACCGCGGTGTCCGGGCGCGCGGCGTACCGGTCGGGGGCGGCGGACGCGTGCTCGCGGAGCGTGGCCGCCTGCCGGCCGACGTCCTCCGGCAGCGCCCGGATGACCTTGCCGAGGGCGGTGCTCACGAGGCCGTCGGCGTCAGGACGGCTGTCGAGCACGGCCATGACCAGGCCGAGCGCCTCGGTCTGGGTGAAGGTGACCGGCGGGAGGCGCGTCCCGCGGCCGAGGCGGTAGCCGCCGTGCGGGCCCCTGGTCGACGAGACGGGGATGTCCGCCTCGCGCAGGATCTCGACGTACCGCCGGGCCGCCCGTTCGGTGACCCCGAGCCGTGCGGCGAGCTCGTCCGCCGTCGTGCCCGGACGGGTCTGCAGGATCTCCAGGGTGCGCAGCGCGCGGGCGGTGGGGCTGATGTCGGAAGGCACGCCAGCAGGCTAGGCCGCGCGCGACGGTTCCGGAAGCGGAACGTCCGGAACGGGCGGCGCCAGCCCCCCGAACCGCCGCCCGACAGGCGAGTGGGCCGCCCTCCGCCCACGGTGGAAGGACCCGACGGAAGGAGAGGCTCGTGGCCAGCATCACGAAGTCGATCGACGTGGACGTCCCCGTGCGCACCGCCTACAACCAGTGGACGCAGTTCGAGCAGTTCCCCCAGTTCATGGAGGGCGTCGAGGAGATCCGCCAGCTCGACCCGACCCACACGCACTGGAAGACCCGGGTGGGCGGGGTCCAGCGGGAGTTCGACGCCGAGATCACCGAGCAGCACCCCGACGAGCGGGTCGCCTGGACCAGCCGTACCGGGCCCGACCAGGCCGGGGTCGTCACGTTCCACCGGCTCCAGGAGGACCGGACGCGCGTGACGGTGCAGCTCGAGTGGGCGCCGGGTGACGCGACCGAGAAGGTGGGCAGCGCCCTGAACTTCGACGACCGCCAGGTGCAGGGCGACCTCGACCGGTTCAAGGACTTCATCGAGTCCCGCGGCACCGAGACGGGCGCCTGGCGCGGCGCCGTCGGCTGACCCGCACCATGGGAAGGGCGTCGCCGTCGGTATCGCACGCCGACGGCGGCGTCCGCCCAGTCAACGCAGCACCCCTCGGTACAACGCCGACGGCGGTGTCCGCCCGCTCAGCGCAGCACCTCTCGCTACAACACGCCGACGGCGGCGTCCACGTCAGCCCGCGTCAGCGCACCACCTCGAAGATCTGCTTCTGGACGCCGTTGCGGTACGCCTCGTGCTCCACCAGCCGGAGCCGCTGGGCCGGCTTGTCGGCATCGCTGAACAGCGGCTTGCCCTGGCCCAGGATGACCGGGAAGACGAGCAGGTGGTAGGCATCGACGAGCCCGGCGTCCGCGAGCGCCCGGGTGAGGCTCACGCTGCCGTGCACCTGGATCTCGCCGCCGTCGCTCTCCTTGAGCTTCGCGACGTCGTCCAGCGAGCGCAGGATGGTGGTCTCGCCCCAGTTGTCGCTCAGGTCGTCGTCGGTGAGCGTGGTGGAGACGACGTACTTGGGCAGGGTGTTGTAGCGGGTGAACTCGTCCATGTCCGGCCAGACGGGGGCGAACATCTGGTAGCTCGCGCGGCCGAGCAGCAGCGCGCCGGCCTCCTCCTGCTCGCGGCCCTTGAGGTCGTACATCTCCGGCACGGCGGTGACCGTCTTGAAGGTCCACTCGGTGTTGTGCAGCTCGGGGTCGCCGCCGGTCGGGTCGACCTTGCCGTCGAGCGAGACGAAGTGGGTGGCGACGATGGTGCGCATGGGAGTTCTCCTTGTCGTGGTGGCCGCGTGGTGCGGCGTGCTACCGGGACAGACGAGGCGGCCGCGAAAAACTCATCGGGCCTCCGGAACCTGATCCGGAAGCAGAACGTCCGGAACCGGTCATAGCGTGGGGTGCAACGGCACTGGGCCGCACCTCACCACGGGAGAAGAGAATCATGGACATCCTGCTCATCGGCGGCCTCTGGCTCGACACCTCCGCCTGGGACGACGTCGTACCGGAGCTCGAGGCGCTCGACCACCGCGCCGTGCCCGTCGCCCTTCCGGGCCAGGGCGACGGGTCGACGTCGGCCACGCTGGACGACCAGGTGGCCGCTGTGGTCGCGGCCGTGGACGCCGCGCCAGAGAAGCCTCTGGTCGTGGGCCACTCCGCCGCCTGCACCCTGGCCTGGCTGGCCGCCGACGCGCGGCCCGAGCGCATCGCGGGGGTCGTCCTCGTCGGCGGTTTCCCCTGGGACGACGGCAAGCCTTACGCCGACCTGTTCCCGGTCACGGACGGCGTCATGCCGTTCCCGGGCTGGGACCCGTTCGAGGGCCCGGACTCGGCCGACCTTTCCGCGGCGGCCAAGGACGCGTTCGCGGCTGCCGCCGCGCCCGTGCCGGAGGGGGTCGCCAAGGCCGTGGTGCGGCTGACCGACGAGCGCCGGTTCGACGTCCCCGTCACGGTCGTGTGCCCCGAGTTCACGGCGGCCCAGGCGCGGGAGTGGATCGACGGCGGCGACGTGCCGGAGCTCGCCCGGGCCAAGCACGTCGACCTGGTCGACCTCGACTCGGGCCACTGGCCCATGTTCAGCAGGCCCGCCGAGCTCGCCCGGGCGCTGGCCGGGGCGAGCTCGGCGGGGTGACGGATCGCTGCGGGCAGTCCTAGCCGACCGTGAACCGGGCCGTGGCGATGCTCCCGTACCCGTCGTTCACCAGCAGGTGCACGTCGTACTCGCCGGCCGGCAGCGGCCAGGTGCTGCCCTCGGCCGACCCGTCGATCACCGACGTGCCGCTCGTCTGGCCCGAGACGTACCGCCAGCGGTAGGACGGCACGCTGCCCGGCGCGGTCCCGGCCGGGTAGACGCCGATCCAGTCGAGGTCGCCGCCCGGACCGCCGTCGAACGTCACCCGGATCGGGTCACCCGGGGCGTACGACGCGCGGTCCGTGGCGATGGTCGCCGGCTCGGGCTCCTCGATGTCGGGCAGCGGCGCCGCCTCGACCTGGAGCGTCGAGGCGACGGCGCGGTGGTCGGACGGCCAGGGGCTCACCTCGACGTCGGAGTGCGGCCCGCCGAAGTCGCCCGCCAGCGGGGACGACGGCGCCGGCTCACCGACCACGACGCTCGCCTCGGTCTCGGTGGCGCCCGCGGCGTAGACGAAGTCGATGCGGTCGTGCACCTCGTCGTCGGTCACGGTGCCAGCGGGGTAGCCGGGGGTCCAGGTGTAGCCGGGCACCGCGACGGGGTCGGGGTGGGTCTCGCGGTAGGTGTCGCGGAACCCGAGCTCGTCCAGGCGCTGCGAGACCGGCCAGCGCAGGGCCAGGTCGAACGGGCGCGGCGTGGCCGCCGCCGTCGCCGCGGTCCAGTCCAGGTGGGACGGCACGTTGAAGTCGCCGGTGAGGAGCACCGGGAAGCCGTCGCCCGCGAGGGCGCCGAGCGAGTCGAACCGGCTCGCCATCTGCGCCATGTGGATGCTGTTCTCGTTGGCCAGCACCCGGGCCGGCGTCGCGCCGTCGCGCAGGTCGTAGGGGCCGTACGGGTAGGCCTGCAGGTGGACGTTGCTCATCGCGAAGCCGCGGCCGGGGCTGGTCTCGACGTACACGTGGTCGGCCCCGGGCTCCGGCAGCAGCAGCGGGTACCGGCTGATGATCTGGAGCTGCTCGTTGACGTGGTCCCAGCCGAGCAGGTCGGCGATGCGCCGCAGGTTGCCGCCGGACTCCTGCACGCCGACGACGTCGGCCCCCGCCGCCTCGATCGCCGCGGGCACCTGGTTCAGGTCCACCTGGGTGCCGCCCACCCAGATGTTGAACGTCATGACCGTGACCTCGGTGGCCGCGACCGGGTCGGCCTCGCGCTCGGTGAGGAACGCGTCCAGGCCCGCCAGGTCGTCGGTGTTGATGTGGTCCACGCCGGCGTCGGCGAGCTCGGTCCACACGGCCTCGCGGGTCGCGCCCGGCTGGTCGGGCGTGGCCCAGAACCGGACGCGGTAGCCGGCGTCGTGCGCCTGGGCCACGAAGGCGTGCAGGCGGTCCCGCTCTGCGGCGGGCATCTCGCCGTCGCCCTGCCAGGTGAACAGCCTGGTCCAGTTGTCGCTGACCAGCGGCATCAGGTTCGCGGGGAGCCCGGAACCCAGGTCGCCGGAGCGACCGTCGTAGAACGCGTACCGCACCTTCTGCGCCCGCATGGTCTCCAGCGGGCGGTTGCCGCTGATGACGGCGGTCACGGCGCCGGGGCGCACGTGGCCGTAGGCGGCGCGCGCCATGATCCGCTGGTACTCCGCGAGCGCGCGGTGCACCGCGGCGTAGGTGGGCTCGCCGTCGGACTTGATGTCGATGAGGAGCTGCAGGCTGCCGTCCCAGCCGGGGTAGACGCTGCCGTCGTTGTGGCGCACCAGGCGGCGCAGCGGCTCCAGGTATAGGCTCTCCAGCGTGCGGTCCGGGTCGACGTCGGCCAGGTCGTGCGCCACGAGCAGCTCGCCGTCCACCAGCCACACGTCCGCCTCGACGCTGGTGAAGCCGTGGGACAGCGCGTCGCGGAGCGGACGCTCGTGCTCGTAGTCGTTGTGGGCGTGCGCGACGGCGTGCGGCTCGCCGAGGGCGGCACCGCCCCCGGGCGGTGTGGCCGACGACGGCGCAACCACCCCCGCGAACAGCGTCGCGACCGCGAGGGCCGCACCGACGATGGTTCTTGCGCGCATGACGTCTCCTTGAACCGGCGAACGAGTCAGCTCATGCAAGCGTCGGGCGCTGACGGGCGGGTGAACACGGGACGACGGCGGCCCGACGACGAGCCGAACCGCCGGGCCGAGCCGACGCGCGGAGCCCGCCCGAGGCCGTACCCAGCCCGGCCTGAACCGCCGTGCCGAACCCGGCCTGAACCGCCGTGCCGAACCCGGCGGAGGTCAGCGTGTACCGAACCCGGCCTGGACCGCTCGGTCAGGAACCGCCGGTCACGGCAGCGCCCGGTACACGCTGACCTCCGCCGCCTTCACCACGAACCGAGCCGTCACACCGGGCACCAGCCCGAGCTCGGCGACCGCCGCCGGGGTGATGTCGGCGTTGAGGCCGTCGGCCCGGACCCGGACCAGGTCGCCGTGGGGTTCGAGGGCCGAGATCCGCACCTCGAACGTGTTCCGCGGCGAACCCGGGACCGCGTCGAGGTACACCGCCACCGCGGACGGGCGGAAGATCGCCACCATGGCGGTCCCCTGCGCCGGCGCGGGATCGGGGTGGTGGCCGTGCACCACGAGACCGGCCGGCGTGCGGACGCCGTCGTCGGCCCAGGTGCCGGTGACCAGGTTGAGGCCCGCAATGCGGGCGGCGAACGGGCTGCGGGGGCGGGTCAGCACGTCGCGGGTCGGGCCGTGCTCGACGATGCGGCCGGCGTCGATCACGGCCACCTTGTCCGCGAGGAGGACGGCGTCGAGCAGGTCGTGGGTGGCGATGATCGCCGTGCGGTCCGCGAGGACGCCGCGCAGCGTCTCCCGCAGCGCGGGGGTGACGTGGACGTCGAGGGCGGCGAGCGGCTCGTCGAGCAGCACGAGCGCCGGGTCGGCCGCGAGCGCGCGGGCGACGGCGACGCGCTGCGCCTGCCCGCCGGACAGCTTGGCGGGCCGCCGGTCGGCGTAGGCGTCGAGGCCGACGCGGGCGAGCCAGGCGGTGGCGGTCTCGCGCGCGCGCCGTCGGGCGACGCCGCGGCTGCGCGGGCCGAACGCGACGTTCTCCAGCGCGCTGAGGTGCGGAAAGAGCCGCGGTTCCTGGGCGAGCAGCCCGACGTTGCGGCTGTGCGGCGGCACCCAGACGTGCGCCCGCCCCGCCGTCGTCTCGGTCAGGGTGCGGCCGTCGAGCGTGATCCGCGCGTCCGGCGGGCGGATCAGGCCGGCCGTGGTGGCCAGGAGCGTGGACTTGCCCGCGCCGTTGGGGCCGAGCAGGGCCAGCGTCTCGCCGTCGGCGACGTCGAGCTCGACCGAGAAGCCGCGCTCGGGCAGGTCGGCAAAGAAGGACAGGCTCACAGCGCGCCCCGCCCGCGCCGCGCGAACCCGATGACGACGACGGCCACGAGGACCAGGACGAGCGAGAGGGCGACCGCGGCGTCGGGGTCCGTCTCGCGCTGCAGGTAGATCTCCAGCGGCAGGGTCCTGGTGACCCCCTGGAGGCTGCCGGCGAAGGTGATGGTGGCGCCGAACTCGCCCAGCGCGCGGGCGAACGCGAGCACGGTCCCCGACCCGAGCGCCGGCAGGATCAGCGGGAGGGTGATCCGGAACAGCACCCGCGTCGGGTGGGCGCCCAGCGTGGCGGCCACCACCTCGTAGCGGTCGCCGGCCGTGCGCAGCGCACCCTCCAGGCTGATCACCAGGAACGGCAAGGCCACGAACGTCTGGGCCAGCACGACGGCGGTGGTGGAGAACGCGATCTGGAGGCCGGCCACCTCAAGGGTCTCGCCCAGCAGACCGCGCCGTCCGAACGTGTACAGCAGCGCGATACCGCCGACGACGGGCGGCAGCACCAGCGGCAGCAGCACGAGGGACCGGACCAGGCCCTGCCCGGGGAACCGCGTGCGGGCCAGCACCAGCGCCATGGGCACCCCGAGCACCAGGCAGAGCGCGGTGCTGGCGGCGGAGGTTCGCAGGCTCAGCGCGAACGCGGCGACCGAGGACTCGCTGGTGACCAGCGACCAGAAGTCGCCCCACTGGATCCGCGAGACCATCGCCGCCAGCGGGAGCAGCACCAGGACGGCTCCCGCCGTCGCGGGTACGTAGGCCCAGGCGGGGACGCCGCGCGCCTCGGTGCGTGCCTCTGTGCGTGCCATCAGCGGCCGGTCACGGCTCGGCGAAGCCCGCCTCGGCGAGCACCGACCGGCCCGCGGGGCTGAGCACCAGCTCGACGAACTCGCGCGCGAGGTCCGGCTCGGCGCCGTCCTGGAGCGTCGCGATCGGGTACGTGTTCACCGCGCTGCCCGACTCGGGGAACTCGATGCCCTCGACCTGCTCCCCCGCACCGATCACGTCGGTGACGTACACCAGGCCCGCGTCGGCCTCCCCGGTGACGACCTTGTTGAGCACGTCCGTGACGCTCTGCTCCTCGCTGACCGGTTCGAGGTCCAGCCCGGCGGCCTCCTCGACGCGCGCGGCCGCGGCACCGCAGGGCACCTCCGGGGCACAGGTCACCAGGTTGACGCCGTCGCCGGCCAGGTCGGCCAGCGTCGCGATGCCGGCGGGGTTGCCGGCCGGGACCGCTATCTCCAGGGTGTTGGCGGCGAAGTTCTGCGGGTCGCCCGACACCAGGCCGTCGGCCACCAGCTTGTCCATGTTCGCCGTGTCCGCCGAGGCGAACACGTCGGCGTCGGCACCCTGCTGGAGCTGGGCCACGAGGTCGGACGAGCCGGCGAAGCTGAACCGGACGTCGACGCCGTCGTGGTCGGCCTCGAACGTCTCGCCGAGCTCCTCGAAGGTCGACCGCAGCGACGCGGCCGCGAACACCGTGAGGGTGGTGGTGCCCTGCGCGACGCTGCCGCTGCTGCCGCAGGCCGCGAGGCCGGGCAGCAGGACCAGGCCGACGGCGGCGAGGGCCAGGGTGTGCTTCCTCATGCGCTCAGTCCCTCTCGTCGTTCTCGGTCTCGACCACCACGTGGGTCGACTTGATCGTCGCGACGGCGGCCGACCCGCGCTCCAGCCCGAGCTCGCGCACCGCCTCGCTGCTCATCAGCGAGACCACCCGGAACGGCCCGCACTGCAGCTCGACCTGCGCCATCACGGTGTCCATCCGGATGTCGGTGACCAGCCCCACGAGCCGGTTGCGGGCCGAGCTCATCAGGCCCTTGGGCGGGCTCGGCGGCGTCGCGTGCTCCCTGGCCACGAGGGCCACCTCGTAGCCGTCCACGACCTTGCGCCCGGCCTCGTCGGACGTCGCCCCGAGGAGCCCCCGGTCGATCCACCGCCGGACCGTGTCGTCGCTGACGCCCAGGTACCCCGCGGCGTCCCGGATCCTCATGTGCGGCATGTGAGCGAGCATAGCTCCGCAAACTCGGCGTGAACAGACGGGGGGACGCCGCAGACGCCGGTCACCCGCTCCCGCGAGTTGCCCGCGCAGACACGGCCGAACCAGCTCCAGGAGCGGGCGGTCAGCCGGTCGGAAACTGGACCACTCGCTGTTGTACGGCCTCGGTCCCCGGAACCGCGGGGTGGTCGAGCAGCTCGGCCAGGGTCGTGGTCGGGGCACTCGACCACGGGCCACGGAAGTCCGCATAGGGCGCCGTGAGTTGATGGGCGGCCGCCTCGGGCAGACCGAAGGTCGTGGTCAGGTGGGCGACGTACTCGTCATCGGGAACGGCGCGGAAGGGCACCCCCGCCAGTGCCGCGAGGTCGTCCCATCCGACCGCGCTCGCCTTCACTCTCCGTTCCAGGCGACGACGCCGGTATGGTGTGGAGGCCGATTTCGGAGGGGGCCGATGGCCGAAGTAGTCGGGCAATGGACCGGTCGGGAGATGAAGGCGCTGCGCCTCGCTCGCCGTCTGAGTCAACGCCAGTACGCCGCGCATCTGGGCTTGAGCGACGTCGCTCTGTCCAGCGCTGAGCGTAAGGGCGAGGCCATGGTGCTCCGAATGGAGACGCAGCAGATCCTGGACACCGACCTCGAGCAGGCGTCCGAGAGCGTCCGGGAGCGGTTCTGGCTGCTGCGCGATGGAAAGAAGGAAGCCGACCTGGCCGCCGCGTCAGCCATGCGCACCGCGTCGGCCCTTGCGGTCCCCAGCTGGCTCCTTCCCGATGAGTCAGGGACGGCGTATCTGAAGGAGTTTGTCGAGTCGGACTCTCGTGTCTTCGTGCTGTGCGGGCCTGCTGGCACAGGCAAGTCGACGCTGATCCGTGCAGCCGTCGATGCCTTGTCCGAGAACGCCGCCGTCCAGATCCACCCCGCAACGACGGCGGAGCCGACGTCCTTGGCGGCTGACATCCTGAGGTATGGCTCGGTCCCGGTCGGCACAGACCCGCTGCTCACGATCGAGAGTGCCGCGGAATCCCTGACGCGTCCCCTGGTTGTCGTGATCGACGGCATCAACACCGAGGACACGGTGCGAAGCGTCGGGCGGGCCGTGGATGCGATCCTCCGTCAAGCTGTGACGGCCGCCCTGCGATTCGTGCTGGTTGTCCGCACACCGCCAACGCCTGATCTCTCGGAGTTCCCGCTGCTGTCGGCGTCTGTGTTCCGGCCGATCTCCGGTGCCTCACACACCACGTCTGCCTGGAACCCCATCGACACCGCTCGCGCATGGGAGCAGGAACGCCCGGACGGGCTGCCGGCGTTCGCGGATCTGCCGTCGCAGCTCCGAGATCTGGTCCAGCTCCCGATGTTCATGAGCATGGTGCGCGACGGCGCGGTGGGCACGGCGGTCCAGGAGACCAGCCCCTACCTGCTGGTCGACCGGTGTGTTCGGGCGATCGTGACGCGGTCAGGGCTCGACGTCGATGAGACGTTGCGCGTCTTGGGTGACGCGGCCGTGGCCGACCTGAGTCGATACCTCCCCCTGCTCGCATCGTGGCATTCTCCAGCGACTGCGCCAGCGGACTTCGCCGTCCCTGCGGGGCTCGCCCAGCGCACCACCGGAGGGCGCGTCGAGTTCTCGCATGACCTGGTCCGTGAGTACTTCGCCGCAGCCCGGCTGGTGCAGGTGACCGCCAACCAAGGGCGTTCTCGCCTGATCGAGGTGATCAGCGGGCTGTCGCTGGCGGCTGATACGAGTGCAATCGCCGTCGGTCTGCACCGGTTCTTCGTCATGGCCGTGGACGAAGCGGACCCAGGCGCTCTGTCCGCTGTGGCGCTCGCACCCAGCCTGGTGGGTACGTCGGTGCTTGCTCGGTTGCTCGACGTCGCCGCAGACGGGATGCGGTTCACGACACTCGACGTGCTGCGTTCGTGTGCCAGGTCGTGTGATGGGAGCCCGGACTCCCTCCAGGTAGTACGGGCACTGCTGCGCCAGGCATCGCTTTCCGATGCGCTGGGCGTTGGCTGGTATCCATGGCTGTTCACGGTGCTGCACGACCATGGCTCACCCGTCTGGGACGATGTCGCTCAGCACGTCGAATCACTGCTCGACGGAAGCGGTGCTGCGCGGTTGGTTGAGGCTGCTGACTTGGCCACTCCCGAGGTGGCGGCGTTCCTGGCGCGTCATGTGAACCTCTTCATCACGCCAGCCGATCGCGCTGGGCTGGTCGATGCACTGCTGGAGCATCAGGACTGGCGTGTGCGTGCTGCCGTCGCGGCCGGACTTTCGCAGGTCTCTGCCACGTCTTCGGCAGTAGCACATGGTCTCCAGCTCCTGGTCGACGATCGCGACTACAAGGTCCGGGCGGCCGGGACGATTCTCCTCCGGACAGCACCGGAGGGCGCCGTGACCGGCGTCCTGCCAGTCCTTCTGGACGATGACGTCTGGTACGTGCGTGCCCGTGCCCTCGAACAGCTCGCACGGCGCGAGGTCGCAGCAAGCTTGGTTACCTCCGCGCTGGCGCGCTGCCGCTCCCAGGACGCGTGGAGCCATGCGCCTCGGTACGTGCGCGACCTGATGGACCGTCTGACTCTGCTGTGCGACGACCCCGCGCGGCTGGAGCTGACCACAGTGCCCCGTGCGGTCGTCCCCCTGCTGCGCGAGGTCCGCACGGGAGCGCTCGTCGTCGAGCCGGAGCGGGCCGGCCTACTGGCGGACCTCGCCGCTCGTTCAGGGACATGGCTGGCTTCTCGCGAAGGACAGGCCGTCGCCGCACAGGTCGAGTCCGGGGAGAGGCGGTCCGGGCTGACCACCAGCGAGACGTACCGTCGACTGCGCGGTAGCAGGCACCTTCAAGTCGCCCTTGACGTCGCTGACCTCGACCTTGCGGTCGCCGTCGCGCAGGCTGCGGCTGGTGCGGGAGCCGGGTTCATCGAGGTGGGCGACCCGCTCATCAAGGCGAATGGTGTCTTCGCTATCGAGACGATCAAGCGCGCCGTGCCTGACGCGCTGGTGGTCGCCGAGATGATGTCGTCCGACTGGGGGCGTGATCAGGTGGAGAACGCCGTCGAGTACGGTGCGGACGTGGTCCTCCTGATCGGACCGGCTACCCACGCGAGCGTGGCTGCGGCATGTGCGGCCGCCCGTCGCCTGGGTACATCCATTCTTCTGGACGCCCCTGCGGAGCGGCACTCGGCCGAGTGGGTACGTGACATGGCCAGGGCAGGTGTCGACGGACTCGTCGTTACTACGAACATCGATCTCGGGCCAGGTGGGCGTGAGCCGCTCCTGCGCGCGAAGCAGATCCGAACGTGGACACAGCTCCCCGTGGCCGTCTCCGGCGGGTTCACCGCCGCGGACCCGTCGGTGGTATCCAGCCGTGACTGGGATGTCCTGATCGCAGGCCGTGCGGTGACCGAGTCCGCCGATCCGCGCCGTGCCACCGCTGCCCTGACCAGCCTCATCTCTCAGACGACAGAAAGGAACCCATGAACATCGCCGTCTCCCCGCTGGCGGTTCCGATGATCGACGACGTGATCCACCTGATGGGCCTGGGCGAACCGTTCATCAGGGCGCGGACGGCCTCGGACTACTGGGCGTACGCCACGCTGTTCTCGTCGACCTGCCCGGTGGTGCATATCGAAGGGGAACTTGCCGGAGCCGTGATGGCTTTCCGCAGCCAGGACGACACCAGCCAGGTATATGTCCAGGACGTGATGGTCCACCCCGACCATCGGCGCCAAGGGGTCACGACGGCGCTGCTCGACTCGGTGGTGGCACAGGCACGCACGTGGGGCTGTGCGCGCTTGTGGCTCACTTCAGAACCGGACAACCGGGCGGCCGACGCCGCTTGGCGGTCACTCGGATGGACGAACGTACCGGGAGACCGTGTAGTCGACGGCGTCCAGGTGATCTCGGACTTCAAAGGTCCGGGCAAGGACCGAGCCGTCTACGAGCTGCTGCTGTCCTGAAACCCTGGCCGTCCCATCGTCACCGGAGTGTGTCAGCGTAGTCGTGCAGCATCGGAAGGAGCGGGTCGTCCGGCGTGCCCTGACGACGCCAAAGCTGTTCGACGGCGACAACCTGCTGGGCGTACCGTCCGCTTTCACCGCCGAGGACGTCGGCGAACCGCTCGCGGACCTCGGCAGCCAGGTCCGGCTGGAGCAGGCTGTGCACGAGAAGGGACGCGGCGTCGTAGCCGCCCGGGCCGCCACCCCAGCCTTCCCAGTCGAACATCACGAGGTCCGGACCCGCGAGGTTTGCCCAGTGCAGATCACCGTGGCACGTGATCCACGGGGAGGGAGCGGCCTGGTCGGGTCCGAAGTAGTCGGCCAGGAGTTGCTCGGCCCAGACCGGATCGATCGTGAAGCGCCTGGTGTTCACGCCTCCGACAACGTCGAGCATCCTGCGCAGCTCGGACCACCAAGACTCTGGAAGAGGACCGACGGCCAGGGGCCAGGGCGGCGCAGGCGTCGCACTGAGGGGCCTCGCGATGGTGTGCTCGAACATCTCGGCCGCGTAGCGCCAAGGGCCGTCCTCCCATTCATCTCGATGTAGCAGGCGGGGTCTGGGTACGTCGTTGGGGATCTGCTGTTCGGCTGCGACGTTTCCACGCCAGAACGTTCGCGAGATCTCGCCGGCACGCCCGCTGGCCAGCCGCAGCCAGGTGACGGTGGAGCCGAGGACGATCGGTCCGGAGAGAGTGCGTCCGCGCCATCCCCACAGCTGGTCGGTGGGCGACCCTGGACGTCCGCCGAGGCGGCGGGCGGCGAGGCCGAACGCTCTGAGCATCCGGTGCCGGGCGCGCGTGTCGGGCAGATTGAGGTCGGTCGAGGTGGTGCTCTGCGTCATGACGGTCATCCCAGAATGGCTCGACGAGCAACCATGGCCCACACGGCCTGCTGCTCGGTGGTGAATCCGGCGCGGTTCCAGCAGAAGACGATGGTGCGCGCCAGGATGGTCCGTAGACCCGTCTGGAGCGTGCCGCCGTCCACGAGACCGGCCAGGTGGCTTCCGGCGGCGTGCAGTCCTGCCGCCCAGACTTTCAAAGACGCGAAGCGGGCGTCGCTGCCCATAAGGGCTTCGAGATCGGTCGACAGCACGCGGTGGGCTTTCCCCACGAGTTCCGAGGCGTCCCGATCCATGAGCGTCGCTTCGGGACGTTGCGCCTGGACCCGGGTCCACACGTCGCCCTGCTCGTTCCATTCGAGCCCAGTAGCCCGCATCAGGTGGGCCAGCAGCATGAGAGAGGCAACTGGCCTACTGGGTACTTCCGTGTCGTGGGCGTCGAGGCTGGAGAACAACCCAGCCGAGTCAGCGGCATGGATGGCGTTGGCCGCGGTCAGTCCGGCGTGGCCACCGAACGCGGCGGTCTCCGGCTCGTAGATCGCTTCCCGCCATCGCCGGAGCGCTCCGTTGGCGGCCATCGTGTTCAGCACGTCTCGCAGGTTGGCGGGCATCTCGGGGGCGCTGGGCTGTAGGTACCGCAGGCGCCAATGCGGGTTCTTGCGGACGAACCACCACTGCTGCTGACGAAGTGCGGGCCACAGGTCCTGGTGGAACGTGCGCTCGGCATCGATGTAGTCGCTGAACTCCACGTCGATCTGCGCCCAGCCGTATGAATCGGGTTCGAGAGTGCTGAGGCCGGCGGCACGATAGCGGTCCGCGACCTTGATGAGACGCGCGGCGCTCATACCGGCGGTACGCGCGGCTGCGGCGACGTCTCCGTCGGCCAGGTAAGTCAGTACGGCCGTCTCGATGGTCTCGTTCTTTGTGTGGTTCATCCGGGTGCTCCCGTCAGGCCAACCCGAGGCAGGCGTCCCAGTCAGGGACGTCCGGGCGAGGCGGATGCTCCAGAACGAGCTGGACTCCAGGCTGGCCCTCCAGCAGCCCGGGCTGCCGCGAGGCGGGAGCACGGCGAAGACGGCTCGTCAGGTCCGCGAGGTACGGTTCGAACGAGTGCGCGTCGGTGGCATCAGCGGCGACGCGACGCACGACCTGGAGAATTCCCGCTGGCCCGTGACAGATCCCCGACCCTGTCAGCGCCTCGACCTGTGCGGCATTTCCGAGGCAAGCGGCCAGTGTCTGCTCGACACGGCTTTTGCGCTGTGCGTCTCCGGTCACGATTGCGGCGAGCTGTTGTGCGCGCACGATGCCGGGGGTGCCGTAGCACCAGGACGCTGCTCGCGGTCCCCGGTCCCGATCGCCCGACCATCGCGCCCATCCACCGTCGGGATGGCGATTGTCGTCCAGCCAGTCGAGGATTCGACCGATTGCGTCCAGATCTCCAGGTACACGGACGCCGCGTCGTATCGCGAGGGCGAGTACCGCCAGAGGGCCGGTGATGCCGTGGGTGAGGCCGGCATTTGCGTGCGGTCCCGGCTCCTGGGGCGCCGAGTGCTGGTGCCACACCCACCACCCGGGTCGCCTCACACCGTCATGGCCGCGGACGGGTTCGGTGAGCCGAACAAGGTAGGCCAGTAGCTCCTTGGCGGTGTCGAGGTCGGTTCGGCGGGCCAGGAGTAGAGCACCGATGCCCGACAACCCGTGCATCAGGTCGTACTCGGCGAACGCGGCGGGCTCTCGTGCGTCGATGCGTTGGTGTGCCACGGCGAGTCTGGACCGCACGTGTGCTGTCACGACGGCGTCCAGGTGAGTCATGGCGGGGCCCTTCCAGCCCGCGACGTGCAGGACGAAGGTCAGGGCTGGCGCCCCGAAGAAGATCCCCGCTCGTGGGCCGTCGACCAGTGGCATGGCTCCTCTTGCTGCTCGGCCCAAGGCTTCTGTTCGGTCGCTGGAGTCAGCGCGCACCGCCCACAGCAGCGCGCTGCCCAGGTCGCCGCGGGATAAGGACTGGCGGGCGAGGGATGGCGGGCCGGCCACGGCCGGAACGGGATCGCTGGTGGTCATGCGAATGCCGCCTCACGGTCGCCGGTCTGCTTGTGCCGAGATGTGTGTGACAGCGCGACGGTGCGCGCGGTTCGCAGGATCAGTGCTTCGCCGTCGGGATCGATGCCCAGTACGCGGTTGTGGTGCATATGCAGCAGCGCCCCCAGAACACCTGCCGGGTCCGTCTCGGCAGCAGCCAGGCGCGCGGCGTAGCGGTGCAAGGTGTCTCGTCGGTGCGCCCAGGCGGCGAGGACGCGCTGACCGGACGGTGTCTGGTTGAGGACGGCCTGTCCGGCTGGCTCGGCGAGGCGAACGGCCAGAGACTGCATGGCGCGCTCGGGATGGGCGCCTGTGTCGCGGCGAAGGTGTCGGACCAGCCAGTCCAGTCCCTGGCGTTCGCCGAGGAATGCACGAGCCAGGTCCACCATGCTCGCCACCGCCACGGCCACACGCCAGGCACTCGGGTCGATGCCGTCCACCTCGTCGTGACCGTGCGGGACCGATGCCGATTGCGCCAGGGCGGCCCGGGAATCAGCGGCGAAGAATGCCTCAGCGGCGTCCAGTGCCCTACCGGTGCCGTATCGCCCCAGCTCAGGCGTGTCGTCGTCCCAACGGATGCGGTTGATCAGGCCGTCGCGCCGAGCGCGAGCAGCCCACGATGCGACGTGCCGGGCGACGGCGCCGAAGTCGTCCGCGTTGCGTAGTCGCAGCCGGAGTCGCAGATGATCGGCTGGGTCCGTGTATCGGGTGAACCACCAGTCGTCGACTCCAGTGTCGCGTGCGAGCTCCGAGCGGAGTTCGTCGTCCAGGATCGCGGTGGCGAGCTCGCGGGGCGCGTAGATCTTGAGCAGACAGGTGCACGAAGCGCCCGGGTGGCGGACGCTCTCACGTCGAGTCACGACGGGGCCAGCGAACGGTTCCGGGGCAGTAGCCGGTAGTTGGGTAGAGGCGAACTCGACGGTGAGCTGGTGGGCATGCCCGATCCATCCGATGTCGTCGGTGCCGGGCGCCTCGGTAAGCGTCACGCGCCCATGTCGAGTGACCTCGTGTAGGAGCAGCGCACGGTGGCCGGGCTCGGTCAGGTCCAGACGAACGCGTTGGTCATACGCACCGAGGAAGACGCTGTCCGGGACATCCCAGAGGTCGAGCCACACGTCCAGGGCGTATTCCGGGGAGACGCCCCGGACCTCAAGGTCTGCGCGATCCAGACGCCACAGGGCCTCAGACAGGATCGCCCGACCAACGCGTACGGCGGGCAGGAACGGCAGGCTCGCGGCGCCGCCCCAGGAGAACGGCGTCATGACGGCCGTGTGCGCCCGGGGAAGCTCGCACACGAACCGCGCCATCGGGTGGGTGGCCGACACCGGTTCGAGGGCGTTCAGCACAAACGGCTCGACGCGCCGTCCGGTGGGAAGGTGGACGAGGAACATGCGGCTGGTAGTGGCTCCCACGGCCAGGTCGGCAAGACGGATCGTCGCCGCCGGGTTGTACTCGCCGACGGCTATGACGTCGGGCACGGCCTGGACGGAGCGCGCGACGTTCTGCGTACGCGAGCGCAGCGCCGGGCTGGAGACCTGAACCCGCACCCCTTGCTCGTCCAGCGTGGGCAGATCGGCCAGAGCCGCGATCCGCTGGGCACGCTCCGTGGGATCCAGCAGCGACAGAAAGCGACCCAGCGTGACCCCAGAGGCGACGGACAGCCCACCGCACACCACGCGGAAGTCGCCGTGGTCGACCGCCGCCGTCGACCGGGCATGGATCGAAACGTTCATCGCCACGCTCGACGGGACCTGTACCGGGTCCGCGACACTGAGGCGCTCAATGTCGGCACTGGTCAGGACGACCTCCCGCTGACGGGCTGCTGTGGCGCGCTGGACCAGCGCCAACAGGTACTCGTCCCGGCCAGTCAGGCTCCCCTCGGTCACCAGCGCCTCGAAACCGCGGTATCCGGCCGGCAGTCCAATTCCCGCGGCCGGGTCGGTGAGATCGGTGACCGGGACCAGTGTGCCGAGGCTGTAGGTCTCAAGGAAGCGCGTACGGTACTCGCGCCATGCAGAGGTGCCGTGCGGGTGCGGGGAGATTCGGGCCATGACCGCGAGCGCCTGCTCCAGCTCCCGACCGACCTTCGCCGAGACCGTGACCTGGGTGCCGGTCACCAGATCGGTCATCACGGCATCGCCCGGTCCGGCAGCGGCGACGGTGCGGACGTCTGTGTGGTGGTGTGCTACGAGGTGCCCGAGAGGGTCGCCGCCCGTTGTCGGTGGGCGCACGTCGGTGTGCAGGAAGCCTTCGCGAACCAGACCGACCACGGTGGTCAGGACGACGTCACGAGTCACGTCCGGGTACAGGTCTATGACGGCATCGAGGAGTGCGGCCGTTGCGGTGGGGATCCGAGATAGATCCAGGATCGCGGTCAAGGCGCCGGTGACGCGCAGCCGGACCTCTGCAGGGCCGTCACGACCCGGACGATGCGGCAGGACCAGCTCGTCACCATGTCGACGGATCGTCTCGTCGGCGACCACTACCGAGTGCAGGACCACCTCCGGATCGCTCTCCAGGTGTGTTGTCTGGCGGTCCAGCCAGAGCGCGTCTGCCCGGGTGCGGATCGCGGCAGCGGTCCGTGTGGCGGAGGTCGCATCGGCGAAACGTGCCGGGCCGATTCCGGCGAGCGTGCCGAAGGGCGTCGATCGCGTCATGGCCCGTAGGTGGTATCGGGCGACCGAGAGCGCAGTGCGCCGTACAGCGCGCGGGTCTGGCTCCCGACCTGGTTCCAAGAGCGTGGCCACCGCGTTTGCGAGGTCGGGGCTGGCGTTCCGAACTCCCTGGCGCAACCGCTCGCTTTCCCACGCTGACGCGAGCCAAGCCAGAGCTCTTGGCACGCCGGCATCTGGACCGGGAAACACGGGAGTGTCGTCGGAGACAGGCAGGACGGCCGTACGGATCAGGGCGTGGGGAAGATGGCGGTACACAGGTGGCTCCTTTCCGCGCCGGTGGAGGCCCGGTGCCGTGACGGTCTGATCGACGGCGTCACGGCACCGGGAGTCGGGTTCGGTCAGTTGCAGGTCGAGTTCGAGCAGGCGGACTCGCACGTGGACGTGCAGCCGTCGGTGGTGCCGCGCAGCAGGTTGCCGACGACGGAGGCCGACTTCACGGTGGTCACGTCGAGGTCGAACTCGCCGAAGCCCTGACGGGCGGTGCTGTTTCCGGGCATGGGTGTACCTCCGGTTGAGTGAATCGTGGTGGTTGTTCCTTGCTCCCTGGCCGTTCAGGGCCAGGTGATCGTGAGGCGGTTGTGTCGCCGTTCGACTGTCCGCGACGTCGATGAGCTCGTAGGGGCCGATGTGCTTGTCGGGGTGATGATCAGCCGGGGGCGATCGCTGCGGTGCGCGGTGTCCCATGCAGTGATCTGCTCGGCGTACCGGGCGGCGACCCGCTCGGCGTGGGGACCGTGCGCGACCACGCCGATCTCGAAGCGGTCCGGGAGGTCGGTCGGCCGTGTCTTGCGGTAGGCGAAGGAGTCGCCGTCGACCAAGGCCGGGATCCCCAGCGGGGACGCGGCCGCGACCAGGCCGGCGGCCTTCGCGCCCGGCTCGGCTGCCAGCAGGGGCATCGGGTCCAGTGCGGTGGTCAGCCACAGATCGAGGTACTCCATCGATTCCGAGCCACCGATCGTCACACCGGTCCATTGCTCGGCCCGCCAGTCGTGCAGCGCCTCGCGGAGCGCCTGGTTGTCGAACGCCTCGGGCCCGTCGACGCGGAGCCCGACTCCTTCGCCGGCATCATCGTGCAGCACGACGACATCGACCGCGCTGGCGCCCTCTCCCCGCATGGGTACGAACCCGCACACGTCCATCGAGCGACTTACCAATGACTCTCCGTCACGGACGAGCGCGACCGTACGAGTAAGCCCGCGTACTCGTACGGGCGCCACGATCACGCCGTCCGGCGTCAACTGCTCGCGCCAAGCCGGAGGGATGTCAGGCGTCTCGACGGTCACGACGATCCGGTCGTAGGGAGCGTGCTGGGCTACTCCGTGCTCGGCGTCACCGGTCACGACGACGACCTTGTCGTAACCCGCCGCGAGCAGGAACTGGTGCGCACGCTCGGTCACGTCCGGATCGATGTCGATGGTGACAACCGTCCCGTCCGCACCCACCAGCTCGGCAAGGTAGGCGGCGTTCACCCCGCCGCTGCCGATTTCTAGCACCCGCATCCCGGGGAGGATGTCCGCCTGCTCCAGTTGCATCGCCTGGACACGAGCCGCAGAGACCGAGCTGAGCCCGACCCCTTCTGCCGAACGCTTCGTGACGAGTGCCTTCTCCGGCGAGTACGCCCGCTCGGCGTCAGCGCCGGCCACCAGGTGGCGAGGCACGGTCCGAAGCGCGGCGATGACCGACGGCGTGCGCATGTCGCCGTGCTCGACCAGGTACTGCACCATCTGCTCGCGCAGACCAGCGGCCTTTTCCTCGGTGGTCACGCTGGATTGCTCTGTCATGGTGGCTCCCTATGGATCGGCGTCCTGCTTGATGCTGACGATCCTGCCTGGGGTGAGCACGATCGGGGAGATGACGGTGCCCAAGCGGTGCCCAAGTCATGCGAACCCCGACTTCCCGACGGCGCATCGCTCGGATCCACGGGGCGAGCAAACCTGCGTCCCGTCAGGCCGAAACCGGGGTGATGCTCATACGTTGAAAGTGGTGAGGAGAGGACTCTCTCCTCGCCTTCGTCGTACCCATCCCCCGTGAGAGCTACCCGCAGGTGTCCACCGTGCGGTGACGACTGCGCGCCGTCGGATCCATAGCGTTCGAGGTAGCCCGCGGCCCTCCGGCCGCGGCCTCTCACGAAGGAGTCATCGTGCGTCTGGTGTGGCAGCTCTTGGCAGTTCTGGCGGTCGCCTTTCTCGGCGGCCAGGGTCTCGCGGCGGTGCGGGACAACCCCTGGCTGGCGCTCGCCGTCGGCGTGGTGACGGCCGTGCTCGCCGGGTTCGTCTACCGGTGGGTGGTGCGGCGGACCGAGCGCCGCGCTCCGGTGGAGCTGGGCGCGCCGGGCGCCGGCGCCGGCCTCGGCTGGGGCACCCTGATCGGTGTCGCCCTGTTCGGCCTCGTCATCGTCATCCTCGCCTTTCTCGGCAGCTACACGGTGAGCGGCCTCGGCACGGTGACCGGCGCGGTGGGGCTGCTCGGCTTCATGGCAGCGGTCGCCGTCACCGAGGAGCTCATGTTCCGGGGCGTCCTGTTCCGGATCATCGAGGGATGGACCGGCACGTGGATCGCGCTGGCCGTGACCGGCATCCTGTTCGGCCTGGTGCACCTCCTGAACCCGCACGCGACCCTGTGGGGCGCCCTGGCGATCGCGATCGAGGCCGGCGGCCTGCTCACCGCCGCGTACGTCGCCACCCGCAAGCTGTGGGTACCGATCGGCCTGCACTTCGGCTGGAACATCGCGGGCAGCGCGATCTTCAGCACCGAAGTCTCGGGCAACGACACCCCGCAGGGCCTGCTGGACGCCAGCACGTCGGGTCCGACGCTGCTCACCGGCGGCGACTTCGGCCCGGAGGGCAGCCTGTACTCCATCGTGTTCTGCGCGGCGGCCGCCGGGGTGTACCTGTGGCTGGCCCACCGGCGCGGCCAGATCGTCCCGGCCCGGCGCTCCGCCCGGGCCGGCGCGCCCGCTAGGCTCCCCCGGTGACCGACCTGCGGCAGGTTCCGGACCGGTGGCGGCGCCGGGTTCCAGACTGGTGGCGGCGCCGGGTTCCGGACCGCTGGCGACGGCTCGACGTCGTGGTCCGGGACCTGCCCCTGGCGCTCGGGCTGGCCGGAGCGGCGTTCCTGCCGGTGCTGCGGGACTACGGCACGCAGCTCGGCGAGCTGCCCGCCCGCCCCTCCGACGGGTGGGCGGTGCTGGTGGTCGCCCTGCTGTGCCTCCCGCTCGCCGTCCGACGGCGGTGGCCCGCCGTGTGCATCGCCCTCGTGTCGCTCGGCTTCGCCGTCGGCCAGCTCCAAGCCTACCAGTCGTTCGCCGGCAACGCGCTGGGCATCGCGCTGGTGAGCACCGGCCTCCACCTGGACCGCCGACGGCGCGCCGTCGCCGTCGGCCTCACCGTGGCGTACGTGGCGCTGGCGCTCGCGCTCGACCGGCTCGGCTCGACCGAGGGGCCGGACGGGTTCGTGACGTTCTACCTGGCCCTGGTCCTCGCCTGGGGCATCGGTGCCTGGCTGCGCGCCGGCCGGGCCGCCGAGGCCGAGCAGCGCCGCCTCGTCGCCCAGGAGACCCGCACCGCCGAGCGCACCCGCATCGCCCGCGAGCTGCACGACGTCGTCACGCACCACGTCACGGCGATGGTCGTCCAGACGGAGGCGGCGAAGTATCTGACGGCGGCGCCCGACCGGCTCGGCCGGACCCTCGACGCGGTCACCGACACGGGACGGCGGGCCATCGCCGACCTGCGGCGCCTGCTCGACCTGCTCGACCCGGGTCACGACGGGGCCGCGCGGACGCCGTCCGCGGGTGGGCTGGGCGGTGGCGAGTTGGGCGAGTCTGAGGGCGGGTTGGGCGAGTCCGAGGGCGAGCTGCACGAATCCGGCGGCGGGCCGCACGAATCCGACGGTGGGCTGCGCGAGCTCGTCGAGCGGACCCGGCAGGCCGGGCAGCCGGTGGAGCTCACCGAGGACGGGACGGCGCCGGCACCGGCGAGCAGTGCCGAGCTCGTCGCGTACCGCGTGGTGCAGGAGGCCCTGACCAACGCGCTCAAGCACGCCTACGGCAGCCGTACGGTGGTGCGCGTCCGCCGTACCGAGAGGGAGACGATCGTGGAGGTCAGCACAACGGGAGCCGAGGCGGCCGACGCGAGTGTGGCCAAGGCGAACGCAGCAGGGACCGGTACGGCCGCGCCCGCCCCGGCCGTAACGGGCGCGGCCAGAACGGACGCCGCTAGAACTGGCGCGGACGACCCCACGCCGCGCTCCGCCGCGCCCGGCGGGAGCGGCCGCGGTCTGGCCGGGCTGCGCCAACGGGTCGACGCCCTGGGCGGCGAGTTCACCGCGGACCGGCGGGACGACGGCGGCTTCGTCGTCCGGGCGCGGATCCCGCAGGTACCCGCCCTTCCGGCGGGCCGGCCGTGAATGTACCCGTCCGGGTGCTGGTCTGCGACGACCAGGCGCTGATCCGCACCGGGTTCGCGACGATCATCGACGCCCAGCCCGACCTCGAGGTGGTGGGCGAGTGCGGGGACGGGCGCGCCGCCGTCGACCTCGCCCGCCGGCTGGAGCCGGACATCGTGCTGGTGGACGTGCGGATGCCGGTGCTCGACGGCATCGAGGCGACCCGCCTGCTGGCGGGGGCCGGAGTGACGCACCCCGTCAAGGTGCTCGTGGTGACGACGTTCAACCTGGACGAGTACGTCTACGAGGCGCTGCGCGCGGGGGCGAGCGGGTTCCTGCTCAAGGACGCCCCCGCCGCGCAGCTCCTCCAGGGCATCCGCACCGTCGCGAGCGGCGCCGCGCTCCTGGCCCCCGAGGTGACGCGGCAGCTCGTCGGCAGGTACGCCGCGCGCATCCGGCCTGCCCAGAGCGCGCCGGACGACGTGCTGACCCCGCGCGAGCTGGAGGTGCTGCGCCTCATCGCCGACGGGCTGTCCAACGGTGAGATCGCGGCAGCGCTGGTGATCAGCCAGGAGACCGTCAAGACCTACGTGTCGCGCATCCTGGCCAAGCTCGGCCTGCGCGACCGCGTGCAGGCGGTGGTCCACGCCTACCGCACGGGCCTGGTGACCTGACCGGGCGGCAGCTCCCTGCCGATCAGCCGGACGATCGCCGTCTCGGTCGCCGCCGCCATGTCCACCGAGCCGGGCTCCAGCAGCCACTGGAGCTGCAGCCCGTCCATCGTCGCGATGATCACCCGGGCGGCCGTCTCGGTGTCGACGTCGGCCGCCACCTCCCCCCGGCCCTGCGCCTCGTCGAGCGCCTCGACCACGAGGCCGCGCAGCCCCTGGTACCGCCCGCGGAACCAGGCCTGCGCGGGGTGCTTCGCCGTCACGCTCTCGGCCGCGAGCACCGTGTAGAGCCGCACGATCCCCTCGCGCTCGGCGTTGCGCCGCGTGGTCTCGACGAGGTGGCGCAGGAACGCCAGGCCGCGCGGACGCTCGCTGCCGAGCTCCTCGATGTCCGTCGAGTCGCGCAGGTCGAGCACACCGGTGAGCAGGCCGGCCTTCGACGAGAAGTAGTGCAGCACGCCGGCCTGAGTCAGCCCCACCCGGTCGGCGATCTCGGCCAGCGACGCGCTCTGGTAGCCGCGCTCCGCGAACGTCTCCATGGCGATCCGCAGGATCTCCGCCCGGCGCTCCGCGGGAGGGCGCCGCACCCTGGCCCCGCCGGCTTCTGGTGTCATCCGGCGATTCTACGGTCTCTCTACCTACCGAGTACTTGGTAAGTAGGAGTACGCTCCCTCCAAAACCCACCCACCAAGGGAGTCGCAATGACGCGCACCACCCGCACCGGGTCCGTCCGGACGGCGCTCGCCACGCTGAGCGTCCTGGCCGTCGGCGCCGCAGGGATCGGCCCGGCCGCCAGCTCGGCGGCCGCCGCCCCGACCAGCGCCCACGTCTGGGTCACCACCGCCGACGGCAGCCGCAAGCTCGCCGACGGCGGCGACCTGGCCTTCGACACCGGACCCCAGCCCGTCGACATCCGCGTGGACCCTGGCCAGGTGGCCCAGCGGTTCACCGGCGCCGGCGCATCGGTCACCGAGGCGTCGGCCTCGCTGATCAACGACCTGCCCGCCGCGACCCGGGACAGCCTGCTGCGGTCGCTGTTCTCGCGGTCCGGCGACGGCATCGGCCTCAACTACCTGCGCCAGCCGCTCGGCAGCACCGACTTCAACTCCGGCGGCTTCTACACCTACGAGGACACGCAGGGGCAGTTCAGCATCGCCCGCGACCAGCAGGAGATCCTGCCCGTCCTGCGGCAGGCCCTCGCCGTCAACCCGAACATCCGGTTCATGGGCAGCCCGTGGTCCCCGCCGGCCTGGATGAAGACCGGCGGCTCGCTGAACGGCGGCAGCCTGCGCACCGAGAACTACGACGAGTACGCCGACTACCTGGTGCGGGCCATCCAGGCCTACGCGCAGCAGGGCGTGACGCTCAGCGACCTCACGGTCCAGAACGAGCCGCTGTTCGCCACGAGCTACCCGTCCATGAGCATGTCGTCCGCCGAGCAGGCGGAGTTCTTCCGGGTGCTCGACGCGCGGCTGACCAGCGCCAGCCTGGGCACGCAGCTCTTCGCCTACGACCACAACTGGGACCGGCCCGACTACCCGCTCGACGTGTTCGCCCGCACGGCGGGCATCTCGCGCGTCGTCGGCGCAGCGTTCCACTGCTACGGCGGCTCCCCCGAGGCGCAGGCCCAGGTCGTGTCGGCGGGCAAGCGCGTCTACTTCACCGAGTGCTCGGGCACGGACAGCGACAACGCCGCATCAACCTTCGGCGACACGCTGGTCTGGCACGCCGAGAACCTCGTGGTGCGGAACATGCGCAACGGCGGCGAGACGGTCATCAACTGGAACCTCGCGCTCAACCAGAGCGGCGGGCCGCACCAGGGCCACTGCGGCACCCGCTGCAACGGCGTCGTCGAGATCGCGGGCGGCACGGTGACCCGCAACGCCGAGTACTACGTGCTGGGCCACGTCAGCAAGTTCGTCGACGCCGGAGCGCGCCGCATCGGCTCGACCAGCGAGGCCTCGGGCGGGCTGCAGAACGTCGTCTTCCAGAACCCGGACGGCACCCGCGTCGCGTTCGTCGTGAACGCGACGTCCGCCAGCCGCACGTTCTCGATCACCGACGAGGGCCGCTCACTGACCCACACGCTGCCCGGCCGCGCCGTCGCCACGTACCGGTGGGACCCGCAGTCCAGCACCACGCCGGCCGTGCCGGACCCGGCGGCCTGGTACCAGGTGGCGCCGTCGGCGAGCGGCAAGTGCCTCGACGCCGCCGACTGGGGCACGGCGGACGGCACCGCCCTGCAGCAGTGGACCTGCGGCGACGCCGCCCAGGCCAACCAGCGCTGGCGCTTCACGCCCACCACCGGCGGCTACTACCAGGTGGTCAACCAGCACGCCGGCAAGGTGTGGGACGTCGACGGCGGCGCGGGCGCCGTGGCCAACGGCACCCAGGTGCATCTCTGGACCTACGTGGGCGGCACCAACCAGCAGTGGCGGCCGACGGCGACGTCCGGCGGCTTCACCTTCACGGCCCGGCACAGCGGCTCGTGCCTGACCCTCGGCTCGGCCACCGGGTCGAACGGGACCCGGTTCACCCAGCAGCCGTGCACGGGTGGGGCCACCCAGGTCTTCCGGCTGACCCGCGTGGGCTGAGGCCGACTCACCCGAGTGGACTGAGGCCGGCTCACCCGAGTGGGTTGAGGCCGACTCACCCGAGTGGGTTGAGGCCGACTCACCCGAGTCGGCTGAGGTCGACTCACCCGCGTGAGCTGAGGCCACCGGTGCCTTGCGGTTCGCCCACCGAACCGCAAGGCACCCGTCGGTCCACCGACGCCGAACCGCAAGTTGCTCGCAGCCGCGGGCGCCGAACCGCAAGTTGCTCACGATGGCGGGCGCCGAACCGAAACGACACGCCGAATCCGAGGTCAGATTCGGCGTGTCGTTTCGGTTCGGCGCCCTGCTGTCAGTCAGGGGCACGGGCAACTTTCGGTTCGACCAGCCGACGAGCAGACAGTCGACGAGTCGACAAGTCGGCAGCCGACCAGTAGACAGTCGACCCAGCCCTCGACACGCCATGACTTCGCAGGTCCAAGAACTTGTTTTCGGGTGCCCGAACTTTTAGGGTCGTGAGTATGCCGAGCTCTCCGGGACCCGCCGCCGTCGCCCGTCTCACGCTCCCCGTCGCGCTGGTCGTCGGCATCCTCGCCGGGTGCTCGTCGTCCGGCATCGGCAGGGCGGACGACGACGGCCGGCCGGTCGTGCTGACGACGTTCACGGTGCTGGCCGACATCGCGCAGAACGTCGCGGGCGACCACCTGCGCGTCGAGTCGATCACCAAGGTCGGGGCGGAGATCCACGGCTACGAGCCGACGCCGGGCGACATCGCGAAGGCCTCGGAGGCGGACCTGATCCTCGACAACGGGCTGAACCTCGAGCTGTGGTTCCAGCAGTTCGTCGAGTCGGTGGACGTGCCGCACGTCGTCGTCTCGGACGGCGTCGAGCCGCTGGACATCGTGGAGGACGCGTACGCGGGCACGCCGAACCCGCACGCGTGGATGAGCCCGCTCAACGTGCAGGTCTACGTGGACAACATGGTCGCCGCGTTCAGCGACCTCGACCCGGAGCACGCCGCCGACTACCGGGCGAACGGCAAGGAGTACAAGGCGGAGCTGCAGGACGTCCAGGACGAGCTCGTCGAAGAGCTGTCCACGCTGCCCGAGAACCAGCGCGCGCTGGTGACCTGCGAGGGCGCCTTCTCCTACCTCGCGCGCGACGCCGGCCTCACCGAGCAGTACATCTGGGCGGTGAACGCGGAGCAGCAGGCGACCCCGCAGCAGATCGCTGCGACCATCGAGTTCGTCGAGGCCGACGACGTGCCGGCGGTGTTCTGCGAGTCGACGGTCTCGGACGACCCGATGCAGCAGGTCGTGGACGCCACCGGCGCCGAGTTCGGCGGCACCCTGTACGTCGACTCGCTGTCCGAGGCGGACGGGCCCGTGCCGACCTACCTCGACCTGATCCGGTACGACACCGGCACCATCATCGACGCGCTCACCGGGCAGGAGTCGTGACCACCATGCACCACACCACCATGAACCCGGCCGCCACCATCCAGGTCGACGACGTCCGGGTCCGCTACGGCGAGGTGCTCGCCCTCGACGGGGTGTCCCTGAGGGTGGCGCCCGGGCAGGTGACGGGCCTGATCGGCATGAACGGCTCGGGCAAGTCCACCCTGTTCAAGACGATCATGGGCATGGTCCGCCCCGACCGCGGCCGCGTCCTGCTCGACGGCGCCGAGCCGGCCCTCGCCCGCCGGCGCGGCGTGGTCGGGTACGTGCCGCAGAGCGAGGACGTCGACTGGGCCTTCCCCGTGTCGGTCCGCGATGTCGTCATGATGGGCCGCTACGGCCACCAGGGCCTGACCCGGCGCGCCCGACCCGCCGACCACGCCGCCGTCGACCAGGCGTTGGAACGTGTGGAGCTGACCGAGTATGCCGACCGGCAGATCGGGCAGCTCTCCGGCGGGCAGAAGAAGCGGGCCTTCGTGGCCCGCGGCATCGCCCAGGACGCGCGGATCCTCCTGCTGGACGAGCCGTTCGCCGGCGTCGACAAGCGCTCCGAGGCGACCATCGTCCGGCTGCTGCGCGAGCTCGCCGACGACGGTCGCACCGTGCTGGTCTCCACGCACGACCTGCACGCCCTCCCCCACCTCGCCGACGACGCCGTGCTGCTGCTGCGCCGGGTCCTGTTCCACGGCTCGGTGGCCGAGGCCCTCGACCCCCGCAACCTCGCCCTGGCCTTCGGCCTGGACGTGCTCGACGACGAGAAGATCGCATGAGCCCCCTCGACCTGGTCCTGGAGCCGCTGCAGTACGACTTCATGGTCCGCGCGCTGGCCACGACCGTCATCGCGGCGGTCGTGTGCGCGCTGCTGTCGTGCTGGCTCGTCCTGATCGGCTGGTCCCTCATGGGCGACGCCGTCTCCCACGCCGTGCTGCCGGGCGTGGTGCTCGCCTACGTGCTCGGCGCCCCGTTCGCACTCGGCGCGCTCGTGTTCGGGCTGCTCGCCGTCGCGCTGATCGGTGCGATCCGCGGCACCAGCCGCGTCAAGGAGGACGCCGCCATCGGCATCGTGTTCACCACGCTGTTCGCCCTCGGCCTGGTCCTCATCTCGGTCACGCCCAGCCAGACCGACCTCAACCACATCATCTTCGGCAACATCCTCGGCGTCTCCACCGCCGACCTGGTCCAGATCGGCATCCTCGCCCTCGTCGCGCTCGTCGTCCTGATCGTCAAGCGGCGCGACCTGACCCTCTACGCGTTCGACCCCACCCACGCCCACGCCATCGGCCTCAACCCGCGACTGCTCGGCACGCTGCTGCTCGGGCTGCTCGCCCTCACGGCGGTGGTCGCGCTGCAGGTGGTCGGCGTCGTGCTCGTGGTGGCGATGCTCATCATCCCCGGCGCCACGGCCCACCTGCTCACCGACCGGTTCGGGCGCATGCTGGTCATCGCCCCGCTCCTGTCCGCCACGAGCTCCGTGGTCGGCATCTACCTCAGCTACTGGATCGACGCGTCCTCCGGCGGGCTCGTCGTGGTGGTCCAGGGTGTCGTGTTCGCCCTGGTCTACCTGCTCAGCCCGCACCACGGCCTGCTCGGCAGGCGCCTGACGGCGCGCCGCCACCGGTCCGCCGCCGTCGACCTGCCGGACGGCGCCCGAACAGCAGGTTGAGCGTGTGTCACCACCGGCGTCGACGTGCCGGACGGCGCCGAACAGCAAGTTGAGCGTGTCACCACCGGCGTCGAACCGAACGTTACGCGTGCCGACCCCCGCCGAACCGAAGGTTAAGTCTCGGCCCAACCGTCGAACCGAAGGTCACGGGTCCATCCGAGGCCTGATCGACACGTAACTTGCGGCTCGGCAACGTCCGGCACACGTAACGTTCGGTTCGGCGCCGTCCGGCACACGTAACGTTCGGTTCGGCGCCGTCCGGCACACGTAACGTTCGGTTCGACACGTGGCTCATGGCTCACCCTGCGGCGCCCGGTCGGCCGGCCCGACCACGGTCCCGCGGGCGCGAACCTGCGCCGCGTCGGTGAAGACTGTGTCGGTGAAGACTGTGTCGGTGAAGACTGTGTAGACCACCGGTCGCTGACGTTTTCCCGTGCGAAAGGAGTCCGGCGTGGCGTGGACGCAGCTCGTCGTCGACCTCCTGGGCGTCTTCTTCTTCGCCGTCTCGGGCTCGCTGCTCGCCGTCCGACGGCGGTTCGACATCGTGGGCTCGCTCATGCTGGGCACCTGCGTGGGGCTGGGCGGCGGGATCCTGCGGGACGTGATCCTCGACGACGGCGTGCCGCACGCCTTCGGCTCGCCGGTTTACCTCGTCCCGCCCGTTGTCGCCGCAGTCGTCGTGTACTTCTTCGCGCACGTCGTGCAGCGCTTCCACGACGTGCTGCTCACGTTCGACGCCGCGGGGATGGCGCTGTTCTCGGTCACGGGCACGCTCATCTCGCTCGACGCCGGGATGAACCCGGCGGCGGCCGCGATCCTCGGCCTGATCACCGCGGTGGGCGGGGGCGTGATCCGCGACGTCGTCGCGAACGACGTGCCGCAGGTGTTCCGCGCGCGGGGCCTGTACGCCATCCCCGCGCTGCTCGGCGCCGCGCTGACCAGCCTTGCCGTCTGGGGAGACTGGCACAACCTCGCCACCGGCTCGGCGATCGCGGCGCTCGTCTTCGGCCTGCGGATGGTCTCCCTGCGCTACCGCTGGGACGCGCCACCCGCCGGCGGCCGCCGAGTGGACGAGTTCCGTGCTCCCGGACCGTCACAGCAGCCATGACCACGCGTCCCGACGGCGAACGATCGGCCGGCACGACCCGAACCGCAAGATGATGGTCGTTCCGCCGCTCGAACCGAGACTTGCGCGTGCATCGGGCGGCTTGACGACGTGCAGCCTTCGGTTCGGCGACCGGTCTGACGAGGAACTTGCGGTTCGGTCCGTCAGCGTGGTTTGCGGTGTCAGTGTGGTTTGCGGTGTCGGCCCGGCGAGCCCGCATCGGTGTGGTGCGGCGTCCGCTCCGTCCAGGTCCGCTCCGTCCAGGCGGGCCAGACGCGTTGGGCGTCGGTGATCCGGAGCCGGCCGCCCAGGTGCATCGCCCGCCACACGCCGCGGTAGCCGGGCAGGATCCCGGCGGCGATGATCACGTGGCCCACGATCACGGGGGTCACCGCGTAGGTGGACCACCGGTGCACCCAGGAGAACCAGACGAACGCGGGCCCTCCGCTGACCAGCACAAGGCCGACGCCGGAGACGACGAGGGCGAGGAGCGTGCCGACGAGCACCAGGTTCGCGATGCGCTGCCCCGGGTCGAACCGGCCCTCGTGCCGCCCGAACCGGCCCGTGAGCACCGCCGCCGGCCAGCGCCGGAACCACGCGCCGTCGCCCCGGTGGAACCGGACGGACTCGCGCCAGAAGGTGCGCCACCGCCGCCCGCCGACGACGACGGCCAGCACCGTCAGCCCGGCCAGGGCCCAGCCGGTGATGGTGTGCAGGTCGGTGTCCGACACGCCGAGGGCCCGCGCGACGACGCTGGGGCTGCCCTCGCGGCCCAGCAGGAGCCACCAACCGGTGGCCAGAAGCACGATGACAGTCGTGTAGACACCGGCGTGGAACCAGCGGACGGGGCGCCGGTTGCGCTCGACGGTCGCCGGTGCGGGCACCCGCCGCGGACGCGACGAGCCGCCGGGTACCGGTCTTCGACGCGGCTGGGACAGCCCGGCCGGCGCCGACGACGGCCCTGGTCGCGAGCCATCCGGGCCGGCGGCCGACGGATCCGCGGAGGGATCCGCAGAGGACGGATCGGCGGCCGACGGGTCACTGGGATCAGTAGGAGAACTCACCGTCGTCCTCGGTGTCGCCGCCCGTGCCGCCGGCGCCCACCGTCACCGTGACCTCGGTCTCCACGCCCGCCGGGGAGTGGTCGGCGTTGCGCAGCGACGCGTTGACCACGTGCTCGCCCTCCGGCAGGTCGGTGACCTCGACGCTCTCGCCCTCGACCACGAGGTACTCCGTGTCGTCGCCATCGAAGAACACGTGGACGTGGTGCGCGCCCGACTCGGTGGGCCCGAGCTCCTCGCTGGAGGACAGCTCCACGGTGAACGGCGTCTCGACCGTCCCGCCGTCCTCGGGCGCCGTGATCTCCAGCGTCATGCCGTCCGGCCCCGTGCCGCCCTCGCCGCCGCCTGCACCGCACCCCGCCGTCAGCAGGACGGCGAGCGCCGCCCCCGCGGCGAGCCTCGCTCCTCGTAGTCTGGACATGGTTCCTCCTCGTCCTGGCGGACGTCGACCGTCATCCTCGGCGGTCCGGCGGCCGTCCGCGTGGGTGGTTCGTCACAGGGCCTTACGTGGCGGGCGCCCGGACGGATCTCTCGGTTCCGCCCACGAACCTGGCTCGACGGCGAGATCCACGAGCGGCCCCCGCACGTAGGGAAGGACATGACGGCATCGGACGAAGCGCTCCTCGCCGGGATGGCCGCTGACGACCCGGACGCGGCGGCCGTGTTCGTGCGCCGTCATCAGGCGCGGGTCTACGGGCTCGCGCTCCTCGTGGTCGGCATCCCCGCCGTCGCAGAGGAGGTGGCGCAGGAGGCCTTCGTGCGCGCCTGGCGGCACGCCGCGAGCTTCGACCCGCGGCGCGGCCGGGCGGTGACGTGGCTCCTCGCGATCGCCCGGCACGCCGCCATCGACGTGCTCCGGGTGCGCCGCGACGTCCCCGTGGACCCGGTGGTCATGGTGGAGACCATCGTGGACCCCGACCGGCTCGCCGACCGGGTGGCGACGGGCACCACGGTGAACGCAGCGCTCGCGCACGTGCCTCGGGAGCAGGCGACGGCGGTCGTGCTCGCGGCGGTCTTCGGGCTCAGCGGCGCCGAGATCGCCGAGCGGACCGGCGTGCCCCTCGGCACGGCCAAGACGCGCATCCGGCTGGGCCTGCGGCACCTGCGCGACGAGCTGACCAGCAGGCGGGAGGTGGACACGCCATGACCGACGCCGACCGGTGCGCCGAGCTGCGCGACGCACTCACCGAGGTGGCGCTGGAGGTCGCCGACGGCACCACCCGCGGCGCCGTGATGGCACACCTCGCCACCTGCGACCGCTGCCGGGCGGAGCTGTCGGAGCTGTCCGCGGCGGCCGACGAGCTGCTGCTGCTCGTCCCGGAACGGGAGCCGTCCGCGGACTTCGAGGGGCGGGTGCTCGCGCGGCTCGGGCCGCCGCAGGGGGAACTAGCTCAGGAAGGATCCGCTGAGGAGGAGCTTGCTCGGGAGCGATCGACTCAGGCGGGACCCGCTCGGAAGGGACGGGCCCAGGAGGAACCGGCCCAGGAAGGACCCGCGCAAGACGGACCGCCCCAGGAAGCACCGCCGTCCGAGGCGCGCCGAGGGCGCCCCGCGGCGCTCCGCCGGCACCGGGTCAGGCGTGCCGTGCTCGCCGGCGTCGTCGGCGCGGGCCTGCTCGTCGCCGGGGCCGCCGTCGTCTGGACGGCCACGGCGCCCGACCGCGAGCTTGCCGCCTCCTACCGCACCACGCTCGGCATCGCGAACGGCAGCTACCTCGCCGCCATGGACCTCACCACGGGCACCGGCACGGGCGGCCCGGCGGGTGCCGGGCGGTCGGTCGGCACCGTCTTCGTCTACGAGGGCGACCCCACCTGGGGATACGTCGTGGTCCGCGACGCCGGCGCGGCCGCGCGCTACGACGTCGTGGTCACCGTCCAGGTCGACGGCGGTGACGACGACGCTGTCGACGCCGGGGCCTACACCGGCCCTGGCAGCAATCCCGGGGGCGATCCGGCGGGCGACCCCGCGACCGGCTCCACCGAGATCGCGCTGGGGTCGTGCGTCGTGTCGGCGGGCACGTGCACGGCGGGCGGCGTCCTCGACGTCGCGGCGCACGACGTCGTCTCCGTGCGATTGACCGCCCCGGACGGCGAGACATGGGCGACCGCCGTCCGCCAGCCGCCCGACCCGTAGCCCTCCGCCCTCACCCATCCAAACCGAACCGCAAGCTGGTCGTCACCCGATCCGCTCGAACCGAGACTTGCGTGCGCATCGGGCGGCCGGACGACGTGCAGCCTTCGGTTCGGCGGATCGGGTGACGACCAGCTTGCGGTTCGGCCGCTCTGCTGTCCGCGAACACAGGGCACAACCCGCGCCCCCGGAACGCTCCACTGACGTGGCCCTCGACACCTCACCGGACGACGGCACCGAACCGCTGCGTCCCGACGACACCGAAGCACTCGACGCCTACTCACGCGCCGTCGTGGCCGTGGCCGACGCGGTGCTGCCCAGCGTCGCGAGCGTGACCATCACGACCCGCAGGGGCCAGGGTTCCGGCAGCGCGAGCGTCATCACGGGCGACGGGTTCCTGCTCACCTCTGCGCACGTCGTGGCGGGCGCCGAGTTCGCAGACGCCGCGTTCACCGACGGCACGCGCGTACGCGCCGACGTCGTGGGCCGGGACCCGCTGTCCGACCTCGCCGTGCTGCACGCCCGGGCCGACGTGCCGGCGCCCGTGCCGCTCGGGGACGCCGCGCGGCTGCGGGTCGGCCAGCTCGTCGTGGCGCTGGGCAACCCGCTCGGGCTCGCCGGGAGCGTCACGGCGGGCATCGTCTCGGCGCTGGGGCGCTCGCTGCCCATGGGCAACGGCCGCGTGGTCGACGAGGTGGTGCAGACCGACGCGGCCCTCAACCCGGGCAACAGCGGCGGCGTCCTCGCCGACAGCACGGGGCGGATGGTCGGCGTGAACACCGCGGTGGCCGGCATCGGCGTCGGCCTCGCCGTGCCGATCAACTCCACCACGCGCGAGATCGTGACGACCCTCATGACCACGGGCCGCGTCCGCCGGGCGTGGCTCGGCATCGCCGGGGCGCAGGTGCCGCTGCCGCCCCGCCTCGCCGCCCGCCTCGGCACCCCCACCGGCCTGCAGATCGCGGACGTGACACCCGGCAGCCCCGCGGCCGAGGCCGGCCTGCTCGCGGGCGACATCGTGGTCGAGCTCGACGGCGAGCCCGTGGTCACCGTGACAGCGGTGCAGAAGGCCATGGTCGAGGGCGCGATCGGCCGCCGCATCGAGGTCACCGTGTGGCGGCACGGCGCGCTCGTCGACGCCGTCGCGTACCCGCGCGAGCTCGCCTAGTGTGAGGAGGGACGGCAGCGCCGTCCGGGCGTTGCCCCGAACCCAGGGAGTCCGCCATGTACGTACGCACCACAGAGGTCCGAGGAGATCCCGCCAGGATCGACGACGGGCTACGGATCGTTCGTGAGGAGATCTTCCCCGCGGTCACGGCGATGGACGGCTGTGCGGGGATGTCGATGCTGGTCGACCGGCAGACCGGCCGTTGCGTGGCCACGACATCGTGGCAGTCCGAGGACGCGATGCGAGCGAGCGGCGGTGCGGTGCGACCGCTGCGCGCCCGCGCGGAGGGCGCCCTGGGCAGCGGCAACGAGAGCGTCGTCCACGAGTGGGAGGTCGCCGTCGTCCACCGCGACCACGCGGCGCCCGACGGCGCGTTCGCCCGCCTCACCTGGCTGGGGGGCGACCGGAGCATGGTCGACCACGCGATAGACCTCTTCCGGATGGTGGTCCTGCCGCAGCTCCAGGAGCTGAGCGGGTTCTGCAGCGCGAGCCTGATGGTCGACAGGGACGCCGGCCGCGTCGTCGGCACGGCGGCCTTCGACAGCCGCGAGGCCGTCGAGGCGAGCCGCGAGATGGTGGCCGGCATGCGCGACCGGGTCGTCCGCGAGCTGGGCGCCACGGTCGACGACGTCGAGGAGATGGAGATCGCGTTCGCCCACCTCCACGTCCCCGAGATGGCCTGACGCCGACGTCACGCCGCCTGCCGACCGCGCCGTCGTGCGCCGGCTGGCCGGCCGCACGCCGCGGACCGTCACCGCCGCAGGCCGAGGTCCCGTAGCTCGAGGTCGGCCAGCCTGCGCACGACGGCGGGGTCGCCGTCCCGCCACGCACCCACCGGGTCGTCCGAGACCCTGGCCAGGGTCCGGAGCGGCTGGTTCGCGAGGGCGCGCAGAGCCAGCAGCTCCGGGGCCGACCCGGTGAGGTGCCGTGCGGCGCCCGCGCGCCGCACGAACCGGACGCGCGCCGGCACGTACAGCACGGCGAGCAGCAGCACCGGGATGAGGAACACGGCGATCCCGGCCGCCAGCGCGATGTCCTCGACCGTCTGGACCTGGGAGCGGCCCGCGGCGGCCAGACTCTCCGCCGCCTCCGCCGCGCCGCTGAAGGGCGCCGCGAGGTCGTCGCCGACGCCCGGGATCCCGCCGATCCTGCCCTCGACGTCGTGGAACCGGCCCGCCAGGTCGTCGCCGGCGTTCGCCGTCGCCCGCCCCGGGCCCGCCAGCTCCATGGTCGAGGCGTGGACCTGGCGGCCCACCGAGGCCCAGCCCGCGACCCAGCAGAGCAGCACCAGGTCGCCGAGCACCTGGCGCGCGCACCGGGCCGGTGCCGCCGCGTACAGCCTCATGGTCTGCCCCTCCGCTGGCCGTCGTCGACGCGTTGCACGCCGCACCGTATCGGACGTTGGCCCCTATCCGAGCCGATTAGACCGATATGTGGTTGCATACTCCCGACCTGTTCCTGGCACTGCGGAGGGATCCCCCATGACTGCCGACGACGAGCTGACCCGCACCTTCGTCGAGTTCGACTCCGACGGCGACGGCCGCATCACCGCCGAAGAGTTCCGCCTGGCCATGGGCACCCGCGGCGAGGAGGTCACCGACCTCGACCTGGAGCAGATCTTCGGCAAGGCGGACCACGACCAGGACGGCAAGATCGACCTGGCCGAGTTCACCGAGGCCTGGGACGCCTGAGCACCACCGACGCTTGAGCGCCGCCAGCGCCGAGCACCACCAACGCCGTCAGGCATCGCCGATGTGCGGGAGCTGATCGAGCCGCCGGAGGATCACGCCCTCCCGCAGCGCCCACGGGCAGACGTCAAGCTCGGTGAGGTCGAAGACGTCCAGGCAGGCCTCGGCGACGAGCGCGCCGGGGACGATCTGGTGGGCCCGGCTCGACGAGACGCCGGGCAGCCGCGCCAGGTCGTCGGGGGTCGTGCCGATCAGCTCGCCGATGCGCTCGCGCAGCGTGTCGAGCCGCAGCACCCTGCGCACCAGCGGTCCCTCGGACGACGGCGCGGCGCCGCAGATCCGCGCGAGCGACCGGAAGGTCTTCGACGTGGCGGCGGCACGGTCGGGCCGGCCGGTGCGCAGCAGGCTCCCGGCGTTCCGCGCGATCTCGGTGCGCAGGTCGCGGCGCAGGGCGCGCAGCGCCCCGGCGTCGGGCACGGTGCTGAAGTGCGCGCGGGCCAGGCGCGCGGCCCCGAGCGGGAGCGACCACGCGGCGTCGGGCGCCTCGTCGGCGCCGCCCGCGATCTCCAGGGAGCCGCCGCCGATGTCGAACACGGCCAGCCGGCCGGCCGACCAGCCGAACCACCGGCGCACCGCGAGGAACGTGAGCCGGGCCTCGTCCTCGCCGCTGAGCACCTCGAGCCGCACTCCCGTGCGCTCGTGCACGGCCCCGAGCACCGCCTCGGAGTTCACGGCGTCGCGCACGGCGGACGTCGCGAACCCCAGCATCTCCGCGCAGCCCCGGTCCTCGGCGATGTCCACGGCCTCCGCCGTGAACTTCACGAGCGCGTCCACACCGGCCTGGCTGACGGCGCCGTCGTCGTCCAGGTGCTCGGCGAGCCGCAGCGGCTGCTTGTGCGACGACGCGGGCAGCGGCGGCGCGCCGCCGTGGGCGTCGACCACCAGGAGGTGGCCCGTGTTGGAACCGATGTCGAGTACGCCCAGACGCATGGACCTGACGCTACCGGGGCCGGGCACCCTCGTGCGACGAACGCGCTGGTCGGTGACATCCCGGTGCGCACGTACGACCTGGGTATGACGGGCCGACGGCGCAGAACCAGCCCGGGGCAGGACGCGGGGCGACGGCGCCGGTCCGTAGCGTCTGCGGCATGGACAACACCGTGTATGCGCCCGGGTCGTCACCCGCTGTGCGCGCCCGTTCTCTGACGAAGGTTTATGGCAAGGGTGAGGCGGTGGTGCGGGCGTTGGACGGGGTGGATGTGGACTTCGAGCAGGGCCGGTTCACCGCGATCATGGGCCCGTCGGGCTCCGGGAAGTCGACGCTGATGCACCTGCTGGCCGGTCTCGACTCGGCCACGAGTGGGCAGGCGTTCCTGGGGGACACGCAGATCACCGGCCTGAACGACAAGGCCCTGACGTTGCTGCGCAGGGACCGGGTGGGGTTCGTGTTCCAGCAGTTCAACCTGCTGCCCATGTTCACCGCCGAGCAGAACATCACCCTGCCCGTCGAACTCGCCGGCGGCACCGTGGACCGGGCCTGGTTGGGCACCCTGGTCGACACCCTGGGCCTTTCCGGCCGGCTGACCCACCGTCCGGGGGAGCTGTCCGGGGGGCAGCAGCAGCGCGTCGCCATCGCGCGGGCGTTGATCGCACAACCGGATGTGGTGTTCGCGGACGAGCCGACCGGGAACCTGGACTCCCGCTCCGGCGCCGAAGTCCTGTCCTTCTTGCGCCGTTCGGTGCGGGAGCTGGGCCGCACCATCATCATGGTCACCCACGACCCGTCCGCGGCGGCGTATGCGGACCGGGTGGTGCTGATCGCCGACGGGCGCATCGCCGGCGACATCAGCGACCCCACCCCCGAGTCCGCCATGGCCGGCCTGGACGCCCTACGCACCCTCGAACCCGCCATCACCACCGGCCCCACCACCCGGACGGGTGCGTGATGGCCACCACCTTCCCCACCACCCGCCTCACCCTCGGCCAGATGCGCCGCAGTGTCGGGCGACTCACCGCCGCCGGCGTGGCGATCCTGATCAGCACCGCCTTCGTCACCGTGACGCTGCTCGCCGGCGGCGTCATCCAGGGCACCACCCACGACATGGTCGCCGCCCAGTACGCGCGCGCCGACGTCGTCGTGTCCACCGCCGACACGGCCGCCTCGTTCACGGCCGACGACATCGCGGCGGTCGGCGACGTCGCCGGCGTGAAGGCCGTCCAGCCCCTCACGAACTGGTTCGGCGACCTGCGCAACGGCGGCAAGGGCGGCTACCAGGCGTTCGCCCCGGTCCCGGAGGACCCGCGCCTCTCCCCGCTCGAGCTGACCGACGGCGCCTGGCCCACCGCGAGCGACGAGGTAGCGCTGACGTCGGAGGTCGCCGAGCGCCTCGGCGTCGGCCTCGACGACACCGTGACGCTCGCGCGCACCATCTACCCGGAGGGCTGGGCCGAGAGCCAGGCACCGGACCCGGCCGCGGAGCTCGGCGAGCCGCGAGAGGTCACCGAGCGGCTGACCGTGACCGGCCTCGCCGACGACCCGTACGGCGCCTACGCGTCCTACGGCGGCGCGGCCGCCGTGCCCGCCGCCACGCTCGACGAGTGGAACGCCGCCGAGCCCTTCACGAACCCGGTCTCCCAGCTGCTCGTCGCGCTCGACACCCCGCTGGACGGCGGCAGCGTCCCGTCCGCCTTCGCCGGAGCGCTCCAGACCGCTGCCGACGGGGTCGTCAGCGGCGTCTCCGTCCAGACCACCGACGAGGTGGCGGCACAGCAGACCGCCCAGCAGACCGGCGGCCAGGACCTCGTCTTCCTCGTGTTCGTCATGACGTTCGCCGCCATCGCGCTGCTCATCGCGGCCATGGTCATCACCAACACGTTCCAGGTGCTGGTGGCCCAGCGGACCCGAACCCTCGCCCTCCTGCGCTGCATCGGGGCGGGCACCGGACAGCTCTACCGCAGCGTGCTGCTGGAGGCGGCGATCCTCGGCGCCATCGCCTCGGTGGTCGGCATCGTCGCGGGTGCGCTGCTCGGCCAGGCCGCGCTGCTGGTGGCCCCGGCGTTCGACCTCGGCGTGCCGCTGCCGACCACGATCACGCCGACCTGGCAGTCCGTGGTGCTGCCGTTCGCCGTCGGCGTGGGCGTGACGGTCCTCGCCGCGCTCGCCCCCGCCCGCGCGGCGACCCGGGTGGCACCGCTCGCCGCGCTGCGCCCGGCCGACGCCCCCACGCTGCGCGCCCGCGCGGGCCGCGCCCGCCTCGTGATCTCGATCCTGTGCATCGTCGGCGGCTTCGCCGTGCTCGGCGTCGGCGTCGCCCTCGGGATGGCCGGCGCCCCGCAGTTCGGCCTCATCGCGGCCGTCGGCGGCGGCGCCCTCGCGTTCTTCGGCGTCGTGCTGAGCGCGGTGCTCTGGCTGCCGCGCGTCGCGGCGGCCCTGGGCGCCCTCGTGTCCCGCACGGGCCCGGCGGCCCGGCTCGCGGTGGCCAACACGCTGCGCAACCCGCGCCGGACGTCGGCCACCTCCACGGCGCTGCTCATCGGGGTCACCCTCGTCACCATGATGTCCACCGGCGCCGCGAGCGCCCGCATGTCGGCGGACAGCCGGCTCGACGAGACCTTCCCCTACGACGTGAGCGTCGCCGCGTCGTCGCCCGAGTACGTCGAGGGCCTGCGCGACGCCGTCGCCGACACCCCCGGCGTCGCGGCCACCGCCGTCGTGAACACCACCATGGTGACGCTCGGTGGCGTGGAAGGCATGGACATCAAGGCCGCCGACCCGCGCGCCCTCGTCACCGCGGCGAACGTGCCCGAGGAGGCGGAACGCCTCACCGAGGGCTCGATCCTGATGACCCAGGAGGCCGCCGAGTCGCTGTCCCTCGGCGCGGGCGACCGGACCACCGTCTCGGGTCCGGACGGCGAGGTCGACCTGACCGTCGTCATCACCACCGCCACCCCGCTCAACCGCACCATCACCTCGGCGGACCTGGCGCGCGTCAACGCCGGCGACACCGCCACCGAGATCTGGGCCCACATCTCGGGCGCGGAGGCCACGGACGTGCTCGCGGACGTCCAGGACACCGCAGCGGAGGTCGACGGCGACGCCTTCGTCACCGGCCCGGCCGCCCAGGCGGCGCAGTTCCGGCAGGTCGTGGACGTCATCCTCGGCATCGTGGTGGGCCTGCTGGCCGTCGCCGTCGTGATCGCCCTGATCGGCGTCACCAACACGCTGTCCCTCTCGGTCATCGAGCGGACCAGGGAGTCCGCGACCCTGCGGGCCATCGGCCTGAGCAAGGAGCAGCTCCGCGGCATGCTCGCCGTCGAGGGCATGCTCATCGCCGGCGTCGGCGCGATCCTCGGCATGCTGCTCGGGCTCGTGTTCGGCTGGGCCGGCGCGGCCACCGCCCTGTCCGTCATGGGCGACGTGCGGTACGCCGTCCCGTGGTCCGACCTGGCGGCGGTCCTCGTCGTCGCCCTGGTCGCGGGCCTCCTCGCGTCGGTGGTGCCGGCGCGGGCGGCCGTGCGGACGTCGCCGGTGGCGGCGCTCGGGGTGGAGTGACGGGGTTGGTCTGACGGCGGTCTGTCTGACGGCGGTCTGTCTGACGGCGGTCTGTCTGACGGCGGTCTGTCTGACGGCGGTTCGCCCGACGGCGGTTCGCCCGACGGCGGTCTGTCTGGCGGCGGTTCGTCGCTGACGACGGCGCCCGCGTGCGGCCTTGGCCGTGCGCGGGCGTTGTCGTTGTTGTTGTTGTGGTGTGGGGTGCTGTGCGGTGCGTGGTCCTGTGTCGGTGCGGCGTCGTCCTCGGTGCCGTGTCGTCGGCGCTGCGCCGGGTGGACCTCAGTCGTCGGGCATCGAGCGGCGCTCGCCGACGGCGCCGTCGGCGAGCGGGAAGGCGAGCGAGCCGGCGGCGACCCACCACTCCATCACGTCGTAGGCGAGCCGGCCCGCCACGACGGACGGGTCGCCGTCCGAGAGCCGTGCGGCCTCGTCGGGGTCGCAGGCGAAGATCGACATCCCGCGGTACGACGGGTCGCTCCGCGCGTCGAACGGCCCGTTCACGACGATCTTGCCCTGCCGCCTCAGGTCGGCGCGGTAGGCGAGGTGACGCGCCTGGAGCGCGTCGAGCTCGTCGTCGGTCAGCTCCGGCGCACCGGGCGGACGGCGCAGGACCACCACCGTGTAGACGTCGAACGCGTCGGGGACGTCGGGGTCCTGTGACATGCGATCCAGGCTACGCGCCGGGCGACGTCAGCGGGATCGTCTCGGCTCGTTGCAGTAAGGCCGCAATTCAAGACGCCACCGCGCCGGGGTACGACCGCAGGATGAGTCGCGCGCCTTCCGGCTGCGACCCCGGTCGGATGCGACGACGACGCAGGGCTGATGTGGCAGGACGTGCGGTGCGCCGAGGATTGTCGGGTGGACGACATCATCGTGCTGTACCTGTCTCCCCTGGAGCTCCTTGCCCTGCTGAGTGGTGTCGCGCTGGTGCTGGCACGCTGGCTTCCTCCCACGGTCCGCCCATCAGTCACGGTCCTGGCCGGGCTGGGCCTCGTGGTGGCCGTGATCGTGCTGAGCATGGTGGGGATCCGCTGGCAGATGCTGCCGGTGCTGGCGGGTGCCGCCGTCGCGCTGCCGTTCGCCGTCTCTCCCCTGGTCCGTCCTCTGGTTCGACGACGTGCCGGTCGGCCGGCGTGGCGAGCCCCATGGTGGCTGGCGTTGCCAGGGTCGGTCGCCTGCATCGGCCTGATCGCCACGGGCCCGGTGGCCGCGTGGGCCTTTCCGGTACCTGAGTTCCCCGAACCGACAGGCCACTTCGCGGTCGGCACCCGGGTGCTGCAGTGGACCGATCCGCACCGTCCCGAGACCGCTACCACCAGCTCGCGCGACCGGCGCACGGTCGTCGTCCAGCTCTGGTACCCCGCGCGCACGAGTCCGGCGGGCGCGCAGCATGCCCAGTATCTCGGACGCACCGAGCGCGAGGCGCGCATCGTCTCCGAAGCTCTCGCGCGCTACACGGGCCTGCCCGGCTTCCTGCTCGACGGCGTCCCGCGTGCCCACACCCACTCGGTCCTCAACGCTCCGGTGGCCGGCGACGGCGCTCGGTTCCCGGTCGTGCTGTTCTCTCCCGGGCTGGGCGGGGTCCGCACACAGAACACCGCGTGGGCGGAGGAGCTGGCCAGCAACGGCTACGTGGTCGCCGCCCTGGACCACCCGTACGATTCCGCCGCCGTCGTCCTCGCCGACGGCCGGACGATCACCACGAAGATCGCACCCACCGGCGACGACGAGGAGGACAACGAACGTGCTGCCGAGACGACGAGTGTTCGTGCCGCCGACCTCAGCTTCGCCCTCACTCAACTGGGCCGCCTTGACCGAGGTGAGATCACGGGCCCGCTGACCGGACGTCTGGATACCAGCCGGGCCGGGGTGACCGGCCACTCCCTGGGTGGTGCCGCCGCCCTGCAAGCGGCCCGCGAGGACCGCCGGTTCACGGCCGTCGTCAACCTGGACGGCTACCCTCGCGGCGAGCTGGGCCCCTTTCACCAGCCGGTACTCGCACTCACCCAAGCCATCAGCCCGGCAACCGACCCCCGCTACATACCTCGCCTCACCGAGGCCCTCGAGCTCAGTACCGCGACGAGCTACCGGCTCACCATCCCCGGCGCAGCACATCTCACGTTCATGGACTCACCCCTGTACCTGCCGCCCGTGGCTTCCCTGGTCGGCTCGCTGGGACGCGCGGAGAGCCCGCACGTCGTCGCAGCGGCCACGCTCGTCTTCCTGGACTCCACCCTGCGGCACCACCCCGGCGACCCGACCGACGTCCTGTCAGCCTACGGAGACCTCAGCGTCTACCGTCCAGGCGACGGCTACTGATCAGCGCCGCGCGCACGCCCGACCGAACGTCGGCTCTTCGGCAGCATGACACCAGCCTTGTGGAGATCCCACCTGTGTCGCGCGCAGGCGGGATCGCGGCGCCGGTGAGAAATGGCGCCAGCAGTCGTCTGAGCTGAGTACGGTCCGGTGAACGCGGGGCGCGCATCAAGGGAGAGCGACTAGATGAGACCACTTCGATACTCGATCAACGTGACGCTCGACGGCTGCTGCCATCACGAGGCAGGGCCTCCCCCGGACGAGGAGTCGATGCGCTACTGGGCCGCCGAGATGGAGCGAGCCGATGCCCTGCTGTTCGGCCGGGTGACCTACGAGATGATGGAGTCGGCATGGCGGCGGCCGGCCACGGGCCCGTGGCCCGACTGGATGAGTGAGTGGGAGATCCCATTCGCCGAGGCCATCGACCGGGCGAAGAAGTACGTCGTGTCGAGCACACTGAGCGGTGTCGACTGGAATGCCGAGCTGGTGCGAGACGACTTGGGACAAGCGGTTCAGCGGCTCAAGGAGGAGTCAGGCGAAGGCCTGTGGGTCGGTGGCGTGACGCTCCCCCTGGCGTTGGCAGATCTGGGCCTGATCGACGAGTACGAGTTCCTGGTGCAGCCGGTTATTGCCGGACACGGGCCGACGTTGCTCGCCGGTCTGCGCGAGCGCATCCGGCTCGAGCTCGTGGACCGCCGGGAGTTCCGGTCGGGGGCAGTCGCCCTGCGATACCGGCCCACGTGAGCTCCAGCTTGACGTGATTTGACCGGCGGGTGCTGCGGGCGATGGCCTGCACGTATATTGCCGCCTATTCCACCGAACTCTATCGGGCTGGTCTTCAGCGGCGGCAACAGCCCCACGACGGTGGCACGCTTCCCCCGAGGAGAAGCCGTCCACTACGGCGAGCACGCCCTGGACTTGGGCGTCCCAGGCGACGCGATCCCGCTGGAGCCGAACGCAGGCAACACCAGCAAGAACATCGCCCTCTCTCGCGACGTCCTAGCAGCAGGCATCGTCCCATCCTCGATCCTGCTCATCTCAAAGCCCTACATGGAGCGCCGGTCCTACGCCACAACCGTCCACGACCTGCACGTGGTGACCGAGCCGATCCCCGAGGCCACGCACGACTTCCACGTGGACCTGATCGTCACGCCCACCCAGACCATCCAATGCACCGAACCGAAACGACCCAGTGGAGGACCGTTGACCGATCCCATCTGGTGATCGCTCCCCCTGATCCTATAGTTATGGCCCGTCGGAGCCATGGGATAGAGCCGAGGAGCGGTGTGCTTCACCGCCCAGGCGTCGGCGCAAAACATCACCCGCTCCTTTAAGGGCGCCTGTCTGATTTGCCCGTTAGGTTAGCCGCAATTGTCGGCGCCCCGGGCGACGCCGTCGTAGAGCAACGGGAGGAAGTCATGGTGACAGGCAGACCCCCCGCCCTTTCGGTGGAGTCAAGAGGAAAACTCAGGATCGTACTGGCACTCCTCACCTCAGCAACGCTTGCGCTCGGAGCCTTGATAGGTGGGCCGTTGGCATCGGCCACGGAAGAAGGGCGCGCTGCCGAGCAGCCGGTAGCTTTCACGGTGAACCTGCCGGAGGGCTCTTTTGCCCCGGCGACCACAGAAGTCCTGGTGCACGCATGGCCGTCGTCTGAGTTCGACCAGCAGCTCGTCGACGGCGACAAGTTCGAGCTGCATGCCGTGGACGCAGTGACCTCGGTCAACGGAGGGGTGATCTCGGTACGTACATCGGTCGACACGATTCCCTCGGACTACGTGAGCACGACCGGCGCCGTCGACTTCGAGATCCAGGTCATCAATCGACCTGAGGGCCTGACGAGGATGACCGCACTCACCGCGCGCTCTGTGGCGACCGACCTCGGCGAGACCTGGATCGATGCAAGCTATACCGCCAAAGACCTGGCAGAGCTGGGTCCCTCTGTCGTGTCCACGCCCTCTGTCGATCTGGTCGAGGCTATCGAACCCTCTGACGAGTGTGAGGGCGTTGAGACCCCCACGGACGATTGCGTACCCGAGAGCTCTCTCGATGATGGTGACGCCGGCCAACTCGCCACGAGCTGCATCGTGTGGGGCAGGGAGGGCACGCTCGTCGGCTCAAGGAACTTCTGGGCGAGGGTTGCAGCGACCTACACTATAAAAGACGATCCCTACAACTCCACGGCTCGCATGGTCTATGAGAATTCGAGCGAGCATCACACAACTGGCGGTATCGCCACAACGGTTGGAGGTGTCAGTTATTCACGAACTGGCACCAAGACAATGACATCGCAATGGGCAAAAGAATTCCTGTGGAACAATGACTATCGATCCTACCGGATCGAGGTCAGGTACGGTCGATATGAAGTGCCGTACGTCCGACACGAAAGAGACCCCGATGGGCATTGCGGGCCGTGGGTCGAAGAGTACGGCACGGGCACGAGGGTGCGGCCACGATTTGAGACAGGCGGAACCAATTCTGTCAGCATCGACCGACCTAAGGCTTACACGATTTGCGCGGACCAAGATCCGGGACCTTGGCAGCGGACAACTTCGAGTGGAAACGCTTATGAGAATTACGGCGGAGTGATCATTAAGGACATGATTGGGATCAACCTCCAGTCAAAGAGCCAGTACGCGACCTTTAAGCGCCTGGACTATGACATCGGCGGAAATGGCAAGGCGCTGTGCGGGAGGGACGATTTTCCCGCACGCGCAGGAAAATTGATGCTGCGATACCAGGATTAGTTGGGCAAGTGTCCGGTAGAGGCGCAACTGGCGCCTCTACCGGACTGCGATGGTGTCCATTCTGTCTGAACGGCGGACCGTTGAAAAAATTGATTGCGACGTGGGTTTCTGGTTCGCTGTGCATCGCGTTGGGCCTCACGGGTTGTACGCCAGTGGTCCAGGAGATCGACGCGCACCCTGATGACTTGCAGCATCCGCTCTCGGTGTACCCGGGCTCTGGACTGAGCGGGCTGGCACGCCCGGACGGCGTTAGGGACGGCGAAGCATGGAGCGGCATGTTCGGCAGTTTTATGCCGTGCGTCGCCGAAGGTGACGGTCCGATCGAGATTACCGGCATTGACTGGTCGAGCACTCCGGATCTGGAGCCGTTGTCGGTCGACGTGTACGTCAGAACTTTCGTCGTCGGGGACGAGAACGCGATTGGCCAACTCTATGGAACACCGGAGCATCCGTCCCGCCGCAGGACTACCCCATTCGACGAAAAGTTCGTGAGCTTGTCGGTCGACAGGCCGTGCATCGAAGAAGGAAGCCCACTACCTAACGAGTCCATTGACGAGATCGTCTTCAGCGTGAAGGGAAAGTCCTCCGGAGCGCATATCGGAGACATCCAGTTCACATACGACACCCCGGACGGGAACGAGCACATCGTCCAGAACGACTGGGATTTCTATTTGTGCGGCCCAGCGGTACCAGAGGAGATCGGTTGCGGATGAGTCGCTGGTGATGCGGGTAGGGCTGTCCGCGGCGCTCCTATCGGCGGCGACCGGGCACCGCACCCGGTCGCCCCGCGGTGCGGGACCACCACACTCGGGCAGGTACGCACGGCCGCCGCGATCAGCGTCGCGGCGGTCTACCGATATCCGCACGAGACGTGTACCTGTTTCCTCATCGGCCACCGCGCCGGAGCGCACGGAGATACCGACGGCGGTAGACCCGCTGGGCAATCAGGATCAACGGAAACAGTCCACGCCATCGGCCCCGGCCCGCGTGTGTGAGAGAGCGCAGCGTCAGGCTCACATTCCCGTCGTCGTCCCGGTGGACGATGAACGCCTCCTCTCCTGAGACCGGGTGGCCCTCCAGAGTGCCGTAAGTAAGCGCGGCCCGGTGACGCGTTGCGATCGTCGCGACGATCTTGACCGGCTCCCGCACGTGGATGGGGCCTATTCGCGCGACGAGCCAGTAGCGCTCCCCTTGGCGTGCGGTACGTCCTGCTTCGAGCGGAGGGTCGACCGTGAACCCGCTGCGGGTCTTGATGCCCCAGGAGAGAACCGCCGACGACGCCGCGTTCCAGAGCTCGGTTCCAGAGCCCAGCCGGACGGTGTGCTCGTACGCGCGCCATCCGTCAGGAGGTGCCCACAGCTCAGCAGCGGGCGCCGTGCCTCCCACGACGCTGTAGCTCAGGGCCCGTCGTCCGAGGCGATCCATGCCGCACATCCTGCCGCACCGTGCGGAGATCACCGCGGTGGGAGAAGCCTTGGGTGAGGACAAGGAAGACCACAGTCAGGTGGTCATCGCGAGCTCTTCGGCCAGTTGCATGCAGCGCAGGCGGGCCGGAGAGAGGTCGAAGGGCATCTTTCCGATGGCTTCGAGTACGCCCGTGGACCTTTGCCCCCTGTCAGAGCTTTGACCGGCCTCGTCTTCATCAGCGGTAGCGGGGTGCTCGGCATCCCAGGAGTCGAAGAGCGCATCCTCGCTCTGCGCCAGGCCGGAATCCTCGATCACGGCGTCCAACGCCCTTTCGAAGGCGTGCCGCTCCGCGGCCACCCGAGCCACGCGGGGGTCATCGACGGCGACCGTGTCGTCGAGCTCCTCCTCGGCGGCGTCAACACGGTCGGATTCCTCCCGCAGACCCGGGTGGGTGGCCAGGGCGATGAACCGGGTGGCCCGGACGGCCGCGCCCAGCGGGCCGACGATCCGCTCCATGACCAGCAAGTCGTCCAGGTCCGCCTGGCGCAGGGAACCCTCCGGCAGGCTCCGGAGGCGGCCGGTGACGAAGTCGGAGAGCAGGCCCATCCTGCTGCCCTCGGTGCGCATGCGCTGCACGGCGGTCCGCTGCCGCCGCAGCTCCGCTTCCTGGGCGACGAGGGTTTCCTCCAGCCGTTCCAGCGTGCCCGCGATGCCGCGGTCGTCGTCGGCCTCGGCAGAAGCAGTGTTGGCGAAGGCGTCACGAATGTCGTCCAGGGCGATCCCGGCATCGGCCATCTTGCGGATCCACAGCAGCCGGATCATGTCGTCGTAGCCGTAGCGGCGGCGGTCGTCGCTGCCCCGCTCGGGCTCGGGGAGCAGGCCGATCTCGTGGTAGTGACGGATCGCCCGCGGTGTGGTGCCGACGAAGGCCGCCGCGTCACCGATCTTGACCTGACGCGGCGGGATGAAGGACGAATACATGGGGCAGAGCCTTCCTCGATGGGGCGGGATGTGAGTCCACCGCACCACATACCGCTACGGAAGATGCAACTCCGGGCCTACGCAATCGTGCTGGCGCAGCCCATCACCGTGTCCAGCGCGGTCTCGCCCTCGGTACGCCTCAGGTGAGCCTCGCCCCAGACCCTCCGCGCACCGACGACGATTCTCCCCACTCATCATGGAGCAGGAGAGGGACCCTCGTCGGTGCGCGGGCCCGCTGTTCAGAGTGACCTGGTCGCTGATGAACTCGTCCATCCGGTCGAACTGGTGGGCGTTGAGGGCCGCGATGTAGTTCTCGTAGAACTCGCGCAGATCGATGTCGGACATGGGCGTCCCGCCTCTCTGCTACCCGGGTGGGCAGCGTTCGGTTCTCGTGCGTGCGGCCTCGGTCGTATCGCCGTGGCCGTCACCTGCTCGCCAACGCCGGCCATCCGATTTCTGTTTCGGTCGGTACAGAATGCGGCAAGCCTCCCGCCTGACCGAGCGCGGGCTGCCCACCGAATTTTGTACCGTACGGAATAGAAATCTCCGGGCCCCAGTTCGGATGCACTGCAAGAGCCGCCACGGCACGTCGATTCAAGCCGGGTGCGGCGTGACACGCTCCAGTGCTTAGCCCCGGAACGGGGAGAGAGTAGGAACCACCATGTCCGAGTTCGAGGTGCGCGAGGTCTTCGAGCGCTACATCGAGGTGCTCAACGCTCACGACTTCGACCGCGTGGCCGAGTTCGTCCACGACGAGCTGGTCGAGAACGGCAAGCCGGTCAGCCGGGACCACATCATCGCCGAGCTCGAGGCACACGGGCAGTCGGTGCCGGACTTCACCTGGCGCGTCCAGGACGTCGCGATCGACGGGGACCGCGTTGCGGCCCGTCTGTACAACAAGGGCACCCACACCAAGGAATGGCTCGGCGTGGCACCGACCGGCGCCACGCTGGAGTTCGCCGAGTTCTCCTTCCACAAGATCCGCGACGGGCGCTTCTACGAGATGAACTACCTCATCGACGCCCAGGCGGTCCAGCGTCAGCTGGAGGGCTGACCTCCGAAGGCGCGGGGGCTTGCGCGGGCCACGCACAAGCCCCCGCCATCAGCTCGGACATCACTCGAAGGACCGAGACACCGCCAGAGCCAGCCCCTTCAGCAGCGCCGCACAAGCCTTTCGCGCTAAGGTCGGGTCGCCATGATGCCCGCCACCGCACTCGGCCACCGGCTGGAGCTCGCCCGGCAGCGTGCGTTCGTGGGCCGCGACGAGCAGCTCGCCGCCTTCCGCACGGCCATCACCAGCGACTCCGCCTCCACCGTGCTGTTCGTGCACGGTGCGGGCGGCACCGGCAAGACCACCCTCCTGCGCCGCTTCGCCGGCGAGGCCAAGAGCGCCGGACGCCGGGTGGTGCGCACGGGCCGCTTCGACCAGGCCACGTCCGCCGACCTGCTCGCGACGGACCTCTCAGACACCAAGACCCCACCCCCCTTGGTCCTGTTCATCGACGACTTCGACGACTGGTCCCCCGCCGAACCCTGGCTCCGCGAGGAGCTCCTCCCCACCCTCCCGCTCGGGACGGTGGTAGTCCTGGCCGGCCGCACCCCGCCCGCCCTGGAGTGGACCACCGACCCGGGCTGGCAGGAGCTCCTGAGCGTGCACGAGCTGCGCGACCTCTCCCCCGCCGAGGCCGGCCTGCTGCTCGACGACCGCTCCGTGCCCAGGGACCAGCACGCCCGGCTCCTCGCCATCACCGACGGCAACCCGCTCGCGCTGCGCGTCGCGATCGACACGCGGTGCGCCGGCGGTTCCGACGACGACGTGCGGCTCGCCGTCGCCCACGTCGTCCTGCAGCGGGTGGTCGGTGCGGTGCCCACGCCCGCGCACCGCAGGGCGCTCGAGCTGTGTGCAGCGACGGAGCTGACGACGGAGGGCACGCTGGCCGCCGTCGGCGATGCCACCGAGCTGTTCCGGTGGCTGGGGTCCCTGCCGTTCGTGGACGCGGGACCGCGCGGGCTGCGCCTGCGGTCCTTCGTGCGCCAGGCGGTCACGTTCGAGCAGCGGTGGCGCAACCCTGCCCCGGCCGAGGGCCATGCCCCGGAACCGCTGTCGGACGACGGTGCGGACGCACTCGCACGCGAGACCTTCGAGACGGCGGTCCGGGACGCCCTGCGCACCTGGCGGCGCCCCGACCTCCTGGCCACGAACCCGCTCACGCGCAGCCGGCTGGTGGCCGCGAGCGCCGGGCCCGACCCCGTCACCGCGCTGCGCGCCGTGGTGCAGGGCGCCCTCGACGAGCTGGGCGAGAACCCTCGCGAGGGCAAGGGGCACCGCGCCCTGGTGGCCACCTATCTTGGCGGCGCCCCCACGCAGGAGGCCGCCGCCGAGCGGCTGGGGCTACCGTTCAGTACCTACCGCCGGCACCTGGCACGGGGGCTGGCGGTGCTGGTGAGCCTGCTGTGGTGGCGGGAGGTCCGGGGCGCTCGGCCGGACTGACGTTCCGCTCGGCCGAGCCGAAGTGCGGCAGGTCGAACAGCCACGTGGCCCCCAGGTTGCGCAGCCAGGTGCTGAGCGTGAGGCACACGGTGACCAGCAGGGGCACCACCACGAACGGCAGCAGGACCGCGACCAGGAGCTGCGGGATGCTGCCGAGCTGGGAGAGCGGGCCCACCAGGACCGCCGTCAGCAGGGCGAGCAGCGGCATGTGCATGACGTAGATCGGGAGCGTCTGCTGGCCGAGCCGGGCCATCAGGGCGGCGCCCGAGCGCCAGCGTTCGAGCTGGACGGCGCCCGCGACGCCGACGGCGACGGCGAAGACGCAGACCGCCGGCCACACGCCGAACAGGTCCTGCGCGTCGAGCAGCCGCATCGCGACCATGAGCCCGAGGTAGGCCACCGCGCCGATCAGGAAGTACCGCATGGTGGCGGCCTTGGCCCAGCGCTCGATCAGCGGCCGGAGCCGCAGGCCGGCCAGGAAGAAGAACAGGTTCTGGTAGACCTGTCCGCGGTTGCCCGGCGCGTCCAGCAGGTCGGCCGACGCGATCGCCGAGAGCGCGAAGGCGGGCACGAGCACCGCCCAGGCCGGCAGGCGCCTGGTCAGCTTGGCCACGATGAAGTACAGGGCCAGCGCCATCAGGTACCACAGGTTGGTGGGCGTGATGGTGACCTGCTCCAGCACGTCCGGCGCGTTGCGAGCCGCCAGGGTGTCGAAGTCGGGGACCAGCGAGAGCACCAGGGTGTGCACCGTGAACCACACCAGGTACAGGTAGTAGAACTTCGCGATCCGGCTCCGCGCCGTGACCGACCAGGGGCGGCCGACGGCGGACAGCGCGAACATGCCGGAGATGGTGAAGAAGACCGGCATCCGCAGCGGCAGCAGGAAGTCGCCGAACAGGCCCCAGAGGCCGGGGATCGGCAGCGGCAGGTCCCAGTCGATCTTCAGGTGCAGCTTCATGATCACGTGCCACAGCACGACCAGCACGATCGACACACCCTTGGCGATGTCCGCCCACGCCGCGCGCGGCTTCGCCGGCTCGGCGGGCGCCTCCACCGGGTTGGCCACGGGCGGGCCCGCCGTCAGCACCGGGCCGGACCCCGCCGGTCCCGCCGTCGGACCGGAGCTGACTGCCGTACCCACCGCGGAGGCCGCCGCCGGCGGCCGCACCACCGGGATCGGGACGGTGTCCGCCTGGCTCCGGTCGCTCACGGCAGGGCCGCCGACACCGGGCCGCGCGCCCGCGCCGTCTCGATGAAGATGTCCAGCAGCTCCGGGTAGGACGTGCCCGCCGCCTGCCACATGCGCGGGAACTGCGACATGGACGTGAGGCCGGGGATCGTGTTGACCTCGTTGACGGTGGGGACCACCTTGCCCTCCACCTCGGGCAGGAAGAAGTCGACCCGGAGCAGCCCGGAGCAGCCCAGCTCCAGGAAGACGTCGAGCGCGATGACCGAGAGCTGCTCGGCGATCTGCGGGTCGAGCTCCGCCGGCACGACGAAGTTGGTGATGCCCGCCTCGTACTTGGCGTCGTAGTCGAACCAGCCGTGGTCCTCGCCGACCTTGATCTCCATGGGCGGGCTGGTCAGCAGGCGGCCGTCGGGGAACTCCAGCACGGCGATGTCGACCTCGCGGCCGGGGACCCCTGCCTCGACCAGCGTCTTGGTGTCGGCGGCGCGCGCGGTCTCCAGCGCGGCGGGAAGCTGCGCCCAGTCGTCCACGCGCGAGACCCCGACGCTCGACCCGCCCCGCGACGGCTTGACGAAGACGGGCAGGCCGAGCTGGTCCCTGTCGTGCTCGGAGAGCTCGTCGGCCGGCGTCCGCAGGACCACGCCGGGCGCGACCGGGATGCCCTTCGCGCCAAGGACCCGCTTGGTGAAGTCCTTGTCCATGCTGGTCGCGGAGGCCAGCGGGCCGCTGCCCATGTACGGGACGCCCGCGAGCTCGAGCAGGCTCTGGATCGTGCCGTCCTCGCCGTACGGCCCGTGCAGGATCGGCAGCACCACGTCGGCCCCGCGGATCGCCCCGAGACCGCTCGCAAGGCTCTCCAGCACGCTGTCGGCGGTCTCCGGCTCGGACGGCTCCGGCGTCAGCCCCCGCAGGACCGCGTCGTCCACGACGGGCGGCACGACGCCGGTGCCCACCACCCAGTGCCCGGTTCTCGTGATGCGGATCGGCAGCACGTCGTAGCGGTCACGGTCGAGGTGCTGCACCACGCTCGCCGCGGAACGGCAGGACACGTCGTGCTCGGTGTTGCGCCCGCCGAAGAGCACGACAACCCGGGATCTGGTGGGCATAGCTACACATCACTCCAAGTTCGGTCGCGACGACTCCCCGACACCGGTCGCACGCAACAGAGCGCGCCCGCACTCCGGGACCGGATCCTGGTGCAAGAAGCCGCTCGGTCTGAAGGCCGTCCGGTGCCCGGTTCTCCGTTCACCGGTCCGGCGCGTGGCCCCGTGCCGACGGCCACTCCTGTCCGGACGCACCGTAGACTACCGCCCGATGCAGCGTAGACGAGAGACCCTGGCGAGCGACATGAGCACCGAACGGCCTGGAGAGTGAGCAAGCGCCTCCGGAATCGTTCCCCCGTGCCCGTTACCACGTCCCGCCCGATGGCCACGATGGCGGAGGCGGTCGTCGACCTGGACGCCATCGCCCGCAACACCCGCGTCTTCGTCGACCGTGCGGGCACCGGGGTGATGGCGGTCGTGAAGGCGAACGGCTTCGGCCACGGCGCGGCCCCGGCCGCCCGCGCGGCGCTGGCAGGCGGCGCGAGCTGGCTGGGCGTGTCCAGCCCGGCCGAGGCGCTCGCCCTGCGCGCCGACGGCATCACGGCGCCGATCCTGATCTGGCTCTACCCGCCCACGGAGACCTTCGAGAAGGTGCTGCTGGAGGGCATCGACGTGTCGGTGAGCTCCGTCGAGGCGCTGGACACCCTCGCGGAGGCCGCGCGCAGCACCCTGCACGTGGCGAACGTGCACCTCAAGCTCGACACGGGCATGTCGAGGGGCGGCGCGCCGGCCGCGGAGTGGACGCAGCTCTTCGAGCACGCGAGCCGGCTGCACCACGCGGGCGCCCTGCGGGTGCGCGGCATCTGGTCCCACCTGGCGAACGCGGAGGAGCCGCAGACCCCGGGCGTCCAGGACCAGGTGGACGCCTTCGGCGAGGCCCGCCGCCAGGCCGCCGACGCCGGGCTCGACCCGGAGATCGTGCACCTCGCGAACTCGGCCGCCGCGCTGGAGATGCCGCAGACCCGGTTCGGCCTGCAGCGCGTGGGCATCGGCCTGTACGGCATCGACCCGCTGCCGGGCACCGACCACGGCCTGCGGCCCGCGATGACGGTGCGGGCCCAGGTGCTCCTCACCAAGCGCGTGCCTCCGGGCACCGGCGTCAACTACGGCCACGAGTACGTCACCGACCGCGAGACCACCCTCGCGCTGGTCCCCCTCGGCTTCGCCGACGGCGTCCCGCGCCAGGCGACCGGCCAGGCCGCCTTCCAGGTGCACGGCGTCCGCTGTCCCGTGGCGGGCCGCGTCGCGATGGACCAGCTCGTGCTCGACGTCGGCGACCTGCCGGTCCAGCCGGGCGACGTCGCCGTGATGTTCGGCCCCGGCGACGACGGCGAGCCGACGGCGCACGACTGGGCGCGGTGGGCCAATACCAATGCCAACGACATCCTGACCGGGATCGGGACCAGGGTGCAGCGCTGCTACGAGCCCGTCCGATGAGGGCGGCAGGCTTCGCGGCGGCCGGTGTGGTCGCCGCCGTCACCGCCTACGTGGTCGAGCGCCACTACCTCCAGGTCGCGTGGGTCATCGACGCGCCGCTGCCGGTCGTGTGGTGGGTGCTCGGCGCGGTCCTCGGCGTGCTCGGGCTGCCGCTGCTGCTCACCGCCCTGGGGCGCGAGGTCTGGCAGTGGGCCGCGGCCCTGCTCGACGGGCCCTGGTGGCGGCTGGTGGTGCGCTGGGTGCTGCCCCTGCTCGCCGCGCACGTGGTGTGGCTGGGCGTGACGCTCGTCGGGCTGCGCCGGTTCAACCCGGGGTTCACCGGGATCCCGGCCCGCGACGTCGCCGAGATCGTGCCCCTCGTGGTGCTGCCTCCGCCCGAGCTGTCGCTGCTCTGGTCGCTCGCGCTGCTGCCCGTGCTGGCCCGGCTCACCTGGCGGCTGCCCGCCGGCGTCGTCGTGGTGGTCCTGGCGGGGCTGACCCTGCTCAGCCCCGCGCCGACGTTCCTGGTCTTCCTGCTGGTCGGCCTGCGGCTGGGCCCGGCGGTCGACCGCCTGGCGCAGGAGTCCACCTGGCGCGACCTGCTGCCGCAGGGCGCCGTGGCCGTGGTGGGCGCCTCGGTGCTGGGCGTCCCGCGCTTCCCCGACGACCTGGCCACCGTGGTCGCGGGCCTCGCGGCGCTGCCGTTCGCCCTGACTCTGGTCGCGCGGCTCGGCGCCGGCCGGAGGAGGGCCCGCTGGGTGGACCTGGTGGGCACGGCGGCGATCGCCACGTACCTGCTGCAGATCCCGGTCACCGCGCTCGTGGACCGGGTGGTGCTGGCCCGGCTCGGGCACCTGGGGTCCGGCCCGCAGTACGCGGCTGCACTGGTCGAGCCGCTGGTGATCACGGCGGGCGTGGTCGCCTGCGGTGTGGTGGTCACGACGCTCGTGCTCCTGGTGGCCCGCCGCGGCCGGCCAGCTCCCCCGGCGCACGAGCGCACCGTGGAACCATCCCCCCTGCTCGCCGAGGTGGACCGATGAGCCGACAACCGACCGTCCCGAACGCGGCAGCGTTCCCGGCGTCCCGCACCCGGTTCCACGCGTCCCGCGCCCGGCGGGCGGCCGCCGCGCTGGTCGCGGCGGCCGGGCTCCTGGCCACCGCCGGGTGCGCCACGACACAGCCGAACGCGGAGGCTGCCACCCCGCCGCCCAAGATCACCCTGACGTTCGCCGGCGACGTGCACTTCGAGGACCGCGTGGCCGAGCTCCTGGACGACCCGGCCACCACGTTCGGCCCGGTCGCCGACGAGCTCGCCGACGGCGACCTCACGCTGGTCAACCTCGAGACGCCGATCACCTCGCGCGGCACGCCGGAGGTCAAGAACTACCTCTTCCGGGCGCCCGACGCCGCGGTACCCGCCCTGACGGCGGCCGGCATCGACGTCGTCAGCCTGGCGAACAACCACACCATGGACTACGGCCGGGTGGGGCTGGCCGACACCATCGCCGCGGCGGAGCGCGGCGGGCTCGGCACGGTGGGCGCCGGCGCCAACATCGACGCCGCGTTCACGCCGCTGCACCGCACCGTGAACGGCGTCGACGTCGCGATCCTCGCGTTCAGCCAGGTGGACGACCTGGCCGAGGAGTGGGCGGCGACCCCCGACGAGTCGGGTATGGCCATGGCCTTCGACACCGAGCGCGCTTACGCCGCCGTGCGGGCCGCCCGCGCCGACAGCGACCTCGTCGTGGTCCTGCCCCACTGGGGGGCGGAGAGCGACAGCTGCCCGACCGACCGCCAGGAGGAGTTCGCCGCCGGGCTGATCGACGCAGGGGCGGACATCATCGTGGGCGCGCACGCCCACGTGCTGCAGGGGGCCGGCACCATGGACGGCGCCTACGTGGCGTACGGCCTGGGGAACTTCCTCTGGTACAGCGAGGGGCTGCACGAGCCGTTCACCGCCCGGGCCGGCGTCCTGCGGCTCACGGTCCAGGGCCGGGAGGTGGTCGACTCCGAGCTCGTACCCACGGTGATGACCGACACAGGCCAGCCCGAGGTGCTCACCGGCTGGCAGGCGAGCCTGGCCCGGCACAACTTCGACGAGCTCCGCGCGTGCACCGACCTGGACCCCGTCCTGGGAGACGGGTAGCGCGCGCCCGCGCTTCCACCTCACCGACAATCCCTGTCACACAACCTCTGGTCAGGAGACCCATGACGTCCAGCCCGCGCACCGTCCCGTCGGAGCTGTCCTCGGGAGCCGCTGTGCCGCGCCTCGCGACGATGCCCCGCCCGGGCCACGACGACGGCGAGATCATCCTCCTCGCCGATCCCCGGGTCTCGGACATCCCGGTCGTGGACAGCGGCGAGCCGCTGGTCGAGCTCGACGAGACGTTCGGGCCGGCCCGCGCGCCGGTCCGTGCGGGGGTCGCGCAGCGGCTGCGCAGGGCGCAGGGTCTGCTGCCGGAGGGGCTGCGGCTGGACGTCGTCGAGGGCCACAGGGACCCGGTGGACCAGCAGCGCATCATCGACCGGTACTCCGCGGAGGTGTCCGCCGAGCGCCCCGGCATCGATCTGCACGAGCTCGAGGTGCTGACCAGCCGCTTCGTCGCCCCGGTCGCCGTCGCCCCGCACGTGGCGGGCGCGGCCGTCGACCTCACGCTGGCCGACGCCGACGGCCCCCTCGACATGGGTACCGCCATCGACGCCACGCCGGAGATGTCGGGCGGCCGCTGCTACTTCGACGCGCCGGACATCCCGCCCCGCGCCCGTGCGCTGCGCGACATCCTCTCCCACGCCCTCGGCTCGGCCGGCCTGGTCAACTACCCGACCGAGTGGTGGCACTGGTCCTACGGGGACCGCTACTGGGCGCTGGTGACGGGCGCGCCGGCGGCGGTCTACGGCCCGGCGGCGGGGGACGCCGCCGCGGCCGCTGCGTCCTGGAGCTAGCTGCGTCCTGAAGCCCGCCGTTGGCCGGAGGCCCGCCGTCAGCCGGGAGCCCGCCGTCAGCCGGGAGCCCGCCGTCAGCGGGGGTCTGCCGTCGGCCTGAGTCGGCCGGCCCGGCCCAGGAGGGTTCCGGAATGCCGCGACACGCGGCAGACTCGGGGGCAGTAGGCCCGACGGCGGGAGGCTCGACGATGGCGCTCGACGCGTCCACCGGTGCTGTGTCGGCGGCGCCCGAGCACGGTGCGGCGCCCGAGCGTGGCGCGCCCCCGGCCGACGGCGTCCAGCACGCCCCACGCTCGAAGGAGCTGCTCGCGCTCGTGCGCCGGCGGGGCCGCATCGAGGTCAGCGAGTCCGCGCGGATGCTGTCCGTCTCGCAGGAGACCGTGCGCCGTGAGCTGCGCAAGCTGGAGGCGCAGGGTCTGGTGCGGCGCAGCTACGGCGTCGCGTTCCCGGTCGAGACGAGCTCGTTCGAGACCGCGCTGGCGCAGCGGCTGCAGAGCTCCCCGGAGGAGAAGGCGCGGATCGCCGCCGAGGCCGCGCGGCGGCTGGGCGAGGCGCAGACGATCTTCGTCGACGAGGGCTTCCAGCCGCTGCTCGCCGCGCGTGCCCTGCCCGTGGACCGGGAGCTGACGATCGTCACGTCCTCGCTCCCCGTGGCGACCGAGCTGTCGGCCCGGCCGAACGTGCAGGTCATCGTGATCGGCGGGCGCGTGCGCGGCAAGACGCTCGGCGTGGTCGACGGCACGGCCGTGGACATGCTGCGCACCTACCGGCTCGACCTCGGGCTGATCGGCGCGAACGGCGTCACCGTCGAGGACGGCCTGACCACGCCCGACCCGGCGGTCGCGAGCGTGAAGGCCGCCGCCATCGAGGTGAGCCGGCGGCGGATCTTCATCGGGGCGCACCACAAGTTCGGCGTCACCAGCTTCGTGCGGTTCGCCGGGCTGGACGACTTCGAGGCCATGATCACCGGCACCCAGCTCGGCTCGGCCCGGGCCCGCGCCTTCCACGCGGCCGGGGCGGAGATCGTCCAGGTCTGACCGGCCGCCGTCCGACGGGCGACGTCGGGCGGGCGACGTCCGGCAGGCGACGTCCGGCAGGCGACGTCCGGCAGGCGACGTCGGCTGCCCTACGGCCGCCGAACCGCAACTCACGAGTGACCACGGCGGCCCAACCGAAGGTTACGGGTCATCGGGCGGCTCGGAGGACTCGTAACCTTCGGTTCGGGGTCGTCGGTGACACGTGACTTGCGGTTCGGCGTCGTCGGTGACAGGTGACTTGCGGTTCGGCCACGTCGACTGCCCTGCGGCTGCCGAACCGCAACTCACGAGTGACCACGGCGGCCCAACCGAAGGTTACGGGTCATCGGGCGGCTCGGAGGACTCGTAACCTTCGGTTCGGGGTCGTCGGTGACACGTGACTTGCGGTTCGGCGTCGTCGGTGACAGGTGACTTGCGGTTCGGCCACGTCGACTGCCCTGCGGCTGCCCAACCGCAACTCACGAGTGACCACGGCGGCCCAACCGAAGGTTACGGGTCATCGGGCGGCTCGGAGGACTCGTAACCTTCGGTTCGGGGTCGTCGGTGACACGTGACTTGCGGTTCGGCGTCGTCGGCGACACGTGACTTGCGGTTCGGCGACGTCGATGACACGCGGCTTGCGGTTCGGCACCGCCAACTGGAGTCGTGGGCGTCGGCCTTGCGTGACCGATCAGCCCGCCAGGCCGAGCAGTTCGTGCCCGGTTGAGGACCGGTCCGGGCGCCGTCGGCGGCGGCCGGGCGCAGCGCAAACCGGGCAGACCGGCCCCTGCTGCCAGCGGTGACGGTCCGCGGGCGGGGCGGCCGCGCCGGCCGCTCGACGTCCGACCGCGCCCGGCCTGTGGCATTCCACAGTCCCGGTGACCGTTTCGATGCGCGGTCATTGACCCCGTTTCCGGTCCGGCCCACCATGTGCGGATCCGTGTCCCACGACACGACGACGCCTCACGATGACGTGACGAGAAGGGTCGAAGCAATGATGCTGACGAGGACTGCACGCCGGCCGGCCGCGCCCGCCGCGCTGGCGCCCGCCGCGCTCGCGGCCGCGGCGCTGGCACTGGCGCTCACCGCCTGCGCAGGGGCGGGCGGCGGGGACGGCGACGCCGCCGCGGAGGACGGCGGGACGGTCGAGCTCACGCTCGCGACCGTCAACAACCCGCAGATGAAGGACATGGAGGAGCTGAAGTCCGCCTTCGAGGAGGAGCACCCGGACATCAGGGTCAACTTCGTCCAGATGGAGGAGAACGACCTGCGCGACGCCGTCACCAAGGACGTCGCCACCGACGGCGGCCAGTACGACATCGTCACGGTCGGCTCCTACGAGGTGCCGATCTGGGCGCAGAACGGCTGGCTCACCGACCTGACGGGCGGCCTGGAGGCCGACGCCGACTACGACGTCGACGACCTGTTCGAGCCGGTCAAGGACGCCCTCACGGTGGACGGCTCCCTCTACGCGGTCCCGTTCTACGGCGAGTCGTCCATGCTCATGTACAACAAGGAGCTGCTCGACGAGGCAGGGCTCACGGTGCCGGAGCACCCGACGTGGCAGGAGGTCGCCGACATTGCGCGGCAGGTCGACTCCGACGCCGTCGACGGCATCTGCCTGCGCGGCAAGCCCGGCTGGGGCGAGGTCCTGGCACCGCTGACCACCGTGGTGCAGACCTTCGGCGGGAGCTGGTACGACGACGAGTGGAACGCCCAGGTCGACTCCCCCGAGTTCGCCGAGGCCGTCCAGTTCTACGTTGACCTGGTCGAGGACGCCGGCGAGGCCGACCCGGTGTCCACCGGGTTCACCGAGTGCCTGAACAACGTGAGCCAGGGCCGGTCCGCGATGTGGGTGGACGCGACGGTCGCGGCGGGCCTGCTGGAGGACCCCGAGTCGTCGCAGGTCGCGGGCAAGATGGGCTACGCGCACGCGCCCGTCGTCGAGACCGAGGAGTCCGGCTGGCTGTGGTCCTGGAACCTCGCCATCCCCGAGACGACGCAGAACCGGGACGCGGCCGTCGAGTTCGTGAAGTGGGCGACGAGCAAGGAGTACCACCAGCTCGTCGGCACGGAGCTCGGCTGGAGCCGGGTACCCCCCGGCGCGCGGAACTCGACCTACGAGCTCCCCGAGTACCAGGAGGCCGGCGCGGCGTTCGCGCCGATCACGCGGGACATCATGCTCGCCGTGAACCCCGAGCAGCCCGGCGTCGCGCCGCAGCCGTGGACCGGCATCCAGTACGTCACCATCCCGGAGTTCCAGGACCTCGGGAACCGGGTCTCGCAGGACCTGGCCGACGTCTTCGCGGGACGCAGCGAGCTCGCCCCCGTGCTCGCTCGCGCCCAGGAGCTGGCCCAGGAAGCCGGCGACGCCCAGAAGTAGCCCGACCCGGGCGCGGGGAGCACGTTCCCCGCGCCCGGCCCGCCGTCGTGCGGGGACCCGCTAGCCCGTGCGGGAACCCCGCGAGCCCTGGAGGGCCAGATGACCGTTCTCATGACCGCCCCGACGCGGCGGGCCCGGCGGGCGGCGCCCGCGGGGCGATCGGCCCGCCGCCACCGGCTGGCGATCTCGCGCGCCCTGCTGTGGCCGGCCTTGACCGTCTCGATAGTCCTGACCCAGATCCCCTTCGTGGTGACGGTCTACTACTCCCTGCAGCGCTGGAACATGCTGCGCCCGGGCGACCGGGGGTTCACCGGCCTGGACAACTACGCCCACGTGCTGCGTGACGGGTCGTTCCTGACGTCGCTCGGGGCGACCGTCGCGGTCACGGGCACCTCGGTGGTCCTGTCCACGCTGCTCGGCCTGCTGTTCGCGGTGCTGCTCGACCGCAGGTTCCCCGGGCGCGGCGTGGCCAGGACGCTGATGATCACGCCGTTCCTCGTCATGCCCGCCGCCGCGGCCCTGGTGTGGAAGTGGTCGATCCTCGACGCGGCCACCGGCATGGCCAACTGGGGGCTCGGCCTGGTCGGCCTGCCGCCCGTCGCGTGGAACACCGAGGTGCCGATCGTCACGATCATCCTCGTGCTCACCTGGCAGTACACGCCGTTCGCCATGCTGATCCTGCTGGCCGGGCTGCAGGCGCAGGACCGGGACGTGCTGGAGGCCGCCGCCGTCGACGGCGCGGGCACGTTCCGCACGTTCAGTGCCATCACGCTGCCCCACCTGCGGCAGTACATCGAGATCGCGGTGCTGCTGGCCTCGATCATGCTGCTCCAGGTCTTCGACCCGATCGCCATCATGACCCGGGGCACCGGCGGCACCAAGACGCTCTCCTACCTGCTCTACGAGCGGGCGTTCATCGGCCTGGAGGTCGGCGAGGCCGCCGCGTACGGCGTGATGACGGTGCTCGTCACGATTGTCGTGGCCTCCGTGGCCCTGCGCACGCTCTTCAAGATCTTCTCGGCGGAAGGAATCGGACGATGACGTCCTCACGGCTTCGCGCCACCCTGGTGACCGCCGCCACCTGGGTGCTTGTGCTCGCCTTCTTCTTCCCCGTGGCGTGGATGGTGTTCACGGCCTTCAAGCCGGAGGGCCAGGCGGCCACGGTGCCGCCGACCTTCGCCCCCGACCTCACGCTCGACCGGTTCGACGCCGTCTTCGCCCGGGACATGCTGCCGTACCTGGTCAACTCGCTCAGCGCGAGCGTCGGGTCGACGCTCCTGGTGCTCGTGCTGGCGGTGCCCGCGGCCTACGCGCTGAGCATCCGGCCGGTGGTCAACGTGCGCGACGCGCTGTTCTTCTTCATCTCCACCCGGTTCATGCCGGTCGCCGCCTCGATCATCCCGGTCTACCTGCTGCTGCAGGCCGTGGGCGGGCTCGACAACGTCACGTGGCTGACCATCCTCTACGTGGGCCTGAACCTGCCGATCGCGGTGTGGATGATGCGGTCCTTCTTCGCCGACGTGCCGCGAGAGATCATCGAGGCGGCGCAGCTTGACGGGGCGCGGCTGGGCACGGAGATCTTCCGGGTGGTGCTGCCCATCGTCATGCCCGGCGTCGCGGCGGCCGGCCTCATCTGCTTCATCTTCGCGTGGAACGAGTTCTTCCTCGCGAACCTCCTGACCGCGCAGGTGGCGCGCACGACCCCGCCGTTCCTCACGAGCTTCGTGGACGGCCGCGGCCAGTTCCTCGCAGTGCTGTCCGCCGCGTCGACCATCGCCATCGTGCCGGTGGTGCTGGCCGGGTGGATCGCGCAGCGGCAGCTCGTCCGCGGCCTCGCGATGGGGGCGATCAGGTAGCCGGCCGTGGCGGGCGTCCGGAACGCCGGACGCGCCCCGGGCGCCCGCCCGCGCTCAGCACCTCAGGCACCCGCACGCGCTCAGAACACCGGCCGTCCGCCCGTCACGCCCAGCACCGTCCCGGACACGTACGACGCCGTGACCGGCGATGCCAGGAACACGAACGCCGGCGCGACCTCGGCGGGCTGGCCGGCGCGGCCGAGCGGCGTGCCCTTGCCGAACGACATGATCTTGTCCTCGGGCTGGGTGGCCGGCTGCAGCGGCGTCCACACCGGGCCGGGCGCCACGGCGTTCACGCGGATGCCGCGCGGTCCCAGCTCGGCGGCGAGGTTCACCGTGATGTTGTTGATCGCCGCCTTCGTGGCCGCGTAGTCGAGCAGGGCGCCCGACGGCTGATAGGCCTGGATCGACGAGTTGTTGATGATCGACCCGCCCTCGCCGAGGTGCGCAAGCGCGGACTGCGTCACCCAGAACAGGGCGTACAGGTTGGTCTTGAGCACCCGGTCGAGCTCCTCGGTCGTCACGTCCGCCACGGACTCGCGCCGCGCCATCTGGTAGCCGGCGTTGTTCACCAGCACGTCCAGGCCGCCCAGCTCGGCCGCCGCCCGGTGCGCGACCCCGCGTGCGGTCGCCTCGTCCCGCAGGTCCCCCGGGAGCAGCGCGCACTGACGTCCGGCGGCGTGCACCCACTCCGCCGTCGTCTTGGCGTCCTGTTCCTCCTCCGGCAGGTAGGACAGGGCGACGTCGGCGCCCTCGCGCGCGAACGCGATGGCCACCGCCCGCCCGATGCCGGAGTCGCCGCCGGTCACGAGGGTCTTGTAGCCGACGAGCTTCTCGCTGCCGACGTAGCTGGCCTCGCCGTGGTCGGGGGTCGGGACCATCCGGTCGGTGATCCCGGGCGGGTTCTGCTGCTGCGGTGGGAACGTCTCGTCCTGGCTCATGACGTCCTCCGGGCCCGCCGCGGACGACGGGTCAGCAGCGGGTCGTGACCGCGCGGCCGCTCCACCGGGTGCAGGTCCTCCAGGGCCTGGGTGAGAGCGCGCGCCGTGGTCTTCCCGCCGTCGGCCTGGAGCGAGCTCATCACCTGGTCGGCCGCCAGGCGCAGCGAGATGCCCGCCCGGCGTGCGGCGTCGACCAGGATGGTGGTGGCCGTCGCCTCGTCGGTGCCGCGCACCGCGATGATGATGCCCTTGACCTGCTCGATGGTGGCCTGGCTGACGAACGCGCGGTGCACGGCGCCGTCCGCCCGGCGGTCGAGGGCCTCCTTCTGGACCGGCGTGACGTCCACGACGTAGCCGACCAGCTCGGGCGTCTGGCTGCGGGGGCTCAGGGAACCCTGGCCCGTGACGACCACGGACCGGGTCCGGCCGGTCCGGTCGACGATCCGGTGCGCGCAGGCGAACGGCCGCCCGAGCCGCAGGGCCTCGCCGGCCGCGCGGACCACGCGGCTGCGGTCGTCGGGGTGCTTGCGGGAGCGGAGCGCCTCGAGCCCTGGCTCGACCTCGTTCTTCTTCCACCCGTGCATCGCGTACACCTCGTCCGACCACCACCAGGTCCCCGAGGTGAGCTCGACGCTGTATCTGCCGACGAGGAGGTTGGTCCCGAGGCCGAGGGTGCGGGCGAGGTCTCCCGCCGTGAACCCCAGCAGCGGTGCGGAGGCATCGTCTCCGGCGCCGTCGGTGAGCGTCGTCTTGGGCTGATCAAGAACTGACATGCGGACCTCCCAGATCCAACATGGACTGGGAGCCGATTCTTGACTCCGGACTACGAACTACATGGCGTAGGACTGCCCAGTATAAAGGAGTTCGGACGATTCGGACACCCCCGAGCGCAGAACGCACCGAGAACGGCCCACGCCGTCGCGCGGAGCGACGGCATGGGCCGCCTCTGCCCGGCCGGCGACGGCCGCCGGGCTCGCCCTCAGGTGTTGGGCTCGGCCGCGGAGATGTCCGCGAGCGCCGAGTCCGGGTCCAGGCTGACGGCCAGGTCGCCGATCGAGACGATGCCGACCACGACGTCGCCGTCGACGACGGGGACGCGGCGGACGGCGGCGTCCCGCATCACCTGTACCGCGGTGGCGACGGGGTCGCTCGGGCCGACGGCGACCAGGTGCTCGCTGGTGACCTCGCGTACCGGGGTGTCGGGGCCGTGCCCTGCGGCCAGGCCGCGGACGGCGAGGTCGCGGTCGGTGACCAGGCCGACCAGGGTCGAGCCTGCCTGGACGAGCACCGTCCCGACGTCCTGCGTGGACATCGCCTGGGCCGCTGTCTGGATGGAGTCACCCGCGTCGATCGCCGTCGGTGCGGGCGTCATGAACTCGGAGACGGTGTGGGAAGCCATACCGTCCTCCTCCCTCTCCTGACGTAGACGGCGGACTGCTTCACCGCATCTTCCAGCGTGCCGTGGCCGTGGCGCGCTCGCACCTGGGCCGGGCGCCTCATTCGGCCTGGATGCTGGTGGCGTGGTGCGGCATGCCGACCGGCTTGGACTCGCTGGACCCGCGCTGGCGCAGGAAGATCGAGAAGGTCACCATCGCGGCGACGGCGAGGAACTCGGACTGCCAGTTCTGCAGGGTGCGGTTCCAGAACTCGGGCGACCCCAGGTACTCCAGCCACGACTGCGGGGGCAGGTCGTGGCTGGCCCGCTCCTCGTTGGCCACGACGTTCCCGGCGAGGGACTGGGCGAGCCACGACAGGACGAAGCAGGCGCCCATCACCAGCAGGAGCGAGTTGGCGTAGACCCAGAGCCGGAAACCGCGGGCGCGCGCCCAGGACGGCGAGTCGGGCAGCGCGTGCTCGCCCACGAACTGCTCCTCGTCGGAGCCGACGCCCTCGTCGCCCGGCTTCTTGGACTCGGGCGAGCCGCGCTGGATGAGCCAGATCGTGGCGAAGATGAACATGAAGAACTGGAGGAACTCCGACTGCCAGTTCTCGGCGACGTCGACGACGAAGCTCGACGAGCTGATGTAGTCGAGGTACCCGATCGGCGCGTCGCCGTGCTGTACGAGCTGCTCGTTGTTGTCGGCGTGCCCGGCGAACGACTGCGCGACGAGCGTGAGGAGGAAGATGGCGAGGAAGACGAGGCTGAGCGCGTTGTCGCGAACCACCCTGCGCATGCTCACCGCCCCACCAGCGGTACGAGGATCATCAGGGCCAGGCCCGCGCCGATGAGCGAGACCAGCATCCAGAACACGGTCCCCGTGCCGCGCGGACCTCGGTCAGCCTTCGAGCCCATGCCCATCCCCCAGCGCCGTCGTCTCAGGATCCCGTCAGCACATGATGCCGCGTCGGTCACGGTCCCGCGCAGCGGCGCGCGGTCGGCGGTGACGGCGGCTTCCAGATGGGCAGTAGTGGTGACGGCGGACGGCGGGCGGCGGCGACCGACAGCGGAGGCGCCGGACAGCCGGCGACCGGGGAACTCCCAGGTACGCCGGATACCGTCGGTGCGACCCGGTCGGCCTCGGATGCGGGGTTGCACCGGACGCCGCCTCCCTCGACTTCTCTCCACCCCTTCCCCCGACCCCGGAGACGCGATATCACCGTGACCGCAAGAACCCTGGTCGCCGCCCTCGCGACCGTGCTGCTCCTGGCGGGCTGCGGCGCGGGCGCGGGGACGTGGTCGCCGCTGGGGCGCGACTACCCGCCCGCGCCCCGCCAGCACGTGCCCGAGTCCGCCGCTGACGACGCCGGCGCCGTGCCCATCGCCGAGCTGGCCCGCCCGGACTGGCTCCAGGACGCCGCCGAGCGCACCGAGATACCGGTGCGCGCGCTGGCGGCGTATGCCGGCGCGTCGCTCCGGGTGGCCCAGACCGAGCCCGGGTGCGGCCTCGGCTGGAACACGCTGGCGGGCATCGGCGCCGTCGAGTCGGTGCACGGCAGCTACAGCGGCGCGCGCACGGAGGCCGACGGCGTGGTGCGCCCGCCGATCATCGGCATCCCGCTGGACGGCAGCGAGGGTGTCATGGAGATCCTCGACACCGACGACGGCGAGCTCGACGGCGACGACCGGTGGGACCGCGCCGTCGGCCCGATGCAGTTCATCCCGGCCACCTGGGCGAACTACGCCCAGGACGGCAACCTCGACGGCCGGGCGGACCCGCACCAGATCGACGACGCGGCCCTGACCGCAGCCCTCTACCTGTGCCGGACCGGCGGCGACGTCACCACCGATGATGGCTGGACGGCCGCGCTGTCCGCCTACAACCGCTCCGTGTCCTACGCGTACCGGGTCGCCGACCTCGCCGAGTCGTACGCCGGGTAGCTCCGCGCCGCGGGCCGGCGCCCGCGATCATGGCGTACCTCCCCCGGACGGCGTGCCGCCGTCGAACTGCGCTCGGCCGTCCAACTCCGCGCCGTCGTCGAACTGCGCGTCGTCGTCGAACTGCGATCCGCCACCGAACTGCCCGCCTTCGCCGAACGGCCCGCCTCCGCCGAGCGAGCGGAGGACCGTGACGACGCCGTGCTCGTCGAGCGTCCCGGTGATCTCGTCCGCGACGTCGCAGACGGCCGCCGGCGCATGCCCCATCGCGACGCCGCGCGCGGCCCACGCGATCATCTCCAGGTCGTTGATCCCGTCGCCCACGGCGACGGTCCGGGTCGGGTCGGCGCCGAGCCGGCCGCGGATGCGCTCGAGCGCCGTCGCCTTGCTCAGGTGCCGCGGCGTGACGTCTATCCAGTCGGGCCCGGCGGGCGTCGGTGAGACGCCCAGCGCCCGCAACCGCCGCACGAGGGTCAGCACGCCGTCGCCCCGCAGGATGACGCGTGCGGCGGTGCCCTTCCGGAGGTCGTCGTCGGAGACCTGGCGCTGCTCGCCGTTCACCAGCCCGGGCTCGAAGGGCCGGTTGACCCGGTAGCCCCAGCCGATCTCCTCGACCCCCACCTGCACCGTGGGGATCGAGGCGCGGGCGAGGCGGACCACCGGCTCGACGTCGAACGCGTGCACCTCCTTGAGCCGGTACCCGGCGGGCTGGCCGCGGCCGACGTACGCCACGACCGCGCCGTTGGAGGCGACCACCCAGCCCTGGTCGATGCCGAGCTGCCGCGCGACCGGCAGGACGCCCACGAGGGACCGGCCGGACGCGAGCACCACGTGGTGCCCCGACCGCCGCACCTCCTGGACCGCCTCGACAGTCACGGCCGGTATCGTCGTCCGGTCGGTGCCCAGCAGCGTGCCATCGATGTCGAGCGCGACCAGAACCCTGGTCCTGGCGCTCGTTCCGGGAGAAGAAGCCGCCCCTCGCACGTCGGCGGTGGGCAGCGGTGCCGAACCTGTCGTGTCTGTCATGCCCCTCAGACGCGCGCCGGGCCGGGATGTCACGTCACTTCCGGATCGATTTTCGCCCGCTCGCCGACGGGCCACGTACCGGTAGCGGCGCCGGCCGACGGCCTCCCCGGTTGTCATTCGGCGAGCAGGTGTCTCAGGTAGGACTTGGGGTGGTTGAGGTACTGCCGCCAGTGCCCGACCAGTTCGAGGTCGTCCCAGGTGGTGTGCCGGATTCCGGCGTCGGACAGCTCCAGGATGTCCGCGCCCGGTGTGGAGGCCACGATCGGTGAGTGCGTGGCGCAGATGACCTGCGCACCCGTGTCCAGTGACGAGTGCAGGGCGGCGACGAGCTGCAGGCTCGCGGTGAACGACAGCGCCGCCTCGGGCTCGTCCAGCAGGTACAGGCCCGGCCTGCTGAACACCTCGCGGAACACCGCGAGATAGCCCTCGCCGTGGGACAGCGTGCGCAGATCCTCCTGCGGGTATCCCGGCACGATGATGTTGAACGACGAGACGAACTCCAGCAGGTCCAGCGCGGCCTCCGCACGCAGGAAGTAGGACTCCCGGCGGTTCCGGCTGGAGTGGAACCGTTGGCCCTGCACGGTCAGGTCGAACGTAATCTTGCTGGCCAGGGTGCCGGGTTCAGGGCGCCGGTCGGGCTTCCCGCGCCCGCCGCGCGGGTTGATACCCCACGCTTCGGCGACCGCTTCGACCAGGGTGGACTTGCCCGACCCGTTCTCCCCCACCAGGAACGTGAGCGGTTTCTTGAGCACCAGTCCGGCGTCGGCGACCTGGCGGACGGCGGGCACGGTGAAGGGCCACTCGTCCGCCTCATGGGGGTCGGTAGTGATGTTGATGCGTTCGATCAGCACCAGGTCAGCGTCCCAGGACCTGGTCGGCGAGGCGATGCAGTGGGCCAACCATGTCCGTGTAGTCGTCCTGTCGAGTGCGCGACAGCATCCTCGCCTCGGGTGGTTTGGCGCGTAGATGAGCGGCGTCAGGGATTGATGACGCCGTCGAGAACGTCGGTGTACTCAACCGGCCTTCCAGTCTGGTGTGCGTAGCTGATCTCCCGTCGTGTGGACTCCCCGATGTATCCACCTGGGTTCACCACCACGACGCGGTCGGCAAGGTCGATCTTCGCGAAGTGCAGGGCACCGAGCGCAGCCTTCTGCTTGTCGGTGATTTGCTCGCCAGTCTGCTCGAACACACCGGGCGCGACGACGATTGCCCCGGCGAGAGTCAGGTCACGATTCACCGCGCGGAACTCCTCAGCGAACCGAGTGGAGCCGCACAGGCACACAATCTGCGGGCGGGCTTCCATCACGGCTGCAGGATTGATCCGCTGACCATGGTGACAGCCACTTGATGCTTGGCGGCCAGCGGCTGGAACGCAAGAACGTCGTAACTCATGGGCGCACCGTAGCTTGTCACATACATTCGTTGGTCAGCTCGTGTCGTTCGCGGGTGGTTCCCCAAGGCTGGCGGAGGCTTGGGGCGCCCCGCGTGATGGCGGGGCACCCCCGGACTCGGCCCGGCTTGAACGGGCTGCCACCCTCTCGAATCGGGCGCGCTCATCCGGAGCCAGCGCGCCTTGGGCGAGGACCGGGTAAGTCTACTGGTGAGGTAGGCAACGGCGTCGGCCGTGAGTGAGCGGTACACATTGGGTACACATGACCACCGTCTGAGCCCATCTCCCGCAAGCCCTCGCCAACGCACTGCGACCCCCGGTAGAACCGCGAAGTTCCAACGTTCTCGCGGTGCCCCACCAATTCGGCGGACATCGCGAGACATAGCGGGACAGCCCTCGGGAGAACCGCCGCCTTCAGTACCACCGCCGTCCTCAGTGCCGCGGTGCGAGCTGGGCTCGGTCCCGGGGCCAGCCGTTCCCCGTGCTGCCGTTGGCTGCCCCCGCGTCCCAGGCGCGCGTGACGCCGAGCCGGCGCACCTCGGTGTCGGTCAGGGTCACCCCGTCGGGTCCGATCCACCGCTCGGGCCCGAAGTGGTCGTCGGTGGCGGCCTCCCAGCGGCGCATGAACGGGGTGCCGCTCTGGGTGATGACCACCGACCCGTACGTCGTGGGCAGCGGCTCGGCCGGCAGGTGGATGAGGGTGAAGGTACCGACGAGGTCGGACGCGCCGACGGTGGCGACGCTGTACCAGTTGCCGTCGACGTCCCGCTGGATGGCGTACCCACTGGCGTCGAGCACGATGGCGAGGTGCGGCAGGTCGGCGTCGCGCAGATCCTGGCTGGTCCGGTAGACGGTGCCGACCTGTGCTTCCTGGGTCATCGAGGGAGCTCCTTGACGTCGAGTCGGTGGCATCCACCCATCAAAGCGGATTTGTCAGGATTCGGCTGGCTTAGCGGTCCCCATTGCCCTCGCGGACGGTTCATTTGCCTCGCGGACGGTTCAGCGGACGGCCGCCATGGCGCGGTCCAGGATCGCGGGGAGCGCCTTCGGGTCGTCGCTCGCGGTCCATGCGGTGAGCGCCGCCTCCACGCAGCCGAGCGCCGCGCCGATCACCGCGTCGGCCCGCGGGTCGACGGCGTCCGCCGGGTCGGCGCCGAGGCGGCGGGCGATCTCGGGCCGGAGCAGCTCGTGCCAGCGGCCGTTCTTCTCCCGGTGCCGGGCGAGCAGCGTGGGCGTGGTCACCATCAGGCGGGTCAGGCGCCTGGTGCGCTCGTCGTCGGCCGCGTACTTCTCGATCAGCGGGTCGAGCGCCCTGCGCATGGCGGTCCAGGGCGTCTCGCCGTCCGGCCGGGCGGCTAGCGCCTCGCGCAGGACCTCGCCGGAGCCTGCCGTGTCGCCGAACAGCGCGTCCTCCTTCGAGGGGAAGTAGCGGAAGAAGGTGCTCCGGGAGATCTCGGCGGCCGCGCAGATGTCGTCCACCGTCGTCTGCTCGTAGCCCCGCTCCAGCATCAGGTCGCCGGCGATCGTGGCCACCTCGACACGCATCGCCTGGCGAGCGCGCGCCCGCGCACCCGTCACGTTGTTCGGACTCACCCTCGCACGGTACTACACACCACTCCTGGTACTGTGTCCCACGTTCGGCACCGAGTTCCCAGATGGGGCGAGCCAGGAGGAACAGATGAGCGAGAAGAAGACCGTCGTCGTCACCGGAGCGAGCGACGGCATCGGCGCGGCGGCGGCGCGGCGCCTGCACGCGAGCGGCCACACCGTCGTCGTGGTGGGCCGGTCGCCCGAGAAGACGAGCGCGGTCGCCGACGAGCTCGGCGTCACGGGCCACGTCGCCGACTTCACCCGGCTCGACGACGTCGAACGGCTGGCCGGCGAGCTCCGTACCGCCTACCCGCGCATCGACGTCCTGGCGAACAACGCCGGCGGGGTGTTCGGCGAGCGGACCACCACGGCGGACGGGTTCGAGAAGACCTTCCAGGTCAACCACCTCGCGCCGTTCCTTCTGACGCGCCTGCTCCTGGACGTCCTCGTCGCCTCGCGCGCGTCCGTGCTGCAGACCTCCAGCACCGTCCGGTTCGCCGGCACGATCGACCTGGACGACCTCGACCACGAGCGCAACTACGAGCCGGCGCGCGTCTACAGCGCCGCGAAGCTGGAGAACATCCTGTTCACCACCGAGCTCCACCGGCGCTACCACGCGGCGGGCCTCTCCACGGCGTCGTTCTACCCCGGCAACGTCCTGACGAACTTCGCCTCGGAGACCACCAACCCGGTCATGCGCGCCGTCCGCTTCCTCGGTACCCGGACGCCGCTCGGCCCCGTCCTGCTCTCCACCCCCGACCAGGGCGCCGACCAGATCGTGTGGCTCGCCGAAGGGGTCCCGGGGACCGACTGGCAGTCCGGCACCTACTACTACCGGCGCAAGGCCACCACGCCGCGCAACGCGCAGGCGCTCGACGCGGACCTCGCCCGCCGGTTCTGGGACCGCTCCGAACAGCTCCTCGCGGGCCGGCTGCCTGACCGCTCCGCCCGGTCCTAGGTCGCCTCCCGAGTTGCGCCGGACCGCTCCGGTGCCGACGGGGTCTTCATGCTTTCCTTCCGGTGGGTTGTCCCCTCACTGTTCACCGGCCCGCACGGGCCGCACAACGGCGATCCGGCCACGTTGAGCCTGGATCTGGCCAGCGGCCCGGCGGCCTATTCTTGGCCCGTGATGACGGCGGTCGTGCTGGCGCTCCCTGACGTGAACCCGTTCGATCTGGCCACGCCGCTGGAGGCCCTCGGCCGGGTGCGCCTGCCGGACGACCGCCCGGGATACCGGATGGTCGTCGCCGGCTCCGAGCCGTCGGTGCAGGCGGGCCAGGTGCGGCTTGCGGTCGACAGCGGGCTGGACGAGGTCGAGCGGGCCGACCTCGTCCTGGTACCCGGCCGAAACGACCCCTTCCGGCCGTCGCCGCCCGAGGTGCTGGCCGCCCTCCGGGCCGCAGCCGAGCGCGGGACCCAGGTCGCGTCGCTGTGCGTCGGGGCGTTCACGCTGGCCGAGACGGGGCTCCTCGACGGCAGGGACGCCACGACGCACTGGCGTGCGACGGACGAGCTCGCCCGCCGGTATCCCGCCGTCCGCGTGGACCCCGACGTGCTCTACACGGACAACGGGAGCGTCCTGACGTCGGCGGGCGCCGCGTCGGGCCTCGACCTGTGCCTGCACATCGTCCAGCGGGACTACGGCACGGCCGTCGCGGCGGACGCCGCCCGGCTCGCCGTCGCCCCGCTGCACCGGTCGGGCGGTCAGGCGCAGTACATCCTGCGCAACCGGCCCACCCTCCAGACCTCGACCCTGGAGCGTGTGCTCGCGTGGATCGAGGTCAACGCGCACGAGCACCTGACGCTGGCGGACATCGCCGCGGCCGCGCGGATGAGCGTGCGCACCCTGAGCCGCCGGTTCAACGACGAGACCGGGCAGAGCCCGATGCAGTGGGTGGCCGGGGTGCGCATCCGCCACGCGCAGGAGCTGCTCGAGACGACCGACCACACGGTGGAGCGGATCGCGAGCCGGGTCGGGTTCTCCACGGTGAGCAACTTCCGGTCCCAGTTCGGCCAGGTGCTCGGCGTCACCCCTGGCGCCTACCGGAGGGTGTTCCGCCGGCGCGGCGCGGAGAAGTGAGGACGCCCAGGTTCAGGGCTGCACGGCGCCGTCGCCGGTCAGCGACCAGCTCGCCAGCAGGCTCAGCGCCCGTGCCGACGGCGAGCCCGCCTCGGTCGAGTAGACGTACAGCGTCGTGTCGGCGTCGCCCGGGAGGGTCAGCGTCTCGTACTCGACGGTGAGGTCCCCGACGATCGGGTGGCGCAGCCGCTTGGAGCCGTACGTGCGCTGGTTGACCCGGTGCTCGTCCCACCACCTGCCGAACTCGGGGCTGGACTCCCGCAGCTCGGCGATCAGCTCGGCCGTCGCGCGGTCGGCCGGGTCGTTGCCCGCCTCCAGGCGCAGGTTCTCCACGGCGGTGCGAGCCTGCTCCTCCCAGTCGACGAACAGCTCCCGCGCGCTCTCGTCGAGGAGCATCCAGCGCGCGTAGTTGCGCTGCGCGGCGGGGAACCGCTCGAAGTCGGTGAAGAGCGCTTTGCCCAGGCGGTTCTGCGCGAGCACGTCGGTGCGGCGCCCGAGCACCAGCGCCGGCATGCCGTCGAGCGCGTCGAGCATCTGGTACAGGCCGGGCCGGACGCGCTGCACCGGCCGCGTACGCGGCAGCGGGGTCGTGGTGCCCAGCCCGATCAGGTCGGCGAGATGGGCGCGCCCCGCCTCGTCCAGGCCGAGCGCGCGTCCGACGGCGTCCACCACCGACGGGGACGGCACGATGCGCCGGCCCTGTTCGAGGCGTGCGTAGTAGTCGGTCGACACGCCGGCCAGGAACGCGACCTCCTCGCGGCGCAGGCCGGGTACCCGGCGCACCCGGCCGTCCGCCGGCAGGCCGGCTCGCGACGCGTCGCACTGGCTGCGGGCCCGGCGCAGGAAGTCCGCCAGCTCGGTGTTCTTCTTGTCCACCATGCCTCCATTGTGGCCACCCCCGTCCGGGCCCGCCGGGCGCAACCAGGACCTCCGAGTCCTAGTCAGTGCCGACCCAGGACGGAGGAGGCAAGCTATGGCGCCCCACGGCCGTCCTCCGGGCGGGAACGTTGAGGTACCGGCACGCCGTGTCGGCTCGACACTCCCAAGGAGACCATCATGACGTACCCCACCGACCGTCCCGCCACCTGGTTCGTCACCGGCGCTTCGCGCGGCCTCGGGCTCGAGCTCGTCCAGCAGCTCCTCGAGCGCGGCGACAACGTCGCTGCCACCACCCGCTCCGTCGAGCGGCTGACCGACGCCCTTGCCGGCACCGACACGACCCGCCTGCTCCCCCTGTCGGTCGACCTCGCCGACCAGGACCAGGTGACGCAGGCCGTCACGAGCACCAAGGAGCGCTTCGGCAGCCTCGACGTGGTCGTGAACAACGCCGGCTACGGCTACCTCGCCGCCGTCGAGGAGGTCTCGGACGCCGACGCACGCGCGATGTTCGACGTCCAGGTCTTCGGCGTCTGGAACGTGCTGCGCGCGGTGCTGCCGGGCTTCCGCGAGAACGGCAGCGGCCACATCATCAACGTGTCCTCCATCGTCGGGCTGCTCCCCTTCCCGGGCTGGAGCCTGTACGGCGCCGGCAAGTTCGCCCTCGAGGCGATCTCGGAGTCGCTGGCCGCCGAGGTCGCGGGCCACGGCATCAAGGTGAACACCATCGAGCCCGGCTACATGCGCACCGACTTCCTGCGCCCGGTCTCGCTCGGCCTTCCGACGTCGACCAGCGACGCCTACCCGGCCATCCGCGAGATGGTCGAGCAGCACCTGAACATGCCGGGCACCCAGCTCGGCGACCCGGCCAAGGCTGCCACGGCGATCATCACCGTCGCGACCACCGGTGACGCTCCGCTGCACCAGCTCCTCGGCTCGGACTCCCTGTCGCTGGGCGCCGCACGCGTCCAGGCGCTGACGGCGGACTTCGAGGCCGCGCGCGGCCTCGCCGTCACCACCGACATCCCCGCGGACGAGCCCGCCACGGTCTGAGCGGGTCCCGGCGGTCCGTTCCGTACGTCATCGGGTTCCGGCCTGGTCGGCAGACCAGGCCGGAACTCTGGCGTGCCAGTACGGAGCAGCGCCGTCGGGACAAACCGGACAGAAGAAATTCACCCACAGGTGGGCGCGCCGTCGGGTCGAAGTCGGCTGGGCGGGCAAGAATTCCCCTCGGTATTCCCAACCGAGAGGTAGGTCAGCGTGTCCGAGAAGAAAAGCATCGTGTCCGGCCTGGTCAGCATGCTCGTCATCCTGGCGACCATGGTCGGCTTCAGCGTCGCCAGCGTCTCCGTCGCCCCCGCGGCCGAGGCGACCGTCTACAGCTCGTGCACGCACAGCGGCTGCGCGGAGGCGTACTCCTCGAACTCCATCTGGAGGTCCATGGGCTACCCGAGCACGCGCGGCTGGTACGACTGGCCGAACGGCCAGTGCAACTTCGCGGGCGGCGTGCACCGCAACGCCGAGGGCCAGCTCCCCGCCGGCCACTCCTACCTCGAGTTCGACGTGACGCCGCGCGCCTGCGGTGCCGCACGCCAGTCCTACCGGCTCGTCCTGGACCGCACCACCGGCGTGGTCTACTTCTCGCCCAACCACTACGGCGACTTCTACCGGATGTGACCCGGTCCCGTGCGCCGCGTCCGGCCCTGGCAAAGGCCGGGTGCGGCGCACGGGTCCGGCCCGGAGCAGGACGGATAGCCTCGAACCATGACTCGTGACCTCCCCGTGCTCATCGTCGACGGGACGCGGTTCAGCGACCTCGACGGCTTCGCCCGCGAGTTCTCCCGGCTGCTGACCGGGTACACCTGGCGTGGAAACCTCGACGCCCTCGACGACGTGCTCCGCGGCGGGTACGGGACGCCGGCGGACGGCTGGGTGCTGCGGTGGGTCGACTCCGAGACGTCCCGGGCGGCCCTCGGCCACCCCGAGACGGCCCGGCGGCTGGAGCGGCTCCTGCCCACCGTCGACCCGTCCAACCGCGCGGCCTTCGCGGCGCGGCTCGACGACGCGCGCCGCGGCGAGGGCCCGACGCTGTTCGACGAGATCGTCGCCATCATCCGCGACCACGGCCCCGGCGGCCAGCAGTCGGCGGACGGCGTCCTCCTCGAGCTGAGCTGAGGCCGGACGGCGAGAGGACCAGGCGGCACGCCGTCAGCTCTCGCTGGAGGCCATCTCCTGGATCCCGATGGCGGCCAGGAGCTCAAGCTTGCTCCTGGCCTCCGCGTCGCGGGGCGTGTCCACCACGATGCGGAGGTCCGTGCCCTGCGTGGTGAGCACGTTGGACTCGACGGCGATGTCCCCCACGTCCGGGTGCACGACGATCTTCCGTGCGCCCTGATGGTCGCCCACCGACCGCAGCTCCCACAGCTCGCGGAACCTCGGGAGGCGGCCGAGCCGTGCGACCAGCGCCCGGACGTCGGAATCGTTCGGGTACCGGCTCGTGGTGGCGCGCAGGTCGGCCACCAGCGAAGCCTCGAACGCGTCCCGCTCGGCGGGGGTCTGCCGCAGACGGTTCTCGTGGTTCTCGAACTGGAAGAGCAGGGCGTTGCGCCCGTCGTCGCTCAGCCGGGACGGATCGCCGAAGGTCGCCGCGAACAGCGGGTTCCAGTGCAGAAGCTGCCAGCTCGCGTCGCACACCGCCACCGGGCTGCCGGTGAGCTGCTCGACGATCCGGTGCACGCTGGCGGGCACCAGCCGCGGGACCCGGTCCGGGTCGGCGGCGTGGCCTGCCAGGCGCAGCAGGTGGGCCTGCTCGTCGTCGGAGAGCTGCAGCGCGCGGGCGAGCGCCGAGCACACCTGCGCCGACGGCGTCGTCGCCCGGCCCTGCTCCAGCCGCACCACGTACTCGACGGAGATGCCGGCGAGCTGCGCCAGCTCGCTGCGCCGCAGGCCGGCGACCCGGCGCGGGGAATGGTGCGGCAGGCCCACGGCGCCCGGGGACAGCCGGTCGCGCCAGGCCCGCAGTGCGACGCCGAGCTCTTCCATGGGCACCATCCTCCTGCACCACGGTCACTGCGTCGTGGTACCGGCTGTACCAGGAAGAACCGTGGCTCCCCGGGGCACGGCGCCCGGCTCACGATCGAGCCATGGACATCTTCCTCACCGGCGGCAGCGGATTCGTCGGACAGCACATCATCAGCCGTTTGGTCGAGGGCGGGCACACGGTGCGGGCGCTGGCCCGTAGTGCGGAGTCGGCGCGGCGCGTGGAGCAGGCCGGGGCGAGCGCCGTCCTCGGCGACCTGGCCGACCTGCGCCGTCCGGACGACGGCGGACCCGCGGCGCGGACCGCGGACTGGCTGACCGCCCTGGACGGGTGCGACGGCGTGATCCACGCGGCGGCCCGCATGGCGTTCTGGGGGTCGGACGCCGGCTTCGAGCGCGACAACCACTGGCCCACCGTCGCCCTGTTCAGAGCCGCGGCCTCCGCCGGCGTCAAGCGGTTCGTGCTGATCAGCGCCGCCGCCGTGTCGACGGACCGGCGCGGCGAGCCGGCTCACGTCTCCGAGACGACACCGACAGGGCGCCCGATCATCGCCTACGGCAGGGTCAAGCTCGCGACCGAACGGGCCCTGGCCGACCTCGCGACGCCCGGCATGTCGCTGGTCATCCTGCGCCCGCCACTCGTCTGGGGCCCGGGGATGACCACGCTGACCGAGGCGGCCAAGGCGGCCGCCGCCGGGCGGTTCGCCTGGATCGACGGCGGGCGGCACGTCATCGACTTCGTCCACGTGGACAACCTGACCGCCGCCACGACCGCCGCACTGACCCGCGGCACCGACCGGGGCGTCTACTACGTGACCGACGGCTCCCCGATGCCGATCCGGGACCTCTTCACGCCGGTGCTCAGGATCGCGGGCGCCGACGTCAGCGGTGCGCGCAGCGTGCCGTCCGCCGTCGCCGCGCCGGTCGCCGCGACCCTGGAGGCGGTGTGGCGGCTGCTGCGCCGTCCCACCGCACCACCGCTCGACCGGTGGCTGGTCGCGTTCATGGGGCGCGACCGCAGCTATGACATCACCCGGGCGCGCGTCGACCTGGGCTACCGGCCCGGCGTGACGGTCGCCGCCGGCCTGGACGAGCTGCGGGCGGGCGCCCGGTAGGCGGCGCCGCGCCGGCCGCAGGTCATCCGGCGTCCGGCCTGGTCAGCAGGCCAGGCCGGACGCCGCCTGACCGTCAGACGTTGAACCCCAGCATCCGCAGCTGCTCCCTGCCGTCGTCCGTGATCTTCTCCGGACCCCACGGCGGCATCCAGACCCAGTTCACCCGGAACCCGTCCACGATGCCCTCGAGCGCTGTCGCGCTCTGGTCCTCGATCACGTCCGTCAGCGGGCAGGCCGCCGACGTGAGCGTCATGTCGATCGTCGCGTGGTTGTTCTGGTCCACCTGGATGCCGTAGATCAGGCCCAGGTCCACGACGTTGATGCCCAGCTCGGGGTCGATCACGTCGCGCATGGCCTCCTCGACGTCCACCACTGTGGTGGGCGACGGGCCGGCTCCCTGCGCGGAAGCAGCCTGGGCCTCGTCCTGGCCGACGTCGGTGCTCGCCTCGGTCATCGCTCTCTCCTCAGCTCGTGGCCAGCGCGCCGCTGCGCGCCAGCGAGTCCTTGAGCGCCGCCCAGCCGAGCAGCGCGCACTTGATCCGGGCGGGGTACTGCGACACGCCCGTGAAGGCGGTCGCGTCGCCGAGGGCGTCCTCCGCCTCGTCGTCGTCCAGGCCCTTGCCGCGGGACGACATCAGGTCGTGGAACAGGGCGTCGAGCCGGGCCACCTCGGCGAGGGACACGCCCTCGACCAGCGACGCCATGACGGACACGGACGCCTGCGAGATCGAGCACCCCTGCCCCTCCCAGGAGACGCCGCCCACCGCGCCGTCCGGCGTGACGTCGACCCGGAGGGTCACCTCGTCGCCGCACGTCGGGTTGACCTGGTGCGACTCGCCGGCGACGTGTCCGTCGGCCGCCGCGAAGTCGACGAGCCCCCGGCCCACCGGGTGCTTCGCGTGGTCCAGGATCACCTGCTGGTACATCTGCTCGAGCGTGCTCACGACGCTGCCTCTCTAGATCTTCCGAACAGTCTCGCCGAAGCTACGACCGAGAGATGATGAGTCTCTTGTTTCATGACTCACTCTGCTCCGAAGAACGCGCGGACCCCCGTCAACGCTTCCCGGAACGCGGCGACCTCTTCGACGGTGGTGTAGACCGACGCCGACGCGCGCGCCGTCGCCGCCACGCCGAACCGGCGGTGCAGCGGCTGCGCGCAGTGGTGGCCTACCCGCACGGCGATGCCCTTGTCGTCGAGCACCTGGCCGACGTCGTGCGCGTGTACGCCCTCGACCACGAACGAGACCACGGCGAGCCGGTCGGCGGTGTCGAGCGGGCCGATCACCCGGACGCCCGGGATGTCGGCGATCTTCAGCAGCTCGGCGGCGAGCTCGGACTCGTGCCGGGCGACGCCGGCCATGCCGAGCTCGCCGAGGTACTGCGCGGCACAGCCCATGCCCACGGCCTGGGCCACCATCTGGGTGCCGGCCTCGAAGCGCTGCGGCGGCGGCGCGTAGGTGGTCGCCTCCATGGTCACGACCTCGACCATGGACCCGCCGGTCACCGTCGGCGGCATGGCCTCCAGCAGCTCGCGCCGCCCGTACAGGGCGCCGACGCCGGTGGGGCCGAGCATCTTGTGCCCGCTGAACGCCGCGAAGTCGACGCCGAGCTCATGGAAGTTCACGGGCATGTTCGGGACGGACTGGCAGGCGTCGAGCACGGTGAGCGCCCCGACCCGGCGGGCCGCCGCCACGAGAGTGGCCACGGGCGCGATCGCGCCGGTCACGTTCGACACGTGCCCGAAGGCCAGCACCTTGGTGCGCTCGGTGACGATGGCGTCGAGGTCCGACAGGTCGAGCCTGCCGTCGTCGGCCACGGGGATCCAGCGCAGGACGGCGCCGGTGCGGGCGCACAGCTCCTGCCACGGGACGAGGTTGGCGTGGTGCTCCGCCTCGGTGACCACTATCTCGTCGCCCGGCGCGAGCCGGAACGGCGCGGCGGCCTCGCCCCCGCGGCCTAGGGTCGCGTTGGAGAAGGCGTAGGCCACCACGTTGATCGCGGCCGTGGCGCCGGGCTGCCAGACGATCTCGCCGTCGTCCGCGCCGACGAACGCGGCGACGGCCGCGCGCGCCTGCTCGAACGCCTCGGTGGCCTGCTCGGCGAGGTAGTGCGCACCGCGGTGGACGGCGGCGTTGCGCTGCTCGTAGAAGTCCACCTCGGTGTCCAGCACCACCTGGGGTTTCTGGGACGTCGCGGCCGAGTCCAGGTACACGAGGGGTTGACCGCCCCGCACCGTACGTTCGAGCAGCGGGAAGTCCGCGCGGACGGCGGCCAGCTCGGTCACCGAGAGCGAGCCGGTCTGCGCGGACGACGGCGCCGGAGCGCCCGGTCGCACGGTTGCGGTGGTGGTCATCATGTCCCCTCGAGGTGCCTCAGCGGTCGGTCAGGCCGTGGCCGTCGCGCTCGCGCCGATGTACTTGTCGTAACCCTCTTCCTCGAGGCGGTCGGCCAGCTCGGAGCCGCCCTCCTCCGCGATCTTGCCGTCCACGAAGACGTGCACGAAGTCGGGCTTGATGTAGCGCAGGATGCGCGTGTAGTGGGTGATGAGCAGGATGCCGACGTCGGTGTTCTGCTTGGCCCGGTTCACGCCCTCCGACACGATGCGCAGCGCGTCGACGTCGAGGCCGGAGTCGGTCTCGTCGAGGATCGCGAAGCGGGGCTTGAAGAGCTCCATCTGCAGGATCTCGTGGCGCTTCTTCTCGCCGCCGGAGAAGCCCTCGTTCACGGAGCGCTCGGCGAAGGCCGGGTCCATGCGCAGGTTCTCCATCGCGCCCTTGACCTCCTTGCCCCAGGTCCGCAGGGCGGGGGCCGTGCCGTCGATGGCGGTCTTGGCGGTGCGCAGGAAGTTCGCGACCGACACGCCGGAGACCTCGACGGGGTACTGCATGGCGAGGAACAGGCCGGCGCGGGCGCGCTGGTCGACGGTCATCTCCAGCAGGTCCTCGCCGTCGAGCGTGACGGTGCCGGAGGTGACGGTGTACTTGGGGTGGCCGGCGAGCGCCGAGGCCAGGGTGGACTTGCCCGAGCCGTTGGGGCCCATGATCGCGTGGGTCTCACCGCTGGCGATGGTCAGGTCGACACCGCGCAGGATCGGCTTGGGGCCTTCCTTGGTCTCGACGCTGACGTGCAGGTCGCGGATCTCGAGGGTGGGCATATCGGTTTACTCCAGGGTTGCGGAAAGTCAGGGGTTCAGGAGACGGGGACGGTCACGTCGATGTCGACGAGCACCTTGTCGCCGTCGATCGTCACGGGGTAGACGGGCACCGGGCGGATGGCCGGGAGCTGGACGGGCTGGCCGGTGCGCAGGTCGAACTGCGAGCCGTGCAGCCAGCACTCCACCAGGCAGCCCTCGATCTCGCCCTCGGACAGTGAGACCGCGCCGTGCGAGCAGACGTCGGAGATGGCGTGGAAGGTGCCGTCGGCGTCGCGCGCGACCGCTACCGGGACCGGGGCGCCGTCGGCGCCGTCGAGCTCCACGAGCATCGCCTCCTCCGGTGCCAGGTCGTCGGTCATGCAGGCAAGCTGTGCGGTCATGCGGCCGGTGCCCCGGTGATCACGCTCATGGACTTCTCCAGCTCGGCCTCGATGGAGGCCAGCAGGCGCTCCTCGACCGACGGGACGCCGATCTCGTGGATGAGCTCGGCGAAGAAGCCGCGCACGACCAGGCGCCGGGCCTCGATCTCGGGGATGCCGCGGGCCTGGAGGTAGAAGAGCTGCTCGTCGTCGAACCGGCCGGTGGCGCTGGCGTGGCCCGCGCCGGCGATCTCGCCGGTCTCGATCTCCAGGTTCGGCACCGAGTCGGCGCGCGCGCCGTCGGTGAGGACCAGGTTGCGGTTGAGCTCGTAGGTGTCGGTGTTCTCGGCGTTCGCGCGGATCAGCACGTCGCCCACCCAGACGGTGTGCGCGCCGGAGCCCTGGAGGGCGCCCTTGTAGGTCACGCGGGACTTGCAGTCCGGCACCGCGTGGTCCACGAAGAGGCGGTGCTCCTGGTGCTGGTCGGTGTCCGCGAAGTAGAGGCCCACCATCTCGACCTCACCGCCCTCTGCGGTGAACTCGGCGTCCGGCGTGATGCGCACGACGTCGCCGCCGAAGGTCACCACGACGTGCTTGAGCTTGGCGTCGCGGCCCAGGCGGGCGCGGTGTGATGAGGCGTGCACGGCGCCGTCGGCCCAGTCCTGGACGCTGACGACGGTGAGGTGCGCGCCGTCCTCGACCACGATCTCGACGGTCTCGGCCAGGGAGCCGACGCCGTTGTGGTCGATGACCACGACGGCCTCGGCGTGCCGCTCGGCGCGGACCAGCACGTGGGCGGCGGTCGCGTCGGTGGACACGCCCTCCAGCCGCACGGAGGTGACGTCGGAGGCCACGAGCTCCGCCGGGATGGTCACGATCGTGGCCTGCTCGAAGGCGTTCCACGCGGTGACGGCCGTCCGGTCGCCGGGCTTGCCCGCGGTGCCGAGGCGGGCGTCGTCGCGCCCGACGGTCTCGACGGTCACGCCGGGGGCCGCGGTCGCCTGGACCGTGACGCCCGAGGCGCCAAGGTCCGCCTGGAACAGCGGCTGGAGGCGGTCGGCCGGGGAGAAGCGCCACTCCTCCTCGCGGCCGTGCGGCACGGGGATGTCGTCAAGGGAGAAGGACGTGCGGCGCTCGGCTCGCGAGCCTTCCGGCTTGACGGCGCCGTGGGAGTGGGCATGGTCGGTGACGGCGCGCGAGTGGTCGGTCGTCATCTCAGTGGTAGCAGCGGTCATGTCAGCCGACGGACCCTTCCATCTGCAGCTCGATGAGGCGGTTGAGCTCGAGTGCGTACTCCATGGGCAGCTCGCGCGCGATGGGCTCGACGAACCCGCGCACGATCATGGCCATGGCCTCGGTCTCCTCCATGCCTCGGGACATGAGGTAGAACAGCTGGTCCTCGCTCACCCGCGAGACCGTGGCCTCGTGCCCCATGGACACGTCGTCCTCGCGGACGTCCACGTACGGGTAGGTGTCGCTGCGGGAGATCTGGTCCACCAGCAGCGCGTCGCAGAGGACGTTGGACGCGGAGTGGGAGGCGCCTTCCAGCACCTGCACCAGGCCGCGGTAGGACGTGCGGCCGCCGCCGCGCGCCACGGACTTGCTGACGATCGACGACGATGTGTTGGGCGCCGCGTGCACCATCTTGGCACCGGCGTCCTGGTGCTGGCCCTCGCCCGCGAAGGCGATGGACAGCGTCTCGCCGCGGGCGTGCTCGCCCAGCAGGTAGATCGCCGGGTACTTCATGGTGACCTTGGAGCCGATGTTGCCGTCGACCCACTCCATGGTGGCGCCCTCGGCCGCGGTGGCCCGCTTGGTGACCAGGTTGTACACGTTGTTCGACCAGTTCTGGATCGTCGTGTAGCGCACGCGGGCGTTCTTCTTGACGACGATCTCGACCACCGCGGAGTGCAGCGAGTCCGAGCTGTAGATCGGCGCCGTGCAGCCCTCGACGTAGTGCACGTACGAGCCCTCGTCGGCGATGATCAGCGTGCGCTCGAACTGGCCCATGTTCTCGGTGTTGATCCGGAAGTAGGCCTGCAGCGGGATCTCCACGTGCACGCCCGGCGGCACGTAGACGAACGAGCCGCCCGACCACACGGCCGAGTTCAGCGCGGCGAACTTGTTGTCGCCGGCCGGGATGACCGTGCCGAAGTACTCCTGGAACAGCTCCGGGTAGTCGCGCAGGCCCGTATCGGTGTCGACGAAGATGACGCCCTGCTCCTCCAGGTCCTCGCGGATCTGGTGGTAGACGACCTCGGACTCGTACTGGGCAGCGACACCCGCGACGAGGCGCTGCTTCTCGGCCTCCGGGATGCCGAGCTTGTCGTACGTGGCCTTGATGTCCTCGGGCAGCTCCTCCCACGAGGAGGCCTGCTTCTCCGTGGAGCGCACGAAGTACTTGATCTTGTCGAAGTCGATGCCCGACAGGTCGGAGCCCCAGCTCGGCATGGGCTTCTTGCCGAACAGGCGCAGCGCCTTGAGGCGCTGCTTGGTCATCCACTCGGGTTCGTTCTTCAGCGCCGAGATGTTGCGGACCACGTCCTCGTTCAGGCCACGCTGCGCGGCGGCGCCGGCCACGTCGCTGTCGTGCCATCCGTACTCGTACGCGCCGATGCTGGCGATGATCTCGTCGTCGGAGCGCTGCTCTGGCGCTTGCGTTTCTGCGCTCATCACTTTCCTTCGGTGGGGGTCGTCGCGGGGAAGGGTCTCGGGGCGCCGACGCCCGGCTGGGCGGTGGCGCTCACAGGGATGTTCGTGGTGCAGGCGTGTGCGCCGCCCGCGATGGTCGCGAGGCGCTGCACGTGGGAGCCCAGCAGCTCGCTGAACGCGCGGGCCTCCTGCTCGCACAGCTCGGGGAACTCCTCGGCCACGTGCTGGACCGGGCAGTGCCCCTGGCAGAGCTGGACGGCGGGGGCCACGACACCGGCCCCCGGCCCGGTCAGGGGCGTCGGCACGGGTCGCACGGAGGCGGCGTACCCGTCGGCCGACAGAAGCTGGACGAGCTGGGCGGCCCGGCCCTCGGCGTCGGCGGCGGTGAGGTGCGGCGCGTAGCTGCGGGCGACGGCGTCGAACCGGTCCTTGGCGAAGCCCGCCACGGCCTCGCTGCCGCCCGTCTGCTTGAGGAAGCGCAGCACCTGCCTGGCGATCTCCTGATAGCCGCCCGCCAGCTCGGACTGGCCGCCGCTCGTGACGACGTACCGCCGCGCGGGGCGCCCGCGCCGGGGGGTGCCCGACGGCGTGGCCTCGTGGACGGTGATCTTGCCGTCCTCCTCCAGGAGGGTCAGATGGCGGCGCACCGCCGGGGCGGTCAGCTCCAGGACGTCCGCGAGCGCGCCCGCCGTGACCGGGCCGCGGGAGGCGACGAGCTCGAGCACGCGCCGTCGCGTGGTGCCGTCGGTCTCGTGGCTCGCCGCGTGTCCCGCCGACGCCTGTACCGGTGCGCTCATCCCGTCACCTCCCTCGTGTCGTCCCAAGGCTCGTTCCGGGGCAGACTTTCACCCCGGTGTGCACGCCCTCACGGGCGCCGATGCTTTTGAGAACATCCTTGTTCCCTAATTCGAGATGCGCAAGGAAGGCGACCCTCAGTTTCGGTCGATCGCGACACATCTCACACGTGCGGTCCGCATCCTGGTCACCCCGTACGACGTCGGCCGCGCGCGCCGCCGCCTACGATTGTGCGGTGCCCTTGTCCGACGCGCCCGCCGTCGACGCCGCTCCGGCGGCCGCCGCGAGCGCCACCGCTGCTCACTCTGCCGGTGCCGGCTCTGCTGATGCCGGCCCTGCCGGTGCACGGTCCGCCGGTGCCGGCTCTGCGGGTGCCGGTCCTGCGAGTTCCGGCTCTGCCGGCGCCCAGTTTGCCGGTGCCCACTCTGCGGGTGCCGGCTCGGCCGGTGCCGCCGGCCCTGGGGTCGCCGTCGAGGTGCGCGGCCTCGTCAAACGCTACGACGGCCGCGCCGTCGTGGACGGCCTCGACCTGGTCGCCCGCCCGGGCGCCGTCACCGCCGTCCTCGGGCCCAACGGCGCGGGCAAGACGACCACCGTCGAGTGCTGCGAGGGCCTGCGCTCCCCCGACGGCGGCACCGTGCGCGTGCTGGGCCTCGACCCCGTCGCCGACGCCCGCGCCCTGCGCCCCCGCGTCGGCGTCATGCTGCAGGACGGCGGCCTGCCCACCGGGGTGCGCGCGCTGGAGCTGCTGCGCCACGTCGCCGCCATGTACGCGGCGCCGCGCCCCGTGGACGAGCTCGCCGAACGCCTCGGCCTGCACGGCTTCGCCCGCACCACCGTGCGCCGACTGTCAGGCGGGCAGCGGCAGCGCGTGGCGCTCGCCGCGGCGGTGGTCGGGCGGCCCGACGTCGTGTTCCTCGACGAGCCGAGCGCCGGCCTGGACCCGCAGAGCCGGCGCGCCGTCTGGGACCTGGTGCGCGAGCTACGCGCCGACGGTGTCGCCATCGTGCTGACCACCCACCTCATGGACGAGGCGGCCGACCTCGCCGACCACGTGCACATCGTGGACCACGGCCGGGTGATCGCATCCGGCAGCGTGCGCGAGCTGACGGACGGCGAGACGGGGCCGGGGACGGTGCGCATCGAGGCCGCGCCGGGGCTGGACCTGGCGGGGCTCCGTGAGGTGCTGCCGGGTGCCGGGTTGGGCGGCGGGGTCAAGGCCGGCGGTGCCGCGGGTGTCGCTTCGTCCTCCGGCAGCGGCATCGGGGCCGACGGCGGCGCGGCCGACGGCTCCCCCTGGACCGCCGCGGAGCCCGAGCCCGGTGTCTACACCCTCACCGGTCCGATCGACCCGGCCGCGATAGCCACCGTGACGGCGTGGCTCGCCGACCGCGGCGTGCTGGCCCGGTCGGTCACGACCGGCTGCCGCACCCTCGAGGACGTGTTCCTCGACCTCACGGGGAGGAACCTGCGATGAGCGCCGGCACCGCACGGAGCTCCGCCGGAACACGCAGCACCACGCCGGCCGGCCCGTCCGACCCGTCCGCCACGGCGCCGTCGGCCGAGACGATGCCGACCAAGACGGTGCGGGCCGCCGGTACAGGTGCCGCGCCCGTCGTCCGCCGGATCGTGGCCCAGGCCGTGTTCGAGACGCGGGCCATCCTGCGCAACGGCGAGCAGCTCCTCGTGACGATCGTGCTGCCGGTGCTGGTCCTGGTGGGTCTGGTGCGCACGTCGTTCATCGACCTCGACACGCAGGGCTACTCGCGGGTCGACTTCGTGACGCCGGGCGTGCTGGCCCTCGCCGTGATGTCGACGGCGTTCACGTCGCAGGCGATCGCCACCGCGTTCGACCGGCGCAACGGCGTGCTGCGGCTCATGGCCACCACGCCGCTGGGCCGCAGCGGACTGCTGGCGGGCAAGGTGCTCGGCGTGCTCGCCGTCGAGGTGGTGCAGGTGGTCGTCATCGCGGGCGTCGCGGTGGCCCTCGGGTGGCGGCCGGAGCTGGGCGCGCTGCCCGCCGCCGTCGGCGCCGGACTGCTGGGCACCGCCACGTTCACCGCGCTGGCGCTGCTCCTGGCCGGGACCCTGCGCGCGGAGGGTGTGCTCGCCGTGGCCAACCTGGTGCTCGTGCTGCTCACCGTAGGCGGCGGTGTGCTGCTGCCGGCCCAGCAGCTCGCGGGCCCGCTGGCGCATGCCGCGGTGCTGCTGCCGTCCGGCGCCTTGGGCGAGGCGATGCGCGGAGCCCTGCTGCACGGCGCCGTCCCGCCGTTCTCCGTGGTGATACTGCTGGGCTGGACGGCGGCACTCGGCGCAGGCGCGGCCCGCCTCTTCCGCTGGCACTGACCCCCTTCTTCCGCTGGCACTGCCCCCGGGCGAGCCATGCCCCTGAGACCCGCCCGGAACCGCCGAACCGCAAGCTGATCGCCCCGCCCATCCGCGCCGAACCGCAAGATAGTCGTCGCCACCGGCGCCGAACCGCAAGATGATCGTCGATCTGGCCGCTGATGGACTCGCGACCTTCGGTTCGGCAGCGGTGGTGACGATCAGCTTGCGGTTCGGCGGGGCGCCCGCTTCGTGACCGGCCCGTACGCGTTCGGGGAAACACCTACCTCGAATCCATAGTCGAACGGTATGACCAATTCGTAGGGTTGGCGGGTGAAATTTGCCCATTTAGGGTTCACTTCACCTACATTCCCCAGGGAGGCAGCGTGACTTCCACTCACAGCAACCGTCGCCGGCTGATCGTCGGCGCCGGTATCGCGATCGCCCTCGCGGCGGCTCCGGCCGCGGCCGCGGTGACGTCGTCGACGCCGGACGAGGCCCCGGCGCCCGTCGCCGGAGCGGTGATCGAGGACTCGTACATCGTGGTCCTCAAGGACACCGACGTCGCCAAGGCAGAGGTCAAGAGCACGGCAAGCAGCCTGGCGCAGAAGTACGGCGGCGAGGTGCGCCACTCGTACACCAACGCGGTGCGCGGGTTCTCGGCGTCCATGTCGGCGGGCGAGGCCAAGAAGCTCGCGGCCGACCCGTCGGTCGCGTACGTCGAGCAGAACCGCGTGATGACGGCGACGGACACGCAGTCGCCGGTCCCCTCCTGGGGCCTGGACCGCATCGACCAGGAGGGCCTGCCGCTCGACGACTCGTACACCTACGGGAACTCGGGCAGCGGCGTGACGGCGTACATCGTCGACACGGGCATCCTGACCACGCACGAGGACTTCGGCGGCCGCGCGGTCAGCGGCACCGACACCGTGGACGGCGACGACGACGCCACCGACTGCGCGGGCCACGGCACGCACGTCGCCGGCACCGTCGGCGGCGCGGCCCACGGCGTCGCCAAGGACGTCTCCCTCGTCGCGGTCCGCGTGCTGGACTGCGGCGGCTCGGGCAGCTACGACGGCGTGATCGCCGGCATCGACTGGGTGACCGCCGACCACCAGGCCGGCGAGCCTGCCGTGGCCAACATGTCGCTCGGCGGCGGCTTCTCGCAGGCCGTGAACGACGCCGTGTCCGCGGCGGTGGCCGACGGCGTGACCTTCGCCCTGGCCGCCGGCAACGACTACGCCGCCGACGCCTGCGACGGCTCGCCGGGCTCGACCCCGGAGGCGCTGACGGTCGGTGCCACCGAGGACGACGACGCCCGCGCCGCCTACTCGAACATCGGGAGCTGCGTGGACATCTTCGCGCCGGGCAGCGACATCACGTCGGCCTGGTACACCGGCGACACCGCCACCAACACCATCAGCGGTACCTCGATGGCCACGCCGCACGTCGCGGGCGCCGCGGCGCTCGTGCTCGGCGGCAACCCCGCCGCCACGCCGGCCGAGGTCGGCGACGCCCTGACGGGCGCCGCCGTGCCGGACGTCGTGACCGACCCGGGTGCCGGTTCGCCCAACCTGCTGCTGAACGTGAGCGGCCTCTGACGGTTCCCTCCCGCACCACGCAGGGGCCCCGGCATCGCGCCGGGGCCCCTGTGGCGTTCCTGACAGCTAGTCGGCAAAGAATCACAGGCGGTCCGGGCCCTGCGCGGGAGGCGGCGCCGCCGTCGGGCACTAGCGTGGACCCGTGACCGCAACCGCCGCCCCCACCTCCTGGTTCACCGCGCTCGCCGGCCGGGTCGACCGCTTCCGGCACTGGACCCGCGCCGTCCTGATCGCGAACCTGGTCGGCCAGATCGGCATCATCGGGACCGGCGGGGCCGTGCGCCTGACCGAGTCGGGCCTGGGCTGCTCCACCTGGCCGGAGTGCGAGCCGGGGCACTTCACCCCGCAGTTCCACGAGGCCACCACCCTGCACCCGTACATAGAGTTCGGGAACCGCACGCTCACGGGCGTGCTGTCGGTCATCGCCGTGCTGCTCGCGGTGGCGGTGTGCACCGACCTGAACCGGTCGCGGTCCTACCGCGCGCTCGGCCTGGTGCCGATCCTCGGCGTGCTGGCGCAGGCCGTGATCGGCGGCGTCGTCGTGCTGCTCGACCTGCACCCGGGCTGGGTGTCCCTGCACTTCGGCGTCTCGGGCGCCCTGGTGGCCGCGTCGCTGTACGTGCTGCACCGGCACGGCGAGGGCGACCAGCCGCCCACCCCCGTCGTCGGGCCGCGGGCGCGGAGCCTGGCCTGGACCCTGGCCGCGCTGACCGCCGTGGTGGTGGTGCTCGGCGTGCTCACCACGGGCGCCGGCCCGCACAGCGGCGACGCCGAGGTGGGCTACCGGTTCGCCATCGACCCGGCGCTGCTGACCAAGTGGCACGCCGCAGCGGTGTGGGTGTTCGTGGCTGCCCTGGTCGCGTACCTCTTCGTGGTGCGCGGCGGGCCGGGCCAGGCGCGACGGGCCGCACTGATCCTGCTCGGCATCACGCTGGCGCAGGGCGCCATCGGGTACGTGCAGTACTTCACCGACCTGCCGGAGCTGCTGGTGGGGCTGCACATGATCGGCGCGGCCCTGCTGATCGCGGGTACGACGCGGGTGGTGCTGACGACGCGCGTCCGCTGAGCGCGACGCACGTGCGGTGGGCGCGACGCGCCGACACCGGCACTCTCACCCTGGGGTCGGCGCGGCACGCGGCGTCGGCGCACCTGGGATCGGCGCGGCCCGTGAGGTCGGCAGTTGGCATCGAGATCGGTCCAGTGCTGGACCGATCTCGATGCCAACTGCCGACGTCAAGGCCAAAGTGCCGACGCCGTCGCGCCAAAGTGCCGACGCCGACGCGGCGAAGCGCCGACGAGGCCTCAGACCTCAGGCGTCCAGAGGTCCTCGCCGTTCGCCGGCGTCACGGCGCCTGCGCCCACGGGCACGGGCTCCGGCAGGTCGCCCAGCGCACGCTGCGCCACGGCACCCGACGAGAAGTTCGCGTAGCACTCGGGGCAGTACCAGTCCGGCGTCGGGACCGGGGTGTCGAAGCCGCCGTACACGACGTCCGGCTCGAACTTCATGGTGTCCGCCGCCTGGCCCCACACGATGCGCTTGGTGGCGCCCCGCTGACCGCACGAGGGGCACGCCGGGCGCATCTGCGCGCGCTGCGACAGCACCGAGTGCCCGTGCAGCAGTGCGTGGCACGGGCCGCACACCAGGAAGGTCTGCTGGATGAGCTCCGTGATGGGGCGCTCGCCGGTCTGGCCGGTGTGCGCGCCGTCGTCGTGCGGCCGCAGCTGCATGACGTCGACGAACCGCTCGCACGAGGCGCAGCGCTCCTCGCGGCGCAGGTCGGCGCCCGAGACCTGCTTGTGCCCCAGCAGGCGCAGCACATGCAGGTTGGGCGACAGCTCGTCGGTCTCGCAGTGGCCGGCGTCGAGCGTGCCGGTGGCGCCGTGCTTGTACTGGTGGGCGATGCCGTCGAGCACCAGGCGCGCGTGCTCCTGGGGCAGCCAGCCGGACGACCGCGCGTAGGCGGCGGCGCCGTTGAAGAGGTCGTCCCAGACCACTGGCTTGTCCGGGCCGAACACCTCGTCGCTGACCCAGTCCTCGCCCTGGGTGGTGCCCATGAGCTCGACCGCGGCGACGATGCCGGGCTCTGAGCCCACGACGGTGACGACGACGTCGCCGCGCTGCGGGCCGTCGGCGCCGCCGGGCAGACGGTGCTCGTGGCTCCGGCTCGCGATCGCTACCGCCTCGCCCAGCCAGTCCTCGGACCAGTTCAGGTAGACGGACGGGACGAGCCACGCCGGGAGGGACGAAACATTGGGAAGCATGTCGGGTTCGCTGGTCACGCGGGGAGGATAGCGCAGCCCGATGACGTCGTTATGACACCCGCGATCCGCGGACTTCCGGGCTTACCGGAACTCGACCACCACCTGGTCGTACCCCAACGGCGACAACATCGCCTCAAGGGTCTTCACCGTGTTCGCGCGGGCCCGTTCGGCCAGGTCCGAGTCCGCCGCTGCGTCCGAGATCTGCTCCTGGGCCACGGCCAGCGCCTCCTGGCGGGAGTCGGTGTCGGTGTCGAAGAAGTCGCCGACCCGGTCCACCAGGCCGCGGTCCTCCGTCAGCGCGCGGCTGGCGTCGAGGTCGATGCGCGGCTCGGCGAGCTCGGGCTCGGGCAGCGTCACCGCGACCGTCGTGCCGTCCGCCGAGATCTCGACAGCGTCCCCGTCCAGGCCGGTGAAGTCCACGTAGGCCTCGACCGAGCCGTTCACGACGAGCACCGTGCGCTCCCCCGCCAGCCAGCCCGGCACGTACTCGACGTCCCGCTCCAGGTCGACCAGCACCTCGTACTGCGCCTCGCCGGCCACGAACCGCGCCAGGTCCCGCATGCTGACCAGCACGGGCGTCTCGGACCGGTCGACCTCGCTCGTGGTGAACGGGTTCAGGCCCTCCAGGAACACCCGCCAGAAGGCGTCACGGAAGTCGTCGCGCAGCGCCGACAGCACCCCGGCCACCGCCCCGGCGGTCAGCGCCACACCGACGAGAAACCCGAGCACCCCCGCCAGCCAGGCAGGCATCCGCCGTCGTCGCGCGCCCGACGGCGAACCGGCGCGCCCACCCGCCGAACCCACCTGCTGGGTCTCCGCCCCGATCCCGGCCATGCCGCTCCCGTCCTGAAGACATATCCGACATGTCTCCCCAACCCCAAACGCTAGCGCCCTCACTGACACTCGCCCCCGCGCGTGGCCCGGCCCACGATCCGGATGGTCGGCAGAACGTCAGGTGATCGGTAGTCCGAGGTGCCGATCACCTGACAGTTTGCCGAACACAAACTGACCCACACCACACCCAGCGCGCTCAGCTCCTGCGGTACTCCCACGGGGAGTCCACCGGGCGCAACGTCTCCCAGTCCGACGCCCGGCCGATCGCCGCCGCGAGCACACCCGCGATCGTCGCCGCGTTGTGCAGCCGGCCCGCGAGCGCCAGCGCCGCGGCCTCCTCCAGCGGCACCGGCACCACGACCATGTCGGCCTCCTCGGCCTCACGGGTGTGCCGCTCGCCGTCGGGCACCGGGGCGAGGTCGCGGGCCAGGTAGACGCGCACCGCCTCGTTGCTGCCGCCCGGGGTGGGCAGCAGGTCGAGCAGCACGGCCCAGGAGCCGGCGGTCATGTCCGCCTCCTCCGCGAGCTCGCGGGCCGCGGCGACGTGCGGGTCCTCGCCGTCGAGGTCGAGCAGGCCGGCGGGCGCCTCCCAGAGGAACGCGCCGACCGGGTGCCGGTACTGGCGCAGGAGCAGCACGTCGCCGTCGTCGGTCAGCGCCACCACGACCACGGCGCCCGGGTGGTCGACGTACTCGCGGCGGACGATGCCGCCGGCCTCGCCGAGGTCGACCTCGTCGGAGACCATGTCGACGATGAAACCCTGGAACGGGACGTCCAGACGCCGCGCGGGGCGGGGGTCGATGACGTCCGTGATCTCAGTGCTCATCCCGCTTGCTTCTCGAGCGCCGCGGCGATCAGGCCGGCGAACAGCGGGTGCGCGCGGGTGGGGCGCGACTTGAACTCGGGGTGGGCCTGCGTGGCCACGAAGTACGGGTGGGTCTCGGCGGGCAGCTCGACGAACTCCACGAGCGACGAGTCGGGCGACGTGCCGGAGATCACCAGGCCGGCCTCCTCCAGCTCGCCGCGGTAGGAGTTGTTCACCTCGTACCGGTGCCGGTGCCGCTCGGAGACCTTCTCGCTGCCGTACGCCTTGGCCACCACCGAGCCGGCGGTGAGCAGCGCCTCGTACGCGCCGAGGCGCATCGTGCCGCCCAGGTCGCCCTCGCCCTCCACGATGGCCTTCTGCTCGGCCATCGTCGCCACCACGGGGTGGCTGCTGGCCGGGTGGAACTCGGTGGACGACGCGTCCGCCCAGCCCAGCACGTTGCGCGCGTACTCGATGACCATGGACTGCAGGCCGAGGCAGATGCCGAGGGTGGGCACCAGGTTCTCGCGCGACCAGCGCAGCGCCCCGACCTTGCCGTCGATGCCGCGCACGCCGAAGCCGCCGGGCACCAGCACCGCGTCGACGCCTTCGAGGGACGCCCGCGCGCCCTCCGGCGTCTTGCAGTCGTCGGCGGCGACCCAGCGGATCGCCACCTTCGCGTCGTTGGCGAAGCCGCCGGCGCGCAGCGCCTCGGTCACGGAGAGGTACGCGTCGGGCAGGTCGATGTACTTGCCGACCAGCGCGACCTCGACGTTGTGCTCGGGCTCGTGCACACGCTCCAGGAGCCGGCTCCAGCCCACCCAGTCGACGTCGTGGAAGGGCATGCCGAGGCGGCGCACCACGTACGCGTCGAGGCCCTCGGTGTGGATGACGCGCGGGATGTCGTAGATCGACGGCGCGTCGGCGCAGTTGATCACTGCCTCGTTGTCGACGTCGCACATGAGCGCGATCTTGCGCTTGATGCTCTCCGGCACCACGCGGTCCGAGCGCAGCACGATGGCGTCCGGCTGGATGCCGATCGAGCGCAGCGCGGCCACGGAGTGCTGCGTCGGCTTGGTCTTCAGCTCACCCGACGGGCCGATGTACGGCACGAGCGAGACGTGCAGGAAGAACACGTTGTCGCGGCCCAGCTCGTGCCGCACCTGGCGCGCGGACTCCAGGAACGGCTGCGACTCGATGTCGCCGACGGTGCCGCCGATCTCGGTGATGATCACGTCGACGTCGTCCGAGGCCTGCTCGCGCATCCGGAGCTTGATCTCGTCGGTGATGTGCGGGATGACCTGCACGGTGTCGCCCAGGTACTCGCCGCGGCGCTCCTTCGCGATGACCCGGGAGTACACCTGGCCGGTGGTCACGTTGGACGAGGCGGGCAGCTCGACGTCGAGGAACCGCTCGTAGTGGCCGATGTCCAGGTCGGTCTCCGCGCCGTCCTCGGTGACGAAGACCTCGCCGTGCTGGAACGGGTTCATGGTGCCGGGATCCACGTTGAGGTAGGGATCCAGCTTCTGCATGGTCACACTGAGGCCGCGCGAGCGAAGCAGGCGGCCGAGCGACGACGCCGTCAGCCCCTTGCCGAGCGAGGACGCCACGCCACCGGTGACGAAGATGTGCTTGGTCGGCGTGGTGGCGCCGGACCGCTGACGGGACTGGAGACTGCTTCGGTGTTCGACCACGGAACTCCATCCTATCCGAGGTACAGCGTGCCGGTGGTGTAACACCCGGCACACGCGCTCGCCATGTGGGGATTGTCGATCGGTTCCGATCGAGTGTGCCCCTGCTGCGGCCAACTCGCTCGGTAAGTCACCCGTCCCTGGAGAACTTCCTCCGCAGCGCGCCCAGCCGCGGCCCGACGGCGGCGCGCAGGTCGCGGTCGAGCAGCACCGCCACCCCGAGCGTGCCGAGCGCGGCCAGCAGGCCGAAGGCCAGCCCGAGGCCCAGGTCGGCGGCGAACGCGCCGCCGTCGAACGGCACCTCGTTCGACGCCGGGTCCGAGAACGAGAGGAACGAGGTCTCGATGAGGCCGAGCCGCCAGGGCACCCACAGCCCGGCGGCGGCGCCGACGGCGGCCGCCGCCACGAGCACGAGCAGCGCGCGCCAGACGCCGCCGAGCGCGGGCGGGCCGAGGTGCCTGCGCACGGCCAGGAGCAGCCCGAGCCCTGCCACGACCATCCCGGCCGTGCCCACGGCGCCGAGGGCCGCCATGACGTTCGTCCGCAGCGTGAGGTCCACGCAGGACGTCGCGGCGCAGCCTGGCCCCTGCGCCTGCCCGGCGAACAGCAGCGGCACCAGCGCCGCACCGAGCGCCGACACGCCCCAGCCGCTCGCGGTCGCGATGACGGCGGCCCGCCCGTGGTCGACGGCGTACAGCGCGCGCGACAGGTGCAGGATCAGCGCGAACCCGATGAGCCCCGGCGCCATCGCCATGAGCCCCGCGGCCAGGCCGGGGGCGTCGCCCAGCACGATGAGGTCGAAGACCCGCTCGACGAACGGGGCCGCCGCGACCAGCGCTGCCACGCCCAGCGCCGTCACGAGCAGCAGCGTGCGTGTGGTGCGGGCGACCAGGGCGCGCAGCTCGCCCAGCCGGCCGGCCGAGGCGTGCTCGGCGAAGTGCGGGAACGCGCTGGTCGCGATCGGGAACGCGAGCACCGCGTAGGGCAGCAGGTAGACCTGCTGGGCGTACAGGTAGACCGAGAGCGTGCCGTCCCCGCCGGCGGCGTTGGCCGCGCGCAGCGTGAGGAACACCGAGAGCTGCTGGGCCACCAGCGCGCCGACGCCCGCGAACGCCAGGCGCGCGGCCCGGGGCCCCTCCCCGGACGGGAACCGGAGCGTGGGCCGCAGCCGCAGGCCCGTGCGCCACACGGGCACCACGAGCGGCAGCGCCAGGAACAGGACGCCGACGGTGGTCCCCCACGCCAGCCACTGCAGCGCCTGGGCCGACAGGGCCGCGACGTCCCGCTGGTCGCCGTCGGCCAGGAGGGCGAAGACGCCGTAGACCACGATGACGACGAGGCTGGAGACCAGCGGCGCGAACGCGGGCCAGAAGAACCGCTTGTGCGCCTGCAGGATGCCGCCCAGCACGACGGCGAGCCCGTACAGCGGCACCTGGACGGCGAACACCCGCAGGAACGCCGTGGCGACGTCGACCTGTGCCGGGTCGTCGAGCCCGGTCAGGCCGATGATCGGGCGCGCGAGGAGGGCCGTCAGGCCGGCCAGCGGCACCAGGACCAGCATCGTCCAGCCCAGCAGGGCGGACGCGATGCGGGAGGCCTGCTCCTTCGAGGCGGTGGTGCCGTCGGCGGTGAAGGCGGCCCGGCTCAGCGGTCCGGCCAGCAGCGGCACGACGGCGCCCGCGAGCGCGCCGCCCGCCGCGACCTCGAACAGCAGGTTGGGGAGCTGGTTGGCGGAGTTGAAGACCGTGCCGACGCCGTCCGACCCGAGCCAGGCGCCCTGCGCGAGCCAGCGGCCGAAGCCGACCACCCGGCTGGCGAGCGTGACGACGGTGACGAGCAGCGCGGCGCTCGCCAGGCTTCCGAAGCGGCTCACGCGCCCGGGGAGGCCATGGGGTCGGAGGCGGGGGTCGAGCGCACTCCGCCTGCCGGGCCGGGGGTGGCCGGGCCTTCGTCGGTCGAGGCCGGGCCGGCCGAATCCGGGCCGGCCGAATCCGTGCCGGCCGAATCCGTGCCGGCCGCGGCCGCCGGGGACTCGGCCGGCCGCCGGCCGAGCATGTCGATCCTGTTGAGCCACTCGTTCTCGGCGATCACCTTGGAGAAGCTGACCTTCTCGGAGGCCAGCGTCAGCCCGACGACCCCGGCGAGGGCCGCGAGCCGCACCGCACGCGGCGCGCCGAACGCGATCTGGCTGCCCACGAGCGCGCCCAGCGCGTTGGCGCCGCCGTCGCCCAGCATGTCCTTCTCCCCCAGGTCGCCGGGCGCGGCAGCGGCGGCGGCACCGAGAACGGCGCCCGTGGCGCCGGCACTGCCGAGCGCGAACGGGAGGCTGGCCGCGGCGCCGGCCTTGAGCGCCCGGCCGGGGCGCAGGTCGAACAGGTTGAGCAGGTTCGCGGTGCCCGCGATGAGGGCGCCGTTGACGCCGACGTCGACCAGGCGCCCGAACGCGCTGCCGGTGCGCGGGGTGCCCGCCGCCGCGGCCACGAGCGCGGCACCGGAGATGCCGAGCACCTTGAGGCCGCCCGTCGTCAGGCGGCCCTCCTTGAGCGCGCCGAGGTGGCCGGCCAGGCCCTTGGTGCGCACGGAGGTGTCCTCGGCGAGGTCGTCGACCAGGCCGAAGCCGCCCGCCGCTGCGGTGGCGAACGCCGTGGCGCCGGGCGCCCTGCCGCCGCCGACCGCCGCACCGGCCACCAGGCCCGCGGCGACCGCCGGACCCTCCAGGAGGCTGATCGGCTCGCCGCGGTGGTTGGTCCGCGTCCATGTGCTGGCGCCGCCGAGGGCGCCGTGGGCGATCTCCTCGTCGAGCTTGCGGCGGGCGAACGCCGTCGCGACTCCGGCGACGATGCCCGCGACGATGAACCTGCCTGCACCCATGAGCTGCTACCCCTCGGTCTGTGTCGGTTCTTCGGGTCTGTGCTTCGAGTTCGTGCGTTTCGAGTTCGTGCGTTCGAGCTCTGCCTTCAGGGCCGGGCCTCGGTCAGGCGTCCCGGCCTCAGCCGACGGGCGGCAGCACCGTGGCGTCGTCCTCCAAGCCGTACTGCCCGACCGTGCCGGCCAGCCGCGCGGCCACCGCGAGCGGCACGTTGATGCGGCCCGTGAGCCGTTCGATGCCGCTCACCGTGGTGACCTCCGCGGCGATCTCGTCGTCGTCCCGGACCACCTGCACGGCGTCGCCGCGCTCCTCGGCCGGACCGGCGAGCACTGCGGCGCCGGAGACCTGCTGCGCCGCCTGCGCGACGACGGCCCACGCGTCGGTGGCCGGCTCCTCCGCCGGCTCCTCGGTGGCGCCGTCGACCGTCTCCTGTGCCTGCTCGGCCGGGCCGACCAGCAGCACGAGCGCCTGCGCCGCCTGCGTCTGCTCCTCGCCGGGCTCCACGAAGCCGAACCGTTCGAGCTGGTTCTCGAGGTCCATGGCCTGCGTGCTGCGGTCGGTGCCGCCGTCGTTCCCCGTGAGCGCGAGGGCCAGGGCCGCGCCGAGCACCCCGTTCGGGTCGTCGGCCTCGGGCGCTGCGGCGCCGAGGTTGGCGCGCAGCCCCTCGGCGACGGTCTCGCGCGAGGACTCCTCCTCCGGGTCGGTCCACGCCTCGGTGAGCACCGGCTCGGCCACGATCGTCGCGCCGGCGGTGTCGAGCTGGTTCAGCACGCCGTCGGTCACGTCCGCGTCCACCTCGCCGAGCTGGACGACGGCCACGCGGTTGCCCTGGAGCGAGCCGGGGACCAGCTCCATGCCGACCGCCGCGATGTAGCGTTCGTCGCCGTCCAGCGCGGTCTGCGTGGCGTCCAGCTCGGTGCGCAGGTCGCTGCGCTCGGCGCGCAGCGCGTCCACCTGCTCGGTCAGTGTCTCCCCGATCGCGCCCTGCAAGGGGCCCGCGCCGAGGATGATGCCGACGGCGAGGGCGAGGAACACGGAGATGAGCGAGACGAGGTGGTATCGGAAGTCGATCACGGTACGGAGAAGTCCTTAAAGCAGGTTCCGGGCGGTGAGCCCGGCATTGATGGGGGCGGCATGCGGTGCGCGGAGCGTGGTCCGCGCCGGTCAGCCGCCGAACAAGTTGCCGATCCAGGACACGACGTCGTCGAAGCGTGCCCCGAGCAGCCCGAAGAAGGTCTGGCCCGCCGACGTGGAGGCCAGCGCCGCCAGCACCGCCGCGACACCCGCGCCCGACAGCACCGTGAGCTGGGTGTTGGAGATCCGCGTACGGTACAGCCTGGACACGCCCTTGGCATCCACGAGCTTGCCGCCGACGCGCAGCCGCGTGAGGAACGTCGAGGCCATGCCCGCGCGGCCCTTGTCCAGGAACTCCACGAGCGTGGCGTGCGTGCCGACGGCGACGATGAGCTCCGCGCCCTTGTCGTCGGCCAGCAGCATCGTGATGTCCTCGCTGGTGCCGGTGGCGGGGAAGACGACAGGGTCGACGCCGAGCGCCTTCACGCGCTCCAGCCCCGGCGCCTTGCCGTCGCGGTAGGCGTGCACCACGATCTCGGCGCCGCAGGCCAGCGCGTGGTCGGACACGGAGTCCATGTCGCCGACGATCATGTCCGGCTGCCAGCCCGCGTCGATGATCGCGTCGGCGCCGCCGTCCACGCCGATCAGCACGGGCGAGTTCTCCCGGATGTAGGACCGCAGCAGCGCCAGGTCCTCGCGGTAGTGGTAGCCGCGCACGACGATCAGCACGTGGCGGCCCGCGATCGGCGTCCGGATGTCCGGCACGCCCACGCCGTCGAGCAGGAGGTCCCGCTCGCGCCGCAGGTACGTCATGGTGTTCTCGGCGAACCGCTCGATCTCCGCCGACAGCCCCTCTCGGGCCGCGACCATGCTCCTGGCCACGGTCTGCGGCGTCTGGAGCGTGCCCTTGGCCACGACGGCGCCGTCGACGACGACCTCGCCGCCCACGATCTCGACGTCGGCGTGCTCGTCGATCGCCATGACGGCGGGCCCCAGGTCGTCCACCAGGACGATCCCCGCGTCGACCAGGATGCTCGGCCCCGTGTTGGGGTACCGGCCCGACGTGGACCGGGCGGCGTTCAGCACCGCGACGGGCGCGGCCGAGACCAGGGCGTCGGCGGCGACGCGGTCGATGTCCACGTGGTCGATCACGGCGACGTCGCCGGGGTTGAGCACGGACGTGAGCTCCTTGGTGCGCGTCCCGATCTGGGCGGGGCCGTGCACCACGGTCTGCACGAGGGCCAGGTCGTGGTCGGCGGCACTGGTCGCCGCGCCCTTCTCGGCGCGTTTCTCGGGTCGGGAGATCAGCTTCATCCGGCCTATCGTCCCACGACCGAGGACTCCAGGAGCTCCAGGGCGTGGATACGGGCCGTCTCCGAGTCGTCCTGGCCCGACAGCATGCGCGCCAGCTCGCGGACCCGGGCGTCCGCGGTGACCTCGCGCACGCCCGTCACCGTGATCATCCCGTCGCCGCCGTCGCCCGAACCGGCCTCGCCGTCCGAGCTCTTGGTGACCACCAGGTGCGTGTCCGCGAACGCGGCCACCTGGGCCAGGTGCGTCACCACCACGACCTGCGTGCTGCGGCCGAGCTGCGCGAGCCTGCGGCCCACCTCGACGGCGGCCCGGCCGCCCACGCCCGCGTCGACCTCGTCGAAGACGAACGTGCTGCGCGGGGTGTCCGCCGCGCGCGCGGCCGCCGCACCGCCCGCGGTGGCCAGGGCGACCTCGAGCGCGAGCATCACGCGCGAGAGCTCACCGCCGGACGCACCCTTGCCGAGCGGCCGCTCGGGCGCACCCGGGTGCGGCACCAGCAGGAACGTGACCTGGTCGGCGCCGAACGGCCCCGGCTCGTCGAGCTGCTCGACGGTGACCACGAGGTGGGCGCCGCCCATCGCAAGGCCGTGCAGCTCGTTGGTCACCGCCTCGGCCAGCTCGGACGCGCCGCGGGTGCGCTCGGCAGTGAGCATGTCCGCCAGCCGCTCCAGCTCGCCGTCGAGCTCCGCCACGCGTTCGCGCATCGAGGTGAGGCGCTCGCCGCCGTCGTCCAGGTCGAGCAGGCGCAGGCCGGCGTCGCTGGCCCACTGCAGCACGTCGTCGATGGTCTCGCCGTAGGAGCGGGTCAGGGCGTTGAGCTCCGCCATGCGGTTGTGCGCGGTCTCCAGCCCCGCCGGGTCCGCCTGCAGGTCGTCCACGTAGGCGGCGACGTCGGTCGCGACGTCGGACAGCAGGTAGCCCACCTCGGCGAACCGCGTGGCGAGCGCGCCGAGCGCGGGATCGGAGTTGGCGGCGGAGTCCAGGGCGCGACGCGCCCGCTCCACCAGGGCCACCGCGTTCTCGCGCGCGCCGTCGGCGTCCTCGCCGGCCACCGCCTCGTGCGCCTCGGTGGCCGCAGCGCGCAGGGCCTCGGCGTTCGACAGCCGCTCGATCAGGGCCGCCAGCTCGACGTCCTCGCCCAACTGCGGGTCCACCCGCTCGATCTCCTCCAGGCCGATGCGCAGCAGCTCCACCTCGCGCGCCCGCTCGGCGCCGCGCGCCTCCAGGTCTGCGATCTCGGTCAGCAGCCCGCCGCGCTCGGCCCAGGCCGCGCGGTAGACGCCCAGCACCCGCTGGTGGGCTGGACCCACGAACGTGTCGAGGGCGTCGCGCTGCTTGGCCGCCGTGCGCAGCCGGAGCTGGTCGGCCTGGCCGTGCACAGTGAAGAGCTCCTCGGCGATCTCCGCGAGCACACCCTGCGGCACGGCCCGGCCGCCCAGGTGGGCGCGCGAGCGGCCGTCGGCGATGGTGCGCAGGATCACGACGGTGCCGTCGTCCTCCACCTCGCCGCCCGCGTCGGAGACCCGGCCCAGCACGGCGTCCCGGCCCGAGACGCGCACCCGGCCCTCCACCGCCGCCGACGCCGCCCCCGGGCGCACCGACTGCGGGTCCGCCTTGGCGCCCATGAGCAGGTTGAGGCCCGTGAGCACCATCGTCTTGCCCGCGCCGGTCTCGCCCGTGATGACGGTCAGGCCGTCGGACAGGGGCACCCGGGCCGAGCGGATGACGCCCAGGTTCTCGATAGCAATCTCCTCGAGCACCTGACTCCTCAATTCTCTGGTGTGGTCTCGGCCGTGTTCTCGACCGCGGCCTCCGGCCCGTGGCGGGCCGGTTCCGACACTGGGTCAGAAGGTACATCCTGCCCGGCCGGATATCCCGTCCCGACACGGTCCCGCCAGCCCGACACCGGAAGGTTGAACTTCGAGACGAGGCGGTCCGCGAACGGCGCGTTCGACAGGCGCGCGAGCCGCACGGTACCGCCCTGCCGCACGACGACGCGAGAGCCGCGGGGCAGCCGGATCTCCCGCCGCCCGTCGCAGGTCAGCACGCCCTCGACCGTCGACTGCGGCAGCACGTCGACCGTGTACCGCGAGCGCGGGCCGATCACCAGCGGCCGGGCGAACAGCGCGTGCGCCGACAGCGGCACCATCAGCACGGCGTCGACGTCGGGCCAGATCACCGGGCCGCCGCCCGAGAAGGCGTGCGCCGTCGATCCGGTGGCCGTCGACATCACCACGCCGTCGCAGCCGAACGACAGCAGCGGGCGGCCGTCCACGCCGATCGCCACCTCCAGCATGCGGTCGCGCGTGGCCTTCTCGACGGTGGCCTCGTTGAGCGCCCAGCCCACCACCGGCTCGGCGGTGCCGGGCAGGTGCACGGCCACGTCGACCGTCGCACGCTCCTCGACGTCGTAGTCGCGGGCCGCGAGCCGACGCACGGCGGCCCGCAGGTCCTCCCGCTCCGACTCCGCGAGGAAGCCCACGTGCCCCAGGTTCACGCCGAGCAGGGGCACGTCGGTACCGCGGGTCAGCTCCGCGGCGCGCAGGATGGTGCCGTCGCCGCCGAGCACCATGACGGCCTCGGCGTTGTGCACGCCCTCCGCGACGCGCTTGGCCGCCATGTGGTCGCCGAACTCCTCGGCCAGCGCGTCGTCGTGCAGCGTGTACTCGAAGCCCGCGGTCTTCAGCTCGCGCAGCGCCTCGGCGAGCGCCGCGACCGCCTGGGGGCGTCCGCCGTGGGTCACGATGAGCACGCGGCGGGTCATGGTTCCAGCTCCCCAGGCTCGCCGTCCTGCCGTCCACGTACGACGACGGCCGGCGGCTCGGGCGGGTGGCCGGGCCGGGCGGCGGCCTCGCCCTGGGCCGGGTCCCAGGCCACCGCGGTGGCGACGGCGTGGGCCAGCGCGGCGTCATGGACCTGGTCGCGGCGTTCGTCGCCGGTCCGGTCGCCGCGTTCGTCGCCGGTCCGGTCACGACGTTCGTCACGGATCCGGTCGCCGCGTCCGTCACGAATCCGGTCGCCGCGTCCGTCACGAATCCGGTCGCCGCGTTCGTCACGGGTCCAGTCGACGGCCGCCCCGGCCGGCGGGGAATCGCCGTCCGGCACGAGCCAGACGAAGAACTCCCGGTTCCCGCTCGGCCCCGGCAGTGGGCTCGGCACCACCGCCAGCACCCGCAGGCCCAGGCGTTCGGCCGCGCGCGCGACCGTCGTGACCGCCTCGGCGTGCAGCGCGGGATCGCGCACGACGCCGCCGCTGCCCAGGCGCTCGCGCCCGACCTCGAACTGCGGCTTGACCAGGAGCAGCGCCTGCGCCCCCGCACGCAGCACGCCCGCGACGGCGGGCAGCACCACGGTCAGGGAGATGAACGAGAGGTCGGCGACCACGAGGTCAGGGGACCGCGGGAGGTCACGCGGGGTCAGGTCGCGGACGTTGAAGCCCTCGACGACGGTCACCCGGTCGTCGGCGCGCAGCGCGGGGACGAGCTGGTCGTGCCCCACGTCGACGGCGACCACGTGGGCGGCGCCCCTGCGCAGCAGCACGTCCGTGAACCCGCCCGTCGACGCGCCCAGATCCGCGCAGAACGCACCCTCGACCGCCGGCCCGCCCGGCACGCGGGACAGCGCGTCCAGGGCGCCGGCCAGCTTCAGGGCGGCACGCGACGCGAACTCGTGCTCCGGGTCGTGGCCGGGAGCCACCGACACCTCCGCGCCGTCCGACACCGCCGACGACGGCTTGGCCACCGCCCGCCCGGCCACCGTGACCCGGCCGGACGCGACGAGCTCGGCGGCATGCCGCCGCGAACGGGCCAGCCCGCGGCGGACCAGCTCCGCGTCCACGCGCGTGCTCGCTGTCATGGTCACCACCGTCAGGCGTCACCGCTCAGGTGCGCCCGCAGAGCGTCGTGGACCGCCTCGAACCGGGCGACGTGCTCGGCGGGCGGCAGGTCGTCGAGCCCGTCGAGCGCATCGAGCGCGCGCCGGACACCCGCCTCCGGGTCTGCCGGGAGTCCCGTGGTCTCCTCGGTCTCGTAGAACTCGTCCATCGTGCGTCAACGCTCCACTGTGCTCGTCGTGCTCGTCTGCTACCCACCGCCCACGGTTCGCGGGCCGCCGGCCCGCTGCCACACACGGTACCCGCCGCCACCGACAGAACCCCGGAGAACCGGCGTGGTCCCTGCGCACCGGGCGGTGCCGGTGCGGGCCGTGCTCGGAATCTCGACGCCCCGGGCCCGCCCGGCGCCGGAAAGCCGCGGCTGCCGGAAGACATCCACGTCCACCACGTTGGTTGCTCCGCGTGAACAACGTCCACACGGAGCAACACGTGCCCGCGGCGTGCATGCTGCCCGGCCCTGGCAGTCCGGCTCCGGGCACACGGGGCGCCCAGCCCCGGCCGTCCGGCTCCCAGCACGCAGAGCGCCGAGAGATCAGACAGAGAGCTCCGGCACCGCGGCCGGATCCAGGGTCTCCCCCGCGTCCACCGCGGCCCAGGCGGCAGCGCACGCCGCGCGGACCAGGTCGATCCCCGCGCCGTCGAGCCGCAGCTCGCCGTCGGCCACCTGGGCCGCCGCGCCGCCGCACACGTACCAGCCGTCCGCGAGCACCGGCGCCGCGTGCGGCTCCAGCAGGGCACGCAGGTCCGCGCCGAGGAACGACGGGCGCTCCCCCGGCACGGCGAGCACGACGTCGCGCGCCGTCGAGACGCCCGTCAGCACGTGCAGGCCCGGGTACCCGCCGCCGCGCGCGCCGGCGAGGTCCGTGTCGAGCCGGTCCCCGATCACCAGCGGCCGGCTCGCCCGGGCTCGCTCGACCGCGAGCCGGTACATCGTGGGCGAGGGCTTGCCCGCGCTGTCGGGCACAACCCCCGTCGCCGACACGACGGCGCCCACCAGCGCGCCGTTCCCCGGCGCGAACCCGCGCGCCGTCGGGAGCGACAGGTCCAGGTTGCTCGCCACGTGCCACGCCCCCCGGCCGACGGCGTACGCGGCCTCCGCGAGCTGCGCCCAGCCCAGCTCGGGCGCGTAACCCTGGGCGACGGCGTCCGGCTCGTCGTCCGCCGACTCCACCACCGTGAAGCCTGCCGACCGCACCGCCGTCACCAGGCCCTTGCCGCCTACCACGAGCACCTTCGCGCCCGGGTCCAGCCGGGTCGTGAGCAGCGCGGCGCACGCCTGTGCGGCGGTCATCACCTCGTCCGCGTCCGTCGGGATGTCCAGGCCCGTGAGCTGGGCAGCGACCTCCTCCGGCTCGCGCGACGCGTTGTTGGTCACGAACAGCAGCCGCATCCCGCCCGACCGCGCCGCGGCCAGGCTCGCCGACGCATGCTCGATCGGCAGGTGCCCCTTGTACGCCACGCCGTCCAGGTCGACGAGCGCGAGATCGTGGGCCGCGGCGAGCGGGACGTCGCTCGCCAGCAGGCCGGCGCTCGCCGTCACGCCTTCTCCTGCCCGACGTCGGACCGGCCGGCCTCCGCGGTCACCTCGTCGGAGTCCGGGGCGCTCGGCTCGTCGACGGCGTCCGCCTCGGGCTCGTCGGGTGAGTCAGCAGAATCGGCGGAGTCCGCAGAGTCGGACGAGTCCGGCGAGTCGGCGGAGTCCGCTGAATCGCCGTCGTCCGCCTCGTCCGTTTCGTCGTCGGCATCCTCGGTGTCGTCCGCATACTCCACGTCGTCCGCGAACTCCTCCGGATGGTCGGCGGCGTACTCCGCCTCGGCCAGCGCGGCGTCCTCCTCAACGTCGAACACCGTGATGTCCTCGTCCGGAACGCCTCCGCCGATGGCGCGCTCGAGCGCCTCGCTGTCAACCGTCGCCAGGAGGGCGGCGGCCTCGTCGGCCCGGCCGGCGGCCTCGAGCGCCACGGCGCGCGCCTGCACCACCCGGAGCCCGAGGTCACCCTTGGCGTCCTCGGCGGCGATCTTGTCGAGCACGGCCAGGGCGGCGTCGTGCTCCCCCAGGTCCGAGCGGGCGCCGCTCGCCACGATGGCGAGCTCGATCCGCCCGGTCGCGTCGAGCGTCGCCGCCTCCTCCGACGCCGCGAGCGCCAGGGCGCGCTCGGGACGGCCGAGGCCGCGCTCGGCGTCGGCCATGATCGGCAGGTGCTCCGACGAGCCGTTCAGCCGGCGGACGGTGCGCAGTTCCCGCAGCGCCTCCGCGAAGCGGTTGGTGTGGTACGCGGCCAGGCCGGCGGCCTCGCGCACGATGTCGATGCGGCCGGCACCGCGCACCGCCGCCTGGGCGTGCTCGTAGGCGCGCTCCGGGTCGACGTCGAGCAGCCGGCCCGCCATCACCAGGTGCAGCCCGACGTACTCGGCGTGCTCCTTGCTCAGCCCCCGCAGGCGCGACCGCGCATCGCGGTCGAGCTGGCTGAACGTGACACCCTCGGCGATCTCCGGGTCCGGGCTCCGGGGGGCGCGGTCCTCATGCTCCTCGTGCCTGTCCTGACGCGGCCGGTCATCCCGGCCACCGAGCGGACGGCGGGACCGGTCACCCCGGTCCCCGAACGAACGGCGGGGACGATCTCCGCCGCGCTCGTCCCGGCGCGGACCGTCGTCCCGGCGAGCACCGTCATCGTGGCGCGGCCGGTCGTACTGGCGCGGCTGATCCTCCCGGCGCGACCGGTCGTCACGGTCACCGTACGGACGGCGGGGCCGGTCGCCGTCACGCCGGAACGGCCTGTCGCCGTCGTTGCGCCGAGGACGGTCGCTGCCACGGCCGTCTCGACGGGGACGGTCGGCGCCACGGTCGTCGAACGAACGGCGGGGCCGGTCATCCCGGTCGCCGAACGAACGGCGAGGCCGGTCGTCATCGCGCCGCGCGGGACGGTTCCCACCCCGGTCATCGAAGTCACGGTGCGAACGGTCGTCGCGGTCACCGAACGAGCGGCGGGGCCGGTCGTCGCGGTCACCGAACGAGCGACGCCGGTCGTCATCACGGCGGCGGAACGGCCGGTCACCCACCCGGTCGTCCCGGCGCTGCCGGTCCCCACCGCGATCGTCGTAGGACCGGCGGGGCCGGTCGTCATCACTGCGGGCCGGGCGGTTCCCACCGCGGTCGTCGAAGCTGCGCCGCGGACGGTCGTCACGGTCGCCGAAGGAGCGACGCGGACGGTCGCCCCGGTCATCGAACGAACGGCGCGCCTGATCGTCACGGTCGCCAAAAGAGCGGCCGGCCCGATCATCACGGTCACCGAACGAACGGCGGGGACCGTCGTCGTCACGACGCCCGGGGCGAACGCCCCGCTCCTCGTACGGCCGACGCGAGCGATCGCCCTCGTACGGCCGACCACCGCGCGCACCCCGGTCGTCCCGGCGCCCCCAGTCGTCGCGGCCGCCCCGGTCGTCCCGCTCCCCGTACGACCCGCGGGCCCGGTCGTCGTACCGACGTGAGCGATCGCCACCCCGGTCGTCGGAGAACCGACGCGGCCGGTCGTCCTCGCGCCGCGGTCCACCGCTACGGGCGCCGTCGTACCGACGACCCCGGTCACCACCGCGCTCGCCGCCTCGGTCGTCGCGACGCGGCCCGCGGCCCTCGCCGCGGCTGCCGCCCTTGCGCTCGCCGCTGCGGTCGCCCTCGCGGTCGTTCCCCTGGTCACGGGGCGTTTCGTTCACGGTGTTCCCTTCGATGACAGATGCCCGCACATTCTCCCACGCGAGCAGCCATCCCCAGGGATCGAGGACCTGTGACGTGCGCATCCACCACCACCGCCGCCCGCGACGCGGCGCCAACGAGTTCGGTCCCTTGCACACAACGAGCGACGAGTTCGGTCGCTTGCCTCGAGATCGGTCCATCGATGGACCGATCTCAACCCAACCGACCGAACTCAGCGATCTGCCGCCAGCAAGGGACCGAGCTCGCGACCCGCCGGCCCAGCCCCACCCCAGCAAGCCTCAACCCAAGAGAACCAACCCCACTACCCCAACAGCTCCCCCACCCCCACCCCCCGCAGCGACGCGTCCAGCACGAGCACCATGTGCGCCGTCGGCATCCGCCGCCCCTGCCGCTCCAGCGCGTCCGTGATCTGCAGCAGGCACCCCGGGTTGGACGTGACCAGCAGCTCCGCCCCGGTCGCCGCGACGTTCGCGGCCTTCCGGTCCCCCAGCTCCCGCGCGGGCTCGGGGTTGGTGAGGTTGTAGATGCCGGCCGACCCGCAGCACAGGTCGCCCTCGGCGATCTCCCTGACCACGAGCCCCGGGATCGTCGCGAGCACCGCGCGCGGCTGCACCCGCACCCCCTGCGCGTGCCGCAGGTGGCAGGCGTCGTGATAGGCGACCGTCAGCGGCAGCGGATGCCGCGGCGCGACGGGCTCCAGCTCCGCCAGCACCTCCGCGATGTCCCGCGTCCGGGCCGCAAAGGAGGCGGCCCGCTCCGCGTACTCCGGGTCGTCGGCCAGCAGGTCGGCGTAGTCCTTCATCGTGGACCCGCACCCCGCGGAGTTGGCCGCGATCCGCTCCACCCCGGCGTCGGAGAACGCGTCGATCAGCGCCCGCGCGTAGTCCAGCCCCTCGGCCTCGCGCCCCGCGTGGACGGAGAGCGCACCGCAGCACCCCTGGTCGGGCGGCACCACGACCTCGCAGCCCTCCGCCGCCAGCACCCGCGCCGTCGCGGCGTTGACCCCCGGGTAGAACTCCCGCTGCACGCAGCCGAGCAGCATCCCGACGGTCATCCGCTTCTCCCCGACGGCGGGCACGAGCGCCGGCACGGGCTCCCGGGCGGCCACCGGCGGCGCGATGGCCTCCATCGTCGCCAGCGTCGGCGAGAGCCGGGCCAGCACCGGCCGCACCAGCCTCGACAGCCCCGTGCGCTGGTAGAACGCGAGCAGCGGCCGCACCAGCCGCAGCCGCTCGGGCCGCGGGAACAGCGCGAAGATCGCCGACCGCAGCAGCCGCTGCCCGCGCGTCCGGTGCTGGGCGCCGCGCCGCTCGACCTGCTGCCGCGTCGCCTCCACGAGCTTGTCGTACTGCACGCCCGACGGGCACGCCGTCACGCACGCCATGCACCCGAGGCACGCGTCCACGTGCTGCACCAGCGACGGCGACATGGGCTCACCCTCGAGCCCCTCCTTCATGAGGTAGATCCGGCCCCGCGGGGAGTCCATCTCCTCGCCCCACAGCGAGTACGTCGGACACGCCGGCAGGCAGAACCCGCAGTGCACGCAGTCGTCCACCAGCTCGCGGGCGGGCGGGTGATGCCCGTCGAAGGCCCCCGCGCCGTCGAACGAGCCCAGCAGGTCCGGCTTCGCCTCCGTCATCAGATGCCTCCCACGAATCGGCCCGGCGCAAGATTGCGCCCGGGATCGAGCTGCCGCTTGATCGCGCGCATCAGGTCGAGCCCGCCCACGGGCCCCCACGCGTCCAGGGCCGCACGCACCTCGCGCGAGGCGCGCAGCACGGTCACGGTCCCGTCCCGCGGGCTGGGCGCAACACGCCGCAGGTGTCCGACGGCGGCCGCGGTCGCCTCGGGCGGCCCCGTCACCACGGCGTGCAGCACCCCGGCGGCGGTCCCCCGCAGCGCCACGCCGACGCCGTACCGCTGCTCGGCATCCCGCGCCCCCGCCAGCAGTCCGGCGACGCCGGTGAGCGTCGCCGTCGCCTTGGCAAGCGTCCCGGCCGACGACGTGCCGACTCCGCCGGCTCTGTCTGCCGCGTCATCAGCACTGCCCGCGCCGGCTGGACCCCGTCCGCGCACCGCGCCCGCCGAGGCCCCAGCCGGCGGCAGTCCGACGCTCGGCAGCGCCGCCCACCAGGCGGGTGCCTCGGCCTGCACCCGCCCGCCCACCAGCTCGGCCGCCGCGGCCGCCCGCTGCCCGACGGCGCCCGCCGAGCCCTCCAGCAGCACCGCCACCTCGGCGACGTCGCTGCCCGGCGGCCGGTCGAGCTCGACGGCGGCGGGCGCGAGCTGCGAGCCGACGACGTCCCGGGCGCGCGCCGCGACGTCGGCCAGCGGGCCGGTGGCGACGACGAACGCGCGGTCCGGCCGTACCGGGTGCAGCCGGAACGCGGCCCGCACCACCACGCCGAGCGTGCCGTAGGCACCGGTCAGCAGCTTGGCCAGGTCGTAACCGGCCACGTTCTTGACCACCTTGCCGCCCGAGGAGGCCACGGTGCCGTCGGCGAGCACCACGGTCGCGCCGAGCACGAGGTCGCGGATCCCGCCGCGCTGCAGCCGCCGCGGCCCGGACGATCCCGTCGACAGCGCGCCGCCCACGGTCGACCCGGCCCCGAGCCGGTCGGGCGGCAGGTCCACGACCAGCTCCTGCGCGGCGCCCCGCACCGCGCCCAGCAGGTCGGCCACGGGCAGCCCGGCCTCCGCCACGACCACCAGGTCGCCCGCGCCGTGCTCCACGAGCCGGTCCAGCCCGGTGGTGTCCAGGACCAGGTCCACGCGCTCGGGCGGCGCGCCCCAGTCCAGGGCCGTGCCGCCCCCGCGGGCCACGGTCACGAGCTCCTGGGCGGTGGCCTCGCGCAGCACGGCGGCCACGCCGTCCGCGGAGGCCGGCCGCGCGACGGCCGTCGCCGGCACCCCGTCGACGGCGTCCCCTGGTCCCGCCTCCCTGACCTCGCCGCCGTCCTGCTTCAGCGCGTCCGCGAGCCGTTGCAGGTCCGCCATCAGAAGATCTCCGCCACGCCGGACTCCGCCAGCGGGTGCGCGCCCTTGTGCCGCCCCGGCCGCTCCCCGCACAGCCGGGGCGTCGGGAACACCTTGCCCGGGTTGGCGATGCCCTCTGGGTCGAAGGCGCAGCGCACGGCCTGCATGGTGTCCAGGTCGTCGGGCGTGAACATGCGCGGCATGTGCTTGGCCTTGTCGGCGCCCACGCCGTGCTCACCCGTGATGGACCCGCCGTGCTCCAGGCACAGGTCCAGGATCCCGCCCGCCACCTCCTCCGCGCGGTCCACGGCACCCTCGACCGACCCGTCGAACAGCACGAGCGGGTGCAGGTTGCCGTCGCCGGCGTGGAACACGTTCGCCACCCGCACGCCCGCGCTGTCGCCGAGCTCGGCGATCCGCCGCAGCACGAGGGGCAGCGCCGTCCGCGGGATCACGCCGTCCTGCACGATGTAGTCCGGGCTGATCCGGCCCACCGCCGCGAACGCCGACTTGCGGCCCTTCCAGATCAGCGCCCGCTCGTCGTCGTCGGCCGCCACCCGCACCTCGAACGCGCCCGCCTGCTCGCACAGCCGCACGACGTCGTCGAACTCCCCGGCGACGTCCGGCGCCGGGCCGTCCAGCTCGACCACGAGCACCGCGCCCGCGCCGGCCGGGTAGTCGCAGTGCACGGCGGCCTCCGCCGCCTCGATCGACAGCGCGTCCATCATCTCGATCGCCGCGGGGATCACCCCTGCCGCGATGATCGCCGAGGTGGCGGCGCCGGCGTCGTCCATGGACCGGAAGGCGGCCAGGAGCGTGCGCACCTCCTGCGGCAGCCGGGTCAGGCGCACGGTGGCCGCGGTGACGACGCCGAGCGTGCCCTCGCTGCCCACGAGCGTGCCGAGCAGGTCGTACCCGGGCGCGTCCGGCGCCTTGCCGCCGATCTCGACCTGCTCACCGCCCGGCGTCACCAGGTCGAGGCCCGTGACGTGGTTGGTGGTGAAGCCGTACTTGAGGCAGTGCGCGCCGCCGGAGTTCTCGGCCACGTTCCCGCCGATCGAGCACACCGACTGGCTGGAGGGGTCCGGCGCGAAGTAGTACCCGTGGGGGCTGGTCGCGGCGGTGAGCTGCAGGTTGATCACCCCCGGGTCGACGACGGCGCGCTGGTTGGCGACGTCCGCCTCCCGGATGGCGCGCATCTGCGACATGACCACGAGCACACCTTCGGCGTGCGGCAGCGCGCCGCCCGACAGGCCGGTGCCCGACCCGCGCGCGACGAACGGCACTCCGTGCCGCGCGCAGGCGCGCACGGTCGCGGCGACGTCGCCCGCGTCCTGCGCCAGCACCACCACACCCGGGATCACGCGGTAGGCCGCCAGCCCGTCGCACTCGTAGGTACGACGGCGCTGGCGGTCGGTGATCACCCGGTCACCCCCGAGCTCCGCGACGAGCTCGGCGGTCACGGCCGCCAACGGCGCCCCGGCGTCCGGCAGCACGCCGTCCGACGGCGCGTCCGACGCGCTCCGCGTGCTCACGGGCATGGCAACCTCCTCGTTGCGGCCGGTCCTGTCGAGTGCTGGTCAGGCCATGCGTTCGTACGCCGGCAGGGTGAGGAAGTCCGCGTAGTCGTCCGCCACCGCCACCTCGAGGAACGTCTGCCTCGCCTCTGCGTAGTCTGCCGCGTCACCCGGCAGCTTGGCGATCTCCTCCTCGACGATCCGGTCGACCAGCTCGCGCGTGACCCGGTGGCCGGTGTCGGCGAGCGTGACGTCGTTGTGCAGCCACTGCCACACCTGCGACCGGGAGATCTCGGCGGTCGCGGCGTCCTCCATGAGGTTGAAGATCGCGACGGCGCCGAGCCCGCCGAGCCACGCCTTGAGATACTGGATGCCCACCGAGACGTTGTTCCGCAGGCCCGCCTCGGTGACGTCGCCTGGCGTGGCCGCGACGTCGAGGAGCTGCGCCGCGGTGACCCGCACCTCCTCGCGGGTGCGGTCGATCTGGTTGGGCTTGTCGCCCAGCACCGAGGTGAACACCTCCGTGCACAGCTCGACCATCCCGGGGTGCGCCACCCACGACCCGTCGAACCCGTCGTTCGCCTCGCGGGTCTTGTCGTCGCGGACCTTCGCGAACGCCGCAGCGTTGACCTCCTCGTCGCGGCTCGGGATGAATGCCGCCATGCCCCCGATCGCGTGCGCGCCCCTGGTGTGGCACGTCTTGACCAGCAGCTCGGTGTAGGCGCGCATGAACGGCACGGTCATGGTGACGGCGTTGCGGTCCGGCAGCATGAACTCCGTCCCGCGCGTCCGGAACGACTTGATCACCGAGAACATGAAGTCCCAGCGGCCCGCGTTCAGGCCCGAGCTGTGCTCCCGCAGCTCGTAGAGGATCTCCTCCATCTCGAACGCCGCCGGGTAGGTCTCGATGAGCACGGTGGCGCGGATGGTGCCCCGCGGGATGTCGAGAAACTCCTGGGCCAGCAGGAACGCGTCGTTCCAGAGCCGCGCCTCCAGGTGCGACTCCATCTTGGGCAGGTAGAAGTACGGCCCCTGGCCCTTCTCGATCTGCCGCAGCCCGGCGGTGGCGAGGTAGAGCGCGAAGTCCACCAGGCTGCCCGACGTCGGCCGGCCGTCCACCAGCACGTGCTTCTCCGGCAGGTGCCAGCCGCGCGGGCGCACGATGATCGTGGCCAGCTCCTCGTCCGGCTTGAGCGCGTAGTGCTTGCCGTTGTCGCCCGTGAAGTCGATGTTCCGGTTGATCGCGTCGAGCAGGTTGAGCTGTCCGCCCACCACGGCGCTCCACTGCGGCGTGTTCGCGTCCTCGTGGTCCGCGAGCCAGGCCTTCGCGCCCGAGTTCAGCGCGTTGATCGTCATCTTGCGGTCCGTTGGACCGGTGATCTCGCAGCGGCGGTCCTCGAGGCCGGGCGCCCAGGGGGCCACGCGCCACGTCGGGTCGTCGCGGATGTGCTGGGTCTCGGGCAGGAAGTCCAGCGTGCCGCCTGCCGCGAGGTCCTCGACCCGGCGCTGCCGGGCGTCGAGGAGCTCGAGCCGGCGGTCGTCCAGCTCGCGGTGGAGCGCGACGATCAGCTCGAGCGCCTGCGGGGTGAGCACCTCTTCCGCGCGCGGCGCGAGGTCGCCGGTGATGATGAGGCCGTCCGGAGTGTCCACGTGTCTTCCTTCGATCGAGCGGCTGGCGCCGTGGATAATTCCACGATACGGAAACCAAATACTTCTTAGCGAAAACACTAGGTCGCCAGCCGTGCCGGGTCAACGTGGCTGCCCGTGAGGGAGCGACGTCGCTCCCCCATGCGGGGTCAACGTCACTGCTCTGTGCGATGTCAACGCCGCTGCCCCGCACGAGGTCACGCAGCTACTCTGCGCTGGGCCCGCCGCGGTCCTCAGCCCTGGCCGCGCCGCGACGCTCAGCCTCCGGACAGCTCGGCGGCGATCTCCCGCGCCACCTCGTGCAGCACGGGCACGGCTCGCTCCCCGAACTCGAACGACACTCGCGCCGCCGGCCCCGACACGGACAGCGCCGTCGGCACGGGCGTCCCCGGCACCACGACGGCGAAGCACCGCACGCCGATCTCCTGCTCGCCGTCGTCGACGGCGTACCCGCGCTCGCGGATCTCGGCCAGCGCCGTCAGGAGTGCATCGAGGTCGGTGATCGTCCGGTCGGTCGCAGGGGCCAGGCCGGCCCGCGTCGCGACGTCGCGCACGGCCACGTCCGGCAGCTCGCCCAGGAGCGCCTTGCCCACCCCCGTGCTGTGCAGGTGCACGCGCCGCCCCACCTCGGTGAACATCCGCATCGAGTGCGACGACGACGCCTGCGCCACGTACACGGCCATCTCGCCGTCGAGCATCGCCAGGTTCGCCGTCTCCCCCAGCTCGCGTGCCACGCGCGCGAGGTGACGTCGGGCGCCGGCCCCGAGCTGGCGGCCGGCCGACTCGCCCAGGCGGATCATCCGGGCGCCGAGCGCGTAACGCCGCGAGGGCAGCCGCCGGGCGTAACCACGGGCGACCAGGGTGCGCATCAGCCGGTGGATCGTCGGCAGCGGCAGACCCGACTGCTCCGAGAGCTCGCTGAGGCCGGCATCACCGCCGATCTCGGCCAAGATCTCGAGCAGGTCGAGCGCCCGCTCGACAGACTGCACGCCAGGCTCTGCCATGTCGCTCTCCCCATCGGACCGCCGGAACTACCGGTTGACGGAAACACCATTCCACAGGGCGAAAAGGGCGTCGACAAGTCAGTTCGGTCGTGGCGTCAGTTCGGTCGTGGCGGCCCAGCGTTACCTGGCGGCCCGGCGTCAACTGTCGAACACCGACCAGCAGAGGTCGTTGCGCAGCCTCTGGTCGTCGAGGACGAGCTCGCGGATCGCCTCGGGAAGCTGATCGCGCTGCCACTGGCACTCGAGCCGCCGCGCGGTCTCACCCAGTTCCTCCGGCGCCGCCGCACGCGCCGCCTTGATGGCGTAGGCGGCCGCGCCGAGCTCGTGCGCGGCAACATGGGCGACGACCCCGGCCTGGCCGGCGGCGTACGCCGCATACCGCGCAGCCCCGCGAAGGTCTCTGGCCGCGGCCATCGCGCGGCCGCCGGCCGCGCGCGCCCGCATCATCGCCACCTCGCCGCGCACCCAAGCCCTGGCGTGCTCAATGGCCTCGCGCGGCCGAGAGTCCTCCGGCCGGACCGCCTCGAAGAGGCCGAGAACGTGCTCGGCACACGAGGCCGCCCACAGGGCGAGGAGATGATGATCGGCATCGGTAAGGGTCCCACCGCGGCGAATCGTCACGAGGCGCGGGTCCCGGACCTTCGAGAGGATCATGCCGGGCGCCCTTCCGCGATGCGCGCGGTCGTACTTCCGCGCGCATCGGCAGGCTTGTGCGGGTCGGCATCCTCGCGGACGTCGACACTCGTGCGCCGGTCGGCACGCTCGCGTCTGCCGGCGCCCTGACGCGTTTCGGCGCTCTCGTGCATGAAGGAACTCTTGCCCGTATCGACGTCGTCGCGTGCATCGGCGCGGCTCTCTGCGTCGTGCGCAGGCGGCCCGCCCGCATCTCGCAGCGAGCGGTCCAGGATGCTCATGAGCCGCGCGACCCGTGCCGTGCCGCCTGTCGCGGGCGGGTAGCGGCGGAGCACGTCGGTGAGCACCGGCGTCGCACGCTGCCGCGACCGCTCCAGCAGGGCGTCGGCGGACGCCGGGTCGCCGCCCGCCTGGAGCTCCCCGATGCGTGCGGCGCTCGCGGCAGCTCGCAGGATGTGACCTACCTGGCTGGCCTGGGCGATGGGATGCAGGTAGGCGGCGGACGCCGCGTCACCCGCGGACCGGGCAGCAAGTCGCGCGGCCTCGGGCGGCGCGGACCGGGCGGCGCGGTGCGCGTCGAGGGAAGCGATGCGCTGCCGTCTCGTCCGGTCGGCGCCGTTGATGAACGTCCACGCCGCGTCGATCGCCGCGCGAGGCCGCGGATCGTCGGGAACCGCCTGCTCGAAGACCGGCAGGACGTCCTCCGCGTGTCGAACCACGTATCGCGCCACGATGCGCAGCTCGTCCATCGTCAGGTCGAAGTCTCCGGACACGGTGCGCACGCTCTGGGCCATACCCCTGAATCGTATCCTTGAACGAACGATGGAGACTTCACGACTGATTCTCCGTCACTTGTGTCAGCAACCCTCAATCGGAGATCACGTGCGACCCGTCGACCTCGCCCGCCGGCACGGTCTCTCCACCCAGGCGGTCCGCAACTACGAGGACGCCGGCATCATCCCGCCCGCGCAGCGCAGCCGAACGGGGTACCGGGACTACACCGCCGCTCATGCCGCCGGCCTCGCGGCCTACCTGGCGCTCGTCACCGCCTTCGGCCACCCGACGAGCCGGCGCATCATGCGTGCCGTCACCAGCGGCGAGCTCGACGAGGCGCTGGAGCACATCGACGACGGGCATGCCCTCCTGGCCCGCGACCGCACCACGCTCCACACCGTCGAGGCGGCGCTCCCCCAGCTCGGGACCGCGAGCCCAGATGCGGCGCCCGACCCTCGGGTGTCGTACAGCGTCGGCGAGCTCGCGCGTCACCTCGGGCTCAACCCGGCCACGCTGCGCGCCTGGGAGCGCGCCGGCGTTCTCGTCCCGCGGCGGGATCCGCGCACGGGGCACCGTCAGTACCGCGCGCTTGACCTTCGTGACGCCGAACTGGCGCACCTGCTCCGGCGAGGAGGTCAGCCTCTTGCCACGATCGCGACCGTCCTCACGGAGCTCCGCGGCGCCGGCAACTTTGAGGCGCTGGCCAAGGCCTTGGACGAGTGGCGGCGCGACCTGAGGTCCCGCGGAATGGCCTACCTGCACGCCGCCGGCCGACTCTCCGCGTACATGGACGCCCTCGGCCAATCCCCGACGGCCTGGTAAGGGTGATGGTCTTTCGGGTGTATCACAAAAGCCGAAACACACGGGGTGGTCGGGGAGGGCTCTTCGTGGTGTGTGGGCAAAAGCCAAGGGAGCCTTCCCCGCCCCGGCCAGCGGCTGGGGTGGGGAAGGCTCCCTGTGGTGCGTGGGCATAAAAAAGGGGGGACGGGCCCCGGTGTGGGGCCCGTCCCTGGAATAGTGTTCGGCGGCGTCCTACTCTCCCACCCCGTCTCCAGGGCAGTACCATCGGCGCTGTGGGGCTGAGCTTCCGGGTTCGGAAAGGGACCGGGCGTTTCCCCCACGCTATGACCACCGTAACCTTGTCAAACCACCAGGCAACCCCCCGTCACAGTCGCACCTGGCACCGGTCGTGCTGGTGCTGGTGTGCACCCCCGGTGACCCTTGGAGGGGGTGTGGGGGTGGGGGTTGGTGCCCGTGGCCCGGGAACCGCATAGTGGACGCGACACACACTCGTCATGTTCTAAAAGAACACTCATCGTGCTCAGTGCTCAAGTGCTGTGTTGGGGTGTTGAAGTTGTTGGCAGGTTAGTACCGGTCAGCTCCACAAGTCGTTGGTCCTTGCTTCCACATCCGGCCTATCAACCCAGTCATCTCCTGGGCGCCTCCCACCCCCGAGGGGGTGTGGAAACCTCATCTTGAAGCAGGCTTCCCGCTTAGATGCTTTCAGCGGTTATCCCTTCCGAACGTAGCCAACCAGCCATGCTCCTGGCGGAACAACTGGCACACCAGAGGTTCGTCCGTCCCGGTCCTCTCGTACTAGGGACAGCCCTTCTCAAGTTTCCTGCGCGCGCAGCGGATAGGGACCGAACTGTCTCACGACGTTCTAAACCCAGCTCGCGTACCGCTTTAATGGGCGAACAGCCCAACCCTTGGGACCTACTCCAGCCCCAGGATGCGACGAGCCGACATCGAGGTGCCAAACCATGCCGTCGATATGGACTCTTGGGCAAGATCAGCCTGTTATCCCCGGGGTACCTTTTATCCGTTGAGCGACCACGCTTCCACAAGCCATGGCCGGATCACTAGTTCCGACTTTCGTCCCTGCTCGACCTGTCGGTCTCACAGTCAAGCTCCCTTGTGCACTTGCACTCGATACCTGATTGCCAACCAGGCTGAGGGAACCTTTGAGCGCCTCCGTTACATTTTAGGAGGCAACCGCCCCAGTTAAACTACCCACCAGGCACTGTCCCTGAACCAGATCATGGTCCGAGGTTAGACATCCGAAGCGATCAGAGTGGTATTTCAACAACGACTCCACCCGTGCTGGCGCCCGAGCTTCATAGTCTCCCACCTATCCTACACAAACCGCACCGAACACCAATACCAAGCTATAGTAAAGGTCCCGGGGTCTTTCCGTCCTGCTGCGCGTAACGAGCATCTTTACTCGTAGTGCAATTTCGCCGAGTTCGCGGTTGAGACAGCGGAGAAGTCGTTACGCCATTCGTGCAGGTCGGAACTTACCCGACAAGGAATTTCGCTACCTTAGGATGGTTATAGTTACCACCGCCGTTTACTGGGGCTTAAATTCTGAGCTTCACCCAAGGGTTGACTCGTCCTCTTAACCTTCCAGCACCGGGCAGGCGTCAGTCCGTATACATCGTCTTGCGACTTCGCACGGACCTGTGTTTTTAGTAAACAGTCGCTTCTCCCTGGTCTCTGCGGCCCACCCCGCCTTCACCCGCAAAAGGGGTTGGACGGTTCAGGCCCCCCTTCTCCCGAAGTTACGGGGGCATTTTGCCGAGTTCCTTAACCACGATTCGCTCGATCGCCTTAGTATTCTCTACCTGACCACCTGAGTCGGTTTAGGGTACGGGCGGCTAGTCCCTCGCGTCGAGGCTTTTCTAGGCAGCATAGGATCACCAGATTCCCGCTACTGCGGTCACTATCAGCTCTCACCCTGTATGACACCCGGATTTGCCTAGGTGTCGGGCTACGACCTTGGACGTGGACAACCATCGCCACGCCTGGCTACCTTCCTGCGTCACCCCTGTTAACACGCTTACCTACTACCGGATCAGGTCCCACGCCTCCCCAACGGTCCGGTCCGAAGACCAGTGTGCTGGTTTGGGGTGGTTAGTATCACCGGGCTCGGTATGGGCGGTACTTCGCCGGTAGGAGAATATCAACTCCTTGTCCATCGACTACGCCTGTCGGCCTCGCCTTAGGTCCCGACTTACCCAGGGCGGATGAACCTGGCCCTGGAACCCTTGGTCATTCGGCGGACGGGATTCACACCCGTCATTCGCTACTCATGCCTGCATTCTCACTCGCGTAGCCTCCACCACTAGGTCACCCTGCAGCTTCCCTGGCCACGCGACGCTCCCCTACCCACCCACACACCTGAACACACACCACAAGGGCGCATGCTGGGCTTGCGATCTAACGCAATGTGAGTGCCACGGCTTCGGCGGTGTGCTTGAGCCCCGCTACATTGTCGGCGCGGAATCACTTGACCAGTGAGCTATTACGCACTCTTTCAAGGGTGGCTGCTTCTAAGCCAACCTCCTGGTTGTCTGTGCAACTCCACATCCTTTCCCACTGAGCACACGCTTAGGGGCCTTAGCCGGTGATCTGGGCTGTTTCCCTCTCGACCACGGAGCTTATCCCCCGCAGTCTCACTGCCACGCTTACGACTTACCGGCATTCGGAGTTTGGCTGACGTCAGTAACCTGGTGAGGCCCATTAGCCATCCAGTAGCTCTACCTCCGGCAAGAAACACGCGACGCTGCACCTAAATGCATTTCGGGGAGAACCAGCTATCACGAAGTTTGATTGGCCTTTCACCCCTAACCACAGGTCATCCCCCAGGTTTTCAACCCTGGTGGGTTCGGTCCTCCACGCCGTCTTACCGGCGCTTCAACCTGCCCATGGCTAGATCACTTCGCTTCGGGTCTAGACCCGGCGACTATAGGCGCCCTGTTCGGACTCGCTTTCGCTACGGATACCCCACACGGGTTAACCTCGCCACCGAGCACTAACTCGCAGGCTCATTCTTCAAAAGGCACGCCATCACCCCCACACCCCAAAGGGCCGAGGCTCTGACGGATTGTAGGCACACGGTTTCAGGTACTATTTCACTCCCCTCCCGGGGTACTTTTCACCTTTCCCTCACGGTACTTGTCCGCTATCGGTCACTAGGTAGTATTTAGGCTTAGCAAGTGGTCTTGCCAGATTCACACGAGATTCCACGGGCCCCGTGCTACTTGGGATCCCCTCCACCAGGCCATGCCATTTCGTCTACGGGACTCCCACCCACTACGGTCCGGTATTCAACCCGGTTCGACTATGACACGACTTTCTCACTGGTCCCAGGACTGTCAGATCCTGGAAGAAGGTCCCACAACCCCGCACACGCAACCCCTGACAGGTATCACACGCGCACGGTTTGGCCTCATCCGCTTTCGCTCGCCACTACTCACGGAATATCTCTTCCTGCCGGTACTGAGATGTTTCACTTCCCGGCGTTCCCCCCACACGCCCTATACATTCAAGCGCGGGTAACCGAACATGACTTCGGCTGGGTTCCCCCATTCGGAGACCCTCGGATCACAGCTCGTCTGCCAACTCCCCGAGGATTATCGCAGGCTACAACGTCCTTCTTCGGCTCCTAGTGCCAAGGCATCCACCCTGTGCCCTCAAAAACTTCAACAACAACAAAACAATCACAGAAACCAAGACAACACACTCACCCGACAACCACACCCACAAGCCACCCCACACAAAAGCAGGACAACCCAAAAACAGGATGCAGTCACACCGGCGAGCGGTCTTGGAAACATTCAAAGATGCTCGCGTCCACTATACAGTTCTCAAGCAACGGACAAACCCACCAGGCATCCCGCACACACCAATCACCGGTCCAGCCGGCTGGTCTGCGTACGACCCAGTGACCCGTATCCTCCAGAAACACTCGACCACTCACACCCCCACCCACCCGTCCGAAGACCATGCGATCCGAAGACCAGGGAGAGCGGGACGCGAGGCGGCCGGTTGCCTCAGGACCCAACAGTGTGCTCAGCAAGCCCCGCCGGCGTCGACCCCCGTGTTCCAACCAGTGACAAGCACCGGCGTACTAGCGTGGGTCACCACCGAAGGTGACTCTTCGTCAATGTTCCACCCATGAGCAACCACCCCAGACACGCACGGCCTGGGCGCGGCCTCTGCCACCACCAGCCCATAAGGCTCGGTAGTGGAGACATGCTCCTTAGAAAGGAGGTGATCCAGCCGCACCTTCCGGTACGGCTACCTTGTTACGACTTAGTCCCAATCGCCAGTCCCACCTTCGACCACTCCCTCCCAAACGGGTTGGGCCGTGAGCTTCGGGTGTTACCAACTTTCGTGACTTGACGGGCGGTGTGTACAAGGCCCGGGAACGTATTCACCGCAGCGTTGCTGATCTGCGATTACTAGCGACTCCGACTTCACGGGGTCGAGTTGCAGACCCCGATCCGAACTGAGACCGGCTTTTTGGGATTCGCTCCACCTCACGGTATCGCAGCCCTCTGTACCGGCCATTGTAGCATGCGTGAAGCCCAAGACATAAGGGGCATGATGATTTGACGTCATCCCCACCTTCCTCCGAGTTGACCCCGGCAGTCTCCCATGAGTCCCCACCATCACGTGCTGGCAACATGAGACAAGGGTTGCGCTCGTTGCGGGACTTAACCCAACATCTCACGACACGAGCTGACGACAACCATGCACCACCTGTGTACGAGTGTCCAAAGAGAACCCCATCTCTGGGGCGTTCCCGTACATGTCAAGCCTTGGTAAGGTTCTTCGCGTTGCATCGAATTAATCCGCATGCTCCGCCGCTTGTGCGGGCCCCCGTCAATTCCTTTGAGTTTTAGCCTTGCGGCCGTACTCCCCAGGCGGGGCACTTAATGCGTTAGCTACGGCACAGAACCAGTGGAACTGGCCCCACACCTAGTGCCCAACGTTTACGGCATGGACTACCAGGGTATCTAATCCTGTTCGCTCCCCATGCTTTCGCTCCTCAGCGTCAGTAACTGCCCAGAGACCTGCCTTCGCCATCGGTGTTCCTCCTGATATCTGCGCATTCCACCGCTACACCAGGAATTCCAGTCTCCCCTACAGCACTCCAGTCTGCCCGTACCCGATGCAAGCCCACAGTTGAGCCATGAGATTTCACACCAGACGCGACAGACCGCCTACGAGCTCTTTACGCCCAATAATTCCGGACAACGCTTGCGCCCTACGTATTACCGCGGCTGCTGGCACGTAGTTAGCCGGCGCTTCTTCTGCAAGTACCCTCAACCCCAAAAAGAGGCCTTGTTCCCTGCTGAAAGAGGTTTACAACCCGAAGGCCGTCATCCCTCACGCGGCGTCGCTGCATCAGGCTTGCGCCCATTGTGCAATATTCCCCACTGCTGCCTCCCGTAGGAGTCTGGGCCGTGTCTCAGTCCCAGTGTGGCCGGTCGCCCTCTCAGGCCGGCTACCCGTCGACGCCTTGGTAGGCCATTACCCCACCAACAAGCTGATAGGCCGCGAGCCCATCCCCCACCGAAAAACTTTCCAATAACCCACCATGCGGCAGATACTGAATATCCGGTATTAGACCCCGTTTCCAAGGCTTATCCCGAAGTAGGGGGCAGGTTGCTCACGTGTTACTCACCCGTTCGCCACTAATCCACGGTGCAAGCACCGCTTCATCGTTCGACTTGCATGTGTTAAGCACGCCGCCAGCGTTCGTCCTGAGCCAGGATCAAACTCTCCGTAAAAGAGAAAAACACCCACACCCCACCCACAACAGGCAAAGGCACGAGCATTCAATGATACCGGCCAGACCAAACCAAAAACTAGCTGGTCCAAACCAAACAATCACGACCCCCACCAACACAACCCGCCAACCCCACCAAGGGCCAGCAGACCACGCTCGCAGAAGCCAACAAACAATTTGGCATTGACTATCAAGCACACTGTTGAGTTCTCAAACAACCGACACACACCGCCAGGACCACCATCCACCAGACGATGACCCCACCCGGGGTGGTTCCACCAATTTATCAGACCCTCTCGGACTTTTCCAAATCCCCGCCGGCCAGTAGGCCGGGCGAATTCTTCACGAATCCGAATGAATTCTGATGCCCATTTTCGCGAGCGTCAGAAGCATGAACTTCGACGATCTACGGAGGTGGGAACGCCTCCCGCTCGACGGCGACATCAGCCGCTTGATCCAGCTCGGAGAAAACCTCTGCAATTTACCTTACCATGCCTCCCAGCGCAACCATCCTGGTCAGGAGTGCTGCAGCGGGGTGCCGACTCGGCAAGCCCTCCCCGGTTCCAGAGCGCACGAGGCTACTGCTGGATCCAAGTTGGTTTCCGCCCCGGGCCGGCCAGTCGCGCTTCTCGCGCTTCCTGTCCGTGCTCCCTGCCGGGCGAACAGCAGGAACAGTACACAGCCACCGCGCACACGCCAAATCGGCCGGCCGACGGGCCCGTGAGCGGCGCGGGGACCGCGGCAGCGCTCCGCGGTGGCACGCTCGCCCGCGCGACGTTCCACGACGTCCGCACCGCTCACGAGAGGCGCCTCACGAGCGGCGCCGCGCGCCCTCACTCCACGGTGACCGACTTCGCGAGGTTCCGCGGCTTGTCCACGTCGTGCCCGAGCGTCAGTGCCGCGTGGTAGGCGAGCAACTGCAGCGGAACGGTGAGGAGCAGCGGGTCGAGCTCCCGCTCGTTGCGGGGCACGTCGATCCGCTCCGCCCGCAGCTCGCCCAGGTCCACGCCGGCGTGCGTGACGACCACGAGAGGGCCGCCGCGGGCGGCGATCTCGTGCAGGGCAGCCACGTTCCGGTCGGTCAGCTCGTCGTCGGGCACGATAGCGACCGTCGGCACCTCGGGCGAGATGAGCGCCAGCGGTCCGTGCTTCAGCTCCGACATCTGGTAGGCCTCGGCGTGCCGGTAGCTGATCTCCTTGAACTTCTGCGCACCCTCGCGCGCCACCGGGTAACCCCGGACGCGGCCGACGAAGAACAGGCTCTCGGCCGCCGCGAGCTTCTTCGCCGCCTGCGCGATCCGCTCCTCGCCGTCGAGCACCTCCTCGATCTGGGAGGGCAGCCGCTGCAGCCCGTCCACCAGCCGGCGCCCGTCGGCGACGGACAGGTCGCGCACGCGGCCTAGCTGGAGCGCCAGCAGTGCGAAGCACGCGTTCATCGTGGTGAGCGCCTTGGTGGAGGCGACGGCGATCTCCGGCCCCGCGTGCAGGTAGATCCCCCCGTCGCAGGCCCGGGCGATCGCGGAGCCGACGACGTTGACCAGCCCGATGACCCGGCCGCCCTTGCGCCGGACCTCCTCCACCGCCAGCAGCGTGTCGATCGTCTCGCCGGACTGGCTCACCGCGACGTACAGCGTGTCCGGCTCGATGACCGGGCTGCGGTAGCGGAACTCGCTCGCCGCCTCGGCGTCGGCGGGGATGCGGGCGAGCTCCTCGATGAGCGAGGCGCCCATCTGGCCAACGTAGTACGCGGAACCACAGCCGAGGATCTTGACCCGTCGGACGGCGCGCAGCTCGCGCGCGTCCATCTCCAGCCCGCCCAGGTGTGCCGTGGCGAACCGCTCGTCCAGCCGGCCGCGCAGCGCTCGCTCGACGCTGGCCGGCTGCTCGAGCATCTCGGTGTACATGCGGGGGCGGCCGTCGACCGCACCGTGCTCGTAGGCGCTCGGGTCGACGTCGACCTGGCGTGCGGCGGTCTGCGTACGCGTCAGGTCCCGGCGGAAGGTCGTGAAGCCCGATGCCGTGACGGTCGCCAGCTCGCCGTCGGCCAGGTGCGCGACCGTCGTCGTGTGGCGCACGAGCGCCGCCAGGTCGGAGGCGACGAACATCTCCTTCTCGCCGACGCCGACCAGCAGCGGGCTGCCGTTGCGCGCCACCACCACCCGGTCCGGGAAGTCGGCGTGCACGACGGCCAGCCCGTAGGTCCCCTCGACGGCGTCGAGGGCGTCGACGACCTTGCCCTCCAGCGTGTCGGCGTCGGACAGGGCGACCAGGTGGGCGAAGACCTCCGTGTCGGTGTCGCTCGTGAGCGGCACGCCCTGGTCGACGAGCCGGGCGCGCAGCGCGGCGGCGTTGTCGATGATGCCGTTGTGCACCACGGCCACCGCGCCGCTCGCGTCGGTGTGCGGGTGGGCGTTGACGTCGGTCGCCGGGCCGTGCGTGGCCCACCGGGTGTGGCCGATGCCCACGCGTCCGGGCATCCGCTTGGGCAGGACGTCGGCGAGGTCGCGGACCCGTCCGGCCCGTTTGGTCACCCGCACCTGCGAGCCGACGACGGCGACGCCCGCCGAGTCGTAGCCACGGTGCTCCAGCCGGCCGAGCGCCTCCACGAGCAGTGGGGCCGCATTCTGGCCGCCGACGTAACCGACGATTCCGCACATGATGTCGCTCCTTCGAAGTGGTGTAGGGACAGACGGATCCGCCCGCTCCATCAGCCGGCTCGGGCTCAGCCGTAGATCATCCGGCGGAGCTGCCGCTCGCTGAGCTGCGGCGCCGCGACGACCCGGTGCTCCAGCTCGGCGGCGATGCGCGCGAAGATCTCGGGGTTCTTCGCCCCGTGGGTCTTCAGCTCGGCGTGCCGCCGTCGGACGACGTCCTCCACCGGTGTGGCGTAGTAGGCGACGACGTCGCCGATCACGCGCGCCGCCTCGGCGGGCGTGAGCCCGGTGGTCGCTGCCACGTAGGCGACGAGATCGGAAGACGTCCTCATGACCGCGAGACTGGTCCATGACGATCACAAAGGGCAAATTCTTGCCCGGGATCGGGCAGGAATGCGCGCCGGGGCGCGGGACCGGCGCATCGGGCATGTCCGAGCATGCAAAGAAGGCGGCCGCCCGCTGGTCAGCGAGCGGCCGCCGTCACGCACCGGCGCGAGTGGTCAGCGGGAGGTCACTCCGACGTCGCGACCGCCAGCGTCTTCTTGCCGCGGCGCAGCACCGCGTGCTTCCCGTGGAGCAGGTCCTCGGGAGCGAGCGCCGCGTCGTCGGACGTGACCTTGACGTTGTTCACGTAGGCGCCGCCCTCCGCGATCGCGCGGCGCGCGGCGCCCTTCGACGCCACCAGCCCCGAACCGACCAGGAGGTCCGCGATCAGGTCGCCGGCCTTGGCCGTCACGCGCGGCAGCTCGGCGACGGCGCCCGCGAGCGTCCGCGCGTCGAGCTCGTCGAGCGAGCCGCGGCCGAACAGCGCCTGGCTCGCCGCGATGACCGCCTCGGTGGCGCTCGCGCCGTGCACCAGGGTGGTGACGTCACCCGCGAGCGCCTTCTGGCCCTCGCGGGCGAAGGGCCGCTCGGCCACCTCCCGCTCCAGCTCGGCGATCTCGTCGCGGGAGCGGAACGTGAACACCTTGAGGTAGTTCACGACGTCGGCGTCGGCCTGGTTGAGCCAGAACTGGTAGAAGGCGTACGGGCTGGTCATCTCCGGGTCGAGCCAGATGGACCCGCCCTCGGACTTGCCGAACTTGGTGCCGTCCGCCTTGGTGATCAGCGGTGTCGTGAGCGCGTGCGCGCTGACCCCCTCCGCCTTGCGGATCAGCTCGACGCCGGCCAGCAGGTTGCCCCACTGGTCGTTGCCGCCGAGCTGCAGGGTGATGCCGTGGCGCCGGTACAGCTCGCGGTAGTCCATGCCCTGCAGCACCTGGTAGCTGAACTCGGTGAAGCTGATGCCCTCCTCCGAGCTGAGCCGCCGGGCCACGATCTCCTTGGACAGCATGGTGCCCAGGCGGAAGTGCTTGCCGATGTCGCGCAGGAACTCGATGGCCGACATCGGGCCGGTCCAGTCCAGGTTGTTCACCATGCGCGCGGCGTTGTCGCCGTCGAAGGACAGGTGCGGCTCGATCTGCGCGCGGATGCGCTCCACCCAGCCGGCGACGATCTCGGGCGAGTTGAGTGTGCGCTCGCCCGAGTCGCGGGGGTCGCCGATGAGGCCCGTCGCGCCGCCGACCAGCAGGTACGGCCGGTGTCCGGCGTCCTGCAGCCGGCGCGCGGTGAGGATCTGGACCAGGTTGCCGATGTGCAGCGACGGCGCGGTGGGGTCGAATCCCACGTAATAGTCCACGGTTCCCTCGGACAGCGCAGAACGCAGCGCGGCCTCGTCGGTGGACTGTGCCACCAGGCCTCGCCATTGCAGCTCGTCGAGGATGTCGGTCACCGTGGTTGCTCCTTGATCGCATGCGGAAGCGGCCCGGATTGGCCGCGGGTCGGCCCACGTGGGCCACACGTCATAGTCTGCCCGAACCCAGGACCTCGGCTCGCCCGATGAGTTCCGGCGCGCCTCGTCGTCGGACACACCATGACCACCCTCACGACAGACCGGGCAGCGGCGGCCCGCGACCACCGTCACCCGGAATTCGCTACGCGCTCGCGGGCAGTGTCAGGCAGGATCGAACAGTGAACGACATCGACATGCCCCGCTGGAAGCGGAACGTCGCCCTCTTCCTGGCCGGGCAGACCATCTCCCTGTTCGGGTCGATGGTCGTCATGTACGCCGTCATGTGGCACCTGACCATCGAGACGCGGTCCGGTTCGGTGCTCATGCTGAGCATCGTGTTCGGCATGCTGCCGCAGGCGTTCGTGTCGATCTTCGGCGGCGTGTGGGCCGACCGGCATCACCGCAAGTTCCTGATCATGGGTTCCGACACCGTGATCGCCGTGGCCACGCTCGGGCTGGCGCTGCTCATGCTCAGCGGCGTCGACTCGCTCTGGGTCATCTACGCCGCGCTGGCCGTGCGGTCGGTGTTCGCGGGCATCCAGACCCCTGCGGTGAGCGCGATGATCCCGCAGATCGCCCCGACCGACCAGCTCATGCGCGTCAACGGGATGTTCCAGTCCATCCAGTCCGGGATGATGCTGCTGGCCCCCGCCCTGGCCGCGGTGATCTATGCGTCCTTCGACATCGTCACCGTGTTCTTCCTCGACGTGGTGACGGCCCTGATCGGCGTGGGGATGCTCGCGCTGGTCGCCGTGCCGCGGCTGGTCCGGTCGGACGACGGTCCGGTCAGCTACTTCGGCGACCTCGCGGCGGGGGTGCGGTACATCGGCTCGCACGCGCCGATCAAGTGGCTGATCGCGCTCTTCGCCCTGGTCATGTTCCTGGTCGGGGCGCCGAGCTATCTCACGCCGCTCATGGTCACCCGCACGTTCGGCGACGAGGTGTGGAAGCTGACCGCGAACGAGCTGTTCTGGGGTGCCGGCATGCTGCTGGGCGGCATCATCATGGCCTCCGTCGGACCGCGGATCACGCGCCGGGTGCGGCTCATGGTGGGGTCCGTGATCGTGACGGGTGTGCTGGTCGCGGGCCTTGGCGTGTCCACGAACATGTGGGTGTTCTTCACGCTGGGCCTGCTGATCGGCATCACGTTCGCCGCCCTCAACACCCCTGCGGTGACGATCATCCAGGAGCGCGTGGAGCCCGAGATGCAGGGCCGGGTGTTCGGCTTCGTCGGCATCGTCATGACGGTGGCGATGCCGCTGTCCATGGTCGTGTTCGGCCCGCTGGCCGACCAGTTCTCCGTGGAGTCGCTCCTGATCCTCGCGGGGGTGCTGCTGGTCGCGACGCTCGCCGTGATCCTCGCGGTCCCGGCGGCGCGGCGATCGCTCGCGCAGGTGGACGAGGCGCCGGCGACGGCGGACGACGCCGCTTCGGCGGAGACGGTCGGGGTCGGGGAGGCGTCGGAGGCGGCCGCACCATCCGAGGCGACGTCGTCGGAGCCGGCCGGTGAACCGGCCGAACCCGGACCGGCCTCGGAACCCGTACCGGCGGACTCCGAGCGGCGGTAGACCGCGAACCCCGCCCCGTCCCTTCCTTTCGAGACCGAGGTTTCTTGGCTTTCGGGGGGTCGAAAGCCAAGAAACCTCGGTCTCGAAGAGACGGGGCCGCATCCGGGCTCAGAACGGCACTAGGCGAAGCCGAACACCGGCCCGAACGCCACCACCACGATGGCCGCCCAGACCGCGTAGACCGGCAGGTACTGGGTCTGCCACCGCTCGATCGCGCCGAACGTGCGCTGTCCGCGGACGAAGCCGGTCGCGAGCCAGGCCGCCCAGCCGAGGTGCACCAGCAGCAGGAGGTTGAGCCCGAGCGCCGCGACCTTGTTGGCCGTGAACCCGAACTCGGCGATGCGGCTGAGCATCGCCGTCAGCGCCACCGCGTCCACCGCGAGCGCCGCGCCGAGCAGCACGAGCTGGAGCCAGTCGAAGATCCCGGGCGGGGCGAGCGGGTCGCGCGCCGAGATCGAGTACAGCAGCAGGAACAGGACCAGCACGAGGACCGCGTCCATGAGGATGAGCAGGTCGCGGTCCACCGAGGTGAGCGGCCCGTTCACGACCAGGACCACGAACATGGCCACGAGCATCACGATCGTCAGGGGCGTGAACACGCGGGTGAGCACCGGGGCGATGTTCTCGACGACGTTCTTCTTCGCCTCCACGAGCCAGGCGCCGACCATCAGCGCCCCCGGTATCGCGAACGGCAGGAGCCAGTCGGCCAGGAACGGCTCGAAGTCGACGCCGACCAGGCCGAGCACGCCGAACGTGAGGCCGATCAGCAGCCCGCCGCCGAGCTGGATCAGCGCGAGGTAGATGAGGAGCTCGCCGGTGAACCGGACGAAGTCCATGCGCCGCGCGCCGGACCGCCACGCGCCGCCCGCGTACACCACGCCGAGGAGCAGCCACAGCACCACTGGCGTGTGGGTCATCGCCAGGAGCAGGGTCATGCCCGGTTCGTCGTTGGGCCCCGACTCGAACGGGTAGAGGTTCACGACCAGCGCGAGCGCCGCGGTCACGGCGAGCAGGACCGCCGCGATACGCCAGGGCACGCGCCTCTTCCAGGCGAAGTACCCCGCGAGGAACGGCAGGACGGCGAAGACGCCGTTGCGCGCGAGCAGCAGCTCGTCGTCGCCCGCGGTGTCGAGCAGGATCTTGACCCAGATGCCCGCGGTGACGGCCAGCGCGAGCACGACGACCAGCTCGCGCCACCGGCCGCCCTCGCCCGGCTCCTCCGGGACCAGCACGAGCTGCTTCCACAGCCGCTCCGAGTGCTCCCGCGCGAACTCGCGGGACACCTCGTCGAGGTTGCCCATGCGCTTGACCGCGACGAGGAACGCCTCGTCGTCGTCGAGCCCGCTCGCGGTCAGGTCGCTGACCTGGCCGCGCAGGTGGTCCTCCATCTCGTCGACGTCGGCGGCCGAGATGGCCCGGCGGCGCTGGACGTAGCCGCGCCACTGGTCGAACTGCTCCTCCAGCGCGGCGTGCCCGGTCGCGGGGCCCGCCCCGCCGTCGGCGGTGTGCTCGCTCATCAGGCCCACCCTTCGGCGACGGCGGGGCCCGGCTGCACGTCCTGCCAGACCTGCTTCAGCGCCTCCGACACGACCGCCCACTGCTGCCGCCGCTCGGCGAGCGCCTCGCGGCCCGCACCGGTGATCGCGTAGTGCTTGCGGCGGCGTCCGACCTCGGACGTGCCCCACGTCGCCCCGACGTACCCGAGCCGTTCGAGCCGGTGGAGCAGGGGGTAGAGCATCCCGTCGGTCCACTGCATGCGGCCGCCGGAGAGCTCGTTGACGCGTTTGAGGATCGCGTAACCGTACGACTCGCCGTCGGCCAGGATGCCGAGGACGAGCGGCGTGGCCGACGCCGCGACCAGATCCTTGTCGATGTGCACCTGCACTCCTATGCCTAGTGCTGCTAGGGATCTTAACCCTAGCAGCACTAGGTATAGGTGCCCTAGGGCATCTGTGCAGGACCGGCGCAGGAACCCGGTCCGGGGGGAAGGAGTTATCGCGCTCTCGGCCGGACCGTCGCGGGGCGGTAGACCGACACGGTCGGCTCGTCGTCGAGCCAGAAGCGCCACGGGTACAGGTCGGCGCGGCCGCCGTCGCCGCTCACGCCCACGCGCGGCCCGGACAGCACGGTGCCCGACGGCGTCGTGGGCACCTCCAGCACCACCTCGCCCCGGGGATCGGTGACGTCGGCGCCGTCGTCGGACAGGTCCAGGCCGAGCGCCACCGTCAGGCGTGCCGGACCGCGGGCCAGGTCGCGGTCGGTGCGCACCACGCCGGAGGCGAGGCGCCGGGTCCGGGCGAGCGTCACGCCGTCCGGACCCGGTCCCGTCACCTCGCCGGCCCGCAGCAGGACCGCCGACGCCGTCCCCTGGGGCCCGCAGACCACGTTGGCGCAGTAGTGCAGCCCCAGGTGCCGGTAGACGTACAGGCGCCCCGGCTCGCCGAACATCGTCGCGTTGCGCCGGTTCAGGCCGCGGAACGCGTGGGAGCCGGGGTCGGTCGGCCCGTCGTACGCCTCGACCTCGGTGAGGCGCAGCGCCACGGCCCCCTCGGGCGTCCGCCGGGTCAGGACGGCGCCCAGCAGGTCGCGCGCGACGTCGACGACGGAGCGGTCGAAGAACTCGCGGTCCGGGACGATCATGGCCACCTCACTCGCCTCGCTCGTCGGATGTCCGCCGCGGGAACGCGATCCGGCATGGTTCTGGCGGCTTGAGCATGCCAGATCGCGTTCTCGCGGCGGACCTTCAGATGGGGGTGCCGACGCCGTTCAGGCGGAGGTCGGCGCGGGCGCGGGTGTCCTCCCGCGCGAAGTGTTCCGCCTCGTCGGCCATCCAGCGCAGCCAGTGGTCGCGCGCGTCCTCGCCGTCACGCGCCAGGCCGCGGCGCAGCCGCTCGGCGTCGTCCGCCTCCACCCAGATCCGGAACGCGCCCAGCGCGTCCACCTGGCGCGCGGCCGCGCCGCAGCCCTCCACCACCAGGTGGGCCGACGGCGGGACGTCGTGCCACTCGGCCCACGCGCCGTCGACCCAGTCGTAGCGCCGGTAGCGGACCGGCTCCCCCGCGGCCAGCGGGTCAAGGACCCAGCGGCGGAGGTTGACGGCGCCGCCGTCCGGGCCGCCCGCCCAGCCCTCGTAGAGGTCGTCCATGTGGATCACGGGGGCTTCCAGCGCGTCGCCGAGCTGGGCGGCCAGCGTCGTCTTGCCGGACCCCGCCGGCCCGTCGACGACGACGAGCCGCGCGTCGGCGACCCGAACCAGCTCGAGCACGTCCCCGAGCACCGCAGGCGATACGGTCATCCACCCTCCTGACATCGGTCTACCCAGCGATTGTGCCCGGAACCCGCTCCGGATCCGGGCACAATCGCTGGGTAGCGCGGAGCACTGGTGCGGCCCGGACACTCGCCCCGGACACCGACGACGCGAACGGTCGGCAGGGACGCGAACGGTCGGCGGGTCGGCTACTTCGGGTCCGCCCAGAAGCGGAACTCCGTCGAGCGTTCCTTGGCCGCCTCGATCTGTTCCGCCACGCGCGCCGGGGCGGTGCCGCCCACCGCGTCGCGCGAGGCCAGGGAGCCCTCGACCGAGAGCACGCCCCGCACCTCTGGCGTGAGGTGCTCCGAGATCTTGGCGAGGTCGTCGTCGGACAGGTCCCACAGCTCGATGCCGCGCGCCTCGCACTCCTGCACGCACGCGCCGGCCACCTCGTGCGCCACCCGGAACGGCACGCCCTGGCGCACGAGCCACTCCGCGATGTCGGTCGCCAGGGAGAAGCCCTGCGGGGCGAGCTCGGCCATCCGGTCGGTGTCGAAGACCATGGTGCGCACCATGCCGGTGAACGCGGGCAGCACCGTGGTGAGCGTCGCCACCTGGTCGAACACCGGCTCCTTGTCCTCCTGGAGGTCGCGGTTGTACGCGAGCGGGAGGCCCTTGAGGGTGGTGAGCAGGCCCGTGAGGTCGCCGATCACGCGCCCGGCCTTACCGCGGGCCAGCTCGGCGATGTCCGGGTTCTTCTTCTGCGGCATGATCGACGAGCCCGTGGACCACGCGTCGTCCAGGCGGACGAACCCGAACTCCTTGGTGTTCCAGAGGATGACCTCCTCCGCGATCCGCGACAGGTCCACCGCGATCATCGCGGCGACGAACGCGAACTCCGCGGCCACGTCGCGCGAGGCGGTGCCGTCTATCGAGTTCTCGACCGGGCCGCCCTCCAGGCCCAGGTCGGCGGCGACGGCCGCCGGGTCCAGGCCGAGCGACGAGCCCGCGAGCGCCCCCGAGCCGTAGGGCGACTTCGAGGCGCGCACGTCCCAGTCGAGGAACCGGTCGACGTCGCGCAGCAGCGGCCAGGCGTGGGCCAGCAGGTGGTGCGCCAGCAGGACGGGCTGGGCGTGCTGGAGGTGTGTACGCCCGGGCATGGGGGCGTTCCCTGCGGCGACGGCCTGGGTGATCAGCTCGTCCACGAGGTCGAGCACCTGCGTGCCGATCGTGCGCGCCTGGTCGCGCAGGTACAGCCGCACCAGCGTGGCGATCTGGTCGTTGCGGGACCGGCCCGCGCGCAGCTTGCCGCCCAGCTCGTCCCCGGCGCGCTCCAGCAGGCCGCGTTCGAGGGCGGTGTGCACGTCCTCGTCGTCGAGCACCGGGAGGAAGGCGCCCGAGGCGACGTCCTGCTCCAGCATGTCCAGCGCATCGATCATCCGGGCCAGCTCGGGCTCGGTGAGCAGGCCGGCAGCCGCCAGCACGCGGGCGTGCGCCTTCGAGCCTGCGATGTCGTAGGGCGCGAGGCGCCAGTCGAAGTGCGTCGACTGGGACAGCGCGGCGAGCTCGGGCGCTGGGCCGCCGGCGAAGCGGCCGCCCCAGAGAGCCACCTTCTCGCCCGACGGCGCCCCGACGGCGCCCGGCGTCCGGCCCGCGACGGCGTCCGACGTTGGTTTGCCGGACGGCGAACCGCCCGACGCCGAACCACCGGACGCCGGCCCGCCGGATGCCGGGCCGTTCGCGGGCAGGCCGCCGTCCGACGGCAAGCTCTCCCCCGGGCCCGGCCCGGCCCCCGCCGCGGAACCGTCCGGTGCCGACCCGTCCGGGGCCCCGCCGTCCTGCTCGCTCACAGCGCCCCCGCCTTCAGCTCCGCCGGGGCCCCGAGGTCCACGCCGTTGCCGAACCGCTCGTCGCGCGCGGCGGCGAGCTTGGCCGTGAGGCCGTAGATCTCGATGAAACCGCGGGCCTGCGACTGGTCGAACGCGTCGCCCTCGTCGTAGGTGGCGAGGTTGAAGTCGTACAGCGACTGCTCCGAGCGGCGCCCCGTCACGGTGGCCCGGCCGCCGTGCAGCACCATGCGGATGTCGCCGGACACGTACTTCTGGGTGTCGTCGACGAACACGTCCAGGGACTTCTTCAGGGGCGAGAACCACATGCCGTCGTAGACGAGCTCGCTCCAGCGCTGCTCCACCTGGCGCTTGAACCGGGCCTGCTCACGCTCCAGCGTCACGTTCTCCAGCTCCTGGTGCGCCGTGATGAGGGCTATCGCGCCGGGGGCCTCGTAGATCTCGCGGGACTTGATGCCTACCAGGCGGTCCTCGACGATGTCGATGCGGCCAACGCCCTGCGCGCCGGCGCGGCGGTTCATCTCCTGGATCGCCTGCAGCGGCGTGACGGCCACGCCGTCGATCGCCACGGGCACGCCCTGGTCGAAGGTGATGATCACCTCGTCGGCGACCGGCGGGAACGTCGGGTCGTCCGTGTAGGAGTAGACGTCCTTGGTGGGCTCGTTCCAGATGTCCTCGAGGAAGCCCGTCTCCACGGCGCGGCCCCACACGTTCTGGTCGATCGAGAACGGGTTGCTCTTGGTGGTCGCGATGGGGAGCTTGTTGCGCTCCGCGTACTCGATGGCCTTCTCGCGGGTCAGGGCCAGGTCGCGCACCGGGGCGATCGACTTCAGGTCGGGCGCGAGCGACGTGGTGGCCACCTCGAACCGCACTTGGTCGTTGCCCTTGCCCGTGCAGCCGTGCGCCACGGTGGAGGCGCCGAACTGGCGCGCCGCGCGCACCAGGTGCTTCACGATGACGGGTCGCGAGATGGCGGAGACCAGCGGGTAGCGGTCGAGGTACAGGCCGTTGGCCCGCAGCGCGGGCATGCAGTACTCGGCGGCGAACTCGTCGCGCGCGTCGGCGATGTACGCCTCGACGGCGCCGCAGTCCAGCGCGCGCTGGCGGATGACGTTCATGTCCTCGCCGCCCTGGCCGACGTCGACGGCCACGGCGACCACCTCGGCCCCGGTGGCCTCGGCGATCCAGCCGATGGCGACGGAGGTGTCCAGGCCGCCCGAGTAGGCGAGCACGACGCGTTCAGTCATGATTGACGATCTCTTTCCGGTGGTGGTGACAGGTGCGATTCTTGTGTGTTCTCAGGCGGTCAGCGCGAGGAAGCGGCCGGCCAGCGCCGCGCCGTCGGCGTCACGGGCGATGACCAGGATCGTGTCGTCCCCCGCGATGGTGCCGAGCATCCCCGGGAACACCGAGTGGTCGATCGCCGAGGCGAGCAGGTTGGCCGCGCCCGGCGGGGTGCGCAGCACCACGAGGTTGCCCGACGACTCCGCCGACACCAGCAGCTCCCTGGCCAGCCGGGCCAGCCGCGCGGACAGGTACTCCTCGCTCGCGTCCGACTGCGCGCTGCGGTCCCCGCCCTCGCCGGGCACCGCATAGACGAGCGTGCCGTCCGAGCCGCGCACCTTCTCGGCCTGCAGCTCGATCAGGTCGCGCGAGAGCGTGCCCTGCGTGACGCTCACACCGCCGGCCGCCAGGGCGTCGGCCAGCTCGGCCTGCGAGTGGATGGCGTTCCGGGCCACGATCTCGGTGATCCGGGCGTGCCGGGCCGCCTTCGTCGTCGCCGTCTGCTTGGTGACCATCAGCTCTGCTCCAACAGCCAGGCCAGCAGCGCCTTCTGCGCGTGCAGGCGGTTCTCGGCCTCGTCCCAGACCACGGACTGCGGCCCGTCGATGACCTCTGCGGTGATCTCCTTGCCGCGGTAGGCCGGCAGGCAGTGCAGCACCAGCGCGTCCTGGGCGGCCTTCGCGAGCAGGTCGGCGGAGAGCTGGAAGTCCTGGAACCGGCCGGCCCGCTCGTCTGCCTCTGCCTCGTCGCCCATCGACACCCACGTGTCGGTGGCCACGACGTCGGCACCCGACACGGCATCGGCGGCCGACGTCGTCACGGTCACCGAGCCGCCCGTCGCCGCGGCGCGCTCGCGCGCCCGGGCGACCACGGCGCCGTCGGGCAGAAAGCCCTCCGGGCCCGCGACGCGCACGTGCAGGCCAGCCGTGGCGCCGCCCAGCAGGTACGAGCTCGCCATGTTGTTCGCGGCGTCGCCCACGTAGGCGAACGTGGTGCCGGGCAGGGCGTCCAGGCCGCGGTGCTGCGCCACCGTGAGCAGGTCGGCGAGGATCTGGCACGGGTGGAACCGGTCGGTGAGCGCGTTGATCACGGGCACGCGCGAGACGGCGGCCATCTCCTCGATGCGCTCCTGGCCGAAGGTGCGCCACACGATCGAGGCAACCTGCCGGTCGAGCACGCGCGTGGTGTCCGCGATGGACTCGCGCACGCCGATCTTGGCGAGGTTGCCGTCCACGATCAGCGGGAAGCCGCCGAGCTCCGCGATGCCCGTGGCGAACGACACCTGCGTGCGCAGCGTGGGCTTGTCCGTGATGAAGGCGACGGCGCGCGGGCCGTCCAGCGGGCGCCGGGCGAAGCGGTCGGCACGCAGGGCCAGGCCGAGCTCCAGGACGGCCTTCTGCTCGGCCGGCGTCAGGTCGTCGTCGCGCAGGAAGTGGCGGGTCATGCGAGATCCTCCGTGGTCTCGACGGGCTCCAGCGAAGCGAAGAAGCGGGCGGCCTCCGTGGCCTGCTCCGCGGTCAGGATCAGGGGCGGGGCGAGCCGGATCGCGTCGGGCGCCACGGCGTTCACGATGAGCCCCGCGTCCAGCGCCGCCCTGGCCACCTGCGGCGCGACGGGCTCGTTCAGCACGACGGCGAGCAGCAGCCCGCGCCCGCGGACCTCCTTGACCAGCCGGCTGCCGCACAGCTCGATCTCCTGGCGCAGCAGCGCCCCGACCTCCCGCACGCTCGCCAGCAGGCCGTCGCGCTCGATCACGCCGATCGTCGCGAGCGCCGCCGCCGCGGCGACGGGGTTGCCGCCGAAGGTGCTGCCGTGCTGGCCGCGGCCCAGCAGGTGCGCGGCCTCGCCGTACGCGATCACCGCACCGACGGGGAAGCCGCCGCCGAGGCCCTTGGCGACTGCGACGACATCGGGCACGATGCCGCCGCCGATCTCAGGCTGCTGGTAGGCGAACCAGGAGCCGCACCGGCCCATGCCGGTCTGGACCTCGTCCAGGACGAGCAGCGCGCCGTGTGTCTTGGTCAGCCGGCGGGCGGCCGCGAGGTAGCCCGGCGGCAGCGGCCGCACGCCCGCCTCGCCCTGCACCGGCTCGACCACCAGCGCCGCGACCTCGCCGCGCTCGGCGACGGCCTGGGGCGTGAACGCGGCGTCCAGGGCCGCGAGGTCGCCGAACGGGAGGTGCTCGACGCCGCCCGGCAGCGGCTCGAACGGCTCCCGGTAGGCGGCCTTGGCGGTCAGCGCGAGCGCCCCCATGGACCGGCCGTGGAAGCCGCCCTCCAGGGCGAGCACCCGCGTGCGCGTCCCCACACCGGACGACGTCGCGACGCGGCGCGTCATCTTGAACGCCGCCTCGACCGCCTCCGTGCCGGAGTTGGTCAGGAACACGCGCGACCCGTCGGGCGCCTCGGCGGCCCGCAGCAGCGTCTCGGCCAGCGCGATCTGCGCCGGCGTGCCGAAGAAGTTCGAGACGTGCCCCAGCGTGCCGAGCTGGGCGCTGATCGCCGCCGTGAGCGTGGGGTGGGCGTGGCCCAGCGCGTTCACGGCGATGCCGGCGAGCAGGTCGAGGTAGCGCTTGCCGTCGGCGTCCCACACGTACGCGCCCTCGCCGCGCACCAGCACGCGCTGCGGCGGGCCGAACGTGTCCATGACAGCGCCCGTGTACCGCTCGGTCCAGGCGGCGACCGAGCCGCTCGTGGACAGGGCGGTGCCCTCTGCGGGAATCACCGTGCTCATGCCGTGACACCTTCCCTCGTGGTCGCGGCCGCCGCCGGGACCACCATCGTCCCGTTGCCCCGCGTGGTGAAGACCTCCAGCAGCACGCTGTGCGGCTGGCGGCCGTCGATGACCGTCGCGGCGGCCACCCCGCCCTCGACGGCGCGCAGGCACGCCTCCATCTTCGGCACCATCCCCGACTCCAGGCCAGGCAGGAGCTCCGACAGCTCGGGCGCCGTGATCCGCTCCACCAGCGAGCCGCGGTCCGGCCAGGCCGTGTAGAGCCCCTCGACGTCGGTCAGCACGATGAGCTTCTTGGCGCCCAGGGCCACCGCGAGCGCCGAGGCGGCGGTGTCCGCGTTCACGTTCAGCACCTGGGTCGGGTCGTCCTTGTCGGGCGCGATCGTGGAGACCACGGGGATGCGCCCGGCCTCCAGCAGGTCCTCGACGGCGCGCGGGTCCACCTGCACGACGTCGCCCACCAGGCCGACGTCCACGGGCTCGCCCTGGACGACCGCGTGCCGGCGCTCGGCGCCGAGCAGGCCGCCGTCCTCCCCGGACAGGCCGACGGCGACCGGGCCGTGCGCGTTGATCAGGCCCACCAGCTCGCGGCTGACCTGGCCGGTCAGGACCATCCGGACGACCTCCATCGCCTCGGGCGTGGTGACGCGCAGGCCACCCTTGAACTCCGAGGCGATGCCGAGCCGGTCGAGCATGGCGTTGATCTGCGGCCCCCCGCCGTGCACGACGACGGGGCGCAGCCCCACCTGCCGCAGGAACACCATGTCCTGGGCGAACGCGGCCTTGAGCGTGTCGTCGACCATGGCGTTGCCGCCGTACTTGACCACCACGAGCGCGCCGGAGAACTCCTGCAGCCAGGGCAGGGCCTCGATCAGCACCTCCGCCTTCTGGTCGGGGCGCAGCCCGTTGACGATGTCGCTGCTCATGAGCTGTACGCGCTGTTCTCGTGGAGGTAGGCGTGCGTCAGGTCGTTGGTCCAGAGCGTGACCTCGGCGTCGCCGGCATGCAGGTCGACGGTGATGGTCACGTCCCGTGCCGCCGCCATGTCGACCTTCTCGCGGGGCTCGTGGGCGCCGCCCGCCTGGCACACCATGACGCCGTTGACGCTCACGTCGAGCTCGGCCGGGTCGTAGGGCGCCACGTCCTCCGGCACCGTGCCGACCTGGGAGAGGATGCGGCCCCAGTTGGGGTCGTTGCCGAAGATCGCGGCCTTGACCAGGTTGGACCGGCTCACCGCACGAGCCACGGCGAGCGCCGCGTCCTCGGTGGTGGCGTTCGTGACGGTGATGGCGATGTCGTGGGAGGCACCCTCGGCGTCGGCCACGAGCTGGCGGGCCAGGTCGGCGCAGACCGCTGTGACGGCCTCGGTGAGCGCGTCCAGGCCCGGCGTGACGCCGGAGGCCCCCGAGGCCATGAGCACAACGGTGTCCGAGGTGGACATGGCGCCGTCGGAGTCGACACGGTCGAAGGTGACGCGCGTCGCGGCCCGCAGGGCGGCGTCGGCGTCCCCGGCCGGGACGACGGCGTCCGTGGTCACCACGCACAGCATGGTCGCCAGGGCGGGGGCCAGCATGCCTGCACCCTTGGCCATCCCGCCGACGGTGAAGGTGCCCGACGGCGTCTCGACGGTGCGCACAGCGGTCTTGGCGACGGTGTCGGTGGTCATGATGGCGGTGGCGGCGGCCTGGCCTCCGGCCTCGTCCGCCGTGAGGGCGCCGACCGCGACGGGGATGCCCGCCAGCAGCTTGTCGGCGGCGAGCCGCACGCCGATCAGGCCGGTCGAGCCCACCAGCACGTCGATGGCGCCGATCCCGAGCTCGCTCGCCACCTTCTCCGCCGTCGCGTGCGCGTCCTGGAACCCGCCCGGCCCGGTGCACACGTTGGCGCCGCCCGAGTTGAGCACGACGGCGCGCGCCACGCCGTCCTTCACGGCCTGCCGGGACCACATCACGGGCGCGCCGACCACGCGGTTGCTCGTGAACACCGCGGCGGCGGTGTACTCGGGGCCGTCGTTGACCACGAGGGCCAGGTCCGGGTTGCCGGACTCCTTGAGGCCGGCGGTGACGCCCGCGGCGCGGAACCCGCGCGCCGCGGTGACTCCCCCAGCCGGCGTCGCCGCCGTCGTTGCTCCATCGGTCACGGCGCGACTCCTTCGGTGATGAGGCCGGCGGTCTCCCGCAGGCCGAGGGCGAGGTTCATGGACTGGACGGCGGCGCCGGCGGTCCCCTTGACCAGGTTGTCGATGGCGGTAACCGTGACGACCCGGCGGGCGGCCTCGTCGACCGCGACCTGCACGCAGGCCGTGTTGGCGCCGAGCGTCATCGCGGTGCTGGGCCACTGGCCCTCCGGCAGCAGGTGCACGAACGGCTCGTCGGCGTAGGCGGCCTCCCACGCGGCACGGACCTGCTCTGGGTCGGCGCCCGCGGCCAGCGGCGCCGTCGCCGTGGCGAGGATGCCGCGCGCCATGGGCACAAGGGTGGGCGTGAAGCTGATGGTCACCTCGGGCGCGCCGGCGGCCCGCAGGTTCTGCCGGATCTCGGGGATGTGCCGGTGCGTGCCGCCCACGGCGTACGGCTGCGCGGAGCCGAGCGCCTCGCTCGCCAGGAGGTGCGGCTTGAGCGCCTTGCCCGCGCCGGAGTAGCCGTTGGCCAGCACGGCCACGATGTCGGTGGGCTCGACCATCCCGGCCGCGACGCCCGGCTGCAGGCCCAGCGTCACGGCGGTGACGTTGCAGCCCGGCACGGCGATGCGGCGCGTGCCGGCGAGCTTGTCGCGCTGGCGGGCGGCGGTCGCGACGTCGGCGCCGGGCGTCTCGGCGCAGATGAGCTCGGGCAGCCCGTACGGCCAGGTCCCGGCGTGCGTCGAACCGTAGAACTGCTCCCAGTCGCCCGCCGACTCCAGCCGGTGGTCGGCACCCAGGTCGACGACGAGGACGTCGTCCGGGAGCTGGGCCGCCACCTGGCCCGACGCGCCGTGCGGCAGGCCGAGCACGACGACGTCGTGCCCCCGCAGCGCATCCGGCGTGGTGGGCTCGAGGATGCGGTGGGCGAGGCCGCGCAGGTGCGGCTGGACCTCACCGAGGCTCGACCCCGCGCTCGCGTGCGCGGTGAGCGTGCCGATCTCGACGAACGGGTGCGCCGCGAGGAGACGCAGGACCTCCCCGCCCGCGTACCCGGACGCACCCGCGACGGCGACTCGGACGAGCTGGCTGCTGGACATATTCGGAACTATACATAGTTATGCAGCGGGGGCGAAACCCGCGTCCGTCAGTCCTGGTGCAGCGGCAGGTACATCACGTGCAGCCCCGTGTACCCGTGCGACGGCGAGCGGAACGCGCCAGGCACCGTGCCGACGATCTCGAACCCGAGCGCCTGCCACAGGTGCACGGCCGCCGCGTTGGACTCGACCACGGCGTTGAACTGGATGCCGCGGAACCCCTGCTCCCGGTGCCAGGCGATCACGTGCTCGCCCAGGGCGCGGCCCACCCCGCGCCCGCGGGCGGCGTCCGACACCATGAACGACGCCGTGCCCACGTGGGCGCCGTTCCCCGGGCGGTTGGGGCCCATCTTGGCGGTGCCGAGCACCTCGCCGTCCTCCTCGAGCACCACGGTGGCGCCCGGCGGCCGCTCGATCCAGTACGCGCGGGCGGTCGGCTCGTCGATGTCGACGGGGTACGTGTAGGTCTCGCCCGCGCGGCACACGGCCTCGATGATGGGCCAGACGGCGGGCCAGTCGGACTCGGCGAAGGGGCGGATGTCTCGGCTCACGCCGCACAAGCTACCCGCGACCGGGCGCGTGGTTAGGCTCGACCCATGCACGCAGTCGTAGCCCGTGAGGCGGGCGGTCCAGAGGTCCTGTCGTACACCGAGCTCCCCGACCCGACGCCGGGCCCGGGCCAGCTCCTGGTCCGCGTCGCGGCGGCGGGCGTGAACTTCGTCGACACCTACCGCCGCGGCGGCGTGTACCCGATGGAGTACCCGCACGTGGTGGGCGTCGAGGGCGCCGGAACGGTCGAGGCCCTCGGCGACGGCGTCGCCGGCTTCGCCGTCGGCGACCGTGTGGCCTGGCACGACGGACCCGGCTCGTACGCAGAGCTCGTGGCCGTTGACGCCACGGGGGCGGTGCACGTGCCCGACGGGCTCGACCTGACCGACGCCGCGGCGCTGCCCCTGCAGGGCATCACCGCGCACTACCTCGTGCGCTCCACCTTCGAGGTGCAGCCGGGCCACGACGTGCTGCTCCACGCCGGCGCCGGCGGCGTGGGCCTGCTGGCCACCCAGCTCGCCGTCGCGCGCGGCGGGCGGGTCCTGACCACGGTCTCGACGCCGGAGAAGGCCGCACTGTCCGCGGCGGCCGGCGCCGCGCACACCATCGACTACGCGGCCATGGCCGACCTCACCACCGAGCTGCCCGCGCTCGTCCGCGAGCTCACCGACGGCCACGGCGTGCACGTCGTGTACGACGGCGTCGGCCGGACCACCTTCGAGGCGTCCCTCGCCTCGCTGCGCCCCCGGGGGATGCTGGTCCTGTTCGGCGCTGCCTCCGGTCCGGTGCCGCCGTTCGACCCGCAGCGCCTCAACCGTGCCGGCTCCCTCTACCTCACGCGGCCGACGAGCGCGCACTACACGCTCACGCGCAGCGAGGTGGAGTGGCGCACGTCCGAGGTGTTCGGGTCCGCCCTGTCGGGGGACCTGGAGGTCCGCGTCGGCGCCACCTACACGCTGTCCGACGCCGAGGCGGCGCACCGGGCGCTGGAGGGGCGGGCGACCACCGGGAAGGTGCTGCTGGTGCCTTGAGGCGCAGGCGGGCGCGTCGAGTGTGGACGCCATGCACCACCTCCGGGCGGCACCTCCGGGCGGGTGCACTAGGGCGGTTGCACCAGGTCGGTCCGCTGCGCCGAGATCGGTCTATTGCCCTCAGGTCGGTCGGTTGCATCGAGATCGGTCCAGTGATGGACCGATCTCGATGCAACCGACCGAACTCACCGTGCGAACGAGGCAACCGACCGAGCTCGGCGAGTCCTCTCCGGCCCCAGGATCGGTCCAACGTTGGACCGGATACCCCGCCCGCCCATCACCGCTACCAACTGCCTCTTTACAGGGCGCGGCCGGATCGCGACAATTCACCCGTCGGGTCGGCTCTCGCTCGGAGGTTCAACGTGGTACTTCCCCGGTTCTCCCCGTTCAAGCTCGTCGCAGGGGCGGCAGCCGCCGCGGTCGCCGTCGGCGTCCTGACGACGATCCCCACAGCGGCGTCGGCGGACGACGCGGCCAAGGCCGCGGGCGGCGAGCTCTCCGCCCAGACGACCGTGCGCCCGAGCCTCGTGCTCGACCGCGACTTCCCCGACCCGGACGTGTCGAAGTTCGGGAACACCTACTACGCGTACGCCACGAACGAGGGCAAGAACCTGCCCTGGGCCACAGCGCCCGATCCGGACGGACCGTGGACCTACCAGTCCACGGACGCCCTGCCGAACCTCGGGGCCTGGGCCCAGGAGGGGCGCACCTGGGCGCCCGACGTGTCCCGGCGCGCCGACGGCCGCTACCTGCTCTACTACACGGCGTGGCACGCCGCGTCGGGGCGGCAGTGCATCGGCGCGGCCCTGGCCGACTCCCCCGGCGGCCCGTTCGCCCCCGTCGGCACGCAGCCGCTCGTGTGCCCGCTGGAGGCGGGCGGCGCCATCGACGCGTCGAGCTTCACCGACACGGACGGCACCCGTTACCTGGTCTGGAAGAACGACGGCAACGCCATCGGCGCCACCACCTGGATCCACGTGCAGCGCGTGGCGGCGGACGGCATCACGTTCCAGGGCGGCGCCACCCAGGTGCTGCGCAACGACCGCGAGGACGAGGCCGGCATCATCGAGGCGCCCGTCATCACCAAGGTCGGCAGCCAGTACGTGCTGTTCTACTCGGCCGGGCCCTACACGACCGACCGCTACGGCACCAGCTACGCGGTGTCGAACTCGATCACCGGCCCGTACACCAAGGCCTTCCGCTTCCTCATGACCACCGCCTCGCTCGACGGCGCGGTGAGCGGGCCCGGCGGCGCCGACGTGCTGCGTGACACGGGCGGCGACAAGATCGTCTTCCACGGTCACCGCCCCGCGGGCGGCCGCGGCATGTACGTGGCCGACCTCGGCTGGGCCAACGGCTACCCTGTGGTGCGCGGCAGCCGCGTCCGCTACGAGGCCGAGCGCGGCACCCTGAACAACTGCGTGGTGCGCGAGAACGCGGCGGGCGCGTCGGACGGCAAGGTCGCCGCCTACATCGACCACGCCGACAGCTGGGTCGACATCGGCGCGATCTACGTGCCCACGGGCGGGAACTACACGCTGCACGTCGGCTACGCGAACGGCTCGGTGGAGACGGCGACGCACACGGTCACGGTGAACGGGGCCGCCGCCGGCTCTATCAGCTACCCGATCACCGGCTGGGACAACTGGCGGCAGTCCAGCAAGGACATCACCCTCCAGGCCGGGTGGAACACCATCCGGCTGGGCAAGGGGACGGCGTTCGCGGAGCTCGACTACATCGAGGTGGCGTAGCGGGGGCGACCGAGGTGGCAGGGCCCGGCCCGGCGCGACCGGGCACGGCGCGACCGGGCGCGACACGGCCGGGCGCGACACGGCCGGGCGACAGCGGCCGCCCAGGTTGACGGTGCTCACGCCCCGGATAGGTTCGGGGCGTGAGCACCAGAGACCTGATCATCGACGCCGCCACCGACCTGCTCGACGAGGGCGGCGTCGCGGCCGTCACGCTGCGCGCCGTCGGCGACCGGGTCGGCCTGTCCCGTGCCGCGCCCTACAAGCACTTCATCGACAAGTCCGACCTCCTGGCGTCGGTGGCCGCCGTCGAGCTGGACCGGCTCGCCGGCGCGATGCGGACGGCGGCGGACCAGGCCGCCGACTCCGGGTACGCGGGCCGGGTCGAGGCCGCCGCCGTCGCCTACGTGCGGTGGGCGCGCAGCCGCCCTACGCGGTTCCGGCTGGTCTTCGGCGCCTGGGGCGCCGAGCCGCACGCGCAGCTCGGCGCTGCCGCCGACGCCACGTCGGAGTTCCTGTACGGCCTGGTCCGCGACGCGGTGGCCGACGGCGCGCTGTCCGGCGACGCCGACCGCATCGCCCCGCTGATCTGGTCGCTGGGCCACGGCGCCGTCGACCTGGACCTGGCCGGGCACCTGAGCAAGAAGCCGGGCGCGCCGTCGGCCGAGCAGCTCGTGGCCGACCTGGTGGACCTCGTGCGCGCGTAATGTATCTTGACGTCAAGATACTTGGCGGCAAGGAGTGGTGATGGCAGACTGGGATCCCGGCGCATACCTGCGGTACACCGACGAGCGGTCGCGTCCGTTCACCGAGCTGGTCGCGCGCGTGCCCGGGTCGCCCGCCACGATCGTCGACCTGGGCTGCGGGCCCGGGCACCTCACGGCCGTGCTCCGTGCCCGCTGGCCGGCGGCCCGCGTGACCGGGGTGGACGCCTCCCCCGCGATGATCGAGCAGGCGCGCGCCGCCGACCCGGCCACCGAGTACGTGCTCGCCGACCTCAGCACCGACGACCGCACGGCGGACCTGGTCATCAGCAACGCCGCGCTCCAGTGGGTGCCGGGGCACCGCGAGCTGCTGACCACGCTCGCCGACCGGGCGGCGCAGACGTTCGCCTTCCAGGTGCCGGGCAACCACGACGCACCCAGCCACGTCCTGCTGCGGGAGGTCGCCGCCCGGGAGCCGTACGCCGACGTCGTGGGGCCGGTCGAGCGGCGGGCCACCGCCGACCCTGCCGAGTACCTGGACCTGCTGGCCCGACCGGGCTGGACGGTGGACGCCTGGGAGACCACCTACACGCACCTGCTGCACGGCCCGGACCCGGTGCTGCGCTGGATCGCGGCCACGGGTGCCCAGCCCACGCTCCAGGCGCTGGAGGCCAAGGATCCCGCGCTGCGCGCGCGGTTCGAGGAGGAGCTCGGGGCGGCGCTGCGCGCGGCCTACCCCGAGCGCCCGTACGGCACGCCGCTGGCGTTCCGCCGGGTGTTCGCGGTGGCGACGCGGGCCTGAGCCCGCCTGCGTGCCCGGCCCGCCTGCACGCCCGGCCCGCCTGCACGCCCGGCCCGCCTGCACGCCCGGCCCGCCCAAGCCCGGCCCGCCTTGGCCGACGACGGCGTGGTCCCGGCCGGCCGGACTACGGACGCCGGAACCGTCGCCGCCTCAGCCCCGCTGTGTCACGCGAGCCCTCAACCCGGCGAGCTCGGTGTCGACGTACCGCCGCGTGCGGCCCATCAGCAGCCGGCCCAGCAGCCACGCCAGGCCGCCGGTCTGCGTGATCGCGAGCGTGACCCGGCTGCGGCCGTCCGGCAGCGGCTCGACGAGGTGCTCCGCCTGCGTGGTGATGCCGGGCGTCTCGCTGATCCAGGCGAAGTGCCGCGGCGGGTCCCACTCGTCGACCAGCCAGACCGCCAGCGGCAGCCTCGGCTGCTCGATCCGCACCTGCGTGCCGACGTCCGGCGGGTTGGGCCCGTCAATGATCTCCACCGACGTCATGGACGACGTCCAGTCGGGCATGTGCTCGACGTCGGACAGGACCGCCCATACCGCTTCGGGCGCGGCGTCGATCTCGGCGGAGGTGCTGTAGTTCGGCATCGGTGCTCCTGTCCTCGGGGTCGCCGCCGTCGGCCGGCGTCACCCATAGTCTCGACCCTGGGGCGCCCGTGGGAACCCGACCGACACGCGTCAGGCGCGCGGCGGCGTCGGCCAGGCCGGGCGGGTGAGGCCCTGCTCGAAGAAGAGGTACTCGTGCACCGACGAGATCTCGAACGCGCGCAGCATCCGCGCCCGCTCCTCTGGCGAGACCCAGCGCGCCGCGTCGTCGGCCAGGAGCTTGGCCTGGCGGGTCGACTCCTGGAAGCCCGCGTCGCCGTACGTGCCGATCCACGCGGCGTACGGATGGTCCGCCAGGCCGCCGGGCCGGCGTCCGGCCAGGTCCACGAGCACGTTCCCGATGTGCGCGTACAGCCAGAAGCAGGGCAGCAGCGCCGCGACCGTCTCCGCGTAGCTGCCCGACGCCGCGGCGTGCAGGTGGCCCGTGTACGCCGCCGTGACCGGCGACGGCTCGACGGCGGCGACGTCGTGCGGGTCGAGCCCGGCGTGCGCGCCCAGCCAGTCGCGGTGCAGCGCCGTCTCCACCTCCAGCGCCGTGACGGACGAGCGCGCGAGAAAACCCTGCGTGGCCGCGTCGGGCGCGGCCTGTGCCGCGCGGGCCAGGACCCGGGAGTACTCGCGCAGGTAGGCGGCGTCCTGGCCGAGGTAGAACGCGAAGGACTCGGCGGGCAGCGAGCCGTCGGCGAGCGCCCGGACGAACGGCATGCGCTCCACCGCCTCGCGCCAGGGGGCGATGTGTTCCCATGCCTCGGTTGTGAAGGGGCGGGGTGGGGCGCCGTCGGCGGGCGGGGCGCCGTCGGCGGGCGCGGTGGAGGTGGAAATGGGGACAGCAGAAGTCACGGTGGACATCCCTTCGCCAGCATGATCTGGATCAGGTTCGACGGGTGTGGTCTCAGCCCGGACAGGGCACCCCGTGTCACGTGCCGCCGAGGCTACCAGGCCGGGCCGCGGCGTCGGGCCGCCGTGTGTCGCGCCGTACGTCGTGTGTCGCGCCGTACGTCGTGTGCGTGACGACGTCGTGCGCGTGGCGACGTCGGTGCGCGTGGCGACGTCGGGACGTCGTGGCCCAGCGCCGTGGCACGACGGCGTGGAGCGCGGGCGTGGGTCGTAGGCTGCAAATATGACAGAGCGCCCGATTCGCATCGGTATCCAGATCCAGCCCGAGCACGCCGAGTACCGCGCCATCCGGGACGCGGTGCTCCGCGCCGAGGATGCCGGCGCGGACATCGTCTTCAACTGGGACCACTTCTTCCCGCTGCACGGCGATCTCGACGGCAAGCACTTCGAGTCCTGGACCATGCTCGGCGCCTGGGCCGAGCAGACCGAGCGTGTCGAGATCGGCACGCTGGTGACGGGCATCGGGTACCGCAACCCCGACCTGCTGGCCGACATGGCGCGAACCGTCGACCACATGTCCGGCGGGCGCCTCATCCTCGGCCTGGGCGCCGGCTGGTTCCGGCGCGACTACGACCGGTTCGGCTACGAGTTCGGCACCGCGGGGTCGCGCATCGCGAGCCTGGCCGACGCCGTGCCGCGCATCAAGGCCCGTCTCGCGGCGGGCAACCCGGCGCCCACACGCGAGATCCCGCTCTTGATCGGTGGCGGCGGGGTGCGCAAGACCCTGCGGATCGTGGCGGAGCACGCCGACATCTGGCACTCGTTCGGCGGCGCGTCGACCCTCACCAGGAAGTCCGCGATCCTCGACGAGCACGGCGCCGCCGTCGGCCGGGACACCGCCGCGCTGGTGGAGCGTTCGGCCGAGGCGAGCGGACCGCCCGCCGCGACGGGCGACGCCCTCGTGGCCGCCGGCGCCACGCTGTTCACGGTGGAGGTGAGCGGACCGGACTACGACCTGTCCACCGCGAAGGACTGGATCGCCTGGCGGGACGCCCGGGGCTGAGGCACCGACGGCCCGGCCCGCGGCCCGACGTCTGGTGTCCCGGGCCCGGCTTGTTCCGGGCCGGGCCTGTCCTCAGAGCTCCAGGACGGTCCTGATCCCGCCGGAGTCGCTCGCGAACGCCTCCACGGCGTCGTCGAGCGGCACCCGGCGGGTCACCAGGCGACCCAGCCAGCCGACGTCGGCCCGGGCCAGGATCTCCGCGGCGGAGCGGTAGTGCGCCAGGTTGGCGTTCACCGAGCCGATCACGGCGTCGTTCTCCAGCACGATCTCGCGGTTCAGCGCCCCGGCGTCGAACGAGATCCGGCGTCCGGCCGACGTGACGCCGGTCAGGCACGTGACGCCGTAGCTCCCGGTCGCGGACAGCGCGTCGAGCACGACCTGGCTCGCGCCGGTCGCCTCGATCACCACGTCCGGCTCGACGGCGCGGGCGACGTCGACGACGGGCCGCGTGTGGTACTCGGCCCCGAGCTCCGCGACGAGCTCGGGCTTCGGCCCGTCGGCGACCCGGTCCAGGACGTGCACCTGAAGGCCGCGCTGCACGCCGATCAGCGCGGCCAGCAGGCCGATCGGACCGGCCCCGGTCACCAGCGCCGTCCGCGGCTCGAACCAGGCCCGCCGTCCGACCAGCTCGACCTGCTCCCAGGCCTTGGCGACGACGGTGGCCGGCTCGAGCAGCACGCCCACCTCGGCGAGGGCCAGGTCGAGGCGGACGGCGTACTCGGTCTCGACGGTCCACCGCTCGGCGGCGAACCCGTCGATCGCCTTGATCCCGCGCTCCGTGTAGCGACCGTTGCGGCACATGTCGAACTGCCCGCGCGCGCAGGCCCCGCACGGTTCGGGGTCGGGGCGGCGCACGACGCCGACCACGAGGTCCCCCGGCACGAAGCCCGCGTCCTCCGGCGCCGAGCGCACGCGCCCGAGCGACTCGTGCCCCAGGACCAGCCGCTCGCGCCCCGGCGGGGCCCAGCCGTACTCACCGGCGGCGATCTCCCGGTCGGTGCCGCAGACGCCGACGGCCAGGCCGTCCACCAGGAGCTCGCCCGCCCCGGCAACGGGTTCCTCGACGTCGGTGACGGCGAGGGTGCCCGGGCTCCGCGGGACCACCGTGAGCGCGCGCATCAGGCGACCTCCTCCGTGGTGGACCGCACGGCGACCTGCTCGGCCACGTCCGTCTCCCCGTCGTGGGTGATCCCCTGCCCGAGGCGCAGCGCGCTGTTGACCAGGCCCAGGTGGCTGAACGCCTGCGGCGTGTTGCCGAGCTGGCGTCCCGTGTGCACGTCGTACTCCTCGCTCAGCAGCCCCAGGTCGCTGCGCAGCGCGAGCAGCCGCTCGAACAGCGCGACGGCCTCGTCCCTGCGCCCGACCCCGTGCAGCGCGTCGACCAGCCAGAAGCTGCAGACCAGGAACGTCGCCTGCCCGCCGGGCAGGCCGTCCACCCGGTCGTCCGCGTCGGTGTTGTAGCGCAGCAGCAGCCCGTCGCGGCCCAGCTCACGCTGCACGGCCTCCACGGTGCCCACCACGCGGGGGTCGTCCCAGGGCAGGAACCCGACCTGGCCGATCAGCAGCAGCGCGGCGTCGAGTCCCTCGGACCCGTAGAACTGGGTGAAGGTGTTCCGCTTCGCGTCGAAGCCGTGCTCGCACACGTCGGCGTGGATGCGGTCCCGCACCGCGCGCCACCGCTCGACGGGCTCGTCCTCCAGGCCGTGCTCCTCGACGGCGCGCACCGCCCGGTCGAACCCGACCCAGGCCATCACGCGCGAGTGCACGAAGGCGCGCCGGGGACCGCGGATCTCCCAGAGGCCGTTGTCGAGGTCGTCCCAGTGCTCTTCGAGGTGGTCCAGGAGGGCCTTCTGGAGCCGCCACGCGTCCGGGTCGGTCTCCAGGCCGGCCTCGCGCCCGAGGTGCAGCGCATCCAGCGTCTCGCCCCAGACGTCGAGCTGGAGCTGGTTGACCGCGCCGTTGCCGATCCGGACCGGTGCCGAGCCCTCGAACCCCGGCAGCCAGTCGATCGTGTACTCGGGCAGGCGGCGGCGCCCGTCGAGCCCGTACATGATCTGCAGGTCGGCGGGATCGCCCGCCACGGCGCGCAGGAGCCACGCCCGCCACGCGCGCGCCTCGTCGACGAACCCCGTGCCGACCATGGCCTGCAGCGTGAACCCCGCATCGCGCAGCCAGCAGTACCGGTAGTCCCAGTTGCGCGAGCCGCCGAGCTCCTCGGGGAGCGACGTCGTCGCGGCCGCCACGATGGCGCCGGTCGGGGCGTAGGTCAGCGCCTTGAGCGTGATCAGGGACCGGTGCACGGCGTCGGCCCACGGGCCGTCGTAGCTGGACCCGGCGAGCCACGACTGCCAGAACTCCTCGGTCTCGCGCAGCGCCGCCTCCGCCTCGACCGGGTCCTGCGTGGACAGGTGCGACGCGTGGTGGGCCAGGACGAAGGGCACGCGGTCCCCCGGACCCACGGTGAACTCAGCCCGCAGCACCGAGTCGTCAGGCCCGCCGTCGTCCGGCACGCCGCCGCGCGTCATCTCGAACGGCGCGTCGAAGCGTACGGAGTCCGGGCCGGCCACGGCCCGCAGGGCGTGCCCCTCGGGAGTGATCCAGGGCGTGATGTGCCCGTAGTCGAACCGGAGCCGCACCTCGGTGACCATCGGGACGTGCCCGCTGATGCCCTCGACGATCCGGACGACGTCGGCCTGGTCGCCCCGGGGCGGCATCAGGTCGGTCACCCGGACCTGGCCCTCTGGCAGGTCCCACTCGGTCTCCAGGATCAGGGTGCCCTCCCGGTAGCGACGCCGGGTGCACTCGCCGCCGGCCGCCGGTCCGAGGCGCCAGGACCCGTGCCGGTCGTCGCCCAGGAGGGCCGCGAAGCACGCCGGGGAGTCGAACCGGGGCAGGCACATCCAGTCGATCGCACCGTCGCGACCGATCAGGGCAGCAGTCTGGAGATCTCCGACAATTCCGTAATCTTCGATTCGGCGGGTCATCACCTCCACGGTAAGTTCGGTGCGCCCACCTCACCAGGCGACGGCGCTCAGCGCTTCGTGAAGGCGTCCGCCAGCGGGTCGCCGCTGCCGGCGGGCAGGATCCGCAGCCGGCGGGCGGTCGCACCGGCGCCCTGCTCCGCGACGGCGGCCGCCAGCGCCTTCAACGACTCGGGGGTGTCGTGGGTGACGCGCAGGAACCAGCCCGAGCAGGCGTCGAGCTCGCCGGCCGCTATCGCGTTCACGACGTCGGTCACCCGCTCGGCCGGGGTCCACTCCGTGCGGCCCTTGTGCAGCGTCATGCCCGTCGACATGTCGGTCTTCACGACCCCCGGTGCCAGCTCGAACACGCGGATCCCGTGCGCGAAGCCGTCGTCGTGCAGGTTGGCGCCCATCCGTACCAGGGCGGTCTTGCTCGCGTTGTAGGCCGAGCTGCCGCCGCGCATCTCGTGCGAGCTGGCTCCCGAGGCCAGGTCGACGACCCGGCCCCCGCCGCGGGCGATCATGCCCGGCAGCGCGTAGCGCAGGAACAGGAACGGCGCGCGGACGTTGGTCTCGAACACCGACCACCACTCGTCGGGATCGGCCTCCCACAGCGGATGCTCCGACTCCAGGGCACCCGCGTTGTTGACCAGCAGGTCGATCGACCCGAGCGTCTCCTCCGCCTGCCCGACGGCGGCGCGCACCGCCGCCGGGTCGGACACGTCGGCGGTGAGCACCACCGCCGTCGCCCCGGCCGCCCGGACCTCCGCGGCCACGGCCTCGAGCCGCGCCGTGTCCCGCGCGAGCAGGGCGACGTCCAGCCCCACCCGCGCGAGACCCAGCGCGATCTCCCGGCCGATGCCACGCGAGGCACCCGTCACGAGGGCCGTGCGGGCGGGCGCCACCTGGGCGGACGGATCAGCCACGCAGCACCGCGCCGACCTTGGTCGCCGCCGACTCCACCACGGCGTCGCGCACCGAACGGACCTCGTTCGCGGACAGGGTCCGGTCCGCGGCACGCAGGCGCAGCGAGTAGGCGAGCGACTTCTTGCCCGCACCCACCTGCTCCCCCGTGAAGATGTCGAACAGGGCGACGTCCTCCAGCAGCTCGCCGGCGCCCGCGACGATCGCGGAGCGGACCGCCTCGGCCGGCACGGCGTCGTCGACCACGAAGGCGAAGTCCTCCTTGGCCGCGGGGAACGCCGACACGGGCGTGGCTGCGGCGGGCTCGCCCGGCGCGGCGGCGACCAGGGCGCTCAGGTCCACCTCGAACGCCGCCGCCCGGGCCGGCAGTCCCAGGGACTCGACGACCTTCGGGTGCAGCTCGCCGGCGTGGCCCACGAGCGTCCCGTCCGTGAGCTCCAGGCGCGCGCAGCGGCCCGGGTGCCACGGCATGTGGTCGGGGTCGGCCGAGACGACGACATCGACCCCCGCCCGCTCGGCCACCAGGCGGGCCGCCGCGACCGCGTCCGCCCAGCCGGCGGCGCGGCCGGCGCCCCACCAGCCGGCGAGCTCGCGCTTGCCGGTCAGGACCCCGGCCACCCGGCGCGGCTGGTCGGGGACCGCCGCCTCGAGCGCGGCGAGCTGCTCGGCGGTGGGCCGCACGCCGCCAGGGAGGGCGGGCGCCGCCAGGGCGTCCGCCCCCGGCCGGGTGACGAGGCCGATCTCGTACACCGCGAGGTCGCTCAGCCCGCGCGACACGTTGCGCCGCACGGTGTCGAGCAGTGTGACCAGCAGGTTCGACCGCATCAGCGGCTTGTCGTCGGCCAGCGGGTTCACGAGCCGGAGCGAGCGGCGGCGCACGTCGTCGGCGGGCAGGCCGAGCGTGTCGTACTCGGCGGCCCCGACGAACGGGTAGCTGAGCGTCTCGACGAAGCCCGCCTCGGCGAGCGCGCGCGCGACGGAGCGGCGCGTGCGCTGCTCGGCCGTGAGCCCGCGGCCGCCCGGCGCGGCCGGGAGCACCGACGGCACCTGGTCGTAGCCCTGGATGCGCACGACCTCCTCGACCAGGTCGGCCGGCTCGGTCAGGTCGGGACGCCACGTCGGCGGGGTGACCGCGAGAACCCCCTCGCCGGCCGATGCGACGACGGCACCGATCTCCTCCAGCGTGCTGCGCACCTGCTCCGGGGTGTACTCGACGCCCGCGAGCCGGGTTGGCTCGGTGACCTTGAGCGCGATCGGCGCGGGCGCCGTCGGCTGGTAGAGGTCGCTCACCGCCGGGTCGGCGGTGCCGCCGCCGAGCTCGACCAGCAGGTCGACGACGCGCTGTGCCGCGACCGGGGGCAGGAGCGGGTCGACGCCGCGCTCGAACCGCTTGGCGGCCTCGCTCGGCAGCTTGTGCCGCCGCGCCGTCCGGGCCACGGTGATCTGGTCGAAGTGCGCCGCCTCGACGAGCACGTCCGTCGTGGTGTCGCTGACCTCCGACGAGGCTCCGCCCATCACGCCTGCCAGGCCCAGCACGCGGCTGCCCGCGCCGTCGGGCGAGTCGGTGATCAGGAGGTCCTCGGTGTCCAGCGCACGGTCGGCGTCGTCCAGTGTGGTGAGGCGCTCGCCGGCAGCGGCCCGCCGGACCACTATCGGGGCCGAGACCTTCGCGAGGTCGTAGGCGTGCAGCGGCTGCCCGAGGTCGAGCATCACGTAGTTCGTGACGTCGACCGCCAGGGAGATGGACCGCATCCCCGAACCCTCGAGGCGGTGCTTCATCCAAGCGGGGGTGGGGGCGGACGGGTCGACGCCCCGCACGATGCGCGTCACGAACCGGTCGCAGCCCACGACGCCGTTGATCGGCGCCTCGTCCCGCACCCGCACCTCGAACCCGTCGGCCGTCGGGGCGGGCTCGGTGCCCGTCGGCAGGCCGCGGTCGGTGAACTTGGCGCCGGTGGAGTGGGCGTACTCGCGCGCCACGCCGCGGTAGCTGAAGGCGTACCCGCGGTCGGGGGTCACGTTGATCTCCAGGACCTCCTCGCCCAGCCCCAGGAGCGCGATGGCGTCCTGGCCGGGCGTGAGGTCCTCCTCGGCGAACCCGTGGCGGGTCAGCACAAGGATGCCGTCGTGGTCCTCGCCGATCCCGAGCTCCCGGACCGAGCAGATCATGCCGTCGGACACGTGCCCGTAGGTCTTGCGGGCGGCGATGACGAACGGTCCCGGCAGCACGGTGCCGGGCAGCGAGACCACCACGTAGTCGCCCACGCCGAAGTTGTGCGCGCCGCAGACGATGCCGCGCGCGCCGTCGGCGTCGTTGTGCTCAGGGCCCACGTCGACGCGGCACCAGTTGATGGTCTTGCCGTTCTTCTGCGGCTCCGGTGTCTGCTCGAGCACGCAGCCCACCACGAGGGGGCCGGTGACGGCAGCCCCGTGGATCGCCTCCTCCTCCAGGCCCACCTTCACCAGGTCGGCCGCGAGCTGCTCGGCCGTGAGGTCGTCGGGCAGCTCGACGTGGTCCGCGAGCCAGTCCTTCACGATGAGGGGCACTTCAGATCTCCGTCCCGAACTGGGTGGAGAAGCGCACGTCGCCCTCCACGATGTCGTGCATGTCCGCGATCGAGTGGCGCAGCATGAGCGTGCGCTCGATGCCCATGCCGAACGCGAATCCCGTGTACTCGTCCGGGTCGACTCCCGCCGCACGCAGCACGTTCGGGTTGACCATGCCGCAGCCGCCCCACTCGATCCAGCCGGCGCCGCCCTTCTTCTGAGGGAACCACAGGTCCATCTCGGCGGACGGCTCGGTGAACGGGAAGAACGCCGGGCGCAGCCGGGTCCTGGCCTCCGGCCCGAACATCGCCCGCGCGAACGCGTCCAGCGTGCCCACCAGGTTCGCCATGGTCAGGCCCTTGTCCACCGCGATGCCCTCGACCTGGTGGAACACCGGGGTGTGGGTCTGGTCCAGCGCGTCGGTGCGGAACGTCTTGCCGGGGACCGCGACGTACAGGGGTACACCGCGCTCCAGCAGCGAGCGCGCCTGGACCGGCGACGTGTGCGTGCGCAGCACGAGGTTCGACTCGCCGCCGCCGTCACCGGCGACGTAGAAGGTGTCCTGCATCTGGCGCGCCGGGTGGTCGGGGCCGAAGTTCAGCGCGTCGAAGTTGAACCACTCGGCCTCGACCTCCGGGCCCTCGGCGATCTCCCAGCCGAGGCCGACGAAGAAGTCGGCGATGCGCTCCTGGATCAGCTCGACGGGGTGGCGGGCGCCCGTCGTCGTGCGGCGGACCGGAAGGGTGACGTCGACCGTCTCCTCCACCAGCACTCGCGCGTCGCGCTCTGCCTCCAGCTCGGCCTGGCGGGCGGCGATCGCCTGGTTGATCCGACCGCGCCGCGGGCCGACGAGCTTGCCTGCCCTCGCCTTGTCGGGGCCGGGCAGCGCGCCGATCCCCCGGTTGGCGAGGGCCAGGGTGCTGCGGTCCCCCGTGTGCTGGGTGCGGACGGCCTTCAGCGCGTCGAGGGTGCCGGCCTTCGCGATGTCGTCGAGGGCGGTCTTGACCGCGGCGTCGAGCGCCGCCTCGTCGAGCGGATCGATGGGTGCCTTCTCATCGGGCGTGGACATGCTTGCCTTCCTGGCGGATTCGGGAGCCGGCACGGTCCCCTGCCTGGGAACCCGGGTCGGCATCTGAAGTCTAGGTGCCCGCCAGGGCTCAGGACGCGTTGTCCACAGGGCAGCTCAGTGCCCGTGCGCAGCGCTCGCCGCACGGCCTGTGGCGGGCCGCATAAATCGACGGGTCAACGGCTGCATGGCGCCATCATTCCATGCGGCCGCGCGCCCCGGCAACGTGGTTCCCGGTCCGAGCGCCACGCGCTTGGCACACTTTTTATGGGTGTCAGTGAGCTGCGCTAGCGTGGCACACATGTTCGAAGCGAGCGTGGAGACGAACGAACGCGTTGGCCGGTACCCCCGGCCTCTTCCCTGGCGCGTCCGCGTGGCCCCGCGCTCGGAGCTTCGGGCAGCCATGTCTCCACGGTCGGGGCGGCCCTGGTCCCGGCCGTGGAGACGGCATCCCCGCGGGGAGCCGGCCGGCGCTCCGCCAGGCCGGGAAGGCGGGACCCTCGCCGCGGGCCGATCAGCCCTGCAAGGCCGATCAGCCCTCGGGGGCCGGTCAGCCCTCCAGGTCCCAGGTCTCCACGATCTCGTAGCGCGAACCGCCCTGCGGACCCTCTCCCGGATGCGACTCGACGAGCGCGAACGAGCTGGCGGTCCAGCTCGGCCCCGCGTACACGGACAGCGCCTGGGCGGCGGGCTCCAGCGCCGACCGCGGCTCGCCTCCGGCACGCTTGCCCCAGCGGTCCCGCCCGCGTGGCGGCTTCACCTGCCCGGCGCGCGCGTAGGCCACCGTCAGGTGCGCGCGGTGCGGCTTCACGTCGTCGGGCACCTCGCGCGGCGACGCCGCCAGGCAGTCGGTCGCCAGGCCCTTCAGCGCGTCCGTCCCGCCGTCGACGCCGATCCACAGCACGCGGGCGCCGAACGATCCGGCGCCCCGCAGCCGCAGGTCGATCGGCCCGTGCTTGCGGGCGACGTCCGACAGGTCGTCGCGCAGCTCGGGGATCGTTCCCTCGGGAAGGTCCGCGTAGAACGCGAGGGTGATGTGCAGGCTCTCGCGGGGAACCCACCGCGGAGAGGCCGGCACCCCGTCGATCGCAAGCCCGAGATGGTCAAGGACACGCTGGGGCGGCATGACTGCCGTGAACAACCGCACGTTCCGATGGTAGGCGGTCGGCCACGAGGGCCCCCAGCGTTTTCAACCCGTGAACGCGAACGCACTGACGCACGGTCGTACGGACCGGTGGTGGGGACAACCCCCTTGCGCACTCGTGGGGCAGCCCGCTGGAAGGCCTCCTGGCGCCGGCACCAGGCTGGTACCGAACCCAGGCGCGTCCCAGACCCGCCCACGTCAGGAGCAGCCATGACCCCCCAGGAACCGCATGCCCTCGGCCGCCGGACCTTTCTCCAGGCGACCGCCACCGCCGGAGCGGCCACGCTCGCCGGGATGACGGCGCCCGGCGCCGCGCACGCCACGGCCGCGCCGGCCGGACGGGGACACCGTCCCATCGACCAGCGCTCGATCGACGCGGTGACCGGCTCGATCGAACCCGACCTCGTCGCGCTGCGGCGCAGCATCCACGAGCACCCGGAGGTCGCGGGCGAGGAACGCCGCACCGCTGCCCTCGTGGCGGACCGGCTGCGCGACGCCGGCCTCGCGGTGGCGACCGGCGTCGGCGGGCACGGCGTGATCGGCGTGCTCCGTGGTGCACGCCCCGGCCGCACGGTCGCCTACCGCGCCGACCTGGACGCGGTGCCCGAGGGCGGCACGATCGGCGGATCCACCGGCGTCGGCCACCTGTGCGGGCACGACCTGCACACCACGGTCGGGGTGGGCGTCGCCGAGGTGCTGGCCACACTGCGGTCGCGGCTCAGCGGAACCGTCGCGTTCGTCTTCCAGCCGGCGGAGGAGAACCTCACCGGCGCGCAGGCCATGCTGGACGACGGCGTGCTACGCCGCACCGGCGCCCGGGAGATGCACGCTCTGCACTGCTCACCGGTGCCCGTCGGGACGCTCGCCGTCACGCCAGGGTTCGGCATGCCGGGCCTCGACCGCGGTACGGTCACGGTCACCGGCCCCGGTGCCGTCACCCGCGCGGAAGCACTCGCAGCGGACATCCTGCGGCTGGCCACGGTGGCACGGCGCAGACCCTGGAGGCCATGGAGCAGCTCATGGTGGATCTCGCGACGCCCGACGGGCCGCTGGCGCGGTTCGTCAACATCCAGCACGCGACGCCGCGGGTAGGCGAGGACGGCTCGGTCACCGTGGCGACGTCCTACCGGTGCTGGCCGGAGGAGCGTTATCACGAGGTCCGCGACAGCATCCGGACGATCGCGCTCCGGCACGGTGGCAGCACGGAGTTCCCCGGCGCTCCGTTCCCCGCCCTGGTCTGCCCGGAGCGCGACGGCGCCCGGCTCGAGCGCCACCTGCGGCGAGAGCTGGGGCACGAGCGGGTGATGCTGATGCACGCCGTGCCACCGTTCAACGGCGAGGACTACGCGCTGTTCGCCCAGCGGATTCCCGTCACGTACACGTTCCTTGGCGTCCGCACGCCCGGCGCGGCCATCACCACGGGCTTCCCGCACCACGTGGACTTCGACCCGGACGAACGTGCCATCAGCACCGGTGTGCGAGCGATGGCGGGCTGGCTCGCCGAGCGCGCGGGACACCGGTGAGACGGGAGCGCCAAGACGGTGAGACGCGTCAGGCCTTCCGGCGTCGGCAGCGGGTGAGGGCCCAGGCGACAACAGCGGCGATGCCGAGCAGGGCGAGCTGCCCGCCGATCACGTACCGCGTGACGTCGAGGGCAGGGACCCTGCGCACGCCGTCGGCGTCGATCACGAAGGCGCCGATCGGTCCGCCGCGGCGGCCGACCGGTCACCGCCACGCGTGGGTCACCGCTGCGCGCGCGAGCTCGCGTACAGGCAGACGGTCGCCGCCGTCGCCAGGTTGAGCGACTCGGCCTTGCCGCGGATCGGCACCCGTACGACGGCGTCCGCCAGGGCGCGGTCCTCCTCCGGCAGGCCCCAGGCCTCGTTGCCGAACACCCAGGCGGTCGGCCCGGCGAGGTCCGGCGAGGCGCCGCTCCCCGCTGCGTCGAGGAGGTCGTCCAGGTCGAGCGGTCCCGCGCCGTCCGCGGCGAGGACGTGACATCCCGCGGCGCGCAGCTCCGCCAGCGCGGCCTCGAGCGTGAGTCCGGTGACGACGGGCAGGTGGAACAGCGACCCGGCGGTCGAGCGCACGACCTTGGGGTTGTGCACGTCGACACTCTCCCCCGCCAGGACCACGAGGTCGGCACCGGCGGCGTCGGCGGCCCGGATCACCGTGCCCGCGTTCCCCGGGTCGCGGACCGCGGCGAGCACGGCGGCGAGCAGCGGCCGCCCGGCCCGCCGCGGGTCCCGCGCGGCGAGGGCCTCCGGCACCGAGGGCGCGGTGGACCGGACGACGGCGAGCACGCCCTGCGCGTCACCGCTCATCGCGTCGAGCACCTCTGGCGTGCCGAGGTGCAGGAACAGGCCGGCGGCGCGCGCGTCATCGACGATCTCGGCGTAGCGCGCGGCGGCCACCTGCGTCAGGTACACGTCACGGACCGACGACGCCGCGTGGCGCACCGCCTCCCGCACCCCCTGCGGCCCTTCCACCAGGTACAGCCCGTGCCGGGAGCGCGCCGAACGCCCGGCCAGTGCCCGCACCTGCTTGACACGGTCGGCTCGCGGGTTCGCGAGCGTCACGTCCAGCGGCGCGTGGGCCTCCGAGGAGGACACTGTCCGGGCGTCCGGTGAACTGCCCAAACCTCAGGCAGCGGCCGGGGCGTTGACGTCCGCCGGCAGCGCGTCCTTGGCGACCTGGACGAGGGCGTTGAACGCAGCCACGTCGTTGACCGCGAGCTCGGCGAGCATCCGGCGGTCGACCTCGATGCCAGCGGCCTTGAGGCCCTGGATCAGGCGGTTGTAGGTCAGACCCTGCGCGCGGGACGCAGCGTTGATGCGCTGGATCCACAGCTTGCGGAAGTCACCCTTCTTCGCCTTCCGGTCCCGGTATGCGTAGACGAGCGAGTGGGTGACCTGCTCCTTCGCCTTCCGGTAGAGGCGAGAGCGCTGGCCGCGGTAACCGGCGGCGCGCTCGAGGGTTGTACGGCGCTTCTTCTGGGCGTTGACCGCCCGCTTCACGCGTGCCACGTGAGACTCCTTGTACTTCGGGGCTGGAAGGGTTCCCGGCGGCGCCGGTCAGGCGCGCGCCGCAAGATCACTTACCGAGCAGCTTCTTGATCTTCTTGACGTCGGCCGGTGCGACGGCCTGGTCCATGGCCAGACGGCGCGTGCGGCGGCTCGACTTGTGCTCGAGGTAGTGGCGGGCGTTGGTCTGCTCGCGCATGACCTTGCCGCTACCCGTGACCCGGAACCGCTTCTTGGAGCCGGAGTGCGTCTTGTTCTTCGGCATGACTGCCGTCTCTCCTCATGTCGGTCGACCGCTGCTGGAGCGGCGACGTTTACCTGGGCCGGTACGCCGGCCCGGTGTCGTGGTGGTCTTGGGGACCGATGGCCTCAGCCGGCCTTGCGCGGCGCACGCGGCTTGGGCGCCGCGGGCTTCGGCGTCGGCTTGGGGGCCGGCGACGGCTTGGGCGCCGCCTTGGCGGCAGGCTTCGCAGCGGGCTTTGCCGCAGGCTTCGGCGCCGCCTTGGCAGCCGGCTTCGGCGCCGCCGCCTCAGCGGGGGCCTCTGGCTCGGGCGCCGTCTCCGCGACGGGCTCGGGGGCCGGCGTGGCCACGGGCGCCTCGACCTGCTCCTCGGCCGGCTCCGACTGCTCGGGCGCGTCCGCGGCACGGGCCTGGGCCTTGGCCTCCGACTTGGTCATCCGACCCGCGTTGACCTCGGCCGCGCGCTTGCGCTGCTCGACCTTGGCGTCCGCCTTCTTCTTGACCGGCCCGAGGACCATGGTCATGTTGCGGCCGTCCTGCTTCGGCATCGACTCGACGAAACCGAGGTCGACGACGTCCTCGGCCAGGCGCTCCAGCAGACGACGACCCATCTCCGGGCGCGACTGCTCGCGGCCACGGAACATGATCATGACCTTGACCTTGTCGCCTGCGGAGAGGAACCGCTCGACGTGGCCCTTCTTGGTGCCGTAGTCGTGCGGGTCGATCTTGAGACGGAAACGGATCTCCTTGAGGACCGTGTTCGCCTGGTTGCGCCGGGCCTCTCGCGCCTTCATGTCGGACTCGTACTTGAACTTGCCGAAGTCCATCAGCTTGGCGACGGGCGGACGGGCGTCCGGTGCGACCTCGACCAGGTCGAGGTCGGCGTCCTGGGCGAGCTTCAGGGCGACCGCCGTGGCAACCACGCCGACCTGCTCCCCGCCAGGGCCGATGAGTCGGACCTCGGGAACACGGATCCGGTCGTTGATGCGAGGCTCGGTGATGGTGATGCTCCTAGAAAGTCGTTGGTGGACCACCAGGAACGAGAAATGGCTCCCGCCCTGAACACAGGTGGAAGCCATCGCACGGAAGGGACGACAACAGATGCCGTGCCGTCCGACCGGGACCCGGACACTGTCGGTGCCTCTCCTACGATCAGCGGAGCGGCGCTCTGTCGTGACTCGGGTGGGATGGGATCCACTTGGTGTACCTGGCTTCGCAGTGTCAACTTCGAAGTGTCAACCACGGTGCCAGGTCGGTCGCAGACAAGATTAGCACGGCGCGGCCCCCGCCCCCAGCCCGGCGGGCTGTGACGTGCGACCACGACGTCGGCACCGCCCCGCCGCCCGACAGGCCCCGCCGTCCGGCCGCGGTGGCTCCGCCGTCAGACCACGCCGGAAACCACAACTGGAATGATTCCAGTTTAGGGTCTAGGGTCGTGGACATGACGCCGACCGCCCCCGCGGCCGCGACGCCGGAGGAACTGCTCCGTGGCGCCGGCCTGCGCGTGACCGCCCCTCGTGTGGCGGCGCTGCACGCGGTGGGCGAGAACCAGCACGCAACGGCCGACGCCGTCCTGAGCTCGGTCCGCGCGGAGCTCGGCACCGTGTCCGTGCAGGCGGTCTACGACGTGCTGCACGCGCTGACCGACGCGGGCCTCCTGCGCCGCATCGAGCCCGCCGGCCACCCGGCCCGCTACGAGCGCCGCACCGGCGACAACCACCACCACGTCGTCTGCCGCGTCTGCGGCGCCATCGGCGACGTGGACTGCACCGTCGGCCACGCGCCCTGCCTCACCCCGAGCGACGACCACGGGTTCGTGGTCGAGACCGCAGAGGTCACCTACTGGGGCCTGTGCCCGGACTGCCGTGCCCGCGACGTTGCGGCGGAGGCGTGACCGCCGTCGGACCGCCCCGCCACCATGCCGCCCACCGAGACCGCCCACCGAGATCGAAGAGACTTCCGGCCCCGCTGGAACCCGCAAGAACCCCCGCAAGCAGCAGAGGAAGGCAAGCCACGAGATGACTACTCCCTTCACCACCACGCAGACCGGCACGCCGGTCGTCAGCGACGCGCACTCGCTGACCGTCGGCGCCGACGGCGCAACGGTCCTCCACGACCGCTACCTGGTCGAGAAGCTCGCGCAGTTCAACCGCGAGCGCATCCCGGAGCGGATCGTGCACGCCAAGGGCGGTGGCGCCTTCGGTGAGTGGGAGATCACGGGCGACGTGTCGCAGTACACGCGCGCCGCGGCCTTCCAGCCGGGCGCGAAGGGCGAGGTGGCGCTGCGCTTCTCGTCCGTCGCGGGCGAGCTGGGCTCCCCCGACACCTGGCGCGACGTGCGCGGGTTCGCGCTGCGCTTCTACACGACCGAGGGCAACCTCGACATCGTCGGCAACAACACGCCGGTGTTCTTCATCCGCGACGCGATCAAGTTCCCCGACTTCATCCACTCGCAGAAGCGCCTGCCCTGGTCGGGTCTGCGCGACGCCGACATGCAGTGGGACTTCTGGACCCTGTCGCCGGAGTCGGCCCACCAGGTCACCTACCTCATGGGCGACCGGGGCCTGCCCGCCTCGTGGCGCGAGCTGAACGGCTACGGCTCGCACACCTACCTGTGGACCAACGCCGCCGGCGAGAAGTTCTGGGTCAAGTACCACTTCATCTCCCGCCAGGGCGTGAAGTACCTCAGCAACGACGAGGCCGCCAAGATCGCCGGTGCCGACGCCGACTACTACCGCCGCGACCTGTACGAGGCGATCGAGCGCGGCGACAACCCGGTCTGGGACATCAAGGTCCAGGTCATGCCGTACGACGACGCCAAGACCTACCGGTTCAACCCGTTCGACCTGACCAAGGTCTGGCCGCACGCGGACTACCCGCTGATCCACTTCGGCCACTTCACGCTGAACCGCAACCCGAAGAACCACTTCGCGGAGATCGAGCAGATCGCGCTCTCCCCGGCGAACCAGGTGCCCGGCACTGACATCTCGCCCGACAAGATGCTGATGGCCCGCGTGTTCTCCTACCCGGACGCGCACCGCTACCGCGTGGGCACCAACTACCAGTCGATCCCGGTGAACCAGCCGCACGCCGCGCCGGTGCACAACTACTCGCAGGACGGCGCGCAGCGCCACCACTTCAACGAGGTGGGCGTGCCGAACTACGCGCCCAACTCGTTCGGCGGCCCCGTGGCCGACCCGGCCCGTGGCCAGGACGGCGCCTGGGAGTCGGACGGCGAGCTCGTGCGCACGGCCGCCACGCTGCACAGCGAGGACAGCGACTTCGGCCAGCCCGGCACCCTCTACCGCGAGGTCTTCGACGACGGCGCCAAGGCCCGTCTGCTGGAGACCCTGACCGGTCAGGGGCAGGCCATCACCGTCGACGACATCCGCGAGCGCTTCTTCCAGTACTGGACGAACGTCGACGAGGAGCTGGGCGCCAAGCTGCGCGCGGCCGTCTCCGCCTGACGTCTCCGGACGCGACCGAGGCCGGGTTCCCGTGGCGGGAACCCGGCCTCGGCTGCGTCCGGGAACTGCATCAGGGATCTCCGCAGTTTCCGGGCGAGCTTCTTGCCCGACGGCGTCGGCGGCCGCTAGCGTCCTGGATGCGCTCTAAAGCGCTTTAGCGTGGACGGCGCCCACGAACCGCACAGAACAAGGGAGTCAACGATGTCTCGCTCGCTCAGACGACTCGGGGCCGCTCTCACGGCGGGCCTGCTGGCACTGACGGCAGCGGCCGGCCCGGCGACCTCGGCACCGAAGCACGACCCGGAGGCGGCACCGACCGAGGCCTCGCACCGCGTCATCGCCTTCTACCAGACGATCTACGAGACCGGCTCCGACGGCGTGCGCCGGTACGTCGACCCCAAGCCCCTGCTCGGTTCGGTCACCGACGTGAACGTCGGCGCGATCCACCTGAACGCCGACGCCTCCCTCACGGTCAACGACATCCCCGCCAGCCACCCCGAGCTCGGCGTGATGTGGGACGACCTTGCGACGATGCAGGACCAGGGCGTGACGGTCAGCGCGTTCGTCGGCGGCGCGGCGCCGGGCACCTACCGCTACCTGCGCGAGGACTTCGACCGGTTCTACCCGGTGCTGCGGGACTTCCTGCGCACCTACGGCCTGGACGGCGTGGACCTCGACATCGAGGAGACGTTCTCGCTCACGGACACGATCCATCTGGTCGACCGGCTGCGCGCCGACTTCGGTCCCGACTTCGTCATCACCCTCACGCCCGTCGCCACCGACATGGCCGGCCGGTCGAGCTTCTCCGGCGGCTTCTCCTACGCGGAGCTCGAGCGCCGGGCAGGCGACCGGATCAACTGGTACAACACCCAGTTCTACTGCGGCTGGGGCGACCTGCGGTCCACCACCGTCTACAACCAGATCCTCGCCAACGGGTTCACGCCCGGCCGCGTGGTGGCGGGCACGGTGACCAACCCGGCCAACTGCAGCGGGTACGTGGACTGGCCCACCTTCGACGCGACGGTCGGCTCGCTGGTGGACGCTCACCCGGACTTCGGCGGCGTCTTCGGCTGGGAGTACTTCAACTCCGTCGGGTACAACGGCGGCGGGCGCGCGAGCTGGTTCGCACATGCGGCCGACGTCGTCGGCTCCTGAGTCGCCAGGAGCCTGATCGCCGGCGCTTGTCGAGGTAGTTTGGTGGCCGCCCGGGAACAGTTGCTCCCGGGGGTGGGTAACGCTGTGTAGACAATGTCTACTGCAGCGTTACCCACCCCCGCGAGGACCTCTTCCCGGCGCCTTCCGGAGCGCTCGCGCACCGGGCAGCACACTGGCTCGGCGCCTAGCTCGCGAGCAGCTCGACCTGGGCGAGGACGCCCCCGTCGGCGAGCTCCAGCCGCAGCCCCGCCGACCCGGCCAGCGGCACCGGCTCGTCCAGGACGAACGGCCTCAGTTGGCCGGGCCACCGCCACTCCTGCCCTGAACGCTCGTCCAGCACCTTCCCCTCGTCCGTCACCAGGCGCCATGCCGACGGCGGCCGGACGTCCGACGGCGGCGGGACGTCGCCCCGATCCGCCGAGGAGGTCGACGTGGAGAACGAGGAGGTGAGCGTGTAGGCACGCAGCACGGCATCCTGCGCGCCCTCCCCCGCGAGCTGCCACCGCAGCGTCCCTGCGACCATGACCGATGTCGTCAGGTCGCCGTCCGTCAGGAGCGGCATCGGCTCGCCGGCACCGCCGTACCAGCGGCCACCCACTCGCCGCCACGGCCGGCCGGATGCGGCCACCGAGCCGGCACTACCGGTATCAGCGCCGCGGCCAGCAGTATCCGCAGCAGCGCCAGCACTAGCACCAGTGCTGGCGTTGCTCCGACCGTCCGGTGTCGGCACGCCCCAGCGTGTAGGTGTTCCGGACAGGGTGAACCGCAGGGTTGCTCCCCCGACGAGATCCTCGTGGTTCACGGACGGTGACGTGACCGCCCGTGCGGTGCCGTCGCCGTCGGACACGGAAAGACCCGCCACGTACGGGCGGCCGGCGGCGCCGGGGGCCTCGACCACGAGGTCGCCGTCGGGGCGATGTACCACGGCGCGCTCGAAGAGCGGCGCGGTGACGGCCCAGCGCGGAGAGCCGATCTCCAGCGGGTACAGGCCCAGCGCCGAGAGCACGTACCACGCCGACATCTCGCCGTTGTCCTCGTCGCCGTGGTAGCCCTGCCCGATCTCGCTGCCCGTCCACAGCCGCGTGAGGATCTCGCGGACGGTCTCCTGCATGCGGTCGGGCCGGCCCGCGAACAGCCACGCGTACGGGATGTGGTGCGACACCTGGTTGGACTGCCCGAGCTGGCCCATGCGCACGTCGCGCGCCTCGATCATCTCGTGGATCACGGACCCGTAGGTCCCCGGCTTGTCCGCCCGCTCCGGGGTGGCGAAGAACCGGTCCAGCAGGCGCGCCAGTCCCTCGGTACCGCCGTGCAGGGCGGCCAGGCCCGCGCCGTCGTGCACCGGGTGGAAGAGGAAGTTCCAGGCGTCGGACTCGGTGTAGTCACCGCCCCACTCGCCGGGGTCGAACGAGCCGGAACCGAATACCCTGTCCCGGCCCCGTCCCCGGAAGAACCGCGTCTGCGGGTCGAAGAGGTGCACGTAGCCGAGCGCGCTCTGCCGGAGGTAGGCGGCCTCGTCGCGCAGGGCGCGGCGACGCTCGTCCGGGGTCGCCGGCGCCTCCGCGAGCGCCTGCGCCATCCGCGCCAGCCCGGCGTCGTTGATGTAGCCCTCCAGGCTCCAGGACACCGACTCCTCGACGTCGCGCGGCACCCAGCCGTGGGTCAGCGCGAAGTCCTGGCCCTTGCGGCCCACGCCGGACCGGGTGGGCAGCGCCGTCGCGTTGCGCAGCCCGGCGTCGTAGGTGGCGAGCGGGTCGGGCAGCGGCACGCCGCGCAGGTAGAGATCGGCGAAGGCGACGTCGGACGACGTGCCGGTCATCAGGTCCGCGTAGCCCGGCGACGACCACCGGGCTACCCAGCCGCCCTCGCGGTACTGCTGCACGAACCCGTCCGCCAGCCGCGCGGCCTCCCGCGGGTACAGCAGCGCATAGGCCGGCCAGCACGTGCGGTAGGTGTCCCAGAAGCCGTGGTTCACGAACAGCTCGCCGGGCACGGCGGGCGCACCGTCGAGCACGGGCGAGGCGTGCACCGCCTCGCCGTCGGCCCCCACCTCGGTGTACGAGGACGGGTACAGGTTCAGCCGGTACAGGTTGGAGTACAGCGTGACCTGCTGCTCCTCGGTGGCACCCTCGACGTCGAGCACGCCGAGACGGTCCTCCCACTGCGCCCGGGCGGCGTCGGCCACCTCCTCGAACGACCCCGACACCTCCCGCTCCAGCGCGAGCCAGGCGAGGTCGTGGCTCAGGTACGACGTCGCCACGCGCACCTCGACCGTGCGGCCCGCCACGTCGTCGGGTACGGCCGCCGCGCCGGGTTCGGCGCCAGTTCGGGTCGCCGCGCCGGGTTCGACGGCGGCCGAGTCCAGCGCCACCGTCGCGTAGGTGGCATGGTCCCGCCCGCTGGCCCGGCCCGTGCGCAGCACCGGCCGCGAGATGCGGCCCACCACGTACATGCGGCTGCGGCCAACGGACAGCGCGCTGCCGTGGTCGCTCCAGCCGGTGAACGTCCCGTCGTCGTGCACCGTCACCTCGACCGGGGCGCCGTCCGCGCCCGCGTCGCTCACGGCGTCGATCAGCAGGTGGCCCGTCGTAGCGCCGGGCGGGAAGGTGAACCGGAGCACGCCGCCGTGGTCGGAGGCCGCGACGGCCACGCTCGCGCCGCCGTCCAGGTCGACCGAGTACAGGTGCGGCCGGGCCGTCTCGTCGTCGTGCGAGAACGCGATCGCGCGGGCCGCGAGGGCGGCGTCGGGGATCTCGTCGCCGCGCCCGTCAGGCCCGCCAGACACAGACCCAGCAGATCCGTCAGGCCCGCCAGACACAGACCCAGCAGATCCGTCAGGCCCGCCAGACACAGACCCAGCAGATCCGTCAGGCCCGCCAGACACAGACCCAGCAGATCCGTCAGGCCCGCCAAGCGCGGGCCCGCCAGACTCGTCGGACCCGCCAAGCCCAGGCCCGCCCGACCCAGACCCGGCGGGCCCGGCCGGGACCAGGTGGAACGCGAGCTGGTCGCGGTCCCCCATCCACGGGCTCGGCTCGTGCGAGATGCCGATGCCCTGCAGCCGCGGCCGGTTGTCCGGGCCGTTGTGCGCGGCCCACGAGTAGAGCCAGCGGTCCGACGACGCGTCGGTCAGCGGCACCCACATCGTGAAGCCGTTCGGCACGGCCGCGGCCGGCACCGTGTTTCCCCGGGAGTACGCGCCCGACGAGTGGGTGCCCCGCCGGGTGTCCACCAGATCGGTCCGCCAGGCACCACCATGCCCGGCGTCGTCGCGACCAGCCCCGCGGCCGACAACACCACGATCAGCGCCACCGCGACCGGCACCACCGCCGACGACACCCCGCACCGCACGCGGCCCCACGACCACCTCGTCGAGCCACACCTCGCAGCTCCCGCCGTCCGGCGGCGCGGTCACCAGGGCGGCCGCGCGCACGCGCCGCCCGGCCGCGGCCACGCCGGACAGGTCCACCCGGACCAGGTTCCAGTGGTCGGCCAGCAGGATCCGCGCGTCCCCCTGTCCGACGGCGGTGGCGGGCATGCCGTACTGGTCCCTGAGGCCCGGCGCGCTCTGCGACAGCCACGTGCCGTCGTCGAGCAGCAGGTCGACGGCCACGTAGGTGGAGCGGTAGGTGAGGTCGCCGTCGAGCACCGGCAGGAGGGCGTAGCGCAGCTCGATGCCCGCCTCGACCGGCACGTCCAGGCCGTCGAGGACCACCGTGCGCGCCGCGCCGTCGTGCCGCACCTGCCGCGCGTGCGCGCTGGTCAGCCCGACGCCGGGGCGCCCGGCCGGGGCGTACGCCGGGCCCGTCATGCCCGCGTCCGCCGGGACGTGCCCCGTCACGCCGCACCCGCCGGGACCGGGCCCGTGCTGCCGCGCACGGTCAGCTCGGGGGTCGGCGCGCCCACGACGTCGGGCACGGGCTCGCCGCGGACCAGCGAGAGCACGGTCGCCGCCACGAGCTCGCCGAGCTCGAACGTGTCGCGGGTCATCGCCGTGAGCGGCGGGTGCGCGAGGCGCACGAGCTCGGAGTCGTCGAAGGAGGCGACGGAGATGTCGCCGGGCACGCTGAGCCCGGCCCCGGCCAGTACGGTGACGCCGGCGAGCGCGGCGACGTCGGAGTCGTAGACGATGGCGGTGGGCCTTTCGTCGCGGGCGAGGAGCGCCCTGGTGGCTGCCGCGGCCTCGTCCTGCGAGAAGTCCGTCGGCACGGTGGTGATGCGCAGGCCGAGCCGGGGCCCGGCGTCGTGCAGGGCGGCGACCCGGCGCGCGGAGTGCACGTACGCGGGGATGCCGCCCACGTGCCCCACGTGCACGTGCCCCAGCGCGGCGAGGTGCTCGGCGAGCGCGGTCATGGCGGCGTGGTCGTCCGGGAACACCGCCGGCACGGGTCCTGGCACGCCGTCACCGCCGACCAGCACCGCGGGCAGGCCCATCCGCACCAGCTCGTCGGGGCGCGGGTCGTCCCGCTCCAGGTCGAGCACGACCACCCCGTCGGTGCGCCGCTCGGCCGCCCAGCGCCGGTAGACGTCGAGCTCGGCCGCCATGTCCTCGACGACGAGGAGCTGGAGGGCCACGAGGTCGGTCGACAGCCGGGCCTGCAGCCCCGAGACGAGCTGGGCGAAGAACGGCTCGACGCCCAGCGTCCGCGCCGGGCGCGCGACGACCAGGCCCACCGTGTCCGCCCGCCGTCCGCTGAGGGCGCGCGCGGCGACGTTGGGCCGCCACCCGAGCTCGGCGACGGCGGCCAGGATGCGGTCCCTGGTCTGCTCGCTGATGCCGGGGCGGTCGTTCAGCGCGAACGACACCGCCGTCGGCGAGACACCGGCGTGCGCCGCGATGTCGGCGATGGTGGGCCGTCGGCCCTGGCTCTGCGTCACCCCTTGATCGCTCCCTCGGAGACGCCGCGGAAGAAGTACCGCTGCAGCACCGCGAAGAACACGACGATGGGGATGAACGCGATCATGGTGCCCGCCGCCACGACCCGCGGGTTGTTCGTGAACGTGCCCGACAGGTACTCCAGGCCCACCGTGAGCGTGAAATGGTCCGGCGTGGTCAGGACGATGAGGGGCCACAGGAAGTCGTCCCATGCGCCGATGAACGAGAAGATCGCGATGACGGCGAGCATGCCCAGCACGTTGGGCAGGCCCACGTGCAGCAGGCGCTGCCACGCGTTCGCGCCGTCGACGATCGCCGCCTCGTCCAGCTCCTTGGGGATCGCCGCGAACGCCGTGCGCATCAGCAGCACGTTCAGCATGCCGATGGCGCCAGGCAGGGCGACGCCCACCAGGGTGTCGGCGAGCCCGAGCTGCCGGATCGTCAGGTACTGGGCCACGATCGTCGCCTCGCCCGGCAGGAGCAGGGTCAGCACGATCGCGCCGAGCACCAGCCGGACGCCGCGGAACCGCAGCCGGGCCAGGGCGTACCCGGCCATGGTGGCGCCAACGATGTTGCCGACCACCACGATCCCGGCCACCACGAGCGAGTTCCCGGCGAACCCGAGGATCGGGACGGCCTCGAACGCCCGCACGTAGTTGTCGAGCGTCGGCTCGCTCGGCAGGAAGCTCGGGCTGGCCGTATAGATCTCCTCGCCAGCGCCCTTCAGCGACGTGGAGAGCTGCCACAGGAACGGGCCGATCGTGATGAGCAGCACCAGGACCAGCAGCACGTAGCGCAGCACCACCTCGCGCGGCGACGGCGTCGCGAACCCGCGCGCCCCCGTGCGTGACGTGACCTCGCGTGAGGTGACCTCCCGTGACGTGACCTCCATCAGTCCCTCCCCCGGTTGATCCGCGCGATGACCAGCAGCGGGCCGAGCGTGATGACGAACAGCAGCAGGGACAGCGCGGAGGCGTACCCCAGGTTGCCGCTGAACCCGCGCGCGTACATCTGGATGAGCATGACCACGGAGACGTCGGCCCCTCCGATACCGCCCGTGCCGTTGGTCAGGATGTAGAGCTCAGCGAACACCCGCAGCGCCGACACCGTGATCATCACCGACACCAGCAGCATGGTGTTGCGCACGCCGGGGACGGTGACGGACCAGAACCGGCGCAGCGCGCCGGCCCCGTCGACGGCGGCGGCCTCGTGCAGCTCGCGCGGCACGCCGCCCAGCGCCGACAGGTAGATCACCATGTAGTAGCCCAGGCCCTTCCAGATGGTCAGGCTGATGGCGCTGAACAGGACCAGCCAGCGGTCGGTGAGGAACGGGACGGCCTCCGTGATGAACCCGAGCTGCAGCGCCATCGCGTTGATGATGCCGCGGTCGTCGAGCAGCCAGCCCCAGATGAGGGCGACCACGACGGCGGAGGCCACCACGGGCGTGTAGAAGGCAGTGCGGAAGAACGCGATGCCGGGCAGCTTCTTCTCGACCAGCACCGCGAGCCCCAGCGGCACGATCAGCAGGAACGGCACGCACACGAGCATGTAGACGATCGAGTTGACCAGCGCGGTGGCGAGCTGGGCGTCGCTCAGCATGCGCTCGAAGTTGGCGAACCCCACGAGCTCACCACCGGAGAGCACCCGCACGTTCGTGAAGGCGAGGAAGAACGCGTTCGCCGTCGGCCAGAGGTTGAACGCGAGCAGGAACACCACGGCCGGGGCCACGAGCAGCCACGGCGTGAACCAGGCGTGGGTCCGGACGGCGTGCGTGCGGGGCACGGGCTGCGGGGCGCCGGGCCGCAGGGCCCGGACCGCTCGGGTCCGGGCCCCACGGGCCGCCGTCACTGGTCGGCGAGCAGCTTGTTGCACTCTTCGACCGCTGCGTCGAGGGCTTCCTGCGAGGTCTTGTCACCGGCGATCGCCGCGGCGAACTGCTGGTTGATGATGGTGGTCATCGCCTCGTTGACCTCCACCGGCTGCAGCACCTGCGCGGTGGTCAGGTTGCTGAACGCTATCGCCTTGGCGTCGCCCTGCGGCGAGCCGTCGCTCTCGGCGAGCTCCGGGTTCTCCTGCGACGCCGAGGTGGACGGGAAGACGCCGGGCACCTCGGCGGCGAACGCCTCCTGGTTGGCGGCGTTCGTCACGAACTGGGCCAGCGCTATCGCCGTCGGCAGGTTCGCGGACTGGCTGGAGACCGACAGGCCCTGCACGTACAGCGGGGTGGCGCCCATGTACGGCGACGGCGTGATCTTGCCGTCCAGCGAGGGGTTGTTCTCCAGCACGCTGTCGATGAAGTTGCCGCCGCCCGTGGACCAGGCCACCTTGCCCTCGGTGAAGAGCTGGCTGTTGCCGAGGTAGGCGTCGGTGAGCACGTCGTCGGGCATGAGGCCGTCGGCGTACGCGTCGCGGTAGACGTCGAGCAGCGCGGCCGCCTCCGGCGTGTTGAACGTGAACTCGGTGCCGTCGTCGGACAGCACGGGCAGGCCCTCCGCAGCGAAGTCGCCGAGGCCGGGCTTGCGGCTCATCAGGTACTCGCCGGTCGCGTCCATCATCGTGCGCGCCTGCTCGACGAGCTCGTCGAGGCTGGTGGGCGGCGCCGCCGGGTCGAGGCCCGCGTCCTCGAACATCTCGGTGTTCCAGTAGTTCAGGTCCGTGGTGAGGTACCACGGGTAGCCGAACGTGCCCTCGACGCCCGCGTACCGGTACGCCTCCAGCGCGCCGGCCACGTAGGTGTCCGCCAGCGTGTCGTCCACCGTCGTGAGGTCGGTGACCATGCCCTCGCGCGCGAGCGAGAGCGCGAAGTCGGGCGGCAGGTTCGTGACGTCGGGCAGCTCACCCGCCGCCGCCTGGGAGAGCACCTTCTCGGAGTAGCCGTCACCCGGCTGGTCGAGCCAGGTCACCTCGGTGCCCGGGTACTCGCTCTCGAAGTCGTCGATGACGCCCTCGACGTACTCGGTGAAGTTGGGCTTGAGCGCCCACGTCTGGAGCGTGACCTCGCCGGTCACCTCGCCCGATGCGTCAGCACCGGTGTCGGTACCCGCGCCGCCCGCACCGTTGAGGGCGCAGCCGCCGAGGGCGGCCAGCACGGTCAGGGCGACCCCCGCAGCCCTGATCCTCCTGATCTTCATGACAGTTCCTTCCAGCAGATGCATCGTCGCGTCCTGGGGTACATGCCGTCGCTCCGCGCCGACTAAAGCGCTTTAGCACCGACAGCGTCCCGGCTGTACCCGGGTGCTGTCAAGAGCTGGCGCCGCGCGATCGGCAAAACGTCAGGTGGTCGGCAGAATGTCAGGTGATCGGCATTCCGAGCTGCCGATCACCTGACATTCTGCCGACCACACGGGAGGGCGCGGGGCCCGCCTCAGCGGCGCAGCGTGAAGCGGAGGGTGCGGACCTCGAACGGGGACAGCGTCACCTCGACGGTTCCGGCGCCGTCCTCGACGGTGAGCGGGGCTTCGGCCAGGTCGTCCTCGATGAGGCTCGCCTCGCGGGCCGCCGCGACCGGCGCCGCGACCGTGACGGTGCCCGACGCGCGGCGCCCGAGCGCCTCGTAGACCCGCACCACGAGGTCGCCCGACCGGTCGTCGGCGAGCTTGACGGCCGACAGCGTCACGCCGCCGGACACGCTGACCAGCGGCTCGACGCCGGCCGCGCCGCGCAGCTCGCGCGGGCGGGCGCCGAACGTCGCGCCTGCCCGGGTCGCCGCCGCCGTGTCCGCGCCCACGACCAGGCCGTACCGGTGCGTCTGGAGCCCCTGGTCGGTCTCGGGGTCGGGGAACCGCGGGGCCCGCAGCAGCGACAGCCGCACCGTGGTCGTCACCGCCGGCGACCCGGCCGCCGGCGCCACACCGGCGGCGGACACCTCGCGCGTCACGTCGTAGGCGTAGGACGAGTCGTTGACCAGGCCGACGCCGAAGCCCGGCTCCTCGGCCAGCACCCACCTGTGCATGGAGGTCTCGAACTTGGCGGCCTCCCAGCTCGTGTTGGTGTGCGTGACCCGCTTCTGGAAGCCGAACTGCGTCTCGGCGGCCACGTGCTCGGCCCGCACGTCGAGCGGGAAGGCGACCTTGAGGAACTTCTCGGCCTCGTGCCAGTCGGTCTCCAGCGCGACCTCGAGGGTCCGGCTGCCCGGCGCCAGGCTGAGCACCTGGTCGAGGCTGGAGGACGAGAACGTCCGGTGCACGCGCACCACTGCCACGCCGTCCTCCACGCCGGCCGTGACCTTCTCGGCCTCGCGCAGGTCGGTCACCGAGTTGCGGTAGAACCGGTCGACGTCCCAGGCGTCCCACTTGTTCGGGAAGTCCTGGTGGAGCTGCAGCACGTTCGCCTCGCGCCCCGGCGCCACCGCGTCCCGGCCGGTGGCCAGGTCGACCGCGGACGTCACGTGGCCCGCGCCGTCCAGCGTGATCCGGACCAGGTCGTTGGCCAGCACGTAGCCGCCGTCGGGCAGCTCGGTCAGGGTGCTGGGGGCCGCGGCCGGAGCGGACGCCGCGGCCACGCCCAGCGCGGGCACCCCGGCCTGGGCGAACACGGCGGGGTTCGCCCGGAGCGCCACGTCGCCCTCGCCCACCAGGGCCCGCAGCGAACGCTCGATGAGCACCTGCGCGCCCGCGGTGACCGCCGCATGCTGCGCGACGGCCTCGCGGTGCACCCAGGCGATCGACGTGCCGGGCAGGATGTCGTGGAACTGCAGCAGCAGCACCTGCTGCCACAGGGCGTCCAGCTCGTCGTACGGGTAGTCCGCCCCGGTCCGGGCCGACGCCGTCGCGGCCCACGCCTCGGCCTCGACCAGGAGCTGCTCGTTGCGGCGGTTGCCCTGCTTGGTCCGGTGCTGCGAGGTCAGGGTGGCGCGGTGCAGCTCCAGGTAGAGCTCGCCCACCCAGACAGCGCTGTCACCGTGCCGGGAGGCGAGCAGCTCCGCGCGGGCGCGCTCGAAGAACGCGTCCGGGTGCTCCCAGCGGACCTTCGCGCTGCCCTCCAGGTCGGCCAGGCGGCGGGCCTTGCCCGTCATCTCGCGCGTGGTGCCGCCACCGCCATCGCCCCAGCCCACCGGCGCGATCGAGCCGGTGGCGTGCCGCGCCTCGCGGAACTGGCGCGTCGCGCGGGCGAGCTCCTCGCCCGAGAGCTGCGAGTTGTAGGTGTCCATGGGCGGGAAGTGCGTCAGCACGCGCGAGCCGTCGATGCCCTCCCACCAGAACGTGTGGTGCGGGAACACGTTGACCTGGTTCCAGGAGATCTTCTGCGTGAAGAACCAGTCGAACCCCGCGCGGCGCACGAGCTGCGGCAGGGCCGGCGAGTAGCCGAACGAGTCCGGCAGCCAGACGCCGTGCGTGCGCAGGCCGAACTCGCGCTCGAAGAAGCGCTGCCCCTGGGAGAACTGGCGCACCAGCGCCTCGCCCGAGGGCATCACGGTGTCCGACTCGACCCACATGCCGCCCAGCGGCAGGAACCGGCCCTTGGCGACCGCCTCCTTGATCCGCACCCACACCTCGGGCCGGTGCTCCTTGACCCAGGCGTACTGCTGCGCCGACGACATGCCGTACACGAAGTCGTCGGTACGGTCGATCAGGTCCGCCATGGACGACGTCGTACGCGCCACCTTGCGGATCGTCTCCCGCACGGGCCACAGCCAGGCGGAGTCGATGTGCGCGTGCCCGACGGCGGAGATCTCGTGGGCGCTGGCCTCGGCGGGGCTGGCGAGCACGTCCGCGAGCGCCGCCCGCGCGGCCGCCGCCGTCTCGGGGATGCGCTGCAGGTCGAGCACGTCGAGGGCGTCGTCGAGGGCCTGCAGCACGCGCAGGCGGCGCGGCCCGGTGGGCAGCTCGGCCTGCAGCTCCAGGAGCACCTCCAGGTCGAGGGCGAGGTCGTGCACCTCGGCCTCGAAGATCGCCAGGTCCATGCGCCGGGTCGTGTACAGGGGGCGCGGGGACGCCGTCCTGGTGTCGCCCTCCTGGGTCACCAGGAAGGGGTGGTAGTCGAGCAGCACGGGGTTGGACGCCGCCTCCAGGAACAGCTCGACCCGTTCGCCGCCGGCCGCGGCGTCGGCCACGGGGACGTGCTGGTTGCGGGGGTTGAGGGACTTCACGGTGCTGCCGTCCGGCCGGTAGACCAGCGCCTCGCACTGGAAGCCGGCCATGTTGACGTCGAAGCCGAGGTCCACCACGGCCTCGACGGTCCGGCCCGCCCAGTCGGCCGGTACGGTGCCCGTCAGGCGGAACCAGGTGGTGCCCCAGGCGGGGCCCCAGGGCGTGCCCACCTCGTAGGGCTCCATCGCGAGGGCCAGGCCCTCCGCAGGGGGAACCGGCTCCCCCGGCAGGGCGTGCCACTCGACGTCGAGCGGCACCGACGTCCCGTGCACCGCCGGCCAGATCCGCTCGGTCAGCACCCGCCTCGCACGGCCGGTGGTGAGTGTGATGTCGTCGTGCATCGAAAGGGCCCTCCCCTGTGTCGCCGTTGAACGCACGCAGGCTACAGGGGGAGGTTGATGGACGCTCGCACCCCCGTGGGGATGAAATGATGTCCCCCATGAGCACCACCGACGAGACTCCCGCGGGCATCGATGCTCCAACAGGCGCTGACCAGGCAACACGCGATATCGCCGAGGTCGCGGCCGTCGAGGTCATCACCACCGCCGCCGTCCACCTGATGAGCGCCGCCGCCGTGAAGTGCGGCCTGGCCGAGGGGCCCGACGCCGAGGAGCTCACGGACCTCGACGAGGCCCGCAAGCTGATCACGGCGCTGGCCGCGCTCGTGGTCGCGAGCTCTCCCGACATCGGCAACGAGCACGCCCGCTCGCTGCGCGACGGCCTGCGCAGCCTGCAGCTCGCGTTCCGGGAGGCGTCGGTGATCCCCGACGCGCCGGGCGAGGGTCCGGGCGAGAAGTACACGGGTTCCGTCGTCTGATGACCGAGGCTCCTGTCGTGGCGGCCCCCGAGCCCGCGCGGGCCCCCGAGCCGCGTCGCGCGTCCCGCTGGCTGGCCATCCTCCTGGTCGCGACCATCGTGGTCGGCGCGTACCTGTGGCTCACCACCGTCCGCTGGCAGCAGAACGCCGCCGAGTGGGAGGCCAAGGCGCACGGCTACGCCGAGGAGGTGGCCTCGCTGCGGCTACAGCTCGACGGCGCCAACTCGGAGCTGCAGGCCGCCAGGGACCAGCTCTCCACGGCGACCGCGCGGATCACCGACCTCGCGAACGAGAAGGCGCAGCTCGGTGACGAGAACGTCGCCTCGCAGCAGTACCTCGACTACCAGACGCAGGTCAGCGCGGCGGCGGCCACGGTGGCCTCGGCGCTCGGGCAGTGCGTGTCGGGCCAGGAGCAGCTCGTGGGCTACCTGAAGGACGCCGACCAGTACGAGGCATCGGACCTGCGCCGGTACGAGCAGCAGGTCAACTCGCTGTGCGCGGACGCGGAGGACGCCAACGAGGCGCTGCAGAGGGAGCTGCGCCGGTGAGGCGTGGCCTGGGCGGCGCCCTGGCGGCTCTTGTGCTGACCGGGTCGCTGGGCGGCTGCGGGGTGCTCCCGCCACTGCCGGAGCCGGTACCGAGCGACATCGTGCCGTCGACGCCGGTCGACCTGTCGCCTGCCGCGGGCGGCGACTCGCTGAGCCCCGACGGGTTCGACGCCGTGGAGCGGATGGCGGTCCGCATCCGCAACGTGGGCTGCGAGGAGCTGTCGACGGGCTCGGGCTTCGCGATCGACGAGCACACGCTGATCACGAACAAGCACGTCGTCGCGGAGTCGCGGGAGCTGGAGGTCAGCACCTACGACGGGCGCGACATCACCGTCGGTGCCACGTCGACGGCGGGCCTCGCGGACCTCGCCGTCGTCCGGACCACCGACCCCCTGCCGTCGTACCCCGAGCTGGCGCAGGCCGACCCCGAGCCGGGCGACCCCGTCACCGTGGTGGGCTACCCGGAGGGCGGCGAGCTCACCGTGACGCAGGGCGAGGTCATCAACACCACGCGGGACCCGCTGAACGCGAACCTGGGCGAGGTGCTGCTCACCGACGCGCCCGTCGAGCCCGGCTCGTCCGGGTCGGCGGCGCTGGACGCCAAGGGGCGGGTGATCGGCGTCGTCTACGCCAAGACCGCCGAGGACAACAGCCTGCTCGTGCCGCTCTCCACGCTCCAGGACGTGCTGGCGGACGACACGGCGTTCACGCCGGCGAAGGGCTGCTGAGCGCGGTCCGGTTGCGCGGACTCGGTTGGGCCCGGCCCGGTCCCGCCGGCTCGACCGTCCGCTTCCAGCACGATGTTGCGCATGCTTTCCGGCCGAGACGCATGCACAACAGCGTGCTGGAAGCGGACCTCGCGGAGAGTTGGGCGGACCCGCGGAGAGGTGGCACACGCGAGCTCGTGGAGTGCTGGCTCGCGCGAGCTCAGCGCGCCGCGCCGATCCGCAGCTCCAGCGAGTCCACGCGCGCCGAGATCACCTCTGACGCCGCCAGCCGCGCGTTGACCTGGCCCAGCACGGTGTCGAGCCCGGCGCGGTCCAGGCCGGGGTCCAGCGCGAGCACCACCGCAACCTCCGCCGTGCGGCCCGGCTCGGCGTGCGCGCGGACCACGTGCTGCACCGGGGCGGCGGCGAGCGTGACCTCCGAGGCGACCTCCGGGTCCACGGCCAGCCCGTCCTCGTGCGGTACCAGCGCGGGCCGCCAGGGCTGCCCCTGCGCCAGCGCCCACACGGCGGGCCGCGGGACGAGCGCTGTCGCGGGCCCGGCCGGGTCCACCACGATCAGCGCCCAGTTCTCGTTCACGGCGGACAGGGCGGCGCGCGTCGCCTCGACCGGCACCGGCCGCGCGTCGGCCCGCCACTCCCGCATCGTCGCCACGGAGGTGAAGACCGGCAGGGCCCGGCGGCCGTCCGGCGCCTCCAGCGCCACGACGCCGGAGGACGCCTCCTTGTCCACGGCCAGCCCGTCCGGGTTCTGCTCGACGACGCCGGCCTCGGCCAGGACCGGCACGAGCACCCGGGTCTCGGCGAGCCGCGCGACGACGTCCCGCAGCGCGGTCGTGCCGGTCGTGTAACCCTCCAGCAGGCGCGTCAGCTCGGCGTCCGCCGAGCCGTCGTCGCCCGCGAACTGGCTGGTCGGCTGGATGGACTTCACTCGGCGGCCCCGTCACCCGCGCCGGCCCGGTCGCCCTCGCCCGCGGCGGCCGCGCCGCCCTCGCCCACGGCGGCCGCGCCGCCCTCGCCCACGGCGGCCGCGCCGCCCGGACGCCCCGCGACGTCGAGGGCGTCGGGGAGCGTGAACGCGCCCGCGTACAGCGCCTTGCCGACCACCGCGCCCTCGATGGTGCCGAGCGCGCGCAGGGCGCGCAGGTCGTCGAGCGAGGAGATGCCGCCGGAGGCGACGACGCGCGCGGGGGTGCGCGCGGCGACGTCGGACAGCAGGTCGAGGTTGGGGCCGCGCAGCGTGCCGTCCTTGGTCACGTCGGTGACCACATAGCGGGCGCAGCCGGCCTCGTCGAGGCGGCCGAGCACCTCCCAGAGGTCGCCGCCCTCCTTGGTCCAGCCGCGCGCGGCGAGCGTGGTGCCGCGCACGTCGAGGCCGACGGCGACGCGGTCGCCGTGCTCGCCGATGACCTTGGCGGTCCAGGCCGGGTCCTCCAGGGCGGCCGTGCCCAGGTTGACGCGCCGCGCGCCGGTGGCCAGGGCGCGCTCAAGGGACTCGTCGTCGCGGATGCCGCCCGACAGCTCGACCTGCACGTCCAGCTCGTTCACCACGCGCGCGAGCAGCTCGGCGTTGGAGCCGCGCCCGAAGGCCGCGTCCAGGTCCACGAGGTGGACCCACTCGGCGCCCCCGGACTGCCAGTCGAGGGCGGCCGTGAGCGGGTCGCCGTACGAGGTCTCCGAGCCGGCCTCGCCCTGGACGAGGCGGACGGCCTGGCCGTCGGCCACGTCGACGGCGGGCAGGAGCACGAGGCGGTCGGTCATGTCTCTCCAAGTTCTCTGTGTGTCTCTGGGGGCGGCGTTCGCCGCGCCGGTCCCGGTCGGGCGGACGCCCGGTGCCGGGCGGTGTCGCTAGCCGAGCGAGCGCACCCAGTTCTCCAGGAGCTGTGCGCCGGCGTCGCCCGACTTCTCGGGGTGGAACTGCGTGGCGGCCAGCGGCCCGTCCTCCACGGCCGCGACGAAGCGGCCGCCGTGGTCGGCCCAGGTGACCTTCGGGGGCCGGAACGCGCTGACGGCGTGCTCGTCGTGGCCCTTGGTGAAGGTCTGGACGGCGTAGGAGTGCACGAAGTAGAAGCGCTCGTCGGCGATCCCGTCGAAGAGCATCGAGCCGTCCGGCACCTCGACCGGTGACCAGCCCATGTGCGGCACGACGTCGGCCTGCAGCCGCTCGACGACGCCGGGCCACTCGCCGATGCCGTCGGTGCGCTGACCGTGCTCCACACCGGCGTCGAACATGACCTGCATGCCCACGCAGATGCCGAGGACCGGCCGGTTGCCGGCCAGCCGCCGGCCCACGACCTCGTGCCCGCGGACGGCCGTGAGCCCGGCCATGCACGCGGCGAACGCGCCGACGCCCGGCACGACGAGGCCGTCCGCGTCCTGCGCGGTGGCCCGGTCGGCGGTCAGCGTCACCTCTGCACCCACCCGCTCCAGGGACCGGACGGCGGAGCGGACGTTGCCGAAGCCGTAGTCGAGGACGACGACGCGCGCGCCCACGGTCAGGCCCCGCCCTTGCTGTCCGGCTCGCCCTTGCCCAGGCTCTTGCGGGCCTTGCGCGCGGCCGAGGTGAGCATGCGGACCGCCTTGAACCTGCTGATCGACGTCGAGCCGACCACACCCTCGGCGTCGGCCACCGTCGTGGCGCCGGTCAGCAGGTCGACCACGCTCTCGGGTGCGCCGCCCAGCACGAGGCCCGGCGCGAGCTCGTCGCCGCGCGCGCCGTCGGCGAACCGGACCGCCGTCATCTGCTCGCCCGTGCGCGTGACCAGGACGAGCGGGACGCCCCGCACGAGCTGGGAGATCGCGGCCGCCGCCCGCTCCGGCGCGTCGCCCGAGCGGTCCCGCAGCACACCGACGGCGCCGATCGGGGTGGGCACGGCGTCCAGGTCGAGCTGCGCGAGCGAGCTGGCCGCCGCGAGCGGCTCGGCGCCGGCGATCTGCGTGATGAGCGCCGCGAACTCGGGCTCCCCCGCGCCGGTGAGCGAGGACAGGTCGTCCGGGATCTCGAGGTCGCCGAGGTCGAAGTCGGGCAGGTCGTCGCCGGCCGGCGTGTTGTCGGGCCCGCTGTTCTCGGGCCCGCTGTTCTCGGGCCCGCTGTTCTCGGGCCCGCTGTTCTCAGGCCTGGTGCTGTCGGACATGGCTGCTAGAGCGCACCCTTCGTGGACGGGATGCCCTCGACGCGCGGGTCGAGGGCGACGGCGGCGCGCAGCGCACGCGCCAGCGCCTTGAACTGAGCTTCGACGATGTGGTGCGGGTCGCGCCCGGCGAGCACGCGCACGTGCAGGCAGATGCCCGCGTGGTGGGCGACCGACTCCAGCACGTGCCGGGTCAGCGACCCCGTGAAGTGGCCGCCGATGAGGTGGTACTCCTGGCCCGCCGGCTCGCCCTCGTGGACCAGGTAGGGCCGACCCGACACGTCGACGACCGCCTGGGCGAGCGCCTCGTCGAGCGGTACGAGCGCGTCGCCGAACCGGGAGATGCCCGCCTTGTCGCCGAGCGCCTGCCGCAGCGCCTCGCCGAGGCTGATGGCCACGTCCTCCACCGTGTGGTGGACGTCGATGTGCGTGTCGCCGGTGGCCTGCACCGTGAGGTCGATCAGCGAGTGCTTGCCGAGCGCGGTGAGCATGTGGTCGTAGAACGGCACGCTCGTGCTGATCTCGGTGCGCCCGGTGCCGTCGAGGTCGAGCTCGACCAGCACCTTCGACTCGGAGGTGGCGCGCTCCACGCGTGCTGTCCTGCTCATGCTCGTTCCTCTCCCGGCTCCCGCGCGGCCGCGGTTCCCGGCTCCCGCGCGGCCTCGGTTCCCGGCTCCTGTGCGACGCCGGTTCCCCGCTCCTGCAGCACCTCGGTGAGCGCCGCGCGGAACGCGGCCATCTCGGCGGACGTGCCGATCGACACCCGCAGCCAGCCGTCGGGCCCGGTCTCGCGGATCAGGACCCCGCGGTCGAGCAGCCCCTGCCAGACGGCGTGCCGGTCGCCGAACGTGCCGAACAGCACGAAGTTGGCGTCGGTGTCCGCGACGTCGAACGGGAGGCCGTCCGGGAGCCGCTGCTCGCGCAGCCACGCGACCGTCGCGTCCCGCTCGGCGCGCAGCGTGGCGACCTGCGCCATCAGCGACTCGCGGTGCCGCAGCGCGGCGCCGGCGGCGGCCTGCGTGATGGCGCTCAGGTGGTACGGCAGGCGCACGATCCGCAGCGCGTCCACGAAGGCGGTCGACGCGACCAGGTAGCCGAGCCGCGCGCCGGCCGCCGCGAACGCCTTGGACATGGTGCGCGTGACGGCCAGGTTCGGGTACCGCTCCAGCAGCGCCACCGCCGACGGCGTGCCGGGGCGCCGGAACTCCGCGTACGCCTCGTCGACCACGACGACCGGCCGCGCGCCGTCGATGTCGACGGTCAGCGCGGTCTCGCAGACCGCCTCGATGGTGGCCGTCGGCAGCGCCGTGCCGGTCGGGTTGTTGGGGCTGGCCAGCAAGATCACCGAGGGGCGCACCTCGCGGATCAGCCCGGCGGCGTGGGCCGGGTCGAGCGTGAAGTCGTCCTCCCGGCGGCCGACCACCCAGCCCGTGTGCGTGTCCCGCGCGTACTCCGGGTACATCGAGTAGGTGGGCGCGAACGACAGGGCCCTGCGGCCGGGGCCGCCGAACGCCTGCAGCACGTGCAGCATGACCTCGTTGGACCCGTTCGCCGCCCAGACGTCGAGGTGGTCGAGGCGGACGCCGGTCTCGAGCTGGAGGTAGTCGGCCAGATCCTGGCGCAGCACGGTGGCGTCGCGGTCCGGGTAGCGGTTCATCCCACGGGCGGCCCGCGCCACCTCCTGGGCGATCGTCGCGACCACGTCCTCGCCGGGCGGGTACGGGTTCTCGTTGACGTTCAGCAGCACCGGGACGTCGAGCTGCGGCGCACCGTAGGGCTCCTCGTCCGCCAGCTCGGGGCGCAGCGGCAGGCACACCGCGTGCGCCGGGGCGCTGCCCGGCGACCTGTGCTGCGTGCTGTGCTCGTCGACGGCGTGGGTCATCACCGGACCAGTCTACGAACCGCGCGGCGCCGGCCACGCGCGAGTCCGCCCACCGGGCGGGTGGGCCTGGTCACCCAGCGGGTGGGCTTGGCCACCGAGCGGGTGGGCCCGGTCACCGTACGCCCAGCACGAACGGGTAGACCGCCGCCGCACCGGCCTGGCGCAGCAGCCGGGCCGCGACCGTGAGGGTCCAGCCGGAGTCGGTGTAGTCGTCCACCAGCAGGACCGCCCGGCCGGGCAGCCCGCGCAGCGCGCCGTCCCCGAGCTGGAGCTGCAGGCGCCTGGCCACGCCCGCGAGCCGCATCGCCGAGTTCAGGTCGTGCCTGCCGGGCTGCTCCTGCCCCGCGGCCGGGCCGACGGCGCCGATCATCGGTACGCCAAGATACTTCGCCAGCCCGGTCGCCAGGTGGAACGACAGCTTGGGCCGGGTGACCGACCGGACCGCCACGACGGCCTCGACCACGAGCGGGCCGGGCTCGGCGGTGTGGGCGTCCCCGGCGCCCTCGAAGCCCTCGACGTCACCGGCCATGCCTTCGCCGGCCGCGCCCTCGCCGGAGGCGCCGGCCGCCACCGGCGGGCGCAGTGCGCCCCACTCGTCCAGCACCCGCGCGGCGGCCCGGCGCAGCGGCACCGGCAGCTCGCCGTCGGGCGCGCCGGGCGCCAGCAGGTCGCGCAGCGGACCCGACCAGCCGAGCCCGTCGAGGCGTGCGACGGCGCGCCCCGGCTCGGCCAACTCGTCCGCCGGGATCTTGCCCTTGAGGTCCAGGCCGATGGCGGCGAGCCCCGTCGGCCACATCTTGCGGGCCTCCACCTCGACGCCCGGGCGGTCCATCTCGGCCCGCGCTGCGGCCACCGCCTCGGCGTCGGGCGGCTCCGGCAGGTCCATGGCGCCGCACCGGTCGCAGCGCCCGCACGCCCAGCCCGGCGTCAGGTCCGGGTCGTCGAGCTGCGCCCGCAGGTACGCCATGCGGCAGCCCTGGGTGCCCACGTAGTCGACCATCGCCTGCTGCTCGGCGGCCCGCGTCGCGGCGACCCGCGCGTACCGCTCGGCGTCGTAGGTCCACGGCTGCCCCGTGGCCTCCCAGCCGCCGCGCACCCGCCGGACGGCGCCGTCCACGTCGAGCACCTTGAGCATGGTCTCCAGCCGCGACCGGCGCAGGTCCACCTGCGTCTCCAGGGCGGCGGTCGACATGGTGCCGCCGCCGGACAGCGCGTCGAGCGTGACCCGCACCTGCCCCTCGGCGGGGAACGCCTGCTCGCCGAACCAGTCCCAGATCGCCTTGTCCTCCACGCCGGGCAGCAGCACCACGAGCGCCTGGTCGACGCCGCGACCCGCGCGACCGACCTGCTGGTAGTACGCGATGGGCGAGGACGGCGCCCCGAGGTGCACCACGAACGCGAGGTCGGGCTTGTCGAAGCCCATCCCCAGCGCCGAGGTCGCGACCAGCGCCTTGACGTCGTTGTTCTTGAGGTCGGCCTCGAGCTGCTCGCGCTGCGCCGGCTCGGTCCGGCCGGTGTAGGCGGCGACCGCGAGGCCGTAGCCGCGAAGCTGCTCGGCGACCTGCTCGGCCGCCGACACGGTGAGGCAGTAGACGATGCCGGAGCCCTCGATGTCCTGCAGCGCCTCGGCCAGCCAGGCGACCCGGGTGGGCTGGTCGCCGAGCTCCAGCACCGCCAGGTGCAGCGACTCGCGGTCGAGCCCGCCGCGCAGCACGAGCACGTCCTCGCCGCCCGCGCCGTGGCCGTGCACGGCGAGCTGCTCGGCCACGTCCTGCGTGACGCGCTCGTTCGCCGTCGCCGTCGTGGCGAGCACGGGGATGCCGGCGGGCAGATCGGCCAGGAGGGTGCGGATGCGCCGGTAGTCGGGGCGGAAGTCGTGGCCCCAGTCGGAGATGCAGTGCGCCTCGTCGATGACCACCAGGCCGGCGTCGGCCGCCAGCCGCGGCAGCACCTCGTCCCGGAAGCCCGGGTTGTTCAGGCGTTCGGGCGAGCACAGCAGCACGTCCACCTCGCCTCGTGCGATCGCTGCGTGCACCTCGTCCCACTCGGTCATGTTGGCCGAGTTGATGGTCACCGCCCGGATGCCCGCGCGGGCCGCGGCCGCTATCTGGTCGCGCATGAGCGCCAGCAGCGGCGACACGATCACGGTCGGGCCGGCGCCCCTGGCCCGCAGCAGCTTCGTCGCCACGAAGTACACGGCCGACTTGCCCCAGCCGGTGCGCTGCACCACGAGCGCCCGGCGGTGGAAGGCCGCGAGCGCCTCGATGGCGGTCCACTGGTCGTCGCGCAGCGCCGCGTCGTCGCGACCCACCAGCTCGCGCAGCGCGGTCTCGGCCTCCGCGCGCAGGGAGGCGCCGGGCGAGGCGGCGGGGACCGGTCTGGCCGCCCGCTCGGGCACCGCGGCCGCCTCGCCGGCCGTGCCCCCCGCCCCTTCGTCCTGCCCGGCCGGAGGCGCCGCCACCGCCGTGGCCCCCTCGTCCAGCAGGCCGCGCAGCATCCGCAGCTTCGCCGCCTGCGCCTCGGGCGTGTTCCGCGCCGACGGCGGCAGCGCCGGCTCACCGACCTCGGTCAGGAACGCTGCGTCATCGGGCGGCTCCTCCATGGCGAAGGGAAGGTCTGCGAAGGGGTCCTTGGTCACGCCATCGATCCTAGGAGCACCCACCGACACCGCGAGCGGTTATCCACAGGCTCGCGCCGCGCACCGCCCTATGTCGCCTCCGGCTGTGTCGCCTCGGCACGCTCCGCCGCGACGCCGCCGTCGTCGGCCCCCGTGCCCGGAAGGACGGCCGGCGACGCCGCCAGCGACGCGAGGAGCCCGAGCCGCTCCCCGCTGGGCGACGCGGGGTCGGCGTGCAGCAGCACGAGCGTCTGCCGGTCGGTCCCCGAGATGACGAGCTTCTCCATGTCGAGCACCAGCTCACCGACCTGTGGGTGCAGCCACCGGGAGACGTGCGGTGCCCCCGCCCGCACGTCGTGCCGCGCCCACAGCGTGCGGAACCGCTCGGAGGAGAGCGACAGCTCGCCGACGAGCTGCTGCACGCGCTCGTCGTCGGCCTGGGTGCCGACGGCCTCGCGGAACCGGGCCACGAACGTCGCCGTCGCGCTCGTCCAGTCGGGGTGCAGCGCCCGCTCCGCCGGGTCGGTGAACACGTCGCGCAGCCGGTTGTGGCCCGCCTGCAGGTTCGGCGAGACGGCCCTGGCCAGGTCGTTCGCCGCGAGGATGTCGAAGTAGCGCCCCTCGACGAACGCCGGGGTGCCCACCCGCTCCAGCAGCCGCAGCGTCCCGGCGGGCACCGTCTCGCGCCGCGGGCGCCGACGGCGGCGCGGCGTGGGACCGGCGAGGCCGAGCAGGTAGCGCGTCGCCTCGTCGTCCAGGAGCAGCACGCGGGCGAGCGACTCCAGGACCTGCGTCGACGGGTTGTGGTCGCGGCCCTGCTCGAGCCGCAGGTAGTAGTCGGCGCTGATGCCGGCGAGCAGCGCGACCTCCTCGCGGCGCAGGCCGGCCACCCGGCGCACGCCGCCCTCGGGCAGGCCGACGTCCGCGGGCCGCACGAGCTCGCGGCGCGCGCGGAGGTAGTCGCCCAGCAGGGTCTCCCGGCTCACAACCACCACCGTAGGCCGCCGCGTGCGGCGGTGCCTGGCCCTGTCAGTCCCAGGGAGCGCGGGGTACTCCCAGGCTCCGGCCGCCCGGCGCAGGCTCGGAGCCATGACCACACAGACACTGCCCGGCGGGACCTACTCACTCGCCGGCGACCTCACCGTCACCCGGGTCGGCTACGGCGCCATGCAGCTCGCCGGCCCCCACGTCTTCGGCCCGCCCGCCGACCGCGAGGCGGCCGTCGCCGTCCTGCGCGAGGCCGTCGCGCTCGGCGTCACGCACATCGACACCGCCGACACCTACGGACCCCACGTCACCAACGAGATCATCCGCGAGGCCCTGCACCCGTACCCGGCCGGCCTGCACATCGCCACCAAGGTGGGCGCCGTGCGCGACGCCGACGGCGGCTGGCCGACCGCACGCGAGCCCGACCAGCTCCGCCGGCAGGTCGAGCAGAACCTCGAACGCCTCAGCCTCGACCGGCTCGACGTGGTGAACCTGCGCGTGGGCGGGTACGACTCCCCCGTGCCTGGCTCGCTCGCGCGGCCCTTCACCGCCCTCGCCGAGCTGCAGGCCGAGGGCCTGATCCGGCACCTCGGCGTCAGCACCGTCACGGCCGAGCAGGTGGCGGAGGCGCAGTCCATAGCGCCGGTCGTGTGCGTGCAGAACTTCTACAACATCGCGCACCGGCAGGACGACGCGCTGGTCGCCTCGCTCGCCGAGCAGGGCATCGCCTACGTGCCCTACTTCCCGCTCGGCGGCTTCTCGCCGCTGCAGTCCGCCGAGCTGACCGCGGTGGCAGACCGACTGGGGACCACCCCGGCGGCCGTGGCCCAGGCCTGGCTGCTGCAGCGCTCGCCGAACATCCTGCTGATCCCCGGCACGTCGTCGGTGGCGCACCTGCGCGAGAACGTGGCGGCCGCCGCCCTCCGGCTGCCCGACGACGAGGTCGCCGTGCTCGACGCGATCGGCGCCTGACGGCCCTGACCGGTGGTCACCCCGCAGGCCCCAGCCCGAGGGGTGACCACCGGCGCGGCTACCGGCCCTGCAGCGCCTTCACGTTGTCGCCGAAGGTCCAGCCGCGCGACCCGTCCCAGTTGATCGACCAGGTCATGAGCCCCTTGAGTGCCCCGTTGTACGAGCCGTACGCCTGGCTCACCAGCGACGGCGCCATGTAGCCGCCGCCGGCACCCTGCTGGGCGGGCAGGCCGGGCACCTGCTTCTCGTAGGGCACCCGGATGGTGGTGCCCTGGATGACGAGCCCGTCGTCGAGGCAGTCCGTCTGCGCCTGGAAGCCGGCCACGGTCCCGGCCGCGTACGAGTTGCCCGAGCAGTCGTACATCGACCCGTTGTAGTACTGCATGTTCAGCCACCACAAGCGCCCGTTGTCGGCGTACTTCTTGATGATCGGCAGGTAGGAGCCCCAGATCGAGCCGTAGGTGACGCTGCCGCCGGTCACGTAGGCGGTCTCGGGCGCCATCGTCAAGCCGAACCCGGCCGGCATCCCGGCGAGCACCCCGTCGATGATCCGGATCAGGTTGGCCTGCGACGTCGAGAGCTGCGTGATCGAGCCGCTGCCCGTCAGGCCGGTCTCGATGTCGATGTCGATCCCGTCGAAGTTGTACTCCCGCAGGATCGGCACGATCGTCGCGACGAACCGGTCCGCGACGGCCTGCGAGGACAGGTCGATCCCCGCGGTGGCGCCGCCGATCGACATCAGGATCGTCAGGCCGGCCTCCTTGGCGGCGCACATCTCCTCCGGCGTCGGCACCCGGACGCCGGAGTCCATGCCGTCCTCCCAGAGCACCGTGCCGTCCGACCGGATCACCGGGAACGCGAGCGTCGCCACGTTGTACCCGTGCTGGGTGATGCGCGAGTCCGTGATCGGGATCCAGCCCATCCCGGGGTGCACGCCGTTGCTCGCGCCGTCCCAGTTCTCCCAGTAGCCCTGCAGCACCTTGCCCGACGGGCGCGGCCGCTGGCCGCAGTCGGGCGGCGTCGGCTCAGGGTCGGGGGTCGGGTCCGTCGGGTCGGGCGTCGGGTCGGTGGGGTCCGGGTCCGGGTCGGTGGCGCACGCGCCGTCGTCGGACCAGAGGCTCGGGGTCGTGTCGGGCGTCCAGCCCGCGCCGACGTGCGCGGTGTGCCCCACGAGGGCGGTGTACCCGCGGCCGGCGTGCGTCACGTGGTCGCCCGCTGCGTACGTGCGGCCCTCGGCCCACGCGGAAGCCGTGCAGTCGGCGGCAGCGGCCTGCGCCGCCAGCCCGGTCTGCGCGGCGACGACCGGTACCGCCAGTCCGGTGACAAGCAGGGCGGCGACACCGGCCGCCAGGAACGAGGTACGCCGTCTCATGGCACTCCTTAGGGCCTTGGCATTTGTCAGGAACGCTAGCCAAATGCGCCGTCGCAGGGAATACGGGGAACCCACAACCCGGCGGCGGAACGCTGCCGGGCGCTGGCCCGGCCCCGACCTAGACTCGCCGGGTGATCCGACTCAACCCCGAGCAGCTCGTCTTCGTCACCGAGCGCCACCTCGCGACCCTCACCACCCTGCGCCCGGACGGCACGCCGCACGTGGTCCCGGTGGCCTTCACCTGGGACGCCGACGCCGGGGTCGCGCGGATCACCACCAACCGTGCGTCGTACAAGGCCCGCCACGCCGCCCCCGCCCCCGACGGCGCCGCCCCGCGCGCGGCCCTCTGCCAGGTCGCGGGCGGGCGGTGGATCACGCTGGAGGGCACCATCGCCGTCAGCGAGGACGACGCCGAGATCGCGGACGCCGTCGAGCGGTACGCGCGCCGCTACCGCCCGCTGGAGCCCAACCCGGCGCGCGTCGTGCTGCGGGTGACCGTCGACCGGGTCATGGCCTCGACCTATATGGCGTCCTGAGCCGGCCTGCTCGGGCGCGGCCTCGCGACGACGCGCCCACCACCCGATCCGGTCAGCCGACCTTGGCCGACTCCTCACCCGTCGGCACGGACACGCTCACCACGTCGCCGCGCACGAGCTGCCGGCCGCGACGGGTCTCGACCTCGCCGTTGACCCGCACCTCGCCGTCGGCGATGAGGTCGCGGGCCTGCGCGCCGTCCTCGGCGAGGTCGGCGAGCTTGAGGAACTGGCCCAGCCGGATGACGTCGTCGCGGATCGGGACCTCGGGCACGGCGGGCCCGGAATCGGATGCGGAGTTGGACACGACAGCATTGTCCCCCGGCCGCCGCCATAGACTGGCCGCGTGATCCAGCGCATCGACCTGCGCGGCCGGTCCCTCGGCCGCCGGGCACTCCTCGACGTCCTGCCCCGTGCCGAGGTCGGAGTGGACGAGGCGCTGCATGCGGTCGAGCCGCTGCTGCGCCAGGTCCGGGAGGGCGGCGCGGCCGCGCTGCGCGAGATCGCGCTGCGGTTCGACGGCGTGTCCCCCGAGCATCTGCGCGTGCCCGCCGAGGCCCTGACCACCGCCCTCGACAGCCTGACGCCGCTGGTGCGTGAGGGGCTGGAGGAGGCGATCCGCCGGGTCCGCCGGGTGCACGCCGACCAGGTCCCCACCGGCCACGTGACCGAGCTCGCGCCGGGCGCCGTCGTCCGCCAGCGGTGGATCCCCGTGCAGCGGGTCGGCCTGTACGCGCCGGGCGGGCTGGCGGTGTACCCGTCGTCGGTGGTGATGAACGTGGTCGCGGCGCAGGAGGCGGGCGTGCCCGGCCTCGCGGTGGCCTCCCCGCCGCAGAAGGACAACGGCGGCCTGCCGCACCCGACCATCCTGGCGGCGTGCGCCCTGCTCGGGGTGGACGAGGTGTACGCGGTGGGCGGCGCGCAGGCCGTCGCGATGTTCGCGTACGGCGCCGCGGGCAGCGAGCCCCAGGACGGCGAGACGCTGTGCGAGCCCGTCGACGTCATCACGGGTCCTGGCAACGTGTACGTCGCCGCCGCCAAGCGGCTGGTCCGGGGCGTCGTCGGGATCGATGCGGAGGCTGGGCCCACCGAGATCGCCGTCCTGGCCGACGGCACCGCCGACCCGGGCCACGTGGCCCTCGACCTCATCAGCCAGGCCGAGCACGACCCGATGGCGGCGTCCGTGCTGGTCACCGACTCGGTGGAGCTGGCGGCGGCCGTCGAGGCCCGGGTCCAGGACCTCGCCTCCGCCACCAAGCACGCGGTCCGCGTGGCGCGCGCTCTGGACGGCCCGCAGTCCGCGGTCGTCCTGGTGGACGACGTCGACGCCGGGCTCGCCGTGGTCAACGCCTACGGCGCGGAGCACCTGGAGATCCAGACGGCCGACGCCGAGGCGGTGGCCGCGCGCGTGCACAGCGCGGGTGCGATCTTCGTGGGGCCGTGGTCGCCGGTGTCGCTGGGCGACTACATGGCCGGCTCCAACCACGTGCTGCCCACGGGCGGGACCGCGCACTTCGCGAGCGGCCTGGGCGTGCACAGCTTTCTCAAGTCGGTGCAGCAGGTCGAGTACACGCGCGACGCCCTGGGCGAGCTTGCCGACCGCATCGTCGCGGTAGCGAACGACGAGGACCTCCCGGCCCACGGCGAGGCGGTCCGGGGCCGCTTCCATTGAGCCCCACACCCCCTTCGAGACCGAGGTTTCTTCGCTTTGAGGTCGTTCACAGCGAAGAAACCTCGGTCCCGAAGAGGATCTGCGGGCCCGGTCTCCGACGGGAGCCGCATCGCCGGTCACGGCCCACTGCCCCGGGTGAATCGCTCGCCGAACCATTGACACCGCTCGCGCCGTACGCGAGGAATGACGGACACGCACGCGCTCGTCCCATTGCTCGTCGCACCGAGGGAGCCGTAGATGTCACACCGGTCCAGAACGCCCCTGCTCGTCACGGCGGCCGTCACGGCACTAGCAGCGGCGTTCGCGCCGGCCGCCGTCGCGGTGACCCCCCTGGCCCCGGCCGCCGCGGACAAGGCCGACCCCCGAGACCTCATCGCCGAGGACCTCGTGCCGGCCGAGACCACCCCGCAGCCCGGCGTCGACCGCACGCCGGCCATGGAGAAGCTCGCCCTCGGCCGCGGCACGGCGGAGCGCACCTATCTGATCCGGCTGACCGACGCCGCCGTACCCACCTACGACGGCGGCGTCGCCGGACTGGACGCCACGACGCCGCGGGCCGGCCGGACGCTCGACCCGTCAGCTCCCCGGGTGCGCGAGTACACCGAGTTCCTGGAAGAAGAGCAGGACGACTTCGTCGCCCGCATGGAGCGCACGGTCGGGCACGACGTCGAGGTGCCGTTCACGTACCAGTTCGCCGTCAACGGCGTCACCGCCGTCCTGACGCCCGAGGAGGCCGTCCAGATCGCGCGGGACCCCGCCGTCGCGCACATCGCGCTCGACAAGGAGCACGAACTGCACACCGACGCGGGTCCGGTCTGGTCCAACGCGGACGCTCTGTGGAACGCCGTCGAGGACCTCGGCCTGCCTGAGGACTACCAGGGTGAGGGCGTGGTCATCGGCACCATCGACACCGGCATCCACCCGTCCAGCCCGTCGTTCGCCGAGACGGGCGACGACGGCTACACGCACACCAACCCGCTCGGCGCCGGCAACTACCTGGGCGCCTGCGACCCCGCGAACACCGACCAGTACGACCCGGACTTCCCGTGCAACGGCAAGCTCATCGGCGCGTACGGGTTCCTGAGCGCGACCGACCGGAGCGCCCTGGACGAGGACGGGCACGGCTCGCACACGGCCTCGACGTCGGGCGGCAACGTGGTCGACGACGTGACGCCCGCCGCCCCAGAGGGCACCAACCCGCCGACGTTCGACATCTCGGGCGTCGCCCCGCACGCGAACGTCATCAGCTACCGGGGCTGCTGCACCACCGCCGGCCTGACCGCCTCGATCGACCAGGCCATCGCCGACGGCGTCGACGTCATCAACTACTCGATCGGCTCGCCGTCGCCGTCGGACCTGTGGAACGACTTCGACTCGATCGGGTTCCTCAACGCGCGCGCCGCGGGCATCTTCGTGGCGACGTCGAACGGCAACGAGGGTCCCGGGTTCGCCACCACCGGTTCCCCGGCCGACGCCCCGTGGCTGACGTCGGTGGGCGCCTCGACGCACAACCGGCACGCTTTCAACACTCTCACGGGCCTGAGCAGCAGCGCGGGCGAGCTGCCCGACCTGACGGGCAAGGCCCTGACCGGACCGCTGCCCGCCACCGAGATCGTCTACGCGGGCGCGTTCGGCGACCCCATGTGCACCACGACGACGGGCCACGAGGCCGACTTCGGCGGCAAGATCGTGGTCTGCGACCGCGGGGTCAACGGCCGCGTCGAGAAGTCGGATAACGTCGCGGCGCAGGGCGCCGTCGGCTACGTGCTCGCGAACGACGAGGTCAACGGCAACTCCGTGCTCGGCGACGCGTTCGCCGTCCCCGGCGTGTTCCTCGGGTACGACGACGCGACGACCCTGAAGAACTGGCTCGCGGAGGGCACCGGCCACACCGCTGCCGTCACGGGCACCACGTTCACCGTGGACGACGCGCTCGGCGACACGCTGGCCAGCTTCTCCTCGCGCGGCCCGAACCGGGCGGTCGACACGATCGTGCCGTCCCTGACCGCGCCGGGCGTCGACATCCTCGCCGCGAACGGCGTGGCCGACGGCGCGTACGACCTCGTCCAGTACGGCATCATCTCGGGCACCTCGATGGCCAGCCCACACGTGGCCGGCGCCGGCGCCCTGCTCACGCAGGCCCGGCCGAGCTGGACCCCGGCCCAGCAGCAGTCGGCGCTCATGACCACCGCGCGCACCACCGTGCTCGACCACGACGGCACGCCCGCCACCCCGTACGAGCAGGGCAGCGGGCACATCGACGTCGGCGCCGCGGCGCAGGCGGGCCTGCTGTTCGACGAGTCCGCCGCGAACTACCTGGCCGCCGACCCGGAGGCGGGCGGCGACCCGACCACCCTCAACCTGCCGTCCTTCGCCGACGGCCAGTGCCTCGCCACGTGCTCGTGGGAGCGCACGGCGGTCGCCCCGGCGTCGGCCCCTGCCGAGGTGACGTGGACGGCGTCCGCGGTCGCGGACGACGGGCTCGCGCTGGACGTGGCGCTGTCGGCCGACACCGTGTCCCCGGGCGACTCGCTCGGCATCTCGGTGACCGCCGACGTGGCGGGCGCGCCCGAGGGCGAGACGCTGTTCGGGCGCATCACGCTCACCCCGAGCAACCCCGACGTGCCAGCGGTGACGCTGCCGGTCGCCGTCGTCCCGGCCGTGGCGGAACTGCCCGCCGAGGTCGACATCACGACCCGCCGGAACACCGGCTCGCAGGCCGTGACCGACATCAGGTCGATCGCCGTGGCCGACTTCACCGGCTCGGTGCGCGGCCTGGTCGAGGCGGACCTCCACGAGGGCTCCCTCAACCAGGACCCGACCAACACCGCGCCGTACGACGACCTGAGCCAGGTCGAGGTCACCACCATCGAGGTGGCCGACGGCGCGACGCGGCTCGTCGCCGAGATCACGCAGGCCGAGGCGTCGGACCTCGACCTGTACGTGGGCACCGGCGACACGCCGAGCGCGGCCACCGAGGTGTGCGCGTCGGCGACGGGATCCGCTGCCGAGTCCTGCGACATCCCCGACCCCGAGGCCGGCACCTGGTGGGTGCTGATCCAGAACTGGGGCGGGACCGCCGACCAGCCGGACGCGCACACGCTGGCGACCGCCGTCGTCCCGTCCGAGGACCTCGGCAACGCGGGCGTCGCCGGGCCGGACGGCGCCGTGCCCGTGGGCGAGCCGTACGACGTGCGCGTGCACTGGAACCTGCCCGACGCCGCCGAGGGCGACCTCTTCTTCGGCACCGCGGTGCTCGGCACCTCGCCGGATAACCCCCGCGACATCGGCGAGATCCCGGTCCGCCTGTCCCGCGTGGCCGACGACGTGACCAAGACGGCGTCGGTGGATACGGCCGCCATCGGCGACACCATCGGGTACGACCTCACCGTCCAGCCCAACGTGACGCCGGAGGACCTCACCTACACCGTCACCGACACGGTGCCCGACGGGCTCACCGTCGACCCCGAGTCGGTGACCGGCGGCGGTGTGGTCGACGGGCAGACCATCACGTGGGAGGTCGACCTGCCCACGCAGGTGGGTGCCGTGGGCTCCTACGAGGCCTCGACGCCCGCTGATGACCCGCAGTGCGCTGCGTGGGCCGGGTTCCTCGACCTGGGCTCGGTCGGCATCGGGTTCAGCCCGCTCGACGGCGACAGCGCGGCCGTCAACGCGTTCGCGAACATCGGGCCGTTCCCGCACTACGCGGACCAGTCGCCGAACCTCACCGTGTCCGACGACGGCCTGATCACCATCGCGGGCGGGTACGACGGCGAGCCGTGGACCCCGCAGACGCTGCCCGACGCCGCCGCGCCGAACGGCGTGATCGCGCCGCTCTGGTCCGACCTGCAGCTCTCGCTCGCGAACGACCGCGGCGTGCGGCTGGCCACCTCCGGCGGCCAGGTCGCCGTGGTCCAGTGGGACGACCCGTTCCCCTTCGGCGGTGACCCGGCCGACCTGTCCAACTCCGTGGGCACGTTCCAGGCCTGGATCTACAACACGGTGGCGGACGACCGGCCGGAGATCACGTTCGAGTACGGCGACCTGGGGGCGCTGCCGGAGGTCGCCACGATCGGGATCGAGAACCTGGCGGGCGCCGTCGGCACCACCGTGGTGAATGCGGGCGACCCGGCCACTGCGCTGACCGAGGGCGGCAGCATCTGCCTCGACTACGTGGCGCCGGACGTCGACCCGGTCACCCTGTCGTACGAGGTCACGGTCGATCCCGACGCGATCACCGGCACGTACACCAACTCCGCGGAGCACATCACGTCGAACGAGTTCGACGAGCCGGCCGTGGCGTCGGACGACGTGGCGGTGACGGGCCTGGCGCCGTGCGACGAGGTGCTCACGGGCCGGCAGAACGGCCGCATCTCGGTCACGGACGGCACGACCTGCCTGGACGGCGCCACCGTGGTGGGCCAGGTCACCGTGTCCGACGACGCGGGGCTGCGCGTGACCGACTCGCGGATCCTCGCGCTGGTGCGGGCCACGGGGGCGTCCGAGGTGCGCATCTGCGGCACGAGCATCACGGGCACGCTGACCGTGGCCCGGAGCTCGGGGGTCACGATCGGCGACCCGGCCGCGGACTGCGCGGGCAACCGCGTGACCGGCCCGGTCACCGTGACCGGGTCGGAGGGCCCGGTGATCGGCGGGAACCGGATCACCGGGGCGCTCACGTGCCTCCGCAACGACCCGCCGCCGGTGAACAACGGCTCGCCCAACACGGTCCGGGGGGCGCAGCTCGGCCAGTGCAGGGACCTGTGATGCACTGACCTCCCCGCACGTGTCAGGCCCTCAGGTCACTCGGGTGACATGAGGGCCTGACACGTAGAGGACCCCTGCTGGGCCGGGAACGGTTCGCGGACGGTTCAGAACCCGAACGTCAAGACGCGCGGCATCTCCGTGCCGTGCCGCCCCGCGTCGTGCACAGCGCGCAGCACCGCGAGCTCGTGCGGCACCACGGGCTCAGGCAGCGCGACGAACGGGAACCAGGCCAGGTCGGCGGCCTTCTCGGGCTCCTGGATCGACGGGGTGCCCGTCCAGCGGGTCGCCTCGAACATGAAGTCGACGCGCTGCTCGATCGCAGGCCCGCCCGGCTCACCGCGGTGCAGGACGGTCAACGGCCGGACGTCGGCGGACGCCACCGTGACGCCCAGCTCCTCGCGAGCCTCGCGGACCGCCGCGTCGACCACCGACTCGCCCTCCTCGACGTGCCCGGCCGCCGCACACGCCCAGAACCCGTCGCGATAGCCGGTCCCCTGGCGGAGCTGGAGCAGGACCTGGCCCTCCCGCCGGAGGAACAGGTACGCGGCGGGCACGAGCGAGAACCGTTCGTGGTCGCCCTCCCGGTACCGGTCGGTTCCGGCTGCTGCGGCCTCTCCCGCCGGTGCGGCGTCGGTCACGACAGGCAGCCCTGCCCGAGCAGCGCCTTGAGGTCCCCGAACAGAGCGGGTGACTTCTCGACTCGTAGCGTGTCAGCAGCCCGCACGATGGTCTTCTTGCCCGGCTCGGCCACGGCGATGTGCACCTCGGCCGATCCGGGGTGCGTCGCCAGCACCTCGCGCAGCCGGATCATGACCGGCTCGACGGCCCGGCTGTGGGGCACGGTCACGGCCAGCGGCGAGTCGGACCCGACCGTGATGTCCGGCAGGGCCACCTCCATGGCCTGCAGCGACATCGACTCGTCCCGTCGGCGTACCTTGCCACGCAGCACCACAACCTGGTCCTCGGCGAGCATCGTCGAGTACGCGAGGTAGGTCTCGCCGAAGAACATGACCTCGACGGCACCCTCCAGGTCCTCGACGGTCACGGCGGCCCAGGGGTTGCCGTTCTTGCTCATCTTGCGCTGCACCGAGGTGAGGAGGCCGGCCACGGTCACCACCGAGTTCTCCGGCCGGTGCTCGTCGGCGAGCAGCGAGGCGATCGAGGTGTCCGCCGCCCGCTGCAGCACGTGCTCCAGCCCGGACAGCGGGTGGTCGCTCACGTACAGGCCGAGCATCTCGCGCTCGAACTGCAGCTTCTGCTTCTTCTCCCAGTCCGGCAGGTCCGGTACCTCCACGGAGAAGCCCATGCCCACGCCGTCGTCGGCCGCGCCGCCGAAGTCGGCGAACAGGTCGAACTGGCCCTCGGCCTCCTTGCGCTTCACGCTGATCACGGAGTCGACGGCCTGCTCGTGGACCACGAGCAGCGACCGCCTCGTGTGGCCGAGCGAGTCGAAGGCGCCGGACTTGATGAGCGACTCGATGGTGCGCTTGTTGCAGACCGGCGCGGGAACCTTGTCGAGGAAGTCCTGGAACGACGTGAAGGCACCCTTGGTCTCGCGGGCCTCGACGATCGCGTCCACGACGTTGCGGCCGACGTTCCGCACGCCGGTCAGCCCGAAGCGGATGTCGCCCTTGACGGCCGTGAACTTGACGGCGGAGTCGTTGACGTCCGGCGGGAGCACCGTGATGCCCATGCGGCGGCACTCGTTGAGGTAGAGCGCCATCTTGTCCTTGTTGTCACCGACCGACTGGAGCAGCGCGGCCATGTACTCGGCCGGGTAGTTGGCCTTGAGGTACGCGGTCCAGTACGCGACGAGGCCGTAGCCGGCCGAGTGCGCCTTGTTGAAGGCGTACCCGGCGAACGGGACCAGGGTGTCCCAGACCGCCTTGATCGCGGCGGCGCTGTACCCCTTCTCCTTGGCGCCCTTCTCGAAGTTGACGTACTCCTTGGCCAGCACCTCCGGCTTCTTCTTGCCCATGGCGCGGCGCAGCAGGTCGGCCTGGCCGAGCGAGTAGCCGGCCATGATCTGGGCGGCGCGCTGCACCTGCTCCTGGTAGACGATCAGGCCGTAGGTCTCGTCCAGGATCTCCGCGAAGTCCTTGACGACCTCCGGGTGGATCGCGTCGATCTGCTGCTGACCGTTCTTGCGCAGCGCGTAGTTCGTGTGCGAGTTCATGCCCATCGGCCCCGGCCGGTACAGGGCGATGACGGCGGAGACGTCCTCGAAGTTGTCGGGCCGCATCTGCCTCAGCAGCGCACGCATGGCCCCGCCGTCGAGCTGGAACACGCCGAGCGTGTTGCCGCTGGCGAGCAGGTCGTAGGTGGCCTTGTCGTCGAGCGCGACCTTCTCGATGTCGACCGCGTCCTTGCCGTTCATCTCGATGTTCTCGAGCGCGTCGTCGAGGATCGTGAGGTTGCGCAGGCCCAGGAAGTCCATCTTGATCAGGCCGAGGCCCTCGGACGTCGGGTAGTCGAACTGCGTGATGATCGCGCCGTCCTGCGGGCGCTTCATGATCGGGATGATGTCGATCAGCGGGTCGCTCGACATGATGACGCCGGCCGCGTGCACACCCCACTGCCGCTTCAGGCCCTCGATACCGCGCGCCAGCTCGACGACGCGCTGCGCCTCGGGGTCGGCCTCGTGCACCTGGCGGAACTCCGCCGCCTCCGAGTACCGCTTGTCCTTCGGGTCGAAGATGCCGCCGAGGGAGATGTCCTTGCCCATGACGGCGGGCGGCATCGCCTTGGTGAGCTTCTCCCCCATCGCGTACGGCATGCCGAGCAGCCGCGCGGAGTCCTTCAGGGCCTGCTTGGCCTTGATGGTGCCGTAGGTGACGATCTGGGCCACGCGGTCGTCGCCGTACTTCTCCGTGACGTACCTGATGGCCTCACCGCGCCGGCGCTCGTCGAAGTCCACGTCGACGTCGGGCATGGAGACGCGCTCCGGGTTGAGGAAGCGCTCGAAGATGAGGCCGTGCTCCAGCGGGTCGAGCTCGGTGATGCCCATCAGGTAGGCCACCATCGACCCGGCGGCCGAACCGCGACCCGGCCCCACGCGGATGCCCTGGTCCTTCGACCAGTTGATGAAGTCCGCGACCACGAGGAAGTACCCCGGGAAGCCCATCTGGATGATGATCTCGACTTCCTTGTCGGCCCGCTCGCGCACCGCGTCCGAGTACCCGTTCGGGTACCGCCGCAGCAGGCCGGCCTCGACCTCCTTGACGAACCACGAGATCTCGTCCTCCCCCTCCGGGACGGGGAAGCGCGGCATGTAGTTGGCCGAGGTGTCGAACGAGACCTCGCACTGCTCGGCGATGAGCAGGGTGTTGTCGCAGGCCTCCGGCAGCTCCTTGAAGACCTTGCGCATCTCGGCGGCGGACTTCACGTAGTAGCCGGTGCCGTCGAACTTGAACCGGTTCGGGTCGTCCAGCGTTGAGCCCGAGTTGATGGCGAGCAGCGCCTCCTGGCTGGTCGCGTCCTCCTCGCGCACGTAGTGCAGGTCGTTGGTGGCCACCAGCTTCGCGCCGATCACCTTGGCCAGCTCCAGGAGCTCCTTGGTCACCCGGGTCTCGATGTCGAGCCCGTGGTCCATGAGCTCGACGTAGTAGTTCTCCTTGCCGAAGATCTCCTGCAGCTCGCCCGCCTGCCGGACCGCCTCGTCCCACTGGCCCAGCCGCAGCCGCGTCTGGATCTCGCCCGACGGGCAGCCGGTCGTCGCGATGAGGCCGTCGGAGTACCGCTCCAGCAGCTCCCGGTCCATGCGGGGCCACTTGCCCATCTGCCCCTCCAGGGAGGCCAGGGACGAGGCCCGGAACAGGTTGTGCATGCCGGTGTTGTTCTTGCTCAGCAGCGTCATGTGCGTGTACGCACCGCGCGCCGAGACGTCGTCGGCCTCCTGGCCCGCCTCGCCGTAGCGCACGCGCGTCTGGTCGAACCGGCTGGTACCCGGTGTGATGTAAGCCTCGACGCCGATGATCGGCTTGATCCCCGCCTTCTGCGCCTGCGCCCAGAACTCGTGCGCGCCGAACAGGTACCCGTGGTCGGTCGTGGCGATGGCGTGCTGCCCCTGCCTGCTGACCTCCTCCATGAGGTCGCCGATCCTGGCCGCGCCGTCCAGCATCGAGAACTCGGTGTGGACGTGGAGGTGGACGAAGTCGTCGCTCTTCGGAGCGGTGGCGGTGGGCATGGCGTGATCCTATGCCGCACCACTGACACTGCCCGGCAGATCCGACGGCGTTCCGCGTACCGCCGCACAGAGGCGGCCCGAGGCACGGAAGACCCCTACGTGTACGCGCCCCGCACCACGTCCAGCGCACCCGCCAGATCGGCCGGGTACTCCGACTCCACCTCGACCCAGCGGCCCGTGACCGGGTGCTCGAAACCCAGCCGGCGCGCGTGCAGCCACTGCCGCGTCAGCCCCACCTTCGAGGCCAGCACGGGGTCCGCGCCGTACGTGAGGTCCCCCACGAGCGGATGGCGCAGCGCCGCGAAGTGCACCCGGATCTGGTGGGTGCGCCCGGTCTCCAGGTGCACCTGGAGCAGCGACGCGGCAGGCAGCATCTCGAGCGTCTCGTAGTGCGTCACCGACGGCTTGCCGTCCGCCGTCACCGCGAACTTCCAGTCCGAGCTGGGGTGCCGGCCGATCGGCGCGTCGATGGTGCCCGTGGTCGGGTCCGGGTGGCCCTGGGCGAGCGCGTGGTAGACCTTGTCGACGGTGCGCTCCTTGAAGGCCCGCTTGAGGCCCGTGTAGGCACGCTCCGACTTCGCCACGACCATCAGGCCGGACGTGCCGACGTCGAGCCGGTGCACGATTCCCTGCCGCTCCGCCGCCCCCGACGTCGACACGCGGTAGCCCGCCGCGATCAGCGCTCCCACCACGGTCGGCCCGGTCCAGCCCGGCGACGGGTGCGCCGCCACGCCGACCGGCTTGTCGATCACGACCAGGTCGTCGTCGTCGTACACGATGCCCATGCCGGGCACCGGCTCCGCCACCACCTCGACGGCGGGCCGTTCCTCCGGCAGGTCCACCTCGAGCCAGCCGCCGGGTACCACCCGGTCCGACTTGCCCACCTCGCGCCCGTCGAGGCGCACCGCGCCCGCCTCGGCCAGCTCGGCCGCGCGCGTGCGCGACAGGCCGAGCATGCGTGCCAGCGCCGCGTCGACGCGGTCGCCCGCGAGCCCGTCCGGGACGGGCAGCGTCCGCAGCGCCATCAGGCGGAGTCGCCCTTGTCGCCGTCCGGCGCCGCGCCGTCCGCCGGACGCTCCTGGTCGGCGTGACGCCTGCCGTCCAGGCCGATCCCCCGCAGGGACAGCAGCCCGATCAGCACAGCGGCCCCGACGACGGCGATGTCCGCCACGTTGCCGACGAAGAAGCCCGCATAGTCGATGAAGTCCACGACATGCCCGCGCGCGAACCCGGGCTCCCGCAGCAGGCGGTCCACGAGGTTCCCGACGGCGCCGCCGAGCAGCAGGCCGAGCGCGACGGCCCAGCCGCGCGACCCGAGCCGCCCGATCGCCCGGATGATGAACACGACGACCACCGTGACGACGATGGTCAGGAGCCAGGTCATGCCGGACGCGATGGACAGCGCGGCGCCAGGGTTGTAGATGAGGCGAAGCTGCAGCAGTTCGCCCACGAGCGGAATCGGCTCACCGCCCACCGTCAGGGCGGACTCGGCCCACCACTTGGTGAGCTGGTCGGCGGCCAGGACGAGGGCAGCGAGCACGCCGGTCCAGACCACGAGCACGCGGCTGCCCGGGCGGGGCTCGGCCGCGGGACTCGTCTCGTCGTCGGCCACGGCGGAGGGTTCGGCAGGAGTAGACATCAGGCAAAGTCTCCCACGCCGCGGGCGGTGCGGGTGATCGTCAAGCAGCGAGGCCCTTTCCCGGAATTCGGGAAAGGGCCTCGCCCGTGCCTGTTCACCGCCGAATGTTCACCGCCGAATGCTCAGAGCGGCCGGCGGAATACGTCGGCCAGCGATGCCCGGACACATTTCCACCACTGTCACACACCGACGCCGCCGCCGAGCCCACCGAGAACGCCCAGGACGGCACTGAGGAGGCCCTGGACCAGGTCCGTCACCGTGGTGATCAGACCGTCGACCGGGAGACCCGGTACCGGAAGCTCAGGGACCGGAAGCTCGGGCACGGGCAGGTCCGGCACATCCACCGGAACGTCCGGGACATCCACCGGGACGTTCGGTGCGTCCACAGGAACGTCCGGCACGTCGACCGGGACGTCCGGCACGGCTCCGTCGACCGCGCCGTCGGTGGCGGGTGCGCTGATCGTCTCGGGAGCGTCGCCCTCGGACATCGCCATCGCACTTGCGCCGGATGCCCCGGCGACGACCAGACCGACAGACATGGCCACGGCCACCGCAGCGCGGCTCATGACACGGAATCCTCGGATCATTGTGTTTCCCCTCGAATAGCTCCGTTGAAACAATGGTGGAACACACATGTGTGATTCACCACGACGAGCATCAGATGGGATATTCACCCTGTCAATCGGAACATGACATCGCATACACGGAATGAAACAAGACATTCCAGGATCGATCTATGTGCCATCGCGCCAGGAACTCCCGTAACTCAGACATCACAGCGGTGATATACAGCGGGCGTTCAACCGGCGGGCGACCGACGGAAAGCAGACAGTACGGGCGACAAAAGCAACGAGGCCCTTTCCCGGGGATCCGGGAAAGGGCCTCGACCGGTGCGAAGCTATCGCCGTGTCACCGCACGGCGACAGCCGATGACGCAAGCGTCAGTTGCACGCCGCGTAGCGGGTCACGTTGGCCGTGTTGAACAGGTTCAGCGGGCCGTCCCAGTGCCACGGAGCGACACACCAGTTGTTGAGGATGTTGACCGAACCGTCGCCGCCGAGCTGCGTCTCGCCGTCGTTGCAGGCCTGGTAGTCGGTCAGGTTGCCGGTGCTACCGACGTTGCCCGGGCCCTCCCAGTACCAGGGAGCGATGCAGACGTCGTTCAGCGCGTTGAAGCTGCCGTCGCTCTCGATCTCGACGACGTCGCCAGCGGTCGCGATCTCCTCGGGGACCATCGCGCCGTCGACGCCCACCGGCACCTCGGAGGTGCCGTAGCCCTCGAGGACGTCCAGGACGCCGTCGGCGCCAACGACGCCCAGCGGGTTCGTGGTGCCGAGCACGTCGGCAGCGTCGGCAGCGCCCTTGGCGCCGTCGACCAGGTCCGTCGCACCCTCGGCAGAGGGTGCGCTGATCAGCTCGGGGGCGTCGCCCGCCGACATCACCATCGCGCTCGCACCCGTAGCCGCGCCGACGACCAGACCGGCCGACATGACCACGGCCGCCCCTGCACGGCAGGTTGCACGGAATCCTCGGATCATTGTGTTTCCCCCTCGAATAGCTCCGACTAAATAGCGATGAACCACACATGTGTGGTTCATCGCTACGAGCATCCGGTGAGAAATTCACCCTGTCAATCGGAACGTGACGGGGCACAACACGCGATGGCGGAATGAAATAAGACATTCCGGGATCGAACTGGCCGGCAATGCACCAGGAACACCCGCAACTAGGACATCACAGCGTTAATATCTCGGCGCGAGGTCCGCATGGCGTCGCTGCCGTGCCCTCTTGCTCAGGCTCCGCGACGCTCCTCGCGCGCCTTTGCCTCGACCGACAGCGTGGCCCGCGGGAAGGCCTGCAGCCGCGCCTTGCCGATCGGCAGGTCCGTGAGCTCGCACGTGGCGTAGGTGCCCTTGCGGATACGGTCAAGCGCGTGGTTCGTCTGGTCCAAGAGGTCGCGCATGTTGTTGACGAGCGTGAGCTCCTGCTCCCGCTCCAGGGCGCTCGACCCGTAGTCGGCCTGGTCGTCGCCCGCGCCGTCGCCCGAGTTCCGCAACAGGTCGGACAGCTCCCGGTCGGCCACGTGCAGCTCGCGCTCGAGCCGCTCCTTGTCCTCGAGGAGCAGTGCGGCCAGCTCCTCGGCCTCTCGCAGGGTCCAGGGTTCTTCACCGTCGCGGACGGGAAACTTCTTCACGTCACGTGTCAGGTTCGGGAACTCCTGCTTGATCGCGGCTCGCGTCGCAGTCGAGATCTTGGTCATGGGTTCCCCTTCGCGGTCGCCCCCGGTGGTCAAGTGCACGAAGCGTAAGCACAAGCGGCCGAACGCACAACGGGGCACGCCGGTGTGGCGTGCCCCAATCACGTACGTGTGGCGTGTCGCACACGGCGGCCGGCCGGTGAGGTGGGGACGTCCGGCCGCCGCGCTCGACTGGTGCGTGGCGTCAGATGCCCTGCGCCATCTCGGCCTGGCGGCCGGCCTGCTGGTTGTTGCGGGGCGGCAGCGCCGAACCACGCGCGTCCAGGTCACCCAGCAGGTTCTGCAGGAAGCTCTTCAGCCGCGTGCGGTAGTCGCGCTCGAACAGGCGCAGCTCGTCGATCTTGCGCTCCAGCAGCGAACGCTCCTGTTCGAGCTGGGAGAGCGTGCGGTGCGACGTCTCCTCGGCGTCGCGCACGATGCGCGCACCCTCGGTCTTGGCCTCCGAGATGAGCCGGTCGCCCTCCTCCTGCCCGGAGCGCACGTAGTCGTCGTGCAGCTTCTGGGCGAGCTGGAGCATCCCGGTCGCCGACTCGGGCTCAGGGCCGCCCTTGGGGCCGGCGGGGCCCGCCTGCATGACCGGCGCCGCGACCGGCGCGGCCTGCGCGCGAGCAGGAGCCGCTGCGTCGTTGCGCGACAGCTCGGCGATCCGCCGCTCGGCGGCCGCGACCTTCTGCCGGAGACCCTCGTTCTCCTCCTGGACGTTGGTCAGCGTCCGCACGACCTCGTCGAGGAAGTCGTCGACCTCCTCGACGTCGTAGCCCTCGCGGAACTTCGTCGCGGAGAACTTCTTGTTGAGGATGTCCTCTGCAGTAAGCAGTGCCATCGTGTCACCTCGAAAGTTAGAACGTTGGAAACGCAGGACTCGGACGTCGGCGGTGCCTGGCCGCGCGGCCTCGTCGAAGCCCACGGTAGCGGACGACATCGGCGCTGGACACCGGGAGCGCCCCCGGGCACGATTTCCTCACAGAGTGTGCCGCGTCACCTCAGGCCATATCCATGCCCAGGTCAATGATTCCGCGCGCCCGGCCGACCGACGTCGGACGGGCCCGCCGGGAACCGGCACAGATTCACCACGCGACTTCACCATGCGACCGGTGGCCCTAGAGCGCGCCGACCAGCGACGAGAGCAGCGAGACGCCGAAGAACAGGATGATGAACGCCAGGTCGAGCTGAACCTGACCGAGCCGCAGCGGCGGGATCAGGCGGCGCAGAAATCTCAGCGGCGGGTCGGTGACGGTGTAGATCGCCTCCGCGATCACGAGCAGCACGCCACGTGGTCGCCAGTCCCGCGCAAAGAACTGCACCCAGTCGAAGACGAGCCGTCCGATGAGGAACAGCAGGAAGAGCCACAGCAGGAAGCCGATGAAGTCCCAGATCACAAGGGACAACCTAACCTGTCCGGCCAAGGAATCACGTGAACTGCCAGTAACGGATCCGCACGGAGATGGACAGGGGTGAGGGGCAGCCGCCTCGGCGACCGCCCCTCACCCTTGCTCGTTCGGAGTGCTGTGCTCAGCTCTGGTTGTAGAAGCCACCACGTCCGTTGGGCTTCTCGGTGGACGCCTGCTCCTCTGCCGCGATCTCCACGTGCTCGGGAGAGAGCAGGAACACCTTGTTGGTGACCCGCTCGATCGAGCCGTGCAGGCCGAAGATCAGGCCCGCGGAGAAGTCGACCAGGCGCTTGGCGTCGGCGTCGTCCATGTCGGAGAGGTTCATGATGACGGGGGTCCCGGCGCGGAAGGCCTCGCCGATACTCCGTGCGTCGTTGTACGACCGCGGGTGCACCGTGGTGATGCGGCGCAGTTCCGAGGAGGACAGGGCCTCACGAGGCACACCGTCGCGGTGCAGCGGCGTGACCTGTGCGTGCCGGTGATCCTCCACGTTCTCCTCCAGGCCCTCGTCGTACTCGTCGAGGTACTCCTGCTCGCCCTGATCGTCGGCGAGGCCCAGATACAGCATGGTCTTGCGAAGCGCTCCGGCCATCGCTCACTCTCCGTTCGTCGCCTGCTGTGCGTCCTTCTGTCGGTGTCCAGCGGGCCCGTGCAACAGGTCCGACCTTGACCCCTGATCGAGGTCGCCTTGGTAAAACTAGCCCGGCGCCATCCGACCCGGAAGGGCGACACGCCGTGCCACGAACAACTTTGCCAAAGTTGTTCAGCGAACGCTCGCTAAAAACGACATCCGTGTGATTTTGCAGGTCAGCGGCGAATTATCGGCGTGTCGCAGGTTCCGCGAGCACCGGTGGAGACGCTCAGACGAGCGCGACGATGCCGGCCTGACGCCCGGTCGTGGTACCGGCGGCGCTCGCGCGACGGTGCGAGAAGAGGGCCGGATCCTCGAACGTGCAGCGGTCGACGCGCGTCGCCGCGACGCCGCGCGCGGCGAGCTGCGCGGCCACCCCCGCCGGCAGGTCGAGGCCCGGCGTGCCCGCACGGGTCGTCGTGAACGTCTCGGGGACGGCGGCGGCCACCTCCTCCCGCATCGCGGCGGGCACCTCGTAGCACCGCCCGCACACCGCCGGCCCGACGGCGGCGCGCACCCGCGCCGGGTCGGCACCGCGGGCGACCAGGGCGTCGAGGGCGCGGTGCACCACGCCGGCCACAACACCCTTGCGCCCGGCGTGCGCCACCCCGACCACCCGCGCCTCCGGGTCGGCCAGCAGCACCGGCACGCAGTCGGCGACCAGGACGCCGAGGCCCAGCCCGCGTTCGGCGGTGACGAGCGCGTCGCCCTCCCCCGCCGACGCCGGCGGCTCGTGCGCCGCCCACCGCGCACGCTCCGCCGGGCCGAGCACGAGCACGGTCGAGCCGTGCACCTGGGTGGCGAACGCCACGGGCGCGCCGAGCCGCTCGGCGGCGCGGGACCGGTTGACCGCCACCCGCGCGGCGGAGTCGGACACGTTCAGGCCCAGGTTCAGGCCGCCGCCGTCCGCGGTTGCCCAAGGGGCCGGCGAGACGCCGCCCGCGCCGGTCGTGAAGAAGGCGTGCACCCCGTCGCCGAGGTCGACGGGGTGCACGCCTTCGAGAGCCCGGGTGTCGCTCACGAGGGCGAGCGTACCGGGCGGAGAACTCCGGCGCGGATGGTTTCCGGGCCCGGGCCGGTCACTTCAGGAAGTCGGGGACGTCCAGGTCCTCCGGCGTCCGGCGCGGGTTCTCGTCGTACAGCGGCGGGACCTCCACGCGGTCGCCCTGCTCGCGCGGGACGTCCTGGCGGTTGAACGAGCCCTGCACCACGACGGCCGGCTCGTCCAGCGTGCGCGGCACGTCGTCCGAGCCCTCGTCGTCGATCACGCGGGGCAGCGTCGAGACCGGAGCGGGGTGCGGCGCCGGCGGGACCGACGGCGGCATCCCGTTCGTGCTGTGCGGCTCGGGTGCACGGCGAGCGGCGTCCGACATGTCGGGCAGCGGGACCGGCGCCGTCGCGGGGCTGCGCGTGGCGCCGGCGACCTGGCCGAGCGCGCGGTGGTCCTTGCGCTCCTTGGGCAGTCCGCCGTCGAAGCCCGCCGCGATGACGGTGACCCGCACCTCGTCGCCCAGCGCGTCGTCGATGACCGTACCGAAGATGATGTTCGCCTCCGGGTGTGCGGCCTCCTGCACCAGGCGCGCGGCCTCGTGCACCTCGAAGAGGCCGAGGTCGGAACCGCCCTGGATGGAGAGCAGCACACCGTGGGCGCCGTCGATCGACGCCTCCAGCAGCGGCGACGAGATCGCCAGCTCGGCGGCCTGCACCGCGCGGTCCTCGCCGCGCGCCGAGCCGATGCCCATGAGCGCGGAGCCCGCGCCCTGCATGACCGACTTCACGTCCGCGAAGTCCAGGTTGATCAGGCCGGGCGTGGTGATCAGGTCGGTGATGCCCTGGACGCCGGAGTGCAGCACCTGGTCGGCCGAGTGGAATGCCGCGATCGCGGACACGTTCCGGTCGGACATCGACAGCAGCCGGTCGTTCGGGATGACGATCAGCGTGTCGACCTCGTCGCGCAGGTTCTCGATGCCGCTCTCGGCCTGCACCGCGCGGCGGCGGCCCTCGAACGTGAACGGGCGCGTCACCACGCCGACGGTCAGCGCGCCGAGCGAGCGAGCGATCCGCGCCACGACCGGAGCGCCGCCCGTGCCGGTGCCGCCGCCCTCGCCCGCGGTGACGAAGACCATGTCGGCGCCGCGCAGGACGTCCTCGATCTCCTCCGCGTGGTCCTCCGCGGCCTTCTTGCCCACCTCGGGGTCCGCGCCGGCGCCGAGGCCGCGGGTGAGCTCGCGCCCGACGTCGAGCTTGACGTCGGCGTCCGACATGAGGAGCGCCTGCGCGTCCGTGTTGATCGCGATGAACTCGACGCCCTTGAGGCCGACCTCGATCATGCGGTTGACGGCGTTCACACCACCGCCGCCGATACCGACCACCTTGATCACTGCCAGGTAGTTCTGCGGAGTTGCCACGTCGTCGCCTTTCGATTCGGGTCCCGAGTCCCGACTCTCGGCCCCTTCAAACTCTCAGGTTGAGGTAGAGGGTTAGAGTTATGTCAGGTTGCTGCTGAGTTCGACGGTAGGTGTGCCGCCGAGGTGTGTCGACGACATCGTCGCGCGTGTCGCGCAACGATGCACGCGAGAAATCACACCGATGTTATTCCCTTTCGGTGGGTTACCGGCAGCGTCAGTGGGTCACCGGCAGCGCGGGCGACGACACGTCGATGGTCGTCGCCGAGGGCTCCGCGCGCAGCAGCGTCTGCGCGACCTTGGTCTTGAGCTGCACCTGCGCGCCGCTCCCCCACCGGATGACCCGCCCGTCGGACAGCGTGGTGCGCACGTCGTCCTGCGTCGCCGCGCTCACCGTCCGGATGTCGGCCGCCAGCCTCGGCGGCAGGGCGCCCAGCACCGCGAGGGCCGCGTCCATGGCGCGGTGGCCGGCGTCGGCGTCGGAGAGCGAGACCACGATCTCCGGCAGGCCGTCCGGCACCTCGTCCACCGTGCCGACGCGTACCCCGTCGGCATCCATCAGCGCGTGCACGCCGCCCGGCTGCGGCACCGCCGCCACCGGCTCGCGCGAGGTGAGGACCACCTCGAGCCCGTCCGGCCACACCCGCGTGATCCGCACGTCCTTGACGGCGTTCATCGCGAGGATCTCCCCGCGCAGGCCCACCGTGTCGAGGCGCGGCAGCGGTACGCCCGCCTGGTCCGTCACGGCCTCGCGCACCTGTCCGACGTCGATGGTGGTGCCCTGCCCCGTCACGCGCACCTGCCGCGGGTCGAGCCCGAACAGCGGCGAGAAGAACGCCACCCACACGAGCCCCGCGACGACCAGTGCCACCGCCACCGACCAGCCGATCCGGCGCCACAGGCGGTAGCGGGCCATCGCGGTGCGCTCGGCGAGACGGTCGGCGAGCTGGTCGGAGACCACGCCGTCACGAAGGCCCGGCGTCGCCCGGTCGGGCTCGGGGCCGCGCGCCGGGAGCTGCGTCGCCGCCGGCCGGGGCGGCGCGGCCGGCACCTCCGCCGGATGCCGCCGGGCCGCCGGCCGGCCGGCCGGCGTCTGCCGGCCGGCCTCGGGCTCCCGAACCGCTCTCTCGTCCTGAACCGAACCCTGCTGAACCGAACCGTCCGGTGCCGAGCCGTGCGGGGCCGAACCCTGGTCCGCCGGGCGCGGCCGTGCCGTGCCCGCTGCGCGAGGGCGCGCGGGCGGGCGCATCAGTCCTCGCCCAGCCCCGGGGCAGCGGAGCCCGTCGCCACGCGGCCCGCCAGGCGCGCCAGGACGGCGGGCCCGAGCTGGGTCACGTCACCGGCGCCCACCGTGAGCACCACGTCGCCCGGCCGGGCGAGGTCGGCGATCGCGTGGGCCGCGTCCAGGCGATCCGGCACCGCGTAGGCGGCGCCGTGCCCGGTCATGAGGTCCACGATCGTGTGGGGCGTGACCGACGGGTCCAGCTCCTCGCGCGCCCCGTAGATGTCCGTGACCACCACCTCGTCCGCCGCGGACAGCTCCTGGGCGAACCGGTCGGCGAAGATCCGCGTGCGCGAGTACAGGTGCGGCTGGAACAGCACGAGCACCCGTCCGCCGTCGGCGATCTCGCGGGCCGCCGTCACGACGGCCCGGATCTCGGTGGGGTGGTGCGCGTAGTCGTCGACCACGCGCACGCCGTCGGCGATGCCCTTCTCCTCGAAGCGGCGGCCCGTGCCGACGAACGCCTCGACACCGGCGACCGCCTGCTCGGGCGGCACGCCCAGCAGCACCGACACGATCACGGCGGCGGTCGCGTTGAGCACGTTGTGCTTGCCGGGGACCGACAGGCGCATCGGGATGCCCGGCACGTTGCCCGAGACGCCCGCGCCGTCGGCCACCTGCTCGTTGGTGCCGAGGATGTCGCCGCGCAGCACCGCCGTCGTGCCCTCCGCCGTGGTGGAGATGTCCGTGACGCGCACGCGCGCGGTGTCGTTGGTGCCGTAGGTGATGACGTGGCCGCCCGTGGCGCAGATCGTGGCGCCGACGGACAGCGAGCCCTCGTCGTCGGCGCACGCGACGAGCCAGCCCTCGGGCACCAGGCGGCGGGCGAAGCGGATGAACGCCCCGTTGAACGCCTCGGGCGTGCCGTAGTGGTCCAGGTGGTCCGCCTCGACGTTGGTCACCACCGCGATGGTGGGCGTGTAGTTGAGGAACGAGCCGTCGGACTCGTCGGCCTCCGCCACGAGCACGTCGGACGTGCCGAGGTGGCCGCCCGGCATCGAACCGTTCGCTGTGCGCACGGTGCTGCCGATCGCGTACGACGGGTCCAGGCCCGCCTCGCGGAGCACGGTGGCGACCATCGCCGACGTCGTCGTCTTGCCGTGCGCGCCCGCGACGGCGACGCCGCGCGAGCCGTCCATCAGGGCGGCCAGCGCCTGCGAGCGGTGCAGCACGGTGAGGCGGCGCGCCCGGGCGGCGGCGAGCTCGGGGTTGTCCTCGTGCACGGCACTGGAGATCACCACCGTGTCCACACCCGTCAGGTGGGCCGGGTCGTGGCCGACCCACACCCGGACGCCCTCGGCCCGGAGCGCCTCGAGGGCCTCCGACTCCGCCGCGTCGGAGCCCTGCACCGACACGCCACGCCCGGCGAGCAGGCGGGCGACGACGGACATGCCCGCCCCGCCGATGCCGATCATGTGGACGCGGCCGAGCCTCGCGACCTGGTCCGCCATCTGATCCGTGACCGTGGTGCTCATGAGCTGACCTCCGTGGTGTCGGTACCTGCTGACCGTACGGCTTCCTCGACGAGATCGACGACACGTGCCGCGCCGTCACCGGTGCCGGCGGACCGCGCCGCCTTCGCCATGACACCTAGCCGCTCGCGGTCCGCGAGCAGCGTGGGAACGTTGGTGGACACCCAGGCGGGCGTCAGGTCCGCGTCGTCCACCAGGAGGCCGCCACCGGCCTCCACCAGCGGGGTCGCGTTGAGCCGCTGCTCGCCGTTGCCGATGGGCAGCGGCACGTAGACGGCAGGGATGCCGAGGGCGGCGTGCTCGGCCACCGAGCCCGCGCCGGACCGGCAGACGACGAGGTCGGCAACGGCGTAGGCGAGCTCCATCTGCTCCAGGTACTCGCGGACCTGGTAGCGGCTCTGGTCGAGGGCCGCCACCGCCTCGCGGACCTCGTCGCCCTTGCCCTTGCCGGTCAGGTGCAGCACCTGCGCGCCGGCCGCGAGCACCTGCGCGGCGGCGCCCGACACGGCGCGGTTCAGGCTCAGCGCGCCCGAGGAGCCGCCGGTGACCACGAGGGTCGGCAGCGCGGGGTCGAGGCCCAGCTCGGCGGCGGCCCTGGCGCGCACGCCCGCTGCGTCGGCCTCGCGCGCCTGCACGAGGCCGGCGATGGCCTGGCGCAGGGGAAGGCCGGTGAGGACGCCGCCGCGCAGCGGCGTCCCGGGGAAGGTGAGGCCCACGCGGGCCGCCCACCGCGCGCCCAGCCGGTTGGCCAGGCCGGGACGGGCGTTCTGCTCGTGGATCACGATCGGCACGCCCCTGCGCCGGGCCGCGAGATAGGCGGGGGTCGCGACGTAGCCGCCGAACCCGATCACCGCCTGCGCGCCGATCTCGTCGATCGCGTCCTCCGCTGCCTTCACCGCCGAGGCCAGCCTGCCCGGCAGCCGCAGCAGCTCGGGGCTGGGGCGGCGTGGCATCGGCACCCGGGGGATCGGGCGCAGCTCGTAACCGCGGGCCGGCACCAGCTCGGCCTCCAGGCCGGTCGTGGTGCCGAGCGCGAGCACGCGCGCGCCGGGCTGGCGGCGCCGCACCTCGTCAGCCACCGCGAGCAGGGGGTTCACGTGGCCGGCGGTGCCGCCCCCGGCGAGCACCACCGACACAACTGCTGAGCTCATCATCACCTTCTCGTCGTCGCCCGGACTGTCCAGGCGAATCGATCCCGGGCGGCCCGCTGTGCAGGATCTCGTCACAGAGGGAACCACCGTGCACATTTCTACCGTCTCCGGACCGCACCGCCCAGCACAGCCAGTGACTTGCGCACGACGCTACCGCGTGCAGCGAGGGCCTTGGCAGCCCCGGGCTCGGTCCGGGCGAACGAGATGACCATGCCGAGCGCGGCCATCGTGGTGATCAGCGCTGAGCCGCCGGCCGAGACCAGCGGCAGCGGCACGCCGATCACCGGCAGCACCCCGATCACCACGCCGATGTTCACGAACGCCTGGCCCACGATCCAGCAGCCGACGGCGGCGGTGGTCACCTTGACGAACGGGTCGTCGTGCCGCTGGATCACCCGGCTCATCGCGAGCCCCAGCACGGCGAACAGCGCCAGCACCAGCACCGTGCCGAGCAGGCCGAGCTCCTCGCCGATGACGGCGAAGATGAAGTCGTTGTGCGCCTCGGGCAGGTAGTTCCACTTCTCGCGGCTCCCGCCCAGGCCAACGCCCCACAGCCCGCCGGTGCCCAGCCCGAACAGGCCGTGCAGGGACTGGTAGCACTCCGAGGCCTCGTCGCACTCGGCGCCGTAGGTCGCGATGATGCGCCGCAGCCGGTCCCCGGAGGACTGCTGCACGATGAACACGTACCCCACGACGAACGCGGCGAGCGCGCCGCCCAGGCTCATCAGGGACAGCGGCACGCCCGCCACGAAGAACGCGCCGGCCACCAGCAGGCCCATCACGAGCGCCGTGCCGAGGTCGCCCCCGCCGAGCACCAGGCCGAGGATCACCACCGCGCCGGGGACCGCGGGCACGATCGCGTGCGACCAGCTCCCCAGCAGTGCCTGCTTGCGGCCCAGCACGGTGCCGAGCCAGACGGCGAGCGCGAGCTTTGCCAGCTCCGACGGCTGGAACGTGAACGGGCCCAGCACGAGCCAGTTCTGCTGGCCGTTCCTGACCTCGCCCAGGAAGATCACCGCGATGAGCAGCAGGATCACGACGCCGAGCGCCGGCAGCGCGAGCCGTTTGTACCAGCGGACCGGCAGGTGCGCCGCGACGACGAGCACGGGCAGGCCCATGAGCGCGTACTGCGCCTGGACCAGGAACGCCGCGTACGGCGACTGCCCCTCGGCGATCGACGTCACCGTCGAGCTGGACAGCACCATGATCAGGCCGATCACGGTGAGCAGGCCGGTGGTGCCCACCAGGAGGTAGTAGCTGGTCACCGTCGAGTTCCACTGGCCGAGCCACGGGCGCTCCGGGGCACGACGGCGGCTCGTGCTCGTGGTGGCCATCCCTCCTCCTCCCGCGGCCGGCGGACGGTGCCGGGCCGCTGCTGCGCCGGGCCGGTACCGCTCGGTGGTGCTATCGCTCGGTGAGCTCGCGCACCACGTGCACGAACTCGTCGCCGCGGTGGGCGTACGAGACGAACTGGTCCTGCGACGCGCCCGCCGGTGCCAGCAGCACGGTGTCCCCCGGCTGAGCCAGGTCCCGTGCCGCCTCGACCGCCCGGCGCATCACCGTCCCAGTGTCGCCGGGATCGATCACCACAACCGGGATCTGCGGCGCGTGTCGGGCGAGCGTGTCGGCCAGCGGCTTCGGATCGGCCCCGATCACGACCGCGGCACGCATACGGTCCGCGCGGGACGACACGAGCTCGTCGAACGTGGCGCCCTTGGGCAGGCCGCCCGCTATCCACACCACGGTGCCGTGGGCGAAGCCGGCCAGCGAGGCAGCGGCGGAGTGGGCGTTCGTCGCCTTGGAGTCGTTGACGTACGTGACGCCGTCGGCCTCCGCGATGCGCTGGATGCGGTGGTCGCTGGGGCCGAAGGACCGCAGGCCGTCGCGGACGGCGGCCGCGGGCACGCCGTGCGCGCGGGCGAGGGCGGCGGCGGCGAGGGCGTCCGCCACGATGTGCGTCGGCACGACGCCGGCGTGGTCGCCGAGCTGCTTCAGGTCGGCCAGGGTGCCGAGCTCCGCCGCGCTCTTGCGGCGGTCGGGGTCGTCGGGGGCCGCGTGGAAGGCGCGGTCCACCAGGACGTCGTCGACCAGGCCCAGGTCGCCGGGGCTCGGGGTGCCGACCACGAAGCCGACGGCGCGTGCGCCCTCGACGACGTCGGCCTCGCGCACCAGCTCCTCGGTCCTCGGGTCCGCGACGTTGTAGACGCACGCCACCTGGACCCGCTCGTAGATCCGGCCCTTGTCGCGCGCGTACGCCTCGATCGAGCCGTGCCAGTCGAGGTGGTCGGCCGAGACGTTGAGGACCGCGCCCGCCTGCAGCGACATCGTGTGGGTGAAGTGGAGCTGGAAGCTGGACAGCTCCACCGCCACGACGTCGAGCGCCGGGTCGAGGGCCGCCTCGACCAGGGACCGGCCGACGTTCCCGACGGCCGCGGTGCGCAGGCCCGCCGCGCGCAGGATCGCCACCAGCATCTCGACGGTGGTCGTCTTGCCGTTGGACCCGGTGATGCCGAGCCACGGGGCGGGTCCGTCGGCGCCGAGGCGGTCGACCCGCAGGCGCCACGCGAGCTCGACCTCACTCCACACGGGCACGCCCGCCGCGAGCGCCGCCGCGACGAGGGGGTGGTGCGGCGCGAAGCCCGGCGAGGCCACGAGCAGGTCGGCCCGGGCCAGCACGGCGGCGGCGCCGTCGGCGTCGAGCCCGCCGTGGTCGGCGTCGTCGGCCTTGTCGTCGACCGTGACCAGGGACGCGACGCGCGGCGCCAGCACGCGCTGGAGCGACCGTCCGGTCACGCCGAGGCCGGCGAGGACGACGCGGGCCTCGGCCAGGGGAACGCCCGGCTCGACCACGCCGTGCGCGTCGCCGAGCGGGCCGGGGCCGGGCGCCTCGGTCACGAGACCACCCATTCGGCGTAGAAGATGCCCATGCCGATGCCGGCGAACAGGCCGGCGATGAGCCAGAACCGGATCACGATGGTGACCTCGCCCCAGCCCGAGAGCTCGAAGTGGTGGTGCAGCGGCGCCATCTTGAACACGCGCCTGCGGGTCATCTTGAAGAAGCCGATCTGGATCACGTCGGACAGCACGATGATGACGAACAGGCCGCCGATGATCGCGGCGAGGATCTCGGTGCGGGACAGGATGGACAGGCCGGCCAGCGCGCCGCCGAGGGCGAGCGAGCCCGTGTCGCCCATGAAGATCTTGGCGGGGTTGGCGTTCCACCACAGGAAGCCGACGCAGGCGCCGGTGACGGCGGCGGCGACGATGGCGAGGTCCTGCGGGTCGCGTACCTCGTAGCAGCGTGGTCCGGCCGTGGCGAGGAACTGGCACGACTGGTTGAGCTGCCAGATGCTGACCAGCACGTACGCACCGAACGTGATGATGGAGACGCCGGTGGCCAGGCCGTCCAGGCCGTCGGTCAGGTTGACCGCGTTGGACCAGGCGGCCACCAGCAGGTTGGCCCAGATCACGAAGAGGATCAGGCCCACGGTGGCGCCGAAGAACGCCAGGTCGAGGTCGGTGTCGCGCAGGAACGAGATCTTGGTCGACGCCGGGGTGCGGGAGTTCCCGTTCGGGAACTGCAGCGCGAGCACCGCGAACGAGATGCCGACGAAGCCCTGGCCGATCAGCTTGGCGCGCGGGGTCAGGCCGAGCGAGCGCTGCTTGCGGATCTTGGTGAAGTCGTCGAGGAAGCCGACCAGGCCGAGGCCCGCCATGAGGTAGAGCGCGAGCAGCGCCGACACGCTCGGCAGCCGCTGCGACACGAGCATGGAGGCCGCGACGCCGACCATGGTCGCTCCGATGATGACGACGCCGCCCATCTGGGGCGTACCGCGCTTGGTGAAGTGCCCGGTGGGGCCGTCCTGGCGGACGAACTGTCCGTAGTTCTTGTGGACAAGGAACCGGATGAAGACCGGTGTGCCCAGGAGGGCCACTAGCAGCGCCACGGCGGCGCTGACCAGGATCGCGATCACTTGTTGTTGTCCTTAGCGGTATCGACCAGCGACAGGTGGTCCCCGAGCTCCCACAGCCCGGAGAGGAGCGACGACTTCACGAGCACGACGTCGCCGGGCTCCAGCGACTCGTCGAGCAGGGCCTTGGCGGCGTCCAGGTCGGGCACGAAGACCGACTCCGACCCCCAGGACCCCTCCTGCATGGCGCCCTCGTGAATGTGGTAGGCGCCCTGGCCCACCACGACGAGCTGCTTGATGTTGAGCCGTACCGCGAGGCGGCCGATCTCGTCGTGCGCGGCCCGCGCGCGGTCGCCGAGCTCGCGCATCTCGCCGAGCACGGCGACCGACCGGCGGGTCCGGCCGGCCAGCACCGCGAGCGTGCGCAGGGCTGCCTTCATCGAGTCAGGGTTCGCGTTGTACGCGTCGTCGACGACGGTGACGCCGTCGGGCCGCTCGGTGACGGCCATCCGGTGCGGGCTGCGGGGCGTGGCGGCCGAGAGCCGCGCCGCGACGTCGGGCAGGGACACCCCGAGGCGCAGCGCCGCCGTCGCGGCCGCCAGGGCGTTGCTCACGTGGTGCGGCCCGACGAGCTGGAGGGCGACCTGCGCGCGCTCCTCGCCGCTGGCGCCGGTCGGACCCGCCGCGTCGGCGCCGGCCCGACGGTCCGCGCCGTCGTCGGCTGCGGTGGTGCCCGCGACGCGGAGCGTGAAGCTCGCCCGGCCGGCGCCGTCGACGGAGACGTCCTCGGCGCGGACGTCGGCGGACGGGATGGTGCCGAAGGTCCGCACCGTGGTGCCGGGAGCCGCCTGGCCCGCCATGGCCGCCACGCGCGGGTCGTCGGCGTTGAGCACCACCGAGCCGCCGTCCACGACGCCGGAGACCATCTCGGCCTTGGTCTTGGCGATCGCCTCGACGCTGCCGAAGAACTCGACGTGCGCGACGCCGACCGCGAGCACGATGCCGACGTCGGGCGGCGCGATGCGGGTGAGGTAGGCGATGTTGCCCACCCGGTCCGCGCCCATCTCCAGCACCAGGTAGCGCGTCGCGGCGGTGACCCGCAGGACTGTGAGCGGCAGGCCGATCTCGTTGTTGAACGAGCCCTTCGGGACGATGATCGCGTGGTCGCCGCCCGCGCCTGAGGAGTGAGCTTGCGAGCCCCGCAAAGCCGCGGAACCAGCTCGGGTCTCGGGGGTGAGGAGCTGGCCGAGCAGGTCCTTCGTGGTGGTCTTGCCGACCGAGCCGGTCACGGCGACGATCTGCAGGTCGCCGGACGCGCCGCCGCCCGCAGCGCCGGCCCCGCCGGAGCCGGCCCCGCCGCGGACCGTCGCCAGGACGTGCCGCGCGAGCTCGCCCAGGGCCGCCTGGGTGTCGTCCACCACGACGGTGGGCAGGCCGTCGAGCTCACGGGTCGCCAGCACCAGCGCGGCGCCCGCCCGGACGGCGGCGGCCGCGAAGTCGTGCCCGTCCACCCGCTCGCCCGGCAGCGCCACGAACAGCGCGCCAGGACCCGCCTGCCGCGAGTCGACGATCACCGCCCCCGTGACCCGCGCATCCGGGTCGGCGTGCAGCCGCCCGCCGGTGGCTGCGGCGACCTGCGCCGCAGTCAGCTCGATCATGCCTGTGTCGTCCTCTCCTGGGTGGAGTCGTGCGTGGGGTCCTGCGTCGTGCTCTGCCCGGCGTGCCGGTCCGCGAGGGCGGCGCGCGCCTCGACGCGGTCGTCGAGCACGTGGTCCACCCCGGCGATCTCCTGGATCGTCTCGTGCCCGCGACCCGCCACCAGCACGGTGTCGTCCGGGCCGGCCGCGAGGATCGCCGCGCGGATGGCGTCCGCGCGCGGGGCCACCTCGTGGACCCCCACCGTACGCGAGCCGCCGCCGTCGGCCGCCTCTGCGCCGCCCGGCGCGCCGCCAGAGCTGGCGCCACCGGGGCCAGGGGTGCCGACAAGGCCGGTGCCCGCGAGCACCTCCGCGCGTACCTTCGCCGGGTCCTCGTCGTGGGGGTCGTCGTCGGTCACGTAGACGACGTCGGCGCCGCGCACGGCGGCGGCGCCCATGAACGGCCGCTTGCCGGGGTCGCGGTCGCCCGTCGCGCCGAACACCACGGCGAGGCGGCCGGCCGTCGTCGGGCGCAGAGCAGCCATGGCCAGCTCCAGCGCCTCCGTGTTGTGCGCGAAGTCCACCACCACGCGCGGGGCGGTGGCGAGCACCTCCATGCGGCCGGGGACGACGGCGCTCAGGCCGTCGGCCGCCGCGAGCGCCTCGGTCACGTCGCGGATGTCCGAGCCGCCCTCCAGCACCATGGCCACGGCGAGCGCCGCGTTGGCCACGTTGTAGCCGCCCGGCAGGGACGTCGTGGTCCGCAGCGTGCGCCCGTCGCGGTGGGTCAGGGTGAAGGCGGAGCCGGTGCCGGACGGCGCGACGTCGGTCACCGTCCAGTCCGCGTCCCTGCCCGCGAGCGTGGTGAGGGTCGCGACCGGGATCTGGGCCTCGGCCGCCATGCGCTCGCCCCAGGCGTCGTCGACCGTGACGACGCCGCGGCGCGCGCGGGCGGGCGTGAACAGGTCGGCCTTGGTGGCGAAGTAGGACTCGAAGTCGCCGTGGAAGTCGAGGTGGTCCTGGGTCAGGTTGGTGAACCCGGCCACGCCGAACACGATGCCGTCCACGCGGTGCTGCGCCAGGGCGTGCGAGGAGACCTCCATGGCGAGGGTGCGCACGTCGTCCTCGCGCATGGCGGCGAGCAGCGCCTGGAGGTCGGCGGCCTCCGGCGTGGTCAGGACGCTCGGGAGCACGCGGTCGCCCGAGCGCGTCTCGACGGTGCCGACCAGGCCGCCCTTCCAGCCCAGCGCCCGCAGCAGGTGGTCGAGCTGGTAGGTGGTGGTGGTCTTCCCGTTGGTGCCGGTGACACCGAAGGTCATCAGGTCGTCGGCTGGGTTGCCCAGCACCCAGGCGGCGACCTGGCCGAGGATCGCGCGGGGATCGTCGGCCACGAGGACGGGCACCGCGGTGTCGCCCGCCACCTCGGCCCCGCGCGCGTCGGTGAGGATCGCGGACGCCCCGCGCGCGACGGCGTCGGCGGCGAACTGCGCGCCGTGCGCGCGGGCGCCGGGCAGGGCCACGAACAGGTCCCCCTCCCGCGCCACCCGGTTGTCCGAGGCCACGCAGGTGACCGCAGCCTCCGCGGGATGACCTGGGGCGATGGTGAGGCCGAACGCGACGGCGAGGTCCGAGACCTGGCGCGCTGCGGTGGCCGCCGGACGGATCCGGTCGAACGGGGATGTCACGGAGAAGAACCTACCGTCTCGCAGGGGTGGGTCCGGCCTCGTCTGTGGGTCTGGCGTGGTGGGTTTGGGAGAGACTCCGGACGCGAGTGTGTTGCGGTGCGGAGCGAGGGCGCTTTGCCTCGCGAGTGTGTGTTGCGGTGAGTAGACGTTGTCTACTCACCGCAACAGGCGCCCGAGAGGATTGTTCACCCGCCAGTCCGCCCGACCCCGGCGGCCCGCCCCGGAGCTCGCTCTACCGCCCCACCAGGTCCGGCAGCTTCGCGCCGGCCGCCGCCGCGGAGGTGTGCAGGTGGCACGCCACGAGCCGCCCCTCCTCGGCCTGCGCCGTCCGCCCCAGCACCGGCAGCTCGGTGCGGCAGACATCCATGACGTGCGGGCACCGCGGCGCGAACGGACACCCCGGGGCACGCTGAGACAGGTCCGGCGGCGCGCCGGGGATCCCGGTGAGCTCCCGCCGCGGGCCGTGCAGCGGGGGGAACGACCCGAGCAGCCCCGCCGAGTACGGGTGCCGCGGGTGGGTGTACACGTCCCGGGCCGACGCCGTCTCCACGATCTCCCCGGCGTACATGACGGCTATCCGGTCGGCGACCTCGACCAGCAGGGACACGTCGTGCGTGATGAGCACCACGGAGAAGCCCAGCCGCTCGCGCAGCTCCATCACCTGCTCCAGGATCTGGCGCTGCATCACGACGTCGAGCGCCGTGGTCGGCTCGTCCATGATGAGCACCTGCGGCTCCAGGGCGAGCGCCATGGCGATCATGACGCGCTGCCGCATGCCCCCGGAGAGCTGGTGCGGGTAGGACCGCAGCCGGTCGGCCGAGATGCCGACCAGCCGCAGCAGCTCCGCGGCCCGCTCACGGGCCTCCGCGCGCCGCATCCCCGGCCGGTGCGCCAGGATGCCGTCAACGAGCTGCCGCTCGACCCGGTACACCGGGTTGAGCGAGCTCATGGCGCCCTGGAACACGATGGCGATGTCGCGCCAGCGGGTCGCGCGCAGGTCGGCGTCGGACAGGGCCAGCAGGTCCGCCCGCTGCCCGTCGCGGCCCGTGAGCCACACCTCGCCGCCCGTGATGAGGCCGGGCGGCGCGAGCAGCCGCGTCGCCGCGTAGGCCAGCGTCGACTTGCCGCAGCCCGACTCCCCGGCCAGGCCCAGCACCTCACCGCGGCGCAGCGTGAGCGAGACCTCGCGCAGCACGTGCGTCGGGTCGTCGCCGAACCCGTAGTCGACGCTCAGGTTCCGGATGTCGAGGACCGGGTCGGCCGGTGTCCGGGGCGCGGCCGCCGACGTCGCCGTGCCGGTCTGGGTGCTCATGTCCGTGCCTCCCGTACCACCGGGGTGAACCCGACGCGCGGCCGGATGCCCCGGCGGCGCAGCGACCGCGCGTGCAGGCCGGTGGACCGCAGGCGGGGGTTGACTATCTCGTCGATACCGAAGTTGACCAGGGTCAGCGCCATGCCGAGCAGCGCGATGCACGCCCCGGCCGGCACGAACCACCACCACGCGCCGCGCTGCAGCGCGAGGTTGTTCTGCGCCCAGAACAGGATGGTGCCCCAGTTCCACTCGCTGACCGGCGTGATGCCGATGAACGACAGGGTGACCTGGGACAGCACCGCGAACGTCACGGTGCCCACGAACCCGGAGGCGATGACCGCCGTCAGGTTGGGCAGCACCTCCGCGAGCACGAGCCGCCACGTGCGCTCCCCGTTGGCCCGGGCCGCCTCCACGAAGTCGCGCTTGCGCAGCGACAGCGTCTGGGCGCGCATCACGCGCGCGCCCCAGGCCCAGCCGGTGGCGCCGATGACCAGCGCGACGGTGAGCCCGCCCGCGGACGGGAGCTGCGTGGCGATCAGGATGATCAGCGGGAGCTGCGGGATGACCAGGAACATGTTCGACAGCGCGGACAGCGACTCGTCGCCCACGCCGCCGACGAATCCGGCCGTCACGCCGATCAGCACGCCGACGACGGTGGCGCTCACGCCCGCGACCAGGCCGACCACGAGCACGCCGCGCGTGCCCACCACGAGCTGGGACAGGATGTCGCGCCCCGTGTGGTCGGTGCCCAGCCAGTGCGCGGCGGACGGCGGGCTGAGCAGCGCGTCGCTCACCTGGTTGGGGTCGTACGGCGAGATCCACGGGCCGAGCAGCGCGAGCAGCGTGAAGAAGCCGAGGATGGCCAGGCCCGTGAGCACCTTGCCGTTGCGCAGGAACAGCAGCCGGTTGTTCATCGGTCCTCCGTCCGGGTGCGGGGGTCGAGCAGGGCGTAGGCGAGGTCGGCCACCATGTTCGCCACCAGGACGGACAGGGTGATGACCAGGAAGCAGCCCTGCATCAGCGGGTAGTCGTGGGTCGAGACCGCCTGGTAGAGCGTGTACCCGATGCCCTGGTAGGAGAAGACCATCTCCATGATCAGCGTGCCGCCCACCACGAACCCGAGGGACAGGGCGAAGCTGGAGACCTGGGGTAGCACGGCGTTCCGGGCCGCGTACCCGAGCATGACGTCGCGCTCCGGCAGGCCCTTGGCGTGCGCGACGGTGACGTAGTCCTCCGAGGAGACCGTCACCATCATGTTGCGCATCCCGAGCACCCAGCCCGCCACGGACGACAGCACCACCGTGAGGGCGGGCAGGAACCCGTAGTAGACCACCGAGCCGATGAACTCGCCGGTGAACGCGGGCACCAGGCCGCGGTCGTAGCTGCCGCTGGACGGGAACCAGCCCAGGCCCACCGACAGCACCGCGATGGTGATCAGGCCGAGCCAGAAGTAGGGCACGGCCTGGAAGAACGTCGCCACGGGCAGCAGCCCGTCCGCCCACGTCCCGCGGCGCCAGCCGAGGAACGTGCCGATGAGCGAGCCGATCACGAACGCGATGACCGTGGCGACGCCGACCAGCCCCACCGTCCACGGCAGCGACTGGTTCACGATCTCGGACACGGGCGTCGGGAAGTGCGTGAACGACAGGCCCAGGTCGCCCCGGAAGAGCAGGCCCCAGTAGTCGACGTACTGCTGCCACAGGCTCGTGTCCTGGTCCAGCCCGAACAGCACCCGCAGCGAGTGCTCGGCGTTGCTGTCGATGCGGCCCTGCATCCGGCCCAGCAGGGCCGTCACGGGGTCGCCGGGCAGCATGCGCGGGATGAAGAAGTTGATGGTGATGGCGGCCCACGCCGTCAGCGCGTAGAACGCGACCCTGCGCAGCAGGAACCTCATGCGGCCACCTCCCCGTCCGGCGCACCCGGTCCGACGCCGGACGACGTGCCCCCGGCCGGGACCGACGGCCGGTCGGCACGCTCGCTGTACCCCCAGCACGCCGCCGACCGCCCGGGCGCCACCTCGAACAGCTCCGGCGTCTCGCGCCGGCACAGGTCGCTGGCGTACGGGCAGCGCGGGGCGAACCGGCACCCGGGCGGCGGGTCCACGAGGCTCGGCGGCTCGCCGCCGGTCCCCTGCTCCCGCGCGGCCGCGGCGCCGGCGCCCGCGAGGTCGTCCGGGTCGGGCGCCGAGGCCACGAGCAGGCGCGTGTACGGGTGCAGCGGCTCCTGCGTCACGGACTCGCTGTCGCCGGTCTCCATGACCTGCCCCGCGTACAGCACCGTGGTCCGGTCGGCGAAGTACCGCGCCGAGGCGATGTCGTGCGTGATGTACAGGACGGCGATGCCGAGCCGGTCGCGCAGGTCCGCCAGGAGGTTGAGGATGCCGAGCCGGATCGACACGTCGAGCATCGAGACGGGCTCGTCCGCGAGCAGCACCTCGGGCTGCGCGGCGAGCGCCCGCGCGATGGCGATGCGCTGCCGCTGCCCGCCGGACAGCTCGTGCGGGTACTTGTCGACGTACCGCGCGGCGGGCGTGAGGTGCACGCGCTCCAGCAGCTCGGTCAGGGCCGCCTCCAGCTCCGCGCCCCGCAGCCTGCCGCCCGTGGACTGCTTCCGGTGCAGCCGCAGCGCCCTGGTCAGCGTGTACCGCACAGGGTACACGGGGTTCAGCGACGCGAACGGGTCCTGGAAGATCATCTGCACGCGGCGCACGTACGCACGGAACGCGCGCCGGCCGTGCACGATGCTGTCGTGTCCGTCCAGCAGCACCTGCCCGCCCGTGAGCGGGATGAGCCGGGCCAGCAGCCGGGCGACGGTGGACTTGCCGGACCCCGACTCCCCCACCACGGCCAGCACCTGGCCGCGGTGGAGCTCGAGGTCCACGCCGTCCACCGCGTGGATCGCCCGGGCGGGCGGGCGGCCGCTGAGACGACGCCCGCCCGCTCGGAAGTGCTTGGTGAGGCCGCGCGCGGCCAGCACCGGTGTGCTCGTGCTCATCAGCCGTCCGCTGGCTCGAGGTTCATCAGGATCTGCGCGGCCTGCACGCCCGTGGGCTGCGGCTGGTTGTACGGGTCCTCCTCGGACGGCCAGCCCACGTAGTTCAGCGTGGAGTACTGCGCGGTGGCCGGGCGGGTCCAGATGGCGATGCCCGGCACCTCCTCGACGAACACCCGCTGGATCGTCTCCATCGCCGCGGTGCGGGTGGCGTCGTCGGGCGCGGCGGCGTAGTCGGCGAGCGCCTGCGTGGCGTCGTCGTTCTGGAACCGGCCGAAGTTCCAGGTGGCCGGCTCGCCGAGCTCCTTGTACTGGGCGCCGTCCATGATGTCGGCGTACATGTCCCAGGGGGTCGCGCCGCCGTCGGTCCAGTGCAGGGTGGCCTGGAAGTCGCCGCCGGGGATGATGTCGGCGAACCAGCCGTCCTGGTTGACGGGGTTGACGGTGGCGGTGGCGCCGAGCTCGGCGGCCGCGTTCTTGATGAGGTCGAGCGCGGTCAGGTAGTCGTTCCAGCCGGCCGGGTTGACCAGCTCGAAGGTGACCTCCTCGCCGTCGGGGTCCATGAGGGTCTCGCCCTCCCAGGTGTACCCGGCGTCCTCCAGCAGGGCGCGAGCGCCCTCGACGTCGACCTCGAACTCCTGGCCCGCGTACTGGTCCGAGAGGAACTCCTCGCCGGCGGGCAGCGGCAGGCCGGTGACGCTGGTCAGCGGCGGGTTGACGCCGGAGGTGGCGACGTCGACGAGCTCCTGGCGGTCGATCACCATGTTGAGCGCCTGCCGGAACGCCCGGTCGTCGAACGGCTTGGTCTCGTTGTTCAGGTAGAGCACGTCGATGCCGAGGCCGCCCGCCGCGTACTGGTGGTAGTGCTCGGGGTCCTGGGCGATGTAGACGTTCTCGAAGTCGGCGATGAAGGTCCAGCCCCACTGCGCCTCACCCGTGGTCAGGGCGGTGGTCAGGGCGTTGTTGTCGTTGTACGACGAGTACCGGATCTCGGGCACGGCCGGCTCGCCGCCCCAGTAGTCGTCGCGGGCCACGACCGTGGCGGCCTGCGGCGTCCACGACTCCAGCGTGTACGGGCCGGTGCCCACCGGGTTCAGGTTCGTGTCGGTGGTCGGGTCCTCGACGTCGGCCCAGATGTGCTCCGGCACCATGACCAGGTCGTACAGCTTGGACTGGTTCACGAACTGCCCGGCGGTGAACGTCACGGTGACGGTGCTGCCGTCGGTCTCGATGGTGTCGTAGGGCAGGGCCGCGGCGTTGAGGGCGTCGAAGTCCTTGCGGAGCTGGATCGAGAACGCGACGTCGTCGGCCGTGAACTCCTCGCCGTCCGACCAGGTGACGCCCTCGCGTGGCGTGATGACCGCCTCCGTGAAGTCCTCGTTCCACTCGACGCTCTCGGCGAGCCAGGGCTCCGGCTCCTCCGAGGGCCGGGCCTGGTTGCGCATCATCAGCGGCTCGTAGATCGTGAACGCGTAGCCGAGCGAGAGCGCGGACGAGCCGGTGGCGAACGGGCTGTGGTTCTCGGTCTGGACGCCGTTCGGCATGCCGACGGTCAGGGTCTCCCCGCCGCCCGCCTCGGTAGTGGTCGTGCCACCACCACCGCCGCTGCAGGCCGTGGCCAGCAGCGCGATCGTCGCAGCGGCCGCGGCAGCGGCGACGTGCTTGTGAATCCTCACGTTGTGCCTCCTTGCACTCCTCCCGCTGGCGCGGGACGGATGGATGTGATCACTCGGTTCCGGCACCCAGGTCGTCCCCTGGCCGGACTGTCAGCTCGTTGGTCAGTCGCAGGTCCGCCACGGACCTGCCGGTACGCAGCCGGTAGGTGCCCGGCGGCGTGGTCCACCCCTTGGCCTGCGGGTCCCAGACCTGCAGCGCCCGGGTGGAGACGGGGACGCGGACCGTCGCGCTGCCCATGGCGGGCACGTCCGCCACCGCGAAGCCGCCCAGCCAGCGCACGGGCCGGCTCGGGCCGCCGTCCGGCGCCTCGACGTAGACCTGGACCACCTCGCGCCCCGCGCGGGGGCCGGTGTTCCGGACGGTCGCGTACACGGTGAGGGTCGACGGCGCGTCGTGCGCCTCGCCCCTGGCGAGGACGGCGTCCTCGTACTCCCAGGTGGTCCAGCCCAGGCCGTGCCCGAAGGGTGCGGCGGGCACGGGGGCGACGGGCGCCGAAGCGTCCGGCGCGGCGGCATCCGGGGCAACGCCGTCAGGGGCGGCGTCAGGGGCGGCGGCGTCAGGGGCGGCGGCGTCAGGGGCGGCGGCGTCCGCGGCGACGGCCAGCCGCCGCTCCCAGGCCCGGTAGCCGACGTCGGTCCCCTCCGCGTAGTCGACGACGCCGTCCACCGGCCGCGCGTGCGGCACCGGCACGTCTTCGAGACGGGCGGGCAGGGTCCAGGGCAGGCGCCCGGACGGCTCGGTGACGCCGGTCAGCACGTCGGCGAGCGCCGTGCCCGCCTCCTGGCCGGGCAGCCAGCCCCACAGCACGGTGGGCACGTCCTGCAGCCAGGGCAGCAGCACGGGCGCCCCCGCGTTGACGACGACGACGGTACGCGGGTTGGCCGCCGCGACACGGCGCACGAGCTCGTCCTGGTTGCCGGGCAGGTCCAGGTCGGGCCGGTCGTACCCCTCGGACTCGACCTCCGCCGTCGTGCCGACCAGCACCACGGCGACGTCGGCGGCCGCAGCGGCCTCGACCGCGCGGGTCAGCTCGTCCTGCGCCGACGGGCCGGGCAGCCGGTGCACCAGGGCCCCGCGCACGAAGTGCCCGTAGCCCACGGCATGCACCACCTGGAGCGTCGCGTCGACGACGGCGGTGCCGCTCGCCGGGGCGAGCGCAGCGATCGGGTGGTTGTGCCCGGAGGACAGCACGATGTCCTCGTGCACGCGCGTGCTGCCCTTGGCGACCTCCGCGCCGTCGATGCTCACCCGGTGGATGCCGACGGTGCCGACGCCCAGCTCGTGCGTGCCGGGCTCCTCCAGCCGCACGCGCGCCCGCAGGCGGACGGCGTCGGCGTCGGGCCGCACGTCCTGCAGCCAGCCGGTCCACTCCCGGGCCGTGTACTCGTCCAGCGTGGAGCCGTCGGCGGCCAGGTAGGTGACCCGCAGGCCGGGCTCGCCGGTGACGGGGTCGGTGCACCGGTCGACGTCCAGCTCGGGCGGGTTGTGCAGGGCGCGGGCGCCGGCGAGCAGCGTGACCCGCGACCCCTCCGGCAGCGCGGCGCGCAGCTCGTCCGCGGGGTAGGTGAGGCGGTCGGGGTGCACGAACGACGAGCCCCCGCCCTGGAAGAACGGCTCGACCGCGGCGGGCCCGAGCAGCGCGACGTGCAGCGGCGGCGCCGCATCGGGCACGAGCGGCACCAGGCCGGCGTCGTCCTTCAGCACGACGACGGAGCGGGCGGCGAGCTCGCGCAGGAACCGGGCCGAGGCCTCGGGCGTGGTCGCCGGGTCCCGTTCCGTCGTGGGCGCGACCGTCGCGGGCGCGCCGTTCGGGCCTGCGGCGCCGTTGGTGCGTCCCGCGCCACTGGTGACGCCGGCGCGGTTGGTCCCGGTGCGGTTGGTGGCGCCGACGCCGTTGGTGACGCCAGCGCCGTTGGTGACGCCAGCGCCGTTGGTGACCCCGGCGCCGCCCGTGGCCCCGGTTCCGCCCGCGGCGAGGCCCTGCGCCCCGTCGTCGCCGGGCGGCGTGAGCCGGCCCGTGCGGCGGGCGAGCCGCAGCAGGCGCAGCACCTTGTCGTCCAGCTCCTCCTCCGCGACCTCGCCCGAGCGGACGGCGTCGAGCAGGCCGTCGCCCCACGCGCCGTCGGGTCCGGGCATCTGCAGGTCGAGGCCGCCGCGGACGGCGGGTGCCACCGACTGCGTGGCCACCCAGTCGCTGACGAACAGGCCGTCGTAGCCCCACTCCCCCTTGAGCAGGTCGACCACCAGCGGCCGGTGCTCCAGGAGCGGGGCGGACACGCCGCCGACGTCGGCGCCGTTGTAGGCGCCCATGACCGACCAGGGGCCGACCTCGCGCACCAGGCGCTCGAACGGCGCCAGGTAGGCCTCGCGCAGCGTGCGCTCGTCGAGGCGGGCGCGGTACCGCGTGCGCTCGGTCTCGGAGTCGTTGGCGACGTAGTGCTTGACGCACATCCCGACGCCCCGCTCCTGGGCGGCGCCCACGAGCGCCACCGCGATCTCTGCGGTCAGGTGCGGGTCCTCGGAGTAGCACTCGAAGTGCCGGCCGCCCACCGGCGTGCGCTGCAGGTTCACCTGCGGGGCCAGCACGACGTCGACGCCGTGCCGCCGGGCCTCCGCCGCGAACAGCGCCCCCGAACGCGCCGCCAGGTCCAGGTCCCACGTGGCGGCCAGCGCGGACGGCGCGGGGAACATCGCCGACGTCCCGCCGTCCGGGCCGCGCACGCCCACGGGGCCGTCGGACATCACCACCGGCTCGAGCCCGAGGCGCGGCACGGCCGTGGTCGCCCACATGGAGGCGCCCACGACGAGCGACACCTTCTCCTCGGCGGTGAGCTCGTCGAGGAGGCGGAGCAGCTCCGGCTCCGTCGTGATGGTCTGCGATGACAAGTGGTTCTCCGTTCAGCGTCGGACGGCTGCCCGCATTCAACCACACTTACTTACTGGTAAGTAAGCCCGTTCACCCGTATCGTAAGGGCATGTCAGATACGACCGAGCAGGTAGCCCCGAAGGCCAAGCGCCCCACCCGCGCCCAGCGGCGGGAGGAGATCCTCGCGGCGGCCACGCGCGTGTTCGGGTCGAAGGGCTACCACCAGGGCTCGCTCGTGGACGTCGCGGCCCAGGTGGGCATCACGCACGCCGGGGTGCTGCACCACTTCGGCAGCAAGGACAAGCTGCTGTGGGAGGTGCTGGAGTACCGCGACCGCGTGGACGTGCAGCACCTCGAGGGCAAGCACATCCCCGGCGGCATCGACCTGTTCCGCCACCTGGTCACCACCGCGCGCCTGAACGCCCAGCGGCGCGGCATCGTGCAGGCCTACGCGGTGCTCACCGGCGAGTCGGTGACCGACGGCCACCCGGCCTCCACCTGGGTGGCGGAGCGGTTCACGGTGCTGCGCGGCGAGATCTCGCAGGCGGTGCGCGAGCTGGCCGCCGAGCGCGCCGTCACCCTGCCGGAGGGCGAGCCGGAGCGGGCCGCGGCCGCGGTGATCGCCGTCATGGACGGCCTGCAGCTCCAGTGGCTGCTCGACCCGAAGGCGGTCGACCTCGCCTCGGCCACCGGGTTCGCCATCGAGTCCATCCTGACGGCCACGCTGGGCAGCACCGTGCGGATCACGGACCACTGACCGGCGCGGGCCTCACCACTCGGTCGCCAGGCGGCGGCCGGCGCTCTCGCTCGGCGGCACGTCCATCTTCTGCAGCGTGAACCCCATGACGTCGCTGAACACCGGGGCGGCGACGTCGCCGCCGAAGATCGAGCTGCTCGGGCTCTTGAGGAAGATCGCGACGGTGTACCGGGGGTCGTCGGCCGGCGCGACGCCGATGAACGACGCCATGTACGTCCACCCGTTGCCCGCGGGCATCTGCGCGGTACCGGTCTTGCCCGCCACCCGGTAGCCCGGCACCGTGGCGTTGACGCCCGTACCGCCCTCCTCCGTGACGGTCTCCATCATCTCCACGAGCGTGTCGGCGGTCCGCGCCGAGATCACCCGCTCGCCGGACTGGCGCTCGGCCGGAGTGGTGGTGCCGTCCGGGCTGGTCGAGCCCTCGAAGAGCGTGGGGGTCATCCGCACGCCGCCGTTCGCCACCGTCGAGAACACGCTGGTGGCCTGCATGGCGTTGACCGAGAGGCCCTGGCCGAACAGCACCGTGTACTGCGTGCGGCCGTCCCAGTCCGCCACGTCGTCCGGCGGCATGATGCCCACCGACTCGCCCGGCAGGCCGAGGCCCGTCGGCTGCCCGAACCCGAACTTCTGCAGGTACTCCTGGCGGGTCTGCACCGGGATCTTCTCCCCGACCTGCACCGTGCCCGTGTTCGACGAGTGCGCCAGCACGCCGGTCAGCGTGAGGTGCTGCACCGGGTGGTCGTGCGAGTCGTGGAACGTCTGCCCGTTCGGCGTCGTGAAGGTGTCCGGCACGACGAACCGGCTGTTCGGGGTCCAGTACCCGCCCTCGAGCGCCGCGGCCATGGTGATCACCTTGCCCGTGGAGCCCGGGTCGAAGACGGTCTTCACCGCGCGCGACCCGCCGGCGACGGCCGCCGTCGACCGGTCGTTGGGGTCGACGGCGCCCGAGTCGGCGAGCGCGACGATCTCGCCCGTGCGCACGTCCTGCACGATCGCCATGCCGTACTCCGCACCCGACGTGCGCACCGCCTCGTCGATCGCGTCCTGCGACTTCCACTGGACGTCGTGCACCAGGGTGAGCTGGACGTCGTCGCCCGGGACCGCCGGCACCGACTCCTGGCCCGCGGCCGGGATGCGCAGGCCGTCGAGGCTGCGCTCGTAGGTGTCCGAGCCCGCTGTGCCCGCCAGCAGGTCGTCGTACGCCGCCTCGATGCCGCCCTGCCCGGTCTGCTGGTCGTCCACGAACCCCACGAGCGAGCCCGCTACCGTGCCCGACGGGTAGGTGCGCCGCGAGGTGAGGTCGGTCCGGATGTACGCCCGGATCTCCAGGTCGGCGATGGCGCGCTGCACCTGCGGCACCACATTCTTGGCGAGCACCCGGTAGCGCGACTCGCCCACGAGCTTGGCCGCGAGCTCGTTCTTGGGCACGTCGAGGATCGGCGCGAGGAGCTGGGCGATGCCCAGCGCGCCGTCCTCCACCCGCCTGCCGTCGGCGTCCACGCGCCCCGTGCCGCGGAAGTCCTCGATCGCCACCGGGTCGGCCACCACCGTGTACCGGTCCACCGAGGTGGCGAGCACCACCCCGTTGGTGTCCGTGATGTCGCCCCGGTGCGCCGGTGTCACGGCGGTGGCCGTGCGCGCCGCCTCGGCCTTCGCCGCGAGGCTCGGCCCCTCGATGAGCTGCACGTGGACCAGCCGCACCAGGAACACGAGCACGACGACGGCCGCGAGGCCGACCAGCCAGCGCTGGCGCACCTCCGGGCGGCCCGGCCGCGGCGGCAGCGGCCGGGCCACCCTGGACCGGGCCGGACGCGGCTGCGCGGCGGCCTTCCGGACGCCGTCGGGTGCCTGAAGGCCCAGCCGCGTGCTGGTCGCGCGGGGCTGGGCCTTCTTCGGTTGTGTCTTGTTCGGCTGGGCCTTGTTCGCCTGAGTCTTGTTCGCCTGAGCCTTCGTCTGCCGGCCGTTCCTCGACGGGCTCCCGCCCGACCGAGGCTGCGCCAGGGGCGGGGTGCCGCCCTGCTTGCGCTGCGACGTCCCCGCCCTCTCGGGCCTGCCCTGGCCCCGCGCGGGCTGGGACCTGCCCCGGCCCTGCGCGGGCTGAGCCTTTCCCCGGTCCCGCGTGGGCTCGGTCTTTCCCCGACCCCGCGCAGGCTGGGCCCGCGTGGGCTGGGCGTCACGCGGTTGCGCGGACGCTTGCGCGGAACGGGAGCCGGCAGCGCGCCCCGACGGGGTGCGCTGCCGGCCCGAATCCGACGTCGGCCGGGTCACTGGTCCGTCCCCTTCACCACCTTGCCGGTGCGGATGCTCACCATGGTCGGGTTCTCCGCCGGCACCATGCCGAGGCTGCGGGCCTTGTCCGGCAGCTCGGTCTGGGCAGCGCTCAGGTCCTCCTGGAGACCCTGCACGTCCTGGGCGGTCTGGGCGACCTCCCCCTGGAGCTGCGACATCTCGTAGGAACCCCGGGCGAGCGTGGTGTTCAGCACCAGCACCGCCACGAGGGAGCCGATCATCAGGGTGGCGCACAGCACGAGGAAGGGCACGCGGCTCTTGGCGTGCAGCGGCGCGCGGACGACGTCCAGGCGGCGGCCGCGCTGGGCGGCACCCCCCGGGATGGCGGTCAGCGGTGCCCTGCGGGGGCGGGGCTGCTCGACCGGACGGACGGCGCGGGCCGTCGCGGCGGTGGTGGCACTCATCGGCGGTCCTCCTTCGCTGTGTGGTGCGGGGTGGTGCGGTTCAACAGGTGCTCGGGCGTTGGACGCAGGCGCCGTGCGGCACGCAGCCGCACCGACGCCGAGCGCGGGTTGCGCTCCAGCTCGGCGGCGTCGGCCTCCTCGGCGCCCCGGGTGAGCGCCTCGAGGTAGGGCCGGTGGGTCTCCGGCTCGACGGGCAGGCCCGGCGGCGCGGACGACGTCGTGCCCTGCGCTATCGCGCGCTTGACGATCCGGTCCTCCAGCGACTGGTACGACTCCACGACGATCCGGCCGCCCACCGCGAGCGCCTCGATCGCGGCGGGCACGGCGCGCTCCAGCACCTCGAGCTCGCCGTTCACCTCGATCCGGAGCGCCTGGAACGTGCGCTTGGCCGGGTGGCCGCCCGTCTTGCGGGTCGCGGCGGGGATGGTCGCGCGCAGCAGGTCGACCAGCTCGCCGCTGCGGTCCCACGCCCGCTCGGCCCGACGCCGGACGACGGCACGCGCGATCTTGGCCGCGAACCGCTCCTCGCCGTACTCCCGCAGGATCCGCGCGAGGTCGCGCTCGTCGTACGTGTTGAGCACGGCGGCCGCCGTCAGCCCCTGCGTGGAGTCCATGCGCATGTCGAGCGGCGCGTCCTGCGCGTAGGCGAAGCCGCGCTCGGCCTCGTCGAGCTGCAGCGAGGACACCCCGAGGTCCATGAGCACGCCCTGCACGGCGCCGCCGGCGTGCGCGTCGACCACCTCGGTGATCTCGTCGTACACCGCGTGCACCGGCGTGAACCGGTCGCCGAACCGGGTCAGGCGGGCGCCCGCGAGGGCGAGCGCCTGCGGGTCCCTGTCGATGCCGATCACCCGGGCCGTCGGCACCTGCTCCAGGACGGCCTCGGTGTGGCCGCCCATGCCGAGCGTGCAGTCCACCAGGACCGAGCCGGGCTCGGCGAGCGCGGGGGCGAGCAGGTCGACGCAGCGCTGGAGCAGCACCGGCAGGTGGCGGTCGGCGGCGTCGCTGCTGGTGTCAGGACGGTTGTCGGTCGCGTTCATCGGTGCCTCCCTTCCTGCGTCGTGCCCTGCTGGTCCTGCCTGGTACCGGGTGCACCACCCGGTACTGCGCGGCCCGCCGGGGCCAGCCTGCTCCGCCGGGCGGGGTCGTCCGGCCAGGTCTCCCTCCGCATGGTTCCGGCGGCGGGGAAGTCCGTCGGATCCTGCGGGAGGAGGCCTGGCCGTACGGCCACCTGCTCGCCGGTCCTGCTCGTCTGTCTAGAAGCTCGTCGGTCTAGAAGCTCAGACCCGGGATGATCTCCTCGGCCTGGTCGATGTAGTCGGGCTCCGTCTGTTCCTGGTAGGTGGCCCAGGCCTGCGCGTCCCACACCTCCACGCGGGTGCCGACCCCGATCACGACCACCTCGCGGTCCAGGCCGGCGTACTCGCGCAGGTGTGTCGGGATGGAGACCCGGCCCTGCTTGTCCGGTACTTCGTCGCTCGCTCCCGCCAGGAAGTTTCGCGTGTAGTCCCGTGCTGCCTTGCTCGTCACCGGCGCCTGCCGGATCTGCGTGTAGATCTGCTGAAACTCGTCCATCGGGAGAAGGAAGAGGCACCGCTCCTGGCCTTTGGTCATCACCAGACCGCTGGCCAGCCGGCCCCGGAACTTGGCGGGAAGGATCAGGCGTCCCTTCTCGTCGAGCTTCGGGGTGTACGTGCCGAGAAGCAGGCCCAGACCCGCGAAACCTTCCGCCATCGCAGTCATGGGCCGGCACCTCCTCTCGCTCCCGCACACTCCACGCTACTCCACTTTCCACCACCACACTCGGAAAAACCACGGGGAGAACTACCCAGCGGGCATCAATGCGCAGGTCAAAGAGGTAAAGACGAGGTGGAGGGAATTCGTGTCCGGCGTGGCGTGGAATGTCGGAGTAGTCCGCAGCGTGCGCCTACATGCCACGCCCTCCCCCGGCCCGGCAGCACACCGATCCGGTGGGGCGAAAGAAGTTCTCGGATCTGTGAAGACCACGTGATGCACACAACAGGGTGCTTTACATCTCTACTACGCTGGACCAACCGGGCGAGCGTCAGCCGCCCCGGCTTACGATCGACGCGTCCACGCGACAGAACTCGGCCTGGTCACCCGGCCCTGATGGAGGTCTCCCCCTGTGCACACGGAACCCGCCACGCCCGGCCTCGCGGAACCTCGTCTCGGCGGCGGGGCGGCCCCGCAGGCGGCGCCAGGACCAGGCGCACTCGACGAGCTGGTGGAGACCATGGCGCGCGTCCGCGGAGCCGTCGAGTCCGTCGTGACGGGCCGGCCGGGGCTGGCCGACATCACGCTCGCCGTCCTGCTGGCCGAGGGTCACCTGCTCGTCGAGGACGTCCCCGGGGTCGGCAAGACGACGCTGGCCAAGGCGGTCGCCCGCAGCATCGACTGTCACGTGGGCCGTATCCAGTTCACGCCCGACCTCCTGCCGAGCGACCTCACCGGCGTCAACATCTTCCGCACCGGCAGCCACGAGTTCGAGTTCCGGCCAGGTCCGGTGTTCAGCAACATCGTGATCGGCGACGAGATCAACCGCGCCTCCCCCAAGACGCAGTCCGCCCTGCTGGAGTGCATGGAGGAGGGCCAGGCGACCGTCGACGGCACCACCCACCAGCTTCCCCGGCCGTTCCTCGTGGTCGCCACGCAGAACCCGGTGGAGATGGAGGGCACCTACCCGCTGCCCGAGGCGCAGCGGGACCGGTTCATGGCCCGCATCACCGTCGGCTACCCCGACACAGAGGCCGAGATGCTCATGCTCGACCGGCAGGAGGCCAGCACGCCGCTGGCGCACCTGCAGGCCGTCACCGACGGGCACTCGATGGTGCGGTTCGCGCAGCTCGTGCGGTCGCTGTACGCGTCGCCGTCGGTCAAGCGGTACGTGGTGGGGCTGGTCGCCGCCACGCGCGAGCACCCGGGCCTGCGGCTCGGCGCCTCGCCCCGCGCGTCGCTCCAGCTCCTGCGGGCCGCCAAGGCGATGGCGGCCATGGCGGGCCGCGACCACGTGCTGCCCGACGACATCCAGCGGCTCGCGCGCCCCGTGCTGGCCCACCGCCTCATCCTGACCACAGAGGCCCGGCTGAGCGGCGTCACGCCGGAGACGCTCGTGGACGAGATCGTGCAGCGCACGCCGGTGCCGGCCCTCGAGCCCGCCGACCGGCGTCCGTTCTGAGCGACCGGAGCGGCAGGCGCATGAGGTGGCGTGACACGCTCGCACGGATCAGCCGGGTCCGGCTGACCCCTCGTGGCATCGGGGCCGCCTGCGTGGGCGGCGTGCTGATCCCCCTCGGGCTGGTGCTGGCCCTGCCCGACCTCGTCGGGCTCGGCGCGGCCGCCCTAATCGCCGTGGCGGTGGCCTGGGTGGTCATCGGCACCCAGCGGCTCGAGTCCGGGCGCGGCGCCCTGCACGTGACCCGTGCCGTCGCCCCCAACCCCGTGGTACGCGACCGGACGGCGGACGTGAGCCTCCTGGTCGCCGCGCACCAGGCCACGGGCGCGGCCTACGAGCGGCTGTCCCGGCTGCGCCTGTCCGAGCAGGCGGCGCACGAGCTCGCTGGGCACCAGGGGATCCGGGCCCGGGTCTCGGCCCGCGCGGACCGGATCTCCGTGCACTACTCGCTCACCCCGACGCGCCGCGGCCGGTGGTCGCTCGGCCCGCTGCTGACCACCCGGACCGACGTGTTCGGCCTGGTCCGCGCCACCCAGCCCCTCGGCAGCGCGACCCACGTGCCCGTGTGGCCGCGCACGGTAGAGCTCGCCGTGCGCAACCGCTCAGTGGGCGACGTCGACCACTCCGCCACAGGTGCGCGCCTCCAGTCCACCGACGACTCCGTGCTGCGCGAGTACGTCGCGGGCGACGACCCGCGCCGCGTGCACTGGGCGAGCGCTGCCCGGCGGGGCCAGCTCATGGTCCGGGCCGACGAGAGCGCCGGCGTGCGCCCCGTGACCGTCGTGCTCGACCGCTCGCTGCTGCCCCACTGGCAGGAGTCCGGCAGCCCGCGCCGCCCCGCTGCGGTCGACGACGGCGAGTGGGCGGTCGAGCTCGCGGCCTCCATCGCCACCTCGTTCCTCGACGCGGGCCACCCGGCGCGGCTGGTGCCCACGAGCGTCGCCCCGAGCGTCGAGAGCGTGCGGTTCGCGATCACGCGGGCCAGCCGCCCCGCCCTGCTCGACGCCTGCGTGGACATCCGCGGGCACCGCGGCGCCACGGAGGGGCAGCACGCGACGAGCACCACCGCGCGTGCGCTCCGGCTCGCCAGGACCCCTGGTGAGGTCGTCGTGGCGGTGCTGGGCCCGCAGGGGCCCGAGGCGCGCCACGACCTCGCCGCGCTGAGCACCGAGGGCACGTGCTGGGCGCTCCTGGTCGCCCCGCGGGGCGCCGGGTTCCAGCACGAGCTGGACCAGACGGCCGCCGAGCTGCGCGAGTCCGGCTGGCACGTCAGCGTGTCCGAGGCCCGCACCGACCCGGAGCGCGCCTGGTCCCTGCTCGCGGAGCGTGCGCCGTGATCCCCGCCCACCGCGGACCGCTGGTCCGCACCGTCGCGTCGAGCGTCCTCGTCGCCATCGCCGTCATCGCGTCCATGTACGCGCTCACCCAGGTCATCGACCCGGGGCCCTGGCTGGCGACCGGCACGTGGGGCGTCCTCCTGGTGTCGGCCACCTCGTGCGTCGTGCGGTACCTGCTGCTGCGCAGCGCGGTCGACCGCGCGGCCACCCGCCGCGCCGCGGGTCAGGGCGCGAGCGCCGACCGGGCCGCCGACCGTGCGGCGGGCACCGCCTCGTTCGTCGCGACGGCCGCCGGCCTCCTTGTCGCCTTCTGGTTCGTCCTGGCCCAGTACGGCGGGCCCGGCCAGCGGTTCGAGCCGTTCGTGGGGCCGGACTCCCTCGAACAGGTCCTCGAACGGTTCCGCCAGGCCACCGAGACCATGAGCACGCAGGTCGCGCCCGTGGGTCCCGGGGCGGCCATCAGCATGGTCGCCGTGGGCGGCACGCTGCTGGTGCTGCTCGTCGTGGACTCGCTCGCGGGCGCCCGGATGCCCGGCTTCGCCGGTGTACCGCTGCTGCTCCTGTGGACACCGCCGCTCACGCTCGTGGGCGAGGTGCAGTGGCCGGTCTTCGTCATCAGCGTCACGGCGATGCTCCTGCTGCTCACCGTCGACCCCGTGGGCGTGACGCCGGGCCGGCACAGCGAGTCCGACTCCGCGGCGGTCCGCCGCGCCCAGCGGTTCCGGTCCGGGATCACGGCTCTGACGTCCGTCGCCGTGGCCACCGCGTCGCTCGGCGTCGCGACCGGCATGGCCGCGCTGCCCGCGCTGGCCGGGTCCTGGAGCCAGCTCATCTCCACGCCGTCCGACACCGTCGAGCTGTCCTCCGAGCTCGACATGCGCCAGCCCCTGAGCGCGCGCTCCGCCAGCACCGTCCTCACGTACACCATGGCCGACGGCGACCCGAGCGGCCCCCTGCGCGTCATGACCCTCACCGCGTTCGACGGCGTCCAGACCCACCGGGCGGTGCCGGACGGCGGACTGGCGGAGTTCGACGCGACCACGATCCTTGCGCCCCCCGGCGAGGGGGCGGTCGGCGAGGGCCGCCGGATGGACCTGCGGATCGGACAGCTCAACGGTGCCGAGCTGCCGCTGCCGCTCGAGCCCCGCTCCGTCGACGTCTACGGCGACGGCGAGTGGGCCTACGACGCGCTCCGCGACGAGGTGCGCAGCAGCGCGGGCACCCAGACCGGGGCGCCGTACTCCGTCGAGATCATCGACCGCCGGCTCACCCCCGAGCTGCTGCGCGCCGCCCCCACGTCCGGGGACCCGCGGTCGGCCGGCTACACCGAGGTGCCGGAGACCGAGCACCGGGACGAGATCGCCGCCTACGCCCAGGAGGTGGCCGGCGACGCGCCCACCCGGTTCGACGCCGCCGTCGCCCTGCAGAACCACCTGCGGTCGGGCGACGGGTTCGTGTACAACCCGGACGCCGACTACCGGGGCTCGTCCGACACCGTCTGGGACTTCCTGCAGAACAAGGAGGGGTACTGCACGCAGTACGCCCTCTCGATGATGGTCATGGCCCGCAGCCTCGACATCCCCGCCCGGATCGGCGTGGGCTGGCTGCCCGGCCGGCCCGACGGCAACGGCGGCTTCCGGGTCACCGGCCAGGACTCGCACGCCTGGCCCGAGATCTACTTCCCGTCCGTCGGGTGGGTCCGGTTCGAGCCGACGCCGCAGGTCCAGACCGGCCCGCTGCCCTCGTACGCGAACCCGGGCACCGCCAGCGCGCCCACCGCGTCGCCCACGCCGACCCGGGCCCCCGAGGTGCCGACGCAGCAGCCGACCCGGGCCGAGCAGACCGATCCGGCCGAGACCGCCGAGGCGTCGTCCGCCGGCGAGGTGTCCGACCGGACCCTGCCCGGCTGGGCCTGGGTGGTCGCGGTGGTCGTCGCCCTCGCCGTGCTCGGCGGAGCCGCCTGGCTGCTGCTGCGCCGCCGCGCCGAGGCCGAGGTGCTCGACCCCGAACGCGCGTGGACCCGTGTCCTCGCGCTGCTCGCCGAGCAGGACGTGCAGCTCGCCCCGTCCGTGACCCTGCGCCGCGCCCCGGCGGTCATCGCGGACGAGGTGCGCAGCCGCACCGGCACACCCCTGTCCGACGATCTCGCCGAGCGCCTCACCGCCCTGGCCGACGCCGCGGAGGACGAACGGTACGCCCGCGTGTCGACGCCGCCGACGGTCGCCGAGCTGGAGGAGCTCACCACCACGGTGACCGCCGAGCTGACCGCGGTGCTGTCGCGCAAGGCCTGACCGTTCCGTCGGGAGCGCAAGGCGGCTTCGGCGGGCGCGAAGGGCCCGATCGCTGCGGCGCGTACACACGGCGCACTTCGGCAGGTGCGCGGCCTGACCGCCTCGGTGTCGGGGCTGGCGCGAAGACGGGAGCCGGGCCCCTGCTGGGGCCCGGCTCCCGTCATGTCGCTGTGTCAGTCACTCACCTGTGTGTGCCTGTCACGCACGTGTTCCGGTGGTCCGCGGACGGACCACCGGGGATCGGACGGCCGCTAACGGCCGTCCTGGTTGCGCCGGTTCTCCCAGCGCTCCTCGAGACGGGCGAGGAAGCCGCCGGAGCGGCCGCCGCCCTGCCGCTTGCGGGGCTTGCGTGCTCCCCCGTGCGGCGCCTGGACCGTGCCGTCCTCCCCGACGACGCCGACCGGACCATCCTGCTGCTTCTTGCGTGGCCCGAGGAACGCGAAGACCACCCCCGCGAACATCAATACGAAACCGATGACCCCGAGCCAGGTACGCGACGTTGCCGCACCGACGACAAGAAGAAGCAGACCGACGACGACGCCGGCTCCGGACAGAACGTAACGGAGCGCGTTACCACGGCCAGTGGACTGAAGCGTGTTTGCCAGCCGCGGGTCGTCTGACGTCAGAGCACGCTCCATCTGCTCCAGCACCCGCTGCTCGTACTCGGACAGAGGCATCGAGACCCCCGGATCTCGCAAAGGAACAGTGTCCCTTCCAGGATAGGACGACCCGGCCGTCGTTGGTAGTCGACATCCCGGGCATACAGCGACTATAGGGGCAGATCAGTAGTGATGCGTGCCGTTCTTGTGGTGCATGCCCAGGTCGATCGCCGTTTTTCCGAACTTCTCCCGCACCGCGTCGAGCGCCAGCTCCGCCTCCCGCTGTGCTCCGTGGCGCGGATCGACCGCTTCTTCGAGCGTCGGCTGCCGCACCGACCCGTCCCGGCGCTGGAGATTTTCACCCCGCACCCCGACCAGGCGCACCGGGAGGCCGCCCAGGTCGACGGCCGCAACCAGCTCGCGCGCAACGAGGTAGATCTCCCGCGCGGTATCCGTCGGCCCGTCGAGCGTGCGCGACCGGGTGAAGGTCGCGAAGTCGCTGGACCGCACCTTCACCGACACCGTCCGCGCCAGCACTCCCTGGTGCCGCAGCCGGGCCGCCACCCGGTCGGACAGCTCCAGCACCCGCCGGCTGACCGCCGCCGTGTCGTCCTGGTCGGTGTCGAAGGTGGTCTCGGCGCCGATGCTGTGCTCGCGGCGCTCCGGCACCACGGGACGCGGGTCACGCCCCCAGGCGAGGTCGTGCAGGTGTGCGCCGCTGACCCGGCCGACCGCCGCCTGCAGGCTGGGCAGGTCGGTGTGCGCCAGCTCGGCGACGGTGGTGATCCCCCACGCGGCGAGGGCCTTCTCCGTCTTCTCCCCCACGCCCCACAGGGCGCCGACGGGCAGCGTGTGCAGGAAGTCCACGGTGGACGCGGCGGGCACGAGCATCAGCCCGTCCGGCTTGGCATGGGTGGAGGCCAGCTTGGCCACGAACTTGTTCCGCGCGATGCCGACCGACGCCGTCACGCCGTGCTCGGCCTCGATCCGGCGGCGCAGCTCGGCCCCGATCGCGCTGGGCGGGCCCAGCCGGCGCCGGGCGCCGCTCACGTCCAGGAACGCCTCGTCCACGCTGATCTGCTCCACGAGCGGCGTGACCTCATGGAGCAGGCCCATCACCGCACGCGACACGTCGCGGTACAGGTTGTGGTCGGGCCGCACCACGGTGGCCTGCGGGCACAGCAGCCGAGCCCGCGTCATCGGCATGGCGGACCGGACGCCGAAGGCGCGGGCCTCGTAGGTGGCCGCCAGCACCACACCGCGCTCCTGGCCGCCCACGATGACCGGCAGGCCCCGTAGCTCCGGCCGCCGGGCCAGCTCACAGGACGCGAAGAACGCGTCCATGTCCAGGTGCAGCACCGAGCAGCCGGACTCCTCCGAGCCCCAGTCACGTCTTGCCGCCGCTGACCGCGGCCCCTTGCTCACGAACGTGCTCCAGTTCTTGCCGCTCTTGTCACGACGCCTCGGGTACCAGGGTCAGGCGCTGGGTCGAGAACCCCGCCTGCGGGTCGACGAGCATGGCCACCTCGTCCCGGAAGTCCTCGGCGCAGGCCAGCAGCTCGTCCGCCCGCGCGGGCTCGACCTGCTCCGGGCGACCGGCGTCGACGGCCGCCCGCAGGGGCGCGCCGGACGCGAAGTAGCCGGACCAGGCCGCGAGGTCGGGCTCGGCGTGCGCGAGCATGTCCCACACCGTCCGCGCGCCGGAACGCGCCGACGGACGCCCGCGCAGCGCCACGACCGCCGCGGCCGAGCGGATCGCGGCGAGGTGCGCGTGCACGAACCGGTCCCCCGGGTCGGCCGAACGCGCCGCCTCCGCCAGCTCGGCGTCCGCCTTGCGGAGCAGGGCGCTGACGCCCGGCGGGACGACGCGCGGCGCGAGCATGCGTGCCGAGACCACGTCCCGCCCGCCCTGAGACTGCATGGTGCCCATCTCGAACCTCCGATCGAACCCCTTGTGCGACACTATCGAACATACGTTCTATCCTGTCAAGCGCTCCGTCGGCCCGGGAGACACTGTCCTCATGGCCCGCCGTTCCGCCCGACGCCGCCCATCATCCTCCGCACCACTGACACTCCCCGCCGAGCTGCCCGTCGGCCCCGTGCCGATCAGCACGGGCACGGCGGAGGTGGTCCGGGACCCCGACTTCCCCCAGAGGGTGACGCTGCACGTCAACGGCGTGCCGAGCTCGAGCCTCGACCTCGCGGACCCCGGTTTCCTCGACTTCGAGTACATGCAGCAGATGGCCGCCTTCGTGGCCCTCCTGCCGCCCGGGCCGCTGCGCGTGCTGCACCTCGGCGCGGCCGGCAGTGCGTTCGCCCGGCACGTGGAGCACGAGCGGCCCGGCTCACGCCAGCTCGGCGTCGACCTCGACCCCCGCCTCCTCGAGCTCGTCCGCGAGTGGTTCGCGCTGCCGCGCGCACCCCTGCTGCGCCTGCGCGCCGACGACGCGGGGCGGGCCCTCGCCGGGGCGCGGGACGGCTCCTACGACGTGGTGGTCCGGGACGTCTTCGCGGGCGACCGCACGCCGGCGCACCTGGTCGGCACCGGGTTCGCCGCCGAGGCGCACCGCGTGCTCCGCCCCGGCGGGATGCTCCTGGTCAACTGTGCCGACCGGCCGCCGCTGACCACCGCGCGCCGGGAGATGGCGAGCCTCGCCGAGGTCTTCGGCCCCGACGCCGCGGCGCAGGGCCGGCTCGCCGCCGTCGCCGAGCCCGCGATCCTCAAGGGGCGGCGCTACGGCAACCTGGTCCTCGCCGCCGTCCGCGAGGTGCCGGACGACCCACCACAGGACGACCACCGGGACGACATCTCGGAGGGCGCCCACGAGGAGGCTCAGGAGGCCGCCCGGGGCACCGCACAGGCCGCCCAGGGCGCCGCACAGGGCGTCCGGAGCGCCGCACAGGCCGCCGTCCGGACGCGCACCGACGTCGAGCCGCTGGACCTGCGTGACCCCCGCCTGGGGCGCGCCCTGCGGACCCTCGCGGTACCCGCCACCCTCCTCGCGGGCGAGGACGCCGCGTCGTTCGCGGGCACGGCCGCACCCTTGGCGACCGCTCCGCGGCCATAGGCTCCATCGGTGCCCCGCTGACCGATCGGTGCCCCGCTGACCCGCGTCGACCCGCAGGCTGCCTGTGATCAGGCAGCACGAGTCGCCGTCGAACCGCAAGTTGGTCACGAACGACGACGCCGAGCCGAAGGAAACACGTCACCAGGCGCCAGTATCGACACACCGCTTGCGGTTCGGCGCCCTATCCGGCGAGCAACCTGCGGTTCGGCGCCGGGTCAGACCGGCAACCTGCGGTTCGGGCGTCGAGGCACAGGGACAGCAAGGCCCAGGGACGAAGAAGGGCCGCCCTCCCGAAGGAGGGCGGCCCTTCTCACGAGCTACCTCAGAGCGGGACTACAGCTTCCGCCTGCGGGCCCTTGGGACCCTGCGTGATCTCGAACTCGACCCGCTGGGCCTCCTCGAGCGACCGGTACCCGTTGGACTGGATCGCGGAGTAGTGCACGAAGACGTCGGCGCCGCCGCCGTCCTGGGCGATGAACCCGTACCCCTTCTCCGCGTTGAACCACTTCACAGAACCCTGCGCCATGCTGTCCTTCGACCTTCCGTCCGGGATCCGGCGGCGAGCCCGTTGCCCGCCCCCGTGCCGCAATGCTTTCCCCGCTTGCTCACGACACGGCGGACGTGGCCTTGGTACGTCACTGCAACGTGCGCCAGTGTGGCACGGACCACTCAGATGTGCCACGGAACACGCACATTTCTGCCGCAGGTATGACACACCGGGCCGCAGGGGCGCTGATCAGGCCCTCCGCGTCTCCGGCTCAGGCGCTGACCTCGGGCGACAAGCCTGTGCTCCGGGCGCACCACCCCATTCCTCGGGCCCGCACCCTGCGCCGCACCTCCGGCTCAGTCGCCGTTCTTCAGTCGCCGTTCTGCTGGGCGAGGAACCGCTCGAACTCCGCCCCGAGCTCGTCCGCGCTCGGGATCGGGGTCGTCTCGGCGAGCAGGCTCGGGCGGCCGATCGAGCGCGCGAAGGCGTCGTACTGCTCCTCCAGCGCCTTCACCACGGCCGCGATCTCCGCCGACTCCGCCACCTGCTTCTCCACCTCGATCTTGGCGTCGGTGGCGGCCTCCTCGAGGGCGGGGATCGCCAGGTCGAGGCCCGTGGCCCGCTCCGTGTGCTGCAGCGCGACGACCGTGGCCGGCGGGTACTGCGACTGCGCCAGGTAGTGCGGCACGTGGACGGTGAAGCCGAGCGCGTCGTGGCCCGCCTCGCCCAGCCGGTACTCGAAGAGCGCCGACAGGGAGCCAGGGACCTTCACGCTGCCGAACCACGACGTGTAGTCGTCGACGAGGCCCGGCCGCGTCGCGTGCGCCGTCAGCGACAGCGGGCGGGTGTGCGGCAGCCCCATCGGGATGCCCTGGAGGCCCACCACGAGGCTCACGCCGAACCGTTCGACCAGCTCGATCAGCCCGGCCACGACACGCTCCCACTGCAGGTCGGGCTCGGCACCGTGCAGCAGCAGGAAGCCGGTGCCCTCCGCGTCGGTCAGGTGGTCGATCGCGAGGTAGGGCGCCTGGTAGTCGGCCCAGCGGTCGGAGTCGAAGATCATGGTCGCTCGCTTGGAGCGGTAGTCGAGGAGCTGGTCGACGTCGAACGTCACCAGGCGCTCGACGCGGAACTCGTCGACGAGGTGCTCGACGGCCAGCTCGCCCGCGCTGCCCGCGTCCACGAACCCGCGGACGGCGTGCAGCAGGACGGGGCCGTCTGCGCTGCCGGGCACGCTGCGACCCAGCGTGCGCGCGACCGCTGCCTCGTCGACGTCGTAGATGCCCTGGGGGTCAAGCACGTGCGCTCCCTCACTCGTCGGAGTACTTCGGACCACCCCGTACGACAGGGTGTCTGCTCAGGTCCAACGCCTCAGCGGGCGGGTGTCTTCCCATTACGCTCTCAGCGTCACGAGCGCCGTCGGCGGGCGACCACGGGCGCCGACGGCGGAGGTCGACAGCCACCCAGTCACCGGCCCGGCAAGCGCACCACCGAGACGAAGAACTCGTCGATCTGCCGGACCACGTCGATGAACTGGTCGAAGTCCACCGGTTTGGTGACGTACGCGTTCGCGTGCAGCGAGTAGGAGCCCACGACATCCTCCTGGGCGTCCGACGTCGTGAGGACCACCACCGGGATGTGCCGCAGCATGGGGTCGCCCTTCGCGACCGCGAGCACCTCCATACCGTCCATCTTGGGCAGGTTGAGGTCGAGCAGCACCAGGTCCGGCGTCGGCACCTTCGCGTACTGGCCCTGCTTGCGCAGGAACTCGAGCGCGCTCACGCCGTCGCCGACCACCGACACGTTGTTCGGGACGCGGTGGTCCTCGAACGCCTCGCGCGTCATCAGGACGTCGCCAGGGTCGTCCTCCACCAGGAGGATCTCCATCACCTTCTGACCGCTCACGTTGACCACCCGGCCCGTACCTGTCCCCTTGAGTCGGCAGCGGAGAGCCCCGTCGTCGCGGCCCGCCGTCGGCCCTGGTCAGGCCGCCTCATACGAGCGTAGTCGACTGCGCGCGTTCGGTCGAAAGCCGCCCCCCGCCCGGCTGCCCCTGGCGGCGGGCCAGGGTGAACCGGACGATGGTGCCGCCGGTCGCCGACGGCTCGATCCAGATGCGGCCCTTGTGGTACTCGACGATCCGTTTCACCAGCGAGAGGCCGATGCCGGTCCCCGCGTACTGCTCGCGCGAGTGCAGCCGCTGGAAGATGACGAACACCCGCTCGGCGTACTGCGGGTCGATGCCGATCCCGTTGTCCACCACCGAGATCTCCCAGTGCGCCCGCATGCTGCGCACCTCGATCTGCACGACGGGTGCGCGGTCAGGGTCGCGGAACTTCAGCGAGTTGCCGACCAGGTTCACGAAGAGCTGCTGCAGCAGGGCGCGCTCGCCGTGCACGATCGGCATCGGGTCGTGCATGATCTCCGCGCCCGTCTCCCGTATCCGCTCGGACAGCTCGGACAGCGCGGCCGTCAGCACGCTCTCCAGCTCCACGTCCTCGCGCGGCACGCCCGTTCGGCCCACCCGGGAGAAGCTCAGCAGGTCCTGGATGAGCCGCTGCATGCGCTTGGCCCCGTCCACGGCGAACTCGATGTACTGGTCGGCGCGGTCGTCGAGCGACCCGCCGTACCGTTTCTGCAGGAGCTGGGTGAAGCTCGCGACCTTGCGCAGGGGCTCCTGCAGGTCGTGCGACGCCACGTAGGCGAACTGCTCCAGGTCGCGGTTGGACCGCTCCAGCTCGCGGGTCTTCTCGCTGAGCAGACCGTGCGCGTTCTCGACCTCCTGGTGCGAGAGCCGGATCTCCTCCACCTGGTGCACGAGCTCGCGGCGCATGGTCTCCACGTGCATCGCGAGCAGCGCGACCTCGCCCGTGCCGGCGGGCCGGATCTCGCGCCCGAGCACGCCGCTGCTCACCACCCGCACGGCGGCCGTCAGCTCGGTCAGCGGCCGGATCACCCAGGACTCCAGGGCGAGCCACATCATCGCCCCCATGAGCACCACGACCAGCACGAGCGTCGCCACCGCTCCCAGCAGGAGCTGCTCCCAGACCGCCCGGGTGTCCACTATCTCGTCGCGCTGCGCGCTCAGCTCGGCCAGGTAGGTCAGGACGGCGGTGTGCGCACGCTCGTACAGCAGGTCGCCCTCCGCGGACGGCGGGGCCGTCCCGAGCAGCTCCATGCGGCAGGCGATCTGCCCGGCGGGCGCCGCCTCGACCGCGGCCACGACCGGCTCGGCGTACTCGACGAACCACGCCTCGGTCAGCCGCGCCGCCTCCTCGTAGGCCAGCGCCACCTCGCCGTCGGCGGCGAGCTCGCGCCGTTCGACGTCGGCCAGCAGCGTGATGCGGCCGCTCGATCCGACGGCCCGCGTCCAGGGTTCCAGCGCTGCGTCGTCGCACGTCGCGCGGTACGCGCGCAGCGAGGCCTCGGCGTCGGCGAGCGCGAGCGACGCCCGCTCCCCGTCGATCAGCGCCCGGTAGTACGGGCCGTCGGCGCGCGCGTCGAGGCTGCGGGACTGGACGAGGGCAAGCACCGCGACGACCAGCGCGATCAGGAGCATGGCCGCCACGGCGCCGAGCAGCCGGGCGAGCCGGCGACGCATCGAGACGCCGGTGAACCGGTGCTCGTCACGCGCGAGCGTCATGCCCGCGACCATTCGACCGAGTCGGCGAGCGTCGAGCTCCGTTCCGCCGGACCCGTGGCGCCTGCCCCGGCCCAGCCGACGAAGAGCAGCGCCGCGTCGTCGACCAGCGGACCGCCGTGCAGCTCGCGGACCCGGCGCAGCACCCGGGTCACCACCTCGTCGGTGCCCCGGTCCATCTCGCGCTCCACGACGCTGCGCAGGCCGTGCGCGCCGAGCCGCGGCATGCGCCCGTGCGCGCTGGGCGGGAGCACCGGCGTGCCGTCCTCGGGGTCGGCGCCGACGGCCGCCTCGACGAGCCCGTCCGTGTAGAGCACCGCCGTCCACACCTCGGGCAGCGGCACGCGGTGGGCGATCCAGCTTCCCTCGACGGGGATGCCGAGCGCGCGGCCCCGGTGCTTCGACGGCAGCTCCTCGCAGCGGTGAGTGACCAGCACCGCCGCGTCCGCAGCGGCCTGCGGCACCACGAGCAGCGGCGGGAGGTGCCCGGCGAGGTACACGTCCATCCGCCGGCGGTCGGGCGAGATCACCGCCTGGCAGATCGTGACGAACACCTCCGGGCGGCCGCGCTCCGCCAGGAGCACCCGCTCCAGCAGCGGCAGCACGTCGTCGGCCGGGGTGTCGGCCAGCACGAGGGTGCGCCACGCCGTCCGCATCGCGGCGCCCAGCGCCGCCTCGTCGGGGCCGTGCCCCGCGACGTCGCCGATCACCGTGACGAGGGTGCCGTCCGGCCGCTCGACCGTGTCGAAGAAGTCGCCCCCGAGCAGGCCGTTGCCGCCCGGCAGGTAGCCCACCCGCACGGACACACGCTCGTCGGTGACCAGCTCCTTGGGCAGCAGCGCGCGCTCCAGCCGCGTGGTCTCGGCCGCGCGCACCTCGCTGCGGAACAGGGCGATCTGCTGGGCGGCCGACCGCCGCCGTAGCGTGGCGTACCGCAGGCAGCGGGCCAGCCCGTCGCCGTCGACGGAGCCCTTGACCAGGTAGTCGTCGGCCCCGTTGGCGACGGCGGCCGCGCCGAGGTCGTGCGCCGTGTTCCCTGTCAGCACGACGACGGCCGGCTGCACCGGCAGCACGTCGATGCCGTCGATCACGCGCCGCAGGGCGTCCAGCCCTTCGGCGTCGGGCAGGCCCAGGTCGAGCAGCAGGCAGTCCACGGCGACCATCGACAGCACGCCGAGGGCCTCGTCGACGGACCGGGCGCGGTGCAGGTCGGCGCGCAGGTCGGCCTCCACGTCGGCGTCGGCGAGCAGCTCGCTCACGAGGAAGGCGTCGGCGTCGTCGTCCTCGACGAGGAGCACCGAGATGGGGCCGTCGATCCAGGACGGGCGCACACCGGGTTCGGACCCTCTTCCGGGCCCCGCAGTACCTGCCCCGCCCAGTGCCATGGCGGCGATCCTATCCAGCGAGATGACACCGTGTCAGCGGACAGGCCGACGGGTGCGCGATAATGGTCGGCCGGTTGTTGGCACACCGGTTCTTTCTCGCTCGTGGAACACGGAGGTAGGGCGTGACGGGAATCGCGGGCGAGCTCGCCCACGAGCAGGCAGTCGTCGACACGATGTACGTCCGCTTGGACACCCTGCGCGGCACCACCGCGAACCGGCTGCGGGACGTCCGCCTGGCGGGCGCGACGGGCACGCCGCAGAACCGCAGCGAGCGCGACGCCTTCGCCACGCTCTACGAGGACCGCGCGGCCCAGCTCGACGCCGTGGAGGACCGGCTGGTCTTCGGCCGCCTCGACCTCTCGGACGGGTCCGCCGACGGCACCGTCACCCGTTACGTCGGGCGCATCGGCCTGACCGACGCCGAGCACCGCTCGATGCTGACCGACTGGCGCGCCCCGGCCGCAGAGGCGTTCTACCGGGCCACCGCGCTGCACCCCGGCGAGGTGCGGCGCCGGCGCCACCTGGTGACCAAGGGCCGCTCGGTCACGGGTCTGGAGGACGAGGTCCTGGACCTCGACGCAGAGATCGACGCGGACGCGCTGTCGGGCGAGGGCGCACTGCTGGCGGCGATGGCCCAGGGCCGCACCGGCCGGATGACCGACATCGTCGCGACCATCCAGGCCGAGCAGGACCGGATCATCCGCTCGGACCTGACCGGCGCGCTCGTGGTCCAGGGCGGCCCCGGCACCGGCAAGACGGCGGTCGCGCTGCACCGCGCCGCCTATCTCCTGTACGCGCACCGGCGCCTGCTGGAGCGCTCCGGCGTGCTCGTCGTGGGCCCGTCCAGCGCGTTCCTGCGGTACATCGACCAGGTGCTCCCGTCGCTCGGCGAGACCGGCGTCGTCTCGACGACCATCGGCGACCTCATCCCGGGAGTGCGGGCGACCGCCGTCGACGAGGGGCAGGTGGCCCGGCTCAAGGGCCTGCTCCTGTGGCGCAAGATCGTGCGGCGGGCCGTGCGCGCGCGGGAGCGCGTGCCGCAGCAGGAGGTCCCGGTGCGGGTCGAGGGGCACGACTTCGTGATCCGGCCCCGCGACGTCGGCTCGGCCATCGCCCGCGCGCGCCGCACGCACAAGCCGCACAACCTGGCGCGCGCCGGGTTCGTGCGCGACATGCTCGACCGCCTGACGGACCAGTACCGCGACTTCACGGGCGCACCCTTGTCGGCGGAGGACCGCGCGGCGGTGTTCGAGGACCTGCGCTCCGACCGCGACGTGCGCGTGGCGCTCAACCTCGCGTGGCTGCCGATCACGCCGGAGAAGCTGGTCTCCGACCTGTTCACCAAGCCGCACCGGCTGGCGGAGGCCGCGCCGGAGCTGAGCGAGCGCGAGCGGCGCCTGCTGCTCCGCGAGCCGGGCGCGCCGTGGACGGAGTCCGACGTACCGATCCTCGACGAGGCGTACGAGCTGCTCGGCGAGGACGACTCCGTGGCGCGGGCCGAGGCGCGCAGCCGCGAGGCCGAGCGCGCCCGCGAGGTGGAGTACGCGCGCGGCGTCCTGTCCGCGACGGGCGCGGGCGGCGGCCTGGTCGACGCCGAGACGCTCGCCTCCCGGTTCGCCGCGACCGGCCCGTCCCTGACGACGGCGGAGCGCGCAGCGGGCGACCGCACCTGGACCTACGGCCACGTGGTCGTCGACGAGGCGCAGGAGCTCTCCCCGATGGCCTGGCGGGCCCTGGTGCGCCGGGTCCCCACCCGGTCGATGACGATCGTCGGCGACGTCGCCCAGACGTCGTCGGCCGGCGGCGCGCGGAGCTGGGACCGCATGCTCACGCCGCTCCTGCGCGACGGGTGGCGGCTCGCCGAGCTCACCGTCTCCTACCGCACGCCGGCCACCGTCGCCGACACCGCCCAGCGGGTCGCGCGCGCGGCCGGGCTGCCCGTCTCGGACCTGCGGGCGGCGCGCGACGCCGAGGGCTCCCTCGGCGTCGTCGGCGCCCCGGCGGGCCCGGACGGCCTGCCCGAGGACGGCGCGGTGGTCGCCGAGGCGCTCGGCCTCGTCAAGGAGTTCGTGGGGCCCGACGCCGGGCGTGTGGCCGTCGTCGCGCCGTCGGACGGCGTGGGGCGGCTGGCCGACGCCGTGGCCGGGGCGCTGGCCTCCGCCGTCGGCGTGGAGGAGGCCGCCCGCCTGGCGGCCCAGCGCCCGGAGGACGCGCAGGTGACCGTGCTCGCGCCGCGCGAGACCAAGGGTCTGGAGTTCGACGCCGTGGTGCTGGTCGAGCCGGCCGCGATCGCCGAGGGGCCGGGCGGGACGAGCGACCTGTACGTCGCGATGACGCGGCCAACGCAGCGGCTGGTCGTGCTGCACGCCCGGGACCTGCCCGCAGGGTTCTGACGCCCGGCCGGCCGCGGCCCGCCGTCGTCCTTGCCCCGCGTGGCGCCGCCGTCGCGCCTGCCCGCGCCACGCCGCCGTCCCGCGCGCCCCGCCGTCGTCCCAGCAGGCGGGACGGCGCCCCGGTGCGTTTGTTGCTTCCGGTTCGCCTGGCGCACCATGGGTCCGTGCAGCGAGCCCTCCTCCTCGAGAACGTCCACCCCACCTCCGTCCCGATCCTCGAGTCGGCCGGGTACGAGGTCGACTACCGCAAGGGAGCGCTCGACGAGGACGAGCTGATCGCCGCGCTGGACGGCGTCCACCTGCTGGGCATCCGGTCCAAGACCGAGGTGACGTCCCGCGTGCTGCACGCCTCGCCCGACCTGGTCGGCGTGGGCGCCTTCAGCATCGGCACCAACCAGATCAACCTGACGGCCGCCGCGGCGCGTGGCGTGGCCGTGTTCAACGCGCCGTTCTCGAACACGCGCTCGGTGGTCGAGCTGGCCCTGGCGGAGATCATCTCGCTGACGCGCCGCATGACGGAGCGCGACCGGTCCCTGCACGCCGGCGTGTGGGACAAGTCGGCGGAGGGCTCGCACGAGGTGCGCGGCCGCACCCTCGGCATCGTCGGCTACGGCAACATCGGCTCGCAGCTCTCCGTGCTCGCCGAGAACCTCGGCATGTCCGTCGTCTTCTACGACACCGCCGAGAAGCTCGCGCTCGGCAACGCGCGCCGCGCCGACACGCTCGACGAGGTGCTGGAGACCGCCGACATCGTGACGCTGCACGTGGACGGGCGCTCGGGGAACGCCGGCCTGTTCGGGGAGAAGCAGTTCGGCCGCATGAAGCAGGGCGCCATCTTCCTCAACCTGTGCCGCGGCTTCGTGGTCGACGTCGACTCGCTGGCCGAGCACATCCGGTCCGGCCACCTCTCGGGCGCCGCCGTCGACGTCTTCCCGCAGGAGCCCAAGAAGCGCGGCGACGCCTTCGAGTCGGTGCTGCGCGGCCTGCCCAACGTGATCCTCACGCCGCACGTGGGCGGCTCCACCGAGGAGGCACAGGAGGCGATCGGCCGGTTCGTGGCCAAGAAGCTGAGCGACTACGTGACGACCGGCTCGACGATGCTCAGCGTCAACCTGCCCAACCTCCAGCTCGAGCACACGGGTGTGGGGCGTATCGCGCTGCTGCACCGCAACGTGCCGGGCGTGCTGGCAACGGTGAACCAGATCTTCGCCGACCACGGCGCCAACATCGAGGGCCAGATGCTCGCCACGCGCGGCGACATCGGCTACGTGGTCACCGACATCTCGGACGTGACCGAACGGGGCGCGTCCAAGAAGCTCCAGGCCCTGGACAGCACCATCCGGCTGCGGATCCGCGACGCGTTCGACCGGCCGGAGTTCCCGCCGGGACCCGCCGCGCGCTGAGCCGGGACCCGCCGCGCGGCAAGCCGCCGCGGGTCCCGGCCGGATCAGCTCAGGACCGACGCAGGGATCTTGTAGGCCGCGAAGGCGTCGGCCACCCGCGACTCGTCCAGGCCGTAGCGTTCGAGCGAGTACACGTGCGGCGTGTGGCCTCTCCGGTCGACGGCGGCCGCGAGGTTCGCGTCGTCGGCCTCGCCCCAGACCAGGTCGAGGCGCTCGAACAGGCCGCGCATCACCGTCTCGGGGTCCGCGAGCAGGTCGTCGTAGACGACGTCGAGCACGGCGTCGTCGTCGAGCTGCTCGCGCAGCGCCGTAGCACGCTCGACGCCGGAGGCGGAGATCCCGAGCCACTCCCGGCCGATCCGCTCCAGGTCGATGCGGCCCGGCTTGATGTTCATCGTGTGCGTCGCCTCGGCCATGGAGCAGCCGGACGCGACGGCGGCCGCGGGGTCGCGGTGCGTCCAGACGAACCGCGCGCCCGGGAAGGCGCGTAGGATCTCCGGCGTCCGCCACAGGTCCATCGGGTGCTTGAGGACCCAGCGCTCCGGCGCCTCGCCGGCCGCCATGATCTGCAGGGCGTCGCGCAGGAACCGGAAGTCGTCGGTGAGGTCGGCGTCCGCCACGTACTCCAGGTAGCGCGGCGCGGGACCCCACGTCGCGTACATCTCGGTGTGGGCACGCAGCATGAAGTCCTCCTCCTCGCTGTCGGCGACCAGCGGGTGCAGGTGCGCCCACGCGGGGCTGAGCTTCGCCACCGTCGCGAACCGCTTGCGGGCCTGCGCGATGAGCCGCTCGCGCTCGGCCGCCGGACGCGGGAGGCCCAGGTTGGTCATCTCCCACAGCTTGGGGCCGCGGTTGCCGGGGTGCCGGGCGATCAGGTTGTACGTCAGCGTGGTCCCGGTACGCGGCAGCCCGACGACGAAGACCGGCGCGTGCACGGGCTCGTCGCGCACCTCGGGGTGGCTCGCCTGGATGTCGCGCACGATCACGCGGTTGCGCAGCCGCTCGCGGATCTGGTCCTGGGTGCTCATCCAGCCGAAGGCGCTCAGGTCGGGGTTGGCCGCGTGGTCGCCGAGGAGCAGGCGGAGGCCGTCGAGCGCGGCGAGGTCGTCGGCGCCGAGCTGGACGCGCCCACGCTGCGCCTCCCGGAGCAGGCGGTCGAAGACGGCGTCGGGATCCTTACGGGTGCGCAGGCCGGGGGCCAGCAGCACGTTGAGAAGTCGGAGCAGGGGTGTGGCCTGGGCCATACGGCACATCCTGCCGATCCCGCCGGACGGCGACAAGGCACGGGACGCGCCGGCCCGGATCGTGACCTGACCGTTGGCGGATCCGGAGCCCTCGTCCGTTAACATGCCGAGCGGGGCCTACTTGTCACCCGGGCGGGCACAGGTTGCCGACGAGAGGGGAATCGTGACCACACCGCTGTCGTCGGACCCGCTGGTGAAGCTCCGTGACGTGACCGAACGCACCCTGCTCGTGGAGACGACGGCGGCCGCCGACGCGAACGCGGTCTACGAGCGGCTGCGGGACCGGTGGGGCTCGGTCGCACCGGTGGACCTGGAGCCGGGGGTGCCGGCCTGGCTGGTGCTCGGGCACTCGGAGGCCGTCGGCGTGCTGCGCGACGACCGCACCTTCATCAAGGACCCGTCGATCTGGCGCGGGCACTCCGAGAACCTGCTCGGCCCGCAGTCGGCGCTCCACCTCGTGCTCCCGCGCGCGCCCAAGCCCACCCTCGCCGACGCCGACGGCGCCAAGCACGCGCGCCTGCGGCCACCCGTCGACGACGCCCTCGACCAGATCGACGAGGCGCGCGCCGGGGCGATCACCCGCCGGCTGTGCGGGATGCTCATCGACCGGTTCGAGGACCGCGGGCGCGCCGACCTGGTCGCCGAGTACGCCGCCGTCGTCCCGTTCCTCGTGCTGTCGGAGCTCGACGGGCTGGAACCGGGGCAGGCACAGCGGCTGCAGGAGATCACGCGCGCCGTCTTCGAGGCGGGCGCGGACGCGCGCGCCCTGGCCGCCGAGCTGTTCGAGATCGTGAGCGGGCACATCGCCCACAGCAGGGAGCACGGCACCCGGGACATCGCGGGCGTGCTGGCGCGGCACGAGAACTTCCACGACGACCGCGAGCGCGCGCAGACGCTCACCGCCATCACCCTGGCGGCGAACGAGTCCCTGCTCGCCTGGGTGGCCCAGACCCTCGTGCTGATCCTGAGCGACCAGCGGTTCTCCGGGCGCGTCTCCGGCGGCCGGCTGCACATCGACGACGCACTCGACGAGGTGCTGTGGCGCTCCACGACCAACCCCAACCTCATGCCGAGGTTCGCCGTGCGCGACGTCGCGATGGGCGACAAGCTGATCGAGCGCGGGGAGGCCGTCGTGGTCGCGGTGCACGCCGCCAACCACGACCCGCTGGTCCAGTCCACCGACCCGTGGGAGACCGTGGGCAACCGCGCCTACCTGTCCTTCGGCGCGGGGGCGCACCGGTGCCCTGCGCCGCGGCTCGGGCGCGTCATCGCGCGCATCGCCGTGGCGGAGCTGCTGCAGCGCCTGCAGGTGACGCTCGTCGGCGACCCGGACGAGGTCGAGTGGGCCACCAGCCCGTGGATGCGGTTCCCGGCCCGGCTGCCGGTCACGTTCCCCTCCCCACGGGAGGCGCCCCGGCCGGTCGCGTGGCCGCCCGAGGCGGCGCCGTTCACCTAGCCGGGCCGACGGCGGACGGGCGGCTCGCTCACCGACCCGCGGCGGGTCGACGGGACCACAAAGGCCGCCGACCTGGTCGTGCACCAGGTCGGCGGCCTCCTGTGCGTCGGCGTCAGCCGGACTTGCGGCGGAACATCTTCTGAGCCGCGGGAAGTCGCTGAGACCGCTCGCGAGGCGCGTGTCCGAGTCCGTACCACCCACCCTGGTCGGCGGTCAGAACGGCTTGATTCTGCCGTTCCTGGACTGTGTGACCCAGCGTCCCATGAGGTGGCGATGGTGGGCAACCGTGGGCGTCAGTGGGTGCTGCGACCGTGTCACGTTGCGTGTCAGGCTGCCCGGAGGCGGGCAACTGTGTCACGAAGTGTGTCAGCCAGGTGTCCGCGCGGACATATCAAGCCCCCGGGTTTGATGGTCTTGCCTGCGGCGCCCTGTTCCCCTCCTTCGACGGATGTGACGTCGATGTGTCAGGAAGTGATGTCCTCGTCATCTGTGTCGTGAACCGTTCGATGATCGTGGGGTGAGCAGGCCGCCGACCAGTTCGTGGAGTGTGGCAGTCAGCCGGTCGGTATCGCCGCGCCGGACTAGATGGACCACGAGGTCGCTGTGCAGGGCGCCGAGGAGAATGTGGGCGAGGAGTTCGACGTCCAACTCGGGACGAGACTGCGCGATCAGGCTGCTGACATGGCGGTGCCAGTATTGGTAGACGTCACCTGCCTGGCGTTCCTCGTCAGCAGCCTCTTCGTATGCCGCGATCAGCGCGACATTGCGTGTGGCGAGGTCGATGACGGCGTCAAGGAACGCGAGTAGCCGGTCCGTGGCGGGCGCCCCGGGCCCGAGCGGGGGTGGCCCGTCCTCGATCGCCTCGGTGAGCTTGCGCACCCGGTCTTCCATCAGCGCGCGCATCAGGCCGGAGCGGCTGCCGAACCGGTGGAAGACGGTGGCCTTGCCGACGCCTGCGGCCTGGGCGACCTGTTCCAGTGAGACGCGGTCGGGTCCGCTCTCGACGAGCAGTCGTTCGGCCGCGCGCAGGATGGCCACCCGGTTGCGGGCGGCGTCAGCGCGTTCCCGCCTCGGCTCCGGCATGCATCCCTCCCTGGACAACTGAACCGTCGGTCCATACAGTAGCTTCCGGTTAACTGAACTGGTGGTTCACTTAGGAGGTCGGTTGTGACAACCATGCGCGCTGTCGTGATGCACGGGACCGGCGGGCCCGAAGTCCTCGTGCCGGACCGCATTCCTGTGCCGGTTCCTGGGCCGGGGCAGGCGCTGCTGCGGATCGAGGCTGCCGCCGTCAGCGCCGGCGAGACGATGATGCGGTCCGGCGCCATCCCGATGCCGTTCCCGTTCCCGCTGGTGCTCGGCGCCGAGGCAGCCGGCGTGATCGAGGAGGTCGGCGAGGGGGTCGACCCAGCGCTCAAGGACAGCCGCGTCGTGGCCATCACCGGTGGCCGGGGCTCGTACGCCGAGTACGCCGCCGTGGACGCCGGGATGGTGACAGCCGTGCCCGACGGGCTGCCCGCCACCGACGCTGTCGCGATGGCCGCATCAGGCGCGATGGCCTTCGGCCTGACACGGAAGGCTGGCCTGCGTGGCGGAGAGACCGTGTTGGTCGAGGGCGGCTCGGGCAAGATCGGCGGCTACCTCGTGCCGCGCGCCGGCGAGCTTGGCGCTGGACGGGTCATCGCCACGGCCGGCACGGCGGCCGGTCGGGATCGGGTGCGCACCCTCGGCGCGCAGCTGGTCGTCGACCACTCCGACCCGGACTGGCCGGACCGGCTGGCCGAAGAGTTGGCCGGGGCCACCGTCGATGTCGTGTTCGACATGGTCGGTGGCGCAGTCGCCGGACGGCTGCTCGATGTTCTGACGCCGAGCACGGGACGCATGCTGCTGTACGGCACGCTCGGCGGTGAGCCGGCCGTGATCGACTCGACGAAGATCCGCGAACGCGGCCTGCTGGTCGTCGGCTGTGGTGGTCCGGGCTGGGCTGCGGACATCTTCGGCGTCGACTATCCGCAGTTCCTCGCGGCAGCCGGACGCGGCGACGTGGGACGCCCGGTGATCGACGCCGTCCTCCCGCTCGTCGATGCCGCCGAGGCTCACCGCCGCCTGGAGGCGGGGCGGACGTCCGGCCGGATACTTCTCGTTCCGTGAGGTGAACGATCCTGCGAGATCCGCACGTACGCCGCCGCCAAGCGGCACGCGGTGGAATGCATGTTCAACCGGCTCGAACGCTGGCAGGCCGTGGCCACCCGGTTCGACAAGCTCCAGGTCCGCTACGAGGCCACCGTGACCGTCGCGGTGATCGACGACTGGGCCCGGGCGCTCGTGAGGGCCGCCTGAGGGCTGGCATCCTGGGGCGCGTGACGTTCTACGTCGACGCCGAGGGCGGCGCCTACCTCCACGACCCCACGCGCGGCGACCTGATCGGCCTGGTCCAAGGCCCTGGGCCGCGGCGGCAACACGTTCATCGTCGTTCACCCGACATCGACGACGCCGACTGGTTCTTCTCAATCTCCAAGAACGTCGGCACGTTCGGCGGCCACGAGCTGCACCGCTACTACCCCAAGACCGCTAAAGACACCAAGACCACCCAGCAGCCCCGAACGCCATAGCTGACGAGGTCCTCGACTGGATCGGCCGACGCTGACCCCAATCTCAAACACGCCCTAGGGACGCCTGCGGTCAGAATAGTCTTCGCGTCGTCTGCGACAGACCTGCGACATCCGCGCAGCGTCCGGACTGGGCCCCGGGAGCGTGGGGTCCATGGAACTCGTGCGCGGTGGACGGACAGGGCAGGTCGGTGGGTTTTCCCCGGTTCGTCATCGCTGCCGCGGTGCCAGTGGCAGCCCGGTTGCAGGTCGGCCATGGTCGGGCGCGAGGCGGCCGATCAGCAGCGCCAGCCGCTGGTCGTGGGCCTGCGCGGGCAGACGAGCGCTGCGTTCGAGCACGGTCAGGCCGTGCAGGCTCGCCCAGAAGGTCTCGGCGAGGAGGCCGGGGTCGTCGGTCCCAGCCAGCGGTTGGACGGCCTGGAGCAGCTCGCCGAACCCGTCGCGCAGAGCGGCCGGCGCGTCGGGGCTGGCGAACGGCAGGTCGACGGCGTGGGTGAACATGGCATCGTAGAGCGCCGGGCGCCGCTGGGCGAATTCCGTGTAGGCCGCCGCGACCGCGGCCAGAGCCTCGACCGCGCCCCGGGCCGCGGTCCGTGCGGTGCACAGCTCGTTCGCCAGCTCCTCGAAGCCCTGGGCCGCGACGGCGGTCATGATGGCGCTCTTGCCCTTGAAGTGGCTGTACAGGACGGGCTGGCTGTACTCGATCTCGGCCGCGAGCCGCCGGGTCGTGACCGCCTCCCAGCCCTCCGCCTCCGCCAGCTCCCGCGCGGCCCTGACGATCAGCTCCTCGCGCTGCGCCCGCTCGCGCTCACGGCGCGCCCCCGTCGTCATACCCGGATCCTAGCGCCGCTAGGGAATCTGCTCCCGCTCTGCTAGCGTTGCTAAATCATCTATCAGTGCTAGCAAGGAGGTGCGGGATGACTGTCGTCGCGTACGCCCTGGCCGTGGTCCTCAACCTGTTCATCCTCTTCATCGGGGTGCGGTTCCTGCTCCGGCCGTATCCCGCAGCCGCCGGCTACGGCGTCCCCGCGACCCAGGACCGGGCCTACCTCGAGATCAAGGGCCTGCGAGACGCCACCTTCGGCATCGTGGGATTGGTGCTGCTCGTGTTCGCTGGCGCCCGCGCCGAGGCCTGGTTCATGCTTGCCGTCGCACTTGCGCCGCTGGGTGACACCCTGATCGTCCTGCGCCACGGCGGAAGCAAGGCCGTCGCGTTCGGGATCCACCTCGCCACGGCCGTCGTCGTCCTGATCAGCGCGGGCCTGCTGTTCGCCGTCTGAACGGGCCAGGGGCTCGGGTGGATGGCCGCCTGACGGGCGCATCCTGAGCCTGTTGAGCAATTCAGGTGCTCACTCCGTCACGACGGGCTCGTGGCGGGCGGCGGCTCACGTGTTGCCACGGGCTGCTTCCGCCTCGGCCGCTGTGGCGAGGCGTTCGATCCAGTCCTGGTGGTAGTCGTACACCGCGCCCGGGCGTTTGCGGCCGATCTCCTCCAGGAAGAACTCGCCCTGCTGTGTTTCCTCGGTCAGCACGTGGCTTCCGGTGCTGGTCGGGGTGATGACCCACCCGTGGTAGGCCGTCGAGCCGGTCTCGTCGCCATCGACCGATGTGCGCCAGGAGAGCCGGTGAAACGGTTCGAACTCGGTCACCACGCAGCGCATGGTGAATCCGACGGTGAACCGGCTGTACTCGCTGCCGAGCTCGAGCCAGGGTGTGCCGGTGGTGATCTTGATCTGGTTCTCCGGCGGGAAGTAGGTGAACCAGTTCTCGGCGTCGACCAGCAGCTTCCAGACGGTCTCTGGTGGCGCGTTGACGTCGATGTCGTTCAGGCCGTAGATGGCCGAGATCCGCGGGTGGAACTCGTCGGGCCAGTTGACCTTGTCATACATGGGCGACTCCCTATTCATGAGCTGGCGGATTTCATGGGCTAGCGGATGGTGTGGGTGGTCGCGGGTGCCCCGCCCTGACCGAAGGCGGGGCACCCGCGCGACCAGGGGTCACCGCAGGAAGGTGCGCAGCATCTGGGTCAGCTCGTGGGGCCGCTCCTCGGTCACCCAGTGGCCGGCACCGTGCAGCACCCTCGTGTCGACGTCGGTCGCGTACTGCTTGAGCTGCGTGCCGATGTACGTGCCCAGCGACTTCTCCCCGCCGATCGCCAGGATCGGCATGGGCAGCGGCCCGCGGGCCTGCAGCTCCGCGTTCTGCTGGACGTCGACGTGCAGCGTCCGGTACATCTTCAGCCACGCGTCCCAGCGCCCGGGCTCCCGGAGGTACCGCGCGTAGAACTCGTAGTCGGCCGGGGTGAAGGCCGATTCGTCCCCCAGGAACTGGCCGATGAAGCCTTCGACGAGCTCACGCTCGCTCCCTTCCACGAGGCTCTCGGAGATCTCCTGCTGGAAGAACCCGTAGTGCCAGATCGACGGGCCGCCGTCGGCGTTCAGGGCCGGGTAGCCGTAGATGGACTCGTCGGGGATCGGGCCCTCCATGAGGGCCATGCGCTCCACCTCGGACGGCCACAGGGCGGCGTACGGGTAGGCGACCCAGGCCCCGATGTCGTGCGCGACGATCTGGATCCCGTCGTTCAGGCCGAGCTGGGTGAGCAGCGCGTGCACGTCCTTGGCCATCTGGATGGTGTCGTAGCCGTCCTTCGGGACGCCGGAGTCCCCGGTTCCCCGCAGGTCGACCGCGATCACCGTGTGGTCCTCGGCCAGCGGGCCGAGCTGGTCCCTCCACTCGGCCCAGGTCTGCGGGAAGCCGTGCAGCAGCACGATCGGTGACCCGCTCCCACCGCGCAGGTAGTGCATCCGGAACCCGTTGACCCGCGCGTGGTGGGAGCTGTAGCCGGCCGGCGGCCGAGCCTCGCGATCCTGCTGCGGCCGAGCCTCGCCCTGCGAAGCGACCGACGCCGCGACGGTCTGGGCGGACGCCGGCGGCGAGCCCTGTTCCGGCCCGGCACCGGGCAGCGTGCCGGCCAGCGCGCCGGGTAGTAGCAGCGCCGTCGTCGCAACGATCGCCGCCACGGCTCCACCGACGCCGAGTGCTCGCATCCTCATAATGTCTCCGTCCTCACTGTTCCTGGACCGATCAACTTATGGATCGATCGAGCCATAAGTGCAACACAGGTCGGCCGGGCGTGACAAGTGCTTGTGAGAAATTTCTGGACCACTTAGCCTAGAAGTCCGGAGAGGAGGCCAGATGCCACGCACGGGACGGCCGAGGGCGTTCGACCGGGAGGCCGCGCTGCAGACAGCGCTACGGCTGTTCTGGGAGCACGGCTACGACGCGACGGGACTCGCCCTGCTGCGCGCCGAGCTGGGCATCTCCTCAGCCAGCTTCTACGCCGCCTTCGGTTCCAAAGAAGCCCTGTTCGACGAGGTCGTCCAGACCTACGCGGGATCCTTCGGCCGCGTCACCGACGCCGTGGGCGAGGAGTCACTGCCCCCGAGGGAGGCGGTCGAGCGCGTGCTACGCGCCTCCGCGCGCATGCAGACCGAGCCCAGCCACCCCTCGGGTTGCCTGATGGTGCTGGCCGCGGCCGTCGGCTCCACCGACCACGCGGCCGTCCGCGCGCTGCTGGCCGACCACCGCGCCGTGGTGCGGCGCAACGTCACAGCCTGCGTGCGGCGCGCCGTCGCGGCCGGCGAGCTCTCCCCCACGACCGACCCGGACGCCATGTCCGCCGTGTTCACGGGATTCCTGTGGGGGCTCTCGCACGAGAGCCGCGACGGCACCGCCCTAGAGATCCTGGAAGCGGCTATCACCGAGCTGATGCGGGTCTGGGACACCGCCCGCGTACCCGACACCGCTGGTGTTCGGGTGGCCGCATCGGTCTCGTAGGAGACAGCTCCGCCCAACCCCGGTCGTCGTCGGCGTGGTCGGATCCGTCCGACGTGCTCTGTCACTAGGCCAGCCTTTCGATCACCATCGCCATGCCCATGCCGCCGCCGACGCACATCGACTCGACGCCGAACTGCTTGTCGTGCTGCTGGAGCGCGTTGATCAGGCTGCTGGTGATACGGGCGCCGGTCATACCGAACGGGTGGCCCAGTGCGATGGCACCACCGTTGACGTTCAGGCGGTCGATGTCGATACCGAGCTGTTGGGCCGAGCCCAGCGCCTGCACGGCGAAGGCCTCGTTGATCTCGAAGAGGTCGATGTCGCCCAGTGCGAGCCCGGCGTTCGTGAGCGCGGCGGGGATCGCCTCGACAGGGCCCAGGCCCATGATCTCGGGCGAGAGGCCGGTGACCGACGTCGACACGATGCGGGCCAGCGGGGTAATGCCGAGCTCCTTGGCCTTGACATCGCTCATCACGACGAGCGCGGCGGCGCCGTCGTTGAGCGGGCAGGCGTTCGCGGCGGTCACGGTGCCGTCGGGGCGGAAGACCGGCTGGAGCTGGCTCACCGCCTCGTACGTCACGCCGGGCCGTGGGCTGTCGTCCGCCGCGACGATGGTGCCGTCCGGCAGTGTCAGCGGGGTGATGTCGCGCTGCCAGAAGCCGTCCGCTATCGCCTTCTCGGCGAGGTTCTGGCTGCGGACGGCGAACTCGTCTTGCTCGCGCCGGCTCATGCCGAGGACCTGCTGGACGTTCTCGGCCGTCTGCCCCATCGCGATGTAGACATCCGGCAGCTCGCCGCGCTCGCGTGGGTCTTGCCACGCGCCTCCGCCCCCTGCGGCCCGATCCGCGGTGCGTTCGATCGCGTCGCCGAAGCGCGGGTTGGCCAGGTCCTGCCCCTCGATCTGGTCGGACGTGCCCTTGTCGAACCGGCTGATGGCCTCGACGCCGGCGGAGATGTAGGCGTCGCCCTCGCCGGCCTTGATCGCGTGGAACGCCATCCGCGTGGTCTGCAGCGACGACGAGCAGTACCTCGTGATCGTGGTCCCGGGCAGGTGGTCGTAACCGAGGAGGACGGCGACGTTCCGGCCCATGTTCTGCCCCTGCTCCCCACCAGGGAGCCCGCAGCCGAGCATGAGGTCGGTGATCTGCGCGGGGTCGAGCTGCGGGACCTTCGCCAGCGCGGCGCGGACCATCTGGACGGTCATCTCGTCGGCGCGCATCTGGCGGAGCGAGCCTTTGCCGGCGCGCCCGATCGGGGAGCGGGCTGTGGAGACGATGACGGCTTCGGGCATGGGTTGTTCCTTCCCTGGACTGCACTGTCGGGATGAGGTGGTGCTCAGGATCCGCTCGACCGGTGCTCGCGCTCAGAACGCGAGGACGACGTCGATGTCTCCCCTGGTCATGGCTCCAGGACTCCCGCTTCGAGCAGGTCGTCCGTCGTCCGGCGGATGTGTCGTTCGAGGGCTTCGACGGCGCGCGGGTCACGAGCCGTCGCGAGCTCCATGAGCTCACGGTGCTCCCCCGCGATGTCGCGCTGGGTGAGTTTCGCGCTGGGTCCCGACAGCTGCCGGTACAGCTCTGCGCCGTCGCGCAGCGAGTTCGTCAGCGCCAGCATCCGGTGATTCGTGCATGCCGACACCAGGGCGATGTGGAACCCGGCGTGCGCGTCACTCCAGTCCTGCGTGGTTCCCGGTTCGCCGTCCTGCGAGAACGGGGCGCGCTCGAGCACGTGGTGCGTGGACACGACGGCGGCCTCCCACTGCACGTCCCCGTGCTCGATCGAGCGGCGCAGCGCCTCCCCTTCGAGCATGACGCGAAGATCCGTGATCGCCACGAGGTCGGAGCGGGAGATGTCCACGACGCGGAATCCCTGGTTCGGGGTGAGCTCGGCCAGGTTGTGCTCCGCGAGCCGCCCGAGCGCCTCGCGGATGACCGACTGGCTCGCGTCGTACCTCGCCGCCAGCGCGGCGAGCCGCAGCGGCTCCCCCGGAGCGAGCTCACCGCGCAGGATCGCCGACCTCAGGACGTTGTGCATCTGCGCGGCCCGCGTCACCGGCTTCGTCTGTGTCACGGTGGCAACATATCACGACATTCACGCGAGAGCGATGGATTTTCGAGAATCCATCGGATAATCGCTAATCCTTGGTCGTGCCTGGTCGGCTCAGGCTCCGTTCAGCCATCGCAGCTCGCGTTCGTAGAAGGCGGCGACCTCGTCCGGGCGGTCGTCGCCCAGCAGGTCGTCCAGGACGGTGTACCCGCGGCCGGCCAGGAACCATGCCAGCAGCCGGTACGGCGTCCGGTACGGCGCCAATGCGGCGGGGTCGACGTGCACGGACTGACCCGGCGTCGCGGCGACGAGCTGGTCGCGCTCGTAGATCGAGTCGAGGCGGAGCAGCCGCCACTCGCCGTCGCGCCGCTCGGCCCGGTACTGGAGGCGGAGGTAGGAGCTGAGGACGGCTTCGACGCCGTCGACCGTCATCGGCGCCTCGATCACCGTCGGCAGCTCGGCGATCGCCCGGTCCTGAACGGCGTGCACGATCACGGGCGAGAGCCGGTGTGTGGACACGCTGCCGTGCTCGTTCATCACCTGCGACGCGTCCACGTTGTCGTAGGCGCTGCCGTCGAACCAGCTCAGGTGCATCTCGGCGTCGGGCCAGTACTGGGCGCGCATCTGGTCCCACCACCTGCGGTCGCGGCCCTGGCGTTCGTGCAGCACCAGTTGGGTGACCGCCTCGACCTCGCTCGTCGTCATGACTCAGCCCTCCCGTGATCAGCCTCATCGGTGTCCATAGCAGGCACAACGTATCAGAGAACGTCCATGATTTTCGAAAATCTATTGCATCATCGCTAATCGTCTGCCAGGCTCGGACTACTCGACGACGAGGACCCCAAGGAGGTGGCCCCGTGACCACGGACCACAGTCAGTACTTCCGGACTCCCCGGCCGCGCCCGATCCGGCCGCCCCGGCTGCATCACGCGACGTTCATGACGATGGACGTGGACGCGATGGTGTCGTTCTACGAGCTCGTCGCGGGCCTTCAGCCGGTCTACTACGCCGAGCACGCCGCATGGCTCACGAACGACGAGGCGAACCACCGGATCGCCCTGCTGCGCCTGCCGGGTGTGCACCCGCCGGTCGACAAGCCGAACAGCGCGGGGCTGCACCACACCGCGTTCGAGTACGACACGTTCGAGGCGTGGATCGACAACTACGTGCGCCTGCGGGACGCCGGCCTCATGCCGACGGTCTGCCTGGACCACGGGATGACGATGTCGATGTACTACCAGGACCCGGACGGGAACGGCGTGGAGATCCAGGTCGACATGTTCGGCGACTGGGCCGTGTCGAAGGAGTGGATGTGGGCCTCACAGGAGTTCAGCGAGGACCAGATCGGACCGCAGTTCGACCCCGAGCTCGTGGTCGAGGCGTACCGGTCGGGTGCGACCAGCGCCGAGGTGCACGCCCGCGCCCGCAACGGTGAGCTCGCCCCCGAACGGCCCCGGCCGGTGCTGACGTTCGACGACCCCTGGCCCGCCCGGATCCAGTCGGACCCGTCGCTCGCCGACGGCGTCCCCGTGCCAACCGGATCGGAGGCCTGAACCGCCATGCGCATCGCGAACCTCGCCCGGCGAGCCACGCTGATCACGGACGGCCCCGACGGCACGACCGCCGTCGACATCGCCATCGCGAGCGGCGGACGCTTCGGCCCCTCGCCGCGGGAGGTGTTCGAGCAGTGGGATGCCTTCATGGCCTGGGCCGAGGACGCCGACCTGAGCGGCGGCACGACCTTCGACCCCGCGGACCTCGGCGCACCCGTCCCAGACCCCCGGCAGATCTTCGCGATCGGGCTCAACTACCGCGACCACGCCGACGAGGCGAACCTCGCCCACCCCGAGAACCTCGTCGTGTTCACGAAGTTCGCCTCCGCCCTGGCCGGCCCGAACGTAACCGTCGAGCTGCCCAGCGACAGCGTGGACTACGAGACCGAGCTCGTCGTCGTCATCGGCCGCGAGACGCACCGGGCCGACGTCGAGACGGCGGCAGCGGCGGTCGCGGGCTACGCCGTCGGGCAGGACTACAGCGAGCGGGCCGTCCAACTCCGCGGCCCCGTGCCGCAGTTCAGCCTCGGCAAGTCCTTCCCCAACTTCGCGCCGTTCGGCCCCGCCGTGGTGACGGGCGACGAGCTGGGCGACCCCGGCGCCCTACGGATCACGGCCGTCCTGGAAGGGCCGGGCGCGGGAGTGGCGAAGAGCCTCACGCTCCAGGACGGCACTACTGCCGACCTCATCTTCCCGGTCGACCGCATCGTCTCCGACCTCTCGCAGGTCGTGACGCTGCACCCGGGCGACGTGATCTTCACGGGCACGCCGGCGGGCGTGGGCCAGCCCCGCGGCATCTTCCTGCGGCCCGGCGACGCACTCACCAGCGCGATCGACGGGATCGGCACGATGACGAACAGGTTCGTCGCCCGATGAGCGGCATCGCGGTCCACGGCGAGACGGTCCTGTGGGAGCCGGGAGCCGACGCGGCGGACGGCCCCATGGGCCGGTTCCTGGCCGCGTCGGCGCGGGCGCGCGGCATCGAACTGCCAGACTACCGGTCGGCGCTGGCGTGGTCGACCGACGACCTCGCCGGGTTCTGGGACACGGTTCGCCGCTGGTTCGACCTGGTCGGCGACTGGAGCGGACCAGTGCTGGCCGACAAGTGGATGCCTGGGGCGAGGTGGTACCCGCAGGCGCGGGTCAACTACGCCGAGAACATCCTGCGCCACGCGCTCGGCGAGGGCGCCTCGCGCACGGCCGTCGTCGACCTCGACGAGCGCGGCCACCGGCGCGAGCTGTCGTGGCACGAGCTCGACGAGCAGGTCGCCGCCGCGGCGGGGTACCTCCGCCGGCTCGGCGTCGGCCGCGGCGACCGCGTCGCGGCGGTGCTGCCGAACGCGCCCGAGGCGATCGTCTCGCTCCTGGCGACCGCGAGCGTCGGCGCGACCTGGAGCGTCTGCTCGCCCGACCTGTCGGCGCCGGCCGCCCTCGCGCGGCTCGGCCAGCTCGACCCGAAGGTGCTCATCGGGTCCCTCGGCTACTGGTACGGCGGTAGGTGGTTCGACCGTCGCGACCACCTGGACGAGCTCGTCGCCCGCCTGCCCTCGCTGGAGCACGTCGTCGAGGTCGGCGAGGACCCGACGCGTACACCGTTCGCGGACCTCGTCGCCGAACCCGCGCCGGCCCACTTCGAGCGCCTGCCGTTCGACCACCCGCTGTGGGTACTGTTCACCTCGGGGACCACCGGCTCCCCCAAGGGCATCGTGCATGGGCACGGCGGCATGGCGCTGGAGGCCGTCAAGGCGTGGGGCCTGCACTTCGAGCTGACGCCCGACGACCGCTACTACGTCGCGGCCAGCACCTCGTGGATGGTGTGGAACACGCTCCTGGCCGGCCTCATGACCGGGGCATCCGTCGTGACGTACACGGGCTCGCCCACCTTCCCCCGGGTCGACCAGCAGTTCGAGCTCGTCGCCGACGCTGGGGCGACGATGTTCGGCACGAGCGCCGCGTATCTCCGCAAGGTCCAGGAGTCCGGCCGCCGCCCGGGCGAGGAGCACGACCTGTCCACGCTGCGGGTCGTGATGTCCACGGGCTCGACGCTGGCCGACGCCACGTCCCTGTGGCTGCACGACCAGGTCGGCCCCCAGGTACGGCTGGCCGACACCAGCGGCGGCACCGACGTCTGCTCGGCGTTCGTCGGCGGCAACCCCCTGGAGCCGGTCTACCTGGGCCGCATGCAGGGCGCGTTCCTCGGCGTCGCGCTGGACGTGTTCGACCAGAGCGGGAGTCCCGTACGCGACGCGGTCGGCGAGCTCGTCATCACCCGCCCGATGCCGGCGATGCCGGTGTCCTTCTGGAACGATCCGGACGGAGACCGCTACCGCGCCGCGTACTTCGAGGCCTACCCCGGCGTCTGGACGCACGGGGACTGGATCACGCTGGGCACCGACGGCACCTGCGAGATCCTGGGGCGCTCCGACGCGACCCTCAACCGGCACGGCGTGCGGCTCGGCTCCTCGGAGATCTACGACGCCGTGCAGCGCGTGCCCGGCGTGCGCGACAGTCTCGTGATCGGCGTAGACCTGCCCGACGGCGGGTACTGGCTGCCCCTGTTCGTCGAGCTCGACGACGAGCACGTGCTCGACGACGCGCTGCGCGCGCGGATCACGACGGCCATCCGCACGCACGCCTCACCGCGCCACGTGCCGGACGAGATCGTCGCCGCGCCCGCCATTCCGGTGACCCACACGGGCAAGAAGGTGGAGGTGCCGGTCAAACGCCTCTTCGCCGGTGGAGACCCGGCCACCCTCGACCGCGGCGCCCTGGCCGACCCGGAGGCCGTCGACTGGTACGTGGACCGCGCACGCGCGTTCCGGACGGCACACGAGAAGGCGAGGACGTCATGAGCACGACCGAGGCGAAGGTGTTCGTCGTGACCGGCGGGCTCGGCGGGATCGGCAGCGCGACCGCGCGCCTGCTGGCCGAGGCGGGGGCGCACGTGGTCGTGACGGACGTAGTCGAGACGGGCGGGAACGCGTTCGCCGCCGAGCTGTCGGCCGGCGGGCGCGAGGCGCTCTTCGTCCCGGCCGACCTCACCGACGAGGCAGCGGTCCGTGCACTCGTCGAGGGGACCGTCGAGCACTTCGGACGGCTGGACGGCGCGTTCAACAACGCGGGTGTGTCGCAGCACGGTGCGGCGCTGGTCGACCTGACCTCGGACGAGTTCGTCCGGGTGATGCGCATCAACGTGCTGGGAACCTTCCACTGCCTGAAGCACCAGCTCCGCGTGATGACGGCCGGGGGCTCCATCGTCAACACCTCGTCCGCGCTCGGCGTGATGGCGCTGCCGAACAGGGCCGAGTACATCGCCTCGAAGCACGCCGTGTGCGGGCTGACCCGCGCCGCGGCGGTCGAGGGCGGGCCCGCCGGCATCCGGGTCAACGCCCTGCTTCCCGGATCGATCCGTACGCCGATGGCCGAGGCCGTCTTCGGGTCGACGGAGTCGGCCGCCTACCTCGAGCGGGCGGCCGGCCTCCACCTGCTGGGCCGTCCGGGCGAGCCGGTGGAGATCGCGCAGGCGGCTCGATGGCTGCTGTCCGACGAGTCGTCGTTCCTTACCGGCGCGCTCATCCCGGTGGAGGGCGGCCTGACCGCGGGACGAAACGTGAACTGAAGCACCTGGGAGCTCTCCCCCGCCGTCCGCGGCGCCCGGGTGCTCCCGACGAACCACATGAACGATCCGGCGACCCGCCGGAAGAACTGAGCAAAGGAGCTTGGTGGGATGGTTGACCACACCAGCGGCCCGCCCCGGCGGCCGGCCGCGACCAGACGCAGGACACCGCCGAGACCGGCCCTGGCCCGGTCCGCGGCCGGCGTGGCGGCGGTCGCCCTGGCGGCGGCGATGCTGACCGGGTGCGGCCCACAGGCCGCGACCGACCCGTCCCCGGACGGCGCGCTGTCGCTGAGTGTCGGCGTCCGCAACCTCCAGGCGTCCGCGGCACCGCTGTACTGGGCCGAGGCCGAGGGCTACTTCGACGACGCGGGCCTGGAGCTCGACCTGGTCGTGGGCGAGGCCGCCCACACCTCCCAGCTCGTCGCCGGACAGACCGACCTCTACTGGGGCGGGGCGCAGGGCGGCCTGTTCGGGATCATCAACTCCGGCAAACCCGTGCACACCATCTACGGCATCGACGCGGGCGCGAGCGGCTACGTCGTGGCCTCGAACGAGGCGGTTCAGACACCGGCCGACTGCACCACCGTCACCACCGCACCGGCTGGCACGGTGATGCACGCCTACACGAGACAGTTGGAGCGGGTCTACGGCGTCCGGTGGGAGCTCACACAGCTCACCACCGTGCCCGCCGTCCTGGCCAACGTCGTGGCGGGCCGTACCGACTGCGCGGTCGGGAACATCGCCTACTACCAGAAGGCGGTTGACGACGGCACGCTGCGGGTCGTCCTGGACCCGGGCGACGAGTCGACGCTGCCGCCCGCGTGGCCCAGCCCCGGGGTGGAGGACGTCGTCGGCGGCCTCCCGGAGACGCTCGAACGCAACCGGCCCGCCGTGGAGCGTCTCCTGCGGGCCTACGACGCCGCGCTCGAGGACTTCATGGCCGCGGACACGCGCGAGATCGCCCAGACTCTCGTCGACTCCGACCCCGGCTGGGCCGCCGCCGGCTCGGTCGAGGTGATCTCGACGTCGCTGGAACAGTTCCGGCAGTTCCTCAGCCCGGACGACGGCTTCGTCTCCGAGGACACCTGGTCGAGCACCGTCGGGTTCTTCCAGGACGGCGGCCTGGACTTCCTCGGCACCGATCCGAGCCGGTTCGACTACTCGAACACGGTCGACATGTCCTACCTCAAGTCGGCGATCGGACGACCATGACCCACATCTCGCAGTCAGCGGCAACACTCCACCAGGACGACGCCGCCGACACACACGACACACCACGCGCCGCGGGCGCCGCGATCGAGTTCCGGGGCGTCGGCTACCGGTACCCCGGAGGCGTCGAGGCCATCAAAGACCTCGATCTCAGCGTCCGCCCCGGAGAGAGCATCGGCATCGTCGGGCCCAGCGGGTGCGGCAAGAGCACCGTGCTGAGCCTCATCGCGGGGCTCCGCCAGGCACAGACCGGCGACGTGCGCGTGGTCCCGGACGACTCCGGCCGGCACCTGCTGAGCATGGTCTTCCAGAAGGACACCGTGCTGCCCTGGCTGACCGTGGAGCAGAACGTGCGACTGCACTACTCCCTCAGCCGGAAGCAGTCGCGACGGCGCGGCCGAGCGCTGTCCCGGGCAGCGGTCGACCAGCGGATCCGCGAGCTGATCGCGATGGTCCATCTCGACGGCTTCGAACGCGCCTACCCCTACCAGCTCTCGGGCGGGATGCGCCGCCGCGTGGCCGTGCTCACCAGTGTCGCGGCCTTCCCGCAGGTCCTCCTCCTGGACGAGCCGTTCTCGGCGATCGACGAGCCGAGCAGGGTCGCGATCCACCAGGACGTGTTCAAGATCGTCCGGGAATTCGGGATCACCACGGTCCTGGTGACCCACGACCTCGCCGAGGCCGCCAGCATGTGCAACCGCGTCTACATCATGGGGCCCCGGCCCACCACGGTGTTCAGCGCGCACGACGTGCCGTTCGGCCGCGAGCGGGACATGACCACGCTCCGGGAGAGCAACGAGTTCCTCACCCTGTACAGCCGGCTGTGGCGCGACCTGCGCCTGCAGATCAGTGCTCAGGCGAACACGAACCCCGCGGGCGCCCGAAGCGAAGGAGCGGTGTGATGGCGGCGAACGTGTCGACGGAACCGGCCTCGCGCCGAACACGGCGCGGCACCGGCCAAGGGCGCGGCACGGAGACGACAGGGCCGCGGGTGAACACGAGGTCGCGAGCGGTCGTCGTCGGGGCCCAGGTCCTGGTGGCCCTCGTGGCGCTGCTCGCATGGCAGTACATCCCGCAGATCGGCGGGCTGTCGAGGTGGAGGTTCCTGGACCCCTACTTCATCGGCTCACCGGAACAGGTCTTCGGCGACCTGGTCGACCTGCTGACCGGTCGCGACGGGGTGCCGTCGGTCTGGCAGTTCCTCGGGCCGACGTTCCTGGCCTCGATCCTCGGACTGGCCGCGGCCATGGTGTGCGGAGGACTGCTGGGCCTCGTGCTGGGCAGCTTCCAGTTCGTGGGCGCCGTGTTCCGGCCCTTCGTCGTCGCGCTGAACGCCGTGCCCAGGGTCGCCCTGATCCCGATCGTCGTCGTGCTCTTCGGCACCGGAATGGTCAGCTCGATAGCCATCGCGTTCATGGTCGTGTTCTTCGTGGCCCTGTTCAACGCCTACGAGGGCGCCCGGACCGTCGAGACCCACGTCCGGCAGAACGCCCAGCTCCTCGGCGCGTCCGGCTGGGACATCATGTGGCGCGTCCGCTTCCCCTACGCGCTGGCCTGGACCCTGTCCAGCCTGCCCGTCGGCGTCAGCTTCGCCATCGTCTCGGTCGTCACCGGAGAGATCCTGACCGGCTCGACCGGCATGGGGCTGCTGATCACCACGGCAACCAACGCCGCCGACAGCAACATGACGTTCGCCGTGATCATCGTCCTGTCCATCTGCGCACTGCTGCTGCTGTGGGTGGCCGAGGAGTTCAAGCGCCGGATCCTGCACTGGTGGATCCAGACCGACTGACTACGGCCCGCGCGGCACGCGGCAATGCCGCGCGGGTCGCGAACGACCGATCGACCCGACGACAGGCGGACCCAGAATGGCTGGCATTGCCCAGATCGCGATGTGCACGACCGACCTACCACGCACCATCCGGACCTATGCCGAGGTGCTGGGCTTCGAGAACGGCGGCGGCCGGCCCCGCTGGGGACAGCACGCTGCGCGAGTGCAGGGCCTGCCGACCGGCGACGACACCTACTGCATGATGTGGTGGCTCGTCGGGCGGCAGGGCTTCGTCCAGATCGAGCTCTTCCACCACACAAGCCCGCACCAGCGGCCGCGGCCCACCGACTGGAGTCCGGCCGACCTCGGCTGGACCCGGCTCGGCGTCACCGTCCCCGATCTGGACCTCACCCTGCGCCGCCTGCGACGCGCCGGTCTGCCCACCCTCACCGACCCGGTCGTGGTGAACGGGCTGCGCCGCGTCTGCTTCCGCGAACCGGGGGCCGACGTCGTCGTCGAGCTCATGGAGGAGGCGCCCTCACCCGACGTCGACCCGGTCCGCGCGCCCCGTCCGGCGGTGGCGTACGTCACCGTGTCCGTCACCGACCTCCAGGCCGCACGCACGTACCTGACGGACGCCTTCGGCTGGCGCGAGACGGCACCGATCCACCTGCCCGAACACGAGGCCCTGTGGGGGCTGGCCGGGGCACGCCGGACCTCCGCCGTGCTCCAAGCCGGCGACGTCCTCCTCGAGGTGGTCCAGTACGAGACGCCCGTTCCGCGGCCGGCACCCGCCGGCTCGCTACTCAGTGACCAGGGGATCATGAACGTCGCCCTCGGGTACCGGGATCGTGGGGCGCTGCTGCGAGACCTCGCTACCGCACGGTCCTGGGGAGCCACCGCGACGACGGATCCGCCCGACGTCGCAGGCGGCCTCTACCTGCGCATCGTGGACCAGCTCTCCCTCGAGCTGCTGCTCGTGCCATCGGCGCTCGACGGCGCCTACGGCTTCGAACCGCAGGAGCTCGTCCCGGGGTCCGCCTATGCCGTGGTCCGAACGAGCGAGTACGACGACGTGCCGGACGGCGGGCGCGCGAGGTGACGCACGGGCGATGCGGGTCACCCGCAGGCACCCGGCGCACGTGACCATGGACCGCGCGCGCTCGCACCGGGTTGTGCCGGTCGTCCTGACAGCCGTCTTCGTGGTGCCCGTCGGCGCCACCGGATCCGCGCTCGCGCTGCCACGCATCGCCGACGACCTCGGCGCCGACCCGGTGGGCCTGCAGTGGGTGATCAACGCCTTCAACGTCGCGCTCGCCATCTTCATGCTGCTCGCGGGCCTGTCCGCCGATCGACTCGGTTATCGCCTGACGTTCACCGTCGGTCTGGTGGTCACGCTCGTGTCGTGCGCGCTGGGCAGCCTCGCGCCGACCCTGCTGGTCCTGAATGCCGCGCGGTTCCTGGCCGGCGCCGGCGGCGCGGCCGTCATCGCCGGCGGGGCGGTGATGCTGTCGGCGGTCTTTCCGAGCGGGCCGGGACGCACGCGTGTCTTCGCGCTGCTGGGCTCGACGGTCGGCCTCGGCTTCGCCCTCGGCCCGAGCGTGGCGGGGATTCTCGTCCTCGGCACGGGGTGGCGTGGCGTGTACGCCGTCCTCGCCCTCGTCGCGCTCGGCGCCGTCGCTGCGATTCCGCTGTTCCCCAAAGCTGACCTGACGCGACGCGAACAGCCGCGCCTGCCGCGCCGCGAACACCGGGGACCCGCCTTCTCCGTGGTTGGTAACCGCCGGTTCCTCGCGCTCTCGCTCGCGCCGCTGGCACCGGCCGTGGGCTACGTCACGCTGCTGAGCTACCTGCCGGTGGCGTTGTCCGCCATGTTCGGCATGACCGCCGCCGAGGCGGCTCTCCTCATGTTGCCGATGACGATTCCGGTGCTCGTCGCACCGATGATCGCGGGCCGTCTGGTGCTTCGGGCGCGCCGGATCACCCCGATGGCGCTCATCTACTGCTCCTTCGCGGCGCTTGCCCTCGGCGACCTTGGACTGCTGCTCCTGTATCCCGGGAACGCGCTCGGCTGGGTGATCGGGCCCATGATCCTCGCCGGCATCGGCTACGGGCTCCCGATCGGGCTCGTCGACGCGGAAGCGATCGCGTCGGTGCCCGAGGGCATGAGCGGCGCGGCGGTCGGCCTGCTCAACTTCATCCGCTCGGGAGGCGCTGCGGTCGCCGTCGGCCTCTACGGGGTCGGTATCACCGCACTGCTGCAGCTCTCCCTGCCCGCCGAGACCGCGGCCCAGGTCGCCGCGGGCACACCCGGGCACGCCGCGGCCTACACCGCGGCCCTGCACTCGATGCTGATCGCCGCGGCCAGCGTCACCGCCGTGCTCGGTCTTCTCGTCGCCCGGCTTCACCGAACCCCCGGCAACGGGAGTGTCTGACCGCGCAGCGCGGCCGGTCGGCGGCCGCTAGCCAGCCTCCTGATCGGCGAGGCTCGCCCAGACGCCGGCCAGAGCTCTGAGCTGTTCGTCGTCCAGCCTGCCGAGAAAGAGGCGCTGGATGTCGGCGTGCTGCCGCTTCCACGCCGCGCGCAGCAGCGAGCGCCCCGCTCGCGTGAGCGCTATCTCGTACCCGCGACCGTCGGTGGGCACACGGCGGCGCTCGACCAGACCGCGGCGCTCCAGCCGGTCCGCGAGCCGGGAGAACCCCCCGGTCGACATCATCCGCAGCTCGGCCAGCTCGGTCAGCCGCATCCCGCCCCGTCCGGCCTCCCCCAGCAGCCCGAGCACGCTGTACTCGGCCATGCTGACGCCGAGCGGCGCCAGGTCGGCCTCGATCTCGCGCCAGATGCGCTCGTGGGCGATCAGGAAGCCACGCCACGCCTCGTCCTCAAGCTCGGTGAGCCGTTCGGTTGCCATGGACAAAACCTAGTCCACGCAGGGCTCGCCGGACGGAATAGTTGCTTGCGCAGGAAGGTTGTTGCGAGTGCGGCCACAGTTCGTGGCACCACCGAGAGGACGTAGCGATGGCATTCGAGATCGGCATCATGACCTTCGGCGAGGTCACCCAGGACCCGGTCAGCGGCACCACCCGCACCCCGCATCAGCGCGTCCGGGAGACGATCGAGCTGGCGCGGGTCGCCGACGAGGTCGGCCTGGACGTCTTCGGCATGGGCGAGCACCACCGCACGGACTTCGTCGGCTCCGCGCCGACCATCCTGCTGGCGGCAGCGGCCGAGGCGACGCAGCAGATCAGGCTCGCCAGCGCCGTCACCGTGCTGGGCTCGGAGGATCCGGTGCGCGTCTGGGAGCAGTTCGCCACCATCGACCTCCTCTCCGCGGGGCGTGCGGAGATCATCGCGGGCCGGGGTTCCTACACCGAGTCGTTCCCGCTGTTCGGGTACGACCTCGCGGACTACTCCGAGCTCTTCCGCGAGAAGCTCGACCTGCTGCTCCGCATCCGGGAGAGGAACCCGATCACCTGGACCGGAAGACTCCGCCCTCCCCTCGTGAACGCGGACGTCGCTCCTCGGGCGTACGGGGACACCATCCCGATCTGGGTCGGCGTCGGCGGCTCGCCCGCGTCGGCGGTGAGCACGGGCGCGCTCGGCCTGCCGCTCGCGCTCGCCATCCTGTTCGGCCCGATGGACCTGCACCGCGAGTCGATCGAGCTCTACCGCGCGGCAGCCGAGCAGGCCGGGCACGACCCGTCGGCCCTGCCCGTGAGCATCAGCGTCGGCGGTCACGTGGGCAGCAGCGCGCAACAGGCGCGCGACACCATGTACCCCTACTTCGCCAGGTTCATGATGGAGCACAACCACCAGCGCGGCCGCGGGATGCTGCTGCCACGCGACGCCTTCGAGGCCGGATCCTCCCCCGCCGGCAGCTACATCGTCGGCGACCCGGAGGAGGTCACCGACAAGATCCTCCGCTTCCGCGAGCTGTACGGCCTGACCCGCATCATCATCCAGATGGGCGCGGGCAGCATGCCGCAGCGCGAGCTCCTGGCCGCCGTCGAACGCCTCGGCACCGAGGTCGCCCCAGCCGTCCACAAGGAACTTGGCGACCTGGCATCCGACGACGAGGAGCTCGGCGATGTCTGAGCCCGCGCCGCTCCGTGTGGTCGTCGTCAACGGAAGCCCCAGCGAGCGGTCCAAGACCATGGCCCTGGCCGACGTCGCCGTCCGCACGCTGGAGCGGATGATGCTCCTCGAGGCGCGCCGCGTCGATGTCTACCGCCTCGGCGCCGGCTTCACCGGCGCCGTCGACCGCGAGAGCGTCACCCCCGAGGTCGACGACGAGCTCCGCGCCGCCGAGGAGGCCGACCTGCTCATCGCCGCGACCCCGGTCTTCCGCGGCTCCTACACCGGGCTGTTCAAGCACTTCTTCGACCTGGTCGAGCAGTACGCCCTCGCCAACAAGCCGGTGCTCCTGCTCGCGACCGGCGGCGGCGACCACCACGCGCTCGCCCTCGACCACGCGCTACGGCCGCTCTTCGCGTTCTTCCAGGCCCTGACTCTGCCCGTCGCCATCTACGCCTCCTCCGGCGACTTCGACGGCACCACCCTCCTCAACCCACGCGTCTACAGCCGCATCCAGACCGCCCTCGACGACGCAGCACCTTTGTTACGGCATCGGACGACCGCTGCTTGATCCCGCACGCCGCCGCAGAAACGACGATGCGGAGAACCACGCACGCTACGTACCCAGTACCGGGCGGAACCGACCCATCCGGCAGCCGGTAGCGATCGGCGGTGACTCCAGAGTCCGCGCGACGGAGATGTTGGTTTCCCCTAGCCCCGCACCGACAACCCGTTCTTCGCCGACCTGGAACGGGCCGTGGCCCGCTGCCAATCCCGATCCGGCCGACATCACAACCGCCGTGGCGGCGGCCCTGGTGGACAACACTCACCTCTGGCGGTACGACACACGCAACAGCCCCGAATCTTCCACCCCTACGCGCACAGGCCACGGCCATCGCGACAGCGCTCGGCGGGGACGCCCGATTCGTCGAGCAGACCCACGAACAGGCCCGTCGACGCCTTCCGGGTCGACGCCTTCTGGTGGGCATCGGCGCCGTGGCCCGTGGCACGGCAGTGAACCCTGTTATCTCGTGTGCGTCAGGTGGTGCGGCGGGCTATCGCCTCGAACACGTGCCAGTGTTTCGTGCCGCGCGTGGTCCGGTCCTCGCGGTCCTTCTCCGCCAGGTCGACGACGTCGAGCCCCTCCAGCAGGCGCTCGACGTCGGCGCGGCTGTGGAACGTGAGGCGTCCCGGGGCGATCGACGGGTCGGCGGCCCACGCATCGTTCGGGCCGAACAGTGTGACAGCGAGGTAGCCGCCAGGGACGAGCGCGTCGCGCACTGCCGTCCAGACCCGGTCGAAGTCCGCCGCGGGGACGAACGGCAGGGTGTACGAGGCATGAATCAGTTCCGCGTCCGGTAGCGGCAAGGCATCCTGCACAAAGGAGGGACGGTGGACCAGGGCGGGTCGATCGGCGTCGGGCACGGCGGTCAGGGCGGAGTCGGCGGCGGGCTCGATCGCCGTGACGTGCCAGCCCGCCGTCAGCATCGCCGCGACCTCGATGCCGGCCCCGGCACCGAGGTCGACGGCGGTCCGGCCGTCTCCTGGCCCGGCCAGCGCCAGGGCGCGTCGGCACAGCGGTCGCACGGGCCGGGTGCCCTGGATGGCGTTGTACGCGTTCCAGTGCGCGAGATCAAAGCGCAGTGGGTGGTCGTTCATCAATCCGCCCGCCTCAAGGAACCTGTGCTGCTACTGGATCCGAGCGCTGAGGCTCACGAGCACGTCGTCCGCCGAGGGCATGCTCGCGATCTCCTTCTCTATGGCCTGTGCGTTCTGCCGGTAGCTGGGGTCAGCGAGCACCTCCGCGATGCCGGCGCCGACGTCCGCGAACGATGTGAGCACCATCGCCGCGCCGGCGCGCCCGGCCCGTTCGGCGTTGCTCGGCTGGTCTGCGCCTTGGGGCACCAGGACCATGGGGATGCCGCGGGCGAGGGCAGCCAGTACTGTTCCGGCGCCGCCGACGGAGAGGACGACATCTGTGTCCCGGAGCAGTGATCCCAAGGGCTCGAACCCTACGTACCGCACCCCGTCGTCATCGGGGACCGCAGCGCCTCCCCCGACCGTCGCGACGACGTCAAGCGCCTCCCTGTCGAGCTGAGCGAGGGCACCACGCAGCAGGTCCGGGTGGTTGAAGACCGTGCCGAAGGTCACCAGGACGCGCGGGCGCCCGTCGCGTGGTCGCGCGGGCGACTCGACGCCGGGACGCGTGTGCGGCTCGGGGCGTAGCGCCAGGCGCGAGGCACGCACGGCAGGGTCCGGGCCTTGCAGCGTTTCGGGGCATCGGTCGAGGTAGACCAGTGCGGGCTCCCGGACGAGTCCGCGGTCGGCATAGTGTCGGGCGGTGGCGGACTCCATGGCCGCCGCCTGCTGCGGGAGCAGCCCCACGCTGACGCCGTGCTGGCACCACGGGACCCCGATCGCGGTCGCGACCAGTGGTCCGACGCCGTCGAAGTCGTCCGCGATAATGACGTCCGGGCCCCAGGCCCGGGCAGTGTCGAGAGACTCCTCGATGGCAAGCTCGACGCGCACGTCACCGAACATGTATGCCTCCAGATCGACCGATATCTCGCCGGCCAGAGGGTTGCGACCGGTGCGGCGTTCGACGTCGGCGACGAACTCCGGCCCGCTGGGTCCTGCGGGAAGGTGGTGGACGCCTGGCAGCTCCTGGGCGATCGGGTCGGCCAGGCCGCCGTTCGTCAGCAGCGCGACCTCGTGGCCCTGGGCACGTGCGGCGCGGGCCAGGGCGGCGAACGGTAGGACGTGCCCGAGGGCGGGCACGGCGGAGAACAGGATTCTCACGGGTCTGTTTCCTTTCGATGTTTCCGCGGCCAGGTCGGCCGGTGGTCTTCCAGGCAGGTCAGTCAGCGGACGTCGGCCACTGTTCGGTTCGCGGCGACAGCCCGTGCCATGAGCTGGGAGTCGGCCAGCGTCGAGGGGTGGCGCAGCATGTACGAGACGTCGTTGAACGCCCGCGTGACGGTCCCGTCCACGAGGGTGGCCGCCGTGAGCTGTTCCATGGCCCACCTCTGCTGTCGTACGTCCTGGCCCGGGTCCGTACCGTTCTGCGCGTCGAGGCGAGCGGCGTCGCCCCCGGCCGATACGGTCCAGGCCGCGTCCACGACCACGTCCTGCAGGCGGAAGAACTCCTGGGCGGCCGCGTCGAGATCCGGGCGACCGCCCAGGTAGGCGGCCAGACACGAGGCGTGGAGTGCTGCGGAGGTCATGCCCTGGCCGTAGATCGGGTTGAACGAGGCCACCGCGTCCCCCACGCTGACCAGACGCGCGGGGAAGCGACCGGCTTCGGCGAAGTGGCGCCGTCGGCTGTCGGCCTGGTGGTAGGACTCGACCTCGCCGAGGGCGGCGCCGGTGGTGGCCCTGGCGAAGACCGGGGGCAGCACGGCGCAGGCCGCGCGGAACTCGGCGATCGTCCGGCCGGGACGGCTGTCGCCGTATCCCATCAGCAGGACGATCCACCGCATCCCCTCGATCGGCTGCGCCGCCGCGACAGACACCCCGCCCGACGGATACCCCGGCGTGAAGAGCGCCAGCCCTCCGTGAGACGTCAGATCGTCGAGCGCGACCGGGCGCTCGAAGAGAGCTGTCGCGTAGTTGATGGACGTTTCCAGCCGCTCGAGCTTCGGCTGGTCGTAGCCGCTCTCCTTGAGCCAGCTCGACAACCTGCTCGAGCGGCCCATGGCATCGACGACGAAGTCCGCGTCCAGCTCGCGTGCGCCGCCTGCAGCCTGGTCCGCGACGTAGCGGACGCCGCTGACGGCATCGCCGTGATATCGCAGGCCGGTCGCCCGCCCGCGAAGGACGGTCACGTTGGACCGGGACGTGACCCGGTCCCGGATCAGGGACTCCAGCAGCGGGCGCCCGATGGCGAGTAGGCGGCGGCCCTCGCCGTCCGGCGCCTGCGGCACACCGTTGATGGTGGTGGCTCCCTCGTCGGGCACGAACGACGCGCCCCGATCCTGCGCTTCCTTCGTCACCCCAGGAATCCACCGCTCCACCCACTGCTGGCCCGCAGGGAGCAGCGTGTGCACCTGCCGGCCCTGGGGCACGCCCGGACGTGATCCGGCCTCCGCGAAGAGGTCGTCCGGCTCGATGAGGATGACCTGGCGCGCATACTCGGAGAGCACCCGAGCCGCCAGAAGCCCCGCGACTCCACCACCGATCACGCACGCGGTGTCGAGCAGCGCGGGCGTCCTGCCGGGCGGGGAAGCCTGGACGAGACGTTCGAACAGCGAGGTCGTGGGGTCGGGCATCAGGCTTCTCCGTAGTGGTAGAGGTGACCACCGGCGATCGTGCGCACGGCGTCGAGGATGGATACGAGCGCATCGCGGCAGTCGGTGCTCATCCGTTCGGCGTACCGCCGTTCCCGGGCCAACCCGGTGTCGGCGTCGACCACGACCAGAGCTGAAGCGCAGGTACAAAGGGCTAGGCCGTCGCCACCTCGGCCGGGGCGAAAACGGGTGTGGTGTCGATGACGATCCGCCAGTCGGCGACCACATCGCCCTTCCAGCGCAGGATGTCCACGCACGGAACCGTCACGATGGTTCCGTCGAGCCGCGTGTAGTCGACCTCGATATACGCGACAGTCACGTCGGGTTCCGGGTTCCACAGGTCCTGCACGCGGTGCCGGACACCACCGATCGTCGACCAGAGCTGCGTGCAGGCTGCGCGAACCGCGTCGTACCCCGTAGCTGCCGGTGCGTTGCCGAAGGTGAGGACGATGTCGTTGCTAAGCCCGGCGAGGACGCCCTCGGCATCCTGCGCGTCGAACGCGGCGAAGGTGTCGTCAAGGGTGCGTGCCATGATGTTTCTCCTTGTCAGGTGGGTGGGCTGGGCCGTTGCCGCTATGGCTCGTGGGCCCGGTGATCAGGCCAGTGCCTCGTCCAGCAGCCGGATCGACTTGGCCAGCTCTTCGGCAGACCGGACCGGCAGATGGGACATGGCCGGAGGGTGCGTGACCGCCGACCAGTCGTACGTCTGGGTGACCTCGGTGCGGTCGGCATCGACGGGTGTGAGGCGCCAGACGAAGCGCTGACCGAGCGGCCCCTCGCCTGGAGCACCGGGAGCCCACCCGATGGCCCGGTCCGCCTCGAACACCACCACGCGGTTCTCGGTGACGTAGTTGCCGAACATGTCGTTGTGCATGGCCATCGTGAACCGGTCGCCGACCGCCTTCAGAGGCCCGGTGGTCGTCGCATGCTGGATCGTCCCGCTCGCGTCGATCTCGTGGTGCCTAGGGGGCTCTGCGAGCAGCGCGAACACCCGCGCAGCCGGCGCGGCGACGATCCCGGACACGGTGATCATGGTCTCGCCGTCGTGGCTCACGGGGTCCAGGTAGAACCGCGCCCAGTCGATCCGGTCACCGGCCGTGGTTACGATGACCGGACCACGAAGCAGCGCCGTTCGCCCATCCGGCCGGGTGCCGCGCATCTCCCACTCCGACCAGATCTCCACGCCGTCCTCAGCACGGCGCAGGACCTGGGCCTGCAGGTCGGGCAGCCTCGCGAAGATCTGGGCCCAGTTCTCCTGGACCTGGGAGCTTCCGACAAAGCCCTCGTGCGGTCGCAACGGTCGCTCCGAGACGAAACCCGTCGTGAAGCACCCGGCAACCCGCCCGGGATCGTGTGAGTTGATGGCAGAACACAGGGCGTCCAGGACGCTCTCCGACATAGTGCTTGTCCTCTCCTGACCTGCGCCGCGCGGTCTCTGTTGGGCCGCGAGCCAGGTCGCGCACGGCCACCACCACTTTGGACATTCCGGGCTGCGCAGACCAGGCACGGCGGACCCACAGCGCACCCACAACGAGCTCCGCGCGAGAGTTCCGGGTAACCGTCCGGCCCTCGTCGGATCAGACCCCGGCGCGGCGGCGCAGCTCTCCGGCCCAGCCGACGACGTCCGCCAGTGCCGCGGCCCGGCCGAGCTGGCACGCACGCTCGAAGTCCGCGGCGCCGAGCCCGGTGCGGACGGCCGCCGCGGCGGCACGCACATCAGAGCTCGTCGCTATCTCCACGGCGGCCCGCTCCGCGGCATAGGAGGTCGCGGCGCCGATCAACCGCGCGGCGAGCGCGTGCTCCCCCAGCCCGGCGGCAGTGGTGGCGAGAGGAACCAGGACATACGTCACGGACCAGGCGTTGCCGGAGCAGGCCGCGAGTTCGGTCGCCTCCTGGAGCAGTGCAATCGCCCTGGTCGAAGGGCCGTGCCGGCTTGCTCTGATTCCACAGATCGTGAGCACGGTCGCGAGCTCCAGAGCGTTGCCGTTCTGTCGGGCCACCATCTCGGCCTCGCGATGCAATCTGTCGGCCGCGGCGGTGTCGTTCGAGCGCTCCGCGAGCTGGCCCCGCACCGCGAGCCGGTAGCTGCTCCACCACGAGGTGCCCGCCGCGGTGTTCTCCGCCTCGGCCACGTCCAGCAGCTCCTCGGACAGACCGCGGTCAGACGCGAGGAAATAGGCATGTGTCATGGCGAGCGTGGCCGCCTCCGCCGCTAGGTCGCGGGCGCCGGCACGCCGCGCACAGGCCATAGCCTCGCACGCCAGATCGCGGGCCACCCGGCGATCGACCCCGTGCTGCAACGCGGAACAGGCGATCAGCAGTCGGGCGCGGCCAAGGTCGTCCATCGGCCGGGACCTGAGCTGCGCCGTCCACTCCCGCCCCAGTTGCGCGTAGCCCCGGACGACGAGGAACTGCCAAACCAGCCAGACCAGCTCCACGGCGTCCTCATAGCGTTCGCCGTCGAGCAGCACGGAGAAGGCGAGCCGAAGGTTCCCGACGTCCGCCTCGAGCTGGCGTAGCGCCGACACGTGGCCCGGGCCGCGCAGCTGACCGACCAGCTCACGGCCCTGTTCGAGCATAGCCAGCGCCAGGCCCGACTGCGCGCGGGAGCGGTCCGCGGGGGTCAGCCGGGCAGCCGCGTCCCGGCGGATCGGCTCCAGGATGCGGAACCGCGGGACCCCCTCGACCTCTGGTGCCCGGGCCACCATGGAGTGCTCCAGCAGCTCGCCCAGCGCGGGCAGCACGACGTCGGGATCGTCTGCCCCGACCTGCTGCGCGGCGCTCAGTGAGAAGGTGCCGGTACACACCGACAGACGGGCCAGCACCGTTCGTGTCGGGGCGGTGAGCAGGTCGTGGCTCCACGCGATCGTCGCCGACATGCTCAGCTGGCGGGACGGCAGGTCTCGCGCGGCCGGGACGGGCAGCGAATCCAGGCGCGCGAGCAGGGCGGCCGGGCCGTACAGCGCCGCGGCCGACGCGGCGAGCTCCACTGCGAGCGGCAGACCGTCGGCGTGCTCCACGAGGGCGGCCAGCAACCCGGTACTCGCCTCGTCGTCGAGCACCAGCCCGTCGGCACCAGCCCGGTCCACGAACAGGTCCTTCGCCGCGGACGGCGTCAGCGGGGCGACACGCACCTCCTGCTCGATCCGCAGCCGCAGCCGCGCCCGGCTGGTACCGAGCACGACAAGCTCTGGACAGGACCCGACCAGGACGGCGAGCTGGGCGGCGCTGGACAGCACATGCTCGAGGTTGTCCAGGACCAGCAGCATGCGGCGACCGGCGATGGCCGCGGCCAGCGACTCGGCAGTCTCCTCGACGTTCGACTCGGGCAGGCCGAGTACGTTCGCGATGGTCGGCAGGACGTCCTTCGGCTCGGTGATGTCGGCCAGCTCAACGACCACGACGCCGCCCGGAAACCGGTCGCGGACCCGGTCCGCGACCGCGCGCGCAAGCGTCGTCTTGCCGACGCCGCCCGGCCCGGTCAACGTCACGATCCGCCGATGCGGCGCCTCCAGCGCGGCGGCGACGGCCGCCTCTTCCTCATCCCGGCCGATAAGCGGGAGGCCTGGAACCGCGACGGTCCGACCGCGCGGCACGGACGCGGCCGAGCCGACGTCCTGTGTGCTGCGGATCAGCTCGTCGCGTTGTGCGTCATCCAGACCGAGCGCCTCGGCGAGCGCGCGCACGGTATGCGGGTGCGGCCGCCGCCGTTCACCGCGTTCCAGGAGACCCACCGCCTTCGCCGTCAGCCCAGCCCGGTCGGCGAGCTCAGCCTGCGTCAGGCTCCGAGCAGTTCGGAACTGCCGTAACACGGCTCCGAAATGCATCCAGGGACTCCTCCCGTGGTCGCACCGCTCCTTCAGCGGAACCGGCGATCGTCCCCAGGAACACTAACCTGAGGAACACAACCCGTCCGTCAAACCCTGATCCGGCCGGCAACACCAGACCAGCAGGGTTCAGTGCCGTTGCCGTGGGCCGGCCCGAGCCCGCCTCAGGTGGTGATGTCGAGGCCGTAGCCGATCGCCGCGAGCAGCCGGTCGCGAGAGTCGAGAACGTCCTGGCGCAACCGTGTGAAGTCGTCCATGACGAGCTTTCCCGCCCACTTGCGTGGCCTGCCGGCGACGAACACCGCAACCACGCTGCGCGTGTCGGCACCCAGGACCACGGTCGCCACCGCGTTGTTGAGCGGAAGGTTGTTGGGCTCGCCCGCATCGATGAGGACCAGGTCGGCCTCCTTGCCCGGGGAGATCGACCCCGCCCGATCCCATACGCCGTTCGCCTTCGCCCCCGACGCCGTCGCGAACTCGAGCACGTCACGCACTGCAATCGGGGCCGGGGCGTTCTCGTCACCGTGGAAGCGCCGGTTGCCGGCCTGCATCCGCTGGACGTTCAGCGCCACCCGCATCTGCGTGAACATGTCCGACGACAGCGAGCACTCGACATCGATACTGAAGGCCGGGCGTAACCCGGCGTCCAGCGCCTTCTGAATGGGCGAGATCGACTCAAAGATCCCGAGCTGCTGATCCGAGGTGACGGCCAGCGCAACCTGGCCTCCGGTGTCGGCGATGACCTTCCACGCAGCGTCACCGAGCGTGCCGCCGTGGATCCACGTCAGGTCCGGGCCGAGCACGCCCTCCTCCCCCAACCGTTGGATGTGCGCGGCCGCGCCGGGCCCCTGCGCACCGTCCACAGAGATCCCGAGGCCGAGGTCGCGCGCCTGGCGGATCCTCTCGCCCGACAGCAGGCCATCGCCTTCGAGTGTCGGCAGGGCCTGGGGCATCAGACCGATCCGCATGGTCACCAGCGCGTCGTCCGAGGGGAAGTGCTCGCCCCGCACCCGCGCCAGATCCGTCAGCCAGCTCCCGTCCCAGTCTCCGCCCAGCGGCGGCGCGGAGGCGAACACGCCGCGCGCACCGGACTCCTTCCACGCCGCCACAGCGGCATCGGAGTACTCGGGGGACCGAATGTTGTGGCTGAAGTCGAGCACGCTGGTCACGCCGGTATCGATCGCGCCGACAGCGGCAAGCTTCGTGCCCAGGTAGATGTCCTCGGGTCGATACGCGGGACCGAGGCGCCGGTGCGCCAGCGCGAAGTACTCCATGATTTCCACATCGGCCCAGAGCCGGCGCACCTGGGTCTGCCAGCTGTGCCGGTGAGCGTCGACCATCCCCGGGATCACCACGTGGTCCGATGCGTCGACGACGATGGCCCGATATCGGGCTGCGGTCTCGCTCAGGTCCACCCCCACCGCCTCGATCTTCGGCCCGCGAATCAGGATGTCCCCGGCGGCGAGATCCCCCACCGCCGGATCCATGCTGATGATCGCAGCACCATGAATGAGCACCGGTCGTTCAGGGTCGGAAAGCAGCTCGTCGAGCTTCGGAGTCCCCCGGGACACGACGTATGAACTTGCGATAGCGCTCGTCCTTTCCTGATCCGCACGCCGCGTGGCGTCGATGGTGCCGCGGGGCCGGGTCACGCGCCCACGGCCACCATTTTGGACATTCCGAGCTGGGCGCACCAGGAACGACGAACCCACACTCAGGGAACAATCACCCGAGGACCAGACCGGTGGCTCCTACGCGATCGGCTGCTTCTTACGACACGACGTGTCGACGGGTCCGACGGAACGCCCCGACTGCCTGGACTGCCCACCATGTCGCGACGTACAGCAGCAGCACGACGATCAGCGCGGCTCCGGCACCGGTCGCGCTGGTGGAGAGCGCGCCCTCGATCACGTACCGGACCGCCAGCCCGTCGGCGTCCCAGGACGGAACGGTGTTGGCGACCGCGCCGACGACGGCCACGCCGACCACGACCCCAAGCAGCCGTCGCGCGCGGCCCCGGCCTGCGATACCACGCCCAGGATCGTCGGGCAGGAGGCGGGAACGACGCCGCCACAGGTACACCGCGATGAGCACCAGCCCTCCGACCGTGCTCACGTGCTGCAGCGCCCTGGCCCAGGTGAGGTCGCCGATCAGTACGGAGCTCAGGAAGGGGACGCGCAGCACGGCCCAGCCATCGCCATGCGTGAAGGAGTCCCAGACCAGGTGGGTGGCGATGCCGATCACCACGGACAGCAGCAGCCAGCCTGCACGGCCGATGCGGGCGCTCGCGCTGCTCGGCGATGTCGTCCGAGGCGGGACGGCGTCGGACAGGAGGGACGCCACCGGAGGACGGGCGACCCAGTAGAGCCCGCAAAGCGCCAGCGCGTACGGCAGGCTCACGGTGAACGCTCCGACCAGGCCGTGGGACGTCGTGGCGTTCATGAACGGCTCGTACCAGGACTGCGCGGTCACAGGGATCGGCGTGCTGCGCGCGTAGTACGGCAGGTCCGGCGCGACGGCCCCGGCGACCAGCGCGACGGCGCTGAACGGGTGCCGCAGCAGCGGCAGCACCGCGGCGGGGTGCGAGAGAGTAAACGGCATGCATCGCCCTTCAAGGCTCGTACGGATCTACTCGTACGGATCTACTGGCCAGACCTCAGCCGACGTCGTGCGGGGCCGTTCCTGGGCGGCTGCCCTACACATCGTCGTACCCCATCGTCACGGACAGCCGGGGAGCCACCGGGGCCCTCTGAGCGTTTCCCATCGTCCCGCTCTGGGCTGCGCGTGCCAGCCACAACGGAACCACATCTGGGGAACACCCTCGGCGAGCAGGTGGCGGACGGCGCCAGGCGTGCGGTGCGGCGGTGAAGTGATCTCGACCATCGCCAGAGGGCTGCGGGTAGAGGACTGTCACGCGGTGGCGATCGCGATCATCCGATCGAGGATGCGGGACCCGAGCGAGCGACCCGGTTCGGCCTGGCTCAGGACCGGGTCGAAGGCGCCGCTGGCGAGGCCGGCCAGGGCACTGGCCATCAGGGCGAGGCGGAGCCGTAGTTCTGCCCTGTCCGCGTGGGGCATCGCTCGCGCCAGCCCGTCGATCATGCGGGCGCTCGGCTCGCTCGCGGCTCTCCGGATCTGCACGTCGACGGTGGTGGACGGCGCGGCGAACGTCCGCCCCAGGATCCGGCCGAGGTACTGGTCCTCGTCGGCGCGTGCGATCGCCACCTCGATGAGAGGGCGGCTCCACGCCTCCACCCATTCGGCCGCCGTCGGCGGGTCATTCCGCTGCTCGAGCAGGCCGAGGGCCGCCAGCTGGGCATCCGCGACGCGCCGGGTCGCGGCGTCGACCACGTCGACGACCAGGGCCTCGCGGGAGCCGAAGTGGTACTTCACGGCCGCCACGTTCGCCCCTGCGGCATCACTCACCGCGCGCAGGGTGAGTCCGGACTCGCCGTGCTCGGCCAGCAGCCTCGTCGCCGCCCCGAGGAGGCTGGCGCGGGTCTGCGCGCCCGCCCTGCGGCGGCCGTCGGTCGTGTCTGCTTGCGGCGCCATGACCTCCATCCAAGCACGCGGAATGCGCCGCGTCGGGATGCCACGCCGAGAAGTTCAAACACTTGCTTGATATTTCGCCACACCCGCCGTACGTTTATCAAACAAGCGATTGAATAGTCCTGCGAAGGGTGCATCCATGAGCAACATCGTCGAGGCGTCGGCGAACACGGGCGACTGGCCTCCGAACGGGTTCCGCGCCATGCGCACGAAGGTCAACGGCGTCTCGCTCGCCGCGGCCGTCGGCGGCGCCGGACCGACCATTGTGCTCCTGCACGGGTGGCCGCAGACCGGCCGTGCGTGGCGACACGTGATGCCGGCTCTCGCGCGGCGTCACACCGTCGTGGTGCCCGACCTGCGCGGCACCGGCGCGAGCGAGCTCGCCGTCGGCGGCTACCGCAAGACGAACCAGGCGGAGGATCTCCGCCAGCTCCTGACACACCTGGGACTGAGTGGCCCGTCCACCGTCGTAGGCCACGACATCGGCGCGATGGTTGCGTTCGCCTGGGCGGCCAAGCATCCGGACGACGTCGGCGAGCTGGTCATTCTGGACGCGATCCTGCCGGGCTTCGGTCTCGAGGAAGCCATGGACGTCGCCCGCGGTGGGATGTGGCACTTCGGCTTCTTCGGTGCACCGTTCCCCACGCCCGAGATGCTGCTCGACGGGCACGAGCTCGAGTTCGTGCGCAGCACCTTCCAGATGATGAGCTCGCCCGGCACCTTCACCGAGGACGACCTGACGTACTACGCGCACGCCTACTCGGGACGCGACCGGCTCCGCGGAGGCTTCGAGCACTACCGCACGCTCCTGGACGACGGGCGGGAGAACCGTGAGCTGCTGCGCTCCCCGCTGCCGATGCCTGTCCTCGTCGTCGCCGCAGGTGCCGGGCGACCCGAGGCAGACCCGAGCGGACCGCTCCGCGAGGTGGCGAGCGATCTGCGCGGGGCACGGGCCCCGAGCGGCCACTTCATCGCCGAAGAAGCACCCGACTGGCTCGTCAGCCAGCTGGACCACGAGGCCTAGGCCATGCTCACCATCAGCGCTCACACGAGAGGAACCACCATGTCCGCCTACGTCGTCTTCACCCTCGAAGAGATGATCGACCCCGACGCGATGCAGGAATACGCGACCAACATCGACCCCATCGTGAAGTCGTTCGGCGGCACGTACCTCGTCGCCCGCGGTACCACGACGACTCTCGAGGGAAGCTGGGACCCTGGGGTCATGGCTCTGATCGAGTTCCCGTCCACACAGCGCATGCTGGACTTCTATGAGTCCGAGATGTACCGGCCGTGGCGCGACCTGCGCCATCGCTCCGCGAAGACGTCGATCGTCATTGCGGAGGGCTGAGCGGCAGACCAGCCGCGGCACCGTCTCCATGGCACTGCAAGTCCACCGGGCTCGCGCACGCTCCGGACCTCGATCTGGGCCGCGTCACGAATCCCGAGAACGACTTGGCGTACTCCTCGGGCTGCCCTGACCCACCCGCCAGGTCATGCATCAGAACGAGTACCTCTCCCCCCGGCCGTAGGCCGGGGGAAGTCGAGCTCCCGCCACTCGTCGTCGCTGGGTGCGTAGAAACGCAGACGCTGCTCCCAGGGATCCGAACGACTGTGGCACGTCTCCGCCCGGATCACGAGCAGCGCAGCCAGGGCCAGCGTGGCCAAATCGGCCCCGAACCGGAACCGCTCACACCGCACCCACTCAGACTGTCCTTCGCCGTCCGGCCGATCCGCTGACACCCCTCCAAGGCGCGAACCCAACCGGCCCCGAACCCGTCCCGGCCAGGTCCGGGCCGACAAGGCCTACTCCTCCCGCGCGATCCGCGCCATCTGCGCAACCGCGGGATCGTCGCGGACATCCCCGAACCAGCCGACCAGGCCAGGCATCGCAAACGATGAGGCTCCCACGGTGGCCCCCTGCCCCTGGACACCGTCGACCACCACGGCCGTCCTTCTTCGCCCTGCTGCAGAAGAACGTCCTGGACCGGCGCCGCTGGACCACCCGCGAACAGCTGCGCATCGCGATCGTGACCTGGATCGAACGGACCTACCACCAACACCGACACCAGGCACGCCTGGGACGTTTGACCCGATCGAGTACGAAGCCACCCTGACCACTCAGGTCGCACTCGCCGCCTGACAAATCCCTGTCACCTATCCGTACAGCAGTCCCGCTGACGCGAGCCGCCAGCTAAAGGGTGTCCGCGCCTTGGTCAAATGCAGCCCTGTGTCGTTCGACTTCGGGGAGGTGGTCGGCGGTCCAAGCGCGCAGGATCGAGAAGGGCTCCTCAAGCGTGCGACCCAGCGGCGTGATCCGGTACTCCACCGCAATAGGGCTTTGCGTCAGTACCCGGCGCTCGACGAGCCCGTTACGTTCCAACCGTCGCAGTGCCTGCGTCAGCGATTTCTGAGTGACCCCATCGAGCTCTCTCTTGAGCTCGTTGAAGCGTCGCGGCTGCTGGCACAACGCGACCAGCAGCAGTTGACCCCACTTGTCCAGCAACTGATCCAGGAGCTCGCGCTGCGTGCCGACGATGGTCTCGTGACCGGCCCGGTCTTCGCGGATACCAGGTTTCGTTGAAGTGCCTGACATGTACCCGGTATACCAGAGATACCTTCAGCTCAAAGGAGTCTCATGACCGAACAGTCCCTGCCCAGCCTCAATGTCAAGCGCCAGGACGGAGTGCTATGGGTCTCGATTGATGTTCCGCCCGTCAACCTGATGACGGCGCAGCTCATGCTTGACCTGGACGCCGTCGCTGCATCGGCCGAGAATGATCCCGATCTGCACGTCATCGTAGTCCAGAGCGCCAATCCGGAGTTCTTCCTGGCACACGGCGACCTGTCATTCGTGGAGGACCCCGCGACCTACGGCGCCCTCCCGATCGCGCAGGAGACGCTTGTCGGGACGGGCCCGATGATGCGGCTTCATGAACGCTGGCGACGTCTGCCTCAGACCACCATCGCCAAGGTCGCGGGACTCACCCGCGGCGGTGGATCCGAGCTGGTCTCAAGCCTGGATCTGCGATTCGCGGCCCTCGAGACTGCGGCGTTCGGCCAGTTCGAGACACTGACCGGCATCGTCCCTGGAGCCGGTGCAACTGCCCACCTACCCCGCCTCGTGGGTCGCGCTCGCGCTCTCGAGATCGTGCTGACAGGCGGGCTCGTCGACGCGGCGACCGCCGAGCGGTGGGGATGGGTGAACCGAGCTCTGCCCGCCGCAGAACTCGACGAATATGTGGAGTGGGTCGCACTGACGATCGCGACTCTGCCCGACGGTGTCCGCGCCGCGGCTACGGAAGCAATCGACGCGGCCGACGGCACGCTCGAGGACGCACTGCGCGCGGAAGACCGCCTGCTCGGCGAAACGTTCACCTCCGCGTCTGGAGAGCTTGCCCGGGCAGCACTCGCGGCCGGGGTTCACACGCGCGAGGTGGAGTTGAAGATCGAAGAGGTGCTGCGCGCGAACCTCGTCCGACATTCGTAACGAGTCGCCCTGCACGAGTGGGGTGCAGAAGTTGTTCATACGGTCCGTCTGGTAGTACGGGTCGAATGACCGTACGGGCCGCCTCGAAGCCGCCCGCAGCTGACGGCCCGGCATCCTCGACGCCCAGTCGGCACGACCACCTTCGATAGTCCGCTCAAACTGCGGCCGAAAGACCTTGGGCCGGGAAACCACTGGGGACGCACCATTTCGGGTGTGTTCCCAGTGGCTTTGTACTCACAGAAGGACGGGTTGATCGAACTCGGTCAGACGCCGCTGGTGCCCCTGCGAACGCACGTCGGATCGCGAGGCCCACGACTGGTGCACCGTGGACGCCGGCCGCCACGCGCGGCTCGACGACCCGGCGATGCGTGCCGCCTGCTGGACACCGGCCGGTAGCCCTGTGGCCAGCGGCCCGTCAGGATCCGGCGTGTCGAAAGGAATGTGCGTCAGGAGGATCGCTGGGGTCGTACCCAGCACGTACGCGATCGCAACGAGGTCGTCGTCGGCGATTGGGCGGTCCCGGTTCTCCATGTCCGCGATGGCATCGGCAGACAGCAGATGGCCGGACATCTGGAGCACGTAGGCCAGCTCTTCCCGGGTGAGCTCCCGCAACTGCCGTTAGTGGGGCCGGGTCGGTCTGCTGCACGGCGATGGTGTGCTCACCCTGGCCCAGTGACGTGGCGGGTGTGAACGTCCAGTTGCCGTTCTCGTCCACGACAGCGGTACCAGCGGGCTCACCGTCGATGATGGTGACGGTCGAACCAGGCTCGCCGGTTCCGCTGATCGTGGGTGTGTTGTCGGTGGTCGTGGAGCCGGGCGTGGGTGAGGTGACCACGGGCGTGGCCGGTGGTGTGGTGTCGACGGTGATCACGATCGGCGGATCGACGGGATCCGACACGGTTCCGTCGGCGTCGGTCTGGGTGGCGGTGATCTCGCGGTCGCCGTCAGGCAGCGGTGTAGTCGGCGTGAACGACCACGTGCCGTCGTCGCCCACCACCGCCTCCCCCACGGGTTCGCCGTCGACGATGATCGTGACCGTCGCTCCGGGCTCGCCGGTGCCCTCGATCGTCGGGGTGCTGTCGTTGGTCAGGTCGCCGTCGGTCGGTGATGTGATGGCCGACGTCGCGTTGTCCGTGTTCTCCGACGGCGAGCAGCCCAGACCGATCGAGGTAGCGCGCGGTGGGTGAATCCGCCCGGGGCCGCCCCACCTCTGGCGCGATGGCTGGCGACGTCTCACCGCGCTGAGCCGGCCTGTCCTCCACGCTCGGCTCCTGACAGAGGCAGCACGGCCCCTCTTCGGCAGGGCCTGACCGGACCGACGACCAACGGAGCGCTCGGTGGTGCGGCCGGGGTCTACACCACACCACCGATCAGGATCTTTCTACGCCTTCAGGGCGAGGCCGCTGATCACTTCGACCTTGTCGGCCGGTGTCTCGGGGTTCTGCGTGCCGAGCTGTCCTTCTTCGACGGTGATCCGTGCCCGCAGCAGGCCGTTGTCGTCGCGCCACTGCTCGTAGGTTCCCCAGCCGGCGCCGTGCGACCAGAAGGACGTGAAGCGCTCGCTACGTGGGTTGAAGCGAACACGACCGTTGGGCAGGTCAGCGTTGAAGCCGCTGTAGGCCGGCAGCAGCGCCCAGCTGGCGAGCGACCGGGTGTAGTGGTGACCAGCCTCGTTCTCGCTCCAGGGGTTGCGCCTGGTGCCGTCGTGACGCGCGCGCACGTCTTCGACGATGGGCCGTGCGAGGTCCTCCAGCCCTTCGTAGACGAGGCTGGCGGCGACCTGGTAGGCGACACCGGTCCAGACCTCGTCGCTGTAGGCGAAGGGGAAGCGTGGACGGCCGCCGTTCGGCCAGCTGCACAGGACCAGACCGGGTTCATCGTTCAGCGCATAGACCCGCTGGACGGTGGGCACCGAGCGCAGCTGGTCACGCTGGTTGTGGCGGACGATCGCCTCGAGCGCGGACCGCACCCGGTCGGCTGGCAGGATGTGCCCGAGACCGGCGGCGTGCGCCATGAACTGGCCGAGCAGCTGGTCTGAATGGCATCCCTGGCCGAACTGGTAGCGGTGAGCATCCACGTCAGCCAGGTCTTGCACGTAGTACTCGCCGTTCCAGAGGCGTTCGTCCAGGTTGGTCGCTGCCTGCTGGGCGAGGGCCGTGTACCGCTGGGCGGTGTGCTCGTCGCCGACGTCGTGTGCCATCTGAGCGGTGGCTCGGAGTGCGGCGACCATGAGGGTGCCCATCATGCCGTTGGGCCCGTAGAACTCGATGTCGTAGGTGTTGCTCTGCTGCGCGTCCGGGATCAGGTCGCCGTCGGTGTCCCATGCGACCAGTGCGTACTCCATGGCTCGCCGCACACCGGGCCAGATCCGGTGGAGGTACTGGGTGTCACCGGTGAGGCGCCATTCTCTGTTCGCGCGGATGATGGCGCCCAGCTGTCCGTCGGCGGCCGGCACCATCTGCCACCGTTCCTCCCCCAGACTCTGCCTCGATCGGAACGGGAGGGCACCGGTCTCGTCGACCTCGAGGACGAACTCGAGTTCTCGCATGGTCTGTTCCAGGCGGGGGAACAGGTAGGCCAGACCCTGGGCGTAGTTCCACACGTGGTTGACGTTGCCCAGCCCGCATCCGACGTGGTCACGGATCCCCTCCCAGCCGTAGAAATTGCCGTCCTCGAGCCAGAAGCAGGTGTGGCTGCGGATGACGGTGATGTTGCTGGCCACGGCTTCCAGCACGGCGTCCGGGATGGTCGAGGAGTACAGCGCGCGGGTGAAGGTGCTGGTTCGCTGTTCCAGCTCGCTGCGACGGGTGAGCAGGTCGGTCAGTGCTGCCCATGCGTCCTCGTACACCGTGGCGTAGTGGTTGCGGATCAGGGGATACTCACCGGCTGCGTAGCGTTCGAGGTCGGCGTCGACCTCGACCCATCCCTTGGGCCGGTTGGGGACGTGCCATGCGAACGCGAACTCGAACGTGTGCGTGGTCCCCGGGGCGCTGGTGGCAGGGACGGCGATCGATCCGATCTTCTCGCGAAGGCGCAAGTAGCTGAAGTCGTAGAAGTTGTCGAGCTCGGACCCGGTCGCCTCGACCGAGTGGAACAGGTCCAAGGCACCGTCGTCGACGAAGTCGTCCCAGAGGTCTTGTGCGTTGTCGGTCCATTGTCCCTGCAGCCATTCGGGACGGTAGGTGGCGTTGGGCGAGGTCGTTGCGAACGCCATCGTGCCGTACTGCTCTGAGCCGGGGTCGTCGTCTGACGTGAAGTACAGCCCGGTCAGATGGTCGTCGTCGCGCAAAGCGTTGTGCGGGTTGCCGGTGAGCTTGAGGTTGCCGAACACGTCGTAACCGGCGAAGCCGAGGGCGTTGGTGAGCGAGCCGACCACTGAGATCGACAGTTCCTCGTCGGTCAGGTTGGTGACGTGGTAGCGGACGATGGCACCGGGGATTCCTGAGGCCAGCTCGTCACCGGGCACGAACGGGGTGAACGCCTCCATCACCACGCTCACCGGCATGTCGTCGGAGGTGAGTTCCACATAGACGTATGGGTACAGGGACCACATGCGCGAGGTGCGGAAGCGCGGCAGGCCGGCCAGCTCGCCGTTGAAGTATCCGTGCGACTTGGAGTGGGCTCCGGTGATCTCCGCTTCGAGGACTGCGGTGTGGACTTCTCCGACGGGGTTCTGGGTGCGGACGGCGAAGAACGTGAAGGGCATGTAGTTGCCCTTGCCAGGCCAGTTGAAGATCTCCCAGTCGCGGAACTCACCCCGCGCGCCGACGGAGACGTTGCCGGTTCCGATTCCTCCGAGCAGGAATGCCGCTTCGGTCGCTGACTCGTCGTACGTGCGCACCCGTGAGGCGAGGCCGCCCCAGGTCTGGTCGAAATCCGTCATGGTTGCTCCTTTGCTGGTGGTCAGATTGCTGGTGGTCAGTTGTTGATGCCCCGGCGCGTGTCCGGGCGCGGCGGGGTAGGCCGACGGGCCATCGGCCGGTGGCTGAGTGGGCAGTTGGAGTTACTCGTTGAGGCCTGAGCGGACGAAGCCCTGGACGATCCAGCGCTGTCCTGCCAGGAAAGCGATCAGAACGGGGACGATCGCCACGGTGACGGCCGCCATGACCAGGGTGCTGCCCTGGCCGAAGGGCGGGCGTAGGGCTTGGATCCCGACCGGCAGGGTCATGGTGTCGACAGAGTTGAGGAACACGAGCGGTGAGAAGTAGTCGTTCCAGGAGAGGATGAACACGATCAGCGTCAGCGAGGCGATCGCGGGCTTGGCCAGTGGCAGCGCGATCGTGAAGAACGACCTGATCGGCCCAGAACCATCGATGGCCGCCGCCTCCAGCAGTGCGGTCGGCGTGCCGCGGAAGAACTGGCGCATCATGAAGATGCCGAAGGCGCCTTGGATGCCTGGGGCAAATGCCCCGACCAGTGCCGGCACGACGAGCGCCCACAGGGAGTTCATCAGGCCGAGCTGCTGCATGATCCAGTACAGGGGCACGATCATGACCTGTACCGGCACCATCAGCGAGATCAGCAACAGCGCGAACAACGGTTCCCGGAAGCGGAACTCGAACTTCGCGAACGCGTAGCCGGCCAGGCAACTGGTGGCGACGATGCCGAGCGTCGACAGGCTTGAGACCACCAGAGAGTTCTGCAGGAACGAGAACACCGGGTATTGCCGGGAGGCCAGGGCTGTGTAGTTCGTCCAGTCGAACGTAGTCGGCAGCCACTGGGGCGGCACGGTCACCGACTCGCTGATCGGCCGCAGCGAGGTCGACACCATGAACAGGAACGGCAGCAGCATCAGCACGCCACCGATCGCGAGTGCGAGGGTGGGGAGGTGCCTGGTGAGTCGTCGTGTCGGAGCGGTGGTCGGCCTATTCATAGTGGACCCACCTGCGGGATGCGCGGAACTGGATCAGGGTGACTAGCCCGACGATGACCAGGAGGCTGACGGAGATCGCGGACGCGTAGCCGAAGTCGAAGGACTTGAAGGCTGTCTCGTAGATGTACATGACGACGCTGCGACTGGCGTCGCCGGGTCCGCCGCCGGTGAGGACGATGATGGATTCGAAGACCTTCAGTGCCCCGATGAGGTAGAGCGTGGTGACGAAGAACAGTTGGGGTGACAGCAGCGGGATGGTGATGGAGAAGAACTGTCTGACAGGGCCGGCGCCGTCGAGGTTGGCGGCCTCGTAGTAGACCTCGGGGATGGCTTGGAGGCCTGCCAGGAGGATGAGCATCGCCAGGCCGACGTTCTTCCAGACGTCAAGGATCACGATGGAAGGGATGGCCCACTGAGGGCTGGACAGCCAGGGCACGGGTTCCAGGCCGACCTGGCCGAGGTAGTAGTTGAAGACGCCATAGTCGGTCTGGAAGAAGAACTGCCACACGATGGCCATGAAAACCAGGCCGACCAGGGCGGGGAAGAAGTAAGCCGACCGGATCAGGGTGCGCAGTGTGGAGTTCATCGTGCGGTTCAGCGCTACCGCGAGCAGCAGGGCCAGGCCGACGTTCATCGGGACGGCGAGCAGGGTGAAGATTGCCGTGTTGGTGTAGACCTGGATGAGCCGGCCGTCGGTGAGCAGCCGTCCGTAGTTGTCCAGGCCGTTCAGGGTCGGGGTGTTGAACAGGCTGTAGGTGGTGAAGCTGTAGTAGACAGTCATCAGCAGCGGGGCAAGGACGAAGACCGTGAACCCGGTGACCGCAGGGGAAACAAAGAGTATGGCGGGCCATCGGTGGGATCGCTGGACGGGTGATCGGGGCCCTGGTCGTCGTGACCGCAGCGATACGGAGGTGCTCATCGGATCGCGGCCTCGATCTCTTCTTGCGCCGCCTTCAAGCCCTCGGTGGGCTCTACGTGGCCTGTGATGATCTGCTGCAGGTGTCGCATCGAGGTCGACTCGAGCGTGTCGAAGTAGGGCGGGGCCGGTACGGGCCGCGCTTGGCCGATCTGCTGCTCCAGGAACGCCAAGGCGTCGTCGGCCGCGGAGTCGCCGGTCGGGGTCGCGGAACCCGGGTAAACGGGAATCTGCTGTCCGATGTCGGAGATCGCGGTCACGGTCTGGATGTCGGTGAGGGTCTGGATCGCGTCCCAGGCCAGTTCCTTGTCTGGGGCGGACTGGCTGATCGCCCACCCGGAGGTGCCGATCACTGTGGTGTGCGATTCGTTCTTGGGCCACGGCAGCGGCACGTAGGAGTCGAAGCCAGCATCGCTCCACGTCGGGATGGGCCAGCGTCCTGCGCCGACCATCGCGAACTTGCCGGCCGCGAACTGGGAGTACACGTCCACACTGGTGGGGTCCGGTGCGGCTCCGTCAGCGACCAGGTCCCGCACGAACGTGACCGCCTCTACGACCGCTGGGTCGGTGAGGTTCGGTTGACCGTCGTCGGTAACGACGGAGGTGTCGTTGCTGAAAAACCATGGCTGCAGCTGGAAGAAGCCCCACGGCAGCCCGAAGCCAGTCACGCCGTCGCCAGTCAGGGCGAGGGCCGCGGCGCGAAACTCCTGCCACGTCCAATCCTCGTCCGGCAGGGGGACGCCCTTGGCCTCGAAGATCTCCGGGTTGATGTAGATGACCATGGTCTGCCAGCCGTTAGGGATCTCGTAGAGCTCGCCGTCGACGGTGAACGCGTCGAGGAGCTCCGGCGGCACCTTGGCGGTCTGCTCGTCGAGTTTCTCCTGGCCGACAACCTCGTTGAGTGGTGCCAGCAGCCCCTGCTCGTGGGACAGCCGGGTGCCCTCGATCGCCATGTTCAGCAGGTCGGGCGAGTTGCCCGACGCTACCTGTGTCGCGAGCTTGGAGACGTAGTCGCCCCATGACGTGACCGGCACCACGCTGTTGTTGACAGTAACCTCGGGGTTGGCCTCGCGCAGACGGTCGAACGCCGCGTCGTAGACCGCTGCCTCCTCGGCGCTGCCCCAGTTGTAGACGTTCAGCTCGTGAGGGTCGGATCCCCCGTTCGCGGCACATGCCGACAGGGCTGCCGCCATCGCCACCGCGGCCGTGATCGCGGCGTAGCGACGGCTTGGTGGGACCGGCTTTCGGTTCTGCGTCATTGCATTCTCCTAGCGCCTCGATGAGGGATGTGTGGATTCACTGCTCCGCGGAGTGGGCCCCGCAGGAGCGACGGATTCGGACGTCCGGCGCGACGCGGACCACGGTCACCGGTCGTTCTGGCTCCTCGATCCGAGAAAACAGCAGCGATGCCGCCGTCTGGCCGATCTCCTGGGTCGGTTGCGCAGCAACCGTGACCGGTGTCGCGAACAATGCGAACCCGGGCATGTCGTCAAAGCCGACGACGGCAACGTCATCAGGGACCACAGTCCCGGCCTCTTGCAGGGCGGTCATGACGCTGGTGAGCATGATCGCGTTCGCACACAGGAAGGCCGTCGGGCGTGACCCGTCAGGCATCCGGAGCGACAGTGCGTGCTGACCGACCGTCTCGAGCGTGTGGTCCACGCCGACCGTGTCCTGCAACCCGCCCTCGTCCACCACGAGCACCGCACCGGGAACCTCGGCGACCCGCCGCCGCAGGGCCTCGACACGCTCACGGCTGGAGGTGGCCGTGGTGGTGCCCATGATCGCGGCAATGTGTCGATGGCCGTGCGCGAGAAGGTCCTCGAGCAGCGCGGTTGCCGCCGCCTCGTTGTCCAGGAGTACGCCGTCGCAGGTCTCCTCGTGCACTACCCGGTCGAGGGTCACCACCGGGATCGCCGCGTCGACGAGGGCCCGCAAGTTGGTCGGATCCTCGATGGACGGGGAGACGATGACACCAGCAACCCTCTCCTCGATCATCAGGTCGAAGTAGAACCTCTCCCGGTCCAGATCCTCGTCCGTGTTGCAGATCAGCACTGCGTAGCCGCGCTCGGCGGCAGCCTTCTCGATCACCCGCGCCACCGCCGCGAAGAACGGGTATTCCACGTCGGACACGATCAGACCGATCGCATCGGCCCGCTGCCGCCGCAGGGTCCTGGCCGCCCGGTTACCGCGGTAACCAAGCTCCTTGACCGCCGCAAGGACCCTCTTGCGACGCACCTCGCTGACCGCAGGCCCACCAGAGAGCACACGCGACACCGTCGCAGTGGAGACCTGCGCGATACGTGCGATCTCTTCGTAAGTCATCATCGACCCATCCTGTAATGGATTACATCTGTCCCTGATGTAATGGATTGCATCGATCCTGACCGTTCATGTGACGCAGAGTCAATAGATCGAGAGAATGTAACGAGATTACATTTTCGGGGTCCGGCCAATCACCCGCACATTGACCGTTTCTCACTCTTTATCCGCAGGTCGGCGAGGACCTTGAGCACGGGCTCTTCGTGGCCAGCGACGCCAGACCGGACGCACTGCCCGGACCCGTCGTGACACACGAGCCAAGCTCGTCCGGCATGCGCGAGTGCGCGTGTCGGCCTAGATGCCCCCGCACGGGCCGGCGCGCAGGCGGGGGCGGTGCGGCCCGCGCGGGCGATGCTGTGGCACCCTCCGGTGAGGCTTGGGCCGGGTGATCGGCGCTCATCCTGAGCCGGTCACCCGACCGGAGCCGTGTCCCCTGCGATGCGAGCAGTCGTCTCGTCGTCTCGGGTGAGGAGCCGACTGGTTCTACGGCACCCGCGACGGCGCTCCCTCACGCCGATGTCTCGATCAGGATCGGAGCAAGGCCTCACCACCCCAGGGGCGCAATGTCACGTTCTCGAAGGATGCTTCCGTGCCGTCGGCGAACAGCCCGTAGTGACCTCGCGGCCGGTGGTACATGCGTGCGCTCAGGGCGATCTTGTCGTCGAGGTAGACCACCACCGCCGATCGGTCCACGAGGATCCGGAACTGTACCGGTCGTCCTATCTGCACCGGCAGTGGCCGGTCCAGCTCGGGGAAGTGGTCCACGTACCAGCTGCGGTGACCGCCCACCTTGCCGAACTGCGCGAGCCGGAGGTCGGGGTTAATGCGCAGGAAGTACCCGCCGTTCGCGTCGCTGTCGATGTCAAGGAGCACGCCGGCGGTACCTCCTGGGCGGTGGAAGGTCAGCCAACCTTCGATCAGTGCGCTGTCGGGCAGCCGGCCGGCGAGGGCTGTCGTGCGCGAGTACGGGCTGCTGGCCCCGATCATGGCGTCGGTGGTGGTCCAGTGGCGATCAGCCCGATCCAGAGTCGCCGGCTGCGGGGGATCGTAGGCGTCCAGCAGGGACTGGGGCGCGCGCACGGCCAGGGTACCGTCGGGACGCTGGTGGATCTCGTGGACGGTCAGGGCGCCGCCCCACTGCCACTCGCCGTCGTCGCGATCGTCGACCTTGGTGGGGTTCCATCCGAACAGCAGGCGCGGAGCGCTGCCGTCGGTAGGCCCGGCGGACTTGGCGGCGTAGAAGGCGCGGTTGTCGAACTGGTTGTCGCTCGGGGTCTGCCACGGCCCGTCCGGGTTCCGGCTCATCACGTACCGGGTGACGGTGTGCGTGGTGTACTCGGAGAAGGCCAGGTAGTACCAGTCCCCGATCTGGAAGAAGTCGGGGCATTCATGGCCGTGGTAGCGGCCGGGTGCGTAGTCGCGCACGTGGGTCCAGGTCGACAGGTCGTCGCTCTCCAGTACCGCTGTGCAGCCGCGGGTGGTGGGTTCGCCGACGCGGGTGCGGGCGGCGACGAGCATGGTCGCCTTGCCGGTCACCGGGTGGCGGTAGACGAAGGGGTCGCGCCAGTCGTGTCGCTCGTGCAGTGTCTCGTCTGCGTACCACACGTCCTCAGGATGCTTGGTCCAGTGGTCGAGGTCTGTGCTGGTCGCGTGCAGGAGGGCTTGCTCGCGTTGCCTGTCGTTGCGGAAGTAGGGGTTGATGCCGGTGTAGAAGATGTGGTGCAGCCCGTTGTCGTCGGTGAAGACCGATCCGGTGGCGGGCCCGAGGTCCTGTTCGTGGTCGCCGCCCTTGGACAGCGCCTCCCCGTGGTCCTCGAAGGTCACGCCGTCGGTGGTGGAGATGTGGTGCCAGGGTGCGCCGGCGCCGTAGGTGTCCTCGTCGCGGTAGTTGCGCAGGAAGTACACGTGGTAGCGGCCCTCGTAGTAGTAGGGGATGCAGTCGCCGATCACGCCGGGGGCAGGCTTGTAGAAGGTCTTCATGGGTCGGTGCTCGTTTCGCGTCAGGCCGATGGACGGCTCGGTCAGGGCTTGGCGGGAGGGCTTAGCGTGAGTAGGGATCGGCGGCGTCGCGCAGACCGTCGCCGACGAGGTTGAAGAGCACGACGGCCAGCACCAGCGCGACAGCGGGGGTCAGCAGCCACGGGTAGTTGGCCACGACGGTCACGTCCTGGGCCTGCTGGAGCAGGGTTCCCCAGCTCACGTCCGGTGGGGAGATACCCAGGCCGAGGAAGCTCAGGGTGGTCTCGCCCAGGATCATCCCGGGGATCGCGAGGGTCACGTGCACGATCAGGAAGCTGGTCACACCGGGCAGCAGGTGGCGTCGGATGATCGAGGCGTGGCCAGCCGAGGAGATCCGGGCGGCGGTCACGTAGTCCTCCTCCCGCAGGGAGATGAGTTTTCCGCGGACCACGCGGGCCAGGTTGGTCCAGCCGACCAGGGACAGGATGACGGTGATGGCCAGGTAGGTCTGGATCCCGCCCCAGTCGCGTGGGATGGCTGCGGACAATGCCATCCAGAGGGGGATGAGCGGGATGCTGATGATGAAGTCGATGGTGCGTTGCACGATCGCGTCGATGCGTCCGCCGAAGTAGCCGGAGATGCCGCCCAGGGTGACCCCGAGCACGAAGCTGATGGCGACGCCGGCCAGCCCGACCAGCAGTGAGACCCGCGAGGCGTGCACGAGCCGGGAGAAGACGTCGCGTCCGAGCTGGTCGGTGCCGAGCAGTACGACGGGTTCCCCGCTCTCGGTCCCGAAGAGCCGGTGGTGCACCGGAATGACGCCGGCGAGCCGGTACTCGTCGACGGGTGCGAAGAGTCGCACGGGGTGTCGCTCGGCGTTGTCGGGAATCGAGGTTTCGTACTCGAACGTCACGGGATCGAGCACTGTCTGTGACTCGTACACGAACGGCAGGTGCCAGGCGCCGTCCCGGTCGACGACACGTACGAGGGACGGGGCGGCGAACTGCTTGTCGGGCAGCTGCTCGAGCTTGCCGTAGGGGGCGACGAACTCGGCCGCCCCGGCCACGAGGTACAGCCCGATCAGCAGGACGACTGCGATCGGGGCCAGGCGGTGCTGACGGAAGCGGTGCCAGACCAGACGGCCCTGGGAGGCGTCGCGCAACTGCTCCTGCTGTCGCCGGCGACGGGCCGAACGGGACAGTTCGCGGCGCAGCAGCTGTCTGCCCCGGTCATGGACGTAGTGCTGGCCGTCGGGCCGGTTCTGCGGGTCAGCGTGGTGCGTGGTGGCTGTACCCATGGGGTCACCTTCCGTGCTACTCATAGCGGATCCGGGGGTCGAGAGCGGCGAGCAGAACGTCGGAGGCGAGGGTCCCGATCACCGTCAGCGCGCTCAGGATCATCACGAGCGCCCCGGTCAGGTACATGTCCTGCGACAGGATCGACTCCAGCAGGACGGGTCCCACGGTCGGGATGTTCAGCACCTTGGAGACCACGACCTCTCCCCCGACCACCGCGGGCAGCATCCAGCCCAGGGTGCTGATGAGGGGGTTGAGCGCGATGCGGACCGGGTACTTCAGGATCAGCCGCCACTCGGGCATGCCCTTGGCGCGAGCGGTGGTGACGTAGTGCTTCTTGAGCTCGTCCAGCAGCGACGAACGCAGCACGCGCACTACCCCGGCGGCGTTGGTCACCGCCAGCACCACCAGCGGCAGCCAGATGTTCTTCATCAGGTCGGCGAACTTCGCCAGGGACCACGGCTCGCCCCGGAACTCAGGTGAGTACAAGCCGGTGATGAGGAATCCGGTGTGGTCGAACACGAGGTACATCGACACCAGGGCGAGCAGGAAGGCCGGTACCGCGACACCGACAAAGCTGAGAAAGGTGAACAGGTGGTCCCAGAACGAGTACTTGCGCAGCGCCGAGTAGATGCCGACGGGCAGGGCGATCATCCATGTCAGCATGATCGAGGCCAGCGCCAGGGCGATCGTGCGCGGGACGCGTTCGGCCAGGATCTGCGCGACCGGCCGGTCGTACAGGAACGAGTTGCCGAAGTCGCCGGTCAGCAGGTTGCGCATCCACAGCCAGTACTGGCCCAGCCACGACCGGTCCAGGCCGTATCGTGCCCGCAGCGCCTCCTCCTGGGCGGCGTTGACGGTGCCGCCCTGGTTCTGCAGGTTGCGGACGTAGGTGTCTACGAAGTCGCCCGGCGGCAGCTGGATGATGACGAACGCGACCACGGAGATGATCAGGAGGAACGGGCCGAGCAGGAGCAGTCGTCGGATGACGAACTGGGTCATCGCTCAGGGCCTCCTTTCTGCTGCCGGTTTCCTGCTGTCGGCCGGGCGCTGGTGTGGGCGGGTGCTCATTGGTCGAACCACATGCCTTCGGCGTTGATGTAGACGTCCAGCTCGACCGGTGACCCCTCGTTCGGGACGTTGCGCAGGTCCTGGTCGACGACGGTCGGTGTCACCTTGCTGCCGGCGGTGGGGATGAAGGCGTAGTTGTCCCGCAGCCAGTCCTGCAGCTGGCCGTAGAGCCGCTGTCCGTCCTCGGACTCTGGTGGGAAGGCCTTGCGGGCGGTGTACAGGTCGTAGAAGCGCTGCATCGTCTGGTCGGGCTTGCGGCCTTCCCGCCCGTCGGTGGAGAAGTACTGCCAGGTGGCCGGCGACCACGGGCCTTTGCTGGCCGGGGTGAAGTCCTCCGAGATGCCCGAGGCCCAGCCCTGCCCGTCGTTCCAGGTGAGGCTGGCCTGGATCTCGTTTGCCGCCTTGCGCTGGTCGAACAGGGTGCCTTCGACCGGCTCCAGGTCGGCGTTGAGCCCGACCTCGGCCAGCTGCTCCTTGAGCAGCTCCGCCACCGGGACGAAGTCGGCCGCACCGGAGGCGTAGGTGATGCGTAGGGTGAACGGGCTGCCGTCCGGGAAGGTGCGAAGCCCGTCGGCTCCCGCCTGCATGCCCAGCTCGTCCAGGAGCTCGGCCGCCAGCTCGGGGTCGTGCTGCTGGTAGGCCGGGTCCAGGTCGTCGAAGAGCCCGTAGTACACCGACTCGTTGATCGCGTCGGTGTCGAGCGCCGCGGCGACCGCCTGGGAGAACCGGTAGTCAGGGTCAGACATCAGGGCCTGCCACTGGCTGCCCTGGTCGGTCCACTGGAAGTCTCTGTTCAGGAAGAGCTGGATCGGGTTGTTGAACGAGCCTGTGGTGAAGACGCGCAGGTCGGAGCGCTCGGCGTTCTGGGTGTAGACCGACATCTTGTTCAGCGAAGCCTCGCTGCCCGAGGCGATGGAGACCTGACCGGCGAGGATCGCGTTGGTCTGGGCGTCGGTGTCGACGACGATGTTGTTGACGATCCGGTCGATGTAGGGCAGCTGATGGCCGGAGGCGTCGACGTGCCAGAAGTACGGGTTGCGTTCGAAGACGCGGCGGCTCTCGGTGCTCTCGGTCAGGACCCAGGCGTTCAGCACCGGCATCCCTAACGCCCGGTCCTCCCCTACGTCCCAGTGCGTGACGTCCATGTAGTTGATCAGGTCGACCCAGTCCGAGCGGCCGTTGTCGGAGACCAGCTGGTCGAGCTCGTCCGCGTCCGCGTACTTGGCGTGGAACTGCTTGAGGTAGTGGGCCGGCTTGAACAGGTCGTTGTAGTACGGGATCCAGGAGTTGAGGTCCGCGACGAACTGGCCGTACGGCCGGGAGAACGTCAGCTCGAACGTCAAGTCGTCGACCACCGTCAGCTGTGCCGGGCCGAGGTTGGCGTCACCGTTGGTGTACAGCGCAGTGGGCCATGGCCGCTGGACGTCGGGGTCCTGGTAGAGGTCCTCGAACGTGAAGCGCACGTCCTCGGTCGTGACCGGTTCGCCGTCCGACCAACGCAGACCCTCGCGGATCGTGAAGGTGTAGGTGGTGTAGTTGTCATTGTGCTCGAACGAGGACACGATGTTCGGGGCGCTGGCATCGGTCGACTGACCGGGCGAGCGCAGGATGGTGGCACCGCCGGCGATGTTGACGAAACCGGTCGCCCCCAGGGCGGCGAACTGCATCTCGCCGCCGTAGCGTCCGTCCTGCCAATCCATGTGCTCGGCCTCCAGCAGGGTTCCCTCCCCGACCTCGAACGGCTCCCGGGGAAGGCGCTCGTCGATCGGCGGCAGTGCACCTGAGGCGACGTCCTCAGCCAGTGCGGGCGGCTCCAGGTAGCCGCGTGCGGACAACTTCCCCTCATGCGCCCCGCCCGCACCTGCCGGATCCGGCTGCCCGCCCGTGAGCGCGAGCCCGATCCCACCTGCTACCACCACCGCCGTCACCGCGGCCGCGCCGATCACCAAGCGCCTCTTCGTACGTCTGCGCATCACCATCGCCGGAGCTCCTTTGCCTGCCAGATGGGTGTCATCGCGGCACCGGACGACCTCGTCCCGGTGCAGCCTCCCGACGCCCAGCGCGCCGGTTAGACGATTTAACGAGATGAAGTCCTACCCGTACCGCCGAGGACGTGTCAAGTGAGACCCAGGTCACATTTCTCGCGAGCGAGCATGAACACTGCCTGCCGAAGAAGCCGCTGACCTGCGTCAACGTGGTATTAACCGTCCCGCTCATGAGGCGGATGAAGATCGCCCGCCATGCTTGACTCGACTGCACGGCGACTGTTAAACCATTTAACGACCAAGGGAGGTAGCGTGCGGCAACAGGAGCCCACGAAGCGAGTGACGATGGCGCAGGTCGCCCGACTGGCCGGTGTCTCGCCGGCCACGGTGTCGTTCGTGGTCAACGACGACCCCAAGGCGCAGAAGATCACCCCAGCCACCCGCGAACGAGTGCGCGAGGCGGTACGGGTACTGGGGTACCGGCCCAACCATGCCGCGCGCGGCCTGCGTACGCGCCGGACACACACCCTGGCGTTCATCACCGACCAGGTCTCCACGACACCATTCGTGAACTCCACCGCGCGTGGCGCGATGGAGCACGCCTGGAAGCACGACCAGCTCGTCACCATCATGGCCACCGGAAGCGACCCCGAACGAGAAGCCGCCTCGGTGGAGATGGTCCTGAGCCGGCAGTTCGACGGCGTCATCTACACCGTCGACTACACCCGCGAGGTCACGGTCCCACCGGACTTGCGCGACGTACCCACCGTTCTGCTGAACTGCTACTCCGACGATGGGCTCACCACGGTGCTTCCGGCCGAACGCGAGGGCGCCCGCACCGCCGTCGACGTCCTGATCGACGCCGGCCACCGACGCATCGCGTTCATCAACGGACTGGCCAGCACCTACGCCGCCAAGGAACGGCGCCTCGGATACCGGCAGGCCCTGCGCGAGGCCGGCATCGCCTACGACCGCACCCTGGTACGCAACGGCGACTACCAGACCGACAGCGGTTTCCGGCACGCGCGCGACCTGCTCCAGCTGCCCGAGCCGCCCACGGCGATCTTCTGTGGCAGCGACCGCATGGCAGTCGGGGCGTACTACGCCGCGTTCCAGCTGGGCCTGTCCATCCCGCAGGACGTCTCGGTCATGGGGTTCGACAACCAGATCGAGTTGGTCCAGTACGCCCCGCCGCCCATGACCACCGTGCAGCTGCCCCACTACGAGATGGGCGCCCGCGCCGCCCAGCTGCTGCTCGAGGCACACGAGGAGGACCGCGGTCGCGTGCACGAGGTCGCCGCCCCACCCGTGCTGCGTGACTCGGTGGGCCCGCCGCGGCCCTGAGACCCCGGCCCCCGTTCGTACTCAGACAAGGAAGCCTGATGAACCTGCTCGACGTGAAGGACCTGCGAACGTACTTCTTCGTGGATGACGGAGTGGTCAAGGCTGTCGACGGAGTCGACCTGACGATCGGCGAGAACGAGACCGTCGGCGTCATCGGGGAGTCCGGCTGCGGGAAGTCGACCATGGCCCACTCACTTCTGCGCCTCGTGGTCCAGCCCGGCGAGCTCGTGGACGGCACCGCGTTGCTCCGCCGCAAGGACGGCACCCAGGTCGACATCCTGTCGCTGGAGCCGCGCTCACAGCAGCTGCGCGAGATCCGCGGCGGCGAGGTGGCCATGGTGTTCCAGGAACCGATGTCCAGCTTCTCGCCCGTGCACACCATCGGATCGCAGATCGCCGAGATGATCGAAGAACACGCCACCACCGAGCTGGACGAGGACGAGGTCCGCGACCGTGTCGTCGGCCTGATGCGGCGGGTCGGGATCTCCAACCCCGAGCAGCGCTACGACCAGTACCCGTACGAGTTCTCCGGTGGGATGCGTCAGCGCGCCATGATCGCGATGGCGCTGGCCTGCGGTCCCAGCCTCCTGCTCGCCGACGAGCCCACCACAGCCCTGGACGTCACGATCCAGGCCCAGATCCTGCAGCTGCTGCATGACCTGCAGACCGACGAACAGATGTCGATCCTGTACATCACGCACAACCTGGGCGTGGTCGCCGAGCACGTCGACCGCGTCTACGTCATGTACCTGGGCCGTGTCGTGGAGACCGCACCCACCGCTGAGCTGTTCGCCAACCCGCGCCACCCTTACACCCGCAAGCTGCTGCGCTCCGTGCCCCGTCCCGGGCACCCGGTCGAGCGCCTGGAGGTCATCGATGGATCGGTCCCGGTCCCGATCGGCATGTCTCCGCAGTGCGGCTTCGCCAGCCGGTGCCCCAGCTTCATACCCGGTACGTGCGACGCCGCAGCACCGGCCCTGACCGCCATCGACACGGAGCACCAGGTGCGGTGCTTCCTGTACTCCGACCAGACCGACCGCGAGAACGAGTGGGCCCATGTCTGAGCACATCGACCACCCCGACGACGACCGCACCGTCCTGACGGTCGACGCGGTGAGCAAAGACTTCCCCGTCCGGCAGGGCATGTGGGGCAGGTCGCGCGAGTCCGTGCACGCCGTCGACACGGTGAGCCTGCAGGTCCAGCGCGCAGAGACCCTCGCGGTGGTCGGCGAGTCCGGATCGGGCAAGACCACCCTCGGACGGGTGATCGTTCGGGCCATCGAACCCAGCAGCGGCTCGGTGCACATCCGCGACGAGCACGACCGCATGGTCGACATCACCGCAGCAACCCCCCAGCAGCTCAAGGCAGTACGACGCAACTTCCACATGATCTTCCAAGACCCCTACTCGTCGCTGAACCCGCGGATGACGGTCGAGGAGATCGTCAGCGAGCCGCTGGTCAACAACTTCGGCATGCAGCGCGCACAGGCGCGCGAACGAGTAGTCGAGACGCTCGAGCTGGTCGGTCTCGGCGCCCCGCACCTGCACCGGTACTCCAACGCCTTCAGCGGAGGCCAGCGTCAGCGCATCGGGATCGCCCGGTCGCTGGTGAGCCAGCCCCGGCTGGTGGTCTGCGACGAGGCCGTCTCGGCACTGGACGTCTCCATCCAGGCACAGATCCTCAACCTGCTCAAAGACCTGCAACGCGACCTCGACCTGTCCTACGTGTTCATCTCGCACGACCTGGCCGTGGTCGAGCACCTCGCCCACCGCGTCGCCGTGATGTACGTCGGACAAGTGGTCGAGGTCGGCAACACCACCGACCTGTTCAGCAGGCCCTGCCACCCCTACACCGAAGCGCTCCTGTCCTCGGCCCCGATCCCGGCCGCCGAGCGCACCCGGCCCAAGATCGTGCTCCGCGGAGAGGTCGCGAACCCCGCCGACCCGCCCACCGGCTGCTACTTCCATCCCCGCTGCCCCTACGCAACCGACCGCTGCGCCGTGGAGAAGCCGATCCTGCGCCCGATACCAGGCACCGGGCAGATGGCCGCATGCCACTACGCCGAGCAGCTCGACCTGGCCGCCCCGACTGCCACGCCCGGACTCGCGTCGTAAACCGTCAGCCTCACCCGACCCGCGCAATCACAGGCCCGGACCCCGGGGCCGCGCGTTCGGCACGTATCCGCAACCTTCCCCCGACCCGTGCTCGCCTGCACCTCCTCACGGCCCGTTGCGCCGTCTCCACAACCGGGCGCTGGACGGGCCGATGAGGCACCGCAACCGCACGAGCCCGGCCTTCCATGGCACCTACCCGCCCCCGACCAGCACACAACGGTAGGCGCCCCCGAAGAGCCCGTCGGCTCCGCCAGACCAACGCCCAAGGAGACAAGTGACCGCCACGCACCTGCCGCGCACCACCGACCATGCCGGAGCAGATCACCTACGTCCCGTTGCGCACTTCACGGCGCACGACACATGGCTCAACGACCCCAACGGCCTGCTGTACCACGAGGGCACCTGGCACCTGTTCTTCCAGAACAACCCCTACGGCAGCACGTGGGGCAACATGTCCTGGGGCCACGCCACCTCCACAGACCTGATTACGTGGCAGCACCACCCCGTGGCGATCCCCGCCACGGCAACAGAACAGGCCTACTCCGGCAGCGCAGTCCTCGACGCCGCGAACACCACCGGCTTCGCAGACCCTGGCCAGGCTCCGCTGGTCGCCATCTACACCAGCCTCTACACCGGCGACCATCCCCGTGCCGGCATCCAAGCACAGTCCCTGGCCTACAGCCTCGACGACGGACAGACCTGGCAACACTACGAGCACAACCCCGTGCTCGACATCGGGTCGACAGAGTTCCGTGACCCCAAGGTCTTCTGGTACGGCGGAGCAGAGGGCCACTGGGTCATGGTGGCCGTCGAGGCCACCAAGCATCAGGTCGCGATCTACACCTCGCCCAACCTCGTCGACTGGACCTTCGCCTCCCGCTTCGGCCCGGCCGGATCCACCGGCGGCGTCTGGGAGTGTCCCGACCTGTTCGAACTGCCAGTCCGCGACACCGGCGAACGCCGCTGGGTCATGATCGTCAGCCTCAACCCGGGCGGCATCGCCGGCGGCTCCGGCACCCAGTATTTCGTCGGGCACTTCGACGGACGAACCTTCACCACCGCGACCACGATGGCCCGGGCGCCTCGGACGGACGCCTGCCAGAACCATCGCGACGACGCGGCCAAGGACAGGTCCACGGTGGGTGACCGGGTTGACTGGCTCGACTTCGGCCGCGACTACTACGCCGCCGTCTCCTTCACCAACGCACCCGATGACCGGCGCATCATGATCGGCTGGGCGTCCAACTGGGACTACGCAAACACAACACCGACGGCGCCATGGCGCTCGGCGATGTCCCTGGCCCGCGAGGTCGACCTAGTCCGATGGCCCGACGGCCGACTCCGCATCAGCCAGCGCCCCATCCTTCCAGAACACGATGTCCCAGGGCTGGTGGTCCACGACATCGTCGTACCCACGGGCCGTGGACAGCGCACCCAGGTCGAGCTGTCGACGCAGGACCGCAGCGACACCGTCCGGCTAGTGCTCGACGGTGACGCCCAGACCCTCGCCTGCGATCGAACGGACTCTGGCGATGTCATGTTCCACCCCGAGTTCCCCTCCGTGGATACCGCGCCCCTGCCTGATCAAGCGCACACACGACTGCAGATCGTGATCGATGCGTGCGTCCTCGAGGTCTACGCAGCCGACGGGCGCGTCACCCTCACCCAACTAGTCTTCCCCGGGTCACCGCTCAGCCAACTGACCCAGAAGGCCCTGTAGCGATGAAACCTCGGGGAGTGGGCGCGGGGTTCAGTCCGGCTTCCGCCTCAGCCCCGGCGAGTCCGTAGCGTCGGTGCCTAGGACGTGGGTCTGCTGGTGCCGTCGAGCGCGGGCAGGCCCGGACGCTGCCCGTTTCCGCCCATGGTGCCTGGCACGCCGTGCGGCGGTCCGCTCCGGGACATGGTCGACCCGCCACGCCCCTGACCAGCAAAGGCCTGCACGCCCTTTGACCGACGGCGCTAGCCGCCGGACCAAAGGGAGTGCTCGGCGGACCACGTCCTGGCAGTGCAGATGGGCCAGCGCGGTGCGGCCGATCAGGTGGCGGGCGTGCCTGCGTCGCGCGCTGTGATGTCCGCCAAGCGTGGCGGGTTGGCGCCCGCACGGCTGACAGTGATCGCGGCAGCCGTGGTCGCGAAGTCGACGATCTCGGCGACCTGCGCCTCGGTCACCGTGTGCAGATCAGCACGCTGTTCGGCTCCCAGCAGGTCGTGACGGTGCAGAGCGGTCAGCAGGCCGCTCATGTAGGAGTCCCCAGCCCCCACGGTGTCGACGACGTTGACCTGCGGGGCCTGAACCTCGACGCGGCGGCCGCCCGGTCGGACCGCGGTCGACCCTCGTCCGCCGTGGGTCACGACGACCAGGGCGCATCCATGGTGACGGACCCATCCGGACGCGACGTCGAGCGGATCAGTGCCGGGGTGGAGCCAGCTGAGGTCTTCCTCGCTGACCTTGACCACGTCCGCGAGCGCGACAAGTACTTCCACCTGGGACCGGACCGCGGCCGGCTGGCCCATGATCGATGGGCGCAGGTTGGGATCATAGGTGATCGTCGCCCTCTGGCGCGCCTCGTGCAGCAGGGCAGGCAGGGCGTCCGCCGGCCGCGTGTCCGCGACCGCGGCGATCGATCCCGTGTGGACGGCCTGCACGTCGTGCGGGAGGGTTGTGGCCGCCAGCTGCCATTCGAGGTCGAACTCGTAGGTCGCCGAGCCGGTCGTGTCCAGGCGTGCCAGGGCGGTCGGAGTCCGTACGGCGCCCAGCGACTCGGGCAGCACGCTCACGCCGGAGGCCGCCAGGTGGTCCAGGACGGTTCTGCCGCGCGGGTCGTCGGCCAGCCAGGTCAGCAGGTCTGCCGTGATGCCCAGCCGTGCCAGGCCCAGGGCGACGTTCGCGGGACTGCCTCCGGGCACCTCGGTGCGCCTGCCGTCGCTGTCTTGGACGATGTCGACCAGCGCCTCGCCCACCACCAGGAACGTGCTCATCAGTTCTCACCCTTCGGTCGTGTCCCGGGCAGGGCGACCGGGACGTTGATGTCGTCGACGCTCAGGTGGCCGAACCCGCCGGTCGCCTCGTCCACGATCTCGATGTAGAACTCCTCACCGGTGTCCGGTAGGACGCGCCAACGGCGGGGCCGTGCGGAAGCTGACGTTCTCATCGCGTCTCCTTCGATGCCTGGAGCTGCCAGACGTCGACCTGGGAAAAGCGCGTCTGGCCGCCTTCCGAGTACAGCCGCAGGCCGGTGCTCGCCGCCGCGCCGCCGCTGCCGCGGCTCGTCGGGTAGATCCGGTTCGAGAACGCCGCGGAGTCGTTGATGAACACGTCGATCACCGAGTGGTCGATGAAGACGTGGAACTTCTCGGGCTTGCCGAAGGCGGCCTCGTCGTAGGCGCCGCGCAGCAGCACGGCCTCCTCGTTCTGGAAGTTGCGGCTGGAGCGGGTCTTGTCGATGACGATGTCACCGCCGTCGTAGTAGATCCGTGTGATCTCCGCGCCGTCGGGCGAAGCGCCGAGGCACAGGCCGTACCGCGTGCCGGTCGCGGCCGGGTCGATCTGGGCGATGATCTCCACCTGGTTGCCGGACGCGGCGAGGCTGCGCTCCCCGGTGACGACAACGTTCGTCTCGGTCTGCGGTGCGCCCGCGCGTAGCGTCGTGAGCTGGGCGAGGGCGCGCTGGCCGAGGGTCTGGCCGTCGGCGAGCAGGCGCCACTCGCGCGGGACGCTGAACGTGTGCGCCCAGCCGAGGTCGAGCTGCATCTGCGAGCTGGAGCGCTCGTCCACGATGCCGATCGCCACGGGGTTGCCGTCCGGGCCGCGTGCCACGGTCGGCGAGAGGTGGCCGTGGATCACGTCCAGGGGCCTGGGTCGCGCGTAGTCCGGGGTGAACTGGCTACCGTTCCACGTTCCCGTCCAGTAGACCGACCGCGTGTACGGCTCGGCGAGCTTGGACACGGACCTGCCGATCGGGCTGACGACCAGCACGTACTTGTCCCGCCCGGCGTGGACGCCGATCTTCTCGAAGACCGGCATCTCCCAGATCGCCGAGTCGATGTCCATCGACGCGAACGGGATGGTGGAGAACGGGCTCCCCCCTCGCGTCCACTGCCCCTGGATGTCCTGCGCCGTGTAGTGCTCCAGGGCCCCACCGGCATCGGTCGCGGCGCCGATGATCATGTGCCAGGTCCCGCCCTCCTGCCAGAGGTACGGGTCACGGAAGTCGGCGACGTGCGCGGGAGCGTTCTTGTCGATGAGGCCGGCGTTCGCCTTGGTCCAGCTCACGAGGTCGGGGTCGGTGCTGGAGGCGCGCGCGATGCCCGGGTCGAAGGGGCCGCCGAAGTTCACCGTGGTGAAGAACGCGTGGGCCGTGCCGTTCACCGACACGACGTCACCGGACCAGATCCCCTTGGATCCCTGGGCCGTCAGGCCGTCCCCGGCGATCGCTCCCAGGCTCGCCTCGCGGTCGTTCGGCTCCGGGTGCAGGGCGTCGGGCAGGTCGGTCCAGTGCACCAGGTCCATGCTGGTCATGTGGCCCCAGTGCATCTGCCACTTGAACGGGCCGTTGGGCGTGCGCTGATAGAACATGTGGTACTTGCAGTCGTGCTTGACCAGGCCGTGCGGCTCGTTGGTCCAGTTGGCGGGCGGCATCGCGTGGTACCGCGGCCGCAAGATGTCGTCCGCGAACCGCAGGTCCGTGACCTGGAGGGCGACGTCGTGGGCTGGGCTGGCGCCGGCGATCCCGGCGGTGTACTCGGCCGTGAACGTCTCGGCGCCGCGCGCGACGTCGTAGATCCGGGTGTCGTCGTAGGCCGCGTTGAGCGCGTTGATGAGGAACACACCGGTCGTGACATCCTCGCTGGCCTTGCCGACCACCAGCGGCGCGCCGGCGGCCTGCTCGAACCGGGTCCCGGCCGGGATGGCGACCCGGGCCACCTTCGGCCCGGTGACGTCGTCCAGGTGCAGCCGCAGCTCTCCGGCGGCGCCGTCGACGACGGCGGCGATGTGCACCCACTCGTACAGCGGGAACAGCCACGGCGCCTTGACCGTGCGCCACTGCCCGCCGACGTGCGCCGTGAACCACCACTCGCCGTAGGTGTTGATGGCGATGTCGAAGCCCGCGTCGGCGGAGCGCTGGTGGATGATCGACGACGGGGTCAGGCCGTCGTACGGCTGCTCGCTGTCCGACGGGTAGCTCTCGAGCGCGATCCACGTCTGGACCGTCATCTGCGAGGTGAGCGGCGTGGTGAACTTTCCCGTCGCCCACGTCGAGAAGCCGTCGGTGCGGAACGCGTTGCCGTGTACGCCCGGGACGCGCTCGGCCGGGTTGTTGGTGACGTGGACGTCGAACGTGCCCCGGCTGACCTCGTCGAGGATCGTGGTCGAGCCGTTCGGCTGGTCGTAGGACAGGCGCAGGACCGGGTCGCCGGTCGCGGCCGCCGCGCGCCGGAAGAGCGCGCCCGTCGCGATCACCGCCGCGGAGACCGCGGCGCCCTGCAGGAAGGTCCGCCGGCCGAGCTGCGGGCGCGCGGATGAGAGGATTCTCATTGCATCTCCTTTGATGTCCGTCATGAGAGGGATGTAGATGGAGGGCCCGGCGGCCGGCCCGGCATGGCCGGCCGCCGGTATGTCACGCGAGGTGGTCGAAACGACCGTCGCTCACGTGAAGTCGCCCGTCGTGTGCCCACCCGACAGGAAGCGGGTCCCACAGCGAACCGACGAAGGTGCCGGTGTCGTCGACGTGGTGGAACGCGAACAGCCACCAGGCCCCGTCGCGGTCCTGGACGAGCCGGCCGGCGTAGAGGCTCTCGTCGGTGAGGCGGTATGCCTTCTCGATGTCGTAGGGGCCCGTCGCCGAGTCGGCCGGGACCGCCCACACCCCGCCACGCTCACCGGCGCGCCGCCGGTCCTCGCTCAGCTCGCCGTGCAGGCAGCTGAAGACGAGCACGCCGCGCCCGTCGATCGTGGCGATCTGCGGTACCTCGAGCTGTCCGAACCCGGCGCCCGGGTTGGACAGGGGTGGGCGCACCGTCCAGTCCCGCAGGTCCGGCGACGTGGCGTGCCCGATGACGCCGCGACCGTCCGCATCGCCCTGGTTGGCGCGCGCGGTGAGCAGCATGTGCCAGCCGTCGCCCTCGGGGTCGGCGAAGACCCACGGGTCGCGCCATGCCTCGTCGAACCAGGCCACGCCGTCGTACTTCTCGTACCAGGTCGCGTCCGCCTCGACCAACGCCTCGGTGGAGGCCTTCTCCCACGTGTACAGGTCGTCGGACGCCGCGACGCCCACGCGCTGCACCAGCCCGCCGTCGGCGCGCGAGGTCCCGGTGTAGAACATGCGCCAGGTGCCGTCCGGTGTGCGCACGACCGACCCGGTCCACGTCGTGTAGTCGTCGAAGGCCGGGGACTCGGAGGCGATCAGGGCGTCGGAGACCTCCCGCCAGTCGCGCAGGTCGTCGGAGACCGCGTGGCCGACGGCGACGTTGAAGTGCCGGCGGTTCGGGTCGCCCAGCGCGCGCGAGGCCTTGAGGTAGAAGACGTGGTACTCGCGGCCGTCGTCGACGAACCACATGTCCCAGGTCCAGACGTCAGAAAGAATGTAAGGCATCAGCCTTTTACCCCCGAAGATGCAATGGAATTGATGAAAGACCGCTGGAACGCCAGGAACAGCGCGACCACCGGAATCGTGATCAGCGACGAATAGGCCATCACCTGGCCCCACGAGATATTCATCTGGAAGAAGTACTGCAGGCCGATCATCACCGGCCGCAGCTCCTCGCTCTGGACCACCATGAGTGGCCACAGGTAGGAGTTCCACGCGGGAAGGAAGGTGAGGATCGCGACGGTCGCAACCGCCGGCCCGGACAGCGGCATGACGACCTTGCGGTAGATCGCGAACCAGCCCGCGCCGTCCATGCGCGCGGCCTCGTCCAGCTCGCGCGGGATCGAGTCGAAGTACTGGTAGAAGAGGTAGACGGAGAACGCGTTAGCGATGAACGGGATGATCTGCACCTGGTAGGTGTCCAGCCAGCCCTGCTTGAACGCCAGGGAGAATCCGTCGGCCTCCAGCGAGGGCAGCTTGTTGACCCACCACAGCAGCGGCAGGGCGAGCGTCTCGAACGGGACGATCAGGGTGGCCAGGATCAGGCTCAGGACGACGCCCCGCCCACGCCACCGCAGCCGCGCCAGGGCGAACGCGGCCATGCTGTTGACCAGAATGCCGAGCGCGACGGTCACGCCCGAGATGACGACCGAGTTCAGGATGAACTGGCCGAACGGGACGCGGTCGAACACGCCGACGTAGTTGTCCAGGGACACGTCGCCGAGGGGCAGGAACGCACGCCACGAGCCGAGGTCGGCGAAGATCTGCAGGTCGGGTTTGAGCGAGGAGACCAGCATGAAGAGGATCGGGAACGCGAAGAACACGACCAGTACCGACCTCAGCACGGTGACGAGCACCGAGCGCCGTCGTGTTCCGTTCGCCTTTCGTCCCGACGCACGGGTGGTGGTGGCCGGTGTGGTGGACAGGGCGGACATGGTGGTCATCCCCTCTCGCGGGTCAGGAACCGCTGGATCAGAGACACGGCCAGGACCATCGCGAAGAACACGAGCGAGATCGCGGAGGCGTACCCGGTCTGCAGCTGCTGGTAGCCGCTGCGCACGGCGTGGTAGACGACGGTCGTGGTGCTGTCCAGGGGCCCGCCCTGGGTCATGACGTTGATCTGCGTGAACAACGAGAACGCGGCGATCGTGATGGTCACGAGGATGAACGTCCGTGTCTGCAGCAGGCCGGGCCAGGTGACGTAGCGGAACTGGTGCCAGGTCCCAGCGCCGTCCAGCTCCGAGGCCTCGTACAGCTCGGCGGGGATCGTCTGCAGGCCCGAGAGCCAGATGATCATCGTGAAGCCGACCCCCTGCCACACGGACATGAGCATGATCGCCGGCATGGCCCAGGTCGGGTCGTTCAGCCAGTCGATGCCGGTGAACCGGCCGAACGTGACCGTCTCCAGGAACCTGTTGATCAGGCCGTCCGGCTGGTACATGAACCGCCAGAGCAGGGAGACGACGACCATCGACGTGACCACGGGCAGGAAGTAGACGGTCCGGAAGAACTGGGTGCCCCGGACCTTCGCGTTCACCAGGACCGCCAGGACCAGGGCGAGCCCGGCCTGGACCGGGACCACCACGACGGCGAAGTAGAACGTGTTGCGTACCGATGCCCAGAAGACGGGGTCGGTCAGCAGCAGTGCGAAGTTGTCCAGTCCGATGAGCTCCGGCGGGCGCGGTGAGATCAGCCGCGCGTTGGTGAACGCCAGGGCGAACGCCAGGACGATCGGCACGATCAGGAACAGCAGGAACAGGGCGAGTGCCGGGCTGATCATCCAGGCAGCGGTCCTCGCCTCGCCCTGCCGGCCGCGCGACCGCTGTCGGCTACGAGTACGGCGGGACGTGGTGACCGAGGCGGCCGATGGAGCGGCCGTCGGCGGGCTCTGGTGGGAGATGGCCATGAGGTGACTTCCTTCATGCGGGGCGCGCGGCTGCGGGTACGACGAGGCGGACCCGCAGCCGCTTGCCTTGGGGATGGTCCTGACGGGTCAGGTCAGGACGTGTACCCGCCGTTCTGCTTGATGTCGCGGTCGATGTCGGCAACCGCCTTGTCGAGGATCGACTGAGGGTCTCCACCCGCGAGGATGTCGCTGGTCGCCTTCTGGAAGACCGAGGAGATGAACGGGTAGGCAGGCGTCTCGGGGCGGACGACGGCGAACTGGTCGGCCATCTCGAGGTAGATCCGGTTCTCCCCGCCCTCGGCGTAGGCCGGGATCTCCGCGGCGGCGTCGAGGGTGGCAGGGATCAGACCGACGGCGTTGCCGTACTCCACGAAGTACTTCGTCTCGTGGGCGAACTCCAGGTACTCCCTGGCCCCGTCGGCCTCCTCGCAGCCCTCGGCCAGTGCCCACTGCCACGAACCGGCACCGATCTTCGGGCCGGTGCCCAGGTCCGGCGGCGGCAGGACCACGGCGTCGTCGAACGCTTCCTTGACCGTGCTGTCGGCCCAGTTACCGGTGTACAGCAGGCCGCTCTTGCCGTTGACGAAGTCGGCGGTCGAGTCCTCACCGGAGGTCTGGGCCATGTAGCCGTCCTCGACCAGGCCGCGGAACCATTGCGCCCACTCGAGGGCCTTGGGCCCGTTGAGCGCACCCTCGGCGCTCTGGAAGTCCGACCGGTCGATCAGGTCGCCCCCGAAGCTCTGCAGCTGCGGGGAGTAGCCGTAGGGGATCCACTCCCCCGTGCCCCCGGTGCCCATGTCCAGGGCGTAGTCGTACTTCTTGAGGCCGTCGATCTTGGCCAGCGCGTCCATGAACTCGTCCTTGGTCCATGGCTCCTCGAGGGTCGGCACGCGCACGCCGGCGTCGTCGAGGATCGACTGGCGGCTGTACATCGCCAGGGCCACGTCGAAGTACCCGTAGGCGTACACCTCGCCGTCGACCCTGCCCAGGGTGCCCTCGAGCTGGCCCTCGAACGTGTCCTCGGGCAGGCCCATCGGCTGGATGTAGCCGGCCCAGGCCCAGTTGGCGACGTTGGGACCGTCGACGTCGACGATGCACGGCAGGTTGTCCGACGAGGCGGCGGCTACGACGGCGTCGTTGTACGCGTCCTGCGGGAAGTCCTGGACCTCGACGACGTACTCGTCCTGGCTGGCGTTGAAGTCCTCGACGATCGAGTTGACGACGTCCAGCTCGGCGTCGTTGCCACCGGCGTGGGTCCACAGGCTGATCGTTGCGGGTCCGCCGGAGGCGTTCCCGCCGGTCCCCGAGCTGCACGCGGCTAGGCCCGCGACAGCCAGTACGGATAGGCTTACCGCGACGATGCGGCGGTTTCTGCGAGACAAGGTGCCCTCCAGGTCACTTGTTCATGTGGATCGTTGATGCTGCACCGTCGGATCCGGCGTTGGCCCGCCGGTCCGAAGGTTCGCGCCGCCCCCCTGGGTCCTGGACCCAGAGGGGTGGCGCAACCGAGTCCCGGTGGATCACCGGGCCTCGAAGTCGTGCGGTCGGGGCAGGCTTCGTCACGTGCGACTCCGCTTCGATACGGTCGAAGAGCTGCTCGGCCGCCCAGACGCCCATGTCGTAGTGCGGCAGCTCGATCGTGGTCAGTCCCGGGAAGATGCCGTCCGCGACGAACTCCTGGTTGTCGAAGCCCACGATGGACAGGTCCTGCGGTATGAGCAGGCCCAGCTCCGTCGCCGCACGGTAGACGCCCATGGCCAGGCGGTCGTTGAAGCAGAAGATGCCGGTCGGCCGTCGTGCCTCGTCGCGCAGGAGCTGCCTGGCCGCGGCGTAGCCGCCGGCCGGGTCGGTCTCCGCGGTGACGACCTGCAGGTCGTCAGGGCCGAGCCCCGCCTGCGCCGCACGCCGCCGGAAACCCTCCTCGCGGCCGAAGGTCGCGGGGATCTCGTCGACGTCGTTGATGAACGCCAGCCGGCGGTGCCCCGCGGCGAGCAGCACCTCCGCCGCGTCCTGCCCGCCGGCGATCTCGTCGGGCACGACCCACGGCACTCCCGGTGCGGTGCACGAGGCGTTGATCAGGACGGTCGGCACGGAGGAGAGCTGCGGCGGCAGCTCGACCTCGCGGTGGTACATCGCGGCGTAGAGGATCCCGTCGACCTGACGGCGCAGCAGCTCCTCGATCTCCCGGTTCTCGACCTCGCGCTGGTAGCCGGTCGAGACCACGAAGACGACGGCGTCCCTGGACAGCGCGACGTCCTGGGCGCCCAGGATCATCTTGCCCGCGAACGGGGTCGTCGCGATCTCGTCGCCGACCAGGCCGATCGTGTTCGACCTCTGGGTGCGCAGGCTCCGTGCCAGCACGTTGGGCGCGTAGCCCAGTCGTGCGGCCGCGTCCTTGACACGCGCCCGGGTGTCGGGATGAACCCGCTTGCCCGGCACGTCGTTCAGGACGTGGGACACGGTGGTGATCGACACGCCTGCCTCGGCGGCGACCTGCTTGATCGTGACTCGTCGTTGCGCCATCGGTTGCCCAATCGTTTTGCGGCTTCCAACAGTGCCCGCCCGGAGTGGGTTCGTCAAGTCGTCCTAACGAGCGGAACGGATCGTTACTGCGCCGTGACGAGACCGCCCCGACGGACTGGACCCGATCGGCTCACCGCCGTGCGAAGTCAGCCGCTGACGCCGCTCGGGACATCGTGCACGGGAGGCTCTGGTCCGTCCGTCACCGACGTGCGGTGGACCAGCGGGCAGTCCAGGCGGTGGGCGACGTACTCACTGGTTCCTGAGATCTGACGAACGAGCTGTTCCACCGCCCAGGCGCCCATCTCGTAGTGGGGCAGCGACACGGTCGTCAGCCCTGGGTGGAGTCCGCTGGCGATGGGCTCCTGGTTGTCGAAGCCGATCACGGAGACGTCCTCCGGCACGCGCAGCCCGCGGTCGGCGATGGCCCGGTAGACCCCCATCGCCATCCGGTCGTTGTAGCAGAAGACCGCAGTGGGCAGCTCACGGCGGTCGAGCAGGCGAGAGGCGGCTCGGAACCCGCCACCGGCCTCGCCCTCCCCCTCCGCGATCAGCCGCTCGTCCACGACCAGACCGTGCGCCTGGAGCGCTGCTCGATACCCTTCCTGCCGCCCCCGGTTCGCAGGCACGTCCTCGGCGCTGGCGACATGCGCGATCCTGCGGTGGCCGGCTGCGATGAGCGCCTCGACGGCTGCGTAGGCGCCCCCGCGTTCGTCCGGCTCGACGGAGGAGACGCGGTGGGCTCGGTCACGGGCGCCGATGAGAACGGACGGCACCGTGCGGAGCTCCTCCGGCGGCGTGACGAGGTCGTGGAAGACGGTGGCGTAGATGATGCCATCGACCTGACGGTCGAGCAGTGCGACGACATCATCGCGCCGTTCGTCGGCGTCCGCCTGCAGGGCGGAGTTGATGATGGCGAGCGTCAGATGGTGCTTGCTCGCCATCTCCTGTGCGCCGAGGATGATGCGCCCGGCGTGCGGGGTCGTGGCGATCTCCTCGGTCAGCAGGCCGATCATGCCCGAGCGCTGTGTCCGCAGGCTGCGCGCGATCCGGTTGGGCCGGTAGCCCATCCTGGCCACCACGTCGAGGATGCGCTGCCGGGTCTGCGCGTTGACGCGGGTGTGCGGCGTCTGGTTGAGCACGTGCGAGACGGTCGTGACCGACACGCCCGCCTCGGCCGCGACGTCCTTGAGCCGCACTCTCTTGCTCACCGCGTCTGCTCCTCGCCTCTGGTGTTGCTCGCCGTCGCTCGTGGTGTCTGGTGAATCTACGGCACGACGCCGGCCCATCGCTCCGAGGCCGGCAGGCGGCCGGTGGCAGGCCGGCACCTCGTCTGCTACGCCCCCACTGTCGGTGTGGCGCGGAACGCGTTGGAGGCCTTGTCCATGATGACCTGGGAGTCGCTGCCTGAGTCCAGGATCGTGTTCCCCGTCGACCGGGCGTCGACCTGGACGGTCGTGACGTCGAGCCGGTCGGCGGCCTTCGTCAGCAGGGCATCGACCTGGGCCGTGAAGGACGAGTCGCTCGAGCTCGGCCGGATGTCCGTCGCGACCGTGTGGTTGCTGGAGACGTAGTTTCCGCCTCCCTCCACGAGCCGGATGATGACCGGCGCGGCGCCGGGCGGCCGGACGCTCCGTGCATCGACGTTCGCGGAGAAGTGGTTGGCGATGACCGAGTTGTTGCTTCCGCTGATCCGCAGGAGCCCGTGGAGGTCGTCGAGCCCGTTGTCGATCCCCAGGAACGGCGTCCACGGCTCGTGGTCGCGCAGGAGATGGTTCGACGCCACGAGGTTCTCCGCGCAGCTCTCCGCCAGGACGACCATCCCGGGGTAGAAGGAGTGCAGGCGGTTGTTGGTGACGCTCGAACGTGTGACGCCCTCCAGATGGATGCTGCTCGCGCCCCGCGGAAAGACGTTGTTCGCGGTGATCAGCAGGCCGCCGTGGTTCTCCGCCATGATCGAGTGGCCCTTGTAGCCTGCCCCTACCAGGTTGTCGGTGACCTTCGACGCCTGCCCCCAGCCGCGCAGCTCGATACAGCTCCCGCACTCGGCGATGAAGTTGTCGTGAACCGAGAGCGCGTCGGCATTGTAGATCGTCAGGCCGTGCTCGAGGTAGACAAGGCCCATCCCGGTGATGCGGAACGAGTCGTTCGCGCTGGCGACATAGATTCCGGTCTTGCCGTTGACGTAGCCGTTCTCCGGGTTCCCTCCGGCATCATCGGCGGTGAAGTGCAGGCCGTCGATGCAGAAGTTGGCGAACTCGACCGAGCTGATCCGAGGGTCTCCGGCGCGCGCGACGTAGAACGCGGCGCCCGCCGGCTCCTCGGCGCCGGCGTCGGCGGGTATGTCGACCAGCACACGGCTTCCTCCCGGCCACAGCTCGTGCAGGTCCGCCCACTCTGCCTCGGGCACGTTGAACCGGATGCTGGACGACGTGAACCCGTGTCCGGAGCCCTCGATCCTGAGGTAGCTGATGTCGATGACGACCTGTGTGCGCAGGTGGTAGTCCCCTGGTGGGATGTAGATCACCGCGCCGGGCTTTCCGCCCGAGCCCTCGTCAGTACTCTTCTGCCTGCTCTTGATGTCGGCGATGATGGCATTGATCACCGCGCCGACGTCCTCGTACGGATCCCCCGCGGGCCACTGTGTGACGTCGTAGTAGTTGCTCACTATGTTTGACCTCGTGTTTCTGCTGTCTGCTGTCGTTGCTCAGCCCTTGACGGCGCCGAGCGTGAGCCCTGCGACGATGTGCCGCTGGAGGATGAGGGTCAGCACGATGACCGGGACCGAGTACAGGGCCGCCAGCGCCGTCATCGGGCCCCAGTCCAGGCCGAACTGTGTCTGGAAGTTCGCGATGACGATGGGTGTGGTCTGGGCCCTGACGGATGTCAGGAGGATCGCGAAGAGGAACTCGTTCCAGGAGGCCAGGAACGCAAAGATCGCGGTGACCGCGACTCCGCCCGAGACGATCGGTAGGACGACGCTCCACAGCGCCCGCAGACGTCCGGCGCCGTCCACCTTGGCGGCTTCTTCGAGCTCGAAGGGAACGGCCTCGAAGAAGCTGGCCATGAGCAGGATGCACAGCGGCAGGGAGATCGTCGTGTGCGCGATCGCCAGGCCGGTGGGGGTGTCGGTCAGGTGCAGGCCGGCGAGCATCGACATCAGGGGCACGCCGACCGCCACGGGCGGCACCATGCGGGTCACCAGCGCGGCCACGCTGACCAGGCGTCCGGCCCGGGTGCGGAACCTGGTGATCCCGTACGCGGCGGGCACCGCGAGGACGAGGGACAGCAGTGTGCTGATCGCGGCGGTCGAGATGCTGTTGATGAACGACGCCACGACACCGGTGCGGTCCAGGGCGGAAACGTAGTTCTCGATCGTCCACTGCGACGGCAGGATGCGCGGTGGGACCGCCAGCGTCTCGAACGGGGTCTTGAACGACGTCAGCAGCAGGTAGACGAACGGGAAGCCGTAGAGCACCACGGTGCCGGCGAGCAGGACCCACAGCAGGCGGCGGGTGGCGGGACGGCGTGCGGTCAGGCCGGTCATGACTGAGCTCCAGGTCGCCAGATGAACCAGACCGCGATGCCGGCGACCAGCAGCATGGCGAGCAGGTACAGGGTGCCCATCGCGCTGGCCTGACCCGGTTCGCCGAAGCGCACCATGGTCTGGTAGACGAGCAGGCTGAGGGTCTGCGAGGCGTTCTGGGGACCGCCACCGGTCTGGATCAGGATGATGTCGAACGCCTTGGCGGCGTCTATACCCCGCACGATCAGCGCCACGGCGATGACCGGCCGCAGCAGGGGCACGATGATCCGCGTCAGGAGCGTCCCGAATCGTGCGCCGTCGAGCCGGGCCGCCTCCAGCAGGTCACCCGGCACGTTCTGCAGGCCGGCGAAGAGGACCAGCGTCATGAACGAGGTGGTCAGCCAGATGTCGGGGATGGCGACCGCCCACAGCACGATGCCGGGGTCGGACAGCCATCCGATGTCGGAGGGCGAGTCCAGGAGCCCTGCCCGGAAGAGCAGCTGGTTGACGATGCCGGAGTTGTCGATGAGCAGGAAGCGCCACAGCAGACCGGCCACGACCGGGGCGATCATCAACGGGTACAGGAAGATCGTGCGGAAGACCGACGAGCGTTGGCCCAGTGCGGTGAAGAGCAGCGCGACGGCGAACCCTAGGACGAACTCGAAGGTGACGACGATCGCGGTGTAGGCCAGCGTGCGCCACGCAGCGCCGCGGAACGTCGCGCTCGACAGGATCTCGGCGTAGTTGTCGAGCCCGATGAAGTGCCGTGTCGCTCCGGCGATCGGCGAGATGTCGTAGAAGCTGTCGAAGACCAGCCGCACCAGCGGCCAGGCTACGAAGACGGCGAGGAAGAGCGCAGCGGGCGCCATGAGCAGTGCTGCGTAGCGGCGATCTGTGAGTCGCACGGCGAGACCTTTCGTGAACAGGGGTCGGACGGTGAGAGCCGCTGGCTCGGCGGCGCGCGGCAGCGCCGCCGAGCCGGCCGGGTCTCAGCCGACGATGTCCTCGATCTGGGACTTGGCCTGGTCGAGCAGAGCCTGGGTGTCCGCGCCGTCCGTCGTGGCCTCCTGCAGCATCGGGACCAGGACGCTGTCGACGATCTCCTGCCATTGCTCGGTTGCCGGTCGCGGAGCCGTGCCCGGCGCGTCGAGTGCCTCGATCAGTGCGGTGAGGTGTTCCTTGCCGTCCTGCTGCGCGCCCGATTTTAGTGCCGGGACCGTGGCCGCGAGCCCCAACGAGGTGTCGATCCCCAGCTCGTTGTGGTCGAAGGCGAACTGGACGAACTCCTTGGCCAGGTCCTGCTTGTCGGTCGCGGTGGGCACGGACAGGTACCAGGCGCCGGGGACGGCTGCCGCTCCTCCGGGGCCCGCAGGCATCGTCGTGACGCCCACGTTTCCTGCGACCGGGGAGTCCTCGGGCACCTGGGCGTAGGCGTGGGCCCAGAACCGGGTCATCGCGGTTCGCCCCTGGTAGAACAGGTTCTGCGCCTCGGCCCAGTCGACCTGCGAGGCACCTTCCGGGGCGGAGCCGGCCTTCAGGGGCGCGACGTAGGCGTCCAGGGCACGCTTGTGGTCGGCGTCGTCGATGATGACGTTGCCTTCGTCGTCGAGCACCACGTTCTGGGCACCTGCCTGCAGCACGAGCGCCAGCCACTCGGTCTCGACCGCGCCCTTGACGTCGGTCCCGTACAGGTCGGCGGCGCCGTCGTCGTCGGTGTCCTGGGTGAAGAAGGCGGCGATGTCCAGGTACTCGTCCCAGGTCGTGGGCGGAGCCAGCTCGTAGCCGTGCTCCTCCTGGAAGGCCTCCTGCTGCGCCGGGTCGGAGAACAGGTCCTGGCGGTAGAGCAGCACCTCGGCGTTGGTCCACGCCGGCATCCCGACGAACCGGTCCTCGACCTGCGCCTCCTGCACCAGGGAGGGGAACAGGTCGTCCTGCACCTGAGGGGTGAACAGGTCGTCCAGCGGTGACAGGCCGGGGGCGAACGCGTCCAGCCAGATCGAGTCCAGCGCCGCCACGTCGAAGCTCACGTTCCCCGACGACATCTCGCTGGAGACGCGGTCGTACAGGCCCTCATAGGGCAGCTCGACGAACGTCACCTTCGTCCCGGTCTCTTCCTCGAAGGCCTGGGCGACCGGTTCGAGCTCGGCCTTCCCTCCCCCCTCGGCCAGGATGGTGAGGCCATCACCCCCGGCCGACGGTTCCTGGCTCGTTCCTCCGGCGCCGCACGCACTCAGTCCGAGGACGAGGCCGAGCGCCAGGCCCGGGATCGTCCTGCGGGCCACCCTGTGCGTGTGCCGCTGCATCTTGTTCTGTGGCGTCATCATTGCCTGACTCCTTCGTCATGGTCGTCGGGCTTGCCAAATCGTTCTGCCCAACCGATTTGGCTGAAAGTACTGGCTCAGTTTCGGTGCTGTCAAGGGTTGTCTGCCCGTGCTGGAGGCGTCGACCGGCGCAGTGGTCTTCATGCGGGCACGTCGGCGCAGGGTGCGCCGACGGCGGTTCGGACGCCGTCCTAGAGCGGTCGCCGGTCCTGCACGGCCGGCAGCTCGGGGTACGGCGCGTGCGGTGTGTTCTGGTACCAGTAGGCCGTGGTGCAGATGTCGTCGGCGCGTTCGAACAGGTCGGTGCCGTCGTGACCGATCTGCTGCAGGGTGACGCGAAGGTCCTGGGCGAAGCGGATCGGGTCGGGCAGGTGCCACCGGTACAGGCCGTGGGTGGTGGGCATCGAGGTGGCGTAGGGCGCGCGCCGGGTCGTGTCGTGGGTGCCGCGGTGCGGGTAGCCGAAGTAGGGGGCGCTGAAGGTGTGCACCTCGGGTTCGCGCTCGTTGGTGAGCTCGTCCTGGAAGGCCCAGGCGCCGCCGGCGTAGTCCTCCAGGCCGGTGCCGCAAATGGTGGGCAGGTCGTGGTCGCCGTCGACGTAGAACTTCACCTCGCCCTCGCCCCACCAGAACCTGCCCAGTGCGGTGAGGGCGACGTAGGTCCCGATGTAGGTGCCGGCGCCTTGGATGCCGTCCACGATGACGTGGTCGGTGCCCTTGTGCGGCGGGAGGGTGCGTCGCCATTGCGCGTGCAGGTAGCCGACGTCCGGGGCGAGGTCGTCGCCCTCGGTGTAGTCGATCTGGAAGAAGACGGCTTCGATGTCGCCGGGGTGCTGGCTCTCCAGGGTCAGGCGCGCGCCGCGTCGGAACGGCATGACCAGGTAGCTGTTCATGCCGCCGGTGGGTGCCACGACGATCGGCAGTGACTGCAGGGTCGTGCGGGTGGCGAACCCGTTGAGGAAGAAGTCGCCGAGCGGGACCTCGATCGACGGCCTCGTCTCGCCGTCCCAGTAGGCGCGCAGCACGAGGTCGCGCAGTACGAACGGCCCGGCCGGGGTCGTGTCGGGCACGGTGATCCAGATGTGTCGGATGACGCCTGGCCCCGTGATGTCGGCCAAGGTCAGGATCTCGCCGGCAGGCAGGGGCAGGTAGGCGCGTCCCTTGCGTCCGGGGCCCAGGACCGAGGCCGCCGCGCCTCCGGAGCCTTTGGCTCCGGTGGGGTTCTCGGCGGTGATGGCGCGGCTGCGTACCGTGGAGGCGCGCAGATAGGCGGGTAGTTCTGACATGACTGGCCTTTCCGAAAGAGTGTTGTCGCCACCTCAGGCGGAGGCGCGCATGACGGCGGGGCATTCAACCGTCTCGAGATGCCCGGGAGCATCGGCCTCGATCTTCGCCAGCAGGGCCCGCACGCCCCGGACGCCGATCTCGTAGTGCGGCAGGGCGATGGTGGTGAGCTTGGGGCGCAGGTGGGCGGCGATGACCTCTTGGTCGTCGAAGCCGACCACGGCCAGGTCGCCGGGGATGGAGAGCCCGAGCTCCTTGGCGGCGTCGTACAGGCCCATGGCGGCACGGTCGTTGTAGCAGAACACGGCGCTGGGCCTGTCTTCGCCGTCCAGGAGCTTGCGCCCGGCGAGGTACCCGGCCTCCTGGAAGCCACCGACGTCGTCCGGGTAGATCGGGATGACGAGACCGTCGTCGAAGGGAACGCCGTGCGCCGTGAGCGCGGCCTGGTAGCCGGTGAGCCGGCCCGTGGTGGACGGGGCCTCCTCGGTGGAGTTGATGAAGGCGATCCGCCGGTGCCCCCTGTCCAGAAGGAGCTCGGTCGCCAGCCGGCCGCCCTGCACCTCGTCGGGCACGATCGAGGTCGCCCCGGGGGCGGGTGAGTAGCAGTTCACGAAGACGCTCGGCAGCGCGGCCAGCAGCGGCGGCGCCTGGACCTGACGGTGGTACCAGGTCGAGAACAGGACGCCGACCGCCTGGTGGTCGATCATCATTCGGATCGCGTCCTCGGTCGCCCCCGGCACCAGGTCGGTGTCGGCGACCAGCAGGACGTAACCGCGGCGCCAGGCCTCCTCCTGGGCGCCACGCAGGATCTGGCCGGCGAACGGGCGGGTGGCGATGGCGTCGGCGACCATGCCGATGAACCGGGACTGCCCGCTGACCAGGCTCTTGGCGGCCGCGTTGGGCCGGTACCCCAGCTCGGCGACCGCATCGAGCACACGCACGCGGGTCTGCTCACCGATCCGGTCGCGCTTCTTGTTGTTGATGACCAGCGAGACGGTGGCGACGGACACCCCGGCGCGTTCGGCGACGTCCCGCATGGTCACGACAGCGGGCTTGGCCGGGCTCGGCCGGGGGGACGTGTCGCTCGGTTCGGTCATCGCTTGTCCGTCGCTCCGCTCGGAAGAACTGTCCTCGGAAGAAGTCTCGCTGTGCCGCCCTGTCATCCCTTGTTCGCCCCGGCCTCGATGCCGTAGATCATGGCGCGGTTCAGGACGAGGAACACCAGCAGCAGCGGCGTGATCGTGACACACACCGCGGCGAACGTCGCGGTCCAGTCGACGTTACCCATCGCGCCGATGTAGTTCTGCAGGCCGAGCGGGATGGTCTTCAGTCCGTCGCTGAGGACGAACGTGTTGCCGAAGATGAAGTCGTTCCAGATGAAGATGCTGTTGACCAGCACGACCGTGACGATCGTGTTCGTAGACAGCGGCAGCGTGATGGTCCAGAAGATCCGGTACGGCCCGGCGCCGTCCAGGCTGGCGGCCTCGTAGGTCTCGCGGGGGATGTACTCGAAGAACGAGCTGAACAGGTAGACCGACAGCGGGAACGCGAACCCGGCCAGCGGGATGATCATCGACAGGTGGGTGTCCAGCAGCCCGATGGAGGCGTAGTCGATGAACAGCGGCACCAGCGCGATCTGCACGGGCACGATGATGCCCAGCATGAAGATGCCCCGCACGACCCTGCTGCCCCGGAACCCGAGCACCTGCAGGGCGTAGGCCGCCATCATCCCGAACACGACGATGACGGCGCTGGCGCCGAGGGTCACGATCAGGCTGTTGACGATGTTCAGTCCGAGGTTGCCGACGCCGAATGCGCGCTCGTAGTTGTCGAAGGTGATGGTGCTGGGCAGCGCGAACGGGTTGCCGGTGACGAAGTCGTTCTCGGTGCGCAGGCTGGTCAGGAACAGCCACACCAGGGGGTAGACCTGCACGATCACGACGGCCGTGACGATCACGGCCGTCGCGATGCGGTACGGGTGGACCTTCTTGTGTCGACGCACCAGGGTGCGGGGCGGCGTGGTGGGCGGGGCGGCGAGCGCGGTCATGCGTCTGCCTTCCTTCGGGACAGGCCGTAGATCAGGGCGACGGCCACGAGGCACTCCACGACGATGAACACGGCGATCGCGCTGGCGTAGCCGTAGTCGGTGCCGGTGAACGCGGTCTTGTACATGTAGGTGGTCAGCAGCTCGGACGACTGGCCCGGGCCGCCGTTGGTCAGCAGGAACGGGATGTCGAACCCGCGCAGCGTGTAGGTCGCCGCCATGACGACGGTCGTGATCCAGACCGGCCGGATGAACGGAAACCGGATCTTCGTGAAGATCGTCCACCGGGAGGCGCCGTCCAGCTTCGCGGCCTCCTCCAGCTCCTGCGGGACGGCGATGAGGGCGGCGTACAGGATGACCATGTACAGACCCATGAACCGCCAGCCCTCCGGCACCGACACCGCGGCCAGGGCCGTGTTGACGTCCGAGAGCCAGGGCCGAGACAGGTCGTGCAGGCCCAGACCGTCCAGGATCTGGTTGAGCAGTCCTTCCGGGTTCTCGGAGTAGATCCGCTGGAACAGGAACGAGATCGCGACGGTCGAGATAACCGCCGGCAGCAGGTAGAGGGTCTTGACCAGCTCGCGGCCGCGGTTCAGTGCGGTGAGCAGGTTGGCGACCAGGAGCGCGCCGCCGAGCTGGAGCACCAGGCAGATGACGAGGTAGACGAGGCTGTTGCGGAACACCGTCCAGAAGACGTCGTCGCCGGCGAACATGCGCGTGTAGTTGTCCAGGCCGGCGAACTGCATGTCGCTGATCCCGTCCCAGTGGAAGAAGCTCAGGAAAAGTGACTGCAGGATCGGGAACAGGACCGCGACCCCGTAGACGAGCAGCGGTGGCACGAGGAAGACCAGCACGGCGATGCGTGATCGGTGGGGAAGCATGCTGTGGCTTTCCGGGGCGGGATCCTTCTTCGGGTCCCGCCCCTTGGGATCGAGAGGTCAGCCGTCGGAGGCCGGGGCGTTCTGCTTGACGGTCGAGTCGACCGTCTCGGTGAACTCCTGCGGCGTGGTGTTGCCCTGCAGCAGCAGGACCAGCTCCTGCTGCAGGCGGCTGTTCGAGGTCGGGTCGAGCTGGGTGTCCCAGGGCATCGCCAGGTTCGTCCCAAGATCGTCGGCGGCGTCCAGCGCCTTCTGGTACAGCGGGGTGGCGTCGTCCGGGATCGTCGTGGAGACGTCGGTCGTGGGTGACAGTGCGCCAGTGGCGGCGTACCGGGCCGGGTACTCGGTCAGCGTGAACTTCAGGAAGTCGCGCACCAGCGGGTCGTACGTCCTGGCATTGACGGCCATGCCGATACCCGAGCTGACGACGTACTCGTTGTCCGCGGTCACGGCGTCGTCCACCGTCGGGAGCGTGAAGAAGTCGACGTCGTCACGCACCGACGCGTCGAGCTTGTCGGTGGCGAGGTTGGCCAGCTCCCACGTGCCGATGTTGTACATCGCCGCCTGCCCGGAGGTGAACAGCGCCTGCGCGTCCGCGTAACCGGTCGAGGAGAAGCCGTCGTCGAAGCAGCCGGCGTCCGCCAGCGCGGTGAGCCAGTCGACGGTCCTCTGGCCGATGTCGTCGCCGAGCGAGGCCTTCGCCGTCTTGAGGTCCTGGATGTACTCGGGCCCTGCCAGGCGGAACGGGTAGTAGGCGATGTACCGCTCCAGCGGCCACTGGTCCTGGCCGTCCAGCGCGATCGGCGTGATGCCCGCCTCACGGAGGTCGGTGCACATGCGCGGGATGTCGTCCAGCGTCGCGGGGACCTTCACCCCCGCCTCGTCGAACAGGGCCTTGTTGTACCAGAAGAACTCGAGCTGGAACTCGAACGGGATCATGTGGAGCGACCCGTCGTCGAACCGCTGGTAGTTCAGCGCGTTCTCGCGGTAGCTGTCGTACAGGCCGAGGTCCTTCAGGAGGGCCTCGGCGTCGATCATCTGACCGCGGTCGGCGAGCTTCTGCGCGAACGGGGTGGCGTCCGTGTCGAACAGCTCGGGCAGCTTGTTGGCCGCGGCGAGGGTCTCGTACTTCTGGATGTAGGAGGGCCGGTCGGGTGTGGTGATGAGCTCCAGGGAGAACCCGGGGTGGTCCTGAGCGTACTCGTCCGCGAGCTCCTTGATGATGGAGATGGTCGCCCCGTCCGCGGGTCGTGACAGCAGCCACGAGATCGGTCGAGGGGTGATCTCGCCGTCCGGGTCGACGTCGCCGGGGTCGGTGCCGGTCGGCGCGGAGGAGCACGCGCTGAGCAGGCTCGCTAGCACGGCGGCCGCGGCGAGCACGGTATGGAATCGCTTCATCGGTCTTCCACTTCTGTGTGATGGTGACTTGCTGGGCTCAGGTGGTGATGGTCAGGTTCGAGAACGTCGCCGCCCCCTCCCCCGCGAACAGTCCGAAGCCGCCCTCGCTCCGGTCGTAGATGCGTGCGCTGAGTGCGACCTCGCGGTCGACGTTCGCGACGAGGACGGATCCGTCCACGACGAGGTCGATCACGTGCCGTCCCGGTCGCAGGTCGCAGGGGCGTTCCAGCTCCAGGGCGAACGGAACGTCGCCGGAGATCTGCCACTGCATGTCGCCGGTGGTCCTGCGTGGCCACCGGTCGAGCACGAGGCGTGAGCGCTGCGGCTCCAGCCGCAGGACGTAGGCCTCGTCCCCGTCGGCGCTCGCACGGATGAGCAGCCCGCACTCACGCGTGCCCTCCGTGATGTCCACGGTGACCGTGGCCGCGAAGGAGCCGGGAAGCGGCGTGCCGTCGACCGCGGCGGCGTACCCGTCCGGGAGTGCGTCCAGGCGCAGACCCTCACGGGTCCCCGCAGCCGCCAACGGGTTGGGCCGACCGACGTCCGTCGCGGAGACCTGTTCGGTGAAACGGTCGAGCACCTCGGCGGGGATCGCGAAGCCGAGGGTGCCGTCGGGGTTCTGGCGGCACTCCAGGACCGACATGCTGCCGGCCCACTGGTACGCGCCGTCGTCGGCGGACCCGTCCTTGGTCGCGATCCACCCGCAGAAGAAGCGGCGCCCGTCGCGCTCGACGCTCTTGGCGGCGTAGAACGCGCGCCCGTCGACGGTGTCCTTGTCGGGCACCAGCCAGGGCCCGTCCGGCGAGGTGGACATCCGGTAGCGGGTGACGAAGCCTTCGGAGAACTCGGAGTACACCAGGTACCACCAGTCGCCGATCTGGAACACGTCCGGGCACTCGTGAGTGACGTACCGGCGCGGGTCCCAGAAGGGTTCGGTCGCCCGCCAGGTCACCAGGTCGTCCGAGAGCAACTGCGCGACCACGCCACGGCGCCGCGCAGGACCGTCGGTGTGCCGGGCGGCCAGGAGCATGCGCCAGGGCTGGTCCTCGGACACCCGGAACACGAACGGGTCACGCCAGTCCCCCGGCTCGTACCCGTCAGGTGCGCCGAAGGTCCACTGCGGGTGCTTGGTCCAGGTCGTCATCTCGTCGTCACTGGTGGCGTGCATGACCACCTGGAGCGGTGTCACCCCGTCCGGACCGAGCCGGCGCGGGTTGTGCCCCGTGTAGAACAGGTGGAACCGCTCGCCGTCCTGGACGACCGACCCGGTGTACGCGTTGAAATCGGCCTCGTCCGGACCGCCATGCGGCAGCGCCACGCCCCGGTCGTCGAACTCGACGAAGTCCTTCGTGGTGACCAGGCTCCACGCGGTCCCCGGCTTCGGGTCGCCGCGCTGTTCGCGCAGGTAGAACAACCAGAACTGACCGTCGTGATGGAACGGGATCACGTCACCGACCCACCCGTCCGACGGCTGGAAGAACACGGAAGACGACACTGGCCACTCCGGCTACTCGCTGTTTAAACGCTTGAACACCCCGACCATACGTCAACAGCGACCAGTGTTCAAGCGTTTGATCAGCAGGGCTCCGGAGTATCGCCCGGGCGCCTTCCACGAGCCATGACCGGATGACATCGGTGCACACCGCTTCGCTTAGCACGTGCAAGACTGGCGCCATGGCGACGAAGGCGAGCAGCAGCGCCCAGGATGTGACCGGGGAGAAGGCGCCCGGCCGGCTGCCGACCATGAAGGACATCGCCGACCACGTGGGCGTGTCCCGTCAGCTCGTGTCGCTGGTGATGCGAGGCGTCCCGGGGCCTAGTGAGGAGTCGCGGGAACGGATCCTCGAGGCCGCGCGCCAGCTCGGGTACCGGCCGAACGCGTCGGCGCGGCTGCTGCGCCAGAACCGCACCCGGCTGATCGGAGCGACGTTCGAGATGCGCCACCCGTTCCAGGTGCGGTTCATGGAGCGGCTGTTCGTCCGGGCCGCGGAGAAGGGGTTCGGGCTGGCACTGGAGCCGACCACCGTCGAGCGGCCGACGGACGCTGTGGTCGCCCAGCTCATGGAGGAACGCGTGGAGGCGCTGGTCGCCTTCAACCCCGACCCGAGGTCGAGCAACCTGGCGGACGTGAGCGAGCTCCTGCCCGTCGTCTGGCTCGGCGAATGGGTACAGGATCCTTGCGTGGACAACGTGCACGTCGACGAGATCGCGGGCCTGCGCCTGGCGGTCGAGCACCTCGTGGAGCTGGGGCACCGCGACATCGTGTACGTCGGTGAGCTCGACGCCACGCTGAGCCGGGACCGCGCGGCCGCCTACCGCGCCGCGATGACCGGGGCCGGCCTGGAGAGCCGGATCGACGTGCTCGCCAGCGGGTTCTCCGAGGAGGACGGAGCCGCCGCCGCCCGACAGCTCGTGGCCCGCGACCGGCGTCCGACAGCGGTGGTGTGTTGCGGCGACCAGTGCGCCGTTGGCGTGCTGGCGGTGTTCGCCAGGTCCGGTGTCCGGGTGCCCGAGGACGTCTCCGTCGTCGGCTTCGATGACAGCTACGTGGCGTCGCTGTCCTACCACCGGCTGACGACGGTCCATCAGGACGTCGAGGCGACCGTCGAGGCGACGCTCGACGCGGTGCTCGCCCGCCTCGAGGGCGACGACGGGCCCCGGCGCGTCGTCGCGACGCCGACGCGGCTCGTCGTCCGCGATTCGACGGGACCGGCGCGCACCGAGCCGTGAGGACCGATCGGTCGCCACGGCCCGGCCCGCGAGGTCCCCGGCCCCTCAGCGCACCCCGCGGATGGGGATGACGACCACGGCGCCGACGGCAGCCACGATCCCTGCGCCCCACAGCAGGGCCGGATAGTTGTCGGCGCCGCCGCCCAGCCCGAGCAGCATCAGCCCCAGCGCGGGGGCGAGGGACTGCGGCAGGGAGTTGGCGGTGTTGATGACGCCGAGGTCCTTGCCGGGCTTGTCCGGGTCGGGCAGGACGTCGACCACGAGCGCTGTGTCGACGGCGGTGTAGATGCCGAATGCCAGGCCCATGACCACCTCGGCGAGGTAGAAGCCTCCGATGGTGTCGGCGAAGGCGAGCATCACCAGGCCCACACCGAACACGAGGGTCGAGCCGCCGACGAAGACCTTGCGGCGGTGCAGCCGGTCCGAGAGCCAGCCAGAGACGGCGGTGCCGACCATGAGCGCGATCGTGTAGAAGAGCACGCCGTTGGCGACTGCGGGGACGGCATCCTCCGCCGGCAGGCCGAGGTGGTCTTGCATGTAGAGCAGCCGGTAGGTCGTGAACAGCATCGAGGCGAGGATGATCAGGAAGCGTGACCACCACGCGAGGCCGAAGTCGCGGTGCCGGACCGGGTTGGTCCAGAAGGTTCCGATGATCCCCGCAAGGGAGAACCGCCGCGGCGGGATGTCCGGGACCTGGTCCGGGGCGACGAGCACGTAGACGACGATGCTGACCACGCCGACGAGGCCAGGGATGACGAACAGGGCCGGCAGGTTCTCCACGAGCAGCACCGCGCCGTAGGTGCCGGCGAGGATCGACACGTTCTGCGCGAGCGCGAAGATGCTCGACGCGCGTCCCCGCTGGGCCTCGGGTACGTTGTCGGCGAAGCTCGCGATCAGCGAGGCCGAGACGGCGTTGGACGCGAGCTGGCAGACCAGCCAGGCGATGGTCAGCATCGGCACGTCCGGGCTCGCCGCCACCCAGGCCAGGCCGCCCAGGAGCGCCACGATGCCGCCGAGGAGCCAGGGCTTGCGCCGTCCCCAGCGGCTCCGTGTGGCGTCGCTGAGCGCCCCGAAGACCGGGTTGCCGACGAGCGCGCCGATAGCCCCGATGGGCAGCACGGTGCCGATCACCGATGCGGGGTCGTCCGGGCTCAGCTCCTGCGCCTTGAGCTGCATGCTGACGAACACCGGCGACAGGATCGCGACGAAGACGCCGAACTGGGCGAGCCCCAGCGCGGCGAGGTAGCCGTTGCGGACCGGGCGGGTCGGCACGGGGCCGTGGGACGGGGGTGCAGGCAGTCTCGTCGACATCGACGCCTCCTTGAGTCGTTGTACGCGGCGCGCAGGAACCGGGTCAACGGTGACTCGATTTGTCTCGTGCTAACCTGTGCGTCGAGCTCACCTTAGCTCGTGCTAACTGGTTTCCACAACGACGTCGATCTGGAGTGCCACATGCTTCCCTCGCACCTCCCCGAGCCCGAGCTCTACCTCCCCAGCACCGGGGAGCCCGCGCTGCGGTGGGGCGTCGTCGGCCCCGGCTGGATCGCCGGCGAGTTCGCGAAGGCCGTCCACGCCCACACCGAGCAGCGGATCGTCGCGGTCTCCTCGCGCTCGGCGGAGCGGGCAGCGGCGTTCGCCGCCGAGCACGGCATCGAGCTCGCGCTCGACTCCGTCGAACAGCTCGTAGCTCACCCGCGGGTCGAGGTCGTCTACGTCGCGACCCCGCAGAGCGAGCACCTCTCGGTCGGGCTGGCGGCGATCGCGGCGGGCAAGCACGTGCTGATCGAGAAGCCGATCGCCCTGAACGCCACTGAGGCGCTGAAGCTGGCCGACGCGGCGCGGTCGGCCGGCGTGCTCCTGATGGAGGCGATGTGGAGCCGCTACCTGCCGCAGGCGTCGGTGATCCGCAGGCTGCTCGCCGACGGCGTGCTCGGCGAGATCCGGACGGTGCTCGCCGACCACGGGCAGGCGATCACCCCCGATCCGGAGCACCGTCTGTACCGGCCCGAGCTCGGTGGCGGGGCCCTGCTGGACCTGGGCGTCTACCCGGTACAGCTCGCCTCGATGGTGCTCGGCGCCCCGGAGCGCGTGACCGCCGTCGGCGGCATGACCGAGACGGGCGTGGACGCGTACTCGACCCTCGTGCTCAGCCACTACGGGGGCGCCCAGGCGACGCTGCACTCCTCGATCTTGGCCCGCACGCCGACGACGGCCGCGATCGCCGGCTCCGAGGCGACGATCGCCATCGCCGGCAGCTTCTACATACCGACGTCGTTCACGCTGTCGGGCACCGATCACTTCGGACCCACCCTCACCTGGGACGACCCGACCGACCTGAAGCTGTTCGACGGGCTCTCGTGGGAGGCCACCGCCCTGGCGCGGTTCGTCGAGGAGGGCCGCACCGAGTCCCCCGTGCACCCGCTGGACGAGACGGTGTCGATCCTCGCCACCATCGACCGGGCACGCGCCCAGATCGCCGCGTCATGACGACCGCCACCCAGGCCGCCGACCGCGCCGCCCCCGACACCGCCACCGCCGCCGAAGAGAGGACCGCCATGACCGACGTCATCACCGAGCTGGAGCGCCAGGAGCGGGACCTCGTCCTCGACTCGTTCGACCACGCGGACGCATGGCGCCTCGGCTCGCGCATCACAGCGATCGCGCAGGACGCCGGCCACGCCGTGGGCATCGACATCCGGCGCCCCGGATTGGTCCTGTTCCGCGCCGCCCTGCCCGGCATCACCCCCGACCAGGACACGTGGATCGCCCGCAAGGCCGCGGTCGTGCTGCGGATGGAGAACAGCAGCGCCCTTGTCGACGCCAGGCTGACGGCGGCCGGCGTCGACCCCGCCGCCGTCGGGTGGCTCGGCCCGGACTACGCCGTGACCGGCGGCTCGTTCCCGATCCGGGTTCGCGGCGTCGGCGTCGTGGCCGCCGCCACCGCCTCGGGCCTGTCCTCCCAGGAGGACCACGACCTCATCGTCGAAGGGCTACGCGCCCACCTCGCCGAACGCCGTGCCGAAGGAGCGACCCGATGACCAAGGAGATCCCGGCTCGTACGCTGCGGAGCGGGCAACGTGCGCGTATCCGGGTCTGGGATCGCGCCACGGGAACCGTCCGTGACGTGCACGAGTCCCGCGAATGGCTCTACGAGGCGCCGAACTGGACCGCGGACGGCCGCCTGGTCGTCAACGCCGACGGGCTCCTGTGGACCCTGCCCGCCGACGGGTCTGCGGCGCCGACGGCCATCGCGGCCGACGGGCTGCCCGACGTCAACAACGACCACGTCCTGTCCCCCGACGGCCGCACGGTCTTCGCGTCCGCCAACGACTGGCACATCTGGGCGGTCCCACTGGCCGGCGGCGCGGCACACCGGGTGACCGAGGACGACGGCGGGATGCACTTCCTGCACGGCGTCAGCCCCGGCGGCACGCTGCTCGGTTACATCCGGCTGGAGCCGGAGGGCGACAACTGGTGGGCGTCGGCCACGATCCACACCGTCCGCATCGACGGCTCCGACGACATCGCGGTCACGACCGACCCTGGCCCCGCCGACGGGTGTGAGTGGACGCCTGACGGCGAGTGGATCGTCTTCAACACCGAGCAGTTCTCCGACAAGCCCGGCCACGCGCAGCTCGCCCGCGTCCGGCCTGACGGGTCCCGGCTGGAGCAGCTCACCTTCGACGAGCGGGTCAACTGGTTCCCGCACGTGGCACCGACCGGCGACGTCGTCGTTTATCTCAGCTACCCGCCCGGCACGACCGGGCACCCTGCGGACCGGCCCGTGGAGCTCCGCCTCGTCTCCGTCGACGACTGGCAGCGCCCGACGACGCTCGTCGCCCTCGACGGCGGGCAGGGCACCATCAACGTGCCGAGCTGGTCGCCGGACGGATCGGCGTTCGCGTTCGTCGACTACCCCGTCGACGCGGCCCAGGGCGGGGCAGCAGCGGCCGACGAAGGAGCGGAGGCCGATGCCTGACCTCGACACCTTCGACGACGCCGGCTACGTCCCGCTGTTCGACGGCTCCACGCTCGACGGCTGGCACCCCGCGCCGCGCGTCTACGGGACCCTCTACCCTGGCGGCCCGCACGTCCACGACGTGCTCGCGGAACGCGGGATGACGCCTCCCGTCGAGCCGGAGCGGCACCCCGCCGTCTGGACGGTCGAGGACGGCGCCGTCGTCGGGCGCCAGGGGACCCCCGGCTACGGCGGCTACCTGGTGAGCGACCGCGCATTCGGCGACTTCGAGCTCGCCCTGGAGGCCAGGCCCGACTGGCCCGCCGACACCGGGATCATGGTGCGCCGCCGCCGCGAGAGCTGGGAGGGCTTCCAGGTGCTGCTCGACCATCGCGAGTCCGGCGGCATCGGCGGGTTCTTCGGCAACGGGCTGGCCAGCTTCTCCGCCGTACCGTTCGCCGTGCGGTCCCTCCGTGACGCGGACGGCACCGTCGTCGGCCTCCAGGCCGACGACGCCACCACCAGCGCCGAACCCGTCACCCCGGAGAAAATCGGGCGCCTCAGCCACGCGGCCGACATCGCCGACTTCCTCCAGGTCTGGCGCTGGGCCGACTGGAACGAGATCCGGGTCCGGGTCGTCGGCGCCCTCCCCGTGATCACCACCTGGGTCAACGGCCTCAAGATCGCCGAGCTCGACACGGCGACCCTCGACTCCCCCGACTACGACCCCGACGCAGTTCTAGGACTCCTCGGGACGCGCGGGCACATCGCACTCGAGGTGCACGACAACGACGCGATGTTCGGCGAGGCCCGCTGGGGCAACGGTGCCGCGTGCCGGTGGCGGAACATCCGCATCAAGGAGACAGCTAGGCCGATGCGTAAGTGGAGGTGAGCACGAGCCCGGCGAGCTCCGCGAGGCGCTGGGAGGTCGGTGAGCTCCAGGTAAGGTGCTGGGCTAGTTGTACCGTGGGTCGGGACGACCAGGTCACGTTCTCATGCCCGCCGTCCGACGAGATCGATGGCGAGATCGAGGTGCCCGACGAGCTCCGAGCCCCGTGCCGGCTGAGTGAACACGAGCAGACCCCTGCCCTTGGCGATCTTGGGAGCGGGATGTCCCGGGCTCGGGGAAGGGCTCGGGACGGACCGTCTCCGGGATCAGGCGCGCTCCGTGCACCGGCCGCACCCTTGGTGCCGATCGTGTGGAAGGTCGCGTGATGGGTGATCCGTAGCTGACGTGTGAGCCGTCGGTCAGGCGTTATCGGTCTCGCGCTCCTGGTATTCGCGTGGTGAGAGTCCGTGGAAGCGGGTGAAGGCGGCGCTGAACGTCGAAAGGTGGGCGTACCCGACCCGGCGGGCGACGGTGGTGGGTCTCGCGCCGCCGGCGAGCAGATCGCGGGCGATGCCCATACGGGCAGCGTAGCGCCAGCGAGCGAACGTCATGTCCGTCTCGTCGCGGAAGGTCCGGTGGACCTCGGCGGGGACGTCGAACACACGCGATCCGCCGGACGCGCCGATGCGGTGCAGATAAGCCACCGCGGCCACACGCGCACGCGGGTCGGTGGGCATCGGCACCGGTAAAGCTCGCTGCGCGGCGACCTGTTCGGAAAACAGATCGAGAATGTGCCGGGGATCATAGGCATCCGGACGCAGGATGGAGCGGGCACTGAGGGAGCAGAACATGAGGTAGTCGTCCCACGCGGGCGAGAACCGCACCTGCAGCGGCTCGGTCAGCCGAGGGTCACCGGTGCCGGCATTGCCGAGTGGCAGCGAGATGGAGTTCTCACGGAGACCGGTGACGTGCTCCACACCGGCCGGAATCCATGTCGCGACACCACGTTCCCGCTCGTAACGGTGATCGCCGATGTCCAGGTAGCCGCTGCCGCGATACATCCAGCTGAGCACATGCATATCGTTGGTGTGCGGTGGCGTGCGGGCAGCGGGCAGCATGTCCGGCGCGGTGGGGTCGTCGCCGCTCCGCACCATGCGCGCCAGGTCGGCGGCCTGACGCGCCGCGGTGACTCTCCCCGTTAGGTCACCAGTGCCGGAGCCACCCGTGCCGGGGCGGATGGACAGCTCCCGACCGAACTCGTACGGAGTCAGCCCGAACTGCTGCCTAAACGCGCGGGTGAAGCCGTTGCGGCTGGCGAAGCCCACCCGCGCGGCGACGTGGTCGACGTCATACCCCGCCGCCAAGAACTCGACGGCCGCGGTCAGTCGACAGTGCAGCCGCCATTGCTCGAACGTGAGCCCGGTGTCGGAACGGAAGCCGCGGCGCAGCGTGCGTGGACTGGAAAGCACCCGGGTCGCCCATTGCTGGACGGTGAGGTCCAGCGCAGGGTCACGGATCAACTCCTCGGCCACCACTCTGGCTCCATGGGCTTTCGGCAGCGTGGGCGGCGTGAGCAACGCCGAGGGCGCAGCGTTCCCGCTTCGCGCGGGTGCCGACGGGCGCGAGCCGGGACGGCACAAAAGGTCGGTGATCGCATCCTGGGAGTATCCGCGGCCGCTCAGCGGCGTGACCTGAAGGTTGAAGTGCTGGATCAGCCAGTCCTGCCAGCCGTCGGGGACCTCGAACCGCGTCGGTTCCGACAACGACACGGCACCGCGATGGGGCCACAGCGGGAAGGCGACAGTGCCCGGCTCGGTGACGATCGCGCGGTGCTTCCACCCGTCCTCGGGAATCCAGACACCTTCCCCGGCGGTGAGGTGGAAAGCCACAGCGTCATCGATGTGCACGTGCGCTGTGCCAGTGCGGACCCAGATCAGCAGCGGGCGACGAGGATGTCCTGTCGAATCGGCCCGTGCTGCCGGAATCGGCGGCGGGTCGCTCGGGCCGGCGGAGAACGAGGACAACTGCACCACATCCTAACCAGGCGGCAGTTTGCGCACACCAATCGAAGTGAGGGTTGCCTAACCTTAGCAGTGGCCCTCTTGCCGAAGGTGGCGCGTGGCTCTACACCCTCGAACGAGCAGAAAGGGGCTGCCCTCAGCATGCCCAAGACCTCCCGCCAGTTCACCGTGCACCCACTGACCCTGCGGGATGTCGAGGTCGTTCGGGTGGTAGACCTGACGCCAGGAATGCGGCGCGTGACCCTGTCCGGTGCGCAACTGCGCGCGTTCACCTCGACGAACGGCCTACCACAGCCGGCGTTCGACTCCCCCGGATTCGACGACAGCATCCGTCTGGTGTTCCGCTACCCCGGCCAAGCCGAGCCGGTGCTTCCGGTGCAGAAGGAGAGGGGCGTGGACCTGCCGAAGGATCCGAGGCCCCTCTCGAAGGTCTATACCGTGCGCCGCTGGGACCCCGCGACAGGCGAGCTGGACGTCGATTTCGTCAGGCACGGCATCGGCGTCGGCACCACCTGGGCATACCGTGCCCAGCCCGGCGATCGCATCCACCTCTACGGCCCGGGCGCATCGCGCGCGCTCCCGCACGACGCGGACTGGCTTCTGGTCGCCGGTGACGACACCGCCGTCCCGGCCATCGCCCGCCTGCTCGACGAACTGCCCGACGATGCACGGGCAAAGGTATTCGTCGAAGTCGCCGAGGAATCCCACCGGCTGAAACTACGGTCGCTGCCACATGTCGAGGTCACCTGGGTGGTGCGCGACGGCGACGAGGCGGGCACGACCACCCTCCTCCGGGACGCGGTCAGGAACGGCCCTTGGTGGGACGGTCGACCGTTCGCATGGCTCGCCGGCGAGCACACCGCCGTGCGAGACCTGCGCCGCCATCTGGTCGAGGACCGGGGAGTGCCGAAGGAGGACATCGAGTTCACCGGGTACTGGCGGCGAGGCGAGGTTGTCACCCTGGCAACCGACGAAGCGGTGCCCGACCCCGAGAAGTCGGTCACCCCGTTCGAGAAGCTCCATGACCTGACGGAGCTGATCCGTCCGATCGCGATCCGCACCGCCGTCGGGCTGGGCGTCCCCGACCTGATCTCTCGTGGCGTCACCGGGGTCACGGACCTGGCCGGCAGGACCGAGAGCGACGAGCGGGCGCTGGGCAAGCTGCTGCGCTACCTGCACACCGTTGACATCTTGACCGAGACGAAACCGGGCCACTACGGCCTGACGCCGGTGGGCGAGGTGCTGACCGTCGAGTTCGTCGCGGACGCTCTGCACCCGGCCGGGGTGGCGGGCCGCGAGATGCTCGGCATCTACGGGCTCACCGAGTCGATCCGCACCGGCCGGCCCTCCTACTCCTCGGTCACGGGGCAGACCTTTGCCGACGTGCGCGCCGAACAGGACTACGAGGACCGCTACCTGGAGCGCCTGGCAAGGTTCCAGCCCGCGCTGGCGGAGCCGATCGCCAAGTCCGATCTGCTCGCCGGAACCCAGCACCTGGTGATCCACTCCGGTGGCGCCGGCGCCCAGGCCCGCGAGTTCGTCGCCGCCCATCCCGACCTGCGGATCACGATCTGCGCGCTACCGGCACAAGCGGACTGGCTGCGTCGCGACCTGCCCGCCACCATCCCCGACGACCAGCAGCGAGCCCGGGTCACGGTGGTCGAGCAGTCGATCTTCGAGCCCAGCCCCGCGGCGGACACGGTGTTTATCAGCCGCGCGCTCAAGGCCCTGCCCGACGCCGACGCCGTCCACGCCCTTCGCCGAGCGTCAGAGAACTTGCTCCCCGACGGCCGGGTGCTCCTGATCGAGCAGCTCTTCGACGTCGACGACCTGGACGAGCACGACGGCGAAGCGGACCTGATCGCCCTGACCGGTCACGGCTCCGGCCTGCGCACTGCTGCCGAGCTAGACGCCGTCATCACCCGAGCCGGACTCGTTCGCAACGCGACGCACACCGTCGGCTGGGACACCACCGTCTACGAACTAGCACGCCTCGATTCCCATTGACACCCTCCCCCGAACCAAGAAGAAGAGAACGCCCATGACCATGACCCCTCCGAGACGACGCGCTGCCGCCCTGACCGCCGCCGTGGTGAGTACTGCACTCGTCCTCACCGCTTGCGGCAACGAGAACGACAGCGACAACACCGGCGACAAGACTGCCGAGACCCGCAGCGTCAAGGCCGACAACGGCACGATCGAGATTCCCGCCGACCCGCAGCGAATCGTCACGATCGGCAACACAACTCTTCCGCTCATCGATATGGGTGGCGATCCAGTGGGCGTCACCGAGGTGAGTGCCTCCGAACTTGGCCTCATTCCCCAAGAACAGAAAACAACCTACGAGGCAGCCACGAACCTCGGCTCCAGCGGTGACCGGGTCGACATGGAGAAGCTCGCCAGCCTGGAGCCGGACCTTATTCTGGCCCAGCTCCCCGACAGCGAGTTCGAGCAGATCGAGAAGCAGCTGGAATCGATCGCTCCGACGGCCTTCTGGGGGCTCGACACCGAGTGGAAAGCCCTCGCCGACGGACTCGCCGAGGCCGGCAACGTGACAGACGCTCTGAGCCAGCAGAAGGCGGAGTTCGAGGAGCACCTTGCCGAGATCCAAGAGAAGTACCGCGAGACCATCGACAACACATCGTTCGTCAACGTCGACCGCTGGCCGAACTCCGACCCCGGGACGTTCTCCATCGCGGACTTCGGTTGCGTCGAGATCGCCCAGGACGACATCGGCATGGACTTCCCCAAGGCGGCCGACGGCGAAGACCCCTTGGGCTGGACGTCCTTGCCGTTCGAGCAGATCGCGGAGCTGTCCAAGTACGACGTGATCACCTACCCCGTCGACGCCGAGGGCCACCCGACCGAGCCCTTCGCGCCCGTGGTCGAAACCAACACCTGGAAGGCGCTACCTGCCGTGAGGACGGGCCGCGCGCTCGGACTCTTCTGCCCCGGCAACAACGCCTACAGGCCTGTCCTGCAGTACTTGGACTCGCTCGACAGCGCACTGGCGACCCTCCCCACCAAGGAGTGACAGCCCTCGACCTGCGGCAAGGTCCGGGCACCGTGACGGTGCCCGGACCGCGTCGTCGTCTGCTCGGCCTCGTCGTCGCGCTGGTGGTGCTGCTGGGCCTGCTGGTGCTGAGCGTGATGATCGGGTCGACGGTCATCGCCCCCGCCGTGGTGTGGGATGCCCTGGTCCACTCTTCGGCCGACATCGACGAGTTCGCCATCCGCGACTACCGGCTGCCGCGCACGATAGTGGGTCTGGTCGTCGGCGTCGCCCTCGGCCTGTCGGGCGCGTTGATCCAGGCACTCACCCGCAACCCCTTGGCCGATCCGGGCGTTCTCGGCGTCCACGCCGGTGCGTCCTTCGCGGTGACGGTCGCCGTGGGCCTGCTCGGAGTCCGCGACGTCCAGGGCTACATGTGGTTCGCGTTCGCGGGTGCGCTGGTCGTCACGCTCATGGTGCTCGCCCTCGGGTCGACGCGGCAAGGCTCCTCCCCGGTGGTCATGGTGCTCGCCGGGGTCTGCGTCGGCGCGGTCCTCGGGGGCGCCAGGGAGGCGCTCCAACTGACCAACCCGGACGCCTTCGACGCGATGCGATCCTGGAACGCCGGCTCGATCGCGGGCCGCCCGCTCGACGTGGTGTGGCCGATCCTGCCGTTCCTCGCGGTAGCACTCGTTCTGGCGTTCGTGGTGGCCAGCCCGCTCAATGCGATGGCTTTGGGTGACGAGCTGGCGGTTGCCCAGGGTGTCCGCCTGGTACCCACTCGCGTCCTGGCGATCATCGCGCTCACCCTGCTCGCCGGGGGTGCGACGGGCATCGCCGGACCGATCGTGTTCGTCGGTCTCATGGTTCCGCACGTGGCCCGCTGGATCGTCGGTCCGCACCAGAGGTGGATCTTCGCCTACAGCATCCTTCTCGCCCCGAGCCTGGTGCTGCTCTCCGACGTCATCGGGCGGGTCGTGCTGCGGCCCAGTGAGATCCCCGTAGGTGTCGTCACTTCCTTCGTCGGTGCCCCCGTTCTCATCGCGCTGGCGCGGCGCAAGAAGGCGAGCGGACTGTGAGCGCGCACAGTGGACTCGATACGCACACCAGTGCCGCACGGATCGCTCGGCCGACGCGCACCGGCCGGGTGGACTTCGGGCGGCAGGTGCTGGTGCTGCGGCGCTGGAGGATCGCGGTACGGCTCGAGCGGCGCTCGGTCGTCGTCTGTGCGGTGCTCGCGGTCGCGGTCGTCGGCCTGGCGGTGCTCGCGCTGATGACCGGCTCGTACCAGCTCAGCCCCGGACAGGTGGTCTCCGCACTGACCGGCGGGGAGATCGGGCTGGTGCACGACATCGTGGTCGAGTGGCGACTGCCCCGGGCGGCCGCAGCGCTGGTGTTCGGTGCCGCGCTGGGGGTCAGCGGGGCGGTCTTCCAGTCACTGTTGCGCAACCCGCTGGCAGACCCCGGAATCATCGGGTTCTCCCAGGGCTCGTACACCGGCGCACTGATCGTCATCCTGCTCGTCAACGGCACCTACGTGCAACTGGTCGGCGGGGCCCTGGTCGGCGGCATGGCCACTGCGATCGCCGTGTACCTGCTCGCCTACCGGCGAGGCGTGCAGGGTTTCCGGCTGGTCACCGTCGGCATCGGCATCTCGGCGATGCTCGGCTCACTCAACACCTGGCTGATCCTCAAAGCCGATCTCGATCAAGCCCTGTCCGCCGCGACGTGGGGCGCCGGCTCACTCAACGGCGTGTCCTGGAACCAGGTCATGATGGGCGGCATCTGCATCGCTGTGCTCCTGCTGCTGGCCGCGATGCTGAGCCGGCCCATGCGGCAGATGGAACTGGGGGACGACGCGGCCGCCGCGCAAGGGGTGCGGATCTCACCGGTTCGGCTGGGCCTGATCGTGGTGGGGGTGGCGCTGACGGCGGCGGTCACCGCCGCGTCGGGGCCGATCGTGTTCATCTCCCTGGTCGCACCGCAGATCGGACGCCGGCTCGCCCGCACCGCCGGGATCACCCTCGCACCCGCCGCCTTCGTCGGCGCACTGCTGTGCCTGGCGGCGGATTACATCGCCCAGCACATCGCGCCGACCCCCCTGCCGGTCGGCATCATCACCGTCGTGCTCGGCGGCGGCTACCTCGGCTGGCTGCTGTTCACCGAAGCCAGGAGACGCCTATGAACACTCACACCAGCACCACCAACGATCTGGCGGCACGCATGTCCACGCCGTCCCCCAGCGGCTCACGACTCCACGTGGAGTCGGCGACGATCGGCTACGACAAACGGATCATCTCCGAACAGCTCTCGGTGGCTATCCCCGACGAGTCGTTCACCGTGATCGTGGGTCCGAACGCGTGCGGCAAGTCCACCCTGCTGCGCGGCCTGTCCCGACTGCTCAAACCGTCGGGCGGGCAGGTCGTCCTCGATGGCGCCGACATCAGCTCTTTCAAGACCAAGGAGGTGGCGCGGCGGGTCGGGCTCTTGCCGCAGGCCTCGATCGCCCCCGACGGCATCACCGTGGCTGACCTCGTGGCGCGAGGTCGATACCCGCATCAGGGGTTCATCCGGCAGTGGACCGGGGCCGACGAGCAGGCCGTACTCAGGGCGATGGACCAGACTGCGGTCACCGACCTGTCCGGCCGCTTGGTGGACGAGCTGTCGGGGGGTCAGCGACAGCGGGTGTGGGTGGCGATGGCGCTCGCGCAGCACGCCAGCATCATGCTGCTGGACGAGCCGACCACCTTCCTTGACATTGCCCACCAGATCGAGCTGATGGAGCTGTTCACCGACCTGCACCACGTCGGCCACACCCTGGTCGCCGTGCTGCACGACCTGAACCATGCCGCCCGCTACGGCACCCATCTGATCGCGATGAAAGACGGTCAGGTCGTCGCCGAAGGCGCCCCCGATCAGATCGTCACGGCCGAGTTGGTCGAGGAGGTATTCGGTCTGCGCTGTCTGGTGGTGCCCGATCCCGTGGCCGGCACGCCGCAGGTCGTACCGCTGGGCCGTGACCGCGGTGACGGACGCGTACGGGAGGGCTGTTGAGACGCGCCGATGGTGGGGACAAAATGGGCCAGGACCGGCCGCTCTGAGCGACTCGAGTCAGGCCGGCAACGTACGAGTGCGATCTATCCGAGCGCAAGCGTCAATGGGCACAACGCGCGTGTCACCAACCGTGTCATGCGGTAGTCGGACAAGAACACAACATCGTGTGGTGGCTTCTCAGATCTGGTTCGTTCCGCCGCCGACGTACAGCGACGCTCAGCCCCTCTGTGCGATCGCACCGACTCTGGCGATGTCGTGTTCCACCCGGAGATCCCCTCCCTAGGTTCCGCGTCGTTTCCTGATGAGCCGCTTACACGACTTCAGGTCGTCGTCGACGGATGCGTCCTCGAGGTCTGCGCAACGCGCGGGCGCGTCGCTCGGCAGCTCGTCTTCCCGGTTCGCTGCTCGGCCAGCTGGGCCAGAAGGCCTGCAACGATAATCCGTGCGTGGGGCCGTGACGTTCGGCCTGCAACTGTCGTTACGAGCCGCTAAACGGCGTCGACACGTCCGGGATGCGGCGAGCGCGGCTCGCGGCGTCAGCGTGCACACGCACTGGGCGTTGTATACGTTTATTCGCACCATGGCGTTTATTCGCACCATGGACGGGAGACCGAACCAGGCAGGCGTCGAACGTCCACCACCGCATGCTCTGCTCCACGTCTCTTGTCGAGGCTACCTACGTCGCGGTGGTTGAGGATGGACAGTCTGTCGTGGCAGGGCACCCAGATATAGGGCGATACATCATTGCTGAGAGTATCCGGCTCGTCCGCGGCCATCGCTGGCCGCCTTGGTTCTACGGCAGCACGTCCTAAGCGAAAGGAAGCTGACATGGATGTCACGAAGATGCCCCGACTGGCGATCGGCAGCGCGAAGCACCTGCCGGAGGCGACACATGAATACCCGTTCGCGCCCGAGTGTCAGATCTTCAAAGCCGAGGCCAAGATCCTCACTGCTCTCGCGACCGAGGTTCCCAGCGAGCCGGTCGCGATGATGAGGTGTGACCTCGCCGACAGCAACTCTGCGGCAGAGCGAGGCCATCGCCCCGGGTTTCCACACCAACAAGCAGCGCTGAACCACCATTCACAGCAGCCCGTGGTTAACCTCAGCCAGGTGGTCGGTCCGGAAACTCACGGACAGCTCGCACGATCTCTCCGTCTACGGCCTTCCGGAGTGTCGTCGGTCGGTGGATCCCGACCCGAGGCAGCGGGAGTTCTGACATGCCGCTGACCGGCCCGGCACTGCAGCGTATCGCCGCGGAGGTGGCGAACCGGCTACCGGGCGTAACCAGAGGGAGGCCGTTTAGCCCGACGCTCGATGTCTACAAGGCGCAGGGCAAGGTGTTCCTGATCGTGACGGACGAGGAGGCACACCGGGCTGTGACGGTCAAGGCCGAGCCCGTCCGCGGTGATGCGCTGCGCCGCGAGCACCGCACCATCACGCCGGGGCACTACCTGGACAAGCGCCACTGGATCACCATCGAGGCTGGCGCGGGCATCACGGCGGCGCTTGTCCGTGACCTCGTCGAGGACTCCTACGACCTGGTCACGCCCCATTCGTGAACGGCGGTCGAAAGCGTAAGTACGGCGACCGTGGAACCCGTCACGGCCAGGCCGTACCACCTTTCACTACCCGATCCTGGTCACCGAAGGCGAACTGCACCATGCTGCCGAATACGCCAGGCTGCTCGGTACGCGCCCTCAGCCGCGCGACACAAGACGGCACCGGAAAGGGTGCGTGCAAGGCCATCCACGATGACCTGACCCCGGCCGCTTTCCCGGCCCACGACTAGGCCTCGGTCGGTGCGGCCCAGGTCGGTACGAGCTGAGCCGCCGCCCACCAAACGCTGCACCTCACCAGCTCTCACGCGGTGAGCACCTCCCGCAGGTACCGACCGGTCACGCTGTCCGAACTGTCAGCGACCTGCTCGGGGGTGCCGGTAGCGATGATGCGTCCACCGTGCGCGCCGCCACCCGGGCCGAGGTCGAGCACGAAGTCGGCGTTTGCAATCATGTCGAGGTCGTGCTCGATGAAGACAACCGTGGCCCCGCGGTCAATCAGCCGCTGCAGCACACCGAGCAGGACGCGGACGTCGAGGGGGTGCAGGCCGACGCTGGGCTCGTCCAGGACGAACAGCGCGTCGTGCTGGTCGCGGTCGAGCTCCGTGGCGAGTTTGAGTCGCTGTGCCTCACCGCCGGACAGCGCAGGGGTGGCCTCGCCCAGGGTGAGGTATCCCAGGCCCAGGTCGATGAGGGTCTGCAGCCGGGACCGGACCTTTTTCAGGTCGCCGACGTGCTCGATCGCCTCGATGACCGTGCGGGCGAGCAGCTCGGGCAGCGCTAGCCCGTCTTCCTGCCTGCCTGCGCGCGGGATCCTGCGGATCGCTCCCGCCTCCGGGGCGTACCGGGAGCCTTCGCAGACGGGGCAGAGGATGTCGACGTCGGGCAGGAACTGCACGTCGAGCTCGATCTGCCCGGTGCCGTCGCAGGTGGGGCACCGCAGGCTGCCGGTGTTGTACGAGAAGTCGCCCGCTCTCAGGCCGCGTTCCTTGGCCGTGGGTGTCGCGGCGTAGGCCCGGCGCAGGTCGTCGAGAACGCCGCTGTAGGTAGCCACCGTAGACCGCACGTTGATGCCGATCGGTGAGGAATCGACGACGTTGACGCGTTCGATTCCGTGCGTGTCGATCGCCCGGACATGTTCCGGCTGCGGCTGCCCGGAGGCGTGTGCCCTCACCCCTGGGACCAGGCTTTCCAGGACGACTGTGGTCTTGCCGGAGCCGGAGGCGCCGGTGACCGGGGTGAGACGTCCGCGGGGGATGCTCAGATCCAGCGCGTGAACGGTGTGCAGCGGCGCGGTCTTCAGGTGGATACGCCCCACCTTGAACACGTCCTCTGCTTTTGACCTCGGGCGAACCAAGACCTCCTCGTCACCGGTGAGAAACCCTGCGATCAGTGACCCAGCGTTGCTTCCCAGGCTGTGCGGTGCGCCTTCGGCGATGATCCGGCCGCCCGCCCGACCAGAGCCGGGCCCGATCTCGATGAGCCAGTCGGCCTGTCGCAGGACCTGGACGTCGTGGTCGACGACGACCACGGAGTTACCATCGGCCAGCAAACTACGGATAACGCCGAGGAGGCCGTCGACGTTTGTCGGGTGCAGCCCGATCGACGGCTCGTCCAAGACGTACAGCACGCCGGTGGTCCGGTTGCGCACCGCCCTGGACAGCGCGACCCGCTGGCGTTCCCCGGTGGACAGTGTGGACGACGTTCGGTCCAGGGTGAGGTATCCGAGACCGAGCTCGATGAGCCGCTGAGCGGTCGCGACCATCTGGGACACGATGCTCTGCGCCATGGGCACCATCGGCTTCGGGACGGTCCCGGGGACCGACTGCACCCACGTGGTGACCTCATCGAGGGTCTTAGCGGTGGCCTCGGCCAGGTCGATGCCGTCAACGAGGCTTGAGCGGGCCTGCTCGTTCAGGCGGGTGCCGCCGCAGTCCGGGCAGGTGTGCACCGTGAAGAACCGGTCGACACGATCGAGTCCGCTCTTCGTCTTGGCGTTCTTCAACGCCTCTTCGACCGCCTGGCGAGCATTGCGGTAGCTCGCGTTGAGCTCGAAGAGCTTGCCGTTCTTTGCGGGATACAGGATGACGCGCTTGACGGGTGCCCCCTCGAAGACGATTCGTCGTTCTTCCTCCGTCAACTCGGAGAACGGCACGTCGATGCGCACACCCAGCTCGGCAACCACCTTCGGTACCGCCGCCAGACCGAATATTGACCACGGCGCGACCGCACCGTCGTCGATGCTCCGTGAGGGATCGGGCACCAGGGCAGCCTCGTCGATCTCGCGCACCGATCCTGTGCCAGCACAGCGAGGGCACGCGCCCTCGCTGTTGAACGCGTACGACTCCGCGCTCGGTGGCCCGAACATCACCCCACACTCGGGGCAGGTCAGGAGGAGGTCCAGAGCGACGTCCATGGTCGGCTCTAGGCGGTGTCCATTTGGGCACCTGTGATGCCCAAGCCGTGAGAAGAGCAGGCGGAGGCTGTTGAGGAGCTCGGTCGACGTTCCGAACGTACTGCGTATCCCGGGAACCGCAGGCCGCTGCCGCAGCGCGAGCGCCGCCGGCACATGTTCGACACTCTCCACGGCCGCGTGCGTTGCCTGATCAAGGCGGCGCCGGGTGTACGTGGACAGCGCCTCAAGGTACCGCCGCGACCCTTCGGCATACAGCACACCGAGTGCGAGCGAGGACTTGCCGGACCCGGAGACGCCGGCGATGGCCACGAGCCTGCCCAGGGGGATCGCGACATCGACGTCCTTGAGATTGTGCACACGCGCCCCACGCACCGTGATGGCGTCCGGTTCGTCAGCCCGAGCGGATCTCTTGGTTCCGTTCGTTGGTCCAGTCACCAACTTGTCCTTCCCGCACTCGGCCGACCGTGCGCACGGTGAGTGGCCGCGCCACGCGCCTCCATCTTCAGCCGGTATCCAGCCCTTGGCACCCGGAACCGCGGACACGTCCTAGTCAGTTCGGGACAACCTGGCGCCGCCCACCGGCGCAGGAGGCGCGCACGGCGATCACGACGCTTCCCCCGACACGAAGATCACTTCCTGCGGCTGACCGACGAAGCCAGCAGTAATCTCGTAGGTCCTGTCGTGGAAGTTCGCACGAAGGGACGTGCGCTCGTCGGCACGCTGCCACGTCAGCAGCAGCTCACCTTCTACGTCAGTATCGGCAACCGTCAGGTCCCCGTCGAACGCTCCGCACCCGTTTCGGAAGCGCAGCACGTCGAGAAACCGCGCGACATGCGGGTCAGCCACCCGCTGGCGGACCTCGTCCATGGTGAAGTCATGGCGGTTGATGCTCCGCGGATCGCCCGACGCCTTCAGGGCCTCGACATCGTTCTCACCGAAGAGCGCGCCGACGTAGTACACCTGAGGGATGCCGGGGGCATAGAGCTGGACCAGACGAGCGAGCAGGTAGGCGTCGTCGTCCTCGTCCAACGCCGAGTAGTAGCTCGACATCAGCTGGTACTGCCTAACCTTCTCGGTTCCCCTGTGGATCACCCCCGCGGGCGCCCGCACGTACTGCCGGCTATCCGCGATCTTCGCGTTGACTCGCTCGGACACCAGATCGATCTCAGCATCGCTCAGCAGGCCGACCACGTCGACGACCCCGATGCCGTCATGAGTGTCGAGCGTGGTGAACTGTTTGCGAGGGCATGTCTCCATCCAGTGCGCGAGCCGGTCGGTCCGGCCTGTGAAAAGGGCGTGCAGCGTCAGCATCGGCAACGCGAAGTCATAGACCCAGTGCCCGCGCTCGGCCATCTTGAGCTGGACCTGGTAGTTCTCATGAATCTCCGGCAGCGTCTGGACACCACGCTCCAACAGCGGCCTCATCCCGATTTCCAGCACGTCCCATACCTCCGGCTCGACGAAGAAGCAGCTAGTACCGGGCCGCTTGGACGCGTACGCGAAGGCGTCGAAGCGCACGAGCGGAACCACGTCCGCGATGCGGCCGAGGTTACGGGCGAAGTATTCCTGCGTCGCAGTGGCCCATGGGTCAACGTCGACTTGCTCCTCAAAGAAGGTGTTCCAGAGCTTGACGACTGTGCCGTCCGCGCGGGTGAACTCGAGAAAGGGCCCGTTCGACTTGCGCCGGTAGAGAGCGCTCATTTCGGCTTCGGTCGGCTCTCCGCCGGGCCAGAACTCGTCCCAGTGGATGAACATGTCGCGGTACGGCGACGCGTCGCCATTCTGCATGTAGTCAAGGAACTCTCGCGATCGGATGGACACGTGGTTGATCATGAAGTCGGCCATCAGGTAATACTTCTCGCTCAGGCGCCGCACGTCGTCCCAGGTGCCGAACCGTGGATCGACAGTGTCGTAGTTGATCACGGCGAACCCTCGGTCTCCAGAGGACGGGTAGAACGGGAGAATGTGCAATCCCCCGAACGCTCCGGCCAGATCAGTGTCGAGGACGGTCTCGAGCGCCGTGAGGTTACCGCCGAGGCTGTCGGCATAGGTGATGAGCATTGCCTCGTTCGAGATCTTCTTCATGATGCGAGAGTCCCTTGCTGTCTGTTCCGCTTGGGCAGCGTGAATGTAAGGAAGACGGCTAGGCCCGCGGCGACCGGGATGATCATGAGGAGGAACATGATCGAGTACCCGTCGCTGCCGTCCGAGCCTGCCGTATGGAATGACGACGCGATCGCCCCGGCCACGACGGGCATGATCAGGTACGCGAGATCGACGCCCATGTAGTTCGTGCTCCCCGCGACTCCACGACGTTCCTTCGTGACGGCCATGAGGGACAGGCTCTGGACGGCGGGCTGGCAAACTCCGTACCCAAGGGCCGAGACCACTCCCGCCACGATGAACGCGGGCAGTGACCGGGCGTGGGCGATCAGGAGGAACGCCACCCCGAACAGCACGATCGCGGGGGTGATGACGCTGGCCAGCCCATGCCGGTCCGCGATCTTCCCTGCGATAGGTCGCGCTACCAGCATCGTGACCGCGTATGCGGTGAAGAACAGTCCGATGTCTGCGACACCCCGCGACTCCCCGAACAGAACCACAAACGAGTTCACCGCGGAGAACGCGCCCGCGAGGAAGAAGATGACTACTGCCGGCACAAGCGCTTCGGGAGCCACGACACGCCGCCAGGAGAACCGCATGCGGCCTGTCTCCTGAGGCGGAGGGCTCGAGACCGTGAACGCCAGCCCGAGCGCCAGGAGCATCGTCCCGGCACTGGTGAAGAACGTCGCGCGATAGCCAACGGCGTCGACCAGGGCGAGACCGACCGACGGCCCGAGCGCCATCGCGATCGCCTGCCCGAGTGAGAAGACACCAATGCCTGATGCCATCTTGCTCTCGGGGAGGCTTTCACTCGCCAGTGCCAGCGCGACTGGCGCGAGTAGCCCCATCCCGACTCCGTGCAGGAGCCGGCCGACGATGACCACCTCGATACTGTCGGCGACCCCGTAGCAGACGAACGCCAGCAAGATGACAGCGGTCGTCACCACCAGCAGGCTGCTGTTGCGGAACTTGAACGTCGCAGGTCCCACCACGGGCCGCGCAGCCAGCGCGGTCACGGCGAAGGCACCGGTGACGAGCCCGACTACAACAGCCGTGGCGCCGAGGGCCTCTGCGAACTTCGGTACGACGGCGATCATCATGTACTGCCCCATGTTGATCACCAAGTTGACGAGCAGCACGAAGACGAAGCCACGCGACCAGATGCTCGGACCGGAACGTGCCCGCGGGCGGCGTGCCTGCTTGTCCGTCGACCTGCGCTTTGGCACTGACTCGGCGATCTCTTCCTTCTGACCGTCCGCCGGCGCGGTCACTGCTGGTTCTCCGTCCTGAGCAGGTCTTCGATGAGGTGCGCCATGTTCTTGGAGAGGATTGCGTGGTGGTCGGTGACATAGAGGACACCCTCACATCTCGAAGCGCGCAGGCCCATGACGAAGACGCAGAACCACTCCAAAGAGATGGACAAGTGCCCGTCTCGCGTGACCGCCTCACTCTCCATCGAACGCACTCGGCCGTCGATGACGCATGCCACCAGGCCACGAGCAAACTCAAGCGTCCTGCCGTCGGCCAGAGTCAGCAGGGCCCACGTGTGGTTCTCGTCGGTCTCGAACGTGGCATCGAACGTGCGGGCGAGGAACTCGAGCGGCACGTAGACGTACTCGGCCCGGACCTCCGCGTCCCCGCCCAGTCCGTGGTACTTCAGCGTGCGCCAGGTGAACACCGTCGCCCCAACCTCGACCACGGTGTTGCGAACCCAAGCCCGATCGCATCCATCAGCGACGGCGACCGCGAATGTGTCGCCCTCGCGCGGGGCCAGAGGATCGGTCGTCTCGATCCGGCCGTCCGGTCCGCGACGCACCCCGGAGAACAGGTGCTCCCAGACCAGCTCGGCGTCGTCAAGCGTCTGCCCGTGGTCGCGGCCCTGTACATCACGTACCACGACGTCGGCGTGTTCACCGTCGTAGAAGGCGAAGTTGTCGTGCCCGCGCACAGCGATGCGAGGCGGCGCGCTGACACCGTTGATTGCCAACCAGTAGTCACGGTTACCGCGCACGACCTCGCGGTCGGTACCCCCGGTAAACGGCGGCACCGTGTCCAGCTCCAGCGTGCCGAGCCAGACGGGCACCGGGCCGCCATCGTTCACCGGCGCGCCGTGATTGTCATACAGCACGCCCAGAGCGGTCGGGCCGCCTGAACCAGCGACACCGGCAAGCAGATGGCCGAAGTGCCGGGCGAACTGGTCGGACATCACGTTGCCCATCGACATGCCCTGGATGTAGATGCGCGCCGCATCGACGGCATAGTCCTCACGGACCTTGTCGATCAACGCGCGGAGCAGTCGGATGTCCCGGTACTTCTCGATCGTCTCCGGCGGAGGGAGCAAGTAGATGCCGCTGGGGTTCGGAGTAGTGGCTGCCTCGACGAACTCGTCCGCGACCTCGAGCGTCCACAGCCGGCGGCTGCTGGCATCCGGGAAGAGCACGATGAAGCCCTCACGCTCCGCGATCAGGGTCCAGGAACTGTAGACGGCCTGTCCCCACCCGGTCATGAGTCCGCCATGCATGGACACGACGAGCGGCGCAGGGTGCGAGGAGTCGTACGACTCGGGCACGTAGAGGTACCACGTGTCGTCCTGCTCGTCGACGATCGAGCCGCGGTGCTCCTGCAGACGCGTCGGATACGGCTGGGAGTTGTTGCCGTTCTCGTTGACCACCCAGTCCGAGTTCTTCAGGGTCTCCGGCAGATAGTCGCGGTTCTCGTCATCCGGCAAACCGGCGCGAAGCATTCGTGTGTGAGTCATCGTCCTGCGCTTCCTCGTTGAGATCGGTCGGTCACTCGGCGCACGAGCTAGGAGGGGCTGGTCTCTTGCGCCGGGAGCCCGAAGAATTCGAGCGCGTGCTGGATCGCCAGGTCCCAGAACCGCCACTCGTGCCGAAACCCCTCGCCGGTCCAGAACTGGGCCTCGAGGCCGATCTCCTCGGCATGCGCCCGGAACGTCGTGAACCACTGGTAGCCCGGGTCGTCGCTTGTCCCGCAGGCGAACAGCAGTCGCGGGAGTCGTCCGGTTCCCGCGAGCTGGTCCAGGATGTCCCACGTGTTCTCCTCGGAGGCGAGGAACGCCTCGAGCCCTCCGGCGTTGGCCACCATGCCGCGCAAACGCGACATCATCAGGTCGGTGCCGGTGCGGATCTGTTCCTCGGTGAGCGCCTTGACGTCCATCGGGGCAGCGGACAGCACGGCCGCTGCGGCGAACTTCTCAGGATGGTTTACGGCGAACTTCAGCGCTCCGCGCCCACCCATGGACAACCCCGCGATGAAGTTGTCCTGACGCGCGCCCGAGACGGGGAGCCAGTTGTGCACCAGGGGCATGAGCTCTTCGGTGAGAAAGTCGTAGGCGTCGTACCCCAGCGAGAAGCTGGGCCAGTTCGAGTAATTGCTGTTCAGTGCGCTGGGCATCACGACAGCCAGGCCTTTCTCCGCTGCGTACAGCTCGATGTTGGTCTTGCGGACCCAGTCTGTGTGGTCTCCGAAGGTGCCGTGCAGCAACCACAGCACCGGGAAGCGACTCTCGCTGGAGTAGAACTCGCGAGGGGTGCGGTCTCCGCTCCTGTCCGGGAGGACCACGGTCACTGTCTGATTGGATCGCAGGTAACGGCTCTCGAACGTCATGGTCATGAGCGACATAGGCCAACATCTCCTCGACTGGCACGGCTTCGTGTGGTTGTGGGCACCCTGCACCGCTCATCGCGGCGGACCCGCTCGGCTATGGCTACCCCTTGCTGCTCTCGCGATGCTAGCAATGCTAAAGTTCAGCCAGGGTCTGATGCAGACAGGGAAGGCAGGAGCGCATGGAACGACGTAAGCAGGTACGCCTCAAGGACGTTGCGGATCGCGCACGGGTCTCGGCGACAACCGCATCCGTAGTCCTCAGCGGCCGGGCTGAGGAGTTCCGCATCGCCCCCGATACACGAGACCACGTCCTGGCCACGGCTTCCGATCTGGGGTATGTGCCGTCAGGTTCACGGCGCCGGTCGGCACGCGCTTCCACGCCGGCGCTGTGGTCAATCTTCGCTCCGAGCGACTTCGAGTCCGGACCGATCAGCCAGTTCCTTCGTGGGACGCAGGCGTACGTGGACGAGAGGAAACTGCAGGTCGACTGCGTCGTCTTCCCGTTCGAGCGAGGCCGGCTGGAGGAGAAGCAGCAATGGATCTCCCCGGCGTTCACGCGCGGTGCGCTCATGCTCGGTCTGACCGACGACGACGTCGCCTTCATTAACAGCACGAGCTTCGACGTTCCGGTTGTCCTATACAACAGGGTCGCGAAGGGATGCGCCTCGGTGCTGGTCGAGGATTATAGCGCCGGCCAGCAGGTGATGCGACAATTCCGCAGCCGGGGCCTAGAGCACTTCGCTGTCGTCGCCCCTGCACACGCCGGCCGGTCGACGAGCATGCGGTCAATCGGGTTCATGGATGAGTTGCGGCGGCATCTTGGCGACGATGCAGCAGCACAGCAGGTTCTCGCCGATCCAGGCGACCTGGACCAGTTCGCGCTCGCACTGGACAGCCTCCAGCTGGCTGGTCAACGAACCGGGATTTTCGTGCTCAATGACCAGTTGATCGGCGCGGTCCTGAACTGGGTGCGCGGAAGGGGCCTGACGGCACCGGATGACGTCGAGCTGGTCTCGTATGGTGACAGCCCGATCAACTCGCTCCTGCGGCCGACCGTCTCCAGCGTCTTCGTTCCCGCGGACAAGATGAGTCTCGAGTGCGCCAAGACCCTGCACCAAGCCATCACCCATCCCGAGGCGATGACGGACGTAAGCAGGACCTTTGAGGCTCACCTGGTCTTCCGCGAGACTTCGCCGGAGCCTGCCGGCTGACCGGATCTCGAACCGCTGCAGCCGGTGCGCCCGTGCGCGGGTACGCACCGGCTGCGGCGTCCGTAAGACGCCAGCTCGGAAACTGTCGATGCGCCTCAGCGCACGCCCTTGATCCGATACACGAGCAGTCCGCCTACGAAGGCAACGATGGCCGCGACCGCGAACCACGTGGCATAGCCCGCTCCGAACAGCGAGTTGCCGAGCGGGATCACGACCACGCCGGCGAAGAAGGGCGAGAGCGACACAGGCAGCAGGTTCGCGATGTTCAGGACCCCGAGGTCCTTGGCGACGTCCTCAGGGTTGGGCAGCACCTCGATGCACAACGCCATGTCGACTGCGAGGAACAGTCCACCACCCATACCGATGAGCGCTTCACCGACGAGCAGAGCGATCAGTCCACCCGAGATGCCAAGAGCCGGCGCGACAGCGAAGAGCATCACACCGGCCGAGGTGATCACAGCACCGGTCGTGACAAACACTCGGCGCTTACCGACGCGGTCGCTCAGCGCCCCGCCGATGAAGGCGAACGACACGTTGAAGACCGTCATTATGATCGTGGCCCATAGGTTGAACTCCAGCTGATCCGCGGTATCGGTCATGCCAAACTCGGTCGCCAGGTACAGCGGCATGTACGTGACGATCGAGGCGTATCCGAAAACGAACATCGCCTTTGTAAGCCAGGCCCAACCGAGGTCCCGGTACTTGACCGGGTTGAAGACAAAGGCCGCGAAGAACTGCTTGACGCTGAACGGCCCGGGAGCGAGCTTGAGGATGCGGTCCTTGAGCGTGATGGCAAAGACGAGTCCGGCGACCAGGCCCACCACCGCAGGAATGCCCATGCGCATCAGGTCGTTGGGCAGCGCCGCCAGCCCGAAGGCACCTAGGACGATGCCGATCGGCCCGGTCGCTCCTACAAGACCAGATACACGGCCGCGGCGGCCCTCGGGCACCTGGTCCGCGATCGTCGCGGTGAGTCCCGCCTGGAACACGTTGGTGAACAGCTGTGCGCCCGACCACCCGATGATGATGACGAGGATCGAGGGCGCGAGCGGAATGAGCAGCAGCGACAGGAACGTCCCGATCGCTCCGGTGATGATCCACGGCTTACGCATCCCGAACCGCGATGTCGTACGGTCGGACAGCCGCCCGACGAGCGGCTGGGTGATGATCGCGAAGACTCCACCGATTCCGGTGACGATACCGAGCTGGGTGCCCGCCTGCTCGAGCGGCACGAGCGACTGGATCTTCACGGCCATCCCGCCCAGCCCAGGCGCGAACGTCGCCAGGAACATGCCGATCGAGGCGAGGAAGTACTTGGTGCGGTAGCCGCGCGGCTCACGTACCGGACCGAGGAGCGCAGGCTGCTCCGCGGAGTCGGTCGACGACGCCGCGCGCCCGACTACCGGCGCATCAGGGGTTGGAACACTCATCAGTGGACTCCTTTGTCTACAGCACGCTCGTGCGATGAAGGCCCGGAAGCGCTGCGCCCGACCTGATTCGAGACGCTAACACGGCTAAAGATCAGCACCGGAAGTCTGCTGGCAGCTGGGTTTCATTTCGCCCACGCAACGCGGACAGGGGTGCAACTCGTCCGGGTGGGAGTGCGAGCGTGCCACCACAGGGACCTCTTCCCCGCCGAGCTCGACCCACCCGCCGACGGACGCCCCGGGAGAGATCCTCGCGGTGGTGAGCGATCTCCGCTAAAAGACACAGGAGCGACGACCGACACAGCACCGCCGCGCCGGTGGCCGGAAGAGCTCGCGCAGTCGGGCCGTTTCGGCGTGATCGTCACCCCTCGTTCTGAGCACGGGGGAGCCCCAAGGCCCGGACCACATGGGCCAGGCCTTGGGAGGTTGCGGTACCAGTGCGCGGCTCTCTGCGCCCGGACTCGGTCAGACCACCGCCTTGAGAGCGGACGCATTCTCAACCGCCCAGGTGCGGAAGCTCTTCAGGGCCGGGTTGAGGTCGCGGATCTGGTCCAGGTCGCGCGCTGCGGTGAACTGCTGGTCGAAGTCGCCGTAGTACTGGAACATGTTGGCGATCTCCTCGGCGGCGGGGATCTCGAGCCCGCGGAAGACGTCGTATGGCACTGCCTGGTACCTGACAGGCTCACCGATCACCTCGCCGAGGATCTCGGCATACTGGGAGCCGGTGAGGTGGTCCCCGGCCAGCCCGATCGTGTGGCCGACGTGCTGCTCACCCTCGTTGAGGATCGCGTGGGCGGTTCGGCCGATGTCGTCGACGTCGACACCCGCCAGGAGCTTGCCGTCCTCAAACGGGAGGGTCAGTGTGAGTGTGCCGTCCTCGGCCCGCTTCGGGCCCATGGACTGCACGAAGCCCTGGTAGAAGAACGTCGTGTTCAGGAACGTCGTGGGCACGCCCGCATCGCCGAACAGCTTGTTGCCCTCACCCTTGGCGTCGAAGTGCGGCACGTTGTACTTTCCCTGGAGCACCGGCATGCGCTCGTCCTCCAGGGGCAGGAGTGAGCGGGTGTCCTCGAGTGTGGACCAGACCACATGCTGCAGTCCGGCAGCCTGGGCGGCAGCAGCGAGGTTCGCGATCTCCTGCGTCTCCTGCTCTGCGGACCCGTGCGCCCAGAAGTTCGTGACGAGGAACGCTCCATAGGCGCCGTCGAACGCAGCCTCGACGGTGCTCCTGTCGTTGAAGTCTGCCTTGACGACTTGCGCTCCCTGGTCAGCCAGTGTCTGTGCGGCGGCGGAGTCGGGCCGACGGGTCAGCGCACGCACGGCGAAAGGGCTGTCCGGGTCGGAGAGGATCGCCTTTACCGCGCCCCCGCCCTGCGCTCCGGTTGCACCCGCAATGGCGATGATCTTCTTGTCATTCATCTGGATCTCCTTCGTGTGACGAGCGGAGCGACATTCGCACCTGCTCTGGACAGTGCTTCTATCGATGGATCGGCCGCGTCTCCCCCGCTCGTGGCAGGACCCGCCGGCGTGCAGCCCAGCTCACGGCGGTCAAGACCGCAGCAGCGTTTGACTGATCGTTCGGTGGGGATGCTCGCGCGATGAGGAGCTGGTTCAGCGGCCGCCTGCGGCGAGGCGCATCAGGTCGGTGTCGAAGTCGACGTCGTCGGCCGTGCGGTCGGCTCTGGTGGCGTTGCCGTCGAACTGGTGCTGGTAGCCGCGCCAGGCGGCGTCCGTGATCGTGTTGCTCACGCCGGCGCGCACAAGCTGGGCCAGTTCGATCGCAGCCCGGTCGATTCGTTTCCCGAGGGCCGGGTCAGCCCAGTCCTCGGGTGCCGCGAAGAGCGACGTCGGGACCGGGATCGCGCGCAGGAACGCGAACAAGGGGCGCAGATGGTCGTCGACCACCATCGCGTGTCGCGCGGTGCCGGCGGTGGCGGCAAGGATGACGGGCTTGGCGACGATGAGGTCGTTGTCGAGTACGTCGACAAATGACTTGAACAGTCCACTGACGCCCGCTTTGTAGACCGGTGTGGAGACGATCAGGGCGTCCGCGGCCGCGACCTGCCGCATCGCGCCCTGCACGGTGTCGACGTCCGCGGCGGAGATGAGCTTGCGGGCGATGTCCTGTGCGATCGGAGCGAGGTCGATGATCGAAGCGTCGATCTCCTGCCCCGTCTCGCGGATCCGGTCGAGCGATGCCTGCGCGGCCCGCTCTGCGAGCATCCGAGTCGTGGACGGGTCGCTTACCCCCGCGTTGACCACGACCAACTGTGCCGGCGCAGTGGTCCTATCAGCGTGCTGCTGGGTCATCGTCATACCCCGAGCGGGAACCGCGCCGCAACGCTCGGGTCGCTGTCCTGATAAGGGGACGTGCCCGACAGGTTGTCCCCGCGGTTCGGGTTCGGGCGCGGCTGGCGCGGCTCCGCGTCGCCGTACTTCGCTGCGACCAGCGTGGCGTGCGTGGGCGCGTCCGGCACTCCGGGCGCCTTGCGTGACTCCAGCTCGCGCCGGAGCACCGGCACAACCTCGGTCGCGAGCAGCTCCACCTGCTCCAACGCCATCTCCAGCGGGATCGACAGTCCGTCGACGGCCCACATCTGGCGTTGGTAATCACCAAATCCCTCGCGGAAGGTGAGGGTCTTGTCGATGACCTCTTGGGGGCTGCCTACGCTCAGCGGTGTGGACTCCGCGAAGTCCTCCAGGCGAGAGCCTCGGAACACCGGGTAGTTCTCGAAGTAGGGGCGGAACCGGTCGTAGGCGTCCTGGGAACGCCTGGCGATGAAAGCTTGGCCACCGAGCCCGACGACGGCGTGCTCTGCCTTGCCGTGACCGTAGTGCTCGAACCGCTGCCGGTAGAAGTCGACAAGCGGCTTGAAGTGGAAGTTGGGCGCGAGGATGTGGTTGGCGAAGTATCCATTGCCGTAGTAGGCGGCCTGCTCCGCGATCTCCGGTGTGCGGATCGCGCCGTGCCACACGAACGGTGGTACATCGTCCAGTGGCCGCGGAGTCGCGGTGAAGCCCTGCAGCGCCGTACGGAACTTCCCCTCCCAGTTCACGACGTCCTCGCGCCAGAGGCGGTGCAGCAGGTTGTAGTTCTCCAGCGCCAGCTCGACGCCGTCCCGGATGTCCTTGCCGAACCACGGATACACCGGGACCGTGTTCCCGCGGCCCAGCATGAGGTCCAGCCGGCCCCGAGCGAGGTGCTGCACGAAGGCGTAGTCCTCGGCGATCTTCACCGGGTCATTGGTGGTGATCAGTGTGACCGCGGTGGACAGGATGATGTTCTCCGTCAGCGCTGCGACGTGGGCGAGCATCGCCGGCGGCGAGGAGGCCGCGAATGGCGGGTTGTGATGCTCGCCGAACGCGAACACGTCCAGGCCGAGTTCATCGGCACGCTGCGCGATCTTCACGATGTTGGTGATGCGCTCGTGTTCTGACTGGGTATGACCGGTCATCGGGTCAGGGGCGATGTCCCCGACGGTGAAGATGCCGAACTGCATAGCAACGATCCTTTCGCGGAGGTCTGTGCGAAGGTCGGCCGTGCGGGTGCATGTCATGCCGGGGCGCGCGGTGTCCCTTGTACGAACCCGGGTCTAGGGCACCGGGTCGAGTTCGAGATGTCGGCGCAGCGTGGCAGTCAGGTCGTCGACCTGCGCCAGCTGTGCCGGGGAGAGCGCATCGATGAAGAGCTCGTGCACGGCGCGCAGATGGTGCACCGAGCCGTGTCTGAACGACTCCGCACCTGCGTCGGTCAGGTGCACCTCGACGCCGTGGATGTCGTCGGCGCAGGTGGCTCGGCGGACTAGCCCACGCTTCTCCATTCGTCCCAGGTGATGCGAGAGTCGGCTGCGCTGCCAGCCGATCAGCTCCGCGAGCTCCGACGAGCGCAAGGTCTTCTCGGTCGCCTCGCTGAGCGCGAGCAGCACCTGATAGTCGCCGGACGACAGGGACGACTCGCTCTGAAGCCGCGTCGCCAGGCGGGTGCGCAGCACTTCGCCGGTCTCGATGTAGTCGCGCCAGATACGAAGTTCCTCCCGCGTGGGCATTGCGCGGGGCTTGTCCTGTGTCATGGCACCTCCTGGGGATTGACACGTCAACTCTAACGGCACAGGATTGACACGTCAATTCCAATCGGCCGACAGTCAGTCAGCAGGCCTTACAGAAGGGTCGTGACCACGATGGAGATCCACGCGCGGAGCATCGAGCTGGGACTAGATTCCTTCGGTGAGGTCGCTTCCGACGGCGATCGCGTGTTGAGCGATGCCGAGACGCTGCGTCTGATCGTCGAGGAGGCACAGTTGGCTGAGTCGGTCGGGCTGGACGTGTTCAGCGTCGGTGAGCACTACCGGGAGGGGCAGGTTGACTCGGCGACCCCGGTGCTGCTGGCCGCCGCGGCCCAGGCAACCTCGACGATCCGTCTCGGGACTTCCGTCACCGTGCTGTCCACGCAGGACCCGGTGCGGCTGTACCAGGAGTTCGCAACTGTCGACGGGATCTCCGCGGGGCGCGCCCAGCTCGTGCTGGGGCGTGCGTCCGCCGTCGACTCGTTTCCTCTGTTCGGCTACGACCTCACCGAGTACGAGGAGCTGTTCGAGGAGAAGCCCGACCTGTTCGTCCGCCTGATGCGCGAGGACCGCGTCACCTGGTCGGGCAAGTACCGATCGGCGCTTGATGATGTGCGTCTGCACCCGCGGATGCCAGACGGCGGCATCCCGGCGTGGGTCGGCATCGGCGGTAGCCCCGGCTCCGTCATCCGTGCTGCCCGCTACGGGCTGCCGCTCATGATGGCCGTCATCGGCGGCCGGCCCGAGCGATTCGCCGGCCACGCCGAGCTCTATCTACGCGCGCTGTCCCAGTTCGGTCACGCCGAGCTGCCCATCGCCCAGCACTCGCTCGGACTCATCGCCGACACCGACGAGGAAGCCAGGGAGCTCTACTGGCGCTACTGGGAGCCAGTGGTAACCCAGCTCAGCAAGGAGCGCGGCTTCTACCCGCCCACCATCGCGCGGTACAGCGCAGAGGTCGGCACCGGGGCGCTCTATATCGGATCAGCCGAGACCGTCGCGCAAAAGATCGCGTTCATCGCTCGTGCCAACCACCTGTCCCGCTTCGACCTGAAGTACGACCTGCTGCACCTACCCGTCCAGGCGCGCGAACGCAGTATCCGGCTCTTCGGGCAGCAGGTCGCACCACGCGTCCGTGAGCTGCTCGCTGCGCACACCGACGACTGGCAGCTCACCGGCCGGACCCCGGCCCAGATCACGAAGGACGGCAAGGCCGTCCACGCGTGAGCAAGGCACGCAAGGCCCGCCCGACGACGAACTGCTTGGAGCGGAGGTCGCGCTCAGGTGTCAACAGACGGGGGCGTGCTCGACGTCGACCCAAGCAGGAGCCTGGACCATTCCGGGCACCGGGCTGCCGCGTACCACGCGCCGACAACAACGGCCGGACAGTGGCTGCTCGGCCGCGGCCTTGCGGGCCTCGGAACCCACCTGTGTCCGCGCACCATGCGCGGTCCTCGCGGTCGCCCATCGGTCCTCACGCCACGCGCGGACGATGCCCGCGTGTGGCGCGCACCAGAGACCCGGCAGGGTACACACCCACTCCACGCCCCTACGAGCGCTGGAGATCATCGCGCAAGGTGTAGCCCTTGGTCGAAGAGTCCGTCAGGGTCGACCTGGCCGGCGATGTGTCGCAGCCGCTCGCCGGTCTTTGCGGGCCAGGCGAGTTCCGCCGCGGCGGGGCGGATGTCTGACGAGTATGCCCCGTATGCGCCGGTGCCGAGTCGACGGATCGGCGCAAAGGACTCGTCCTCCGCGGCTGTTCCATGCTGATGCACCCATGTTGCGACGAGCGCCTCCTGGTGCCGGCCGGCCCACGCCGTCGCGTCCGAGGGAACATCCGCGGCAGCGCCGCCGAACGAGCGCAGTTCGGCCAGCGCTGTGGTGCGATGCGCCAGGGACTCGGCGACCGCTCGCCCGAGCTCGGCATCGGCGCGGTCTACCAGGACATCGCGCAAGCGGATCTGCTGCTGCCCGGTGTGCGGGTGGCGCGTGGTGGGCAGCACCTGCGGGTAGGAGGCCACGAAGGCGTTGTGCCCCCGCAGCGGGGCTAGTTCGGTAGCGCCTTGAATCACCGATTCAGCTTTGGACCTGTTGGCGCCCTCCCACATGTTCATGGCTTGCACCGAGACATGATCGCCCCCCTCAGACTGCAGGAAGAGGAAGCTGGTCATCTCCCGGGGGGCGTCGCGGATCCAGTCCCCCCAAGCTTCGACGAATCCAGGAAGGTCGCTCGTCGAGTACTGCGCCATCTGGTGGATGACTGACGCGTCCCCCGCAGGTGAACCGATCTTCACCGCTTGGAAGAGGAACTCCGTCGCGATGCCCACCTGCGAACCACCACCGCGCACGGCCCAGAACAGGTCAGGCTCGTTGTCCGCGTCCACCCAGCGGGCCGTGCCGTCCGCGGTGATCAGCCGCGCACCGCGCATCCGGTCAATCGTCAGGCCGCGGGAGCGCACGAAGTACCCGAAACCACCTGATGTCGCCAGGCCTCCGACACCGGTGTCTCCGACATTGCCGCTGGTGAGCACCAAGTCATGCGGCGCCAGTACCCTCGCGACGTCGCCCCAGTTCGCACCGGCCTGTACGCGCACCATGCCCTCGACCGGGTCGATCAGCTCGATGCGGCTCATACGAGAGACATCCAGGACGATACCGCCGTCGTTGACGGAAGAGGCAGTCATCCCATGCCCGCCACTGCGGAATGAGAACGGAACGCCCAAGCCCGTCGCTGCGCGGACGGAGGCGGCGTACCGGACGGTACTCGAGACATCGTCATCCGATCCCGCCATCACGACGAGATGCGGGCTTCCCACTCGCAGATAGTTTGATCGGACGCGGTTGTATGCCGGGTCGCCGGCGAAGACTGCCCGGGCGGTGAGGGCGTCGGGAAGCCCCGGCCACCTCACACCTATGTCGTCGCGGCTCGCCGCCGCCCCTGCGCTCAACGCCCGCCCCTTTCGGCGCGGGCATCAGCCACGACCTCGCGTACACGGGCGGCGATCTTGCCGAACCGGCGCAGATCGTCCGGGTCGTCGCTGGGGAGGATGAACACGCTCATCCCGTGCTCCAGCGCGATCGAGGCGAGCTGCTCGACCCATTCCTCTGTTGTGCTGGGCCGGAAGCCAGGACCTGGTGCCAGGTTGTACATGCGGCGGATGTCGGCGGGCTGACGGCCCGCCATGATCGCCGCTTGATCGAGCACAGCGTTGGGCTCGGCTAGCTGCGCCGGCGGGTAGTACGGGCTCGAGATTGACCAGCCGTCGCCGAGCCGGCCTGTCAGGCGAAGCATGCGCGGCTTGATGGCCCCGACCCAGATGCCGATGTCGTGCGCCGGCGCCGGGCCAGGCCGTGCCCCAGCTATGTGATAGTGCTTGCCGTCAAACTGGATTCCGCGGCGAGGGGCATCCCAGACCTGGCGGATGATGCCGATCCCCTCTTCGAGCGCCTCCACGCTCTCTCCGGCCGTGAGCGACGGGCCACCCGCTGCGACGACGGGCTCCATGAACCCGCCCGCCCCGATCCCCAGCTCAACCCGACCATGAGTCAAGATGTCGAGCGACGCGACGAGCTTCGCGAGCACGAATGGCGGACGCAAAGGCAGGTTGGCCACGTTCGTCGTCACCTTGATGCGCTGCGTGCGTGCAGCGATCACCGACAACAGCGTCCACGCATCGAGGAACGCCGGCTGATACGGATGATCCTGCACGGTCACCATGTCGAGCCCGACCTCCTCGGCCAGCCGCGACAAGGCGATCAGGTTGTCCGCCTGGGTCGCCGTCGGCATGAAGAACGTACCGAACTCCAGCTCATGCCCGTAATCAGTCATGTTCCCTCTTCCATCAGTCGACCGCACAGCGCTACTACTTGCCGCCGACTATACGCGCCACGAACTATCCGTGGCACGTAATACAGGTAGCATGGGATCAGCGGACCAGTAGGTGAGACGGGAGAGATGACTTGAGCGAAGCAGGACTTCTCGTGCGTCTGTCCTTCATGGTCCAGCGAATCTACGGTGAGGCCAGCAGGGAGTGCGGCCTCACCGCGACGCAGAGCCAACTGCTCTGCGTCCTCGCGGCAGGCCCGGCAGGCATGGCGGAGCTGTCAGCCGTGCTCGGGCTCGAGCGCTCCAGCCTCACCGGCCTGGTGGACCGGGCCGAACGCCGAGGGCTTGCGGCTCGCCGCCCCGACCCGACCGATCGACGGGCAATCCAGGTCTCGCTCACGCCCCATGGCGAGGAAGCAATCGCACGCTTCTATCGCGAAGCTACCGCGCGACTCGACGCGCTCCTCGCAGAACTGCCCAGCCTGCAGCGCAAGAGCATGAAGGAGGCGTTGGCCGCCCTCACTGCGGACGCGCCGGCTGTATTCGCCGACTGAGGAGTCGATCCCAGGCAGCCTGGTGCCCACCTCTGGACTGCCATCCCGACATGCGCCAGGAATGGGCCGTCCCCCGTTGATCAGTGCCGAGGTGGTGGAGCACTGATCACACTCCATCACCTCGACGGGAGCCATGTCATTCGCTGCGCGAGCCGGTCCATGAACGAGAGCGTGAGATCGTTCCCTGTCGCGCGACCACCAGCGTGTGGAACGTCGGCGCTGCTCTCGGCGACGCCAAGCGGGCCCGCTTCGCGGTCACCACGGTGTCTTGTCGTACAAGATCTCTCCCGTCAGTTCCGTCGGGATCGGCACGCCATTACGGGACACCGCGTGCGCGCCGCGCGCGTTGTGCCTTCGGATCAGGGATCGGCGACGCCTCGATCAGCCGGTGTGTGTACTCGTGCGTCGGGGACGAGATGACCTGCTCGGCGTCGCCTCGTTCGACGATGGCTCCGCTGCGCACCACCACGATCTCGTCGCTGACGTGCCGTACGACGTCCAGGTCATGGGTGATGAACAGGTAGGACACTCCCGTCTGCTCCTGGATGTCGAGCAAGAGGTCGAGAACGCGTGCCTGTGTCGAGAGGTCAAGGGCGCTTACGGCCTCGTCGCACACCACGAGCTTCGGCCGGCGGGCCACGGCTCGGGCGATGGCGATGCGCTGCCTCTGACCACCCGAGAACTCGCGAGGCAGGCGATGGATGCTGTCGCTCGGCAGCCCCACGGTGTCGAGCAGCCCCACGATCCGGCGACGCGCATCGGCGGTCGACATCCCCTCGATCAGGAGCGGTTCCATCAGGATCGACTCGATCGTCAGCGAAGGGTTGAGCGACGAGAAGGGGTCCTGGAACACGACCTGCAGGTCGGCGCTCAACGCGCGCCGATCGCGTGCGCGAGGGTCGGTCACGTCAACTCCGTCGAACATGATTCGCCCAGAGGCGATCGGCGCGAGCCCAAGTACGGCGCGCCCGAGGGTCGACTTGCCCGAGCCGGACTCGCCGACGACACCGAGGGTCGTGCCGGCCTTGATAGTGATCGACATCTCGGAGACAGCCACGAAGGGGGGCTTGCGCCAGCCCTTCGCCGGGTACTCGACGCGTACTCGGTCGACTTCAAGGAGCGGCGGCTGACTTGCGCCGGTGGTCGTCGACGGGGAGGGGGTCGCTGCGATCATGACATGCTCCTCTGATTCGGGATGCCGGTCGTGGCGGCGCCGGCGTCAATGGAGCGTGGGCGCCGGGCACGTGGAGCGACCCCGGTGAGGGTCGAGCCGAGCAGTTCGCGGGTGTAGGGATGTTGCGGCGCGTCGAAGAGAGTGAAGACGTCGGCGGTCTCGACGACCGATCCGTCCTTCATGACCGCGACCCGGTCGCAGATGTCCGCCACGACACCCAGGTTGTGGGTGACGAGCACGAGGGCGAAGTCGCGTTCGCGCTGCAAGGTGCGCAACAGCTCGAGCACTTCCGCCTGGACAGTCACGTCGAGGGCCGTGGTCGGCTCGTCGGCGATGATGAACTCCGGGTCGCAGGAGATGGCGATTGCGATCAGGACGCGTTGAGCCATCCCGCCGGAGATCTCGTGCGGGTACGACGCGAGAGTGCGCGCCGGATCTGTGATCTGCACCTGACGCAGCAGTTCCGTGGCGCGCGTCAGAGCTGCGCGGCGCGATACCCCGGTATGTACCCGTATCGTCTCGACTATCTGCGACCCGACCGTGAAGGCGGGATCGAGGTTGCTCATGGGATCCTGCGGCACGTACGCGATGCGGTTGGCACGGATCGCGTCGAGTTGCCGCTCCGAGAGCGAGAGCAGGTCGACCTCACCGAGGGTGAGCCGGCCGGCGTGACGCAGCGCCTCCGGGGGGAGCAGACCGAGCACGGCGAAAGCCGTCTGCGACTTGCCCGACCCGGACTCGCCCACGATGCCCAGGCACTCGCCACGGTCGACGGTGAATGACACACCCTTGACCACCTCGCGGTAGCCGTGGGACCCCACCGGATACTCGACCCGCAGACCGTCGACGGTGAGGCGGCCGGCTTCGATGGTCACAGGTGTGGCGTCATGCTCAACACTCGCCGCATGCGCCATCCTTCTGGCGCGAGCGGCGAGGCGTGACGCGCGTCCAGGCCTCCGCCGGTCCGTGGAGCGGTTCAGCACGTCGGATGTGGCGGAGCCCAGCAGCGCGAGCGCGGCGACGGTGATGCCGATGGCCAGTCCGGGCCACAGCGTCAGCTGGGGAGCGGCGACGTTGTTCCGGTATGCGTCGTTGACCATCGATCCCCAGCTCGGGATCAATGGGTTGCCGAGGCCGAGGAACTCCAGCCCGGACTGCACGATGATCGCAACGCCCGCGGTGAGCGCAGCCTGGATGAGGATAGGGGTCGCGACGACGGCGAGTACATGGCGGAACACGATGCGTGTCGAACCGAGTCCCGAGACGACGGCGGCGTCGATGTAGAGCTCGGACCGCACGGCGACGACGGTCGATCGTGCGAGGCGGAAGAAGGACGGAGCGAGAAGCACACCCAGCGCGACCATGGTCGGAGGCATCGCCGTCCCAAAGACGGAGACCACCACGAGAAGCGCGACGATTCCGGGAACCGCGAGCAGCAGGTCGGCGATCCAACTGGCCACGTCATCGACACCGCCGCGACGGTAGCCGGCTATCAGTCCTGCCGGCACACCGAGCATGATCGCAGTAACGCTCGCGATCAGTCCGGCCAGGAGGCTGACCTGCGCTCCCCAGAGCAGGCGCGACAGGACGTCACGTCCCGCGCCGTCGCCGCCCAACGGGTACTCGGCGCTCGGGGGTGCCAGCACGAGCGACAGATCGGCTGTGGTGGGATCGTGCGGGGCGATGACCGGAGCGAGCACAGCGAACCCCACGATCAGCAGCAGCACGCTGCTTGAGACGATGGCGATCGAGTTGCGCCCGAGCGCACGGAGAATGTTGTGGTCGGCCTGTGTGACGGCCGGGTCGACTATCGTGCTCATTTCTGGCGCACCTTCGGGTTGAGCAGGCCTTGGAGGAGATCTATCAGTAGGTTCACGACGACGACGATGACGACCGTGACGAGCACGACACCCATCACGACGGGAACGTCGCCTACATTCGTCGCGGCCACGGCCAGAGCGCCGATACCCGGAAGAGCGAAGATGCTCTCGACGATCACGGCCCCGCCCAACATGCCGATGAACTGCAGGGAGAGCACAGTAAGAGCGGCGGGGGCCGCGTTGCGCAGCGTGTGCTTGAGCACGATTCGCCCACGACCGAGTCCGCGGCTGCGCAGCGCGCGGACGAAGTCGCGACGCTCGACGTCGATGACGGAGTTGCGCACCTGCTGCGCGATACTCGCCGTGACGCCAGCCGCCAGCGCGATCACGGGTAGCGTGATCGAGGAGACCCATGCGGCGAGGGAGACCGAGGGGGCGGTATAGCCGATCGCGGGGAACCAGCCGAGCTGTACCGCGAAGGTTGTCGACAGGAGAACCGCGAACCAGAACGCTGGCAGGGCGAAGCCGATGATGACGATCATCTGCAGAACGCTGTCGACCCATCCGCGCCAGCGTGCAGCGAGGGTGCCCATGACTGTTCCCACGGCGGCGGCGATCAGCGTGGCGACCAGGGTGATGCTCAGCGTCACCGGCACACGGGTGAGCAGCGCCGACGAGACGGACTGGCGATTCGTCCAGGAGGTGCCGAGATCACCTCGGAGCGCTCCGAACGCCCAGTCGAAGAACTGCACCACCACGGGCCGGTCGAGCCCCAGCTCGACGCGCCGGGCGGCGATCTGCTCGGACGTCGCCGACGAACCCAGCAAGTTGGCGACGGGGTCGCTGCCTGTGCCGTAGAGCATCAGGAATGTGATCGTCGCGACGACAGAGACAAGGACGATCGCGGAGACAAGCTTCCGCGTGGTGTACCAGATCATCGTGTTCTCCAGGGTGCGGTGCGCGGCGGCGATCGCCGTGCACCACACCTTTCGGTAGGTCAGGCCGCGGGCGCGTACAGGCTCAGCGGCGGCACGATGTTTCCTGGCAGCTGCGTCACTTCGATTGACGGAGCATGGATGTAGATGCGGTCGGTCACGAACCACGGTGCGAACCACGCCTGGTCGACGAGGTACGTGTTGAGCTCCTGGTACAAGGGTCCGGCCTCTTCGGGCGTCGCCACGCGGATCCGCGCGACCAGGTCGTCGACCACCGGATCGGTCGAGTTCTGCCAGTTGCCCGCACCGTTGGGAGCCACCTCGTCGCGGATGTTGCTCCACGGGTCGAGGAACATCGACCAGCTGAACTGGTGTGCGCCAAAGTCGGGAATACGGGCGAGCATGTTGGTGGTGGGGATGCTCTCATACTCCACCGTGATGCCCACGTCGGCGAGTTGCTGCTGGACGACGGCGTCGAACGCGGCCGACCAGTCGGAGGACGGCATGGGCAGAGTGAATCCCTCGGGGTAGCCCGCCTCGGCGAGCAGCGCACGCGCCTTCTCGGGATCGTAGGGGTACGCGTCGTCCAGATCGGCCGAGTAGGCGACCGTGGCCGGATTGAAGATCTGCGTCGTCACCTGCCCATAGCCGAGCTGAATACTGTCGAGGATCGCCTGGCGGTCGAACGCGAAGTTGATCGCTTGACGCACGCGCACGTCGGCGAGCTCGGGTACCACAGCACCAGTGCGGTCGGTAAGGAACAGTCCGGTCCAGTCGACCGGGTTCTCCTGCACGACGAGGCCCTCGGACTCGGCTTCTTCCACCCACCCGGGAATGCCCGTCGCGGCGTCGACGGCACCTGACTGCAGTGCGGCCAGACGAGCGCGGTCGTCGGTGAGCGGCTTGATGGAAAGCGCGTCGAACGGATAGGCATCGGCCTGCCAGTAGTCGGCGTTGCGTACGAACTCGTACGAGCTCCCGGTGGTGGACGCGGTGAGGTCGAGCGTGTACGGCCCCGAGCCGACCGGCTCGGTCGCCAACGTGCCGGCCTCGATCGCAGCTGGGCTGGCCATGAAGCCGCCGTTCTCGGCGAGACTTCCCTCGAGGCCGGGATCCGGCTGCGCAAGCTTGAGATCCACCGAGAACTCGTCGACGGCGACGACCTCGTCGACCGATGCAAGCTGCCCCGAGGCGAACCCGCTGCCGGCTTTCATCGACTCGACGTTGGCAACGACCGCTTCGGCGTTGAAAGGCGTGCCGTCGGTAAAGGTCACGTCATCGCGCAAGTCCAGGCTCAGGACGGTTCGGCCCTCGTTCCAGCTCCAGTCGGTGGCGAGGTCGGCGACGATCTCACCGTCCGCATCGAGCTGCAGGAGGCTGTCGTAAAGGGGCTGAAGGTACTGCAGGTAGTGCCCCGCGCCAACATCGGCGGGGTTCCATGACGTCACGTCGACCTGAGCACCGATCGACAGTCGGCTGGTGTCGGCGCCGCCGCTGGAGTCATCGGCGGCACAGCCGACGAGTGCGACGCCGGTGGCCGCGATCAGCGACATGGTGAGAAAGATCTTGGCTCGCATGGTGCCTCTTGCTTGTCGAAGGATCGGGATGGTCGAGCGAATCGGTGCCAGGGCGGCACACTGTGTGGCTCGACCAAACTACCTACAAGTCGGTCGGTTTAAGAAGAGGCACTGCGAGAAGTTACGGTCACGAAACGTGCCGGAAATGCCGTAGCAAGGAGGGCCGTGGCCCGGGACGCGGTATGTCAGACGACGAGCGAGCGCTTGAACTGGTCGACCCATGCCGCGAACAGGGCGGGATAGTCGAAGTCCTCGGGCGCGTGCAGCCACTGGTTCTGCAATCCCTCGACCATCGCGACGACGTGATACGCAGTGACGGTGGGATCGAGGTCGGCAGGCACCTCGCCCACCAGGATGCTGCGGCGGAAGCCGTCCTCGACCAGCTGGCGAGCCGTGCGGTAGTGGGCGGCAGAGAGCGCCTGGCCGGGATGGTTCCCAGGCGCGGACTCTGCGGCGATCAGGTGGGTGAACTGGACGAAGTCGTACCGGCCGACGTTGATGCGCGCCATGGCGAGGAACGCATCCATGACCTCGAACCCGGTCGCGTTCTCGGGAATGAGCCTCTCGAACAGGGCGAGATCTTCGCGCTCACGCTCCTCTATCACAGCGACGAACAGATCGTCCTTGCTCGCGAAGTGGTGCAGGAGACCCGGCATCGACAACCCGGACGCCTTGGCGATCTCGTTCAGCGACGCACCGCGGTAGCCGCGCTCCGAGAAAGCGGCCTGGGCCACCGCGAGGATGCGCGATCTCGCCGCGCGCCCCCGAGGAGAAGAGCGTCGGCGCAACGGGCCGTCGATGCTGGCTACACCCGTCGATCGGTCGTTCGGCATGATCTCTTCTCAGTACAGGTCGTCGCGGACATGGTTATAGTACGGATCACACGTGTGGCGCGTGACGGCTTCGGCCGCGAGCGAATCGATCCCCCATGCATCACTTGGAGAGATCGTGTCCCACCGTACCCCTTCCGCTCCCCCACGCCTCGGCAGCGAGACGACACGCACGCACCCGGTGCCCCCCACCCGCGGCGAGTTCCTCTGGGGTGCTGCTACTTCCGGCCACCAGGTCGAGGGCAACAACGTCTCCAGCGACTGGTGGCAGCTCGAACACTCGGGAAGCACTGTGCTCGTCGAGCCCAGCATCGACGCTTCCGATCATCTCAGTCGTTGGCCCCACGACCTCGATCTGCTGAGCGGTCTCGGTCTGAACGCGTATCGATTCAGCCTGGAGTGGAGCCGAATCGAACCTGAACGGGGTCACACGTCCCACGCTGCCGTCGACCACTACCGCCGCGTGGTCGAGGGATGCCTCGAGCGCGGGCTGTCGCCCGTCGTCACCCTCCAGCACGTGACGCTGCCGGCGTGGTTCCGACGCGATGGCGGCTGGGACCAGCGCGACGGCGTCGAGCTCTTCGCGCGGTTCACCGAGACGGCGCTGCCGATCCTCGAGGGCGTCGACTGGGTATGCACGATCAACGAGCCCAACCTCCAGCCACTCATGACGAGGCTGCACGCAGGCGACCAGCGCGCCCTCAATGCGTGGCACGGCGGACCAGTGCCCGACGCTACCGACAACGAGATCGAACGACTCATCGACGCTCACCGCGCTGCCCGCGATGTCGTGCGCTCGGGCACGGGAGCTCTCGCAGGATGGTCTGTGGCCGTATCGCCCCTGCACACCGACGAGGCCGGCCGCGAGGCGGCCGAGCACTGGGCGGAAGCGCACGAAGGGGTCTTCCTGCGCGCTGCTCGCGAGGACGACTTCATCGGGCTGCAGACTTACACCCGCGCCCGGTTCGACGCGTCCGGCGCAGTCACGCCTGGCGGCGGCGACCGGATGACGCAGATCTGGGAGTTCTACCCCGAGGCGCTCGGCGAGGCTGTGCGGGCGGTCGCCGATGTCGTGGGCTCGGTGCCCATCCTCGTGACCGAGAACGGGGTGCCGACGGCCGACGACGCGGAGCGAATCGAGTACCTGCAGCGCGCCCTCGCCTCACTCGACGAGGTGCGGACCGCAGGGTACGACGTGCGCGGCTACCTGCACTGGTCGGCTTTCGACAACTACGAGTGGGCGTTGGGCTACGCGCCGACCTTCGGTCTCATCGCCGTCGATCCCGTCACGTTCGAACGTCATGTCAAGCCGAGCGCCGAGTGGCTCGGCGCGTACGCGTGCGAGCGCATGGCTGCGGCGAGGACGTCGTGAGCACGCGGCTCGGCGTCGGAATCGTCGGGTGTGGTCAGGTCACTCAAACGGTGCACCTGCCCGCACTGGCGGCGCTGTCCGACCTGTACGACGTCGTCGGAGTGTGGGATGTCGACGCCGCCACGGCCGAAGCCGTCGCAGCCCGCTCGGGCGCGCGGGTGCTCGAGACATTCGAGGCCCTGCTCACATCGCCCGAGATAGACATCATCGTCATCGCGAGCCCTGACCGATTTCACGCCGACCAGGTGATCGCCGCGTGCGTGGCTGGCAAGCGTGGCGTGCTCTGCGAGAAACCGCTGGCGACCTCGCCAGCCGAAGCTGAGGCCATCTCGACGGTCGCAGAGCGCACGGGCGTGCCGATCCTGGTGGGCGCGATGCACGCGTTCGATCCAGGGTGGACCGCGATGCGCAACGAGATGGCAGAAATCCCCGGGTTCGCGCACACCGTGCGCGTCTCGGCGATGCTGCCGCCGAACTCCCGCTTCACCGACATCACCACCGAGGCGCTGCCGACATCACCCGCTACCCCCGCGCCCGCCGGCGACGTCGACGCTGAGACGCTCCTGCGCTGGGGGATCCTCGGTCTCGCCGTGCACGACATCCCTCTCGTGCGCACGTTCGTGCCTGACTGGCGCGACGCCCGCGTGGTCTTCGCCCGCGCACTTGCTCCGTTCGGCTACGAGATCGTCCTTGTGGCCGGTGAACGACGGGTCGAGCTGCACGCCTCCGCGACCGAGAACTGGCATCCGGACTGGACGTTGACGGCGATCGGCGACGACGCGGCTGTCGAGATCTCGTTCGCACCGTCATTTGTCAGTTCGGGTTCGGCAGTCGGCACGCACATGACGCCCGGATCGTCGGTCTCGTTCGGTCCCTACCCCGAGAACGGCTACCTGGCGGAGTGGCTGCACCTTCACCGCGTCGTCGAGGCGGGAGCGAGGATCGCGGTCGACCAGCCACTCGACGATGCCCGGTTCACGGCACTCGTCGCCGAGCAGGCGACCGACTGGCTGCGAGCCGAGGAAGGACTCTCATGAACCAACGACTGATCGTCGCGACGCCGCAGGCGGCGGCGGACGCAAGGCTGCGGGAAGCGGTCGCCTCGCTGCCGGAGACGCTCACCGTCGGCCCGGCGGCGCTCGCCGAGGTCGCGGCCGTCGATGGTTCCGCCGGATGGCCGACGCGTATCAAGGATGCCGCCGCCCGATCCCGTGGCGCAATGCTCTTCGAACCCGTGCCGGCCGACGCGGAGCCTCTCCTCGATTCCGAAAGCACGGTGGCGGTGCGGTGGCGGTACGGTTCGGATGCGGTACTCGCTCGTCTCGCCGACGAGATCGCCGCGCTCGGTCGCGGCCGCCCAGTCGAGTGCCGGGTCGAGGCAGAGCCGGACAGCGATCCGGAGAGTGTGTTCGTGAGCCAGATCGCGCTGGTGTCCCGCGTTCTGCGCGAGCAGCCGCTCGCCGTGCGCGTGCTGCACCGATCGCGTCGTGGCTACCACGCGGTGGTGACCTTTCCCGGGACATCCGCCCACCTGGACACAGCAATCACGGCCGCGTCCGCTCCGCAGGCACGCCTACGTCTGATCGACGACGGCTCCTCGGTCAACGCCGTCCTGCCCAGCGGATCCCACCCTCGTCCCGATGTGATCACAGTTCTCACGACCGACGGCGCGAAACGCCTACCCACGTCGTGGGAGAGCCGCGATCGCGCTGCGTGGCGACGACTGGCCGGCGCCCTCGGTTCGGGTGAGCGCCTCGACGACCTGTCCCTGCTGTGTGCGATCTCCCGCGTGATCCGCACCGACGAGAGGAGCGGAGTCCTATGACCGGTACCGGGCCCGTAGGAGTCGGCGTCATCGGCGCGGGCATGATCAGCGAGCAGTACCTGCACAACCTCTCTCGCTACCCCGACGTCGCTCTACGGTTCGTCGCCGACCGCAACCCCGATCGTGCGCGCTCGCAGGCGGACCGCCACGGTGTCACCCGCTCGGGGAGCGTCCACGATCTGCTCGCCGACCCGCACGTCGAGATCGTCGTCAACCTGACGCGGCCGGCGAGTCATGCGGAGGTGAGCGGCGCGGCCCTCGCCGCAGGCAAGCATGTGTGGAGCGAGAAACCGATCGGCGTGAGCCGCTCCGAGGCGACCTCGCTCGCCGCCTCCGCTCGCGAGGCGGGCCTGCTGCTCGGCGTCGCACCCGACACGCTCCTCGGGCCTGGCCTGCAGCACGCCGTACACGATGCACGGTCCGGTCGGCTCGGCTCGCTGCTGTATGCCGTTGCGGCCATACAACATCCCGGCACGGAGTTCTGGCATCCCAACCCCGACTTCCTCTACGCCGCCGGCGGCGGACCCGTGCTCGATTCAGGCCCGTACTACCTTTCAGCCCTGTGCTACGTGTTCGGCACGGTGGCGCGAGTGACCGCCGTGGGCGGACGAGCGTTCGACTCGCGCTCTGTGCGGCTGGGCGGTCGTCGTGGCGAGGTCTTCCCCGTCGAGACCACGACGAACGTGGGTGCGCTGATCCAGTTCACCTCCGGTGCCTATGCGATGTGCCATTTCAGCTTCGACTCGCCGCTGATCCGCCTCGGCAAGCTCGAGGTGACCGGTACCAGTGGCGTGCTGCAGCTGACCGATCCCAATGAGTTCGGAGGCCGACTGCGGCTGATCGGCGCCGAAGATCAGCACGGCGTGGTGAGCGAGGCCGATCCCGAGCCGTTCGGCCGCGGCGTAGGCGTGGTCGACATGGCCCGCACGATCCGCTCCGGTGGGCACATCGTTGCCGGCACCGGCCTCGCGCTCCACACGCTGGACGTGCTCCTCGCCATGGACGCCGCGGTCGCTTCGGCGCAGCCGGTTCCGGTGACTTCGACGCTCGACGAGGTCCCGCTGCTGCCCGCAGGCTGGGACCCCCTCGAACGGACGATCGCATAATGACGGATCTCACCACCGAGACGCTCCAGGCACGCCGGCTTGCACCAGGTCAGCGGTGTCGCGTGATGGTCGCTTTCATCGACGGTCGACCGCCCGAGCTCGTCCACGAGACCAGGGAAACGCTCCTCGAAGCGCCGAACTGGACAGACGACGACTCGCTGCTCCTCAACGGAGACGGCGTCATGTGGCGGCTCGACCTTGAGACCGCAGAACTCACGCGGGTGCCTTTCCACAGCATCCCACCGGTCAACAACGATCACGTCCTCGCCCCATCGGGTGACACCGTCTTCATGTCGGCGATGGACGGGCACATCTACGCCGGCCCCATCGCCGGCGGCACGGTGCGTCGTGTGACGACCGACGAGGTGCCAGGTCGATGGCACTTCCTCCACGGCGTGAGTCCCGACGGCGGGCAGTTGGCCTACGTCGCGTTCGAAGGAGCCTTTCACGGTGCTCACACTGCGAACATCCATCTCCTGGATCTCGCCGATGGGAGGGATCGGCCGATCACCATTGGCGACCGGCACGCCGACGGCTGCGAGTACTCGCTCGACGGTGGGTGGATCCTCTTCAATACCGAGGCATTCTCCGAGCGACCCGGCCACGCACAGCTCGCACGGGTGCGCACGGACGGCACGGGCCTCGAGCAGCTGACGTTCGATGAGCGGGTGAACTGGTTTCCCCATGTCGGCCCCGACGGGCGGCACCTGGTGTACCTGAGCTACCCGCCGGGGACAGAAGGGCACCCGCCCGACCTGACGGTCGAGCTGCGGCTGGTGCGGGACGGTGCGTTCAACGACCCCGCGACCGTCGCCACCCTCTCCGGCGGCCAGGGCACCATCAACGTGCCCAGCTGGTCGCCCGATGGCACCCGGTTCGCCTATGTGGAGTATCCCCATGCGCGCTGAGGCCGACGTCGACGAACGATACCCCGACATTCTGACGGACGACGGTTTCCGTCCCCTCTTCGACGGTTCATCGCTCGCGGGATGGCAGGCCATTCCCCGTGTCTACGGCGACGTGTACCCCGGGGGCCCGTCGCTGGCGGCTGCGCTCGCGGCCGAGGGCTTCGCACCTCCGCCCCACCCCGAACGCCACCCCGCCCGGTGGAGCGTCGAGAACGGGGTGCTCGTGGGCCAGCAGGGCACGCCGGGGTATGGCGGATACCTCGTCACGGACCAGGCCTTCGGCGACTTCGACCTGGCACTCGAGATCAAGCCCGACTGGCCCGCCGACACGGGCGTGGTCCTGCGCCAGCACCATTCGGGTTGGGCCGGGTTTCAGGTGCTGGTCGATCATCGTCCCTCCGGGGGCATCGGCGGCTTCTTCGGCAACGGCCTGGCCAGCTTCGCAGCCCTCGCGTTCGCGGTCGACGCGAAGCGCGACGCCGGCGGTCGGGCGGTCGGACTCGTACTGGACGACCCGCGCACGAGCGTCGAGCCCGTGACCGCGGCGAAAAGGCGGCTACTGCGCCGCGCCGCGACCGGCGAGGAGTTCCTGCGTCGGTGGCGATGGGCCGACTGGAACGAGCTGCGGGTGCGCTGCGTCGGCGGCGCGTTGCCGGTGCTGTCCACCTGGATCAACGGACTACTCGTCGCCGAGCTGGAGACCGCGACGATCGACGTGCCGGGGTACCGGCCCGCTGATGTGGCCGCCCACCTCGGAGTCGCAGGCCGGATCGCTCTCGAGGTGCATGACAACGACGCGAAGTTCGGGGAGGCGCGGTGGGGTGCCCACGCGCAATGCCGTTGGCGCGGCATTCGCATTCGCGAACACGACCTAGGAGAAAACCACCGATGACGTCTCGGATCGCAGTGTCGAGCTTCAGCTTCTACCGCCTACTGGGCCCGCTGCGCCTCGAGCGCCGCAACGCGGCCGGGGAGGTCGAACCGATGGTGGTACCCATGCCCCAAGAGATGACTCTCGTGGAGCTGTTCGAAGGTGTGCGTACACGTCTGGGCATTGACTCCGTCGAAGTCTGCCAGGTGCAGATCGGGGATCGCTCTGCCGAGGCGATCGGCGCTCTACGCGCTCAGCTCGACAGGCTCGACATGACCGTGCGCACCGTGCCGATCGACATCGGTGAGCTCTCCTGCGCCGACCCGGTACGCGTGCGCGACGACGTCGAGCGCATCACCGGATGGTTCGACGTAGCGAAGCAGCTGGGCGCGCGCTTCGTGCGCGTCAAACCCGGATCACCCGACGACGACGCACAGGATGGTCTCCTGACCGCGCTCGACGTACTCGCCGACCGTGCCGACGAGCGTGGGCTGCGGCTGCTCGTCGAGAACCACGGGGACCGCAGTTCCGACCCCGACTTCCTCCTGGGGCTTCGCGACGAGGTCGGCGCCGACCGCCTCGGCATCCTGCTCGACCTGGGCAACTTCGAGCCGCTCATCGAGATCGCCCTCGCGCGCTTTCTCGGTCACGAGATCGACGACGTCGAAGTGGATACGTCCACGCTCTACGACCGCATCGCGCGTCTGGCGCCCGCCGCGACGCTCGTCCACGCCAAAGCGCTCGACCCTGCGCGCGACGGGACCGCGCTGATCGACATGGACCGCTCGCTGCAGCTCGTGGCCCGGTCAGGCTTCGACGGTCCCGTCTCCATCGAGTGGGAAGGATCGCACGGCGATCCCTGGGCCCACATCGGCGAGATGGCGACATCTATACACCGCGCTTTCCCCGCTTCCACGTCCCTCTGACCATCTGTCTGCCATCACCCCGAAAGGACACACCGCAATGTATACGATCGCCTTCTTCACTCGACGAGTGCCCGGCATGTCGCACGAACAGTTCCTGGAGCACTACCGCACCACCCACTTCGCGCTGGCGTCCAAGATGCCGGGGCTGGTCTCCTACATGCAGTCCGAGCTCCTGCACGGCGACGAGGCCTGGTCCGGCGGCGACAGCTTCGAGGAGTACGACGCCTTCTCTCTGTACGTCTACGAGAGCAAGGAGGCGGCAGACGCCGCCTATGCCTCTGCCGAGGGCGTGCTGGTCGACGAGGACACCCCGAAGTTCATGGAGTGGGCCAGCATCCGGGCCGGGTCCGCTCAGGTCATCCAGCGCTTCGACGCTACTGAGCCGATCAGGCCAGTAGTCCGATGAGCAACCTCGAGCGACACACGACGCTGCGTCTCATCTGGCCCCAGTGGCAGGGCGCAGGCGTCGGGAGCGTTGCCCCGCTTGCTTCGGAGTTCCCGCTTCCCGTCGCGCGCCGCGGCTACGCCGTCGGTGCAGCTGTGCTCGGGGCCGTCCTCCCGCCCAGCAGCGGTCCGGTCGCCCATGTTCCGGTCGCGATGGACGACACCGGTCTCGAACTACGCGACGGCATCGAGGCGAAGAACATCGTGGCGCAGCAGCTCGGCGCGGCCCTCGACGTGATCGATGAGCACACTCCTGAGCGACTGCTCACACTTGGTGGCGAGTGCTCCGTGAGCGTCGCGCCCTTCTCCTATCTGGCGTCGCGTTACCAGGACGATCTCGCGATCATCTGGATCGACTCGCATCCCGATGTCGGCACACCGCAGAGTGCGTATCCCGGCTATCACGCAATGGCCGTCTCGACACTCACGGGCGCCGGCGACGGCGAGATCGTCTCGCAACTGCCCGGCACCGTACCGCCGTCGCGGGTCGCGCTCGTCGGTCTCCATGCCTGGGAGGACGACGACTATCCACGGATCGCCGAGTGGGGCATCGCCTCGTTCGCCCCCGACGACCTGCGGCGATCGTCGACCGCGCTGCTCGAGTGGCTACGGTCCACAGGGTGCTCGCGTGTCGCCATCCACTTCGACGTCGACGCCATCGACAGCGAGGAGATCGTCCTCGGGCTTGGCAAGGAGCCCCACGGGCTCACCAGCTCGCAGGTGCGGCGCATCGTCGCGGACCTGGATGAAGCCGCGGATGTAGTGGGCCTCACCATCGCGGAGTTCTTTCCGCGTCAGGTGATGCACTTCCAGAGCACGGTGGCCGGGTTCCCGCTCATCTGAGGCCTCCGAGGCGGCGGCGAGATCCCTCCCGCCGCCTCGGTGCGTAGAGGATCCGCCAGCAAGCGCCTCATCGAAGGCGCGTGCCGCGGTAGGTGGACCCGATCGCCCGCGCCGCAACGAAGCATCCACGGGTCGCGGTAGATCGGCAGAGTTTGGGGCTGTGACGTGGGCATGGACCGACGAGTATCCAATGTCCGTGCCTAGACACGTTGCAGGAGGGCATCCGAAGCGGTGAGGAGGCGGTTGATGTGGGCCTGGTCGAGTCCACGGGACGGCAGGATCGGCTGAGCTCGGTTGTTGAACATGAGCCCGGTGCGCCCCTCCAGCTCCGGGGCGAACAGGACCGGTAGGATTCTTTCGGCGTAGGACTGTGGAGACTGTGTCAGGGCTCCGACGAGTGCTTCGACCAGCCGGTAGAGGATGCTGCGCCGGTTGAGGTAGTTGGCTCGGATGTCGGTCTGGATGAGGCCGGGGTTCAGGCCGAAGTACGCCGGGCCGGGTAGCCGATCGGCCCCGGCAAGAACGAGCGCCTCGTTGCCGGCGACGGTGTTCATGTGCGCGTGACCGGATCGGTAGGACGCCTCGGAGTTGAGGTCGTCGGGATTGCCGCGAGCGCCCGTACCGGGAGCGCCCATGACGAACACGCGGGGCTGCGGCGCGCCCTTGGGGTGAGCTGTCCCGAGCCTCGGGCTGAGACCTCGGAGGACGGCGTATCGACTCAGGTAGCTGACCGCCAGGTCGCGCTCGATGCCTTCGCCGGTTTCTTCCCTGGTCCTGGCCGCGGTGATTCCCAGCGTGAGCACGACGACGTCGTAGCTCTCGGCGGGTAGCTCGCGGCCGAGGCGGTCGGCCTGGCGCATCGACGACAGGTCCGCCTTGACGAACGTCAGCCGGGGTTGGGGATCGTCGCGGAAGGTTCGCCCGACGACGGTGACCTCGGCGCCACGTGCCAGTGCCTGCTGCGCGATGGTCCGTCCGAGGCCGTTCGTCCCGCCGATCACGGCCAGCCGCTTGCCGAACAGGTCGAGTCGCCCAACGGGCGTCGGGTGCAGGACCACGCTTCGGTCCGGTGTTCCGTTCAGCCCCATGGCCACCGTTACCTCCCATGTGACGTTGATGACTGACCAATATGACCAGCTCGGTCAGTTAGACTAGCACGCAGGGCGAGTGGATCACCGACGTGAAGGAGTGCTCATGACGACGAACGCAGGCCAGCGAGGTCGTGCTCTGGTGGTCGGGCTCGGGGTCGCGGGCATTGCCACCGCGCTGCGACTACGGCAGGTGGGTTGGGAGCCCGTGCTAGTGGAGCGGGCGCCCGCGCGCCGCTCGAACGGGTACTTCATCCTGCTGTTCGGTGCCGGCGTCGCCTCGACGCGACGGCTGGGCGTGCTGGATGCGATCGGCGACCGCGGTCATCCGCGGCTGGTCACCCATGAGGTGAACCGGGCCGGGCGCCGCCACCCTGGCATGAGCCCGGTCAACATCCCCAACCTGGTCACCAAGCCCCGGCACCTGCTGCGCGGCGACGTGGAACAGGGACTGTTCGCGGCGCTGCCTGCCGATGTGGAGATCCGCTACTCCACCGTGCCCACCCACGTGACCCAGGACGAGGGCACCGACTCACCTGTCGAGGTCACGCTGCAGGACACCGCCTCGGGCGCCGTCGTCACCGAGCGCTTCGACCTGGTCGTGGGTGCCGACGGGCTACGTTCGACGGTGCGCGAGCTCGTCTTCGGACCGCACGAGAAGTACCTGCATTCACTGAACTACATGATCGGCGCCACCGCGCTCGACGCTCCGGTCGAGGGCTTCGGCCTGCACGAGGGCCTGGTGCTGGCCGAGCCCGGGCGCTCGGCCTGGACGTTCCCGTTCGCCGACCACGCACCGAGCCTGCTGTTCTCCTACCGCACCCGCGACATCGACGCCGAGTTCACCCGCCCGGCGATCGAGTCCATCCGAGCCGCCTTCGGCCCCAAGCCGCCCGGCCAACTGCTGGAGAACCTGTTCACCCGGTTCGAGCAGGCACCGGAGTACCTGTTCGACTCCGTACATCAGGTCAAGATGCCAAGCTGGCACCGCGGCCGGGTCGTCCTGGTCGGCGACGCCGCCTGGTGCGTGACCCTGTACGCCGGCATGGGCGCCTCCAGTGCCATCGCCGGTGGCGAGTTGCTCGGCACCATGCTGCGGCACCACCCCGACGACCTGCAGGGAGCGCTGCGGGCGTGGGAAGCCCAGCTGCGCCCGTTCATCCACACCGAACAGAGCAGTGCCATGATCATGCGTAGGCTTTTCACGCCGGGCGACCGCAGGGAGCGGCTCACGCGCACCGCTATGATCCGCCTCATGCGCACACCGGTCCTCGGCCCGGCCATGGGCCGGATCATGCCCGGCCCGGACACGCGGAACAAGGACCTCGACATCGCCGCGGCATGAGCACCACAACACGTACGGAAGAGGACGACTTCGGTGAGCCAGCTGATCGAGCACCGCTCGCGTAAAGCCGCCCGCATCCTGGACAGCGCCCACGAACTGGTGCTCGACCACGGTGTGCACAAGGTCACTGTCAGCGAGATCGCCCAAGCAGCCGGGGTAGCCAAGGGCACCGTCTACCTGTACTGGCCGGCCAAGGAAGACCTCATCCTCGGGCTGTACGCCCGCGAACTGCTGGCCTTCCTGGACGAGATCATCGACCGCGTCACCGCCGACCCCACCGCTGTGCTGCCGCGCCACTTGGCCCCACTGCTGGTCCGCACGGGGCAGCATTTTCCACTGACCCGCCGCCTCAACAGCGGCGCCGCCGACGCACTGCGGCTGATCTCCCAGCATGCCAGCGACCGTGACCTGTTCGCCCGCACCACACCCACCGCCCTGGGCGAGACCGTCCTGCCGATCTTCCACCACCACGGCCTGATCCGCCAAGACCGGCCGCTGTCCGCCCAGACCTATACCGTGCACGCCGTGCTGACCGGATTCGGCATCGCCGCCTCCGACCCGGCCACCCAGGCATTTGGTGTCGACGACCCACAAACCCTCCTCGCCGACACCATGACCCTGCTGCTAGAGCCGCCCGACGCACCCGGGCCGCAAGCCGTCGCCGCAGCCGCTGAACAGTTCACCGCCATACTCCGCCAAACCCGCGACGCCGTGCTCGACCTCATCAGCCGCAGCCAAACCACCCACAGGTAACCGCACACTCCGCCCAGGACTGCTGCACGGAGAGCCAGGAGCTCTTCGGTGTCACGGACATGAGGTTGACGGCGTAGTAGGTGCGACAGCATTGCCAGGCACGCCTTGGCGTTCTACGGCATGCGGCTCGACGGAGCGGCAAGCCGCTGCCGGACGACGGCAAGGTGACGCTACTGGAGAAGCAGGCCGGGGTGATCGTTAGCTGACTGGACCACACGTTGAACGAGAACGAGCAGTCCGGTCAGTACTTCACCGGCGCGTGCGGGCTCTGCGACGTGCCCGGGGTTGAGCGTGGAGACCAAGAACGACCTCTGATGACAGGTGGGTGAGGCAAGCGCCCGCGCTGCCTCACCACGCACGGGCAACCACAGCCGTGGACCGTGCGCTTCCGCCTACGGCTGCCAGCCGAGCAGCACTTCCTGGGCGGCAAGCGCCCCCGCTCCCACGACTGCGGCGCGGCTCCCCAGCACGCCAGCCCGCGCCTTCACCCTGGGGATCATATCGAGCGGGATGCTCCGCTCGATGCCCTCCCGTATGCCGGTGACCACCGGGACGACGGCAGCCCCCAAGGAGCCGTCGACCACGATGACGTCCGGCTCCAGCAGCACGACGACGTCCGCGAGGCGCCGGCCCAGCACGCGACCGAACTGCTCCAAGGCGTGCACGACGACCGCCTCCCCTGCCTTGGCCGCATCAAGGAGCTGCTCCTGGGTGTAGTCACGCACCAGCGCCCGCGAGACGTCGCGGCGCACGAGCTCGAGGCTGGCCACCTGCCACAGACAGCCCCGACCGCCGCAGTAGCAAAGATCGGAACTCTCGCTGACTCGCAGGTGCCCGATCTCGCCTACCCGCCCCGACCTTCCCCGTCTAAGCGCGCCGTTGAGCACGAGCCCGGCCCCCGTGCCATACGTCAGGCTGAGGTGCATGACCACCTGCTCGCCCGCCCCAGCCCCGAAGACAGCCTCCCCCAGCGCCGCGAGATTGGCGTCGTTCTCGGCGATCGTGCGGACGCCCAGGTGCTCCGAGACGTGCTCCCAGAGGTAGGCCTCACCCCAACGCAATAACCGGTCAGGCAGCTCCTCACCTGCTCGACCGGCTGTCACGGCGTACGGCGACGGGCCCGGTAGCCCGGCGACCGCGTACGAGAGCTCTGCGCGGTCGACGCGGGCCTCGGCAAGCGCACGGTCAAGCAGCGCGAGCGCGCGCTCCGAAGGGTTCCAGCTGGGCACACGGGGGTCTCCGTCCCAGGGCTCAGCGTCTCGGACGTAGGACAGGACGGAGCCGGAGAGGTCCACCACCCCCGCCACCAGGCCATGTGCCCATGGCAGCAGGACGGTGACAGGACCATGCGGTGTCACGAGCCCTACTTGACGAGCTGGGCGCCCCCGCCCGAGCTGGGGCGCTGCGCTCTCATCGAGGACTCCAGCCCGGAGCAACCTGGACACGACTCCCACGACCGTGGTGCGCGGCAGGGCAGCGGCGGCGGCCAGCCCGGTCAGGGTCAGCCGCTTGCCGCCCACCAGCTGTGCCAGTACCCGGCCCTCAGCCTCGGTCTGCGTCCCTGTCTCCACGACTTCTCCTTCTCTCCCTCGACTAATTCTACGATACCGTCAAATATGGGCGCAGTTACATTACCTGCCATTTGGTCAGCTTCGGGACCGCAGCCTCCTGCTTAATGACGCACTTGTCGTAAACAAATCGAAACCGCAATGCGTCTCGGCACTATTGACGAGGCCCAGGGAGGCCCGTACGTTGCAGCCGCAGGCAGTGATGGTGCCTCGTTCGGGTGACCGAGGTGCGAGCGATGTGGCTCGCACCGCACGTCACCGTGTCTGGTCTCGACTCGTCTGCTCCTGACCGGAGGAGCAGCGCCATTCGGCATACGAGCCGTGCCTCGATCAACGACGCGGCCACCTACTGACGACCTGTGGGCGGCGCGGTGCTGTCGCGCTGCGTCCGTCGACGTGCCCAATGAAGGGAAGGACGGCATGAACCGACACAAGAGATGGCGAGGAACGGCTGCGATCGTGGGCCTCGCCGCAAGCGTGCTCGTTGCCGGGGGCTCGTTCGCCCCGGTCAGCGCCGCACCAGAGGTAGCGGCACAGGCGCCTGCTGGTGTTGACGTATCCGCCAAGATCGACATGAGTGCTGGCTTCGCCACGGACGGCGCCTCCGTCGTCACCCCGAACGCCCGCTTCCAGGTGCTCAGCGACGACCTCGTGCGCCTGGAGTACTCCCCCGAGGGTGCGTTCCTGGACCAGCCCACGTTCAACGTGCTGAACCGCAAGTTCGAGGTGCCCGAGTACACAGTGCAGCGCCAGGGCAGCTGGGTCAGCATCCGAACCAGCAAGGTCGAACTCCGGTACCGGCTCGGGTCCGGGCCGTTCTCCACCGACAACACGCGCCTGACACTGCTCACCTCCACCTCAGGCAAACCCAAGGAGATCGCGCCTGCGTGGATGGGCGTGTGCACCTTCGGGCAGGTCTGCCAGTCCGGTTCAGCGACGCTGAGCGGCGGCGCGGAGCTGCGCGGGAACTACAAGGAATATGAGAGCCCCTCCGGAGTCATCGCCGGCTTCACGACACCCGGGGCAGAGGCCACTTGGCAGGTCCTCGGCAGCCCCGCCGTCGCGAAGTCGAAGCTCCGGGTCCGCTACGCCAACGACGGGACGTCAGCCCGCACCGTGACCCTGCTCGTCAACGGCGAACCGCACGAGCTGAAGCTGGCCTCGACCGGCGGCCTCAACCAGTGGAAGTCCGACCTGACCCGCGCCCGGCTGAAGGCCGGCACCAACGAGATTAGCGTGCGCTGCGCCGACGGGGACGACTGCAACGTCAGCATCGACCACATCGCCGTCTCCGAGCCCGGCAAGCAGGCGCTCCCGGTCGAGTCCGAGGACCCGCTCGGTGGCTACATCCGGTCCTTCGACTCAGCCAACGGTACGTTCAGCGGAACTGCCGAGTGCCCTCCCGAGGAGCCCCTCGGGGTCAACTGCGACGCCAACCAGCCGCGCAAGCAGCAGGGCGTGCTGAACCGCGACGGCTGGTACCTGCTCGACGACAGCCGCTCCGACGTGTGGACCCAGGACGGGTGGATCGAGCCGCGGCCCGCCGGTGACATCCAGGACGGGTACCTCTTCGGCTATGGCACCGACTACAAGTCCGCACTGGGCGACCTCGCCGGGCTGATTGGTCCCGCACCACTGCTGCCGACCTACGCCTTCGGCAACTGGTACTCCCGCCTGAACCAGTACACCGCCGAACAGTACAAGAACGAGCTCTTGCCCGCCTTCAAGGAGAACGGCGTCTCCCTCGATGCCCTCGTGATCGACACCCTGTTCAAGAGCCCGAACGGCTGGAACGGCTGGAACTGGAACAACCGGTACTTCCCGGACCCCGGAGCATTCATGACGTGGGCCAAGGAAAGCGGCCTCAAGGTCACCGGCAACATCCACCCCAGCATCGCCCGCAACGACCCCAAGTACCCCGAGACCGAGGCCATCGCCGACGGGCCGCTCGAGCAGTCCCTCTGCATCGGTCAGGCCATCGAGCCCTCGACGCCCTGTGGCGTCTTCGACTGGAGCGACCGGGCGCAGGCCGAGGCGTACATGAACCTGCACCAGGACTTCGAGGACGACGGCTTCGACTTCTGGTGGCTCGACTGGTGCTGTGACGCCAGCTACTCCTCGTCCACGGGCGCGACCCCGGACGGGCTGGTCAACCACGTCTACGCCCAGTCCGAGCGCAACGACGGGGAGCGCGGCTTCGTGCTGTCCCGCATCGGCGGCTCCTACGAGCGCACCCAGCCCATCGGCCAGACAGGCTGGGCCGGCCGTTACATCACCGGACCCTGGGCGGACCGCCGGTCTGCGGTCCACTTCACCGGCGACACCGTCGCCACTTGGGACACCCTGGCCTACCAGGCGCACCTCACCCAGGACGAAGCCGCCATCGGCATGCCCTACGTCAGCCACGACATCGGCAGCTTCGGCGGTTCGCCCGGCGCCGGCGGCGTGGTCCCCAACGACCTGTACCTGCGGTGGATGCAGCTCGGGGCCTTCCAGCCGATCTTGCGCCTGCACAGCACAAGCGGCGCCCGCCTGCCCTGGCAGTACGACCAGCCGACCCGCAAGGTGGGCAACACCTTCATGCGTCTGCGCGAGCAGCTCGTGCCCTACCTCTACACCCTGGCCGAGGACGCCACCAAGAGCGGCCTGCCCATGACCCGACCGCTGTACCTCGAGTACCCTGGCCAGGCCAAGGCCTACAAGTTCCAGGACCAGTACCTGCTGGGCACCGACGTTCTCGTGGCGCCTATCACCACTCCCGGCGAGGCCGCCAAGCGCGACGTCTGGTTCCCGCCGGGTACCTGGACCGACTGGTTCACCGGCACGACCTACCATGGCCCCAAGACCGTGAGCATCGAGACCCCGCTGGACCGCATGCCGGTCTTCGTCAAGGCCGGCGGCGTCGTGCCGCTTCAACCCAACGACGGTCACGCGGGCGACGCCAACACCGCACCGCTCACCCTGCGGGTCTTCCCTGGCGACTCCGGAGAGTTCAGCCTCTACCAGGACGCCGGCGACGGCCTCGGCTACCAGAAGGGCGAGTTCGCACGCACGTCGATCTCCACCAAGGGCGCCGCCAGCGCCAACCGCTCGCGGGTGACGATCGGTGCCGCTGTCGGCAACTTCAGCGGGCAGCAGCAGACGCGCCAGTTCACCGTCCAGATGGAGAACCTCACGCGACCAACAGAGCTGCAGGTCAACGGCCAGACACTGCCGAGCACAGGCTGGAGCTACGACGAGGCAAAGCGCAGCGTCACGGTCACACTGTCGGTGCGGCATGACAGCGGCGCCGTAATCACCCAGATCGGCGGCAAGGTCCTCCGACCGCGCGCATGATGCTGTGCTGCTGCAATGCCAGCACACGCAACGTATAGCACCAACCCGGGCTCCCGGTCACCGACGTCAACCGGACGCCGGCGACCGGGAGTCCGGCTCTATGCCGGCGCGCCCACGCCTGCAACGGTCAGCAGGTGGTAGAGGAGAACCCGCAGCAGTGGCGGCGTCGAGATCCGACACGAGGTCACGGTGCATCAGCTCCTGTGGAGCCTGAGCTCAAGAGCCACGTCGGCAAGAAGAACCCCAGACCGCGCGCTCGACGGCGAGAGGTCGAAGCAGCGATCACGGCGTATGAAGCCGCGATGAGCAAGGACTGATCGAGCCTCCCGTCGCGCACATGGTGCGCGAGGAGGTAGTGGTCAGGGCAAGCGTCGGAAGGTGGTTCAGATTTACACCCTCGTAATGGCGCGCCCATCTCGATGAAACCGGCGGGAGCGATCTTGTACTACAAGACGCCGTGAAGGACGCATCTCAATGCGCCAGATCGGCCATCAGGTGTACAAGATGGAGATCCCGTGGTTCTGGACTGGATCACCCGCGCCGGCGAACGCCCTCGCGACTTCGTTGGCTACGCTGACGCGCCGCCCGAATTTCAGTGGCCAGGTGACGCTCGGGTAGCGGTCAACTTCGCGATCAACTTCGAAGAGGGCACGGAGCGCAGTCCGCTCTTGGGTGATGGCGCGCGCGACTCGCGCACATGGGTGCGCTCCCCGTTGCCCGAGAGCGAGCGCGACCTCATGCAGGAGGGCGAGTATGAGTACGGCACGCGTGCCGGGATCTGGCGCCTGCTGCGTACATTCGGTGAGCACGACGCGCCGTTCAGCGTGTTCGTGTCGTCCGAGTCGCTGGCCGTCCACCCGCACATCGCCCGAGCGTTCGCGGCAGCCGACTGTGACATGGTTTCGCACGGGTCGCGCTCGATCAGTGTCCTCGGGCGTGATGAGGCCGGTGAGCGCGCGGACTTGCGTCACAGTGTCGACCAGACCTTCGCGCTGACTGGCAAGCGCATTCTTGGCGCATTTCCCCGCCCTCCGATCACGGAGCGCACCCGGCGAGTGCTGGCGGAAGAAGGGTTCCTCTACGACTCCGCTACCGCGAACGACGACATCCCGCACTACGCGGACGTCGCGGGGCGCCCAATGCTCGTGCTTCCTTACGCAGTCGACACCAACGACGCCCGTTTCTGGGGCGGCCAGACCGGCCCTGGTTTCACCGGGAGTACCGACTTCTTCGACTATCTCCGGGATGCCTTCGACGTCCTGTACGCCGAAAGCGCGCATACGGGTCGCATGATGTCGGTCGGCCTGCACGCTCGGATCATGCGCCCGGGTAGGGCCGCTTCACTGACGCGCTTCCTGGAGTACCTCCGGGGCTTCGACGACGTGTGGATCGCGCCGCGCAACGACATCGCGATCGCCTTCGCGGAACGGTTCGCTCCGCCGAACGCATGGAACTGGCCGCTCAGCTCCTCCTGACCTATCCGTTCCCACGCGACCCGAACCATGCAACCCGATATCAGAAAGGCTTGATATGACTTCCTTCACCACTCGTGGCCGCTCTGCCGCGCTCGGCGCGACGGCTGCCACGGCCATGCTCCTAGCCGGCTGCGGCGCAACTGGCGCCGCCTCGGACTCGTCCACCGACGGGGAGGTCACCCTCGTGGTTGCCAACTCCCAATGGGTCGACGCCTTGCGCGGCGAGAACCTCTGGAACGCCGTGAAAACGTTCGAGGAGTCCCACCCCGACATCACCCTTGAGCAGGAAGCGATCCCGTCGGCCGAGATCGACGCGCGGCTCACGACCGAGTTCGGCGCAGGGCAGGGCCCTGACGTCGCGATCATGCAGGAGGGCCTGTTCTACACCCTGCAGGACGCCGGGTTCCTGGCACCGATCGACGATGCCCTGGAGGGTGTGGAGGGCCTGAACGCGACCAATGACGCCGGTGTCGTCGACGGCGACCGGTACGGGCTGGCCTGGCAGCGCGCGGTCTACGCGCTCATCTACAACACCGATCTCGTCGGGGCGGACGCCGTTCCCACGACCCCCGAAGAACTGATCGCCGACGCACAGACCGTCGCGGACACAGGTGCGATCGGGTTTACCGGCCGCACGAGCATCACCGACTTCGGTGGCTGGTTCATGGACTTCCAGAACTGGGTGTACGGGTCGGGCGGCTCGTGGTCGGACGGCAAGAACCTCACGATCGACACCCCGGAGAACCTGGCCGCCATCGAAGCGTTCAAGGCGCTGTACGACGCGTCTCTCATCCCGGCAGGAGAGGACATGCCGACTCAGCGCACCCGCTTCAAGGAGGGGACGGTGGGCTACTCGATCGACAACTCCGGCGGCACGCTCAACATTGCGAGCGGCGGAACGATCCCGTCTACCTCTGTCGGCGCCGCGCCGCTTCCGTTCGAGAACCCTGGCGCGTACCAGCAGCTCTTCGTGGGAGTAAGCGCGACGACCGAGCAGGCGGAGGCTGCTCAAGAGTTCGTCACCTGGCTCGCGGGGGAAGAAGGCCAGTCGGCGCTGCGCGAGGCGTCCGGACCCGACACGCTTGCCACCGATGTGCCCCTGCTCGACGAGTTCGTCGAGGAGAACCCGTGGGCGCCGATCTTCGCCGAGCTCGCGCCCGAGGCCCGCAGCACGCTCATCGACGGGTACGAGGTCCAGACCCCGCAGATCATGCGCGTCGTCATGGAGGCGGTCGAGCGCGTGCTGACCGGCGGGGCAAACCCTGCCGAGGAGCTCGCCGCGGCCCAGGACACGATCGACCAGCAGTTCGGCTCGTAGCTAGAGGGCCGGACGATGACCACGATGGCGAACCTCCCCGCGGGGCGATCGTCCCGCGGCCGGGCGAAGCCCTATCTGATCCTGCTGCTTCCGATGCTGTACCTGGGAGCCGTTGTGTTCTACCCGCTGGGACGCGAAATCTGGATCAGCTTCACCAACGCCAACATCGCCAGTCCCAACGGCGGTGAGTTCATCGGGATCCAGAACTACCTCGAGGTCTTCTCCTCACCGCAGCTTCTGAGCTCCGTACGGGTCACCGCTGTCTACACGGTGGCGACGGTCGCAACCGCCATCATGCTCGGGGTCGTCTCTGCGCTCGCGGTGGACCGGCCGTTTCCGGGCCGGGCGTTCGCCCGGGCCGTCCTCCTGTTCGGCTGGGCCGTGCCCAACGTTGCGGCCGCGCTGGTCTGGTCGTGGATGTACAACCAGAACTCCGGGGTGCTCAACGGGATGCTCACCGGCATGGGCGCACCGGGCGTGGCGTGGCTCACCAGCACCGACCTCGCACTCTGGTCGGTCACTCTGACGACCGTGTGGCAGGTCGCCCCGTTCGTCATGCTCATCACCCTGGCGGCTTTGCAGGGTGTCCCGCCCGAGCTGCGCGAAGCGGCCCGGATCGACGGTGCCGACTCGCTGAACGTGTTCCGCACCGCGACGTTCCCGCACATCCGGCCCGCGATCGCCCTGGCCGCTCTCCTGGCTACGGTCTGGACCATCCGCCGGTTCGAGATCATCTACCTGCTCACCGGCGGCGGTCCGCTGGGTTCCACCAGCACGCTGGTTATCCAGCTTCGACGCGAGGCGTTCGAGAACTACGACCTGGGCGCCGCGGCGACCTACGGCGTGGTCGGTCTCGTGCTGTCCCTGTTCGTCACGGCCGTCTACTACCTCGTCGAGGGACGCGGAAAGGACCGGACCACGTCATGAGAGCCACCGTCATCGTCACCGGGGCGTTTCGCGCCTTCGTGATCCTCATCCTGGTCGCCTGCGCTGGATTCCCCGTGTACTGGATGCTGAACACGGCGCTGAGCACCGATAGGCAGCTGTACAGCACCGGCCAGGTTTTCTGGCTGCAGCTGCAGAACCTGCCCGCGCTCTTTGCCCGGATTACCGAGGTGCCCCTGCTGGCGTGGGCGGGAAACTCCCTGTTCGTCGCCGTCGGCACGACCGTGATCAGTCTCCTGCTCGGGTGCCTGGCCGGCTACGCGCTGAGTCGGTTCCAGTTCCGTGGCAAAAGCGTGGTCGCCTTCGGACTGTTCGTCACACAGGTACTGCCAGAAGCCCTCATCCTGGTGCCGCTCTACTCCTTGTTCATCTCGCTCGGCCTGCTCAACAACCTCTGGGGCCTCGTGCTCGCGAACGCCGGCTTTGCGCTCCCAGTGGCCACCTTCGTCCTGAAGGGCGCGATGGACGCCATTCCACGCGACATCGAGGAGTCCGCAGCGATCGACGGAGCACCGCGAATGAGCACCCTGACGATGATCATCCTGCCCCTGGTGATGCCGAGCATCGCGGCCGCTGCTGTCGTCTCGTTCTTTTCGGGATGGAACGAGTTCCTCTTCGCGAACACCTTCCTGCTGGACCGGACCTTGTGGCCCGCCTCGGTGGGCCTGGCGTCGTTCGTCGGGCAGTACGACACCCCGTTGCCGGCCGTGATGGCGTCGGCGCTGCTGTTCAGCGTGCCGGCCATCGTCTTTTTCCTCATCGTCCAACGCAAGATGGTCTCCGGCCTGACGGCCGGGGCCGTGAAGGGATAGCTATGCCCGACCTCGCATTCCGGTCCGTCTCCAAGGTCTACGGCGACAACCGTGTCGTGACAGCGGTCGACGCCGATGTGCCCGACGGCGAGTTTCTCGTGCTGTTGGGCCCGTCGGGCTGCGGCAAGTCGACCCTGCTGCGGATGATCGCCGGCCTGAGCGACATCACCGAGGGCTCGCTGCTCATCGACGGGCAGCGGGCAAACGACTGGGACGTACGCCGCCGGGGCGTGGCCTTCGTCTTTCAGTCCTACGCCCTGTACCCGCACATGACCGTGCGCGACAACATCGCCTTTCCGCTCGTGATGGATCACTTCAAGAAGTACCACCACCTCCCGATCCTGAACGCGATCATGCGACGGGTCCTCAGCCGTAGTCCCGAGGTTGTCGAGAAGGTGTCGACCATTGCCGAGCAGCTGGAGCTCACCGCGCTGCTGAACCGCAAGCCCGCCCAGCTGTCCGGGGGGCAGCGCCAGCGCGTCGCACTTGGCCGTGCACTGGTGCGAGACCCCTCGCTGTACTTGCTCGACGAGCCCCTCTCCAACCTCGATGCGAAGCTGCGCACGCAGATGCGCTCGGAGATCACGGCACTGCACCGCGCGGTCAGGAAGACCTTCGTCTACGTCACACACGACCAGGTAGAGGCCATGACCATGGCCACCAGAATCATCGTGCTCCGTGACGGCGTCGTGCAGCAGGCCGGCACACCGGACGAGGTGTATGCACACCCGACCAACACGTTCGTGGCCGGGTTTGTCGGCTCACCGCCGATGAACCTGATCCCGGTCACCGTCGACGGCCCGGGCACGGTGACTGCAGAGGGGGCGAGTTGGATGCTCGAGCGGCCGTACACGGAAGGGCCGGTCATGCTTGGCATCCGGCCTGAGCGCATCTCGCTCGCGACCAACGACTCCCTCGACATCCCGGCAACGGTCGTGACGGTCGAGAGGCTCGGCGGCGAGACGCTCTTCGGTTGCCACCTCGGACACAGCCCGCGCGAAGGGACATCGCTCGTTCCGCACGACCTGGTGCGGGTCCGGGTCCCCGAGAACCTCGCGCTCGAGCCCGGCACACGCTGCACGCTCGGGTTCGGTGCCGCCGACATCTCTTGGTTCGACCACGAGACGGGCAAGCGACTCGCCAATGCCCCCGCAGCCGTCTGATCCCTTCCCCTCGAATCTGGAGCAGCACACATGCAGAACTTCCACGTCGCCGCCACCGGGCACAGCCTCAACTACCTCCCTGAATACGTCGCGCACCGCCGAGGCTTCTTCGAGGCACAGGGGCTGGACGTCACCGTGTCCGTGCCCAAGCCATGGGACCTCGTCCTCGCCGAACTGCGCGACGGCACGGCCGCGGCCGCTCTGGGCGGGGTATGGGTACCGAGCATGTACCGCGACCGGGTCCGTCAGTACACAGTCTTCGCACAAGTTGCCAACCGCGCCCCGCTCGCCCTGATCGGCCGCGCCAGCTCACCCGAACCCTTCTCGTTCGGGCAACTGAAGGGGTCCACCGTCCTGATGAAGGGCAGCAACGGCGCGAGCGTCGGCCTGTTCCTGAAGACCCTCCTACGCGAGAGCGGCATCGACCCACGTGACGTCGACTACGTTCAGGACCTCGATGGCCTCATGCTCGGCGAGCTGTTCGTGGGCGGAATGGGGGACTACCTGCTGGTCGACAACCTCAGCGCGCGAGCCTTGTCGACCCGGCACGAACAGGTGCGCGTGGTGTTCGAGAGTGTCCGCGAAGGCGGTGACATCCCGTGGAGCGTGTATTACCGCGAGACCGCGACCATCACACCCGAGGCGCTCGACGCACAGGAGAGGTTCTGCTTCGCGCTGCACCAGGGCATGAACTGGATCCAGGAACGCGACGCCGAAGAGTTCCGCGACGACCTCGCCGAGCTCTTCCCGAGCGTTCCCACCGATGTAGCCGTCGACCTCGCCAACGTCTTCCGGAACCATCGGATGTGGACGGACCCGACGGTCGATCGCGCCGGCTACGAACGCTGGCAGGCCGGCATCACCGCAGGATTTCTCATCCCCGAACCATTGCCGTACGAAAGTCTTGTCGATGACGGACCCGCGTCCGCCGCGGCGGTGCGTCTGGGCACCGCGTGATGCGCATTCTCGTCGTTAACTGCAACACGAACCGGGCGATGACCGCTGCGATTGGCCAGGTTGCGCGCCTCGCTGCGCGTCCGGGCACCGAGATCATGCCCGTGACACCCGACTTCGGACCCGAATCGGCCGAGGGATACTACGAGAGCTTCATCTCGGCGGCTTCGATGCTCGCCGCTGTCGAAGACGTCGGGGAGGCGTTCGATGCCATCATCGTTGCAGGATTCGGCGAGCACGGCCGGGAGGGCATGCGTCAACGCTGGGACGTCCCCGTGGTCGACATCACCGAAGCCGGCCCTATGCTGGCCAACCTCGTCTCGCACCGGTACGGCATCGTGACCACCCTGCGCAGCACGGTTCCCGGAATCTGGGACAGCCTCACCACCGCTGGGCTGCACACCCGATGCGTCGATGTCCGCGCGTCAGACGTCCCCGTTTCGTCCATCCACGACGACCCGGGCCACGTCGCTGACACCCTCGAGAAGGAAGCACGGCTCCTTCTCAGCCAGGGCGCCGACGCGGTGGTTCTCGGATGCGCAGGCTTCGCGGGGCTGGCCACAGAGTTGTCGACCCGGCTCGGTGCTCCTGTCATCGACGGCGTTGACGCCGCGGTGCGTCTGTCCGAGACGCTCGTTCATGCACGGCTGACGACCAGCAAGGTCGGCGCCTACCGCTCACCGAATAGTGCGAAACAATGGCGTGGATGGCCAGTCCACGCGACCACGTCCGCGCCAACGGCCGGGGAAGGCGCAACATGAGTGCTCTCGAGCAAGGTTTCGACGGCTCCGCCCGCGTCAATGTGCTGTCTGAGGATGATGCGAACGTACCGCGGGGCGCGCTCCCGCAGTGGATCTACTCCCGCATCCGCCACAACATCATCACCGGCGTGTACCCCGCTTGCATGCGACTCAACGAACAGCGCCTTGCCGAGGCGCTGAAGGTTTCGCGCGTTCCGCTGCGCGAGTCCTTCCATCGGCTCGAACGCGACGGCTTCATCGAGCAACAACCTCGCCGCAGCGCTGTCGTGACAGGTTGGGACGCGAAGCGGGTGAACGATCTCTTCGACACTCGGATCGGGATCGAGGTCGAGGCCGTGCAGGCTGCTACACGGCGCATTTCACGAGACGGTTCGACGCGGGAGCTGGAACTGATGATCGCGCATTCCCGTGATGCGCTGCAGAGAGGAGATCCGCTTGGCGTCGCCGAGAGCAGCGCCGAGTTCCACAAGTTGGTGGTCGCTGCGACCGGGAACGATCTCATGGTCTCGTTCATGGACCAGCTCGCGCAGCGAATGATATGGCTCTTCTACCTGACGTCTGCTCGTGACTCTGAGCAGGCGTGCGCCGAGCACCGCGAGCTCATCGAGGTCATGGCCTCAGGAAACGTCGGGCTGGCGCGTTCGATCGCTCATGCGCACATCGAGAGAGGCCGGGCACCGAGCTTGGCCGCACTCGACCTCCCGGTGCGCGAGCGCTGACGTCAACCGATCCAGCGACCACCCTCGCCTGGGCTGTGTACCGGTGGGGCATGGCACCTCGCATGTACATCAGCTATCCGGGCCGGCGACGCTCTGCTCGCTGATGCCAGTCGAGGTGATGGGGTGTGTCCCGCAGACTTTCGACGAACTGCTCGCGGCTGGGTCGAATCCAGGCCGCGGACGCACTCCGTCGCCGTGGTCGCCGACGACGTGAATCGCCCCGGCGTGTCCGGAGACTGGATTCCTTGGAAGGATGACAGTCATGGCACGTCCCTCGAAGTATCCGCCGGAGCTGCGTGAGCGAGCGGTGCGGATGGTTGCGGAGGTAGCTCCGCAGTACGGCACGGAGTACGAGGCGATCCGGCAGGTCGCGGCCAAGCTCGGGATCGGTTCGCCCGAGACGTTGCGGTTGTGGGTGCGGCGCACGCAGGTCGATGCGGGTGACCGGCCCGGCGTGACCAGTGAGGAGCACGCCGAGATCAAGCGCCTCAAGCGGGAGAACGCCGAGCTGCGGCGGGCGAACGAGATCCTGAAGTCGGCTTCGGCTTTCTTCGCGGCGGAGCTCGACCGCCCCTCGGGCAGGTAGTGGAGTTCGTCGAGGCGAACAAGGACCGCACCGATGGTGGTCTGCGGTGGGGGATCGAGCCGATCTTGGCCGTGCTGGGTGAGCACGGGATCAAGGTCGCCCCGTCCACGTATTACGAGGCCCGCGGCCGGGCGCCGTCCAAACGGCAGGCGGCCGACCAGGAGTGGAAGCGGGTCATCGCCGCGGAGTGGGGCAAACGCAAGGTCCTGGGAGCCAGGAAGCTGTGGTTGCGGCTGCGTCGGGCCGGGCATGACATCGCTCGGTGCACCGTGGAACGGCTGATGCGGGAGCTGGGCATCGCCGGCGTGGTGCGCGGCCGCCCGGTGCGCACCACCACGCCGGGTGCCAGGGCGGTCCGGGCTGAGGATCTGGTCGATCGGCGGTTCTTCTCGACCGGTCCGGACGAGCTGTGGGTCGCGGACTTCACCTATGTCCCGACCTGGTCGGGCATGGTCTACGTCGCGTTCGTCTTTGACGTCTACTCCCGCCGGATTCTGGGCTGGCGGGCCGCTACCTCGATGCGGACCGACCTGGTTCTGGACTGCCTCGAGATGGCGTTGTGGACCCGCCGCACCGAGGGCGTCACCGACCTGACCGGGCTGGTGCACCACACCGACGCGGGTTCCCAGTACACCTCGATCGCGTTCACCGACCGGCTCATGGACCAGGGCATCGATCCCTCGGTCGGGTCGGTCGGCGACGCGTACGACAACGCGTTGGCCGAGTCTCAGATCGGTTTGTACAAGACCGAGCTGATCCACCCAGGTGGCCCGTGGCGCGGTCGCGATGATGTTGAGATCGCGACCCTGGAATGGGTGCACTGGTTCAACCACGAACGCACCCACGGCTCGATCGACGACCTCACCCCGGTCGAGGTCGAACAGTTCTACTACAGTCACCAACAGCGGCTCACCGAAGCCGCCTGACCCACAAAACAGAGTCTCCGGACTCGCCGGGGCGATTCATCTGGCGCACGCAGCCCTGCCCCTTGATGGGAACCATCGTGGCCTCGATGGTGACCGTGGGAGCGCCGTCCTTGGGGTCAAGGTCGACTTTGCCCCACTGCAGTGCGAGGGCCTCGCCGATCCTGGCACCGGTGCCGAGCAGGAGGTCGACCACGACAGCCAGGTTTCTGCTGGGGTCCGGTCCGGGGCGGTCCTTACCGGCCTTGACCCACTCGCGGACCGCCACGCGCAGGCGGTGCACGTCGGTCGCGGTCATGGCTCGAGGCACTGGGGCCTTCAGCTCCGGGGCGATCGTCCTGCGCATCGGGTTGTCGCGAATCGCGTCGTGGATAACTGCCCGGTCCAGCACCATGTTGAGGATGCTTCGAATCCGGACAGCGGTGGTTGCCATGTCGTTCTCGCCCGGCTTGCCGCGAGCGACCACGGAGTCGATGAGGCGCTGGCACAGGGCTGGTGTCAACTCGTTGAGGCGTCGGTCGCCCAGAACCGGCACCGCGTACCGGTCGAGCTGATATTCATACTTGTCGATCGTCTGCGTCCTCATAGGAGGCCGTGGCCACGTGGAGCGCACGCGCATCTCCGTGATCCACTGACGGCACGCGAGTCCGACCTTGGAGTCCGGCTTGAGCTCGTCCGAGCCACGTCCGGCCTTGAGGAGCTCGGCGACGGCAGCCTGCACCTTGAGGCGCGCCTTGTCCTCTTTGGTTGCGTTTCGAGAGACAGGCACAATCTCTCCGGTCAAGAGCTTGAGCCTGGTTCTTGCCCGCCACGTCTTGGGGCCGGTCTGCTTGACAGAGATGCTGCCGTGCTCGCCGGGCTTGAGTTCAGTCCTGCCCATGGCTCACCACCCCGATCCGGTGGTGCGGTGCTCTGGCGGGACCCCGTCGTCGCCGCGCTCGGGGTCTGCGACGCGCGTCTTGAGCCAGGCGCGCACGTCCGCGTCAGCGAACAGCAGGTGGCGCCCAATCTTGTAGGCACGGGGTCCGTGGCCGTGCTTCCGCCACGTATAGACCGTTGCGGGCGTCGTGCGGAGAAACGCGCACAGTTCGTCGAGGGTCCACATCGGCGTGCGGTCCTCGGGCTTGCTGTACGGGTCGGTCATGTATCTGAGGTGTGTTGTCGGGGCCGACAACATCGCGTGTCCGTAGGCGCTGACGGTCGCCCCTGGGCGCTCGAACTGTGTCATGAACCGTGTCATCACGGGTCGCCTCTTCCTTCTCTAGGCGCCTCGCGAGAACGGCAAAGGCCGCCGACCAGGTCGGATACCTGGTCGACGGCCTCGGTCGAGGAGTCTCAGCCGCTCTTGCGGCGGAACATCTTCTGCACAGGGCCGGTCGTCTCCGAGCCGTGCACCGCACCGGTGTTCACACCACCCGCGGCGGTCCGGCGCCGCGCGGCGTTCTTGCGGTCCAGGGCCTCCTTGAACCGGGCCTTCGCGTCCATGCTCGGCGCGGTCGGGGCCGTGGGCTCCTCAGCGCCCTGAGCCTCGGACTCCTGTGCACTGGGCTTCTCGTCCGTCACACCGATCACCTCCTCCTGTTCGGGGGTCCCTCGATCGGGTCCGCAGTCCGCCCCAGCCTGCACTACGGCACGCCTGGGTGCCAACGCATTTCGCAGCTCCGCCGTGGCAGCGGTCAGGCCTGCGCGGCGGCCCGCTCTGCGCGCTCCGCACGCAGGGAGGTGATGGCGCTCTCGAAGTCCTCGAGCGAGTCGAAGGACTGGTAGACGCTCGCGAACCGGAGGTAGGCCACCTCGTCGAGCTCGCGCAGCGGGCCGAGGATCGCCAGGCCCACCTCGTACGCGTCGATCTCCGCGCTGCCGTTGCTCCGCAGGGTCTCCTCGACGCGCTGGGCCAGGAGCGCCAGGTCGTCCTCGCTCACGGGGCGGCCCTGGCAGGCCTTGCGCACGCCCGCGGCGACCTTGTCGCGGCTGAAGGGCTCGGTCGCGCCGGAGCGCTTGACCACCGAGAGGCTCGCCGTCTCCACGGTCGTGAACCGCCGGTTGCAGTTCGGGCACTGCCGTCGACGCCGGATCGACAGACCGTCGTCGGCGGTTCGCGAGTCCACTACGCGCGAGTCGGGGTGACGACAGAACGGGCAGTGCATGCTCACTCCTGCGTGGTCGACCACCGACCGGAGGCATCCGGTCGCGCCCCGACCGTAAGCGGGCAAACCACCCCCATGCAACATCGCCGCAACATTTGACGGCGATTCGTGGTCCCTGGTCACTCCTCGGGGAGCAGGAGGAGCTCTCCGACCCGGAGCGTGCCCGACGACATCTCGTTCAGCTCCTGCAGCCGCTCGACCGCGTGCCGCACGTCCTCGCCCGGCTTCGCCACCTGCTGCGCGAAGCCCCAGAGGGTCTCCCCCGGCTGCACGGCGTGCACCCGGACCTCCGTCGGTTCGCCAGGGGAGCTCGCGACCGCGGTGGCCCCCCACGTCGCCATCGGCGCGACCAGGAGCATCGCCAGCAGCACCAGCACCACGCGGCCACGCCGGGTGAGCCGCAGGCCCGCCAGGCCGAGCCGGTCGGCGAGCGTCCGCTGTCCGCCGTGCGGGTAGACAGGGGCGACGGCCCGCCGGGGCGCCAGGCGCGGGTACAACGGGATCGCGGGCGGTCCGGACGCCGGAGCGACGGCCGGTCCGGACGCCGACGCGTAGGCCTGTCTGTGGGTCGGGGTGTACTGCCGCAGCGGGATCACGTCCCCCATGGCCCCTCCTCCGAGAGTGTCTGGAACTCATACACGCGTTCGTCGAACGCCCGTACCATTGTGTAGCACGGGACACCGACGATGTCGAGACTCGCTCGAACATTCGTTTGAGCGGAGCGGGTTTGTGACCTAGAGTGGGTTACGCACAGGAGAACATTTGTCGGAATGGGAGGGGCACGGGCATGACGGGACGGGACGGGACCAGCGACACGAGAGCCGTCGACACGGCACTCTCCGGGGTCGCCACGCTGGACGCGCCGGACGACGGGGCGGTCGCCGACGTACACACGATCTCGCCGGCAGACCGCCTCACCGAGCGGCAGCGCCTTGTGCTGGACACGATCCGGCAGTCGTTCGAGACGCGGGGCTACCCGCCGTCGATGCGGGAGATCGGCGAGGCCGTCGGGCTGGCCAGCCCGTCGAGCGTCAAGCACCAGCTCCAGATGCTGGAGAAGAAGGGCTTCCTGCGCCGCGACCCGAACCGGCCGCGCGCCATGGAGCTCGTGGAGCCGCTGGCCGACCAGGTCGACAAGCCGACGCGCGGCGAGATCCACTGGCCCGAGCCGCGGCGCAGCGGCCAGGTCCACTGGGGTAGCTCCGTGCCCGACGACGCCGGCACCCCGCCGCCGTCGTACGTGCCGCTGGTGGGCCGGATCGCGGCCGGTGGGCCCATCCTGGCCGAGCAGGTCGTCGAGGACGTCTTCCCGCTCCCCCGCCAGCTCGTCGGCGACGGCGAGCTGTTCCTGCTCAAGGTCGCCGGTGACTCGATGGTCGACGCCGCGATCTGCGACGGCGACTGGGTGGTCGTGCGGCGCCAGAACGTGGCCGAGCAGGGCGAGATCGTCGCGGCCATGATCGAGGGCGAGGCGACGGTCAAGACCTTCAAGCAGACCGACGGGCACACCTGGCTGCTGCCGCAGAACGCCGCCTACGAGCCCATCCCGGGCGACGAGGCGCAGGTGCTCGGCCGCGTCGTCGCGGTGCTGCGGTCGCTGTAGGTTCTGCTGCCCGGGCGGTTCCTCCGCAGGTCAGGTCTCCGCAAGTCAGGTGTGGAAGACTGCGGGCGAGGAGCTGCCCGGGACGGGGCGGTCAGCACAGGAGGTCTTGGAACGTGACTGAGGTCTGGAGCGAGATCCTGGCCGCCGTGGGCGGTGCGGTCGTGGCAGCGGTGGCGATCGCCATCCTGAACCGGCTGTCGCCCTTCCAGGCGGTGGTCGCGAGCACCGTCATCGGGTTCGGGCTCGTGGCGCTCGGCTGGGTGCTCGATGTCAACGAGCTGGTGATCGCCGCCGTGGCGGTGGTGGCCACCGGCCTCCTCGGCGCGCTGTACATCGCCCTGCGGCCCCGCGGCGGGGCGGGCACCGGCGCGGGCGGCTCGCCGGACCCTGCCGGTAGCTGAGCCGGTAGCTGACCGGCCCCACCACTGCCCGACCAGCCCGTCACTGCCTGACCGGCCCGCCACCGGCGTCCGGCCGCGTCACTGGTACCCGCGGATCTCCTTGAACGCGGCGCTCATCGACGTACGGTCCGCGTCGAAGACGCGGCCGCCGGTGAGCTCGGCGATGCCGTCCACCGCCTCCTGGGCGGCACGCTCGTCGCCGAGCATCACCACGAACGTCGGGATGCCCGTGGTGCCGTAGCCCGCCGACCGGAACTCGGTGCTGAAGTCCTTCAGCGACGCGGGCGGCTCGTTGTTCTCGCCGTCGGTGAGCAGCACTATCGACTGGTAGTAGCCCTCCTCGCCGGCCTGCTGCGCCACCTCGTACGCCCGCAGCAGGCTCTGGTACACGGCGGTACTCCGGCCGTCGGCCGGGAGCGAGCTCACGTACTCGCTGAGCGACCCGAGCTCGGCCGGGTCCGCGTCCGGGTCGTGCAGGTCGAAGGTCTCCGGATCCCCGGGCTCGGAAGCGTACGGGATGACCGTGATCCGCTCACCCTCGCGGAACCGCGTGAAGTCGTCGGCCATGGTGCCGCCGCTGCTCGTCAGGTCGCCGAACGACTGCTTGAGCTGCGCGATCCGCTCGCCCTCCATCGACCGCGAGGTGTCGAGCACGTACACCGTGTGGGCCGGCTGGCGGTAGTCGCGCAGGTAGTTGTCGATCAGGCCCTCAGCGGTGTTCAGGTCACCCGGCAGGGGCACGGCCAGGGGGTCCAGCGCCGACACGGCCTCGTTCGCGAGGACCGTGCTGTCGGAGAACGGGCGCCGGTACGTGGCCGCCGTCAGCTCCTCCTGCGTCTCGTCCTCCCGGAGCCATGCGACCACGCGGTCGTACGCCGCGCGGTCCTGGGCGTTCAGGAGGGTCAGCGGGTAGTCCGCGTAGACGGTCTGCTCGGGGTAGACCGGCACCAGGTCCGGGATCCGGTCCGACTCCCGCAGCGCCACGACCTCGGACTCGTAGTTGACGATGGCGTCGGCCTCGTCCTGGCTGTCCGCGAACTCGGCGCTCAGCCAGCCGGAGCTGCCCGCGGTCTTCACCAGGCCCGAGAACAGGTCGGATACCCGCGCGTCGTCGACGTCCTCGAGGTTGAGCTCGTCGCCGTTGGCGTCGAACGCCGCAGCTACCCCGACGAGCGCGGAGAAGCCCGAGTTCGAGGCCGCCGGGTTGGTCATGAAGAACGACAGCGAGCCGTCGGCGGCCCGGTCGGCGATCTCGCTCCACGGCACGGTCTCGGTGCTCGTCCAGCCGAGCTCCTGGGCAGTGGCTGCCTTCACCCCGAGGACGACGGGCGAGCGCATGGTCTCGCCGCTGGTCGCCACCCACGCGCTCTCCGCACCCTGGTCCAGCGCGGTCTTCTCGTCCCAGAGCAGCTCCATGTAGTGGTTGGACGAGAACCAGGCCAGGTCGCAGCTCGCCGTCGCGGCGTCCTCCGCGCTGCTCGTGGCGCAGAGCGGCGCTCCGTTCACTATCGCCTCGGCGCCCTCGAGCGTGCCCACCGGGGTCGGGATGAGCGTCACTCCGGTCTCGTCGCGCAGCTCGTCCATCAGGGTGTCGTTCCCGAGCACGTCCATGAGCTCGGAGCCGGCCAGGACCGTGAGCGTCACGGGCGGCTGCTCGTTGATCGCCTGCGCGGCGGTGATCGCGAACCCGCCGAAGGCGAGCACCAGCACCGTACCTATGGCTACCTTGATCGTCCGCTGTCGCCGCTGCTCACGCGGTTGCTGCTGCTGTTGCGCCACTCCACGGATGCTCGCACGGAGGCGATGTTCGCCGCTGCACCGTCGGTGATATTCCAGGACATTTCATGAAACGTTCATCCTGGCCGCCGTCAGAACCCGAGCCGCCGCTGCACCGCCCGCACGCTCTCGGCGGAGGCGCGCAGCCCGGCCAGCTCGTCGGCGGACAGCGGGACGCGCACGTTCACGGTGACGCCGCGGCGGTCCACCAGCGAGGGCACGGACAGGCACACGTCGCTGATGCCGTGGTAGTCGTCCAGCAGCGACGACACCGGCATGATCCGGCGCTCGTCCTTGAGCACCGCCTCGATGATCCGGGTGGCGGCCAGGCCCACGGCGTAGTTGGTGGCGCCCTTGCCCTCGATGATCCGGTAGGCCGAGTCGACCACCTCACGGTGCACCTCGGCGCGCACCTCGGCGTCGAGCGGCCGCGCGTCGCCCACCGGCTCCCAGTCGAGCAGCGGCACGCCGCCGATCGACGCGGAGCTCCACAGCGCGATCTCCGAGTCGCCGTGCTCGCCGGCGATGTACGCGTGCACGTTCCCGACGGCCACTCCGCAGCGCTCGCCGAGCACGACGCGCAGCCTCGACGAGTCCAGCACCGTGCCGCTGCCGAAGACCCGCTCGCGCGGCAGGCCCGAGATCTTGAGCGCCGCGTAGGTCACCACGTCCACCGGGTTGGTCACCATCACGTACGTCGCGTCCGGCGCGGCGTCGACCAGGCCGGGCAGGATCGTCCGCATCAGCCCGACCGTCGCCTCGGCCAGGTCGGTCCTGGTCTGGCCCGGCCGCTGCTTGGCGCCCGCCGTCACCACCACGACGTCGGCGTCCGCGCAGACCGCCACGTCGTCCGAGCCCACGACCTCCGCCTGGGGCGTGAACATCAGGCCGTGCCGCAGGTCGAGCACCTCGGCCTCGACCTTGGCCCGGTTCACGTCCAGGAGCGCGATCGTGCGGGCCGAGCCGCGCGCGAGCGCGGCGTAGGCGAGCGTCGACCCGACGGCGCCAGCGCCCACCACTGCCACCTTCGAGGTGCGGGCCACTGACGACGATCCGGCGGGCGCTGTCACGAGCCCAGGCTATGTGTCGAGCCTGGCGAGCGCAGCACGCACCAGCGCGGGATCCGTGGTGGGCCAGAACCCGGGCATCGAGCGCGTGAGGAACGACGCGTAGCGCGCGGTCGCGAGGCGAGGGTCCAGCACCGCGACCACGCCGCGGTCCTCCGTGCTCCGTACGAGACGTCCGGCGCCCTGCGCGAGCAGCAGCGCCGCGTGCTGCGCCGACACCGCCATGAACCCGTTGCCGCCCGCCTGCTCGACGGCGCGGGCGCGCGCCGCCTTGACCGGGTCGTCCGGTCGCGGGAACGGGATCCGGTCGATGAGCACGAGCTGGCACGACGGCCCCGGCACGTCGACGCCCTGCCACAGCGACAAGGTGCCGAACAGGCAGGTGGCCGGGTCCTCGGCGAACTCGCGGACCAGCGTGGGGAGCTGGTCGTCGCCCTGCGCCAGGATCGGGAGGTCCAGCCGCTCCCGCATCGCCTCGGCCGCCGCGTTCGCCGCGCGCCGGGAGGAGAACAGCCCGAGCGTGCGGCCGCCCGCCGCGGTGATCAGCTCGGCGATCTCGTCGAGCTGCGCCTCCGTCGTCGGCTCGCGGCCGGGGGCCGGCAGGTGCCGGGCGACGTACAGGATGCCCTGGCGCGGGTAGTCGAACGGGCTGCCCGCGTCGAGGCCCGCCCACGGCGGGGCGTCCTCACCTTTCAGGCCGAGCGTGCCGGCGACAGCGTCGAACGTGCCGCCGAGCGCCAGCGTGGCCGACGTGAACACGCCGGTCGCCTCGCCGAGCAGGTGGGTGCGGATCAGGCCCGCCACGTGCAGCGGCGCGGCGTGCAGGCGCGTGACGTTGTCACCGAACCCACCCCAGCCGTTGTCCGGGCGCGAGCACCACAGCACGTCGGCGGTCGTGTCCTGCGACGCCATCCGCTCGGCCGTCTCGAAGAGCTGGAGCATGGCACCCTGCGCCATCTTCAGGCCCGGGTCGGGCTGGCCGGCGTCCTTGCCCTTGGCGCCGTTCGCGTCCGGCTTGAGCGTGCTCAGCACCTCGCGCGCGGCGTCCCGCACCGCGCCGACCGCCGTCCGCAGCCCGTCCGGCAGGCCGTCGGGGAACCGCTCGGCGGGCGCGGTGACCAGCAGCGTCCCGAGATCCTGCGCCGCCTTGTCGAGCGCATCGGTGTTCGTGCCGGCGTGCCGGCGGGCCAGCCGCGCGGCGTTCTCCACCGACGCCATGGACAGGTCCACCGTGGCCGACGACGTCACGCGGTCGGTGAGCTCGTGCGCCTCGTCCACCACGACGACGTCGTGCTCGGGCAGGACGCCCGGGCTGCCGGTGGCCGCGATGCCGAGCATCGCGTGGTTGGTGACCACGACGTCGGCGTCGCGCGCGGCGGCGCGTGCCTTGTCCGGGAAGCACTCGGCGAGCATGGGGCACTTGCCACCCAGGCACTCCAGCGCCGTCACCGACACCTGCCGCCACGCCCGCTCCGGGACGCCGGGTACCAGGTCGTCCCGGTCGCCCGAGTCCGTCTCGCTCGCCCACTCGTGCAGGCGCCGGACGTGGTCGGCGAGCGAGGCGCCGTCCTCCCTGCGCCGGCTGCGGGCGCCGCCGCCCGTGCCTCCGGCGCCGCCCGTGTCCTCCGCCCGGGGGTGGTCCTCGCCGCCGGGCAGGTCGAAGAGCGTCGGCTCGTCCGCGGGGTAGCCGCCGCCGATCTTGTGCACGCACAGGTAGTTGTGCCAGCCCTTGAGCAGCGCGATGCGCGGCTCGCGCGGCAGCAGCGGCGCCACGGCCTTGGCCACGAGCGGCAGGTCACGGGTGATGACCTGCCGCTGCAGCGCGAGCGTCGCCGTCGAGACGATGACCTTGTTCCCCGCCGCCACGGCGTGCCGGACCGCCGGCACCAGGTAGCCGAGCGACTTGCCCGTGCCCGTGCCCGCCTGGACCAGCAGGTGCTCGCCCTTCTCGATCGCCTCTCCCACCGCCACCGCCATGCGGTGCTGGCCCGCTCTGCGCCCGCCGCCGAGCTCCCCCACCGCCAGGTCGAGGAGCTTCTCGACCTCGGGGATCTCGGTGTCGGCGGTGCTGTCGGTGGGTGCGTCGGGAAGGCTGGTCACGCACTCGATCCTAGGCCGGACCCCCGACATCCACCCCGGTCTCGTCCACAGGTCCGGCCGCCCGCCGAACCGCAACCTGCGCGTGCTCCCGAACAGCTCTCGGCGCCGAACCGCAACCTGAAAGTCAGTTCGAACGCCGAACCGAGAGCTACGAGTCAACATCCGGCCTGATGGACTCCTAGCTTTCGGTTCGGCGCCTCCCTCCTCACTACCCCTTCACCGCACCACCGAGCCCGGCTCCCCGCAGGAACAGGCGCTGGAACGCGAGGAACAGCGCGATGGGCAGCACCGTCGAGATCGCGAGCGCCGCGAGGAACACGTCGAGCTCCAGGTAGGGCGCGATGGCGGGCAGGCGGACGGACAGCGGCTGGTGCACCGGGTCCGGCAGCACGAGCAGCGGCCAGAGGTAGTCCTTCCACGCGGCGATGACGGCGAACACGGAGACGACGCCCAGGATGGGCTTGGACATCGGCAGCACGATGCTCCACAGCAGCCGGAAGGGTCCGGCGCCGTCGACCCGGGCGGCCTCGAAGACCTCGCGCGGGAGGCCGTCGAAGAACCGTTTGACCAGCAGCACGTTGAACGCGCTCGCGCCCATCGGCAGCCAGACCGCCCAGAAGGTGTTGAGCAGGCTGAGGTGCAGGACCGGCACGTCGAGGATGGTCAGGTACAGCGGCACGAGCAGCACGACGGACGGCACGAAGAGCGTGGCCAGGACGAGGCCGAGGATCACGTTCCCGTACCGCGGCCGGAGCACGGACAGCACGTAGCCGCCCGTGGTGGCGACCAGGAGCTGGAAGAACCAGGCGCCCGCCGCGACGATCACGGTGTTGACGAAGTAGTGGTCGATCTCGGCGCGGGTCCAGGCGGTGGCGAGGTTGGCCCAGTCGACCCCGCTGGGGAACAGGCCCAGCGGCTCGCGCAGCGTGTCCTGCGTGGGGGTGACGGCGGCCTTGGCGAGCCAGAGGATCGGCCCGAGCCCGACGACGACCAGGGCGACCAGCAGGCCGCCCTGCAGCACGGCGAGGGTGCCCCGGACGGCGGGCCGGCGCCGGTCGTGGGACGAGACGATGCCGCGTTCGGTGGTGGAGGAGGCCATCAGGTACTCCAGGGTCTGGTCACGCGGAAGTAGATCGCCGACAGCACGGCCAGCACTCCCGCGAGCATGAGGCTCAGGGCGGTGGCGGCGCCGTAGTTGCCGCCGAGGCTGCTGCCGAACGCGTAGTCGTAGATCAGCATGAGGATCGTGAGGGTCGCGTTGTTGGGGCCGCCGCCGGTGAACAGGAACGGCTCCAGGAACACCTGCGACGTGCCGATGACCTGCAGGATCAGGGTGATGAAGAGGACGCCGCGCAGCTGCGGCAGCGTGACGTGCCAGATCTTGCGCCACACGCCGGCGCCGTCCACCTCCGCCGCCTCGTACAGCTCGGTCTGCACCCCGACGAGCGCGGCGAGGTAGATGATGACCGTCCCGCCCGCGGCCGCCCAGGTCGCCTCCAGCACGAGGGACGGCATGGCGGTGGTGGCGTCCTGGAGCCACGGGTAGGGCCCGAGGCCCACCCAGCCGGCGATGGTGTTGAACACACCGGTGTCCGAGGCGTCGTAGAAGAACTTCCAGAGCAGCACGGCCACGACGGGCGGCACGACGACGGGCAGGTAGGCCAGCGCGGAGAACAGGCCGCGCATCCGCCGCACCTCGCTCATCAGGACGGCGGCCGCCAGCGGCACCGGGTAGCCGAAGACGAGCGCCAGCAGCGCGAACCAGAGCGTGTTGGCGACGGCGGTGCCCAGCAGCGGGTCCTGCAGTACGTAGACGAAGTTGTCGAGCCCCACGAACTCGGGCACGGAGACCAGGTTGGTCTCCTGGACGCTCATGACGAGCGCGCGTCCGATGGGGAACCAGGAGAACACCCCGAACACCACGATCATCGGCAGGGCGATGACCAGGGTGCTCAGGCCGCCGTCCCGCAGCCAGTCCCGGGGCGTGCGGCGGACACGCCGGCGGGGACCGGACGACGACGGCCGCTGGGCCGCCGCCGTCCGGAGCGGGCTGGACAGGGTGGTCATCGGTTGCGGTCGAGGATGGCCTGGACCTGGGTCTGCGCGTCGGCCAGGAGGGCGTCGATGTCGGCGTTCTCGTCGGTCAGCACGGCCTGGACCACCGGGTCGAGCGCCGCGTAGACGTCCTGGGTGGCGATGGCGGGCTCCGGGACGACGGGCTGATCGAACATCTGGTCGGTCATCGGCGCGAAGTTCTCCAGCGGCACGTTGACCAGGTCCTTGATCCAGCTCTGCTGCTCCTCGTACGTCGCGCGGTCGAAGATCGGCAGGGCGGGCGCCCCGACGGGCTGGTCGGTCTCGGCGGCGACCTCTGCCTCCGCCACGGCGGCCTCCTGGTCGGTCAGCTTGGAGATGTAGTAGAAGTCGATCCACTTCACCGCCGCGGCCTGCTCGGCCTCCGACGCCGTCGAGCTCACCGCGGCGAGCGTGCCGCCGCCGAGCGTGCCGGCGTCGTCGCCCTCCAGCGGCAGCACCGTGACCCCGTACTCGTCGGGGTTCATCTGGTTCTGGGTGAACAGGTTGGGGTAGTTGGCGCCGCCCGAGACGTACATGCCGATCTTGCCCGCCGCGAAGTCCTGGTTGATGGTGCTCCAGTCGTACAGGAAGGACGACCCCATGGAGTTGTCCGCCCAGCGCATCTCGCGCAGCATCTCCAGGGCCGCGACCGTGGCCTCGTTGTCGACGGTGGCCGTGGCCCCGTCGCCCTCGCCCTCGATCATCCGGCCGCCGAGCGCGTAGGTCTCGGTGGTCAGGATCCAGCCGCCGGTGTTGCTCTGCGTCATGTGGGCATAGCCGGCCTGGCCGGTCTCGTCGGCGATGGTCTTGGCCGCCGCGCGCACCTCGTCCCAGGTCGTGGGCGGGTTGTCGGGGTCGAGGCCCGCCTCCTCGAAGAGCCGGCGGTTGTAGTGGAGGCCCTGGTTGTAGGCGGCGATCGGGACGGCCCACATGGCGCCGTCGGCGGCCTGGCCCGCGGCCGCGATGGTGGGGTTGAACTGGTCCGCGTAGGGCAGCTCGGCCACCAGGTCGCTGACGTCGGCGATCTGCTCCTGCTCGATGAGGGCGCGGCCGTCGGTGAACGGGATGGGGAAGACGTCGGGCAGCGTGCCGCCCGCCAGCTCCGCCGCGAACGTCGTGCCGGACCAGGTGAACTCCTTGGTCTCCACCTGGATGTCCGGGTTGGCCTCCTCGAACTGCGCGATGCGCTCGTCGAAGGCGTCGACGGCGGCCTGTTCGAGGCCCGCGTCGATGGAGACCTCGATGGTCACGGGCCCGGTGGGCTCGTCGGACGCCTCCGACGACGAGCCGCAGGCCGTCACCGTTCCGGCGAGCGACAGGGCGCCCACCAGGGCGAACGCCGCGCGCTTCTGTGCTGACTTCATTGTCACTCCTTGGTCGTGTACCGCCGGCGCGGCACGTCTGGGGCAAAGCTGGGCAGGCAGTGGGATCAGGACGGCCACGCGAGCCAGACGGCGACGTCCGGCCCGACGGCGCCGTCGGCGGGGCCGCTCGCCAGGAGCACCGTGGCCCCGGCGGGCAGGGGGACGGGGGCCGTCCCGAGGTTGACGACGCAGGCGAAGCCCGCGCCGCGGGTGAAGGCGAGGACGTCGTCCGGGGCGGCCTCGCCCGGTCCGGTGACGCCGTCGGCGCCCACGCCGAGGTCGAGCCACCTGAGCTCTTCCGTGTGCAGCGCGGGCAGGTCGCGGCGCAGGTGCAGCGCCCGGCGGTAGAGGCTCAGCATCGAGCCGGGGTCGCCGTCCTGCGCCTCGACCGAGTAGCCGGGCCAGGAGGCGGGCTGGGGCAGCCAGGGCTCGGCTCCGCCGTCGGGCCCGAAGCCGAGGCTGGTGCCCGTGCGCGTCCACGGGAGGGGCACCCGGCAGCCGTCGCGGCCCGGGTCGACGCCCTCGGACCGGAAGTGCATCGGGTCCTGGATCAGCTCGCGCGGCACGTCCGCCTCGGGCAGGCCGAGCTCGTCGCCCTGGTAGACGTACAGGGCGCCCGGCAGCGCGGCGACCAGCAGCGCGGCGGCCCGCGCCCGGCGCGTCCCGAGCTCCAGGTCGGACGGCGTGCCGAACCGCTTGGCGGCGAAGTCGAACGACGAGTCCTCGCGGCCGTACCGGGTCACCGGCCGGGTGACGTCGTGGTTGGAGAGCACCCACGTGGCCGGCGCGCCGACGGGGGCGTGCGCCTCTAGCGTGGTCCGGATCGACTCGCGCAGCTCCTTGGCGTCCCACGGGCGGGCCATGAAGTCGAAGTTGAAGGCCGTGTGCATCTCGTCCGGGCGCAGGTACCGGGCGAACCGCTCGTGGTCTGCGAGCCACACCTCGCCCACCAGCACGCGCGGCTCGGCGTAGGAGTCGGCGACCCGGCGCCAGCCGCGGTAGATGTCGTGGATCTCGTCGCGGTCCAGGTGCGGGTGCTCCCCCGCGCCCGCGGCGGCCGGGACCTCCGGCAGCTCGGGGTCCTTGACGATGAGCGCCGCCGAGTCGATCCGGATGCCGGCGGCCCCGCGGTCGAACCAGAACCGCAGCACGTCCTCGTGCTCTTGCCGGACGTCGGGGTGGTTCCAGTTGAGGTCGGGCTGCTCGGGGGTGAACAGGTGCAGGTACCACTGGCCGGGCGCGCCGTCCGGAGTGGTGGTGCGGGTCCAGGTGTCGCCCTGGAAGCTCGACACCCAGCGCGTGGGCATCTGCGCCCCGCCAGGACCCTTGCCGTCGTGGAACCAGAACCGCTCGCGCTCCGGCGAGCCGGGGCCGGCCGCGAGCGCGGCGCGGAACCACTCGTGCTCCGAGGAGATGTGGTTGGGCACGACGTCGACGATCGTCCGGATGCCCAGCCCGCCCGCCTCGGCGATCAGCGCCTCGGCGTCGGCCAGCGTGCCGAACGCCGGGTCGATCTGGCGGTAGTCCCGCACGTCGTAGCCGCCGTCCGCCAGGGGCGAGGCGTACCAGGGCGTGTACCAGATCGCGTCGACGCCGAGGTCGCGCAGGTAGCCCAGCCGCGAGCGGACGCCGGCGAGGTCACCCGTGCCGTCGCCGTTCCCGTCCGCGAAGCTGCGCGGGTAGATCTGGTAGATCACGGCGCTGCGCCACCAGTCGGGCGCGGCGGGGTGCAGTCCCTGTGCCATCTCGGACGTCGTCGTCATGTCGTGAACCGTAAGTCACTCGACAACAAGACTGCAAGAACTCGACAAGAAGTTTATCGATTCGCGACAACCTTGGTTGCCGCGGTCGAGCCGCGGACCACCAGCTCGGGCTCGAAGAGCAACTCGTCGCGCGGCACGTCGCTCCCGGCGATGAGCGCGGCGAGCAGGTCGACGGCGGCGCGCCCCATCGGCTCGATCGGCTGCCGCACCGTGGTCAGGGCCGGGTCGGTGGAGTTCATCAGCGCCGAGTCGTCGAAGCCGACCACCGACACGTCCGCCGGGCACGACAGCCCGGCCCGGCGCACCGCCCGGATCGCGCCGAGGGCGAGCGGGTCGCTGGCGCAGACGATCGCCGTAGCGCCGCCGTCGATGAGCCGGTTGGCCGCCGCCTGGCCGCTCTCCAGGGAGTACTGCGAGTGCACCACGAGCTCGGCGCGGAGCGGCAGGTCGTGCCGCTTCGCGAACCGCCGAGCCGCGGCGAGCTTGCGCTCGGACGGCACGTGGTCGGCGGGGCCGAGCAGCAGGCCGATCCGCTCGTGGCCCAGGGACGTGACGTGGCCCATGGCCTGCTCGACCGCCACGAGGTCGTCGCAGGCGACGCTCGGGAAGCCGAGGTCCTCGATGGCGGCGTTCATGAGCACGACGGGCAGCCCGAGGTCCTCCAGCCGCCGGTAGTGCGCGTGGTCGGCGTCCCGCTCGGCGTAGAAGCCGCCCGCGAAGATCACGCCGGAGACCTGCTGCTGCAGCAGCAGGTCGATGTACTCGGCCTCGGTGACGCCGCCGGCCGTGCGCGTGCACAGGACGGGGGTGAACCCCTGCTGCGCCAGCGCGCCGCCGATCACCTCGGCGAACGCGGGAAAGATCGGGTTGACGAGCTCCGGCAGCACCAGGCCGACCAGCTTGCCGCGGCTGCCGCGCAGCTTGGTGGGCCGCTCGTAGCCCAGCACGTCGAGGGCCGTGAGCACGGCGTCCCTCGTGCCCTGGGACACCCCGGGCTTGCCGTTGAGCACGCGACTGACCGTCGCCTCGCTCACCCCTACCTTCTTGGCCACGTCCGCCAGTCGTCTCGACATGACGACGATCCTAGTCGCGGACAGCGCAAACCGCTTGCAGGACTTGCAGGGTCCCGCAAGCGGCTTGCGTATCGGCGCCAGGCCACACGACGCGTCTGACGCTCAGGTGGCCTGAGCACCAGACGGGTGGGTACGGGTCCGGTCAGGACGCGACGGCGACCTGCCGCAGCTCGGTCGCGAGCTGCTCGTCCACGCGGCCGCGCAGGTGCGTGCCCGCCGCGACGTGCTCGGTGAGCTCGATGTCGCCGTGCTCGTGCACGCGGTGTACCAGGTCGCCCCGGTCGTAGGGGACCACGAGGTCGATCTGGATGCCCGGCCGCGGCAGGTCCGCCGCGATCCGGGCGCGGAGCTCGGCGATGCCCTCGCCGGAGTGCGCCGAAACGACGGCGGTGTGCCGCTCGCGCCGCTGGATCCGGCCCACGACCGTCGGGTCGGCGACGTCGGCCTTGTTCAGCACCACGATCTCGTGCACGTCCTCGAACGCCGGGATCTCGGACAGCACCTCGCGCACCGCGGCGATCTGCCCCTCCGGGTCCGGGTGGGACGCATCGACCACGTGCAGCAGGATGTCGGCGTCGCCGACCTCCTCCAGGGTGGACCGGAACGCCTCGACGAGCTGGTGCGGCAGGTGCCGCACAAAGCCGACGGTGTCGGTCAGCGTGTAGACGCGGCCATCGTCGGTCCTGGTGCGCCGCACCGTCGGGTCGAGCGTCGCGAACAGCGCGTTCTCGACGAGCACACCCGCGCCGGTCAGCGCGTTCAGCAGCGACGACTTGCCCGCGTTGGTGTAGCCCGCGATCGCGACCGCCGGGACCGCGTTCCGCTTGCGGCTCAGCCGCTTGGTCTCGCGGGCCGGCTTCATCGCGGCGATCTCACGCCGCAGCTTGGCCATCCGGTTGCGGATGCGGCGCCGGTCCAGCTCGATCTTCGTCTCACCGGGACCGCGCGAGCCCATGCCGGCGCCCGCGCCGCCCACCTGGCCACCGGCCTGGCGGGACATCGACTCGCCCCAGCCGCGCAGGCGCGGCAGCAGGTACTCGAGCTGCGCGAGCTCGACCTGCGCCTTGCCCTCACGGGACTTGGCGTGCTGCGCGAAGATGTCGAGGATCAGGGCCGTCCGGTCGATGACCTTGACCTTCACCACGTCCTCCAGCGCGCGGCGCTGGGACGGGGCGAGCTCGCCGTCGACGATCACGGTGTCGGCGCCTGACGCGAGGACCACCTGCGCGAGCTCCTGGGCCTTGCCGGACCCCAGGTAGGTGCCCGGGTCCGGCTTCTGCCGACGCTGCAGCAGGCCGTCCAGCACCTGGGAGCCGGCTGTCTCGGCCAGCGCGGCCAGCTCGCGCAGCGAGATCTCCGCGTCACGGGCCGCCTGCTCACCACCCGAGTACAGGCCGACGAGCACCACCTTCTCCAGCCGGAGCTGCCGGTACTCGACCTCCGTGACGTCCTCGAGCTCCGTCGAGAGGCCGGCCACGCGGCGCAGCGCGGTGCGCTCCTCAAGGTCGAACTGGTCGCCGTCGGCTTCCGTGTGCACGGTGCCGCCGTCGGCACGCGCTGTCCCCGCCCGAGCGAGAACCCGTGCCACGACATCGTTCGCGATCGCCTGGGCGTCTGCCTGGGCCGCGCGGAGTTCGGGCGTCTCCTCTGCGGGGAGCTCGGGCTCTGTCGGGGTGTGGGTCATGTACTACCTAACTCTCGGTTGTTCTTGCCTTGGTACAACAAGGATCCCACGGCCGAAAGTCCCACGGCTATGTGTTTCCCGCAGCGCGTAGCGCGTCTTGCCCAGCGCGAGGCGCGACTGCCCGCAAGCGCGAGACGTGTCTGCCGCAGGCCGGCAGCGTGCCTGCTGTAAGCGCGAAGCGTGCCTGCCGTAACGCGGAGCACGCCCGCCCCGAACGCGAGGCTGTCAGAAGTCCAGCCGCATGACGCGGCGCCGCTTCGTCGGCCGGCTGACCTCCGTGAGCCCCGCCGCCGCGAACGGGCCTGGCGTGCCGACGTTGACCTCACCCCAGGTGATCTGCTGCCCGGGGTCCGGCACGATCGGGTACCCCTCGACCGCCTCGGCACCCCGCTCCCGCGCATGCTCGACGGCGGCCGCCGCCAGCTCGTACATCAGGCCCCGCTTGCGCATCCCCGCGCGGACGGCGAAGCACGTGATCGCCCAGACGCCGGCGTCGTCCTTGTCCTCGTGCCGGCCAGCCCACGGGACCTGGCTGCCGCGGTAGCGGACGAACTCGGTGCGGGGTGCCACCGCCACCCAGCCGGCCGGCTCGGCGTCGACGTAGCCGATCAGCGCGCCCGACGTCGGCGCGCCACCCCCGCCACCTACCGCGCCGCCCTCGCCGTCACTGCCTGTCGCGGCGTCACCGCCCGTCGGGGCATCGCCGCCCGGCCCTGCCTCGCCGTCCGGTCCCGCGTCGAGCTGCTCCCGCAGGTGGTGGGCGCGCTCCTCGACGGGCATGTACCACCAGGCCCGGTCCCCGAGCCGGATGCGCTGGCACTGGCAGTGGTGGGCGCCGCCGCGTGTGCCGAACACGGCCTGCACGTCGTCCCACCGGTCCGCCGTGGCCGGTACGATCTCCATCCCCGCAGGCTGGCACCGGTCACGACGGCGGGCAAGCGCCTACGATCGTGCGGTGCCCACCGACCACTACTTCACCGCGCAGCCCGCCTCGGACGACGAGCGCCGCACCCGCACGGTCCGGCTCGCCGGCCGGGAGCTGGAGGTCGAGGTCGCCGCGGGCGTCTTCTCCCCCGGCGGCGTGGACAAGGGCACGGCGGTGCTGCTGAACGAGGTGCCCGCACCGCCGCCGTCGGGCGACCTGCTCGACCTGGGGTGCGGCTGGGGGCCCATCGCGCTGAGCCTGGCGCTGGAGGCGCCGCACGCGACGGTGTGGGCTGTCGACGTCAACGAGCGGGCCCTCGACCTGGTGCGACGCAACGCCGAGCGGCTGGGCCTCGAGAACGTCCGCGCGGCCCTGCCCGACGAGGTGCCCGGCGACCTCAGGTTCGACGTGTGCTGGTCCAACCCACCGATCCGGGTGGGCAAGCAGGCGCTGCACGAGCTCCTGACCCGCTGGCTGCCCCGCCTGGCCGACGGCGCACAGGCGTGGCTGGTGGTGCAGAAGAACCTGGGCTCCGACTCACTCGCGCGCTGGATCACCGACGAGCTCGGGCTGGCTGTCGCGCGGGAGGCATCGTCCAAGGGGTTCCGGGTCCTACGGGTCGCGGGCTGACGCCGGGCGCCGCGCGCCGGCACTGAGGGCTCGCCTGCTGGAGCGCCTGCCGGTCGCGGGGACTGGAGTGCCCGCCTGCCTCGGGGAGAATTCCCTCGCGGGGGCGTGTTGCTGTGAGTAGACGATGACTACGCACGGCAACGGATCTGCTCGGGGGAACTTTCCCCGGAGCGCGTCACGGTCCACTCAGCGGACCCTCGCTCACTGCTGGAGTGCCCGCCTGTCTCGGGGAAAGGTCTCTCGCGGGAGCGTGTTGCCGTGAGTAGACGATGACTACGCACAGCAACGGACCTGCTCGGGAGAACTTTCCCCGGAGCGCGTCACGGCCCGCTCAGCGGACCGTTCGTTCGTTCAGCGGACCGCTCGCTCAGCGGACCGCGCCGGTGGGCAACCCGACCTGCCCGGAGTAGACCAGCTCGGCCGGCCCCGCGAGCTCGACGTTGCCGCCCGGCAGCACGCGGACCCGCACCTCGCCGCCCGGCACCTCGACGATCCAGGTGTCGGGGGCGCCGTCGCCGGACGCCCCGCCCTGCCAGGTCCGCACCGCGAGCGCCGCGGCGCAGGCGCCCGTGCCGCACGACGGCGTCTCGCCCACCCCGCGCTCGTGCACGCGCATGCGCAGGCGGCCCACGACGGCGCCGTCCGGCCCCTCCTCCTCGCCGAGCGGCACGACGAGCTCGACGTTGGTGCCGTGCGGCGGCAGGGGTGCCACCTCGGGGGCGTGGAACAGCTCGAGCGACGCCAGCTCGTCGAGGCTCGCGAGGGCGACGACGGTGTGCGGGTTGCCGAGGTCGACGCTCAGGGCCGGGCGGGGCGCCGACCAGCCGCGGACGGCGACGGCGGCGTCGTACCCGTCGGCGGCGGCGGTCTCGCCGCCGGGCAGGAACCAGGGCCCCACGTCGACGGCGTACCAGCCGCCGGGCTCCTTGGTCACGCGCTTGACGCCGGCCCGGGTGCCGAGGCTGAGCGGGCCGGCGGACAGGTCGGCCAACCCCTCGCGCTCGGCGAACGCGGCGAAGACGCGCACGCCGTTGCCGCACATCTCGGCGACGGAGCCGTCGGCGTTGCGGTAGTCCATGAACCACTCGGCGGTCGGGTCGGTGGCCAGGGCGTCCTGGGCGGTCGGCTCGCCCGCGCGGGCGAGCGCGGCGGTCGGCGCGAGCCGGATCACGCCGTCGCCCCCGATCCCGGCCCGGCGGTCGGCGAGCCGGCGCACGTCGTCCGGACCGAGGTCGAGGACGCCCTCCGGGTCCGCGATCAGCACGAAGTCGTTCTGCGTGCCGTGTCCCTTCGTGAAGGCGAGGGTGCCGGGCGTCGGGGCCGACGGCGTTGGGCTGGTCGCGGGCTGCGTCATGACCCCAGGCTACGGCGCACGGGCTCCGGCCCCGCAACGGGCAGGGTCCCGGTGTCGGCGGCCGCGACGACCGCGAGGGCCTCGTCGAGCAGGTGGGGCGATGCGGCGTCGAGCCAGTGCACGCGCGGGTCGCGTCCGAACCAGCCCATCTGCTTTCGGGCCAGGCGCCGGGTGTTCGCCGTGACGGCCTCCCGGGCCTCGGCCTCCGTGAGCTCACCGCGCCACCAGGCGAGCACCTCCGCATAGCCGACGGCGCGGGCCGCCGTGACGCCGAGACCCGGCCCCGTGCCGCCCTGCTCCGGGCCGGCCAGCGCACGCACCTCGTCCACGAGACCCGCCGCCCACATCCGGTCCACCCGCCCGGCGACCCGCGCGTCCAGCACCTCGCGCGAGCAGTCCAGCCCGATCTGCACCGCCGGGCGCACGTACTCCTGACGCGGCAGGTTGGCCGTGTACGGGCGGCCGGTGAGCTCGATGACCTCCAGCGCGCGCACGATGCGGCGCGTGTTGTGCGGGCCGATGCTCGCGGCGGCCTGCGGGTCCAGCCGCTCCAGCTCGGCGTGCAGCGCGCGCCGCCCCTCGGCCTCCGCCCGCGCCTCCAGCCGGGCGCGGACCTCCGCGTCCGTGCCCGGGAAGTCCATGTCGTCGAGCAGCGCCCGCACGTACAGCCCGGACCCGCCCACGACGACGGCGCGTGCGCCGCGCCCGGCGATCGCGTCCAGGTCGGCGCGGGCCGACTCCTGGTAGCGCGCCACGGAGGCGTCCTCCATCGGGTCCAGCACGTCGAGCTGGTGGTGCGCGATCCCGCGCCGCTCGGCCGGCGGCACCTTGGCCGTGCCGACGTCCATGCCGCGGTAGAGCTGGTAGGCGTCGGCGTTGACGATCTCCGCCGCGGGCCGGCCTGCGTCCGAGGTCGTGCGGGCGTCCGCGGTCGTGCGGGCGGCGCCAGGGAGACTGCGGGGCGGAGCGCCGGCGCCCCCGGCCGCGGAACCGGCGCCGAGCACCTCGGCCAGGTCGAGCGCGAGGTCCGACTTCCCGGTGGCGGTGGGCCCCACGACGGCGACGACGATCACCCGGCCACTGTACGGGCCGGCGTCGCCGACAACCGTGTACGGGCCGCCGCCGTCGGCAACCGGCTAGCAACAGGACCTCACGACAGGACGGTCACCCGATACTCCGGCGGCAGATGGTCCTGCGACTGTCCGAAGACCCGCACGTCCGCGGCCCAGGCCCCCGCACCCGCCGCGTCCAGCGCCGCCCTGACCCCCGGCGTCAGCGCGTCCGGGCCGCTGTCCAGCCCGCCGGGCGCTCCCCCGCCCGCCACGACCAGGCCCTCGGCGCGCCGCAGCAGGTCCACCGACTCGCCGTCCGGCACGGCCGGGTCGAGCGGCACCTCCAGCGTCTCGACGTCGGCGGCCCGCGCACCCAGCACGTCCGCGAGCGCCAGCAGCGCCACCGAGGCGCCGGTACCGGCGGCCGGGAGGTCGCCGTCCGCTCGTCCGGCGCGACTGCCTGGGCCTACCGGAAGACGGCGCGCCGGGTCTGCCGGGGCTGGTTGCGCCGAACCTGCCCAGATGTCGGGCAGCCACCGGTCGCCGATGCCCGAGCCCGACAGCGACGGGCGCATCAGGCCCCGCCGCAGCGCCGGGCCGTGCGCAAGGACCAGCGGCAGGCGCCCGCCGGCCGTGAGCTCGGCCAGCGCGGCCGCCACGGCGCGGCGCACGTCGGCGAGCGGATCGGCCCGCAGGCCGGGGGTAAGCCCCGCGATGAGCAGCGGTGTAGCGGGCAGGATCACGGCGCGCACGGTCCACGAAACTAACACCAGGCGCCGCCGCACGCCGTTCCGAGCCCAATCCACTCCTTTCACCCGAAGGGCACAGCGCTGGAAGGGGTCTGGCGGGTACTGTGGGCTGGTGAGGTTCTTCGGGTCACGACGCCGGAACACGGCGGGCGACGGCGACCGTGCGGCCACCAGCCCGCAGCAGCCCGAGCCCAGAGAACTCAACAAGGAGCTCGACGACGACGAGCTGCGGGCACAGGTCGAGGGCGTGCTGCTCCGCGAGCTGACGGGCGGCCTCGACGACCCCTCCTCCGTACCCGAGCCCCTCACCCGTGACCGGGTGGTCGAATGGCTGGGCGAGAACGGGTTCAGCTACTTCGTGGACTCCGAGGGCGACGTCGGCGGGCTGTGGCACGGCTGGCTGTTCTACTTCCTCATGGTCGGCGAGAGCTCCGAGGTGCTCCAGGTGCGCGGGCAGTGGCACCGGGACCTCACGATCGAGCGGCTCGAGCAGATCCTCGAGATCTGCAACGAGTGGAACGCCGAGCGCATCTGGCCCAAGACGTACGTCCGCGTGCGCGACAACGGAGCGGTGCTCGTTTACACCGAGGTCACGGTCGACCTCGAGCACGGTGTCACGGAGGACCAGCTCGACCAGCTCCTGCAGTGCGGGCTGACCACCGGGTCGATGTTCTTCGAGCACCTCGACGAGACGTTCCCCGACCCGTTACGGTCCGCCCCATGAGCCCGGCCCGCAGCGGAGGCGGCGCGGGCCGCTGGCTCGCGCGACTGCTCAACCCGCGGCCACCGGCGGCGCGGCGCACCTCCGGCGCCCAGAACCGCACGACGCTGACGAACGTGGAGGTCGACAAGCCCCGTCCGCTGAGCACGCAGCGCGTCGGTGACGACCTGTCCCGCCGCGGCTACCGGTTCCGCATCGACGACGACGGCGACGTCACCGGCACCTGGGACGGCAACCGGTTCTGGTTCCTGCTGCTCGGCGAGCACGACGAGATCCTGCAGGTGCGCGGCCGCTGGGCCGGTGCGCTGCCGGTCGGCGCGCGCCTGGCCGTGCTGCAGGCCGCGAACGACTGGAACCGCGAGCGCATCTGGCCCAAGGTCTACACCCGCGAGGAGGGTGCGGGGCTCGCCCTGTACGCCGAGGTGTCGGTGGACTTCGAGCACGGCGCCACCGAGGAGCAGCTCGCCCAGACCGTGTCGTGCGGTCTGGTCACCGCGAGCCAGTTCTTCTCGACGGTCGCCTCGCTGGCGCCGCCGCCGGAGATCGGCCCGGCCGACCCGGACGACGCCGCCAGGTAGGACCAGGCCCGGCGGTCCGCTTCGAGCACGGCGTTGCGCATGCTCCTGGGCCCGGAAGCATGCGCAAAACCGTGCTGGAGGCGGACCTCCCGACGGAGGCGATCCGCCGTCGGTGGTCTTAGCTCGTGCGCAGGGTCGGCAGGCCCAGCGAGACCGGGCCCGACGGCGCCGGCGTGCCGTGCGCGTGCTCGTCCTCTCCCCTGCTGAGCCGCGCCTTCTCCCGCGCGGCCCAGGCGTCGCCCGAGCGGGTGCGGCGCACCGCCAGGGGCGTACCGTCCGCGTGGTCCGCGATCAGGTGGTGCGGCGCGGCCTTCGTCACGGTCACGGTCACCATGTCGCCCGGCCGCGGCAGTCCTTCCGGTACGACGTCGGACAGGCGCGGGTCGGCCAGGCTCGTCGGCGCCTGCGTGAGGTCGACGTCGGTGAGGTGCGCGCCCGAGCCGGCCGGGGCGCCGTCGGCCGGGCTGCCGGAGCCGGCGCCGGCGGGCAGGCCGAAGTGGACCAGGCGGTTGTCCGCGGCGCGGCCGGACAGGCGGTGCCGCGCGCCGTCCTTGCGGCCGGAGCCCTCGGCGACGAGCACCTCGATCGTGCGCCCGACCTGCTTGTCGGCCTCCTGCGCGCCGATCCGCTCCTGCAGGGCGAGCAGGCGCTCGAACCGCTCCTGCACGACCTCCTTGGGAAGCTGGTCGGCCATGGTCGCGGCGGGCGTGCCCGGGCGGGGCGAGTACTGGAAGACGAACGCCGAGCTGAACCGGGACGCCTCGACCACGCGCATGGTCTCGGCGAAGTCCTCCTCGGTCTCGCCAGGGAAGCCGACGATGATGTCGGTGGTGATCGCGGCGTCGGGCATCGCGGCGCGGACCCGGTCCAGGATGCCGAGGAACTTCTCCGAGCGGTACGAGCGGCGCATGGCGCGCAGGATCCGGTCGGAACCGGACTGCAGCGGCATGTGGAGCTGCGGCATCACGTTGGGGGTCTCGGCCATGGCGGCGATGACGTCGTCGGTGAACGCGGCCGGGTGCGGGGACGTGAACCGCACGCGCTCCAGACCCTCGATCCGCCCGCACGCGCGCAGCAGCTTGGCGAACGCGCCGCGGTCGCCGAACTCGACGCCGTAGCTGTTCACGTTCTGCCCCAGCAGCGTCACCTCGATGGCGCCGGCGGCCACGAGCGCCTCGACCTCGGCCAGGATCTCGCCCGGACGGCGGTCGCGCTCCTTGCCGCGCAGGTGCGGCACTATGCAGAAGGTGCAGGTGTTGTTGCAGCCCACCGAGATGCTCACCCAGCCGGCGTAGACGGACTCGCGCTTTGTCGGCAGCGTGGACGGGAAGACCTGCAAGGACTCGGCGATCTCCACCTGCGCCGCCTCGTTGTGCCGAGCGCGCTCCAGCAGCACCGGCAGGGCGTCCAGGTTGTGCGTGCCGAACACGACGTCGACCCACGGCGCCTTCGCGACGATGTCGCCACGGTCCTTCTGCGCCAGGCACCCGCCGACCGCGATCTGCATGCCCGGCCGCGCCGCCTTGATGCTCGCGAGCTGGCCCAGGTTGCCGTACAGCCTCGTCGCCGCGTTCTCGCGCACGGCGCACGTGTTGATGACCACGACGTCGGCGGCGTTGGCTGCCTCGTCCTGGCTGGACGCGCGCGTGTAGCCGGCCTGTTCGAGCATGCCGGCCATGTGCTCGGAGTCGTGCACGTTCATCTGGCAGCCGAGGGTGCGCACCACGTACGTGCGCTGCCGCGGCTCGGGAACGTCGTCGACGGCGGACGCTGCGCCGTCGGGCAGGGCTGGGGGGAGGGCGGTCGTGGACATCGCGTCGATCTTACGACCCCGGTCGCGCCGCGCCGAACCGCCGGTCCCGGGGGCATAGCGGGCATCTGTTACCGAAACGTTGTGCTCGGATGACCCGTCGACTTGGTCCTCGAAACATCCGATCGTTAGGTTCAAGGGATGGACCAGAGCACCTCGACCACCGGCCAACCGGCGGCCGACGACATCGCGGACGCTCCGACGTCGGACCGCGCCCTCGGGGCGCCCCTCGTCGAGCTGAAGCGGGTGAACAAGCACTTCGGCGCGCTGCACGTGCTGCAGAACATCGACCTCACCGTCCGCAAGGGCGAGGTGCTGGTCGTGATCGGCCCGTCCGGTTCCGGCAAGTCGACGCTGTGCCGGGCGATCAACCGCCTGGAGACCATCGACGACGGCACCATCACCGTGGACGGCAAGGAGCTGCCCGAGGAGGGCAAGGCCCTGGCGAAGCTGCGCGCCGAGGTCGGCATGGTCTTCCAGTCGTTCAACCTGTTCGCGCACAAGACCGTGCTCGACAACGTGACCCTCGGTCCGCGCAAGGTCCGCGGCATGAGCAAGAAGGCGGCGGAGGAGCAGGCGCGTGCCCTGCTCGACCGCGTGGGGGTCGGCAACCAGGCGGGCAAGATGCCCGCCCAGCTCTCGGGCGGTCAGCAGCAGCGCGTGGCGATCGCCCGCGCGCTGGCGATGCAGCCCAAGGTGATGCTCTTCGACGAGCCGACGTCGGCCCTCGACCCGGAGATGGTCAACGAGGTGCTGGACGCCATGGTCGCGCTCGCCCAGGAGGGCATGACGATGATCGTCGTCACCCACGAGATGGGCTTCGCCCGCAAGGCCGCGGACCGCGTGGTCTTCATGGCGGACGGGCAGATCGTCGAGGAGGCTCATCCCGAGGAGTTCTTCACCGCGCCCAAGAGCGAGCGGGCCCGGGACTTCCTGTCCAAGATCCTGACCCACTGACCTTTCACCGACCGATCCCCTACCCCCGGGGTCCGACCGGGCCCCACTACCGAAGGGCAATCATGCGCAAGCACACCATGGGCCTCCTGGCGATGGCGGCGGCCTCCACTCTCGCGCTCTCGGCCTGTGCCGGCGGCGAGGTCGGCGAGCCGACCGGCGAGGACACCGCCACCGGTGGTGGCGAGACCATCCGCATCGGCATCAAGTACGACCAGCCAGGCCTGGGCCTCCAGGAGGGCGACACGTTCACGGGCTTCGACACCGACGTCGCCCGCTACGTGGCCGACAAGCTCGGCTACTCCGAGGACCAGATCGAGTTCGTCGAGACCATCTCGGCCAACCGTGAGACGGCGCTGCAGAACGGCGACGTGGACATGATCTTCGCGACGTACTCGATCACCGACGAGCGCAAGCAGCTCATCAGCTTCGCCGGCCCGTACTTCGTCGCCGGCCAGGACCTGCTGGTCTCGGTCGACAACACCGACATCACCGGCCCGGAGGACCTGGAGGGCAAGAACCTCTGCTCGGTCACCGGGTCCACGTCGGCGGAGAACATCAAGACGGAGTACGCCGAGGGCGTGCAGCTCGTCGAGCGCCCCGGCTACGCCGAGTGCGCCACCGCCCTCGCCTCCGGCGCGGTCGACGCCGTCACGACGGACGACATCATCCTCGCCGGCCTGGCCGCGACCGAGGAGAACGCCGGCAAGTTCAAGGTCGTCGGTGCGCCCTTCTCCGAGGAGCGCTACGGCGTCGGCCTGCCGCAGGACTCCGACCTGTGCGAGGACATCAACGCCGCGATCACCGAGATGATCGAGGACGGCACCTGGGAGGAGCTGGTGACCTCCAACACCGAGGGCACCGGCTACACCCCCAACGCCGACCTCAACCCGCCGACGCCGGACGCCTGCGCGTGACCTGCTGACCGCCCTCTGATCCAGCGTGCCCGACGCCGGACCGCCCGCCCCGTGCGGGCGCCGATCCGGCGTCGGGCACTCGGGCGTCGTCGGCCCGTGCCGCGACGCCCCCGACCATCCCTCCTGAAAGGTGACCGTGGACGACTTCCTCGCCGGGTTCGCCGAGCTCTTCGAGCAGTACGACGTCCTTGGCGCGTTCTGGGTCAACATCCAGCTCACGTTCTGGGCCGCGCTGCTCTCCCTGCTTCTCGGCACCGTGCTCGCGCTGATGCGCATCTCACCGATCGCATCGCTCCAGTGGGCCGGCACCGCCTACGTGACCATCTTCCGGAACACGCCGCTGACGATCATCCTCACGTTCATGTACCTGGTCGTGTTCTCGCAGCTCGGACTCTCGCTGTCCAGCGAGCTGGCGACCACGTTCTTCTGGTTCGCGGTCATCGGCCTGGCCGTCTACCACGCGGCGTTCGTCTGCGAGGCCATCCGCTCCGGCGTGAACACCGTGCCGGTGGGGCAGGCGGAGGCCGCGCGCGCGATCGGGCTGTCGTTCCTGCCCGCCGCGCGCATGGTGATCTTCCCGCAGGCGTTCCGCGGGGCCATCGCGCCGCTCGGCAACACGCTCATCGCGCTGCTGAAGAACTCGACGGTCGCCGCGGCCGCCTCCGTCGCGACCGAGACGTCGTCGCTGATGCGGACCATGATCGAGTTCCGGCCGGACCTCATGGTGGCGATCTTCCTGGTGTTCGCGATCGGCTACGTGATCCTGGTGATCCCGATCGGCCTGACCACCACCTGGCTGTCCGAGCGACTGGCGGTGAAGCGATGAGCGCGTCCGTGCTGTTCGACACGCCGGGGCCCCGCGCCCGGGCCTTCTCGACCGTCGGCAACATCATCGCGGCCCTTGCGCTGCTCGCCGGCCTCGCCTGGGTGGTCGCCGTCCTGGCCGAGAAGGGCCAGTTCGCGGCGTCGCTCTGGGAGAACGCCGTGTCCGCTGAGGCGTGGCAGTTCTACTACCTGCCCGGCCTGCAGAACACGCTGCGCTCGGCGCTGTTCGCCACGGTGGGCGCCGTCGTGTTCGGCATCGTGTTCGGTGTCGGACGGCTGTCGCGCAACCGCGTGGTCCGGTGGCTCTCGGGCGTGATCGTGGAGTTCTTCCGCGCGGTGCCCGTGCTGCTGATGATGATCTTCTTCTACATGTTCTTCTCGGCGCAGGCCCAGTGGATCACCGACCGGCCGTTCACCGCGGTGGTGGTGGCGCTGATCCTGTACAACGGCTCCGTCATCGCCGAGCTGGTCCGGGCCGGGGTCGGGAACCTGCCGAAGGGACAGGGCGAGGCCGGGCTGGCGGTCGGGCTGACTCCGGGACAGACGCTCCGCTCGATCCAGCTCCCGCAGGCCCTGGTCGCCATGCTGCCCGCGATGGTGTCGCAGCTCGTGGTGGTGCTGAAGGACTCGGCGCTCGGCCAGTTCATCCTGTACCCAGAGCTCCTGCGGTCGGCCCAGATCCTCTCGTCGCGAGAGCAGAACCCGCTGCAGGCGCTCGTGATCGTGGCGATCGTGTTCATCCTGATCAACTGGCTGCTCACGGTCGTGGCGCACCGGCTGGCGAGGCTGCTGTCCAGCCGGACCGCTGGGGCGACCGTCGAGGGTGTCGGCATCGGCAACCCGGCCGTCGCCGGGGCGGCTGCGGGGGGACCGGGTGCTGGCGCTGCTGCCGGTGCCGGCGATGCCGGCGGGGATGGTCCCGGCTGACGTACTCGGCTCTTAGAGGACAGGTGAGGGGTGCCCAAGCACGTGTGCTTGGGCACCCCTCGTGGTTGCCTGGTACGGACGCGATCGCCTCGGGTGTTTTTACCGCCCAGACGACGGCCCGCCTCGGTGGCGCGACGACCTAGCCCGCTGGAAGGTGCGTGGCCGACAGCGTGTCCGCCTGAGGGCCGACAACCCGTCCCGCTGGATGCTGAGCGCCGGATGGAGGGCCGGTACGTCCGCAGGCCGGCTCAGTCGATACCGACGCCCAACAGGTCGTCGGTCTCCTCACCCTCCGCGGCGAGCGCATCGCGGACCAGCTCGAACGCCAGGCCGGGCGCGTAGCCCTTCCGCGCGAGCGAGCCGACGGCGCGGCGCACGCGCACCTGCCGGTCGAGGCCGCGCGTGCGGGTGACGAGCTTGGCGGCCACCCTCGCGCCGGCGGCCCGCTCGTCGTCGGGGTCGAGCTGGTCCAGCGCGCCGGTGGCCGTGTCCTCGTCGATGCCCCGCCGGCGCAGCTCGGCGGCGATGCCGCGGCGGGCCAGCCCGCGCTCGGCGTGCCGGGTGCGGACGATGGTCTCCGCGTAGGTCGCGTCGTCCACCAGCCCCACCTCGTCGAACCGGTCGAGCACCTGCCGGACGACGTCCTCGGGGTACCCCTTGCGGGCCAGCGACTGCTCCAGCTCGCGGCGGGACCGCTGCGCGGCCGTCAGGATCCGCAGGACCACCTCGCGGGCCTTCTCGACGGCCTCGTCCCGGCTGATCTCGCCGGCCTCCAGGCGCTCCGCGACGGTCCGCCGGGGTGCCCGGCCCGCGTCGGCGCGGCCTCCACGACCGGTCGCTCGGCCGCCCGATCGACCTCCTGTCCGAGCGGTCGGATGGCCCCGACGCTTCCCCACGCCGGGACCACCCGCTGGATCACCGTACTGCACGTCAGAACGGTGCCTTCTCGGCGGCCGCCTCCGCCTTGGCAGCGGTCTTGGCCGCTGTCGACTTGGTGGTCCGCGAACGCGTGGCGGCCGACTTGGTGGCCTTCGCCGTGGTCGTCGTCCGAGCGGACGAGCTCGCCGCCGCGACGGTGCCGGCGGCCGGTGCCGTCTCGGTGACCGCGGCGGGCGCCGGCGCCGGGGTGACCACGGCCTCGTCCGCCGGGGCGTCGACCTTCGGTCCGACGCCCAGCTTCTCCTTGACGCGCTTCTCGATGTCGTTGGCGAGGTCGGGGTTGTCGCGCAGGAAGGCCCGCGCGTTCTCCTTGCCCTGACCGAGCTGGTCGCCCTCGTAGGTGAACCACGAGCCGGACTTGCGCACCAGGCCGTGCTCGACGCCCATGTCGATGAGGCCGCCCTCGCGGGAGATGCCGACGCCGTACAGGATGTCGAACTCCGCCTGCTTGAACGGCGGGGCCATCTTGTTCTTGACGACCTTCACCCGGGTACGGTTGCCGACCGCGTCCGTGCCCTCCTTGAGGGTCTCGATGCGGCGGATGTCGAGGCGGACCGACGCGTAGAACTTCAGCGCCTTGCCGCCCGTCGTGGTCTCGGGCGAGCCGAAGAAGACGCCGATCTTCTCGCGAAGCTGGTTGATGAAGATCGCGGTGGTCCCGGACGCGCTGAGCGCACCCGTGATCTTGCGCAGGGCCTGCGACATGAGCCGGGCCTGCAGACCCACGTGGCTGTCGCCCATCTCGCCCTCGATCTCGGCCTTGGGCGTCAGCGCGGCGACCGAGTCGACCACGATGATGTCGAGCGCGCCGGAGCGGATCAGCATGTCCGTGATCTCCAGCGCCTGCTCGCCGGTGTCCGGCTGCGAGACCAGGAGGGCGTCGGTGTCGACGCCGAGCTTCTTGGCGTACTCGGGGTCCAGCGCGTGCTCCGCGTCGATGAACGCCGCGATGCCGCCCTGGCGCTGGGCGTTGGCCACCGCGTGCAGCGCGATGGTCGTCTTGCCGGAGGACTCCGGGCCGTACACCTCGACGATGCGCCCACGGGGCAGGCCGCCGATACCGAGGGCCACGTCGAGAGCGATCGAGCCGGTGGGGACCACCTCGATGGGGGCACGGGTCTCGTCGCCGAGGCGCATGACCGAACCCTTGCCAAAGTTACGGTCGATCTGGGCGAGGGCCGCTTCGAGGGCCTTCTCGCGATCTGCTGGTGCGGGCATGTGCAACAACCTTCGTCTTCGGGGCGCTCTGTGCGCCGGCGTGGATGGCTCTGTACGTCGTTGCCGACGGTACGCGGAGCCACTGACACGGACGCCTTCTCCGGCCGCCGCCTGTGGACGACGTTCCGAAATCCGTGCCTGTGGTCGAAGTCTAGCCGAACGCCTGTTCGAGGCAAGAAGGACACACCGGCGTGTCGCGGGACATCTCGCCGGGCTCAGCGGCGCGGCGGAGCCTGCCGGTACTTGTCCTTGCCCCAGCGCTCGGCGTCGGGCACGTCCAGCGCGTCGCACAGCGCGTGCCACACGTCGCGCGGCTCGTCGCCCTCGTCCAGGGCCACCGCCGGGGTACGCCCGTCGAGCGCGGGCAGCACCTGCTCGCGCGCCAGGGTGCGCCCGTAGGCCGGACCGAACACCTCGTCGACCAGCTGCCAGAAGTCCCGTTCGCGCACCGCTCAAGCCTACGTCTCCCGCGGCGGGCCCCTGACGTCCCCCGGCCCGTGTCAGTGGTCGGGGACAGAATGGGGGGCATGCCAGAGCCCGACGACCCGCTCTCCCGGTTCGGACCCGCCACCCGCACGTGGTTCACCGGGGCGTTCGCCCAGCCCACCGCCGCACAGGCCGGCGCATGGGACGCCGTCGCGCGCGACCAGCACGCCCTCGTGGTCGCGCCGACCGGTTCGGGCAAGACGCTCGCGGCGTTCCTCTGGTCGATCGACCGGATCATGTCGGCTCCCCCGCCGCAGGAGCGGGCCGAGCGCTGCCGCGTGCTGTACGTGTCGCCCCTCAAGGCCCTCGCCGCCGACGTCCAGCGCAACCTGCGCTCCCCGCTGACGGGGATCCGGCAAGCGGCGGCCAGGGACGGCATCGAGGTCCCCGACGTCACCGTCGGCATGCGCACGGGTGACACGCCCGCCAGTGAGCGGCGCTCGTTCGCCACCCGCCCGCCCGACATCCTGGTCACCACGCCGGAGTCGCTCTTCCTCATCCTCACGTCGTCGGCCCGCGCCGGGCTCGCCGGCGTCGAGACCGTCGTGCTCGACGAGATCCACGCCGTCGCGGGCACCAAGCGCGGCGCTCACCTGGCCCTCAGCCTGGAGCGGCTCGACGCCCTGCTCGACCGGCGGGCGCAGCGCATCGGCCTGTCCGCCACGGTGCGCCCGGTCGAGGCGGTCGCCCGGTTCCTGGGTGGCGGGCACGACGGCCCGGCGGCGCGCGAGGTCGTCGTCGTCCAGCCGCCGTCGCACAAGGAGTGGGCCATCGACGTCGTCGTGCCCGTGCCCGACCTCGCCGACCTCGGCAGCGCGCCGACCCCCGACCTGCCCGAGTCCGACCGGCAGGCAGGCGCCGCTTCCGGCGGCATCGACGGCGGTACCGGCGACGACGAGATCGACCTCTCGGGCGAGGCGACCCGGCCGCTGCGCAAGGCCTCGGTCTGGCCGCACGTCGAGGAGCGGGTGGTCGACCTGGTGGCCGACCACACCTCGACCATCGTGTTCACCAACAACCGGCGGGGCGCCGAGCGGCTGACCGCCCGGATGAACGAGGTATGGGCGCAGCGGCAGGGGCTCGACGTCGCCGACCCCGCCAGCACCTGGGCCGCGCTCGTACCCGGCCAGTCGGGCACCGCTGCGGGCTTCCCCCGGCCGGCGCCCGGGGAACGGGGGCTGCCAGAGGCCGTGCCTGGCCAGGGCGAGACCGTCCTGGCGCGCGCCCACCACGGGTCGATGAGCCGCGCGGAACGCACCCGCACCGAGACGGAGCTCAAGGAGGGCCGGCTGCCCGCCGTGGTGGCCACGTCGTCCCTCGAGCTGGGCATCGACATGGGCGCGGTGGACCTCGTGGTGCAGGTCGGGGCGCCGCCGTCGGTCGCGAGCGGCCTGCAGCGCATCGGCCGCGCCGGGCACCAGGTGGGCGCGGTGTCCAAGGGCGTGGTCTTCCCGATGTTCCGCGGCGACCTCGTGCCGGCGACCGTCATCGCCCAGCGCATGCGCGCCGGCGCCATCGAGCACCTGCACGTGCCGGCGAACCCGCTCGACGTCCTGGCGCAGCAGGTGGTCGCGATGCTCGCCGTGGACGACTGGGACGAGGCAGACCTGCTCGCCCTCGTCCGCCGTGCCGCGCCGTTCACGCACCTCGGCGACGCCACGTGGCGCGCGGTGCTCGACATGCTGGCCGGCCGTTACCCCAGCGAGGACTTCGCGGAGCTGCGCGCCCGCATCACCTGGGACCGCGCCACGGGCATGCTGCGCGGCCGGCCCGGCGCGCTGCGCCTCGCCGCCACGAGCGGCGGCACCATCCCGGACAAGGGCGCCTACGGCGTCTTCCTCGCCACCGAGGCGCCCGACGGGAACGCGCTGGCCGACAGCCCGTCCGGCGGTGGGGGCCGTGCCCGGGGCGGCAAGCGCGTCGGCGAGCTGGACGAGGAGATGGTCTACGAGTCCAGGGTGGGCGACACGTTCACGCTGGGGTCGAGCACGTGGCGCATCGAGGAGATCACGACCGACCGGGTGCTGGTCACCCCCGCGCCCGGCCTGCCGGGACGCCTGCCCTTCTGGAAGGGCGACGCCCCCGGCCGGCCGGCCGAGCTCGGCCGCGCAGTGGGTGCGTTCGTCCGGGAGGCCGACGCCGCCCTCGCCGCCGACCCCGACACGGGACGCAAGCACCTGCATGCCGCCGGGCTCGACGACTGGGCCGCCGACAACCTCGCCGCCTACCTCACCGAGCAGCGGCTGGGCACCGGACGCGTGCCCGACGACCGGACGGTGGTGGTGGAACGGTTCCGGGACGAGCTCGGCGACTGGCGCGTGGTGATCCACTCGCCGCTCGGCGCACGCGTGCACGCGCCGTGGGCCCTGGTGATCTCGGCCCGGCTGCGGGCACGCTTCGGCCTGGACGTGGCCGCCATGCACTCGGACGACGGGATCGTGCTGCGGCTGCCCGACTCCGGCGGCGGCTGGGACGGCGACCCGTGGGACGTGGGCGCCGCCCTGGCCGAGGACGGCGACGGCGAGCCGCACACCCCGCACGTGCCCGGCCGGGTCACGCTCGAGGACCTGCTCCTGGACCCGGACGAGGTGCTCGGCGCGGTCCGCGACGAGCTCGGGTCGTCGGTGATGTTCGCCGCGCGGTTCCGCGAGGCGGCGGCCCGTGCCCTCCTGCTGCCCCGGCGCCGGCCCGACCGGCGGCAGCCGCTGTGGCAGCAGCGACAGCGCTCCGCCCAGCTCCTCGAGGTGGCCAGCCAGTTCCCGGACTTCCCGATCGTCCTGGAGGCGGCCCGCGAGTGCCTGCAGGACGACTTCGACGTCGCGGCGCTGGCCGACCTCATGCGCGAGATCGCCGCCGGCGGCGTCCGGGTCGTCGAGGTCACCACACCGACACCCTCGCCGTTCGCACAGTCGCTCCTGTTCGGCTACACGGCCCAGTTCCTGTACGACGGCGACGCGCCGCTGGCCGAGCGCCGCGCGGCCGCCCTGTCGCTCGACCCCGAGCTGCTCGCTGAGCTCCTCGGGGAGCAGGGTTCCGCCGACCTGGCGGACCTGCTCGACCCGGGCGCCGTCGAGCGCACGGAGGCGGAGCTGGCCGGGCTTGCACCCGACCGGCAGGCGCGCGACGCCGAGGGCCTGTGGGACCTGCTCCGGCGGACGGGGCCGCACCCGCTCGACGCCCTGGAGGTGCGCACCCGCGAGGAGGCCCGCCACGCCGTCGCCCACTGGCTCGACGACCTGGAGTCGAGCCGCCGGGTCATCCGCGTCCGGTTCGCCGGCGAGGAGCAGTGGGCCGTCGCCGAGGACGCGGGCCGGCTGCGCGACGCGCTCGGCGTGGCGCTGCCCGTCGGCATCCCCGAGACGTTCACCGAGCCGGTCCCGGACCCGCTCGGCGACCTGCTGCGCCGGCACGCCCGCACGCATGGGCCGTTCGGCGCGGCGACGGCTGCCCAGCGGTTCGGCCTCGGCGTGGCCGTCGTCGCGCACGGCCTGTCCCGGCTGGAGGCGGACGGCGCGCTCGCCCGCGGGCGGCTGCGACCGGGCGCGCTCGGCGGCACCGGCGACGAGTGGTGCGACCCGGGCGTGCTGCGCCTGCTGCGACGGCGTTCGCTGGCGGTCCTGCGGGCCGAGGTGGAGCCCGTGGAGCAGGAGGCGCTCGGCGCCTTCCTCCCGCGCTGGCAGAACGTCTCCACCGGGCTGCTGCGCGGTGCCGACGGGCTGGTGCAGGCCATCGAGCAGCTCGCGGGCGCTGCGGTCCCGGCGTCGGCCCTGGAGACCCTCGTGCTGCCCGCGCGAGTGGCCGACTACTCGCCCGCACTGCTCGACGAGCTGACCGTCGCCGGCGAGGTGCTGTGGGCCGGGCACTCCCGCCTGCCCGGGTCGGGCGGCGGGGACGGGCTGGTCTCGCTCCACCTGGCCGACGGCGCCCCGCTCACCCTGCCCACGCTCGAACCGGTCGAGGAGGAGGGTCCGCTCGACTCGGACCTGCACCGCGCCGTGCTGGACCTGCTCACCGGGTCGGGCGGCTTCTTCCTGCCCCGGGTCGCCGAGCTCACGGCCGCCGAGCCGGAGGCGGTGCTCGAAGTGCTCTGGGACCTCGTCTGGGCCGGGCAGGTGACCAACGACGGGCTGGGTGCCCTGCGCGAACGGGTCAGCGGGGCGGGCGCCCACCGTGCGCCCCGCACCGCCGCGCGGGCCCGGCCGGTCCGGCGGTCACGGTTCGCCGTGTCCCCGGGGCGGCCCGCCTCCGCCCTCCGGGCGGGCCCCTCCGTCCTGGGCGGCGGCGGTCGCTGGGCGGCCCTGCCGATGCGCGAGGCCGATCCCACGCTGCGTGCCCACGCCCTGACCCAGGTGCTCCTCGAACGGCACGGCGTGCTCACCCGGTCCGCCGCAGCGGCCGAGGGCGTCGGGGCCGGCTACCGCGACGTGTACCGCGTCCTGTCCGGCCTGGAGGAACGAGGCGCGGCGCGGCGCGGGTACTTCGTGGAGCACCTGGGCGGTTCGCAGTTCGCGCTGCCCGGCGCCGTGGACCGGCTCCGGGTGGACGCCCAGGACCGCACGCGGATCGTCGAGGCGGAGCTGGAGGCCGCGGAGCGGACCGCCGCGGCGGCCACCACGGCCGGTGGCACCGGCGTCGTCGTGCTCGCCGCGATGGATCCCGCCAACCCGTACGGCGCTGCCCTCGCCTGGCCGGCGGGTCCCGCCTCGGACGGCGGGCCGGGCGGCACACCGAGTCGCGTATCCGACGGCGTGTCCGGCGCTGTACCGGGCATGAGATCCGACACCGCACCGGCCGGCACAGCCGGTGCCGCGCCCGGCAAGACGTCCAGCACCGCACCCGGCGGCCCACCGGGCGGCGCACTGGGGCTCGGCACGGTGAGCGAGCGACCCACCGCTGGGCCGACGTCGGACAACCCGCCTGACGGCAGGCACGTGACACCACACCGCCCAGGCCGCAAGGCCGGAGCCGTCGTGGTGCTCACCCACGGCGACCTGGCCCTGTTCGTCGAGCGGGGCGGGCGCACCGTCCTGTCGTTCACGCAGAGTCCCGCGCGGCTCTCGGCGGCGGCCGCCGCGCTGGCCCGGACCGTCCGCGAGGGCAGGCTCGGGCGGCTCGTGGTCCAGCGGATAGACGGCCTGCCCGCCCTGGAGGCGGCACGCCACCATCCGGTGGCGCGCGCGCTCGTGGAGGCGGGCTTCGCGGTCACCCCGCGGGGTCTGCGGATCTCGATCCGCTGAGCACCGGCGCCGGCCCTCCGGCACCGACGACAACGACAGCGTCAGCCTCGCCATCGGCACCGACGGCCCCAACGACATCAATAGCGTCGGCGCCACCACCGGCGCCACCACCGGTGTCGACAACACCGACAGCACCGACATCACCACCGCCACGGGCCACCCCGGCCCGCACAATGGGCCCCTCATGATCGATGGTCGCCGCCAGCAGGAACAGGTACCCGATCATCATCACGAACCCCACCCGCTCGATGAGGCCGAAGGCGACCACCCCCGAGCCGGCGGCGACCAGCGACAGGTGCACCACGAGGAACACCGCCACCACGACGCCGAGCGCGCGGGCCGCCGTCCGCAGGGCCCGCGGGAACGCGGACCGCTGGCGAGGGATCGACCGTTCGAGGCTCAGGCCCACCACCGGCAGCACGCAGAACGCCGCGGCGGCGCTGACCCGGTGGACGACCGCCGACAGCGTCGCGGCCGTGCCCGGCGGAACCGTCGGGAACGCGCCGACCAGGACCATCGCCACCGCGAAGACGATCATGGCGAGCGCGGGCACCGGCCCGACCGCCAGGCCGGTGCGGTACATCCGGACCATGAGGATCAGGCCGAGCACGGCGAGCGTCACGCCGCCCGCGACGATGAGCTCGCCGCCGCCGGGCACGAACGCGTACCAGCTGATCGGGTCGAGCAGCGGGTCCACGGCGGACGCGCCCACCACGTGCGCCGCGATCATGGGCACCAGGGCCACGGCACCGAGCCTGGCTACGGTCCTGGTACTGCGCGGGTCGGCGGGGGCGGTCGGCGAGTCAGGGTCTCTCCCCAGGTCAGCGGCTACGACGGTCATTGGACAAGGGTCGTCGAGCGGCCGCCCGAAAGCCATCGGGTCTACCCCCGGGCGCACCCCCGAATCTGACTGGGGGCAACCCCTGAGCCGTTGCCGCGTGCCGCGAGGGCCGGCCGGCACCCGCACCACTTCCCCTGGGTGATATGCCCGTTGCGCACGGTTCCCGGATCGACGCTCCCACTACGCTGAACTCCACGACGAGGGGAGCATTCGTGCCAGAGGGCGATGTACTGCGCCTCACCGCCGAGCGCCTCACGGCAGCGCTGCGCGGCCTGCCGCTCGTCCGCGCGGAGCTGCGCTGGCCCAGCGCCGGGGCGGCGAACCTGATCGGCGCCACCGCGCTCGAGACCCGCGCGTACGGCAAGCACCTGTTCACCCGCCTCGACGACGGCCGCACCCTGCACACGCACCTGCGCATGGAAGGCCTCTGGAAGGTCCACCGCACGGGCTCCCGCGACGCGTCGGCCCGGCACCCCGCCATCCGCGCCGTGCTCGCGACGGACGCCTGGACCGCCACCGGCTGGCACCTCGGGATGCTCGACCTGCTGCGCACGCACGACGAGCACCGTGTGCTCAGCGGCCTGGGCCCCGACGTGCTCGGTGCCGACTTCCCCACCACCGGCCTGCCCGACGGCGCCGCGCGCCTCGTCAGGGAGCCGGGGCGCCCGCTGTGCGCGGCGCTGCTGGACCAGCGCACGGTCGCGGGCCTCGGCACCATCTGGATGGCCGAGTCGCTGTTCGCCCGACGCCTGTGGCCGTGGACGCCGGCCGGCTCGCTGTCCCTTCGCGAGCGCGACGACCTGCTCCGCACGGCCCGCCGGCTGATGGAGCGCAGCGTCGCCGTCGGCCGTGCCCGCGGCATGGGCGCCGTCGAGCTGCACGTGCACGGGCGGGCCGGGCGGCCGTGCCACCGGTGCGGCACTCCGATCAGCGTCGGCTCGGCGAACGAGAAGCCCTACGAGCGCCCCGTGTTCTGGTGCACGTCGTGCCAGGCCCCCGAGCCGGGCTAGGACTGCGGCAAAGACAGGCCGAGGGCGGGACAGCCGCTGCTGTCCCGCCCTCGCTCCGTCAGGCCGCTGCCCCTTCGGGCTGCGGGTCTACCTCAGGCCAAGCACTCAGCCGACCGGCGCCAGGTCCGACTGATCGACCTCCCGCCGCGCCGCGGTCCGGTCGCCTCCCCTGGCCAGCAGCCCGGCGACGAAGTCCGCCGGGATCGTGTCGGGGATCTGGAATCCTTCGGCGACCGCCACGCGGTCGCTCACTTCACGCAGCACCAAGGACAGCGGCACGTCGAGCGCCTCGCAGATGGAGCCGAGCAGCTCGGACGACGCCTCCTTCTGACCGCGCTCCACCTCACTGAGGTAACCCAGCGACACTCGTGCCGCCGACGACACCTCGCGCAGGGTGCGCCCCTGACGCTGCCGCGTATCGCGCAGCACGTCTCCGATTTCTCGCCGTAGTACGACCATCTCGCGCCCCCTCTCAGTGCCTGTCCCTGACCTCACGCCCTGCCCCACCTGGACCGGACGCACCTTGCGTGTCGTGCGTCCTCCGTGAACGGGGTTCGTTCTACCGTACCCCGCCCCCGAAGGGTTCTTACGCCGGCCCCGGGTGGTCGGCCTGTTCGTGATCACACCGGGACCAACGCTGCTGATATGAGCCTTGTTCCCGAAGTGCGTTCGCGTCAAGCCCTGTGCAAGATTAAGCCAAGAAGTTTCACTTGTCTGTAACTTCAGGAAACATCGTAGGGTCAGCGTCGTCTTTTTCACCCAACGGCTCGCTGACGAGCAGCAACGCCAGCTCCAGCACCCCACGGGCGGCTTCGCCCCTCACCTGGGACCGATCGCCGTCGAGGTCCAGCCGGTGCACCTCGGACGCTACCGGGGTGCTCACTGCGACGAATACCACACCCGGCTCTTGACCATCCTGCGGTTCCGGCCCGGCGACACCAGTCGTGGCGAGGCCCACAGCGGCACCCGTCGCCGCGCGCACGCCGGCCGCCATCTGCGCGGCCACCGCCTCGTCGACGGCGCCGCGTTCGGCGAGCAGCTCGGCGTCCACGCCGAGCAGGCCCGCCTTCAGGTCGGTCGCGTACGCGACGATGCCGCCGCGCAGCACCTTGGACGCGCCGGGGACCGACACGAGCGCGGCCGTGACGAGCCCGCCGGTGAGCGACTCGGCCACCCCGATGGTCCACCCCCGCGCCGCCGCAGCGGCCAGCAGGCGGGACGCCGTCATGCGCTCGACGCCTCGGCCCGCGCGTCCCGGCGGATCTTCCAGCCCTGGTACACGTACTCGATCCCCGTCACGACCGTCAGGACGAACGCCGCCATCAGCACGACCCAGGCGATCACCGTGAGCCACTCGAGGCCCTCGCGCGGCAGGAGGAACAGCGGGATCGCCACGGTCTGCAGCACGGTCTTGAGCTTGCCGCCCCGCGACGCCGGCATCACCTCGTACTTGAGCATGCCCATGCGCATGAACGTGATGCCGAGCTCACGCACCAGGATCACCACCGGGATCCACCACGGCAGCTCGCCGAGCGGGACCCAGAGCAGGATCAGCGCGGTGCCGACGAGCAGCTTGTCCGCTATCGGGTCCAGCAGCTTGCCCAGGTCGGTGATGAGGCCGCGCGACCGGGCGAGGTAGCCGTCCACACGGTCGGACACGGCGGCGGCCACGAAGATCGCCGTGGCCACGAGACGCCACATGGTGTCGTCACCGCCCTCGGCGAGGAGCGCCCAGGCGAAGAAGGGGACCATCACGATGCGGATCATCGTCACGACGTTCGCGATGTTCCACGGTGACGGTGCATCGTTGGCCATGGCTCAAGCCTAACGGCGGTTCACCCGCACCCGGACCGCCCGGCACGGCATGCCGGTTCGCCGCCACGGCCGACCGGCCATACGATCCCGACGTGACCACTGCCCGCGCCCTGCGGCTCCTCGCGTCCGCGGCGCTGTCCTGCGCTCTCGTCACCGCCACGGCGGGCTGCACGCTCAACCCCTCCCCGGCCCCTGCGGCAACCCCCAGCAGCTCCGGCGCGGCGAGCCCGACCGCGGCGCCGCCCGGCGACGCCGCCCCCGACCCGCTGGAGCAGGACGCCGAGTTCACGCTGCTGGCCGGCGGCGACGTCCTGCCCCATGAACCGCTCAACGACTCGGCGACCGGACCCGACGGTATCGACTACTCGCCGCTGCTGGCGGGCATCGATCCCTGGGTCGCCGGCGCGGATCTCGCCCTGTGCCACCTCGAGGTCCCGATCGCGCCGCCGGGTGTGCCGCCGTCGGGCTACCCGGTGTTCCGCGCGCCCCGAGAGGTCGTCCGCGACCTGGACGAACAGGGCTGGGACGGCTGCTCGACGGCGTCCAACCACGCGGCCGACGCCGGCTACGACGGCCTCGCGGCGGCCCTGGACGCGCTCGACCGGGCCGGGATGGGCCATGTCGGGACCGCGCGCGACCGACGCGAGTCGCTCAGGCCCCAGTACTACGAGCTGCGCCGGAGCGGCCGGACCGTCACGGTCGCCCACCTGGCGGCGACCTACGGGCTGAACGGGTACACCCCGCCCCGTGGCGACTGGTCGATCGACCTCATCGACACCGAGCGGATCGTGCGGCAGGCCAGGGCGGCCAGGGCGGCAGGCGCGGACCTCGTGGTGGTGAGCCTGCACGACGGCTACGAGTACGTCACGGAGCCCACCCCGCACCAGCGGGACACGACCGAGGCCCTGGCCCGCTCCCGGCAGGTCGACCTCGTGATCGGCCACCACGCCCACGTCCCGCAGCCGCTCGCCCGCCTGCGCGGCGGCCCGGCGGGCAGCGGGATGTGGGTGGCCTACGGCCTGGGCAACCTCATCTCCAACCAGGGCCCGGACTGCTGCGTCCTGCCGACCACCGTCGGGCTCATGCTGGTCGCGGACATCAAGCAGGCGCCCGGCGGCCCCACCCGGGTCACGGGCGTCCGCTGGGCGGCGACCACCGTCGACCTGGCGGCCGGGCACCGGCTGCGCAGCACGCGCCACGCGCTCGCCCACCCGGGGGACGGGCAGCTCAGCGTCGCCGAGCTGCAGGAGCGCCTCCGGATCGCACAGGACAGCGCCGGGAACGCCGCGCGCGAGCAGGGCATGCCGCCCCGGCCCACGGGCGAGCCGCCCCGCGTGGTCCCGCGGAGCTGAGCGCAGCGCGACCGGAGAGCCCGGCGGAGGCACCGGCCGGGCGTCGACGGCGCCACCCCGCGCGCCACGAGTCGACGGCGGCGCCGCACCGCCGTCGGCACATCGCCGCCGTCACGCATCCGGCGTCGGTCAGCGCACCGCCTCGGCGTCGTCGTGGTAGTCCGTGGCGACCGGCGGCAGGTGGCCGTCCGTTCCCTCGCCGTACCGGTCGTCGGCCGGGTACGCCGCGCCTGACCCGCCGTCGTCGGACGCGTCGTCATCCGCCGCCTGGTCGAAGACGCGGGCGGGCTGCTCGCCGCGGATGAGCGCGAGCGCCGAGGGCAGGTCGTCGGCGGACACGAGCACGTCGCGCGCCTTGGAGCCCTCCGACGGCCCCACGATCTCGCGGGACTCCAGGAGGTCCATGAGCCGCCCCGCCTTGGCGAAGCCCACGCGCAGCTTACGCTGCAGCATCGACGTGGACCCGAACTGCGTGGTGACCACGAGCTCCGTGGCCTGCAGCAGCAGGTCGAGGTCGTCGCCGATGTCCTCGTCCACCTGCTTCTTGGCCGCAGCGGGCGCCGCGACGTCCTCCCGGTACACCGGCTTGAGCTGAGCCTTCACGTGCTCGACGACCTGGTGCACCTCGGACTCGGTGACCCACGCGCCCTGGACGCGCATCGGCTTGGCCGCGCCCATCGGCAGGAACAGGGCGTCGCCCTGGCCGATGAGCTTCTCCGCACCGGGCTGGTCCAGGACCACGCGCGAGTCGGCGAGAGAGGACGTCGCGAACGCGAGCCGCGAGGGCACGTTCGCCTTGATCAGGCCGGTCACGACGTCGACGGACGGGCGCTGCGTGGCCAGCACGAGGTGGATGCCCGCGGCGCGCGCGAGCTGCGTGATGCGCTGGATCGAGGCCTCGACGTCGCGCGGGGCGACCATCATGAGGTCGGCGAGCTCGTCGACCACCACGAGCAGGTACGGGTACGGCGCGATCTTGCGCTCCGAACCTTGCAGCGGCTTGACCTTGCCGGCCCGCACGGCGCTGTTGAAGTCGTCGATGTGCTTGTAGCCGAACGTCGCCAGGTCGTCGTACCGCGCGTCCATCTCGCGCACCACCCAGTCGAGGGCCTCTGCGGCCTTCTTCGGGCTGGTGATGATCGGCGTGATGAGGTGCGGGATGCCCTCGTAGATCGTAAGCTCCACGCGCTTGGGGTCCACCAGGATGAGACGCACCTGCTCGGGCGTCGAGCGCATCAGGATCGAGGTGATCATCGAGTTGATGAAGCTCGACTTACCGGCGCCCGTGGCACCCGCCACCAGGATGTGCGGCATCTTGGCGAGGTTGGCCACCACGTAACCGCCCTCGACGTCCTTGCCAACGCCCATCACCATCGGGTGCTCGGTGCGGCGCGCGGCGCCCGAGCGCAGCACATCGCCCAGCACTACGGTCTCGCGGTCGGTGTTGGGGATCTCGATACCGATCGCGGACTTGCCCGGGATGGGCGACAGGATGCGCACGTCGGCGCTGGCCACCGCGTAGGCGATGTTGTTGGACAGCGACGTGATGCGCTCGACCTTCGTCTTGGCGCCCACCTCGACCTCGTAGCGGGTCACCGTCGGGCCGCGGCTGAAGCCCGTGACCTTCGCGTCGACGCCGAACTGCTCGAACACGCCGGTCAGCGACTCGACCACCCGGTCGTTGGCGGCGGACCGCGCCTTGTGCGGCGGGCCCTGCACGAGCAGCTCCTCGTCGGGCAGCAGGTAGACCGTGTCGCCCTCCAGCATGGGCTGCACGCCCCGCGGCATCGGCTCGCCCGGCCGCGGCGGCTTGGGCCCGTCCTCCTTGGCCGACGCCGGCTCGCCGTCCGGCCCGAGGACGCCCGGGCCGATGGCGGGTGCCCCGGTGACCTTGCCCGCGGACTCACTGGTGGGGATGCGCTGGGTGGTGAGCTTGCCGGCCTTGGCGGCGCGCGCGGCAGCCTCCACCTCCGCCGCCTTCTCGAAGGCCTCGTCGCCCACGAACCCGCCCAGGCGCTCCTTCTCTGCGGCGATCTCCTGCTTGGTCCGGCGCCTGCGGCGCTTGGTGGCGACCGGCGAGCCGTCGTGCGCGGAGACCCCCTCGGCCAGCGCGAGGCCGTCCTCGGTCGTGGCGTCCGGCTCGCGGTGGTTGCCGGTGAGCCGGTCGTACACCCCGCGCAGGCGCGCGGGGATCCGGTGCACGGGCGTCGCCGTGACGATGAGGACGCCGAAGAACCCGGCCAGCACGTACAGCGGGATCGCGAACCACTGGGTCAGGCCGGTGACGACGGGGGTGGCGAAGAGGAAGCCGATCACGCCTCCGGCGTCCTGCACGGGGGTGAAGCCGTCGGCGGGCGAGGGCAGGTCGGCGCTGATGTGCACGAGGGAGCAGGTGGCGACCACCAGGAAGCTGAGCCCGATCGCCACCCGGCCGTTCTGCTGGGCCCGCTCGGGATGGCGCATGATGCGGAACGCGAGCCAGATCAACAGCACCGGCAGCGCCACGCCCGCGATGCCGAACGTGCCGGCGACCACCGCGTGCACGCCGTCGCCGAACGGGCCGTCGATGCCCCACCACTCGCGCGCGGCGACGATCACCGCAGCGGCGAGGAGTGCGAAGCCGACGCCGTCGCGCCGGTGGTCCGGTTCCAGTTCCTGCCCTCCCTGCTGCTCCGCGCTCTGCGCGCCCCCTTCGGACGTGTCCGGCGCCGCCCGCGTCCCGGCCCGGGCCGCGCCGCCGACGGCGTGCGCCATGCCCATCCACAGCCCGCGGACCGCGCGGACCGGCCACGGCGGGCGGGACGGTGCCGACGCAGCCGTCGGCGCCGGGCGAGCGTTCCCCCGGCGCTGAGTCGATCGCTTCGACGCTGCGGCCTTGGGCCTGGCGCTCTTCGCGCCCTGCCCGGAGCCCTTCCCGGAACCTCGCCGGGCCGACGTGCGGGTCGCCATGATGTCGCCACCGTATCCGGCGACGACGGCCCGGCCCAAGACCTCTCGCGGTGTGTCCTGGACCGGGCCGTCGTCCGGTTTGCCGAATTCCTGGCCGGGGCGGGGCGCCCGATTGCCGACTTCACGGCCGTAGCCGGCGGCCGGCCGGGCGGAACGCATGCTCCGGCCGGAGCGGAACGCATGCTCCGGCCGGATCAGGCCGTGAGCAGCCCGATCGCCAGCATCACCACGCCGGCACCAAGGGCCACGGCGCCGGCCGGGATCAGCACGACCGCGCGGTTCGGGGTGGTGCGCCCCTCCCCCATCGCGGAGAAGAAGAACCCTGCGGGCATGAGGATCGCCGCCCACAGCACCCCGGTGGCGGCGAGCCAGTGTGCGAACCCGGTCAGGTTCGTCGTCTCCGTCAGCAGCACGCTGAGCAGGCCGAGGATCACCAGCACGCCCGCGTGGGCATGGCCCGCCCGGAAGAAGCTCTTCTGCAGGTCGGTCGTCACCAGCCGGCCGCCGAAGACCCGGAGCAGGAAGAACCCGCCCGACTCGATCCCGACGACGGTCAGCAGCACTATGCCCGCTGTGATGCGGGCCGGGTCCGAGAGTTCGAGCACGACGTCCTCCTGTGCGGCTTGGTCACCCGTTGTTTCATAACAGTGTTATCAAACAACGTTCGCAAACTCCCGTCAAGCCTCTTAGACTCACCGCATGGCACGACCGAGACTGCACGACGACGCTCTGCGCACCCGGCTCTTCGAGGTCACCTCCCGCGTGATCTCGTCCGACGGCGACGGCGCCGTCACGGTGCGGAAGGTCGCCGCGGCGGCGGGGACCAGCGCGTCGGCGGTCTACGCGCTCTTCGGCTCGCGGGAGGCACTGATCGAGGCGGTCAGCAGCGAGGGGTTCCGGCGGTTCGCCGAGCACCTCGCCGCGGCCGGCCGCAGCGCCGACCCGATGGCGGACCTGCGCGCCCTCGGCGTCGCCTACCGGGCGTTCGCCCTGGCGGACCCGCACTTCTACCGCGTCATGTTCTACCGCGGCGTGACACCGGCGGACGGCGACCCGGCGTCGTCGGTCGACAGCCCGACCTTCCGCGTGCTGCACGACGCCGTGGCCCGGGTGCTCGACGGCGCGCCGCCCGAGCACGTGCTGAGCGCCGCGATCGGGCTGTGGGGGCTGGTGCACGGGCTGGTGTCGCTCGAGCTCGCCGGGCTGCTGCCGGGCGACGAGAGCGCGCGCGAGGCCGCGTTCGCCCAGGCCGGGCGGACGGTCGCGGCGGCGCTGCTCAGCCGCTGACGGCGGCCCGCCGTCGTCAGGCGCGCCAGGCCTCGACCTCGGCCAGGTAGCCGGAAACCCGCTCCGGAGGCAGGAACGACCCCGTGAACGACGCCGCCGCGAGCGCCGCCCGCTGGTCCCTGGTGAGGCCGAAGGCCGCCGTGACGGCGTCGTCGACGTCGTCGACGTACGCGCCGAAGTACGGCGGGTCGTCGGAGTTGATGCTCACGAGCATGCCCGCCTCGACCATCGTGGGCAGCGGGTGCTCCGCGAGGGTCGGGACCGCGCGCAGCCGCGCGTTCGAGACGGGGCAGACGGTGAACGGGACCCGCTCGGCCACGACGCGCGCGACGAGATCGGCGTCCTGGACCACGGCGATGCCGTGGTCGATCCGCTCGGCGTGCAGCAGGTCGAGCGCCTCGCGCACGTTCGAGGCGGGGCCTTCCTCGCCCGCGTGCGCGGTGCGGCGCAGCCCCGCCGCCTCGGCTCGCGCGAACACGCCGGCGAACGGGCCGGCGGGGTAGCCGATCTCCGCCGAGTCCAGTCCCACGCCCACGATCGGTGCCCGCATGGCGAGGAGCCGCTCCAGGACGTCGAGCGCGTCCGCGCTGTCCCTGTCGCGGTGGAAGGCCGCGATGAGGAGGGTCGAGATGCCGAGCTCGGTCTCGCTGCGCTCCAGGACGCCGGCGATGCCGCCCACCACGGCGTCGAGCGGCACGTCGCGCGCGAGGTGCGCCTGCGGGTCGAAGCTGATCTCCGCGTGCCGCACGCCCGCCCGGGCCGCCCGCGCCAGGTAGGCGCGGGTCAGGTCGGCGAAGTCGGCCTCGGTGCGCAGCACCGCCATGTTCGCGGTGTACAGGTCGAGGAACGACTGGAGGTCCTCGAACTCGTAGGCGGCCCGCAGGCTCGCGGGGTCGGGGTACGGCAGCCGGACGCCGTTGCGGGCCGCCAGCTCGAACGCGAGGTCCGGTTCCAGCGTGCCCTCGATGTGCACGTGCAGCTCGGCCCGGGGCGGGCGCTCCGTCCGGGGGCGCTCGGTCCGGGGGTCTTCGGTCCGGGACGGGGGCGACGACGGCGGGAGAGCGGTCATGGGTGCAGGCTACTTTGCTGGGGAGTGTCGGACAGCGCCGCTAGCATCGCGCCCACGATGACGACGCAAGAGACCTCGGCGGTTTCGCCGCACACGTTCCAGGTCGACCTCCGCGGGCTGGTCGACCTGTTGTCCCAGCACCTGTACGCCAGCCCGCGCGTCTACGTGCGCGAGCTGCTCCAGAACGGTGTCGACGCGATCACCGCGCGGCGCGCTATCGACCCGGCGGCCCCCGGCACGGTGCGCCTGCACGCCACGGGCACTGCGCTGCGGATCACCGACTCCGGCATCGGCCTGAGCGAGCCAGAGGTGCACCAGCTCCTGGCCACGATCGGGCGCAGCTCCAAGCGGGACGGCCTCCAGGAGGCGCGCAAGGAGTTCCTCGGGCAGTTCGGTATCGGCCTGCTGGCCTGCTTCGTCGTGGCGGAGACCATCCGGGTGGTGAGCCGGTCGGCGCGCACGCCCGACGCGCTGCCCGTCGAGTGGGTCGCCCGCGGCGACGGTTCCTACACGGTCCGCACCCTGGAGCTGTCCGAGCACCCGGAGCCGGGGACGACCGTCCACCTCGCGGCCCGCCGCGGCAGCGAGCAGTGGTTCGAGGCGTCCACCGTGGCCGACCTGGCCGCCGACTTCGGGGCGCTCCTGCCCTACGACGTCCGCGTGGGCGACGAGCGGGTCACCGGGCAGCGGCCGCCGTGGGAGGCCGAGCACACGAGCCCGACCGCGCGGACCACCGCCCTGTCCGCATACTGCCAGGACGCGTTCGGCTTCGCACCGCTCGACTCGATCGAGCTCGACCTGCCGCTGGTCGGCATCCGCGGCGTCGCCTACGTGCTGCCCGGCGTCGTCAGCCCGGCGCAGCGCGGCGGGCACCGCGTGCACCTCAAGGGCATGCTGCTCACCGACCGGGCCGAGACCCTGCTGCCCGACTGGGCGTTCTTCGTGCGGTGCGTGCTGGACACCGACTCCCTGCGGCCGACGGCGAGCCGCGAGCAGCTCTACGAGGACGAGACGCTCGCGGCGGTCCGCGAGGCGCTCGGCGACCGCGTCCGGGGCTGGCTCGCACAGCTCGCGGCCACCTCGCCGGAGCGCCTGCGGCGCTTCCTGGCCGTCCACCACCTGGGCGTCAAGGCCCTCGCCCTGCACGACGACGAGGTGCTGCGCACCATGCTGCCCTGGTTGCCGTTCGAGACGTCCGAGGGTGAGCTCACGCTGGACGACCTCGCCCGGCGGCACCGGATCGTGCACTTCACGCGCACGGTCGACGAGTTCCGGCAGGTCTCGGCCATCGCCGCGGCGCAGGGCCTGGCCGTGGTCAACGGCGGGTACACGTACGACGCGGCGCTGGTCGAGGCGCTGCCGCAGGTCCGGCCGGAGGTGACCGTCGAGGAGCTCGACGCGTCCGTCGTGACCGCGCACCTCGACCACGTAGACCCGGCGGCCGAGCTCGCGCTCGCGCCGCTCCTTGCCACCGCCCGGGCCCGGCTCGACCCGCTGGACTGCGACGTCGCCGTGCGCGCGTTCCATCCGGCGTCGCTGGCCGCACTCCACCTGGACGACCGGTCCGCCCGGCACGAGCGCGCCCGGGCCGATGCCGAGAGCCAGGCCGACGACCTCTGGGCCGGCATCCTCGGCTCCCTGCGCGACGAGGCGCCCCGCGCCCGGCTCGTGCTGAACCACCTCAACCCGCTGGTCCGGCGCATCGCCGGGCTGCCGGACGCCGACCTGGTGGGGGTCGCCGTCGAGGCCCTGTACGGGCAGTCGCTGCTCCAGGCCCGGCGGCCGCTGCGGCCGGTGGACCAGGCCCTCGTGAACCGCGCGTTCGGCGAGCTGCTGGAATGGGCGGCGCCCACCCTGCCCGCCGCCCCCGACCAGCACGACGACCTCCGGGAGACCGACCGATGACCGAGATCACGGACCTCGCAACGCTCCGGGGTGCCATCTGGGAGAACAGCCAGCGTCCCTACGGCACGTCGAAGGCTGCGGTAGCGGAGAACATCCTCGACCGGGCGGCGCAGCTCGGGCCGGAGGCCGAGATCCCTGCGCTCTTCCACCTGATCAGCGCCTACGAGTTCAGCGCGGACCGGCACAAGCTGCTCGTCCCGTTCGCCCGGGCGCTGCGGCTGTGGGACGAGGACCCGAGCGTCTTCGACCCGGCGAGCACCCGCTCGCTGTTCTGGGACTTCAAGTGGGTGACGACGGGCATGCTCGACCTGCCCCAGGTGCCCCTGACGGCCATCGAGAACTGGCTCGGCGAGATGGACCGCCGCTACCGGCTGGCCGGACACACCGAGCGGGCCGTGCGGATGTCGGAGTTCTACATCGCCGACCACCTGGGCGACACCGAGCGGGCGCACCGGGCGTTCGAGGGCTGGCTGGCCGCCGAACGCGGCGAGCTGGCGGACTGCCACGCCTGCGAGACCGCAGGCCAGAGCGGGTTCTACGCCGACAGCGGCGACGACGCGAAGGCCGTCGAGCACTGGGCACCGGTCCTCGATGGCAGGCTGCGGTGCACGGAGGAGCCGCACCGTGCGCTGGCGCGGTCCCTCCTCCCCCTGGTCCGGCTGGGCCGGCTGGACGAGGCACGGGCGAACCACCTGCGCGGCTACCCCATGGTCAAGGGCTCGGAGAGCATGATGGCCTCGGTGGCCAAGCACATCGAGTTCTGCGCGCTGACGGGCAACGAGGCGCGCGGGCTCGAGCTCCTCGCCGACACTCCCGCCTACTTCCAGGCCGACGGCGAGCCAGAGCCCCACATGGGCTTCTACGCGGTGACCGCGCTCCTCATGGACCGGCTGGTCGCCCGCGGCCGCGGCGATCTCCGGGTCACCGGCCCCGCCGGGCGCGCGTGGACCGCCGCCGACCTCGCGGGACACGCCCGGGCCGAGGCCCTCGCTCTGGCCGGGCGATTCGACGCGCGCAACGGCACGACGGCGGTGAGCCAGCGGGTGCTGGCACGCCTGGACGCCGAGCCGCTGCTGGACCGCCTCCCGCTGGGGCTGCGCGCGGTGCTGCCGGGTGCTGTGCCTGACAGCGCGGTGCTGCCGGGTACCGCGCCCGCCGCCGAGCCTGGCGAGACCGTGTTGCCCGCCGACGTCCGGGAGGCCGTCGACAGGTACCACCGCGCCAAGGAGGCCGAGGACCCGGCTGGCATGCGGTCGGCGATGGCGGAGGCGATCGACCGAGCCGGCGACGCGGCGCCCTCCGGCTGGCGCGCGGCCGCCCACCTCCGGCTCGCCGAGCTGCTGGCCGCCGCCGACGACGCGCCCGGAGCCGTGCACCACGCGCTCGAGGCCGTGGCGTGGTCCGACCTGGTGGACCGGGCCTCCGCCGTCGTGCCGCGGATCCGGCTGGGCGGGTACCTCATGGCGGGCGACCGGCTGGCCGAGGCGGCGCCGGTGCTGGAGCAGGCCCTTGCCGATGTCGACCCGGCGCCAGAGGCCCACGGCGAGGGTGCTCTGGTGCAGGTGCGCTGGTGGCTCGGCGACTGCGCGATGGCACGCCAGGAGCCCGCAGAGGCGGCACGGCACTGGCTGGCCGCCGCGCAGGTCGCGCAGCACTGGTCCGAGCAGGCCGACCACGCGATGCTCGCCAACCTCGCGGCGGAGGCGCTGGACCGCGCGGGCGAGAGCTTGTCGGCGGAGCTGGCGTACGAGCGGGCGGCGGACCTGTGGGCCGAGATTGGCCAGGCGGCACGCCAGATCCGCGCTACCAGGGCGTGGGCGTGGGCCGTCCGGGACCGCGACGTCGCCGAGGCGGGCCGCATCATGACCGGCGCCACCCGCGCGTGCGAGGCGGCGCTGGCCGACACGACCGACCCCGACGAGCTCGCGGAGCTGCGGCCGGAGCTGCCCGAGACGCTCGCCCAGCACGCCAGGATCATCACCGACGAGGACGCGGAGACCTCACGCTTCCGCGGCCGCTACGACGGAGCCCTGGAGGAGGCCGGCGCCCTGGCGGACCGCGCCGAGTCCCTCCTGCGGGAGTCCGACGACGTCGCACGCTGGTGCAACACCGCCCTCCTGGCCGCCGAGCTGGCGATCGAGGCGGGCGGCACGGCCCGCGGGCTGGAGCTGGTCGCGGCCGTGGAGGCGAGGATCGACGGCGACGACGAGCTGGGCCGCTTCCGCGGTCACGCCGGCTGGATCCGCGACCAGGTCACCGCCTGACAGGTCACGGGCCGGGCTGGTCACGGCCCGACGGGTCACGGCCCGACCGGTCGCCGCTCGGCCGCTCAGCGCCGCGCCACGTCCGGGTGCGGTACCACGCGGTACAGCCGGAGCGACGCGAGGAGCAGCCAGACGAAGCCGACCACCACGGTCAGCCACAGCCCGGCCATGCCGGCGGGGCCCAGGGCGACACCGCCGAGGAAGCCCACGAGGATCACCGCGCCCGCCACCCGCGACCAGACCGCGTGGCTCCGTTCGCCCTGCCGGGCGAGCCACCCGCCGAGCAGGAACGCCGCGACCGCCACCGAGACGAACCCGACACCGCCGAACGCGAGGTGCAGGATGCCCGAGAGCCCCGGCGTCGTCGCGCCGTCCTGGCCGGGCGGGAAGCCGGGCATCGGGTCGGGCGGGAAGATCGCGCTCGCGATCATCGCCAGGCCGTAGATGCCGACCGACATCCCCGTGCCGCGCGCGCCCGCGCGGGTCAGGCCGACGCCCGCGACCACGACCATCAGGCCGCTCACGCCGAGGTTGGTCGTCTGCATCCAGCCGCCCTCGCCCAGCATGAGCGCGCTGAGCGGATGCTGCGTGAAGTCGAACCCCTCGCGGGTCAGCGCCAGGATCAGCCCGACCACCAGGTAGAACGGTCCGGCGACCACACCCCAGCCCAGCATCGACCGCGTCACCGCCGCAGCCGTGTCGAACTCCGTCTCCTGCGACATCCCATCCTCCAGAGCCGTCCGCCGGCCCGGTGCCGGCGCCCTACCCGGTAGACGACCAGCGCCCGAGAACTCAGCGCCCGGAAACCAGCCGACGAGCCCGGGTCTGCCGTGGTCAGTATGTCGCGGACGCGGCGGCGGCGATACGTCCTCAGGCCTCGACCACCACCGGCACGATCATCGGCTTGCGCCGCAGCCGGGTGGCCACGTACCGACCGATCGTGCGCCGCATGATCTGCTGGAGCTGGTGCGTGTCGGTGGCCCCGCCGGCGATCGCGTTCTCCAGCGCCGCGGTGACCTCCGGCATCACGGTGTCGAACACCGAGGCGTCCTCGGCCATGCCGCGCGCCAGGATCTGCGGGGGCGCGAGCACCTTGCCCGTCGCGGTGTCGATCACCGCGAAGACGGACACGAAGCCCTCCTCGCCCAGGATCACGCGGTCCTTGAGCTCTGCGTCGGTGATCTCGCCGACCGACGAGCCGTCGACGTAGACGTACCCACAGGGCACGGCGCCGACCACCGAGGCCTTGCCGTCCACGAGGTCCACCACGACGCCGTCCTCGGCGAGCACCACGCGGTCGGCCGGCACGCCGGTGCGGACCGCGAGCGCCCCGTTGGCCACGAGGTGGCGCACCTCGCCGTGCACGGGCATGACGTTCTTGGGCTTGAGGATGTTGTAGCAGTACATGAGCTCGCCGGCCGAGGCGTGCCCCGACACGTGCACCTTGGCGTTGCCGCCGTGCACCACGCGCGCGCCGAGGCGGGTGAGCCCGTTGATGATGCGGAACACGGCGTTCTCGTTGCCCGGGATGAGCGACGACGCCAGGATCACGGTGTCGCCGTACTCGACCTGCACCTTGTGGTCGCCGTTGGCCATGCGTGAGAGCGCCGCCATCGGCTCGCCCTGCGAACCGGTGGACATGTAGACGATCTGGTCGTCGGGCACGTCGTCGGCCTTCTTCAGGTCGATCAGCACGCCGGGCGGCACGTCGAGGTAGCCGAGGTCGGCGGCGATGCCCATGTTGCGCACCATGGAGCGCCCCACGAGGGCGACGCGCCGCCCGTGCGCGTGCGCGGCGTTCAGCACCTGCTGCACGCGGTGCACGTGCGAGGAGAACGACGCGACGATGATCCGCTTGTCCGCGTGCGCGAACACGTTGTCCAGCACGGGGCCGATCTCGGCCTCCGGCGTCACGAACCCGGGGACCTCGGCGTTGGTGGAGTCCACCATGAAGAGGTCGACGCCCTTCTCACCGAGGCGCGCGAAGGCGCGCAGGTCGGTGATGCGGCCGTCCAGCGGGAGCTGGTCCATCTTGAAGTCGCCGGTGTGCAGCACGGTGCCCGCTGCGGTGGTCACGGCGACGGCGAGCGCGTCCGGGATGGAGTGGTTGACCGCGACGAACTCGCAGTCGAACACGCCGAGCTGCTCGCGCTGCCCCTCGCGCACCTCGAGGGTGTAGGGCTTGATGCGGTGCTCCTTGAGCTTCGCCTCGATGAACGCCAGCGTCAGGCGCGACCCGACCAGCGGGATGTCCGCCCGCAGGCGCAGCAGGTACGGCACGGCGCCGATGTGGTCCTCGTGGCCGTGCGTCAGCACGATCGCCTCGACGTCGTCGAGGCGGTCCTTGATGTAGTCGAAGTCCGGCAGGATCAGGTCCACGCCGGGCTGGTTGTCCTCGGGGAACAGCACGCCGCAGTCGATGACCAGCAGCTTTCCGGCATGTTCCAGGACCGCCATGTTGCGTCCCACCTCGCCGAGGCCGCCGAGGGCGACCACCCGCAGGCCGCCTTCGGGCAGCGCGGGGGGCAGGGACAGTTCAGGGTGAGGATGACTCACGTGGCCTCCAAGGCCTCGTTCCAACAGAAAAGTCTCAGTGCCCGACGGCGGAGCTCGCCTTCGCGAGCTCGCTCACCTCGGGCAGGTGTGCGGTGTCGTCGTCGCGCAGCAGGCCGGCCTCAGCCAGCGTCGCGCGCAGGGCGGCGACCTCGTCGTCCGTGGCGGCGACGTTCGGCAGGCGCAGGAAGCGGTTGTCCGTGACGCCGAGGAGCTCAAGCGCCGCCTTGACCATGACGGCCTGGGCGCCCGCGCCGTTCATCGCGTCGATGACGCCCGTCGTGGTGCGGAAGACCTCGATGGCTCCGGCGAGGTCGCCGGCGTCGAACCGGCGGACCGTCTCGGCGAAGTGCGCGCCGACGAGGTGAGCCGACACCGACACGATACCCGCACCGCCGACGCTCAGGAACGGCAGCAGCAGGCCGTCGTCGCCGGAGTACCAGGCCAGGCCCGTGCTCGCGGCGAGCTTGCCGCCGCTGTAGACGTCGCCGGTCGCGTCCTTGTTGGCGACGATCCGGTCGTGCTGCGCGAGGCGTGCGAACGTCTCGGGGGCGATGCGCACCCCGGCGCGCCCCGGGATGTCGTACAGCATCACGGGCAGGTCCGTCGCGTCCGCGACGGCCGTGAAGTGCTGGTACAGGCCCTCCTGGGTGGGCCGCGAGTAGTACGGGGAGACGACGAGCAGGCCGTCCGCGCCGGCTCCCGCGGCCTGTTCGGCCATGCGGATCGCGTGCACGGTGTCGTTCGAGCCGGCTCCGGCCACGACGGCGGCGCGGTCACCGACGGCCTCGACGACCGCCGCGACAAGCTCTTCCTTCTCCGGGGTGTGCGTGACCGGCGACTCGCCGGTGGTGCCGGACAGGACGAGGCCGTCGTTGCCGTCGTCGACCAGCTTCTTCGCCAGCTTCACCGCTGCCTTCAGGTCCACGACGCCGTCGGGCGTCATCGGGGTGACCATCGCGGTCAGGACCGCGCCGAACGGGCGCGCGGAGTCAGCGGGGAGAACCATAGGCATACCGTACCGTTTACGACCCGATCACCGGACGTGAGCCCGGCGACCCGCCGCGCGCCCCGACGCGCCGTCCGCAGCCGTCCGCCGGCCCCCGCCCCAGGTCAGCGCTCGACCAGGACGCCGTCCTCGTCCGCGTACACCAGCGCGCCCGGCCGGAACACGACGCCGCCGATCTCGACGGCCTCGTCCACCACGCCCGCACCCGCCTTGGACGACTTGCGCGGGTTGGTGCCCAGCGCCTTCACGCCGAGCCGCAGCCCGCCGATCGCCACCGAGTCGCGGATCGCGCCGTGGATGATCGCGCCCGCCCAGCCGTTCTCGACCGCCGCGGCGGCGATCAGGTCGCCCATCAGGGCGCTGCGCAGCGAGCCGCCGCCGTCGACCACCAGGACCGCGCCGTCGCCAGGGGTCTGCGTCACCGCCTTGACCAGACCGTTGTCCTCGTGGCACCGCACCGTGCGCACCGGCCCCGAGAAGGCGCGGACCCCGCCGAAGTCGCGGAGCTGCACGGGGAGCGAGGCCAGCGCCTCGCCGTGCTCGTCGTACAGGTCGGCCGTCGCGGTCATAGTGATCCCCCGTCTCGTTGGCGTGCGCCAGACGATACTCGGTCCCCGTACCGGGCCGCCGCGCGCCTGAGGACGCTTTCGCGCCTGTGGACAAGGCCCATCCGGTTGCGTGGGGATGGATACTCGGACTATGACGGCGACGATGCTCTCCCCCGCCCTCGTGGCACACCTTCCCACCGGCATCCTCGTCGGCGGGCACTGGGGCCCCGCCGCGGGCGGCGCCACGTTCGAGGTGACTGACCCGGCCACCGCCGAGGCGATCTTCGACGTCTCCGACGCCACCCCCGCCGACGCCGTGCGCGCGCTCGACGCGGCGCACGCCGCCGCCCCCGCCTGGCGCGCCGTGCCGCCCCGCGAGCGCTCCGAGCTGCTGCGCGCCGTCTTCGAGCGCATCGTCGCCCGCGCCGACGACGTGGCGGCCCTCATCACCGCCGAGGCCGGCAAGCCGCTGGCCGAGGCGCGCGCCGAGGTGGTCTACGGCGCCGAGTTCCTGCGCTGGTTCGCCGAGCAGACGGTGCGCGCCGACGGCCTGGTGCGCACGGCGCCGTCGGGCGGCAACAAGCAGTACGTGAGCCGCCGGCCCGTGGGACCGTCCCTGCTGATCACGCCGTGGAACTTTCCCATCGCGATGGCGACCCGCAAGATCGCCCCCGCGCTCGGCGCGGGGTGCACGGTGGTGATCAAGCCGTCGGAGCTCACGCCGATGACCACCCTGCTGGTCGCCGAGATCATCCGCTCGGAGGCCGAGTCCCGCGGCCTGCCGACGGGCATCGTCAACGTGGTCCCCACCACGCAGGCGGGCCCGGTCACCGGGCCGCTGTTCGACGACCCCCGGCTGCGCAAGGTCTCGTTCACCGGCTCCACCCGGGTGGGCCAGGTCCTGCTCACGCAGGCCTCGAAGAACGTGCTGCGCAGCTCGATGGAGCTGGGCGGCAACGCGCCGTTCGTCGTCTTCGAGGACGCCGACCTCGACGCCGCCGTCCAGGGCGCGCTCATCGCGAAGCTGCGCAACTCCGGCCAGTCGTGCGTGGCCGCCAACCGCTTCCTGGTGCACGACGCCGTCGCGCGCACCTTCGCGGAGAAGTTCGCCGCCGCGGTGGGCGAGCTGGTGACGGCGCCCGGCACGCAGCCGGGTGCCCAGGTGGGCCCGCTCATCAACGAGGCGGCGGTCGAGAAGGTGTCCGGCCTCGTGGACGACGCCGTCGCACACGGCGCGCAGGTGCTCACCGGCGGCTCGCGCCTGGACGGGCCCGGCCACTTCTTCGAGCCGACCGTGCTCACCGGGGTCGACGGCGACGCGCGGGTCGTCACGGAGGAGATCTTCGGCCCGGTCGCGCCCATCGTCGCCTTCGGCTCCGACGACGAGGCGTACGAGCTGGCCAACGGCACCCCGTTCGGCCTGGCCGCCTACGCGTACACGACGTCGCTCGCCCGGGCCCAGCGCGCCATGGACGAGATCGAGGCCGGGATGATCGGCATCAACCGCGGTCTGGTCTCCGATGCGAGCGCGCCGTTCGGCGGCGTCAAGGCCTCTGGCCTGGGGCGCGAGGGCGCCGAGGCCGGCATGGAGGAGTACCAGGAGACGGTGTACGTGGCGCTGTAGCTGGGCGGCGGACGCGGGGTCTGATGCACGCTGGGGACGCCGGTCCCGTGCGTTGCGGGCCCGGTTCGGGCGCCGTGTCCGGTCCGCGGGCGGGCGCCCGGTCGGTGGCCGCGACCCCGTAGCCTCGGACCGTGAAGGTCCTCCCCACCGATCCGGCGGCGCGGGCCGCCGTCCGCCAGGGTGTGAGCGTGTCCGTGGCGACCGGGCTGTACGGCGTCTCGTTCGGGGCGCTCTCGGTGGCCGCAGGCGTCGGTCTGGGCCCGACGATGGCGCTGAGCCTGCTCATGTTCTCGGGCGGCTCGCAGTTCGCCCTCGTCGGGGTGGTCGGCGCCGCCGGCACCCCGCTCGCCGCCATCGCCACAGCCACCCTGCTCGGCCTGCGCAACACCCTGTACGGCGCGGTGGTCTCGCCGCTGCTCCAGGTCCGCGGGTGGCGCCGGCTCGCCGCGGCGCAGGTCACCATCGACGAGTCGACGGCGGTCGCCGTCGCCCAGCCCGATCCCGCCGCGTCCCGTGTCGGGTTCTGGGTCACGGGGATCGGCGTCTTCGTGCTGTGGAACACGTTCGTGCTGCTGGGCGCGCTCGCGGGCGACGCGCTCGGCGACCCGCGCGCCTGGGGCCTGGACGCCGCGGCGGCCGCTGCGTTCCTCGCCCTCGTCTGGCCCCGGCTCGCACCCCGCCGCGCCCAGCTCGTGGCGGGGCTCGCCGTCGCGGCGACGGCCGCGCTGATCCCGTTCGTGCCGCCGGGCATCCCGGTGCTCGCGGCGGCGGCCGTCGCGATCGTCGTCGGCCTGGTCGCGCCGACGTCGTCCGGTGCCGCGGAGGACGAGGCCGCGCCCCCGGACCGGGACGATGCCGCGCCAAGGTCGTCCGGTCCCGCGGACGGGGACGACGCCCCGAAAGACGATGACGGCGGCGTGGACGACGGGGACGACGCCCCGGAAGGGTCCGGGCACGAGGCCGAGAGGGAATCCGTCCGATGACCACCGCCGCGCTCTGGACCACCGTGCTGGTCGCCTCGCTGGCCTGCTACGCGCTCAAGCTCGCCGGCCACCTCATCCCACGGTCGTGGCTCGCGTCCGAGCGCGTCTCGCGCGTCACCGCGCTCGTCACCGTGGCGCTGCTCGTCTCGCTCGTGGTGGTGCAGGGCTTCGCCGACGGCCGCACGCTGACCGTCGACGCGCGGGTGCCCGCCCTCGCCGTCGCCGCGCTCGCGCTCGCGCTGCGCGCCCCGTTCATCCTCGTCGTGGTGCTGGCGGCCGGCACGGCCGCGGGCCTGCGCGCGCTCGGCTGGGGCTGACGGCAGACCACTGCGCTCGACTTGGCCCTCGGCCCGCTGCGGTTAGGGTGGCGGTGTGGCTTTGTTTCGCGAGACCGCCGACGTGTCCGTCCGCCCCGCCGTCCCCGGTGACGAGTCGGCGGTGACCGACGTCCAGGTCGCCGCGTGGCGCGCGACCGGGGTGCTGGGCGAGGGCGTCATCGACGCGCTCGACGTCCCCACCATGCGGGAGCGCTGGTCGTCGGCGATCAGCTCGCCGCCGGGGCCGGGCTTCGGCGTGCTGGTCGCGCTCGACGGGCCGCGCATCGTCGGGTTCGCCGCCGTCGCCCCCGGGCAGGTGCTGTCGCTCGAGGTCCTGCCCGGCTCGCAACGCGGCGGGCACGGGTCGCGCCTCCTGGCGGCCGCCGTCGACCGCCTGCGCGCCGACGGTTCCGACACCGTCACCACCTGGGCCCTCGTGGACGACACGGCCCGAGCCGCGTTCCTCGAGGCCAGCGGGCTCGGCAAGGACGGCCGCACCCGCACGCTCGCGACGGGGGTACGCGAGATCGTCGAGCACCGCTGGTCGGCCCAGATCTGAGCCTGGCACGGCCAGGTCCGCCGCCTCCGACACGCAGGCGCTGTCAGGACCAGCGCGGCGCCGGCCGGACGCCGGGTTCAGCCGGTGAAACTCCAGGTTTCACGCCCGTGTGACAGTCCCGTGACACGGCCTTGCGACCATCGGCGTCATGGGGATCCGCACGGAGTACTTCGCCGCACCCACCGACGAGGTGGCAGCGACGGCGCTCCACACGCCTGGCGGGCCGTCCGCGCCCGACCAGAGCACCGACCTGCCGCGCTTCGACGCCGTGGCGGTGCCGTCCGTCGACCCGTTCGTCATGCTCGGCGGGCTCGCGGGCGTGCTCTCCGGCCGGCCGTACGGTGAGGTCACCGCGCACCCGCGGCACGGGACGCTCGTGTGCAGCGGGGGCGACGAGGGACCGTGGGTCGTGACGGTCTCGCAGACCCTCGCCGACGACCTCGCCTCGGCCGGCCCCACCCGGCTGGCGCGGGCGGCGCGCGAGTGGTCCGGCACCGCGACGCCGTCGGCTCCCCCGCAGAACCTCGCGGCGGCCCTGCTGCCGCTCGCGGCCCTCGCCGCCCGCGCGGCCGACGCCGGGCACGGGCTGTACTGCTGGACCAGCCTCACCGACTGAGCCGGAGGGTGCCGCGGGTTCAGCGGGCCGGCGAGCACCGGCTGGCCCTCAGGCACCGCGTCGGCGCCGAGGGTCGGAGGAAAGAGTTCCTCCCCAGGGTGGGTTGCTGTCCGTAGACACGGTCTACGGACAGCAACCCACCCTGGGGAGGAACTTGTCTTCCGGGACCCGCCGCCCGTCGACCCCGACCCCACCGCGGAGATGGTTCACTTGCCCGGTGACACGCGCCCGTAACCCGCTCTGGCGGACCCTTGTCGAGCTCCGCGGCAACCCTCGCGCCTGCGTGTGGACCGAGCCGCTGTGGGGCCTGTCCATGGCCCTGGTCCTGCCCTACGCCTCGGTGTTCATGCTGGCGCTGGGCCTGCACGACGCGCAGATCGGGTTCCTCGCGACCGTCGGGATGGTCTCCCAGGTCGCCTTCGGGCTGGCCGGCGGGATCATCACCGACCGGCTCGGGCGGCGCGCGACGACTGCATGGTTCGACGTGATCGCCTGGGTGATCCCGTGCCTGCTGTGGGCGTTCGCGGAGAACTTCTGGTTCTTCCTCGCCGCGTCGCTGGTGAACGGCGCCCTGCAGGTCACGCAGAACTCGTGGGACTGCCTCATGGTCGAGGACGCCGAGCGCGGCCAGATCACCCGGATCTACTCGCTGGTCAAGGTCGCGGCCGACTGCTCGGCGCTGTTCGCGCCGCTGGCCGCCGTCCTGGTGGCCCAGCTCGGCCTGGAGCCAGCGGTCCGCATCCTCTACATCAATGCGGCGGTCGTCATGACGGCGAAGATCGTCTGGCTCTACCTGTGGTCGAGGGAGACCCGGCAGGGCCGAGTCCGCATGGCCGCCACCCGCGGGCAGAGCGTGTGGCGCCTCCTGGCCGGGTACCGCGGGGCGCTCGGGCTGCTGCTGCGCTCGCGCGGGTCGCTCCTCGCGCTGGCCGTGGCAGCGCTGACCGCGGCGGTCACGCTCGTCAACGGCACGTTCTGGCAGGTGGTGGCCAGCCAGCACCTGCACGTACCGGATGCGCTGCTGCCCTTCTTCCCGATGGTCCGCTCGGTGCTGTCGGTGGTCTTCTTCTTCACGCTCATCCCGCTCCTGACCACCGCCGTCGACCTGAGGCGCGCCACGCTGTGGGGGTTCGGGATCCACCTCGCCGGCCAGGTCACGCTGGTCGCCATCCCCGCGTCCGACGGCGCCGCGACGCCGTCCACGTACGCGTTCCTGGGCCTGTGCCTGCTGCTGGACAGCTTCGGCGCGGGCATGCTGTTCATGCTCTCGGAGTCGCTCGTCGCGCTGCACGTGGACGAGGCCGAGCGCTCGCGCGTGATGGCGATCCAGCGCACGTGCATCATGCTCGCCGCCGCGCCGTTCGGCTGGATCTCCGGCTGGCTGTCCGGGATCGACCGCACCTACCCGTTCATGCTCACCTCTGTGCTGCTCGTCGTCGGCTTCGTGCTGGCGACGGTGCGCTGGGTGCCGACGCACCCGGACGTGGACGCCATGCTGACGTCCGACCCGGCCTGACCCGATGCCCCCCGGTGCGGGCGCCGGTCAGTCCAGGAACGTCACCTCGACCAGCCGGGTCCGGCGCACCCAGTCCTCCAGGTCCACCGGCTGGGCCAGCTGGCCGGGGTTGGCGGGCTGGTTCAGGTCGGCGACGATCTCGGACAGCACCGCGCGCCGCTCCGGCTCCTCGGTGACCGGCCGCGCCGTGGCACGCAGGTCCGCCCGCACGCCGTGCTTGACGTGGAAGGTGAAGGCCGGCTCGGCCACCAGGTTGACGTACCAGCTCGGCCGGTCGACCGTACCGCTGCACAGGTAGGTGCGCCCGGCCACGTGGTAGAAGAAGATCTCGATCCGGCGGGGCAGGCCGGTGCGCCGGCCCGTCGTGGTGATGTCGACGGTCCGCTGCCGGCTCGAGGCGGCCGGGGTGATCTCGATGGCCCGTCGCACGGCGTCGTCCATCACGCGGCCTCGCTCTCGTTCCTGACGCCGGTGACGACGACCGTCTTGTTCTCGAATCGCTGCACAGGTGAGGCCTTTCGCTAGTTGTGAGTCCCTTGACTCACCTCTCGCTCAGAGTATGCGCGGCGTAGAGGTGAGTCAAGCGACTCACCTCACAGCCTGAGGCATGATGGGCCCATGGCGACCGGCACCGGCACGTACCACCAGCAGCTCGCGGAGCAGAAGCGCGCGGCGATCATCGCCGCCGCCACCAGCCTGTTCCTGGCGGGCGGCTACGCCGGCACGTCGCTGGCCCGGGTGGCCGAGGCCGCGGAGGTGTCCAAGGCCACGCTGTTCAAGCAGTTCCCCACCAAGGCGAGCCTGTTCGAGGCGATGGTCAAGGAGCACTGGAACCCGGACGACGACGAGCTCCCCGAGCCGGCGTCCGGCGACCTCGCCGCCGGGCTGGCCGAGTACGGGCGCCGGTACGCCGCCCTGATGTCCCGGCCGGAGATGGTGGGCCTGTACCGCATCGTCATCGCCGAGATGCCGCGCTTCCCTGGGCTCGCCGAGACCCACTTCGACGTCGGCAAGATGCCGTTCTTCGACGCGGTGCGGCGGTATCTCGCCGCCGAGCACGACGCCGGGTCCGCACGCGTCGAGGACCCGGTGGTCGCCACCACCCAGTTCATGGGGATGATCTCGAGCTTCACGTTCTGGCCCCGCCTCACCGTGGTCGGCTGGAACCCCACCGACGCCGAGACGGCCCGCGCCGTCGACGACGCCGTCGCCACGATGGTCGCGCGCTACGGCGTCCGCTAGCCCCCGCGAGAGAGCCAGGCGGCGCCCATAGCCGCGGGGGGCGATCAGCCGGACCGGACGGTGAGACGCCGAGCCTGACGCGTCGGACGCCGGCCGCCGAGGTGCCGGCGCACCTCCCGGTGAGCCGCCCGCCGCGGCGGCACAGGGTGCTCCTGCAGTGGGTGCCGGGTAAGCCGAACCGGGTTCGGCCGGGGCGGGAACCCGCGAACCGGACGACGCCGAACAACGGAACCCGGTGCCGCCGCGGAACGGTACGCCGCCCGGACCGCGCCGGCGGCGATCGTGACCAGGACGACCGCCCCGCCCGCGACCAGGGCGCCGCGCACGCCCATCAGCTCCATCAGGAGGCCGAGCAGCGGCGGGCCCGCCAGGCCCCACGCCGTGCTCGCGCTGCGCCAGACCCCCAGCACCCGGCCGCGCATGGCGGCCGGCGGGTCGGTCTGGAGCACCGTCGCGCCCGCGGTGTCCGAGAGCGACTCCACCACGGCCAGGGGCGCGACGACGACCAGCAGCAGGGCGAACGTCGGCGACAGCCCGGCGAACACCTGGAGCAGCGCCCCTGTCGCGGCGAGCAGGGCCACCAGCCGCACGGTCGGACGGCGGAGCCGGTCGGCGAGGAACGCGCCGACGATGCCGCCGACGGCCAGCACCGCGGCCACGGCGGCGAAGTCCTGCGTCGTGCCGGCGAGGGCACCCGTGACGAGCACGGCGAGGGTCAGCGAGTAGTTGCGCCCGAAGAGCGTGCTCACCGCGGTGACGGCCAGGAGCGTGACGAGGCGGGGGCGGCTGCAGAAGTACCGGACGCCGTCGAGCGAACCCGCTCGCGGCCCGGCCGGCTCCGTGGGCTCGGGCGGGATCGCCGCCGGGACGGGTTCCACCGCCTCCAACGGCCGGCCGTCGCCCGCGTGCCGCGGGTACGGCCGGAGGAACGGCACGAGCGCGGCGACCGCCACGAACGAGAGACCGTTGGCCAGGTAGGCGGCGGCAGGCCCGGTGAGCGCGACGACGCCGCCCGCGGCGCCGACGCCCGCCAGCCGGCCCACGCTGTGGGTCACGGAGCCGAGGCCGATCGCGGAGGGCACGTCGCCGGGCGCGACGAGGTCGTTGCCCAGCAGCGAGGTTGCCGGACCGTCCACGGCCGCCACGAGACCGGTGACCGCAGAGAGCGCCAGCAGGAGCGGCAGGCTGAGGGCGTCGAGCCCGACGAGCAGCGCGGTCGCCAGCGCGATGGCGCCGAGCGCCGCCTGGCTCGCTGCGACCACCGCCTTGCGGGGCCACCGGTCCACGACGGCGCCGCCGGCGACGCCGAAGAGCAGGCCCGGGGCGGCCTGGACGGCCAGCGAGAGCCCTGTCGCGGCCGGGGAGTCGGTGACCTCCAGGACCAGCAAGTTCTGGACGGTCATCTGCATCCAGGTCCCGGCGCTGGAGACCAGGTTGGCGCCGGTCCACCAGCGCATAGCGGGGTGGCGCAGGGCCCGCCACGGCGAACGTCCGGAGTCGTTCCTGGCGGCGCGCGCGGCGGGTGTCTCGGCGGGCAGGGAGTCGGCGGGTACGGAGTCAATGCTCGACGCACGCGGGCGCGCGCGGAGAAAGGCAGGGGGAAGCACGGGAACTCTCGGTCAGGGGGACACCGCTCAGCCGGCATCGCTGACCGCGGCGGCGACAATTCAAACAACCGGCTCGGGGTGCGCTCCACCCCGTTGGCCCGATCGTGAGCAAGGTCGCAGGTGCCTTCCGATCCGGCGACGCCAAGCCCGCACGTCTTGCCCGACGCCGCAGCTCGCGTACGACGCCGCAGGCCCCGCTCGATGCTGCAAGCGCCACGCAAGGCCGCAAGGCGCAGGACTCAGACCGCAGGACTCAGACCGCAGGACTCACGCCGCAGGACTCAGGCCGCCGACGCCCGCCTGGCGCGGTAGAGGCCCGCCGCCTTGCGCAGCGCCTCGCGCGCCCGGCGGCGGTCGCCCGCCGCGTCGTACGCGAACGCGAGGTGGTACCAGGCGCGCCAGTCCTCGGGAGCGGCCTCGACCGCCGCCCGGCGCGGTTCGAACGCCTCGTCCGCCGCTGCCCGGTCGATGCGCCCGCCCGGCGACCGCGGCAGGTCGTCCACCGGGAGGTTCCCCTCGGCGAACAGCGTGTCCGCCATCCGCTGCACGGTCGCCGCCAGCCAGTACTCGCGCGCGATCAGCCCGATGACCAGCAGCGGGATGACCAGCACGCCGATGCCGATCGCGATCAGCACCGGCTCGCCGGTGCCCACCATCGAGACGCCGCGGCCCGCGATCTGCACCACGTACAGCACGAGCAGCACGGTCACGGCGACGGCTCCCGCCAGTCCCCTGGGCAGCTTCCAGCGCGACGACGGCCGCCCGCCCGCGCGACCGAGCTCCGGCCCGCTCACGACAGGTCCAGCACGTGCTCGAGGCCCACGGTCAGCCCGGGACGGGACACCACGGAGCGGATCGCGAGCAGCACGCCCGGCATGAACGAGGCCCGGTCGAACGAGTCCTGCCGGATCACGAGCTGCTCCCCCTCGTTGCCGAACAGGATCTCCTCGTGCGCCACCAGCCCGCGCAGCCGCACGGCATGCACACGCACGCCGTCGACGTCGGCCCCGCGCGCCTCCCAGCCCGCCTCAGTCGCGTCGGGCGACGGCCCGAGCCCCGCCTCGGCGCGCGCCCTGGCGATCGCCGCCGCGGTGTGCCGGGCGGTGCCCGACGGCGCGTCCACCTTCTTCGGGTGGTGCAGCTCGACGACCTCCGCGGACTCGAAGTAGCGGGCGGCCTTCGCCGCGAACGTCATGGCCAGCACCGCCGACAGCCCGAAGTTGGGGGCGATGAGCACACCGAGCGAGCCGGTACTGCCCGTGCCGCGGGGCGAGAGCTCGGCGAGATGCGCCGAGACGCGGCCGCGCGCGGCGTCGTCCCAGCCCGTTGTACCGACCACGGCGTGCACGCCGGCGTCGAGCACCGCGTGCACGTTGGCCTCGGTGACGGCGGGGACCGTGAAGTCCACGGCGACGTCGGCGCCCGCGAGCGTCTCGGCGTCGACGGTGTCGGCCCGGCCGAGCCGGGCGACCAGCCGCAGGCCGTCGGCAGCCTCGACCGCCGCGCAGGCCTGCGTGCCCATCCGCCCGCTCGCGCCGAGCACGGCCACCTTGATGTCACTCACGATCTCCACCCCAGTTCCCCGCGGAGTGCCGGGCAGTCGCCCTTCCGGAAGGGCGGCTGCCCGGCACTCCGCGGTGCGGTTCAGTTGTCGAACGGGCCCACACGGACCACGGACCGCGGGCGGGCGGCCAGGTCGCGGGCCAGGTCCTGCACGTCGGCGGCCGTGACCGCCTGGATGCGCTCCAGCGACTCGGCCAGCGACAGCAGCTCGCCGTACACGAGCTCGGCCTTGCCCAGCCGGCTCATCCGCGACCCGGAGTCCTCCAGCCCGAGCACCGTACCGCCGCAGAGCTGGCCGACGGACCGCTTCAGCTCGGCCTCGGTGATGCCGTCGTTCGCGAGCTTCTCGAGCTCCTCGACCAGCAGGTCGGTGACCTGGTCTGCCTTGGCGGCCGCGCAGCCCGCGTACAGGCCGAACGTGCCGAGCCCGCCGTGCGCGGACGCGAACGAGTACGTCGAGTACGCCAGGCCCCGCTTCTCGCGGATCTCCTGGAACAGCCGGGACGACATGCCGCCGCCCAGCACCGCGTTCAGCACGGACAGCGCGAAGCGCCGGTCGTCCGTGGCCGAGATGCCGGTCGAGCCCACGATGATGTTGGCCTGCTCGACCGCGCGCGTCACGGTCCGCTCGGCGCCCGCCTCGGGCACCCCCGCCCGGTCCTCGACATCGGCCCTGCGGTCGCGCGGCGCGGTCGCGGCGTCGAGGTCCCATCCGCCGTCGGCCAGGGCCTGGGAGACCTGCTGCACGAGCCGGTCGTGGTCGATGCCGCCCGCCGCCGTGACGACGAGCGTCTCCGGCTGGTAGTTCCAGCGGTAGTGGTCCCAGACGGCGTCGCGCGGTACGGCCCTGATCGTCTCGGGCGTGCCGCCGATGGGGCGGCCCAGCGCATGGTCCCCGAGCACGACGGCGGAGAACTGCTCGTGCACGACGTCGGTCGGGTCGTCGTCGTTCATGGCGAGCTCTTCGAGGATGACGCCGCGCTCGGTCTCCAGCTCGTCGGTGTCCAGGCGCGCGGAGGTGACCATGTCGGCGATGACGTCGACCGCCATGGGCAGGTCGGAGTCCAGCACGCGCGCGTAGTAGCAGGTGTGCTCCTTGCCGGTGGCCGCGTTCGCCTCACCGCCGACGGCGTCGAACGCCTCGGCGATGTCCATCGCCGTCCGCCGGGTGGTGCCCTTGAAGAGCAGGTGCTCCAGGAAGTGCGTCGAGCCGAAGTGGCCGTCGGTCTCGTCCCGCGAGCCGACGCCGATCCACGCGCCCACCGTCGCCGAACGCTGGCCCGGCATGTGCTCGGTGAGCACGCGGACGCCGCCGGGCAGGACGGAGCGACGGATCGTCGCCCCGTCCTGCCCGGCGGTCAGCTCGGCACCGGGCTCGCCCGCGGGGACGAGCGGCAGGTGCCACGTCATGTCACGCGTCCGCGGGTGCGGGGGTCTCGGTCTCGGCGGCCGGCTCGGCGTCGCCGGCGCCGGCCGACTCCTCCTCGTCGGTGACGGCGACCAGCGACAGCTTGCCGCGCGGGTCGATCTCGCCGATCTCGACCTGGACCTTCTGGCCGATCGACAGGACGTCGTCGACGTTCTCGACGCGCTTGCCGCCCACGAGCTTGCGGATCTGGCTGATGTGCAGCAGACCGTCCTTGCCCGGGGACAGCGAGATGAACGCGCCGAACGACGTCGTCTTGACGACGGTGCCGACGAACCGCTCGCCCACCTCGGGGACGTGCGGGTTGGCGATCGCGTTGATCGCCGCGCGGGCGGCCTCGGCCGAGGGGCCGTCGGTGGCGCCGATGTACACGGTGCCGTCGTCCTCGATGGAGATGTCCGCGCCCGTCTCCTCCTGGATCTGGTTGATCATCTTGCCCTTGGGCCCGATGACCTCGCCGATCTTGTCGACCGGGACCTTCACCGTGATGACGCGCGGGGCGTTCGGGGACATCTCGTCCGGCACGTCGATCGCCTCGGCGAGCACCTCGAGGATCGTCAGGCGCGCGTCGCGCGCCTGGCCCAGGGCGGCCGCGAGGACCGACGCCGGGATGCCGTCGAGCTTGGTGTCGAGCTGGATGGCGGTGACGAACTCCTTGGTGCCTGCGACCTTGAAGTCCATGTCGCCGAACGCGTCCTCGGCGCCCAGGATGTCCGTCATCGCGGCGTAGCGGGTCTCGCCGTCCACCGTGTCGGACACGAGGCCCATCGCGATGCCGGCGACCGGCGCGCGCAGCGGCACACCGGCGTTGAGCAGCGACAGCGTGCTCGCGCACACCGAGCCCATCGAGGTCGAGCCGTTGGAGCCGAGGGCCTCGGACACCTGGCGGATCGCGTACGGGAACTCCTCGCGGCTCGGCAGCACCGGCACCAGGGCGCGCTCGGCGAGCGCGCCGTGGCCGATCTCGCGGCGCTTCGGGCTGCCCACGCGGCCCGTCTCACCGGTCGAGTACGGCGGGAAGTTGTAGTTGTGCATGTAGCGCTTGCGCGTCTCCGGACCGAGCGAGTCGATCTGCTGCTCCATGCGGAGCATGTTCAGCGTGGTGACGCCCAGGATCTGGGTCTCGCCGCGCTCGAAGATCGCCGAGCCGTGCACGCGGGGCAGCACCTCGACCTCGGCCGAGAGGGTGCGGATGTCCGCGAGCCCACGGCCGTCGATGCGGATGCCCTCGGTCAGCACACGCTGGCGCACGAGCTTCTTCTGCAGCGAGCGGAAGGCCGCCGACAGCTCCTTCTCGCGGCCCTCGAACTGTGCGTCGAGCTGCGCGTGCAGGCTGTCCTTGATCTCGTCGAGCGTGTTCTCGCGCTGCTGCTTGTCCGCGATGGTCAGCGCGTCGCGCGTCGCGGCGGTGCCAGCGGCCTCGACGGCGGCGTAGGCGTCGTCCTCGTAGTCCGGGAAGAGCGGGAACTCCTGCGTCTCCTTGGCGGACTGGGCGGCGAGCTGTGCCTGCGCGTCGCACAGGGCCTTGATGAACGGCTTGGCCGCCTCGATGCCCTCGGCGACGACCTCCTCGGTCGGCGCCGCGACGCCGTCGTTCTTGATGAGCGTCCACGCGTCGTCGGTGGCCTCGGCCTCGATCATGGCGATCGCGACGTCGTTGCCCACGACGCGGCCGGCCACGACCATGTCGAAGACCGCGCGCTCCTTGTCGGAGTACTTCGGGAACGCGACCCACTGGCCGTCGACCAGCGCGATGCGCACCGCGCCGACCGGGCCGTCGAACGGCAGGCCGGAGATCTGGGTCGACGCCGACGCGGCGTTGATCGCCAGCGTGTCGTACGCGTCGTCCGGGTGGATCGCCATGACGGTGATGACCACCTGGACCTCGTTGCGCAGGCCCTTGACGAACAGCGGGCGCAGCGGGCGGTCGATCAGGCGGCAGGCCAGGATCGCCTCGGTCGACGGGCGGCCCTCACGGCGGAAGAACGAGCCGGGAATACGGCCCGCTGCGTACATCCGCTCCTCGACGTCCACCGTCAGCGGGAAGAAGTCGAACTGGTCCTTGGGGTGCTTGCCGGCTGCCGTGGTCGACAGCAGCATGGTCTCGCCGTCGAGGTACGCGGCGACGGAGCCGGCTGCCTGCTTGGCGAGGCGCCCGGTCTCGAACCGGACGGTACGGGTGCCGAAGCGGCCGTTGTCGATGACGGCCTCGGCGAACTGGATCTCGGGACCCTCCACGGGTGCCCTCCTTGTTCTCTCGGTGTGTTCTCTTGGAACGCCCCCGCACCCGACGGTCATCGATCGAGGCCCACCGAGCCGCCGCCCGTGAGAGCGGGGGCTCGGGAAGCCACTACCGAGGACCGGACGAGGTCGCGGCGGCGTTGTTCGAGCTGACGCTGTTGAGTTGTTGTACTACAGCATCTCACCAGACCAGCCCGGCCCCCGCGACGGGGGCCGGGCTGGTCTTGGTGTCATGGTCAGCGGCGCAGGCCGAGCTTGTCGACGAGCGCGCGGTAGCGCTCGATGTCGATCCCCTTGAGGTAGCCCTGGAGACGACGGCGCTGGCCCACGAGGAGCAGCAGACCACGACGGCTGTGGTGGTCGTGCTTGTGCTCCTTGAGGTGCTCGGTGAGGTCCTTGATGCGCTGCGTGAGGAGCGCGATCTGCACCTCCGGCGAACCCGTGTCGCCCGGCTTGGTCCCGTACTCGGAAATGATCTGCTGCTTGGTGGCAGTGTCGAGCGGCATGGCTCTCCTTCGGTGTTGTTGCGCGGTGCTCCGGGACTGATTCACCGGGCGCTCTGGGTCCGCGGCCGTTCTAACGGCGATCCAACATTACCAGTGCTGGACGCCGCTGCCCGACGGCGCAGGTGAGACCTCCCGCACTCGGCGGGTGACGGGCGCGGGCTCGCCCTCGACGTTGGCCCGGCCTGATGCGGGTCCAGATCGGCTCCGGAGAAAGATGCCTCGCGGGGAGGGGTTGCGGAGAGTGAACATTGTGCACTCTCCGTAACCCCTCCCCGCGAGGCGCTTCTCCCCGAACCTCTATGCCCCGTCGTGACCCGCGTATCCCGTGCCGACGCGGCGGAAGACCGGCGCACCGGTGGCGTCCCGGTCGATCGGGGATACCCCCGCGAACGCCAGGAGGTCCGAGATCGTGGTGATGAGGCGCCGGTCCTCGAAGCGCACCCCGTACGCCGGCGTCCAGTCACGGCCCGGCCGACGCAGGTACGACTCGTCGTCCAGGCGCAGCAGGTAGACGAACGTCTCCACCAGGATGCGGCTGCCCACCTCGCCGAGGAAGTTGCCGTTGCCCTGGACCTCCGCCTCCTTGAGCACGTAGTACCACAGCGGCGTGCCGTCCAGGTCGTCGAGTGCCGCCACCACCTCGGGCGCCGCGTTCTGCCGGAGCTGCTCCGGGGTGAGCGGGCGGACCCGCAGCTCCTCGGCCACGGCCTCGCCCGTCGGGATCGCCAGCATGTAGCCCCGCAGCAGGTTGCGCTGCGCGAGCTGCTTGAGCAGCGCCTTGACGGGCTCAGGGGCCGAGTTGCCCTCGTTGAGCAGGTCGCCGAGACCGTCCGCCAGGAACGGGTCGATCTTGCGGGCCATGCGGAACGTCAGGGGGTCGCCCTTGTCGGTCAGCCGTGGCCACTCGACGGGCCAGTTCGACGGCAGGGCCGGGAACGGGCTGGCGGGGTCGGGCGACAGGCCGCCGTTGCCCGTGAACTGGAAGAGCTGGCGCAGCGTCGCCACGCCGCCCGGACCGTTGCCCGTGAAGTTGACGTTGAAGTCGTACGCGCCGCGCACCATCGAGTGCCCGAACCGGAACGCCGCCACCGCGAACTCCAGCGGCATCGCCACGCGGCGGGCGGGCCGGAACAGCGACGGCCCGGTGGCCAGCACCGAGTCGAGCACGCCTGGCTTGGTGAGGGTGCGCAGGTAGTCGTTCACCACGAGCCACTGGTAGTGGAACCGGACGAGCTGCTGCGCGCGGTCGAACAGCTCCCGCTCGGTCGTCGCGGCCCACGGCTCGTGGTCCGCCACCCAGTCCACGACGGCGTTGTGGAACCGGATCATCGCCACGTGGAACTGCGCCACCACGAGGTTCTCGTCGTTGCGGCTGTCCGGGATCAGCGGCACGCGCTCGCTACCCGGCTCGGCGCTGCGCGGCAGGTCGCGCTGCGGGTCGTCGCCGGGCGCCACGAGCTGGAACCCGGGGATCGGCTCGGTCGAGACCCGGCCGAGCCGCAGCTTCGCCGAGCCGGGCACGTAGGCGGCCTCGCTCCGGGTGGTCCCGCGGTCCTTCTCGCCCTCGAACCGCGGGCCCGAGCCGTACAGGCTGTCGAGGTCGAGCAGCGGGACCCGCCCGTTGTGCAGGCTGCGCCGGACGACTCCCGGCGCGAAGGTGCGGAACGGGTCGCTGACGACGTCGCCGAGGGCCTGGTCGCCGCCCGGCCCGGTGCCGTCGTCGGGGCCGTTGGTGTTGAGCGTGATGTCGTGGTCGATGAACTGACCCCAGTAGGTGTAGATCGACGGGACCGTCGAGTCGCGCGACGGCACCGGCGGCGCGCCCGGCGCCGGCGGCCCGGCGGGCGGCTCGATCATCCCGGCGCCGAGCCGCAGGAGGGCGTCCCTGGTCGCGTCGAGGTGCTCACCGTCGGGCAGGTGGGACTGCGGGTAGCGCGCGGCCAGGCCGCGCAGCAGGTAGTCGAACGACGTCGTCGCGTCGAACCGGTGCTCGCGCAGGTCGCGGCGCACAGCCGCCTCCGTGCGCGGCATGAGCGTCGCGGTGCTCTCGCGGGGGTCGGCCAGGTCGTCGGCGTCAGCGGGGACGAAGACGCCGCCGTGCCCGATCCGCCGGACCGTGCGGCCGGCCGGCGTCTGCGCCAGGTCGACGGCCTCGTGCGGGGTGCGGTTGGGGTCGCCCTGTGCGGGCGCCTGGGTGGTCTGGACCATGGGTGTGTCTCCTTCGCTGGGGTGAAGGCCCTCCACCAGTGAAGGACGGCCGGCCCCGGGAACCGTGACCCGTTCGGCCCGGCCGGTTCACCTCCGGCCGACAATTCACCCAGCCGCTCGCCGGCCCACCGGTCCCGCCCCGCCGCGCCCGCCGGCTCAGCGGCCCAGCGACCTGCCTCCCGACCCGCTGGCCCGCTCGCTCGCGCGCCCGCCGGACCGCCCCACCGCGCCCCGCTACGGCCGCAAGATCTTCCGGGTGCGCGCCACGTCGTCGTTCATCTGGGTGATGAGCGGCTCCATGCCGTCGAACCGGAGCGTCGGCCGCAGGTGGGCCACGAACTCCAGCGCCACCGTCTGGTCGTACAGGTCGAGGTCGGTGCGGTCGAGCACGTACGCCTCGACGCGGCGCTCCACGCCGTCGAACGTGGGGTTGGTGCCCACGGAGATGGCGGCGGGCAGGATCTCCTCCTGCCCCAGCCCGGCGCCGGACACCGCCGCGCGGTCGCGCTCGGGGCCGGCGAGGCTGGCGCACGTCGCCGCCGTGCCGCGGCGCAGCCAGCCCGCGTAGACGCCGTCGGCCGGGACGAGCCCGGTGATGTCGCCCAGGTTGGCGGTGGGGAAGCCCAGCTCGCGGCCCCGCGCATCGCCGTGCACGACGGTGCCGCGCACGAGGTGCGGGCGGCCGAGCACGTCGGCGGCCTGGCCGACGTCACCCTCGGCGAGCAGCGCGCGCACCACCGTCGACGACCACCGCTGGTGCCCCTCGCCCTCTGGCGGCGCGGAGTCCCCCACGTCCTCGATGGCGACGACCTCGAACCCGTGCTGCCCGCCGAGCTCGACCATGGTGGCCAGCGTGCCGGCGTTCTGCTTGCCGAACCGCACGTCGTGGCCCACGACCACGGTGCGCGCGCCCAGGCCGTCCACGAGGTAGCGGGCGACGAACTCCTCCGGCGTCTGGGCCGCGAAGTCGAGCGTGTAGCGCACCAGCAGGATCGCGTCGAGGCCGGTGCGCTCCATGAGCGCCAGCCGGTCCTCCAGCCCCGTGATCAGCTCGGGGGCCGACTCGGGCCGGTGGACCGCCGACGGGTGCGGATGGAACGTCACGGCGACGGCGCTGGCCGCGTCGCTCCGGGCGAGCCGGAGGATGCGGTCGAGCACCGCCTGGTGGCCGCGGTGTACGCCGTCGAAGTTGCCGATCGTCACCACTGATGGCCCGAATCCCGGGGGAACCTGTTCCAGGTCCGTCCACAGCTGCACGCGGGTCGCTCCTCATGAATCGGGTGGCGCAGGTGCGACGGCCGCTCACGACCGTCCCGCACCGATCGTCAAGCCTAGCCGGAGCCCGGGGGTGCCTCGTGGACTGTGCGGCAGGAGTCGCCCGGGCGTCTGCACGCAGGAGCCGCCAGGCGGCGGCACGGCAGAAGCCGCCGGGCGTCAGTGCGGCAGGAGCTGCCGGGCGGCGTCCAGGTAGGCCCGCGGATCGAAGCCGTCCAGCATGGCCGACTGGACGATGAACCCCTGGCCCAGGCCCAGGAGCACGGGCAGCACCCGCGCCACCGCCACGTCGACACCGTCGGGCGCACGGTCCGGATCCGCTTCGTACCAGCGTCGCACGGTGTCCTGGAAGGTCTCCCTGAGCGCGCCGACGGCGGTGTTCACGACTTTCCGCACCTCCGGGTCCACCGTGGACTCACCCCAGAGCTGGACCAGGAGCCGGAGGTCGAACCCCTCGTGCATCAGGCCGGTGAGCATGATGTCCAGCACCTGGCCAGGGGACGGCGGGTCCCCGACGGCCGCTGCCGCGACCAGGTCAGCGGTGCGGCGGGCCATCATGTACCGGGCCGCCGCCTTGAACAGCTCGCTCTTGCCCTCGAAGTGCCCGTAGATCGCCCCGGCCGACAGTCCCGTCTCGGCGATGATGTCCGCCATCGAGGTGTGCTGGTAACCCTTGGTGGCGAACGCCCGCTGGGCCGCCTCGAGGATCTCCGTGCGGCGGGCGACGCGACGCGCCTCGCTGATCTTCGGCACCGGCCACCCTCCCGTCGTCGGGCCCAGGGTCGATGCCCGGGGCGATTGACAAGCATACGGTCGCGGGACCATCGTGGGCCATAAAGAACGAGCGTTCGTTTTTTTATCGAGAGAGAGCATCCCATGTCCCAGGACGCGCCAGCGCCGCACACCCCGGCGGGCCGCGTGATCGGCACCGCCGTCGCACTCACCCTCGTCCTCACCGTCATCGTGCTCGCGTTCTCGTGGCCGTCGGTCACGTCCGAGCCCAAGGACCTGCCCGTCGCCGTCGTCGGGTCCGACGACGCCGTCGCCACCCTCCGCGACACGCTCGCCGAGCAGCAGCCCGGCGCGGTCGACCTGGTCGAGCTGGACGACCGGGAGGCCGCCGTCACGGCGATCGAGACCCGCGAGGTCTACGGCGGTGTGGTGCTGGGCGACGTCGCGGCGGGCGAGGCACCGGAGATCCTCACGGCCTCGGCGGCGAGCGGGGTCACCCACCAGCTCATGACGCAGCTCGGCACGCAGATGCAGCAGGGCATCCAGGAGCAGGCCAACGCAGCGACGGCGGAGGCGCTCGCCGCCGCGCAGGCCCGGGCCGTCGAGGCGGTCGAGACCGCGGTCCGCGAGGCGCTCGAGGCGGCGGCCCGGGGCGAGCAACCCCAGGCGCCGCCGTCGGGCGAGGCCGAGGCCCCGGAGATCCCCGAGGTCCCGCGGGTGACGGTCACCGACGTGGTCCCGCTGTCCGCCGACGACCCGCGCGGGACCGGCTTCACCGCAGCCCTCTTCCCGATCCTGCTGGGCGGCATGATCGGCGGCATCGGCATCTCGCTCGCCGTGTCCGGCGCGCTGCGGCGGGTGCTCGCCGTGATCGTCTACTCGGTGGTCGGCGGCGCGATTCTCGAGGGGATCCTGCACTTCTGGTTCGGCTCGATCCAGGGCGACTGGCTCCTGGAGTCGGCGGCCCTGACCCTGGCGATCGCCGCGATCGCCGCCCCCATCACCGGGTTCGTCGCGGTGCTGGGCCGGCCGGGCATCGCGCTCGGGCCGGTGCTCATGATGCTGGTCGGCAACCCGATCTCCGGCGCTGCGATGCCGAGCGAGTTCCTGCCGTGGTACTGGGGCGAGATCGGCCAGTGGCTGCCGCCGGGCGCGAGCGCGACCCTGCTGCGCGACGTCTCCTACTTCCCCGACGCCGACGCGTCCCAGGCGTGGCTGACGCTGGGCATCTGGGCCGCCGCTGGGGTGCTGCTGTCGCTCGTGGGCCACGCCCGGGCGACGGGGGCGGCGCGGCCCGCTGCACAGCCGACCTCCGTGCAGACTGTCTCGGCCTGAGGGCCCCTGACGCGAGCACGCCGGCTCAGGTAGCCGGCGCGAGCACCAGCACCGGCCGGGCGAGGTTCTCGCCCCGCCGCCGGGTGTCCTCCAGCAGCGCCACCAGCGCGCCCGACGGCGACAGGGCCGCCACGACGTCGGAGCGCCCCGACGGCTCGACCCACTGGCCGTAGCCCAGCGCGCGCACCTCCACCTCGTCGAGCTCGCGGACCGGGAAGGTGCCGCGGGCGGCGTCGGCCAGCGGGAGCGTCGCGAGCGTGCCGTCGGCGTCCGCCTGCGCCTCCAGCTCCTCCAGCGTGCGGGCACCGGCCAGGTCGTAGCCGCCCACACGGGTGCGGCGCAACGCCGTCAGGTGGCCGCCCGTGCCGAGCGCGGCGCCGAGGTCGCGCGCCAGGGCGCGCACGTAGGTCCCGGACGACACGGTGACGCGCACGTCGACGTCGACCACCGGCACGTCGCGCGTGGGCCCGTCGCCCGGCTCCGCGGCGCTCGGCGCCAGGCCGGGCACGGCGGCGGAATCGTCGTCGACGGGATTTCGGCGAGCGGAACCGCCGTCCGCGGGAACCAGGCCGGCCGCGTGAGCCTCACCACGGTTCTCGGGAGCCTCGACGTAGACGTCAGCAAGATCGCCGTCAGGCACCGCCGTCGTCCCCGGGCGGACGTCCAGGACGTCGAACCGGGACACCGTGACCGGCCGCGCCTGGAGCGCGACCTCCTCCCCCGCGCGGACGCGCGCGTAGGCGCGCCTGCCGTCCACCTTGATCGCGGACACCGACGTCGGCACCTGCAGGATCTCGCCCGTGAGCCCGGCGATCGCGGCGTCGAGCGCCGCCCGGTCCACCCGGCCGACGGCGTCCGCCTCGGCCACCGCGACGACCCCGCCCTCTGCGTCGTCCGTGGTGGTGGCCACGCCCAGCCGGATGGTGGCGTCGTAGTCCTTGTCGGCGCCCACCACGTAGGTGAGCAGGCGGGTCGCCTTCCCGATCCCGAGCACCAGCACGCCGGTCGCCATCGGGTCCAGCGTCCCGGCGTGGCCCACCTTGCGCGTCCCCGCCAGCCTGCGCATCCGCCCGACGACGTCGTGGCTGGTCCAGCCCTGCGGCTTGTCGACGACGACGAACCCGTCGGCGGCCGTCGGGCGGCGTACGGGTACGTCAGGGCTGGGGGAAATCATGGGTACCAGTATCTCGCGGCTCCGGCGTCCTGCGCGGTGCACGACGGCGTCACGGGTGTGCGGCAGCGTCACGGCACCGTTGTCCGGCGCGCGAACGGCGCCGGAACGCACGCCGCGCGAACGGTGGCGGAACGCACGCCGCGCGGACGCCGACGCACCGCCGTGCCGACGCGGTGCCCGGAGGTCACTCCGCCTCGTCGTCCTCGCGCGGCTTCTTGTACGGGTCCTCATCGCCCGCGTACCGGGCCCCGGCGCGCAGCGCCTCCAGCTCGGCGTCCCGCCTGCGGGCCTCGACCAGCGCGGCGTCGAGGTGGGCGGCCGCCTCGGGCACGGAGTCGAGGTGGAACTCGATGGTGGGGGTCAGGCGGACACCGGTCTGCTTGCCCACCTCCGAGCGGATCATGCCGGTGGCGCTCTTCAGCGCCGCCGCGGTGCCCGTCCGGTCCTCGTCCGAGCCGTAGACCGTGTAGAACACCGAGGCGTTCTGCAGGTCACCGGTCACCCGGACGTCCGTGACCGTCACGAAGCCGAGCCGCGGGTCCTTGATCCGCGTGTCGATCATCTGCGCGACGATCACCTTGATGCGGTCGGCGAGCTTGCGGGCCCGCGGGTTGTCGACCATCTTTCTTCCTTTCCGAGGTCACCGAGCCGGAGCCCGGTGCACCCGTCAGCGGCTCGCGTACGAGCCGGACGGACGGGTCACTCGGGGTGACCTGTCCGTCCGACCCGCCTCAGCGGGCCTGACACGTGCACCGGGCTCCGGCACGGCGAGAAACGTCAGTCGCGCGGCTTCTCGCGCATCTCGAACGTCTCGATGACGTCGCCCTCGGTGACGTCGTTGAACGACCCGAGACCGATACCGCACTCGAAGCCCTCGCGGACCTCGGTGACGTCGTCCTTCTCGCGACGCAGCGACTCGATGGTGAGGTTGTCGCCGATGACCGTGCCGTTGCGCAGCACGCGCGCCTTCGTGTTGCGGCGGATACTGCCCGAACGGACCACCGAACCGGCGATGTTGCCGAACTTCGAGGAGCGGAAGACCTGGCGGATCTCCGCGGTCCCGAGCTGGACCTCCTCGTACTCCGGCTTGAGCATGCCCTTGAGGGCCGCCTCGACGTCCTCGATCGCCTGGTAGATGACCGAGTAGAACTTGACGTCGACGCCCTCGCGCTCCGCCAGCTCCTCGACGCGCTCGCCGTACTTCACGTTGAAGCCGATGATCACGGCGCTGTCGACGGTCGCGAGGTTGACGTCGTTCTGCGTGATGGCACCCACACCGCGGTGGATGACACGCAGCTGCACCTCCTCGCCCACGTCGATCTTGAGCAGCGCGTCCTCCAGCGCCTCGACGGCACCGGACACGTCGCCCTTGAGGATGAGGTTGAGGCTCTCGACCTTGCCCTTCTTGAGCTCGGAGTCGAAGTCCTCGAGGCTGATCCGCTTGCGGCGCTTGGCCAGCGTCGCGGCGCGCTCCGCCGCCTCACGCTTCTCGGCGATCTGGCGGGCGGTGCGGTCGTCCGGCGCCACGAGGAACGTGTCGCCGGCGCTCGGGACGCTCGTCAGGCCCAGCACCTGGACGGGGCGGGCGGGCAGCGCCGCCTCGACCGAGTTGCCGTGCTCGTCGAACATCGCGCGGACGCGGCCGTGGGCCGTGCCCGCGACGATCGCGTCGCCGACGTGCAGCGTGCCGGACTGGACCAGCACCGTGGCCACGGAACCGCGGCCCTTGTCGAGGTTGGCCTCGATGGCCACGCCGCGCGCGTCCTTGGACGGGTTCGCGCGCAGGTCCAGAGCCGCGTCGGCGGTCAGCAGGACGGCCTCGATGAGGTCGTCGATTCCGATGCCCGGCTTCGCCGCGACGTCGACGAACATCGTGTCGCCGCCGTACTCCTCCGCCACCAGGTTGTACTCGGTGAGCTGCTGACGCACCTTCGCCGGGTTGGCACCCTCGACGTCGATCTTGTTGACGGCGACCACGATCGGCACACCCGCGGCCTGCGCGTGGTTCACGGCCTCGACCGTCTGCGGCATCACGCCGTCGTCGGCCGCGACCACGAGGATCGCGATGTCCGTGACCTGCGCACCACGGGCACGCATGGCGGTGAACGCCTCGTGACCCGGGGTGTCGATGAACGTGATGGCACGCTCGACGCCCTCGTGCTCGTGCGTGATCTGGTAGGCACCGATGTGCTGGGTGATGCCGCCGTGCTCGCCGGCCACCACGTCCGACTTGCGGATGGCGTCCAGGAGCTTGGTCTTACCGTGGTCGACGTGACCCATGACGGTCACGACCGGCGGACGGGCGACCAGGTCGTCGTCGGACTCCCCTGCCTCCTCGGCCTCCAGGTCGATGTCGAACGACCCGAGCAGCTCGCGGTCCTCCTCCTCGGCCGAGACCATCTCGATCACGTAGCCGAGCTCCGCGGCCAGCGTGCCGAACGTGTCCTCGTCGAGGGACTGCGTGGCCGTGGCCATCTCGCCCAGGTGGAACAGCACGGTGACGAGCGACGCGGGGTTCGCGTCGATCTTGTCCGCGAAGTCGTTCAGCGACGCGCCGTGGCGCAGCCGGACGACGGTGCTGCCGTTGCCGCGGGGAACCTGCACGCCGCCGAGCGACGGGGCCTGCATGGCCTCGAACTCCTGGCGCTTCGCCCGGCGCGACTTGCGGCCGCGGACCGGCTTGCCGCCGGCGCGCCCGAAGGCGCCCTGCGTGGCGCCACGACCGCCGGCACCGCGACGCGGGCCGCCGCCGAAGCCGCCGCCACCGCCGCCGGGACCGGGACGGCCCGGAGCACCGGCACCGGCGCCGCCCGGACCGGGGCGGCCACCGCCGCCGGGGCGACCACGGCCGCCACCCGGGGCCGGGCGGTCGCCCGGACGCGGCATGGAGGTCTTGCCCGGCATCATGCCGGGGTTCGGGCGCGGGCCACCGCCACCGCTGCCGCCGGGACGGGGCGCGGAGGGACGGGGACCACCCGGGCGAGGACCGCCCGAGCGCTCGGCGGTGGGCTCGCCACGGTCGGGGCGCTGCCCCGGTCGGGGCATGCCCTGGCTCGTCGCGAACGGGTTGTTGCCCGGGCGCGGGTTGCCGCCACCCGGACGATCGCTGCCGCCAGGGGCCGGGCGACCGCGCCCACCACCGGGACGGGGCATGCCCTGGCTCGTCGCGAACGGGTTGTTGCCCGGGCGCGGGTTACCGCCGCCGGGTCGGGCGCCACGGCCGGCGTCGCGCCCGGGGCGCGCGCCCGACGGCGTCGCGCTCGGCCGCGGTGCGCCTGGCTTGGGCGCGGCGGCCGGCTTCGGCGCGCCGGGCTTGGGCGCGGTGCTCGGCTTAGCCGACGCCGCGGGCGCGGCGGATGCCGCGGGGGTCTCCTCCGGCGCGGGGGCCGGTGCCGCCGGGGCAGGGCTCGGCGCCGGGGCGGGCGCGGCCTCTGCCTCGGTCCTGCTGGGTGCCGGTGCCGGGGCCGGCGTGGGAGCCGGGGCGGCCGGCTTCCTGGCCGCGGGCTTCGCGGCCGGCTTAGGTGCGCTCTTCGCGGGGGACTTCGCCGCTGCGCCCTTGTCGGACGGGCCGGCAGCGCCACCGACCGGGAACTTGTCGCGCATACGCCGCACGACGGGCGGCTCGAGCGTCGACGACGCCGAGCGAACGTACTCGCCTGCCGACTTCAGCTCGGCCAGCAGGGTCTTGCTCTCCACTCCGAGCTCCTTGGCGAGCTCGTAGACGCGGACCTTTGCCACAACTCTCCTGTCTTGGTCCGTCCCAAGACAGGGAGGACCACCATTAGTACTGAGTACTCATCGCTGGGGACTCATCGGGTGCCCATCGGCTTCTGACCCGCTTCCTTGTCGACGAATCGCTGAGTTCGGCCGGGCGCTCGGTCGCGCCCGGTCGGGACGGTCTTGCGGTCACCACTCTCACCGGCCGAGGTGTGCTCGTACCTCACCGAGGTCGAGAGGCCCGTCCGCACGCAGTGCGCGTGGGACGGCCCTGCGACGCTCGGCGAGCTCCAGGCACCGCGGCTCCGGGTGAACCCAGGCGCCGCGACCCGGCAGACTGGCACGGACATCGACGATGACCCGCCGTGGCTCGGCCACGCCGTCGTCATGCACCGGGTCCAGCACCAGACGCAGGAGTGCAGACCGCTGGTCGCGCTCCCGGCATCCGACGCACGTGCGCACGGGACCCAAGACGGGCTGTGCCGGATCGGGTACGAGGCAGGTCGAAAGACGGGCGCGTGGCCCAGACTCGGACAGTCTACCGCGCCGACCCACCGGGCGTTACCGGCCGCCGGGCGCGTCGGCAGCCGCGCCACCTGCACCGGCGTCCGCCGCCTCGTCCGACCGGATGTCGATGCGCCACCCCGTCAGCTTCGCGGCGAGACGGGCGTTCTGCCCCTCCTTGCCGATCGCGAGCGAGAGCTGGTAGTCGGGTACGACCGCCCGCGCGGCCCGCGCGTCGGCGTCGACCACTGTGACTGACGACACACGGGCGGGCGACAGGGCGCTCGCCACGAAGGCGGCCGGGTCGTCGCTGTGGTCGACGATGTCGATCTTCTCGCCGTGCAGCTCGGCCATCACGGCGCGCACCCGGGCGCCCATCGGGCCGATGCACGCGCCCTTGGCATTGAGCCCGGCCACGCGGGACCGGACGGCCATCTTGGTGCGGTGCCCCGCCTCGCGGGCGATGGCGGTGATCTCCACCGAGCCGTCAGCGATCTCCGGGACCTCGAGCTCGAAGAGCTTGCGCACCAGGTTCGGGTGCGTACGGCTCAACGTGATCTGGGGGCCCTTCATTCCGCGGCTCACCTCGACCACGTACGCGCGCAGCCGCTCGCCGTGCACGTACTCCTCCGTCGGCACCTGCTCGTGCGGCGGGAGCACGGCCTCTGTGCCGCCCACGTCCACCAGCACGACGCGCGGGTCGCGGCCCTGCTGGATGACGCCGGCCAGCACCTCGCCCTCCTTGCCGCGGAAGGTGCCGAGCACCTGGTCGTCCTCGGCGTCGCGCAGCCGCTGCACGATCACCTGGCGGGCCGTCGCGGTGGCGATCCGGCCGAAGTCCTGCGGCGTGTGGTCGAACTCAGGCCCCAGCTCGACGACGGGACGCGCCTCCGGGTCGTCCGGGTCCGCCGGTACGGGCAGCTCCTCGCGTGCCCAGACCGTGACGTGGCCCGTCGACCGGTCCACCTCGACGCGCGCCCGGTGATAGGCGTCGGGGGTGCGGTGGTAGGCCGAGAGGAGAGCCTGCTCGATGGCCGCGACGAGGACGTCCAGGCTGAGATCTCTCTCGCGCTCCAGCATCCGCAGGGTGGTCATGTCGATGTCCATGTCAGCCTTCCTCGTTGCGGCCGCGGTGACCCTCGGTCGCGTCGTCCGAACCAGCACCGTCCGAGTCGTCGTCGGTGTCTTCACCTGCACTCTCGCCCAGTTCCGCGCCCTCGGCATCCTGGACGTCCTCCAGTCGTCTGAGCTCGACCTCGATCTTGCCCTTGACGATGTCACCCAGCGGGATCCGCCGGTCGCCGCCGAGCACGACGACGTCGCCGTCGGCGTCGGGCAGGACGTCGGTGACCCGGCCCTCCGCGCGGCTGCCGTCGGTCAGCTTCAGCGTGACGAGGCGGGTCCGGGCGCGCTTGAAGTGCCGCAGCTCGGTCAGCGGCCGCGCGGTGCCAGGCGTCGAGATCTCCAGCGTGTACGCACCGGGCACGACGTCGTCCTTGTCGAGCGCTGCGGAGATGGCGCGCGACGCGTCGCCGAGGGCGTCGGAGTCCAGGCTGCCGACCGCGTCGTCCGGCAGGTCGATGGTGATCCGTACCACCGACTTGCTGCCTGCGCGGGTGGTGGTCACGTCCTCCAGGTAGAGCCCTGCGGCCTCGACCACCGGACCCACCACCCCGCGGACCGCGTCCGCCTGCTGTGTCATCGACTGCCTCCCGTCGGCTCCCCCACGTGCGGGGCACGGTTCGAGCCGGAACGGTTCGACCGATGTGCTGTTGTTGTCCTGGTCAAGCCTAACGAAGCGCCGGACCTCGGCATTTCGCGATGTGCGTGGTGTCGTGCGTGGGGCCCGTGACCCGACCGCAACCGGCCGGGCGCGAGCCGGGCACGAGCAGGGCCGAGGAACATGGCATCATCGGCCACGATGAACCACTTCGGCCGCGAGGCCAGCACCCGCCGCCGGTCAGGACTGACCGCGCTCGCTCTGGCCTGCGCGGTCATTCTCTCAGGCTGCGGCGTGCGGCTCGAGACGCCGCCGCCCACCGAGCCGATCCCGGACGCGGCGGAGGTCGTGCGGCGCACCGCCGTCGCCGATGCGCTGCTCGTGGCCGAGCAGGCGGAGGCGGCCGCGGGAGCCGACGGAGTCCGGGCCGACGTCGTCGCGGAGCTCACCACGATCGCCAACGTCGCGACCGTGCAGGTGCAGCAGCTCGGCGGCGAGTACGACTCCGGCCTGGACGACCTCGTGTCGGAGCCGCCGGACGCCTCGCCCTCGGCGAGCACTCCCGAGCACACGCCCCGCGCCGTCGTCACGTCGCTGCGCGACGCAGCCACGCGCACCAGGGCGGCCGCCGACCAGGCCGAGTCCGGGCCGCTGGGCCGGCTGCTCGCCTCGATCTCGGCGTCGCAGACGCAGCACGCCAGGAGCCTCGCGCAGCTCACCGGCGCCCAGGGTCCGGCGCTCCCCTCGACCCGGATCCCCGAGCCCAGCGAGCCCGGCGAGGAGCCGAGCGACGGCGAGGAGTCCTCGGCCACCCCTGCCTCCACCGGGACGGAGCAGGCCGCCGTGCCCACCGGCCTGTCGGCCGAGGACCTGAACGCCCTGATCCTGGCCGAGGACACAGCGGGCTACGCGCTCGAGGTACGCGCGGCACAGGCCGACGGCGACGTCCGCGCCCGGGCGTACGAGCGCGCGCTGGTGCACCGGCAGCGGGCCCAGGCCTGGGCGCTCGTGGCCGGGATCGACGGCACCGGCCAGGACCCACGCCGCGTCGCGTACGCGGTGCCCGGGCCGGAGCTGACGACGACCGCTCTCGCCCGCGACCTCGAGACCGACCTGGCGCAGAACTACGCGACGCTGGTGGGCGTCGCCGAGGCGGGCACCCGCGCCATCCTGGTCGCGCTCCTGACCGAGACCACCCTGGCCGCCGCGCAGTGGGGCGCTCCGGCGGTGCCCTTCCCGGGGCTGCCGGAGCAGGCCTGACCGGTCCTGACCGGCCTGTCCGGCCCGGCGCTCCGCTGCTCGACGCGGTCGGACTCCGCTACCCGGCGAGCAGGGCCTCGACCCGCCCGGCCACCACGCCCGCGATGTCGGCGACGGGGAACTGCTCCGCCTCGCCCGCGCGCGGCCGCACCTCGACCACGCCGTCGGCCAGGCCCTTGCCCACCACGACGACGAGCGGCGCGCCGAGCAGCTCGGCGTCCTTGAACTTCACGCCCGGCGAGACCTTGGGCCGGTCGTCGTAGAGCACCTCGACGCCGCGGGCGGCGAGGTCGTCGGCGATGGTGGCGGCGGCGTCGAACACCTCCGCCTCCTTGCCGGTGGCGACCAGGTGCACGTGCACGGGGGCGATCGTGGCGGGCCAGGCCAGGCCGCGCTCGTCGTGGTTGGCCTCGGCGAGCGCTGCGAGCGCCCGCGTGACGCCGACGCCGTAGGAGCCCATGGTGACGACGGCCTGCTTGCCGTTCTCGTCGAGCACCGACAGGCCCAGCGCCTCTGCGTACTTGCGGCCGAGCTGGAAGATGTGGCCCATCTCGATGCCGCGGGCGAGCTCCAGCGGGCCGGAGCCGTCGGGCGCGGGGTCGCCGGGCCGTACCTCTGCGGCCTCGACGGTGCCGTCCGCGGTGAAGTCGCGGCCGGCCACGAGGTCGAACACGTGCTTGCCCGGCTCGTTGGCGCCGGTGATCCACCGGGTGCCGGACACCACGCGGGGGTCCAGCAGGTAGCGGATCGCGGGGACCTTCTCGCCGTCGGCGCCCTCGACCTGCTCGCCCTGGGGGCCGAGGGCCTGCGGGCCGATGTAGCCCTTGACGAGCTGGGGGAACTTCTTGAAGTCCTCCTCGGTCGCGGCCTCGGGCTCGGCGGGGCTGAGCGCCGCCTCGATGCGCTTGAGGTCGACCTCGCGGTCGCCGGGCACGCCGACGACGAGCAGCTCGCGGGTCCCGTCGGGCTGCACGAGGGCGAGCACCACGTTCTTCAGGGTGTCGGCGGCCGTCCAGGGCCGGTCGGGGCGGGGGAACTTCTCGTTCGCGACGGCCACGAGGGTGTCGATGGTCGGGGTGTCCGGCGTGTCCTCGACGTGGGCCGCGGGGGCGTCGTCGTACGGGATCGCCTCGGGGACGGGCGTGACCACCGCCTCGACGTTGGCGGCGTAGCCGCCGGGCGAGCGGACGAACGTGTCCTCGCCGATCAGGGACGGGCTCAGGAATTCCTCCGAGCGGGAGCCGCCCATGGCGCCCGACATGGCGGACACGATCACGTAGTCCAGGCCGAGGCGCGTGAAGATCTTCTCGTACGCCTCGCGGTGCTTCTGGTAGCTGACCTCAAGATCCTCGTCCTTGACGTCGAACGAGTACGCGTCCTTCATGATGAACTCGCGCCCGCGGATCAGGCCGGCGCGGGGGCGCGCCTCGTCGCGGTACTTGGTCTGGATCTGGAAGAGGATCAGCGGCAGGTCCTTGTACGACGAGTACAGGTCCTTGACCAGGAGCGCGAACATCTCCTCGTGCGTGGGCGCGAGGAGGTAGTCGGCCTCCTTGCGGTCCTTGAGCCGGAAGATGTTGGGGCCGTACTCCTCCCACCGCCCGGTGGCCTCGTAGGGCTCCCGCGGCAGCAGCGCCGGGAAGTGCACCTCCTGACCGCCGATGGCGACCATCTCCTCGCGGACGATCGCCTCGATCTTGGCCAGCACCCGCAGGCCCAGCGGCAGCCACGAGTAGATGCCCGGTGCGGCGCGGCGGATGTACCCGGCCCGCACGAGGAGCTTGTGGCTGGCGACCTCGGCCTCGGCCGGGTCCTCGCGCAGGGTACGGACGAAGAGGGACGACATGCGCAGCACGTCGCCCTGAGTGAGGCGTGCGGAAGACATGGGGCACAGCCTATCCGCGCGGGCGGCAGCGGTTCGCCCGGAATTCGTGATGCCCGGCGGCGGATCGCGGGCTCCGTCTCCCTGGCGACGCCGAACCGCAGGTGACGTGTCCCTGGCGACGCCGAACCGCAAGGTAGGTGTCCCTGGCGGCGCCGAACCGCACGTTACGTGTACCCCACGGCGCCGAACCGCGAGGTAGGTGTCCATCCCGGCACGGATGCACAGGCAACCTGCGGCTCGGCGGACGGACGGACGAGGAAGTTTCGGTTCGGCGCCGCCCGGCACCGCTCCGTCGACCAGCAGGTCGACCAGCAGTCGACCAGCAGGTTGCGGGCGGGCCACGCCCGGCAGGTCTTGCCCGGCCCCGCGAAGTCTCGGAGGATGAGGCCATGCCAGAGCTGCCCGAGGTCGCCGCGCTCGCCGACTTCCTGCGCGCGCGGACCGTCGGTCATGCGGTCGCCGGGGTGGAGGTCGGCTCGATCGCCGCGCTCAAGACGTTCGACCCGCCGGTCGAGGCGCTCGCCGGCGGCACCGTGACGGGCGTGGCCCGCCACGGCAAGTGGCTGGACCTCGCGGTCGCCCCCGCCGCCGCCACGTCCGGCACCGCCACGTCCGGCACCGCCACGTCCGGCGGCGCGGCCTCCCGCAAGGCACCGGCCGACGGCGCCCCGCTGCACCTGGTCTTCCACCTCTCGCGGGGCGGCTGGGTGCGCTGGTCGGACGCGCTGTCCACCAAACCGGTCCGGCCGTCGCTCGGCGGTTCCAGCAGGGGCGCGATCCTCGCGCTGCGCGTGCGGCTCGACGACGGCTCGGGGTTCGACCTGACCGAGGCGGGCACCCGCAAGCGGCTCGCCGTGCACGTGGTGCGCGACCCGGCCGAGGTGGAGATGATCGCGTCCCTCGGCGTGGAGCCGCTCGCCCCCGAGTTCACCACCGAGGTGCTGGCCGGCCTGCTGTCCGCGAAGAACCAGCAGGTCAAGGGCCTGCTGCGGGACCAGCGCGCCATCGCGGGCATCGGCAACGCCTACAGCGACGAGATCCTGCTCGTGGGCCGGTTCAGCCCGTACAAGCTGACCGGGTCGTTCACGCCGGAGGAGACCGCCCGGCTGCACACGGCCATCGGTGCCGTGCTCGCGGAGGCGATCACGGCGGCGTCGGGCAAGCCGGCCAAGGAGCTCAAGGACGCCAAGCGGGCCGGGATGCGGGTGCACGGCCGCACGGGCCTGCCGTGCCCGGGGTGGAACGGGACGCCGTGCGGCGACACGGTGCACGAGGTGTCCTTCGCCGACCGGTCCCTGCAGTACTGCCCCACGTGCCAGACCGGCGGCAAGCCCCTGGCGGACCGCCGGATGTCCAAGCTCCTGCGATGAGCAGCCTGCGATGAGCAGCCCGCGATGAGCACCGTCCTCTTCTGGCGCCGGACCGACGTAGAGGGCCTGGAACGCCTGGAGCTGACGACCGGACCCGACGGGGTGACGGCGTCCGGGACCGTGGTCTGCGCCGAGGACGGCGGCTTCCGGCTCGACCACAGGTGGTCGCTCGACGCGGACTGGCGCGCGCTGCGGGTCGACGTCGAGGTGTGGGGACCGCATTCCCACGGTGTCCTGTGCCTGGACCGTTCCGGGGACGGCTGGCTGGTCGACGGCGAGCAGCGCCCCGACCTGGACGGCGCACAGGAACCCGACCTGTCGGTCACGCCCTTCTGCAACAGCCTGCCGATCCGGCGGATGCGCTCAGGGACGAGCCTGACCCTGGACACGGCGTTCATCGACGGGCCGGCGCTCACGGTCGCCCGGTCGAGCCAGCGCTACGACCCGGTCGAGCCCGGGCGGGTGCGCTACGTGGACCTGGGGCTGTCCCGAGGTTTCGAGGCGGACCTGACGGTCGACGACGCGGGCCTGGTCGTGCGCTACGAGCATCTGTTCGAGCGGGTGGAGCCGTCGCCCTGACGCCGGGAGCCCAGCCCGGTCCCGGGACAGAGTCCCGGTCCCAGAACAACAGCACGGCCCCAGAACAACAGCACGGTCCTAGAACAGCACCGTCGCGAACGTGCCCACCTGCTCGAAGCCCACCCGCCGGTAGGCGGCGACGGCCCGCTCGTTGTAGGCGTTGACGTACAGCGACACCGTCGGGGCTATCGCCGCGCGTGTCGCGGCGACCACCGCGGCCATGCCGGACTCCGACCAGCCGCGGCCGCGGAACGCCGGCTCGACCCAGACGCCCTGCACCTGGGCGACCCCGCCGGCCACCGCGCCGAGCTCGGCCTTGAAGGCCACGGCGGGCCGGCCGCCGCCGTCGGGCACGAGGCGCACGAACGAGCGGCCCTCCGCGATGAGGGACCGCACGCGCTCCGCGTAGGCGGAGCCGCCCGAGGCGACCGGCGAGTAGCCGACCTCCTCGGTGAACATGCGCACGCAGGCCGGGAGCACGAGGTCGAACTCGGCGAGCACCGAGCGCCGGACGGCGGGCTCCGCCGGCACCAGGGGCGCCGTGCCGATGGCCATGGACGGCTGGTCGGCCCGCACCTCGCGGGCCGGGGGCCAGAACGGCGAGAGCTGCTCCCAGAGGGCGAGCGCCGCCCACTGCTCCCCCACGATCGACGACGACCGCCGCCCGTGCACCCGGGCCACGGCCGCGAAGGCGGTGATCGCCTCGGCGCGCCGGTCGGGATCGGTGAGCGGGATGACCGGGACCACGTTGGCGCCCGACCAGCACACCGCCTCGAGCGGCCCGACGGCGGGGAAGCCCCACGCCTGGCCCGATGCGGCGCCGAAACCCGAGCGGGCGGCGATCTCCAGCCGCGCGGTGGCGAGCACCGAGGCCACCGGGTCGACGGCGCAGACGGCGAGCGCCTGGGCCAGGTCCGCCCGCGTCAGCACGCGGGCGCCGCTCTCATCGCGGCGGCGGCGCGCCAGTATGTCCCGTTCGCCCGGTTCTAGCGGCCCGCTGGAGCGCGCTCCGGCCGGAACCGGGGTGCGCCAACGAGCCATGCCTTGCTCCGTTCGGGTCAGACACTTCAGTATCGCCCGAGCCTACGACTCCACCCCGGGCGAGCGCCGCACGTCGCGGCGGCCCTCCCCCGGTGCCTTACCTCAGGCTCAGCCGACCGAGACGACCGGCGAACCGGCCTGTGCTTCATTCTCCGGCGAAGGCATCTCATCCGCGATCCGCATCGCTTCCTCGATGAGCGTCTCGACGATCATTGCCTCGGGGACGGTCTTGATGACCTCGCCCTTGACGAAGATCTGGCCCTTGCCGTTGCCGGACGCTACACCCAGATCGGCCTCGCGCGCCTCGCCGGGGCCGTTCACGACGCAGCCCATGACGGCGACGCGCAGCGGGACGGTCATGCCCTCCAGCCCGGCGGTGACCTTCTCGGCCAGCGTGTACACGTCCACCTGGGCGCGGCCGCAGGACGGGCAGGAGACGATCTCCAGCTTGCGGGGCCGCAGGTTGAGGGCCTGCAGGATCTGGTTGCCGACCTTGACCTCCTCCACCGGCGGGGCCGACAGGGAGACGCGGATCGTGTCGCCGATGCCCTTGCTCAGCAGGGCGCCGAACGCGGTGGCCGACTTGATGGTGCCCTGGAACGCGGGGCCCGCCTCGGTGACGCCGAGGTGCAGCGGCCAGTCGCCGCGCTCGGAGAGCAGCTCGTAGGCGCGCACCATGACGACCGGGTCGTTGTGCTTGACCGAGATCTTGAAGTCGTGGAAGTCGTGCTCCTCGAAGAGGCTCGCCTCCCACACCGCGGACTCCACCAGGGCCTCCGGAGTGGGCTTGCCGTACTTCTCCAGCAGGCGCTTGTCGAGCGAGCCCGCGTTGACGCCGATCCGGAGCGAGACGCCGGCGTCCTTCGCGGCCTGGGCGATCTGCTTGACCTGGTCGTCGAACTTGCGGATGTTGCCGGGGTTGACGCGGACGGCGGCGCAGCCGGCGTCGATCGCGGCGAAGACGTACTTCGGCTGGAAGTGGATGTCCGCGATCACGGGGATCTGGGACTTCTTGGCGATGATCGGCAGCGCCTCGGCGTCGTCGGCGCTCGGGACGGCGACGCGGACGATGTCGCAGCCGGCCGTCGTGAGCTCCGCGATCTGCTGGAGGGTCGCGTTGATGTCGGTGGTGGGCGTTGTGGTCATGGACTGCACGCTGATGGGTGCGTCACCGCCGACCTCCACCTTGCCGACCCGGATCTTGCGGGTCTTGCGACGGGGGGCCAGAACCGGAGGAGGTGCTGCGGGCATGCCGAGGCTGATTGCGCTCACGGGTTCAGTATCCACTCTTCGGAAGGGGCAAACCGCACATCGTGTGCGGCGTCACGTGATCCGCACCGGATCCACCAGGTCCGCCACGATGAGGATGCCGCCCACACCGAGCAGGATCAGGAAGACCACGTAGGCCACCGGCGTCATGCGCGCGACGTCGGCCGGGCCGGGCAGCACCGCCGCCCCGCGGATCCGGGCGAGCGTGCGCTTGCCGCCCTCGTAGAGGGCGTTGACCATGTGCCCGCCGTCGAGCGGCAGGAGCGGGATCATGTTGAAGACGAACAGGGCGATGTTGAGGCTCGCGAGCAGGCTCAGGTAGATCATCACCCGGTCGAGGATCGCCTCGTCCAGCGCCATGATCTCGCCGCTGATCCGGGCGACGCCCACCACGGACTGCACGGAGTCCTGCGAGCGCTCTTCCGCGGTGAAGGCCTGGGTGGCGGCGTCGGCCACGCGGACGGGGAGCGTCGCGACCATGGTCGCCGTCTGCCACGTCATGTTGGCCACCTCGGGCAGGACGCGGGACAGCGGCTGCTGCTCGCGGACCTGGAGCGGCGAGAAGCCGACGAAACCGCCCTGCTCGACGAGCGGCTCGCCGTCGGCCCCGAGGATCGCGGCGCCCTGCTCGTCCACGACCGGACGCTCGGTGACGGCGGGCGTGACCTCGAGCGTGACGCGTTCGCCGTCGCGCAGCACCACCACCTCGGACTCGCGCCCGGCGGACTCGTTGATCAGGCCGACGAGCTGCTGCCAGCCGGTCACCTCGGTACCGCCGAAGGCGACGACCTCGTCGCCCGGCTCCAGGCCGGCCGCCGCGGCGGGGGCAGGCGGCTGCCCCTCGCAGTCGGCCCCGGTCGCCGTGGAGGTGACCGAGGCGGGCACGCACTCGGAGAGCTGGGCGACGGTGGTGGAGACGGCGGGCAGGCCGTAGCCGACCAGGATGATGCCCATGAGGACCGTGGCGATCACGAGGTTCATGAACGGCCCGCCGAACATCACGATGAGCTTCTTGGGCGCCGACAGGTTGTAGAAGGCGCGGTGCTCCTCGCCCGGGCGCACCTCGGCGACGGAGGCATCGCGCGCGTCGGCGACGAGCTCGTTCCAGAAGCCGGTGCCGCGCCGGGTGCCCGGCGGGGCCGGCGGCATCATGCCGACGAGGCGCACGAACCCGCCCAGCGGGATCGCCTTGATGCCGTACTCGGTCTCACCCCTGGTCCGCGACCAGACGGTCGGGCCGAAGCCCACCATGTACTGGCTCACGCGCACCCCGAACCGCTTGGCGGGGACCATGTGCCCGAGCTCGTGCAGACCGACGGAGACGAGGACGCCCACCAGGAGGACGAGCACACCAACGATGTGCGGAACGATGCTCACGGACCGAGACTACGGCACCCCTCCGACACCCCGGAAGGCGACGCGGGCCCTCCCGCGCCCCCGCACCCGACCTTCACGCGGGAGCTGGGTCGTTGGTGATTCGTTGAAACATCGGTTACTGATCATTAACCTGGCGACATGTCTGTTTCGTCCGTCCCGGCGTTCCGGGAGCTGCACGCGCACGGCCCCGCGTTCCTCGCGGAGAGCCTCACCTCGCTGTTCCAGACCGAGGCCTGGCCCGGCGTGGACGGCAACTCCGGAGTCGCCAGGCAGCTCCGCGAGATCGGCGTGGACGTCAACGCGATCTGGGCGGCCTCCCGCTGGAACATGGGCGACGACGGCGAGGCGCCCAACCGCCGCCACCCCGTACCCGGCGACCCGCGCGGCCCGCAGACCGCCGCCGCGCTTAAGGCCGTCGCCGGACAGCCGCGCGCGGCCGCCCTGCTCGGCGTGTACCTGTGGTCGCAGGCCGGCGACGCGCTGCAGTACACGTTCCGGCACGGCCGCATCATCGTGCCGCTGCGCGCCTTCGTCGAGGCCTGGGCCACGTGCCGCGACAGCGCCCCCGACGACGTCTGCCGGGCCGAGGGCGACGCCGTCGCCGTGCTGCTGCGCACGCTCATCACCCAGATGCACACCTCGGCCGCCCGCAGCGCGGGCGACCTGTCCCGCCTCGCCGACGCCGCGCGCCTGGCCGGCGAGCGGTGCGCCGAGCTGCTCCAGGCCGCGCGCGCCATCCCCGACCCGACCTCCCCGTTCCGCCGCGTGCTTGTGCCGCAGGCCGTGACCCGCATCCGGTACTTCCGCGCGCTGGCCGAGGCCGCGCTGGCCGCCTCCGATGCAATGGCCGGCGACCCGGCGCGGCTCGAGCCGGCGCTCGAAGGCCTGCGCGCGGCGGAGACGGACCGGCACCTCAACTACATCCTGGCCAGCGAGCTGCGCTCCTACCGGATGCACCTGGCCGAGCTGCACCGCAACCTCGACGCGACCTGGCTCACGCTCGACCGGGTCAGGACGATCTACGTCTACCCGTTCGGGCTGCGCGACGTCAGCCCGGCCGCGGCGGTGGCTGCCATCCGGCGCCTCGCCCACCGCGACGAGCGCCCGGAGCTGCTCGGCGTCGAGGCCTTCGCGGTGCGCGGGCGCCTCAAGATGGACGACGTCTGGGCCAGCGTCGACCGGGCGGCGCGCCCGTACGGCGGGGTGTCGCTGTCCATGCCGAACGTGCGCCTGGAGCAGCCCGACGGGACGTTCATCGAGGAGCTGTCCTGCGACGTGCGGCTCACCGAGTTCGGCAACCACTACGTGCGGTTCCGCTACTCGGCGCGGGACCAGTCGCCCCAGCAGGTGCGCGACGCCCGGTTCCGCCTGTCCAACCTGCACGCCGACATCCGGGTGCGGTGGATAGCGCCCGACGGCACGCCCGTCGACGTCGACCCGGGTGGCGCGCTGCCGCCCGAGCGGCTCTTCGACCTCGCCGACCTGCTCCAGCGCGCGACGGCCGACCTGGTCCGGCAGGGCACGGAGATCGCCCAGGGCCGCGCCCACGTGGTCACCACGGTCTACGAGGCGAGCAGGGGGCGCGGGCCCGCCGCGCCCGCGGAGCGGCGCACGCCGGTCACCATGGGGGACGAGCTGCTGGCCGCGTTCGGCTCCCAGGTGCTGCTGCACCCGGTCTCGTACGGCACGGCGACGCTGTGCGACTGGACCCTGCGCCAGCGCAACCCGGTGCTGCTGGAGGGCGTGCGGCACCTGGGCGACGTCGTGGCGGTGGCCACCAACTCCACCACCGTCGCGCTGGTCGGCACCGCGCACTTCAAGATCTCCCAGTACGGCTCGCTCGCCGAGTTCGTGGCCAGCCTCAACGGCATGTTCAGCGCCTGGAACGCCACCCTCGCCGACCACCTGCGGATCGTCGCGACGCTGCTCGCCGACCACGACGTGAGCAACGGCGACGACCTCGCCGACCGCAAGGAGCGGCTCACGCGCGAGCAGCTCCGCCTGCACGAGTTCGCCTCGGAGGTCCGCACCACGCTGACCACCATCACCTCGCCCACGTTCCTCGCCTCGGCGCTGGAGTCGCGGATGCTGAACCAGCTCCTGCAGGCCTCGCACTTCGAGCAGCAGGCCGCCGTGGTCACTGAGCGGCTGCGCGAGCTGCTCCAGGAGCCCATCGCCGCCCGGCTCGCCGCCCTCGAACGCCTGCACGGCGACCGGGAGCGCGCGGCCGAGGTGAAACGCGAGCGCTCCCGGCGCCGGCTGATGGACGGCACGCTGTCGGCCATCACGGTGTTCGCCGGCGTCTACGCCCTGATCGGCACCGTCCAGGTGGCCATGGACGCCACGCTGATCAACGGCGTCCAGGCGGTCGCCGCCACGGCTCTGGTCACCGTGGGTGCCCTGGTGACGGGGTGGACCGTCTTCAACTGGACCCGTAGGCACTGACCCCACGGGTCGGGGCGTGCGGGTCACCCGGGCAACCCGCACGCCCCGACCCGCCGCCCCCTACGCCTGGAGCAGCCGCTCGCTCAGCTCCCACAGCCGCTGCGCCGACTCCGGGTCGATCGAGTGCGACACCACGTCCCCCGGGACCGAGTCCGCGGTGAGGGGCACGTCGTCGTCGTTGAGCTGCGAGATGTCGCTGTTGTGCAGGTAGACGCCGCCGAGGCCGTCGAGCAGCGGGCTGGTGGCGCCGAACACGATGGTGGCGGCCCCCTGCGCCTCGGTCTTCTTCCCGTTCTCCGGGTCGATGATCGGCAGGCCCGCCTCGTCGATCAGCCCCTGGGCGCGCTGCGACTCCACGCCCACCGAGCTGTTGAACGACGTGGTGGCGATGACGCCGGGGTGGGCGGCGAACGCGCGGATCTTCTCGTCGGCCCACCGCCGGTCCAGCTCGACCGCGAACAGCACGTTCGCCGTCTTCGACTGGGCGTAGGCGAGGCCGGGGTCGTAGCCGCCGTGGGTGAAGTTCGGGTCGTCCCACAGGATGTCCGACATCCGCTGGGCCCCCGACGTCGTGCACACCACCCGGGCGCCGCCGGCCGCCCGCAGCGCGGGGTGCAGGCCGAGGGTGAGCTGGAAGTGGCCGAGGTGGTTGGTCGAGAACTGGGCCTCGTAGCCGCGCGCGTCGCGCACGATCTCGGCGGGCGCCGGGTAGCCGGCGTTGTTGATCAGGATGTGCAGCGGACGGCCGGTCGCGAGGTAGCTCGCGACGAAGGCGTCGATCGACGCCGGGTCCATGAGGTCGAGCTGGGCGACCTCCACCCGCTCGATCCCGGCGACCGCCGCCGCCGCTCGCTCGGTGTCCCGCGAGCCGACGGTCACCGACGCGCCGGCCCGGCTCAGCGCACGCGTCGCCACGAGGCCGAGCCCGGAGTGGCCGGCGGTGATGACGACGTTCTTGCCGGTCAGGTCGATGCCCGCGAGCACGTCGTCGACCGTGGAGGCCGCGGTGAACCCGGTTCCGATGGGCTGCTGCTTGTGTGTCATGACAGGTCCTTGTCCGTCTGGGTGGTGCGAGGCGGCGCCGTCAGGGCGCCTGGTGCGAGGCGGCGCCGTCAGGGCGCCTGGTGCGACGCGGCGCGGTCGGCGCGCCTGGTGTGGGGCAGCGCGGTCACGCCGCCGCGCGCTCGTCCGCGGGCCGACGGCGCAGCGCCGCCTGGTAGATCGCGGGCGGGTCGTAGGCCATGTCGAGGCGGCCGACGTCGGTGCCGGGCGGCACGATGGCGTCGATCCGGTCGAGGACGTCGTCGGTCAGGGTCACCTCGGCGCCGGCGAGCGCGCTGTCGAGGTGCTCCATGGTGCGCGGGCCGATGATCGCGGAGGTGACGCCCGGGTGGGCGATGGCGAACGCCATGGCGAGGTGGTTCAGCGGCATCCCCGCGTCCTGGGCGACGGGGATGAGCTGCTCGACCACGTCGAGGCGGCGCTCGTCGCGCAGGTGCTCGAAGCCGTACCGCGCCCGGTGGGTGTCGGCGTCCTGGCCCTTGCGGTACCGGCCCGTGAGCAGCCCGCCGGCCAGCGGGCTCCACACCAGGGCGCCCATGCCGTACTGCTGGACGGCCGGCAGCACGTCGCGCTCGATCCCGCGGTTCAGGATCGAGTACGGGGGCTGCTCGGTACGGAAGCGCTCCAGACCGCGCCGCTCGGCGACCCACTGCGCCTGGACGATGTCGACGGCGGGCGTCGAGGACGATCCGATGGCCCGCACCTTGCCCGAGTTGATCAGGTAGGTCAGGGCGGCGAGCGTGTCCTCGACGTCCGTGTCCGGGTCGGGCCGGTGGACCTGGTACAGGTCGATGTAGTCGGTGCCCAGGCGGCGCAGCGAGTTCTCGACCTCCGCGATGATCCAGCGGCGGGAGTTCCCGCGCCGGTTGGGGTCGTCGCCCATGGGCAGGTTGACCTTGGTGGCCAGCACGACATCGTCGCGCCGCCCCTTGAGCGCCTTGCCCACGATCTCCTCGGACTCACCGTGCGAGTAGGCGTCGGCCGTGTCGATGAAGTTGATGCCCGCGTCGAGGGCCTTGTGGATGATCTTGATCGATTCCTCGTGGTCGGGGTTGCCGATCGCGCCGAACATCATCGCGCCCAGCGCGTAGGGGCTGACCCTGATCCCGGTCCTACCGAGTGTGCGGTACTGCATGGCTCCTCCTGGGGTCGAGGTCTGGTCGGCGCCCGCGCTATGCCGTACTCTGGAACTAAGCGGAACGCTCTTCCAGAACTATATGGAAAGCCGTTCCGGATAGCAAGGGATGGAGTGACGTGACCCAGAACACAGCGCAGCGCCCGCTGCGCGCCGACGCGCAGCGCAACATCGACGCGCTGCTCGACGCCGCGAAGGCCACCTTCGGCACGTCGGGCGTCGACGCTCCCGCGAAGGAGATCGCCGACCTGGCCGGCGTCGGCGTCGGCACCCTGTACCGGCACTTCCCCAAGCGCTCCGACCTGGTCAAGGCCGTGTTCCAGAACGAGGTGGACGCCTGCGCCGACGCAGCCCCCGTCCTGGCGGGGAAGCACGAGCCGGTGGTGGCCCTGGAGAAGTGGCTGCAGCGGTACACCGAGTTCCTCGTCACCAAGCGCGGGCTCGCCTCGGCCCTGCACTCGGGCGACCCGGCGTTCGACGCCCTGCCGGGCTACTTCATCGGGCGGCTCGGCCCCGCCGTCGGTGCGCTGCTCGACGCGGCGGTCGACGCCGGTGAGATCCGCGCCGTCGCCAGCCCCAAGGACCTCCTGTACGCCGTGTCCAAGCTGTCCCTGCCCATGGACGACGAGGAGCCGGAGCACGGCCGGCGCATGGTCGACCTGCTCGTGGACGGGCTGCAGTGCGGGGCGGAGCCGGCCCAGCCCGGCCCACGAGGAGCCTGACGGCCGCCCGGAGACGGTTTCGAACACCGCCGCCGTCGGCCTATGGTGGTGCCCATTGGCGCGGGGCGCCGGGCGATGGCCCGGCTGAGACGTACCCGTGGAACCTGATCTAGGTAGTGCTAGCGAAGGGAACGCCTCATGGGTTCAGCCTTGCCCGACGCCGTCGCGTCGGTCGTCACAGCGGTGCGCAGCACCTCACCCCTTGTGCACTGCGTGACCAACGTCGTGGTCACCAACTTCACCGCGAACCTGCTGCTCGCGGCGGGTGCGGCGCCCGCCATGGTCGCCGACCCCGAGGAGGCGCCCGTCATGGCGGGCGCAGCGGGCGGCCTCCTGATCAACCTCGGCACGGTCGAGGGCGGCCAGGCCGACGGCATGCGGGCCGCCGTCGACGGCGCCACCGCGGCGGGCGTGCCGTGGGTGCTCGACCCGGTAGCCATCGGCGCGCTACCGCTGCGCACCCGGCTCGCCGCCGAGCTCCTGGCGCGCGGCCCCGCCGTCGTGCGCGGCAACGCCTCCGAGATCCAGGCCCTCGCCGGCGGCGCCGGCGGCCGCGGCGTGGACTCCCTCGACACGCCGGACGGCGTACGGGGCGTCGCGCTCGGCCTCGCCCGGTCGTCCGGCGCGGTGATCGCCGTCAGCGGCGCGACCGACCTGGTGACCGACGGCGAACGGGTGGTCCGCGTCCAGGCGGGCACGTCGCTGATGACGCGGGTCACCGGGGTCGGCTGCGCGCTCGGCGCCCTGGTGGCGGCCTGTGCGGCCGTGACCGAGGACCGCCTGCTCGCCGCCACCGCCGCGACGGCGTGGCTCTGCGTCGCCGCCGACCTCACGAACTCGCCCGCGCCGGGCAGCTTCGCCGTGGAGCTGATCGACCGGGTCTTCGACGTCGACCCGGACGCGGTGGGGTACGGCGGTGGTGTCACCGTCGAGTCGGCCGCTGGCGAGGGCGCCGGGACTGCCGGGCTTGCCGCTGGCGAGGTCTCGGACAGGGCCGCTGCCGAGGTGGCCGGCGACGGCGCGCACGAGTCCGCGCGGGCCGACGCATGAACGCCCGGCCCCGCCTCGACCCGTCCGTCTACCTCGTCACCGACACCGCGCAGTGCGGCGGCCCGGCGGGCGTCGTCGCGACCGTCGACGCCGCGGTCGCCGGCGGCGTGACCGCCGTCCAGCTCCGCGACCCGGGGGCGACCACACGCGAGCTGGTGGACCTCGGGCACGCCCTGGTCACCCTGCTGCGCCCGCTCGGGGTGCCGCTCGTCGTCAACGACCGGGTGGACGTGGCGCTCGTCATCGACGCCGACGGCGCCCACGTGGGCCAGAACGACCTGGACCCCGTCTCCGCGCGGCGGCTGCTCGGCCCGGGACGGCACCTCGGGCTCAGCGTGAGCACGCCCGAGGAGGCGCGCGCGACGGCCGACCTCCCGCCGGGCACGGTCGACCTGCTCGGCGTCGGGCCGGTGCGGCCCACCCTGTCCAAGACCGACGCGCGCCCGGCGATCGGCTTCGCGCGGCTCGCCGTCGTCGCGGCTGCGACGCCCCTGCCGTGCGTGGCGATCGGCGGGCTGCGCGCCGCCGACGTCCCGGCCGTGCACGACGCCGGCGCGGTCGGCAGCGCCGTCGTCTCCGCGGTGTGCGGCAGGCCGGACCCGGCGGCGTCCGCGCGGGAGATCGCACGTGCCTGGGACGCGGTACGGGCGGGCGGCCGCACGCGTGGTGACCACGCCGGTATGCGGTCCGGCGTGACGGCAGGACCGGCCTCGTGAGCGGTGTCCGCCCGAGCGGCCACCCGGTAGTCGCGCTGACGATCGCCGGCTCGGACCCGTCCGGCGGTGCGGGCATCCAGGCCGACCTGAAGACCTTCGCCGCGCTCGGCGGCTACGGGTGCGCGGTGCTCACCGGCCTGACCGCGCAGTCGACGACCGGCGTGACGCGCGTGCTGCCGGTGCCCGCCGACATGGTGACCGCGCAGCTCGAGACGCTGTTCGCCGACGTCGCGGTGGACGCCGTGAAGATCGGCATGACGACGGACGCCGAGATCGCCCGCGCGATAGCGGCCGCCCTGCGCGAGCTGCGGTCCGCCGGGCGCGCGCCGTTCGTGGTGCTGGACCCGGTGATGGTCGCGACCTCGGGCGACCGTCTCCTCGCGCCCGACGCCGAGGCGGTGCTGCGCGACGAGCTGGTGCCGCTGGCCGACCTCGTCACGCCGAACCTGCCCGAGGCCGCCGTCCTGCTCGGCACGGAGCTTGCACGGGACGACGGCGAGGCGGCCGACCAGGCCCGCGCGCTGCGGTCCCTCGGTGCGCGGTTCGTGCTGGTCAAGGGCGGGCACCTGGGGTCGGCCGAGTCGGTCGACCACCTCGCGGGCCCGGGCCTCGGGCCGGAACCCGGCGCGGTCACCGGTGCGCGAGCCGGGACGGCCACCGGTACGACTGCCGGGCCGGAACTCCGGTCGGTCACGGGCACGGCCATGGTGCCGGACGGCGTCGTCGCCCTGGCCGCCCCTCGGATTCCCACCCGGAACACCCACGGCACCGGCTGCACGCTCAGCTCGGCGTGCGCCGTCCTGCGGCCCCTGCACGACGGGTGGGAACCCGCCGTCCGCGCCGCCAAGGACTACCTGACCGAGACGCTCCGCGCGGCGGACGCCCTGGTGATCGGCGGCACCGGCACAGCAGGCGGCCCGTGGCACGGCCACGGGCCCGTCGACCACGGCTTCGCCGCCCGCTCGGTACGCCGCTGAGGCACCCCGCGCTGAGCGACTCCCTTTCGAGACCGAGGATCAAGCCGGTCAGGCGGTCTTGAGGATCTCCGCTGCCCGGGCGCGGGCCCAGGCGTCGGCCTCCAGCACACCCTCGACCGACGCCGCGTCGCCTGCCTCCCCGTCGGCGTGCGCCTCCACGACGGCCGACACGGTGTCGACGATGTCGAGGAACCCGATGCTGCCGTCGTGGAACGCGTCCACGCACACCTCGTTCGCCGCGTTGTAGACCGCCGGGTACGTGCCGCCGGCCTCGCCCACCTGACGGGCCAGGCGGACGGCGGGGAAGGCGTCGTCGTCGAGGGGTGCGAACTCCCAGGTGGCGGCCTGCGTCCAGTCGATGCCGACGTCGACGTCCGGCAAGCGGTCCGGCCAGGACAGGCCGAGCGCGATCGGCACGAGCATCCGCGGCGGGCCGGCCTGCGCGATGGTGGAGCCGTCGGCGAACTCGACCATCGAGTGGATCATCTGCTGGGGGTGCACCACGACGTCGATGGCGCTGAACGGCACGTCGAAGAGCAGGTGCGCTTCGATGACCTCCAGCCCCTTGTTCACCAGGGTCGCGGAGTTCGTGGTGATCACGCGCCCCATCGAGAAGTTGGGGTGCCGCAGCGCCTGGGCCGGTGTCACGTCGCGGAGCTCGTCCCGGGTACGCCCCCGGAACGGCCCGCCGCTCGCGGTCACCACCAGCTTGCGGACCTCGGACGGCGCGCCGGAGCGCAGCGCCTGCGCGATGGCCGAGTGCTCGGAGTCCACGGGGACGATCTGGCCCTCGCGCCGCACGGCCGCCTTGACCAGGGCGCCGCCCACCACCAGCGACTCCTTGTTGGCGAGCGCCAGCGTGGAGCCCGCCTCCAGCGCCGCGAGGGTGGGGCGCAGGCCCACCGATCCGGTGATGCCGTTGAGCACCACCTCGCTCCCCCGGCCGGCCAGCTCGGTCGCGGCGTCGGGTCCGGCGAGCACCTCGACGCCGTCGGCCCCCGCCTCGCGGAGCAGGGTGGTCAGCGCGGGCCGCGCCGCGCCGTCGGCCACGGCGACGGCGCGGACGCCGAGCGTGGTCGCCTGCCGGGCGAGCAGCGGCAGGTCCGCCCCGCCTGCGGACAGCGCGTCCACGCGGAAGCGGTCGGGGTTGCGCCCGATGACGTCGATGGCCTGCGTGCCGATGGAACCGGTGGAGCCCAGAAGGGTGACGCTTCGCATGGGCCCATCCTGTCAGCCCGCGCCGCCCTGTCCGGTCGCGGTCCGGTCGCGGTCCGGTCGCACTGTCGAGCCCGCCCGCCCTCGGCAGGCGGACGGGCTCAGGAGCTCACGCCTCCAGGCGCTTGGCCTCGTTCTCGGCCTCGTCGGCCTCGTCGTCGCGGCCCTCCTTGCGCAGCACGCCCGTGAGCGAGCGCAGCGACGCGGCGGCGTCGGACTTGGCGAGGTCGGACGACGTCCCGCGCAGCTTGGCCCACAGGCTCATCGCCTCCTCGGCGACCTCGAGCACCTGACCGCGCTCCTTGCCGCCGATCGCCGACGTCGTGAACGTCTCCAGCGCGTGCTCCAGGGCGGCCCGCTGCTTGCCCGGGTCGTCGTCGTCGAGGCTGTGGAAGAGGCCGACGGCCTCGCCCACGAGCGTGGAGGTCGACTTGTCCTGGCCCTTGGCGGAGGCCTGGCTGCCGAACGACAGCAGCGCGACGGCCAGCCGCGACACCGTGCTGCCCGCCTCGCCGGGCAGCTTGTCCGCACCTGACACCACCAGCTCGTGCAGCCGGGCCGCCGTGCGCGTCTCAAGGTTCTCCGCGCGCTCCGGCTCCTCGTCCTGCGCCGGCTTCTCGTCCTGTACCGGGCTCACGACCTGCTCCGGGCTCGCGTCGCGCTCGACGACGGCCGCCGCCTGCGGCGTCGCCCCGGGCGCCGCCTCCCCTGTCGCGGTGCCCTGCGCCGCCTGTGCCTGCTCCGGCAGTCCGTCCGTGCTCACTGGTGCCTCCTGTTCATGGTGCGACGAAACTACCAGAACGGGTGTTCCGTCCGGTATGTATAGGTCTCCCCATGGCGGCGCTTTGCTCGCGGCCGCAGGCCCGACCTGCTGAGATGTACCCATGCCGACCACAGCCCTCACCAGGGGACCCGTCCAGGCCGCCGAGCGCTCACCGGCGCCCGACCTCGCCCGCGGCTTCATGCTCCTGCTGATCGCGATCGCGAACACGCCCTTCTACCTGTGGGGTCGCGAGATAAGCCCCAGCTCCTCGCACCCGGTCGACGGGACGACGGTCGACAAGGTGGCCGACTTCCTGATCATCGTCCTTGTGGACCTGCGGACCTACCCCATGTTCGCGTTCCTGTTCGGCTACGGGATGATGCAGCTCTACAACCGCCAGGTGTCCTCGGGAACCGCGGAGGCCGCCGCCCGGCGGCTCCTGCAGAAGCGCAACGTCCTGCTGCTCGTGTTCGGGTTCGTGCACGCGGCGCTGCTCTGGATGGGCGACGTGCTCGGCGCGTACGGCCTGGCCGGCCTGCTCATGGTGTGGCTCTTCTTCGAGGCCAAGGACCGCACGCTCATCGTGTGGACCTGGGTGCTCGGCGGCGCGCTGACGGTCGCCACGGTGTTCGCCGTGATCGGCGCGGTCTTCACCGCGCAGCTCCCGGCGGACTCGCCAGAGGCCCAGGCGATCGCCGCCGGCTTCGCCCCGTCGGACGCCGCGATGTCGACGACGTCGTACCTCGCCTCCATCGGCGAGCGGCTGGCGTTCTGGACGCTCGGCACGGTCGCGCAGGGCGTGCTCATGCTCGTGGTCCCGATGATGCTCCTGCTGGCGTTCTGGGCCGGGCGCCGCCGCATCCTGGAGAACCCGGGCGAGCACCTGCCGCTGCTGCGCCGGGTGGCGGTGGTCGGCATCACGATCGGCTGGCTGGGCCCGCTGCCGTCCGCGCTCGACCACGTCGGCGCCATCGCCGTGCCCGACCACGCCGCCTGGGTGTTCTACCCCGTGCAGATCCTGACCGGCTTCTTCGGCGGCCTCGGCTACGTCGCACTGTTCGCCCTGCTGGGCCACCGGGTAGCGCTGCGCCGCACCGGCGCCCCGTCGACCAACCTGTTCACCACGGACGGGCCGTTCGCCGGCGCGGTGCAGGCGGTCGGCAAGCGGTCGCTGACCTCCTACCTGCTGCAGTCGGTGCTGTGCGCGCCGGTCCTGGCCGCCTGGGGGCTCGGGCTCGGCCAGCACCTCAGCTCGTGGAGCATGCTGCTGTACGCCGTCGCCGTCTGGGCGGCCACCGTGGCGTTCGCCGTCTGGCAGGAGCGCACGGGCCGCCGCGGGCCGGCCGAGGTGGCGCTGCGCCGGCTGGTCTACGGCCCGCGGGTGCCGAAGCCGGCGCGGGCATAGGGCTCGGGCGCGGGCCGGCCCGGCTCAGGGGAACGAGGGCCGGCCCGGCTCAGGCGGGGAACGAGTCGACGGCGTCGTCCTCGCCGTCGCCGTCCGTGTCCACGGAGATCGTCCGCGTCCCGCCGGCGGTCTCCACGACGACGTCGGGCCGCCCGTCGCCGTCGGTGTCGTGCAGCTCGACGTCGGCCACGCCGTCGGCGTCGTAGTCCTCGAACTGGGCGTCCACCGCGCCGTCGCCGTCGGTGTCGAGGAGCTCGACGTCCGTGATGCCGTCGCCGTCGAGGTCGTACTTGCCGGGCTGGTCGGCCAGGAACTCGGACACGTGGTTCTCCTTGCTCGTCGCTGCGCGGCACCGCCGCCGGATGCCTTCCCCGATCATGCACCATGCCGCGCCGCGGGCGGCCGCGTTCCGCCGAACGGGGCGTCCTTCGCCGGCCGGAGGCACGCCGGGCGCCACGGCGGAGCTGTCCGGCGTGCGGGGTAGTTCTCACCATGGCGGTGAAGGTGACATGACCGTAGGTTCACGACATGTTGACTCACGGACGCAAGACACGACACCGTGCCGCGCTCCTGGCGGCTACCACCACCGCACTCCTCACCTCCGGGTTCGCGGCGAACGCCGCGGTCGCGAACGCACCCCGACCGGAGGTCGCACCGGCGTCGGCCGCCGGCGCGTGGTCGCTCGACCTCGACACCCTCACCAGCGACGACGTCGGCGTGCGCCACGCAGCGGGCACCCTCCGGCTCGACGGCGGCGCGGCGGGCGGCCTCGGCTCGTCCACCCGCGCCGACCGCGGTGGCCCCTCCACCAGCGCCGACGGCGGTGTCCCCTCCCCCGCACCCGAGGAGGCGTCCGGTCAGCTCGTGGCCGAGCCGGTGGTCCTCGACGCGGCCGCGGGCGTCGTCCGCGCCGACGTCGATGCGGTGACCCCCGCCGGTACGTCCGTGCTCGTCGACGTCCGCGGGCGGCTCGCCGGCCAGGGCCCAGACTCCTGGACCGAGTGGGTCCCGGCCGGCTCGCCGCTCCCGGCGTCGGCCACGACGGTCCAGGCGCGCGTGACGCTGCTCGGCGACAGCGCCGCCGGCCCGGCCGTGCGGGAGGTGACGCTCACGCCGCAGGCGCCCCGGTCCCGGTCGCTCCAGGAGGCGGAGGCCCAGCCGCTCGCGGGTGAGCGGACCTACCGCATCTACGCGACCCGCGAGGGCCTGGTGGGCGGGACCACGGCGAACGGGCACGTCATCACGACGCGCGACCACTTCGTCGCCCTGCCGTCGCGGCGCGGGCTGTCGGCGAACAACTCGGGCAGCTACTCGGTGCGGGTCTGCGCCCCGAGCACCGGCCGCTGCGCGTACGCGCCCGTGTGGGACGTCGGCCCGTGGAACACCACCGACGACTACTGGAACCCCGCGGGGACCCGCCAGTCCTGGACCGACCTGCCGCAGGGCAAGCCGGAGGCGCAGGCCGCCTACCAGGACGGCTACAACGGCGGGCTGGACGGGTTCGGCCGCCGGGTGCTCAACCCGGCGGGGATCGACCTCGCGGACGGCACGTTCTGGGACGGCGTCGGGCTGACCGACAACGCCTGGACCGACGTCACCTACCTGTGGACGGGGACCGGCCCCCGGGGCATCGTCCGGACGAGCGGCGGGCCGCTCACGGTCCGCTCGGGGCCCGGGACCAACACCGCCGCCGTGGGGCTCGCGGGCAACTACGCGAACGTCGTGATCGAGTGCACGGCCACGGGTACCACCGTGACCGGGACCTACGGCACCAGCAACATCTGGGACCGGATCGGGCGGAACAACTGGGTGGCGGACGCCTACGTCAACACGGGTTCGGACGAGCCGGTGGCGCCGGCCTGCTGACCGCTCTTTCCCCGTGTCGGGCGTGCGGGCCGCCTTGGCGGTCTGCACGCCCGACACGTCGGGTCGCTGCGTCTTTTACGCCGGGTCTGGCGCGCAGGGTCACGTACGCCCGGTCCCGCGCGCTCGTCACGCGCGCTCGTCACGCCCGCTCGTCGAGCCTGCTCGGTCACGCGCCCGGTCACGCCCGCCCGGTCACCCGCGCCGGAGCGTCAGGGCCAGGCCTGCCGCCGCCGCGCCGACGACCACGGCCGCCAGCAGCGGCAGAGCGGAGACCCCCGACCGTGCCACGACGGCGGACGCCAGCGCGGCCCCGACGGCGATACCGCCGTTGAACAGCACGGGGATCAGCGCGCCGGCGAACGAGCGCCGCGCGGGTCCGGCCAGCCGCAGGATCAGGGTCTGCGCGAAGGGTGGCATGCCGCCCGACACGACGCCCCAGGCCGCGACCACGGCGATCCCGACCGCCGGAGCGACGTCGACGACGCCGAGGCCCAGGACGGTGAGTGCCGTCGCGGCCACGCTCACCACGAGGGCGGGGCCGCTGCGGTCGCCGAGCCGGCCGGCCAGCGCTACCCCGACGGCCGAGGCCAGCCCGAACACGAGCAGCAGGGTGCTCATCCCGCCCGGCAGGGCCTGCGCGGGCGCCTCCACCAGGCGCGTGATGTACGTGTAGGCGCCGTAGTGGCCGACGAGGACCAGGGCGACGAGCGCGGTCACCGCGAGCAGGCGTGGCATGCTCCGCCCGGCGGCGGCGCCTCCGGTACCGGGCACGGCGGCGGCCGCCGCCGCTCCATCACGGCCCGCCGCTTCCGCGGGCGCGCTGTCGGACCCGGCCGCGCGGGCGACGACCAGCCGGACCGCGGCCGCGCTCAGCAGCGCCAGGGCGGCGAGGGCCCAGAAGGCGGCCCGCCAGCCGGCGGCGTCGGCCACGAGGCGGGCCAGCGGTGTGCCGACCACCATCCCGAGGGTGGCCCCGCCCAGCACCACGGCGATCGCACGGCCGAGCAGGCGGTCGGGGACCAGGTCGGCGACGTGCGCGTTCGTCGTCGCCCACAGCAGGCCGACGGCGGCGGCGCCGAGGACCCGGGCGCCGACGGCGACCTGGAACGTCGGGGCGAGGGCCGTGAGCGCCGACGAGACCGCGAGGACGGCGAGCCCGCCGGCGATGACGGCGCGCCGGTCCCACCGCCGCGTCAGGCGGACGAGCGGGAAGCTCAGCACCACCACGACGCCCGCCCACATCGAGACGAGCAGGCCGGTGCTCGACTCGGCGACGCCGAGGCCGGTGCTCATCGGTTCGAGCACCGCGGTGGGCAGCATCTCCGCGGTGACCATGAAGAGCGTCCCGGCGCCGAGCACGAGCAGCGAGGGCCAGGGCAGGACGGCGGCGGGGTGGGCGATGGGAAGGTCGGCCGAGGGCGGGTCGGGGACCACTCGGGCGGCTGGTTCAGTGGCTGTTGTCTCCATGCCGACCACGCTAAAGTTTGACACTGATGTCAATGTCAAGGTCCCGCCCGGGACCCGGTTCGGAGGTGTGCCATGCGGATCGGTGAGCTCGCCGAGCGCACGGGTGTGAACACCCGGCTCATCCGGTACTACGAGCAGCAGGACCTGCTCGAGGCGGACCGCGCGCCCAACGGCTACCGCACGTACACCGAGGCGCACGTCGAGCGGGTGTCGCGCGTGGCGGGCCTGGTCCAGGCGGGCATCCCGACCCGGCTGGTCAAGATCCTCCTCGACACCGAGGACGCCGCCGCACGCGCCGAGCCCACCTGCCCGCGCGAGGTCGCGGAACAGCTCGCGACGGAGCTGGTGGGCGTGCAGGCACGCATCGACTGCCTCACCAAGAGCCGGGACGCGATCCGCAGCTTTCTGACGGCGACCCGGCACGAGGTGCTGCTGCGCGAGGAACGGGAGCCCGCTGCCGCCGTCTGACCCTGCGGCCGCCGGCTGACCTGCCGAATCCTTGCCGAGGGGTCACTCCACCCCGAGCAGGACCTCCACCGCACGGCTCAGGAACGCGTCCACCGAGGCCTCGTCGTACGCCTCGGGGCCGCGGGCCCGGCCGAACGTGGCCGAGCGGATGTCGCCGGCAGTCAGCGGCTCCTGACGGTCGAAGTAGCCGATGAGCCGGTCGCACAGGTCGTCGACGTCGTCCTTGTCGTAGCCCTGCGAGCCGCGGTCGGCGGGGGCGAACTTCTCGCCGTCGGGCCGGCCGAGACGGGGGTAGAGCGAGCGGGCGCGCTCGGCGAGCGCGTTCATCCACGCCTGCTGCCCGTGCGCCGCCGCGTACTCCGCACGCTGCCGGGCGATGAACGCCGCCTCGAGCCGGTCGAGCGCCGCGTCGACCTCGTGGGTGTTGTACCCGCCGCGGGTCAGGTCGAAGGTCGACGCCTGGATGTCGGCGCTCGTCAGGCGCTCAGCAGTGCGTCCTTCGTAGGCCTGCCTCGCATGCTCGAAGAACTCGTCGACCTCGTCCTTGTCGTACCCGGTGCGCATCCTGGGAACGCTGTTGAACATCCCACTCACTCGTCGTCCTCCTCCGCCGCAAGCTGTCCGCAGGCCCCGTCGATGTCGCTCCCGCGGGTGTCCCGGATCGTGGTCGGGATTCCGTGACCGCGCAATCGTGCCACAAACTCGTCCTCCACCTCACGGTCGCTCGCGGTCCAGATGGAGCCGGGCGTCGGGTTGAGGGGGATCGGGTTCACGTGCACCCAGCCGCGGCCCCGCGCGTTGAGCTTCTCGCCCAGGAGGTCGGCGCGCCACGCGTGGTCGTTCATGTCCTTGATCAGGGCGTACTCGATGGAGACGCGGCGGCCGGTCACCTCGAAGTAGTTCCGTGCGGCGTCCAGCGCCTCGTCCACGCTCCAGCGCGTGTTGATCGGCACCAGCTCGGAGCGCAGGTCGTCGTCGGGCGCGTGCAGCGACAGGGCGAGCGTCACCGGGATGCCCTCCTTGGTGAGCTTCTGCATGGCCGGGACCAGACCCACGGTAGAGACGGTGATGTTGCGGGCCGACATGCCGAAGCCCTCCGGCTGCGGTGCCACCAGCGTCCGCACCGTCTCGATCACGGCCTTGTAGTTGGCCAGCGGCTCGCCCATGCCCATGAACACCAGGTTGTTCAGCCGGGTCGGCCCGCCGGGGATCTCGCCGTCGGCCAGCGAGCGGAACGCGGCGCGGACCTGCTCCAGGATCTCCGCCGTGGACAGGTTGCGGGTCAGGCCGAGCTGGCCCGTGGCGCAGAACGGGCAGGCCATGCCGCAGCCGGCCTGGCTGGAGACGCACAGCGTGGTGCGCTGCGGGTAGCGCATGAGCACCGACTCGACCTTGGCGTCGTCGAACAGGTGCCAGAGCGTCTTGACCGTCGTGCCGCCGTCGGCCTCCAGCCTGCGCGTGGGCCGGATCAGCTCGGGGAACATCGTGGCAGCGAGGGCCTCGCGCGACTTCGCGGGAAGGTCCGTCATCTGCGCGGCGTCGCTCGTGTAGTGCGTGAAGTAGTGCGTGGCGAGCTGCTTGGCCCGGAACGCCGGCTCCCCGGCCTCGGCCACCGACGCCACCCGCTCCTGCGGCGTGAGGTCGGCGAAGTGCTTGGGCGCCTTGCCGCGGCGCCGCGGCGCCATCTGCAGCGGGATGGCGGGGGTCTCGTCCGACGGCCGGACGATCGGCTGGGCGAGGGGAGTTTTCATCAGGCAACCACCGAGAGCACGAGATAGACGAAGGGCGCCGTGATCAGCAAGGAGTCGAGCCGGTCCAGCACGCCCCCGTGCCCCGGGAGCAATGAGCCCATGTCCTTCAATTCTAGGTCACGCTTGAGGAGCGACTCGGCGAGATCGCCGATCGTCGCCGTGATGGCGGTCATGACGCCGAGCGCCACGCCGAGCAGTGGGCTCTCGCCCAGCCCGTACACCGCTCCGAGCACGCCGATGACCGTGGCCAGCACTATCGACCCGGCCAGGCCCTCCCACGACTTCTTGGGGCTCACGGTCGGCGCCAGCGGGTGGCGGCCCAGCATGACCCCAGCGATGTAGCCGCCGGTGTCGTTGGCGACCGCCAGGAGGATGAACAGCACCACGCGGATCTCGCCGTCGGGCTGCGACAGCATGAGGACCACGAAGCCGGCCAGGAACGGCAGGTACGCGGCCGCGAAGACGGCGGCGGCCGAGTCGCGCACGGCGCCGAGGCCGGAGCCGTCGAGCGCCCGCCACACCACCGTGGCGGCCACCGTCAGCACGAACGCGACGAACAGCGCCTCCGGACCGCCCCGGTACGCGGAGACGAGCATGCCGGCGGTCCCCACGAACAGCGGGAACATCGGCAACCGCAGCGCGCGGCGGGCGAACGCCTGCCGCAGCTCCCAGAGCCCCGCCCACATCAGGACGGTCGCGAACAGGACGAACGGCTCCGGCCGCCAGTACAGCGACGCGCCGACGAGACCGAGCAGACCCACGCCGACGAGGATCGCGGCGGGCAGGTTGCGGCCCGCGCGCGACTCTTTCGGGACCGGGGCGGACTCGGGGCTCACGGCGATGTGCGCATTGTCTCGCTCTGTTCTGTCTCGGGGCGGTGCGGACATCAGACCTCGAGCAGCTCGCTCTCCTTGCTGGAGAGCAGCTGGTCGATGATGTCGACGTGGCTCTTGGTGAGCTTGTCCAGCTCCTTCTCGGCGCGGGAGACCTCGTCCTCGCCGGCCTCACCGTCCTTGACGATGCGGTCCAGCTCCTCCTTGGCCTTGCGCCGGACGTTGCGCACCGAGACGCGCGACTCCTCGGCCTTCGACTTGGCGAGCTTCACGTAGTCGCGACGGCGCTCCTCGGTGAGGGCGGGCAGCACGACGCGCACGACGTTGCCGTCGGTGGCCGGGTTCACGCCCAGGTCCGAGTCGCGCAGCGCCTTCTCGACGGCGGGCAGCGAGCTCTTGTCGAACGGGGCGACCAGCACCGTGCGCGCGTCCGGGATGTTGAACGACGCGAGCTGCTGCAGCGGCGTGGGCGCGCCGTAGTAGTCGACGGTGATCTTGCTGAACATCCCCGCGTTGGCACGACCGGTGCGGATACCCGCGAAGTCCTCCTTGGCGACCTCGATCGCCTTCTCCATCTTGTCCTCGGCTTCGAGGAGGGTCTCGTCGATCACCACTGCTCCTTCATTCGTCTACGGGTGGTGCCGGGGCCACTCTACGGACACTTCGCCCGGCTATCGAAAGGATCGCGCGTTTCCCCGGCGAGCCGGGCGGCGCTGGTCGGTGCTTGCTGGTCCAGGCTGGTCAGTGCTGGTCAGTGCTGGTCGGCGCGGAGCCGCGCGGACCGCGCGCGTCAGCGTGCGGTGATCAGCGTGCCGATGGGCTCGCCGGCCAGCGCGCGGGTGACATTGCCCTCGCCCTCCATACCGAAGACTCGCATCTGGACGTCGTTGTCGCGGCACATGGCCAGCGCCGTGTCGTCCATGACGCCAAGCCGGTTGACGAGGGCGTCGGTGTAGGTCAGGTGGTCGAGCTTCTTGGCGTCGGGGTTGCGGCGGGGGTCGGAGTCGTACACGCCGTCGACCCCGTTCTTGCCCATGACCACCTGCTCGCAGTGCGTCTCCAGCGCGCGCTGCACGGAGACGGTGTCGGTGGAGAAGTACGGCATGCCGGCGCCCGCGCCGAAGATGACGACGCGGCCCTTCTCCATGTGCCGGATCGCGCGCAGCGGGATGTACGGCTCGGCGACCTGGCCCATCGTGATGGCGGTCTGCACGCGGGTCTTCACGCCGGCCTGCTCCAGGAAGTCCTGCAGGGCCAGGCAGTTCATCACCGTGCCGAGCATGCCCATGTAGTCGGCACGCGCGCGGTCCATCCCGGCGACGCTCAGCTCGGCGCCGCGGAAGAAGTTCCCGCCGCCGACCACGATCGCGACCTGGATGCCGTCGCGGACGGCGACGCCGATCTCCTTCGCGATGCGCCGGACCACGTCGGCGTCGAGCCCCACGCTGCCGCCGCCGAACGCCTCGCCCGACAGCTTGAGGAGAACACGCCGGGCCGGCTTGCCCTCGATGTCCACCGCGTACTCCTGGGTCGCCTCGTCACTCACTGATCCGTCACCCTTCGATCGTCGCTGCCGGGACACTGGCCCTCCCGGAATACTGCCCGACTCGCGGGCAACCCACCTCTGCGCCGCGAGCAGGGCGTCCGGGCCGACCTCGAGACCCCTGGTGCGAGGTGGAGCCCGCCGGGCTCTACACCGCACCGAAAGTATCGAAGTCTCACCGCGCCCCGGGCGGAGCGCGGCGTGTGCGGACCGTCCCGTCGGACGGGGCCGGCCCACGTACGCGTCGGCCCGGCCCGCGCCGAAGCGCGGACCGGGCCGACCGAGCTGCGTCAGGAACCGACGCGGAACCGCACGAACGCGGTCAGGGAGCCGTTCGCGGCGGCGACGTGCTTGCCCACCGTGACCTTCGGGTCCTTGGCCAGCGGCTGGTCGATCAGGACGACCTCCTTGAAGAAGCCGTTCAGGCGGCCCTCGACGATCTTGGGCAGCGCGGCCTCCGGCTTGCCCTCGTTCTTCGAGGTCTCCAGAGCGATCTCGCGCTCCTTCTCGACGACGTCCGCCGGGACGTCCTCACGCGTGAGGTACTTCGGGGCCATCGCCGCGACGTGCTGCGCGACGTCCTTGGCGACCGCCGCACCGGCCTCGTCGGTGACGACGAGCACGCCGATCGACGGCGGCAGGTCCTTGGCCGTCTTGTGCAGGTAGGTCGTGACCTTGGGGCCCTCGACGCGCGCGACGCGGCGCAGGGCCAGCTTCTCGCCCAGGGTGGCGCCCTGCGCGGCGATGAGGTCGGCGACGGTGCCCTCGGCGGCGGGAGCCGCGGCGGCCGCGACCTCGTCGGTGGCGCCGGCAGCGGCGGTGGCCTCGAGGACGGCGTCGGCCAGCGCGATGAACTTCTCGTTCTTAACGACGAAGTCCGTCTCCGCGTTGAGCTCGATCATGGTCGCGACCTGGCCGGCCGCGGTGTCCTCGACCTTGACGGCGACGAGGCCCTCCGACGTGGCGTTGCCCTCGCGCTTGGCGGCGCGGGCCAGGCCCTTGGTGCGGATGATCTCGATGGCCTTCTCGGCGTTGCCGTCGGCCTCGTCCAGGGCCTTCTTGACGTCGAGCATGCCGGCGCCGGTCCGCTCGCGCAGCGCCTTGATGTCAGCGGCGGTGTAGTTCGCCATTGTTCTGGTCCTCCGTGCAGTCGTGTTGTTCGGGGGAGGTCATGCGACCTGAGGAGCGGTGCGCCGGCCGGGCCCGGTTCCGCGAGCCCGGCCGGCGCGGCGGGTCACTTCTCGGTCTCGCCCTCGGCGGTCTCGGCGGCCTCAGCAGCCTCCGCGGCCTCGACGACGTCGGCGGGGGTCGCCGGAGCGGCGGCGTCGGCCGCGTCAGCGGCAGCCTCCGCGACGGTGCCCTCGGCGGCCGGGGCGTCGACGGTGCCCTCGGCGGTCTCGCCGGCCAGGAGCTCGCGCTCCCACTCGGCCAGCGGCTCGGCCTCCGTGGTCGCCTCGGCACCGGTCTTGCCGCCCGAGTGGCGCTGCATGAGGCCCTCGGCGGCGGCGTCCGCGATCACGCGGGTGAGCAGCGTGACGGAGCGGATCGCGTCGTCGTTGCCCGGGATCGCGTAGTCGACCATGTCGGGGTCGCAGTTGGTGTCGAGGATCGCGACGACGGGGATGCCCAGCTTGCGGGCCTCGTCCACCGCGAGGTGCTCCTTGTTCGTGTCGACGATCCACACGGCCGAGGGGACCTTGGCCATGTCACGGATGCCGCCGAGCGTGCGCGCGAGCTTGTCCTTCTCGCGGCGCAGGACCAGGAGCTCCTTCTTCGTGAGGCCCGAGGAGGCCACGTCGTCGAAGTCGATCTCCTCGAGCTCCTTGAGGCGCTGGAGGCGCTTGTGCACCGTGGTGAAGTTGGTGAGCATGCCGCCCAGCCAGCGGTGGTTCACGTACGGCATCCCGACGCGGGCGGCCTGCTCGGCCACCGGCTCCTGGGCCTGCTTCTTGGTGCCGACGAACAGGATCGAGCCGCCGTGGGCGACCGTCTCCTTGACGAAGTCGTAGGCGCTGTCGATGAAGTGCAGCGACTGCTGGAGGTCGACGATGTAGATGCCGTTGCGCTCCGTGAAGATGAAGCGCTTCATCTTCGGGTTCCAACGGCGGGTCTGGTGTCCGAAGTGGACACCGCTCTCGAGGAGCTGGCGCATGGACACGACGGCCATGACACGTCCTTTCGGTGCGGTCCGAGATCCACTCGGTGGTCCGCACGCATTTCTGGGCGGCCCAGGTAGCACCTCGGGCCGCGGTCGGGTTGGGCTGGCACCCTCGTTGTGGTGCCCCTGGCGCCACGCCGTGCCCGACGCCGACCCTGGGGCCGGACCGCTGCCGGACGCGACATGTTGTGACGCGCGATGTCGACCGAGCGTTCTCCCTGCCAGCCACGCTGTCGGTGAACCGTGGGTCCGCCGCGCGCCTGTCCGGCGGGAGCGCATGCCGGTCGCGGGTCGAAGTCTACCCGACCGGTCCCGCGGCGAGGACCTCCGGGGCGGGGGTGGGTTGTGACGTCGCGCTCCTTGTGCGGGGCAGGTCTGTGCTGGGTCGTGGGGGTGGACGACGGCGTCGTGGAGGGTGGCCGCAACGCGTCGCGGGCGGGCATCGTGGGGTGGTCGTGCGCGTGATGGAGTGGGGCGCGCCCTGTCCGGGGGACGGCGACCGCCGTCGGAGTCGGCGTGCCTGTCGCGGGGTGGTCGCGCACCCTGTCGTGGGGCTCGTCACTGCGCGGGAACGACCCTCCCGGCGGGAGCAGTAGGCGCCGAACGCGACCACAGGGAGGGCTTTCGCCCACTTGTGCACAGGCGGGTGGCCGACGCCGGACGGCGCCGCGTGCGCAGGGTGATGCTCGTGGCATGAAGACGCTTCCGTCCCGCTCCCCTGCTGGAGCCGTCAGTCCTGGGCCTGGTCGAGCCGTCCCCTGGATCTCCGGTCAGGCCGTCCCCCGGATCCCCGGTCGGGGCGCCCGACGGATCCGCACGGTGGTCCTGACCGCGCTGCTCACCGTCACGCTCGTCGCTCTGGCGGCGGCCGTTCCTCCGCTGTCCGCGACCGCGCTGCGTTCGGGGCCGGACGTCGCCGTCCAGGTAGGAGGCGACGGCCGGGCAGGGGACGGTAACCGCCTGAGAGCTGGCGACCGTTTGGGGGCGGAAGATCGGTTGGGGATGGACGACCGGCAGGCCTCCGGCGACGCCGCCGTCCGACCCATCTCGGACATCGCTGCCAGGTCCGCCCGGACGGGAGCACCTTGGGCTGATCCCCCGGCGACGGGTTACGTGCCGCCGGTCGCCGGGGTGGACCCACCGTCGGGCGTGGAACGCCGGTTCGACCCGCCCGAGGAGGAGTGGGGCGCGGGACATCGCGGCGTGGACCTGACAGCACCGGTGGGCACACCGGTGCTGTCACCCGGTCCGGGTGTCGTGACCTTCGTCGGACAGATCGCCCGGCGCGGCGTCGTGGTGGTCACCCACCTGGACGGCCTGCGCACGAGCCTGGAGCCGGTAGCGGCGTCGGTCCCGGTCGGAGCAGCGGTCGCGGCGGGCACGGCGATCGGCGTCGTCGAGGGCCCGGGCGGGGGTCACGGCCAGCATGGAGGCGACGGCCAGCATGGAGGCGACGGCGCGACGCCGAACCACTGCGCGCCCCGGTCCTGCGTGCACTGGGGCGTGCGACGGGGCGAGCGCTACCTCGACCCGCTGTCCCTGCTGGACCGCCCCCGGATCGTCCTGCTACCCGACCACTGAACCGGCACCACCGGCGCGACGCCATCAACGACCGCGAGCGCTTCAACGACCGTCTGCCGCACGGCGTCGAACCGAAAGTTACTCGTCCAGGAGGCGCCGATCCGCAAGATGTGTGTCGATCAGACCCTCGATCGACGAGCGACCTTCGGTTCGGCGACCTTCTGGACACGCAACTCTCGGTTCGGCGACCCTCCGGACACGCAACTCTCGGTTCGGCGTCGCTATGGCTTAGCTACCTTCGATTCGGCAGTCTCGGCCGCCCCGTGACCTGCGGTTCGGCGACCAACAGCTCGTCCGGCCGGGCTCAGGCGCGCGGGAACGCCTGGGCGTAGACGGTGCGCAGCCGCTCGGCGTCCACGTGGGTGTAGCGCTGGGTGGTCGCGAGGTTCGCGTGGCCCAGCACCTCCTGCACGGCACGCAGGTCGGAGCCGCCCTGCAGCAGATGCGTCGCGGCGGAGTGCCGTAGTGCGTGGGGCGCGACGTCGTCGACGCCCGCCTGGGCCGCGAGACGGTGCACGGCCTCGCGTACCTGGCGCTGGCCCCAGCGTCCGCCGCGCTCGCCCACGAGCAGGGCGTCGCCGGTCGTGGCCGTCGCGAGCGCGGGGCGGCCATGGGCCAGCCACGCCTCCACGGCGCGCGCCGCCGGGATGCCGAACGGCACCACCCGCTCCTTGCCGCCCTTGCCGAGCACCCGGACGAGCCGGTCTCGCGCGTCCACGTGCCCGACGTCGACCGACACCAGCTCGCCCACGCGGATCCCTGCGCCGTACAGCAGCTCGGCGGCGACCCAGGACCGCAGGGCCGCCGGCCGCGTCTCCTCGTCGGCGGCCTCGGCCGCTGCCCGGGCGCCGTCGAGCAGGCGGCCGGCCGCGTCGACGTCGAGCACGGTCGGCAGGGTGCGCGGCACCTTGGGGCTCGCGAGGCGGGCCGACGGATCGACGGGCACGAGCCCCGACCGGTGCGCCCAGCGCAGGAACGCGCGTGCGGAGGCGCCCCTGCGGGCGAGTGTGGACCGCGCGAGCCCCCGCTCCGACTGGGACGCGAGCCACCCGCGCAGCAGCGTCAGGTCGATCGCGTCGAGACTCGTGCTGCCGTGGCGCATCGCGTAGCGGAGGAGGTCGGTCACGTCCGCGACGTAGGCGCGTCGAGTGTGGGCGGAGTGCCCGCGCTGCGCGTGGAGGTAGCCGGCGAACCGGGACACGGAGTCGGACATCTGCTCGGGCAGCCGAGGCAAGCCGGACAGGTCGGTAAGGTCCACGTTTGCCAGTGTGCCGCTCGCCCGCCGCGGGGTGAAGAAGGCGCGCCGCTCAGCGCCTGCGCCATCCCCCGTCCTTCTGCTCAGCCAGGCCCATCAGCTCCAGCAGCCCGAGCGCACCCGTCACGTCGGCGAGCGCGAGCCCCGCCGCGCGCGCGATCGAGCGTTCGTGCGCCGGGCTGCGCACGGGCAGGGCGTCGAGGACGGCCCGGCCGGCGTCGTCGAGGTCGTCGCCCGCTCGAGTCTCGCCGCGGCGTTCCGGCACCGTCTCGCCCACTACCCCCACCAGCTCGGCCGCCTCCGCGGCGTCGGTGACGCACACCGCGGCGCCGCGACGCAGCAGCTCGTGGCAGCCGGCGGAGGCCATCGACGTGACCGGCCCCGGCACCGCGCCCAGCGGGCGCAGCAGCGAGACCGCGTGGTTGGCCGTGGACAACGCGCCGGAACGCAGCGCGGCCTCCACCACGATTGTCCCCGCCGACAGCGCGGCGATGAGCCGGTTGCGCTTGAGGAACCGCTGCTTGCCCGGCACCGACCCGGGCGGCACCTCGCTCACCACCGCGCCACTCTCGATGGTCCGCCGCAGCAGGTCGATGTTGCTGGCGGGGTACAGCCGGTCGACACCGCCCGCCAGGAAGGCCAGGGTCGGCGATCCCGACGCCAGTGCGCCCCGGTGCGCCTCCGCGTCGACGCCGTTGGCGCCGCCGGAGACGACCGTGAACCCTCGGTCGGCCAAGCCACAGGCGAGGGTCCGCGTCACCCGGATGCCGTAGTCGGTGCAGGCGCGCGAACCCACGAGTGACACCGAGCGTGTCGCCAGCCGGGCCAGGTCGGGGTCGCCGCGCACCCACAGCGACAGGGGCGCCGTGGCACCGAGGTCCGCGAGCGCCGTCGGCCATCGGGGATCGTCCGGTGTCAGGAACGTGCCGCCGTACCGGGCGAGCACCGCGAGCTCACCTTCCGGGTCGAGGCGGTCGAGCCGGGGCGCCCAGCGCCGCACGGCGGCGACGACCAGCTCGGCCGCGCGGGCCCCGGGCGGCGCTGGTCCTTCTGCGGCGGGCCCGAGCACGCGGCCCGGCGCGTCAGTCCGGCCCGACCGGTCCCGTGCCACGTCCGCGGCGGCACTCCTCACGACGTCCGTAGCGGACCCCGGCACGTCGGCAACGGACCCCCGGACCGCGCCGGCATCCGAGCCCGCCTCCACGGCCCCACCCCCGCCGATCCGCCGAAGCCCCTCGCCAGCCCGCTCAGGCTCCCGAGCAGCGTCCACCAGCCAGTCCAGCGCCCCGCACGGCCCGAGGTGCTCCACCAGCGCACCGGCCACCGGGTCACCGGGTTCGGCGATCCGGCTCCACGCGGCCCGCGCCAGCACCGGGTCCTGCACGTCGAACCTCAGGCCGGCGCGCGGCGGCTCGAAGAGTCGTTCAGCCATGCCTGCCTCCCGTGCGCAGCAGCAGTGCGTTCCCGACGTCGGACACGGTGGGTGCGTCGCGGCCCGCGAGGTCGGCGACGGTCCAGGCGATCCGCAGCACTCGGTCCACGCCGCGCAGGCTGAGCGTTCCCTCGGTCATCGCCCGCTCGATCGGGGAGAGCAGGCCGGGGTGGGGCTTGAGCAGGTCGCGTAGGAACCACCCCGGCATCTCCGCATTGGTGGACCAGGGCGTGTCGGCCAGCCGGGCCCGCGCCGCCTCGCGCGCGGCGAGCACGCGGGCCGCCACCGCCGCCGTCGGCTCCGATGCGCCCTCCATCCGCTCGACGCGGTCGACCGGATGCACCTCGACCTGCACGTCGACCCGGTCCAGCAGCGGCCCGGACAGCCGCGCGAAGTACCGGCGGCGCACCGTGGGCGAGCACGTGCAGTCCAGCCCCTTGCCGATCGCGAGCCCGCACGGGCACGGGTTGGCGGCCAGCACGAGCTGGAACCGGGCTGGATAGCGCGCCGCACCGCCCGACCGGTGCAGCACCAGCTCGCCCTGCTCCAGCGGCTGGCGCAGCGTGTCCAGCACGTCGGCCCGGAACTCCGGGGCTTCATCCAAGAACAGGATTCCGCGATGTGCCCGCGACACCGCGCCCGGGCGCGGGATGCCGGACCCACCGCCGACCACCGCGGCCTGGGTCGCGGTGTGGTGCGGGTCCTCGAACGGGGGCCTGCGGATCAGTCCCCCACCCGGGTCGAACGTGCCCGCCACCGAGTGCACGGCGGTGACCTCGACGGCCTCCCGGTCGGTGAGGTCGGGCAGGATGCCCGGCAGGCGGGAGGCCAGCATGGTCTTGCCCGCACCCGGCGGGCCGACGAGCAGCAGGTGGTGGCCACCGGCGGCCGCCACCTCCAGCGCCGTGCGCGGACGGTCCTGCCCCAGGACGTCGGCCAGGTCGCCCGGGAGACGGGCGGGCAGCGCCGAGCGCGTCGGCCGCACGGCCACCACCTCGCGCACCAGCTCGGAAGGCCCGCCGTGCAGCGCGACCACCTCGGCCAGGCTCGCCGCGCCCACGACCCGGGCGCCCGGCACCAGCCGTGCCTCGTCGAGATCCCCCGCCGCCACCACGACGTCGGGAAACCCCGCGTCCACGGCCGCTGCGACAGCCGGCAGCACCCCGCGCACGGGCTGGACGCGCCCGTCCAGCCCGAGCTCACCCAGGTGCACCACCCGGTCCAGGCCCTCCCGGCGCAGCCCGGGCGACGTCGGCCCCTCGGCCCCCGCGAGGATCGCCACGGCGATCGCCAGGTCGTAGGCGCTGCCGTGCTTGCGCAGCGAGGCGGGCGACAGGTTCACGGTGATCTTCCGCACGGGCCACGGGAGCCCGGTGGAGGTCACGGCCGCGCGCACCCGGTCGCGTGACTCGCTCAGCGCGGTGTCCGGCAGCCCCACGAGGCTGAACCCCGGGACCGACGCCGCCAGGTGCGCCTGCACCTCCACCACGTGCCCCTGCATACCGACGAGCGACACCGCCCGTGTGGTCGCTATCCCCATCAGGCCACCGCCTCGATGTGCTCGACGACGGCGCTCCCCCGCGGCTGGAGCGTCACCGCCACCACGTCGATGCGGATCGCACCGAAGTGCGTGCGCAGGTCGGACAGCACCGCCACCGGGCTCCCCGGCGCCATCTCCTCGGCCAGCCGCGCCGCGGCGAGGCGGTCCCGCAGCACGGTGAGCCACTGCCCAGTCAGCCGCTTGATCCGGGCCACCTTGCGCGGCGTGACCGCCTCCGCCGGATGCCCGTACCCCTGGCCCGACCGGGTCTTGACCTCGACCACCACGAGCACGTCGCCATCCAGCGCGACGATGTCGAGCTCGCCGTCCTTGCCGCGCCAGTTGGTGTCGAGCACCTGCCAGCCGCGCGCCTCCACGTGCCGCAGCGCCACCCGTTCGCCGTACCGGCCCACGCCGTCCTTCTTCGCCATCGCGTCCACCTCCGTGACCAGCCTTGGTCATGGAAGGGCCGTCCGACGGCGGCGCGGACTCACCTGTGCACAGAACGACGATCCACAAGCACGAGGTCGCGCGAGAACCCTTGGGATCTCGTCAAGAGGGTCTGTCCGACCTGAAAACCGGTTTTCACCGGACAGCGGCGCGCACGGGTGCCGAGCGCCCCCGCGGCGTCAGAGTGCCAGCTCGGCCTTCGCCAGCTCCTCGACGTTCACGTCCTTGAACGTCACCACGCGCACCGACTTCACGAAGCGCGCCGACCGGTAGACGTCCCACACCCACGCGTCGCCGAGCCGCAGCTCGAAGTACACCTCGCCCGCGGCGGACCGCACCTGGAGGTCCACCTGGTTGGCCAGGTAGAACCGGCGTTCGGTCTCCACCACATAGGAGAACAGGCCCACCACGTCGCGGTACTCGCGATAGAGCGCGAGCTCCATCTCCGTCTCGTAGTTCTCGAGGTCTTCGGCGCTCACGACCCCATCATCCCACCGACGCGGCAGTTCCGGGCAGGTTCCAGGACCGGCGGTGATGCGGCGTCGGCCCGTGCAGGCCGAGGGCGTCCATGTGCGCCTTCGCGCTGTAGCCCTTGTTCTGGTCCCACGCGTACTCGGGGTGCCGCTGCGCCAGCTCAACCAGGATCGCGTCACGCTCCACCTTGGCCAGCACACTGGCCGCGGCGACCGACGTGCAGGTCATGTCGGCCTTGATCAGGGTGCGCACCGCCGGAGCGGGCACGCCGTCGTCCAGCGCGGCGTCCGCCGCCGCGAACAGGTCGAGGGCGGGGGTGGAGAGCCAGTCGTGCTTGCCGTCCAGCACGACGACGTCGACGTCGCCGCACACCAGCCGCACCTGCGCGAGCGCGCGCCGTCCGGCCAGCCGCAGGGCCGCGATGATCCCGTGCTCGTCGATCTCGGCCGGCCCCGCGTGCCCGACGCCCCAGGCCACCGCCCAGCGCCGCACGGCGGGCGCGATGGCCTCACGCGCGTTCGGCGTCAGCAGCTTCGAGTCGGCGACGCCCTTCGGCCCCGTGCGCGTGGTGGCGTCGACCACCACGACACCCACGCTGACCGGACCCGCGAGGGCCCCACGCCCCACCTCGTCCATGCCCGCCACGAGCCGGGCCCCGGACGCGAGGAGCGCTCGTTCCTGTCGCAGCGTGGGCACCTTGCGCACCGCCTACTGCCCCGCGGGTGCCACGTCGGGAACCGCGGAGAAGACGTCGTCCGGGCGGTTGTGCCACTCCAGCCGGTCCAGCGGCCACACGGTGACGAACGCGGTGCCCACGACGTTCTCGATGGGCACGAACCCGCCGCCCGGCTTGCCCCGGTTGTAGCGCGAGTCCTGCGAGTTCTGGCGGTTGTCGCCCATGACCCAGAGCATGTCCTCCGGCACGGTGACCTCGAACGGGTCCTGGCTCGGGATCGACCCGGGCTTGATGTACGTCTCGTCGATCGGCGTGCCGTTCACCGACACGCGCCCCTCGGCGTCGCAGCACACGACCTTGTCGCCGGGCAGCCCGATCAGCCGCTTGATGAGGTGGTCGCCGGTGTCCTGGGGCAGCAGGCCCACCGTGGTCAGGAACGTCACCATCGCGTCGCCCACGGGACCGCGCTCCGGCGGCACGTACGGCGGCAGCCAGTCGCCCGGGTCCACGAAGACGACGATGTCCCCGCGCTCCAGGTCGAACGGGCCGGGTGTCAGGCGCGACGCCATGACGCGGTCACCCTCGGTCAGCGTGTCCTCCATGGACGCGCTCGGGATGTAGAACGGCTGGACCAGGAACGTCTTGATGAGCCACGACAGCACCAGCGCGCTCACCACGATGATCGCGATCTCCTTGAACATCGCGAGCAGCCCCGACTGCTGCTTTCGCGGCTCCCGACCGTGCGCGGCCCCGCCCCGACGATGCGCCCCGCTGCTTCCCCACGGATCCACTGCGCTCAACGGCGTCCCATCGATAGGGGTGGGCGGCGCCACCCGGTCGAAACTCGTCACGAGGGTAACTCTGTCACCTCTGCGGGCCCGCTGCGAAATGGTCCGGCGGGCGAGCACGCACCCCGCCGAATATCCGCACAGACCTGCGCAGGTACGACGTCGGCCGCCGCCCTCCCCTGGGAGGGCGGCGGCCGACGTCAACGCGCTTTGGGCGCCTCAGCTCTCGCGCTTCTCGCGGATCTTCGCCTTCTTGCCGCGCAGCTCACGCAGGTAGTACAGCTTGGCGCGCCGCACGTCACCGCGGGTGACGAGCTCGATCGACTCGATGGTCGGCGCGTGCAGCGGGAACTTGCGCTCCACGCCCACACCGAAGCTGACCTTGCGGACCGCGAACGTCTCGCCGATCCCGCCACCGTGGCGGGAGATCACGACACCCTGGAACGCCTGGACACGCGAGCGGTTGCCCTCGACGACCTTGACGTTGACCTTGACGGTGTCACCGGCACGGAACTCCGGGATGTCGGACCGCAGCGAGGCTGCGTCGACCATGTCGAGCTTCTGCATCGTTCTCTCCGGGCCTGCCACAGGTCAGGCGCGAATCTCGTGGGCCCTGCCCCGGCCTGCTGGCCGTCAGGGTCCCGGAAGGGTGAGGATGGCGGTGCGGCTTGACCCGGTCGGGGGCGGTTGCCCGCCCCGGTCGTCCCCTGTGGCAGAGACCTGACCGGCGATGCACCGAGGAGTAATTCTGCCACAGAAACGTGGTGTGGCTCCACGAACGTGGTGTAGATCCACGAACGTGGTGTCAAACACATACATGTAGATCGGGGCTCCGACGGGTGCGATGTCGGCGCGCAGCCTCAGACCTGCGTCAACCCGCCCGCGTCCGGGCCGGGCACCCACCCGAGCTCAGCGAGCACCGCGAGGTCGTGCTTGTCCAGCCCCGCGACGGGGAGCGCGGCGATCATGTCCGGCCGCCGGCGCGCCGTCCGCTCGAGCGCGCGGTCCCTGCGCCAGCGCTCGATCTTCGCGTGGTGCCCCGACAGCAGCACCTCCGGGATCTCCAGTCCCGCCCACGACGGCGGCTTGGTGTACACCGGGTACTCCAGCAGGCCGGCCGCCCCGTGCGACTCCTCGACCAGCGAGTCCGGGTTGCCGACCATGCCGGGGATCAGCCGCGCGACGGCCTCGATCATGACCAGCGAGGCGACCTCCCCGCCGTTGAGCACGTAGTCGCCGATCGACAGCTCGTGCACCGCGACGCCGGCGGACCGGTAGTGCTCGGCCACGCGCGCGTCGATGCCCTCGTAGCGCCCGCACGCGAACACGAGCTGCTCGGCCGACGCCAGCAGCTCGGCATGCCGCTGCGTGAACACCTCGCCCGACGGCGTCGGGACGATCAGGTGCACGTCCGCCGCGCCGGCACGCGGCGCCGTACCCGCGTCCGGCGTCGGGCCTGCGTCCGGCGCCATGCCCGCATCCGACGCCGTACCCGCGTCCGACGCCGTACTCGCATCCGGCGCCGCGCCGATCCCCAGCACCTCGTCGAGCGCAAGACCCCAGATGTCCGGCCGCATGACCATGCCGGCTCCCCCGCCGAACGGGGTGTCGTCCACCGTGCGGTGCCGGTCGGCGGTCCAGTCGCGCAGGTCGTGCACGTGCAGGTCGAGCAGCCCGCGCTGCCGCGCCTTGCCCACGAGCGACAGGTCGAGCACGGACAGGTAGTCCGGGAAGATCGAGACGACGTCGACGCGCACGTCAGCCCTCTTCCCGGTCGACGACGGCGGCGTCGGCGTCGCGGGCGAGCAGGCCGCCGGGCGGGGTCAGCACCACGCGGCCGCCCGCTACGTCGACCACCGGGACGATCGCCAGGACGAACGGGACCAGCGTGCGCGCCGTCCCGCCGTCGGGCAGCGTCTCCTCGATCAGCAGCGACTCGTGCGCGGGCTGGTACTCGAGGGTGACGACCTTGCCGACCACCGTGCCGTCGGCGAGCTCGACCCGCAGGCCCTCCAGCTCGTGCGGGTACCAGGCGTCCTCCTCATCGGAGGCGTCCACCTCGACGACGAGCTCGGCCCCGCGCAGCTCCTCGGCCGCGTTCCGGTCCGGCACCTCGGCGAACGTGACCAGCCACCGACCCTGGTGCTCGCGCGCGTGCGTCACCGTCAGCGGCCCGAGCCCGGCCGGCACGGTCTCGACCTGCGCACCGATCGCGAGCCGCGTCTCCGGGTCGTCCGTGCGCAGGTCGAGGGCCACCTCGCCCCTGAGCCCGTGCGCCTTGGTGACCCGGGCCACGGTGAGCTGCATGTCTCTCCCTCAAAGATGAAGCAATGGGCGAGGCCCGGTCCGCGCCGGACCGGGCCTCGTCGTCGTGCTGGGTGGGCGAGCGCTCAGCGCCGGTCGACGTCCACGACGTCGACTCGCACCGGGCCCTCGGTGGCCAGCGCACCGATCACGGTGCGCAGGGCGCGCGCCGTGCGACCGCCGCGGCCGATGACCCGGCCGAGGTCGTCGGGGTGCACGCGGACCTCGAGCAGGTCACCGCGGCGCAGCGTCTTCGCGGAGACCCGGACGTCGTCCGGGTTGTCCACGATGCCGCGCACCAGGTGCTCGAGGGCCTCCGAGAGCATCAGGCCTCGTCGCCCTCGGCCGACTCGGCCGGAGCCTCGGCGGCGGCAGCGGCGGCCTTCTCGGCGGCCTTGGCCTTGGCCTTCTCGGCGTCGGCGTTCACGGCCTCGATGGCGGCAGCCGTGTCGGCCTTCTCGCCCTTGACCTTCAGGGTGCCCTCGGCACCCGGCAGGCCCTTGAACTTCTGCCAGTCACCGGTCACCTTGAGCAGAGCGGCGACCTGCTCGGTCGGCTGCGCGCCGACGCCGAGCCAGTACTGCGCGCGCTCCGACTTGATCTCGATGAGCGACGGCTCCTCGGTCGGGTGGTACTTGCCGATCTCCTCGATCACGCGACCGTCGCGCTTGGTGCGCGAGTCGGCGACGACGACACGGTAGTACGGGGCCCGGATCTTGCCGAGGCGCTTGAGACGAATCTTGACGGCCACGAAGTGGTCTCTCCTGGTTCTGAATGGGATGGTCCGAGCACCGCGACGTGGGGTGAAGCGGTGGGTGGGACCGGGACACGGCCTGACCGGCTGAGAGGGGTCCGGGCGCGCCGAGTACCTGCACATTGTGCCAGACGGCGAGAGGGCCCACCAACCGCGCGTAGGTCACACGCACCCGGGCGTCAGGCGCACGTCGGAGAAGGCACGCAGGCCGCAGATCGGGTCAGCGCGCCGTCGGGTAGATCACGCCGCGCAGGATGACGGCGGTGGGGTGCCGCAGCACCTCGATGTCCTCGCGCGGGTCCGCCGGGTAGACCACGAGGTCGGCGCTGGACCCCTCGACGACCGCCCCGAAGCCCAGGTAGTCGCGGGCCCGCCAGGACGCCATCGCCACCACCTCCGACGCCGGGAGGCCCGCGGCGACCAGCTCCGCGCACTCGTCGGCGATGCGGCCGTGCGAGATGGTCCCGCCGGCGTCCGTGCCGACCAGGAGCCGCACGCCCGCCTCGTGCAGGTCGCGGACCTGCTGGTACCGGCGCGCGTACATGGCGCGCATCCGCTCGGCGTACACGGGGTACTTGCCGTCGGCCTGGGCCGCGATGGCGTCGAACTGCCCCACCTGCAGCAGCGTGGGCGTGACGGCGATGCCGCGCTCGGCGGCCGCCTCCATGTGGGCCGCCGTCATGCCGGTGCCGTGCTCGATGCAGTCCACTCCTGCTGCGAGCAGCCCGTCGATGGTCTCGGTGGCGAAGGCGTGCACCGTCACGCGCGCCGCCTCGGCATGCGCCACGGCGACCGCCTCGGCGAGCAGGTCGTCGGGCCACAGGGGGCGCAGGTCGCCGTCGGCGCCGAGCGTGCGGTCGATCCAGTCGCCCACGAGCTTGACCCAGCCGTCGCCGCGCCGCGCCTGCGTGCGCACGGCCTCCGGCAGCAGCTCGGGCGACTCCAGCTCCAGCCCGTAGTTGCGCAGGTAGCGCTTGGGGCGCGCCAGGTGCGAGCCCGACCGCAGCAGGTGCGGCAGGTCGCCGCGCTGGTGCACCCACGCGGTGTCCAGCGGTGAGCCGGCGTCGCGGATCAGCAGCACGCCGGCGTCCCGGTCCGCGACCGCCTGCTTCTCGGCCTCGTCGACGGGCACGGCGCCGTCGGCGGCGAGCCCGATGTGACAGTGCACGTCGACCAGGCCCGGCACCGCCCAGCCCTCCAGCACCTGCATGTTGGAACCCTGCGCCGACGGCCGGGTCAGGCTCACCCGGCCACCGCGGACCCAGATCTCGTCGGCCTCGCGGTCGTCACCCAGCAGGATGCGCCCGCGGATCGCCGCGGTCGGACCTTCCAGCGCAGACATCCGGCTCCTTTGCTCTCCCCGACTCACACTGTGGACTCACCCGGCCCCGGCACCCACACCGGCCCCGTCACCCGAACCACCACTGGCGGGCCTCACCGGCCCAGGAACTTCTCCAGGCCCGGCGGCAGCTCGATGCTGCTCAGGTCGGGTGCCTCGTCCTTCTTCTGGGGAGCGACGCCGAAGGACGATCCGGCGGGCGCGGCGGGCCGGGCGGCGGGGCCGCCGCCGAGGGCGCGCTGCATCGCTTCCTTCTCCTGCTGCGCGCGCTTGGCCGGGTTCCCGGACTTGCCCTTCTTGCCCTTCTTGGGCGGCTGCGTCTTGCCGCGCGACTTCTTGCCCATGCCCATCCCGGGGCCGCCGGGCATCGCGGGCATCCCGCCGGGGCCCAGGCCGCCGCCCTTGGACATCTGCCGCATCATCTTCTGCGCGTTCTCGAACCGCTCCAGGAGCTGGTTGATGGCCGTCGTCGTGGTGCCGGAACCCTTGGCGATGCGGGCGCGCCGCGAGCCGTTGATGATCTTCGGGTTGTCGCGCTCGGCCGGCGTCATCGAGTGGATGATCGCCTCGATGCGGCCCACCTCGCGCTCGTCGAACTGGTCGAGCTGGTCGCGCATCTGGGCCATGCCCGGCAGCATGCCGAGCATCTTCTTCATCGAGCCCATGTTCTTGAGCTGCTGCATCTGCACCAGGAAGTCCGCGAGCGTGAAGTCCTGCCCGCTGGCGAGCTTGCCCGCCATCTTCTCGGCCTGCTCGGCGTCGAACGCCTTCTCGGCCTGCTCGATCAGGGTGAGCACGTCACCCATGTCGAGGATGCGGCTGGCCATGCGGTCGGGGTGGAAGACCTCGAAGTCAGTCAGCTTCTCGCCCGTGGACGCGAACATGATGGGCCGGCCGGTCACCTTGGCGACCGAGAGAGCGGCACCACCGCGGGCGTCACCGTCCAGCTTGGAGAGCACCACGCCGGTGAAGTCGACGCCGTCGGCGAACGCCTTGGCGGTGTTCACCGCGTCCTGGCCGATCATCGCGTCGATGACGAACAGGACCTCGTCCGGGCTGACGGCGGCGCGGATGTCCGCGGCCTGCTTCATCAGCACCTCGTCGATGCCGAGGCGGCCGGCGGTGTCCACGATCACGACGTCGTGCTGGCGCTCCCTGGCGAACGCGACGCCGTCGCGGGCGACGCCCACCGGGTCGCCGATGAGGGGCGCGTCGGCCGCGGGGTCGTCCGCCTCCGAGGTGTTGCCCGGGTGCGGCGCGAACACCGGCACGCCGGCGCGCTCGGCGACCACGGAGAGCTGGGTCACAGCGTTGGGCCGCTGGAGGTCGGCGGCGACCAGCACCGGTGTGTGGCCCTGGCCCTTCAGCGCGAGCGCGAGCTTCCCGGCCAGCGTGGTCTTACCTGCACCCTGCAGACCCGCGAGCATGATCACGGTGGGCGGCGTCTTGGCCAGCGTGAGCGGGCGCGTGGCCCCGCCGAGGATGTCGACGAGCTCCTCGTTGACGATCTTGACGACCTGCTGGGCCGGGTTCAGCGCGCCGGAGACCTCCGACGACAGCGCGCGCTCGCGCACCGCCGCGGTGAACTCGCGCACCACGGGCACCGCGACGTCGGCATCGAGGAGGGCGCGGCGGATCTCCCGCACGGTCGCGTCGATGTCCGCCTCGGAGAGACGGCCCCGCGTGCGCAGGTTCTTGAACGTCGAGGTAAGCCGGTCGGACAGGGAATTGAACACGGACACAGCCTAATCGACGGCGTGCCACACAATCGGACCGGACCGCGGGGCACCGCCCTTCTCGGGCGCCCAGCTGTCAGGCCGCGGGTGCGGTCCGGGAAGAGCCGACCATTCACCGCCGGCCCGGACCACTTCCGAAGCGCGCCCGGGTCATCCGGCCAGCACGACGCGCGCCCGCTCCGTGAGCCCGTCCACGAGCCGAGCCCGCCATTCCGTCCAGTGCTTCGGCCCCAGCGACGTGGTGTCCGCCTCGGTCAGGGCGCGCAGTACGTCGAGCAGGTCGCGGCGGTGGTCCACGGCCTCCAGCAGGGTCGTCACCGTTTCCGGGTCGTCGGGATCGGCCCGTGTGGCCAGGTCCGCGAGCGTCAGGTGGTGCCGCACGAGCCGCGTGACGTCGTCGACCACCTGGGGCGCGAAGCCCGCGCGGGTCAGGATGCCCGGCACCAGCCGGGCGCCCTCCACCGAGTGGTCGGCCGCGCCACGCACCTTGCCGATGTCGTGCAGGAGCGCCGCGAGCAGCAGGAGGTCGCCGGGCGCCACTCCCGCACGCTGTCCGGCGCTGGGCGCGAGCTCCGGCAGCCGACGCCGCAGCCGAGCGGCCACCGCCGCCGTCTCGACGAGGTGCCGGTCCACGGTGTGCCGGTGGATGGCCGCGCGCTGCGGCCGGTTGCGCACGTCCGCCCACTCCGGGAACCAGGAGGTGACCACCCCGGCGAGGTCCAGCGCCTCCCAGACCGGGATCTGCGCCGGACCCGCGGCGAGCAGCGCGAGCAGGTGCTCGCGCGCGGCCGGCGGCCAGGGTTCGGGCAGGGGCGGGCTCTGCGCGAGGCTCCGGATGGTCACGGGCGACAGCACCAGCCCGGTCCGCGCGGCGGTCGCGGCCGCCCGCAGGGGCAGCAGCGGGTCCGACGCCGGCCGCGTCCCGACGCCGAGCACCAGCTCGCCGTCGTGCTCGACCAGGCCGTCGCCCACCGACCGCAGGCGCGGCGGCGTCCGCCGTCCGCGCACGAGGAGGGGCTTGCCCACACCCACCGGGCGGGACAGCGCCTGCCGGGCGCGGCGGATCGTCATGTCGAGCGCGTAGGAGATCTCCCGGCCCGCCTCGGCGAGGCTCGCCAGCAGCTCGTCGCCGTCGTCGTACCCGGTCCGCTCGGCGACATCCTCGAGGTCGGCCAGCAGCAGGCGGCTGGTGCGCCGCCGGGTGACCACCTGCAGCGTGTCGCGCACGTCGAGCAGGTGCGTGTAGGCGGTGTCGACGGCGCCGTGCGGGCGGTCGGTGAGCCAGGTGGCGGCCAGCGCGGAGAGCAGGACGGCGTCCCGCATGCCGCCGCGCGCCTCCTTGAGGTCGGGCTCGATGAGATAGGCGAGCTCGCCGGCGCGCTGCGCGCGGTCGCGCGTGGACGAGATGAGCTCCGGCAGGCGCCGTCGCGCCGCGGCGCGCCAGTCCGTCAGCACGGCCGACGCCGCCCGGTGCACGACGACGGCGTCGCCGGCCACCGCCCGTACGGCGAGCCAGCCGATCACCGCGGGGAGGTCGCTGGCCGCCACCTGTCGCGACTGGCTCAGGGACCGCACCGCGTGGTCGATGTCCACGCCCGAGTCCCACAGCGGGTACCAGAGGCGCTCGGCCACCTGCCGCAGCTCGTCGGCCGAGTGGGTGCGGCCGTCGTGCACGAGCACGAGGTCGAGGTCGCTCAGCGGGCCGAGCTCGCCCCGGCCGAGGCTGCCGACGGCCGCGAGCGCGATGCCCGACGGGTCGACGTCCTTCGTGGCCTCGGCGAACAGGTCGCCGAGGCGTTCGGTGACCCGCTGCCCGACGGCGGACCGCCGGGCGAGGCCCGAGCGGCCGGGGCCGGTGAGATCGGTGGCGATGGTGAGGAGCTCGTCGCGGAGGCCCCGCACCCCGGCGGCGGGGTACGGGGCCTCCGTCTGCTCCCTGGTGCCGTCGGGCACCGGGTCACGTGTCATGCGTCGTCGAGTACTCCGGGATCAGAGCGCGGCGTCGCCGTGCTCGCCGGTGCGCACGCGGGCCACGTCGTCGACCGACACGACCCACACCTTGCCGTCACCGATCTTGCCGGTCTGGGCGGCGCCGATGATCGCGTCGGTCACCGCCGTGACGTCCTCGTCCGTGACGAGCACCTCGACGCGGACCTTCGGCACCAGGTCGACGGTGTACTCGGCACCGCGGTAGACCTCGGTGTGTCCCTTCTGCCGGCCGTAGCCGCTGGCCTCGCTCACGGTCATCCCGCGAACCCCGGCACCCTCCAACGCCGTCTTCACGTCATCGAGCCGGTGCGGCTGGATGACACCCGTGACGAGCTTCATGCGCGTATCTCCTTAGCGTTCGGTTGCTGCACCGTGGTCACGGTCAGCGCACCTCGGTGATGGTAGAGCCCGAGTTCTCGTAGGCGGTCTCTCCGTGGACGGCCAGGTCGATACCGCTGACCTCCGCCTCCTCCGAGATGCGCCAGCCCAGGGTGGCCTTGAGGGCGTACGCGATGACCGAGGTGACGACGAAGCTGAACACGACGGCGATGAGCGCGGCGACGATCTGGGTGCCGAGCTGCGTGAAGCCGCCGCCGTAGAACAGGCCGTCGAGGGCGCCCTCCGGGTACCAGGTGCCGTAGGACGCGACGGCGTCCTCGCCGCCAGTCGCGAAGAAGCCGAGCAGCACCGTGCCGACGAGGCCACCGACCAGGTGCACGCCGACCACGTCGAGCGAGTCGTCGTAGCCGAACCGGTACTTCAGGCCGACCGCCAGGGCGCAGAGGATGCCGGCGACCAGGCCGATCGCGATCGAGCCGTACGTGTCGACGGCGGCGGCCGCCGGGGTGATGGCGACCAGGCCGGCCACGACACCGGACGCCGCACCGAGCGTGGTGGGCGCACCGTCGCGGATCTTCTCCGTGGCCATCCAGGCGAGCATCGCGACGCCGGTCGCGACAAGGGTGTTCAGCCAGGCGCGGCCCGCGGTGCCGTCGGCGGCGAACTCGGAGCCGGCGTTGAAGCCGAACCAGCCGAACCACAGGAGCGCGGCGCCGAGCATGACGAACGGCAGGTTGTGCGGACGCATGGCCTCGGTGCCGAAGCCCTTGCGCTTGCCGATGATCAGCGCGAGCGCCAGGCCCGCCGCACCGGCGTTGATGTGCACCACGGTGCCGCCGGCGAAGTCGATCGGGGTGGACAGGGCCGTGGCGATCGGGCCTTCGAGGCCGAGCAGGCCGCCGCCCCACACCATGTGCGCGACGGGGCTGTAGACCAGCGTCACCCACAGGGCGGCGAAGACGAGCCAGGTGCCGAACTTCACGCGGTCCGCGATGGCCCCGGAGATGAGGGCGACCGTGATGATCGCGAACGTGGCCTGGAAGGCCGCTGCGACCGTCGCCGGGACGCCCACGGAGGCCATGAGCGAGTCGGCGTCGGCGATCGCGAGGCCGAAGTAGTCGGCCGGGTTGCCGATGATGCCACCGAGGTCGGTGCCGAAGGTCAGCGAGTAGCCGTAGAGCACCCAGATCAGACCGGCGACGCCGATCGAGCTGAAGCTCATCATCATCATGTTGAGAACGCTCTTCCCACGCACCATGCCGCCGTAGAAGAACGCCAGGCCCGGCGTCATCAGCAGCACGAGCGAGGAGGCGGTGATCATCCAGGCAGTGTTTCCACTGTCCAGTTCGAATTCCATCGGTTGCCTCTCTCCCCGGACCGGTCCTTGGTGACTCGGCCCACGGCGACAACCGTTCCGGCAAGCCGTTACACCTGACCTGCACCGAGGTTACGGATACGTGACGCAGGCGAGGAGCATGTAAACGTCCTATTTCACGACCAGAATGTTCTCACATATTGGACGAGCGGCCTCATTCATCGCTGAAATGCGCCCGCGCCTTTCACCCGAGAATTCCGTCCACAAAATCGCCGACGTCGAACGGCGCCAGGTCGTCCGGGCCCTCGCCCAGGCCGACGAGCTTGACCGGCACGCCGAGCTCGCGCTGCACCTGCACCACGATCCCGCCCTTGGCGGTCCCGTCGAGCTTGGTCAGCACGATGCCCGTGACGCCGGCCACCTCCGCGAAGACCCGGGCCTGCGAGAGCCCGTTCTGGCCGGTGGTGGCGTCCAGCACCAGCAGCACCTCGCTCGGCGCGGCGACCTTGCTGGACACGCGCACGATCTTGCCGAGCTCGTCCATGAGGCCCGCCTTGTTCTGCAGGCGCCCGGCGGTGTCCACGAGCACGACGTCGGTCTTGTCGTCCCGTCCGCGCGCCACCGCCTCGAAAGCCACCGACGCCGGGTCGGCGCCCTCGCGGTCCGAGCGCACCGTCGGCACGCCCACGCGGTTGCCCCAGGTGGTGAGCTGGTCCGCCGCGGCGGCCCGGAAGGTGTCGGCGGCGCCGAGCACCACACTGCGGCCGTCCGCCACCAGGACCCGGGCGAGCTTGCCGACCGTCGTCGTCTTGCCCGTGCCGTTCACGCCGACCACGAGCACCACTGCGGGCAGGTGCGTGCCGTCCTCCGCGGCGGTCGGCGCGGTCCTCAGCGTCCGGTCCAGCTCCGGCTGCAGGAGCGTCACGAGCTCGGAGCGCAGCAGGTCGCGCACCGCGGCGGGCTCGCGCACGCCCAGCACGCGGACCCTGGTGCGCAGGGCGTCCAGGAGCTCCGTGGTGGGGCCCGCCCCGACGTCCGCGAGGAGCAGCTCCTCCTCGATCTCGTCCCAGTCGTCCTCCGTGAGCGCGTCCCGCGACAGGACGGACAGCAGCCGGGCGCCCAGGGGCGAGCCGGACCGGGCGAGGCGGTCGCGCAGCCGCACCAGGCGGCCGGCGGTGGGGGCCGGCTGTTCGACGGCGGGGCGGGCGGGGGCTTCGGCCTCTGCCGGGGCCTGAGCTTCTGCCGGTCCCGGGCGAGCGGTCTCGACGGTCCCGGTTGCCGAGCCGGGCTCGGTAATTGTGCCGGGCTCCGTCGTCGTACCGGGCTCGGCCGTCGTGCCGGGTTCGACGGTCGTCGTCGCGCCGCCCTGACCCCCGGTACGCCTCCGGCGTCGGGCGGCGAGGACGCCTACAACGCCGCCACCTCCCGCGAGGACGGCGACGGCGGAGATGATGATCTCGATCCAGGGAAGCTCGTTCACGCCCCAGATTCTTTCATCTCACGGAGAGCCCATGCTCCGTCGGCCGGGCGCCCCTCCCCCGCCGTCGGCCGAACCGCAGGACACCGATCCTCCACCGGCGCCGAACCGCAAGATACGGCCCGACGCGGCTCCCGAACCGAAGGTTCCTGGTCCCCGCCGGCGCCGATGAGTAACCTGCGGTTCGACGGCCACCCTGACGAGTAACCTGCGGCTCGGCGGCAGGGCCGGTGCGTAACTTGCGGTTCGGCGCCCGGCCTCACGACTAACTTGCGGTTCGGCACCGGGTAGACGTCGGTCAGCTCGCGGCCTGGGCCGGGCCTTCCTCCGCGGCGGGCGGCTCCGGCGCGATGTTCTGCACGGGGCGCACCGGCCGCACCGCCCGGAGCTGGCCCGGAACACGGTTGGCCGGCCGCAGCGGCACCGTGCCGAGCGGCACGTGCAGCCGCTTCTGCGCCTGGTCACGGGCCCGGTTCAGCACGTCGGTCAGCTCCTCGGCGTCGACGTAGCCGGGCTTGGACTCGATGGTCGCCGCGAAGAACTCGGACATCCCCATGTCCACGGGCGAGGTGTCCGGCTTGGCCACGCGCGGCTTGCCGACCCACACGGACGGGGCACCTACGGCGTGGGTGGCGACGGCGGACGCGCCGTGCCGGCGGCCCTCCGCACGCCGCTTGGCGGCGCCGCGGCGACGCGAGAGGCCGGACCGGAGCCACTCGAGGAACGAGAAGTCCTCGCCCTCCTTGCTCGACGGCGCGTCCATCTGGCTGGCGACGACAAAGACACCGACCGCCAGGACCAGACACACCACGAGCAAGATGACCGACCACCACATAGGGCTATTGTGTCGCGTCTTGTCCGCTCACGCCGCGCAAGAGCGCACGACACGCCGCACGACACGCGCGTGTTCAGCGGGAGAAATCGCTCACACCTGGCGGTTCCCGGCTCGGTCCGGGAAATTTCACCCGCTCGGCCTTCGCCAGCCGGGCCTCCTGCTCCTCGCGCACGTACGGGACCGTCCGTCCTGCCGATCGTCGACGAGCCGGCCGCAGACTGCTCCTCGCGCACGTACGGGCACGTACGGGACCATCCGAGTCTGCGATTCCGCTCCAGTCCCGTAACCTCGGCCTTGGCCCGCACCCGGCGCCGCGCCCCCGGCCCCGCCCGAGCCAGCGCCCCCGGCCCATCCCGCCCGAGCCCGCGGTTCCGCCCAGGCCGCACGCCTCGGCCCGCACCCCGCACCGCTCCCCCGGCTCAGGCGGTCACCGCCTCCCGGTCGCCCATGCGCTGGCTGATCAGCGTCGTGACGCCGTCGCCCCGCATCGTCACGCCGTACAGGGCGTCCGCCACCTCCATCGTGCGCTTCTGGTGCGTGATGACGATGAGCTGGCTGTCCTTCTGCAGCTCCTTGAAGATCTCGATGAGGCGCCCGAGGTTCACGTCGTCGAGCGCCGCCTCGACCTCGTCCATGATGTAGAACGGGCTGGGCCGCGCCTTGAAGATCGACACGAGGAACGCCACGGCCGCCAGCGAGCGCTCGCCGCCCGACAGCAGCGACAGACGCTTGACCTTCTTGCCCGCCGGACGCGCCTCGACCTCGATACCGGTCGTGAGCAGGTCCTCCGGGTCCGTGAGCGTCAGCTTGCCCTCGCCGCCCGGGAACAGCCGGGGGAAGATCTCCAGGAACTTCGCGGCCGTGTCCTGGAACGCCTCCGCGAACACCTGCTGCACGCGCTCGTCGATGTCGTCGACGATCTGCAGCAGGTCCTCGCGCGACTTCTTCAGGTCCGCGAGCTGGTCGGTGAGGAACTGGTGCCGCTCCTCCAGGGCCGCGAACTCCTCCAGCGCGAGCGGGTTCACGGCGCCGATCCGCGACAGGGCCCGCTCGGCCTTCGCCAGCCGGGCCTCCTGCTCCTCGCGCACGTACGGGACCATCCGGTCCGGCTTCGGCACTGCCGGGGCGGCGTCCTCCTCGGGGACGGCCTCCTCCTCGGCAGGGACGTCGCCCGGCTCGGCCCCGGCGGCCGCGACGATGACGGCGGTGGCCGCGGGGTCGTCGGGCCGAAGCCCCGCCTCGTGCAGGGCGCGCGTCCGCGCGATCAACGCGTCCTCGCGCGCCGCAGCGCCGCGCGGCAACGCCGGATCACCCTCGTAGCGGATCGGGTTGCCCTCGTCGTCGCGCTCCACCACCGCGCGCCGCTTACGCCCGCGCACCGCCACGTCGCCCTCGTACACCGGGACCATCTGGTGCGGGCCGAACTCCTCCATGAGCACGTCCGGGTCGGTACCCAGCTCCTCGACGGCCCGCGTCTGGAGCTGCTCCAGGCGCAGCGCCTGCTGCGCGCGGGCCACCTCGTCGCGGTGCGCGACGTCGGTGAGCTCGCGCAGCTCGGCCGTGAGCCGCTCGACGCTCCCCCGCACGGCGAGGAGCTGCTCCGAGCCGGCGGCGCGGGCCTCCTCCGCCGCCGCCTTGTCGGCCACCGCCCGGTCCACGGACCGCCCGATCGCCTCCAGCGCCACCGCGACGGCCTGCTGCACGAGCACCGCACGCTCCGAGTCCCGGCGCCGCGCCTCCTCGCGCTCCGCGGCCCTGGCCCGGGCCTCGCGCTCCTGCTCGGCCGCGGCGGCCAGCGCCTGCGCCCGGCCCGACACCGCGCGCGCCCGCTCCTCGGCCGTCCGCAGCGCCAGCCGGGCCTCGGTCTCGCGCGCCCGGGCGGCGGTCGCGGCCTCGGCGGCCGCGTCGCGCTCCGCCTGCACCTCGTCGATCGAGCCCTCGCCGTCGTCGGGCTCCTCCTCGGCGATCGCCATGCGCTCGACCAGCGCCTCGAGCTCGAGCTCGTCCTCCGCACGGCGCGTCTGCGCCTGCTCCAGCGCCGCGCGGTGCCGGTCGGCCTCGGCCCGGGCCGCCCGTGCGGCCGCGCCCAGCGAGCCGAGCTGTTCCGCCGCCGCCGCACGTGCGGCGTCCGCCTCCCCGAGCCGGGCGAGCGTCTCGTCGTACCGCTCCTGCGCCGCGGCGCGCTCGGCCCGCGCGCGCTCCAGGTGCGCCGACCCGTCGGCCTCCCGGGCCGCCGCCTCGTCGCGGGCGGCCTTCGCCTCGTCGAGTGCCGACTGCAGGTGCAGCACGCTCGGCGCGGCCGCCGAGCCGCCCCAGGCCCGCGTGGCGCCCAGCAGGTCGCCGGCCCGCGTCACGGCGACCACCGGCTGCGTGCGCACCAGGGCGCGGGCTCGCGCCAGGTCGTCCACGACGACGACGTCGCGCAGGATGGTCAGCAGCGCCGCCGACGCGGGCCCCGCCACCTGGACGACGTCGGTGGCCCAGCGCGCACCCGCCGGGAGGTCGACCGGGGGGCGGGCCGCCGTCGCGCCCGAGCCGTCCGCCGCCGTCGGACCGGAGCCGACGACCAGGCTGGCGCGGCCGGCGTCCTCGTCGCGGAGCAGCCGCAGCGCGTCGACGGCCTCGTCGACGCCGGCCACGGCCACGGCGTCCGCCACGGGGCCGAGCGCCGCCGCCACCGCGTCCTCGAAACCCGCCTCGATGCCCAGCAGCGCCGCCACCGAACCGAGGACACCCGACTGGTCGGCGGCCAGGAGCGCGCCCGCGCCGTCCTTGCGGTCGAGGCTCAGCTCCAGCGCCTCGACCTTCGCCGCTGCGGCGCTGCGGTCCCGCTCCGCGGTGGTCACCTGCTCCTGGAGGTGCCGCACCTCGGCCTTCGCCAGCTCGAGCACCTCGGACGCCGCCTCGTGCGCGACGTCGAGCCCCTCCTCGCCGCCGTCGACCCCGCCGATCTCCGCCTCGAGCGCCGTGAGCTCGCGCGAGGACTCCTCGACGCGCTGCTCGGCCTCCAGGAGGGCGTCGCGCAGGCGGTCCAGCTCCGACTGCGCGGCCTCGACGCGGCTGCGGCGCGCGGCGACCTGGCCGGCCAGCCGGGCGAGGCCCTCGCGGCGGTCCGCGGCGGCGCGCAGCAGCGCGGCGTGGGAACGCTCGGCGGCCTGCGCGGCCGCCTCCGCCTCGGTCCGGACGTCGACGGCGGACTCGACCGTCTCGCGCGCGATGGCCACCTCGGCGGCCAGCTCCTCCTCGCTCGCGCGGGCGCGGGCGGCCTGGGCCTCCAGGTCGTCGGGGTCCTGGCCCTGGTGGGCCGGCTCGGCGGTGCCCAGCAGGCGGGCCCGCTCCCCCGCGAGCGACTGCAGGCTGCGCAGGCGCTCCCGCGTCTGCGACAGCGCGAACACGGTGTCGCTCGCCTGGCTGACCTGCTGCGACTCCGCCGACATCGCGGCCTCCAGCCGGGCCAGCGTCCCGCGCGCCTCGGCCAGCGCCTCCTCGGTCTCGGCCTGCCGCTGCCGCAGGGACCGCTCGTCCGCGCGCTCCTGCTCGAGCTGGGCGGTGAGCTGGGCCAGGTCGTCGGCGAGCAGGCGCGACTTCGCGTCGCGCAGGTCGCGCTGCACCGTCTGTGCCTTGCGGGCCGCCTCGGCCTGCCGGCCCAGCGGGCCGAGCTGGCGCCGCAGCTCGGCGGTCAGGTCGCCCAGGCGCGCGAGGTTGCCCTGCATCGCGTCGAGCTTGCGCAGCGCCTTCTCCTTGCGCTTGCGGTGCTTGAGGACGCCGGCGGCCTCCTCGATGAAGCCGCGCCGCTCCTCGGGCGTCGCGCGCAGGACGGCGTCGAGCTGCCCCTGCCCCACCACGACGTGCATCTCGCGGCCGATGCCGGAGTCGCTCAGGAGCTCCTGGATGTCCAGCAGGCGGCAGGCGTTGCCGTTGATCGCGTACTCGGAACCGCCGCTGCGGAACAGCGTGCGGGAGATCGTGACCTCTGTGTAGTCGATCGGCAGTGCGCCGTCGGTGTTGTCGATGGTCAGGGACACCTCGGCGCGGCCGAGCGGGGCGCGGCCGGCCGTGCCCGCGAAGATGACGTCGTCCATCTTGCCGCCGCGCAGCGACTTGGCACCTTGCTCGCCCATGACCCAGGCCAGGGCGTCGACCACGTTGGACTTGCCGGAGCCGTTGGGGCCCACCACGCAGGTGATGCCCGGCTCCAGCTCGAGGGTGGTCGCCGACGCGAAGGACTTGAAGCCCCGGAGCGTGAGCGTCTTGAGGTGCACTCGGTGAGCCTAACTGTGGATACGGGTTGAACGTCGGACATACGGCGGGTGTACGCCGAAGCAGAGCGTCCGTCCGGGACGCGCGGGATTACCCCGGGCGTTCTGGACGGACGCTCTGTTTCGGCGGTCTGGCAGGTCGAAGGCGGTGCCTACCTGCGGGTTTCGCTCAGCCCAGCTCGGGGAACCAGAGCGCGATCTCGCGCGCGGCGGACTCGGTCGAGTCGGAGCCGTGCACCAGGTTCTGCTGCACCTTCGTGCCCCAGTCGCGGCCCAGGTCGCCACGGATCGTGCCGGGGGCCGCGTCGGTCGGGTTGGTGGCGCCCGCCAGGGAGCGGAAGCCGGGGATGACGCCCTCGCCCTCGGCCACGACGGCCAGGACCGGGCCCGACATCATGAACTCGACGAGCGGCGCGTAGAACGGCTTGCCCTGGTGCTCGGCGTAGTGCGCGGCGAGCAGCTCCGGGGTGGCGTTCGTGAGCTGCACGGCGCGCAGCGTGTAGCCCTTGGCCTCGATGCGGCGCAGGATCTCGCCGGACAGGCCGCGGCGGACGCCGTCCGGCTTGACCAGGACGAGGGTGCGCTCGGCCACCGGCTGCGTCGAGGCCTCCGTGGGCAGGGTCTTCTCTGCGACGTCGGTCATGGCACAACCTTATCCGGGCCGGAAGCACCAGGAGGACGCGGCGCCTGCCCACACCCCGAAACGTGTCGGACGCTCAGGTCACTCCGACCTGAGCGTCCGACGTACGAGGAGAGTCAGCCGACGTTCGGGGCCGTCTCCGGGTGGGCGGCGTCGTACTCCGCCCGTTCGCGGTCCACGCGCGCGCCGAGGCGCAGCGCGTAGAACCACAGCACCACGAAGATCCCGCCGACCAGGTACATCATCGGCACGAGCAGGCCCATGGCGAGCACGGGCACCTGGGCCACCGTGCCCGCCGCGCGGCCGGCGGCGGAGCTCTGGACCCGGGACAGGACCACGAGCACCAGGACGAGCACACCGCCGAGCACCCAGATCGCCGTCCCCGACTCGATGCGCAGCGGGCCGCGCCCGAAGTCGGAGTCGCGCAGGGCCCACACCGCCATGGTCGCGAACAGCACCACGAACACCTCCAGGAGCAGCGTGGTGGAGGTGAACTGCACCAGCGCGGACTTCCTGGGCCTGATGCGGTCGCCGGGGGTGGGTCGGTCCTTGCTCACCGGCTCAGGATATCCGTCTCCTTGGGGTCGACGGCGTCCTCCACCGTGTCGGGCACGGCGTCCTCCACCGCGTCCGGCACGACGTCGGCCGCGGGCTGCTCGCCGTCCGCCATGACCGCCTCGCCGCGGGCCACCATCCCTGCCTCGTTGGAGAGCTTGACCTCCTTGAGGAACAGGGCCAGCACCAGGCCGACGACGACCAGCGGCACGAGGTACCAGAACGCCGGCGCGAGGGCGTCGGCGAACGCGTCGACCACGCCGGAGCGCAGGGGCTCGGGGAGCTGCTCCACGAGCGCCGGCGTGAGCCCGGAGCCGCCGTCCGCCGGGGCGGCCCCCTGCGGGAGGCCGGCGAAGACGCCCTCAAGGTTGTCCGTGAGGCGCGAGGTGAACACCGTGGTGAACGCGGCGGTGCCCACGGCAGCGCCGATCTCGCGGAAGAAGTTGTTCGACGACGTGGCGGTGCCCAGCTCGTGCGGGTCAACGGAGTTCTGCACCGCGAGCACGATGGTCTGCATGACCAGGCCCATGCCGGCGCCGAGCACGAAGATCATCGCGCCGAACAGCCACAGGGACATGTCGCCCTCGAGGCGCGTCAGCCAGATCATGCCCGCGATCGTGATCGCGAGGCCCGCCACGGGGAACATCTTGTAGCGGCCGGTCCGGGAGATCGCGAAGCCGGACAGGATCGAGGTCAGCATGAGGCCGGCCATCAGCGGGAGCATGAGCAGGCCGGACTCGGTGACGCCCGCGCCGGTCGACATCTGCAGGAACGTCGGCAGCATCGCCATGGCGGAGAACATGCCCATGCCGAGCACCAGGCCGATGAGGGTGGTGATGGTGAACGTCGGGTTCTTGAACAGCCGCAGCGGGATGAGCGGCTCCGACACCCGGTTCTCGATGAGCACGAACAGGCCGACCATGACCACGGTGCCCAGCAGCAGGCCGAGCAGCGTCGGGTCGGACCAGTCGTAGCCGTCGTTGCCGAGCGACTCCCAGCTCGTCAGCAGCACGATGCCGGTGGTGCCCAGCGCCATGGTGAGGATGCCGCCCCAGTCGGTGGGCCGGCCCGAGCGGTGCGAGGGCAGCTTGAGGGCGAAGTAGGCGATGAACCACGCGGCGATGCCGATGGGCACGTTGATCCAGAACGTCCAGCGCCAGCCGGGGCCGTCGGTGAGCCACCCGCCCAGCAGCGGCCCGGCGACGGCGGAGATGCCGAACAGGGCGCCCATGGGGCCCATGTACTTACCGCGGTCGGACGCCGGGATGATGTCGGCGATGATCGCCTGCGCCAGGATCATCAGACCGCCGCCGCCGAGGCCCTGCACGGCGCGCCACGCCACGAGGGACTCGAACGACTGCGCCATGCCGCCCCCGAACGACGCGACGACGAACAGGCCGACCGCAACGAGGAACGGCCAGCGCCGCCCGTAGAGGTCGCCGAACTTGCCGTACAGGGGCATCGCTATCGCGATCGCGAGGATGTAGCCGGTGATGACCCAGCCCTGGTGCTCCACGCCGTTCAGCTCGCCCACGATGGTGGGCATCGCGGTGCCGACGATGGTCTGGTCGAGGGAGGACAGGAACATCGAGGCCATCAGGGCCCCGAAGATCAGCCAGATCGTGCGCTGGTTGAGGACTACCAGCGGCTTGTCCGGCGCCGTGGTGACGGCGTGGCTCATGAAGGTGCCTTTCTGGGGATCAGGTGCGTGCGGTCGTGCGGGTCGTGCGGCAGGGCGGAGCTCAGGACTCAAGGTCGCGGGAGACGACGTCGATGAGCTGCGCGACGGCGCCGGGCAGGTGGTCGGCCGGGTTGCCGGTGTAGCCGGCGTGCTCCCAGGCGACCGTCGCGGTGCGGATGAGGAGCATGACGAGCATCATCAGCAGCTCGGTGTCGGTGGTGAACGGTGTGGTCTCGCGGCGGGCCTCGAGGAGCTCGAGGAGCCGGCTCTTGTGCCGGTCCATCCAGACCATGTGGCGCTGCAGCAGGCGCGGCTCGTGCCTGGCGAGGTCCATCGCCCGCATCACGCGGTCGTGCCCCTCGCCGTGCAGCGTGAGGAGCGACGCGACCAGGGCCTGGAGGTCGGTCAGCAGCCGGCCCGTCGGGCCGCCGCCGACGAACGTCCGCACGACGTCCTCCGGAAGACCGGTGTCCTCCGCGCCGATGACCGCGTCGTCCTTGGACTGGAAGTAGTTGAAGAAGGTGCGCGCGGAGACGCCGGCCTCCGCGCTGATCATCTCGACCGTCACCGCGTCGAGGCCGTGCTCGGCGACCAGCGCCTGGGCCGCGTCGATCAGCGCCCCGCGGCGCGCGCGCTTCTTGCGCTCGCGCAGTCCCTGCTCGGCGGCCGTTCCCTCCAGCGCGGCCGCGAGCTCGCTCAGGTCCGGGCGCGCCCCGGCGTCCTGGCGCGGCTCAGCGCCGGGACGCGGTTCGGCGTCCGCGGGCGCGAGGGTGCCGCGCGGGGTGGTGGGGGCCATGCGTCAATTCTTGCACCCCGCGCAAAATTTCATCAACTGCAAAAAATGAGACCGCGGTCACACCTCGCCGAAGCCCGAGTCGATCATCTCCACGACGGTCGCCACCGCCTCCACCGCGCCGTCCCCCGTGGCCGCCACGCGCAGCTCGCGCCCCTGCGTGGCGCCGAGCGCCATGAGCTGCAGCACGCTGGAGGCGTCGACGCCGTCGATCGTCACGGACGCCCCCAGCTCGGCCACCTTGCGCGACACCAGGGCCGCCGGCCGCGCGTGCAGGCCGAGCGGGTTGCGGACGGTCACGGTGCGCGAGCTCTCGGAATCCGCCACGGAGTCCGCCGCCGACGTCGTCCCGCTCGCCTCGGGCGACTGCGCCGCCTCGATCGCGGCGAACATCCGCACCGACGCGTTGGCCGACTCCAGGACGGCGGCCAGGTCCGCCCCGCCGTGCGCCGTCACGGCCGCGGCGACGGCGCCCTCGACGAACGGCGCGCGGGCCAGCACCACCCGGCCGGCGAGGGAGTCGTCGAGCTCCAGCGCCGCCTCGACGGTGAGCACCGAGGAGCCGAGGTCCCCGAGGACGACTATGCCGCCGCCTGGGGTGATGCCCGCGGGGGTAGCGCTCGCGGGTGCGGCGCTGCCGTCCGCGGCCGCGTCGTCCAGAGCCGCCAGGACCTCGGCGAGGTTCTTCTGGATCGCGTCGAGCGAGGTGCCCAGCCCGCCGTCCGGCCCGCCGCCGACGCCGCGGACCAGGACGTCCGGCGCCATCTGGCTCGCGAGCTGCGCCGCCCCGCTGGCCAGCTCGGCGGAGTGCGAGACCAGGACGAGCGCCACCCGCGCCGTCATGCCGCGCCGCGCGGGTCGGCGGGCGTGGGTCCGGACAGGGCTGCGGCCATGGCCGCGCCGAGGACCAGCGCAGTGGACCGCGCGCCCGGGTCCTCGTGTCCCGCGCTCCGTTCGCCGAGATACGAGGCCCGGCCCTTGGTCGCGACCATCGGGATCGTGGCGGTCGACGCCTTGTCCGCCGCGTCGGCCGCCGCCCGCAGGACGTCCACCTCGGAGCCGCCGTCGCCCGCAGCGGCCTCGGCCGCGTCGACCGCCGCCTGCCAGGCGTCGACCATGGTCTTCTCCCCCACCGTCGCCTTGCCGCGCGAGGCCACGCCTTCGAGCGCGGCCTCCAGCACGGCGACGACGGCGGGCGGGTCGATCCTCGGGCGGCCGGACACCTTGGCCGCCCGCAGGTACGCCGTGCCGTACAGCGGGCCGGAGGCGCCGCCCACCGTGGACATCAGCGTCGTGGCCACGAGCTTGAGCACGTCGCCGATGGTGCGCTCGTTGGCGGGCTCGGCCGCCGCGTCGTCGAGCCGGGCGACCACCGCCTGGAAGCCGCGGTGCAGGTTCTCGCCGTGGTCGCCGTCGCCGATCTGCCGGTCGAGCTCGGTGAGCTCGTCCTTCGCGTCCGCGACCGCGTCCGCCGTGCGGCGGACCCATCGCTCCGCCCAGTCCGCGTCCAGCGCCATGTCTTGAACCTTTCCTGTCTCACCACCGGAGTGCCGCAGTGCTCACCGGCGCGTCCCAGAGGGCCTCCAGCTCGTCGTCCAGCCGCAGGACGGTGACCGATGCCCCCTGCATCTCGAGGGACGTCACGTAGTTGCCCACCAGCGACCGGGAGACCGTCACGCCGCGCTCCTCGAGAAGGCGCCGCGCTCGACCATAGACCACGTAGAGCTCGGACAGCGGGGTCCCGCCCATACCGTTGACGAACAGCAACACTCGCTCGCCGCCGGCCAGGCCGAGGTCCTCGGCGACGGGCGTCAGGAGCAGCTCGGTGACCTCGTCGGCCCCGGCGGCGGGCACGCGGTGGCGGCCGGGCTCGCCGTGGATCCCGATCCCCACCTCGATCTCGGTCTCGGCCAGGTCGAAGCTGGGCCGGCCCACGTGCGGCACCACCGGCGCCGCCAGCGCCACGCCCATGGACCGCACGTTCGCGACGACGCGCTCCGCGACGGCGGTCACCCCGGCGAGATCGGCACCGCGGGCGGCGGCGGCCCCGGCGATCTTCTCGACGGCGAGCGTCCCGGCCACCCCGCGCCGGCCCGCCGTGTAGAGCGAGTCCTCGACGGCGACGTCGTCGTTCACGAGTACCGAGGCGACCTCGATGTCCTCGGCCTCGGCGAGCTCCACCGCGGTCTCGAAGTTGAGCACGTCGCCCGTGTAGTTCTTGACGATCGTGAGCACGCCCGCTCCGCCGTCGGCGGCCTGGATGGCGGGCAGGATCTGGTCGGGCGTCGGGGACGTGAACACGGCACCGGGGACGGCGGCGTCGAGCATGCCGTCGCCAACGAAGCCGGCGTGCAGCGGCTCGTGCCCCGACCCGCCGCCGCTGACCAGCCCCACCTTGCCGGTGACCGCACCCCCGATCCGGCTGACGAAGACGGGCGCCGGACTGACCTGGATCAGGTCGGCGTGCGCGAGCGCGAAGCCGGCCAGGGAGTCGGTGACGGCATCGGCGGGATCGTTCAGCAGCTTCTTCACTTCCGGCCTCCTCGCGGGGCTGTGCGGCCCGGCGACGGCGCCGGGCCCGCACACGAGTCCCATGGGGTTCATGTAACACCACGGGATCGACGGGAGTACAGCGCTGGGCCCGGCGGGTGTCGGACCTGTGGGTTGCTCGGGTGGCCTGGGCGTCTGACGGTGCTCAGGCGCGGCCGACCAGGATGCGGGTGTCGGCCACCGTGACCACGGAGCCGGTGACCAGGACTGCGGTACCGATCCCGCTGCCGACCGTGTCGTCGGCCTCGGCGAGGTCGGTGGCCACCTGCAGGGCCTCGTCCAGGCGGTCGGCGACGTACACGCGGTCCTCCCCGAAGATCTCCCGCGCCACCTCCGCCAGATCCTCCGGGTCCGCCGAACGCTCGCTGCTGCTGCGGGTCAGCACCACCTCCGCCACCGCCGGCTCGAGAACCGCCAGCAGGCCTTCGGCGTCCTTGTCCGCCATGAGACCGACCACGGCCACGACGTGGCGCAGGTTGAACGACTCCTCCAGCGCATCCACGAGCGCCTCAGCGCCCGCCGGGTTGTGCGCGGCATCGACGAGCACGGTGGGACTAGACCGGACCAGCTCCAGGCGGCCCGGCACCTCGACGTCGGCGAACGCCGCCTCCACGATCTCCGCGCCGAGCGCGCGGCCGCCACTGATCAGGGCTTCTGTGGCCGCGAGCGCCAGCAGCGCGTTGTGCGCCTGGTGCGCCCCGTGCAGGGGCAGGAAGATCTCGGTGTAAACGCCTGCGGGCGTCCGCAGGTCGATGAGCTGCCCGCCGACGGCGATGCGCCGGTCGGCGACTGCGAGGTCGACGCCCTCGCGGATGAGGTGGGCGCCGGTCTCCGCGACGCGTTCCAGGATCGGCTCGAGGGCGGACTCGGTCTGCTCCGCGATGACGACGCTTGCGCCGTCCTTGATGATGCCCGCCTTCTCGGTCGCGATCTCCGTGATGGTGGAACCGAGCCACCGCTCGTGGTCGATGGCGACCGGCGTGATGACGGCGACGTCGCCGTGGACCACGTTCGTGGAGTCCCACCGGCCTCCCATGCCGACCTCGACGACCGCGACGTCGACGGGCGCGTCCGCGAACGCGGCGTAGGCCATGACGGTGAGCACCTCGAAGAAGCTGAGGCGAGGGCCGCCCTGCTCCTGGGACTCGCGGTCCGCGACGCCGATGTACGGGGCGACGTCCTCGAACACCTCGACGAAGCGTTCGGGGGTGATCGGTTCACCGTCGATGGCGATGCGCTCGGTCACGCTCGTCAGGTGCGGAGAGGTGAAGCGGCCCGTGCGCAGCCCGTGCTCGCGCACGAGGCGCTCGATCATGCGGGACGTCGACGACTTGCCGTTGGTGCCGGTGATGTGGATCGTGCGGAACGCCTTGTGCGGGTCACCGAGAAGCTCGAGAACCCGCTCGACGCGGGCCATGGTGGGGTCGATGTCGTGCTCGGGCGCGCGGGACAGGATCTCCTTGTAGACCGTGTCGAGCGCTGCCTGGATCTGCGGGTCCACGGTCTCGGCGCCGCGACTCGTGCCGCGCCGGTTCTTCCGCATGTTCTTCTGGGAGTCGTCCACCCTCAGAGGATAGGTTCCGCCCGGGCTCGGGGCCGCAACAGGTGCCCTATCCTGCGAGGACGCCCGACGGACCGCGCGCGAGGAGAAGCTGTGCCCGACCCTGGTTCTTCCGATCAGCGCCGGCGCATCGACGGCGCTGCCGCACTCTCCCGGCTCCCGTCGTCGATCCCCGTCGTGGTCGTGCCGGACCACATCCTGACCGCCACGAGCGGCCCCGTCCCGGTCGAGGTCCGGCACGACGAGCGCGGGACGACGGCGTGGGCCTGGGCCGAGCGGGCATGGGGTGACGTGCCTGTCGCCTCACGGCGCGTCGAGCCGGAGGGGCCGCCGACCTTCTGGCTGAGCCGACTCGCTGTCGAACGCCTCGGTATGAGCACAGGGACCAGCGAGGAGATGGGCACAGTCTCGCTCGCGATTCCCGACTCGGAAACGCTCACGCCGGTCCTCCCGCTCGTCCACGACATTCCCGGAAATGGCGAGGTCCAGGTCCCCCATAATGCTGCAGCAGGTCCTGGCCCTCAGATCATGGTGCGCAACGGGGTGGCCGCATGGGTCACGCTCGTACCGCGCGGCCATGTGCGTCCTGGAACCTTCCGCATCTCCAACCACTTGCGAGCGGTCACTGGGCCGGTGCCCGATGCACCCGCCGACCCGGATGCCGTGTTCTTCCGCACGGTCTCCAGCGAACCTGACCGTGCCCGGAGTCGGCGCACGGTCGCTGTGGTCCGCGCGCGCCTCCGATCCGCTGCCGAACGCCTCTTGCGCTGGTTCTTCCTCGCTCCCGAACAGTCGATGCGTGTTGCACCCGCTCATCCCGACGACGAGCACCAGCACGTCGTGGCCCTGCATGACGTCGCGCTGTCGCGGTTGGGCGTCCGCTCGGGTGACAACGTCATCCTCCGCTGGGGCACGACCGAGGTCGAGGTGGCCGCCGTGACTGACCACGACCCCGGTGGATCCGAGCCGGTGGACGGCAGGCCCGACCCGACGAAGCCCCTGCTGGCGCATGGCATGCCCGCGCACCTGGCGGTACGGGCCCCCACAGCCCTGCGGCACATGATGGACCTACCGGCCGCCTCCGTCATCACCGTCCGCCGCAGCACGCGGTCGGTGCTGGCCCGGAACCTCAACAGCCTGGTCATTCCCGTCGCCTCGCTCGCGCTCGCGGGCGCTGCCCTCAACGATCCGAACTGGGCCCTGCTCACCTGCGGAGCGATCGCGACCGCCGTCCTCGGGCTGAGCCGGCTCCGGATGAGCAACAGCCGAGCGGTGCGGCTCAAGGACTGAGTGGCCAGCTTTCCCGACACGAAGGACGTCGAGGCGTGCTTCGCCGAGCTCCGAGGCTTCGAGCGAGTCATCGCCTCGGGAGCTGACGACTACCTGGGATTCACCAGGGCCGAGGCATTGCGGGCACGGTACTGGACGCGCGCGCCGCACTAGCTCAGGGTGTGGCGACCGCGCGGGCGGAGGGCGGTGGGTGCCTGATGATCCGGACCCAGTCGTACGTGGGGATCGCGCTGGATGTCCTGGGCGCGGAGACCGAGAGGGCGTTCACGCCGCCGTCGGCCTGACTTTCATGACCACACCGCGACGAGGTTGACCGCTGGGCGACCGGGCGCAGGCCGACTTCAGAACGACGTCGGCCAGTAACCCGCGACGACGTCGTCGCGGCACTCAAGGAGGTGAGGAACGCGCGAATACCGCTCTACCCAGTGCCGTGCAGAAGGACCGACGCCTTCAAGAATGTCGAGCATCAGAGCATGGTCAACCGCGAGATCTCGCGCAAATACCGGCTCATGGTGAGCGACTCGATTCCGCAGCATGCGCAGTCGTTCCAGCGTTGCGTGCACATCGCGCCGAGTAGTTGACACACCTGGGAGCGCGTTCTTCAAGCCTGCCTCCCACAGTCGCTGGTGGTACCTGTTCGCGAGAAGCCCGACCCAGAATCCGAACGTCAACTCCGCGACGACATGTCCAGGAGTCGCGGCCGAGCCCTGGGCCCGAGCGACGGACCTTCGTGCGGCCTCAATCTTGCGCTGCTCAAGCGTGTGCAGCACGATCACGGACCACCAGTCTTCGCGTCCAGCGATCTTTGCCAACTGAGCATGCAGAGCGTTGCGAAGCGCGACCTCGAGGACATGGAAACCACCCCAGAACGCGGCCGACACCGCGATGTTCCACATATACAGACGCGTCGCGTCGGCATGCTCGCCACCAACGCGCATCAGATAGGGGCGATGCCGTTCCGCGCCGAGCAGGTCCCGGAGTGCTGAGTCCGTCAATAGCGTCACGAGTCGCGTCCTCTTCCGAGACCTTGGTAGGCTGATGGGGTACGCCCCGGACGACACCATTCATGGTGGCCGCGCCGGGGCAATTCCATTCTCACCTAGAGCACCGACGTATGCAGGGCGAGCCTCATCGTCCGACCACATACCCGTGTTGCGGCATTTCACCCGGTGAAGAACGATGACAGCGCGGCGTCAGACGTGATGCGCGCGGTCCGTCGAGGGGGAACGAGAGCATGGGACGAAAGAGCACTGTGCAGCGCGCGATCGTCGTCGGTGCCACGGCACTGACCGCGGCGCTCTGCGTACCGGCAGCGGCGAACGACGCGTCCGTCGGCCAGCGGGAGGCATCGGCGGCCACGCAGTCCGCCGTCGACCATGCGGCAGGAGCGGCGACGGCGCTCGCCGGAGCGCCCGGCTACGCCGGCGTCGCCGTCGACTACGACGCCGCACAGGTGACCGTCTCCTGGAAGGGCGACGCGCCGGCGTCGGTCAGCGCGCTGGAAGGGAAGGTTCCGGACGGCGTGACCGTCGACGTCGAACGGACGGCGCTGAGCGAGGCCGACCTGCACGCCGCGAGCACCCGGCTCCTGGACAGCCAGCGCGCGACGCACGGCGCGGACGCCGTCGTCGCCGCGTTCCCGACCGAGGACTACGCGGGGCTGGTGGTCGAGGTCAGCCGGAGCTCGGCGCTGGCCCACGAGGCAGGCGCGACCGCCCACACCTCCGCGCTGGCCCAGCGCCTGGAACAGGCCGCCGGCGTCCCGGTGCAGATCGAGCTGGTCGACGACGGCGTCCAGCCCACCGCCGTCAGCCGCCGCGACGACGACGCGCCCTGGCACGCCGGCGGGGCGATGGCCACGAGCAGCGGCTCGGACTACTGCACAACCGGCTTCTCGATCGTCACGGCCGCCGGGAACCACAAGCTCGTCAGCGCCGCGCACTGCAACGCGGGAGTCGGCTCGCTGGTCCGCGACGGCGTCGGCCAGCGGCTGGGCACGGTCACCAACCGCGCGCTGGGCATCGACGCGGAGCTCATCGACCCGGCCGGCAGCCCGGAGACGGCGAGCGCGGTCTTCGGCGGACCGTGGAACGCGTCCAGCGTCAACTCGCGCTACCGGTTCCCCGTCGCGGCGGTGCAGCAGCCCGCCGTCGGACAGAACATCTGCTCCTCCGGGGCGGTCACGGGCGAGCACTGCGGGGCCAAGATCCGCGCCACCGACGTCGCGTGGAGCTGCGGCAACAGGACCTGCCACGGGTTCAGGGCAAGCCGGGACGACGGCGGCGTCGTGGTGGGCGGCGGCGACAGCGGCGGCCCGATGTACATCGTCATCGACGGCCAGGCGTACGCCCGCGGGATGATCGACGGCGGCTCGAACCGCCGTAGCTGCGGGAGCACCTCGGTGACCACCCAGTGCTTCTCGTACGTCTACGGCATCCCGATGGTGGACATCCTGAACCAGTGGAACGCCCGCATCGACAGCTGAGCCCCGACATCGACAGCCGAACCCCGGCCGGCTGCCCACCCGGCTGCGCTCTCTGCCAGCCCGGCTCTTGCTCACCCGGCTCGGATCTCTCCTCCTCTGCCCGCCTGGCTCGGCCCCCTCCTCTTTGAGACCGAGGTTTCTTCGCTTTGAGGCCCGTCAAAGCGAAGAAACCTCGGTCTCAAAAGGGAGGAAGGGGCGACGGGCCAACCCGGCAATCCGGACCAGCCGAACCGGCGTCAGGCCTTGGCCACCGACACCGCCCGCTCGGCCCCGTCTGCCCCGGCAGTCACGGTCAGCGACGTCGCCAGCGTCTCGCGCGTCACCAGCTCGCGGTGTTCCTCGACGGCGGCGACCCACTCGGCTGGGACCGTCAGGTCGAGCGCGATCCGGTCGGCCACCTGCAGGCCGGCGGCCTTGCGCGCGTCCTGCACGTCGCGGACGACGTCGCGGGCGTAGCCCTCGGCGCGCAGGGCGTCGTCGAGCTGCAGGTCAAGCACCACGAAGCCGCCGCCGACCAGCACACTCGCCGCGGTCGCCGGGCCCGCCTCGGCACCGACAGCGCCAGCAGCACCAGATCCAGCGGCATCAGCGGCACCACCAGCACCAGCACCACCGCCAGCTCCAGCAGCGCCACCAGCCCCGGCCTCCACCACCGTAGTCAGCTCGTACTCGCTCTCCAGCAGCTCGACGTCGCCGCCGTCCGTCGCGACCACCACCGCACCGGACGGGCTCTTGGACCAGGCGCCCGACTTCGCCGCCTTGATCACGGCCTGCACGCCACGCCCCAGCCGCGGCCCGGCGGCCCGCGCGTTCACCGCGAGCCGCTCCGTCACGCCGTACGACGCCGCCACCTCGGGCGAGAACGCCACCAGCTCGACCGACTTCACGTTCAGCTCCGTCTCCAGCAGCCCGGTGAACGGCGCGACGCCGTCCGGATCCGCGACCGCCACGACGAGCGAGCGCAGCGGCTGCCGCACGCGCAGCTTGTTCGCCTTGCGCAGCGCCAGCGTCTGCGACACCACGGCCCGCGCGGACTCGACGGCGGCGACCAGCGCGTCGTCGGCCAAGAGCACGTCGGCCTCCGCACCGCGCACAGCCGCACCCTCGGACGCTGCGGCGCCCTCGCGCGCTGCCGAACCCTCGGAGACGCTGACCGACGGCCAGTCCGCGAGGTGCACCGAACGGCCCCCCGTCAGACCGCGCCAGACCTCCTCCGTGAGCAGCGGGGCCAGCGGCGCCATCACGCGCGTGAGCGTCTCCAGCGCGGTGTGCAAGGTGTCGAAAGCGGAGGCGTCCTCCGCCCAGAACCGGTCGCGCTGCGTGCGCACGTACCAGTTGGTCAGGGCGTCCAGGTACTGGCGCACCGACTCGCACGCGCCCGCGATGTCGTACCCGTCGAGCTGCTCGGTCACCTCGGCGACCAGCCCGCGCGTGCGCGCCAGCAGGTAGCGGTCCATCACGGGCAGCCCGGCCACGCGCTCCGCCGTCAACGGCTGCGCCGCGTAGCCCGCGCCGTCCGAGGCCGCGTTGGCGTACAGGGTGAAGAAGTAGTACGTGCTCCACAGCGGCAGCAGCACCTGGCGGACGGCGTCGCGGATGCCCTCCTCGGTGACCACGAGGTTGCCGCCGCGCAGGATCGGCGAGGCCATGAGGAACCAGCGCATGGCGTCGGACCCGTCGCGGTCGAAAACCTCGTTGACGTCCGGGTAGTTCTTCAGCGACTTGCTCATCTTGCGGCCGTCGGAGCCCAGCACGATGCCGTGCGACACGGCCGTCTCGAACGCCGGCCGGTCGAACAGGGCTGTGGCCAGCACGTGCAGCGTGTAGAACCAGCCGCGCGTCTGCCCGATGTACTCGACGATGAAGTCGCCCGGGTAGTGGTGCTCGAACCAGTCGGCGTTCTCGAACGGGTAGTGCACCTGCGCGTAGGGCATGGAGCCGGAGTCGAACCAGACGTCCAGCACGTCCTCGACCCTGCGCATGGTGGAGGCGCCGGACGGGTCGTCCGGGTTCGGCCGGGTCAGCTCGTCGACGAACGGCCGGTGCAGGTCCGGGTTGCCGTCCTTGTCGCGCGGCAGGCGCCCGAAGTCGCGCTCCAGCTCCGCGAACGACCCGTACACGTCCACGCGCGGGTAGGCCGGGTTGTCGCTCTTCCACACCGGCACGGGCGAGCCCCAGAACCGGTTGCGCGTGATCGACCAGTCGCGCGCGTTCTCCAGCCACTTGCCGAACTGGCCCTGCTTGATGTGGTCCGGCACCCACGTGATCTGCTCGTTCAGCTCGACCATGCGGTCCTTGAACTTCGTCACCTCGACGAACCACGAGGACACGCCCATGTAGATCAGCGGCTGCCGGCAGCGCCAGCAGTGCGGGTAGGAGTGCGCGTACTGCTCACGCCGCAGCAGCACGGTGCCCGACGTCGTCCGCCCCGCCTCGTCGTCCGACGCACCGCGGGTGCGGGCCTTGAGGTGGTCGATGATCGACGCGTTCGCGTCGAAGACCTGCAGCCCCGCGTACTCCTCGACGGGGTAGGTGAAGCGCCCGTCGGCGCCGACCGGGATGACCGGCTCGACGCCCTCGCGGTCGCTGACCTGCTTGTCCTCCTCACCGAAGGCGCCGGCGTTGTGCACGAGGCCGGTGCCGTCGGTAGTGGTGACGAAGTCGGCCTCGACCACGCGGTGCGCACCGGTGTGGCCCGCGAAGTAGCCGAACGGCGGCTCGTAGGCCGCGCCCACCAGGTCGCTCCCCGTGAGCCGCCCGACGACGTTCGGCGCCTCGGCGCCCTCGTCCGTCAGCTCGCGCGCGTACGCGTCCAGTCGCGCCTCCGCCAGCACGTACCTTTGCGGCGTGCCGGTGAACGACGACTCGACGACCACGTAGTCGACGTCCGGCCCGACCATGACCAGCAGGTTGGACGGCAGGGTCCAGGGCGTGGTGGTCCAGATGAGCAGGTGGTCGCCCGCGCGGAGCACCTCGGCGCCGTCCGGCACCCGGGTCACGGCGAAGCCGACCGTGACCGCCGGGTCCTGCCGCTGCTGGTACACGTCGTCGTCCATGCGCAGCTCGTGGTTGCTCAGCGGCGTCTGGTCGTTCCAGCAGTAGGGCAGCACGCGGAAGCCCTCGTAGATGAGGCCCTTGTCGTACAGCGACTTGAAGGCCCAGCTCACGCTCTCCATGAACGTCGGGTTCAGGGTCTTGTAGTCGTTGTCGAAGTCCACCCAGCGGGCCTGGCGCGTCACGTAGGTGCGCCACTCGTCGGTGTACTTGAGCACGCTGGAGCGGCACGCCTCGTTGAACTTGTCGATGCCGATCTCGACGATCTCGTCCTTGGTCTTGATGCCGAGCTGGCTCATCGCCTCCAGCTCCGCCGGCAGGCCGTGCGTGTCCCAGCCGAACCTTCTCTCGACCCGGCGACCGCGCATCGTCTGGTAGCGCGGCACGACGTCCTTCGCGTACCCGGTCAGCAGGTGGCCGTAGTGCGGCAGGCCGTTGGCGAACGGCGGGCCGTCGTAGAAGACGAACTCGTTGCTGCCGTTCTCGCCGGCCGGGCGGGCCTCGACCGAGGCGCGGAAGGTGTCGTCCTTCTCCCAGTAGTCGAGGATGTCCCGCTCGACGGCGGGCAGGCTGGGCGACGCGGGTACGGGGTTGGCGGCGTCGCTGGGGCGGTGCAGCGGATAGGCCATGTCGGGTGGCTCCTGGCGGTTCAGCGGTTCGGCAGCAGGTGGACGTCTGTGGTGCTTCTGCTGCGAGGACGCCGCACCTGGGTGCGCCGCGGTACCACCCCGCTTGACGCCCGCCTGCGGCGAGCGCCCGCTCGTTGACGGCTGTGACGGGCCTACCCGTCCGGTTCTACTGAGGCTCCCGCTGCCCGACGGCGGTGGGGGTACCTGTTCTTCCGGAGGCTCACCGGTGATGGCCGGGTCGATGCCTGTGGGGCAATCGTACCGGGCGCGGGCAACCGGAAAGATCCGCCGGGCGCTGTGCCGTGTGCGATGTGCACTCCCGCGTGCAACCTCGGCGCACCCCTGTGCGTCCTGGGGACATGAACGCAATCAGCCAAGCGATCGGCCCGCCCGCCGGGACCTCCGCCGGCGCCTCCTGGCAGGCTGGGCCCGTGCCGGACACCGACCGCGGAACCCTGGCGGAGCCCGAGTTCTCCGTGGTCCGCACCGGCCTGTCCGCCGAGGAGCAGTTCCGGCTCTTCGCCGTCGAGAGCACCGCAGCACTGCACCGGATCGCCTACCTGCTGTGCGGCGACGACCACCGCGCGCACGACCTGACCCAGATCGCGCTGGAGCGCACCTACCGGCACTGGTCCCGGGTCAAGGACCGCAACCCGTTCGCGTACGCCCGGCGCGTGCTGGCCACCGCCCGCATCGACGGGTGGCGGCGCACCCGCCGCGAGGTGCTGCAGCCGCCGGAGGACGTCGTCGTCGCGCACGAGGCGGCGAGCGCCGGCGCGGACAGCCAGGCCCAGGTTGCTGAACGCGAGCGGCTGGTGCGCGCGCTGCGGCGGCTCGGGCCGAGCCAGCGCCGCGTGGTCGTGCTGCGCCACCTGCTCGACCGGTCGGAGGCCGACGTCGCCGCGGAGCTCGGCGTCAGCGTCGGCAACGTGAAGTCCCAAGGCGCACGCGGCCTCGCCCGCCTGCGCGAGCTGCTCTCGGAAGGACAGGACGCATGACCAGCAAGCACACCCCCACCGAGCCGGTCGACGAGACCTGGCTGGCGCACCTGCGCGAGGTCACCACCGGCGTCACGCCGCCGACGCCGGCCGATCCGCACTCCATGTCCCGCGCGGCGATCCGGCGCACACGGACGCGCCGCGCGGTGCTCGTGACCGGTGGCGGCGTGACGGCGGCGGCCGCAGTGGCGGTGACGGCGTTCGCCCTCGGCGGCCCGATGACGGCCGGTGGGCTGCTGCCCGGCGGGTCGACGTCGGCACCGGTGACGGCGTCGGCGTCGGCGAACCCGGCGCAGGAGGAGATGCGGGCCACCGCGGAGGAGCTGCGGGCCAAGGCGCTGGAGGAGGCGGCGGCCGAGGCGCCCGCTGGGTGGCACGTGCACGAGCTGGAGGGCCTCGTCTACGCGCTGCCACCCGAGATCGTGACGAGCGGCCCGGTCCAGGACGAGCCCGGCGAGACCTCCGACATGTGGCACGGCGCGGAGGACCCGGACGCCCCGCCGTTCATCCGGATCGCCTACGTCACGCCCGACTACGAGTTCTACGACACGAAGGCCGGCGGCCTGACCCAGACGCCGGGCCGCGAGGCGACGCCGTTCGAGCTGTCCGGGGCGACCGTGGCGACCGTCGAGGACGGGAGCAGCGAGAAGCTGCGCGAGATCATGGCCATGCCCGCCGGCGACGGGGCGCCCGAGCCGGTCCGGATCCTCGTCCACCGCGCCGACGGTCCGGGCAGGTACATCGTCACGATGACCCTGCCCGAGGGGAACGCCGAGCTCGTCGAGAAGTTCCTGGACTCGCTGACCCTCAGCTGACGCCCGCCGTCGACCAAGCCCGTGACGGATGACCATGCACTTGCTGCCAGAACCGACCCCGATCTGGCAGCAAGTGCATGGTCATTTTCGCGCCTGTGGATGAGAAAGATGGTCAAACAGCATCATCGCTTCTAATTGATGGCGTGCCGAAGAAGATGTCCGTCCCGCCGAGACTGCTACGCCGGGCTCGCGACCAGGGTGGCCTCGTATCGGCCGAGCAGTGCGACGCCGTCGGCGTCGGTGCGTCAAAGCGACGCAACCTCGTCGCGCGTGGCACGTGGCGACGCGTCACGCGGGGCGTCTTCGACACAGGGGTCGTCCAGGAAGGGCTGCACCCGTACGACGCGAACCGGCTGCGGTCCGCCTGGACGGCGCTGCTGGCCAACCGGCACGCGATCGCGGTCGGCGCATGCGCCCTGGTACTGCACGGAGTCAGGGGTCTACCACGTCAGATCGTCCCCGAGGCGACCTTCCCGAGGGGCATCGCGCGCAAGTCACGGGACGGGATCATCTTCCGGCAGTACGCGACCGGGCTGGAGACCGTCGAGATCCGCGGCCGCAAGGTAGTGGTGGTGGAACGAGCACTGATCCAGGCGCTGCCGACGCTGACCCGCGACCAGGCGGTCGCCTGCCTGGACAGCGCATTGAACCAGGGCCTGATCCGAGCCGACGACCTGGCGAGGATCGGAGGTCAGCTCATGAACCGTAAGGGATCGCTGAAGGTGATCTCGTGGCTGCCGCTGGCCGACGGACGAGCAGAGTCGCCACCCGAGAGCCACGCACGGCTGCGCTGCCACGACGCCGGCATCGCACCTGACGACCTTCAGCGCGACTTCTTCGACGCACGAGGGCGGTTCCTCGGCCGGGCCGACCTGGCCTGGTACCTGGGCGACAATCGCTGGCTGATCGTCGAGATCGACTCGCAGCAGTTCCACGGGTCGGAACGCCAGGTCCGACAGGATGCGACCCGACAGAACGACCTGGCCGGCGAGGGGCAGAACATCATCATGCGGTTCTTCCCCGGCCATGTCACCGGCGGCCACTTCACCGGCGAGGTCGCCCAGATCCTGCGCCGGGAAGGCTGGCTGCCAGGTTGGGAGCTCCCACCACGGCAGTCTCGCCGCCGTCGGCCAAGCCGGTGATGGATGACCATGCACTTGCTGCCAGACCGGGGTCGGTTCTGGCAGCAAGTGCATGGTCATCCGCCGTGCAGGCCGTGGTCAGACGGCGCCCGGGCGGGCCGGCTCGACGGACGTGTCCGGCTCGGCGGACGGCGTCGCGCCCTCGGGGCCGGCCGGACCGGTCTCCGGCGCCTCGCGGTAGCGGCGGCTCAGCAGCCGGTAGTACTTGCTCGACAGCGCGTACCCCGTCAGCAGCACGCCGAGCACCGCGATGAGGACGAAGACGAGCGCGATCCCCCGCGCGTCGCCCGTGCCGAACCAGTCGCCGATCCAGCGGGCGCCCGTGCCGCCGTCGCGCATGAACGGGATGAAGAAGAACTGGGTGAGCGGGCTGATCAGGAACGCCGTCAGCGGGGAGGCCGCCTGCTCGACCGACTGCGCGAACCCGAAGACGCGGCCCTGCCGCTCGTACGGGACCACCTTCTGCAGCACGGTCTGCTCAGAGGCCTCGACGTAGGGCATGGCCAGCATGTACGCCGCCAGCCCCGTCACGAGCCAGACCACCGAGTCCCGCATCGGGAAGAGGATGGTGACCACCCACAGGCCGAGGTTCACCAGCAGGATGGTGCGCACCGGGTTGGAGCCGAGGCCCGTGCGGGCGATGAGCAGGCCGGCCACGATCATCAGGGCGCTCAGCGCGCCCCAGACGAAGCCCCAGGCCTGCACCGACATCATCGACAGCCCGTAGGCGTCCATCAGCGCCATGAACGCGCCGCCCAGCAGGTTGTTCATCGCGGTGAACGCGATGAGCGCCCACATCCCCGGGATGCTGCCGACCACCTTCATGGTCCCCCGGAGGTCCACCTTGCGCGGCTCCCCCTCGGCCGCTGCGTGGGACAGGGACTCGGGGACCCGGACGAACTGCAGGTGCACGAGGGCCGCCACCAGGACCGCGATGGCGAGGACCAGGCAGGTGCGCATCCCGTCGAAGGCCACGAGCAGGCCGCTGATCACCGACGTCACGAGGAACGAGATGCCGAGCACCGTGCCCACCAGGCCGTTCGCGCGGTCGCGAAGGGTGTCGTCGAAGAGCGCCGTGACCACCGTGGGGAGCGCGATCGACCGCAGGTTGCCCGCGATCACGCCGCACATCAGCAGCACGATGAGCACCCAGAGCTGGACGCTGGCCGGGTCCGTCCACGTCTCGGCCGGCGTGACGAGGTACATGACCAGGCTGGTCGCGTAGAAGACGAGCGATGCGACGGCCGAGAGCTGCATCACCGCCTTCTTGCGGTGGTGGTCCACGAGGCTGCCGAACCACACGCCCGTGCTGACCATCGCGACCAGGAACAGGCCGGCGATCACGCCGGTGGCGAAGACCGACCGGGTCTCCAGGAACACGAAGAACGTGATGGCGAACCACACCGTGAAGTTGATGACGCCCACGAACAGGACGTTCACCAGCAACTGGGCGAACGTCCGCACGTTCGGGTCGGAGAGGCGCAACCGCGGCGCCGCGTCGGTCTGCTGTTCGTCGTTGCTCATGGGGACAACTCCAGTACCTCAACAATGGTTGAGGTCAAGGGCGGGACTCTACTTCATCGTTCTCCTGTTCGACGACGAGAGCCACCCGAAGTCATCGGTCCCGCGAGATCAGCCGACGCTCACGGTGATGGTGTGCCAGCCCGTTGCACCGTCGGGGGCCGGTGGGGCCTCCTCCTCGGTCTGGACCAGGCCGTCGGCGTCCGTCGCCCGCACCGCCAGCGTGTGCTCGCCCGCCTCCAGGTCGATCGACGCCCGCCACTGCCGCCAGGTGTCCGGGCCCACCGTCTCGGCGAGCTCGGCGGCGACCCAGTCGCCGTCGTCGGCGCGGACCTCCACGGCACCGATGCCGGTGTGCTGCGCCCAGGCCACGCCGGCCACCGTCACGGCGCCCGGCGCCACCGAGCCGCGCGGGACGTCGATGCGCGACTGGACCTTGACGGGCCCCAGCGCCGACCAGCCGCGCGGGGTCCAGTAGCCCTGGTCGGCTTCGAACGTGGTGACCTCGAGCGACGTCACCCACTTGGTGGCCGACACGTACCCGTACAGGCCGGGCACCACGAGCCGCGCGGGGAAGCCGTGCTCCACGGGGAGCGGCTCGCCGTTCATCCCGATCGCGAGCAGGCTGTCCCGGTCCGGGTCCTGCAGCACCTCCAGCGGGGTGCCCGCTGTGAAGCCGTCGTCGCTCCGCGAGAGCACCATGTCCGCGCCCGCCTGCGGCCTGGCGCGCTCGAGCAGGGCGCGGATCGGGTAGCCCAGCCACAGGGCGTTGCCGATGAGGTCGCCGCCCACGGTGTTGCTCACGCAGGCCAGCGTCACGTGGTGTTCCTCGAGCGGCAGCGCGAGCAGCTCGTCCCATGTGAGGGTGAACGGCTCGTCCACCAGGCCGTGCACCTCCAGCGACCAGTCCTGCGGGTCGAGCTGGGGCACGCGGAGCGCGGTGTCGATGCGGTAGAACTCCGGGTTCGGTGTGATGTACGGGGTCAGGCCGTCGAGCTGCAGGTCGGCCGACTCCGGCACCGGCGGCGCCGCGGTGCGTGGGGTAGGCAGGCGGAGCGTCTCGCGCACCGCGCTCACCGCCGCCGATCCCGCCGAGATCACCCGCGATCCCGCGAGCGCCAGCACCGCCACGCCCGCCGCGATCCCGCTGACTACGAGGAACCCGCGCCGGTCCACCGTGCCGCCGTCGCCCCGAGCCCCAGCCCGCAGGTCCGGCACCGGCCGCAGCCGCGCCACTGCCGCGCGCAGCAGGATCATCGCGCCGGCGATGCCGACGATGCTCGGCAGCGCCCACAGCGGCGTAGCGTCCGGACGCAGGGCCGCGACGATCGCCCCGACCACGCCCACCGCCGCGATGAGCAGCGCGCCCGACGGCGGGCGGCGCAGCTCGAGCCAGCCCGCCAGCGCGGCCCCTGCCGCCAGCACCACGCCCATCGACCCGAGCAGCACCGCCTTGTCGTTGGTGCCGAACCACTGCACGGCGAAGTCCTTGAGCCACGGCGGCACGACGTCGATGACGGCGGCGCCGCCCGCGAAAAGGGTGCTCGCGCCGGGCGCGACGACGGCGGCGACGAGCTCGGCGACGGCGAGCCCCGCGGCACCGGCGAGGACGCCGGCCAGGATGGCCCGGCCGGTGTCGTGGGGGGCGCGGTCGGCCCGCGGGCTCGCCGGACTCTCTGTTGCCTGGGTCATACGCCCAGCCTGGCACGCGTATCGGGGCAGGCGGTGCCCTGGCGACGGGCTGTCACCACCTCGTAAGAAGCCTCGGGCCGGGACCGCCCCCGGGTCGGTCTGCCCCGCCGGCACCCCGGTTCATGGCGCCGTCGCGAGGCGGCGCGTCACGGCCCCGCCGTCAGGACGACGAGGCCGACGCCGCGCTCCTCCGGCGCGAGGACCGCGTCGGAGCCGAGCAGTACCCGGTACTCCCCGTCGAACACGTCGGCCCTGGTGCCGATCAGGCTCACGACCTCGCCGTCCCTGCGGAGCACGATCAGGTTGGCGGACGAGACGTAGCGTTCGCCCTTCAGCCCGGTCTCACCGACGACGTCCTCGATCGCCTGTACCGGCTCGCCCTCGGCGAAGAGCGCCGCCTCGTCCCACGGGATGTCGACCACCTCGCTCACCGGCACGGTCGTGCCGTCCTGGGCGACGCGCAGGACCGCCTCGTTCACGGTGTCGTCGAACGTCAGATCAGGCATGTCTCCTCCGAGGATCGAACAGCTCGTCAGGGCGCCGGCCAGCACGGTAGCGAGCACGGCGGCGGCAGTCCGCGAGGGCCTCATGACTCCGCGTCCGCATCGTTGAAGTGGGGGTCCTTGCCGTCGGCCGGCTCGTCGTTGGCCGCGTTGCCGGTGTCTCCCGGCGCGATCTGGTCGGAGTACACGAGCGACTCGCCGTCCGGCCCCACAACGACCATCTCCCCGTTCCGTACCGCCTGCTCCACAAGACCGGCGAGTTCCTCGGGGCTCGCGTCCGGGTTCTCGGCGGCGATCCGCCGGCCCACCTCGTTGTTGTACAGGTCCATGGCCTCGCGCGTCGCCGGGTTTCCCGGGAGCTGTTCGTGCGCGGTGCCGTAGTCCTCCGCCCACTCCCCGCCGAAGCGAGAGGCCATCAGGGCGTTCCAGTAGGCGTGCCGGAACGCGTCGTTCTGGTCGTCGTTGCGGTCGTCCGACGGGAACCGTTCGTCGGCCGCCGCGAACGCCTCGTCGTGGATGTCGTTGAAGGCGCTCTTCTCGCCCAGCGACAGGTCGTCCAGCATCTGGCCTTCGCGTTCGGTGATGTCTTTCGGGTCGGTGGCCATGCTCAACGGCCACCCCGGCTCCCACTGGATCATCTTCGCATCGGAGACCTGGTACTCCTCCAGGATCTCGCCGGTCGGCCTCCGGTCCTCGAGCGGCACCGGACCCGGCTCCGGGGTGTCCCCGTCGGGCTCGCCGTCCGACCCGGACCCCGAACCCGACCCGGAGCCGTCATCCCCGGTGAGGAACGCAAGGGGGCCTCCGGTCGAGTCGGAACCCGTGCTGCCCGAACCATTCCCGTAGGCCAAGCCCGCGCTGCCGAGCTCAGAGCTGGTCCCCTCCTGCGCGTCCGCGTTGCGCAGGGCGGCCCGGCCGGCGGTCCGCAGCCCCTGTGCCGCGGCCTGCATCCCGGGGAGATGGAGGGTGGTCCACTCCTCCTCGAACATCCCGCCCGACGGTCCGAACCAGGGGACGCCGACGACCAGCTTTCCGATGACGCCGATCTGGCCCTCCAGCGTCTCCGCGTTCTGCTCCAGCGTCTCGCCGAGCCTCCGGAGCGCCTCGATGTCCGACCCGTACATCATGTCAGCGCCCCCTCCGCCGGGTTTCTCCTCCCTCGAAGATACGGTGCGGAACAGGCCCTGACCATGGGTAATACTCCCCATCGTCAAGGAGCCGTCCCAGGGACGGAGCCTGCCCGGCGGCGCCCGACGTCAGACCCCGGTGCCCCGCACGATCTTCGAGTTGTGCGCCTGCGCGCGCGGCCGGACCGTCACCAGGTCGATGTTCACGTGGTCCGGGCGGGACAGGGTCCAGGCGATGGTGTCGGCGATGTCGTCGGCCACCAGGGGCGTGTAGCCCGCGTAGACCGCGGCCGCCTTCTCGGCGTCGCCGCCGAACCGGACCAGCGAGAACTCCTCGGTCGCCACGGCGCCCGGAGCCACCTCGATGACCCGCACCGGCTCGCCCGCGATCTCCCAGCGCAGCGTCTGGGACAGCATGTGCTCGGCATGCTTGGCGCCCGTGTACCCGGCGCCGCCCTCGTAGGCGCCCTGTGCGGCGGTCGAGGTCACGTTCACGACGTCGGCAACGCCCTTGGCGGCCCCCGCCGCCCGCAGCAGGGGCAGCACGGCCTTGGTCACGCGCAGCGTGCCGAGCACGTTGATCTCGTACATCCGGCGCCAGCCGTCGACGTCGGCGTCCTCCACGCGGTCCAGGCCGAGCGCGCCGCCCGCGTTGTTCACGACGGTGTCGAGCCCGCCGGTCGCGGCCAGGTGGTCGGCGAGGGCCGCGACGGCGAGGTCGTCGGTCAGGTCCACGGCGTAGACCTCGCAGCCGGTCTCCGCCGCGAGCGCCTCCAGCCGGTCCGCGCGGCGTGCGGCGGCCACGACGTCCCAGCCGTCGGCTCGCAGCCGGCGCACGGTCGCCGCACCGATGCCCGACGACGCCCCGGTCACCAGGGCGCGGCGGGCCGGCCTGGTCGTGGGGCCGGTTCCGGCGGCGGGAGCGGCCTCGGGCACCGGCCCGCTCGCCGGGCCGGTGGTGGTCTCAGGGGCGGTGCTGTCGCTCATGGCGGCACTGTAACCGCTCACCCGCCGCCCGCCGTCGGCTCGATGGGGCGGGGCTCGAAGCCCAGCCCGATGACGTCGACGCCCTCCTCCGCGAGGTTGGCCCGCGCCGCGCGGGCGTACTCGTCCGTGACGGACGAGGCAGGCGGCGCCTGCGTCAGGAGCGTCTCCCCCGCCGGGTTCCGGGTGGTCAGCGCGGCCTCCACCGTGCGGTCCCACGCGCGGTGGTCGACGGCGCCGATGCCGCGGCTGGACGGCCAGATCAGCCGGTTCACCTCGTTGGTCTGCCAGTACTGGTGCGAGGTGCCCAGCACGGAACCGGAGGCGGACGCCGCTGCCGTGACGATCGCCGTGGCGTGCTCCGGGTGGTCGCGCACGTAGGTCCAGCCCTTGAGCGATGCCGTGAGGAACGCGACGGTGGTGTCCGCGTAGGCGGGGTCGCTCTCGAGGCGGGCGGTGTCGGCCCAGACCGCGTCCTGCAGCAGGGCCGTGCCGGTGCGGTTCCAGTCGATGGTCTCCAGCTCGTCCCGCTGGTACAGGTCGCCCGTCTCGGGGTTGACGGTCTCGAGGAGCTGGGCCATCCCGTCGTAGGTGGTCGCCTGCGCGGCGTCGACGTCGCCGGCCACGAAGGCGCCCAGGTCGGAGGCCTGCCGGACCAGCTCGACGTCGCGCGCGACGTCGACCCCCGCCGCCTGCAACCCCGCGAACAGCTCCCACTCGTTGCCGTCGCCCCAGACGCCGACCTTCTTGCCGGCCAGGTCGGCGGGCGCGTCGATGCCCTGGCCCATGGCCGAGACCTGCACGGTGCCCGACCGCTCGAACACCTGCGCCACGTTCGTCACGCGGGCGCCCTGCTCGATCGAACCGAGGGCGCGCGGCACCGGAAAGACGGCGTAGTCGGCCCCGCCCCGGGCCAGGACCTCGACCGGCACGGTGGTGCTGCCCGCCTCCTGGAGCGTGACGTCGAGGCCCTGGTCGGCGTAGTAGCCGAGCTCCTCGGCCACAAGGTAGCCGGCGAACTGCGCCTGCTTGACCCAGGAGAGCTGCAACGTCACGGGGGTCAGGTCCTCGCCGTCGGCTCCGGTGCCGGACGCCGGGCCGATCCCGGCGCAGCCGGCCACGGCCAGGGCGACGGCGGCGCCGAGCGCCACCCGGCGGGTGGCGCTCCTTCCGGCGCGCACCGGCCTGACGCCACCCGCTTCGGTGCGTCGCGCTGCACCATGCGCTGCTCCAGCGCGCGCGGCCCCAACGCTCCCTGCCCTGGCACGCCCCGCTGCACCATCAACGGCTCCGGCGCGCGCCGCCCCGCCACGCCCTGCCCCGGCGCGCCCTGCCCCGCGCACTATGCCGCCGCCGCGGAGTCGGGCGCCGCCGCCGCCTGCGGCCGGGCCGTGACGAACGGGAGGTCGAGCACGCTGTCGGCCTCCCGGGCCGCGGGCTGCTCGGCGAACGCCGCCCGGAACAGGAGCCGAGTCTCCGGCAGCTTCTCGAGCTGGTCGACCAGCAAATGGAACGCGAGGCCCACGACCATGGCGCCCAGCACGTACGCCCAGGCGAGGCCGTGGTGGCTCGACGCGGCGGCCGAGGTGATGGCGGTGCCGAGCCCGGTCGCCGGACCGCCGAAGCACTCGGCGACCAGCGCCGACACCACGGCGAGCGGCGCGGCGACCCGCAGCCCGACGAAGAAGAACGGCAGCGCCCCCGGCAGGAGCACGGTGCGCGTGGCCTGCCACGGTGTCGCCGCGTAGGACCGCAGGAGGTCGCGGTGCACGGGCTCCACGGTCCGCAGCCCGCGCAGCGTGTTCAGGTAGACGGGCACCAGGACGGCGACCGCGGCGACCGCCACGCGCGCCACCTCGGAGTCCGTGCCGTACATCGCGTAGGCGACGGGCGCGAGGCTCACGACGGGTATCGCCGCCGCGGCGGTGACCACCGGCGACGACAGGTCGTCGATCAGGTGGCTGGCCGTGGTGAGGGCGGCGCCGAGCAGCGCGACGGTGACGCCCACCAGCAGGCCCAGCAGCGCGTTGCGGGCCGTGGACAGGGCCGCCGGCACCACGGCGTCCGCGTTGGCGAAGAGCTCGGCCACGATCTCCGTCGGCCGCGGCACCACGTACGGGTCGACACCGCCGAGCGTCGTCGCCGTCTGCCAGATGAGGACGACGACCAGCCACACCGCTATCGGTCCGCCGACCAGGACCGTGCGGTCCGGCAGCTCCTCGAGCCAGCGGCGCAGGTCCCGCACCAGGTCCAGCGCACCGGACACGAGTCCTTCCGGCCGCCGCTCCCGCCAGACCGCCGCCCGCCAGCCGACGTCGCGGCTGACGTCCCACCGCTCGTCGCGGATCACGTGCTGCCGACCCCGGTACCGCCAGGGCGTGACGGTGGCGTCCCACCGCTCGTTCGGCACCACGCGCTGCCCGCCCCGGTACCGCCAGGGCGTCACGGCGATGTCCCACCGCTGGTCGCCCACCACGCGCTGCGCGCCCCGATAGCGCCAGGGGGTTACGGCGGCGTCCCACCGCGCGTTCGGCGCCAGGTTCAGCGGACCCCGGTACCGCCACGGAGTCGCAGCCGCATCCCAGCGCTCGTTCGGCACCAGGTTCAGCGGGCCCCGGTACCGCCAGGGTGTCGCAGCGGCGTCCCAGCGCTCGTTCCGCAGCAGGTCCAGCCGGCCGCGGTAGCGCCACGGCGTTACCGCGGCATCCCACCGCTCATCCCGGACCACGTCCACCGGGCGCCGGTAGCGCCACGGGGTCACAGCAGCGTCCCACCGCTGGTCCCGCACCACATCGAGCCGGCCCCGGTACCGCCACGGCGTCGCCGCAACGTCCCACCGCTGATCGCGCGCCACGTCCACCAGGCGCCGGTAGCGCCACGGCGTCGCGGCAGCGTCCCACCGCTCGTTCCGCACCAGGTTCAGCCGGCCCACAGAGCGCCACGGCGTCATGGCACCACCCCCTTGCTCGCTCGGTCCTCAGGTCGTCGGTCGTCGGTCCTCAGGTCGGTGCGGCCGCTCGGCCGGAGGAGTTCAGCGCCTCCCGGACCGCGGACGTCAGCTCGACGAACGCCGCGTCCGCCCGCAGCGCGTCGCCGCTCTGGGCGCGGTCCGCCGGATCACCGAGGCCCACCTCGACCGTGTCGACCACGCGGCCCGGCCGCGCCGAGAGCACCACCACCCGGTCCGAGAGGTACACGGCCTCCTGGATGGAGTGCGTCACGAACACCACCGCCACCCCCGTCGCCGCGCGGAGGTTCAGCAGCTCCGTCTGCATGCGCTCGCGCGTCAGCTCGTCGAGCGCGCCGAAGGGCTCGTCCATCAGCAGCAGCCGCGGGCTGCGGGCCAGCGCCCGGGCGATCGCCACCCGCTGCTGCATCCCGCCCGAGAGCTGGTGCGGGCGGTGCCCCGCGAAGTCGGCCAGACCCACGAACGCCAGCAGGCTCTGCGCCCGCGCCCGCCGGATGGCGGCCGGCTCGCCGTGGAGCTGCAGGGGCAGCTCGACGTTCGCCCGCACCGAGCGCCACGGCAGCAGGCCCGCCTCCTGGAACACGATCCCGTAGTCCTGGTCGGCCCGGGCCTGGGCGGGCGTCTTGCCGAACACGGTCACGCTGCCGGACGTCGGGGTGTCCAGGTCCGCGATCAGCCGCAGCAGCGTCGACTTGCCGCAGCCCGACGGCCCGATGAGGGACACCAGCTCGCCCTCACCGGCCGTCAGGTCGACGCCGGCCAGCGCGGACGTCGATCCGGCGTCGGCCGGGAACTCGCGGGTGGCGCCCCGTACCTCGACCGCTGGGGTCCGCGGGGCCGGACCCGCACCCGGGGCCACGCCGGCACCCGCGCCCGGCGTCACGTCCGAACCCGCACCCGGCACCACATCCGGACCGGAACCCGGCACCACATCCGGCCCCGCACCCAACGCCGCGTCCAGCCCAGCACCCGACCCCGCGTCCGGGCTCACCGCGCCTCCCCCGGCCGGTAGCGCCGCAGCCCGATCCCGGCCACCGCGAGGACCAGCGTCGCCGCGAGCCCCGCGAGCGCCGCGCCGAGCAGCGGCGACCACTGGCGGGCGGGGTCGGCGGCGGCCGACGCCCCGAAGTCCACGATCAGCCGCCCCAGGCCGCCCGCCAGGCCCGTGTAGACCTCGGCGACCACGGTCCCCGCGACGGCGTTCGCCGCCGCCAGGCGCAGCGCGGGCAGCAGGTACGGGACCGACGCCGGGAGCCGCAGCCGCCAGAACCCGGACCACCAGCCGACGCCGAACGACCGGAAGAGGTCCACGTACAGGCCACCCCGGTCGTGGTCGGGTGCGGTGAACCCGCGCAGCGCGCCGATCGACACGGGGAAGAACGCGAGGTAGGCCGCGACGGCCACCACCGGCACCCAGGGCTGCCCGCCGGCCGAGTCCGGCCGCGCGACCAGCGGCACGACGGCGACCAGCGGCACCACCTGGCTCAGCACCACCCACGGCAGCAGCACCGCGCGCGCCCGGGCCAGGCGCGTCATGACCAGGGCCAGCAGCAGCCCGAACAGCACGCCGCACACCCAGCCCGCCGTCGCCACCCCGAGGGAGAACCCGGCGCCGCGCAGCGTCACGAGCCACAGCGGCGGCGCGCCGGCCGCGGTGCTGACCGGTTCGGCCGCACGGGCCGCCAGGTCCCACAGGTGCGGCATCGCGGCGTCGGTGGTGCGCGGCAGGATCCGCACGCCGCCCACGACGAGCCCGTCGTCGGGCGCGACCGCCTTGTAGCCCTCCCAGCCGAAGCCGAGCAGCAGCACGCCGGCGGCGCCCGCCATCGCGCGCCCTAGCACCGAGACACCTCACGCATGGATCGCCCCCCAGATTTCACCCGCCCGATTCATACCAGTTGTGGCGAAGTGAGCACAGTGGGTCGCGGTGCTTCGTGGCCCAGTTGTGATCTGCGGGCGGACGACGCGGCCGCCGTCGGCCGTGGACGACCGCCGGTGTATCGTGGCGGCGGGTCCGGGGCCCTGCTTGGCCCCTGGACGCGGCTCTCGCTGTGAGCCGCTTCCCGCTCGGACGCGAGATGGCGCGTCGCTGGTCAGCCCACGGCCGCCAGGCCGTGGAACGTTCGTCGACCCCGGAGCCATCCCGTGAATCCCCGCCGTGTCCGTCCTGCCCCTGCCCTCGCGGTGTCCGCCGTCGCGGCGCTCACCCTCGCCGCCTGCTCAGCCCCCGCCACCGGTGAGCCGGACGCCGACGGCGCGACGCCGCCGTCGGGCAGCTTTCCCGTCACGCTCGACAACTGCGGCTTCGAGACGACGGTCGAGGCGCCGCCCGAGCGGGTGGTGACGATCAAGTCGTCCACCACCGAGATGCTGCTCGCGCTCGGCCTGGGCGACCGCATCGTCGGGTCGGCGTTCCTCGACGGCCCGGTGCCCGACTCCCTGGAGACCGTGCCCGCCGTCGAGGAGCCGTTCGCCGCAGAGGCGCCCGGTGCCGAGGCGACCCTCGAGCTGGAGCCCGACCTGGTCTACGCCGGATGGGAGTCCAACCTGACGGCGGAGACCGCGGGCGACCGCGAGACCCTCGCCGGCCTCGGCGTCGCGACGTACGTCTCCCCCGCCGCCTGCAAGGCGGAGGGCTACATGCCCGACCCGCTCACCTTCGACGGCGTGTTCGCCGAGATCGAGGAGGTGGGCACGCTGTTCGACGCCGAGGAGGCCGCGTCGGCACTCGTCGCGGAGCAGCGCGCGGCGCTCGACGCCATCGAGCCCGACGAGCGCGGCCTGACGGCGCTGTGGTGGTCCTCTGGCGAGGGCACCCCGTACGTGGGCGCCGGCATCGGCGCGCCCCAGATGATCATGGCGGCGGCCGGGCTGACCAACGTCGCCGCCGACGTCCACGACACCTGGACCTCGCTGGGCTGGGAGAGCATCGTCGAGGCGGACCCCGACGTCATCGTGCTCGTCGACGCCGCGTGGAACACCGCGGACTCGAAGATCGCGACCCTGGAGCAGACGCCGGCCACCCGCGAGCTGACGGCGGTCAAGGAGGAGCGTTACGTCGTGGTGCCGTTCCCGGCGACCGAGGCGGGCGTGCGGAACGTCGATGCCGTGGCCTCGGTGGTGGACCAGCTCGCCGACCTCGACCTGTGAGCCGGTCCGTGCGCGGGGCGGGCTCGTCCCGGGCCTGGCTCACCCTGGCCGCCGCGGCGCTCGTGCTGGTGGCGAGCGTCGGCGTGGCGGTGACGATCGGGCCCGCGGACCTCGCCCTGACCGAGGTGGGCCGGTCCGTGGCGACGCATCTCGGGCTCGGCGGGCCGCTCGGCCTCGAACCGCTGTCCGCGCTGCGCGACGGCATGGTGTGGCAGCTCCGGATGCCCCGCATCCTCACGGCTGCCGCCGTCGGCGCGGGCCTCGCGGTGTGCGGTGCGGTGATGCAGTCGCTCACGCGCAACCCGCTCGCCGACCCGTACCTGCTGGGGCTGTCGTCGGGCGCCTCGCTCGGCGCTGTGCTGGTGCTGCTGGTCGGCGTCCCGCTGCTGCTGCCGGTCGCGGCGTTCGCCGGCGCGGTCGGGGCCCTCGCCCTGGCGCTCACCCTCGCGGGCGCGCTCGGCGCGGTCACGCCCACCCGCACGGTGCTGGCGGGGCTCGCGATCAGCCAGCTCTGCGCGGCGGCCGTGTCGTTCGTGATCTTCTGGTCGGCCACGGGCGACGCGTTCCGCGAGGTGCTGTCGTGGCTCATGGGCTCGGTCGCGTCGGCGACGTGGACGTCGGTGGCGATCACCGGCGGTGCCGTCCTGGTGCTGGGCACGCTGCTCGCGCTGACCGGCTCCGTGCTCGACGCGTTCACGTTCGGGGACACGGCCGCCGCGGCCCTCGGCGTCCCCGTGGCCAGGGCCCGGTGGGTCCTCCTGATCGGCGTCGCTCTGCTGACCGGCGCGCTCGTGTCGCAGAGCGGGTCCATCGGGTTCGTCGGGCTGATCCTGCCGCACGCCGTGCGGCTGCTCACCGGGGCGCGGCACCGGCTCCTGCTGCCGTTGTCGGCGCTGGCCGGGGCATCGTTCCTGATCTGGGCCGACACCCTGGCCCGCACCGTGTTCGAGCCGCGCGAGCTGCCGGTGGGGATCGTCACGGCCGCGATCGGCGCGCCCGTGTTCGCGGTCCTGCTGTGGCGCGGGAGGGGGCGGGCATGAGCGACGACGTGGGCGTGGACGGCGTGGGCCCGGATGGCGTGGGCCCGGATGGCGTGGGCCCGGACAACCTGGGCTTGGCCGCGCACGGCATCTCCTGGAGCATCGACGGCAGGCTCATCCTGGACGACGTCGGAGTGCTCGCCCCCGCCGACGCCGTCACCGGCCTGCTCGGCCCGAACGGCTCGGGCAAGTCCACGCTGCTGCGCGTCCTGGCCGGGGCGCAGGCGGCGGGGCGCCCCGTCTCGCCGTCGGCTCCCGGGCCGGACGCGCCCGCCGTACCGACGGGGCCCACCGGATCGGCCGGGCCTAGCGAACCGACCGGGCTGGCCGCGCCACCCGGACCCGCCGCGCCCTCCGGACAACCGAGCACAACGTTCGCCGGCGCCGACCTGGCCGCGATGTCCCGTCGCGGTCGCGCCCGCGTGCTCGCCCTCGTGGAGCAGGACGCCACGACCGACCTGCCGCTGTCGGTGCTGGACGCCGTCCTGCTGGGCCGCATCCCGCACCGTTCGCTGCTGGCGGGCGACTCGCAGGCGGACCGGGCCACCGCGCTCGCCGCCCTGGACACCGCCGGCGCCAAGGACCTCGCCGACCGCGAGGTCGGCACCCTCTCGGGCGGCGAGCGGCAGCGCGTCCACCTGGCCCGCGCGCTGGCGCAGCAGCCCCGCCTGCTCCTGCTCGACGAGCCGACCAACCACCTGGACATCGCCGCCCAGCTCCACGCCATGCGGGTGCTGCGCGACCTGGCGGCCGACGGGGTGACCGTCGTCGCCGCCCTGCACGACCTCAACCTCGCCGCCGCGACCTGCGACCACCTGGTCCTGCTCGACCACGGCCGGATCGTCGCGGCGGGACCGGTCGCCGACGTCCTGGTCCCGGCCGTGCTGGAGCCGGTCTACGGGGTGCGCGTCGACGTACTGCGGCACCCGCGCACAGGGCGTCCGGTGCTCTCCTTCGAGCGCGGCTGACCCCCTGGACGACGGCGCCGTCCGGCCCCGGGCTGACGGATGCGCGCGCCTGGACGATGATGGGAGCCATGGCCGCTCCAGAGTTCGTCGTCCAGGCAGGCAAGCTCGTCAACCCGTGGGTGCTCCGCGTCGCAGGGCGCGTCCCACCGTTCGTGGTGCTGCACCACGTGGGACGCAGGTCCGGCACGGAGTACCGCACCCCGGTGGTCGCGTTCGCGGCCCGGCCCGAGCAGGAGATCGTGGCCGTGCTGCCGCTGCCGTGGGGCTCGGGCACGGACTGGGCCCGCAACACCATGAGCGCGGGAACCGTGCGGCTGACCCGTGGCGGCACCGACTTCGTGGTGAAGGACGTGCGGGTCGTCCCGGCGCACGAGGCCCGCGAGTGGCTCGGGTCGGTGCCCTCGACGGCGCTGGCGGGTGCCGGCATCGAGGAGTGCCTGGTCGGCACCCTGCACCCGGCCTGACGGTCGCCGGACGGCGCAGGTGTTCCCCGCCGTCGCCGTCCTCCCCGGACGCCGAGCCGCCGTCCCGCCGGGCGTCGTCCGCCCTCCGGACGCGGGAGTATGTTTCGCGTCGTGATCTTGCGCACAGCCACGCTGTCCGACGCCGCCGCGGTCGCCCGGGTGCACCACACCACCTGGGTGACCACCTACGGGGCGATCCTCCCGCCCGAGTTCTGGGCCACGGCAACGCTCGAACGCCGCACCGCCACGTGGGAGCGCTGGCTGTCCAACGGCGCCGAGCCCACGGTCGCCGAGGTGGACGGCGAGGTGATCGGCATCGCGATGGCGGGCGACGCCGTCGAGCAGGACGACGTGCTGCCGGTCCGCGACCGGCAGCTCTACCTCCTCTACGTCCTGGCGGCGTACCACGGGACGGGCGTCGGGCAGGCGCTGCTGGACGCCGTCGTGCCGCCGGGGACCGCCGCCCAGCTCTGGGTCGCCGAGGACAACCCGCGGGCCCGCCGCTTCTACGAGCGCAACGGGTTCGTCATGGAGGGCGCCCGGGTGGTCGACACGAGCACCGCTGACCTCGCAGAGGTCCGGATGGTCAGGTAGTCGGGTTACCGTTCCCCTCATGTCTGACTTCCATATCCGCGCCTCGACCCCGGACGACGCCGTGGGCATCGCCGCGGTGCACTGGACCACCCGGCGCGCGGTGTACGGCGAGCTCCTTCCGCCTGACCACTGGGACACCGAGACGCTCGGCACCCGCACGGAGGGCTGGATGCGGATCCTCGCCGCCGGCAACAAGGCCCTGGTGGCCGAGGTGGGCGACAAGATCGTCGGCTTCGCGATGAAGAACCCGTCGGGCCCGCACCTGGGCCAGCCGCCGGCCCGGCCCGTCGAGCTGCACGAGCTGTACGTCGACCCGGGCTACCACGGCACCAACGTGGGCCACGCCCTGCTGGAGAACGCCCTCCCGCCGGGCACGCCCGCCCAGCTCTGGACGTTCGCGTCCAACCCGCGGGCGCGCAAGTTCTTCCAGCGCGCCGGCTTCCTCCCCGACGGCGTGACGGCGACCGACCCCGACACGGACGTCCTGGAGGTTCGACTGGTCCGCTGAGCCGCCGAACCGCAAGCTAACCGTCACCACCGCCGCCGAACCGCAAGGCACATGTCCATCGGTGCCTGGATCGACCAGGATCTTTCGATTCGACAGCGGGAGGGCAGCTAACTTTCGGTTCGACCGCCGGCGGGAGGGGCGACCAACTTGCGGTTCGGCGCCGAACCGCAGTGAACGTGTCGATCGGATGCCCAACCGCAAGTTGGCCGTCAGGTCGGGCGCCGAACCGCAAGTTGCTCGTCAATGGGGTCGCCGAACCGAAGGCTGCCCGTCGTCAAGCCGTCCGATCCGTACACAACCTTCGGTTCGGGCGCCACGTAGGGCCGTAGCTTGCGGTTCGGCGCCGGTGGAGGATCGGTGTCCTGCGGATGGGCGCCAAAGCGCTCGATCGGCCGGGTCCGGGCGTGCCACGATTCCGGCATGACGGGACACAGCGTCGAGCTTTTCGACGATCCGAGCGCCTTCCTCGCCGTCGCCGGCGACCTGCTGGCCGCCGAGCCAGTGGTCTCGAGCGTCGTCGCGTCGGTGACGCACCAGGCCGTGCGGACGTTCGCGCGGGGCGGGGCGCGTCCGGAGCACCCGATGTGGTGGGCGGCCGTGCGGGACGCCGACGGCGCCGTCGTCGCGGCGGGGATGCGCACGATGCCGAGCCCGCCGCACACGGTGTGGGTCCCTGCGATGCCGGAGGACGCGGCGCGGCTGTTCGCCCGAGCGGCCCTCGACCGCACCGCTCGGACGAACGAGGCGCCCCTGACCTCGGCCAACGGCTCGGGGCCCGCCGTCAGGGCCTTCACGGACGAGGTGCTGCGGACCACCGGCGGCACGGTGCACGAGGGCCGGCCGGACCGCCTCTGGGAGGCGACGCGCATCGCGCGACCGGACCCGGCGCCGTCGGGCCGCGCCCGCCTCGCGACGCTCGACGACCTCGACCTGGTCACCGCGTGGTTCGACGTGTTCCACACGGACGCCGACGCCCAGGCGGGCCGCACCACCGACACGAACGCGGACACGGACACGATCGCCGAGCCGCAGCGGGTCGCCGGCGCCGAGCGCTGGATCGAGGAGGGCGGCGTCTGGCTGTGGGACGTCGACGGCGAGGCGGTGCACCTGACCGCCCACCGGCCGCCGTCGTTCGGCGTGGTTCGGATCGGCCCCGTGTACACGCCGGCCGAGCACCGCGGGCGCGGGTACGCGCGGGCGCTGGTCGCCGAGGTGGCCCAGCGCGTGCTCGACGCCGGCCACCGGGTCTGCCTCTACACCGACCGGGACAACCCGGTGTCCAACCACGTGTACGCGGCGATCGGCTTCGAGCCGGTCCTCGACCAGGTGCACCTCGTCGTCGACCGCGCCGCGGCGCGCGTGCCGGCGGCCACGACCGAGGAGAGCTGATGGGACGCAGGGCGATCATCTTCCACGGCACCAACGCCGAGCCCGAGTGGATCTGGTACCCGTGGCTCGCCGCCCGGCTCCGGGCACGCGGGTACGACGTCGAGACGCCGCACCACCCGGGGACCAACGTCGAGCCGATCGCGACGTTCCTGCCCACGGTGCTCGCGGCGCACACGTTCACCGAGGACACGGTGCTGGTGGGGCACTCGGGCGGGGCCGCGCTGCTGCTGGCGCTCCTGGAGCACCTCGACGTCACGGTGGCGCAGGTGGTGCTCGTCGCGGGCTACTCGACGCTGCCGAACGACGGCCCCGAACCCGTGCTGCAGGACACCTACGACTGGGACGCGATCCGGTCGCACGCCAGGGAGCTGGTCTTTCTGAACTCCGTGACCGACGAGTTCGGCTGCGACGCCGACCAGGGCCGGGCCATGTTCGACCGCCTCGGCGGGACACTCGTGGTGCGCGACGACGGGCACTTCACCTCGGACACCCTCGAGCTGGTGGACCGGCTGATCCCCTGAGCGGCTGCCCGGACACGGATCACGCTGCCCACGGCGTGACAGACGGTTTCGCCTGCGCGAAGTCGTCCGGCAATCGCACCGTCCGGCCGATTGCGGCACCGCCGCCCCGGCGGATATGCTGACCGAACGTTTGGTCAGTAATAACGAGACGGGGCATCATGGGCGATGCGTTTCCGACCGGCCGCGCCGGGCTGGGCCAGGCGATGACCGCGGGGCGCGCATGAGCGAGCTCCGCGTCGACCGGCGCGCCGACCGCATCGAGGCGGTGCTCGACCACCCGTCGACCCGCAACGCGATCACGCGCGCCATGGTCGACGAGCTGCACGCCCTCTGCGCGGAGCTCGAGGCCGAGCCGCGGATCCTCGTGCTCGCCGGCTCCCCCGACGCCTTCGCCTCGGGCGCCGACATCGCCGAGCTGCGCGAACGGACGGCGGCGGACGCCCTCGCCGGCATCAACTCCCGGCTCTTCGACCGGATCGCGCGGCTCCCGATGCCCGTCATCGCGGCGGTCGACGGCTGGACGCTCGGCGGCGGCGCCGAGCTCGCCTACGCCGCCGACCTCCGGATCGCCGGCGAGGGCCTACGGATCGGCAACCCCGAGACCGGCCTCGGCATCATCGCCGCCGCCGGGGCGACCTGGCGGCTGCCCGCGATCGTCGGGGACGCCCTGGCCCGCGAGCTGCTGCTCACGGGCCGGGTCCTGGACGCCCAGGAGGCGCTGGCGGCCGGCCTCGTCTCCCGGGTCGTGCCGTCGGCCGAACTGCTCACCACCGCGCACGATCTGGCGGACCGGATCGCGCGCAACGACCCCCTGGCCACACGGCTCACCAAGGCGGTGCTCGCCGCGCCGCCGTCCGCGCACCCGGCGATCGACGACCAGACGCAGGCCCTGCTGTTCGAGTCCCCGGAGAAGCGGCGGCGCATGACCGAGTTCCTGACCCGGAAGCAGAAGTCATGACCGGCGCTCCCGAACGGGTCGGCGTACTGGGCGGCGGCCGCATGGGCACCGGGATCGCCCACGCCTTCCTCCTGGCCGGCGCCGACGTCGTCGTCGTCGACCAGCCCGACGCGCTCGCGCAGGCCGCGGCGGGAATCCGGGCCGCGATCGCCCGCAGCGTCGCCAAGGGCACGACGTCGATGGCCGACGACGAGCTCGCCGCCGCGCTCACGGTCACCGCCGACCGCGGGCTCCTCGCGGACCGCGAGCTGGTCGTCGAGGCCGTGCCCGAGAGCCCGGAGCTCAAGCGCACGGTGCTCGCCGCGGTCGAGGCGGTCGTCGCCGACGGCGCGGTCCTCGCGAGCAACACCTCGTCGCTCTCGATCGACGGGCTCGCCGCGAGCCTCGTCCGGCCCGCGGACTTCCTCGGCCTGCACTTCTTCAACCCCGTTCCCACCTCGGCCCTCGTCGAGGTGGTGACAGGCGCGGCGACGGCCGACGCCGTCGTCGAGCGGGCCCAGGGCTGGGTGAGCGCGCTCGGCAAGACCGCCGTGACCGTACGCGACTCCCCCGGCTTCGCGTCGTCGCGCCTCGGCGTCGCGCTCGCCCTGGAGGCGATCCGCATGCTGGAGGACGGCGTCGCGAGCGCGCAGGACATCGACGCGGCGATGGTGCTGGGCTACCGGCACGCAACCGGACCGCTGCGCACCACCGACGTCGTCGGCCTCGACGTGCGCCTGGGGATCGCCGAGTACCTCCACGAGAAGCTGGGCGACCGCTTCGCCCCGCCCGCGCTGTTGCGCGAGATGGTGGCGGAGGGACGGCTCGGGCCAAGTCCGGCGCGGGCTTCTTCGACTGGACCGAGCAGTGAACCGTCAACCCCAAGGAGCAGTTCGATGGCGATGATCCTGCCCAGTTTCCTCCGCGACGAGTGGTGGTCCCCGGCGGACGACGCCGGTGCGACCCTCGTGCGCGACGCGTCGACCGGCGAGGCGGTCGCCCACGTGAGCACCGCGGGGATCGACCTCGCGGGCGCGCTGGAGCACGCGCGCACGGTGGGACAGCGGTCGCTCGGCGCGCTGACGTTCCACCAGCGAGCTCTCCTCCTCAAGCAGCTCGCCCTCACCCTGACCGAGCGCAAGGACGAGCTCTACGCCCTGTCGGCGCGGACGGGCGCGACCAAGGCCGACTCCTGGATCGACATCGACGGCGGCATCGGCGTGCTGTTCAGCTACGGGTCGAAGGGCCGCAGGGAGCTGCCCAACGCGACCGTGTACGTGGACGGGCCCACGGAGATCCTGTCCAAGGACGGCAGCTTCCTCGGCCGCCACGTCTACACCCGCCTGCCCGGCGTCGCGGTGCAGATCAACGCGTTCAACTTCCCGGTGTGGGGGTGGCTGGAGAAGTTCGCGCCCGCCTTCCTGGCCGGCCTGCCCACCGTGGTCAAGCCCGCGACCCCGACCGGCTACCTCACCGAGGCGGCCGTGCGCATCCTCGTCGAGTCGGGCCTGCTCCCTGCCGGGTCGCTCTCGCTCGTCTCCGGGAGCGTCCCCAGCCTCATGGACGAGCTCCGCCTCGGGGACCTGGTCGCCTTCACCGGGTCGGCGTCCACCGCCGACCGGCTGCGGTCGCACGCCGTCGTGCAGACCGGCGGCGTGCGGTTCACGAGCGAGACCGACTCCGTCAACGCCTCCGTCCTCGGACCCGACGCGACCGCCGATACCCCCGAGTTCCAGGCCTTCGTGCGCCAGCTCGTCACCGAGATGACGGCCAAGGCCGGGCAGAAGTGCACGGCGATCCGGCGTGCGGTCGTGCCGGCGGCGCTCGCCGCCGACGTCGTCGCCGCCGTCGAGGCGCGGATCGCGGACAAGACGGTGCTGGGCGACCCGCGCGCGGACGGCGTCACCATGGGGCCGCTCGCCTCGCTCGACCAGCGCGACGAGGTGCTGCGCCAGGTTGCAAAGCTGAAGGCGGCCGGCGGTGAGATCGTGTGCGGGTCCACGGACGCCCCGGCCGTGCTGCGCGCCGACGGGTCGCAGGGGGTCGCCGCCGACGGCGCCTTCGTGGCGCCGATCCTGCTGCGCTTCCCGGCGGACGCGCCCGAGGCGGTGCACGAGATCGAGGCGTTCGGCCCCGTCTCCTCGCTCATCACGTACGACACCGTGCAGGAGGCCGCCGACCTGGTGGCACGCGGCGGGGGCTCGCTCGTCACGAGCGTCGCCACGCACGACCCGCGGTTCGCCGTCGCGCTCGTGGAGCGGGCCGCCGCGTACAACGGCCGGATCCTCCTGCTCGACCGCGACGACGCCCGCAGCTCGACGGGCCACGGCTCGCCCCTGCCCGGGCTCGTGCACGGCGGACCGGGCCGCGCGGGCGGCGGCGAGGAACTCGGCGGGATCCGCGCGGTGCTGCACCACATGCAGCGCACGGCGGTGCAGGGCTCGCCCGACATGCTCACCGCGCTCACGGGCGTCTGGCACCCGGGCGCACGCACCGTGGCGGACGGCGTGCACCCGTTCCGCAAGAGCCTCGCCGAGCTGCGGGTCGGTGACCAGGTGGTGTCCGACAGCCGCGAGGTGACGCTCGACGACATCGAGACGTTCGCGCGGTTCACCGGGGACACGTTCTACGCCCACATGGACGAGGCCGCCGCCGCGGCCAACCCGTTCTTCCCCGGCCGGGTGGCCCACGGCTACCTGCTCGTCTCGTGGGCCGCCGGGCTGTTCGTGGACCCCGACCCCGGACCCGTGCTGGCGAACTACGGGCTGGAGAACCTCCGCTTCCTCACGCCGGTCTCGCCGGGCGACCGGATCCGCGTCGAGCTCACCGCCAAGCAGATCACGCCGCGCGAGACCGACGACTACGGCGAGGTGCGCTGGGATGCGGTGCTCAAGAACCAGGACGACGAGACGACCGCCACCTACGACGTGCTCACGCTGGTCGCGAAGGAACGCGCGGCCTGAGCGTGGGTCGTCTTGGCGCGGGTCGCCCGAGCGCGTGGCCGGTCGAGCGGGAGCCAGCGTCGAGCGGGAGGGCCGCCCAGCGCACGGCCGGTCGAGCAAGAGGCCGTCCGAGCGCGGAGCAGGCCCAGGCTCAGCGCGCCGTGCGGAGGCCGTCGAACGCGACGGCGAGCAGATCGGCCGCGAGCCGGTCGGCGGCCTCGGCGCCCTCCGGCCGGTACCACTCGGCGATGGAGTTCACCATCCCGAAGAGCAGCCGCTCGGCCACGCCCGCGGCGATGTCGCTGCGGATCGACCCGTCGCGCTGCGCCTCGACGACCAGCTCAGTCACGGCCTTGTCGAACTTCCGGCGGCGCGCCAGCGCGGCGCGCTCGACCTCGGAGTTCCCCCGCAGCCGCAGGAGCAGGGTCACCGAGGGCAGCTCCCGCACGAGCACGTGCACGGCTCCCCTGAGCAGGAAGGAGAGGCGTGCGGCGGCGTCGCCCTGGCCGCGCGACTCGTCGAGGACGCCCTCCAGGCCGTCGAGCGCCCGGCCCAGCGCGAGCTCCAGGAGCTGCTCCTTCGACGAGACGTGGTGGTAGATCGCGGCCTTGGACAGCCCCAGGCGCTCGGCGAGCATGCCCATCGACGTCGCCTCGTAGCCATGCTCGTTGAAGACCGCCACCGCGACCTCGAGAATCGCCTGCTGGTCGTAGCCGGGCCGACCCCGCCGGGTCTCGGTCTTGTCCGCCATCGGGCTCAGTCTGGCACGGCGGCCGCCCGCCGGACGCAGGGGTACCGCGCTCTGGTCCACCGGGATATACTAACCGAACGATCGGTAAGTCAGCCGAGGAGGACGCTGATGACCGCCCTTGCCGAGCCGGGCCCCACCGAGCGCTCGCCCGACGACGTCGCGGGCCAGGACCGCTTCGACGAGCTGATCGCCGCCGACTCGCGGATCGAGCCACGGGACTGGATGCCGGAGCGGTACCGCAAGACCCTCGTGCGGCAGATCTCGCAGCACGCGCACTCCGAGATCATCGGCATGCAGCCGGAGGCGAACTGGATCACGCGGGCGCCCAGCCTCAAGCGCAAGGCGATCCTCATGGCGAAGGTCCAGGACGAGGCGGGGCACGGGCTTTACCTCTACTCGGCGGCGCAGACCCTCGGCACGCCCCGCGACGAGATGTTCCAGGCGCTCGTCGACGGCACGGCGAAGTACTCCTCCATCTTCAACTACCCGGCCCTCACCTGGGCCGACATGGGGGCCATCGGCTGGCTGGTCGACGGCGCCGCCATCTGCAACCAGGTCCCGCTGTGCCGCGCGTCGTACGGCCCCTACGGGCGCGCGATGGTACGGATCTGCAAGGAGGAGTCGTTCCACCAGCGCCAGGGCTTCGAGGTCCTGCTCGAGCTCATGAACGGCACGCCGCGGCAGCGGGCCATGGCGCAGGACGCGGTGGACCGCTGGTACGCGCCGAGCCTCATGATGTTCGGCCCGCCGGACGCCGAGAGCACCAACTCTCAGCAGTCGATGGCCTGGAACATCAAGCGGTTCAGCAACGACGAGCTGCGCCAGCGCTTCGTCGACATGCTCGTGCCGCAGGCCGAGTTCCTCGGCGTGTCCCTGCCCGACCCCGACCTGCGGTGGAACGAGGAGCGCGGGCACTACGACTACGGGCAGCTCGACTGGGACGAGTTCCGCGAGGTGCTCGCGGGCCGCGGCCCCTGCAACACCCAGCGCATGGCCCACCGCCGTCGGGCGCACGAGGAGGGCGCGTGGGTACGGGAGGCCGCAGCGGCCTACGCGCACCGGCAGGCCCGGCAGGACGGCGCCGCATGAGCGCGCCCGGCGCCGCCGACGACCGCGAGACCTGGCCCCTCTGGGAGGTGTTCGTCCGGTCGAAGCGCGGCCTGTCCCACGTGCACGCGGGGTCGCTGCACGCACCCGACGCGACGATGGCGCTCCAGAACGCGCGCGACCTGTACACCCGCCGCAACGAGGGCGAGTCCATCTGGGTGGTGCCTGCCGAGCTCATCACGACGTCGGACCCGGACGCCAAGGGCAGGTACTTCGAGTCACCGGCGGGCAAGAACTACCGCCACGCCGTCTACTACACGAGGTCCGAGGGGGTGAAGCACCTGTGAGCGGGCCGGCGGACGCGCTCGGGGGCGACGCCGACGGCGTCACCCTCGGCCTCGGCGAGGACGACCCGCACGGCGACGTCGTCGTGGACCGGGTGACGCTGGCCGGCGAGATCGTGGCGCGCCGCGGGGCGGTGGCGACCGACGACATCGCCGAGTACGCCCTGTGGCTGGGCGACGACGCCCTGATCCTCGCCCAGCAGCTCGGCTGGTGGATCTCGCGCGCGCCCGAGCTCGAGGAGGACGTGGCGCTGGCCAACATCGCACTCGACCTCCTGGGCCACGCGCGGTCCCTCCTGGCCTACGCGGGGACGGCGACCGGCCGCACCGAGGACGACCTCGCCTACTGGCGGGGCGAGCGCGAGTTCCGCTCCAGCCAGCTCGCCGAGCAGCCCAACGGCGACTACGCCCACACGCTCGTGCGGCAGCTCGCAGCGGCGGTCTACATGGCAGAGCTCTACGCGCGGCTCCAGGACTCCCGCGACGAGACCCTCGCGGCGATAGCGGCCAAGGCGGTCAAGGAGGTCGAGTACCACCGCGAGCACACGATCGAGTGGTTCCGGCGCCTGGCGCTCGGCACGCAGGAGTCGCGCCGCCGGCTCGACGCAGCGCTCGGGCACGTGTGGCCGTACGCCGGCGACCTGTTCCGTGACGAGCCGCTCGTCGACCGGCTCGACGGCGTCGCCGTCCGGCCGTCGGAGCTGCGGCCCGCGTTCGACCAGACCATGGATGCGCTGGCCGCGGAGACCGGCGTGCACCTCCCGCCGTCCGACACCGCACGCGGCGGAGGACGGCGCGGCTGGCACACCGAGCACCTCGGGTATCTCCTGGCCGAGATGCAGGTGCTCGCCCGCGAGCACCCAGGGGCCACCTGGTGACGCCCATGGCCGACGCCGTCCGCAGGAGCGCCCGGGAGATCGCCGCCACGGTGGTCGACCCGGAGATCCCCGTGCTGACCATCGAGGACCTCGGCATCCTGCGCGGGGTCGCCGAGCGCGGCGACCGGGTCGAGGTGACGATCACGCCGACGTACTCGGGCTGCCCCGCCGTGGACGCCATCCGCGCCGACCTGGTCCGGGAGCTGCGGCAGGCGGGCTACGCCGACGTCGACGTGCGGACCGTGCTCTCCCCCGCCTGGACCACGGACTGGCTGACCGAGGCCGGCCGGCAAAAGCTCGCACGGTACGGCATCGCGCCGCCGACGGGCCGGCGCGCGGCCGGGCCCGTCCGGCTCATCCTCGCGCCGCGCTGCCCGCGGTGCGGCTCCGCCGACACCCGCGAGGTCTCGCGCTTCGGCTCGACCTCGTGCAAGGCACTCTACGAGTGCCGTGCGTGCGCCGAGCCGTTCGACTACTTCAAGGTCCTGTGATGACGACGACGGCGGCCCGCAAGCGCGCACGTTTCCACACGCTGGAGGTGAGCGGGGTCAGACGGCTGACCGCCGACAGCATCGAGGTCACCCTCGCGGTGCCGGACGACCTGCGCGACGACTACGACTACGCCCCCGGCCAGCACGTGGCGCTCCGGACCGACCGCGCGACGCCCGGCTCCGAGCTGCGCCGCAGCTACTCGATCTGCCAGGAGCCGCGTCCGGGCGAGCTGCGGGTCGCGATCAAGCGCGACGTCGGTGGCGTGTTCTCGGCCTGGGCCAACGACCACCTCGCGCCGGGGATGCGGCTGGACGTGATGAGCCCGCAGGGCACGTTCACGACGGACCTCGCGACGGCGGAGGGCAAGCACTTCGCCGCGATCGCGGCGGGCTCGGGCATCACCCCGCTGATGGCGCTCGTGCGGACGATCCTCGGCGGGACCGACCACGCGCGGTTCAGCCTCGTCTACGCCAACCGCACGTCGCTCGACGTGATGTTCCTCGACGAGCTCGCCGACCTGAAGGACCGGTACCCGCACCGGCTGGCGCTCCACCACGTGCTCTCGCGCGAGGAACGCGTCTCGAGGCTGCTCTCGGGCCGGATCGACGCCGACAGGCTGGAGGGCATCCTCGCCGACCTCGTGCCGCCGTCGACCGTCGACGAGTGGTTCCTCTGCGGCCCGCTCGACCTGGTGGAAACCTGCCGCCGGCGGCTCGATGCCGCCGGCGTGGACTCGCGGCACGTGCGCTTCGAGCTGTTCACGACCGGGCGCCCGGCGCCCTCCCCCGCCGCCCGCCCGCCGCGGGCCGACGCCGTCCCGAGCGCCGACGCCGCGACCGTCGCGTTCACACTGGACGGCCGGACCTCGACCGTGGTGATACCGGAGCCCGCCGTCGAGAGCATCCTCAACGCGGCGCTCCGAGTGCGGCCCGACGTCCCGTACGCCTGCACCGGCGGGGTGTGCGGCACCTGCCGGGCCAAGCTCACGACCGGCTCGGTGCGGATGACGGAGAACTACGCCCTGGAGGCCGACGAGATCGAGGCGGGCTACGTGCTGACCTGCCAGTCGCACCCGACCAGCGCCGACGTGACCGTCGACTACGACACCTGACCATCCCGCCCAGCCGGCACCACCGCCCGCCGCACCGCCCGACGAAGGAGTCCCGATGCCACGTCTCGAGATCGACGGCGACCTCGCCGTCGTCACGCTCAACCGCCCGGACAAGCTCAACGCGCTCGACGAGGAGGCGATCGCGCAACTCGACAAGGCCTACCGCGAGGCGGAGGCGGCCGGCGTCCGCGCGCTCGTGCTGCGCGGCGAGGGGCGCGCGTTCTGCGCCGGCCGCGACATCTCGCGCGTCGATCCCGCACAGGACGACGTGCTCGGATACCTCGACGGCCTGGTGCAGCCGCTCCTGGAGCGCATGAGCCGCTTCCCCGCGCCCACCTTCGCAGCGGCCCAGGGCGCGGCCCTCGGCGTCGGCCTGGGCCTGCTCATCGCCTCCGACGTCGTCTACGTCGCCGACACGGCGAAGGTCGGCTCACCCTTCGCCAACCTGGGCGCGACGCTCGACTCGGGCGGTCACGCGCTGTTCGTCGAGCGGCTCGGCGCGCACCGCACCCTCGACCTGATCTTCACGGGACGGCTGATGTCCGGCACCGAGGCCGTGACGGCGGGGCTGTTCAGCCGCGTCTTCCCGGCGGACGAGCTGGAGGCGGCCACGATGGAGGCGGCCCGGCGTGCGTCGTCGGGCGCGACCCTGGCCTTCCGGGCGAGCAAGGAGCTCGTGGCGAACCTGCGCGACAAGCGCCTCGGGCTCTGGGCGAGCATGGCCGAGGAGAACCGGGCCCAGGCGGAGCTGTGCGCGACGTCCGACTACCGGGAGGGGTTCGCCGCGTTCCAGGGCAAGCGGCCGCCGGAGTTCACGGGGCGGGCCTGACGGCGGCGCTACGATCGCGCTGGCACCTGTCGGCGGGCCGGTGCGGGCCTGCCCGCGTGTCAGAGCGACGGCGGCGGGACCGCGAGTAGTGTCGCCGTCGTGGACGACACCGGACTGGTCGGCGCGCAGCAGACCCTCAGCCCTGTCCTCAAGGCCAAAGCGCTGGACAACCGGCTGCCGGAGCCGATCCTCGGCGACCGGTACGCCGAGCAGGTGATGCGCCGCCTCGACCCGGACTACGACAGCGGGCGGTTCGGCACCAGCCAGCTCGGCCTGGTCGCCGTCGTGCGGACCAAGGCGCACGACGACTGGGCCCGCGCCTATCTCGCCGAGCACCCCGACGCGGTGGTGCTGCACCTGGGCTGCGGCCTCGACGCCCGGGTGTACCGCATCGACCCGCCCGCCACCGTCGGCTGGTACGACCTGGACTATCCCTCGGTCATCGAGCTGCGCCGGCAGCTCCTGCCGCCGCGCGAGCACTGCACGCTGATCGGCTCCAGCGTCACCGACCTGACCTGGCTGGACCGCATTCCCCGCGGCCGGCCGGTGCTGATGGTCGCGGAGGGGCTGGTGCCGTACCTGACCGAGACCGACGTCCGGCGGCTGCTGACGGGTGTGGTCGACGCCTTTCCGAGCGGCCAGCTCCAGCTCGACACGGTGTCGGTCTTCGCGTGGCGCACCTCCAGGTGGGACCCCACGCTGCGCAGGTACGACGCCGAGTTCCACTGCGGCTTCGACGACCCGGCGGCGCTGGCCGACTGGCACCCGCGGCTGGAGTACGTCGACGAGGCGCCGATGTACGACTCGCCGGTGCTCATGGCCAAGGCACCCGCGAACGTGCGGCGGACGATGCGCCTCCTGAACCTGCTCCCGGGCATGAAACGGTCCACCCGGATCGTGCGGTTCCGGTTCTGAGCTCCTCGGCCGCGCGGCGGACGCCGTCGGCGATGCGACCGGTGACGCGATCGTTGGTGCGACCGCTCATGCGTCGACCGGGTCGCGGCCGGCGAGCCAACAGGCTCCTTTGGTCAGAACCCCCAAGGTGCGTTCCGGAGTACAGCGAACACCTCATCGGGCAAGATGGAGGCATGGCTACCGAGCTCTGGATCACCGGCGACCCCGAGACCGACCGGCTGCTGAGCGACGATCCGTTCGCGCTGCTGGTCGGCATGCTGCTCGACCAGAACATCCGCTAACCATGAACAGGCCGTAGGAAGGTGGAGAGCATGTCGTTCCAGGTCACAGGCCTGCCAGAGGCCGACAAGGTACTCGACGAGCACCCGTTCGCGGTCCTGTCCGCGATGATGCTCGACCAGCAGTACGCAATGGAACACGCCTTCCGCGGACCCTGGAAGGTGCTGACCCGGTTCGGCACCCTTGACCCCGCAGCGATCGCCGAGGCCGATCCGGACGAGTTCGTGGCGATGGCGACCACTCCCCCGGCGATCCACCGGTACGGCCGCGCCATGGCGGCCCGGTTCCAGGAGCTGGCCCGAGTCGTGGTCGACGAGTACGACGGCGACGCCTCCCGGATCTGGACCGAGGTCACCAGCGGGGCTGACCTGCTCAAGCGGGTCAAAGCACTGCCCGGGTTCGGCGAGCAGAAGGCGAAGATCTTCGTCGCCCTCCTGGCGAAGCAACTCGACGTGCGACCCGACGGCTGGGAGAAAGCCGCCGGCGACTACGCCCTGGACGGCTACCGGTCCGTCGCCGACGTCACCAGCCCCGAAACGCTCCAGAAAGTCCGCGACTTCAAGAAGGCCAAGAAGGCAGCCGCCAAGGCTGCCGGCTAGAACATCTCCACGATCTTGATCGCGTCCCGTGAGGTCTGTGACGAGGCTCGTACCTGGCCGACGACGGGTCAGGTCCTCTCGTGTCGGGCGATGCGTCAGACCTTGATGCCGAACAGCGTCTCGGCATTGCGGAACGCGATCTTCTCCTTGTCCGCACGCGGGAGATCGACTGCCCGGAACCAGTCGGTCCCTTCCTTGATGCTCGCGAAGGGGTAGTCGGTCGCGAACATCACTCGGTCCACACTGATGTACTTCAGCAGGAGATGCAGCAGGTCATCCTGGAAGAACGCGCTCGTCGTGAACCAGAAGTTGTCCTGGAAGTACTGCTCGAAGGGCTTCTCGAGCGAGTTCTCGGTCGGCTCGCCCATGTCGTTGGCGATCCGCTCGTAGTAGAACGGAAGACCTTCGCCCATGTGGCCGATGATGATCTTCAGCCGGGGGAACCTGTCGAAGACTCCGTACGCGATCATCCGGATGCACTGGGTCAGCACCTCCTGGTGCCAGCCGTATCCAGACCCGCTGAAGATGTAGTCCTGGAACTCTTGCGTGTACTCCGAGCGTGTCGTGCTGTAGTAGATCTTGAAGACCTCGTCGGCCGGGTACCCGGGATGCAGGTAGATCGGCACGTCGAGAGCTTCGGCACGCGCCAGCACGGGCTCGAAGTCGGGATGATCGAGGTACTTCTTCGTGATGTGCCCGTTGGTCAGCGCGCCCAGGAAGCCGTCTTCCCGCACCGAGCGTTCCAGCTCGTCCGCCGCCGCCTCCGGGCTCTGCAACGGCAAGGTGGCGAAAGCCTGGAAGCGGCCCGGATAGCTGGCCATCGGCCCGTCGACAAGCTGCCGGTTGAGCCGATAGGCAAGGTCGACCCCCTGCTGCCCAGGGACATTTTGTGCGGACGGCGTGTGCGCCGAGAGGATCTGAACGTCGAGTCCCCCCTCGTCCATGTCGCCGATGCGGCGCCCGCCCAGATCCGAGAGACCGATCTCCTCGAGGAAGTCGATGTGATCCTGGTTGATGGAGTTCAGCTTCAGCAGCGCAGGAGTCGAAAAGGTCTCCTCCGTGCCGATGAACTTCAGGTCCTGGTCGCGAAGCGAGATGTCTTCCTTGGTGAGCGAGACTCCCCGCTCCTCCGTGCCGTCGCCACGTCCCGTGAGTGCCGCCGCGGACAATCCGGCGCCGGCGACAAGCCCGGCCGCGCCGGCGAGAAAACCGCGGCGCCCGAGCAGCGTCCGCCGTCGATCGTGTTCGATCGGTCCCATATCGGTATGTGCTCCTTGGTTGCGTTGCGCGGAACAGGCTGGGGAATCCGTCCTCAAGGTGCCGGCGGCTCCGTGCGGATCACGTTCCCAGGTCCGCCCGCCCCGGTCGTCGGCCCACGGAAGACACCTCGCCGTACTCCGCGCGGAGTACGGGGAGGTGGTTCAAGCTCGCCGGGCGGGTCAACGCGTTGCGTTGCGTCAGGGGAGTCCGGCTTCGTAGGCGGCGATGACGAGATGGACGCGGTCGCGGGCGCCCAGCTTCGCGAGGATGCGGGCCACGTGCGTCTTGGCGGTCAGGGGGCTGACGACCAGCTCGTCCGCGATCTCCTGGTTGCTCCGGCCGCCGGCGACCAGCCTGAGCACCTCCCGTTCGCGCGCTGTCAGGCTGGCCAGCCGCTCGGGTGCCGGCGCCTCCGGGCGACTCAGCGCACGGGTGATGACCGCCTTGGTCGCGCCGGGTGACAGCAGCGACTCGCCCGCGGCGACGGTGCGGATGGCGCTCAGCAGGGCGTCGGGGCGGGTGTCCTTGGGCAGGAACCCGCATGCCCCCGCGCGAAGGCCGCGCAGTACGTTCGTATCTGTCTCGAACGTGGTCAGGATGAGAACCCTGCTGCCGCTCGATGCGTCGTCGGCGAAGATCTGCCGGGTCGCTTCGATACCGTCGGTGCTCGGCATCCTGATGTCCATCAGCACGACGTCAGGTCGCAGGTCCTTGGCCAGCGTCACCGCCTCCTCGCCGGTGCCCGCCTCCCCGACGACCTCCATGTCGTCGGCCGAGTTCACCAGCAGTGCGAAGGCAGCACGCACCAGGGCCTGGTCCTCCGCGAGCAGGACCCGGATCACGTCGGAACCCGCCAGACCTCCGGCAAGGGCAGGCTGGCCCGGACCTCGAAACCTCCGGACTCGCCCGGGCCGGCGGACAGCTCGCCACCGACGGCCTGTGCTCGCCCTGTCATCCCGGCGATCCCGAAGCCGCCCGGGGTCACGATCGAGCTCGGTCGTGCGGGCCCGTGATCGACGACCGTGATCCGCAGCCGGTGGCCGTCCTGGTCGAGCCGGACGGTCGCCTGCTTGGCCATGGAATGTCGGACGACATTGGTGAGCGCCTCCTGGATGATCCGATAGGCCACGACCGACACCGTCGAAGGCAGCTCGTCCGGCAGCCCGGCAGCCTCCAGGTCGACCCGGACACCGGCGGCCTCCGCCATCTCCACCAGGCGCTGCAGCTCGCCCAGGTGGGGCGCCGGCTCGGTCGGCTCGGTCCCGCCGCCATGGAGTACGTCCAGCACGGCGCGCAGCTCACGGAGCGTGGCCCCACTGGTGTCCGACAGGTCGTGCAGCGTGCCGGACAGCTCCCGCAGGGACGAATCCCCACGGTCCGGCAGCTGGTCGATCAGGTGCGCGGCGACGGACGCCTGGACGTTCGCGACGGCGAGACCGTGCGCCAGGACGTCGTGCAGCTCAGCAGCGATCAGGACCCGCTCCTCGGCGACCCGCCGTTCCACCTCGTTGGCACGCTCCCGCTCCAGCCGCGCGGCGACGACGGCTCTCCAGCTCTCCCGGAAGCGGACCGCCAACCCGGCGAAGAAGGCCATGAACAGCCAGCCGACGCCGAGGAGAACATCGCCGAGCGCCCCCGACGTCTCGTCCGCAAGGACAGGCACGGTCACCGCGGCCACCGCCACCAGGGCGGCGACGGGCCGCCGCCGCGGGTCGCTGTAGCGAGCCGCCGCGAACGCAGCGACAAGGGAGGCCGGCATCGTGGCCTCATGGGGATAGTCGAGGAGGTGGTACGGCACCGAGACCGCGACGACGGCGAGGACGACGAGGATCGGCCGGCGCCGACGGGCCAGCAACGGCACCGACGTAGCGCCCAGGAGCACGATCGCCCACAGATCCACGCTGCGCTCGCCGTCGAAGTCCACCACCTGGAGCGTGAGCGCGGCGACGACGCCGAGCACGAACGACCCTGCCGCCAGCAGGAGATCGGCTGCTGGCGGACGGAGCACCGTCATCGTTCACCCAGGGACATCGACCCGGTCCTGGAACACGAACGCCACCTGCTCACGGCGCAGACGCGAACGCGCCCGGTCGCCGAGGCCCGCCACGTCACGGCCGACCAGCACCACGCTGCTCTCATCGGGCTCATCCAGCCCCGCTGCGCAGTGCATCAGCGTGGTCTTGCCCGACCCGGACGGGCCCATGATCGCGGTGAACGCCGCCGGCGCGAAGTCCACCGAGACCTCCCGCAGCCCCAGGACACGAGCAGCCCCAGCACCGTAGTGCTTCGTCACCGCACGGACCTGGACCGGGGCATCGACGTCGCTCATGCCAGCGACCGTAGGCCGCTGGACGCCCGACCCGGATCCGGCGATCTCCCGAGTTCCACCCGGAACCGACCCCGGACCAGGTCAGGGTCGTGCCCTCCGAGAGCCGGGGGGGAACACCGGCCGGTCAGGAGACCTCGGTGGCCCTCGGCCCGGCCCCCGCACCACGTCTGCCGGCCCCACGACGACCTCGGGATCCGTGCCCGGCAGGTGCAGGGTGCGCCATTGCTGGACTCACCTGCACCGGCAAGGCACTACCGGATCACCCTCGCCCGTCGTCTACGCCCCCGGCAGCTCGCGCCGGACCACCTTCCCCGTCGGGTTGCGGGGCAGCGCGTCGAGAAAGTGCACGTCGCGCGGCAGCGAGAAGCGCGGGAGCTGGTCCCTGAGCCGGTCGACGAGGGCGTCGGCGCCCAGGGCGGCGCCGTCGTGCAGCACGACGTACGCGGCGAAGCGGTGGCCGAACGCCTCGTCGGGCACGCCGACCACCGCGGCGTCCGCGACCTCCGGCATAGCGGTGATGGCCTCCTCGACGGGGCGGGGGAAGACGTTCTCGCCGCCCGAGACGATCATGTCGTCGGCCCGGCCCACGACGTAGAGGCGGCCCTCGGCGTCCAGGCGGCCGCGGTCGCCGGTGGCCATCAGGTCGCCGAACATCGGCTGGCCCGCGCCGTTGGTGTATCCCTCGAAGTGCATGCCGTTGCCGACGCAGATCTGGCCGACCTCGCCCTGCGGCACCGGACGGCCGGCGTCGTCCAGGATGCCGATGCGGGTGCCGAGCGGCGGGCGGCCCGCCGTCGTCGGCTCGGCGGCGAGGTCCGCCGGGGTGGAGATGGAGGCCCACGAGGCCTCGGTGGAGCCGTACAGGCCGTAGAGGACAGGGCCGAACTCGGCCAGGAACTGCGTGATCCGGTCGGCCAGCATGGCCGAGCCGGAGTAGGCGACGACGCGCAGGGAGGACGTGTCGTACCTGGCCTTCACCTCGTCCGGCAGGTCGAGGATGCGCTGCAGCATGACCGGCACCGCGATCAGGGCGGTCACCTTCTGCTCCGCGATGGTCCGCAGGGTCTGCTCCGGGTCGAAGCGGCGCTGGAGCGCCAGCTCGGCATGCAGGGCCATGCCGAGCTGCAGGGCGGCCAGCCCCCAGGTGTGAAAGATCGGCGTGGTGATCAGCATCCGGTCGCCCGTGCGCAGCGGGATGACCGACAGCAAGGACGCCGCCTCGCTGAGGCCGTGCGGCTGCGGGCGGCGGGCGCCCTTGGGGGTGCTCGTGGTGCCCGACGTCATGACGACGGTCCGGCCGGGCTTCTCGGGGATCGGCGCCGGCGCCGGGTCGCCGTCGGCCACGAGGGCGGCGAGGCCGGTGGCGCCGTCCTCCGCCCAGGTCGAGAAGACGCGCAGGTCCGCGGGCAGGTCGAGGCCCTGGTCCAGGAACTCCTGGTCGGCGAGGAAGAGCGCCGGACGCTGCTCGGCGACGATCGCCGACACCTGGGCGGGCGACAGGCCGGAGTTGAGCAGCAGCGTGGTCGCGCCGAGCTTGGCCAGCGCCACCATGGCCTCGATCAGGCCGCCGTGGTTGCGGCACATCACGGCGACGGGGGTTCCGACGCCGACGCCGAGGCCCGCGAGGGCGTTGGCCAGGCGGTTGGTCCGGTCGTCGAGCTCGCGGAAGGTCGAGCCGCGCTGCTCGTCGAGAAAGGCCGTCTGCTGCGGGGCGCGGACGGCGCTGGCCCGGTAGCCGCCCGCGATCGACGGGCCCCACCGCAGGAGCTGCCAGATCGCCCCGAGGTCCCGGTCCACGCGCAGGCCCGGCGCCAGCACACCCGACCTGACGAGGTGGAAGCCCTGGTTGAACAGGTTCTCCTTGCGGTCGACCTGCACGAGGCCGCCAGGTCGCACCTCCGCCGCACCGGTAGTCGTCAGCACGCTGCCCCCCTTGGCTCGGCTCGCTATTGCAGTCGCATTCAACTAGGGATCGCGTGGGTGAGGCAAGCCCTGGTGGTCGGCCCGACGTCGGACGTTCCGACGTCGGGCCCACCACCCGGACGGTCAGGGGCCGGCTCAGCCTGCGGCTGCAAACCTGTGCCGGCCCAGCCTGCGCCGACACAACCCGCGCCGGCTCAGCCCGTGCTGATTCAGGCCGTGCTGATTCAGGCCTGGAACAGGTCAGCCGGTGACCGCGAGCCCCGACGACGAGTCGGTCGGCACGGGCCCCGGCTTACCGGGCACGGTCGGCACGGGGGACGGCTCGGCGGGCGCGTCCGAGGGCTCGTCGGGAGCCGGAGCCGGCGCCGGCTTCCCGGAGTCCGTCGGTTCGGGCGCGGGCTCGCCAGGGACGGTCGGCACGGGCGACGGGTCCTTGGTGGCGTCGGGCGCAGGCGCGGTGTCACGGGGCGCCTCGCTGGGCGCCTTCGGCCCGGGCGACACCTCCGCGGGAACCGGCGGCACGGCCGACGACTCCTCGGGGACCGCCGCGCTGGCCTGCGTGCACGCCGTGGCGACCAGCGCGACGACGAGAGCGCTCCCGGCCGCGGCGACGCCGCGTCCGGCCGCGCCCCACCGGGGACGACGACGGGACGGGCTGGTGCTCGAAGGGACTGGAGTGTTCGATGGGTTGAGAGTCACATCGCGGTCAGTGTGCGCGGCGGAGCGCGTGATGACAGCCCTCGGGATGTGACGTGCTCCACACCGGCCGGGTGTCATGCCGAGGCCGCTGCCGGACACCGAACGTCTCGCAGGCCCACACCCAGCCCACCACCTCCCCCTGGAGACCGCCCTGTCAGCCCACACCGAGTCACGTGACCTCGCCCCGGGCCCGCTCACGCCGGACCAGACCGAGTCGCTGTTCGCCGACCACGCGCGCGCCGTGCACCGGTACGCCCGCACCCGGCTGGGCCCGTCGTCGGCGGAGGACGTCGTGGCGGAGGTGTTCGCGATCGCCTGGCGCAAGGGTGAGGTCCCCGACGACCCGCGCGCCTGGCTGCTGGCTATCGCCCGCCGGGTGCTGGCCAACCAGGTCCGGGCCGACCGGCGGCGCACGGCCCTCGCGGAGCGCGCGCTGAACCACCCGACCACACCCGGCGCCGACGACGTGCGCCTCGTCGACGAGCTCGACCTGCTGCACCGGGCGCTCGCGCTGCTGCGGCCCGCCGACCGCGAGGTGGTCGAGCTGCTCGCCGCGGCAGAGCTGAGCACGGCGGAGGTCGCCCGCGTGCTCGGCTGCAGCACCGCGTCGGCCGCCACGCGCGTCTACCGCGCCCGACGTCGGCTGCGCGCCGCCTACCGCACCGTGACCGAAGGTCAGGAGACCTGAGATGAGAAAGACCACAGACGCCCTGACCCGCGCACGGCAGGCCCTGAGCCAGGTCGACGGCGAGCTCGACCTGGCCCGCACACGTTCGGAGGCGCTGGCCCGAGCCCGGTCGGTTCCGGTCACGTTCGACGCCGACGACACCGACGACACCGCGGTGCCCGGGGTCGAGATCCTCCGGCACGGGCAGCGGCCCGAGCTCCCCCGCCGTCGGACCAGGATCTGGGCGCTGGCCGCGGCGCTGGCGCTGCTCGGCGGCGCCGGGGCGGGGGCCGCCGCCCTGTGGCCCGAGCCGGGTCAGACCATGCCGGGCGCGCCCGCGTCGCGCTTTCCCGAGCCCGACGAGCCCACCACCGCCCCGGAGACCACGCCGACGTCCGAGCCGCGCGAGTGCGTGTCGGCGAAGCCGGTCCCCACGCCGAAGAGCCCGGGCTCGCCGAGCCCGGGCTCCGCGCAGACGGACGGCTGCGACACGGTCCCCTCGCCGTCCCTGGCACCCGACGTCCCGGGACGTCCCACGGACTCAGCTACCCGCTGACTTCGACGGCTCGGCTCGGTGCGGCTCCGGCCCAGGCGGGGCGCTGAGGCGGGCAGCGTTATCGCTTGCCGACTTTCTCGACCTTCACCTGGGTGCCGGCCAAGAGGAGGTCCAGATCGGCGTCGTCGGCCGTGAGCACGACCACCGGTCCGCGAAGGGTCAGCGCCGTGGCAGCCACCACAGCGTCAACGGTCATGTCGCGAGCCTTGCGACGCGATGATGCCGCGCCCGCTCGCAGCCGACCAGCGTCGTAGCCGATCTCCTCGGTGACCTCCTCCACCCGAACGGCCTTGGCGACACGCCGTACCCGCGCATCGCGTGCGGTGCCATCAGTGACCTCGGTGAGAGTGAGCGCCGATGCGTGCAGTGTCGAGTCCGTGCGCCGGGCCACTGTCGCCCAGGCTTGCATCTGCCGCCCGTCGCCCGCCAGGGCGGAGAGAGCTTCGGAGTCCAGCAGGATCGAGTGGGGGCCGACGATCACCGCGCGAGCCTGGCCATGATCGCCGCAACTTCGTCCTCGTCGACCGCGCCATGCTCCGCCTCCATGCTCTGCAGCACGTCGTCGAGGGCGTCCCGCTCGAGCTGGCGTGCAACCGCTCCGGCGACGTACGCCGAGAAGCCGCGCGACCCGGCCCGGGCACGAACGCCATCGGAGGTGGACACGGGCATGGAGACGGAGTGCTTCTCGACACCGGCGGCAGCAGACATGCGCCAATCTTACTTGAAGTAGGAATGGCGTGCCACCCGACTTGGGTGCCGATCACCGCCGCAGGTACGCCGTGGCCAGCACCGACACGGTGACCTGCGCGGGCAGGTCACCGTCGTCGGACAGCTCGGCCTCCGTGACGTGGCGGGCGCTCGGCGTCATCAGCACCAGGTCGAGCGCCTCCCGCCGGGTCAGCGACATCGCGTACTCGACGCGCTCGGTGCGCACGGCCACGAAGTACGGGTCCAGCGCGTCGTGCAGGCGCCGCTCCTTGTCCGGGTCGACGGCGACCATCTGCGGCACCTGACGGCGCAGCTCCGCCAGGTGTCCGCCGAAGGGTCGGACCACCACCAGCACACCGCCCGGCCGCAGCACCCGGTGGAACTCGGCCGGGTTGCGCGGGGCGAACACGTCCAGCACCACGTCGACCCGTTCGGACTGGATCGGGAACGGCCGGAACACGTCCCAGGTCGCTGCGGCGGCCCGCTCGTGCGCCTTGGCCGCGGTGCGCAGCGCATGCGCCGAGGTGTCCAGGCCCAGGCCGACGGCGCCAGGCAGCGCGTCGAGCACCCCGGCCAGGTAGTAGCCGGTACCGCAGCCGACGTCGACCACGGTCGCCGGCCGCTCCCCCGCGCCGGAGCGCTCGGCGCCAGCACCGGAGGGCTCGGCCTCCGTGCCGGAGGGCTCGGCCTCCGTGCCGGAAAGCTTGGCCTCCGAGGCGAGGTCGGCGACGGCCGCACGGATCGGCGCGTACCGCCCGGCCGCGAGGAAGTCCCGCCGCGCCCGCGCCATCGGGCCGTCGTCCCCGCTGGTCGCCCGCGTCCCGGTCAGCAGGCTGACGTACCCGTGGCGGGCGACGTCGAAGCTGTGGCGGCGCGGGCAGCGCAGCGACCCGGCAGCGGGCGCCAGCCCCGCGCCGCACGACGGGCAGCGCAGCAGCGGGAGGATCGGGTCGAGAGCGGCGGGCGGCAGTCCGGTGGCGGGCACGTGGTCGATTGTCCCCGACCGCCTCGGCCGGCGAAGCCGCCCGCCGTCGTCATGCCGTCGTCATGCCGTCGGGGCGAGCTCGGGCAGCGTCAGGGCCGAGTGCGCCGCCCGCGGTTCCGACTCCGGCATGGCCACGAGGCCGCGCAGCATGGCGTTGCGCCGCTCCAGGGCCTCGGCCGTGGTGGGGAAGAGGGTGGCCCCGCCGTCGTCGACCAGTGCCTGGTTCAGAGTGACGAACTCGCGGGTGTCCCGCTCGTAGGCGGCGAAGGCCTTGATGTGGTCGCCGTGCGTGGCCAGGGAGTGGGCGAGCATGTAGGAGCCGACCAGCGCGAGGCTGGATCCCTGACCGGTCAGGAACGACGGCGCGTACGCGGCGTCGCCCGCGAGCGCCACCCGGCCGTTCGACCAGCTCGGCATGCGGATCTGGCTGACGACGTCGAAGAACAGGTCGTCGGCGTCGCGCATGGCGTCGACGAGGCGCGGGACCTCCCAGCCGGCACCGGCGAACGTCCGGGCGACCAGGTCGCCCCAGGCCGCGGGGTCCCGCAGCACGGCGAGCGGCGGCCGTTCCGGCTGGTGGAAGTTCAGGAACGCGTACAGGTCCCGGCCGTCGCCGGCGGCGTAGAGCGCCGCCGCCCTGCCCGGGGTGTTCCACATCGTCAGCTCGCGGGCGAGCCCGGCCGGGTTGGCCACGGTGAAGACGGCGACGCAGTAGCCCAGGTAGCGGTCGAACTGCTCCTCGGGCCCGAACGCGAGCTGCCGGGTGCGCGAATGGATCCCGTCGGCGCCGAGCACCAGGTCGAACGTCCGCTGCGTGCCGCTGCGGAAGGTCACGTCCACGCCGTGGGCGGACTGGTCGAGGGTGTCGATCCAGTCCTCGAACAGGACCTCCACGTCGTCCCGGACCGCCGCGTAGAGGATCGCGGTCAGGTCCCCGCGACGCACCTCCAGGTCCCGGCCCTCGACACTCCCGGCGACCGCACCGGCATCGAGCGACGCGACCTCGCCGCCGTCGGCCTCCAGGAACGTGAAGCGGGGCGAGGCGAGGTGTGCGTCCTGCAGCCGCGGCAGGATCCCCATCCGCCGGGCCACCTCGATCGCGGTGCCGCGCAGGTCGATCGGGTACCCCCCGCCCCGCGGGCCGCTCGCCCGCTCCACGACGGTGACCGCGAAACCGTGCCGGTGCAGCCAGTACGCCAGGGTGGGGCCGGCGATGCTGGCTCCGGAGATCAGCACGGTGCGCGACGGTCGGACGCTCGTGCCTGTCGAAAGATCGATGGATGTCATGCCCGGATTCCCTTCTTCATGTACCGCACGACGAGGAGTGACAGCGCCGCGACCAGGCCCGCGACGACGAAGCCCGTGACGAAGGCCGACTCGGCCGGCAGGCCGGACGCCGGGGAGACGCCGGCGGCGAGGATCGAGCCGGCGACCTGGGCGCCCACGGCGGCGCCGATCACCCGGGTCACCACGAGCAGGCTGGTGGCGATGCCCGTGTCCTTGGCGTCGACGGCGGTGGCGGTGCTGGCCAGCAGGGCCGTGGTGGCGAGGCCGCCGGCAAAGGCGGTCAGCACCTTTGCGAGGGCGACCTGCCAGGCCTCCGTGTGCGCCACCGCGAGTGCGATCAGGGTGAGCGCCGTGACGACGGCGCCGCCGATGACCACCGGACGGGCGCCGTAGCGCCGCACCGCGAACCCGCCGACGGCCCCTGCCACCACCCCGGCGATGGTGCCGGGCAGGATGAGCAGCCCGATGTCGGTGGTGCCGGCCCCGAAGCCGTAGCCGTCGCCCGCCACGTCGAACAGCTTGGGGATGAGGACGAGCAGCATCCCGGTGGTGGCGGCGATGGCGACGGTGAGCACGCTCGCGCTCCACATGGCGGGTGCGGCCAGCATGCGCAGGTCGACCATCGGCGAGACGGCCCGGCGTTCGACCGCCACCCAGGCCGCGGCGAGCGCGGCCACGACGAGGACGGCGCCGGCGACTGCCAGCGGACCCATGCCGCCACCGGTCACCACCACGAGCCCGAGCATGAGCGCGAGCAGCGTGGCGCTCAGGAGCAGCACGCCGAGCCAGTCGATCCTGGTCTCGGTCCGCTCGGGCGGGTCGTCCGGCATCAGCCGGAACACCATCAGCGTCGCCGCGATGATCACGGTCGTCGGCACCGCGAAGATCCAGTGCCAGGACAGCCCTTCGGCCAGTGGCCCTGCGACGAGTGTCCCGACGATGCCTCCCGCCGTGAACAGCGCGCTCACGACGCCGATCGCCACCTGGGTCTGCCCCTGCGGGAGGTGCTTGCGCACCAGGATGAACGAGAGCGGCAGCGCGCCGATCATCGCGCCCTGCAGCACCTGGCCGACCAGCAGCACGGGCAGGACCGGCGCAAGGCTCGAGAAGAGCCCGCCGGCCGATACCAGGGCCATCAGCGCCAGCAGGACCCGCTTGCCGCCGTAGCGGTCGCCGAGCTTGCCCGCGATCGGGGCGACGACGGCCCCGGTGACGAACACCGTGTTGGTGATCAGCGCACCTTCGGCCGGGCCGATGCCCAGCTCGCGCTCCAGCAGCGGGCGCGCGGGGTCGACCACCGTCTGCAGGGTGCCGAGGGCGAGGGCGAGGGTGCCGAGTGCGGCGATCGCCGGCCGCCCGAGGCGTGCCGGAGGAACCAGGACTTCGGACATAGATGTCTCTCCACGGTTGAGGTTTTGGCGTGAGCGCGCACCCGGTCGGGGGTGCCGTACGTACGTCGAGCGACCTCTTCGGAGACTACACTACACCGTGCAGTGTTGCTCGGATAGGATCTGTCTATGCCGACGACGAAGACGCTCCGCGAAGGGTCCGCGACCAAGCGGACCGCCATCCTTTCCGCGGCCCGTGAGCTGTTCCTCACCGACGGCTTCGACCGGACGAGCGTCGACGCGGTCGCCGCACGGGCGGGGGTGTCCAAGCGGACGGTCTACGACTACTTCGGCGACAAGCAGACGCTGCTGCGGGCGGCGATCGACGCCGTCGACCAGACGCTGCTCGCGACCATCCGGCGCACCCTCGACGACACGCTCACCGGCCTCACCGAACCCGCCGAGCTGGAGCCCGCGTTGGTCGGGTTCGCCATGCAGATCGCGACGGAGATGCTCGACTCGACGGAATACACCACCTTGCGGCGGCTGGTCGGAACCGGGTCGGACCATGTGCAGCACCCCGACGAGCGCGCCCTGACCAACGCGCCGGAGGAGTCGATCGGCGAACGGCTCGCGGCCCTCGCGGGCGCCGGGCTGCTCGACGTCCCGGACCCCCGGCTCGCCGCCGACCACCTCATCGCGCTGACGTTCGGCGTCGCGCTGAGCAGGATCGGCTCGGCGAACGCGGTGGAGGACCCCCGCGTCGAGCCCCTCGTCGTCGAGGGGGTCCGGGCGTTCCTCAGGGCCTACCGCGCGGGGTGACGGCGCGGCGGCATCCGGCCCGGTTCGGAATCTGGCTCGGGCCGGAGCCCGGCCCGGGTCTGGCTCCCGCCCGGGTCAGACGGTCGGGCTCCGGCAGACCGGGTTCAGAGCAGCGCGACCGCAGCGAGCGCCGTCGCGACCGCGCTCGCGAGCGTGCGCACGTGGTTCCACGCGGTCCAGGGGCGCCAGTAGGCGCGCCACTCGGCGGCCTTGTCGTGGGCCGCCAGCAGGCGGTTGTTGAGGGGCACGTTCAGGGCCATCGTCACGCCGAAGGTGCCAACGAGGTAGACCGCGGCGGCGGCGAGGATCCAGGCGCCGCCCGCGCGCCCGTCGACGAGGCCCCAGATGCCCGTACCGGCCGGGACGAGGAGCGCGCCGAAGAAGACGCTCATGAACGCGGGGAGCAGGGCGGTCTCGTTGATGCCGGTCATCGCGGCGCCGGCGGCGTCGTCGGTAGCGCGTGCGAGGCCGCTCATGATGAACGACGAGAACGCGAAGAACACGCCCGCCGCGAGGCCGAGCAGCACGACCGATGCCACGGCGAAGATCGTCCAGACCATCCGAGCCTCCAGGTCAGCGCACCAGTGCGGTGGACTCCAGCCACTCTTGCACGAACTGGTCGCGATGCAAGAGGCATCGGATAACGGATCGGGCACACCGGACAGGTTCGAGCCCCGGAGTGTCGGTGTGCCGTGGAACACTTCGAGACATGCTCGAACTTGCCACCGGAAGCGGGCTCGCCTTGTCGGCGGGTCTCAACGCATGGATCCCGCTCATCTTTCTCGGCGTGCTCTCACGCTTCACGGACCTCGTGACGCTGCCGAGCGGCTGGGCGTGGCTGGAGAACGGCTGGGTCCTGGCGATCCTGACCGTGCTCCTGGTGCTCGAGTTCGTCGCGGACAAGATCCCGGTGCTCGACTCCGTCAACGACGTGGTGCAGACCGTCATCCGCCCGACGGCGGGCGGTATCGCGTTCGGCGCCGGCTCCATGTCGGAGACGACGACGGTCACCGACCCGAGCGCTTTCGTGCAGTCCGGCCAGTGGATCCCGATCGTGTCCGGCGTCATCCTCGCCCTGGCGACCCATGCCGCGAAGGCCGGCGGGCGCGTGGTGGCCAACAGCGTGTCCGGCGGCACGGCGGCGCCGGTGGTGAGCGTCGCGGAGGACGCGACGAGCATCGGCGTCTCGTTCCTGTCCGTGCTGGCCCCGCTCGCGATCATCCCGGTGCTGATCCTGTTCGTGATCGGTGTGGTCCTGCTGATCCGAAGCCTGGTGAAGCATCGCCGCGCCCGCGCGGCGGGGCACGGTGGCGAGGATGCCTACTACGTCTGAGCTGCGCGACGTCCAGCGCGCCCGGCTCACCTCGGTGGGCCTGGGCAGCTTGCGCACGCCCGGCGCCGACGGCGGTCCTGGGGCCGACGGCGGCAGCGGGCTCGGCGCGGACGGCGGCGGCGGGCTCGGCGCGGACGGCGGCGGCGGGCTCGGCGCGGACGGCGGCGGTGTGCTCGGGGCTGGCAGCGATGTGCCAGGGGTTGTCGCCCGGCTGGGTGCCGTCCAGGCGCAGGAGCTGCACTCCTCCGCCTGGGGCGTGGCGCAGCGCCTGAGCACGCCGCCGACGCTCGCCGAGGTGCAGGCGGCGCTCGCCGACGGGACGGTGCTTCGCACGCACATCCTGCGTCCGACCTGGCACTACGTGGTACCGGACGACCTGGCGCCGCTCATGACGGCCACGGCACCGCGCGTCCGCCGGCTGATGCTCTCGACGGAGCGGTCCCAGGGCTTCGACCACTCGCTGCTCCCCCGCCGGCACGCGGTGCTCGCCGAGGCGCTGGCGGACGGCCCGCTCACCCGCAAGGAGATCGGGGCCGCGCTGGCGGAGGCCGAGGGCGCGCCGCTGGACACCTGGCACCTGGGCCAGGTCATGATGCACGCGGAGCTCGACCTGCTCGTGGCGAGCGGTCGGATGGCGGGCAAGCAGGCCACCTACCGGCTCCTGCCGGAGCAGAAGTCCTGGGCCGAGGACGAGGCCCGCCTCCACCTGGCCCGCGCCTACGTGCGCGGGCACGGCCCGTGCCGTGCGGAGGACGTCGCCTGGTGGGGCTCGCTCACCAAGGCCGCCGCCCGCTCCGCGGTGGCCGACGCCGGGCTCACCCGCCACGAGCTCGCCGGCCTGACCCTCTGGACCGACGGCGACCTGCCCGAGGCCGCGCCGGAGGGCACCGCCCGCCTGCTCTCGGTCTACGACGAGTTCTTCTGCCACGACTTCAAGAGCTGGCCCCCGCTCACCCGGGACGGGACGCCCAGCCGCTGGCTTTTCACCGGCCTCGTGACCGTGGACGGGATGATCGCGGGCGGCTGGTCGCGGGTCCTCAAGACCCAGAGCGTGGAGATCACCGTCGAGCTCGCCGAGGAGCCGAACCGCAAGGTGTGGGCAGCCATCGAGGCCGAGGCCGCGCGCTACGGGGTGTTCTGCGGGCTTGAGCCCGTCCTGACCCGCGGCCCCGTGGGCAAGGGCACGATCGGCTGACGCTCAGGTCAGGGGTGGCGCGGGGCCAGGAGCAGTCGGCAGACTCCGCATATGACTCGCATCGCCGTCGAAGGCCAGGCCAAGCGCACGCATCCCGCGGAGCGCGGCACCGTCAACCTGCACGTCGCGTTCTCCGGCACCCTGCGCAACGACGTCGTCGAGCAGGTGGCCAGGACCCACTCGATCCTCGTGGACCAGGCCAAGGCGCACGTCGCGTCGGGTGCCGCGGAGCGGTGGGACTCGGCGTCCGTGCACTCGTACGTCTACGACGACCGGGTGAAGAGCTCCGAGAAGGGCGGCAAGCAGCGGATCCGGCGGTTCCGCGCCTCGGCGCGGCTGTCGGTCACGTTCAGCGACTTCGAGGCGCTGTCGACCTGGCTGGCGGACATCATGGACGTGGACGGCGTGGAGATCGACTGGGTCTCCTGGACCCTGACCGACGAGACGCGCAAGTCGCTCCAGGCCGCGGCCCGGGTCGAGGCCGCGGAGGAGACCGCGGTGCGCGCGCAGTCGTACGCGGACGCCCTGGGCCTCGGCCCGGTGGCACCGGTCGCGATCTACGAGGCCGGCCTGCGCGGCGGGGGCAACGGCGGCGGCAACACCCCGATGTACGCCATGCGCGCCGGCGCCATGGCCGAGTCCGGCGGTGGCCCGCACGTCGAGCTGCAGCCGCGGGACATCGACGTCGAGATCACCCTGTCCGCCGACTACGAGACGGGCCCCACCGCCGAGGGCTGAGGGCGCCCAGCTTTCGACGCATCTCGGCGAGGCGCCAGCCCCGCGACTCGTCGAGAAGCCTGCGCACACCCTCATCGAAGGTCGTCTCACCACCGGCAGTCTCGACCGCAAGATCGCGATGCCGCGTGTCCCGCCAACGCTTAACGCCGTCCATCCGCATCCTCCTTTTAGACCCAAAGAGCATCCCAGGGATCGTGCGGCTCCGCTGTCTTTGTAGTCCTTTGTTGCGTATACGCAACAGCTTCTGCCGAAGTTGCCCAGCGTCACCGACCATCCCGCCGGGCAGAATGGCAGGGTGCGCCTCGATGTCGATGCCTGCCGGGTTCGGTTTGCCGCCGCCAGGCATGCCTACCTCGGCACCGCCGACGCCGACGGCGTGCCGCACCTCGTGCCCGTGACGTTCGCCCTGGTCAGTGCGGCAGAGGGCAGCCGGGCCGAGGGCGGGGCCGGGCAAGAGGGCCGGGACGAGATCGTCGTCGCCGTCGACCACAAGCCGAAGACCACACGCGACCTCAAGCGCCTGCGCAACATCGCGGAGAACCCACGCGTCGCCCTGCTCGTGGACCGGTACGACGACGACTGGACGCACCTCTGGTGGGTGCGGGCCGACGGCGTCGCCGCGGTGGAAGTCGCCGCCCTGGAGCAGGATCGCGGCAATCAGGACGGTGACATGCAGAACCGCGAGAAGCAGGACGGTGACGCACAAGACGGCAGCGAGCAGGACCGTGAGGCCCGCGCGGCGGCGCTCGATGCGCTTGCCGCGCGGTACCCGCAGTACCGCCAGCGCCGGCCGGACGGCCCGCTGATCAGGGTGCACGTGACCCGGTGGTCGGGCTGGGCGCACGGGTAGCCCCTGGGCACGGGTAGTCCCCGGTCAGACGCGCCGCCGCTCCTCTTCAAGACCGAGGTTTCTCACCTTTGAGCGGCGCCAAGGCGAAGAAACCTCGGTCTCGAAGAGGAGGAGCTCGACAGGGAGGACCCGGTGGCCGGCTCCTCGAAGCGCACGAGGTCACCCTGCGCCGCGCGCGTAAGGAGCCGGTAAGCAGGCCGTAAGGGTTGTTCACCCGGGCGCGCGCCTAGCGTCGTCGGCATGAGAACACTGCGCCGCGGCGCCTCCGCCGCTATTGCCCTGACCTGCGCCCTTACCCTCGCTGCGTGCGGCTCGGCGGAGCCGACCGGCGGCGACGAGACGATGTCCGAGGACACCATGTCGGAGAGCCCCATGGACGAGGAGTCGCCCATGGACGAGGAGTCCCCGATGGACGACGACATGGCCGAGGACGACATGATGTCCGACGCCCTCGACTTCACCGCCACCACCGCGAGCGGCGACACCTTCGAGGGCGCCGACCTCGCGGGCAGCCCCGCCGTCATCCTCTTCTGGTCCGACATGTGCGACACCTGCGCCGACACGGCCGCCGCCCTCGCCGACGTCGAGGGTGACGTCACGCTGCTCTCGGTCGCCGGCGAGGACAGCGACCCCATGGACGACCCGCTCGCCTCCGTCGAGGGCGTCACCCAGCTCGAGGACGGCATGGGCGACCTCGCCTCCCACTTCGGCGTGATGGCCGACGGCGACGTCGTGCTGATCGACGACCACGGTGAGGTCACGCACCACGGCCCGATGGACCCGATGGAGCTCCCGGACGAGGTTGCCTCGCTCACGATGTGACTCCCGACGACGTGACTCCCCGCTCGGGGTGTCGGAGGTGCGGGCCTGCAGCTCCGACACGCCGAGCCGAGGCTCACCTGGGCCGCTTCGGCGTCGGGACTAGGCCGCGTCGGCGTCCGGACCCTCCGAGCGCAGCCGCGGCTCGGTCCGGTTCTTCGGCCTGACCCCGGACTTGTCGCGGTAGAAGGCGCGGATCATGTCCATGTCGGCGCCGACGTCGCCGGTGAGCTCGATGCTCGGCCCCAGGCCGGCGACCCGGGTGACACTGTCGACGTAGCCGAGCGTCACGGGCAGGCCGGCCTTCAGCGCGATGCGGTAGAACCCCGACTTCCAGTAGCCGGACCCGGTGCCCCGCGTGCCCTCCGGCGTCACGACCAGGTGGAACTCCTCGCCCCGCCCGACGGCCGCCAGGATCTCGTCCACGACGCCGGCCGGGTCCTTCCGGTCGACCGGGATGCCGCCGAGGGACCGCATGATGCCGGCCATCGGTCCGGTGAACCACGAGTCCTTGATGAGGAACCGGATCTTGAGGTCCAGGTCGAACGCGATGGCCAGCATGAGGAAGAAGTCCGTGTTGGACGTGTGCGGCGCGCCGACGAACACGGTGGGCCGGGTCGGGGCGGGCTCCGAACGAAGTCGGTAGCCGGTGGCGGCCCAGATCAGTCGTGCGGCGGCCCGGCGGATGGTGCGTGACATCGTCGACCTCGAGTCGAAGGCGGAGCGGGTGGGGTTTCGGCGAAGGATCGCAGAAGCTCAATTCTGGCAGACCCTCCGGACGTCTAACGCCCGGCCCGGCCGCCCGGTGCCCGCCGGAGCAGCGGGCGCACGCTGTTCGCCGCCAGGCGCAGCACGCCGCGCGACCCCGCCGACTGCTCGTCGAACAGCATCAGCGCCACGTGCGCCATCGCGCGCTCGTCGGCCGCGACGGCGCGCGTGGCGACGCCCGCCCAGGCCTTGGAGCGCATGAGCTGCTGGGCCAGGTAGCACTCCCGGTAGTGCCGCCCGAACCGGCGCCGGTGCGCCTGCTCGAAACCGGCGAGCGCGTCCGGGAGCCCAGCGCCCCACCAGGTCTCCCCCGCCCGGCCCAGCGCGCCGAGGTGCTCCGCGAGCTGCACCCCCGCCGCCATGCCGTAGAAGATGCCCTCGCCGCTCAGCGGGTTGATCGTCGCCGCGGCGTCGCCGAGCAGCACGGCGGCGTGCCCCTCCGCCGTCATGGGCGTGCGGGCCGCTGCGTGCGGGAGCTGGTGCGTGGCGATGCGGTCAAGGCCCGACACCGAGAAGCCGCGCCGCTTCAGATCCTCGACGTACAGGTCGAACAGGTCGCGCAGCGTGCGGCCGTGCCGCGCCGTCTGCCGCTTGAGATGGGTCACCGGAAGGCCGACGCCGAGGTTCGCGCCGTCGTCCGGCAGGGGGAAGACCCAGCCGTAGACCGGGAGGAGCTGTTCCAGGAAGTCGAACCGCAGCGTGTCGCTGACGGGCTTGTCGGGGTGGGTGACCGTGCCGTACGCGCGCATCGCGATATAGGTCTGCCGCATCGACGGGCGCTCGACGCCCATGGCGCGCCGCACGGTCGAGTACGCGCCGTCCGCGCCGACGACGAGATCGAACGTGGCCTCGCCGTCGGACAGGGTGACCCGGGCGCCGCCGCTCCCCCGGCCGCCGCCGTCCGCGCCGTCCTCCCCGCCGCCGACGCCGTCGTCCCCGCTGCCGCCGGTCCCACGACCGACGGCCGGCGTCATGCCCTCGAACGACACGCCTTCGCGGACCTCGACCCCGGCGTCGCGCGCGGCGCCCAGCAGCAGGTCGTCCAGCACGAGCCGCGGCGCGACGTACCCGGCGAGGTCACGACCCTCCATGATCGGGCCGCGCGCGAACGCCTCGACCCCGCCCGGGCCGCTGATCGCCACCGACATCGGCATGTGGAACGGCTCCAGCAGCCCCGACAGTCCGAGCCCGTCCAGCACCCTGCGCGCGCCGGGGCCCAGGCCGTCGCCGCAGGTCTTGTCGCGAGGGAACGTCGCCTTGTCGACCAGGGTCACGTGGGCGTCCGGCACCTCGCGCCGCAGCGCGATCGCCGTGGCGGCACCCGTGGGGCCGCCGCCCACGACGAGGATCCGGGGTGCGTTGTCGCTGGTCACGCCGTCGACACTAGACCGGCTGCCCTGCGCCCGCCAAAGCGGGCGACGCCATCAGCGCCGGGGCCTGCGGTCGGGCGTCACGTCCTCGGCGGTGCCGGGGATCGTCTTGCCGTGCGGCGCGTCCCCCGGCCTGCTGCTGCCCGACGCCGGGTCTCCCGCCGCACCGCCGGGTGCGTCCCCTGCCGTGCCGGGCGCGGCGCGGTGCTTCCGGAACCGCTGGACCGCGCGGTACAGGGTGACGCCAGCGACGATGATCGCTATCGCGTCGTCGCCGAGGCCGAGCGGCCCCAGCACGCCTTCCGACAGGAGGTCGATCGGGCTGGCCACGTACCCGGCGCCCGCGACGAACGTGAGGATCTCCTGCCAGGTGAACTTCCTGGGATCCTTGCCCCGCTTGTTTTCCTCGCGCATGCCCGGAACGTAACGGAGAACCGCGCGACTCGCCAGGGTTGTCCCGGAAGCCCGGTTCGCCAGTTTCACACGTCGATCGGACGGCGGTCCTCCACGAGCCGCGACGTGTACCCGGCCGCCACGAGCCGGTCGAAGGCGTCGACGACGTCCTCGGGCACGTCCTCCTCGTGGGAGATGAAGCCGAGCTCCGCGTACAGCGTGAGGCGCTGCGTCTCGCCGACGAGCATGTCGACCACCCGGTCGGCGTCGCCGATGGACCGCAGGTATGCGTCGAGCTCCAGCGGGCGCGAGACGCACAGCACGTCGACGTCCGGCCAGACCACCTGGCACGTCGCGAACGCGCGTCGCTGCTGGTAGGGGTGCGAGACGAGCATCAGGGAGGACGGCTCGATCTGGTGCTCGGCCAGCACCTTGCGGCTGTACTCGAGGTTCTCGCTCGTGTTGGTGGCGGCGGGCTCGACGAGCACGGCGTCGGCCGGGACGCCCCGCGCGATCGCGTGGTCGCGGTATCCGAACGCCTCACCCTCCGGGAACGCGTCGACGGTGGTGGGCGCGTTCGCCCCGGTGAAGACGATCTGCCGGAACAGCCCTTCGAGGTAGAGGTCGGCGGTGTAGTCGGCGACGCCAAGGTCGTGACCGCCCAGGCCGATGCAGACGTCGACCGGTCGCGGCTCGTGCTGCAGGTCGTGGAACGCCCACAGTGTCTCTACGTCCTCCCGCACTGCCGCGGGGATCATGACGTTCGGCATATGACGACCATATTGCTCGGAGGAATGAGGGGCACAACCTGAGTGTGGGGCACTGCCCGAATTCCATGGGAATTGGGTGCAATGTCACAGACATCGGGACGGCGCCACGAACGCCGTCCCGCAGTGCTCTCGCGCCCCCCACGCTGACATCCCATGCGCAGACAAGGTAGCGGACGCCGATGAACCGCCCTAGCGCTCGCGATCCTCGTCGTCCTCTCCCTCGGTGGTGGCCACCTGGACCACGTCGTCCTCGAGCTTGCCCGAGAACAGGTCGTAGTACTGCAGGTGGAGGTGGTAGCCCGCGCCCAGCGCGATGCGCCGGATCATCCCGAGCGTCGGCTCGATCTGTCCGGACTCGATGCGGCTGATCGTCGACGTGGGCACGCCCGCGAGCACTGCCAGCGAGCTCATGCTGAGCTGACGCTCGGCTCTGATCCTGACAATGATCTGGGCTGCGGTCGTGAGCAAGGTGCCCTCCCGTCGACGCTCGGCCATCACGACGTGCCATGACGCACGACAGGGCTCGCCGGAAGATGGAGATCTGTTTTCCGGCAAGCCCTGTGAGACCTGACTCTATACGTCTATGGCCGTCGCGGCTCAGTGACAAGAGCATGTGTCGCCATGTTTTCCCCGGGGGTGCCGTACCGACACGTTGGCCTACTACTCTCAGCCCCCATGGGTACCGCAAGCTCACCGGGTGACGCTGCCGTGCCGCGGCAGGCCACCGGCAACGGCTCTGGTCGCCGGGGCCAGGCGGCGCGGGCCGTGCGCGCCCTCCTCCAGGAGCACCCGGCGTGGGTGCTGCTGCGGTCGAGGAACGCGGCGGCCGCCGTCGTGCTGCTCGACCGCAACTTCGGGACGTCGCGCCGCCGGCTGCCCGTCGAGCAGCTCGCGATGCGGATCGACGACGACGTGCCCGAGCTGCGCCGCGTCGGGTTCGAGCTGCCCTACTCCGGCTACTTCTACGTCTCCGAGTGGATCGACGAGGGCGTGCTCGTGCGCCGCCGCGCCCCGCAGGCGGCCGGCGAGCCCGGCGCGGAGACCGTCGAGCTGTCCGACGGCGCCCTGGTCGCCATCCGCTTCGTCTCCCGGCTGAGCAGGCCGCACCCGGCGGTGACGCCGTCGCGCCTCGGCGCGGTGCTCGACGGCCTGCACCGGCTCGCCGACGAGGCAGACCCCGACCCGGAGGCCCGCCTCGCGGCCCTGCTGGAGCAGCGCGCGGCCCTCGACGCCCGGATCGAGCGCGCGCGCCGCGGCGACGACGCGCCCCTGCCGCCGGACGTCGCCGTCGAGCGCGCCCGCGAGGTGCTGGCCCTCGCCGGCGACATCCCGGCCGACCTGGCCCGGGTGCGCACCGAGCTGGAACGGACCGACCGCGAGCTGCGGCGCCGGCTCCTGGAGTCCGACGGCTCGCGCGACACGTTCCTCGACGACATCTACCGCGGCGTCGACCACCTGGCCGAGTCCGAGGCGGGGCGGGGCCTCGTCGCGTTCCGCGAGCTGCTGCGGCAGGCGGAGCACCTGGCGCAGGACGACGTCGGCCGGGTGCTCGACACCGTCCACCTGGCCCCCGGCGAGGCCTCGGCGCTGCGCCGCCTCCTGCCCACGCTGCAGGACGCCGCCGACGAGCTCACCGACACCATGGCCGTCCTGCGCCGCGCGCTGCAACGTATGGTGCGGTCGGGCGAGCTCCCCGCCGAGCGCGCGCTGCGGCGCCTGATCGGCGAGGCGCAGGACGCAGCCCTCGCCGCGGCGCCCGACGTCGCACCGGGGACCGAGATGCGCCTGACCCTGCCGCTCGGCACGGTGGCGCCTCGGTCCGTGGGCGGCCTGGCGCCGCACAACCCGGGCGGGGAGGACGCCGAGGCGCCGGCCGCCGCGCCCGCCCTGCCCCCGCGGGCCGTCTCGCTCAAGGCGCTGCGCGCCATGGCCCGCGACTCCGAGATCGACGTGGACGAGCTGCGCGGGCACGTGAACGACGTCGTCGACCGTGCCGGCCGCGCGACCGTCGGCTCGGTGCTCGCCGCACATCCGGCCACCCAGGGCGCCGCGAGCGTCGTCGGTCTGCTCACGCTCGCCGAGCAGCACGGCACGCCCACCGGCGACCGCGAGGACGTGAGCTGGCGTTCCTCGCGCGGCGTCACGCGGCGGGCCGTACTTCCCCAGCACCAGTTCGAGGAGCGTGTCCCGTGACAGAACCCGACGCGACAGGGCCCAGCCGCGCAGACCTCAGCACCGCCCGCCCCGGGCGGCCGGCCGGCAGCGGTGCGCCGTCCGCCGGGAGTGCGCCGTCCGCGCCGTCGGGCCAGGGGAGCACGGCGGGCGGCGGGGCCGGCGGCGACGTCGGCACCCACCTCTGGCCGGGCGACCACGGCACGGTGCCTGCCCCCGCGCGCCTCGCGCTGGCCCGGCTCGTACGCGGCCCGTATCTCGCGGCCGAGGCGGACCCGGACACCTGGCGCGCGCTCCTGGCCCACGAGGACGTGGTTCGCGAGCGCCTCGCCGACCTGTACCTGGACCTGGTGGTCGACGCCGACGCGCAGGTCGCCTTCGTGCGCGACGTGCCGGCACCCGACGCGCCGCAGGTGGTGCGCGAGGTGGCCCTGACCTTCCTGGACACGGCCCTGCTGCTGCACCTGCGCGGCCTGCTGCTCGACTCGACGGACGGGCGGGTGGCGGTCAGCCGCGACGAGGCGGCGGACCACCTGGCCGTGTACCGGCGGCGCGGCGGTGGTTCGCCCATGGACTTCTCCCGGCAGCTGGACGCGACGTGGGCGCGCCTGATCGAGTCGGGCATGCTGGAACCGCTCAGCGGGGACCGGTGCACGGTCTCCCCCGTGCTGCGGACGGTGTTCGGGGCGGACCAGGTCGCGGCGCTGAGCGCCGAGTACGCCCGACTGGCGAAGGAGAGCGCATGATGTCACCCCACTCGATCGACCGCTGCGCTCACGACCGCGCGGAGGCCCCGAGATGACGGCCCCCCACCCCGGGCAGTGGCGCCTCGCGCGCGTCGAGCTGGTCAACTGGGGCACGTTCTCCGGGCACCACGTGGTGCCGGTGCCGCGCGAGGGGTTCCTCCTCACCGGCCACTCCGGCTCGGGCAAGTCGTCGCTGGTCGACGCCGTCGCCGCGGTCCTGACACCGCCGGAGCACCTGCGGTTCAACGTCGCGGCGGCCGGGACGGGCGCCACCGAGCGGGAGGCGGGCGACCGCGACGTCGTCTCGTACGTGCGCGGCGCGTGGCGGCACCGCACCGACGAGAGCACGGGCGAGGTCGTGGCCGACCACCTGCGCCAGGGCGCCACCTGGTCGGGCGTGCTGCTGCAGTACTCGAACGGCACCGAGGCCGACGACGGCACCGTGACCCTGGTGCGGCTGTTCCACCTCACGCGGGGCTCGTCGGCGCCGGCGACGCTGCACGTCGTGGTGCCGGGCGAGGTGGGCCTGCTGGACTTCGAGCGGTACGTGCGGTCGGGGCCCGACGCCGCCGGCGTGACCGCGGCCTGGCCCGACGCGACGGTCAGCGAGCGGCACGGGCCGTTCGCCGCCGCGTTCACCCAGGCCCTCGGCATCAGCTCCGAGCAGGCGCTGGTGCTGCTGCACCGCACCCAGTCGGCGAAGAACCTGGGCAGCCTGGACGACTTGTTCCGCGGGCACATGCTGGACGAGCCGGGCACGTTCGAGCTGGCGGCGCAGGCGGTCGAGCAGTTCGCGGACGTCGCGCGCGCCTACGCCGACATCGAGGCGTCCCGCCGGCAGATCGAGCACCTGAGCCGGCTCTCCGCCCTGACCAAGTCCTACGACGAGGGGTCGGCGGCCGGTGTGCGCGCGGCGACGCTGCGCGGGTCGCTGGAGACGTTCAAGGACGCGTGGAAGCTCGACCTCGCCCACGGGGCGCTGGCCGAGGCGCGCGCGGCCGAGGAGCGGGCGCAGCACCACCGCAAGGCCGCCGACACCGAGGTCGACGTCGCGGCGAACACGCACCAGCAGGCCGTGAACGTACTGGGCGCGCGCGGCGGGCAGGCGCTGGCCACACAGGCCGACCGCCTGCAGCGGGCCGGCGAGATCGCCGCCCTCGTCCGCACGCGGCGCGGTGAGCTCGCCACCGACCTCCAGTCCGTCGGCATGAACATGCCCGAGACGTTCGGGGAGTTCGCGGCGCTCAAGGAGAAGGCCCGGTGGGAGCTCGGCGGCGGCAAGGCGCCGGCCACGGGCGCGGTGCCGACGCTGACCGGTGCCCTGCCCGCCGTCTCGACCGGGCAGACGGCCGCCGTCGCGACCGGGCAGGTCCCCTCTGTCGCCACGGGCGCGCTGCCCTCGGTCGCCACGGGTTCGGTGGCCACGGGTTCGGTGGCCACGGTCGGCAGGTCGCGTGCGCCCGAGTCGCTCGACGGGAACATCCGGGAGGCGCTGGCGGCGCGCTCCGCCGTCGGGCAGCGGCACGAGGCCGTCGCCGGGCGGATCCAGGCCGTGCGCCAGACCCGGACGAACGTGCCCGCCGCGCTGGCCACCGCCCGCAAGGCGGTGGCGGAGGCCGCCGGGCTCGACGTGTCCATGCTGCCGTTCGCGGCCGAGCTGCTGCGCGTCCGGGAGGAGGACGCCGAGTGGCGCCCCGCGATCGAGGAGATCCTGCGCCCGCTGGCCACGCTCGTGCTGGTGTCGCCGGCGCACCGGGCCGCCGTCGCCGGGGCCGTCGAGGCCGGGCCTGGCCTGCGCTACCGCGTGGTCGGCGTGCGCAACGACGCGCCACGGTCCACGGACTCCGCCTCGCTCGTGCACAAGGTCGAGGTCAAGGACGGCCCGATGTCGGGCTGGCTGCACCGCCGGTTGTCCGAGCGGTACGACTACCTGTGCGTCGACGAGCCGGCCGGGCTCGACCGGCACGAGCGCGCCGTCACGCGCGAGGGCCTGGTCAAGCACGGGCCGGAGGAGATCGAGCAGCCGGTGCTGCCCGGCGTCGAGGACTGGATGCTCGGCTGGGACGCCGACGACCGCCTCGACCAGCTCCTGGAGATCGCGCGCGAGACGCAGGGCCGCCTCGCCGCCGCCGACGAGGCGGTGGCCGACGCCGTCGCCGAGCAGCGCGAGGCCGTGCGCCGCCAGCTCACGCTGCGGCACGTGGCCCGGCGCGAGTGGCGCGAGGTCGACATCGACACCGCGGAGGCCGACCTGACCGACGCGCAGGCGTCGTTCGACCGGCTGCTGGACGGCACGATGGACCTGCTGCAGGCATCTCAGGACGTCGCGGCGGCCGAGACCCGCCTCGACCAGGCCCGCGCGGCCGCCGCCGAGGCGGCCGACACGCTCGCCGAGGCCCGCGCGCACCGCCGTTCCCTGGAGCGCGTGGTCGCGGAGCTCGGGGACGCCCCCACCACCGCGATCCCGCTCGCGCACCGCCAGGAGCTGGAGAAGCGGTACGCCGCCGTCCGCAGCACGGTGACGCACGAGGTGATCGACGACGTCTCCCTGGCCGTGTCCCGCACGCTGGACGCCGAGCGCGAGGCCGGGCTGCGCACGTCGGCCGCCGCAGAGCGGGAGATCGTCGGGCTGCTGTCCGAGTTCCGGCGCCGCTGGCCCGCCATCACGCGCGACCTCACGGCCCAGGTCGGCGACCGGTCGCGGTACCTGGAGGTGCTGGAGCGCATCCGCACGTCCCGCCTCCCGGAGCAGGAGGCGCGGTTCTCCGACCTGCTCACCGACCAGGCGCGGCGCGCCCTGCGCAAGCTCGCGGCCGAGATCCGGCAGGCGCCAGCGGCCATCCGCGAGCGGATCGTCGGGGTCAACACGTCGCTGCGCCGCTCCCCGTTCGACACCGACCGGTTCCTGGAGATCCGCGTCAAGGAGCGCCGGCCCGCCGCCGTCGAGGAGTTCCTCGAGACGCTCGACGCGCTCACCGGCGACACCGAGCCGGAGTACGAGGTGCTGGAACGGCTGGTGCGCCGGCTCGGGTCCACCGACCCAGCCGACCGGGCCTGGCGCGCCCTGTGCCTGGACACCCGGCGGCACGTGCACTTCACCGGTGTGGAGGTCACCGCGGGCGGCATCGCGCTGGCCGTGCACGACTCCTCCGCCGGCCTGTCGGGCGGTCAGCGCCAGAAGCTCGTCGTGTTCTGCCTGGCCGCAGCCCTGCGGTACCAGCTTGCCGGGGCGTCCGACTCGGCGACGCCCGCCTACGGCTCGATCCTCCTGGACGAGGCCTTCGACAAGGCCGACACCGCCTTCACCCGCACCGCCATGGACACGTTCGCGGCGTTCGGGTTCCACATGATCCTGGCGACGCCGCTCAAGCTCCTGCAGACCCTCGAGGACTACGTGGGCGGCATCGGCCTGGCGACCTGCCGGGAGATGCGGGAGTCGCGCGTGGACGTGGTGCTCCTGGAGTCGCCGCTGCCTGATGTTGTTCCGGTGCCTTCTGCTACGCGTGGTGGGGGTGCGGGCGGCGCGGGTGCAAGCAGCGCGGGTACGGGCGGCGCGGGTACGGGCGGCGGTGCGGGCAACGGTGGCGCGAGCGGCGGTGGCGCGAGCGGCGGTGGCGCGAGCGGCGGTGGCGCGGGCGGCGGTGGTGCTGCGCCGGAACCCGCCGCGCGGACGGCGGCGCCCGCCGGTGGACGGCCGGCCGGTTCTGGTTCTGCGGCGGCATCAGCCCCCACACCGCAGGCCTCCCCGACGCCGGCTCCTGTGACGCCGGCCTCCTCGACGCCGACCTCCGCCACGCCGACCTCCGCGACGTCAGGCCCGGCGCCGTCGACCCCCGCATCGTCAGTGCCAGCGACGCCGACCTCCGCGTCGTCAGTCGCCGCGCCGTCGGTTCCTGCGACGCCGGCTCCGGCCTCCTCCGTCCCGACGCCCCCGGTTCCCACGCCTCCGGCGTCGGCGCCGACGGCCCCCGCGTCGAAGCCCTCCGCCGCTCCCGCGGCTCAGGGCGACTCCAGCGCCGCCACCCCGCCCCGCGGGATCCCGGCGACACCGCCTCCCCCGCCACCCGCACCCGAGCAGGACCAGTCGTCAGGCGACGACGAGGGCAGCACCCCCGAACCGGACTGGACCGTGACCGTGACGCCCAAGCAGACGGCCGGTCCGGCGTCGGACGGCGCGCCAGGCGACGGCGCCACGGGGAACGATGCTGCGAGGAACGGCGCCGCGCAGGACGGCGCGACGGCGCAGGACGGCGCCAACCCTGTCGCACGCATGACGTCGCGCCGGCCGACGCTGTAATCAACGCCAGCGCGACAGCAAACGGTGGCGCCAACTGCCGCATCGTGTTCGACGCGCTGACGGCACAGCCACGCCGGGAAAGACCTTCTCCCGGGCTCGTGTTGCTGAGGGTCGACAACGTCTACTCCCAGCAACACGAGCCCGCGAGGCAGTTGTTCTCCGGACCGGCAAGCCGACCGTCGGCAACGTCGCCTCAGGAACGGTCGTCGACGGGCCGTCGCTGTTCCGCCCGGCCGTCCGCCAGTCCGCGGGCGTAGGCCTCGGCCGACCCCTCGCGGAACAGGTCGTCGGCGCTGCCGCGCACGAGGACACGGGCGCCCGGACCGTCGTCGTCGGTCACGTGCCTGCCCATGCCGCGCACGACTGCGACGGCTCGCCCGCTCGCCTTGCCGCGCACCAGCTCCGAGGCGGCGGCGATCTCGTCGACGACGGCGGTCACCGTCACGTTGAGCGGGCGCCCGTGGGTGTCCGTCGCGCCGCGCAGGTCGTCGGTCGGGGTGATCCCCGCGCAGCCGATCGCGATGTCGACCAGGGCGTCGCGCCAGGGCCGGCCGGCCGTGTCGGTGACGACGACGCCGATCCGCCGCACGCCCAGCCGCTGGCTGAGCGCGGCGCGGATCGTGCGGGCCGAGACGTCCGGGTCCACGGGGAGCAGCAGGACGGTGCCCTCGGGGGTATTGCTCGCGTCGACGCCCGCCGCTGCCATCACCAGGCCGAGCTTGTTCTCCACGATGCGCAGCGGCGGCAGTCCCGGCCGTTCCCGCCGGGCGACCACCCGGACCGTCTCGTCGGTGATGGCCTGCTCCCGGTCGTCGGCGGCCACCACGCGCCCCTCCGCCTTGGACACGATCTTCGAGGTCACGACCACGACGTCGCCGTCGCGCGGCCGGTCCTGCTCCTCCTGGCCGGCCAGGAGGTCGGCGATCAGCTCGCCGAGGTCGTCGCCGGGGGTGATCTCGGGCAGCCCGTCGGGGGCCCAGACGCTCAGTCGTTCCACCGCACCATCCTCACACCGCCGTTCACCGCACGAGCTTCGGGAGCACCTCGCGGCCGAACGTCTCGATCCACTCGCGCTGGTTGCGCCCCACGTTGTGCAGGTAGATCCGGTCGAAGCCCAGGTCAACGTACCGCTGGATCGACGCCCGGTGCTCGTCCGGGTCGGCGGAGATCAGCATGCGGCCCTCGAAGTCCTCCGGCCGCACCATCCGGGCGAGCTGCGCGAAGTCGTGCGGCGAGCGGATGTCGGACCGCGGGAACCGCATCCCGCCCACCGGCCACTCAGTCAGGGCGTTGGCGACCGCCTCGTCGTGCGTGGGTGCCCACGAGAGATGGAGCTGCAGCGCCTTCGGCATCTTCCCCGGGTCACGGCCGGACTCGCGGGCGCCGTCGGCGAACCTGGTCAGCAGGGCCGACATCCGGTCCAGCGGCGCGGCCTGCGTGATCAGCCCGTCCGCCGTCCGCCCGGCGCGGCGGGCGGTGACCGGACCCGCCGTCGCGACCAGGATCTCGGGCGCCGCCTCCGGCATGGTCCAGAGCCGCGTCGACTCGAGCCGGAAGTAGGTGCCTGCGTGCTTCACGTCGCGCCCGGCCAGGGAGGCGGCGAAGAGCTTCCTGATGATCTCGACCGCCTCGAACATGCGGTTGATCCGCTCGGGCGCCTCCGGCCAGTAGCCGCCCACCACGTGCTCGTTGAGCGCCTCGCCCGAGCCGACGCCGAGCCAGTGCCTACCGGGGTTCATCGCCGCGAGGGTCGCCGACGCCTGGGCCACCACCGCCGGGTGCCACCGGAACGTCGGCGCCGTCACGGGCCCCAGGTCGCCCGTGGTGTGCTCGGCCGCGGCCGCGAGCACGTTCCACACGAAGCCCGCCTGGCCCTGCTGGGGGGTCCACGGCTGGTAGTGGTCGGCGGCCATGACGCCGGAGAAGCCGTGCGCCTCCGCGTGCGCCGCCAGCTCCACCGCCGCGCGGGGCGCGAACTGTTCGAGCATCGCGGCATAGCCGATCGTCACCACGCGGAACAGCCTAAGGCCCTGACAGGTGGCGAGGGTCAGAGCCGCCCGTGGTCCCGGAGCATGACCAGCGCGCCGAGGGTGACGATGCCGCGCCACTCCACGGCCTGCCCCGGCGACCAGTGCAGGAAGTCGAAGTCCCAGCCGCCGTCGTCGAGCTGCTCCTGTTCGAGCCGGTCCAGCTCCGCCGAGATCTGCGCCTCGGTGAACAGCGCCCGGCTCGGCACCCCCGGCCGGGTGGACAGATGCAGGGGCGTGAGCTTCTCGTCGTCCTGCCCGCCCTCGATGGGGATGGTTCCGTCCTCGCGCAGAGCCGGCCGCAGCCGCTCGATGGCGGCCGCCGCACGGTCCGGCTCGGGCACGGCGTCGAGGAAGTGAACGGCGAACTCGAGCGCGTACCCGCTCAGTGGGTCTTCCCCCTCGACCTGCCGCCAGCACCACGCCGTCGCCGCGTCGAGCCAGGGATGGTTCAGCCCCAGCTCCCACAGGTGGCCGGCGATCCCGTAGGTGAGCAGCCCGCTGTCGCTCGGCTCCGCCATCCACGGCGCGGCCGGGTAGCCGGCCCCCGAGGGCAGCACGTGCGGCACCCGCCCGTCGGGCAGCGCGACGGAGGCCAACCAGTCCGCGGTCTCGGTGGCCAGCACCGCGACCGACGGGTCGGCCGCCGTGCCCAGCTCGGCCAGCACCTCGAGCGCGGACATCGCGCTCGAGACCTGGCTGTCGGGCCCGCGCAGGTCGGGTTCCAGCGCGTGACCCCACCCGCCGTCGTCGTTCCGGTAAGGACGCAGGGCGTCCAGGACACGTCCGCTCGATCCGCCGTCGAACAGCGCCGCGAGGCGGTGCCGCTCCAGCAGGCGGGCGTCGTCGTAGATGAACCGCCGGGCGGCTCCGATGTCGATGCTTCTGGTGTCTGTGCTCTGTGTTGTGTTCATGGCTTCGACGCTATGCGGCCGTCAGGGCGGCGTCTTCCAGGAATCGGACGGGTGTGAGCCCGGTCAGGCGACGCACCTCGTCGGACATGTGAGCCTGGCTCGCGTACCCGGCCGCCACGGCACGCTCGGCGAGCGACACGAACGGCACGGCCCCGCCCGCGGACAGGCCGATCAGCCGCCGCAGCCGGGCGACGCGCCCCAGCATCTTCGGCCCGTAGCCGACGGCGTCCACGGTGCGACGGTGCAGGTGCCGCTCGCTCACGCCCAGGTCCTCGGCGACGCCGGAGATCCGCGCCCCGGGCACGCCGAGCCGTCGCGCGGCCGCGGCGACGAGCCCGTCGCGCTCCGCCTTGCGGTGCAGCACGGTGCGTGCGAGGAGATCCAGCCGCCCCGCCGGGTCCGCCGCGCTGAGCGCGTCGGCGAGCGCCGGGCCGACGTCGGGCCACACCTCGGCGAGAGGTACTCGCTGGTCCCGCACCTCCGACGCCGGTATGCCCAGGACGGCGCCCGCCGCACCGGGTCGCAGGCGGATGCCGCTGGTGCGCGACGCCTCCGGTGCGCTGCTTGCCCCGGCGACGACCGGGCCGGTGTCCGCGCCGACGATCACCAGCTCACCGTCGAGCCGGACCAGGTCGACGCAGCCGTCCGGGATGATCCGCTGCTCGTGGCCCGGCAACACCTCGTGCTCCCACAGGCACGCCACCACCGGCAGCAGGCCGGTCGGCGGCGCGAGCTCGCGGTAGGTGGTCACGAGGACCACGCTACGCGGCCCCTCTGACACACGCGGGCCGTCGCCCAAGAGGCCACGAAGGCATCGGTGCCCGTGCCGGTCGAGTGTCAGAGGTCGGTGGCAGAGTCGAGCCATGCCCCACGTCCCGGCTCGACCGAGCCGCAGAAGCCGCTCGCTCGGCACGCAGCGCCACGTCTCGTGGCGCCGCCGTGCCCTGCGGGTCGCCGCGGTCGCGGTCCCTGCCGCCCTCCTCGCCGCTGCCGCCTCGTCGTACGCGGCAGTGGTGACCGGCCGGATGGCCGCCGACCCGGCGCAGGACACGCTGGTACTGCTCGCCACGGTGAGCGGCGCCGTCGTCGTGCTGGACGCCGTGACGTGGCTCGTGGTGCAGCGCGCAACGGCCCGCGCGGAGGCCACGCTCCGGGCCGATCTCGCCGCCGCTGCCCTCGGCCAGCCCTTGCCCGCGCTCGAGGAGCAGGCGGTGGGCGAGCTCCTGGACCGTGTCGACGGCGACCCCGCCCGGCTCACCCGCGCGATCAGCGGTATCGGCATCACGCTGGGTCAGGCGGCGATCAGCCTGGTGGTCGGCTGGGTGGCCGCCGGCCTGGTGTGGTGGCCGGCCTGGGTGGCGTTCCCGCTGGTGGCGGCCGCGGTGCTCGTGTTCGCACGCCGGTCGGCGCGGCCCCTGCGTGACCTGAGCCGGCGTAGTGCCGAGGCGGGCTCCGACCACATGGCGCAGTTCGAGGAGGCGGTGGCGGCCCGGGACGACCTGCGCACCGCCCAGGGTCAGCGGTACGCACTGCGCCGGTACGCCGAGCTGGCGGCGCGACAGATCCGGCTCAGGGAGGAGTGGTCGGCTGCGTTCTCCCGCGTGCGGCTCCGCACGGAGCTGCCGCTGGACGCCCTGGTGGGCGCCGTTCTCGTCGGCGGGGTGTGGGCCGTGACGGGCGGCGCGCTGGACGTCGCACGGCTGGTCACGCTGTGGCTGCTCGTCACGGGGTTCGTCGGACGGGTGGACGTCCTGGGCCGCCTCCTGCCGCGCGTGGAGGAGGCGATCGGCACGTTCCAGCGGGTCCGCGACCTGCTCGCGGCACCCCAGGAGCCCAGTGGTGGCACGCCGTTCCCCGACCGGTCCGCCGGGGTCGACGTCGAGCTGCGCGACCTGACGTTCACCTACGACGGCGGCTTCACGCTAGGCCCGCTGTCGCTGACCATCCCCGCCGGCAGCACGTGTGCCCTGGTGGGGCGGACGGGATCGGGCAAGACGACGCTCACCAAGATGCTGTCGCGAGCGGTCGAGCCGCCCGCGGGAAGCGTCTTCGTGGCGGGCCGGGACATCACAGGGCTGGACGTGCACGAGCTCCGCCTGCGGGTGGGGGTCGTCGGGCAGCGCACCGAGATCCTCGCCGCGACGCTCGCCGACAACATCACGCTCTGGGCGCCGGTCCCGGCGGAACGAGTCGAGCGCGCGGTGGAGGCGCTGGGCCTGCGGGCCTGGGTAGCGTCCCTGCCGGACGGCCTGGACACCCGTCTGGGTCCCGACGGCGTGGCTCTGTCGGCCGGCGAGGAGCAGCTCGTCGCCTTCGCGCGGCTGCTGGTGCGCGACGTCGAGGTGGTGGTCCTCGACGAGGCGACGGCCCGCATGGATCCGGCGACGGCGGAGCGGGTCACGCTGGCCGCACGGGCCCTCCTGGCCGGGCGGACGGCGATCGTCGTGGCGCACCGGCTGCCGACCGCGCGGCATGCCGACACCGTGGCCGTGCTCGACGGCGGCCGCCTCGTCGAGCACGGGCCCTGGGACCGTCTGGCGGCGTCGGACGGTCACTTCGCGCGGCTCGTCGCCGCGGCGGGGCTCGTCGCCGACGTGGGCCCGGGAACTGCGGACGCTGTGCCGGTGGGAGGGGTGGCCGGTGGCACGCAGACACCTGGTCCGGCCGGTCTCGGCGGGCCGAACTTGACCGATGCCGCTGGGCCGGGCCTGGCCGCGCGGACCGCCCGCACGGGCGCCAGGCGGCCGGCAACGAACGCCGACGCCCCGCGCCGTCGTTCGATGGTGCGTGCCGTGTGGAGCACGCTGCGCGCCCGACCGGCCGGCCTGCTGCTGCCGGCCGTCGTGTGGGAGGTCACGGACTACCTGACCTCGACCGGTCTGGTGGTCGGGTGGCTCTGGGCGCTGCTCGTGGTGAACCTGCAGAGCGGTGCGCAGCCCTGGCTGCTGGCGTGCGCCATCCTGGCGGCCGTGGTGGCGAACACGCTGCTGCCGCTCACGGTCCGGCTGGCCAGCACGCGCTGGTGGGCCGACTCGCGCCTGCGGCTGCACCTCAGCGTCCTGCGCGGGCAGACGGCGCAGCGCCGCACGGTGCGCGACGCTCCGGGCGAGATCGCCGCACGGGCGCAGGAGGACTACCGGCTCACCGGCCACACCCAGGCCTGGCGCGAGCTGGTCACGGCGCCGATCACGCTCGCACTCCTCGTGCTGCTGAGCGAGAGCCTGCTGGCCGGCGCGGTCGGTCTGGGCATGGCCGCCGTGATGTTCGCCGTCCAGGTCCTGGGCAGCCGCTCGGTCGCGGCGGCCGCCCGGCAGGCGGGCGACGCCGCCGCGGACCTGGGCCGCCTGCTCGGGTCGGCCCTCGACGCCGTGCGTACCGTCAAGCTCGCCGCAGCGACCGGCGGCGTCCTCGCCCAGGTCGCCCGCGTGGACGGACGCCGGGTCCAGGCCTCGCTGCGTGAGGAGCAGACGAACTTCCTGGTAGGTCTCACGCCCTCCGTGCTGAGCCGGGCCGCGACGGTCCTCGCCTGGACGCTGCACCTGAACGGCACGTGGTCACTGGCCACGACGCTCCTGGTCAGCACGTCGATCGGCACGTTCAGCTGGATCGGGTACGGGCTGGGCGACCTCGTCACGAGCGCGGTGTCCGCGCGGCGCTGGGTCGACGTCGCCTCCCGGTACGCGGGCACCGATCGCCTCGCCGACGTGCCCGACGACGTCGACCTCTTCGCCGGCACCGCGATCCCATCTGCAACGGCCAACGCCGACGAGCGAGCCACGTCGAACGGGCCGACTACGCCGCACGGGCGGACCACCTCAAACGGCCGAGCCACGCCCGACACCCGGACCGCGTCGGATAACCCGACCACGCCCGACAGCCAGACCACCCTGGGCACAGAAGCCTCGCCGGACACCCGTAGCGGCGCCGCCGCGCAGGCGCGCACCGACCTCCCAGGCGGCCTGCGCGAGCTGCGGCTGGAGGGCGTCAGCGCGACGCACGACGACGGCACCGTCGGTGTCGCCGGCGTGGACCTCACGGTGCGGCGCGGCGAGCTGGTGCTGGTGGTCGGGCGGGTGGGCTCGGGCAAGTCGTCCCTGCTCGCCGCCCTCTCGGGCCTCGTCGACCTCGACGGGCGGCTCACCTGGAACGGCACCGACGTCACCGACCCGGAGACGTTCCTGCGCCCACCCCGCGTCGCCCACGTCGCCCAGGTGCCGCACGTCGTGTCCGGAACCGTCGCGGACAACGTCCGCCTCGACCACGAGCGACCCGTCACCGGCCCGCTCGGGTCGGCGGGCCTGGAGCGCGACGTCGCCGAGGCGGGCGGGGCCGGCACGCTCGTGGGCCACAGGGGCCTGCGGCTCTCGGGTGGCCAGGTGCAGCGGCTCGGCCTGGCCCGGGCGCTGGCCACCGGCTCCGACCTGCTCCTCGTCGACGACGTCTCCTCGGCCCTCGACGCCGTGACGGAGGCGGAGGTGTGGACGGGCCTGCGGGCCGCCGGCACCACGGTGCTCGGCACGACGTCGCGCGCGGCCACCCTCGCGGCGGCCGACCGGGTGGTGGTGCTCGACGGCGGGCGGGTGGCCGCCGTCGGACACTGGCAGGACCTGGAGCCGCACTGGTCCCACCTCGCCGGGTGACCCGGCCGGCGTCGTCCGCGGGCGGGCGAAGCGCGAGACCTACCGCCCGGAGCGGGCGGCCACCATGGGCAGTCCTCCCCCTCCCCGGGCCGAGACAGCGCGCGAGGCCGCTGATAGCGTCGGCGCCCGACAGCGGGCAGTGGCCCGCCACCCGCCAAGGAGTCCTCGTGCGTGCATCCCGGACCGTCCCCGCCGCCCTGACCGCCGCGTTCGTCGCGGCGGCCCTGTCCGCCTGCACGCCGGACGGCCCCACGGAACCGGCCCCGCCGCTCGGCGAGGCCCTCGCCGCGTACACGGACCTGCGCGACGACGCCATGACCGCGCTCGAGCAGGCGGACGGGCCGGACCTCACGTGGGCGGAGTCGGTCGCCCCCTACCCGTCGATCGCCGAGCAGGACGACGGCGGCTGCGTCCTGTTCGTCACGAACGCCGACGGGACCGGCACCATCGACGACGCCGAGGCCGTGCTCACCTCGCTCGCTGCATCGCTCGACCCGGTGCTCGAGGAGCACGGCATGGGGCCGATGTCCGGGGTGCAGCACACCGAGCACGGCGGCCAGATCTGGACCGAGGCCGTCGCCGCCACGGGCTGGTCCGTCGCGCTGAGGGGCGGCGGGCAGTCGTCGGCGGAGCAGCCGGACGCCCTCGTGGAGCTGTCCATCAACGGCCCGGTCGCCACGGACACGTGCGACGACGCCGCTCTGCAGGAAGCGCTCGCCGAGGTCGGCTGATCCGCACCCGCACGACCCGGCGTCCTGTGGATAACGTGCACTTCGGCTTGCTCGGATCTGGAACACTGGTGGGCATGAGCATTCCCGCCTCCTCCGGGCCGACGGACCCGGCCGCGACCACACCCGCCCATGACTCCCCAGCCGCCACGGTAGGCGGCGCCGACGTCATACGCGCGGTGGTCAAGGAGGTACCGGACAAGGTCAGCACGGACGGTCTCGAGGCCAAGTTCGACGAGCGGTGGACGGCGGAGCGGACCTTCGCGTTCGACCGCACCAAGACCCGCGACGAGATCTACTCGATCGACACGCCTCCGCCGACCGCCTCGGGCTCCCTGCACGTGGGGCACGTGTTCAGCTACACGCACACCGACATCCTGGCCCGGTTCAAGCGCATGCGCGGCCTCGAGGTCTTCTACCCCATGGGCTGGGACGACAACGGCCTGCCGACCGAGCGCCGTGTCCAGAACTACTACGGCGTGCGCGTCGACCTGTCGCTGCCCTACGACCCGGACTTCACGCCGCCGTTCGAGGGCACGGGCAAGAGCGTCAAGGCCGCCGACCAGGTCCCGGTCAGCCGCCGCAACTTCGTCGAGCTGTGCGAGCGTCTGACGGCCGAGGACGAGAAGCAGTTCGAGGAGCTCTGGCGCCGGCTCGGAATCTCCGTGGACTGGGCGCAGACGTACCAGACCATCGGGGACAGCTCGCGCGCCACGGCGCAGCGTGCGTTCGTGCGCAACCTGCAGCGCGGCGAGGCCTACCAGGCCGAGGCGCCGGGTCTGTGGGACGTCACGTTCCAGACCGCCGTGGCCCAGGCCGAGCTGGAGGCCCGCGACTACCCCGGCCACTTCCACAAGGTCGCCTTCCACCAGGCCGACGGCGAGCCCGTCTACATCGAGACCACGCGGCCGGAGCTCATCCCGGCGGTCGTCGCGCTGATCGCCCACCCGGACGACGAGCGCTACCAGCACCTGTTCGGCACGACGGTGACCTCGCCCCTGTTCGGCGTCGAGGTCCCCGTGCTCGCCCATCACCTGGCCGAGCCGGACAAGGGTGCGGGCATCGCGATGTGCTGCACCTTCGGTGACCTCACCGACGTGCAGTGGTGGCGCGAGCTGCAGCTCCCGACGCGCTCGATCATCAACCGCGACGGGCGCATCACGCGCGAGGTGCCGGAGTGGCTCGCGGGCGGCCCCGGCGTCGAGCTGTTCGAGGCTGAGGTCGCGGGCAAGACGACCTTCACCGCCCGCAAGGCGATCGTCGACGCCCTGGCCGCGTCGGGCGACATGCCGACCGAGCCGGTGCCCACCCAGCGCAAGGCCAACTTCTTCGAGAAGGGCGACAAGCCGCTCGAGATCGTGACCTCGCGCCAGTGGTACATCCGCAACGGCGGGCGCGACCAGGACCTCCGTGAGGAGCTGCTGGCCCGCGGCAAGGAGCTGGACTTCCACCCCGACTTCATGCGGGTGCGGTACCAGAACTGGGTCAACGGCCTCAACGGCGACTGGCTGGTGAGCCGCCAGCGGTTCTTCGGCGTCGCGATCCCGCTGTGGTACCCGGTCAGCGCGAACGGCGAGGTCGACTACGACCACCCGATCGTGCCGGCAGAGGACTCGCTCCCGGTTGACCCGACGTCGCAGGCGCCCGCCGGCTACACCGAGGACCAGCGCGGCCAGGCCGGCGGGTTCGTCGGCGACGCCGACGTCATGGACACCTGGGCCACCTCGTCCCTGACCCCGCAGATCGTCAGCGGCTGGGAGACCGACCAGGACCTCTTCGACCGCGTGTACCCGATGGACCTGCGCCCGCAGGGTCAGGACATCATCCGTACCTGGCTGTTCTCCACCGTGGTGCGCTCGCACCTGGAGAACAAGGTGCTGCCCTGGAAGAACGCGACCATCAGCGGCTGGATCCTCGACCCGGACCGCAAGAAGATGTCGAAGTCCAAGGGCAACGTCGTCACGCCGATGGACCTGCTCGTGGAGCACGGTTCCGACGCGGTGCGGTACTGGGCGGCCTCGGCCCGCCTGGGCACGGACGCGGCGTTCGAGGTGGGCCAGATGAAGATCGGGCGCCGCCTGGCGATCAAGGTGCTCAACGCCTCGAAGTTCGCGCTGTCGTTCGGTGGCGGCGCGGGCAGCGAGATCGCCCTCGACCCGGCGGCCGTCACGGTGTCGCTGGACAAGTCGATGCTCGCGGGCCTGGGGGACGTCGTCGAGCAGGCGACCACCGCGCTCGACGCCTACGACCACACCCGTGCGCTGGAGGTCACCGAGACGTTCTTCTGGACGTTCTGCGACGACTACCTCGAGCTCGTCAAGGACCGCGCCTACGGCGCGGGTGCCGACTCGGCGGACATCTCCCCGGAGACGACGTCGGCCCGCACCGCCCTGGCGATCGCGCTCGACACCATGCTGCGCCTCCTGGCTCCCTACCTGCCGTTCGCCACGGAGGAGGTCTGGTCCTGGTGGCGCGAGGGTTCCGTGCACCGCGCGCCCTGGCCCGTCGCGGGGCCGCTGCGGGTGGCCGGCGGCAGCGCCGACCCGGCCGACCTCACGGCGGCCGGGCACGCCCTCGCCGCGCTGCGCAAGGTGAAGTCCGAGGCCAAGGCATCGATGCGCACGCCGATCCTCGCCGCGGCACTGGCCGTGCCCGCCGGTTCGCTGGCCGCGGTCGAGTCCGCCGTCGAGGACGTCAAGGCCGCCGGCCGCGTCACCGGCCCGCTCGATCTCGTGACCGCTGCCGGCGGCCAGGGCGACCCGGCCGTCCAGGGCGGCATGGTCGTGACGTCGAGCGAGCTGGGCGAGGCTCCGGCACGCAACAAGGGCTGACCCACCCGGGCGCGCTGTCCAGCGGGGCGGTTCGCGAGCAGGGCGGTTTGCGAGCAGGGCGGTTTGCGAGCGGAGCGGTTCGCGAGCGGAGCGGTTCGCGAGCAGAGCGGTTTGGCGGGGCAGGACCGAACTGCTCGCGAGTGAGCGAGGCAGAACTTTTTCCGAGAAGGTGAGACAGAAGCGGGGGCCGGAGCGCTGATCAGCGCTCCGGCCCCCGCTTCTGTCTCACCACAGTTCCGCTCGGTCCGGACAGTTCCGCTCGGTCCGGTTGCCCGTGCCGTCGAGCCCGACCGGCCGAGCCTGACCGGCCGAGCCTGACCGGTCGAGTCGAGTCGGTCGAGTCCGTCGGTCGAGTCCCGACCGAGCCTCACCGAACGATCCGCTCGGTCGAGACGGCCAGGTCAGTTGAGCATCAGCACCACGGCATCGCCGGCCTCGGCTGCCGCACCGTAGAACGCGGTGAGCTCCCCATAAGCCTCCGCCAGACGCTCGGGATCGGTCTCCGCCGCGTGCTCGGCCGGGTCCGGGCAGACCTCCTCGTCGCACACGTGGACGGTGAGCGGCGCCAGGGCGTCGAACGACGTGCCCACCAGGAAGGCCGCCGCCTTCTCCACCTCCTCCGGGCCCAGGTAGCGCACCGGCTTGATCCCGTCGGTCGAGGTCAGCTCCGCGCCACCCTGCACAGGGTCGACGGGCATCCCCCCGTGCACCAGCAGGGCCGTGTGGAGCGGGCCCCAGACCGTGCCGATGCTGAAGTACCTCGCCTCCCGCGGCGGGAGGTCCATCTGCACCCACTCGCCCGCGAGCTCGTCGATGTGCTCCAGCGCCCAGGTCAGATCTGTACGTGCTCTGTCGAAGTCGTCGGCCGTAATCCGCGCGTACTCACAATGAATCATCCCCATGGCCCGAGACCGTACCGATAATGCGTTTCCGTGGGTATGGGCAAACCGGACACATTCGAGCGCAACAATTTCTCATACGCGGTAAAACGGAAATTCCAGCCCAAGAGAAGCCCGTTCTGGGCGCCTTTAGACCCCTACAGTCGGCCGAGAATTCACACCGAATTCACGTGGGCAGATCAATGCAGCCGTCGGTCGTCGCCGGACATGCTCGCGAGGGCCTCGGTGGGTGTGCCGTCGTCGCGCCAGCGCAGGGTTGCGGCCACGCCGTCCATGAGCTCGACCGAGCCCTCGGGCGCGAACGTCAGGCCGGCGTCCTGCCCCACCGCGGCGCGCACGAGCGCGACCGTCGCGGGCAGCTCCTCCAGGCGGTCGGTCACGCCGATCGCCTCGAGGTCGGACCGGCTCGCCGCGATGTGCATCGGGTCCGGACCGATCCAGAGCGTGCGCCCGTTCACCGGGCCGGCGCTCGCGCCGTACTCCTCTGCCAGCACGAGCTCCTTGACCTGCCCGCGCGCGAGCACGGCCACGACGTCGTCCACCGACGTGACGGCGTTGGACTCACGGCCGAGCTCCTGCCGCAGCTCCGCGAGCACCCGCTCGCGCCGTCGCTCACGGTAGGAGTCGAGCGCCTCCGCGACGCGCTCGGCGAACGCGCCCTCGTGCACGCCCGCTCCGCGTCCGCCGCCGGGCACCTCGACCACCTTCTCCGCGACCGTCGCCGTCAGCGCGGCCCGCACGAGCGACACCGCCCGTTTGTCCCCGGTGAGCAGGACCAGCTCTGCCCTGGTCTCGATCGCCTGGCGCTCGATCTCGGCCGCCACGGCGGCGGCGTTGCGTTCCCACGAGTCCTCGGCGCGCGACTCGATGCGCGCCCGCTTGACCCCCGTGGACCCCGTCTTCGCGATCTCGTCGTGCGGCGCCTCGAACGTGCTGTGCGTCTTGCCGCCCGGCCCCGCGCGGAGGAAGTCCGCGCCCTGCCGGTCCACGGCCACCTTGAGCAGCTCCACCGACTCGTCGGCGGCCAGCGCGGCCTGCAGCAGCGCGGGCACCCGTGCCCAGGAGCTCACCGTCGTGGTGGGCGGGTTGTTCACCACCCGGTCCACCAGCACACCCGTGCCGTCGGCGATGACGACCCGGCCGTGCGGCCCCGGGACCCTCGTGGGCCGTAGCACCGCCTCTTCGATCGCGTCCAGCACGGCCGCCGGGGCCTTCTGCTGCGCCAGCTCCCTGCGCGCCGCGTTCCAGCGGCCGCCGACGTCACGGTCGGCTGCCTGCTCGGACGGCGTCGCGTCCAGGTAGAGGGTGGCAAAGGGGCCGGGGTGGCCGAGGAGGGGTTTGAGCCAGTCGATCTTCATGCGCACCTCCACGTCTCCCGCCGAGGTCGAGGTGACGCCCTGCCGCATGACCTCGCCCCGGCGTTCCCTCCAGGAAACGACGAATCTCGGGCAGACGCCACCCCTGTGCCGGAATTACCCGTGACCTGTACCGGACACACTTTCCGGCCGCCTCTACGACTCGTCCCGGGCGGGCAAATCTGCACCATGCATCGGTCACCTTCAAGCGTAGGTGTCGACCTCCGGCAGGTTCTCGCCCTTGTGCTGCGCGGCGATCAGCTCGTGGTGGCGGATCACCTCGCTGACGATGAACTGGCGGAACTGCACGGCGAACTCCGGGTCGAGACCGGCCTCCTCCGCGATGCTCGTGAGCCGGGCGATCTGCTCCTGGTCGCGCGCCGGGTCCGCGGGCGGCAGGCCGCCGACGGCCTTGAGCTCCCCGACCCTGCGCGTCATCTTGAACCGCTCGGCCAGCAGGTGCACCAGGGCCGCGTCGATGTTGTCGATGCTCCCGCGGAGCCGGAGGATCTCGGAGGGCACCGGAGCGCCGGTCGGTTCGTTGTCAGACACAGGTAGAGGCTAACCGTCCGACGCCGCCGCCCGCGAAGCCGTTCGGACCCTCGACGCCGATCGGCTACAGTCTGCCGAGCAGGCACGCAACTTGGTGAAGGCCCGGAACAGGGGCTTCGCCTCTTCAGCTTCAAAGGGGGAGCAGCACATGACACTCGCCACGTCGCCGGCCTTGGTGGAGGTGCCTGAGGGCACCAGCATCAACACGATCCTCACGGATCGCGTGGCCCGCTCCGGGGACGAGGCGCTCATCGAGCGGCGTGACACCCCCGACGGCCCGTGGATCACGGTGTCGGCGCGCCAGTTCGAGGACGAGGCCCTCGCCGTCGCCCGCGGCCTCGTGGCTCGCGGCATCGGCGTGGGCGACCGGGTCGCCATCATGTCGCGCACCCGGTACGAGTGGACGCTGCTCGACTTCGCGATCTGGGCCGCCGGCGCCGTCGCCGTGCCGGTCTACGAGACCTCGTCGCCCGAGCAGGTCCAGTGGATCCTGTCCGACGCCGACGTCCGGCTCGTCGTCGCCGAGTCCGCCGCGCACGCCGAGACGATCACGCAGGTACGCCCGAGTCTGCCCACGCTGGAGGACATCCTCCTCATCGACGACGGCGCCATCCTGGAGCTGCGCAAGGCCGGCACCAACCTGTCCGCAGGCGTCGTGGTCGGACGGCGCGACGCCGTCCGGCGCGACGACCTGGCGACCATCATCTACACCTCGGGCTCCACCGGCCGGCCCAAGGGTGTCGAGCTCACGCACGGCAACTTCGTGCACCTGGCGATGAACTCCGCCGTCGGCATCCCGGAGCTGCTGCACGCCGAGAACGCGCGCACGCTCCTGTTCCTGCCGCTGGCGCACGTGTTCGCGCGATTCGTCGAGGTCGCGACGATCGCGGGCCAGGCCGTGCTGGGCCACGCCCCGGACATCAAGAACCTCGTCGCCGACCTCGGCTCGTTCCGCCCGACCTATCTCCTGGCGGTCCCCCGCGTGTTCGAGAAGGTGTACAACAGCGCGGAGCAGCGGGCGGCGTCCGGCCTCAAGGCGAGGATCTTCGCCTGGGCGGCCCAGGTCGCCGAGGACTACTCGCGGGCCCTGGACACGCCGTCCGGCCCGGGGAGCGCGCTCCGGGCGCGGCACGCGGTCGCCGACCGGCTGGTCTTCAGCAAGCTCAAGGCCACCATGGGCGGCCAGCTCAAGTGGGCCGTCTCCGGCGGCGCGCCGCTGGGCGAGCGGCTCGGCCACTTCTTCCGCGGCGCGTGCGTGACCATCCTCGAGGGCTACGGCCTCACCGAGACCACCGCGCCGACGTCGGTCAACCGGCCCGGCCAGATCGTGATGGGCTCGGTGGGCCCCGCCTTCTTCGGCACGGACATCGCCATCGCCGACGACGGCGAGGTGCTGCTGCGCGGCCCGCACATCTTCCGGGGCTACCGCAACCAGCCCGAGCTGACCGCCGAGGCGTTCGTCGACGGCTGGTTCCGGACCGGTGACCTCGGCCGGCTCGACGAGCACGACCACCTGCACATCACGGGCCGCAAGAAGGAGATCATCGTGACCGCCGGCGGCAAGAACGTCGCCCCGGCCGTGCTCGAGGACCGCATGCGCGCCCACCCGATCGTGAGCCAGGTCGTCGTGGTCGGCGACCAGCGCCCGTTCATCGGCGCCCTGGTCACGCTCGACGCCGAGATGCTGCCGGGCTGGTGTGCCGCGAACGGCCTGCCCGCCCTGTCGGTGGCCGAGGCCCGCGTGCACCCGAAGGTGCTGGCCGAGCTCGACAAGGTGGTAGCACAGGCGAACGAGGCGGTCTCCAAGGCCGAGTCGATCCGCAAGATCACGGTGCTCGACCTCGACTTCACCGAGGCGAACGGCTACCTCACGCCGTCCATCAAGGTGAAGCGGTCCAAGGTGCTCGCCGACTTCGCGGGCACCATCGACGCGCTGTACAACGCGCCGGTGCAGCACACCCACCCGGCCGCCCACACCCACTGACACCCTCGCCCGCCCCCGCCGCGGTGGTGGCGGGGCACCGAATGTGCGCTTCTACCCAGTGATCTGGCCCAGAACTCGCGTGAGTTCTGGGCCAGATCACTGGGTAGAAGCGCACTCCCTGACCCGCGCACTCCGCGGGGTCGGGTTTTCAGGCGCTCTTCTCGCGCGGCTGGCGGCCCCGGACCGGGCTCTTGCGCGGCACCACCGTCGGGTTCACGTTGTCCAGCACGACGGAGCGGGTGATGACCACGCGCTCGACGTCGTCCCGGCTCGGCACGTCGAACATGACCTGCTGGAGCACCTCTTCGAGGATCGCCCGCAGGCCGCGCGCGCCGGTGCCCCGCAGCAGGGCCTGCTCGGCGATGGCCTCGACGGCCGCGTCGTCGAACTCGAGCTCCACGCCGTCGATCTCGAACATCCGCTTGTACTGCTTCACCAGGGCGTTCTTCGGCTCGGTGAGGATCCGCACGAGCGCGTCGCGGTCGAGCGACGAGACGGAGGCGATGACGGGCAGGCGGCCGATGAACTCGGGGATAAGGCCGTACTTCTGCAGGTCCTCGGGCCGCACCTCGGCGAACAGGTCCTCGTCCCCGATCGACTCCATCGGGGCGCTGAAGCCGATGCCCCGCTTGCGGGCCCGGGCGGCGACGATGTCATCCAGCCCTGCGAACGCGCCGGCCACGATGAACAGCACGTTCGTCGTGTCGATCTGGATGAACTCCTGGTGCGGGTGCTTGCGCCCGCCCTGCGGCGGCACGGACGCCGTCGTGCCCTCGATGATCTTCAGGAGCGCCTGCTGCACGCCCTCACCCGACACGTCGCGCGTGATCGACGGGTTCTCGGCCTTGCGGGCCACCTTGTCGACCTCGTCGATGTAGATGATGCCGGTCTCGGCCTTCTTGACGTCGTAGTCGGCGGCCTGGATGAGCTTGAGCAGGATGTTCTCGACGTCCTCGCCCACGTAGCCCGCCTCGGTGAGGGCTGTCGCGTCGGCGATGGCGAACGGCACGTTGAGCATCTTGGCGAGCGTCTGCGCCAGGTAGGTCTTCCCGGTGCCCGTCGGGCCGATGAGCAGGATGTTCGACTTGGCGATCTCGACAGCGTCCTGGTCGTCGGGACTGATCGACCGTCCCGCCTCGCCCGCCTGGATCCGCTTGTAGTGGTTGTAGACGGCGACGGCCAGGGCGCGCTTGGCGGGGTCCTGGCCGATGATGTACTGCTCGAGGAAGTCGAAGATCTCGCGCGGCTTGGGCAGCTCCGTCAGGCCGAGCTCCGCAGCCTCACCGAGCTCTTCCTCGATGATCTCGTTGCACAGCTCGATGCACTCGTCGCAGATGTACACGCCTGGCCCGGCGATCAGCTTCTTCACCTGCTTCTGCGACTTGCCGCAGAAGTTGCACTTCAGCAGTTCCGCGCCGTCACCGATTCGCGCCACTACCTGTCTCCTCGCCTTGTGCACCCTCGCGGAGTCCCGTCCGGGCCGACCGGCCCAGCGGATCCGCGACGTCGAGCGGTCTCAGATCCATTCCACACCACCAGTGGCCGGTTGTCAGCCGGGCGACCCGGCGGGTCGCCTGACCGATTTTCACCACATCATGACAATTTTGTCAGGTTCTGTGCAGCGCGTCTCACAATGCCCGACGCCGGGGCTGGTCGTCCACCGGTATTGGTGGCACGCCCCGGCGTCGGGAACCTGCGGCCTCGACGGACTCGACCGAAGTGGTCAGTTCGTGACGACCGCCACGGGCTTGCGCGACTCGAGCACCTCGTCGACCAGGCCGTAGTCCTTGGCCTGGGCGGCGGTGAGGATCTTGTCGCGCTCGATGTCCTCCCGGACCTCCTCGATCGTCTTGCCGCTGTGCGTCGAGAGCGTCAGCTCGAGCCACTCGCGCATGCGGATGAGCTCGTTGGCGTGGATCTCGATGTCGGAGGCCTGCGCGTAGCCGCCGCCCTCCATCGCGGGCTGGTGGATCAGCACGCGGGAGTTCGGCAGCGCGAGGCGCTTGCCCGGCTGGCCCGCCGCCAGCAGGACGGCCGCGGCCGACGCCGCCTGGCCCAGGCACACGGTCTGGATCTGCGGCTTGATGAACTGCATGGTGTCGTACAGCGCAGTCATGGCGGTGAACGAGCCACCCGGCGAGTTGATGTACATCATCACGTCGCGGTCCGGGTCCTGGGTCTCCAGGACCAGGAGCTGGGCCATGACGTCGTCCGCGGACGCGTCGTCGACCTGGACGCCCAGGAAGATGATGCGGTCCTCGAACAGCTTGGTGTACGGATCCTGGCGCTTGAAGCCGTACGCGGTGCGCTCCTCGAACTGCGGGAGCACGTAGCGGGCGGACGGCATGGCGCCGGCGGTGGCAAAGGGCATCCCCGCACCCGAACGGACGCCGGCGAGGCGCTCCGCGGCTGCGACGAACTGGGCTTCAGGACTCACGGTGGTCTCCTCTGAAAAAGATCTGGATGCTTTCGGGGCGGTCAGCTCGTCATGCCGCCGCCGCCGGAGACCGACGCGGCGCTCTCCACGACGTGGTCGATGAAGCCGTACTCCAGCGCCTCAGGGGCCGTGAACCAGTTGTCGCGGTCGTTGTCCTTGATGATCGTCTCGAGCGGCTGCCCGGTCTGCTCTGCCGTGAGCTCGGCGAGCACCTTCTTCATGTGCATGATGAGCTGCGCGTTGATGCGCACGTCGGTGGCCGTGCCGCCGATGCCGCCCGACGGCTGGTGCATCATCACGCGGGCGTGGGGCGTGGCGTACCGCTTGCCCTTGGCGCCCGACGACAGCAGGAACTGGCCCATCGAGGCCGCCATGCCCATCGCGACGGTGGCGACGTCCGGCTTGACCCACTGCATGGTGTCGTAGATCGCCATGCCCGCCGTGATGGAACCACCCGGCGAGTTGATGTACAGCCAGATGTCCTTGTCGGGGTCCTCGGCCGCGAGAAGCATCATCTGCGCGCTGATCGCGTTGGCGTTCTCGTCGCGCACCTCCGACCCCAGCCAGATGATGCGCTCCTTGAGCAGCCGGTTGTAGATGGAGTCGTTGAGCCCGAAGCCAGCACCCTCCGTCCGCGCTACCGGCCCAGCATCCATCCGCAGCAGATCGTTCACGTCCATCTCCTCGGTTCTGACTCTCGCTGTTGGACCAGCCTCTGGCCCACGTCCATCGACGTCGTGTCGCTTGACCCTAACGTGCCTCTGCCCGCCGGAACTCCTGATTCGGCGGCCGTTTCGCCTACAGCGCACCGGTGCTGCCCACGGCGAAGTCAGGGCCAACGCGGACGGCGGTCCGCACCCTCGTGCGCGAGGTGCGGACCGCCGTCGGACGTCGTGCCTCGGCCTGCTCGGGCCGGTGGATCAGGCCTTGGCGGGCTCCGACGCCTCGGCCTCCGCGCCGGCGGCGGCCTGGGCCTGCGCCATGGCGTCGTTGAGCGCGGCCTGGGCCTCGTCGGCCTCCTCCGAGCCGATGAACTCGCTCAGGTCGACGACGTTGCCGTCGGAGTCCTTGACCTCGATCTGGCGCAGCGCGACAGCGAGGGCCTTCGACCGGGCGACCTCGCCGACCATGGCGGGGATCTGGCCGCCCTGCTCCAGCGTCTTGATGAACTCGCTCGGCTCCATGCCGTACTGCTGGGAGGCGCTCACCAGGTACTCGACGAGCTCGCTCTGGCTCACCTGCACGTTGAGCTTCTCGGCGAGGGTGTCGAGCAGGATCTGGTTCTTGATGGCCTTGGTCGCATCCTCCGTGACCTCGGCGCGGTGCTCGTCATCCTCCAGGCGGCTCTCGGACTCGAGGTGGCGGTGCACCTCGGCCTCCACGACGCCGTTCGGCACGGGGACCTCGACGGTCTCCAGGAGCTTCTCCATGAGCGCGTCCCTGGCGGTGACGGCCTGGTTGGAGGTCTTGATGCCGGCGACCTGGGTCCGCAGGTCGTCCTTGAGCTCCTCGATGGTGTCGAACTCGGAGGCGAGCTGGGCGAAGTCGTCGTCCACCTCAGGCAGGTCGCGCTGCTTGACCGAGGTGGCGGTCACGGTGACCGTCGCCTCCTCGCCCTCGTGGTCGCCGCCGGCGAGCGGCGCCTTGAACGTGGTGGTCTCGTCGGCGGACAGGCCGGTCAGGGCCTCGTCGAGGCCCTCCAGCATGTTGCCGGAGCCGATCTGGTACGAGACGCCCGACACGGAGTCGACCTCCTCGTCGCCGATGACGGCCTTGAGGTCGATGACCACGTAGTCGCCCTCGACGGCCGGGCGGTCGACGCCCACGAGGGTGCCGAAGCGCTCGCGCAGGGCCTCCATCCGCTCCGCGACGTCCTCGTCGGTGACGGTAGTGGACTCGACGGTGAGGTCGACCTCGGAGAGCTCAGGGAGCTCGATCTCGGGACGGACCTCGACCTCGGCCGTGAACTTGAGCTGGCCCTCGCCCGCCTTGGCCGGGACCTCGGTCACGTCGACCTCCGGCTGCGCGAGCGGGCGCAGGTCGGTCTCGCCGAGCGCGTCACGGTAGAACCCGGAGAGCCCGTCGTTCACGGCGTGCTCGATCACGGCACCCCAGCCGACCCGCTGGTCGATGATGCGCGGCGGGACCTTGCCCTTGCGGAAGCCCGGGATGTTCACCTGCTCCGCGATGTGCTCGTAGGCGTGATCGATGCTCGGCTTGAGCTCGTCGTAGTCCACCTCGACGGTCAGCTTGACCTTGGTGGGCTCCAAGGTCTCGACGGCGCTCTTCACTTCGATGGTCTCCAGAATGTCGGGGGTGCGCACACGCCGGCGTACTGCGTCCCGGGGTGGCGCGGGGATGCTCAACTCAGTTGCGGCTGCTCGCTGACAGCGACGTGCGGCAGGCGCACGGGCAACCCGTCCATGGTACGCCCCGCGACCTCAGGCGCCGAATGCAAGGGACCGGCCCGCCGCGCCGTCCGCCGACTGCCCGCCGCACCGCCCGCCGACTGCCCGCCGCGCCGTCCGCCGACTGCCCGCCGCACCGCCCGCCGACTGGCCGCCGCGCCGTCCGCCGGCGGCCCCCGGCGCTGCCCGCCCCACCGCCCGCCGGCGGCCGTCAGCGGCCCATGCCCGCCGTGAGGCCCGCGACGATCTGCCGTGTCGCGAGGAGGAACAGCACCACCAGGGGCAGCGTCGCGATGACCAGCCCGGCGAACAGCGTGGACCACGACGTCTGGTACTCCCCGAAGAAGGTGGTCAGGCCCACCGGCAGCGTGTACTGGGCCCGGTCGCGCACGAGGATGAGCGGGTAGAAGAAGTCGTTCCAGATCGGCACGAAGCGGAACACCACCACGGTGGCGACGGCGGGCCGCACGAGCGGCAGCATGACGGACCAGAACGTGCGCAGCGGGCCGGCGCCGTCGATCCGGGCGGCGTCCTCCAGCTCCACCGGGAGCTGGCGCAGGAACGTGGCCAGCACGAACACCGAGAACGGGATCGAGACCGCCGCGTAGACCAGGATCAGGCCGGTCCGGGTCGAGGCCAGCCCGATCATGTCGAGCAGGTAGAAGATCGGCACGATCATCAGGAACACGGGCATCATCAGGCCCGAGACGAAGACCTGCTCGATCACGGCCATGAGCCGGGAGCGCGAGCGGGCCAGCGCGTAGGCCGCGAGCAGCGACACCGCCGTCGACAGGGCGACCGACGCCACGGTGACCAGCACCGAGTTGAGGAAGTAGGTCGAGAACGACGCCTCGACCCAGGCCTCGCGGTAGGCGTCGAACGACGGGCTCTGCGGCAGGCCGAGCGGGTCGGCCACGAGCTCCTGGTCGGACCGGAACGAGTTCCACACCATGATCAGCAGGGGCAGCAGCGCGACGGCCGCGTACCCCCACAGCACGGTGTTCACCAGGGCCCGCCGCGCCCCGCGCCGCCCGCCCGCGCCCGGCCGCCGTCCCGCCGCCGTCCGCTCACCCGCCGGCCGGGCGCCCGCCGGCCGGACGACGTCGGTGCGCCTCACGTCAGTCTCCGCTCCACGCGCCGGAACCACTGCGTGAACAGCACCGACACGCCGACGATCACGACGAACAGCACGATCGCCACCGCCGACGAGACGCCTATCGCGTTGGAGGCACCCGAGTGGAAGGCGGTCCGGTAGAAGAGGAGCGACATGACGTCGGTGGCGCCCGCCGGGCTGCCGGTGGAGCCGCCCAGGGCGTACGGGATCGGGAACGCCTCCATGGAGAAGATGAACGTCAGCACGCTCACGGTGCCGATCACCGGCAGCAGCATGGGCAGGGTGACGTGCCAGAACCGCTGGCGGGCGCTCGCGCCGTCGAGCATGGCGGCCTCCTCCATCGCCGGGTCGAGCGATCCGAGGGCCGCGCCGTAGATCAGGAGCGGGAACCCGACCCACTGCCAGGCCGTCACCAGCACGACGACCCACAGGGCGGTGTCCGGGTCGCCCAGCCAGGGCTGGGCCACCGCCTCCAGGCCGACGGCGCGCAGCGCGGCGTTCACCGGGCCGAACAGCGGCGAGAGCAGCAGCGACCACAGGTAGCCGACCACCAGCGGCGACACCAGGTACGGCATGGTGTACAGCACCTGGAACAGGCGGCGCAGCCGGTCGCGCCGGTGCAGCGCGTACGCCAGCAGCAGGCCCACCGAGTTCTGCACCACCATCGCCCCGGCGAACAGGAGCGCGTTGTGCCCGAACGCGCGCGGGAGCTGGCTGCGGTACGGCTCGGTGGAGAAGAGCGCGACGAAGTTGTCCAGCCCCACGAACGCCTCCTGCGCGGTGCCGCGCCACGAGAAGAGCGAGTAGGTCAGCGCCGTCGCCATCGGGTAGAGCACGAAGACGGCGAACAGCGCCGCGGCGGGCAGCAGGAAGAGCAGTGCGACGGGCGTGGGCAGCGCCGCTGTCCGACGGCGGCTCACTCGCCCGGCGTCCACCAGGCCGACAGGCCGTCCTGGATGTGCTGCGCGGCGCCCTCGGCGTCGGTGTCGCCGAGGAAGAGCTGCTGGCCCGCCTCGCCCATCAGGTCGGTGCCGACCGGGTCGCCGTAGCGGTAGTCCACCAGCAGCAGGTACGGCGACGGGTTCTCCTGGTACAGGTCCCACATCTCCTGCTGGAGCGGGTCGGAGTACTCGACGCCGGGAATCGGCGAGAACTGCTTGAGCTCGTCGGCCACGAGCTGCCCGAACTCGGGCGTGGCCAGCCAGTTCAGCAGGGTCTCCGCCTCCTGCGGGTGCTCGGTCGCCGCGGACAGGCCCCAGCTCCCGTCGGCGTACCCGGCGCTGACCGGGTGGTCGAGGGCCGAGCCGGGCGGCGGGGGCACCTGGAACACGCCCAGGTCGAGGTCCGGGTTGGCGTCCTGGAAGAACGCCTGCTCGTAGGAGCCGCCCGCGAACATCGCGGCCTGCTCGGACGTGAACAGCACCTGCGCGTCGGTGTACGGCACGCCGGTCACGTCGTCCGGCATGTACTTCTGCAGGTCCTTGAGCGTCTGGATCGAGTCGACGTACGCCGGGTCGGTGAAGTCGGTGTCGCCGTCGCGCAGGGCCTGCTGGAAGTCGGCGCCGCCGTACTGGGCGGAGGTCAGGGCGTCGTGCACCGTCGGCACGAACCACACGTCGCGCGCGCCGACGGCGAGCGGCGTCACGTCGTTCTCCAGGAGCGTCTCGTTGATCGCGAGGAAGTCGTCCCAGGTCTCCGGCTCCTCCAGGCCGTTCTCCTCGAAGATCGCCGTGTTGTAGTAGACCTGGATGGTCTGGGTGGCCAGCGGCACGCCGTAGACGGCGCCGTCCTCCCGGCCGCGCGAGCCGTCGAGAATGGCTTCGTCGAAGTCGGCGAGGGCCGGGACCAGGTCGTCCAGCGGCTCCAGGTTGCCGCCCTCGACGAGCGGCTGGAGCAGGCCGTAGGAGCGCACCTGCGCGATGTCCGGCCCGTCGGAGCCGGTCAGGCCGGTGCGCAGGATCTGGTCGTACTCGGTGTTGAGGTGGGCCTGGAAGTTCACCGTGATGCACGGGTTGGCCTCTTCGAAGACGTCGAAGATCCGCTCGTAGGTCTTCACGTCCTCGGTGCGCCAGGACCACACGTCGAGTGCGACGGCCTCGCCGTCACACCCCTCCCCCGCGGCAGCCCCCGGCTCCGGGCTGTCCGACGACGGCGCGCAGGCCCCGAGCGTCAGTGCCACGAGGGCGGTGGTCGCTACGGCGAGGGTCGTTCGGCGGCTCATGCGCCGGACGCTTCCGTCCCGAGGTCGAGGTGTCAAGCATTTCGGCCGAATCGATACGTCGTGTCCTGGTACGGAGACGGCGACCGGCTGCCGTCAGCGGCCTCGGGCCACGCTCCGGGCGATCCGGCGGGCGTCGGCCGCCATCTCCAGGAACATGCCGCTGATCGGGTTGGTGTAGCCCGTGAAGTAGAGGCCGGGCGTGGCCGGGCGGCCACGCGTCGCCAGGGGCTTGCCGCGCTCACCGAGCACGCCCAGGTGGCCGACCAGCGGCTCCAGCGCGCGGCGGTACCCGGTCGCGGCGAGCACGACGTCGGGGGCGAGGCGGGCGCCGTCGGCCAGGACCACCTCGCCGCCGTCGAACCGCTCGATCCCTGCGACCACCTCGACGGTGCCGGCCTGGACGGCGGCCACCAGGCCGACGTCCTGCACGGGAATGGCGCCCTGGGTGACCCGGGTGGCCAGGCCCACCTCGGGGACCGGCAGCCCGAGGCGGGCCAGGTCCGGGAAGCTGGCCCTGCGGACGGGGACGGAGAGGGCGTCGACCAGGGCGGTCGGCAGGTGGCGCACCAGCACGCCCGTGTACTGCGCTGCCCACGGCCCCTGGTTGCGCCGCACGATGTGCGGCGGCGTGCGGACGGCGAGGCGCACGCTCGCGGCGCTGCCCTCGGCGAGGTCCTGCGCGATCTCCGCTCCGGTGTTGCCGACGCCCACCACGAGCACGTGCTTGCCCGCATACGGGGTGGGGTTGCGGTACCGGCTCGCGTGCACGATCTCGCCTGGGAACTCGTCGTGGCCGGGCCAGTCCGGCAAGTGCGGGGTGTGGTTGTAGCCCGTGGCGACGACGACGGCGTGGGCGGTGCGGGGGTCGGGCGAGCTGGTGCCGTTGGCGGTGGTGAGGGTCCAGACGCCGTCCGACCGGTCGAGGCGCGTGACCTCCACGCCGTGCTCGATCCGCAGCTCGTGGTGCGCGGCGTACGCCTCGAGGTAGCGGACGACGTCGTCGCGCGCGACCCAGCGCCCGTACTCGCGCGGGATGGGGAGGCCGGGCAGCTTGGAGAGGCCGCGGGTGGTGTGCAGGTGCAAGCGGTCGTAGTGGTTGCGCCAGGCGTTGCCGACGTGCTCGGACTTCTCCAGCACGGTGACGTCGAGCCCCTTGCCCTGGAGGGTGGCGGCGACGGCGAGCCCGGCGGGCCCGGCCCCGACGACATACACGGTGAACACCATGGCGGGAGCGTAGACCCGAGGTCCGCCTCGACCATGGGATCAGGCCTGGTTTTCGCCCGCTTGCCATGCCGGATGCCGTTCTCGCGGCGGACCTTTCGTGGCCCCGGGGCGCTCACGGCAGCGGGGGGCCGAACAGGAGAGCGTGGTCGCGGTACGTGAGCTCGGCGGTGGTGGTCTCGACGATCGTCGCGAGCAGGTCGGTGGTCGCCGTCGTCTCGTGGATCTCGCCCGGCTCCCAGACGGCGGCCTGGCCGGGCTGGATCGGCCAGCGCTCGTCGGCCGCGCCGTCCACGCCCTTCGAGGTGACCACGCCCTCGCCCGCGAGGACGGCGAAGACCTGGAGCAGCGTCGCCGGGTGCTCGCCCAGGACGCCGCCCGCGACGATCCGGGCGATGTGCACGGTGGTGCGCTCGGCGCCCGGCACCTGGGGCAGGAAGTCCATGTCGACGCCGGCGCTGCCGAACCGCGAGATCTCCCGAGCCGGGAGCTGGATGATGCGCATCGGGCCATGCTCTCGCAACCGCCGCGGGTGGCATCAGCGGCGGGCGCCGGGCTGCGCGGGCACGGGACCAGGCCCGTGCCCGCGCGGCACGGTGCTAGAACGCGTCCGGGGTGCGGATCCGGTCGCGGATCCAGGCGCCCGCCTCCTTGAGGCGGCCGGTCCCGAAGTCGCCGCCGGAGCACGTGCCCTCGGTGAAGACGGCGCCCGAGCGGTGGTCGTCGGAGTAGTTCCAGTTGACCCAGCTGATCTTCTTCGACGCCGCCAGGTCCAGGTACCGCTGCGCCATGGCGAAGTCGTTGGCGTCCTCGCCCGCGTAGTTCTGCGTGCCGAACTCCGTGATGAACATGGGGATCCGGTCCGCGGCGCGGGACAGCGCGTCCAGGTACTCCTGCCCGTGCGACGCGGCGTAGAAGTGGAACGTGTACATCACGTTCGAGGCGTTGACCGGGTTGTTCACCACCTCGGACTCGTTCGCGCCGTCCGAGACGCCCAGCGAGGACCAGGCGCGGGTGCCCAGCAGTACGACGGCGTCCGGGTCCTGCGCGCGGATCACCGGCACGATCTGCTCGTGGTAGCCCTTGATGGTCTGCCACGACACCCCGTTCGGCTCGTTCGCAACCTCGTAGATGATGTTGTTCTTGTCGCTGTTCCGCTGGGCGATCGCGGTGAAGAACGTCCTGGCGCGGTCCAGGTTCACGTTCGGGTCGCCCGGGTCGAGCATGTGCCAGTCGACGATCGCGTAGAGGCCGCGCGCCGTGAGCATGTCGATGTACTGGTTGACCAGCGCGGTGAACCGCTGCGGGTCGGTCTCGTAGCCGCCCTCCTGCACGTACGTCGAGATGCGCATGACGTCGGCGTTCCAGTCGTACGCGAGGGTGTCGAGCGAGGCGTTCGTGACGCACTGCGAATACCACTGGGTGCCGTGCGTACTCATGCCGCGGAGCTGGATCTGCGTGCCCTGCTCGTTGCACAGCCGGACGCCGCACACGCGCAGCTGACCGTTGGCCTCGACGGGGGTGACGGCGTCCGGCTCGGACTCGGACCTCGGCGTCGTCGCGCTCTGCTCCGGTGCGGACCCGGACTGCGGCGCGGTCGCGGTCCGCGCCGGTGCGGAGCCGGTGACGACGGCCGTGGCCGGCAGCAGGGGAACGAGGGCCGTTCCGAGTGCCAACATCGCAGCCGTGGCAGCTGCGACGACGATCGGTGCGCGGCGGGAGACCATATGAGACCACCTCGGTTGTGGACGGAGCCGTAGCCGGCCGGCTGCTCTGCCGACCCGCCGGTTGCAAGGAAGCTAGCAAGATCCGCAGCCGGGTGAAATGGGGGATTCCCACACGTCGTGGAGCCGGCCCGGGCTCTGGTTCCCTTCTCTTTGAGACCGAGGTTTGTTGGCTTTGATGGGGTTTAAAGCCAACAAACCTCGGTCTCAAAGAGAAGCGGTGCACGGCGTCGGTCGGGTTCGGGAAACATCCGGGGCCCGGGCAGGGGGCTGTTCGGGCTATGCCGGGTCGGCGAGGCCGTTCTGGTAGGCCCAGACCACCGTCTGCAGCCGGTCGCGGGTGCCCACCTTGGCCATGGCGCGGCCGAGGTGCGACTTCACGGTGCTCGTCTCCACGACGAGCTCCCGCGCGATCTCGGCGTTCGACAGCCCCCTGGCGAGGTGCCGCACGATCTCGGCCTCCCGGGCGGTGAGCTGCGCCACGGCGTCCGACGCGTGCTGCGGCGGCGCCTTGCGGCGGGCGAACTCGGTGATCACCCGGCGGGTCACCGCCTGGTCGATGAGGCCCTGCCCGTCGGCGAGCCGGCGGACGGCGTCGATCAGCTCCTCGGGCTCGCAGTCCTTGAGGATGAACCCGCTCGCGCCGGCCTCCAGCGCCCCGAACACGTACTCGTCGAGGTCGAACGTGGTCACGACCAGCACCGCCGGCGTCGTGCTCGAAGAACCCGGCGGGCCGCCGGCAGACACGATCTCCCGGGTCGCGGCGAGGCCGTCGCCGCCCGGCATGCGCACGTCCATGCAGACGACGTCGGGGTGGTGCTGGCGGGCGAGCTCCACCGCCGTCGGACCGTCGGCGGCCTCCGCGACCACCTCGATGTCCTCGGCCTGTTCGAGGAGGAACCGGAACCCCGCCCGGACCACCGCCTGGTCGTCGACGAGCATGACCCTGATCATCACTGTCCCCCTTCGCTCGGCACGCCCGCCGTGCCGGGTCGCCCGCCAGGCCCCGCCGAAGCCGGCGTCCCGCCGGCCTCATGGTGCAGCGGGAGCGTGAGCAGCACGCGCCACCCGCCGGACGGCGTGGCGCCCGCCGTGAGCGTCGCCCCGACCAGGTGCGCCCGCTCCCGCATGCCGATCAGACCCATCCCCTGCCGCCCCGAGTCCGCACGCCCCGAGTCCCGACGCGCCGAGTCCGCGGCGGCGCCACCCACGGCGCGCTCGTTGACCACGTCGAGGGACACCTCCCGCTCCCCGAACCGGACGGCGATCCGCACGGGCGCACCCGGCGCGTGCTGGCGGGCGTTCGAGAGCGACTCCTGGGCCACCCGGTAGAAGGCCGCGTCGGCGATAGGGGCGAGCTCGCGCGGCGTGCCCTCGCGGACCAGGTCGACGCCGTCGCCGAGGCCGCGCGCCGTCCGGACGAGCCCGTCCAGCGCGCCGAGCCCCGGCGGCGGGGCGTCGTGCCCGTCGTCGTCCACGCTCGGGCGTTCCCGCAGCACGCCGACGATGAGGCGGAGGCTGTCGAGCGTCTCCTTGCCCTGCGCCCTGATCCAGGCCGTGCCGGCCTTGGCGGCCTGCGGGTCGCTGTCGATCTGCCGCTCGACGGCGGCGGCCTGCACCACCAGGCCGGACAGGTGGTGCGCCGCGACGTCGTGCAGCTCGCGCGCCATGCGCGACCGCTCGGCGAAGATCGCGGCCTGGGTGGTCGCCGCCTGCGTCCGCACGAGCTCGGCCGCCCGCAGGCGGAGCAGCTCGAGGTAGCGCCGCCGGGTCGCCACGGCGCCGCCCACCAGCACGCTGGCCACGTAGGTCACGAGACCCGCCAGCAGGTGGAGGCCGGCCGGGACCAGGGGGTTGACGCCGGCGACGAGGCTCACGACCACCGCCGTGGCCGGTGCGGCCGGCACCGCCGCTGCCGTGATCGCGAGGGCGCGACGGGCCGGCAGCAGCGTGCCGACCGTGTAGGCGGCGACGAACTGGGGTATCCCACCGACCGACAGCTCGGGCGGAGAGACCGCGACGACGACCACCTGGCACGCGACGACCAGGCCGAGGCAGAGGACCGGGCGGACCCGGCGCAGGACGAGCGGCAGCGCCGCGACGCACGAGGCGACCACCAGCACCACACCCTGCGCCGGGCCGACCACCAGGCCCTCCCTCTCCAGCACGGCGCCGAAGAGCGCGACCATCAGGCCGGCCGTCACGAGCAGGACGAGCCCCGCCAGCAGGCCGTCCCGCGCCAGCGGCGTGGTCAGGCCGAGCCGGTCGAGCAGCGCGTCGAGCCGGCCGGCGCGCTGCGGGACGGGGACGTCGCCGAGCGCCGCGGAGCCGTCCGTCGGCCCGCCCTGCGTGGGGCCGCCCGTGGTCGGCCCGTCCGTCGTCGGCATGGCTCAGTACGATACCGACGGCGCCAGCAGGCGGAGCGCGAAGGCGAGCCACGCGACCCCGGCGAGGGCGAGCACCACGAGCACCGTGCCCGCTATGCGAGCCCAGCCGTGCCGGTGCCGGACGGCGCCGACCACCTGCACCACCGCCGGGACCAGGCCGAGCACGCCGATCCCCTGGACCACCTGGAGCTGTCGCAGGGAGGCCACCGGGACGTCCTGCAGGTTCATCACCGTCAGCACGGTGATGGTCCAGCCGGCCAGGGCGAACACGGTGGCGACCACCGCGATCTTCGTGAGGATGCGGGACACGCGTCCGGTGCCCTCGGGCAGGGCGAGCCTCCGGACCCGGCGGCGGATCGCGCCGACCGGCCAGGCGACGGCGGTCACCAGCAGGATCAGGGCGGAGACCCCGAGCACCGGGAGCACGACCGCCGGGGCGCGCTCCGGCTGGACCGGCAGCATCGCGAAGGCCCCCTCGAACGAGATTGCCTCGACCCGGTTGTCCGCGACCCGCATCGCGATGGTCCGCTGGCCGCCGACCTCACGCCAGACCCAGGGCGCGATCTCCTCGTACAGGGCCGGTGAGACCGAGAGCGGGCCGGGGGTGATCAGCAGGCGGCCGTCCGCGCGGGCCGTGAGCTGGGTGGTGCTGAAGGTGTCGAGCGCGGCGAGGAACGTGCTCTGCATGCCGCGCGACGACACGTAGGTGCCCTCGGCGATCGCCGCGTGCTCCTTGGCGGTCGCCTCGGTGGTGGCCGGCGCCGCGCCGCCGTCCGTGGTGCCCGCCGCGCCGCCGCCGTCCGTGGTGGCCGCCGGGGTGCCCGTCCCGGCGGCGCCGGCGACGTCGGCCGTGCCGGCCGGGAAGTACCGGTCGCTGAAGCCGTGCAGCACGGAGTCGCGCAGCGCGAGGCTGACGTAGCCGTTCGCGCCGGTGCTGTTGAGCGAGACGAAGATCCCGGTGCGCTCCTCCGGGTAGAGCTGCAGGTGCGAGTGGAAGTACTGGGTGTCGCCGCCGTGGCCGACGATCCGGTGGCCGTTGCGGCTCTCGTCGAAGAAGCCGAGCGTCATCCGGGGGCTCGCGGCGAGGTTGCCCAGCGAGCTCTCGTCCAGCGCTGGGGCCTGCATGAGGTCGAGCGTCTCGGGTTCGAGGATCGAGCCGGTGCCCGGCTCGCCGAGCTGGGCCAGCATGAAGCGCGCCATGTCGGGCGCCGACGCGGTGAGGGCCCCGGCGGGCGGCGTCCCGACGATCTCGAACTGCCCGGGGGCCGCTGCGGACGACGGGTACCCCTGCGACATCCGGTCGCGCAGCTCGGCCGGCAGCGGCTGCTCGAAGGTCGACGACGTCATCCCGGCGGGCGCGAGGATGTTCCGCTGGACGTACCCCTCGAACGGCACACCGCTGACCCGCTCGACGATGTAGCCGGCGAGCGCGTTGCCGTAGTTCGAGTACGCGGGCACGGTGCCGGGCTCGTAGACCTGCTCCGGCGGGTCCTCGGCCAGGGCGTCGCGGAGGACCACCGGCTGGTCGCCGAACCCGATGAGGCCGGCGATCCGCTCCTCGAACCCGGCGGTGTGGGTGAGCAGGTGCCGGAGCGTGATCGGCCCGTCGAACCTGCGTGGGACGTCGAAGTCGAGGTACTCCGCGATGTCCGTGTCCAGGTCGACGTCGCCGCGCTCGACGAGCTGCATGACGGCGGTGGCCGTGAACAGCTTGGACACCGAGCCCGGGCGGAACAGCGTGCGCTCGGGGTCGACCGGCACGGCCTCGCCGCCCGTCGTGCCCGTGTCGGCGTAGCCGTAGCCGCGGGTGGTGACGATCTCGCCGTCGTCCACCACGGTGACGACGGCGCCCGCGATGCCAGCGCTCTCCAGCGCGGCCGGCAGCAGGCCGTCGAGCCAGGCGTCGACGTCCTGCGCGGTCAGGGGGTGCTCGCCGGCCGGGGCGGAGATCCGCGGGGGCGGGGCGGGGTCCTCGGCGGTCGACGCCGGAGTGGTCGCGGTGCCGGATGCGGCGGCGGTCGCCCCGGTCGATGTGGGGGCGGCGGCGGTCGGCGTCGCAGGTGCCGCCGTCGCCGTCCGCGCCGTGGCGGAGGCCGCGGTCGCCGTCGTCCGCACCGTGGCGGACGCCGGTGCGCCGGCCGCGACGGTGACGGCAAGGATCCCCAGTGCGGCGAGGCCGGCGGCGACTCGTCGGGCACGGTGCGCCGGGCGGCCGTGCAGCGGGTGGTCGCGCAGCGGGCGGCCGCTCAGCGGGTCGCCGCCGGGCCGCTCGGTGGGCGTGTGGTCAGTGGACGGGAACATCGTCGCGCTCCTCGCGCTCGGCAGGTGTTCGGGCTGCTCCGGAGCCTTTTCTCCGGACGGGACCAGCCTGTCGGGATCCCCTTTTCACCACATCGCCCGCAGGCAGGCACTTGGCTTACGACCTTTGGCGGAGCCGCCTACGACCGAGGTGGACCATGCGCTCGCTGCGGGAACGCGGGCCGCATCTCGCAGCAGGCGCATGGTCAACCGCGGAGGATCGCTAGGCTCCTGCCCGTGACGACGTCGGAGATCGTGTCGATCGTGTCCGTGGCGCTCCCGACGATGGGCGCCGTCCTGTCCGCGATCGCCTCGTTCGTGGGCGTGCTGCCCGGCGGCGAGCGCCGGCTGCAGCGCCTGGTGGCCATCCACAAGGACATGCCGGACGGCGAGGGCAGGGCGGCCCTCGAGGACGCGATGAACCGCCTGGCCGTCGATGCCGCGCGCCGGGCCGTCCCGCCCGGCGGCAAGCGGCGGCGGGCGCGCCGCAAGCTGGACGCGGGAAAGCTGATCGGGGTCATCTTCGTGGTCCTGGTCGGTGGCGGCGTGGCCGGGGGCCTGTTCCAGCTCGGGGCGCTGGCTCAGGCGCTGCCCTTCCTGCAGTGGCTGCTGTGGATCGTCGCCGCCGCGGTGACGCTGTTCACGACGCTCCTGGTGACGGTCGGCGGTATGACCGACGTCTTCCAGGACGAGGACAAGGGCGACGGCGCGGACAACGGCGGGAAGGCGAAGGCCGGGCCCGCGGACGAGGGCGGGCAGGCCACGGCCGACTCCTCGGACGCGGGCGCCGATTCCAGGGACGCGGACAAGGTCGAGCCCGCCTGACCACGCGAACCGTCGGCGCCGCCGGCCGGCGCTGATCCGCCACGGCCAGGGTGTGGCCTGGATCACACACTGCCCTGTCACATCGGCGGCGGCTGAGGAGTCATGCCTTCGTCCGCTGCGGCACGCAGCGCCACTCCCCCTGTGGAGCGCCACTCCCCCTGTGGAAGGAACGTCATGACCTCAGCAGTCGACACCCTGCGCCGCGACTTCGGCGGCGACATCATCGAACCGGGCGGGGCCGAGTACGAGTCGGCCGGCCGCTCGCTCCTGGTCGCGGGCAGCCCGGCCTACGTCCTGCGCCCCACGACCGTCGGCGACGTGCGCGCCGCCGTCAGCTTCGCCGCCGCCTCCGGGCTCGCGCTGTCCGTACGCGGCGGCGGCCACAGCTTCCCGGGCTTCGGCACCAACGACGGCGGCGTCGTGATCGACCTGAGCAAGCTCGCCGACGTCGAGGTGGTCGACGGCGACCGCCACCTCGTCCGGATCGGCGGCGGCGCCACCTGGGGCAAGGTGGCGAACGCGCTGGCCCCGCACGGCCTGGCGATCTCCTCCGGTGACACGAAGAGCGTCGGCGTCGGCGGGCTGACGCTGAGCGGCGGCATCGGCTGGAAGGTGCGCAAGTACGGCCTGGCCCTGGACAGCCTGGTCGCGGCGGAGGTCGTCACCGCCGACGGCGGGGTGGTCACCGCGAGCGCGGACGAGCACCCGGAGCTGTTCTGGGCGGTCCGCGGTGGCGGCGGCAACCTGGGCGTCGTGACAGCCTTCGAGTTCGTCGCGCACCCCACGACGGAGGTCTTCTTCGGCAAGGTGACCTTCCCGGCGTCGGAGGCGGTGACCGTCCTCCAGGGCTGGGCCGACCACCTCCGCACCGCCCCGGAGGAGCTCACCTCGGTCGCCACCCTGGCCAACCCGCTCGCGGGCGGCCCGGACGCGCCCGTGGAGATCCACGTCGCGTTCGACGGCGACGACGCCGGCCTCGCGGCGCGGGCGATCGACCCGATCCGCCGGCTCGGCACCGTCGTCGCCGACGACGTCGCGCTGAAACCCTACGCGGACGTCCTCGTCGAGGGCGCCGCCCCGCCGCCCGGCATCGAGCTGCTCGCCCACAGCGGCTTCGTGCGCCGCGAGTCGGTGCCGGAGGCGCTGAAGACCCTCGCCGAGGTCGGGACGGCGCAGGGGTCGCCGCTGATCTCCGTCCGCGCCGTCGGCGGGGCGGTGTCCCGGGTGGCCGGCGACGCCACCGCCTACGCGCACCGCGCGGCGGAGCTGATGGTCGCGACCGTCACCGGCGGGCCGAAGCCCGTCGTCGAGGCCGCCCGCCCCCGGCTGGCAGCGATCTGGGCGAAGCTCGCCCCGCACGTCGACGGCGCCTACGCGAACTTCCTCGCATCCGCCACCGAGGAGGACGTCGCCGCCGTCTATCCGTCCCCGACGTACGAGCGGCTGGCCGCGGTCAAGCGGCAGTACGACCCGGACAACCTGTTCCGCCTCAACCACAACGTCCGGCCCGCCTAGACCCGGTCCGGTGCGCCCTGGGCGGGCCCGAGCCGGGCGCCTGGGCGGGCCCGAGCCGGGCGCCGAACCGCAGGTTGCGCGTGCTCCCGGTCGCCGAACCGCAACGACATGCCGGCACACGACGAGCCGGCCGGCGTGTCGTTGCGGTTCGGCGACCGCGACGCTGCGGCGGGCCCTTATATCAGACCGGATAATTCGGTCAATAGCCGCGCCCCTCCACAGCACGCTCCGTAACGGGATTGTGACTTTCTGGCCCTTCCGGGTTACGGTCGGTCCCGCTCGCGGGAAAGTCCGTGGGTACTCGAGGCGGACGCCGAGCCCTGCCACCGCCCGAGATCTGCACTGACCAGATGGCAGGGACGGGGGAACCAGGTAAGTGGGCACCATCGGTGTCCTTGGGGTGAAGCCGCACAGGTTAGGACCGCGGCCGGGTCATTCTCCGATCCGAATCCGACAGCTCACCTCGTAGGCGTCGGGAGAAAGCCGAACGTGACTACTCGCACGCCCGGGCGCCATCGTGCTGCCCGTAGACCCATCACGCCCCTGACCCCGTTCACCCGCGCCGCCGCGCGCGGCATCTCCACGACGGCCCGCCGGAGCGCGGTCGTCGCGGCCGGCTCGGGACTGATCGTCTCCCTGCTCGCGGGGCCCGCCAGCGCCGCTCCGGCGGCCGCGGCCCCGGCGACCGAGCCGGACACCACGACGGCGGAGCTCGACGCCGTGACGCTCGACGCGGTGAAGGACGCCGCACGGGAGGTGACCACCGCGAAGCTGACCACGGCGAAGGCGGACACGGCGCCGGCCGTGAAGGTCACCGCCAAGAGCAAGTTCACCCTGGAGACCGGGACGATCAAGGTGACGCCGGCACCCGAGCCGGAGCCCGAGCCCGAGCCGGTCGTCGAGGAGGTCGTCGAGCCCGCCGAGGAGGAGGTCACGGCCACCGCCGTCGCCGAGGAGCCCGCGGTGGAGGAGGCCGCCCCTGCGGCTACCTCCGGCTCGGCGATCGTCGACATCGCCATGCAGTACCTCGGCGTGCCGTACCTCTGGGCCGGCTCGACCCCCGCCGGGTTCGACTGCTCCGGGTTCACCTCGTACGTGTACGCCCAGGTCGGCATCAGCCTGCCGCACAGCTCCGCGGAGCAGCGCTACGCGGGCACCGTCGTCTCCGCGGCCGAGGCACAGCCCGGCGACCTCATCTGGACGCCCGGCCACGTCGCCATCTACGCGGGCGACGGCATGCAGGTCGAGGCCCCGGTCCCCGGCGAGACCGTCCGCTACACCTCGATCTGGCAGTCCAGCCCGACGTTCATCCGCGTCGGCTGAGTCCGCCGGCCCCGCTGAGACCGAAGGGCCCGCACCATCCGGTGCGGGCCCTTTGCCGTCCCCCCGGACCTGACTGTGGTCAGGGACGAACGTGGCGCACCTCTCATCCCCGTGTCAGTGGCGAGTGGCAGGATCACCCGTATGAGCTCAGCCACGAGCATCGAGACCAATGCCCTGAACACCATCGACGAGAGCGAGCGCCGCGGGTCGCCGCGCGAGCTGTTCTGGCCGTGGTTCGCGGCCAACGTCTCGGTGCTCGGGCTGGGCTACGGCTCCTACCTGCTCGGGTTCGGGGTGTCGTTCTGGCAGGCCGTGGTGGTCGGGATCGTCGGCATCGTGGTGTCGTTCCTGTTCTGCGGGTTCATCTCGCTGGCGGGCAGGCGCGGCTCGGCGCCCACCATGGTGCTGTCCAGGGCCGCCTTCGGCGTCCAGGGCAACCGGCTGCCGTCGCTGCTGTCGTGGGTCCTCACCGTGGGCTGGGAGACGGTGCTCGTGGCGCTGGCCACGCTCGCGACCTCCACGGTGCTCGGCGCCCTCGGCTGGGGCGGCGGCACGGCGACCAAGGTCGTCGCCCTCGTGGTCGTGGCGGGCATCGTCGTGGCGGCGGGCGTCTTCGGGTTCGGCCTGGTGATGCGGCTGCAGGTGGTGATAACGGTGCTGACGGCGGTGCTCACCCTCGTCTACATCGTCCTGGTGGCCGACCACGTCGACTGGGGGACGGTCGCCGCGATCCCTGCGGGCGGCGGGCCGCAGGTGATCGGCGGGCTCGTGTTCATGATGACCGGGTTCGGCCTGGGCTGGGTCAACATGGCCGCCGACTACTCGCGCTACCTCCCCCGGACCGCCTCGGGCCCGCGGATCGTCGGCTGGACCACCTTCGGCGCCTCGCTGGCCCCCGTGGTCCTGCTCGTGTTCGGTCTGCTGCTCGCTGGCTCCGATCCCGTGCTGAACGAGGCGATCGGCGCCGACCCGATCGGCGCCCTGTCCACCATCCTGCCCACCTGGTTCCTCATCCCGTTCGTGGTGGTGGCCCTGGCGGGGCTGATCGGCGGCGCCGCCCTCGACATCTACTCCTCGGGGCTCGCCCTGCTGTCCCTCGGGCTGCCCGCGCCGCGCTGGCTCGCCGCCGCCATCGACGGCGCGCTCATGATCCTCGGCGCGGTCTACGTGGTGTTCGTCGCCGACTCGTTCATCGGCCCCTTCCAGGGCTTCCTCATCACGCTGGGCGTGCCGGTCGCCGCGTGGTGCGGCGTCCTGCTGGCCGACATCCTGCTGCGCCGCCGCGACTACACCGACGCCGACCTGTACTCCGCCTCCGGCCGGTACGGGTCCGTGAGCTGGAGCGCCGTGCTGCTGGTCCTGGCCGGCACCGCCGTCGGCTGGGGGCTGGTGACCAACACCTACGCGCCGTGGCTGCAGTGGCAGGGCTACCTCCTTGGCCCGCTCGGCGGAGCCGACGGCGACTGGGCGGGCGCCAACCTCGGCGTGCTCGTCTCCCTGGTCATCGGGTTCGCCGGCACGCTCCTGCTGAGCGCCGGCGCCGTACGCCGCCAGGAGGCGCGATGACCGGCGGCGGAGCAGGGACGGGCCAGGCGGCGGAGACCAGCGGCCGAGCGGAGGCCGGCGGCTCGGCGGAGACCAGCGACGGAGCGGAGACCGGCGACGCGGCGGAGACCAGCGACGGAGCGGAGACCGGCGACGCGGCGAAGACCAGCGACGGAGCGGAGACCGCCGTCGTGCCGCCGGGGCCGGACGCCGCCCTGGTGGTGATCGACATGCAGAACGTCTTCGCGCATCCGCCCAGCCCGTGGGCGTCGCCCGACTACCCGGCCGCGCTCGCCGGGACCCGGCGCCTGCTCCCCGCTTTTGCCGGCCGCACCGTGCTCACCCGCTACATCGCCCCCACCGTGCCCGACGGCGCCTGGCGCGCCTACTTCGACCAGTGGCCGTTCGCGCTCGTGGCGCAGGACGACCCGCTGTACGAGCTCGCCGGCCTGGCCGACGTCGCGCAGGCCGGGGCGCCCGTGGTGACGCGCACGACGTTCGGCAAGTGGGGTCCGGAGCTGGAGGCCGCGACGCGCGAGGCCGGCGAGCTGGTGCTCGCGGGCGTGGCCACCGACTGCTGCGTGATCTCGACGGCGCTCGCCGCGGCCGACGCAGGCCGCCGGGTGCTGGTGGTCGCCGACGCCTGCGCGGGCTCGACCGCCGAGAACCACGAGCGCGCCCTGGAGATCATGCGGCTCTACGCGCCGCTGATCGAGGTGACGACCGTGGACGACCTCCTCGCCCCGCCAGCACCCCTCGACTCGGAGGAGACCAGCCCAGGGAACATCAGCCCCGAGGGCTGACGCCCAGCGCGTGCCGGTGGAGCCGGCGGAGCTGCCGCGGGTCGACGCCCGCCTGCTCCGCCACGGACGCGACGGTCGCGCCGTCGTGCGCGAGCAGGCGGCGCACCCGCTCGGCCCGGACCGCCGTCACGTACTGGTGCGGGGTCACGCCGACGGCACGCGCGAAGGCCCGCAGAAAGTGGTACGGACTGAGGTGCACGAGGGCCGCCAGCTCAGCGAGCGGGTGCGGGTCGAAGGGCGCGCCGTGCACCCGGTCCGTCACCGCGAGCACCCGGGCGCGCTCCAGCACGCCGGGCACCTCGCGGCGCCCGGCGCCGTGGGCCGACGTCGCGAGGTGCGCCAGCACCAGGCTCACCAGCTCCTCGGCGGCCTCGGCCGTCACGCCGTCGGTCAGCAGCGACCGGCGCACCCTCGCGGACGCGGCCCACACGACCGGGTCGTGCCCCACGGTGCGGTAGGACTCGTGGGCCTCCCACGAGATCTCGTGCTCGGCCGCCGCACTCGCGAGCGCGGCGGCGCTCGGGACGATCTCCACGCTCTCGGTCGGCTCGCGGGTACGGAGCCAGGCCAGCGGCCGGGCGCCGTTGACGCCGACCGTCCCGGGCCGCAGGTCCAGCAGCCGGGCCGGCTCGTCGCCGTGCCGCACCACGGCGTCGGCATGCCCGGTGAACGTGACGCCGACGGCGAACGGGGCGCTCGCGCTGGTAAATCCATCCGCCTCGTGCGCGGGCAGGACGGCGTGCACGAGCCGCCCGGCGGGGTGCTCCGCCGTCCGGACCCGCGCTTGCCCGGTCACGGCCGCGCAACCGGGTCCAGGTCCGTCGACCGCGAGACCTCTGCCCACTCCGCGAGCTCGGCGCCCAGCCGCTCCAGCCGCGCCGCGATCCCGTCGTGCGCGTCGGCACCGAGCACCAGCCGCGTCGGCGCCGCGTCGCCGGTGACGACGGCGTGGATCGCCGCTGCCGCCTTCACCGGGTCGCCCGGCTGGGTGCCACCACCGGTGGCGACATACTGCCTGGTGGGGCCCACCGTCTCGGCGTACTCCGGCAGCTCGGCGGACACGAGCGCCGCCGACCGGTCGAAGAGTCCGGTCCGGAACGCGCCCGGCTCCACCACGACGAAGCGCACGCCGGGCACCTCGTCGACCAGCGTCTCGGTGAGGCCCTCCAGCGCGAACTTGGTCGCGCAGTAGACCCCGAACCCCGGCATCGTCACCTGGCCGCCCACCGACGACATCTGCACCACCGTGCCACCACCCTGGCGGCGGAAGTACGGCAGGACGGCGCGGGTCAGCGCGGCCGGGCCGAAGAAGTGGAGCTCGAAGAGCTGCCGCAGCTCGTCCTCCGTGGTCTCCTCCAGGGCGCCGACCTGCGTCCGGCCGGCGTTGTTCACGAGCACGTCGATCCGCCCGTTGGCGGCGACCACGTCCCGCACCAGCGCGTCGGCCGCGTCGAAGGACGCCGACCGCGACACGTCGAGGGTGAGCGGGACGAAGCGGTCCCCGTAGGCGTCGGCGAGCGCGCGCAGCCGGTCGGCCGACCGCGACGTGCCGACCACGGTGTCACCGCCGTCGAGGGCGGCGCGGGCGATCGCCTCGCCGAACCCCGAGCTGGCACCCGTCACGACCCACACGCGCGACATCGGCATGGTTGCTCCTCCCTGGTACGACCCGTGCTCTACGAGTACCCCTGGAGCCTAGGCATCCGGAAAGCCCGTGGACGAGGACGGAAGTTGCGGTTCCGTCGCCCCCGCAGCCGCCCTGGTCCGGCCGCGCACCCGCACGGGCCAAGACGCGCGATGATGTCCTCGCCCAGCCGACGGACAACCGACCCGCCACCGGCCAACCAGACCGAAGGAGCCAGACGTGACAGTGACCAGGATCCGCGCGCGCTGGGAGCACCACGACGAGCGGTTCGCCCCGGTGCGCGGGGACACCTTCGCCGAGGTGCTCTTCGACGAGGGGAGCTGGCTCGAAGGACCCGCCTACTCGCCGGCCTGGCGCACCCTGTTGTTCAGCGACATCCCGAACGACCGGGTCCTCGCCTGGGACGAGGCGACCGGCGGCGTCGGCGTCTGGCGCAGCCCCGGCGGCCACGCCAACGGCCGCACCGTCGACCGCGCCGGCCGCATGCTCCAGTGCGAGCACGGCACGCGGTCAGTGACCCGCACGGAGCCGGACGGCACCGTCACCGTGCTCGCCGACCGCTGGCAGGGCAGACGCTTCAACAGCCCCAACGACCTGGTCGAGCGCAGCGACGGCAGCGTGTGGTTCACCGACCCGAGCTACGGCATCCAGAGCGACTACGAGGGCTACCACGCCGTCCCCGAGACCGACGGCTGCCACGTCTACCGCTGGGACCCCGACGGTTCGGTCACCCGCGTCGCCGACGACTTCGCCGCCCCCAACGGCCTGGCCTTCTCCGCCGACGAGCGCACGCTCTACATCACCGACAGCGAGCGCGGCCACCTCCGCCGCTTCGACGTCGGCCCGGACGCGACCCTCACCGGCGGCGAGGTGCTCGCCACCTGCGACGCCGGCGCCTTCGACGGCGTGCGGGTCGACGACGCCGGCCGCCTCTGGGCCGCCGCCCACGACGGCCTGCACTGCCTGGACCCCGACGGGACGCTGCTCGGCAAGCTCCTGCTGCCCGAGGTGTGCTCGAACCTGACGTTCGGCGGGCCGAAGCGGAACACCCTGTTCGTCACGGCCACGAACCTGCTGCTCTCGATCCGGCTCAGCGCGACCGGACTCCGCTAGGAGCTGGGGCCGATGGGACGTGGCGCCGAGCTTCTGGTGCGGCGTCCTGGTGGCGCCGGTGTTCGCGCTGGGAGCCGTCGCGCTCGGCGGCTGACCCACCGGCGCTCGGCGGCCGACCCACCGAGAACAGCTCAGCCCTCCGGCGCCACCGCCGTCGGCGTCCCGCCCGTGATCCGGACCAGCTCGTCGAACGTGGTCGGGAACACGGTCTTGGCGTGGCCTGCTGCAGCCCAGACCTCGGCGTGCGCGGCGAGCGCCGTATCGACGTAGGTGGGCACCGGCGCCGGGTGTCCTACGGGCGCGACGCCCCCGATGACCTGGCCCGTCGCCTCCTTGACCTGCTCCTTCGACGCCCGGGTGATGGACGCTCCCACCCGCTCCCCCAGCCAGGCGGTGTCCACGCGGTGGGCACCGGAGGTCAGGACGAGCGTGGGCTCGCCGTCGAACAGGAAGACGAGCGAGTTCGCGATCTGGCCCACGGCGATGCCGAGATGCTCGGCGGCCAGCGCGGCCGTCGTCGCGGCGTCGTCCAGCCAGCGGACCTGGGCGGCGACGCCGGCCTCGGCGAGTGCGGCGGTGACCTTCTCGACGGCGGGATGGGTCGGTGCGGGGACGTGGTTCGACATCCGACGATCCTAGGCAACGGCTGACGTTCGTCGGAACGTATTAGTCCGCTTCCACCACGCGATGAGGCCTGGAGAACGCGCGAGAAACAGGCCCAATCGCGTGCTGGAAGCGGACTTCGAGGAACCGACCGGGTACGGGCGCCGGGGACGTTGGTCCTGAGCACGCCCGACAACAGCACGCTCGACAACACCACGCCCGACAACAGCGCGGTCCACGGCACCCGGTCTACAACGCCGCCGCAGCCGACCGCGCCACCGTCACCGCCGCCTCGCACAGCGTGTCCTGGTCGCTCTCCCCCGTGAGGTGCACCCGCAGCAGCTCGCTCACGGGCCCGTCGCCCTCGGGGCTGGCCCCCTCCCGGGCGACGACGTCGACCAGGCACCCGTCTCCCCAGGCGTCGCCGCGCTCGTAGGCCGGGTACCCGGACAGCGAGAGCTCCGTGCTCTCCCCCGGCGCGTACCCCTCGTCCCGCTGGAACAGGATCCGCAGGTAGCGGCCCTCGTCGCCGTCCCAGTTGCAGTCCCACTCGGCGAACTCGCGCTGCGGGCTCACCAGGTCGTCGATGTCGAGGGCCGTGCGCAGGGCGTCGTCCGAGGGCAGGTCGCACGTGCCGGCCGCGATGACCGAGCCCGGCAGTGGGAGCGCCGTCCGCACCGGGAGGTCGTCCGCCCTGACCAGGGCGACCGCCCGGTCCGCCACGGACCCGGCCATCCCGCACAGGTCGGCGCCGGAGCCCTCCACCGAGCTCGCCTCGAACGACAGCGTGTACCGGTCGCCCGCGCCGAAGACGACATCACGGGAGCACTCCCCGTCGCCGTCGGACGAGTAGAGCGTCACGCCGCCACCCCGGTCCGCGCCGCTGCCGTCCGGGTCCTCGTCGGTGAACATCGTGAGCTCCACCTCGCTGAGCCGCGAACCGTCCGAGACCGTCACGGTGCACATCTGGAAGACGTCGCGGTCGCTGTCGGTCCGCGGGGTGCCGAACCGGTCGAGCGCCCCGCCGCCCAGCAGCTTGCAGGGGTCCCAGGACGCCTCGCGGGCGGCGTCGGGCGACTTGTCCGGGAACCGGATCGGCGCCGCGGCCACGGCCGGCTCCCGCCCGCCACCGCCGTACGACCCGCCGCCGTCCGACCCGCCGCCGTCCGACCCGCCGGCGCTCCCAGCGGGCGTCGGCGTCGGCGTGGGCTCGGGCCGGGTCTCCTCCGGAGCCGCGACCACCGGCTTGCTCTGCGGCCTCGCCTTCGGCCCCGCCTCGGTGCCGGCCCGGCTGGGGCCGGTCGCGCCGGCCTCGGCGCCAGCCGCCTGCTCCGGTCCGCCCGCACCGGGCCCGAACGCGTTCCACGAGTACAGCGCCCCGGCGACGACGAGCACGGCCACGCAGGCCGCGGTGACCAGCGCCCGCGCCCGCCGTCGGCCCGGCCCACGTGGGGGACGGAACGGCCCGTTCCCCGCCGCGATGCTCCGCAGCTCGTCGCGCACGGCCTCGAGCTCCGGCCGCTGGCGCGGGTTCTTGTCGAGCATGCGCAGCAGCACGCCCGCCATCGCGCCCGCGCGGCGTGGCGGGCGGACGTCGTCGCGCTCGGTCCGGGCGAAGAGCTGCGCATCGCTGCCCTCCCCGAACGGCGTGGTGCCCTCCAGTGCCCGGTACAACGTGGCACCGAGCCCGAACACGTCCGCGGGACGGCGGTACTGGGTGTCCGGGACGAGCATCTCGGGCGCCAGGTACCCGGGCGTGCCGGTGACCCGGGCCCCGCTGGTCATCGTGGCCGCGTCCGCCACGCTGTGTGCGATACCGAAGTCGATCAGCGTGGCCACGCCGTCCGCCACCAGCACGTTCGACGGCGTGACGTCGCGGTGCAGCAGGTCCTGCGCGTGGACGGCGGCCAGCCCGTCGGCGACCTGCGCACCGTAGGTGGCGGCCTCCTCGACGGTGATCCGCCCGAGCCGGCCCAGCGGCTCGCCCGCCACGTACCCCATGACGATCCAGTGATCGTCACCGTCGGCGACGACGTCGTGCACCGCCACCACGTGCGTGTGCCGCACCCGCGCGAGCTTCTCCGCCTCCTCCAGGGCGCGCCGCGCGCCGTCGTCCTCGTGGCGCACCCGCTTGAGCGCGACCCGCAGGGTGCTCACGGTGAGGCTCGTGGCCTCCCAGACCTCGCCCTGACCGCCGGAGCCGAGCTGCTGCACCAGCCGGTAGCGGCCGGCGATCTCGTCGCCTGCGCTGACCCTGCCCACCAGTCGCTCGCCCCTCGCACCATCCGGTCCCGGCTCGTCCGCGAGCGATGGTATTGCACCTTTTGTCCTGACGCAGCGTCAGTGGGCGAGGCCCGCGGACGGGTCAGCGCCGCGGGTCGAGCGTGGTCGCCCAGAGCGACCGGCCGGCCTGGTCACGCAGGTCGACGCGGAGCTGTCCGGTCGCGCCGTCGATGTTGACCTCGCCGAAGTGCTGGAAGCCCTCCAGCGGCGAGGTGTTGGCGCGCGGCGGGGAGCTGACGAACGCCTGCTGCGGCCCGAACGTCGGGTCGAGCGCGTTCGGGCCGAACGCGCCGGCGTGCAGCGGTCCGGAGACGAACTCCCAGAACGGGTCGAAGCCCTCGAACGCGGCCCGCTCGGGCGAGTAGTGGATCGCCGCGGAGTAGTGCACGTCGGCGGTGAGCCAGACCGTGTTGCGCACCCGGCGCCGCTTGAGCTCCTGCAGCACCCACGCGAGCTCCGCCTCGCGGCCGTTCGGCACGCCGGGCAGACCGTTGGCGACGGCCTCGATCCTGTCGCCGTCCGGCACCACGATGCCGACGGGCATGTCCGAGGCGACGACCTTCCACGTCGCGCGGGAACGGTCCAGCGACTCGACCAGCCAGCGCGCCTGGCGCGCGCCGAGGATCCGCTCCGGCGTGGTGCCGGTCGAGTTCGGGTCGCGGTAGCTGCGCATGTCGATCACGAAGACGTCGAGCAGCGGGCCATGGGACACCTTGCGGTACACGCGGCCGTCGACGGCGTCCTGCCGGCGCACCGGCTGCCACTCGTGGAACGCCCGGAACCCCCGCGCGGCCAGGACGTCGGCGCGCTGCTCTGTGTAGCGGTCGTCGTCCAGGATCTCGCCCGGGTACCAGTTGTTCGTGACCTCGTGGTCGTCCCACTGCACGAGCTGAGGGACCTGCGCGGCGAACCGCCGGACGTTCTCGTCGAGCAGGTTGTAGGCGAACTGCCCGCGGTACTCGGCCAGCGTCTCGGCCACCTTGGACTTCTCCGGGGTGACGAGGTTGCGCCACACCCGGCCGTCGGGCAGCGTCACCGACTCCTGGAGGGGGCCGTCCGCGTACACGGTGTCGCCGCTGTGCAGAAAGAAGTCGGGGTTGCGCGCGGCCATCGCGTCGTAGATCGTCATGCCACCGATGTCGGGGTTGATGCCCCAGCCCTGACCGACGACGTCGCCCGACCAGACGAACCGCACGTCGTCGCGGTCCCGCGGCACGGTGCGGAAGCGCCCGGTCAGCGCCGCGCTGTCGGCCCGGCCCTCCAGGTCCTGCGCGACGACGCGGTAGTGCACCTCCTGGCCCGCGGGCAGGCCGGTCAGGCGCAGCTCGCCGGTGCCGTCCGTCTCCGGCGTCAGCAGCGGGCCAGGGATCCGCACCGCGTGCCGGAAGCCGGGGTCGCGGGAGATCTCGACGAACATCCGCGACGGCCGGTCGGCGCGCGTCCATACCACGGCGCCGTCGGCGCGCGGGTCGCCGAGCTGTACGCCGTGGGTCAGCACGGGGCGGGCTGCCTTGACAAAGGCAGGCGCGGCGGAGGCCCGCGCGGCGAAGGACGGCGCGGCCGGCAGCAGCAGTCCGGCGGCGACCACTCCGGTGGCGCCCAGCAGGGTACGGCGGTCGAGCTCGGGCTCAGGGGTCATATGTCCGTTTCTAGTCCGGCCAGGAGACAGCCGGGTGGCCGCGCTCCGAAGCGCGGGTGAAGTGGCGGTGGCGAGGGCCGCCGCGCTCCCGGCCGGGTGTGTGCACCGGGTAGACAGGAATCTGGTGCAACGTTTACCCTCCGGTGCAGGCCTCCGCACCGACCCGCTCCGGCCCAGACCCACTCAGGCAAGGCCCCACCCCAAGGAGGGCGCAATGACGCGTCACGTTCCACCGCGCACCCTGTTCGCCGCCGCGCTCGCGCTGGCGCTCGCCGCCCCGATCGTGCCCGGCGCGGCGGCGCTCGCGGACCCCGCGACGTCCCGCGGCACCACGAGCGTTTCGTCGGACGACGGCGGAGCTGCCAGCACTGCGTCGGACGACGACGGCGCGGCCGGCACTGTGCCGGACCACGACGGCACGGCGAGCGCCTCGCGGGACGAGAGCGGCGCCGCGGCCGCACCGCCGTCCGGCACCACGTACCGCAACCCGATCACCGAACCGTTCGCCGACACCTACGCCGACCCCGCGGTGATCCGCGGCAAGGACGGCTGGTGGTACCTGTACGCCACGAGTGACCCGCTCGTCGAGGGCGGGCCGTTCGGGAACATGCACGTGGCCCGGTCGCGCGACCTCGCGTCGTGGGAGTACGTGGACACCATCTTCGACGACGAGAACCGGCCGGCCTGGGCCGCGAGCGCCTCGTTCTTCTGGGCGCCCGACATCCGCTACGTCGACGGCCGGTACGTCATGTACTACACGGTCACCGACACCGCGGCGAACCCGGACCCGTGGGACTACACGATCGGCGTGGCCACGGCGCCCACGCCCACCGGGCCGTGGACCGACTCGGGCGGGCCGGTCCTCGACCCGCGCCCCGCGCCCGGCGGCGGGTACCTCAACACCATCGACCCGGCGCTGTTCACCGACGACGACGGCTCGCGCTACCTCTACTTCGGCGGCTTCAACGGCGGCATCTGGGTCACGCGGCTGGACGAGACCGGCACGCGCGCGGTGGGTGAGCCCACGCGGGTGACCGTGGGCGACCGGTACGAGGGCGCGTTCGTGGTCAAGCGCGACGGCTGGTACTACTTCATGGGCTCGTCGGCCAACTGCTGCGCCGGCCCCGTGACCGGGTACAGCGTGTACGCGGGGCGGTCGCGGTCGCCGCTGGGCCCGTTCACCGACCACGAGGGCGTCGGCCTGAACGAGTCGCGCGTGGGCGGCACGCAGGTGGTGGCGCAGAACGGCAACCGGTGGAATGGGGGTGGGGCACCACGCGGTGCTCACGGACGCCTCCGGGCAGGACTGGATGCTCTACCACGGCATCGACCGGGACGACGCGTGGCTCAGCGAGCCGGGCGGCGTGAACCGGCGGCCCACCCTGATGGACCGGCTGGACTGGATCGACGGGTGGCCCGTGGTCAACGCGGGCGCGGGCCCGAGCGAGGGAGCGCAGCCCGCGCCGGCGGCGGCGAGCGAGCTGGGCATCGTGAGCGGCGACCCGGCCTCGGGGTCCGGGCTGCGGCGCGTGACCGGCACGCTCGCCCGGGGCTCCGACGGCTCGGGCGATGCGGGGGCGGTCGCGCGGCTGGTCCCGGACCGGCGCGGCGCCGCCGTCGTACGGACCGCGCCCGCGCCGCGCGACGTGCGTCTCGAGGCGGACGTGCGGCTGCCCGACGACGACGGGTCGTTCACGGCGACGGTGGGCGGCACCGGCCCGGCCGCGGTGTCGGTGCGGCTGGATGCCGAGGCGCGCGAGCTCGTCGTCGAGCAGGGGCGTAGGCAGCGGCGGGCGGTGCTGCCTGCGAACGCCGACCTGACCTCGTGGCACGTGCTGACCGTCGAGGCGGCCGGCGGTGTGCTGACCGCCCGGCTGTCGTCGAGCGGCCTGGGCGACGTGGACGCCGAGGTGCGGTTCGAGCCGCGCGGCCCGCTGCCCCGCCGGGCTCCCGTGTACCTCGCGGCCGACGGCGCGGAGGCGCAGCTCGACAACCTGACCGTCGTGACGGCGCACGACCCGGTGACCCGGCGCGTGGCCGAGCCGCAGGCGGGCGGCGTCACGTTCGCCGAGGAGTTCGACGGCGCACTGGACCCGGGCTGGCGCTGGCTGCACTCGCCCGCGGAGGTCCGGGTGGCCGACGGCGCGCTGTCGTGGCCGCTGACCGGCCACGACCTGGTGGGCGGCGCCAACGACGCGCCGGCGCTGCTGCGCGACGCACCGGAGGGTGACTACGTGCTGGAGACCACCCTCACGCTGCCCCTCGGCCAGGACACCGTGCGCAACTACCAGCAGGCAGGCCTGCTGGTGCACGCGGGCGACGACGACTTCCTGCGGCTCGGGACGGTCTCGATCTGGCAGACCCGCCAGGTGGAGTTCGGCAAGGAGCTCACGGCCGACGGCCGCACCTGGTTCGGCGGCCACGTCTCCGGGCCGGTCGCCGACACGATGCACCTGCGCCTGTTCCACACGCTCGACCCGGCCACGGGTGAGCACCGGTACCAGGCGGCCAGCTCGCGCGACGGCCGCACGTGGCGGTTCGGCGCCACCTGGACGCTCCCTGCCGACACGGACCCGGCGGTCGGCATCTACGCGGGCGGCGGCGCGTCCCCCGCGGTGACGGCGCTGTTCGACGACGTGGTGCTGCGCGAGCTGGGCTAGACCCCTCTGCCGGGCGCTTGAGGTCGGCCGGCTGCTGTGATGGGCGGCGGCCAGTTCGGTCGTTTGCTCGGTAGGCGCGGCCAATTCGGTCGGTTGCCCCGAGATCGGTCCATCGATGGACCGATCTCGGGGCAACCGACCGACCTCAGCGATCTGGCGGGGCAAGGGACCGAACTCGAGCCCTTGGTCAGGTCACCACGAGGCGGGTGTTACGCGGGGCCGCACAGGGCCCGGCCGCCCGTCAGAGGGCTATCGGGATCCGCGTCGTCAGGAGGCCGACGTCGGTCAGGAACCGCTCCAGCGCGATCGTCGCCACGCCCGTCGCCACCGAGTTGCTGCGGACCGTCGACACCTCGACGCGCACGTCGTCGGCGGACCGGCCGGGTACCTGGTCGACCAGCCGGGCGCGGGTCGCCGGCAGCAGGTGCTCGCCGAGCGCCCACGTGGTCCAGCCGGTGAGCGTGACCAGCTCGGGGTTGACGACCGCCACGAGGTCCGCGAGCGCCGACCCGAGGTAGTAGGCGGTGCGCTCGATGGTCCGCTGGACGGCGGGGTCGGCGTCGGACCGTTCGGCGGCCTCGGCGAGCGCGCTGATGAAGTCGCGCTGCATGGTGAGGTCGGCCAGCGGGTGGCCGGGCTCGATCTCGCGGAGGGTCTGCTGGATGCCGGGCGCGCCGACGTAGGCCTCGACGCAGCCGCGGCGCCCGCAGCGGCACTCCCGGCCGTCGAGGACGAGGAGCGAGTGGCCCCACTCCCCCGCGGAGTTGGTGGCGCCGCGCAGTACCCGGCCTTCGAGCACGATCCCCGCGCCGACGCCGGTGCCGAGGTTGATGGTGACCATGCTGGAGCAGTACCGGCCGCGGCCGAGCCACAGCTCGGCGGTCGCGATGACCTTGAGCGGGTTGTCGACGATGAGCGGCAGGCCCACGCGCTCGCGCAGGTGCTCCAGCTCGACCTTGTGCCAGTTCCAGTGCGGCACGACCACCGAGACGCCCGACGCCCCCTGGACCAGCCCGGGCAGGGCGACGCCGACGCCGAGCACGTCGGCGCGCGTGCCGCCGCCCTGCTCGACGACCTTGTCGAGGGCCCGGCCGATCGCCTCGACGACGCTCGCCGGGTCGAGCACGTGCTCGTCCCGCGTCTCCTCGACGGACGCGACCTGGTTGAGCGCGGTGTCGAACAGGACGGCGCGCACGTAGGTCTCTGCCACGTCGACGCCGACCACCCGCCCGCGGGCGGCGTTCATCGTGAGCGTGGCGGTGGGCCTGCCGACCCGGCCGGCGGTCAGCTTGGTCTCGGCGACAATGCCCTCGGTGAGGAGCTCACCCACGACGGTGGCCACCGTCGCCGCGCTGAGTCCCGTCGACCCGGCGATCTCGTTCCGCGTGGTCTCCCCGGCGGCGAGCACGGCGTGCAGGACGTCCAGCCGGGACTCGCTGCGGATGTCGCGCGACGTCCTCCTGGGGACAGCCATGTTCACTCCCGACCGTTCATTCCTGGACCGTGGCGGCTCGCACGTGGCCCAGCAGCGGGGACTGACCACCTCGCGTCGCACGGACCAGGAACCGGACGGTCCCAGTATTCCACCCGGCCGGCAGCCAGAGCCGGCCGCCGTCACCACCGGTGAACCGCGGACGGGCCGGGTCGTCGAGCCAGACGCGGCCGAGCAGCTCGCCGCCCGCGAAGGCGCTGACGCGCACCTGCCGCCCCTCGAACCGCAGGGAGAGCCCGCCCGCTGGAACCTCGGCGTCGAACCAGTGCTCGTCGCCGGGGGCCAGGTCCAGCGGAAGGTTCACCCGCTCGCCCGGCGCGGCGGTGGCCGCGAGCGCCAGGAGGGCCTCGTCGGGCTGCGGCTCGACGTCCCAGCCGCGCACCGGCTCCAGCCGGAGCAGCTCGGCGCGCAGCCGGGCCCCGGGGCGGTGGGGCACGGTGACGGCGACGTCAGCGCCCTGGCCGGGCGCAAGGTGCACCCACGGCTCCTCCTGCGTGACGACGTGCGCGACGCCGTCGACGACCACGCTCACCGGGCCCGCCACCCCGTCGAGGCGCAGCGCGTGGTGCGACCGACCGTCCACGGGCAGGGCGCGCCGGTAGGTGACGAGGCTGCCGGCCCGCGTGCTGCTCCAGCCCGCCAGCATGCGCAGGGGCGCGGCGCCGCCGGACCAGGTGCCCTCGCCCGTCACCTCCCACAGCGCCGACACCTCGGTCCGCCCGACGACGGACCACACCCGCCCGAGCCCACGTAGTGATCCCATCCGCAGAGCCGGCAGCCGCACGTCGTCGAAGTTGGAGTGGCCCCAGGTCTCGACGGTGGCCTCGAGCCGGCGGGCTCCCGCGACCGGCACCAGGGCCGTAGCGCCGAACCACGCGAGGGTGGGCCGGACGTCGTCGTCGAGGGTCAGGTCCACGATGTCCGCGGCGCCTTCCAGCAGCAGCTCGGTCAGCCCTTCGACGTCGGCACGGTAGTGCGTGCGGCCGCGGTAGACGCCGCACTCCTCCGACGACGGCGGCAGCTCGTGCCTGGTCGTGGCGCCCGTCCGGGTGCCGAGGTCGAGACGAACCGCCGTCTCGACCACAACGGGTTGGGCACTGTCCGACGGCGCGGTGGGTGGGGCACCGACGTCGTCGGGGTGCAGCACGAGGACGTCCCACACCGCGTCCCCCGCCGCGAGCGTCGCCCGGACCGGGGAGCCGGGGGCGGGTGCGGCGAGCTCGGCGGCGGCGACGGCGGCGGCCGACGGCGGGGCGGGGCGTGCTCCGGCGGGCTCCCCTGCACGGCTTGATCCGCCGTACTCCGCCGCCGGGTGCCCGGAACCGGACGCTTCGAGGACGAGCGCGCTGGCGGCCCGGGCCGACAGCACGAGGCCGTCCGGCCCGGCGCCGACCAGGTCGGCCGTGGCGAGGCGGAGCGTGCCGGGCAGCCCGTAGGACCGCAGGGGCAGGTCGCGCAGGACGAGGAGGCACGACGCCGGGGGCACCGGGAGCGTCACCTGGGCAGAAGGGTCTCCGTCCCCGGCCGCGGGTCCGCCGCTGTCCACAGGCGCGACCCCGGCGGCGTCCCCAAGCGCGGCCCAGTCGCCGTCGCCGTCCCCGGCCACAGACATCGGAGCAGGCGCAGGCAAGGTGACCCTCCCCGGCTCCCCGCTGAGGTTCGGGACCGCGAGCAGCGAGCCGCCGCCGTCGAGCAGGAGCCGCGAGGGCGACGCGCTCGTGGCGACGTCCGCGACGTACGCACCGGGCGCCGGCTCGGTAGAGGCGCGGGCGAGCGCCGGGCCGAGCGTCCGCAGGACCGCGGACAGGACGCGCGCCTCCGCGTGCTCGGGGCGGGCCGCGCCGACCGGGTCGAGGTAGCCGCCGAAGTCGTAGTCGTGCGCCATGAAGCCGCCGGGGTCGCCCCAGTTGCCGACCGACGGCGTCCAGCCGAAGTCGTACCCGGAGGCCTGGAGGTACGGCGCGGCGACCTTGGCCCCGCTCGCGACCAGCCGCCGGAGCGTGGCGTGCGACCGGTTCGTCTCGGTGACGAGCAGCGGCAGGCCGCGCTCGGCGACGAGGTCGGTGTACCGGCGCACCTCCGGCTCGACGAAGGCCGAGCGGTCGTCCGGGTAGAAGTTGGCGGCGGGCGCCACGCCGTCGACGTCGCCCGTTGCGCCGGTCAGGTCGCCCTGCCCCGCGCACGCCACGAGCGGCACGCTCACCCCGTGCGCCAGGGCGAGGTCGCGGAGCCGGCCGACGTACCCGGCGCGGTCGGCGCAGTCGAAGAAGTCGAGCTCGTTCTCTAGCTGCACGGCGACGACGGCGCCGCCGCGGCCGTGCTCGCGCGCGGCGAGCAGCGGCATGATCCGGTCGAACCAGGCCTGCACATGGGCGAGGTAGCGGGGCTCGTTCTGCCGGAGCCGCAGCCCTTCTTCGAGGGTGAGCCAGGCGGGCAGGGCGCCGCCGTCCCACTCCGAGCAGATGTACGGGCCCGGGCGGGCGATCACCCCGAGACCCGCGGCGTGCGCGAGGTCGAGGAACGCCGCGACGTCGCGCCTTCCGGCGAAGTCCCACCGGCCGGGGGCGATCTCGTGGAAGTTCCACGGGACGTAGACGTCGACGAGGTCGTAGCCCGACGCCCGCACGGCCTCAAGGCGGGCGGCCCACGACTCGCGCGGGATGCGGAAGTAGAACAGGGAGGCGCACAGGCGCACCTGCTCGCCGCCGTCGAGCACGAGCCCCGAGGGGCCGAGGGTGACGGCGGTCGTGGTGGTCCCGGTCAAGGTGTACCTGCGCTTTCTACGGGAGCGTTCGTCTGGGGTGCGATGTACCTGCCGAAGACGCCGGTGAACACGAACGCGTTCACGAACGCCGTCCCCGCGAAGCCGATGAGGAGCCAGAGCAGGCCGTACGCCGTCGCCGCCGGGTAGAAGACCGTGACGACCACGGGCAGCCCCGTGACCGCGAGCACGGTCAGCGATGCGAACAGGTGCCGGAGCGACATCAGGCGCGCGTTGCGCAGCACCTGCTGCAGGGTGCCCTCGAACTTCGCCAGGTAGGGGAACGCGTACAGCGCGGCCAGCACCACCCGGAAGCCGACCAGGTAGCAGACCGCCTGCAGCAGCAGCTCGACGACGGCGGGGACGTCCAGGATCTCCAGGGCGACGTACCAGGCCACGAGCACCGCCGCCAGGGACGCCACGGCCAGCCCCAGCAGGGTGCCCTGCCGGAAGTTCGCGCGGAACGACCGGAGGTAGTCGCCCGTGACCGACTCGGAGTCGTTCGTCACGAGCTTCATCGCCACGTAGCTGAGGGCGGTCAGCGATGCCCCCAGCGTGACCACCGGGAGCGACGTCACCACGAACACGAGGTTGAGGATCATCAGGTCCGCGACCTTGGTCAGGAACCGCTGGAGCGGTGAGTCCGCGTCGAAGATGCTGCTCACGGGTCGCCTTGTCTCTCGGGTTGTCTCGCTCAGGCGGGCCGTGCGGGCCCGGCGTTGCGCACGGGCCCGCACGGCACCACAAGCCGAACTGGAACTAGTTCAGGCCGCGCTCGGCCGCCCAGGCGTCGAGGTCGGACTGGATCGAGGCCCTGGCGTCCTCGTACCCCGCGTCCGCCAGCTTCTGCCGCATCTCGTCGATGGCGGCGGCCGGGTCGTCGAACTTGCCGTACTGGAGCTGCGGGATGTACTCGGAGAGCACACCGCCCATGGCCGCCAGCGTCGGGTCGATGGTGTCCTTGTTCACCACGAGCGTCGAGTACTCGTAGTCCTTGGCCACCGCGTCGAGCTCGTCGTAGATCTCCTGCTTGTTCGGCGCGTCCGTGACCCGGTCCGGCTCGAACTCGTCCATGCGGCCGGCCCAGAAGTTCGCGCCGAGGGCGTCGGTGGACGAGTCGTACCCGTCGGGGTAGCCGAGCTCGCCGTCGTCCGTCATGACGTAGTCGGTGCCCTCGATGCCGAAGTTGAGCAGCTTGTAGGCCTCCTCGTCGTTCCGCACGATGTCGTAGACCTCGAGCGCCTTCTCGGGGTTCTGCGAGGTGGCGCTCACGGCCATGGCACCGTGCGTGAGGATGTCCCGGAAGAAGTTCCCGTTCTCCTGGCCCCAGTAGAAGAACCTCGGGTCGGACCCGGGCTGCTTCTTGGTCATGTTGTCGACGATCGTGCCGACGAACGTCTGCGTGTGGTGCTGGTCCGCTCCGGACAGGCCCGCGTAGAACTGCTCGCGCGTGTCGCCGTCGTAGTTCAGCGCGTCCTCGCGCCAGACGCCGATCTCGTTCCACTCCTTCGCCAGCTCCGCCGCCTCCAGGAGCTCGTCGCCCTCCATGTACCAGGAGGTCACCGTGTAGGGGTCCGACTCGGTGGTCTGGAACGGGAAGTAGATGCCCGCCGAGATCTGCTGGAGGGTCTGGCCGTCGGTGTGCCCCTGGAGGTACCCGGTCAGCGCGGCGTCGTTGGCGCCGGCGATATCCCACGGGTAGGCGTCCGGCTTGTTCTCCTTGACCCACTCGAAGTAGGTGGTGAAGTCCTCGAACCGCGTGATCGTGCCGTCCTCGAAGCCCGCCTCCGTGGCCCAGTCGCCGCGGTAGAAGAACCCGTGGTTGGTCCACTGCGTGAAGTTGTCCTCCGGGATGAAGTAGATCTGCCCGTCGTCCAGCTTCGTCAGGTCCCAGTGCCCGTCGGCGTCGACCTGCTCCCAGGTCCTTGGCGCGTGCTCCTGGAGCATCTCCTCCGACAGCGGCAGGAAGGCGCCCTTCTCGGCGTTCTCCCAGGCGAAGAGCCAGTCCGTCGCGGTGGTGATGAGGTCGACGTTGTCGTCGCCGGAGAGGAGCTGGACGTTGTACTGGGTCTGCCAGTCGGCCCACTCCACGTAGAACAGGTCAAGGGTGGCGTTCGCCTCCGCCGCCAGCTTCTCGTTGAGCTGCTCCAGCATCGCCTCGAGGCGGCCGTTGGTGGGCTTGTCGCCGAGCACGAGCATCGTGATCTCGGTCGGCTCCCCCGACTCCTCACCGCCCTGGCCGCAGCCCACCAGGGCCGTCATGCTCATGGCCAGTGCGAGGGCCGCGGCCCCGGTCCTGGCGAGAGATCTTCTCATCGTTGAGACTCCCTTGTTTCGTGTGGTTCTTTGTTCCGTTGGTGCGTGGAGGCGGGTTCTTCCGCCCGGGGCCGGGCGACCGTCAGCCCTTCACCGCCCCCACCGTGATGCCGCTGACGAAGTACTTCTGGACGAACGGGTAGACCAGCACGATCGGCCCCGTCGCCACGACGGCGCTGGCCATCTTGAGGGTGTTGCTCGGGAGGTCGGTGATGCTCACGTTCGACCCGGCCACCGAGTTCCGCAGCGCGTTGGCGGTGTTGATGATGTTGTACAGGTGGTACTGGAGCGGTTTGAACTCCACGGTGCTGCCCAGGTACAGAGAGGACAGGTACCACTCGTTCCAGTAGCCCAGCGCCAGGAAAAGACCGATCGTGGCGAGCGCGGGCTTCATCATCGGCAGCACGAGCTGGAGAAAGATCCGGAAGTCGCCGGCGCCGTCCACCTTTCCGGACTCGACGATCTCGTACGGCACCGACCGCACGAAGTTCTTCATCAGGATGATGAGCCACGGGGTCATCAGGAGCTGGAGAAAGACCGCCAGATAGCTCCCGCGCAGCTCGAGATAGCGCGAGACCCAGATGAAGGTGGGCGCGAGACCCGCCGAGAAGAGCGTGGTGAAGTAGATGAAGAACGAGATGCCGTTCCGGAACGGGAAGTCCTTGCGCTGCAGCGCATATCCGGTCATGGCGATGATGAACAGCCCGAGCGCCGTGCCCGTGACCGTCATGGTGATCGTCACGACGTAGGAGCCGATGATCTGCTGGGGCGCCTGGAAGATGTACTCGTAGGCGGCGAACGTGAACTCCTTGGGCAGCAGCCCGAACCCGTCCCGCATGATCGCTGACTCGCTGGACAGCGACGCGGAGACGATGAAGACGAAGGGCAGCGCGCAGAAGGCGGCGAACAGCGTGACGCCGAGGTAGGAGATCCCGCGCAGCACGAGGTCGTCCCTGCCGACCTTCACCTTGCGCGCCTTGGGCGCCTTGGGCGGTCGCTTCGTCGCGACGACGGCGGTCATCTCGTACCCTCCCGGTCAGAACAGCGCATAGTCCTCGTTGATCCTTCGCACGACGTAGTTGCACGTCATGACCAGGGCGAAGCCGAAGAGGGACTGGTACAGCCCCACCGCCGTGGACGACGTGAAGTTGTTCTGGGAGATGATCATCCGGTAGACCGACGTCTCGATGATGTCGGTCGTCTCGAAGAGCGCCGCATTGTTCCCGACCAGGTTCCAGAACAGGCCGAAGTTGCCCGCCATGATCCCGCCCAGCGCGAACAGGAAGAGGATGATGAAGGTCGGCTTGAGGCTCGGCAGAATGATGTAGCGGATGCGCTGCCAGGCCGATGCCCCGTCGATGGCGGCCGCCTCGAACAGCGAGTTGTCGATGCCCATGATCGCGGCGAAGTAGACGATGGACCCGTAGCCGGTGCTCTGCCAGAGATGGAAGAGAATGATGATGATCGGCCAGAGGCCGGCCATGCTGTAGATCTTGATCGGGTCCCCGCCGGTCTGCTCGATCAGCGAGTTGACCACGCCGGTGTCGTAGTTCAGCAGGTTGAACGCGATGACGCCCACCAGGACCACCGAGATGAAGTACGGCAGGAACATCGCGGCCTGGCTGATCTTCTTGAAGTACTTGGACCTGATCTCGTTCAGCATGACGGCGAGCGCCACCTGAAGGATGTTTCCCAGGACGATGAACGCCACGTTGTAGAGGATGGTGTTCTTGGTGAGCAGCCAGAGCTGCCCGGACTGGATGAGGAACTCGAAGTTCCGCAGGCCCACGAAGGGACTGCCGAAGATCCCGTCCCGGTAGTTGAAGTTCGTGAACGCGATCCAGACCCCTGGCAGCGGCGCGTAGCTGAAGACGAGGAAGAACACGATCGCCGGAAGGCACATGAGGAGCAGGGTCCTGTTGCGGCTGATCCTTCTCAGCAGCGAGTTCCGACGCTCGGTGGGCACGGACGGCACGACCTCGTGCCGCTCGACGCTCGCCTGCACGACCACGGCAAGCCACCGCCTCTCTGCGGTCAGGCGCCGAGCCTCGTTGCTGGCGCCCAGGTTGTCTCGCGGCTAAATCTAACCATCGATGAAATCCGCGCAAGGGGCCTGGAGTCACGAAACGGTCACGATGTTAGCGTTAACGCCGCCCGCCGGAGCTCCGGGCTAGACGTCGCCGGAGCCCGGGCTAGACGTCCAGGAGGTGCGAGTGAACCGGAGTGGAAGGAATGTCGGAATAGCGGCGACACACACCGTGTCGCCCCGACCAAGGAGGTTGGAGATGCCGACCTGGCTCATCCTCATCATCGTCGGTGTGGCCCTGGTGATCCTGGGAGTGGCGACCGAGATCGGTCAGTTCCTCATCTGGATCGGCGTGGCCGTGCTGGTGGTCAGCCTCATCCTCGGGCTCGCCCGCCGTAGCCGGGTGTAGCTTCCACGGGCTCCAGGAGCGGTGCCGGCCGTCCGGGCGGAGACGGTCGGCACCGCACACCGCCACCGACGGCCCGTGCCGGTTCCGTCAGTCCCCCGACGAGGACCGGCGCGGGTCGTCAGCGACAGGTCCCGCTTCGTACCCGCCGGACCAGCCGCGCACGTGGTGGACGACGGCGGCCTTCGGGTACGCGCCGCCGGGCGGGCCGATCTCGAACAGGTCGACCATGAGGAACAAGGGGTAGCGCGGGCTCTGCGGGATCCGGCGCAGAACCCTGCCCTGGCAGCCGATGACGGTCTGCCCCTCGCCCCAGACCGCGGTCCAGGTGTGCGGCGTCGCCGCGTCGAACGGCAGCTCGACCTCGCGCATGTCCGTCGTCAGCCGTGGGTCGTGGTGCGCCTTGATGCCCGCTCGCGCCGTGGTGGTGGGGCCGATCGCCGACGCGTCGATCTCGAAGACGCAGACCTCGCCGGAGGCCTGCTCGTCCTGGTGCTCGGTGCCGACCAGCCAGGCGGCGAGCATGCATCCCGGGTCCCTGGTCGCGCTCACGGTGAGGTCGACGCGGCCGGAGCTGGGCGCCCAGAGCAGGCGCAGCGGCATCGGGGTGCGGACCAGCAGCCCGTCGGTCCGGTGCCGGTGGGTGCCGCGATGCGACTCGGCCGCGCCCGAGAAGGTGCCGGTCTGCAGGTTGGACACGCGCAGCGGTGCGTCCTCGGGGCGCCAGTCCGGCTGGTCGGCCTCGATGAGCAGCTCCAGCCCGCGCGCCGTCGTCCGGTAGCGCGCCGCGGACCGCTCGGGCGTGGTCCAGTGCGGCAGGTAGTGCGGCACCCAGAGCGCGGGGTCCGGGCCCGTGGCGAAGTCGTCCTCGACGTCGGGCGCACGGTCGGGCGCGGTCGGAAGCTCCTCGGCCATCGGGTCCACGCGCCCATTCTTCCGCGTTTTCTTCGCCGACGACGGCGTGCTGCGCGGGCCGGTCCCGACGGGCGCCGCACCGGCGGCGCCTCAGAAGGTGGTGGTCAGGCCGCCGTCGACCGCGAGGGTCTGACCCGTGATGAACTCGGCCGCCGGCCCCGCCAGGAACACGACCGCGCCGACGATCTCGTGCGGCCTGCCCCACCGGCCCAGGCTCGTGCGGCGGCCGAGCCACTGGCTCCACTCGGGATCCTTGGCGAGCGCGGCGTTCGTCTCGGTGGCGAACGTGCCGGGCGCGACGGCGTTCACGGTGATCCCGTGCGCGCCCAGCTCGACGGACAGCGCGCGGGTCAGACCCTCGACCGCCGCCTTGGCCACGGGATAGCCCACGTCGCCACGACGGCCCAGCTGGCCGATCACCGAGGAGACGTTGACGATCGAGCCTTGTGCCCCGCGCTCGATGAGCCCCGCCGCGACTCGCCGGCTCAGCGCGTAGGCCGACACGACGTGCACCTGCAGCAGGCGGTCGAGGGCGTCCGGCGTGATCTCGCCCAGGCCGCGACGGTCCCGGTGCCCGACGTTGTTGACCAGCAGGTCCACGGGCGGGTGCTCCGCAAGGGCGGAGTCCACCTGGTCCTGGTCCGTGACGTCGAAGCAGGCGGCGTGCACGTCCAGGCCCTCCGCGCGCAGCCCGGCCACGGCGGCGTCCAGGGCGTGGGGTTCGCGGCCGTTCATCACCACCCGCGCACCGGCGAGCGCCAGGCCCCGCGCGATCTCGTAGCCCAGCCCCCGGACCGAACCGGTCACGAGCGCCGACCGGCCGCCCAGCCCGTACATCGCCGTCAGCCCGCTGGTCTCCTGCTGCGACACGTCCTGCGACACGTCAACCTCCACTGAAACACTCGGTTCAGTCGTTGTGAGAAGGGTAGCTCATTCGGCAGGCACAACCGGTAGCGCGCGCTCGCGAGGGGGGCCGACGCCGCGGTGGAAAATCGAACGACAGGGCTCGTCACCCCGGCATACGTTGCCTCGTGCCGCGCTGATGTCACGCATGAGCGCGGCGGAGGCGTTCGGCCGCCTGCGCCCGCAGCGCATCGCCACCCGCAGAGGCGCCACCGCACAGTGCCATCTCCCGGGCGTTGTACGCAGCCATCCACAGGCTGGCCGCCCATGCGACCTGGACCTCCACGGCTGTGAACGAGCGCCCTCTGATGTCTTGATAGGCCACCAGGAACGCCTCCGAGCTTTCCATCGGCGCGAGCGTTGGCGGCCCGGAGCTGGCGAACGACCCGCTCGCCGCCCCCACGAGCGCCGCCTCCGGCTGCCACGCCAGGCTGTCCCAGTCGTGCACCGCCCACACCTGCCGTCCCTGCCACCGCAGGTTCTGCGCCTCGAAGTCGGCGTGGCCGAGTACACACGGCAAGTCGGCGGCCAGCAGCCGTTGTCGGGCCCGGCTGGCCGTCTCGACGATGTGCTCGGACACGACACCTTGGTCTCGACTGTCGAGGAAGTCGATCGCCGGCCACGGCTCAGAATCGGTGTGGTCCCAACGCACCCACGGCGGATTCGGCAGCGGCGGCGCGACGCGCAGGTTGGAGAGCTCGGCCATCAGCCGGGCGAACACCGCCGCGCTGCGCACGGCTATGTCCGGCGAGTCGCCGTGCAGCACGTCGCCGCCGGGCCGGAACTCCTCGGCGTGCACCGCCAGTGCGCCGACACCGGCCACCGGCGTGAGCGGCCGGGCACACGGAAACGCGCGCTCAGCCAGCCAGCCCTGCGCCGCGACACACGACGCCGCCCGGCCGTCGTCGGCACGCGCTTTGACGACGACGTCCCTGCCACCGGCCAACCGCAGGCCGAACACCGTCGAGACCTGCTGCGACCGGAACAGCACGCCGGTGGGTTCAGCGCCGAGTTGGTCAAGACACCAAGCCGACAACCAGTCGGGCAGCTCGTCCAGCGGCACACCGTGGACTATGCCACAGGCACCGAACGCACCGGAGGCGCGTTCGTCCGCCGCCGCGAGCTCCCGGTGGGCGGCGGCCCCTGGCGCCGACGATCAGAGCACCGGCACGCCGACGGTCAGAACGGCCAGAACACCGGCACGACCACAACAGTCACGGCCAGGCTCCACAGCAGCACGACCAGCCCGAGTCGCCAGAAGTCCCCGAACCGGTAGCCGCCCGGGCCGTAGACCATCAGGCTGACTCCGTTGGCGAACGGCGTCATGAAGGACGCGCTCGCCCCCATGGCCACGGCCATCACCATCGGCAGCGCCCCCACACCGAGCTCGGCGGCGGTCGCCAGGCCGATCGGCGTCATCACAAGGGCCGTCGAGGTGTTGGAGATGAACTGGCTCACCAGGGCACTCACCAGGAACACGCCCGCCAGCACGGCGTAGGGCCCGCCCGCGCCGAGCGCGCCGACGACCCACTCACCGATCAGCGCGGCCGCTCCGGACTGCCCCATGGCGATGGCCGGCGGGATCATCGCTCCGATCAGGACGGCGGTGTTCCAGTCCACGCCCCGGTAGAGCTGCGGCAGGGACACCACCCCGGCGACCACCATGAGCGTCACGCAGATCACCGCGGCGACCGCGGCGGGGACCACGTCGAACGCGAGCAGGACGATCAGCAGGCCGAGGATCGCCAAGGCCGCCGGGGCACCCTGGCCGAGCGGCACCGTCTGCCGCTTGACGACCTCCGGTGAGTCGACCACGAGCACCTGGGGGTCGGCGAGGTAGCTGTCGAGCGCCTGCCACGTGCCACGCAGCAGCAGGTGGTCGCCCGGCCGGAGGGCGACGGGCTCGGCGAGCAGGTCGTTGCCGCCGCGCTGCACCGCCAGCACCAGGAGGCCGCCGTCGTCGGTGGTCATGCCGGGGAAGACCTCCCGGCCGACCATCGCGGACCGCTGCGGGATCACCACCTCGGCGAGACCGGAGCTCCGGCCGAGCAGCACGTCGGCCACGGGGCCGACGTCATCGCCCTCGCGGATCGCGAGGTGCAGGTCCCGAGCGGCGCGACCGACCTCCGGGGCATCGCCCCGGACCAGGACGAGGTCGCCTTCCCGCAGGGCACGCCGGACCGGGGTGGCGCCGTCCGCATCAACGACGGCGATGACCGCCAGCCCCGGGTAGTGCCCGAGGTCCACAGTGCTCGGTGGGGCGCCCACCAGCGGGGACGACTCACGCACCCGCAAGTGGTGCACACCCTCCTGGAGCCCGTACTCCTCGACGAGCGTCTGTGCGTGCGCGCTGAGGTCCGCGGGGATGGTCGCGCTGCGGCGCTCGGGCAGCAGGCGCCGGCCCAGCAGCACGACGATCGCGACGGCGCCGACGAGCTGCGGCAGGCCCACCAGCGACCACTCGAAGAACCCGATCTCGCCAGCGCCCGACTCGCTCGCCTGCTCGGCGGCGATCACGTTGACCGGGGTGCCCAGCAAGGTGAGCTTCGCGCCGCCGAGGCACGCGAGGGCCAGCGGGAACATCAGCAGGGACGGCGCGGTGCCGGTCCGCAGGGCCACGATCACGACGACCGGCAGCATCGCGGCCACCGCGCCGTTCATCCCGATGAGGCCGCTGAACACCGCCGCCACGGCCATGATCGCGACCAGCCGTCCGGCCTCGCTCGCACCGGTGCGACGCATGAGGAGCTGCCCGGCCCACGCGCCGACGCCGGCGTTCTCCAGCGCCACCGCGATCCCGAGCAGCGCCGCGATGAGGATCACCACGGGGTCGCCGAACCCGCCAAGCATCTCGGGCGCGGTGATCACCCCCGTGGCGAACAGGACGAGGGACGTCAGCACCGCGACGGCCGCGGCCGGGATGCGGTTCCAGACGAAGAGCACCATCGCCAGGACGATGGCGCCCAGCGTCACGGCGATGTCCGCGGTCACGTCAGTACCCCAGGGCCGCGCCGTCGCCCCGCGGGTCCGCCCCTCCCTCGTAGCACCCCCGGTCCCGGTCGACGCGGATGGCCTGGGCGTGACCCATGTTGTCGTTCCAGTCGGTGACCATCTGCACGGGCTGCCCGCGGCGCTTGAGCTCGCGCGCCGTCTCGTCGGAGATGCGCCCCTCCAGCGACAGGTTGCGCGACGGCGTGCCCCACGTGCGGCCCATCAGCCAGCGCGGCGCCTCGACGGCCTGCTGCACGTCGTACCCGAAGTCGAGCATGCGCGTGACGAGCGCCGCCTGGGACTGCGGCTGTCCCTCGCCGCCCATCGAGCCGACGGCGAGGTAGGGCTCGCCGTTGCGCATCAGGAGGGCGGGCGCCAGCGTGTGGAACGTGCGCTTGCCGGGCTGCAGGTGGTTGGGGTGGTCCTCGTCCAGCGTGAAGAAGGCCCCCCGGTTCTGCAGGATGATCCCCGTCCCGGGGGCGACGACGGCGCTGCCGAAATCGTGGTAGATCGACTGGATGAGCGAGACCACGAGGCCGTCGGCGTCTGCTGCGGTGAAGTAGCACGTGTCGCCGTCGGGCACGAGCCGCTCGTGGTGGCGCGGGTACGGGATGCCCGCTGGCACGGCGGAGATGTCGAGCGCCCGCACGGGGTCGATGAGGACCCGTCGCTCGTCGGCGTACGCCCGGCTGATCATCCGGTCCAAGGGGATGTCGACGAACCGGGAGTCGGTCAGCCACTCGTCGCGGTCGGCGAAGGCGACCTTCACCACCTCGGCCAGGTGGTGGTAGTAGTCGGCGGTCCCCTCCCCCCAGGCCGCGACGTCGTAGCCGTCGAGCAGGTTGAAGATCTGCAGCGCCGTGAAGCCCTGGGTGCTCGGTGGCATCTCGTACACGTCGTAGCCGCGGTAGGTCGTCGAGATCGGCTCCACCCACTCGGCGTGGTAGGCGCGGAGGTCGTCCGGCGTCAGCGGCGAGCCCTGCGGCCCGAGCGAGGCGAGCCGGTCGGCGAGACTGCCCTCGTAGAAGCCGGCGCGCGCCCCGTCCCGAGCGAGCTCCTCGAACGAGCCGGCGAGGTCGCGCTGCACCAGCCTGTCACCCTCGCGCGGCACACGCCCGCCGGGCAGGTAGACGGCGGCGGTCTCGGGCGCCCGGGCGAGGACCTGCTCGTCCTGCGCCGTCCAGTCGGCGAGCGACCGGCCGACCGGCGCACCGTCGCGGGCGTAGCCGATGGCGGCCTCGAACAGCAGATCCCACGGCAGCCGGCCGTACCGCTCGTGGGCGAGCCACCAGCCGTCGACCGCGCCGGGCACGGTCAGCGCGCCGAGCGCGCCCCGAGTGGGGATCGCGTCGTGGAGGTCGCGCGACCGGTAGAAGTCGAGGGTCGCGCCCTGGGCCGCGGGCCCGCACGCGTCGATGGCCTCGACGCGCCCCGTGGCCGGGCCGGCGATCAGCCAGAAGCCGTCGCCGCCCAGCCCTGCCATGTGCGGGTACACCACGCAGAGCACGGCGTTGGCCGCGACGGCGGCGTCGACGGCGCTGCCGCCCCGCCGCAGCGCGTCGAGCCCGGCGGCGCTGGCCAGGTAGTGCGGTGTAGAGACGACGCCGCTCGGGGCACGGCATGGCGGCCGGCCGGTCCTCGGTCCGTCGGGGTGGCTCATGAGCGGCTCCTTCGGTGGCGTTACGAGGTGCGGTCGTCGAACTCCATGCCGGCGTCGCGCGGCGCGTCCGCCGAGTGGTCGAGGTAGCGCGTCCAGACCGGGAGGAGCCCGGCGACGACGAACGTCCCGAAGCCGGCCCACCAGACGGACGCGACCCCTCGGGTCGCGCCCACGCTGATGGTCACGCAGGCGGCGACGAAGAGGACCATCGCCACGGTCTCGATCGTGAGCTTCTTGTCCACGGGGAGCTCCCTCGGGTCGGCGGGGTTCGGTCAGGTGAGGAGCACGAGGGCGATCGTGCCGAGGCCCGTGAGAACCGCGACGACGAGCGTCCACCAGACCGTCAGGCGCAGCACGGCGCCCTCCTGGCCCTTGATGCCCGCGATGCTCGTGCCGAGCACGATGTTGGCGGGGGCGACCGCGTTGCCGTACGCGCTGCCCGCCGCCTGCGCCGCGATGACCGGCTCGGTGCTCAGGCCGTGCAGCCGCGCGACGTCGCTCTGCACGCCGCCGAACAGCACGTTGGAGGCGGTGCTGCTGGACGTCATGAACGCGCCCAGCGCACCGATGAGGCTGGAGACGAACGCGTACACGAGCGGCGGGGAGACCGCCGCGAGGCCGAAGGCGATCGTCAGGGACTGGCCGCTGTGGTCGAGCACGCGGCTGGTCACCAGGAACGCGATCACGGGCACGGAGGCCGGGACGGCGTCGACGAGCAGCGCCGTCCCGATGTGCTCGGGTGCCTGCCGCTGCGCCCAGGCCTGGTAGTAGCCGCGCGCCCGGTACAGGATCCAGACGACGAGCGCCGTGACCAGCAGCATCGTGCCGGGGTGCGTGAGCACGGTGACGGGGGCATAGCTGTCCGTCGCGGCGTTCGCCACCCCGAGCCCCGTGCTCACCTCCGGGAACGGCAGGCCCACCTGCCACGACCGCAGCAGGTCGTTGAGCGGCGGGATCAGCAACGCGCTCAGGGTGACGACGGGTAGCACGACGTACGGCACCGCCGACCAGAGCAGGCCCATGACCGGCCGCTCACGGTCCTCGTGCGCGTGCTCGGACCGCTCGGCCATGGCGGGCCGCACCGCGATGCCCGTGATCGGCTCGCCGTACCGGCGCCAGCGCGACAGCGGGTACAGGGCCACCAGGGCGACCGCCGCGGCGAGGAACGTGGACAGCTCGGGGCTGAACAGCGTCGCCATCATCTGGCCCACCCCGAGGATCGTCCCGAGGATCAGCACGACCGGCCACGCGTGGCGGACGGCGGCCCAGCGACCGTAGAGCCACACGACGAAGAACCCGCCGCCGTAGGCAGAGATCAGGATCAGCAGCCCGGACTGGAACGCCGCCCGCACCACGTCGTCGAGGTCGGCCACCTGGACGGTGGCGAGCCAGCCGACGCCGAGCGTGCCGAAGAACCGGGCCCACGCGTGCGCGAGCACGCCCATGGCCACGGCGTACACCGGCTTGACCCCCACGGCCATGAGCAGCGGCACCACGACGGCGACCGGCGCGCCGAACCCCGCGATGCCCTGCAGGAAGGACGAGAACACCCACGACAGGGCCAGGATGATGAACAGCTCGTTGCGGCTGAACCGGGAGATCCCGCGCCGCAGCGCGTCGTAGGCACCGGCCTGCTTGGTGACCTGGTAGAGCAGCAACGCCGGCCAGATCACGTACAGGATGAAGATCGCGTCCCACACACCCTTGGCCGAGGCGACGGCCAGGGTGCTCCAGGGCGTCTCGAACGCGAGCAGGGCCACGAGGACGGCGATGAACATCGCAACCGGCGCCGCCTCGGGAGCGCGCCAGCGCAGGGGGACCAGGAGCACCAGCAGCGCGACGATCGGCAGCACGGCCAGCGCCCAGTGCAGCAGGTCGACCGGTAGCTGCGCGTCCATGGGCTCCCCTGCGGTCTCGGCGGCGAGGCACGACCAGACCGAAGTTAACCCGGCGCCTCACCACCGTCATTCGCGCGCGGCGGGCATTTCACAGCACGAAAGAATGCGGCTCGACCCCGCCTGGCTCATCACCTGATTCCGGATAAGTTCGGGAGCGGAGTCTCCGACCTCCGTCCGTGCTCGTCAGTGGCCTGTGCGTCGCCGGGCCACGCGGATGAGGACGGCTCCCACCGTGGTGGCGAGCAGGGCGGCGAGGAGGATCCACCCGAGCTGGGGCCCGGTCACGGCCAGCCCGGGGACCGGTCCGGGCAGGTCGTCGCCCGCCTGGTCGCCCGGCGGGGCCGGCGGGCCCGGCGGCGCGGGGCTCGGCGTGGGGCCCGGCGACGGCGGCTCGGGGGCCGGCGGCACGCCGGTCAGCTCGATCAGCGCGGCATCGGGGTCGTTCGACGGCTCGGTGTCATCCACGTCCTGGGTGACCACGCCCGGCACCTCGATGAGGTCGCCCGGTGCTCCCTCGACCGTCCCGGAGAGCGTGTAGCGCACCTCCTCACCCACGGCGAGGGTCCCGACCCGGCAGGTCAGTTCGCCGTCCGCAAGGCCGCAGACCGGGTCGGCGGCCAGCAGCCGGACGCCGGACGGCGACGGCACCACCAGGCGGGTCTCCTGGGTCTCCAGGACGCCGCCGACCTCGGTGTAGGCGGCCGGGACCTCGAAGGTCGCGACCACACCACTCGCGGGGGCCGGGCCGTTGTTGCGCACCGTCGCCGCCAGGCCGACGGTGTCGCCGGAGCGGGCCTCCTGGCGCGGCGGCGTGAGCTCGAGGGCGACGTCGGTGCTCCGGTCGGCCGGCACCGTGGCCGTCGACGGCGGCGAGGTCACCGTCTCACCCTCCAGCGGACCCTCCGGACCGTCCGGGTCTGGGGAGACCGCCGATGCCGTGGCCTGGTTCACCACCGTTCCCGCCTCGACGTCCTCGTGCGTGACCGTGTACGTCGCGGTGCACTCGACCGTGTCCCCGGCGGCGAGCTCCTGGTCCGGGCAGTCCACCGCGACGCCGGCGGCGGCCAGCCTCGGGTCGTCCACCGTGACCTGCTCCAGCACGGACGACCCGGTGTTCGTGACGGCAAAGGTGTAGACGACGTTCTCGCCCGCATCGGCGACGTCGTCCCCGTCGGCGTCGTCCAGGCGCGCCGTCTTGTCCAGGGCGAGGCCCGGTGGCGCGGCGGCCGGGTCGCACGCCTCGGCCTCGTTGTCGGCCGCCTCCGGGTCGAGCGAGCCCGACCCGACCAGCGCCGCGTTGCACACCTCGGTGCCCTCCGCGTCGGCCGGGACCCCGAACGTGACGAGCGCGGAGGCGGAGTCACCCACGTCGAGCGAGCCCACCGGGCACTTCACGACCACCACGTCGTCCGTGACCTCGGGGGCCGGGCAGTCGTCACCGTCCTCGTCGGTGGCGGAGACGAACGTCATGCCGTCGGGCACGGTGTCGGAGATGACCACGTTGTCGGCGACCGAGGGCCCGTCGTTGGTCGCCGTGATCACCCAGGTCGCCGGGCGGCCCGCCTGCAGCGGGTCCGGTGCCACGAGCTCCTTGGTGATGCGGGTGTCCGACACATGCTGAACGACGACGGACTGGCTCGTCTCGTTGTCCTCGAGCGTGGTCTCGGGGGTGTCGGACCGGATCACGGAGGTGCCGGTGTACGTCCCCGTCGGGGTGTCGCCGGGCACGTGCATGACCACGACGTTGGTTGCTGCGCCGCCGGGCTCCCACTGGGCGCCGGGTGTCACGGGTTCACAGTGCAGCACGTACCGGAAGTCCTCCCACGGCGTCGCGGCCGGGTCGGCCGGCGGGGTGCGGTTCCAGGTGCAGTCGTTGAACGGCACGTCCACGCTGACCGGGACGAAGCCCGGCGGGAACGTCGTGTCGCCGTTCGTGCCCACGGCCGTCGACGGGCCGTTGTTGACCGCGAACCCGGTGAACGTGACCTCCTGCCCCGCCGCCGGCGTGGTGGTGCTCACCGACGACGAGACCGCCAGGTTGGTCAGGCGCCCGAGGGTCACGTCCGCCGTCGCCGTGTTGTTGCTGTCGTCGCCCTCGTTGGCCAGAGAGCCGATGGTCGCGGTGTTGGTGAAGGTGCCCGGGTCCTGGGTGGCGTCGGTCGTGGCCACGACGTGGATGGACGCGGTCGCACCCGCCGCCAGCACGCCGATCCGGCAGGCGATCTCATCGCCGGGACCATCGGGCACCCGCGGTACCGCCTGGGTCTCGTCCACGGGCGTGGTCTGCGGCGGCTCGCACTGCGACCGAGCCTGGTCGAGCGTGAAGCCGACGGGCAGGGAGTCGGTGACCACCGCGTGCTCGACGCCGGACGGGCCAGCATTGATCACCGTCAGCGTGTAACCGGCCGCGCCGCCGGCGATGACGTCGGGTGTGTCGGGCGTCTTGACGATCTGCAGGTCGGCGATCTCCACGACGTCGACGGCGGCCGTGGCGCTGACCGAGTCGGCGCCGTCCGCCAGGGGGGTGTCCGTGGTGACGACTGCGGTGTTCTCGACCTGCTCGGCGAACTCGTCGCCGCCGTTCAGGTCGTTCGCGTCGGGGTCGAGCACGCCGTGCACCGTGATGACCGCCGGCCGGGGCGGCACGCCGCCGGCGAAACCCGCCACGGTGCCCAGGTCGCACGTGACCACGCTGCGCCCGTCGGCGGCGGACAGGTCGCAGGTGCCGTGCCCGGTGTCGGCCTGCTGGGCGGTGAAGCCGAGCGGCAGGGTGTCGGTGACCACCACGCCGCGGGCGTCCGCCAGGCCCGTGCCCGGGGTGTCGGCGTCGGTCACCTCAACGGAGACCTGGTAGGTGAACTCGCCGCCGGCCACGAAGGACGGGTGCGGGTCGGCCGGCTCGTCCGGGTTCGGCACCGTGCGGAGGGCCGACTTGGTGACCGTCAGGTCGGTGACGGCGTCGGTGACCTCGAACTCTGCGGCGGTCCGGTTGTTCTCACGAGCCTCGGTGGTGTCGGGCTCAGGCGTCGTCGTGGAGACCTGCACCGCGCCCTCGTAGGTGCCCGGCTCGGCGTAGCCCGTCACGGTGAACTCGCACGTGTAGGTCGCCTCGGCCCCTGGTGCCAGGTCGCCCAGCGGGCAGACCAGCTCCGTGTCGACCACCGAGCACCCGCCCGGCAGGTCGCCTGGCTGGAGCGGGTCGGCCAGCCAGGCGTCGAGCACGTCGATGTTCATGCGCAGCTCGGTCTGCCGCGCGGTGGACGGCCCGTTGTTCCCGACGTCGAACGTGAACGTCCACGTCGAGCCCGGGCCGGTCGTGCCGGGGTCCGCCGGGGCGATCGCGAGCGCCGCGACGAACGGGTCGGCCAGGGCCACGACGGTGCTGCTCGCGCGAGCGGTGTTGTTCGCGAGGTTGGTGTCCGGGTTGCTCTCCATGTTCGCGGTCTCGACGGACGCGGTGTTGGTGAGCGTGGTCCCGGCCGGGACGTCTGCGTCGACGCCGAAAGTGATCTCGACGGTCGCGGCGGTTCCGGCGGCGAGGTCCTGCGTGAGCTGGCAGGTGAGGTCCTGGCCCGAGACGGTGCAGGCGACGTCCTGGCCGCCGCCGGAGGTGACGCGCGCGCTGTCGAACGTCACACCGTCCGGGAGCGTGTCACGGATGACCGGGCGCAGCGCGGCGATGTTCTCGGTGACGTCGTCGGGGTCGTTCGTGTTGGTGACCTGGAGCGTGTAGACGGGGCGCTCTGCTGCGGGCACGGTGCCGGCGGTGACCGTCGCGGGGGCCGCCTTGGTCAGGGCGAGGTCCACGAAGGGGTCGCCGGCCAGGGTCCAGGTCGCCGAGTCGTTGTCGGGGTTGGTGTCGCCCTCCGCGGTAACCGTCGCGGTCTGCGTGACCGGGTCACCGATCTCGGCCAGGTTGACCACGGCGAGCATGTCGACCTCGATGGTCTGGCGCTCCCCCGGGGCGATCGGTGTGCTGAGGGTGCAGGTGAGCTCATCGTGCTCCGGATCGCCGGTGGGCTCCGGACCGGTGCAGCCTCCACCGCCGGTGGGAGTGGCGGAGAGGAACTCCAGGGCCGTGGGAACCAGGTCGGTGACGACCACGCCTGTCGCGGTGGAGGGACCGCTGTTGGTCACGGTGATCACGTAGTCCACCGGCCGTGTGTCGGGCGGATCCATCCCGGGCAGCGTCGTCCGGTTGGCGGTCTTGGCGACCGCCAGGTCGTACTCCGTCGTGACGGCGGTATCCGCCGCTGCGGTGTTGTTGCCGGTGTCTGGGTCCTCGGTGTCAGCGGTCGCCGCCGCCTCGTTGTGCAGGGTTCCTGTGGCCGCCGGGTCCACCGTGCCGGTGATCGTCACCGTGACGGTGCCGCCTGCCTCGCCCGCGCCGTTCGCCAGGAGGGTGCCCGCATCGCAGGCCACGTCGCGCCCGGTCACGGTGCAGGTGCCACGCGACGGCTGGGCGGCCAGCGGCGTCACTCCTGCGGGCACCGCGTCGGTGAGGACCACGCCGGCGGCGTCGGAGGGGCCGAAGTTTGTGGCCGTGACGGTCCAGGCGATCTGCCGCCCGGCCACGACGTCGGCCGGGCCGGTCTTGGTCACCCGCACGTCGGCCTGCGGCTCGGCCGCCGTGACGACGGCGGTGTCCTGGTTGTCCGACGGGTCGGGGTCGGGCGTGTCGGAGGAGACCCGCGTCGTGTTCACCACGTCCGTGCCCGCGGCGAGCCCGCCCGCGAGCACGCCGGTCACGGTCACGATGGCGCTCTCCCCGGCGGGCAGCAGCGCCATGGCGCACCGCACGCTGCGCCCGACGGGACGCAGGCAGGTGGGGTTCTGTCCCCCGGTCACCGTGATCGTGGCGTTCGTGATCTGGGCCAGGCCGGCGACAGCGAAGGCGTCGTCGATGCGGGTGTTCACGGCGTCGGAGGCGCCGTTGTTGGTGACGGTGATGGTCCACGTCACCTCGTCGCCGGGCACGCCGGTCTGCTGTGCGGGCGTCTTGGCGATCGAGAGGTCGGCCCGGCGCACCAGCGTGACGGTGTCGCCCGCGACGTTGTTGGACGGCACCGGGTCGGACGTCGTGGTGCTCACCGACGCGACGTTGGTCAGCGTCGTGGCCGTCGAGCCCGATGATGTGGTCCCGCGCAGCGTGACCGGTACCGTCGCGCCGTCGGGCAGGTCGCCGAGTGTGCACGTCACGGTGCCGCCGCTCACGTCGCACGAGCCCTGGGGCGTCGTGGCCGTGACTCCGGCCCAGCCGTCGGGGACGGAGTCGGTCACGGTCACGTCCGACGCCGTGCTCGGACCGTCGTTGCGCACGGTCAGCGTCGCCGACACGGCCGACCCGACCGCCGCCGGGTCCGGGGTCAGCTCCTTGGTGATCGCGACGTCGGCCAGGTCCTGGACCGTCACGACGGCGGGGTTGGTCGTGTACTCCGCCGCCGTGCCCGTGGTCTGGGTCCGGTAGTCCAGCGTCGCCAGGTTGGTCACGGTGGTGCCCGCGGCCGCGTCGTCGAGCGTGACCTGGAACGAGTAGCCCGCCCGGGAGGTGCCGTCGTCGGTGCAGCCGGTACCCGAGCACGCCATACGTCCGCCGGTGGTGGCGGTCGCTCCACCGCCGAGCCGCATCCGAACCGTGCGACCGTCGACCTCGCCCACGTCGTCACCCGCGGCGTCGGTCACGGGTGTGGACGTGCCTGTCGGCCCGACCAGCCGCAGCGACCCCGGCACGTAGGTCGTGTCCGGCGGCAGCACGTCCTCCGAGACGACCCCGACGGCGGGGTCCTGTCCCGTGTTGGCATAGTTCAGCGTGTACTGCAGGGTGTCGCCCGGCCGTGCCGGGTCGTTCCCGCTGAGGTTGGTGACCGACTTGGACGACGCGGTGAAGTCCGGCGCGTACAGGTTGATCGCCATCCCCAGCACGCCCGGGTAGTACTGGTCGCCGTTGCTGCTGAACCGGAAGGCCGCGCTCGTCGCGCCGTTCGGGATCGCGCCGGAGGCGCCCAGGTTCTTGATGTCGAACCCGAGCATGTTGCGGTCCGCGGGGGTGCGTGTGGTCACTATCGCGTTGTTCCGCGTGTTCACGCTGGCGAAGAAGTTCGAGCCGGGCGAGACAGCGGTGGCGAGCTGCGTGTTGTTCAGCCGGGTGTAGTCACCGGTCTGCGCGAGGTCGCCCTCGTAGGCGACCATCGAGAGCTGTGCGTCGACAGTGCCGAACGGCGGCGCCTGAAAGCCGGACACCGAGATGGTCTGCGGGCTCTGCAGCGTCACGAGGTCGAAGCCGTCGAAGACCGTCAGGTTGCGCAGCGGCAGCCCAGGGGCCGTGTAGACCACCGTCATCGCCCACCCCGCGTACCGGTCCTGGCCGGTCGCCGCGACCACGTCCGCGCCCCAGTAGTCACCGTTGCCCGCCGCGCGCACGGTGCCGGTGACGTCCGCGAACCGCTGGTAGGCGCGGTAGGAGCCCGTGTTCGGCCCGAACTGGTCCCGCGCGGCCGTGCTCGCCGTCACCGTGCGGTAGGCGCCGTCGCCGGGCGCCCGGAACGAGATCTCGTCGTAGTCACCCGACCCGGACTGGCCGCCCGAGCCCGCGTCCAGCCGGGCACCCCAGTAGAGCCCCGCCCACAGCACCGTGGCGCCGTCCGGCAGGCTCAGGCGGGACGCGCTGGAGCGGCGGGTGGCCGGGTCGGAATCGGCATCCAGGTTCGTCATGACGAACCCGTTGTTGTCGTACGTGCCGCCGTTCCTCGCGTCCGCGCAGTTTCGCGCGCTCGCCTGGCAGGTCAGCAGGTTGTTGCCCAGCGAGACGATCGCACCGTTCCCGTTCGCCGAGAACTTCGGGGTGAACGGAACCCTGTTCGCGGCATATCCGGGCTCCGCGGGAACCGCGACGAACAGCGACACGAGCAGCGCTGTCAGCATCCCGACCACGAGAGCCCGCACCTGCACGAGCTTCGGCGACCCTGGCGCTGCCATTCCACTGACCTTTCTCGGGTGAAATCGTCGCAAGCGCGATCAATGTAACGCCGGGATGACGACGCTCGCGTGACCGCACCGGACCTTATGGGACCAAGCGGGCGACCATTGTTTTCGCACCATGAAAAGAGAGACGCCATGAAATAAGAGAAAGGGCACCGGCGGCAGACGAGACATACGCTCGTGGTGGCCATGTCGTCGATGGAAAAGGGAATCCGGGTTGCGCGCCCGGGATCACCATGGACCTTCAGCTTCTTCGATCGCTGTACGACGCCGGTGCCCTCGTCGCGTCGGTGTACCTCGACACGACCCGGACGGACCCTCAGGCAGACAAGCGGATCGAGCTGGGCTGGAAAGCGGCCCGCCGGACCCTGGCCGAACAGGGCATGGACGAGGAGACCCTCGCGGCGCTGGACGGCGTGGTCGGAGGGGCACGGGAGATTCCGGGGCCACAGGGCGAGGCCGTGTTCGCCTCCGGCGGGCAGGTACTCGGTGTCCACACCATGTCGCAGCCGCCGCGCGCCGAGGGGGCGGTCGTCCTGCCCGTCCCGGATCCGCTGCAGCTCGCGATCGACCGTGACCACCAGCTCCCGTACGTGGTCGTGGCGGTCGACCGCACCGGCGCGGACGTCGACGCGTACCCGGCGGCAGCGCACGAGCCGTCGTTCCAGCGGAGCTTCAGCGGCAGCACGTTGCACATCACTCGGGTCCGGGCCGGCGGCCCGGCACACGCCAAGTATCACCAGCGGAGCGTGAACCTGTGGAGCGAGAACACCGCACAGGCCGCCGACGACGTCAGGAACGCGGCCGACGAGGTCGGCGCGGCGGTGGTGCTCGTCGCAGGGGACCCCAAGGCCGTCGGCCTGCTGCGGGAGCACCTGACCAGCCGCCCACCGACCGGGCGGCTGATCTCCGTCGAGGGCGGCAGGGCCGACGACTCCGCCCTCGCGGGGCTGCGGGCGAGCGTGGACGCCGCCATGCACGACGCGATGGAGGCCAGCCACCACGAGGTGCTGGAGCGGCTGGACGCGGAACTGGCCGGCGGGCAGGCTCTTGAGGGGCTCCCTGCCGTCCTGGACGCCCTGTCCGAGGGCCGGGTGGAGACCCTGCTGCTCGCGGCTGACCGCACCGGAGACCCACAGCTGTACGCATCGATGACCGACCCCATGGCACTGGCCACTGACACCGCTGCGTTCAAGGACGACCACACCGTCTTCGCTGCGCCTGCCGGTCCGCTCCTGCTCCGGTCGGCGACCTTCGGCAATGCCGCGTTCACCGAGATCCTTTCCCCTGACCACTGCGTGGACGGTGTGGGGGCCCTGCTCCGGTTCTGACCGGCGACGGCGGACGGACGACACGTCCCCGCGAGGCGGGGCTACCCAGTCCGACTTCCTAGCTCGTTACCTGCGGGCTCGCGGCCTGGTGGTGACCTGTGCGCAGAACATCACCGATATCGACGACAAGATCATCCGCCGAGCCACTGAATCACGCCGCTAGCCGCGGGACCTCGCGGCCGAGTTCGAGGACGCCCACCGCAAGGACATGGCCGTGCTCGGGAACACGAGCGCGGACATCCACGCCCGGGCTCACGGTCGCGGTGATCACAATGGCCTGAACCTACGATCCGTAGGTTCAGGCCATTCCGATGTCCTGCGACATCACACGGTCGGGCTGACTGGATTCGAACCAGCGACCCTCTGCTCCCAAAGCAGATGCGCTACCAAGCTGCGCCACAGCCCGCTGACGGCGCGAAAACCGAGGACTACCTCGGAGTTCTTCGGGGTACCCCGGCCGACGGTTCATCATATCCGGTCGGCACGGAGCGCACGCCAGTCGATTCCGGACGGCACGGACCGCTCACCCGCCGCGCACGAGCGCCCGCTCAGCCCGCAATAGCGCCCGCTCACCCCGCCGCACGCATGAGCGCCCGCACCTCGGTCGCGTCCGCCGCCGGCGTCGTGTCGTAGGCGGCCCGGTAGTCGCGCGAGAAGTGCGAGGGGCTCACATAGCCGACGGCGCGGGCGGCCTGCGCCGCCGACTCCCCGAGCAGGACCATCCGCCGTCGTGCCTCACCGAGCCGCAGGCGCTTGAGGTAGTGCAGCGGGGACATGCCCGTGATCTGCTTGAAGCGTCGCGTCAGCGTCGACGGGCTCGACCCGACGGCCGCCGCGAGGCGGGCGAGCGTCCACGGCCTCGGCAGCGACTCGTTGAGCAGCTCGATCGCGCGGACGACGACCCCGCTGTGCGCCGGCTCCAGCGCGGCCAGCAGCCGGGGCGCCTGGTCGGTCTGGAGCAGCCGGAGCACCACCTCGCGGGTCACGAGCAGGCCGAGCACGGGGATGTCCTCCGGCGTGTCGAGGAGGCCGATCAGCCGCGCGACGGCGTCGGCGAGCTGCGGGGTCCAGCTTCCGAGCCGGGCGGGTTCGGCGTCCGACGTCGTGGCCGGGCGGGCCATCGCCTCGGCAACCTCGGCCACGATGACCGGATCCAGCCGCCAGATCGCGGACAGGAAGTCGCCGCGCGCATCGAGCTCGGTCACGCCCGCCATGACCGGCAGGTCCACCGGGGTGATCAGGAAGTGCTCGCGCCCCCAGTGCTGGTCGTACTCACCGATGACCGACCGCTTGCGCCCGCTCAGCACCATCGACAGTGACGGCTGGTAGCTCTGGTAGTTGAGCCCGGTCGTCCGGTCGACGTGGCCGAGCCGGAGGCCGAGCACCTCGGCCCGCGCGCTGTTGTCCGCGTGCCGGCGCACGCTCTCGGCGGCTCGGTCCAGGCTCACGTTCACGACGTCGACCACGTCTGGATTCAACGCCATCTGACCGCCGGGTGTCGACCGGCGGGTGTCCGAAGGCGGCAAGGATCCGCCGCGATCAGGCAACCGGGCGCGCCGCGCCGCCACCAGGCTGGAGGCATGGAATCCAACGAGAACGTCCTGTCAGCGCTCCCCTCCGACGACCGGCTCGCGGGCCGGACCGCCGTCGTCACCGGATCCACCAGCGGGATCGGTGAGGCGATCGCCCGCGTGCTCGCGGCGTCGGGCGCGCACGTGGTGGTCAGCGGCCGCGACGCCAAGAAGGCGGAGCAGGTGGTCAAGGCGATCGCCGCCCAAGGCGGGCGGGCGACCGCGGTGACCGCCGACCTCTCCGCCGGCCCGGACCAGGTACGTGACTTCGCGCGGCGCGCGGCCGACGAGCTCGGCGGCCAGGTCGACATCCTGGTGAACAACGCGGCCATCTACCCGTCGGGGCCGACCGATCAGGTGTCCGACGACACGCTCGACGCCGTGCTGGCGACGAACGTCCGGGCGCCGCACGTGCTCGTCGCGCAGCTTGCACCCGGCATGGTCGAGCGCGGGGGCGGCGTGATCGTCAACATCGGCTCGTGGATGGCGCGGGTGGGCGTGCCGTTCATGGCCCTCTACCCCGCGACCAAGGCCGCGATCGAGCAGCTCACCCGGGCATGGGCGGCCGAGTACGGGCCCAAGGGCGTCCGCGTGGCCGGCGTCGCGCCGGGCGCGACCGCCACGCCGGGGAACAGCGCGTCGGCCGAGCTGCTCGCCGCGGCGACGGCGGGCACGCCCGCCGGCGTGCCGGTGCGCCCCGTCGACATCGCGTGGGCCGTGCGCCACATCGCCTCCGCCGAGGGCGCCTTCGTGCACGGCACCGTCCTCGACGTCGACGGCGGCATCACCGCGACCCGGCTCCGCTGATCCAGCTCGGCCGGTCCGGGGGCGCCCCGGCTCCGCCGATCCCGGAGCTGATCCTCCGGCTCCACTGGCCCCAGGCCTGGTCCCCAAAGTGCGCTTCTACCCTGCGATTCGGCCCAAGAACCCAACGAGGTTTGGGCAAAATCGCAGGGTAGAAGCGCACTTCGTCGTTCCCCGGAACGCCAGGACCCCGGACCGGTCACGGCCGCCGGACGATGATGTCGCCCCAACCCGTGCTGGCGTGGATCTCGGCGGTGGCCTCGTCGGCGACCGGGCCCTCGGTGGGCGTGAGCTGGTTGCGCACGGTCCCGTGCTCGGAGGCGACGTCGAGCCAGGCCGCGGTGCCCTCCGGCACGTCCACCTCGATCGAGCCGTACGAGCTGGTGAGCGTGACGCTGCCGGACTCCATGCGGTCGACGCGGATGTCGGCGTGGGCCGACCTCGCGGTGAGGGTGCCTGCCACGCGGCCCACCGCGATGTCGGCGTGCGCCCCGGCGACGTCCAGCGTCCCGGTGAGGGACCCGATGGTGGTGGTCCCGTTGCTGGCGCGAACTCGGCCCTCGCCGTCGAAGTCGGTGATCCGGACGGAGCCGGCGCTCGCCTTGACCGCCGTAGGGCCGGCGGCCCGTCCGACGACGATGCTGCCCGCCGAGACCTTGAGGTCGAGGCGGGCGGCCTCGTCGACCCGGGCGTCGCCGCCGTTCAGAGTGAGGTCGACGACGCCGAGCCGGCCCTCCGCGTACAGCGAGCCGGCCTTGCCGCTCAGGTCCGAGCCGGCGGGCAGCTCGATGGTGACGATCGCGCCACCGGCCGAGAAGGGCAGGACGTACTGCCGCCAGGCGGCCGGGTAGATGATCGTGACGGCGTCGCCGTCCCGGGCGACGCGCGTCTCCTCGGCGGCGCGCACGGCGCCCGACTTGTTCGGGTCGGCGGGCAGGACGGTGACGACGACGTCGTCCCGCTCCCCCGCGATCACGCGCAGGTTGCCGAAGGGCACGTCGATGACGACCGGGACGGGGGTGGGTGCGGCGAAAGTAGGCATGGGAGTCTCCTGGTAATGGCGAAAAGGTGCGCGGTGGCGGCGGGCGCGGTCAGCGCACCCAGCCGGTGAGGCGGTTGATGGGCCCCTGCACGGGGCCGGTCTGCGGGGAAGCCCCGCCGGCGGGCTGGTCGAGCGCTGCCGCGACCGCGCGCACGAGCCAGGTGTTGACCGAGACGCCTTCGCGGGCGGCGGCGGCCTCGGCCTGCGTCTTGAGGTGGTCGGGCAGGCGCAGGGTGGTCCGGGTGGTGGCCCCCGCATCGGCGTCGGCCACCGGCGGCACGGGCTGCGGCGCGGACGACGGCGAGAGCGCGGTGGTCGCCGTCGGCTCGACGGCGGCGGGCGCGGCGACGACGAACTCCGGGTCGCCGCCGCGCAGGCGCACGTCGACCGAACCGGGCGCGAGCTCTGCGGAGATCTCGCCGGCCGCCGCCGAGAGCGCGTCGAGCAGGACGAGGCGCACGGCGGCGTCGAGCGGCGCGGTCAGGCGCTGGGCGAGCTGCCGCGCGTCCTCGCCCGCGGCGTCGGCCACGGTGGCCAGGCGGTTCTGGAGGTCGTCGACGTAGTGCGTGAGGTCCATGACGCCATTCTGACACCATTGTGGTGTCAACGCAATGATGGGCAGGTGTCAGCGTGTCGTGCCTGGTCAGGGCACGCGCGCCCCGCTGGGTCAGGACCGGGCGCGGGGCGGGCCGACCGATCCACGCTCGACGAGGCGCACGTCGAGCGCGACCGGCTCGCGCGGACCCTGGCCGTGCTCGATCTCGTCGAGGATGATGCGTGACGCCTCGGCGACCTTGGCGGGCATGTTCTGCGCGACGGTGGTCAGGCCGGGGGTCGTGTACGCGGCGAAGTCGAGGCCGTCGAACCCGATGACCGACACGTCGCCGGGCACCGACCCGCCCGACTCGACGACCCCCGCCATGATGCCGACGGCGAGGTGGTCGGCGGTCGCGAACACCGCCGTCACCTCGGGGTGGTCGCGGCGCAGGCGCAGGCCCAGCCTGCGGCCGTCCTCGAACGTCGTGAGCACCTCCTCGGCCACGACGTCGTGCGGGTCGATCCCCCCGTCCGCGCACGCCGCGCGGAAGCCGGCCCAGCGCTGCCCGACCACGCCCATGCCCTGGTAGGGCGGGCCCGCGAACAGGACCCGGCGGTGCCCCGCCTCGGCCAGGTGCGTGCCGGCGAGCCAGCCGCCCTTGCGGTCGTCGCTGCGCACGCCGATGGCCAGCGGGTTGGCGGAGTAGCTGTCGATCGCGACGAGCGGCACGGGGCCGAGCTGCAGCCGGTCGACCTGCGCGTCGGGGAACTCGACGAGGACCACGCCGTCGAGCGACCAGCCGCGGACCGTCTGCGCCACCTGGTCCTCGTGCTCGATGCCGCGCAGCAGCACGTGGTAGCCGCGGTGGCGCAGGTGCGTCTCCATGCCGCCGACGACGGCGACCGTGTGCGGGCTGACCAGCAGGCTGTTGTTCTCCCCCACCGGCACGAGCGCCGCGACGATGTGCGAGCTGTGCGCGGCGAGGCTGCGGGCGGGGATGTTGGGCACGTAGCCGAGCCGGGCCGCTATCGCGAGCACACGCTCGATCGTCGCGGGCGAGACCCTGGCACGCTTGCCGTTCATCACGTTGGAGACCGTCATCACGCTCACGCCGGCCTCGTCCGCGATGTCGCTGAGTCGTGTGGTCACGCGAACCTCCCCGTCGGCGCCCGTCTCCCGCCGCATCCTAAGGTCGCCCGCGACGGCGGGTCTTGACCGGGCGGTCGGCGGCCCCGTACGGTCTTCCAAGTTTACCGCTAAACCTTCCTGGTCCCGGCCCGTCCGGCCCGCGGTGAACGGTGCGCATCCCGGTCAAAGGAGATCTCATGCCGCGCAGAACATCGTCCGACACCCGTACGTCCTCAGGCGGGCGCAGACGCCTCGCCCTGCTGGCGGCCCTCGCCGTCGTCGGCACCACCCTCGTCGCCGGCGCGCTGCCCGCCGACGCCGCGACCACCCGCTACCAGGCCGAGCAGGCCGCCCTCTCAGGCGGTGCCGTGGTGGACGCCGAGCACGCCGGCTACACGGGCTCCGGCTTCGTCGCCGGGTACACCGACGGCAACAAGGGCACCGCCACCACCACGTTCACGGTCACCGCGGCGGCGTCCGGCCCGCACACGCTGGCCCTGCGCTACGCCAACGGCACGGGTTCGGCCAAGACCCTCACCCTCCTGGTGGACGGCGCGGCCCAGCAGGTCACCCTCCCGCCGACGGCGGGCTGGAGCACCTGGGCGACCCAGACCAGCACGGTCACGCTCGGCGCCGGCGGCCACTCGATCGCCTACCGGTTCGGCAGCGCCGACTCCGGCAACGTCAACCTCGACAGCCTGGACCTCGCCGACGCCGGCGGGTCGGGCGGCGCCGACTACGGCCCCGGCCCGGCGTTCGAGGCGGAGGCCGCCACGCTCACCGGCGGGGCGGTGGTCGCCACGGACCACACGGGGTACTCCGGCGCCGGGTTCGTGGGCGGGTTCACCGACGGCAACGCCGGCTCGGCGTCGGTCACGTTCAAGGTGCGGGTCACCGCCGCGGGCGCGAAGGACCTGACCCTCCGGTACGCGAACGGCACGGGCACGCCGCGCACGCTCTCGCTGTACGACGGCGGCACCCGGCTGACGCAGCTCTCCCTGCCCGCGACCGCGGGCTGGGACACGTGGGCCACCGTGACGCACACGGCGACCCTGGCCGCGGGTGACCACGACCTGCGGGTCGCCTACGCCGCCGGCGACAACGGCAACGCCAACCTCGACCGGCTCGACGTCACCGCGAACGTCCCGCCGCAGCCCGCCGGGCCGGGCGAGGCGGAGAACGCCTACCACTCCGGCGGCGCGGCTGTCGCGAGCGCCACCGGCGGGTTCACGGGAACGGGCTACGTCGGGGGTCTCACGGCCGCCGGGGCACGGGTGCTGCGCACGGTCCGGGCGGCGTCGGCCAGCACGGCGACCACGACGGTCCGGTTCGCGACGCCGGGCGGCGCCCGCACGCTCGACCTGCTGGTCAACGGCCGGGTCACCGGTCAGGTGGCCTTCGCGGCGGGCAGCGGCTGGCGCGCGGTGACGGCGAGCGTCCCGGTCCGCGCCGGCATCAACACCGTGGGCCTGCGGGCCGCGAGCGCGGGCGCCGACGTGCTCGTGGACAGCGTGGCGGTGTCCGGCGAGACGGATCTGGCGGCGCGAGGCGCGTCGACGTCGTACACCCAGTACGAGGCCGAGGCGGGAGCGACGACCGGGACGAGGCTGGCGCCGTCGCGCACGTACGGGACGGTCCAGGCGGAGTCCAGCGGCCGCAGCGCGGTCCGGCTGGACGCCGTGGGCGAGCGCGTGGACGTCACGCTGACCGCCCCGGCGAGCGGGATCGTGGTGCGGTACTCGATCCCGGACGATGCGACCGGGGCCGGGCAGAGCACGCCGCTGGCGGTCTACGCGAACGGGACCAAGCTCAGGGACGTCACGCTGAGCTCGGCCCACGCCTGGCAGTACGGCGACTACCCGTTCCACAACGACCCGGCGCTCGGCGGCGCCCACCGGTTCTACGACGAGGTGCGGTTCGAGATCCCGGAGCAGCCGGCCGGGACGGTCCTGCGGCTCCAGAAGGACTCCGGCGCGGTGTCGCACGTCGACGTCGACCTGGTGGAGGCCGAGCGGGTCGCGGCGCCGCTCACGGCGCCCGCCGGCGCGGTGTCGATCACGGCGCACGGCGCCACCGCGGGTGGCGGCGACGACACGGCCGCCGTCACCGCGGCGGTGGCGGCGGCCAAGGCCGCGGGGGTCCCCGTCTGGATCCCGGCCGGGACCTTCCACGTGTCCGACGCGATCCGGGTGTCCGGCGTGTCCGTGCTCGGCGCGGGCCCCTGGCACTCGGTGCTCGTGGGCACGGGCCGGGTCGGCGGCTTCTACGGGACCGGCGGCGGCGTGACCATCGCCGACGTCGCGATCTTCGGCTCGGCCACCGTACGCGACGACGCCAACGGGCAGGCCGCGATCGAGGGCGACTTCACGGGCGAGACGCTGCTGCAGAACGTCTGGATGCAGCACACCAAGGTGGGGCTCTGGGTGCGCCCAGGCTCCCGCGACGTGCTCGCCGTCGGCCTGCGCGTCCGCGACACCTATGCCGACGGCGTGAACTTCCGCTCGGGCGTGACCAACTCCCAGGTGACACAGTCGACGTTCCGCAACACCGGCGACGACTCGCTGGCGATGTGGTCGGACGGCGCGGCCGTGAGCGGCTGCGTGTTCTCGTTCAACACGGTCCAGGCCCCGGCGCTGGCCAACGGCCTGGCGGTCTACGGCGGCGGGGGCGGCAACCGGGTCGAGGACAACCTCGTGGCCGACACCGTCAACGCGGCAGCGGGCATCGCGGTCAGCACCCGCTTCGGGGTGCCGTTCACCGGCACCACCACCGTGGCCCGCAACACCCTGACGCGGACCGGCAGCCGGGAGCCCAACTGGCCCGCCGAGCTGGGCGCGCTGTGGATCTACGCCGACGTGCACGCCATCGACGCCCCGATCGTGGTGCGGGACCTGACCATCCAGGACAGCACCTACGCGGGCGTGCTCATGTCGTGGCAGAAGTCGATCCAGCAGGTGAGCTTCGACCGGGTCTCCGTCACGGGTTCGGGCACCTACGGCATCGAGCTCCACGCGACGGGGAGCGCGACGTTCGCGAACACGACGGTGTCGGGCTCGGGGACGGCGGGACTGCTCAACGACATGGGCTTCGTGCTCAACCGGTTGGGCGGGAACTCGGGCTTCTGACGGAACGCCGGCTCCTCGGTGCCGGGGAAAAGTGCCTCGCGAGGCTGTGTTGCTGAGAGTTGACGTTGTCGACTGAGCGCAACGCAGGTCCGCGAGGCACTTTCCCCGTGGAGGCGACGTAGGCTTCGTGCTCAACCGGTTGGGCGGCAACCCGGGCTTCTGACAGAGCGGCGGTTCCCCGGTGCCGGGAAAAGTGCCTCGCGAGGCTGTGTTGCTGAGAGTTGACGTTGTCGACTGAGCGCAACGCAGCCCCGCGAGGCACCTTTCCCCGTCGAGCCCGAACCCCAGGCCCGGCGCGTCAGGCATCGCCGAGCGTCGAGGCTCGGACGACGAGCCGGGGCGCGAGGCGCTCGACGCCGTGGGCCGGGTTGCCCTCGATGGCCGCGATCAGGAGCTCGGCGGCGCGCTGGCCGAGGCGCTCGAGCCGCATGTCGACGGTGGTCAGCGGCGGACGGCTCGCCAGGGACATGACCTCCCAGTCGTCGTAGCCGGTCACGGCGACGTCGTCGGGCACCCGCAGCCCAAGCTCCCGAAGCCGGTCACACCCGCCGCGCGCCAACTGATCGGACGCAAACACAATCGCATCAACCCCCAACCGGCCGGCCCTATCACCGACCGCCGTCGAGATCTGGTGCTCGCTGTCGAGATCTGGTGACGCATCACCAGATCTCGGCGCAGACACCAGATCTCGACGGGCCCCCGCGACCGCGGCACCAGAGAGGATCAGGTCGACGGCGCGCCGTCCCCACTGTTCCGACCAGTCCCCGAACCGCGCGGGGCCGACCAGCTCCAGGCCGCGGGCGGCCAGCTCCGCGACGAGCGCGTCGTGCCGCACCTGGGACGCCGCCTGTTCGGCGCGCCCGCCCACGTAGGCGATCCGACGTCGGCCGAGGCCGACGAGATGCTCGACGAGGAGCCCGATGCCGGCGGCGTCGTCGGGCACCACCGAAGCGTCCTCGGCGTCGGCGGACGGCGCGAACGCGTACACCACCGGCACCGGCACCCGAATCGGCTCGCGGGGCTCGGTGGTGCGGCCGGTGACGATGATCCCGTCCACCCGCCGGGCCACGAGGGCGCGCACGTGGTGCTGCTCGCGCACGGGGTCGTGGCGTGCGGTGGCGAGCAGCGCCGACAGCCGGCCGCCGACCAGCGCGTTCTCCGCGCCGAGCACCACGGGTAGCGAGAACCGGCCGGCGGAGTCCGTGCTCAGCAGGCCCACCGTGAAGCTGCGCCGCGCCGACAGGGACCGCGCCGTGGCGTCGGGCACGAAGCCGAGCCGGTCCGCCGCCTCCCGCACCCGCGCGCGGGTGCTCTCCCGCAGGGAGCCGGTGTTGTTGAGCGCCTTGGACACCGTGCTCGGCGCGACACCCGCCAGGGCGGCCACGTCCGTGATCCGCACCACCTGTCCCCGCTCCATCGCGCACCGACCTTCCCGTTCCTTGTCCGCCGCACCGTCCGCCGCACCGCTTTCCTGCCACACGATCACCGCACCGCTCCCGCACGGCCTCCGTGCCACCCCGCCTCGCACGGCTGCCGCACTGTCGCTTGCGCGCCGCGCCGCTCCCGGCCCGGCGCAACTTCCTCGACCTGCTTCCGCCAAAGCCGCCCACCGCACAACTTCCGCGGCCCGTAGTTTCCTCGGCACACTTTCCGCCCAGGCCGCCCGAGCACACCTCCGCACCCGCCGAGCGAAGCGTCATCGTACCTCTTCGCACGACCCACAGCGCAGTTCACACCCCAGTTTCCGGCAGATTCGCCCCAGACCTTTGACGTCGCCGTCGCCGACTCCCTACGATCAGGAAATCGGATTCCTTGTTTCCGTCCCGAGGGAGAGATCGATGACGACTCCGACGCCCACCGGCGCGACGCGCGGCCCGGCCGAACCCACCGACGACGCCCGGGTGCTCCTGCGCCCGCTCGCCCCCGGACGGGTGACGGTGGACGGGGGCCTGTGGCGCCGCACCGCCGACGTCAACCGGTCGGCAGCGATCCCCGAGGGCCTCGAACAGCTCGAGAAGGCCGGGAACCTGCGCAACCTGGAGATCGCGGCGGGCATGGCGGACGGCGAGGCGATCGGCCCGATCTTCGCGGACTCCGACGTGCACAAGTGGCTGGAGGCCGCCGCCTGGGAGTACGCCCGCGAGCCGGACGAGCAGCTCCTCGCCGACCAGCTCCGCGTCACCGCCCTGCTCGCCGCCGCGCAGGCCGACGACGGCTACCTCGACTCGGTGCCGATGCTCCGGAACGTGCCCCGCTACAGCGACCTGCCCTGGAGCCACGAGCTGTACTGCGCGGGGCACCTGTTCCAGGCGGCGGTCGCCCAGGCGCGCGGGACCGGCCACCGGGAGCTCCTGGAGGTCGCCGTCCGCCTGGCCGACCACCTCGTCGCCACCTTCGGCGACGGCGAGGGTCAGCTCCGCGAGGTCGACGGCCACCCCGTGGTCGAGATGGGCCTCGTCGAGCTGTACCGGGAGACGGGCACGCGGGCCTACCTGGACCTGGCGAGCTGGTTCGTCGAGGCGCGCGGCACCGGGATCATCGAGGGCCACGGCAAGGCGCCGACCTACTTCTCCGACCGCGTGCCGGTGCGCAGCGCCACCACGGTCGAGGGCCACGCCGTCCGGGCCGTGTACCTGGGCGCGGGCGCGGCCGACGTCGCCGTCGAGACCGGCGACGCCGAGCTGCTCGCCGCGCTGGAGACGCAGTACCGCTCGATGGAGCGCGAGAAGCAGTACCTGACCGGCGGGCTCGGGGCACGCTGGGAGGGCGAGTCGTTCGGCGACCCGTTCGAGCTGCCGACCGACCGCGGGTACGCCGAGACGTGCGCGGCGATCGGCGGCGTACAGTGGGCGTGGCGCCTGCTGCTGGCCACGGGCGAGGCCCGGTACGCCGACCAGATCGAGCGCATGCTGCTGAACGGGTTCCTGGCCGGGGTGTCGCTCGGCGGCACCGAGTACTTCTACGTGAACCCGCTGCAGCTCCGCAGCGGCGCGCGTCCGGAGGAGAACCGCAGCCCCGCGCACGGCCGCCGGAGCTGGTTCGACTGCGCGTGCTGCCCGCCGAACATCATGCGCACGGTCTCTAGCCTCACCGGCTACCTGGCCACCACCGACGCCTTCGGCCTGCAGCTCCACCAGTACGCGCCGGGCACGGTCACCGCCCCGCTGGCCGACGGCGTGCTGCGGCTGCGCGTCGACACCCGCTACCCGGACGAGGGCCGCGTGGCGCTGCACGTCCAGGAGACCCCCGACGGCGAGGTGACGCTCGCCCTGCGCGTCCCCGCCTGGGCCGACGGCGCCACGCTCGACGGCGAGCCCGTGGCCGCCGGCACCTATGCGCGGGTGACCCGCCGGTTCGCCGTCGGCGACACGGTGGTGCTCGACCTGCCCCTCACGCCGCGCCTCACCGTGGCCGACCCGCGCGTCGACGCCGTCCGCGGCAGCGTCGCGATCGAGCGCGGCCCCCTCGTCTACGCCCTCGAACAGCCCGACCAGGCGGACGGCGCCGTCGTCGACGACCTGCGGATCGACGTCGCGGCGCCGATGTCCGCCGAGTTCCGCCCGGGCCTGCTGGGCGGCGTGACCGTGGTGCAGGCGGGCGGCGCCGTCGGCCCCGCGCCCGACCCCGACGCGACGACGCCGTACGCGACGACCGCCGCGCCGGACCACACGCCGTCGGACAAGGAGCCGGTGCGCGAGGTGACGCTGACCGCCATCCCCTACTACGCCTGGGCCAACCGCGGCCCGCAGCCGATGCGGGTCTGGGTGCCTACCCGCTGACCCACACCGCCGGACCGGCCGGGACTCCCGGCCGGTCCGGCCACCGGGCTCCGGCCCACCCCACGCGACGATGCGTAAGGAAGGAGAGCGATGGAGCTCACCAGACGCCAGCTCCTCACGCTGGCCGGTGCGGCGACGGCGTCGGCCGTGCTGGCCGGCTGCGGCGGCACACTCCGGCCGGCGAACGTCGAGGCCCCGGGCTTCGGCGAGAACGCGAGCGGCACGCTGAACCTGTGGTGCCGGTCGGACACGGTGAACGGCACGCAGGCTGTGGTGGACGCGTTCCACCAGGCCCAGAACCGGATCCGGGTGCAGCTCACCCCCATCCAGAACGGGCAGTACGTGACCAAGCTCGCCACCGCGATCCGCGGCGGGCGGGTGCCCGACGTCGTCGACATCGACGACATCTACTCGACCCTGTTCGCCTACCGCGACGCGTTCACCGACCTCACGCCGCTCATCGAGGAGCTCGGGATCGGGGACGCGCTGAGCCCGGGCCACGTCGCGCTGAGCACCAAGGACGGTCGGCACTACGGCCTGCCGTTCATCGGGGACTTCTCCGTCCTGTTCTGCAACACCGAGCTGTTCGAGCGCGCGGGGCTGTCCGTCGAGGAGCACACGGCGGACTTCGACGGGATCCTCGAGGCGGCCCGGGCGATCACCGCGCTGGGCGACGACGTCTACGGCTGGTCGTTCCCCGGCAACGCCTCCGGCGCGCTCGGCTTCACCGTCCAGCCCCACGTGTGGGCGGCCGACCGCGACCTCATCGCCGGCGAGGTCGGCGGCCAGCGGGGCGACGTCGTCGGCAACGAGCCGCTGCGCCGCACGCTGGAGCTGGAGCGCACGCTGTGGGCGGAGGGCCTGGTGCCGCCGGGCAGCTTCGCCGACGACGCCTCCCGCTGGTCGGCCGACTACACGGCCGGACGCCTCGGCATGTTCCCCGCCGGGTACGGCGTCGTGGTGCCGAACGCCGATCCGGAGCTCCTGGCCCGTTCGCAGGTAGTCCTGCTGCCCGGGCCGGACGGCGGGCGGGCCTTCTTCGACGGCGGGGACAACCTGTGCCTGCTCAACGGCGCGCCCAACCCCTCGGCCGCCTGGGAGTTCATGCGGTTCGCCGTCTCCGTGGAGCAGCAGACGCGGATGCCGGAGGGCTTCTACTCCCCCGTCCGGTCCGACGTCGTCACGCCGGAGTTCGCGGCGGACCACCCGTTCGTGGTGCCGCCGCTCGAGTCGCTCGACGTCGGGTACGCGCCGACCACTCTCGCCTACAACCTGATCTACAACCAGCAGGACGGACCGTGGCTGCGCATGTTCCGCTCTGCCGTCTTCGACGGGGAGGTCGAGGCAGCGATGGACGAGGCCCAGACCACGTACGACCGCATCCTGAGGCAGGCCCAGGCATGAGCGCGGCGACCGTTCAGGACCGGCCGGGCGCCGCTCCTGCGCCGCACCGCGGACGCGGCACCCTCACGCATCCCGAACGCACCGGGCTGGCGCTCGTCATGCCGGCCGTCGCGCTCGTCGTCGTCTTCGTGTTCGTGCCGCTCGTGGTGGCGGTCTACATCTCGCTGACGAACTTCCCGCTCATCGGCTCCTACCGGTTCATCGGGCTCGCCAACTACGCCTCGGTGCTGACCGACCCGACGTTCTGGGCCGCCATCGGCTACACCCTGCTGTACACGGCGATCGTCACGCTGCCGATCCTGCTGCTCGGGTACGGGCTCGCGGTGGTGGTGCGGTCCAACCGGCGGGGCGCCACGCTGCTGCGCACCATCTTCTTCGTCCCGTTCGTCATCGGCCTGACGACGCTGAGCTTCCTCATGCTGCTGGAGGCGCAGCCGAACAGCGGCCTGGTCAACGTGGTGCTGCGCTTTCTCGGCATCACCGACGGGACGACGGCGTGGCTCGTGGAGGGCCCGCTCGCCACGGGGCTGCTGTGCGTCATGGTCATCTGGGGCGTGTCGGGGCTGACCATGGTGCTGCTGATGTCCGGGATGCAGGGCATCCCGCGCGAGGTCTACGAGTCGGCGGAGATCGACGGCGCCTCGTGGTGGCAGCGCGAGCTCTCGATCACCGTGCCGATGCTGCGCCGGACCATCGCCATGACGGTGATCCTGTCGGTGATCGGCTCGTTCCTCGCGTTCACGCAGTTCTACATCCTGACCCAGGGCGGACCGGGCTCCGAGACGACGACGATCGTCATGGCCATCTACCGCCGGGCGTTCGTCCAGCTACAGCTCGGGGCCGCGACGGCGATGTCGCTGGTCCTGGTCGTCATCACCGGTCTGGTCACCGCCGCGCAGTTCTGGCTGCTGCGGGAGAGGAGCTGAGATGGCCACCGTCACCGAGTCCTCGGTGCCCCGACGGGGTGCCGCCGTCCGCCGTCCGGCCAGGGCTGCCGCCCCCGGGCCCGGGCCACGCTCGTCCGGACCCGAGCGGGACACGCGGGTCAAACGGACGCTCTACGTGGTGGGTGGCACCCTCGCCGCCCTGGTGTTCCTGGTGCCGCTGGCGGTCGCCTTCGTGCGGGCCGGGCAGCCGGGCGACGTGATCGTCGCCGCCCCGGACGACCGGTTCTTCGACCTGTCCTGGGTCAACTTCCAGGCGGTGGTCGACCAGCCGGAGGTGTGGCGCGGCATCCTGAACTCGGCGATCGTCTCGGTCTCCACCGCCGTGCTCACCGCGGTGCTCGCGACGCTGGCCGGGTACGGGTTCGCCAAGTTCCCGTTCCGGGGTCGCGGGCTGCTGTTCGGGCTCGTGCTGGTCACGCTCATGGTCCCGTTCCAGGCGATCCTCACGCCGCTCTACCTGCAGATGAACGTCATGGGGCTCACGGACAGCCTGCTCGGCCTCGTGCTCTTCTACACCACGGTGAACCTGCCGTTCGGCATCTTCCTCATGCGCAACACCTTCGCGGCGGTGCCGGCCGAGCTGGAGGACTCCGCACACGTGGACGGGGCCGGGACGCTCCGGATCCTCGTGTCGGTGCTACGGCCGCTCGTGGTCCCGGGGACGGCGACCGCGGCGCTGTACGCGTTCCTGGCGTCCTGGACGGAGTTCCTCGGGGCGCTGACGTTCCTGACCGACTCGAGCCTGTACACGCTGCCCGTGTCGCTGGTGAACCTGCAGCAGGGGGCCTACGGGCAGGTGAACTTCGGGCTGCTCGCGGCCGGGTCCGTGATCGCGATGATCCCGTGCGTGGTGCTGTACGTGGCGCTGCAGCGGTACTACGTTGCGGGGCTGGCTTCGGGGTCGGTGAAGGGGTGAGGGTGCTGCCCTTCCGACAGCGCTTCTAGGAGCCCTTCCGGCCACCCTTTGGCTGCTCGACGGCGGCGCGCGTCACGCCGTCGGAAGCCTTCGTGAGGCTCGAGGTTTGCTAAGGTATGGCCCGCACCGTGTTGCGAAGCATGGGCGCGCGGGCGTAGCTCAATGGTAGAGCCTTAGTCTTCCAAACTAATTACGCGGGTTCGATTCCCGTCGCCCGCTCCGAGTGCGGAAGCCCAGGTCAGAGAGTTCTCTGACCTGGGCTTCGTGCGTTCGGAGGGCTGGATGCAGCGCTGCGTGGGCCCGGCCCTAGTACTACAGCCGTAGATTGGGTCGTTGACTTGGGGTGGTGCCTGGACGTGGGGCGGCCACTGGCCACGACTCTCCGCACCGGCTGCAGCACCTGCTCGGGCGGGCGGTCTGGGACGCCGACGGGGCGCGTGACGACGTGCGTTCCTACGCACTCGGGCACCTGGCCGATCCGGGTGCGGTGCTCGTGGTCGACGAGACCGGCGATCTGAAGAAGGGCATCAGGTCGGTCGGGGTGCAGCGGCAGTACACCGGCACCGCGGGCAGGATCGAGAACGCTCAGGTCGCGGTATTCCTGACCTACGCTGCCGAGCCTGGGCACACGTTCTGATGTGCGGCCCGTCCAGGCAAGTCACGGGGCGCACACCGACTCGCGCGCTCAGGACGTCATTCCTCCTCACGCCAGCGACGTCTATCGCGGGCTTGTCAAACACCCACGGGCGTCCACCAACCGCGGTCGCGGTGCGCGTTGGGCGTTACTTGCGCGCGCTCACGGGGAGCCGTATCGTCGGGTAGCGCGCGCTAGTGGTTGGAAAGACGAAGGAGTCGCAATGAGTCTTGCGGAAGACCCAGACCTGCCCGCCGGTCGTGACGACACGCTCGCCACCCTCACGCACGACCTCCCCTCCTCCCCTAACAGAACCCCGACATCGCGGAAGGCGCGCCCATGACCGACATCTCCTCCCTCTCCCTCGAGCAGAAGGCTTCTCTCACGACCGGGGCGTCGTTCTCGCAGAGTCGCCAGGTCGCGGACGTCCCGGCCGTCACTCTGGCCGACGGTCCGCACGGGGTGCGGTTCCAAGCCGGTTCCGCCGACAACCTCGGTGTCGCCGGCAGTGAGCCCGCGACGTGCTTTCCCCCGGCCGCCGGGCTGTCGCAAGCATGGGACCGCGAGCTCACCACCGCCGTCGGGGCAGCACTCGGGCGCGAAGCGCGCGCCTACGGCGTCGGCGTCCTCCTCGGCCCCGGGGTGAACATCAAGCGCGACCCCCGCGGCGGCCGCAACTTCGAGTACTTCTCCGAGGACCCCTACCTCACCGGCGAGCTGGGCCTGTCGTGGGTGCAGGGCCTTCAGGGTGAGGGCGTCGGGGCGTCGGTGAAGCACTTCGTGGCCAACGACTCCGAGGACGACCGGATGCGCTCCAGCTCCGACGTCGCCGACCGACCACTGCGCGAGATCCACCTGCGGGGCTTCCAGCGCGTCATCACGGCGGGACGGCCGTGGACGGTCATGTGCTCCTACAACCGCATCAACGGCATCCACGCCGCGGTCAACCGCTGGCTGCTCACCGACCTGCTGCGCGGCGAATGGGGCTTCGACGGGTTGGTCGTCTCCGACTGGGGGGCCGTCCTCGATCCGGTCGGATCGGTGCGTGCCGGTGTGGACCTGGCCATGCCCGGAGAGCGGCCGGAAGCCGTGGCCGCGGTCGCCGAGGCGGTCCGCGACGGCGCGCTCGACCCGCAGCACCTGGACTCAGCCGCCGCCAACGTGGCTCGCCTCGCGGAGCGCGCCGTGGCGACCCCGCCCGGCGAGCCGATCGACTTCGACGCGCATCACCGGCTCGCCCGTGAAGCCGCCGCTCGCAGCATCGTCCTGGCCAAGAACGACGACGCCGTCCTTCCATTGCGCAGCGGACAGCGCGTCGCCGTCATCGGCAGCTTCGCCGTCGAGCCCCGCTTCCAGGGTGGCGGAAGCTCGCACGTCAACGCCGCGCGCGTCGATGTGCCCCTCGACGAGATCCGTCACCTGGCGACCGATGGCACGGTGACCTTCGCCGCCGGGTTCTCGGAGGACGCGAAGGATGCCGACCGGCTGCGCGCCGAAGCGGTCGAGACCGCGCGCGAGGCCGAGGTCGCCGTGCTGTTCCTCGGGCTCGGCGAGCGGGAGGAGTCGGAGGGCTTCGACCGGGCCGACATCGACATCCCGGAGTCGCAGCTCGAGCTGCTCGAGGCCGTCGCCGCCGTGCAACCGCGCACCGCCGTCGTCCTCAGCAACGGGGGCGTCGTCCTGCTCGAGCGCGTTGCACGCTCGGCATCCGCGATCCTCGCCGGCGGACTGCTCGGCCAGGCGGGCGGGGGCGGGATCGCCGACGTCCTGTACGGCGTCGTCAACCCCTCGGGCCGGTTGTCCGAGACGGTTCCTCAACGGCTGCAGGACACGCCCACGTTCCTGAACTTCCGCGGAGAGAACTCGCGAGTCGTCTACGGCGAGGGCATCTTCGTCGGCTACCGGTGGTACGACGCGCGCGAGATGGACGTCACGTTCCCGTTCGGTCACGGGCTCTCCTACACCTCGTTCGCGTATTCCGATCTCGAGGTGTCGACCAGTCCGGACGGCGTGACGGCGGCCGTCCGGATCACCAACACCGGGGCGCACGCCGGGCGCGAGGTCGCACAGTTCTACGTCGGTCTTCCCACGTCGAGCGTGCAGCGCGCGCCTCGCGAGCTCAAGGCCTTCGACTCGCTGGAGCTGGAGCCGGGCGAGTCGGGACACATCAGCGTCGTCATCCCCCGTGCGGACCTGGCCTACTGGGACACGGCCGCGGCTCGATGGGCGCTCGAGTCGGGCACCTACGAGTTCCACGTCGGCGCGTCGAGCCGCGACCTCCGCCTCACGGCATCCGTGACCCTGACGGGAGACGACCAGGTGGCTCCCCTCACCGAGCGCTCCACCGTAGGCGAGATGCTGAACCACCCCGTGGCCGGCCCACTCGTCGCGCAGATGTTCTCCGCCCCGCAGGATGCCAGCGACGTGGTCGAGGGTCTCGGCACCGACACTATGCGCATGGCGGCGTCGATTCCGCTCGGGCAGGCCGTCGTCATGAGCGGCGGGGCATTCACCCGCGACCAGATGGAGCAGCTCCTCGCGCTCGCCAACGGTGAGCACGAGTCGGCGTCGAGGCGGTCCTGACAGAAACGCCGTCAGACCTCGATCGATTCGCCGACCGCGAGGGCGGCGTACGTGCCACCGCCCGCACCCACCACCCTTGCCATGATGTCGTTGGCCATCTGTTGCCCAGCCTCCGACAGCGTCTCGTCGTGGAGGTTGAAGGCCCTGGCCGGCCGGAGTCGGGAGATCCAGTCGATGGACTCCGCGATCTTGTGCCAGGGCCCGCCGATCGGGACGGCGACCGTCGCGCACGGCTGGTCGGGCACGGTGTAGGAGTCGCCGGGGTGGTAGAGATCGCCGTTCACGACGACTCCCACGTTTGTCGACGCGGGGAACGTCGGATGGATGGCGGCGTGCTCACCGCCGACGAACCGAAGATCGAAGGGCCCAGTGTCGGCGGAGTCGCCGGCCGCTATGACCACGACGGGAAGGTCGGGTGCCGCCTCGGCGAGGGCGCGCGTGCCGAAGATCTTCACGTCGGGATTCCGCGCCCTGATCGCGGTCAGGTGCTCGTGCGTCCAGTGATCGGCGTGCTCGTGCGTGACGACGACGGCCTCGATCTCACCCTCGGCCGCAGTCGAGGAGAACATGCCGGGGTCGATGACCAGTCTGCGGCCGTCGATGTCGACCGTGAGATGGGCGTGATGGCGCTTGGTGATCCTCACGCCACGATACGGTACCACGCAGCGGTAACCCTTTGGTTACTCCCGACCTTCTCGCCGCGGACCGCGTCGCTGTCCGCCGGGAGCGAGGCCGGCGAGGTGGACGTAACCAAACGGTTGACACTCGCCGCACCCTCATGGTTGTCTCTGCTGAGTCCTCCCGCGATCCGTCGTGCGTCGGCGCGGCGGTCGGCTGGGACCGTCCAATCAGAGAGGTCAGGCAATGGCGCCTGAAGTGTGGTCGATCGTCGTGCTGGTCGCCTTCTTTGCGCTCGGCACGATCGTGCGCATCAACCTGGGCGCGCTCGCGCTCATCTCCACGTTCCTGGTCGGCACGCTTCTCGCCGGTCTGGAGGTCGAGGAGCTGCTCGCGTTCTTCCCCACCGATCTGTTCGTGATCATCGTGGGAACGACGCTCCTGCTCGGTGTGGCGCAGATGAACGGCACGGTGGACTGGATCATGCGAGTCTGCATCCAGGCAGTGCGCGGCCGGGTGGCGTTCCTGCCATGGGTCCTGTTCCTGATCAGCGCTCTCATGTCGACGCTAGGCCCGGGCGCCGTCCCGTTGCTGGCGGGCATCGGTGCGAAGTTCATCGTCCGGTACGAGCTGAGGCCGGTCCTGATCGGACTCATGGTCGTCCACGGCGCCCAGGCGGGGGCGTTCTCGCCGGTCACGCCCTACGGCGTCATCGTGAACGGCCTCATGGAGCGGTTCGGGCTCCAACAGCAGCCGTGGCTGCTGTACGCCCTTGTGCTCGTGTTCAACACGTTGGTGTCGTTGGTGGGGTTCCGGGTGTTCGGCGGAGCAGACATCCTGCGACGCCGGGACGAGCTCGACGAGGAGTCCGACGAAGCCGCCGTGGCCAGCACGTCTCCGGCCGAGGGCTCGGCGGGGATGAGGACCGACGCCAAGGGAGACCTCGCCGGCGGCGGCACGAGTGTTCACCAGGGCGGGAGCAGCATCTCGATGCGTACGGACGCAGGCACCGTCACGTCGGAACGGTCGCCGATCCCCCGACCGACGTTGCCGCAGATCGCCACGATGGCCGCGTTGGTCCTGTTCATCATCGTGGTGACCGCACTGCAGACCGACCTCGGGTTCACCGCGCTCATCATCGCGATCGTCCTGCTCCTGCTGTCGTCGGGGGACGTACGTAGCCAGGCGATCAACTTCGTCGCGTGGCCTACGCTCCTGCTGGTGTGCGGCGTGCTCACGTACGTCGGGCTGCTGCAGGCCAACGGGACGATCGAGTTCGTCGCGGACACGGTGGCGCGGGTCGGGAGCCCGTTGCTGGCCGTCCTGCTGACGTGTTACATCGCGGCGGCCGTGTCCTCGGTGGCGTCGTCGCTGGGGATCATCGGGATCCTCGTCCCGCTGGTCCTCCCCTTCCTGCAGAGCGGCGACGTCAGCGTCATCGGCACCGTTGCCGCGGTCGCGATCTGCGCCACGATCGTCGACGTCAGCCCGTTCTCGACCTACGGCGCGATGGTCCTCGCGAACTCGCACGGTGTGGACGTGAAGGTCTACGAACGTAAGCTCCTCGGCTACACCGGCGTCCTCATCCTCGTGGCGCCGGTCGCGAGCTGGGCGCTGCTGGTGCTGCCGGACTGGCTGCCATGAGAGCGTGCTGGCGCCGCTGAGACCGGTCCGCGCCACCTACATGTGTAGGGTGTGGGATCGACATGACAACGCAGCGCGCGACGCCACGAAAAGACGCCACACCGGATGATCGGGTTCATCGTGAACGTGGCCGACTCCGCCGCGAAGAGATCCTCCTTGAGGCCGTGAACCAGTTCAGCACGCGGGGTCTCGATACGGTACGCGTCGAGGACATCGCGACGGCGGTCGGCTGCAACAAGTCGCTCGTCTACTACTACTTCGGCAGCAAGGACGGCTTGCGGGACGCCGTCATGCGGAAGCTGATGGACATCATCCAGGAGATCTGGACCGAACTCCGTTCCCAGACCTTTGCGGACTGGGCGCGCTATATCACCGAATGGCCCCGGAACAACCCCAACATTTCGTGGCTGCGCCTCATAGCACGGGAAGGACTCTCGGACACCGGGCGTGTGTTGCTCGAGGAAGAGCGCACACGCGCGCTCGGCGAAGGCACCCGGGTCGTCGTGCGTGCTCAGGGCGCCGGTGAAGTTGACTCGGAGCTTGATCCCGAGCTCGTTGCGCTCCTCATCCTGTTCCTCACCACAGGCCCCGTCACCGCCCCCCAGATGGTGCGCATGCTCACCGGCGACACCCCGGACAGCGATCGCTTCCACGAGCGATACAGCGCGTTCATCGACACTCTCGTACAGCGACTGGCTCCGGGTTCGGCGAACTGACGATCAGGCCTCGCGCGCTACTCCGACGAGCCTCGCGCTCGCGTCCCAGAACGAGTCGACGAGGGCGTGGTCGTACTGCTGCGGGTTGACCCGCCGTGGCAGCTTGCGGTTCTCGTAGTACTGGCCGGACCGCCACGTCGTCCCCGGGGTGCCGTCGATCGCCCAGACAAGGTTCTCGCCACCCTTACCGGCGCTGACGAGAGCGAGCCGCCGCAACGGGCTGCGATACACGAATCGCATGAAGCTCGTGGTGTCGGCGGCGAAGTTCGTCGCGACGTTGCCGGGGTGCAGCGCGACCGAGCTGATGCCTTCGGAGTGGTAGCGGGCGTGCAGGCCCTTGGTGAAGAGAATGTTCGCGAGCTTCGCGTCGCCGTAGGCCTTGTTCGGGGTGTAGTCACGGGCGTTGTCGAGGTCGTCGAGGTCGATGCGCCCGAAGATGTGGGAGCCCACGCTCGAGGTGTTGACGACGACCCCGTCGCTCGCGTGCAACCGGTCCAGCAGCAGGTGCGTGAGCAGGAATGGCGCAAGGTGGTTGACCTGGAAGGTCAGCTCGTGGCCGTCTTCGGTGAGGGTGCGGTCGCCGAAGATGCCGCCGGCGTTGTTCGCGAGCACGTCGATACGCGCGGTGCGCTTCCGCAGCTCGTCGGCGAGGCGGCGCACCTCGTCGAGGCGCGCGAAGTCGGCGACGAGATGGTCGGCGCCGATCCGGCCGGCCACGGCCGCGGTCTTCTCCGGCGAGCGGCCGACGACGATGACGGTGTCACCGCCCTCGACGAGGAGCTCAGCTGCTGCCGCGCCGATGCCGTCCGAGGCACCGGTGACGACGATCGTGCGGTCAGTCATGGTGTCCTTGTGCCTCGGCGGACACCGGCCCCCACTCGTTCCAGGTCGCGAGCCGCTGCTGGTACAGGTCGCTGACCAGCGGCAGTGGGGCGGTGCCGAAGAAGACGCGCAGGGGCGGCTGCTCGGCGTCGACGACCTTCAGGAGCGCGGGGCCGGCGGCGACCGGGTCGCCGATGTACGACGCCGGGATGTGCTGCTGCTGCTCGGCGAGGGCCTGGCGGAGTCCGTCGTACTGGGGCTGGGGTGTGGTGTGGACGGCGCTGCTGCCGCTCCAGTCGGTGGCATAGCCGCCCGGCTCGACGAGGGTGACCTTGATGCCGAAGGGGGCGACCTCCTGCGCCAGCGACTCCGTAAGGCCTTCGAGAGCCCACTTCGAGGCGTGGTAGCCGCCGAGGTTCGGGAAGGCGGCGATGCCGCCGATCGTGGAGATCTGGACGATGTGTCCGGCGCCCTGCTCGCGCAGGATCGGGAGGACGGCCTGGGTCACGTGCAGCACGCCGAAGAGGTTGACCTCGAACTGGTCGCGCAGCTGCTCGACGGTGAGCTCCTCGATCGGGCCGAAGAGGCCGTAGCCGGCGTTGTTCACGACGACGTCGAGTGCGCCGAGCTTGGCCTTGGCGTCAGCCACCGCCTGGAACACGGCGTCCCGATCGGTCACGTCGAGCTGCAGCGGCAGCACCGCGTCGCCGTACTGCTCGCGGAGGTCGGCGAGGGCGTCGGTGTTCCGGGCGGTCGCCGCGACGCGGTCGCCGCGATCGAGCGCTGCCTTGGTGAACTCCCGGCCGAATCCTCGGCCCGCTCCTGTGATGAACCATGCCTTCGGCATTTCGTCTCCTTTCGACTACGGACAGCATATGTCGGTAGTGACATGCCATGTCAACCGCGCGGTTGAGATAATGTGGGACGATGACATCAGCCGTGCCGATCGAGACGTTCCGGGAGCGCAAGCGCCGCGCAGTGCAGGCCGAACTCGTCGCCGTCGCTCAGGAACTGTTCGTCCGGAACGGGTATGAGGCCACGACGGTCGAGCAGATCGCTGCTGGTGTCGGCATGTCGGTACGGACGTTCTTCCGCTATTTCCCGAGCAAGGAGGCACTCGTCCTCGGCAAGTACGAGCAGCTCGGCGATGAGCTGGCCGGACGTTTCGGCTCACGTCCGACGCGCGAACCCGTCTGGGTCTCGCTGCGGCGGATGTTCGACTACGTCATCGAGTACGCGGCGCAGGATGGCTCCCCCGAGCGTATGCGGGAGATCGACCGCATCGTCAACAGCACGGAGAGCCTCCGCGCCGCGTACCTCGAGCGGATGGAGCGCGTCCAGGCCCGGATCGCGGAGCTGGTCGCCGCGCGGCTCCCGGAGGACGCCGTGAGCGGACAGGACCGGGATGCGGCCGCCGCGGCAGTCGTCGCTGCCGCCTTCGCCTGTATGACTGCGGCGAGCACGCGAGCCACGGCGACCGACATTCCACTGGACACGGCACTCGACGAGGCGATGCGCGCCGTCAGCTCAGCGTCCGCCGGCATCGCACCTACGTCTCCGTAGTACAGCCTGGAAGCGGAAGACTCATGCTCGCGTGACCGGCAGCTCGGTGAGCTGGTTGATGAAGTTCGACCAGCCACGCTTCGGAGCGCCGTTCGAGCGGAGGCGGATGCCGGCGGCGCGCAGCTCCTCGAAGAGGATCTGAACCTCGAGCTTCGCGAGATATGAGCCGATGCACCGATGAATCCCACTGCCGAAGGCGAGGGTTGCCGTCTCCGTCCGCCACGGATTGAAGGTGTCGGGCTCGGCGAAGACCGACGGGTCCCGATTGGCCGCGACGAAGTAGAGAACGACTGCGTCGCCCTGAAGCACCTGCGTGCCCGCCACCTCCACGTCGCGAGTGGCCAGGCGAGCCATCTGCATTGCAGGGGTGATGAGGCGGATGAACTCGTCCGCCAGCTTCCCGCTGAGCCCCTCGTCAACCGCTCGGTCGGTAGCAGCTCGGATGTCCTCGTTCTCGAGAATCATCCGCATCGACTGGCCGATCGCCGTGTGCGTCGTCTCGAAACCCGCTGTCAGGATCAAGAGCGTCCACTGAAGGAACTCCGGCTGTGTGATGCCGCCAGCATCCGCGATTCTGCCGAGCGCGGTGAACATGTCATCCGCGGGTTCCTTCCGCTTGCGCTCCTGCATGTCGGCGCAGTACGCCTCGATCTCCTCCTGGACGCGCTGGACCGCCGCGATCTGGGCGGCCATGCCGTCCTCGGTCTGCTGGCCGGCCGCGAAAAGCCTGTTCGTCCAGTCGACAATGCGCTGTCGATCTTGGCGGGGACAGCCGAGCACTCTGCCGATCACATAGGCCGGAATGGTCCGAGCGAACTTCTCGACGTAGTCGAACTCCGTCAGCGACTCGACGTCGGCGATGACTTCGCGGACGATCTCCCGGATCCACGGGTCAAAGTTCGCGACGACGCGCGGCCCGAATCCCGCCGCGGCCGAGCGGCGAAGGCCAGTGTGACGCGGGGGGTCGTTGAACATGAGGTTGTCGCTCATCGGCGCCGGGGCCGGGAACGGGAAGATCAGGGGGTAGGAGACGCCGTGCGTTGACGTGAAGGCGCTGTGGTTCCTCTCGATGGCGACGATGTCCTCGAAGCGCGTCACGGCCCAGTATCCGCCGCGCGCCGGCGACGTCTCGGTTGGCTGCCAGTACAGGCCATCGCGCTCCCGAAGCAGACGGAACCCGTCATAGGGGACCGCGTCGACGAACGTCCGCGGGTCGCTCAGGTCAGGAATGACATCTTCGATGACTGTCGATCCGGCCATTTCTTCCTCCTTGAATGAGTGACTCGGATGAAGCAGGGCATCCCCAATCGGAAGCCCACTCTGCTTCGCTGCAGATGAACGTGTGCCCCAGGCGAGCCGTGTTAGACGCTACAAGAGCACCCGGGTCAGGGTCAACCATTTGGTTGACCGGTCGTAGGCGTCGGACGAGAGCGCGGTCGCGACCACCTGGTACTGCAACGGCACTTGCGGTAGTGGACCATGGTGCGTGCTGATGGATCTGGTGGCGGTGGAGCTTGATCGTTTGCATGGTCGGGTCGCGTGCCGGTTCGGGCGGGCCCTCGGACTCCTACCGCGCCGGCCGTGACGGGTGAGCGAGCACAAAATCGCGGAGCAGCCGGGCGGTCTCTTGTGCGAACTCCACCGTGATTCCGTGGCGCGCCCGCGGAATCACCTCCAGCCTCGCTCCAGGGATCATGTCGGCGATCTTCTGTCCGGTCTCGGGGCGGGCCGCGGGATCGTCCTCGCCGTAGATGAGCAGGGTCGGCGCCGCGATCTCGGGCAGGCGTTCGGTGACGTCGAAGCCTGGGATCGCGGCCAGCCGCCGCGCATCTGCCTCGGGCGAGCGCTGGACCAGTATCGACCGGAGCTCGGCCACCATGCTGTCGTCCTCCTGCCCGCGTTCGGACAGGGCGAAGGCGAGCATCTGCGCGTCGCGCTGCGACGGTGACAGCTCGACGATCTCGGAGGCCACGGGTGCTTGCAGGGCCGAGGCGTCGGAGAAGGTGGCGCCGACGGTCAGCGACTGCACGACGTCGGGCACCGATACCGCGACCTGCAGGGCGATGAAGCCGCCGAACGAGGACCCGAAGATGTGGGCTCGTTCGTACCCGAGTCCCCTGATGAGAGCAGCGCAGTCCTCGGCCAGGTCAGGGATGCCGTACGGGTCGGGCGGATTGACCGACGCCCCGGAGTCGCGCTGGTCGTAGGCGATCGCACGGATGCCGTCGCCGAGCAAGGGCCGGAACCTGTCGTACTGGATGTGGGTGCTTTCGCCGCCGTGCAGCAGGATGACCGGCTCACCGTCGCCGGACTCCGCGTAGGCGATCTCGATCTCGCCGATCCTTACCGTCTTCAGCGCAGTGGGCACAGGACTCTCCTTCTTAAAGCGGCTTGTTGTTGCTTTAAAACTAGCCTCGATCCGACCTCTCGTCCAGGGTTAAAGCAACGAACTGTTGCTATAGTAGCGATGCCGGTGCCGACTTGGCCCGGCGCAGACCAACGAGGAGACGTGATGAAGGTTCTGATCAGTGGTGCAGGAGCGGCTGGGCTGTGTGCGGGCATCGACCTCGCGCAGGCAGGGCACACGGTGGAGATCGTGGAGCGGGCGAACCATCTGCGCGTGAACGGCTCGCCGATCGATGTGCGCGGCGACGCGCTCGACACCGCGCGCGACATGGGAATCCTGGACGCGGTGCACGAACAGCGGATCCCGATGACCGAGCAGACGATGTTCGTCGACCGGTCCGGCACGCCCGTCGCGCCCTTGGTGACGCAGGAGATCAACGACACCCCGGAGGACGTCGAGCTCCCCCGCGAGGACCTCATGACCATCCTGCGGCAGGCCCTGCCCGAGCAGGTCGACCTGCGCTTCGAGGAGTCCGTCGTGACGCTGGACGACGACGGGGACCGGGTGGCGGTCACCTTCGCCTCCGGCCGCGAGGCCGCCTACGACATCGTCGTCGGCGCCGACGGGGTGCACTCGGCGGTGCGCCGGCTGGTGTTCGGCCCCGAGAAGGAGTTCAGCGAGCCCCTCGGGGTGTACGTCGCGATCGCGGATGCACCCGGCCAAGTGACACCCGGTGACGTCCGCGTGACGGAGATCCTCAACCTGCCGGGGCGCTTCGCCGGCGTGGCGCGCTACCGCGACAAGGCGCTGGCTCTCTTCGAGTTCCGGTCCGACCCGATCGACTACGACCACCACGACCTGGCCGCGCAGAAGCGCATCCTCACCGAGGCCTTCGCGGGAGTCGAGGACTGGAAGGTACCCGAGCTGATCGAGGCGGCCCAGCGGGACCCCGAGCTCTACTTCGACACGATCGCCCAGATCCACATGCCGACCTGGCACCAGGGGCGGGTCGTGCTGATCGGGGACGCCGCGCACTGCGCGACCCCGATGGCCGGCCGCGGCACCTCGCTGGCACTGCTCGGGGCGTGGGCGCTGGCCGAGGAGCTCGGTCGCCACGGCGACAACCTCGAGGCGGCCTTCAGCGCCTACGAGCGGCGCCAGCGCCCCCACGCGGCGGCGGCCCAGGAGTTCGCTCGCGGCGGGGTCGACCTCGTGGTCCCGGCCACCTGGGAGGCCATCGAGGCGCGCAACACCCGGCTGCGCGCGGCGCAGCCGCTGTAGGCTGCCGTCCGTGGCTGAGGACGGACCCGAACGAGAGCCGGCCCGCCGTCCGGGCGGGCGCACCGCACGGGTTCGGCGCAAGATTCTCCAGGCCGCCGCCGAGCTGATCGCCCGCGACGGGATCGGCGGCCTGCGCTACGACCAGGTCGCCGAGCTCGCCGGGGTCAACAAGACCAGCGTCTACCGCAACTGGCCCGACCGCACGACGCTGGTCGCCGACGCGCTCGCCGCCTTCGGTGCCGACGCCGCGCCATTGCACGACTCGGGCGACATCGACACCGACCTCGTCGACTTCCTCGAGGCCCTCGCCACCGTGACGGCGAGCCCGGAAGGCCGGGCGCTGCTGACCGTGGTGGCCTCGGCGCGGGAGGACCCCGAGCTTCGGGCCATCGTCGACGAGGTGTTCGACCGGCGGCTGGCAAGCCTGCGGGCCCGTCTGCAGACCGCCGTCGAGCGCGGAGAGCTGCCCGCGGTAGACCTCTCCTTTCTCGGCACGATGCTCGCCGGGCCCGTCCAGCTCTTCGTCGGCCGCGGTGCCCGCACGTTCACCCGCGCCGACGCGCAGCGGGTGAGCGCGATCGTGCTCGCCGGCGTGCGAGCCACCGCCGCCGACGGCGCCCCGGCCGCCGGCGACGACCCACCGTGGAGCGCGTTCGACGCGGAATGAGGGGCGGTGGTGCGGTGGTCCTGGATATCGGCCGTGGGGCGACGGATCTCCCCGCCGAACGCGGAACTGTTGCTCGGGCTTCCGGTAGCAGAGCCAGACCAGCTCTGTGAGTCTCCGCGCCGGGTCCGCCGCTCCCGCGGCAGGGCCGGAGGCGGCCGACCGCTCTAGCTGTTCCAGACGGGGGCAGCGGCCCCAGGCCGGTCGGGGGTCTTGTCCCAGAACAGAGGAGCGCGCTCGATCCCGATCGGGAACACCATCCGCTTCACGGGGCCGAGCGGGCTGCCATAGACGCGGTCCTCCCAAGGCCCGTCGAGCGGGAGCCGGATGTCGGGTCCGCCCGCGGGGTTCGGCCCGGCCTTGATGAGCAGAGACGCGGTGCGCGCGAGCGAATACTTGGTCGTCGACCCCGCACCGGTCCGCAAACGCTTGGTCAGGCCGCGGATCGCGGCCGCCGCGATCTGATACCCGGTGGCGAGATCCAGGCCCTCCACGGGGGTGTGGCGTGGCCGCGAGGCGTCGACGTCGTGCCCGTTGACCTGGAGCGGCACACGACGCGACGGGTCGGCGAGCGCCCATTCCTGCGTCGCGTTGGCCAGGCCGACACTGAACTGCACCACGGTGTCGAAGCCACGGCGCATGCTCCAGGGCCCCTCCCAGCCGTACGCACGGAGGGCGACCTCGACGAGGTCCGGGTTGAGTCGGCGGCGCTCCTCCTCCGGAACGAAACCGTCGATCGCGCCCGGACGATAGCCGTGCACGAGCACGTCCGCCTCGGCGAGTAGGCGCCTGAACTGCTCGACACCCTCCGGCGTCTTCAGGTCGAGGAAGGCCCACCGTTTGCCCAGCAGCAAGTCGTAGCCGAGCGGGATGTGGCGCGACTCCTCGGAACCGGGTGCATCGATCCGGAGCACCTCGGCCCCGAGAGCGGCGAGAAACCGGGTGCCGGTCGGGCCGGCGACGACGCGCGTCAGATCGAGCACCTTGATGCCCGAGAGCGGGCGGCCCGGCGTGGGTCGCCAACCACTTCCCTCCGCGGCGAACTCGGTCACCGCGGCCAGGGGTTCGGCATCCACTGCCGCTCCGGCAGGATGCGCGAACCACTCGTCAGGGGTGCGGCTCGCCGCGACGACGCACCCGACGTCCACGAGCTCCTGCTCGATCTCGTCGACGGCGCGCTCGCGCACGACGGCTGCGACGGCGTCGATGTCGTCCTCCACGCCGAGTGCCTTGACGACGCGCTCACGGTTGGCCGGGAAGCCGTGCAGCCGCAGCCAGCGCCCATCCGCGGTCGCGATCTCCGTGTGGAACGGAGGGATGTGAAACGGGTGCGGCGGCGGTGGGTTCAGCAGGCGCGACGGTCCGGGGGGCAGCAGGAACCATCCGCTGCTGAGCACGCGGTCGACCTCTACCGCGGATGCGGGCGCTCCGCCGGCCTCGAGCAGCTCGCTCACGGCGGCGCCGGCAACGCCGAACGCGGCGGCGGCGAGATCGGTCTGCGCGAAGGCACCGGGCATCGAGCCCTCACCGGTGAAGGTGACCCGCTCGGCGACGGAGGCGTCACCTCCGAGCGCCGCCCACATCTCGGACAGGAAGGTGTGAGCGAGGGGCTGAGTCGTCACTGACATGGCTGTTACCTCTTCATTCGATGGTCGGACGGCCGGGATCGCCCGACCGGTCACGGGTGCTGCCCTGCATCGACCACCAGCCGTCGAGGAGCGCGCGGAGCACTCCGACGAAGGCCAGCGGCTGCTCGAGCATGGGATTGTGGCCGGCCTCCGGCACGGTGGTCACAACGGCACGGGCCGGGGTGAGCTGCCGCATCTCCGCCGCGGCCTCGGGCGTGACCAGCCCGTGGTCGGTGCGCACGATCGCGAGCGGCACGCGCAGGTCCGGCAGGAGGCGGCGCAACGGGATACGACGGATGCCGTAGCTGTCCGCACGCTTCCAGCGCCAGGCGTCGCCGTCCCACCTGAGTGAGGCTTCGGCGACATGCCGCTGGAGAGCCGGGTCCACCTCGAGGCCCCCGCGGGAGGCCACGGGGGCGAACTGCGCGATCCCGTCCTCGAGGGTCGCGAACCGCTCACTGGGCTTCTCCCGTCCCGGCCACTCCCCGTCGTTGAACCGGACGTCGACGGTCGCGACACCCGAAAGGGCGTCGCCGAGCTCGACGGCGGCAGTCACCGCGGGCAGGCCACCCATGCTGTGCCCGATGACGATCGGACGCTCGATCCCGTCGTCACGGATCACCGTCGCGAGTTCCCTCGCCCATTGCTCGGTGTCGTACTCGGGGCGCCAGGCGCTGTCACCGTGCCCTGTGAGGTCGGGGGCGAGCACGCGATAGCCGCCCAGGAGCGGGGCGATGTGGTCCCACCACCGGGCATGGGCCAGACCTCCGTGCACGAGCACCACGCCAGGAGCGCCCACAGGGCCCCACGCGCGGTACCTCACCGCCGCACCCTCGACGTCGACGGTCCGCTCGTCGGGTCGAACGGCGAGCGCACGGCGCAGCCACTCAGGCCCGGTCGACTCGGTCATCGACGCCTCACGCGGCGGCGAACCGCACGAGGGTGACCTCGTCGCTGGCGTCGTCCCAGGTCGCGGTGACGCGCATGTCCACCTTCGCGTCCTCCGGCGCGATGTCGAGCCGCACCGTGAACACGGGACCGTCGTCGGTCTTCACGCGTCCCACGACGTAGGGGATCTCGTCCTTCTTGCTCGGATCGAGCGCACGGTGGTACACGATGTAGCTCCACAGCACGCCGTTGGGTGAGATCTCGGTCCAGGCCTGGTTGGTCGACCAGCACCGGGGGCAGATCTCCAAGGCCGGGTAGCGCAGGTAACCGCAGTCCAGGCACTTCTGAGCGGTCAGGACGTGACGCTTCGACGCCTCCCAGAATCCGGCCGTCAGCGGCAGGTCGGTGGCGGGCAGATTCGGGTTGTCACTCACGGGTTCACTCCGATGATCGATGCGGCGCTCTTGAGGAAGGTCATCGTCGAGCAGTACAGGGCCAGCTCCGCTCCGGGCACCTGGCGGTCGGGCTCGACCGTGCCGCGGAGCTGACGCACGGCCTCGACCATGTGCAGCCAGCCCCACATGTAGCTCTCCGACAGCTGACCGCCGTTCGTGTTCAACGGCAGGTCGCCGCCGGGACGGATGTGCCCCTCGGCCGCCCAGGCCGCGCCCTCCCCTTCCGGTGCGAAGCCGTAGGCCTCGACCATCTGGAGGTTCCAGACGGCCGTGGGGTTCTGGATGTACAGCACGTCGATGTCGGACGGCGTGAACCCGGTGTTCTTCCAGATCTCCGCCGCGGTGCCCTTGATGTTCGGGCGCATGAGGAAGTCGTCGAAGGTATCGCCGGCGACCTCGGTGTTCTCGGCGATGCCGAGCACGTAGACCGGATTGTTCGGGTAGTCCTTCGCCCGCTCCGCGGAGGTCACGATCAGCGCGACCGCGCCGTCCGAGATCATCGTGACGTCCTCGCGACGCAGTGGCTCGACCAGGTACGGCTTGGCCAGGTAGTCGTCGATCGTCATCGGCTCCTGGAAGATCGCGAGCGGATTGCGCTGCGCCCATTCCCGCTCGGAGACGGCGAACCAGCCGAAGTCCTCCTCCTTGGTCCCGTACAACGCCTTGTGGCGCTGCAGCGCGAGGGCCGCTGGACCGGCGACATGCACGAAGCCGGACGCGCTCTCCAGCGACGGGGCCGCCGCCGAGAAGTTGAACTTGCCCGATCGGGCGTTGGCGCCATAGACGAGCACGACCGTCTCGGCGAGTCCGGAGAGAATCGCCTGGGTCGCCAGGTGCAGCGAGTAGTTGCAGGTGCCGTAGTCGAGCGTCTGCGCGTACTTCGGGCTCAGCCCGAACAGCGGGCCCACCTGGATGTCGACGTTGTTGCCCTGAACCGACTTGCAGGTGATCAGCCCGTCGAGCTGATCCTTGGTGAGCTGTGCGTCGGTCAAGGCCGCCTGGATGGCCTCGATCGAGAGTTGCTCGGCTGTCTTGCCGGGGAACGTGCCCTGGTCGGAATGACCGACACCGACGATCGCGACCTTGCCGCGGATGTCCGCTGTCATTTCTCTCCCTGTTCTGAGTCTTCTGAAGTCCGTGGTTTCGGCTGCGTCAGCCCTGTGTCCGCTGGGTGCGACACGACCGCCCGCTCGACGAGCGACGCGATCTCGTCCGTGTCGTAGCCGAGTTCGCCGAGCACCTCGAGCGTGTCCTCGCCGATCCGCGGACCGTTGCGACGGATGCGGTCCGGACCGCCCTCGTCGAAGGCGACCGCCCAGCCACGCTGGCGTTCGGTGCCGCCGCCCGGGGCGGGCACCTCCTGCCACCACCCGCGCGAGCGCAGATACGGATCATCGAGCAGCTGCTCGCCGCTGCGCACCGGCACCGCCATGACGCCCGCCGCCCGCAGTCTCGCGGAGGCATCCGCGTCGGAGCGGGATGCCGACCACCGCTCGGCCGTCGCTTTCACCAGCGCGGCGCGTGCCGCGTCGTCGCCGGCACCGGAGAGGTCGGCACCGACGACGGATGCGACCAGCTCGAGCTCCTCCGGAGAACGCAGCGAGATCGCGACCCACGCGTCGTCCCCCGAGCTGGGCGTCAGCCACTCGATGCTGTCGGGGGTGCCGTTGCCGGTGGGCACCGGATTCTGGCCGGTCAGGGAGGTGCGCAGCACCTGGTCACCGATCAAGGTGGTGACGGTCTCACGCTGGGACAGGTCGAGCCAGCGCGCCTGACCGTCACGACGAGACGCCAGCACGGCCGCGATGATGAGGGCCGGTCCGAGCGAGTTCGCCGTCTGGTCCGGGTAGTTGATGCGCGCGCTCGACCAGATCGGGCTGTCGCCGTCGTACCCGGAGTACGACATGACGCCGCCGAGAGCGTCCAGGGTCAGGCCGAACGAGGTGAAGTCGCTGCTCGGACCGGTCACGCCCTGGCTCGAGATCGAGGCCAGCACGATATCGGGTCGGACCGCGACCAGGTCGCGGAACCCGAGGCCGAGGCGCTCGACCACGCCCCGGCGGAAGTTCTCGGCGACGACGTCGCTCGTGGCGACGATCCGCCGCACGACCTCCAGCCCGTCAGGGGTCTTGAGGTCGACGGCGATGGCGCGCTTGTTGCGGTTGGCAGTGCGGAACGGCGGAAAGGCGACGTCGTCGCCGATGTCGCCGCCCATGCCGCCGCGGTAGAGGTCGGGGCGGGTGACGCCCTCGATCTTGATCACCTCGGCGCCGAAGTCGGCCAGCACCTGGGTGGCTCCGGCCCCGGCCGTCACGATGGTGAGGTCCGCGATGCGCAGACCGTCCAGCATCCCGCTCATGCGACGGCGTCCTCGAGACGGAAGACCTGCCACGATGCGTCCGGGAGCAGTCCGGCGCCCACACCCGGCACCTCGACCGGCTCGAAGAAGCCCCGCGAGACGTACTGCGGCGATTCGAGGAGGTCGGTGACGGTGGCCACGTACCCAGCGGGGATCCCGTGGGCCTGAGTGGCGTGGTAGAGGTCCTTCTTCGACATGGTTCTGGTCGTCTCCTCGATCAGGGCGACGAGCCGCGCCTGGTTCTGGATCCGGCCCTGAGGGGTGTCGAACGCCTCGTCGTCGAGCCGGCTGTCGCCGATGATCTTTTTCATGACGCCCCAGTCCCGGGGGACGTAGAAGGCGGCGAAGTGCCCGTCCCGGCAGCGCAGAACCAGTGCACCGTTGTCTTCACCGCGGAGCTCCCGGCGGAGCCCTGCCTGCGAGAACGTGGCGATCTTCCACTCGGCGTGCGCCGCGGCCTCGAACTCGGAGGTCGTGAACCGTGCGCCCTGACCCGTCCGTTCGCGAGCGAAGAGACCGATCATCACGCCGTCGAGTGTGAGCAGCGCCGCGATCGACTGCAGCGGGTGGCCGCCGAGCCGCACCGGCTCGTGGTCCAGGTCGCCGATGAGCCGCATGAAGCCGCTCGCCGCCTGAAGTGCCAGCTCGCTGGAGGGGAGGCCCGCGGACTCGTCGTTCTCGCCCCAGGGACTGATGCGGCCGATGATCGCTGTGGGCGCCAGCTCCTCGAGGCGATCGGCGGAGAAGCCGCGTGCGCTCCACTCGGCAGCGGTGCCGGCCACGAGGATCACATCGGCGGAGCGCAAACGCTCATGAAGGTCCCCGCGCGCGGTCGCGTCGTCCAGGTCGACGTCGACGCGTGTCTTGCCGTCGCGAAGCCAGAGGCCCAGCGTAGAGGTGCGCTGCGCACCATCGCCGACGAAGGGTCCGCTCTCGTCGAGGACGTGCGCTTCCCCGGCAACCGCTACCTGCGTGACCTGCGCTCCCAGCTTGAGCAGGAGGCGTCCGCAGATCGCGGTCGACACGGACTCGCCGAGCTCGACCACCCGGAGCGTTCCGGGCAACAGCGCCGAATTTCGGGGGACGCTCGCGTCCCCGTGTGCACGATTGGTCATAGACGTGTCCCTCGGCCTCAGCGGCCCTGGCCGGGGCCGCGCTCGCCCGCGAGGAACCTGGTCACGCCCTGCGCCGCCTCAGGGGCCTGCGCTCGGATGCTGCCGACGATCAGGCTGCTGTAGTCCTGGGCCTCGTCCCACGTCATCGACTGCACACGGTGGTACGCGCGCTTGGAGATGTCGAGGCTGAAGGCGTTGAAGGCGGCGATGTGCTCGGCGAGCGCGATTGCCTCGTCGAGCAGCTCGGCATCCGGCACGACCTGGTTGACCAGGGCCATCCGGAAGGCAGTCTGCGCATCGGCACGCCGTGAGGTGAAGATGAGCTCCGCGGCGTGCTTGGGAGCTATCCGCTTGATCGAGGCCGGCCCCGCCTGCATCGGCCAGCTGCCGAACCCCTGCTCCGGCATGGCGATCTGCGCGGACTCGGCGGCGATGGCGAGCTCGCACGTGTTGATGAGCGTCGACCCGCCACCGAGAGCGTATCCGTTGACCGCGGCGATGAAGACGGCGCGGTGCGCTCGGATGTCGGCCTGCACCTGGGTCCAGGGGTGCAGAACCTGGGTGCCGTTGGACTTGGTGTACTCGTCCATGCGGCCCGTGTTCTCCGCCGAGAGGTCAACGCCGGCGCAGAACGACGGACCGGTGCCGGTGAGCACGACGACCTTCTTGTCGGCGACTTCCACGAGTGCCTCGCGCAACCGCTTCATCGAGTCCACGCTCATCGCGTTGCGTTTCTCGGGACGGTTGATCGTGAGGACGGCGTAGTCGCCGCGGTCGTCGACGAGCACGAGCTGGTCGTACGGCGTCACGGCGCTGTCGGTGGAGTGCGACATGGGAATCCCTCTCGGGTCGGACGGCGACTGGACGCGACCCTGCCTCTGACGAGGCCATGCCGTCGCGTCGTTGGAGTCGGCGTGGGTGGTGACATGAACGGTAGGCACGACAACGCTCAGTGTCAACCGTTTGGTTGATACAGGGCCTTCCCTCGCACAAAGTGGGCTACCGTTGGCCGATGACCGACCCAGCCACCACGCGACTTGCCCTCACAACCAGGGAGCGGATCCTCCGCGCGGCCATGGAGGAGTTCGCCGAGCACGGCTTCTCCGGCGCCCGGATCAACCGCATTGCTGAGGCCGCGAACGTGAACAAGCAGCTGATCTACCACTACTTCGACAGCAAGGACGGCATCTACGCCGCAGTGCTGGGCGAGATGCTGACGTACATGCACGACTCGGTCGACGCCACATCGGACATCCGAGAGCTGATGCGGCGGCAGATCGGTGACCCGGCGGCGCGGCGCGCGTGGTCACGCATGGTCGCCTGGGAGGGCCTCGCCGGCGATCGGCCGGTGATCTCTGCCCCCGAACGCCAGGAATCGATCCACCGACAGGTGCAGGCGATCATGCGCCTGCAGCGCGAAGGTCAGCTCGCGACGGACATCGACCCCCGATTCGCCCTCGCCACCATCTACGCAGTAAGCACCGCGCCGTACGTGATCCCGCAGCTCATCGACTTCTGCCTCGGGCCGGAAGCCTCGGATTCCGAGGACACGATGGCAGCCTGGGCCGACATGATCACGCGGCTGTTCACGCGGCGCGCCCCCGCCGTTCCTGAACGGGGAGAACCAACCGCGGAGTAACCAAACGGTTGACGACCGTTCCGTCGCGGGAGTACGTTGCTCATCACACCGGGCGACGACGCTCGTGGTGAAGACAAGGGCGGTCCCATGACGATTGCAGACCCGCGGGTTGCCACCCGCTTTCCCGAGTTCGACCCCGAGCAGCGCTACGGGATGATCATCGACGGCGAGCACGTCCAGGCCGCAGACGGTCAGACCTACCGCTGCGTCGACCCGTTCGAAGACGCCGAGTGGGGCTACGTCCCCGTCGCCCGGGCCGCCGACGTCGACCGCGCCGTGCGCGCCGCGCGCGCGGCCTTCCCCGCGTGGTCCGCGACGTCGCCCTTCGCACGACTCGAGCTGTTCCGACGCTGGGCACAGCTCATCCGCGAGCACTCGTCGGAGCTGGCGCGGCTGCAGGTGCATGAGAACGGCAAGACGATCTCCGAGATGAACATGGTAGGTGGGGCGCTTGCGCAGGGCGCCGAGTTCTGCGCCAACTACGCGCTCGCACTGCACGGCGAGACGGTCACACCGATCATGCCGGGGCACACCGCGTGGACGGAGCGCGTCCCGATCGGCGTCGTCGCCGCGATCGCCCCGTGGAACAACCCGCTCGGCCTGCTCCAGTGGAAGCTGTTCGGTGCGCTGGCGTCCGGCAACACGATCGTCGTCAAGCCGTCCGAGGTGACGCCGGTGTCCACCATCCGGTTGATCGAGCTCGCGCTGGAGGCCGGATTCCCGCCCGGCGTCGTCAACGTGGTGACCGGGGCCGGGGCCACCGGTGCAGCCCTGGTCGAGCATCCCGGCATCGACAAGGTGGCGTTCACCGGGTCGACCGCGACGGGCCGGTCCATTGCACAGGCGATCGCACCCCGTCTCATCCGGGCGACCCTCGAGCTCGGCGGCAAGGGCGCCAACATCGTCTTCGAGGACGCCGATCTCGACCGCGCCGCCGAGGGCGTGCTCACCGGAATCATCGCCGGGACCGGCCAGGCCTGCAACGCCGGCTCGCGCATCCTGATCCAGAGCAGCGTCCGCGACGAGGTGCTTGCCCGGCTCGAGAAGCTCCTCTCGCGCGTCGTGATCGGCGACCCGCTGGAGCCCACCACCCAGGTCGGACCCCTCGCCTCACGTCCCCAGTACAAGAAGGTGACCGGCTACTTCGACATCGCCGACGGCGAGGACGACACCTCGCTCATCGTGGGCGGCCGCTGCGGCACCGATGTTCCCGGCGTCACCGGCGGCTTGTTCGTCGAGCCGTCCTTGTACGCGACTCCGGACCGCGCGTCGCGGCTGCGACGCGAGGAGATCTTCGGGCCGGTTGGTTCCGTCATCGTGTTCGACACCGAGGACGAGGCCGTCGAGATCGCCAACGACACCGAGTTCGGTCTGGTCGGCGGCCTCTGGACTCGAGACCTGGACCGGGCGCGGCGCGTCTCGCGGCAGATCGACACCGGCGTGGTCTGGGTCAACACCTGGCGCGCCTTCAGCCCCAACGTCCCCTTCGGCGGCCGCAAGGTCAGCGGGCTCGGGCACGAGATGGGGCTCGACGTCTTCGAGGAGTACACGGAGCCGAAGGCCTACTGGCACGGCCCTGACAACTCCTGACCGCTTCCATACACCCCATCCGCCAGTATCTCCATCACCCCATTGAGACAAGGGAGTCTCTCATGTCCGAATCCAGCACCCCCGATGTCCGCGGTCCCTGGGATGCGGTGGTCGTCGGCCACGGTTTCGCCGGCCTGACCGCCGCAAAGGCGCATCTTGAGGCCGCCGCGAAGGAGGGGCGCACCGCACGCGTCGCCGTCTTCGAGGGCGCCCCGTTCGAGCAGCGTGGCGGTTCGACCCGATGGACCACGGCGGTCCTCTCCCTGACGCCGGAGCAGGAGCTCATCCCGTTCTGGGGCGAGCGTGTGCGGGAGACCGCCGGTCAGCTGGCGAATGACGCATACATCGACGCGTTCTACCGTCTCGTTCCCGAGACGCTCGAATGGCTTCGCGGCAACGGCATCTCGTTCGACAACTACCACGGCATGTGGAGTGTCCACGGTGGTGGTGCGTCCGTCGTGGAGGCCTTCCCGGACCAGATCCGCGCGGCGGGTGGAGAGATCTTCTACGACACCACCGCGCTCGGCCTCGTGCGCGGCGCGGACGGACGAATCGTCGGCATCGACGTGCGCGACGCCTCAGGCGCCACCGTGCGTGTCGACACCCAGGCGGTGATCCTGGCCAGCGGCGGCTTCGAGGGCAACCCCGAGTGGCTGACCCGCTACATCCCCGAGGCCTACAAGCTGCGAACGGTGTCGCCCGGCACGCGCAACAACCGCGGCGACGGGATTCGCATCGCGGTGGACGCCGGTGCCGACACCGCCGGACAGTTCGACGGCGCACACGTCGAGCCGTGCGACCCGCGTTCGGACGACATCGAGCCGCTGGTCGGCGCCTACTGGTGGGGCATCCTGGTCGACCAGCATGGCGACCGGTTCATGGACGAGGCCGCCGATGTGCAGATGATCCATTTCGACACCGTCGGCAACACGATCCTCCGCACGCAGGGCAACCTCGCGTACGCGATCGTCAGCGACCCGCAGTCGAAGTTCCTCGTCCCCATCCCGAGCGTGCGCCAGACCGACATCGACCCGGTGGTGGCCGATTCGATCGAGGAGCTCGCCGAGAAGCTCGGCATCGACCCCGCTCGCCTCCGCCGCACCGTCGACGAGTTCAACGCCGCGACGCCAGACCAGGCCGGCTTCGACCCCACGGCCCTGCTCGACGGCCTGGGTACGACCGGCATCGTCCCGCCGAAGTCCAACTTCGCCACACCGCTGACGCAGGGTCCCTTCCGCGCCTGGCCGGTGTCCGGCCAGATCTGCTTCACGTACGGCGGCCTTCGCGTCGACGGCGACACGCACGTGCTGGACGTCTTCGGCCGTCCGATCCCGGGCCTGTACGCCGCGGGCGAGATCGCTGGGATCTTCTACGAGCAGTACCCAGCGGGAACCTCCGGCCTCCGGTCGATGACCTTCGGCCGGTGGGCGGGTCTCACGAGCTCCCGTGAGACGGCCTCTACGGTCGTCACCGCATAACCCCGAAAGGCATCGAAATGACCGAGCAGCGCATCACGACCGTTACCGATACGTCGCGATTCCCGGAGATCCCGGACGACCAACACTATGACCTCCTCATCAACGGGGAGCGTGTTCCGGCCGCAGACGGAGCGAGGTTTGCGGTGATCGATCCGTTCGAGAATCGTGAGTGGGGGTACGTGGCTGCCGCTGGTGAGGCCGACGTCGACCAGGCGGTCCGGAGCGCCCGCGAGGCGTTCGAGACCTGGCGGTGGGTGCCGCAGGGACAGCGCACCCAGGTACTGCTCCGGTGGGCAGCGCTCATCACAGAGCACGCTGAGGAGCTCGGCCGCATCCAGGTGCACGAGAACGGCAAGACGATCACCGAGATGCGGATGGCGGCACACGGCACCGGAGCCACCGCGTCATTCTTCGCCAACCTCGCCGCGAACCTCCACGGCGAGACCTTTGACTCGCCGCTCCCCGGCCACACCGCCTGGACGAAGCGGCAGCCGATCGGTGTCGTCGGTGCCATAACGCCCTGGAACAACCCGCTCGTCCTCCTGTCGTGGAAGCTGTTCCCCGCGATCGCCGTCGGCAACACGATCGTTGTGAAGCCGAGCGAGGTGACCCCCATCTCGACACTGCGCCTGGCCGAGCTCGGCCTCGAAGCAGGCCTCCCCGCGGGGGTGTTCAACGTCGTCACCGGAGAACGCCCGGCCGGCAAGGCGCTCGCCGAACACCCCGGCGTCGACAAGCTTGCCTTCACCGGCTCGTCCGCCACGGGTCGAAGCATCGCGCTCGCCGGTGCGGAGCGGTTCGCCCGCGTCACGCTCGAGCTCGGCGGGAAGGGACCGCAGATCGTGTTCCCCGATGCGGACATCGACCGCGCGGTCGAAGGTCTGGTCACCGGAGTCACGTCGGCTACGGGCCAGGCCTGCAATGCAGGGAGCCGGCTGCTCATCCACGCGGACGTCCACGACGAAGTGATCGAGAAGCTCGGTCGCCGCTTCGGCGAGCTCCGCATCGGCGACCCGCTCGACCCTACGACGGAGATCGGTCCGCTGGCCTCCCGGCCGCAGCTCGCGAAGGTGCTCGGCTACTTCGACATCTCGCACGACGAGGGACACCGCCTCGTCACCGGCGGTCGCCGGGTCACCGGCACTCGCGCACTCGAGACGGGTCTGTTCGTCGAGCCCACGCTCTACGACGACGTAGACAACCGCTCTCGCCTCGCACAGGAGGAGGTCTTCGGCCCCGTCGGCGCAGCCATGCGGTTCGTCGACGACGCCGACGCCGTGCGCCTGGCCAACGACATCCCCTATGGCCTCACCGCGGGATTCTGGACGAAGGATGTCAATCGAGTGCACCGCGTGTCCTCGCAGTTGAACGCGGGCGTCATCTGGATCAACACGTGGCGCGTCGGCGCACTTCAGCTGCCCTTCGGCGGCATGAAGTCGAGCGGTATCGGCCGTGAGACCGGCATACACGCGCTCGACGCCTACACCGAGGAGAAGGCCGTCTGGCTCGGGCTGTCGAGCTGAGGAACGGGATGAGCGACGACCGGGGTGACCTCCGCGGGCCGTGGGACCTCGTGGTCGTCGGGCAGGGGTTTGCCGGCCTCTCAGCCGCCCTTGCTTTTCTGGAGTCGTGGTCCGGAGAGGCCCCGCGGGTGGCGGTGATCGACCGTGCGCAGGTCGACGAGCGGGGTGGTTCGACACGCTGGACGACCGAGAGCTTCCGGCTCACGGACACCGGAAGCCTCCCGGACGACGTCGCGCAGCTGGTCCGGGCAACCGCGGGGCCAGCGGCGAACGAGGGCTATCTCCGAAACTTCGCCGTACATCTGCCGGCGACCCTCGCATGGCTCGAGTCCAACGGGGTCGACATCCGCCCCAGCGACGACGTCGTCGTGTGTGGATCGGTTGGTCGCTGGCACTCGCTGGCCCGCGGCGGCCGAGGCTTCGTCGACACCTTCGCCGAGCGGGCGACGAACCTCGGCGCCCGGCTCTATTACCAGGTCGAGCTGCTCGGGTTCGAACGCGAGCCGGGCGGTCGTGTCACCGGGGTCCGCGTGCGTAGCGGTGACCGCGAGATGGTGATGGAGGCGACCGCAGTCGTGCTCGCCTCCGGGGGGTTCGAGGGCGACCGCGATGAGCTCGCGCGGCGCATCCCCGGGGGCGAGCTGCTCGAACCCACCTCTGCGGGCGCCCGCATGAACACCGGAGCAGGCATCGCAGCCGCGACCGCCATCGGGGCGGCCCGGTCCGGCCAGCCGGACGGGGCGCACCTCGTGCCGATTGACCCGCGCAGCGACCTGGTCGCGCCGGTCGTCGGCACCTGGCTGCGGGGAATCCTCGTTGGCCTGGACGGTCGGCGCTTCCTCGACGAAGCCGAGCACAGCTTCGAGTATCAGGCTGGTTCGGTCGCAAGGGCGGTGCTCGCGAGAGGTGGGCTCGCGTTCGCCATCACGGATGCGACCGTACGGGCCGCCACGCCGATGCTCGAGACATTGCAGCAGACGGACCAGCCCGTGATCATCGCCGACTCGATCGCGGAGCTGGCCGACCGACTCGGTATGGATAGCGCCGTGCTGGGACGAACCGTGGCGGAGTACAACGCCGCGGCTGTTGACGCGTCCCCTGACGGCAGCCGACTCGACGGCACGCGGACGGCCGGTATCTCTCCAGCGAAGTCAAACTGGGCGCAGCCGCTGACCGAGCCGCCGTTCGAGGCGCTCCCGGTCGGCGCTCAGATCGCTTTCACCTTCGAGGGGCTGAGGGTCGATGACACGACGCACGTCTTGGACGACGAGGGGGAGGCCATCCCGGGGCTGTATGCCGCGGGCGAGATCGTGGGGCTCTACTATGGCGACACGTACCCGGCGGGAACGTCCAGTCTGCGTGCGCTGGTGTTCGGACGCCTCGCAGGTCAGGAGGCTGCGGTCGAGACGAGTCCTTGACGGGGATCGTCACGTCGCCGGCCCCGGAGCCAGTCGCTGTACGAGAGTGTCGATGAACGCGCTGTATCGCTCGTGGAAGCGATCGCTGTCCGGGGTGTCGCCGGTGAGCATGCGCACCATCTGGGGGGCGGTGACGGGGCCTGTGGTGAGGAACAGGATGAGGAGCGCAACGAGCTCGGGATCAAGCTCCGAGTCGACGTCACCGCTGCCCTGAGCACGCACGACGATCCGGGTGCTCACACCGAGGGCGCGTGCGCGCTCCTCCTCGAGCAACGCACGCCCGGTGTCCGAGAGTCCTTCCCGCGCTGTAAGGCGCAGCCAGGGGATGTTGGGGTGATTCCTCGGCCATTCGGTGATGTCGCGCACCCAGGCAGCGAAGTTCTCGGAGCGAACTTCGTTCCAGATCTCCTGGTTGACATCGATCAGCTTCTTCATGACGGCTTCCCGCAAGCCGTCCTTGCTGCCGAAGTAGTAGTAGACGAGCGACTTGTTGCAGCCGACCGCCGTCGCGATGTCCTCGACGGTCACCGCGTCCAGACCCCGCGTGCTGAACTGGTTCGCGGCCTCAAGGAGGATCTCTTCGCGGCGGCGTCGGCCACGTTCGCGACGAACCCGGCCGTCGGGCGTGGCGTGATTCTGTCGTGGCTTCTCGCGCTGGTCGGAAGCTGCTCTCGGCGACGTCCCTTCGACCCTCAATCCGACGCACGCCTGACGGCCGTCTGCGCACGGGCCCCGATCATGCTCGTGCGACAGGCAGTTCGATGAGCTGGTTGATGAAATTCGACCACCCACGCTTTGGCTCGCCGTTGAGGCGGAGCTTGAGGCCGGACGCTGCGAGCTCCTCCCAGAGAACCTGCACTTCGAGCTTCGCCAGGTACTGCCCGATGCAACGGTGGGCGCCGCTGCCGAACGCGAGCGTGTCCTTCTCGGGGCGCCACGGGTCGAAGCGGTCCGGGTTGCTGAAGACGGCCTCGTCCCGGTTCGCGGACACGAAGTACATGACCAGCACGTCATCCTTGCGGATCTGCGTGCCGGCGAACTCGGTGTCTCGTGTGGCCGCCCGGGCCATCTGCATCGGCGGGCTGCTCAGCCGGATGAACTCGTCGACCGCACGGTCGGTCTTGTCCTCCTGCAAGGCGCGGTCCATCGCCTCATGCGCCTCGGGGTCCTCGAGGTACAGCCGCATGGACTGGCCGATGGCCGTGTGGGTCGTTTCGAATCCTGCCGCCATCATGAGGAACATCCACTGGGTGAACTCGCTCTGCGTGAGTTCGCCGCTTTCGACGAGCGCTCCCAGTGCAGTGAACATGTCGTCGGCGGGCTCCGCCCGCTTGATCTTCTGGATCTCCGCCGCGTAGGCGACCATCTCCATCACCGCCGGCAACATGACGTCGGAGGACGACCCGCCCTCGTCGAGGCCTTCGGTCTGCTGGTTCGCGGCGAAGACCGCGATCGCGAAGTCCACGAGCTTCTGGCGGTCCGAGAGCGGTGCCCCCAGCACCGTCGCGATCACCCGGGCCGGGATGGTCTTGGCGAACGCCTCGACGTAGTCGAACTCGTCCTTGCCGTCGACGTCCGCGATGGCCTCACGGACGATCTCCCGGACCCAGGGCTCGAAATTCCTGACGATGCGGGGACCGAATCCCGCTGCGGCGGCACGTCGCAGCGTACTGTGGCGCGGCGGATCGGTCATCATCAGGTTGTCCCTGAGAGGGTTGTTCTCGTCCGGGAACATCCCGGGGTAGGCGGCGCCCTGGGCGGAGGAGAAGAGCTGGGGGTCCTTCTCGATCGCGACGATGTCGGCGAATCTGGTGACTGCCCAGAATCCGCCGTGCCGTGTCGAGATGGGCGTCGGCTGCCAGTACAGGCCCGGTCGACGACGGATCTCCGCGAACGCTTCGAGCGGAAGCGCGGGCGCGAACGTGGCTGGATCCGACAGATCGGGAATCGACGTGGTCTCGGGGGTGAGCAAAGACATTGGGGAACCTCTCCATTGAAGTCGCTTGCGGTTTCGAACTGTAGAAGGTGAGTGGCGACGAGCGATGGCCGGTGCTACGAGAGGCCGAGGGTGGGGGCTACCGGGCACTTGCTGATGTCGCCGGTGCCATCGTGCGCCCACCCCTCCGCCGCCTCTTCCCGGTGCTCGGCCCAGCTCAGGTCGCCGAGGATGCGGTGCGCCCGGTCCTTCGCGAACGGCACCGACTTCGGGTTGGTGACGATCAGCTCCCTGCCCGCAAGCAGACCGTCGAAGGCGATGCTCGCGACCTCGCTGGTCTCCTGCGCATACGGCGTAACCGCCGCCGCGAACTCCTCAGAAGCGGAGATCATGCCGCTGACCTGCTCGGTGAGCACCCAGCCGGGGGCAACGAGCGACACCCCGATGCCTGTCCCCGCCAAGTCCCGGCGAACGACCTCGGTCACGGCGAGCCCAGCCTGCTTGGTGACGGTGTAGGCGCTCAGCGGCATCACGTGCGGCGGCACGCCGAGCGAGTGCTCGGAGCCGACGTTCAGGATGTAGGCCGGCGCACCCGTGGCGGCGTTCGACCGCAGGTCCTCCGCGAAGACCTGGATCGTCCACACATAGCCGAGCACGTTGATGTTCAACGCCGCCTGGATCCCCTCGGGGTCGTTGTCGATGATCGAACCGGCACTGTCGCCGCCGGCAGCGTTGTTGATGAGGACGTTGACCGGACCGTACTTCTCGCGAGTGAACGCGGCCAGCTCCTGCACGCGTTCGCGATTCGAAACGTCGACCTGGAACCAGTCGGCCTCTGCGCCGGCGGCACGGAGCTGCTCGACGGCGTCACTGGCGTCCGAGATCGAGGCGATCACGACGCGTGAGCCGCGCCTCGCGGCCTCGAGCGCCAGGCCAAGACCGACGCCCTTGCCTCCACCGGTCACGACGGTCAGTGCCTTGCGAAGATCGGTCATCTCTGCCTCCCAGCAGATCCCTGCGCCCTCACTCCGATGTGCGGGCGACCTGCAGAGAACCTACGCCTGGTTCCCGCCTAATGCAACGCCTCGGTCAATAAACTCATCGGCGGCATGGTTGTAATCCTCATGGACTTGGGGTACACATTGACCGGTGAGTCAAACTTCGACGCGGCAGGGTGGGCGCTGCGTCCGACGGACGAGGAGGTCCGAGTACACATGTCGAAGGTCGAGTACGTACTGCCCGACGGAGAGCATCGAGCAGTCGAGGCCGAGGACGGCGCTTCAGTGATGCAGACCTCGCTCAACAATCTGGTGCCCGGCATCATCGGTGAGTGCGGGGGTGAGCTGTCGTGCGCTACCTGCCACGTCTTCGTCGCGCCCGAGTGGTTTGATCGCCTCGGCGAGCGGAGCCCCGAGGAAGAGGACATGCTGCAGGTCACCGCCGCGGAGCCGACCGAGTTCAGCCGCCTGTCCTGCCAGATCCGCTGCACAGCGGACACCGATGGGCTCGTCGTCCACGTGCCCGAAGTGGAGTGATCTGCGATGTCGACGCGCTCCGACCGCATTGTCGTCGTTGGCGCCGGACAGGCCGGGGTCGAGGCGGCTGCTGCGCTGCGAATGGCCGGGAGCGGCGTGCCGATCACGATTCTCGGCGACGAATCCCAGGCGCCGTATGCGCGCCCCCCGCTCTCGAAGGGCATCCTCACTGGCACGGCCCAGCTCCCCGAGATCGCTCTGCGGACCGACGACTTCTACGTCCGCGAGGGCATCGATCTCCGGCTCGGCCGTGCGGTCGCTGATATCGATGCAGCGGGCCGAACCGTTCACCTGGACGACGGCGACGCGATTCCCTACGGGTCGCTCATCATCGCCACCGGCGCCAAGGCCCGGACGCTGCCGAATCCGGAGCTCCGCGGGGCGGCGAACGTGCTGACGCTGCGCACGATCGATGACACGCTCCGGCTGCAGGAGTTCTTCCGGCCCGGCGCACGTGCGGCCATCATCGGCGGCGGCTACATCGGGCTCGAGATAGCTTCGGCCGCGCATCGCGCCGGCGTGGAGACGACCATCCTGGAGGCCGCCGATCGTGTGCTGGCGCGCGTGACGTCCGCACCCGTCTCCGAGTTCTTCCAGCGCGTCCATCGTGAAGAGGGCGTCGATGTACGGACTGGGGCACGCATTGCCGGGTTCCGCACCGATGCCCAAGGCAACGTAGCGGCCGTCCTGCTCGACGGTGCACCGGCACTCGAAGTCGATTTCGTGCTCGTGGGCATCGGCGTCACTCCGCGCACCGAGCTCGCGGAACGTGCCGGAGCGCTCGTCGACAACGGAATCGTCGTGGATACGCACCTTCGTAGTTCTGTCCCGGGCGTGTATGCCATCGGGGATGCTTCGCGGCACCCCTGCCCGCAGCACGGCGGCCAACGGCGCCTCGAGTCGGCGCCCAACGCATCGGAGCAGGCCCGACACGTCGCGCGGAGCATCCTGGGAGATGAGGCCCCGTACTCGGCGCTTCCTTGGTTCTGGTCCGACCAGTACGACCTCAAGCTGCAGTCGGTTGGCCTCAGCGCCACGGCCGACACGGTCGTAGTGCGCCGCCCCAACCCGGGTCAAGATCGCAAGCTCGAAGTCTTCTATCTTGAGGCGAGCAAGCTCATCGCCGCCGATATCGTCGGCGCATCCGGTGACTTCGCATTCTCGCGGAAACTCATCGAATCGAAGGCCGTCCTGGACCCGGAGGCGCTCGCCGACCCGGACGTCCCGCTGCGCAGTTTCCTGGCCGTCGCCAACGCCGCCTGAGAGCAGGCGGTGACCGTGAAACCGATCTCACCGCTGCGACCGACGCCCCGACGTCGCAGATTGCCCACCAGAAAGTCGCCCATGACGCAACCCGGCTCTCCCGCGTCGTGCTCCCCGTGATCCCGGCTCCGAAGAGCCAGGTGTGAACGGCACCTCCGACGTGTCCGGCAGGATGCAACCAGAAAGAAGGACGACATGAAGGCATGGCAGTTCACCGGGACCGGCAACCCCCTGCAGTTGGCCAACTTGGAAATCCCGCGACCCGGCCCCGGTCAGGTGCTCCTGAAGGTCGGCGCGGCGGGTCTCTGCCACTCCGACGTCAGCAGCTTGGACGACCCTCTCATCGCCGCCGCCCTGGCCAAGACTCCGATCACTCTGGGTCACGAGATCGCCGGCACCATCGATGCCGTCGGCGACGGCGTCACCGGTTGGAAGACCGGTGACCGCGTCGGCGTCTGTCCCACGGCGAGCGCCGCCGCGCCGGGCTCCGACGGCCCCGCCGCGGGCGAGGTCGCCCCGGGCTACGGGCACGACGGCGGTTTCGCCGACTACTACCTGGGCTCCGCGAACGACCTGGTGCGCGTGCCGGACGAGCTCGACATCGTCTACGGTGCCATGGCCACCGACGCGGGCATGACCGCCTACCACGCCCTCGTCGTCCGCGGTGGCGTCAAGGCCGGCATGAAGGTCGGCATCATCGGCCTCGGCGGCCTGGGCCAGATCGCCGCCCGCGTCGGTGTCCTGCTCGGAGCCGAAGTGCACGTCGCAGAACCCAAGCAGAGCGCCTGGGACAGAGCCCGCTCTCTCGGTGTCACGGACGTCGTCGCCGATGCCGCCGAGTGGGCCGGTGCGGGCTTCGATCTCATCGTCGACTACGCCGGCTTCGGCACCACCACGGCGGCGGCGCTCAAAGCCGTCCGCTTCGACGGCACCGTCGTCCAGGTCGGACTCGCCCGGACCCAAGCCACCATCGACACCTTGACGATGGTCACCAGTCACGTCAACTACCGCGGCTCGATCGGCGGCACCAAGGACGACATCGCCGCCCTCTACGAACTCATGAAGAACGGAGACCTGGCCCCCCAGACCACGGAGATCTCCTTCGAAGACATCCCAGCGGGCATCGCGGACCTGCGCGCCGGAAAGGTCGCCGGGCGCCTCGTCGCCCGCCTCTGATGCCTGCGCTGGTGGCGGCCCGCCTTCTCCGGCTGCCCTATGGCCCTCCGGGAGCGGGTCGGCCTCCGCGGTCAGGCCTACACCGAGATGACGTCCAGTGCGTCCAGTTCGGCGAGCGGCTCGAAGTCGGCGTCCTGGGTCACCACGGGGAGGTCGTTGGACAGCGCGATCGAGGCGATCCACAGGTCGTTGACGTTCACGCGACGCTTGTTCTCCGCCAGTTTGACGCGAAGTCGTGCCCAGTGTGATGCCGTGGTCGCGTCGACCGGAAGCAGTTCGAGCGAACCGATCGCGTCGAGGGTGGCGAGGCGTCTGGCGCGTGTCTCGGAGTCCTTGGCGGCGAGTACGCCCGCCTGAAGCTCCGCGCGAGTAATGACCGAGACGAAGGACTCTTCCGGTAGTGCGGAGCCGTCGAGGGGCCGGCCTGACTCCAGGCCGATGAAGACGCTGGTGTCGAGCAGGCCTCGTGCTGCGGGTGCGCTCACAGGATCGGCCCGAGGTCGTCGGTGGTCTCGCCGGCGAGCTCTGCCAGGTCGTCACGCAGACCGGGATCGGCCTGGACCGTACCGAGGATCTTCAGGAGTTCGGCACGACGGAGCGACCGGGGCCGCGTCGATGTCACCGGGCCGATCTCCGCGACGGGAGTGCCGTGTTGCGTCACGGTGACGTGGTCGCCGTCGGCCACGCGGCGCAGGACCTCGGCTGTGTGGTTGCGAAGCTCGCGAGCAGCGATCGTAGTCATGTGCGCAAGCGTAGCACTCCGCGCACATCGGTGATTGTCGCCTGCTTGTGAATCCCGTCTTTGGTGCGCACTTCCCCCTGGATGCTCACCAGAAGTTCACCGCACCTTAGGTTCCAGGTACGGCGGTCTCGTAATTCGCGGTCACCTTTCCGGAGTGTGATTCCGATATCGCCAGTCGCGATATCCCGGCCGGGTTCCTGCCCGGCGCCCCGCTGAAAGGACCACCATGCGCGCCAGCGCCCTCCCCGCTATCGGCCTCCTCGCGCTGGGGGCCGTCGCGCTCGCCGGCTGCACGGCCACGGTGTCCGGCGAGACCGCCGCCTCCGATCCGGACGCCCCGATCACCTTCGCCACAACCCCGCTCGGCGACGACCCGGCGGCCGAGAACCCGATCGAGGCGTTCGCCGACCTCGTCTCCGAGGAGACCGGCCGCGAGGTCGAGATCGTCGACGTCCCCGACTACACGGCCGTCGTCGAGGCCCTGCGCAACCACCATGTCGACATCGGCTTCATGAGTGGGTTCCCGTCCGCGCTCGCCGTCAACACGGGCGAGGTCGACTCGCTCGTCGCATGGCCGGGCAACGACGACCCCGTCTCGACGTGCCTCGTGCTGGACGACTCGCCGCTGCGATCGCTCGACGACATCACTCCCGAGACCGTCGTCGCCTTCGCGGACCCGGCGTCGAGCTCTGGCTACTTCATGCCGGTCGCGATGCTGCACGACGCGGGCCTGGAGAAGGACGTCGACTACACGTCCATGTTCTCCGGCGGCCACGACCTGAGCTTCGTCGCCCTCAAGGAGGGCCAGGCCGACGTGGCCTGCACCTCGACGATCTTCCCGTCGATGGCAGGCGCCGGCGACCCGATGTTCCCGTTCGAGAAGGGCGAGACACGCTCCATCGGCGAAAGCGACTCGATGCCCGTCGCCGTGACCGTGCTGGCTGACCAGGAGATCGCGCCGGACAAGCGCGACCTGCTCGCCGAGGCGCTGCCGAACGTGTTCGTCGAGGAGAACGCCGACGCGCTCGGCGCCATGTTCGAGGCGATGCAGGGCACCGACCCGATCGTCGACCCCGACCCGTCGGTCTTCCAGCCGTTCGTCGACGTCGCGGCGATCGCCGACGTCGACATCTCCGACCTCGGCTGAGCGGCGAGCCCCTCGTGACCTCTCCAACGATCCAGCGGCCACAGCCGCCGCAGGGCTCGCCGGTCGTGTCCGTACGCGGCCTCACGGTCGCCTACGGCAACGGCCCGCTCGTGCTCGACGGCGTCGACCTGGACCTGTTCCCCGGCGAGCTGGTGGCACTGCTGGGCGCGTCGGGCTCGGGCAAGTCGACGCTGATGCGGAGCCTCACCGGCTTCGCGCCCGTCACCGGCGGATCGGTGCACGTCGTCGGCGCCGACATGACGAAGCTGCGGCGCGGGCGGCTGCGCGCCGTACGGGCGTCCGTGGGCCAGATCTTCCAGCAGTTCAACCTCGTCGGCCGGCTCAGCGTGCTCACGAATGTGCTGACCGGCGCCCTGCACGACGCCGGTGCCATCAACGTGGTCGGCGGCTTCTCCGCCGCGCACCGCAAGCGCGCGATGGAGCTGCTCGATCGCGTGGGGATCGCGCACAAGGCGACCGATCCGGCACGCTCTCTGTCCGGCGGGCAGCAGCAGCGCGTGGCCATCGCGCGGGCGCTCATGCAGCAGCCAGAGCTCATCCTCGCCGACGAGCCCGTCGCGTCGCTCGACCCGACGATGTCGCAGGCGGTGCTCGATCTGCTGCACGAGATCGCGCGGGAGGACGGCATCCCCGTGCTCGTGAGCCTGCACGTGCTGCCGCTCGCGCTCGCTCACTCCGACCGGATCGTCGGCCTGCGGCACGGGAAGGTGTTCGTATCAGCTCCGACCGCGCAGCTCGACGCAACGGCGCTCGGCGTGCTCTACACCCAAACGCAGGTGGCCGACGACGCACCCGGCCGCGCCCGCGACCGCGAGGAAGGCGGCGACGATGTCGACCACCATGCCTGACCGGACCTCTCGCGAGCCGGAGGGTCGCGGCGGGCCCGAGCTGCGGCCGCTGCTCGACCCGAGCGAGCGCGCCCGGCTGGAGCGCGCGATCAACGTCCCGCGCGCGCGGTTCCTGCTCGGCATCCCGGTCGTGGTCGCACTGCTGGTGTGGTCGTTCGTCGGCGCCGAGTTCGACTTCGCCAAGCTCGGCGAGGGCGCGACGAACATGGGCGACTTCCTCCTGCGCTTGTTCCCGCCCACCTGGGACAAGCTCGGCACGATCGTCGAGCTGCTCGTCGAGACGCTGCAGATGGCGATCGTCGGCACGATGCTCGGGGCAGTGCTGTCGCTGGTGGTCGCCTTCGGCGCGGCGTCGAACATCGCCCCACGCTGGCTGTACTACCCCACCCGGTGGGTCATGAACATCATCCGGTCGCTGCCCGACCTGGTGTTCGCGCTCATGTTCGTCTCGGCCGTGGGCCTGGGACCGTTCGCCGGCATCCTCGCGATGACCGTCGGCTCGATCGGCTCCATCGGCAAGATCTTCGCCGAGGCCATGGAGGCCGTCGACGCCGGACCTGTCACCGCGATGCAGGCCGTCGGTGCCTCCCGGCGTCAGGTCATCCAGTACGGCGTGCTGCCGCAGGCCGGACCCCTGCTCGTGTCGTACACACTCCTGCTGTTCGAGGGCAACGTGCGCGGCGCGACCATCCTGGGCATGGTCGGTGCCGGCGGCATCGGCCTCGAGCTCACCACTGCCATGAAGATGTACGACTACGGGCACCTCAGCGCCATCGTCCTGTGCATCATCGTGCTGGTCACGGTCATCGACCAGGCCAGCGCCGTCATCCGGAGGAAGATCACATGACCAGCACCCCCATCACGCTCAGTGCCCCCGTCAACCTCCGCGACCTGGGCGGCATCCCCGTCGACGGCGGCGTCCTGCGCCATGGCTTCGCCCTACGCGCCGACGACCTTGCCATCGTGACCGACGAGTTCGCTGGGGTCCTCGTCGAGGACGGTCTGCGGGCGGTCATCGACCTGCGCTCGGCTGACGAGCTCGGCGTCACCGGCCGCGGTCCGCTCGGCGCGCAGCCAGCAGTGACCTACCACCACGTCCCGCTCCTCGCGGACATCAGCCAGGCCGCCGACGGCGGCGACCCGATGGATCAGACAGCGTTCGGGCGGATGTACGTGCGGATGTACGAGGGTGCCGCTGCGCAGATCGTCACGGCCCTCGCGATCATCGCCTACGCCCCCGGGACTGTCGCGTTCCACTGCGCGGCGGGCCAGGACCGTACGGGCGTGCTCGCCGCGTCGCTGCTGCTCGCCCTCGGAGCAGACGGCGACCAGATCGTCGCCGACTACGCCCGCACCGGACAGAGCTCGGCGGCGATCCAGGAGCGCATCCTGCCGGTGGTTGGACCGCTCATGAGCCGCCTTGGACTCGACCTGAACGACGCCGCGCGCGCCGGCCTCGCACACGAGTTCTCGCCGGCGCCGATGCGCGAGCTGCTGGACGCTCTCGCCGAACGGCACGCCGACCCGCTGGCGCCGTTGCGCGCGGCGGGACTGAGCGACGGCCTCGTCGCCCAGCTGCGCGAGCGGGCCCTCACGTCTCCCGACGCGGCCTAGGCCCCGTGGAGAGCGTGACACCCACCCCGCCCGGGGCCGCGGCCGGCCGCCGCGGTCCCGGGCGCCCCCGGGCCGAAGGCCACGACGAGCTCATCATCGACGCCGCCATTGCGCTCCTGGAGCGCGGGGAGGAGATCACCGTCAGCCGCGTCGTGAAGCTGAGCGGCGTCAGCCGCGCGGCCATCTACCGGCGCTGGCCCAGCATGACCGACCTCGTCGCCGCCGCCCTCGACCGCGGGCGCGAACCATATGCCATACCGCTCGACGGCGACCTGCTCCAGAACGTGCTCGACGTCTTCACCGCAGCGCCCGCCACGACCCGCAGGACGTACTCCGACGAGCGCTTCCGGCTCCGCATACGGCTGGCGATGACCGACCGCAAGCTCGCACAGGCGTACTGGAGGTCACACGTTGCCCGCCGGCGCGCCGGGATGATCGCGGTCCTGCGAGCAGGGATCGATCGGGGCATCCTGCGCCCAGACACCGACATCGACGCATGCATCGACCTCATCAACGGCGTCTTCTACTACCAGGTCGTCGTGCGGGGCCTGGCCCTCGACGAGCCGGAGGCCGTCGCCCGCTGCCGGGAGGCCATCCAGGTCGCCTGGCGCGGCATGAGCGTCGAGCCCGGCCCTACGGACGGATGACTTGGCGCAGCCGCCACCGCTGCACCGAGGCTGACTCTCAAGCTGAGGCGCCCGCGCCGAGCAGTCGCTCGAACGCTGTCCCGAGCACCGACTCCAGCGACGGCTCGGACTGGAGCCGTGGTTCGCGCAGCAGGACGAACAGCCCGGCGAGGGCGAACCGGGCGATCTCGAGCGCTGTCGGGTCGTCGCTGCCCGCGAGCACCCCCAGGAGCTGGCGACCCAGCACGTTCAGCTCCCCGAGCTCGGCGAGCTCGATCGAGGACGCGGTGAACTCCGGTAGGACCGCCACGATGCCGCGGAACTCGAGGCACAGCGCGATGAAGCGCGGCGCGGCCACCGACTGAGCCCGAGCCTGGGGAAGGTCGGCGACGTCACCCAGCAGGTCCCGCAGCGCCGCGACCCCCGGGGCGATGACCTCGCCGAACAGCGCACGCTTGCCGGAGAAATGGTAGGAGACCACACCCTTGGAGCAGCCCACGGCGGTGGCGATGTCCTGCAACGACGTCGCCTCGAAGCCCTTGGTGGCGAACAGGTGCATCGCGCGCTCGACGATCTCCCGCCGTGTGCGCTCACGCACGGGGACCGGGGCCAGGTCAGAGGTCGACACGTCCCGACCATAACCCGCGACGCATAGATTGGCCGAGCGGCTTGTCACTGGCCGATCGGTCAGTGAAGATACAAGGGCCGGTCCCGCCGGCGAGCACGAGCCATCACCTCTCGACCGTCCTGGAGGACGAATGACCGTGACCGCACAAGGTCGCTGCCCGGTGGAACCCCTGCCGCAGAACCGGTGCCCGTTCGACCCCGACCCCCGATTCGCGACCCTGCGTGACGAGCGCCCGGTGACCCGGGTGAGCACCCCCGTGGGCCTGGACGTCTGGCTCGTCAGCCGCTACGAGGACGCCCGCACGGTCCTGCTGGACGGCGAGTCGTTCAGCAACGTCGACTCGAGCTCGTCGCACCTCATCGGAAACCCGGCGGAGCTCGGCAAGCCGGCAGCCCCGGGCATCCTGCTCCGCCTGGACGGCGAGGCGCACTCCTCGCTGCGGCTGCGCCTGGCGCGGGAGTTCTCGCCCAAGGCCATTGCCCGTCTCGAGCCGTTCGTCCGCGGCCTCGTCGAAGCGCGCCTCGACGCGCTCACCGAGCAGCAAGGTCCGATCGACCTCTACCGCGACTTCGCGCTGCCGATCCCCTCGCTGATCATCAGCGAGATCATCGGCGTCCCCGAGGAGGACCGCGACGCCTTCGCGGCCATCACCGCGCGACTGATCGACTTCAGCCTGGCCACCGAGCAGCGTGACGCCGCCGGGCTGGAGATCCAGGCGTTCCTGGCCCGGCTGGTCCAGACGAAGTACGACGCACCCGGTGAGGACCTGCTCAGCAGGCTCATCCAGGACCCCCGGCAGCACCCCGTGACGTTCGAGGAGCTGGTCGGGTTGTCGCTCCTGCTGCTCACGGCCGGGCACGACACCACCGCGAACATGATCGCCCTGGGCACCCTGCGCCTGCTCCAGGAGCCCGAGCTGGCCGCCCGGGTACGGGACGACAGGGCGGTGCTGGGCACCGGCGTCGACGAGCTCATCCGTTACCTGACCATCGTCCACCTCGGCGTGCTCCGCCTCGCCGTCCGGGACGTCGAGATCGGCGGACGGCTGGTCAAGGCCGGAGAGTACGTGGCCGTCGCCCTGGAGTCGGCCAACCGGGACCCGCGGTTCATCGACGAGCCGGACCGGCTCGACCTGGACCGCAACGCGGCCCATGTGGGCTTCGGGTACGGCGTGCACCAGTGCCTCGGCCAGCACCTCGCCCGCCTCGAACTCAGGCTCACGCTGCCCGCACTGCTACGCCGACTGCCCGGGCTACGGGCGGTCACGCCCCTGGGCCAGATCCCCTACAAGAACGAGATGGTGGTGTACGGAGTGAAGGAGCTGCTCGTGACCTGGGACGGGAGCCGCTGATGCGCATCACGACCGAGACCGACCGATGCGTCGCGGCAGGTGTATGCGTACTGGCCGCACCCGACGTCTTCGACCAGGACGACGACGAGGGCCTGGTCGTTCTGCTCGACGAGGCGCCCGACGAGTCCCGTCGCGCGGCTGTCGAGGACGCGGCGACCCGATGCCCCGCAAGGGCCATCACGGTGACGCCTGGTGGCTAGCGCACGCCGGGTCACCTGCCTCGGAAGCGGCCAATGACGCCGAGGCCGGGCCGTCAGGCGCGTGGTGTAGTGGTCGTCGGCGCGGCGGCCGCCGGTGTCGCCACGGTCGAGGCACTCCGGCGTAAGGGCTACGCCGGTGCGATCCATCTCGTAGGGGCGGAGCGGCACCTGCCGTACGACCGCCCGCCCCTGTCGAAATCGCTGCTCGACGAACACTCCGGGCTCGAGCATCTGCGGCTGCGCACCGCCGGCGAGCTCAGCGACCTCGACGTCGCGATGCACCTGGGCGTCCGGGCGACCGCCATCGACATCCATGATCGCCAGGTCAGGCTCGACGACGGGCAGTCCCTCCCCTACGAGCACCTCGTCGTGGCCACCGGGGTGGAACCACGGCGCCTGCCCGCGGCGGCCGGCGTCGCGGGCGTGCACCACCTTCGCACGCTCGACGACGCCCGGGACCTGAGGGGCGAGCTCGTGCCCGGTCGCCGGCTGGTGGTGGTCGGCGGAGGTCTGATCGGCACGGAGATCGCGTCCGTGGCGGCCGCAGCCGGGCTACGAGTTCACCTGCTGCACCGTGGACCGCACCTGCTGGATCGTACGGGGATCGGCGGTACGGTCGCCGGCTGGCTGCACCGCTCACACACCGACCGCGGCGTCGAGGTGCGCACCGGCCCCTCCGCACAGGTCACCACCGTCGAACAGAGCGACGGCCGACTCACCGGCGTCCGGCTTGCCGACGGCATCAGGATCGCGGCCGATGCCCTCCTGGTCGCGATCGGCGGCGAACCCGCCGTCGGCTGGCTGCGGGGGGCCGGCGGCCTCGACCTGACCGACGGCGTCCGGTGCGACGCCTATCTGAACGCCGCACCAGGGATCAGCGCGGTCGGAGACGTGTGCCGGTGGCCCGACGCCCGCACGGGCCGGGCCGTGCGCGTCGAGCACCGGACCAACGCGACCGAACAGGGCCTCTACGTGGCCCGCACGATCGTCGACGGACCGACCACACCGTTCACCACGGTCCCCTACTTCTGGACCGAGCAGTGCGGCACGGCCCTGCACGCCTACGGATGGCTCCGAGACCACGACGAGGCACGGCTCGTCCACGGCACGTTCGAGGCGGGTCGCTTCGTGGTCGCGTACCTGCGCGACCACGCTCTGGTCGGTGTCGTCGGCGTACGCAGCGCCAAGGTACTACGTCAATGGCGGGCATCACTGGAGGCCGGGACCACCTCAGCGCCCGACCCCGCACCGAGTACGCCCGTCAGCAGATAGGTCTCGCTCCAGCCCGTCACGTCTCGGTGTGAGCCACCGGGACGGGCAGCGCCCGTGGAACCGCGCTCAGACCAGGAGCGCGGTGGTGTCGCAGGTGAGCTCGTGGGTGCCGCTGCTGAGCGTGTGCGAGGTCCCGTCGGGCAGCTCGGCCGTGCAAGTGGTCGACACGGGGACCTCGACCCGCAGCGTGAAGACCCCGTCCGTGATGGCCCAGTCGGAAACCACTCGGCCGTACGGCGTGCCGACGGTGCCGCGTGCGGCGGTCAGCCCGCCGCCGGGCACCGGCGCGACACGGAACGACCGGTATCCGCCCTCGACCGGTTCGATGCCGGCCACGCGGCGGTAGAGCCAGTCGCCGACGGCGCCCGCGGCGTAGTGGTTGAACGAGACCATCCCGCCACCCGACTGGTCGTCGGACTTGCCGCCGGAGAGGTCGGAGATGTTCACCGTGCCGTCGGGGCGCAGCGCGTCCCACCGCTCCCAGATCGTGGTGCCGCCGGCCTTCACGGTGTACAGCCAGGAGGGGCAGGTCTCCTGCAGCAGCAGGTCGTAGGCCTCCTTGACGCGGCCGTTGTCGGACAGCGCGAACAGGATGTAGGGCGTGCCGGTGAAGCCGGTCGCCAGGTGGCCGTCCGCTTCGTCGATCAGGCGGACCAGGTTGGCCACCATCGCCTCGGTCTCGGCACCCTGCGTCATCCCGAAGTGCAGCGGCAGGACGTACGCCGTCTGGAACTCGTTGGCCAGGCGGCCCTTGCCGTCCGTGAAGACCTTCCGGTAGGCGTCCACCGACCGCTCGCGCAGGCGCCGGTAGTGGGCGGCGTCCTCGGTCTCGCCCAGCAGGTCGGCGATGCGCGCCACGATCTCGCAGGAGTTGGCGAAGTAGGCGGTGGCCACCCACTTGCCCTTGGCGATCCAGTCACGGGCACCGCCGGTGGGCGCGGCCCAGTCGCCGAAGTGGAACGGGTAGCGCCAGATCGCCCGGCGGCTCGGCCGCACGGAGAACAGCCCCGACCACCAGACGGCGGCCTTGAGGAACCGGCGCATCGTCGGGAACTGGCGGCGCAGCAGGCCGACGTCGCCGCGCGCGAGGTATTCGGCCCACGGCACGAGGATGCAGGCATCGCCCCAGCACGAGGTGGCCATGGCGGGCCAGTTGCTGCCCGCCTTGGGCACGACCATCGGGATCCCTCCCCCGCGGCTCTGCTCCGCGCTGACGTCGCGCAGCCACTTGTCCAGGAACCGGCTGGTGTCGAAGTTGTAGGCGGCCGTGGAGGCGAACACGGCGATGTCGCCGGTCCAGCCCTCGCGCTCGTCGCGCTGGGGGCAGTCGGTCGGGATGTCGACGAAGTTGGACCGGGCACCCCAGCGGATGTTCTCGTTGAGCTTGTTCAGCAGCGGGTCGGAGCACTCGAAGGTGCCGTTCTCGGGCAGGTCGGAGTGCAGCACCAGGGCGGTCAGCTCCAGGTCCTCCGCCGCGATGCCGCGCACGCCGACGTAGCGAAAGCCCATGAACGTGAACCGGGGCGAGTAGGTCTGGTCGCCGTCGACGCAGGTGTAGGTCGCGGTCGCCTTGGCGGTGCGCAGCGACTTCACGAACAGCTCGTCGTCGACCAGCACCTCCGCGTGCCGGAAAGTGACGGTCTGGCCACGACGGCCGCGCAGCCGGGCTTGGACGACGCCGGCGAAGTTCTGCCCGAAGTCGTAGACCAGCTCGCCGCTGGGCGCCGTGGTGACGGACACCGGGCGCATCGTCTGCTGTGCCCGCACCGGGGCGCCGTACTGCGCGACCAGGGCGGGGTTGCCGCGCGGCGGCTCCACCACGTCCGCGCCGCGCCAGACCACGGTGGCCTCGTCGACGGTGGCGTCGTACGTCTCGCCGTCGTACCACTCGGCCATCCGCACCGGGCCGTCCTGAGTCACCTGCCAGGAGGGGTCGGTCGCGATCACCTCGCAGGTGCCGTCGTCGTACTCGACGTGCAGCTCGCACAGGAAGGACTGCCGTTCGCCGTAGATCTTGCTCTTGCGGTGGTAGGTGAAGGAACCGACCGCCCATCCCCCGCCGACGGTCGCGCTCAGCACGTCCCCGTCGGTGGCGCCGAGCAGGTCGGTGACGTCGTAGGTCTGGTACTGGATCTGGTGCGAGTAGGACGTGAACCCTGGCGCGAAGTAGTCCTGGCCGACCTTGACGCCGTTGAGCTCGAGCTCGTAGATCCCCAGTGCGGTGGCCTCGACCCAGGCGCGGCGCACGCCGGACCTGGGCACGAACTGACGCCGGAACCGCAGGGGCACGGGCGAGGCCTTGTCCGGGAACGTGTACGACGCGTCGGTGATCCACCGGGCCGTCCACGGGGTGTCCAGGCGCCCAGTCCGGAACGTGGTGCTCGCCTCGGCGACGGCGCCGCTCGTCCCCGTCGCCACGACCGTGACCGGGTACTCGGTGAACGGCCGCAGGTCCCCGCCGTAGACGGCGCCGACCTGGTCAGTGGTCGTCACGTTCCAGTCGCCCGCGGCGATCCGGGCGGAGGCGAGCGCCTCGCCGGGCACGTCGGACTCCAGAGCGAAGGCGATGCGGGGGGCCTGGTCGGTGACGCAGCCGTGCTCGAGTCCCTCGACTGTCAGGGCACTGATCCTCATGGCTTCTCCTTACGGGCGACGGTGTGCTTCACCGCTCGGTTGCCGATTCGGCTACACGCGCCTCGACGGGCGCGGCTTCCGTGGGCCGCTGCTTCATCGCGCTCCAGATGGTGCGCAGTCCCCGCAGCGGATGGCCGGCGGCGATCTGCTCGAGCCCGGCCCCGGTCTCGTACCGGAACCGGCCGCCCGACGACATCGCCATGGAGCGCAACGAGTTGAACGGCATCATCCGGACCACGAAGTGGGTGTTCTTGACCCGGGTGTCGCGTTCGAGCGAGTCCGGCAGGGCCAGGGCGGCGGTGTACTCCTTGCGCACGACCGACATCACCGAGGAGTACATGATCAAGCCCAGCAGGGAGCCGCGGGTGTCGACCAGGCGCGCCTCGAGGGTGAGCCGCCTGGAGGGACGTTCCTCCGGAACCGGGCGGCCGACCAAGGCGGGGAAGCAGGCAGGGACGGTCCGAGGTGGTGTGGCGTAGGCGTGGTCCACGCCGGGCGGGTACGGCGAGCGGGACCGGGCGTGCCCGGTGACCTCCAGCGGCGCGGTCAGCCGGACGTCGGCGGCCGATGCGGCCAGGCACACCTCGTACGTCCCGTCCTCCAGCACCCAGCCGTGACGCTCGACGTCCCAGTAGGCAAGGTCGGCCAGGTCGAAGGCGAGCGTGACGTCCGCGCCCTGGCCTGCGGCCAGGAGCACCTTCGTGAAGGCACGCAGTTCCTTGTCCGCCTTGAACACGTGGCCGGTGTTGTTGCGCACATAGAGCTGAACCACCTCGGACCCGTCACGGTCGCCGGTGTTGGTGACCCGCGCCGTGACCGTGACCCGCTCCCCCGTCGTGTCCACGACCAGGTCGTCGTAGGCGAACGTGGTGTACGAGAGCCCATGGCCGAACGGGTACCGCAGCGGGGTGCCCGCCTTGTCGTAGAACCGGTAGCCCACGTAGATCGACTCGTAGTAGCGCGCGGTCGCGCCCCGGTCGAAGTCGTCGTGCGGGCTGGAGTCCGCCGCGGTCAGCGGCCAGCTCTCGGTGAGCTTGCCCGACGGGTTGGCCTCGCCGAACAGCAGGGCCGCGGTCGCCTCCCCGCCGTGCATCCCCGGCAGGTACATGTCCAGCACCGCCGCGAGGCGGTCGGCGAACGGGAGCTCAACAGGCGCACCCGCGAACAACACCAGCACGACCTTCGCGCCCGTGCCCAGCAGAGCCTCCAGCAGCTCGCGCTGGTTGTCCCCGAGCGCCATCGAGGTGCGGTCGAAGCCTTCGCTCTCCTCCAGGTCGGTCAGCCCGCCGAAGAACAGGACCGTGTCCGCCTCCCGCGCCGCGTGCACGGCCGCCGTCTCCAGCGCGGTGTCGCGCTCGGTGTACAGGCTGCGGTAGCCCTGGGCGTAGGCGTAGCGCACGCCGCGCCGCTCGAACGCGTCCTGAGGCGTGATCACCTCGGGCGGGTTGATCAGCGAGGAGCCGGCGCCCTGGAACCGCATCTTGGCGAACATCTCACCGACCACCAGGAGACGGCCCCCCTCAGACGCCAGCGGCAGCGTGCCGTCGTTGGCGAGCAGCACGGCACTGTCGGTGGCGATCTCGCAGGACAGCCGTGCGTGTGCGGCCGGATCGTGCGGCCCGCGATCCGGCCTCGGCACCGACGACCGCTCGACCAGCGTCAGCACGCGGTCGACCGCGGCGTCGAGGGCGGACTGCGCGAGCCGGCCGTCCCGCACCGCCGCGACGATGCTCGCCCGGTTGTGCTCGACCTGCCCCGGCATGTCCAGGTCGCACCCCGCCGCCACGCCGGCGACCCGGTCATGGGTCGCACCCCAGTCGGTCATGACCAGGCCGTCGAAACCCCACTCCTGTCGCAGGATGCCCGTCAGCAGCTCACGGTTCTCCGAGGCGAAGGTCCCGTTCACGCGGTTGTAGGAGCACATGACGGTGTACGGGTCCGCCTCGGTCACGACCCGCTCGAAGGCCCGCAGGTAGATCTCGCGCAGCGCACGCTCGTCCACCACACTGTCGCCCACGAACCGGTAGTCCTCGTTCGAGTTCGCAGCGAAGTGCTTCAGCGACGTCCCCACGCCCTGGCTCTGCACGCCGCGGACGAACGCGCTGCCGAAGACCCCCGAGACCAGCGGGTCCTCGGAGTAGTACTCGAAGTTGCGGCCGCACAGGGGGCTGCGCTTGATGTTCACGCCCGGAGCGAGCAGCACGTCCACGTCCCCGTCGACACACTCGCGCCCGATGGCCACGCCCATCCGGTAGGCGTTGTCCGGGTTCCACGACGACGCCACGGTCGCCGAGGTCGGGAACGCCGTCGAGTGCGCGTTGTCCGACACCCCGAAGCCGCCCGTGGCTTCGCGGACCTTGCGCAGCCCGTGCGGCCCGTCCGTCAGGAACAGCGACCGGACCCCCAGGCGCGGGACACCGTTGGTCCGCCAGGAGTCCACCCCTTCGACCAGCAGGGCCTTCTCCTCCAGGGTGAGCTGCTCGCGCACGGCGCTGACAGATCCGCTCATGCTGTGTCTCCTTCGACAGACGACGCGGGGCGAGGCCCATCAAGCACCCGGACAGGAAGAGGGCCGCTGCGCGAGGTCTGCCCCATCAGCGACTATCGCGCGCTAGTATCACTGTAGCAGCCACCCGAGGCGGCACCGGCACACGAGGAACACCCCGGCTCGGCGACGAGAGGACCACCATCGTGAGCACCACCCCACCCACTGGCCCGCAGGCCACGGACACCACCGTCGACCTGCTGGTCGTCGGCTCCGGCACCGGCATGGCCGCCGCGCTCGCCACCCACGAGCTCGGCCTGAGCGCCCTGGTCGTGGAGAAGACCAGGTTCGTCGGGGGCTCCACCGCCCGCTCCGGCGGGGCGTTCTGGGTCCCGGCCAACCCCGCCCTGCTGGCCGACGGCGCCCGCGACAGCGTCGAGCGCGGCGAGACCTACCTCGCCGCCGTCGTCGGCAAGGACGCACCCCAGGAGCGGTGGACGGCGTTCGCCGAGCACGGGCCCGAGGCGGTCGCGATGCTCGCGCGCACCACCCCGATGAGGTTCTTCTGGGCCCGTGGCTACTCCGACTACCACCCGGAGAACCCCGGTGGCAGCGCGACCGGCCGCACCTGCGAGTGCCGCCCGTTCGACCTGGCGACGCTCGGCGCCGACCGCGCACGCCTGCGGCCGGCCGTCCTGGAGGCGCCCGTCCCGATGCCCGTGACGGGTGCGGACTACAAGTGGATGAACCTCATGACGCGTACGCCGCTGCGCGCCGTGCCGCGCATCGTCAAGCGTGCGGCACAGGGCATCGGCGGCAAGCTGATCGGCCGCAAGTACGCGGCCGGCGGCCAGGCCATCGCCGCCGGGTTGTTCGCGGGGCTACGGCGCGCCGGAATCCCGGTGTGGACCGGCACCGCCTTGCGCGAGCTGGTGCTCGACGGCGAGCGAGTGGTCGGCGCCGAGCTCGAGCAGCACGGCCGGACGGTCACGGTCACCGCACGCCGTGGCGTCGTGCTCGCCGCGGGCGGCTTCGACCACGACCTGGGCATGCGCCAGCGCTACCAGTCCCCCAGCCTGGTCGACGACGTAAGCCTGGGCGCCGACGGGAACACCGGCGACGCGATCCGCGCCGGGCACGATCTCGGCGCCGGCGTCGCGCTCATGGACCAGTCGTGGTGGTTCCCGGCGGTGGCCCCGGTCCCCGGCGGCACGCCGCAGGTTCTGCTGGCCGAGCGGTCGCTGCCCGGCTCGCTCATGGTCGACTCCTCTGGCCGCCGCTTCGTCAACGAGGCCGGCGACTACATGTCCTTCGGCCAGCACGTCCTGCAACGGGAGCGGGCCGGCGACCCCGTGGGGAAGATGTGGCTGGTCTTCGACCAGCGCTACCGCAACGACTACGTCTTCGCTGGCACCGTCTTCCCGCGCATGCCGCTGCCGAGGTCCTGGTACGACGCCGGCGTCGCGCACCGGGCCGCCGACGTCCGATCGCTGGCCCGGGCCGCAGGGTTGCCCGAGGACGCGCTCGCCGAGTCCCTCGAACGGTTCAACGTGCTCGCGGCGGCCGGCATCGACAGCGACTACCAGCGCGGGCGCAGCGCCTACGACCGGTACTACGGGGACCCCACGGTCGCCCCAAACCCGAACCTGCGCCCGCTCGACGGGCCGCTGTACGCGGTCGAGGTGGTGCTCTCTCCGACCTGGGCACCTGCGGCGGCCTGACCGCCGACGAGAACGCCCGCGTGCTGCGCCCGGACGGCTCCGCGATCGACGGGCTGTACGCGGTGGGCAACACCGCCGCCAACGCGTTCGGCAAGCACTACCCCGGAGCGGGCGCGACGATCGGCCAGGGCCTCGTCTTCGGCTACCTCGCGGCACGGCACGCAGCGAGAACCCTGTGACCACCTCCAGACCAGCCCGCGTACTCGATCGCTGGGACTGCGTCAGCTGGCCTCTTGACTCCCTCCTCCTACCGCCGAGCGGCGATCGGGTGAGCGGCCCGGGCCGTGCCGCCGTTGCAGGTCCGGAATGGTTGCGGGGAGCGAGTGTCCCGCTGATCGGCTCGATCAGGTAGTTCGCACGTAGGTGGTCGTACGGGGCCTTGCTACGGCTGAGAACTGGGCGTGAAGGCCGACAAGGCGGGCTTGGCGGTCGCGACGCCGGTGGCGGGGTCGTAGTCGAACAACGACATGGGACCCCATTCACCGAGGTAGTCAGGTGCCCAGGGCCGAACCCCGCTGACACCGTTCTCGGCGCCCCACTGCACCAGGTCCCGCGCGAGCGCGGCCTGCCCTGCCTCGCTGAGCCGATACCCGGGCACCGCCCGGGACCACGAGCTGAACTCGGCGTCGGACGCCAGCCGTGAGGACGGGTAGGCGTACTCGGACAGGAACACCGGGATGCCGCAGGTCTCACGCACCCTGGTGACCAGGCGTTGGAACCGCCGCAGCTGGTTGCGGAACGGTCCTGGGGCGCTTGGGTAGAAGCTCACGCCGGCCTCCGCGGGTGTGAATCCGTGCCTGGCGAGCGTCGCGAAGTACCGCGCCGCGTAGCTGGCGCCGGCCGTCACGGTCGAGATGTGACAGGAGAACACCGCGCCCGGGTCTGCCCGGCGGATCCCGGCCGCGACGGCCGCGAACATCTCTGCGTTGAACCGCCAGACGTTCTTCTCCAGCCAAGTCGCACCGAAGCCGGGGCGCACCATGACGCTCATCGTGCGGGTCCTGGCCAGCCCCGGATTCACCGCGGTGTCAAGGCCGATGTTGACACCCGCGAAACCGAAGTTGGTCTCGTTGCCTAGGTCCCACACGTTGACCCGGCATCCGGTCGCGAGGATGTGTCGTGCCACAGCTTGCCCGTACGCCTCCAGGGCGGAGCACATCTCGTCGAGGCTGTAGACCGACCATGGCTTGTCCGGCAGATCGAGTTCCGGCCACTCGGCGAAGTTCGGGGCGTCCTGGCGCATGAAGTCCATGTAGTCCCCCACGCACATCAGCTCGGGATTCACCGGCAGATCGCGTTCGACGGCCAGGCGCAGGAAGTCCATCGCGTCCTCGAGGGCGACGCCGCCGACGCGCTTGGTGGAGGTCTTCTGCGTGTTCAGCCGGAAGTAGACCTCGTTGCCGCCGTTCGCGACGAACAAGTCCTCGAGCTCCGGCCAGGTGTGTGCTTCCCGCTCGCCGTCGGTGTATACGGTGCCGGTGTCGGCGAAGTCCCGAGCGAAGGAGCTGACGCCCAGCGACGTGCGGAAGGGTGTCTTGTGCGATCCCACGAGGTCAGTGCCCTTCCGCTGCGTCGGGCGTAACGTCCGGGCTGCCATCGGTGGGAACGAGCGAGCGCGTCCGGTTCACGTCTCGGTACCACTCCGCGGATGCCTTGAGCGTGCGGTCGAACCGGGGTGGAGTCGCACGCACGATCCCGTAGCGCATGGAGTAGCCGGCACCCCACTCGTAGTTGTCCACGAGGCTCCACACGTAGAACCCGTGCACGTTGAGCCCCTCGTCGTGCGCCTCGATCGCCTGCTCCAAGAAGGCATTCAGGTACTGGATCCGTTCGGAGTCCTGAACCCGGCCCTGGCGATCGAGCGGACCATCGACGGAGGTCCCGTTCTCGGTGATGTAGATCGGCAGGTCGATGCCGTAGTCGTCACGGATCACTGCAACGGCATCGCGGAGCACCTGCGGATACAGCTCGGTGCCGTTGGAGAGGTAGTTTCCTCCGGGTGCCTGCCCTGAGTCCCACCACTGTGCCCGGTAGTCGGTGGAGTCGACGACGACGCGCGAGTAGACGTTGAGCCCGATGTAGTCGATCGGCTCGGTCGTCAACGCGGCGTCGCCCGGCGCGACATGCGGCAGGGTTCCGTCCGCGGTCATCCGGGAGACGGTTTCGTCGGCGGGCCCACCCCGGAAGATCTCGTCGAAGAAGAAGCGGAAGGAGTCGCCTTCGTCCCGCCGGGCCAGTTCGACGTCCTGCGGCGAGTCAGTCAACGGGTATCGCTTCCAGACGTCGATGACGATGCCGATCCGGCCCGGGGAACCTGCCGCCCGGAACTCTTGCACGGCGCGGCCATGGGCGAGCATGGCGTTGTGCATCGCCTGCTTCCCGAGCCTTGGGTCGGCGATACCGGGGGCGAACATGCCCAGTCCGTAGCCGACCCAGATCGCGATCGGCTCGTTCAGCGTGGACCACATCTTCACGCGATCGCCGAACAGCCCGAAGGCCAGCGCGGCGTACTCGGCGAACCAGTCGGCCACCTCGCGGTTCCCCCACCCGCCACGGTCCTGCAACGCCTGCGGGAGGTCCCAGTGGTAGAGCGTGATATTCGGTTCGATGCCGGCGTCGACGAGCGCATCGATCAGAGCGTCATAGAAGTCGACGCCCGACTGGTTCACCGCGCCGACGCCCTGAGGCAGCAACCGTGCCCAGCTCAGGGAGAACCGGTAGGAGCCGACCCCGAGGTCCTTCAGCAGGGCGACGTCTTCCCGCCACCGGCGGTAGTGGTCCGCGCCGCAGTCGCCTGGCACGTCCTGGTGGACACGACCAGGAGTCTGGGAGAACGTGTCCCAGATCGAGGGGCCTCTGCCGTCCTCGTCCCAGGCACCTTCGATCTGGTAGGCGCTGGTCGCGACGCCGAGGAGGAACCCGTCAGGAATTGCCTTGCGCGTCATACGGTCTGCTCCTTGGCCGCGCGTCGTTCCTGGATCTCGGCTTGTTTCTCGGGCAGTCCCTTCTCGACGTCGAAGAACATCAGGATGAGCAGGAGCGCGGCGCCGATCACGACGTCGAGCCCGACGAACGCGAACGTGATCACCCCCTGCACGCTGCTGGTCTGGGCAGCCACGAGTGTGCCGGTGGCGTCGAGGTGCGGTGCGACATAGCCCGCGCCGGAGATCATCCCGTTGAAGATGCCGGCGCTGACACCGACCACCGCCACGGTGATCGTGCTGTAGACGGCCATGGCCGCGCCGTCGACGCGGAGACCCGTCTTCCACTCCAGGTTGTCCAGGGTGTCGGCGAACAATGCCGCGAACACGTACGCGGCCGGCAGCCCGCCGATGTTCTTGATGAACTGGCCGACCAGGACGGCGGTGAGGTCGGTCGGAAGTACCCAGCACACGGCGCTGCCGAGCATGTAGAGCACCAGGCCGAGCATGATCAGGTTCCGCTTCCCGAACCTGCGGGCCAGCGGCCACACCACGAAGATCCCGATCCCCATGGGTATGCCACCGATCGCGGAGACCAGCGTCATCGTCACGCCGTCGTTGTAGGTGCCCAGCACGTAGTTGGCGAAGTACACGAGACTGAGGTTCTTGATGCCGGTCGACACCGCGTAGAGCAGGAGGAACACGAACAGCAGCAGCAGGGAGCGGTCGGTGAGGATCGCCCCCATCTGCCTCCGGTAAGGCAGATCGACCGTGGCGTCTTCTTCGAATTCCTCGGTGATGCGCTCGCGCGTGTAGTAGTACTCGAGCAGCGTCAGCGGGAAGGCGATGATCGTGATCACGCTCATCACCGTGATCCACAGGCCCTTGTCGATGCCCATCATCGGCAACAGCAGCGCAGGAAAGACCAGCGCGACGATGATGCCCGTGCTCATGATGGTCGCGACCTGCGTGAACACCGACAGCTTGCCACGCGCCGCCATGTCCCGCGTCGACAAGGGAACCATCAGCCCGTGACCCATGCTGTAGACCGTGTAGGCCAGAGAGAAGAACAGGTTGTACGACACCATGATCCACACGACCTTCAGCAGGTCGCTGCCCTCGGGCACCGTGAACAGCAAGACGCCGGTGATCGTCAACAGCGGAGCGCTCAGGATGATGTAGGGCCGGGCCTTACCCTGCGCCGTCCTGGTGCGGTCGATCACGTAACCCATCAGGAAGTTCGTCGCGGCGTGGATGATCTGGGCAAGGATCGGGAAGACGATCAGAAACGCGCCACCCCACAAGCCAGAGACGCCCAGCACGTCGGTGTAGTAGACGTTCAGGTAGCTGCCGAGTACCGCGTTGAGGAGGAGCGCGCCCGCCGGGCCTATCAGGTACCCCAGCCAGCGTTCCCGCCCGGAGACGCCCGCCGACCGGGCTCGGGATGCGAGGAGGGGAAGCTCGAGCGCTCGCGATCGCGCTCCGGCCGCCGTGGTCGTCATCAGCTCTTCCTCGTGGCGGTCGGCCGGCTGTCCTTGCGCTTACCGATGCCCGACGTCGGCGGGTGGGCCGCGCACTCCCCGACGCGCACGGTCGCCGCGTGGCGGGGGTGGGAGTCGTCGACGATCAGCGGCGCGTCATGGCCGGCCGCGCACTCCCACGCCTGGTCGAAGCTGGCGCAACGGGAGAACGGGCGCGCGCTGAGTACGACCCGGATGCCGGGGTGGCGGGCGGCGACGTCGGCGTGGTGCCAGCCCATACCGGCGGGCGCGGGAGCGGGTGCGGAGCAGACGACGGTCACACCATGGTCGGTCGAGAGCCTTGCATAGGTGCCACCAGCGCGGATCGCGTTGTCCGTGCGCCCGTCGAGGGAGCCACGGGTGGCACACCAGTACCGCAGCGGGTCGCTCAGGCGGCACGGAGCCCGCTTGACGGCCATTGCGATGAACTCGTTGTGCGGGCGCCGGTGGAGGTAGGTGCCCTCGAAGCTGTGGTTGGCTACCTGGTTGGCGTTGAGGCCGCCATCGAGGAACCGGTTCGGGTCCTCGTAGAAGAGACTTACGGGGGTGGGACTGGCACGCTTCGTCGCCGCAGCCGGGTCCGCCCGCAGGCGGACCCTGGGCTCGGTGCCGTCGCGTTCGGTCGTCATCGGACCGACCTGATTCGCTGCACGACCAGTCCGCCAAACAGCGTGCAGACCGCGGCGACGACGAACAGGAGGGTGTAGTTACGGTCGTCGCCGGTGACGCCGATCAGCAGGATCGCCGAGGCAAGCAGTGGTCCGACCGACTGCGGGATGGAGGTGGCGAATCCGACGATGCCCATGAACCTGCCGGCCTCGGTCGCCTTCTCGGGCAGGACGTCCAGCAGCAGCGCCTGGTCGACTGCGGCGAACATGCCCAGGCCCAGCGAGCTGAGCAGCGACCCGGCGACCAGCAGCGGCATGCCCGTGCTGAAGGCCATGACGATCATGCCCGCGGCCATGATCGATCCGCCCAGGAGTACGAACGCGCGGCGGCGTCGGAGGCGGTCGGAGAGGAAGCCGCCGCCAAGCGCCCCGGCCGTCACGGCGAGGATGCCGACGAGCGCGAGCGTCGCGATGAGTCCGGCGACCTCGTCGACGCTCACGCCGAGCCGGTCGGCGAAGAAGAACGCCGTGTAAGTCGTGTTCAGCGTGATGCCGAAGTAGAAGAGGAAGCGGCCGAGCCAGTTCAGCGAGAAGTCCGGGTAGGCGGCCGGGTTGTAGAGGTACTTCTTCAGGAGTTGCACCACCGTGAGCTCGTCGCGGGGCAGGTCGCGACTGTCGTCCTCGTGGACGAGTGCCACGAACAGCATGACGAACAGCACGCCGGCGATCCCTGGGATCAGGAACAGCAGCAGTGGGTCACCCGTGACGAACTGGGCGAGGACCACGCCGAACACCGGTGCGACCTGCGTGGCGAAGCTGGTCAGCCCGGCAACCTTGCCGCGCTGCGACCCCGGTAACCGGTCCGCGGTCGAGATCTGCAGGTTGCTGAGCGTCGTGCCCCAGCCCCACTGCGCGAGAATCCACCCCACCCCCAGGACGAGCACGCTGGGAGCGAGCCCCATCACGAGCAGGGAGACCACGCCCACCAGCATGCCGCCGACCATGAACGGGCGGCGGCGACCGACGCGGGTTCGGGTCCGATCGCTCCAGATCCCCATGAAGGGCGAGGTGAGCATCACGAACAGCGACCCCGCACCCGTGACGTAGCCGAGGTACTCGGGATGCCCGGGCTCCAGCGCCTCGACCCGGATCGACAGAGAGATCGCCAGGGGCGTGATGAAGGCCATGAAGACGCCGAACTGCGCCAGCACCATGAACCAGATGTAGCGACTGCCGACCTTCGGCAGGTCATCCGGCGCCGTGGCACTGTCGGCGATCATGCCTTCGGTCTCCGCCGGGTCGACGGTCGTGGCGGGCCCAACGGGTGACGTCGGCATCGCCGCCACGCCGTTGTCGGTGCTGTCACTCATGAGGACTCCATCGTCTCGGTGCCGCGCCCGCAGTTCCTAGCGCGTGCTAGTTACTGATGCTAGCGGCGCGCTACTAGCGCGGGCAAGTTTCTGGTTTCCCTACTGCGGATGCGGTATGCGGCACCGCAGGACAGCCCACGTTGGCGGGATGTGCGCAGGCCCGTCGTCGCGAAGGCTGGTCCTGGCCCGTTCCGGCGCCCACTCCCACCTTCGACAGTCTGGATCCGCATGGCTCGCCTCCTGTCCCGGCTCGGGCGGTTCTCCGCCCGGCACCGCATCGCCGTCCTGGCCACCTGGGGCCTGCTCCTGGCCGCGTTCGCCGCCCTCGCACTGGGCGGGATGAAGTTCAACGACGGCGGCTTCGACGTCCCCGGGACGCAGTCGAGCGAGGCACTGACGATTCTGGACGAGGAGTTCCCCTCCGACGAGACCCGCTCGCTGCAGCTGGTCACCCAGGCCCCTGACGGCGCCGAGGTGACCGACCCGAACGTCGCCACGGACATCGCCGACGCCCTGGCCGAGCTCCGCGGCCTTGACGGTGTCGAGAAGGTCTCCGACCCCCTGGACCCGGCCCTGCCCTACCTCTCGCAGGACCTGACCACCGCGGTCGCCACGATCACGGTCGCCGGCGAGACGGACGACGACGAGCGCCTGGTCGAGCAGCTCACCGAGATCGCCGAGAGCCTGCGCGCCGAGGGCTTCACCGCCGAGGTCGGCGGCACCCTCGAGAGCGGTGCACCCGAGATCCTCGGGCCGAGCGAGATCATCGGCGCGGTGCTCGCCTTCGTGGTCCTGCTGATCACCTTCGGCTCGCTGGTGGCGGCCGGCGCCAACATGCTCGGTGCGCTCGTCGGTGTCGGTGTGGGCATCCTCGGTGTCCTCGGGTTCTCCGCCCTGGCCCCGATCGGCACCGTCACCCCCATCCTGGCGGTCATGCTGGGGCTGGCCGTCGGCATCGACTACTGCCTGTTCATCCTGGCCCGGTTCCGGTCGGAGCTGCGCGACGGTCACGGGACCGAGAACGCGATCGGCCGCGCCGTCGGCACCGCCGGTTCCTCGGTGGTCTTCGCCGGAGCGACGGTCATCATCGCGCTGGCCGGGCTGACGGTCGTCGGCATCCCGTTCATCGGCGAGATGGGCCTGGCCGCAGCGTTCGCCGTCGCCGTGGCCGTGCTCATGTCGCTGACGCTCCTGCCGGCCATGCTTCGCGGGATGGGGCGGCGTGCCCTGCCGCGCCGCGACCGCGACCCGGCCGCCCCACAGGGTGCTGCACCGGCCCGGGAGGGCCGATTCCTCGCCGGCTGGGCACGGACGGTGACCCGGCGGCCGGCGGTGAGCCTGGTCGCGGGCATCGCGCTGCTGGCCGGGATCGCGGTCCCGGTCGCGTCGATGCAGACCAGCCTGAACATCCCCGGCGGCGAGGACCCCGCCTCCACCCAGCGCGCGGCCTACGAGCTCGTCGCGGACAAGTTCGGTGACGGCGCCCAGGACCCGTTGGTCGTCCTCGTCCGCGCGGACGACGTGGACGGTGTGCTCCCCGACGCCCAGGAGGCGATCGAAGGGCTGGACGACGTCGCCCTGGTCGTGCCCGCAGGCGTCTCGGACGACGGCGAGACCGCGATGCTGACGGTGTTCTCCGACCATGGTCCGCTGGACGAGCGGACCAAGGACCTGGTCCACGCGCTGCGCGCCGAGGCGACGACGTTCGACGACGCCCAGTTGCTCGTCACCGGTGGCACCGCGCTCGGTATCGACTCGGACGCGCAGCTGCGCTCGGCGCTGGTGACCTACGTCGCGCTCATCGTCGGCCTGTCGCTCGTGCTGCTGATCATCCTGTTCCGGTCGCTGCTCGTGCCCGTGATCGCGACGGCCGGGTTCCTGCTCTCGCTCGGCGCCGGCCTGGGAGCGACCACGGCGGTGTTCCAGTGGGGCTGGCTGGGCGATCTCATGCCCTCGCCCGTCGGCAACCCGTTGCTGAGCCTGCTGCCGATCATGGTCACCGGCATCCTGTTCGGCCTGGCGATGGACTACCAGGTGTTCCTCGTCTCCCGCATCCACGAGGCCTACCTCCACGGAGCGAGCCCTCGTGCGGCGATCCGCGACGGTTTCCGCCGCTCGGCCGTCGTCGTGGTGGCAGCCGCAGCGATCATGGCCGCCGTCTTCGGCGGCTTCGCGATGAGCCCGTCATCACTGGTGGGCTCCATCGCGCTGGCGCTGACCGTCGGGGTGGTCGCGGACGCGTTCGTCGTGCGGATGGTCCTCGTCCCCGCCGCACTGGCCCTGCTCGGGCGCGCCGCGTGGTGGATGCCCCGGTGGCTGGACCGCCTGCTGCCGCACGTCGACGTCGAGGGCGCGGGCCTGGACCTCGTACCGGACCACGCCAGCGTCCAGCACGAGGGTGGCCAGTCGTGGCAGGGTGGTGAGCCGGAGACGCCCACCGCCGTGGGTGCCGCCAGGACCGGCGGACTCGACGACCCCGCACGAGAGGACCGCGGATGACTGGTACGCCGGGGCGCGGTTCCCGGGTGGAGCTGATCCTGGACGCCGCCGCGGTCATCGCCGCCGGGGTCGAGCTCTACCGAGAGCTGACGGCCGGCTCGCCCGGAATCCTGCCGGTCGTACTGCTCGCCGCCGCAACCGTCGCCGCCAGGCGCAGGGTGCCCACTGCCGCCGCGGCGACAGCACTCGTCGTGAGCGGGCTCGCGCTGTTCGAGCCCGCTGCGGCGGTGCCCGTGTGGGTGTTGGCGGAGGTGGTGCTGTTCTCCCTCGCCTTGCGCCGCGGCCGCACCGAGACCGTGGTGTTCGGTGCGGCGCACGCCGTGCTGCTATACGTCGGCGGGCTCATGGTTTTCGACGGTGCTCCGCTCGACCCGGTGACGCTCCTGCTTCCGGTGTGGACGTTCGCGGTGGTCGCGGCCGGTCTGGCGCTGCGCGCCAACCAGGACTACGTGCGTGCGTTGCAGGTCCAGGCGCGCCAGGCCGCCGCGGTGCGCGAGAGCGAGGTGCTGCGGCGGGTCGGCGCCGAGCGGCTGCGCATCGCCCGGGACCTGCACGACTCGGTGGCGCACACCGTCGCCGTCGTCTCCGTGCACGCGGGCGCGGCCGAGAAGGCCCTGGACGACGCCCCCGACCGCGCCCGCGAGTCGCTGCGCCAGGTGCGAGCGTCGGCACGGGGCGTCCTGGAGGAGCTCCAGGACATCCTGTCGGTGCTTCGCGCCGACAGTGACCCCGACGACGCCCGGACCCTTCCCGGGGCCGCCGCGCTCGGCCCGCTCCTGGACACCGTCCGCCGTGCCGGGGCCACGGTGCTCTCCTCGATCGACCCGCTCGACGACGTCGATCCCGCGGTCGGGGTCGCGCTCTACCGCATCGTGCAGGAGTCGCTGACGAACGCGCAGCGGCACGGACGCGGCGCCACGCACGTCGAGATCCGGACTGGCGAGCAACGGGTCGAGCTCACCGTCTCCAACGGCCTGGCTGCCGCACCGCCCGCCCCGGAAGACTCGGGAACAGGCGGGTTCGGCCTGGTCGGAATGCGGGAACGCGCCACCAGCGTCCACGGGACACTGACAGCAGGGCCTGACCGCGACACGTTCGTGGTCCGCGCCTCTCTCCCCGTCACCCAGCACCCCACGGCGACGCACCCCGAGGAACAGCGATGATCCAGGTTCTCCTCGCCGACGATCAGGCCATGATCCGGGCAGGCCTGCGCAGTGTCCTGGAGTCCTCGGGCATCCAGGTGGTAGGAGAGGCACCGGACGGCGCAGCCGCCGTCCGGGCGGCGGCCGCCCTGCGCCCGGACGTGGTGCTGATGGACCTGCGGATGCCCGGGACCGACGGCATCGAGGCGACCCGGCTCCTGCGACGGGACCCCGCTCTGGCTCAGGTGCGGATCCTCGTGCTGACCACCTTCGACGGCGACCGCGACGTCGTCGAGGCACTTGCCGCTGGGGCCGACGGGTTCCTCGGCAAGTCGGCCGAGCCGGACGACCTGGTCGACGCGGTCCGCCGTACCGCCGCCGGCGAGGCGGCTCTCTCACCGCGCGCGTCCCGCGCCGTCGTGACGCACCTTGCAGCCACACCCACCGCACCCGCAAGAACCAGTAGCGTCGACCCCGAGCTGATGCGCCGTGTCGCGACCCTCACCGCGCGGGAACGGGACATGGTGGCGGCCGCGGCGCGAGGGTTCGACAACGTAACGATCGCACGTGACCTGACACTTTCGCCGCACACCGTCAAGACGCACATCAACCGGGCGATGACCAAGCTCGGTGCGCGCGACCGTGGGCAGCTCGTCGCGATCGCCTACCGCACGGGCATCGCACCGGGCCACGACGAGCGCGCCTGAGCCCGGAACCCTACGTCGTCTCGCGGCGGACGAGCACGGCCGTGCCCTCCGGGCCGGCCTGGGGCAGGGCCGCGCCGGCGATCGTGTGGAGCGCGAGCTCCGCGAGATACCGGCCGAGCCCCGCACTGTCGACACGGACGCTCGACAGCGCCGGGTAGAACAGCGCGGCCAGCGGCGTGTCGTCATGGCCCACGACGGCCAGCCGCCCAGGGATGTCGATACCTGCCCGCAGTGCGGCACCCGTGACCATCGCGGCGACGTCGTCGTTGTACGCCACGATGCCGTCCACACCGCGCCGCACCCACTCCTGCACCACTGCGCCGGCGGACGAGGCGTCGATGTCGGCGTCGGCCACCAAGTCATCTCCGGTCGCCGAGCGGACGGTCTGCCGGGCAAGTGCTCTACGCTGATCGACGAGGTCGGCGACGCGCGGTTCGGTCGACCCCGCGAACGCGATACGGCGGCTGCCACGCTCGAGGAGGTGCTCGACCTGCAGCCGTGGGCCGTCCGCGAAGCCGAGGTTCCCGTAGGCGCCGCCCTGCGCCTCCGAACCGTCAGGGACGACGTACGGGGCACCACTGCGCCGGATCCCCTCCAGGTCCTCGGTGCTGAACGGCATCATCCCCATGACGACGTCAGGGGTCAGCGTCTCCCACAAGGGCCGCGCCCGGCCGCCCGGGTGGATGGTCGTGGTGACCAGGGTGTAGCCGGCGTCGTCCAGCACATGCGTCGCCTCGTCGAGGTGGACGCGCATGCTGTAGTCGATGGGCCAGTCCGGCAGGACCAGCAGGACGATGCGGCTCTGCCCGCTCGCCAGCGCCCGAGCGGCCTGGTGCGGCCGGTAACCCAGGCGGCTCGCCTCGTCGATCACCCGGCGGCGCGTTGCCTCGGAGATGGTCTGACCCGGGGTGTTGTTCAGCACGAACCCGACGGTGGCCCGGGAGATACCCAACGAACGAGCCACGTCGGCCGCGGTGACCCGCTTGGTCACCCGAGCCTCCGTGGGCATCACGGCCTCCAGTTCCTTGTCGGCTGCACCGTGGCGGTACCTCCTAGCGCGCGCTATGCCGATCAACGTACCACGGGCGCGGTATCTCCTTCCGGGCTGCTTGCGCGCGCTAGTGGTGACACCTAGACTCTTCCCCCGGGGGCCACGACCTGACGGGGATGCCACCAACCCTGCTCGTGGACGCCGACCGCGACACGCTGCGCTCCTCCGGCGAAGGGTTCGCCGCCGAGCTCGCCACCGCCCACGTACCGGTCGCGCGCCACGTCGTACCAGGTTCCCGACACGGGTTCCTGGACCGGCCCGGCACCACGCACTTCGACGAAGGCATCCGGTTGCTCGCCGACCGGCTCACCACGCACCGCGAGAAGGAAGTTCGATGACCAGCACCACTCGCCGTACCGTGCTCCTGACCGGCGCCACGGGCAACTGGGGCCGCGCCGCGCTGCGCGAGCTGCGCACCAGGGACCGGGTCCAGGTCCGCGCGTTCGCGCTGCCCACCGAGACCGACCGCGCCGCGCTCGCCGAGTTCGCGGACATGGACAACCTCGACGTCTTCTGGGGCGACCTGACCAGCTACGCCGACGTGGCCCGCGCGATCGAGGACGTCGACATCGTGCTCCACGTCGGAGCGGTCGTGTCCCCGCTCGCCGACCAGCAGCCCCGACTCGCGCACCGCGTCAACATCGGCAGCATGCAGAACATCATCCGGGCCGTGAAGGCGCTGCCCGACCCCGCCGCGACCGCGGTGGTCGGCGTCGGCTCGGTCGCCGAGACCGGCGACCGCACGCCACCACACCACTGGGGACGGGTCGGGGACCCGGTCCGAGTCTCCCAGTTCGACGAGTACGGGCAGACCAAGGTCATCGCCGAGAAGCTCCTGGTGGAGTCGGGGTTGCCGAAGTGGGCGTGGCTGCGGCAGACCGGCATCTTCCACCCTGGGATGCTGGAGATCCGCGACCCGATCATGACCCACTCGACACTCGGCGGCGTCATGGAGTGGGCCTCCGCCGAGGACTCCGCCCGCCTGCTCGCCGGCATCGCCGAGGCCGACGTCCCCGACGAGCTCTGGGGCGGTATCTACAACATCGGCGGCGGCGAGGGATGGCGCCTGACGAACTGGCAGCTGCAGACCGCGATCAGCGGAGCACTCGGCGTCACGGACGTGCGCGCCTGGTACGACCGCAACTGGTTCGCCACCGGTAACTTCCACGGCCAGTGGTACACCGACAGCGACCGGCTGCACGAGCTCGTGCCGTTCCGCCAGGACACGTTCGAGGCAGCGATGGACCGCGCCGTCGCGACCCTCCCGCCCGCCGTGCGCTCGGCGGGCAAGGTACCCGCATGGATCGTGAAGAACCTGGTCATGAAGCCCATCACCCGGAGGCCGCGCGGAACGATGGCAGCGGTCCGCCGAGGCAACCGCGAGGAGATCGCTGCGCACTTCGGGTCACTCGAACAGTGGCGGGCGATCGGCGACTGGTCCACGTTCACCGTTCCAGAACCGTCGCGCGCCCCCGTCCTGCTCGACCACGGGTACGACGAGTCCAAGCCCCACGCCCAGTGGAACGCCGGGGACTACCAGGAGGCCGCCACGTTCCGCGGCGGCGAGCTCCTCTCCACCGACGTCACCATCGGAGCCACCGCGATGCCACTGGTGTGGCGCTGCGCCCTCGGACACGTCTTCGCCGCCAGCCCGCGCCTCGTCCTCACTGCCGGCCACTGGTGCCCCGACTGCGTCCGGGACAGTGCCGGATACGCCGGCCAGGCCGAGCACAGTGCGTTCCTCGCCCAGCTCTACACCGCAGGCACACAGGTACCAGCCGCGGCGGCGGCGCGAACGGTCTGAGCATCCGCAGCACCACCGCTACGGCCCACGGCAACGGATCTCGGGTTCCACGGGCAAGCGGACAACAACGGCAACGGCACGGCACCGAGACCGAGGTACGAGCCGGGTCCTGGAGCCAGCGAATCCGACTGTGCCCCGGGCAGTCCGTGACGGTCCGTCCCTGACCCCGGACGCCACTCCGATCAGGCCGGGCCCGCCGTGGGCCGTCCCGCTCGGAGCGAGCTAGCCGGCGAGCAGGCTCAGGGCCAGCCTGACGGAGAGCGCGACCACGGCGACCAGGCCGATGACGCCGAACAGGTTCTGCCACCAGCGGTTGCGCATGTCCCCCATCAGTCCGCCGCGGTTCGCCATGACGATGATCAGGGTCGCCAGGACGGGCGCGACGAACACGGTGAGGGCCTGGGCGGTGACGATGAGCTGTACCGGTGCCGCCTGGAAGATCAGGGTGACGCCGACGCCGAACGCGAGGATGACCGCGCTGACGGTCCTCGCCGCTCCGGAGCTCGACGAGGCGCCCCGGCCCAGACCGTCCGAGAGCATCGTGCCGCCGGCGGTCGCGTTGGCGATCATGGAGGAGAACGCCGCTCCGAAGAAACCGAGCGCGAAGATGGTGGAGCCGACGGGGCCGGCGAGCGGTTCGAAGACGCCGGCCAGGTCGACCATCGTCGCGGCCGACTCGCCGGTCTTGCCCAGGACCGCCGCGGCCACGACGATGACGAGGGCGGTCATGATGCCCGGGGCGACGATCCCGGGGATCGTGTCGACGAGAGTCGCGTCGCGGTAGTCGCCCTCGCTCCGTCCGCGCTCCTTGGCACCGTAGGCCGTGTAGAACGCGGCGTTGATGCTGAAGTTCGTTCCGACGAGAGCGACGATCAGCAGCCACGCGTCGTCCGGCACCGCTGGCACGAGACCGGTGGCGGCCTGGGTCCAGTCCGGGTGGGCGACGATGGCGCTCACGACGAAGGCGACGGCCATGAGCGCGACGATCGCGACGAGCACCTTCTCGATGGCGCGGTAGACGTTGCGCAGCAGCAGGAGCGCGCCCACCGCGATCGTGCAGACGACGGTCCACAGCACCGGGCTGCCACCGAACAGCATGGACAGCCCCAGTCCCGAGCCGACGGCGTTGCCGACCGAGAAGCAGAGCGAGATCAGGAACACGCCGACGCCGGCGATCACGCCGACGGGCCCGCCGAGGTGGTCCTTGATGGAGGCGATCAGCGAGACCGGCGTCTTGATGCCCAGGCGGACGCTCATGTCGGTCAGGAAGATCATCAGTACCGTCGAGACGACGATCACCCAGATCAGGGTGTACTGGTAGGCGCCACCGGCCTGTACGGCCGTGGTGAGGTTGCCCGGACCGAACTGCCAGGCGCCCGCGACGAAGGCGGGGCCGATCAGGAGCAGCTGCTGCCAGAAGCCACGGCGCGTCCTGCGCGACTCGGCGACCGACCGGACGACACTCGGCGACACGCCGCCGAGCCCGGCTCCAGGGGTTGATGCGTGAGGGGTGGTGCTGCGCTCGCCCATGGCGGGCCTCCTTCGTTGGAGTGCGTACTCCGGCGCGCGTCTTCGTTGACCATATGCCTCGCGTCGTTCTCGCATATGTCGCGCCGGGTCCGGTGAGGCGCGTTCCGCGGTGAACGCACCTCACCGGCGAGTGGACCTACGCGGCTACGACCGCTCGGCCGATCTCGGCCGCGTCGAACGCCGCGGCGATCTCCGCGTCGGCGCCGTCCGGCAGCGGCAGCAGCGGGGTCCGCACCGTGGCGTGGTCCAGGATGCCGCGGTGCACCAGACCCCACTTGAGGGCGACGGTCCCCTCCATGTGCGAGCCGCGGTGGTAGACGTTCTTCGTGACCGGCAGGAGACGCTCGTGGATCGCGTGGGCGCGCGGGTAGTCCTGCGCCTTGCCCGCCTCGATGAGCTCGACGAGCAGCTCGGGCGCGATGTTGCCGTACCCGACGAGCAGGCCGTCGACGTCGAACATGGTCGGCAGCAGGTACTCGTCGTGGCAGGACAGGATCTGCAGGTCCGGGTGCGCGGCACGGAGCGCGGGGATCTCGGTGTACCACCGGCGCATGTTCCGCACACCGTTCTTGGTCGCGAACACGCCCTCCTGCCCGGCGATCTCGAGCTGGGTGTCGAGATCGTAGGTCGCCTTGGTGTTGTCCGGGTACTGGAAGAGGATCAACGGGAGCCCGCTCTCCTCATGGATCGCCCGGTACCGGGTCTGCGGGGCACCCTTCTGGTACCCGAACCTCAGCCAGCCGTGCGAGGGGTAGACCAGGCCCGCGACCGCACCGGCCTCGACCGCACGCCTGGCCTCCAGCGCCGCGACTTTGTTGCCCTCGCCGGTGATCCCCGCGACGACCGGAACCCGGCCGTCGGTCGACTCCACGAACGCGCGGATGACGGCGAGCTGCTCGTCGACCGTCAGGAACGTGCCCTCCCCCGCGTGTCCGAGCACCACGAGGCTCTTGACGCCGTCGATCGAACCGAGCCAGCCGCCGAGCCGGTGGATCGCGTCGAAGTCCACGTCACCGTCGGGCGTGAACGGAGTGACAGGGGCGGGGCTCAGCCCACGGAGGTCAAGCGTCATCGCGGTACTCCTCTGCATCAGGTTGCCGCTGGCCCACGACAACATGGGAACGTTCTCGGGAACGTTTGCAACAACGATTGCAAGTATGCTGACAGTCCTGGACCGAGTCAACCCCCGCGCACCGACCGGACGCCGGCCGCGCGGGCCGCCGCACGAGAAGAGGTTCGATGGGCGCTCGAACGGACCGACAGGCAGTGACCCTCCGCGATGTCGCGGAGGCAGCCGGGGTCAGCGTGTCCACCGCTTCCCGGGTCCTCGACGACCGCACGCCACCCTCACGATCGGCGACCGCCGAGCGGGTACGCAGCGCCGCCGAAGAGCTCGGGTACCGCAGGAACGCCGTCGCGGCCAACCTGCGGCGCGGCGCGACCGGCACTATCGGGGTCCTGGTCCCGCGGCTCACGGACGCCGTCATGGCCCAGATGTTCGAGGCCATCGAGCGGGCCGCGCGACAGCGCGGGCACTTCGCCGTCGTCGCCACCTGCGGCGACGACCCAGACGAGGAGCGCCGCGCCACCGAGACCCTCCTGGACCGCAACGTGGACGGCGTCCTGCTGGCCACTGCCCGGATCGACGACTCCCTGCCCGCGTCGCTGCGCGAACGCGCCGTCCCGCACGTGCTCGTCCTGCGCACCGACCGCGTCAGCCCGTCGTCCCTCGGGGACGACGAGACCGGCGGCTACCTCGCCGTCCGGCACCTGGTCGACCTGGGACACCGGGAGATCGCCGTCGTCACCGGACCGTGGTTCACCTCCAGCGGCCAGGACCGGCGAGCCGGCGCCGAACGCGCGCTCGCCGAGGCCGGGCTCACCGTCAGCGACGAACGCGTCCTGTCCGTCGGGTACGGGATCGACGACGGCATCAGCAGCGGACGCACGCTCCTGGACAGCGCCGACCGACCCACAGCGATCTTCGCCGCGAACGACAACCTCGCCGTCGGCGTGCTCAGCGCCGCGCACGCCCTCGGGCTCGAACCCGGCCGCGACGTCTCGATCGTCGGCTACAACGACATACCGCTCGCATCCCGCCTGCCGGTCCCCCTCACCTCGGTCCACACCCCGTTCGAGCAGATCGCCACCACCGCCCTCGAGATGCTCCTGAGCGGCACAACACCCGACACACCGCTGCGGCGCGCACTACCCACGCTCATCCCACGCGCCTCCACCGCTCGAGCCTGACACCGTCGACCGGCTGGCTTTCGGCAACAGTGCCGGGCTACGAGTGCTCACGAGACGGCGAGACCCGACCACGCGCGCTTGGTCACCGTCGCAGCGCGAGCGCCGAGCCCATCTGCGCGACGGCTCGTTCGAGCAGCGGGCGCGGGAGGGCGAAGTTCAGGCGGACGAAACCGGGTTCGCCGCAGGCGACGCCGTCCACCAGCGCCACGCCCGCCCGCTCGCGGAAGAACTCGCCCGGCTCATCGCCGAGGCCGAGCTCGCGGCAGTCGAGCCAGGCGAGATACGTGCCCTCGGGCGGGGTGTACCCGACGCCGGACAGGTGCTCGGTGACCAGGTCCGCCAGCAGCCTGCGGTTACCGTCCAGGTAGGTGACGATCTCCTCGAGCCACTGGTGCCCCGAGCTGAACGCCGCGGTGTTCGCGATGACGCCGAGGTTGGCGGCCCCGTGCTCGGCCATGAACCCGACCTTCTCCCAGAGTGCCGCGTCGGCGTCGTTGGAAAGCAGGAGCTGCGCGCACTTCAGGCCGGGCAGGTTCCAGGCCTTCGACGCCGAGGCCGCCGTCACCGTGTGCCCGGCGGCGGCCTCCGACACGGAGGCGTACGGCACGTGCCGCGCCCCGGGGTAGACCAGCGGCGCGTGGATCTCGTCGGAGAACACCCGCCCCCCGTGCCGCTCCACGACCTCGGCGAGGGGTTCGAGCTCCTCGCGGGTGAACACCCGCCCCAGCGGGTTGTACGGGTTGCACAGCACGAGCAGGCCACCGCCGTCGGCGAACGCGCGGTCGATCCCGTCCAGGTCGAGGCGCCACACGCCGTCGTCGTGCAGCATCGGAACCTGGATGGTCTCTCGGCCGAACAGCTCGGGGATCCGCAGGAACGGCATGTAGGCCGGCGTGGTCACGATGACCTTCCGGCCCGCTCCGCAGAAGTGCTCCATGGCGACCTCGAGGCCCTTGACGACGTCGGGCAGTGGACGGATCCGGTCGGGCGAGAGCTCCCAGCCGTAGAACCGGGCGTACCACTGCGCCACGGCTTCGGACATCGCGGTGACCAGGCTGGGCGGCAGATAGCCGAACTGCGCGTCGTCGACGGCGGTGTGCAGGGCGCGCGCGATCCCTGGTGCGACCCCGAAGTCCATCTCGGCGACGAACGCGCCGATGCTGTCGGGATAGGTGGACCACTTGATGCCCCCGCGGGCGCGCAGGTCGTCGACGGAGATGGCGTCGAGGTCGTCTGGGCTCATGTCTGGCGCGTTCCTCTCGTGGTACGTGCGGACGCCGAACGCCGGGGCGAGCCCTCGGCCTCGGTGTCACCGATCTCGTTCAGGTAGTTGTAGATCGTGAAGCGGCTGACCTGGAGGGACTCGGCGATCATCTCGACGGCGTCCCGGAGCAGGAACATCCCGCGGGCCTTGAGCTTCTGGACGATCTCGATCTTGTGCTCCTTCTTCATGCGCTCCACCGGGACGTCGCAGTCGGCGATCGCCTGGTGGATGAGGTGCGCGGCGAGCTCGTCGACGTCGCGCACGAACACCTCGGGGGTCTGCGCGGGCCCGTCCGAGACCGACGGCTCGGCGGGAACCACCGAGCCAAGCATGCTCTCGGCGATCTTCCGGACGGCGACCCACGAGGAGACGTCCGTGTTGATGCACAGCGCGGCGACCGGCACGCCGGCCACGTCACGGATGATCATCGTCGAGGACGTCAGCCGCCGGCCGTCGGGCAGGACGGTCTCGTAGCCGAGGTGCTGGTTGGCGAAACCGGTCATGGCCTCCTCGAGCAGCAGGTCGGTAGCGGGGTCGCCCTTGCGCCGACCGGTGACATCACCGTGCACCGCGACGATCGAGTCCGGCAGACGCGACAGGTCGTGCAGCACCACCTCGCTCGACACCGGCAACGCCTGGCCGATGAGCTGGACGACGTCCGAGAAGACGGCGATGAGCCGCTCGCCGTCGATCGACGGCGCGGGCGGTTCGAACGAGGCAGGAAGCGACACAGGCCGGTCGCTCGATGTCCTCTGGGTCACGGATCCTCCACACATGCTCTCGGCGCGCGGGCAGCACGGCCGACGCGCCAGCGGTCAGCCTGCCACCGGGTTGTGACAGGCATGTCAACTGATCGTTGCACCTTCTTACATCACTTGTTGAGTCGGGGACTCGGCTCCCGCGGCCGCACCCCGGGCCGCACAACCTGCAGAAACCTGAGGAAAAGCCCGAACGACGCCCGCCTTCACGCCCGTTTCGGACGTAAATACTACGTTACGGAGCCGCCACTGACCATTGACCCTCCGCGCGCGCCGCTCCTAGGCTCCCCTGCATTCGTCAACGGCCTGTTGAAGTCTGGACCTCTCCCGGGCTTCATCCGTACCCGGAGGAGAGCCATGAGAAGCACCGCACGCCCGAGACCCGCACCGCGGCGACCTGCAGATGGCGCAGTCCCTGGCGCCGCGGCGCTCGCGGTCACGGCCGTGCTCGCCGCCTGTTCCGGCGGTGGCGGCAGCGCCGGTGAGGCCGGCGCACCGCAGGAGCCGGTCGCCGGCGGTGCGGCGACGTTCGCCGTCGACTCACCGTTCTTCGGCTTCGACCCCAACGTCACGCCGGCGGCTCAGGACGCGCGCGTGATGCGTCAGGTCTTCGACTCGCTGCTCTACCTCGACGGCGACGGCGAGATCCAGCCGTGGCTGGCGACCGACTGGGAGGTGAGCGACGACGGGCTCACGTACACGTTCACCGTCCGCGACGACGTGACGTTCCACGACGGGACCGCGTTCGACGCCGACGCCGTGTGCTTCAACCTCGACCGGATCAAGGACCCGGACACGGGCTCGATCTATGCCATCGGGCTCATCGGGCCGTACGACTCGTGCGCGGCGCCCGACCCGACGACCGCCGTCGTCACTCTGACGACGCCCTACGCGCCGTTCCTGAACCAGCTCACCTCGCCGTTCCTCGGGATCAACTCCCCCACCGCCGCGGCCGCCGCCGACCCGGCCGACTACACGCTGGCGCCGGTCGGGTCGGGGCCCTTCACGTTCGAGTCCTACACACCCAACGACCGCGTGGTGCTCCAGCGGAACGACGACTACGACTGGGCGCCCGGTAATGCCGGCCACTCGGGCCCGGCGTACCTGGAGACCCTGACCTTCCAGATCGTGCCGGACGCGACCGTGCGCATGGGATCGGTGCGCAGCGCCGGTGTCCAGGGCGCGAGCGGCGTGCCTGCCGAGGAGGCCGCCGCCGTCGAGGCCGACCCGTCCCTGGAGATGATCACCCAGCAGCAGTCGGGCGCGCCCTACCAGCTCCACCTCAACACCGCGCGGCCGCCGTTCGACGATCCGGCGGTCCGCGCGGCGGCCCGCTCGGCCCTCGACATCGACGCGGCCGTCCAGGCGCTCTACCTCGGGGTCGTCGACCGGGCCTGGGGTCCGCTCGCCCCGACGACCATCGGGTACGACGCAGGGCTCGAAGGCTCGTTCGCGTTCGACCCACAGGCCGCTGCCACGGCGCTCGACGAGGCCGGCTGGGTCGAAGGGCCGGACGGGGTGCGCGAACGCGACGGCGAGCGCCTGACGGTGACGTACCTCGAGGGCACGCCGAACCGCGAGAAGCGGCAGGACTTCGCCACGCTCTTCGAGGAGAACCTCGAGGACGTCGGCTTCGACGTCGAGACGGTCTTCGAGCAGGTCGGACCGCTGCAGAGCCGGCAGCAGTCCGGGGACTACGACATCATGGGCCTCAGTCTCGTGGCCGTGGACCCGAACGTGATGTACCAGATGTACGACCCGGCGTTCATCCCGGAGCCCGGCCGGACCGGGTTCAACCTCAGCCACACCGACGAGCCGGACCTCACCGACCTGCTGGCGCGGGGGCAGAGCACGCTCGACGACGCGGGCCGGGTCGACGTCTACACGCAGGCCCAGGACGCCGTCGTCGAGCAGGTCCGCTCGATCCCGGTCTACGTACCCACCTACACGGTGGTCCTGAACGGCCTGACCGGGCTGCGGTTCGACGCCGAGGGCTACCCCGTCTTCTACGACGCCTCCCTGACTCAGGACTAGTCATGGGTTTCGTCATCGGAAAGCGGGTCGTCGCGGCCGTCCCGACGATGCTCGGGGTGACGGTCATCCTGTTCGTCGCGCTCCGGCTGCTGCCGGGTGACCCCGTCGCCGCGATCCTCGCGGGGTCACCCGCCACCCCGGAGCTGGTCGCCGGCCTGCGCGAGCAGTTCGGTCTCGACCAGCCCGTGTGGCAGCAGTACTGGACGTTCCTCACGAGTGCCCTGGCGGGCGACCTCGGCACGTCGTACGCGACACGCCAGCCCGTGTCGGCGATGATCGCGCAGCAGATCGCGCCGACCCTGCAGCTCGCCGTGGCCGCCGCCCTGGTCTCGGCGGTCACGGGGATCCTGCTCGGCTCGTTCGCGGCCCTGCGGCGCGACGGCGCGGCCGACAGCGCGATCCGGGTGCTCAGCCTGGTCAGCACCTCGATGCCGTCGTTCTGGGTCGGGCTGCTGCTCATCATGCTGTTCTCGTTCCAGCTCGGCTGGTTCCCCGCGACCGGCAACGCCGGGCTCACGTCCCTCGTGCTGCCCGCGCTCACGCTCGGGCTGTCCGCGGCCGGCACCGTCACGCGCCTGGTGCGCAACAGCGTGATCGAGGTGGTGGGCGACCCGTTCGTGAGCGCACTGCACGCCAAGGGCCTGCGGCCGCGCGTGGTCGTCATGAAGCACGTGCTGCGCAACGCGGTGATCCCCACCGTGACCGTCATCGGCCTGCAGCTCGGGGCGCTCGTCGCGGGCGCGGTGATCGTGGAGGCCGTGTTCAGCAGGCAGGGGCTCGGCCAGATGCTCGTGCAGGCCATCGGCGGCAACGACTACCCGGTGATCCAGGGCGTGGTGCTCGTGATCGCCGTGATCTACATCGTCATCAACATCGCGGTCGACATCTCCTACGCGTTCATCGACCCGCGCGTGCGGTCGTCGCTGAGCCGCGCCTGAAAGGCAGGTCATCATGCGAATCCTCAGTGCGGACCGAGTCCTGGCCGGGCCGGACCTCACCCCGGTCGAGCACGGCGCCGTCGTCATCGACGGCGAGCGCATCGTTTGGGTCGGTCCCGAGCACCAGCTCGCCGAGCAGGGCTTCCCCACGGACGGCGCCGTCGTCGAACGGTACGGCGACGCCACCGTCCTGCCCGGTCTCATCGACGCCCATGTCCACCTCGCCTTCGACGGCGGCCCGGACCCGGTCGCGCGGATGCGGGCCGAGAACGACGCCCTGCAGGTGGCGCTCATGCTCGCGAACGCCCGCGGGCTGCTCAGCGTCGGTGTCACGACGGCGCGCGACCTGGGCTCGCGCGACTACCTCAACGTCGACGTGCGGGACGCGGTGGCGGCCGGCACGGTCCGCGGGCCACGGATCGTCGCGGCCGGCCCGCCGATCACCGTCACGGGCGGGCACTGCTGGTTCATGGGTGCGGAGGTCGACTCGGTGGAGGAGATGCGGCGCATGGTGCGGCGCCATCACAAGGCCGGGGTCGACGTCATCAAGCTCATGTCCACCGGAGGGAACATGACCGCCGGGTCGGCGCCGTGGCATGCGCAGTTCACCACCGAGGAGCTGCGGGTCGCCGTCGACGAGGCACACCGGCTGGGCAAGAAGGTCGCCGCGCACGCGCACGGCACCGAGGGCATCCGGCGGGCCCTCGACGCGGGGGTCGACTCCCTGGAGCACTGCTCGTTCCAGACCGAGCAGGGGTTCGGCCCGCCCGACCCGGAGCTGGTCGCGCGGATCGCTGCCTCGGACGTCGTCGTCTCACCGACCTGCAACTTCCGGATGCCGATCTTCCGTGAGCTCATGCCCGACAGGGAGCCGGCGCTCGGTGAGCTGTACCGCGCCGGCGCGACGGTCGTCGCGAGCACGGACGCGGGGATAGACAACACGCCGCACCACGGGTACGTGGGCGGTCTGGAGGCCATGACGACGTTCGGGATGCCCCCGCGCGACGTGCTCGCCGCCGCGACCACCGTCGCCGCCCGCACGCTGGGCGTCGACGGCGTCACCGGCGCGCTGGTACCCGGCCTGGAGGCGGACGTCGTGGTGGTCGGCGGAGACCCGACACAGGACATCGCCGCGCTGAACGACCTGCGCCGCGTGATCACGCGCGGCACGCCCTTCGAGCCGGACGCCCTCCCGGCCATCCCGCCGCTCGATCCCGCCTCCCTGCCCCCGTTCCTGCGGTCCCTGCTGGAGGCGCGGGCCTCGCAGGTGCCGGCCTCCGGGTCGACGGAGGCACAGCCGGCCGCCACGGCTGAGCTGTCCGGGACCGGATCGGCGGGGCCGGCATGAGCGCCGTCGAGCCGGTCACCGGGGTGACGAACGGGGATGCTCCGGGGACGACGGCCCAGTCCGGTCCCGCCCCGGAGTCGGTTGACGCCGTCCGCCGGCGGCTGCGGCGGCCCGCCGTACCGGGCGGCCTGTCGGTCAACACCGTCGTGCTGAGCGCCTCGGTCCTGTGGCTCGCCCTGGTTCTCGTCGCCGCGCTCGCGCCCACCCTCCTGACCGGGGACGACCCCACCCGGCTCGCGCCCGGGCGCGCCCTCACGCCCCCGGGGGACCTGACGTTCGCGGGAACCGACCACTACGGCCGTTCGGTGTTCACCCTGCTGGTGCACGGGGCGCGGCCCGCGATGCTGATCGGCATCAGCGCCGCCGCCCTCGGGGCCGTGTGCGGAGGTCTGATCGGCCTGGTCGCCGGGTACCTCGGCGGCTGGACCGACATGCTGGTCGGCCGGGTCATGGACGTACTCATGTGCTTCCCCGGCGTGCTCCTTGCGCTGGTGATCGCCGCGGCGCTCGGCGCGACGACCGGCAACCTCGTCCTGGCCGTCGGGATCGCGAGCGTGCCCGGCTTCTACCGGGTGATGCGAGGCCAGGTGATGTCGGTCCGCAACCGGCTGTACGTCGAGGCCGCGCGGTCGGCCGGGTTCTCCTCGATGCGCATCCTGCTGCGGCACGTGCTCCCGAACGCCCTCGCGCCCACGGTCGTCCTGGCCACGGTCACCGTCGGCGTCTCGGTGGTCGCCGCGGCGTCCCTGAGCTTTCTCGGCCTCGGACCACGCAGCGACATTCCCGACTGGGGGCAGCTCCTCGCGCAGGGACAGCCGTACCTCGCCACCGCGTGGTGGGTCTCCACCCTGCCGGGCCTCACCCTCACCCTCACCGTCATCGCGGTCAGCCTCGCCGGCGACTGGCTGCGCGACCGGCTCGACGCCGACTAGGAGGCACCATGCCGTCCGAGATCCTGCTCGACCTCGACCACGTGCGCGTCGACCTCGCCCTGGCCGGCCGCACCGTCCCGCTCGTCCGGGACGCCACCTTCCGGGTGCGGCGCGGCGAGATCCTCTGCCTCGTCGGCGAGTCCGGCAGCGGCAAGTCTGTCACCGCCCGCACCGTCATGGGCCTCACCCAGCTCGACCGCCGGATGCGGGTGGGCGGCGCCGCGCGGTTCGGCGACACCGACCTGTTCGGGCTCGACCCCGAGGCCATGCGGCGCCTGCGCGGCCGTGACCTGTCGATGGTGTTCCAGGAGCCGCTCAGCTCGCTGGACCCCGTCTACACCGTGCGCTCGCAGCTCACCGAAGGGCTGCGCCGCAGGGAACGGCTCAGCCCGAAGGCCGAGACCGCGCGGATGCTGGAGGCACTGGCCGAGGTCGGTATCGTCGACGGCGCGCGGGTCCTGCGGTCCTACCCGCACCAGCTCTCCGGCGGCATGTGCCAGCGAGTGATGATCGCGATGGCCCTGCTGGCGCGGCCCGCACTGCTCATCGCCGACGAGCCGACCACGGCGCTGGACGTCACGATCCAGGCCCAGATCCTGGAGCTGATCGACCGGCTTCGGCGTGAGTCGGACATGTCCGTGCTGCTGGTCACCCACGACATGGGAGTCGCCGCCGACCTCGCCGACCGGGTCGCCGTCATGTACGCCGGCCGTGTGGTCGAGGAGGCGGAGCCGGTGCGCGTCTTCGCCCGCCCCGGCCACCCGTACACGGCCGGGCTGCTCGGGTCCATCCCGCCGATGGCGGGCCGCCGGCCCGCACGCCTGCCGATGATCGGCGGGTCGGTGCCCGACCCGTCAGCGCTTCCGGCCGGATGCGCGTTCCACCCGCGCTGCGCCAGGGCCGACGAACGCTGCGCCCACGAGGACCCTGCCCTCGAGGTGCGCGACGGCGGCGCCATCGCGTGCTGGAACCCGGCGGAGCCGACCGAGACACCCGCCACGACCGAAGGAGCCCTGCGATGACCGCCGTCACCGTCCGCACCGCAACGGGGCCCGAGGTCCTCGTGCGCGACCCGATCCTCCAGCTTCGGTCGGTGTCGAAGCACTACGAGGTCCGCACCGACAGCAACCCGTTCGCGCGCCCCAGGGTCCTGCGGGCGGTCGACGACGTCAGCCTTGACGTGGCCCGCGGCGAGACGTTCGGCCTGGTGGGCGAGTCCGGCTCCGGCAAATCGACACTGGGCAGGCTCGCCGTCCGGCTCACCGAGCCGACGTCGGGCTCGATCCTGTTCAACGGCCGCGACATCACCACGGCCGCGGGCCCGGAGCTGCGCCGAACCCGACGGCACATGCAGGTCGTCTTCCAGGACCCGCTCGGCTCGCTCAACCCGCGCATGCGCGTCGGCGACATCATCGGCGAGCCGCTGCGCGTCTTCGAAGGACTGCGCGGCGCAGCCCTGACCGAGCGGGTCGCCGAGCTGCTCACCGCCGTCGGGCTCGACCCCTTGCGCGCCGGGGCACGCCCGAAAGCGCTCAGCGGCGGCCAGCGGCAGCGCGTGGGCATCGCCCGCGCGATCGCCCTCGACCCGAGCCTCGTGCTGGCCGACGAGGCCGTCTCGGCACTCGACGTGTCCGTCCAGGCACAGATCACGAACCTGCTCCTGGAGCTGCGCGAGCGGCTCGGGCTCACCTACCTGTTCATCGCGCACGGCCTGCCGATCGTGCGACAGGTGGCCCAGCGGGTCGGCGTCATGTACCTGGGCCGCATCGTCGAGACCGCGCCCGTCGACGAGCTGTTCGACGACCCCCGCCACCCCTACACCCGGGCACTGCTCGCCGCCTCGCCCGTCCCGGACCCCGCACAGCGCCGCGAACGCGTCGTCCTGCGCGGCGAGCCGCCGACGCCACTCGCCCTGCCCAGCGGATGCCGGTTCCGCACCCGGTGTCCCATGGCCCAGGACGTGTGCGCCCACGAGGCGCCGCCCGTCGTCGCCATCGCACCGGGTCACACGGCCGAGTGCCACTTCGCCGACACGGGAGCATGACAGCTTGGCCGCCGACGTGTGGTGGTTCGTGACATTGGTGGCGCGACAACGAGCGAATGAGCGTTATGGCACCCGTTTCAGCGTTCCGGTCAACGGCGCACCTGATAGCGCAGGTGAAGCACCCGGTTGCCCTGGATCACGACGTCAGGATCCTCCAGCAGGTGCTCTGCGTGGACCGACCCGAAGTAGCGCTTGCCGGACCCGAGCACGACGGGTGCGACGTCCATGCGCACCTCGTCGACCAGGCCCGCGGCAAGCGCTTGGCCGCCGACGTCGCCGGCGGCGACCTCGACCACGCGGTCACCCGCGAGCTCCTGTGCCTTGGCGACAGCTGCCTTGATGCCGTCGACGAAGTGGAACGGCGCCTTGAGGTCCCAGCCCTCGGGCGCCGGCCGGTGGGTCACGACGACGACGTGGTCGACCCCGGACGGAGGCGTCCCGTCCCAGCCGTCCGTGATGTCGAAGACGTGGCGGCCGGCGATCGTCGCCCCGATCTGGTCCCAGTAGGGCCGGATGTGGTCGTAGGACGCCTGTGACACCTTCAGGACGCCGCTGTCGTCCAGTGGCACGTCACCGCTGACCAACCAGTCGAACAGCGGACCGGGATCGTCGTTCTCAGCCGCGATGAAGCCGTCCACCGAGACCGCCGCATTCATGACCACCTTGCTCATGGGTTCCTCCTCTGTCTGGAGTCCCGAGTCTTGTGTGTCGTGAGTGGTCGCTCTTGTAAGAAATCAATCGGCCGGCAGCGGCCAGCCGTCCAGCGCGTGGTCGGGATACTCGCGCAGGAACCGCCGCCGGGCTTCGATGTACCGGGTCGGCGTGAGCCCGGTGAACTCGCGGAACTCATGCACGAAGTGGGCCTGGTCGAAGTAGCCCGCGCGGGCGGCGACGTCGGCCCAGTCGATCGGTACGGCGACGTCGAGTGCCAGCACGGTGTAGGTGAAGCGGTAGCTGCGAGCCAGCCGCTTCGGCGTGACACCGACAACCGCCTTGAACCGCCTCGCCACGTAGGTGCTGCTGGCACCGGCCGCGACGCCGAGGTCGCTGATCGGCACCGCTCCGCCGGTCGCCGCGATGGCGCTGCTCATCTGGCGCACGAGGTCCAGGCCGTCGATCTCGCGCAGCCGTCGCATCAGCTCGTCCTCGAGCAGCGTCAGCATCTCGTGCGGTGCGTCCGCCGTGGTCAGCCGGTCTCGCAGCTCAGCGGTCGACGCGTGGCCCCAGATCTGCGCGACCGTCGTCGGCCGGTCGCACAGCTCGGCCGCGGGCATCGGCAGGAACGGGGCCAGCCCCCACGGCTTGAAGTGCACGCCGACGGACCGGGTCCGGGGTGGGTAGCTGAACTCCCACGCACGGGTGGGCGTGGCGACCACGCAGCCGTCGACGTACTCCGCCGCCTCGACAGCCGTGCCGGCGCGGATGAGGAACGGCATCCCGAGGTTGACTATGAGCAACGGCGCCGGCGCAGCCGGCAGCATCAGTCGGGAGTACGGCGCTGGACCCTCCAGGTAGTAGAGGTCATCGATCAGCCCGTCCAGCGGCGGCCGCAGCACTCTCGACACGTATTCCACGCGTTCAGTATCGCCGGGGGCTTCATGCTGCTACAGCCAGCGCACGGGCCCTCAGCGAAGGACAGGACTTCGAAACAAACAGGTGCGGCGACTGGATCAAGTGCCCCTACCCGTTCATGGTCGTGGCCATCGCCTTCAGCTGGCGGGCGGCTATTCGCGGCGTCAGGCAGACGGCCACCGGACGGTAACGACTACAGCGTCTTCCTCGGCCTGCCAGGAGTGGTCGATATCGGGGCCCCAGACGACGTAGTCGCCCTGCCGCTCAAGGATCGTGCTGCCGACCGTCAGGTCGAGTCGGAACCGACCACTGACCAGCAGGAGCATCGTCGTGCGCCGGTCGTCAGCGGTCCACTCGGAACGCCGCTGGCCCGCCGGATGGATGCCCCACTTCACCTCCAGCGCGCCGGAGTTGCGGACGACCGCACCAGGGGTCTCCGGGGCAATGAAGTGGCCCAGGAGCCAGCCGCGGTGCTGGTCCGCGTCATCGGTCGCATTGCCGCTGTACCAGGTGTCTGACATCAAGTTCCCCATTCGACGGCGGGCAGGTCGACGCGTCCTTGCCCAAGCTCGCTGAGACGTCGGAAGCCCTGGGGCAGAGCGAACAGCCCGTCTGTGCTCCAGGCAGGATCGTGCGCGAGTGCATCCAGCAGGATGCGGTCCCGACTGGAGTACCGCCGGAGGTTGTTGGACTCCCAGTCGGCTTCGATCTGACCGCCGAACCGGGTCCACCACTCCACCTCCATGGTGCCCCTTGTAGGGTCGCGAACGGATCGAGGCGCTGGGCACCGGCTTCAGACGCGTATGGCGCTCCGGATCTCCTCGGCAAGGGCCTGGTTGCCTGCGGCGATGAACTTTCGCCGCCGACTCATGGTCGCGTTGATCTCGGCCAGGGTGTTGAGCCCGTAGTCGAGCGTCATGGGGTTGCCTTCGAGGTCGATGGTGACTCCGCCGGCGGCGTGCAGGATGTAGTGCCCCGGGGACAGGTCCCACACGGCGAAGCCCTTGGCGATCTCCATCGTGGCGTCGGTGAACCCGGCCGCGACATGGCACAAGCTGATCGACCCGAAGTCGACACCGATCCGCCCCTTCGCCCTCCCGTCCTCACCGGGCGCGCTGAGCAAATCGAAGAACCGTTCCTGCCGCGCCAAGGGCCGGAACCGTTCGGCCGGCCGCATCAGGTAGTTCGTCACCAGGGCCCGGGACAGGTGAGCATTCGACGGCGACTCCAGGACGTGCCGGTCCCCGTCCGCCGTGATCAGGAAAGCCCGGTCCGTGCCGTCGTCCTCCCGGACGGCGAGGTAGAGCCGGACGTGGTGGAAGATATCGCCCACGACCGCAATGACCGGCCGCCGCAACGACCGCGAGTAGATCATCAGGTGCGTGTACCCGTGCAGGGCCCGCACCGCGAGCTCGCTGGTGTCCAGCGGGTCGACCAGGACACACAGGTCCGGTCGGTGTCCTCGCCGATGACCTGCGGGTCGTCCTCCTCGGAGGCGTAGATGAACGACGGGATCACACCGGCCAGGAGTTCCTTGTACCGCTGGTGCATCCACAGGTCGTAGTCGGACAGGAAGTTGTCCTCGTGGCGCAGGTTCTCGTTCTCCGCACGACGACCGGTGAGTGCCGCCTGGACCAGGCGCGGTCGGATCTCCGCCATCGTGGCCGTGACCAGGTCGGTCCTGGGCGTGCTCGAGGCGGCGATCCTGCACTGGATCGCCGCGGCCTTCCTTCCGTGGCAGGCGGCGCTCGTCGTCGACGTGGTCGTCGGCGGGCTCACGCTCGCACTGCTCGTGGCGTTCGCCTCCCCGCTGTGGTCGCGCCACCGCCTCACGAAGGACGTACTCCGGCTGCGGCTCGGATGGGTCGCTGCTGTCAGCATCCCGCTCGACGCCGTGGAGTCGGCCGGCGAGTACCTGCCGACCGCGACCCGGCCGGCCGAGCTGGGCGCCGGTCTCGACGCCGCCACCGGGCGGGTGTCCCTGGTGCGCTCAGCGGCCTCCCCCCTGGTGCTGCTCAACCTGTCGCGTCCGGTCCCCGCACGGGTCCAGCTGTTCAAGCGAGCGGAGGCCACGTCGGTGCTCGTCGGGGAGGACGACGCCGGGGCGATGGTCGCCGCCCTACCGAGCCGCGCCGAGGGCGGCCCCGGCACCTGAGCTACAAGGGCTGCGAACGCCCGACTCTCGTACCCGAAGTGTTCGTCTCGCGATCACCCGCCCGTGCGGTGGTGGCCCTACCCTGAGGCAGCGCCTGCGACTGGAGAGGTGATGAGCGCCAGCAGATACGGGTACTGGGAGTCGGATCGTCCTGCGATCGAGGTCGGGGCGACGCGCGCCGGTCTGGGCGCGTACCGGCGCGAGTTCGGGCTCCGCCGGCGCGTGGGTACCGCGATCGCGTACTGGTTCACGATCACGTGCGTCTCGGTTCTGCTCGGCACCGGCGTGCAGGTCCTGGAGCTGCAGGTCGCGGGCAACGTGCTCGGCGGCGAGGTGCTCACCGTCGGCCTGGTCGCCGCGGTCGCGGCCGGGGTGGCCGTGCTCGCGCGAACCAGCTGGCGGCGTCTGCCCGCCGAGATGGCCGAGGCCCTGGCGAGCGCACCGTGGCAGGCGTGGCCGTGCTGGCCCTACCCGCACCCGCACCCGGAGCAGGACGACCGGGCCGAGACCTCGACCAGGATCGATCTGGTCGACCCTGACCGGAACCGGGTGCGCGCCTTCGCCCACCAGTTCCCGGACGGTGCCCGGTCGGTCCGCCGGGACCGGCCGTTCACGGTCTGGGTCTGCGAGGGCACCAACGGCGTCGTCGTCCTCGGCCTCGATCGCGGCGCCGTCCTCTGGCGCGCGCAGGCCGCACCCGACTGGCCGCACGGATCATGGACCCAGTCCGGCTACGACGCCGACCCCGCCGGCAAGCGCGCCTTCGAGCAGGCCTGGCCCAAGGCCTTCGCCGCAGCGAGACCCGAGGCGAACGAGAGCTGAGGCTGGAAGCGGCGCTGACCCGCGACTGAGCTGATCACGGTCGGCCCGGTGTCCGCTGCGGCGGGCTTCACGCCGTAGGGCCTTGCACGGATACCTACTGTCGAGTGTCCTGTCGAAGGTTGGTCGTGGCGGGGCCGGTTGGGACGGCGGGGGTTCGAGGCCAGGTCCAGGCGGAGCGCAGGATGAAGGCCAGGAGCAGCACTTCGATTCCGATGGAGAGGCCGTAGAAGGAGGCCCACTCCCAGGACTCCCCTACGGCGTTGAACACTGTGACGGGGAGGTACAGCGATGCCACGACGAGGTTCGTGGTGCGGTTCACCCGGGCGGGTAGCGTCATGGAGAGGACCACCATCAGGGCCGGGATCGTGATCAGGCCGAGGAACGCGGTCATCAGCGCCGGGCTGATGTCGAACTCGAAGACGACGCCGGCCAGGATGTCGTCGACAGTGCCGGGCTTGTAGAGGTGGTAGTAGTCGACGTAGATGTAGAGGAGCATGAAGGTGGTCCATGCGGCGGCGACCTTGGCCTGCACGGGGATCGGCGGGGTGTCGAGCAGGTTCGGGGTGGTCGTTCGGATGGTGGTCATCGGTTCTTCTTTCGAGAGGAGGTCCCTGCGCCGCAGTGGCGGCAAGTCGAGAGTGTACTTAGTACACTACGGGTAGGCTGTCGGCATGACAAGGCCCGCCCGCGCCCCTCGCAACTCTTTGTCGCGCGAGCGTGTGGTCCAGGCTGCCTTCGAGCTCGCTGACGCCGAAGGGCTCGATGCGCTCACCATCCGGCGACCCTGATCGCGGCGGGATGCTCCGCGCGCCTGGCATCGCGCGCGTTCGTCGTCCTCGACAGCTACGTCTACGGCTTCGCGGTGCAGCAGATCACCATGCCCACCACCGAGCCCGGCGACGTCGACCCCGACCAGGAGGCCGCGATGCGGCAGTACCCCAGCATGCTCGCAGCGATGGACGCCGTGACGGCAGACCCCGAGTACGACTTCATCGCCGAGTTCGACGCCGGGCTCGACCTGGTCCTCGACGGCATCGACCGCTGGCGCCAGCGGCCATCGGCGTCGTCGTGACCAGCGCTATCCCTTGAGCCCGCCCGACACAAGATCGAGGCGCCAGTAGCGCTGCAGGAACAGCACGAGCGCGAGCAGCGGGATGATCGAGACCGCGGCGCCGGTGATCGCAACGGAGTAGAGCGCCGGCGAGCCCGACCCCTTCGCGAGCAGGGTGAACAGGCCCACGGTGAGCGGGTACAGGTCCTGGTCCGAGAGCATGATGTACGGCAGCAGGAAGTTGTTCCAGGTACCGATGAACTGCAGGAGGAACACGGTCACCATTCCGGGCACCATCAGGGGCAGCACGATGTTCTGGAAGATGCGCCACTCCCCCGCGCCGTCGATGCGCGCGGCCTCGAGGGTCTCCTGCGGCACTGCCGACATCGCATACACCCGCGAGAGGTAGATGCCGAACGGGCTGATGATGCTGGGCAGCAGCACCGACCAGTGGGTGCCGACGAGCCCGAGCTGCGACAGCAGCAGGTACTGCGGCACCGCGAGCACGATGCCCGGGATGAGCACGCCGCCGAGGATCGACAGGAACAGGAACGCGCGCCCGGGGAACGCGTACTTCGCGAGCGCGTACCCGGCCATCGTCGAGACGAGCACCGAGAGCAGCGATCCGGCGCCGGAGTAGATCAGCGAGTTGAGGCACCACAGGAGGTACTGCCCGTTCTCGTACGCGAACAGCGCCACCAGGTTCTCCCACAGCCCGGTGCCGGGAGCGAAGGTGAAGGTGGTGAACAGCTCGCCGCGGGTCTTGCTCGCGGCCACGTACACCCAGATCACCGGGATGAGGCAGTAGACGGCACCGACCAGCAGCACGATCGTGGGCAGCGCACCCCAGCCACCCTGGCGGGCGTGCTGGCGTGCACGGTCGGACGGGCTCCGGCGGGCGGTCGCCGGCGCCGGGTGCGCGGTGGTGGCGGTCATCGTTCGACCCCCATGCGCCTGCGGTTGACGATCCGCAGGATGACCACCGAGACGAGCACGGTCCCGACGGCGAGCACGGTGGACGCAGCCGCTGCCCGCGGCAGGTCGTCGGTGCCGAAGGCGTCGCGGTAGATGGTCATCAGGGGCACCCAGGTGTTCGAGATGGCGCTCGTCATCGGCTGCAGGGTCGCGGGCTCGCTGTAGAGCTGGAGCGTTCCGATCAGCGAGAAGACCCCGGTGAGCACGAGCGCCGGCACCACGAGCGGCACCTTGATGCGGAGCGCGATCTGGGTCTCGCTGGCGCCGTCGAGCCGGGCGGACTCGTAGATCTCGTTCGGGATCCCCCGCAGCGACGTGTAGATGATGATCATGTTGAAGCCGACGCCACCCCAGACCGCGATGTTCGCCAGCGAGCCGAACAGCCCCGGCTCCTCCAGGAAGGGCACGGTGCCGAGGCCGAGCGCCCGCGTGAGGTAGGAGAACGGGCTCGTGCTCGGCAGGTACATGAATCCCCACAGCAGCGCGGCGACCACGCCCGGCACCGCATAGGGGATGAAGATCGCCGTGCGCCCGAACCGCTTGAGCCGCGCGGCCGGGGTGTCGAGCACGAGCGCGAACAGGAGCGCGAGGCCGAGCGTGAGGGGCACCGCGAGCACGCCGTAGAGCGTGAGCCGGCCGAACCCGGCGACGAACTCGGGGTCGGCCAGCACGGCGGCGTAGTTCTCGAGGCCCACGAACACGTCCGTCTTGCGGCCCAGGAGGGCGCCCTCGATGCGGTAGGCCCGGAGGCTCAGCCACACGGCGTAGCCGACCGGGATGAGCATGAAGGCGACGTAGAGGATCACCGCCGGGGCGGTGAACAGGTACGGCGCGACCTGCACCCGCCGGGGGCGACGCGACGGGCGCGTCGCGCGGGTGGACGAGGGCACGCCTGGCGGCGGTTCCGCGGAGTGCTGTCTCTGCACGGTGATCGACATCTGTGGCGTCCTCTCGATGCAGGTTGTAATGGAAGAGAGCGGGGCCGGCGCCCCCGGCCAGAGCGGGTTCGGCGCCCCGCCTGGGCCGGGCCGGCGCCTGGCCGTCAGCCGTTGCTCACGGCGAACCCGGTCTCCTTCATGTCGGCGACCACCGCCTCCTGCGTGGCGACGAAGGCGTCACGCCAGGGCGTGCCGTTGCGGATGGCCTTGCCCAGCTCGTCCTCGAAGACCGACTTGGCGAGGTTCACGTTCGGGCCCCAGGTCACCGGGACGGTCTCGGAGGAGATGTCCGCGGCGATCGAGTAGAAGTCGTCCTGCTGGGGCATGAGGCTGGGCGGGTCGTTGCTCGCGGCCATCTCCTGGCCCAGGTTGGAAGCCGGGTAGAGGCTCTGCTCGTCCAGCAGCAGGGCGTTGCCCTCCTCGCTGGCGTTGAGCCACGTCGCGAACTTGGCCGCCTCCTCGGGGTGCTCGCTGTCCTTCGTCACGACGAGGGCCGAGCCGCCCTGGTAGGCGACCGCCTTGTCGCCAGGGGTCCACTGCGGCAGCGGTGCCATCGCCCAGTCGCCGGCGGTCTCGGGCGCGACGGACTCGATGACGCTCGGCGCCCACACGGCCGACGGCCAGGAGAGCATCGTGCCGGCGTTGACCATGGCGTTGTACTCCGGCGTCAGCAGCGGCTCGGTCTGGATCAGCCCCCCGGTGGCCAGTTCCTCGAAGAAGTCGGCCACCTCGAGCGATGCCTCGTCGGCGATCCCGACGGTCCACTCGTCGCCGTCCACGGACCACCACTGGCCGCCCGCCTGCGTGGCGACGCCGGCGAAGAACCCGAACTCGGTGGGCGGCAGGCTCGTGATGACGGCGTCCGGGTCGGCCTTCTGCACGGCGGCGGCCGCCGTGCGGAACTCCTCCCAGGTGGTGGGCACGGGGACGTCGAGCTCCTCGAAGCGGTCCTGCCGGTACACGAACGCCATCGGACCGACGTCCTGCGGCACGCCGAACACGGCGCCGTCGAAGGTGGTCTGCGCCCAGGTGCCCTCGGTGAAGACGTCCTGCACGTCGCTCACGTAGTCCGTGATCTCCTGCGGGACGTCGGCGACGATCAGCGAGGGCAGGGTCGTGTACTCGACGAGCGCGAGGTCGGGGGCGTTCCCGGCGCGCGACGCGGTGAGCAGCTTCTGGGACGACTCGTCCCCGCCGCCGGCGTCGGTCAGCTTCACCTGGATGTCCGGGTTCTCGCTGTTCCACTGGTCGACGACGCTCTGGCCCTCGGTGGTCCATGCCCAGAGCTCCAGGGTGACGGGGCCTTCGGTACTGCCGCCGGCGGAAGCGCAGCCGCTCAGGGCGGCAGCACTGACGACGGCGGTGGCGGACGCCATGAGGGGTCTCATTCGCATCGTGATCTCCTTTGACTGGTGCGAGCCGGCGGCATGCGCCGACTGGACCAAAGTGTGGCGACGGGGGCATGCTTTGTCAACTAGCGAAACAAAGATGCCCGTGCCGACCGGGTGGCGCGGCCCGTCCCGGCGAGGCCGGACGGATAGGATCCGAGGCGAGGAGACGAGGTGCGCGATGCCACAAGCTCAGGCCGCCACCGCTCCGTCGGGAACGACGGGGTGGCCGGTGCTGACTGACGCCGAGGGCGGTGTGCTGCGCGAGCTGCTCGTCCACGGGCCGCTCCCCCGGGCCGAGATCGCCCGCCGGCTCGGCGTGTCGCGCGCGAGCCTGACCCGGGTCACCCGGGCCCTCATGGACCACGGGCTCGTCGCAGAGGGCGACGTCGAGCTGCGCGGCTCGACCGGCCGGCCGAGCGAGCTGCTCGTGGTGCGGTACGACGCGCGGCACTTCCTCGGGGTGAAGCTCACCGGCGACACGGTGTACGCCGTCGTCACCGACCTCGGCGCGCGCATCGTGGCCGCCCACGAGGTGCCCATCGCCTCGCGAGAGCCGGACGCGGTGATCGACCAGATCGCCGCCGTCCACGCCCGGTTCGCCGCCACGTACGGCACGATCGTCGCCGCCGGCGTCGCCCTCGCCGGCGACCTCGCCGTGGTGGACGGCCGCCAGATCGTCGCCGAGTCGGGGTTCCTGGGCTGGCGGAACGTCTACCTCGCCGAACGCCTCACCGAACGGCTCGGCATCCCCACGAGCGCGGAGAACGACGTGCGCGCGCTCACCGCGACCGAGCACTGGTTCGGCGCCGGAGCCGGCTGCAGCTCGCTGGCGCTCATCACCGTCGGCGTGGGCGTCGGCTTCGGTTTTGTCGTCGACAACCGCGTGGTCACGGGCCATCACGGGCGCGCGGGCAAGCTCGACCACCTGCCCGTCGACTCCGCTGGACCCATCTGCGGCTCGGGACACCGCGGCTGCGTGAGCGCGCTGCTGCCCAACCAGGCGATCGTCGACGCCCTCCGGATCCCCGGTCTGGACTTCGCCGGGGTGGTGGCACTCGCCCGCGACGGTCACGGCGGCGCCCGGCGAGCCTTCGTCGACGCGGGGCACGCGCTCGGCGTGCTCATCGGCACCGTGGCCAACGCCCTCGACCCGGAGAAGATCGTGCTCGCCGGCGACGGGCTCGTCGTCATGGAGCTCGCCGGCCGCGAGGTGCACGCCATGATCGAGCAGTCGCTCGCCCCCGGCGTTCCCGCGCCGACGGTCGACATCCAGCCGTTCGAGTTCGACGAGTGGGCTCGCGGCGGCGCCGTGCTGGGCATCCGCACGATGCTCCGCTTCTAGAGTCCGCTTCTAGGCTCCGCTTCCAGCGGGACCGCACTCTTTGTTTCGCGCGTTGACAAACATGGCCGTGCTCGGCAAGGCTGAGCAGCCGGGGCACGACCGCCCCGCACCGACGTCGAAGGAGATGCCCGTGGCCCGCCGCGCAGCCGAACGACCCGCTACCCGACGCACTCCGACCGCCTGGCCGACCGACGGCCTGAGCTACGGAGGCGACTACAACCCCGAGCAGTGGGCGCCGGAGACGTGGCGCGAGGACGTACGCCTCATGCGTGAGGCGGGCGTCAACATCGTCACCCTCGGGGTGTTCTCGTGGGGTCTGCTCGAACCGCGCCAGGGCGAGTACGACTGGGGCTGGTTCGACGAGGTGATCGGCCTGCTGCACGACGCGGGCATCGCCGTCGACCTCGCCACCCCGACCGCGGCACCGCCGAGCTGGTTGCTGCACGCGCACCCGGAGATCCTGCCGGTCGACGCCCACGGCGAGCGCGAGCAGCCAGGCGGCCGGCTCGGCTGGTGCGCCAGCTCACCGGTGTTCCGTGAGCACGCGCTGCGGATCACCACGGCCCTGGCCGAGCGCTACGGCGATCACCCCGCCGTGCGGCTGTGGCACGTGAGCAACGAGCTCGGTGGCGGCAACGGACGCTGCTACTGCGAGGTGACGGCGGCCCGGTTCCGCGAGTGGCTGCGTGCGGAGTACGGCACCGTCGAGGCGATCAACGCCGCGTGGGGCACGGCGTTCTGGGGGCACACCTTCACCGATATCGACCACATCGAGCCGCCTCGGAGCGAGCAGCACAAGGTGAACCCGGGGCTGTTCCTCGCCTTCGAGCGCTTCTCGTCCGACGAGCTGCTCGAGCACTACCTCGCCGAGGCGGCGGTGCTCCGCGCGCACAGCGACGCGCCCGTCACGACCAACTTCATGGTGGGCGCCGGCTGGCACGTCGTCGACTACTCCGACTGGGCCGGGCACGTCGACGTCGTGGCGAACGACCACTACACGATCGTCGACGACCCGGTGCGTCAGCAGGATCTCGCCTTCGCCGCCGACCGGATGCGCGGCCTGGCCGCCGGCCGCACCCCGTGGCTCCTGATGGAGCACTCGACCGGCGGGCCGAGCTGGCAGGAGCGCAACCGCGCGAAGGCGCCCGGCGAGATCCTCCGCAACGCGCTCGCCCACGTGGCACGCGGGTCCGACGGCGCGATGTTCTTCCAGTGGCGTGCTTCCACCGCGGGGACCGAGCAGTTCCACTCGGCGATGCTGCCCCACGCCGGTACCGAGAGCCGCGTGTGGCGCGAGATCGTGCGGCTCGGTGACGCGCTGCGGCGGCTGCGAGGTATCGCGGGATCCCCGGTGGAGCCGGCGAAGGTCGCGCTGCTCGTCGACGAGGAGTCGGCGTGGGCGCTGCAGCAGGGCCTCAAGCCGCACCGTGCGCTGCGGTACTCCCGTGAGACGCGGCTGTGGCACCGGGTGTTCTGGCAGCGTCAGGTGCTCGTCGACGTGCTCCCGGTCGACTCCGACCTGGACGGCTACGACCTCGTCGTCCTGCCCACCCTGTTCGTCGTCTCCGACGCGCAGGCGGCGCGCCTCGGCGCGTTCGTGCGCGCCGGCGGTACCGCACTGGTCACCTACCTCACCGGTGTCGTGGACGAGACCAGCCGCGTGCGTGGCGGCGGCTACCCCGGCGCGTTCCGCGACCTGCTCGGGGTCACCAGCGAGGAGTTCCGCCCGCTGCAGGTGGACGAGACCGTGCGCCTCTCCGACGGCGGCACGGTCACCGACTGGAGCGAGGACACCAACCTGCACGGCGCCGAGGCTGTCGTCACCTATGCCGACGGGGACTCCGCCGGTCGCGCTGCGGTCACCCGCCACGCCGTCGGCGAGGGAACCGCCTGGTACGTGTCGGCGATGCTCCCGCTCGACTCGGCCGAACGCATCGCCGACCGGCTCATCGACGAGCTCGCCCTGCCGCGCGCGGTCGAGGCGAGCACCGGCATCGAGGCGGTCCGACGGCGCACGCCGGACGGCGACGTGCTGTTCCTCATCAACCACTCCGACACCGACGAGAAGGTCGGCGTGTCGGGGCAGTCGGTGCTCGACGACACCTCGTTCGACCACGAGGCGGTCGTGCCGGCCGGCGGCGTCGTCGTGCTTCGCGAGAGCCCGACCGCATGACCCTCGAAGCCACCGAGCCGACCGAGACCACCAAGCCGACCGAGATCACCGAGCCGGCCGAGACCACCAAGCCGACCGAGACCACCTCCGCATCCGCCGATCCGCCCGTCCGCGTGCTGCGCGCGGCCGGCGTCGGCGTGGTCGTGGCACTCCCGGAGCACGGCCTGCCCGAGGTGGTGCACTGGGGCCGCGACATCGGCCCGCTCGACGAGGCCGGCGGCGAGCACCTGCTGCACACGGTCGCTCGGCCGCCGTCGCCCAGCGCGCTCGACGCACCGTGGCCGCTGACGCTGCTGCCGGGCGAGCACGACGGCTGGGAGGGGCGCCCCGGCCTCGCCGGCCATGCCGGACGGCGGGCGCTGTTGCCGCGCTGGCGCCGCACTGCCGCCGACGGTGACGAGCGGTACCTGCGCGTCGCGGCCGAGGCGGACGGGCTGGGTGTCGTCATCGAGCTCACCCTCGATCCGTCGGGGGTGCTGAAGGTCGTGCACGAGCTGCACAACACGGGCACGGAGCCGGTCGACCTCGCGATCCTCGAGGCGACGATGCCGGTCGGCGACCTCGCCACCGAGGTGCTCGACTTCTCCGGCCGCTGGACGCGCGAGCGCGCCCCGCAGCGGCGTCCGCTCGTGCAGGGCAGCCACGCGCGCGAGTCGCGCCGCGGCCGCACCGGGCACGACTCGCCTCTGGTGCTGGCGCTCGGGACCGAGGGGTTCGGCGATACGCACGGCGAGCTGTGGGCGGTCCATCTGGCGTGGAGCGGCGACTCCGTCCACCGCATCGACGCGCTGCCCGAGAGCCGCACGGTGTTCGGCGCGGGCGCGCTCCTGCGTCCGGGCGAGATCACCGTCGAGCCGGGAGACTCCTTCCGGACGCCCGCTGCGATGTTCGTGTGGAGCGACGAAGGGCTCGACGGTATCGCGCGCCGGTTCCACCGGTTCGTGCGCAACCGGCCCCAGCACCCGCGGCGGCCGCGGCCGGTCACGCTCAACACCTGGGAGGCCGTCTACTTCGACCATGATCTCGGCAAGCTCGAGCAGCTCGCCCTCCTCGCGGCCGGGATCGGCGTCGAACGGTTCGTGCTCGACGACGGCTGGTTTCTCGGCCGCCGCGACGACTCGGCCGGCCTCGGGGACTGGCAGGTGGACCCGGAGCCGTGGCCGGACGGCCTGCATCCGCTGGTCGAGCTCGTGCGCGAGCAGGGTATGGAGTTCGGGCTCTGGCTCGAGCCCGAGATGGTCAACCTCGACTCACGGCTCGCGCGCGAGCATCCCGACTGGCTGCTGCAGCCGATCGAGAACCAGGTCCGCACCTGGCGCAACCAGTACGTGCTCGACGTGTCGCGGCCGGAGGTGTTCGACCACCTCCTCAAGACGATCTCGGCGCTCGTGCTCGAGTACCGGCTCGACTACATCAAGTGGGACCAGAACCGCGACCTCATCGAGGCCGTGCACGCCGGCCGCGCGAACGTGCACCGCCACACGGAGGCGGTCTACCGGCTGCTCGCGGCGCTCAAGGAACGGCACCCGGGCCTGGAGATCGAGTCGTGCGCCTCGGGCGGGGCCCGCGTGGACCTCGGCATCCTCGAGCACACGGACCGGGTGTGGGCCTCCGACACGAACGACCCGGTCGAGCGGCTCGCCATCCAGCGCTGGACCCAGTTGCTGCTTCCCCCGGAACTGATCGGCGCCCACGTCGGCCCGCCCGTCGCGCACACCACCAGGCGGGCGACCGGGCTCGACTTCCGGATCGCCGTGGCGCTGTTCTGCCACTTCGGCATCGAGTGGGACATCACGACGTGCACGCCGGACGAGCTGGAGGAGCTACGCGAGGCCATCGCCGCCTACCGGCGGCTCAGGCCGTTGCTGCACACCGGCGACGTGCACCACCCGCCGACCGGGGACGCCGGCACGAGCGCGACGGCCATCGTCGCGCCCGACGGCGGTCAGGCGGTGGTGAGCCTGGCCCGGTCGGCCAGCGGCGTGCGAGCCCTGCCGCCGCTGCTGCGCGTCCCCGCGCTGCCGGCCGAGCGCCGGTACCGGGTGCTGACGCCCTTCCCCGCGACCCTCCCGCGCGAGGTCCCGCCGCTGCTCGCCGCCGGGGACGGTCCGGCGGAGACAACGGGTTCCGCGCTCGGTGCGGTCGGGCTGCGCCTTCCGCTCCTCCATCCGGCGCACAGCGTCATCGTGGAGCTCGATGCGCGCGCCGTCCGGCGCGGAGCACCTCCCGGGTCAGCGGGCTGAACGCGATCGGCTCGCCGTCGGTCACGATCGCGGTGCCGCCGACGTGGGCGAGGTGGCCGCCGAAGGCGTACTGCGGCTCCAGGACGAAGCACATCCCTGGCTGCAGCACGAGGTCGGCCATGAAGGTGGGGTGGCCGTGCGCGGCCGGGTAAGCCTGCGCACCGGGGAGCAGGCTGATGTCCCCGCGCCCCTTGCCCATCGCGAGGCCGGGGTTGAGCGAGTGGACGGCGATGAGGTACATCTGCCCGTCGTGCGCGTCGAGCGGTGCGTGCATCGCCTCCACGACGTCGCCGAAGGTCCGCCCTGGCCGTAGCGTCGCCAGACCGGCGTCGTAGGCCTGCCGTGCGACGTCGCCCGCGCGCCAGTAGTCCTCGTGGACGTCGCCGACGGCGATCGTGACCTGGTGCTGCGTGTGCCGCCCGCCGAACTGGGAGAACACCTCGGCATAGACGACGTCGCCGTCGGCCAGCACGCGCGGCGCCTCCGCGCGGTACCCCCATGCGGGGATCCCTGAGGCGACCGGGTCGGGGCCGGACCAGAGATGCATGGCCGAAGGGAGCGTCCCACGCCGATAACCCTCGGCCATGCCGGCGGCGTAGACCTCGGCCTCGGACACGCCCGGGCCCGCGGCGTCGACCATGGCCTGCACCATGGCGTCGCCGATCTCGGCGGAGCGCCGCACGAGGAGGATCTCTTCGTCGCTGAGCCGCATCGTCATCAGGCCGACGACGGCATCCGTCGGCCGGAACTCGATGTTTGGGAGCTTCTCCCGGACCCGGCCCCACAGCACATGAGGCAGAACGCCCTCCGGGTGCCACGGGAGATGCGGCCCGAGGCCGACGACGCCGACGGTACCCCTGGTCAGGCCCAGCTCGGTGAGCGTCTCCGCGATCCCGCCGGAGGTGCGGGAGCCGCGCAGGTTCCGCGGCGCGATCCAGGATGCGTGACCCCGCCGGCCGGCCTCCAGGTGGTCCAGCACGAACATGGCTCCGGGCAGGTGCACGATCGGCTCGCCGTCGCGGGGGAAGACGACGGTCGTCCCGGGGCGCTCGTTGGTGAACCACGTGTCGTAGGCGACCTGGGCCGGCCCTGCGTCCTCGTGCTCGCCGAACACGACCAGGGCGTCCAGGCCCTCATGTGCCATGAGCGCCCGGGTCAGACCCCAACGGCGGTCGCGCTCTGCCTCTGAGAGGGTCGGCACAGCGGTGTCGGTGTCGTTCATCTCGTTCCCTTCGTGTGGTCGTGGAGCGTCGCTCGCGGGTGAGCGCGGGACGCTGGAGTCCAGCCTGACGACCGCGAGTGACACTATGAATACTTGCTGATGTCAATTTCTTGTGCGAGAGTCCCATCCATGGGAGACCAGTTGTCCGAGGTGCTCGACCTCGTGGAGATCCGCAACGCGGTGTCCGGCGGGTTCGCGGCCAGCAGCCCGTGGGCGGGACGCTCACCGTGCTACGACGCGATGAAGCTGATCGCCATGGTGTCCGGCCGCTGCCGGCTGCTGACCGATGGCCTCGACGAGCCGATCGAGCTCTCCAGCGGTGATGTCGCCATCCTCAACAACCGCACGTGGCTCGAGGTCGAGGGCGGCCCTCCGGGACCGGGTCCACGTCGCCGGGTCACACCCGAGGAGAACTTCACGGGCCTCGCCGACGCGGATCGCACCACCGACGACGTCGTCCTCGGCACCGCCGTCGACATCAACCCGGCCGGCCGGGAGCTGCTGCTGCGGGCGCTACCGCCGGTGGGGGTCGTCAGGGCCCCTGCGGCGACTCCGCTGCGGGCGCTCCTGGACCAGGTCTTCGACGAGGTCGCGGGCCGCCGCACCGGTTCCGACTTCGCCGTCCGGCAGTACGGCCAGCTTCTCTTCCTCGCGGTCCTGCGCGCCCACCTCGACCAGACGGTTGCCCCGCCGGGCTGGCTGCGGGTGCTCACCGACGAACGGCTGCGCCCTGCCGTTGCCCTCATGCACGCCGAACCAGCCACGTCCTGGGGCCTGGAAGAGCTGGCGCACGCCGCGGCGATGTCCCGGTCGGCCTTCGCCCGTCACTTCCGTGCCGCTGCGGGCGTGCCCCCGGTCACCTACCTCAGCCGCTACCGCATGCTCCTGGCCCAACGCGCCCTGCAGCACAGCGACACCCGCGTCGGCGCCCTCGCGGCCGAGCTCGGGTACGCCTCAGAAGCGGCCTTCAGCAACGCCTTCAAACGCGAGATCGGCGAATCACCGCTGCACTACCGCCACCGAGTCCGCAAGGAGCCGGACGGACACCTCCAGCCGACCACGGCGTGAGCGGCCAGCGGCCCTACGGGCGCTGATGACACGAGGCTCCCTGGCGAACCGCGCCGCGCTCACGACGTGCTCCGGATGATCCGCACGGCGGGCAGCAGCACGTCGAGCGCCTCCACGATCGCCGGGACGGCGGCGATGTCGGGGGTTCGGCAGAGCAGCAGGGTGTCCACCACCGCATCGGGGTGCTCTGTGCGCCTGCCGACGGAGATGCTCACCCACGCGCCACCGGTCGCCCGGTCGACGTCCGTCCGAGTGACTCGGATGCCGTCGCCGTCGAGCAGGTCGAGATAGTCGATCTTCGGGGGTGCGACCGGCGTGCCGCCCGTCGCACCCAGCGTCGCCATGAGCTCGTCGTCCGAGTGGTCCGGGTCGCTGCGGGCAACAACGACGAGCACCGGTATGGGGCTGCGGTCCAGCACACCGACGGCGGCAGCGACCCGCCCGCCCTCCGGCGGCACACCATCGGCGTACGCACGCAGTTCCGCCACCGCTTCGGTGATCGCCTGGCGCAGCTCCGCGCGACGTTCGTCGGACAGGGCCGGGACCTCGGCCCCGGCCGCCTCCAGCTCCATCGCCTCGATCAGCCCGAACACGAGCTCGACGGTCTCCGCCTCCCACACGCTGACCGCCTCGGGCGCCTCGGTCGCCGTGGACGGCACGACCAGCCAGCCGGCGGTCGGCTCGATGGTCCATGACCAGACCTCTCGGCCGGCGGGCGCCGCCACACCCCGCATGTTCGTGGCGCTCATGCGATCGGTTTCCCGGTGTTGCTCGTCAGGTGGTTGTACTCGTAGTCGCTCAGGTGCGTCCAGTCGCCGCGGCGGTCGTTCTCGTCGGCGCCCGGAAAGTCGGACGGCGGCACGGCACCCCAGAAGCCGGTGGTCAGGCCCGCGATGACGCTCGAAGGACCGGCCGTGTAGACCCAGGGCGCGACTCTCACCGTGGATCCCATGAGCGCGAGGGAGTTGACCTGGCTGAGCCCATGGAGGCCGAACGCTTGAATCGCCCCGGCGTGTCCGGAGACTGGATTCCTTGGAAGGATGACAGTCATGGCACGTCCCTCGAAGTATCCGCCGGAGCTGCGTGAGCGAGCGGTGCGGATGGTTGCGGAGGTAGCTCCGCAGTACGGCACGGAGTACGAGGCGATCCGGCAGGTCGCGGCCAAGCTCGGGATCGGTTCGCCCGAGACGTTGCGGTTGTGGGTGCGGCGCACGCAGGTCGATGCGGGTGACCGGCCCGGCGTGACCAGTGAGGAGCACGCCGAGATCAAGCGCCTCAAGCGGGAGAACGCCGAGCTGCGGCGGGCGAACGAGATCCTGAAGTCGGCTTCGGCTTTCTTCGCGGCGGAGCTCGACCGCCCCTCGGGCAGGTAGTGGAGTTCGTCGAGGCGAACAAGGACCGCACCGATGGTGGTCTGCGGTGGGGGATCGAGCCGATCTTGGCCGTGCTGGGTGAGCACGGGATCAAGGTCGCCCCGTCCACGTATTACGAGGCCCGCGGCCGGGCGCCGTCCAAACGGCAGGCGGCCGACCAGGAGTGGAAGCGGGTCATCGCCGCGGAGTGGGGCAAACGCAAGGTCCTGGGAGCCAGGAAGCTGTGGTTGCGGCTGCGTCGGGCCGGGCATGACATCGCTCGGTGCACCGTGGAACGGCTGATGCGGGAGCTGGGCATCGCCGGCGTGGTGCGCGGCCGCCCGGTGCGCACCACCACGCCGGGTGCCAGGGCGGTCCGGGCTGAGGATCTGGTCGATCGGCGGTTCTTCTCGACCGGTCCGGACGAGCTGTGGGTCGCGGACTTCACCTATGTCCCGACCTGGTCGGGCATGGTCTACGTCGCGTTCGTCTTTGACGTCTACTCCCGCCGGATTCTGGGCTGGCGGGCCGCTACCTCGATGCGGACCGACCTGGTTCTGGACTGCCTCGAGATGGCGTTGTGGACCCGCCGCACCGAGGGCGTCACCGACCTGACCGGGCTGGTGCACCACACCGACGCGGGTTCCCAGTACACCTCGATCGCGTTCACCGACCGGCTCATGGACCAGGGCATCGATCCCTCGGTCGGGTCGGTCGGCGACGCGTACGACAACGCGTTGGCCGAGTCTCAGATCGGTTTGTACAAGACCGAGCTGATCCACCCAGGTGGCCCGTGGCGCGGTCGCGATGATGTTGAGATCGCGACCCTGGAATGGGTGCACTGGTTCAACCACGAACGCACCCACGGCTCGATCGACGACCTCACCCCGGTCGAGGTCGAACAGTTCTACTACAGTCACCAACAGCGGCTCACCGAAGCCGCCTGACCCACAAAACAGAGTCTCCGGACTCGCCGGGGCGATTCAGCTCCCCCGACCGTCCATGGCGCCGGCGGAACGGGAGCGGGCTTGGGAGGCACCGTGACCGCGGGAGGGTTCGGTGCCGGAGCACCAGTGGGGGGAGCCTTGGTCGTGACGGGCGGGTTCGCTGGCGCGTTGGTCGGTGTCGGCGGCCTCGCCGGTACGTTGGTGGGCGTCGGCGGGGAGTTGGTTGGTGTCGGCGGCCTCGCCGGTGCGGTGACCGGCGTAGGAGGTGTGTTGGTCGATGTCGGAGGTGTGTTGGTCGGCGTCGGCGGCCTCGCCGGCACGTTGGTGGGCGTCGGCGAGGGGTTGGTATTCGTGGGCGGCTTCGGGAGGGGCCTCGGGGGCGTGAGCGAGTTGAGCCGTGCCGCCCGCAGCGATGCCGCGATCGATCTCCCCACGAGCAGACCGACGCCGGCGGCGAAGAGCCCGATGGCACCGAGGATGACGTTCATCCAGCTCGCCTTGCCCTGGGCGGCGAGGGCGATGCTGCCGATCAGGGCCACCGCGCCCACACCGATCGCGATCCACGCGAGCGCCCCAGCTCCCGGGAAGATCATGGCCAGCACCGCGAGGGCCATCCCGATATAGCCAAGGATCTCGACGAGCCCCTTCAGGAACTTGTCGAAGTTGTAGGCCACCCGTTCCTGCCAGGTGTGGTTGAGGCCGTCCTCACCCCAGTGCCGCCGGACCGTCTGCGACGCCCGCTCCGCGGCGAGACCGAGATCCCGCACCGCCCCCTCGGCGCGGAGCTTCGCGGCCGCCAGGTCGTCCCTCGCGGCGTCGAGCCTGCCCGGCCGCTCCTCGGAGTCCTCGGACAGGCCCTCGGCCGCGCGCCGCGCGCTCTCGGCCTGCACGGCGTCGTCCAGGGCCTTCCGGGTCTCCGAGCGCGCGGTCTCCAGGTCCGGCTGATACGCGACGAGCGCGGCGCGCACGTCGTCGTACCGGACACCGGACTTGCGGAGCGCTTCCGCGCTCTCCTGGGCCCGCTTGCGCAGCGCGTTCGCGGCCTCGCCCTTGAACTGAGACTCGTCGCCCTCACCGATCCTCGTGAGAAGCGCCGCCTGCCGGATCATCGCATCGGAGAGCTTCTTGTAGTGCGCGATCACCTCGTCCAGACCGGAAACCTCGGCAGGCACCGGGTCGGTGTCGTAACCCAGCAGATGCCACTCACCTGTGCGGGCGGCGCTCATCAAACCTCCTTCATGTTGTTCTAGCCTTTTGTTCTAGCCTTCGCCCGTGTTGTTCTGGCCTTCGCCCTGGAGCGACTGCGCCAGCTCGCTGTCGACGTCGTCCCAGGTCTCCGCCGTCTTCTGCAGGCCTTCCTGAAGAGACTTGAGCTTGGCCTTCAGCTTCTCGCGCTTGACCCACCAGCCGTGGATGAAGTCGTGCATGGCGTCGTCCAGCGTCGCGTGGCCGAAAAGGCCCCGGTCCTGCCAGAGCGCGTCGATGTCGTCGAAGTCTCGGACGATCATCTCGAGTTCGGTGGCTGCTTCGTTGACCGCAGCCTCGGTGACGACGACGTCAGGCACGACCACTACCCCCGCTCGGCCTGCACGTTGTCGCGTGCGGCGACCTTCACGAGGGTGAGGCGCTCCGTACCCTCGTACAGCAGGGCTCCCACGTAGTCGTCACCCGGCGGAAGGCCGGACCACGACACGGTCACCGTGGACGTTCCGCCCTCGCTGACCGGGACCGGGTTGGGTGCCGCCGTCAGGTCACCGAGGCCGGCGCCCCCGGGCTCGAGGAAGGTCTCGGTGTAGTCGAACGGGACGTCGGTGCCGGCGTAGACGTCGACCTGCACCACGTAGACACCGGGCTCCGGGGCCGTGAGATCCACCCGTTCGTCCGCTGCCTCGGTGCCCGAGACCCATCGGTCCGTGGCGACGAGCTCGCCGTCCTGGTAGGCCGCGTCGTCGAGCTTGTACACGAACAGGTCCAGGTCGGCGTCCGGCTCGTCCACGAGCGAGTCGACGTCGAACCGCGCGAACTCGGTGCGGTCCCCCACCTCGGCGATCCACTGGTACTCGGGCGTACCCGTGCCGTCGTTCGTCCCGATCCCGGAGTGCTCGGTCGTGTCGCCGTACGGGTCCGCGCGCAGCTCGCCGGACGCGAGGCCCAGCACGGTCACGGGAACCTCGGTGTCGGCAGCGGAGCTGACGTCGAAGGAGACGGAGCCGTCGGTGCCGGCGCCCGTCGCCTCCGACGGCGGCGTCACCAGGGCCGGCAGCACCGCGATGGGGCTGCGTGCCTCGGTGCGGTGGTGCCGCTGGGTGGAGGTCCAGGTCAGGAACCCGTCGGCCCAGGTCTCGGGTGCGGCGTCGGTCCGGTCGAACGTGACGGTGAAGGTCCGCGTCTGGCCGGGCCGGCTGAACGACAGCCTGCTCGGCGAGACGGTGACGTCGATGCCGTCGAGGCCCTCCACCTCCGCCCGGAACGTGCCCCGCTCTGTGGAGGTCACCGTGCGCGTGACGGTCTCCGGCCCGGTGAGGTCGCCGACGGCGATCGAGGGGAGGTTGAGGTTGCTCGGTGTGATCGGCTCGACGCCGAAGTCCCCCGCACCAAGGCCCTGCGCGTAGGCGGCCCAGTCGTCGGCGTCGTTCAGGTAGAGCAGTCCCGGCTCGAAGAACCTGGTGGGGTCGGCGTGCCCTGCGCCCTGCGCCATCGGGTCGGCGGCCGTCGCCCCCGTCTCGTCGACCGTGTCGTAGGCCGTCGTCATCATCGCCGACTTGATCTCGGCCGGCGTGGCACGCGGCCGCTCACCGAGGTAGAGCGCGGCGAGGCCGGCGATGTGCGGGGCGGCCATCGAGGTGCCGGACATGAAGCCGTACTCCCCCGCGGCACCGGGGGCGTTGTTGTAGGCCGCGAGGATGTCCACACCGGGTGCGGCGATATCGGGCTTGAGGATGTCGCTGCCCTCGACGGCCAGCGGGCCACGGGAGGAGAACCCGGCGATCTGGGGTGTGGGCGTCGCGGTACCCGTGACGTTGTCGGGCGTGAAGGTGACCGTGGCTCCCGGGGTACCCGCGTACCGGTACAGCTCGTCCCACCGTGTGTGCGAGACGTGGACCGTCGGGTTGGCGTGCAGGTCTCCGCTCAGTCCGTCGTCGCCGCGGTTGACCAGGAGCGTGCCCACCGCACCGGCCCGCGCGGTCTCGGCGGACTTGTCCACCCGGGCGTGCACGCCGCGCTCGCACAGGACGACCTTCCCGGCGACCTGATCGGCGTCGAGGGAGCCGGGCGCACACAGCAGCGCGGCCTCGGCGGGCCCGAGGTCGTTCACCGGGTCGCCCTCGTAGCCGGCGGCCATGACCTGGTCGCCACGCACCAGGTCCGCGGAGAGCTGGGCCCAGACCGTCGTCGAGGCGCCAAGGGCCTGGGTGCCGTCGCCGAGCGTCGCCGTGGCCTCGTAGGTCGGCACCGTCGACGCCGCGACCGTCGTGATCCAGGGTGCCGCGTTGTCGAAGGTCGAGGCCTCGGGGCCGGAGTTGCCGGCCGACGCCGCGACGAACACGCCGGCGGCAGCGGCATTGAAGAACGCCACGTCGGTGGGCTCGAAGGTGCCCTGGGCCGCGCCGCCGCCGATCGAGAAGTTGATGACGTCGACGCCGTCGGTCACCGCGGCCTCGATAGCGGCCAGCAGATCCACGGTCGAGCAGCCGTCGTCCGTGTCGGTCGCCGGGTTGGGTCCGTCCCAGCAGGCCTTGTAGGCCGCGATCTTCGCCCCGGGAGCCACCCCGGAGAACTCCGGGTAGTCGTGCCCGCCCAGTGCCACCGGAACCGCGTGCTCACCCGCGGCGGTCGAGGCGGTGTGCGACCCGTGGGCGGTCCCCCGCGGGGACAGGTACTCGCCGACGTCGTGGCCGCCGATGAACCGCGCGCCGAAGCCGTCCACGAAGTAGCGGGCGGTGATGAGCTTCGTGGTGCAGTCGTCCGCCTCGAAGCCGTCGCCTTCCACGCAGGCACCGGTGAAGGTGCCACCGTCGGACTTGTCGAAGACGATCGCGCCGTCGTCCAGGTACGGGACGGCCGGGTTCCGGTCACCGCCACCGTGGTGCCGACTCGTCCCGGCCGTGCGGTCCCTCGGCCTCAGCTCGGCGCCGGCGAAGGACGGGTTCTCCGGCGAGATCCCGGTGTCGATCACACCCACGACGACGCCTCGGCCCGCGCGCTCGGCGCCGCCGACGGCGGCCCAGACGCCCCTGCGTCCGCTCAGTCCCAGGAAGTCGGTGGACGGCTCTGCCTCCGCCGGCTTGTGCAGCTCGTCCGGCGCCAGGCCCGTCACCTGAGGGTGCTTCGTGAGCTGGGCCGCCTGGTCGGCGGTGAGCTCCGCCGCGAAGCCGTTCAGGGTGAGCGTGTACGACGCGTCGATCTCGACGTCCACCGCCTCGGCGACGCGCTCCTGGCGCTCCTCCAGGTGGCGCGAGTACTCCCGCACGTCGCTGTCGCGCGCGTCGAGCTGGTCGCCCTCGGCGACACGTGTGCCCGCCAGCCCCGGCCTACCGCCGTCGTACGTCGCGACGGCGGGCTCGGCGAGCTGCACGATGTAGCGTCCCGGCTCGAGCTCGGCGACGTCGCCCGGCGGCTGCTCCTGCGGGGCCGCCGCGGCGGTGGTCGCGAGTGCCGAGACGCCCAGGACGAGCGCGACGGCTCCCGCCACCGGTCCGGTCCAGCTCTGTCTGCGCAGGTGCATGCGGGTGCCTTTCGGTGAGTTGTCTTTCGGTGAGTTGTCGGAACTTCTTCGCCAGGAGCTCATCGGACGGACGCTCCGGGCACACGGACCCGCACGAGCTCGAAGTCGGTGGTGACGGTCGTGCCGCGCCTGGTCGCGACAGTCCGGTGCTCGGTGATGTGGCCGGTGGCCGTCGCCGTGAGATCGACCCGTCGCGCGGAGGGCTCGATCCAGTGCTCGTAGGTGCCGTCGGCCGCGGTGTCGAGGATCAGCCGGCGCGGGAGCCCGTCGCCCTGCAGCCGGACCTGCGCACCGTCGATCGGGGCGCCGTCGTCGTCGGTCACCTCACCCCGGAGCCTGACCCAGTCCCGGGGTGGGGCGACGGTCAGCCGGGCCTCGACGGGTTCGACCTCGTACGGGGTGTCGGTGCGCACGCCGATCTCGGCGGTGTACGTGCCCGGACGGTCCGGGCCCTGGTCGCCGTCCAGCTCCGCCTCGACCCGGACCGACTCGCCCGGGTCGAGCGAGACCGTGCGCGGCCCGACGTCGAGCCACGACGGACCGGAGGCCACCGACCCGGTGACGTTCATGACGAATCCGCCGATGACGTCCAGGTCCGCGAAGTCGACCGGCTCGGTGACGCCGCAGCCGGGAGAGGCGAAGTAGGTGGGCGCCGTCTGCCCGGCCGTGTTGAAGCCCGGGTACAGCCAGCTGGCGTTCGGCAGGACCACCTCGACGACCAGCGTCGCTCCGGCCGGCACCGTGCCGGTGACCGGCAGGCGCACGACGCTCTGCGGCGTGCCGTCGTACCACACCTGCCCGGACCCGACCGGGTCCAGGTTCGCGTACGTCAGCGTGTCTCCGCGCAGGGAGTACAGGTTGACGTAGAGGTACAGGCGCGGCCCGGTCTCGACGCCGAACGACACCTCGTCGACCGTGAAGCTGTCGTCGACGGCGAAGTCCTCGAGCTCGAACGTGCGCAGCAGCGAGGTCTCCATGATGCCGAAGGGCCGCGGACACGCGCTGCCCAGCCCGGGCACGATCTCCTGGGACGCCGAGTGCGTGAGGCCGACGCCGACGGCGGCAGGCTGCGCCGGAGGCGGTGCCACGCCGTCGCCCGTGCTGCCCAGCGGCTCGAACCCCGCCGCGCGTGGCCGCAGGGTGACGGTCGCCGGCGCCGTGCCCTCGTTCGTCACCCGGAAGTCGGCGGTGGCGGACCCGCCCGGACCGACGGAGGCGTCGATCCGGTCCTTCGACACGGTGACCATCCCTGCGGGCAGGGAGACGTCCCGCCGGACCACGTCGTGCGGCACGACCGAGACCGGGATCTCCTGGGTGACGAAGCCCTCGGCCGCGAACTCGACCGTCTGCTCGCCCGTCGCGGGTGAGAACAGCCGGTAGGACCCCGCGCCGGAGCGCTCGCTGGTGCGGGTCTCGGTGGTGGCGTCCGGCGCGTCGCGCACCGTCACGGTCGCCCCGTCGAACGGGTCGGACGTGTTCCGGTCCGTGACGGTGCCGACGACCAGACCGCCGTCGCGCGGCGCACAGCCCCCGATCTCGACGTCGTCGAGCTGCCACAGGTTGGCCCTGACGGGCGTGCGGTAGGCGAACCGCACGCGGACCTCTGCCTGTCCGGCGGCGTCCGGCAGGCGCAGCCGTTCCACGGCCCCGGTGCTGCCCATCCCGGCCTGGTGGAGCACGCGTGTCCAGGTGTCGCCACCGTCGGTGCTGAGCTCAACGGAGGCGGTGTCGCCCTGACGGACCGGCCAGAAGGTCTGGCGGAACCGGAGCACGGGGTCGGCCACAGCGGACAGGTCGACGACCGGGCTGACCAGGCTCGTGTCCACGACGCCGTCGGCGCCACCGCCGTCGGCCTGCGCGGCCCCACCGCCGCCCCCGGTGGTGTTCCCGAGACCACCGGGTTCCCCGAACTCCCAGACGACGCCGCTGCCGGCATCGTCGGTGACGGTCCAGCCGTCGGGCGCCGCGTCGCCGTCGAACGGTTCGAGGGGCGTACCACCTGTGAAGGCGTACCCGTCCGCGGCGCAGACCGGGGCGTCCACCGGGACGGCGACGTCGTGCTCGACGGCGGTCTCGCCCACGGTGACCGTGTCGACCGTGCTGCGGTAACCGTCCTGGAAAGGTCTGACGTTCAGCGTGTACTCGGTGCCCGCGGGCAGCGAGAGGGCGAACTCGCCGGTGAGGGGATCGGTGGTCGTCCGAACCGGCGTGCCGGCCACGGAGACCCGCGCATCGAGCGGCCAGCCGTGCCCGGAACCGTCGACCACCCGTCCGCTGACCTCTACCGGTGGCGCCGGCACGAGCACGGCGTCGGCGACGGCGGACCTGCCCTCGTGCACCTCGACCACGGCGGGACCCGACGGGTAGTACCCGAACCCGCTGACCGTCACGTGGTGCTCGCCGGGCAGCCGGTGGGTGGAGTAGGTGCCGTCGCGGCCGGTCACGACGTGCACCACGCTGTCGCCACCCACGCTGTCCCCACCCACGCTGCCGCCACCGGCGACCGTGACCTGCGCGCCGGCGACCGGTGCGCCGTCGGCGTCCGTGACCGTCCCCACCACGGTGCCCGACCCGACGGTGGGTGCCGACTCGACCAGGGCGAGGACGTCGAGCTTCCCCTCCCCCCAGACGTTGTTGTCCTGCGGGGTTCCCTGGCAGGACAGGTCCTCCGTGTCGACGGCGGTCGCGTCGAGCAGGCGCCTGGTCGCCTCGACGTCGCCGATCAGGCTCGGTGCCGCGTCCCAGAGCAGGGCGACGGCGCCGGCCACGTGCGGGGCCGCCATGGACGTGCCGGACCACCAGTCGAAGTCGCGGTGCTGGTCCGCGAGGAGCTCAGCGGGGACCGCCGAGAGGATGCCGTCGCCCGGTGCGGCGATGTTCGGCTTGACCTCGTCGTCGTCCCCGGCGCCGCGCGCTGACGCGTACCAGATGGTGCCGTCCTGCGAGTACGCGCCGACGGCGTAGGTGGCCGGGTGCCGCGCGGGTACGCGCAGCGACTGGCAGTCGAACTGGCCCTCGTTGCCCGCGGCCCAGACGCCGAAGATGCCCGCCGCCTCCCACGCGTCGACCTCCTCCGACAGGTAGTCCGGAGGCACCTCGTGCTGCGCGCCCGCCGGGATGCCCCAGGAGTTGTTGATGATGTGCGGCCGCCTGGCGGGGTCGGGGTCACTGCCGTCGGCGCGGGTGGGTGCGAGCAGCCACTGCGCGTTGGCCAGGTACGCCGCCCAGTCGGCGACGCAGCGGTCCGTGCGCGGATCGCATCCGGGTTCGGTGTAGGCCATGTCGACCGCGTTCGTGGCGATCCACTCGGCGTCCGGCGCGACGCCGATCCGGGTCCCGTTGACCTCGCCGCCCACCATCGTGCCGGTCGTGTGGGTGCCGTGGCCGTGGTCCGGGTCGCACGGGCCGCTCTCGCACGCGCCCGGCAGGTCCGACCAGTTGTAGTCGTCCTCCTGCTCGCCGGTCGCCGGGTCGTAGCCGCGGTACTTCTCCCGCAGAGCCGGGTGGGTGGCGTCGACTCCCGTGTCGAAGCTCGCGACCGTGATGCCCTCGCCCGTGTACCCCAGCTCCCAGACCTCCGGGGCCTTGACCTCCTGGAGGTTCCAGGCGATCCCCGGGGCCGCCGGCTCGGCGGCTTCGGGCTCGGCACTGGGCTCGACACTGGGCTCGGCACCGGGCTCGGCGGACGCCGTCGTGGACCGCTCGGGCGAGGCCACGAGCTCGACGGGAAGGTTCTGGTGGACGAGACCGACGTCGTCGCGCCGGGCAAGGCGGCTCGCCAGGCCTGCGCTGCCGTCCCTGACCAGGATCGAGTTGCTGATCCAGTACGCCGTGTAGTCCACGCCGTCGGCCTCGAGCTGGTCGATCACGCCCGCCTGAGCAGCCCTGGCGTTCTCCCGCAGCGTGTCGTAGACGTACCGGCCACGCTCGGCCCAGCCGGTGACGTCCTTCGCCGCCCCCAGGTCGGGGCGGTCGGAGAGCCGGACCCAGAAGTCCGACCGCTCCTTCTGCTCGAAGGTGCGCTCGAGCGTCGAGGTGACCTTCTCCGCCGGGGCCGGCTCCGGGGCCGGCACCTGAGCCGGCTCCTGGGCCGGCGCGTCGGCGTCCGCCGTCACCACGGGGCGGAGCCCCGGGGACGTCGGCGTCGGGTCGACCGGCCGGGCGCCCGCAGGCACGGCACAGGCGAGCAGGAACAGGGTCCCCGTCAAGGCCGCCGCGACACGTCGCGCCGGGGCGTGCGGGATGAACATAGGTTGCCTCTCGTTCTCGCCTGGTGGCACAGGGCGGGTCGTCCGCTGCCCGGAGTCACCGGGCGGAGCCTGGCCGGCCGGTGCACGCCGCCACGCTCTGTGCGTGCAGACAGCTCTGTGCGTGGAGACAACTGTCAGGAAGCCGGAGCCGCGTCACAAGGTGCCCGACGGCTCTCACGTGGGCAGTTGCGCACTCCGGAAGCGGCGCGCGACCCGCGCGCCCGCCCGCGGCCACGGCGCGGCACGGCCTGTGCGACCGGCCGTGCGAGCGGCCGTGCGACCGGCCGTGCGAGCCGCGGTGCGACCGGCGGTCAGCTCGGTATGCGGCCCGGCACGTGGCTCCGGCCGCGCGCGGTCACCAGGCCCTGTTCGGAGGCCAGCAGGGCGATCTGGAACCTGGTGCGGGCACCGAGCAGCTCGGCGAGGTGGGAGACCTCCGACTGCACCGTCCGCCTGCTGATGTCGAGCGCCCGGCCGATCGCCTCATCGGTCAGGCCGCCGGCCATCAGATCCAGGATCGACCGGGCCCGCGGTGTGAGGGTCGCGCGCTCCACGGGCGCCGGACCGCCCTCGTGCGTCTGCCTGCCGTCGAGCATGTCGGCGTCGCCGCCCGCGCCGTCCACCAGGAGCGGCAGGTCGTGCGACCGCCACAGCTCCTGGGGCACGGCGCTGTCCCACACCCGCTCGAACAGCTCCGCGAGGGCTCCGACCAGCGCGGGTGCGTAGACCACGAGCGACGCGTCCCCCGCATCGGGACCGCCGACCGGGAGCATGGCGACCCTCCGGTCCACCACCACGAGCTTGAACGGCACCCGTGACGACAGGCGCAGGCGGGCCGTCCCTCGCCCCTGCAGAGCGGTCTCCAGCGACACCGGATCGGTGAACGTCTCGCTCTCGTACACGCTGCGCACCTCGACCTCCGGACCGCCGGGATCGGCGATCTCCGCCACCGGGTTCGCCACCTCCGGGTCGACGGCGAGGAACGGCGGCTTGACCAGGTGCAGCAGTTCGCTCGTCGCCGACTCCAGGATCTGTCGGTACGTCGCCTCGACGTCGCGTGACCCGCTGACCACCTCGGTCCGCACGTCGGCGTCGCGGCCCGCCGATGCCCGGTAGGCGGTGGCGAGCTCGTCGAGATGGCGTTCCCACTCCGCCAGCTCCTGGCGGCGCTGGGCCAGCAGCGCGGTCAGCGCCGACCGCGGCGGAAGCGCGGCCCACCGCCCGCCGTCGTGCGGCCGGCCGCCCTCGTCGACCCGGACGAGCAGCCCGTCTCCCTCCAGTGCGTGCAGTGCGGCGTGTGCCGCGTCGGAGTCCAGGCCGAGCTCGGCCATGACCTGCGCCTGGTCGACGGTGCCCTTGCCCACCACGTAGCCGAGGACTCGTATCGCCTGGGAGACCGTATGGCCGGGCTCACGTGTATCGATGGTCATCGTGTACTTCCCTCTCATGGCAGAGCTGGCGCCGTCTGCGGTTCGCCGTTCGCGGTTCGCACAGGATGGCGACGCCGGCGCCCGGCAGCAAGGCCCGGCCTGTCCCAGGACGGAGGCTACGTTCACCGGTCCCTCGTGCCGAGGACGGCGTGTGAAACCTGCGTTACATCGGCCCCTGGGCGCGCTCCGACAGCTCGGCCCAGGCCGCCCACTCGGCGAGCCGGCGCTCGTAGGTGTCCCGGGCGATCGCGGTGGTCGGCCTGCCGAACAAGGTGCCGAACAGCACGCGCAACGGGGGCTTCTCGGCGTCGACGATCTCCAGCAGCGCCTGCGCGGCCGCCGAGGGGTCGCCGGGGACGCTCGCACTGCGCCGGGCGGCCATCTCGGAGCGCATCGGGTCGTACGCACCGAGCGGCTCGCTGCGTCGTGCGGACGATCCCGCCCAGTCGGTGCCGTACCCGCCCGGCTCGACGAGCGTGACGGTGATGCCGAACCGCGCGACCTCGGCGGCCAGCGACTCGCTCAGGGCCTCGACTGCCCATTTGGACGCGCAGTAGGCGCCCATGTTCGGGGCAGCGAAGACGCCGCCGATCGACGACACCTGCACGATGTGGCCGCGGCCCCGCTCGCGCATCGTCGGCAGGACGGCGCGGGTGACGTGGTGCACGCCCAGGACGTTGGTCTCGAGCTGGGCGCGCAGCTCGTCGTCGGTCGTCTCCTCGACGGCACCGAAGTGCCCGTACCCCGCGTTGTTGACAACGACGTCGAGCCCGCCGAGGGCCTGCTCCGCCTCGGCGACCCGGGCGCGAACGGCCTCGGCGTCGGTCACGTCGAGCGTGAGTGGTACGAGCGCGTCGGGGTGCTCGCCGCGCAGGTCGTCGAGCGTGGTGAGGTCGCGGGCGGTCGCCGCCACGCGGTCGCCGCGTGCGAGGGCCGCGCTGGTGAACGCACGGCCGAAGCCCCGTGAGGCGCCGGTGATGAACCAGGTCTTGGTGGTGTCGTCGGTCATGATCTCTTTCCTTCGCTGATCCATGGCATGCCGGTTCGGGAGAACCCGGCCGTTCCGATCGCACGCCACGGCGCCCGCCCGGGGAAGTTCCTGCTTGTCCCGGCACTGCTCTGCCAGGCACTCGCAGTACCTCCCTGGACCGCTCCCGGGCGCCTACGCTGGATCCATGGACGAGAAGGCAGAGGTCCGCGAGTTCCTCACCTCCCGCCGGTCGCGGATCAGCCCGGCGGCCGCGGGCCTTCCCGCCTACGGCAGCAACCGCCGCGTCGCCGGCCTGCGCCGCGAGGAGGTCGCCATGCTCGCGGGGGTGAGCGTCGACTACTACACCCGCCTCGAACGGGGCAACCTCGCGGGTGCCTCGGAGAGCGTGCTGACGCACCTGTCGCGCGCACTCCAGCTCGACGACGCCGAGCACGAGCACCTGTTCGACCTCGCCCGCCGCGCCGCCTCCGGCACCGCGCCGCGCCGCCGCGCCGCCCGGTCAGGGGTGACGTCGTCGATCCAGCAGGTGCTTGACGCGATGGACAACGCCCCGGCCTGGGTGCGCAACGCCCGGCACGACGTGCTCGCCACCAACCGGCTGGGGCGCGCCCTGCTCGCGCCGTTGTTCGCCCCGTCAGGGTCCGGCTCCGAACAGGGCGGCGGCCTGGCCGGCGACGGTCGCCGACCCGCGAACAGCGCGCGATTCATCTACCTGGACCCGGCGTCCAGGGAGTTCTGGGGCAACTGGGAGCGGGCCGCTGACGACACAGCGGCCTACCTGCGTTCCGAGATCGCGCGCAACCCGCACGACACGGAGCTCGTCGAGCTCATCGACGAGCTGTCCACCCACAGCGCGGAGTTCCGCCGTCGCTGGGCCAAGCACGACGTGTGGTTCCACCGCACTGGAACCAAGACCATCAACCACCCGGTCGTCGGATCCCTGGAGCTGAGCTTCCAGGCGATGGCGTTCCCGGCCGACCCGGGGCTGGTCATGGTCGTCTACACCGCCGCCCCGGGGAGCCCGGCGGCGGACGGCCTGAAGGTCCTGGCCTCCTGGGCCGCGGCGCAGGACACGCCCGCCGCGGCCCAGGACACGCACGGAGCCGGTGCGCTCGTCCCGTGAACACGGGTTGAACACGGGTGGAGCCAGTCAGAGGCGCGGGTCCTCCTTGACCGTGAGCGAGCTCAGGACGGGATCGCGTTCGCCGAGCTCGCCGATCAGCTCGACCGTCAGGTCACCACCCGGGTGCTGCACGGCGGAAGTGTGCGTGTCGGCGGTCAGCCGGCCCACCGCGGCCTGCACGTCGTGGTCGTAGAGCACCACCTCGCCGTCGACCAGCACGTCGAACAGGCGCTGCCCGTTCCTGACGTGCTCGATCTCGGCGAACCCGAGCCCCACCTGGTACGTGCCGGCCGGCACGTCCTTGAACACGTAGGAGAAGGTCTGCCCCGTCCGCTGGGTGCGGAACAGCCTGTCGTCCTGGGTGCCCGCGATGTCCGAGCGGGTGTCCCGCACGGTCCCACCCACGTACCCCCACGAGCCGGCGCGCGGCCGGTGGCCGAGCGCCCGGTCCGCGGACCATCGGAAACCGTCGGCGCCCGTGAGCCCGGACCCGCCGACGTCGACGCCCAGCCAGTACGCCGACGCCCCCAGGGTGACCGGCAGCACCTGGTTCGGCCTGCGCCCGGCGTCCGAGGAGATCAGCACGTCGCCCGTGAGCAGGCCCGGATCCACCTCGGTCGTGTCGACGGTGACGGTCACCGTCGTCGAGCGGCCCACGGCGAGCCGGGTCCCGCCCTGCGCGGCGGCGCCCGCCAGCGAGAGCCACGGCAGGTCGCCGTCGGCCCCGCCGGCCTGCCCCGAGACCTGCTCCGAGACCTGCTCCGAGACCTGCTCCGAAGCCGACACCAGCACGGGGGCCGAGCCCGTGTTGGTCACGGTCACCCGGGCGGTGGCCGTCTGGTCCGGCCCGAGGAGCCACTCCAGGTCGTCCCCCGAGACCGTCGCGATGCCGGTGGCCAGGACCGTGTCGAGGGTCGCGGCCTGCCCCCGCTCGGTGAGGTTCACCGTGCCGGTGCTGGTCACGTAGCCGGGCGCCGAGACGCCGACCGTGTAGTCGCCGACGATCGAGTGCGCCTTCCACAGCCCCTGCTTGGTGGTGGTGACGGTGCGGACGCCGCCGTCGGGCGAGGTCAGGGTGACCGTCGCGCCGGGGACCGGCTTGCCGTCGTTCTTGTCGGTGACCACACCTTCCAGCGTGCCCAGCGCCGGTAGCGCCAGCTCCAGGCCCATGCCGGGGGACAGCGCCGGCTGGTTGTAGGAGTAGGTCTGGCTGGAGCCGGCCAGGTTCTCGATGCCGACCGTCGCCGAGTCGCCCTTGCTGCGGGAGCTCTCCCCGCCGACGCCGTCGCCGTAGCCGATCTGGATGCGCCCGTCCTCGATCAGGGTGACCGAGAAGCTGAGCCGGTCGCCGGGCGCGTCGTCGTACGTGACGTCGCGCCACTCGACGACCTGCGCCCGCAGGCCGTCCACCTCGGTCTCGTCGATGTAGATGCCCGACGACTCGTCGACCACCAGGTCGTCCCAGAACGGGTAGATCGCGTCGGCCCCGTCGTTCGACGGCAGCTCGGAGTTGATCCACCGCGACCGGCTGCGGTCAAAGGTCAGCATGCCGGTCGGCGCCACGCACACCCCGTCCCAGGTCGTGTCGTAGAACGGGAAGTCGAACGTGAACCAGAGCACACCGCAGAAGCTGTTGCCGCTCCACGGCGTCAGCGTGGTGCCCTGGCGGAACAGGCCCTCCTTCATCGAGATCGGATACCCCACGCCGGACGGCGCCGCGACGACCTCCTCCGGATCCTCCTCGGGCACCTCCGGCTCGGGCTCGACCTGGCCCGCACGAGGATCCCGGGTCACCCGCAGGGTCGCGACGCTCGGGGCGCGCAGCCCGTTCGAGCCCTTCAGCTCGACCTTCAGGTCACCCCCGCCGTGCTCGACGACGGCGGTGCGTACGTCGGCCGTCCGCGATCCGACGGCGGACACCGGGTCGTAGGCGTACTGCGTGAGCTTCCCGTCCACGACCACGTCGAAGACGCGCCTGCCCTGCTTCGCCTGCTCGATCTCGGCGAACCCGAGGTCGACCGCGTAGGTTCCAGCGGGGGCGTCGTCGAACACGTACGTCAGGTCCTTGCCGGATGGCGTGCTGCCCGACGGGGTGCGCTGGGTCTGGAACAGCGCGTCGTCCGCGGTCCCGGCCACCGGGGACCGGGTGGTGACGACCCGGGACCTGCCGGTGTGGCCCCACGGCCCTCTGCGTAGCTCCCGGTCCGCGGACCAGGTGAAGCCGATGCTGTCGGTGAGCTCCGGGCCGCCCGCGTTCACCGCCACCTGGTAGTCGGTGACGGTGAGGGTGACCGGCACGTACTCCTTGGACTGCCGTCCGGCGTCGCTGCGCACCAGGATGTTCGCCCCCAGGGTGTGCGAGGCCGGCGTGCTCGGGTCGAGGCCGTCCGTGCTGACGTCGACCGCGACGGTCGTGGTCTCGCCCGGCGCGAGCGTGCCGCCGGTCTCCGACAGCGACAGCCACGGCAGGTCCGTCACCAGGTCGTCCTCCACGTCGACCAGCAGCACCTCGTCCGCGATCTGGTCCACGGCCCACAGCGCGCCGGAGACGTCGGTGTCGAGGCCGCCGCCCTGGTTGGCCCGCGTGCCGGGGAACCACCAGGCGTTGACCAGCGAGCAGTCGGCCGGGTCGACCTGCAGCAGGCGGGTCCTCGAGTTGCGGTCGGAGTACCAGATGGTGTCCGACGCCGCGTTGTACGCGAGGCCCATCACCTGGGGCAGGGGCGGCGCGCAGTAGGACAGCATCTCGCCGGCGTTCTCGTGCGAGGTGCCCGCCACCGTGCCGATCATGCCGTTGGACCGGCCGCCCACGTAGAACACGTCGCGGCCCGCGTCGTAGGCGAGGCCGGTCAGCGTCACCGTGGACCACGCGCCCTTGACCTCGCGGGTCTTCTCGCCCGTCTCCCGGTCGAAGCAGTGGATGTAGCTGCGCGGGCTGTCCTCCATCTGGCACATGTCGCCGTTGAGCGAGTCGAACGCCAGGTCGAACGCCTTGTAGTCGGCGCTCCAGTCCGCCGAGAACACCGTGCCGGTCTTCCTGCCCGTCACGGTGAACTCGGTGTTGGTCTCCGCGTGGTAGTCGTGGATCCACACGTTGCCGTCGTAGCCGACGCCGGTGGGCTCGTCCTCACCCTTCGCCGACGTCTTGAAGCGGGTGATCACGTCGCCGCCGGCGAGCGTGTCCGCCTCGGCCGCGTCCGCGGCGTCCGGCACGCCCGCCGCCTTTGGGTCGGCCGTCGTGCCGAACCGGCTGGCGTCCGACGACGACACCTTGCCCGACGACGTGCCGGGCGCACCCTCCGCCCAGGCCGTGAGGTCGAGCGAGGCCTGCTCGCCCGTGGCCGTCGCGGTCACCGTGGTGTCCGCGTCGAGCTCTGGGTGGCGGGCCACCTCGTCCAGGTCGTAGGTGACGGGCGCCGAGCCGGTGTTGGTCAGGGTCAGGGTGCCCCGGCCGTTCTGGTCGGTGCCGAGCACGGTGTCCAGGCCTGCGCCGGTCAGGGCGGCGACGCCGGTGGTGAGCCGCGCGTCGACCTCGGCCTGCGCGTAGAGCTCGCCGAGCGAGAACTCGTGCGTCTGCGTGCCGTAGTTCGGCGCGGAGATCGTCATCGTGTAGTCGCCCAGTGGAAGCTGGCGGCGGAAGGGCTCCTTGGCCAGGTTGGTGGTGACGGTCTCGACCGGGCCCTCGGCGTCGCTGATCGCGACCTCGGCGCCCGCGACGGGCAGCCCGTCGTTCGCGTCGACCACCGTCGTGTCCACGAACCCGAAGTCGGGCAGGTCGTAGGTCACGACCAGGCCGTCGTACAGTACCGGGGAGCCCTCAGAGAAGCGGATGCCGTCGACGCCCGCCCAGCCCTGGATACCCGTCGTGGCGGTGGAGCCCGCGCTGAGCGGCTGGTTCTCGCCCTCGCCCTCCCCCACGCCGTCGCCGTAGGCGACGGTCACCGTGCCGGAGCGGGTGATCGTCACCGAGAAGCTGATCCGTGCCGTGTGGATGTTGTCCTCGGCCTCCGCGACGACGTCGCGGTACTCGACCACGAACGCGTCCTCGCCGTCCACGGTGGCCGGTGCCGTGTAGACGCCGCCGGCGTCGACGTCCAGCGGACGCTGGATGAAGAACGGGAAGATCCCGGCCCCGCCGGTACCCGGGCCGGCGTACGAGTCGTCCACCGAGATGAACCCCCGCTTGCCGATGTTCAGGGTGCTGTGGCTCCCGTTGTAGAGCGCGACCGGGAACGGCAGGTCCACCTGGCTCATCACCCCGCTGAAGACCGCCTTGTCCGTACCCTCGCGGTACTCGGCGCCGGCGTCGTCGGACACGGCGCAGCTGTAGCCGCCGCCGTCCACGAAGAGCTGGACCGGGACGCTCAGCGACTCGTCGCCGTCCACGGTCAGCGGCAGCACGACCGGCGAGAAGCAGTTGCTCGGCGTGATGTCGAGCGCGTAGTCGCCCACCGGGACGTCGTCGAACGCGAACGTGCCGTCGGCCGCGGTGCGCACGCTCTCCAGCGGTGTGTCGTCGACGGAGACGTGCGCGTTCGGGACGGGCTCGCCGTCGGCGGTGACCACGGTGCCGGTGACGCGGTGCCGCTCAGCGGCCGCGAGGGCCGCGTCGACCCTCGCCTCCCCGTCGACGGCGACGGTGGTCGACGTCGTCGCGGACACGTAGCCGAAGGCCGACGCCGTCACCTCGTAGTCGCCCGCGATCAGGTTCATCGCGTAGGTGCCGTCGCGGCCGGTGACCGTCCTGGGCGAGTGCACACCCTCGGCGACGACGGTGGCGCCCGCGATCGGCTCGCCGTCGGCGTCGGTCACCGTACCGGTCAGGTGCCCCGCGCCGCCCGCCGCGACAGCGGCCTGGACCAGCGCGAGCGCGTCGATCTTGCCCTCGCCCCAGACGTTGTTGTCCTCCGGTACCCCACCGCACTCGTCGTCGGGGGTGTCGACGGCGGTGCCGTCCAGCAGGGTCGTGGTGCCCTCGATGTCGCCGACCAGGCCGGGCACGGCGCTCCACAGCAGCGCGACGACGCCCGCCACGTGCGGCGCGGCCATCGACGTACCGTTCGCGGTGCCGTACTCCCCGCCGGGGAGCGACGACTCGATCGCGACGCCCGGCGCCGCGATGTTCGGGTTGGTCTTGCCGTCGTCGCCCGGGCCGCGCGCCGAGAAGGCGGCGATGTCGCCGTCCTCGTCGTAGGCGCCCACCGAGTAGGTGTGCGGGTACCGCGCGGGGAGCCTGCCGCTCTGGCAGCCCTGCTCGCCCTCGTTGCCCGCGGCCCAGACGCCGAAGATCCCGGCGGCCTCCCACGCACGGGTCTCGTCCCCCATCCAGTCGGCCGTCGGCAGTGACGGCTCGACGGACCGCGGGATGCCCCAGGAGTTGTTGATGACATGGGGGCGCATGGCCGGGTCGGGGTCGGTGCCGTCGGCCCTGGTGGGAGCGAGCAGCCACTGCGCGCTGTTCAGGTACTGGTCGCGGCTGATCTCGCTGGAGCAGCGGTCGACGCAGTTCGTCGCGATCCACGTGGCTCCCGGCGCGACGCCGATCTGGTGCTCCGCGCCGTCGTCGCCCACCATCGTGCCGACGGTGTGCGTGCCGTGCCCGCCCACCTGGCCGATGATCGGGTCGCACGGCGAGCCGTTGCACAGGCCCGGCTGGTCGAACCAGTTGTAGTCGTTGTCGACCGAGCCGTCCGGCCGCGTGCCGCGGTACTTGGACCGCAGCGCCGGGTGGTCCAGGTCGACGCCGGTGTCGAAGCTGGCCACGGTGATGCCGTCACCCGTGAAGCCGAGGTCCCAGACGTCGTCGGCATTGATCGCGTCGATGCCCCACGTGACGGACCGGTCGGCTCGCGTCGCGGAGGCACCCTCGTCCGGGTCTTCGGCCTGGGGCTGGGGCTCGGGCTCTGCCGGCGGCTCGATGAGCTCCATCGGGATCTCCTCGTGCACCAGCGCGACCTCACTGCTGCGTGCGATGCGGGTGGCCAGCGCCTCGGTCCCGTCCTCGACCAGGATCGTGTTGCTGATCCAGAACGTCTCGTAGTCGGCGCCGGCGGCCTCCAGCTGACCGACGACCTCGGCCTGGGACGCCCGCGCGGTGGCCCGCAGAGCGTCGTACACGTACCGCCCCCGCTCGCCCCAGTCCGCGATGGACCTGGCCGCGTCCAGGTCCGGGCGGTCCGCGAACCGGACCCAGAAGTCCGCACGCACTTCCTCGGCCAGCGCCTCTGCTACCTCGTCGGTGAGCTTCTCGGCGGCGGTCCCAGGGGATCCGCCCGGCGTAGGGCCGGGGTCGGGTGCGGCGGTCGCGAGTGGCACGACGGACAGGGCTCCCGTGAGGACGGCGACGAGCGACATGGTCGCCGCGACCGCCCTCCGGGCGTGCAGGTGGGGAACAGGCACGATCACTCCCTTGGCTTGGGGTGTTTCTTGACCGCGTCATTGCGCTTGGGCGCCAACTGTGGACGCCCGGTACAAGGCCCGACAAGGACAACGAGGCCGCTGGACAGCGCAACTGCGCAGATGAGAAAGCCCCTGTTGGCCGAGCACCTGTCGCCGAGCACACGCCTTCCAAACCATCTGCGCGGGTTGGATTTCCTCCACCGAGCGTCGATCCCGGTAGCGTGGCGCCATGACCGTGAGGATGGACAACGTCGGCATCGTCGTCGAGGACCTGGCCGGCGCAGTCGAGTTCTTCCGCGAGCTCGGGCTCGAGCTCGAAGGGCAGACCGTCGTCGAGGGCGAGTGGGCCGGGCGCGTCACCGGGCTGGGGAACCAGCGCGTCGAGATCGCGATGATGCGCACCCCGGACGGCCACGGCCGGTTCGAGCTCTCGCGGTTCCTCGAGCCGCCCGTCGTCGCCGACCACCGGAACGCCCCGGTGAACGCCCTGGGCTACCTGCGCGTCATGTTCGAGGTCGACGACATCGACGAGACCCTCGGCCGGCTGCGCGAGGACGGCGTAGAACTCGTCAGCAGCGAGGTGGTCCGGTACGAGGACGTGTACCGACTCTGCTACGTACGCGGACCCGAAGGCATCCTTCTCGGACTCGCCGAGAAGCTCGACTGAGACCCGGTCGGCGCCCAGGGCTGCCGGGCAACGGGCTTCCGTTGACGCGCAGCCAGCCGTGATCGATCAGGAGCCCCCGGCATGCACGACGGCGGCGCTACGACGCCTCGGCGGCGCTGTCGGGGACTGTCCCAGCCGCCACACCATGCCGATCCTCTCCGAGTTCTTGGCGCGGGCCGCGCCTTGAGGCAACGCTTCTGGCGTGGTCCCTGAGGCGTCCCGGGTGGCGTCATGAAAGGTTATCCACAGATTCCAGATGGTGCGTGCAAGTCATACAAACGTGCGAGAGAATGGGACCAGCAAACAACAATGGGCTAGCAGACGACGGGCAAGGGGGTGGGACCTATGGCAGAGCCGATGGACGGTATGGCACCGGGTGGTCTGCCTCCGGCGGGTTCGGTTGAGGAGGCGGTGGCCCGGATCGAGGCCGCGGTCGATGACCTGGCAACCCTGGTCGGTCCGGAGGTGCTGGACGGGTGGGACGCGCCGAGTGTGGCCCGGTTGGTGGAGGCGCACACCCGGGTCCGTCGGGTGACGGGCCGCCTGGATGGGGTGCGGTACACGTTGTTGCCGCGGATCGAGGCCGAGGGGTCGTGGCGGTCGGGTGGGATGGCCAGGACGTTCACGACCTGGCTGCGGCTGCACGAGGGTGTGTCGGCTGCGACGGCGAGCAAGGACATGACGATCGCGCGCCGCCTGGCCACCGTGCTGCCGGCCACCCGGGAACGGCTCGTGTCGGGTGAGCTGGGTGTGGATCATGCGCGGGTGATGACGCAGGAGGCGCCGACCAGCCCGACCCGGCAGGACGCGTTGGCCTGGCTGATCGACACCCGCACCGGCCAGCCGACCACGCCGGAGCTGTTCGTGCAGACCGTGCCGGTGGACGTCCCCGACCCCGCGGATGACCCGGACGGGACGGCAACGCGTGAGTTGATCACCGAGGTCCTCCAGGACGCGGTCGCTGAGGGCACGCTGGTGACGGGGGAGGGTGCGGTCCTACGTGAGGCGGGCGTGTTGAACGCGGACCAGTTCCGGATCGTGGCGCGCCGGTTCGCGTCGGTGACCGACCCGGACACCGATGAGGTCGAGGATGACAAGGCCGCTGCGGGTGAGTTCCTGGACTTGTCCAAGACGCTGGGCGGGTATCACGTGGCCGGGTTCTTGACCGATGAGCACGGCCTGCTGGTCACCACCGCGATCACCGCGGTCACCGGCGCACCGGCCGCGGAGGACACCCGCACGCCTACCCAGCGTCGGGCGCAGGGCCTGGCGGACGTGGCCCGGGTCGTGCTGGATGCCAATCAGGCCTCGCCGGGGGCGGCGATCGCGCCGCACTTGAACGTGACGGTGTCCTGGACCGAGCTGGTCACCCAGATCACCCGCACCCGGCAGGGCCTCTGCGTCACCTGCGGACAGACCGCACCCAGCCGCACGACCCAGGCGGGCACCACAAGCGCAGGCACGACGGGCACCACGAGCACGACAGGCGCGACAGGCACGACAGGCCCGACAGGCACGACAGGCCCGACAGGCACGACAGGCCCGACGATCACGACGATCACGGCGGGCATCGCGGGCGGAAGTACCACGGCAGGCGCCACGGGCATCGCGGGCGGAACTGCCACGGCGGGCGCAGGGACCGCGGGCGCAGGGGCGGCGGGCGTCACGGGCTCGGCCGGCGGTGGCGGGGCGGGCCTGGCGGGAACGAGCGGCCCCCGCACCACACGGCTGCAAGTCGCGGGCTGGAACGCAGCGGGCTGGAACGCAGCGGGCTGGAACGCAGCGGGCTGGAACGCAGCGGGCTGGAACGCAGCGGGCTGGGACATGGCGGGCTGGGACATGGCGGGCTGGGGCACGGCCGGCACACCGCCGCCGGTGTCCGGGCTCCTGGCCTCGGGTGGTGCGGTGTTCACCGAGACCGGCGGCCGGGTCCCACGCGCCCTGCTGCGCCGCCTGGCGTGTGACAGTGCCGTCACGAGGATCGTGTTCGGCCCCGACGGCGCCGTCCTGGACGTCGGACGCGCCCAGCGGACCGTGACCGGGCAGATGCGCCGCGCGGTCATTGCTCGGGACCAGCACTGCGTCTACCCCGGATGCGACCAACCACCATCCAGGTGCGAGGTCCACCATGCGGTCAAGCACTGGGCCGACGGCGGAGACACGTCCGTGGCGAACAGTGCCCTGCTGTGCTGGCACCACCATGCCCTGGTAGACACGCGGGGCATCACCATGCACTGGACCGGCAAACCCACCACCAATACCAGTGCCGTCGGGGCCCTGGTAGAGACCGGATGGGCCTTCACCGACGCCCACGGACACCACATCCACCTACCCGACGCCATCGACACCCCACCACCAGCCGACACCAACCCCGCCAACCGTGCGGACTCACCACCCGCCGACCCACCCGCGGACCCACCGGCCGCCGAAGCCGCCTGACCGGAAGACCTGCCTGACGACAGGCCCGGCGAGCCCGACGGACTGGCAAGCCCGACGGACCGGCAGGCCGGCGGACCGGCAAGCCCGGCGGCTTCAGCGGCCCACCGACCCGACCAGAACAGATGCTCAACATCTAACTCCCATCCGCCGTCGAACCAGGGAGCGCGTCTCAGTGGTCGGCGCGACGCCGTCGACCGGGACTGGCTGCCGTGCCCCGGGAACTCTCTCGCAGGTCAGGGAGCCACGACTTCGTCGCCATGCCGAAAGGTGGCACGTCGGCTAGGCCGAGATTAGTCCCAGATCTGGGACTACCAAGCTCGGGACTACCAAGCTTGGGCACCGTCACCGGCGAACAGCTCACCGAGCTCGTGGAGAACCGGCGCCTGGCCTACCAGGGCACCTTCAACCCCGCCCTGCGGGACTACCGCGCCGTGATCGAGCTGGAGCCGACCGCCACGGGCGGGACCATCATCACCTGGCGGGGCACCTGGCGCGCACGACCCGGCGTCGGCTGGCTGATGCCCTTCGTCCTGCCGGGGGTCAAGCAGCGCATGGCCGACGATCTGGCCACCTATGCCGCGGACGCTGGGCAATGCCCGCACAGCCCGGTCGTGGCGCCGTCCTCGCCGTGGCGCCGTCCTCGCCGTGGCGCCGTCCTCGCCGTGGCGCCGTCCTCGCGGAGCGGCGCGACCTGCGGAACCCTGGTTCCGCGCCCCAACGGCCCCGGCCGGCGCTCGGCCAGGGCAGCCGGGACGGTCAGGCCGCCTTCAGCAGATCCGGCCAGGATGCCTGGAGCAGCTCGATGACGGCTCCCGACCCGAAGGTGCAGTTGCTCAGCACGGTCGCCGTCGTACCGGTCGCGGGATCGTGCGTCGAGCGGAAGGCGACGCCCGCGTCGAAGCCGCCCATCACGACCGCGGGGTCGGCCGGGTGCAGCCAGAATCCGAGGCCGTACCGCAGCTCCTCCTCCGGCACGTCCGAACGCGGGCGGGTCATCTCGGTGACCACGTCCAGCGGCACGATGGCGCCGTCGTACAGCGCCCGCCAGAATCGGTGCAGGTCAGCGGCACTCGTGTAGGCGCCGCCGTCGCCGTTGCCACGCACCGGCAGGTGCAGCACGTTGTTGCGATCGCCCTCAGAGGCTAGGTAGCCCAGAGCCGCGTCGCCGGGTAGCTCGTCCGAGCGGAGGTACGCCGTGCCGGTCAGTCCGGCGGGCCGGATCACGTCCGTCTCCACGACGTCCTGGAACTGTCGCCCGGTGACCCGCTCCAGCACGATCGCCAGCACGATGTAGCCGCCGTTGCAGTAGGCGAACCGGACACCGGGCGCATGCTTGTGGGGAAAACCGTCCAGGATCCGAAGGAACGACTCCGCCGTCTCGAGCGTGTGCACCGGGACGGGCAGGACGTAGTCGGCGGGGTCCCAGTCGTCGTCCTCGTCGAGGTAGTCGCCGATCCCCGAGGTGTGCGTGAGCAGCTGCTCGATCGTGACGTCGTCGTCGATCAGCGGGAGGTCGTCGCCGAGGAACCGGCGCACCGGGTCCTGCAGGCGCAGCGTCCCCGACACGACCTGCTGCATGATCGCCAGCGCGGTGAAGCTCTTGCTGCCGCTCGCGATCCCGAACCGCGTGGCCGCGGTGTTCGGCACCCGCAGCGCGCGATGGGCCAGCCCGTAGCAGCGCTCCAGCACCCTGCGGTCACCGACGTCGACCGTCACGACGCCGGAGAACGACCGCTGCGACGCCGCGGCGTCCAGCTTGTCCAGATCGATCACGACAAAACCCTCCCGTTGCGGTAGCCGGAGCATAACGACGACGGGCTTCGGCGCCATCCGGTTTCCTGAGCCGGGTGCTCGACACGCTGGCGCGCGACGCGGAACCGCGCGACGCGGAACCGCGCGACGTCCTGGGGCCGCTACCGGGTCCGGGCCGCGGGCTCCGGCCGCTCCCGACGTCGCGCCCCGGCACGGCTCAGCACGCCGTGCCGGGGCGCGAACAGCCAGGCCAGCAGGAACACGCCGGTGGCGACGAGCACGATCGTGCCGCCGACGGGCAGGTCCAGGCTCCAGGACAGGTACAGGCCCACCACCGCCGACCCACCCCCGATGACCGGGCCGAGCAGCATCATCGGGCCGAGCCGGTCGGTCAGGAGCCGTGCGGCGGCCGCCGGCGTGACCAGCAGGGCCAGGACGAGCACGTTGCCGATGGTCTGCACCGAGATCACGATCGCGGCCGCCACCACGACGTAGAGCAGCAGGTCGAGCCGCAGGACCGGCAGCCCCAGCGCCCGCGCCGTCTCCCGGTCCAGGCTCACGGCGACGAGCTCCTTGTGGACGGCGAACAGCACGGCCATCAGCACCAGCCCGACCACGACGGCGATCGTCACGTTCTGGTCCGGGATGCCCACGATGGAGCCGAACAGGAAGTCCTGCAGCGAGCCCGCATAACCAGGCGCGGCCGAGATGATCACGATCCCGAGCGCGAACGCGGCGACGAAGAAGACGCCGATCACCGAGTCCTCCCGCAGCCGCCGGTGCTGCGCGAACACCGCGACCAGCAGTGCCGTGGCCACTCCCGCGACCGCCCCGCCGAGCACCAGCGAGCCCTGCAGCACGAACGCGACCGCGAGCCCGGGAAAGACGGCGTGCGCCACGGCGTCGCCGATGAACGCCATGCCGCGCAGCACCACGTGCGTGCCGACCACGCCGCACACCACGCTGGAGAGCACGGCCATGAGCACCGCCTTGGGCAGGAACGCGAGGTCGGGGTTGAGCAGGTCCTGGACGAAGTCGACGGGCGAGATCATGCGTCGCCCCCGTCTCTCGGCTCCGTGGCCCGACCTGCGGCCCGGCCCTCCCCCGCGGCCCGACCTGCGGCCCGGCCCTCGGCCACCCGCTCGATCGCCGCGAGCAGCGGCGACCCGGCCGAGACGCCGAACGCCGTCATCCAGGGTTCGGGTCCGGCCAGCTCGGCCGGCGTGCCGGACGCGACGACGGTGCGGTTCAGCAGGCACAACCGGTCGCACGCGTGCACGGCGCCCACCAGATCGTGGTTGGTCATGAGCACGGCCCGCCCGTCGTCCGCGAGCTCGCGGAACAGCCCGGTGAGGTGCTCCTGGGTGGGCACGTCCAGGCCGGTGAACGGCTCGTCCAGCAGCAGGATCCGCGGGTCGAGCGCCAGCGCGCGGGCCACGAGCACCCGCTGCCGCTGACCGCCCGACAGCTCGCCGACGGGCCGCCGCCGCAGGTGCCTCAGCTCCACCCGGTCCAGGGCGCGCCGCACCGCCCGGTAGTCGTCGGCGCCGGCGGAGCGCAGCCAGCCGATCCGCGTGACCCGCCCGGTCAGCACCGCCTCCTCGACCGTGACGGGAAAGTCCCACGCGAACTCGTGGCGCTGGGGCACGTAGCCGACCGAGCCCGTCGCGCGCGCCGACCGGACGCGCGACCGGCCCGCGCGCACGTCCCGCCCCGCGACGGTGATCCGGCCCGACGACGGCACCAGCCCGAGCACGGCGCGCAGCAGCGTCGTCTTGCCGGCGCCGTTCGGGCCGACCAGCCCCAGCAGCTCGCCGTCGGACACGTCCAGCCGGACGCCGTCCAGCACGGGCCGCCCGCCGAGCACGACGGCGAGGTCGCGCACCCGCAGCGCAGCGGCCGCCTCGGGCCGCGCCGCCGCGCTGGTCGTGCCCGCCACGGTTGCCGTCATGAGCGGTCCTCCGCGTCCCGGTCCGCGGCCGCCCGCGCGCGGCGTGCCCGCACCACCCGAAGGAGCAGGACCAGGAGCAGCGCCAGGCCGGCAACAGCCGCCGCCCAGACCAGACCTCCCGGCGCGCCGCCGTCGGACGACGGCACGCTCGCCTCCGGCCCGGCGGGCGCCACGGTGTCCCCGCTCGCCGAGGGTGAGGCGGTCGGCGACTCCTCGCCGCCGACCGCCGGTTCACCCGAAGCGGTGGGCTCGGCGGCACCGGCCGCCGGTTCACCCGAAGCGGCAGGCCCGGCGTCACCGCTCGCCGCCGCGAGCGCGTCGGCAGGGTCGGCATCCTGCCCGACGGCGAACAGGAGCGCGCTGTCGTCCTCGACCGTGGTCCCGTCGGTCAGGTCGGCCAGCATCGTGACGTCGAGCCGGTAGACGCCCGGCTCCGTGAACACCCAGTTGGCGTGGACGTGCGTGTTCACCTCCATCCACAGCTCCTGCGGCAGCGGCTGCCCGGAGTCCCACAGCACGTTCGGCGGCCCGGTCACCCCTTCCTGCAGGAACACGAACACCTCGCCCGGCCCGTCCACCGCGTCGAGGCGCAGCGTCGCCCCCTGCTCGACGGCGTCCACGACCTGCGGGTCCTGCGTGTTCCAGCCCAGCCAGACCACGTCGGGCGCCTGCGTCTGCGGCACCACGTGCAGCGGGGTGCCGGGCGCGACGCCGAGGAACTCGAAGTCGGGGCTGTCCGGCGCGGGCAGCACCGCCGCGTCGCCCAGGTGCAGCACGGTCCGTTCGGGGTCGCGCCAGACGGACGGGACCTCGCGGTCGTCGCGCGCGAGCATGGTCCATCCGTCGTCGAGGAACCGCGGTCCGACGTCGACGTGGCCGTCGGTCACCACCGCGTCCCCGTCGACGACCGCCTCGTCCGGCTCCACGGTCTGCGCCAGCCCGGGATCGTCCGCGGCGGGCATGGCGGGCATGGCGGGCATGGCGGCCACGGCCACCGATGCGGTGCCCGCGACCAGGACGGCGACCAGCACAGCCGCACAGGCGACCGCCGCCCGCGTGGTTCGGGATGTCATGAAGTACTCCTTCTGCTGGCCGGTGCGCCCGCGCCTGCGGGTCCGGCGCGTCGGTGCCGGGTGGCCGGTCACGCCAGGCACCGGCGCAGGCTGTCGGCGTTGGCACGCATCAGGTCGACGTAGGTGGTGACGCGGTCGTCGAACGCGTCGGAGTAGATGTCGCAGACCCGCAGGCCGTTCTCGTGCGCCACCTCGGTGAGCACGGTGGACCGCGCCGCGAGATTGGGTTCCAGGAAGACGGCGGGCACGTCAAGGGCCTGCACCGTCCGCGTGAGCTTGATCCGGTCGGCGACGCTGGGTTCGGAGGCAGGGTCGGGCGTCACGAAGCCGGCGATGTCGACGTCGTACGCCCGGCCGAGGTAGGCAAATGCGTCGTGCGTGGTCACCAGGTGTCTGCGGGGGCGCGGGATCTGCGCGATGGTGCGCTCGACGTACGCGTCGGTGGCGCGCAGCTCGGCCAGGTACGCCCGGGCGTTCGCCCGGAACCGCGCGGCCTGCCCGGGGTCGGCGGCGACCAGCGTGTCGCGGATGACCTCCACGTAGGCCTGCGCGTTGCGCACGTCCTGCCACAGGTGCGGGTCGATCTCGCCGTGCACGTGCTTGCCCAGCACCGCCTGGGGCAGCAGGTAGACCTGGTCGCCGGGGCGGCCGAGGAACCCGAACCCCGGCTGAGCGGGCACGGAGGCGAGCGCCTTGTTCGGCACGGAGACCACGGTCCGCGCCGGGTCCAACACCCGGGTGTGGGTGTGCCCGGCGCCGCCCCGTCCGGCGGGTCCGGCGGGTCCGGCGGGTGCGGCGCCCGAGGCAGGAGCGTGGTCACTCCCGTCCGCCTCCGCCCCTTCGCCCTCCCCTGTCGGCGGGTCGGCCCGCAGCACGATCGCACCCTCGTCGAGGTCGACGGTGACGTCCGCGTGCCCGCCGTCGAGCACCTCGGCGTCGGCCAGGCCGGGCACGGAGTACGGGTCGACGCCGACGGCGAAGGTCACCGTCGTGCCGCCCAGCGCCAGCGGCTCCCCACCGGGCTCGACCACCAGGTCGGACTCCAGCGCCACCCTGTACACACCGGGCTCGGTGAACGCCCAGCTCATGTGCGTGTGCGCGTCCGTGGGCAGGGTCGCGGTGTCCCGGGCGTACCCGTCGGCGGCATCGAACCCGTCGCCCGAGTCGAAGTACACGCGCGGCTGGCCGAACGTCTCGGTCAGGTAGCCCGCCAGCCGACCCGGCCCGTCCACACCGGTCACCCGCAGCCGCACCTCGGACGCCCGGGTCGCTCCGAGGTCCTCGCCCGTCCCGTGGACGCGGAGCCCGAGCCAGATGGTGTCCAGGTTGACGTTCTCGACCAGCGGGATCACCTCCGCCGCGTACTTGGTGGCCGACTCCGCCAGCGAGATGTTGGGGGCGTCCTGCGGCAGGTTGGCGTCCAGGGTGGTGACCACCGCGTGGTCCTCCAGCAGCAGGTAGTTGCTGAAGGCCACGTCCGCGTAGACCACGTCCCGCACGTCACGCAGGGTGGGGTCGTAGGAGTGCGGGTCGCCGGTGGGCGGCACGATCGAGGTGACCTGCGCGCCGTCACCGGCCACGTTGCGCACCAGGTCGGCCAGGATCCCGGTGGTGGTCACCACGCGGAGCTCGCCGTCCTGCTCGCCGTCCTGCTCGGCGGTGACGCTCCAGCCCCCGCACCCGGCCAGCAGCAGGGAACCCGCCACCATCCCGCTGACGGCGGCGCCGTGTCGTCGGGATCGACGTCGGCCCTGCGTCATGCCGAGGCCCGGCGGCGGCGTGCGACGACGACGAGCGTGGCGCCGGCCAGCACGAGCAGGCCGGCCGCGATGAGCGGCTGGAACACGTTCGCGCCGGTGCTCGCCAGCGCGGCGCGCTGCTCGGCGGTCAGGTCGCACTCCTGGCCCGAGGCGGTCCGGCCCACGTAGGTGGTCCGCGTCGTGGTGCCGGAGGTGTCGCCGACGGAGAACCGCAGCGTGGCCGAGTCCGATGCGGTGCCGCCGCCCTTCAGCCGGACCGACTGCGTCATCGTCACCGCGTAGACGCCCGGTTCGGTAAAGGCCCAGTTGGCGTGCACGTGCTGGTTCAGCGGCACGGTCATGGACCGCGGGAACCCGGGCAGGGTGCCGAAGTTCTTGGTGCCAACTCCCCCGAACGTGCCGGTGGCGTACACGCCGAGCTCACCGGGGCCGTCGACCTCGTCGAGCGCGAACGTGACCGGACCGTCCGCCGCCTCGACCAGGCTGGGGTGCTGGGTGTTCCAGCCGATCCACGGGACGCCCGCCTCCTGGACCTGGCCGACCGACCAGACCGTCGAGCCGGCCGCGCCGAGAAAGGCGAACTCGCTGCCCGACGGCACCTCGTCCGCGGCCGCCTCGCCCAGCCGGAAGGTCAGCGACGCCGGATCGACCCAGGACGACGGCTGCTCGCGGTCGTCCTTCACCCGCGCGACGAGCTCGCCGTCGCGCACCATGGACCCGAAGTCGAAGTGACCGGAGGTGATACCGCCGACGGCGGGGGTGGTCACCTCCTCGGTGACCGGCTGCGGCAGGCACTGCTCGGGCTGGTCGCCCGGGGCGCCTGTGCCGTCGCCCGGGTCGTTGCTCGGATCATCATTCGGGTCCTTGCCGAGGTCGTCATCCGGATCCCCGCTCGGGTCGTCGCCGCGGTCGCCGCCCGGACCGTCGCCCGGGCCGCTCCCGCCAGGCCCGTCCCCCGGCTGCGCGCCCGCACGGAAGTGGTAGTCGACGGCGGGACCGGTGATGGTGCGCCCGTCGGTGGTCCGCAGGCGCGGAGTCACCGTGAGGTGGTAGTCGCCCGCGGCGGTGAAGACCCAGTTGGTGTGCACGTGCGCGTTCGCGGCGACGGGGATGGTGCCGCCGTCGGACGTCGTGGTGTCGAGGTACCGGTTGACCGGCTGCCCGAACGAGTCGTTCTGGAACGTGAACACGTCACCCGGACCGTCCACCCGCACCACGAGCGACACCGGTGTACCGGACGCGGGCGTGATCCCCGTCCCGGCCAGCGACGGCAGCAGGCGCTCGGTGCTCCAGCCGGCCCACGGCAGGTAGTCCTGGTCACCGCCGGTCTGCGAGCCGAGCCAGGCGGTCCGCCCGCCGTGCTCGCCGAGGAACGCCCAGGCACCGGTCGCCTCGGGCAGCTCGACCCGACCGCGGGGGTCCGCATAGGCGAACGTCACGTCCCGCGGCGAGCGGTAGACCGTGCGGTCCGCGTGGATACGGGTGTCGTCCTTGACCGACAGCACCAGGCGGCCGGAATCGTCGTCGTACGTGGTCTCGAAGGCATCGGCGTGCCCGTGGTCGAGCACGTACGCGCGGTCCTGGCCGGGGTCCGGGTCCGCCCCGGGGTCGGGCGGGGTCGGCGTGGGCCTGGGGTCCGGCGTCGGCGTGGGGGTGGGGGTGGGGGTGGGTGTCGGCGTGGGGGTCGGGGTCGGCGTCGGATCCGGCGCTTCCGCGACCGACAGGGTCACGGGCTCGGAGGTTCCGGCGACGCGGTCGCCGTCGAGCAGGACGGCGCGCACGCGGGCACCGTCGTCCGCCCGCACCAGCTCGCGCCGGTAGACCGCGGACGTCTGACCCTCGACCGTGGCGAACTGGTCGGAGCCCGCCGGCGCGACCTCCCAGCGGTAGACCGCCAGGTCGGTCGCCGGGTCCTGCGCCGCCGTCAGCACCGCCGTGTCGCCCTCGGTGTACCCGGCCCGGTCGGCCGAGATGGTGACCGACGTGGTGACCGGCCGCTCGCCCACCCGGACGTGGTAGGTCGCCGCGTCGCCCGTCACCGTGCCGCCGTCGGACGTGGCCAGGGAAGGCGTCACGCTCAGGGTGTAGTCGCCCTCGGCGGTGAAGATCCAGTTGGTGTGCACGTGGGCGTTGGCCGCCACGGGGATGGTGCCGCCGTCGGACGTCGTGGTGTCGAGGTACCGGTTGACCGGCTGCCCGAAGGCGTCGTTCTGGAACGTGAACACGTCACCCGGACCGTCGACCACGACCTCGAGCGACACCGGCCGGCCCGCCGCCGGCGTGATGCCGGTCCCGGCCAGCGAGTCCAGGAGCCGCTCGGTGCTCCAGCCGACCCAGGGCGCGTACTGCTGGTCGGTGCCCGACTGGGAGCCGAGCCAGACCGTGGCCTCGCCGTACTCGCCGAGGAACGCCCAAGCACCGGTCGCCGGAGGCAGCGTGACCTGGCTCTGCGGGTCCTCGTAGGCGAACGTGGTCGACCCGGGTGTCCGGAACACCGGCTCGTCGTCGTAGATCCGGGTGTCGTCCCGGACCGACAGGACCAGCTCGCCGGCCTCGGCGTCGTAGGTGGTCTCGAAGCCGTCGACGTGCCCATGCGTGAGCACGTACTCGCGGTCCGGCACCGCGGCGGACATCGGCTCGGCGACGGCGCCCGCCGGGCTCGCGGCGAGCGCCGTCGAGCCCAGGGCCGGGACGACGAACGCGCTGAGCAGCGCGGCGACCGCCGTCAGCGCGAGGGTTTGGTGAGAACGATTCTCAGTCACGCGTGGAAGTGAACCAGGATTGAGAATCGTTATCAAGAACGAGGGCGGCATTTCACCCGCTGCTACGGCGTGCACACAGGTCGGTTGCGGCGCTCAGCGCCGAGATCGGTCGGTTGCCCAGTTCCAGCGCGCGAGACCGGTCCATTGCCCCCGCCGAGCGCCTGAGATCGGTCGGTTGCTTTGAGATCGGTCAATCGAGTGACCGATCTCAAAGCAACCGACCGAATCCGGCTCAGCCCGACGAGCAAGGGACCGAACTCGACGCTGTCACGCCGAGGCCGACCGACCTCGCGCCCAGCGTCGGAGCTCCATCAGCACGATGCCCGCCCCGACGAGCACGACGGCGAGCAGTGTCACCGCGCCGGCCTCGAACCCGGTGGACGCGAGCTGCCCGTGGTCCGTCGCGCCCCCCGCCGACGGCGGTCCGTCGCCCACGGGCGAGGTTCCTGGGGTGGTCGGTGCGGGGTGCGGGTCGTCGTCGTCCGCACCCGAGTCGCCGCCGGGCGCGCCAGGACGAGGATCCTGGTCTTCGTCCGGGTCCTGATCGTTTCCCGGATCGTCGGGGTCAGCACCCGGGTCGTCCGGATCGGGATCCGGGTCGCTGGGCCCCGGCCCCTGCGGCCCCGCGGCGAACTCCGCGGCCGTGAGCCCGCAGTGCTCCTCGGTCACGCGGCGCGCGTCCACGCCCACGCCGAAGAGCAGGGTCGCGCGGTCCGTCGCGGCGGTAGGGGCGCCGTCGTCGAGAGCTGTCTGCGAGACGTCCAGGCAGTACACCCCGGCTGCGGTGAACGCCCAGGATCCGTGCGCGTGCTGCGCGTAGTCGAGCTCGTCCGCGCCGGCGCCGAGCAGAAGGCGCGGAGCGCCCCAGTCGCCGCCGCCGGAGTCGAAGAGCATGAACTCACCCGGGCCTTCCACACCGAGCAGCGCCCAGCGGACGGCGTCCGCGGCAGCGCCGTCCGCCACCTCCAGGTTCCAGCCCGGCCAGACCAGGTCCGGGGTCGGGCTCTCGGGCAGGATCCACACGGGGTCGCCGGTCTCGCCCAGGAAGGCGTACCGGTCGTCGTCGGGGACCGCCGCCCGGGCGGCGTCGGGCACGGCGAACGCGACGTCGGCGGGGTCGTGCTCCTGCGCGGGGACCGCTGCGTCGTCGCGCACCACCGTCGTCAGGCTGCCGGGCTCGATACGGGCCAGGACATCGACGTGGCCGCTGCGCAGCACCGTGCGGTCGGTGACGGGCCACTCCGGCGCGCCGCCGGGATCGCCCGGCTGCCCCGGACCGGGGTCGCCGGGGCCCGGGTCGCCCGGGTCCCCCGGGTCTCCGCCGGGCGGGCAGGGCTCCACCCGGGCCGGGTCGACGCCGGCCGCGACGGTCAGGGTGGTCGCGGCCGACGTCGCCGTCCCGTCGGCGCGCGTGCCCGCGAGGGTGGTGGTCACGCAGTACCGGCCGGCCGCCGTGAACACCCAGCGCAGCAGGTTCGCCCCGCCCGGCCGGACCTGCGCCGCGGACGCCGGGTACCCCGGGACGGTGGAGAGCAGCGCGCCCTTGTGCCCGGGCACCAGGGCCTGCTGGTCGTCGACCACGAGGAACCCGCCGGGCCCCGTCGCGCCGTCGAGCGTCCAGGTCAGGTCACCGCGCCAGCCGGCCCGGTCCAGGTGGGCCAGGTCCAGGTCGACCGCGTTGAGCAGGCCCGACCCCGGCCCGAGCTGGTACCCCTCGACGTACTCCTGCTCGGCGTCGCGCCAGTCCTCGCGCAGCCGCTCGACGTGCAGGCCGTGCGAGGTCGTGCCCGTCGCGAGCACCACGTCCGCCGGGTCGTGGCGCACGCCGTGCCCGCGCAGGTCCCCGGTCACCAGGCCGGCCCGCAGCTCGCCGTCGACCAGGCGCGGGGTCAGTGCCGCGAAGGCCGCCCTGCCCCGCTCCTCCGGCGCGGGCACCCGCCCGACCTCGCCCGGCGCCGCCTCCCGCGGCGCATCCTCGTGGCTGCGCGCCCGGTCGGCCTCCCGCTGCATGCAGGTGCGCGCCGACGTCGGGTCATAGCCGGTGCCGCCGACGACGAAGGTGAGCACCACGTCGTCGTCCCGCGCGGCGCCGTCGACCGTGGTTGCCGTGGAGGTGAGCCGCACGCAGTACGTGCCAGGCGCGGTGAAGTCCCAGCTCAGGTGCTGGTGCGCCAGCGCGGGCGCGAGCGCGGGGTGCGCCTGGGGCAGGCCCTGACGGGTGGAGAACCACGGGGCCGCACCCGACCGGACGTGGTCCTCGTCGGCGCCGAGGAAGAACTCGCCCGGCGGCGGGCCGCCGGCCGCGCCGGTCACGCTCTCCAGGCGCAGCGTCGGCAGCCGGTCGTAGTCCTGCGCGTCGAACGTCTCCGAGGAGACGCCGAGCCAGGGCAGGCCGTCCTTCGGCACCTTGGGCAGCCGGTGGATCACCGCGCCCGCCGGGGCGAGGAACGTCGAGTCGGCCGACGCCGTCGGCTCGGGCACGGTGACCCGTGCGGCGTCGGGCACATGGATCACGAGCGTGGCCGGGTCGTACCAGGTGAGCGCGCTGCCGTGGGACTCGCGCACCATGAGGCGCAGCTCGTCGTCGCCGGGCCGCAGGGACAGGTCGGAGTGCGCGGCGGGCAGCAGCACGTTGTTCCGCGGGTCGGTCGGGTCGGTCGGGTCCGGTGAGCCGGGGTCGGGGTCGCCGGGGCCACCCGGGTCGTCGGGCGGGAGTACCGGGAGATCCGGGTCGACCGGAGCGCCGCACTCCGCGGTCGCCACGTCCGGCACGTTCCCGACGGCGATACGCACGGTGACCACCGGCGACGTCCGGACCTGCCCGTCGGTCCCGGTGACCGAGACGCGCAGGTCAAGGCAGTGCAGACCGAGGTCTGAGAAGAGCCAGCCCTGGCTCGCCGGCGGCGAGATGCTCGTCGTGCTCGGCGTCCAGGTGACCTCCGAGCGCAGCCCGTACCCGGCGTACCAGACCCGGTTCATCGGCTGGTCGGGCATCGGGACCGGGCCGCCGACCGCGACCAGCCCGCCCCCGCGCACCCCCGTGATCTCCCAGGACACGCCGTTGCGCGCGACCTGGTCGCGCGGCAGACCATAGTTGTTCAGGCGCGGCACGACGTCGGTGCCCGTGAAGCCGAGCGTCGGGAAGTCCTGGCTCGTGGCCCACAGCGCGGTGCCGGGCGGGCCGAGCGGCGCCAGCGCGGCGTCGTCCGGCGTCGTCAGAGCGAGGGGCCGCGGCACGGAGATGACGACGTCGTCCGGGGCGTACCGGTCCGTGATCGTGGCGGGACCGGCCTGCGCGGACCAGCCGACGTCGATCGCCGGCTCACCGTCCACGAGCAGCGCATCGACGAACGCGTTGCCGTCGTCGAGCACCGTGCGGGCGGGCGGTTCGGCCCCGGTGACGGCCGCGTCGGACGCCGGCGCCATGTCGGACGGCGACGCCGGCGCCATGTCGGACGGCGACGCCGGCGCCGTCGAAGCGGACGTGACCGCGGGCGCGGTACGGCCGGTCGCCGATGCCGCGGCGGGGACGCCGACCGCGACGAGCCCGACGGTGAGGGCGATGGCCGCCGCACGGCGGCGCGGTACGGACGTTCTGAGCACGAGGCTTCCTTTCGGTGCAGGACGGCGGGCAGTGCAGGACGGCGAGCGCTACGGGGGCTGCGGGCGGTGCGGGACTGCGGGCGGTACGGGACGCACACATGCCGCCGCGGACAGTGCGGGGAGGACGGCGCGGGCCGCCCTCCCCGCCCGGTCAGGAACGCTTGAGCGGCACGGTCTCGGAGAGGACCGGCGCACCGCCGTTCACGGCCACGTCGAACGACAGCAGGTAGGTGCCGGTGCCGCTGAAGGACCAGGTGAGGTCCTCGTGCCCGGACCCGTCCAGCACCAGACCGCCGGAGGCGCTGGTCTTGCTGGCCGAGAAGCTGCCCGCGGCACCCGTGCCCGAGACCGTCCCGCCCGTGCTGGCCGAGCCGAGGACGTTCGGCTCGAACTCCACGTCGAGGACGCCGCACGACGCCCCCGGCTCGACCGTGAAGCCGACCTCCGGCCCGCTCGTGCCCGTGAAGGTCAGCCAGTCACCCGCGGGCAGCTCCACCTCCTCGCCGCCGACGTGCTCGTGCACGTGCACCGCGACGTCCGACACCTCGCCGAACGCGTCGCACTCGACCTCCGCCGCCACGTCGAAGTGACCCGACGTGCGATCCGCCGCGGCAGCGGGCGCCGCGAGCGCGCCGGCCATCCCGGCGGCCGCACCCATCGCGACCAGCGCCGTCGCGATCCGACGCCCGGTCTTTCGCTCGATCATCATCTGGTTCTCCTCCATCTCTCCGGCCGCCACCCTGACGACCGGAACTCTTGTTCCTCAGGTGGTCGGTACCTGGCGGCGCACGGGGCGCGACGCGACGGAGCCGAGCAGCCGCGTCGCTGCAGCTCCCGGTACAGGGCGTGGCGGACCGTTCGGCGCGCGCCCAATCCCGGACAAATGAGAACGATTCTCACGCATGGGAGGAGTGAAACAGGAGTGAGAATCATTATCAATAGACGATCGGCAAGTTCACCCTCGCGGCCACGGATCGCCCGCCGCCCGGTGCTCAACCGCGCGCCGGCGAGATTGCGCGCTGCATCGACGACTGTCAACATAGAAGAATGTCGATACACCGAGGGTCTCGGCGATGACCGCCGAGGTGCCCGCGCGTACCGCACGGCCCGTCCCGTGTGATCCCACGACGCCGCGCGCCGTCGCCCGGCCGGCGCTGTGGCGGCGCGCGGTCGCCGAGGGACTGGGGACCGGGCTTCTGGTAACGGCCGTGGTCGGGTCCGGGATCGCGGCTCAGCGGCTCTCGCCGGACGACGTCGGACTGCAGCTGCTGCAGAACAGCCTGGCCACGACACTGGGGCTTGCGGTGCTAATCGCCGTGCTGGGCCCGGTCAGCGGCGCGCACCTCAACCCGGTGGTGACGGTCGTGGACTGGTTCACCGGCCGACGGACCGGCTCCGGGGTGTCGGCCGGCCAGGGTGGCGCCTACGTCGTCGCGCAGGTCGCCGGTGGGATCGGCGGTGCCCTGCTGGCCAACGCGATGTTCGACGTCCCGGCGGGCCTGTCCACCACCGAGCGGGCGACCGGCCCGCACCTGCTGGCCGAGACGGTCGCGACCGCCGGGCTGGTCCTGGTGATCCTTGGGCTGGCCCGTTCCGGGCGCACCACGTGGATCCCCGCATCGGTCAGCGCGTACATCGGTGCGGCCTACTGGTTCACCAGCTCGACGTCGTTCGCCAACCCCGCCGTGACCGTCGGGCGCCTGTTCAGCGACACGTTCGCCGGGATCGCGCCCGGCTCCGTGCTGCCGTTCCTGGCGGCCCAGGTGGTCGGCGGAGCCGTGGGCGTGCTGGTCACCGCCGCCGTGTACCCGCAGGCGCCGACCCGGCCCACCGACCGTCGCGTACCCAAAAACCGCTGATCGACCGGAGGAAGACACCCCATGAGCACCTCGCCGTCCTTGAAGATCGTCGTCGTCGGGTCGGTGGCGGCGGGCACGTCGGCGGCCGCCAAGGCGCGTCGCAACACCGAGACCGCGCGGATCACCGTGTACGAGCGCGACCACGACATCTCCTACTCCGGGTGCGGCCTGCCCTACTACGTGGGCGGTGAGGTGCCGGACATCGACGAGCTGACCCCGCGCGATGCGGCCTGGTTCAAGGCCCGGTACGACGTCGACGTCCGCACCGGGCACGAGGTCACCGCCCTCGCCCCGGCAACCCGGACGATCACAGTGCGCGACCTGGCCACGGGGACCACGTTCGAGGACACCTACGACGAGCTCGTCCTGGCCACCGGCGTGCGCAGCGTCGTCCCGCCTCTCCCCGGCGTGGACCTGCCCGGTGTGTTCACCGTCCGCACCCCGTCCGACGCGCGCGCGATCCGCGACTGGATCGAGACCCGCCAGGTGCGCCGCGCTGTCGTCGTGGGCGCCGGGTACATCGGCCTGGAGATGACCGAGCAGCTCACCAGGCGCGGCATCCAGGTGACGGTGATCGAGGCCCTGGAGCACGCCATGCCCCGGATGGACGGCGACATGTCCGCCCGCGTCGACGCGGAGCTGCGCCGCAACGGCGTCGAGCTGCTGCTGAGCGAGCGGGTGGCCGCCATCGAGGGAAACATTGAGGGAGACCTTGAGGGAAACATGGCCGACGGCGGGGTGACGGGCGTGCGCATCGGCTCACCGGACGGCGACGTCGTGGCGGCCGACCTCGTGATCGTCTCGGTGGGCGTGCGGCCCAACCTGGAGCTCGCCCTGCAGGCCGGGGTGCGGATCGGCCCCACGCACGCGATCGCCGTCGACAAGCAGGGCCGTACCAGCGTGCCGCACGTCTGGGCCGTCGGGGACGTCGCCGAGTCGTTCGACCTCGTCACCGGCAGGCCGACCTGGGTTCCCCTGGGCTCGACCGCGAACAAGACGGGACGCATCACCGGCGACGCGATCACCGGCGGCGCCCTGGAGCACCGGGGCATCCTCGGCACCTCGATCGTCCGGGTCTTCGACCTCGGCGTCGCCCAGACCGGGCTCACCGAGGCCCAGGCCCGCGCGGCCGGGTACGACGTCGAGGTGCTGCACAACATCAAGCCCGACCGGCCCGAGTACCTGGGCGGCACGCCGCTGCTGATCAAGGCCGTCGCCGACCGCGCCACCGGACGGCTCCTGGGCGCCCAGGCGATCGGCGCCTCCGGAGCGGACAAGCGCATCGACGTCCTGGCCACCGCCATCACCTACGGCGCCGACGTCGCCGACCTGTTCCACCTCGACCTGGCCTACTCCCCCACCTACGCCACCACCAAGGACCCGGTCCACTACACCGGCATGGCCCTAGACAACGCGATCCGCGGTCGCGCGCCCCTGATCACCCCCGCACAACTGGAACGGCACCGGACCGACGGCGAGAAGGTCCAGATCGTGGACGTGCGCTCGGCGAAGGACCGCGCCAAGGGGTACGTGGACGGCTCCGTCCACATCCCGCTCAAAGAGCTGCGCACCCGCGCCGACGAGCTCGACCCGGCCGTGCTGACCGTGACCTACTGCAACAAGGGCGTCACCGGTAACGCCGGGCAGAACGTGCTGCGCAACCTCGGGTTCGCCCACGTCTACAACCTGTCCGGCGGCCACCAGAACTACCAGGCCTGGGCCGCGGCCCACTGAGGATCGCCGTCGCGCGACTCCGGTCAGTCCCACTTGTTTGTTCGGAACGTCCCGAACAGACGGTACACTCGGCCCATGAGCGCGATCGAGGACTTCACCGAGGAGGCGGGGCTGTTCTACGAGCGGCTCGGCCTGAGCCGCACCGCGGGCCGCGTCGTCGGGCACCTGCTCGCGGCGGAGGACGACGGCGCGGACGCCCCCGGCCTGTGCGAACGGCTCGCCGTGGCCAAGAGCAGCATGAGCGTGGCGCTGCGCCAGCTCGAGCAGTCCGGAATGGTCGAGCGGTTCCGGCGGCGCGGCGAGCGGCGGGACCGGTACCGCCTGACCGAGGACGTCTTCGGCCGGGCGTTCCGCGCCAAGATGGCCGAGTTCGACGCGTTCCAGCAGCTCGCGGCCCGTGGCCTGGCCGCGGTGGGCGACAACCCGCGCCGGCGCAAGCGGCTGGAGAACATGCGCGACATGTACGCCTTCATGGCGGACCGCTTCCCGGCGCTCCTGGACGAGTGGGAGGCGTCGCGATGAGGATTCTCCTGGTGACCACGGGCAGCCGCGGCGACGTCGAGCCGTTCGCCGCGCTCGCCGCCGGGCTGGCCCAGGCGGGCCACGAGCCGCTGCTGGCCGCGCCACGGCGCCTGACCGCCGATGCCACCGCGCGCGGCCTCCCGGTCGCGCCGCTCGACGACAGCATCTTCGAGCTCCAGGAGGAGGTGGCGGGCAAGGGGGCACGCGCTGCGGTGACGGCAGCCAGGTCGGCGCTCCCGCTGCTGCGGCGCTGGCTCGACGACCTGGCCACCCTGACCGACAGCGGCGCCGACGCCGTCGTCTACGCCCCCAAGTCGCTCGGCGCCCCGCACCTGGCCGACCGGCTCAGGGTCCCCTCGATCGCCGCGCTGCTCATCCCGGTGTACAGCCCGACAGCGCGGTTCCCGTCGCCGCTGGCCCCGGTCCGGCCGCCACGGTTCCTCAACCGGGCGAGCTGGCGCCTGGCAGGGCTCACCGAGGCGCCGTACCGGCGCATGGTCCGCACCTGGCGGTCCGAGGCGCTCGGCCTGACCGGCCCGGCACCGAGCCTCACCGAACGCATCGCGCACGACGGCGTCCTGCACGCCTGGAGCCCGCACCTGCTGCCGGCGCCGGACGACTGGCCGGCAGGCCTGGCCCCGACGGGCTTCTGGACGATCCCGCCGGGCGACGACTGGACACCACCGGCGGCGCTGACCCGGTTCCTGGAGGCCGGCGAGCCGCCCGTGTACGTCGGGTTCGGCAGCGCACTGGCCCGCGACCCCGACGCCTTCACGCGCACGGTGCTCGACGGACTGCACCGCTCCGGACGGCGCGCCGTGCTGGCGACCGGCTGGGGCGCGCTCCGGCCGTCGCGCGTGCCCCCGTCGGTCCACGTTCTCGACCAGGCGCCGCACGACTGGCTGCTGCCCCGCACGGCGGTCGCGGTGCACCACGGCGGCGTCGGCACGGTCGCCGCAGCGATGCGGGCCGGGATCCCGCAGGTGATCCGGCCGTTCCAGGGTGACCAGCCGTTCTGGGCGCGGCAGGCGCACCACGCAGGGATCGCGGCGCCGCCGCTGACCGGTACGTTCACCGCGTACCGGCTCGCCGCCGCCGTCGACGACGCGGCATCGAGGATCGGCACTGCGCGGGAGATCGCCGGGAAGGTAGGCCAGGAGGACGGCGTCGCCGCGGCCATCGCCAGGATCGAACGGCGCCTGGACGGCAGCACGCCGTCCATCCATACCAGCGGGGTATAGGCGTGGACCGAGATGGTCTTTCCGCGCGGGCAGCCTGCGATGCTGCACTGGCCGCATGGACGAGCACCCCACGGCAGAGATCGCACCCCGGCCGTTCGCCCTGCTCGGCGCGGCTGTGCTCGCGGCGCTCCTGCTGCTCACGACGACCGCGTGCACCGGCAGCAGCACCGTCACCGGCACCGAAGCCGAAGACAGCTCCACGCCGCCGCCGTCGGGCGAGGGCGAGGCCCTGCTGCCACGACTGCAGGACGGTGGCTTCACCATCGTCATCCGGCATGCGCAGACCGACCACTCCCAGCCGGACGAACCCACCGTGGACCTGGACGACTGCGCGACGCAACGCAACCTGTCGGACGCCGGCCGGGCGGACGCGCGGTCGATCGGCACCGCCGTCGAGCGGCTGGGCATCCCGATCGGCGAGATCTGGGCCAGTCCCTACTGCCGCAGCAGGGATACCGCTGAGCTGGCGTTCGGCCGGTTCGACGTCGTGGACGGCCTGGAGCGGCTCTACCCCGAGCGGGACGAGGAGGCCGACGGGCGGCTGAACCGGCTCATCCAGCAGGAGGCGCCGCGCCCCGGCGAACCCAATCTGATCATCGCCAGCCACGGTGTGTACCCGAGCGTTCTGGCGCCGCCGGTCGCGATCGGCGAGGGCGAGGCGGCCCTCTACGCCCGGGCCGGGGACGGGTTCACGCTGGTGGACCGGCTCGAACCAGACCAGTGGGCACAGCTCGGCACGGACACGGGCGGCACGGACACGGGCGGCGCGGACGCTGGCGGCTCGGACGCGCTGAGCGGGGGCGCGGCCCGGGTTCCCGACAGCGTGGTCGCCCTGGCGGGACCACGCGGCGGCTCCGCGTTCCGCGTCGCCGTACCCGGCATCCTCGTGACCAGCGCCCGGCAGGTGGCGGCAACCAGCGAGGTCACCCTGATCCACCCGGACGGCGGCAGGCTCACCGCCCAGGTGCTGGGACGCGACGACGACGTCGACATCGCCGCGCTCCGGGTCCACGACGACTCCCGCCTGCCGCCGCTGCACTCCCGTTCCGGACTGGCCGAGGCGAGCATCGGGGACCGGGTGTTCGCCGTCGGAGCCGAGGGCGAGGTGACCGCCGGCTCGCTCCGCACGCTGGACGAGCCCGTGACCCTGGCCGGCGGCGGCCGGCTGGAGGCGGTCGGCATCGACATGGACGTGCCGACGGCGAGCCTGGGCGGACCGCTCGTCGACGAGGCCGGCTCCGTGCTCGGCGTACTCACCGGAGCGGCCGGGACGACGGCGGGCGGCGTGGCGATCCCGGTCGACGTCGCCCGCAGCGCGGCGCTGGACATCGTCAGCGGTTCCTGACTTCATATTGCTGCGGTCGGCCGGGTGGTGAGAAGACTGCGGGCGGCGCTTACGGTCTTCTTACGGGGGCCCGTAGGCCAGCCGTGGTCTCTGTACGGATCGGTCCTGGTGGGTGATGGTTGCCAGGAGCGGGCACCATGCGCGTGCCGGCCCGTCGCCCTGGATGGAGTGGGATCGCCGTGATGCGTGGTCGAGGAACGCTGGCCGCCCTGGTGACGACGGGTGTGCTGCTGCTGGCAGGTTGCGCGGGCGGCGCGAGCACGCCGCCGGCGGACGACGCGGTCACGGCCGATGCCGGGAAGGCGGAGTCGGGCGCTGGCGCGGTGGAGCCGACGGGGTCGGTGCTCACGTTCACCGCCATGACCATCGACGGTGACGACTTCGCTGCGGCCGACCTGGCCGGCCGGCCGGCGGTGTTCTGGTTCTGGGCGCCGTGGTGCCCCATCTGCGTGTCCCAGGCCCCGGACGTGCTCGACCTGGCCGAGGAGTACGGCGATGACGTGAGCATCGTCGGGGTCGCCGGCCTGGATCAGCTCGCCGCGATGGACAACTTCGTCGAGATGACCGGCACCGGGGGCATCACTCATCTGAACGACGAGGACGGCGCGGTGTGGCGGCACTTCGGGATCACCGCGCAGAGCACGTTCGCCGTCGTCGACCAGAACGGCGTCGTGACGGACTCCGGCCATCTGAAGCCGGACGAGCTGACCGCCCAGGTCGCCGAGCTGGCCGGTTGAGGGCCGGGTCAGAAGGTGGACGGGCTGCCGGTCGGTCTGGCGCTGGTGGCCGGGATGGTCGCCGTGGTCAACCCCTGCGGGTTCGCGATGCTCCCGGCCTACGCGTCGATGCTGGTGATGGGGCACGACCAGCCGGACCGGTCCGTGGCTGTCCGGCGGGCGCTCGCCTTCGCCGGGGCGATGACGGCCGGGTTCGCCGCGGTGTTCGGACTGTTCGGGCTGCTGCTCACTCTGGTCTCCAACGTCGCAGCGGTCCAGCGGTACCTGCCCTGGTTCACCCTCGTGCTGGGCGTGCTGCTGGTGGGGCTGGGAGTCTGGCTGGTGGCCGGGCGAGACCTGCCGGGGCTGCGGATCGGCGGAATCCGTAGGCCGAAGCTGACCCGGTCGGCGTCGTCGATGGTGCTGTTCGGCGTCGCCTACGCGACCGCCTCGCTGAGCTGCACCATCGCGCCGTTCCTCGCCACGGTGGTGGCGAGCTTCAGGGCCGGTTCGGTAACAGGCGGCCTGGCCGTGTTCGGTGCCTACGTGCTGGGCATGGGCCTGGTGATCGTGGCGGTCTCGCTGGCGGTGGCGCTGACCCGGACGGCGATGGTGACCTGGCTGCGGCAGGCCGGCCGGATCGTGCCGCGGCTGGGCGGTGGCCTCATGGTCGTCGCCGGCGCCTACGTCGCCTACTACGGGTGGTATGAGATCCGGGTACTGCGCGACGGCGCGGTGGACGACCCGGTCATCGGGGCGGGGCAGGGCATCCAGCGTTGGCTGGTCGACGGCGTCGGCCTTCTCGGCGTCGGCGGGATGACGGCCCTGGTGGCCGTGCTGTTCGTGCTCAGCGGGCTACTTGCCCGGCGGCTGCACCGCAGGAGCCGCAGGACCGACGGCGCACCGTCAGGCTCGCGACGCGATGCCCGGGGTGCCTGACGGCGTCGTCACCCCTTGGGGGTGGTCCCGCCGGTGTCACGGGTCCCGAACCCAGGCGGGTCAGCGTGGGTGGCTGGTCTCGAGGCTGCGGGTGAGGTCGGTGAGGTAGCCGTCGAGCGCGACCACGACACCGTCGTCGTCCCGCTTGCCGACGATCAGGACGACACGTTCGAGACCGCCTGCGTCGACGATGCGGTAGGTGGAGGCGAACGGCCGGTCGGTCAGCCGGGCGTCTTCCAGGACTGACCGCAGGTGCTCTCTGTCGTCAGGATGGCTGTGGGCAAAGAACGTCGCCGAGGTCGGGGTCACCTCGAGCGGTTCGTAGCCGTGGATGCGATAGGTCTGGTCCGACCACCACCATCGCTCGGTGACCACGTCCATCCTGAACCGGCCGGCCGGAACGCGACCTCGGGACGACAGGACAAGGTCCGGCGGGTCGTCCTCCATGGGCTGGTTCATCGGACCTCCGTCGGCAGTTCGGCACCGTCGGCAATCCGGCGCCGCGCATGGCCTGTGCGCGACCACACTCTCAACATAGACGCAACCGGGCGGGGGAAGCGACAAGCCACCTCCCGCCCCCGATGCCCGGCTCGCGTGGTGCCCCTGCCCAGCTTGTCAGCCCGGCCCGCCAAGTCCTAGAGTCTGCGTATGCGTGAAGATACGAAGAGATGCACATTCGACGCCGAGAGCCAGTACGTGGATCTGGCGGCCGAGGTGTTCTCCCTGCTGTCGGACGCGACCCGGATCCGGATCATCCTCGCGCTGCGGGCGGGCGAGCTCGCCGTCGGCGAGCTCGCCGAGCGGGTGGGCAAGTCCCCCACGGCGGTGTCGCAGCACCTGGCGAAGCTGCGCTGGGGCAAGATCGTGCAGGCACGCCAGGAGGGCACGCGCGTGTTCTACAGCCTGATCGACGAGCACGCCCGGCAGCTCGTGACGCACGCGGTGTTCCAGGCCGAGCACGTCGTCGGCGGCGTGCCGGAGCACCACCTGGGCGACGGCCTGGGCTCTACCGCAAGCCCGGACGGCGAGACCGGGGCGGCTTCGTGAGCGCGCCGTCCGTGCCCGCCGTGGAGGCGGAGGCGACGGCGGCCGAGCCCGGCCTGTGGGCCCGGATCGATCGTGCCGACCTGACCCGCACCGGGTTCGTCGCCCTCTGCGCGGTCGCGGTGGCCCTTGGCGTGACCGGGCCCTGGCCGGCGGTGCCGGTCGTCGCGGTGGTCGGGCTCGTTGTCGGGTGCTGGCCGATCATGGCCGAGGCGTGGCACGACGTCCGGCACCGGCGCATGAGCATGGAGCTGTCGATGCTCATCGCGATCGTCGCGGCCGCGGCGATCGGTGAGTGGGTGACGGCGCTGGTGATCACCGCCTTCGTGCTGGCCGCCGAGATCCTCGAAGACCTCTCGATGGACCGCGGCCGCGATGCGCTGACCGACCTGATGTCGTTCCTGCCCGACACCGTCCAGCTCCGGGACGGCGACGGCACCAGCACCGTCCCGCTGGACGCGGTCCGTCCCGGTCAGGTCGTCGTGGTCGGCCCGGGCGGGCGCATCCCGGTGGACGGCGTCGTGGTCACCGGCCGGTCGACCGCGGACCAGTCCCGCATCACCGGGGAGTCGCTTCCGGTCGACGTCACCGTGGGCGACGAGGTGTTCGCCGGGTCCATCAACCAGGTCGGCGCCCTCGAGGTGCGCGCAGAGCGGGTCGGCGCGGACTCGTCCTACGGACGCATCGTCGAGGCCGTGCGGCAGGCGCAGGCCTCCGAGGCGCCCGTGCAGCGCCTGGCCGACCGCCTGGCCGCCTACCTCGTCTACCTCGCGCTGGCCGGCGCGGCCCTCACGTTCGTGATCACGCGGGACTGGACCGCGACGATCTCGGTGGTCGTCGTGGCGGGCGCGTGCGGAGTGGCCGCCGGCACCCCGCTGGCCGTCCTGGCCGCGATCGCCCGCATCGCCCGGGCCGGCGCGTTCGTCAAGGACGGCGCCCACCTGGAGGTGCTGTCGTCGGTCGACACGATCGTGTTCGACAAGACCGGCACCCTCACCACCGGGGCTCCCGCCGTCGTGGCCGTTCGGCCCGCGCCCGGGATCAGCGGCAACGAGCTGCTCGCGGTGACCGCGACCGCCGAGTCCTACTCGGAGCACCCGCTCGGCCAGGCGATCGTCGCTCACGCCCGCGCGGGCGCGGTCGAGGTCACCTCCCCGGACGAGTTCAGCTACCAGCCCGGCCGTGGGGTGACGGCGACCGTCGCCGACCGCCCGGTGGCGGCGGGCAACCGCGCCCTGGTGCCGGACGCTCCCGCCGCGATCGAGGGCCAGGACACTGCCACACCCGTGCACGTGAGCATCGAGGGCAGGTACGCAGGGACCATCCTCCTGGCGGACACGATCCGCGACACCGCCCGGGCCGCCGTGGCCGAGCTGCACCGGCGCGGTCTACGGACCCTGATGATCACCGGGGACCAGGAAGCCACGGCGCGCGCCGTCGCTGCGGAGCTCGGCATCGACGACGTCCGCGCCGGCCTGCTGCCCCAGGACAAGCTCACGGTCATCGACGCCGAACGCGCCGCGGGCCACCGGCTGGCGATGGTCGGCGACGGCGTCAACGACGCACCCGCCCTGGCCCGCGCCGACGTCGGCATCGCGATGGGCACCGGCACCCACATCGCCCAGGAGAGCGCTGACGTCGTGCTGATCAGCTCGGATCTGGAGGACCTGGTCCGCACCGTCCAGGTGGCCCGCCGCGCCCGCCGGATCGTCATGGTCAACTTCGCCGGCACCATCGCGATCGACCTGCTCGGCATGGCCCTCGCGGCGTTCGGCCTGCTCAGCCCGGTCGCGGCGGCGTTCATCCACGTGGGGAGCGAGACCGCCTTCATCCTCAACTCCGCCCGCCTCGTTCCCACCGGCCGCGCGCACACGCCACGGCGGTAACGTCCGCCGCGCGACCAGGCGTGATCCGGCCGGCTCACGCCCTCGCGCGGCGGCGGTCCGAAGCCGTCACGGCGGCGATCCCTGCCTCCAGCTCTGCGCGCAGCGCGGCCCGCTCGGCGCGGGGGAGAAATGCGGCGTCGACGGCGGTCCGTTCGGCCTGGGCGAACTCCGGCAGGTCCCAGCCGAACAGGTCGTGCAGGTGGCGCATCTCGGAGGAGATCGACGTGCGCGACATCATGCGGTTGTCCGGGTTGATCGTCACGGCGAAGCCCAGCTCCCGCAGCAGCTCCACGGGGTGGTTGGCGCGGCCGTCGACGACGTGCCGCGCGTTCGACGTCAGGCACACCTCGAGCGGGATGCCCCGGTCGATCACCCAGCGGGCCACGGGGCCCACCGTGAGCTCGGCGCGCCCGGCGGCGCGCGCCGCCGCGACGTCGGCCACGCACGTGCGCACGTCGAGCGGGACGCCGTTCAGCGACACGTCCTCGATGATGCGCACGCCGTGGCCCAGGCGGAGCGCGTGGGCGCGGTGCACGGTGTCGAAGACGCTGCGCAGGCCGTCGCTCTCGCCGGCGTGGATCGTGTAGGGCACGCCCGCCCGCTCCAGCTTCACGCACGCGTCCAGGTGGTCGACGACCGGCCACCCGCCCTCGGGTCCCGCGATGTCGAAGCCGACGACGCCGTCGCCGTACTTCTCGATCGCCACGTCGGCGACCTTCGAGCTGAGCCGGGTCTCGCGCATGCCGCACAGGAGCTGGCGGGCGGTGATCCGGCCACCGGCGGCGGCGATCTCGGCCTCGCCGTGGCGCAGCCCCTCCGCCACGGCGTCGACCGCGTCGGCCATGCTGAGGCCGCCCGCCAGGTGCTTCTCGGGGGCCCAGCGCACCTCGCCGTAGCGGACGCCGTCCGCCGCCGCCTCCCGGACCCACTCGCGCGCCACGCGGACGATGCTGTCGGCGTCCTGCATCAGCGACGTCGTGACGGCGAACCGGTAGTGCGGGTACGGCTCGGGCGGCTCCGTGATGACGCGGGCCATCCAGTCGCCGAGCACCGTGGCGTCGTCGTAGGGCAGGGTGACGCCCTGCGCGTCGGCGAGCTCGAGCATCGTGTCCAGGCGCAGCGAGCCGTCGAGATGGTCGTGCAGCGTGACCTTCGGGAACGAGAGGTAGGGCTCGTCCGGCTCCGACCAGGCCGGGCGGTCGAGGGGCATCACATGGTCCTTTCGTTCGAGCGCCGGGCGTTCACTTGCCGGCGCCCGCGCCGATGCCGGCCTGCACGTAGCGCAGGGAGAAGACGAGCAGCGCGATGGCGGGCAGGCTCGTCAGGAAGGACGACGCCATCACGGTGGACCAGTCGATGGTGGGCTGGTCGAGCAGGCGGTAGACCGAGAGCACCACGGGCTGCATGCCGCTCTCGGTGGTGAGGATCAGGCCGAACAGCAGGTCGCCCCAGGTGAAGATGAAGGCGAAGACCGAGGCCGTGATGACGGCGTTCCGGCTGAGCGGCAGCACGATCCGGGTGAGGCGCTGCCACAGCGTGGCGCCGTCGATGGTCGCGGCCTCCAGGACCTCGGAGTCGAGCGACACCATGAACGACCGCAGGACGATGATCGCCAGCGGGATGGCCGAGGTCGAGTTGGCGAGCACCATCGCAAGGTAGGTGTTGAGGATGCCGAGCGCCGAGAACATCGCGTAGAGCGCGTTCAGTAGGGTGATGCTCGGGACCATCTGTGCCACCAGGATCGCAAGCAGGGTCAGGTTGACGATCCGCCCGTCGAGCCGGCTGAGCGCGAACGCCGCCGGCACCGAGACGAGCAGCGTGACCAGCACGGTCAGCAGGCTGACGACGACCGAGTTGCGGATGCCGGGGAGCGTCGTGCGCAGGGCGAGCTCGTAGCTGCCGAGGTCGACGGAGGTGGGGATCCAGGACACGCTCACCGAGTTGACGTCCGGCTGCAGGGAGGCCGAGACCATCCAGTACACGGGGAACAGGAAGACGGCGAGGACGGCGACCCCGCCCAGCGTCCACAGCCACGCGCGGCGCGGGTTCGTGGCGTTCAGCGTGCTCATCCCCTGTCCTCCCCCCGGGTGGCGCGCGTGTACACGACGGCGAAGACGACGGTGATCACGAGCAGGATGTTCCCGAGCGCCGCGCCCGCGCCGAAGTCGAACTCCCGGAACGACCGGATGTAGCTGAGCATCGCGAAGGTCTGCGTGGAGTTGGCCGGCCCGCCGCCCGTGAGGATCAGCACGAGGTCGAGCAGCTTGAGCGAGCCGACGATGCCGAGCACCACGAGGACCGAGATCACGGGCCGGAGCTGCGGCAGGGTGATCGACCACACCCGGCGCCAGTAGCCCGCCCCGTCGAGCACCGCCGCCTCGTGCAGCTCGGCCGGCACACCCCGCAGGCTGGAGGACAGGATGGTCGCCGTGAACGGCAGCCCCGCCCAGATGTTCACCCCGATCACCGCCCAGATCGCGAGCGACGGCTCCGAGAGCCAGGCGGGCCCCTCGATCCCGAACAGACCCAGCACCTGGTTGAACGCGCCGTCCTCCTGGAGGATCCACCGCCACGTCGTCGCGGTGACCACCAGGGGGATGAGCCAGGACACCAGGATCACCGACGGCATCCACCGGTGGCCCGGGAAGCGGCGCTCGAAGTAGAGGGCGAGGGCCATCCCGCCCGCGAGCTGCCCGGCGAGCGAGAACACCGTGACGAGCACGGTGTTCCGCAGCGCCACCGAGAACAGCGGCGACGACAGCACGCCCGCGAAGTTGTCGAACCCGACGAACGGTGCGCTGCCGCTGATGAACGTGGCGGCGGTGAAGTCCGACATGCTCATGACCACGCCGTACCCGAGCGGGTAGGCGAAGAACACCGCCATGAAGACGAACGCGGGGGCCAGCAGCCACAGGTACCCGCGCCGCACCCGCCGGCCGAGGCCGGCGCGCCGACGGCGTCCGGCCGGCGCGACGGTGGGGGTGCGCTGCGCCGCCACCGCCGTGTCCGCGGTCATGACGTGCCCGGCCGTGAGATCTCGTACGCCATCCGGCTACTCCGACGCCGCACGCCGCAGGGCTTCCTCGGCCGACAGGTCACCGACGACGGCGTACTGGATGGCGTTGGCCAGCCGGGTGCTCGTCGTCTGCCACTCGCCACCGAGCTCGCCGCCCTGGTTGTACGCGTCCTCGACCGCCGACGTGAACGCCTCGACCGCGGGGACGTCGGCCTCCCACTGGGTGCCCACCGCGAGCCGGGCCGGGATGTAGTACTGGACCTCCGCCACCTCGAGCTGGTTCTCCGCGGCGAGGCGGCACTCGAGGATCTCGGCGGCCGCGGCCTGGCGCACCGGGTCTGTGACGGGGATCGTCCACTCGGAGGCGGTGATCGCCTGCCGGGACTCGCCGCCGTCGGCCGTGGGGTACGGAGCGAAGCCGGGCACCGCCTGCCCGTCCTCCGGCATGGCGGCCCACGGGCCGTTGACCGACATCGCCGCGGCGCCCGAGTCGTACTGGTCCTGGAAGTCCCAGCCCCAGTTGACCATCTCGGGCGACATGCTGCCGTCCGCGACGAGGTCCTTGTAGAGCTGGACGGCCGCGATCGTGCCGGGCGACTCGAAGTCGCCGGGGTCGCCGCCCGCGCTCAGGATGAAGCCGAGCAGGAAGAACGACGCGGCGCCGTCGGAGTTGCCGGGCAGGGCGATGCCGTACCGGTCGTCGGTGGTGAGCTCTGCGGCCTGGGCGCGGAGCTCGTCGAACGTGGTGGGTGGCGTGTCCACGAGCGAGGTGTCGTACTGCAGCGCGCCCACCTCGACGTGCGAGGCGAGCCCGTACAGCGTGCCGTCGTACCTGCCCATCTCCGCCGTCGAGTCCGCGAGGTCCTCCGGCGCGAGCCCGTACGACGCGAGATCGGTGAGGATGCCACCCTCGGCGTACTGCGGCAGGTCGCTGGAGGGCACCATGAGCAGGTCCGGCAGGCCGCCGGAGGCGCCGGCCTGCAGCACGAGCGTGCCGAACTCGGCGCTGGGGTAGGCCTCGGCCTTGATCGTCGCACCGATCTCCTCGGCGCAGGCGCTGAGCTGGTCCTGGTTCACCGTCATGAACGGTTCGTACGGGACGCCGGACCACATCGTGAGCTCGAGCCCCTCGAAGTCGGCGGGATCGACGTCGGCGTCCGGCGAGGCGGAGCCGCCGGTGACGCACGACGTCAGGGCGAGGGCGGCGAGGACGGCAGCGCCGGTGGCGCTGATCCGGGCGAGGGACCGGCGGGATGAAGCCATCTTGCTCTCCTTGCAGGGCGTGAATTTCCGCCATCCTGAAGGCGTCGCGTTTCGTTGCGCCTCGCGCGGGGTAACGGGAGAGTTACTACACGATGCGTGCTAGCACTCTTGGGTCGAGAGTGCTAAAACTGGTGGTGTAGCCGGACGGCGGTCCCGGCCGCCGTCGAGCGCCGCGGTCCTGGAGGGACCAGGGCCGCATCGTCGTAGGAGGTGATGCGCGATGGCTACCTACTGGGACCCGTTCCAGGAGATGGACCGGCTGTTCAGCTCGTTCGTCGGCAACGCACGACAGTCCGGCCTGCCGATGGACCTGTTCCGCACGGGCGACCACTACGTCCTGTCCATGGACCTTCCCGGCGTCGACCCGGGCACCATCGACGTCTCGGTCGAGGACCGGACGCTCACCGTGCGCGCCGAACGCACGCAGCGTTCGGGCGACGACGCGCAGTGGCTGGTCCGCGAGCGTCCCACGGGCACGTTCGCCCGGCAGCTCACCGTCGGCCGCGGGCTCGCGCTCGACAGCATCTCCGCCTCGTACGCCGACGGCGTACTCTCGCTGACGATCCCGGTCAGCGAGGATGCCAAGCCCCGCAGGATCGAGGTCGCGCACACCGCCGGCTCGACCGCCATCGGCCAGGGCTCGGCCGAGAGCCGGCAGACCATCGAGTCCTGACCACCGCTCGCTGCTACTGGCGGCTCCCCAAGGACACGACAGGCCCGGGGCGTCACGGCCATCTGGCCGTGATGCCCCGGTGCTCTGTCCGGCCACGCGTTCACTACCGCCGTCCCCCTGACAGCTCCCCCACACAACGCGCAGCACAAAGCCTCGACGTGCCCCAGCTCGGCGGACGCCGCTGACAGCACCCACCCGCGGAGCGGCATGAGCCTTGCCAAGCGACTGAGCGCCTGCTTAGTATGTTGAGCATGCGCTCAGTCACTCCCGACGACCCGGACGACATCTCCGCGGAGGACCTGTCGACCCGGGCCAGGATCCGCAACGTCGCCGTCGCGCACTTCGTCCGCGACGGCTTCGCGAAGGCGAGCACGCGGGCGATCGCCGCCGACGCCGGGGTGAGCATCGGCCTGGTCTTTCACCACTTCGGGAACAAGGCCGGGCTGCGCGCCGCGTGCGACGAGTACGTCCTGCGGACGACGACGAGGCGGGCCGGTGCGGCGGGCCGCCCCGAGATGATGCAGGGCCTGCTCGGCGAGTACCTGGCCAGCCCGGGCGACTACCAGCTCTTGGTGCAGTACCTGGGCCGCGCGATCCAGGAGGACTCCCCCCTGGCCACGACGGTGGTGGACGCCCTGGTGGCCGAGTCCGAGGCGGCGTTCCGGGCCGGATTCGCCGACGGCACCATGCGTCCGTCGTCGGACCCCCGCGCCCAAGCCGTCCTGGGGATCCTCCTGAGCCTGGCCGTGCTGACCATGCCGCCGGCCCTGGCGCGCGCCCTCGGTCACGAGGCCTTCGGACCGGAGGTCCTGCGCCGCCTGTCCGTGCCGACGATGGAGCTGTTCACCCACGGGCTCTACACCGACGACGCGCTGCTCAAGAACGCCGAAAAAGCATGGGCGCAAGCCGAAGAACGAGCGGAAGAACGAGCAGAAGAAGGCGGAGACGCATGAGCATCACCCTTCCGGAACTGACCCCCACCCAAGAGAGTCTGTTTATTACCCTCGGCATCGCGGCGCTCGACAGCCGCCTGCCGCAGCCGTTCCTCGGCGACCCGATGGCCCAGGAGATCCTGACGGCCACCGGGTACGAGCCGAAGTTCGCCCTGTTCAAGGGCGACCGGGGCGACCCGGAGGTCCAGACCTTCTCCGGCGCCATGCGGGCCAAGAGCGAGGACCGGGTGGTGGAGCGCTTCATCGCCGCCCACCCGGACGCGGTGGTGCTGGACCTGGGCACCGGGCTGGACACGCGGGCGTTCCGGGTCGACCCTCCGCCCACGGTGGACTGGTACGACATCGACTTCCCCGTGGTCATCGACCTGCGCCGGCAGCTCGTACCGGCGCGGGAAGGGGTGCACCTCGTGTCGGCGGACCTGGCCGAGCCCGGCTGGCTGGACGGCATCCCGGCCGACCGGCCCGCCATGATCGTCCACAACGGCCTGGTGCCGTTCCTCTCCCAGGCCGACCACGCGGCGCTGCTGCGCCGGCTGGTCGCCCACTTCCCCAGCGGGGAGATAGCCCACAACAGCTACACCCGACTCGCCGTCTGGACGTTCAAGCGCTTCTACGCTCCCGTGCCCGGTATCGGGTTCGACAACCCGCGCGCGCCCGAGCGCTGGGTGCCGGGCCTGAAGCTGGTCGAGGAGATCTTCAACGTCCGCCAGCCCGAGGTGGCCCAGCTCGCGAAGAAGTCACCGGCCTGGCGGTGGATGCTGCGCACGATCGCACGCAGCGACGTCCTGTCCCGCCACCTCGAGGCAGCGGTACTCCGCTACCGCTTCTGACCCCCGCTGAACGCCTGGGTTCGCGAGCCGTAGGTCATGCGGCGCAACAGCCACTCTGCCGGACCCTGCCGGAAGCCCGCACGACGCTGCAGCTCGGCCAGCAGGACCGTGACGAGCCAGACACCGAGGCCGAGACCGACCGCCTGGGCATCGGTCAGGCTCGACCCCAGGCCGAGGGCGTACGGCGGAACGATGATCGCCCAGGCCACCGACTGCAGCAGGTACGACGTCATGGAGCGCTGTCCGGTGGCCGCCAACGCCGTCACCACCGGTCCGGCCGAGCCACCGGGCCGTTCGCCGATCCGTCGGCTGACCAGGGTGATCGCCGCCGCGTACCCGAATCCGCCGGCGTACCCGGTCAGCAGGTGCAGCCACGAGACCCACAGGTCCCCGGCCTGGCCCGGCTGCCAGGCCTCGACGTCGACCAGTGCGGACGGAACGCCGCCGAGCACACCCAGCCCGATGCCGCCGTAGGCCACCTTGCGCAGCAGGGCGACGTGGTCGCCCGGGTTCTCCAGCAGCCGGCGGCGCGCCGCCCAGATGCCGACCAGGAACGGGAAGACCGAGATCATGATGAGCAGCGGTACGAACGCCGGGAGGATCGCGATCCGCACGATCGCGTCCGTCAGCGGATCGGTGATCGGCTCGCCGCTGCTCGCCGACGCGAACAGCGCCTCGCTGAGCACGGTGTAGGCCGCGCTGCCCAGGACCATCCAGACCAGGGCGTGCGTGAGCAGCTTCCGGTCGCCGAACCGGACCGCCACGACGTAGACGACGGCGATCACCCCGTACACCGCGATCACGTCGCCGAAGAACAGCAGCGCCGTGTGGGCGACGCCGATCGCGACCAGGCACCATCCGCGACGGCGCAGCAGGCTCCGGATCGCGGGCCACTGGATCCCGGCTGCCTCGCGGCGGTGGTACATCCGCGCCAGGCCGTAGCCGAACAGCGCCGCGAACATGGGGTAGCCGCGGTTCTCGGCGACCAGTGCCATCACCGCGGTCACCGCGACGTCCAGCGGCCCGCTCAGCGCATAGCCCTCGCTGGTGGTCGCGGTCCGGAACATATGGGCGTGCACCGTCGCGATGATCAGCAGCATGAACCCGCGCGCGAGGTCGGGCGCAAGAGACCGCTGGGTCGCGGGCAGCGCGCCGGTCATGGTGGGGCTGTCGGTGGGCATGCCTCGCTCCTCCAGCGATAAGATACGGATGCGTCTTCTCAGCGAATAAGATACGCGACCGTATCTCAGAAGGGAACCCTGTGCCGAAAGAGGGCCGAACTACCCGCCGGCGCGGTGACGACCTGGTCCACGCCATCTACGAGGCGGCGCTCACCGAGACAGCCGAAGGCGGGGTGGGGCGGCTGACGATGGAGGGCATCGCCCGGCGCGCCGGGACCGCCAAGACCTCGCTCTACCGCCGGTGGTCGACGCCGGAGGACATCGTGATCGAGGCGCTGTACCGGGTCTACCCGCGCGAGGAGCCGTCACCCGCGGCCGACGACCTGCGCGGAGACCTGATCGGTGCCCTGAAGCTGATGCGCGACAGCGTGATGAACTCGCAGTACGGCGCGGTGCTCGGCGCCCTGCTGGAAGAGTCGCGCCGCCGTCCCGACCTGCACGACCGCCTCTACCGAGAGGTCTTCGACCCGCGCGGCGGCCGCTTCACCCGGTCCGTCCTCGAGCACTACGCGCAGCACGGCCACGTGGACCCGGCGCGCCTGACACCCGTCGTCGTCGACATCGGCGAGGCGCTCCTGATCAAATACGCGATCGACAGCTTCGAACCACCGGACGACGACTACATCGCCGCGGTCGTGGACCAGGTGATACTTCCGGCCGTCGGGGCCACGAGCCGCTGACGCAATCTCCGCGAAGCGCCACGCACCTCGCGGAGAGAGGAACGGGGCACAAGCTCGCGACGGGCGCCGGAGCGTTATCCGGCCCAGCGCCACGCGGAACATCGCCGGCGTGTGGATCGCCGGGGAGCGCATCCGCCGACCGATGTCCGCCCGCACCGACGGGGCGCATGGTCAGAACTACACCGGTAGCCCCTCGCAACAACCTTGTCCGCAGCAGACACCCAGGGAGAGACCACCGACCGTTTGGTCAGATGGCCTCTCCGTGGGGGGTGCGGTTCCTCGGGGATCGCGGGCGGGTCAGGCGGCTCCCGCCCGCCGAGCCACGACGGCGCCTCGGCGCAGGCCGCGCACGCGGATCAGGCCCACACCGAGCAGGAGGCACAGCAGGCCGAGCACACTCGTGGCGACGAGGTCCGGCCCCGGACCGGTCGCCGCCAGCGAACCCGAGCCTCCGGCGCCGGCCCCGTCACCACCGGCCTCACCGCCGAGGTCGGCGCCGACCTCGAACGCCACGGGCACCGAGCGGTCCGAGATGTTGCCTGCCGGGTCGGTCTGCACCACGGCGATGGTGTGCGGACCCTCGCCCAGCGACGTGGCGGGCGTGAACGACCAGTTCCCGTTCTCGTCCACCACGGCGGTCCCGGCGGGTACGCCGTCGATGATGATCGTGACGGTCGCCCCGGGCTCGCCGGTTCCGGTGATCGTGGGCGTGTTGTCCGTGGTCGTGGAGCCGGGCGTGGGTGAAGTGACCACCGGCGTGGCCGGTGGCGTGGTGTCCACGGTGATCGCCACAGGCGGGTCGACCGGCCCGGAGACCGTCCCGTCGGCGTCGGTCTGGGTGGCGGTGATCTCGTGGTCGCCGTCGGACAGCGGGGTGGTCGGCGTGAACGTCCAGGTGCCGTCGTCACCCACCACGACCTCCCCCACGGGCTCGCCGTCGACGACGATCGTGACCGTCGCTCCCGGCTCGCCGGTGCCCTCGATCGTCGGCGTGCTGTCGTTCGTCAGGGTCCCGTCGGTGGGTGACGTGATCACCGGCGGCACGGGCGGTACCGCGTCGACGGTGACGGCGACGGGTTCGGAGGGGTCGGAGACGTTGCCGGCCGGGTCCGTCTGGGTAGCGGTGATCTCGTGGTCCCCCTCAGCCAGCGGGGTGGTGGGCGTGAACGTCCAGGTGCCGTCGTCGCCCACGACGACCGTCCCGGCCTCCTCGCCGTCGATCACCACCGTCACCGTGGCCCCGGGCTCCCCCGTACCCTCGATCGTCGGCGTGCTGTCATCGGTCCGGTCGCCGTCGGCGGGCGACGTGATCACCGGCGAGGCGGGCGCGGTGGTGTCGACGGTGACGGTCACCGGCTCGGAAGGGCCGGAGACGTTGCCGGCCCGGTCCGTCTGGGTGGCCGTGATCTCATGGTCACCATCGCCCAGTGGTGCCTCAGGCGTGAACGTCCACGTGCCGTCGTCACCTACGACAACGGTTCCCGCCTCCTCGCCGTCGATCACCACCGTCACCGTGGCTCCCGGCTCGCCCGTGCCCTCGACGGTGGGCGTGCCGTCGTTCGTCAGGTCCCCGTCGGCGGGCGACGTGATCACCGGCGGAGCCGGCGCCGTGGCGTCGATCGTCACCGTGACGGGCTCGGACGGCTCGGACGTCGCACCGCCGGCATCCGTCTGGGTGGCGGTGATCTCGTGGTCACCCTCGCCCAGTGGTGCCTCAGGCGTGAACGTCCAGGTGCCGTCGTCGCCCACGACGACCGTCCCGGCCTCCTCGCCGTCGATCACCACCGTCACCGTGGCCCCGGGTTCGCCCGTGCCCTCGATCGTCGGGGTGCTGTCGTCGGTCACGTCGCCGTCGGCGGGCGAGGTGATGACCGGCGGCTCGGGCGGTACGGTGTCGACGACGATCGTGACCGGGTCGCTCGGGCCGGACGTCGCGTCGCCGAGCTCCTGCGTCGCCGTGAGCGTGTTCTCGCCCTCGGCGAGCGGCGTGGTCGGCGTGAAGGTCCACGTGCCGTCGTCGGACACGACGGTCGTGCCGATCGGCGTGCCGTCGTCGAGCACCGTCACGGTCGCACCGGGCACCCCGGTACCGGTGACGGTGGGCGTCGCGTCGGCCACCAGATCGCCGTCCGCCGGGCTGGTGATGGCGGGCGGGACGAGCGCATCGCACTCGACGCCGCCCGTTGGCGCCGTGGCCGTGGCCGCGAGCGGCAGCAGGCCGAGGTCCAGGCTGGCGACCTCGATGCCGAACGGCCCGGTGATCGCCCCGGCCAGGTTCAGGAAGCTCAGCTCGCCGGATCCGGTCGCACCTGACGACGTATCCGTCAACTGTCCGACGGACAGGGTCAGATCGACGGCCAGGACGCCGAGGTCGAGGGAGATCGGGATGGACGCGCCGGCGGTCAGCACGATGGTCTCGCCGGCGATCGTCACCTCGACGGAGTAGTCGTTGGCGCTCACCGACCCGGTGGTGCCGTCCGACTGGGCGGTGATCTGCGGGGCGTCCAGCACATTGACCTGGACCAGGCCGTTGATCAGCGACAGCCCGGCGAGCGAGCCGGTCGCGGTGGACACCACGGAGCCGTCCTGCAGTTCGGTGGTGCCGCCGGTGCTCGCGGTGCCGAGGTCGAGCACGCTCAGGCCGATCCCGAGGAGCTGGAGGCCCACGTCCGCCCCGGCCACGGTGGTCTCCGACGTCGCGAGCGCAGTCCCGTCCGGCACGCAGGCGTAGTCACCGGCCCAGGCCGTGGCGCCCGTCGCCTGCAGCGCGTCGACCGTGAGCACGCCCGGGACACCGATACTGCCCAGACCGGCGTCGTAGCTGTCCTCGCCGGCGGCCGGGCCGGACTGCGCCTCGTCGCTCACCACGGGAACGTCGAGGCCGACGGCGCCCACCGAGACGTTCGCCGACTCGGCGTGCGAACGAGGCTCGGCGGCGCTGTCGACGTCGGTGGCCGAGTGGGCGACGGCCGCCTCGACCTCGATCGCGTCGACGATCGAGAGGCCGAGCGACAGGATGTCGCCGGAGGTGCTCCCGCTGTACGTGGCGGGCAACGGCGCGGCGTGCGCCGTCGTCGGCACTGTCACGAACAACGGGGCGGCGAGCAAGACGACCGCAGCGGCCGACAGCCTACGCAGGGACATGCGAATTCCTTCCGCCAAAAAATACACCGGTAGAACTTCGGGCCATACCCTGGCACCGCGATGACCGGGCGGCGACTGCGAACAGGACGATTCGGACCGCGCTTTCCTCTCGCGACGGGCCCCGCGCGACAAACGGCCAGGAAACGCGGCCATCTCCCGACTTTTCGTATGGCGAATTCCGTACCGCACAGGTCCGGAGAAACGGATCCGCGACGGCCAAACCGCCACGGGCGGGCCGCCGCCCCAGGCCCATGGACAAGGTCATCGCCACATGTCAATGCATCAAATGAAGAGTGATTGACTTTCTCTCGTTCCACCCCCGTGCACATTCATCAATAGTCATGAACTTCCGTGTGCCCGGGCCGTCGCACCGCCTCACGAAACAGGCCCGGAAAGGCGATCTATTTGGCTTCACATTGCGGCACCTCCACGTTTCTGTTCTCATTCTGCGCAAGGGGGCATTTGGCCGAAACACACTCCTCGGGGGTTGTCTTGCGTACTTCCGTAAAAGTGACCCTGGGCGCCTTGGCCGCCCTGGTACTCATCGTGGTCGTCGGGGTCGGGAGCTGGTCGCTGGCCGTCTCCCAGGCTGACGACACCGGGCCCGCCGCGAGCTCGGCCGGAGATATCAGGGTGGGCGTTCCCACCATCGTCTCGACCGAGACGCTCGAAGAATTCGCCATGACGCACTACCCGCTCTACTGGCGGGGAGAAGTGCCGAACACCCAGATCGAGCTCACGCTGACGGCCAACAGCGGCACCTTCGTGCGGTACCTGCCCGAGGGATCCGCAGCGGGCGACCTCGACAAGCACCTCACGGTCGCCACCTACCGCGCGCTCAGCGGGTACGAGGGGCTCGAGGCCGCCGACACGGACATGGCCACGGTCGAGCACACCAGGAGCGGCGCGGTGGTCGTCGTGTTCGACGACCGGCCGCTGTCGACCTACTTCTCCTTCGAGAACGCCGCGTTCCAGGTCGAGGTCTACTCGCCGGAGAAGGACGAGTCGAAGCGGCTGACCGACAACGGTTCGATCACCCTGGTCGGCGAGGAGACGCCGTGACGTGGTACAGGAGGGCCAGATCCGCCGGTCTGACCGTCGGCGCGACCGCCGTGCTGTTCCTGGGTGCCACGCGCGCCGGAGCAGACGTCGCAAACGAGCTGGACAACCCGTGGCAGGAGCCGCAACCCCCAGGCATCCGCGGTCCGGTCTTCGGCTACCCGGACGACGACGAGGCCGGCGAACCTGGCGACACCGGTCCCACGGGACCCGCGGGGCCACAGGGCGCGACAGGTCCAGAGGGACAGCCCGGGCCTCAGGGGCAGGACGGAGCGTCGGGCCCGCCCGGGCCCCAGGGGGCGGACGGCGCGCAGGGCTCGTCCGGCGCGGACGGCGTCGACGGTGCACCGGGCGCCGATGGTGACGACGGTGCACGCGGGCCGGCCGGCCCCCAGGGCAGGGTCGGGCCACAAGGCGCCCCGGGCGCCGACGGTACCGACGGTGCCCAGGGCGCACGGGGGCCACAGGGGGCCGAAGGAGCACAAGGAGCGACGGGGCCGCAGGGAGCCGACGGGGCGGACGGCCAGCAGGGACCACAGGGCGCCGCGGGGCCCCAGGGCGTCGCGGGCCCACAGGGCGCGGACGGCGCCCAGGGTGCCACGGGTGCCCAGGGACCGAGCGGGCCGCAAGGCGCGCAGGGTGCCGACGGTGTTGCCGGCGCTCAAGGTCCTCCAGGGCCCCAGGGAGCCGCCGGACCGCAGGGAGCCGCCGGACCGCAGGGAGCGGACGGCGCCGACGGCGCGCAGGGGCCGCAGGGTGCAGATGGAGCCGAGGGCCCGCAGGGTGCCGACGGGGCACAGGGGCCGGTCGGGCCCCAGGGAGTACAAGGCACCGACGGAACGGACGGCGCCCAGGGGCCGCAAGGCGTCCAAGGCCCCGCCGGGCCGCAGGGGCCTGCCGGTACTCCCGGCGACCCCGGCGCCCAGGGACCACAGGGCGCACAAGGCCCGCAGGGTGCGCAAGGCGACACTGGAGCGCAGGGACCACAGGGCGCCAACGGAGTCGACGGTGCACAGGGGCCCCAAGGAGCCGGCGGCGCACAAGGGCCAGCCGGGCCACAAGGCGCCGACGGAACCGATGGCGCCCAGGGGCCGCAAGGCGTCCAGGGTCCCGCCGGACCACAGGGCGCTCAGGGCGACACCGGTGCGCAAGGACCGCAGGGCGCGCAGGGGACCGACGGGGCACAGGGTGCCGCTGGACCTCAGGGCGCGGACGGAGCCCAAGGACCGGTCGGATCCCAGGGAGCGCAGGGGGCCGCAGGTTCGGACGGCGCGCAAGGACCTGCGGGTCCACAGGGCGCCGACGGAACCGACGGTGCACAGGGTCCCCAAGGCGTCCAGGGCCCCACCGGACCACAGGGCGCTCAGGGCGACACCGGTGCGCAAGGACCGCAAGGACCGCAGGGCGCGCAGGGGACCGACGGGGCACAGGGTGCCGCTGGACCTCAGGGCGCGGACGGAGCCCAAGGACCGGTCGGACCACAGGGAGCACAAGGCGATGCCGGTGCCCAGGGTCCACAGGGGGCCGACGGCGCACAGGGTCCACAGGGAGCAGACGGCGCACAGGGTCCACAGGGAGCAGACGGCGCACAGGGTGCCGACGGAGCCCAAGGACCAGCCGGACCGCAGGGCACGGACGGCGCGCAAGGTCCTCAAGGGGTGCAGGGGCCGGCCGGTGCACAAGGTCCGCAGGGCGCCGACGGAGCACAGGGCCCGCAGGGCGAGATCGGACAGACAGGTGCACAAGGTGCCGACGGAGCACAGGGCGCCGCTGGACCCCAGGGCGCGACCGGAGCGCAGGGCCCCGCAGGTTCGGACGGCGCGCAAGGACCCGCGGGGCCACAGGGTGCAAACGGAGCCCAGGGCCCCGTCGGACCGCAGGGCGCGACAGGTCCACAGGGGCCGCAGGGTCCGGCCGGCCCACAGGGCCCGCAGGGTCTGCAGGGGGAGACGGGTGCCCAGGGTGCGACAGGCGCACAGGGCACCGCCGGCGCGACCGGGGCCCAGGGAGCTACCGGCGCCCAGGGTGCAGCCGGCGCGCAAGGAGCAACCGGGCCGCAGGGTCCGGCCGGCCCGCAGGGCGCCGTCGGCCCGCAGGGCGCCGTCGGCCCGCAAGGCCCTCAGGGTGCGCAGGGTGCGCCCGCCCCGGCGAACGGTGGCTACTTCTATACCTCGGCGACGGCGGGGCAGAACGCCAACACCGTTGTACCGATGACGACGACCGGCGCGACCTACGGCACCGGCGTCACGCTCAGCGGCGGCGGCGTCAACCTGCCGGCCGGGACGTACGTCATCGACTACACCTGGTCGGCCGACGCCTCCGGAGACGGCGCCAACGCGAACACCGAGGTGGTCTCGGCCTACCTCGTTCTCGGTGGCACCGAAGTGGCCGGGTCCCGGATCAGGTCCACGACCCCGACCCAGGCGGGCGTGGACAACCAGGTGAGCAACACGATCACCATCACGACGACCGGCGGGCTGCTCCAGCTCTTCAACGGCAACAGGGCGGTCACCCACGGCACCACCAACCTGACCGGGTTCACCGGCAGCATCAATGTCCACCAGGTGGCCCCCTGACCGCCTCGTGCGACCCAGAGCAGGGTGGTCCGCTGCTCAGCAGAGCAGTGGACCACCCTGCCGCGGACCGTCCTTGACGGCGATCAGGTTCGCCCCCACGTAGGAGATGTCGTTGACCCGGTCGAACTCGGTCGGGAAGTAGGTGCGCAGACCACTGACCTGGAAGCGCATCCGGGGATGCTCCGGGAAGGCGTGGTCGCGGAGCTTGGTCTGGGTCAGATACCAGAAACTGTTCTGGTTCCAGTAGGACACGTGGGTGGGATCCTGGAAGGCACCCCGCCCGTCGGTGCTGGGAGTGACCGTCAGCACCAGGCCGCCGTGGGCCAGGACCCGGTGGCACTCGGCGAAGAATGCGGCCCGGTCCGGGATCCGCTGCAGGAGCTCGGTCGCCACGACCACCCCCACCTCGTCGTCACCGTAGGGCAGCAGGGGAGCATCGACGTCGATCTCGAGCTCCGTCGCCCCGGGTACCAGGGCCCGGCCGGGCCACCGCTTGGTGCCGACGTCGATCGACGCCAGCCCGCTGCGCCTGGCCCATGCCACGGCAAGACCCGCGATGCCCCGGTGGTAGCGCTCGACCGTGCCGTCCTGGATGAGCGTGTTGATCCGGCCGTCGCGCTGGGTGTTCCGGTCGTGCATCCGCTGCAGGTACAGGCAGGCGTCGATGTGGTGGAAGTCGCCCGCCTCGTACAGGCGCATCATCAGGTCCTGGTCGTCGAGCACCTCCAGCGAGCCGTCGTAGCCACCCACCCGGTCATAGGCGGACCGGCGGAAGGCGCGGACATGGTTCGGGGCGTACCAGACGTACCCGACGTTGTGCGGGGTCGGGGCCAGCGCACGGCAGCGGTTCACCAGCATGCCGTTGACGTTCGCAGGGGCGTACTCCCAGCCCATCGCCGGGTTGAACGTGTCGAAGTTCGGCGAGCCGTCGGCATCGATCTGGGCGAAGTCGGAATAGACCAGCACCGCGCCGGGATGCTCCTCGAACGCGGCGACGACCGCCTTCAGGCACTGCGGGGCCAGCACGTCGTCGTGGTCGAGCTCCACGAGGATCTCGCCGTCGGCCAGCGCGCAGGCCTCGCGCTTGATGGCGCCCACGAAGCCGGTCGCCTGCCCGGAAACCACCCGGACCCGTGGGTCGGGGGCCGGCGGAGCCCACCGAGCGCCCCCGTTGAGCAGGACGACCCACTCCCAGTCCGGATACGTCTGCGCGACGACGCTGCGGTAGCACTGGTCGAGGAAGGCCGGCGCGTGGCTCGGCGTGAAGACGGACACCTTCACGGTCTGTGGCACTCCCCCAGCTCGGCGACTGGACCCGACTCCATCTAACCCGGGACCGGCCCATCCGGCAGCCGGTAGCGGTCGGCCGTCGGTGCCGCGAGCCCCTGACCCAGCTCTGCGCCACGCACTTCGCGGAGAGAGGAACGGGGCACAAGCTCGCGACGGGCGCTGGAGCGTTATCCGGCCCAGCCCGGGTCTCGGTGAACGGGAGCATCCTCGTCCAGGTCGACGAGGATGCGATGCAGGATCCGCTCGGCGTCCCGCAGCACCGAGGCGTCGACAACGCCCAGCACCTGACCGATCGCCTGGCCGGCATCCGATCCGGCGTCCCTCGCCACCCTCCTGCCCTCTGCGGTCAGCCGGACGGTGTGGCTGCGGGCGTCGGCGGGATCAGGTTCGCGCTCGATCAGCCGGTCGTCCTGCAGTCTGCGCAGCACGTTGCTCAGGCCGCCGGTGGTGATCAGCAGCCGGGACGAAAGCTCACGCGGGCGGGCCCCCGCGCCTCCGCGCTCGGCGAGCGCCCCGAGCACGTCGAGCTCGGCTCGCGAGAGCCCGTGCGCGGCGAGCACGCCGACGACACGGCGATCGAGCAGCACCTGCAGCCGGAGCGCGTGCTGGCCGAGCGAGACGGCGGATCGGGTGTGCCCATCGTCCGGCGCAGAGACCATGCGCCCATCCTACCCAGCTCGTCGTCGTTATAGCTTTATAGAAAGCTATCACGACAACCACATGGGGAAGGCGGAGGCATCGTGGTCACCACAGCGATCGAGAACGTCCGGGTCTTCACGGGAACGGGGGTGAGTGCACCGCAGCGGGTGCTCTTCGACGGCTCCGTCCTCGACGAGGAAACTGCGCCGGCCGACGTCGTCGACGGCATGGGGCACACGCTCCTGCCCGGACTCATCGACGCGCACATGCACACCGTGCAAGGGCGCGTCGATCTGGAGAACCTCGCCCGCTGGGGCGTGACGACGGGCCTGGACATGGCGGCGTGGCCGGTGGAGTTCGTGCACGAGATGCGTCGGCAGCGGGGGGTGGCGCAGATCCTCAGCGCCACGATCCCCGCCGTCGGCCCGGGTGGGAACCATGCGAAGCTGCCCGGCTTCCCGGCCGAGGGGGTCGTGACGACGCCGGAGGAGGCCGTGGCGTTCGTCGAGCGGCGGGTCGTCGACGGCGCCGACTACATCAAGATCGCCACCGAGGTCAGCCCGCCGGAAGGGATGGACCAGGCCACGGCGAACGCGATCGTCGCCACCGCCCACGAGCACGGCCTGATCGTCGTGGCACACGCGGTGACCACCGGCGCGTTCCGGACGGCGGTCGCGGCCGGGGTGGACGTGAGCACCCACGCCCCGTTGGACGCAGTACTCGACGACGACACCGTGGACCAGATGCGAGAGATGGGGATGACGTCGATTCCGACCCTGACGATGATGGAGGGCGTCGCCCGGGCACGCGCGGCCGCCGGGCTGCGCTACGAGCACGCCCGAGACACCGTGACGAAGCTCCACGAGGCCGGCGTCCGACTACTGGTCGGCACGGACGCGAACTCCACACCCGGCGTCCCCTTCTCCCCGAGGCACGGGGAATCCGAGCACCGCGAGCTCGAGCTCATGGTCGCCGCGGGCCTGACCCCGACCGAGGCCCTGGTCGGCGCCACGGTCGGCGCCGCGGACTCCTTCGGGCTCGACGACCGAGGCCGCATCCAGCCCGGCGCCAGGGCCGACCTGCTCCTCGTCGACGGCGACCCCACGACCGACATCGGCGCCACACGGAACATCGCCGGGGTGTGGATCGCCGGGGAGCGCATCCGCTGACCGGCCGGCGGCACCCGCCGCGGCTCAGGCCAGCCTCCGGCAGTAGAGCGCGTCAGGAGTGCCGGATGAGCCCACGCGCCGGGTGAAGGCGATGCCCGCGGCGTACTCGTCGTCGGCGCACTGTCCCTTGTAGTGGCCGTGGGCGAAGTCGCCGCCGCCCGAGCTCCGGTTGTCGCCGCGGTCGAACCAGACGGTACGGCCCGCGGTGCCGAGCGTCTCGGACGCGTCGGCGCAGAGGGCCGACGACACCGCGGCGCCGCGGACGCTGTAGCCGATGAGGAAGTGGCCGGGCGCGCACTGGAGCTTCGTGTAGCCGGAGGCCCAGTCGGAGGTGACGTGGCGCTCGTCCTTCACCACCTCGTGCGGGCCGGCCCACGTGGCTCCGCCCGACCGGCACAGTCCGCGGTTGCCCGTGTGGCTGAGGCCCAGCAGCCGCGTGCCGTCCGGGCAGGCCGCCTTGCGGGCGCCGGAGTCCCAGTCCCCCGCGGCGCGCATCCGCAGCGACTGCACGAAGTCCCCGTGATCCGGGCTGAGCATCTCCCAGCTCGCCGACGCCGCGACCGGTCCCGTCTTGCTCGGCGCGTTCATCAGCCGCGTCCATGCGGGCTCGCGCCAGTCGTCGCCGTCGTACAGGCCCATGCGCCCGCCCTGGGCGTCCCAGTGCAGGAGCGCCCAGCCGTTGCCGGTCCGGTCGGTGTGCCAGCCGACCAGCGGCCAGTAGGCGAAGTCGGCGTCCGTCCGGATCAGGTGGTCGACGAAGTTCTCCCACCAGGCGCGCTGTTTCTGACCGGTCTCCGCGCGTCCGCCGACGCCGAACTCGCTGATCCACAGCGGCGCGGTGAAGTGGCCCTCCTCCGCGGTGACGAAGAACGCCTGCCGGTTGAGCTCGCTGATCAGCTCGGCGGGCGACAGGTCCCGGTACCGAGGGTCGCTGGTCTCGCCCGTTCCCGTGGCGCCGCTGTGCCGCGGGCCGGTGTAGTCGTAGAAGTGGGCCGAGTAGACGAGCTTGTTCGAGGCGACCAGCGTGTGGGAGAGGCGCCGGGCCGGCTCCAGGGTCGGGCGCTCGTGCGGCAGGCCGTCGACCGGGATGCCGGTCCAGTTGATGCCTTCGACGACGATCAGCAGGTCAGGGTTGGCCTCGGTCAGGATGCGGTCGCCGAGCCGCTGCGAGGCGGCGAACCAGTCGTGGTTGTCGCCGAGCCCTCAGTTGGGGTCGTCGAGGATGTCCCGCCGCACCTCGTTGTACAGGTCGGCGCCGACGACGCGCGGGTTGGTCCGGTAGCGGTCGACCATGAAGAGCCAGTCGGCCTCCCAGGCCTGTGCCGACTGGCTCTTGTTCCACCGCTCGTTGCCGTCCACGCCGCAGCACCAGCGCGTGGTGGTTCCCTTCCGCTGCGGCGGTTGCCGACGACGCCGGCTGAAGGCGTGGCGTCAGGGGCCAGCCACCTGGTCCCATGGGCTGAGCACACGAACACCAAGTGGTTCGAAGTGGCGGACGTTGCGGGTGACGACCGTCATGCCGTGCGCCTCGGCGACCGCGGCGATCTGCGCGTCGTCGTACGGCGCGCGCTCCGGGACCGGGTAGTGGGCAAGGATCCTGGCGGCAGCGAGGTCGAACGGCAGCACACGTCCGGCGAATCCGGGCAGGACGTGCTCGGCCAGCCATCGCCGCAGGACGGCGCCCTGGGCAGGATCGGTATGTTCCCTGCGGACGACGCCGCGCTCGATCTCCGCGATGGTCAGCGCGGTGACGTACTGGTCGACCAGTGGCACGCCCCTGGCCCAGGTGGCAACGGCCGGTTCCCGGGCCGGGCGGCGCAGCGCGGAGACGACGTTGGTGTCCAGGACGAACATCAGAGCTCGGGCGTGCGCGCGGTCAGTCCCAGCCGCTCGGGCTCGAAGTCGATGTCGTCGGCGTCCGGCATGGCAAGGAGGTCGACGATGTTCGCCGGCTCGCCGACCAGGGCTCCCTCCACGATCACGCGGGCCTCTGCCTCCATCGACCGGTGGTGCCGGGCAGCACGCTCGCTCAGCGCGGCCTTGGTCCCCGGCGGTAGGTTGCGGATAAGGATCTGCTCCATGACAGCCACCTCCCAGACGATATCATCGTAATGATATCGCGCACGTCAAGGGGCCGGCACGCCGGTCACGTGCGCCTCGCAGGGCTGGGTCGAACCTGCTGTCCGCGAGACACACCTCCGTGGCGTGCCGCCGGGTCCGTGGCTTAGGTTCTCCCTATGGCCGATCCGGACAGCGGACAGCGGGCCGACGAGCTCCGGTCCGTCCCCACGATCAGCGACGTCGCGCGCCACGCGGGGGTCAGCCCGATGACGGTCTCGCGCGTTCTCTCGGGCGGTCAGCACGTGAGCGCCCCGATGCGCCGCAAGGTCGAGGCCGCCGTCCGCGCCCTGGGCTACCGCCGCAACGAGAACGCGCGGAGCCTGCGCCCCGGGCACCGCAGCGGGCTGGTCGGCGTGGTGGTGACCAACCTCGCCAACCCGTACTACGCCGAGGTCCTCGAAGGGATCGGCGAGATCCTGAGCGAGGCGAGCCGGCGGGTCGTCTTCGGGACCTCGCACGAGGACCCCGAGGAGGAGGCCCGGCTCATCGCCGACTTCGTCGGCCGCCAGACCGAGGGGCTCATCGTCGTGCCGGCGGGCGGCGGCCCGTCGGAGCACCTCCAGCCCGAGCACCGGCACGGCGTCCCGCTGGTCTTCGCCTCGCGCCGGCAGGACGGCGTGGACGTCGACGCGGTCATCGTCGACGACGTGCGCGGTGCCGAGCGGGTCACCACGCTCCTGCTGGAGGAGGGGCACCGGCGGATCGCCTTCGTGGGCAACGCGGTCTCTGTCTTCACCGGCCAGCGGCGCTTCGAGGGCTTCGAGCGGGCGCACCGGGCGGCGGGCGTGCCCGTGCTGCCGGAGCTCGTCCGCCGCGGCCAGCAGGACATCCACTCGGCCGAGAACGCCGCCCGGGAGCTGCTCGCCCTCGACGACCCGCCCACGGCGATCTTCGGCGCCAACAACCGGAACATGGTGGGCGCCATCAAGGCGCTGCACGCCGCCTCGGCCGGGCGCGGGACCGACCTGTTCGCCCGGGTCCGGCTCGCGAGCTTCGACACCTTCGACCTGGAGGAGCTCGTCCCGGGCGACCTCTCCGTCGTCACGCACGATGCGCGCGAGCTGGGCCGGACGGCAGCGGAGCTGCTGCTCGTCCGGCTGCAGGGCAAGCGCTCGAACCGACCGACGAGGACGATCGAGCTGCCGACCTCGATCAGGACCCGGCGCCGGGCCGACGAACGCCTGCCCGGCGCCGAGCCCGCTCAGGCGGCGACGCCGTAGTCCCCCGCGCGCCAGGCCAGCAGCGCGAACACCTGGGTCGCCCCCGACTGGTGCAGCGTCTGCGGCCGCGCGTCCGGCGCGGGAGCGCCGCCGCCACCGGCCTGGAACCGGAACAGGCCCGTCGCCGCGTCCCGGTTCTCGGTCCAGACCCGCTCGGCGTACCGGCTCATCCCGGCGACGACGTCGGCCCCCCGCCCGGGCGAGACCGACTCGAGGAGCAGCAGGTTGGCGAACAGGATGGCGTTGAACACCGCCGGCTGGTCGTAGAGGCGGTCGCCGTCCAGCCAATGCTCGACGGCGCCGGCCGCGTCGGCAGCGGCCAGGTCGAGGTACCGCCGCTCCCCCGTGGCACGGTGGAGCAGGGCCGCTGCCCCCACCATCGACCCGGAGTTGTAGGTCCAGAGCGTCTCCTCGACGGTCCCGTCCAGCAGGATGCCGTTCGCGTACAGCCCGTCCCCGCGGCGCAGGGCAGCCCGGACCCACTCGTAGGTCCGCCGCGCCCAGTCGAGGTAGCGCGTCTCGCCGGTCTCCTCGTAGAGGTGGGCGGCGAGCTCCGACGTCAGGCTGGTGACGTTCGCGGCGCCCCGGTAAGGGTTCCAGTCGGCGTCGACCCAGTGCATGCCGCCCGGCTGCGGGACATTCGGGTTCGTGTCCCACGCCTGCGGCAGGAACTCGAAGACGCGCGCCGCCAGCCGCAGCAGGTTCCCGTCGCCCGACATGCGGTACCTGCGCACCAGCTCGAGCCCGATCACCGCGTTGTCGTCGAAGAACGGGTCCCCGCCTCCGCCGAGCGGTGGCGGCGGGTAGGACGCGTACGCCCCGCGCGCCGGCTCCCAGTAGCGTTCGAGGGCGGCGAAGCGGGCGGCGATGTCGGCCGCGAAGCGCCCAGCGGGCGGGACCCGGTCGACGTCGACGGTGGCGGCCGTCGCCTCCCGCAACGGCCAGACGTAGGAGTAGGGGTTCTCGCCTGGACCCGGGTCCAGGCCCTCGGTGTAGAGGCCGCTGTCCGGCAGGTACAGGTACCGCTGCAGGGCCGCGTAGCTGTCGAGCGCGCGACGGCGCCACCGGGCGTCGGCCGGGCTCGCGGCCGCGGGCGGCGCTGGCAGCGGGGCCGCGAGCGCGGCGATCCCGACACCGGCGAGGCCGGCGGCGAAGGCGCGCCGGGACAGGCTCGGACCTGGCGGGTTCGAGCCTGACGGGTTCGACCGGAACGGATCCAGCCGGGTTGGGTCCAGGCGAGGCGGGTCCAGGCGGGGCGGGCGGGGCTCTGGCATCGTGCTCTCCTTCGTGGTTGCCCGGACCGCCCGGGACCGGGCGGTCCGTGTCCAGCGGTGGGGAACGGTCAGCGGCCGGTCAGGAGCACGGCCGCCGTCCCCAGCGGGGCGATCGGCACGCCGACGCCGTCGGCGGTCACCTCGAGCTCGTCGAGCCGGTCGCCGACATAGGTCGCCGTCGCCGCCGCGGTGAGCTCGAACCCCGGGTGCAGCCGGACGACGACCGGCTCCTCGGCATAGGACTGGAGCTTCACCAGGCTCTCCCCGCTCGTGCCGGCGGCCGTGACCGAGACGAGCCGGACGCGGTCGTCGCCGATCCGGAGCAGCGACCGTTCGGCGTGCTCGGCCGCGCCGTCCGCGTCGTGCCCGGCGGTGGCGAGCACGCCGACCACGGGGTGGGTCAGCTCGGCGGCCGTCCGCATCGCGAGCGCGGCGGGGGTGATCGTCTCGCCGGCCCGCCGCAGCCCGACGCCGTACCGGAACGAGGTCTCGAAGGCCTGCTCGGACGGGAAGTTGGTGTCCCACACGTTGTTGTGCACCCACGAGTAGACGGTCGCCGGCTGGCGCGGCGAGAGGCTCTCGGGGAACGGGGCGTAGGGCAGCGGGATCACCTCCGGGTGCACCAGCGGGGCGTCCGCCGTCACCCAGGCGACGGCGACGTCGTCGTTGTCGAAGGACACCCAGTCGCGGACGGCGCGCAGGTGCTGCGGCGCGCCCGCTACGTGCGCCAGGTCCGGGCCGGTGACCCCTCCGGTGATCTCGTAGCGCACCCGCGGCTGCGGCACCGCGAAGGGGAAGGCGAGGTAGGCACTCTCCTTCGTCATCGTCGCGGACTTGGCCAGGCGGTTCTCCACCTCCAGGCGGGCGGCGCCGCGGGGCAGCACGAGCGTCACCCGGGCCCAGCGGACGCCGTCGGCCGCGAACTGGTACGTCAGGCGCTCCTCGACGGGGGTGCTGACCCGCTCCACGAGATGGCTGGGCCCGGCCAGCGAGCGGCTGCCCAGCAGCTCGAGCTCGTCGGAGACGGAGGTCTTGTTGGACTGGTGGTTGTACCCGCCCGCCGTCGTGTACGTGTCGTAGACGTAGCCGTTCATGCCGACGACGGCGTCCTGGTCCACGATCTCGCGACCGGTGGCCTTGTCCACGATCGAGGCCACGCAGCTCCGCCCCAGGTCCACGCGCACCCGGAGGTGCTCGTTCTCCAGCGTCAGCGGATCCGGCGCGACGGCGGGCTCCTGGCCGCCCGCCGTCGCGGCGTCGGCCGTGTCCGCCGACCCGTCGGCCGCGCCCGGCGATCCGTCGGCCGCTCCCGCCGACCGGTGGACCGTGAGCCGCACCGACCCCAGCGCCGGGACGTCCGGGACGTGGGTGCGCAGGAAGCGGCCCGCCGCGCGGTTGTCCGGGTTGGTCTGCGGAACGGTCTCGCTCGGCAGCACCTCCCCGGTCCGGCCGTCGCGGACGACGACGGGCGCGTCGAGCGGGATCCTGCTCTCCCTGAGGAAGAGGTCCACCGTGCTGGTACGGGGGAACCCGGCTGTGTTGACCGCGTGGAAGGTGCTGTCGGCGTCCGGGACCTCGCGCAGCCCGAAGCCCAGGTGGGCGGCGGCCCGGTCGAGGAACAGGTCGGCGTCGTCGCGCGCCGCGAGCGCCCTGGCGTACTTCCAGTGCCACTGCTCCTCGCCCGAGGAGTTCCCCCAGTCGTTGTCGCCCCACGGGTTGGCGGCTCCCCACGTGTGCTCGTTGAACAGGGAGATCGAGGAGTACGTGTCCCGGGAGTGCTCGTGCTCGGCCGGGACGCCCGTCCCGCCGAGCAGACGCCCGATGCTGCTGACCGTCTCGGCGTCGGTGATGGTGGCCTGCGCGTGCCGCGTCATCGCCTGGGGGCGCGCGGCGCTCCCGACGCCCTCCACCCACCAGTCGCCCCAGTCGCCGGTCAGGGTGGGGATGGCGTCGCCCAGACGTTCCTCGGCGGCGCGGAAGAAGTCGGCGTTGGTGGACAGGCGAAGCTGCGGGTAGGCCCAGGTCTCGTTCCACCGGCGGACGATGTCGGAGTGCAGGATGCTCGCGGGCCCGTTGTCGCTGTACCGCCCGAGCACGCGCAGGTGCAGCACGTCCCACGGGTAGGGCTCCCGGTCCGTGACGGCAGGCCCGTGCCAGCCGAAGATGCCCGGCGGGTAGGGGTAGGAGTGGGTGGCCAGCGCGGTCAGGTAGGCGGGCAGGAGGTCGTCGACCATGTCGTAGGACGTGGTGAACCCGACGGCGGCGCCCTCCATGTAGGCCAGGCCGTGCGGGCTGTCGGTCATCCACACCAGGACGCTCCGCCCGGAGGGGGCCCGCCACCGGAACAGGCGGGGCAGGTGCCGCCCGTCGCCGGTCAGGTGCGGTACCGAGCGGCCCGCCCAGTTGTGCGCGACGGACAGGTACTCGACGCCCTGCTGCGCGAGCGCGTCCGGCAGCCCGACGGGCTGGCCGGGGACGTCGGTCTGCATCGCCACGGGCATGGTGATGCCGTGCCGGCGGCGGACGTCGCGGGAGAGGCGGAGCAGCTCGTGCAGCTCGTCGGTGGAGCAGGTGTCCAGGTGCAGGTTGTACGGCAGCGCCGTCAGCTCGAGGTGCCCGCTGCGCACCCGGTCGAGGAACTCCTCCACCTGCCCGGCGGGGCGGGCCTTCGCCCACTGCTCGAACGGCCACAGCGCCTCGAGGGACCACCGGAACTGGGCGGCGTCGGGCCGGTCCTGCGTGGCACGGGTCAGGTCGAGGCAGGAGTCGAGGAAGGCGAGCTGGTTGCGCACCACCGTCCCCTGCGGGTCGGTGTACCCGATGTCGAAGTGGGAGTGCTGCACGAGGTGGATCGACCACTCCCGCACCGGGAGCTGCTCGAACGTGATCGCGCCGTCCTGGCTCAGCGCGGGCAGCTCCAGGGTGATCTCGGTCGGTTCGGTCACCGCGGGCAGCAGCAGCCGGAGCGCACCGTGCGGTCCCGGCAGTGTCGGCACGGGGACGGCCGCGCCGCCGCGCGTCCGCACGAGCACCTCCCCCGCGCCCGCTTCCCCGTCGACGACGAGGCGCACGCACTGCAGCAGGCGCGCGCCGCCGTCGTCGGCACGGCGGAGCAGCGGTTCCGGGAGCACCCGGACCCGCCGTCCGCCGACGACCGACTCGGCGGCGACGGCGCGGGCGGCCATCTCGGAGCGGGCTCGGTCGAGCGACCACGGGCGGTTCTTGACGAGGGCACGGTCGGTCATCGGGAGAACACCAATCTCACGGGAGCGAGGGAACAGCAGGACGGGCGGTAGGGCCGCTACGGAGCCAGCCGGAGCGCGTTGACGAAGAACCGCTGGAAGGACAGGAACAGCACGACCGTGGGCACCGAGGCCACCAGCCCGGCGGCGAGGACGACGGGCGGGCCGAGGCCGGCGTACTGGCCGTTGAGCTCGGCCAGGGCCGCCATCAGCGGGCGGACGTTCGGGCTCGTCGACAGGGTGATGCCGAAGAGCAGGTCGTTCCAGGTCGCGAGGAACTGGAACAGGAAGGCCGCGACCATGGCGCCCCGGGCCAGGGGGAGGTGGATCCGCAGGAACATCGTGAACCAGCCCGCGCCGTCGAGCTGGGCGGCCTCCCGCATCTCGCGCGGCGCCGTCGTCAGGTAGTTGCGCATGACGAAGAAGGCGAACGGGACCGCCAGGGCTGCGTAGACCAGGACCATGCCGTACTGCGTGTCGTACATGGACGTGGCCGCGTAGGCGTTGAACAGCGGGGACAGGAACACCTGCAGCGGCAGGAGCGTGCCGGAGTAGATGACCCAGAACCACACCGCCGGTCGCCTGACCGGCATGACGACCACCGCGAAGGAGGCCAGCGCGGCCACGCCGACGGCGATGGTCGCCGACCCCGCCGAGTAGAGCAGGCTGTTCCACATCGACTGCCCGATGTCGGCCGTGCGGAACGCCGTGGCGATGTTCTCGAACAGGCCGAACGAGCTGAACCACCACCGGGGCCCCGTGTACTCGTCGGCGGCCGTGAAGGCGTTGACCACCACGAGGTAGGTGGGCAGCAGCCAGAGCAGGGCCACTGCGACCAGGAGCACGTTGCGCAGACGTCGTGCCATCACTCAGCCTCCTTCAGTCGTCGGCGCGGAGCTGGCGCCGCAGGTAGATCCACGAGGCGGCGAGCACGATCACGGTGAGGACGACGGCGACGGCGGCACCGTAGCCGTAGCGGCTCAGCGTGAAGGTCTGCCGGTACATCGTCAGGGCGAGCGTCTCGGACGCGGTGCCCGGCCCGCCGCGGGTGAGCAGCCAGACGATGTCGAACGTCTTGAGGCTCGCCACCAGCGAGATGCCCACCACGACGATGGTGATCGGCCGGAGCTGGGGCAGCACGACGCTGCGCAGCAGGCGGAACCCGCCGGCGCCGTCCAGCCGGCCCGCCTCGATGGTGTCGGTGGGGATCGCCTGCAGGCCGACGAGGAAGAGGATCATGTTGGCGCCGGTCGCCTGCCAGGTCGTGGCGAGGATCATCACGATCGTGTTGGTCGGCCACTCGAGCAGCCACGGCTGCGCCAGCGCCGACAGGCCGAGCAGGTCGAGGATCGCGTTCACACCGCCGTCGGTCTGGAGCATGAAGTTCCACAGGATCGCGGTGACGGCCCCGGAGAGCGCGTAGGGCAGCACGACGGCGAACCGGGCGAACCGCCCCCAGCCCGTGCCGTTCGTCGCGACGGCGATGAGCAGCCCGAGCAGCACGGGCAGCAGGAGGGTGCCGACGGTCCAGATCCCCGTGTTGACCAGCGACTGGAGGAACGTCTCGTCGGTGACGAGCGCCGCGTAGTTGTCGAGCCCGACCCAGCTCCGGGACAGGCCGTCGTCGCTGAAGAAGCTCCGGTACACCGTGAAGAGGAAGGGCACGATGAGCAGGGCACCGACGAGGACGACGGCGGGAGCGACGAAGAGCAGCGGGTAGCCGCGCGCCGCCCCTGAGGTGTCCCGCGTGGCCTTCCTGGCGGGCGTGGCCTTGCTGGCGAGGACCGTCACAGCGACCACATCTCCCACTCGACCTCGGCGCGCTCCTGCATGCGCCGCAGCGTCGTCCGCGCCGCCGAGTCCGACGGGCCGGCCATGAACGCGCCGAGGTCCTGGACGTTCCCCTCGATGAGCGCGGGCGGGGACGCCTCCCAGTAGCGGGTGGCCAGGACCGGCGAGACCTGCTCCACCTGCCGCGCCAGTTCCCGGACCGGCTGGACCGGCGGCAGCGCGGCGGGGTTCGCCGACAGGTCGTTGAGGAAGTCGACCCATTCCTGCTGGGCCGCTGTGCTGAGCCAGGCGCCGGCCACCGTCAGCGCCTCGGACCTCTTGTGGGCGTTGGCGGCCACGGCGAGCGCGCCGCTCTCGGTGACGACCGCCGCCGGCGCGGAGGGATTCACGGCGGGCAGGAGGAACAGGCCGAAGACGTCCTCGGCGAGACCCGCCTGCACGTAGGCGTTCGCCTGCCAGGTCCCGTAGAGGTTCATCCCCAGCGACCCGTCGGCGAGTCGTCCGGGGGCTTCCGTGACCGTGAAGTCCGGCGGCGTGAACAGCTCCCTGGCGTACAGGTCCGCCCAGATCGCCATGGCCTCCTGCGCGGTGTCGTCGGTGTAGGAGGCCTCGCCCTCGGTCAGCGCCACGTAGAAGTCGGGGTCCAGCCCGTTCAGGAGCTGCTGGAACCAGATCAGCGACTCCCAGGTGGTGGCGCCGCCGCTCCCGATCGGCACCACCCCGTCGTCGCGCAGCGCTTCGGCGGCCGCGATGAAGTCGTCCCAGGTCTGCGGCACGGTCAGGCCGAGACGCCGGAAGGCCGGCTTGCTGTAGAAGACCGCGTAGTAGGACTGGTACAGCGGGATGGCGTACAGGCGGCCGTCGTGGCTGAAGCTGTCCCGGGCCGACGGCGAGACCCACCCCCTGCGCTCCGCGTCGTCCCAGACCGTCGACAGGTCGGCGAAGATGCCGGCGCGCGCCACGTCCTTGAGGCGGTAGCCGTTCCACCACTTGACCAGGTCGGTCGTCGAGTCCGTGCGCGCGGACATGCGCACGAGCTGCTGGTAGCCGCTCACGTCGGGCACCGCGCGCACTGAGACCCCGTGGCCGGTCCGGGACCGGAGCACCTCGCCGATGCTCTCGAACCCCGGCGCCCACGTGGGGTTGTCGTTGACGAGCGTCACGTCCGCGCCGGACGCCGCGCGGGTCAGGGTGCCGCGCGCGCACGACGACAGGACGGCGGCGGCGCCGAGCCCCGCCCCCAGGCGCAGGACCGTTCGCCGGTCGACCGTCGCGCGGGACAGCGTCTTCGCTGACATACGGACCTCCTGGTCTCGTCGCTGGCTCCTGCGCCAGCAAGCACGTTGTTCGGCATGGTATCGATACCAGCATCGCGGGCGCAAGGCCGCTCTGCATGCGGTGCCTTATCTGTGGCGTTTCCAGCGCCGATCGGCCGCTGTTCCGGGCCTCCGAGGGCCCAGATCACGCCGCGACCTGTTATCGCTACCGCAGATCGCCGTCCGGACGCCCTGCCGAGGCCGCCGCATCCGAGCCGACCACCGCGCCCAGCAGGCTCGCCACCTCCCGCGGCAACGCTCCCGCGAACAGGGCCGGCGGCGTCGCCGTCGCCGCGGCGAGCGCCTCGCGCAGCGGCGGGAAGAGCAGATCCGCGGACGCGACCATGGAGCCGCCGACGACGAGCCGCTCCGCGGCGAAGGCGTCGAGCCAGGGCGCCAGGGCACCGGCCAGGGCGCGCATGCCGCGGTCCAGCGTCCGTGCCGCGACCGCCTCGCCCGACCGGGCCCGCTCCGCGATGTCGGCGACGTCCGCGTCCCGCCCGGTCGCGGCCCGGTAGGCCAGCCGCAGGGCGCGCCGCGAGACGACGTCCTCCAGCGGCAGCCCGCCGACGCGGAGCAGGTGGACGTTCCCGTCCGTGGGCACGCGGGGGCCCGTCGTGACGCAGCGGCCGCCGTCGACGAACGCCGAGCCGACCCCGGTGCCGAGCGTGACCGCCGCGATCCGGCCGGCGCCTGCCCCGGCGCCGGCCACCCATTCGCCCAGGCCGAAGGCCTCGGCGTCGTTGACGAAGCGCACCGCGCCGGGCGGCAGGCCGCAGCGCGCGGCGAGCTCGCCGCGCACGTCGAGGTCCCGGAGCGCGCGGAACTTGTCGACGCCGCGGAAGTCTCCGATGCCGCGCCGGTAGTCGAAGGGGCCGGGGATGGCGACGGCCACCCCGCCGCCCGCCGTCGTCCCGGACGCGCGAACCAGACCGACGCAGCGGGCGACGGTGTCGAGGATCTCCCCCGCCGGCGCGCCCGAGTCGAGCGGCACGCGGTGCTCGTCGCGCACGTGCCAGGCCGCGTCCACGACCGCTGCCGTCACGTGCGTCCCGCCGACGTCGACGGCGGTACGGAGCCCTCGTGACGTCATCGTCTCCCCTTCCCGGCGGCCGACGTCGCCCGCCCGTCACCGACCTGGACGACCCACCATCGATGATGACATAGTCTTGGTATCGATACCAAGATCGGGCGAGAGCCCTGGTTCGTCTGACCCGCAGAGAGGGCCACATGCGCATTCCTCCATCGGCCGCACCGCACCGCTACGACAAGGCGCCCACGATCCGTGTGCCCGGGACGCACCGGGCCTGGCGCGGCGGCGCGGTGTGGGCGGCGCTGGCCGACCACGCCGGGGGCGGGACCATAGTGATCGACACCTACCCCGCGAGCGACGTCGATGCGTACGTCAAGGAGATCGAGCAGGCCCTGCCGGCCGCGATGGTGGTCGACGTCGAGCGCGAGGCCGCGCGCAGCCCCGAGGACATCGAGGCCCTGATCGGCGACAACCTGACCGACGACCGCGTGTTCGGCATCCTGTCGCACCGCACCCTCGACGAGCTCTACGACCCGGACCGCCTGCGCCAGGTCGCCCGCCGGGTCGCCGAGGCGGACGAGCAGGTGGTCCTCGTCGGGTGGGGCGCGTCGCTCGTCCCCATGCCCGCCGCCACGCTCGTGCTCGCCGACCTCGCGCGCTGGGAGATCCAGCAGCGCTACCGGGCGGGCCTGGCGAACTGGCGCGCCGCCAACGAGTCGGACGACCCGCTGCGCAAGTTCAAGCGCGGGTACTTCGTCGAGTGGCGGCTCGCCGACCAGCACAAGCGGCGGCTCTTCGACCGGATCGACTTCCTGCTGGACGCCAACGGCTCGGTGGGCGACGCCAAGCTCGTCACCGGCGACGCGTTCCGCGCCGGGCTCGCCGCGACGACCGCGCGCCCGTTCCGCGTCGTGCCGTTCTTCGACCCCGGCGTCTGGGGCGGTCAGTGGATGAAGGACGTGTGCGACCTGGACCCCGCGCAGGAGAACTACGCCTGGTGCTTCGACTGCGTACCGGAGGAGAACAGCCTGCTGCTCGCCGTCGGCGAGGAGGTCGTGGAGATCCCCGCCCTGGACGCGGTGCTGGCCCGGCCGGCGGAACTCCTAGGCGAGCGGACGTTCGCGCGGTTCGGCGCCGAGTTCCCGATCCGGTTCGACTTCCTCGACACCATGGAGGGCGGCAACCTCTCCCTCCAGGTGCACCCCCTGACGGACTACATCCAGCGCACCTTCGGCATGCACTACACCCAGGACGAGAGCTACTACCTGCTCGACGCCGACGACGACGCCGTCGTCTACCTGGGGCTCAGGACCGGGGCCGACCGCGACGCGATGGCCGCCGACCTGCGGCGCGCGCAGTCGGGTGAGGCGCCCTTCCCCGCTGAGCGGTACGTCAACGCGTTCCCCGCGAAGAAGCACGACCACTTCCTCATCCCCGCCGGGACGGTGCACTGCTCCGGCGCGAACGCCATGGTGCTGGAGATCTCGGCCACCCCCTACATCTTCACGTTCAAGATGTGGGACTGGGGCCGCGTCGGGCTCGACGGCGTGCCGCGGCCGATCCACCTGGACCATGCCCTCGCCAACGTCCAGTGGGACCGGGACACCGAGTGGACCGCCGAGCACCTCGTGGACCGCGTCGAGGTCGTGGCGGAGGGCGACGGCTGGCGCGAGGAACGCACCGGGCTGCACGAGCTCGAGTTCATCGAGGTGCGCCGGCACTGGTTCACCGGCCCCGTGGACCACCACACCAGGGGCACGGTCAACGTGCTCAACCTGGTCGAGGGATCCGAGGCCGTCGTCGAGAGCCCGGACGGCGCGTTCGAGCCGTTCGTCGTCCACTACGCCGAGACGTTCATCGTCCCGGCGGCCGTGGGCGCCTACCGCATCCGCCCGCTGGGCGAAGAGCCGCGGCACGCCACGGTCAAGGCCTACGTCCGCGGCACCGAGGCGGGCTAGCGGTGCTCCTGCCGATCACCAACACCCCGCGCGACTACCCGTGGGGATCGCGGACGGCGATCGCCGAGCTCACCGGACGCGCGCCCAGCGGCCGCCCCGAGGCCGAGCTCTGGCTCGGGGCCCACCCCCTCGGCCCGAGCGTCGTCGTCGACCCGTCGACGGCCGACGGCCACGCGACGCTCGACGCGTGGATCACCACCCGTCCCGAGCGTGCGCTCGGGACGGCCCGCACGTCGGACGAGCTGCCCTTCCTGATGAAGATCGTGGCGGCCGAGACGCCGCTGTCGATCCAGACGCACCCGGACGCCGCACAGGCCCGCCGGGGATTCGACGAGGAGAACCGGCGCCACATCCCCCTGACGAGCCCCGCCCGCGTGTACAAGGACCGCCGGCACAAGCCCGAGCTGGCGTTCGCCCTGAGCGACACGTTCGAGGCGCTCATCGGGTTCCGCGCGGTCGGGCCGACCAGACGCCTGGTCGCGGAGCTCGCGCGGAACTCCCGGCGGCCGGATCTGCCTGGGCGCGATCGGCTCGGCGACCTCGTGCGCCCGCTGGACGCCGCCGTCGAGCCGGAGCCGGTGCTCCGCCACCTGGTCGGCCAGTTCCTCCTCGGTGGCCAGGCCGCGCGCGAGCTGGCCGCGTTCGTGGCGGCCGCCGCCGGGAACGCGCCCCGCGGGGGCGCCTTCGACCCGGAGCTGGACACCCTCGTCGAGCTCGCGGCCCACCGGCCAGGCGACCCGGGCCTCCTCGTCGCGCTGCTCCTGAACCGCGTGACGCTCCGCGCCGGGCAGGCGGTCTACGTCCCGCCCGGCACCCTGCACGCCTATCTGCGGGGGACGGCGATCGAGGTCATGGCCGCGTCGGACAACGTGGTGCGGGGCGGGCTGACCGACAAGCACGTCGACGTGCACGAGCTGCAGCGCCTGACGACGTTCCGGGCGGCTCCTGCGCGGATCCTCGCCCCGGAGCGTCCCTCGCCGGGGACGGAGTTCTTCGCGCCCGACCTGCCGGACTTCACCCTGACCGTCATCACGGTGCCGGCTTTGTCCACGGCCGACGACGCGGCCGGCCCGCGAGGCATCGGCCTTACCGGACCTGCCATCGCGTTCGCACTGGAGGGGGAGGTGGCCGTCGCCGGGGAGCACCAGTCCACCGTGCTGTCCGCGGGCGAGTCGCTGTTCATCACGCCCGACGAGCGCACGCTGACGTTCACCGGCGCGGGCAGGATCGCACTGGCCGGCACCCGCCTCCGCCGCTCGTCGGCCTCACCGGGAGCCGCTCGGTCGACGGCGTCCGCCACCTCGCCGCTCACCACGTGAGCCCTTCCCGCGCTAGGTGCGACACGGCAGCACCAGACCGAGGTCGGTACACCAGCGCTCTACGGCGTCTGGGTGCGAGCGCTTCCGGGGCGCCGTAGCGTCGAGGGGACAGCCGCACGCGGCGTGCGGCCGCCGTCGTCACCGGAGGGAGCAGCATGAGCGAGAGCGAGGCCGACCGGAACGACGCCGGTCCGGACGACGAGACCCGGCACCGGCCGAAGGTCATACCGGCGCCGGACGACGAGGCCCCGGACGAGCTGGCGAAGCACCCGGCGGACGAGAGGGCGATCCCCGGCGAGCACCCCGAGGACAACCCCGACAAGGAGGGCGAGGAGCGGTTCGACGCGGGCTGAGCCGAGTAGCGGTCAGCGCCAGTCGTCGGCGATCGGGAGCAGGGACGAGATGTCGTCCCCCGGCTCCCGCCGGACGCGCGGGGCGTCCGCCAGCCAGTCCAGCACCGCGGCTCGCGCCGTCAGCTCGTCGGCGGAGAACTCGGTCTCCCCGATCCGCCCGTCGGCCCACGGTGTCCACGCCCACACCGGCGTCGTGGGGCCGGCGAGCAGGTCTTCCATCATGAGGCGGCGGCTGCCGCCGGCAACGAGCATGGCACCGACGAACCGGTCGTAGTTGCGCACCGTGACGAGGTCCACGGCGCCCGCGTCGAGCTGCTCAGCCGCGGTAGTGCTCAGGATTTCCTTGGCGGAAGGCATGTGACACTCCTTGGGGTTCGAGGTGGTAGGCATGACCGGATGTCAGTGGTGCTCAGCTCGTGTCCCGGACGACGAGGCGGTGCGACAGCGCCACGGAGCGGGCCACCTCGGTGACCTCTCCGGCGAGCCGTTCCACCAGAAGCCGCGCGCACGCCCGCCCGATCTCGCGCGCAGGGTTCTCGACGGTCGTCAGTGGCGGGTCGACCAGGGACGCCGCGTCGATGTCGTCGTAACCGGTCACCGCCACGTCGTCCGGCACCCGCAGCGCACGCGCCCGGGTCACGTCCAGGACGCCGATCGCTATCAGGTCGTTGGCCGCGGCGATGGCGTCCGGCGGATCCGCACGATCGAGCAGCAGCGCGGCGGCGCTGCGGCCGCCCTCGCGCGTGAAGTCGGCGAAGAGCACGTCGTCGTCCCGCACCGGGATGCCGGACGCCGCCAGCGCGGCCCGGTACCCCTCCAGGCGCTGGCGGGTGGGGATCGCGGACTCCGCGCCGCCTATGAATGCGATCCGCCGACGGCCCCGCTCGACCAGGTGCGACACCACCTCACGAAAGCCGCCGACGTCGTCGGTGTGCACGAAGTCCCCGCCGCCGGGCGGCATTTGCCCGAGGCCGACGAACGGGACACCCGCCGCGCGCAGGGCGCCAAGGCTGGGCTCGTCGAGCCCGAACTGCGCGACGACCATCGCGTCCACCCGGCGGGACAACAACCGGTAGATGGTGACGGCTGAGCGGTCCGGCGCGTTGGAGTCGGTGACGGTCAGCATGATGTCGCGGGGCACGAGCACGTCCTGCATGCCGTCCGCGACCAGGGGGTAGAACGGGTTCGCGAGGTTCGGCACGACCAGGGCGATCACCCCCGTCCGCCCGCTGCGCATCTGCACGGCGCCGGGGTGGGACCGGTAGCCGAGGTCCGCGATGGCCGCCCGGACGCGGGCCTGGGTCGCCGCCGCGACAGGCCGGTTGCCCGTGACCACCTGCGAGACGGTGGACACGCTCACGCCGGCCGCCTGGGCCACGTCGCGGATTCCGACCATCACACATCCCCCGGTAGATCCTTGTGCGCACCCCCGACGCGCAAAAGGTTTTGCAGTATCCTCCTCCATCAGGCGCTGTGATGCAAGACACAAGCGCGATTACCTGCGTAAACATCTGAGCTTCGCGGGCACTCCTGTGCCCATCGGTGCAAAACGTTGAGTTCCGGAAGCGGCGCCGGCGACAAGGTGACGGTCGCGCCGCTGGTGGTCGGCGCGCCGAGCACCGTCCGGACCAGGTGAGCCGGTAGCACCCCGCCGTCGGGCCGGCGTCCGCTGGGGGACGCCGGCCCGACGCTTGCGTCTCGCCAATCCGTCGCTTGCCCCGCGCTAATGTTAGTGACTAACATTAGCGCGTGGTCACCCCAAGAGCCCTGCGCACCCGGGCCCGCATCCTCGACGCGGCGCTCGACCTCTTCGAGCGCCAGGGCTACGCCGCCACCACGGTGAACCAGATCGCGGACGCCGCAGGGGTCACCCCGATGACCTTCTTCCGGCACTTCCCCACCAAGGACGCGGTGCTGGTCACCGACCCCTACGACCCGCTCATCGCCGAGGCGGTCGGCGCGCAGTCGGCCCACCTCCCGCCGCTGGAACGCACCCGGCTCGGCCTGCTGGCCGCGCTCGGCCAGATCACGCCCACCGAGGACGCGACGGCCCGGCGCCGGGTGGCCCTGGTCGCGGGCACGCCCGCGCTGCGCGCCGCCGTCGTCATGGGCACCGAGGCCACGCAGGAGGCGATCGTCGAACGGCTCGTGGCCGACGGCGCCGAGCGGCTGGACGCCGCCATCGCGGCCTCCGCCTGCCTGGCCGCCACGACGGCCGCCCTGCTGGCCTGGGCCACCGAGCCGGACGACGTCACGCTCGCCCAGCTCGTGCGCCGCGCGCTGGCGCAGCTCGCCCCGGGCGGAGCCGCACCATGACCCGGCCCGCCCTCGTGCTCGACGCCGTCTCCCACACGTTCGGCGGCCGGGTCGCCCTCGACCGGCTCACGCTGATGGTCCAGCCCGGTCACGTTACCGCGCTGGTCGGGCTCAACGGCGCGGGCAAGACGACGGCGCTGCGCGCCCTGGTCGGGCGGCTGCGCCCGGCCCACGGCACGGCGCACGTCCTGGGCCACGACCCGGCCGTGCTGCCCGGCCACGCCGCGGCGCGGTTCGGCCACGTCGTGGACGCACCGCTCGTCTACCCGGAGCTGACCGTCACCGAGAACCTGTACTGCGCCGCCCGGCTGCACGGGCAGCCCCGGCGCACCGCCACCCGGACGGCGCACGCGGCGACCGCCCGGCTGGGGCTCGAGCCGTGGCGGCACGCACGCGCCCGGACGCTCTCGGCGGGCAACCGCCAGCGCCTGGGCATCGCGTGCGCGACGCTGCACGGGCCGGCCGCCCTCGTGCTCGACGAACCCACCAGCGCCCTGGACCCGCAGGGCATCGTCCTGGTGCGCGGCCTGATCCACGACCTGGCCCACGACGGCGCGGCGGTGCTCGTCTCGAGCCACCACCTGGACGAGGTGTCCCGCATCGCCGACGAGATCGTCGTGCTCCACGCCGGCCGCGACGTCGGCCACCTGGAGCCCGGCGGCACCGACCTGGAGCAGCGGTTCTTCGCCATGGTGCTCGACGCCGACACCGGCACGGCGCACGGCTCCAGGACCGGGAGCCCGACATGACGCCGTCCGCCGCGCTGGCCGCGGCCCTGGCCGTCGAGACCCGCAAGCTCCGCCGCTCGGTGGTCGCACGGCTGGCCACCACGCTGCTGGCGGTGCTCGTGCCGCTGGCCGGCGTGGGCATGGTGGCGCTGGCCCGGTCCCCCCAAGCAGCCGGGCCGACGGCGGCCAAGCTCGCCGACTACGCCACCGGCGACCCGGCCACCACGCACCTCGTGGTCTGCGCCCAGGTCCTGTCGGTCGCCGCGCTGGCAGCGGGCGGGTTCTTCGTCGCGTGGTCCTTCGGCCGGGAGCTGGAGAACGGGACCGCCGGCGCGCTCTTCGGGCTCGCCGTCCCGCGCGGCACGGTCGCCCTGGCCAAGTCCCTGGTCGCCCTGGCCTGGATCGCGGCGTGCGTCGTGCTGACCGTGGCCCTGACGGTCACGGCCTCCGCGGCAGTGGTCGCGGGCTCCGGCACGCCGTTCGGCGCCTGGCGCGAGGCGGGGGCCGCGGTGCTGGCCGGGCTGCTGGGCGGCGGTCTGGCGCTGCCCTTCGCCTGGGTCGCGACCGTGACCCGCAGTCAGCTCGGCACCATCGGGGCCCTGGTCGGCGTCGTCGCGCTCACCCAGATCGTCGTGCTCCTCGGCGGCGGCCCCTGGTTCCCCTACGCCGCACCATCCCTGTGGACGGGTATGGGAGGCGCCGACGCCGCTGCCGCCGTCGGCCCCACGCACCTGCTGCTCGCGGCCGCCGTCGCCCCGCTCGCCGTCGTCGCCGTCGTGCGCGCGTGGCAGCGCCTGACCGACGTCTGAGACACACCGCCGCTCCGCGGGCGCGACCCGCTGGACGTCGCCCGGTACGAGGCCTGAGGCCCACCCGGGCCCGCCACGGCGAAGCCCGCCCGAAGGACGTACCTGGACACATCGACACATCTCCGGCAGAGTTCGACCGGAATCATACCGAGCCTGTACCCGACCCAGACGGGGACATGATGAGCAGTTCGACCACTACCGGAGACATCACCAGCACTGGCGACGCCGTCGGCAGCGATCCTGCCTCTCAGCCGTTGCGGCTCGACGCCCCGGCGACCGTCCCGACCGTCACCGACCTGACCACGGCGTCCGACACGGGCGCCGTCCACGCGCGCCTGCGCGAGGAGTGGGGCGACATCGCCCCCGTCGAGCTGGCGCCCGGCGCCCGGGCGTGGCTCGTGATGGACTACCGGACCATCGCCTCGATGGCCCGCGGCCAGTTCCCGCTCACGGCGACGACCGGAGCCTGGAGCGGGCACGAGCGCAAGGCGTGGTCCGCGGACTCGCCCCTGCTCGGGCCGCTGGCGTCGTCCCGCAGGCCGACGGTCGAGCAGGCGGACGGGAAGGCGCACGAACGGCTCCGCACTCCCCTCGACGAGGTGCTCGGCGTCACCGACGAGGTCGAGGTCGCCAGGACCACGCGCGCCCGGTGCGAGGAGCTGATCGACGGGTTCGCCGGAACCGGGGTGGCCGACCTGGTGCGCGAGTACGTGGCACCCATGCCGCACCTGACGCTCGGCACGTTCCTCGGGTTCGACGCCGGGACCGCGGAGCAGGTCTTCGAGATCGCCGCGCGCGGCACGGCCGGACGCGAGGCCGCCGCGGCCGTGCACGAGGTGAGCTTCCTGCTCACCGCGCAGACGGCGGCGCGCAGGCCGGACGGCGAGCCTACTCCCGCCGGCCGGCTCGCGCGGCACACCGCCTACGAGAGCACCGCGGAGGCGGCCCTCGGCCTGCTGTCCCTGACGTCCACCGCGGCGCTCGGCCTGCAGGCGTGGCTGACGCAGACGCTCTACCTCTCCCTGACCGACGACCGGTTCGCCAGGCGGCTCGCGGGCGGCCGCCTCGGGACCGACGAGGCGCTCGACGAGGTGCTGTGGACCGCGCCGCCGGTGAGCTCGCTGGCGCCGCGGATCGCCGTCGAGGACTTCCTGCTCGGCGACCGGCTCGTGCAGCGCGGGGACGCGGTGCTGCTCGCGGTCGGCGCGATCGGCTCGGACCCGGGCATCCGCGGCGAGGACCCGTGGGACGGGTCGGGCGGCAGTGCGCACCTCGCGTTCGGCGTCGGCGCCCACGCGTGCCCGGCGCCGCACCTGGCCCGGCTGATCGTCCGGACCGCCACCGAGACGCTGCACCGCCGGCTCGCGCCCACGATCGCCGTCCGGCCTGAGACGCTCCAGTGGGCCCCCGACGTGCGGTTCCGCCTGCTGCAGAAGCTGCCGGTCACCTTCCGGCCGGAGCAGGACTCCTCGCCGGAGACCGACTTCGTCCCGTGAACCCCACGGGCACCGCGCGACCCACCACGCCGATCATGAGAAGGGACATCGTGAGCACCACGACCCGAACCTCCAGGGTTCTCAACACCGTCTTCGCTCCCGCCATCCGAGGGCGCGACGATTCCGCGAGCGCCTGGGCCAAGGCCGTCGCGGAGGTCGAGAAGGACGCCGGCATCCAGGACCGCGAGCTCGCCGACGGCCTCGGCCGCGTGTTCGCGAGCATCACCGAGGAGCCCCGGCTGACGCCCCTGGGCTGGTTCTTCGCGCTCAACGTTGTCAAGGGCCGCTACGTCAACCGGCTGCGGATCAAGAAGCTGCTCGCCGAGCGCCCGGAGATCGCCGCGGAGCAGATCACCGACCCGGTGTTCGTGCTCGGGCTGCCGCGGACGGCGACCACCCTGACCCACAAGGTGCTCGCTGCGTCGCCCGACCACCGCGGGCCGCTCGCCTGGGAGATGTCCTACACGGGACTCGAGGACCCGGCCGTCGCCAAGCGGGAGATCCGGCGGTTCGACCAGAGCATCAGCATGGTCACGGGCCTGTTCGCGCCGGGGCTGAAGCACATCCACCCGATCCGTGCCGAGGATCCGGAGGAGTCGCTGGTGCTCATGCCGCACGGGACGTTCTGGCCGCTGTTCCACGGCAGCATGCACTCCTACCGCGACTGGTACGCGCAGCGCAGCGCGGCGGAGCTGGCCGGTGACTACGAGTGCCTGAAGCAGGGCCTGCAGGTGCTGCAGCACGGGCGGGAGCCCAAGCGGTGGATCCTCAAGTACCCCGCGCACCTGAACGACATGACGGTGATCAAGGAGGTGTTCCCGGACGCCACGTTCGTGTGGACGCACCGCGACCCGGCCACCGTCGTCGGCTCGGCGTGCAGCCTCGTGGAGACGCTGTGGGCGCCGTACCAGACGGACCCGGACCCGCTGGAGGTCGGGCGGCTCATCATGGACTCGATGGTGACGTGGGTGGACAACGCGCTGGAGGCGCGGCTCAGCCTGCCGCCGTCGTCCATCGTGGACGTGCCGTACCACGCGCTGAGCCACGACCCGCACACCGAGGTGCCGCGCCTGTACTCGGCGATCGGGGCGAGGTGGACGGAGAGCGACCAGGCGAAGCTCGACCAGGTGACCGCCCGGCCCGCTGGCACGCGCCCGCACCAGTACGACATGGCGCGCTACGGCCTGGAGCGGGCCGAGGTCGAGGAGGCCTTCGCGCCATACCTCCGGCTCCTGAACACCTTCGACGTCCTGGACGCGGAGCCAACAGCAGACCTGTGAGGCTGCCCTACTGGGTAGTGCCGTCGAGGTCGTGACTTGGCTGGCTAGTGACGTCGAGGTCGTGACTTGGCATCGAGATCGGTCCAGGCCTGTGCCGATCTCGATGCCAAGTCACGATCTCGCGCCCCTAGGACCGGCCCGCTCGACCGGTCGCCCGCCTCGGCGCGCTCGAACGGGCCGGAATCTTGGCGGAAAGCGACACCTGGCTTATAGCGCGGCCGCGGGCACATCATCCAGGTGTCCTCGATCGGCGGCGTCGTGGCGGTGCCCAACATGGGCGCCTACCACGCCTCGAAGTGGGCCACGGAAGCGCTCGGCGAGTCGCTCGCGGCCGAGGTCGCCCGGTTCGGCGTGCACGTCACGCTCGTCGAGCCCGGCGGGTACGGCACCGACTGGGCCGGGTCGTCGGCCCGCCGCAGCACCCCGCTGCCCGCGTACGACACGATGCGCGAGGAGATGGCGGCCCGGCGTGGCGCCTCCGTGCCGGGCGACCCGGCGGCCGCGGCGCAGGCGCTGCTGGAGATCGTCGACGCCGAGCAGCCGCCGCTGCGGGTTTTGTTCGGCTCGCTGTTCGGCATCCCCACCCAACAGCTCGCGCGCGGGGCCTACGAGCGCCGGCTGGCCGAGTGGACGGCGTGGGAGGACCTGTCCACCCGCGCCCAGGGCCAGACGGTCTAGCACCCCGGTCCCACTTCCGCCCCTCACGCGCCGCGGCACGGCGACGGCGCCGACGACGGCGGGCCGCTCCCCCGCGGCCCGCCGTCGTCGTCTGCCCGCGGCTCAGGCCGGCGGGTGGAGCAGGTTGGTGCGGACCGACTCGAGGTGGGCGATCATCGCGGCGCGGGCGGCTGTCGGGTCCCGGTCGGCGATCGCCGCCACTATCGCGTCGTGCTGCACCTCGTACGCCGCGCGGCGCTCGGGCGTCGCGTGGCGTCGCTTGCTGCTCCCCCAGACGGGGAGGTCGCGCGCGGCATTCATCGCGTCGAACATGTGGAGCAGCAGCCCGTTGTGCACGGACGCCGCGATGGCGCGGTGGAACGCGGCGTCCCAGCGCTCGAAGTCGTCGTAGGTCTCGGCCGCGTTGCCCCGGCGCATGCACATGATGATGTGCTCGAGGTCGGACGGCGTCGCGTTCTGCGCCGCGTGCACCACGACCTGCGGCTCGATCATGAGCCGGGTGTCCATGATCTCGGCGGGGCTGGTCATCAGCTCCCCGCTGCCGGCCGGCACATGGCCGTCCGCCAGAAAGGTGCCGCGGCCGACGTGCCGGACGACGCGCCCGTCACGTTCGAGCTTCGCGAGGGAACGCCGGACGGCGCTGCGGGGCACCTGGAGCGAGTCCGCGAGCGACCGTTCCGTCGGTAGCTGATCCCCCGGCGAGATGTCGCCGGCCGCGAGGGCACGCTCGACGTAGGCGATCACCGCATCACTCATGCTGCCACCCCTCACGTTGACCAATCTGAACCAATCATAGCCCACTTTGCCCCTTGACAGGGCTCAGACCGCGATAGACACTCAACCAATCGAGATCAATCCTGATCTTGGTTGCGATTGGTTCCGATGGGTACAGCAGTCTCGCCCCATGACTTCAAAGGAGAATCATGTCGACAACAACTCCGCAGCCCGGGGCGGCCGCCGTCGCCTCCGGCCGTGCGACCGCCCCGTCCGCCGCTGTGCGACGGCGGGTCGCCGTGGCGAGCACCGTGGGAACCGTCGTCGAGTTCTACGACTTCTTCATCTTCAGCACCGCGGCGGTGCTCGTGTTCAACGCGGTGTTCTTCGCGGGACTGGGCGGCGCGGCGGCGTTCCTGTCGTCGCTGGCCACCATCGGCGTCGCCTTCGCCGCGCGACCCTTCGGCTCGATCCTGTTCGGCCACTTCGGGGACCGCGTCGGCCGGAAGAAGACGCTGGTCACCTCGATGCTGCTGATGGGCTGCGCGACCGTCGCCGTAGGCCTCCTGCCCACGCCCGACGTGATCGGCATCGCCGCACCCGTGCTGCTCGTGGTGCTCCGCGTGCTCCAGGGGCTCGCGGTCGGCGGGGAATGGGCGGGGGCCCTTCTGCTGGCGACCGAGTACGCGCCCCAGGGACAGCGCGGGCGCTACGCGATGTTCCCCCAGCTCGGCCCGTCGCTCGGGCTCGCGCTCTCCACGACGACGTTCCTGCTGACCGGCCTGCTCATGACCGAGGAGCAGTTCGCGGTGTGGGGCTGGCGCCTCCCCTTCCTGCTCAGCGCGGTGCTTGTCGCGGTAGGGCTGTGGGTGCGGCTCTCGCTGGAGGAGACCCCCGCGTTCCGGAAGGTAGGGGTCAAGAGCCGCGTGCCGATCTTCGAGGTCGTCACCCGGCAGCCGCGCGAGCTCCTGCTCGCCGCAGGGGCGACGGTCGGCCTGCTGGCCTTCTTCGGGCTCAGCGCCACGATGCTCCTCAACTACGGGAGCGAGGTGCTCGGCCTGCCGCGCCCGTGGGTGCTCACCTCCAGCATCCTCGGCGGTGTCGTGTTCGCCCTGACGACGATCGCCGGCGGGCTGCTGTCCGACCGGGTGGGCCGGCGCCCGATCCTGCTGTGGAGCAACGTCCTGGCGGTCGGGGTGGCCCTTGCGCTGTTCCCGATCCTCGACGTCGCGACGGTGCCGATGTTCGCCCTGGGTCTCGCGCTCGCCTTCGCCGTCACCGGCCTGGCGTACGCGCCGCTGGGCGCCCAGCTCGCCGAGGTCTTCGCGACCCGCTACCGGTACACCGGCGCGGGCGTCGCCTACAACATCGGCGGCGTCGTCGGCGCGGCCCTCGCGCCCCTCGTCGGCGCCATGCTGCTCGACACCTGGGGCAGCTACCTCGTCGGCGTCCTGCTCGCCGCCTACTCGGCGACCTCCGTCGCCTGCATCGTCGCGCTCGGCGAGACCGGCCGGCTCCGGCTCGACCGGAAGGCCGACGCCGCGCACTGACGCCCACCTCGTCCACACGGCCGACGGCGACGCCGTCGACGCGCCGACCGACAACGGACAGCCAGCCACCAGCCACAGGAAGCACAGTCCCGAAAGGAAGCGGTCCACATGACCACGGAAACGCAGCACACGGAACCAGAGACCGGCTCGGAGAACCTGGAGAGGTTCGGCCTGTTCATCGACGGGCGCGTCGTCGACTCGTCGTCCGGCGAGACCTTCGAGTCCCTCAACCCCTACACCGGCCGGCCATGGGCCCAGGTGGCGGACGGCGGCCCCGCGGACATCGACCGCGCCGTCGCCTCCGCACGCCGGGCCTTCGACGACGGGTGGGGGCGGATGCCCGGGCACGAGCGCGCCGCCGTCCTGCGCAAGGTGGCCGACGGCCTCGCCGACAACATCGACTACCTGGCCCGGCTCGAGGTGCGCGACAACGGGAAGCTGCTGCGCGAGATGCGCGCCCAGATGGAGACGCTGCCCGAGTACTACCACTACTTCGCGGGTCTGGCGGACAAGATCGAGGGCCGTACCGTCCCGCAGCTCAAGCCGGGCAAGTACTTCGGCTTCACGGTGCGCGAGCCGCTGGGCGTCGTCGGCGCGATCACCCCGTGGAACTCGCCGCTCCTGCTCCTGACCTTCAAGCTGGCGCCGCTCCTCGCGGCGGGCAACACCTGCGTGGTCAAGCCGTCGGAGCACGCGCCGGCGTCCACCCTGGCGTTCGCGCGGGTGCTGTTCGAGGCCGGGCTGCCCGCCGGCGTGCTCAACGCCGTCGCCGGATGGAGCCGGAGCACGGGCGAGGCGCTCGCCGGCCACGCCGGCATCGACAAGGTCGCCTTCACGGGCTCGACCGCCACCGGCATCAAGGTCGCGCAGGCCGCCCTGCGGAACGTGAACCGGGCGACCCTCGAGCTCGGCGGAAAGAGCGCCCAGGTCGTCTTCCCCGACGCCGACCTCGACGCCGCGGCGAACGGCGTCGTCTCGGGCGTCTTCGCGGCGACCGGGCAGACCTGCATGGCCGGCTCCCGGCTGATCGTGCACGAGTCCGTGCACGACGAGCTCGTGACGCGCATCGCCAAGCGGGCCCGGTCCATCAAGCTCGGCGACCCGATGGACCCGGAGACGGAGATGGGACCGCTGGCAAACGCGCCGCAGTACGAGAAGGTGCTCGGCTACCTCCAGCAGGCCGAGGTGGAAGGCGGCCAGTTCGCCTGCGGCGGCGCGCCCGCCAGCGACCTCGGCTCCTACTTCGTGCAGCCCACGGTGATCACCGGCGTCACGCCGGAGGCGACGGTGGTGCAGGAGGAGATCTTCGGGCCCGTCCTGTCCGTCTATGCCTTCTCCGACGAGGACGAGGCGGTCCGGCTCGCCAACGACACCCGGTACGGGCTCGGCGGGTCGGTCTGGACCAAGGACGTCCACCGCGCGCACCGCGTGGCCGCGCAGGTCCGCGCGGGGTCGGTCTGGATCAACGACTACCGCGTGGTCGGCCCGGGCATGCCGTTCGGCGGGTTCAAGCAGAGCGGTGTGGGGCGCGAGAACGGCATGGAGGCGATCAACGACTACACCGAGTCGAAGTCGGTGTTCGTGGAGCTGACCGGCCAGACGCGCGACCCGTTCCGGATGGGCTGACCTGGTCTCTCGGAGCCCGAGGCGCACGTCTCGGGTTTCACCAGATTTCTATCGCAATGCACCGACCGGGGCGATCGGACCGGGTGGCCTCACCTAGCGTCCGGCTCAGGCCTCGGCCGTGCACACCACCACCGGCACCCGGGGGACCACTACCGACGTGGACGTGCCGGCCGCAAGCAGCCGACGCCCTGCCAACACGTGGAGGCACCATGGTCACCGACGATGTGCCCGATGCGCGCGACGCATCCGGCGCCACCCCGTCGCGCTGCCCTGGCCCGGCCCAGGACGCCGAGACGTCCCGGGTCGGGCTGCCCCTGGAGGAACGCCAGACGGGCAGCGACCTGGTCGCCGAGATCCTCGCGCGGACGCCGGACGAGGGACCGAACGCCACCGAGTGGCCCGGGCTCACCGCCTACCGCTTCGACAACCCGCAACGGTCCCAGTGGTCGGAGGTCGGGTCGCTGGCGCTGTGCTGCGTGGTCCAGGGCCGCAAACGGTTCAGCGTGTGCGGGGAGGAGTACGTCTGCGACCCGTTCCACTATCTGCTGTTCACCCGCGGGATGCGGTTCGAGACCGAGATCCTCGAGGCCACGCCGGACACGCCCTACCTGTCCTTCGTGCTCCAGATCGACCCGTCGGTGGTTCGTCTGGTCGCCGCGGACATCCCCGACCGCCGGCCTCCCGCGGGCGGCAGGGTGTCGTCACCCGCCGCGCCGGTCGCCTACGTCTCGCCGTTCCACGAGTACTTCGTGGGCTCCGTCGTCCGCTTCCTGCGCTCCCTCGCCACGGTCCCGGACCGGCGCGTGCTCGCGCCGATGTACCTCCACGAGATCACGTACCGCCTCCTGCGGGCGGAGCAGGTCTCCCGCCTGCTGCAGGCCGCAGCGCACGAGCGCAGGAACGACCCGCTCTCCGAGGTCGTCCAGTACCTCCGGGAGAACCTCGCCGACCCGCTGACCGTCGCGGACCTGGCGGAGCACGTCCGGATGAGCCCGTCGGCGCTCACGGCACTGTTCGCCGAGACGACGGGCACGGGGCCGTACCAGTTCCTCAAGCGGATGCGGCTGGACCGGGCCGCGACCCTCCTGCTCCAGGAGCAGCTCAACGTCACGGAGGTCGCGCGCCGTGTGGGCTACTCGAGCCCGTCCCACTTCATCAACGAGTTCCGGCGCTTCTTCGGGGTGACGCCCCGCCGCTACGCGGAGGCCCAGCGGGACGTCGTCGCGATGCGGGTCGACGAGGCGACCACCCAGGACGTCCTCGTGCGGGAGCTCCCCGAGCGGTAGGGCGGCCCTCCCTCGAACGGTGGGACGGCCGGTCCCGCCCTCGGGCGGTCCCGGCCGTCCCGCCTCCCGGCGGGGCTACGCCCCCGCGGGTCCCTCAGCCCGCGCAGGCCCCTCAGCGCGCGACCGTCAGTACGTGACGACCGTCAGTACGTGACGACCGCCTTGAAGCGGAGGTCGCCCGACACCAGCCGGTCGTAGGCCTCGGCGATCTGCTCCTTGGGGAACACCTCGACCATCGGCGTCACCCTGCCGCTGGCCACGATGTCGAGCGCCTCGGCGAGGTACTCCATGCCGTTGTGGGCCGAGCCGATGATGCGGTGGCTGTGGAACGTCAGCGGCCCGGCGGGGATGGTCAGCTCGTCGGTGGCGATCCCCATCAGGACGACGGTGCCCCACGGCCGCAGCCCCTCCATCGCGCGGGCGACCGAGCTGTGCGAGCTGCTCGTGTGCAGCAGCACGTCCGCGCCGCCCGCCTCCTTGAGGCCGACGCCGTCGGACACGACGTCGTCGGCGCCCAGTTCGCGGGCGAGGCCCGCCTTGGCGGGCGTGTGGGTGACCGCCGTGACGTGGTAGCCGGCCGCCTTCGCGAACTGGATCGCGAAGTGGCCCAGACCGCCGATGCCCACCACGGCGACCCGGGCGCCCGGCTTGGGGTCGGCACGGCGGATGCCTGCCCACACCGTGAACCCCGCGCAGACCGTGGGCGCGGCGGCCTCGTACGAGATCCCCTCGGGCAGCAGGACCGTGCCGCCCACGTCGGTGACCATGTACTCGGCGTGGGCGCCGTCGACGTTGACGCCCGTGAGCGTCGGGGCGGCGCAGTTCGACGCCGTGACGAAGCTGTTCGGGTGCTCCTCCCGGCAGAAGTCGCAGGAGCCACAACGCTTCTGCATCATCGGGATCCCGACCCGGTCGCCCACCTTGCGTCCGGTGACGCCGTCGCCGACGGCGACCACCTCACCGACTCCTTCGTGTCCGAGCACCTGGGGGAAATCCCGGAACGAGATCACACCCTGCGCTATCCACGCGTCGGTGCCGCAGAGCGCGCACGCACGCACCCGCACCAGCACCTGGTTGGGGCCCGGCTCGGGCCGGTCCCGGTCCTCCAGCTCCCACTTGGCGTTCACTCCCTGCACAACCGCGGCCTTCATCTGGGTAGCCATCTCACAGCTCCTGCCTGACGAACCGATGTGGTGATCCTCTGGCGCCTTTGCCAGGTGGCCCTGTGCCGGGTCACCAACCCACGATAAGTTCGAGATTCCGGTTCGCCGCTGCCGATTCGAGCAGAACTCTTGCGGATTCCAACGGTCCGGGAATCATTCTCAGAAATACCTCGCTGGGCCGTACGATGGCTACCGATCCCGCACGGCCCCGGCCTGTTCGTGCTGGCTCACTCCCGCGCATCGCCGAGCCGGTCGAGGAGCTCGCCGAGCAGCGCGCGCTCTCCGCCGCTCAGGAGTCCGTCCACCTGGCCCAGGGCGGCCTTGAGCGCCGTCGCGTGCTGCGTGTAGCCGGATACCTCGGGCGGGGCGTCCCCGGTGATGGCGTTCAGCACCGCCTCGCGCAGACGACGGGACAGCGCGGGGTCGCGGTCGTCGGGGTGCACCCGGATGAGGTGGAGCGTGAGGCCCGTCCCGGCGGAGTGGACCATCTCCTCAGCGGTCTTCGCGGTGACGGTCAGCCGGCCCGCCTCGGCGATCCGCTCGATCAGCATGCGCAGCCGGTCGATCGAGCGCTGGACCGCCGGCGACGGCTCGCCGAGGGTCGGCCGGCCGAACATGAGCAGGTAGTGGGCGGGGTGGGCCAGCCCGAACTCGACGTGGAGGTCCCAGCCGGAGCGCAGGTCCTGCACCGGGTCGCTGGTGAGGGCGATGGCGCGCTTCCCGGCGAGGTACGTGTCGAAACCGTCGGCGGCGACCGCCTCGAGCAGGCCGTTCATGTCGGTGAACTGCCGGTAGATGGTCGGCGCCTGGACCCCGGCGGCCTGGCTGACGGCGCGCGTGGTGACGCCCTCGCGCCCGTGCTCCTCCAGGAGCTGCGCCGCGGCGTCGAGGATCTTTCGTCTGGTGCTCGTGGGTTCGCTCATTTATCAACGATAACGCCGATCCGGTATCAGCGCTTGCATAGTGGCGGTAACGCGCATAGTGTTATCAGCGATAACAGACCGACGAAAGGAGCCGCAGTGCTCAACGCGACCCGCACCACCCTGGTGACCAGGGCCGCCGCCGTGTCCGCGGCAGTGCTCATGGCCGCCGGGTGCACCGCACCGGCGTCCGACCCGGACAGTGCTGGCCGGACGACCGAGTCGGCGGCCACCGAGTCGGCCACCGAGTCGGCGCCCACGGAGGCAACGACGTCGGGCCCAGGCGAGCTGACCGAGCTCACCACAGGGCTGGAGGCCCCGTGGGGGCTGACGTTCCTGCCGGACGGCTCGGCGCTGGTCGCCGAGCGGCTGTCGGCCCAGGTGCTGCACATCCCCGCCGACGGCGGCACGCCGGAGGTGGTCGGCGTGGTCCCGGACGTGGAGACCAGCTCGGAGGGCGGGCTGCTCGGCCTGGCCGCCTCGCCGGACTTCGCCACGGACCGCACCGTGTACGCCTACGCCTCCGGCTCGCCGACCAACCGCGTGGTCGCCCTGGAGATCGCGGACGACTTCGGCTCGCTCGACGTCGCCCGGGTACTGCTCGACGGCATCCAGACCGCCGACCGGCACCACGGCGGGCGCCTGCGGATCGGCCCCGACGGCAACCTGTGGATCGGCACGGGCGACGCGTTCCTCCCGGAGAACGCGGCCGACGACGACTCGTTGAACGGCAAGATCCTGCGGATCGCGCTCGACGGCTCGATCCCGGCGGACAACCCCGACGACGACTCGCCGATCTACTCCAGCGGCCACCGCAACGTCCAGGGCATCACGTTCGGCCCGGACGGGACGATGTACGCCTCCGAGCTCGGCCACCGGACCTGGGACGAGGTCAACGTGCTGCGTCCGGGCCTCGACTACGGCTGGCCGGAGACCGAGGGCATCGCAGGGGACACCGGCGAGCCGCCCATCTTCACCATCCACCCGGACGACGCCTCGCCGTCGGGCATCGCCTACGCGCAGGGCTCGCTGTGGATGGGCGCGCTGGGCGGGCAGCGCCTCTGGCAGCTACCCGTCGACGGCCCCGAAGCAGCCGGGGACCCGATAGCGCACTACACCGGCGAGCTCGGCCGCATCCGCACCGTCGAGGTGGCCCCGGACGGCGCGCTGTGGCTCATCACCTCCAACACGGACGGCGCGACCTGGGGCGGCACCGAGCCGCGCCCAGGCGACGACCGGATCCTCCGGCTGGAGCTCGACGCCCGGCCGTGACCGCACCGACCCGGACCATCCCCAAACCTGACCGCAACGCCACGGTCGAAACCCCGAAGGAAGAGATCAGCATGAACATCAGCGGCAACACCATCCTCATGGCCGGCGGCACCTCCGGCATAGGCCTCGCTCTCGCGACGCGCCTGCACGAGGCCGGCAACAAGGTCATCGTCGCCGGACGACGCCGGGACCAGCTCGACCGGATCGCCGAGGAGCACCCGGGGATCGAGGGCGAGGTGGTCGACATCACCGACCCCGAGTCGATCCGCGCGCTCTACGAGACCGTGACCGGCAAGCACCCCGAGCTCAACGTCGTGGTGGCCATGGCGGGGATCATGGTCGCAGAGCGGGTGCTCGACCCGGCGTCGCTCGACGTGGCCGAGCGGACGATCGCCACGAACGTGCTCGGCCCGATCCGGCTCGTGCACCGGTTCGCCCCGTTCCTGACGGGTCAGCCGGACGCGGCGATCCTCACCGTGACCTCCGGCCTGGCCTACGTCCCGCTGGCGGCCACGCCGTCCTACGGCGCCTCCAAGGCGGCCATCCACTCCTACACGGAGAGCCTGCGCGAGCAGCTGAGCGACACCTCGGTCCAGGTGATCGAGGTCGTGCCGCCGCTGACCCGGACCTCGCTCTGGCCGGGCAGCGAGAACAACGAACGCGCCATGCCGCTCGACGAGTTCGCAGACGAGGTCATGGGCCTGCTCACCTTCCGGCCCGACGCGAACCAGGTTCTCGTCGAGCGGGTCAAGCGGCAGCGCTTCGCCGAGGCCGACGGCACCTACGGCGACGTCTTCGCGATGCAGAACAGCCTCGTCCGGTGACGTCGCGCCTGCCGCGCAAGGACAACTAGGAAACCCCTCCACAGCGTGGTCCACGTCGCAGACGCGGCGTGGGCCACGCGCTCTGCTCGGGCTCGGGCTCGGGCCGAGGTCGACGACGAGGAGAGCAAGTACGAGGTCGAGGTCACCCTCGACGACGGCACCCAGGCCGGCCAGCGAGAAGCCCTGGTGCTGTTCCGTCGAGGGGTCAGGCGCTGGGTGTCACGCCGGCGAGCGCGGCCGTCACGAGTCGCTCGACCGCGTCCGCCGACGGCGGGCCGGGGTCGCGGTCCGCCGAGAGCAGGTGGCCGCCGCCGACGAGGGAGAGGGTGACCGACCCCAGGTCGGCGTCGGCGGCGATGCGGCCGAGGTCGCGCTCGTCGGCCAGGTAGGCGGAGATCGCCGTGGTGACGTGGCCGAGGATCGCCACGCCGCCCCCTGGCGTGGCCTGCCGCAGGCGGGCGCGCAGCTCGTCGCGGAACGTGATCAGCGGGATGATCGCCACCGGCACCGGCCCGAACAAGGTGGTCAGGGCCGCGGTCAGGTTCCCGGTGACCGTGCCCTGACCGGCCGACTCGCGCAGCGTGGCCGCCTGCTCCTCGAGCCGCGCGGCGCTGTCGAGCACCAGGTCGGCGAGAAAGGCGTCGAAGTCCGCGAAGTGCCGGTGGAGCACGCCCTTGGCGCAGCCGGCCTCGTCGGTGACGGCGCGGCTGGTGAGCGCGACCGGGCCGTCCCTGAGCAGGAGGCGCTCGGCGGCGTCGAACAACTGCCTGCGCGGATCACGCAGGTGGACTCCGGTGGGCATGCACTGATCCTCTCGCGTTTCTCTGGCGCGCCCTTGGCGAGTGGGCACACGCCCACTAAGGTGACCGCATGCCCACTTTACCGCCCGATACTCCCAACCGACCGACCCCCGAGATCCACACGGCGCGACAGATGGCCGAGTCGTTCGGCACCGACGCCGCAGGCTACGACCGGTCCCGGCCGCGCTATCCCGACGCGCTGCTGACGCGGATCGTCGCGGGGAGCCCCGGGCGGGACGTGCTCGACGTCGGCTGCGGGACGGGCATCGCCGCCCGGCAGCTCCAGGCCGCGGGCTGCACGGTGCTCGGCGTCGAGCCCGATGCGCGGATGGCCGACTACGCCCGGGCGCACGGCGTGCCCACGGAGGTGGCGACCTTCGAGGACTGGGCCGCCCGCGGTCGTACCTATGACGCCGTGGTCGCCGCCCAGTCGTGGCACTGGGTGGACCCGGTGGCCGGACCGGTCAAGGCCGCCGACGTGCTGCGGCCGGCGGGGCGGCTCGCGATCTTCGGGCATGTGTTCGAGCCGCCCGCCCCGGTCGCGGAGACGTTCACCGCCGCGTTCCGGCGGGCGGTACCGGACTCGCCCTTCGGCGACCAGCCGGCCCGCCGCCCGGTCGAGGTCTACCAGGCGGGATACGCCAGGATCGCTGACAGCCTCCGGGCGTCCGGGCGGTTCGACGAGCCCGAGCAGTGGCAGCACGAGTGGGAACGGCCCTATACCCGCGAGGAGTGGCTGGCGCTGCTGCCGACGACGGGTGGGCTCACCCGGGTCGGGCCCGAGCCGCTCGCGGGGATCCTGAACGCCGTTGGGGCGGCCATCGACCGGCTCGGCGGGAGCTTCACGATGCAGTTCGTCACGCTGGCCACGAGCGCGGTGCGGCGGTAGTAGCCGGTCGGAGTTGGGGCTGTCCCTGTTCTTCTTCTCAGCCCATCAGTCGGGCGAGATGGGCGTCGGCGTTTGACGAGAACAGGCGCGTGAAGATCTGACGCGCCAGCGCTTCGGACGGTGAGCGCGACCGACAGGCCATAGAGACCTTGTAGAAGGGCTGGTGTCGCGTGAACAGGCCACAACGGATCTGGTTTTAGGCACTCCGTCTCCGCAGGCGTCTGGCACCGGACTGGTTCACGCGTCGGCGAGCCATCTGGATACTGCAGCCGTATTGCGCGGCGATCTGGTCGTCCGTCAGCCCGCGTTGCGCAGCTCCACGGGCCGCCTTGCCCGGGATGATGATGGTGCTCGCCAGGTAGTCGGCTTCGCCTTCAATCTGGTCGTCCCAGTCGCGACAGCCCCGGCCGTCGAGGGCGGGTCGTGGCGTATGCAGGAGTAGGCCGTGGGCGATCTCGTGGCAGAGGTTGGAGACCTGCCGGCCAGGGCTGTGGGAGTCGTTGTGGACGATTACCCGGCGGCTCTGGAGGAACACTGTCGCCGCAGAGAACTGGCCTCCGCCGCCCCCAAGCAACAGGTCGATGCTCGCTTCCAGTCGATGGTCTCCGCGCATTCGCTCGCGTAGGTTGCTCAGAGCCATCACGGGGATCTCGAGCAGCTCCGCCAGCGCGTGAGGGTCCATCCTGACGAAGAGACCGATGCCAAGTTCGCGGCGGATTCGCTCTGCCTCAGCTTCTGCAAATGTAGTAAATCCACGCGGAAGGGCCATCTATGTGTCCTTGAGCACCTTGTACGTAGCCTGGAGTACATCCTCAAGGGCCTCAGCCACCTTCGGAGACAGCGACTTGTCCGCACGCAAGTAGGTGGAGATCATCGCCAAGGGCTCGTCTTGCGCTTCGCCATGGACCCGAACGACGAAGTCGTCCGCGCTCAACCCTGCCCAGTCTACGAGCGCCGCAAGGCTGTCGACGTCAGGGCGCTTGCCCTGCGCTAGGCGGGTCAACGTTGACGGGCTCACAGCCGCTCCTTGGGCCACTTGCTTCCAATTGAGGTTGCGGGCCTCCCGCACACCGTCGAGCGCCGCGAAGAAGGCCACCCCATCGAACGAACCACGCTCTGCCATCCCGACCACCCCTAGTTCGATGTCTGCATTCAGTTGCACATGTCGAATCGTTGTCGTATCTTCGATTCGACAGTAGACGTCCGGTTGCACGGACGCAAGGACTCGTGACCCTACACCAGTTGCGAGTGCGTGGTGACCGTGCAGCCGCCTAGTGGCAGAGGGGGTGATTACAGATGGCCAAGAACACGGGTAGGGGATACCGCGTGGGAGCGGTCAGGGGCCGCAGCGAGTTCAAGCGCGGAGCGACCTGGTACAAGCGCGACACCGCGACCGGTCGGATCCTCAACGGCAGCCCGCGCCAACACAAGGGCGTAAGGAACGAGAAGTGATCGAAGCCGGTGGCGCAACCGCGCCACCGGTCACTAAGCCCAGTTAGGAGCAACAATGAAACGCCGTCGACTCGGCTACACCGTCACGTGCCCCCACTGCCGCACCAAGTTCGTGATCGGTGGCTACACCCCCGGCCTCATCCGGTGCGGCAGGTGCCGCAAGGTATTCAACCTCCGGTAAGCAGGGTATCCACGATCAGCCTTGCGTCGGCAGTGGCGGTGGCGCCGCGGACGCAAGGCTGATCGTGGTCACCACCACGTACAGCACACCCCGGCTCATGGCCTGAGGCTATCCGGCCAGGTCAGGCGACCACCCCGAACCGAGCAGCTCAGCCGTCGAGCAGAAACGCTCCCCCGGCGTCAACGGCAAGCTCCGCCCCGAACACCCCCGCCGGGGTGTAGGCACCCGGCTTGCCCTCGCCCCGGGCGAGGCGCTCCGCCGCGCCGGCGGCGACACCCGCCGTGAAGTCCATGGCCTCGTCGGCGCGGAGCCAGCCCTCCCGCTCGGTGCCGTCCGGCCAGGTGACAACCGCGTGCCCCCACGTGTGCTCGCGAGGGCGGGGCGCAGCCTTGAAACGCACGCGCGCGAGCCGGCCGACGGCGAGGCGTCGCACGGCGGCAACGGACAGCAGCGCCCCGAGCACGGGCAGCACGGCGCGGACGGCGGGCGAGGCGGGGATGAGCAGCGACGTCGCGGTCACCGACGGCGCACCGCTCGCGAGGTGTGCGGCGTAGAGCTCTCCCGAGGGCACCTCGGCGCTCCGCGCGGTCTCGCCGTCGGGCAGCGTGAGGTGGCGTGGGCCAGCGCCGAGCCTGCTGCGGACCAGGCCGCCGCCGTCGTACCGGCGTCCGCCCGTGGTGAGGACGTCGACCATGCTGGCGGCCAGGGCCGTCCCGAGCGTGCCGGCCTCGATCGCCACGGAGGCCAGGGCGTCGACCCGGACGCGGCTCGGTGTCGGGCGGCCCTCGCACAGCTTGGCCACGACCGCCTCGGTGCCCAGCACGCCGAACCCGGCGCCGGTGACCAGGGTGCTGCCGGCGTCCACCGCCTCCTGGTGGAGGGCCACGAGCTGGGACATGGCGCCGAGGTCCGCGGCCAGGTCCACGTAGTGCCCTCCCGGCAGGCAGGCGCGCGCGATCGACAGCCCCGTGGCGGCGAAGTCGCCGATCGTGTTGACGACGACGGCGGGCCGCCGCCGCGCGATCTCGGCGGCTATCGCCTCCGCCGTGTCGGCGACGACCACCTTCACGTCCGCGCCCGCCCCGAGCTCCCGGCCCACCCGGCGCAGCCGCTCGCCGTCCCGGCCCACCAGCACCGGCGGCACGCCGTCCGCCAGGAGGCGCGCGGCCACCGCGCGGCCCGTGCGTCCGGTGGCGCCGAGGATCCACACCTCGTCCGATCGACCGTTCCGTTCCATGAGAATCTCCCCGCTCGTCCGGCCCGGCCGCAGCCGGGCAACCCTGTGATGACACTGTGAGTCATCACAGAGGCTAGCACTGATGACACGGTGAGACATCACGCTTGGTATGATCGGGCGGTGGCGAGATGGGATCCGGGGGCGCAGGAACGCCTGACGAAGGCCGCGCTCGAGCTGTACCTGGAGCGCGGTTACGACAATGTGACCGTCACCGACATCGCCGAGCGCGCGGGGCTCACGCGCCGCACCTACTTCCGCTACTTCCCGGACAAGCGCGAGGTGCTGTTCGCCGGCTCGGAGCGGCTACCCGCGGCCGCCGCGCAGGCCGTGCTCGCCGCGGACCCGGCCGCATCCCCGCTCGCGGCGGTGCTGGAGGCCCTGTACGACGTCGGCGCCGAGGTCGCGGCCGGCATCGACCGCGCCAACGCCGCCCGGCGGCGGGTCGTGATCGACGCCAGCGCCGAGCTCCAGGAGCGCGAACGCACCAAGTCAGCCGCGGTCACCGCCGCGCTCGACGACGCCCTGCGGCAGCGCGGCGTCGACCCGGGCACGGCCACCCTCGTGGCACAGGTCGGGTCGATCGCCGTCCAGCACGCCTTCGAGCGCTGGATCCGGGCGGACGGCGAGACCTTCGCCGCCTGCCTGAACGCCGTCGTCGACACGCTCCGGTCGTCACTGGCCCCGGAGAGGGCGCGCGACTAGTCGCTGCTCGCCCCCGGCGTCGGCGGAACCGCCGGACACCGCGCCGCGGACGGCGTCCTGGCCGACGTCTCCCAGCCGGCCTCGTCGTCCAGCAGGGCTCGTCGTCCAGCAGGGCTCGTCGTCCAGCAGGGCGAGTGAGGGGGCCTGCCCGGGCCTCCCACCCCGGGGTCGCGGAAGCGTTCCATGGGGTCCGAGAGGAAGCATCCTGACCACCGTCGCCCTCGTCGGTGCCGCCCGGTCCGGCGGCGGGCGCTAAGGTCCGAGCGTGCGCATCGAGACCGACGGCCGCCCGGCGGCGGCGACCGAGCTGTTCAGCACCTACGGCCACTTCACGGCCATGCAGGTGCGCGACGGCGGCGTCCAGGGCCTCGGCAACCACCTCGACCGGCTCGACGCGGCGCACCGCGAGCTGTTCGGGCGGCCGCTGCCCGGCGAGCGGGTCCGTGACCTGGTGCGGCACGCCCTGGCCGGCACGCCCGACGCCTCCGTGCGGGTGATCCTCCGGGACGCCGAGCACGTCGTCGTCTCCGTGGACGAGCCGCACCACCCGCCCGCCGCACCGCAGCGGCTGCGCTCGGTCCCCTACCTGCGCCCGTTCGCCCACCTCAAGCACCTGGGCAGCTTCGCGCAGCTCGAGTGGGCGCGGCGGGTCCGGCTCGACGGGTACGACGACGCGCTGCTCACCACGCCGGACGGCGCCGTCGCCGAGTCCTCGACCGCCAACATCGGCTTCTTCGCGGCCGACGGCGCCGTCGTCTGGCCGGACGCTCCCCACCTGCACGGCACCGTCATGCGCCTGGTCGAGGCCACGACGCCGTCGGCCAGCAGACCGGTCGCGCTGGCGGACGTCGCGGGGTTCGCGGGGGCGTTCCTCGTCAACTCGTTGGGCGTGGTCGCGGTCGCGTCGATCGACGACGTCGTGCTGCCCGACGCCGGGCCGTTCCTGGCCGGCGTCGCCGACCGCCTGGCCGCGATCCCGTGGGAGCAGATCTGACCCGCACGTCCTGGGGCGGCCCCGCCGGCAAAGCCGCCCCAGGACGCCCGGCCGGAGCCGCTGAACTTCGTTCAGCCCCGCCTCGTCTAGTTCGGCTGGGCTGAACGATCCGGCACAGCCAGCAAACCCAGTCCCCAGCCGAACGAAGTTCAGCCTGGCTGGCGCCCCCCGAATGAGCGATGGACGCCTCACCAAGGCCCCACCGCCTCAGATCCCGCTGTTCGCCGCCTCGAACGCCTCGCGAGCCTCGGCGATCTGGTCCTGGTGCTCCTCGGTCCAGCTCACCAGGGCCTGCGTCGTCGCCAGCAAGGTGCGGCCCAGCGTGGTGAGCTCGTACTCCACGCGCGGCGGGACCTCGGCGTAGACGGTGCGCAGCACCAGGCCGTCGCGCTCGAGGTTGCGCAGCGTCACGGTCAGCATCCGCTTGCTGATCCCGTCGATCTCCCGGCTCAGCTCGCCGAACCGGAGCTTCCGCTCGTCCAGCAGCGCGATCACCAGCAGCGACCACTTGTCGGCGATGCGGTCCAGGATCTGCCGCACCTGGCAGTCCTCGCGGACGTCCCACTGAAAGGGGTCGCGGTCCACCCGGCAGCCGGCCAGCTCCGCGATGGTTCCCTCCAGGGAACCGGGTGACGACAAAGTGCCTTCTTGTGCCATCCGTCGATCGTGCCCAACGATCGTCATGGTTACAAGTGGTAACCATGCGAGATTCTGAGCGAGGAGACCGTTGTGACGGACACCAGAGCGGTCGCACCACCGGCGGCCACCACGACGCGCACGGGCTGGGGAGTGCTGGCCGTCGTCTGCGGCGCGCTCTTCCTGGAGGGCATCGACATCGCGATGCTCAACGTCGCGGTGCCGGCCATCGCCGACGACATCGGCCTGGCGACCGCCGACGCGCACTGGGTGATCAGCGCCTACGTACTCGCCTACGGCGGGTTCATGATCCTCGGCGGCCGCACGGCCGACCTCGCGGGTCGCCGCAGGACCTTCCTGGTGGCCCTCGCGGTGTTCGTCGTGTTCTCCGGCCTGGGCGGCCTCGCCGACGACGCCTGGGTGCTGGTCGTGGCCCGGTTCGTCACGGGCGCGACGGCGGGATTCATGACGCCGGCGGGCTTCAGCCTCCTGACCACCAGCTTCCCCGAGGGCCCGCTGCGCGACCGGGCGCTGGCGATCTACGGGGCGATCGGAGCCGGCGGGTTCACGCTCGGCGTGGTGGCCGGCGGCTTCCTCACCGACGCCGGCTGGCGCTGGGTGTTCTTCGCTCCCGTGATCGTGGGCACCGTGCTCTGGGTCGCCGGGCGGCTGCTCATCCGGCCGGACCGGCGCGAGGAGCTCACCGGCGGCGGGTTCGACGTCGGCGGCGCGATCACGCTGACGTCGGCGATGGTCGCCCTCATCTACGGCGTGGTGGCGCTCGGCGAGGGCGGGGACGTCGTCGGCGGGGCGGCCTCGTTCGTCACCGCCGCGGTGCTGGTCGGCGCGTTCGTCCTGATCGAGCGCCGGGCCGCCGACCCGCTGCTGCGCCTCGCGGTGCTGCGCGAAGGGCTCCTGCTGCGCGCCAGCCTCGCGGGGCTGCTAGTCATCGGCGCGTTCTTCGCGTTCCAGTTCCTGATCACGCTCTACCTGCAGGAGTTCCGCGGGTGGTCGCCCGTCGCGACGGGGCTGGCGTTCGCCGTCATGGGCGCCGACATGATCCTCGCGCCGCTGTTCACCCACCGGCTCGTCAAGCGGTTCGGGAACGTCCCCGTGGTGGTGGGCGGGGTGCTGGCCGGCGTGCTGGCGTTCGCCCTGGCGCTGCGCCTCGACGGGACCTGGGGGTACCTCGACCTTCTGCCGTCGCTGCTGCTCATCGCGGTGATGTTCGCCCTGGTGTACGGGCCGTTGGCGGGCGCGGCCACGGCGGGTCTCGCCGAGTCCGAGCACGGCGTGGCCGGCGGCGTCGTCTACACCGCGTTCCAGTTCGGCGCGGCGCTGGGCGTCACGGCCGCGACGATAGCGCTCGTCAACGGGCACGACGCGGCGGCCGGCGCAGCCGACTACCAGCGCGCGCTGCTCGTCCCGGCCGTCGGCGCCACCCTGGCGCTGGCCCTCGGCATCGCCACGTGGCTCGGCAGCCGGCGGGCCGCCGTCGCGCCCTGACGGTACGGCGAGGAGTGACAGGTCCGCTTCCAGAATGCGATCAGGCTTGGGTTTCGCGCGGTGGATTCATACGGTCAGTGCAACAACGCTGATCGGAGGGATTGTTGATGGTGTCGAGGGGTGTGCGGTGGCCGGTCGAGGTTCGGCGGCGGGTGGTGGAGTGGATCGCTGCGGGCGGGTCGCGGGAGAGCGCTGCGAATGCTGTGGGCGTGTCGTCTCTGACGGCGGCCCGGTGGTGGTCTCAGGCTGGCGGGATGCAGGTAGTACGAGGACCTCGTGGTGGTCTGCCGCGGCCGGCCCGTGCGGGACGTCCGCGCGGGCCGGGTCACCGGCTGATGCTGGAGGACCGTAACGAGATCCAGCGGGGTCTGGATACCGGCCTGTCCCAGGCGCAGATCGCGGAGCGGATCGGGCGGGCCCGGTCCACGGTCAGCCGGGAGCTGGCCCGTCACCGGGCCGTGTCGGGGGACTACAACGCGCTGGTCGCGGACAGCCGCGCGATGGGCCGGGCAGCGCGGCCCAAACGGTTCAAGCTCGCCGATCCGGTGCTGGGCGCCCGGGTGACGGAGTGGATGGACCAGGGCTGGTCCCCGGGGTTGATCGCGTCAATACTGCGCAGGGACAACCCCGAGGACCGGAGCCAGTGGGTGAGCCACGAGACGATCTACCAGTCGCTGTATGTCCAGGCCCGCGGGGCCCTGCGCGCGAACCTGCACCAGCAGCTGTCCACGAAGCGCTCGGCACGTAAGCCCCGTGACCGGGTGGAGCGGCGCGGGAAGTTCAACGACGTCCTGCGTATCTCCCAGCGGCCGCCCGAGGTCGCTGACCGGGCCGTGCCCGGGCACTGGGAGGGCGACCTGATCCTCGGCACCGGTGGCACGTCCGCGATCGGGACCCTGGTCGAGCGCACCACCCGGTACACGATCCTTTTGCACCTACCCGGTGACCACACCGCGACCACCGTCGCGACCGCGATGATCGCCGCGATGAGTGATCTGCCGGCGCATCTGCGTCGGTCGCTGACCTGGGACCGCGGCAGCGAGCTGGCCCGGTATGACGACATCCAGCTCGACCTGCGCATGCCTGTCTACTTCGCCGACCCGCACTCGCCCTGGCAGCGCGGCTCGAACGAGAACACCAACCGGCTGCTGCGGCACTGGTTCGCCAAGGGCACCGACCTGTCCGGCTGGAGCCCCGAGGAACTGAAGCGGGTCGCGGCCATGCTCAACGCACGACCACGACCCACTCTCGACCTCGACACCCCCGCACAGCGACTCAAGCAACTCTTCGAACAAGCCGCATGACGTTGCACTAACCGATTGACAACGCCCGCCAGATTCATGCCTGATCGCGTTCTCGAAGCGGACAAGCCGCGCGGCCCCGCCGTCAGGCCGCGCGGCCCGGCCGTCAGGACGGCGTTCCGGCCGTCAACGTGGCCAGGGCGCGGGCCATCTCGGCGTCGCGCTCCGCCGGGGTCAGGGCGAGGCGGGCCTTGACGTCGCGGCTCCACTGGTCGGCCAGCACCTCGGTGGCGCCGGCCTCCACGCCGTCGAGCGCGGCGTCGGCCAGGGCGGACGGCGCGATCTTCTCGACCGGCCAGCCCGCGGACATGTCGGTGTCGGCCAGGCCCAGGTGCACCGCCGTCACGAGGGTGCCCTGCCCGGCCAGCTCCAGGCGCACGCCGTTGGTCATGGCCCACGCGGCGCCCTTGGCCAGGTGGTAGGAGTTCGCCCCGTTGACCCCGAACCACGACATGGCCGACAGGACGTTGACGATCGCTCCCCCGCCGTTGGCCGCGAGCGCCGGAGCGAGCTCCCGGATCGTCGCGAGGCTGCCGAACAGGTTGGTCTCCAGCTCCAGCCGCACGGTGTCGAGCGAGCCGGTCACCAGGTCGGTGCCCGTCGTGATGCCCGCGTTGTTGACCAGCAGGGTGACGTCGGGCGCGGCCTGGGCGGCAGCGCGCACGGACGCGGCGTCGGCGACGTCGAGCCGCAGCACCTCGACGCCGGGCAGGTCCACGACCTCGGGCCGGCGGGCGGTGGCGTAGACCTTGCGTGCGCCCCGGTCGAGGAGGCGCTGGGCGAAGGCGCGGCCGAGCCCGCGGTTGGCTCCGGTGACGAGGGCTACTGAGTTCTTGATGTCCATGCCGGGTACGCTAAAACCTGACGCTGACGTCAGAGGCAAGCCTGGATCCAGTGCCGAGCACCACACCCCCGGAGGAGAGATGACCACGACGGACACGACCACCCAGCCGCTGATCCGCATCGGCGAGGTCGCGCGCGGCGCGGGCGTGTCGGTGCGCGCGGTGCGCTACTACGAGCAGCAGGGGCTGCTCAGCGCGCAGCGCAGCCCGTCCGGCCAGCGCCTCTACCCGCCCAGCAGCGTGACCTACGTGCGGTTCTTCCAGCAGATGTACGCCGCCGGCCTCACCAGCCGGAACATCGCGGAGCTGCTGCCATGCATGGAGTCCGGCCACACCGACGCCGAGCAGCGCGCCATGCTGCACGCCGAACGCGACCGCATCCGGAGCAAGATCGGCGACCTGCAGACGGCCCTGGACCGCCTCGACGAGATCATCGACGTGACGGCGAGCCACCCGTAGGGCGCGCCGTCCCCGGCTCCGTCGTCCCCAGCTCCGCTCCGTCGTCCCCAGCTCCGCCCACTCCGGGCCCACCGACGGGACCGGGTGATTCCCGGATAAGTTCATCGATCTGCCCAAACCCGTTCATCCGCACGTGGCCGAGCGGATCGATCGTGTGCGTGCACCGCCGTCCGACGGCGGCGCGACGGCGCGCGAACCGCGCCCGCCTCTCCCTCCGCACACGAGGAAACCCATGCGTACTACGACCCCGAATCGCCGGTGGTCCAGCTCCCTGGCCGCGGCGGTCGCCGCGGCGACCCTCCTGACAGCGCTGCCTTCGGTCGCCCACGCGGACGAGTCCGCCACCGACACGCTCGCCACCGAGGCAGCCGACGCCGGCGCGCTCGCCGCCGGCGCAACCGCCACGGACACGCCCGCCGCCCAGGCAACCAGCGCCGACGAGCTCACCCTGACCGACACGACCGAGGACCTCGGCCCCGGCATCAGCCTGCGACACCTCAAGGCGGTGGACCAGAAGGGCTGGTACGACGCCCGCTTCCTCACCGTCGACCTCGCCCAGGACGCCGTCAGCACCGACCTGCTGACCGCCGGCCCGGTCGCGTCGGGCGGCCCGCTGAGCGCCGCCGCGAACCGCGCGGACGCCGTCGCGGGCGTGAACGGCGAGTTCTTCGACATCGGCAACAGCAACGCCGCGCTCGGCGGCGAGGTGCAGGACGGCGTCCTGCGCAAGACCTCGGACATCAGCGCCCGCCCGCACGTCGGCGTGAGCCACGACGGGATCGCGCAGCTCGTGGACCTCGCGGTCGACGCGAGCGCCGACCTGGCGGGCGTCCCGCACAAGGTCCTGTCGGTGAACGCGGCGAACGGCGGCGGCGTGCCGGCGAACGGGATGGTCGCTTACACCCGGGTGTGGGGCGAGTACAGCCGCAACCGCGGGTTCACGGGCGTCGCGAACGACCGGATCGCCGAGGTCGTCGTGGACGACGGCGCCGTCGTCTCGGTCACCCGTACGGGTCCCGCGGGCTCCGGGACGCTCCCCGAGGGTGCGTTCTCCCTGGTCGGCCTGGACGCGGCGGCGGACGCCCTGCGGGCGCTGCAGCCGGGCGACCCCGTGTCGCTCAGCTACGAGCTGGCCGACGCCGCCGCGCGCGACCTGGAGTTCGCGCTCGGCCACGGCGGCACGATCGTGCGCGACGGCGCCGTGGTGGACGGCCTGCAGACGTCGATCGCGCCCCGGACGGCGCTCGGCTTCCGCGACGGCGGCCGCACGCTCGTCCTGGCGACCTGGGACGGCCCGGGCGGCACGGGCAAGGGCGGCGTGGGCATCGACAAGGCCGCCCGCGACCTGGTCCGGCTCGGCGTCGAGACCGCCGTCAACCTGGACGGCGGCGGGTCCACCACCATGGTCGCCGCTGCGCTCGGCGACCAGGACGTGACCGTGCGCAACGTGCCCTCGGACGGGCACGAGCGCAGCAACCCGAACGGCGTCGGCGTGTTCGTCGCTCCGGGTGACGGCCGCCTGCACGACCTGCTGGTCTCCGCCGCCCCCGGCGGCGCGTCCGCCGACGGCGACGTCAACGTCTTCCCCGGCCTGCACCGCACCCTGGTGGCCAAGGGCGTGGACGACCACGAGACGCCGGTCCAGGTGGACCCGGACGACGTGCGCTGGGACGCCCGCGGCGCGTCGGTGACCGACGGGCGCCTGGCGGCCCCGGCGAAGGCCCGCGGCGAGATCACGGTCAGCGCGCGGTCCGGCCGCGAGCGCGACACGCTCGGCGTCCGGGTGCTCGGGCCCGTTGACGACGTCGAGCTGTCGACCGAGCGGCTGTCGATCGCCGAGGCCGCGCCGTCGTCGGCCGTCACCGTGGCCGTGACCGGACGTGACGGCCAGGGCTTCACGGCGCCCATCGAGGCCGACGACCTGGAGCTCGACTACGACCACGACGTCGTGCGCGTCGAGCCGGCCGCTGCCGGCGGCCTGCGGATCACCCCGCTCGCGAACGCCGCCACGATCCTGACCGTCTCCGTGGCGGGCCAGTCGGCGCAGCTCCCGATCACGATCGGCGTGGAGAACGTCACCGTCTACGACTTCGACGACGACGTACTGGCCCGCTGGCGCAACAACAGCACGCGCGCGACGAGGTTCTCCGCCGACCCGGACGGCCTGCGGGTCGACTTCGAGGGCATGCGCAACGTGGGCATCACGACGACGTCGGCGGCCGGGCGGGTCGCCGTCCCCGGGCAGCCACTACGCCTGCGGATGCGGCTCAAGTCCAGCATCTCCGTGCCCAGCGGGCTCACGTACATCGCCTACGTCGACGCCACGGGCAAGAGCGGCGGCGTCTACGGGACCGGCCTGACGCCGTCGGACGAGTGGCAGAACGCGACCTTCACGCTGCCCGCGACCACCGCCTACCCGATCTCGATCACCGGCTGGCAGGGGATCAACACCAACGCGGCCCAGCAGAAGCCGGGCACGTTCGTGCTGGACCGCATCGAGGCCGACGTGCCGACGTCGATCGAGCTGCCCCCGCGCCCCGACCTGGAGCCGGACCCGCTCATCTCCGCCGACGGCGAGGGGCTCGACGGACGCGACACGTGGAGCTTCGCCACGCTGTCGGACGTCCAGTTCACCGCGGACAACACCGACCTCACCCAGGTCGCCACCACGGCGCTGCGCACCATCCGCGCCACGAGGCCGGACCTCGTGGTCCTCAACGGCGACATCACCGACCGTGGTCTGCCGGAGGACATCGCCCTGGCCCGCCAGGTGCTCCAGGACGCGGGCTGCGACCTGATCCCGGTGGGCGAGGAGCCGCCGTCGGACAGCACGCCCGACCCGAGCGCGGGCACCGTGCCGTGCTACTACGTGCCGGGCAACCACGAGTCGTACGGGCTGAACAACACGCAGGCCACGCTCGACCCGTTCGTGGCCGAGTTCGGGCAGCCGTACCGGACGTTCGACCACACGGGCACGCGGTTCGTGCTGCTGGCCAGCTCGTACGGCACGCTGCGCGGCACGGCCTGGGACCAGCTCCCGATGCTCCGGCAGGCCCTGGCGGACGCCGAGCGAGACCGGTCGGTGGACAACGTCGTGGTCTTCGCGCACCACCCCGTCCAGGACCCGGGCGACACCGCCGCCAGCCAGCTCGGCGACGGCAACGAGGTGGCGCTCGTCCAGAGCATGCTCACCGGGTTCCGGGAGCGCACGGACAAGGGCGCCGTCATGGTCGGGTCGCACGCCCAGATCGTGGACGTGCGCCGCGAGGAGGGCGTGCCCTACGTGGTGCTGCCGTCGTCGGGCAAGAGCCCGTACGGCACCCCGGACCGGGGCGGCTTCACCGGCTGGGTGAACTGGTCGGTGGACCCGCGCGAGGACGCCGACGGGCAGTGGGTCGAGGCGGACGTCCGCGCGTTCGCGCAGTCGGTCACGCTGACGGCGCCCGAGACGCTGGAGGCGGGTACGACGGCGCAGCTCAGCGGCAGCATCGTGCAGCCCAACGGCGTGGCGCCGGGCACGCGGGTGGTGCCGCTGCGCTACCCGATGTCGGTGCACTGGAGCGGGTCGCGGAGCCTCGCGATCGGCACCGGCGAGCGGTTCGCCGAGGCGGCGCGGCGGGCCGGCAAGGTCGCGGTGCTCGACCCGGAGACCCGCACCCTGACGGCGCTGCGCCGCGGTTCGGTGACGGTGTCCGTCACCAACGACGCGATGCGGCCGTACGACGGTCCTGCTTCGCTGGAACCGGTCACGACGTCCGAGACCATCGAGGTGGTCCCGCCCGCGAACGCCGGACCGCGCATCACGGCCGAGGCGCCCGTGTTCACCGAGCAGCCCGCGGGCACGCGCGGCCAGGTGCAGAAGGTGACGGTCACCAGCACCGGGACCGGGCCCGTGCGGATCCGCTCTGTGGACGTCGCGGACGACGAGCGGCACGGCCCGTTCAGCGTGGCCCACGACCGCTGCGCGGACCGGACCCTCGCCCCGGGCCGCACCTGCGAGGTGTGGGTGCGGTTCGACCCGGTGCGCCCGGACGTCACGTCCGACGCCGAGCTCGTGCTGACGACGAACGGCGTCGAGCGCGCCGTGAAGGTGCCCCTGACGGGCACCAGCACCGGCCTCACCTGGACCTGGAACGACGACGGCGCGGCACACCACTGACGGCGGCACGCCACTGACGGCAGCGGGCGGAGCGGGCGCGACAGCATCCGCTCCGCCTGTGGGCCGACCGTCCGTCGTCCGGTCACGGTCGACCCGCCACGTGACGTGGTCTCGGGGAGCACCTGCCAGGTCCGCTGAATTTCGTTCGCTCAGGCCTCGCCTAGTTCACCCATGCTGGACAGTTCAGCGCAGCCCGCAATCCCGGGGCTCAGCCGAACACAGTTCGGCTCACCCGGCACCCATCGAAACAGCACATCGTGCCCCGCCGCGGCGAACACATGCCTCGCCGCGCAGGCACAGCCCCCGCCCCGTGAACCACCCCAACAAGTGGTCCGCTTCGAGAACAACTCTTGGGCATGGTTTCGGTGTCGGGACCATGCCCAACCACGTTCTCGAAGCGGACCTTCGTGCCTGGCCCCGGCCCCGATCAGGCGGGGATCGGGGCCGGGCCGGGTGGAGCTAGTCGCAGTACTCGTTCAGCTCGAAGTCGTGCACCACCGTCTGGCCCTTGATGATGCGCGCGGACTTCATCTCCGGCGGATACCCGTTCGCCGAGCTGAGCAGCGTCAGCCGGTTGTTGGACACCCCCATCCAGCGGGCGTACCCGCCGTCGGCCCCGGTCACGAGCGTGACGTCGTGCTCGGACCCGTCGATCACCACGAACGCACCCTCCAGCGGGACCGTCTCGTCGTCACAGGTCACACCCGTGACCGTGCCGGCGATCTTGCCCCAGCTCGCGGGCGGCGTGACCGACAGCGACACCCGCACCCGCGGCTCCGCGTACGGCGTACCGCCGTCGGCCACGACCTGCGAGGTGTAGGTGCCCGGCTGGTCCACCCGGCTGCTGTCCATCGCCACCTGCACCGTCGCCGACTGGCCCGGGGCCAGCGTGAAGGCCGGCGGCTGGACGTCCAGCCACGGCACGTCGACGCTGGTCTCGCCGGTCACGTTCATGACCGTGTGCATGTCCGGGAAGCCAACCTCCGCTGTGGTGGCGGGCTCGGGGTTACCGCACGCCTCGGAGGCGATGTACGACGGCGCGGTCTCCGGCTCGGCGTTCGACCCGATGAAGAAGACGCCGCCCGCGTGCCCGACGACCTCGGCCACGAGGGTGCCGCCCACTGGCACGGTCCCCGTCACCGGGACGTCGACCATCGTGAGCTCCTGCGGCTGCAGGGTCACGTCGGACGAACCGAGCAGGGTCATGTTCTCGTAGACGAGGTCCCCGTCGAGCGCGTACAGGTTGACCGTCACGTCGGTCGTCGTCTCGACCAGCTCGACGCCGAACGACACGTTCGTCACGGCGAACTCGCCCTCGATGTCGAAGTCCTCCAGCGTGAAGGTCCGCAGCCACTGCGTCTGCTCGCCGATGCAGGCCGCCGAGTTGGCCGGCGCGACGTCCTGCGACGTGGAGTGGGTGATGGTGGTCGCCTCCGCGAGCAGCGACGGCGGAGCCGCCGGCGTCACCGCAGGACCTGGGCGCTGCCCGCTCCTGGCCAGCCGGTCGCCGCCCTGCCGCCCGGCGGCCCTGGCGGCCTGGGTGCCGGACGACGGCGCCGTGCTCACCTCGGTCACGTCGCCCGTCGCACCCTTGATGACGCCGGTGGACGACGCCGACCCGAGGATCTCGAAGTCGGACGACGCCGGGGCCACCTCGACCTCGGCGGGCGCCGTGCCCTCGTTGGTCACCGTGAAGGAGCCCGACCTGGTGCCGCCCAGCCGCACCTGCCGGGACAGCTCGCCCGGCGAGACCGTCAGGAGCGGAGCCGCGAGCTCCACGTCCTGGCGGGCGATGGCGTCGGCGACGACCGTGACCGCCACCTGGGTGCCCACGTAGTCCTTGGCCGCGTAGCCGACCTGCTGCTCGCCGGCCTGCGGGGAGAACAGCGAGTAGTACCCGGCGCCGACCGTCGGGTTCTCGGGGTCGGCGCTGCGCGTGCTCAGCTCACCCGCCGTCACCGTGGCGCCGTCGACGCCGTCGCCGGTGTTGAGGTCCTGGACGAACCCGGCCACGAGGCCGCCGTCGACCGGCTCGCACGAGCCGACCGCGACGTTGTCGACCTGCCACCATCCGGCCCACTCGGCATCGCCGTAGTGGAACCGGACCCGCACGTCGGACTCGCCCGCCGCGCCCGGCAGGGCGACGACCGTGTGCCCGAGCGCGTCGGAGGTCTGGTGCAGCGCGGTCTCCCACGTCTCGCCGCCGTCGACGCTGAGGCTGACGTCGGCGAAGTCCTCCAGCGCGAAGTAGCTCTGGTCGAACGTCAGCAGCGGCGCGTCGAGCCCGCTCAGGTCGTACGACGGCGACGTGAGGGTCGTGTTCTGCTGCCCCTCCTCGCCGTAGCCGTCGCTGTTCACCTCGGCGAACAGGCCCTCGCCGCCGGTCTGGTTGCTCGCGTCGAACCGGTCGTCGAACGTCCAGACCTGCTCGGTGCCGGCCAGGTCCTCGACGGTCCACCCCGCCGGGACGTCGCCGGACTCGAACTCCTCGACGCCGGTACCCGCCCCGGTCATGGCGTAGCCGGGCGCCGTGCACTCGGCGAGCACGGGGATCGCGGCGTCGGCGGTGGCGGGCTCGGTCCCGACCTCGACCGGCTGGGTGAAGGCCCCGTAGCCGGTCACGGACGGCTGGACCACCAGCGTGTGCGTGGCCGACTGCGGCAGCTCGATCGAGTACTCCCCGGTGAACGGGTCGGTCCACGCCACGACGCTGCTCGGCGCGCCCTGCACGGTGAGCTTCGCGTCGAGCGGCCAGCCGTGCCCGGAGCCGTCGGTGACGGTGCCGCTCACGGTGGTGGTCGGCGCGAGCTCCAGCGCGAAGTCCCGCGTGGTGGTCTCGCCCTCGACGACGTCGGCCGAGGCCGTCGCGTCCACGAACCCGAACGCCGAGACGGTCAGGTCGTACGAGCCCTCCGCCAGGCCCAGGCGGTAGGCACCCTCCGCGTCGGTGGTGTCGGAGCGCTCACCGGTGGTGACCCGCGCGCCGGCGACCGGCTCGCCGTCGGGCCCCGTGACGGTGCCGGCGAGGAAGCCGTAGCCGTCGATCGGCGCGCTGTTGACCAGCTCCTGGACGTCGAGCTTGCCCTCGCCCCAGACGTTGTTGTCGGCGGGGGTGCCGCCGCAGGAGTCGTCCGCCACGTCGACGGAGGTCTCGTCCAGGAGCTGCTGGGTGGCCTCGATGTCGCCGACGAGCACCGGCGCAGCGCTCCACAGGAGCGCCACCGCGCCGGCCAGGTGCGGGGACGCCATGGACGTGCCGCTGAACTCGGCGTAGTCGCCGCCGGGAACGGACGAGCGCACGTTGTCGCCGGGGGCGGCCAGGTTCGGCTTGGTCACGCCGTCCTCGCCCGGACCGCGGGACGAGAACTCGGCGATGTCGCCGGACTCCCCGAACGCGCCCGCCGCGTAGGTGGCCACGTTGGCCCCGGGGGACGACGTCGACTGGCAGCCCGCCTCACCCGCGTTGCCCGCGGCCCACGCGCCGAAGATGCCCGCCGCCTCCCAGGCGGCGATCTCCTCGGACATGAAGTCGTCGATGGCGCCGGGCGCCTGCTGGCCCCACGAGTTGTTCACGATGTGCGGGCGCAGGGCCGGGTCGGGGTCGGAGCCGTCGATCCGGGTCGGCGCGAGGATCCACTGGCCGGAGGCGAGCAGGTCGGCGTCGGAGCAGGTGGCGCAGCCGTTGGCCGCGATCCAGTCCGCGCCGGGGGCGACGCCGATCTGGTTGCCCGCGCCGTCGTCGCCCACCATGGTGCCCATGACGTGCGTGCCGTGGGCGTCGATGTCGCACGGCGCGCCCTCGCAGGAGTTGCTGGCGTCGAACCAGTTGTAGTCGTTGCTGAGCCCCTCATCGCCCAGGTAGCCGCGGTAGTGCTCCAGGAGGGCCGGGTGCTCGACGTCGACGCCGGAGTCGATGTTGGCCACGGTGATCCCGTCGCCCGTGTACCCCATCTCCCACACGTCGGGGGCGCCGATGGCGTCGAGGCCCCACTCGGTGGCCAGCGGCGCACGCTCGGTCGGGGCCTTGCGCTCGACCGGCTCGACGGGCTGGGCGGCGAACCGCTCGTGGACCTGCCGCACCTCACGGCTGGCGGCGACCTGCTTCGCCAGCTCGGCCGTGCCGTCCTCGACGAGGATCGCGTTGCTGATCCAGTACGACTCGTACTCGACGCCCGCGGCGTCCAGGTCCGCGACGACGTCGGCCTGCGCGGCCTGCGCCGTACTGGTCAGGGCGTCGTAGACGTACCGGCCGCGCTCGCCCCAGTCCGCGATGTCCTTGGCGGGCTCCAGGTCCGCGCGGTCGGCGAACCGGATCCAGAAGTCGGCGGTCTCCTTGGCCTCGAACCGGGTCCGCACGGCCGGCGTGATCTTGTCGGCCGCGCGCTCGGGGACGTCGGCCGTCTCGGCGGCGACGGCGGGCCGTGCCCCGGTCGGTGTGGGCGTGCTCGCGAGCGCTGGCGCCACGCTCACCGTGGTAGCAAAAAGCGCGCCGACCGCTGCGAGAGCGATCGGCGCGCGTCGGGCTGGTTTGCGACTGTGCATACTTGCCTCCGGGGTGCAAGCGCCCCCACCCGGGGGCGCAGCCACTGGCCCACGAGCGTGTGCCTGTGGTCACTCTGGAGAGGGTGGGCGAAAAGAGCAACGAAAGTCGGCTACCGCGGCGCGTCCGAGAGCGGCACCGCCTCCGGCCGGTCGCACCGGCTGCCGACCTCCACCGCCGTACCCCGGGAAGCGGCCGTGAGCAGCGACGTCATGATGTCGAGCACGTGGTACGCCAGCTCGCCGCTCGCCCGCGCCGGCACGCCGTCGGGCGTGGCCGCGAGGTCCGCGATGCCGTACCCGCGCGCGGCGTCGCGGTACCCGGCGCTCGGCGGCAGGGTGTGCCAGGCGCCGCCGAGCTCGTGGAGCTGCACCGCGCCGTCGAACCCGTTCGGGTCGGGTACCACGAGCGAGCCCGCCTGGCCGTGCACCTCGATGTTCGAGGCGCGGGTCGCCACCGCGTCGAAGCTCATCACCAGCGTCGACAGCGCGCCCGACTCGTGCCGGAGCACCCCGGTCACGTGCGTGTCGACGTCGACGTCGACGATCTCGCCGGCCCGCGGACCCGAGCCGATCGTGCGCGTCGCCCGGGTGTGGCTCGCGGCCCCGACGACCGACACGACCGGGCCGAGCAGCGTGACCAGGGCGGTCACGTAGTACGGCCCCATGTCCAGGAGCGGCCCGCCGCCCGGCTGGTAGTAGAAGTCGGGGTTGGGGTGCCAGCGCTCGTGGCCCGGCGTGACCATGGTCGCCGTCGCCGCGACCGGCGCCCCGATCAGCCCGTCGTCGATGGCCTTCCGCGCCGTCTGCACGCCCGTGCCGAGCACGGTGTCCGGCGCGCACCCGACCCGCACGCCCGCGGCCGAGGCGGCGTCGAGCACGGCCCGGGCGTCCGCAAGGGTCGCCGCGAGCGGCTTCTCGCCGTACACGGCCTTGCCGCCGGCGATGGCCTTGAGCGCGATCTCGGCGTGGGCGGCCGGGATGGTGAGGTTGAGCACCAGGTCGACCTCGGGGTCGGTCGTGAGCTGGTCGACGGTGAGCGCACGCACGCCCCGCTCCGCCGCGACGGACGCCGCGCGCGCCGCGTCGACGTCGGCGACCGACGAGCCGCACGGTCTCGAGCCGCTCGAACGTGGACAGGTACGCGCCGGAGATCGCCCCGACCCCGACGATCCCGACTCTCAGCGGCTGGCCCACAGGATGCCCCTCTCGATGATGGTGCGCACGTTCGGCTCCTCGACGACGTCGAGGCTGTGCCCCGGCGTCGCCACGAAGATACGGCCGGCGCCCCACCGGCGGGTCCAGACGGCCGGGGACGTGACCGGCCGGTGCCACGGGTCGAAGTCGCGCGCGGCGATCGTCGTCGTCGCGAGCACGTCGTTGTAGTCGTCCGACAGCACCCAGTACTGCTCGGTGGTGAGCTCGAAGCCGGAGATCCCGGCGACGACGGGGTGGTCCGCCCGCTCGGGCACGATGTCGATCGTGTGCCGCACGAAGTTGTCGGCGGCCTCCCCCGCCAGCTCCGCGCGCGGCGCCTTGGGCGGGTGGGCGGCGAACTGCCCGCCGATGAACTGCAGGTAGTCGGAGCTGTTCCGGTAGGAGTCGGCGATGCCGCCGTGCCACCCGGCGAGGCCCGCGCCGTTCTCGACGGCGGCGATGAGCCCGCCCAGCTCGTCACCCGCGATCGTGTTCATCGTGTTGGTCTGCACGACGACGTCGACGCCGGCCATGTAGTCGGCGTCCGTGTAGACGGTGGTCTCGTCCTCGACGCGCACGTCGTACCCGTGCCCGGTCAGGAAGGGGATGAACGAGTCGGTGGTCTCGACGGGCTGGTGCCCGTCCCATCCCCCGCGCACGATCAGCGCGCGCTTCGTCGGTGGTGCTGTCATGTCGTGATCTGCTCTCCATGGGTTGCTGGGCCGGTATGGGTTGCTCTGCCGGTCGAACCACGTACGACCAGCTCGGTGGCGAGAAGGGAAACCTCTGGTCCTGCCGTCGCCCCGTCGGGCAGGTCCTCGCCGAGCTCGGTGAGCACCTTCCGGGCGGCGAGCTCGCCGACGAGGCCCAGCGGGGTACGGACCGTCGTCAGCGGCGGCGACGTGAAGTCGGAGCCGAAGATGTCGTCGAACCCCACGATGCTCAGGCGCCCGGGGACGTCGATACCGCGGTCCTGCGCGGCCTGCAGCAGCCCGATCGCCATGAGGTCGTTGTAGGCGACGACGGCGGTCGCCCCCGACGCGACGACGTCGTCCAGCGCCGCCCGGCCGCCCGCCAGGGTGGGCGCTCCGGGGCCGAGCTCGACGAGGCCGAGGCCGCGCCCGGGCGCCTCCGCCGTCAGCACCTCCCGGCGCGCGGCGCTCATCCACGACGTGCCGGGGCCGCTCAGGTAGACGACGGAGGTGTGCCCGAGACCCGCCAGGTGCGTCAGCGACTGCCCGATCCCCGGCCGCAGCTCGGGCACTATCGTCTCGATCCGCCCGGCCGCCCCGACCCGGCGGTTGATCACCACGAGCGGCTTGGTCTCGGCGCGCGCGGCGATCTGCGCGTCGGTGAGCCGCGTGGTGACCAGGATCAGGCCGTCGACGGACGGCGCCACCCGGTCCACCGCCTCCGCCTCGCGCTCGGCCGACTCCTGCGACTCGGCGATGACGAGCGTGTAGCCGCTCACCGCCGCGGCCCGCTCGGCGCCGCGCAGCACGTCGAAGTACATCGGGTTGGTAATGTCGGCGATGATCAGGCCCAGCGTGTGGCTGCGCCCGGTGTGCAGCGCACGCGCCATCGGGTTGACGCGGTAGCCGAGCTGCCGCGCGGCGTCCTGGATCCGCTGCTCGGTCTTGGCGCTGATCCGGCCCGGCCTGCTCAGCGCGCGCGAGACGGTCGACGGGCTGACACCGGCGAGCGCGGCGACGTCGTAGATGGTCGACGCCGTCCGGCCCGCTCGCGTGCGTTCCTGACCCGGGGACACGGTCAGCCCCGTTCGGGGTAGCGCGCCTCGGCGCGGATGCGGTCGTTGAGCAGGGCGAGGAACTCGTCCTCGTCGAAGTCCAGCGGGACCTCCCTGCCGAGCCAGCTCGACAGGTGGACGGCGTTCGCCAGCCGGACGCCGGCCATGCCCTCCGTGCCCGGCGAGGCGAGCGGAGCGCCGTGCAGGACGTGGTCGGTGAAGTTCCGCAGCACGGCGACGTGCTGGTTGCCCCACGCCGAGTCGGTCTCGATGACCTCTTGGGTGTAGTTGTCCGTGTTGTCGAGGCCGTCGGAGGTCAGGCTGGCGAGGTCGGCCGCGTGCTCGGCGCTGCTGAGCACCCGCTCGGGGAGCCTGAGCCGGGTGACGGTGGCCGTCGTGCTGTTCTCTACCACGATCTTGCCGGCATCGCCCAGGATCTCGAACCGGTCGGTGCCCACCATGTCGTGGGTGGCCGTGACGAACACGCCCGTCACGCCGCCGCCGTAGTCGGCAAGGACGGTGACCTCGTCCTCGACGGCGATGTCCCGCCGGAACCCGTACGCCACCTTGGCGTACACGGTCCTCGGCACGCCGCAGATCCACTGCCACAGGTCGAGCTGGTGCGGCGCCTGGTTCACGAGCACGCCGCCGCCCTCGCCGCCCCACGTGGCCCGCCACGGGCTCTGGTCGTAGTAGGGCTGGGTGCGCCACCAGGTGGTGATGATCCAGTTGGAGCGCCGGACGGCGCCGATCTCGCCGTTCTCGACGATCTCCTTGAGCCGCCGGTACAGCGGGTTGGTGCGCTGGTTGAGCATGATGCCGAAGGCCACCGCCGGCCTGGTCGCTGCGAAGGCGTTCAGCTCGGCGACCTGCTTGGTGTAGACGCCGGCGGGCTTCTCGATCAGGACGTGCAGGTCGCGCCGCAGCGCCTCGATACCGACCTCCGGGTGCAGGTAGTGCGGCACCGTGGTGACGACCGCGTCCACGGCGCCCGAGTCGAGGAGCCGCACGTAGTCGTCGAAGAATGGCACGTCCGGGTACCGGGCCGCGGCGACGGCGGCCCGCTCGGGGTCGACGTCGGCGATGGCGCCGACCACCAGCCCGGGCACCAGCCCCTCGTTGATCTGCTTCGCATAGACGGCCCCCTGGGTCCCGAACCCGACAACCCCGAGCCGCAACGTAGCTGCCACGACCTCTCCTCCCGAACGTGAGATCTGGTGTCTGCGGTGAGATCTGGTGGCGCGGCACCAGATCTCACCGCAAACACCAGATCTCGGGGCCTATCGCGTCGTCACGCCCGCACGAGCCAGCAGGGTCGCGAAGGCTCGGGCCGCGTGGCCGAAGGCTTCCGGGCCCGAGAAGCCGCCGAGCTCGAACGCCGCGGCGAGGTGCGGTTCGAGCGACGCGAACCCCGCGTACCCGTCGTCGCGCAGCGCGGTCACGGTCTCCAGCAGCTCGCCGTCGCCCTCGCCGGCCGGCACCACCCGCCCCGACGCGGCGAGCGCGTCCTTGACCTGCAGGTAGTCCACGTACGGCCGCAGCATCGCGTACCCGTCGGTGAACGGCCGGACGCCGACCTGCACGAAGTTGGCGCTGTCCCACGCCAGCCGCAGCGCCGGCGACCCGACGGACTCGACCAGGTCGAGCACCCGCTCGGGGATGTCGCCGTAGATCTCCTTCTCGTTCTCGTGCAGCAGCGTCACCTGCTCCCGCTCGGCGACGTCCGCCAGCAGCCGCATCCGCACCAGCACGTCGTCACGGACACTCTCGGCCGTGACGCCGTCGGGGCGGTAGAACGAGAAGATCCGGATGTTCGGCGTGTCCAGCGCGTGCGCGACCCGGACCACCCGGCGCAGACGCTCGACCTCGTGGTCAGCCTCCAGCGTCACGTCGACCTTGCCGATCGGCGAGGCGACGGCCGAGACCGCCAGCTCCTCGCGCAGCAGCAGCACGCGCAGGTCCGCGAGCTGCTCGTCGGTCAGGTCGACGACGTTCACGCCCCACGCGCTGCGGACCTCGATGTGGTGCGCGCCGTGCGACTTCAGGACGGCGGCCTGGATCCGGGGATTCTCGTCGATCTCGTCGCCGAAGCCGGACAGCGTCCAGGCGAGCGGTGGGGTCTGGGACACGGGGCTCCTTCGTTGGTAGCCGCGGCAACCGATTGCCAAACGGCGCCATCCTAGCCAGCCAGGTGCGGGCTGTCACCGAGTCGGCGGGCGGCCGCTGGGCCGGCGGGCTGCCGCTGGGCCGGCGGGCCGTCAGGTCGCCGACGTCACGGGCGCCGTCGCCCGCACCACGCCGTCGACCTCCGGTGTGACCCGCCGCCCGACGACGAACGCCACCGCCCCGATCCCGAGGCAGCCCGCCACGACCACCCCGGTGAAGGCGCCGGACCAGCCTTGCTCCAGCAGCAGCCCCGCGACCACGGGGCCCGCGATGGTGCCTGCCTGGAACGCCCCTGAGCTGATCGCGTTGTACCGGCCGCGCAGGTGCCCGGGCGCCATGTCGTTCGTGAGCGCGGGCAGGGCCGACTGCAGCAGCGTCTCCCCCAGCCCGAACACACCGTGGAACGCCAGCACGATCACCACGGCCGTCGTGCCGCCCGGCATCAGCCCCGTGACGCCCAGCAGCAGCCATGCCGCCGCCCACACGACGGCCATCAGGGCGAGCACGCGCGTGCGGCGCCGTCCGCTGACCCGGTTCATCACCCAGAACTGCAGCGCGACGATCACCACCGTGTTGACCACGAACGCGAAGCCCACCACCCGGGTCGAGACCTCGGACACCTGCCGCGCGAAGGCGGGGAAGCCGGCCTCCATCTGCCCGTAGCCCACGAACGCCGCCAGCAGCCCGAGCGCGGCGAGCCAGAGCACCTCGGGCCGGCGGAGGATCGCCAGGTAGCCCACGGCGGGGCCTTCGGCATCGTCCGGGTGGTCGACGCGTCCGTGCAGGTGCCGCAGCGGCCCCAGCAGCACGACGACGGGTGCGGCGAACGTCGCGGCGTTGACCAGGAAGGCCATGACGAACGTGCCCGGCCGCTCGACGTCGACCACGAGCCCGCCGACCACGCCACCCACGCCGACGCCGAGGTTGAGCAGGGCGAAGTTCACGCCGTAGTACCGCTGCCGCAGCTCGCCGTCGACCACCGTGGCGACGAGCGCGTTGACCGACGGCCACCCGACCCCGAACTGCATGCCCGCGAGCGCCAGCCCTGCGGCGGCAACGACCGGGACCGTGGCGAACGCCAGCACGGCGTACCCGACGACGGCGCAGGCCAGGCCGCCGAGCATGACCTTGCGGGCGCCGTACTTGTCGACCATGGCGCCGGCCGGGCCGGTGACGAGCATGCCGACCACGGCGATCAGCCCCATGAGCGTGCCGGACAGGCCGAGCGAGAACCCGCGCACCTCGTGCAGGTAGATGATCGTGAACGGGAGGGTCAGACCGCGGCCGAAGAACTGAACCACCACGGTGGACAGCAGCCAGCGGCCGTCGTTCGGCAGGTCCGACCAGAAGGCGAGGGCGCCGGAGCGCGAGGAGGATGTCACGGGCTGATCCTCGCTCGGTGCGGGGCGGGCGGCTAGCGGTTTTCGGCCGCCGCCGTCCACGCGCAGGTCCGGCTGTCCGGTGCCCATCGCGCTGCCCGCCCCGCCCACCCCTCCGTCAGGCGGGTCGGCGCGGAAGGTCAGAGCGGCATGACACCGGCCGCCGTCGGCCGGAACCCGCACTGCGCGTAAAACGACTCGAGGTGTGGCTCATAGTCGACGTGCAGCCATCCGGCACCGGACGCCCTCGCCTCCTCGGCGGCCGCACGCACCAGCCGCACCCCGAGTCCTCTCCGCCGTTCGTCTGGATGCACGGTGGTGTCCAGGATGAAGGCGTGCGTCCCGCCGTCGCCGGCAACATTGACGAACCCGACGAGCCGGCCGATCCGATGCGCGGCGACCCAGGTGAGGCTACGGGCAAGCACCGGTGCAAACGACGTCGGCCGATGATCGGGCCACGACGCACGGAACAGCTCGTTGAGGTTGTCGTCCGTGAGCAGGGGACGCACGGCCAGCACGGCTTCGTCGTCCTGCAACGAATCACTCATCATGCGGAACAGGCTGCCAGGTGTGCTGCGACCAAGGCCGACGAGGCTCGGCCCGGCTCTCCAGGGAACTAGTTGCTCCCGGGGGTGGGTTGCGGAGAGTGAACATTGTCAACTGTCCGCAACCCACCCCCGGGAGCAAGGTTTATCCCGTGCACGTCTGCTCGTTGACGGCAGAGGGCGCGTTCGATCAGCGTCACGACCTGCGGGAGCCTAGCCGCCGCCAGCCATGGCCGGGCTCAACCCGGCGCCGTCCGCCGTCCGGCGTCCAGCGTCCAGCGTCTGGCGTCTGGCGTCTGGCGTCCGGCGTCTGGCGTCTGGCGTCCACGAGGACGCTCAGCGTTCGAGCTCCGCGTGGATCAGGTCCGCGTAGACATCGACCCTGGTGTAGCCGCTGTAGGCGCCCTCGCAGACCTTCCCGTTGCGGGAGAGGGTCGGCCCGAACACGCCGGCCAGTCGCCCGTCGATGACCAGCGGGCCCCCGCTGTCACCGCCGCAGGCGGCGGGTCCGCCGTCGGGCCGCCCGCCGCAGACGTAGAACCGGGGGGCGAGCTGGAACGGCCTGGCCGGATGCGCCTTGGCGGCGTCGTTGCAGGCGGTGTAGCTGAGCATCGGGATACGGCCCTGCTGCAGCACCGGCGACGGGCCCAGCAGGCCCTCCTCCTGGTAGATGCCCCAGCCCAGGACGGTCGCCGGCCGCCCGGGCCGGTAGCGCCAGCCGTCGTCCGGGTCGATGATCCGGAGGGTGCGGTACGGCATCGGCTCGTCGAGCGTCAGCACGGACACGTCGCCGCCGCCGGCGAACGGCGGATCGCCGGGCTCCGGCGTGGGCGGCGGCACGCGGGGCACGTTCCACACCCGCACGACGTCACGGACAGTGCCGTCCTGGCCGCGGAGATCCGTCCGTCCGCCGATCACCTGGAACTGCTCCGGCACCAGGTCGTCGATGCAGTGGGCGGCGGTCACCACCTTCGTCGGGGTGACGAGGGCGCCCCCGCAGAAGTGGCCCGACGGCGTCGTCGTGTCGCCGGCCCGGCTGAGGAACACCATCCACGGGTACCGCGTCGTCGTGGCGTCCCGGCCGTCGACAATCGCCTGTGCCTGCGTCGCGCCGAGCGACAGCGACATGACGACGGCCAACACCGGCACGAGCAGGGCGACGACGAGGCGTGCTGAGATCGAATGCGTCATGTGCTCGACCGTACGAACCCGCGCACCCGCCCGACATCGGGATTGTCCCTGGTCGGGACCCTGGACTCAGGAGTCGGTGTCGTGGACCGGTCCGTGATCACCTCCCCGAACGCGACCGCACCAGCCCGAGCTCGATGAGGCTGCGGCCCGTGTCGACGAGGGTCTCGCCCACGGGGCGCATGCTCCAGCCGAGCTCGCGGCGCGCCTTGTCCGAGCTGACCCGGTCGGCGCTGCCGACGAAGTCGAGGCCGAGCCGCACCTCGCGGTCGAACCGGCCGACCGCCCACATCACCCAGAACGGCATCCGGCGGGTGGGCACGCGGTACCCCTGCGGTCCGAACTCGTCGTCGACGATCCGCGCGATGTCGCCGTACCAGAGGTTGTCGCCGGCGCAGATGTAGCGGTTGCCCGCCGCCTCCGGCAGCTCCATGGCGAGCCGGTGCGCCCGCGCCACGTCGCGCACGTCGACCGGCGCGAACCCGAGCTCCGGGACCGCGGGCATCTCGCGGTTGAGGAGCCGGCGCACCAGCACCAGCGACGTGCCGGCCGCCGCGTGCTGCAGCGGCCCCAGCACCAGCCCCGGATTGATCACCGCCAGCTCCAGCTCGGGATGCTCCGCCACGAAGTCCCAGGCCGCGCGCTCCGCGAGCGTCTTGCTCTTCGCGTACGGGGCGGTCCGGCTCAGGTCGCTCCAGTCCTCCTCGGTCCGACGCCGGTCGTCGTCGTGCGAGCGGCCGGCGCTCACGGCGGCGAGGGACGATGTCATGACGACGCGCCGCACCCCCGCCCGCGCGCTCGCCCCCAGGACCCGCAGCGTGCCGTCGACGGCGGGCCGGATCAGCTCGGCCTCGTCGCGCGGCGGCGCCGCGGGGAACGGCGAGGCGACGTGCACCACGTACTCCCGTCCGGCGACCGCCTCGTCCCAGCCGGCGTCGGCGGACAGGTCCGCCTCGACCAGCTCGAGGCGACCGCCGAGCGAGTCCGCGATGCGGTGCAGGTGCGCCGTCCGCGCGGGGTCGCGCAGCGAGCGCACGGTCCCGCGCACCTCGTGCCCGCTCCTGATCAGCTCCTCGATCACGTGCCCGGCGATGAATCCCGTGGCGCCGGTGACAAGAACCTTCGACATCGCATCTCCAGTCTGAGCGGTGTTTAGATTATGAGCACCGTATAGATTGCCAGGCATGGAGGTCAACAGGGCGCGCAAGCGCGAGACGTACCACCACGGCTCCCTCCGCGAGGAGCTGATCGACGCCTGCGTGCGGCTCATCGAGGTCGAAGGGATCGCGGCCGTGAGCCTGCGGCGTGTCGCGCGCGAGGCGGGGGTCAGCCCGGGCGCGCCCTACCACCACTTCCCCGACCGGGCCGCGCTGCTGTCCGCCATCTCCGCCCGCGGCTTCGAGCAGCTCACGCGGGACCTGCTGAGCGCCGTCGGTGAGTCGCCGGGCACGGCGGCGTCCGACGACGTCGCACGCGCCGCCGCTGCGTACGTCGCCTTCGCCCGGCGCCGGCCGGGCCACTTCCAGGTGATGTTCCGGCCCGAGCTCTCCGAGCCGGAGAAGCATCCGGCCGTGCTGGAGGCCGGCGACGCCGCGCTCAAGGTCCTGACCGACCTGGTCGACCGGCTCGGCGTCGCCGACCCGGAGGCGTTCGGGATCACGCTCTGGGCGCTGGGCCACGGCCTCGCGTCGCTGACCCTCGACGGTCAGCTCGCCCACAAGGCCGCGGCCTGGGGCACCGACCCCGACGACCTCCTCGCCCGCGCCCTCGGCCAGATCGGCCGCTCGCTCGACATCCGAACCGGCCCGGGCGCGGCCCCCACGTCGTGACCTGACCTGACTCGACCTGACCTGACCGGTCAGGTCAGGTCACGCCCCGATCTGGGCCGAACCGCAGATTGCTGTCGAATCCCGCAAGCCTCGTCGTGCCGAACCGCAACTTGCTGGCCTCTCCAGGCGCCGAACCGCAACTTCCTCGTCTCTTCGAGCGCCCGCTCGGCTCTCCGGGCGCCGAACCGCAACCTCCTCGTCACGCTGGGCGCCGAACCGAGAGTTGGACGTCGATCGAGGGCCGAATCGACCAACACATTTCGGTTCGACGCCGGGAGAGATCAGCAGGTTGCGGTTCGAGGCACCGGCCGACCAGCAAGTTGCGGTTCGGCGCCTGGAGAGGCCAGCAGGTTGCGGTTCGGCGCCCGGAGGAACCAGCAAGTTGCGGTTCGAGGTAGGGCCGGTCAAGTCATGCCCAGCGCTCGCCGCGCCGGTTTGGCTCCTCGATCGGGGCCGCGTCGACGAACGTCCGCGCGCGCACGACGCCGCCGTCGTCCACGAGCCAGAGGAACAGTCGGGCCGACGGCGTCCCCGGCGGCGGCACCGTGACCCGGACGGCCGGGCTGAGCACGAACGGCCTGGCCTCGACGGTCTCCGACTCGACTTCCCGGAGGCCGACATCGAGCGGAGCGGTGTCGCCGAGTCGGGCGTCGTCGAACCGAGCATCGTCGTCGGACCGGGCCGCCTGCCCCAACCTGACCGTGTCCAGCCTGACCACGTCCAGCCTGACCGCGTCCAACCTGACCGCGTCCAACCTGCCGTCCTCGAACGGCGTTCCCGCAGGCACCCACGCCGCCCGGACCTGCCCGCGCACCACTCCAGGTCCGTGGTGCGACACGTGCACGTCGAGCGTGAGGTCACCCTCCGGAACGGCGAGGTCGGCCCCCGCGTGCGCGGGAACCAGGTCGACGACGAGGATCGTCTCGGCGTTGACGTCGCGGGGGTCGAGGCCGCCGCGGTCCTTGGGCCGGCGGTCGGCGTCGAGCAGGCCGGCCATCTCGTGCTCGACGTCGGTCAGCTCGGTGTAGACGTAGCCGGCGAACCGGTCGTGCCTGCGCAGCTCCTGCGTCTGCCAGCGCAAGTGCCAGGCCCGTTCGAGGCTGGTGAACCCCGCGCCGTACTCGCTGTTCAGCACGGGGACGCCGGTACGCGGGTGGTCCGCCGACCCGTAGAGCGACTTCTTCGCCAGGAAGTCCGGCGCGAGCTTCACCGGGAAGTCCTCGCCCGTACCGTCCGCGAGCGCCGCGACGTTGGCGGCCCACGCGGCCGGGTCCTCGTCGTAGTAGTGCCAGTCCACCAGGTCCGTCCGCACGTGCGCCCAGCCCGAGTTCTCGACGACCGGGCGGGAGTCGTCCAGGGCGCGGAGGGCCTCGTAGGCGCGGACGGCGGCAGCGGCCCGGTCGGTGCTGCCGGGGATGTCCCAGTCCAGGCCCCACTCCTCGTTGTAGAGGCCCCAGACCACGATGCTCGGGTGGTTCCCGTCGCGCTCGACCATGGGCCGGATCTGCGCCTCGAAGGCCCGTGCCGCTTCCGCGCTGAACCGGCTCGGGGCGGGCGGCTCGGCCCAGACCAGCATGCCCGTGCGGTCGGCGTGGTGCAGCCAGCGCGGGTCCTCCAGCTTGAGGTGCTTGCGGACCAGGTTGTAGCCCAGGTCCCGCGCGTGCCGCAGGTCCGCGACCAGGGTCTCGACGTCGGGCGCCGTCAGGCCGGTCTCGGGCCAGTAGCCCTGGTCGAGCACGCCGCGCAGGTAGATCCGCTCGTCGTTGAGGTACAGGTGCTCGCCGCGGCGCTCGATGCGCCGCAGCCCGCCGGTGACGCGGACGACGTCGTGGTCACCGCCCACGGCGTCGTCCGCACCCCGCGTGGTCACCGTCAGCACATAGAGGTGCGGGTCGGCCGGGCTCCAGAGCCTGGGCTCCGCGATCTCGATGCGGCCCGACGCCGTGCCCGCGCCGTCGGCGACCAGCTCGATCCGTTCCCCCGAGCCAGCCGGTGCTCCCATGCCGCGCTCTGGCCCAGCAAGATCCGGCCCCGCACCCGCCGGCCCCGCGTCCGAGCCCGCCAGGTCCGCTCCGGAGCCCAGAACGTTCGCTCCCGCGCCCGCCGAAACCTCGACCGTCACACGTGCCCCCGCCGGCGCGTCCCCCGCGACGTCGACCGTCACGTCGAAGCCCGTCAGCGAGTCGCCCCGGAGCGTCACGCGGGCCGCGTACGTGCGGCCGCGCGCCTCCAGCCAGACGGGCTGCCAGATGCCGGAGGTCGGCGTGAACGAGACGCCGTCGTAGTCGTCGCGCGGGATGGAGCGCTGCTTGCCGTGCGGGATGGCTCGCTTGTCGGCGGGCGCGTCGACCTCGACCTCCAGCGTGCCGGACGCTCCGGGCGCCAGCACGCCGTCGAGGTCCACCTCGAACGGCGTGTACCCGCCCACGTGCTCGGCGACCCGGACGCCGTCGACCCGGACGACGGCGCGGTGGTGCACCGCGCCGAAGCAGAGCACGGGCCGCGCGCTCGCCCAGGCGGCCGGGACGGTGATCCGGCGCCGGTAGGTCGCGTGCTCCAGCCAGGTGCGCCCGACGCCGGACGCCGGGGTCTCCCAGGCGAACGGGACCGTGACCGGCACCGTGCCGCCGGGGACGTCGAGGTCCCAGGTGCCCTCCAGGCTGGTCCAGCGGTCGGACCGGTCGCGGTCGGGGCGGGGGTACGCGGTCCGGTCGGGGTCGGGGCGGAAGTGCTCAGGCGGTGCGGCCTCAGGGAGCGCGGCCTCAGGGAGAGGCGCTTCCGAGCCGGACGCCTCCGGACGAGCCGTCGCAGAGCGGGAGACACCAAAGCGCGAGGCACCAGGAAGGGAGGCTTCGGGGCGCGTGCGGGCCGAGGTCATGTGTGAGCCTTTCGAGAGTGCGGGGGTCAGCCCTTGACGCTTCCGGCGAGGATGCCGTTGATGAAGTGCCGCTGGAGGGCGATGAAGACGATCAGGAGCGGGACCAGAGCGATCGACGCGGCGGCCAGCAGCTCGCCGGTCACGGTCGCGTAGTCGGCCCCGACGCGGTTGCCGGTGATGTTCTGCGCGAGGGTCGACAGGACCACCTGCAGCGTCGCCATCCGCTCCGAGCTCGCCGCCACCACGGGCCAGACGAAGTCGTTGTAGATGTTCATGACGGTCAGGACGGCGAGCCCGGCCAGGGCCGGCCGGATGACGGGCAGCACGATCCGGGTGAAGATGCCGAACTCGCCCGCGCCGTCGACCCGGGCGGCGTCCAGCAGCTCGTCCGGGATGTCGGCGATCACCTGGCGCATCCAGAAGATGGCGAAGGCGTCGACCGCCCCGGGCAGAATCAGCGCCTGGTAGGTGTTCACCCAGCCCAGCGCCTTCATCTCCAGCAGCAGCGGGATGATCAGCACGATGGTGGGCAGCATCAGGGTGATCAGCACGGTGCCGAACAGCAGGTCGCGGCCCGGGAACCGGTACTTGGCGAACGCGTAGGCCGCGAGCGGCGCGCAGAACAGCGTGATGGCACCCTTCACCACCAGCACGACGGCGGTGTTGAGGAAGCCCTGGCCGATCGGCACGTCGGCGAACATCCGCCGGTAGTTGTCCAGCGTCAGCGCCGTCAGGTCAAGGCCGAGCGGGTCGCTGACGATCTGCGTGGCCGGCTTGAACGCCGAGACGAGCGCCCACGCGACCGGCGCGAGGAAGGCCAGCGCGAGCAGCAGCAGGAACGCCTGCGAGCCGACGGCGGCGGGGAGCCACCGCTGCCGCGCCGTCGGCGGCCGGGTCGCCGCCGGATAGGCCCCGCCGCGACGGGTCGCTAACGGCCGGGTCTCACCGGAACGTGCGACGGCGGTCTCCGCCGCGCGGGCGATAGGTGTGGTCATGTCAGTCCTCCGTCCGCAGGAGCCGGACGAACAGCAGCGAGAGCCCCATCACCACGACCACCAGCAGGAACGAGTTCGCCGCCCCGGTGCCCAGGTCGCCCCGGGTGATGTGCTCGTACAGGTGCAGGCCCGCCGTCGTCGTCGAGTTGTACGGGCCGCCGTCCGTCACGACGAACGGTTCGGCGAACATCTGGAACACGGCCAGCGTCTGCAGCACCACCGAGAACATCAGCGTGCGCCGCACGAGCGGCACGGTGATGCTCCGGAGCTGGCGCGCGCGGGACGCGCCGTCGATCGCCGCCGCCTCGTACACGCTCGCGTCGATCGACTGCAGCCCGGACAGCAGGATGATCACGATGAACCCGGTGGTCTTCCACAGGAACAGCAGGGCCAGCGTGGGCTTGGCGAACTCGCTCGTGGTGAGCCAGCCGACGTCGGGCAGACCGACGAGGTTCAGCAGGCCGTTGACCGCCCCGTAGTCCTGGTCGAAGACCACCACCCAGATCTGGGCGACGGCCACCAGCGGCGTCACGAACGGCACCAGGAACGCGATCCGGTAGAACGAGCGCATCCGGAGCTTCGCGTTGTTCAGCAGCACCGCGATCAGCAGCGACAGCACCACTTGCACCGGGACGATCATCAGCCAGAGCACCGCCGAGTTGCCCAGCGAGCCCCAGAACATCTCGTTGCCGAGCAGGTAGGTGTAGTTGTCCCAGCCGACCCACTGCGCGGCGCCCGACCCGCGCCAGTCGGTGAAGCTCAGGCGCAGCGTGAACAGCATCGGGTAGACGCTGAACGCCACGAACAGCGCGACGAACGGCAGCACGAACACGTACGGCGCCACCGCGCGGGGTAGCCAGGGCCGCGTGATCGGGCGGCCCTGGCCCACGAGCACGCTCACTGGCGGTCGACCAGGTTCGTCTGGATGTCCGCCGTGGACCGCTCGATGACCTCGTCGGGGGTCAGGTCGCCGTCGTACATCCGCTGGATGTTGGTGCCGAGGTAGTCGACGGCGCCCGTCCACCACGTCGGCGCGGGTGCACCGCCGGGGATCTGCTCGCCGGCCTCGACCGCCGTCGTCCACAGGTCCTGGCCGCCGAGGCCCTCGACGGGGCCGAACAGCGGGTCCGCCGGGTCGGCCGCCGGCGCGTAGGCCGGGATCGAGGTGGCCAGGCCGTTCGGGTAGGTGTCGTTCTCGCCCCACACGGCCCGGTAGCCGTCCTCGTGGAACATGAGGAACTCGTAGAACAGCCACGCCAGCTCGGCGTTCTCGCCGTCCTTCGGCAGCACGAACGACGACCCGCCCATGGCGCCCGAGCGGGCGCCGCCGTCCTCCCATGCGGGCAGCGGCATGGCGCGCCAGTCGCCGCTGGTCTCGGTGAGCTGCTGCTCCGGCGCGAAGCTGAACCAGATGGCCCACGGGTAGAACACCTGGTCGCCGGACTCCAGAGCGCCGACGTCGGACGGCGACAGGTACTCGGCGCGGGTGCCGAGGCCCTCCTTGTTCACGGTGTCGAGCCAGCCGAGCACCTGGCGGTACTCGTCGGAGTCGAGGCGCAGCTCGCCGTGCTCGTCGGCGATGGCGGTGCCGAGCTGGCTCGCGTACATCTCGAGCTGGAGCTGGCCGAGGAACGCGCTCTGCTCCAGGTGGATCGGGGCCGAACCCGGCACCGCCTCCTGGTAGTCGCGGGCCGCCTCCAGCAGGTCGTCGTAGGTCTCGATGGTCGTCGCGTCGATCCCGGCGTCGGACAGTGCCCGCTCGTTGTAGAAGAGCAGGCCGGGGTCCAGGTCGAACGGCACGCCGTAGATGGCGCCGTCCTGCGAGTTGACGTCGATCTTCTGCGGGGCGATGTCGGCGGTGTACGGGGCCAGCACGTCGGTGAGATCCCACAGGTAGTCGGAGAAGCCGGCGACCTTCGCGTCGTCGAGGAACACGCCGTCCGGCACGTCGGTGCCGGTGATCAGGGTGTTCTGCAGCTTGGCGTCGATGTCGACGGCCTCGTGGTGCACGGTGATGTCCGGGTAGACCTCGTTGAAGTCGTCGATCACCGCGTCGAAGACGTTGAACAGGTCGCCCGAGCGGTCCCAGATGGTGATCTCGCCCCGGGGCGACTCCTCGGCGGGCGCCTGGAGCCGGTCGGCCGCCGTCGGCTCGGATCCCCCGGTCTCGCCGCTGGTGATGGACGGGCCGCAGGCGGCGAGCAGGGTTGCGAGGGTCAGGGCGCCGGCGGCTGCGGCGGCACGACGGCGGGAGGTTCCGGGGGCCTCTGCCGCGCGGCGGCGAGCGGTTCCGGCGGTACGACGGCGTGAGGTCGCGGCAGCGCGACGGCGTGAGGTCGCGAGTGCCTGGGCCGTGCTGCGGCGGGCTGTTCCGGGGTCCTGTGCGGCGGCGCCGCTCGGGCCGGCAACGGCGCGGGTGTGGTGGTTTGGGTGCATGAGCACTCCCTTGTGCATGCGCGGCACGTCGCCGCACCGCGCGGTTTTCAACGTGTGCAAACTAGCTCTCCTTTGCCGACGTTGCAAGGCCTATCCTTGGGTGAACCAGGACGAGAGGGGAGCGCGCGTGCCGATCACACTCCGCGACGTGGCAGAGAAGGCCCAGGTGTCGGTGCGGACGGTGTCGAACGTCGTCGCCGGCTACACGCACGTCAGCGAGCGGACCCGGCAGCGCGTGCAGGCGGCCATCGAGGAGCTCGACTACCGGCCCAACCCCGTGGCCCGCACCCTGCGCACGGGCCGCACCGGCGTGCTGGCGCTCGTGGTCCCGGAGATCGACGTGCCGTACTTTGCGGAGCTCGCCCGCGAGGTGATCGACGCCGCGGCGGCCCTCGGCTACCGCGTCATGGTCGACCAGACGGGCCACGACCACGAGCGCGAGCGCCGGCTCCTCACCGGCGCGGACCGCACCATGCTGTTCGACGGCGTGCTGTTCAGCCCCCTGGTCACGCGGGACGAGCTCGCGGAGATGGAGCCGAGCACGACCATGCCGCTGGTGCTGCTCGGCGAGCACGACTTCGACGGCCGCTACGACCACGTGGCCATCGACAACGTGCAGGCCGCCCACGACGCGACGACCCACCTGATCGCCAGCGGCCGCACCCGCATCGCGGCGATCGGCACGCAGCCCGACGAGGACTACACCACCCCGCGGCAGCGCACGCTCGGCTACGAGCGCGCCCTGCGCGAGGCGGGACTGTCCCCGGACCGGGAGCTACTGCGCCCGGCGGCGCACTACCGGCGCGCCGACGGGTACGACGCGGCGGCCGCGCTGCTCGCCCTCCCCGAGCCCCCGGACGCCATCTTCTGCTACTCCGACCTGCTCGCCATGGGCGCCATGCGCGCGGTGTTCGACGCCGGCCGCAGCGTGCCCGACGACGTCGCCGTGATCGGCATCGACGACATCGAGGAGGGCGAGTACACGCACCCCAGCCTGTCGACGGTGTCGCTGGACACCCCGTTCATCGCGCGCCAGGCGGTGGGCCGGATCGCCGAGCGGATCGCCGACCCCGACACCCCGGCGATCGAGGTCACGGCGCCGCACACCCTGATCGTCCGGGAGAGCACGGCCCCGCCGACCCCACACTGACGCGCGGCGCCCGGCGCCCCACGCGAGTCACGTTCTACCCAGTCATTACGCCCGAAACTCACGTGGGTTCCGGGCGTAATGACTGGGTAGAACGTGACTTCGCGCGCCGCCACTCTTGCAACGTGTGCACATCGTGCGCCACAGTTGCCTTTGCAACGTCTGCAAAGGTGCATCTCGGGCGTCACCGCACCGCTACCGAACATCACGCGCACGACAAGGAGGTCCTGCACCATGTCTCGACATCTCACGACCCCGCGGAGATCCGCCGCACTGACCGTCGCCCTCGCGGCAACGTTCGCCCTGGCCACAGCACCCGCCGGCACGAAGGCGGTGCTGGGAGCAGCGCCGGCCGCCGCGGGACCGACGACCACCACCGCGTCAGCGGCCGACGACGTCACCCCGGCCGCCCTGCCCGGCTCCGTGCTCTACAGCCCCGACCTGGCCCAGAACCCGAACGGGACGGCCGGCTATCCCCGCGCGATCCGCCTCGACCACGACCAGAGCGCGAACCAGACGATGCTCGCCACGTTCGCGCGGGGCGGCGTCGGCTCGGCCAACGTCATGCCCGTCTACCGCAGCACCAACGGCGGCACGTCGTGGTCTCAGGTCTCCACGATCAGCTCGAACACGCCGGGCTGGGACATCGAGGCGCCCACCCTCTACGAGGTACCGCGCACCATCACCGGCCTGGCCGCGGGCGACATCCTCGCCGCGGGCACCGCCTGGCAGGTGGGCGACTACAGCACGCAGAAGATCGAGGTCTTCCGCTCCACGGACCGCGGGTCCACCTGGCAGTACCTGTCCACCTGCACGCAGACCTCCGGCCAGCCCGACACCTGGGGGCACGGCATCTGGGAGCCGGTCTTCCTGGTCACGGAGGACAACCGCCTCGCGTGCTTCATCTCGGACGAGCGCCCCGCGAACAGCCCCACCAACAACCAGGTGATCGGCCACTACACGTCGTCCGACGGCGGCCGCACGTGGAGCTCCTCCATGACCGTCGACGTCTCCTTCCCGGCCGACAACCTGCGCCGTCCGGGCATGCAGACCTTCGCTTCGCTGCCCAACGGCGACCACCTCATGTCGTACGAGATGTGCCGCGACGCCACCGACCCCGACCACGCCTGCGAGGTCTACGTCAAGCGCAGCGCCAACGGCTCCGACTGGGGACCGGCCGGCGACGCGGGCACCCTGGTCCGCACGGCCGACGCACGCGAGCTGCTGCACACGCCGTACATCTCCTGGATCCCCGGCGGGGGTCCGAACGGGACGGTCCTGCTGTCCGGGCAGCGCGTCGTGGCGGGGCCGACGGGGAACAAGACGGTCCTGGCGGAGTCGGGCACGGTGCTGTTCGCCAACACCAACCTCGGCACCGGCGCGTGGACCGAGGCGGCGACCCCGGTCACCGTGAACCCGACCGGCGGGTATGCCACCGGCGTCCCCGTCGTGCCCCGGCTACTCGACCCCCGCGATCCCCCGCGAGGACGGGACCAGCTACCTCTACCTCGCCGCGACCTGGCTCGGCACCGGGAACCAGTGCGAGGTGCGGTTCGGGATCGGCACGCTGCCGGGACCCACCGGACAGGTCGTCGGCCCGGTGGGCAAGTGCCTCGACGTCGACACCAACACCGCGGCGAACGGGAACGCCGCCCAGCTCTGGACGTGCGGCATCGCGACCGGCCAGACCTGGTCCGTGAGCCCGGACGGCACGCTCCGCGCGTTCGGCAAGTGCCTCGACGTCGACGCGCAGGGCACGGCCAACCACACCAGGGTCCAGCTCTGGGAGTGCAACGGCTCCGGGGCGCAGCAGTGGGACGCCCGGGCCGACGGATCGCTGTTCAACCCGCAGTCCGGGCGCTGCCTGGACCTCCCGCAGGGCAACACCGCGGACGGCACCGACCTGCAGATCTACGACTGCAACGGGCTCTGGACGCAGGTCTGGAACGTCCCGCAGTAGGAGTAGGCAGCGGGCCCCAGTAGGTAGCGGGGCGGCAACAGCCAGGCGGACGGCGGTACGTCGCGCGAGCGGCCGGCCCGCGAGGACGCCGCCGTCGCCGTCGGCCGCGGGAGGAGCGATCGCCGCTCCTCCCGCGGCCGGCCACCGCTCCCACCTCTCGCGCCGAGGGCCCTGCTTCCCACGCCGCGGGCCGTACCTGCCACACCACCGCTCCCACCTCCCACCAGGACGGCGGTGCGGCTAGGCTGCGCGTCGACCCTTGCCGTGCCGTCGTGCGGCCAGCGCGCATGCCGCCGTACCGCAACGACGCCCGTCCGACCCGAGAGCATTCGCCCGACCCCGAGACCGCCCGACCTGAGAGCGACAGGATGCAGCCAGCCGAGGACCAGCCAGGCCGCACGCGCGCGCGTGCGGTGCGCGGCGGCCTCGCGGCGACGTCGGCCACGCTGGTCGCGCTGCTCTCCCACCTCGCGGGCGGCGGGGAGCTGCCCGGCGTGCTGGGGATCGCCGTCCCGCTGGCGCTGTCGCTGCCGGTCTGCATGGCGTGGTCCGCGCGGCACCTCTCGCTGCTCCGGCTGTCGGCCTCCGTGGTGGCGAGCCAGCTCTTCTTCCACGTGCTGTTCGTGCTGGGCACCCCCGTGGACGCCGGGGCGGCGCCGCCTGTCCACACGGGGCACGGCGGGATGGGCCTACCGACGACGACGGCGCAGGCTCCCGGGCAGATGACGGAGCCCTTGCACGCCGACACCACGATGTGGGCCTGGCACGCCGTCGCGGCGGTGGTCACGATAGTCGTCCTGCACCGCGGGGAGCTGATGCTGCTCCGCCTGCTGGCCCTGGCCGGCCGGACGGCGGCGTGGCTGCTGCGCGGACGGGACGTCGTCGAGGGCGTCGGCGCCCTCGTGCTTCCGGCGCGCCCGGACGTGGTCCCGGCGACCTTCCGTCCCCTCCACCCGGGCCCGCGGCTGTCCCCGCTGCGCCGCAGGGGGCCTCCCGGAGCGTTCGCGGTCTGAGTTCCGAGCCACGGGCGCGCTGCACGCGCCCGTGCGCTGCTGCCCGTCCTGAAGTGACGGGTATCCCGTGCGCGCCGACGTCGTGCTGCGTCACGTCGCAGGAGACGCCTGCCTCTCGTGGGCTTCCGCTCTCTTGTGGGCTTCCGCTCCCCCGTGGGCTTCCGCTCCCTCGTGACCTTCCGCGCGCACGACGACGCCTCCCCGTGAACCCCTCGCCTGAAAGCAGGCCCTCGCATGACCGAAACGCTTGTCGGCTCCCCCGTGCCCGCCGACGCACCGCCCTCCGACGCCCTACCCCCCGGCCCGCGGCGCCGCCCCTGGTTCGGCCCGCTGCTGCGGCGGCTGCACTTCTACGCCGGCCTCCTGGTCGGCCCGTTCATCCTGGTCGCCGCGACCAGCGGCGCCCTGTACGCACTGGCCCCCGCCCTGGAGCAGGTGATCTACGACCACGAGCTGCACGCGCCCGCCACCGACACGCGACTGAGCCTCGGCGAGCAGGTCGAGATCGCCCGGGCGTACGTCGACGGCGACGCGACGCTCTCGGCGGTGCGCCCCGCGCCGGAGCCGGGCGACACCACCCGGGTCCTGTTCAGCCAGGGCGGCCTGGGGCCCAGCGAGTCCCGCGCCGTGTTCATTGACCCCGGAACGGGTGAGGTCCGCGGCGACCTCATCACCTACGGCTCCAGCGGCTCGCTGCCGCTGCGGAGCTGGATCTCGAACCTGCACCGCAGCCTCCACCTGGGCGATCCCGGGCGGCTGTACAGCGAGCTCGCCGCCTCCTGGCTCGGCATCGTCGTGACGGCGGGGCTCATCCTGTGGATCGGCCGCCTGCGGACGGCCCGGCGCCGGGCGGGCGCCGTCCGGCCCAAGCGGCGACGGACCGGTTACCGGCGCCTGCTGTCCTGGCACACCGCCGTGGGCGCGACGGTGGTGCTGGTCGCGCTGTTCCTGTCCGTCACCGGGATCACCTGGTCCCAGTACGCGGGCGCCAACGTCAGCGACCTGCGCGCGACGCTCGGCTGGCTCACCCCGACCCTGGACACGAGGCTGGCCGACCGGCCTACGGACGGGGCATCGGGCGCAGGGACGCTCGGCGAAGGGACGTCCGGCGAAGGGACGTCCGGCGGAGAAACGCCCGGCGGAGCCGGCGAGCACGCTGAGCACGGCGATGCGGGCCAGGACCCCGCCGACCCCGGAGACCTCGCGGACCCGGCCACGTTCGACGCCGTCCTCGCGGCCGCCCAGGCGATCAACGTCAACACGGGCGAGGTCGAGATCACGCCGCCGACCGAGCCGGGCACGGCGTGGGTGGTGCAGGAGAACAAGAGCAGCTACCCGACCGAGGCCGACTCCGTCGCCGTGGACGGGACCACCATGCAGGTGGTCCACCGCACCGACTTCGCGGACTTCCCGCTGCCCGCCAAGCTCACGACATGGGGTATCGACCTGCACATGGGCCTCTTCCTCGGCCTGGCGAACCAGATCCTGCTGTTCGTGCTCGCGCTGGGCATCGGCTCGATGGTGGTGCTCGGGTACCTCATGTGGTGGAGACGGCGGCCCACCCGCGGGCCGCGCGGGCTCGGTGGCCCGCCTCCGAGCCGGGGAGCGCTGCGCGACGCCCCGTGGTGGGGTGTGGCCGCCGTCGTCGCGGGTGCCGCGGTCGTGGGGTGGTTCCTCCCCCTGGTGGGGTACACGCTGGCCGGCTTCGTCGTCCTGGACCTCCTGGTCGGTGCCTACCAGGCCCGACGCGCCCGCGACCTATCCGGGGCGAGCTGATCCGCTCGGCCGTGCTATTCGACGGGTTGATTCGCCGCATTGTGATGCCTGACGGTCTGACCATGCGGCCGCGATACCCGGCTGGCCGATCGGTGCGACCGCCGTCTCCGGCGGGCTGACCATGCGGTCACCGTGTCCGACATGCCGACCCGTTCGGTCGTGGTGCCCGACGGAGAGAACTTCCTCCCGAGGGAGTGTTACGGAGAGTGAACATTGTTCACTCTCCGTAACCCACCCTGGGGAGCAACTGTTTCCCGGACCACCCGGCATCATGACGAAGACCATGTCGGTCACGTCCCGACGTCGCCGACACGGGGTGGCCGACATCTGGCGGTCGGCACCGGGTCGCCCACGACGCCGGTGCCAGCGCCGTCACCACTACGGTGTTGTCATCGAGTTCACCCCAACCCGTGAGCGGGAGACCATGGTGCGCGCAGCGAGGCTGGACCGGCTGCGCCGGTACTGGGACCGGCAGTCGGCGTCGTACGACCAGAAGATGGACCGCGCCGAGCGGCTGTTCGGTGACACCCGCGCCTGGGTATGCCGGCAGGCCACGGGCCGGGTGCTGGAGGTGGCGGTCGGGACGGGCCTCAACCTCGGGCTGTACCCCGAGCACACCACGCTGACCGGCATGGACCTCAGCCCCGCCATGCTCGACCTGGCCCGCGAGCGCGCTGCCGAGCTGGGCCGCGAGGTCGACCTGCGAGTCGGCGACGCCCAGCGGCTCGAGTTCGACGACGCCTCGTTCGACACCGTGGTCTGCACCTTCGGGCTGTGCGCCGTGCCGGACGACCACGGTGCCGTCGACGAGATGGTGCGCGTGCTGCGGCCGGGCGGCCTGCTCGTGCTCGCCGACCACGTGGTCAGCACGTCGGTGGCGCTGCGGCTGCTCCAGGCCGTGGCCGAGCTCTACACCGTGCCGGTCGAGAACGAGCACTTCCGGCGTCGGCCGATCCTGCACGTCCAGGCCGCCGGACTCACCGTCGAGCGGCACGACCGGTTCACGCAGGGCATCGTCGAGCGCCTCACGGCCCGCAAGCCCACGACCGACCGAGCGCCACGCAAACCCACGACCGGCTGAGCGACGGTACAGCCCGGCCGCCCAGGCCGCCCGAGCCGCCTCTGAGCCGCGCTGCCTACGACTGGCCGATCCGCTCCCCGTCCACGTAGACCTCCAGGTCAGGGGTCTTCTCGGCCCAGAAGACGATCATCCCGGCGACCCGCAGCGCCTCGCGCAGCGGTGTCTCGAAGCCCCAGGCGATGTCGGTCAGCTCCAGGTCGCCGACGGTGAGCGACCAGTACGACGCCTCCCCCTTGTACGGGCACCCGCTCACGGTGTCGGTACGGGTCAGCAGGTCCATCCGCACGTCGACGCGGGGCAGGTAGTACCGCGGCACGAGCCCGGTCTCGGTGAGGACTATCGGCCTGCGCGACTCCGCGACGACCTCGCCGCCGGCCACCACGCGGACGTGCCTGCTGGACGGCATCGTGTCGATCCGCACGTACGGGCTGCGCGCGTGGGCGTGGAGCACCTCGTCCTCGGCGAGCCAGGTGTCGCAGGCCGACCAGGTCAGGGAGTACGCGTCGCGCATGCCCTCGACCGGGGCCTTCGGGTAGCGCCGGGCCGCCTCCGGCAGCACCCGCTCGCCCACCACGACGTCGAACAGCTCGCTGGGCCCGAGCACCTCGGACCGCGGGCCCTCCCCGGCCGGGCGCAGCTCGGCCGTCACGTCGCCGAGGACGAAGAAGTACCGGGGGTAGTAGGAGTGCTCCCAGACCAGCAGCGGCGTCGCGGCGTCGGCGACGACGGCGCCCGCGCTGAAGGCGCGCACCCTGGTCGCGCCGACCTGGACGGTGCCCGGCGGGATCACGAACGGGTCCTGGACGATCTCGGGCATCTTCGTCACCTCTCGGTCAGGGCTTGGCCGCGGCGCCCGGGTCGCGCAGCATGTGCGACTCCACGAGCTCGTGCCGCTGGAAGTACGTGGTCGCGGTCGCCTGGATCGTAGCCGCCACCGGCAGCGCGAGGAACGCGCCGAGCACCCCGAAGACGGCGCCGAACGCCAGCACCACCAGCAGGCTCACCGCTGCGTTCATCTCCAGCGCCCGCGCCGACACCTTCGGTGCCAGGTACAGGTTCTCGAACTGCTGGTACGCGATCACGAAGGCGAGCACGGCCAGGGCCTGCGGCAGCCCCTGCGCGGTCAGCGCCACCATCACGGGCAGCGCGCCGCCGAGGTAGGCGCCGATGGTCGGCACGAACTGGGACACCACCCCGACGAAGACGGCGAGCGGCACGGAGTACGGCGTCTGCAGGATGAGCAGGAACACGAGCGTGACCACCGTCGAGACCGCCGCAAGGACCACGCGGGAGCCGATGTAGTCGGACACCTTGGCCTGCGTGACCTCCCACAGGTGCAGCACCTCCTGCTGGCGCGCCGGCGTCAGCCAGGCGCAGACGGCGGCGCGGAACCGCGGCCCGGCCGCGAGCAGGTAGTAGGCGACCAGCAGGACCGTGAGCGTCGCGAGGAGCCCGCCCACCACGGTGGTGCCAACCAGGAGGGCCCCGGAGGCGACGTCGTCGCCGAACTCGCCCATCGCCTGGCGCAGCAGGTTCTCGGTGTCGGGCACGACGATGTCGAACCGCTCGGCGACGAAGTCCTGCAGCCCCGCGTAGAGCCGGGGGACGGACCGCGCGAGCTCGACGAGCTGCTGCACGAACAGGTTGCCGAACAGTGCGAGGAGCACGACGACCACGACGAGCGCCCCGATCAGCGTGGCCGCGGCGGCCAGGCCGCGCCGCCACCCGTGGCGCACCAGCCAGACCGTCGCGGGCTCCAGCGCCAGCGCGATGAAGAACGCGATGAGCACGTTGACGAAGAGCCCCTCCAGCGCCCCCATTGCGTTCCACGCGAAGATGCCGAGGAACACCGCCACGACGGCCATGGCCAGCGCCCGCGGCAGCCAGCGCGGCGGGCGCGGCGAGTCCGGGGCGCCGCGCGGGGGCTCGGGGGGCTGCTCGGCGCCGGGCGCAGTACCAGCACCCAGCTCGGTATCCAGGCCGGGCTGGAGCTCGCGGCCGGGACCGGCGGAGCCGGCCGGCGCTTCCGGACCGGGCGCACCGGCCTCGGACGAGCTGGGCGACGTCATGCCCAGACGCTAGTGCCCCGCTCCCCCACCGGCCAGCGCACCAAGCCCCGCGCCCTCCGCGAAGGCCCTCCTCGGAGACCCGCCGTCAGACCCCGCTCGCGACCAGCGGAACGAGGGGCACGTCGGGATGGGCGCGCTCGAACGCGCGGGCGTGCCACACGTCGCGCAGCAGGACGAGCGGCGTGCCGTCCCCGCGCCGCACCACCTCCACGCCCGGGTAGGCGGCGATCGTCTCGACGTCGCCCGGCGCCGCCTCGCGGGCGAGCCCCAGGCCGAGCGTCTCCAGGCGGATCGGCGCGGAGAACTCGTGCTCCATCCGGAAGGTGGCCACCTCGAACTGGAGCGGGCCGACGGCGGCGAGGATCGGGTTGCCATCGCCGCGCGCCTCGGACACCAGGACCTGGACCACACCCTCCTGCTCGAGCTGGGTGATGCCCTTGCGGAACTGCTTGGACCGCCCCGGGTCGGCGACGCGCGCGGCGGCGAAGTGCTCGGGCGCGAACACCGGCATCGGCGGGAAGCGCACGCGCGGGCCCGCGGAGTCGAACACCGTGTCGCCGACGGCGAGCGTGCTCGCGTTGACCAGGCCCACGACGTCGCCGGGGTAGGCATCCTCGACCGTGGCCCGCTCGCGGCCGAAGACCGACAGGGCGTACTTGGTGGCGAACGGCCGGCCGGTCCGCTCGTGCGTGACGACCATGCCGCGCTCGAAGCGGCCGGAGCACACGCGGACGAAGGCGACGTGGTCGCGGTGGTTCGGGTCCATGCCCGCCTGCATCTTGAACACGAACCCGCTGAACGCCTGGTCCACCTCGCGGGCCGCGCCGTCGACGTCGGGCCGCGCACCCGGCGCCGGGGCCAGCTCGACGACGGCGTCCAGGAGCTGCCGGACGCCGATGTTGGCCAGCGCCGCACCGAACAGCATCGGCGTCGTGGTGCCGGCGAGGAACGAGGCGCGGTCCAGCTCGTCGAGGAGCTGCACGCTCTCGACCGCCTCGGTGTGGTCGTCGCCGAGGGCGTCCGCCGCGGCCTGCGGGGAAAGCACTGTCTCCTCGGCGATCGACGCGCCGCCCGGAGCACGGCGGTAGGTGCGGACCTCGCCACTGGCCCGGTCGAGCAGCCCGATGAACCGCCCGGCCTCGCCGACCGGCCAGGTGAGCGGCGTCGGGCGCAGGCTGATGCGCTCCTCCAGCTCGTCGCACAGCTCCAGGGCCTCGCGCCCGGGCCGGTCCCACTTGTTGACGAACGTGATGACCGGCACGCCGCGCCGGCGGCACACCTCGAACAGCTTGAGCGTCTGCGGCTCCAGGCCCTTCGCGGAGTCGAGCAGCATGACGGCGGCGTCGACGGCGGTGAGCACCCGGTAGGTGTCCTCGGAGAAGTCGGCGTGCCCCGGGGTGTCCAGCAGGTTGATCACGACGTCGCCGTAGGCGAACTGCAGCGCGGCGGAGGTGATCGAGATGCCGCGCTTCTGCTCCATCTCCAGCCAGTCCGACACGACGCCGGCGCGGTTGCCCTTGCCGTGCACCGCCCCGGCCTCCTCGATCGCATGGGCGTGCAGCGCCAGCGCCTCGGTGAGCGTCGACTTGCCGGCGTCGGGGTGCGAGATGACGGCGATGCTGCGCCGGCGCGCCGCCTCGACCGCTACCGGGCGGGCGTCGGAAGCGATGATCGTCACCGAGACTCACCGATCTGTACGCGCTGCAACAACCCCACACCCATCTCTCGTTTGCCAGCCGCTAACTCTACCCTCCGGCACGGGAAAGGTACTTTTGGCCGGTACCGCGGTCCGCGGCTCGACGCCGAGCATGAAGGCATGCCCACAACCTCGGCCGAACCGGTCCCTGCCCGGCCCCGTCTTGTCGCGCTCGACGTCGTCCGCGGCGTCGCGCTGTGCGGGATCCTGATCGCCAACGTCATCCCGATCAGCGCGTCGGTCGCGTCCGACGCGCCCGTGACCACCGCCCTCACCACCTCCGGCAACGGCGCGGTCGACTGGCTGCACCTGCTCGTCGACCAGCGTTTCTTCCCGATCTTCTCGCTGCTCTTCGGCATCGGGTTCACACTCCTCGTCGACTCGGCCACGACCCGCGTCGTGCGACCGCGGCTGATCCTGCTGCGCCGGCTGCTGGTGCTGCTCGCGATCGGCCTGGCGCACATGCTCCTGCTCTGGCCCGGCGACATCCTCACGGTCTACGCCGCGGTGGGGTTGCTCGTGCTGCTGCCGTCCACCTGGCTGCCGCGGTGGGCCGTCGCCGGGCTTGCCGCCGTCTGCCTGGCGGGGGCGATCCTGCTGGGTGCCGGCCACTACGCCATGGTGCCGGGGCTCTTCCTGCTCGGCTCGGCCCTGACCCGGTACGGCGTGACGCGCCGCATCGAGGACTCGGCCCGCGTCCCGGCCCTGCTGGCGCTCGCGCTCGCCGCGGCCGCCGCCCCCGCCGCGTGGGCGCAGGCCTCGTTCGAACGCACCGGAGACATCGACGCGCCGGCCTACCGCATGGTGTTCGCGGTGGCCGGCCTGCTGATCGCCGGGGTCTACATCTGCCTGCTGCTGGTGCTGCTGCGCACTCCCATCCGCCCCGCGCTGCGGGCCGTGTTCGCGCCCCTGGGGAAGATGGCGCTGACCAACTACCTGACCGCCACCGTCCTGGTGCTCGGCGTCGCGCACGTCGTCGGCCACCCGGAACGCTGGTCGTCGAAGACCGTGCTGGTGATCGCGGGCACCGTGCTCGCCGCCCAGTGGCTGTTCTCCACCCTCTGGCTCCGCCGCTTCCAGTACGGGCCCCTCGAGTGGGTATGGCGCTGGGCCACCTGGCTGCGCCGCCCACCGCTGCGGGTGACGGCCCGGGCGGCCGGCACGGCCTCAGACGCCACGACCGACCGGACGACCGAGCGACGCCCGCCGTCGACCCTCGTAACCTGAGCAGCGTGCACACGACCGGGCGCGGAGCAGCACTGACCAGGATCTTCGGAGACATCGTCCTCGGCCTCCTCCTCACCGTCGTGCTCCTGGTCACCGCCGCGGCTCTGGCGGCGAGCTGGGGCGGGTTCTCCTGGGTGTTCGGCCTCGGCGCGGGAGCCGCGGTCTGCACGCTCGCGCTCCTGCGTCGCCGGCGCCGGTTCGGCATGGCGCTCACGGGTCTCGGCGTGGCGGCGGCGACCGTCGTCGTCGCGCGGCTCGCCGGGTTCCCCGAGGAGCCCGCCCCCGCGATGGCGCTGGCGCTCGCCGTGCTGATCGCCTCCGCGGTCCGGGCGCTCCCTACCCGGCAGGCGGCCGTAGTGGTCGGAGGGGGCCTCGTCGTGGTCGTCGGTTCTTGGCTCGCCGCCGTGCCGTTCGTGCCCGAAGCGACGGTCGTCCCGATGGTGAACGCCGCGACCTGGCTCGCCGCGGTCGCGGCGGGCCTCGGGGGACGGCTCGTCGTCGCCCGCCGGGAGGCGGCGGTCGAGCGGGTGCGCAAGGACGAGCGGCTGGCGGTGGCGCGCGAGCTGCACGACGTCGTCGCGCACCACATCACCGGCATCGTCGTCCAGGCGCAGGCCGCGCAGATCCTGGCCGGCGAGGGAGCGGACGACCCCGGGCGGCTCGCGGGCTCCCTCGCGGGCATCGAGGCCGCCGGGTCGGACGCCCTCACCTCGCTGCGCCGCGTCGTCGGCCTGCTGCGAGACGCCGAGGACGCGTCTCCCGTCGCGCCCGGTCCCGAGGCGCTCGGCACGCTGGTCGGCCGGTTCGAGAACCGCGGTGGACCGGCGGTCCGGCTACGGCTGTCCGACGACGAAGCCGCGTGGCCGCCCGAGGTCACCACCACCGTCTACCGCGTGGTCCAGGAGGCGCTCACGAACGTCACGCGGCACGCGCCGCACGCCCGTCTCGTGACCGTCGACGTGAGCAGGACGCGGGAGACCGTCGTCGTCGAGGTGTCCGACGACGCGCCGCCCTCACCCGGGCTCCGTCCCGGCGGCGGTTACGGCCTGATCGGGATGCGGGAGCGCGTCGAGGCGCTCGGCGGCACCTTGCATGCGGGACCACGCCCCGGAGCGGGCTGGGCCGTGCTGGCCGCCCTGCCCCTCACCGCCGAGGAGCCCCGATGACGATCAGCGTGCTCCTGGCCGACGACCAGCCGATGGTCCGTGGCGGCCTGCGGCTGATCCTGGAGGACCAGCCCGATATCGAGGTCGTGGCCGAGGCGTCGGACGGCGCCGAGACGGTCGCCCTGGCCCGCCGCCTCCGGCCCGACGTGTGCCTGGTCGACATCCGGATGCCGCGCCTGGACGGCATCGAGGTCACCCGGACGCTCGCCGGGCCCGACGTCGCCGATCCGCTCCGCGTCATCGTCGTGACGACGTTCGACGTCGACGAGTACGTGTATGGGGCGCTGCGCGGCGGCGCCGTCGGCTTCATCCTCAAGGACGCCGGGCCCGCGCTGCTCGTCGAGGCGGTCCGGGCGGCGCACGCGGGCGACGCCCTGGTCTCGCCGTCGGTCACCGTGCGGCTGCTGCGGCAGCTGACGACGTCCCCGGCGGGCGCGCCTGGTCTGCCGGGCCGCTTCGGCGCGGAGAGCCGGCCGAAGCGGCCGGGCGGCGGATCCGCCGCCCGGCCGCTCTCGGAGCGAGAGACCGAGGTGGTCCGCGCCATCGCGCGCGGGCGGACCAACCTGGAGATCGGCGCGGAGATGTTCATCTCGCTGAGCACCGTCAAGGGTCACGTCGCCGCGATCCAGGCCAAGCTCGGTCTCCGCAACCGCGTGGAGATCGCGGCCTGGGCCTGGGAGACCGGACTGGTCGGCCGCTAGCTTCTGGGCGCCACCCGCGCGGTGGCCGCAGAGACCGCCACGCCCGGGAACGCGCCCGGCCGCGACGCGGTCACCCGGACCGACAGGCGGTGCCCGACGTCGGCGCCCGTGAGCCGGAACGTCTGCCGGGTGGCACCGGCGACGGGCTCGCCGTCCCGCAGCCACTGGTAGGCGAACGTCAGGCCGTCCCGGTCCCACCTGCCGGGGGTCGCGGCGAGCGTCGAGCCGACGACGGCCCGGCCCGCCACCTTCGGCGACCGCAGCGCGGTCGGCTGGACGCCCTCGTAGGGCAGCGGGTCGACGCTCGTGAGCGTCGGCGTCACCCGCTGCATCAGGCCGTCGGGCCCGAAGGTCAGCCGGTCGATGGTGGTCTCGCGGTGGGTCCCGTCACCGCCGGGGATCCCGAACCGGTGGTAGGCGATGTACCACTCGTCGGTGCCCGGCACCTGGACGATCGAGCTGTGCCCGGTGCCGAGGATGCCCTGGCTGGTGTCCTTCTCCAGGATGACGCCGCGGTAGGTCCACGGTCCGTAGACGCTGGTGGCCGTCGCGTAGCCGACGCGGTAGTTGGGCGAGCCGGTGTCGTCGATCGAGTACGTCAGGTGGTAGAGCCCGTCGCGGTAGTTGACGAAGCTGCCCTCGCGGAAGTCGGTCAGGCCGCCGATCCGCTGGAGCGTGTCCTGCTTGATCGACAGCATGTCGTCGCTCAGCTCGGCGTACACCGGCCCGTTCGACGGCCCGCCGTTGCCCCAGAACAGGTAGTCCTTGCCGGTCTCGGGGTCCTGGAACGCCGCGGGATCGATCGCCTGGCCCGACGCGATCGGCTCGTTGTTCAGGATCATCGCTTCTCGCTGCGCGGTGAACGGCCCCTCGGGGCTGTCGGCCACGGCGACGCCGAGGGTCTTGCGGTTGTACGTCGGGTTGTGGCCGGAGAAGTAGAAGTAGTACTTGCCGCCCCGTTCGATGATGGTCGGGGCCCAGGCGTTGCCCGTGGCCCACGGCACGTCGCCGTTGGCGCCGTCGAGCGTGAGGATCGGCTCGGCCGAGCGCTCCCAGCTCGCCAGGTCCGTGGACTTCCAGACGTAGAAGTCCTTGCCGCCCCAGCCGGCAACGCCGTCCGTGGTCGCGTACAGGTAGTAGGCGTCACCGAACCGCGCGATGTTCGGGTCGGCGTACAGGCCGGGCAGCACGGGCGAGCGCATCTCGACGGCGCGCACCGTCCAGTCCCTGCTGCTGCCGTCCTGGGCGGTGACCGTGAACGTCCGCGGGGCCGACAGGTCGACCGGGCCGGTGACCTGGGGCGAGACCGTCGACGTCGACACGGTCTCGAAGGCCGGCTCCAGCGCGGTCAGGTCGGTGCCTGGCGTCACGGGCAGCGTCACGGTCGACGTCGCGGCGTCGATGACGGCCGGGACCTTGAGGGCGTCCAGCCCCACACCGGTGATGGCGGTCGGGTCGGCCCCGAGCTCACGCACCTCGGCGGCGGACAGGGCGCGGTTGTAGATCCGGAAGTCGCGCACCTTGCCCTTGAGGTACTTGTCCGCGGTGTAGGTGGAGCGGCCCAGGTAGTTGGCAGTGGTCCGGCCGTCGCCAATGTCGCCGGGCTCGATGGTGACGCCGGTCTTCTCGCCGACCTTGACGCCGTCGAGGTAGAGCGTGGCCGTGCCGTCCTGGAGGGTGTAGGTCAGCGTCTTCCAGACGCCGCGCGACAGCGCCGCACCCGACGTCACCGTCTGCTCGGTGGACCAGTTCCCCGTGGCGATCGAGGAGCGGTAGTTGTTCCCGGTGGTGAACAGGTAGCCGTTGCCGACGCCGCCGCCGTCGGTGTTGCCCAGGCCCCAGATGAAGTACGGCGTGGCCTGGGCCGGATCGATCCACACCTTCGTCGAGACGGTGATGGCGTCGAGCCCGGCCATCATGTTGTCCGGCAGCCGCACGTGGCCGTTGGTCCCGCCCAGGCTCAGCGCGCCGTCGGCCCACGTGACATCGCCGCTGACGACGCCGTCGTAACCGTGGCCGGTGCCGTCGGCGGCGACCGACCCCGCCGTCTCGTCGAGCGCGTAGTGCGCGACCAGGCCGTTCTCGTCGGCCACGACCGGCGTCGGCTCCTCCGGGATCACCACGCCCTCGCGCAGCGCCGCGAGCTCGGCGCCGGTCACCGGGATGACGGTGCCGTGCCGCGGGCTGGCGGGCAGGTCGTAGTCGGGCGCCACCTGCCAGTCCGGGTGCTCCAGGTCGTCGGTGCCGAGCGGGATGTAGCCGCGGCCGCCGTACTCGTCCACGAACAGGTAGTACGGCGAGCCGGACGTGTCGCCCGGGTTGGCCTTGAAGACGGTCGGGCCTTCGACGGCCGAGGTACCGGCGTCGCGGCCGATGCAAGCGTCCATGAACTGCCACGAGGGGTTGCCCGGCAGGTCGACGGCGGTGAGCGTCGGAGACTTCTCCTGGATGATGTCGGAGCAGCCGGTGCCCCCGCCGCCCTCGTCCTTGGTGAAGCGGTAGTAGGTGCCGTTCTCCCGGATCACCGTGGAGTCGATCCGCGACTCGCCGCGGTCCTGCCAGATCTTCGCCTCGCTGAACGTCACGAAGTCGCGCGTGGTGGCGTAGAGCATCCGGTTGTAGGCGCCGCCGGTGTGGTTCGGGTCGTCCTCCGCGTACAGCTTCGAGGCCCAGAACACGACGTACTGGCCGAGCGACTCGTCCCAGTAGGCCTCGGGTGCCCAGGTGTTGCCGGCGGTGTCGGGCGAGACCTTGACGTGCCGCTGCTCGGACCAGTTGATCAGGTCCGTCGACTCCCAGACCTCCAGGTACTTGCTGCCCTGACGCTGCGCCTGGTCCCAGTTGCCGTTGCGGCCGATGGACAGGTCCGTGGCGATGAGGAAGAACCGGTCGCCCTCGGGCGAGCGGATGAGGAACGGGTCGCGCAGGCCGAGGGTGCCCTGCGTCGACTCCAGCGTCGGCCGGCCCTCGTTCAGCTCGTCCCAGGTCAGCGCGTCGTTGCCGCGGCTCGCCGCGAAGTAGATCTTCTCGCCCGCGATCGAGTTGCCCGTGAAGTAGCTGAACGCGTACCCCTCGTAGGCCGCGGCCTCGGGCAGCTCGCGCACGGTCAGGGGGATCTCGCGGGCGGCGGTCGCGCCGCCGACGTCGGCGGTCCCGGTCAGGGTGACCTGGGTGTCCCCCGCGCCGTGCGCCGGGCGGTGGACGACGCCGTCGGTGGCGACGACCTCCGGGTCGGACGACGTCCAGGTGACCGTCGCCCCGTGCAGGCCGGACGACGGCAGCGTGAGGTGGCCCCGGACGTCGTCGGCGTGCACGATGCTCAGCGCGGCCGCCGCGGCGTCGGCCTGCGCCTGGTCCTCGGCGGCGGCGGTCTCGGCGGTGGTGGCCTCGGCGGTGGTGGCCTCGGCGGTGGTGGCCTCGGCGGTGGTGGCCTCGGCGGTGGTGGCCTCGGCGGTGGTGGCCTCGGTGGTGGTGGTGGCGGACATCGTGGTCTCCGGGGCGGCCGCGAGCGCAGAGCCCGCTGTGGCGCTTGCTGGCAGGAAGGGAATCAGGCTTCCGAGCAGGGCCGCGGCGGCGCTCGCGGCGACCGCGCGGAGGGGCAGGCGGGAAGGACGAGTGCTTCTTTGCACGGTGACCTCGCGAGAATGTGAGCGTTAACAGTCGCGCAAATATGACCGTCGGCAGAACGCCGTGTCAAGCCTTCGCGGACGAACACCTGGGTGCCCGCTCGTCCGACGAGCATCCGTGCCCCGTGGAAAAAGCCCCGTGGAAAAAGCGACGAGCGCCCGCGCCCGCGGAAAAAGCGTGGCCTGGGGCCACGGGGCACTCGTAGGGTCACCGGTGATGAGCGCCATGACCATGAATGCGATGATCAGAGAGCGTTCCGCCCGCTAGCGGCGCGGAACGCACACTCACACCCAGCGCGTGCCCCGCGCCGCCGGCTCCCACCGGGCGGCGCGTTTGTGCTGCCCGGAATCGAGTACCGACGACATCCGGAGCACACCATGTCACGCAACCGTTCTTCTCGTGCCTCTTCCCGGCCGTTCTCCCGCACCTCGGGTGATTCCCGCAGAACCCCGCCTGGGTCCCGCAGCACTCCGCCCCGTTCGGGAACGGATCGGCCCGATTCCGGCACGGCCCGGTCCCAGGCCAACACAGATCAGCCCGATGCTGGCGCGGTCCCACCCGCCGAGCAGTACCCCGGCGGCGCCCACGAGCTGGGCCAGAACCTCCTGGTCGACCGGCACGTGATCGACCGGGTCGTCGTCCTCGTCGGGGACGCCGACCGGCTCGTCGTCGAGTGGGCCGCCGGGCGCGGCGCCGTGACCCTGCCCCTGGCGCGCACGGGCCGGCAGATCGAGGCGGTCGAGATCGATCCGCGGTCGGTCGGCCGGCTGGGCCGGGTGGTGCCCGGCAACGTCACCGTGACGCGGGACGACATCCTGCGCCACGCGCCGCCGTCCGGCACCTACGACCTGGTGTGCAACGTGCCGTTCCACCTGACCACCCCCGTGCTGCGGCGCCTGTTCACCCTGGACGGCTGGCAGCGGGCGGTGCTGATCACGCAGTGGGAGGTGGCGCGCAAGCGGGCCGCCGTCGGCGGCACCACGCTCCTGACCGCCCAGTGGTGGCCGTGGTTCACCTTCCGCCTGGACCGCCGGGTCCCCGCTGCCGCGTTCCGGCCGCGGCCCAGCGTCGACGCCGGGCTGCTCGTGATCGACCGCCGTCCGGCGCCGCTGGTGCCCGCGGCCGAGACGGACCGCTACCAGCGATTCGCCGCCGCCGTGTTCAACGGGCCCGGCCGGGGCGTGCGCGAGATCCTCGCCCGGCAGGGGATCGCCCGCGGCGACGTCCGGCGGTGGGCGCGCGAGAACGCCGTCGGGCCGAGTGCGCTGCCGCGCGACCTGGACGCGCGGGCGTGGGTGAGCGCGTACGCGATGAGCGGCCGGCGACCGGCCGCGCGACCCGTCGATCGCGCGCGACCCGCCGATCGGTGAGAGCCATCACCTGATGCGCAGGGGATCGCCATCGGTCCGGCATGTCGATGGGGTCGAATAGGCCCATGACGTCGGACACTCCCCTCGCCCCGAGCACCCCTCGCCGCCCGCGCCCCCGTTGGATCATCGCCACCGCGTCGGTGGTCGGTGGACTGGTCGCCCTTGGCGCGGTCGGCGAGGTGGTGCTGCGCGGGCTCATCGACGACCGGATCGCGGCCGCCGCCGCGGAACTGCCCTCGGGCGTCACGGTGACGCGGGCGGACACGCCGGCGCTCTGGCAGGTCGCGACGGGTCAGGCCGCGGTGCGGGTGGAGGTCTCGCCCGAGGCGCTGACCGACCAGGCGCGGTCCGTCACCGAGCTGCGGGGACTCCGGGTCGTGTCCGACTCGGGCGGCCTGGTCGCGCGGGTGCCGCTCTCCATCGCCGGGAGCCGACAGACCGTCGAGGTGCTCCTCTCGGTGGCCGCGGAGGGCGGCCGGGCCGTGCTCCGCGCGGACTCCGTCCGGTTCGCGGGGCTCACCCTGCCGGTCGCCACGGTGGCCCAGCAGCTGGGCAACGCCCAGCTCGACCGCCTGGCCGAGGGCGTGGCGTTCCCGGAGGACGAGGGCCAGGTAGCGATCTCGTCGGCACGCGCCACCGACGGCGGACTGGAGCTGGGCGCCGAGGTAGCGATGTGGGGCTGAGCGACGGGACTTGACCCCGTGGCCCCGAGCGGGTCCGCTTTGATCATGCGATTGGGCATGCTCTGGCGCTGCGAACCATGCGCAATCGCATGGTCAAAGCGGACCGACTCGCACTCCCACCAGACCGAGGCCGGCGAGCTCACCTAGGCCGCCGGCTGCACGGGCCATACGATCACGTCACCATGATCTCCACGTTCCTGGTCGCCTATCACGACCTCGTCCCCGTCGCCTTCCTCCTGATCGCGCTCGCCTGTGTCGGCGTCGGCTACCTGGCCCTGCGGCACCCGCGGTCCGGCCGGTGGATCCTGTGGACGCTCCTGGCGCTCTCCGCGCTCCCGGTCATCGCGCTGACCTTGGTCCCGGCTGCGGCTCCTGGGCCGGACGGCGCCGTCTGCACGGTTCAGTTCTCCGTCCCGACGCTCGGCGGCGTCGAGACCCTGGCCAACATCGCGCTGTTCTTCCCGCTGGCTCTCTTCGCAGCGCTGACCACCCGGCGTCCGCTGCTGGTGCTCGCGGCGGGATCGTTGGCGTCGGCGGCGATCGAGGCGCTGCAGGCCGTGGCGCCCGTCATCGGACGCGCCTGCGACACCAACGACTGGCTGATGAACACGATCGGCACGGCGGTCGGCGTCCTGCTCGCGTGGGTGACCCTGATGCTCGCGAACCGCGCGGATGCCAGGAAGGCCGTCGGGGTGCGCGAGTAGCGACCTCAGCCCAGCATGCCGCCGCGTGCGCCCCCACCGCGCCCGACGGGCGCGCCGGCCCCAGCGCGTCGCTCTCGGCGCGTCAGCTGATCACCAGGCTGGCGACCTTCCCGTCGCGCAGCTCGAACTTGAGCGGCCCGGTCCCGTTGAACCGGTTGCTGGTGACCTTGAGGGTGAGGGTGTACTCGGAGGGCTCGCTCCCCGGCTCCAGCGAAATGAAGTCGAAGCGGGCCTGCATCCCGATGTTGTCGGTCTCGTTCCAGCTCCGGATGCCGTCCGGGCCGTGGAACTCGCGGCCCCAGTCGTTCAGGTACGCGTCGTCGGTGAACACGGCGACGAAGCGCTCGGTATCGCCCGCGTTGGTCGCGTCGATGAACTCCTGGATCGGGGCGGGAACTGCGGCGGACGGGTCGGTGACAGCCATGCGAAGCCTCCAAGGGCGCTCGGTCTTCTCGGCTTCGAGAATAGGCACGGCTTCCCGCGCCAACCAGGACGCGACAGTCCTACCTTCGCCGGGCTGCGCCCCGCTCAGGGGACCTCGCGGACGCGGGACTGGTTCGGCGCGCGCCCACCGCTCCGACACATCGAGCACGCCTATACGCCTGTACAGCAGGCTGTACATCCGTATAGGCTGCCCGCATGCCCCCTTCCGATGACCTCACCGCCCGCGCCCGGATCCGCGACGCCGCGCTCGCCGAGTTCGGGGCGCAGGGCATCGCGGGCGCCACGATCCGCGGGATCGCCAAGCGCGCGGGCGTCTCGCCCGCGCTGGTCCAGCACCACTTCGGCACGAAGGACGGGCTCAGGGCCGTGTGCGACGACCACGTGCTGGAGTACTACCGCGCCACGACCAAGGCAGCCTTCGACGGCGGCGAGATCGCCGAGGCCTCCTTCATGGCCTCGGTCTACGACTCGTCGCCGCCAGTGCTCGGCTACCTCGCGCGGGCCCTCATCGACGGCACGCCCGCTGCCGAGACCGTCTTCGACGAGATGGTGGGCCTCACCGAGCGCTACTTCGCGGGCCGCCCCGGGCTGGCCGACCCGCGGACTCGCGCCATCGTCTACACCAGCATGCGGCTGGGCGGGCTCGTGCTGCACCACCACGTGGCCCGGCTGCTGGACGTCGAGTCGATCACCGACGCCGGCCCCCGGCTCGGCCGGGCGACCCTCGACGTCGTCTCCCCCGACATTCTCCCCGACGGCGCCGCCGACCAGATCCGCCGGGCACTGGACACCTACGAACAGGAAGCGAACCGATGACCGCAACCACCGGCACCGCCGTCGTCGACATCCACGGGCTGGTCAAGACCTTCGGCTCGACCAAGGCCCTGGACGGCCTGGACCTTCGGGTGAGCCAGGGCGAGGTGCACGGCTTCCTCGGGCCGAACGGCGCGGGCAAGACCACCACGATCCGGGTCCTGCTCGGGCTGCTCCGGCCGACGTCGGGCGAGGTGCGGCTGTTCGGCCGCGACCCCTGGTCCGACGCCACGGAGCTGCACCGGCGGCTCGCCTACGTTCCCGGCGACGTCACGCTCTGGCCCGGCCTCACCGGGGGCGAGGTGATCGACCTGCTCGGCCGCACGCGCGGCGGACAGGACTCCGCCCGCCGCGACGAGCTGATCGAGCGGTTCGAGCTGGACCCCGGCAAGCGCTGCCGCACCTACTCCAAGGGCAACCGGCAGAAGGTGGCCCTCATCGCCGCGCTGGCCTCCGACGTCGAGCTGCTGATCCTCGACGAGCCCACCTCCGGCCTGGACCCGCTCATGGAGGCGGTGTTCGCCGCCGAGATCGCGCGCGAGCACGACCGCGGGCGCACCGTGCTCCTGTCGAGCCACATCCTGTCGGAGGTGGAGGCCCTCTGTGACCGCGTCAGCATCGTCCGCGCGGGGCGGACCGTGGAGTCCGCGCCCCTCTCGGAGCTGCGCGCCGTGCGGCGCACCGTGGTGACGGCAGAGCTGGCCGCGCCCGCGCCCGCGCTCGGCACCCTCCCGGGCGTCCACGACCTGGAGGTGGACGGCCTGACCATCACGTGCCGCGTCGACGCCGAGCACCTCGACGCGCTGCTGCGCACGCTCGTCGAGTCCGGGGTACGCAGCCTGACCAGCAGGCCGCCGTCGCTGGAGGAGCTCTTCCTCGCGCACTACCGCCAGGAGACCGCGGAGGCCGCCCGGTGACCGGCCACCCCGCGGACGGCGCCGCGCGCCGCGGCGCCGGATCGCGCACCGCCGTCGGACCGCATGCTGCCGCACGGCATGGCGCCGGACCGCACGCTGCCGGACCGCATGCGGCCGGGTCGCTGGCCGGCATCGGCGAGCTCGTCCGGCTGGTCGTGCGCCGCGACCGGTTCCTCCTGGCCACCTGGCTCGTGGTCATGGCCCTGCTCGCCCTCGGCCTGGCCTCCGGCGGCATCGCCGCCTACCCGACGCACGCCGAGCGGGTCGCCCTGGTCGGAGAGGTAGCGGCCAACCCGGCGCTCCTGGCCCTGCGCGGGCCCGTCTTCGCGCCGACCCTCGGCGCGCTCGCGGCCCAGGGACTCGTCTCCAGCGGGGTGCTGTTCAACGGCCTGGTGAGCCTCCTGCTGGTCGTCCGGCACACCCGGGCGGACGAGCAGGCCGGACGCCGGGAGCTGCTCGGGTCGGCGGTCGTGGGCCGCCAGGCCCCGCTCGCCGCGGCGCTCGCCGTCGTGAGCACCGCAAACCTCGCGGTCGCCGTGCTCGTCGCGCTCGGCCTGCTGGCCACCGGCCTGCCCGTCGGTGGTTCGGTGGCGCTCGGGCTCGCGCTCGCGGCCGGCGGCATCGTGTTCGCCGCCGTCGGCGCGGTCGCCGCGCAGGTGACCGAGGGCGCCGGCGGGGCGAGGGCGCTGGCGCTCGTGACGTTGGCGGTGCTGTACGTCGTCGCGGCGGCGGGCGACCTGTCCGGGTCCGGGCTGGTGTGGTGGTCGCCGTTCGGCTGGGTCCGGCACCTGCGGTCCTTCGCCGGTGAGCAGTGGTGGGTGTTCGCGCTGTTCGCCGGGCTCACCGCCGTCCTGACGTGGGCGGCGTTCGCGCTGTCCGCGCGGCGCGACCTCGGTGCGGGCCTGGTGCCCGCCCGGCCGGGTCCGACGGCCGCCGGGCCCGCGCTGCGCAGCCCGTTCGCCCTGGCCTGGCGCCTGCACCGCGGGGCGCTGCTCGCCTGGACGGCGGGCGCCACCCTGCTCGGGCTGGCGCTCGGCGCGGCGATGGCCTCCATCGGCGGCCTCCTGGACACCCCGGCCTACCGGGAGCTCGTCACCACGCGGGGCGACGGCGACGTGGCCGACGCGTTCTTCCACCTCGTGCTCTACGTGCTGGCGCAGGTCGTCGCCGCCTCCGTCGTGGCATCGGCCTTGCAAGTGCGCGGCCAGGAGACGGCGGGGCTCGCCGACCTGCTGCTGAGCGGGCCCGTGGACCGGGTCCGCTGGGCGGCCGACCACCTGGTGCTGACGGCGTCCGGTGCGGCGCTCGTGCTCGCCGGCCTCGGGCTGGGTGCCGGGCTGGGCTACGGCCGACCGCTCGAGGTGTTCTGGACCACAATGGCCTACCTGCCCGCGTGCCTGGTCTTCGCCGGGATCGCCATGGCGTTCACCGGCTGGGGCCCGCGTATCGCGGCTCCCGCCACCTGGTCGGTGCTGGGCCTGGCGGTCGCGCTCGACCTTCTCGCGGAGTTCCGGCTGGTGGACGTCATGGTGCTGCAGCGGGTCTCCCCGTTCGCCGCGATCTCGGTCCCGTTGACCATCGGATCCGGCCTCGCCGCCGCCCTGACGACGGTGACCACGATCGCCGTCGCCCTGACCTGGTTCGGACTGTTCGGGCTCCGCGTGCGCGACCTGGACGCGTCCTGAGCGCCGCTCGGGCCGCGTGCCGCCACCCGGGCCCGGCGCGGCCCGGGTGGCGTCATCCATCAACATGATCGATACCTGAGACAGATCTTGTCTCACAGTCCCCGCCCGCGTAATCTGCACGAGGCGAGCCGCCCGCCCGCCATAGAACACGCAGCCGCGCGGCCGTCCGGCCGCCACACGCAGGGAGGACGTCTTGAGCACCGTGCGCTCCGCACTCCCCACCTCCGCCCGCCCGGCCACGACGCGCCGAATGTGCGGAACCGGCTGCTGCCAGCGAGGCTGTCTGTAGAGCGTCCGCTCGCGCCCGACCACACCGGACCCACCGGCCGTGGCCCCGGGCCAGCGCGACGCTCCGGCCCCGACACCTGCCCCAGACGCTCGACGCCGGTCCCCCAGGCGCGCATCCGCACGACCCGGGCGCCGACGTCGGACACGCACGACCTCACGCCAGACCCGCCACACAACGAAGGAAGAACAATGGCCCGCATCTACGACGACGCGACCAAGCTGATCGGTCGTACGCCGCTCGTCCGGCTCAACCACCTGACCGAAGGCCTCGAGGCGACGGTGCTCGGCAAGCTCGAGTTCTACAACCCGGCCAACTCCGTGAAGGACCGCATCGGCGTGTCCATCATCGACGCCGCGGAGGCGTCCGGTGAGCTCAAGGAGGGCGGCACGATCGTCGAGGGCACGTCCGGCAACACGGGCATCGCCCTCGCCTGGGTCGGCGCGGCCCGTGGCTACAAGGTGGTCCTGGCGATGCCGGAGACCATGTCCAAGGAGCGCCGCGCCCTGCTGCGTGCGTACGGCGCGGAGCTCGTGCTCACGCCGGGCGCCGAGGGCATGAAGGGCGCGGTGGCCGCCGCCGAGAAGATCGCCGCCGAGCGCCCGGGCGCGATCCTGGCCCGCCAGTTCGCCAACGAGGCCAACCCGAAGATCCACCGCGAGACCACCGCGGAGGAGATCTGGGCCGACACCGACGGCGCCGTCGACATCCTGGTGTCCGGCATCGGCACGGGCGGCACCATCACCGGCGTGGGCCAGGTGCTCAAGCAGCGCAAGCCCGAGGTGAAGATCGTCGCGGTGGAGCCCGAGGAGTCGCCGATCCTCAACGGCGGCGCCCCCGGCCCGCACAAGATCCAGGGCATCGGCGCCAACTTCGTGCCGGAGATCCTCGACACCAGCGTGTACGACGAGGTCATCGACATCAACCTCGCCACCGCCATCGACGCGGCCCGCCGTTCGGCGAAGGAGGAGGGCCTGCTGGTCGGCACCTCGTCCGGCGCCGCGCTCGCCGCGGCCCTCCAGGTCGCCAAGCGCCCCGAGAACGCGGGCAAGACGATCGTCGTGATCATCCCGGACTTCGGCGAGCGCTACCTGTCCACGCCGCTGTTCGAGGGCCTGGTCGACTGATGGCGGAGGCGCGCGGGCTGTTCCAGGTCCTCGCGGAGGACCTCGACGCCGCGCGCGCCCACGACCCGGCCGCGCGGTCCCGCCTCGAGGTGGCGCTCGCCTACCCGGGCGTGCACGCCATCTGGGCGCACCGCGCGGCGCACCGCATGTGGCGGGTGCCGTTCCTTCGCCTGCCCGCGCGGCTGCTCTCGCAGTTCGCGCGGGCGGCGACCGGGATCGAGATCCACCCGGGCGCCCGGCTGGGGCGGCGGATGTTCATCGACCACGGCATGGGCGTCGTCATCGGCGAGACCGCCGTGGTGGGCGACGACGTCATGCTCTACCACGCCGTCACGCTCGGCGGCCGGTCGCTGAACCGCGGCAAGCGGCACCCGACGCTCGGCGACCGGGTCACCGTGGGGGCGGGCGCCAAGGTGCTCGGCCCCGTCTGGATCGGCGACGACGCGCAGATCGGCGCCAACGCCGTCGTCGTCAAGGACGTGCCCGCCGGGGCCGTCGCGGTGGGTGTCCCCGCGCGGGTGCGGGTACCGGACGCGCCGGTGGCGGAGCGGTCCCGCAACGAGGACCCGTCGGAGCTCATCGAGTACTCGATCTGAGGTTGTCAGGTGCGAGTCGGTGGCCTGTTCGGGCTGCCGAACCGCAAGATGCACGTGCCTGATGAGGCCGAGCCGCAAGATGATGGTCGATTTGGGCTGCGATCGACACGTGTGTTGCGCTTCGGCGCCCGTGATCACGTACATCTTGCGGTTCGGCGTGTCCGGCCGACCGGTCACGTGCTCAGCGGAGGCGGCCGGCGTGCTCCTCGGCAAGCTTCGGCGGCGCCACGGCGAGCCAGGCGTCGACCAGCGCCTCCCGCAGGTCGTCCTCGCCGACGACGTCGAGCTGGATCAGCAGGCCGGCGAAGCCGTCGAAGTGCTGGATAGTGAAGAACCCCGGTCGCCCCGCGGCCAGGATCGCCTCCTTCTCCTGCAGGTCCTCGACCCGCACGCCGAGGATCGGGCCCTGCGGCACCGGCTCGTCGCCGAACCGCTTGAGGTCGGCCTTGGTGAACGGACGCTCCCACGCGAACGCCTTGCGCCCCACGGACCAGGCACGGTTGCGATAGCTCACCCCCTCGGCGGCCTCGGGCAGCGCAAGGGCAAGCCGTGCGACGTCGTCCAGGCTGGCCATGGCACCACGGTACCGACACCGGGCTGAGCGTGGTCGGCAAACTGTCAGGTGATCGGCATTCCGAGGTGCCGATCACCTGACGTTTTACCGACCACCCGGATCCGCCGGGCCCGCCCGGCGCAGCAAGGCGCGGCGAGGCGCGGTGGGCCGGTAGGGTGTGGGCAGTACCCGGGACGCGCCGTCCCAGGTAGACGTTCCCACGACGAGGTGAACCCCATGCGCATCGGATTCCAGACCGGCTACTGGTCCCGCAGGCCCCCCAAGGGCATCCAGCAGTTCATCGTGGCCGCCGACAAGCTCGGCCTCGACTCGGTCTGGACCGCAGAGGCCTACGGGTCCGACGCCTTCTCACCGCTGGCCTGGTGGGGCTCCCGCACCCGGAACGTGCGGCTGGGCACCGGCATCGCCCAGCTCTCCGCCCGCACGCCGACGGCGACCGCCATGCAAGCTCTCACGATGGACCACCTGTCCAGGGGCCGGTTCGTGCTCGGGCTCGGCGCCTCGGGGCCGCAGGTCGTCGAGGGCTGGTACGGCCAGCCCTACCAGCAGCCGCTCGCCAGGACCCGCGAGTACGTCGACATCGTGCGGCAGGTCATGCGCCGCGAGGCGCCCGTGACCCACGACGGCTCGTTCTACCAGCTCCCCCTCACCGCCGACGCGCCCGGCGCGACCGGGCTGGGCAAGGCCCTCAAGCCGACCGTGCACCCCTTCCGGCCCGAGATCCCGATCGTGCTGGCCGCACAGGGCCCCAAGAACATCGCCCTGGCCGCCGAGATCGCCGACGGCTGGATGGCCGGCTTCTACGCGCCCCGCATGGACGGCGAGTTCCGCGCCCTGCTCGCAGAGGGCTTCGAGGCACGCTCCGCGCAGCGCTCGCCCGCCGCCGGGTTCGAGGTGTGCGCGACGGTCCCGGTGGTCGTCCGGGACGACGTCGAGGCCGCCGCGGACGTCATCCGCCCCCACATCGCCCTGTACGCGGGCGGGATGGGCGCCAAGGAGGCGAACTTCCACAAGCGGTCGCTCGACCGACTCGGGTACAAGGAGCCGCTCGACAAGGTGCAGGAGCTGTACCTCGCCGGGCGCAAGGAGGAGGCGGCAGCGGCCGTCCCAACGCAGCTCGTGGAGGAGATCGCGCTGGTCGGGCCCATCGACAAGCTCCGGAACGAGCTCCCGGCCTGGGAGCGGACGGCGATCACGACCATGCTCGTGCAGGGCGACCCGGCCTCGATGCTGGCGCTGCTGTCGGCATCGCAGGACGCCTCGCTGCGCGGCCGCGTCCGGTCGACGGCGGGGGCGCTGCTGGCGCGGGTCGCGCCGGCGAAGGTCTGAGTCGTCGAGTGCTGGATATTCACCTGGTCTCCAGCCGTTGAACGGGCGAATACCCAGCGCTCGACGGCGGGGATCAGGGCAGGACGGTGATGCGACCCTCCGGCGTGACGTCGATGGTGCCAAGGGTCCGGGCGTGCTGGGCGATCACCTCGGCGTCCACGGGCGCGTCCCCGAGCGGCACCAGGACCTCGGCGTCGGCGAACCCGCTGACGCCGTCGCCGCCCCCGACCACGTAGTTGGTGGCGGCGACCGTGTAGGTGGCGTCCCGGTCGAGCGGCTGCCCGCCCACGCTGACGTCGCTCACCCGCGAGCCGGCCGGCGCGCTCGGCGAGTACGCGTACGCCATGCCGGAGACCTGCGGGAAGCCGCCGCCGGCGTCCTGCACACGCGCGACCGCGTCCTCCAGCGACCGCAGCAGCCCTGCGCCCGTGACCCGCACGCTCATGACCCGGTTGCTGAACGGGGCGATCGAGTAGGCGTCGCGCAGCGTGAAGTCCGGCCCGGGCGACTCGGCCCGCAGGCCGCCGCCGTTCACCCAGCCGATGTCCGTCCCGTGCTGCGCCCGGAACGCGTCCGCGACGAAGTCGCCGAGCGCGGTCTCCTCCGACCGGCTGGCCTGGTCCGGGTTCAGGAGTGGGGTCCGCAGGTCGGCCAGGACCTCGGAGAGCCGCTCGTCCATCTCGGCCGCGTAGCGCTTCTCGACCTCGCGCAGCTCCGGGTCCGGGGTGACGGTGTGGTCCACCTCGATCACGGACGGCCGTACGCGGTACTCGGGGCGGTGCGTGCTGTGCCTCGCGCCGTGCTCGGCGGCTCGCTCCGTGCCGGGCGCCGCGCCCTGCTGGGCATCGCGTTCCGTGCCGTGCCGCTCGCCGCGTGCCGTACTGATGTCCAGGCGGATCAGCGACCCGATGTTCCCCTCCGACGCCATGAGCGGCACGTCGCCCTCGTACTCGATGACCGACTCGTACTCGGCCATCTCCTCGCCGAACACGGCGTCCAGCTCCGGCACGGCGCGCACCAGCTCGTGGTTCTCGTCCATCGGGTACTGGGTCACGGCCACGACGACGTCGACCCTGGCGTGCGCCTTCAGGTCAGCGACGGCGGCGCGGGCCGCCTCGACCGGATCGGTCTCGACCAGGTCCCCTGCGGCCGACGTCGTCTCGATCGCGTCGGTGAGGCCCACGAACCCGACCCGGACCTTGCCCACCCGCTGCACCGCCCAGGTGCCGCCCTCCACGAAGGGCGACCCGTCGGCGTCGGTCACGTTGGACGTGATCCACGGAAAGTCGGACGCCGCGACCAGCTCGCGCGCGTGGTCGACGCCGAAGTCGAAGTCGTGCTGCCCGAAGTTCGCGAGGTCCACGCCGACCTCGTTGAGCGCCTCGACCATCGGCACGCCCTTGTAGAGGCCGCCGAACAGGGTGCCGCCGGCGAGGTCCCCGCCGAAGACGACGGCGGTGGCCCGGTTGCGCTCCTCGACGGTGCGCACCGCCGTGGCGAGCCGCGCGACGCCGCCCCGGTCCTGGCCGCCGGTCAGAACCGGGCCGATCTCGTGCGCATCGTGGAAGTACAGGAGCGTCGCGGCGGGCCTGGTGCGGCCGTGCGCGGAGGCGGCAGGCTGCGCCGTGGTGGACTGCACTGCGGTGGACTGCACTGCGGTGGACTGCACTGCGGTGGACTGCACTGCGGTGGACTGCACCTCGGCGGGCGAGCCGACGCCCAGCGGCAAGGCGGCCCCGAGCCCGACCGACATCGACCCGGCGCCCAGCGGGAGGGCGGCCCCGCGCTCGGCCGACGGCGACCCCGCCGACGGCGACCCCGCGCCCAGAGGCACAACCGCGAGCGGCTTGGCCGCTGGCGGCTCAGCCGCCGCGACCGTCAGGCCGGAGGCGACCAGCCCCGACGCGAGCACGAACGTGCCGAGGAACCCCGCGGTGCGGGCGAGGGGACGGTGCACGGTAGAACCTCCGACGGCAGAGCGGTTACGGCTCGCGACGCTAGCCCGCAGGCGTGAACGCCGCGGCCCTCGTCGATGAACTGTGGGTGACTCGGCACCTGCGTGGCCTCGTGGCGCAGTGCCCCTTGCGCGGTACTCCCTTTGGTCGGTCACGTTTGGTCAGTCACGTTGGTTGATCACGACGCCCGATTGGTCACGACGCCGCACCCGCGACCGACCCCTCACCGGCCGTCACGCACCGGCTCGTCGTCGTCCTCCGGGAACCAGACCGCGCGCCGCAGGTTCACGCGGCGCCCGTCGCCAGACAGGGGACAGCCCTCCGCGCGCAGCGCGTCCAGCGCCTCGGTCAGATGTCGCTGGGGAGGCGATCCGGCCGCGTTGACCACGCGCCACCACGGGACCCGCACACCCTCCGACCCCGCCCCGCCGTCGAGGTCGACGCCGTCAAGGTCCCCGCCGTCGTCCGGGACCAGATGGGCGTACCTGTCCCCCGATCCGGCCATCACGCTCCCCACCTGGCGCGGCCCGCCGCGGCCGAGCCGCTCGCCGACGATCTCCGCGATCAGCCCGTAGGTCATCGCGCGGCCGGAGGGGATGCGCAGGACGACGTCGAGCACGGCGCGGGCGTACTCGTCGACGTCGGTGAGCTGGGGTCCGGGCGGAGGTTCGGTCACGGCTGCGATCGTAGACGCGGACACTGACACGCCGTCGGACCGATATCCGCTTGTCCACGGATGCGACGATCGACGCATGGCCCTTCCCCCGATCGACCTGCCGGCGGGATACCGCTGGCGCACGCTGACCCACGACGACCAGCGCCTCGTGACCGAGCTGGACACCTGGGCGTTCCCCACGGGCAACGCGCACGACGACATCGACGCCACGCCGTCCCCGCTGACCTGGGAGCGCGCCGTCGCGATCGAGGCGGACGGCCTCGACGGCCTGGCCGCGCTGCACGCCTCCTACCCGTTCGAGCACTTTCCGGTGCCCGGCGCCGAGCTGCCGACAGCGGGCCTGACCTGGGTGGGTGTGCATCCGCAGCACCGCCGCCGCGGCCTGCTGACCGCGATGATCGACCTGCACCTGGCCCGCTGCGCCGAGCGGGGCGAGGCGCTCAGCGCGCTGTTCGCGGCGGAGGCGCCGATCTACGGCCGGTTCGGCTACGGCCATGCCGCCGACGACCTGCGCCTGGACATCCCGCGTGGCGCGGCCCTGCGGGACGTGCCGGGGGCCGAGCGGCACACGGTCCGGGTCGAGGTTGCCACGCGCGAGAAGCACGGCGCCCTCGTCGACCGCCTGCACCGCACGGCCGGCGCCGCCCCGACGGGTGTGCCCGGCCTCAACCGGCCCGGCTGGGTCACGCGCGAGACCGAGGAGCTGCAGGCCGTCCACTGGGACGACGCGCCCATCCACCGCGACGGCCGCGAGTCGCGGCGCATCATCGTCGTCGAGCTCGACGGCGAGCCGCGCGGCTACGTGACCTTCCGCCGCAGGCTGAGCTGGGAGCCCACCGGGCCGCGCGGGCACGTCAGCGCCGGTGAGGTCGTCGCGCTCGACGCCGCGGCGGCACGCGCGCTCTGGGGCACGCTGATCGACCTCGACCTGACGAACGAGATCAGCCCGTTCCTGCTGCCCGTGGACGACGTCGTCACACAGCTCCTGGTGAACCTGCGTGCCGCAGCCCCGCGCACGCCGGACAACCTGTGGGTCCGGCTGGTCGACGTGGCAGGGGCGCTCGGCGGACGCCGGTACGCGGCCGACGTCGACGTCACGCTCGCCGTGACCGACTCCCGCCTGCCCGCCAACGCCGGGGTCTACCGGCTGCGGGCCGAGGCGTTCGGGCCGGCGTCGGTGGAGCGCGTCGACCCGGAGTTCGAGGCGCCCGAGCTGTCGCTGGACGTGCGTGAGCTGGGCGCCGCCTACCTGGGTGGGAAGTCGCTCGCGGCGCTGGCCGCCGCGGGGCTGGTCACCTCCCACCCTCGCCCTGGGCAGCGGCCCGGCGTCCTGGCCCGGGCGAGCGCGGCCTTCGGCTGGCCGGTCGCCCCGGGCTCGTCGTGGGTGTTCTGATGCCCGCGTTCTCCGCGGTGGTCACCGGCGAGGCCTGGCACGCCGAGGTCCGCGGGTGCCTGGCCGACGTCGTCGCGGGGCGCGGGCACGAGGTGACGTCGGTCGCCCAGCCGCGCGTGCGGCCGTGGTCGACGCAGCTCGTGGTCGAGACCACCGGCGGACGCCTGTGGTTCAAGGCGGGCTGCGCGGCCATGACGTTCGAGCCCGGGCTCCAGTCCCTGCTGGCGCGCCAGATGCCGCACGAGGTGGACACGCCGGTCGCCGTCGTGCCGGAGCGGGGCTGGATGCTCACCGCCGACCGCGGCGCCACGCTGGCCGATGCGCACGAACCCGGCCCGGACGACTGGGCCTCGGTGCTGCGGACCTGGGCCCGGCTCCAGCGGGCCGTCGCGGAGCACGCGGACGAGATGCGAGACACCGGCCTGCCCGACCGCTCGCCGCAGGGCACGGCGGACCGGTTCGGCGCGATGCTGGACCGCCTCACCGCGCTCCCGCCCGGCCACCCCGCGCGCCTCGCGGACGATGTCGCGGCGGGCCTGCGCGACGCGCACCCGGTCGTGGAGAAGGCCGCCCGCACACTGGCCGCTGGTCCCTTCCCGGTGTCGCTGCAGCACGGGGACCTGCACCCCGGCAACGTCTTCGCGGTCGACGGCGCGTTGCGCGTCTTCGACTTCGGCGACGCCCAGTGGGCCCACCCGCTCGAGACGCTCATGGTGCCGCGCGCTGTCGTGGAGCACGACGGCCGGGTGCCCTGGGCACCCGTCCAGGCCGCGTTCCTCGCGGAGTGGGGCGTGCCGGCGGACGTCGGCGCGCTCGACGAGCTGCTGCGGGCCGCCGCGGTGACCCACGCGGTCAACCGGTCGTCGTCCTGGTGGGACGCCCTCGGCGAGGCGTCCGACGCCGAATGGGCCGACTGGGGCGAGGCCCCGGCGCGACACCTCGCCCGGGTGCTCGACGAGGTGGCAGCGGATCAGGTCTGACAGGTACCGCACCAGAACAGGTTGCGGCCCGCCAGCTCCTTGACCAGCACCGGCGATCCACAGACCCGGCACGGCAGGCCGTCGCGGTGGTACACGTAGAACGCCTGGTCGGAGGGGACGGCGCCCGGGTCGCCGTCCGTGTTCTGCCGGGTCCGCGCGCGGCTGCCCGACGGCGGCGGCGGGCCGGTCCTGCCCGACGGCGACGGCGGGCCGGTCACCGCAGGACGTGAGCCGTCGTCCCCGGGGCGAGGGCCGGCCTCCCCCGGCGATCCCACCCGCGCGGCTCCCCGGTGCTCCGGGCGCGTGGTGACGATCGCGCCCCGGCCGGCGCCGTCGCGCATGAGCACCACCAGGTCGTCCCAGATCGCGCGGACCGTCGCGGCGGGCACGTCGCGGCCCGCCCGCAGCGGGTCGACGCCCGCGCGGAACAGGGCCTCGGCGCGGTAGATGTTCCCGACCCCCGCGACGACCGCCTGGTCCATGAGCTGCTGCCCGATCGTCACCCGGGACCGGCCGACCGCTGCCACGAAGGCCTCGACGTCGCCGTCGTCCCGGATGGGATCGGGGCCCAACCGCGCCTCGACCGCCGTCTTCTCGGCGGCCGTGATCACCTCGCACGCCGCCGGGCCGGTGAGGTCGGCGACGGCGTGCTCGCCGAGCAGCCGCACCCGTACCTGCCCGCGCGGCTCCGGCACCTCCCACGGGTCAGACGCAGGAGGCGTGGCCGGTCCTTCTGACACACGGGGCGACACACCGGACGCCGGCCTCTCCGCCAGACCAACGGCCAGCTCTTCCGACGCGCCGACGACAGATCTTTCGGACACACCAGCGGCCGGGCCCGCTGCCAGACCAACGGCCGGTTCTTCCGACGCGTCAGCGGCAGGTCTTTCGGACACACCGACGGCCGACGTCGGTGTCGGCGCCGGCACCGACTCCCGCTCGCCGATCCGGCGCCGGGGCGCGCCGATCGCGTGTGCCACCTCCGGCGCGTCCGGCGCGCCCGCGAACGTCCACGCGCCGTAGAGCCCGAGGTGCGTGCGCAGCCACAGGACGTCGTCCGCGGCGACCGTGCCCGGGCCGGCGGCCGGGGCGAAGCCCAGGAAGAGCTGCTTGCCCCACGCCTCGCTCGCGACCAGGCGGCGGCCGTCGAGCACGGCGGCGCCGTCGGCGAACCGGCCCTGCGGGCTGGTCACCCGCAGCACCTGGCCCGCGTACAGCGTGGTGAACGCCCGCGCGAGGCGGTGGACGGTGTGCCCCTCAGGCACGCTTGCTCTCGTAGTCCGCGAGCTGGTCGATGCGGCGCTGGTGCCGTGCGTCGCCGCTGAACGGCTCGGCCACGAACGCCTCGACGAACGACGTCGCCTCCGCCACGGAGTGCATGCGCCCGCCGACGGCGATCACGTTCGCGTCGTTGTGCTGGCGGCCCAGCCGCGCGGTCTCCAGCGACCAGGCGAGCACGGCCCGGACGCCGGCGACCTTGTTCGCGGCGATCTGCTCGCCGTTGCCGGAGCCGCCGATCACGATGCCGAGCGAGCCCGGCTCCGCCACGACGGCCTCGCCGGCGGAGATGCAGAAGGCGGGGTAGTCGTCCTGAGGGTCGAGCTCGTGGGCGCCGTGGTCGATCACCTCGTGCCCTGCCGTGGTGAGGAACTGCACCAGGTGCTGCTTGAGGTCGTACCCGGCATGGTCGGCGGCGATGTGGAGACGCATGGTCTCCATTGTTCCCCATGCGCTTCTTCCTGGTGTACGCGGCCACGTTGCGTACGCTGGCGCAATGACCACCGACGCCACGGGACTCACGTCGGGGATCGACCTCGACGCGCTCGATCCCGCAACCCGCCCGCAGGACGACCTGTACCGCCACGTCAACGGACGGTGGATCGACGCACACGAGATCCCCGCCGACCGCGCCATGGACGGTGCGTTCCGAGCCCTCTACGACCAGGCGGAGGTGCACGTCCGCGAGATCATCCAGGACGCGCCCGCCGGGTCGAAGATCGGCGACCTGTACGCGAGCTTCATGGACACCGACCGCACAGCGGAGCTGGGCACCACGCCGCTGGAGGCGGACTTCGCCCTGATCCGGGACGCCGCGAACCTCGCGGACCTGACCCGCGCGCTGGGCACGCTCCAGCGCTCAGGAGCCGCTGCGGCCGTGCGGTTCTGGGTGGACAACGACGCGACCGACCCGGAGAAGTACGTCGTCTACCTGCGGCAGTCCGGGCTCGGCCTGCCCGACGAGGCGTACTACCGCGAGGAGCAGTACGCCCCGCTGCGCAAGAAGTACGTGCCGCACGTGGCCAGGATGCTGCGCTTCGCGAAGGTCGACGAGACCTGGGGCATCTCGTGCGACGACGCCGCGGCCCGCGTCTACGAGCTGGAGAAGCGGCTCGCCGGCCACCACTGGGACGTCGTCAAGGACCGCGACGCCACGCTCACCTACAACCCGATGACGCTCGCCGACCTCGTCGAGTCGGCGCCCGGCTTCGACTGGGTCGCCTGGGCCGAGGCGCTGGGCGTTCCCGGAGCGCGCGGCGAGGACGGCGCGTTCGACCACCTCGTGGTGCGCGAGCCGGAGTTCGCGACCGGCTTCGCCGCGCTGTGGCGCGAGCTGTCGCTGCTCGACTGGCAGCTCTGGATGACGTTCCACGTGGTCAGCGCCCGGGCGCCCTACCTGACCGACGAGGTGGTCGAGGCCAACTTCGACTTCTACGGCCGCGCCCTGACCGGCGCGCAGGAGGTGCGCGAGCGCTGGAAGCGCGGCGTTGCGCTCGTGGAGGGCGCGCTCGGCGAGGCCGTCGGCGCGGAGTACGTGGCCCGGCACTTCCCGCCCGCGCACAAGGCGAAGATGGACCGCCTCGTGGCCGCGCTGGTCGAGGCCTACCGCGAGTCGATCAAGGGTCTCGACTGGATGACCGAGGAGACCAAGACGAAGGCCCTGGCCAAGCTGGAGAAGTTCACCCCGAAGGTGGGCTACCCGGTGCGCTGGCGCGACTACTCCGGGCTGGAGGTGGACGCCGCCGACCTGGTGGGCAACGTCCGGCGGTCCAACGCGTTCGACCAGGACTACGAGCTCGCGAAGATCGGCAAGCCGCTCGACCGCGACGAGTGGTTCATGACGCCCCAGACCGTCAACGCGTACTACAACCCGGGCATGAACGAGATCGTGTTCCCCGCGGCGATCCTGCAGCCCCCGTTCTTCGACCCGGACGCCGACGACGCCGTGAACTTCGGCGGGATCGGCGGCGTCATCGGGCACGAGATCGGCCACGGGTTCGACGACCAGGGCTCCAAGTACGACGGCGACGGCCGCCTCGAGGACTGGTGGACCGACGTCGACCGCGCCGAGTTCGAGAAGCGCACGGGCGCGCTGGTGGCGCAGTACGACCAGTTCCGCCCGGCCCAGCTCCCGTCCGCCGTCGGCGACGGCGCGCCCACGGGCGAGGGCGACGGCGCGAGCAACGGCGACGCCGGAAAGACCGGCGCGAGCGACAGCAGCGGCGCGAACAACGGCGCCGGCACGGACGACGGCGACGCCAAGGCCGCCGAGGACGTGCACGTCAACGGGAGCCTGACCATCGGCGAGAACATCGGCGACCTCGGCGGGCTGTCGATCGCCATCAAGGCCTACCGCATCGCGCTCGGCAGGCCCCTGGAGGAGGCGCCCGTCGTGGACGGGCTCACGGCCCTGGAGCGGATCTTCCTCGGCTGGGCCCAGGTGTGGCAGTCCAAGGGCCGCGACGAGGAGGTGCTGCGCCGCCTCGCGACGGACCCGCACTCCCCCAACGAGTTCCGCTGCAACGGCGTGGTGCGCAACGTGGACGAGTTCTACACGACGTACGACGTCCAGCCCGGGGACGCCCTGTACCTCCCCGAAGAGGAGCGCGTCCGCATCTGGTGACGTCCGAGGGAACGTCGCACCTGAGGACGTCCGGGGAGAAACGCCTCGCGGGGGTCGGTTGCTCTGCGTAGATGATGTCTACGCAGAGCAACCGACCCCCGCGAGGCGTTTCTCCCCGAGAGGGACTGCTCGCTGGTTCGACCGCCGGCAGGCGAGCGGACGGACGGTCTCTGGTTCCGTCCCCTCGCCCCTCGCTCCCGGCCGACCTGCCGTCGGGCCCGCCGGCCGAGCGCCGTCAGCCCCGGCTGCCGAGCGCCGTCAGGAGTCCGCGGCCTGGGCCCGCAGGGCGCGGTCGGTGCCGGCGAGGGCCTCCACCACGAGCCGGCGCAGGGCCGGGGCGGCGTCGGCGTTCGCGTCCAGCCACGCGGCCGTCGCGTCCCGCAGCTCCGGCGAGGCCAGCGGCGCCGGGTAGAAGCCCTCGATGATCTCCTCGGCGATGTGGTACGACCGCCCGTTCCACACCTTCAGCACCGCGTCCAGGTACGGCTCCACGACGCTGGCGAGCGCGGCCGGGTCGTTCACGTGCACGAACCCGAGACCGGTGTTCCGGATGATCGCGTTGGGTACGTCGGCGTCCACCACGGAGGTCAGCGCGGCCAGCTTGTCCTCGACCGTCGGCTTGGCGGCCCGCGCCCGGGCGGCGGACTGGTGGCCCGTCGCGGTGTCGTCGGCGGCGAGCGTGGTGTCGATCTCCGCGTCGCCCGCGGCGCCGTTGAGCACCAGGCCCTCCAGCAGCTCCCACCGCAGGTCGGTGTCGATCTCCAGCCCGTCGAGCGTCACGGAGCCGTCGAGCAGCCCGGACAGGGTCGCCACGTGCTCCGGCGTCGACGCCACGTGCGCGAAGAACTTGACGAGCTGGAACTGCGTGTCCGAGCCGGCGGCCGCGTCGCCGACCAGAGCCCAGAGCGTGTCGCCCACGTGGGCGATCGTCTCCGTGCGCTTGGCCGGCGCCACGTACTGCTTGGCCGCGAGCACCATCTGGTTGAGCGTGGTGCGGAGCGTGGTCGACTCGGTCTCGCGGGCGATGCCGCCCAGCACGAGGCGTACGTAGTCGGACGCCGGCACCTCGCCGTCGCGCACCGCGTCCCAGACCGAGCCCCACACCAGCGACCGGGCCAGCGGGTCGGCGATGTCGCCCAGGTGCTTGAGCGCGACGGCGAGCGACGCGGAGTCGAGGCGGATCTTCGCGTACGCGAGGTCCTCGTCGTTGAGCAGCACGAGGGCCGGCCGGTCGAGCTCGACCAGCTCGGACACGTCGGTCCGCGGCCCGTCGACGTCGACCTCGACGAAGTGGGTGCGCACGAGCTCGCCGTCGTCGGACAGGCTGTAGAAGCCGATGCCGAGGCGGTGCGGGCGGATGGTGGGCCACTCGGCGGGCGCCGTCTGCTCGACGACGAACGACATGATGCGCCCGTGGCTGTCGGTCTCGATGATCGGGCGCAGCGTGTTCACGCCGGCGGTCTCCAGCCAGAGCTTCGACCACGCCTTGAGGTCGCGGCCGCTGGTGGTCTCGAGCTCGGTGAGCAGGTCGGGCAGCTCGGTGTTGCCCCACGCGTGCTTGCGGAAGTAGGCCGAGACGCCCGCGACGAACGCGTCGCGCCCCACCCAGGCCACGAGCTGCTTGAGCACGGAGGCGCCCTTGGCGTAGGTGATGCCGTCGAAGTTGACCTGGACGTCCTCCAGGTCCTTGATCTCTCCGACGATCGGGTGCGTGGACGGGAGCTGGTCCTGCCGGTAGGCCCAGGACTTCTCCATCGCGGAGAACGTGGTCCACGCCGCGTCCCACTCGGTGGCCTCCGCCGTGGCGAGCGTCGAGGCGTACTCGGCGAACGACTCGTTGAGCCACAGGTCGTTCCACCACTTCATGGTCACCAGGTCGCCGAACCACATGTGCGCCAGCTCGTGCAGGATGGTCACCACGCGGCGCTCGCGCACCGCCTCGGTCACCTTGGAGCGGAACACGTACGACTCCGTGAAGGTCACGCAGCCCGCGTTCTCCATGGCGCCCATGTTGTACTCGGGCACGAAGAGCTGGTCGTACTTGGTGAACGGGTACGGCACGCCGAACGTGGACTCGTAGAACTCGAAGCCCTGCCGGGTCTTGGAGAAGATGTAGTCCGCGTCGAAGTGCTCCGACAGCGACCTGCGGCAGAACGCGCCAAGTGGGATCTCCCGGCCGTCCGACGACGTCAGCGACGAGCGGACCACCGCGTACGGGCCGGCCACGAGCGCCGTGATGTAGGTCGAGATGCGGCCGGTGGGCTCGAACGCCCAGGTCGCGGCCTCGACGTCGGCGTCGGTGGCGTGCTGGGCGGCGACCGGCTCCGGCGTCGGCTCGTTGCTCACCACCTCCCACGCGGCGGGCGCCGTCACGGTGAACTGGAACGTGGACTTGAGGTCCGGCTGCTCGAAGCAGGCGAACACCCGGCGTGCGTCCGGCACCTCGAACTGCGTGTACAGGTAGACCTCGCCGTCCACCGGGTCCACAAAGCGGTGCAGGCCCTCGCCCGTGTTCGTGTAGGCGCAGTCGGCGACGACGACGAGCTCGTTGTCGGCGGCCAGCCCGTCGAGGGTGATGCGCGAGTCGGCGAACACGGCGCCGGGGTCCAGCTCACGGCCGTTCAGCACCACCGACCGCACCGCCGGCGCGACCAGGTCGATGAACGTCGATGCGCCCTCTGTGGCGGTGAAGCGCACGGTCGTGGCGGAGGCGAACGTCTCCGGGCCGGTGGTCAGATCCAGCGCGATCTCGTACGACTCGACCGATACCACGCCGGCTCGTTCGACCGCTTCGGCGCGGGTCAGGTTCTCTCCGGGCACGGGCCCTCCACGTCTGTCTGTCGGGGGCGCCGGAGGCGCCCCGCGCGTCCTGTGGACGCGCCTTTTCGGTTGGCTTGTCGTCCGATCTGTGAACTACCTGCGACGACTCGTCGATCATGCCACGCAGGAGTAACAGCGAGTAACGCCTTTGTGTACGATCGACCGCGGTCGCCCAGACTGACCAGTTTGAACTAAGGGAGTCGCCTGATGTCCGGCACAGTGCCGCCGCCACCGCCGCCGCCCGGCGGTGGCGCCTCCGACGAGCCCGGTGCCCCGACCCAGGAGCAGCACCCGGCCACCACACCGACGCCTGTCCAGCAGGCGCCGGTGCAGCGCGTGTCCGCGTCGACCCGGATGCCTCCCGCCATCTCCCCCGCCAACCAGTTCTCGCAGGCCGTGACGCCCGCGCCCGCCGCGCCGGGTGCCCCGGTGGTCCAGTCGGTGCACAACGGCGGCGCCGAGCAGGGGATGCCGCAGCAGTACTACCCCCCGCAGCAGTACCAGCAGGGTTACCCGCAGCCCCAGCAGGGTTACGCCCAGCCGGCGTACCAGCCGCAGGGCTACGACCAGTACGGCCAGCCCGTCTACGCGCCGGCGGGCGCCTACCAGCCCGAACCGGAGCGCAGGAAGCTCAGCCCCGGCTGGATCGCGTTCATCGCCCTGGACGTGGTGCTCGTGATCGCCGCGATCGTGTTCGCCATCAACCTCTACAGCGCCCCCGACGGCTCGACGGCGGGCGGGGAGACGCCGGCCGCGGAGGAGTCCGTCCAGCCCGAGGCCGAGGAGGGCCTGGAGACCGACGGCGGAGCGGGCGTCGAGACGTTCGCGGCGCCGTCGCTGAACATCACGTGCACGATCTCGGCGGAGGCCGCCACCTGCGGCATCGCGCAGCTCGACCAGAAGCCCGCGCCCGACGCGTCCTGCGGCGGCGCCTCCGGCTACATCGCGAAGGTCGACCCGAACGGCAACGTGACGCAGCCGTGCGTGGCCAAGCAGGACCAGCCCAAGAAGGCGGGCGGCAACATCGCGGTCCTGAACTACGGCGAGTCCAAGCGGGCGCACGACTTCACCTGCTCCAGCGCGGAGACCGGCATGACCTGCGTCGCCAACGCGACCGGCAGCGGCTTCTCCATCGCCCGCGCGGGCATCGGCGAGGCGTGACGCCGGGCTGAGGAGGCGCGACGCCGCGCGCGGCACCCGGCCGGTCAGCGATCACTGACCGGCCGGGCCGCGCTAGGCAGGCTGCTCCGGGTCCTCCTCGTTCATGACCCCGACCAGCGACCGCAGGCGGGCGTTGCCGAACAGGTCCTCCAGCAGCACCACCCTGCCGGCCGAGTCCGCGAGCGGCACCTTCCAGTTCGGGTACTCGGTGTCGGTCCCCGGCTGGTTCTGGGCGCGCCGCTCGCCCACCGCGTCGGTCAGGTACACCCCGACCAGCGCGGACGGCGTGTCCTTGAGGTAGCGGTGCAGCCCCTCGACGAGCTCGCGCTCCGACGGGTCGAACGTGGTCAGGCCGCGGCGGGACAGCGCCTCGACGAGCGAGTCGCGCTCCGCGCGGGCCCGCGCGCGCAGCACCGTCGGGTCCTCCGTGAGCAGCCCGAGCCGCTCCCGCAGGTCCACGTGCTCCCCGGCGAGGTACCCGGCCGTCGGCGGCAGGTCGTGGGTGGTCACCGTGGCCAGCGCCGCGCTGCGGTAGGCCTCCGGCTCGACGGGCGCCCCGGCGTCGTCCCGCTCGAAGAGCAGCACCGACGTGCCGAGCACGCCGCGCTCCGCGAGGTAGTCGCGGACCCAGGGCTCGAACGTGCCGAGGTCCTCGCCGATGACGACCACCCCGGCGCGCTGCGCCTCCAGGCACAGGATGCCGACCATGGCCTCGTGGTCGTAGGTGACGTACGCGCCCGCCGACGCCCGCGCGCCCCCGGGGATCCACCACAGGCGGAACAGCCCGAGCACGTGGTCGATGCGCAGCGCGCCGCAGTGCCGCAGCACGGTCCGGAGCATCTCGCGGTAGGGCGCGTACCCCGCCTTCGCGAGCGCCCGCGGGTGCCACGGCGGCTGCGACCAGTTCTGGCCCTGCTGGTTGTACATGTCCGGCGGGGCGCCCACGGACACGCCGCGGGCGAGGACGGCGGCGTCGGCCCAGGCGTCCGCGCCGTCCGGGGACGAGCCGACGGCGAGATCCTTCAGCACGCCCAGCCGCATGCCGGCGTCGAGCCCCGCCCGGTGCGCGGCGCGGAGCTGCTCGTCGGCCACCCACTGCAGCCAGCAGTAGAACTGCACGCGGTCGGCCAGGGCGTTGCGCAGCGTCGTGACGCCGGACAGGCTCGGGTCGGCCAGCTCGGTCGGCCAGTCCCTGCCGTCGAGGTGCTCGGTGATGGCGCACCAGGTCGCGAAGTCGACCAGGCCCCTGCCCTGCGCCAGCACGAACTCGTCGAACGCGGTCTGCCGGGCCGCCGAGCGCTGCGCCGTGTACACGACCTCGAGCGCCGCCTTCTTGGCCTCCCAGACGGCGTCGCGGTCGATGGGCCCCGAGTCCTCGGACAGCTCCCGGACCGGCTCGGCGGCCCACTCGACGAGCGAGCGGTCGGCGGCCGAGAGGTAGGCCGTCTCGCGGATGTCCTCGACCCGGATGTACAGCGGCGACATGAACCGGCGCGACGTCGGCAGGTACGGGCTGGGGGTCAGCGGCGACACCGGCTCGGTGGCGTGCAGCGGGTTGACCGCCACGAAGTCGGCCCCACCGTTGTGCGCCGTCTGCCAGGCGAGGTCACCCAGGTCGGCGAGGTCCCCGATGCCCCACGAGTCCTTGGACCGCACGGAGTAGAGCTGGACCATGAAGCCCCACGCCTGCTTGCGGGTGATCTTCTTGCGCAGCTCCAGCCGCGCGGGGGTCACCACGAGCGGGGTCTGCGCCGTCTGCCCGCCGGACTCTGCGTGCAGCGTGTGCCAGCCGAGCGGCAGGTTGTCGGGCAGGGTGAACGTCGCCCGGCCGACCTTGCGGCTGTCGACGGTGCGCGGCTCGGTGTAGACGTCGGCCTGGCGCAGCGGGACCCGGGTGCGCCGCACCGCGGCGAACGAGCCCGTCGGAGCACCCTGCGGCGTGGTCACACGCCACGGCGTCGCGCTGGCCGGCACGGCGGGCGTCTCGGCCTGCTCGAGCTCGACCCAGGCCGTCACCTCTGCGCCGTCGGCCACGTGCACAGGGACCTGCACCTGGGTGCCCTCCCGGGTCACGATCGTCGGCGGGAGCATCGCGCGCCACGCGTCGTCGCGGGCGCGGTCGAGGCTCGCCGCGACGGCCCCTGGGGTCGACGCCTGCACGCCGAGCGCTTCGAGCACCGCGACGAGCGTCGAGGTGCTGACCTGCTGCAGGCGGCCGTCGTGGTCGGTGTACTCGCACTGCACGCCGTGCACGGCCGCCAGCTCGGCCAGTTCCGGCGGCACGGTGGAGCCCTCTGGGGCGGACCCGGTCATCGGTTCGTCGGTCACAAGGAAAGATCTTGCCATCTACCAGCGCCGATCGGGCGCAACCGAGCCTGATATCCGACGGCCGGGCGCGTAGTTCGTCCCGCTCCGGCCCTCCGGACGGCGGCGACCTCAGGCCCGACCGGGCCGGACCGCCGTCGTCAGCTCACGCCAGGGGTGTCCCCGGCGACGTGCTCGTCGAAGGCAACGGGCGCCGACCGCGCGACGATGCCAGCGTTGAGCAGCTCGGCGTGCGCCGCGACGCGCAGCGACCGGGCGACGGCCCACTGCTGGGCCGGGCGCACCTGGGCGTGCAGCGTGAACACGAGGCCCGCCTGGTCGACGGCGTCGACACCGCGCACCGACGGCGTCTCCAGGAGGCTGTCGGCCAGCTCGCGATCGTCCTTCACCCGGTCGACGGCGCGGCCGAGCGCCGCCCGCACGGCGTCGACGTCGGTGCCGAGCGGGACCTGCACCTCCGCCACCGCGCGGCTCCACTCCTGGGTGCGGTTGCCGGCGCGCAGGATCTCGCCGTTGCGGACGTACCAGAGCGTGCCGTCGAACGCCCGCACCTGGGTGAGACGCAGCCCCATCGCCTCGACGGTGCCGACGACGCCGGCCCCGAGGTCCACGTTGTCGCCCACGCCGAACTGGTCCTCGATGAGCAGGAAGACGCCCGAGATGAAGTCCTTGACCAGGCTCTGGGCGCCGAAGCCGAGCGCGACGCCCACCACACCGGCCGATGCCAGCAGCGGCGCGACGTTCCAGCCGAGGACCTGCATGAGCGAGAGCACCATGATGGTGCCGATCACGATGTTGACCGAGGAGTTCAGCACCGAGCCGACGGTCCGCGCCCGCTGGGCGCGCCGCTCGGCGGCACGCGGGGTGACGGCGCCCAGGGCGTCGGCCAAAATCTGCGGCGACATCAGCACGTTCTTGCGCCGCCGCTTCGTCCTTCCGCCGGACGCCGCGCCGGGCACGGTGCCGGGCATTGCGTCCCCGGTGGTCTGCGGGACGCCGCCCGTGGTGGTGCCGACGGGACCGGTGGCGCGCTCTACCACCGGCCGCGGCTTCTGGCCGGTGGCGATGCGTTCGGTGAGGGCGGTGACGACGCGCCGCAGCACGCCGATGGTGACCAGGCCGATGACAAGAATCAGGATGATCTTCAGGGGCCGGTCGGCGAACCAGACCCAGAAGCCCTCTGCGCTGTCGGACATGGTGGCGGCAAGAGACTCGAACACGGCTGCCAACCTACTCGGGTCCGAGGCCCGGACCGGACATCACCGGCCGGGTCTGACGGACTCCTGCGCGACCTTCACAGCCCGTTCGCGCCGGGGTCGCAGGCGGCAGCACCAGGGTGAGGCGGGTCACGGGCCCGGGTGCCTCCGGGCCCGCCCACGTCACGCCTTCGGGGTCGCCACCCGGAGCGTGTCGAGCTCTGCCGCGAGGTTGTCCGCCTCCGGGCCCACGATCACCTGGACCACCCTGCCGGACCGGACCACACCGAACGCCCCCGACGACTTCAGCGCCGGCTCGTCCACAAGAGCCGGGTCGCTCACCTCCACCCGGAGCCGGGTGATGCACGGTTCCAGCTCGACGACGTTCGAGGTTCCCCCGAGTGCCGCGAGAATCTGGTCAGCCTTGGTCATGCTCTCAACTCCCACCGTGCGTCGCTGCAGGTTTCGCCTCAGCCTATCCGGGCAGGCAAGCCTTTCGCCCGGGTTATTGTCGACTTGCTCACACGAGACTGTGTTTCACCAAGACCGTCATGGTCGCTGTCCGAGTCGGGTGGCAGGATGACGGACGTGACACAGGACTCCTTCTTCGACGCCGTCGGCGGCCACGACACGTTCGTGCGCCTCGTCGACGTGTTTTACGACGGCGTCGCGGACGACCCGGTGCTGCGCCCGATGTACCCGGAGCAGGACCTGGGGCCGGCCAAGGAGCGGCTGACGATGTTCCTCGAGCAGTACTGGGGCGGCCCCACGACCTACTCGGCGCAGCGCGGGCACCCGCGCCTGCGGATGCGGCACATGCCGTTCAAGGTGAACCCGGATGCCCGCGACCGCTGGCTCGCGCACATGCGGGTCGCCGTCGACTCGCTCGACCTCGCGCCCGTCCACGAGTCGCAGCTCTGGGACTACCTGGAGCGTGCCGCCTTCAGCATGATCAACACGTTCGACGACTGACTGACCAGGAACGACAAGGAGACGCCCGCTCGTGGACGCCACCAGCCCTGACCCGGCCCCCGGCCGCTCGCCGGACCGCGCCCCTGACGCGCTCGACCGCCTCTTGGAGGTGCTCGACCTGCGTCACCTGGAGGGCTGGGGCCCGCGCGGCGAGGAGGACGTGCTGCGCGGCGCGAGCATGCCGGGGCCGGCTAACCGCGCCTACGGCGGCCAGGTGCTCGCGCAGGCCATCCTCGCCGCCGACCGCACGGTGCCCGACGGCCGCCTGATCCACTCGCTGCACGGCTACTTCCTGCGCGAGGGGCGCGTCGAGGAGCCCATCGACTTCCCCGTGGAGCGCCTGCGGGACGGGCGCTCGTTCAGCGCCCGCCGCACCCACGCCATCCAGTTCGGCAAGCCGATCCTGTCGATGATCGCGTCCTTCCAGGAGGACCAGCCCGGCTACGAGCACACCATGCCGATGCCCGACGGCGTCCCCGCACCCGACGAGGTCGGCTCGGCGTTCGACGAGCTCGCCAGCCTGCCCGAGGGGGCAGACGTCCGTGCCCAGTTCTGGGCGGACTCGGCGTTCGAGCTGCGGCACGTGGGCGGTTCGATCTACCTGCACCCGGACGCCGCCGTCGCCGAGGGCCGCACGCCGCCGGCCACCCAGATGGTCTGGATGCGCACACGCCGGCCCCTGGGCATCAAGGAGCAGTCCATGCACCGCGCCCTGTTGGCCTTCGCGTGCGACCAGCTCATGCTGGAGCCCGCGATGCGCGCCGCCGGCAAGTCGTGGCAGGACGTCGGCGCGGGCGTGCCCATGGCCAGCCTCGACCACGGGATGTGGTGGCACCGCGACGTCTGGGTGGACGAGTGGATGCTGTTCGTCCAGTCCTCACCGACCGCGCAGGGCGGCAGGGCCCTCGGCACGGCGCAGGTCTACCGGCAGGACGGCACGCTCGTGGCCTCGGTGGGCCAGGAGGGCATGATCCGCCTGCCCGCGTAGTACCCCGTCCCGGCGAACGGGACTACCCGCGGTGCCGGAACACGACCGGCTCCTCCTCGAACTCCTTCCACGCCAGCCGCTCGGCCTCGCTGAGCCGGCGCGGCCGGTCCGTGGCGGCATCGACGAACACCAGCGTGGTGGTCGCGCGGGCATAGGGCCTGCCGCCCGACGTCGGGCCGGTCCGCGCCATGCCCGCGGCGCCGTCGTGCACCTCATAACAGACCTCGGCGCTCGCGCCCCCGATCCGGCCCAGCCACATCTCCACGCGCACCGGCGTGCGGGTGAACAGCAGCGGCCGCAGGTACTCGATCCGCTGCGCCGCCACGAGGGTGTGCGAGTCGGCGTCCGGCCCGGTCGGCACCACCGCCGTCGGCCAGGCCTCGCCCTTTGGCGCCTCCGGGTGCTGCCAGAAGGCGGTGATCCGGGCATCCTCCAGCAGCCGGAACATCGCCACGTTGTTGACGTGCGCGTAGGCGTCCAGGTCGGACCAGCGCAGCGTGACGGGTACGTGGAGGCGTGTCATGCCCTTATCTTCCCCCGCCCGCATCCCGCCCACCTTGTGTCAGACGTACAGGTCGTCCGGCCGACCTGCACGTCTGACACAAGGGGCCGAGTGGTCCTCGGCGTGCCCGAATTGGTAGGTTCATCCGCCTGGTGCTGGCCATAGGGGACGAGTTCCGGCTACGGGGGAACGGTCCGGCCACAGGGGAACAGAGGAACAGGGGAACGGTGGATCTGCCCAGGCACTACGTCGACCCGGTCACGCTGCACGAGGTGTTCTACGACGTCCCGGCGGCTCAGGCGTATCTCGCCGAGCTGGCGCGGGACCCGGGGCGCGATACGCCGGACGTGCTCGCCGTGCGGGTACCGCTCACCCGCGCGCTCGCGCCCGAGGCGGACGACCCGGAGGCCGAGCTGGCCGAGGCCGAGCGGCTCGGCTGGCTCGCCGTCAGCCTGGCCGGCGGGCCGGGAGACGGCGCCGCGGCCGCCCACGCGGATGCCGCCGAGGTACCGCTGCGCGCCGTCGCGCCCCTGCTGCGGCTGGCGCACGTGCTGCAGTGGCGGCACCGGTTCTCGGAGGCGGACCTGCTGTACGGGCTGGCCCTCGAGACGACGCGCTACCACGAGGAGCACGCCGCGAGCATCGAGCACGCGCGCCGGCTCGAGTTCCTGGCCCTGCAGCAGTGGGGCACGTGCCGGTACGACCAGGCGCTCGACGTCCACGCCGACCAGGCCAGGCCCTATCTCGGCGAGGCGCACGCCCTGTTCGTCCGCGCCCTGGAGCAGCGGGTCGAGGTCGCCGCGTCGCCCGACGAGGTCGAGGCGGTCCGCCAGGCGATCAGCGCGGCCCGCGACCGCCTGGCCGAGCTGGGCGCCTAGCCGCGGTCGCGCCCCTCCTCCTGCGGCCGGCCGCTGCGGCCGGCCGTCAGCTCGCGGCGACCGTAGCCGCCGTCCGGCAGCTCGCGAGCTGGGACAGCTCCTCCTCGACCGGCTTCCGCACGAGCCGGTCCGCCACCTTGCCCACCGACTGCCGCAGTCTGCGCCGCGCGGCCATGGCCCGCCCCCTGGCACCCACCTCGCCGAACAGGCGGCAGACCAGGGCCAGCAGCAGGCCGAGCGCGAGCCCGCCGAGCACCATGAGCGTGGGCCACGGGATCCGGAAGGGGTCGACGTCGAGACCGGCGCCCGGCTCGGGCGCCCCCGGGAACACGACGCCGTCGTCGCCCGACCACGTCGGCAGGGTCACCACGGGCGTCGGCAGCGGCGGGAGCTGCAGGTACGCGAAGCCGAACAGCACGAGCAGCCACAGCAGGCCCGCCGCCACCACGGCCACGAGCGACCACTGCACCACGTTGACCAGCGACCACCACACCGGGCGGCGGGACGCCTCGACGCGGGTGGCCGCCACCGCCTGGTCGAGGGCGTCGGGCAGCGTGTTGATGCCGGCCTGCGCCCGCGCACGTGCCGCGAGCACCCACGGGTCGGCGACGCCGCGCGTCACCTCCTCGACGTAGCGCCGCACGGCGGAGGCCGCCGTGGACCGCACGGCGGGCCGCGCCGTCGGCAGCGAGGTGCGCAGCAGATCCTCCCGGCCCGACGGCGCGCGCTGCTCCCGGTCCGCCGTGCGCAGCCCGAGCCGCCGCAGCGGGTCCCTGCGCAGCCGACCGACCCAGCGGGTCAGCGGCCAGCCGGTCGCCGCACGGGCGTCGCGCCGGGCGGAGGCGCGCACGGCGTCGACCACCGTCGGCACGCCCGCGGCGTCCTCCAGCGCGGCCACCAGCTCGCCGCGCGCCTGGCTTCCCGCGCGCGACGGCGGCGGCGTGCCGCACTCGTCGACGATCCGCTGCGCCACGGCCCGCTCGTCCGCCGCGAGCCGGGCCGTCGCCGCCTCGCGCTTGGCGGCCGCGGCCCGGAGCAGGTCGCGGAGCTCGTCCATGCCCTGCCCGGTCTTGGCCGACACCGCGAGCACCCGCGCGCCGTCCAGTCCGTCGTCGGCCACCAGACGTTTGAGGTCGGCGAGCATCGCGGACGTCTCGTCCGAGGTGAGGCGGTCGGCCTGGTTGAGCACCACGAGCACCACCTCGGCCCGGCCCGCGAGCGGGCGCAGGAAGCCCTCGTGCAGCACCGCGTCCGCGTACTTCTGCGGGTCCACGACCCAGACCAGCAGGTCGGCGCGCTGCACCAGGCGCTCGGCGCGCACGCGGTGCTCCGTGACCACCGAGTCGTGGTCGGGCAGGTCCAGCAGCACCAGTCCGGTCGTGTCCCCCGCAGGGGTCCGACGGCGGAAGGGGCCGCGGCCGCCGCCCGAGCCGCCGCCCGTCGGGACCCCGGTCTGGCCCGCCGGGACCCCCGCCTCGACAGCCTCGTCGACAGCGCCGGCCGGGGACTCGACCCGGTGCCGCCGTCCGACCTCCAGCCAGTCCAGGAGCGGGTCGGCGCCGTCGCCCCAGACGGCGGCCATCGCGTGCGACGTCGTCGGGCGCCGCACGCCGGGCTGCGCGATCGCGAAGCCCGCCACCGCGTTCAGCACCGACGACTTGCCCGACCCCGTCGCGCCGGCCAGCGCCACGACGGTGTGCTCGGCGGACAGCCCGCCGCGCTCGCGCGCCCTGGTCACGACGGCGCGGGCCTCGTCGAGCAGCGCCGGCTCGATGCGGCCCTCCGCGGCCCGGATCGCGGTGTCCAGGGCCGTGGTGCGGTCGGCCAGGTCGAGCCGGCTCATCGGCCGCCCTCCCCGAACAGCCGCCGCCAGAAGCTCTTCCGGCCCGAGCCGTCGGCGAGGTCGGTGCGCCCGTCCGCCAGACCCTCGGCGGTCGCCTTCGCACGGACGCCGCGCAGCCCGCGGCTGTCGGTGAGGTCCTCGGCCGGTGCGCCGGCGTCGGGCCCGGCGTCCGCACGTCCGCGCGCGCGCCGCTCGGCCGCGGCGGCCTCGGCGACGGCGGCCGCGGCCGCACGCAGGCCCGCCCCGCCCGCCTCGGCCGAGCCGAGCGCGTCGAGCTGCGCCGTGTACCGGGCGGCCTGCCCGTCCACCACGGCCTGGATGCGAGCCCGCAGCCGGTCGCGCGCCTGCACGGCGAGGCGCCGCACGGCGTCCTCGCCGAACACGGCCTCCAGCAGCCGCTGGGCCAGCACCGCAGAGCCGCCCGCTATGCCCACCTCGATGCCCGTGAGCCCGCCCGTCGAGGCGAACACGAAGATCATCAGCGCCACGCCCAGGCCGTTCACGCCGAACGACAGCGCACGGGCCTTGCCCCGCTTGGACTCGCCCTGCTCGCGCACGAGCTCCAGCACGTCGCCCTGCCAGCCGCGGATCTGCCCGCCCACCTCGGCGCGCAGCGCCGCCGGCGTCCGCGACAGCTCGAGGCCCTCCAGCAGCGCTGCGCCGGCGGGGTCGCCGCGCCAGGCCTGGTAGGAGCGCTCGGCGGCCTCCTCCGCTGCGTCGAGCACCACCGACTCCAGGCCGTGGGCGATCGCCTGCTCCACCTGGGGCGCCGCCCTGGGCTTGCCACGAAAGAACGCGGTCACCGCGTCCCGGAACCGGCCGATGCCCTCCTCGACCGCCCGGAAGAACTCGCCGGTGCCCACGAAGTCCTGCCAGCGGGCGAGCACCTCGCCGCGCAGCAGCGCGCCGTCCGACGTCGCAGCGGTCACGTGCGCGACGGCGTCCGCGTAGGCGCGGTCCACCACGTGGCGCAGCCGCTCGTCGGCGGCCTCCTGCTCGTCGGCGGCGTCTGCCAGGGCGGACGCGCGCGCCACCAGGGAGTCCACGACGCCGTCGCGGGTCGCCGCGATGACCCGCGTGCGGGCCTGGAGGTCGCCGCCCAGCCCGGTGAGCCAGCGCGACACGTCGGAGACGCCGTCCTCCGGCAGCAGACCGTCGGTCAAGTCGCCCTCCGGGATGATGAACAGCGGGCTCTCGGCCAGGCCGTGCTCCACCATCATGTCGCGCAGGTCGTCCGCCGTGGCCTCGGCACCCGGGTCCACGCGGTCCAGCACCATCGCCACCTGCGCCTTGCGGCCGGCGGCCTGCAGCAGCAGGTCCCACGGCACGGCGTCGGCGTAGCGCGCCGCCGTCGTGACGAACAGCCACAGGTCGGCCGCGCCGAGGAGCTGCGCGGCGAGCTCGCGGTTGGCGGTGTCCACCGAGTCGATGTCCGGCGCGTCCAGCAGCGCGAGGCCCTTCGGCAGCGCGTCGCTCGCCACGAGCCGCAGCGTGCGGGAGGGCTCGGCCGGCGTTCCCTGCGCCGCGCTCTGCCACGGGTTCCCGGCCCCCGGTCCGCCCGACGCCGTCACGCGCGCCAGGCCCGGCAGCACCCGGTCCGTGGAGAACCAGCGGGCATCCAGCGGGTGGTGCACCAGCACCGGCGCCTTGGTGGTGGGCCGCAGCACGCCCGGCTGCGTGACCCGCTCGCCCAGCACCGAGTTCACCAGGGTCGACTTGCCCGCCCCCGTCGACCCGCCGACCACCACGAGCAGCGGCGCCTTCTGCGCACGCAGCCGCGGCAGCAGGTAGTCGTCGAGCTGGTCCGTGGCCCGGCGCAGGTCCGTGCGGGCCGGTTCGGCGCCCGTGGTCTCCAGCGGCAGCCGCAGCGCGCCGAGCCGGGCCCGGAGCATCTCCAGGGCGGCGGTGAGGCGGGACTCGTCGGCGGGCGTCCCGGCCGGGCCGGCCGGGACGGGACCGGGCCGCTCGGCCGGTTCGGGGTCGGGCACGTCAGCCCGCTCAAGACTGGGCGCGTCAGCCCGCTCAAGGCCGGGCGTGCCGGCCGGCTCCGGGCCGGGCTCGGCCGCCTCACGGCCGGGCCGCTCGGCCGGCTCAGGACCCGGCGCCGGCTCCGGGACGCCCGATGTCGCGGCGCCGTCGGGCTTATCGGTCATGAGGCACAGTCTGCCGCAGACGCCCAGGTCAGGCGCACTCGCGGGGTGAAAAGTCAGCTCTTGAGACGCGTGCGCAGCCAGTCGATGGCCGCGTGCGCCACCTCGCGCTGCACGGCCCGGCCGTGCGGCACACCCCGCTCGGGCGGCCGCATCGACTCGAGCACCAGCGCACCCGCGACGACGGTGACCGCGCAGGTGAGCGCCTCGGCGTCGACGTCGACGAGCGGGTGCCGGTCCAGCACCGCCTCGGGCGGCGGCGCGCCGTCGGCCCGGAGGTACGGCAGCAGCAGCACGACGTCGAGGAACGACGCACCGCGGGACGGCATGAACCAGTCGACCGCGGAGGCGCTGGTCGCGTCCCAGCCGTGGTCGGTGATCAGGATCGACTCCCGGCGCAGCGCGCCGTGCACCAGGTTCTTGCCCGCCATCGCCTCGTGGGCGTAGCTCGCGATGTCCGCGAGGTGCTCGATCTTGTCGGACAGCCACGGCGTGAAGGCCGAGAGCCCGGCGGGCCGCTCGGCGGCGATGGTGGCCCACGCCCCGACGTCGACGACGTCTACCGTCTCGGGCAGGTCGACGGGCGCCTCGCTCGTGCCGATCTGGATGGCGAGCTCGACCGCCGCCGCGAGGTCCGCCTCGTCCCAGGGGTCGTGCGGCGGGCGGATGGGCTCGTTGCGGTAGCCGAGCACCACCCAGCGGCCCGCACCCGGCAGCACCTCGTCGACGAACCACTCGCGCGGCAGGCTCGGGATCTCGTCGGGCAGCATCGCCACCGACGCCGCCTCCGCGGCCATCCGGTCCTGCGTCACCGGGGCCTCCGGCCCCACCGCACGGACTATCGACCGGCCCACCGCCGTCTGCAGCACCTCCAGCGGCCCGGACTCCTCGGTCCCGCTCATCGGGGCGGACCCGATCACCCGGCCGCCCATGGTCTCGCTCACGCGGGAACGGACAGAAGGGGGGAGATCGGACCAGGCCGGCCGCCGTACAGCGCTCATGGCCGGAGTGTGCCCAACCCGGGTTTCGCCCGCAAACCACAATCCGGGTGACGGGGCCGCGTGGGTTGCACCCGCAGCCCGGCCGGGTCAGAAACCCGACCGGGTGAGAAGCCGGGCCGGGTCAGAAGCCGGGTCGGGTCAGAAGCCGGGCCGGGTCAGAAGCCGGGCCGGGTCAGAAGCCGGGCCAGGTCAGAAGCCGGGCCAGGTCAGAAGCCGAGCCGGGTCAGAAGCCGAGCCGGGTCAGAAGCCGAGCCAGGTCAGAAGCCGAGCCAGGTCAGAAGCCGAGCCAGGTCAGAAGCCGAGCCAGGTCAGAAGCCGAGCCAGGTCAGAAGCCGAGCCAGGTCAGAAGCCGAGCCAGGTCAGAAGCCGAGCCAGGTCAGAAGCCGAGCCAGGTCAGAAGCCGAGCCAGGTCAGAAGCCGAGCCAGGTCAGAAGCCGAGCCAGGTCAGAAGCCGAGCCAGGTCAGAAGCCGAGCCAGGTCAGAAGCCGAGCCAGGTCAGAAGCCGAGCCGGGTCTGCAGCCACGACACGGCGGCCAGGGCCAGCCGGTGGTGGTAGGAGCGCAGCCCGGGCGTGTCGGCCGGCGGCGGCTCGATCGACGACTTCACGTAGTGGCCGGCGAGCACCGCGATCCAGCAGGTCACGGCGTCGTCGTCCGTGCCGGGCGGCAGGCCGTACCGACGCAGCGTGGCCTCGGGCGGCGGCCCGTCGTTGGTCCGGATGTGCAGCAGCATCGAGACCAGGTCTAGGAAGGGCGCCCCGACGCTGCCCCGGATCCAGTCCATGGCGATCGCCTTCTCGCCCGGCGCGGCAGGCAGCACCACGTTGGCCACGCGCAGCGTGCCGTGCTGCAGGCTGGTGCCGGACATGGCGTCCTTGGCGTGCGCGGTGATCTCCGCGAGACCCTCCAGCCGGCCCGCGAGCCAGGGCGAGTGGTTCGCCAGCCCGGCCGGCCGCTTGTCCGCGAGGATCTCCCACGAGTCCGTGGGGAACACCTCGACCTCCGGCTGGAAGATCGGATGGTCAGGCGCCTCGACCTCGCCGATCCGCCGCGCCAGCTCGACCATGCCCGCGACGTCCTCCTCGGGCCACGACAGGTCGACCGGCCGCAGCTTCGCCCGCATCGAGTAGCCGATCGCCACCCAGGTGCCGACGTTCGGGAACACCTCGTCCAGGGACCACTCGAGCTCGGGGCTCGGCGCGGCGTCGGGCAGCAGCGGCGAGAGCTCGATCTCCTGCCGCAGCACCGCGAGCAGGTCGGGTTTCTCCGTGCCCAGCGCTCGGACGAACGTGTCGCCGCTCGTCGTCTGCACCTGGAACTGCGCGCCCGGCAGGATGCCCGGGTCACCGATGGATCTGTCGGCGATCACGCGCGCGCCGAGCAGCTCGGTGATGCGGTCTCGCAGCGAGGGCGGAAGGTCACGCCACCCGGGTCGTAGGGCTGGGCTCACTGCGGCATCTTGTCGGACCCGCCCAAATCGGGCAAGGATAACCTGGTGATTTCGTCCAGTTTTACCGAGCTGGGAAACTTCGGCTGATCCACCGGCCGGGACACACCTGCGGCCCACGCCTTCGAACCGCACCCTGCGAGGCCGGCGCTCTGCCGCCGAACCGCAGGTTACTGGTGAAGCTGGTCGCCGAACCGCAGGTTACCGGTGAGGCTGGTCGCCGAACCGCACGTTACTCGCCAGAGTAGGCGCCGAACCGAAAGTTAATCGTCGATCCAGCCCACGATCGACGACTAACTTTCGGTTCGACACCCGGCCTGACGAGTAACCTTCGGCTCGACACCCGGCCCAACGACCAACCTTCGGCTCGACACCCGGCCCAACGACCAACCTTCGGCTCGACACCCGGCCCAACGAGTAACGTGCGGTTCGGCGCCATGACTGAACAGCAGGTTGCGGTTCGACCCGCGAGCGTCGGCGCAACCTGCGAGCGTCAGTCGCGGGTCAGCTTGCGGTACGTGACCCGGTGCGGCCGGGCCGCATCCGCGCCGAGGCGCTCGATCTTGTTGGCCTCGTACGCCTCGAAGTTGCCCTCGAACCAGTACCAGTTCGCCGGGTTCTCCTCGGTGCCCTCGTAGGCCAGGATGTGCGTGGCCACCCGGTCGAGGAACCACCGGTCGTGCGAGACCACGACGGCGCAGCCGGGGAACTCCAGCAGGGCGTTCTCCAGGGACCCGAGGGTCTCGACGTCGAGGTCGTTGGTGGGCTCGTCCAGGAGCAGCAGGTTGCCGCCCTGCTTGAGGGTCAGCGCCAGGTTGAGGCGGTTGCGCTCACCACCGGACAGCACGCCGGCGGGCTTCTGCTGGTCCGGGCCCTTGAACCCGAACGAGGCCACGTACGCACGCGACGGGATCTCGACGTTGCCGACCTTGATGAAGTCGAGCCCGTCGGACACGACCTCCCACAGGGTCTTCTTCGGGTCGATGCCGCCACGCGACTGGTCGACGTAGGAGATCGACACGGTCTCGCCGATCTTGAGCTCGCCGCCGTCCAGCGGCTCCAGCCCCACGATCGTCTTGAACAGCGTGGTCTTACCGACGCCGTTCGGGCCGATGACGCCCACGATGCCGTTGCGCGGCAGCGTGAACGACAGGCCGTCGATGAGCACGCGGTCGTCGAAGCCCTTCCTCAGGTCGGAGGCCTCCAGCACCAGCGAGCCCATGCGCGGACCCGCGGGAATCTGGATCTCCTCGAAGTCGAGCTTCCGCGTCCGCTCCGCCTCCGCGGCCATCTCCTCGTAGCGGGCCAGGCGCGCCTTCGACTTGGTCTGGCGCCCCTTGGCGTTGGACCGCACCCACTCCAGCTCGTCCTTGAGGCGCTTGGCGAGCTTGGCGTCCTTCTTGCCCTGGACCTCCAGGCGCGCCCCCTTCTTCTCGAGGTACGTCGAGTAGTTGCCCTCGTAGGGGTAGAGCCGCCCGCGGTCCACCTCGCAGATCCACTCGGCCACGTGGTCCAGGAAGTACCGGTCGTGGGTCACGGCGAGCACGGCGCCCGGGTAGGTCGCCAGGTGCTGCTCGAGCCACAGCACGGACTCGGCGTCGAGGTGGTTGGTGGGCTCGTCCAGGAGCAGCAGGTCGGGCTTCTCCAGGAGCAGCTTGCACAGCGCCACGCGGCGGCGCTCACCACCGGACAGCACCGACACGTCGGCGTCCGGCGGCGGGCAGCGCAGCGCGTCCATCGCCTGCTCGAGCTGGGAGTCGAGGTCCCACGCGTCGGCCGCGTCGATCTCCTCCTGCAGCGTGCCCATCTCGGCCAGCAGCGCGTCGAAGTCGGCGTCCGGCTCGGCCATGAGCGCGGAGATCTCGTCGAACCGCGCCTTCTTGGCCAGGATGTCGCCGACCGCCTCCTGGACGTTGCCGAGAACCGTCTTCTCCTCGTTCAGCGGCGGCTCCTGCTGCAGGATGCCCACGCTGTAGCCGGGCGACAGGCGCGCCTCACCGTTCGACGGCGTGTCCAGCCCGGCCATGATCTTGAGGATCGTGGACTTACCGGCGCCGTTCGGTCCGACGACGCCGATCTTCGCGCCGGGCAGGAAGTTCAGCGACACGTCATCGAGGATGACCTTGTCGCCGTGCGCCTTACGCGCCTTATACATGGAGTAGATGTACTCAGCCACTGCCTGTGTTCCACCGTTCACAGTAGGTACTTGGGACGGGTGCGCTCACACGGAGCGGGTGCCAAGGGCGTCCACGCAGGCCTTTCCCCTGGCACCCGCGGACCGCGAAGCACGACTGGCACCAGCCTACGCGGTCACCAGCTCGCGCTGCCCACCGCCGACGCCGGAGCCCCGGCCGTCCGCCTCGTCCTCGTCGTCCTCACCGAACAGGTCGTCCTCGTCACCCAGGTCGTCCGGGTCACCCGGCCCATCGTCCAGCGCGCCGACGGCGAAGGGGTCGGCGTCGTCCGGCCGCACCGCGACCAGCTCGCCGTCGTCCACCGTGCCGGGAGCAGTGCCGGGAGCCGTGTCCGGAGCCGCATCCTCGTCAGGTGCTCCCGGTGCCGCGGCCCGGTACACGGTCCGCGAGAACTCCACCCGGCCGCGGGTCGCGTCGATGCCGACCGCCGAGGCCACGATCGCCAGCTCCGTCCGTGGCCCGTCCGGGCCGGTCCACTGGTCCACCTCCAGCCGGCCCGTGACCACCACCGGGTCACCCTTGCGCACCGACTTGGTCAGGTTCACCGCGGCCGCCCGCCAGGCCTTGACCGTGAACCACAGCGTGGCCCCGTCGGTCCACTCGCCGTTCTCCTTCACATAGCGGCGCGTGCTCGCCAGGCGGAACGTGGTCCACTCCCGCTCCTTGGACGTGTGCAGCGCGGGGCTGTTGCCCGCGAAGCCGGACACGGTCACCGTCACGTCGTTCATGTAGCCCTCCTGGGTCTCGCGGACCGGCCCGAGCGGCCGGCCCTCGCGGACCGGCCCCAGCGGCCGACCCGTACCCAGCATCAGGCGCGCACGGGGCCTACATCCGTCAGCCGAACGGTGCCTGTGGACGCAACCCGAAAAGACGTCCCTGTGGTCGCGTTCTCTTCCAGGCGCAGCGGCGTCGAGGGTTCTTCGTCGCGCGCGCTTTGTGCGAGCTCACGCACCGCGCGGTGCTCGTCGAGCAGGCGCTGGGTGGGCACGCCGAGGGTCTGCTGCAGCACGCGTTCGAGCGCGGCCCGGCCCGACGCGATGACGCCCTGCGCCCGGCGGGCAGCGAGCGCGCGCCGAAGCTGCATCGCCACGAGGAACACGACGAGGGCGGCCACCGCAGCGGCCACGGCCAGCACGCCGAGCACCGTGGTCCAGGTCTCCCCCACCGGCACGATCCCCATCGAGGCCAGCACCGTCACGATCCCGAGCAGCACGGCGACCAGCACGGCCCCGAGCGCGAGCCGGCGGGTGAGGCGCTGCGTCGTCGGGCCGCGGGTGTCGAGGGTGACGCCCTGCAGCGCGGTGGCCACAGCACCCGCGACCTCCTGGGCGCTCGCGACGCCCGCGGCGAGCGAACGCTGCCAGCCCGGCTTGAGCGACTCCCCCGAACCGGTGAGCCACCGCGACCGGGACAGCGCTATCGAGTCCGGGTCCGGCGCGCGGAACTCGGGCGACCCGTAACCGTTACGCACCGCGGCGCCCACCTGCGCGGCGACCGACTCCAGCCCGGCGGCCCGTGCCAGGGCGTCCACCTCGCGTTCCAGGACGGTGTCGATGTGCCACGGCACCTCGGCGGGCGTCTGACCCAGCAGCAGCGTGGCGGCCGCGTCGAGCTCGCCCGCCGCGCGCCCGGCGGAGACGGACCGGCGCGCCACGGTCTGCGCCAGCAGCCCGCGCAGGTCCTCGATGCCGATGTCGGTCTTCGTCGACGCCGCGACCACCGGGACGTCCTCCAGCCCGTCGTCGCGCAGCAGCCGCTTCACGTCGTTGACCAGGTTGTCGCGCTGCCCCACCGGCACGGTGTCTATCTGGTTGAGCACCACGACGGTCGAGGCCTGCATGCCCGTCGAGTCGCGCAGGTAGCCGGTGTGCAGGGCGTCGTCGGCGTACTTCTGCGGGTCCACCACCCACACGAGCAGGTCGACGAGCGGCAGCACCTTGTCCACCACCTCGCGGTGGCCGGGGGCCACGGAGTCGTGGTCGGGCAGGTCCAGCAGCACGAGCCCGGCCAGGGCCGCCTCGTCCGCGGCGTCGAGCTCGCCCGCCCGCGTGATCCGGCGCTCGCGCTCCACGCCGAGCCAGTCCAGCAGCGCCGCGGCGTCGTCGCTCCACGAGCAGGCGGTGACCTTGGCGGTGGTGGGGCGCTTCACGCCGACGTCGGCGAACGTGAGCCGCGAGATCTTGTTGAACATGCTGGACTTGCCCGACCCGGTGCCGCCAGCGAGCGCCACCACCGTATGGTCCACGCCGAGCGCGAGCCGTTCCCGCACCCCCGCCACGGAGCTGGCGACCTTGCCGAAGACGGCGTCGTCGAGCCGCGATCCGGCGATCTGGAGCGCGCGGCCGAGGTCCTCGGTGCGGGCGCTCAGCGTCGCGTCCTGACTCGTCATGTCAGCCTCCTGAGCTCGGCCAGCCGCACGCGGAGCGGAGCGGCCGCGTCGTCGGCTAGGGCGGGGACGTCAAGGGCACTCTGGACAGAACGGGCCTCTTCCGCAACCGCTAGCGCAACCTTGTCGGCAAGGTCGCCCTGCAGCTCCTCGATCGCGTCCCCCGCGGTCTCGCCGAGCACGCGGTCGACGAGCCCCGCGGACTCCTCGTTTCCGAGGGCCGTGGCCAGCAGGAGCGCCGCCAGGCCGCGGTCGCCGAACGCCTTCCGGGCGCCCGCCGCGCGCGCAGCGGCCTCGGAGCCGGCGGCAGCCCCAGAGCCGGCTTCGGCACCGCCCAGCCGGCCGACGACGTCGTCCGCCAGCCGGGACCACTCGGCCGCCGCGGCCTGCCCCCAGGCGAGGCGCTCCTGCGCGCGCCCGGTGGCGGACGGCAGGACCGCCTCCCCCGCGGGCAGCGAGCCGGGCCCGGCCAGGGCGGCGCGCAGGCTCTCCTCCGTGCGCACGCCTGCCGCGACGAACGCGCGGGTCGCCGTGGCCTCCACCTCTTCGAGCAGCCGCAGCAGCGCGGCCTCGCGCGCCTTGCCTGCGCGCTTCGTGGTGCGCGCGACGCCGTCCCGCACGGTGACCCGGGAGATGTTGTGCGTGCTGGCGAGCTCGGTGAACCGGGCGGCCACGGTGCCCTCGCCCGCAGCACCCGACAGGACGGCGGTCCGCCCGGCGAGCTGCTCGTTCGGGACCACCGACTGCACGAGGTTGCGCAGGTCGAAGGCGGCGGTGCCCTGCTCCTCGACGGCGCCGACGAGGCCGGTGACCCATTCCGGCAGCGCGTCGAGCGCGCCCTTGAGGGTGCGCAGGATCACGGTCCGCGAGCGCTCGGGGCCGGCCATCAGGTTGAGCCAGCGCTGGATGGGGGCCACCAGCTTGGGATCGAGCAGCCCTTCGTGCGGCCCGACGTCGGGCACGATGAACAGCGGGACGTCCTTCATACCCCGCTCCTTCATCCGCGCGTTGAGGTCGGCGCGGATGGTCGTCAGGTTCTCCCTCGGCACCCGGTTGAGCACCATCGCGACGCTCGCGCCGCGCTCCTTCGCGCGGTCCAGCGCCTGCCAGGGCAGGGCGTCGCCGTAGCGGGCAGCGGTGGTGACGAACAGCCAGAGGTCGGCCGCTTCGAGGAGCTGGTGCGCGGTGGAGCGGTTCTCCGTGAGGAACGAGTCGAGGTCCGGGGCGTCCATGAGCGCGGTGCCGCGCGGCACGCCCTCGTGCTTGACCAGCCGGGCGAGCTCGGTGACGGGGCCGGGCGTGAGCGTGTCGACGTCGCGCGGGTGCACGCCCACCACGGGCTCGCGGGTCGTGGGGCGCAGCACGCCGGCCTCGGACACCTCCTCGCCCAGGAGGCTGTTGAACAGCGTGGACTTGCCCGCGCCGGTGGAGCCGGCGAGCACCACCACCGCGGGGCTGGACAGCTCGGCCAGGCGCGGCAGCAGGTGCTCGTCGAGCTGCGCCAGGAGGCGCATCCGGGAGGCCTCGGCGTCCTCTGCCCCCTCGATCGGGAGCGGCAGCGTCGCGGCGGCGACGTCGCGGCGCAGGTCCCGCGCGACGTCGTGCACGGTGAAGCCGAGCTGCTCCGCAACGTTCGGGTCCACACCACCCCGACGGCCGAGGACTGCGGAGCGTGTTCCTGGAGTCACGGCTTCATCCTGATAGGTCAAGATCGTTCTGCCAAGCCGTACACGGCGGTTGGTGTGGAGAAACACGCGGCTTGCAGCGACATGCGGCGCCGGGCCACGGGTGCGGAGCGGTCCGCTTCGAGCATGCACTTACGCAGGTTTCCAGGCCTTGTAGCATGCGCAAGGGCATGGTCGAGGCGGACCAGGCCTCGCCGGTCAATGGGATGGATACCATAGGGCCGCGCCCCGATAGCTCAATGGATAGAGCAACGGCCTTCTAATCCGTAGGTTGCAGGTTCGAGTCCTGCTCGGGGCACCAGGTCAGATCGACGCGCTCGGCAGCCGCTTCGCCAGGTCGGCCAGCAACGCGTCGCCGTCCACCGGGTGGCCGCGGTAGGCGATGTGACCGTCCGGCCGGACGACGAAGGCGCTGGCCCGCTCGACGCCGTACTGGCGGTGCGCCGACCGGTCCGGGTCGCCGAGCGCCGCCGGGTGGTCGGCGAAGCGCTCCGCGGTGACCACGCGGGCCCGCACCAGCTCCGGGTACGCCTCCTCGATCCGCTCGGCGATCCGGCACAGCTCGACGGCCGGCCGCGCCTGCTCGTCGAGCCCGGTGAACAGCAGCACCGTGTGCCGCGTGCCGCGCAGCACGTCGTGGAGGCGTCCGCGCTCGCCGGCGACGACGACGTCGGCCTCCCGCGCCCGGTCGCCCGGTGCCGGGGCGTCCTGCCAGCCCGAGCCGCTCTCGGCGTTGAGCGGGCTGTCCGGGTAGCTCAGCCGGAGCTGGGCCAGGATGCCGAGCAGCCACTGGCGCAGGCTGCGCCGGGTCAGCAGCAGGTTCGCGAGCTGCGGCGCCACCCGGCCCCGCGCCGCCCTGGCCAGCCGGTTCTGCCCGGCGATGGCGGCGAACATCCGGTCGGTGGTCTTGAGCAGCCGGACGCCGACCGGGTGCCGGTCGGCGTGGTAGCTGTCCAGCAGGGGCTCCTCCGCGATCCCGCGCACCACGAGGGCGAGCTTCCACGCCAGGTTGTAGGCGTCCTGGATGCCGGTGTTCATGCCCTGGGCACCCGCCGGGCTGTGCACGTGCGCCGCGTCGCCGACCAGGAAGACCCGCCCGTCGCGGTACCGCGGCACCCCGCGCCGGTGCACGCGGTAGCGGGTCACCCAGTACTCCTCGACGACTTTGGCCGGATAGGGCACCCGCTCGTCGATCATCGCCTGGAACTCCTCGTGGGTGGGCTCGCTGTACTCGGCGCTGGGACCCTCTGGTCCTGGCGCGACGTTGCCGAAGATGCGGAACCTGTGCTCGCCCGGCATCGAGAACGCCGCGAAGATGCCGGCCGGGCTGGGGAAGGCGTAGAGGTCGCCGTCCGGCAGCTCCCAGTCGAGCTCGGCGTCGGCCATGATGAACTCGTCGGGGTAGGTGGCGCCCTCGAACGGCATGCCGATCGCCTTGCGCACCGCGCTGTGCGCGCCGTCGCACGCCACGAGCCACCGGCACCGCGCGGTCTCGGTGGCCCCGTCCGCCGTGCGCAGCGACACGGTCACCGTGTCGCCGTCCTGGGTCACGTCGGTCAGCGCGACACCGCGTTCGACCTCGACACCCCGCTCGGAGAGCGCGTCGGTGAGCAGCTTCTCGGTGTCGGTCTGCGACAGGGTGCGCAGCGAGGAGTAGGCGGTGCGGTTCCGCGGACCCGTCAGGAGGTCGACGAGGTCCATGTACACCTTCTTGCCCTCCGCGAAGGTGACGGTGAGGCCCGGCGCCCGGTTGCCGGCCGCGAGCGCGGCGTCGACCACGCCCATGTCGTCGAAGATCTCCAGCGTCCGCGGCATGACCACCAGCGCCCGCGACGTGGTGGCCGGTTCGGGCGCGCGGTCGATGACCCGCACGGGTGCGCCGTGCCGGGCCAGCTCGTTGGCCATGGTCAGGCCGGTCGGACCCGCACCGACCACCAGCACCGGATCCACGTGATCTGCCATCTCGACCAGTCCTTCCGCGCCGAATTCACCACCTGATGAAAAACAGGCTAGTACCGCGGGTGGTGCGCTTCAAGCCCCCGGGTGACGGTCACTCGGCCGCGCGGGCCCGGGCGAGGCGCAGCATGCGCCGGATCGTCCGGAGCAGGCGGTCCCGGGCGGGCAGCACCCGCTCGGCGCGGGCGAGCAGCGCCTCGCCCGGCGCGATCGCCCGCGCCGGCTCGTCACCCATGGCCTGCGCGTAGACGACGCCGGCCTCGGCGGCCAGCGTGTCCCGGTGGTCGGCGCCCAGGGCCTGCGTCCGAGCCGCTGCGACCGCCTCGTAGAGCGAGACCGCCCGCGCCGTGGCCCCCGCCAGGACCGACACGTTGGCGAGGTGGTACCGCCAGACCAGGGTGTCCGGATGCTCCGGCCCCAGCGTGGCCTCCCGGTCCGCGAGCCGGACGGTGTAGGTCGTCACGGCACGCAGCAGCAGCTTTGGCGTGATGGTCCCCGGGTCGTCGCTCAGCGTGGTCTCGGGCGTGAACCAGCGCGGGGCCGGACCCTGGCGGTGCCGGTAGATCTCGACGGCCGGAACGCCCACCACACCGACGACGGCGAGGCCCCACGCGGCGTACCCGAGCACGCGCCGCACCGTGGTCTCGGTGACCATCTCCTCGTACGAGTGGCCCGTGGCGAAGGGCAGCCCGCACGTCTGCCCTGGGCTCATCACGGCGCCGTCGCACACCGCATCGCCGGGCACGAAGACGATCCAGCCGAGGACGAGCGCGGCGGGGACCCCGACGAACAGGGCGGCGTAGGACACCACGCGGACGACCAGCTCAGTCCTGCTCATGGGCGTCAACGATATGGAGGCGCCGCTCGGCGTCACAAGGCCGCAAAAACCGGCCACGGAAGCGGACGGCGGGCGGCATGATGGCGCCATGTTCACCAGCCCTGACATGGACCTTCGCGTGGCCGCCTACGCCGTCGTCACCGATGACACCGGACGCATGCTCCTACCGCACTGGAACGAGGGCGGCAAGAGCGGATGGACGATGCCCGGCGGCGGGCTCGACCCAGGCGAGCATCCCGCCGACGCCGCCGTGCGCGAGGTCTTCGAGGAGACGGGCTACCACGTGGAGCTCGGCGAGCTGCTCGGGGTGGACAGCTTCGTCATCCCGGCGGCCGACCGCGTCTCGCCGTCGGACAAGCCGGTCCAGGCGCTGCGGATCGTGTACCGGGCGCGGATCACGGGCGGCGAGCTGCGGGTCGAGCAGAACGGCTCGACCGACGGCGTCGCGTGGCACACGCAGGACGAGGTTGACGCGCTGGACCGGGTGCCGCTGGTCGACCTGTCGCGGAGGTGGGCGGGGCTCATCGCGTGACCCGGCGTCGGGCGGGGCTGTAGCCGGGGTGGGGCTGGCCGGGCAGCGTGAGGCTGCGGCCGAGCAAGGCGAGACTGTGGCCGAGCGCGTCTCGGATGTGTGTCAGTGGTGCCGCGTAGCCTTCGCGGTATGCCCTCCGGAACGACCGAACTCTCCCCCGACGCCGCGCGCCGGCACCGCCTGCACGCGCAGGGGCTCACGCGCGCCGGAGGGACACGGGCCGACGGCGGACCGCGGGCCGGCGGGACGCAGAACGACGGCGGACCACCGGCCGACGGCGGGTCGCCCGGGCCCGTGGACGTCGTCCGCCGGATGGTCTCCCTGCAGGGTCAGGACCTGCCGGCCGTGCTGCGGGCGATCGCCGTCCGGTCCCGTCCCGGCACCACGCTGGAGGACGTACGCGCCCGGTTCGACGCCGGCGAGCTCGTGCGCGGATGGACCCAGCGCGGCACCCTCTTCGCGACCACTCCCGACAACCTCGCCGCGCTCGTCGCGCTGACCGGTGAGCGCATGCTGCGCACCGGCCAGCGCGTCCTCGACGCCGAGGGTCTGGACGACGCCGTGGTCGCCCAGGCGGAGGCGGTCGCTCGGGAGGCGCTGGAGGCCTCCGGGGCCGACCGCGGGATCTCGCGCGCCGCGCTGACCGAGCTGTGGCGGGCGGCCGGGGTGCCCGTCGAGGGCCAGCGCGGGTACCACCTGATCGCCACCCTGGCGATCCGCGGGGTGCTGCACTGGGGGCCGTTCGCCGGGGCGCAGCAGCTCGTGGTCGCCACGCAGGGCGGGGTGGCCACGCCGGGCGGGGTCGCGGCCCAGGGCGGGGTCGCGGCCCAGGGCGGGGTCGCGGCGCCGGACGGGGTCGCGGCGCCGGACGCCGGGCGGGGAGCGACGCCGCCGGAGGATCCCGATATGGCCCTGCGCCGCATCGCGCGGTCCTACTTCGCCAGCCGCGGGCCGGCCACCACCGACGACCTCGCGTGGTGGCTCGGCCTGCCCAAGACACCCGTGCGCGCGGCGGTGGCGGCGCTGCGCGAGGAGCAGCCCGACAGCATCGTCGACGTGGTGGTCGACGGCAGGGCGATGCTCATCGGGCACGCGGTCGCCGCGCACGGGCCGGGGGCCGACCTGGCGCCGGCCGATGCCCCGGAGCCCGGCACGGCCGCGGCGTTCGCCGAGCTGGCCGAGCCCGCCGGCGTCGTGCTCGTGCCAGGGTTCGACGAGATCGTGCTGGGCTACCAGGACCGAGAGCTGGTCGCGGACGCCGAGGCCATGCGGACCGTCATCCCGTTCACCAACGGCGTCTTCCGCCCCGCCGTCCTCGTGGACGGCCGCCTGGTCGGAACCTGGCGCCGCGCGCCCAAACGGGACGAGGCACCGTTCGAGCTCGTCCCGGGAGTCCGGGCCCGCGCCCGCAAGGCCGTCGAGGCCGCGGTAGCCGCGTGGCACTTGGGCTAGGGTCCACGAACAGCCCTGACCGCCTACACGATCGAGGTTGCCGATCTGGCCGCGGCCGAGGACCACCTGCGCCGCGAGGGCGTGGAGCTCCGACGGTCCGCCGACGGGCGGCCCTTCATCCCAGCCAAGGTCGCGCTCGGCGCCACGATCATCCTCGAACAGGCAAGGTGAACCGCGTGAAGCAGGCGGCCACAGAGCACTGACCGCCTGCCAGCCCAGGACACCGAAATGACCATGCATGTGCTGCCAGGCGCCGACCCTGTTTGGCAGCAACTGCATGGTCATTTCTCGTGGGCGACGCGCCGTCCGCCCGCGCTCCGATCCGGGACGGGTCAAGATGGAGCATGCTGCTCGCCGAGGTCGCCGCCACGTCCGACGCCGTCGCCGCCACGCGCTCGCGCCTGGCCAAGCGCGCGGCCATCGCCGACCTGCTGCGCCGCACGGCCGACGGCGACCGGACCGCGAGCGCGGAGACCACGACCGACCGAGCCGGTGTCACCACCGCCGACCCGACCGCCGCCGACCTGGAGATCGTCGTCGCCTACCTCGCCGGCACGCTACGCCAGCGCCGCACTGGCCTGGGCTGGGCGGCACTGCGCGACCTCCCGCCGCCCGCCGCGGATCCCGCGCTCACGGTGCACGACGTCGACGCGGCGTTCGCCGCGATGGCGACCCTGGAGGGCCCCGGATCCGCCCAGGAGCGCTCCGCGGCGGCCACGGCGCTGTTCGGCGCGGCGACCGAGCGCGAGCAGGCGTTCCTCCGCGGCCTGGTCGCCGGCGAACTCCGGCAGGGTGCGCTCGACTCGGTCATGGTCGACGCCATCGCCGAGGCCGCTGGCACGCCCGCCGACGCCGTCCGCCGGGCGGTCATGCTGCGCGGCGCCACGGGGCCGGTGGCGAGTGCGGCCCTCCTCGCGGACGACCCGCTCGCCGCGCTGGCGGAGTTCACGCTCGAGGTCGGGCGGCCTGTGCGGCCGATGCTGGCCCAGTCGGCGCCGGACATCGCCGCCGCGTTCGCGAAGCTGGGCTCAGCACTGGCGCCCGCTGAACCGGATGCGGAGCCTGACGCAACTCCCGACACCACGACCCAGTCAAAGCCAGCCGGCAAAGCCGACGCACAGCCAGACACCGACGCAGGCAAGCTCTGCGTCGACGTCAAGCTCGACGGCATCCGCATCCAGGTGCACCGGCTCGGCGACGACATCCGCGTCGTCACCCGCTCCCTGGATGACATCACCGAGCGCGTACCGGAGATCGTCGAGGTGGTGCGCGCCCTCCCGTCAGACCGGCTGGTGCTCGACGGCGAGGCCCTCGCCGTCGGCGAGGACGGCGTGCCGCGCCCGTTCCAGGAGACAGCGGCCCGATCGGCAACCAGGGAGACGGCGGCCCGCTCAGCCACCAAGGAAGGGTCCGCGCGATCGGCGGCCAAAGAGACCGCTGCTGTTCCAGCGACCAAGGAGGCAAAACCAACCAACGGCACCACCAGGGAGGCGGAGCTGGCCGCCCAGCTCCAGCTCTCGCCGTTCTTCTTCGACGTGCTGCACGCCGACGGCCGCGACCTGCTCGACGCCCCGCTCCGCGAGCGCCTGGCGGTGCTCGACGAGGTCGCGGCGCCGCACACCGTCCGCCGTCTGGTGACGTCCGATCCCGAGGCCGCCGCCGAGTTCTTCGCCGGCGCGCTGCGCGAGGGCCAGGAGGGCGTGGTGGTCAAGTCCCTGGAGACGCCGTACGCGGCCGGACGGCGCGGCGCCGGCTGGATCAAGGTCAAGCCCCGCAAGACGCTCGACCTCGTGGTGCTGGCGGTCGAGCGCGGCTCGGGCCGCCGGCAGGGCTGGCTGTCCAACATCCACCTCGGCGCGCGCGACCCCGAGGGCGGCTTCGTGATGCTCGGCAAGACCTTCAAGGGCATGACCGACGAGATGCTGGAGTGGCAGACCACCCGCTTCACCGAGCTCAAGACCGACGACGACGGGTGGGTCGTCCACGTCCGGCCGGTGCAGGTCGTGGAGATCGCCTTCGACGGGCTGCAGCGCTCCACTCGCTACCCGGGCGGGCTCGCCCTGCGGTTCGCGCGTGTGCTGCGCTACCGCGACGACAAGACGGCGGACGAGGCCGACACGATCGAGACGGTCCGGACGCTGGCCGGTCTCTGACCTGGCGAAGGTCGAGCCACGAACGTCATCCGGCGAGATGTTCCCGGAGAAACGCGGTGATCTCCGCCCGCGCGGCCCTGGCCTGCGGCACCACCCCCGGCATGCTGACGAACGCGTGCATCGCACCGCGATGTTCGGTGAGCCGCACGGGCGTCCCCGACTCCCGGAGCCGTTCGGCGTAGCGGCGCCCCTGGTCGGCCAGCGGGTCCAGGGTCGGCAGCACGAGGAGCGCGGGGGCCAGCCCGCCGACGTCGTCGGCGTACAGCGGCGACACAGCGCGAGGATCGGTTCCGGGCGGAACGGCCAGCCGCTGGTACAGCCGTAGCTGCGGCAGGGTCAGGGTCGGACTGTCGGCGTGCCGGGTAATCGAGTCGTGGTCGAACGCCGTCTCAGTCAAGTCGAGGGCCGGGTTGACCAGCACCTGCGCCCGCAGGAGCAGGCCGGACCGCCGAGCCCGGAGCGCGACCGCCGCGGTCACCAGCCCGCCGTTGCTCTCGCCGAAGACCGCGGCCCGGTCCGCGTCGGCTCCCCACCGCGCGGCGTTCTGCAGGAGGTGCCGCAGCACGTCCCAGCCGTCGTCGACGGCGGCCGACACCGCGGTCCCCGGAGCGAGGAGACGGTGCTCGACCGAGACGACGAGGGCGGGCAGCCGTGCCGCGAGGTGGCTGTTCACCCAGTCGCTCTGCACCGCGGTGCCCACGAACCCGCCGCCGTGCACGTGCAGCACCAGGGGCAGGGCGCCCCCGCCGTCGCGCCGGGACGACGGCCGGTACACGCGGACCCGGAGCGCGCGGTCGGGCAGCGCCACCTCCTGCGACGCGATCGCGGCGCCGCGGTCCGGGAACCCGCTGATCACCCGGATCAGGCGAGACGCCCGCCTGCGGTTCTCCGCAGCGCTGAAGGCGGCCAGTTCCTCGGCCGACAGCTCAGACCAGTCGGGCTAACCCGCACGGCCTGCAGCAGCCGGATACCCAATGGCGGTCGGTCCACGCCGACGACGTCGTTCATGTCTTCTCCTCGGTCCGAGCTGTTTCGCTACCCATGGTATCGAAACTAACGGTAGCGCAATTGGCTATCGTGGCGCCATGGCCTCAGCGAGCACACCCGCCAAGCAGCCCGGCCGCCCCCGCGCCGGCATCGACGCCGTGGTCTTCGCCGCGACGCTGAGCACGGTCGACGAGCTGGGCTACGCGGGCGCGACGATGGACCGCATCGCCGCGGCGGCGGGCGTCGCCAAGACGACGATCTACCGGCGCTGGCCGTCGAAGGGGGCGCTGATCGCCGACTGCCTCGTCGACGCCTTCGGTCCCCTGCCGTTGACGGGCGCAAGCCGGGACGAGGACATCTCCGCGGCCATCCACTGGGGCGCCGCGCGGATCGCCAGGCCCGGGGTGGGCGCGGCGTTCGCGGGGGTGTTCGTGGATGCGATGAGCGACCCCAGCCTCCGCGAGATCCTGTCCACCCGGCTGCAGGACCCCTACCGGCGCGCGCTCCAGGACGCGCTCGGCGAGCCCGAGCACCGGGTGCTGCTCGTCATCGACGTCGTCGTCGGAACCCTGCTGCACCGGATGGGCATGACCGGCGCGCCGATGGCCGACGCCGACGTCGACGCGCTGGCCGAGATGGTGCTGCGCGGCTTCGTCGGCGAAACCCCTTCGGCCCGACGGCGATGACTTTTCCCGGGGTGACCGGTCGTATCACCGACGAGCATCGACCGCACTCAAGGGAGAGCATCATGGCCGCCACCTACACGTTCGACGTCTTCTCCAGCCTCGACGGCTTCGGCTCCGCCACCGGCGACTGGACCGGCTACTGGGGCAAACAGGGCCCTGAGCTGCTCGACCACCGCCTCGGCCTGTACACCGAGGGGCAGCGGATGGTCTTCGGCGCCAACACCTACCGGATGTTCGCGCGGATGCTGGCCGAGAGCACCGAGGACTCCGACGTCCGCGACCCGTGGGTCACGCGGATGAGGAACCTGCCCGCGACGGTGGTGTCGTCCACGCTGCACGAGCCCCTGGACTGGCCGGACGCGACCATCGCGAGCGGCGACGCCGTCGACGTCGTCGCCCGGCTCAAGGAGGAGTCCGACGTGCCGCTGCGCTCGCACGGCAGCCTGTCGATGAACCGGGCGCTGATGGCCGCCGGCCTCGTCGACCGCGTCCAGGTGACGATCTTCCCGGTCATCACCGGCCAGAACGGCGAGGAACCGATCTTCGGGGGAGCAGCCGACTTCGACCTGGAGCTCATCGAGCACCGGACGCTCGACAACCACATCCAGGAGCTCACCTACCGGCCGACTCTGCACGGCTGAGGGTCGTCGCCAGCGCCGACGAGGACCGTCCGACGCACGCCGTCGAGCGGTGCAGGTCAGGCATCTGGCCAGGGCCGTTCGATGTGCTGTTCGGCGAAGTCGTCGCGCGGGATGGCATGGTGCCAAGCGGCGTCGCGCCAGTAGTTGTGCTCGATCACCACGGCCGGGTCCTGGATCAATTCAGCGCCGAGAAACCGGTCGTCGTCCGCGAAGTGCATCTTGGCGACCGACTTCGAGTCGAACAGCCAGTAGTCGTGATCGGGCAGTCCGCCCGCCTGTTCACGAGGAAGGTAGCGGATGTCGTCGCCCGCCCGGTTCGTTGCCTCCGCCTCAAGGAGGCCCCACTCGTTGTACGTGCTCAGGGGCAGCGACACGACGCGGACTCGGTGGAACCGCCGGCCGGCGTCCGTCGCCTGGCGCACGTGCGTCAGCCAGTCCGACGTTCGGTCCCGGTCGATCCAGCCCTCTTCGATGTACCGGCGCAGGTCATCCTGCTCGCTCGGCGCGTTGTACGCCTCGCGGACCTCCAGCCGGAACGCCGTGTGCTTGAACTGGCGGAACATCCGGCCGAACTCTGGCCCGGGCGGGATCAGCTCGCTCATGGTCTTCCGTCCTCTCCTGGTGCCGGCGAACCCACATACCGATGGCATCCTCCGGCGCCTCGATGACCGTCTGGCAGACCGCCCGAAGCGAGGGTGGGCCTACTGACGGTCGGCGGTAAACCAGAACGCGCGCACGTGGGCTGTCCCAGACCAGCTCTTCACACTGGCCTCTTGACGGGTCCGGACGAGGCCTGGACCATGGCCAGGCAGGTTCATTTCTTTCTAGCAAGGGAGCCCCGTCATGCGTGCACGCCTCATCGGCAAGGACCCTCAGTCGCCGGAAAAGAACTCACCCACGCTGTTTGCTACCGACCGCACCGACCGAAAGACGTTCCTCGTTCAGGGCTGGAAGGTGACCGACCGCAGCGCACTGGCCGACGTCGGCGAAATCCCCGGTCACGAGGACATCGTCGAGGTGCCGGTCGACATCCTGGAAATGTACGTGGCCTACAAGAAGCAGGAAGGGCAGTCCTGAGCACCGTGACACCGATCGGCGCAGAGTGGGAAGAACTCTTCGATTCCTTCGAGCACACTGCCTACCGGCTTGAGGTCCGTGAGCGGTACAACTCGAGGCTCGATCAACTCGAGTTGTTCGTGCGCGATGGGCGTGTGGGCACCGACTGGCTGGAAGGCTGGCTGGACGAGGTCCGCGAGGCGGCAAGCCAGGGACGAACCTACAAGCGCGTCCGGGTGGTCGACACGCCACTCAGCGACTACTCCAGGTTCAGCCTCTGGCTGGCGACCTACAACAACGAGGCTGGCGAGGACATCCGTTACCTCGCCCGCTCGGACGCCGACAGGCTCGGCCTGCCGACGTTCGACTACTGGATGTTCGACTCCCGCACGGTGGCCATGATGCACTTCGATGATCAGGACACCCTCCTGGGCTTCGAGCTGATCGAGGACCCGGCCGCGGTGGTCGACATGAACCACGCGCGTGATGCAGCCTGGCATCACGCCGTCACGAGAGATGACTTTGCCGCGAAACACTTCGATCAACGCTGACATCCGAGAGGCGCGCAACGAACTAGGCGCGCGCCTTCGGGACTTGCGGCGAGCCGCTGGCCTCACGGGTCAGCGGCTCGCCGATCTTCTGTCGTGGGTGCCGTCAAAGGTCTCCAAGATCGAGCACGGCCGGCAGTCCCCGACGGCCGACGACATCCGAGTGTGGTGCCGCGCGGTCGGCGACGAGGCCGCGATCAAAGGTCTTCTGGCGGACCTCCACACCATCGAGACCCGCTTCCAAGAGTGGCAGCGGATCATGCGTGGTGGTCTCGGCCAGATGCAATCGGGGGTGGCGCGATGGGAACAAGAGACCCGCGTCTTCCGTAGCTATCAGTCGCTTGTCGTGCCCGGCCTCTTCCAGACGCCGGACTACGCGCGCGCACTGCTCGAACGGGCCAGTCAGGTCTGGACGCAAGGTACTGGCGTAGACGAGGCGGTCGCGGCACGCATGCAACGGCAGGGAATCCTGTACGACACCTCGAAGAAGTTTCGCGTCGTGCTCACCGAGGCAGTCCTGCTGTACGCCGTGTGCTCGCCACCCGCGATGCTCGCTCAGATCGACCGGCTCATGACGGTATCAATGCTGCCGAACGTGCGGCTGGGAATCATTCCCTTCGAGCGAGAGTGCGCCATCGCACCGGAGCACACTTTCTGGGTCTACGACGATCAGCTCGTGCTGTTCGAGACCATCTCCGCGCAGCTCAACCTGCAACAGCCGCAGGAGATCGAACTGCACACCAAGGTGTTCGAGTCGATGGCGCTGGACGCCGACTACGACCAGAAGGCGCGGGCCATCCTTCACCGGGCAAGCAAGCAAATCGCAGCCAGGATTCCGCCCGAGAAAGATTGAGAAAGAAACTCGCTCGCCGCGGTCGATGTCCATAATCTCCAACGCATGGCCTCCCCATCGCCAACGCACCAGACGGCGCACCACCTTGGCCCCGTCGGTCCCGTGCTCATTGCGTGCGACATCGACGGCACCCTCCTGCGCACCGGACGCCCGGTGACCCGAGCCGTCCTTGACGCGACGGTCGCCGTCCGCGCCGCAGGGCATCACCTCGTCCTCGCGACCGGTCGGTCCTTGGCCGGGGCGCTGCCCGTCGTCGCGCAGCTCGGGCTACAAGAGACCTGGGTCGTGGCGAGCAACGGCGCCGTCACCGCGCGCCTGACCGGAGGCCGCTACGAGGTCATCGAGCGGCACGATCTGGACGCGGAGAAAGCCGTCCGTGCCAGCGTCGCCGTCGTACCCGGCATCCGGATCTCCGCGGAGATCGTCGGCATGGGATACCGCGTGAACATCCTGTTCCCCGAGGCAGAGCTCAATGGCACCCAGCACAGCATCCAGGGCCTGGAGGAACTCTGGGCCCAGCCCACACCACGCCTGTCCCTCCACGGTCCTGGCGTCTACCGCGTGACGCCGACGCTCCGCACCCTCGGGTTCACTGCGATATCCACCCGTAGCGATTGGGTCGACGTCACGGCACCTGGCATCTCCAAGGCCAGCGCTCTTGAAAAGGTCCGCACCGAGCTGGGCGTCGAGGAGCACGCCACCGCGGCGATCGGCGACGGCGAAAACGATCTGGAGATGCTTGCCTGGGCGGCATTCGGCTTCGCCATGGGACACGCACCCATACCTGTGATTGCCGCCGCTGACCATGTCACCGGCACAATCGACCAGGACGGAGCGGCCACCGCGCTGCTCGCACTGCTGTCCTGACGCACGGCTTGAGCCCACCACGTGAGATCACTGAGATCCTGGAGGACCGCCATGAAGCTGCGTACGCACTCCCACCACGAAGTGGCCGGCTCATGAGCGGCCTCATCCCGCTCGACTCCCGCTGGCATGACCTGTTCGAGACGTTCGAGCACACCGCCTACCGGCTGCATGTGCGGGACAACTACAACACGTCCCTCGAACGAGAGCCGAAGGCTCAGTTCATCGAGACCGGAACGGCCGATCTTGAGTGGTTCCAAGACTGGCTCACATCCATCCGAGAGGCGAAGGCAGCAGGACGCATCTTCCGCCGTGTTCGAGTGGTCTCCCTTCCGCTGACTGACAGCGCTCGGTACATGCTCTGGGTCGCGCAGTTCAACAACGAAGCAGGCGAGGACATCCGCTACCTCGCCCGCGACGACGCACAAGGCCTGCCCGACTTCGACTACTGGATGTTCGACTCCCGGACCGTCGCCAAGATGCACATCAACGACCAAGACGAAATCGTCGGCTTCGAACTCATCGAGGACCCCGCCGTGGTGGTCGACCTCAACTACCAACGCGACGCCGCGTGGCACCGCGCGATCCCGAGGGATGCCTTTGCCGCCGAACACCTCAACGGCGTCAAGAGGGACGGACCTCACGAGGACAAGTAGGTCAGCCAGATACCGTGCGCGAGGATGACGGTGTGGATCCGAGAGCTGGTGCTGACCCGGTCCTGAAACCGTTGTGCTTGGTCATCAACGGACCCTCGGCCGCAGGGAAGTCGACCTTGACGACGAAGATCCAGGATCGCGCCGAGATCCCTTTGCTGAGGTTCGGACTCGATGAGCTCTTCCGCATGGTGCCCGACCATTGGGGAGGCGGGTTACCCGAGGCACGACACGCGGACCGGGGGTTTCGCTACGAGGCGATCGACGGGCGCGGAGGTGTGCGACGGATTCGTTCCGGCTCCGACGGCCTGCTGATGCTGGAAGCGATGAACGCCGCCATAGCGGCCATGCTGCAGGTCGGCCAGAGCGTCATCGTGGACGGGCAGCCATTCGAGCCCGCAGCCAACCAGGACCTCGAATCCCGGCTCGGGGAGTTGCATCGGACCGGCGCGGCAGTGGTCGCGATCGTCGAACTCAAGGTGGATGACAGCGAACTTGAGGATAGACAGCGCCGGCACGAGCATCCGGCGGGCCTCTCGTTGTTCCACAACAGTCAGCCGGCGCAGTCGGCAAACCCTGATCTGGTCATCGGTACGACCGGCCTGAACCCAACGCAGGTGGCAGACCTGCTCTGGGATTGGCTCGTCGAGCTGTATCCAGCGATCGAGACCGGCCGCGCGCTGACCGACTGAGTGCCGTCAGCCCTCCCGCACCACCTCACGCCAAGGCGGCCCACTAGCTCCCTCGCTGAGCCGGGCCCGGTAGGCGTTCAGCTTTCCGTCCAGGACGTCGAGCTGGTGCTCGGTGCGCTCCAGGGTCTCCTGGAGACGCTGCCGGTGGGCGAGCAGCAACGCCAGCCGGTCGCCGTCAGCGGCGCCCTGCCGTGCCAGCCGGGCGTAGGCGGCGATCTGCGCGATGGGCATGTCGAACTCGCGCATCAGCGCGACCTTCTCCAGCCAGTCGACGTCGTCGGGGTGGTAGAGCCTGCGACCCTGCCCGTCCCGTTCGATCGGGCCCAGGAAGAAGCCCTCCTCCTCGTACAACCGGATGGTGTGGACGCTGAGCCCCGTGCGCTCGGAGACCGCTCCGATACCGATGTGTTCCACCCGCCAACCGTAGTTCGCGATGGTACGAGCGCGCAGCGAGGACGGACTTGTCCTCGACCGCGGTCTAGGTCCTAGCGTCACGGGCATGGACCGATTCCACGGAAAGACCATCCTGGTGACGGGCGCCTCGAGCGGCATAGGGCTCGCCGGCGCCCGCCGGCTGATCGCCGAGGGCGCTACGGTGATCGGGACCGGCCGCTCGCCCGACCACCTGGAACACGCTCGCGCAACCCTGGGCCCGGCGACGGTCCTCGTCCGCGCCGACCTGGCCGAGACCGCCGGTGTGGCCGCCGTCGTCGAAGCCGTACGGGAGCACGGGCCGCTGGACGGCGTCTGGCTGAACGCGGGGCTCGCCGTCGCGGGCGGGCTGGACGTCGACACCGCGACCTTCGACGCGGTGATGGGCGCGAACGTCCGCGGGCCGCTGCTGCTCATGGCCGCGCTCCAGGACCAGATCCGGGACGGCGGCACTGTGTTGGTCACGAGCTCGTCGTCGGTGTACGAGGCGCAGGCCATGGTGGCCCTCTACGCCGCGAGCAAGGCCGCCCTCGCCACCGCCGCGCGGAACTGGGCCGAGGCGCTGGCGCCGCGCGGCATCCGGGTCAACACGCTGACGCCGGGCCCCATCACGTCGAACCTGCGCAGCGTGCTGCCCGCCGAGCAGCGCTCGCAGTTCGAGGAGGAGCTGGCCACACGGGTGCTGCTGCGCCGGGTGGGCGACGCCGACGAGGCGGCCGCGGCAGCGGCCTTCCTGCTCTCCGCCGACGCCTCCTTCATCACCGGCGCCGAGCTGGTCGCGGACGGCGGGCTCGTGTTCCGCTGAGCAGCGTGCCTTCCGACGCCGGGTCACCCGTCGAGGGGAATCGGCGCCAGCGTGTCCCGCAGCCGCCGCGCGTACGGGTGCTCCGGGTCGTCGAAGACCGTCGCCGCAGGCCCGGACTCCACGATGCGCCCGGACTGCATCACCGCGACGTCGTCGCTCATGTGCAGCGCGACGCCCAGGTCGTGGGTGATGAGCAGGTAGGCGAGGTCGCGCTCGCGCTGGAGCCGGTCGAGCAGGTCGAGCACCTGCGCCTGGACCGAGACGTCGAGCGCGGAGACCGGCTCGTCCAGCACGAGCACCCGGGGGTCGGCCGCGAGCGCCCGCGCGACGGCGACCCGCTGCCGCTGCCCGCCCGACAGGTGCAGCGGGCGCCGGGTGGCCAGCGCCGGGTCGAGGCCCACCGTGTCCAGCAGGGCCGACACCTCCGCGCGCACGGGTCCCGGCCGGACCGACCGGCCGCGGGTGACGGCGTCCGCGAGGATCGCGCCGACGGTCCACCGCGGGTCGAACGAGCTGAGCGCGTCCTGGAACACGGCCCCGAGGAGCGGACGGCGTGGGCGGCGCTCGGCCTCGGGCAGCGGGCTCCAGGGCTCGCCGAGCAGGGTGACCTCGCCGGCGTCCGGCCGTTCGAGCCCGAGCAGGAGCCGGGCGGTGGTGGACTTGCCGGACCCGGACTCGCCGACCAGCCCGAGGGTCCGGCCCGCCCGGAGCGTGAGCGACACGTCGTCGGCGGCAACGATCTCCCGTCCGGCGACGTGAAAGGTCCGCGAGAGCCCGCGCGCCGCCAGCAGTTCGGCGCCGGGCCCCCGCCCGGCGCCCACGCCGCCAACACCAGCACCAGCCGCCCCACCCACCAACGCCGTCCCCCGCGGCCGCCCCGCCGGGACGGCGTCCACGAGCGTGCGGGTGTACGGGTGGCGCGGCCGCTCGAACACCTCGGCGGGCGTCCCCTCCTCGACCACCACGCCGTCGGTCATGACCAGCACCCGGTCCGCGACGCCCAGGACGACCGACAGGTCATGGCTGATCAGCAGCACGCCGACGCCGTCGTCGCGCAGCTCGCCCAGCAGCCGGAGCACCCCGGCCTGGACGGGCTGGTCGAGCGCGGTGGTGGGCTCGTCGGCGACGAGGAGCCGCGGGCCGCCCGCGATGCCCGCCGCGATGAGGGCCCGCTGGCGCTGCCCGCCGGAGAGCTGTCCCGGGCGCTGGCCCGCCCGCAGCGCGGCGTCGTCCAGGCCTACCCGGTCGAGCAGCTCGATGGTCCGCGCGCGCCGCGCGGCGGCGTCGAGGTCGGTGTGCAGGGCGAGCGTGTCGCCGATCTCGCGGCCGATGGGCCGCAGGGGGTCGAGGGAGACGAGCGCGTCCTGCGCGATCAGGCCGACCGTGCCGCCGCGCAGCCGGCGCAGGCGCCGCCCCGAGAGCGTGCGCACGTCCTGCCCCGCGACGGTCAGCCGGGCGGCCGAGACCCGCGCGCCCTCCCCGGCCAGGCCGAGGATGCTGCGCGCGGTGACGCTCTTGCCCGAGCCGGACTCGCCGACGATCGCCACGCACTCGCCAGCCGCGACCTGGAGGCTCACCCCGTCGACGACGCGCCGTCCGGAGAACTCCACCACCAGGTCCCGGACGTCCAGCACCGGCGCCGTCACGACGCGCTCCTGTTCCGCTTCTGGACCCCGCGCCCGACCACGGTCGCCGCCGCCGCGCTGGCGACGATCGCGAGGCCGGGGAAGAACGTCATCCACCAGAAGTTCGCGATGTAGGTGCGGCCGGCGGCGAGCATCGCGCCCCACTCGGCGGCGGGCGGGACGGCGCCCAGGCCCAGGTAGCTCAGCGACGACACCCAGATGACCGCCTGCCCGAGGCCGAGGGTGGCCAGCACGAACAGCGCGGCGGTGACGTTCGGCAGGATGTGGTGGGCCACGATCCACAGCCGCCCGCGCCCCAGCACCCGGGCGGCCTCGACGAACTCCGCGGACGCCGTCCGCCGCACCTGGGAGCGGATGATCCGCGCGTAGCCGGGCGCGGTGGCCAGGCCGACGGCGATCGTCGAGCTCAGGACGCCCGGCCCGGTGACCACGATGAAGAGCAGCGCGAGCAGCAGGCCGGGGAAGGCGAACAGTACCTCCACGAACCGGGTGGTGCCGAAGTCGAGCCAGCGCGGGCCGAGCCCCGCCAGGAAGCCGAGCACCACCGCGAGGCCGATGCCGATACCCGTGGCGAGCACGCCGATCAGGAGCGAGTCGGACGCGCCGTGCACCACGCGCGTGTAGATGTCGCGGCCGGACTCGTCGGTGCCGAACAGGTGCGCCGCCGACGGCGGCTGGAACGCGTCGGCGTGCGAGACGGCGAGCGGGTCACCCGGGGCGAGGAGGCTCGGCCAGAGCGCCGCGACGACCAGGAGCAGGAGCACCAGCCCGGCGAGCGCCTCGGCGACGGTGGGCCGGAACCCGGCGGCACGCGCAAGAGCAGCACGCGCACCGCGGACGACGACGGCGCCCGGCCCGCTCATTCGGTCACCGCCCTCGTGCGCGGGTCGATGAGCCGGTCGGCCACGTCGGTGACCAGGGTCATGACCGTGTACGCGAGCGCCACCACGAGCACGATGCCGGTCACGAGCGTGACGTCGCGGAGCTGGACCGCGGACAGCAGGCTGCGCCCGAGGCCCTGGCGCGCGAACACGGACTCCACGACCACGGCACCGCTGATCAGCGACCCGAAGGCCCAGCCGGAGAGCCCGACGGCGGGGATCGCGGCGTGCCGCAGGGTGTGCCGCCAGAAGATCCGCACCTCGCTCTCGCCGCGGGCCCTGGCCGTGGTGACGAAGGGCGACTCCATCGCCGTCAGCAGCGACTCGCGCATGACCTGGCCGAGGAACCCAGCCAGGGGGATCGCCATGGTGAGGGCGGGCAGCACGATGCCGAGCGGCCCCGGCACGCTGACCGGCGGGAGGATGCCGAGGGTGAGGCTGAAGAACAGGATCAGCACGGTCGCGAGCCAGAAGTGCGGCACGGCCGCCGCGACGAGCTCGAGCCCCGAGCCGATGGCCCACGCGACCCGCCCGCCCCGCACGCTCCAGGCCGCGAGCCCGCACGCGAGCGCCCAGGCCAGGGCGAGCGAGCACAGGGCGAGCGCGAGCGTGGCGCCGAACTGTTCCCCTATCGCCGTCGCCACGGGCTTGTGCAGGGAGTACGACTGGCCCAGGTCGCCCACCACGAGCCGCCCGAGGTAGGTCAGGTACTGCACCACGAGCGGCTGGTCGAGGCCGTACTCGCGGCGCACCTGCGCCAGCGCCTCCGGCCCGGCCTGCGAGCCGGGGCCGCCGAGGATCGCCTCCGCCGGGTCGCCGGGGATCAGCCGGAGGGCGAAGAACGTGATGGTCGCGGCGGCCCAGAGCACGAAGACGACCCCGCCCGCGCGCAGGAGCAGCCAGCGCCGGTTGCCCGGCACCGGGCTCCTGCGCGCCCCGGTGGTGGGGACCGGAAGCGTCAAGGCGCCAGCCAAGCCCCGGCGAAGGTCGGCGTGGACACCGTGGGCATCGCGCGCAGCCCCTGCACGGTCGACGAGCGCAGGAAGTGGTTCTGCTGGTCGTACAGCGGCAGGATGTAGTAGCCCTCCAGGATGATCCGCTGGGCCTGCTCGTAGAGGCTCGCCCGCTCGTCGGCGTTGCTCGTCGCGGAGGCCCGGGTGAGCAGGTCGTCCAGGGCCGGGTCGTCCACCTGTGCCAGGTTCGCGAAGTAGCCGCTCGGCGCCGGCTCGATGCTGGCGGAGTGGTACAGGATGCGCAGCACGTCCGGGCCCACCTTCGTGTACGGGGCGCTCACCAGGTTGTAGTCGTTCTCGGCCAGCGCGCCGTACCAGCTCGACAGGTCCAGCGGATGCAGCCTGACCTCGAAGCCCGCCGTCTTCGCGTCCGCCTGGATCTGCTCGAACAGGGACTGCTCGGCCGGGATGGACTGGTTGGTGCTCACCGGGAAGTCGAGGGTGAGCCGCTCACCGTCCTTGACCCGGTAGCCCTCGGCGTCCCGCTCGTCCCAGCCGGCCTCGTCCAGCAGGTCGGCGGCGGCGTCGGTGTCGACGGTGAACAGGTCGGGCAGGCTCAGGCCGAGCGGCTCGACGCTCGACAGCGGCGAGTAGGAGCGCTCGGCGGTCCCGAAGAACAGGCTCTCGATGCCGGAGTCGACGTTCACCGAACGGATGAACGCCTCGCGCACGCGCTCGTCGTCGAACGGCGCCTTGCCCGAGTTGAGCTCGATGCGGTTGGCCGCGCCGGGGCGCGGGGCGTCCAGCTCCTCGATCGCGTCGTCGGACTCGGCCGACCGGATCGTGTCGGGCTGCGCGTTGTCGATCACCTGCACCTCGCCGGACTGGAGCGCGGCGTAGCGGCTCGCGGAGTCCGGGATGAACCGCCACACGATCGAGTCGAGGTACGGCAGCCCGCTGCCCTCGGCATCGGCGGGCGGTGAGTTGTAGTCGTCGTTCCGCACCAGGGTCACCGAGTCCTGCCGCTCCCACTGGTCGACGACGAACGGCCCGGTGCCGACCGGCGCGGCGCAGTTCTCCTCCTGGCTGCGCTCCAGGGCCTTCGGCGACTCCATCGCCACCCACACCTGCGACAGCGACTCCAGCAGCGCGGAGTCGGGGGCGCTGAGCTCCAGCCGGACCACGTGGTCTTCGACGGGGACCACTTCCTCGATCTTCGCCAGGGCGAGGTAGCCGGTCGACGACGCCGTGGCCGGGTCCTGCACGTGCGCGATGTTCGCGGCGACGGCCTCGGCGTCGAACGGGGTGCCGTCGGTGAACGTCACGTCGTCGCGCAGGGTGAACTCCCACGCCAGGCCGTCGTCGCTCTCGGTCCACTCGGTGGCGAGCCACGGGATGACCTCGCCGTCCTCGTCCAGCGACACGAGCGACTCCAGGTACTGCGTGGCGATGAGCGCCTGCGGGTAGTTGCCGCCCACGTGCGGGTCGAGGCACGACGGCTCGGCGTCGCCCGACGCGTACGTGAGGGTGCCGCCCGACACCGGCTCGCCCGACGGCTCCGCCGTCGTCCCTCCCCCGGGTGAGCAGGCGGCGAGCAGGAGGGCTACGGCTGCCGTGACGACGACGGCGGCACGCGGGCGGGAGAACCGGCGCGAGGGCATGGCTTCGTGTACATCCTGTCTGGAAGGTGGTTCCGAACGACTCCGTTCATGCTGCCAAACTGCAGGCCTCGGGGGCGGTATTCCGCAGACTGGCACGAGGTGAGGCGCGCCACACGGCGGGCGAGACACCTCCACGTCCGCGCTTCTGCATCCCTTCCGCGCTTCTGCATCCCTGGAGGAGACTTCCACACTCTCAGGAGATGTGCTCCACCGGGAGATGTGCTTCCACACCCCCGGGAGAAACCCCCGGAGAACGGTTCCTCCCGAGGGCGCGTTGCGGCGAGTAGACATCGTCGACTCACCGCAACACAACCCCGGGACGAAGTCTTTCCCTGCATGTCCACGAGAGCACTCGTCGAACATGCGCCCCGTCCGGCGGGCATCGGGAACTCTCCCGGACACCCCCTCGTTCTCACCCCGGCACCCAGGCGTTTTCCTCCCGGCAGGAAGGGCTCCCCGCATATACTCGCCGGGTTCGGACGCCCTATCACGAGGAGCACCGATGACCGAGCCGATGCCGCTTCAACCGCCCGCCCCCGCCGAGCCCCTCGTGCTCACCGCTCCGGACCCGGTGCAGCCGGTCGCGACCACGCAGGCGCCGAAGATGGCGCCCAAGGTGGACCCCGCCGTGGCGCCGGCCCTCGACCAGAAGGTGACCACCTACCTGGACGGCCTGCTCAGCACCGACACCAAGAGCCCCGAGTTCGCCCGGCGGGCCGACGACGTGCGCACCATGGGTGACCAGGACATCCGCCAGGCCGCTGACTCCAGCAACCGGCTGCTGGCCACGCCCGTCCGGGCGCTCAAGGAGGGCGGCCTCGCCGACGGCTCCAAGGTGGGCCAGACCCTGCTGGAGCTGCGCCGCACGGTGGAGGGCCTCGACCCGTCCGAGGCGAGCGTGGGCCGCAAGATCCTCGGCGTCATCCCGTTCGGGGACAGGATCCAGGACTACTTCCGCCGCTACGAGTCCGCCCAGGGCCAGCTCAACGCCATCATCCAGGCGCTGTACAACGGGCAGGACGAGCTGCGCAAGGACAACGCGGCGCTCAACCTGGAGAAGCAGAACCTCTGGGACACGATGACCCGGCTCAACCAGTACATCTACGTGGCCGAGCGGCTCGACGCCCAGCTCTCCGCGAAGATCGCCGAGCTGCAGGCCACCGACCCCGACCGGGCCAAGGCGCTGTCCGAGGACGTCCTGTTCTACGTGCGCCAGAAGCACCAGGACCTGCTCACCCAGCTCGCCGTCTCGATCCAGGGCTACCTCGCGATCGACATCATCATCAAGAACAACGTCGAGCTCACCAAGGGCGTCGACCGCGCGACCACCACGACGGTCTCGGCACTGCGCACCGCCGTCATCGTGGCGCAGGCCCTGGCGAACCAGAAGCTGGTGCTCGACCAGATCGGCGCCCTGAACACCACGACGTCGAACATGATCGCCTCGACGTCCAAGATGCTCGCCGACCAGTCCGCGAACATCCAGGAGCAGGCCGCGAGCTCGACCGTCGGCATCGAGCAGCTCCAGGCGGCGTTCGCAAACATCTACGCCACGATGGACTCGATCAGCGACTTCAAGACCCGGGCGCTCGACTCGATGTCGCAGACCATCGGCGTGCTGCAGACCGAGACCACCAAGGCCGCCGAGTACGTGGAGCGGGCCAAGCGCACCGACACCGAGGGCGTGGTGGGCGGCTCGCTCGACCTCGGCACCCGGTGACGGGCCCCGTGGCGGCACGCTCGGAGCAGCGCATGGGCTGGTGGCAGCGGATCTTCGGCGGCGGGCGCGCGCAGGAGGAGGAGCAGCCCGTCGCGGTCCCGGCCCCGCCCACGACCGAGCAGATCGTGACGTCCGTCGACGCCGTCATGGCCCGCGTCTCGGGCAAGGCGCCCGCCGCGGTCACGGCCCGGGTGCAGCGCGTGGCCGAGACCGTGCACGAGATGGCTCCGCGCCTCGACCGGCTGGGCGCAGGCTCCCAGCAGGCGCACACCGTCGTCGCCACGGCGACGAGCTACCTGCCCGAGGCCGTCGACGCCTACCTGCGCCTCCCCCGCGACTTCGCCGACCGGCGCGTCGTGGACCGCGGCAAGACGTCGCTGATGATCCTGTGCGACCAGCTCGACCTGCTGGGCGCCACCATCGACAAGATCTCGGACGCCGTCTCCCGCGCCGACGCCGTAGCCCTCGTGGCCCACGGCCGCTTCCTGGAGGAGAAGTTCGGCACCTCAGGCGGCCTGACCCTCCCCGGCACGACCGGCACGACGTCGGGCCCCCCGCCCCTGGAGGCCCCGTGACCACCCCGGGCGAAGGCTCTGCAAGCACCCCGGGCAAAGGCCCCGCGAGCACGACGGCGCTGGCCGCCGCCCTCGACGCCCTCGCCACAGCCGCCACCGCCGCCGGCCTGGACGCCCGAACAGCCCGCACCGAGGGCGCAAGCCTGGCCGCCGCAGTAGCAGAGTCATCCCCAGGCGCCCCAACAGACTGGCTGACGGCCACGGCAACGGCCGCCCCGCCGACGCCAAGCCACGGCACCCACGCATCCACCCACCCGCCGTCGCCCACGCCCACCCGGACGCCACCCGCGAGCACCCCGACGCCGCCCGCGAGCACCCTGCAACCTTTCTTCGACGCCGCAATCAGCGCCCGCCGCTGGCGCTCCGCCCCCACAGACCTGCTCAACGCCCTCATCGCGAACGCCCCACAGCACGCCCCCCGCTACGCCGAGGCCCTGGCCGCGGTAGTCGACGCCGCCGCCACCCTGGGCACCCCCAGCATCAGCGCCATAGCAGCCGCCGAGGGCACCAAGGCAGTCCACCGCAGCGCAGCAGCAGGCAGAACCAGCACCAAGACACCGACCCCCCGGCCAACCACCCCCACCCTGAACGCGCCACTGCCACCGACCCCACCCGGCGCAACCCACCCACTCCAGCCGGGCACTCGACCCACCGCAGAAGGCGACGAACCAGAAGAGGCCGTGGGGTCCGAGATACCGCGGCCGGATGTATCTTTTCCCGAAGTGGAGGGCCCCCTGGGGCCCGTGAACGCATCCGGCCGCGGTATCTCGGACCCCACGGCCGCCCCAGCCGAGGAAACCAAGCCAGCCGAGAAGCAAGAAAAGACCCTGGACCAGCTCCTAGAAGAGCTAGACCAGCTCATAGGCCTGGCAAGCGTCAAGAACGAGATCCACCACCAGACCGAACTCCTCCGCATAGAACGCCTGAGATCGGAAGCAGGCCTCACCTCCCCGACCCTCACCCGCCACCTGGTCTTCGTCGGCAACCCCGGCACCGGCAAGACCACGGTCGGCCGCCTGGTAGCCGGCATCTACCGCGCACTGGGCCTGCTCGACAAGGGCCACCTCGTGGAGGTCGACCGCTCCGAGCTGGTCGCGGGCTACCTGGGCCAGACCGCCGAGAAGACCACCGCCGTCGTCCAGCGTGCCCTGGGTGGCGTGCTGTTCATCGACGAGGCGTACGCGCTGGCCGAGGACCAGTACGGCCGCGAGGCCGTGGACACCCTGGTCAAGGACATGGAGGACCACCGAGACGACCTCGTGGTGATCGTGGCGGGCTACCCCGGCCCCATGGCGAGGTTCGTCGGCACCAACCCGGGCCTGGAGAGCCGGTTCTCCCGGACCATCACGTTCGAGGACTACTCCGCCGCGGAGCTGCGGCGGATCTTCGCGGCCATGGCCCGGTCCGCCGACTTCGAGCCGCAGCCCGCCACGCTCGAACGCTTCGACCGCCTCGCGGCGGACCAGCCGCGCGGCGAGGGCTTCGGCAACGGGCGCTGGGCCCGCAACGTGCTCGACTCCGCGATCGCCCGGCACGCCTGGCGCCTGCGGGACGTTGAACGACCGACGGTGGACCAGCTCCGCACGCTGGTCCCGGAAGACCTGGAGGATGTCGTGGACATCGGCACAGACAGCGAGGCCACCCCGTGACCGCGCCGCCGACGACGAGCGGCCGGCCCGTCACCCCCGGCACGCCACCCGACGGCGCCGTCGCCCGCCGCTCGGTCGGCGCCCGACTCTCGGCCGAGCTGGCGACCACCCCGGGCCGGCTGGCGCTGGCCACCACCGTCGCCGTCGTGGCCTGCCTCCTGCTGGGGGTGACCGGGTTCCTGGCGGGCAGCAGCCAGTCGACAGCGCTCCGGGACGCGCAGCGCGACGCCGCCCAGCTCGTCGGCACGCAGGAGCTGCGCAACCACCTGGTCTCGGCGGACGCGACGGCCACCAACGCGTTCCTCGTCGGCGGCCTGGAGCCCGCCGCGGCGCGCGAGCGCTACGAGGCGAGCCTGTCGCAGGCCGCGCAGGCGGTGCCCACGCTGGCCTCGACCGCGCGGGGCACGGAGGCGGCCGACCTGGCCACGGTGTCCGACTCGGTGCAGCGGTACGCGGGCCTGGTCGAGTCCGCCCGGGCGAACAACCGGCAGGGCTTCCCGGTCGGCGCCGCCTACCTGGACCAGGCCTCCGCCGCGCTGCGCGACGAGGTGCTGCCCACCCTCGACGAGGTGGCGGTCTCCACGTCCGAGCGGGTCGACGCCGACCTGGGCTCCGTCTCCCTCACCCAGGCGTTGCTCCTGTTCGTGCTGCTGGCCCTGGTGGCGCTCGGCGCTGTCCAGCTCTGGCTCGCGCGGCGCACGCACCGCGTGCTGAACAACGGGCTCGCGGCCGCGAGCGTCGCCCTGCTGGTGGGCGGCATCGTGGCGGCGGCGGCCGTGCTGGGCGGCAACGGCGTCGCGCGGTCGGTCGCGAGCGGCCCGTACGCGGCGACGGTCGCGACGTCGCAGGCCCTGTCGCTCGCCACCGACGCCAAGTCGATGGAGTCGTTCACGCTGATCAAGCGCGGTTCGGGCGCCGAGTTCGAGGAGTCGTACCAGGCGTCGGTCGCCGAGGCCCAGAACCTCCTGGGCGAGGCGGAGAACGCCACCGGCACCGGCTCCGACCTCCCGGCCCTGCTGAACGAGTGGGACACGCGGCACGCCGAGATCCGCGAGCTGGACGACGGCGGCGAGTGGGAGGACGCGGTCGCGGCGGCGACCTCCACGGCCGACGACTCGGCGGGCGCCGCCTTCACCGCGTTCTCCGACCAGGCCCGCGCCGACGTCGAGACCACGAGCGCGGAGGCGGTCGACCGGCTCGGCTCCGCCGCGACCACCGCCCTGGTCGCCGCCTGGGTCGCGCTCGTGCTCGGCGTCGCCGGCGCGGTCGCAGCGGCCACCGGGATGAACGTCCGCCTGAAGGAGTACCGATGAGCCCCCGCGCCACCCGCAGACCGATAGTCACCGCCCTCGTGGCGCTCGCCGTCGTCGGCACGACGGCGGCGTGCGCGCCCCAGTCCACGACGCAGCTCCTGACGGGCGCGGCCGGGGCGGGCTCGTCCGTCCAGGAGTCGGCCGAGGGGTCGGCGCCGCAGGCGGCGGGCCGGGCGGCGTCCGGCGCGGCCGCGGCCGCCCAGGACTGCGCCGACGGGCGGCCCGCCGTCGCATCGCTGGACCCGGAGGGCAGCCCGGAGGTCACGTCCGGCTCCACGATGGCGGCCATCCGGGAGCGCGGCGTGCTTGAGGTGGGCGTCTCGGCGGACACCCTGCTCATGGGCTCGCGCAACCCGTTCTCCGGCGACATCGAGGGCTTCGACATCGACGTGGCCCGCGAGATCGCCGACGCGATCTTCGGCGACCCGGACCGGATCCAGTACCGCGTCATCACCTCGGGCGACCGCGAGACCCTGTTGCAGGAGCACGAGGTGGACATCGTGACGCGCGCCTTCACGATCAACTGCGACCGCTGGGAGAACATCGCGTTCTCGGCGGAGTACTACCACGCGGGCCAGAAGCTGCTGGTGCCGTCGACCTCCGACGTCGAGAGCATCGACGACCTGGCCGGGCAGCGGGTCTGCGCGCCGGAGAGCACCACCACCCTGGAGCGCCTGTCGGAGTGGGAGGGCGTCGAGGCCGTGCCCGCCGCCACCCACACCACGTGCCTCGTGCTGTTCCAGCAGGGCGAGGTGGACGCCATCACGGGCGACGACACCGTCCTGGCCGGGTTCGCGGCCCAGGACCCGTACGCGGAGGTCGTGGGCGACGCCGTGAGCGACGAGCCGTACGGCGTGGGCATCCCCGCCGACCAGCCGGACATGGTGCGGTTCGTCAACGGCGTGCTGGAGGAGATGGTGGCCGACGGACGGTGGGAGGAGTCCTACGACCGCTGGCTGGGCGACGCCCTCGGCCCCGCCCCCGACGCGCCCGAGCCCGTGTACGGACGGACGCCGTGAGCAGGACCCAGCGCGCGCCGGCGCCGCCCGGCGCCCTCGGCGTAGCGGCGGAGCCGGCCGAGCTCCTCGCCTACCTGTCCGACCTCCAGTCGTGGCTCGACGCGCGCCGCGCCGACCTGGACCGGCTGGACAGCGCCGCCCGCCAGTCCGGCGCGGACGCCGTCACCGCCGACGTCGTGCTCGCCCTCACCCTGTGGCAGGCCGTGCGCACGCGCACGGACGAGCTGGTCACCGTGTGGGACTCCGGCCGGGCCGACGTCGTGGCGCGCGAGCGCATGTCCCAGCTCATCTGGGGCCGCCTGGGCGGCGACCCGGCGACCTCGCTCCTCTCCCTGGTCGACGCCGCCCGGCTGTGCGACGCCCAGGCCGACCAGCTCGCCACCCGGCTGTCCTTCGACCCGCACGCCGCCGACGTCACGGCCCGCCTGCGCGCGGTCGCGGCGGGCATCGTCCGGGCGGAGGACGCCGCACACGCCACGGCGGACACCGAGGACGACGCCGCCGTCGCCCGCCTGCGCGACCGCCTGGCCCGCCTCAAGGCCGACGCCGCCCGCGGCGCCGACGTCACCGGACCGCTCGGCGCGCTGGAGGACGACGTCGCGCGCACCGAGCGGGACCTCATCGTGGCCACGGCCCGGAGCCGGGCGCTGGCCAAGGACCGGGAGCGCGCCGTCGCGCTGCGCACCAGCCTCGCGGACCGCGCGCCCGTGCTCGCGCAGGTCGCCGAGCGCTGCCGCCGGGAGATCGCCGACCCGCCGCGGCTCGCGATCCCGGACGTGAGCCGCCTCGGCGACGTGCCGGCCGAGCAGGACCGGCTCGCGACGTACGTCAAGCGGCTGGGCGCCGTCGAGCGCGCCATGGCGCGGGTGGAGGACGCCTACACAGCGCCCCTGCGCGAGCGCGCCGAGCTGCGCTATCGCGTCAAGAACCTGATGACGAAGGCCCATGGCAACGGGCGGGCGTCGTCGTCGGCCGTGAAGGCGGGCGAGGACGAGGTGCGCGAGGCGCTCGACGCCACCCCCTGCGACCTGGCCCTGGCACGGCACTTCACCGAGCAGCTCGAGACGCTGGTGCGCGATCTCCCGGAGGGACACCGATGACGACACAGGCCTGCGCCGAACCGGGCTGCCCCGGCACCATCGAGGACGGCTACTGCAACGTCTGCGGGGCGCCCGCCGGCGGCAACCCGGCGGGCGACGCGCTCGCCGCCGTCGCGGCGTCGTGGGGCTCCGGCGACGACGCCGACACCGTGCGCTCGCCCGGGTCGGCCGGGAGCATGGGGCAGCCCGCGACGGGGCGCACCAGCTCGTCCCGCCTCGCCTCGACCGCCCTCGGCTCGGCGCGCGTGTCGTCGGGCACCTACCAGACGCGCCGCGTGGGCACCGGCTCGACGCGCCTGCGCGGGCACCGCCTCGGCGCCGGCCTGACCACGGTGCCGCACACGCCCGTGGCCGACCCGCTGCAGGCCGTCATGGCCACGCCGGAGCTCGCCGAGAGCAAGCGGTACTGCCCCTCGTGCGGGCAGCCCGTCGGCCGGGCGCGGGACGGCGTGCCCGGCCGCATCGCCGGGTTCTGCGGGCACTGCGGCGCGCGCTACGACTTCGCGCCCGCGCTCAAGGCCGGCGACCTCGTGGGCCGGCAGTACGAGGTGGTGGGCTGCCTGGCCCACGGCGGCCTCGGCTGGATCTACCTGGCCCGCGACCGCAACGTCAGCGGCCGGTGGGTGGTGCTCAAGGGCCTGCTCAACTCGGGCGACACGGAGGCCTACGAGGCCGCCGTCGCCGAGCGCCAGTTCCTCGCGGAGGTCGAGCACCCGCTCATCGTCGAGATCTTCAACTTCGTGCTGCACGAGGGCCTCGGCTACACGGTCATGGAGTTCGTGGGCGGCAAGTCGCTCAAGGACGTGCTCAAGGAGCGCCGCGACCAGGACGGCGGACAGCCCCGGCCGCTGCCCGTGGACCAGGCCATCGCGTACATCCTCGAGGTGCTGCCCGCCTTCAGCTACCTGCACGACCACGACCTGCTGTACTGCGACTTCAAGCCGGACAACATCATCGCCCAGGGCGACGGCGTCAAGCTGATCGACCTGGGCGGCGTGCGCCGCGCCGACGACCTGACGTCCGCCATCTACGGCACCGTCGGCTACCAGGCGCCCGAGGTGGCCGAGATCGGGCCGTCCGTCGCGTCCGACATCTTCACGCTGGGCCGCACGCTGGCGTCCCTCGTGCTCGACTTCCGCGGCAACACCACCGTGTACCAGACGTCCTTCCCGCCCGTCACCGACACGCCCGTCTTCCAGAAGTACGACTCGCTCTACCGCTGGCTCGCCAAGGCCTGCGCGCCCGCGCCCGCCGACCGGTTCGCCTCCGTGGACGAGGCCCGCGTCCAGCTCCTCGGCGTGCTGCGCGAGGTGGTCGCCATCAACAAGGGCGTCGGGTACACCGCCACGACGTCGGCGGAGTCCCTCCTGTTCGGCGTGCCGCCGCTCGACGGCGCGGACGGCGCCCTGGAGTGGGACCAGCTCCCCGCGCTGAAGGTGGACTCGTCCGACCCGATGGCGTCCTTCCTGGCCGGCGTGAACGTCAACGACCCGGACAAGCGGCTGGAGGCGCTCGCCGAGGCGGATGAGGACACCGTCGAGGTGCGGCTCGACCGGGCGCGCGTCGCGATCGAGGCAGGGGACACCGACCTGCTGCGCACGACCGTCGGGCAGATCCTCGAGCACGACCCCTGGGAGTGGCGCGCCGCGTGGATGGAGGGCCTCGGGCACCTCGCGCAGGGCAACCCGGCCGCGGCCCGCGCGTCGTTCAACGCCGTCTACGGGCAGGTACCCGGCGAGCCGGCGCCGAAGCTCGCCCTCGCCACCGCCTGCGAGGTGTCGGGCGAGCCGGGGGTCGCCGAGCAGCTCTACGGCACCATCGCGCGCGCCGACGCCAACTACACCGGCGCTGCGGCGTTCGGCCTCGCGCGCGTCCGGTCGGCCGGCGGCGACCTCGACGGCGCGCTCGACGCCCTCGACCTGGTGGGCCCCACCAGGGGCTCCTTCCCGGACGCCCGCCTGCGGCGCGCTCGGCTGCTCGTCGCGGCGCGCCGCGACCTGACCGACCTGGCCGACGCCGTCGCGGGGCTGGACACCGCCCACGTCCCCGACCGGCCGCGGGCCGAGGTGACCGTGGACGCGCTCGCCGGCGCGCTCGACCTGGTCATGGAGAACGGCCCCGACCGGAGCGTCCTGGTGGCCGGCGCGGAGGCCGACGAGCCCGCGCTGCGGGACCGCCTGGAGCTCGCCCTGCGCGACCTCGCCCACCTCACGGAGGACCGCTCGGAGCGCGTGGCGCTCGTCGACCGGGCAAACTCCGTACGGCGGTGGACGATGCGATGAGCGAGCCGCCCGACGAACGCGAGAGAGGGAACCAGTCATGAGCGCCGACGACAGTGTCCTCGTCCGCTGCCCCCGGTGCGGGGAGAACGCGGCGCCCTACGCCAGGTTCTGCGAGAACTGCGGCACGCCGCTTGGCGACGTCGACCCGGACGGGGTGGCCCCCTCCGAGGTGACCCTCGAGATGGCACCCCTCGTGCTCGACCTCGACCCCACGACGGGCGAGTCCTCCCGCCGGCCCTGCGCCGCGTGCGGCGGCACCATCGCGGACGACGGGTACTGCAGCGAGTGCGGCACGCCCGGCCAGTCCGAGCGCGACCACTTCGAGGAGCGCCCGGCGGGCTGGGTCGCCGGCGTCTGCGACCGGGGCGTGCGGCACGCCCGCAACGAGGACGCGATGGCCCTCGCCACGGGCGACGCCTTCGCGGCCCTCGTGGTGTGCGACGGCGTGTCGAGCGCTCCGGACTCCGACGTCGCCTCGCTCGCCGCGAGCCGGGCCGCACGGGACGTGCTGGTCGCCTACGGGCCGGAGGGGTCGAGCTCGGTCGAGGGCGCGACCAGCCGGCGCATCGCCGGGTGGACCGACGCCATGGTCGCGGCGTCCCGCGCGGCGGGCCAGGCCGTGCGGGGCGTCGCGGAGCAGCTCGCAGCGACGAAGGGGAAGGACGTGGCGGACGACCCGCCGTCGTGCACCTTCGTTGCCGCCGTCGTGGACCACGACCTGCTGGTCGCCGGCTGGCTGGGCGACTCCCGCGTGTACTGGCTGCCGGACTCCGGCCCGGCCGAGCAGCTCAGCGTCGACGACTCGTGGGCGCAGGAGATGATCGCGGCGGGCGTGCCGCGCGCCCAGGCGGAGGCGTCACCCCAGGCGCACGCCATCACCCGGTGGCTCGGCCCCGACGCTCCGGACACCGACGCCCGGTGCGCCGCCACCGTGCCCTCCGGGCCGGGCTGGCTGCTGGTCTGCTCCGACGGCCTGTGGAACTACTGCTCCGACGCGCACGCGATGAGCGACCTCGTGCGCCGGTTCGCGGGCTCCGGCGACCCCCTCACCGCGTCGGCCGCGCTCGTGCGCTGGGCCAACGCGCAGGGTGGACGGGACAACATCACCGCGGCGCTCGCCCGTGTCGCCCCGACTGTCACCGAGCAGCGCTAGCCTGCCGTTACCCGAGAGGAGCCACCGTGGCCGAGTTCTCCGCCGAGGTCTTTCAGAACGAGTTCCTGTCCGACGGCGCCACCGACGTGCACGCCATCGTGTCCGTGACCTGCACGGGCGCCGGTGGTGCCGCCCTCGCCGACGCCGGTGCGCCGGGTGGTGCCGCCGCGGCGAGCGGCGTCGCAGAGATCGTCGCCGTCGACACGTCCGGGTCCATGCAGGGCCGCAACATGGAGGCCGCCAAGCACGCGGCGGCGGTCGCGGTGGACCAGATCCCCGACGGCACGCTGTTCGCCATCATCGGCGGCTCGCACGTCGCGCAGCGGATCTTCCCCTACCCCAACGCGCGGGTGCCGATGGTAGCCATGGAGCCAGGCGCCCGCTTCGAGGCCAAGCGCGCGATCTCGACCATGTCGGCGAGCGGAGGCACGGCCATCTCGACGTGGCTGCGGCTCGCGGACGACCTCTTCGCCACCGTCCCCGTGGCCCAGAAGCACCTTATCCTGCTGACCGACGGCAAGAACGAGTCCGAGCCGTCGATGCACCTGGACCAGATGATCGCCAACGTCACGGGCCACTTCCAGTGCGACGCCCGCGGCGTCGGCGACCGCTGGGTGGTCGAGGAGCTGCGCAAGATCTCGACCGCGCTGCTCGGCACCGTGGACCTCATCGCGCGGCCGGAGGACATCGCGGAGGACTTCTCCGCCCTGGTGCGCAAGTCGATGTCCCGCGGCGTCGCCTCGGTGGACCTGCGGGTGTGGGCGCCGCAGGGGTCGCAGGTGCTGTTCGTCAAGCAGGTGGCCCCGGAGGTCGACGACCTGACGGGCCGCCGCACCGAGGTGAACCCGCTAACCAGCGGCTACCCGACGGGTGCATGGGCCGACGAGACCCGGGACTACCACGTGGCGGTCCGTGTGGCGGCCAAGCCGGTGGGCTCGGAGCAGCTCGCGGCGCGCGTGCAGATCGCCGTCGGCGGGGAGGTGCAGACGTCCGGCCTCGTCAAGGCCAAGTGGTCGGACGACTCCACGCTCACCGCCCGGATCAGCCCCGAGGTGGCGCACTACACGGGCCAGGCGGAGCTCGCCTCGGCCATCCAGGAGGGCCTGGCCGCCAAGGCCGCGGGCGACGAGGCGACGGCGACCGTGAAGCTCGGCCGCGCCGTGCAGCTCGCCGCCGAGACCGGCAACGACGAGGCCACCTCGCGCCTGCGCAAGATCGTGGAGGTGGAGAACGAGGAGGAGGGCACCGTGCGGCTCAAGCGGAACACCGCCAAGCTGGACGAGATGGCACTCGACACCGCCTCCACCAAGACCACCCGGGTACGGCGCGCATGACCGTCGTCTGCCCGGAGGGACACACCAGCCAGGCCACCGACTACTGCGACGTGTGCGGCACGCCGATCCTGTCCGGAGCGGGATCGGCCGGCGAGCCGGGCCCGACGCCTGCCGAGGCCCAGCCGGCCGAGGCGGCCGAGGGTGGCGGCCCCGTGACCTGCCCGAACTGCGGCGAGCTCTCGCCCGCCGGCTCGCTGTTCTGCGAGAACTGCGGGTACGACTTCACGACCGGCACGCCGGCCGCGCCGCCCCCGCCTCCGGCATCCGGCCTGGACCTCGGCGATATCGGTGGGGCGGGGCAGACGGGTGGGGCGGGGCAGACGGGTGGGGCGGGGCAGACGGGCGGGGCGGCGCAGCAGGCCGGTGGGTCGGCGCAAGGTGCTGGTGCGGCGGCTTCCGCGGGCAGCGCGGGGCAGCAGGCCGCCGGGCAGCAGCCGGGGGCCCAGGCGGGCGCTCCGGCGGCAGGCGGAGTCGCATCAGGCACCCCGACGTCGGGCGACGCGGCGGGCGGCGCCGTGTCGGGCGACGCGGCGGGCGGCGCCGTGTCGGGCGGCGCGCCAGCAGCACCGACCGGAACGTCCCCGGCGTCGGCCGGCGCGCCCACGGCGTCGTCCGGCACACCGGCGGCGGGCGGCATGCCAGCAACAGGTGGCACGCCGGCGGCCGGCGGCGGCCTCGCCGCCCCGCCCGTCCCCGGCGACGACGCCTGGGTCGCCGAGATCTGGGTGGACCCGGACTGGTACGCGCACGAGCAGCCGGAGGACCCCATGCCGTCGGCGGGCCTGCCCGGCCTGGTCACGCTGCGGCAGCGCAGCCTGCTGGTGGGCCGGCCGTCGAGGTCGCGCGGCATCCGGCCCGACATCGACTGCGGCAGCGACCCGGGAGTGTCCCGGCGCCACTGCCAGCTCACCACGGACGGGCAGCGCTGGTGGGTGGAGGACCTGGGCTCGTCCAACGGCACCTTCGTGGCCGCGGCGGGCGACCCGCTCCCCGACGACCCGCTGACGCAGGGCGTGCGCAGGGAGCTGGAGGAGAACGACCGGGTCTTCATCGGCGCGTGGACCCGCCTGGTGATCCGCAAGGCGCTCCCGGGCGAGGCCTGATCGGTCGTGAGGTCCTCACTCGGCGACCCCACTGGCCAAGCGAGAACCCGCCCCACTGGCCGAGGGAGAACTCGCCTCGCGGAGGTGTGTTGCCCCGCGTAGACAACTACAACGCAGAGCAACACACCTCCGCGACGGAAGTTCCTCCGAGCCGCGGGCGCACCGCCGTCGGGCGGAAGGCGCACCGCCGTCGGGCAAGATCTGCCGGGCGGAAAATGACGTGCGTAACACGGGTGTTACCTGGGAGGCTCAAGGCACACCGCGGTGACGTCCGTCCGGTCCCATGCCGGGCGGTGGACGGGGTCCGGCCAGACCCCATGTCGGGAGACCGACGATCCAGCGTCACGAAAGGCACTCACGTGCATACCGAGTACGACCTGGCGCAGTCCCTTCACCGGGAGCGCCTCCGCGACGCCGAGGAGAACCGGCGTCGGCGCACGCTCCGCGAGGAGCAGAAGCGACGCAAGGCCGAGGCCCGCGCCGCACACCGGAACGACAGCCGCGCACAGGCGCCCGCCCTGCGCGCGCGGTCCGCATGATCCGTACGGCGCCCGCCGGAACCCCGTCCGGCATCCCGGCGCCCTCGCCGTCCCCGAAGCAGAGCGTGTGTCCCGCACACGCTCTGCTTCGCTGTGCGGCCAGTGAACCTCGCTTCGCCCGCTGAGCTCCTGAGTCCGGTGGTGAGCCCTGCTTCGCCGCTGGGCTCCTGAGCCCCGGCTCTCCGCTCGGTTCCCGAGTCCCGGCTCTCCGCTCGGTTCCTGAGCCCCGGCTCTCCGCTCGGCTCCTGAGCTCCGCTTCTCCGCTCGGCTCCTGAGCCCCGGCCCTCCGCTCGGCTCCTGAGCCCCGTTTTTCCGCTGGGCCCGCGGGCCCTCGCTTCGTCCCTGAACCTCCGCCCCCCAACATGGCCGCTGACGTGCACAAGCGTGCCCAAGATCACGCCCTGTCCGCCTTGCGCGGGATTTCCGTAATCAGGAATCATGTAACACAACGGAAACACGAGGATCCCGAGCCGCGATCCGGCCGGTACGCCTCGTCCCGTCACCCTCTCCCCACCCCTGGAAGGACCCCGGACATGCACGCCCAGACCGCCTACTACATCGGCCGCGCCCAGGTCGCGGAGATCGCGCGCCGCGCGGAGGTCGCCGGTGCTCAGGAGCGCGCCCTGCGTGAGCGCGCCGAGCGCCACACCACCAAGCGCACCAAGCGTTTCCGCCTGATCTGACCCCCTGCCCCGGCCCGCCCAGCCGGCCCTCCTGGCCCTCCTCTGACGACCTCCGATCGCTCCGCGGGAGGGCCTTCCCATGCCTTCGGGGGCGTGCTGAGTTCGGCAGCCCGCCCATGAAGTCGGCAGTTGGCATCGAGATCGGCTCAGGCCTGGACCGATCTCGATGCCAACTGCCGACCGTCCGGAACCGGGCTCAGGAGACTGCCGACCGTCCGAGAACCGGCCCTCCAGACTGCCGACCACGCCCTCCCACAGATGCCCCGCGCAACCCTTCGACCTCGGACGGAATAGGCTGAGCGGCGTGAGCCTTCCCCATCCCAACGAGCGCATCGTCTGGATCGACTGCGAGATGACCGGCCTGGACCTGCGCGTCGATGCGCTCGTCGAGGTCGCGGCCATCGTCACGGACTCCGACCTCAACGTCCTCGGCACCGGTGTCGACGTCCTCGTGAAGCCGCCCGCCGAGGCGCTGGCGCAGATGAACGACTTCGTGCGCGCCATGCACACCACCTCCGGCCTGCTCGAGGCGCTCGACCACGGCCTGACCCTCCCCGAGGCGCGGGACCAGGTCCTCGCGTACGTCCGCGAGTGGGTGCCTGAGCCCGGCAAGGCGCCCCTGGCCGGCAACTCCGTCGGCACGGACAAGTCGTTCCTCGACCTGCACATGCCCGAGCTGGTGCAGCACCTGCACTACCGGATCATCGACGTGTCGTCGATCAAGGAGCTCGCCCGGCGCTGGTACCCGCGCGTCTACTTCGCCTCCCCGAAGAAGGACGGCGGCCACCGCGCGCTGGCCGACATCCTCGAGTCGATCGACGAGCTGCGCTACTACCGCGAGGTCCTGTTCCCCGCGCAGCCCGGCCCGGACACCGCGACGGCCCGCGCCGCGGCGGAGCGCGTGGCCGAGACGTCCGTCACGAAGCAGCTCGCACCGTAGATTCAGTTCGGTCCGGGGCCGCCGACCATGTATGCTTTTCGACGGCCGCCGGTCCGCGATCGGCGCACATGGTGGGCGTAGCTCAGCTGGTAGAGCATCGCGTTGTGGTCGCGAGGGCCGCGGGTTCAAGTCCCGTCGCTCACCCCATACGCAAGGGCCCCTCGCACAGGCGAGGGGCCCTTTTGCACGGCCGACGGCGGCCGGCATGCTGCCTGACGGCGGTGCGGGGCTCAGCCCACCAGCTTCAGCACCGCATCCGCGAGCTTGCCCTCGACGCCCGTGCCGTACTTCATCCACAGCGACGGCTCGGTGAGCTCCAGCTCGATGACCATGGGCACGTCGTCGTCGCCCGAGACGAGGTCGACGCGCGCGTAGGTGAGGTCGGAGCCGGTCACCTCGCGGGCCACCGCGAGCGCCCGCCGCGCCGTCTCGACCTGGGCGGGCGTTGCCTCGACGGACATCATCTCCTCCACGGCGTACAGCTCGCTCGACTCCTTGGCCGGGCCGGTGAGCAGCGCGTTCTTCCGGACGGCGTGCGTGAGCTCGCCGTCGACGAAGACGAGGCAGGTCTCGCCGGCCGTGTCCACGGAGGTGACGTAGGGCTGGATCATGACCCAGCGGCCGTCGTCGAGCAGGCGGGTGGCGTGCGCGATGGCGAGGCCGCGGGACTCGGCGGACACGGGCTGGTAGCGGCCGGTGTCCCTGGCGCCTGCGCTGACGACGGGCTTGACCACGAAGTCGCCGAACGCGGGCATGCGGGTGTGCACGGCGCGCTTGGACAGGTGCCGCTCCGGGTCGAGCCAGATGGTCGGGATCACGGGGATCCCGGCGGCCTCGAGGTCCCGCAGGTACCGCTTGTCGGTGTTCCACTCGATGACGTCGACGGAGTTGGCCACCTTGGGCAGGGAGCGCGCCCACGCGAGGAACTCGTCGTGCCGCGGCGAGTAGTCCCAGGTGGAGCGGACCAGCACGAGGTCGTAGGCCTGCCAGTCGACGGCCGGGTCGTCCCACACGGCGGGTTCGGCCGTCACGCCGCGCTCGGCCAGGGCGGCGATCAGCGGCACGTCGTCCGTGTCGAGGTCGGGAAGCTGGGAGCAGGTCGCGAGGGCTACACGTGCGTTGGTCACCCGCCGAGACTATCCGGACGATCCGCCGGCGCGGCGTCCGCCACCGCGTCCGCCGGGGCATCGGCCAGCCGGACGTCGGCGTCCAGGGCATCGGCCGGAGCGTCCGCCACCGAGGCGTCGGCGGCCCGGCGGAGCGCGCCGAGGATGCCCTCCGCCGTGAGCGAGCCGATGAGGTCGTCCGTCTCCCCCACGACCGGCACCCGTCCCATGGCCGAGCCGGGCAGCGCCGCGACGGCCTCGAACGCGTCGGTCAGGCGGGCACCCAGCCGCACGGGCGGCGGCGCGGGCTCGACGATCCGGTCGACGCCCTCAAGGTCGGCGGCCTGCACGCGCGCGAGCGCCAGCATGCGCGACGCGGAGCCGTCGCCGATGAAGTCCCGCACCCGGTCCGACGCCGGATGGGCGAGCACGGCCAGCGGGCTCGCCACCTGCTCGAGCTTGCCGCCGCGGGACAGGACGGCGATCCGGTCGCCCAGCCGTGCCGCCTCGTCGATGTCGTGCGTGACGAGGATCACCGTGGTCCCGGTCTCGCGCTGGATCTGGGCGAACTCCGTCTGCAGGTGACGCCGGAACTCCGGGTCGACGGCGCCGAACGGCTCGTCCATGAGCATGACCGGCGGGTCGGTCGCCAGGGCGCGCGCCACGCCGACGCGCTGCCGCTCGCCGCCGGACAGCTCGTGCGGGTACCGCTTCGCGTAGGTCGCGGCGGGCAGGCCCACGAGGTCGAGCAGCTCGGCCACCCGGGCCCGCGTGCGCCTGCGGTCCCAGCCCAGCAGGCCGGGGACCGTCGCAACGTTCGCCTCGACGGTCCGGTGCGGGAACAGCCCCACGTTCTGGATCACGTACCCGATACGGCGGCGCAGTGCCACGGGGTCTGCGGCCGTGACGTCCTCGCCGTCGAGCAGGATGCGGCCCGACGTCGGCTCGACGAGGCGGTTCACCATGCGCAGCGTGGTGGACTTGCCACAGCCCGACGGGCCGACGAGCGCGAGCACCTCGTGCTCGCGGACGGCGAGGCTCAGTCCTTCGACGGCGACGGTTCCGTCCCCGTACGCCTTGCGGACGGTGTCCAGCTCGATCACAGTGCGGGCAGCCATGTCGTCGAACCTACCCGGTCACCGGCACGGTACGGTCGTAGGCATGCCCGGCAACCCGTGGTTCTCCTGGTCCTACGTGGTCGACAACGCGCCCCTGCTGTGGGAGCGCACGGTCGAGCACGCGGGGCTCACCATCGAGGCCGTCGCGATCTCCGCGGCCATCGCCGTGCCGCTGGGAGCGCTGATCTCCCGGTCCCGGTGGCTGTCCGGGCCCGTGCTCGGCACGGCCGCCGTCTTGTACACGGTGCCGTCCCTCGCACTGTTCGCGATCCTGGCGCCGCTGCTCGGCATCGGCCGCACGCCCGTGCTGGTGGGCCTGGTGGTCTACGCGCTGCTCATCATCCTGCGCAACACCGTGGCCGGGCTCGCCACCGTGGACCCCGCCGTCCTGGACGCGGCCAGAGGCCTGGGCTACGGGCCCGGCCGGATGCTCGTCCAGGTGGCCATGCCGAGCGCGCTGCCGAGCATCGTGGCCGGACTGCGGCTGGCCACCGTGTCCACCGTCGCGCTCGTGACGGTCGGCGTGGTGGTCGGGTACGGCGGGCTGGGGCAGCTCATGTTCCAGGGCTTCCGCAACAACTTCTACCGGGCCGAGATCATGGCCGCGACGCTCGCGACCATCCTGCTCGCCCTCGTGCTGGACCTCGCCCTCTGGGCGGCCGGCAGAGCCCTGACCCCCTGGCTGCGCAGGAGGAGCGCATGAGTGCCCCGAACGGCGTCGTCCAAGAGGCCCTCGTGTGGCTCAACGACCCCCTGACCTGGACCGAGCCCGGCGGCGTGCTGGAGCTGGCCGGCGAGCACCTGCTCATGACCGCCGTCGCGGTCGGGGCGGCCGCCGTCGTGGCGATCCCGCTCGGCGCCTGGCTGGGGCACAGCGGCAGGGGCGCAGGCATCGTCGTGTGGCTCACCAACGCCTCGCGCGCGCTGCCGACGCTCGGCATCATCCTGCTGCTCGCCGCGGGCGGGCTGTTCGGCAACACCGCCACCGTGATCGCCGCCGCGTTCTTCGCCGTGCCCGTGCTGCTGGTGAACACCTACGAGGGCGTGCGCGGCGCCGACCCCGACGCCAGGGACGCCGCCCGCGGCATGGGTATGAGCGGCGGGCGCATCCTGCTGCAGGTCGAGCTGCCGCTGGCCACCACCCTCGTCGCCGCCGGGCTGCGGACCACGATCGTGCAGGTCGTCGCCACGATCCCGCTCGCGGCGCTGGCCGGCGGCGGTGGTCTGGGGCAGATCATCGCGCTCGGCATGGGCACGCAGCGGTACGGCGAGGTGCTCGCGGGCGGCGTGGTGGTCGCGGCGCTGTGCCTCGCGATCGACGCCGTGCTCGCCGTCGGGCAGCGCCTGGCCACCCCGGCCCCGCTGCGGGTGGGCGGCTAGGCGCGGGCCCGAGCCCGAGCCGCAAATGTAACGAGATTCTCACGAGCGGGTTTATCCCTTGCCATCGACCGCGCGCCGGGGTCGAATGGGAGCGATCGAAGCCGTAGAACAGTTGTACGTCATCCCACGTTCGGAGACATTCGATGAAGTTCCCCCGCACGCACGTGTCCCTGCCCCGCGCGCTCGGCGCGGCGGCCGCCGTCGTCGGCCTCACTCTCCTGACCGCCTGTGGCGAGCCGGGCTCCGCCGGAGGGAGCGACACGACCTCCACGGGCGGCGGCAGCATGGCCGCCTGCGAGGCGGTCCCCGGCGACGAGCTCGTGGTTCTGGAGGACGACCAGCAGCTCCAGACCGTCGACAACATCATCCCGGCGGTCAACGCGGCGGCGGTCGAGGGCGACGACACCCTGATCCCGCTCCTCGACACCGTGTCGGCGGCGCTCGACACCGACACCCTCATCGGCCTGAACAAGGCGGTGGACGTCGACCGCCGCAGCTCGGAGGAGGTCGCCCAGGAGTTCGTGGCCGACGCCGGCCTGGACAACCCCGAGCAGAGCGGCAGCGGCCAGATCGCCATCGGCGCCGCCGACTTCGCGGAGAGCGCGACGCTCGGCAACATCTACGCCACGGTGCTGAACGCCGCGGGGTACGAGGCGTCGGTCACCACCATCGGCAACCGCGAGGCCTACCTGCCCGCGCTGGAGGACGGCGAGCAGGTCCAGGTGATCCCCGAGTACGTGGGCACGCTCACGGAGTTCATCAACAAGGACGTCAACGGGGCCGACGCCGAGGCCGTCGCCAGCAGCGACCTCGACGCCACGGTGGAGGCGCTCACCGGCCTGGGCGAGGAGGTCGGCCTCGTGTTCGGCGAGCCGTCCCCCGCGCAGGACCAGAACGCGTTCGCCGTGACCAAGGGCTTCGCGGACGAGCACAGCCTCACCACGCTCAGCGACCTTGCCGAGGCCTGCGGCGGCCTGGTCCTCGGCGGCCCGCCGGAGTGCACGGAGCGCCCGTTCTGCCAGCCGGGCCTCGAGGAGACCTACGGCCTGGAGTTCGCGGACTTCCGCTCGCTCGACGCCGGCGGCCCGCTGACCAAGTCGGCGCTGCAGCAGGGCGAGATCACGCTCGGCCTGGTCTTCAGCTCGGACGGCTCCCTGACGCCGTCGGAATGACGTCGCCGAAGTAGGGCGGACGCCGGGCGTCCGCGCGGCGGACGCACTGACTGCCGGCCGGCTGAGTAGCCGGCCGGCAGCCGGAGCGCCGCTCGGCTCGCCGGCCGATCAGCCCGGCCGGCTCACAGACCGTACGACTCCAGGAACCGGAGCCACACCTCGCTGACGGTCGGGTACGCGGGGACCGCGTGCCACAGGCGGTCCAGCGGCACCTCGCCGACGACGGCGATCGTCGCCGCGTGCAGCATCTCCCCGGCGTCGGGACCCACGAAGGTGGCGCCGACGAGGACCCGGCGCTGGGTGTCGACGAGCACCTGGGCGCGCCCGGTGTAGCCGGGCCCGTCCACGCTCGCGCCGGCCACCCAGGACAGGTCGTAGGACACGGCCTCCACCGGGATCCCTGCCGCGCGTGCCTCGCGCTCGGTGGGCCCCACCCAGCTCACCTGCGGCCGCGTGAACACGACCTGGACGCGCGCGGCGTGGTCGGCCGTGGCGGCGTACCGCGACCACGGCTTGCCCTCCTGCCCGACGGGCGGCTCGGGGTCCCCGGCGGTCGGCGTGCGGTCGCCCGCCTCGGTGCCGTACCGGGCCGCGACCACGTCGCCGACGACGCGGCCCTGGTACTTGCCCTGGTGCGTGGTCGGCGCCCGGCCGGTCACGTCGCCGCACGCGTACAGCCAGCCGCCGGGCACGCCGGTGACCTGGAGCGACTCGTCGACGACGAGCGCGCCACCGCGACCGAGCGCGGACTCGTCCAGGCCGACGCTCTCCAGGCCGAGGTCCGCCGTGCGCGGCACGCGGCCCGTGGCGACGAGGATCTCGGCGGCGGTGACCTTTCCGCCGTCGGACAGGGTGACGGTCACGGGGCCGGCGGGCTCGCTCTCGTTCCCGGAGCCGGGCCGCTCGACCGACCTGGCCTCGACGCCCGTCCGGACGTCGACGCCGGCCCCGCGCAGCGCGTCGGCCACCATCTCGCCGGCGAACGGCTCGGCGTTGGACAGCAGGCCGCTCCTGGCCAGCAGGGTCACGTGTGCGCCGAGGTCCGCGTACGCGTTCGCCATCTCGACGCCCACCACCCCGCCGCCGACCACGACGAGGGACTCGGGGATCGCATCCGCCGCCGTCGCCTCGCGGCTCGACCAGGGCGACGCCTCCGCCAGCCCGGGGGTGTCCGGCAGCACCGGGACGCTGCCGGTGGCGACGATCACCGCGTGCCGGGCGCGCAGGAGCCGCGCCGCCGGCGCGTCCTCGGCGTCCGCCGCCTCGCCGAAGCCGCCGGCCGGGTTCTCCTTCGGCGCCGTGACCTCGACCAGCCGCTCGCCGGCCAGCCGGCCGTGCCCGCGCACGAGCGTCAGGCCCGCGCCCTCGACCCAGGAGACCTGCCCGGCGTCGTCCCAGTTGCTGGTGATCTCGTCGCGCCGGGCCAGCACGGCGGCGACGTCGGGCGCACCCGGATCGCTCAGGCCGGGCGTGTCGCGCGCGAGCGCGCGCACGCTGCCCGCGCGCAGCAGCACCTTGGACGGCATGCAGGCCCAGTACGAGCACTCACCGCCCACGAGCTCGGACTCGACCAGGGCGACGGAGAGGCCGGTGCGCGAGGCGCGGTCAGCCGCGTTCTCGCCGACCGGCCCGCCACCGATCACGACGACGTCGAACAACTCCTCAGAAAGGCTCATGCCGTCAACGTACCCTCCGGCGGCCCGGCCGCCAGGGGGCCCGCCCTGTCGAAAACCTTACGGAGCTGTCAGATCTACGGAGACCCGCAGGTCTGACAGCTCCGCCGCCGTCCGCCCGGATCAGGCCAGACCAGCGCGCCGCAGGGCGTCGGCCATCGCGGTGTCCACGGGCGCTGGGCGGCCGCGGCCGCCCTGTCCGCCCTGTCCGCGCCCGCCGCCCTGGCCCCGGCCGTTCCGGCCGCGTCCCTCGCCGCCCTGCCGGCCACCCTCGCGACCGCCGCGCTGCCCGCCGCCGGAGCCCTGGCCGTCGCCACCCCGACCACCGCCCTGCCCGCCGGAGCGCGAACCGCCGACGGCCCGGCCGCCCGGACCGCCGCCGACCTCGTCGTCCAGCCGCAGCGACAGCGAGATCCGCTTGCGCTGCAGGTCCACGTCCATGACCTTCACCTTGACGATGTCGCCCGACTTCACGACCTCGCGCGGGTCGCTCACGAAGTTCTTGGACATCGCCGAGACGTGCACGAGCCCGTCCTGGTGCACGCCGACGTCCACGAAGGCGCCGAACGCCGCGACGTTCGTGACCTGCCCCTCCAGCACCATGCCCGGCACCAGGTCGCCCAGCGTCTCGACGCCGTCGGCGAAGGACGCCGTGGTGAACGCCGGGCGCGGGTCGCGGCCGGGCTTCTCCAGCTCGGCGAAGATGTCGGTCACGGTGGGCAGGCCGAACGTCTCGTCCACGAACTCGGTGGGACGCAGCGTGCGCAGCGCGCCGCCGTTGCCGATGAGCGCCTGCACGTCGGCGCCCGACGCCGTCACGATGCGCCGCGCCAGCGGGTACGCCTCCGGGTGCACCGACGACGCGTCCAGCGGCTCGTCCCCGCCCGTGACCTTGAGGAAGCCCGCGCACTGCTCGAACGCCTTGGGGCCCAGGCGCGGCACGTTCTTCAGCGCCGCACGCGACGGGTAGGGCCCGTTGGCGTCGCGGTAGGAGACGATGTTCTCCGCGAGCGTCGACGTGATGCCAGAGACCCGCGACAGCAGCGGCACCGAGGCGGTGTTGAGGTCCACGCCTACGCCGTTCACGCAGTCCTCGACCACGGCGTCCAGCGAGCGCGACAGCTTGGTCTCCGTGATGTCGTGCTGGTACTGGCCCACGCCGATCGACTTGGGGTCGATCTTCACGAGCTCGGCCAACGGGTCCTGCAAGCGGCGGGCGATCGAGACCGCACCGCGGATGGACACGTCCAGGTCGGGCAGCTCTGTGCTGGCGTACGCCGACGCCGAGTACACGGACGCCCCCGCCTCGGACACGACGGCCTTGGTCAGCCCCAGCTCCGGCGCCTTCTTCATCAGGTCGGCGGCCAGCCGCTCCGTCTCGCGCGACGCCGTGCCGTTGCCGATCGCCACGAGGTCCACACCGTGCTTCTGGGCCAGCCGCCCCAGCACGGCCAGCGACTCGTCCCAGCGGTTCGCGGGCGCGTGCGGGTAGATCGTGGCGTGCTCGACGACCTTGCCGGTCGCGTCGACGACGGCGACCTTGACCCCGGTGCGCAGACCCGGGTCGAGCCCCATCGTGGCCCGGGTGCCGGCCGGGGCAGCGAGCAGCAGGTCGCGCAGGTTGGCCGCGAAGACGCGCACCGCCTCGTCCTCGGCCTCCGAACGCAGCCGCAGCCGCACGTCGATGCCGAGGTGCACCAGGATCTTGGTGCGCCAGGCCCAGCGGACCGTGTCGGTGAGCCAGCGGTCGGCCGGGCGGCCCTGGTTCGCGATGCCGAACTGGTGCGCGATCGTGGCCTCGTACGAGGTGGGCACCCCGGCCTCGATGCCCTCCTCCGGCTCGATCGTCAGGTCCAGCACCTCCTCCTTCTCGCCCCGGAACAGGGCGAGCACGCGGTGCGACGGCAGGCTGGACAGCGCCTCGGCGAACTCGAAGTAGTCCGAGAACTTGGCGCCCTTGTCCTGCGCCCCGTCGCGGACGGCGGACAGCATGCGCCCGCGCTGCCACAGCCGCTCGCGCAGTGTGCCGATCAGGTCGGCGTCCTCGCCCATGCGCTCCACGAGGATCGCGCGGGCGCCGTCGAGCGCCGCGGCCGCGTCGGCCACGCCCTTGTCGGCGTCGACGTACGCGCCGGCCGCCGCCGTCGGGTCGAGCGACGGGTCGCCCAGCAGCGCATCGGCGAGCGGCTCCAGGCCCGCCTCGCGCGCGACCTGCGCCTTGGTGCGCCGCTTCGGCTTGTACGGGAGGTAGATGTCCTCCAGCCGCGACTTGGTCTCCGCCGCCAGGATCTGCGCGCGCAGCTCGTCCGTGAGCTTGCCCTGCTCCTGCACGGAGGCGAGGATCGCCGCGCGCCGCTCCTCCAGCTCGCGCAGGTACCGCAGCCGCTCCTCGAGCGTGCGGAGCTGCGCGTCATCGAGCGTGCCCGTGACCTCCTTGCGGTAGCGGGCGATGAACGGCACGGTCGCGCCGCCGTCGAGCAGGTCGACCGCCGCCGCGACCTGCCCCTCCCGAACGCCCAGCTCCTCAGCGATCCGCTGGTTGATACTTGCCACTTGTCCCTTACCTCACTCCTAGAAGGTCGGGACAGATTGTGCCCGGAGCCACTGACACTTGTCGCCTCCATCCACGCGTTCCGCCGACGGCGGCTCCACGCCAGCCGGGTTGGCCTCCACGACTTCGGTCAGTTGCACGGGCATCTGGGGTGACTTCGGTCCGTTGCCCCGAGATCGGTCCATCAAACGACCGATCTCAGAGCAACCGACCGACGTCAGCCGCCTGCGCCATGCAACCAACCGAAGTCAGCGACCCGAGTTCCTCGCAAGCCCGACCGTTGTCGGGACACAAGCAGATCGAACCCGCTCAGTCGCCCCGAACCCGCTCAGTCGCCCCAGGAGAACCCGTGCAGCGTCGCCGTCGAACCGCCCGCCTCACCCGCCGCCGCGTGACGGCGCCCGCCGCGGCGGCCGTGACCGCGGTCCTCGCCCTGACCGCCTGCGGGCCCGGCCCGGACGAAGGCCTGGAGCGCTCGAACGTCGAGCGCCTGATCATCACGCCCGCCGACGCACCCGCGAGCGCCGACGCCGTCGCGGCGACCGAGGAGCTGGGTCTGCTGGCACTGCGCGCGACCGCCGAACCCGACGCGAACGCCCTCGTCTCTCCCGCGTCATTGAGCTTCGCGCTGGCCCTGCTCGCCGAGGGCGCGCGCGGCGAGACCGCCGCGTCCCTGGACGCCGCGCTCGGCGCGACCGGCGAGGACCGCACCTTTGCCTACAACGCCCTGGCGGGTGCGCTGGCGGAGCACGACGGCGACCCCGCCGTCGTGCAGGACGACGAGCTCCCCGGCGAGCCGGTCCTGCACCTGGCGAACCAGGCGGTGCTGGACGACGAGCTCGAAGTACAGCAGGACTATCTCGACGCGCTCGCGACCTCCTTCGACGCCGGCGTCCAGCGCACCGACCTGGCGAGCGACACGGGCAAGCGCGTCCTGGACGCCTGGGTGAACGAGCACACCGGCGGCCTGATCGAGGAGTCGGCCATCGAGCCCGACCCGTTGCTGCGCCTCGTGCTGCAGAACGCGGTCCTGCTGGCCGCGCGCTGGGAGACCCCGTTCCAGGAGTCCGCGACCAGCGACGAGGACTTCACCGGCCCCGACGGCACCAGGCCCACCGAGATGCTGCACGGCACCGAGTCGTGGGCCTACGCAACCCATGACGGGTGGGCCGCCGTCCGGCTGCCGTATGCCGGGGCGTTCCACGCGGACGTGCTGCTCCCGCCCGCCGGCACCGACCCGGCGGAAGTCACGTCCGAGACGCTGGACACCCTCACCTCGGCCCTCGACGCCGAGGGGCCGCGGCTCGTGGAGCTGGCGATGCCGACCCTGGAGCTCGAACCGCCCACGCTGGACCTGGCCCCCGCGCTGGAGGAGGCCGGCCTGGGCGGCCTGTACGACGGCCCGGACCTGTCCGGGATCACCACCACCGAGCCGCTGGAGGTGAGCCAGGTGCTGCAGCAGGCCTACCTCAGCCTGGACGAGGACGGCACCGTCGCGGCCGCCGTCACCGAGATCGGGATGGAGGCCAGCGGCATGGCGCCGGGCGACGGCCCGGTCCGCATGACGGTCGACCGCCCGTACCTGCTCCGCATCGCCCACACCGAGACCGGCCTCCCCCTCTTCCTGGCGGCCGTGCGCAGCCCGCAGCACTGACCGAACCCGCTCGCCGACCGGCGACGCGAAGCGCGCCGTCCGCCGGTGAGCCGACCATTGACCGAGGCATCCAGCGCCAGTAGCGTGCGCACCAAAACGGGCGAAACCGTCTTCCAGCGGACCTGTCCCCCAAGCACGAGGAGGTGCTCCGTGGCGCTGTCGTTCCTCGACCGCGAGCACACGGTGGCCAAGCCCGGCTACTCCAGGTGGCTCATCCCGCCGGCCGCTCTCGCGATCCATCTGTGCATCGGCCAGGCGTACGCCACCAGCGTCTACAAGAACGCGCTGGTCGCCCACTTCGAGTCGAGCCTCACCGCGATCGGCGTCATCTTCTCGATCGCGATCGTCATGCTCGGCCTCTCGGCCGCCGTGCTGGGCACGTGGGTCGAGCGCGCCGGGCCGCGCGCCGCCATGTTCACCTCCGCCTGCTTCTGGGCGTCCGGCTTTCTCATCGGGGCGCTCGGCATCGCGACGTCGCAGCTCTGGCTGGTCTACCTCGGGTACGGCTTCATCGGCGGGATCGGGCTCGGCATCGGCTACATCTCGCCCGTGTCGACGCTGATCAAGTGGTTCCCGGACCGGCCGGGCCTGGCCACCGGCATGGCGATCATGGGGTTCGGCGGCGGCGCGCTGGTCGCCTCGCCCCTGTCGCGCCAGCTCATGGCGTTCTACGACAGCGGCTACGACCCCGCCGACCCGGCCTCCGTCGCGTCCGGCAACGCCGTGACGTCGCTCTTCGTGACCCTCGGCATCGCGTACTTCCTGGTGATGATGCTGGGCGTGTTCACGGTGAAGGTCCCGCCGCCCGGCTGGTCGCCTGCCGGCTTCGACGCCGGCGCGGTCGCGGCCAAGCCCCTGGTCTCGGCGGCGAACGTCTCCGCGGCGAACGCGATCAAGACCCCGCAGTTCTGGTTCCTGTGGACCGTCCTGTTCTGCAACGTGACGGCGGGCATCGGCATCCTGGAGCAGGCGGCACCGATGATCCAGGACTTCTTCCGCGACGGCGGCACGTCCTCGGTCGCGCCGGCGACGGCGGCCGGCTTCGTCGCGTTCCTGTCCCTGTTCAACATGGCCGGCCGCTTCGTGTGGTCGTCGACGTCGGACTACATCGGCCGCAAGCCGACCTACATCATGTACCTGGGCGTCGGGATGATCCTTTACGTGCTGCTGGCCACGGTCGGCCACGTCTCCACGATCGTCTTCGTGCTCGTCGCCGCGGTGATCCTCTCGTTCTACGGCGGCGGCTTCGCCACCATCCCGGCCTACCTGCGCGACATGTTCGGCACCTTCCAGGTGGGCGCCATCCACGGCCGCCTGCTGACGGCGTGGTCGGCGGCCGGCATCGCCGGGCCGCTGATCATCAACGGCTTCCTCGACGCCCAGGGCACGCCGGGCGAGCTGGTCGCCGCCGACTACCGGCCCGCGCTCTTCACCATGGTGGGCGTGCTCGCGGTCGGCTTCGTGGCCAACATCCTGGTGCGGCCGGTGGCGGAGCGGTTCCACGAGGCGCCGGGCCACACGGACGCGTTCGCCGAAGGAAAGGTGTGACCATGCCGGAGCAGACGCTCGAACCTTCGCCGGAGCCGACGCCGGAACCCGGACCCGGGCCGACGACGAACCAGGTCGCGCGGCTGGTCGTCACCTGGCTCGTGGTGACGATCCCGCTGGCCTACGGCCTGTTCCAGACGATCAGGGGAGTCATCCCGCTGTTCACGGGGTAACCACAACCCCGGGTCACCGCAGCCGGTCGGCCCGCGTGTAGACGTTCATCGACTCACCGCGTACGAAGCCCAGCAGGGTCAGGCCGCACTCGTCGGCCAGGTCCACGGCGAGGGTCGACGGCGCCGAGATCGCCGACAGCACGGGGATCCCGGCGCGCGCGGCCTTCTGCACCAGCTCGAAGGACGCCCGCCCGCTGACCTGGAGCACCGTCCCGGCAGCGGGCAGGGCGCCGTCGCGCAGGGCGGCGCCGACCACCTTGTCGACGGCGTTGTGCCTTCCGACGTCCTCGCGGACGTACAACGGCTCGCCGTCGGCGGTGAACAGGCCCGCCGCGTGCAGGCCGCCCGTGCGGTCGAAGGCGCGCTGGCGTGCGCGCAGCAGGTCGGGGAGCTCGGCGACCACCTCCGCGCTGACCGTGACCGGGTCGCCCGCGACCGGCCAGCGCAGCCCGGCGCGCACCTCCACCACGGTGTCCGACCCGCACACCCCGCACGCGCTGGTGGTAGTGAAGGCCCGCTGCCGCGGCGGCTCGACGCCGCGGGCGAGCGCCAGCTCGACGGTGTTGTCCTCGTCGGGACACAGCCGCATGCCCACGATGTCCGACGGCGCGCCGACCGCGCCCTCCGAGACCAGCCAGCCGGCCACGAGGTCGAAGTCGTGGCCGGGCGTACGCATCGTGATGGTCAGCGTCTCTCCGCCCGACGCCGCTCCGGGCGCCACGGCGTCACCCGGCAGCACTCCGCCCACCGGCACCACCGAGCCCGCGACGCCGACGGACACGCCTGGAGCACGAGACCGCGCCACCGCGGCCACCAGCCGGATCATGAGCGGTTCCTCGACGGCGAGCGTGTCCGGACGCGCCGCGCGCGCACCCTCACGGACGCGGACGACCCGCCGTCGGTCGGTGACGACTCCCATGACGCCAGTCTCGCACCCGCACCGACCGATATGTCCATACCTTCCACCCGGGGTGAAGTCCGGCGTAGGGTCTCTGATGTGACCGACGTGAGCGACGAAGCCCGCACCGACGCCCCCGAGAAGACCCTGCGCATCGGCCCGCCGAAGACCAGCGCCGCCGGTGTGCCCGGCGTCGTCCACGGTCTGGCGGACGTCTTCCAGGAGTCCGGTGTGGGGCGCGGCCTGCGCACGCTCCCCCTGGTCAACCAGCACCGCGGATTCGACTGCCCAGGCTGCGCCTGGCCCGAGCCGGGCAAGCCGCACATCGCGGAGTTCTGCGAGAACGGCGCCAAGGCGGTCGCGGAGGAGTCCACCCGCAAGCGCGCCGACGCCGCGTTCTTCGCCGCGCACCCGATCTCCGAGCTGGCCACCTGGACCGACCACCGGCTCGGCAAGTCCGGGCGCCTCACCGAGCCCATGCTGCGCGAGGAGGGCGCCGACCACTACCGGCCCTTGTCCTGGGACGAGGCCCTCGACCTGGTCGCCACCGAGCTGCGCGGCCTCGACTCACCCGACCAGGCCGCGTTCTACACCTCCGGCCGCACCAGCAACGAGGCGGCGTTCGTCTACCAGCTCCTCGCGCGCAAGCTCGGCACCAACAACCTGCCCGACTGCTCGAACATGTGCCACGAGTCGTCGGGCACCGCGCTGACCGAGACGCTCGGCATCGGCAAGGGCAGCGTCTCGCTGGAGGACATCACCGACCACGCCGACCTGATCGTCGTCGTCGGCCAGAATCCCGGGACCAACCACCCGCGCATGCTCACCGCACTGGAGCAGGCCAAGGACCGCGGGGCGCGGATCGTGGCGATCAACCCCCTGCCCGAGGCCGGGCTGCAGACCTTCAAGAACCCGCAGCGCGTGCGCGGCGTCGTGGGCCAGGGGACCAAGCTCGCCGACCGGTTCCTCCAGGTGCGCCTCGCGGGCGACCTGGCCCTGTTCCAGGCGGTCAACCGCCTGCTCCTGGAGGCGGACGACGACGCACGCACGGCCGGCCACCCGCCGGTCCTCGACCACGACTTCATCGCCGAGCACACCTCGGGGTTCACCGAGGCCGCTGCCGCCTGGCGGGCCCTCTCGTGGGACGACGTCGACGCCGCCACCGGCCTGGACCGTGCGGAGATCGAGGGCTTCGTGAAGGAGGTCCTGGCCGCGAAGAACGTCATCGTGTGCTGGGCGATGGGCCTGACCCAGCACAAGCAGGCGGTGGCCACCATCCGCGAGGTGGTGAGCTTCCTGCTGCTGCGCGGGAACGTCGGCCGGCCGGGCGCGGGCGCCTGCCCGGTGCGCGGGCACAGCAACGTGCAGGGCGACCGCACCATGGGCATCTGGGAGAAGCCCACCGACGCCTTCCTGGACGCGCTCGGCGCGGAGTTCGGCTTCGAGCCGCCGCGGGCCCACGGGTACGACACGGTGGACACCGTTCGCGCCCTGCGCGACGGGCACCTCAAGGTCTTCATGGCGGTGGGCGGCAACTTCGCCGCGGCCACGCCGGACAGCGCGGTCACCGAGGCCGCGCTCCGGGAGGTGCCGCTCACGGTGCACGTCTCGACCAAGCTCAACCGCTCGCACGTGCTGCCCGGCCGGCGCTCCCTGGTCCTGCCGTGCCTCGGCCGCACCGAGCGGGACGTCCAGGCGGGCCGCGAGCAGGTCGTCACCGTCGAGGACTCGATGAGCGTGGTGCACACCTCGCGTGGCCGGCTGCAGCCGGCGTCGGACGCCCTGCGCAGCGAGACCGCGATCCTCTGCGACCTGGCCCGCCGCACGCTCGGGCCGGACGACCCGACGCCGTGGGAGGAGTTCGCGGCCGACTACGCGCGCATCCGCGACTCGATCTCCCGCGTCATCCCGGGCTTCGAGGACTTCGAGCGCCGGGTCGCCGAGCCGGGCGGGTTCGTGCTGCCCCACCCGCCGCGCGACGCGCGCGTGTTCCCGACCCGGACCGGCAAGGCGAACTTCACGGTCAACGAGCTCGACGTGGTCCGGGTGCCGGAGGGCCGCCTGCTGCTGCAGACGGTCCGGTCCCACGACCAGTTCAACACCACCGTCTACGGCCTCGACGACCGGTACCGGGGCGTGCGGAACGGGCGGCGCGTCGTGTTCGTGCACCCGGACGACCTGGCGGCCGGCGGGTTCGCCGACGGTGACACGGTGAACCTGGTCAGCGAGTGGCCGGGCCCGGACGGCGGGACCGACGAGCGCCGGGCCGAGGGCTTCCGCGCCGTCGCCTTCTCGACCGCGCGCGGCTGCGCCGCCGCGTACTTCCCGGAGACCAACGTGCTGGTCCCGCTGGACCACACGGCGGAGGGCAGCAACACCCCGGCCTCGAAGTCGGTGGTCATCCGCCTGGAGGCGGCCGCCGCCTGACCCCCGGCCCCTGGACGACGGCGGCCGTGGTCGCCTTCCTGCAGAAGGTGACCACGGCCGCCGTCGGGCCGCGAACGGCCCCGGGTCAGGTGCGCCGGGTCAGTGGTGGACCGCCTTCTCGGCGCCGGCGCCCGTGAGCGACCGGACCTCCATCTCGGCGTACTTCTCCGGGTGCGAGCGCTCCTTGCTCAGGTACGTGCCGACGATGCCGAGCACGAACGCGAGCGGGATCGTCACGATGCCCGGGTTGTCGAGCGGGAACCAGTGGAAGTCGATCTCCGGGTTGGTGATCATCGACTTGCTGAGCCCGGTGACCGGGTCGGCCGGCTTGCCCGACACGACCGGCGAGAAGATGATCAGCACGACCGTCGAGATCAGGCCGCCGTAGATGCTCCACAGCGCGCCGGACGTGTTGAACCGCTTCCAGAACAGCGAGTAGATGATGGTCGGCAGGTTCGCGGACGCCGCGACGCAGAACGCCAGGGCCACGAGGAACGCGACGTTCTGCCCGTTGGCGAAGATCCCGCCGATGATCGCGATGACGCCGATCACGACCACCGTCCAGCGGGCTACCCGGACCTCGGTGTTCGGCGACACCTGCCCCTTCTTGATGACCGAGGCGTAGATGTCGTGCGAGAAGCTCGCCGCCGCCGTGATCGTCAGGCCGGCCACCACCGCGAGGATGGTCGCGAACGCGACCGCCGCGATGATGCCGAGCAGGATCTCGCCGCCCAGCTCGAACGCGAGCAGCGGTGCCGCCGAGTTCTGCCCGCCCGGCGCCCCGAGGATCGTGTCCGGCCCGACCAGCGCCCCGGCGCCGTACCCGAGCACCAGCGTGAACAGGTAGAAGATGCCGATCAGCCAGATCGCGACGACCACGGACCTGCGGGCCTCCTTGGCCGACGGCACCGTGTAGAAGCGCATCAGCACGTGCGGCAGGCCCGCGGTGCCGAGCACGAGGGCGAGCGCGAGCGACAGGAAGTCGAGCTGGGACAGGGCCGTCGCGCCGTACTGCAGGCCCGGCTCGAGGATCGCCTCGCCGTTCTCGCCGGCCATGTTCACGGCCTCCTGCATGACGGCCGAGAGGTTGAAGCCGAAGAGCGCGAGCACCCAGATCGTCATGGCGCCGGCGCCCAGGATGAGGAGCGCCGCCTTGATGATCTGCACCCACGTGGTGCCCTTCATGCCGCCCACCAGCACGTACAGGATCATCAGCGCGCCGACCACCGCGATCACCACGCCCTGGCCCGCCGTGTCGGTGACGCCGAGCAGGAGCGCGACGAGCCCGCCGGCACCGGCCATCTGGGCCAGCAGGTAGAAGAACACGACGGCCAGCGTGGACAGGGCGGCCGCCATCCGGATCGGCCGCTGCTGCAGCCGGAACGAGAGCACGTCCGCCATCGTGAACTTGCCCGTGTTCCGCAGCAGCTCGGCGACCAGGAGCAGCGCGACCAGCCAGGCCACGAGGAAGCCGATGGAGTACAGGAAGCCGTCGTACCCGTTGACGGCGATGGCGCCCGCGATGCCGAGGAAGCTCGCGGCGGACAGGTAGTCACCGGCGATCGCCGTGCCGTTCTGCGCACCCGTGAAGGTGCGGCCGCCGGCGTAGAAGTCGGTGGCGCTCCGGTTCTGCCGGGAGACCCGGAAGACGATGACGAGGGTGACCACGACGAACGCGGCGAAGATGCCGATGTTGATCCAGGTGTTGCCGACGTTCGTGGCCGCAGCAGCCATGACAGTCTCGGTCCCGTTCACAGCTCGCCCCCCTCGATCTCCTCGCGCAGGGCCTGCGCCCGGGCGTCGAACTTGTTGTTGGCCCACCGCGCGTAGAGCGTGGTGATCACGAACGTGGACACGAACTGCAGCAGGCCGAAGATCAGGCCGACGGTGATGGTCCCGGCCACTCGGATACTCATGAACTCGTTCGCGTACGTGCTCATGAGCGCGTACAGGAAGTACCAGACGAGGAACAGCGCCGTCATCGGGAAGACGAAGTTCCGGAATGCCCTGCGGAGACTCTGGAACTCGTCCGATCTCTCGACGCGTTGGTAATCGGTTTCAGGCCCTGGGGCCTGTACGTCACTCATGACGCCTCCATTGGCTCATGGGGGCGCGCGTTTCTGCCCGCGGCCCGGTGCGTTCTTCGCACCCGCGCCCCAATGTGCCGCACCTCACATGCCGAGGGCAAACAGTTCGGCCGGTGAGTTTACGGACTTGACCAAGTCGTTACACCTTGTGATCCCCGTCGGCCGGCACACGAACCGGCTGGTCAGCGCGATGTCAGCGCCGCACGTACGCCAGGTCCGCGATGGCCCGCCCCGCGCTGTGCGCCTTGCGCTCGAACCCCGTGAGCACGCGCCGCTCGAACCGAGGAGCCGGGCGCCCTGGACCATGCACGTTGGTCAGCTCCTCGTCGGCCTCCATGACCTCGACCATCTGCTCCGCGTACTCGGCCCAGTCGGTCGCCAGACGCAGCGTCCCGCCGGGCCGCAGCACGCGCGCCGCGAGCGCCGCGAACTCCGCGGTGACCAGACGGCGCTTGTGGTGACGCGCCTTGTGCCACGGGTCGGGAAAGAAGACCCAGAGCTCGTCCACCGACCCGGCCGGCAGGGTGGTCGCCAGCAGCTCCGTCGCGTTGGCCTGGACCAGCCGGAGGTTCGGCAGCCCGTCCTGCCCCCGCGCCGCGCCGGCCCGCTCCGCGCGGGCGATCGTGTGCGCCAGTCCCGGCTGGTAGACCTCGACGGCGAGGTAGTCGCGCTCGGGATCGGTGGCGGCGGCCTCGACGACGGCATCCCCCAGGCCCGAGCCGATCTCCACGACCAGCGGGGCCTCGCGCCCGAAGACGGCCCCGGCGTCCAGCACGTACTCGGGGTCCACGGAGGTCCGCGCGATCGCGCGCGGCACGTCGATCAGGTACGCGGCGTGGCGCGCGGCCCACAGCCGCTTCTGCCGGTCCGTGAGCCGCCCGGACCGGCGCACGAACGACACCGGCTTGGTCCGGAACCCGGCGAGGTCGGGCCGGCCGGCGGCGTCGGGCTGGCGCGGAGCGTCGGACTCTGAGGGGACGGGCTGGCTCACGGGAAGAGCCTACGAGGCCGCGGGCGAGCGTTGCGTATGCGCACGGATTCCGGGTTCACCGCGCAGCACGACGGCGGCGCGCGGCAGGCTGGGCCCCATGACCGACCGCAGCCCCTGCTCGCGCGCCGAGCTCGCCGGACGGCGGCTCGTCGTCGACCTGTCCGACGCCGACCGCGCGCGGCTCGCCGCGGCCGAGGCCCGGCGCGGCATCGAGGGCACGGAGCTGGTCCTCGCGTGGATCCGGCGCGGGCTGGCCGACGACGGCTGGGGCGAGCCGGGCGGTCGGCACGATCCGCACGGCCGGACGGCGCGGGACGTGGCCGTCGCCGAGCACGCCGAGGAGATGTTCGGGGACCTGCTCGGCGACCACGACCACTCGGACTGAGCCGGGGACCGGCCGGGCACCCGGGCCGTCACACCCGGCCGACCTCGGCCTCCAGCGCGGCGAGCGCCTCGGCCGGCTCCAGGTCGCCGACCAGGACCCGCAGGGTGAGGCCGTCGGCGAGGGCGAGCAGCCGCCGGGCCTGCTCCAGGGCGGCCGCGTCGCCGCTTCCCCCGCGCACCGCGCGGACCAGCCGCGCGCATTCGTCCTCGGCCCCGCGCCGGGCCTCGGCCAGCACCTGGCGGACGGCGGGATGGCTGATCGACTTGGCCACGTAGGCGTACCAGACGCTGACCCCGATGCGGCTGGCGTCGGTCTGCGGGATCTGCTGGCTCACGACGTGCAGCAGCCGGTCGCGCGGCGCGGCGTCGGCGGTCTCCTGGTAGCCGGCGTAGGCGCGGTCGACGAGGGCGGTGCAGCCCGCCACCACGAGGGCCTCCTTGGTGCCGAAGTAGTGCTGAATCCGCCCCATCGAGACGCCGGCCCGGGTGGCCACGTGGCGCAGGCTCACACCCTCGATGCCGTGCTCGGCGATCACCAGCCAGAGCGCGAGCACGATCTCGGCGCGGCGTTCCTCGTGGTCGACGATCCTCGGCATGCGCCGAGTTTAGCAATGCGATCGCATCGGAACCTGTTACGATGCGATCGTATTGCTAAACGTCACCCGGCCACGGCCGAGCAACCCCCGAGAGGACTCCCATGAGCGACACCCTGACGCGCAAGCGCCGCCGCTGGCCCGTCGTCCTGCTGGCCGTGGTCGCGGCGGTGTCCACCAGCGGCCTGATCCTGCTCATCGCGTCCGGCAGTCCCGGCGTCGGCCACTTCCGCACCCTGGAAGGGCGCCAGGGGTACGAGGACGCCTACGCGGCGGCGATGGCGGGGCTGCCCGAGCCCACCGAGACGCACGACGTCGCCACGAGCTTCGGCACCGTCCGCGCCTACGCGTGGGTCGACGAGCAGCACCCGGACGCCACGCCCGTGGTGCTGCTGCCGGGCCGGGCAAGCGCCGTCCCGATGTGGGGCGACAACCTGCCCGACTACATCGAGCACCGCACCGTGTACGCCTTCGACACCCTTGGCGACACCGGCATGTCGGTGCAGGAGGTCCCGATGACCGGCGTCGCGGACGCCGCCCGCTGGGTGGACGAGGCCATGGCCGGCCTGGGGATCGAGCGCGCCCACCTGGTGGGCCACTCGCAGGGCGGCGGGCTGGCCGCCGCCGTCGCCGTGCGGCACCCGGAGCGCCTGGCCAGCCTCACGCTGCTGGAGCCGATCATGACGCTCGGCATGCTGCCGCTCTCGTCCATCCTCGCCTCCATCCCGCTCTCGCTGCCCTTCGTGCCGGAGTCGTGGCGCGAGGCCGCGCTGAACCAGATCGGCGGCGTCGAGGCCGAGGAGGTCGACCCGGACGACCCGCTGGCGCGCCTCATCGCCCAGGGCACCGAGCACTTCGACGCGTCGTCCATCCCCAACCCCAGCATCCTGACCGACGACGAGCTGCGGGGCCTGCGGATGCCCGTGTACGTCGCGATCGCGAGCGACTCCTCGCTGGCGGGCGGAGCGGCCGCGGCGGAGAAGGCCGAGCTGATCCCGGACGTCCAGGTCAAGACCTGGCCGAACACGACCCACTCACTGCCGATGCAGGTAGCCCCGGCGCTGGACGCGGAACTGGAGACGTTCTGGACGGCGAACCCGTAGCACCAGGAGCCTACGAAGGTCCGCTTCGAGAATGTCATTACGCATGCTCAGACCCCTGAATCCATGCGCAAGGCCGTTCTCGAGGCGGACCTTTCTCGGTTGCCGCGGCTCGGGGAGCTGGAGCGGGGCGGCGTCAGGCCCCCGCCAGCCGCTCCACGACCCACCACAGCGCCACCGCCGCGATCACCGCACACCCCGTGCCGAGCACCCACCACGCCACCCGCGGGGCCCGGACACGCAGCAGCACCAGCAGCGGGAAGACCACCGCGATGATGCCGAGCTGCACGGCCTCGATGCCCACGTTGAACGACAGCAGCGACCACAGGAGCGTCCACGACCACGCGGCGTCGATCCCGAGCGCGCCCGCGAACCCGACGCCGTGCACCAGCCCGAAGACGAACACCACCGGCAGCCGCCAGCGGTCCCAGGCGGTCAGCACCTCGCGCGAGCCGGCCGGCCCGCGCCAGCGCAGGGCATCCCGCACCGGACCCCAGCCCGGCCCGCCCGCTCCGGGCGCCAGGCCGGGCGCCGAGCCGGCCGCCACGCCCGCCGCGAGCGCCTCCCCCCGTCCACGCCAGATCAGGACCAGGTCCACCACGGCCACCACCGCTATCGACGCGGCGATCACCGGCTCGACCACCATCGCGGGCACCGACACCACGCCGAGGGCCGCGAGCAGGAACGTCACGGAGTGCGCCACGGTGAACGCCGTGGCGGTCCAGACCACGTCGCGCAGCCTGCGGGCGCCGATCAGCAGCGCCAGCAGGAACAGCACGTGGTCCAGCCCGAGCAGCAGGTGCTCCCCGCCCAGCACGAAGAACTCCGCGACCTGCTTGAGCAGGCGGTTCTCCCCCGTGGTCAGGGTGGGCGACGCCGCGGTGAGCACCGCCGAGCCGTCCTCGTCGTCGAGCGTGTACCGCACGATCGTCTCGGTGGAGTGCACGAACGACTCCGCGTCCGGGAACAGCGCGCTGGAGACCGCGTGCACCCCCTCCGGCTCGCCCTGGCAAGCGAACGTGTAGGTCAGCGAGGCGTAGGCCCGTTCCCCCCGCTCGACGACGTCGATACCAGAGAGCGCCGGGGCGCACGGCTCGCCGTCGTAGGCGACGGCGAAGCGGTCGGTCACGTACTCGTCGACCACCCGCTCGTGCTTGTCGAGCTGGTCGAGCTGGTCCGCCCGCCCCGTCGCCTCGTAGGCCTCGGCACGCAGCCACGCGGACTTCATGAGCAGGTCGTACTCGAGGTCCAGCACGGCGGCGACGTCCGCCGTCGGCCCGCCGTCGCCGCCGCCGTCCGGCGGCGCAGGGGTCACCTGCGCGTACACGTCGCTCGTGGCGTCGTGCGCCCACGCGGCCTGCCCGACGGCGGGGCTGCTCACCACTGCGAGCAGCCCCGCCAGGGCGAGGATGCGGCGGAGCCTCAACGGCCCGCCGTGGTGAAGTACGCCGGCGAGGCCGTCGCCGTGCCGCCGCCGGAGCTGCGGGCGGTGACGAACCAGGCGTAGGTGCGGCCCGGCTTGAGGCCGGTCCACCGGACCGAGGCGACCTCACCCGAGGCGACCATGTCCCGGCCGATCTCGCGCACCGGGTCGTACAGCACCACCGAGTCCGTGCTGAACGACGTGGTGCGGGAGGTCAGGTCGACCGGCAGCACCATGTTGTCCTCCAGCCCGTTGTACCGCTGGTCCTCGTCGTACTCGGTGGCGCCGAACTCGCCCAGCAGCGGGGAGTAGGTGTCGACGGACATCTCGCCGCGGTCGACGTCGAACTGCAGCATGCGGAAGAAGGACGCGCCGAACTGGAGCCGGTCGGCCGGGTCGTACCCGCCGATCTCGGCGATCCCGAGCTGCCCCGCCGACACCGTGTAGAACTGGTAGTCCGCGAGCAGCTCGACCACGCCGCCCCCGACGTCGCCGACCACGGGCGGGCGCACGTTGGTGCCGACGCCGTGCCGGTGGCCCGCCAGGACGAGGAACACGTTCGGGTTGTCCTTGACCAGCAGGTTGTACAGCAGCGGCCCGTCGGACCCGCCGAAGTTCGCGCCGCGCCCGTCGGGCGAGGTCGACGGCTCCAGGTAGTCGTGGGTCAGCAGCACGCCGTTGCGGTCGGAGTACCGCTCGAAGATCCCGGCCGCCCACTCGGCCTCGTCGCGGGTCACGCCGTAGGACAGACCCACCACCACGAAGTCCAGGCCGCCGGCCGAGAACAGGTCGTAGTGGTTCTCGTTCGAGCCCGGCGTCATCGTGCCGCCGTAGGACGCGTCCGCCCAGCCCTCGGACAGCTCCTCGTACCGCTGCGGGCCGAAGTACCGGTCGTACAGCGCGGGGTCGGTGCCGGACTGGTTGTCGTGGTTGCCCGCGACCACGCCGTTCGGGATGCCGGCGGCGTCGATGCGGCCCTGCGCCTGGGACGCGAACTCGAACTCACCGATGACCTGCTCCTCCAGCTCGGGCGGGAAGGCCCGGATGTTGTTCTCGATGATGTCGCCGGTGTGCGCGACGTACGCGATCTTGCGCTCGTCGGCGTTGTCGACGATCCAGTCCATGACGCCGTTGTAGCCCTGCGCCCACACGGCCCGCTCCTCGGGCGTCTCCTGCTCGACGGCGCCCTCCGACAGGTACTGCGTGTCGGTGTAGTGGACCATCGAGAAGTCGTAGCCGTCCGGGTCGGCGAAGCCGTCCGGGTCGCCCGGGTCGATGTCGTCGGCGAAGGGATCCTCGCCGGTGACCATGGCGTGGACCTTGCCGTCGTCCACGTAGTCCCTGGTCACGGTGCCTTCGAGCACGGTGGCACCCTCGACGGCGCCGCGCGCGGAGGCGACGACGTCCCAGGCGTCGGTGTCCCGGTTCCAGGCCCGCAGGCTGACCACCCGGGTCGGGTCGGCGGTGCCTTCCCAGCGCAGCACGGGCGCCTCGATCCGGCCGCGGACCGGCACGTCGAACCGCTGGTAGGTCACGTCGGCCGACGCCGTCGAGTCCGCCGACCGGCCGTCACCCGGCTCCAGCGCCCGGGTGCTCATGCCCTTCTGGCCTCGCACGTTCAGCGTGGTCGGCACCTCGGCCGACTCGCCCTGCCAGGCCCGGCTCGGCGTGAGGATCTCGGCGGCCGAGAAGCGCGCGGTGACGTCGCCGCCGTCCGGCTCCGCGACCGTCGCCCTGAGCGTCGCGGTGCGCCCGACCCCCGTCGTACCCGACGCCGGTGCGACGTCCGCGGGCACGTCCGGGATCCCGGCACTCACGAAGCCGATCTCGTGCGTCACCTCGTTGCCGAGGCCGTCCGTCGCGGAGACGGCGAGCGTGTGCTCGCCCGCGGAGAGCCCCGGCCCGACCGGGTCGCCGAGGGCGATCGCCGCGCCGTCGAGCGTGAGGTCCGGGCCGTCCACCACGCCGGAGGCGTCGTCGACGACCACCGCGAGCGGCACCGCCGAGGTGAGCCGGTCGCCGTCGGCGGGGGTGGCCGAGACCAGCGCCGGGCCGGTGTTGTCGGTGAACAGCGCGCGCGTGGCGGTCTCGCCGGTGGTGGAGGTCGCGGCGAGCTCGTGCTCGCCGTCGGGCAGCGCCGCCGTGTCGACGTCGACGCGCAGGCCGCGCGCGGGAGCGTCGACGGTGAACGTCACGGTGATCTCGCGCAGCAGCGAGGCGTTGGAGCCACAGGTGCCGTCGCCCATCGCGTAGGAGGGCTTCAGCCCGACGCCGGCCGACGTGCCGACGGCGGGCGTCAGCGCGAGGTTCGAGATCGTGAAGTCGTCGCGGTTGCAGTCGCCGGCGAAGGTGCCGGTCACGACCTTGACGGTGTTCTCGCCGGGGCGCAGCCACTCGTTCGGCACCGCGACGTCGGCGCGCTGGCTCGCGTAGGAGCCGCCCAGCGGCATCTCGATCCCGTTCACGACGAGCAGGTTGGCCGCGTTGCCGTCCACCGCGTTGGAGCCGACGTTGAACGAGAACGCCGCCTCGCCGGTGCCGAGCGTCTCGCTGGCCTCGACCTCCTCGCCGTCGACCGTGAGCTCCGCCGTGGCCCCCTCGCCGTCCGCGGGGCGGGCGCCCGTGACGGTCACGGTGCCGTTGGTGAGCGTGCCGTCGGCCGGTGTGAGGCGCGGCGCGCCCGCCGGCGCGTTGTTCACGCGGACGGTGTGCGCCGTCGTGTCGCCCGCCGCCGTGGTGGCCTCGATCGTGTGCTCGCCGTTGGCCAGGGTCGTGGTGTCGAGGTCGGCACTCAGGCCCGTCGTGCCCTGCGGGTCGCCCTGCACGAAGAACGTCAGCTCCGCGCGCCGCAGCAGGCTGGTGTTGGTGCCGCAGCTCCCGTCGCCGAACGAGTAGGTGTACTCGTTCTCCTCGCCGTCGGCCGTCTCGCCGAGCGGTTCGAGCGTGAAGTCCGAGAGCACGAAGTCGTCGTAGTTGGAGCCGCAGCTCGTCTCGATCGCGCCGACCACCACCTCGACGGTGTTCTCGCCGGTCACGAGCTGCTCGTTGGGGATCTCCAGCTCGACGCGCTCGCTCACGGCGTCGGGCAGGTAGATCGGCTCCGCACCGTTGACCGAGACGTAGCTCCGGTAGCGCGCCTCTGTCGAGTTCGTCCCCACGGTGTAGCCGAGAACCGACGTGCCGAGCGTCGCGGTGGCGCCGGGCACGTCCGCGCCGTCGACGGTCAGGCTCTCGACGTCGTCGCCGGGCGCGACGGGCTCGGCCGCGACCGGGACGGTCCCCTCCAGGAAGGCGCCGTCGGCGGGCGTCAGGACGGGGCCGCTCGGCAACGGGGCGTCCGGCTCGTGCGGCGCCGTCGCCGTCGTGCCGCTCGCGGGGCGGACGGCGTCAGCGGGCGATGCCGACGACGACGTCGCGACCCAGCCCGTCATGGCGAGCGTGGCCGCCGTGACCGCCGCGACGAGGCCGGCCTGCTGCCGGGCCCGCTGTTTCCTGGTGACTGGCCGCATGGCCGCCCTCCCTGTGCTCCGTGGATCGGGCGGCTCCCGGGCGCGCCCGCGGGCCACCGTGGCCCGATCGGGTGAACGGAGCTGGAGCAGCAGGCAACAACCGGACAAACTGTCAGGTCGGCCGCGAAACGGCTGGTCAGAGAGCCGTGGCGAGGGGGTGAAACACGAAGGCCCTCACCGCGGTGAGGGCCTTGCCGTGTTGTGCGCCATCAGGGACTCGAACCCCGAACCCGCTGATTAAGAGTCAGCTGCTCTGCCTATTGAGCTAATGGCGCCTGCGACGGAAAGATTACCAGGGCATCCAGGCTGCGGCCCCACGGATTTTCCGCCTCACGGCGGCCGTCGCCCAGCCCGGTGAGAGGGGGTCTGAGACCGTCGTGCTGGTGCGCCATCAGGGACTCGAACCCCGAACCCGCTGATTAAGAGTCAGCTGCTCTGCCTATTGAGCTAATGGCGCGCAACGGGGAGAAACACTACCAGGACCAGCGGCGTCACCGGTAACCGAACGAGCGGGCCCGGCCTGTGAACTGTGCGACAGCGGAACGCGCCCGGCCGGGCCCTACAGGTAGAGCCCCGTCGCGCCGTCCGCCTCGTCGCTCTCGGCCACGCCGTGCACGTCGCGCTCGCGCAGCAGCACGTAGTCCTTGCCCGCCAGGTCCACCTCCGCGCGGTCCTCCGGGTCGAACAGGACCCGGTCGCCGACGTCGACCTGCCGCACGTGCTCGCCCTTGGCCACGACCTTCGCCCACGCGAGCCGCTTGGGACCGACGGCGGTCGCCGGGATCACCAGGCCGGCCGTCGACTGCCGCTCCGCCGAGTCCGTCTCGGGCTCGACCAGGAGCCGGTCGTGCAGCATGCGGATCGGGAGGGTGCCAGGCTTGGTCACGGCTGGGGTGCTCACAGGACAACGCTACGCGACCTCCGGGCGACGTCGCCCGGTTGTCCACAGGCCCGGGCGCAGGAGGCGCTGAGTGTCCCAGAGGGCGGCTACCGTTACGGGCATGACCACTCGCCTCGAGCCAGGGGACAAGGCTCCCGACTTCACCCTCCCCACCGCCGACGGCGCCACCGTCCGCCTCGCCGACCTGGCGCAGAGCACCGACAAGGGCGTCATCGTCTACTTCTACCCGGCCGCCGCCACGCCGGGCTGCACCAAGGAGGCGTGCGACTTCCGCGACTCGGAGGCGTCGCTCCTGGGCGCGGGCTACGCCGTCGTCGGCATCTCCCCCGACAAGGTCGCCAAGCTGGCGAAGTTCGCGCAGGACGAGGCGCTCACGTTCCCGCTGGCGTCCGACGAGGACCACGCGACGCTGGAGGCGTACGGCGCCTGGGGCGAGAAGCAGAACTACGGCAAGACGTACGTGGGCGTGATCCGCTCCACGGTGGTGGTGAACCCGGACCTGACGGTCGCGGAGTCCTTCTACAACGTCCGGGCGACCGGCCACGTGGCCCGCGTGCGCAAGGTGCTGGGGCTTGACTGAGCCGATGGGCTCCCCGGCCGACCTGCTCGACCTCGACGCCGAGCTCAGCGACACCGAGCTGGCCACGCGCGACCGCGTCCGCGAGTTCGTGGACCGCCGCGTGCGGCCGAACATCGCCCGCTGGTTCGCCGACGCCCACTTCCCGCGTGAGCTCGTCCCGGAGCTCGGCGAGCTCGGGCTGCTCGGCATGCACCTCACGGGCTACGGCTGCGCCGGGCGGTCCGCCGTCGAGTACGGGCTGGCGGTGCAGGAGCTGGAGGCCGGCGACTCCGGCATCCGCACGTTCGTGTCGGTGCAGGGCTCGCTCGCGATGTCGGCGATCCACAAGCACGGCTCAGAGGCCCAGAAGCAACAGTGGCTCCCGCGGATGGCCACGGGTGAGGTGGTCGGCTGCTTCGGGCTCACCGAGCCGGGCGCCGGCTCCGACCCGGCGAGCATGACCACCCGCGCCCGCTTCGAGCCGGGCAGCGAGGGCGGCGACGCCGGCGGCGAGTGGGTCCTGGACGGCGCCAAGCGGTGGATCGGCATGGCCTCGTTCGCCGACGTCGCGATCATCTGGGCCAAGGTGCGCGAACCCCAGGCCGACGGCGGCGAGCGGGACCGCGTGCGCGGGTTCGTCGTGCCCACGTCGACCCTCGGGTTCACCGCCGTGCCCATCGAGCCCAAGCTGTCGATGCGTGCATCGGTGCAGTGCGACATCACGCTCGACGGCGTCCGCGTGCCCGCCGACGCGATCCTCCCGGAGCATCCCGGCCTGGCCGGGCCGTTCGCGTGCCTCGACGAGGCGCGCTACGGCATCGTGTGGGGCGCGGTCGGCGCGGCGCGCGACGCCTTCGAGTCCGCCCTGGCCTACGCGAAGGAGCGGGAGCAGTTCGGCGTACCGATCGCGGGCTTCCAGCTCACGCAGGCCAAGCTCGTCGACATGGCGCTGGAGATCACCAAGGCGCAGCTCATGGCGCTGCGCCTGGGCCGGCTCAAGGACGCCGGGCGCCTGGAGGGGTACATGATCTCCGCCGGCAAGCTGAACAACGCCCGCATCGCCATCGAGGTGTGCCGCCAGGCTCGCACCGTGCTGGGCGGCAACGGCGTCACGCTGGACCACTCGCCGATGCGGCATGCGAACAACCTGGAGTCGGTGCGCACCTACGAGGGCACGGACGAGGTGCACACGCTGGTGCTGGGCCGACACATCACGGGAACCGCCGCCTTTCGCTGACCCGCCCGCCCGCGTGCCCGTAGACTGTGCGCCGCGCGCGAGTGGCGTAATTGGCAGCCGCGCCAGGTTTAGGTCCTGGTGTCTTCGGACGTGGGGGTTCGAGTCCCCCCTCGCGCACCCCCGGTTCTGCCGTGCCGGCCCAGCCGCGTCAGTTCTGCTGCGCCGCGATCTCCTTGCGCACCTCGTCCATGTCGAGGCCGCGTACGGCGTCCACCACCTCGGCGAGGGCCTTCGCGGGCAGCGCGCCCGCCTGGCGGAACACCAGCACGCCGTCGCGGAACGCCATCAGCGTGGGGATGGACGTCACCTGCGCGGCCGACGAGATGCCCGGGTTGGCGTCCGTGTCGATCTTGGCGTGCACGATGTCGGTGTGCTTGTCCGAGGACGCCTCGAAGATGGGGCCGAACATCTTGCACGGCGGGCACCAGGTGGCCCAGAAGTCCACGAGGACTATCCCGTTGTCGTTGACGGTCTTCTCGAACGTGGCGTCGGTGATCTCGACGGTGGCCATGTCACGCTTCCTTTCGTTGGGCGTCTCCCTGGTGAAGCACAGTCACCCACTCCGCTATTCCACGATCGGCGCGGGGTACGGCGTCGGGGAGCCCGAACTGGTAGAACGGACCCGTGACCGAGACTGCCGACTACCCGTCCGACGACTTCTACAGCGAACCCACCCAGGTGTCGGGCTGGCTGACCGACGAGGACCTCGCGGTCGTCCGGGCGCAGCTCCCCCTCGTGTACGTCGACGCGGTGCCGGTGCGGGTCGACGACTCGGGTGACGTGGTCTCCGTCGGGCTGCTCCTGCGGGTCAGCACCCAGGGTGCGATGACGCGGGCCCTGGTCTCGGGCCGCGTCATGTACCACGAGCGGGTCAGGGACGCGCTGCTCCGGCACATCGAGAAGGACCTCGGCCCGGTCGCGCTGCCGCAGGTCCCGCCGTCGCCGCAGCCGTTCACCGTCGCCGAGTACTTCCCGACGCCCGGCATCACGGCGTTCCACGACCCGCGCCAGCACGCGGTGTCGCTCGCGTACGTGGTGCCGGTGACGGGCGACTGCCGGCCGCAGCAGAACGCCCTCGACCTCGCCTGGCTGACCCCGGAGGAGGCCTGCGCCGACGACGTCCAGGCCGAGATGATGAACGGCCAGGGCATGCTGGTCAAGCAGGCCATGGCCCACGTGGGCCGGCTGCCCTGACTCGCCGGGTCAGCCCGCCGGCGTCAGGTCCAGGACCGGCCAGTCCTCCAGGTCCGACCGCATCCGCCGGTCGTGCGTCGCGACCACCACGGCGCACGGCGTGACCTGCAGCGCGCGCGTCAGCTCGTCGACGAGGTCGATCGACAGGTGGTTCGTCGGCTCGTCGAGCAGCAGCAGGTGCGGCGCATGCAGCAGCGCCCGCGCCAACTCGAACCGCCGCCGCTGCCCCGCGGACAGCTCGGCTAGCGGCCGCTCCAGGTCCTCCTCACTGAGCAGGCCCAGCCCCGCGACGGGCACCACGTGGTCCGGGTCCAGCTCGCCGGACGCGAGCAGCCGCAGCGCCTCGTCGGCGTAGGTCTCGAACCCGGTCCGCAGGCGCGCCTCCCCGGTGATGGGCGCGCTCTCCTGGCCGACGACGCCGATGCGCGCCCCCTGCACCACCGAACGGCTCCCCCGGTCCAGTTCCAGGGTGCCCGCCAGCACCGCGAGCAGCGTCGACTTGCCGGTCCCGTTCGGCCCCACCACGAGCAGTCTGCCCGACGGCGGGATCGCCACCCGCGTGCCCGGCAGGTCCAGCCGGAGGCCGCCGTCGTCGCGCCCACTGCCGGGGCCGCCGTCGGCCCCTGTGCCCACGCGGGGCGACCGCACGTCCACCACAGGGTGGCTCGGATCCCAGCCCGGCGACATCGCCGGGAGGTCCGGGAACCCCAGCTCGACCGGCGGGACGGGTACCTCGATGGCCTCGGCCTCGAGCTTCTGGACGAGCCGGTCCGCGGCCTTCACATGAATGCGGGCGCGGGTCGCGCGGCGGTGCTTCTGCGAGCCCTTGGCCGGGCGCCACTCGTCGGAGAGCCCCTCGTAGGACTCGTCCAGCCGCTCGGCGAGCGCCGCCGCCCGCTTGCGCTCGGCCCGGTAGCGCTGCCGCCAGCGGTGCAGCGCCTGGTTCTTCGCGAACCGGTAGGCCAGGTAGCCCGGCTGCCCGTAGAGCACGGGCTTGCCGTCCCACGACGGGTCGAGGTCGAGGATGGCGGTGGCGACGTCGTCGAGCAGCTCGCGGTCGTGGGTCACGAGCACGACCGCGCCGCGCCACGCGACAAGCTCGCCGGTGAGGTACTCGATGGCGGAGTCGTCGAGGTGGTTGGTGGGCTCGTCGAGCAGGAGCAGGTCGGCGCGCTCCGCCAGCCGGCATGCGAGGCGCACGCGGAACCGCTCCCCCACGCTGAGCTGGTCGAGCCGGCGCCCGGGGTCGCGCGGGGCGCCGAGCCGCGTGAGGGCCACCTCGACGCGCCGGTCGGCGTCCCAGACGGCCAGGTGCTCGGCGAGCGAGAGAGTGCGTTCGAGCACCGCCAGGTCGCCCGAGCTGTGGTCGAACGCCGCGGCGGCCGCCTCCAGCTCGGCGGCGGCGGTCCGCAGGCCGTCGAGCGTCCCGGCGACCAGGTCGCCGATGGTCTGGCCCGGCGCGGGGTGCAGCTCCTGCTCGACCAGCGCGACCGTCCCCTGCCGCCGCACCTCGCCCGACTTGGGCAGCAGGTCGCCCGCCAGCAGGTGCAGCAGCGTGGACTTGCCCGACCCGTTCTCGCCGACGACGCCGAGCCGCCCGCCGTCGGACACCGTGAAGCTCACCCCGTCCATGACGGGCCGCCCGGGGTAGGCGAAACCGAGATCCTGGGCGACGAGGTGCATTCACCCAGCCTACGGGGGACCAGGGCGAGCCCGAAGCCGGCTGCCCCGGCGACGGCCCGGCCCGGGAACCCCGGGCCGGGCCGCTTCACCGCGTCAGAGCGCGGCCGCCGAGTTGTACAGCGTCCGGGCGACGTCGCCCAGGTAGGGACCGAACATGTAGTTGCGCATGCTGCCGCCCCGGTACTTGAAGGAGTTCACCGAGTTGAGCGTGCCCACGCCGGTGGACTCGGAGTAGTTCACGAACCACGGGCCGCCGGACGAGCCGCCCGTCAGGTTGCAGTCCAGGCCCTGGTCCATGCTGCCGCCGAAGGTGTCCTGCACGGCGGTGCCGTGGCACCACGCGATGTCCGAGCCGTCGTACGGGTTCGCCGCCGGGTAGCCGAACGAGTACATGTACTGGCCGCGGGCCAGGTTGAAGCCGATGGACTGCCCGCCGACGACGTCGGTCAGGTGCGCCCCGTTCAGCGTGTTCAGCACGGCGAAGGCCACGTCGTAGTCGAAGTCGCCGCTGTCTGCCACTGCGTCGTGGTGGTGAGCTGCCGGGCCGTGAACGTGCCGTAGGGCCGCGCGCCGTCGTCGTAGGCCGGCACGAACGCCCAGTTGGTGGCGTAGGCGCCGGGACCCTCGTTGACGCAGTGGCCCGCCGTGAGCACGACGTCCTTGTTCCCGGAGGTCACGGCGCTGCCCGAGCAGACGTAGTTGACGCCGCCGAGCGTGAAGAACACCTTGCCGGTCGTGTCCACGACCTCGCCGCCACCCGTGTAGTAGCCGCCCACGAAGGCGGCGGACGGCGCGGGCTTGGCCTGCGCCTGCGGGACGACGGTCGGCGCGCCTGCCGCGACCGCGTCACCGGCCGACGCCTTGCTCCTGGCCGCCACCAGGACGTCGGCGGGCACGGCGTCGCGCATCCGCTGCGGGGTCCAGTACTCGGTCACCCGGTCCTGCGCGGCCCGGGTGGTCGCCGCGCTGTGCACCGCGACGTGGCTGACGCCCTCGTCGGCCTGCGCCGGCGCGACGACCGCGACGGCCACGCTGCCGCCGAGCGTCAGGGCCGCCAGCCCGCCCAGAAGGGTGCGGGAGAGGTTGCTTCGCATGCTGCCTCCTTGATCACGCTGGCCGCCGGGTTGGCGGCCAGCGTGATCCTGCGGCCTGGATGATTCGACCGCAAGAGGCACATATGTCCGGGATGTAAATTTTCTCCAGCGCTCGGCGATCCAGGATCCAGGGCAACCGGCACCCGGCGTCGACGGCGGGCGGACTACCCTCGACGCGTGAGCACCACCGCCCCCGCCGCCCGGACCGCCCCGGTCTGGCCCGCCGCCCTGGCCGACACCGTCGCCGTCCTCGCCTTCACCCTCATCGGCATCGCCTCGCACGACGGGTCGCTGATCGCCGCCTTCGGCCGCGTGGTGTGGCCGTTCGCGCTGGCCGCCGCGATCGGCTGGGCGTGGACCCGCGCGTGGCACGACCCGGCCCGCGTCTGGCCGACCGGCGTCATGATCTGGTTCACCACCGTGCTCGGCGGCCTGGTGCTGCGCGGCGTCTCCGGCCAGGGCCTGGCGTGGTCGTTCGCGCTGGTCACGGCCCTGTTCCTCGCGATGACGATGCTCGGCTGGCGCGGCCTGATCGCGGCGCTGCGCCGCGCGCAGGGGCGCGCCGCGTCAAGCTGACGCAGCCTGCTCGGTTGACCATGCGTTTGCTGCCAGAACGAGGTCCGTTCTGGCAGCAACCGCATGGTCATCACCCCGTGACAGCGATCAGGGCTGGAGCGCCTCGATGACCAGCGGGGTGAGAGCCCGGAACGCCTTGCCGCGGTGGGAGATCGCGTTCTTCTCGTCCGGCGAGAGCTCGGCGGCGGTCCTCCGGCCGGCCGTCCCGGCCGCCGCGTCGCCGGGCGCGACGGGCGCGGCCGGCGGGGCGTCGTCCGGGATCAGGATCGGGTCGTAACCGAACCCGTTGGTCCCCCGCGGCGCCGTCGCCAGCACGCCGCGCATCTCGCCGGTCCGCACCTCCTCGCGCCCGTCAGGTGTGACCAGCGCGGCCGCACACACGAACCCGGCCTGGCGGTGCTCGGGGCGCACGTCGCCGAGCTGGCCGAGCAGCAGCTCGAGGTTCGCGAGGTCGTCGCCGTGCTTGCCCGCCCAGCGGGCCGAGAAGATGCCGGGCGCACCGCCCAGCACGTCGACGGCGAGCCCCGAGTCGTCGGCGACGGCGGGCAGCCCCGTCGCCGCGCACACGGCCCGCGCCTTGATGAGCGCGTTCTCGGCGAACGTCACGCCGTCCTCCACGGGCTCCGGCGCGCCGACCTCGCCCGAGGTGACCAGGGCGCCGTCGGCCAGGTCGAGGCCGGCCGCGGCGAGGATCGCCCGCAGCTCCCCCACCTTCTTGCGGTTGTGCGTCGCGAGGACGATCCGGGCGGCGGGCGGCACGATCAGGGAAGCCATGTCCCCGATCATGCCAGCCGCCGCCCGGCGTCGAGCACCACGCGGGCCGTCCGGCCCGCGGTGTGCCTCAAGCCCGCGTACCCGCGAGCGCAGGCTCCGGCTCCCCGACGACGGCGGTACCGGTGGCGGCGGTACCGGTGACGCCGGCGCCGACAGCCGGCTCCTCGCCCACCCCCGGCTCCTCGCCCGCCGCGCCCTCCCGGTAGTGCCGGCTCATCGTCCGGTACTGCCGGCTGGCCAGCGCCACCGCCGTCAGCCCAAGGCCCAGCACCGCCAGCAGCATGAGCACCAGCGCGATCCCCCGGGCGGGCCCGGTGCCGAACCAGGCCCCGATCAGAGCCGCGCCGGCGCCGTCGGTCATGAACGGCTGGAACACGAACTCGGTCAGCGGGCTGATGAGGAACGCCGTCAGCGGCGCCGCCACCATCTCGACGCTGTGCGCGAACCCGAGCACCCGCCCCTGCCGCTCGTACGGCACGACCTTCTGCAGCACGGTCTGCTCGGACGCCTCGGCGAACGGCATGACGAACAGGTACACCGCGAAGCCGGCGACGAGCAGCACGGCGCTGTGCTGGATCGGCAGCAGGAACGTGGCCGCCCACATGATCAGGTTGACCACGAGCAGCGTCCGCAACGGGTTGCGCCCGACGCCGCGCTTCGCGACGACCAGCCCGCCCAGGATCATGAACACGCTGATCCCGCCCCAGGCGAACCCCCAGGCCTGGACCGACATCAGCGACAGCCCATACGGGTCGGCCAGCGCCATCAGGCCGCCGCCCAGCAGGTTGTTCAGCAGCGTGAACCCGATCAGCGCCCACATCCCCGGGATCTGGCTCACGATCCGCAGGGTCCCGCGCAGGTCGACCTTCTTGGGCTCGCCGGTCGCCGCGGCCTCGGCCAGCGATTCCGGTACCGGCAGGCGGTGCAGGTGCACGACGGCGGCGGCCAGCACGACCACGGCGACGACCAGCACGCCGAACATCCCGCTGGAGGCGACCAGCAGCCCGCTGATCACGGACGTCACGAGGTGAGAGATGCCCGACGTCGTGCCGACGAGGCCGTTGGCCCGGTCACGGCGCGACTCGTCGAACAGCGCGGTGACGACGGTGGTCATCGCGATACCCCGCACGTTGCCCGCCATCACACCGGCCATCACGAGCAGCACGAGTGCCCAGAGCTGGAAGCTCGCCGGGTCGGTCCACACCGCCGCCGGCGTGGCCAGGTACAGCCCGAGCGCCGCCGCGTAGAACGCCAGCGACACGGCCGCCGATGCCTGCATCACGGTCTTCTTGCGGTGATGGTCGACCAGCGACCCGAACCACACGCCGGTCGAGACCATCGCGATCAGAAAGATGCCGGAGATCACGCCGGCCGCGAAGACCGATCCCGTCTCCAGGTACACCCAGAACGTGACCGCGAACCAGACGGTGAAGTTGACCACCGATGCCAGGCTCACGTTCACCAGGAGGTGCGCGAAGGTGCGTACCTCGGGGTCCTGCATGCGCAGCTTCGCCACGCCGTCCGACGCCGTCTGCGTCTGGTTCGTGCTCATCGCCAGCTCCTCGAACTCAGGGGTCCTTGAAGACCCTCGACGAATTCACTACGATCTTCGTAGTGATCATGAAGGGCTGACGGGGCGGGTCACGGAGAATCATCGGTCCGGCACCGACGAGTTTTTACGGGCCGGGAACGTCGGCCGGGAAGGAGGCCACCATGAAGCGCTCGAACGGCAAGTCCACCTGCCCGGTGAACTTCGGCCTGGAGGCCTTCGGCGACCAGTGGTCGATGCTCGTGGTGCGTGACGTCGTGTACTTCGGCAAGCACACGTTCAACGAGTTCCTCGCCTCCGACGAGGCCATCTCGCCGAGCGTGCTGTCCGCCCGCCTCGACGCGCTGACGGGCGCCGGGATCCTGCGCCGGTCCCCCGACCCGACCGACCGGCGCCGCGTGCGCTACGACCTCACCGAGCGCGGCCTGGCACTGATCCCGGTCATGGTCGAGATCGCCGAGTGGGGCGCGACGCACGACCCGGAGACGGGTGCGCCGGCGGACTGGATCGCCCTGGTCCGGGAGAACAAGCGGGAGATGCTGCGCCGCTACACCGACACGGTCCGCCGGGGCGGCAGCGTGTTCGTCGGCGAGGACAGCGTGCTGGCCCAGGTGCAGTCGCTGGGCGCCGCCTGACGGCTCAGAGCTCCCGCGCGAGCGCGTCCTGCTGGATCTTGGCCAGCTCGGCCGTACCGCCCACCGCGAGGTCGAGCAGCGCGTCGAGCTCGGCGCGGTCGAACGGCGCGTGCTCGGCGGTGCCCTGCACCTCGATGAACTTCCCGCCGCCGGTGACCACCACGTTCATGTCGGTCTCCGCGCGCACGTCCTCGACGTAGGGCAGGTCGAGCATCGGGGTGCCGTCGATGATGCCCACCGACACGGCGGAGACCGAGTCCGCGAGCACCTGCTTGCCACCCTTGATGTACCCGTGCCTGCGCCCCCACGCGATCGCGTCGGCGAGCGCCACGTAGGCGCCGGTGACCGAGGCGGTGCGGGTCCCGCCGTCGGCCTGGAGCACGTCGCAGTCCAGCACTATCGAGTTCTCGCCGAGCGCGCTCATGTCCACCACGGCGCGCAGCGAACGGCCGATCAGGCGGGAGATCTCGTGCGTGCGGCCGCCGATCTTGCCCTTCACCGACTCGCGCTGGCTGCGCTCGTTGGTGGCGCGCGGCAGCATCGCGTACTCGGCGGTGACCCAGCCCTCGCCCGAGCCCTTGCGCCAGCGCGGCACGCCCTCGGTGAACGACGCGACGCACAGCACACGCGTGCGCCCGAACTCCACGAGCACCGACCCCTCGGCCTCGTCGAGCCATCCCCTGGTGAGCTGCACGGGGCGGAGCTGGTCGGTGGCGCGCCCGTCGGCGCGGACGATCTCGTGAGTGCTGGTCATGCGACAACCCTAACGACGCCGACGGCCCGCGCGGGTCAGAGCTCGTAGACCTTGCCCGGCTCCGCGACGTCGACCGGGCCGGCGAACGTCCCGCGCGCCTCCGCCACGGAGTCCGCGGGATCGTTCCACACCGGCAGGTGCGTGAGCAGCAGGCGCCGGGCCCCCGCCTCGGTCGCCACCTGCCCGGCGCGATGCCCCGTCAGGTGGATGCCGCGCTCGACGACGTCGTCGCGCCCCTCCAGGAACGCGGCCTCGCTGAGCAGCAGGTCGGCGTCGCGCGCCAGCTCGACGACGGACGCGCACGCGTCCGTGTCGCCCGTGTACGCCAGCGTCGCGCTCCCGCCGGACGACGACGGGCCGGTCACCCGCACTCCGTGGGTCTCGACGGCATGGAACATCGGGTACGGCTCGATGGTCATCGGCCCCACCCGGACCGACGGGTGCTCGGTCCAGGACCGGAAGTCGAAGTCGTTGTCCATGGACTCGCCCTCGCTCAGCCCGTAGGCCCGTGCGACGTGCCGCGCGGCGTTCGACGGCCCGTAGATGGGCAGGGGCGCGCGCCGGCGCCCGGTGGCGCGCAGCGACCCGCGGTGGGGGTGGTACCGCAGGTAGACGTACAGGCCGGCGAGGTCGGCGCAGTGGTCGGGGTGCAGGTGCGAGATGGACACGGCGTCGAGCGTCATCGGGTCCAGGTGCCGCTGCAGCGCGCCGAACGCGCCGTTGCCGAGGTCGAGCAGCACGTTCCAGTCGCGCGCCTGGTGGCCGGCGGCCGCCGCCTCCGCGGCAGGCACCTGCACCAGGTACGACGACGCGGGCGTCTCGGGGCCCGGGAACGAACCGGAGACCCCGAGCGGGACGAGGCGCATCAGACGGCCTCCACGAGGGACACCTCAGGGCCGAGGAACCGGCTGGCGAGCTGCCCGAACGGGGCAGGGTCACCCGTGGTGAGGAACCGGTGCACGGGCGCGCCGACGTCGGGCGTGCGCTCCAGGTCGTGCTCCACGAGCGTGCGGTAGACGTCCTTCGCCGTCTCGTCGGCGCTGGAGACCAGCGTGACCTCCTCGCCCATCACGTAGGAGATGGCCCCGGCGAGCAGCGGGTAGTGCGTGCAGCCGAGCACGAGCGTGTCGACGCCGGCCGCCTTGACCGGGTCGAGGTACTCGTGCGCGAACTTCTGCACCTCGGGCCCCGACGTCCGGCCCTCCTCGACGAACCGCACGAACTCCGGGCAGGCCTGGCTCGTGATCGTCAGGCCGGGCGTGACGTGGAACGCGTCGTCGTAGGCGCGCGACTGGATGGTCGTACGGGTGCCGATCACGCCGATCCGCCCGGAGCGGGTGGCCGTGACGGCTGCCCGCGCCGCGGGCAGGATCACCTCGACCACGGGGATGCCGTGGCGCTGCGTGTACCGCTCCCGTGCATCGCGGTACATCGCCGACGACGCCGTGTTGCACGCGATGACCAGCATCTTCACGCCGTCGGCCACGAGCCGGTCCATGGCGTCGAGCGCCATGGCGCGCACCGCCGCGATCGGCTTGGGGCCGTACGGGCTGTTCACGGTGTCGCCGAGGTACCGGACCTGCTCGTTGGGAAGCTGGTCCAGGATGGCGCGCGCGACCGTGAGGCCGCCGAGTCCGGAGTCGAAGATGCCGATGGGCGCGTCGTTCACGGGTGAAGCCTAACGACGACATGTTGCCCGAACTGTTACCCGTGAGCCGTGCCACGCGTGACGCGTACCACGTTCGGGCAGGTCAGGCGGGCTGTCAGGCGCCCATGGTCGACGGAGCGCCCGGTGGGCGCCGTCCGCGCAGCTCCGCGAGCATCACGTCCATCAGGGTCTCCTGCGCGTAGCCCGCTGCGACGAACACCCCGGACCAGAACCGCCGGGCCGCGCGGCCGTCGGTGGCCACGGGGATCTCGCGGCCGGCCTGCCGGTCCCACATGATCTCGTCGGTGAGCTGCGTGACCTGGTCGTCCGTCTTCAGGCCGAGCCGCTCGGCGATCACCAGCCGGACGTCGGTGAGCGCCCCGGCGAACTGCTCCGCCTCCTCGCGCGGCACCCGCACCGGCGGGGGCGCCCCGTGCCTGCCCAGCGTCGACGGCGCGTCGTCGCCCGTCGGCAGGTCGAGCAGCGTCGCGAACGCCTCGAGCCGCTCCACCTTCGCCTGGGCCACGTCGTTCTGCGTGAGCCGGCGGAACTCCGCGGCGATGTCCGTGTCGTCCTTGCTCGCGTCCGGCAGGAGCCGCTGCGCCGCCGGGTCCGTCGGGACGCGCCCGACGCCCGTGACCCCCGTCAGCCGCGCCAGGTCGGCGTCGGTCAGCTCGTCCGGGGCGAGCAGCCCGTTGGCCCACGCCTGGCCCTTGCCCGGTCCGGGGTGCGCAGAGGGCCCCGGCTCGCCGCCGCCGTCGACCAGGTCCAGGCCCGCCTCCTCGCGGAGCATCTCGGAGACGTCGCGCGCCACCCGGGCCAGGACGACCCGCTCCACCGGCTCGAACCTGGCCTCGTAACCCCGCCGCATGGCGCGGAACGGCGTCATGCGACTCCCCGCGCGCCCGACTCCTGCAGCGTGGCCCACAGCCCGAACCCGTGCATCGCCTGCACGTCCACCTCCATGCGTTCCCGGCCGCCGCTGGACACCACCGCGCGGCCGTTCTTGTGCACCTGCGTCATGAGCCGTTCCGCCTTGGCGCGCGGGTACCCGAAGTAGCTCTCGAACACGTAGGTCACGTACGACATCAGGTTCACCGGGTCGTTCCAGACGATCGTCACCCATGGGTCGGCGACCCCCGAGGCGGCGGCCGCCTCAGTGTCCTCCTCGACGGCCGTCCCGGCTGACCCCATGGGTGTGAGCAGCGGCGGTGGGGAAGAAGTCACGGTCTCACTCTAGGCGGTTTCGTCCCTCGGCTGGACACCCTGGTCAGAGATTTCCACCAAGTTGTCGCCGGGCTGTGACCTCTGGCCATCGGTCGGTCACGGGCGGTTCACCGGGAGGGTCCCGAACTCAGTCCAGCCGCAGGTCGACGGTGGGGATCGCGGGGTCGCCCTTGGACAGCCGGCGCGCCCCGCGCGGCAGCTCCGCACGCACCATGCCATGGTTGATCGCCGCGTTCGAGACCCCGTACGGGCCCACCCAGCGCGAGTCGACGGCGCCGTCGACCACCAGCGGAGCGAGCAGCGGCCGCAGGTCGTCGCTCTGCGGCGCCCACTCCGTCACCGCGGCGTCCGGGCCGGTCACCATGATCTCCTCGATCGCGTACCCGTCGCGGCCGTAGCGCCGGGCGGCCGCCTTGCGGCCGCCCACCGACACCTTGTTCGCGGACGCCTTGGCCACCGGCTGCAGCACGCCGGACGCGTCGGCGCGGGCGACCAGCTTGTAGACCATGCCGCAGGTGGGCGCGCCCGACCCGGTCACGAGCGACGTGCCGACGCCGTACACGTCAACGGGCATGGCGGCCAGGGACGCGATGGCGAACTCGTCGAGGTCGGAGGTGACCACGATCTTGGTGTCCCGCGCGCCGAGCTCGTCGAGCTGGCGGCGCACCTCCTGCGCCAGGCCGCCGAGGTCGCCCGAGTCGAGGCGCACGGCGCCCAGCCCGGTGCCGGCCACCTCCACGGCGGTCGCGACGCCCTGCTTCACGTCGTAGGTGTCGACCAGCAGGGTTGTACCCGGACCCAGCGCGGCGACCTGCGAGGCGAACGCCTCCCGCTCGGTGTCGTGCAGCAGCGTGAACGCGTGCGCGGCCGTGCCGATCGTGTCGAGCCCGTACCGCATCCCGGCCTCGAGGTTGGACGTGCCGGCGAACCCGCCGATCACGGCCGCCCGCGCCGCCGCGACGGCCGCCTGCTCGCTCGCCCGGCGCGACCCCATCTCCAGCACGGGGCGGCCGCCGGCCGCGTTCGTCATGCGCGACGCCGCCGACGCGACCGCCGAGTCGTAGTTCAGGATCGACAGGATCAGGGTCTCCAGCAGCACGGCCTCCGCGAAGGTGCCCTCGACCTGGAGCACCGGCGAGCCGGGGAAGAACACCTCGCCCTCGACGTAGCCCTGGATGGTGCCGGTGAACCGGTAGTTCGCGAGGTAGTCGAGCGTCCGGCGATCCACCACGCGGTTCTCCTCCAGGAACGCCAGCTCGGCGTCCTCGAAGACGAAGTGTGGCAGCGCTTCCAGTACGCGACCGGTGCCGGCCAGGACGCCGTAGCGGCGGCCCGCCGGCAGGCGGCGCGTGAACACCTCGAACACGCAGTGCCGGTGGGCGGTCCCGTCCGCGAGCGCCGCCTGGAGCATGGTCAGCTCGTAGCGGTCGGTCAGGAGCGCGACCGACGGGCGCACCGCCGGAAGGGGTGCTGCGGGAAGCGGCCGCGGTTCATCGACACCGTTGTCGAACGCAGGCCACGAGTCTGTGAGCGGGGCGTCGATGCCCCGAAGCTCGTCGGTCATGCACTCACGGTAGGCCAGAGAGGTGGCCAGGGTCGGGCGAACAGGGCCAGGACGGCCTCTTGTCTCACCATGCGGATCGTGGTCCTCGCCACTACTTCTGCCCCACGAACCAGCGCCGGACCTGGGCCACCCGCGCGGCGAGCTGGTCGGCGGTCGCGAGCGGCACCTCCGGCCCGCCGCACGTGCGGCGCAGCTCGGTGTGCACGACGCCGTGCGGCTGCCCGCTGCGCTTGGCCCAGGCCGAGACGAGCTTGGACAGCTCCTTGCGCAGCTCGGCCGCGCGCCGGTGCTCCTGCTCGGACCGCTCGTTCTCCACCTCGCGGGCGGTCGGGGCTCCCCCGCGCGCCTTGAGGTGGTCGGCCTGGCGCTGCCGCAGCAGCGTGGCCACCTGGTCGGGCTCCAGCAGGCCGGGCAGGCCGAGGAAGTCGAGCTCCTCCGCCGAGCCGACGTCGGCGCCGGTGCCGAACTCGCCGCCGTCGAACAGGACGCGGTCGAACGACGCCTGGGCGTCGAGCGCCTGGAACGAGCCCTGGAGCTCGCTCGACGCCTTCTCCTCGCGGTTGGCCTCCGCGATCAGCGCGGCCTCCGGGTCGTACTCGATGCCCTGCTCCTCGGCCGTGCGCGGCCGGTCGAGCGCGTGGTCGCGTTCCTGCTCCATCGAGTTCGCGAGGTTCAGCAGGGGCGCCACGCTGGGCAGGAAGATCGACGCCGTCTCGCCGCGCTTGCGGGCGCGCACGAACCGCCCGATCGCCTGCGCGAAGAACAGCGGGGTGGAGGCACTGGTGGCGTAGACGCCGACGGCGAGGCGCGGCACGTCGACGCCCTCCGACACCATGCGCACCGCGACCATCCAGCGGTCCTCGCTCTGCGCGAACTCCTCGATGCGCCCGGAGGCTCCCTCGTCGTCGGACAGGACGACGGTGGGGCGCTTGCCCGTGATCTCGTGCAGGTGCTTGGCGTAGGCGCGCGCGTTGTCCTGGTCGGTGGCGATGACCAGGCCTCCGGCGTCCGGCACCGTGCGGCGCACCTCGGTAAGACGCTTGTCGGCGGCCGAGAGCACCGACGGGATCCACTGCCCCTCCGGGTCCAGCGCGGTGCGCCAGGCCTGGCCGGTCATGTCCTTGGTCATGGCCTCGCCGAGGCGGGCGCTGACCTCGTCGCCCGTCTTGGTGCGCCAGCGCATGTCGCCGGCGTACGACATGAACAGGACGGGCCGGACCACGTGGTCGCGCAGGGCCTCGCCGTAGCCGTAGGTGTAGTCGGCCTTGGAGCGGCGGATGCCCTCCGCGTCGGCCTCGTACTCGACGAACGGGATGGCTGAGGTGTCGCTGCGGAACGGGGTGCCGGTGAGCGCCAGGCGGCGCTCCGCGGGATCGAAGGCCTCGCGGACGGCGTCGCCCCAGCTCAGGGCGTCGCCGCCGTGGTGAACCTCGTCGAGGATCACGAGGGTGCGCGCCGCCTCTGTGCGGGCCCTGTGCAGCGCGGGCTTGGCCGCGACCTGCGCGTAGGTGAGCGCGACGCCGTCGTAGTGCGAGCCGTGCCTGCCCTGCGAGTTCTTGAACTGCGGGTCGATGCGGATGCCGACGCGAGCAGCGGCGTCGGCCCACTGGGTCTTGAGGTGCTCGGTGGGCGCGACCACGGTGACCCGCCGGACCACGCCCAGCTCAAGGAGCTCGGTGGCGATGCGGAGCGCGAACGTCGTCTTGCCCGCGCCGGGGGTGGCGACGGCCAGGAAGTCCCGCGGGTTCTTCTCGCGGTACAGCTCCAGGGCCTCCGCCTGCCAGGCGCGCAGGCTCGACGCCGTACCCCAGGGGGCACGGCGTGGGAAGGCGGGACTGAGCGACGAAGCGGCCGCAGACGACGGTGTGTGGGGCAGCTGCTGCGGCTGGCTCGTCACTTCGACGAGTCGCCCTTGCCGCCGTCCTGCGGGTCGCGGAGACCGTCGTAGATCTCCTTGCACTTGGGACACACCGGGAACTTGCCCGGGTCCCGGCCGGGGACCCAGACCTTGCCGCAGAGCGCGATCACGGGCTTGCCGCTCATGGCGGACTCCATGATCTTCTCCTTGCGCACGTAGTGCGCGAAGCGCTCGTGGTCCCCCGGCTGCGTCTCCTCCCGGGTCTCCTCACGCTCGAGGACGCTCGTACCGCCCTGCGTACGGGGCTCGTCGTGCGGGTTGGAGAGTGGTTCGGTCATGCCGAGAAGTCTACGCGGGACCACCGACAGTCCCCTCGGCGGCGCGCGCTGCCACGCAGGTCCGGGCCCACGCGGCGCGCCCCGAGGGCGCGCGCCCGACAACTCGGCGGCGGAATACCTTGCGGCAGTGTCGGTGACCACGGATATAACTGTCTGCATGTCACGTCCCAGCCCCGAGAGGAGCCTCATCCTGCCCGACGACGCCGCCGCCCCAGCGACCGACCTCGCCGAGACCCTGTCCGCCACGCTGTCCGACAACCTGTCCGACGGCCTGCCCGGCGCACTGCCGCACGGCCTGGCCGGCACCCGTACCCGCGGCCTGCCCGAACCCGTCTGGCCGACTTCGGCGACAACGACGAGGCCGCCCGCCGCGCGGTGGCCGCCGTCGCCGCCATGCTCGGCCGGCCCATCCCCGAGCGGCCGAGGGAGCCGCGCTCGTCGAGCGAGTGGCTCACCCGCCGGTGGGGCGTCGAGGAGAGCACCCTCGTCAACGTCTCCCGGGACATGTCGCGCACCCTCCAGCGGCTGCACGCCTACGCCCTGCAGCGCTGGGTCGACAAGCACCCGGACGCCGTCTCGGTGTTCGGCCCCGGCGGAGCCCCGCAGCGTGCGGCGCTCGACCTCGGCAACGGCACCTCGGTGAGCGTGCCGGCCGTGGCCACCGTGCTCTTCCCCGCCGGGTCCGCCTACGACACGCCGGTCGCCATCGAGGTGGCCTACCGGTACGGCACCCCCACCGTCACCGCGTTCACCCCGCCGGGCGGGCTGGCCCTGGCCGAGCAGGTCCTCGCCGACCTGACCCGCACGCTCGAGGCCGACCACCCGTACCGCGGCGGCGTCCTGTCCGCCCGGCCGGGGAACGGCACCGTCGAGCTCACCCCGGTCAAGCACACCGTGCAGGTGCGCGGCGACGTCGTGCTGCCCGCCGACCTGTGGCGCGAGGTGGACCTGTTCTGTTCCTCCGTCACCACGCGCCGCGAGGCGCTGCGAGCCCTCGGCCACACCACGTCGCGCGGCCTGCTGCTGGCCGGCAAGCCCGGCGTCGGCAAGACGAAGCTCACGCGGGTGATCGCGACGGAGCTGGCCGGACCGCTCACGGTGGTACTCGTGACGGCGGAGGTGCTGCGCACCTGGATGACCGAGCTCTACGACGAGATCCGCGGCCTCGGCCCCTGCCTCGTGGTGCTGGAGGAGATCGACTCGGTGGCCGCGAAGGGCTCGCGCGGGGACACGTCGTTCGCCGAGTTCCTCGACGCCCTCGACGGCACCCGCAGCTCGGACGACGTGCTCACCGTGGCCACGACGAACGACCCGGACGCCTTGGACCCCGCCGTCAAGCGCCCGGGCCGCTTCGACACGATCATCGAGGTGCCGCCCCCGGACCAGGCCGGACGCACGGAGATCCTGCGCCTGTTCCTACCGCCGGACGCGCCGGTCGACGTGGACCTGGTCGCCTCGTACCTGGACGGCGCGACGGGCGCCGACCTGCGCGAGGTGGCCCGCCGCTCCATCCTGGAGCACGGCCCCGACGGTCTGACCACCAGCCGGGTCACCGACGTCGCGACGTCCGGCCGGTGGCGCCCCGCCCCGGTCGCGGGGAACTACCTCTGAGCCGTCACAGCCCCTGCCAGTCCGGCTTGTCTGCGTACGTCTGCCGGTAGTAGTCGGCGAGCTGCAGGCGGGACGCGGCCGCGTCGTCGACCAGCACCGTAGCGTGCGGATGCATCTGCATGATCGTGGCGGGCCACATGGCCGAGACCGGGCCCTCCACGAGCTGGTGCACCGCCTCCGCCTTGGCGCGCCCCGAGGCCAGCAGCACGAGGTGCCGCGCCGCCATGATGGTGGCCAGCCCCTGCGTGAGGCAGTGCCGCGGCACGTCGTCGATTGCGCCGCCGAAGAACCGGGCGTTGTCCTCGCGCGTCTGCCGGGTCAGGGTCTTGATCCGGGTGCGGGAGGCGAGCGACGAGCCCGGCTCGTTGAACGCGATGTGCCCGTCGGTGCCGATCCCGAGGAGCTGCAGGTCGACGCCGCCGGCGTCGGCGATGCTTGCGTCGTAGGCGGCGCAGGCGGCCGGGAGGTCCGCGGCGAGGCCGTCCGGGCCCTGCACCGCGCCGGGCGCGAAGTCGACGCGCGAGGCGAACTCCTTCTCGATGACGTTGCGGTACCGCTCCGGGTGCTCGGCCGGCAGGCCCACGTACTCGTCCAGCATGAAGGCACGGGCCCGCGCGAACGAGAGCCCCTCCTTGTGCCGGCGAGCCAGCTCGTCGTACACGGCGAGCGGCGACGAGCCCGTGGCCAGGCCCAGCACCGCCTCGGGGCGGGTGCGCAGCAGCCCTTCGACGGCGTCCGCCGCCAGCCGGGCCAGCTCGTCCGCCGGCGCGATCACGACCTCCATCAGCTTCTCCTTCCCAGCACCGCGGCGCCCACGGCCGCGACCGGGACGTGCGTGGGTGCGAGCCGCACCCGTTCCGCCAGCTTGAGCGACCCGAGGAACTGCGACACCTTGGCCTGCTCGCGCAGCGCGTCCTGCACCGCGTCCAGCAGCTCCGTGCCAAGCTGCGCGACGCCCCCGCCGAGCACCACGTGGCGCACGTCGGTGGTCAGCACCAGCAGCCGCACGGCCGAGGCGACCGAGTCGGCGAACCTGTCCTTGACGGCGATCGCCGCCTCGTCGCCCGCGCGGGCCGCCTCGAACAGCTCCACCGGCGCCGGCTTGCCGCGCCGCGACGGCCATGCGGCCTCCAGCGCCTTGCCCGAGGCGAACCGCTCCAGGCAGCCGCGCTGGCCGCACGGGCACTCCGGCCCGAGCGGGTCCACGGGGATGTGCCCGATCTCCCCCGCCGCGCCGCTCGCGCCGCGTCGAAGCTGTCCGTCGAGCACCAGGCCGGACGCCAGGCCGGTGCCGAGCGCGAGGAACGCGAGATCCTCGTGGTCGCGCGCCCCGCCGGCCTGGTCGGCGTGCTCGACCGACCGTTCGAGCACGTGCGCCGCGCCGACGGCGGCCACGTTGAGGTCGTTCTCCACCACCACCGGCACCCCGCCGAGCTGGGCGGACAGCAGGTCGGCGAGCGGCAGCTCGTCGTCGTGCACCCCGAGGTTGACCGCGTGCTTCACCGTGCCCGACGTGTGGTCGACGATGCCTGGAATACCCAGCCCGACGCCGGCCAGGGCGCCGAGCTCCACCCCGCCGGACGCGACGACGTCCCGCACCGCCTGCGCCGCGCCCGAGACCAGGCCCTCCGCGCCGTGCACCGTGGACCGGCGCACGGTCGCGACGACCTCACCCTCCGGGTCCAGGAGGGCGCCGAGGATCTTGGTGCCGCCGATGTCGAGGCCGACCGTGTACCTCGCCTGCCCGCCCATCAGCCCTTCACCGCGCCGGAGACCAGACCACCGGTCATCCGGCCCTGGACGATCAGGAAGAAGATCACCGCGGGGATCGCGATGAGCACCGACCCCGCCATCACGGCTCCCCAGTTGGTGGCCTGCGTGGCCTGCAGGAACGTGCGCAGCCAGAGCGGCAGCGTCATCGCCTCGGGCCGCTGCATGATGACCAGCGCCATGACGAACTCGTTCCACGCCTGGATGAAGGCGAACACGCCGGTGGCCACCAGGCCAGGGGCCAGCAGCGGGAACGTCACGCGCCAGAACGCGCCCGCCCGCGAACACCCGTCGATCATCGCCGCCTCCTCCAGCTCTTTGGGTACACCATTGACGAATCCGCGCAGCGTCCAGATGGTGAACGGCAGCACACCTGCCGAGTACACGAGCGTCAGGCCGATGATCGTGTTGAGCAGCTGCCAGCCGTCGATGATCCGGAACAGCGAGATGATCATCGCCTCTCCGGGGATCATCTGGACAACCAGGATCAGCACGATGAAAGTCCGGCGGCCCTTGAAGGAGAACCGGGTGAGGGCGAGCGCCGCGACGAACCCCACGACGAGGACGATGACCAGGGTCAGGAACGTGACCCCTATCGAGTTGAGCACGGCGGGCGGGAACGGCGCCCGCTCCTCGCCGAACATGGCCGCGCGGTAGTTGTTCAGCGTGAACAGGTCCGGCGTCGGGAAGAAGGCCAGGTCCTCGCCGCGGATCCGGTCGTTGGGCAGGAACGACGTGCTGACCATCCAGTACACGGGGAAGACCGAGAACGCGAAGACGATCAGGGCAAGGAAGCCGAACCAGGTGTCGGCGAGGCGCCTACGGATCTTGATCACTGCTCTTCCTCCCGCAGCGTGCGCCGCACGTAGGTGTAGGAGATGGCCAGCATGACGACGACGAAGATCACGCCGATCGCGCTCGCCAGGCCGTAGTGGCCCTGCGCCATGCCCTCCTGGTAGATGTAGACGCCGATCGTGTTGGTCAGCTCGCGGTCGCCCCCGACGTCCTGCAGCACGAACACCTGCGTGAAGAGCTTCAGGTCCCAGATCATCGACAGCACGACGAGCACCGTGATGATGCTGCGCACGTAGGGCACCTGGATGAGCCGGAAGCGCTGGAACGCGTTGGCGCCGTCGATCTGCGCGGCCTCCAGCACCTCGCCAGGGATCTGCGTCAGGCCCGCGTACAGCGTGAAGGCGACGAACGGCACGGCGCCCCACACCACGATGAAGGTCAGGATCAGGTAGAACGACCACGGGTTGAGCAGCCAGGAGTGGCCGAACCACCGGTCGCCGGTGATGGCGGTGAGCAGGTTGTTCACCACGCCGTACTGCGTGTCGAAGACCCACCCCCACACGGTGGTGGCGGCCAGCGACGGCATGGCCCACGCCAGCAGCAGCCCGACCGACACCAGGAGCCGCATGCCCTTGCCGATGCGGATCATGAGCAGCGCCACGAGCATGCCGAGCACCATCGTGGTCACCACGAGGACGACCATGAGCGCGAAGCTGCGGCCCAGCACCGTCCAGAAGCCCTCGACGTCGGTCAGGACGGCCACGTAGTTGTCGAACCCGACCCACTCGGCGGGCTGGCCCATGAGCTGGGCGCGCTCGTACTCCTGAAACGACAGGACGACGAGGCGGACGACGGGGTAGCCCGTCAGCACACCGAGGAGGACCATCGCGCCCGAGAGCATCAGCCAGGGCAGATAAGGGGGCCGGCGCTTCTGCCGGATCTCTTGGCGCGGCGGCGCCGGGGAGTCGAGAAGTGCGGAACTCATGTCCTGTCTTCCTCAGGGGCGGCCGGCGGCCTCTCCCTCCGGAGAGGCCGCCGGCGTCAGGTGGGCAGTGGAGTCCCGTCCCGCCCGGGTTCTGGGGCCGCGCCGGGCGGGACGGGAAGTCGTGCTGACCTGGTCAGCTGTTGAGGATCTCCTCGATGTCCGCGTCGAGCTGCTCTGCGACCGTCTGCACGTCCTCGCCGGAGGCGATCTTCGAGAAGGCGTTCTGCAGCAGCATCTGCGACTCGACGTCGGCCCACTTCGGCGACGCCGGGGTGAGCTTGGCGTTGGCGGCCGCCTCGGCGGACGCCTTGCCGATCGACGTCTTCTGGTCGACCTGCTCGAACAGCGAGGTCTTGGCCGGGAACAGGCCGATGCCAGCGAGGATGGACTGGTACTCGTCGCTGAGCAGGATCTCGTAGGCGCTCATCGCGAGGTCCGGACGGGCCGACTTCTGCGCGATGGCGATGTTCGAGCCGCCGGCGAACACCTGGGCGGCGCCGCCGTCCTTGCCCGGCAGGGCGAAGCCCTCGAGGTCCGAGCCGTAGGTGGACGCGCAGCCGGGCACGCCCTCGGGGTCCTCGGGCTCCTCCGGAGCGTTGATGGACCACTGGATCCAGCTCGGCGCCGAGAGGAAGGCGACCTTGCCCTCGCAGAACGGCACCTGGAGGTCGGCCTCGTTGGTGTCGGCCGGGGCGTTGTTGCCCTCGGTCATGATCGTCTGGATCTGCTCGAGGCCGGCCAAGCCGCCCTCGGACGAGAAGCCGGCGTCCCACGTGCCGTCCTCGGCCTGCTCGGCGACGTAGCCGCCGTTCTCCCAGATGAACGGCAGGGCGTTGTACCAGTCCTGGCCGGGCCAGTAGACGCCGGACACGTCGTCGGTCTTCAGGTCGACGGCGCTCTGGACGTACTCGTCGAGGGTGGTCGGGACCTCGGCGTCGCCGAGGACCTGCTTGGAGTAGAAGACCACGCGCGAGCCCGAGTAGTAGGGCAGGGCGTAGTGCTTGCCCTCCCAGTCACCGGCCTCGACGAAGCCGGGGAGCAGGTCGGAGCCGCCGAGGGACTCGAACTCCTCCGCGGTGATCTCGCGGAAGTAGCCCGCCGAGGTGAACGCGGCGGCCTGGGTGTTGCCGATCTCGACCACGTCGGGGGCGTCCGAGCCGGACAGCGCCGTCGTGTACTTGTCGACCAGACCCTCCCAGGCCTGCTCCTCGATGGTGAGCGTGCTGCCCGGGTTCTGCTCCTCGAAGGTCTCCTTGAGGTAGTCGCGGGCCTCCTGCGGCGTGTCGGAGCCGACGAGCCAGACCCGGACCTCGCCGGGGCCGGTCTCGCTCGGCTCGGAGCTGGTGGCCCCGCCGGCGTTACCGCACGCGCTGAGCGCGAGCGTCAGGGTGATCGCCGACGCCGCGGCGCCGACGAGACGGTTCTTGTTCACGTTGTTCCTCCCGGGATACGACCGTGTGTCGCGGTGGTGCATGGTCAGAGCTCGATGGGATGCCCGCCGCCGACACGTGCGCGCTGATGCTCACGAGACCCCCAGCTGGGCGGAAAGCACGAGGACGGCGGCGCCCGCCAGCACGACGTCCTCGTCGAGTGCGGCCATCCGTAGCTGCAGGCCCGAGTTGATGGCCGACATGGTCCGCTGACGGATGGTGTCCAGCGCTGCCTCGCGCAGGGGGCCGTCGAGCAGGTCGCGCGGACCGCTCAGCAGCACCTCCGTGAGGTTGAGCGCGCTGACGACCGGGGCGAGGGTGACACCAAGCACCCGGCCGGCCGACGCCAGAGCGGCGTCGGATTCTGCTGTGCTCCTGTCCGCCACCGCGCGCCGCAGCGCCGGCTCGGACAGCACGGTCTCGAGGCAGCCCGCACGGCCGCAGGCGCACGGCTCGCCGTCGTCGACGACGGTCACGTGGCCGATCTCGCCGGCGGCGTCGCGCTGGCCGTGCACCCGCACGCCGTCGACCACCACGCCGGCGCCCACGCCCGCGCCGACGGTGACCACGAGCATGCTGCCCGTCGCCCCGCCGTAGGTGAACTCGCCGAGTGCGGCCGTGTTGGCGTCGTTCGCCACGTGCACGGGCAGGCCCAGGCGCTCGCCCAGGAGCTCGGCGAGCGGCACGTCGTACCAGCCGCGGTTGGGCGCCTCGACGACGCGCCCGTCCAGGTCGATGATGCCGGGCGAGCCGACGCCGACGCCGATCACCGGGTGGTTCGCGGCGGCCACGAGCCGCCGGACGAAGCGGGTGAGCAGGTCGACCAGCTCGTCCCCGGTGCGCCCGTCGATGTCGAGCTGACGGCGGACCACGATCTCGCCGGTGAGGCTGAGCACCGCGCCGCGCATGTGGCCGCGCTCGGTGAGGTCCACCGCGACGATCTGGTAGGCGTCGGTGCGCAGGCCCACCAGGATCGCCGGCTTGCCGACGCGCTGGCCGGGCCGCGTGCCCAGCTCCTCGACCAGGCCCTCGGTGATCAGCACCGAGACCAGGTCGGAGATGGTGACGCGGGTGAGCGAGGTGGCTCGTGCGAGGTCGGCCCGGGAGGTGGGCCCCTCGTGGAAGAGGTGCTGCAGCACCAGTGAGCGGTTGTGCGCCCTGGCGTGCTCCGGGAGCACCTTGGACGTCGCGCGCAGACGTGCGCCGAGCCCTCGCCCGGTGCCGTTGCGTTCTGTCGCCGTCGCCATGTTTGTTAGTAGACCTCCTTAACAGAGTCCTGTCCATTGCCCGGTATGACCCGTAACCAGACTGTTACGTGGGTCACGCTGCCCGCTGGCATAGGACGCGCCCTGCTCGACGTATCGGATTACTTCACGTGCCTGACGAATCCGAGCCTGCACTACGTCGGCCGCGCGGGCACGGCGTGACCGGAACGTGATCAAGAGCGGCGCAAAACCGGTGAAAAAACCGGTCACCAGGCCCACAAGTTCACAAAGGGATCACAGTTCTCAGGTGGGGCGCGTTCCGGCCCTGCGGGACTCCTACGCTCGTGCCATGAAGCGCAACCGGTCGGTCCGGGGGGACGCGGGCCTGCTCCCGCGCCGACTTGTCCACACCCTCCTCGCGGCGGTCGTCGGGGGGACGCTCGCCGTCGCTCTCGCGGCCTGCTCCGGCGATGGAGCGGGAGAATCCGGCGCGGACGTCGCGACCGACGGCGGCGCGGCGCGCGGCGAGCTGGTCGCCCCCGAGGCCGCGACGGGCACGGCCGCCGATGCGGCAGGCACCGTCGGCCTCGCCGAGGCGCCCGAGGAGGCGGTGGACCGCGAGCTCATCACCACCGGCAACGCCACGCTCGCGGTGGACGACCCGTTCGAGGCCGCCGAGCAGATCGCCGGCCTCGTGGAGGAGGCGGGCGGCCGCGTCGAGGCACGCGACGAGCAGGCCGGGTCCGACGGCGAGCCGGGCAGCGCGTCGATGACGCTCCGCATCCCCGCCGACCGGGTCTCGGCCACGCTCGACGCCCTGGACGAGCTCGGCGACGTGCGCGACCGGCACGTCGAGACGGTCGACGTCACCGGCACCGCGCAGGACCTCGACGCGCGCATCGAGGCGCTCCGTACCTCGACCGACCGCCTGCGCGAGCTCATGGCCGAGGCGGACCGCACCGCCGACCTCATCCAGATCGAGGCCGAGCTCTCCACCCGTCAGGCCGAGCTCGACGCCAAGGTCTCCGAGCGCAACCGGCTCTCGGACGAGGTGGCGATGTCCACCCTGCGGGTCGAGATCGTCGCGGAGGACGCCCCGGCGGCCCAGGCGCAGCCCGAGGGCTTCCTCGGCGGCCTGTCCGCGGGGTGGAGCGCGATGGTGAGCACGTTCAACGTGGTGGTCCTCGTGCTCGGCGCGCTCCTGCCGTGGCTCGTGCTGGCGGGCGTCGTGCTGCTGGTCGTGTTCGGCGTCCGCAGGCAGGTGGCCAGGAACCGGCCCGCGGGGCCGGCGTCGCCCGCCGCCAAGCCGGAACCCGCACCCGCGGACTGACCGGGGTGGGTCAGTCCGTGACCGCCAGCGCGTCGATCTCCACGAGCATCTCCTCGCGCGGCAGGCCCACGAACACCGTGGTCCGGCTCGGCAGCACGCCGCCGGGGCAGTGCTTCGTCACGAACTCGCCGTAGGCCTCGTTCATCGCCGCGAAGTCCTCGCGCTTCGTGAGGTAGACCCGCAGCATCACGACGTCGTCGAACGTGGCGCCGCCGGCCTCGACGATCGCGCGGACGTTCTCCAGCGTGCGGGTGGTCTGGGCGGCCACGTCGCCGGGGTGCAGGTACTCCCCCGTCGCCGGGTCCACGGGGCCCTGCCCCGAGACCTGGACGAACGGGCCCTTGCGCACGCCCTGGTGGAACGTGTGCGCGGGTGCGGGGGCGTCCGGGGTGGAGACGGCGGTCTTGGCGGTCATCGGGTTCTCCTTGCTGGTGGTCAGGCGGCTTGCGGGGGTCGTCAGGCGGTGGGTCAGAAGCTCAGCGTGATCTGCTCGGCGACCTCGTCGCCGCGGGTCACCAGGGCGGTGCGGTACTTGTCGAGCGTGGTGCAGGGGTGCGAGATGCCGAAGCCGACCACGTCGCCGGGCGCGATCGGCGCGCCCGCCTGCCCGTCGCCCTCCGCGACCGGGTCGACGGACAGGTAGCCGTGCTGGTCGTTGAGCGCGGTCACGCGCACGCCGGTCAGCTCGCGGGACACGCCCAGCCGGCCGGCGCCGTCGGCGGTGCGCACCACGAGCGGCGTCGGCAGGTCGATGTCGAACGACACGTCCCTGCGCCCCAGGCCGCAGATGGCCAGCCCGGGCTCCGGCACGGACAGTACCGAGGCCCACACCGTGATCGCGGGCCGCAGCGGCTCGGCGCCCAGCCGCGTCCACGGGTCGTTGCGCAGGTAGTGGCCGTGGTCGTGCGTCACGTAGGCGCCGGACCGCAGCACGACCCGCGTCGGCACGACGGCGCCCGCGGCGTCCTGGACCGGTGCGGCGAGGTGCCGCGCGACGACGTCGGCGAAGGCGCTGCCGCCCGCGCTCAGCACGACCGGCCCGTCCACCAGGCCCGCGATCCGGGCCCCGGATTCCCGCAGCGCATCGCACCACTGCCCGACGGCGGTCAGCTCGTCGGTGCTGCTGCCGCCCGCCACCGACCCCTCGTAGCCGGCGACGCCGACCAGCCGCAGCCCGGCGTCGTGCACCCGGCCGGCGAGCGCCACGACGTCGGACACGGTGCGTACGCCGGTGCGGCCGCCGGGGACGCCGAGCTCGACGAGCACACCCAGCCGCTCGACGGCCTCGGGCGCGGCGTGCGCGAAGCCGTCGGCGAGCAGGTCGACGCCGCGCGCGGAGTCCACGTAGACCCAGACCTCGTCGGCGGTGCCGTCGGTGAGGGCCTTGCGGAGCCACGCGATCTCGCGGGGGTCGACCAGCTCGTTCGCCAGGAAGGCGCGGCGCGCGGCGCCCGGGACGGCCCAGCCGAGCGCCGTCCGGAGCTGCGCGGGCGTCGCCACGGAGGTGCCCCACGCGCCGGCGGCGGCCTGCCGCTGCCAGATCTCGCGGGACATGTGCGTCTTCACGTGCGGCGCGTGCTCGACGCCCGCTGCGGCGAACACCCCCGCGACGGTGGCGATGTTGTGGTCCAGCGCGGCCTCGTCGAGGGTCAGCAGGGGCCAGGAGAACTCAGGGTCGTCGATGCGTTGCACCAGACCATCCTGCCGTGCGATGCGGCCCGTCAACGACACGGGGTCACGCGTCGTTCTCCACGCCGCCGTCCTCCCGCCAGCCGCCCAGGCCGGCCCAGCCGCCGACGGCGGTCTCCGCCGCCAGGTCGCGCGGGTAGCCCTCGACGCCGGGACGGGTCTGCCAGGGGTGCGGTCCGGCGAGCGGACGGTACTCGACGCCGTAGGCGTCCAGCCGCGGCAGGTGATGCCGCTCCAGACGCTCGACGAACTCCTTCGACGCGGGCGAACCCGGCTCCCGGTCCGCGCGCGGCGACCAGGCGACCTCGGCGAAGGCCGCGAGCCGCGGGAAGGTCGCGTAGTCGACGCGCCGGGCGCTGTCGAGGTGCTCGGTCCAGACCTGGGCCTGCGCGCCGAGCAGCCGGCCCGTCGCCGCACCGGTGGTCTCGGGGATGGCCAAGGCGGCCGGGAGCGGCTCGAAGGCGTACACGTCCTCGACCGTCCGCAGAAACCCGACCGGGATCGGCTCCGCGGGATGCTCCCCGGCACGATGGTCCAGGTAGACGGCCTGCTCGGGCGCCATGACGACGTCGTACCCCGCCGCGAGCGCTGCGGCGCCCTGGGCGTACCCGCGCCAGGACGTCACGATCACGTCGCGCGGCAGCAGCGGCGACACGGCCTCGTCCCAGACGACGGCGCGGCGGCCGGCGTCGGACACGTGCTGCGCCAGGCGGGCGACGAACCAGCCGTGGAGCTGCGCGACGTCGGGGACGCCGTCGGACCCGAGCAGGCCGAGCGTCCTGGCGCGCTCGACGATGTGTGGTGACTCGCGCCAGAGCGTGGGCGGCACCTCGTCGCCGCCGAGACCGATCCAGGGTGTGTCGAAGACGTCCAGCACCTCGTCCAGCACGTGCCGGAAGAACGCGAGCGATCCCTCGGACGGGTCGAGCACGTCCTGGCTGATGCCCCACGTGGTGCGCACGCCCCGACGGTCCTTGCGCGTCCCGAGCTCGGGGTAGGCGGCGACGGCGGCCTCGACGTGACCGGGCACGTCGATCTCCGGGATCACGGTGATGCCCCGGTCGCGGGCGAAGGCGACGATCTCGCGCAGGTCGTCCTGCGTGTAGAAGCCGCCGTGGGGGCGGCCGTCCCGTGCGCCGGTGCGCCAGGTGCCGACGGTGGACTCGCTGCGCCACGCGCCGGTCCGCGTCAGCTCCGGGTAGCGGTGGACCTGCACGCGCCAGCCCTGGTCGTCCGTGAGGTGGAGCTGGAGCACGTTGAGCCGGTGGGCGGCGGCGAGGTCGATGAACCGCAGCACGTCGTGCTTGGGCAGGAAGTGGCGGGCGACGTCGAGCAGCATGCCGCGCCAGGTGAACCTGGGGTGGTCCTCGATCTTCACGACAGGAACCTGGAGCTCGGGGACACTGCGGTGGTGGCCCGAAGGGCTGCGGCGGAAGGCCGCGGGGCCGGCGAGCTGGCGCAGGGTCTGGGCGGCGGCGTGCGCGCCGGCGAGGTCCGCTGCCTCGACGCGCACGGTTCCGCCGTGCGCTGGGGTTCTTGACACCGCGCCGGCCGACGACGTCGGGCGCACCTCGATCCGGTAGCCCTCGGGGGGCAGGTCGGTGGCCAGAGCGAAGACGACGTCGGTGGGTGACGGAGCACCGGGGGTTGGGCTGCTGGGCGACGGGCTGCCTTGGTCGAGGCCACTGGAAGCAGGAACGGCGGAAGATGAGCCGCCAGAGGCAAGACCGCCGGAAGCCGGGCTACTGGGAGCAGGGCTTCCTGGAGCCGTCCCGCCCGAAGCGAGACCGCCCGGACCTGGCCCGCCGAGAACCGGACTGCCCGCCGTGGTTGACGGCACCAGGTCGATGCCGAAGGCTTCCTCTGTGACCCGGCGCCACCACCGCGCCGCGGGCCGCAGGGCCGGGTCGCTCATGACCCGCGCGCCGTCCGGAAGCAGGACCGAACCGCCCGAGACCTGCGTCGACGCAGGCTCAGGAACGAGGCCAGGATCTCCGGGGTGGTGCACGGCGTCACCTTAGCGTGGCCCCCTGTTCATCCGCGGCAGGGGGCATCGGCATTCGCCGCTGGCGCTGGGTCAGCGCCACCGGTACCGCCGGGGCCTTGACCGCCGAGCGTCAGCTCGTGGCGGTGGCGGACTTATTGGCGTACACGCCCCGGTGAGATGGGCGTATGTGCCCACACGAGATCGGGTCGGGACCGCCGCAGATACCTGGGACGGGCCGGCTCACGCCGTCCGGGGGGCCGGTAGGCGATGGTGCCCCGGTCTCGGTGGGTGTGGCAGCCGATGGAGTATCGGCTGCGTGGGATGCGTCCGTTGCGGGGTCCGCTCATGCCGACCGCCGGGGTCCAACCCGGGGTCGCCGGGGCGGTGTCCTCGGTTGCCGGGGCGGTGTTCTGGGTCGGTGCGGCGGCACGGTCACGGACCGGACCAATGTGACGGTCAGCGGTCGTGCCACCGCTCCCGAACGGTGTCACGTCACCGACCCTTACCGGTGCGGGTGGTGTGGGCGCGACGAAGGCATACGTGTGCCCCGTCGGGGTGATCGTCTCGACCGCGTGCCGGCCGCCTACCTGGGTCGTCTTCTGCGACCAGCCGGGTGCCTGCTTGGCATGGTTGCACCGGGCACACAACCCTTGCCCGTTGTCCAGGCTCGTCACCCCACCCTGCGCGTGTGGGGTGATGTGGTCCAGGTGCCGGACCGGGGCGTCACACCACGGGGTGGCACAGATCCCCTGCTCGCGGGCGCGCAACAACGCTGCCAAGCCTTGTGGGTGGAACCGTGACGTGGAGGTCGTGGCCAGCAGGCGACCACGGGGGTCGACGTAGATCGACCGCAACCACGCCGCATCCGCATCGATCGCATGCGCAACCAGGTTCCGAGCCACCGGGGCTGGCACGACACCCGCACCCGCCGGGGTGCCTTCCACCACCACACCCGGCTCCTCACCACCAGGCCGGTCACCACCAGGCTGGCAGCTACCTAACCGGTCCTCCCCGGGCCGGTCCTCCCCGGGCCGGTCGATGGGCTGGTGGTCACTACCGGCGAGGAGGGTCTGGTCGGAGACCAGCAGATTGATCGTGACCGGCACCCCGTCCGCCTGTCCGGGCTGGCGTCCGGTGACGCGCTCGACCAACGTGTCGGCCATGATCTGCCCGGTCCCCCGCCCATCACCCGCAGCCTTCAGCGTCTCAGCGTGGGCTTTGAGCTGCGCGTAAGCCTGGACCCCTTGCTGCATCGGCACCAGAGCGGTCAGATACACCATCAGATCCGGAGCCGGACGCACCGACACCCCACGCTCCGAGACGGCCTTGGCGTTCCGGTTCACACACGCGCGCACATCCAACTGTGCCGCCAGTTCCTTGACCCGGGCCACCAGACGCCGCGTCCCCATCCGCGCCAGCGCCCCCAGGTTCGCCGGACCACACACCTGCTCGTCGATCTGGGCGCGGTGCTCGACCGACAGGTGCGACGTCTCCCGCACCAACAACGTCGCCCGCCACTGCGAGAGCACACCCGCCCGCAACGCCTCGAACGTGTGCGGCATACCGGTGACCCATACCCGGGCCGTGCTCAGAAACGAGGCGCCGGCGTGCGGGCTGCACCGCAGAGCCGCACCCACCTGGTTCGGCACACCACGACCACGCCGCTCCGCCCGGACACCCTGCCGAGCCTCCTCAGCACGCGTCGCCTCCTCCAGCGCCACAGCCAACCTCGCCTGCGTCGCCGTCACCGCATTCTTCACCGCCTCCAGCTCACCCAACAGGTCCACCCACTCCGCCTGCACCTCCCGCGACACCGCCGGACCCATGGAAGCAGTGGAAGCAGTGGAAGCAGTGTCCGGCACACCATCAGCACCGATGTCAGAGGCACCCGGCAAAATCATGCCCGCCAACCGCTCACGCATAGCCCGCACACCCGCCACATCAACGACATTGGCGACCGTAGGAAGCCTTGTGCCGCTCCGGGGCAGCACCGGCTGAGCAGGCGGGTCGCCTGCCCTGGTGAATGCCTTACCGGTTCGCGTCATGACATCAATCTATCGCACACGTGTTCGACTCGCTCGACGAAACAACCCACATCTGCCAAGAGCAGAACGGGCGAACTTACTCCCAGACTGCCCGCTGGCCTCGCGCCAAGCGGTCGGCCGTCGCAACCCAAGCCACACCTCAAGACAAGGCCCATCTCGGCTGCCTTGCCCTCACCAATACCGACGACGCTGCGGAGAGGCGACGGCAGACCCCGCCTCTCCGCAGCCGGCTCACATGTCCCTGCAATGACCGCAGAGCGGCCAGCCGTTGGTCCCACCGCGCCGGTTGCGCGGAGGAATCTGCTGCCCACTGGGGCAGTTGTCGTGAACGTGGTGCACGTCGGGGTCGGACGGGTTGGTCGAGTGGTAGGGCGCGACTCGCATGACAGGCTCCTTTGCCTCGATTGCGTGAACAAGGAAGGTGCATTCCGAAACTAGGTCGCGGTGCATGGCGCCTTCCCACTTCTCGCCCTCAGATCACCCTGAAGTCACCTCAGCGCGACCGCGTCCCACGCCTCGCCAGCTCCACCACCCACCGCGCCCGCTCCACCATCGCCACGTCGAGGAAAGTCCCGTCCTCCAGCGCCACGGCACCGACGCCCTGCGTCGCGGCAGCACCGACCCGCGCCAGCACCTCCCGCGCCGCGGCGACCTCCTCGGCCGACGGCAGGAAGGCCGCGCGGATCGTGTCGAGCTGCCCGGGGTGGATCGCCGTCCGCCCGCTGAAGCCGAGCGCGCGGCCCACCCGGCACGACGCCGCCAGCCCATCCAGGTCGCGCACGTTCGTGTACGCCGACATCACCGGCGGCACCAGCCCCGCCGCCCGCGCGGCGACCACCACACGGCTTCGCGCCCAGAGCAGCCCGTCGTCGGCGTCGACCCGCAGGTCGGAGCGCAGGTCCGCCTCCCCCAACCCGATCGAGGCGACCTGCGGCGACGCCGTCGCCAGCTCGAAAGCGCGCTCGACACCGAGCGCCGACTCGACCAGCAGGTGCAGCGCCCGCCCCGGCAGCGCCGCGGCAAGCGCCCGCACCTCCTCGACCGTCTCCACCTTGGGGATCCGCGCACCGACGGCGGACGGCAGTTCCGCGAGCATCGCGACGTCGGCGGCGTGCCACGGCGTGCTGCCGTGATTGATCCGCACTTGCACGATTCCAGCGGCCAGGTGCCCGAGCGCCTCACCGGTCGAACCCCGGAAGGCCCCAGCAGCCGAATCTCGGAGAGCCCCCACGTCCACACTCTCGAAGGACCCAGCGGCCCGACCAGCAGTCAGTTCACCGGCCGAGCCGGCATCCCCGCCGTCGGACAAACCCGCGAGAAGCCGCGCCACGTTCTCGCGCGCCTCCCCCTTGCGCGACGGCGCGACGGCGTCCTCCAGGTCCACCAGCACGGCGTCCGCCGCGGAGGACAGGGCCTTGGCCACCCGGTCGGGCCGGTCGGCCGGCACGTACAGCAGCGTCAGCAGCGGACCGCCCGGCCCCGCGGCCCCTCCGGCGCGCGCCGCACTACCTAGCGCACGCCCCGCTCCGGCACCCGTCCCACGGCCCGTCATACCGCCCCCTCCCCCCGCAGCTCCGCCACCCGCTCCGGCGAGAACCCCAACTCCCCCAACACCTCATCCGTGTCCGCACCGTGCTCCCGCCCCGTGAACTGGATGACGCCGTCGTGCTCCGAGAGCCGGAACAGCGGCCCCTGCATCAGCATCGGCCCGAGCTCCGGGTCATCGATCTCGTGGATGGTCCCGAGCGCCCGGAACTGGGGGTCCTCGACGATGTCCCGCGCGTCGTACACCGGCGCGACCGCGGCCTGTGCCTCCTCGAACGCGGCCACCACTTCCGCCCGCGTGTGACGCCCAATCCATCCGCCCACGGCGGAGTCCAGCTCGTCGGCGTGCCGCGCCCGGTCGACGCCGCGCGCGAACCACGGCTCGTCCACCAGCTCGGGCCGCCCCACCAGCCGCATCACTCGCTCGGCGATCGACTGCGCCGACGTCGACACCGCCACCCAGTGCCCGTCGCTGGTGCGGTAGGTGTTGCGCGGCGCGTTGTTGCTGGATCGGTTGCCCGTGCGGGGCTGCACGGTGCGGAGCTGGTCCCAGCGCGTGATCTGGGGCCCGAGCATCGCGAGGATCGGCTCCACGATCGCGGTGTCCACGACCTGCCCGCGGCCGGTGCGCTCACGCGCCGACAGCGCGGCCATGATCGCGAACGCGGTGGCGAGCGACGCGACGCCGTCGGCAAGGCCGAAGGGCGGCAGGGTGGGCGGGCCGTCGGGTTCGCCGGTCATCGCCGCGAACCCGCTCATCGCCTCGGCGAGCGTGCCGAATCCCGGGCGCGTGCGGTACGGCCCGGTCTGGCCGAAGCCCGAGACCCGGGCCAGCACGAGGCGCGGGTTGCGCGCCGACAGCTCCTCGTAGCCGAGGCCCCAGCGTTCGAGCGTGCCGGGCCGGAAGTTCTCGATCACCACGTCCGCGCGCTCCGCGAGCGCCAGGAACACCTCGCGCCCGCCCGGCGAGCCGAGGTTCGCGGTGACGGCGCGCTTGTTGCGCCCCAGCGTCTTCCACCAGAGGTTGACGCCGTCCTTCGCGGCCCCGTGCGTGCGCGACGGGTCGGGCTTGGCCGGATGCTCCACCTTGACGACGTCGGCCCCGAGGTCACCCAGGTGCATCGCCGCCATCGGCCCCGCGAACAGCGTGGACGCGTCCACGACGCGCAGGCCCGCCAGGGCGCCGTCGGCCGGGTCGCGTGAGACCGTCACGGCGTCACCTCCGGGCCGACGGCGGCGTCCGCGGCCAGGTCCCACGCGCACCGGAACCCGACGGACGCGCTCCGGGCCAGCCCGAGCCCCGGGAGCAGCAGCTTCACCGAGTAGTCCGGCGCGTGCCGCCCGCCCTCGACGTACCACTCGGAGCCCTCCGCGCGGTAGTCGCCGCCGCCCTTGAGCATCACGAACCGCGTGCGGCCATCGCTGTGCTCGCTCTCGGTCCAGTTCCACACGGCGGGCCCCGGCCGACCGGGCCCGAACGCTGCCGGACGCGCCTCGCCCGCGAGCTGCCACTCGTCCTCGGTGGGCAGCCGTCCGCCGCGCCAGGCGCAGTACGCGCGGGCGTCGTCGAGGTCGACGAACGTCACGGGCTCCCCCTCCGTGCCGACGGCGGGGCGGCCGTCGGCCCAGTGCGCGAGGAACCGGTGCGCCTCGCGCGGGGCGTAGCCGGTCGCATCGAGGAACTCCGCGAACTGCGCGTTGGTCACCTCGGCCGTCGCGACCGCGACCGGCGCGGCGAGCACGCCGTCGCGCTGGAGCGTCCGCGCGTCGTGCAGGCGCGGGGCGAGCGGCTTCCACTCGTCCACGTACGGTGCGCCCTGGTACATCCCGGTCTCCCGCGCGCGGTAGCGCACGGTCAGCACGTAGGGGCCTTGGGGGAGGACGACGACGTCGGAGTCCCCGGGTGCACCCGTCAGCCCTGAACTGTCAGATGCGTGGGCCGCCTCCGTGGCCGGTGTATCTGACGGGTTGGCCGACGGCGTGGTCGACGATGCCGTCGGGCCACCGCGGCGCGCGAGCCGGTGCGGAAACCGTGCGTCGGCGTCGTGGGGTAGGTCCGCGAGGGTCCTGAGCATGCTCGGCAGCCACGCTGGCTCCTCAGCGCCGGCCGCCACGTGCAGGAGCGCGGCGATGCCTCGGCCGGGGACGACGACGTCCGCCGCACTCGGCGCGCCAGACCCGCCGGCCGCACCAGACCCGCCAGACCTGTCAGCCACGGTCACCCCGGTGACCTGTTCGTCCGACACATCGCCAGAACGAGACCCCGTAAGTGCGATCAGCCGGCCGGCCGCCCGTTCCGGCGCATCCGCCGCCAACACCGGCCCCCCGTAGTCCGTCTCGCCCCGGTTCACCAGCGTCCACAGCGTCACTCCGTCCAGCTCCCACCGCGACGCGTACACCCCCGCGGCCTCGGCCTCGTCGGCCAGCGGGGCCAGGGGCGTCCACGCGCCGTCGAGCAGCAGGTCGCCGACGGCGCGCTGGACCGTCACCATCCGCCGCACGGTCGCGGCGTCGCGCCGGGACCACCCGACCCACGCCCCGAACACGACCTCCCACACCATGACGCCGACCCCGTTGAGCCACGCCGACTGCAGCTCCGCGGAGTGGTCGCGGTGCCAGCGCCGCACGTGGTGCTGCATGTGCCGCCGCTCGTACCAGTGCGCGCGCAGCACGCCGGGTACCGGCGAGTCGGCGAAGAACTGCGCCCACGACGACGAGTGGTCCTCGATCCGCTCGACCGGCAGCTTCGACTCGCCCTCCAGCACGATGCCGGGGCGCGCCTCCTCCAGCCGGGCGACCAGCTCGGGCTCGGCCTTCTTCAGGGTGTCCAGGAAGACGCCGTCCGCTCCGAGCTCCGCGACCACCGTCGCCAGCTCGGTGACGTCGTCGGCGCCGCGCCGCGTGCCGACGTCCCACGGGTTGTAGTCGACGAACACGTGCAGGCCCGCCGCGTGCAGCCGCTCCACCAGGCCGCCCAGGCCCGGGACGTCGCGGTAGAAGTCCCACTGGTTGCGGTCGTCCAGCCCGATCACCGGGTAGGCATGCCACAGCACGACGGCGTCGAGCCCGCCGAACCGCTCCGCCGCGTCCGCGAGGAACCGCTCCGGCGTGAAGCGACCCTCCTCGAACGAGTAGAGCAGCTCGTCCCAGAGCCAGACCTGCGCCACGGTGTGCGCCCGCGCCGCCCAGGCGGCCTCGGGCCGCGCGTAGGCGGCACCGGTGTAATTGTGGCGCTCGCGCGCGTCGGCCCGCCAGGCGCGCAGCATCTCGCGCCACGCCGGGCGGTCGGCCGGATCCGCCGGGCCGGCGAAGATCTTCGCCTCGTCCAGGGCCTCGCTCCGCTCCGCGCTCAGCGGCCCGACGGCGACCTCGGCCGGCCGGTCGATCGGGCGCGGGACGAGGGGGTCGAAGGTGTAGGTCATGCGGTCTCTCCTGCTTGCTCGGCCAGGTCCGACGGCGGCTTGGCCGGGTCCTCGATCCGTTCGGACGGCCCTTCGGCCAGGTTCTCGGCCGACGGCCCCTCGGCTTGGTCCGGGCGCCCCTCAGCCAGGTTCTTGGCCAACGCGGCGACGTCGGCGGCCGCCGGCACGGCATCCTGCGCGCCCGGCCGTGTGACCGCGAGCGCCCCGGCGGCCCCGGCCACACGGGCGGCGTCGGCCAGCCCGGTACCGCGGGCGAGGGCCGCGGCCAGCACGCCGCAGTACGTGTCACCTGCGCCGGTTGTGTCAACCACTCGGACGTGAGCGGCGGGCACCCGAACGCTCGGCCGACCGCGTTGCGCCACGAGGCTGCCCTGGGCACCGAGCGTCACGACGACGGCGGGCACGCGCTCCAGCAGCACGTTCGCGAGGTGCTCGGGGGTCGCGGCCTCAGGCGACGGGGCCTCGGACGCGCCGCTGCCCGCGCCACCGGCACCCGCTGCAGCACGGTCCCCGCCGCCATCCGCCGCACCGTCGTCTGCACCACCAGCGCTCGCCGCGTCATCGCCCCCAACCGCACCAGACCCCGCCAGTCCCCTCACCAGGTCCGCCGCCTCATGCTCGTTCACCACCAGCACGTCGATCTGCCCCCACAGCTCCTCCGTCAACTCCCGCGACGGCGCCGCGTTGAGCACAAAGAGCGCCCCCTCCCGCCGCGCCCGCGCCGCGGCCACCACGGCGTCGAGCGGGATCTCGAGCTGCGCGAGGACGACGTCGGCGGCCGCGATCCGGCGGGCCTGCGGCGCCCCGATGCGCACGCACGAGTTGGCCCCCGGCGCCACGACTATGGTGTTCTCACCGTCGGGCGAGACGGTGATCAGGGCGGTGCCGGTCGGGTTCTCGACCCGGTCGACGGTGTCGGTCCGCACGCCGGCGCCGTCCAGCGAGGCGAGCAGCAGTTCGGCCGACTCGTCCCGGCCGAGCGCGCCCACGAACGTCGTCTCGGCGCCCCCGGCCCGCGCCGCGGCGACCGCCTGGTTGGCGCCCTTGCCGCCCGGCGTGCGACGCAGGTCGCCGCCGAGGATCGTCTCGCCGCCCGCGGGGTGCCTGGGCACGTCGACCACGAGGTCGACGTTCGCCGACCCGACGACCACCACGCGTCCCGTGCTCATGCCCCAGCCTCCGTCCCGGACGCGCCGGCCGCGACCGCCAGCGCGACGGTCCGCGTCACGAGGTCGGCGATGCGCTGCTCCCCGCCCGGCAGGGAGGTCGCGATCCGGCCGTCCAGCGGCGCGGTCCACTGCTCCCCGATACCGTCGGCACCGCGCAGCGCCCCCACCACCCCGCCCACGGTCGCGGCCGCCGAGTCGGTGTCCCACCCGGCGGTGACCGCTATCGAGACCGAGGGCCCGAACTCGCCCCGGCCCGCGCTCAGCGCGAAGGCGATGACCGCCGCGTTGTTCAGCACGTGCACCCAGTGCAGGTGCCCGTATTCGGCGTGGATCCGGTCCAGCCCGGCCCGCACGCCGGCCTCGCTCCCGTCGCAGTCCCGGCCCAGGGCGCGGCCCAGACGCACCGCGGCGGCCAGCCGGCTCCCCGGCGGCACGACGGCGTCCGCGGCGTCGAGCACCCGCTCCACGCCGTCGGCCACCATCGCCGCTGCGGCGAGCGCCGCCGCCCACGCCGCCCCGTACACCCCGTTGCGGGTGTGGCTGAGCCGCGCGTCGGCCCAGGCGAGCCGGGCCGCCCCGCGCACGTCGCCGGGCGAGACCCAGCCGAGCACGTCGGTCCGGATCAGGGCCCCGATCCACTCCCGGAACGGGTTGTGGTGCGTCGCGGTCTCGGCCCGCGCGTCCAGGATGTTCCGGTACGCGGCGCGCTCGGCCGTGAAGGTGCGCCCGGCGGGCAGGCTGTCGAGCCAGAGCTGCGCGACGTCGTCGGTGGTGAACCCGCGGCCGTGCCGCTCAAGGAGCGTGAGGGCGAGGATCGGGTAGTTGAGGTCGTCGTCCTCCGGCATCCCGTCGATGTTCTCCTCCAGCGACGTCGGCGCCGACCGGCGGTTCCACGGCCAGCGCTGCGCGACGTCGTCGGGCAGGCCCACGGCCGTGAAGTACCGGCGCAGCGGCCAGCGGCCGGTCGCGCGGAGGATCTCCTCGATACCCTCGCGCGGGATCTTCTCCACGGGCTTGCCGAGCAGGCAGCCCGCGGCGCGGCCGGTCCAGGCGCCGGCCACCCGGGCCGCGTACGCCGCCTCCGGGTCGGGGTCGGCCGGACGGCGCGGCAGGTCGGGCGCGGGCGGCAGCAGGGCCTCCGTCCCCACCCAGGTATCGGGCTCGCCGGGCGCCGACGGCGCGGGCCGCGCCGCCAGCTCGTCCAGCAGCTCACGGGCCAGCGCGCGAAGCTCAGGCGACGCCGGAACCGGCCCGGCCCCGCTCACCGCCGCCGTCGGATCGCCGCCCGCCGCCACCCAGCGGTCGCGCACGTCCGCGACGTCCTTGCCCTCGTGAGCCGACTGCACCAGCTCGTGCGCGAGCAGGTCCTCCGGCTGGGCCCAGGTCAGCCTCACGCGGACTCACCCGCCGGCACCGGGGCGACGGCGTCCAGGGCCGCGAGCCGGGCGAGCGCCCGCTCCCGGTCGGCGCGCAGGATGTCGGTCGCCGCGCCCGCCATGAGCCGCCCGGTCTCCCGGACGTCCATCTTGCTGGCCGCCTCGACCTGGTCGAGCCATTCGGTGGGCACGACGGCGCTCCCGCCGAGCCCCGCGGCGATCGCCCCCGCCATCACGGCTATCGAGTCGGCGTCGCGCCCGTAGTTCACGGCGGCCAGCACGGCGCCACGGTAGTCGCCGCGGTGCCCGAGCAGGAGCCCCAGCGCTACGGGCAGCTCCTCGATGGACTTGGTGCGCGAGGGGCGGCGCGCGTCCAGCGACATCTGCCGGTACTCCGGGCCCACCGAGTCGTAGGGGGCCACCACCTCGCGCACGAGGCGCGCGAGCCGGCGCTCCTCGTCGTCGTTCACCGGCGCCGCCGGCCAGCCGGAGACCGCGTCGACGACGGCGCGCAGCGCAGCGGCCGTCCCGTCGTGCGCGACGTCGAGCGCCGCGGCGACCACGCCGTCGAGCGTGGCGCCGGGGGCGACGGACGCCGCGACCATCGCCGCGAACACGCCCGCCGCCTCCCGGCCGTAGCTCGACTGGTGCGCGCCGGTCAGGTCGATCGCCTCCGCGTAGGCGGCCCGCGGGTCACCCGCGTTCACCAGCCCGACCGGCGGGATGTACATGGCGGCCCCGCAGTTGACGACGTTGCCGACGCCCGCCTCGCGCGGGTCGACGTGGCCGTAGTGCAGCCTGGTGACCAGCCACTTCTCCGCGAGGAACACACGCTGGAGCAGCAGCGCCGTCGACTCCAGCTCGGGGATCCAGCGCGGCTCGCCGATCATGAGCGGCACCAGGTCCTCGGCCATCGCGTACGCGTCGAGGTGCGCGCGCCGCTTCGCGTACACCTCGACCAGCGCCCTGGTCATGAGGGTGTCGTCGGTGATGTGCCCGTCGCCCTTGTGGTAGGGCGCGATGGGGCGCGCGTCCTGCCAGTTCGGGTACCAGGGCCCGACGACGCCGCGGACGCGGCCCCCGTGCCGGTCCTCGATCTGCTCGGGCGTCCAGCCCTCGGTGGCGCCGCCGAGGGCATCCCCCACGGCGGCCCCGGTGATCACGGCCACCGACCGGTCCTCCAACCAGCTCACGCTACGCTCCCTCGTCGTTCCGTCGTCACTGCGGGATCTGTCACTGCGTGATCTCGTCCCAGCCGCTCGTGAGCTGCTCGGCGAGCTCCGACTCGTCGGTCTCCTCCGCGAGGTACCGCTGGTAGGCCGGCGTCGCCACCGTGTCCTTCCACTGCGCGTAGGAGTCGGCGAACAGGTACGGGGCCGAGACGAAGTTCTGGCCTCCGGCCAGGATCGTGCTCCAGCCGTTCTCGTCGGCCAGCTTCTCCGTCAGGGCCTCCTGCGCCGACGTCGTCGCCGGGATCAGCGCGTCCGCCTCGTTGAGCGCCGCGAGGTGCTCCGTCTGCGTGAAGAACTCGATGAACTCGGCCGACTCCTCGACGTGCTCGGAGTCGATGTTGACCGACAGCGTCTGCGGGTTGGCGGCCTGCTGCGGACCCTCCGGGCCGGCCAGCGGCGGCAGCGCCACCCAGTCGAAGCCCTCGGGGGCGTCCTTGGCGATGTTCGCGGCCTGGTAGGAGCCCTGCACGGTCATCGCCGTCTGCCCGGCGTAGAACGACGCGATGGCCTCGGAACCCGACTGCGTCATGGTCACGGGCAGGATCGACTCGTCCTCGTACGCCATCTGGTGCACCAGCTCGGGCAGGGCCATCTCGCCCTCGCCGATGGTCAGCGTGGCGCCCTCGCCCGTACCCTCCAGGTAGGTGCCGCCGAACCCGGGGGCCAGTGACATGAACGCCGCCGTCGGACTGGACAGACCCCAGCCGAGGCCGTAGACGTCGCCCTTCGTGGTGGCCTGCGCGATCTCGCGCAGCTCGTCCCACGTCATGGTGTCGCCGGTCGGGATCTGGACGCCGGCGTCCTCCAGGAGCGTGCGGTTGGCGAAGACCACGTACGACTGCAGCTCGGTCGGGTAGGCGATCACCTGGTCGTCGACGGTGACCGAGTCGAGGATGCCCTCGGGGATGTCGGCACGGCGCTCCTGGGACATGAGGTCGGTGAGGTCCGCGAGGTAGCCGTCGCGGGCGAAGGACACGATGCTCGCGGCCTCGTAGTGGATGATGTCGGGCGCGGCGCCCCCGTTGAACTGGGTGATGAGCTTGTCGTAGACGCCGTCCCAGCCGGCCGGGACGATCTCGACCTGGACGTCGGGGTTGGCCTCGTTCCAGTCGGCGACGATCGACTCGGTCGCCGCGATGGCAGCGGGCTGGTCGGACAGGGCCTGGAACTTGAGGGTCACCGGGCCGTCGTCACCGGAGTCCCCGCTCCCGCAGGCGGCGAGCAGCAGGGTGGTGGTCGTGAGGCATGCGGCGATGAACACTCCACGAGACTTCATGGATCTACCTTTCCGATGGATGTGGGCGGTCATCCCTTGACCGCCCCGGCCATGAGGCCGCCGGTGAGCTTCTTCTGCATGATCGAGAAGAAGACGATGCTGGGGATCGCCGCAAGCACGGAGCCGGCGGCGAGCGGGCCGAGCGCGACCTTGCCCTCGCCGCCGATGAACGTCGACAGCGTGATGGGCAGGGTGTAGTTCTCGGGCGACTGGAGCAGCACGAGCGCGAAGAAGAACTCGTTCCACGACGAGACGAAGCTGAACATCGCCGTGGCGACGACGCCGGGCGCGAGCAGCGGGAAGACGATCCGGCGCAGCACCACCAGGCGGCTGCCGCCGTCCATCGCCCCCGCCTCCTCCAGGTCCACGGGGATGGCGGCGACGTAGCCCTGCAGCATCCACAGCGCGAACGGCAGCGTGTACGTGGTGTGCACGAGGATCAGTCCAACGAGGCTGTCGGTGAGCCCGATGGTGCGCAGCACCAGGAACAGGGGCAGCACCACGAGGATCACGGGGAACACCTGGCTCACCAGGATCCAGCCGACGCCGGCCGCGCGGATCGCCCCCTTGAGCCGCGCCAGCACGTAGGACGCGGGCAGCGCGATCAGGATGACCAGGGCCGTGGACGCCAGCGCGACGATCGCGCTGTTCGCCGCCGACGGCACCAGGCCCTGCCGGGCGAGCGCCTCGGCGTAGTTCGCCCAGTGCCACTCCTGCGGCAGCAGGCTCACGACGAGCGAGTTGAGCTCCGCGGACGACTTCACCGACGCCGAGATGAGCCACAGCAGCGGGAAGCCGAGGAAGAGGATGTAGGCGGCCAGCGCCACGTACTGGGCGGGGCGGACGAGTGCGCGCATCGGCTCAGCCCTTCTTCTCGGCGCGGTCGTCGCGAAGCTGCGACCGCAGGTAGAGGGCGAGGAGCGCGACGACCACCACGACCAGCACGACGCCCATCGCGGCCGCGTACCCGATGTTGCGGTTCTTGAACGCCTCCAGGTACGTGAACAGCATCGGCAGCATGGTGCGGCCCCCTGGCCCGCCCTCGGTCAGCACGTAGACCAGGGAGAACGAGTTGAAGTTCCAGATGAAGTTGAGCGACGTGATCGACGCGACGATGGGCCGAAGGCTCGGCAGCGTGACGGCGGTGAACCGCCGCCACGCCCCTGCGCCGTCCATGGCGGCGGCCTCGTGCAGCTCGCCGGGGATCTGCTGCAGCCCGGCGAGCAGCGTCACCGTGGTCTGCGGCATGCCCACCCAGACACCGACGACGATGACGGCGGGCAGCGCCGTGGCGAAGTCGGCGAGCCAGTTGACGTCGTCCGGCAGACCCAGCGAGCCGAGGAACGCGTTGAGCGGCCCCGCGTTGGGCGAGTAGATCATCCGCCACATGATCGCGACGACGACGGGCGGCATCGCCCACGGGATCAGCGCCAGCACGCGCGTGAGCCCCTGTAGCCGCAGCCCTGAGTTGAGCAGCAGCGCGAGCCCGAGGGCGGCCACGAGCTGGAGCACGGTCACCGCGACGGCCCACACCATGCCGATACGGAACGAGTCCCAGAAGAACGAGTTGCCCGCCAGCCGCACGAAGTTGTCGACGCCCACGAACTGGTAGTCGGGACGGCGGACGAGCTCCGCGTCGGTGAACGCCAGGAGCACGCCCATCAGCAGCGGCGCCACCGACAGCACGAGGATCGGCAGCAGGGACGGCATCACGAGCGCGGCGGCCTCGCGCCGTCGGGCACGGTCCAGGCCGCTCGGGGCGCGGGCCGCCAAGCGCGGCCGGGACGGGGTGTCGACGGTCATCGTGCGTTCTTCTCCTTCGCAGCGGGCGGGCCGACGGCGCCGTCGGCCGCGTGCGGGGCCGTGGACTCACGCACGACGAGGTGCGGTCCGATGGCGATCTGCTGGGCGGGCTCCACGCCGTCGCCGACCCGGTCCAGGACGAGCCGGGCCGCCGCGCGACCACGCTCGGCCGAGCCGAGCGAGACGCTGGTCAGGCTCGGCTGGAAGACGCGGCCGATCTCGGTGTCGTCCATGCCGGTGACGGCGAGCGCGCCGGGCACCGACAGCCCGAGCTCGCCGGCGGCCCGGATGACGCCGATCGCGAGCAGGTCGTTCGCGGCCACGACGGCGTCGAACGGGGCGGCCGCGGGGGTGCGGGAGAGCAGGCGGCGGGCGGCGTCGAGGCCGGCGGCGACGGTGAAGTCCTCGGCCCGCTCGGTCTCGGCGTGGTCCCCGGCGAACGCGGGCCCGCTGGTCGCGGCGTCGAAACCGCGCTGGCGGGCGGCGCCCGGCGTGGTGTCGAGGGGACCGTTGACGAACCCGATCCGGCGTCGGCCGATCTCCACGAGGTGGGCGACCGCCTGGCCGAGCCCCGCTGCCGAGTCCGTGGAGACGGAGTCGATGCCGTGCTGGTCCAGCGAGCGGCCGATCACGACGACGGGCACGGGCGCCTGCTTGATGGCGTCCACGAGCGCGTCGTCGGTGCGCAGCGGGCTGACGATCAGGCCGTCCACGAACCCGCTGCCCAGGCTGCGGACCAGGTCCACCGTGGAGGCGACGGTGTGGCCAGTCGACATGACGACCACGCGGTACCCGTGCGGCGCCAGCACCTCGTGGATAGCGGTGAGCATCTCGACGTAGACCGGGTTGCCGATGTCGGCGACCGCGAACGCGACCTGGAAGGTCCGCTTCATCCGCAGCGACCGGCCGATCGCGTCCGGGCTGTAGCCGAGCTCCTCGGCCGCGGCGCGGACTCTTTCGACCATCGCTGAGCTGGCGCCGGTGCCGTGCAGCGCCCGCGACGTGGAGGCGAGCGACACCCCGGCACGCTCGGCCACCTGGATGAGGGTGGCGCGTGATGACGACACTGTCGCTCCACTTCGTCGTGAGGTCTTGGGGCATCTGGAAACGTTTCCAGCTCGGCGCCATGGGCGAACTGGAAACGTTTCCTGTGATGCCGGCCAGTGTTGCACCGCGCCGGACAAGGCGTCAAGCGACCCAGGCCCGCCGATGCGGGCTCTACCCAGCGATTGGGCCCAAAATCAACGTCGATTCCGGGCCCAATGGCTGGGTAGAAGCGCACATCCGGTCAGGCGCCAGTCGGCGTCGTCGCCGGGGCGGTGCGGTGGCGGGAGCGGTAGGCCGAGACCTTGACCCGGTTGCCGCAGGTGCGCATGGCGCACCACTCGCGCCGGTGGCCGCGGGAGCGGTCCAGGTAGACCTGGGTGCACTCGGGGCGGCCGCACTCGCGCAGCAGCGCGGCGTCGGGGCCGCCGAGGATCTCGACGGCCTCGCGCGCGACGGCCGCGAGCCCCTGCGCGGCCGTACCGGTGCGGCGGGTGACGGCGGCGCCGACGTCGCCTGCCTGGTCGAGGCCCAGCGCGACGACGACGGGCGGCTCCGCGGCGTGCCGGTTCAGCACGGCGACGGCCGCCGCGAGTGCATCGGGGTCGGCGGGCGCGGCGGGCGCCTCCGGAGCGCCGGGGTCGGCGAGGGCCGCGAGGGCGGCGCGACCGCCGAGCCGTTCTTCGACGAGCGCGTAGATCGACTCGCGCAGCTCCACGGCTGCCGCCAGGTCGGCCTCGTCGGCGCGCGGGGCGGCGTCGAACATGCCCGACTCGACGAACCAGTCGTCGAGGAGCTCGGGCGTGCCGAGCTTCTCGGTGGGGACCGGGTTGCGGCGGGCGCGCAGCGTGCCGAGGAAGTCGAGCGCGAGCGTGCCGCAGGGGAAGGCGTGGTTCACGTAACCATTCTGACCGGTGACCAGTGTGACGCACAAGCCTCGTAACCAGTTTGACGGGTTACACGACCTGTGCCACAGTTCCTGCCATCGCAGTAACCACTCAAGGTGGTTACATCAGCATCCAGGATCGGAGAGCACCATGAAGCTCAAGCTCGAGGTAGTCGTCCTGCCCGTCTCGGACGTGGACCGCGCCAAGGCCTTCTACGCGGGCCTCGGCTGGCGGCACGACGCCGACTTCACCACCGAGCGCGGCCTGCGTGTCGTGCAGCTCACGCCGCCCGGCTCGGCCGCGTCGATCATCTTCGGCGAGCACCTCACCGACGCCGCCCCGGGGTCGGTGCGCGGTCTGCACCTCGTGGTGACGGACATCGCCGCGGCGCGCGCGGAGCTCGCCGAGCGGGGCGCTGACATCAGCGAGGTCTGGCACGACGAGGACGGCGTCTTCCACTGGGCCGGCACGGCGCACCGTGTCCCCGGCCCGCATCCCGAGCACACGAGCTACGCCTCGTTCGCGTCGTTCGCCGACCCCGACGGCAACGAGTGGGTGCTCCAGCAGGTCGTCGACCGCCTCCCCGGTCGCTGAACCCACCGGGCCCGGCGGAGACCGACATGGGGACGCACGAGGAGACCACGATGGAGCCACGGTCCGGCGAGATCCTGCTCGACCTGCTCAAGCAGGCCGCCGCCGCGCACGGCGTGCACGAGAAGGAAGACCTGGGCGGTGTGTACGACGAGGACTGGCCGCAGTGGTACGCCGCGCACATGGCCCGCACCCTCGCGGAACAGGGGTACCGCATAGTTCCCGCCGCCGACGCACCCGCCGCCGGCTCGCCCGCAGGAGGCCGTGATGAGCCTGTTTGATCGCCTCGCGCGTCGTCGGTCCGGCCAGTCCGAGCGGACGGCGCCGGCGGACGCCGTCGGTGCCCACGCGCTGGACCGCTATGAGCGAATGCTCGCATCGGCCCCGCCGGCTGCTGTCGAGGGGGTGCACGCCGAGGCGTTCGCGCGGTTGAGCCCCGAGCAGCGTGACGCCGTCTTCGAGCAGCTCACCGCTGCCGCGAGCGCCGACGAGCGCCCCGCCGACGCCTCCGCGGCGGCGCTGGCCCGGTCTGTATCCCGTGCCGAGTCACGCCGGCCCGGCACGCTCGCGAGGCTGCTCGGCACGGACCCGGCCGGAACCGATCCGACCGGCACCGCGCTCGACGCCGCCGTCGGCACCGCGATTCTCGGCACGGTGGCGGCCTACGCCGCGTCGTCGGCGCTCTGGGACGCGTGGGCCGCTGAGGGCGACGAGGAACCACCCACCTACGGGAGCGGGATCGGCGACTTCAACTTCTGATCACGGGCGCTGGCCATGATCGCAGGGGGTTGGCCAAAGGTCCGCCGTGAGAACGGCTTGAGGCACCGGCTCGGGCCAAATTCGGTGCCTAAGACCGTTCTCGAGGCGGACCTTCCTCCCCGCGCTGCGCCTATCGACTAGCTCAGGCGCTGAGCCGCCTGTATCGCTGGAGGCGGGCGAAGCCGGCGGCGTCCGGTCCGGCGGACGGCGTCAGCGCCCGGTCCAGCCGTTTCCGCACCTGCTCGACGTCGAGGTGCATGCCGATCGCCACGAGCTCGCCGGCCGTACCGCCGGCACTGCCGACCCCCAGCGATCCGCCGACCCCGGGCGCCCCGCCGACCCTGGGCACGCCACCCGTCCCTCGCCCACCACTCATCACATGCACCGAACGCCCCACGACGTTGACGACGTAACCCCGCAGGCTCCGCCCGGTGTCGACCACGACGCGCCCCTTGATCCGGTACGCACCGGCAGGCGGATCCTCCAGCAGGTCGACCAGCCGCCCGGGGCTGACCGGCCCGGGCGCAGCCACCGTGACGGCGTCCGCATGCTCGTGGTCGTGCTGGCGGCCGTCGCGCAGGAGGGCGGCCAGCGGGAGCTCGTCGGGCGGGTCCTCGGCGGACGCGGCGTCGTAGACCAGCGCCGGGTCGACGCGCCCGTGCGAGGTGCGCACCACCTGCGCCGCCGGGTTCCGCGAGCGCACCCGCGCCTCGATCCGCGCGAGCGTCGCCTCGCGCTCGCCGTCCAGCAGGCGGTCGGTCTTGTTCACGACGACGAGCGACGTCACCGAGTACCGCGCGGGTGGCTCGCCCCCGTGGTCGACGGTGCCGAAATGCTCGACGGCGTCGACGACGTCGACCACTCCCCCGGGCCGCACCCGCTCGACCCCGCTGAACCGGATCAGCCGGGACAGCGTCACCGGGTCGGCGATGCCGCTGGCCTCGACGATCACGACGTCCAGCCCCAGCCGCGGGTGGGTGAGCCTGTCGAGCGCTGCGTCGAGGCCGCCGGCGTCGGGCAGACAGCACAGGCAGCCGCCCGCGATCGACGCCGGCTCGTCGATCTGGCCGGTGACGAGGCCCGCGTCGACGTTGACGTCGCCGAAGTCGTTGACCACCACGCCCACCCGCGCGCCGGGCTGCTGCAGCAGGTGGTTGAGCAGGGTCGTCTTGCCGGCACCGAGGTGCCCGGTCAGCGTCACCACGGGGACGCGCCCGCTCGCGCTCATCGCGCCTCCTCCGGTTCGCTCGTGGTCCGACGGCGACCTCGGCCCGCCGCGATCAGATGATAACCATTCTCAAGAAGCTCGGAGTGTCTCAACCCCTTGTCTCAACCCCTTGTCGCCCCGAACCGGACCGTGTAGACCAGGCACCGACGTGTCAGACGTGCAGGTCACAGAGGGCTTCGACGGGAGATGCGGGATGCGGGCAGTCGTCTACGACGAGTACGGGCCACCGGACGTGCTGCGGGTCGAGGAGCTGCCCGTCCCGACCCCGGGTCCGGACCAGGTGCTGGTCGAGGTCCTTGCGACGTCGATCAACCTCTCGGACTGGGAGACCCTGCACGGGACGCCGCTCTACGCACGGTTCGGCGGGATGCGCGGGCCCAGCCGCCGGGTGCTGGGCTCTGACATCGCCGGGCGGGTCACCGCCGTCGGCGCGGAGGTCACCCGGTTCCGGCCCGGCGACGCCGTGTACGGCGACAACCTCACGCTGCTGGGCGGGTTCGCCGAGCAGGCCGTCGCGCCCGAGTCGGCGCTCGCGCACAAGCCCGCGGGGCTGACGTTCGCCCAGGCCTCGACGCTGCCGCAGGCGGCAGCGATCGCGCTCCAGGGCACCGCCGCCGCGGGCCCGGGAAGCCGCGTGCTGATCAACGGCGCCGGCGGCGGCTCGGGCTCCTTCGCGATCCAGCTCGCCAAGCGCACCGGCGCCCACGTGACCGGCGTCGACAACGCGGACAAGCTCGACTGGATGCGCTCCCTCGGGGCCGACCGCGTGATCGACTACCGCACCGAGGACTTCACCCGGACCGGTCCGTACGACCTGGTGCTCGACCTCGTCGCCCACCGGTCCGTGTTCGCCTACCACCGCGCGCTGGCGCGGCGCGGCCGCTATCTGTGCGTCGGCGGGCCGGTGCGGACGCTGCTGGAGATCCTCTCCCTCGGCACCGTCACCGGCCTGCTGACCGGCCGCCGGATCGGCATCCTCGTGGTGCGACTGGGCCCCAAGCACTTCGAGCCGCTCGCCGACCGGTGCCTGGCCGGGCAGGTGGACATCCACATCGACCGCACGTACCCGCTGGAGGAGGTGCCCCAGGCGCTGGCCTTCCACGGCGAGGGCCACGCCCTGGGCAAGGTGGTCATCGACGTCACCGGGCGCGCGCACGAGTCGTGAGCGGGGCGGTCAGCGCTCGGGCCGCCGCCCCACCGCCCAGCGGAAGGCGTTCATGAGCCGGTAGCTGCCGTCCGGCCTGCGGTACGGCGCGGCGGCATCGAGCACCACGGGCGCGAGGTCGGCGACCGTCGGGGCGGCCTCGCCGAAGAGGATCCCGCGCACCAGGTCGCCGTCGCCGCGCGCGGTCCACGGCACGGGCACCACGCCGTCGCCGAGCACGTCCCAGCCGGCGCCGCGCAGCACGTCGGCGAGCCCGCCCTCCAGGCGCAGCGGGCCGTCCTCGGGCGGCTCCTCGCCGTCGGCCTCGGCGAGCGCGCTGTTGATCGCGTCCAGGTCGTTCCGCGTCCGGTCGGCCCACCCGGCGAGGCCGACGGCGCCGCCCGGCACCAGCACGCGGCCCGCCTCGGCCAGCGCGCGCTCCTGGTCCTCGGCGAACTGGAAGGCGTTGACGGCGAGCAGCGCGTCGAAGACGCCGTCGTCGAACGGGAGCCGCTCGAAGTCGCCGCGCCGCACGTCGGCGCCGACGGCGCGCGCCCGGGCTAGCTCGACCATGCGGGACGCCGGGTCCACGCCGCTGGGCCGGGCGCCGCGGTCCTGGAGGTGCTCGATCAGCTCGCCGCTACCGCAGCCGACGTCGAGCACCCGCGTGCCGCGCCCGATCCGCGCGGTGCGCAGCAGCGGCTCCCACACGGGCCGCGCGAAGGTGCCCCAGTACCGTCCCCAGTCGTCGGCGACGGCCGACCAGGGATCCTCCGCGCTCGTCGCCATGCCGCGACAGTAGCGGACCTGCGCCGTCGGCTCAGCGCAGCTCCTGCGCGAGGTCCCGGAGCGCCGCGACCACCGCCTCCACGCCGGCGGTGCGCTCCGGGCGGGTCACGGCGACCGCGGCCCGGCCGAGCCAGGCGGGGTCGGCCACGCGCACCGTGACGACGTCGGCGGGCAGGCCCCCGGCGCCGATCTCGGGCACGGTGGTGATGCCCAGCCCTGCGGCGACCAGGCCGAGGCGCGCGTGCCACTCGCGGACCGCATAGGCGACGCGCGGCTGGAGCAGGGTGGGCCAGGCGCCGAACTGCGGGTCGCCGCGCAGGCCCTTGCCGACCACCCAGTTCTCGTCGGCGAGTTCCGTCACGGACACCTGCGCGCGTCCGGCGAAGCGGTGGTCCTGCGCCACCGCCACGAGCGACCGGCCGTCCACGAGGTGGTCGCGGCGCAGCCCGGTCAGGTCGTAGGCGGGCAGGTCGGCGCCCATGCCGATGACGGCGACGTCGAGGCGGCCCGCCCTGAGCTGGCGGAGCTGGGCGGGCGTCGAGGCCTCCTGGAGGTCGACCGTCAGGCCCGGGTGCCGCCGTCGGACCGCCGCGACCGCGCGGGGCGCGAGGACCCACGTCGCCGTGGGGAACGCGCCGAGGACCACGCGGCCGGCGAGCCGGTCGCCCAGGCCCGCGAGGTCCGTGCCCACGGCGTCGATCTCGGTCAGCGCGGCCGCCGCGCGGCGTGCCACCGCGCCGCCGGCCGGGGTGGACGCCACGCCGCGCGCACCGCGCACGAACAGCGGCACGCCCGCCGCGGCCTCTGCCGCGGCCACCTGGCGCGAGACGGCGGACTGCGTGTACCCGAGCAGGTCGGCCGCCGCGGTGAACGAGCCGGTGGCGACGACGGCGTGCACGACCCGCAGCGCCGTCACGGTGAGCTCAGCCATGCGCCCATCATGAGCCATGCGGTCACGTCATGTCTCGCGTGCGAAAGAGTCGCTGGCGGAATGGGACGCACCGCCGCACGATGAAGACATGCACACCACATGGTTCATCACCGGAACATCCACGGGCCTCGGCCGCGAATGGGCTGAGGCCGCCCTCGAACGCGGCGACCACGTCGCCGCCACCGCCCGCGACGTCACCGCCCTGGAGCCGCTGGTCAGCAAGTACGGCGACGCCGTCCTGCCGCTCGCCCTCGACGTCACCGACCGGTCCGCCGTGCTCGACGCCGTCGCGCGTACCGTCGAACGGTTCGGCCGGCTCGACGTCGTCGTGAACAACGCGGGGTACGGGCACGTCGGCATGGTCGAGGAGCTGACCGAGCAGGAGCTGCGCGCGCAGCTCGAGACCAACTTCTTCGGCGCCGTCTGGGTCACGCAGGCCGTGCTGCCGGTCCTGCGCGCGCAGCGGTCGGGCAGGATCCTCCAGGTCACGAGCGAGGGCGGCATCCGCGCCTACCCGGGGTTCGGCGCCTACCACGCGTCCAAGTGGGCGGTGGAGGGCATCTCCGAGGCGCTCGCGCAGGAGGTCGCCGCGTTCGGCATCCACATCACCAACGTCGAGCCAGGTCCCTACGCCACCGGGTTCGGCCCGGGCCTGCACGTGAGCGACGAGCACCCGGACTACGCGGACGTGCACGTGGCCACGGCCCCGCAGTTCGAGCTCGGGGACCCGCACGCGACGCGCGCGGCGCTGCTCCGGATCGCCGACGCCGAGCGGCCGCCGCTGCACGTCTTCCTCGGCAAGCCGCTGGCCGACGTCGAGGAGATCTACGCCGAGCGCCTGCGCACCTGGCGCGAGTGGCAGCCCGTGGCGCTGGAGGCGTTCGGGGCCTGACCACTCGGCCACTGCAAAGGCGCCTTCGTACCATGGCGTCCATGGCGAACGGCGACGCGGTCACCCACGAACGGTCCTACCGGAAGGGTCCGGAGCGGCGCGCGCAGATCCTGTCGAGCGCCATCGAGCTGTTCGCAACGCGCGGCGTCGGGGCCTCGCTGCGGGCCATCGGCGAGGCGATCGGCGTCTCGCACGCCGCGCTGCGGTACTACTTCGCCAACCGCGACGAGCTGCTCGTCGAGGTCTACCGCGCGCACGAGGACACGGTGCGCGAGCGGTCGGCGCCGGAGGCGGTCTCCGCCGTCGCGCTGATGGAGCGGAGCGCGGAGCGGAACCGCTCGATCCCCGGGCTGGTCGAGCTGTACGCGACGCTGACCACCGACGCGCTCCAGGGGCGGCAGCACCCGGCGACGCGCGAGTTCGTCCGGGCGCGGTTCCGCCGGGTGCGGTCCGACCTGGCGGAGCGGGTCCGGGCGGGGCAGCGGTCCGGCGCGATAGCCGCCGACGTCGACCCGGACGACGCCGCCGCGCTGGTCGCCGCCGCCTCGGACGGCCTGCAGCTCCAGTGGCTGCTCGACCCCGACGCCGTCGACGTTCGCCGTTCGCTGGAGCTGCTGGAACGGCTCCTGCCGGGGGCCGAGCGGAGCGCGGCCGGCTCGGGCGCCGCCGGTTAGGGCGCGGTCGCGACGGCGGGGTCCCAGCCCTCCGGCAGCGGCTCGACCGGCTCCACCGAGGAGGCGAGCTCGACCGCCTGGCCGGCCGCGGCGGCGTCCTGCACGCTGAGCAGGATGTCCAGGACGTGCGCGGCGACAGCCCCCGACGCGCGCTCGGTGCCGCCGTCACGGAGCGAGCGCACCAGGTCGACCACGCCGGCGCCGCGCCCGGACTCGGAGCCCTTGGCGGGGAGCGTCGTCGGCTCGTCCAGGCCGTACCGCCACAGGAGCGAGTCGCCGTCGAACCTGTTCGGGTCCGGCAGCACTATGGTGCCCTCCGTGCCGTTGACCTCCACGAACCCGTTGCGGGGCAGCGCGTGCTGGAACGAGAACGTCGACTGCGCCGAGCGGCCCGCGCCGAACTCGATCAGGGCGGCGTGGTGCGTCGGGACGAGCACGTCGAACACCTCGCCGGCCCGCGGACCGCTGCCGATCGTGCGGGTGGGGCGGGAGGTCGAGGCCACGGCCTGGACCCGGGTGGCCGAGCCGAAGACGTGCACGAGCGTGGTCACGTAGTACGGACCCATGTCGAGCAGCGGGCCGCCGCCGAGCGCGAACAGGAAGTCGGGGTTCGGGTGCCACGACTCCGGGCCGGGCACATGGAACATCGTGGTCGCGGTCAGCGGCTCCCCGATGTCGCCGCGCGCGATCGCCCGGAGCGCGGTCTGGATGCCCGGTCCCAGCACCGTGTCGGGCGCGCACGCGACCCGCAGGCCGCGCGCCGCGGCGTCGGCCAGCAGGGCGGACGCCGCGGCCCGGTCGAGGGCGAGCGGCTTCTCGCTCCACACGTGCTTCCCCGCGGCCAGGATGCGGTGCCCGGCGTCGGTGTGCACGGCCGGGACGGTGAGGTTGACGACGACGTCGATGTCGTCGCGGGTCAGCAGCTCGTCCACGGTGCCGGAGGCTGGCACGCCGTACTGCTGGGCCTGCGCGGCGGCGCGGGCGAGGTCGAGGTCGGCGACGAACCGCACGTCGACGTCGGGGAACCGGGTCAGGTTCTCCAGGTACTGGTTGGAGATGTTGCCCGCGCCGATGAGGCCGACGCCCGCGGGCCGCTCTGTGGCGGCGCCGCTCATCGGTCGTTCTCCCGCAGCCAGGCCAGCGACTGCGCGATGCCCGCGAACACGTCCCCGGCGTAGGCGTCGAACTCGATCACGCGGGTCGCCTGAGGCGCGGCGGCCAGCACCGCGCCGACACCTACGTCGCCCGCACCGGCCGGCTGCTGCCTGCTCACGTCGCCGTCGAGCGTGCCGTCCTTGACGTGGATGAGGCGCACGCGGTCGCCCAGCGCGGCGAGCAGCGCGGGGGTGTCGGCACCGCCGACACCGGTCCAGTACGTGTCGACCTCCAGCACCACCTCGGGCGCCAGGTGCCCCACGAACACCTCCAGCGCGTGCCGGCCCTCGATGCGGGTGCTCAGCTCCCAGGCGTGGTTGTGGTAGCCGAACTCCAGGCCGCGCTCGGTGGCGAGGGCCGCCAGCGCGTTCACGCGATCGGCGAGCTCGGCCACCTGCTCGGCGGTCTGCCAGCGTTCGGCGGGCACGAACGGGTCGATCACCGTGGTCATCCCGAGGGCCACCGCCGCGTCGAAGATCGCTTCCGGATCGTCTGCCTGGAGCACCGGGGCATGTCCGGAGGGCGCCGTCACGCCCGCCGCGGCGAACGCCTGCCGGTACTCCTGGGTGCGCAGGTGGAACGCGTACGGCTCGACGTGCTCGAGCCCGAGCTCGGCCAGGCGCGCGACGGCGCCGGGCAGGTCCTCGGCGACCGCGTCTCGGACCGAGTAGAGCTGTACGGATGTGACCGGCATGGGAACTCCTTCGTTCGACACGCACTCGACCCGGCCAACCCGTCGCGGCCGCACCCCCGAGTACCGGGGTCGATCGTACCCAGAAATTCTTACAGTGGAAGATTTTGGTGCGAACGAATTCGTCGATGGCTGGGCACACGCTTCCGTCGGGGGTTTTTCGGCAGGTTCGCGAGGCCCTTGGTGGCTTGGCGGCGGTTGGTGGGGCTGGGGTCCTTGGCGGTTGGCGGGCGGTCGGGTGGATGTCAGTGGTGGGCGATAGAGTAGAACAAGCGTCCTCAGTAATGGGAGTGTTCGATCTGGTATGGCCTGGAAGGAGGTGTCAGTGTGCGTGACGAGCAGCGGTATCAAGGCCTAGACCGTGTGGTCCTCCAGGACCCGGTCTCCGCCGCCGTGGCCGCGCCTGACCAGGCGTCGGCACGCCGGTCCGCGGACGACGTGACGGCTCCCGATACGCCGTCCAACGGCGAACTGTCCGACGGCGCGGTGTCGGACGGTGTGCTGTCGGACGGTGTGCTGTCGGACGGTGTGCTGCCTGACGGTGTGCTGGACGGCCGTGTGCCGGTCGGCTGGGTGGACAAGGGTGTGCCGGTGGGTGGGACCGAGGGGTTGCCGGAGGTGCCTGCCTGGCTGGACTCGATGCCCGAGTGGCCACCGGACGTGATACCGGTCGCGTTGTGGCCGGTGGAGACATTGCAGCAGGCACTGGTGGGCCTGCCGGGCATGGGCCTGGCGCGGGTGGTCGCCGAAGCAACCGACCCGGACACCGGCGCGCTTTCCGACCTGCCCGACGATGCCCTGGGTGACCTTGTGCTGGCGTGTGGGCGGTTGCAGTCCTGGGCCGCAGGAATCCAAGCCCGCGTCGTGGCCGAACGCGCGGCCCGGGAGACCCACCCACTGGCGCACAACAGCCTGGTCGGGCAGGTCACCGGCGAGCTCGTGGTGACCGAGACGGAGGCCACGGAGGTCGTGGTCCGGGCCGAGTCCGGGGCAGACCACCCCACCGTGATCCGTGCGCTGGAGACCGGGCGGATCGATGTCCGCAAGGCACACACCCTGCTGCGCTCCGCAGCCCAGCTCACGGTGGCCGAGCGGGCCGAGGCGATCACCCGGTACCTGCCCCAAGCACCCCGCCGGACCTGGAAATGGCTACAGACCCGGATGCTCGCCTTCGCCAAAGACCGCCACGGATCGGGGGAGACCGCCCAGGCCGCCGCGCAGCACCGTAACGTCCAGATCGACCGTGCCGACAACGACATGGGCTGGTTGACGGCCTACCTCCCTGCCGCGGATGCGGCGGCGGTCTGGGGTGTGGTGGACGACATGGCCCACCAGTTGCGGCATGTCACGGGCGAGGACCGCACCCTCGGACAGCTCCGTGCCGACTCCCTGACCGGGATCGTCACAGGCCGTCTCCTGCCCGGTGACCGATTCACCGACGCCTGCGTGGCCCCCGACACCACGACGGGGACGGACGCGGAGACGAGCACCGGCTCTGCTGCGGCTACTGCTGCGACTTCCGCAACCGACGTGGCGGATGAACCTGGTGCACCCGTGTGTACGTGTGGCGGTCAAGCGCCCCTCGTTCAGCAGGCCGTGCAGGAGACGGTGCAGATGGTGCGGATCACCCCGACCCGGCCGGTCGTGCGGGTCACCGTCCCGGCCAGCGTCCTGCTCGGCTTGGACGACGGGCCGGGGAACCTGGCGGGGTTCGGGCCGGTCCCGGCCGAGACGGCTCGCCTGATCGCCCAGGATGCGACCTGGCAACGCCTCGTCACCGACCCCGTCACGGGGATCCTGACCGACTATTCCACCGCCACCTACCGGCCCGGACGGGTCCTGGGCGCGGCCGTGCGAGCCCGCGACGAGACCTGCACCTTCCTGACGTGCGACTCCCCGGCAGAGTGGAACGACCTGGATCACATCGTGCCGTTCGATCACGACCTCGATCCTGCGACACTCCTTCCCGGGACGCCGGGCCAGACCCGCGCACAGAACCTGCAACCTCTGTGTCGCAAGCATCATCTGCTCAAGACCCACGCGGGCTGGGGCGCCATGCGTGACCCCACAACCGGGATCACCACCTGGACCACCCCTACCGGACGCACGCACGTCCGCCTGCCCACCGTGCTGGACACCCACATCGAGATCAACGAGGTCGACCCGGACACGAGCTACGACCTCACCCTCCAAGCCTTGACCGGCCGACGCCTGCCACGGCAGTACACCACCGCTGAGGCCGGAACGGCACCGGCCGGGCCCACCAACTCAGGCCGCCCCGACGACCCACCCTTCTGAGGTTCTCCGGTCGGTCGACCGTTCACGCCGAGCCAGAATGCCCCCCAGAATGCCCTGGACATCTGGGGCGATCACTGCTGTCTTGTGCCCGCCCGGGCCTCCAGCCACCAACCGATCCGGCCGGAGCTGTTCAGGTGGGCGAGCTGTGCCGGGTTGGTGCGGTCCCGGTTCGTCTCGGCACCGAGCAGCGGTTCGACGCCGATCGAGCGGTACGGCGCGCCGTCGGGCCAACCGCCCAGGTTGCGCCACACGACCAGGGACACCGGCGCCGCGTACCCGTGCTCGACGCCCCAGCGGAGCGAGAGTCGGTCGGTTCCGTCCACGACGTCGACCTGGTCGGTCGCGACGACGGCGCACCGGGCGGTCCCGTCGTCGGGTCCCAGGACGTCGAGCGGCACTCCCCCGCCGTCGGGCCAGGTGGTGGACGTCGTCACGCCCGGCTCCGGCCACTCGACCACCAGCACGTCCGGTCGGCCCGGGACTTCCAGGTGTGCGCCGGGCCCCACGTCCAACAGCATGTGCACCGCGTGCAGGAGGCCCGTGCCAGGCTCGCCGCTGATCGTGTAGGCCGCGCGGACCACGCCGTCGTGCGCGGTCAGCCGACGGTCGAGGGTGAGGCCAGCGGCCTGGACTTGCGCGACGGTTCCTGTGCCGGGGCCACTGCCGGAACTGGCACCGTGGTCGCTGCCCGAGGCGACATGGTCACCGCGGGAGCCGGCGTGGCCGCTGTCCGAGTCGACATGGTCGCCGTCCGAGCCAACGTGGTCGCTGTCCGAACCGACGTGGCCGCCGCGGGGGCCACCGTGGCCGCTGCTGGAAGCGGCACCATGTTCGCTCGGATCCGTCCGCGTGCCCGCGGGATCGACCGCCCACGGACGCGACCACACTTCGCCGTGGTCGCTCGGGCCGTTGATCGTGGGGAAGCACTCCTCGACGCCGCCCGCGTCGACGAACGGGTCGCCGGGAACCACCGCGGCGCGCGCAGCGGAGGAGATCACCGGGTTGTGCCACAGCCACTCGCGCTCGGGGGTCGCCAGCGAGGTCCAACGCCCGCCGTGGGACAGGTCGGTCCGGACGGAGAGCGGCCGCGCCTCTCCTCGGCGGGCGTCACCCGGCCGTGTCACAAGCCCCGCTCCACCCCGGCCCGATCACAAGCCCTGTTCCATCCGGCCCTATCACGGGCTCCGTTCGGCCCGGCTCAGCCACGGGCCCGGCCCCGGTCGGCTCCATCACAGGCCCAGTCCCGGCCGGCTCCATCACAGGCCCGGCCCCACCCGGCTCGGTCACATCCGGTCCAGGATCACGACGTCGCAGTCCCGCCGCGTCCACGGCACCACCAGCCCGTCGCGGTCCAGCTCCTTGCCGGTCCGCACGGCGTCGCTGCCGCGCACCCGGTACCGCGCGTCGGGGTCGAGGTCGCGCAGATGCACCGTCAGGTCACCGGCGTCCGGCCGTCGCCACGCGAGCACCACCACGGTGTCCGCCGCGTCGCCCGGGCCCGCCTCGCCCCAATCAGCACCACCCCAATCAGCACCACCCCGACCAGCACCGCCCGAGCCCACGTCGCTCGAGTTCGCGCCGTTAGAGCCCGCCCCACCGAAACCCGTGTACTGCACCGCGCACGCCGGATCCCCGGGCGCCCCGTGCCGCCGGACCCGCCCCGTGTGCACGACGGGCCGGATCGAGCGGTACAGGTCCACGAGCGACGCCGCGCGCTCTCGCGTCGCCGCGTCCCAGGCCAGCAGATCCGCGCCGATGCCGAGCACCCCCGCCATCGCCACCACGAACCGGAACTCGAGGCTGACCGGCTCGCCCGACCGGTCGCGGTCGAGCAGGTCGGGCAGGTCGGTGACCCACGAGCTCATGGTCCACGCGGGCAGCACGCCCAGGAACCCGTGCTGGATCGCCAGGCGGTCGCGCGGCCCGGTCTCGTCGCTGGGCCAGACGACGTCGGTCCGCGCGAGCACCGCGTGGTCGATCCGGCCGCCGCCACCCGCGCACGCCTCGACGGTCACGTGAGGGAACTCCGCACGCAGGGCGTCCAGGATCCGGTAGTAGGCCTGCGTATGCCGCCAGGACCAGTCGTCGCCACCCTGGGCGCTGCGCCCGCCGTCGGCGATGGAGCGGTTCATGTCCCACTTGAGGTAGGTGATGTCCGTCTCGCGCAGGAGCCTGCGCAGCGTGCCGAGCACCCACTCCTCGACCGGCTCCTGCCCCAGGTCGAGCACGTACTGGTTGCGCAGGGTCTCCAGCGGGCGCCCGGCCACCTGGTGCGCCCATTCGGGGTGCGCGCGGTAGAGGTCGCTGTCGGGGCTGACGGCTTCGGGCTCGATCCACAGGCCGAACCGCAGGCCGAGCTTCGCCACGCCCTCGGCCAACGGCCCGAGCCCGCCGGGGATCCGGTCGGTGTCCGCCTCCCAGTCGCCCAGCGCCGCGGCGTCGCTGGTACGCCCGCGGAACCAGCCGTCGTCGACCACGAACACCTCCGCGCCCACCTGGGTGGCGGCCTCGGCGAGCCGGAGCTGGTGCTCCACGCGGACGTCGAAGGCGGTGGCGAACCACGAGTTGTAGACCACCGGCCGGTGCTCGGGGCCACGCGTGCGAGCCAGCGTCGCCTGGTAGGCGTGCCAGGCCTGGGCCAGGTCGTCGGCGTCGCCCTCGACGCGCACCCCGGCCAGCACCGGCGTCGTCAGCGACTCGCCCGGCGCGAGCGTGAGGATCCCGGACTCGTCGTCCGGGCCGGCGGCTATTCGGATGTGGTCGGCGAAGGGCACGGCGTCGAGCGCCATCCGCCACGAGCCGCTGTAGCCGAGCGCCACGCCGTAGCGCACGCCGGAGCCGGGCGCGCCAGTCCCGCTACTCTCGGCCGCTCCAGGCCCGGGAACGCCGGCGGCGCCCGTCCCGCGAGTCTCGGCCGCTCCACGCCCGGCAACGCCGTCCCCGACGTCGCCGCTCTCGGCAGCAACGGACCCGACGCCCTGGGGCACCAGGCTCACCACAGGCGCATAGGTGTGCGACGTGATGCCCTGGCGGCTGCCGATACTGAGAGTCCCCGCCCCGAACGTCACCTCGAACGGCGTGAACTCCCGCGACCACGCACCACCGAGCACCCCGACCGACGCCGCCGGCCCCGCGGCCGCACCGCCAGGGACCGGGATCGTGAACGCCCCACCCCACGCCCGCAGCAGCTCGACCGGCAGCGCGGAGTCATTCCGCAGCTCCGCCCACTTCTCGACGACGTCGTGGCCGGGGTGGGTGCGGATGCGCAAGATCACGCCGAGGCCCAGCACCTCGTCGGCCAGCGGACAGACGAGGTGCGTCGCGCCGTCGTCGTCCCGGCCGAGGGTCACCTCGCCCGAGCGGGCGAGGCGTGCGCCGCGCAGGCCGTCCGCGCGCCGGACCACGAGCTCGGCGCCGTGCACGTTGCGCGTGCCGAGCGCCGTCGCCTCCAGCGGCAGCAGGTCGAGGTCTGCCTCGAAGGACGACGTCGCCGCCACCGGCGGCACGGCCTCCTCCGCCGCAGGCCCCCAGCCGACGGCGACCAGCCCGGCCCCGCGCGGCGCCTCGCCCACCACATACCGGCCCGAGCGGGTCGGGAGAGTCCACGTCACTTGTTGGCCCCCACGAGAAGTCCGGACACGAACTGCTTCTGGAACATGAAGAACACGATCGCCGTCGGGACGGCGGCTATCAGCGATCCTGCCGCGACCACGTTCCATGCGCTCGCGTACCCGCCCTGCAGGTTGAGCAGCGCGGCGGTGATCGGGAACTTGGACTCGGTGCGCAGCACCGTCATCGCCCAGATCAGGTCGTTGAAGATCCATGTGGTGGCCAGGGCCGCGAGCGCCGCCAGCGACGGCCGCGACAGGGGCAGCACGATGCGCCAGAAGATGCCGCCGGCGCCCGCGCCGTCGAGCCGGGCGGCCTCGAAGACCTCGTTCGGCAGGCTGCGCATGAAGCCGTGCAGCACGAACGTGTAGAACCCGATGCCGAACCCGACCTGGACCACGACGAGCGCGGTGCGGGTGTCGGCGATGCCGAAGGCCTCGGTGATGGACGCGACGGGGACCAGCAGGATCTGCGGGGGCAGCAGGTTCCCGGCCAGCATGGTGAGCAGGACGACGCGGCGGCCGGGGATGGCGAACCTGCTGAGCGCGTACGCCGCGACGGACGACAGCGCGAGGGACAGGAACACCGCCCAGACGGTCACGATCGCGCTGTTGCCGAGCGCCTGGAGCACGCCGCCGTCGGTCAGGGCGGTGGCGAAGCCGTCCGTGCTGAACGATGCAGGGAAGGCGCCGAGGCCGCGGCCGGCGATGTCGTCGTAGGAGCGGATCGCGACGAACAGCACGAACACGATGGGGCTCAGCCACAGCAGCGTGACCGGGACCATCGCGACGTGCAGCCACGGGGAGCGGGCGGAGCGGGGTCGAGACATGTCAGTCCTCCGTCCGGGCCTGGCGGGCGAGGTAGGTGATGATGAAGCCGATCGCCAGGGCGAAGATGACCACGGCGATCGCCGAGGCGTAGCCGAGGTTCCCCGTGGTGAACGCCTGCTGGAACATGTAGGTGCTCAGGAGCTGGGTCTCGTTGTAGGGCCCGCCCCGGGTCATGGCCCAGACGATGTCGAAGGTGCGCAGCGAGTCGATCACCGTCACGGCGAACACCACGGTGTTCACACCGCGAAGCTGCGGCATGACGATGCGCCAGAACCGCTGCCAGGCGCCCGCGCCGTCGACGGCGGCGGCCTCCTCGAGCGTCGGGTCGGTGCCCTTCAGGCCGGCCAGGTAGAGCACCATGATGTAGCCGACCTGCCGCCAGACGGCCGCGATGAGCACGGCCCACAGCGCGACGGCGGGGTCGGCGAGCCACTGCCGTTCGAGGGCGTCGAGCCCGAGCAGGTCGAGCGTGCCGTTGATGGGCCCCTCCGGCGCGTACATGACCCGCCAGAACAGGCCGCTCACGGCGAGCGAGACGACCATCGGCAGGTAGATGGCGCTGCGGTACAGGCCCACCAGGGGGCCCGGCTTGTTCAGGGTGACCGCGAGCACGAGCCCGCCCACCACGGACAGGCCGCCGAACCCGAACACCCAGATCACGTTGTTGCGCAGGGCGGTCAGGAAGATCGGGTCGGCGGCCAGGTCGCGGAAGTTCTGCAGGCCCACGGGCTCGGCCAGGCCGATCCCGTCCCACCGGGTCAGGGCGAGCGAGAACGAGTTGGCGGCGGGCCAGAACACCCACAGCAGCTCGACCACGAGCGGGACCAGCAGGAAGACCCAGACGAGCAGCGGGACGCGCGCGAGCCTCGTGCTCACGACGCGAAGACCCCCTCGGCCGCCGTCTGCCACTCGTCGAGGATGCTCTTGAGGGAGTCGGGCTCGGCAAGGAACTTGGTGAGGGCGGTGTCGGCGGTGGCCTGGAGCGCGTCGGAGGAGTCGCGGTTGAAGAACTGCGTGATCTCCTCGGTGTTGTTCAGCAGCTCGATGCCCTTCTGCACCAGCGGGCTGAAGGAGGACGTGTCGACGTCGGGCGAGGTGGGCAGGTTCGCGGACCTGGACTGCTCGATGTACTGCTGCTGCGACTCGGTGGAGGCGAGGTAGCTCAGCAGGTCGAGCGCGCCCTGGTGGTTGTCGCTGTTGGCGGCCGCGAAGAACCCGTCGGTCGGCGCCTCCTCGGCGGTGGGCACCAAGTCGTTGATCATCGGCACGGAGAAGAAGTCGAGGTCGTCGCGCTGGTCCTCGGGGAAGTAGGTGGTCACGAACGTCCCGATGAGGTACATCGCCGACTTGTCCTGGGCCACCGGGGTGGCGGCGTCCTGGGCCGTGTACGACGCCATGTTCGTGTCGAAGTACGGGATGAGCCGCTTGTACTCCTCCATCACGGCCACCACCTCTGGGTCGTTGAAGGCGTGCTCGCCGGCCAGCAGCTCCCGGTGGTACTGCGCGCCGTTGACCCGCAGGTCCAGGTAGTCGAACCAGCCCGACGCCATCCACGGCGTGGACGACAGGCCGTTCGTCAGCGGCACGATGCCCTGCCCGCTGAGGTTCTCGCACAGGGCGTGGAAGTCGTCCCACGACGTCGGGACCTCGACGCCCCACTTCTCGAACGCCGACTTCTTGTAGAACACGCCCCACCAGTAGTAGCTGGTGGGCACGAAGATCTGCTTGCCGGACGCATCCGACGACAGGCTGCGCAGCGCATCGGAGTAGCCCGCGCACACGCCGTCGCCCTGCCACAGGGACGACACGTCGAGCAGCAGCCCCTCCTCGGCGTAGGAGCGGGCCACCGACCCGGCGTACCAGCTCAGCACCTCCGGCGAGTCGCCCGACCGCAGGTAGTTGGTGAGCTGGGCCCGGAACTGTTCCGTGGCCACCGAGTTCATGGTGACGTCGCCGCCCGGGTAGGCCTCCACCAGCGCCTCCAGCGCGGCCTTGGGGTCGGCGTCCTGGATCGAGTTCTGCAGCGTGACCGTGCCGGTGCTCGCGGCGCCGCCACCCCCGCCACCGCCCGCCGTCGTGCCGACGCACGCGGCCAGCAGGCTCGCCGCACCCAGCGTCATGCCGCCCGCGAGCAGCTCGCGGCGCGTGATCGTTCGCTCGGACATCTTCGTTCCTCCTCCGTGCGCCCTCGTTGGCGCACCTGGTACCTCTCTCAGATCGCGGGCGCGGGTAGGTCCGCGCCCGTCAGGATGGCCGCGCACTCCCGCTGCAGCGCGACGTCGGCCCACATGGGGTGCTGCGGTGCGGCATTGGAGCACACGACGGCGCCCCACGCGCCCAGCCGGCGCGCCTCCCGCATCGCCTGGCGGCACAGCTCCGCCCCGACCGGCCCCTCCTCGAACCGGCCGTGCAGCGGGGTGTAGCCCACGTACCCCTCGCCGAGGATCAGCGGGATGCCGCGGCTCGCCGCGACGTCCGCCGCGGCCTCCAGCCACAGGGTGAGCTTCTGGTACATGGCCGCGCGGTGCGCGCCCCAGTGGTCGTAGAGCCAGCGGTCCCAGGCGTCCGGGTCGCACCAGTCGTGCACGTACACCTCGGGGACGGACATGATCGTGGCCCGCATGCGCCACTCCTGACCCGACGGCACGGTCCACGCGGCGATGCCGGGGGCGTCGGGGCGCAGCAGCTCGCGCGCCCTCTCATCGTCGAAGGCCTCGACGGGGCCGCGCAGGGCGAACGTGTCGATCAGCTCCTGCAGCACCCCGTACACGTACGGGTGGACCACCAGGGCGTCGAGGTCGGCGGGCATGGCGCTGAGCGCCCCCACGGGCACGCCGCCGTAGTTCACGGTGACCGGCCGGTCCGCGTGCCGCTCGCGGAACCGCGCGATGCCGCGGTCCAGCCGCGGCGTGAGTGCGCGGACGGCGTCCGGCCCGCGGCCCACGCCCAGCCCGTCGGCGAGGTAGCCGATCTGCACCTCGTTGTGCAGCTCGGTCAGCAGCAGCCGGTGGCCCAGGCCCTCCGCCTCCAGCAGGTCCACCAGGTCCGCGTGCGCGTCGGCGAGCACGACGGCGCGCTCCTCCGGATCGACCGCGTGCAGCGCCTCGTACCACTGTGGCGTGGCCGCGAACGACGGCGACTGCTGGTACTCCCACGACGACGCGATGACGCCGACGTCGTGCCGGTCGGCCGCGCGGAACAGCTCCAGCAGGTGGGCGCGGGCGTCGATGACCGTCTCGTGCCGCACGTCGTACCAGCGGGTGCGCTGGCCGTAGTCGCCGCCCAGCGGGCCGAGGCCCAGCTCCGAGGTGTCCAGCCCGGACCGGAACAGCAGGAACGGCATGGCGCAGATACGGATGGTGTCGTAGCCGCGCTCGCGGGCCTGCGCGAAGGCGCGGTCCAGGTCCTCGAACGGTTCGCCGGGGCCGGTGCGCGTGTACCAGGTGAAGTCCCACAGGGTCACCACGCGCGGGCGGTCCGGGACGGCGAGCAGGCTGGTCATGCGGAGACCTCCTTGGGGTCGACAGCGGTGTCGGGTCCGTGCGGCAGCTTTGCGCCGCGCCGGGCTATGGCGTGGCGCAGGTCGGCCGCGTGCCGGGACGCCGCGAGCGCCGGACGTCGGAGCAGCTCCTCGGCCGCCGCTGTGTCGTCGGCCAGCAGCGCGAGCTGCGCGTCCAGGACGAGCACGCGCCGGTCGCGCACGCGCAGCGGGTCCTCCTCGAACAGGAGGAGGTCGGGCAGGGACGTCGCGAAGTAGTCCACGCGCGGGACCTCGGCGGCGTACCGGTCGCGGAACGCGCGCAGCGACGCCGTCAGCTCGGCCGCCGCCGCATGCTGGCCGGTGCGGCGCAGGGCGAGGACCGTCCAGAACGTCTGCTCGCTGTGCTCCTGCGTGCTCATCTCGACGAAGTCGCCCCGCTGGGCGGCGGCGGTGTGCCAGGCGGCGACGGCGTCGTCGTCTCCGGCGGTCGCGAGCACATCCCCGAGCAGCAGATGTAGATGCGCCGTGCTGGCCAGCGGATGGCGGGCCTCACCCAGGCTGCGCGGCGGCGCGAGGGCCGCCCGCAGGTGCGCGACGGCGTCCTGCGCCCGCCCCTCCGCGAGTGCGTCCAGCGCCCGGTGGGTGTGCGCGCGGTCCCAGGCCAGCAGCGCCTGGCCCTCGCCGCCCTCCCACGGGTGGAGCCGACGGCCCTCGAGAATGGCCAGGGCCTGGTCCGCGCGGTCCTGCGTGATCATCAGGTGCAGCGCCTCGACCGCGAGATCGTCGCGGTCCAGGGCCGACGTGGCACCGGACCCACTTGACCATGCACTTGCTGCCAGAACCGACCCCGTACTGGCAGAAAGTGCATGGTCATCGTTCGTGCTGCCTGCGGCCGGGTCCGCCAGGAGGGCAGCCAGCCGGTTCGCCGGAGGTTCGCCCGTGAGGGCCGCGAGCTGGTCTCGCTCGTAGAGCAGGCGGGCGTCGCCCGGGGCCGCGGCGCGGGCGCGGTCGTAGGCCTCGGCCGCCGCGGTCAGGTCGCGCTCGTGGTTGACGGCGCCCAGGCCGATGTTCCGCCAGGCGACGGCGTCGGCCGGGTCGAGCGCGACGGCGGCCCGCCACAGCGCGAGGGCGTCGGCCCGGCGTCCGGCGGCGTAGGTCCAGTGGCCCAGCAGCGACCGCGCGCGGGCGTCGGCCGGGTCGGTGTCGGCCGCCGCGCGCAGCACGGCGGCGTCCGCGAGGCGGCCGGGGAAGCACCACGTGGCGTCCAGGCCGCGGGCGCGGGCCCGCTCCGCGGCGGCGTCGGCGGTGCGGCCGGCGAGCCGCAGCACGTGCGCGCGGTGATAGGCCAGCAGCGGCCGGACGGCGGTCTGCGCGGCGGGCCGGTGGTCCTCGCGGGTCTCGGCCTCGTCCAGGCAGGCCAGCGCGGCGTCGTGCTCCCCCACTCCGGCGAGCTCGATCGCCACGTCGAGCACGGTCTGGGCGTCGTTGCTGGCGGGCAAACCGTCCAGGTGCCGCAGCCAGGCGTCGAGCGGGTCGAGGGCGCGGGCACCGGCCAGCACCGCGGCAGCGGCGTCGTCCTGCCCGAGGAGCCGGTGGCACACCACGCTCAGGGCCAGCGCCTGGAGGTGCTCCGGCTCGGTCCGACGCACGTCGGCGAGCCGGGCGAGGGCGCTCTCGGGCCGGCCGGCGCGCGCGTCGAGGCGCGCCATGCGGTAGCTGGCGGGGGCCCGCCAGGCCCGCGACCAGGCGGCCTGCGCGTAGGCGGTGTACGCGCCGGCGTCGTCGCCGAGGGCCTCGCGGACCAGGCCGAGCAGGTAGAGCGCGGTGGTGTCGCGCGGGCTGCGATGCAGCCGGGTCAGCCGGCCGACGGCGCGTTCGAGGTACTCGGCGGCCTGCTCGTGGCTGCCGGCGCTGTAGGCGCGCCGGCCGAGACCCAGCAGGCTGTCCACGTGCCCGGGATCCCGGCGCAGCGCCTCCTCCCAATAGGGCTCCGGCGAGCGGGTCGCGTGCCGGTACAGCTCCAGGTGGGCCGCGATCAGCGCCAGCTCCTCGACGCTGGCGACCTCCCCGGGCGCGGGCGGCTCCTCGGCGACCGCTGGCTCGCCTGCCGACCCACCGCCGACCGCCGTCGTCTCCCCCTTTCGAGACCGAGGTTCCTTCGCTTTGGACGGCTCCACAGCGAAGGAACCTCGGTCTCGAAGGCGATCGGCCCCGACCGACTCGTCCAACGTGACCAGGATCCGGCCCGCGTGGGCCACCATCACGGTGAGCGGGCCCGTTCCGGCGGGGACGTCGTGCGTCAGGATCGCCGGGCGCGTCGGGTCGACATCGACGACCTCGGTCGCCAGCACCGCACCGTCGGCCGACAGCGTCACCTCCACCCCGGTCAGCGGTCGCGGCACGGCGACGCCGACGCGCGCCGTCGTCGTCCCCGCGGCCTGCCCGTCGCCGCCGTCCGGCATGGCCCCTTCGCCCAACCGCTCCAGCCGGACGGCGGCGCCCAAGGTGGCCCGGTCCACCGGGCCGACGTCGCGGAACGGGTACCAGTACTGCGAGAACACCTTGGTCTCGCCCGGGGCGAGGTAGGCGAAGTCGGGCTGGTTGTCCGTGAACACGCCCGCCATCAGCTCGACGTAGTGCGAACCGTCGTCGGCCAGGTTGGCGTCCCACGCGTGGCCGAACGGGGCGTTGCCCCAGGTCCACTGCTTCTTGCCGGGCGAGATGGCGCGGTCGGCCACGTGCACGAACCCGAGCCGGGCGGCGTGGTCGTACCCGCCGAAGAACTCCTCGTCGCTGGCCAGGCACATGTACGACGTCGGCACCGGGATGTTGCGGTACCAGTCGAGCCGGTCGCCGGTGAGGGCCGCGCCGTCGGCCGCGGTGTGCGTGCGGCCGGCGAGCGCCGGGTAGTCGACGCCGTAGTAGGGGCGGTCCGCGCGCGGGAAGGCGGTGACCGCGCGCCGCGCGTGGTCGGCGACGAACGTGACATCGTGCGGGAAGAAGGACTGGTAGTCGTCGTCCACGCGGGCCGCCACGTTGGCCCACCACAGGAACGACTGCGGCAGCTCGCTGCGGTTGTACAGCCGCACCGTCAGCTCCAGGACGGCGCTGTCGGGGCGCAGCCGCACGCCGTGCATGCCCTTCATGCGGGTGAACGGGTCGTGGTCGGAGCACCAGACGACGACGGCGCCGTCCGGCTCCTCCTCGATCTCGACGTCGACCGGCAGGTAGGTGGCCGGACGGTGGTGCTGCGGCCAGTTGAGCTCGACGCCGCCGGCCACCCACGGCCCCGCCAGGCCCACCAGGGCCGGCTTGATCACCGGGTTGGTCCAGAAGAAGTCCCGGCCGCTCGCGCGCTCGCGGGCCACGTGGATGCGCCCGCCCAGCTCCGGCAGCACCACGATGCGCAGCCACTCGTTCTCCAGGTGCACCGCCCGCCATTGCCGCTCGTGGGGCTCGTCGGCGATCTGGTGGTGGAACGGGAGCGGGTACACCCGCCCGGACGACCCCTGGTACACCCGCCGGTCCAGGTAGGCGGGGAACCGGTCCGGGGGCAGGGGCTCGTACGTGGTCAGGGTGAGCGGCGCCGACCAGGCGGCCGCGGCCCGTCCGGCCAGGTCGTCGGGCCGGTCGGGGAGGTCGAGCACGGACTCCACATCGAGCATGAGGCCGACGCTACGAACCGCCGGGCCGCCCGGGGAAGCGACGTATCGATGCACTTGCCTGGACGATCCGACGATTCCCAGGAGCGCGGCGGCGGGGCTACCCTCCAGGAGTGCGCATCCGTGACGGCTTCCCCGGGCAGCGCCTGCGCGTGCTGCCGACGACCGTGGTCCGCGCGGCGGCGAAGGCCGGCCCCACCTCGCGCCTGCTGGTCACCGACGCGGGCTATTTCCCGCATGCCGCGAACCATGGCCGGGTGCGCGCGCGGGGCGCCGTCGGGACCATCGTGATCGTGTCCGTCGCCGGGCGCGGCTGGTGCCGCACGCCCGGCGGTCTGCACCGCATCGACGCTGCTCAGGCCCTCGTCATCCCCGCCGGCGTGCCGCACGAGTACTGGGCGGACGACGACGACCCATGGACGATCTGGTGGATGCACCCCCGGGGTCCGGACGCGGAGGAGTTCGAGCGCGACCTGGCCCGGCATGCGGGACCGGACGACGTCGCCGTGGTCGAGGTGCACGACCAGGTCCGCGTGGTCGCCGATCTCGAACGCGTGGTCGAGGCCCTTGAGACCGACGAGACCTACCCCAGCCTGCTGCGCTGCGCCGGTGCGGCCTGGTCGGTGCTCGCCCAGATCGGCGCCGACGCCGCCGCGGGCAGCCCCGTGCGCGGCGAGCCGGTCCGCGCGGCGCAGGAGTACCTGCGTACGCACCTGGACGCCGTGGTCGAGGTGGCGGCACTTGCCCGCCGGTTCGGCCTGAGCACGTCCCACTTCTCCGCGCGCTTCCGGGCGGCCACGGGCGGCGGTGTGGTCGAGTACGTCAAACGACTGCGGATGGCCAGGGCGTGCGAGCTGCTCATCACCACCGAGCTGCCGGTCGCGGACATCGCCCGCTCGGTGGGCTACCCGGACCCGTTCTACTTCTCCCGCCAGTTCCGCAGCGTGCACTCCTGCAGCCCGACAGCCTTCCGCCGCGGCCTCCCCGACCGCTAGGCGCGTGCCCGGGCCCGGGCGTGAGTGGTCGGCAAGATGTCAGGTGATCGGTAGTCCGGGGTGCCGATCATCTGACATTTTGCCGACCATCCGGACTGCTCTCCCCACCAGCCCGCCGCGTCGGATCGTCCAGGTGGATGCGTCGTCCTCTGCATTCCGCCGGGCCCAGGGCCCGGGGTTTGCTGGGCAGGTTCCCTCCCCTCGGCACGCGCCGAGCCGACGACGACGTCAGGAGACCCGGATGTTCACCGTACGTACCTGGGCGGCCAGAACGAGTGCCGCCCTGCTCACGACAGCCTTGGCCGTGACGGGCCTGGCACCGGGCGCCGTGGCCGGCCCTCCGCCGTCGAGTCCCAGCCCCACGCCCTACCTGGGCTGGAACACCTACTACGGCCTGGGCGGCGACTTCGACGCCGACGAGGTGCTGGACGTGGCCGACTTTCTGGTCTCGTCGGGCCTGGCCGACGCGGGCTACGACATCGTGTGGCTCGACGGCGGCTGGCAGGCCGACGTGCCGCGCGGCGCCGACGGCCGCCTGCAGGGCGACCCGGAGCGGTTCCCCGACGGCATGGCCGCGCTGGCCGACGCCATCCACGACCGTGGCCTGCGCGCCGGCATCTACACCGACGCGGGACCGTACATCCCCGGGTCGTGCGGCCTGGGCAGCGGCGGCCACTACCAGACCGACGCCGACACCTTCGCGCAGTGGGGCTACGACGCGGTCAAGGTCGACTTCCTGTGCGGCATCGCCGCCGACCTGGACCCGCAGGAGGCGTTCACGGTGTTCGCCGAGGCGCTGCGGAACAACAGCTCCGGCCGGCCCATGATCTTCAACCTCTGCAACCCGGTCACCTCGCCCGACTGGGGCGACTACCCCGAGGAGCAGCAGTCCACCTGGTCCTGGACGTACGCCCCGGGCATCGCGGAGTCCTGGCGCACCTACACCGATGTCGGCTTCGTGGGGCAGATCCAGTTCAAGGACGTGCTGCGCAACTTCGACGCCAACGCGCGGCACCCTGAGGTCGCGGGCCCCGGGCACTTCAGCGACCCGGACTACCTGGGCCCGGAGCTCGGCATGACCACGGAGGAGTTCCGCACCCAGATGACGCTCTGGACCATCGCGGCGGCGCCGCTCGTCATCGCGAGCGACCCCCGCACGCTGAGCCAGGAGTCCATGGACATCCTGCTGGACGACGACGTCCTGGCGATCGACCAGGACCGGCTCGGCATCCAGCGCACGCGCGTGGGTCCAGCCGGCACCACCGAGACGTGGGCCAAGCCCCTGGCGGACGGCTCGGTCGCCGTCGCGCTCCTGAACCGTGGCGACCGGCCCGCCGAGGTCTCCACCACCGCCCGCGACCTGGGCCTGCGCGGCCGGTCGTTCGCCGTCCTGGACGCGTGGACCGACCGCCGCACGCAGTCCGCCGGCATCATCCGCGCCGCCGTCCCGGCGCACGGCGCCGCGCTGCTGCGCGTCACACCCAGCCGGGCCGACGGCGTCCCGCGCCTGGTGGCCGCCCCGCCGACGTTCACGGCGGTCGGGGCCGACGGCGTCACACCCACCACGGACCTCCTGGCCGCAGCGGGCGACCGGCTGGCGACCGAGGTGACGCTGCACAACGACGGCAGCACCGCCGTGCGCCGCCCGTCCGTCGCGCTGACCGTGCCCGACGGTTGGGCCGTCAGCCCGGCCGGCGCCGCCCCGAGGCTGGTCCGGCCCGGCAGCTCCGCGACCGTCGCCTTCACCGTGGACGTGCCGCCGGGCACCGGCACGGGCTCGTACGACGTCGCCGCGTCCGTCTCGTCCGGGGGTGCCCCGGCGGTCGCGACGCCGCCGTCGCGTGTGACGATCGCGCCCGCCGCACCCGGCGGCGCCGGCGTCGTGCTGTCCCGCCACCCGTGGGTGAGCGCGACCAGCGGCTGGATGGAGCCGACCGTCGACGAGAGCGTGGGCGGCGGCAACCCGCTCACGGTCGCCGGCACGGTGCACCCGACCGGCATCGGCGTCGCCAGCCCGTCCGAGGTCCGGTACTACCTTGGCGCGGCCTGCACCCGCCTCACGGGCGGCGTCGGCATCGACGACGTCGTGGGCACCGTCGGCCCGGAGGGCGGCACGGCGACCTTCGACGTCGTGGGCGACGGCGAGACGCTCTGGTCCAGCGGCACCGTCGAGCGCGGCACCGAGGTGCCCTTCGACGTCGACGTCACGGGCGTCCGCGACCTCTCCCTGCGCGTGGGCGACGCGGGCGACGGCGGCTACAACGACCGCGCCGACTGGCTGTCCCTGACCCTGAACTGCGCCTGACCGACCGAACGCAGGGATGGTCGCTGTATGGGGCGTCCATGGAGCGACCATCCCTGCGTTCGGCGGCCCGAGATCAGGAAGTCACCAGGTCGGCGGTCTGGTCGAGCGGGGCGGCGGGGATCGTCGCGGCCGCGGGGACCGGGGCGTCGTCGAGCAGCTCGACCAGGTGCGGGGCCGGCGAGTCCGCGCGCTCCCAGGAGCAGGTGACCACCGAGACCACCCAGTCCGGGGCGCCGTCGGGCGACACCGGGACCGGCACCAGCCGTGCCGCCTGCGGCTTGGCCGCGACGTGCCGCGGCACCATGGCGACGCCGAGGCCCCTGTCGACGAGGTCGAGCAGGTTGTGCACGTCGTTCACCGTGAACCGGACCCGGCGCCGCACACCGCGCACGCCGAACGCGTCGTCGTTGATGCGGCGCACGCCCCACGACGTGTGGAAGTCGATGAAGCTCTCGTCGGCCAGCTCGGACCGGTCCACCGACGGACGCGAGGCGAGCGGGTGCTCCGGCGGGCAGAGCAGCACCACCGGCTCCCGGCCCAGCTCGGTGCGCGGCAGCGCGCCCACGTGGTCGCTCGCGGCGACGAAGGCGACGTCCAGGTCGCCGTCGCGCACGCCCGCGACCAGCTCGTGCGAGCCCGCCTGCGTGAACACGATCTCGACCTGCGGGTAGCGCCGGTGGAAGCGTTCCAGCAGCGTGGCGACGTCGACCAGGCCGAGGCACTGCTCCGCGCCGATCCGGAGCGTGCCCGACAGCTCGCGCGAGACCTGCACCACCGCATCGCGCGCCGCCGTCGCCTGGCTCACCATGGAACGGGCGAAGGGCAGCAGCGCCAGACCCGCCTCGGTGGGCTCGACCTTGCGGGTGGTCCGGGTGAACAGCTTGGTGCCCAGCTCGTCCTCGAGGTTGCGGATGGCGGCGGACAGGCCGGACTGCGAGACACCCGTGAGCTCGGCGGCCCGGGTGAACTGCCGCTCGTCGGCCAGCGCGACCAGGTATTCCATCTGGCGCAGTTCCATTGATGATTGCCGTTTCTAGGAATGATGATGAGGAGTTGTTGGACTTCTAGGTTATCGCTTCCTAGTCTCGGGTCGAACCTGACGCGACACGAGGAGAAACCATGCAGCAGCGCACTCTCGGTGGCCGTACCGTCTCCGCCATCGGCCTCGGCGAGATGCCGATGTCGATCGAGGGGCGGCCCGACGTCGAGCGCTCCGTCGCCACGATCCACGCCGCCCTCGACCTCGGCGTGACCCTGATCGACACGGCCGACGCCTACCACGTGCACGCGGACGAGGTGGGCCACGGCGAGGAGCTCGTCGCGAGCGCCCTGCGCTCCTACGGCGGCGACACCTCCGACGTCGTCGTGGCGACCAAGGGCGGCCACCTGCGCCCCGGCGACGGGTCGTGGACCAAGGACGGCCGGCCCGAGTACCTCAAGGAGGCCGCGAAGGCCTCGGCCAAGCGGCTCGGGGTCGAGGCCATCGGCCTCTACCAGTTCCACCGTCCCGACCCGACCGTGCCCTACGGCGACTCGGTGGGCGCGATCCGCGACCTGCTCGACGAGGGCGTCATCGAGATGGCCGGCATCTCGAACGCCGACCCGGACCAGATCCGCGAGGCGAACGACATCCTCGGCGGCCGCCTCGTGTCCGTGCAGAACCAGTTCTCGCCGCGCTTCCGCTCGTCGCTGCCCGAGCTGGAGCTGTGCGCGGAGCTGGGTATCGCGTTCCTGCCCTGGAGCCCGCTCGGCGGTATCTCGCTGGCCCGCTCGGGCCAGCTCGGCGCCGCGTTCTCGGCCTTCCAGGAGGTCGCCGACGCGCACGGGGTCTCCCCGTTCCGCGTGACGCTCGCCTGGGAGCTGGCGCTCGCGCCCGTCGTCCTGCCGATCCCCGGGGCGTCGCGGCCCGAGAGCATCCGCGACTCCGCGCAGGCGCCCGACCTGGCGCTCACCGCCGACGAGGTCGCCCGCCTCAGCGCGGCTGTCGCCTGAGCCACCCGACCACCTCACCCACCACAGGAGAACGCCAGTGAAGACCTTCACCCTGCCAGGGACCGAGCTCACCGTGCCGAACGTCGTCCTCGGCCTCATGCGGATCCAGGACAAGACCGACGAGGAGGTGCGCACCCTGGTCAAGACCGCCCGGGATGCGGGCATCTCGTTCTTCGACCACGCCGACGTGTACGGCTCCGGGCCGCACGGGTGCGAGAAGCGGTTCGCCGAGGCGATGCAGCTCACCTCGTCCGAGCGCGAGCAGATCGTGCTCCAGACCAAGGCGGGCATCGTGCGCGAGGGGCCGTACTTCGACTACTCGTACGAGCACCTCGTCGAGTCGGTGGACGGCTCGCTGGCCGCGCTCGGCACCGACTACATCGACATCCTGCTGCTGCACCGCCCGGACGCCCTCGTGGAGCCCGACGAGGTGGCCCGCGCCTTCGACGACCTGTCGGCAGCGGGCAAGGTGCGCGCGTTCGGCGTCTCGAACCACACGCCGGGCCAGATCGAGCTCCTGCGCAAGTCCGTGCGGCAGCCGCTGGTGGCCAACCAGCTCCAGCTCTCGGTCACCCACGCCCCGCTGGTGGCGCAGGGCGTCGCCGCGAACATGCAAGGGCTGGACCAGTCGATCAGCCGCGACTTCGGCACGCTCGACTACTGCCGCCTGAACGACATCACCGTGCAGGCCTGGTCGCCGTTCCAGGCCGGGTTCTTCACCGGCGTGTTCCTCGGCTCGCCCGACTACCCCGAGCTGAACGCCGTGATCGACCGGCTCGCCGAGAAGTACTCCGTTCCCGCCATCGCGATCGCCACCGCCTGGATCACGCGCCACCCCGCGCAGATGCAGGTGGTGCTGGGCACCACCAACCCGGAGCGGGTCGCGGGCGCGGCGCTCGGCTCCGACGTGCCGCTCACGCGTGCGGAGTGGTACGAGATGTTCCGGACGGCGGGTTACACGGTGCCATGACGGGCGGCCTGTCGGGCCGCCGGGAGAAACCGCCTCGCGGGGGTGTGTTGCGCTGAGTAGACAGCGTCTACCTGGTGCAACACACCCCCGCGGGGGAACTTCCTCCCTGGGGCGAAGCCAAATCCTCAGGGCCGGACGTTGTGGTTCGAAGCGAACAGGTTGCCCGGGTCGTACGCGCGCTTCACCTCGCGCAGCCGGGCCAGCGTCGCCTCGGGGTAGGCGTTGCGGACGTCCTGCTCCGTGGCGGTGCCCATGAAGTTCACGTACCCGCGGCCGTTCACGCCCAGCGCGGCCGCCGACGACGCCACCCACTCACGCGTCGCGGGCAGCGCCTCGACCGCCGGCGCGCTCCCGCCGACCGTCACCATGAAGGCCGGGTCGCGGTGCGCGAAGGCCGTCGCCGCCGGGTCGACCCGGCCGATCGCACCGCCCATCGGCCGGATGTTCACCGCGGCGGGCCCGCGTGCCCCCGACACCGTCTCGATAGCGGCGGCGGCCCAGTCCTCGTCGGGCGACCACGTGCCCTGGCCGAGGAACCCGGTGCGCGCGTCGCCGATCCCGCCGGGCGGCGGGCCGCCCGCACCCTCGAACATCGCCGCGTAGGGCAGCTCGCGGACGCCGTCGAGCACCGGGCCGAGCGCGCGCAGCGGCGCCAGCGCCTCGTCCGCGGCGGCGGCCGTGCCCGAGTGGACCAGCAGCGCCATGATGACCGGCTTGCCGTGCAGCTCGGCCGGGACCATCGGGGCGGGCGGGGCGATCATCACGTTCACCATGCCCGCGAACTCCTCAGGGCCCTCGGCGAAGGCCCGCAGGATGGTGGCGAGCCGGGCCGGCGTCGGCTCCCACATCATCATGCCGCCGGCGACCGTGCCCACCTCGCGCAGGCGCAGGTCGAGGCGGGTCACGACGCCGAAGTTGCCGCCGCCACCCCGCAGCGCCCAGTAGAGGTCGGGGTTCTCGTCGGCGCCGGCCTCCACGACCCGGCCGTCGGCGAGGACCACCTGGGCGCCCAGCAGGTTGTCGAGGGTGAGGCCGTCGCGCCGGCTGAGGTAGCCGATCCCCCCGCCGAGCGTGATGCCGCCGACGCCGACGGTCGCCGTGTCGCCGAACCCGGTCGCGAGCCCCTTGGCGCCGGCCGCCGCCGTGTACACCCCGGCGAGCACACCGCCCTGCGCGTGTCCGACGCCGGCGGCCGCGTCGATCTCCACGCCGTCCATGAGGCGCAGGTCGAGCACCAGGCCGCCGTCGACCAGGCCGTGCCGGGCCTGGTGGTGGCCGCCGCCGCGGACCGCGAGCGGCAGCCCGGCGTCGCGTGCGACGGCGAGCGCCGCCGCTACCTCGTCGGTGGTGCGGACCCGCACGATCGCAGCGGGAGTGCGGGGCGGACCGCCCACGAAGACGGTGGCCGTCTCGGCGAACCCGGCGGACGCCGGGGTGAGCAGCCGGTCGCCGAGCGCGGCCGCGAGCGGGGCGAGGACGCCGTCGAGCGCCTCGGGCGAGAGCTGGGTGGTGCCGGTGGTGCTGTCGTGCGTGGACATCTCAGAGCCTCCGGGGTTCGGGAACTTCCGGGCGCAACGTTAGACATCTAAGGATTAGCCGTCAACGCATTTCGGCCTGGAGCGAACTACGCTGCGTCCATGCGACCGAACGGGCAGCCCAGCGGCCAGGCGGACGGTACGGACCCCGGGGCGGGCGGCGGGCCCGTCCCCGTCGCGGTCGCGATGTGGCAGTCGGTGCAGCGGGTCATGCGCGCGTTCGACGCGCTGCTGGCGCAGCACGGCGGGAGCTGGCAGGTCTGGCACATCCTGCTCGCGCTGCACCAGGGCACGCCGGCCACGCAGCGCGAGCTCGCCCACGCCGTCGGCATCCGGGAGGCCACCCTGACGCACCATCTGCGCGGCATGGAGGACCGGGGGCTCGTGGTCCGCTCGCGGGAGGCGTCCAACCGCAGGGTGCAGCGCATCGAGGTGACCGAGGCCGGCGAGGTGCTCTACCGGGAGCTCAAGTCCGCGGCGATCGAGTTCGACCGGACGCTGCGGAACGCGATCGGCGCGGGAGAGGACGACGTCGAGCTCTTCTTCGGCACGCTCGGGCGCCTCGCCGAGTCCGTGCCCGACGGTGGGCGCGACATCGTCCCGGAGGGCTGGCCGGGCAACCGCCGGGGGTAGCGTGGCTACCGTCAGGGGTCGGCCGGGAATAGGTGCTGCCCCGGGCAACCTTGTAGGTGACGTGCAGCACACACCGGAGCCCTTGGCATGACCGCGTCCTCCACCGTGACCACCGACACGCGCCTCGGCCTGCGCGGCGACCGCGGTCCCATCCTCGGCGCGCTGATGCTCTCCACGGCGCTCGTGGCCCTCGACGTCACCATCCTCGCCACCGCCTCGACCACCATCGCGCGGGAGCTCGGCGCGTTCGAGCAGGTCCCGTGGCTCTTCTCGGTCTACACGCTCGCGCAGGCCGTGACCGTCCCCCTGTACGGGCGCCTGGCCGACGTGTTCGGGCGCAAGCGCGTGATGCTCGTCGGGATCGGGCTGTTCCTGGTCGGCTCGGTGCTGTGCGCCGTCGCCTGGAGCATGCCGGCGCTGATCTGGTTCCGTGTGCTGCAGGGCCTGGGAGCCGGCGCGATCCTGCCGATGTCCATGACGATCGCCAGCGACATCTACACGCTCGCCGAGCGCGCCAAGACCCAGGGCTACCTCGCCAGCGTGTGGGCCGTCTCCTCGGTGCTCGGCCCGACCCTCGGTGGTGTGTTCAGCCAGTTCGTGAGCTGGCGCTGGATCTTCTGGGTCAACCTGCCCATCGCCGCGGTCGCGGCGGCCGTCCTCTGGCGCCGGTTCCAGGAGAAGGAGCGCGAGGGCGAGCGCGAGCCGATCGACTACATCGGCGCCGCCCTCCTCACCGGCGGCAGCACGCTCCTGGTGCTGGGCCTGCTGGAGGGCGGACACGCGTGGGCCTGGGCGTCGCCCGCGTCGGCGGGGATCTTCGCCGGCGCGATCGCCCTGCTCGTGGCCTTCGCCGTGACGGCACGGCGCAACCCGCACCCGATCTTCGACCTCGGCCTGCTGCGCCGCCGGGTGGTCGGCGCCTCGACGGCGGCGGGGCTCGCGGTCGGCGTCATCACGCTCGGGCTGTCCACGTACGTGCCGATCTACGCGCAGGGCGTGCTCGGCGTCGGACCGCTCGTGGCCGGGTTCGCGCTCGCGTCGCTGCTGGTGGGCTGGCCGCTCGCGGCCACGTTCTCGGGCCGGGTCTACCTGGCGATCGGGTTCCGCTGGACCAGCGTCATCGGTGCGGTGATCGTCCTGGCCGGCGCCCTGCTCACGCTCGGCCTCGGCCCTGGGTCGGAGGTCTGGCACATCTCGGCGGCCGTGTTCGTGATCGGGCTGGGGATGGGCCTGGTCGCCGTGCCGACGCTGCTGGCCGCGCAGCACAGCGTCGGCTGGAACGAGCGCGGCGCGGTGACGGCGACCAACATGTTCGCCCGGTCGATCGGGCAGGCCGTCGGCGTCGCGGCGCTCGGCGCGGTGGTGAACGCCCTGACCACCGTGGGCCCAGACGGCACGCCGGAGGGTCCCGGCCTGGCCAACGCCATGCACCTGGTGTTCTGGTGCGTCGTCGGCTGCGCGGCGCTGATGATCGGCACGGTGCTGCTGCTCCCCCGCGACAACCCGAGGGTCACGCCGTCCGGGCCGTGACGAACGCGCCGTCGAGCACGTCCTGCACGTGCGCCCGGAAGCCCGGGCAGGTGGCGATGTCGTGCGCCCGGCAGCGCAGCGCGTGCAGCGCCATCTCGCGCGATGCCGCCATCTCGGCCATGCGCCGGTCCAGGTCGGCGATGTGTGCCTCCAGCACCTGGTGCCGGTCGTACGCCTCGGCGTCGAGCATGACGCGCACCTGCTCCAGGCTCATGCCGGCCGCCTTGCTGCGCTGGATGACGCCCACCCGCACGACGTCGTCGCGGCCGTACCGCCTGCGCCCGGCCGCGTCGCGCGCCGGGCGCAGCAGCTTCTCGTCCTCCCAGTAGCGCAGGACATGGGTCTCCAGCCCGAAGCGGCGGGCCGTCTCGCCGACCGACCAGGTTTCGCTTGACTTCATGTTGACATGAAGTCACATCCTGGGCACGTACCGCAAGACCCACCAGGAGACGGAGCCCCGAGATGTCCGCACCAGACCCCTCGAACCCCCGCTACGACGCCGTGGTGATCGGCGGCGGCCCCGCCGGCCTGCAGGCCGCGCTCACGCTCGGGCGCATGCACCGGCGCGTGCTGCTGCTCGACTCCGGCGAGTACCGCAACGCACCCGCCGAGCACATGCACAACTTCGTGACGCACGACGGCACGCCGCCGGCCGAGTTCCGCGCGGCCGCCCGCGCGAACCTCGCCGCGTACGCGACGGTGACCGTCCGCGAGGCGGCCGCGACCGCCGTCGTGCCGGACGGCGACGGGTTCCGCGTCGAGCTCGCCGACGCCGCTCCCGACGCCACGCCGGAGGAGCCGCTCGCCACCCGGACCGTCGTGCTCGCGACCGGGATGCGCGACACTCTGCCGGCCGTGCCCGGACTGGAGCCGCTGTTCGGCACTGTCGCGGCGATCTGCCCGTACTGCCACGGGCACGAGCTCACCGGCCGGCACGTCGCGGTGCTCGGCAGCGGCCCGCACGTGACCCGGGTCGCGTTCCTCCTGGAGCGCATCGCGAGCCGCCTCACCGTCCTGGCCGACGGCGCGGAGCTCGACCCGGCCGCCCGCGCCCAGCTCGACGACGCCGGGGTCGCCGTCCGGTCCGAGCCGGTCAAGGAGCTGCGCCCCAGCGCGACGGGCGCGACGGTGTCGTTCGCCGACGGCCCCGACGAGGAAGTGGGCGGCGTGTTCATCGCGTCGGAGTTCGCGCAGCGCGCACCGTTCGCCGAACAGCTCGGCCTGGACCTGCTGCCGTCGGGCGCCGTCGAGGTGGACGCCATGGGCCGCACCAGCCGGCCCGGCGTGTTCGCGGCGGGCGACATGGCGCACACGTCCGCCGCGCCGATGCCGCTCGCGTCGGTGCTGGTCGCGGCGTCCTCCGGGCTGCTGGCGGCGACGTCGGTCGACGCGGAGCTGCTCGGCAGGGACCACCCGGCGCCCGAGCCGGCCTGACGGCGCCGGAGACTGCCGCCTACGCGCTCGCGCTCTCCCGGAGCGTTCTGCGCTCGCTCTCGATCGCCAGGAGCTCGGCGAACGCCGCCTGGTAGCTCTCGGTATCGGACGGGTCCAGGCGTTGCAGGCGGCTGCGCGCGTCCGCGACCCGCCGCGTGAGCCCCAGGTCGATCACCCGCCGCACCACGCCCCCGACAAAAGCCGCGATGGCGCCCTCCCGGTCCTCCGGGAGTGGCGCCACCGAAAGCTGCGTGACCAGGCCCGCCACCGTCTCTGGCGCCTGCTCCAGCACGCCGGCCACCCACTTCGCCGTGGGCAGCTCACGCCCGGCCACGGCTCCGCCGGCCGCCCGGATCGCGGTGTGCACGGCCCGCCACGCGGGCACGGCGAACGCGTCCTCGTCCAGCTCGTCGAACATGGCGGGCACGTGCTGGGGGTACTGGAGCACCGCGACAAGGGCGAGCCGCTCGTCGCGGGCCACGGGGTCGCGCGGGTCGGGGGCGGGAAGCCGGGGCAGGTCGGCAGTCGTCGGTGGCGCGTCCGGGCCGCCGCCCCAGGCACTGTCCGGTGCGCCGCGCCCGCCCTGCGCCGTCGTACCGGAAGGACCGCGCGCGCCGTCCGCCCGGTCGGGAGCCCTTCGCAACGACGGCGTCGACGCCGCGCGGGCGACCTCGCGCCGCACCTCGTCGATCTCCGTGCCGATCCAGCCCGCGACCTCGCGCGTGTAGCCGTCCCGCTGGCTGCGGTCCCGGATCGCCAGGATCTCCGGCGCCGCGGCCCGCACGGCGGACACGCGTCCCTCCACGGTGTTCAGGTCGAACTGCTTGATCTTGGCCTGGATCACGAAGGCGAACAGGGGTTTGCGGCCGTCGACCAGCGCGCGCACCGCCTCCGGGCCCTTGGCCATGCGCAGGTCGCAGGGATCCATGCCGCCGTCGGCGACGGCGACGAACGTCTGCGCGAAGAAGCGCTGGTCCTCGCCGTACGCCCGCTCGGCCGCCTTCTGCCCGGCGGCGTCGCCGTCGAACGTGAAGATGATCTCGCCGCCCAGGCTCGCGCCGGACGCGAGCTGGAGGCCGCCGCCCGCCGTCGTGTCGCCGAGCAGGCGCCGCACGATCTTGGCGTGGTCGGCGCCGAACGCCGTGCCGCAGGTGGCCACCGCCGTCGTCACGCCGGACAGGTGCGCCGCCATGACGTCCGTGTACCCCTCGACCACCACCACGCGCTTGCCCTTGGCGATCTCCCGCTTGGCCAGGTCGATCCCGTAGAGCACCTGCGACTTCTTGTAGAGGCTGGTCTCGGGCGTGTTGAGGTACTTGGGGCCCTGGTCCTCCTCGAACAGGCGGCGCGCGCCGAAGCCGATCACGGCGCCCGTCACGTCCCGGATGGGCCACATGACGCGGCCGCGGAACCGGTCGTAGATGCCGCGCTGGCCCTGCGACATCAGCCCGCTCGCCACCAGCTCGGCCTGGGTGAAGCCCCGGCCCTGGAGGTGGCGCTGCAGCGCGTCCCAGCCCTTGGGCGCGAACCCGACGCCGAACCGCTCGGCGTCGGACCGGTCGAAGCTGCGCTCGGCGAGGAAGGCCCGCGCGGCGGCGGCCTCCGGACCCATGAGCTGCTCCGCGTAGAACTCGGCGGCCACGCGGTGGGCGTCCAGCAGGCGCTGCCGCCTGCCCGGCTCCTCACGCGGCCGGACGGAGCCGCCCTCCTCGTAGCGGAGCTGCACGCCGGTCCTGCTCGCGAGGTACTCGACGGCCTCGGTGAAGCTCAGCCCGTCCATCTTCATGACGAACTCGATGACGTCGCCGCCCTCGCCGCAGCCGAAGCAGTGGTACCGCCCGACGCTGGGCCGCACGTTGAAGCTCGGGCTGCGCTCGTCGTGGAAGGGGCACAGACCCACCAGCGCGCCCACGCCGGCGGGCTTGAGGGTCACGTGCGCCGAGACGATCTCGTCGATCCGCGCGCGCTCGCGGACCTGGTCCACGTCCTCACGTCTGATCCGCCCGGCCACGCTCCGAAGTCTATGCTCGCGCGCCGAGGGCGGAGGCCGCCGTCCACACCGCCCGACCGGTCAGGCGCGCAGGCCTGCGACGAGCAGCCCGACGAGCCGACCGGCGTCGTAGCGCGGGCTACTGCCCGCACCCGCGCAGAGGCCGCCGACCCCGCGCATGAGCTCGTAGGCGTCCTGCCCGGGCCGGATCTCGCCCGACTCGACCGCGGCGTCGAGCAGCCGCACGCACACCGGCCCCAGGCGCTCGACGAAGTAGGCGTGCAGCGGGTCGTAGCACGAGTCGTCGGACTGCAGCACCCTGGCCAGCCCCTGCTTGGTGACCACGAAGTCGACGAAGGTGTCCATCCAGCGGGCCAGCGCCGCGTACGGCGCGGCGGCACTGTGGGTGGCCTACTCCACGGCCTACGGGGCGCTCGTCGAGAAGGCCGCGATGCGACCCGGCGACCACGTGCTGATCAATGCCGCCTCCAGCACGGTGGGACTGGCGGCCATCCAGGTCGCGGGCCAGCTCGGCGCCGTCCCCCTCGCCGTGACGCGGCACGCCGCGAAGCGGGACGCCCTGCTCGCGGCCGGCGCCGCCGACGTCGTCGTCACCGACGAGGAGGACGTGGTCGAGGGCGCCCACCGGCTCACCCGCGGGGCGGGTGCCGACCTCGTCCTCGACCTCGTCCGGGGGCCGGGCCTGGCCGACCTGGCCCGGGCCGCCGGCCTGGGGCGCACCCTGGTCACCGCGGGCTGGATGGACGACCGGCCGGCGACGTTCCCACGGGATGGCCCGTCACCGTCATCGGCTACGCCAGCTTCGAGCACACGACCGACCCCGTGGCGGTGCGCCGCATCGCGGCCTTCCTGGGAGCCGGCCTGCGGACCGGCGCGCTGCGGCCCGCCGTCGGACGAGTGTTCGAACTCGACGACATCGTGGAGGCGCACCGCTACCTCGACAAGGGTCAGCACGTCGGCAAGATCGTCGTCACCGTCTGACCGGACCGTGCGGCCGCGCAAGCAGGCTGACCATGCAGTTGCTGCCAGACGGGGCCCTCATCTGGCAGCAACTGCATGGTCAGCTCTCGGGGGTGGAGTTTGGTTTGCCGGGGTAGTGCAGTTCGGTACGCTTTGCCCCGACCCGAGGAGGAAGTCAGGAACATGGCAATCCGGTATCGCAAGAGGCTGTCGCTCGGCCCGCTCAAGTTCAACATCACGCAGCGGGGCCTGTCGTCCATGAGCTTCAAGGTCGGTCCGTGGACCTGGAACTCCAAGACCAAGAAGCACTCCTTGGACCTGCCCGGCGGCCTGAGCTGGTACAGCAACAACAAGTGAGCCCGGCCGCGCGCCGTCGTGGGCACGACGGCGCCGGCCGCCATCCGTACCGGCACCGAGCCGCACGGCCGACATCAGCCGTTTGGGGCGATGTCACCCTGCGTGGCTAGAGTGGCAGCGTGGAGCATGCCCTCGGGACCCGCATCCCGCCGTCGTACAGCGCGCACGACGTCGAGCGCTGGGTGGCGGAACCCCCCAAGTCCAGCGCCAGGACCCCCTTCGAACGTGACCGCGGCCGCGTGGTGCACTCGTCCGCGCTGCGCCGCCTCGGCGCCAAGACCCAGGTGCTCGGCGCGGGGCACGACGACTTCGTCCGCACCCGCCTGACGCACTCCCTCGAGGTGGCCCAGGTGGGCCGCGGCATGGGCCGCTCGCTGGGCTGCGACCCCGACGTCGTGGACACCGCCTGCCTGACGCACGACCTGGGGCACCCGCCCTTCGGGCACAACGGCGAGACGGCGCTCGCCGAGATCGCCGAGCCGATCGGCGGCTTCGAGGGCAACGCGCAGACGCTGCGCCTGCTGACCCGCCTGGAGCCCAAGGTCCTGGCCGACGACGACACCCCGGCCGGCCTCAACCTCACCCGCGCGAGCCTCGACGCGAGCGTGAAGTACCCGTGGGCCTACGGCGCGGGCCCGGCCCGCCCCGACGGCACGGCGAGCAAGAAGTTCGGCGTCTACGCCGACGACCTGCCCGTGTTCACCTGGCTCCGCAAGGACGCGCCCGACGGCGTCAAGTGCCTGGAGGCCCAGGTCATGGACCTCGCCGACGACATCAGCTACTCGGTGCACGACGTCGAGGACGGCGTGGTGGCCCGCCGGATCGACCTCGACCTCATGGCCGACGCCGAGGAGCGGGCGCGGGTCGCCGAGTACGTGCGCTCCTGGTACGGCGAGTGGTACACGGCCGACGCCATCGACGCGGCGCTCGGCCGCCTCCAGGACTACCTGCGGGGCGAGGGGCACCTGGTGCGGGCCTTCGACGGCTCGCGGCGGGCCCTCGCGTCGCTCAAGGACATGACCAGCCAGCTCATCGGCCGGTTCATCGGGGCGGCCGTCGACGCCACGCGCGCCGAGTACGGCGACGGGCCCCTGACCCGGTACGCCGCCCGGCTCGTGGTGCCGTCGGACACCGAGCACGAGATCCTCGCGCTCAAGGGCATCGCCGTCACCTACGTGATGGCCCCGCGCGGCCAGGAGCCCCGCTACTTCCGCGAGCGGGAGATCCTGACCGACCTGGTGCGCGTGCTGGCCGACCACGCCCCCAACGAGCTGGAGAAGCCCTTCGCGGCGGACTGGCGCGCGGCGCCCGACGACGCCGCGCGCCTGCGGGTCGTGGTCGACCAGGTCGCGTCGCTGACGGACCTGTCGGCGATCGCGCTGCACCGCCGGCTGGTGACCGCCTGACCGCAGGGGCCAGCCCCCGCCTCAGCCCTTGACCGACCCCGCCGTCAGCCCGCCCACGATGTACTTCTGCAGGAACAGGAACAGCGCGAGCACCGGCAGCGCCGAGACGACGGCGCCCGCCGCGAACAGCCCCCAGTTGGCCTCCTGCAGCGAGGACACCCAGCCGTAGAGGCCCACGGCGAGCGTCCAGTTCTCCTCCGACTGCAGCAGCACGCGCGCGATGATGAACTCGCCGAACGTGCTGATGAAGCTGAGCAGCCCCACCACCGCGAGGATCGGCGCGGTCAGGCGCAGCACGATGGCCCAGTAGATCTGGGCGTGCGTGGCGCCGTCGATCTTCGCGGCCTCGTCGATCTCGCGCGGCACCGTGTTGAAGAAGCCGTACATGAGGAACGTGTTCACCCCGAGCGCGCCGCCCAGGTACACGCAGATCAGCGCCAGCTTGGAGTCCAGGCCGAGCACCGGCACGACGTCGCCCAGCGAGACGAGCAGCAGGAAGATCGCCACGAACGCGAGCATCTGCGGGAACATCTGGATCACCAGCAGGGCGGTGAGCCCCATGCGGCGTCCGCTGAACCGGAACCGCGAGAAGGCGTACGCGGCGGCAGCGCCCATGAGCACGGTCCCCGCCCCGGTCGCGACGGCGACCACGAGGGTGTTGGCCATCCAGGTCCAGAACCGCGTGCCGCCCAGCGCCGCGTAGTTGGCGCCCGACACCGACGCGAACAGCTCGTTGGAGCCGGTCAGCGTGCCGCCGTCGGCCAGGGAGGCCGACACGACGTAGACCAGCGGGAAGCCCGCGTACACCACGGCCAGGACGCCGACGACGTGGCGCCAGCCGATCTCGGAGAACCACCGGCCGGCGGGCAGGCGGCGGGCCGGGGGAACCGTCGTGCTCATGCGATCTCCTCGAGCGAGCGGGTGCGCCGGAACGCGAGGGCCGAGATGGTCCCGACCACCACGAAGATGACTATCGACAGGGCGCTGGCCAGCCCGTAGTCCTTGGCGGCGGTCCCGTCGAGCCCGGACACGGAGTAGACCATCGAGATGAGGATGTCGGTGTGCCCGAGCGGCACCGAGGCGTCGTCGAACCGGGGGCCGCCGCCGGTGAGCATGTAGATCAGCGTGAAGTTGTTGAAGTTGAACGCGAACGACGAGATGAGCAGCGGCGCCGTAGCGACCAGCAGCAGCGGCAGGGTGATGGACCGCCAGGTGCGCCACCGGCCGGCGCCGTCGATCTTCGCGGCCTCCAGCACGTCGGACGGCAGGGACTGCAGCGCGCCCGTGCAGACGAGGAACATGTACGGGAAGCCGAGCCACAGGTTCACGCCGAGCACCGCGAGCTTGGCCAGCACCGGGTCGGTGAGCCACGGGATCTGCGCCCCGCCCAGCAGCACCTCGTTGACGAACCCGTAGGACCGGTTGAGCAGGCCCGACCACAGCAGGGCCGCGAGGAACCCCGGGATCGCGTACGGCAGGATCACCAGGGTCCGATAGATCCGGCGGCCGCGCAGGCGCGCGTCGTTGAACGCGATCGCCAGGAACAGGCCGAGCAGGAACGTGGACGCCACCGAGAGCACGGCGAACGCGAAGGTCCACAGCAGGATCTTGCCGAACGGGCCCGCGTACCGGTCGTCCCCGAACGCGGTGACGAAGTTGTCGAAACCCACCAGCACGCGCCAGCCCACGGGCAGCGTGGTGCCGTCGGCGGCCTCGAACTGGCCGTCGTCGTTGGGCGTGTACGTCACCCCGGTGGTCGTGTCGGTCATGGTGTCCGACGCCGGGTCGTACGTGAGCGTGGACGTGAAGACGTAGCCGGTGCGGGCGTCCTGGGTGCGGACCGAGCCGTCGTTCGGGTCGTCCGATACGGGCACGCGCAGGTCGGTGACCTCCTGCTGGCGCTCCAGGATCTCGGCGTACTCCAGCACCTCGTAGCCGGGCAGGGCCGTGACCCGGCCGGCCTCCACGGCCGCGCCCTCGACCGCCGCGAGCGGCTCGTCGGCGGTGCCCGCCTCGACCACCCCCTCGGGCGAGACGATCGCGAAGCCGAGCGCGTCGCCGTCGGCCACCACCGTGAGCGGGGAGGACGGCGAGCCCTCCACCCGGCGCTCGTTCTGCACGAGGAGGGCCTCGACGGCCTGCTCCTTGGTGCTGTTGTGCCCCTCGCCGTAGTTGGTGAACGCGACGTAGCCCGTGTAGGCCACGACGTACACCTGGTAGACCAGCAGGAAGGCGAGGCCGGGCAGGATGTACTTCAGCGGCAGCGCGCGCCTGCTGAAGTAGGCCCAGTTCGCCACGAGCAGCAGCGCCACCATCGCGGCGAGGATGCCCCACGACCTCGCGCCCCACGCGGCCAGGACCGCGTAGACACCGAGGGCGTCGACCAGCGCGATGAGGACGAGCTTCACGAGAAACCCGGGGCTCCAGCCGGTCCGGCCGGAGCCCCGGGTCGCGGGCAACGACATCAGCCGATCTCGCCCTGGATGTCGGCGACCATCTTGTCCCAGGCCTTCGCCGGATCCGACTTGCCGGAGACGATCGCGGCCTCGGTCACGCCCCAGTACGCCCAGACGGCGCCCATCTCGGGCAGCGAGGGCATCGGGACGGCGTCGGCGCCCACCTCGCGGAAGCCCGCGGTGATCGGGTCCTCCGACGCGGTGTCGGCGGCCTCGATGAGGGCCGGCGGGCGGTCGCCCGCCTCGTAGAGCGCGAGCTGCGCCTCGGGCGTGGCCATGTAGTTGACCAGGAAGTCGTTGGCGAGCAGCGCGTTCTCGCTCTGCGCGCTGACGTAGAAGCCGGCGACGCCCACGAACGGCTGGGCCGGCTCCCCGCCGGCGCTCGGGATGGGGTCGATCGCCAGGTCGAGGTCGCCGAACTGCTCCAGCATCCACGGGCCGCCCACGATGAAGGGCGACTCGCCCTTGGCGAAGGCCGCCACCGCGATGTCGTAGGTCACGTCGGTGCTCAGGTTGCCCGCCTCGCCCTGCTCGGCCAGCCACTGCGCGAACGCGGTGCCGCCCTCGCCGCCGAGCGCGAGCTCGGGCTTGTACGAGCCGTCCGCGTTCTGCTCGAACACGGGCGCGCCGAACGACGTCTGCAGCGGGTAGAACGTGTAGGGGTCGCCCTCGGTCGAGGTCTGGATCAGCAGCGGGTACTTGGTCCCGGCGTCCTTGCCGGCCGCGATCGCGTCGTCCCAGGTGGCGGGCGCCTCGGGAGCGAGTTCCGTGTTGCGGATGAGCGCGATGTTCTCCACCGCGTAGGGCAGGCCGTAGACCTGGCCGTCCTGCGTGAAGGCCGAGACGGAGACCGGCTCGAAGGCCTCGGCCGTGTCGCCCAGCTCGATCGGGGCCACGACGCCGTTGGTCGTGAGCTCGCCCAGCCAGTCGTGGGCGCCGACCGTGATGTCCGGGCCCTTGCCCGTGGGCACCTGCGCCAGGAAGTCGGGGCGGATGTCCTCGAAGTTCTTCAGGACCACCTCCACCTCGGCGCCCGTCGACTCCTCGAAGCCGGCCGCGGCGTCCTCGACGGCGGCCTGGCGGGTCTCGTCGACCCACACGGTGAGGGTGGCGCCCTCCCCGCTCGGTGCGGACGACTCCTCGCCCGCTGGTTCCTCCCCGCCGCCCGAGCAGGCGGCCAGCGCCAGCGTCGCGGTCAGCGCAGCGGCGGTCAGGATGCTCCGTCGCATCGTCACTCCCGGTGGTTAGCGGCCCGACGTCGGGCCTGGGTTTCGATGCCCCGAACCGTACGGCCCGACACGGCCGTTGTGCAAGAAGTTGCGATAAAGTTTCAGCATCGCTTGCAAGCGGTGCGCGGACGACGGCGACGGCGGCCGGTGCCTGGTGCCGAAAACCCGCGCTCATTACCGACGAGGAGGTCGCATGTCACCTAGGCTTCCTGGGGTGCGCACCCGACTGACCGACCTCGCCGAGCAGGCAGGGGTCTCCACCGCGACCGTGTCGCGCGTGCTCAACGGCAAGCCCGGCGTGGCCGGCGAGACCCGCCAGGCCGTGCTCGCCGCCCTCGACGTGCTCGGCTACGAGCGCCCGTCCGCGCTGCGCGCCCGCCCCGCCGGCCTGATCGGCCTCGTGGTCCCCGAGCTGTCCAACCCGGTGTTCCCCGCGTTCGCGCAGGCCATCGAGTCGCAGCTCGCCTCGCGCGGGTACACGCCGCTGCTGTGCACCCAGTCGCCGGGTGGCACAACGGAGGACGAGTACGTCGAGACCCTGATCGACCACGCCGTGGACGGCATAGTCTTCGTGTCCGGCAAGCACGCCGACACCCGTGCGTCCACCGAGCGCTACCAGCGGCTGCGCGGGCGCGGCCTGCCGATCGTGCTGATCAACGGGTACGCCGAGGGCATCGACGCCCCGTTCGTCTCCCCCGACGACGCCGCGAGTGTCGAGCTCTCGGTGCGGCACCTGGTGGCGCTGGGCCACCGCAGCATCGGCATGGCGATCGGGCCGGACCGGTTCGTGCCCGCCAAGCGCAAGATCGAGGCGTTCGCGGCCCAGCTCGTCCGGCACGGCCTCGCGGCCACCGAGCAGGAGGCGCGCGAGCACGTCAGCCTCACGCTCTACACGCTGGAGGGCGGCCAGGCGGCGGCCGGCGACCTGTTCGACGCGGGGCACACCGCCGTCGTCTGCGGTTCCGACCTGATGGCACTGGGCGCCGTGCGCGCCGCGCACGCGCGCGGCCTGTCCGTGCCGGACGACGTGAGCGTGGTCGGCTACGACGACTCGCCGCTGGTCGCGTTCACCGACCCGCCGCTGACCACGGTGCGCCAGCCCGTCGCCGACATGGCGCATGCGGCCGTCAGCGCCCTGCTCACCGAGATCCACGGCGAGCGGGCGCCCCGCTCGGAGCTGCTGTTCACGCCGGAGCTGGTGGTGCGCGGCTCCACGGGGGCGGCCCCGTCGCGGTAGACCGCCGCGGCGAACCCGAGTGTCAGTGGTCCGGGGCATGCTGGTGACCTGGACGTCGCGACTGGACGTCTGACACGGGAGGTTGAATTCCTCCCGTACGCTTGCTGCAAGCGTTACACCCGACATAACCCCCCGATCCCGAGGACGCGACTCGTGACAAGTACTGCCCCGCTCATCACCGGCGACCTCACCGCCGGAGCACCCGTCCACTCCCCCGCCGGCCGCGGCGAGTGGTGGCGCGACGCGGTGATCTACCAGGTCTACCCGCGCTCGTTCGCGGACGGGAACGGCGACGGGATCGGTGACCTGCCCGGCGTCACCGCCAGGCTGGACCACCTGAAGCAGCTCGGGGTCGACGCCGTCTGGCTGAGCCCGTTCTACCGCTCGCCCCAGAAGGACGCGGGCTACGACGTCGCCGACTACCGCGACATCGACCCGCTGTTCGGCACCCTGGCGGACTTCGACGAGATGCTCGCCGCCGCCCACGAGCGCGGCCTGCGGATCATCGTCGACCTGGTGCCCAACCACTCCTCCGACCAGCACGTCTGGTTCCAGGATGCGCTGGCCGCCGCGCCGGGCTCTGCGGCGCGCGAGCGGTACATGTTCCGGAACGGGCGCGGCCCGGCCGGTGACGAGGCGCCGAACAACTGGCAGTCCATCTTCGGCGGCCCGGCCTGGACCCGGCTGGCGCCGCGGGATGACGACGGCCCGCTCGGCCCGCAGTGGTACCTGCACCTGTTCGACTCCACCCAGCCCGACCTCAACTGGGAGAACCCGGAGGTCCGGGCGGAGTTCGAGGCCGTGCTGCGATTCTGGCTCGACCGGGGCGTCGACGGGTTCCGCGTCGATGTGGCGCACGGCATGATCAAGGCGCCCGGCCTGCCCGACTGGGAGGGTCAGGTCGCGATGGTCGAGGGCACGGTCGACGAGGGCACCGCCGACGAGAACGCGGAGCGGGCCACCGACCCGGGCGCCCCCGAGGACGGCTCGACGGGCGCCGGCCACCACGGCCCCATGTTCGACCAGGACGGCGTGCACGAGATCTACCGCTCCTGGCACCGCGTGCTGGCGGAGTACGACGGCGACCGCTGCCTGGTGGCGGAGGCCTGGGTCGAGCCGCTGAGCCGCCTGGCCCGCTACGTGCGCCCCGACGAGATGCACCAGGCGTTCAACTTCTCCTTCCTCACCGCGCCCTGGGACGCGGCCCGGCTGCGCACCGTCGTGTCCGCGTCGCTCGCCACCATGGACGCCGTCGGCGCGCCGACCACCTGGGTGCTCTCCAACCACGACGTCGTCCGGCACGTCTCGCGCCTCGGCCTCGCCGACCTCGGCAGCGGCCCGCTCAACGGCATCGGCGCGGACGACCCGCAGCCCGACCTGGAGCTCGGCCTGCGCCGCGCCCGGGCCGCGACCCTGCTCATGCTCGGCCTGCCCGGCTCGGCGTACGTGTACCAGGGCGAGGAGCTCGGCCTGCCCGACCACACCACGCTGCCCGACGACGTGCGCCAGGACCCGTCCTTCTTCCGTACCGCGGGCGCGGAGCCCGGCCGCGACGGCTGCCGCGTGCCGCTGCCGTGGGTCGGCGGCGCACCGGGCAACGGGTTCGGCACCACGGGCAAGACCTGGCTGCCGCAGCCCGACGTCTACACCAAGCTCGCCGCTGACCAGCAGTACGGCGTCGCGGGCTCGACCTACGAGATGTACCGGACGGCGCTTGCGGTGCGCCGGGCCGAGCGGCTCGGGTCGGGCGCGCTGGCCTGGGTCGATGCGTTCGCCGACGCCCCGGACGCCGTCGCCTTCCGGGTGGCGGACGTCGTCGTGCTCGCCAACCTGGGCGCCGCGCCGCTCGCGCTGCCCGCCGGGGCCGAGGTGCTCGTGGCCTCCGGTGAGCTCGCCGCGGCGGACGGCGCCGTCGCCGTGCCGACCGACACCGCGGTCTGGCTGCGGGCCTGACGCCAGGTGCGGCGAAGCGGAGCGCCCGTCGCTCCGCTTCGCCGCACCAGGTCAGTCCGGCGTGATGCCGTAGTGCTCGCGGAGAACACGGATCGACGGCGTCCCGTTGAACCCGGCGTCGACCGGAAGAACCGAGACCGTTCCGTCCTCGTTGGCATAGTTGACGTACGGCACAGAGGCGTTGTCCAGATCGGCCGATGCGGCGAACGCCCGAAGCACGTCCTCCATCACCGCGACCACCTCCGCCTTGGTGGTGCCCGCGATCGTGACAGTGCCCTTGTCGCTCGGGTTGCCGAAGGACCGCGTGCACGTGAACTCGGCGCCGACCACGCCCTCGACGGAGGTCGCGGCCGCGGTCAGCGCCTCCTCGCACTTGCGTGCCGAACCGCTGCCACATGCCGCGAGGGTCAGGACGACCAGTGTCACCAGGCCGGCCGACGTCAATAGGGTCCAGAAGGATCGCACGTTGCTCCTTGTTCGTCAGTGCTGGCGGCCCACGTGAATGTCCTGTCCGCTGACGCGTGACGGATCGTCAGTAAGGAAACCACTGTCCCGGAGCTGCTGCTCGTAGGCGGCGAGCCCCGGGTCGTCGCTGGTCCTGATGCTGTCCGAGTATGCACTGTGCGAGTGATTGCCCGCCGCGTCGTACCAGGACCCCGGATCGTCCATCGTGACGGTCGTGTGGTTCCCGCTCTCGTTCTGGCCGCCGGGCAGGAACGGGAACCGCGAGTCGCCGAGGTCGAGGCGCGGGACCGCGTCGTGCTGGTGCTGCATCTCGAGCACGCTCACGCGGGGATCGATGTGGTTGGAGTCGATCGGTGAGCCGAAGGTGATGGCGTTCGTCACGTTGTAGTCAGAGACGAAGTTCGCGTCCGACGTCAGGTCCGCCACCGTCATGCCGCCCTGCGAGTGCCCCACCAGCATCACCTCCGCGCCCGGCGGGATGTTGGCGTTCTCCATCGCCAGGATGACGGCCTCGCTCATCGTCGAGCGGCCGCCACCCGCGGTGACCAGATTTCCGGTGAGGTCCATCGGGTTGTCACCCGCCCCGGGATTCCAGCTCTCCGTTCCGGGCACGCTCACGATCACCCTGGGCCCGTTGGGGCCGTCCACGGTGGTCACACGGACGTTCCCGTCGCCGGCACCGTAGGAGTCCGTCACGCCCTGGGTGAGATCCGCGAGCTCGGCGGGGACCGTCAAGGGCGGTTCGCCGTTCGCGCCCGGCGCGCCCGGTGTGATCGGCCGCGGATCCCCCGCGTACGGATCCCCGTCGTCGAAGACCTTGGGGTCGAACATGCCGAGGGACCCGGCCGTGAGGCCCACGCCCACCGCCGCGCCCGCGAGCCGGATCCCGGAGGCGACCACCTCGGTGGTCCTGGGCCACTCGCCGTCCAGGATCGCCCCGCCGGTCGCGTCCCAGAGCTGCAGGCCGGCGTCGCCGAGGTTCTGGAACGAGCCGCCGATGGCGCTCGCGCGGTCGCCGAGCCAGCCCAGGGCGTCGGAGCCCCGGTCGCCGAGCCAGCTCAGCGCGTCCGAGCCCCTGTCCCCCAGCCAGCTCAGCGCGTCGCCGCCGGCGTTCCACAGGTCCGTCGCGCGGTCGCCCACCCAGTCGGCCGCGTCCCCGGCCGTGTCGCCCACCCAGTCGACGGCGTCGCCGCCCGCGTCCCAGAGGTCGCCCGCCCGGTCGCCCAGCCAGTCCAGCACACCGCCGTCGTCCTCGTCGCCGCCGTCGGCGTTCGCCGAGCCCTGCGTCGAGACGCCCGCGAACGGGCTGCCACCACCGGCGCCGCCGTAGGAGTCGGAGGTGCTCTCCTGCGCGTCGGCGTTCCGGGCCGCCGTCTCGCCCGCGGACCGCAGGGCGTCGGCCACCTGGCTGAGCGCGGGCGCGAGATGGTCGGACCACTCCTCGCGCATGTGGTCCACGTTCGGGCCGTACCCGTCGAACCCGAGCACGGCCCAGGTCGCCTGCTGCCGCGCCGCCTCCAGCTCGTCGGCCGACCGCTCGAAGAGCTCCGCCAGCGCCCGGACCTGCTCGATGTCCTGGCCGTACATCTCCTGCGTCATGCGTCAGCGCCCCGGCCGCCGTCGCCGCCCCCCTGGGTGGTCGCGTCCACAGCGCCCACCAGGGCCCACTGCAGCTCGGCGGCGACCGAACCGGCCGGCCGCTCGACGGGCGCGAGCGCGCCGTCGTCGGTCCGCACGTCCAGCAGCTTCCCGTCCACCACCGACCACAGCCGCGGCCACACCACCGACGGCGCCTCGGTGCCGGTCCATGCCTCGACCGAGACCTGGAGGTTCGCCTGCTCGCCGTCGAGCAGGCGGATCAGCTCGGCGCGGTCGGCGGCCGGGCCGGACGACGGAGTGGTCCCCTCACCCCCGCCCGGCACCGCCGAGGCCGGGGCCCGCAGCGCCTCGAACGGCGGCAGCGCGGCCGTCAGCGCGGGCCACAGCTCGTCGGCCTTCGCAAAGCGCAGCTCCGCCCCCGGCGCGAGGTACGTCTCGCCGTCGCGCTCGGCGATCACCTGGATCACCAGCAGCACGCGGTCCCCGATCATGGTCAGCCGGGTCACGGTGCCGTTCGAGCCGGACGTCGCGACGAAGGTGGCGCGGACGGGCGCGCCCAGGTGCTCGGCGAGCGCCGTGCCGACGGCGGTCGACCCGCCGCCGTCCCGCGCCTCTGCCGTCACGGCGGCCCACTGCTTGGCGTCCAGCTCCAGAATCCGGCCGGCCATGCGCACTCCCTCTCCGAAACCCATCACAAACATCCCACGGCATACCGCAGGCGAACCGTAAGCCTTCGGGCTCCGGTCCGTCCAGGATTGGACTACCCATGGCCAAAGGCCAGGTCAGGCCGTATCTTGCCGGGCCGACGGCGCACAGGCGAGCCGGGCTCGCCGTCAGGCTGCGGGCTCGCGGACGATCGGACACGTCATGCAGTGCCCGCCGCCCCGGCCGCGGCCCAGCTCCGCACCGACGATCTCGATCACCTCGATGCCCGCCTTGCGCAGCAGGTCGTTGGTCGTGGTGTTCCGGTCGTAGGTGAACACCACACCCGGCTCGACGGCGACGGCGTTGTTGCCACTGTCCCACTGCTGCCGCTCCGACTCGTAGACGTCGCCGCCGGTCTCGATGACCTGCAGCGTGCCGAGCCCGGTCTCGCGCGCGACGACGTCGAGGAACGACGTGCCGCCCTCGTCCGTGACGGACAGGCCGCCGCCGTCGCCCGGCCGCAGCACGAACGGGCGGATCGACCCCACGATGCGCGGGTAGACGGTCACGACGTCGACGTCGGCGAAGGTCAGCACGGTGTCGAGGTGCATGGCCGAGCGCAGCTTGGGCATGCCCGCCACGACCACCTGCTCGGCCGCGCCGTGGTCGAACAGCGCGGCGGCGACCTGCGTGATCGCCTGCCGCGAGGTGCGCTCGCTCATGCCCATCAGCACCGTGCCGTTCCCGACTGGCATGATGTCGCCGCCCTCGAACGTCGCCAGGCCGTGGTCGGTCTCCGGGTCGCCCCACCAGACGGTGGACCCCACGAAGTCCGGGTGGAACTCGTAGACCGCCTTCATGAGCAGCGTCTCGTCGTGCCGCGCGGGCCAGTACAGCGGGTTGAGCGTCACCCCGCCGTAGAGCCAGCAGGTCGTGTCGCGGGTGAACAGGGTGTTCGGCACCGGGGCCATCAGGTACTCGCGGGCGTCCAGCGTGTACTCGGCCAGCGACCGGTACGCGGCGGGCAGGTCGGGCACGTCGGCGGTGGCCAGGCCGCCGATCAGGTACTCGGCGAGCTGCTCGGGAACCAGGCCCTCCAGGAACTCGCGGGTCGCGTCGATCAGGCCCGTCCCGACGGTCCCTGGGACGATCTTGCGGTCCAGCAGCCAGTCTCGCGCCCCCGGGACGCGCAGGGTCTCGGCGAGCACGTCGTGCAGCTCGACCACCTCGACGCCGCGCGAGCGCAGGTCCGCGACGAACCCCGCGTGGTGCTCGATCGCGCGGTCCACCCACAGCACGTCGTCGAAGAGCAGGTCGTCCGCGTTCGTGGGCGTGAGCCTGCGGTGGGCGAGCCCGGGCCGGCAGACGAGCACCTTGCGCAGGCGCCCGACCTCCGAGTGCACCCCGTACGCCGCCGACGGCGGTGGCACCTCGCCGCTCTGCATCGTCATGGTTTCCCTTTCAGATCGAGATGACGCCGGTGGCGAGCGCGACGACGCCGGCCACCGCACCCACCACCGACACGACGAAGACCACCAGCTCGCCGCTGCTGAACACCCGCCTGCCCTGCTCGCGGCGGGTCATCGCGAAGAGGATGGTCGCCGGGGCGTAGATCACCAGCGACAGCAGCACGAACGTCAGCCCGGCCGCGAAGAGCAGGAACGCGGTGTAGAGCACGGCGAGCACCGCGACGACGAGTTCTCCCGTCGTCGGGCGGCCCTCGGCGGGGCCACCGCGACCCGCCGCCAGCTTGAGCGCGTAGCCCGCCGCGAGCAGGAACGGGATGAGGGTCAGCGCGCTGGTCAGGTCGAGCGCGAACGTGAACGCGTCGTCGGACAGGAGGGTGACGAAGAGCATCACCTGGATGAGGAGCGTCGAGAGCAGGAGCGCGGAGCGCGGCACGTCCCGCGCGTCGGACCGCGCGAGGAACCGCGGCATGTCGCCGTCCTTGGCAGCCACGTACAGCACCTCCGAGGCCATGAGGGTCCAGGCCAGGTAGGCCCCCAGCACGGAGACGATCAGGCCGACGCTGACGAACACGGCGCCCCAGCCGCCCACCGCCGCCTCCAGCACGCCGGCCATCGACGGCTGGCGCAGCTCGGCGAGCTCCGCCATCGGCAGGATGCCGTAGGAGACGATCGTGACCGACGCGAAGATGGCGAGCACCGTGAGGAAGCCGAGCACGGTCGCCCGGCCGACGTCCTCCCGGCGGCGCGCGTGCCGCGAGTAGACGCTCGCGCCCTCGACGCCGAGGAAGACGAAGACCGTGGCGAGCATGGTGCCCCGCACCTGCTCGAACAGCGGGCCGGTGATGCCGTAGCCCTCGAAGTTGTCCACCAGCACCTGCGGGTCCAGCAGGAAGACCGCGATCAGCACGAACGCGATGATCGGCAGCACCTTGGCGACGGTGACGATGCGGTTGATCGTCGTCGCCTCCTTCACGCCGCGGCGCACCAGGAGGTAGAACAGCCACACGCACGCCGTCGAGGCCCCGAACGCGACCACGGTGCCGGCCACGAGCCAGGAGATCAGCGCGCCCAGCACGCCCGTCTCGCCGGCGAACCGGCTCGGCAGCGAGAACACCCCTGCCCCGACGATCGAGCCGACCACCATCGCCGTGAGCGTGGCGAGGCTGATTGTGGCCGTGGTGTGCCGCGTGGTGCTGTCGGCTTGCATCGCGAGGACCCCCGTCTGACGTGTCCGGTGGCCTCGCGCCCCCTCGATGCTCCCGGCAATCAATTACAACCATGCGGAGAACGAGGCGGCAAAAGATGCGGCCGGGCGGCGCGCCGCGGCGTCCGGCCGCATGCTGGCCTGATGGAGACGCTCGACGCCTGGATCCTCGATGCCGGCGACCTGCTCTGGACCAGAGCCGTGCTTCCCGTCGTGGCGGTGCTGGGCCTGTGGTTCACGATCCGCAGCGGGGTGGTCCAGCTCCGGCTGGTCCCGGAGATGTTCCGGACCCTGACCGACAAGACCCCGAAGGACGCCGACGGCGAGCCGCAGTCGATCTCGGCGTTCCAGGCGTTCACCGTCTCCGCGGCGTCCCGCGTGGGCGTCGGCAACATCGCGGGCGTGGGTACGGCCATCGCCCTCGGCGGGCCAGGGGCGGTGTTCTGGATGTGGCTCATGGGATTCGTCGGCGGCGCGTCGTCGTTCGTCGAGTCCACGCTGGGCCAGCTCTTCAAGGTGCGCGACGCCGACGGCTTCCGCGGCGGCCCCGCCTACTACATGCAGTACGGGCTCAAGGCCCGGTGGATGGGCATCGTGTTCGCCGTCATCCTCATCGCCTGCTTCCCGTTCGCGTTCTCGTCGCTGCAGGCCAACACGATCGCCGCCACGCTGGACGCCGCCGTCGCCGGCTCCGGTGCGGGCCCGAGCGCCGTGGTCTGGATCGTCGCCGTGGTGCTGGCGACGCTGACCGGGCTGGTCGTGTTCGGCGGCGTGCGCCGGATCGCCCATGTGACGCAGTCGGTGGTCCCCGCGATGGCCGTGCTGTACCTCGTCGTCGGGCTGGTGACCGTGGGCCTCAACATCGAGCGGGTGCCCGACGTGCTCGCCACGATCTTCACCGAGGCGTTCGGCGCCCGGGAGGTCTTCGGCGGCGCCATCGGCACGGTCATCCTGCAGGGCGTCAAGCGCGGGATGTTCTCCAACGAGGCCGGGCTCGGCTCCGCGCCCAACGCCGGCGCCAGCGCGGCGGTGACGCACCCCGTGAAGCAGGGTCTTGTGCAGACCCTCGGCGTCTACTTCGACACCTTCCTGGTGTGCTCGATCACCGCGTTCATCATCCTGGTCTCCACCCCGGACCTCGCCGGCGCGTCCGCAGGGATCGGCCTCACCCAGACGGCGCTGGCGGTGAGCCTCGGGTCGTGGTCGAGCTGGCTGCTCGCGGTGATCATCTTCCTGCTCGCCTTCAGCTCGATCCTCGGCAACTACTACTACGGCGAGTCCAACATCGAGTTCATCAGCACCTCGCCGACCGTGCTGACCGGGTACCGCGTGCTCGTCGTCGCCGCCATCTTCGGGGGGTCGGTGCTGGACTCCGCCCTGATCTGGGACACCGCCGACGGGATCATGGGGCTGATGGCCCTGGTGAACCTCGTGGCGATCGCGCTGCTGTCCGGCATCGCGTTCCGGCTGCTGCGGGACTACACGCGACAGCGGCGCGCCGGGAAGGACCCGGTGTTCACGCGGGACCTGCTGCCCGGCGTCGACGGCATCCGGTGCTGGCAGGACGCGCAGTCGGTCACCGGGGAGTTCCCGGCGGTCCGCGGCTGAGACCTGGGCACGGCTGTGGCCCGCGTCGCTGCGGGCTCCCGACGGCGTGCGACACAATGGGAGCCGTGACCTCCGTGCTCGACTCCGCCCCGCCGTCCGACGCCGCCGCCCGCCCCGTGCTCGCGCCGCTGCGGATCGGGCCGATCACCGTGCGCACGCCCGTCGTGCTCGCGCCCATGGCGGGAGTGACCAACCGCGCCTTCCGCACGCTGTGCCGCGAGGCGGGGCGGTCCACCGGCTTCGACCCGGGCCTGTACGTCGCCGAGATGGTGACCAGCCGCGCGCTCGTGGAGCGCAACGTCGAGGCGCTGCGCATCGTCACGTTCGGCGACGACGAGACCCCGCGCTCCGCCCAGGTGTACGGCGTGGACCCGGCCACCGTGGGCGCCGCCGTGCGGATCATCGCGGGCGAGGACCGCGCCGACCACGTCGACCTCAACTTCGGCTGCCCCGTGCCCAAGGTGACGCGCAAGGGCGGCGGCGCCGCGCTGCCGTGGAAGCGGCAGCTCTTCACCGACATCGTCAAGGCGGCCGTCGAGGCGGCCGAGCCGCACGGCGTGCCCGTCACGGTCAAGATGCGCAAGGGCATCGACGACGACCACCTGACCTACCTCGAGGCGGGCCGGATCGCCGAGTCGCTCGGCGCCGCCGCCGTCGCGCTGCACGCCCGCACCGCCGCGCAGCACTACTCCGGGCAGGCCGAGTGGGAGGCCATCGCGCGGCTCAAGGAGGCCGTGCGGACGGTCCCGGTGCTGGGCAACGGCGACATCTGGGCCGCGGAGGACGCCCTGCGCATGGTCGAGCAGACCGGGGCCGACGGCGTCGTCGTCGGGCGCGGCTGCCAGGGCCGGCCCTGGCTGTTCGCCGACCTCGCCGCCGCGTTCAACGGCTCGGACCTGCGCGTCCGGCCCGGCCTGCGCGAGGTCGCCGACACGATCTACCGGCACGGCCAGCTCATGATCGAGTACTTCGACGGCGACGAGGGCAAGGGCATGCGCGACCTGCGCAAGCACATGGCCTGGTACCTCAAGGGCTACGCCGTCGGCGGCGAGGCACGGCACTCGCTCGCGCTCGTCAGCACGCTGGCCGAGCTGCGCGAGCGGCTCGACGCCCTGGACCTGGACGCCCCGTACCCCGGCGAGGACGCCGAGGGCCCGCGCGGCCGCGCCGGTACGCCCAAGACGCCGCACCTGCCGTACGGCTGGCTCGACTCGCGCGACCTGTCGGAGGAGTTCGAGGCGAGGCTGCGCGAGGCCGAGCTGAGCGTCAGCGGCGGCTGACGGCGGCGGCCCGGACGAGGACGTCGGGCGCGGTCACACTGCCGGACGAGCGGGTCCCGGCCGGGTGAATACCGCCAGCGTGGTAGGCGGTCGGGGACGAACTTCGATAAAAGATTGAAGTCGATCTTCGGTGCGAAGAGCGCATAGAGCACAAAGTAGACGAAGATCAGCCTTGGACGACGAGGACGGCCCGGACTCCACTCGCGAGCCCAGCCGTCCAGCCCACCCAGCTGTTCTGACGGAAAGGGACATACCCACCATGGCATCGGAGAAACGCACCAGACGCGTTCCTGCGGTCATCGCTGACACCCGCAGGAACCCGGGGTTCGCCCTGGGTGCCTTCGGGCTCTCGGCCTGGGCCTACATCGGCATGTCACACACCATCGCGGAGTACGAGGGGCCGGAGCTCGGCTACGCGCTCGGCGTCGCCTACGAGGCACTGGTGATCGGCCTGGCCTGGGAGGGACGACGCCGCGCCGACCGGGCACTCGAGACCGGCCGGCCGATCTCCGGGCACGGTCGCTGGCTCGGCGGTGCGATCATCGTCGGCATCCTCTCCGGCGCGCTCGCGGCATGGCACGGCTGGCTGCTCGGAGAGGGCATCTTCGCCATCTCGCGCGCCGTCGCGCCCGTGCTGGCGGCGATCGCGGTGCACCTCTTCTTCCAGTCGGCGTCGAGCGCGCGCTATCTCGACCGGCAGGCCCAGATCGAGAACGACCGGCAGACGGCCGTGCTGGACATGCTAGACGCGGTCCGCCTGGCGCAGATCGCTCCCCCGGAGGAGCGTGCGGCCCGCATCGCCGACGTGAACGCCGCGGTGACGCGGGTCCACCGCCACGTGCCGGCTGCCGTCACCGCGGAGGTGACGCGCCCACACCTCGAGTCCGAACGCACGATCCGCGATGTGGTCCAGGAGGCCGCGTCGCTAGCGGGCGAGTGGATGCCGACGACGGTCGCGCGGGAGCCGCTCCCGCTGCTGCCGGAGACGGCTGTGCTGCCGGACTCTGCGCGAGCTGAAGCACTGCTGCCCGACCCGCCGAGGCAGATCACGTCCGACGTCTCTCCGGCTCCTGTGGCCGAGGCCGACGTCGCCCCTGCGGCCCCGGTCGCGCCGGCCGTCCCCGAACCGGCCCCGGCCACCCCGGCCCCGGCCCGTATCGCCGAGACCGTAGCCGCCGAGACCGTAGCCCCCGAGCCCATCGTCGCCGAGCGGGTGCGCCTGGAGGCCAAGTACGCGCCCGTGCAGCCCGCCGTCCGGCCGGTGGAGCCTGCCGCCACCACGGACTGGGACACTCCCGCTACCGAGGAAGCCACGCCCCCGGCCGCGGACCCGGGTGCGCCGCTCACCACGGCGCAGATCAGCGAGATCCGTGTGCTGCGCTGGGCGCAGAACCTCAGCGTGGAAGAGGTGGCGGCCCGCCTCGGCGTCTCCATCGCCTCGGTGACCAGGTACGCCCCGAGCACCGACCCGACCACCGAGACCGGCTCCCTCATGGCGGTCCCGGCCGCCGTCTCCTGACGACGGCGCGGCCCGGCCCCACGCGGGGGGCCGGGCCGCTCCCGGCCGGCGGGCCGGTCAGCCGAAGTTGACGCCCTGGGCCAGCGGCAGCTCGGTCGAGTAGTTCACCGTGTTCGTCGCGCGGCGCATGTACTGCTTCCACGCGTCCGAGCCGGACTCGCGGCCGCCGCCGGTCGACTTCTCGCCGCCGAACGCGCCGCCGATCTCCGCCCCGGAGGTGCCGATGTTCACGTTCACGATGCCGCAGTCCGAGCCGACCTCCGACAGGAACGTCTCGGCCTCGCGCACGTCGAGCGTGAAGATCGACGACGAGAGCCCCTGCGGCACGTCGTTGTGCACGGCGATCGCCTCGGACAGCTCCGCGTAGGTCAGCACGTACAGGATCGGCGCGAACGTCTCCCGCTTGACGACGTCGGCCTGGGCCGGCATGCGGACGATCGCCGGGTGCACGTACGCGGCGTCCTCGGCGCCGGGCACCGTGACCGCCGTCCCGCCCACCACGAGCTCGCCGCCCGCCGCGACGGCCTCGTCGATGGCGGCCAGCATGCGGTCGCGCGCGCCGGCGTCGACCAGGGGGCCGACCAGCGTGCCCTCCGTGCGCGGGTCGCCCACCGGCAGCCCGGCGTAGACCTTCGTGAGCCGCGCCACGACGTCGTCCACGATCGACTCGTGCACGATCAGGCGGCGCAGCGACGTGCAGCGCTGGCCGGCCGTGCCGGCCGCGGCGAAGACCGCGCCGCGCACGGCGAGGTCGAGGTCGGCCGACGGCGCCACGATCGCCCCGTTGTTGCCGCCCAGCTCCAGCAGGTACTTTCCGCCGCGGGCCGCGACGACGGGCGCGACCTGCTGGCCCATCCGCTCCGAGCCGGTCGCCGAGACGAGCGCGACGCGCCGGTCGGCCACCAGGGCCTCGCCGGCCTCGCGGTCGCCCAGCAGGAGCCGCGAGACGCCGGCCGGGAACCCGGCCTCGGCCAGCGCCCGGTCCAGCAGTGCGGCGGCGCCGACGGCGGACAGGAGGGTCGTCTCGCTCGGCTTCCACACCACGGTGTCGCCGCAGACCAGCGCGACGGCGGTGTTCCAGGACCAGACGGCTACCGGGAAGTTGAAGGCGCTGATCACGCCGACCACGCCCATCGGGTGCCACGTCTCCATGAGGCGGTGCCCCGGGCGCTCCGACGGCATGGTGCGCCCGCCCACCTGCCGCGACAGCCCGACGGCGTAGTCGCAGATGTCGATCATCTCCTGGACCTCGCCCAGGGCCTCGCTGGTGATCTTGCCCGCCTCGATGGTGACGAGCTCGGCCAGGTCGGCCTTGTGCTCGGTGAGCAGCTCACCCAGGCGCTTGATCACCTGGCCGCGCACCGGGGCCGGCACGGAACGCCAGGTCGTGAAGGCCTCGGCCGCCTGCCCGACGATCCCGGCCGCCTCGGCGGCGCCGTCCTTCCGGAGCTCCAGCAGCGCCTGCCCGGACAGGGGCGACACCACGGGCAGGCCCGTCCCGGCCGCCGCCGGCTCGACCACCGGAGGTGTGGCACCCAGCCGCTCCAGTGCGGCGAGGGCGGCGTCCCGCAGCTCGGTCGTCAGCGGGCTGTGGGTGGTGGTGCTGGTCATCGTGGTGCTCCCGTTGTGCGGTTGGGCGTGGTGAGGGTTGCCGGGTCGACGCCGAGGGTCTCGGCGGCTGCGGCGAGCGACCTGGCCACCTGGTCGGCGTACAGGTCGAAGGGGTCGTTCAGGTCGCGGCCGAGCGCGCCGGCCATCCAGTCGGCGTCCCGGTCCGTGCCCTCCTGGCTGACATCCTTCGCGCCGTCGGAGGTGAGGTTGGACTGGAAGATCCCGGCGGCGGACCGCGGGAGGAAGTCCTCGTACACGATGGGCTCGCGGACCACGACGGGTGCGCCGCCGTCGCCCGGATCCCGCAGCTCGTAGGTGAACCAGCCCAGCTCCCGGTCGGCGAGCGCCGCCTCGGTCGTAGGGAAGGTCCGCTGCCAGACGGCGCGCGCGAGCTGCTGGCGCTGCGCCTCGGTGAAGCCGGGGGCGTCGGCGCGGGCTGCGGCGGCGGCCTCGTCGATCTCGACGACTGCCGCGTCGTAGGCGGAGCGGCCGGCGCGGGTGAGCGCGATGCCACGGGCCTCGACCTCGCCGAAGCGCACGCGCAGGGAGTCGCGCACGATCTCGCCGCCGGCGGTGCGGAAGGTGCGCGGCTCGGCGAGGGCACGGAACGACGTCTGGCGCAGCAGCACGTCGGGGCCCTCCCAGCGGGGCGGGCCCTGGATCGCGTCGATCATCGTGATCCCGCGGGCCTCCATGCGGGCGTACAGGTCGTCGATGTCCAGGACGCGGGGCGTGAGGTGGTTGATGTGCGTCGAGGCGATGCCGCCGATGTCGGCGGCGACGGCGCTGACCGCCTCCAGCTCGCGGTACCAGGCCTGGTCCACCGGCTCGCTCGACAGCTCGAACGCCTCCGTGGCCAGGCGCAGGAAGTCGGCGGCCTGGTCCTCGGGGAGCCCGCCCTCGGCCTCCGCCCGGTCGGCGAGCGCCAGCAGCTCTGGGCCGAACAGCGTGCGGGCGCCGAGGAAGTTCTCCAGGCGCCGTTCCAGGTCGGCGCTGAAGAACCGGCGGTCGGCGGTGACGAGCATGGAGGTGAAGACCCGGAACGGGTTGCGGGCCAGCTCTTCGCGCTCGATCGGGCGGAAGGCGGTGGAGATCACCGGGACCGAGCTGGACGAGGCGTCGCGCAGGTCGTAGAAGCCGACCGGACGCATGCCCATCGCGCCGAAGATGCGGGCCACCTGCGCCATCTCGGTGGGCGTGCCGACGCGGATCGCGCCGTGCCGCTCCGCCGTGACGCGCGCGATGGAGCCGAGCCGTTCGGCGTCCGCGCCGTGCCGGGCCACGAAGTCGGCGTTGACCTCATGGGACACGTCGAGCAGCGTGGTGTAGGCGGGCACTTCCTTGCCGTACATGTCCGAGAGGCTGCGCGCGAACGCGGCTCTCAGCTGCCACGGCTCCAGGAATGTCGGTGCCGACATCGGTCTCTCCTGTCCGTCAGATGATGTTCGCCTCGGGGCCTCGTCGCCCCGGGCTCGTCGGGCTGGTGGGCGGGGTGGGGCCGGCCGTGACGAACCGGTCCGCCGCGAACCCCGACACATCGATCCGCGGCGGGCGGCCGGCGTACAGGTCGCGCACGACCTCGCCGACGGCCGGAGCCTGCAGGAACCCGTGCCCGGAGAAGCCGGCGGCGTACAGCACACGGCCGGGTACGCCCGTGGCCTCGCCGATGAGGGCGTTGTGGTCGGGCGTCATCTCGTAGAGGCCGGCCCAGCCGCGCGCGACGGGCACGTCGACCAGCTCGGGCGCGCAGGCTCCGATCGCCTCGCGCAGCAGGGGAAGCCAGGCGGGGTCGTAGGTGCGCTCGAACGCGATGGGGGTCGCGGGGTCGGCGATGCCGAGCAGCAGGCAGCCGGGCTCGGCGTTGTGGAAGTAGAACGTGCTCCCGTAGTCGATGGTGAACGGGATGCGGCGCGGCGCGGGATCCAGCCGCGGAGTGAACCCGATCTGCCGCCGGTACGGGTCAACAGGCAGGTCGAGCCCGGCCTTGGTCGCCAGGTCCCTGGTCCACGCCCCGGTGCACAGCACGACGGCGCCCGTGCGCACCCGGCCCTGGTTCGTCCAGACGGCGGCAACCTGGTCGCCCCGCGCCTCGACGTCGGTCACCGTGACGTGCGTGCGGACCGTGCCGCCGTGCCGTTCGACGCCGTCCGCGTACCCCTCGACGACGGCCAGCGGATAGGCGAACCCGTCGCGCGCGGCGTAGGCGGCCCCGGCGTACCGGTCGACGTCGACGTACGGGTTGAGCCGGCGCACGGCGTCGTGGGTGAGCATGCGGCTCGCGACGCCGCGCTCGTTCTGCATGGCGACCGACTCCTCGAACAGCGCGACGTCGTCGGCGTCCGGCAGGAGGAACAGGTAGCCCGGCTGCTGCAGGCCGATGTCCGCGCCCGGACGGTTGGCGAAGTCCTCGTACAGCTCGAGGCTGCGGTTGCCGAGGTCGACGTTCGCGGGGTCGGAGAACTGGGCGCGCACGCCCCCGATGGGCTTGCCCGAGCTGCCCGATGCGAGCTCGTCGGCCTCCAGGAGCAGCACGTCGACGCCGTCCTCCGCGAGGTGGAAGGCCACCGAAGCGCCGATCGCGCCGCCGCCGACCACCACCACCTCGGCGCGCGCGGGCAGCAGTCCCCGACGGTCTGCTGAGCGCCGCGCTGAGGTCATGGAGGCATCCTGCCACGCGCTCCGGCCGAGTAGAGCCGACACCGGAATTGTTCCTGCGGTGACTCCCTACCCTTGGGGAAACGACTTGCTCCCGGGGGTGTGTTGCGGAGAGTGCACAGTGTCTACTCCGTGCAACGCACCTCCGGGAGCAAGTTGTTTCCCCCCAAGTCACCGTGCCGACGACGCGCGGCAGTCCGCGCAGGTGCCCCACAGCTCGATCGTGTGCTCGATGTCGGCGAAGCCCTGGGCCGCCGCGACCTTCGATGCCCAGGCCTCCACCGTGGGTCCGTCGATCTCGACGGTCCGGCCGCACACCCGGCACACCAGGTGGTGGTGGTGCTCGCGGCGCGCGCACCGGCGGTACAGGCTCTCGCCGTCCTCGGCGCGCAGGACGTCGACCTCGCTCGCCTCCGCGAGGGCCTGCAGCGCCCGGTACACGGTGGCCAGGCCGACGGACTCGCCGCGGGCGCGCAGGGTCTCGTGCAGCTGCTGGGCCGAGCGGAAGTCCGCGAGCTCGTCGAGCGCCTCGACGACGGCGGTCCGCTGGCGGGTCATGCGTGCGGTCATCAGCGGCACTCCTTTGCGGCGGCCACCGCCCGTTCGGTGGCGGCAGCGGGCAGGTCGACGTCGTCGGGCAGGTCGGGATGTGGGTCGTGCGTGGGACGCCGTCGGGCAAACAGAGGCGCCAGCAGGGAGACCACCGCGTACACGGCGATGGCGAGGACCACGATAGTCGCGCCGGGCGAGACGTTGTACCAGTAGGTGATGGTAAGGCCGGTCACGCAGACCACGACGCCGACGACGCACGCGGTCAGCATGGTGCGCCCGAAGGCGTGCGTGACCTGCTGCGCCACGGCCACCGGCACGATCATGAGCGCGCTGACCAGCAGCAGGCCGACGACGCGCATCGCGACCGTGACGGTGAGCGCCGAGACGACGGCGACGACGATGTTCAGCGCCCAGACGGGCAGCCCCGACGCGATGGCGAACTCCTCGTCGTGGCTCACGGAGAACAGCGCGTGCCGCAGGCCGACGCCGACGGTCAGCACCACGAGGGAGAGCACGACGGTGAGCCAGAGGTCGGCGTCCGACACGGTGGAGATCGAGCCGAACAGGTACTGCATGAGGTTTCCGGAGGAGCCGCCGGCGATCCCGATGAGCAGGACGCCGCCGGCGATCCCGCCGTAGAACATGATGGCGAGCGCGAGGTCTCCGGAGGTGCGGCCGCGGCGTCGGACCACCTCGATGAGCACGGAGCCGATCACGGCGGCGATCACTGCGCCCGGGATCGCCAACGCGTCGTTCGGTGTGAGCCCCATACCGGCGCCGACGAGCCAGCCGAGGGCGACGCCGGTCAGGGCGACGTGGCCGATGCCGTCGCCGAGCAGAGAGAGCCTGCGCTGCACCAGGTAGGTGCCGACGACAGGCGCCGTCACGCCGACGAGGAGGGCGGCCAGCAGGGCACGCTGCATGAACGGGTCGGTCAGCATGAGCATGATCATGGGCGCACCTCCAGGTCGAGGGCCCTGGACTCTGCGGTGTCGAGGGCGTTGTCGTCGGCGTGCGGGTGCTGGTGGCCCGCGCGGTCGTGGTCGTGCCGGGACGGCGGCGGGGCGCCGTCGTGCACCACCTTGCCGTGCCGCAGCACGACGGCGCGCGAGACGAGCGGGGCGAGCTCGCCCAGCTCGTGCAGCACGACGAGCACGGTCAGGCCGCCGTCGACCAGGCGCCGCATGGTGCTCGCGAAGGCCTCCTGGCTGGCGACGTCCACGCCGGCCACCGGCTCGTCGAGGATGAGGACGTCCGGCTCGCGGACCAGGGCGCGAGCGATGAGCACGCGCTGCTGCTGCCCGCCGGACAGGAGGTGCACCGGGTCGTGCCCGCGGTCGGCGAGGCCGACCTGCGCGAGGGCCGCGTCGACCTGGCTCCGCCAGCCGCGCGGGAGCCGCAGGCGGCGTCCGTGCAGCAGACCGGAGGCGACGACCTCCCGCGCGGTCGACGGGATACCGCCGCCCGCGCTCGCGCGCTGGGGGACGTAGCCGATACGGCTCCAGTCGACCGCCGCGCCGCGCCGGCCGGCCCGGAGCGGCGCGCCGAGCAGGCGGACCGTACCGTCGGACGGTTCGTTGATGCTGACCAGCGCCCGCACGAGCGTTGACTTGCCCGAGCCGTTCGGGCCCAGCAGCGCGACGACCTCACCGCGCCCGACCGTCAGGTCGATACCGCGCAGGATGTGGCTCGCTCCCGCACGGAAGTGCAGGCCGCTGGCCTCGATGACGGGGCGGCCGGTCTCGCTCGTCGTGTCGGTCATTCGCAGACCAGCCCCTCCTCCAGTGCCGCCAGGTTGTCCTGCATCACCGAGATGTAGTCGGCACCGGAGGCCTCCGCCTCCTCCGACAGGCCCTCCAGCGGGTCGAGCACCGCGGTGTCGACGCCGAGGTCGGTGGCGAGGGTCTCGGTGACCTTCGGGCTCACCAAGGTCTCCGAGTACAGGGTCGTGACGCCACGCGCCTCGACCACCTCGCCGATCTCGCGCAGGCGGGCCGGGGAGGGCTCGGCCTCTGGGTCGAGCTCGGAGATGCCCACCTGCTCCAGGGCGTACCGGTCGGCGAGGTAGCCGAAGGCGGTGTGGCTCGTCACGAGGGTCGCACCCTGACAGGCGGCGAGCCCGTCGGCGAACTCCTGGTCCAGCTCGTCCAGGCGCTGGCCCAGGCGCAGGGCGCCGTCGGCGTACTCGTCGGCGTGCTCCGGGTCCACCGCGGCCAGCTCGTCCGCCACGGCCTGCCCGACCGCGGCCAGGCGGCTCGGGTCCAGCCAGAAGTGCGGGTCCGTGGCGCCGTGGTCGTGCTCGTCGCCTTCCTCGGCGTGCTCCGCGTGCTCCTCCTCGGTCTCGCCCGCGTGCTCGTCGGCGTGCTCGTCCGTGTGCTCGACGAGCTCCGCCGCGTCCGCGGCGTCGACCACGTGCTCGGGCGCGCGGGCCTCGACACCCTCGTCGACGGCGGCCTGGAAGCCCGACAGGTAGACCACCAGGTCGGCCGTGCCGATCTCGCGAACCTGCGCAGGGGAGAGCTCGAGGTCGTGCGGCTCGGCGGCGGGCGGCGTGAGGTTCCGCACCGTGACCAGGTCGCCGCCGATCTGCTGCGCCACGTACTGGAGGGGGTAGAACGACGCGAGCACGGTGACGCCGTCGGACCCGTCGGCCGAGGCGCCGGGGCCCTGGCTCGAGCAGCCCGCGAGGGTCGCCGTCGTGGCGAGGACGAGGCTGGTCAGGGTGGCGCCCGTGGCGCGAGTCGAAATCATGAGAACGATTCTCACGCTTGTTGAGAACCGTTGTCAAAGATCGGCCGGGAGAGGTCGGTCACGCGCTCGTCGACCGCCTATTTCGCGCGGGCCTCGACCTGCCCGGACGGTACGCTGGGCGGACATTGTTCCGCCTGTTCCCCTGGAGAGAACCCCCGTGTCCGACAAGTCAGTGCGCTCTGCGCAGACCGCCAAGCTCGACGCCGTCGTCTCGCTCGCGAAGCGACGAGGTTTCGTCTTCCCGTCGGGTGAGATCTACGGCGGAACGCGCTCGGCGTGGGACTACGGCCCGCTGGGTGTGGAGCTCAAGGAGAACATCAAGCGGCAGTGGTGGCGTGCGATTGTCACGAGCCGGGACGACATCGTCGGTCTGGACTCGTCGGTCATCCTGCCGCGTCAGGTGTGGGTGGCCTCCGGCCACGTCGGCGTGTTCACCGACCCGCTCACCGAGTGCCTCTCGTGCCACAAGCGGTTCCGCGAGGACCAGATGATCGAGGAGTTCGAGGAGAAGAAGGGCCGCGCCCCCGAGGGTGGCCTCGCCGAGATCGTCTGCTCGAACTGCGGTACACGCGGCCAGTGGACCGAGCCCCGCGACTTCAACATGATGCTGAAGACGTACCTCGGCCCGGTCGAGGACGAGTCCGGCCTGCACTACCTGCGCCCCGAGACGGCGCAGGGCATCTTCGTGAACTTCGCCAACGTGGCGGCCGCCGCACGCAAGAAGCCGCCGTTCGGCATCGGCCAGATCGGCAAGTCGTTCCGCAACGAGATCACGCCGGGCAACTTCATCTTCCGCACGCGCGAGTTCGAGCAGATGGAGATGGAGTTCTTCGTCAAGCCGGGCGAGGACGAGGAGTGGCACCAGTACTGGATCGACTACCGCACGAACTGGTACACGGACCTGGGGATCTCGGCCGAGAACCTGCGCCACTACGAGCACCCCAAGGAGAAGCTGTCGCACTACTCGACCCGCACCGTGGACATCGAGTACCGCTTCGGCTTCCAGGGCAGCGAGTGGGGTGAGCTCGAGGGCATCGCAAACCGCACGGACTTCGACCTGAAGACCCACACGGAGCACTCCGGCAAGGACCTGATGTACCGCGACCCGGTGACGAACGAGAAGTACTACCCGTACGTCATCGAGCCGGCCGCCGGCCTGACCCGGTCCCTCATGGCCTTCCTCGTGGAGGCCTACGCCGAGGATGAAGCGCCGAACACCAAGGGCGGCGTCGACAAGCGCACGGTGCTGCGCCTCGACCAGCGCCTGGCCCCGGTCAAGGCCGCAGTGCTCCCGCTGTCCAAGACGGCGGACCTGCTGCCGGCGTCGGAGACGCTGGCCGCCGAGCTGCGCAAGCACTGGAACATCGACTACGACGTGACTCAGGCCATCGGCAAGCGCTACCGCCGGCAGGACGAGATCGGCACGCCGTTCTGCATCACGGTCGACTTCGAGACGCTGGAGGACCAGGCGGTCACCATCCGGCACCGCGACACGATGCAGCAGGAGCGCGTGGCACTCGACAAGGTCGTCGGCTACCTGGCCGGCCACCTCGTCGGGGTCTGAGGTCTTCGGGGTCCGAGGTCGTTGTAGGGAGATCCGGGCTCAGCCGCGCGCGCCCCGCGCCTGCTCGCGCAGGAGCCGCAGGACGCGCGCGGCGTGCTTGTCGGTCGTCTCGATCTCGTGCAGCGGCTGGACCCGAAGCGGCGCGTGCTCACCGATCACCACGACGGCACGCTCGGTGGTCTCCGACGGCGCGAACCTGACATTGAAGGTCCGTAGCCAGATCTCAAGCGTGAACCGTCCCTCCTCGCTGGCCTCGACCAGCCGAGCGACGCCCTCGGGCGTGGTGACGCCATCCATCGGGTACGACCACCCGAGGGGCGTCACGACTGTCATCCCCGTACGGACCAGCCCGGCAAGCCAGGACGCCGCCTCGGGGCTGTCCGGCAGCGCGAGATCGATCGGCTCCTCCACGGGGATCGGCGCTCCGAGCACCGCAGCGGCGGCGATGCCCTCGAAGCGGTACTCCAGATCTGTCAGCCCTTCCATGAGCGACACGGTCATGCTCAGGCCGTCCGCCGCACTCGTGTCACCGAGGTGGGCAGTGACGGCGCGGCGGAGGTCGTCGTCGAGCGGCTCGAGCTCGATCTTCATCTGCTTGCCCGCAGCCGCGAGAAGCGTCGAGAGCATCGCCCACGACGGAGAGCGTGCCCCTGTCTCGATCGCCGCGACGGTCCCTCGTGATACGCCGGCCCGCTCGGCCAGGTCGGCTTGCGTCTGATTGGCGGCGTGCCGTGCGCCTTTCACGAGACGCGCCACGTCCACGTGCGTTCCTTCGAGTTCCACGACCTCATCGTGCACGGTCCGGCACGCCTACGCCGGGCGTGATAGACGAGGCTGTGGATAACTCCTCCCGGGGGAACTTGCCTCGCGCAGGTGTGTTGCCGTCAGTAGACAATGGCTACACAGCGCAACGCACCTGCGCGAGGCAAGTTCTCCCCGGCGGTCTCTCACGATGGCCGGGCCACTCCCGACCAGTGGTATGCCAAACCTGTCAGCGCGTCGGCGGCGCGTTGACTCCAGGAAAACAACTTCCTCCCGGGGATGTGTTGCACGGAGTCGACATCGTCTACGCACAGCAACGCACCTGCGCGAGGCGAGTTCCCCGGCGGTCTCTCACGATCGCCGGGCCGCTCCCAACCACTGGGACCGGCCTCACCCCAGCGCGTCGTCGGCCTCGGGATCACCCGGGTGAGGTCAGGGCGGAGCGGATCAGATTGTGCGGCCAGCGGGCTCTGGAACTCGTAGCGTGCCCCAGCCGGGGGCACCCAGAGCCCTGGAAGGGGTTACCTCCCCTATGATCCGCCGAAGCATCGTCGCTCTCGTGAGTGTTCTCGCGCTCGCCGTCACGGCGTCCGCGCCCGCGTACGCCGCGCCCGCGTACGACACGAGGGTCACCGTCAACGCGAAGCCCGAGCCGGTCGCCAAGAACCACTCGGTCACCGTCGCGGGCACCCTCAAGTACAAGAAGGACGGCCGCTGGCGCGCCACGCCGACGACCAAGGTGCTCACCGTGGTCTTCGACGCGTCCGGTTCGACCGCGCCGCGCAAGGTCGGCACGATCAGGACCGCCCGCGACGGCAGCTACAGCCACAAGTTCACCGCCACGCGCTCCGGCAAGTGGATCGTGAAGTACGCGGGCAAGCGCAACTTCTTCCAGCCCGCGAGCGCTGCCGACGCCGTCTGCGTCTACTCCGCCGGTCGGTGGCAGTGCCCCGTCTCGCCAACCAACCCGGACCTCGACTGCGACGACGTCCGCCAGCGCGTCTGGGTCGGGTCGCGCGACTATCACCGCCTCGACGGTAGCGACAACGATGGATGGGGCTGCGAGGCCTACGCCTGACCGCAGGACTTGCCTTGACCACAGCGCGCCCTGACGGACTCTCGCGCCCCAGCTCCGCCTCACCCCGGGCGCGCGTACCGACCATCCCACGCATTGTGGAACACTTAGGCAATGCTTACCTCACCTGCGGCTGCGCCCGCGGGGCGCCGTGAGGGTGCGGAAGCCGTAGCTCACCGTGCCCGACGCCGGACGCTCGCGTTGCTCACGGCGCTCGTCGCTCTGCTGCTCGTCGTCCTCGCCAGTCTCGCGCTCGGCGTCCGCGACATCGCCCCCGCCGAGGTCTGGCGGGCGCTGACGTCGCCGGTCGTCGGGTTCATGGACCACGACGTGGTCCTGGACCAGCGGCTGCCGCGCACCATCGTGGGCCTGGCGGCCGGGGTCGCGCTCGGGACCGCCGGCACCCTGATCCAGGGTGTCACGCGCAACCCGATCGCCGACCCCGGCCTGCTGGGCCTCAACTCGGGCGCGTCCCTCGCGGTGGTCTGCGCCGTCTGGCTGCTGGGCGTCACCTCGCCCATCGGCTACGTGTGGTTCGCCTTCCTCGGCGCCGCGACCGCCGCCGCCATCGTGTTCTCGGTGGGCCGCGGCCAGCCCGTACGCCTCGCCCTGGTCGGCGCCGCCGTGACCGCGCTGATCACGCCGCTCATCACGCTGGTCCTCCTGCGTGACCAGCAGGCGTTCAACCTGTACCGGTTCTGGTCCGTCGGCTCCCTGACCGGCCGCGGCCTCGACACCGTGACGTGGCTCTGGCCGTTCATCGTGGTCGGCATCGTCCTCGCCGCCGTCCTCGCCAACCGGCTCAACGTCCTGGCCCTCGGTGACGACGTCGCCAGCGCGCTGGGCCAGCGGGTCGGCACCACGCGCACGCTGGCCGCGATCGCCATCGTGCTGCTCGCAGGCACGGCGACGTCGCTCGCCGGGCCCATCGCGCTGGTCGGTCTGGTGGTGCCGCACGCGGCGCGCCGCCTGGTCGGCACGGACTACCGCTGGATCATGGGGATCGGCGCACTGCTGGGCCCGGTGATGCTCCTGGCGGCCGACGTCCTCGGGCGCCTGATCCTGCCCCGGTCGGAGCTGGAAGCCGGCGTCGTCGCCGCGCTGCTCGGCGCCCCGGTGCTGATCGCCGTGGCCCGCAGCCGGAACGTGGTGGGCGCCTGATGACCACCACCCACGCGACCACGGCCGGCCCCGGCACCGCCGTCGCGCACCTGCGCACCGTCCGGCGCCGCCGGCAGGCCCTCGTCGTGGCCGGGATGGTCCTCGTCGTGCTCGTCGCGGGGACCGGCGCCCTCCTGGTCGGCGCCGCCGGCCTCACTCCCGGACAGGCGATCGCCGGCGCCCTGGGCCTCGGCGACCGGGGCGACGTGTTCATCGTCCAGGTGCTGCGCCTGCCCCGCATCGAGGCGGCCGTCGTGGTCGGCGCGGCGTTCGGCCTCGCGGGCGCCCTGTTCCAGTCCACCCTGCGCAACCCGCTGGCCTCCCCCGACATCCTCGGCATCTCCAGCGGGGCGAGCCTCGGCGCGGTGGTCGGCCTGCTGGTGCTGGGGCTCAGCGGCGTGACGCTGTCCGGCCTGGCGTTCGCGGGTGCAGGCGCCGTCGCGCTCGCGATCTGGCTGCTGGCGTGGCGCAAGGGACTGCACTCGATCCGGTTCGTGCTGGTCGGCGTCGGGTTCGCCTACCTGTGCTCGTCCGTCGTCGCCTGGGCGATGGCCCGCGCGGAGGAGAACGAGGCGGCGGCGGTCCTCATCTGGACGGTCGGCTCGGTGTCGGACGTCCGCGGTGAGCAGCTCGCACTCGTCGCCGCCGGGACGCTCGTCCTGTGCGTGGCGGTCGCGGTCGTGTCGAGGACGCAGGGGCCGCTCGCGCTCGGCGACGACAACGCGCGCGCCCTCGGTGTGCACGTGGACGCGGCCCGCGTCGGCTCGCTGCTGCTCGCCGTCGCGCTCGTCGCGCTCGCCACCAGCGCGGCGGGCCCGATCGCGTTCGTCGCCCTGGTCGCGCCCGCCATCGCCCGCCGTCTGGTGAACGACGGCGGCGCGGCCCTCACCGCGTCCACCGCGACGGGCGCCGCCCTGACCCTGGTGGCGGATGTCGTGGGGCAGCACGCGCTGCTCGGCGTCGCCGCCCCCGTCGGGATCGTCACGGGGCTGGTGGGCGCCCCCTACCTGCTGTGGCTGCTCGCCACGAACGAGAAGAGGAGCCGATGACCAACCTGCGCGCCGAGAGCGTCAGCCTGGGCTACGAGGGCCTGCGCGTCATCGAGGGCCTCGACCTGACGCTGCCCGACGGCAAGATCACCGTCGTCGTCGGACCGAACGCCTGCGGCAAGTCCACGCTGCTGCGCGGCCTGGCCCGCCTGCACCCGCTCGACGGCGGCCGCATCACGCTCGACGGCACCGACATCACGGCGATGCCCCGCAAGGAGCTGGCCAAGCGGGTGGGCATGCTGCCGCAGTCGTCCATCGCACCCGACGGCGTCCGCGTCGCCGAGCTGGTCAGCCGCGGCCGGTACCCACACCAGGGCTGGTTCGGCCGGCACTCGTCCGACGACGACTCCGTGGTCACCGCCGCGCTGGAGTCCACCGGCGTCGCCGAGCTGGCCGACCGGCCCGTCGCCGAGCTGTCCGGCGGGCAGCGCCAGCGGGTGTGGATCGCGATGGTGCTGGCGCAGCAGACCGACATCGTGCTGCTCGACGAGCCGACGACGTTCCTCGACGTGCGCCACCAGCTCGACCTGCTGGACCTGCTCACCGAGCTGAACCGCGAGCGCGGCACGACCGTCGCGATGGTGCTGCACGAGCTCAACCTCGCCGCCCGGTACGCCGACCACCTGGTCGTGATGTCGGCGGGCCGGATCGTCGCCGAGGGGGTGCCGTCCGAGGTGCTGACCCGCGAGGTGGTCGACGAGGCGTTCGGGCTGCAGGCCCAGGTGGTGCCCGACCCGGTGGCCGGCTCGCCGCTCGTGGTGCCGGTGGGCCGGTTCCACTCGGGCGTCTGACTCACCCGCGACCAGTGGTTTACCTCACCCAGAATCCGGCCAATTTCGCAACATCGCCGTGACCTAATGAGGTTAGGGTTACCTCATCTCGACCGGCAGCCGCCGGTCGTTCGACTGAACAACCCCGGGAGAAACCGTGCGCCCTCGCCGTTCCCTCGCGGCGGCCGTCGGCCTTGTGGCCGCGTCCGCCCTGGCCCTCGCGGGCTGCTCGTCCGAAGCCCCCGCTGCCCAGGAGGCGACGCCGTCGGCCGCAGCCTCCGGCGCGACCGACGAGTTCCCCCTGACCATCGAGCACGCGCTCGGCGAGACCACCATCGAGGAGGCGCCCGAGCGCGTCGCCACGTGGGGCTGGGGCTCGACCGAGGCCGCGATCGCCGCGGGCGTCTACCCTGTCGCCGTCGCCGAGCAGACGTGGACCGTCGGCGAGGGCAACCTCCTGCCGTGGGTCGAGGACGCCTACGACGAGGCGGGCGTCGAGCACCCGACCGTGCTGACCGACGCCGAGTCGGGCGCGACCGTGCCCTACGAGGAGTTCGCGGCGGCGGAGCCCGACGTCATCATCGCCACCTACTCGGGGCTCACGCAGGAGCAGTACGACCTGCTCAGCGAGATCGCCCCGACCGTCGCCTACCCGGAGACGCCGTGGCAGACCCCGTGGGACCAGATCATCACCGCGACGGACGACGCCCTGGGCCGCAGCGCGGCCGGTGAGGCCAAGGTCGAGGAGATCAACACCTACCTGGCCGAGCAGGCCGAGGCGCACCCCGAGTTCGCGGGCAAGACGGTCGCGGCGATCGTCGACTCGCCCGACGAGGGCCTGATCTACGTCTACCGGGCCGGCGACCCGCGCGCCGGGTTCCTGGAGGGCCTCGGCTTCGAGACCGCCCCGGCCGTCGAGGAGCTCGCGCCCGACGACGGCGAGTTCTTCTACACGCTGTCGTACGAGGAGCTCGACAAGCTCGAGTCGGACGTCGTCGTCGCCTACACCTACACCGAGGAGGAGGCGGAGGCGCTCCCGACCAAGCGGGAGCTGCAGGCCCTGCCCGCCGTCCGGGACGGCATGGTGGTGCAGCAGGTCGGCACCGTCGCGGTCTCGGCCGTCTCGCCGCCCACGGCGCTCTCGGTGACCTACCCCGAGGGCATGCCCAAGCTGATCGACGCCCTCGCCGAGACGCTGGGCGAGTAACGCCCGAGGGCGAGCCTACGAATTCGGGGTCTGTTGCTCCGAGTAGAAGTTGTCTACTCGGAGCAACAGACCCCGAATTCGTACTGTCTCCCCGAGACGGTCCGCCGCTCGGACCGCTGCCCTACGCCCCAGCCTGCGGAGTGTCCTGCGCTCCCCCGTAGCGGCGGTCGCGCTTGGCGTACTCCTCGACGGCGCGCCACAGGTGCCGCCGGTCGACGTCGGGCCAGGGCTCGTCGAGGAACACCATCTCGGCGTACGCGGCCTGCCACAGCATGAAGTTGGACGTGCGCTGCTCGCCCGACGAGCGCAGGAACAGGTCCACGTCGGGCAGGTCGGGCAGGTACAGGTACTTCTGCAGGGTCTTCTCGGTGACCCGCCTCGGGTCCAGCCGGCCGGCGGCCGCATCGCGCGCGATCGCGGCGGCGGCATCGGCCAGCTCGGCCCGGCTGCCGTAGTTGACGCACATCGTCAGGGTGCACAGGTCGTTGTCCTTCGTGCGCTCCTCGGCCTCCAGGAGCACGTCGATCACGGACTTCCACAGCTTCGGACGGCGGCCCGCCCACCGGATCCGCACGCCCCAGGACGCCATGACGTCGCACTGGCGCTGCATGACCTCGTGCGTGAAGTTCATCAGGAAGCGCACCTCCTCGGGCGAGCGCTTCCAGTTCTCGGTGCTGAACGCGTACGCGGAGAGGTACTCGACGCCGACGTCGACGGCCCCCGCGACGACGTCGAGCAGCGACGTCTCGCCCGCCCGGTGCCCCTCGATGCGGGGCAGCCCGCGCGAGTTGGCCCACCGCCCGTTGCCGTCCATGACGACGGCGACGTGGCGCGGCACGAACTCCTTGGGGATCCGCGGGGCGCGCTCGCCGGACGGGTGCGGGTAGGGCGCCACCAGCTCGCGGCGCGCGCTCCGGGCCATCAGCGCTCCACCATCTTCAACGATCGCAACGTTCTCTCCAGGTAGTACTGGCCGTAGGCGGCGACGATGCCGCTCGCCTCCTTGCGGTGCCGCGCGTCGGACGCGTCGGCGGTCGCCCAGTCGCCCGCGAGCAGCGCGGACAGCAGGGCGAAGGTCTCGGGTGCCGGCGCCGTCGAGCCCGGCGGACGACAGCGCGGGCAGACGGCGCCGCCCTGCGCGACGTTGAACGAGTGGTGCGGTCCGGGCTCGCCGCAGCGCGCGCAGTCCTCGAACGACGGCGCCCAGCCCGCCACCGCGAGCGCGCGCAGCAGGTACGAGTCGAGCACCAGGCCGGCGTCGTGGTGCCGCTCCGACAGGGCGCGCAGCCCGCCGGCGAGCAGCCAGTACTGCTGCACCGACGGCTCGTGCTCCTGCGCGACCAGCCGGTCGGCGGCCTCCAGCATCACTGTGCCCGCCGTGTACAGGGTGTAGTCCTCGCAGATGCGGCGGGCGTACGCGCCGATGGTCTCGACCTGTGTCACGGTGTCCAGCCCCATGCCGGGCCGCGGGCTGCGGCCGGTGTGGAACTGCACGTCGACGGCCATGAACGGCTCCAGCCGCGCCCCGAACTTGGACGACGTGCGCCGCACGCCCTTGCCCACGCCGCGCACCTTGCCGTGCTCGCGCGTCAGGAACGTAACGATACGGTCCGCCTCACCCAGCTTGTGGGTGCGCAGCACTATCGCGTCGTCTCGGTACAGGGGCACAGAGCCATTCTGCCCCCAGTCACCGACACTCCGGTCACCGCTCGACGAACCGCGTCCCGTCCGGCGTCAGCTCCGGCTCCCACACGAACCGGTGGATCACGTGCTTCTCGAAGATCCAGCGCACCACCAGTGCCACGGTGCCCCAGATCGTGAACAGCAGCAGCGTCTGCAGAAAGTTGTTGCCGATCCGGTCGAACCCGGTGAGGGCCAGCGTCGGGATCAGGAACAGCAGGCCGAGGAATGCGGGCAGGAGCTGCACGCCGACCCACTGCACCACCGAGAGCATGTCGATCCGGCGCTCGGCGAGCACGCCGTGGTAGTCCATCACGTTGACCACGTGGTCGGCGCGCCACTTGGCGACGTGCCGGGCGACCGTCCACTGCGCGTCGCGGGCGTCGAGCGCCGAACTGCCCGACGGCAGCCAGATGCCGAGGATCTGGTGGATCTCCGCGGGGGTCAGGTAGCCCTTGTCGAGGATGGTCAGGCTGTGCCACGGCGGCTGCCGGGTGTTCGTCGGCAGCACGAGAGCGGCCAGGAAGAGCAGCACGCCGCCGGTCCCGAGCAGCGCGACGAGCGCTCCGGGGAGCCACGCCAGGAGCAGGGTGGCGGTGGCGAACGCCAGCGCGCCGAGCAGTGCGCAGATGATGCGGTTCTTCATGGTCATGGTGAGCAGGACTTTACCGGCATCTCGTCGCCCCATGGAGCAATAAGTCCGTTTCGAGATCTAAGTTCCGGCGGCCGAGGAGACATCAGAAGAAGAGCGTGTCCCGCCGGTCCAGCGGCCGGGACACGAGCCACCAGGCCACGACCTGCAGCGCGAGCACCACGGGCAGCACCGCGAGGGCCACCGCCCCGAGCGTCGCCATGGTCTCCGCGGAGATCCCGCCCGCGACGAGCCGCGGCCAGGCGGCGATCGCCGTGCCCACCACGGGGGCCACCATCATCACGGACGTGACGGCCACGGGCAGCGGCCCTGTCCGGCGCAGGCGCCATGCGACCACGGCGTCGCCGTGCAGGCGGGTCACCACCACCGCCACGATGGCGAGGGCCAGCGCGGCCAGCCCGTTCCCCCAGGCCACGCCGAGCAGCGCGCCCCAGCTCCCGGCGAGCACGATGCTCGCCACCACGAGCACCACGTCCCACACGTCGCGCCACACGCGCCCGCGGCGCCGGCTGCGCAGCCAGATCCCGGCGTCACGCAGCGCCCACGACCCGACCAGCGTGAGGGCGACCGGGTAGCCGGCGCTCAGCAGGTCCGCCTCCGAGTGCGGGAACACGCCGACCAGCACCCCGAACGCCGCGACGAGCCACACCTCCCCGGGCAACAGCATCGGCCCGACGGCGGCCAGCACCACCCGGCGCTGCGCCGGCTCCCGTCGCCGTTCGCCCCCGTCCGGGTCGCGCTCGTGCAGCAGGGTCGCGCCGGCGCCCTGCACGGCGCCGTCGAGCAGCACCCATCCGGCCACCAGGACGGTCAGCAGTACGGCCCAGGCCTCCGCGTTCACCGGGCCACTCCCTGCGCGGCGCCGTCCGGCCCGTCGCCGGCACCGGCAACGGCACCGGCCACCCTGACGGCACCGGCACCGGCACCGTCAGCACCGAACCGCAGCAGCACGTCCTCGCTCGCGCCGTCGTCGCGCAGGACGTCGGCCGGCGCGGCGCCCAGCGCGAGCCGGTCGGTGCCGGCGCGCGCGAGCCGGCCCAGCACCCACCAGTCGAGCACCGCGAGCGTGACCATGAGGCCGACCAGCAGCACGAGCGAGACCAGCACCGTGCGGGCGGACTGGTCTGAGGTCACGTCGTCGACGCGCAGCACGCCCTGCACCACCCAGGGCTGCCGGGCGAGCTCCCGCGACAGCCAGCCGAGGAGCGCCACGGCGAACGGTATCGGGACGGTCAGCACGGCCAGCCAGCACACCGGGACGCGCAGCCAGCGCGGCATGCGGAACACCGCGTTCCCGATCAGGAGCAGCAGGAGCACGATGCCGCCGAGGAACATCAGGAAGGCGAACGTCTCCATGAGGCCCTGCGCCGTCAGGGACAGGGTGCCGAGGGCGGACGGGTCGGCGTCGTCGGCGAACCGGTCGGCGTCCACCCGCGTGATGTAGGCGTACTGCGAGTACCCGAACCCGATCGCCAGGAACACGCCGAGAAAGCCGGTCACCACGCCGGTCCGCAGGGAGCGCCGCCACAGGTCCTCGTCGGGGTCGGCGGGCCGTCGGCCGCCCCACGCGGAGCGGACAGTCCCGGGGCGGCCGCCCCGCGCCACGTGCCAGGCGCTCACGCCCACCAGCACGAACCCGCCCGCGGCGAGGCACGCCCCCACGACGTGCAGGCCGGACAGCAGCGCGGCCGGGTTGGTGATCAGCGCGCCGACGTCGGTGATGCGCGCCACCGGCGCGTCGGGCGGGCCCTCCAGGACGTAGCCGACGGGGTTGCGCAGGAACCCGTTGGCCACCATCACCGCGAACGCCGAGACGTAGCCGGTGACGACCACCGCCCAGAAGACCGCCGCGTGCAGGGCGCGCGGGAACAGGTGCCAGCCGAACACCCACAGCCCCAGCAGGGTGGACTCCAGGAAGAACGCGACCAGCGTCTCCACGACCAGCGGGGCCCCGAAGACCTCGCCAGCGACGTCGAGCAGGCCGGGGAAGTGCAGCCCGAACTGCAGCTCCAGCACGATCCCCGCCGCGATGCCGAGCGCGTAGTTCACCAGGTAGAGCTGGCCCCAGAACCGGGTCGCGTTCTCGAAGACGAGCGCGCGGTAGCCCTTCGCGCGCGCCCAGCGCGTGTTGAAGATCGCGACGACGGGGCCGAGGCCGAGCGTGAGCAGCACGAAGAGGAAGTGCACTGCCGCCAGCAGCGCGAACTGCAGGCGAGCGAGTTCGGTGGCCTCCACGTTCCCGAGACTACGTAGCCGGACCGGCGGCGGCGACAGGTTCCGGACAGGACCGGGGAAAGCTCAGGGAAAAACCCCGAGGGGGTAGGTAGGGCCAGCCCTACCTGTGGTGTCCCTGCCGGTCAGGACCAGTAGTCGACGTCGTCCCCGCCGCCCAGGTCGGTGCAGTCCACGGCGACGGCGTCGTGGGCGCGCAGGTAGGGCCCGGCACCCGCGTCCCCGCGCACGACGCCGGCGAGCGGCGCCCAGTGCGCGCGGCCCAGCAGCACGGGGTGCCCGGGCCGGCCGCCGTAGGTGGCACGAGCCAGCCCGCTGCGCGCGGCCTCCGGCTCCCGGTAGGTCCCCAGGACCCGGCGGACGGCCTCGGCCCGCAGGCCGGGCAGGTCCACCAGGGAGACGACGGCGACGTCGGCCCCGGTCTCCTGCGCCGAGGTGAGGCCGGTGCGCAGGGACGCGGCGATCCCGGTCTCCCACTCGTCCGCGACCACGGGGATGGCGCCGGCGGGCGTCAGCTCCTCGGCCTCGGCGGCCCGCGCCCCGAGCACGACGACGACCTCGGCGCACCCGCCGTCGACCAGCGCACGGCAGGCGAGCTCGAGCCAGGGCGTGCCGCCGTCGCGGGCCAGTGCCTTGGGCATCCCGAACCGGGTGCCCGCACCTGCCGCGAGGACCAGCCCGACGGCTGCTGTGCGATCCATGCTCAACCCTCCGTGCTCAGCGGCGCCCGTGAGCGCACCAGGACGAACGACCACGCCGCCGGACGACGGCGCCGGGCGACGCGAGCGTCGCCACCGGGCGGCCACCGTACACGTGCCGGATGTCGGAAAAGTGCGCAGAAGGTGCCCGCCGAGGCGGCCGCGGGTCAGTACGGGATGCGCGCGGTGTGCGCCTGCCAGGCCGCGAAGGGTTCGCCGGCCCGGGCAATCCGGTGCTCGACGACGGGGTTGGGCCACGTCGACCGGTCGCGTTCGAGCAGCTCGTAGAACTCGCGGTCGTCGAACCCGGCGCGCTCGGCGTCGTGCCGGTCGGCGGCGAACACCACCCGGTCCACCCGGGCCCACAGCGCGGCCGACAGGCACAGCGGGCACGGCTCGCACGAGGCGTAGAGCGTGGTCCCGACCAGCGAGAACGCGCCGAGCGCCCGGCAGGCGGCCCGGATCGCGACGACCTCTGCGTGCGCGGTGGGGTCGAGGTCCCTGGTCACGCGGTTCCCCGCGGCCGCGACCTCCACGCCGTCGCGCACGACGACGGCCCCGAAGGGGCCACCGCCGTCGGCCACGTTCTGGGAGGCGACCTCGACGGCGCGCAGGAGCCAGGCGGCGTCCTCGGGGCTGACGGAGGCGCCGGACGGGGTGCCGGAGGTCTGGATGGGGCTGCTCACCCTTCGATGCTCGCACCATCGCGTTTCAACAGCATTCCCAGCAGGTCACCCGCGTGAAACCTCTGTTTCGAGGATGGGGGCGGGTGTCGGGGTCGGTCGGTTGGCTGGGCGGGCTTCCGAGGTCGGTCGGTTACCGGAGCGAGCCCCCGAACTCGGTCAGTTGGGCTGAAGCGAGCTCGCGAGATCGGCCAGTTGCCCGAGCCAGCCCCCGAACTCGGTCAGTTGGGCTGAAGCGAGCTCGCGAGATCGGCCAGTTGCCCGAGCCAGCCCCCGAACTCGGTCAGTTGGGCTGAAGCGAGCTCGCGAGATCGGTCAGTTGCCCGAGCCCGCTCGCGAGATCGGTCAGTTGGGGCTGAGCGGGCTTCCGAGATCGGTCAGTTGGCTGAGCCGGCTCCTGAGATCGGTCCTTGGCACTGAGATCGGTCCATCGATGGACCGATCTCGAGGCAAGCGACCGACTTCAACGAGGCCGCCGAGCAACTGGCCGACTTCAATGAGGCCGCTGAGCAAGTGACCGGCCTCGGCGAGGCTGCCCAGGTACGGTGAAATGCATGGACACCGCCGCCGTCTACGCGCAGTTCGCCGAGAGCCAGGCGCGTAACGGGAACTCCCCCACCTATCAGGACTGGGCGCGGGGCGTGGCCGCCGACGCGGAGGTGTGCGCGCTGCTGGACACGCTGCCGTCGGCCAAGCGGCAGCCCAACCTGCTGTTCGCGGCCGCCCGGCTGGTGGGGGCGCCGTCGGCGGGCTGGGCGAAGGTGCGGCCCTGGCTGCTCGCGGCCTGGCCGAAGGTCGAGCGCGAGATGCGGGCCCGCGCCACCCAGACCAACGAGCCGCGGCGCTGCGCCACCCTCCTGCCGACCCTCGCGACCATCGACGGGCCGGTCGCGCTGATCGAGGTGGGCGCGTCGGCGGGGCTGTGCCTCTACCCCGACCGGTACTCGTACCTGTACACGTCCCCCGACGGCGGGCGCACCCGCCTCGACCCGGACGACGGCCCGAGCGAGGTGCTGCTGCCCTGCTCCCTCGAGGGTCCGGTCCCCACGCGGCTGCCCGACGTCGTCTGGCGCGCCGGCATCGACCTCAACCCGCTGGACGTGCGCGACCCGGGCGACCTCGCCTGGCTGGAGGCGCTCGTCTGGCCCGAGCACACCGACCGGGTCGAGACGCTGCGCGCCGCCGCGCGGGTGGTGGCCGCCGACCCGCCGCACCTGGTCACGGGCGACCTCCTGGTGGGCCTGCCCGACCTGGTCGACGCCGCGCCGGCCGAGGCCACCGTCGTGGTGCAGAACTCGGCGGTGCTCTACTACCTCACGCCCGCCGAGCTGGCCGAGTTCTCCGCCACGATGGGCGAGCTGCGGCGCCTGCGCGGCGCCGTCTGGCTCAGCAACGAGGGCTGGACCGTGCTGCCCGACGTCGCCGCCCGGCTCCCCGAGGGCGTCTCACCCGACTTCATCCTGGCCCGGGACGGCGAGCCGGTAGCGCTCACCGAAGCACACGGCCGCTGGGTGCGGGCGCTGTAGCGCGCAGGAGTTCCCAGAGGCGGTCGCGGCGGATCGGCAGGTCGCGGGGGCGCACTCCCGTGGCGTCGGCTATCGCGTTCGCCAGCGCGGGGGCGACCGGGTTGTAGGGGGCCTCGCTCATGGACTTCGCGCCGCGGGGGCCGAGGCGGTCGAACGTGTCGGCGAACAGCACCTCGGTGTTCGGCACGTCCGCGAGCTGCGGCACCCGGTAGTGGCGCAGCGTGCGCGTCACGACGACGCCGTCGCGCACCTCCATCCGCTCCGTCAGCGACGAGCCGAGCGCCTGCGCCACTCCGCCCTCGATCTGCCCACGGAGCTGCTCGGGGTTGATCACCACGCCGGCGTCGGCGGCGTGCACCGACCGGAGGATCCGCAGCTCGCCGGTCTCCCGGTGCACCGCCACCCGGAAACCGTGCACGTTGAAGGCGACGGAACGCGGTGATCCATCGTGGGTCGCCTCGGCGCTGACCAGTCCATCAGCCGTTGATGTGATCGTCGCGCCGTCGCGTCTCGTCGCGCCCTCATGTCCCGCCGGGCTCTCATGCTCCGTTGGACTCTCGTGTTCCGTCGGACCCTCAAGTCCCGTCGGACCCTCAAGTCCCGTCGGTTGTTTGGTCCCAGCGGAACCGGCGTCGAGGTGGGCACGCAGAGCTCGCGCGGCGCGCTGGACCGCCAGGCCCGCCACCACGGAGCCCGCCGAGCCGAACGCCCCCGTGTCGTACCCGGCGGTCGCCGTGTCCGACGGCCGCACCCGCACCCGGGCGAGCGGCACCCCGAGCTCGGTGGCCGCGAGCTGCGCGTGCACGGTGGTGGTGCCGTTGCCGAACTCGGCGGTCCCGACGTCGACCACGAAGCCGCCGTCGGGCACGAGCGAGACCTTGGCGTGCGTGTAGTGGCCGCGCGGCGGGATGGTCGCGATCATCGCGAGCGCGACGCCGCGGCCCTCGACCCAGCCGTCGTCCGCAGGCGCTCCCGGCCGGGACAAAGCCTCCTCGACGAGGTCGAGGCACTGGTCGAGCCCGTAGGACCCGTACTCCAGGTCACCGGTCACCGGCTGCCTGAACTCCGGCGACCCAGCGGCGTCCGGGAGCGGAGCGAGCGAGCGTTGCGGGGTGGGCGCCGCGAACGGGTCGCCCGGCCGGATCACGTTCCGCCGGCGCAGTTCGACCGGGTCGAGGCCGAGCCGGGCGGCCAGCTCGTCCATGGCGCCCTCGATGGCGAACTGCACCTGCCCCAGCCCGTAGCCGCGGAACGCCCCGGACGGCACGTTGTTCGTGTAGACCGACTCGGCGTCGACGCGCTTGTTCGGCGCGCGGTAGACGGCCATCGACTCGTGCACGCCGTGGAACAGCACGCCGGGCGCGTGGTTGCCGTAGGCCCCGGTGTCGGCCAGGACGTCGATCGCGAGCGCCGTCAGCTCCCCGCTCGCGGACGCCCCGGCACGCACCGTGACCCGCATCGGGTGCCGGCAGGGCACCATCGTGAACTGCTGCTCGCGCGTGAGCTCCCACTGCACGGGCCGGCCGGTGCGCAGGGTCGCGAGCGCCACGACGTCCTCCACGAGCAGCTCCTGCTTGCCCCCGAAGCCGCCGCCGACGCGCCCGGCCACCACGCGCACCCGGTCCTTGGGCAGGTCGAGGAGCCGGGCCAGCTCGTCGCGCACGAGGAACGGCACCTGGGTGGAGGTGCGGACGTGCAGGACGTCGGGGCCGCCGTCCGGGTCAGGGGCGAGCCAGGAGCGGGCGCCGTGCGTCTCCAGGGCCACGTGGTTCACGCGGCTGGTGGTCCAGGTGCCCTCGACCGTCGCGGCGGACGCGGCGAGGGCCGCCGCCACGCCGTCGTGCCCGGGTTCCGCATGCTCCTCGTGGAGCTGCGCGACGACGTTCCGGCTCGCCTCGGCGACCCGGTTCCCGTCGGGGGTCTTGCCCGGGTGCAGCAGGGGCGCGCCGGGCTGCCGCGCGGCCTCCGCGTCGAAGACGGCGGGCAGCGCCTCGTACTCGACCTCCACCAGGGCGAGCGCGTCGCGGGCCTGCCGGGGCGTCTCGGCGACGGCGATAGCCACCCGCTGCCCCACGAACCGCACGACGGGGTCGAGGATGCGGGTGTCGTCGGGGTCGTCGAGCCGGTTCTCGTGGCGGCCGGTCGAGTAGAGCGTGCCGGGGACGTCGTGGTGGGTGAGCACCAGGTGGACGCCGGGCGCGCTGCGCGCCGCCGTCGCGTCGATGCGGGTGATCCGGGCGTGCGGATGCGGGCTGCCGAGCACGGCGACGTGCAGCAGCCCGGGTGGCGCGGGCTCGTCCAGCGTGTACGGCTCGCGCCCGCGCACCACACGGCTGGCGGCCGGCGCGACGACGGCGCGGCCAAACGCCGCACCCGGCTCGGCTACCTCGGTGTTCACGCGGCCGGCGAGGGCGTCACGGATCGACCGGTACCCGGTGCAGCGGCAGAGGTTGCCCTTGAGGTGCTCGGCGAGGTCGTGCGACTCGGCGGTCCCCGCCACGGTGCAGACCAGCCCAGCCGTGCAGAATCCGCACTGGAACCCGGCCGCCTCGACGAACGCGCGCTGCACGGGGTGCAGGTCCTCGGCATCCGCGCCGGGCTCGGCGCCGGGCCCGAACCGGCCCAGCCCCGCCGCCGTCACCACCTCGGCATCGACGGCCCGGTGCGCCGGGACGATGCAGGACTGCACGGGCGCGCCGTCGAGCAGCACGGTGCACGCGCCGCAGTCGCCCGCGTCGCAGCCCTTCTTCACGGCGGTGGCGCCCTGCTCGCGCAGGTAGGTGCGCAGGCACTGGCCCGGGCGGGGTTCCGCCGCGACGTCGGCGCCGTCGATCCTCATGTGACGCTCCTGGTGCGTACGTGCCCAGACCCGACGGGCGGGTGTTGACCACAGCCGGTCGGGCGCCGGTACGTCTCGGGGAAAGACCATCGGATCGGGATGGGTTGCTGCGAGTAGACGTTGTCGACTCGCAGCAACCCATCCCCAGGAGCAACTGTTTCCCCCCGAGAGGTCCGGCCTCTGCCCGCGTGACTCCCCGCACCTGTCAGCCTGGCGCATGGAGGGTTCATGTCGCTCCGCCCAGCTCGTCCAGTACCTCGTGCGCGAGCCGACGCGTCATCGCGGCCCGCCACGCCGCGCTGCCGTGCGTGTCCTCATACCAGCCGGGACCGGACTCGGCGATCCGGTCGACCAGCCGGTCCAGCTCCCCGTGCTCCCCCGGCCCCACCTCGACCAGCACGGGTGCAGGCACCGAGGCGGTCAGCACCAGCAGCACGCGCGGCGGCCCGTCCACGTCCCCCGACGGCGCCCGCCCCGTCACCATCGCCGCGGTCCGGCCGGTCGGGGTCAGGGAGGTGCGCCGGAACGCCGTCCGCTGCCGGAGGGCCGCCGCGGGGACGCGGATCTCGCGCAACACCTCGCCGTCGGCCAGCGAGACCGTGCCCGCGCCCGTGACCAGGGACGACACCGGAACCTCCCGCGAGCCGCCCACGGCGGCGGCCGGGGCACCCGGGGCCCGCCACACGATCGCCACCGCATCGAGCGCGGCGAACAGCCCGACCATGGACCCGGCGGGCAGGCCGAGCGCGAGGTTGCCGCCCACCGTCGCGGTCCGGGCCACCTTCGGCGAGAGCGTGAGCGCCGAGACGCACTCGCCCACGATGCCGAGCCCGCGGTACGGCCCCTGCGCGCCGGGCGCACCGCCGAGCGCACCCGGCCCTGCGACCAGCTCCGCCAGCGTGCACGTGCCGGCGACCCGCAGCCCTGACCCGTCCACGGACCACGGCTCCCAGCCCATCCCCGTGAGGTCCACCAGGCCGGTCACCCCGGCGGGCACGGGCTCCGAGTACAGGAACGTGCCGCCGCCCAGGAACGCCTCGCCGGGCCGCAGCACGCAGTCGGCGCGCGTCCGGGCCACGCGCACGGTGTCGATGTCGAGGTCCACCAGCCCGTCACCCCTCGTCTATCTCGCGCAGCAGCGCGTACCGGGCGTCGATCGCCTCGACGCGCGAGCCGGAGCCGTCGAGCGCCTCGTGCACCCGGTCCGACAGCATCGCCACCACGCTGACCGGCGCCACGAGCGAGTCGAAGGCGCCCTTCGTGGTGATGGGACACTCGATCCACCAGGTCACGGCGCCCGCGAGGTGGCGGAGGCTGGCGTCGGCGAGCAGGAGCACGCGGACGCCGTCGGCCAGCAGGGACTCGACCATCTCGCCCACCTTGAGGGCGTGCCGGCGGATCGAGACCACGACCACCACGTCCTCGGGCCCGAGCCCCACCAGGTCGTCGGAGAGCGACTGGCCCGGCCCCGGCGCGAGGTGCACGCGCCCGCGTACCTGGATCAGGTTGCGCCGGAGCTGGGTGGCCGGCCCGAGCGACCCCCTGCGCCCCACGACCACCACGTCCCGCGCCGTCGCGAGCGCGTCGGCGAGCTCGTCGAGCGTGGCCTCGTCGAGCGCCGAGTAGACCTTCTCCAGGTTCTTGACCTCCTGCTCCAGCCGCTCGCGCAGGCCGGGCGACGGGTCGACGGCGATCGGCAGGCCGCGCCCCCGCTGGGCGCGCAGGTTCTCGCGCAGCCCCTCGAAGTCGTCGTAGCCGAGCTTGCGGAACAGGCGGCTCATCGTCGCCTTGGAGACCCCGGCGAGGGCCGCGAGCTCGGTGGCACGGTAGGTGCCCAGGTCGCCGAGGTGGTCCAGCAGGGCGTCGGCGGCGCGCCGCTCCTGCGGGGACAGGTCGCGGTAGCCGACGGCTATGCGGTCCTCGAGCGGCTCGGCCTCGAACGACTTCATCGCGTCTCCCCCGCGAGCGGGACGACGGGCTGATGTGACGCCCCGGCGGGCTGGTGCGCGCGGGCGAGCGCGAGCACCGCCCCCGCGCACGCGTCGAGCGCCACGCCGACGTCCGCCGGCTCCACGTGCTCGTCCGGGTGGTGGCTGATCCCGTCGCGGCAGCGCACGAACAGCATGCCGACGTCGGTCACGGCACCCATCGCCATGCCGTCGTGGCCCGCGGGGCTCCACAACCCGGCCACGTCATCCGGCCGCACGCCCGTCGCCTCGGCGATCCCGGCGGCGACGGCCTCGCGCAGGCGCGGCGCGCAGGTGGTCGACGGCGCCCGGTGCGTCTCGGCGAGCTCGACCGTCACGCGGCGCTCCTGCGCGATGTCGCGCGCGACCGCCGCGATCCGCTCCCACAGCGCGTCGCGGTCGGCGTCGGTGCGGCCGCGCAGGTCCAGCGTGAGCTCGGCGCGGCCGGGGATCACGTTGACGGCGCCGGGCAGCACCTTCAGGTCGCCCACGGTGGCGAGGCAGTCGGTGGCCTTGGCCAGCTCCTCGATCCGGGTGACGAGGTGCGCGGCGGCGACCAGCGCGTCCCGGCGTCGGCCGAACGGGGTACCGCCCGCATGCCTGGCCTCGCCGGTGACCGTGAGCACGAACCGCCGCGCCCCCGCGATCGTGGTGACGTACCCGAGCGGCAGGCCGCGCGACTCCAGCACGGGCCCCTGCTCGATGTGCGTCTCCAGGTAGCCGACCAGGTCGGCCGGGTCCCGCGCGGCGTCGGCCACCCGCTCCGGGGCCAGCCCGAACCGGAGGAACGCCTCGCGCAGGGTCACGCCGTCGGCGTCGGCCTGGTCCCACCAGGCGGGGTCCCACTGGCCCGACGCCGCGCAGCTCCCCAGCAGCGCCTTGCCGAACCGGGTGCCCTCCTCGTCGGAGAACCCCACGACCTCCAGCGCGAACGGCAGCGCCACCTCCCGCAGCCGGTGCGCGACGGCGATGGCGAGCACCACGCCGAGCATGCCGTCGTACTTCCCGGCGTCGGGCACGGTGTCCAGGTGGGAGCCGAGCACGAGCGCGGGCTCGCCCGGAGTGGCGGGGCGCTGGGGGCTGCCGTCGGCGGCGCGGCGGCCCCATACGTTGCCGGCGGCGTCGGTCTCGGTGTCGAGGCCGGCCTCCCGCATCCACCCGGCGACCGCCGTGTTCGCGGCGGCATGCTCGGGCGAGAGATGGACGCGCTCCAGCGCATCGACCCGCGACGAGTGCCGAGCCAGATCCTCGCACCGGGCCATGACCCAGCCGGCGGTGCCAATCTCGCTCATGAGCGCCCTCCCTCGGCGGTGCCCGCGAGATCGGCCGGTGGCATCGAGATCGGTCCATCGATGGACCGATCTCGATGCAACGGACCGACCTCGACGGCCTTAGCGGTCCCGTAGACAGCCAGCGCCGCCTCCACACCGCTGCCCTGCGGGACGCCGAACCCGGCCCGGCGCAGCTCGTGCTCCAGCGCAGCGAGCGTGGTCAGCACGGCGTCGCGGCGGGCGTTGAAGCCCATGGTGCCGATGCGCCAGACCACGCCGTGCAGCGGGCCGAACGACGTGCCGATCTCGATGCCGAAGTCGTCAAGGAGCGCACCGCGGACGGCGTCGCCGTCCACCCCCTCGGGGATGCGCACGGCGACCACGTTGTGCATCTTGTGGGCGACGTCGCCGAAGACCGCCAGGCCCAGCCCGCGCACCCCGGCGAGCATCGCCGCGCCGTTCCGTGCGTGCCGGTCCACGGCCGTGGCCAGGCCCTCGGTCGCCAGGATCCGCGCGCACTCGCGCGCCGCGTACAGCATGGAGGTGGCCTGCGTGTGGTGGTTGAGGCGGCGGGGACCCCAGTAGTCCATGATCTGCGCGAGGTCGAGGTAGTTGGACCGGATGGGTGCGCCGTGCGGGGCGACGTCGTCGGCCGTGCGGATGCCCGCCTCGACGTGCTTGCGCCGCTCGATCGCCGCGACGGCGGCGGGCGAGAGGGTGACCGGTGCGCTGCCCGACGGGCCGCCCAGGCACTTCTGCAGCCCGGCCGTCGCGGCGTCGACGCCCCACTCGTCGGTGTGGAAGTGGTTGCCGCCGAGCGTGGCCGTCGCGTCGACGTACAGCAGGGCGTCGTGCTCGTGGGCGATCCGGCCCAGGTCCGCGAGCGGCTGGGCCATGGTCGTGGAGGTGTCCCCGTGCACGACGGCGACCACACGGGGCCGGACGCGCCGGACGGCGTCCTCGATCTGGCCCGGGTCGAAGACGGTGCCCCACTCGGTCTCGATCGTGTGCACCTCGGCGCCGGCGCGCGCGCCGATCTCGGCGAGCAGGTGCCCGAACCGGCCGAACACCGGGACCAGCACGCGGTCGCCGGGCTCCAGCAGGGACACGAGCGCGGCCTCGATGCCGGCCCGCGAGGTGCCGTCCACGAGGAAGGTCTGCTCGTTCGCGGTGTCCCAGACGGTGCGCCACAGGGCCATGGCCTCGGTCATGGTGTCGGTCATGAACGGGTCGAACTGGCCCACCAGCGGGGCGGCCATGGCCCGCAGCACGCGCGGGTCCGCGTCGATGGGGCCCGGGCCCATGAGGAGGCGCGCGGGCGGGTGGATCTGGGTCATGCGGGCCTCCTGAGCAGGCTCCCCCGGCCCGCCGTCGCGGGGATCGCGCCCGCCACGACGGCGCCCCGGACGGTCAGGCCGTCGTAGGCGCTGAGCTTGTTCTTGTGGGCCAGCTCGGCGGCGCGGAACGTGGTGGTCGCCTCCGGGTCGTAGACAACCAGGTCGGCCGCGGCGCCCTCCGCGATCACGCCCTTCGGGCGAGGCGCCCGGTCCAGGCCGACCAGCGCGGCCGTGTTCGCCGCGGTCCAGCGGGAGACGTCCGCGAGGGGGACGCCGCGGCGCCGGGCGGCGTCCGCCAGGGCGACGAAGCCGGCCTGGAGGCCGGAGATCCCGCCCCATGCCCGCTGCAGGTCGGCCTCGCCGGGCGGGCCGCCGCGGAGCTTCTCCTCGGCCGTGGCCGGCGAGTGGTCGCTGACCACGGCGTCCAGGATCCCGTCGCGCAGCCCGTCCCAGAGCGCGTCCTGGTTGCCGCGGTCGCGGATGGGCGGGCAGCACTTGTAGGCCGGGTCGCCGTCGGGGATGTGCTCGGCGTCGAGCACCAGGTAGTGGTGGCACGTCTCGGCCGTGACGGGCAGGCCCTCGGCCTTCGCCCCGGCCAGCAGGTCGAGCACACGGGCGGAGGACACGTGCAGCACGTGCGTGCGCGCCCCGGTCTCGCGGACGACGTCGAGCAGCCCGGCCACCGCCGCCGTCTCCGCCTCGTCCGGGCGGGAGAGCAGGAAGTCCGCGTACGCGCTGCTGCCCGCGTGCGGCGCCGCCGCGAGCACGGCCGGGTCCTCCGCGTGCACCACCATGAGGCCGCCGAACCGCACCGTCCGGTCCATCGCGGCCAGCAGCTCCTCCGGCCCGAGGGGCGGGAACTCCGGCACGCCCGAGTCCGCCAGGAAGCACTTGAAGCCGAACACGCCGGCGTCCCAGAGCGGCTCCAGGTCCTCGACGTTGCCCGGCACGGCACCGCCCCAGAAGCCGACGTCGCAGTGCAGCTCACCGCGGGCCCGCACGGCCTCGGCCGCCACGCGCTTGGCCTCCAGCGCCGCCACCGTGGTGGTGGGCGGGAGCGAGTTGAGCGGCATGTCCACGATCGTGGTGACGCCGCCGAGAGCCGCCGCCAGCGAAGCGGACGCGAAGCCCTCCCACTCGGTGCGGCCGGGCTCGTTGACGTGCACGTGCGTGTCGACGGCGCCGGGCAGCACCACCCGGTCACCAAGCGCGACGACCTCACCGGAGACCCGCGCCTTCGCCGGGTCCGCCGAGCCCCACCAGACCTGGTGGATCCTGCCGTCCACGACGCTCAGGACGGCGGGCTGGAGCTCACCCTCGATCAGCACCCGCTCCGACGCGATGACCAGGGTGGGCGCCTGGCCTCCTGAGGTCTCGCCTCCTGAGGTCTCGCCTTCCGGCGTCCCGCCCAGGACGACGTCGTCCTCGACGCTCATACGAATCCTCCGATCGTCGACCAGACCGGGTGCTCCGCCGCCTCGGCGGACGGTGCAGGGACTGCGGACCGGGCCGGGTCTCCGGCGGGGTCCGCGGACCGCTGGACCGCCGCCTCGATCAGCCCGTACGGCCGGTCGGCGGCGAAGAACACCTCGCCGGGATTGTCCAGGCCGAACGGCTCCAGGTCCACGAGGAAGTGGTGGTTGTTGGGGCACGACAACCGGATCTCCGCGATGTCGGGATACGCCTCCAGCACCGCGGTACCCATCGCGTAGACGGTCTGCTGCAGCGCGAGGGAGTGCAGGTTCGCGAAGGTCTCCAGCAGGATCGCGCGGACCGCCGCGAACCGGTCGTCGTACTCGGCCGGCCCGGCCACGGCGGCGAAGGAGGGCTCGTACCGCCACCAGGCGGTGATGTCGGTCGCCAGGACCCGGTCGTCGGTCTCGGGCAGCGTGGTGTACCGGTCGCGCGGGAAGCCGGAGAACTCCGACCCCGTCGACTTCAGCACCGTCACGTCGCGCAGGCCCGCCAGCACGGTCAGGCCGGAGGCGTCGGCGTGCACCAACGCCGTCCGCCGCTCGGCGGCACCCCGGACGAAGGCGTGGTCGTGGCCGGTGGGGGCGCCCGGGGTGCGTGCGGCCGCCGTCGCGTCCGATGCCGCGGTGCCACCGACCGCTGCCGTGTCCAACGCCGCCGGGCCGCCTGCCGCCGCCGGGTCCAACGCCGTGGGAACGCTCGCCAGGCGGACCGCTATGCGCTCCCACCCGTACTGCTCCGCGAGCCAGCGGCCGCCCGTGACCTGCGGCTCCCGCGTGAAGTGCCGGGCCAGCCGCAGCAGGAACGTCTCGGGCGAGCCCACGCCGTCGCGCGCGAACGCGTTGATCGTGTTCTTCTGCGTGTCCGTGGCGATGACGCCCGAGTTGTCGCCCGACTCGTGCGTCGCCCGGAAGTCCCCGCGAAGCTGCGAGGTCACGCTCAGGTCCGTGATGCGGTGCCGTGCGGTGTCGCGGTCGACCCGCACCAGCCGCACCTCGGCCTTGCCGTACTGGTTGGGGCCCAGGACTATCGACATTCAGCTCCCCCGGTAAGTCGTGTAGGCGAACGGGCTCAGCAGCAGGGCGACGTGCGTGTGGCCGGGGCCAAGGACGACATCGAGGCGCACCTCCGGGAAGAACGTCTCGCGCCCGTCGGCCGCGAACCAGGGGCCGGTCGCGAACGTCACGGTGTGGCGCCCCTCGGCCACCTCGCCCCAGGCGATGCGGCCGTCGCCGTCGGTCACGGCTTGCTTCACGGCACCGCTGCCCGACGGCGGGGACTCGCCCGGGTGCACCGGGTCGGCCTGGTCCTGGGAGGCTTGGGCCCGGGGAGCCGAGCCGGCCTGAGCCGGGTGCGCCGAGCCGGCGTGGGCCTGCGCCGAGCCGGCGTGAGCCGGGTGCGCCGAGCCGGCCTGGTCTTGCGGCGCCGAGCCGGCTTGGGCCGGGGCGAGCGTGACGGCGAGCCCCGCGGCGGGTCGGCCACGGGCGGCGTCGAGCACATGGGTCGAGGCGGTGCTCATCGGGCCGCCTCGGTGGGTCGCGTCTGCTGTGCAGGCCCGCTGCCGGGCTGGGCGGCCGGACCGGCGGCGGGTTGGGCGGCCTGTCCGGCGGCCGGACCGGCGGCGGGCTGGGCGGCCTGTCCGGCGGCCGGCTCGACAGCAGACTGAGCAACCTGCTCGACTATGGGCTGGACGGCCGAACCAGGGGTAGCCGAACCAGCGGCGGGCTCCGCCGTCGGCTCCTCGGCGACGAGTGCCTCCAGCCGCAGCAGCGCGATCTGCCGGAGCTGCTCCGCGGTGACCAGCGCCTCGGTGACCGGATCGTTGGCTAGGCGCTCGGTCAGGTTGGCGAGGATCTCCTCCGCCGTCCGCCCGGCGGCCCGGACCAGGAAGATCCGGCCGAACCGGGCCTCGTAGGCCACGTTCCCCTCGGCGATCCGGGCGGCTGTCGCCTCGGCCGCCGTCGGCTGCTCGGTGCGGGACAGGCGCGCCTCAGCGCTCTCGCCCGCCGCGCGCTCCCCGATCCGCGGATGCTGCGCGAGGGCGGCGTCGATGTCGGCCGCCGTCCAGTCGGCGGCGGCCCGCATCGCCCGCAGCAGAAGGGCGTCGCGGCAGGTGTACGGCCGGCCGGCCACGACGTCGTCGACCCAGGAGTCGATGTCGGCGCACGGCCGGATCGCCGACGCCGCCTGGGCGGCGGGCAGTGCGTTGAACGTCGCGAGGTCCATGGGACAAACCTAGTTTCAAACCGGCCGCCATGGTGAGACGCGCGTTTCAACTGGGTAAATTCAGCGTCCGGATCACGCGATGTCCGGCGGCACCGCCTCCGTGGCGCCCGGCAGCTCGACCACGCGGGACGGCGCCGGCCACACCGCGATCACGAGGCCGACGAGGGCGCTGCCGAGGTGCAGCCAGTTGTCGGCCTGGTTGAGGTTCAGGTAGTTGATGTCCGGGTTGTTGACGGCGAAGAGCCCGTAGACGAACGCCGCGCCGTAGCCGATCAGGAGGAGCCAGCCGAAGGTGCGCGCGCCGGCCGAGGAGGCCCACGCGCCGATGCCCAGGATCCCGATCACCAGGTGGACCACGTTGTGCAGCGGGTTGATGGCGAAGCCCAGGAGCGTCTGGCCGGGGTCGTGCTCCATGAATCCGGCCATGTCGAACCCGGTCACGTAGAAGCCGGCGAGCCCCACCAGGAGGAAGACCACACCGACCAGAAGGGCAAGCCACTGGTGAGCGCCGCGGGGACGCCGAGTAGCTGTCGCGTGCGTCATGATGCTTCTCCCGTCCGTTTTAAGTGACTTTCACTTCACTTCTATGCCCGTCCGGGTCCACTCGCATGCCGACCGACCCGGCCAGCGCGATCAGCGCCCGGTCCGATCCCGCCGGCCCCACCAGGCAGGCACCCGCGGGGAGACCCGACATCGTCGTGACCGGCACCGACACGGCCGGCAGCCCGCCGATCCCCGCGAGGCAGGTCAGCAGCATCGTGGCCGACCGCGCGGCCTCGGCCTCCTCGGGGCGCGGCGCCACCGACGCGGCGGACGGCAGCACCAGCACCCGCTCCCCCAGGCGGTCCCGGATCTCGGCCCGCGCCTGTCCGACGGCGGCCCGCGCCGCCTCGGCGTCCGCCGCACCGATCGAGCGCGCCCGTTCGAACCGCCCGCGCACCGCCGGCCCGAGCGTGTCCATCCGCGTCGCCAGCCACGCGCCGTGCGTGTCCCATGCCTCGACGGCCTGGAGCGTCTGGAAGGCGGTGAGCCACGCTGGCTCGGGCGCCCACTCGACCGGCTCGGCCCCGGCCTCCCGGGCAAGCCGTCCGACGGCGTCGCGCACCTCGGGCGCGGCCAGGTCCAGTAGGGCATCGCTCACCAGGAGCTGGGCGCTCGCCGGTACGGGTGCGGTGTCGCCGGGGAGCAGTACCTCTCCGACCCGGGCCAGCGTCGCGGCATCCCGAGCAAGCCACCCGACGGTGTCGAACGACGGCGCCAGCGGCAGCAGCCCGCCGTCGGCCACGGTGCCGTGCGTGGGGCGGATGCCCCACAACCCCTGGTACGCGGCGGGCACGCGCACGGATCCGCCGGTGTCGGTCCCGAGCGCGACGCTCGCCTCACCGCCCGCGACGGCGGTGGCGGGGCCCGACGTCGACCCGCCGCTGATCCGCCCCGGCGCGCGAGGGTTGAGTGGGGTGCCGTAGTGCGCGTTCGCCCCCGTCAGCGAGTAGGCGAACTCCTCGGTCTGCGCGATGCCCGCCACGGCGGCTCCGGCCGCGAGGAGTCGCGCGACGGCATCGGCGTGGGACTCCTCGACGGGCGCCGCGGCGAGCCACGCCGGGTTCCCGGCACCGACCCGCTGCCCGACGACGGCGAACAGGTCCTTGACCGCGACGGTCTCGCCGTCGAGCACACCGGATCCGGTCGGGACGGCCAACGGCCCGGGCTGGGGACGAACGCGCCACACACTGAGGTCAAGACCCATGCGCCCATGCTGCCAGGCAGTCCGCTTGCCCGGACCTGGTCACGCGCGCATCTGAGATCGCTAGGTTGCGCTGAGGTCGGCCCATTGCCCGGGCCCGTCCGTTGCTCAGGGTCGGCCGCTCGCCTCGAGATCGGCCGGTTGCATCGAGATCGGTCCATTAATGGACCGATCTCGGGACAAGCGACCGAAGTCGATGAGTTCGGTCAGTCGTGGGACCGAAGTCGACGTGCCCAGCCAACCAGCGGACCGAAGTCGAAAGGCCCAACCCATCATCGGACTGAAATCGATGAGTTCGGTCAATCCCCAGGGCCGAAATCGAAGGGCCTAGCCCCATCATCGGACCGACGATGCCCGCCCCTCCAAGACCTCAGTCCGCGACACAACTTCCCGCAACCCTCAGATTCCCGCAACCCTCAGCTCAGCGCGAAGTCCACCTTCCGGATCCGCGCGTGCACACCCTTGACCACGTCCACGACCTGGGAGATGTCGAAGTCCGTCGCCGCCGACAGGTACGCGTAGGCATGCGCGGGCGACATCCCGTACCGCGCCCCCAGCAGCGCGATCGCGGCCCGCACGCAGTTCTGCACTGCGACGTCGAGGTCGCGGTCCAGCCCGGTCGGGACCAGGTACTCGGCGGTCTCGGCGAGCGGGCCGGCCAGCTCCCCGAACGCGGCGACGGCGTCGGCCGCCGGGATCAGGTCGAAGCCCAGCCGCACGCGCAGGGACGCCTCGAAGGCGGTGAGCGCCACCTCGCCGTCGCCCTGCGCGAAGTGTGGGTCGCCCACGTAGGCGAGCGCGCCGGCCACCTGCACCGGCAGGTACAGCGTGGACCCGGCGCCCAGCAGGTTGATGTCGAGGTTGCCGCCGAACGGCCCCGGCGGCACCGAGTGCGGCCGCTCGTTGCCCGCCGCGGCGACGCCCATGATGCCGAGGAACGGGTGCAGGTCGAAACGGACCCGGCCCTCGGCACCCTCGGCGAGCGGGATCGAGCCACGCCCCGCGCCGTCGGCCCACGCGTCCACCTGGGCGAAGACGCTCACGACGTCCGCCCCGCCGGCCGGGTGCTCGCCGGGCAGGGAGCCGCGGCCGTGCCGGTTGGAGATCACGCCGTACGGGACCCGGGGCTCCGTCGACAGCACTCGGATCGCGAGCAGGTCGCCCGGCAGCGCCCCGCGCACCTCGACCGGCCCGGTCACCACGTGGCCGCCGTGCGCGCCGTCGTCCGCCTGCCCCGGGGCGACCGGCAGGCCGGGCGTGCGTGCGCCCAGGCGGGAGCGGCGGGCGGCGGCGAGCTCGACGGCGTCGGCCAGGACGGCCTGCTCGGCCACGCCGCGCTCCGCGAAGTACGCGAGCGGGTCGCCGCCCTGGTCCTCCAGGATGCCCTCGTGGGACAGCGTGTCGACCACCACCTCCTGCCCCGGGTCCACCGACAGCACCGCGCCGTCCGCCGCGCAGGGCAGGCGGCCCCAGTACGCGGTCTCGACGGAGGTCGGCAGGTACGCCGTCCCGGCGGGGAGGTCGGTACCGGGCTGGAGGATGGTCTGCTGGTGCACGGGCCGAGGGTACACAGCCGGCCCGCGCCCGGCGGCGCCTACCGCGGGATCATCCCCGCCTGCCCGTAGACGGCGCGCAGGTAGGCGAGCAGCTCGTCGGCGTCGGGCGGCTCGGGGCGCAGCAGCCGGTACATCACCGCCCCGACGGTCATGTCGATGAGGGCCTCGATGTCCGTGCCGGCGGGCAGCACACCCTCGTCGACGCCCCGGGACAGGACCGTGTGCATGGTGCGCCGCCGGGGCAGGATGTGGTTCTCCCAGAACGCCGTCATCAGGCCGGGATGCGTGACGCTGGAGCCGAAGAGCTGGGCGAGCATCGCCCGGTAGCCCGGTTCGGCGAGCGTCCGGGCGGCGGTGGGCAGGGCGTCGGCGAGCGCCCGGGAGACCTCGGCGTACGACAGGCCGTCGAGCTCGTCAGCGGCGGGGTTCGGCATCTCACCACGCGCCGACTCGACGGCGGCCGCGATCAGCTCGTCCTTGCTCCCCCAGCGCCGGTACACCGTGAGCTTGCCGACGCCGGCCCGGCGTGCGACCTGCTCGATGCTCGTCCCGGCGTGGCCGTGCTCGGTGAACAGCTCGAGGGCCGCGCGCAGGATCGCCTCGTCCGCGCGGGGGTCGCGCGGGCGGCCGCGGCCCCGCGGCGGTTCGACGGCGGTCACCGGGCCCGGCCCTCGCGCAGGAGCCCGGCCAGCCAGGGCGCCGCCCCCGCCGGGTCGGTCCCGCGCCAGGCCAGGTGCCCGTCCGGGCGCACGAGCCACGCCTCCGGCACGCCGTCGGTACGCGTGAGCCGCGCCGGCCCGACGTCGCCCCGCGACGCACGGCCCTGCGGCGCACCGTCCCGCGACGCACCGCCCCACGACGCACCGTCCGGCAGAGCACCGCCCCGCGCCGCGGCCCCCCGCTCGACGCCGCCCCACTCCCCGCCGTCCCGCCCGCCGCCGCGCACCTCCCCCGACGGCGGCACCAGCACCACCCACTCCCCACCCAGCTCGCTGTGCAGCCGAGCCGGACTCCCGTCGGCGCGGACGCAGTCGAGGTTCGGCACCCGGTCGCCCACGCAGATCCGGCGGCCGAGCCGGGCGGCCACCCGCTCGGCCAGCCCGGCACCCAGCGGCCCCGACCGGTAGCTCACCCAGAGCTGGGAGGCCGTGAACGTGGCCTGGCGCTGCAGCCACGGCTGGTTGAAGACCCGGACCAGCACCCGGTCCCGCACGAACCGGGCCACGGCGCTGCGGGCCACGTTGACCCGCGTCAGGTTCGTGGTGCCGCGCAGCACGTCAGCGGCAAGCGGTCGCCGCTCGGCCTGGTAGGTGTCGAGCAGCGCGTCGGACGCCAGCCCGCGCGCCACGTGCGCGAGCTTCCAGGCCAGGTTCTCGGCGTCGCCGAGCCCGGTCAGCATGCCCTGACCGCCGAACGGCGCGTGGGCGTGCGCGGCGTCGCCCGCGATGAAGACCCGCCCGCGCCGGTACTCGTCGGCCAGCCTGCGGTGGATGGTGAACTCCGACAGCCACACGGCATCCAGGATCCGCGCGTCGCGGCCGGAGCGCTCGGCCAGGATCTCCCGGAACCGGTCCAGGATCTGCGTCTCGGTCAGGCGGCTGCGCCGGCCGTAGGCGTCGGCGGCCCGCAGCCCGTCGGCGTCCGCCTGCTCGTCCAGCGTGGCGCTCGCCGGGTCGTACGCGATCAGGCGCCACAGGTCGGTCCGGCCGTCGGCGTCCGGCATCGGCATGGCGCCGAGCAGGCCCGTCGGGTGAAGCCACGCGGTGGTGCCCGCCCGGTCCAGCGTCCAGTCCAGGTGCACGTCGGCCAGCAGGAACCGCTCGCTCAGCCGGACGCCGGGGGCGGTGATGCCCGCGGCCTCGCGGACGACGCTCCTCGTCCCGTCGCAGCCGACGAGCCATCGCGCCCGCACGGTCCCCCCGCCGTCGAGCCGGGCGGTCACGCCGTCGTCGTCCTGCACGACGCCGGCCACCCGCGTGCCCCACTCCGGCTTCACGCCCAGCTCCGCGAGACGGCGCCGCAGCTCACCCTCCACGAGGGCCTGCGAGACGAGCATGGGCGGGGCGGGGGTCCGCAGGCCGGGGTCGCCGAACCGGACGTGCATCACGGGCCGGTCGCCCAGGTAGGTGACGATCTGCATCGCCGGGACCGAGCGCTGGGGCAGGTCGCCGAGCGCGCCGAGCCGGTCGAGCACCTCCGACCCCCGCGCGTGCACGAAGTTGGCCCGCGACGTCGTCGCCGGGGCGGGCCGGCGGTCCACGACGCGCACGTCGACCCCCTGCAGCCGGAGGCCGCAGGCCAGGGCGAGCCCCGTCGGCCCAGCCCCGACCACGAGCACATCGGTGACGCCGTCGTCGGTCATGTCTGCCTGCTCCTTTTATTAACGGACCGGTACCGTTAACAAAATAGCGCGACGAGGCCGCGAACGGAAGACCCCCACTTCTTCTAGGCGGACGGCGCGAGCAGCGCCCGCGCCGCCGCGCACGCCGTCGCGAAGGCCTGCGGCTGCGCGCGGGTCGTGTGCGCCACGATCGCACCCTCGTAGAGCAGGTGGATCTGCGCGCCCAGGCCCTCGGGGTCCGAGTGCCCGGCGTCGCGCAGCAGCTCCGTGAACACCCCCAGCATGTCCCGCTTGTCGGCCAGGATCACCGCGTTGCCCGGGTGCGTTGTACCCCCGATCTCCGCGTGCGCGTTGACGAATGCGCAGCCGCGCAGGTTCTCGTCGGCCCACTCCCCGGCGAGCTCGAGCGCCGCGACCACCCGCTCGTAGCCCGCCACCCCGCGGGCGGCGAGCCGCTCGTCGAACCACGCCCGCCAGCGGTCGTGCCTGCGGGCCAGGTAGGCGGCCACGAGCTCGTCCTTGGACCCGAACCGGTCGTAGAGCGTCTTCTTGGTGACCCCCGCCTGGTCGGCGATCAGGTCGACGCCGACGCCGCGGATGCCACGTTCGTAGAACAGCTTGCTCGCCACCACGATGATCTTCTCGCCGGCGGGCGTGTGCGGGTTGGGGATACGTCGGGGCACGGGAGCCTCCGTCCGGTCTCGGGTGTGCTGACGTGCGTGTTTGCCGGTGCACTGCGAGTATACCGACCTGTGTGGTTACCTGGGAGGTATGAGAACGAGCCTCCTGCGACAGCTCGCACCCGCCCTGCTCGTGGTGCTGTGGAGCTCCGGCTTCGTGGGCGCCGCCTTCGCCGCCCCGGTCGCGCCCGCCAGCACCACGCTCCTGTGGCGCTACGCCCTCGCCGCACCGGCGATGGTCGTGGTGGTGCTGCTGCTCCGCCGCCGGTACGGACTGCGCTACCTGCGGCGCGAGACGGTCCTGGGCGCCCTCGGGCAGGCCGGGTACCTCTACGGCGTGTTCCGCGCCGTAGAGGAGGGCCTCCCCGCGGGCACCGCCGCCCTGCTCGCCTCGCTGCAGCCGGCGCTCGTCGCCGTCGTCATGTCCCGGTTCGGGCGCGGGGGCGGACGGCGCCAGGCGGTGGGCCTGGCCATCGGGTTCGCCGGCGTGGCGCTCGCCGTCGGACCGCCCGCCCTGGCCGGCGGCGCGGAGGCGCACGCAGCGCTCTGGGCCGTCTCTGGCATGCTCTCGCTCTCGGCCGCCGCCGTGCTGGGCGACCTGTGGCCCGCGCCGCTCCGGTCCGACGGCGGGCAGCACGACGTGCTGGACTCCCTGGCGGTGCAGAGCGTGGTCGCGGCGGCGTTCTTCACGGCGGTCGCCCTCGCGGGCGGGCACGCGGCGCCGCCCGCCGACCCGGTCTTCTGGCAGGCGGTCGCCTGGCTGATCGGCCTGTCGTTCCTCGGCGGCTACGGCATGTACCTGTACGTCCAGCGCACGAGGGGCCCGGTGGCGGTGAGCACCTGGCTCTACCTCACCCCCGCGGTCTCCGCCGCGTGGGCCTGGGCCATGTTCGGCCAGGAGCTGCCGCTGCTCACGGTGGCGGGGTTCGCCGTCAGCCTGGCGGGCGTGCTCCTCACCCGCCCCGCGGCACCAGGCCGACGGCGGTCCGCCGCCCTCGCGCGGCTCGACCGACTGGTGACCGCCGGGCCGCCGGCGCGCGCGGCGAGAGCACCTCAGCGGCCCAGCACGTAGCTCACCAGGCGTGACCCCAGCGGGCCACGTGGTGCCAGACCTTCTTCAGGTCCTGCGGCTGGTGCTTCCCCGCGCGGACGGCGTCCCCGATCGCCCGCGCATCCAGCCACCCGTCCGGCGTATGGTCGGCCGCGACCGCCCGCGCAACCTCCACGATCTCGGGCCCGCGGAACTCCGGCCGCATCGCCAGCTCATCCACCCGCAGGCGGAACCCGTGGTGCCACTCGACGGCGACGCCGAGCCCGCCCGCGGCATCCGCCACCGCAGTGCCGCGGTAGCAGGGATCCAGCACGAGCGCCTCGACGTCGTCGGGCAGCGCGACCGCGGCGTGCACCTGAGCCTCGACGTAGTCGTCCAGCAGGTCGTGGACGCCAGCCGCGGTGTCGGCGTCCGCCAGGCGGACCAGCGGCGCCGGGTCGACGGCGGCGAAGTGCTCCGGCTCCAGCACCGAGTCCGGGTAGCAGAAGGTGGTGCGCCCCAGCACGTGCGGACGCAGCCGCAGGTGGGCGGACCCGAAGCGGACGGCGGCGCCCGCCGCCCGGAGCCGGTGGTTCAGCGCGCCGTAGCGCGGACGCTCGTGGGGTTCGACGGCGTCGTACCGGCCGGCGAACATGCGCTGCTCCCAGCGCCACCGGTCGCCGCCGTGGTGCGCGGTGAGGCCGCCGTTGCTGGTCCCGGTCTCGAACTGGGAGCGCCACACCCGGTCGTGCGCGAGGCGCTCGATCAGGGTCTCGCTGCCGTCGGCCACGAGCCGGTCCGGATGAAAGTTGATGGTGACCGGCCAGCTCATGCCCGGATGCTACCCGGCGGACAGGTGCCACCGTCCACCTGGAGCCCGGGGAGGACTGAGACCCGGCCGGCCCCGAGGGGCCGGCCGGGACGGCTCAGTCCTGGACCTCGAGCATCCGGCGGCGGGCGCGGATCATCGCGGCTCCCGCTGCCGTGAGGCCGAGCGCCACACCGGCCGCGACACCGACGTTGCCGCCGGTCTCCGCCAGCGCGCCGGGGCCCTGCGCCTCGTCGATCGGCGTGATCGGCACGATCCCGGAGTCGTAGCCGCCCTCGCCGTTGCCCACGGGGATGGTGCCGCCGTCGTCCGAGCCGCCGTCGCCACCATCGCCGTCGTCACCACCGCCCGGGAGGTCGCCCCCGGGGCCGCCGGTCGACGGGCTCTCGAGCAGGTCGTCCACGAGGCCGCCGTCGCCGGTGGCCGCGCCGATCGTGCCCGGCAGGTCGCCGTTGCCGAGGTTCTCGCCGATGGAGCCGACGTCGCTGATCAGCTCGCCGCCCAGGTTGTCGGTCAGGCCTCGCTCGGGTCCGTCGGCGCCCAGGACGTCGTCCACGGCACCGCCCTCGCCGGCCACGGAGTCGACCGCACCGGAGACGCCGCCCACGACGTCCTCGACGGGACCCGGGTCGGCGGCCACCGGGACGGGGGCCTCCTCCTCGGCCGGGGCGCCGGCGCCCGTCACGCCCTGCACGACGTCGTCGACCGCGCCGTCCTTGCCGGCGACCGAGTCCACGACACCCGTGACGCCCTTGACCGTGTCGTCGAGGGCGCCGTCCTTCTTCGTGACCTGCCCGACGGTGTCCGTCACCTGGTTGAGCGTGGTGTCGACGGCGCCGCCGTCCCCGACCAGCGCGTCGACCGTGCCCGAGAGGGCGCCGCCCAGACCGCCGGTCGACTGCTCCGCGCCCGGCGTGCTCCCGTCGGCCGCCGAGGCGGACATGGCGCCCGCGACGATCAGACCGCCCGCGACGAGCGCGGACGGGAGCGCGCGGCTCACGAACTTCCTCTTCATGTCTCCCCCTGTACCTGTGTCATGGCGAGCGAACGCGCATCACCAACGCGCCTCACCATGGCGGAAATGCCGGGTTAATTCAAGGATATCCGGTATGTTTTCCACCATGATCGCGCCAGGCCCAGGGGCAGCCCCGCAGATCCAGCCACTCGAGCCGTCCGACCCGACCGAGCTGGGCGGCTATCAGCTTCTCGGCCGGATCGGGGCCGGCGGCATGGGCGTGGTGTACCTCGCAGAGACCCGTACCGGCCGGAAGCTCGCCCTCAAGGCGATCCTGAAGGAGTACGTCCAGGACCCGGAGTTCCGCACCCGGTTCCGTGCCGAGGTCGCCACGGCGATGAAGGTGCGCGGCCGGTTCATCGCCACCGTGATCGACGCCGATCCGGACGGTGCGCAGCCGTGGCTGGCCGTCGAGTACGTGGCGGGTCCCGCCCTCTCCGCCGTCGTGCGCAGCCAGGGACCGCTGCCCGAACCCGACGTGCGCCGGATGCTGGCCGGCGTGGCGGAGGCCCTGCGGGCCGTGCACCAGGCCGGCATCGTGCACAGGGACCTCAAGCCGTCCAACATCCTGCTCGGCCACGAGGGGCCGTTCGTCATCGACTTCGGCATCGCGAAGGCGCTCGACTCGACGTCGCTGACCCGCACCGGCCTGAAGGTCGGCACGCCCGCCTTCATGGCGCCGGAGCAGGTCCGCGGGGGCGTCTCGACGCCGGCGGCCGACGTCTGGGCGCTCGGCGCCGTCGGCCTCTACGCCGCGACCGGGCAGCGCGCGTTCGGCGAGGGCGACACCACCGTCGTGTACTACCGCGTGGTCCACGAGGAGCCGGACCTGAGCGGCTGCCCGCCCTGGCTGCTCCCGCTCGTGCAGGCCTGCCTGGCCAAGGACCCGGAGGCCCGGCCGAGCCTCCAGGAGGTGATCGACTTCCTGAACGGCGTGCCCGCCGACGTCCGGACCGCGACCACGAAGATCGTCCCGGGACCGGACGTGCCCGACGTCGAGCTCCCGGACGAGGACGACGCCACGGCGCTGCGGGACGACAGCACGGTGCTCAAGGTGGAGCCGCAGGAGCCGACGCCGGAGCCCGAGCCGGAGCCCCGCCGCAGCCTGCTGTCCCGGCCGGCCACCTGGCTGGTCGCAGCGGCGGGTGTCCTGATCGTCGGCGGTGCCGCGACGGCGTTCGTGCTGGGCATGCCGACCGGCAGCCCCGGCGCCGACCCGTCGGGGTCGCCGTCCGCGGCATCACCGTCGCCGACGTCCGCCATCGACGAGTGCCTGGTGGGCCGCTGGGAGCAGCAGGACCTGACCACGGAGGTGGCCACCGGCGACGGCGCCGTCCCGGCGACGGGCTGGACCGGGCGCGTGGTGGAGTTCCGCGCCGACGGCACCCAGGTGGCCTCCTACGACGACGCCGAGCCGCTCAGCGCCGAGACCTCGAACGGGGTCTACACCGAGACCTGGAGCGGCACGGCGACCTACACCGTCTCGACGGACGGCGGCACCCTCACGTTCGAGGACGTGGACTTCAGCCAGGCCGAGGTCACCCGGGAGCTGGGCGACGCCAGCGAGACCCACGAGCCGGACGGCCTCTCCCAGCCGATGCGGTACACGTGCGACGACACGACCTACACGGAGCAGGGCGCCGAGACCCCGTGGGACGCGACGTACACCCGGATCGACTGACGCCGCCGGCCGACGCCGGGCCGCTGGCCCCCGGCGTCACAGAACTTCCCTTTGAGACCGAGGTTTCTTGGCTTTGAGGCGGTTCAAAGCCAAGAAACCTCGGTCTCAAAAGGAGTCGTCGGCCAAACGGGCCGCCGACGGCGGCGGATCAGCCCGCGGCCCGCTCCGCCCTGTTCACCGCCGAGACGATCGCCTTCAGGGACGACAGCGTGATCGACGGGTCGATGCCGACGCCCCACAGGACGTCGTCGCCCACCGCGCACTCGACGTAGGCCGCCGCGCTGGCGTCACCGCCCTCCGAGAGGGCGTGCTCGGCGTAGTCCAGCACGCGTACCTGCACGCCCACCTGCTCGATCGCGTTCACGAACGCGTCGATCGGCCCGTTGCCGACGCCGGTCAGCGTGTGCTCGACGCCTCGGTCCAGCACGTCCACCTCGAGCGTGTCCTGCTCGCCCTCCGCCGAGACGGCGCGCGTGCCGCGGAGCTGCAGTCGCCCCCACGGCTCCAGCCCGGACGGCGAACCCTCCTCGACCGGCAGGTACTCGTCGGTGAAGATCCGCCAGATGTCCTCGGCGGTCACCTCGGTGCCCTCGGCGTCGGTCACCTCCTGCACGGCGCGGGAGAACTCGATCTGCAGCCGCCGGGGCAGGTCCAGGTTGTGCTCGCTCTTGAGCAGGTAGGACACGCCCCCCTTGCCCGACTGCGAGTTGACCCGGATGACCGCCTCGTAGGACCGGCCCACGTCGCGCGGGTCGATCGGCAGGTACGGCACGCCCCAGCTCAGGTCGTCGACGCCGACGCCCGCCTCGGCCGCGCGCCCGGCCATGTGCTCGAACCCCTTCTTGATGGCGTCCTGGTGCGAGCCGGAGAACGCCGTGAACACCAGGTCACCCACGTACGGGTGCCGCTCGTGCACGGGGAGCTGGTTGCAGTGCTCGACCGTGCGCCGGATCCCGTCGATGTCATGGAAGTCGATCTGCGGGTCGACCCCCTGCGAGAACAGGTTCATGCCGAGCGTCACCAGGTCGACGTTGCCCGTGCGCTCGCCGTTGCCGAACAGGCAGCCCTCGATGCGGTCCGCGCCGGCCAGGTAGCCGAGCTCGGCCGCCGCTACCGCCGTGCCCCTGTCGTTGTGCGGGTGCAGCGACAGGATGACGTTCTCGCGGTGGTTGAGGTGGCGGCTCATCCACTCGATCGAGTCGGCGTACACGTTGGGCGTGGCCGCCTCGACGGTAGCGGGCAGGTTGATGATGACCTTGCGCTCCGGCGTCGGCTCAAAGACCTCGATGACCTCGTTGCAGATGCGCGCGGCGAACTCCAGCTCTGTGCCCGTGTACGACTCGGGCGAGTACTCGTAGTAGATCCGCGTGTCCGGCAGGGTCTCCTCGAGCTTGCGGCACAGCTTCGCGCCGTCCAGCGCGATGTCCACGATGCCGTCCTGGTCGGTGCGGAACACGACCTCGCGCTGCAGCACGGACGTCGAGTTGTACAGGTGGACGATCGCCTGCTTGGCGCCCGTCAGCGACTCGTACGTGCGCTCGATCAGGTGGGCGCGGGCCTGCGTGAGCACCTGGACCACCACGTCGTCGGGGATCCGGTCCTCCTCGATCAGCTTGCGCACGAAGTCGTAGTCGGTCTGGCTCGCCGACGGGAAGCCGACCTCGATCTCCTTGTAGCCCATCTTCACGAGCAGCTCGAACATGCGCAGCTTGCGCTCCGCGTCCATGGGCTCGATGAGGGCCTGGTTGCCGTCCCGCAGGTCGACGGCGCACCAGCGCGGCGCCTTCTCGATGCGCTTGGTGGGCCAGGTGCGGTCCGGGAGCTCCACGGTGATCTGCTCGTGGAAGGGCCGGTACTTGTGCGTCGGCATGCCCGACGTCTGCTGCGGGTTGTCCTCGATGATGCCACCGGCTGTGCCGAACACGGGATCGCCGTGCGTGGGGGCAGGGGTGGCGGTGCTGCTGCTCATGATCTGTGCGTCCTCCGGTTTGAGTGACCTTTGACAGGCGGACGGCCCGGGTCACGGGCCGCGGCCGGCATCACGAAGCCACCGCGGCGAGGAACCGGCCTGTCTAGGCCTCGCCGCGGCAGAGAAGGAGGAGGCTCATCGCCGGGTGCACGCTGTCACTGTACCTCGCTGGTCGTGCTTGTCGAGACCGGTCTCGCCAAGCACGACCAGCGGCCCACGTCAGCGGCGGTTGCGCAGCGCCGCATCGACCTGCGGTTCGCCGAGCGCGCCCAGCCAGTCCAGCAGCGCCGGGTAGGTCGAGGGGTTGGCGGCCACCTGCGGCCGCAGGTGCGGCGCCTCCTGCACGATCTTGGCCAGGTCGGCCAGCGGCGTGGCCGGGTCGAGCGCCTGCGCGGCGGTCCAGCGCCCGGCCACGGGCGGCAGCACGGCCGTGCTCCGCACGTCCTCCCCGCCGTCCGACGGCGCCTGGGTCGCCTGCTGCCCGTTGTCCACCTGCCCGTTCTCCACCTGCCCGTTCTGGATCGGCCGGATGCGCGCCGTCTCCTGCGCGGAGCTCGCGGGGCGCTGCGCCGAGGTTGCGGGACGCTGCGCGGGCGCCACCGGCGTCGCACCCGAACCCACCGGCGGCATGGTCGCCGTCTCGCCCACCTGGGCGGGCATGTCCTCGACCGTGCGCATCGAGCCGAGCGGGACCTCGCCCGACACGGGCTCGGCGGGCCCCACCGGGATCACGCCGCGCTGGGCGGCGACCGCCCCGGCCACGGTCCGCACGGCGCCCGTCGAGGTGACCCGGCGCGGCTCGGCGGGCCGGCGCAGCTCGGGCGTGGGCCGCACGGGCTGCTCCGGCAGGGCAACCGGCTCCGCCTTGTCGCCCTTGGGCCGCGGCGGGGCCCACACGTAGGCCTGGCTGCGGTCGACGTCCGACTCGCCGCCGATGCCCACCGTCTGGAAGTGCTCGCGCACGGCCTGCGGCACCATGAGCGCGGACGCCGCGACACACGGCAGGCCGAGGGCCATGAGCAGGTCGCCGAGGTCCACGCCGAGGCCAGCGCCCGACGTCGCGATGACCACCACGAGGCCCAGCACGCCCGCGACGCAGGCGGCGCCGACGGCGGGCACGTGCCCGGTGCCCGGGTCCCGCAGCAGGGAGCGCCGCGCGAACCAGGCGACGCCCGCGACGACGACGCCGAGCACGAGCCGCACCACGAGCGTCACGTCGAAGCCGGGGTCGATGATCTGGACCAGCGCCGCGAGCGCGCTGCACACCGCGAGCAGCACGATGACGTCGAACGCGCGGACCGCCACCCGGACCCAGACGCCCGCCGCCCGCTCGGTGCTGACCACGACGTCGGCCGCCGGGTCGCGCCGCACGGCGGGCGAACCGGCCAGCGCGGCCGCGAGCGGGAGCAGCACCAGGCCGAACCGGCTCGGGTCGGTCACGCCGGGGCGCATGGACTCCATGCCGGTCAGCGCGCCGCCCGCGGTGAAGACGAAGAGCAGCGCCAGCACGATGCCGACGGCGACGAGCACGAGACGCGAGGGCCGGTCGTGCCGCACGGTGCCGCCCACCAGGAGCCAGGCCAGGCCGAGCGCCAGCACGAGCCACACGGGCGCCAGGAGCCGCTCCCCCAGCGTCGCGTCCTGCGCGAGCTCTGCGAACAGCGTGGCGAGGACGGCGCCCAGGGCGATCAGCACGCCGACGCCGGCCAGCCCGAGCCGCCAGCCGCGCACCACCGCGCCGTCCTGCTCGACGGGGCCCAGCTCGCTGTCGCGCGGCGTCGCCGCGAGCGCCGCACCGGCCAGGGCGAGCCCGAGGCCGGTGCCGACGCCGGTGCCGCCGCCGAGGTCGAGCACGAGGTGGATCAGGCCGATCACGGCGATCGGGAGCCCGGCGAGCAGGCGGGTGCGCCGGGTCGAGTGCACGGTCCAGGCGACGGGCAGCACGGCGAAGCGCGCGAGGTACGGCAGGGACAGCGAGGCGAGCGACAGCGCGACGGCGAGGACCACCTCGACCCGGTCGGCCGAGCGGTCGACGAGGTTCCACGGGAGCGCGAGCGACACGAGCAGGGCGAGCGCCGCGATGACGTCCCGCACGTAGTCGGCGACGGCGATGTTCGCGAACGGCCTGACGACCTCTGGGTCCTCCGGCGTGGCGTCCGGCCCGGCCTCCGGCGAGATCGTGGCGACGTGCTCGTGGTCGAGCCGTTCGGTCGGGGCGCCGTTCGCGTCCTGGTCGACGTCGGCCGAAGTTCTCTCGTCACGCTCGGAGGCGCGCTGGTCCATCATCCGTTCACTCCTCGATAACGCCGCTGGTCGAGACTGGGGAAAGTGTGGCTGGCGGCGCTGGGGTCCACGACGTTTGTACCCGCTCGGCACGGGCCCTGTCAGGCCCAACCACGGCGAGTCCGGTCACACCTGCATTTCTGCGCACGTCCATCACATCCGGCGCGTGGGTGGAAGAACCGCGATCGGCGGCAGCCGACCGCACGTCGAGGTCAGGAGAACGCAGTGGACTCTTACGCCGCACCGGCACCCCGCACCTGCGACGTCTGGCTGGTTCCGGTCCGACGCCGGGAAGCCTGGACGCGCCTGCTGACCGTACCGGATCGCGAGCAGCTCGTGGGCCTGGACGAGGCGGCGACGGAGGTGCACCTGACGTCGCGGGCCGCGCAGCGGCTGATCCTGTCCCGCTACCTGGGCGTTCCCCCGGAGGAGATCGTCGTGGACCGGTGGTGCGAACGGTGCGGCGACCCGCACCACGGGCGCCCGCACGTGCCGGGGGTGGCCCTGGACTACTCGGTCTCCCACACGCGGGCCTGGGTGCTGGTGGCCGTGGTGGGCGAGGGCCGGGTCGGCGCCGACCTCGACGCCCGCCCCGCCACCGGCGACCTGGACGACCTGGCGGCGGCCGCGCTGACCCGGGCGGAGCACCATGCGTGGCGCCGCCTGCCGGCCCGCGACCGCGCCGACGCGCTGCTCGCGTCCTGGACCCGCAAGGAGGCGACGACCAAGCTCACGGGGCACGGCCTGGCGATCCCGCTGCGCGACCTCGACGTGACCGGCCCGCGCCCGACCCTGGTCACGGCCGACCCGTCGGTCCGGCTCCCGCACCCCCGGCCGTACCTGACGCACGTGCCCGCGCCGGCGGGCCACAGCGCGGCGCTGGCGACCACCACCCATGTGGACCAGGTGCGGCACCTGCGCCTCCCGGACGCGGTGCCCGACGACGTCGCGGCGCGGACGGCGGCCCGCCGGGAGCCGGAGCTGTCGCCGCTCGCCCCGTCCGCCGCCGTGGAGCCGGCCCCCTACTCGGCCTGAGGTCAGATGCCGAGCTGGTAGGCGCCCCAGTACGCCAGGGTGACCAGCAGCGCCGTCGCGCCCAGCACCGTCGCCCAGAAGCCAGTGGAGACCACCACGGCGGCGGCGCGGCGCGGCGCGACACGGATGGTCTCGACGGCCTCCGCCACGGGCCGCACGACCCGTCCCCGCAGGTCGCGGACGCGGTTCAGCAGGAGGGCCGCCGCCACGACGGCCGCGATCGCGAGGAGCCGCACGGCGATCCAGCCGCCCTGCACCACCAGGGCGTCCTTCTGGTAGTCCAGGGCGAGCCGCGCGACCGCCCCGAGGTACGCCACCAGGCCCACCGTCGTCGCGACCGAGCCGACGCCCAGCCCTGTCAGCGGTCCGCGCAGCCCCGGGGCGAGGCGGACGCCCGGGCGACCGGACCGCCGTCGGGCAAGGTGGCCTGCCAGAACGGCGCCGCCCACGAGGAGCGGGCCCACCACCAGCAGGCCCGCGGCGGTGACGACCACCCCGACCAGCCAGTCGCCGTCGCCGTACCACTGCGGCTGCGGCACGGGCGCGGCGAGGTAGAGCTGCTCGGGCTGGGCCCCGGCCACCTGCGGCGGGGCGGACGCCGTGGCGGGCAGCCCGAGCACCCAGTCGGCGACGTCGGCCGCGAAGTCGGGGTGCAGCACCAGGCCCTCTGGCGTCTCCACGTTGATGCCGTGGTTCGCACGCTCGTAGAACCGCACGGTCACGTCGTCCGCGGCGGCCAGGAGCTCGCGTGTGCCCTGTTCGAGCGGCATCGAGGCGTCCTTGGTGCCGTAGACGGCGAGGATCGGGTCCTCCTGCTTCTTCAGCCACGGCCGCACGTCGAAGTCCGCGTACTCGAACCCGCCGCCCGGCACCCTCATGCCGACGGCGCGCGGGATCGCCCGGAACACCCCGGCGGGCACGTCCGTGTTCCGCAGGTAGTTGTCGACGGCGTACGCGGCCTGCTGCCGGGGCGGCACCACGGGGGCCGAGACCAGGATCTGGAACGCGAGCCGCGGGTCGTCCACCATCATCACCGGGGACACCCACGCGCCCTCGGACTCGGCGTACAGCCCCACGTCCTCCGGGTCGACGCCGGGGACCTCGCGCAGGTAGCCCACCGAGTGGGCGTAGTCGCGCGCCATGGCCTCGTAGTCGCGGTGCCGGGTGGAGTAGTTGTCGAGCCGCTTGTCCGGCACGAGCGTGGTGATCCCCGCGCTGGCCAGGGCGGTGGCGGCGAGCGTGAAGGCGTCGGCCGCCTTGCCGGTGCCCGCGCCGTGCACGAACACGATCCCGGGGCGCTCCGCCGGGCCGTCGACGGGCTCGCGCAGCAGCCCGCCCACCTCCAGGCCGTCCGCGAGCGGGATCGTGACGGGCGACTCGCGCACCTCGTAGTCGCCGGGCTCTCCCGTACCGGGCGGGACGCCGCCGATCGCCGTCGACGTCGTGGCCGGGCGCAGGTGGTCGGTCACGGGCTCCGGCTCCCAGGCCGGCCCGGCGACGGCGCCGGTCACGGCCAGCGCGACCAGGATCGCGGCGGATGTGGCGACCGTCCGAAAGAACACCTTCGGATGTTACGCCCGGCGCCCCGAACCCTCGATCCGACGCGTCATTCGGGCGGGCGGTTCGCGAGCATCTGAGCGGTGTCCCAGGTCAGGGCGCCCGAGTGCAGGTCGCCGACCACCCCGCGCACCCAGGCCAGCTCGGCGCGCGTCACGGCGATCAGGTGCTCGTGCTCCAGCAGGAGCACCCGGGGCAGGCCCCCCTGCTCCCGGCTGATCGCCTCCTCGCGCTCCGCCTGCTCCAGCGCGGCCGCCAGGGCCGTCGCACGCTCGGCGAGCCGCTCCGCCACCAGGTCCGGACTCGTGATCGCCACCACGGCCAGCACCGCGCGGAACTCCGGGAACTCGCGGGCAGGCGTCGCGAGGGCCGCGTCCATCCAGCGGCGCAGCGCCTCGCGGCCGTCGGCGGTCAGGGCATAGACGATCCGGGCCGGGCCCGTGTCGGCCGCCAGCTTCTCGCGCACCTCGATGAGGCCGTCGCGGAGCAGCCGGTCGATCGTCTGGTAGACGCTGTTGCTGCGCGCCACGTTGACGACGTCGTCCTTGCGCCGCGACTTGATCAGCCGCTGCATGCGGTAGGCGTGCATGGGCTCCTCGGCGAGCAGCGCCAGCAGCACCATCGCGAGCGGCGAGCGGGGCCGGGACTCCTGGTTCACGGCGCCCAGCCTAGATCGGGATCGCCCGATCACTCGGGGCGCCTTGCCATCTTATGGTTAGCCATTTTATGGTGAGCACATGAGAGCGATCATCATCGGAGCGGGCATCACCGGACCCGTGACCGCCATGGCCCTGCAGAAGGCGGGCATCGACAGCACCATCCACGAGGCGTACCAGCGCACGGCCGACGGCGTGGGCGCCTACCTGAACCTCGCGCCGAACGGCCTGGCCGCGCTGCGCGTGCTCGGCATCGACCACCACGACCTCGGCGGCTTCGACACGCACACGCTGGCGCTGCGGGCGTCGTCGGGCCGCAGCCTCGCCCACCTCCCCATGGGGCGGGACGACGACGCGCGCACGGTGAGCCAGACCGTGCGGCGCTCCGACCTCTACGTCCGGCTCCGCGACGAGGCCGTGCGCCGCGGCATCCCGATCGAGTACGGCAAGCGGCTCACAGGCGCCGCGGTGCGGGGCAACGGCGGCGTCGTCGCCTCCTTCGCCGACGGCACCACGGCAGAGGGCGACCTGCTCGTCGGCGCCGACGGCCTCCACTCCCGCGTGCGGGAGATCCTCGACCCGAGCTGCCCGCCGCCGCGCTACACCGGCCTGCTGAACACCGGCGGCTACGCCTCCGGCGTCTCGGTGGACGCGCCGCAGGGCACCTTCACGATGATCTTCGGCCGGCGCGCCTTCTTCGCCTATGCGAACCGCGGGCCCGGCGACGTCTGGTGGTTCGCCAACGTGCCCCGCGCCCGCGCGGCGACCGACGCCGAGCTCGCGGCCTGGACCCCGGACCGCTGGCGTGCCGAGCTGATGCGCCTCTTCGCCGACGACGCCGGCCCCGCGCTGGACCTGATCGCCGCGACGCCGGAGATCGTCCCGCCGTGGAACACGCTCGACCTGCCGACCGTGCCCGTGTGGCACCGCGGCCCCGTCGGGCTGGTGGGCGACGCGGCGCACGCCATCTCCCCGACGTCGGGCCAGGGCGCCTCGCTCGCGATCGAGGACGGCGTGCTGCTCGCGCGGTTCCTGCGCGACCACGGCGACCCGGCCGCCGGCTTCGCGGCGTTCGAGGCGTCACGCCGACGGCGGGTCGAGAAGCTGATCGCTCAGGCCAAGCGCACGTCCAACCAGAAGATCCCGAACCCGCTGACCCGGCTGCTGCGCGACCGGGTGATCCTGCCGCTGGTCGGCCGGGCGGCGACCAGGACCACGCGGGACTGGGTCACGGACTACCGCATCGACTGGGACGCCCCGGCGGACCGCCTCGTGGCGTGACCCGGCCGGGCCCGGATCAGGCCGGTTCCCCGTGGCGGCCCGCGCCCGCGGCGAAGCGGGCCGCACCCGGGTAGGCGTCGGCGGCCAGGGAGCGCTCGCCGTGTGTCCACTCCTGGGCCAGGGCCGCCGGTTCGTCCAGGCCCCACTGGTCGAGCACCGACGCGCGGTCCTCACGCAGGCAGACCTGCGGGAACGCCGCGAGCGAGGCCGCCAGCTCCACCGCGGCCGGGACGGCCTGCCCGGCGGGCACCACCCGGTTCGCCAGGCCCATGCGCAGCGCCTCGTCCGCGTCCACGGCACGGCCCGTGAGGATCAGGTCCATCGCGTGCGACTGCCCGATGAGCCGAGGCAGCCGCACGGTGCCGCCGTCGATCAGGGGCACGCCCCAGCGGCGGCAGAAGACGCCGAACACGGCCGTCTCGTCCGCGACGCGCAGGTCGGCCCAGGCCGCGAGCTCCAGCCCGCCCGCCACGGCGTGCCCCGACACGGCGGCGATGACCGGCTTGCTCAGCCGGAGCCGGGTGGGGCCCATGGGCCCGTCGCCGTCGGCCGCCGCGCGGTTGCCGTCCGGCGTGCCGAGCGCCTTGAGGTCGGCGCCCGAGCAGAACGTGCCGCCCGTCCCGTACAGCACGGCCGCGGTGGCGGCGTCGTCGGCGTCGAAGGCCCGGAACGCGTCGGCGAGCGCCACCGCCGTCGGCCCGTCGACGGCGTTGCGCCGCTCCGGGCGGTCGATGCCGATCAGGGTGACCGTGCCCTCGCGGGTGACCAGGACGTTCACCGGCGGCCCTCCCACAGGGGCTCGCGCAGCGCGCGGCGCAGCACCTTGCCCACGGGCGAGAGCGGCACCGAGTCGACGGCGCGCACGGACTTGGGCACCTTGTAGCCCGCCAGCTTCTCGCGCACGGCGGCCTGCAGCGCGGCCTCGTCGACGGCGGCGCCCGGCGCGGGCACGACGAAGGCGGTGACGGCCTCGACCCAGGTGTCGTCGGGCGCGCCGACCACCACCGCCTGGGCTACCGACGGCTGCGCCAGCAGCACGTCCTCGACCTCGCGCGGGTAGACGTTGTAGCCGCCCGTGACGATCATGTCGCTGCGCCGGTCCACGAGGTAGAGGTAGCCGCGCTCGTCCGCGCGCGCCATGTCGCGGGTACGCAGCCAGCCGTCGCCCGCGAACATCTCCGCGTTCAGCTCGGGTGCCGCGTGGTAGCCGGCCATGGTGAACGGCGCACGCACCCGGATCTCGCCGATCTCGCCCGGTGCCACGGGGGCGCCGTCGTCGTCGGTCACCAGGAGCTGGGCGTCCAGCGCGGGCTGGCCGCACGAGCCGAGCAGGGCGGCATCGGCGTGGTCCTCCGCGTCGAGCACCGTGAGGCACAGGGGCGCCTCGGTCTGGCCGTAGTACTGCGCGAACCGGCGGCCCCACACGTCCATGGCCTGCTCGATCACCGGGCGCGGCATGGGGCTGGCCCCGTAGATGGCGGTGCGCAGGGAGGAGACGTCCGCGCGCTGGGCGACGCCCGAGCTGAGCAGCATGCCGATCATCGTGGGCACCAGGTTGATCTCCGTGGCGCGGTACCGGGCGATGGCGTCCACGTAGCCCTGCGGCTCGAACCCGGGCAGCACCACCGACTCGCCGCCGCGCAGCCAGTACGGCAGCACGAACGTGCCGCTCGCGTGGATCAGGCTGGCCGCGTGCAGCATCACCGAGTCCCGGGCCGGGCTGACCAGGTTGGTCAGGACGTTCGCCACGATCGCGGCGTAGCTGGCCTGGGTGTGCTCGACGGCCTTGAGCGTGCCCGTGGTGCCGGAGGTGTACAGCAGCAGGATCGGGTCCTGCGGGTTCGCGGGCAGGTTCGGGTCGGCGGTGGAGACGTCCTGCATCGCGGCGAGCAGGTCCGGTCCGCCGACGGCGCCCGGCGCGCCCAGGCCGAGGGTGGCGACGCCGTGCGCCGCGGCGAGCTCGGCCGCGCGCTCGGTCAGCGCAGCGTCGTGCACCAGGAGGCGCACGCCCGTCTCGTCGAGCATGCGGCCCTGCTCGGCCGCCGACAGCCGGGCGTTCAGCGGCACCCTGGCGACACCGGCCTTGAGGCAGGCGAAGTCCATGGCGATGGACCACAGGCCGTTGCCCATCAGGAGCGCGACCCGCGAGCCCGGCTCGGCTCCGTGGGCGTGCAGCACCCGTGCCATGGCGTTCGCCGCCTCGTCCACCTGCGAATACGTCAGTGACTCGGCGCCGAAGCGGACGGCGGTACGCGGCCCGAACCGGGCGGCTCCGCGTCGGACCAGGTCAACGGCGAGCATGCTCTTCCTCCACGGCAGATGTCCGGTTAGTACGTTTCGTGACCGTACTCTGCGCTCCGCGCGCGGTGGAAGGGCGTGCCGACTACGTCACACCTCGTAGATCTCCGTGCCCGACGACCGCGCCCGCCGGTACTTCACCGGCAACGCCTGCGGGTGCCGCACCCAGGGCGAGGGGACCCACGCCAGGTCGTGGTCCTCGACGGCGAGCTCCAGGTCCAGCTCGGTCAGGAGCCGGTTGATGGCGACGCGCGCGATGATCCGCGCCTGCCGCGACGCCGGGCAGCGGTGCGGCCCGACGCCCCAGGCGAGGTGCGCCCGGTTGCCGACCTCGTCCCAGTCGTTGCCGGTGTGCACCCGGGGGTCCTGGTTCGCCGCCGCGACCGCCATGATCAGGGCGTCACCCTTGCGGATGAGCTTTCCGTCCAGCTTGAAGTCCCGCATGGCGTACCGCGGCAGCGGCGGGTTCGCGGCGGGCGCCTCGCGCCAGAGCACCTCGTCCAGGGCGTCGTCGAGCGCGATCCGGCCGCCGGTCCAGCGCGCGGCGAACCGCCGGTCGGTGAGCAGGAGCCGCAGGGTGAGCGCGATCCACGCGGTGAGAAACTCGCTGGCCGCGATGATCGGCACGGACATGGAGTCGGCGACCTCGCGGTCGTTGTGGAAGCTGGGGTGCCGCACGAAGGTCGAGGTCAGGTCGGAACCGCCGGCGGCCCGCCGTTCCCCGACGTGCGCCATGAGGTTGCGGCCCATCCGCTCGCGTGCCTCCGCGGCCTCGCTCGTGTGGTCCATGATGTGCGCCGAGTCGGCCATCATCTGGTTCGCGGTCTCGGTGTCGAACCCGAACAGCGAGGTCACGGCGAGGAAGCCCACCTTCTTGGCCCACTCGGGCACCAGGTCGGCCTCGCCGCTGTCCCCGAGGTCGTCGATCAGCCGCCTGCTGACCTCCTCGACCTGAGTCACGACGGTCTTCTCGGGCAGGGCCTCCAGGCCGTCGTCGAGGGGCTGCCTGAGCCGGCGGCGCTTCTCGCCGTCGTGGTGGTAGGACGAGTTGCGCGGCTCCCGCGGCGAGATCCCAAGCAGGCCCGAACGCTCCGGCAGCAGGCCGTCGTAGTGCCAGCGCCAGTTGCGCGGGTCGCGGGAGAACTGCGCCTCGTTCCGCGTGATCTCGCAGATCTCCGCGTGGCCCATCACCAGCCAGGCGGGCACTCCCGGCTCCATGTCCACGGGGGCCACCACGCCCCACCTCGCCCGCAGTACGTTGTAGATCTCCTGTGAGTCCGCGCCACCTGTGGTCGCCGACAGGGGGGTGAGCCCCGTCAGGCCCGTGAGCTCGACCGGGGACGTTCGAGCGGCCACTGTCTCCATTCCACCATCTCAGCACAGTGTCCGTATTGCCCGTAAATCCGCCGTGCGATATTCGGTATCGGCCTGCAACATGTAGGGCGATCGTTGCGGGCTTGGTCCGGCTCCGGCGCCAGGGTCTGGGCCCGGCAGGCCCGGCGTTAGAACCCGAGCCGCCGGAGCTGTTTCGGGTCGCGCTGCCAGTCCTTGGCCACCTTGACGTGCAAGTCCAGGTAGACCTGCTGACCGAGCAGCTTCTCGATGCCGCGCCGGGCCTCGGTGCCGACCGCGCGCAGCCGCGAGCCGCCGCGCCCGATGACTATCGCCTTCTGCGACTCCCGCTCGACGAACAGGTTGACGCGCACGTCCAGCAGCGCGGGCCTGCCCTTCTCCGGGTCGCCCGACCCCTCGCGCTCGACGATCTCCTCGACGACCACGGCCAGCGAGTGGGGCAGCTCGTCGCGCACCCCCTCCAGGGCGGCCTCGCGCACCAGCTCCGCCACCATGACGGCCTCGGGCTCGTCGGTCAGCTCGCCGCCCGGGTACAGGTCCGGACCCGCAGGCAGGTGGGACACGAGCACGGTCTCGAGCTCGTCCACCTGGAAGCCGTCCTTGGCGGACACGGGCACGATGTCGGCCCACTCGCGGTCCACCGACTTGGCGAGCTGCTCGACGGCGATGAGGTACTCCATGAGGTCGGCGCGCGCCACGAGGTCGGCCTTCGTCACGACGGCGACGACGGGCACGCCCTTGCGCCCCGTCATCAGCTCGGCGAGCTGCGCCGCGATGTAGCGGTCGCCCGGGCCGATCTTCTGGTCGGCCGGCAGGCAGAACGCGATGACATCCACCTCGGAGAGCGTGTCGCGCACCAGGTCGTTGAGCCGCTCGCCCAACAGCGTGCGCGGCCGGTGCAGGCCGGGCGTGTCCACGAGCACGAGCTGGGCGTCCGGGCGGTGCACGATCCCGCGGATCGTGTGCCGGGTGGTCTGCGGCCGTGCCGACATGATCGCGACCTTCTGCCCCACCAGCGCGTTCGTCAGGGTCGACTTGCCGGCGTTGGGGCGGCCCACCAGGCAGGCGAACCCGCTCCGGTGCTCCGTGGTGTCGTCGCTCACGAGGTCACTTCCTTCTGGTCACGCTTCTGATCACGGTGGCCGTGCTGGTCTTGACCACCGTTGCTGTCGTCCGGCTCACCCACCGGCTCCGTGCGGTGCACGAGGATCGTCGAGAGCTGCTTGCGGCGGCCCTCGACCCGCTCGGCCTGCAGGTGCATACCGCCGATCTCGGCCGACGAACCGGCGAGCGGCACCTTGCCCAGCGCCTTGGCGAGCAGGCCGCCGGCGGTGTCCACGTCGTCGTCGTCCAGGCGCAGGTCGAAGAGGTCGCCGAGCTCGTCAACGGGGAGGCGGGCCGGGACGCGGAGCACGCCGCCGCCGAGGTCCTCGACCTCCTGGACCGGCACGGTGTCGTGCTCGTCGGTGAGCTCGCCGACCACCTCCTCCAGCAGGTCCTCGATGGTCACGAGGCCCGCCACGCCGCCGTACTCGTCGACCACCAGCGCGATGTGGCTGGCCGAGGCCTGCATCTCGCGCAGCAGGTCGTCGATCGGCTTGGACTCTGGCACGAACACCGCGTCCCGCGCCACGTCCGACGCCGGGCGGAGCGACGGCTCCGCCGCGCCGCCCCCGCCGTCGTCCACGGGCCAGTGCACCGCCGCCACGACGTCCTTGAGGTAGGCGACGCCGACGACGTCGTCCACCGACTCGCCGATGACCGGCACCCGCGAGAAGCCCGAGCGCAGGAACAGCCGCAGCACCTTGTCGAGCGACGTGTCGGCGGTGACGGTCACCATGTCGGTGCGCGGCACCATGACCTCGCGCGTGATGGTGCCGCCCAGCTCGATCACCGAGCGGAGCAGCTCCCGGTCGGACTCCTCGAAGGCGCTGCTCTCCCCCACCCGGTCCGCGATGTCGCGCAGCTCGGCCTCGGTGGGCGGCGACGGGTCGTAGCGCGGCACCGAGAACCGGGTGAGCCAGGCGACGGCGCGCGAGACGCCGGTCAGCGGCCCGACGAGCGCGAGCAGCACCGCGACCGGCCGGCGGAAGCCGAGCGCGCGCGGTGAGACCCGCACGAAGATCACGCCGACGACGACGCCCACCACGAGCGCGACGAGCATGACCGGGAGCTCGTTGGGCACCTCCCCCGGGATCGCCTGCTGCGCGAGCAGCGTGCCGGCCGCGATGGCGACCACCTCGGACACCACGCGCACGAGCGCGAAGGAGGCCACGATCGCCGTCGGATCGACGACGAGCGCCTGGGCGCGGCGGATCCGGGCGGCGCGCTCGGGGTCGGGCGACTGCCCGAGCTCCGCCTCCGCCAGCGCCTCGGTGAGCGAGGCGCGGGTGACCCGCAGGAGCGCGGCCTCGCCGGCCGAGAGCATGCCGGCCAGCGAGAGGCCCACGAGCACGATGAGGGTCAGGAGCAGGACGATCACACCGGTCACCGGGTCGCGAGGAAGGTGAGGAGGAGCTTGCGCTGGAGCGTGAACATCTCCTTCTCCTCCTCCGGCTCCGCGTGGTCGTAGCCGAGCAGGTGCAGGATCCCGTGCGTCGTCAGGAGCAGCAGCTCCTCCGTGGTGGAGTGGCCGGCCGCCTTGGCCTGGGTGACCGCGACCTCGGGGCAGAGCACGATGTCGCCGAGGGTGCCCGCGGGGGTGACGTCGCCGTCGCGCCCCGGGCGCAGCTCGTCCATCGGGAAGGAGAGGACGTCGGTGGGGCCCGGCTCGTCCATCCACTGCACGTGCAGGTCGGACATGACGGTGGTGTCGACGAAGATGATCGACAGCTCCGACTGCGGGTGCACCCGCAGGGCGTCCAGGACGAAGCGGCCGAGCGCGGCGAACTCCGCCTCGTCCACCTCGAACCCGGACTCGTTGTTGACCTCGATGCTCACCGGCGCTGCCTCTTGCTCCCCGGGCGGTGGTCCTGCGGCTGGCGTCCGGGGCGCTGGCCGCCCGCCATGACGTCCCAGCGCGCGTACGCGTCGATGATGTCGCTCACCAGCCGGTGCCGCACGACGTCGGACGAGGTGAGGCGGCAGAACTCGACGTCGTCCACGCCCAGCAGGATGTCCTCCACGACGCGGAGCCCGGACTGGGTGCCGCCCGGCAGGTCGACCTGCGTGGCGTCGCCGGTGATCACCATCTTGGAGCCGAAGCCCAGGCGGGTCAGGAACATCTTCATCTGCTCGGTCGACGTGTTCTGCGCCTCGTCCAGCACGATGAACGAGTCGTTCAGCGAGCGGCCGCGCATGTAGGCCAGCGGAGCGACCTCGATGGTGCCGGCCTCGATCAGCTTGGGCACCTGCTCCGGGTCGATCATGTCGTGCAGCGCGTCGTACAGCGGGCGCAGGTACGGGTCGATCTTCTCGGTCAGCGTGCCGGGCAGGAACCCGAGCCGCTCCCCGGCCTCGACGGCGGGGCGCGTCAGGATGATCCGGTTGATCTGCTTGGCCTGCAGCGCCTGGACGGCCTTGGCCATGGCGAGGTAGGTCTTGCCGGTGCCGGCCGGGCCGATGCCGAACGTGATGGTGTTCGTGTCGATGGCGTCGACGTACGCCTTCTGCCCGACCGTCTTGGGCCGGATGGTGCGGCCCCGGTTGGACAGGATGTTGAACGTGAGCACCTCGGCGGGACGCGACGCCGACGCGTCGCTCAGCATCGCCACCGAGCGCTTGACGACCTCTGGCGTGAGCTGCGTGCCCGCCTCGACGACCTCGATAAGCTCGTCGAGGAGCTGAGTGACCAGGGCTACGTCGCCCGCCGGTCCGTTCACTGCTATCTCGTTACCACGGGCATGGACGTCGACGCCGGGGAAACCCTCCTCGACGGCCCGCAGCACCGAGTCCCGGCTCCCGAGGAGCGCGACCGTCGGGATGTGGGCCGGGACGACGATCTTGTGCTCGATCCGGGTCTGGGACTGTGTGCTGGGCGAAGTTGTCATGAGCCGGCCCGCGGGCCGATCCGCTCCTTCATGCGGTAGGGATGACGACAGCACTCATCCTATCGACCTGACCGGGCTGCGCCACGGTCTTTCCACAGGGTTGGTGCCCGAGCGTTCCCCGAGCCTTCCCGCTGTGTTCACGCACCCGCCGGGCACGGATTCACCCGTGGGCCCCAGAGTTGCCGCGCCACCCTTCGACGTCGACGAGGAGACCACCATGGCCGGCACCGACTCTCGCCAGCTCACCCGCCGTCAGGCGCTGGCCGCGGCGGGGGTGGGTGGGCTCGCCGCGGCGCTCGGCGTCTCCGCGGCGACCGCGCCGTCGGCCTCCGCGACCGCGCGGCGGCTGGCCACGGCCCTCCGGACGACGGCGACGCGCGCGCTGTCGACGTCGGGCACCACGCTGGAGGTGGCCGCCCTGCCGCTCGTCGCGGACACGACCGTCTACTCGCGGCTCACCGCGGGGCCGGGCTGGCCGCTCGTGGTGCGCGAGGACCTGGTGGCCGGCGCGGCGGGCCGGGATGACCGCCGGACCGGCCGGACCGCGTTCGTCCAGCTCACCGACCTGCACGTGCTGGACGCCGAGAGCCCCGTCCGGTTCGAGTACCTGCACCCGCTGATCGGGTCGGCCCACCGGCCGCAGGAGGCGCTGGGCGCCGCGGGGACGGCGGCCCTGGTGCGGCGGGTCAACGCCCTGCGGCGCGGGCCGTTCACCGGGCGTGACCTCGACTTCGTGATGACCACCGGCGACAACACCGACAACCACGAGCTCGTCGAGCTGAGGTGGTTCCTCGCGCTGCTGTCCGGCGGCTCGGTGCGGCAGACCACCGGCGACCCGCACGCGCACGAGGGCGTGCAGGCCTCCGGCGCGAGCGCGTTCTGGAACCCCGACCGCACCCTCGACGGCTCGGACTGGACGGCGAAGGGCTTCCCCGAGATGCCCGGGCTGCTCGCGGCCGCGGCGGCCGAGGTGGTCTCCCCCGGCCTGGACGTGCCCTGGTACTGCACGTTCGGCAACCACGACGACTCCATCCAGGGCTCCATCCCCGACCTGCCCGGCATGACCGCCTTCTACACGGGCGGGCTCAAGGTGGTGGGCCGCGACGAGAGCGCCATGCGGCGGATCGCGGACCGGCTGGAGACACCGGGGGCGACCATGACGGCCTCGGACCTGTTCGGCACAGGGACCCTGCGCGAGATCACGCCCGACCCGCGCCGCGCGCCCTTCAGCACCGGCGAGTTCGTGCGGGCGCACCTGGACCCCGCCGTCGCGGGCGCCGGGCCGGTGGGCCACGGCTTCACCGACCGGAATGCGGACGGGCGGGACGTGTACTACACGTTCCGGATCGCCCCAGGGATCACCGGCATCTCGCTCGACACCACCACGACCGCAGGGTTCGCCGACGGCTCGATCGGGCTGCGCCAGCTCACCTGGCTCGAGGAGCTCGGGTTCTGGGAGATCAACACGGCGTCCCACATCGACCACCCGCAGCTCGCGCGCGTGATCGAGGTGGCGGACAACGCCGACGGCACCCTGTCCCTGTTCACGACGCTCATCGAGGCGGACGCCCCGTACGCCGTGGAGTACGACGACTTCTCCGCGGCCGGGCTCGCGTCCCTGTACCGCGAGATCGGGTACAACGACCTGCACGTGAACCCGGACCAGCTCGGCGGCCCCGCCGACCGCAACACGGAGCTCCTGCTCGTCGACCCCCTGGCGTGAGCCTCACCCGAAGCCGGGCAGCCCCTCGCCCGCGAGCAGGTGCGCGTGCACGTGGAAGACGGTCTGGCCGGCCTTGGGCCCGGTGTTGAAGATGAGGCGGTACTGGCTGTCGGCGAGGTCGCTCGCGACGCCGTCGGCCAGCGCGACCAGGCTGGCCAGGCCGCTCGGGTCGGACGCGGCGAACGCCGGCACGTCCGGGTAGTGCTCCCGCGGCACCACGAGCACGTGCACCGGCGCCTTGGGTGCGATGTCCCGGAAGGCGATCGTCGTGTCCGACGACGCCACGACCTCCGCGGGAATGTCCCCCGCGACGATCTTGCAGAAAAGGCAGTCGGGGCTGTCGGTACTCGTCATGCCCCGCAGGCTACCGGCGGGTGTCGACGGGCGGCTCCCGCAAAGCGGCTCAGCGCGCTCCGAGCGGGACTTCGCCATGTTTTTCCATACCGTTACATAGTTCGAAATGCCCGGGTGAATGGGATGTGGGAGAGTTTGCCGCGTTCGATGGAGATTGGCGTACTGGGACCTTATTTTGTGGTCGCCCACCGCGCGGGTCTCGCCAGTCGTCCTCACACCACACAACCAGCAGTCACCTGGAGGTTCGCGTGGGTTGGTTCATCACCCAATCGCTCGCATTCATCATCATCGCGGCCCTGATCGGCCTGGCGATCGGCATCTGGATCGGCTGGCTCGGCTGGGGCCGGCGCGCCAAGGGCAAGCACACGGCGGAGAAGGCGGACGCCGCGACCCGCTCGGCCGCGAAGGCGGGTGCGAACGCCGGTGCGGCCAAGCAGCCCGTCGCCGCCGCCCAGTCGGCTCCCGCCCTCGCGACCGCCGGCACGGACGAGGCGGCGTCCGCCGTCGGCACGGACACCGCGGTGCCCGTGGGTGACGGCGCGTCGGGCTCCGCCGGCGACGCCGACGGCCCGGCCGACGAGGCGGCCGACGGCGGGAAGGGCAGCGTCGAGGAGGGCGACGGTGCGACGAGCGACGGCGAGCCGGAGGTCGGGGCCGCCGGGTCCGACGTCGTCGCGGAGGCCGAGGCCGTGGCGCGCGAGGCCGCTGAGGCGGACGCGGCGGCCAAGGTTGAGGCCGAGCCGGCGGGCGAGAGCGACGTCGAGCCGATCGCCGAAGCCGACGCGGACGCCGATGCGGGCGCGGGCGCCGAAGCCGTGGCCGGCGAGGCCGCCGCCGCTGCCGCCGACGAGACCCCGGACGACCTGCAGCGCATCGAGGGCATCGGCCCCAAGATCGCCACCGCGCTGGTCGCCGCCGGCTACCCGACGTACGCCAAGATCGCGGACGCGAGCGAGGACGAGCTGCGCGAGGCCGTCGCGGGCCAGGGCATCAAGTTCGCCCCCGCTGCCGCGAGCTGGGCCGACCAGGCCCGCTACCTGGTGGACAGCGACGCCAAGGGCCTGGAGGAGTACCAGGACTACCTGATCGGCGGGCAGGAGCGTCGCGCGAAGTTCCAGGAGAACGTCGACTACGCCGACGTCGACGAGATCGAGGGCGCGGACGCCAAGGCCGCCGCTCTTGCCGAGGACGAGGCGGAGGCCGCCGCGGCGACCGAGGCTGCGGAGGAGCCGGCAGCCGAGGCCGCGACCGAACCCGAGGCGTCCGCCGAGCCCGAGGACCTGCGCCGCATCGAGGGTGTCGGCCCGAAGATCGAGGCCGCCCTCAAGGCCGCCGGCTACACCACCTACACGAAGCTCGCCGTCGCGAGCGAGGACGAGCTCCGCGCGGCACTCACCGCGAGCGGCATCACCTTCGCCCCCGCCGCCACGAGCTGGGCCGACCAGGCGCAGTACCTGGCCGACGGCGACGAGGACGGCCTGCGCGAGTACCAGGACTACCTCATCGGCGGGCAGGACCGCGCCGCCAAGTTCCGGGAGAACGTCGACTACGCCGACGTCGACGAGATCGAGGGCGCCGACGCCAAGGCGGCCGCCATCGCCCAGGACGAGGCGGAGGCCGCCGCAGCGGCCGAGGCTGCGGAGGAGCCGGCAGCCGAGGAGCCGGAGGCCGCCGAGGCCGGGACGGAGGCGGAGGCGTCCGCCGAGCCGGAAGCTGCGGAGGAGCCCGAGGTCGTCCCGGCCGAGGCCGAACCGCAGGACCTGCAGCGCATCGAGGGCATCGGCCCGAAGATCGAGTCCACCCTCAAGGCCGCCGGCTACGCGACGTACGCCAAGATCGCCGGCGCCTCGGAAGCCGAGCTCCGCGAGGCGCTCGCCACCGGCGGCATCAAGTTCGCCCCGGCCGCCACGAGCTGGGCCGAGCAGGCGCAGTTCCTGGCCGACGGCGACGAGGAGGGGCTGCAGGAGTTCCAGGACTACCTCATCGGCGGCCAGGACCGGCGCAGCAAGTTCAACGAGAACGTCGACTACACCGACGTCGACGAGATCGAGGACGCCGACGCCAAGGCCGCCGCCATCGCCGACGACGAGGCCAAGGCCGCGGCGGCCGAGGGCGACGCCGAACCCACGCAGTCCGGGGTGAAGGCATGAACCTGAGGACTGTCCTGCCCCCGGTGCTCGTCGCGATCCTCGGGCTGGGCGTGCTCGCCGGCATCCAGAACACGGGATTCCGCGAGCAGATCGAGGACACGCTCACGGAGCACGCGCAGGAGGCACTCAGCGCCGCCGGGCTCGGCGACGTGGACGTCAAGCTCACGGGGCGCGACGCCGCCGTCACCGCCGGGTCCGACACGGAGGCGCTGGCCGCCGCCGAGCTGGTCGGCGACGTCGAGGGCGTCCGGACCGCCGTGGCCTACGGCCCGGACGGTCAGGTGTCCACGGCCGCGGCCGAGGCGGAGGCCGCCGACGGTGACGACGCGGGCGGCGGCGACGGGAGCGGCGACGACACGGGCGAGGCCGACGCCGAGGCGAGCGCCTCCCCCGAGGCCTCCGCAGATGACGACGCCTCGCCCGAGGCGAGCGAGCCGACGTCCGACGAGACCGGCGACGGCGAGGACGGCAACGACGGAACCGGCGAGGACGGGACCGGCGACGGAGCCTCGGGTGACGAGACCTCGGGCTCCGAGGACTCAGGGGACTCCGAGGACGACTCCGCGGACGAGCCGACCCGCGAGGAGCGCGAGGAGGCCCAGGAGGACCTGGTCGAGATCCCGAACATCACGTTCGTCACGGACAGCGCCAGGCTGACCAAGGACGGCCGCAGGGTCGTGGAGGAAGCCGCGGAGGTGCTCGCGGAGCACCCCGACGTCGAGGTCCGCATCGAGGGGCACACCGACTCGGTCGGCTCCGACGCGCACAACCAGCGGCTCAGCGAGCGGCGCGCCGAGAAGGTGCTCGAGGAGCTGGCGGAGCTGGGCGTGGACCGCGACCGGCTCACGGCGAAGGGCTACGGGGAATCGGATCCGCTGGTCGTCCCGCGGACGTTCGCCGACCTGGAGAAGAACCGCCGCGTGGAGTTCGACGTCGTCGACTGACGCCCGAACCGCACGATGAAGGTTCTCGGGGGCACCGAACCGCAAGTTCCTCACCCCACCGCCGCCGAACCGCAAGTCGCGTGTCGATTCGGGCCCCGATCGACACGCGACTTGCGGCTGGGCGTCGGCGTACACCGATAGGTTGCGGTTCGGCGGCGACGTACACCGACAAGTTGCGGTTCGGCGTCCGCGTCACCGACAAGGCTGCGGTTCGAGGGACGAACCCTATTCCCAGCGGCCCAGGCGGTCGCTCAGCAGGGCTATCGCCACGGGCCCGGCCGTCGAGGTGCGCAGCACGTGCGGTCCCAGCCGCGCGGTGACCGCGCCGGCGTCCGTGAGCAGGGCGACCTCGGCCTCGGAGATCCCGCCCTCTGGTCCGACGACGACGAGCACGTGGCCGGCGTCGGGCAGCGGCACCGTCGCGAGGGCCGCCGTCGCCTCCTCATGCAGCACGACCGTCGTGCCGCCCGCCCCGACCACCTCGCGCGCCCGGGCCGCGAGCTGCTTGGTCGTGAGCGGCAGCTCGACGTCGGGGATGCGCGCCCGGCGGGCCTGCTTCGTCGCGGCCCGCACGGTGCTGACCCAGCGCGCCCGCGACTTCGCCGCCCGGTCCCCGCGCCAGACGACCACCGACCGCTCGGCCTGCCACGGGATGATCGCGTCCACGCCGGTCTCGGTGGCCGCCTCGATCGCGAGCTCGTCGCGGTCGCCCTTGGCGAGGGCCTGGACGAGCGTCACGACGACGGCGGGCGCCGGCTCGACCTCCACGTCCTCGACACGCAAGTGCACCTGAGCGCCGTCGACCGACTCGACGACCGTGCGCAGGCGGAAGCCCGCGCCGTCGACGACGTCGATCCGCTCGCCGGGGCCGCGCCGCTGGACGACGCCGGCGTGCCGGCCCTCCGCGCCGTCGAGCACGTACACGGACCCCGCCGCGTACCCGGACAGCGGATGGGCGCTGGACGCCTCCGCGAGAAAGACTGGCGCGCTCATCGGTGGGCGGTCAGCGCCCGCTGAGCTTGTCGCGCAGGCGCGAGAACACGCCCCCGTGGACCGAGGCGAGCCGCGGCTCCGGCCGCTCCTCGCCCCGCAGGGCGGCGAGCTGCTGCATCAGCGCCGTCTGCGCCTCGTCGAGGCCGGTGGGCACCTGGACCTCGATGTGCACGTTGAGGTCGCCGCGCCCCGCGGAGTGCAGGTGCCCCACGCCGAGGCCCTTGAGCGTGATGACCTGGCCGGGCTGTGTGCCGGGGCGCAGGTCGATCTCCTGGAGCCCGTCCAGCGTGTCGAGCTCGAGGACGGTGCCGAGCGCCGCGGCCGTCATCGGCACCTGGAGGGTGCAGTGCAGCTCGTCGCCGCGGCGCACGAACGTGTCGTGCGCGCGCTCCCGGATCTCGACGTACAGGTCCCCGGCGGGGCCGCCGCCGGGGCCCACCTCGCCCTGCGCGGAGAGCTTGATGCGGGTGCCGGTGTCGACGCCGGCGGGCACGTTCACCGAGATGGTGCGGCGCGAGCGCACGCGGCCCTCGCCGGAGCAGTCGGTGCACGGCTCGGGGATCACGGTGCCGAAGCCGCCGCAGGCCGAGCACGGCTGGTTGGTCATGACCTGGCCGAGGAACGAGCGCGCGACCCGCTGCACGGAGCCCCGGCCCTGACAGACGTCGCAGGTGCGGGCCGACGTGCCCGGCCGTGCGCCGTCGCCGCCGCAGGTGTTGCACACCACGGCGGTGTCGACCTGGATCTCCCGCTTGGCGCCGAAGACCGCCTCGGACAGCTCCAGGTCGAGCCGCACGAGCGCGTCGTTGCCGCGCCGCGCGCGCGGGACCGGGCCGGTGGGCTGCCCGCCGCCGAAGAAGGTCTCGAAGATGTCCTGGAACCCGAAGCCCGCGCCGAACCCGCCGCCCGCGCCGCCGCCGGGCGAGGTGGGGTCGACGCCCATGTCGTACTGCTGGCGCTTGTCGGGGTTGGACAGCACCTCGTACGCGCGCGCGACGTCCTTGAACCGGTCCCCGCCCGCCTCGCCGGCCACGTCCGGGTGCAGCTCGCGAGCCAGCTTGCGGTATGCCTTCTTGATCTGCTCGGGTGAGGCGTCGCGCGGAACACCGAGAATCTCGTAGTAGTCGGTCACAGGTCTCTCTTCGCGGGGAGGTGTGTGGGGAATGGTTCGTGGGCGGGGGAAGTCAGCTCGGCAGCACCCGCGACAGGTAGCGCGCCACGGCACGCACCGCGGCGATGGTGCCCGGGTAGTCCATGCGGGTGGGGCCGATCGAGCTCAGGATGGCCACAGAGTCGCCGTCGGACGAGCCGTAGCCGGACGTGACGACGGAGGTCTCCGCCAGGCCCGCCAGCCGGTTCTCGTGGCCGATGCTCACCGTCACGCCGGCGTCGTCGGTCATCTCGGTGAGGAGGCCGAGCAGGACCACCTGCTCCTCCAGCGCCTCGAGCACGGGCCGCAGGCCCTGCTCGAACCGCATGCCGGACCGCGCGAGGTTGGCCTGGCCGGTCAGCACGATCCGCTCCTCGCTCTCCTCCGCGAGCGCGGTCGTGACGACCTCGGCCACCGCGGCCGCCAGGGGCTTGTGCTCCTCCGGCATGGCCGCTGCGACCTGGGCGAACGAGTCGCCGATCTCGGTGAGGCGGCGGCCGGCGGCCGCCGCGTTGAGGCGGGCGCGCAGCTCGCCGAGCGTGCCGTCGTCCAGGTCGACCGGCACGTCGAGGAACCGCTGCTCCACCCGCCCCGTGTCGGTGATGACGACAACGAGGAGCCGCCCCTCCGCCGTCGGCACGAGCTCCAGGTGCCGCAGGCCGGACCGGCGCAGCGAGGGGTACTGCACCACGGCGACCTGGCCCGTGAGCTGGGCGATGAGCCGCCCGGCGCGCGCCACGACGTCGTCGAGGTCGACGGCCTCGGACAGGAACGTCTCGATCGCCCGCCGCTGCGGCGCGCTCAGCGGGCGCACCTCGGCGAGCTGGTCCACGAACAGGCGGTAGCCCTTGTCGGTGGGGATGCGCCCCGCCGACGTGTGCGGCTGGGCGATGAGCCCGGCCTCCTCGAGGGCCGCCATGTCGTTGCGGACGGTGGCAGGGGAGACGCCGAGCCGGTGCCGCTCCGTGAGTATGCGCGACCCGACGGGTTCGCGTGTCCGGACGTAGTCCTCCACGATCGCCCGCAGGACATCGAGCCTTCGTTCCTCGCTCACCGCGCTCACCTCCGTCCCCAGGTTGAACGTCCGGGACGTGCACCCGGGTTCCGGCCGTTCACCGACACTGCCTCCAGCACTCTCGCCGACCGAGTGCCAATCCTACGCGGCACACGCGAGCGGCCAACCCCCCGACCCGCCGCGCGCACGGTCCCGGGGTGCCGGACCCGCAGGTCAGCCCCGTGACCCGTGGTTGTGACACGTTCGCGAAGGGCTGAGCCGACGGGCCTGACAACTGTCCCGCCGACCGGCGCTTAGGGCAATGCCTTAGGTACCTCGGACCCGCCGGTCGGACCGGCAGCCAAAGATGCGGCGACCGCCCGATCCGCGCGGGGTACCTCACGCACGAGGGTGGAACCACCGCCGGCGAGGGGCCGGCCGCACCCAGGAGGCACCACGATGTTCGGCTTTTCGGACTACGCCGAGTACCGCAGGAACGAGCAGGAGCTCGACCGCCGGACGGAGCAGACCCGCCGGGCGCGCGAGCAGCAGGAGACCGCCCGGCGCCAGGAGGCCGCACGGCACGCCGCCGAGCGCGCCGCACGCGCCAAGGCGGCCGACGCCGTCCGGCCGCGCATCGCCTGAGCCGCGCCGGAACGGCCGTGGCGAACAGCGAACCGGTACCAGGACCGGCACCAGGACCGGCATGGGACGATGAGCCCATGCCGGTCCCCCGCGCCCGCCTCGTGGGCCGAGCCCGTGAGCTCGGCGAGCTCATGGCCGCCCTCGACGACGTCCGCTCGGGCGCCGGCCGCACCATCGTGATCGCCGGCGAGGCCGGCATCGGCAAGACGCGTCTGGTCGACGAGCTGACGTCCCGGGCGGACGGCGTGCTGGTCCTGGCCGGGCAGTGCGCCGACTCCGGCTCGGGACCCGTGCCGTACGCCGCGACGGCCGGCCTGCTCGCCGGGATCGTGGCGACGCTCGGCCCCGACGCCACGGTCGAGGCCGCCGGCCCGGCGGCCGCCGCCCTGTCCGCGGTCACGCCGCAGCTCGTGGCCCCCTCGCCCGACGCGGGCGCCGACCGCCTCCCCGAGGTCCTCACCGACCTGCTCGCCCGCACCGCCGCCGACCGTCCGGTCGTCGCCGTCGTCGAGGACCTGCACTGGTCCGACGACGTCACGCGGGCCCTGGCCGTGCGCCTCGCGCGCGCCGCGCTGCCCGGCCTGCTCCTGGTCCTGACCTACCGCAGCGACGACGTCGACCGCAGCCATCCCCTCCGGGCCGTGGCGGCGGAGCTCGACCGCGCACGGCTGGCCACCCGGCTCGACCTGCGCCGGCTCGGCCCGGAGGAGGTCCGCGAGATGGCGCGGGACCTGCTGCTCGCGGAGTCCTCCGGGCCGGCGGCCCCCGGCCTCGCCGGGCTCGGCCCCGCCGACGAGCTCGCCGACGACATCGCCGATCTGGCCGAGCGCAGCGAGGGCGTCCCGTTCTACGTGGAGGAGCTGGTCGGCTTCCTCGGCACCGACCTGCCGGACTCCCTGCGCGACATCCTCCTGCTGCGCTACTGGAACCTGAGCCGTGCGGCGCAGGCGCTGTGCCGCGTCGTCGCGGCGGCGGGCCCGCGGGTGTGGCACGACGTGCTGGACGACGTCCTGGCCGACGACGCCTCGGGCGCGCGCCCCGGCGTCGGCGCGGAGCCGGAGGAGACGGCGCGCGAGGCGGTGGACGCGCAGGTGCTGGTCACCACCGACGTCGGGTACGCGTTCCGGCACGCGCTCGTGCAGGAGGCCGTGTACGCGGAGCTGCTGCCCGGCGAGCGCAGGCGGCTGCACGCCGCGTACGCCCGCGCGCTCGAGACGGCGCTGACCACCCGCACCCGCTCGGTCGCCAAGCTGTCCCGCATCGCCGACCACTGGTGGCGCGCCGGTGTGCTGGACAAGGCCTTGGCCGCCGCCGTCGCCGGGCACGCGGCGGCGTCGACCGCGGCGGCGTCCACGGCCGTGACCCTGGGCGAGCGGGCGCTCGAGCTGTGGGACCAGGTGCCCGACGCCGAACGCGTGGCCGGCCTGCCGCACCACGAGCTGCTGCGCGCCGTCGCCGGGTCGCTGCTGGACTCGACGCGCGTGGACCGCGCCCTGGCCGTCGTGCACCAGGCCCTCGACGAGTGGCCCGACGACGACCCCGTCGGCCAGGCCAGGGCCCTGGCCGACGCCGCGCTCATCGCGGGCCGGGCCGGGTCCTTGGACGGTCCTGAGCTCTACGAGCGGGCGCTGCGCCTGGTGCCGCCGGGCCTCGACGACACCGTGCGGGCCCAGGTGCTGGTGCTGCGGGCCCGGCGCGCCATGCTCGACGGGCACTGCGCCGAGGCCATCGTGGCCGCCACGGAGGCGTACGACACCGCGACCGCAGTCGGGAGCGCCGAGCTCGCCTCGGTGGCGCTCAACCTGCGCGGCGTCAGCCGGTTCCAGCTCGGCGACCAGGACGGCCTGGCCGAGATCGACCGCGGCCGCGAGGTCGCCGGCGACAACTGGCACGGCCTGCGGCAGTACTACATCAACGGGTCCGACGCCCGGCTGACAGCGGGGCGCTGGGACGAGGCCGCCGCCATCGCCGCGGAGGGGGTGGAGATGGCGCAGCGGTACGGCGCGGCGGAGGGCACCCGGACGATGCTGGAGGGCAACATCGTCGAGGCGATGATCGGGCGCGGCGACTGGGCCGAGGCCGCCCGGTGGTACGACCGCAAGGTGCCGATGATCCACGCCAGCGTGTACTCCGTCTACCTCGGCTGGCACCGGGCGTGGCTGTCGATGTGGCGCGGGCAGGTCGCGTGGGCGCAGGCAGAGGCGCGGCGCAAGGCGGCCACCTGGGACCGGTTCGGGCGCCTGGAGGTGCAGATCCGGTCGCGCGTCGCGGTGACCCGCGCGGAGCTGGCGCTCCTGCGGGACGACCCGGCGGAGGCGCTGCGGCTCACGTCCGGCGTCGTCGCGGGGAACGGGCCGCGCAACCCGGCCTACGACCTGGAGCTCCTGGCCGTCGCGGCCCACGCGATCGCCCGGCTGCGCGCGGCGGGCCAGGACGTGGACGACGCCCCGTTCCGCACCGCCCTCGCCGAGTGCGCCGGGTGGGCCACGTTCCCGGTGTGGTCGGCGCTGTTCGAGGCGGAGCTCGGCACCGGCCCGTGGACCGTCGTCGCGGACCTGCCCGGCCCCGCGCACCTGCGGCCCTACGCCCTGTACCGCGAGGGTGAGCGGCTGCTGGCGGTCGGCGACAGGGGAGGGGCGCGGTCGGCGCTGGGATCGGCGGTGGCCGAGGCCGAGAAGATCGGGGTGGGCCTGGTGGTCCAGCAGGCCCAGGCCCTGATCGACCGGGCGGGCCTCGCCGACCGGTCGGGAGCGGCCGGGCGTTCGGGAGCCGCCGGGCGCGCGGGGCGGGACGCGGCGGACGGCGCCGCGCCGTCGGACGGCGGGGCCGAGACCCTCACCGCGCGCGAGCGGCAGGTGCTCGCCCTGGTGGCGGAGGGCCTGACCAACGGGCAGATCGCCGAGCGGCTGTTCATCTCGGCCAAGACCGCGTCGGTGCACGTGTCGGCGATCCTGCGCAAGCTCGGGGTGGCGACGCGGACCGAGGCGGCCCTGCGGGTCCGGGTCGGCCGCTGACCCGCCCGTCGGGACACGCCAGCGCACCCTCCGCCGTCGGCCCTTGCCCCGGATCTAGGCTCGCGGCGTGCACGACGAACGCTACGGCCCCGACGTCCTGTCCCCCGCCTTCCCCGGCGCGCAGCGGGGGCGGCGGCCGACGTCGCAGCCGACGCCCGCCGAGTCCGGGCTGGTGGTCGAGGAGGTCGAGACCGGCTGGGTCGGCGCCGTCGTGCGGGTCGAGAAGTCGGGCGGCATGCACGTGGTGGTCCTGGAGGACCGGCGTGGCCGCACGCGGACGTTCCCGCTAGGCCCCGGTTTCTGGGTCGAGGGCAAGCCCGTGATCCTCACCGCGCCGGCGGTGAACCGCGCGCCCGCCCCGCCCACGCGCACGGCCTCCGGTTCGGTGGCGGTGCACGGCGCGCGGGCGCGCGTGGCACGCGGCAGCCGCATCTGGGTGGAGGGCAGGCACGACGCCGAGCTCGTCGAGAAGGTCTGGGGCGACGACCTGCGCGTCGAGGGTGTGGTGGTCGAGCTGCTCGACGGCGTGGACCACCTCGCCGAGCGGCTCGCCGAGTTCGGGCCCGACGCCGACCGGCGCGTCGGCGTGCTGGTGGACCACCTGGTCCCCGGCTCGAAGGAGCAGCGGCTCGCCGACGAGGCGGTGCGCCACGTGCCGCCGGGCACCGTGCTGGTGCTGGGGCACCCCTACGTCGACGTGTGGCAGGCCGTGCGCGCGGAGCGCCTCGGCCTGGACCGCTGGCCGGAGATCGACCGGGGCACGGAGTGGAAGCTCGGCATCCTGCGCTCGCTGGGCTGGCCCGCGCAGACGCAGGCCGACGTCGCGCGCGGCTGGCAGCGCATCCTCGGCACCGTGCGCGACTACCGGGACCTCGACCCCGTGCTGCTCGGCCGGGTCGAAGAGCTCATCGATTTTGTGACCATTTTGTGAGGCACAACCTCTACGGTTGAGCCATGTCCGAGAACCCGCAGCAGCCGCAGTCTCCTCAGCAGCCCGGCCCGGCGCCTCAGCAGCCCCAGCCGGGTCCCGCCTACGGCTCGCCCCAGCCCGGTCAGCAGCCGTACCAGGGCCAGGCGCCGTACCAGGGCCAGCAGCCCTACCAGGACCAGTCCCAGCAGCCGCACCCGGGCCAGCCGGCCCCCGCGTACAGCGGCCCGTACCAGCAGCCCCAGCCGCTCACCCCGTCGGACGAGCGCATGTGGACCGTCTTCGCCCAGATCGGCGCGATCGTGCTGTCGTTCATCCCGCCGCTCGTGATCTGGCTGGCGCTCAAGGACCGCAGCCGGTTCGTGGAGCAGGAGGCGAAGGAGGTGCTGAACTTCAGCATCACCCTGATCATCGCCAACGTCGCCGTCGCGATCATCACCGCGATCACCCTCGGGTTCGGCGCCATCCTCTACCTGGCGTTCATCGCGGCGCTGGTGTTCATGATCCTGGCGGCCGTCGAGAACGGTAAGGGCGCGCCGTACCGCTATCCGGTGAACATCCGCCTCATCAAGTAAGGGACGGCGTCGGCGGACGGCGGCGGCGTGTGGCGGCGGCGGACGGCGGCGGCGGACGGCGGCGGCGTGTGCCGTCGGCGGACGGCGTCGGCGTGTGACGTCAGGCACCGGCGGACGGTGACGTCAGGCGCCGTCCGACGGCGGCGTCTGGCGCAGCCGGACGGCGGCGTCTGGCGCAGCCGGACGGCGGCGTCTGGCGCAGCCGGACGGTGGTGGCAGGCGCCGTCGGACGGTGGCGTCTGGTGTTGGACGACGTCGGCGTTGGACGACGCCGCCGTCGGAGGCCGTCTCCGTCGGATGGTGCCGCCGTCATCCGTTGACCATGCACTTACTGCCGGATCCGGCTTCGATCCGGCAGTAAGTGCATGGTCAACTTGGTCGCGTCGGCGAGCGACCGGGTTGGTCGGCGCCGGGCGTCAGGCCACCGGGCGTCAGGCCGCCATGGGACCCGCGGCGGCCGGGCCGCTCGGCAGCGGGCCGGCCGCGACCGGGCCGCCCGTGATCCGGCGGAACGCGAAGGCCAGGGCGACAAGCGACAGCGGGATCGTGAGGAACAGGCCGAGCCCGCAGACGATCGCGCCGAGGATGTTGATGCCGAAGAGCGCGAGCTCCAGCAGGAAGACGGCGCCGAAGTTCTGGCCCACCAGGCGGAACGACGACGTGAAGGCCGCCCAGGCGTTCATGCCCCTGTCGACCACGTTGTGGTAGGTGAAGGGCGCGAAGATCGCCAGGACGATGAGGCCGAGACCGCACAGGAGCGCGCCGGCGAAACCGGCGACCAGCAGCAGGAGCGCCGTGAGGATGATCATCGCGTAGCTGTTGACCTGGAAGAGCGTGCCCCAGGTGGCCTTCTCGCCCGCGACCTCACGCAGCGCTGCGTTGATGCCAAGGGCTCCCAGCACCGAGAGCACCAGACCGCCGATGAACCCGAGCGTCGAGTTACCGACGCTCACCCCGGTCCAGACGCCGGCCAGGTCCCCCGGGTTGGATGCCGCCCTGTTGACCTGGTTCTGGTAGTCGACGGCCGAACCCGAGTTGGACAGCGCGAACACAACAAGGAGGAGCAGAGCGAACAGCACCCAGAACAGCCAGTTCCCGGTGAACCGCCGCCACCCGAAGCCCAGCGCCTCGCCCACGCCGAACGGGGCCGACGGCTGCGTCCCGTAGGGCCCGCCCGGGCCGCCGTACGCCGGCGGCTGACCCGCGGCACCGTAGCCGGGCGGCTCGCTCGCGCCGCCGTACGCGGGCGGCTGCCCACCCGGCGCGGGCGGCTGCCCACCCGAGGCCGGCGGCTGACCGGGACCGCCCGCCGGCGGCGGCGTCGGCCCCTGTGCCGGCGGCTGCGTCGGACCGCTCGCGGACGACGGCGGCGTCGGCCCGCCCGCGTTCGGCCCGTACGGGTCCTGCGGCGTGTTCTCGCTCATGTGCTCCCCCTAGAAATGGTCGGTGATCGAGGCCACCTTCACCTTTTCTTCGCAAGCGCGCACGCGGAACTGCCGAGTTGTTACCCGTGGGTCAGGCGTGGACGGCGTCCCCGGTCCAGCGCTGGACGAGATAGGCCCCCACCAGGAGCATCGCCGGCGCCACCACGACCAGACCGATCCCGCACGTGAAGATCGACGCGATGGCCAGCCCGGCGAAGATCCCGAAGACCGCGAGCGCCGTCCCGAGGTGGGTGAGCACCAGCCCGACGCCGCCCGCCAGCGCCTTGCCGAAGCCCCACCCCTTGAGCAGCAGGAAGGGCACGGGGAGCAGGAGCAGCGTGCAGACGACCTGCACCAGGCCGCCGACCATCGGCACGATGGTGCTGACGAACCCGAGCACGCCCGCGAGCACCGCGTAGCCAACGAGACCGCCGAAGCCGCGCAGCAGGAAGAAGTCGCGGAACCTGACCTTGCGGGTGCGCGTGGCGGCGAGCGCGCCCGCGTACAGGAGGGCCTGCAGCAGGAAGCAGATGGCGGTCCCGCCGGCGGCGAGGGCCTGGGCGCGGACGGTCCGCCCGGCGGCCTGGGCGGCGTCGACGGCCGCCGGGTCGCTGGCGTTCATCAGCCCGTCCAGCGTGGACGGGCTGAACACGAGGATGACGGCGAGCTGCGCGACGCCGAGCACCAGGCTCATCGCCACCCACAGGCCCCAGCTCGCGCCGAACGCGCCCCAGCCCCAGCGCCACGCGCTGCCGACGGTGGGCCGCTCGCCGTCCGCCACGTGCTCGGTGCCCGGGGCGGCAGGCTCCGGGAACTGCGGCGCCTGTGGCTGGTAGCCGCCCTGCTGGTACCCGCCCGGCTGCTGGTACCGCGGAGCCTGCGGGCGGACCTGGTACTGGCCCCACACGCCGGGCTGCGGGTCCCGCTGCTCCGGCTGCTGGTGGGCCTCGTAGTCGGGCCGGCCGTACGGGTTGGCGGGGCGGCCATAGGGATCGCGCGGTCCGTACGGGTCCAGCGGCTGCGGGGTCTGCCCGTAGGGGTCCTGCGCCGGCGGTTCCGGTTGCCCCTGGTGGTTCGCGTCCCGGGCCCGCCGGAGCTCCGGATCCTGCCCACGGTACGGATCCTGTGGATGCCAGCCACCGTGCGTGTTGCTCATGACGCGTGCCCCTCGGTCAGGCGTGCCTGCGCCCGCCCAGTAACTGTCTTAATTCGCCCAAGATATCGGCGATTTCGCCAGCCACGCAAACAAAACTAATCCGAACTGTGGCGAAATACCCGGTACCGATTCAGGCGGTCAGGTCCCGCACCACGGCGTCGGCCAGGAGGCGTCCGCGGCGCGTCAGCACCGCACGCCCGCCCGCCCCGCCGACGCCGACGGCGGCCCGGCCGTCGAGCAGCCCGCCGGCCACCAGACCGGCCACCGCGGTGCGGCCCTCCGCCGTCAGCACGCCGAGGTCGAGGCCGTCGCGCAGCCGCACGCCGAGCATGACGCGCTCCAGGTGCGCCTCCTCGCGGGTAAGCAGCTCGCGCCCCGCGCCGGGGCTGTGCCCGGCCTCCAGCCGCGTGGCGTAGGCGCGGGGATGCTTCACGTTCCACCACCGGACGCCCGCCACGTCCTGCGCGGTGTCCTCGGCGGCCGAGAGGTAGCTGTGCGCGCCGGGTCCGACGCCCCACCAGTCGTCGCCGCGCCAGTACCCGACGTTGTGCCGGCACTCGTGCCCGGCACGGGACCAGTTCGACACCTCGTACCAACGCAGCCCTGCTGCCGTGAGGAGGTCGTCGGCCAGCTCGTACTTCGCGGCCTGGTCGTCCTCGGACGGCGGCGCGAGCTCGCCGCGGCGGACCTGTGCGGCCATCTTGGTGCCCGGCTCCACCACGAGCGCGTACGCGGACACGTGGTCGACGCCGGTGGCCAGCGCCGCCTCGACGCTCGTGCGCCAGTCGTCGAGGGACTCGCCGGGGGTGCCGTAGATGAGGTCGAGGGACACGTCCAGCCCGGCGTCCCGCGCCCACCGCACGACGTCGGGGATGCGCAGCGGGTCGTGCGTGCGCTCCAGTGTGGCCAGCACGCGCGGCACGGCGGACTGCATACCGAACGAGACGCGCGTGAACCCGGCGTCGGCCAGGAGGCGCAGGGACTCGGGCGTGACGGAGTCGGGGTTGGCCTCGGTGGTGACCTCTGCGCCGTCGGCCAGGCCCCAGGTGTCCCTGACGCCGGCGAGCACGCGGGCGAGGTCGTCGGCGGGCAGCATCGTCGGCGTGCCGCCGCCGAAGAAGACGGTCGAGACCGCGGCGGGCGAGCGGCCGGCGTCGGACAGGACGCGCTGCGCGAGCGTCACCTCGCGCAGGGCTGTGGTGGCGTAGGCGGCCTGGTTGGCGCCGCCGCCCAGCTCGGCGGCGGTGTAGGTGTTGAAGTCGCAGTAGCCGCAGCGCACGCTGCAGAACGGGACGTGCACGTACACGCCGAACGGCCGCTGGCCGGCCTGGGTGCTGTCCCGCACGGGGGCGGGCGGGCGCACCGCGGCGGGCAGCGCCCCGTCGTCGGGCACGGGGATGCCGGGGGGAAGTGCGGGCAAGCTACTTCTTCTTGTCCTTGGGGGCCGCGGCGTCGGAGGACAGCGCAGCGATGAACGCGTCCTTCGGCACCTCGACGGAGCCGATGTTCTTCATGCGCTTCTTGCCCTCCTTCTGCTTCTCCAGCAGCTTGCGCTTCCGGCTGATGTCACCGCCGTAGCACTTGGCGAGCACGTCCTTGCGCATGGCGCGGATGGTCTCGCGGGCGATCACCCGGGCGCCGATGGCGGCCTGGATCGGCACCTCGAACTGCTGCCTCGGGATGATCTCCTTGAGCTTGCCGGTCATCAGCACGCCGTAGTCGTAGGCCTTCTCGCGGTGCACGATGGCGCTGAACGCGTCCACCTGCTCGCCCTGCAACAGGATGTCGACCTTGACCAGGTCGGCGGTCTGGTCGCCGGACGGCTCGTAGTCGAGCGAGGCGTACCCGCGGGTGCGGGACTTGAGCTGGTCGAAGAAGTCGAACACGATCTCGGCCAGCGGCAGCGTGTAACGCAGCTCCACGCGGTCCTCGGACAGGTAGTCCATGCCGAGCTGCACGCCCCGGCGCTCGTTGCACAGGCCCATGACCGTGCCCACGAACTCGCTGGGCATGAGGATGGTCGCCTTGACGACCGGCTCCCGGACCTCCTTGATCTTGCCGCCGGGGAACTCACTCGGGTTGGTGACCCGCACCGCCGTGCCGTCCTCCAGCGTCACGTCGTAGATCACGTTCGGCGCGGTCGAGATGAGGTCGAGGTTGAACTCGCGCTCCAGGCGCTCGCGCACGATCTCCAGATGCAGCAGGCCGAGGAACCCGACGCGGAACCCGAAGCCGAGCGCCACGGACGTCTCCGGCTCGTAGTTCAGCGCGGCGTCGTTGAGCTTGAGCTTGTCCAGCGCGTCGCGCAGGTCGGGGTAGTCCGAGCCGTCCACCGGGTACAGGCCGGAGAACACCATGGGCTTGGGGTCGCTGTAGCCGCCGAGCGCCTCGGTGGCCGGCTTGGCCTGGTTGGTGACGGTGTCGCCGACCTTGGACTGGCGCACGTCCTTCACGCCGGTGATCAGGTAGCCCACCTCGCCGACGCCGAGCCCCTTGGTGGGGTTGGGCTCCGGGGAGATGACGCCGATCTCGAGCAGCTCGTGGCTCGCGCGCGTGGACATCATCGTGATGCGCTCGCGCGGGTTGAGGTTGCCGTCCACGACGCGCACGTAGGTGACCACGCCGCGGTAGGTGTCGTAGACCGAGTCGAAGATCATGGCGCGCGCGGGGGCGTCGGCGTCGCCGACCGGGGCCGGGACGCTCCGGACGATCTTGTCCAGCAGGGCGTCGACGCCCACGCCCGTCTTGCCGCTGACCTTGAGCACGTCCTCCGGGTCGCCGCCCACGAGGTTCGCGAGCTCCTCCGCGTACTTCTCCGGCTGGGCCGCGGGCAGGTCGATCTTGTTCAGGACCGGGATGATCTCCAGGTCGTTCTCCATGGCCAGGTACAGGTTGGCCAGGGTCTGCGCCTCGATGCCCTGCGCGGCGTCGACCAGCAGCACGGCGCCCTCGCACGCGGCCAGCGACCGGGACACCTCGTAGGTGAAGTCCACGTGGCCCGGGGTGTCGATCATGTTCAGGGCGTGCGGCACGCCGTCGAGCTCCCACGGCATGCGCACCGCCTGCGACTTGATGGTGATGCCGCGCTCGCGCTCGATGTCCATCCGGTCCAGGTACTGCGCGCGCATGGCGCGCGCCTCGACCACGCCCGTGAGCTGGAGCATGCGGTCGGCAAGCGTGGACTTGCCGTGGTCGATGTGCGCGATGATGCAGAAGTTGCGGATCAGGTCGGGCGCGGTGGCGTTCGGCTGGATGCGCGCCGCGAGCGTAGGACCGGGGATGGGCAAAGCGTTCTCGCTCCGTCGTCAGGGTGGTGGTCAGGATAGGCGGGGCCAGCCACCATTCTCCCACGTCCCGTGCGAGCGAGGCGCGGCCATGCCTACGGTCGGAGGGCAGCGACCCCGATCGACGGAGGACAACCATGCCGCACCTGACCAACAAGCAAGTGCTGGCAATCGTGACCAACTACGGCGTCGAGCAGGACGAGCTCCTGGTACCCGTGCGGCACCTGCGTGACCACGGCGCCGTCGTGACCGTGGCGGCCGCGCAGCCGGGCGACGTCCAGACCCTGGTGGGCGACGAGAAGCGCGGCGAGACGGTGGTTCCGGACACCGTGATCGCCGAGGTGGACACGGCCGGCTTCGACCTGCTGCTCGTGCCCGGCGGCACGCTGAACGCCGACGCCCTGCGCCTGCGGCCCGAGGCCGTCGACGCCGTCGACGCGTTCGCCGCCACCGGCCGGCCGGTGGCGGCGATCTGCCACGGCCCGTGGGCGCTGGTCGAGGCCGGGCGCGTGTCGGGCGCACGGCTCACCAGCTACCCGTCGCTGGCCACCGACGTACGCAACGCGGGCGGCACCTGGGTGGACGAGCCCGTCGTGCGGGACGCGGGCGCGGGGTTCCCGCTGGTCACGTCCCGCACGCCCGGCGACCTGCCCCACTTCCTGCGCGAGATCGACGCGGTGCTCGGGGGCTGACCTCCGCCGTGGCGGGGCCGCGGCGCCGGCGGGCTCCGCGGTCCGCGGCGTGGCGGGGCCGCCCGGGCTCCGCGCCCGCTCCGGGATGTCGGTGGCTCGCGGTACCTTTCCGCACATGAGCCTCGACCACCTGTCGCTGCTGGCCCGGTTCCAGGGCGACTTCCTCACCGCCGTACCCGGTGCCGACGGCGACGCGCGGGTCCCCGCCTGCGGTGACTGGACCGTGCGGGAGCTGGTGGAGCACCTCGCCGACATCCACCACTGGGCGGCCGGCAACGCCCGCGGGGTCGAGGCCGAGGCGCTCGGCGACGGGCCGTTCGACCTGGCGCCGCACTATGCGGCCCAGGCGGCGGCCCTGCGCACGGCGCTGGCCGGCCTCGACCCCGACGCCACCGCCAGGGTGCTGACCCATCCCGAGCCCCTGGGCCCCGGCCCGGTGCGGTTCTGGTACCGCAGGCAGACGCACGAGACGCTCGTGCACCTCCACGACCTGCTGGCCGCCCGCGCGGGGGCGGGCTCGACGGGCCTGGTCGACGCCGAGCCGGAGGTGTGGGCCGACAACGTCGACGAGATCGTCACCGTGCTCCAGCCCCGCCAGGTGGGCCTGGGCCGCATGGCGCCGCTGCGCCATCCGGTGGCCCTCGTCGCGGCCGACGTCGACGGCGGGCGCACCTGGGTGCTCGGGGCACCGGGCGAGCGCACGGAGGAGGTGGCGCCCGACGTCGTCGTCAGCGGGGCGACCGAGGGGCTCGCGCTGATGCTGTGGCGGCGTCTCACGCCGACCGAGGCGGGCGTGACCGTCGAGGGCGACCGCGGGGACCTGGAGGCGGCGCTGGCGCAGGCGATCGTGCCGTAGCCGCTGTCCGGCCGCCCGGCCGCGGCCGCTGTCCAGGCAGGCGAGGTCTGGCAGACGGGGCCCGTCCTTGGGGGCGGCGTCGGCCTCGATCGCGCGGGCAGTCCGCCCGTGCCGTCGATTCGCGCGTGCCGTCAGCCCGCGAGGACCGCGGCGATCCGCGCCTGGCCAGCCCGCGCGAACTCCGGCCAGCGGTCCCAGTAGTAGGGCAGGGCGATAACGGCCTGGACCAGCATCCAGCCCCGGCCGCGCTCCCACGCGTCGTCGGGGTCGGCGAGCCCGTCGGTCGCGGCGGCCCGGAAGTCCGCGCGCTCCGCGGCCGTGAACCCGGCGCCCCAGGCGGGGATCAGGTCGGCGGCCGGGTCGCCGACCCCCATGGCGCCCCAGTCGATGACGCCGGTCAGCCGGCCGTCGCGCACCAGGAGGTTGCCGGGCAGCAGGTCGCCGTGGATCCAGGAGCCGGACGCCCGGGGTCCGGGCGTCGTACCGGAGGACCCCTCGTGGGGTCCGGGCGCCGGCCGCGCGGCAAGGGCCCGGTCCCACGCCGCCGTCGTGGCGCGCCCGTCGATGCGGGTGCCGGAGGCGCTGATGGCGCGGCGGACGTCGTCGTCCAGCCGGGCCAGCGGGACGCCGCGTGACGTGCCGTCCTTGACGGGTCCGCCGTCGGTGGGCACGCCGCGCAGGGCGGCGACGAACTCGCCCAGGTCGCGGGCGCCGGCCGGTCCGAGGTCGCCCGGGGCCGGTGGCGCGCCCTCCAGCCAGGGCACCACCGACCAGCGGAACGGGAAGCCGTCGGCCGGCTCGCCGACGGCCTCCGGCACGGGAAGCTCGGCCGGCAGATGGGCGGCGAGGCGCGGGAGCCACCGCGCGTCGGCGACCGCGTGGTCCTGGGCCCAGGCGATCTTGGGCATGCGGACCAGCAGCTCGTCGCCGAGCCGGAACAGGTGGTGGTCGGTGCCGCCCGCCGGCCCCGGCGTCACGGGCAGGTGCGCCCAGCGCGGGAACTGGTCCGCGACCAGCCGGTGGACCAGGTCGGGTGTGGAGACGACCTCGTCGTCGTGCAGGCGCATGGGGGCCACCGTGGCATCCGGTCCGGCGGGCGGGCCAGGGCTTTTCCGCCGGCCCCGCGTGGGCAGCACGCGGCTGGCTCCGCGTGGCCGGCGGCGCGCGTGTATCGATGACGCGTGCACCGATGAGTTGTGCGCCGCCCCGTCGTCGGACGGCCATGACTGACTACACGACCACCAGCCGGGGCGACCGCGTCGCCTACGACCTGCGGGGCGGCACGGGCCCCGCCCTCGTCTTCGTGACGGGCGCTGGCCCGGACCGCGCCGACGACCCGGTCACCGCCGAGACCGCCCGGCGCGCCGCCGACGGCGGGCTGACCACCGTCACCTTCGACCGGCTCGGCCGCGGGGAGAGCCCGGCCGAGGGCCGCCTGGACCTGGACCGCGAGCTCGCAGCCGTGGCCGCGATGATCGAGCTGGCGGGCGGGTCGGCCGTGCTGGTCGGCCACTCGTCCGGCTGCTCGATCAGCCTCAAGGCGGCCGACGCCGGCCTGCCGGTCACGGGCCTGGCCCTCTGGGAGGCGCCGCTGGGCGACCCCGCCGCGACGACGCAGGCGTGGGCCGACGAGATCGAGCGCCTGGTCGACGCGGGCGACCTCGAGAACGCGATGCGGCACTACATGAAGGACATGCCGCCCGAGTGGCTCGCGGGGCTGGAGGCGTCCCCCGACTGGCCGGTCATCGCGCGCACCGTGGCCGCCTACCGCGCCGACGCGCAGTCGCTCGCGTGGGCACAGCGCGCGCTGGAGGACGGGACCCTCGACGTGCAGGTCCCGGTGCTGGCGATGTACGGGACGGAGACCTTCCCGGAGATGCCGGTGGCCGCCGCGAGCATCGTGGCGGCGGTGCCCAAGGGAGTCGAGAAGGAGGTGCCGGGCGCCATGCACAGCTGGGAGCCGGAGTCGATGGCGCCGGAGCTGGCCGAGTTCGCGCGGCGGTGCGCCGGCTGATCCTGTGCCGGGCCTGGGCGCCGGTTAGGTCCTGGATGCGCGCTTCACCCGTTCCGGTACGGTTCCGGCGTGACCTTCGCATCAGACAACAGCTACCCCGGCGACTTCGAGGGTGAAGTCCACCCGATCTACCACCCCGACCTGGACGGTGACCCGGACCCGGGCGAGGTGGTCTGGACCTGGGTGCCGTACGAGGAGGACCACAGCCGGGGCAAGGACCGGCCAGTGCTGCTGGTGGGCCGGGACGGCCCCTGGCTGCTCGGCCTCCAGCTCACCAGCCAGGACCACGACCGCGACGCGCTCCAGGAGGCGCGCGCCGGCCGCATCTGGATGGACGTCGGCACCGGCGCGTGGGACGGCTCGGGCCGCGCCTCGGAGGTCCGGATCAACCGCGTCATCCGCATCGACCCGGACGACGTGCGCCGCGAGGGCGATGTTCTCGCCGAGGACGTCTTCAACGACGTGGTGAAGTACATGGACCGGGCGCTCGACCTGACCTGAGCCCGGCTCCGCCGCCGTCACGACGACGCCGCCCGGCGCCGGCCCGCCCTGCTCGGGGGCCGGCGCCGGGCTACCCTGCCCTGCGTGAACCAGAACCCGTGGATCAGGCTGCTCGGCGACGTCGTCGAGGCCGTCGCGCGCTCGGCCTTCGACCAGGACGACCAGCGTCAGGGCGACCGGCGTCCGGATGCCCGACGTCACGACGACCGCCCGGAGGACGGCGCGCCGACGCGCGTGCCGCGCCCGCCGCGCGCGTCCGGTCGCGCCCTGCCCGAGACCGACGGCTACCCCGGCGACTTCGTGGGGCGGGTCACGGCCGTCTACCGCCCTGAGCTGGACGGCGACCCGGACCCGGGCGAGGTCGTCTGGTCGTGGGTGCCCTATGAGGAAGATCACAGCCAGGGCAAGGACCGGCCCGTGCTGATCGTGGGCACCGACGGCACCTGGCTCCTCGCGCTGCAGCTCACCAGCCAGGACCACGACCGCGACGCCGAGCAGGAGGCACGGGCAGGCCGCGTCTGGATGGACATCGGCACGGGCGCCTGGGACGGTTCCGGCCGCCCCTCCGAGGTGCGTCTCAACCGGGTGATCCGCATCCACCCCGATGCCGTCCGCCGCGAGGGCGCCGTCCTGGACAAGGCGGTCTTCGACGAGGTCGTGGCGGCGCTCTGACCCTACGGCTGGACCGACACCACGAGGAACGCCGCGAGCAGCACCAGGTGCACCACGCCCTGCAGGGTGTTGGCGCGGCCCGGCGTGATGCTCAGCATCGCCACCACCACCGAGACCGCGAGCAGCACCATCTGGGTGGGGTCGAGGCCGAGCGTGAGCGGCCCCTCGATCCAGATCATCGCGACGGCGATGGTCGGGATGGTCAGGCCGATCGACGCCATCGCGGAGCCGTAGGCGAGGTTGAGGCTGATCTGCACCCGGTCGCGCAGGGCATTGCGCACCGCGGCGATCGACTCGGGCGCGAGCACCATGAACGCGATCACCACGCCGACGACGCCGTAGGGCAGGCCCGCCGCGTCCACCGCGTGCTCGATGGTCGGGGAGAGCAGCTTGGCCAGCAGGACCACCGAGACGAGCGCGGCGAGCAGCAGCCCGACGCTGAACCATGCCTCCCTGGTGGGCGGCGGGTCCGCGTGGTCGTCGCCGTCCTCGTCGAGCAGCCCCGTGATCCGGCCGTACTCGTCGCTCGAGACCGGCAGGAAGAAGTCGCGGTGCCGCACCGTCTGCGTGAACACGAATGCCCCGTACAGCAGCAGCGACGCGACGGCGGCGAAGCCGAGCTGGAAGGCCGTGTAGGCGCCGCCGTCGGCCGACGTCGTGAAGCGGGGCAGGACCAGGGTGACCGAGGCCAGCGTGATCACGGTGGCCAGCGCCGACCCGGTGCCCGACGCGTTGAAGCTCACCAGGTGGTGCTTGCTCGCCCCCACGAGCAGGGACAGCCCGACGATCCCGTTGATGGTGATCATCACGGCGGAGAAGACCGTGTCGCGGGCGTACGTGCTGGTGGCGTCGCTGCCGCTGCTCATCAGCATGAGGATCAGGCCCACCTCGATCACGGTGACCGCGACCGCGAGGATGAGGGAGCCGAACGGCTCGCCGACCTTGTGCGCCACCACCTCCGCGTGGTGGACCGCCGCGAGCACGGCGCCGACCAGGGCCGCGCCGATCGCCACCAGGACCGCCGGGTGCTCGTGGTTGCTCCACGTGGCCACGAGGAGCACCAGGGCAAGGATCGGGACCACCACGGTCCACTGGAAGGGTCCTCTCAGCGTCCTGGCACTCATGCGTGGGAGTCTAAGTGCCGCGTCGGCGGGCCTCCGGGACCGGTCGCCCGGCGTCGCGGGTCTCACAGCCCGGCGCCCCACGGGACGCCCGACGCTCTGGTAACCTTGGGGGTCGCGTGTCCGCCCAGGTCGGCGGGCACAGTCCCAGTTCCTCTCCACGGGTCCCCACCCCAGTCCCGGAACTGCGACCGCCCTCTACGACCTATCCGCTCGCCGACAGGCGAACACACCAGGAAGTCCACTCGTGGCAAACATCAAGTCCCAGATGAAGCGCATCAAGACGAACGAGAAGGCTCGTCTGCGCAACAAGTCCGTCAAGTCGGAGCTGAAGACCCACGTGCGCAAGGTGCGCGAGGCCATCGCAGCCGGCGACAAGGAGACCGCGACGGTCGCCCTTGCCACCGCGTCGCGCAAGCTCGACAAGGCTGTCGCCAAGGGCGTCATCCACGCGAACCAGGCCGCGAACCGCAAGTCGGCCATCGCGAAGCAGGTCGCGGCTCTCTGAGCAGACTTCGAGAGACGCCGTTCGCCCCAGAGGCGGACGGCGTCTTTCCCGTACCCGGCCGCTGCTGCCCGCACCCGGCTGCCCGGGCCCGGTACGCCGAGTTGCCTTCTACCCAGTCATTGGGCCCAGAAACACACTGGATTCTGGGCCCAATGACTGGGTAGAAGGCAACTTAGCCGCGGCACGGGGGCGGGATCAGGAGCGGCGGGAGCGGGCGATCGTCATCACCGCGCGCTCCACCGCGAACACCGTGTCTCTCGCCTCGCCCTTGACGTCGGCGTCGGCCTGCGCGACGGCGGAGATCGCAGCGGCCAGCCCCTCCGGCGTCCAGCTCCGCAGGTCCTTACGGGCGCGGTCCACCTGCCAAGGCGCCATGCCCAGGTCCCGCGCCGAGAGCCCGCCGCCGCGCATCGAGGCGACCTTCGCCAGGTTCCGCAGGCGCAGCGCGAGGGCCGCCACGATCGGCACCGGGTCCAGGCCCGTGTCCAGCGCGTGCCGCAGGAGGGCCACGGCGGCACCGACGTCGCCGGCCACCGCGGCGTCGGCCACCCGGAAGCCCGTCGCCTCGACGCGGCCGCCGTAGTACCGGTCCACGGTGCTCGCCGTGATGGTGCCGGTCGTGTCGGCGATGAGCTGCGCGCAGGCTGACGCGAGCTCGCGCAGGTCGCTGCCGACGGCGTCGATGAGGGCGCGCACCGCCTCGGCGTCCGCCCGCCGGCGCGCGGCCTTGAACTCGCCGGTGACGAACGACGCCTTCTCGGCGTCCTTGGTCACCGGCTCGCACAGCATGACCGGCGCGCCCGAGGCGGTGACGGCGTCGAGCATCTTCTTGCCGCGCTGCCCACCCCCGTGGACCACCACGACGGTCGTCTCCTCGTCCGGCGCGGCGACGTACGCGATCAGGTCGGACATCAGGTCTTCCGTCCCCGACTCCGTCGAGCGGACCACCACGACCTTCGCCTCGCCGAACAGGGACGGGCTCGCCGCGACCATGAGCTGGCCGGCGCCGTAGGTGGCCCCCTCCAGCTCGACCTTCTCGACCTCGGGATCGCGCTCCCGCACGAGCCGCACCACCCCGTCGACCGCCCGCTCGGTCAGGAGCGGCTCGGCGCCGCGCACGAGCACGACCGGAGCGACCGTCGGCTCGTCCCAGCCACGGCCGGAGGGAGGGGCTGCGGTACGGCGCTTGGTCGCTGGAGGCACGGACACAGCCTGCCACGGCTCACCGACACCCACCGCTGACGACACCTGCCTCCGGTGCAGGTCGGTCAGCGCCACCGCAGGTCGGTCAGCGCCACCGCAGCTCGGTCAACGCGATGCGGCCGCCGTCGGTCCACGCGTTGGCGACCACGCACGCGCCGGCCTCCGCGCAGTCCGCCGTGCCACCGCCGACGAGCTGGATCTCCCGGTCCACCGGCAGCCGCGTGACCACGGTGCCCGCGCGGTCGGCGATCACGCGCCGCCCGTCGTCGTACAGGCAGTTGTCCGCGTCCACGCCGCCGCCCGACGCCGTCGCGCACTGCACGATCCGCACCGTCGCGCCGGGCGCGAAACCCTCCCCCGTCACCGTGACGCGCCCGTCGGCGGCGCCGAGCTCCTGCTCGGACAGCATGAGGGTCGGTGCGTCCGGCGGCTCGGCGCCGTCGGGGAGTGGGGCGGCGGCCGCCGCGAGCACCCGGTCGGAGAGGTCGGCGACGGCCAGCACGCACGGGTCGCCGGTGCAGTCGACCTCCGACACCGCACCGACGTTGACGAACGCCCTCGGCTGCCGGGTCGCCGAGATCCGGCCGTCGTCGTCCGCCACCACCTGCTCGCTGGTGGACATGTCGCACTCGTCCAGGGCGTTCGCGCCCGCCGCCGTACCGTTGGTGCACTGCACGAGGTACTGGTTACCGCCCCGGAAACCCGAGCCGCGCACCAGCCAGGCATCGCCGGCGGTCGTCACGGTGATGGTCGGGTCGGCACTCCCCGGCGCGTCCGACGACGTCGGGCGCGCCTCCGGCGTACTCGTCGCCCCGGTCTCGGGCGATGCTCCCGAACCGCTCCCGCCGTCCGGGGCCGCCGTGCACGCGGCGAGCAGGAGCACGACGGCGGCGACGGCGACCGACGCGTGCGGCCGAACCCTCGGCCGCCTCACGGGTAGCCCAGGTACTCGTCGATGCCGCCGGCCACGCGCCAGCTCCAGGCGCTGCGGTTGCGCATCCAGTCCACTCCCTGCTGCCACACGTGGTACTCCTGCTCCAGGTAGCACGCCACGGCGTTGGTCTGGTTGAGCTCGCCCAGGTCGGACCGGTACTGCCGGGTGTCGTTGGTCCCGGGGCTGCCGGCCCCCACCCGCGCGGCGAGACGCGACGCACACTCCCCGCCGGCGGTCGACACGTACATCACGTGCGTGCCGTACCGCGAGGCGGGGTGCCCGGTCTCGCAGGGGGCGCTGATCGCGTTGGAGTGCAGCGGGACGTGCAGATCCGCCCCGACACGGTTCGAGCTGGCGATGTTCTCGGTGGTCAGCCCGTTGCCGCGGACCACCTTGTAGCCCCGCTCCAGGAGGTTGAGGTGGTCACCGTCGCCCTCCTGGGCGGCCGACACCGCCAGCAGGTAGGAGTTCGCGTTCTCGCTGAACCCGTCGCAGCCGGTGTTGGTGTGGCACACCGTGTCGCCCCGGTCGTGGCACGCCTGAGACAGGTACACCACCTTGCCGTTCCAGGTCTCCGGCACGTAGGTGACGTCGGCGGCCGAGGGCGGGGCCGCGGCCAGGAACAGGCCGGAGCCGAGCACGAGGGCCGCGAGGACGGACCCGAGCCGGCGGAGCGTCGCGCGCATCGTCGTCACCTCAGCCCAGCTCGATCGGCAGGTCGGTGGAGGCGCACATGTCGCCTCCCGTGGCATAGGCGAAGGCGAGGCAGTCCCCGTCGAGCGTGAACCGCACCGAGTCGACGTCGCCGTTGCTGTGCGCGGTGAACAGGAGCGCCTGCCAGACGTCCCCCGGGTAGACCCCGGCGTCGGACAGCGCCTGCTCGAACCCCGCGGCGACGTCGACCGTCGCCTCGCCGTTGGCGATCCGTACCTTCGTGGGCGCCAGGTCCGCGCCGGGGAGGTAGGACGCCAGCACCTCGTCGACGGCGGTCGCCAGCGTCTGCGCCGGGCCGCCCTCGGTCGCCGGCACCGCGCCCGCGGTCAGGTGCACGTCCTCGCCGGTCTCGCAGCCCAGGACGGGCGTCGTCGAGCCGTCCGTCGACCGCGGCCCGTCCGGGACGTCGGGGCACGGCGCCTCCGACGGCGGGTCCTCGGCGAACGCCTTCTGGTCGAGCGCCCGCCGCTGCTCCCCCGTCCGCACGTCGACGCCCGCAACGACGACGGTCCAGCCGTCCAGGACCGTTGCCGACTCGTCGAGCCACGCCTCCGCGGCGGCCGGTTCCTCGGCGACGTCGACCCGGACGACCTGGTCGGCCTCCGAGACGTCGGTGACGAACGACCGCGCCAGGAACTCCTGCCGGAGCTGGAGCTGAGCGGTGCCCTGGTCCAGCCCCGCCGCGCTGAACGCCGCGAGCGGCACGAGCAGGGCCGCTGCCGCGACCGCCGCGATGGTCCGGCGGTGCCGCCGGGACGCCAGTCTCAGATCAACCACGAGGCCCCCTCCTCCGTGCTGATGCAGCCTCCGGCATACCGCCGGCCGGGCCGCGATCAGGATCCGCAACGTTTGCGCAAAGTGTCGCGCCGCCCACAACGCCGCGCAAGAGAAGGCCTCAGGACACGCCGGGGTGCCGTTGGCGCATCGCCTGGGCACCGTTGGCGCATCGCCTGGGCACCGTTGGGGCGCCGCCGGGGTGCCGTCGACCCGCCGCTCAGCAGCCGCCCAGGGACACCTCCCCTCCGCGCACGACCAGCACCACCGTGCCGCACTCGTCGGTGCGGACGACGGCGGCGCCGACGCCCGCGTACAGGTCGAGGGCCGCGTCCGTCGGGTGGCCGTACTCGTTGCCCCGGCCCGCCGAGACGAGCGCGACCGCCGGGCGGAGCCGTTCCGCGAGGGCGCCCGACTGCACGGCCGACCCGTGGTGGGCGACCTTGACGACGTCGGTGCCGCCGACGAGAGGGACCAGCGCCGCCTGGCCCGCGTCCTCCAGGTCGCCGAGCAGCAGCACGTCCAGTCCGGCGGTCCGGGCGGCGAGCACGACGCTCGAGTCGTTCGCCCCCTCGCCCGCGCCGGCCTGCAGCACCCGCCACTCGAGGCTGCCCGCCGCGCCCCGGTCGCCGGCCCGTGCGGCACGGACCGGCACCCCGGACGCGGCCAGCGCCGCCTCGGTCGCCGCGGCGTTCGCGGCCGGCTCCCGGACCGGCGACACGAGCGCACCCGAGACCTCGCGCCCCGCGAGGACCGGCCCGAGGCCGCCCACGTGATCAGCGTGGAAGTGGCTGAGCACGAGCAGGTCCACCCGCGCGACGCCGAGCTGGTCGAGGCAGCGGCCCGCGGCCGGCCCGTCCGGTCCCACGTCCACCACCACCGCCGACGCCGGCCCCGTCCGCAGCGCCAGCGCGTCCCCCTGCCCGACGTCGCACGCCGCCACCAGCCAGTCCTGCGGTATCTCCGACCGCACCGCGAGGCGAGGTACGACGACGGCGACGACCAGCACCGCCGCAGAGGCCGCCGCCGCGAGGGCGACGAACCGGGCCCGGGTGAGCCTCCCCCGTCGGGCGGCGAGCGCCTCGCGGAGACCGGAGCGCACCGCCGCACGCCACGACTCGGGCCAGCCCGCACGCGGGGCGCGCCGCAGCACGGCCCACAGCACCACGGCCGTCAGGACGGCCAGCAGGAGCGCGCCCGCTGGCCCGCCCGGCCACGGGACGGCGGCGCCCGGGAGGGCGGTGGACCAGTTGGCGACCGCGGCGATCCACCAGGTCGCGCCGCTCGCCGCCCAGGCCACCACCCCGGCGACCCCCGGAAGCCAGGGCGCCAGGACCGTTGCGACCAGCCCCAGCACGGTCGCGGGAACCACCGCCGGGCTTGCCAGCAGGTTGGCGAGCACGGACACCGTGGACACCGACGGGTCGAGCAGTACCAGCCCCGGCCCGCACGCCGCCTGGGCGGCCAGGGGCACCGCCAGGGCGAACGCCGCCGTGTCCCCCGTCCAGGGCGCGAGCCGCGCGGCCAGCGGCGCGGCGAGCAGCACGAGCCCCGCGGTCGCCGCGGCGGACAGCGCGAACCCGAAGGACCGCGCGAGCCACGGGTCGACCACCAGCAGCCCGATGACCGACGCCGCGAGCGCCGGGACCGACTGCGCCGGCCGACCGACCGCCACCCCCGTCAGCGCGAAGGCCGCCATGACCGACGCCCGCAGCACGGCGGGCTCCGGCCGGACCAGCATGACGAACGTGAGGGAGGCGAGCGCGACGAGCAGCACCCGGGCCGCCCTCGGCAGGCGAGCCAGCGAGGCGAGCAGGGTCAGGACCGCGACGACCACCGCGAAGTGGCCGCCCGAGACCGCCGTGACGTGGCTCAGGCCCGAGCTTCTGAGCTCCTCCGCCAGGTCGTCCGGGAGCCGCGAGGTGTCGCCGATCGCCGCGCCCGGTACCAGCCCGCGCGCCTGCGGGGACAGCGAGTCGGTCACCTCCAGCAGCGCGGTGCGGTGGGCGTCGAGCACCCGGAGCGCCGACGGCGGGGCGCGGATCTCGGTGACGCCGTCGGTGGCCAGGCGGGCGGCCTCCGCGGCACCGGGATCAGCGGGCCGCAGCGCGCCGGACACCGTCACCGTCGACCCGTACCGGGGCGCGGTGCTCGACAGGACCTGCACGTGGGCTCGCGCGGCCGACTCGACGCCGCGGGCGGCCACCGTGCGGGCGGCCAGCACCCAGCGGTACTGCGCGGCCTCCGGAGCGAAGGCGCCCGGAGCGAAGGCGCCCCGAGCGAAGGAGAACGGCTCGGGCTGGGCGACGACCACGCCGGTGAGCGACGCCGTGACCCGCTGCTCGGCGAGACCGGCGAGCGGGGCCCGGCCGGCGAGCTGGACGTGCGCGGAGACCGCGACGGCCAGGACGCAGGCGGTGGCGAGCGCGACGTGGGCGGCGAGCGCCGCGGTCAGGGCGGGTGCGGTACGCGCGGGGCGCGCGGTGGCCGTGGTACGCGCGGAACGCATGGCGGGCGTGGTACGCGCGGAACGCATGGCGGGCGTGGCACACGCGGAACGCATGGTGGGCGTGACACACGCGGAACGCATGGCGGGCGTGGCACACGAAGTGGGCCGAGTAGGCGCGCCACGCGGAACAGGTGCGGACGTCGCGGGACGCCCGGCGCCCACGGCGTATGCCGCACGCACGGCGGCGGGCCGACCCACGCGTCGCACGAGGCCCGCCCTCATCGCCAGGTCGAGGCACGCGACGGCGACAACGGCAGCGGCCACCCAGACCGCCGAGCTGCTCGCCGCCGCCCCTGGCCCGGTCAGCACCCAGGCCACGGCCCAGACAGCGAGCGCCGCCGGCGCCATTCGCAGGTCGGTCACGGCCCCACCCGCGCGCTGTCCCGGATCTCTTCGAGGGTGGCCGGGCCGATGCCCGGTACGTCCTCCAGCTCGTCCACGCTCGCGAACGGGCCGTTCGTGTCGCGCCACTCGACGATCGCCTGGGCGATCGAGGGCCCGACGCCGGGGAGCGCCTCCAGGGCGGCCGCGTCGGCGGTGTTGATGTCGATGGCGCCGCCCGGCGCGGGCTGACCGCCCGCAGCATCCTGCCCGGTCGCGCCCGGGGCCGCCGGTACGCCGGGCACCGCCTCCCCGGGCTCCGGCACGTAGAGCTGCTCGCCGTCGACCACCGTGCGGGCCAGGTTGACGGCGGTCAGGTCGGCCTTGCTGGTCACGCCGCCGGCGGCCCGGACGGCGTCGGCCACGCGGGCGCCGTCCGGCAGGGTGACCAGGCCCGGCTTGGCCACCTGGCCCACCACGTGCACCAGCAGGCCGCCGCCCGGCGCGGCAGTGCCCGATGTGGCTGCGCCCGACGGGGCAGATCCCGTGGCACCCGGCGCGGCGGGTCCCGAGCCACCCACCGCGAACGGGCTCGCGGACTCACCCGCCGCCTCACCGGTCGCCGCCTCACCCGCCGCTGCCTCGCCGGCCGCCGCCTCGTCCGCGGCCACCGGGCCGAGCGGCTCCACGCCGTCGCCGCGCATCGCGAGCACCGCGACGCCCACGCCGAGCAGCAGCACGGCCACGGCGGCCACCACCGCCGTCGTGCCGGTCAGCGCCCACCGGCGGGCGCCCTGCTCGGCGCGCGGGTCGGCCGGATGGCCGTGCGCGGCCGCATAGGCCGCCGCGACGCCCGAGGCGGACCGCCGGGCGCGCAGGCGGGCCACCAGCTCGTCGGCGTCCACGCGGGCCTCGTCCCGGGCGGGTGGTCCGGCGGCCCGTTCGGCGGTCGGGTGCACTACCGAGGCACTCGGGTGCACTTCCGGGACGCTCCGGCGCACTTCCGGGGCGCCCCGGTGCACGACCGGGTAGACGGCAGGCGGATCCACCGATGGATCCGCCCCGCCGCCTGGCCCGTTCACCGGACCGAACGGCCAGGGGTCGGAGCGGCGCTGTGGCGCGGTCTCTGGCTGCATGGCTCAGGACGCTATGCGCGCTACGAGCCCTTGACGGGCCCCGGCGACCCACCTGTGCACAGACCCCGAAAAAGGTCCCCTGTGGTCGCGTTCGCCACGGCACCGGGCCGTCACGAGGGTCTGCGTCTTCGAACGACGAATTTCGCACCGCGGCGGCCGATGAGTTCTCCCGCGGACCGTCGTCGGACCTGGCAGACCCCGTGCGGACCCGAGCGGTACCCCCGCCGGCCCGGGCCACGCGGAACGAAACCAGGAGCGATCACCATGACCGACAAGAAGACCCTCACCCTCGACGTGCCGGGCGCCGTCCTCACCTATGACGTGCGCGAGGCCACGACCCCGACCAGCGAGCCGCCGCTGGTGCTGATCGGCCTGCCGATGGGCGCGGAGGGCTTCACCACGCTGGCGAGCCACTTCACCGACCGCACCGTGGTGACCTACGACCCGCGCGGCGTCGAGCGCAGCACCCGGTCGGGCGACGACCGGCCCGAGGTCCCGACCCACGGCGACGACGTGCACCGGATCATCGCGGCGGTCGGCGGCGGTCCGGTGGACCTCTTCGGCTCCAGCGGCGGGGCCGTCGTGGCGCTCGAGCTCGCCGCCGCCCATCCGGAGGACGTGCGGACCGTCGTCGCGCACGAGCCGCCCCTGCCCGTCGTGCTGCCCGACCGTGCGGCGGTGACCGCCGCCATGACCGACATCCACGACACCTACCAGGCGAAGGGCTTCAACGCGGCGATGGCCAAGTTCATCGCCCTGGTCATAGTGCAGGGTGAGCTCACGGCGGACTACGCCAACCAGCCCGACCCCGACCCGGCGATGTTCGGCCTGCCGGCCGAGGACGACGGCTCCCGCGACGACCTGCTGATGGGCGTCAACATGGTGACGCTGCCCCCGTACGAACCGAACTACGAGGCGCTGAAGGCCGGCGCACCCCGCGTCGTGATCGGCGCCGGCGAGGACTCGGGCGAGGCGCTCGCCGTCCGGGCAGCCCGCGCGACGGCGGTTCTGCTCGACGCCGAGCCGGTGGTCTTCCCCGGGGGCCACGGCGGCTTCGGCGGCGGCGAGTACGGCCAGCCGGCCGACAAGCCGGTCGAGTTCGCGGCGAAGCTGCGCGAGGTCCTCGCGAGCTGAGGCAGCGGCTGGGCGGCCCGCGCGGCGTCAGTGCGCGTGGTCGCCCAGGTCCGCGACGACGACGGCGAGCGTGCCGGGGCCCACGTGCACCCCTAGGACGGCGCTCAGCGGCGTGACCTCGACGTCCGCCCGTGTGCGGGTGTGCAGGCGGCCGGCCAGGGCGAGCGCCCGGTCGTGCGCGCCGAAGTGGTGCACGGCCACCGCCGGCCGCCTCGCCTCGGCGACGAAGCCGGCGGCCAGCTCCAGCAGCCGCTCCGCGCCGGCGGCCCGGGTGCGGACCCGCTGGCTGAGCTCGACGGCGCCGTCGGACAGCCGCAGGATCGGCTTGACCCCCAGGACCGTGCCGAGCGCCGCGGCCGGGCCGGACAGCCGCCCGCCGCGGCGCAGGTGCTCCAGGGTGTCGACCACGAACACCGTGTTCGCGGTCCCGGCGACCTCGATGGCCCGTGCGGCGACGTGGGCGGCGTCGGCTCCGGCGGCGGCGCACTCGGCGGCGGCGCGGGCCGCGAAGCCGAGGCCGGCGGCCCCGGTCCGAGAGTCGACCGCGCGCACCTGCAGGGGCGACCGGGCAGCCGCGGTCCCCGCCGAGCCGACGGTGCCGGACAGCGCCCCCGACAGGTGCACCGAAACGACCGACCGCGCACCCTGGTCGCCGAGGGCACGGTAGGCCGCAGCGAACGCCTCCGGCGGCGGCTGCGACGTCGTCACCTGCTTGCCCTCCCCGACGAGCTCGGCCAGGCGTTCGGGTGTGATGTCCTCGCCCTCTGCGTACACGTCGTCGCCCACGAGGACGCGCAGCGGCACCACGACCGGTCCGCCCGCCAGACCGGCGGGCAGGCAGGCGGTCGAGTCGGTGACGACCCGCACCTCCTGGGGTGCCGGGCGGGAAGAACGACGTCGGGTGCGCATGACCGCGTCACTCTATCCGCGCGAGGAACCGGACGGCGAAACCGCGCAGGCGGTAGCGAGACGACGATCTCAGCGAGCGCTCCCGCACGGGCCGTGTGAAACTCGGGCGTGCTCTTTGCTTACATAGATGAGACCTCGAACGCGCGATGCTATCGAACGGTGGGGCTTGTCGTGCGCGCTGCTCGTGTGCGCGCCTTCGCTGAACAGCTCGACATGGTTGTCGCCAGGGCGGCCGATTCGTTTGGGGGAATCAGCGCTGATATCGAGCTTCATGGCCACGACCTCTTCGGCGCGACACAGGACTGGGCCCCTCTCAAGCCTGTCGTACGAGCTCGCATCTCGATCTATCGACAAGCACTCGATGTTGCATCTGAGCATGCGGAGGGCATCTGGATCGAAGGTCTGGACCGGAAGGGTTTCCGCGACCGTTACGCCGACCAGCACGACGAGCACGTCACGGTGCTTCTCCATCTCCTCGAAAAACTGAACAGATACGCCAACCGGCGTGGCGAAGACTTGGTGGTGATCGCTGATGAGCACCGGACGGCGAGAAGCGCCCAAGCCGCCTTGCGCCGAGCACGCCGTGAACGCATCTGGGGTTACCGCGGCAAGCCGCAGCGGATCGCTGACACAGTCTATTTGTGTCGTCGGCGGGTAGTCGGCTCGTCCAGGCAGCGGACCTCGTGGCCTTTCTCTATCAACGGCTGGCCGATGGGATCGATCGCGACGAGCGAGCGGCCACTGCGAACAAGAATCTCTGGTCCACTCTGGAGAACGTCCCCGTCCACGACCGGCTCTGGGAACCGTAGACGCACATCAGCCCCCGGCTGTGCGGGGGCTGAAGGCAGGGCGCTCAGGATCTCTCCCTCTTGCGCCCTTTTACTATAGGCCTGACACCGCGCATGGTCCACAAGGGCATGCCGCGAAGGCCGCACAGTCTGACAACCATCCACCCCCTGCACCCGTGGTGGAGAGTATGAGCATGCGAGACGGACGGCCGTGAACGCCGAGCGGGTGCGCGCGCCGGAGCAGGTCGGCGCCCGCCCTCAGGTCGACGTCCAGGTATCGGGCACCAAGGACGAGCAGTTCGCGGCGTTCGTGGACGACGTCGGCCCGTACCTCCTGCGCGTCGGGCTGCTGCTGAGCGGCGACCTGTCCCGCGCGGAGGACCTGGTGCAGGGCACCTTCGAACGCACCTACCGGTCCTGGGCGCGGGCCCGGGACACCGATCCGCGCGCCTACGCCCGCAAGGTGCTGGTGAACCTGCGGATCGACCGCTGGCGCGGCGTCCGCCACGAGGTCCTCTCCGCCCCGGAAGACCTGCCCGACGGCAGCACGCCTGACCATTCCGCCGCCGTGGACGGGCGCAACGAGGTGGTACGGGCACTCGCCCAGCTCCCCCTGGCCCAGCGGCGAGTGGTCGTGCTCCGCCATCTGCTCGACCTCACCGAGTCCCAGACCGCCCGCGAGCTCGGCATCTCGATCGGCACCGTCAAGTCGCACAACGCGCGCGCCCTCGCGCGCCTGCGCACCCTGCTCTCCGAAGGAGCGTCATGATGGACCCCCTCCGCCCGACGGTGTCCGACGACGCCCTGGTCACCCGCCTGCGTGCCGGCGCGCCCGGCACACCCCCGGTCCGGTTCGACGGGCACGACGTCACCGCACGAGTCCGGCGCACGCTGCGCCGCCGTCGGCTCCGCACGGTGAGCCTGACGGCGGCGGGGGCCGCCGTCGCCTACCTCGCGCTGGCACTGGCCGGACCGCTGCCGGGCCTCGGCACGCTCGCCCTCCCGGGCGGCGAAGGCCTGCGGTCGGCGGTGCGGGACGCCGGCTTCGGCGGGCCGCCCGGCCCCGACCAGTGGCCCGACGACGTGGCCCGCCTGGAGGCGGACGTGATGCCGGTGGTCGACGACCTCGGCGTCACGCGCTACCTCTACGAGCCAGGATCGCCGGCCTGCCGCATCCTGGCGTACGAGCGTGGCGACTTCTCCGACCGGCACGACTGCGAGGAGCTGACGCCGTTCGACGCGCTCGCCCTCGCGGACTTCGACGGCCTCACCGCCGCCGTCGAACGGTCGGGCGTCGGCGTGGAGCGGATCGACCGGCAGCCGGAGGACGGCGACACCGGCCAGGCACCGGACCGCGCCCCGTTTCCCCCTGGGACCACGTGGATCCCGCTCCACGACGAGTGGTGGCCGCAGACCATCGAGTACAACTGGGAGTACGTCTACCTGCCCGGCGCGGACGAGGCGCCGGGCACGAGGTGGCCCGGCGAGACGTGGACCCGGATCGACGGCGACTGGTGGTTCCACCGGACCCACGACGACTGATCGTGCTCCGCGGCCGCCGACCGGCCACGCCGCACGGACCGCCTACGCCGGGACGATGTTCACGAGCTTGGGCGCCCGCACGATCACCTTCCGCACGCCACGGCCGTCCAGGAACTTGACCACGTTCGGCTCGCTCAGCGCCGCCGCCTCCAGGTCGTCCGCCGAGATGTCCGGGGCGACCTCGAGCCGTGCGCGCACCTTGCCCTGCACCTGGACCACGCAGGTCACGGTGTCCTGGACGAGGTACCGGTCGTCGGCCTCCGGGAAGGGCTCGTGCGCCAGCGAGTCCTCGTGCCCGAGCCGGGACCACAGCTCCTCCGCGATGTGCGGCGCGATCGGCGCCGTCATCAGCACCAGCGGCTCCACGGCCGAGCGCGGCACGGCCGGCAGCCCCGTCAGGTGGTTGTTCAGCGTGATGAGCTTGGCGATCGCGGTGTTCGGCCGCATGTTCTCCATCTCGACGCGCACGTCGGCGATGGTGCGGTGCACGGCGCGCAGGGTGGCGGTGTCCGGCTCGTCGTCCGTCACCGTGACCTCGCCGGTCTCCTCCGAGACGACGTTGCGCCACAGCCGCTGCAGGAACCGCTGCGACCCGACGACGGCGCGGGTCTCCCACGGGCGGGACAGGTCGAGCGGGCCCATGGACATCTCGTAGACGCGGAACGTGTCGGCCCCGTACTGCTCGTACATCTCGTCGGGCGTCACCACGTTCTTCAGCGACTTGCCCATCTTCCCGTACTCGCGGTTGACGGGCTGGCCCTGCCAGGTGAACCCGGTCTGCTCGTCGCCCTCCACCTCCTCGGCGGGCACGTACTGGCCGCGCGAGTCGGTGTAGGCGTAGGCCTGGATGTAGCCCTGGTTGAACAGCTTGCCGAACGGCTCGATGCTCGTGACGTGGCCCAGGTCGAACAGGACCTTGTGCCAGAACCGCGCGTACAGCAGGTGCAGCACCGCGTGCTCCACGCCGCCCACGTAGAGGTCGACGCCGCCCGCGGGGCCGGACGTCGGGTTGTGCCGTGGGCCCAGCCAGTACTGCTCCAGCTCGGGCAGCGCCGCCGCCGAGGTCTCGGCCGGGTCGAGGTAGCGCAGGTAGTACCAGCACGACCCGGCCCAGTTGGGCATCGTGTTGGTGTCGCGGCGGTACTGCCTGGGTCCGTCGCCCAGGTCCAGCGTGACGTGCACCCAGTCGTCGTTGCGGCCGAGCGGCGCCTCCGGCTCGGAGTTCGCGTCCTGGGGGTCGAAGGTGCGCGGCGCGTAGTCGGGCACGTCAGGCAGGTCCACCGGGAGCATCGCGTCCGGGATCGCCACCGGACGGTCGTCCTCGTCCCAGACCACCGGGAACGGCTCGCCCCAGTAGCGCTGGCGGCTGAACAGCCAGTCGTTGATGCGGTAGGTGGTGGTGCCCTCGCCGATGTTCTTGCTCTCCAGCCAGGCGATGATCTTCGCCTTCGCCTCGGCGACGCCCAGGCCGTCGAGCGAGATCTCGTCGTTGGCGGAGCGCACCGCCACGCCGTCACCCGCGTACGCCCCGGTGTGGTCCTCCGGCAGGCCGCCCTCCGGCTCGACCGTGTGGATGACGGGCAGGTCGTAGGCCTCGGCGAACGCATAATCGCGCTCGTCGCCGCCCGGCACCGCCATGATGGCGCCCGTCCCGTAGCCCATGAGCACGTAGTCCGCCGTGAACACCGGGATCTGCACGCCCGTGGTGGGGTTAACGGCCAGGTGCCCGGTGAACACGCCGGTCTTCTTGCCGGCGTCCGCCTGCCGCTCGACGGCGGTCTTGGCCGACGCCTCGCGGCGGTAGGCCGCGACGGCCTCGACCGGGGTGTCGTACCCGCCGGTCCACGCCGACCGGGTGCCGTCGGGCCACGCGGCCGGGACCCCGTCGAGCAGTGGGTGCTCGGGGGCCACCACCATGAACGTGGCGCCGAACAGCGTGTCAGGGCGGGTGGTGAAGACCTCGAGGGTGCCGGCGGCTCCGGCCGGGTCGCCCTCCGCCGTCCCGACGACGTCGAACCGGACGTTGGCGCCCGTGGACCGGCCGATCCAGTTGCGCTGCATCGACTTGACCTTGTCCGGCCAGTCGATGAGCTCCAGGTCGTCCGTGAGGCGGTCGGCGTAGGCCGTGATCCGCATCTTCCACTGCCGCAGGCTGCGCTGGAACACCGGGAAGTTGCCGCGCTCGGACCGGCCGTCCGCGGTCACCTCCTCGTTCGCGAGCACGGTGCCGAGGCCCGGGCACCAGTTCACCGGGGAGGAGTCCACGTAGGCGAGGCGCTGGCCGTCGATGACGTCGCGCTGCTCGAGCTCGCTCAGCGCGGACCAGACCGCGCCGCCGGTGTTGTCGCCGTCGTGCCCGGGAACCGGGCGGGTGCCCGCGGCCAGCTCGGCGCGCAGCTCGGAGATGGGGCGGGCCCTGCCGCGGCTGCTCCGCTCGCCCGCCGACGGGCCGGGGCGCTCGGCGTCGGCGTCGTACCAGGACTCGAAGATCTGCAGGAAGATCCACTGCGTCCAGCGGACGTACCCGGGGTCGATCGTCGCGAAGGTCCGGCGCGGGTCGTGGCCGAGCCCGAGGCGGCGGAGCTGGCGCCGCATGTTGACGATGTTGGCCTCGGTGGTGGTGCGCGGGTGCTGGCCGGTCTGGACGGCGTACTGCTCAGCGGGCAGCCCGAACGCGTCGTATCCCAGCGCGTGCAGCACGTTGTCGCCGCGCATCCGGCGGAAGCGTCCGGTCACGTCGGTTGCGATGTAGCCGAGGGGGTGGCCGATGTGCAGGCCCGCACCCGAGGGGTACGGGAACATGTCCATGATGAAGTAGGGGTTGCCCTCCGCCGGGCTCCCGCCCGGCCCCGTAAGTCGCCCCTGCGGGTTCGCCGCGTGGAAGGTGCCGCGCTCCTCCCAGAGGTCCTGCCAGCGCAGCTCGATCTGCTGAGCGAGGGCAGGGGTGTAGCGGAAACGGGGCTCGTCCGGAGACGTGGTGCGCTCGGGTGCGTCGGGCATGGTCACCCGGCCGAGTCTAGCGACAGCGCCTGCCCTCGGCCCTCGGTTGTCCACAGGCACCAGGGTTCATCCGAGATTCGCCCACGCCTTCCCCGCAGTTCTCTGCCCGGGTGCTCGAATGGCCCGCATGATGCCCTTGTTGCGCAAGCTCCTCGCCGCCAGCATCGCCGCCGTCGTCGTGTGGACGGCGGCGACCGCCGCCGCCGTGCCGCTGCCCGGGGCGACCGACGCCGAGCCGGCGAGCGCAGGGCCCGCCGCAGCCAGGCCGACGGCGCACCACGGCCGCGCCGACCACGTCGTCTTCCTCGCGCTCGACGGGTTCGACGTCGAGTACCTCGACCTGGTCCGCTCCGGCGACGCTGTGCCCGATTCCGCGGCTTTGCGGGGCTCGCAAGCTCACTCCTCAGCCGCGCCCATGCCGAACCTCCGCCAGCTCCTGCGCCGCGGCAGCGTCACCACCTCGACCGGCGTGATGACCTCGATCACCAACCCGTCGTGGTCGTCGGTGGCGACCGGCGCCTGGCCAGAGACCCATCGCAACACCGCTTACTGGTTCGACACCGCGACCAACACCGCCCGCGGCCAGCAGCGCGACCTCGCCGTGCCCACCATCGCGCAGTCCGTGCGGGAGCAGGGCGGCACCGTGTTCTCCGCGCAGTGGTTCATCCTGCAGAACTACGGCGTCACCTACGGTGACCCCGACGGCCTCTACACCCAGCCCGGCGGCGACTGCGCCCGCCGCACCGACGACGCCGTCGCCGTGCTGCGCGGCGAGCCCGTCAGCTCGGGCGGCCGGCTCGTCACCGCCAACGGCATCCCCGAGCTGATCACGGTCTACTGCGACACGCTCGACGCGATCGGGCACGACGGCGGCGACGCCGACCCGCGTATCCCCGAGGCGCTGACCATGATCGACGAGCAGCTCGGCCGCATCGTCCAGGCGACGAAGGACGCGGGCGTCTACGGCAGCACCGCGTTCGTCATCACGGGCGACCACGGCATGACGACGTTCGACAAGGGCTTCGGCGCCGAGGGCCTCGCCGCCATCGAGGCGGCCGGCTTCACCCCGCAGGTCCTGACCAGCGGCCAGTCCCCGGCCCCCGGCACCGACGTCGCGATCGTCGTGGGCGGGGTCGCCGACGTACGCATCATCGGCGAGCGGGCGGGCGACCCGGACGCCGTCCGGCGCCTGGCGCGGGCGCTGGAGGCGCTGCCCCAGGTGCGGAACGTCTTCGACGAGGCCGACCAGCGGCGCCTGCACATGAGCCCGAACCACGGCGACCTCATCGTGGAGCCCGAGCCGGGCTGGTCGTTCGGGCCCACGCCCGCCGACCCGGCCGGACGGCACGGCGCGACCACCGAGCTGCGCGTCCCGCTGGTCCTGGCCGGCGCTGGCGTGCGGCCGGGGGTGCAGCCGGACCACCCGCGGCACATCGACATCGCGCCGACCATCTCGGCCCTGCTGGGCTACGCGCCGCCGTCGGGCAGCGAGGGCCGCGTGCTGCGCGAGGCGCTGCGCCGCTAGGCGCGGCCGGGCGTCAGAACGACGCCACCAGGTCCCCGCCCACCGCGAGCATCAGCCACGCCACGGCCGCGACGTACCCGATGACCAGGATGAGGTGCCGGTTGGCCACCACCGCGTCCCGCAGCCCCGCGGCCACCGGCAGGTCGCCCGACTGCGCGGCCCGTACGAGCTGGTACCACAGCAGCGGCCACATGATGGTCCACACGACCATGCAGTAGGGGCACAGCGCGACGATCGAGTAGAAGCTGGTCCACATCAGGAAGAACACCAGCGCCTGGCCCAGCACCGTCCCGACCAGCAGCGACACCCAGTACCAGCGCGGCAGCCGGGTGCCGAGCAGCAGCATGACGCCCGTGGTCACCACCACGGGGAACGCCGCGACACCGATGTACGGGTTGGGGAACCCGAGCAGCGCGCCCTGCCACGAGTCCATGGCGGCGCTGCACGTGACGAACACGTTGAGCGTGCACGACGCCGTCCGCTCCGGGTCGATGAACGCCAGGTACTTCTCCCAGGCCAGGGCGAACGAGGCGATGAACCCGATACCGCCGAGCACGACCAGGAGCAGCCCCATGGTCCGCGCGCCGAGCGGCGCCGGCCCGGCCGCCGCGACGTCGTGCTGGTCGTTGATGTCCGACGACGTCGTGGTCGCCCCGGTCTCAGTCACCCGCCCTACGCTACCGGCGTTGCCTGGGACCTTGCTGAGACCCGGGTCGCAGAGCGGTCTCCGCCGGCTGGTGGGCCACCCGCTGTCGCCCGAACGCCAGGATCATGCCGAGCCCGAGCACGGTGACCACCGCCCCGGCCCAGGCGGGCGCCAGGTAGCCCCAGCCGGCGTCGATGACCACGCCGCCGAGGAACGCCCCTGCACCGTTGGCCACGTTGAGCCCCGCGTGGCACAGCGCCGCGCCCAGCGAGGGCGCGCCCGGCGCGAGGTCCATGAGCCGGGTCTGGAACGCGAGGCCAAGGATCTGCGACGTGACGCCCAGCAGGAACAGCGAGACCAGCGCTGGCACCACCGACGCGCCGGTGAGCGCGAACAGCACCAGCGACGCCGTCGTCGCCACGAAGCCGATCAGCACCGCGCGCAGCACGCCGCGGTCGGCGAGGCGGCCGCCGAGCTGCGTGCCCACCGTCATGCCGACGCCGAACAGGGCCAGCACCCACGGCACGGCGCCGCCGGGCAGGCCGGTCACGCCGGTCATGGTGGGCGCCACGTAGGTGTAGACCGCGAACATGCCGCCGAAACCGATGGCCCCCGCCACGAACGCGAACCAGAGCGGCCCGTTCCGCAGGGTCGCCAGCTCGGTCCGCACCGAGCGGCCCGCGCCGCCCGCCCCGGCGGGCACGAGGCGCCACAGCCCGAGGAGCGTCACGGCGCCCAGCAGGCCGATGAGCACGTAGGACGTGCGCCAGCCGAACGTCTGCCCCACCCACGTGGACAGCGGTACGCCGACGACGTTCGCGATGGTCAGGCCGGTCATCATCGTCGCGACGGCCCGCCCGCGCTGGGCCGGCCCGGCCACAGCGGCACCCACCGCCGCGCCGACGCCGAAGAACGCGCCGTGCGGCAGCCCCGCGAGGAACCGGCCGACCACGAGCCACCCGACGTCGGGCGCGGCGGCGGACAGCACGTTCGCGACCGTGTAGAACCCCATCAGCGCCAGCAGCAGGTGCTTGCGCGACATCCGGGCCGCCACCACGGTCAGCAGCGGCGCCCCGACGACGACGCCGAGCGCGTACGCCGTGATCATGTGCCCCACCTGCGGGTCGGTCGCCCCGAGATCGGCGCCGACGTCGGGCAGCAGGCCCATCGCGGCGAACTCGGTGGTGCCGATGGTGAAGCCGCCGACCGCCAGCGCGACGAGCGCGGGCGCGGCACGGCGCATCGAGCCGCCGCCCGCCACCGTGTCCTGGGCATCCTGCGGGGAGGTGGTCGCCATGGCGTCTCCAGTCGAACCGATTCGGGGTTACCGTCGGCGACACCGGCGACGAGCACAAGGAACGGGGAGCAGACTACTCCTGCGCCACCCACACGCGGGACGCCGCCAGCAGCCCGAGATCGGCCACCCGCTCGGCCTCGGCGGCCGAGGCCCCAGCGTCAGCGGCCGCGGCCCCTGCGTCGGGCACGCCGTCCCGGGCCTGCCCAGGGGGCGGGCAGATCCAGGAGATCGCCACCGTGCCCGCGAACTCGCGCCGCGTGGTGACCTCCACCCGCATGTCCAGGTCCAGGCCGAGCTCCGCGAGGTAGCGCAGCGCCTCCGGGTCGGCGTCGGAGATGCGGACCACCGTGCCGGCGTCACCCGCGTGCATCGACGACAGCGGCACCGCGGAGGGACGCTCCACCGTGCCGTCGGCAGCCGGGATGGGGTCGCCGTGCGGGTCGCGGGTCGGGTTGCCCAGGCGCGCGGCCATGCGCTCCACGAAGACGTCCGACACCGCGTGCTCCAGCACCTCGGCCTCGTCGTGCACCTCGTCCCAGCCGTAGCCGAGCTGGTCCACCAGGAAGGTCTCCAGCAGCCGGTGGCGGCGCACCATCACGAGCGCGAGGCGACGGCCGTCGTCGGTCAGCCGGATCGCGCCGTACCGCTCGTGCTCCAGCAGACCTTGCCCGGACAGCCGGCGCACCGTCTCCGACACCGTGGACGCGCCCACCCCGAGCCGGTCGGCCAGGTGCTTGGTGGTCACCTTCTCGTCCGACCACTCCTGGGCCGACCACACCGCCTTCAGGTAGTCCTGGGCGACGGGCGTCAGCTCGTTCGGGTCGGTCGGGATCTCCACACCCCGAGCCTAGTTGCCCTACGGCGCCGACGACGGCCCTCGCCCGGTCCCCGAGCCCTGCCCCTGCGCACCGTCCTGGTCGCTGACCACGCCCTCAGGCACCTCGTCCGGCAGCGGCACTGCCGGCGGGATCATCCGCCGCTCGCTCACGAACGCCTCGCCGTCCGGCGTGACCTCGACGAGCTGCCAGTCCACGAACTGGCGCCGCACCGGGTCGAACCGCAGCACCGTCATCTCCGACGAGTCACGCAGGGGCCCGACCGACGGGTTGCCCTTCGTCGCGCCGGCCGTGCTCGCGTTCACGTACCGCACGCCGTACCCCACGACGTCCGGCCCGATCCGCGTGTGCATGTGGCCGGAGACCTGGAACGGCACGCAGCCCGACTCCAGCGCCGCGTCGCCGACGGCCGGCTGGTGCACCATCAGCAGGTCCACCCGGTCCTCCGCGGTGAACCCGCCCAGCCCGGGCTCCCCCGCCGCCTCGCACGCCACGTCCCGCAGCCGCTCGCCGGCCTCCTCGGGCGTCTCCTCGCGCGCGATCACCGTCCCGCCGCCGATCCGCGTCTCCAGCGGGTCCCGGTCCCCCAGGATCCGCACCCCTTCGACCTCGACCACCTCGCCGTCGAGCACGATCTGCCGGTTGGCGAGCTCCGTGTCCGTCGTCAGGCGCGAGTCGTGGTTGCCGTCGGCCACGACGAACGGGACGCCGTCGGGCACCGCCGACGCGAAGGAGTCCACGCAGACCGACTCGACGCTCGTCCCGTTGATGGTGGTGTCCCCCGCGTTGAGCATGACGTCCGGCGCCAGCCGGTCGGCGAGGTCGCGGATGAGGGGCGTCATGCCCGTGTTGCAGTGCAGGTCGGAGACCAGCAGGAACGTCACGTAGTCGGTGGCCTCCGGGCTGTCCGGCGCCGCGGCGCCCTGCGCGCTCTCCGCCGCCTCCTGCTCGGCGGCCCGTGCGTCCCAGGCCGCCAGCAGCTTCTCGCGCGCCCCCGCGTAGAACACCTCGTTCGCCTGGTAGGTCTCCACGAGCTGGCCGCTGTAGGTGTCGATCACGCCGGCCAGCCGGCCCGTGATCCGCGCGCCCTCCAGCGCGGTGCCCTCGAACACGGGCGAGGCGGGCAGGTCGGCCCGCTCCTCGGGCCCGGCGCTCGCGGTGACGGTGGCGCCCACCAGTACGACGACGAGCAGGCCGCCCGTGAGCTGCCACGTGCGCGCGGCGAGGGCCCGGGCGAGCTCCCGCCGTCGGGTAGGGCCCAGCAGGGCGCGCACGCCGTAGCTCGCCCCGACCAGCAGCAGCGCCGCCACCACCGTCCCGCGCGCGGCGTCCCAGACCAGGGCCCACGCCACGGTGCGCACCGTCTGCTCAGGGGTGTCGAAGAACTGCAGGTACCCGTCGAGGTCGCCCTCCAGCGCGTCGAGGCTGGCCACGTCGACGGCGGACAGGTCGGCGGGGATCTCGTGCACGGTGATCCGCACGCCGAGCGTGAGCGGCAGGGGCGAGTCCGCGACGACGGTGCCGAGCGGGCCGAGGTCGGCGACCAGCTCGTCGCCGGCCGTGACCGCGTAGGTCGCCTCGTGCGGGCCGAGGCTGAGGTCGGCCCGCGCCGTCGTGATCCCGAACATCAGGCACAGGAGGCCCGCTACCACGCCTGCGAGGGTCCAGCGCAGCCAGCGGGGCGGGTGGGAACTGCTCATCGTGTCTACCTTTTCATGCACCCGCCGCGCACGTGCTCCGACGCCGTCCGCCCGGCACACGGCACGATGGGTCCGTGTTCGTCCTGGAGTCCGTCTGGCGTCCGGCCGCCCCAGTGACGCGGGTCTGGTCGGTGCTCGCCGACCCCCGGTTCACCTGGCCCGACTGGTGGCCGGGGCTGACGGCGTCGGCGACCCATCCCGTCGTGGGACCGGACGGGCTGGCGGCGCCCGGGGCGTGGGCCCGGCTGCGGGTCCGCAGCCCGCTGGGGTACGCGCTGCGGTTCCGGCTGGACCTCGCGGCGACGACGGCGCCGTCGGACGGCGTGCCCGGGCGGGCCCGGCTGGACGTCTCCGGGGACCTGGCGGGGCGGGCGGAGGTGACGGTCTCGCCCGGCCTGACCGTTCGGAGCGCAGGCCGACCGGGCGCGGACGACGCGGACGAACCGGCCGTCACCGAGGTACGACTCGTCTGGCGGGTAGCCCCCGTGCCGGCCTGGTTCCGCGCGGCGTCCCGGATCACTCCGGGTCCACTCGCTTGGGCGCACGCCCACGTGATGCACGCCGGCGAGCGCGGCCTGTCGCTACACCTCCGCGAGTGAACTCACCATGGTCTGCAGTCAGCCGCGCGAAGTCGGCACTCGGCATTGAGATCGGTCCAGGCCTGTGCCGATCTCGATGCCAAGTGCCGATCTCAATGCAAAGGGGCGCCTAGCCCGTCTTGCGGCGGGACTTCTTCGCGTCCGCGACGCTGCGTTTGAGGGCCTCCATGAGGTCGACCACCTCGGCGCCCTCGCCCTCACCCTCTGCCGCCTCGCCGAACGTCGCCGCCGTGTCGACGCTCTCGCCCGCCTCCAGCTTGGCGTCGACGAGCTTGCGGAGCTGCACCTGGTACTCGTCCTCGTAGTCCTCTGGCGTGAAGTCGGCCTCGAAGCTGCTGACGAGCTGGGCCGACATCGTGAGCTCCTTGTCGGTGACCTTCGCGGGCTCGTCGAGGGACGGGAACGCGGCCTCGCGGATCTCGTCGGCCCACAGGAGCGTCTGGAGCACGAGCACCTCCTCGCGCACCCGCAGCGCCGCCAGCCGGGTGCGCTGCCGCAGCGCGAACTTCACGATGGCGGTGCGGTCGGTCTCCTCCAGTGTGCGGCGCAGCAGCACGTACGCCTTCGTGGACTTGGAGTCGGGCTCCAGGTAGTAGGTCCGGTCGAACATGATGGGGTCGATCTGCTCGCTGGGCACGAACTCGACCACCGAGATCTCCCGGTCCCGCTCGGCGGGCAGGTCGGCGAGGTCCTTCTTGGTGAGCACCACCGTGCGCTCGCCGTCGTCGTAGGCGCGGTCGATGTGCTCGTACGGCACCACCTCGCCGTCGATCTCGCACACGCGCTTGTACCGGATGCGTCCGCCGTCGGCGTCGTGCACCTGGTGGAGCGGCACGTCGTGGTCCTCGGTCGCGCTGTACAGCTTGACCGGGACGTTGACGAGACCGAAGGTCACGGCACCCTTCCAGATCGCCCTCATGCTTCTATAGTGCGCCCCAAGCGCACTACATGCCCAGGTTTCGGTCTCCGCCGACGTCGCGGCAGGGCCCGGGCGGGCGTCAGAGGCCGGAGCGGTCCAGCTTCGCCGCGAGCTCCGCGTTGGTGGGCTCCACGAGGTGCTCGCCGTCGGGAAAGACGAGGACCGGGATGGTCTTTCGCCCGGTCAGCGCCTCGGCCTCGTCGGCGCGGGCGGGGTGGGCGACGAGATCCACGTAGTCGTAGTCCACGCGCCGCACGTCGAGCACCGCCTTGCTGCGCCGGCAGTCGCGGCACCACTCGGCGCCGTAGACCGTGAGCCGTGCGGGACGGCCGACCGGGGCGCGTTCGGCGGCCGTCGGGTGTGTTGTGAAGACGTCAGTCGACGCGTCGTCCGAAATCACGCGCCGGAGCCTAGCGGAGTATCCGCCGCGAGTTCGACACCGCACTCAGGACGACGCAGACAAACACCGGGCGGGTGACCACGACGGGCGGCACGATGGTGGGATGGCGACCACACAGCACATGGTGACCGTGGACGGGCACCGCCTGCGCCTGAGCAACCTCGACAAGGTGCTGTACCCGGCGTCGGGCACCACCAAGGGCGAGGTGCTGCACTACCTGGCGCAGGTCGCGCCCGTGCTGCTGCCGCACGCCGCCAACCGCCCGGCCACGCGCAAACGCTGGCCCGACGGCACCGGTGGCCAGATGTTCTTCCAGAAGAACCTCGACGCCTCCACCCCCGACTGGGTCAAGCGGCGGTCGATCCAGCACAAGAAGTCGTCCAACGACTACGTGCTGGTCAACGACCTGGCGACGCTGACCTGGCTGGGCCAGACGGCGACCCTCGAGCTGCACACCCCGCAGTGGCAGTTCGGCCGCACGGGCGCACGCCTCGACCCGGACCGCCTCGTGCTCGACCTCGACCCCGGCCCGGGCGCCGGCCTGCCCGAGTGCGCACAGGTCGCCCGCTGGGCCCGCGAGATCCTGCAGGGTATGGGCCTGGAGCCGTACCCGGTCACGTCCGGGTCCAAGGGCATCCACCTGTACGCGGCCCTCGGCAAGGCGGCCGACACCCGGCTCGACTCGGACGCCGTGTCCGCCGTCGCGCACGAGCTCGCCCGCTACCTCGAGTCCGAGCACCCCGACCTCGTCGTCAGCGACATGAGCAAGACCCTGCGGCCCGGCAAGGTCCTGGTCGACTGGTCGCAGAACAACGGGAGCAAGACCACCATCGCGCCCTACTCCCTGCGCGGCCTCGACCGGCCGTGGGTGGCGGCGCCCCGCACCTGGGCTGAGCTGGACGACCCGAAGCTGGCCCACCTCACGCCCGACGAGGTGCTCGCACGCGTCGAGGCCGACGGCGACCTCCTCGCCCCGCTGCTGGAAGGGCACCGCTCGGCCCTCGAGCCGACGCCGGAGCGGATGGCCACCTTCCAGAAGCTGGAGACCTACCGGGCCAAGCGCGACCCGGCCAAGACCCCCGAACCCTTCGGCCCCGACGCGCAGGCCGAAGCGGCCCGGGAGGCGGGGCAGGCCACGTTCGTCATCCAGGAGCACCACGCCCGCCGCCTGCACTGGGACTTCCGCCTCGAGCACGACGGCGTGCTCGTGAGCTGGGCGCTCCCGCGCGGCGAGCCCACCGACCCGGACAAGAACCACCTGGCCGTCCAGACCGAGGACCACCCCCTGGAGTACGGCTCCTTCGAGGGCAGCATCCCGGCGGGCGAGTACGGCGCGGGCGAGGTCACCATCTGGGACTCCGGCACCTACGACCTGGAGAAGTGGCGCGACGACGAGGTGATCGTCACCCTCCGCTCCGACCGGCGCGGGTCCCGGCGGCTGGCGCTGATCCGCACCGGCGGCCGCCACGGCGACGCCGAGAACAACTGGCTGATCCACCTCATGGCACCCAAGGGCACCCCGCCGGCCCGCCCGAAGACCCGCACCAGGCGCGGCACGGACGAGCCGGCCGACGCCGCCGGTCCGACGTCGGACAGCCGACGGCCCATGCTGGCGACCGCCGCCGAACCCGGCGACCTGACCGAACCGGACGACTGGGTGTTCGAGATGAAGTGGGACGGGTTCCGCACCCTCGCCCACCTCCAGGACCCCGAGACGATGCACCTGATCAGCCGCTCCGGCCAGGACCTCACGGTCACGTTCCCCGAGCTCGGCGTGCTCGCGGGCCAGGTCGACGCCGACCGGTTCCCCCTGGTGCTCGACGGCGAGATCGTCGCGCTCGACCGCGACGGCCGCCCCGACTTCCGCCGCCTCCAGCTCCGCGCCAACCTGCGCAAGGAGCGCGACGTCGCCCGCGCGCGGGCCCGCGTCCAGGTGGACCTCATGCTCTTCGACATCCTGGTGGCCGACGGCCACGACGTCACCGGCCGCCCCTACACCGAGCGGCGCGAGCTCCTGGAGTCCCTCGTCACGCCGCACGCCCCGGTCCACCTCCCGCCCGCGTTCGACGGCGACCTCGACGCCGCCCTGCGCACCTCGCGCTCCCTGCGGCTGGAGGGCGTCGTCGCCAAGCGCCGCACCTCCACCTACGCGGGACGGCGGTCGCGCGAGTGGCTCAAGGTCAAGCACAAGGCGATGCAGGAGATCGTCGTCGCGGGCTGGCGCCCGGGCCGGGCGGACGCCTCGGTGATGGGCTCGCTGCTCATGGCGGTGCCGGACGGCGACGACCTGCGCTACGTCGGGCGCGTCGGCACGGGCTTCACCGAGCGCGAGCGCCGCGAGATCACCACGCGGCTACGGGGCATGGAACGCAAGACGCCGGGCGTGGTGGGCGTGCCGGCGGAGGACGCGTCCGACGCCCACTGGGTCAGCCCGAAGCTCGTGGCGGAGGTCACGTACGCCGACTGGGCAGAGGGCACCGACGGCGCGTCGGGCGAGCGCCGGATGCGGCACTCGGTGTGGCGGGGGTGGCGGCCGGACAAGGAGCCGGCGGAGGTCGAGGTGGAGCTGCCGGGCGGGGTTTGAGCTGGTCGGGCCGGGCTGGGGCCGGCCGGAGCCGGGCTCGGGCGGGCCGCGCCACGCCACGCCGGGGCGGGTTCGAGCGGGGCGGCTGGCGCCGGGCCAGGCTCGGGCGGGACCGCGCCGGGGCGGGCTCGGGCGGGGCGGGCTCGCGCCGGGCCGTTTGGGCGGGGCCCGCGCCACGCCGGAATACCGGCGTCCGCGGGGCCGGTTGTCGCCGGTATGCGAGCGATCACCTACACCCGTTTCGGCAGCGCGGACGTCCTGGAGCTCACCGAGCAGCCCGACCCGCACATCGGCCCCGACACCCTCGTGGTGCGGGTCAGAGCGGCGTCGGTCAACCCGGTGGACTGGAAGATCCGCGAGGGCCGGCTAGAGGGCGTCATCGACGTGCAGTTCCCCGCGATCCCGGGCTGGGACGTCGCGGGCGTGGTCGAGCAGGTCGGCCTGGACACCCCCGAGTTCCAGGTGGGCGACGAGGTCTACGGCTACGTGCGCAAGGACACCGTGCAGGGCGGCACCTTCGCCGAGCTCGTCGCCGCGCCGGTGCGCACCCTGGCTCGCAAGCCGGCGTCGCTGAGCTTCGAGGAGGCGGCGGCCGTGCCGCTCGCGGGCCTCACCGCCTACCAGGCGATCCAGCGTTCTGGCGTCAAGGAGGGTCAGACCGTGCTGGTGCACGCGGCGGCCGGCGGCGTCGGCGCGTTCGCCGTGCAGATCGCCAGGGCCCGCGGCGCACGCGTCATCGGCACCGCGAGCGAGGCGAACCACGAGTTCCTGCGCGGCCTCGGCACCGAGCCCGTCACCTACGGCGACGGCCTGACGGACCGCGTCCGCACGCTCGCGCCCGGCGGCGTCGACGTGATCCTCGACTTCGCGGGCGGCGGCGCCGTCGCCTCCACCACCAGCCTCCTGGCCGACGGCGGCACGGTCACCTCGATCGCCGACCCCACCGCCCGCAGCGAGCACGGCGGGCAGTACGTCTGGGTGCGCCCGTCGACGGCCGACCTCGACGCGCTCACCGCCCTGTTCGACGCGGGCGAGCTCTCGGTCGAGCTCGCCCAGGTCTTCGACCTGACCGACGCCGCGGAGGCACACCGAGCCAACGAGACGGGCCACACCCGCGGCAAGGTGGTCGTCCGGGTGTAAGGGGCGCTGCGGCCCGTGTGGTCGGCAAACTGTCAGGTGATCGGCATTCCGGGGTACCGATCACCTGACATTCTGCCGACTACGCGGGCGCCGCCCACCCTGGCGAGCTCCGCCCGGGTCAGCCGTAGACCGGTGGGTAGGTGATCTTGCCGCGCAGGGTGGGGGTGTTCGGGTCGTAGGTCGGGAGCAGGTAGACCTGGGCCGCCTCGGGCGGGGCCCAGTCCGGCAGGTGCATCTCGATCCCGTGGTCGCGGGCCGAGACGAAGCCGAGCGCGCCGTAGTACGCCGGGCTGCCCTCCAGCACCACGTAGGGCTCGCCCGCCGCCTCGGCACCCGCGAGCGCCGCACGGACCAGGGCGGCTCCGATGCCGCGCCGCTGCCGGTCGGGGCTGACGGCCAGCGGGGTGAGCATCGCCGCCGTGCGTTCGCCGGTGCTGTGGGTGACGGTGCAGCCGGTGATCATGACGCAGCCGACCACCTCGCCGTCGGCCACCGCGACCAGCGACGTCGCGGGCCGGTAGATCCACGACTCGCGGATCCGCTCGACCCCGTCGGCGACTTCCTCGTCGCCGAAGGCCGCGATCAGCACCGCCCGGATCGCCGCAAAGTCCTCGGGCTGCTCGGGCCGGACGTCCCAGCCGCTCACGCGTCGGCCCGCTCGGCCGGATTGGCGGGCGCGGACTGCCCGGCCGCCTCGACCTCGGCGGTCGAGCGCAGGATGCAGAACTCGTTGCCCTCGGGATCGGCGAGCACCACCCAGCCGGAGCCGGGCCCGTAGATCCCGCGGCGGTCGGCGACGACCGTGGCGCCGTGCGCGGTCACCCGCTCGATCTCGGTGTCCCGCAGGTCGGCGCGCGGGCGCAGGTCCAGATGCAGCCGGTTCTTGACCGTCTTGCCCTCCGGCACCTCGACGAACAGGATGTTCACGCCCGTGCCCGCCGGATCACTGATCATGCACTCGTCGTGCCCCGGCAGATTGGGGTCGCCGGGCACGTCCTCGTACCCGAGCACGGGTTTCCACCACTCGGAGAGCGAATAGGCGTCGCCACAGTCCACGGTCACATGCGAGACAAAGGAAGCCACTCCGGGACCCTGACACACGGGCGCCCACGGGCCAACCAGATTTCGTGTGGTCGGCAGAATGTCAGGTGATCGGCATTCCGAGTTACCGATCACCTGACATTTTGCCGACCACACGGGTTCTTACCCGGTCGGAGGGGGTGGGAGGTCGCGGAGGGGGCGGAGAGCTGCCCGGGCTGTGTCCGGGATGTGGTTGAGGAGCCGTGCTAGGGCCTGGGTGGGGGTGTCCGATGACGTTACGCGCACGACTCCCCAGCGCTCTTCCCGGAGATAGTCCTCGCGGCGCTTCTCGTCGAACAGCGCACTGTCGGCGTCGTGCCCGGGACCGAGCGCACCGCGCACGTATTTGACCCGACCGTCGAACTCGGCCAGCAGCCTGAACGCCTCCCAGCCCAGGTCGGCCCGGAACTCGCCGTGGGGCGTGCGCACCCGGAGCTGCGTGACCGGACGAGGCAGGCCGGCCCGCAGGACGAGATAGCGCAGCCACGTCTCCCACGCCGACTCCGCGCCGCCGTCCGCCAGCTCCAGCACGAGTCTCGCCCGACGACGGCCACGCGGGTCACGCCGAGCCCCCACCGACGTGAGGGCGGCCGCTCGATCCATCCCGAGCGCGAGCGCATGGTCCGCGATGACGAGCGCGAGCAGCGGATGCAGGGAAGTGCAGCAGTCGGCGACCGTCCGCACCAGGCTCGTCGTCGCCACGCCGTCGACCACGGTCCGCTCTTCGTCGGCGAGCGTCAGGCGGTGCCGCGAGATATCGCGGGCCGACGCCGACGACGCCCGGTACTCCTGGATCACATGGACGCTGCCCGGTAGCTGCCACAGCCGCAACCCGTGCAGGAGCGCTGCCGACTCGTGGCTCACGCACGCGTTGCGGAGCTGGGCCGCCACCGCCGTCGTGCGCGCGAGAGCAAGGGCTGCCGCGACCTGGAACCGGTCGCCGGCCGTTGCCCGTCGACTGCGGTAGGCGCCCCAGCGGATCTTCTCCACCCGGTTGTCGCGCAGCGCACGGCGCAACGCCTCTCTGTCGTTGTCGCGGGCAAGGACTATCCCCGATTCGTTCATTCAGCCCCGGTCGCGCATTCGGGGATGCCTGCGGGCCCGCCGACGCACCATCTGTGCACGAACGCCGAAAATCCACACCTGTGGTCGAACTCGTTCCCGCGGAAACCCGTAACCGCAGGCCCACCCGCCCCGACCACAAATCTCCCGGACGCAACCGCCACCCGCCGCCCCCTCCGCCCGCCCCTGTACCCCCAACTCCCGCCCGCCCGCGGGCCCCCACCCGTGCGCACCCGCCGTGCGCACCCGCCCGCGCGCACCCGTGGGCCCCCACCCGTGGACGCCCACCCGTGGATGCCCCACCCGGCTCCGCCCGCCCGCGTGGTCGGCAAAGTGTCAGGTGATCGGCAACTCGGAATACCGATCACCTGACATTTTGCCGATCACACGGCCGACCCCCGGCCCGCTCAGCCAGGGGATGCCTTGCCGTGGCGCCAGTAGCCTACGAAGTCCACGTGCGCCTTCGGGACGGCGCGCTCGCCTACCAGGTGCCGGCGCGCGCCCGTGGCCAGCGACGACTCGCCGACCGCGAAGGCGTACACCTCGCCCGCGTGGCCCCCGAGGTCCAGGCCGCGCAGCTCGGCGAGCGCGGCCTGGCCGGGGACGGCGTGCGGGTCGGCGTCGGACCGCACCACCCACCGCAGCTCGATGCCGGACGGCGCGCGCAGCTCCTGCTTGTCCTCTGCCGTGGGCACCTCAATGACCGCGATGCCGCGGGCGTCGCCGGGGAGCGACTCGCAGATGCCCGCGACGGCGGGCAGCCCCGACTCGTCGGCGATCAGGAGCGTCCAGTCGTGCTCGTGCCGGGGGTTGTAGGCGACGCCCTGGTCGAGCAGGCCGACGCGCATGCCCCGGTCGGCCCCCTGGGCGAAGCCGGCCCCCGGCCCGGAGCCATGGTCAGCAGAGCCACGGCCGGCAGCGCCATGATCAGAAGCGCCATGGCCGGCAGCGCCGTCGGCGTCGTCGCCCCCCGCGTGCAGCACGAAGTCGATGTCGAGCTCGTTCAGGTCGGGCCGCGCGGCGCGCACGGTGTAGTTGCGCACCCAGGGTCGCTTGACCTTCGGGGTGGCCAGGTACTCGGCGTACCAGAGGGCCGACGTGCGCGTGGGCAGCCGCAGCATGTCCTGGCCGGGGCGGGGCAGGAAGAGGCGGAACCACTGGTCGTAGCCGGCCGGCGTGAACCGGGCGAGCTCGTCACCGCCGAGGGTCACGCGCATCATGTTCGGTGTGACGCGCTTGGTCTTGATCACCTCGGCCATGACCACGTGCGGGTCGACGGCTCTGAGCCCTTTGTATGCCATGAACTGAGGTTAGGCACACCTAACTAGGTTTGACCAGGGTCGCGTCGGAATCCACCCCGCGCACGTTCCGGATGCCGACGAGCGACAGCAGCCCGCCGAGCACGAGCAGGGCCGCTGTCACCAGGAGCGCCCGGTGGAACGAGGCGACGTCGAGCACCCCGCCGGTGATGATGCCGGCGAACGCGACGGTCACCAGCCCGGCCACACGCGCGACCGCGTTGTTCACCGCCGAGCCGATGCCGGCGTCCTGCGTGGGGACCGCGCCGAGGATGGCCGCCGTCAGGGGGGCCACCGTGATCGAGAGGCCCAGCCCGAACACGAGCTGACCGGGCAGCACCTGCGTGGGGTAGAAGGCGGTCTCGTCCATCGCGAGCATGAGGAGGAACCCGCCGGCCGCCACGATGGGTCCCACCGTCATGAACAGCCGCGGCCCGTACCGGCCCGCGAGGGTGCCGAACCAGGCGGACAGCGCGATCATCGCGACCGTCGTCGGGAGCTGCGCCACGCCGGACCAGGTAGCCGAGTACCCGGCGACCTGCTGCAGGAACAGCGTGATCACGAAGCCGCCCAGCGACAGCGCCCCGTAGATCGCCGTGGTGGCCAGGTTGCCCCAGGCGAAGTTGCGCGCCGCGAACAGGCGCAGCGGCAGCATGGGGTCCGCCGCCCTGCGCTGGTAGACCAGGAACGCCGCGAGCAGCACCGCACCCACGACGACGGGGATCAGCACGCCCGGTGAGGTCCACCCGAGCCGCTCCCCCTCGATCAGCCCGAACACCACGCCAGCGAGGCCGAACGCGGCCAGCGTCGCACCGGGGACGTCGACCCGCCGCCCGGGCTCACCCTCCGCTGCGGGGACCCCGCGCAGCAGCCAGAGGGTCAGCGCGATGACCGGCACGTTGATCCAGAACACCCAGCGCCACGACACGAAGTCGACCAGCATGCCGCCGACGAACGGGCCGACCACCATCGCGGCGGTCGTCCACGAGGTCCAGCGGCCGATCGCGCGCGCCTGCGCCTCACCGTTGAACGTCGCGACGATCAGGGCCAGCGAGCTCGGCACCAGCAGCGCGCCCGCGACTCCCTGCAAGGCGCGGGCGATGACGAGCACCGGGCCGGTCGGCGCCAGCGCGCACAGGATCGAGGCGACCCCGAACCCGACGAGCCCCGCGACCAGCACGCGACGCCGTCCGTAGACGTCCGACACCGAGCCGGCGACGAGCATCAGCGCGCCGAGGGTCACGAGGTAGGCGTCCACCACCCACTGCTGCAGGGCCAGCCCCGCCGGGCCCTCACCGCCGAGTTCGTCGGCGATGGCCGGCAGCGCGACGCTGACCACCGTGCTGTCGAGGAACGATACGAAGGACCCGAGGATGGCGACGAGGAGGACCCGTCTCTGCAGCGTTGTCACGGGCCTCACGCTATGCCCAGCCACTGACAGTCGCCCCGCACGCGCCGACAACTTCACCCCTGGCCGAAAATCAGGCACGATCGGCCGATGGAACGGACGATCCGGCCCGCGACCACGGACGATGCCGCTGCGTGCGCGGAGATCTACGGCTTCTACGTGCGGCACACGCACATCAGCTTCGAGTCGGAACCGCCGAGCACCGAGGAGATGGCCCACCGCATCACGAGCTGCTCGGCCCACCACGCGTGGCTCGTCGCGCAGGAGCCGGGCGGGCAGGACGTCGTCGGCTTCGCGTACGGGGCGCCGTACTCGCCGCGCGAGGCGTACCGCTGGGCCGCGGAGACCAGCGTCTACCTCGAGGCGGGCCGGCGCAGGACCGGCACGGGCCGGGCGCTGTACGAGGCGCTCTTCGACCGGCTCGCCGAACGCGGCGTCCGCCGCCTCGTGGCCGGGCTGGCCCTCCCGAACGACCCCAGCCTCGGCCTGCACGTCGCGCTGGGGTTCGAGGTGGTCGGCACCTTCCGCAAGATCGGGTGGAAGCACGGCCAGTGGCGGGACGTCATGCGCCTGCAGAAGGACCTCACGCCCGGCCTCGGCGACGCCCCACCCACCACCGACCCGGGCTGACCACCCCCGCCCAGACGCAACCCGCCCCCCGCCCGCGCGCACCCGCCCCGCGGCACCCGCCCTTGTGATCGGCAGAATGTCAGGTGATCGGCAACTCGGAATACCGATCACCTGACATTCTGCCGACCACATGGCCGGCCCCCGGCCCGCCGCCACCCAGACGCAACCCGACCTACCCGCTAGCCCCACCCCCGTCAATTCCGCCCTGCGATCGTCCCGCCCGCGCGGCACACGGCAGGATCCGGGCATGGACAGCATCGTCCGCGTCGCGACACCCGACGACGCCGCAGCCTGCGCCGCCATCTACGCCCCCTTCGTCGCCGACTCGGCGGCCACCTTCGAGACCCGCCCACCGGACTCCCGCGAGATGACGCGCCGCATCGAGCGGTTCTTCGGCCGGGAGACCTGGCTGGTGCTGGAGACCGAGGGAACCGTGGTCGGCTTCGCCTACGCCAAGCCGTTCGCCGACCGTCCGACGTTCCGCTGGACGCTCGAGACCAACGTGTACGTCGCCGCCGACCACCAGCGGCGCGGCGGCGGCCGCGCCCTGTACGAGGCGCTCCTGGCGCGGCTCGCGCGCCGCGGGTACCACCGCGTCGTCGCCAGCATCGTGCTGCCCAACGACCCCGCCATCGCGCTGCACGAGGCGGCAGGCTTCCACCGCGCGGGCTCGTTCGAGAAGATCGGCTGGAAGCTCGGCGAGTGGCGCGACGCCGTCCTCTTCCAGCGCGACCTGGTGGCGGACGACGGCCTGGCCCCCGGCAACCGCACGGCCGACGCCGAGCTGCAGGGCCTGCTCACGCCGGAGCCGCTCGAGGTCACGCGCACGCCGCTGGTGCGCCCGCACCCCGCCGAGGACGAGGTGGCCTACTTCGGCGACTGAGACCGGCCCGGATTTGGGCTCGCAGGTCCGGCCCCGAGTTGCCTAGGGTCACCTGCATGAGCCTCACCGTGCGCCCCGTCGAGTACGCAGACCAGCCGGACTACACCCGCCTGGGCGGCGAGGCGTTCGGCATGCCCGCCACGGGCGCCACCGTCCCGACCCGCGAGGAGTGGGAGGCGTCCGGCTTCCGCGAGTGGGGCGCGTTCGACGGCGACGGCCTCGCCGCCCGGCTGCGCGTCTACGGGTTCACGTCGTGGTTCCACGGCACGCAGGTGCCGACGGCGGGTGTCGCCGGCGTCGCCGTGGAGCCGGAGCGACGCGGCTCCGGCCATCTCGCGCGCCTCTTCGCCGCGGCCCTCGACGAGGCCCGCGAGGGGGGCGAGACCATCTCGACCCTCTACCCGAGCGCGCCAGGCATCTACCGCGGGCTCGGGTACGAGGTGATCGGCTCGTTCGACGACGTCGACGTCCCGCTGCAGAACCTGAACCGCGTGGCACCGCCCACCGGCGTGACGACCCGCAGGGCGACCACTGCCGACTTCGACGCCGTGGTCGCGGTGCACCGCGCGTGGGCCGCGGCGCAGAACGGGCCGATCTCGCGCGCGGAGAAGCCGTTCTGGACGCCGCCGGAGAAGTTCTTCGCCGACTACTCGGGCGTCACCCTCGCCGTCTCCGCCGACGGCCCGACCGACGACTCCGCGCGCGGCACGGGCGACGTGGTCGGCTTCGCGAGCTGGAACCGCGGCGAGGGGTTCACACCGGCCACGACGGTCATGGAGATCGACGACCTCATCGCCCTGACACCCGACGCCGCCCGCGCCCTGTGGCGCACGATCGGCAGCTTCTCGACGGTGGTCGGCACGGCGCGCGTCTCGACGTCGGGCCTCGACCCCGCGTGGCTCGTGCTGCCCGACCTCACCTCGACGGTGCACTCGGCCCACCCCTACATGCTGCGGATCCTGGACGTGGCCGGGGCGCTGGGCGGCCTGGAGTCGCCGCTGGAGGGCGCGCGGGTCCCGTTCGCCGTCCGCGGCGCGGCCGACCTCACCGGCGCCTGGACGCTCACGGTGTCCGACGGCGGCACGCACCTCGAGCGCGACGCCGTCGCCGTCGAGGACGCGCACCACGAGCGGCCGGTGCTCAGCCCGAACGGGCTCGCCCTGCTGTACGCGGGCGCGCAGTCGGCGGCGAACCTGCGGATCGCCGGCCACCTGACCGGGCCGCGCGGCCACGACGCCGTCCTGACCGCGCTGTTCGCGGGCCGCCAGGTGCACGTCCGCGACTACTTCTGACACAAGCCTCCTCTGACGCAGGCCGCTTCTGACGCAGGCCGCCTCGCCGGCGGGCTCATACTGGGGCACGTGAACATCCCGGTTGCCTGGTCCGTCGTCCTGATCGTCACCGCCGCGTGGAACCTGCTCATCTGGCCGCGGTTCTGGCAGCGCATCGTCGCCGACCCCCGCTCGCGCGACGCCGACGGCCGGGCCACCCGGTTCCTCACCGTGCACTCCGTGCTGATCGCCGTCTCGCTCGCGCTGGCCCTGGCGGTGGGCGTGCTCGGCGTGCTCACGCTGCTCTGACCAGCCCGTACCCGGCGCAACGGGAGACGTCTCGGTTGCCGACCATACCTGGAGGTAGGTATGGTGCGGCCCATGAGCACGACCACCGCACGCGACCGCCTCGTCGGCGCCGCGCAGGAACTCTTCGCCGCACAGGGCGTCGGGGCCACGAGCCCGCGCGCGGTGCTGGGGGCGGCCGGCGTCGGACAGGGCAGCCTGTACCACCACTTCCCCACCAAGCACGACCTCGCCGTCGCCGCCGTCGGCGCCACCGTGGACGACGCGCTCGCCCGGGCGATGCGCACGCTCGGCAGCGACTCCCCCGCGGTCGAGCGCCTGGTCGCCTACCTCGAACGGCCGCGCGACGCCCTGGCCGGCTGCAAGATCGGGCGCCTCACCTCCGACCAGGCGGTGATGGACGACGACGGCCTGCGCACCGTCGTCACCGCCTACTTCGTGCGGCTGCTCGGCGTCGTCACCGAGATCTTCCGCGAGACCGGTCTGCCCGACGGCGCCGCCCGCGACCGCGCGCACGCCGCCGTCGCGATCATCCAGGGCGGGTACGTCCTGGCACGTGCCACCCAGGACCCGGACGCGCTCGCCGCCGCGGTGCGCGGCTTCGTCGGCCTGCTGACAGCCCAGGAGGACGCGTGACCTTCCGCGAGCGCCTGCGCGCGCTGCCCACCTTCCCCCGGCCCGGCCTCGCGGACTTCGACACGGAGGCGGTCCCGCCCACCCCGCACGAGCTGTTCGTCACCTGGATCGACGAGGCGATCGACGCCGGCGCCCTGCTCCCGCACGCGGCGACCCTCTCCACCGCCGACGCCGCAGGCCACGTCCACGCGCGCACGCTGCTCCTCAAGGACGTGACGGCGGACGGGTGGTGGTTCGCGTCGCAGTCCACAAGCCCGAAGGGCCGCGACCTGGCGGCCAACCCGCACGCCGCGATGACCTTCCTGTGGCCGGAGCTGGGCCGCCAGGTCAAGGTGACGGGCAGCGCGGCGCCGGCGGGGCAGGAGGCGAGCCAGGCGGACTTCCTCGCGCGCCCCGACCTCTCCCGCGCCGCCGGCCTGGTGAACCACCAGAGCGAACCGCTCTCCTCGCGGGTGGAGTACGAGCGCGCCTTCGCCGAGGCGCTGCGCGCCGTCACGGCGGACCCGAGCCGGGCCGCCCCGGACTGGACCGCGTACGCCCTGGCTCCGACCGAGGTCGAGTTCTGGCAGCAGCCGGACGACGGCCCGCAGGCCCGCCTGGTGTACCGGGCCGAGGCCACCGGCTGGTCCACCGGCCTGCTGTGGCCCTGAGCCCGCCCCTTTTCACGTGTCAGACGTACCGATCACCCGGGTGACCTGTGCGTCCGACAGCCACACCCGACGAAAGGACTCCCCCGTGACCACCACCACGAGCACCAGCACCGACCCGATCCCCCACGCGCTGGCCGACTCGGCGGCCGGGCTGGACGCGCTCCTGGCGGCCGTCGGGCAGCTCACCGACGACGACCTCGCCGAACCGTCGCCCCTGGCGGGCTGGACCCGCGGGCACGTGCTGTCCCACATCGCGGGCGTCGGCGGTGCGATGCTCCGGCAGGCGCGGGCGGCCGGGCGCGGTGAGGTGGTGCCCGTCTACGCGAGCCAGGACGCCCGCAACGCCGAGATCGAGGCCGGTTCGGGCCGGACGGTCGCCGAGCACCTCGCCGTCCTGACCGACCTGCGCGCAGAGCTGGCCGGCGCCTGGCCCGAGCTCGGCTCGCCGCTCTGGGCCGCCCCGAGCGGCTACCGCGGCGGACCACTGTCGGGCTGCGCCCTCGCCCTGTGGCGCGAGGTGCGGATCCACTCGGTCGACGCCCTCGCCGGCACGTCCCAGGCGTGGGGCTACGACACGTGGGACGACGCCCTGTGCGCCCACCTGCGGGAGTTCCTCGCCGTCCGGCTGCCCGACGGCATGTCCGTGGACGACGTCGAGGGCGACCCGCGCGACGTCGTCGCCTGGCTGGCCGGACGCGTGCCGGCGACGCCGCTGGCGGGCGACCTGCCCGAGCTCGGGCCCTGGCCGTCCGCCGCGCCGGCGAGGTGACACGGTGCGCCCCGGCGAGGTGAACGCGGTGTGCGGGCGGGGCGGGCGGCGGGCGTGAGGGAGGTCACGGAACAGGTCACGTGATTCGTGCCACAGCGCTCGTTCCGCTTTTCACAAGCCCGCTATCGTTCTAGCCGTGACTTCTTACCACCAGAGCGCCCCCCGTCCCTCCGATGAGGTAGACGTCGCGCTGATCGGCGGAGGGATCATGAGCGCCACCCTCGGCGCGCTGCTCACGATCCTCGAACCCACCTGGCGCATCGGGATCTACGAGCGACTCGACGAGGTCGCGCTGGAGTCGTCCAACCCGTGGAACAACGCGGGTACCGGGCACTCCGCGCTCTGCGAGCTGAACTACACGCCGGAGCGCGCGGACGGCTCCGTGGACATCTCCAAGGCGGTGAAGATCAACGAGCAGTTCCACACCTCGCGCGAGTTCTGGAACCACCTGCTCACCGCCGGCCTGATGGAGGGCACGGACTTCATCAACGTCACGCCGCACATGACGTTCGTGCGCGGCGCCGACAACGTCGACTTCCTGCGCCGGCGCTACGAGGCGCTCAGCGGCCACCCGCTGTTCAGCGACATGGAGTTCAGCTCCGACCCCGCCGTCATCGGGCAGTGGGCCCCGCTGATGACCCTGGACCGTGACGCCGACGAGCCGATCGCCGCCACCCGCGCCGCCGCGGGCACGGACGTCGACTTCGGCTCGCTCACCAAGAAGCTGATCGGCTTCGCGACCGCGAACAACGCGGAGCTGCACGTGAACCAGGAGGTCAAGGGCCTCAAGAAGCTGCGGGACGGCCGCTGGCGCCTCACCCTGCGGGACCGGTCCTGGAACGCTGCGACCCTCCGCCGCACCGTCACGGCGAAGTTCGTCTTCGTGGGCGCGGGCGGTGGCGCGCTGCCGCTGCTGCAGGCCTCTGGCATCAAGGAGGCGCGTGGCTACGGCGGCTTCCCGATCTCCGGCGAGTTCCTGCGCACCGCCAACCCCGAGCTCGTCGCCCAGCACCACGCCAAGGTGTACGGCAAGGCCGACGTCGGCGCGCCGCCGATGTCCGTGCCGCACCTGGACACCCGCATCGTGGACGGCAAGAGCTACCTCATGTTCGGCCCCTACGCCGGGTTCAGCCCCAAGTACCTCAAGAAGGGCAAGTACCTGGGCCTGATCACCTCCCTGCGCCTGCACAACGTGTTCTCGATGCTGGGCGCCGGCGTGAAGAACCTCGACCTCACCGGCTACCTGGTGGGCCAGCTCGCCGCCGCGCCGGAGACCAAGTTCCACGAGCTGCAGCGCTTCATGCCGACGGCGCAGCCCGGCGACTGGGAGAAGATCGTCGCCGGCCAGCGCGTCCAGGTGATCAAGTGGGTCAAGGGCAAGGGCGGCGTGCTGGAGTTCGGCACCGAGGTCGTCGCGTCGTCGGACGGGACGATCGCCGGCCTGCTGGGTGCCTCCCCGGGCGCCTCGACCGCCGTCGCGGCGATGACGGGCCTGCTGGAGCGCTGCTTCCCCGCCCAGTACGCCGAGTGGAAGCCGCAGCTCACCACGATGATGCCGAGCCTCGGCGGCGGCATCGCCGACGACGCGGCCCAGCTCACGGGCGGCGCCGACCGGATGGTCCCGGCGGGGGCCTGAGCCGGCGGCGTCGGCGGCTCATCCCGCGAGGTCGGCAGTTAGCTCTGCGAGGTCGGCAGTTGGCATCGAGATCGGTCCAGGCCTGTGCCGATCTCGATGCCAACTGCCGACCTCGTGCGAAAGTGCGGACTCTGCGCCGCTCTTCATACTGCAGATCGATACACTTTCTGTAACTTTTCGCAGCGTCCAGAGCACGTCAGCCAGTCGTCAGGCCCATCAGGCGCTCCGTCCAGCGGTTCAGGAGTCGATCGATCGTCTCGACCGCCACCAGGGTGCGGGGCATGCGGGCGCGCACGGCCACGCCGTCGTCGGTGCGGGAGACCCAGAGCTGCAGGTCATCGGCCCGGGTCGCGGCCGAGATGTGGTGCGCCCGCCGTCCGGCGGCGGCCGCGTGGCCGGGGAGTCGCCGGTAGTCGAGGTAGGACACCTGGAAGATGTCCACGCGCGGGAACCGCAGCGGGCTCGGCAGCGACTCCACCACCTGTTCGAGCGGCACTGCCGACAGCTCGCGCGCGGCCCGTAGGGCCTTACCGGTGGTGGCCAGGGCAGTATCGGTGACCCCACCGACGTCAGCGGCGCCCACGGCGTTGGCCTCGATCCGCAGCGGCACGGTGGTCGTGTGCCAGCCGATGGCCCGGCGCGCGGCGGCGTCGCCTCGGGTGTGCACGGGCAGGAGCGTCTCCAGGACGGCGGGGCCGCCGAGGTCGGCGACGGCTCCGGCGAGCGTCGCCAGCACCGCCGCCGACGTCGACGCGCCGGCCGACCTGGCGCGTGCGGCGACGGCGTCAGCGGTAGCGGCGTCGGCCAGCGGGAGCACGACCGTGCGCTGCGGCACCCGCACGCCGCCGGGCACGCCGAGCGGCAGGGGGAACGTGGGAAGCGCCCAGCCGCGGTCGCGGAGGAAGCCGTGCCAGGCGGCGAGGCGGGGGTCGTCCGCGCCGACGCGCGCCGGGCCAGTCGGCGGTTCGACCTGCTCGTCCGCCGGCAGGTCCGGAACCGCGGCCGTCGTGGGGCGGGGTGCGTTGTCGGACGCCGGGGCTGTCGGGGCCAGGCCTCTTGGACCCGTAACCGCCGGAGTCACCACCGCCCGAGCCAGGGCAGCCGGAGCTACGGCAGCCGGAGCGCCTATGGACCAGTCACCGGTGGATGGTGCACCAGTGGACGGAGCCTCGGTGACCGGGGCCACAAGAGCCGGGGCCTCGGTGGCCCGAACCACAGCGGCCCGAGCAAGGACTGCCGGGGCGAGTGCCGTCCGCGGCGCGCGCGTCGGGGCCGCGACGGTCGCGACCCCGGCCGTGACCGTTCCGGCCAGGGCGACGGCGGGCTCCGCCGCGCCGCGCCGGCTACGCGCGTCGTAGAAGGCGGCCAGCTCGTCGACGACGACGGTGGTGGACCAGGCGTCGGTGTGCAGGTGGTCCATGCCGAGCACGATCGTGGACCGGTCCGGGCGGCTGATCGCGGCCGGCAGGAACGCCGGGTAGCCGAACGGCGCGCACCGCCGGCCGAGCTCAGCGACCAGATGCTCGCGGGTGGCCTCGACCGTGCGGGTGACGGGGCCGTCCTGCCGCAGCCAGACCAGCCCGTCGGGCGCGTGCCGCACCAGGTCGGGGCCGCCCCGCCGGCGGACCGCCTCCACCCGCAGGCTCGCGTGCCGCGCCACCAGGTCCCGGAAGGCCCCCTCCAGCGCATCGGTGGCGACGGGGCCGTCGACGTCGAACGCCGCGGTGATCCACACGCTCGGCTCGCCGGTGGCGGCCCCCAGGAGGTGGTTGCGCTGGTTGTAGGTCAGCGACGCCGGCACGGGCGCTGGGCCCGCCCCCGGCAGGACGTCCCACGTGAATACTTGGCCGGGCGCCGGCTCCCAGAGGTCAGCCGAGACGACCCGCACCGGCCGCCTCCAGGCGTTCGTCCGTGCTCGCGCCCGTTCGGGCTCCGTCCGGCCCGGCCTCAGCCTCGCCTGGCCCAGCCTCGGCGTCGCCCGACTCAGCCGGGTACAGCTCAGCCCGGTCCAGCCCGGACTCGCCCACCCCAGGCACCCGGGACGCGCCGACTGCCGCCTCGAACGTGGCCGTCACCTCGGCGAGGTAGCGGTCGACGGCGGCCTGTGCCACCGGGGTGTCCGGCGTCTGCATGACGAGGTAGAGGCGCTCGTCGTCGCGGTTCACCCAGAGGGAGGCGTTCGCGGTGCGGCCCTCGCCCGTGAAGTGCAGGCCGCGGTCGTAGGCGGGGCGGCCCGCACCGGGGAACCGCCGCAGGTCCAGGTAGCTGATGAGCTGCGGGCTGCCGAGGGAGGCGGGGTCGAGGACGCCCTCGGCCAGCATCACGCCGAGCGCCGCGTGCACCGGGACCCTCGCGACCTTCCTGGCCTGCCGGAAGGCCGCGTTCGCCGCGGGCAGCACGTCCGTGAAGGACGGCGTTCCGCCGCCGGCAGCGCCATCAGCCATCCGGCCGCCGGCCACCGCACCGTCAGCCGCCCCGCCGTCCGACAGCGAGAACGTGACCGGCGCGAAGTTGCACAGCCAGCCCTGCGTGGTCTCGAACCCGGGTCCGCGCGAGCCCACGACGGTGACGCCGAACCAGTCGGTGGCGCCGGTCAGCCGGGCGTCCGTGAGCGCGAGTCCGGCGAACACCGCCCCGGTGAAGCGCGCGCCGTGCGCGGCCGCTAGCTCCTCGAGCCGGGCAACGCCGTCGGCGTCGAGCAGGGTCGTGGACCGGATCCGCACCGGCGCGTTCTCGCCGGGCGGCAGGCCGAGGTCGAGCGCGAAGCGCGGCAGACGGCCGCCGTGCGCGGCGACGGCGTCGGCCCAGGCGCGAATCTCGGGGGCGTCCGCGGGGGTCGCGGCGGCGAGGGCGTGCTCCGCCTTCGCGTGGTCGAGGAACGACCCGGCAGTATCGGGCGTGGGCTCCGGTGCCTCGGCGCCGTCCGGCCTTCCTACCAGCTCCTGCGCGTACAGCTCCTCGATCTCGCTGAGCACCATGAGCTGCGACGCGCCGTCGGTGAACGCGTGGTCGCAGCCCCAGAACAGGCCGAACCCGTCGTCCGCGACCACGGCGCCGAGCGCGAACGGCGCCCACGAGTCGGGGCGGCACGCGGCGTCGAACGTCGTGGTGAGGTGGGTGGTCACCCACTCGTCCCACGGGAGGCCCGGCACCGGCGAGAACGCCGGAACCTCGACCACCTCGAAGCCGACGACGTCCGCTGGGACCAGGTGCCGCACCGGCTCGCCGCCGTCGGCGCAGGCGTCGACGTCGAACCAGGTGCGCAGGCCCTCGTGCCGGCGCACCAGCCGGGTCAGCGCCCGGGCGAGCGCCGCCCCGTCGAACGTGCCGTCGAGGTCGGTCGCCGTGCCGGTCCAGGCCCGGTGCCGCCCGCCGGACGCCCGGCGCGCCGCGTAGGCGCACAGGTGGTCGCCCTGGAGGAACGACGGCGGTCCCGGGTCCACCGGGGCCTGCTCCGCCGCGGTGAGCGCCGCCGCCGTCGGCCGGACGTGCAGCACCTGTCCGGGGCGTGGGGACCATGTGCCCATGGCACCGAGGATCATGCGACTGCCTCTTTCATGTCGGCGGACCCGAAGGCCCGGAAGTAGCAGCGCAGCTCCTCGATGAGGTCGTCCAGCGCGGCGTGCGCCGCGGGGGTGTCCGGGTAGCGGGTGGACACGTTGAGACCGTCGTGGGTGCGCAGGAACCACAGGTAGAGCTCGTCGGTGCCGTACGCGGGGCTGCGCAGGGTCCTGGCGTCCCAGGAGGTCCAGCGCTCGGCGCCCGGCACGAACCGAGTGTCCACGTACGAGACGGCGAAGTGCGGGCTGTCGGTGATGCCGCCGAGCTCCGCGATGCGCGCGAACGAGTACCGCACCAGGTGCTTGCCCGCCAAGACCGCTGCGTGCACGCGCTCGACCGTGTCGGTCAGGGCGTTGCCGTCGATCACGCAGGCCTGCCCGTCCTGGCCCGCGTCCACGTCGCGCAGCACCGGGTCCACACCGTCGAGGTCGAGGTCCACGGGGCACAGCCCCACGTACCAGCCGACGGCGGCGGCGTGCTGCGGCGCGTACCGGGTGTGCATCGGCAGCACGAACCGCAGCCGGTCGAGCCCGTGCACCCGGCGCGCGGCGTGGGCGAACGCGGCCAGCACCCCGGACTGGGCGGAGGCACCGCGGGCCCTGCTCCGGCCGCTCAGGTCGTCCACCTGGTCGACCGTGGCCAGCCACGCCGACCGGGACGCCTGCGGACGGGCCGCCTCGGCGGCGTCGGTGGCGGGGCGGGTGATGCCGGAGTAGTGCGGGAAGGCGGCGTCGGGCCCGAGGAAGTCGAGCCAGCGGCGCACGGGCTCGCCGTCGGCGGCGAGCGTCATGGCGAGCTTGCGGTCCTCGGCGGAGAAGTCCACGTGGGAGCCGACCTCCAGCGCGCGCAGCTCGGCGTCGGGCACGCCGCGGCGCGCGGCGTCGTACAGCGAGACCATCTCCTCGAACCACAGGAGCTGGGAGTAGGCGTCCATCACGGAGTGGTCGGCGCCGAAGGCGAGCACGAAGCCCTGGTCGCCCGGGACGCCGTCGGCCGGGGTGCCGTTGCCCGCCACGCCGTCGCCCGCCACGCCGTCGCCCGCCACGCCGTCGCCCGGCTCGCCGTCGCCCGCCACGCCGTCGCCCGGCTCCCCGTCAGCCACTGCGCCGCCGTCGCCGGGCGCAAGCGCCGGCACGACGCTCGCCATGACGCAGTGCGGCCACGCGGTGGGCGAGACGTCGGCGAGCAGGCTGGGCAGGAGCGCCGCGACCTGGCCGGCGGTCAGGTCGCCGACCACCAGGTCCTTGATCGCCACGGCCTCCGCGGGCGCCGTCACGCGCCGCCAGCCCTGGTCGCCGTGCCGCGTGACGGTGGTGCGCAGCACCTCGTGGCGGCTCACCCAGGCGTGGATCGCGCGGCGCAGCGGCTCCGGCTCGTACGGTCCGGGCACACGCAGCACGGACCCGATCCACGAGCCCGGCTCGGAGTCGCGCAGGTGCGCCTCATGCCCCGGAGACAGCTCTCGCGGGTCCTGCTGCCAGCGGCCTGCGTCGGCTCGTGGCGTCCAGGACGTCACCCTTCCGGCGGGCAGTTCGTAGGCCGACAGCTCGGTGTATTCCATGCAGGTTGCGTCCTAGCTCGTTTGTGTGGGCACGGCCAGCACGACGTCGGACGAGTTCCGCGGTCCCCTTGCGCCGACCTTTATACCGGATTCGTCGGGTGAAAGTTAGTCCCCTTGGTTATGCCCGGTATGGTCGGGCCCCTGAGAGGACGGTCCCTCCGGGCCGGAACCGAACGGGGAGACGAGCGTGACGAACCCGCCGACCGCACTGCGCCTGCAGTTCGCCGACGACATGTTCCTGCGCCGGCACGACGGCGACGCCAGCCCGGCCGTGAACCAGGTGCTGTGGCGCCTCGACGGGCCGTACGACGCCGACCGCCTGCGCGACCTGGCCGAGGGCATCGCCGCCGGATCCCTGCACCGGCGCGTGGTGCGCGCCCGCGTGCCCGGCGCGCGGCACCGGTGGGCGCCCGCGGGCACCCTGCCGGTCCTCGACCTGCAGACGACGCCGGTACCCGCCGACCAGCTCGGGACGTGGGCGCAGGCCCAGGCCGACGTGCCGCTCGATCCCGCGCAGGGCCGCTCGTGGCGCCTCGCCGCCGTCGACCTGGTGGCGCGGCGGGCGACCGGCGCGGGGCCGAGCGGCACCGGCGAGGTGGTCGGGGGGATCGTCTCGCTCACGTGCGCGCATGCCGTGGCGGACGGCGCGGCGCTGATCGACGCCCTGGTGCGCGCCTCCACGCATGCCGACCCGATCGTCGTGCCGGCACCCGAGCGCGGGCCACGGGCCCTGCTGGCCGACGCCGCCGACGCCGCGGCCCAGGCCGCCGCCGTCGGCCGCTGGGCGGGGGCGAAGGCCCGGGAGGCAGCACGCTCGGCGGCGAGCCAGTCGCTCGGGCAGGTGGCCGGGTCCGCGTCCGGCGGGGCGACGGCGGGTGGGGTAGCACCCGTGGGGCCAGCAACGGCCGGTTCGACGACGCCCGGGACGATGGCGGCCGGGTCAACGCCTACTGGACCGGCCTCCGCCGGGCCGACGCTGCCCGGAGCCAGCCCGGCGTCGGGAACCGCGGCCCGCCCGGCCTCGACCGGCACGGCCTCGACAGGCTCCGCCGACGGGCAGACTGGCGGACAGGCCCAGGACGACGCCGGCTGGCGCGCCCCGGTGCTGCACGTCGAGCTCCCGTCCGAGCGGGTCGCCGAGGTCGCCGCCGCGCACGGCGGCACGCCCAACACCTGGTTCGTGACGTTCCTGGCCCGGTTGGTGCACGCGACCGGCCGGTTCCCGGGCGAGCCCGTTCCCGTCGCGCTGCCCGTGTCCACACGCGGCGCCGACGACCCGCGAGCGAACTCCACCAAGATCGCCCGGGTCACGATCCCGGCGGACGTGCTCGCCCACCGCGACCTCGGCTGGGTCCGGGCGGCGGCGAAAGAGGCGTACACCGCCGTCGGACAGGCCGGGCCGGGGGTGGCGCCCGTGCCGCTGGAGCTGGTGCAGATGCTGCCCGACACCGTCGTGAGCCGCCTGCCGCAGCCGCCCGTCGCGGCGGCCCTCGCGTCCAACCTGGGCATGCCACCGGAGGGGTACACGCACGCGCCGGGCGGGTCGGTACGCGCCGTCGCCACCCTGTCGCACTACCAGGGCGCCTCGGCCGTCGAGCTGCGCGCCGCCGGCGGAGGACTGGTCGCCTTCTGCACCACGGTGGGCCGCGTGACGATGCTCAGCGTCGCCGCCCTCGACCCCGACCGGGTCGCCGATGACGAGACCCTGCGCCGCCTCGTGCTCGCCGAGGCGAACGGGTGGCGGCTCCCGGCGGTCCCGTGGTGACGGCGGCCCGACCGGTGGCCGGCGATTCCATGACCAGCGGTCGCGCGACGAACAGCCCCGCGACGGGGTGTCCCGCAACCGGCGGTCGCACGGCGGAGAACCCCGCGGCGGGCGCCTCAGCCAGAAATCGCGTCCGCCGCGGCGGCGACCGCCCGGTCGGCAGGCACGAGCCGCGACCCGAGCGCGGCGGCGCGGGCCGCCGTGGCGTCGTCGAGCACCTCGGCCAGCGCCCCGGCGAGCACACCGGGTTGCGTGAGAGTGCTCGCGCGGCGCGCGACGCCGACCCCCGCGTCGCGCAGCAGGGCGCCCCACATCGGCTGGTCGGCGGAGTACCAGCCCACGACGGCGGGCAGTCCGGCCCGCAGCACCGCTCCCGTGGTGCCGGCCCCGCCGTGGTGCACGGCGGCGCGGCAGCGGGGCAGCACCGCCGCGTGGTCGACGGCGCCGACCACGCGCACCCGCTTCTCGTCCACGGCGGGACCGGCCGCCCCGCCCCGCGCGCCGGAGCCGCCCTCGTTGTTCGCGCCGGAGCGAACCCCGGCCTTCGCACCGGAGCCGACCGCCCCACCACCCGCACCGGAGCCAGCAGCGCCGCCGGCACCACCCGCCCCGGAGAAGTCGTTCCACCCCGCACTCACCAGCGCCCGCACCCCGAGCTCCGCGCACGCGGCGTCGACTGCGGCGAGCAGCGCGGCCGGGTCCGCGACCGGCATGGAGCCGAACCCGACGTAGACGGGCGGGTCGCCGTCGTCCAGCCATGTCTCCAGTTCGCTGTCCAGGCCGGTGCCCGAGCCGACCTCCCCGAGGCGGGCCCTGGCGTCGTCGTCCAGGGCGAGGAAGCCGGTGAACGGGCGGCGCGAGCCCCACTCGTCGGCGAGGCCCGGCACGAGCGCGGGGTCGTAGGCCTGGACCTCGACCGCTCCGGCGGCACGCAGGCGGGTGGGCAGGTGCACGCGGGTGGCGCCGAGGCCGAGCTCGCCGCGCTGGGCGTTCTCCGCCCGGCGGGTCAGGCCCCAGCGCACGCGCTCCCCCAGCGCCCAGACGGCGCGCGTGGCGCGCGGCCCGCGCACGCCGCTCACGGGCGACACCACGCCGTTGGCCCGCACCGGGCAGTAGTGCAGCGCCGCCATGGCCAGGCCGCGCCGCTCGGCCACCGCCGCCGCCACCTCCTGGCCCAGCAGGCCGGTCACCACGGTGTCGGCCCCGCCGACGTCGTCGAGCAGCGCCACCAGCCCGGTGCGCAGCTCGTCCCAGCCGGCCGCCGCGACGGTGCGCAGCGCGCGCACCCTGCGCACGGGGTGGGCCGAGCGCATGTCGCGCCGCACCAGGTCGGACCCCAGCAGCGCCGCCGAGTCGATGCCCAGCGGCACGGGGTCAAGGCCCAGCCGTTCGGCGAGCGGCACGAGGTTCGGGGCCACGCCGGTCACCACCTCGTGCCCACGACGGCGCAGCTCCAGCCCGACGGCAAGGGCCGGCTGGACATCTCCTCGGCTGCCCACGAGGGCCATCACATGACGCACGCGCGCACCCTACCCACCCGCCAGGTACCGGAGACCACGTGACCAGCCCAGCGACCACCAGCAAGCCCGAGCCCAGCAGGCCAGAGCCCAGCAGGCCGGAGCCCAGCAACCGCCTCACCTACGACGACGACCTCTTCCTGCGCACCCGCCGCGTGCTCGGCGTCGCCGTGGTGAACCAGACCGTCTGGCGGCTGCCCGCGTCGCTGGACCGCGACGCCGTCCGCGCGCTGCACCGCGGCCTCGCGCACGGGCCGCTGCAGCGGGTCGTGCGGCCCGGCCGCCTCCCCGGCGCCCGCGCCAGGTGGTCGGCGTCCACCGCGCTGCCCGACCTGGTGGTCGGCTCCGCCCCCGTGCCCGACGACGCCGTCCTCGCCTGGGCCGACCAGCAGGCCCAGGTGCACCTCGACCCGGAGCGCGGCCCCACCTGGGCCCTCTCCGCGGCGCCGACGGCGAGCGGCGGCAGCCTGCTCAGCTTCGTCACGTCGCACGTCGTGGCCGACGGCGGCATGCACATGGGCGCGCTCCAGGCGGCGGTCGCGGACGCCGGGCTGGTCCCCGCCGGAGCCTCGGCAGCCGGTGCTCCGGGCGGCACCCCGGCGGGCGGCACCCCGGGGGGCGCGCCGCCGTCGGGCACCCGCCGCCTGCCCAAGGAGGGCGAGCGCATCCGCACCGGCCTGGTGGCCGACCTGCGGGACGCGACCGGCCAGGCGCGCGCCGCCGTCGAAGGACTGCGGCAGGCCGCCCGGCAGGGGCCGGTGCCGCCGATGCTGGCGCAGCAGTCGGCGGACCGGCCCCGGCCCGAGCCGCGCGCGGACGACGCGGAGCTCGCCCACCCGCCGATCGTGGTGGTCGACACCGACGCCTCCACCTGGCACCGCGCGGCGCACGCGGCGGGCGGCACCGCGAACAGCCTGTTCATCGCCGTGTGCACCGAGATCCTGCTCGCCGCGGGCGTGGCGACGGCCGGCATGCCGGTGCGCGTGTCGGTGCCCGTGAGCCTGCGGCGCAAGGACGACCTGCGCTCGAACGCGACGTCAGGGGTCTCCATCGCCGTGGACACCACCGTGACACCGGCGCCGGAGCGGGCGGGGGTCGTCGCCGACATGGCCCAGATCCGGGCCAGGTCGAGCGCCGAGTTCCGGGCCCTGACGTCGGGCACGCGGGTGGACACCCTCGGCCCGCTCAAGCCGCTCATGCAGATGGTGCCCGACGCCGTCGCCAAGCGGGCGGCGCGCGACGCGACCGCGCCGCTGTGCCTGGCCTCGAACCTCGGCCGGCTGCCCACGACGTTCGCCGCCCCGCTCGGCACGCCCGCCTCCAGCGTGCTCATGCGCGGGGTCACGCAGGGGCTGACCCGCGGGCGGCTGCGTCAGATGCGGGGCGGCGTGGACTCCTGGTGGTCGGAGCACGCGGGCGTCGCGACCCTCGCGGTGCTCGGCCTGGACGAGGAGTGGCTCGGCACCCCCGCCCAGGTCCGCACGGCCATCGAGACCGTGTACGCGCGCCACGGCCTCCCGGTCCGCTTCTGGTAGACGTCCGTCCCCTTCGAGACGTCCGTCCCCTTCGAGACCGAGGTCTCGGAGGGAAAAGCGGCCGACGGCGGCTGACCCCCCTCGGTCACGCGGCCATGCGGACCGGGGGGTGTCCCGCGTGCACCGTGCGGGGACCGACCGCCCGGCGGCGCCGGTTCGTCGCCAGCACGCCGGCCGCGGCCGCCGCGAACGACAGCACACCGAATCCGGTGGACCACGCGTCCAGCTCGATGGTCACCGCGAAGGCGACGATCGCCGCGACCGGCGGGGTCATCCCGACGAGCGCGGACACCCGTGGCAGGCGCAGGAGACGCGTCACCAGCGCGGTGGACCAGCCGACCATCGCCCAGGTGAGGAACGTGAAGGCGGCGCCGCCGAGGGAGGCAAAGGCCTCGCCGCCGTTGTGCACCCCCGACGGAGGCCCGAAGTAGAAGAGTTCAGTGGTCGCCACAAGCACCAGGAACCCGACGATCGCGACCGCTCCGGTCGCGAGAGAGCGTGTGAGCACTCGGCCTCCGCACTGAGGGACTGCGCCGGACTCTCCTGGCGCGGCCCCTTTATACCAACTCGTTACCGCGTGATGTCAGCGCGGCACCCTCAATTCACCCACACATGACCACCTGAATGCAAAAAGCGCCGGACGGATCTGGTGCCCAAAGCCACATAGTCATACATTCGAGTGATGTCCGATCAGTCGGAACACCCGGATCCCATCACGTCCCCCGGCCCCGCCGGATCCCCCGGTCTCACCCGCCGCGGTGTCCTGCGTGCGGCGGCCGCCGGAGCGCTGGGCATCCCGCTCGGCGCCGCCACGGCCGGGCTCGCCCCGGCGACCGCGGCCACCGCGGCGTCCGCGGCCGCCCCGTCCACCGCCGTCCCGAGCACCGCACCCGAGCTTCCCGCCGGGCTCGTGCCCTACCTCTCGCCCTACATCAACTGGTCCGGCGAGATCACCCACGGAGGGCTGTGGACCTGCGCGCCCCGCACCGGGCAGGACCTCGCCGACCTCGCCAACTGGGCGCGCGCCAACGGCTGGCGGCTGCGCGCCCGCGGCAGGTCGCACACCTGGTCACCCCTGACCGTCACGCCGACCACCGAGCCCGACGCACGGGTCCTCCTGCTGGACACCACCAAGCACCTGACCCACCTGGAGCTCACCACCCCGCCCGTCGGCGCCGCCGGCGCGGTGCGTGCGCAGACCGGAGTGCTCCTCGAGACGCTGCTGGCCTTCCTCGCCGACCACGGGCTCGGCGTCACCAACACCCCCGCACCCGGCGAGCTGACCCTGGGCGGCACCCTGGCGATCGACGCCCACGGCACCAGCGTCCCCGCGGACGGCGAGCCCGCGCGCCCCGGCCACACCTACGGCAGCCTCAGCAACCTCGTCCTGTCCCTCACCGCCGTCGTCTGGGACCCCGGCCAGGACGCCTACGTCGTCCGGACCTTCCACCGCGGAACCGACGAGGAGTGCGAGGCCCTGGCCACCCACCTCGGGCGCGGCCTCGTCGTGGAGGCCGAGCTCCAGTTGGGCGAGGAGATCCCGTTGCGCTGCCAGAGCCGCGTCGACCTCACCGCCGACGAGCTGTTCGCCGCCCCGGGCAGCGCCCTCGCCGCCCGGGGAAACACCTTCGCCGACTTCATGGCGGAGTCGGGGCGGGTGGAGACCATCTGGTTCGCCTTCACCGACAAGCCCTGGCTCAAGGTCTGGAGCCTCAGCCCAGAGCGCCCGGCCACCTCCCGGCAGGTGCACACCCCGTACAACTACCCGTTCAGCGACACGGTCCCGACCCCGGTCTCCCGGCTGGTCGGGCTCCTCGTCGGCGGCTCCTGGCACCTCGCGCCCGTGCTCGGCGCCACGCAGTACACGGTGGCGGCGACAGGACTGACCGCCACGTTCGCCACGGACCTGTGGGGCCCGGCGTACATGCTCCAGTTCTACCTGCGCCCGACGACGCTGCGGGAGACCGCCAACGGGTACGGGATCCTCACCCGCCGCGCCGACGTCCAGCGCGTCGTCTCCGAGTTCGCCGGCTTCTACCGGGAGCGGCTGGAGGCCTGGGCCGCGGCCGGCCGGTTCCCGGTCAACGGGCAGGTGGAGATCCGGGTCAGCGGCCTCGACACGCCCGGCGACTCCGCGGCGCCGGGCGCCCGTCCGCCGCTGCTCTCCGTGATCCGCCCGCATCCCGACCACCCGGAGTACGACTGCGCGGTGTGGGTGGACGTGCTGACCCAGCCGACCTCACCCGGGGCCCACGAGTTCTACCGGGAGCTGGAGCAGTTCCTGATGAGCACGTTCGACGGCGGGTACGCGCTCGCGCGTGTCGAGTGGTCGAAGGGCTGGGGCTACACGGACACGGCGGCCTGGGCCGACGACCAGGTCATCGGGTCGGCGGTGCCGGCATCGTACGGAGCCGGCCAGTGGTCCGAGGCCGTGGCGATCCTGGACCGGCTCGATCCGCACCGGGTCTTCGGCAACGGCTTCACGGACGAGCTGGTGCGCTGAGCGCCCTGCTGCCCGCCGTCACAGCGCCTGCACGATCAGCTCCACCTGGTCCTTCGCGTCCCCGAACAGCATGGCGGTGTTCGCGCGGAAGAACAGCGGGTTCTGCACGCCCGCGTACCCCGTGGCCATGGACCGCTTGAAGACGACCACCTCGTGGGCCTGCCACACCTGGAGCACCGGCATGCCCGCGATGGGCGACGCCGGATCGTCCTGCGCCGCGGGGTTCACGGTGTCGTTGGCGCCGATCACCAGCACGACGTCGGTGCCGGCGAAGTCGTCGTTGATCTCGTCCATGCCGAGCACCTGGTCGTACGGCACCTTCGCCTCGGCGAGCAGCACGTTCATGTGTCCGGGCAGCCGGCCGGCCACGGGGTGGATGGCGAACCGGACGGTGGTCCCGCGCGCGGTCAGCCGGGCGACCAGGTCGGCCACCGGGTACTGGGCCTTGGCCACCGCCATGCCGTAGCCGGGCACCACGATCACCGAGCGGGCGGCGGTCAGGCGGTCGGCCACCTCGAGCGCCGTCGTCTCCCGGTAGGAGCCGAGCGCCGCGGCGCCGCCGGACGGCGGGACGACGCCGCCCTCGGCGCCGAACCCACCGAGGATCACGCTCAGGAACGACCGGTTCATCGCCCGGCACATGAGGTAGCTGAGGATCGCACCGGACGACCCGACCAGGGCGCCCGTGATGATGAGCAGGTCGTTGCCCAGCATGAACCCCGCCGCGGCCGCCGCCCACCCCGAGTAGGAGTTCAGCATCGAGACGACGACGGGCATGTCGCCCCCGCCGATCGCCGCGACCAGGTGCCAGCCCAGCGCCAGGGCCACGACCGTCATGAGCAGCAGCGGCAGCAGGGCCGCGGTACCCGCCGTGACGAACCACCACAGGAGTCCGGCGCACACCACGAGGGCGGCCAGGTTGAGCCAGTTCCGGCCGGGCAGGAGCAGCGGCGAGGACCGGAGCCAGGCCGACAGCTTGCCGAAGGCCACCACGGAGCCCGTGAACGTCACGGCGCCGATCAGCACGCCGAGGAACACCTCGACCAGGTGCACCGTCGCGCCGGGTCCGGTCGTCGGCTCGGTGAGGAAGGACCCGAAGCCCACCAGCACCGCCGCCGCGCCGACGAACGAGTGCAGCAGCGCGATGAGCTCCGGCATCTGCGTCATCTCGACGGTCCGCGCGCGCCAGGTGCCCACCGTGACACCCACCAGGAGCACCAGCAGGATCAGGCCCGCCGTGACGCCGACCGGACGCTCGGACCGGTCCAGCGCGAGGGCGATGGTCGCCACCAGCGCCAGCCCCATGCCGGTCATGCCGAGCAGGACGCCGCGCCGCGCCGTCTCCTGCCTGGACAGCCCGGCCAGCGAGAGCACGAACAGCACCCCCGCCACCAGGTAGACGGCCTGGACCACGGACTCGACGCTCATCGGTCGCCCCCGCCCTGCGGGTCAGCCGTACCGCTCACCGGAGCGGCCGGTGCGTCCGGCACGTCGGACGGAGTGTGGTGGAACATACCGAGCATGCGGTGGGTCACCAGGAACCCGCCGAAGATGTTGATGCTCGCCACCGCGGACGCCAGCACCGCGAGCGTGCTCACCACCGGGTCCGCCGACCCGATCTGCAGCATCGCCCCGACCAGGATGATCCCCGAGATCGCGTTGGTCTGGGACATGAGCGGCGTGTGCAGGGCGTGGCTGACGTGCGAGATCACGTAGAACCCGACCACGACGGCCAGCGCCAGCACGGTGAAGTGGGCGGCCTGGTCCGGCGGGGAGGCCGCCACCGCCAGCGCGGCCAGCACCGCGCCAAGACCGATCAGCACAGCCCGCACCGCCGTCGGCCGGGCCGGCCGGGACCCCGGCGAGGCCGGGGCCGCCGCCGATTCCCCGGCCCCCGACGATGCCGGAGCAGGCGCCGCAGCGGCTTGCGCCGACACCGCCACCGGGGGCGGCGGCCAGAGCACCGCGCCGTCCCGCGCCACGGTCATGCCGCGCACGACGGCGTCGTCCGGGTCGAGCGCGAGGCGGCCGTCGCGCTCCGGCGTGCCGAGCTGGACCAGGTTGGCGACCGCCGTGCCGAGCAGCTCCGAGGTCTGCCGCGGCATGCGGTCGGGCAGGTCGGTCCAGCCGAGCACGACCACGCCGTCGGCGCTGACCACACGCTCGCCCGGCACCGTCAGCTCGCAGTTGCCGCCGCCCGGAGCCGCGAGGTCCACGATCACGCTGCCCGGCCGCATGCGGGCCACCATCTCGGCGGTGACCGTGGTGGGCGCGGTGCCGCGCACGAGCGCCGTCGTGATCACGATGTCGGCGGCGGCCGTCTCGGCCGCGTACACCCGCAGCGCCGCCGCCTCCTGGTCGGCCGTCAGCGCCGAGGCGTAGCCGTCCACGCTGACCTGCTGCGCGGCGTCGTCGGCACGGACGACCGTCGCGCCCATGGACTCGATCTGCTCGGCGACCTCGGGGCGGACGTCGAACGCCCGCACGCGCGCGCCGAGGCTGCCCGCGGCGCCGATCGCGGCGAGCCCCGCCACGCCCGCGCCGATCACGAAGACGTTGGCGGGCGGCGTGGTGCCCGCCGCGGTGACCTGGCCGGAGAACATGCCGCCGAACTCCGCGGCGGCCTCGACGACGGCCCGGTACCCCGCGACGTTCGACAGCGCGCTCAGCACGTCGAGCGACTGCGCCCGGGAGATGCGCGGCACGGCGTCCAGCGCGAGGGCCGTGACGCCCCGCTCGGCGAGCTCACGCACCAGGTCGGGCCGGGCGGCCGGCGCGAGCTGGGCGATCAGCACCGCCCCCGGTCGCAGCGCGGCAGGCCCCGGCGCCGCGAGGTCGTCGGGCGCCCGGGTGACCGCGACGACGTCGGCGGCCCACGCCTCGGCGTCGGGCACGACGACGGCGCCCGCCGCCGCGTAGGCCGCGTCGGGGAAGCCGGCCCCCGCCCCGGCGCCCGCCGCCACGGCGACGTCGTAGCCCAGGCCGACCAGCCGGGCGGTGGTCGCGGGGGTTGCGGGCACGAGCGGCCCGCCGTCGTCCGGTATACCGATGCGCATGTGACCCTCCTCGCTCACCTGCGCAACCTACCGCCTACCACTGACGCCGCCGCCCGGCCCGGCCGGAGCGCCCGGCCTGTGCACCCAGCCCGGCCGGGCGCTACGCCGACACCACCGGCCTCGGGAACGTCACCGGGAGGCTCACCGGCTGGCGGATCCACAGCGTCTGGTCCCAGGTGACGTCGGAGGCGGGGATCCGCAGCACGACGTCGAGCCGGCGCAGGATGGTCTCGACGGCGATCCGGGCGATGACGCGCGCCGTGCGGGGCGCCGGGCACGCGTGCGGGCCGGTGCCGAACGACACGTGGGCGCGGCTGCCGACGTGGTCCCACGGGTCGCCGGTGTCCATGCGCGGGTCGGTGTTCGCGGCGTGGATCCCCAGGACGAGCGGGTCGCCGGCCGCGATGAGCTTGTCGTCGAGCACCACGTCCTGGCGGGCGAAGCGCGGCAGCGTGTTGATGGTCGGCGTGGACCGCCACAGCACCTCGTCCATCGCGCTGTCCAGGTCGATGCGGCCGCCGTGCAGCCGTCCGGAGAACCGCGCGTCCGTGAGGGTCAGCAGCAGGGTCTGCGCCACCCACGCCGTCAGCGCCAGGTTGCCCGAGTAGGCGACCGTCAGCAGCGTGTGGGTGACCTCGACGTCCTCGCGCAGGTTCGGGTGCGCGACCAGCGAGCTCGCGAGGTCCCGCCGGGGCTGCTCGCGGCGCAGCGCGACGAGGTCGCCGAGCATGTGGTCGACCTCCGCGACGGCGGCCGCGGCGTCGGCGGCTCCCCCGGCGACGCGGCGCGTCAGGTCGAACAGGCGCTGCCCGTCCTCCGGGTCGAACCCGATCATGTCGGCGACCACGAGGAACGGGATCACCGACGCGTACTCCAGCATCAGGTCCGCGCGGCCGCGGTCCTCGAACCGGTCGATGAGCAGGTTGCAGAACGACCGCACCTTCGACGCGGTGATGCCCTCCGAGAGCTGCTCGAACGCGTCGTCCAGCGGCTCCCGCAGGCGCTGCCGCAGCGCGCCGTCGGTGTGGTTGGCGGCGAAGCGCTGCTGCGACGTGAAGGCGGGGCGCAGGCCCGACGTCGGCGGCAGGCCGCCGCGCACGTGCCCGTTCCACGTGCGCGGGTCGGTCGCGAAGACGTGCTCGTTGCGCATGACGTCGTAGACGAGCCGCTGCCCCATGACCAGCCACGCGGGCACCCCAGGCTCCAGCTCGACGGGGGCCACCTCGCCCCACTCGGCCGTGAGCTCGTCGTAGAACTCACGCGGGTCGGCCAGCGCGGACGCCCGGACCAGGGGCTGCAGGCCGGAGACGTCGTCGAGGCGCAAGGGCTTGATGCCGCGCCATGGCCGTTCGGGGGTGCTGTGCAGGTCGTTGAGCACTGTTGCCTGCCCTTCGGGTAATCCCTGCCCGCGCGGACGGGCTGGATACTCGGAGGGTACTTGCCTGATATCGCCAACTTCAGGTAATTTCACTGATTCGTCGTATCTGTGCATCTTCATTGATCGCAGCGGGTGAAAAGGCCCGTGTCGTGTCGTGCGCTGTGGCTTCGGCCAGGCCCGCGGCTACCATGTGAGCAAGAGCACACACACTTTTGCATCCTCGAACCACACTGTCGAGACCTCCGGGGTCGAGACCACAGTCGAAAACGGTACCGTCGAGCAAGGGGGGCACGTGACACTGGACTCCGAGCGAGAACGCCCGGACGACCTGGTGCAGAGTGTGGCTCGCGCCTTTCGCGTCCTCGAGGTCGTCACCCGTTCCCCTGGCCTTCCGGTCAAGGCGATCGCGCGCCGCAGCGGCCTCAACCTCTCCACCACGTACCACCTGGTGCGCACGCTCGCGTACGAGGGCTACGTGACGCGGCTCAAGGACGGCACCTACGACGTCGGCGAGCAGGTGAGCCACCGGTTCTACGAGCAGCTCGGCTCGCTCGGCCGTGGTCCCAACACCCGCGAGGTGCTGCGCCACCTGGCCCAGACCACGGGCTACAGCGCCTACCTCGGCCGCATCAGCGCAGGCCGCGTGATCGTGGTCGACTACTCGGAGGCCAGCGGCTCGCCCTACCTGGAGGACCTGGAGCGCGGGCTCGACGTGTCCGCCCACGCCACGGCACTGGGCAAGGCCCTGCTGCTGGCCATGTCCCGCCGGGAGCGGCACGAGCTGGTGATCGAGGCCGGGATCCGCCGGTTCACCGCCCGCACGACCCCCGACGTCACCACGCTCGACGCGCAGCTCGCCCGGCTGCGGCCGAACGCCGTGGTCGAGGAGCACGGGGAGTTCCGCGACGACCTCGCCTGCGCCGCCCACCTGGTCCCCCGCCGCCCCGGCGACGACGCCGCGTGGGCGGTCGGCCTCAGCGTGCCCGGCGAGATCGTGCCGCAGTACGCCCGCCGCGAGCTGAGCCTTGCGGCGGGAGACCTGGCGACGGTCTGACGGGCACGCAGAGCGTCAGCGCCTCCCGGTGGGCCTCGATCGTCACCGGCACCGGCCCCACGTGCTCGCCGTCGGCGTAGGTGACCAGGCCTACGGGGGCCTCCAGGCGGACGGCGGGCGCGCGCAGCGTGGTGACGTCGGGCCGCCCCACGTGGGTGCCCGCCTTGATGAGCGGGTCGAACGCGAGCACCTTGAACCGGCCGACGGCCTGCACCAGTGTGACGTCGAGCAGCCCGTCCGTCGGGTCGGCGTCCGGGCAGATCGGCACGCCGCCGCCGTAGGTCCTGGTGAGGCCGACCGCCAGCATGTAGCCGTCCTGCTCCAGCGGCGGCGCCCCGGCCGGCCGCAGGCGGTACCCGAAGGTCCGCAGCCGCAGCCACTCCAGGTAGACGGCGACCAGGTAGCGGGACCGGCCGGTCGGCCATGTCATGCGGTTGGTGCGCTCGTTGGTCAGCGAGTCCAGGCCCGCGCACAGCACGGTGACGAAGTGGCGCACCGTGCCGTCGTCGGCCGTGATGGTGCCCGTGTCCACGCGGCGGCGGGCGCCGTCGAGTGCGAGGTCCGCGGCGGCCGCCGCGTCGTCCAGCGGGATGCCGTGCTCCCGGGCCAGGTCGTTGCCCGTGCCCGCGGGGATGACGGCGAGCGGGATCCCCGCCTCCAGCACGGACGGCAGCACCGACGAGATGGTCCCGTCGCCGCCGGCCACCACGAGTACGTCGGGCCGCTCGTCGACCGCCTGTCTGCCGAGCGCCACGGTCTCGTCCGCGCTGAGGCCCTGGTAGACCTTGACGTCGGCGCCCCTGGCCCGCAGCCGCTCGACCGCGACGTACCCGCCGTCCGCGCCGACGCCGCGGCCCGAGGCCGGGTTCACCAGCACCGCGACGTGCCCGGCCCGGCCTGACTGCTCTGTCATGCGGGAAACCTACCGGCTCACGAGGGTGCCCGGGTTCATGATCCCCGCCGGGTCCAGCTCCGCCCGCACCGCCCGGAGCAGGCGCAGGCCCGCCTCGCCGATCTCCCGCTCCAGCCAGGGCGCGTGGTCCACGCCGACGCCGTGGTGGTGGCTGATCGTGCCGCCCGCCGCCAGGATCGCGTCGTTCACGCGGGCCTTCACCCGGGCCCACGGCTCCAGAGGCTCGGTGCCGAGGCCCGCGACCACCGTGAAGTACAGGGAGGCGCCGGTCGCGTACACGTGCGAGACGTGGCACAGGATGCGGTTCTTCGCGTGCTCCTCGGCGAACCCCTCCGCCAGCGCCGCCGTGACCCACGCCTTGAGCACGTGCAGGTTCGACCAGGTCGTCGCGGTCTCCAGCGTCTCGCAGAACACGCCGGCGGCGAGCAGCGCGTCGCGCAGGTATGGCGCCTTGAACCTGCCGCGGTCCCAGGCCGCCGCCAGCTTCGTGGCGGCGGGCGTACCGCCCGCCTCGCGCAGCACCCGGGTGGTGGCCTCGCGGCGCGCGGCGGCCAGGTCGGCAGGCCCTTCGTGCAGCACGACGGCGGAGCACCCCCTGGCCAGCGCCTTGCCGATGCTGCCGACCTGGGCCAGGGACACCGCGGTCTCCTCCTCGTCGGACAGCCGGAGCACGGTGGGCCCGGTGCCGAGCTGGGCCACCCGGCGCAGCGCGTCGGCCCCTGCGGCGAAGTCCGGGAAGGTCCAGGCGTCGAACAGCCGAGCCTCGGGGGTGGGGTGCACACGCAGCCGCACCTGGGTGATCACGCCGAACGCGCCCTCCGAGCCGAGGAACCAGCGCACCAGGTCCGGACCCGCCGCCGAGCCGGGCGCGCGGCCCAGGTCCAGCGTGCCGGTCGGCGTCACCACCCGCAGGCCGGTGACCATCGCGTCGAACCGTCCGTACCCGGCGGAGTTCTGGCCCGACGACCGCATCGCGGCGAACCCGCCGAGCGTCGCGAACTCGAAGCTCTGCGGAAAGTGCCCCAGCTCGAAGCCCCGCTCCGCGAGCGCCGTCTCGGCGTCCGGTGCGCGCGTCCCGGCGTGGAAGGTCGCCTCGTGGGCGACGTCGTCCAGCGCGACCAGCCCGCACAGGCGGCGCAGGTCGAGGCTCACCACGCCGCGGTGCGTCCCGGCGTCCGGCTCCAGGCCGCCGGTCACGGCGGTGCCGCCCCCGAAGGGCACGACGGCGAGGTCACGCTCGCCCGCGACGGCCAGCACGGCCGCCACCTCGTCCTCCGACCCCGGCAGTACCACCGCGCCCGGCGCCGTCTGCACGGCCTGCCGACGGCGCAGCAGGTCCGGCGTCGACTTGCCGCCGGCGTGCCGCAGGCGGGTGTCGTGACCCGCGTCGACGTGCGCCTCTCCGACGGCGCCGGCCAGCGCCGCGAGGTCGGCGTCGGGCAGCGGCGGGGTGCTGATCGTGACCTCGGCGAGCCGGGGCGCGGGCCCCGGCCGCGGCGTGCGCCCGAGCACGGCGGCGAGCAGCAGCTTCACACCGCCCGGGAGTCCGTGCGCCCGCGCCGGGTTGCCCCAGCCGTCCCACCGCATGTCGATGTGCTCGTCCTCCGGCTGGGTGCTCATGCGTTACAGTCTTACACAAGATGACAATTCGTAATGCACCCCCAGGGGCACTCTCGCTGACGTCGAACGGCCCGGACGACGCCGCCAGCCAGGACCCCGCCGACCCGGACGACGCCGTCCGCGACCGCATCGAGGCGCGCCTGCTGGAGGCCGCCGCCGAGCTCGTGGCCACGCGCGGCACGCGCGGCCTGTCCATCGCGGAGCTCGCCCGGGCCGCCGGCGTCTCGCGTCCAACGGTCTACCGCCGCTGGGAGTCCGCCGACGACGCCCTGCGCGCCCTGATCGCGCACCGCGCGCGGCTCGTGATCACCGCGGTCGGCCCGCACGCGGCCGACCGCGCCACGCTCGTCGACAAGGTGGTCCGGTTCGGCGAGCTGTTCCACGCCGACCCCGTGTTCGGGCGCCTCCTGGCCAAGGAGCCAGAGGTCTTCACCCGGTACGCGTTCCAGCGGATCGGGCGGTCGCAGCGCGTCCTCCTCGAATGGCTGGCCGCCGCGATCGCCGCCGCCCAGGAGGGCGGCACGGTGCGCACGGGCTCGGCCACGGACATGGCGGTCATGGTGCTGCTCATCTCCCAGTCGGCGGTGCTCTCCCACCGCACGGTCACCACGGTGATCGACGCCGGGGCGCTGCGCGCCGAGCTCGCCCGCTCCCTCGACGGGTACCTCCGCCCCTGACGCCCCGGCGTCCCCACCCGGAAGCAGGACCGATGCGCAGCACCGCCCTCACCGCCCGGCGCCGCGAGCGCGAGCTCGACGAGCTCGCCGCCGAGACCGTCGACCTGCTGGTGGTCGGCGGCGGCGTGACGGGCTGCGGCGTCGCGCTCGACGCGGCGGCGCGCGGCCTGTCCGTCGCGCTCGTCGAGGCCCACGACCTGGCGTGGGGCACCTCGCGCTGGAGCTCCAAGCTGGCGCACGGCGGCCTGCGGTACCTGGCCACCGGCGACGTCGGCGTGGCCCGCGAGAGCGCGCGCGAACGGCACGTGCTGATGACCCGCACCGCGCCGCACCTGGTGCGCGCGCTGCCGCAGGTGCTGCCGCTCACCCAGGGCGTCGGACGGCGGCAGGGCATCACGGCAGGCCTCGGGTTCGGCGTCGGCGAGCTGCTGCGGCGCGACGCCGGGACGCCGTCCGACGTGCTGCCGGGACCACGCCTGGCCCGCCCGGGCGAGGCCGCGCGGCTCGTGCCCGCGGTCGCACGCGAGCATCTGCACGGCGCGTGGGTGGCGCACGACGGTCAGCTCGTGGACGACGCCCGGCTCGTCGTCGCGCTGGCCCGCACCGCCGCCGGGCGCGGGGCGAAGATCCTCACGCGCGTGCGGGCCACGGAGCTGCGCGCGGACGGCGCGACCCTGCGGGACACGCTCACGGGCGCCGGCCTGACCGCGCGGGCGCGCGTGGTCGTGAACGCGACGGGCGTGTGGGCGGGGACGGTGGACCCCTCGGTAAGGCTGCGGCCGAGCCGCGGCACGCACGTCGTGCTGCCCGCCGCCCGGCTGGGCAGCCCGTCCGGCGCCCTGATGGTGCCGGTGCCCGGCTCCGGCTCGCGGTACGTGTTCGCGCTGCCGGTCCAGCTCGGCCGGGTGATCGTCGGCCTCACCGACGAGGAGGCGCCGGGTCCCGTCCCGGACGTGCCGGTGCCCACGCGGTCCGAGATCGACTTCCTGCTGGCGACCGTGTCCCGCGTGCTGGAGCGCCCCCTGCTGCCCGACGACGTCGTGGGCGCCTTCGCGGGGCTGCGACCCCTGGTGGACTCGGTGCTGCCGGGCGACGGCCCGGCGGTCGTGTCGTCCGACGTCTCGCGCAGGCACCTCGTGGAGGTGTCGGCGGCGACGGGCGCGGTGAACGTGCTGGGCGGCAAGCTGACGACCTACCGGGCCATGGCCGAGGACGCCGTCGACCTGGCGGTCAAGCACGCCGGGCTCACCGCGGGACCGTGCTGGACGGCGGACCTGCCGCTGGTGGGGGCGCCGGCCGCGCCGGCCCGGAAGGCGCCCGGCGGGGCGGCCGCACCCGTCGCGCCCGCTGCGCTGGTCGCCCGGTACGGCGCCGAGGCCGCCGAGGTGCTGGCGACGGCGGCGCTGCCGGGTGCGGCATCCGCCGTCGGACAGGGCATCGCGGGCACGGAGCACCTGGACGTCACGCGCGCAGAGGTCGAGTGGGCGGTGACGCACGAGGGGGCGCTGGACGCGGACGACGTGCTGGACCGGCGCACCCGCATCGGCCTGGTCCCGGCGGACCGGGCGGCGGTGCACGACGTCGTGCGGGAGCTGGTGGCGGAGACCCTGGCGCGGCTCTAGCCGGCGACCGGCCGCTCTGGTTTTCGGCGCGGGGCGCGCAGCACGGACAGCGACACCATGCAGGCGATGAACCCGAGCAGCCAGCCGCCGGGGATGTCGCTCAGCCAGTGGTAGTCGAGCCACGACATCAGCGCGCCCGCGACCATCACGATCACGGCGACCACGACGATCAGCTTCCGCAGCCGCGCGACGTTCGGGTAGAGGCCGGCCTGGGAGAACAGCAGGCACAGGATGAAGAACCCGGTGAAGAAGGTGTTCGACGCGTGGCCCGACGGGAACGCCTGGCCGCCGGCGTGCAGCACGTCCATGTTGTGGTGCGGGCCCGTGCGCCCGAGGCCGAACTTGGTGCCGTAGCCGATCACCGCGATGGTCACGAGCCCCGCCAGCACGGCCAGCATGGGCCGGCGCGTGCCGACCTGCCAGACCGAGCCGGGGCCGCCCTGCTTCCACGCCACGTAGAAGGCCGTGCCTGCCACCATCGGGATGGTGCACAGGCGCTCGCCCGTGATGGTCGCGACGACGTCGAGGAAGACCTTCTCCCAGCCCACGGGCTGGTTGGCGTCCACGTAGTAGTGGAACTGCCAGTCCCAGGCGATGAACGGGCCGCGGACCACCACCTGCCAGATGCAGACCGCGAAGACCAGTGCCCCGATGGCGGCGGCGACGGCCGAGCTGCGCCAGGTCGGACGGGTCGGCGTGTCGAGCAGAGCCCCTGGTGGTCGTGACTCCACTCGTGCTGCACCCCTGCCCTCTGATAGCGCCATCGAGCCGATCCTACGGGTTTCAGGGTGAATGTTCGGTACCAGAATTGTGTCTGACGGGCGCCTCGGGTAACGATCCCGCCACGGTCGTACCCGCTCACGGGCGGCGATGCCTCACCCGCCCAAGGCCGGCGTGGGCAGGGTCACGCCCCCGCTGTGCGGGTCACGCCCGGTGCGCCGGAGGCGGGGCGGTGCTCGAGCGCACCGTGAGCTCGACGGGCACCACCTCGTGCAGGGCCTCGGGCCCAGCCGCGCCGACGGCGTCCCGGGCACCCGGGTCGCGCTGCGCGCGGACCTGCCGCAGCAGCCGGGCCACGAGCCGCCGGCCGATCTCGTCGAAGTCCTGGACCACCGTCGTCAGCGGCGGCCAGAGGTGCTCGGCGAGCAGGATGTCGTCGAACCCCACCACCGACACCTCGCCCGGCACGGCGCGGCCGGCCTCGTGCAGCGCCCGGAGCACGCCGGCGGCCATCTCGTCGTTGGCGCAGAACACGGCGGTGACGTCCGGGTCGGCCGCGAGGCGGCGTCCGGCGGCGTACCCGGAGGCCGCCGTCCAGTCCCCGGCCAGCGCCTCCGGCACCGGCCGCCCCGCCGCCTCGAGCTCGGACCGCCAGGCCTCTGCCCGCATCTGCGCCGGCGACGACGACGCGGGCCCGGCCACGTGGTGCACGGTGCGGTGGCCCAGGTCCAGCAGGTGCCGCGTGGCGCGCCGCGCGCCGTCGGCCTGGTCGGCGCCGACGGCGGGGTGGCGGCCGACGAACCGCGAGTCCGAGACGACGACGGGCAGCCGCGACGGCAGCGCGAGCGTCTCCGGGTCGACGGTCTCGGCCCGCACGATCACCAGCCCGTCGATGGCCTGGTGCGAGAGCCGGGCCGCCGCGGCGGAGACGACGTCGGACGACGGGCTCTCGACGTCGAGCAGCGTCACCGTGTACCCCTCGGTGCGGGCGGCCTCCACGACCGCCTCGACGGTGCGGGACTCGCCCGTGCGGGCCAGCCGGTGGGCGATCATGCCGATGGTGCGGAAGTTGCCGTACCGCAGGGCGCGCGCCGCCGTGTTGGGCGCGTAGCCGAGCGTCGCCATCGCGGCGAGCACCCGGTCGCGGGTGGCTGGCCGCACGTTGGCCAGACCCATGGACACGCGCGACACGGTCTGCGTGGACACGCCGGCGAGCGCGGCGACGTCGGCAAGGGACGGACCTCTGCCCTCCACAGCAACCACCTCCTCGTGGTGCGATGACTGGTTCTGGTGACGCGCCCTACCAGCGGCTTGACACCTCGTAGACTCACGAGCACTGTAGGCCCCGCCACCATGTTCACGTCAACACCGTGGTGCGGGCGCGGTTGCCCGCATACGTGAAGGAGCCTTCCTTGACCACGCTCGCATCGCCGTCTGCCGTCCCGCGGACGCCGCGACGGCTGCGCCGCAACTCACGCTGGACGGGCTGGGGGTTCGTCGGGCCGTTCATGGCGGTCTTCGCTCTCGTCTTCCTCGCGCCGATCGCGTACTCCCTGTACCTGAGCATGTTCCAGACCCAGCTCGTCGGCGGCACGTCCTTCGTCGGGTTCGCGAACTACGGGCGGGCGCTGACCGACCCGCTGTTCTGGGACGGCGTCGGCCGCGTGACCCTGTTCCTCGTGGTCCAGGTGCCCGTGATGCTGGGCATCGCGCTGCTGGTGGCGCTGGCGATCGACAGCGGGCGGCTGTACGGCCGCGACTTCTTCCGCCTCGCGATCTTCCTGCCGTATGCGGTGCCCGGCGTCGTGGCCGCGCTGATGTGGGGCTTCATGTACGGCGAGCGGTTCGGCCTGGTGGGCAACATCAACGAGGTGTTCGGCACCGACATCCCCGACCCGCTCGCCTCCGCCCTGGTGCTCCCCGCGATCGGCAACGTCGTCACGTGGGAGTTCGTGGGCTACAACATGCTGATCTTCTTCGCGGCGCTCCGCGTGGTGCCGGTCTCGCTGTACGAGGCGGCAGAGATCGACGGCGCCGGACCCTGGCGGGTGGTCAGCGCGATCAAGCTGCCCGCCATCCGCGGCGCGCTGGTGGTCGCGACGATCTTCTCGATCATCGGGTCGTTCCAGCTCTTCAACGAGCCGAGCGTCCTGACGCCGCTGTCGCCGAACTACATCTCGACGCACTACACCCCCAACCTGTACGCCTACTCGCTGTCCTTCTCGGGTCAGCAGTACAACTACTCGGCCACCGTCGCGATCATCATGGGCCTGCTCACGATCGTCGTGGCCTACGTCGTGCAGGTGCGCGGCATGCGCAAGGAGGCGTGACCCATGAGCACCAACGTCCTGCTGAAGGCGCCGTCGGTCCGCGCAACGAGGAGCCGGCGGCCGCGCCTGCGGAGCGCCAGGAACACCTTCGCCAACCCGCGGCGCAGCGTCACGATGACCGTGCTCACGGGCCTGGTCGGCCTGTACGCCCTGATCCCGCTGGTCTGGCTCGTCATCACCTCGACAAAGACCCAGGAGGAGCTGTTCAACACGTTCGGCCTGTGGCCGGCCGAGCGCTTCGCCCTCTGGGACAACATCGTGGGCACCCTGACCTACGACGACGGCGCGTTCCTGCGCTGGTTCGGCAATACGCTGCTGTACGTGGTGGTCGGCGCCGGCGGGGCCACCCTGCTCGCCGTGCTGGGCGGCTACGGCCTGGCGAAGTTCAGCTTCCCCGGCAAGCGCGCGGTGTTCGCCATCGTGATCGGCGCGGTGGCCGTCCCTGGCACCGCCCTGGCCGTGCCGACGTTCCTCATGTTCGCGAACATGGGCCTGACCAACACGCCCTGGTCGGTGATCATCCCCTCGCTCATCACACCGTTCGGGCTCTACCTCATGTGGACCTTCGCGAGCGAGTCCGTGCCGGACGAGCTCCTGGAGGCCGCCCGGCTCGACGGCGCGAGCGAGGCGCGCGCCTTCTTCCAGGTGTGCCTGCCGATGATGGCGCCTGGCATCGTCACGGTGCTGCTGTTCACCATGGTGGCCACGTGGAACAACTACTTCCTGCCGCTGATCATGCTGCGCGACCCCGCCTGGTACCCGCTCACGCTCGGCCTGGACGCGTGGAACGCGCAGGCCACGACGGCGGGCGGCGAGGCGGTCTTCAACTTCGTCATCACCGGCTCGCTCCTGACCATCCTGCCGCTCATCGCGGCCTTCCTGCTCCTGCAGCGCTACTGGCAGTCGGGTCTCGCTGCCGGGAGCGTCAAGGGGTGAGCACCACCGTGCGTGTCCTGTCCGGCGAGATCTCCTGACCACGAAGCGAGAGGAACAACCACCACATGTCTACCCGCCACCGCCGCGCCGCGGCAGCGCTCGCCGCGGCGAGCGCCCTGGCAGTCACCCTCACCGCGTGCGGCGCCGGGTCCCCGGAGGGCGGCACGGCCACGGCCGAGCCGGTGTCCGCCGAGGAGATCGACGCAGCGCTCGAGGAGGGCGGCGACCTCCTCGTGTGGGCGTGGGAGCCCACGCTGGAGCAGGTCGTCACCGACTTCGAGGCGGAGTACCCGAACGTCGACGTCGAGCTGGCGAACGTCGGCACGGGCAACGACCACTACGTGGCGCTGCAGAACGCGATCAGCGCGGGGTCGGGTGTGCCCGACGTCGCGCAGGTCGAGTACTACGCCCTGCCGCAGTTCGCGATCTCCGACGCGCTGGCCGACCTCACCCCCTACGGGGCGGCCGAGCTGGAGAGCACGTACTCGCCCGGCACCTGGGGCGCGGTGTCCGACGGCACGGCCGTGCACGCGCTGCCCATGGACTCCGGCCCGATGGCCATGTTCTACAACGCGCGGGTGTTCGAGGAGGCCGGCGTCGAGGTGCCGACCACGTGGGACGAGTTCGTCACCGCGGCCGAGGCGATCCACGCGCACGACCCGGAGACCTACATCACCGCCGACAACGGCAGCGCCGGCTTCACGACGTCGATGATCTGGCAGGCCGGCGGCAAGCCGTTCCAGGTGGACGGCACCTCCGTCACCGTGAACCTGGCCGACGAGGGCACGGTGAAGTTCGCCGAGCTGTGGCAGGGGCTCATCGACGACGGCCTGGTCGCCGACATCCCCGACTGGTCGGACGAGTGGTTCCAGGGCCTGGGCAACGGCACCATCGCCGCCCTGGTCACGGGCGCCTGGATGCCGGCGAACCTCGAGTCGGGCGCCGCTCCGGCATCGGGCGACTGGCGGGTGGCGCCCATGCCGCAGTGGACCGAGGGCGCGAACGAGACCGCCGAGAACGGCGGCTCGTCGCTCGCGATCACCGAGGCGAGCGAGAAGAAGGCGCTGGCCTACGGCTTCCTCCGGTACGCGAACGCCGGCGACGGCGTGCAGACCCGCCTGGACAACGGCAACTTCCCTGCCACGACGGCGGACCTGACCGACCCGGCGTTCCTCGCCGAGGAGCCGGAGTACTTCGGCGGGCAGCGGATCAACGAGGTGCTGTCCGACTCGGCCGCGAACGTGGTGCCGGGCTGGCAGTACCTGCCCTACCAGGTCTACGCGAACAGCGTGTTCCCCGACACTGTGGGCCAGGCGTACACCGGCTCCACGCCGCTCGCGGACGCGCTGGTGTCGTGGCAGGAGTCGATCGTCTCCTACGGCAACGAGCAGGGCTTCACCGTCAGCGAGTGAGCCACGGCGCGTAGCCACCTGGACGACGGCGGGGGCCGCCCCCGCCGTCGTCCCTTGTCCGCCCCTCTCAGCAGCACCACCCGAGTCCCACCGCACCACCGAGGATCCCCAGATGCCCACGTTCGACATCGGCCAGGACGACTTCCTGATCGACGGCCGCCCGATGCAGGTCGTCAGCGGCGCGCTGCACTACTTCCGCGTGCACCCCGACCAGTGGGCCGACCGCATCCGCAAGGCCCGGCTGATGGGCCTGAACACCATCGAGACGTACGTGGCGTGGAACTTCCACGCGCCAGAGCGCGGCGTGTTCGACCTGGACGGGCGGCGCGACCTGGGGCGGTTCCTCGACCTGGTGGCCGCGGAGGGCCTGTACGCGATAGTGCGGCCGGGCCCGTACATCTGCGCGGAGTGGGACGGCGGGGGCCTGCCGGCCTGGCTGCTGGCCGACGACGCCGTCGGCGTGCGCCGCCACGAGCCCGGGTTCCTGGCCGCCATCGGCGAGTACTACGCGAACCTGCTGCCGCTGGTGGCCAAGCGCCAGGTGACGAACGGCGGGCCGGTGCTCATGGTGCAGGTCGAGAACGAGTACGGCGCCTACGGCGACGACCCGCTGGCGGAGCGGCAGAAGTACCTGCGGGCGCTCGTGGACCTGACCCGCGAGCACGGCATCGACGTGCCGCTGTTCACGTGCGACCAGGCGGACGACGAGATGCTCGCCCGCGGCGGTCTGCCGGAGCTGCACAAGACGGCGACGTTCGGCTCGCGGACCACCGAGCGGCTGGCCGTGCTGCGCCGGCACCAGCCGACCGGGCCGCTGATGTGCATGGAGTTCTGGAACGGCTGGTTCGACTCGTGGGGGCTGGAGCACCACGTGGCGCCCGCCGAGACCAACGCCGCCGACCTGGACGACCTGCTCGCGGCCGGCGGGTCCGTGAACCTGTACATGTTCCACGGCGGCACCAACTTCGGGCTGATGAACGGCGCCAACGACAAGGGCATCTACCGGCCCATCACGACGTCGTACGACTACGACGCGCCGCTCGCCGAGGACGGCACGCCGACCGCCAAGTACCACGCCATGCGCGAGGTGATCGCGCGGCACCTGCCGGTGCCCGATCTCACCGGGCCTGACCTGGCCGGGCCTGACCTGGCCGCGTCCGATCGGGACGGCACCATGGGCAGGCGGCCCGCGCCGGTGCTCGACGTCGCGCTCACCGCCCACGTGCCGCTGGCCGACGCGCTGCCCGCGCTGCTCCGGGACGAGCCGCGCGCCTTCGCCGCGGTGCCCACGATGGACGACCTGGGCCTGTGGTCGGGCTTCGCGGTGTACCGCACGCACGTCCGGGCCGACGACGCCGTGCTCAGCGTCGGCGAGGTGCGCGACCGCGCCGTCGTGCTGCTCGACGGCGAGCCGGTGGGCGTGCTCGACCGCGGGTCGCACACGTTCGCCGTCGCGCTCCCGGGCCGGGCGGGCGAGCTGACGCTCCTGGTCGAGGACCAGGGGCGGGTCGACTACGGGCCACGGCTCGGCGAGCCGAAGGGCCTGATCGGCCCCGTGCGCACCGCGGTGCGCACCCTGGACGAGTGGACGGTGGCGGCGCTGCGGGTCGAGGACGCGCCGGAGCTGCTGCGGGCTGCGCTGGACGGCGGTGCGGGCGACACGGGCGGCCTGGTGAGCGACGCGGACGCCGTCGGCGGTGGCGGTGGCGCGGGTACGGCCGGTGGCGGCGCTGCCGCCCCCGGCCTGTACCGCGGCACGTTCGACTCGGTGGCGGGGGCCGACCACTTCCTGCGGCTCGACGGCTGGACCAAGGGCCTGGCCTGGGTCAACGGCGAACTACTGGGCCGGTACTGGAGCCTCGGCCCCACGCACACGCTGTACGTGCCCGGGCCGCTCGTGCGCGACGCCGGCAACGAGCTCGTGCTGCTGGAGCTGCACGGCGCGGCGCGTGCGCGGGCGTCGTTCGTGAGCGGCCCGGACCTGGGGATCACCGAGCAATAGAGACCGCTGCAACCGGCTCCGCCTCACCGACCGCTCCGCTCGACAACCGGCTCTGCTCCGCGGACGGCTCTGACTCCTGGGAACAATGTTCCTCCCGGAGATGTGTTGCTCCGAGTAGACATCGTCTACTCGGAGCAACACACACCCGCGAGAGAAGTCCCGCCCCCCCCCCGGACCTCGGTCCCCGCCAGATCTCGGCTCCTCCCAGACCTCGGATCTTCGCCAGCCTCGGGCATCCCCCAGCCGCGACCCGGCGACGTCGAACCTGGTTCGAGCGCGTCCAGCAACCAGCCGGCCCTGTCGAAGGTCAGACCCGCTCGCCGTCCTGCCAGACCTGCGCCACCAGCGGCACGCCCGGGCGGTAGGCCAGGTAGGTGTGGGTGGGCACGTCGAGCACGGTGAGGTCGGCGCGCGCACCGACCCGCAGGTGGCCGACGTCGTCCCGGCGCAGGGCGAGCGCGCCGCCCGCCGTCGCCGACCAGAGTGCCTCGGCGGGGCTCATCCGCAGCTCGCGCACCGCGAGCGCCACCACGAACGGCATGGACGACGAGTAGCCGGAGCCCGGGTTGCAGTCGGTGGCCAGCGCTACGGGGATGCCGGCGGCGAGCAGGCGCCGGGCGTCCGGGTAGGGCGAGCGGGTGGAGAACTCGACGGCGGGCAGCAGGGTTGCGACCGTACCTGTCCCGCTCGCCCCGCCGAAGCCGGCTGTCCCGCCGCCCGCGGTACCGCGGCCGGAGCCCCAGGAATCCGCCAGCGCGTCCACGTCGCCGTCGGACAGGTATGTGCAGTGGTCCACGCTCGCCGCCCCGACCTCGACCGCGAGCCGCACGCCGGGGCCGGGCGCGAGCTGGTTGCCGTGCACCCGCGCGCCGAGTCCGGCCCGCAGGCCCGCGCGCAGCACGGTCCGGGCCTCGTCCTCGTCGAAGGCGGTGGGCGCAGCGGGCTCGCAGAACACGTCGATCCAGCGGGCGTACGGCGCGCAGGCGACGAGCATCGGCCCGGTCACCAGGTCGACGTACCCGGCGCGGTCGTCGGCGTACTCGGCCGGGACGGTGTGCGCGCCGAGGAACGTCGTCTCCGGCGTGAGCTCCCCCGCGATGCGCAGCGTGCGGGCCTCGGTGGCGACGTCCTGGCCGTAGCCGCTCTTGATCTCGACGGTCGTGGTGCCCTGCGCGAGCATCTCGCGCACCAGGGCCCGCCCGCGCGCTCGCAGGGCCTCCTCGCCCGCCGCGCGCGTGGCGGCCACCGTGGTCGCGATGCCGCCCCCGGTGTACGGCTCGCCGGTCATGCGCGCGGCGAACTCCGCCGCGCGGTCGCCCGCGAACACGGTGTGCGAGTGCGAGTCCACGAAGCCGGGCAGCACGGCACGGCCCTCCAGGTCGACGGCGATGTCCGCGGCGGGCGCCGACGCCGCCGGCCCGGTCCAGGCGATCCGTCCCGCATCGATGACGACGGCGGCGTCCCGCACGATGCCGAGCAGGTCCCGGTCGGCGCCGCCCGGCCCGCTGTCCGCGTTCCTCGGCCCGGTGTCCGCACCGCCCGGCCACGGCCCCGCACCGTGTGCCGGGTCGTTCGTGACGAGTTCGCCGATATTGGTCAGCAGCACGCTCATGCTTCGCTCCCCTCCGTCGTCGCGACCGGTGTCGCGGCCCAGAGCTCCTCGATCGCGTCGGCCAGCATCCGCGCGACGTCCCCCGCCCGGTGCTCGCCGTGCCGAACGACAAGCTCCCCGCCCGCCACGACGTCTGACACGTCGCCCGCACCCGCCACGAGGACCACCTGCGCGGGATCGGTCCCGGCGGTACGCGCGGTGTCGAGGCGTATCGCAACCAGGTCGGCGGGCGCACCCACGGTGATGCGCCCGGCGTCCGGCCGGCCGAGCGCGGCGTGCCCCGCCGCCGTCGCGACGTCGACCAGCGTCGCCGGGTCGAACGAGCCGCGCCGTCCGGTCGCGAGCCGCTCGTGCTCCTCGACGCCGCGCGCCTCCGCGAGCACGTCGGCCGTCACGTGCTGGTCCGTGCCGACCGACAGCGGGCTGCCCGCCCCCAGCAGCCGCGCTCCGGGGGCGATCCCGTCGGCGAGGTCGCGCTCCGTCGTCGGGCAGAGACAGACGCCCGTGCCCGAGGCGCCGAGCAGCGCGACGTCGTCGTCGGTCAGGTGCACCGCGTGGACGGCGGTGGTGCCGGGGCCGAGGGCTCCGGTGTCGTGCAGCAGCCTCGTCGGCGTGACGCCGAAGGCCGCGAGCGCCGCCTCGTTCTCCGCCGGCTGCTCCGACAGGTGGACGTGCAGCGGCGCACCGGCTCGGCGTGCCCAGCGGGCCACCTCGCGCAGCTCGTCCGGCGCGAGCGCCCGCACCGAGTGGGCTGCGGCGCCGACGAGCACGCGGTCGTCGTCGGCCCAGGCGGCGCGCAGTGCGTCCACGCGCGCTGCCCACGCCTCGACCGAGCCGTCGCCGAACCGTGCCTGCTCGGGCGCGAGCGGTGCGTGGCCGTCGGGGCCGAGGCCGCCGTGCAGGTAGCAGGTGTCGAGCAGCGTGAGGTGCACCCCCGCGTCCCGGGCCGCGGACCGCAGTGCCTCTGCCATCGCGTTCGGGCCGCCCTCGGACGCCGGGTGCGGCGTCCCGTCGGCGCGGTGGTGCACGTAGTGGAACTCGCCGACGGCGGTGGTCCCGCCCAGCGCCAGCTCCGCGTACACGGCGCACGCCAGCCGCTCGTACCGCTCCGGGGTCAGGGCCGCGGCCAGCGCGTACATCCCCTCGCGCCAGGTCCAGAACGATCCGCCGCCCCAGCGATCCTGGTCGCTGCGGGTCCGGTCAGCGTTGCCGTGCGTGCGCCCGCGCAGGGCGCGGTGGAACGCGTGCGAGTGCGCGTTGGCGAGCCCGGGTAGCACGATCCCACCCAGCCGCGTATCGCCGTCCGACGCCGGGACGCCGGGCTCGACGGCGACGATCCGCCCGCCGGAGACCTCGACCCGGACCGACTCGACGACACCGCCGGGTGCCTCGCTGGGGCCGAGCGCTCCCCCGCTGGACGCCCCACCTCCGACCGCCCCACCTCCGGTCAGCCAGGCCCGCTCGCACCAGAAGCTCATCGGCTCTCCCCACCCACGACCGGCTCCCCGCCATCCGGCCCCGACTCCCGGCTGTCCGCCCTCGACTCCCCTTCGAGACCGAGGTTCCATGGCTTTGAGCCGTCCGAAAGCGAAGAAACCTCGGTCTCGAAGGGACGGGGGCTCGCCGTCGTGCCGACGGACCGGCCGGCTGGCCTGGACGGCACCGCCGACTCGGCCGACACGGACGACTCCTCGAGCAACCCGGCGAGCCCTCCCGACGACCAGGCCGACGCTCCCGACGACCCAGCCGTGCCTCCAGACGACCCGGTCGGCGTCGACAGCAGGTCGGCGAGGACGGCGGTCAGGGCGCGCACGGCGGCTTCGCAGTCGGCCTCCTCCGCGAACTCGGCCGGGGAGTGCGAGACGCCCGTGGGGTTGCGCACGAACAGCATCGCGGTGGGCACACCCGCGGCGGCGAGGATGCCGGCGTCGTGCCCCGCGCCCGTGCCGATCACCGGGGCGGGCAGGTCGGAGCCGGGCCGCCCGACGACGTCGGCGAGCCGCGCCGCGAGCGCCGGGTCGAACACGGTGGCGGGCGTCCAGGACTCCTCGACGGGCTTCCACCGCCCAAGCCCGCCGCCGGCGCCGGTCACCGCCCTTCCCAAGCCGCCCGGTCCACTCACCCCCTCCCCCATGCCACCGCCAGATCCCGTCGAACGCAGGACTGGTCGCTCCAAGGAGCCTGTTTCCGCTACTGCTCCTGCGCTCACCGGATCACCGATCACCGATCTGACCGCGGCCTCTTCCGCCGCGCGGGCGTCGATCCAGGCGCGCACGCGGGACGGGATCGCGTTGACGCCGTTCGGCTCGACCTCGACCTTGGCCAGCGTCGCGAGCGCCCCGGCCCGCTCGGCGGCGGCGCGGACGTCGGTGATCAGCCGCGCGAGGTCGAGCATCGGGTCGTGCCGGTGCGCCAGCGGGGTGGTGCCGGCGTGGTTGGCCTCACCGGCGAGGTCCACGCGCCAGCGGCCGTGCGGCCAGATCGCGGCGCCGACGGCGACCGGCGCCTCCTGCTCCGGCGGCAGGTCGGCAAGGTAGCGGCCCTGCTCCACGTGCAGCTCGACGAACACACCGATGCGGGCGAGGGCCTCGGGGTCACGCCCGTAGTGCTCAAGCGGCACACCGCCGGGGCCGATGCCGCCGAGCGAACCCACCGAGCCCAAGCCCGAGCCGCGCCCGGAGCTCCGGCCACCAGCCCGGACGAGCACGTCCGCGAGGCTGTCCCCCGCCCGGTCCCGCAGCGCAAGTAGCCGCTCCGCCGGGACCGTCCCGGTAACCGCCCGCGAGCCGAGGCACGCCAGCCCGAACCGGGCGCCCTCCTCGTCGGAGAAGTTCACGATGCCCAGCGGGCGCGCGGGAACGACCCCGGACGCCCGCAGCGCGTCCAGCGCCGCGAACGCACTCGCCACCCCGAGCGGCCCGTCGAACGCGCCGCCGCCGGGCACCGAGTCGAGGTGGCTGCCGGTCACGACGCCCGGCCCGTCGGCGTCCGGGTCGCCCCACCACGCCCACTGGTTCCCGGCCCGGTCCACGATCACATCCAGCCCCCGAGCCGAAGCCTCGGCGGCGAACCACTCCCGCAGCGTCAGATCGTGCGGGGTCCAGGCGAACCGCTCGTACCCGCCGGACGGCGCCCGCCCGACGTCGGCGATCGCCCGGAGCAGCCGGCCCACCGCCGTCGTCCCGACTGCTGCCGACCCACCACGCACCGCAGCCGCGCTTCCCGCCGCTGCCGCCGCACCCACCGTTGGCCTCCCGTCCGACGCAGGCACCGCATCTGCCGCACCCTCGGCTCGCGCCCCGCCCGCGTCGCGCGCACCCGCTCCCGTCACGCCCCCTCCCGCATCGGCACGCGCAGCCCGCCGCGCTCGGCGGCGGCCACGGCGTCGTCGTACCCGGCGTCCACGTGCCGGAGCACGCCCGTGGCCGGATCGTTCGCGAGCACCCGCGCGAGCTTCTCGGCGGCGAGCGGCGTCCCGTCCGCCACGGACACCTGCCCCGCGTGGATCGAACGCCCCATGCCGACCCCGCCGCCGTGGTGGATCGACACCCATGTCGCACCCGAGGCCGTGTTGACCAGCGCGTTGAGCAGCGGCCAGTCGGCGATCGCGTCCGAGCCGTCCGCCATCGCCTCGGTCTCCCGGTACGGCGACGCGACGGACCCGGAGTCCAGGTGGTCGCGCCCGATGGCGACCGGCGCGGAGATCTCGCCGGAGGCCACGAGCTCGTTGAACCGCAGCCCGGCCGCGTCCCGCTCGCCGTGCCCGAGCCAGCAGATCCGGGCCGGCAGCCCCTGGAAGGCGACCCGCTCCTGGGCGGCGCGGATCCAGCGGCCCAGGTGGTCGTTGTCGGGGAACAGGTCGAGCACCGCCTGGTCGGTCACGGCGATGTCCCGCGCGTCCCCGGACAGCGCCGCCCACCGGAACGGCCCCTTGCCCTCCGCGAACAGCGGCCGGATGTACGCGGGCACAAAGCCCGGGAAGTCGAACGCCCGGCCGTACCCGCCCAGGCGCGCCTCGTCGCGGATCGAGTTGCCGTAGTCGAACACCTCGGCTCCCGCGTCCAGGAACCCGACCATGCCCTCGACGTGCCGGGCCATCGACTCCCGCGCCCGCTCGGTGAACCCTTCCGGATCCTTCGCAGCGAGGTCCGCCCAGTCCTCCAGCGCCACGCCCGACGGCAGGTACGACAGCGGGTCGTGCGCCGACGTCTGGTCGGTCACGACGTCGACCTCAACGCCCCGGCGCAGGAGCTCCGGCACGACGTCCGCGGAGTTGCCGACCACGCCCACCGACAGCGCACGCCCCTCCCGCTTCGCGGCCACCGCCAGCTCGACCCCCTCGTCCAGCGAGGAGGCGACGACGTCGAGGTACCGCGTCTCGACGCGCCGGTGCAGGCGGGCCGGGTCGACGTCGACCACGAGGCACACGCCCCCGTTGAGCGTGACGGCCAGCGGCTGGGCGCCGCCCATGCCGCCGCAGCCGCCGGTCAGGGTGAGCGTGCCCGCGAGCGTCCCGCCACCCAGCCCCTGCCCGCCCTGCCGGGCGGCGAGCTTGGCGGCCACGGCCGCGAACGTCTCGTAGGTGCCTTGGAGGATCCCCTGGGTGCCGATGTAGATCCAGGACCCGGCAGTCATCTGCCCGTACATGGTCAGGCCGAGCTGCTCCAGACGGCGGTGCTCTGGCCACGTGGCCCAGTCGCCCACCAGGTTGGAGTTGGCGATCAGCACGCGCGGCGCCCACTCGTGCGTCCGCAGCACGCCCACGGGCCTCCCGGACTGGACCATGAGGGTCTCGTCCTCGCGCAGGTCGGTGAGCGAGCGCACGATCGCGTGGTAGCTCGGCCAGTCCCGCGCGGCGCGGCCGGTGCCGCCGTAGACGACCAGGTCGTCGGGCCGCTCGGCCACCTCCGGATCGAGGTTGTTCATCAGCATGCGCAGCGGCGCCTCGGTCTGCCAGCTCCGCGCGGTCAGGGCCGTCCCGCGGGGCGCGCGGACGGCGACGGGGGTCCCCCGGTCGTACGGCTGGTTCATCTGGGTCTCCTTCGGCTCAGGCGGACAGTTGGGGCCGGGCGGTTCGGCTTGGACGGTTTCGGTCGAGCAGTTCGGCTCAGGCAGTTCGGGCAGGCAGTTCGGGCAGGCAGTTCGGCTCAGGCAGTTCGGCGGCTCAGTCCAGGTGTCCGACGGCGGCCGCTGCCGCCGCCTCGATCCGGCCGCCCGCCACGAGCCGCACCACGTGCTCGATCTCGGGCGCGAGATGACGGTCAGGTCCGGGTCCGGGCACGACGGCGCGGACGGCGTCGCGCACCGCTCCCGTACCCGCAGCCGGGGCGAGCGCGGGGGCCGACGTGTCGCCCGTGCCGGCCTGGGGGCCGGTGCGGAGGTCCAGCGCCCGCGTCGCCGTCAGCACCTCGATCGCGAGCACCCGGGTGAGCCCGTCCACGGACCGGCGCAGCTTGCGCGCCCCGGCCCAGCCCATGGACACGTGGTCCTCCTGCATGGCCGAGCTCGGAATGGAGTCCACGCTGGCCGGCACCGCGAGGCGCTTGAGCTCCGAGACGATCCCGGCGGCCGTGTACTGCGCGATCATGTGGCCGGAGTCCACACCGGGGTCGTGCGCGAGGAACGCAGGCAGCCCCTCCGACCGGGCGACGTCGAGGAACCGATCGGTGCGCCGCTCGCTCATGCTCGCCAGGTCGGCGACGGCGATGGCGAGGAAGTCCAGCACGTACGCGACCGGCGCCCCGTGGAAGTTGCCATTGGACTCCACCCGCCCGTCGGTGGTCACCACCGGGTTGTCGATGGCCGAGGCCAGCTCCCGGCCCGCCACCGTGGCGGCGTGCTCCAGGGTGTCGCGGGCGGCGCCGTGCACCTGGGGCGCGCAGCGCAGCGAGTAGGCGTCCTGGACACGGGTGCAGGCGGGGTTCCCGTCGTCGTCCAGCTCGCGGTGGCTCGCCATGAGGGGCGAGCCGGCGAGGAGCCGGCGCAGGTTCGCCGCCGACGCCGCCTGGCCCGGGTGCGGGCGCATGCCGATCAGGTCCTCGGCGAACGGCGCGTCGGAGCCGAGGAGGGCCTCGACCGACAGGGCCGCGGCGACGTCGGCCGTGGTGAGCAGCCGGCGCAGGTCGTGGATCGCGAGGCAGAGCATGCCGAGCATCCCGTCGGTGCCGTTGATGAGGGCCAGGCCCTCCTTCTCGGCGAGCACCAGGGGTTCGATCCCGGCGTCGGCGAGGGCCTGAGCGGCATCGACGAGCGCGGCAGTGCGGGCCGTGGCGGACGGCGGCGCGGGGCGGTCGGTCTCCGCCGCGGCGTGCTCGCCGTCGGACATGGGCACGACCCGCACCCGCCCCTCCCCCATGGCGGCGAGCGCGACGTGCGCGAGCGGCGCGAGGTCGCCCGAGCAGCCGAGGGACCCGTACTCGTGCACGACGGGCGTGATGCCGGCGTTGAGCATCGCCGCGTACGTCTGCGCGGTGACGGGGCGGGCGCCGGTGTGGCCGGTGGCGAGGGTCGCGAGGCGGAGGAGCTGCAGGGCGCGCACCACCTCGGTCTCGACCTCCGGGCCGGATCCAGCGGCATGCGACCGCACGAGGCTGACCTGGAGCTGGGCCCGCTTCTCGGCGGGGATGTGTCGCCGGGCGAGCGCGCCGAACCCGGTCGAGACGCCGTAGTGCGGCACGGTGTCGTGGGCAAGACCGTCGATGACGGCGCGGCTCCGCGCCATCCGGTCCAGCGCCGACTCGTGAAGCTCGACCGTAGCGCCGTGGCGGGCGACGGCGACCACCTGCTCGACGGTGAGCGGCGTGCCGTCGAGAACCACGTGCCGCGGCAGGTTGGGGTTGGCTGCGCGAACGGGCGCGCCGGCCGCGGGCCCGACTCCCGCATCGTGCAAGGTGCTCATGCGTCCATAGAACCTCGCCAAACCCTCCCCTGCCGCCCCGCCCCAACCGATAGAGTCTGGGATACGAGACAGTTGCCACGGCAAGAAGTTGTGGTCGGTAATCCGTCACATGATCGGTAGCTCGGAATGCCGATCATGTGACCGATTACCGACCACCCGCGCCGAGGAAGCGCCAAGGAGGCATAGTGGCCGGGAGCAGTGCCGTTCCTGCCGCCCGCGCGACGGCCCGGCTGCTCACGTTTCTCGCGGCGCAGCCCGGTCCGGTGCCCGCAGGCGCGATCGCGCACGGTATCGGGATGCCACGGTCCAGCGTCTACCACCTGCTGTCCGTGCTGCGCGACGAGGGTTTCGTGCGGCACTTCCCCGACGAGCGCCGCTACGGCCTCGGCCTAGCCGCTCTCGGCCTGGGCAGCGCATACACCCGGCAGGCGCCGCTCACCCGGCTCGCCACCCCGGTGATCGAGCGCCTGGTGGACGCGTGCGGGGAGAATGGGCACCTCGCGGTACTGAACGGCCGGGAGGTCCTGTACCTGGTGGAGCAGCGCGCGGCGGGACGCCCGCCCCTGGTGACCGACGTCGACGTCCACCTCCCGAGCCACCTCACCGCCAGCGGCCGCGCCGTGCTCGCCCTGCTGCCCCCGGCGCAGGTACGGGCGCTCTACCCGACGCCGGGCTCGTTCACCGACCTGACCGGCTCCGGACCGCGCACGCTCCGCGAGCTAAGGACCGTCCTCCGCGAGGCCCGCGCACGGGGATTCGCGGTGGAGGACGGCGAGGTCACGACCGGTTTCGCCTCGGTGGCCGCCGCCGCGGTGGACCACACGGAGCGCCCGGTGGCCGGGCTCGCGGTGACGTTCCGCTCCGAGTCCTACGACGACGCCGAGCGGGCCGGCCTGGCAGAGCAGGCGATCCGGGCTGCTCAAGAGGTGAGCCGGAGGCTGGGGGCGCGGTGACGAACCCTCACAGTCAGTAGAGCGCCATTTCCCAGGCCTCGAGTGCTGGTTCGCCCGGCGGCAGGTTCCCGGTGCAGTACTGGTACAGCCACACCGCCGCACGCCGCTCGGCGTACTTCTCGTTGACCGGCTCGCCCTCGTCGTCGAGCTCCAGGACGTTGGCGAAGATGGCGAACACGGTCTCCATCTGACTCGGGGAATCGCGCAGGTCGTCCCAGTAGTCGACCCCCTCGAGGAGCGGATGCCCGACCGATCCGCGAGCGACCCAACCCGCGAAGCGCCGCAGAGCGCCTGATGCCCCTGGGGGCAGATTGGTGGTCACACGGCGACTGTAGGGCCATCGGTGTTGTCCCGGGCGGCGCCGCACGACTCACGCCAGCCGCCGCCACACCCCCTCCGACACCACCCTGACCTCGCCGTCGACCACGATCGCCGTCTCGTCGTCGATCGCGTACGCAGGTCCGCCGAGGTCGGCCGCCCAGCGTTCAGCCGCGGCCGACGTGTTGTCCGTCAGCTCCGGGTGGTCGAGGTGAGGGAAGATCGAGAAGTCGACGACGCCGAGCGTGGTGTCGTCCCCGCCGTCGGGCGATGTCCATCCGACGAAGTCCTGGCCGATGCGCGGCGTCATCACCATGCTCCCCGCGCTCATGCCCACGTAGACGGTCCGGTCCAGTGACGGCAGGAGGTCCGTCAGGCCGGACTGCCGCATCCAGTGGGCGAGGTACAGGGCGTCGCCGCCCGCGACCAGCAGGACGTCGGTCTCGCGGACGAGCGGGACCCAGCGGTCCTCCGGGATGCTCGGCAGGGCGGTGAGTTCAAGGACGCCCACGGACTTCCAGCCGAGCCCGGTCAGGTGGTCCGACCGTCCGGTGATGAAGTCGTAGGCGTTCTTGCCTGGTCCGACCCACGGGTGCCCGTACAGCGCGGTGGGGATGCAGAGGGCGGTGCAGTCGGCGATCGGCCGGCCCAGGAGGTCGGTCAGCGCGGTCTGAATGGTTGGGTTCCGGACGCCTGCGGACGTGAGCAGGAGCTTCATGCGGGGGCCTCCCTGGATCGACGGACAACCCTGCAGACGGCGCGACGGCCGGAAACTCGTCGCAGGGCCGGCACCTTTTTCCGGTCGCACGCCACGACGCCGGTCGCGCACCAGGACGCCGGTCGCACGCCAAGACGTCAGTCGCGCACCAGGACGCCGTCGGCCCCAGCGCCCAGCGCCGTCGGCCCAGCACGCGGCCCCGCCCCCTCCGAAGCCAAACTTTCTCCGCTCCCCAGCCGGTCAGAGAGGAGAAAGTCTGACCCCGAGCCAACCCCGCTGACCTGCGGCGATCGATACCGCACTCGCGAAGCATCCGACCCTCGCCGACCGCTTAGAGTTGGCACCGCCCCCTACCCCTGCCGTCTTGGGAGATGTCTGTGAGTGCACACCCGCGCGAGTTCCGTCTGCTCGTCACCGGTGGGGGGACCGGCGGACATACCTACCCGGCACTCACGACCCTGCGCGCCCTCCAGGCGCGGCTGGCCGAGGAAGGCACCCCGGTCGGAGTGCTCTGGGCAGGGACCGCCAACGGGCTGGAGGCCAAGGTCACCGCGTCCGAGGGGATCCGGTTCATGCCCGTGGCCACGGGCAAGCTGCGCCGGTCGAGCAACCCGCTCGCGATGCTGTCGGCCACCAACATGAAGGACATGGCGCGCGTGCCGCTCGGTGTCGCGCAGGCGCGGTCGATCGTGGCCGAGTTCAAGCCCGACGTGATCCTGTCGACCGGCGGGTACGTCGCCGTCCCGGTCGGGATTGCCGCGGGCCTGTTGCGCCGTCCGCTGGTGGTGCACGAGCAGACGGTGCGGCTCGGGCTGGCCAACCGCCTCCTGGCCAAGCGCGCCACGCGCGTCGCGGTGTCCTCGCCGACGACGCTCGAGCTGCTGCCGGAGGCCGTGCGCGAGCGGACCGTGGTGACCGGCAACCCGGTGCGCGCCGAGGTGATGTCGGGCGAGGCGCTCAAGGCGGTCGACGCGCTCGGCCTGGACTCGTTCGACCCCGACCTGCCCGTCCTGTACGTCACGGGCGGGGCGCAGGGCGCGGTCCAGATCAACACGCTGATCGAGGAGTCCCTGCCGTGGCTCCTGGAGCGGGCGAACGTGATCCACCAGTGCGGGCCGAACAACCTCCAGGAGATGTTCGACCGCACCGCCACGCTCCCCGAGAACCTGGCGGCCCGCTACCGGGTGCTCGGCTTCGTGGGCGCCGAGCTGCCGGACGTCCTGGCTCTCGCGGACATCGTCGTCTCGCGCAGCGGCGCCGGGACGATCGCCGAGCTCACCGCGCTCGGCAAGCCGTCGGTGCTGGTCCCGCTGCCGTCGTCGGCCGGGAACGAGCAGGCGCACAACGCTCGCCGGCTGCAGGACCTGGGCGCGGCCGTCGCCCTGGAGGGCGACGTGACCTTCTCGGACCTCCGCGGGGCGCTGGCCGGCCTCCTGGACGACGCCGGACGGCGCAACCGCATGGCCGACGCCGCCCGGAGCCACGGACGGCCGGACGCCGCGGAGCGGCTGGTCGACGTGCTGCTGGAGGCCGCGCGGCCGATCAAGTCGTGAACGACCGAACCGGAGCCGGCCAACAACGGTTCAGGTTCACGCCACCGTAGCCAGCAGCCGCCCCAGCGCCGCGCGCGCCGGCGGGCCCCACGATGCCTTGCCACCGAGGCGCCCGTGCACCCCGGCCTCGCCGATGAGCATCCCGGTCAGCGCCGTCGCCGCCGCCCAGCCCCGGGCACGCCGAAGGGTCGCGGCGTCCACACCCGGCTCGTACGCGTCGTAGAAGGCGTCCTCTGCGCCGTCCGGCAGCAGCTTCCACGTGGCGGCGAGGTCGTAGGCCGGGTCACCGGTGCACAGGTCGCCGAAGTCGACGACGCCGCAGAAGACGCCGTCCGCCGTGAGGACGTTGGCCGGGTGCAGGTCGGCGTGCAGCCACACCGGCGGGCCCGTCCAGTCGGGCGCGGCGGCGGCGTCGTCCCACACGGCGCGGACGGCGTCCGGGTCGGCGACGAGGCCCAGCCGGACGGCCTCGGCCAACTGCCTGCCGAAGCCTTCCGTGTGCTCCGCCAGCGGTCCCCCGCGTCCGCGGCCCGACGGCGCGCCGTCCGGCGCGGGCCGGTGCAGGCCCGACAGGAACGCGCCCAGGATCGCCGCCGTCTCGGGGCCGCGCGTGGCGGGTGCGCGGTCGGCGGGCGTGCCGGGCACCCAGGTGGTGACGATCCACGGGCGCGGGAACCGCTCGCCCGGCTCCCCGAGACGCTGCGGCACGGGGACCGGCAGCGGCAGGCGCGCGGCGAGCGCCGGCACCCAGGCGTGCTCCTTGCGCAGCAGCTCGTCGGCGGACTCCGTGGCCCACGGCAGCCGGACGGCGAGGTCGTCACCCAGCCGCCAGAGCTGGTTGTCCCAGCCCTTTGCGCCGAGCTCCAGCGGGAGCTCGGCAAGGTCGGGGTGCTGCTCGCGCAGCAGGCCGCGGATCAGGTCCGCGTCGATCTCGGCGTCGGCATGGCTCATGCGGGGCAACGCTAGCCGGGCGGCCACCAACCCGGGACCCGGCCCGCCATAGGGTGCTCGCATGAGCGACGCCCCCTACACCGACGACCCCTACACCCTGGTCCCGACGGCGCCGAGCCTGGACGAGTACCTGCACCTGCGCACCGCCTCCGGCCTCTCCCCGAAGACCGCGGAGCAGTCCGCGCCCGTCCTCACCGCGAGCTGGGCGTTCTGCCACATCCGGGAGGTCGCCACCGACCGCGCGGTGGCGATGGGGCACCCTCGGCGACGGCGGCTGGTACTTCCACATCGCGGACATCGCGACCCACCCGGAGCACCAGCGCCGCGGCCTGGGCCGCCGGGTGGTCACGTGGCTCCTGGCGCAGATCGACGAGCGGGTGCCGTCCGACCCGTACATCACGCTCAACGCCGACGCGCCCGGGCGGCCCCTCTACCGCAGCCTCGGCTTCGTCGAGACGGCACCGGCGAGCACCGCGATGCGGCTGGCGCGATAACGGCGGCCGGCGCGATAGCCGCGGCCTGCGCGATGGCGCCGGCCGGCGCGACAACGCCGGGACAGACCAGACGTCAGCGGTCGAAGAACTGCATCCTCCAGTTGACGGTCCAGTTGCCCGGCTCGTACTCCACCACGATCGGGCCTCCCGTCCCGCCGACGATCTGGAACGGCGTGGTCTGGAGCGCGGTGTCGAGACCGCCCGACGTGTTCAGGATGCCGTCGAACCGATCGAGGGTGACCAGCGCCGTGAACGGACCGCCACAGGTCTCGGTGGTCTCGCCGACGTCGGTCCGGACGGCCATCGCGACGTAGGACCGTCCGCTCGGGACCGTGCCGACACCGAAGAAGGGACTCTCCGGGCATTCCTCGGGGCCCTCGCTCGACCACATCAGGACCCGCGAACCCCAGCTCGTCCCGGCCGAGCGCGTGTAGAACCGGTGCTCGTCACCGGTCAGTCCGGCCCAGACCAGTCGCGTGAGGGTGTCGGCGGCGGCGAGCTCGGCCCGCACGCTGGTGCGGAACTGATAGGTCGGCAGCCGGGTACCGGTCGGCTGCCGCCACAGCTTGTTGCCCGCCAGGATCGTCTCGCGGGCGGTGGTGCCCTCGGTGACGAGCGTGAGCCGTGGCCGCGGGTCGTTCACGGTGCCGATCCGCACGTGGGGCGACCAGGCGGTGGACCCGGGCTGCAGCACGGTGCGCCAGATCTCCGACGTCGTCCCCCTCCGCAGGGCCCAGACCACCGTGACCTTGCCGGCGTTGTTGATGGCCACGTCCCGCGGCACGCTGCCGGGAACCTCCGTGACCGGGACGGTCACCCAGGTGCCGCCCCGCATCAGCCGGCTCAGGTACGGCACCCCGGTCCCCGCGTGCCAGAGCAGCGCGGCGTCGCCGTCGACGTTGCCCACGAGCTCGGGCTGCCGGATGTCCGCGGCGATCGTCGTGGGCCCCACCCAGTCCGTGCCGTCGTAAACCCAGGACGTGTTCCCGCTGACCGCCATCGCGTAGTCGTCCGGGCCCGCGATCACGCCGCCCTGGGAGCTGGGCGGCACCTCGACGCGCGACCACTCCAGCCAGCGGCCCACCTCGAGCCACGAGTGGTCCTCCGTGCCGGGCTCGGGCAGGCTCACGCTGAACACCCGGCCCGACCCGGAGACCGCCACGTCACGATGGACGTTCCCCTCCGGGGCGCTCCAGCCGAACGCCGGGTCGCCCGGGGCGGCCGACGCCGTCGTCACACCGGCGACGAGAGCTGTGGCAAGGACACCGGCCGCGATGCTCGCGGCCACGACTGTTCGGCGCACGACGCCTCCAGGTGGGATCAGCGGTGGAAGAACTGCATCGAGTACCGGCCGTCGGGCTGGTCCTCGCTGATCGGGTCGGCGTGGTCGTCCCAGTTCTTGAACTCCACGACGATCGGTCCGGCGGCCGCTGTCGCGACCTGGAACTCGTCGCCGACGGCGAAGTAGCCGAGCGGCTGCTCGGCGAGGACACGGCCGGCGCGGTCGACCACGAGGAACGCCGTGAGGTCCGGGCACACGCCGTCGCTGTCGATGCCTCGTTCGATGCCGGCCGCGACGTACGACCGGCCGCCGGGCACCATCTCGACGCCGAGCGCGATGGCGTCGAGCCCCGCGTCGGCGCGGCATCGGGCCGACGGGAGGGGGTGCGACCAGAGGGTGCGCTCGGGGTGCCGGCCGTCGTCGTCGAACAGCACCGAGCGGATCGAGTAGCCGGACGCGGTGGAGACGGGCCAGACGACGCGCGTCGTCGAGGCGCCCGTGGCGAGCAGCGCGCGGACGCTGGTGCGCATCACGTACTCGTGCGGGCGGCTCGTGTGCGGCTGCCGCCACAGACGGTTGCCCGCGATGATCGTCTCGCGGCCCGCGCCGTCCGAGTCGATCGAGAGGTTCACCTCGGTGCTCGGCCCGGTGCGGTTCACCGTCCCGACGAGCTGGCGCTTGCCCTCCGACGTGGTGCCCGCGCGCACGCTCACCCGGACGATCCTCGACCAGTGGTCGTCCCCCGACTGGATCCCCACGGCCCAGACCACCGTCGTCTTGCCCTGCTCGTTGATGACGACGTCGGCGGGGTAGTCCGTGTACACCCAGGTGAGGTCCTGCAGCACCCACTCGCCGCCATGCGGGAGACGCGCGAGGATCGTCCTGTGCGGGTCGGGCAGCCGCGGGTCGTTCACGCGCAGGACCACCGCCACGTCACCCGCGGAGTTGGCGTCCATGACCGCCCCGAGCACCTCGCCGTCGTGGAACGTCTCGACCTCGCCCCAGGAGTCCCCGTCATGGACGCGGTACTGCGCGGGCCCGCCCACGGTGGTCCGGATGTTCACGGCGTAGCCGTCGGCACCCGTCGCCAGACCGGTCCAGTCGGCGGGATCGGTCCCGGTCCGCACCCAGTCGCCCTCGGACCCGTGCTCCAGGTAGGAGACCGGCTTGTACCCGCGCTCCGAGCTCGCGTCGACGAAGACCCGGCCGGACGGCGCCACGGAGACCTCGCGGTGCGCCTCCTCGGGCCTCGGCTCCCAGCCGGGCAGCGGGTCGCCCGGAAGGGCCGACGCCGGCGCGGCCGCACCCGCGAACAGGACCCCTACCGCGATGATCGCGGTTGCAGCTCGACGCATGGTGCCTCCAGCGGTCAGCGTCACGTGCCGCTGCCGCCCGCTGCCGGAGGCGTCGTCGCCAGAGGCCGGGGGTGCCATGCGGCCTACGTCGATCGTCACACAGCCGCGCGCGTGCCGCGGGCCCTTTCACCCGACACGTCACCCGGCCCGGCCTTCGCCCTGCGAAACTGCTACCGCCGCTCGTGAACCTCGTTGCCCGTCCGCCCGACTGTCCAGGTGACCCGACCGAGAGGAGGCGAGATGAGCGACGAGCTGCTGGTGGTCCGGGCACAGCTCGGCAGCCGGTCGGCACTGGAAGACCTGGTGGCGCGCTGGCAGCGCCCCGTCTGGTCGTACGTCCGGCGCCTGCTCGACGCCGAGCGCGCCGACGACGTGACCCAGGAGGCGTGGGTCGCCGTCGTACGGGCACTGCCGCGGCTGCGCGAGCCCGACCGGTTCGCACCGTGGCTGTTCACGATCGTGCGGCGGGCGGCCCTGAACCGGCTGCGCGACCAGTACGCCGACCGGCACGACCTGGTCGCCGAGCCCGAGCTGGTCGCCGAGCCCGAGCCGGGCGGTCGGGCCGACGGCGGTGCCCCGGACCCGGTGGACGAGCTCGTGGACCGGGCCGAGCTGGTCGCCCGTCTCGCCGGGCTCCCGCTGCTGGAGCGCGAGGTGCTGGTCCTGCACTACCTGGAGGACCTCTCGGTGCGGGACTGCGCGGAGGTCTGCGGGGTCCCGGTGGGGACCATCAAGTCCCGGCTGAGCCGAGCGCGGCGGATGCTGCGGGCGCAGATCGAGCGCGAGCAGACCGAGGACGGGCGGACCGAGCGCGAGCAGGTTCAGCGCGAGTACGTCGAGCGCAAGCCCGAGCACGTCCGACGCCAGCCCACCGAACATGGGCCCATCGCAAGGAAAGGAGACCGGCCATGACGCACGAGGAACCACCAACCCCCGCCTCCAAGCTGATCGCGAGCCTCGACGGCACACTGTCGGTCCGCGCTCGCGTGCGCGCCGTGGCGACGCTCGTCCTCGGTCTCGGTGGCGCCGTGTTCATCGGAGCCCTGTGGTGGACCGAGCCGAACCCGCTGCCGACCCTCACCCAGGTGGCATTCGGCCTGTTCATCGCCGTCGGCCTCGTCTGGGCCGGGTACGGCGCCTGGCTGCTGCGGTCCCGCGTCCCACTGTTCGCGACCGACCGAGTGGTCGCCGCCTGGATCGGGCTGGCCGCCTCGGTGCTGGTCGGCACCGTGCTCGTCGGCCTGGTCGTCCAGCGCGGCACCGAGGCCTGGGGCGTGGTCGTCGTCGCGGCGGTGCTGGTCGCCGTCGCCGTCGTGCTGGTGCTCCGGGCCCAAGCCCGGCGCGCCGCCCTGCTCCGCCGCGAACGCGCCCTGACCGAGAACGCGCCCTGACCGAGGGCGAAGAGCCCACCCCCTGACAGTCACCACCGATCGAAAACAGTCACCACCGATCGAAAGAAGGAAACCCATGGTCCACAACGCCAAGCTCATCCGCACCCGCTTCGGCCGCACCGGCATCGTCCTCGCGCTGACGGCGGTAGCCGCCCTCCTCATAGGCGGCATCCTCCTGCTGATCCTCACCTGACGGCCCACGACCCCACGACAGGTCACTGCGCCGAACCGCAAGCTCCACGTCCCTGACAGCCAGTCGCCGGGCGCCGAACCGCAAACTCCACCTCCCTGACAGCCAGCCGCGGGCGCCGAACCGCAAGTTCCACGTCCCTGACAGCCAGCCGCCGGGCGCCGAACCGCAAGTTCCTCGTCACCGTCGAGGCCGAGCCGAAAGACACACGTCCATCGGAGGCCGGATCGACGCACGCCTTGCGGTTCGGCGACCGAGGTGACTCATAGCTTGCGGTTCGGCGACCGAGGTGACTCGTAGCCTGCGGTTCGACGGCGGCGGCGACGCCTCGGTTCGTTCGGCGCCGAGAGGAGCCGCCACGGACACGAAACCTGCGGCTCGACCCCGCGCACGACCCCGCGACGTGAGATCCGATTGAACCGCCCCGCCACCTCACCCGTAGTACGGGGCAGAGGCCGATATCCGGTCGGCCTGCGAACGAGAGGGGCGGAACGTGCGCAGAGGAACCAAGGTGGCGGTCGGCGTCGGCGCGGCGGTGGTCGTGATCGGCGGGGCGGCGGCGATCTTCGGGCCGGGCCTGTACGCGGACTGGGCCAACAACGCAGCCGCGGAGGAGCCGACGCTCGAGGCCTCGGCGGCCCCGCTGCCCGACGCCGACGCCGCGGCCGGCACGTGGACGATCGGCGAGGGGTCCTTCGCCGGGTACCGCGTCGACGAGGTACTGAACGGCGAGGACGTGACGGTCACGGGACGCACCGAAGAGGTCACCGGCTCCGTGACCGTGGCGGACGGCTCGATCACCGCGGCCGACGTCGAGGTCGACATCGCGAGCGTGGCGACCGACGAGGCCCCCCGCGACGCCTACTTCCGGGACCAGGCGATGCAGGCCGGCGAGTTCCCGACGGCGACCTTCGAGCTCACCGAGCCCGCCGTGATCGAGGAGGGCGCGACGGCGGTCGAGCTGACCGGCGACCTCACCATCCACGGCGTCACCCAGCCGGCCACCGTCGAGGCGGAGGTCGCCGGCGACCCGACGAGCGGCGACCCGGTGCAGGTCGTCGGCAGCGTGCCGATCACGTTCGCCGACTTCGACGTCGAGGCGCCGTCGCTCGGGTTCGTGACGGTGGAGGATGCTGGCAGCATCGAGTTCTCGCTGCAGCTGCAGCCGGGACAGTAACCACGACGGGACCGGGACGAGGAGGGGAGCTGGCCGTGGGCGCTGAGGACGAGCTCCTCGAGGCGGTGCACGACACGCACGCCGGTGCGCTGTACCGGTACGTCGTGCGCCGCACGGGCGACGCGGAGGAGGCGCGCGACGTCGTGCAGGAGACCCTGCTGCGCGCGTGGCGGCACCCCGAGGTGCTCGAACGCTCCGAGGAGTCGGTGCGCGCCTGGCTGTTCACGGTCGCGCGGAACCTCACGGTCGACCACCTCCGCAGCGCCCGGCGCACCCGCGAGCACGCGGTCGGGCACGTGCCCGACCGCGAGGAGCGGGACACGACCCAGGCCGTGCTCGACTCCTGGCTCGTGGCCGACGCGCTGGTGTCGCTCTCGCCGGCGCACCGGGCGGTCGTCGTGGGCGCCTACTACGGCGGCCGCTCGGTGGCCGAGCTCTCGACGGAGCTCGGCATCGCACCAGGCACGGTGAAGTCGCGCCTGCACTACGGGCTGCGCGCGCTGCGCCTGGCGCTGCAGGAGAAAGGAGTCACGTCATGATCTCGGCGGCAGACGGACACGGCGACCGGTTCGCCGAGTGGGACGCGGCCTACGTGCTCGGCGCCCTGGGCCCGAGCGACCGGCGCGCCTACGAACGGCACCTGGCCGAGTGCGACGCCTGCCGCGCGGCCGTCGCCGAGCTCGCCGGCATGCCGGGACTGCTCGGCACGCTCACGGCCGCGCACGCGGAGGCGCTGGTCGCGGAGGCCCCGGACCTCACGGAGATGTCCGGGAGCGGGGTGCCCCGGGCCGCGTTCGCCGCCGGCCCGGACGGCGAGGGTCGTGAGGCCGGCACCGCGCCCGTGGTCCCGCTCGCCAGCCTCGCGCACGCGGCCCGCAGGTCCCGCGCCCGACGGCGAGTCCTCGGCGCCGTCGCCGCGAGCGCCCTGGTGATCGCCGGGGCGGTCGGTGGTTCGGCGCTCGCGGGGGCCGGCCTGCTCGCTGCGCCGGGCGATGGCACGCCGGGCGATGCGGGCACCACGCCGCCGTCGGCCACGGTCGCGGCCGCCCGGACCCTCCAGCTCCAGCCCGTCGGCGAGGCAGACATGCGCGCCGAGGTCGTGGCGACACCCACCAGCTGGGGCACCAAGCTCGAGTGGCGCTGCCACTACCCGCCCAAGCCCGGTCAGCAGCCGCCCGACGGCGGTTACGTGCCGCCCGAGCCGATCAAGTACGAGCTCGTGATGGTGGGCCGGGACGGGGAGCGCACGGTCGCCGCGACGTGGACGTGGTCGGGTGGGACGACGACGGGGCTCGGCGCCTCGTCGTCGGTGCCGCTCACGGACGTGGACCGGATCGAGATCACGCTCGACGGGCACAAGGAGGCGCTGGCGACGGCGACGCTATGAGCCTCACGGGCTGTAGCACACCATGCTACGGTGGATGGCATGACCGAACAGATCAGCCAGCGGGAGCTGCGCAACGACAGCGGGCGGATCATGCGTGCTCTCGATGAGGGACATACCTTCATCGTGAGTCGCAACGGGCATCCCGTCGGCGAGCTGCGCCCGCTCCGGCGTCAGCGATTCATCGCCGCCCAGGCCGCCGTAGAGATGTTCCGTCACGCACCGAAGCTCGACTGGAGCGCCGTCCGGGACGACATCGACGAGTACGTCGACCAGGACATCGAGCCCCGTGGCTGAGCGCCTGCCCCAGGGCCTCCTCGACACATCGGTAGTGGTCGACCTGGAGGACATCCCAGCCGCCGCCCTACCGGTCGAGGTCGCGATCTGCGCGATCACACTGGCCGAGCTCGCCGCGGCACCGGCAGCGACCGCCGACCCGACCGAGCGAGCCCGGCGCCAGGACCGGCTCCAGCGAACCGAGGCCGCGTTCGACCCGATCCCGTTCGACATCGAGGCCGCTCGCAGCTACGCCGCGGTCGTCGCTCAGGGACGTAAGCCGCGCCGTCGGCTCGCCGACCTGCTCATCGCCTCGGTAGCACTCACGGAGGGCCTCCCGGTGATCACGCGCAACCCCGACGACTTCGTGGGGCTCGAGAAGCTCATCGACGTCGCAACCGTCTGAGCGAGTCGCGTACCCAGCGATTGTGCCCAGAAACAACGTGAGTTCTGGGCACAATCGCTGGGTAGAGCCGCCGCGGAGCGGGCCTACCTGGCCGTGTACGTCGTCTCGTCCAGGCCCGACTGGGTCGGGTCGTGGTCCACCTCGCCGACGTCGTACATCGTCGTCATCCAGTGGTAGAAGTTGTCGCCACGGTCGCGGAGCAGCCCGTACAGCCGCCCCAACATCCGCCGGCGCACGTCCGCCAGCCGGGGGTCCTCGTAGGCGTTGGTCAGCTCGTCCGGGTCGGCCCGCAGGTCGTACAGCTCGTTCACCGAGTCCGGGTTGACCACCAGCTTGTACCGCTCCTCGCGCAGCATGCGCTGCGGGTACGGGAAGTGGTGCCCGTGGAACTCGCACACGATGTCCTGCTGCCACTCGACGTCGAGCCCCCGGGCCAGCGGCAGCAGGCTCCGCGAGTCGACGGCGGGCTTCGGGTCGACGCCGGCCAGCTCCAGGATCGTGGCCGTGCAGTCGAGCAGGCTCACGAACTCGGTGCGCACCTGCCCCGCCGGCCCGCCCGGGACCCGCAGCAGCCCGGGCGTGCGGTAGATGTCCTCGTACATCGCCGGCCCCTTGTCGTGCAGGCGGTGCGCCCCGGTGAACTCCCCGTGGTCGCACGTGAAGAACACGGCCGTGTCGTCCGCCAGGCCCAGCCGGTCCAGCGCGTCCAGCACCCGCCCGATCTGCCGGTCGATGAGCGTCACGTACCCCCAGTAGACGGCGATCAGCTTGCGCGTCACCTCGATCGGCATGGTGTCGAACGTCCAGTGCGCGCTGTAGTTGGCCTGCACGGGCGGCTTGCCCTCGAACGTCTCCGCGACCGAGGCGGGCAGCTCGACGTCGGCCGGGTCGAACAGGTCGAAGTACTCGTCCGGCACGATGTACGGCAGGTGCGGCCCGAAGAAGCTCAGCTCCAGGAAGAACGGCCGCTCCCCCGACCGGTGCTCGTCCGCGTACCGCTCCAGCAGCTCGATCGTCCGCGTGGCCAGGTAGTGCTCGAACGTGGCCTCGACCGGCTGGTGCAGCCGCGCCGCCAGCAGGTTGCCCGGCCCGCCGTTGGGCAGCGTGCCGCGGATGCGGTCGCTGATCTGGTACGGCGGCAGGCCGTGCTCGGCCAGGTAGGCGAGATAGTCCTCGTTCTCGACCGGGTTGTGCCACCCGGGCAGGTCGGGCCCGTCGAACCCGAAGTGCGCCGCGTTCTTCACCGTGCCCGCGTGCCACTTGCCCACGAGCCCGGTGTTGTACCCGTGCTCGCGCAGCGCCTCCACGAAGGTGAACGTGCCGTCGGCCAGGTCCTCCTGGTAGCCCACGTTGCGCTCGTGGTTGGCCAGCACCTGGTGCCGGAACGGCGCCTGCCCGGTGAGCAGGCTCGCGCGCGACGGCGTGCAGATCGCCGTCGGCGTGTACCAGCGGTCGAACCGGGTGCCGGACGCCGCCAGCTCGTCGAGCACCGGCGTGGACGCGCGCGGGTTGCCGTAGGCGCCCAGCGTGTCGGCCCGGTGCTGGTCGGTCATCAGGAAGAGGACGTTGCGCCGCGGCGCTGCGTCTGCCACCGCGTCACTCACCCGCCGCGACGAACTGGTCGCCGAGGTAGAACTCGCTCGGCTCCACGGCCTCCTGGAGCTGCCCCGAGCCCACGAAGTAGTCCTGCATGCCGGTCAGCCATGTGTCGGCGGTGCCGTCCTGCGTCAGCTCGTCGAGCTCCTGAAGGGTCAGGACCTGCACGTTCGCGGCGTCCGCCTCGACGTCGGCCGGGTCCAGGTCGTTGAAGTCGGCGGTGAGCTGGATGGTCTCGTCCAGGTGCTCCGACCGGTAGACCATGGCCTCGCGCAGCACCTTGAGCACGGCGTCCACCTTCTCGGACTCGTCGGCCACGACGTCGTTCCCGCCCACGAACGCCGTCGGGAAGGCGACCGTGTCCTCGAAGTCGGTGTTGTCCGCGAGCTCGACCAGGTCGGGCACCTGCTCCTTGACCGTCGCGAGCGACGGGTACCAGAAGCCCGCGCCGTCGACCTGCCCGGACGACAGCGCGGCCACGATGGCCGGCGGCTCCATCGGCACCACCTCGACGTCCTCCTTGGTCATGCCGGCGTCCTGGAGCGCGAGGGTGAGGATCATGTCCCCCGACGTGCCCTCCGGCACGGCCACCGTCTTGCCCCGCAGGTCCTCGATCGAGTCGTTGCCGGCCTGCGCGACCACGCGGTCGGCCCGGCCGAGCGTGTTCAGCGCGACGATCTTCGCCTGCCCCGAGGCGGGCAGCCAGAACGCGCCGGGCCCGATGTACCCGAAGTCCAGGTCACCCGTGCCGAGCGCCTGGATCTGCAGCGGCCCGTTCGTGAACGACGACGTCGTGGCGTCGATGCCGTGCTTCTCCCACAGCCCCTGGTCCTCGGCGATGGCCAGCAGGCTGGTGCCGTTGAAGTCCGGGATGTAGCCGAAGTTCACCTCGATGGTGCCGCCGTCGTCCGCGCCGGACGCGCCGCCGGAGGAGCAGGCGCCCGCGGAGAGCACGAGGGCGAGGCCGGCGAGCGCCGCACCGATGGTCTTCCTGGAAAGTCGCATGGGGTTTCCTTCTGGTTCTGGTGGGGCTGGGTCCGGTGCGCGGCCGCGGCTAGCGGACGGCGGGCTGGTGGTAGACCGCGCGCCACACGCGGTTGCGCAGCTCGGCGAACTCGGGGCTGAGCCGCACCTCCTCGGTGCGCGGGTAGGGCAGGTCGACGTCGATCACCTCGTGGATGCGGCCCGGCCGGGCGGCCATGACCACCACGCGGCCGGCGAGGAACACCGCCTCGTCCACGTCGTGGGTGATGAACAGGACGGTGCGCTTCTCGGTGCTCCACGTCTCCAGGAGCTGCTCCTGCAGCCGCACGCGCGTCAGGGCGTCGAGCGCCCCGAACGGCTCGTCCATCAGCAGGATCGACGGGTCGACGGCGTAGGCGCGGGCGATCGCGCACCGCTGCTTCATGCCGCCGGACAGGGTCTTGGGCAGCGCGTCCGCGAACTGCTCCAGGCCCACCAGGCGCACATAGTGCTCGGCGCGCTCGCGCCGCTCGGCCGCGGGCAGACCGGCGACCTTGAGCCCGAACTCGACGTTCCTGCGCACGGTGAGCCACGGGAACAGTGCGTACTGCTGGAAGATCACGCCGCGTTCCGGCCCGGGTCCTGTCACGTCCGCGCCGTCCACCAGCACCTGGCCCGACGTCGGCGCCTCCAGGCCCGCGACGATGTTCATCAGGGTGGACTTGCCGCAGCCGGACGGGCCGACGACGGTGACGAACTCGTTGTCGGCGACGTCGAGCGAGACGCCGTCCAGGGCGACGAACTCCGCGTCCTTCAGGTCGAACGTCTTGCGGGTGTCGCGTACCGAGATCTTCGCGGTGCCCGGCACTGTCGTGGAGAGGGTCATCGTCGCTCCTGCCATCCGGTGAGCCTGGTCTCCGCGAGCAGCAGCAGCCGGTCCATCACCAAGCCGAGGACGCCGATGGCGACGATGCTGACGAAGATCGTGGCGAGGTCGTAGTAGGTCTGGGCCTGCTGCATGCGGAAGCCGAGCCCGGCCTGCGCGGCGAGCAGCTCGGCCGCCACGAGGGTGGCCCAGGCGGAGCCGAGACCCACGCGCATGCCGACGAGGATGAACGGCGACGAGGCAGGCACCACCACGCGCAGGAAGATGGTGCCGTCCTTCGCCCCGAGCACCCGGGCGGCGTTGATCAGCGTCCGGTCCACGCCGACAACGCCCTGGTAGGTCGAGATCACGCAGGCCAGGAACGCCGCCAGGAAGATGACGAACACCTTGGGCAGCTCGCCGATGCCCATCAGCACCAGCACGAGCGGCAGCAGCGCGAGCGGCGGGATGGTGCGGAAGAACTGGATCCACGGCTCGAACAGGCCGCGGGCCAGGGTGTACCAGCCCATGAGGAAGCCGACCGGGATCGCGGCGGCCGAGCCGAGCAGGAACCCGGCCAGGACGCGGCCGAGGCTCGCGCCCAGGTCCTCCTGCAGCGTGCCGGCGCTCCACAGCTCGATGCCCTTGACCAGCACCTCGGGCGGCGTCGGGAGCTGGAGCCCGCTGAGGGCGAGCACCCACCAGATCCCGATGCCGCCGACGATCGAGACGGCGTTGAGCACGAGCAGGGTGGTTCGTCGCCCCGCGCGCCGCCGGGGCGGTGACCCGTTCTTCGCGGGCGCGGGGGTCGACACGGTCGACGCTGTCACAGGGCTCTCCTCGTGCGTTGGTGCAGGCTCTCGGGTGGGGCTGCGCGCAGGCCACCCCGCGCGCCGGGAGCGTCGGTCGCCTCCGGCAAGGGGTAGCCCGCCAGGAGCGGGGACAGGTGGAAGGCCGCGGCGAGGGCGCCGAGCGCGCCGTCGGTGTCCTGGAGCCGCCCGGCCCGCACGACGACGGGGTCGTCGGTGGGCAGCGGGTGCAGCTCGTAGCGCAGGGTGGCCGCCGCCTGCTCGACGATCACGGGCGCTACCCGCGTGATCTCGCCGCCGATCACTATCTCGTCCGGGTCGAGCGTGAGGGCCGCCATGCCGAGCACGCGCCCGATGGTCGCGCCGACGTCGCGCAGCACCCCCTCGACCACCGGGTCGCTCGTGGCGACGACGGCGGCGAGGTCGTCCAGCGTCTCGACGTCGGCCCCCGTGGCACGGCAGGCCGCGAGCACCGCGGGGGTGGACGCGACGGTCTCCAGGCAGCCGCGCTTGCCGCAGCGGCACCTGGTGCCCGCCGGGTCCACCGAGACGTGGCCGAGCTCGCCCGCGAACCCGTGCGCCCCCGTGCCGATCCGGCCGCCGACGACGAGCCCGCCGCCCACGCCGTCCGACAGGCGCACGTACAGCAGGTCGCTCGCGCTCTCGGGCCGCGACACCGCCTCGGCGAGCGCCGCGAGGCGCGTGTTGTTGTCGACGACGACGGGTGCGCCGAACCGCTCGGCGAACGCGGCGTGCACGTCGTCGGGGGCCGAGCGCCGGGCCCACGACACCTGCCTGCTGTCCGCGCGCCGCCCGCCGTACGGTCCGGCGACGCCGATGCCGACGGCCTGGAGCTCGCCGAAGTGCAGCCCGTGCTCCCGCGCGAGCCGGCCGATGAGCTCGAAGGCGAGGTCGAGCCGCTCGGCCCAGGTGGTGTCGTCGGCGTAGTGCTCGACGCCGGAGGCGACGGTCTCGCGGGTGGCGTCGGCGACGGCGGCCCGCACCCGGCGGTGGCCGAAGTCGACGCCGAGGTACTGGCCTGACCCGGGGTCGAGCGCGAGCCGCTCGGCGGGCCGGCCGCTGCCCTTGCGGGTCGCGGCGTCGGTGTCGACCACGACGATCGCGCCGCGCCGCAGGAGCTCCGCCGTGGTCTCCGACAGGGTGGTCCTGGACAGCCCGACGCGCCGGGCCAGCTCAGCGCGGCTCAGCGGGCCGTCGCGGAGCGCACCGAGGACGCGGCCCTCGTGGGCGCGGCGCGCGGTGCTGCCGGGTGTCGTCGTCGACATGCTCGTGACCATACGGACCCCCGAATTTTTCCGTCTACGACCCGGCAAAAAACACTACCAATTTCGTCGGATTCCCCACGGAACCCTGTCGAGCGGAAGCCCGGGCGGGGGCCGCGGCCCCCGCCCGCCGCCGGCTCAGTCCATGGCGTACGTCCGCACGTAGTCGAAGTTCGCCGTGGCACCGGGCGTGTTCATCGCGACCAGCCCGATCCGCAGGTCCAGGTCGGCGGGCAGCGTCCAGACACCGCCCCACCGCCACGTGACCCCGTCGGTGCTGGAGGCCATGCGGATCTCGTGCTCACCGTGCGCGGCGTCCTCGTGGACGTACAGCCGCAGCCAGGTGGTCGCGCCGGGTGCGGCGCCCCACATCGGCGAGCTGTGCACCGCCGTCGGCGGCGTGGTGGTGGGGCGGGGACCCTCCTTGGTGAACTCGACCTGCTGCGCGACGCTGCCGGGCTTGCGCGAGAGCTCGAGCTGAGAGCGCACCAGCTTCACGAACCGGTCGTCCGTCCCGTACAGCACCAGGCCCGCCTGCTTGTTCACGCCGACGCCGTCGAGCCGGAGCTTGGTCTCGACCAGGTAGTCCCCTTCGGGCGCCGGGCGCGTCAGCACGGACGCCGTGTTGGTGCCGAGGTAGAGCTCGGCGGCCTGGGTCGGCCAGGCGAGGGCGCCGTCTGCCAGGCGGACGCCGTCGGCCGGGCCGCGCACCCAGGTCCAGTCCGAGCCGTCGCCGCCGGGCACCACTCCGCCGTCGAACTCGTCCGACGCGTCCGGGAGCAGCGCGCCGGGCTCCGGGTCGGCGACGCGCTCGGTCACAGGCCGGGCCGCCGGGACGAGGCTGACGTTGTCGGCGTCGGCGGCTCCGCGCGCCGTCACGCCGACCGGGACGTCGCCCTTGCGGGTCCAGGTGGTGAGCGTCGCGATGCCGAGCGGCTCCTTGAGGTTGTCGGCCGAGACCGTGGCGGTGAACGTGCGGGACCCGGCGGCCCGGTCCAGGGTGACGACGTTCCAGTCGCCGTAGGGGAAGTCCTCCGGCAGGGCGGTCGCCGTCCGTCCCCCGCGCGCGGCCTCGACCCGCAGCTCGCCCGCGCCCCGGTCGATCCAGGCGGTCACGCGGTCGGAGCCCCTGCCGAGCGTGAGGCCGACGCCGCCGTCCGAGCCGGTGACCCGCAGGTCGGCCTGGGCGCGCAGGGCGCCGTCGGCCCTGGCCCGGCTGGTCAGGGACGAGCCGGCGAGCCGCACGTACGGGCCGGCGTCGGGGTCCTGTGCGACGGAGACCCGGCCGTCGCGCTCCCAGCCGCGCAGCGACCCGTCGGCGAAGGTCGTGGCGACGGCGCCCGAGGTGACCGGCCCGGCCTGCGGGCCCGACGACGCGCCGGCGCCGGCGTTGACGACGGGCCAGCCGTCGATCCAGTCGATCCGGTCGATCATGAGCGGGCGCTTGGACAGGTTCAGCACGCCGTTGCGGGTGTCGACCGGCGGGAAGTCGGGGTCGTCCGTGGGGATGGCGTGGTAGGCCATCCAGTCCTGGCCGGCCAGGTCGGTGACCACCGAGTGGTGGCCGGGCCCCGCGAACCCGTTGCCGTTCGACGCGAGCACGTAGCCGCCCTTGCTCGACTCGGCCATGAGGTCCACGCCGTCGTCGTCCAGGAACGGGCCGCGCGGGCTGTCGCTCCGGCCCACCTTCACGGTGTAGCCGCTGGCCGCGCCCTCGCAGCAGCCGGCCTCGGAGTACATCAGGTAGTAGAGGTCGCCGTGGCGCACCACGTACCCGCCCTCCATGCGGCGGCCCTGGGCCACCTGGGTCACCGGGCCGGTGAGCGCCGTCGCGTCGGGGGTCAGCTCCGACACGCAGAGCACGTCGTAGCTGCCCCAGTACAGGTAGAGCGTGCCGTCGTCGTCGGTGAACAGGGCCTGGTCGATGTTGCCCGTCGGGCAGCCGGCGACCGGCGCCGACGGGACCAGGAGCTCGTCGTGGTGGGTCCATGGGCCGGTCGGCGTCGGCGCGGTGGCCACGGCCAGGCCGCCCGTGGACAGGCCGTAGGTCAGCAGGTACTGCCCGCCGACGTAGCGGATGTCGGGCGCCCAGGCGCGGGAGTTGGCGCGCCAGGTGGCCGGGACCTCGTCCGGCTGGACCACCTCGCCCGCGTACTCCCAGTGCGCCAGGTCCTCCGACCGCAGGATGGGCAGGATCCGCTCCCCCGGCTCGCCCCGGCTGTTGAAGACCGGGTTCTGCGTGCCGTAGGCGTACCAGGCGCCGTCCTTGCCCCGGATGACGGCGGGGTCGGGGAAGGAGTCGACGACGCCGGCGGTGACGGGGTTGGTGTAGGTGGTGTGGCCGGCGTCAGGGCCAGCCTCGGCACCGGCGTCGGCGCCCTGCGCCGGGAAGATCCCGACGGCCAGCACGGCCGCGACGACCATCGCGACCGATCCGGTCCGGGCCGCTGCGGGCGGACGGCGTCGTGCCGTGCTGGATCGGTCTGAACCGCGTCGGTCTGATCTCCATCGATCTGATCCCAGGCGCATGAGGGCCGGCTCCTCTCGAACGGGGCCGCCGCGCGGTCGCGGGCGACAGGCCGGCCGCCCCGTCACGGGACGCCCAGGCTCCGCCACCATCGAACGAACACACAGTTTTTCCGGCAAGTACCCGACAAAAAAGATCGGAAACTCAACACATCCCCGCTGGCGCGGAAGGTCCTCGCGTGAGCTACTTGATCGCGCCCATCGACAGACCACGGACGAGCTGCTTCTGCGCGATCCAGCCCGCCAGGATCACCGGGAGCGACGCCAGCAGCGCCGCCGCGCAGAGCCGGGCGAGGAACAGCCCTTCGCTCGTCATGGTCGACACGATGAGCACCGGCACGGTCGCCGCCCGCGACGCCGTGAGGTTGAGCGCGAAGAAGAACTCGTTCCACGCGAAGATCACGCAGATCAGCGCCGTGGCCGCGATGCCGGGCGCCACCATGGGGATGAGCACGGACCGCAGGGTCCGCATCAGCCCGGCGCCGTCGACGGACGCCGCCTCCAGCACCTCGCCGGGCACCTCCAGGAAGAACGACCGCATCATCCACACCGCGATCGGCAGGTTCATCGCCGTGTACAGCACCACGAGGGTCCAGACGTTGTCGAGCACCCGAAGCTGCCCGGCCACCACGTAGATCGGCACGATGACGGCCACGACCGGCAGCATCTTGGTGGAGATGAAGAAGAACAGCACGTCGCTGACCTTCTCCACCGGCCGGATCGACAGCGCGTACGCCGCCGGGATGCCGAGCAGCAGCACCAGCACGGTGGAGACCCCGGTGGCGATCGCGGAGTTGCCCACGTAGGCGGCGGACCCGCCCTCGATCACGGCCCGGAACTGGTCCAGCGTGGGCGTGAAGAACCACGTCGGCGGGTCGGACGCCGCCTGGTTCTCCTGCTTGAACGCCGTCATCGCCATCCAGAGGACCGGGAAGAAGAACCCGAGGGCGAGCAGCCAGGTGAGCGTGGTGAGCGCGCCGCCCGCGCGACCGCGGTATGTGCGTGTAACGGAGGACATGCTCACTCCTTGACCTCGAAGCTGCGGAAGATGAGGCGCAGCGCGGCGGAGGCCACGATGATCGTGGCGATCACGACGACGACGCCCATGGCGGCGGCCTGCCCGATGTCGAACCCGAGGAACGCGCGCTGGTAGATGTAGAACGGCAGGTTGGCGCTGGCCGTACCGGGTCCGCCCGCCGTCATGAGGTAGATCTGGTCGAACGTGTTGACCACGTAGATGACGCCGAGCAGCACGCCCAGCTCGATGTACCGGCGCAGGTGCGGCAGCGTGATCGAGCGGAAGGTGCGCCACGGCCCGGCGCCGTCGACCGACGCGGCCTCCAGCACGTCCTTCGCCTGGGCCTGCAGGCCGGCGAGCACCAGCAGCATCATGAACGGCGTCCACTGCCAGACCAGCGCCATCAGGATCGCGATCACCGGGTAGGTCGACGTCCAGTCGACCGCCTCGATGCCGAACAGGCCCAGGGTCCAGTTGAGCAGGCCGTAGGTCGGGTTCAGCAGCGCGACGGACCACAGCACCGAGCTCGCCACCGGCATCACCAGGAACGGCGTGATGAGCATGGTGCGGGCCACGCTGCGCCCGAAGAACGGCCGGTCCAGCAGGATGGCGAGCACGATGCCCAGCACCATCGCCACCAGCACGCAGCCGAGGGTGATGACCACGGAGTTCCAGGCGGTCTGCCGGAACGTCGAGTCCTGCGCGATGTCGACGTAGTTCGACAGGCCCACGAAGAGGTCCTCGCCGGGCCGCAGCAGGTTCTGCGAGCGCAGCGAGTACCAGATCGTCACCAGGAACGGGAGCTGCGTGACGATGATCGTGAAGATCAGGGCGGGCAGCAGCGGGCCGCGCCGGCGCCACCCTTCCGCACGGCTCACGGCCCGCTGCGACGCCGCGGCGCGGGCCGCCCGGCGTGAGCCTTCGAGCCGGTCGATGGTCGAGGTGCTCATTGCCCCTCCTGGGCCCGGTAGGTCTCCGCCACGGTTTCGGCGTAGCGCTGGGACTGTTCGATCGCCTCGTCCACCGAGGCCTGGCCGGCGATCGCCGCGGACATCTGCTGCCCCACGCGGGTGCCGAGGTCCTGGAACTCGGGGATGCCGACGAACTGGATGCCCGGGTAGGGCACCTCGTGCGTCATCGTCGACTCCTGGGTGGCCCCGTTCATCGACTCCAGCGTCGCGTCGGCGTAGGCCTGCGACACCTCGGCGACCTCGGGGATCTCGTAGGTGGACAGCCGGCTGCCCGGGGGTACGCGCTCCCAGCCCAGCTCGTTGCCGACCAGCTCGATGTACTCCTTGTTCGTCATCCAGGACACGAAGTCCCAGGCGGCGTCCTTGTGCTGGCTGGTGGACGGGATGGCCAGCGACCAGGTGTAGAGCCAGCCCGACGACTCGGTGTCCGCGACGGGTGCGGGCACGTAGCCGACGTTGCCCGCCACTGTCGAGGAGGCGGGGTCCTCGACCGAGGAGACCATCGACGTCGCGTCGTACCACATGGCCGACTGGCCCTGGGCGAAGCGCGTCAGGCAGTCGCCGAAGCCCGACGTCGCGGCACCCGGCTGCCCGTAGGACCGCACGGTGTCGACGTAGGTCTCGATGGCCTCGCGGCTCTGCGGGGAGTCGAGCGTGGCGTTCCAGTCCTCGTCGAACCAGCCGCCACCGAACGTGTTCATGACGGTGGTGATGGTCGCCATGTCCTCACCCCAGCCGGCCAGGCCGCGCAGGCAGATGCCGGAGAAGTCGTCAGCCGGGTCGTGCAGCTCGGCGGCCAGGTCGCGCACCTCGTCCCACGTCGGGTTGGCGGGCATCTCGAGCCCCGCCTCCTCGAACAGGTCGGTGCGGTAGGCCAGGAACGACGACTCCCCGTAGAACGGCACGGAGTACATGTCGCCGTCGTACGAGAGGGCCTCCCGGACGCTCGGCACGAAGTCCTCGGCGTCGTACCCCTCGGTGCGCTCGATGTAGGGCTGCAGGTTCTCGATCCAGCCGTTCTCCGCCCACATGGGCGTCTCGTAGTTCGAGATCATGACGACGTCGAACTCGCCGCCGCCGGTCGCGACGGACGCCGTGATCTTGGCGCGGGCCTCGTTCTCCGGCAGCGACACGAACCGCACGTCGACACCGGGGTGAGCGGCGCGGAACTCGTCCTGCAGCGAGATGGCGTCCTGCATCTGCGGGTTGGACACGATCGCGACCACGATCTGCTCGCCGTCACCACCGCCCACGGCGCCCGCCCCGGCGCAGCCGGACAGGGCCAGCGCGACGGCGGCCGCACCGGCGGTCAGCGTCGCCCTCACCGGAATACCCCTCGGAGGTCGGAACATCCTCGTCCTCTCCTCGGCACGGCGTCCGCGCCGCGCTCATTTGAGAATAGTCGATTGCTCATCTGCATCCGCAGAGTAGTTCGGTATGCTCAGGTGAGCAAGGCCCCCGCTCAATAGTCGCTCAATTGTTCCCGCCGCCGCCTGCGGGAGTGAGGACGCAGGTGACCCAGAACGACTCGAACCTCATGGTCGAGGTGAGCACCGACTACTACCTCGACGGCAAGTCCAAGGTGGAGATCGCCCGCGACCGCGGCATCTCGCGCTTCCAGGTCGCGCGGCTGCTCACGCAGGCCCGTGACCAGGGCGTCGTACGCATCGAGATCACGCCACCCCGGGTCGACGGCGAGCGCGGCGCCCGCCTTGCCGCCCGGCTCGGCGTGCGCGAGGTGCTCATCGCGGCCAGCGGCCAGAACCCGGCGGCCACCCGCGAGAACGTCGCCGTCGAGCTCGCCCGCGCCGCCCGCGAGCACATCACCGAGGGCGCCACCGTCGGCGTCTCCTGGTCGCGCACGGTCGAGGCCGCCGTGCGGCACATCGGCCAGCTCCCCCACTGCGACGTCGTCCAGCTCGTCGGGGCCCTGCCGGTCGAGGGCAGCGGCAACTCGCTGGGCCTCATCAACACGTTCGCCCAGATGCCGGGCGTGCGCACCTGGCCGGTCTGGTCCCCGCTGCTCGTGGCCGACGCCGCCACCGCGGCCGGCCTGCGCCGTCAGCCCGAGATCGCCGACGCGCTCGCCAAGGCCGACCACCTGGACGTCGCCGTCGTCGCCGTCGGCCACTGGTCCGAGCGCACGTCCACCGTGTTCCCGCAGATCAGCGCCGAGGAGCAGCGGGCGGCCACCGAGGCGGGCGCCATCGCCGAGTGCTCGGGCCGGCTGTTCGACGCCGTCGGCCGACCCGTCCGCACGAGCCTGGACGAGCGGGTCGTGGGCGTCACGCTGGAACAGCTCGTCACGGCCCCCGAGGTGATCGCCATCGGCTACGGCGCCGCCGTCGCCCCGGGCCTGGTGGCCGCGGTCCGCGGCGGCATCGCCACCACCCTCGTGGTGGACGACGCCGCGGCGACCGCCCTGGAGTCCACCGCCCAGTCCACCGTCCCGTGACCCGTGGTCAGGCGCGGGCGACGAGCTCCTCGACCGTGGCGCGGGCGCCCTTCTCGTGCAGGGAGTCGAGCGCCGCGGTGTAGGCGGCGGTGAACCGCTCGTCGTCGACGAGGTCGCCGAAGACCTCCCGGTCGCGCAGGAACGCGAGCGGGTCCTCCTGCTGCGCCAGGGCCGCGGCGTGCAGGCGGTCGGCCAGCCGGTCCACGATCTCGATCGGCTCGCCCGCCTCGTCCACCCCCTCGTCATAGCGGGCCCAGGACGCGACCACGAGCGCCGCGTGCTCGATCGGCCCGCCGTGCGCGAGGTGGTACCGCACCACCGGCAGCAGCCACTTGGGGATACGGTCCGACGACTCGGCGCACAGCCGGGCCAGCGTGTCGGCCACGTGCGGGTTCGCGAAGCGCTCGATCAGGGTGCGCTTGTACAGGTGCAGGTCGATGCCGGGCACGGGCGCCAGCGTGGGCGTGCCCTCTGCGTCCATGTAGCCGAGCAGGAACCGCGCGAACACGTCCTGCCCCGCCACCTCGTGGGCGTACCGGTGGCCGGAGAGGTAGCCCACGTAGCACAGGGCCTGGTGGCTCGCGTTCAGCAGGCGCAGCTTCATCAGCTCGTACGGCTCGACGTCGGTCACCACCTGCACGCCGGCGTCCTCGAACGGGGGCCGGCCGGTCGGAAAGCTGTCCTCCAGCGCCCACTGCTCGAACGGCTCGGCCACCACCGGCCAGGCGTCGTCGATGCCGAACCGCTCGGCCACCATGGCGCGGTCGGCGTCGGTGGTCACCGGCGTGATCCGGTCGACCATCGAGCTGGGGAACGCGACGTTCTCCTCGATCCAGCCGGCCAGCTCGGCGTCCTTGGCGCGGGCGAACGTGGTGAACGCGCGGCGCGCGACCTCGCCGTTGCCCTGGATGTTGTCGCAGCTCATCACGGTGAACGGCGGCACGCCCCGGTCCCGCCGACGGCGCAGCGCCTCGGTGACCAGCCCGAACGTGGTGGCCGGGACGGCGCCGTCGGCCAGGTCCGCGCTGACGCCCGGGTCGCTCAGGTCGAACTCGCCCGTCACGTGGTGGATGTTGTACCCGCCCTCGGTGACGGTGAGCGACACGATGCGGACCTCGGGCGAGGCCATCTTCTCCAGCACGGCCTCCGGGTCGTCGGGGGCGAGCAGGTACTCGGTGATCGACCCGATCACACGCGCCTCCAGGCGCCCGTCCGGGTGCTTGAGCACGAGGGTGTAGAGACCGTCCTGCGCGTTGAGGGCGTCCCGCATCCGGGCGTCGCCCGGCAGCACGCCGACGCCGCAGACCGCCCAGTCCATGGCCTTGCCCCGCGCCATCAGCCGGTCGAGGTACATCGCCTGGTGCGCGCGGTGGAAGCCGCCGACCCCGAGGTGGACGATGCCGGTGGTCAGCCGGGTGCGGTCATAGGTGGGGACCGTCAGCTCCGCGCCGCTCGGCGCGGACGCCACCAGGCCGCCCACGGTCTCTTCGCTGAGTGCCGTCATCGTGCTCCTCCGCCGCCCTTCAGGACTCCCTTGAACCAGCCGCCAGGCTAACAGATGAGCAGACCACCGGGCACAGATGAGCGGAGAGGGCCACGCTCGCGCCGGAACGGTTATGGCAGGCCTCCCTGAACGCCGTGAGGCTGCGACCGCCACACGGTCACAGCCTCACGGCACTTGGAGTCACGGCCCTCGCGGCACGTGAGGGGATCCCGGCTACTGGTCGAACGCGAGCCAGACCACGCCATCGCCGGACGTTCGGGTTCCGCGTTCCGCACCACCGGTCAGGTACTCCTCGACAATCGTCTGAACGACCGCGTACATGACCCACTCCTCAAGCCCGGTGGTCGGATCCCAGGCCGTCCAGAGTGGATCGTCGATATCGCGAGGAACGGGAATCTGCGCGCCATACGGGCCACCGGCGTCGCCCGACCGACCCGCAAAGATCACGCGAAGTGTGGAGTCCGTGACTTCGGCATCGAGCAACCCCAGTTCGCGCCCCGAAGACGTGGTGGCAAATACTCTCCGCACCTCGTCGAGCAGCGTCGCAGCATCGGCGATCATGACAGACCCTCATCTCCGGTCAGGCGTTGATCGCATTCTTGACCCAGCTCATCTTCAGCTGGAGACGATCCCGTGTCCACCGATCGCAAACTCGCCGGAGCACGCGATCAGCCCACCGCCCCCGCGTACCGCCGCGACAGCAGCGCCAGGTGGTCCACCAGGCCCTGGGGCTCGCGCACCGTGAAGTCGAGCCCGAGCATGCCGATCCACACCGCGACGACCTCGATGCTGTCGCCGCCCGTGACCAGCACGCACGTCGCGTCGTCCACCGGCTCCACCGTCCCGACGGCCGGGTTGATCCGGGCGAGCACCTCCGCGGCGGGCGCATGCACCAGGATCCGGGCGTGCACCGCCCAGCCGGTCCTGGCCACCTCGCGCACCACGAACTCGGTCAGGTCGAAGGGCGGCTCGGTGGGCACGAACCGCCGTCCGCCCGGCGTGCGCAGCTCCAGCCAGTCCACGCGGAACGGCTGCCACCGGCCCGTCGCGACGTCCCGGCCCACGAGGTACCACCGGCGTTGCCAGGCCACGAGCCGGGCAGGCTCCACCTCGTGCGGCTCGGAGCGGTACCAGCAGCGCAGCCCCTGGTGGTCGCGGATAGCGGCGGCCAGCTCGGTGAGCAGCGCCGGGTCGACGGCGGGGTCCTCGACGTTGCTGTCCGTGTTCACCGGGCCGGCGCTCGTCGCGTCACGCAGCGCGGCGACCTGACGGCGCAGGCGTTCGGGCAGCACCTGCTCCAGCTTGCCGAGCGCGCGGGCGCTGCTCTCCTCGATCCCGCCGACGGCGGTGGCGGCCCGCAGCCCGACCGCGACGGCCACGGCCTCCTCGTCGTCGAGCAGGAGCGGGGGCAGCTTGCCGCCGACGCCGAGCCGGTACCGCCCGCCCGGCCCGCGGACGGCGTCGACCGGGTACCCCAGCTCGCGCAGGCGCGCGACGTCGTTGCGCACCGTGCGGCCGGTGACGTCGAGCCGCGCGGCGAGCTCGGCGCCGGACCACTCGGCGCGGGACTGCAGCAGGCCGAGGAGGGCGAGCAGCCGCCCCGCCGTCGTACTCATCGCGGCTCCTCAGGGCGCTCCGGAAGTTCTTCGAACCTCCTCAGAATAGAGGAAAGAACCGTTCCTGAACCCTCCGTAGTGTCGGAGACATGAAGACCACGAGCACCGCCACCGACACCACGGAGAAGAGCACCGAGATGAACACCGAGATCCGCCCCTTCCGCATCGAGATCCCGCAGGCCGACCTCGACGACCTGACCGACCGCCTCGCGCGCACCCGGTTCGCCCCGGCAGCGCCGGGCGACTCCTGGGACTACGGGACGCCCGAGTCCTACCTGCGCGGCACGGTCGACCGCTGGCGCACCGGCTTCGACTGGCGCGCCGTCGAGGAGCGCGCCAACGCGTTCCCGCAGTTCCTGACCGACATCGACGGCCAGACCGTGCACTTCGTGCACGTCCGCTCGGCCGAGCCGCGGGCCCGCGCCCTGGTCCTGACCCACACGTACCCCGGCTCGTTCCTCGAGTTCCTCGACCTGATCGGCCCGCTCACCGACCCCGTCGCGCACGGCGGCCGCGCGGAGGACGCCTTCCACGTCGTCGTCCCGTCGATCCCCGGTTTCGGCTTCAGCACCCCGCTGAGCGAGCCGGCCGACGGCGGCACCTGGACCATGGCCCGGGTCGCCCGCACCTGGGACACCCTGATGCGGCGGCTCGGCTACGAGTCGTACGGCACCCACGGCAGCGACGCCGGCGCCATGATCGGCCGCGAGCTCGCCGTGCTGGACCCCGAGGGCTTCCTCGGCGCGCACGTGCTGCAGCTCTTCTCCTTCCCGTCCGGCGCCGACGGCGAGATGGACGGGTTCGGCCCGAAGGAGTTCGCGGCCCTCGAGCACCTCCAGTGGTTCCAGACCGTCGGCGGGTACAACGCGATGAACGGCTCCCGGCCGCAGACCGTCGCCGCGGGGCTCAGCGACTCGCCGGTGGGTCAGCTCGCCTACAACGAGCTGTTCGAGAACTTCGGCAACGGCACGAGCCTGGTCTCCCTCGACCAGGTGCTCACCCAGGTCAGCCTCTACTGGCTCACCAACACGTCGGCCACGGCGGTGCGCTACCACTACACCGAGCAGCGCTCCGGCGTCGAGCCGGTCGTCAGCACGGGCCGGATCGGTGTCGCCGTCTTCGCCGACGACTTCCAGACCATCCGCCCCCTCGCCGAGCGCGACAACGCCCGCATCGAGCACTGGGCCGAGTACCCGAGGGGCGGCCACTTCGCGGCCCTGGAGGTGCCCGACCTGGTGGTCGAGGACCTGCGCGCCTTCTTCCGAACCGCCTGACCCGTCACAGACGCTGAGTGCCGGATCTTCGCCCCTCCCGACGACCGGGGAGAGGCGAAGATCCGGCACTCTCATGTCGTCAGTGCGCGTGCGGCTCCGCGCCCGTGACGCCGTTCAGCTCGTTCGGCGTGACGCCCAGCTCGGCGGACTTCCACACCTCACCCGTCTCGACGTCGACGGCGTGGATCGAGTCCGTCGCCGGGTCGGTGACGTACACCGAGCCGTCCAGGGCGAGGATCGCGGGGCGCGGCTCCTGCCACTCCAGCGGCTCCTCCCACTCGTCGATCACCGGGATGGACTTGGTCAGCTCCGCCGTCTCCGGGTCGATCACGTGCACCTGGCCGTCCGTGCCCAGCACGAGCGCCTCGCCGTCGTCGCCCCGCGCGAGCGACCGGAACGTGTACGACGACGGCAGGTCGACCAGCTCGAGCGACCCGTCCCTTGTGTCGATCAGCGAGACCCGCGTCGGGCGCTCCAGCTCGGCGTCCTCGTCCGTCTTGTAGTCGCCCAGCACGACCGGCGACTCCTCGGTGCCCGCCTGGTTGCCGATGCGGCCGTACTCGTCGGGCGACTCCACCTTGGTGATCTCGCCGTCCGCGTAGAGCACCGCGCCGTCCTCGCAGCCGATCAGCACGGCCTCGTCGGCCGCCACCGCCTCGCCGTGCACGCCGGGGCAGTCGTCGGACGCGGCGATCTCCTCGCCGTCGCCGTCCAGCACCCGGATGCCGGTGCGCTCCTCCTCCGTGCCCTCGGAGACCACGAGCGTGTCGTCGGTCAGCTCGACCGCCACGCCGTGGTGGGCCGACGGCGTGGTGTACTCCCGGGCGGCCGCGTCGGCGTCGGCCACGTGCTCGGAGTCGATCACGCGGACCAGGCCGGTGCCGTCGTCGAACAGCGCGGTGCGGCCCTCGTGGACCACGACGTGACCGGGCTCCACGGCGTCGTACACCACGTCCGTGAGCGTGGGCTCGGCCGTCCAGTAGTGGGAGTGGTCGCCGTGCGCCTCGGCCCAGGTGCCCAGGTCGAGGGCCTGGAAACCGCCGGTCGTCGAGACCATGAGGTGCCGCTCGTCGCCGGCCGGGTTGAGCCGGGTGAAGCCGTCCAGCTCGATCTCTCCGACGGGTTCGAGGCTCATCGCGTCCAGCACCAGCACACCGCCGTCGTAGGTGACGGCGACGCGCGGCGTGCTCGCCTGGACCTCGGTGGCGTCCGGGGCCTCGTGCTCGCCGGCCGAGGCGGACGGCGACCCGGAGCCGGACGGCGAGCCAGAGCCGGCGGCCGAGTCGCCGTCGGTCGCGCAGGCGCTCAGCAGGACGAGGGACAGCGCGGCGCCGAGGCCCGCAACCGCGCGCGTGGGGTGATTTCTCATCGTCGGTCGGGCGGCCCGGTCGGGGCCGCCCGCTCCTTCCTTCTAGAATGACAATCATTCTCGTTACCGAGGAAGAGTGAACCAGAGATGAGAACGATTCTCAAATAGCTGGGACGGCCGGCGTCAGCGCCGCGCGGCCGCGAACAGCGCCGTGAGCTGGTGCCGCGACGAGATATCGAGCTTGCGGTAGATCGAGGAGAGCTGTGTCTCGACGGTCCGGACGCTCGTGTGGCCGACGCGCGCGATCTGCCGGTTGCTGCCGCCGTCGGCCACCGCGAGCGCCACCTCCCGCTCGCGCTCGGTCAGGGGCTCCAGGAGCGAGTCCAGCGAGGACTCGTCGAGCACGCGACCGGCGGCCGCGGCGAGGGTGCGGTCGGAGGACTGCGCGGCGACGACGCCCGCCCGCTCCAGCACGCGCCGCGCCTCGGCGAACCGGCCGTCCGCCCGGTGCCTGCGGCCGAGCTCGATCAGCGAGAGCACGAGCTGGTCGGGCAGCCCCTCGCCCGCCAGCATCGCCACCGAGTCCTCCAGCAGCCCGAGCGCCCGGCCGGGGTCGCCGTCGGCGGCGAGGAGGCCGTCGATGCGGGCCGCCACGCCGTCGAGCAGCGGCCGCCGGCCGCCCGACAGCGCGCGCAGCCGCGCGCTGACGGCCGCGGCCTCCGCGTGCTGCCCGAGTGCCACGTACGAGCGCGCGAGCGCGAAGTCCAGCCACAGGCGCCGGCCCGGCTCGCGAATGCCGAGCGAGTCGGCGAGCTGCTCGGCCTTGCGGAGCTGCCAGCAGGCCTCGCGCCACTCCTCGCGCCGGGCCGCGGCCAGCCCGACCAGCGCGGCCCGCGTGAACGCGCCGTGCGCCCCCGACCCGTGGACTGTCGGCTCGGCGAGCAGCCGGCGCAGCGCGCCCTCGTCGCCCTCCTGGACGGCGATGAGGCCGCGGGCGTGGAGCACCGACGGAGTCGGCGGGTCGGGCAGTGCGCCCAGCCGCTCGGCGTCCGCAAGGTACTCGCGGGCCGCGTGCGGGCGGCCCGCGAACAGCTCGACCATCGCCCGGTGCGTGGCGAACACCCCGGCGGTCGTGAGCTGGCCGTCGGCGACGGCGCGCTCGTAGAGCACGCGGAGGGACGTCCGGGAGGTGTCGAGGTCGCCGACCTGGTAGCTGAGCAGGCCGCGCTGCGACTCCGCGCCGTCGACCGGTCCGACCAGCGGCAGGACGGGCTCGAGGGCGGCGACCTGCGCCCGATAGTTCTGCGGTTCGACGCTGGTGGCCACGGCAGGCACCTCACGGGAGTCGGGTTCGGCGGTACGGGTATCACCCACGGTGGGTAGGGAGGCGGCACCCATGCGACAGATACGAGCGTCCGGCCTCGACGGATACGTGGTGCCGTACGTGGGTCCCCCGATGACGGCGCGGTCGCCCCTGCCTAGCGTCGCCGGCATGACCTTGAGCACCAACCCCAGCGGGCACCTGGCCGACGGAGCCTTCGCCGGCCCGGGAACCCCCGCCTACGACGAGGCCGCCGTCAGCTTCAACCTCGCCGCGCCGCTCCGGCCCGTGGCGGCCACCACCGTGCGCACCGTCGCCGACGCGCAGAGCGCGATCCTGGCAGCCCGCGAGATCGGGGCGAACCTCGCCCCCGTCTCGACCGGCCACTCCACCAGCATGCTCGGGCCGGTGGCGAACAAGCTCCACGTGGTCCGCACCGTGCTGGACCAGCCCGTCCGGATCGATCCCGACCGGGGAACGGCCTGGATCCCCGCGGGCGCCCGCTGGGGCGACGTCGTGGACGCCGCCGCGGAGCACGGGTACGCCGTGCCGCACGGCTCCAGCCCGACGGTCGGCGCCATCGGCTTCCTGCTCGGCGGCGGGCTGAGCTTCTACGGCCGCGCGGTGGGGGTCGCGGCCAACGGCCTGGTCTCGGTCACGCTGGCCCTGGCCGACGGCGGCGTCGTCACGGTGGACGCGAACAACGACCCGGAGCTGTTCTGGGCGGTACGGGGCGGCGGTGGCGGCTTCGGCATCGTGCTGGCGGTCGAGCTGCGCATGTTCCCGCTGCGCACCGTGCTCACGGGGATGACCGTCTGGGACGCCACGGAGGCCGAGCCGGTCGCGCAGGGCTGGGCCGACTGGGCGGCGACCGCGCCACGGCCGGTGACCACCTCGCTGCGGCTCCTGAACCTGCCGGAGGGCCCGATGACGCCCGCGCCGCTGGTGGGCCGGCAGATCCTCGCGATCGACGGCTCGATCATCGTGGACGACGACGCCCCGGAGAACGCGGGGGACATCCTCCGCGAACTCGTCGAACCCCTGCGCGCGCTCGCCGCGCCGCTCCTCGACACGTGGCACGTCGGCCAGGTCACCGACGCGGTGCGGACGCACGGCGACCCCGAGGAGCCGCTCCCGATCACGAGCGACAGCTTCGGCCTGGCCGGCGTCGGCCCCGACACGATCGACCGCTGGTACGCGGCCGCCGGGCCGGCCTCCGGCAGCCGGCTGATCGCCGCCGAGCTGCGCCAGCTCGGCGGGGCGTTCGCGGAGGCACCGGCCGGGGCGGGCGCGTTCGGCAGCATCGACGCCGAGCTGGTCTCGTTCGCCATCGGCCTCGCCGCCGGGCCGGAGCACCACGCCAAGGCGCGGGAGGACATCGGCCGGATCCGCGAGTCGCTCCGGCCCTACGCGACCGACCGCACCGCCCCGACCATGGTCGAGGACCCGGCCGCGCCGCGGCGGACCTTCTCCCCGGGGGTCGAGGCCCGGGTCGAGGCCGTCCGCGAGCGGGTGGACCCGACGGGCCTGTTCGCGCTGGACGCGCGCCGTTCGTCGGGTTTGTAACCTTCGCGCCTGCAGACACAGAACGGGACCCCTACGCTGCTGGGCGTTGGGGTCCCGCTGTGTCGCTGACGTCAGGGTTCAGGCGTCCGCGGCGAACGCCTCCGCCATCGCGGCCTGGTCCATGAACATGACCTCCCAGTGGTGGCCGTCGAGGTCGGCGAACGCGCGACCGTACATCCACCCCTCGTCCTGGGTCTCGTCGGTCTGGGTGCCGCCCGCCGCGAGCGCGGCGTCGGCGATCCGGTCGACGTCCTCGCGGGACTCGACGCCGAGCGCGTTGATCACCTCGATGCCCTCGGCGGCTATCGACTTCTTGGTGAAGGTCGCGAACTTCTCGTGGCTCAGGAGCTGGACGAACACGGCGTCGCCCAGCGTGATGCTGCTGGACGCGTCATCGGAGAAGTCCGGGTTGACCGAGCCGCCGATCGCCTCGTAGAAGACCGTGCTGGCCTTGACGTCGGTGACGGGCAGGTTCACGAAGATGTTGGTGATGGCCATGGTGGGCTCTCCTTGGTGTCGTGGTGCTCTCGCGTGCAACATCCTGGTCGACGGCGGCCGTGGAGAAAACTCATCGCCGGGTGAATGCCTGATCGTGCCGCGCCATGAACTCCACGATCCGCGCCGTGACCCGGTCCGGGATCTGACCACGGAGCCCGTGCCCGACCCCGGGATAGACCTCCACCTCGGCGCTCGGTAGGTGTTCGGCGAGCCGCCGTCGTGCCGCGTGCGGCTCGGAGACCACGGACTCCGCGCCGTAGACCGCCAGCAGCGGCGGGGCCAACGACTCCAGCTCGGTGTCCTTGAGCGGCCGCGCCCAGCCGGGCACCGGGCGGTAGCCCTGCGCCGCCTTCAGGCACGCCAGCTCAGCGTCGGTCATCGTCAGCCCGGGCGTCAGCCACTCGCGCATGGTCCGCCAGCCCTCGTCCGTCGGGTTTGCCCCGAACCTGAGCATCTTCAGCAGCGCCCGGAACGGCGTCCCGGTGATCACCCCGTTGGGCTCGATCAGCGACACGCTCGCCAGCCGGTCCCCCGCGTGCAACGCCGTCAGGGTGGCGTGCCAGGCGCCCTGGGACTCGCCGAGCACGTGGACCCGGTCGAGGCCGAGCCCGTCCAGCACCTCGGAGAACCAGGCGCCGTAGTCGGCGTCACCGCGCAGCGGGGCGGTCTGCACGCTGCGTCCGGCCGAGCCGATCGTGTCCAGGGCGTAGACGGCGCGGTCCCTGGCCAGGCCTTCGACGACGTCGTGCCAGTACAGGCCGTTGCCGCCGAACCCGTGCAGCAGCACGAGCGGGTGCCCGTCGCCGGAGCCGGACCGGCGGACGTGCGTCGGCCCGAACGCCGTCGGGACGTCGACCTGCGTCGACGGCAACGGCCACGCCGCCGCCAGCGCCTCGTAGGCGCGCAGGTAGGTCTCTCGCGCCGCATCGCTGGTGAACGTTCCAATCCTGGCCATGACGTCCTCCTCGGTTACTGGTACGACCGTATCACTTATGATGGTGCGGGCGTACCACCAAGGAGCCGGCGACGTCCGCGACGAGAAGCCGACGGCGTCCCCGACAAGCACGAGAGGGCGGGAGACCCGGATGCCTCGACTGGCCGACCACGACCAGCGGCGAGCCCAGATCACGAACGCCGCGCGACGGGTCATCGCACGCGAAGGCCTCGGCGCCGCGACCTTCCAGTCCGTGGCCGCCGAGGCCGGCATCTCGGTGCGCCTGGTCCAGTACTACTTCGGCACCAAGCGGAAGTTCCTGCTCGCCACCCACCAGGCAGTAGCGGCCGACGCCGGGCTGCGGTTCACCGACCGCCTCGGCACCCTCGGTGCCGATCCGGCGCCGCGCGACGTGATCCGCGCGATCCTCACCGAGCTGCTCCCGACGGACGCCGCCCGTCGGCAGGACACCATAGTCCTCAACGCCTTCCATACGGCCGCGCTCACCGCCTCCGACGTCGACGCCGAGGACACGCTGGGCGCACCGCGGTACCTCATTCAGGCGATCGCGGAACAGCTCCGGCGGGCCCGCGCGGATGCGACGTCGGCGGGGGGCGTGGACGAGCTGAGGTCGGCCGGGCCGCGCGCGGCCAACCTGGGCGCCGCCGACTTGCGCGCGGCCAACCTGGACTCGGCCGACCTGGACGCGGAGCTGATCGTGGCGGGCGCTGCCGGGCTGGCCCAGACGCTCCTCGTCGACGCGAGCGCCGAGGAGCGCGTCGACGAGCTCCTCGACCGGCTCTTGGACCGGATGGTGGAGGGCTAGAGGCTCGGGGTAGGCGAGGTGGAACGCCGTCGCGAGCACTACCGCCCCGCCTGCCGCGTCCGACCCAGGGTGGACGTCGTGGTGTACGAGGCCCTCGGTCGGGTCGAGCCGGACGTCGCCGTTCCTGCGCATCTGGGTGGGAGCGGCGCACCCAGGAGGGCGGCACCCTTCCTGCCCGGGGCCGGAGCATCGAGGATCTGCGCATGAGCACATCGACCGCCGTCGACCAGACCTTCGTGTTCACGGACGCGGCCTTACGGATCTCGCCGTCGCGAACCGTGACCGGCGAGCTGTGGGTGACCGGCGAGAACGTGACGTACGTCGGGCCGCGCCGGACGCCGTACCCCGACGGGGCGCGGGTGGTCGACGCCTCGGGCGCGAGCATCGTGCCGCTGGAGGTGGAGAGCGCGCTCGCGGCGCGCGACCCTTCGGGCGAGAACGCGCGCGATCTCGTGCCGGGAGCCAAGGCGACACTGGTGGCAGTGCGCGGCCGCGAGCCGCGGAGCGTTCAGGGGCTCATCGTCTCTCCGCGCGACCTGCTCGCCGTGCTCGTGGCCGGTACGCCCGTGGCCTGGCACGGCGAGCCGTCCCGCCCGGCGGGCGCTGCGGGGACGGCGCCGGACGACCCGCGGCTCGGCACCTGGGTCGATCCCGCACACGCCCTGGAGCAGCACCTGACCGCCGACGGCCGGTACAGCGAGACCCGCAACGGCCGCCGCGACGCGTACACCGGGCGGTTCTGGTTCGACGGCGACGTCGTCAGCTACCTGGACGACCAGGGTTTCTGGGCCTTCGGCGAGTTCGTGGACGGCGTGCTGTACCACGCGGGGTTCGTGATGCGGCGGGCCTGAGGCGGTCTGCGCGAGCTAGCGTTGCCCTCATGGCGACCCTCAAGGACGTGGTCTTCGACTGCCACCACCCGGCCTCCCTGGCACGGTTCTGGGCGACGGTCCTCGACGGCTACGACGTCGCACCCTATGACGACGAGGAGCTGGCGCGGCTCCGCTCCCTCGGCGTCGAGGATCCCGAGGACGACCCGTCCGTCCTGGTCGAGGCCCCCGGCGTCGCTCCTCGGCTGTTCTTCAACCGGGTGCCGGAACCCAAGACGGTGAAGAACCGTGTACATCTCGACGTGCGCGCCGCCGACCGGGACGCGGAGGTGGCGCGCCTGGTCGCGGCGGGAGCCAGCGAGGTCGGCCGGCACGAGGACTGGGTGGTCATGGCCGACCCCGAGGGGAACGAGTTCTGCGTGTTTCCCGCCTAGCTCGGCCTCCGGTCTGGCTCTGCTCTGATTCACGCCCGGCCGGGTGCACCGAAGCCCACCACGGCGGTATGCCTTGGTGGGCTCGACGTCGCCGGCTTCGGCTTCGTCCGGTCAGACCCAGGTAAGGTCCGCGCGCGGAGGCCGAGCCTGTGTTCGACGGCGGGATGATCCGTGTCGGGACGGCCGGCGTCGGGGTAACTGGTCTGGGGGTAGCAGGTCCCGAGCTGGCCGACGCCGCGGACGGGTGATCGCTCCAGGCGCGGCCGCACAGCTCAGGTCGCCGCCTTCTGCGGGCTCTCGACCCTGCCGGACCGGGCGGGGAGGCTCGGGTGCCACCGACATATATCGGTGTCCTGTCGGGCTGACGGTCACCACCCCGTGCCGTCCTCTAGCGGCCTGGTCGTTCCCTGGCAGCACGCCCTGGGTCCAGCCGGGCGCCTGTTTTGCGTGATTGCAGCGCACGCACAGACCCTGACCGTTGTCCAGGCTGGTGGCGCCGCCTTCGCCGTGCGGGACCACGTGGTCGGCATGCCGGACCGGAGCGTCGCAGTACGGGGTGGCACACACGCCCTGCTGCCTTGCACGCAGGAGGCTCGTGATCCCGTCCGGGAAGAACCGCGACGTGCTCGTGGTCGCCAGCAGCCGGCCCCGAGGATCGACGTAGATCGCCCGCAGCCAGGCCGCGTCCGCCTCCACACCCGCGGCGACCAGCTCCCGCGCCAGCGGTCCGGGAACCACACCGGCGCCCGCCGCCGACCCTTCCAGCAGCACACCCGACGCCTGCCCGCCCGCCAGCAGCGTCTCGTCCGAGACCAGGAGGTTCACCGCGACCGGTACCTGGTCGGCCTTCTCGCGGCCCGTGATGCGCTCGATCAGGGTGTCGGCCATGATCTGCCCGCCCGACCGCTCGTCACCGGTGCCCTTCACGGCATCGGCGTGCGCCTTGAGCTGGGCGTACGCCTGGATGCCCTGCTTCATCGGGACCAGCGCGGTCAGGTACACCATCAGATCCGGCGCAGGCCGGACGCTCACGCACCGCTCGCTCTCGGCCTTCGCCACGCGCTTCACGCACGCGTGCACGTCCAGCTCCGCAGCGAGCGCCTTGACCCGAGCGGTCAGGCGCTTGGCGCCCAGCCCGGCCAGCGACCCCAGGTCACCGCACACCTGCTCGTCGATCACCGCGCGGTGCTCGGCGCTCAGGTGCGAGGTCTCGCGCACGAGAATCCTGGCCCGCCACTCGCTCAGCGCCCCACTGCGCAGCGCCTCGAACGTGCGCGGCATCTGCTGGACCCACGCCCGCGCATCGCCCAGGAACGAGGCGCCCGCGTTCGGCGACAGCCCCATCGCGGCCCCGACCTGCAACGGCACACCGCGACCGCGACGTTCCTCGCGGATCCCCTGCCGCGCCTCGGACGCCCGGGTCGCCTGGTCCAGTGCCACCACGACCCTGGCCTGAGCGGCGGCCACCGTGTGCTTCACCTTCTCCAGCTCGCTCAACAGGTCCACCCATGCCGCCACGGCCTCCCTCGACGCCGACCCCATTGCGCCCGCAGGACCACCCGCGTCCGCAGCCTCGGTGTCAGAGGCCCTCGTGTCAGAGACCCCGGGCAGAATCCCCTCGGCAAGCACATGACGTAGCCGTGCCACCACATCCGCGTCCAGCACCGACCGCTCCTCGGACAGCCCGGCGCTGGACAACTCAGCACCAGTCACGCCAGCGCCGTCCGACAGCGCGGTTGGGCCGGGCACCCTGCCCGCCTCAACTGGTCCATTCATCGCTCGCGCCATGACACCATCATATCGAACAAAAGTACGTAGCATATGGCGAGGTCCAAATCTGTGGACAACGAAGGAACGCTTTCCCGGCAGCACGCCACCGCACCGTCCCGGAACAGCCCGCCTCGGCCCGGACAACCGCGCCGTCCCGCAACTACGCCGCCGGATCAGCTCGCCCAGACCAGGCGGCCGCCTCAAGCCCGAAGCCGATCCAGCATGACCCGCCGCAGGATCTCCCGCCCTGCCGGCCAGGCGCCGAGGCCGCTCGCGCCGTTCACGTGGCCGACCGCACCGATCCCGACCACCTCGGCTCCCCATCCGGCGGCCAGGTCCCGCGTCCAGTCGGCGGTCGCGTACGGGTCGTCGTCCGAGACGACGACGGTGACCGGGACAGGCAGGCGCCGTCGGACGACCCGCCGGAAGCCGCCCGCCGTCGCCGCGGCCGGAAAGGCCGGTCCCGACGGGTCGGGAACGGCCACGAGCAGCGCGCCGGCGACCTCGCCCGGCCCCTGCTCGGCGAGCCATGAGGCCGCGGTGAGGCAGCCAAGGCTGTGCGCCACGAGGATCACCGGCCCCTCCCCGTCCTCAGGGCGGGTCACCGAGCCAGGCCCGCGGACCGCGTGGGCGGGCGCGTCCGCCCTGCCTGGCACCGCGCGGGTCAGCGCCCGTTCACTGTCCTCGGCGTGAGCCGCTGCCCCAGGCCCGTCGACGGCGTGGGCCACGGCCTCTGCCTCGTCCACGGCGCGCGCCAACGCATCCACCCAGTCCTCAGCGACAGGCTCGTCCCAGGACCGAGGCCGGAACCGGGTGGCCGGCAGCTCACGCTCCCAGTGCGTCTGCCAGTGGTCGGCCCCCGAGCCGCCGTACCCCGGCACGGTCACATACCTCACGTGCCGACCGCCGTGACGGCTCTCCCGGCCGGCCGCCCACCCGCCCGCTCACGCGCCGCCGTCACGAACGCGTCGATCAAGGGATGCGGCTGCGCGTCCGCGAGCTCGGGCTGGAAGGCCGTGCCCACCCAGAACGCCTCCCCGGGCAGCTCGACCACGCGGGGCTCGCCCTCCGGGCTCGTGCCCGACAGCACCAATCCGGCCGCGACCAGGGGTTCGGCGTCGGCTGCGGTCAGCCCGAAGGAGCAGTGGAAGCGCTCGTAGCTCCGCTCACCGAGGACCCTCGCAACCCGGCTGCCCGGCACGACGTCGACCTGCCCGCTGCGACCCTTGAGCGAGCACGCCAGCTCGGTGATGAGCGCGGTCGACACCGGACCGTCGTCCGCATCGCGGTCGCCGACAAGCCCGCCCGCCCCACGCCCGGCGGCCCGCGCCACCCCAACTCCCGGATTCTCGGCATGCCGCGCCGTCACCCCCACCACGTTGCGCGCGAACTCCAGCACCATGTGCTGGTACCCGCCGCACGTACCGAGCAGCGGAGTCCCGCTCGTGCGAGCGGCACGGATCGCGTCGACGACCCGCGCCTCGTCCGCGTACGGCGACCCGGGGACCACCCAGACGCCGTCGAACGCCGTCGCCTCCTCAGGTACGAGCTCGGCGGTCGGTAGCCAGTGCAGGTCCACGTCGTCGTACCGGGAGGCGATCTCCGGGATCCGCCCGTGGGCCCGGACTGCCGCCGAACGGTCCCCGACCAGCGCGATGCGTATTGGATTCATGCGCCCATGCTGGGACAGGCTTCCGCATCAGGTCCAACGATGAATACCGATGCGACGATCAGGATTTCTGATGCTCCCGGTGGATACTGACGCCGTGGACACCCGCGCCCTGCTCAGCCTGACCACCGTCGCCGACACCGGCTCGTTCTCCCGCGCCGCCGCCGCGCTGGGCTTCACCCAGTCCGCCGTCTCCCAGCACGTCGCCGGCCTCGAGCGGACGGCGGGCACCCCGCTGCTCACCCGGCGACCGACCGTCGCCCCGACGGCGGCGGGCCGCGAGTTCCTCCGGCACGCCCGGCAGATCCTGGCCCACGAGCAGGCCGCCCGCGCCGCGGTCGCCCGCGTGACCGGGCGCGACGAGGACACCCCGGTGGCGGTGGCCGTCACGGCGGCCACGGAGCACCTCGTCCCGCCGGCCGGACGGCTCGCCGCCGTCGTCGTGGCCGACGCCGACACCGTGGCCGCCGCCCTCACGTCCGGGCGCGCGGACGTCGCGATCGTCGACGGCGTCGCCGCGCCGGGCGACCCGCTGCCCGGATCCGCCCCGGACCTGGTCGTACGGGTGGTCGCGGAGGCGCCGATCGGCGTCCTGCTGCCGGCCGGCCACCCGCTCGCGGGCCGGACGGGCCTCGATCTGGCCACCCTCGCGGACGCGCGGTGGCTCGACACGGCCGGCACCGCCTGCTCGACGTCGGACCTCGCCTCCCGCCGCCCGGCTCCGCCTGCGGCGCGGCGCCGCCTACAGCGGCACCTCGACGGGCACCGTGGCCGCCCTGGTCCGCGCGGGACACGGTCTGCACGCCGCCCCGACGACCCTCGACGCGCCCGACGGCCTCGCGATCGTCGCCCTCACCGCTCCGCGGCTCGTGCACCGGACCGAGGTGCGGGTCCACGCAGCGACGCGAACAGCGGTCCGGGCGCTGGCCGACGCCGTGGGCGCGCCGTCCTGAACCTCGCCGAAGCCCGCCCCACCTGGCCGAGCGTCCTACCCCGCCGCGTCGCCGACCGGCTGTCGCAGGATCGTCCGCTGCTTCTCCGGCGCGACCCTGCGCAGGTCGCTCAGGTAGATCTCGTGGTGCCTGCCCACCATGCGCAGCCCGTTGACCGGGATGAAGTCGTCGTGCATCCGCGCGAGCACGCCCGCCTCGCTGTCGAACGACCCGAGGTGCAGCGTCTGCACGCACCGCCCCTCCGACAACGGCTCCAGGCGGACGTCGTCGAGACGCGGCGGATCGCTCTTCGCCCTGACCTGCTCGACGGCGGCTGCGAACAGGTCCGGGCCGATCCAGTCGGGCTGCATGATCATCAGCGTCCAGTCCCAGCGCGACTTGTCGCGCGCCACGGTGAACGCGTCCATGTCCTGCGCCCACCACCGCCCCTCCAGGGGCATGACGACGTAGTCGCGGCCGAGCTCTCGCTTGCTGGCGAACTTCAGCGCGTACGCGAGCGGGTACAGGGACTCGACGGCCTCGGCGAAGACGGGCGAGGTGTTCGGGTCCCCGTGCCCGTCCACCATGAGGTACTGCAGGTCGGGCACGTCGACGATCCGGAACTGCCCCGCCTTCGCCTGGTAGGCGTCGAGGCTCTTCTTGAGATCAGTTTTCTCCGGCATCAGTCACCTCTGTGTGGCCCTGCCCGTCGGTGGAGCTGGGGGGACTCGAACCCCCGACCCCCTGCATGCCATGCAGGTGCGCTACCAGCTGCGCCACAGCCCCGTCGGTGTTCGCCCTGGTAGGCGAGCGCCGTCAGTCTAGACCGATTCGACCCGCCTCACCAAAGCGGGCCGACGGGCCGCACGACGCCGCCCACCAGGGCGAACCCTCAGGCCGCCGTGATGAGGCTCCCGGTGGTCGCGCGGGCCCGGTCGAGGCGCCCTGCGACGTCGGCCCAGTTGGCGAGGTTCCAGAACGCCTTGACGTAGTCGGCCTTGACGTTGAGGTAGTCGAGGTAGAAGGCGTGCTCCCACATGTCGAGCATGAGCAGCGGCGTGACGCCGAGCGGCACGTTGGCCTGCTGGTCGAAGAGCTGGAACACCAGCAGGCGTCCGCCGATGCTGTCCCAGCCCAGCACCGCCCACCCGGAGCCCTGGATCCCGGTGGCCACGGCGGCGAAGTGCGCCTGGAACGCCGCGAAGCTGCCGAACTGGTCGACGATCGCTGCGGCGAGCTCGCCGTCCGGCTCGCCGCCGCCGTCGGGCGAGAGGTTGTGCCAGAACACCGTGTGGTTGGTGTGCCCGCCCAGGTTGAACGCGAGGTTCTTCTCGTGCAGGTTCACCGCGGCCAGGTCGCCGCTCTCGCGGGCCTGGGCCAGCGCGTCGAGCGCGGCGTTCGCGCCGGCGACGTACGTGGCGTGGTGCTTGTCGTGGTGCAGCTCCATGATCCGCCCGCTGATGTGCGGTTCGAGCGCCGCGTAGTCGTAGGGCAGGTCAGGCAGGGTGTAGACGGGCATTTCCGCGTCCTCTCGTCGAATGCTTCCGACGCTAGAACCTCAACCGCGGTTCAGGTCAACGAGGCCTCAGGAGGCGAGACGGTGACGGTCGACACAGCGCTCCTCGTGGATGCTCAGCCCGCTCTGGCCCGGCAGCACGTCGGCGCGCAGCTCCCGGTCGCGCCCGTAGTCGCCGTCGGACAGCGCGCGGTAACGCATCGGCTCCTCGGCGCCCAGACCGGCGATCCGGTCGCGCAGGCGCCGCACCTCGTCGTCGAACAGGTCCCAGTCCGGCCGGTCGACGCCGGAGACCAGGTGCGGGCGCAGGGGCTGCATGCCCGTGTACCAGGCGGTCCCGTGCAGGAACGGGAAGAACAGCTCCTCCAGGTCGCCGTTCAGGCCGCGCGGGCCGAACGAGCTGCCGCGGTCACCGGCCGTGATGACGGCGAGCACGCGCCGTCCGGCCAGACCGCCGTCGCCGTACTTACGCGGTACGCCCGCCTCGTTCTTGAGGCCGAACGCGAACCCGTTGAGGAACACCCGGTCGAACCAGCCCTTCAGGATGGCCGGCATGCCGTGCCACCACATCGGGAACAGCAGGACGAGCAGGTCGGCCCGGCGCACCTTGTCCTGCTCCGCGACGATCTCGGGGGCGAGCTCCCCGGCCTCGTAGGCGTGCTTCGACAGGAGCGTCACGGTCCGGCCGGGCACGACGGCGCGGCCGCGCGCCGCGCCGTCGTCCGCCACCTTGCCGCCGCCCGCAACCGCGCGACGGTCCGCTGTCCCGACGACGTCGTCCGCCGCCTCGCCGTAGTCCTTCAGGCGCAGCGCCGGATCCCAGCCCATGGCGTACAGGTCGGACGTCTCCACGGTGTACCCGGCTTCCGCGAGCGCCGAGCACGCCACCCGGGCGAGCGCCGCGGTGAGCGAACGAGGGCTCGGATGGGCGATGACGACCAGCGCGCGCATGTGCTTCTCCTCCGACGGCGGGGCGGTACTCACCTCACGCTAGAAGCCTCGCTACGTCTGGTACAAGTACGCACATTGCTGACGCATACTGACGGTCTGGATACCATGGGTCTCATGGTGACGACGACGCGCGCGCCCGTGCAGCGGGCCATGGAGGTCTGCCCCGTCGAGGTGTCGATGGCCGTGCTGGGCGGGGCATGGAAGCTGAGCGTGGTCAAGTACCTGCTCGAACGCACCCACCGGTTCGGCGAGCTGCAGCGGCGGCTCGGCACGGTCACGCCGCGCACGCTGACGCGGGTGCTCCGCGACCTGGAGGCCGACGGCATCGTGGAACGCGTGGTCTACGCCGAGGTGCCGCCCCGCGTCGAGTACTCGCTGACCACCCTGGGGCGGTCGCTGGACCAGGTGGTCGGCTGGCTCGACGCGTGGGGCAACGCGTACCCCGGGTCGGCGGGCTGAGGCGTCGCCCTCAGGCGGCGCGCACCGCGGGTGCGAGCGTGTCCTCGCACCACTGCCGGAACGTGGTCGGGGCGTCGATCGCGTGCTGCGGTGTCCGGACGACGCCGGCGTCGAGGCCGTTGGCCTTGGCCGTCATCATGTCCAGCAGTCCTTGAGCCATGCCGTCGGACATCCCGCGCCCCGTGAGCGCGTCCTTGAACGCCTGGTCGGGAATCTGCTGGTAGCGCACGGTGATGCCGAGCACCTCGGAGACGATCGCGGCCATGTCGTCCTGGGACAGGTCCTCAGGGCCGAGCACCGGCACCTCGGCCTGGCCGGTCCAGGTGTCGTCGAGCAGGTACCGGGCGGCGACGGACGCGATGTCGCGGGTGGCGACAACGGGCAGGGGCAGGTCCGGCGGCAGGATGTCGAACCAGGTGCCCTGTTCGGTGAGGGTCCTGACGTTCCGGAGCATGTTGTCCATGAAGCTGGGCATGGTCAAGGCGCGGAACGCCACGCCGGTGCCCGCGATCAGGTCGTCCATGGCCAACGATGCCGTCACGTGCCCTGCCTTCTCCGCGTGGGCGGTGTTGCGGCCCAGTGCGCTGACGTCCACGACGCGCTGGACGCCCGCGCTGCGGATGGCCTCGGCCGCCGGACGGGTGAAGTCGAGGTACGCCTCGTCGACGCCGGAGGCGGGCCGGCCGCTCGGCAGCAGCCAGAACAACGTGTCGGCGCCGTCGAGCGCGCGGCCGATCACCTCGGCGTCACCGTGCGATCCTTGGACGACCTCGACCCGGTCCCGTACGCGGTCGGGCAGCCTGCCCGGGTCACGAACGACGACCCGGACCGGCTGGTCGCCGCGCAGGACGTTGTCGAGGACCTGGTGCCCGATGTTCCCGGTGGGGGCGGTGATGACGATCATGAGCTCTCCCTATGACGTGATGCGCCGGACGTGGCGCTGAGCGTCGCGGACAAGTAAACTCTACCGTACCGTTTACTTCAGGAGAAGCAGCTTGCCGAAACAGACCGACCAGCAGCCCCAGAAGCGCGGTGCCGAACTGCGCCGCCACATGCTGTTCGTGGCCAAGGACGTGTTCTTGGAGACCGGGTACGAGCGGACGTCCATGGACGCGGTGGCAGCCCGCGCCGGAACGTCCAAGCGCTCGCTGTACGCGCACTTCGCGAACAAGGAGGCTCTGCTCGGCGCGGTCCTTGACCTGGTGAGCGAGCTACACCTGAACAAGCTGAAGACCCCGGACGCCTACGCGGAGGACCCGCCGGAGGCCGTCGCGCAGTTCTGCGGGCGGCTCCAGCAGCTCATGACGTGGGAGCGCCAGGTGCAGACCACCCGGCTGTGCATCGCCGTCGCGGAACGCCTGCCCGGCAGCTCGAACGCCTACTTCGAGGCCACCCTCGGTAGCGCGGGCGCGCGGCTCGGCGCGTACCTGACCGAGCGGTACGGTTTGGCGGCCGACGACGGCGTGGCGCTGGCGCAGGACCTGTTCGGCCGCACGGTGCTGCCTCGGGTGTTCCGCACGCTGCTCGGCGTCGAGCCGGCGGTCGAGCAGATGCCGGAGGCGGAGGGCCCGCCCGAGCACGTCGACCTGGACGCGATCCGGCGGCACGTCGCGGCGGCTCTGCCGGCCCTGTCCGACGGGCCCGCCTGACGCGAGGGCCCTCCCCGACCTTCGCGGTGCGCCCCAGCACTCACTCAGGGCGTGGCGATCGCGCAGGAGCCGCTCGAAGGGCCGTTCGGCTCGCGGCCGGCGCCGACGCGAGAAGCCGCAGCGCGTGCTCCGAAGTGGTTCCCGGCTCGGTGCGGTAGACGAACACTGTCTGTTCGGGGTCGTCTCCGGGCGAGAGCGCCTGGTAGTTGACGGTGAGGTCGCCGACGAGCGGATGGTGGTAGCGCTTGGTGCCGACGCTGCGTCGGTGGACGCGGTTGCGTGCCCAGAGGCGCCGGAACTCGGCGCTGTGGATCGCCAGCTCGCCGACCAGGCGGCCGAGCGCCGGATCATCGGGGTGGTCCCCTGCGTCCATGCGCAGCATCGCGGCGGTGTCGGCGGCGACCTGGTCCCAGTCGGCGTACAGGTCTCGCGCGTGCGGGTCGAGGAAGACGAACCTGGCCTGGTTGCGCTCGAGCGCGGGCATGCCCTCGAAGTCGGCGATGAGCAAGCCGGCGAGGCGGTTGTGCGCCAGCACATCCAGGCGCCGGCCGAGGACGAAGGCCGGTCGCAGCGCGGCTTCGAACACCTCCAGGAGTGCTCGTGTCTCCGGATGTATCCGCTGCGGCTTGTCAGATCGGGCACGGGCCGGCCGGTGCCTGGCGATGGCGTGCAGATGCATGCGCTCCGCATCGTCGAGCTGGAGCGCTCCGGCGATCGCGTCGAGGACCTCCGGTGACGCGCTCTTGCTGCGTCCCTGTTCCAGGCGGGTGTAGTAGTCAACGCTCACGCCCGCCAGCATGGCGAGCTCCTCCCGCCGCAGCCCTTCGACCCGGCGGCGCCCGGCCCCCTCGGAGATGCCGGCACGCTCGGGTGTCAGACGACCTCGTGCCGCACGGAGGAATTCCGCCAGGCGGGGTTCCGGGTGCTCGGGCATGTCTCCAGTCTCCCAGGTGTCGCGGCGGCGTGACGGCGGGAGGGGTGCCCAATCTGTCCCAGGAAACACCGGGCCTTCTCCATGTTCGTCATGCCTTTCGACGATGAAGAGGTCGCGTACGGCGGCGCATGTGCCCAGTGGAAGGAAACCCAACCCATGTCTGTCTGGATGATCACCGGAGCTGCCCGCGGCCTCGGTCTTGAGATCGCCCGTGCTGCCCTCGCCGGAGGTGAGCAGGTCGCCCTGGCCGTGCGGCGCCCCGGAAGCCTGCCCGACGACGTCCGCGAGCACCCTGGCGCTCTGCCGGTCCGGCTCGACGTGACCGACCAGGAGCAGATCAGGTCGGCTGTCGGCAGCACCATCGAGCAGTTCGGCGGGATCGACGTGCTCGTCAACAACGCCGGTCGTGCGCTGCTCGGTGCACTCGAGGAGATCGTCGACGCCGAAGCCCGCTCGCTGTTCGACGTGAACGTGTTCGGCCTGATCAACACCACCCGTGCCGTACTGCCTGCCATGCGAGCCGCCGGGAGCGGGAAGCTCGTCCATATCGGTTCCCGCTCGGGTTTCGAGGGCGAGCCCGGCGTGAGCATGTACTCCGCCTCCAAGTTCGCCGTCGCCGGGATCAGCGAGGCCCTCGCCGCCGAGCTGGCCCCCTTCGGGATCCAGAGCATGGTCGTGGAGCCCGGGGTGTTCCGCACCGACTTCCTCGATGCCTCCTCGGTGCAGCTCCCCGCGAACCGCGTTCCGGACTACGACGGCACACCGGCCCATGACACGCTCGACTGGGCCCGCCAGGCGAACCACACTCAGCTCGGCGATCCCGTCAAGGGTGCCGCCCTCATCTACCGGGTCGCATCGGGAGCGACGCTCCCCCTGCATCTGCCCGTCGGCCAGGATGCCCTCGACCGCCGCGCTGCTGTCACCGAGCGCATCGACCGCGAGAGCATCCCGTGGCGTGCGGCGTCGGCCGCCACCGCGCACACCGAGAGCGCCTGATCCCGCGGGTGCACAAAAGCTGGGCGGCGCCGCCGAGGAAGGCACCGGTAGTTCTATCCCTGGTTCCGCAAGTGTCGCGCGATCTGCGCCTCAACTTCACGACTCGACGATTGACCATACTCGCGTGCAATTCTTGCTGCGGCCGTGGTGATATCTGCCTGCGCGACGTTAGTGACCAGTCCCGCCGAGAGGATGAGCCCTCGGACAACTTCCTTAATCCTGACTTCTGGAACTTCCGCCATGACGAACGACCTCCATCTGCTAACGAGCGAAATCGGCACTAAACCGACCGGTTGATGCGCTGCTGCCAGGCAGGTGCACGGATCCAGAGTCACCATCGCATCGCCCGGACCTAGCGACCTGCCTGGCATCGGCCCTACTGGACTTCTTGCAGCGAGGAGTCTTCTCGCCGAAGCGCCTCCACGACCTGGGAGACCATCTCTCGGCCGCCTGAGAGCTTGATGCTGCCCCTCACCCCGGCCATGAGGTAGTCACCGACCCCGCTGCCGAGCGCCACCAACGTAATCTTGCGGTGGTCGCCTTCGTTGTCGATGTAGATGTGGATTGCCGAGTTAGCGCCGAACATGGAGTTCTTCTCGGCGAGAATCGCAACGTCTGACGGGACGTCCAGGGCATCGAACTCGACCGGGCTGATCTCGACCTTCCTGCCAAGAGCTGCGCGCAGCAGCTGACGAAGGGATCCAATATCAAGGGTCGAGCGATAGGTGCTCTCTTCCTGCTTCATTGCCATGGTTGACTCGTTTCAACTAGGGACCTGGCTCGGAAGTTTAGAGTGCTAGGTGCAGGAGCCTTCTTGTCGACCAGTAAGATGCGGTAAATCTACCGACATCACTGTTTTGGGCGCCAGACGCACATAGGGTGATCTTGCGCCTGTTGCGACAATATGAACTACAGGCCGGCGAAGCTTGGGCAGCGATTCAGTCGTCCAGCCGAACGCGGTACGTATCACCACTACGGACTAGTACCGCATCGAGCTCATCGGTGCGCGCGTAGCTCTCGTTGCGCCAGTCGGCTATCAGATCGGCCAGACGGGCGGCCATGGGCGAGCCGACCGGACGGACAACGAAGTGTGCAGCCGTGATCATGGCGGCCTCGGGTCTGCCGTCGAACTGCATGGCCAGCCCGATGCCCTCCCCCAGTTCGGTGCGTGCCGTGAACAGGCCAGCCGGCCGCCGGGCCACCAGCCAGTGGTCCGCTGCATTGACGATGTGCGCCACGGCGTAGGTGCCGGGTAGATCAGCCGGACGGCATCGCAGCGGCTCCACAGGCGCCCGAGCACATACCTACGGTCGAAGGCGCCACACCGGCCGTTCCAGCCCACCTTGGGACGGCATCACGCCGAACAGAGGTCAGAAAACACAAAACCCGCTTCCTCCACCCTTCCGACGTTTCTATGGTCGAAAGTTGGAGCAAACGGGTATTGGTGGAGCTGGGGGGACTCGAACCCCCGACCCCCTGCATGCCATGCAGGTGCGCTACCAGCTGCGCCACAGCCCCGAACTGGTCTCCCCCAGCCATCCGGCCGGGCGAGCGTCGCTAGTCTATGCAGACCGGCGCCAAGGACCAAATCAAAACCGGGTGCGCTCCGTCACGCCGGTGACGTCACGCCGGCGACCCTCAGGGCCTGGCCTCCGGGCCGGACTGCCAGGTATCGAGGGGATACCCGGCGCCGACGTTGTGCGCGACGAGACGCCAGGCGGGCGTCGCCGTCGGCGCGGACGCATGCAGGTGCGACCAGTGCACGTTGTGCAGGCCGTGCAGCCCGCGCCACGTCACCGGGTCCAGGCCCAGCAGCCGGGTGATCGCCAGCGTGATCGCCGAACCGTGCGAGACCACGACGAGCGTCTCTCCCTTGCCCAGGGTGTCCGCGTGCCGCAGCACGCTCTCCGCCATGCGCAGCGCGACGGTGGTCCGGGACTCTACGCCGGCCTCCGCCGGCGGCTCCCCGCCCCCGCGCCAGACGGCGTGCTCCTGCGGCCAGCGTTCGGCGATCTCGGCGTCGGTCATGCCCTCCCAGCCGCCGAACGAGCGCTCACGCAGCCCGGCCTCGGTCACGACCTCCAGGCCCACGTGCCGCGCGTACGCTGCGGCCGTGTCCCTGGCTCTCTGCAGGTCGCTGGACACCACGAGCGATGCCTTGTGCGATGCCGCCAGGGCCGTCGCGCCCTGCTCGGCCTGCCAGCGGCCCACCTCGTCGAGCGGGATGTCGATCTGGCCCTGCAGCCGCAGGCCCGCGTTGTACGCCGTGCGCGCGTGGCGCAGCAGCACGACGGTCCCCGCGGTCACAGGCGCGTGTCCCCGGCGAGGTGGATGGCGCCGTCGTCGGGGTCCCGGTACTCGGCGGTGTCGCCGCCACCCCGTGCGTCCTCGGGGAGCTGGATGGGCGGGCAGTCCTTCCACAGGCGCTCGAGCGCGTAGTACATGCGGTCCTCGGCGTGCTGCACGTGCACGACGATGTCGCCGAAGTCGATCAGCACCCAGCGTGCCTCGGACTTGCCCTCCCGGCGGATGGGCTTGACGCCCTCCTTGAAGAGCGCCTCCTCGACGGCGTCCACGATCGCGGACACCTGCCGCTCGCTGGCACCGGACGCGATGAGGAAGACGTCGGTGAGCACGAGCTGCTCGCTCACGTCGAGCGCGATGATCTCCTGCGCCTTGACGTCGCTCGCCGCCCGCGCGGCGACGATCGCGAGCTCCGTGGCGCGGGCCGTTGCCGTCATGCGGCACCTCCTCCCACGATGCGGGGTAGCGCACCGGGCAGCGTGCCCAGCAGGGCCGCCGCCTGGTCCGAGTTGAACCCGGCGCTGTCGCCCTCGAGCACGAGCTTCCAGATCAGGAGGCCCAGCACGAACGCGACCACCACCAGGATGATGTAGTGCAGCCAGGTGTACTGCGGGCCCTCGTCCTCCTCCTCGTCCCACTCCTCCTCCGCCTCGCGGCGGGAGGCACGGGACGGGGCGACCGGTCCGGCACCGAACTGGCCGGGCCCGCCGAGCTGGCCCGGACCCGCGCCGGGGCCGCCGGGACCACCCGGACCACCGGGGCCGGCGGCTCCGGGACGCCCGGGGAACGGGGAACCCGGGGCCGCGGACGCGCCCCCCGGGGGCAGCGACTGCGGGGCCGCCTGCGTGCCGGCCTCCCACGGCAGCGCCGGCGCGCTCGCGGCGGAGGCCGCGCCGCTCGGTGCGCCGCCGACCGGACGGCTGGGCGCACCCGGACGCTGCTGGCCGATGCCGCCCGGCGCGCTCGGGGCACCCGAACGGGTGCCGAACGGCGAGGGCGGCTGCTGGGCCGGGGCGGGCGCGGCGGCGCCCCACTGGGACGTCTGGCCGGGATCGCCCGAACGGCCGGGAGCGCCGGGCGCCTGGGGCGCGCTGGGCGGGGCGAACCGTCCGGACCGGCCCTGCTGAGGAGCCGGCGGCACGGGCGCGCCCGACGAACGGGAGCCGAACGGGCTCGGCGGCCCGCCCTGGCCGCCGGGCCCGCCGGGTGCACCGGGAGGAGCGCTGTGGCCGCCGGGGCCGGACGGGGCGCCCGGTCGGCTCTGACCGCCCCCAGGGCCGAACGGCGACGGCGGCGGGTTGCCGCCGGGCTGCTGCACCGGCGTGAGCCGGCCGGTCGCGTCCACGCCGCGCGAGCCGCCCGTCGCCTGCGGGGGCCGGGCGACCGGCGGGGTCGGCGACCAGCCGCCCTCTGGCGCGGGCGCGCCGCGGTGCGACTGCTGCGGCTGCCCACCCTGCGGCGGGTACGCGCCACCGCCTGCGGCGGCGGCCGCTGCGGCAGCCTCACGCTCGCGGATCTCGCGGCGCGTCATGGGACGACCTTTGTTGTCACTCATCGTGAAGACCTCGATACAGTCCGTGCTTGGCGATGTACTGGACCACGCCGTCAGGCACCAGATACCAGACCGGCAACCCCTCCTGCGCCCGACGTCGACAGTCGGTCGAGGAGATAGCTAGCGCAGGGACCTCGAGCGTTGTCACGCCGTCCCGAGGAAGCCCGTCCACGGTGAGCATGTGCCCTGGCCGTGTGACAGCGACGAAGTGTGCCATGTCCCACAGCTTCTCGGCATCCTTCCACCGGAGAATCTGCTGGATGGCGTCGGCTCCCGAGATGAAGTAGAGGTCCGCCTCCGGGCGCTGCGCACGCAGGTCCCGGAGGGTGTCCACCGTGTAGGTGAGGCCCGCCCGGTCGATGTCGACGCGGCTCACCGTGAACCGCGGGTTCGACGCCGTCGCGATCACCGTCATGAGATAACGGTGCTCCGCCGGCGTGACCCGCTGCTTCTGCTTGAACCCCGGCCGGCCCGTCGGGACGAAGACGACCTCGTCCAGCCCGAGCTGCGCCACCGCCTCGCTCGCGGCCACGAGGTGGCCGTGGTGGATGGGGTCGAACGTACCGCCCATCACTCCGATGCGCGGCCTGTTCCCGGCGGGGGCACTCATGCGGTGGAGGCGAGGCGGGTCAGTGCCGGTTGCCGACGTTGCGGAACGCGTACGTGACGAGCAGCGCCGCCACGAGCGCACCGAAGGCGATCAGGCCCATGACGATCGGCGCGATCGGCTCGTTGGCCTGCTCCGAGGCGGCCTCGGCGGCCAGGACGGCGTTGTGCAGCACGGGGGTTCCTCCCAGTCGGACATGCTCAGGTGGGCTTTAGTCTCTCACGGACGAATTGCGGCGGGCGCATCGCGGCACTGGGTCGCAAGGAGATCCTGCGGAGGTCTCCGGGACGCCAGGCAGCGCTCACGGCTTGATGTGGCCGTCGCCCGTGACCACCCACTTGGTGGTCGTGAGCTCGGTCAGCCCCATGGGGCCACGCGCATGCAGCTTTTGCGTGGAGATGCCGATCTCGGCACCCAGGCCCAGCTCGCCGCCGTCGGTGAACCGGGTCGACGCGTTGACCATCACGGCAGCGGAGTCCACCTCCGCGACGAACCGGTCGGCCGCCGCGATGTCGCGCGTCACGATCGCCTCGGTGTGCCCGGAGGACCACGTACGGATGTGCTCGATCGCCGCGTCCAGCGACGGCACGACCCGCACGCCGAGCTCCAGCGCCAGGTACTCCGTTGCCCAGTCCTCGTCCGTTGCGGGAAGCACGGTCGCTCCCTCGGGGGCAAAGGACAGGGCGGCCGGATCGCCGTGCAGCACCACGCCGGCGTCGGCCAGGGCGGTGAGCGCCGCCGGGAGGAACGCCGCGGCGGCGTCCTCGTGCACGAGCAGCGTCTCCGCCGCGTTGCACACCCCGACGCGCTGGGTCTTGGCGTTCATCACGATGGCGACGGCCATGTCGACGTCGGCCGTCGCGTCCACGTAGACGTGCACGTTGCCGACACCCGTCTCGATCACCGGCACCAGGGACTCGCGCACGACGGTCTGGATGAGGTCGGCGCCGCCGCGCGGGATCAGCACGTCCACCAGGCCGCGGGCCCGCATGAGCGCCACGCCGCCCTCGCGGCCGTAGGCGTCGATCGATTGGACCAGGTCGGCGGGCAGGCCGCGCGCCTGGAGCGCCTCCCGCATCACCGCGACGATCACCGCGTTCGATGCCGCCGCCGCGCTGCCGCCGCGCAGGATCACCGCGTTGCCGGACTTCAGGGCCAGGCCCGCCGCGTCGACCGTCACGTTGGGGCGGGCCTCGTAGATCATGCCGACCACGCCCATCGGGACCCGGATCTGGCGCAGGCGCAGGCCGTTCGGCAGGGTCTGCCCGCGCACCACCTCGCCCACGGGGTCGGGCAGGGCGGCGACGTCCCGCAGCGCGCCGGCGATCTGCGCGATGCGCTCGGGGGTGAGGGCGAGCCGGTCCAGCAGGCCGTCGGACATCCCGCCGGCGCGGCCCCGCTCCAGGTCCTGCGCGTTCGCCGCCACGATCCGGTCCGCCGCCGCCACGAGGGCGTCGGCGACGGCGCCGAGGGCGGCGTCCTTGGTCATCCGGTTCGCCGTGGCCAGGGCGCGCGCCGCGACCTTGGCGCGTCGGGCGCCGTCGTGCACCGCCGCGGTGACGTCAGCGGTGCCCGACGGCGGCGTGGTCGCTCCCGCTGTCTCGCCCCCGCCGGATGTCACGCTGTACTGGCTCACGATCGTCATGCGTCGAGAGTACGTCGGACGGGGGCGGTTGCGGAGAACAATCCGTGGTGCGGACGCCGTGCGCCGGCTACCCGTTCCGCCGCGCCGCCGCCGGCGAGCTGATCGGCCGGTCGAGCACCAGGTCGTCGCGGTGCACGACCACGCGGTCGTACCCCTCCCCCAGCTCCTCGCGCAGGGCGAACGTGGAGCGGCCCAGCAGCGCGGGCAGGTCGCTCGCGTCGAAGGCGACGAGCCCCCGGGCGACCACCGTGCCGTCCGGCGCGACGAGCTCGACAGGGTCGCCGGCGTCGAACTGGCCCTCCGCCCGGGTGATCCCGGCGGGCAGCAGCGAGGCGCGCCCGCCGAGCACGGCGCGCGCGGCGCCGTCGTCCAGGTGGAGGCGGCCCTGCGTGCGGGCCGCGTGCGCGATCCAGAGCCGCCGCGCGGACGTGCGGCGCCCGGTCGCGGCGAAGAACGTGCCGACGTCGTCCCCCGCGAGCGCGGCGGCCGCGTTGGCGGTCAGCGTGAGGACGGCGGGAACGCCGGAGCCGGTGGCGATCCGCACCGACTCCAGCTTGGTGACCATGCCGCCCGTGCCGACGGCGCTGCCGCGTGCGGTCACCTCGACGCCCGCCACGTCCGCCAGGTCGCGGACCAGCGGGATGCGGCGGGCACCGGGGCGCGACGGCGGGGCGTCGTGCAGGCCGTCGACGTCGGTCAGGAGCAGCAGGGCGTCCGCGCGCACGAGGTGGGACACGAGCGCGGCGAGGCGGTCGTTGTCGCCGAACTTGAGCTCGTCGGTGGTCACGGCGTCGTTCTCGTTGATCACCGGCACGACGCCCAGCGCGAGCAGGCGCTCCAGCGACCGCTGCGCGTTGCGGTAGCGGGCGCGGCGGACGGTGTCCTCGGCGGTGAGCAGGATCTGCCCGATCTGGAGGCCGAACGCCGCGAACTCCTCCTGGTACCGGCCCACGAGCTGCCCCTGGCCGACGGACGCGGCGGCCTGCATGGTGGCGAGGTCGCGCGGCCGCGTGCCGAGCCCGAGCGGGCCGATACCCGCCGACACCGCACCCGACGTGACCAGCACGACCTGGGCGCCGGCGGCCTGCCGGGCGGCGAGGACCTCGACGACCCCGCGCAGCGCCCCGACGTCGAGGTGCCCGTCCGGCCCGGTCAGGGACGACGAGCCGATCTTCACCACGACGCGCCGGGCGGTGGCGATGGCGGACCGGGCGCGGCGGCTCGCCTCGACGTCCTGGAGGGCTCGAACGTCGTGGGGGCTGTCCGAAGGGCCGAGGGAGTTCACGCCCTCATCCTCCCCGGAGGGCCGCCGGGAGCGCGCGGTCATTTCACGCTCCGGGCGTCAGTCCTCGTCGGGGTCCGTCCAGTGGCCGGCCTCGCGCTCGGTCCACAGCTCCTGCCGCGCGGCGGTCTTCGCGTCCATGCGCTCGGTGTACTCCCGGCGCTTCTCGCCGCGGGTGGGCCGCTCGTTGCGGTCGAGCCGCAGGTCGGTGCCGCGCCCGCCGAGCAGCTCCGGACCGGTCTGCAGCGTGGGCTCCCAGTCGAAGACGACGGCGTTGTCCGGGTCGCCGATGCGCACCTCGTCCCCCGCGACGGCGCCGGCCTTGAACAGCCCGTCCTCGACGCCGAGCTTCGCGAGCCGGTCGGCGAGGAAGCCGACGGCCTCGTCGTTGTTGAAGTCGGTCTGGCGCACCCACCGCTCGGGCTTGGTGCCGCGCACCTCGAACCAGTAGGCGGTCTCGCCGCCCAGCCGGCGCACGGTGAACTTCGACTCGTCCACCGCGCGCGGGCGCAGCACGATGCGGGCCGGCTCGGGCGGCGGTGCGGCGGCGCGGGCCTTCTCCACCACCTCGGCCAGGGCGAACTTCAGCTCGCGCAGGCCCTCGTGGGACGCCGTGGAGACCTCGAAGACCCGCAGCCCGCGCGCCTCCAGGTCGGGCCGGACGAACTCCGCCAGCTCACGCGCCTCGGGCACGTCGATCTTGTTGAGCACCACGAGCCGGGGGCGCTCGGCGAGCGGCACGCGGCCGCCCGCGATGCCGATGTCCCCGGAGTAGGCGGCGAGCTCCGCCTCGATCGCGTCGAGGTCACTGATCGGGTCACGGCCCGGCTCCAGCGTGGCGCAGTCGAGCACGTGCACGATCATCGCCGTCCGCTCGATGTGCCGCAGGAACTCCAGCCCCAGGCCCTTGCCCTGGCTCGCGCCGGGGATCAGGCCGGGCACGTCCGCGACGGTGAACCGCGACTGGTCGGCCTGCACCACCCCGAGGTTGGGCACGAGGGTGGTGAACGGGTAGTCGGCGATCTTGGGCCGCGCGGCCGAGATCGCGGCGATCAGCGAGGACTTGCCAGCACTCGGGAAGCCCACGAGCGCGACGTCGGCGATGGTCTTGACCTCGAGCTCGACGTCGGCGGTCTCGCCCTCCTCGCCGAGCAGCGCGAAGCCGGGGGCCTTGCGCCTGGGCGAGGACAGCGCCCGGTTGCCCAGGCCGCCCTTGCCGCCGGCCGCGACGACGTACTCGGCGCCGCTGCCCACGAGGTCGGCCAGCACGGTGCCGTCGAGGCCCTTCACGACGGTGCCGTCCGGCACCTTCAGGACCAGGTCGCCGCCCTTGGCGCCGTCGCGGTCGTCGCCCATCCCCTGGGTGCCCGACGTCGCCCGCCGGTGCGGCGAGTGGTGGTACTCCAGCAGGGTGGTCGTGTTCGGGTCGACGACCAGCTTCACGCTGCCGCCGTCACCCCCGTTGCCGCCGTCGGGCCCAGCCAGCGGCTTGAACTTCTCGCGCCGGATCGAGACGCAGCCGTTCCCGCCGTTGCCGCCGATGGCGTGCAGCACCACCCGGTCCACGAAGCTGGCCATGTCTCGATCCTCTCAGGTACCGCGCGGCGCGGCTCAGGTACCGCGCAGCGCGGCAGAAAACTCGGTGGGCGCCCGGGACGGGTCGCTCCAGGAACAGCGAAGGGGGCGCACCGTCACCGGTGCGCCCCCTCTACGCGGAAGCCGGGGCTCAGGCCTCGGCGGCGACGATGTCGATGACCCTGCGGCCGCGACGGGTGCCGAACTGCACGGCGCCGGCGTCGAGGGCGAACAGGGTGTCGTCCTTGCCGCGGCCCACGTTGATGCCGGGGTGGAAGTGGGTGCCGCGCTGGCGGACGATGATCTCGCCGGCCTTCACGACCTGGCCGCCGAAGCGCTTCACGCCGAGGCGCTGGGCGTTGGAGTCACGACCGTTGCGCGAGGAGCTCGCGCCCTTCTTGTGTGCCATCTGAAGAACCTGTCTTTCGGGACGAAGGAGAATCGGTATCGCGCGGGTCCGTCCACACGGGCCCGCAGCGGAAGTCACTTGATGCCGGTGACCTTGAGCCGGGTCAGCGACTGACGGTGACCCTGACGCTTGCGGTAGCCGGTCTTGTTCTTGTACTTGAGGATCGTGATCTTGGGACCCTTCTCGTCCCGCACGACCTCAGCGGTGACCTTGACCTTGGCCAGCTTCTTGGCGTCGGTGGTCACCTTCTCCCCGTCCACGAGCAGCAGGGCCGGGAGCTCGACGGTCTCACCGGGCGCCGACTGGACACGGTCCATGACGACGATGCTTCCGACGGACACCTTCTCCTGGCGGCCACCGGCCTTGACGATCGCGTACACCACGTTCAACTCATCTCTCTGGTCTTGGCGTGCGCGCACGACGGGATCCACCGGCTTAACTGTGACTCGCTCCGCCGCGGCGGTCGAGTGCGGTGCGCCATGGGCACGCAGGACTGGTGTGCAGACAGCACACCGAAGATCAAGGTTACGCGATGCCCTGGGCGGGTTCAAACCGGTCGCCACGTGGCCTTGCCCACCCTCACGCGGCTGTGCCTACCCTGGGCGCAGGTGATTCCTGATGCTCTCCGAACCAGCGGTCGAGCACGACGACATCGCGCGCGCGATGCGGGCAGTGCCGCGCCGAGACTTCCTGCCGCGGTCCCAGCGGCCGTTCGCGGACCAGGACCGGCCGCTGCCGATCGGGCGCGGACAGACGTCGTCCCAGCCGGCGACGGTCGCCGCCATGCTGCGCCTGCTGCGCGTCCCGCTGGGTGCGCGCGTGCTCGACGTCGGCGCGGGCTCCGGCTGGACCACCGCGCTGCTCGCCTACCTCGCGGGTCCGCACGGCTCGGTGCTCGGCGTGGAGCGCGACGCCCGGCTCGCCGACTGGGGTGCCGCGAACGTCGAGCGCACGGGCATGGACTGGGCGCGGCTCGAACGGGCGACCCCCGGCGTGCTCGGCCACCCGCGGCCGCACGGCTGGGACCGGATCCTGGTGTCCGCGTCGGCCGACGCGCTACCGCGCACGCTGGTGGAACAGGTCGGGTTCGGCGGCCGCATGGTCATCCCGGTCCGGACGACGATGCTGCTCGTCGAACGCCTGCCCGACGGACGCACCCGAGCGACCGACCACGGCGGCTACCGCTTCGTACCCCTGGTGGAGGACTGAGCGGGCGGGCGCGGGCGGGGGCATGTGGTCGGCAGAATGTCAGGTGATCGGCATTCCGAGGTGCCGATCACCTGACATTTTGCCGACCACGCTTGTCCTGCCGATCACACCGCCGCGTGTCTGCGGCAGCGGGCCTCGTAGGATTCCGGGCCGCCTACGTGGGCCGGGACCGGTACCAGGGCGCCGCCCGCGTCGGCGGGGCCAGTGTCGGGGAGCGGCGGGGCACCCGGCACGCGGACGTGGAACGCGGCGTCCGCGCCGCACACCGAGCAGACGGCGGTGAGCTTGTCGACCGACTCGGCCAGCGCCATCAGCTCGGGCAGGGGCGAGAAGGGCTGCCCGTCGAACGTGACCGAGAGCCCCGCGACGACCACCACGAGCCCCCGGTCCGCGAGCTCCGTGACCACGGGCACGAGGCCGGCGCCGAAGAACTGGGCCTCGTCGATGGCAACGAGCTCGGTCGGGGCATCGGCTCCGGCGCCTGGCCCGTCCGGAGCTCCGGCGTCGGCCCCACCCGGGGCCCCGGGCTCGCCGCTGGTTCCGGCGCCCGCCCTGGCTCCGCCGCCCGCCCCGGTTCCGGCGTCCGCCCCGCCGCCGACGGCGAGCAGGGCGGGGATCTCCGCGGCGTCCGACACCGTGTGCGACGTCGCGCCCAGCCCCGAGTGCGAGCTGACCCGGCCGAGACCGCGCCGCGCGTCCAGCGCGTGGCTCACCACCAGCACGCCGCGCCGAGCGATCTCGGCGCGGCGCACCCGGCGCAGCAGCTCCTCGGACTTGCCCGCGAACATGGGGCCGGCGATCACTTCGAGGCGCCCGGCGCCCAGGCCATCCGTCACCAGGCCATTCGTCATGGGAACCAGTCAAGCATTCCGTTAGGTTGGCCGGCATGGCTACCGACGTCGAGACGGTGTTGTTCCTGCCAGGACTGGGTGCCGGCGTCGACCCGTGGGCCGCCCAGCTCGGCGCGCTGCCCCACGGGTTCGTGGGTCTGGCCCCGGAGATCCCCGGGCTCGACCAGGCGGCCACGCCGGGTGGGTTCACGTTCGCGGGTGCGGCCCGCGGCCTGCGCGACCTGCTCGACGAGCACGGCGTCGAACGCGTGCACGTCTGCGGCCTGTCGCTCGGGGCGATGACGGCCACCCAGCTCGCGCTCGACTTTCCCGAGCGGGTCGCCTCCCTCGTGCTCTCGGGCAGCCAGGTGCGCCCCCATCCCACCCTGATGCTGATCCAGCGCACGATCATCCGGATGCTGCCGGAGCGCACCGCCACGGGGATGGCCCTGACCAAGGCACAGTGGCTCGGCGCGCTCCGGGTGGTCGCCGACGCGGACTTCCGCGGCCGGCTGACCGACATCCGGGCGCCCACGCTGGTGCTGTGCGGCAGCCGCGACATCGCCAACCTCCCGGCGGCCCGCGAGATCGCCGCCGCCGTGCCGGACGCCGAGCTGCGGGTCATCCCGCGCGCGGGACATCCGTGGAACGTCCAGTTCCCGGAGCTCTTCTCGCGGACCATCGCCGACTTCTACGCGCGGCTGCCCAAGGACGACTGACGGAGGCGCGGCCGTACCGCACTACAGCACCCGCGACACCCCAGGGATCCGCCGCAGCAGGTGGGCGAACAGCCAGCACAGCGGCACCGCGAGCGCGAGCAGGATCAGGAACTTCACGCCCGCCGAGGCTACGACCGGCGCCAGGAGGATCGCGACGCCGACCAGCACCAGCGGGTGGATGACGTACACCGCGTAGGAGTTCCGCGCGGCGAACGCCGCCCAGGCGGGCCGGCCGGAGAACCGCTCCCGGAACAGCACCAGCAGCGCCACGATCGTGCTCACGGCGAAGACGTTCTCGGCCAGGCAGGAGCCCAGCAGGGCGAGAGCCCCGGCGCCGGGCGCGGTCGCGAGGACGGTCGTGCCGAGCGCCAGCCCCACGCTGACCAGCGCGACCACCAGGGCGACCCAGCCCTGCCGCACGGTGAGCGCGGTGAGCCACCCGCGACGGGTCGCCAGCAGGCCGACCACGAAGAGGATCACGTACTGCGGCAGGTACGCAGGGGTCGGCAGGCCGACGGTCTCCCAGTAGGTTCCGGCCGGCACGATCAGCCGCCAGAGGAACGACACGACCGTCAGCAGCCCGACGAGTCCGGCGATCGCCCAGAACCCCACGCGGCGGGGCGCGGCGTCAACCACGGTGCGCGGGCCGCCGTCGGCCATGACCGACGTGGCGACGGACCGAGCGCGCAGCGCGCGGACGGCGGCGTACGCGAGCGACATCACCAGGAGCACCTCGACGAACCACAGCGGTCCGGGGTCGCCGACGGTGAACCAGAACTGCAGGAACGACTCCCCCTGCGCGCTGTGCTCCGGCCACTGCGGCAGCGCCAGGACGGGCCGCGCCACCAGCCAGAACGCCACCAGCGGGACGCCGAGCCGGACCAGGCGGTCCCTGGCGAAGGCGCCGGGCCCCTTGCGGTCCACCGACCCGGGGACGAAGAGGCCGGAGAGCAGGAAGAAGAAGCCCATGAAGTAGAACTGGTTCACGATCACGAACAGCATCAGCGCGACGCCGGAGGGGCTGTCGCTCGGCTCGGTCCAGTACCAGAGTGGGAGCGCGCCGTAGGTCACGGCGCTGTGGTGCGCCAGCACGAGCACGGTCAGCAGGATCCGCAGGTTGTCGACGTACCCCAGGCGGGTGGTCGTCGACCTCGCGACGGTCGTGGTCATCGTGGTCTCCAGTTCGTCGTGGTGGGCAGCCGTCCGGGTGCTGTCGTCGGCGGCCGCCAGGCTTCGTCGGTTCGTTACTAGACTAATGAACCACAGAACGAGGAGTGCCCGCAAGGAATTTGAGCAGGGGACCTCAGGGCCGGAGGTCTGCGGAGACGGCGTCTCCGGGGACGACGGTCTTCGGGCACAAAGAAACGAGGGCCGCCACCTCACGGTGACGGCCCTCGTCGGGATCAGGTCAGCGGCCCAGCAGCCGCGCCCAGAAACCCTTCTGCTTAGGCGACCTCGTCGCCAGCTCCTTTGGGCGGTTCCGGCTGCCCAGTGCCGGAGCCCCCCTCCGGCGTCTCGCTCGCGGACGGCGCGGCGTCGTCCGCCCCGTCAGCAGGTTCGGCCGGGGGCAAGTCCGGCGCATCCGCCGACGGCGATGCGGCCGGGTCCGACGAGACAGCCGGTTCGGGCGACGCCGCGCCGTCCGAGCCGGGCGATACGGCCGGAGACGATGCAGCCGGACCGGACGGCGCGGCGGCCGAGCCGGACGACGCGGCGACCCCCGCCTCGGGAAGCTGGATCTCGTCCAGGGTCGATGGACCGTCCTCCGGGGCGTCCTTCGTCTCGTGCGCGTGCTGCGCCGCGGCCGCGATCGTGGCGAGCGTGGCCTTGACGGCCTCGCGCGCCTCCGACCGCTCCTCGGGCAGGCTGGCGACCGGTGCCGTCTGCTCCGGCGTGGAGGCCGCCTTCTCCTTGGCCTCCTTGCCGCGCTTACGGCGCGAGCGCGCGGAGCGCGGGCTCTCCTCGACCGCGGCGGACCCACCCGAGCTGATGCCGTTGCCCGGCTTCTCGATCGGCTCGTCGTGCACGATGAACCCGCGGCCCTTGCAGTGCTCGCAGGTCTCGGAGAACGCCTCGACGAGGCCCTGGCCCACGCGCTTGCGCGTCATCTGGACCAGGCCCAGCGAGGTCACCTCGGCGACCTGGTGCTTGGTGCGGTCCCGGCCGAGGCACTCGACCAGGCGACGCAGCACGAGGTCGCGGTTGGACTCGAGCACCATGTCGATGAAGTCGATGACGATGATGCCGCCGATGTCACGCAGCCGGAGCTGCCGCACGATCTCCTCGGCCGCCTCGAGGTTGTTCCGCGTGACGGTCTCCTCGAGCGTGCCGCCCGCACCGGTGAACTTGCCGGTGTTGACGTCCACGACGGTCATGGCCTCTGTACGGTCGATGACCAGCGAGCCGCCCGACGGCAGCCAGACCTTGCGGTCCATGCCCTTGGCGAGCTGCTCGTCCACGCGGTGCACGTGGAACACGTCGGTGTTCTCGACCCACTTGGACACCCGCTCGCGCAGGTCGGGCGCGAGCTCCTCGACGTAGGCCGCGATCTCGTCCCACGCTCCGGCGCCCTGCACGATCAGCGACGAGAAGTCGTCGTTGAAGATGTCCCGGACCACGCGGATGGCCATGTCCGGCTCACCCTGCAGCAGGGCCGGCGCGGACGCCTTCTTGGCCTTGGCCTGGATGGCGTCCCACTGACCCTGCAGGCGTGCGACGTCGGCGCGCAGCTCGTCCTCGCTCGCCCCCTCGGCGGCGGTGCGCACGATGACGCCGGCGCCCTCAGGGACCACCTCGCGGAGGATCGTCTTGAGGCGCGACCGCTCGGTGTCGGGCAGCTTGCGGCTGATGCCGGTCATGCCGCCGCCCGGCACGAACACCAGGTACCGGCCCGCGAGCGTGACCTGGCTGGTGAGCCGGGCACCCTTGTGACCGATCGGGTCCTTGGTGACCTGCACCAGCACCGAGTCGCCCGACTTCAGCGCCTGCTCGATCCGGCGCGGCTGGCCCTCCAGGCCCGCGGCGTCCCAGTTCACCTCGCCCGCGTACAGCACGGCGTTGCGGCCCTTGCCGACGTCGACGAATGCGGCCTCCATCGAGGGCAGCACGTTCTGGACGCGGCCCAGGTACACGTTGCCGGCCATCGACGCCTGCGACTGCTGCGAGACGTAGTGCTCGACGAGCACGCCGTCCTCCAGCACCGCGATCTGCGTGCGGCCGTTCTTCTCGCGCACGATCATCGACCGCTGCACCGACTCGCGGCGGGCCAGGAACTCGGCCTCGGTGATGATCTGCCGGCGGCGGCCGTGGTCGCGCCCCTCGCGGCGGCGCTGACGCTTGGCCTCGAGCCGCGTGGAGCCCTTGAGCGCGGTCACCTCGTCGCCGCGGCCCGAGCGGGCTGCGGCGGCCTCGGCGCGCTCGCCGCGCGTACCCCTGCGCCGACGGCGACGGCGGCGGCTGCCACCCTCACCCTCGCCGTCGACGGCGTCCTGGGCCGAGTCCTCTGCGTCGGCCTCGGCGTCGGCGTCCTCGTCGGCGGACGACTGCGCGTCCTCGTCGGACTCGTCGTCCTGGTCCTCGTCCGCCGAGTCGTCCAGGTCGTCCGAGCGGTTCGCGCGGCCGCCGCGGCGGCCCCGTCCACCCCTGCGCCGACGACGGCGCGACGGGCGCACCTCCTCGTCGTCGTACTCCTCGAAGTCCTCGGGGGCGAGCTCTTCCAGCTCGACGCCCTCGGCGACCAGCTCGTCCTCGATCGCGCCGACCTCGTCGACGGCCGCCGCGTCGTCCTCGCTGAGCTCAGCGGCGACGAACTGCGGGACCCGCGCGACGTTCGCCTCGCGGGCCGACGTCTCGACGCCCGCCTCGCCGGTGGGCTCGGCGCCGGTGTCGGCCGACGTGCTCTCGTCGACGCCGGCCTGGGCGGCCGACTCGGAGCTCGGCCCCGTGCGGCGCACGGCCCGGCGGGAGCCGGACCGGCGCGGACGGGCCTCGGTCGTGCTGTCCGGCGCGGCCTCGGTCGTGGCCTCGGCGGGCGCCTCGGTCGCCGGCTCGGCGGCTCGGGGCGCCGGCTCGGCGGGCTCGACCGGACGGGCGACCGGGCGCGCGAACTGCGGCGTCAGGTCCTGGGGGCGCGGCGGCCCGGCGGGAGCCTGAGCGCGCCGCGGGCGGCGCGCCGCCGAGTCGTCCGGCGCCTGGAACAGCAGCGCCGTCGTGGCAAGGCGCGGGACGCGGGTGCCGGAGGGGGTCGCGGCGGGCGATGCGGGCTGCGTGGGCGCCTCGGTCGCGGGCTCCTCGGTCCGCTCCGCCGCCGGACGGCGGCCGCGGCGCGTGCGGGTCTTCGGGGCCGGTTCTGCCTGAGACTCCTCGGCGGGCTCGGCGGCAGGTGCCTCAGCGGCAGGTGCGTCACCGGCGGGCGGCGCGGTCTCCCCGGCCGGGGTGGTCTCGGCGTCAGGCGCGGCCTGCTCGGCGGAGGCCGGCTTGCGGCGCGACCGAGTGCGCCGGGGACCGGACTCTGCAGCCTCGGGCTCGACCGCGGCGGCCTCCGCCGTCGGCTCGGCCCGCCTGCGGGTACGGCGCTTCGGTGCGGCGTCCTCCGCCTGCGCTGCAGACTCGACGGGCCCGACGGGCAGGACGATGTCGTCGAGGCTCGCGACCTGGCGGGCCGGGGCCTCGGTGTCCGCGACGGGCTCCGGGAGCACGATGCCGTGGGCGGCGGACTCTTCGGCGGGCTCTTCGACAACGGGCTCCCCGTCGGCAGACTCGGGCGAGGCCGCCTCGGGCTCGGTGTCAGGGGTCTCTGGCCCGGCCGTGCCTGCGTCCTGGGGCTCGGCCGCGTCGGCGGCGTCGCTCTCGGTCGCGTCGGCGGGCTCGCTCTGAGCGCCGTCAGCGGTCTCGGACTCAGTGACATCGGTCACCTCGGGTCCGGTTGCCTCGGCCTCGAGCCCGGTCGTGTCGGCAGTGATTTCCGTCTCAGTCGAAGCCTGCGCCTCGGCCGGAACGGGCTCGCCGGCAGCCGGCGCCGTCGGCTCAGCCGCGGGCTCCGCGACGACCGGCTCGGCCGCCGTCGGCTCGGTGACGGGCGCGGCCGCCGTCGGGGAAGAGACGCCGCGCGTGGCCCGACGGCGGGGGCGCTTGGCGGTGGGCTCGGCGGCGGCGGAACCCGTCGAGGTGGCGACGGCCGCGGTGCCGCCCGTGGTCACGGGCGGGGCCTCGGCCGGGGTCGTGGCGGCCGCGGACGGCCCGACGACGATGGGCTCGACGTTCGCCGTCGAGACGACGGCCCTCGTGGCCCTGCGACGCGGGCGCTTGGCCGGCGCGCCGTCCGCCGGAGCCCCCTCACCAGTGGTGACCTGGGCATTCGCCTCAGGTGCGTCGTGATCATCCTGTGACCCGATGGTCGAACCGGTGGTGCTGGAAGGCGTCACGTGAGGTACTCCTGTAACCGGCGTCCGCTCCACACCACGCGGACCGCCTGGCGGTCGGTCGTCCGGCGGATGCATCGCGGCGAAGCGACACATCTGGACGGAAGTCTCGGCTGCGGCCCTGTTCCTGCGATCTTCGCGGACGCCTGCGGCCACGTTCTGTCGTGACAGCGGCACCGCGTGCGGATCGGGCAGGGTTGGACTCTGCAGGCCGCGCAGGGATGTGGGCCCGCGCGGGTCCGTCCAGTATCGCACAGGAGACGAGGCCAGCCCTGCTCGGACCAAAGCGTGGTTCAACTGCGTGTACAGTGCCTTGTGAAGACATTCACAAGCGACGAATACCCCATCAGGAGCCCGGAGTGGAAGCTCTCGACCTGGCACGCTGGCAGTTCGGCATCACGACCGTCTATCACTTCATCTTCGTGCCGCTCACGATCGGCCTCGCGCCGCTGGTGGCCATCATGCAGACGGCCTGGGTCCGGACGGGAAACGAGCGGTGGCTGCGCCTGACGAAGTTCTTCGGCAAGCTCTTCCTCATCAACTTCGCCCTCGGCGTCGTCACCGGCATCGTGCAGGAGTTCCAGTTCGGGATGAACTGGAGCGAGTACTCCCGGTTCGTCGGCGACGTGTTCGGGGCTCCGCTCGCCATGGAGGCCCTGGCGGCCTTCTTCGTGGAGTCCACGTTCCTCGGTCTGTGGATCTTCGGCTGGGACCGGCTGAACAAGAAGGTGCACCTCGCCTGCATCTGGGCCGTGGCCGTCGCGGTGAACCTGTCGGCCTTCTTCATCCTGGCCGCCAACTCGTGGATGCAGCACCCCGTCGGCGCCCGGTTCAACCCCGAGACGGGCCGCGCCGAGATGGAGTCGATCTGGGTGATCCTCGCCAACAACACGCTGTGGGCGGCGTTCCCGCACGCCGTCGCCGCCGCGTTCCTGACGGCCGGGACCTTCGTGGCCGGCATCGCCGCCTGGTGGATGGTGCGCCTGGCCCGCACGAAGCGGCCGGAGAACGTGGAGCTGGCCCGCGACGTCTACCGTCCGGCCGTCGTCCTCGGCACGGTGGTCATGCTGGTCGCCGGCGTCGGCGTCGCGCTGACGGGCGACGTCCAGGGCAAGCTGATGTTCGAGCAGCAGCCGGGCAAGATGGCGTCGGCCGAAGCGTTGTGCGAGGGCGAGCAGGGCGCGAACTTCTCGATCCTCACGATCGGCGACCTGTCCAACTCGTGCGAAGGCGTCCGGCACATCCTGGAGGTACCGGGCCTGGCCAGCTACCTGGGCACCGGCCACTTCTCCGGCGAGGAGAGCTTCCTGCCGGGCGTCAACGACGTCCAGGAGCAGTACTCCGAGCGGTACGGCGAGACCGACGACGCCGGCAACCCGATCTCGTACACGCCGAACCTCGCCGTCACCTACTGGAGCTTCCGGCTCATGATCGGGTTCGCCGCCGGGTCGGCGTTGCTCGCCCTGGCCGCCCTGTGGTTCACCCGGGGCGGCCGGGTCAGCGACAACCAGTGGCTCGCCCGCATCGGGATCGCCGCGATCCCCACGCCCTTCCTCGCCTCGTCGTTCGGCTGGATCTTCACCGAGATGGGGCGCCAGCCCTGGGTGGTGGCGCCGAACCCCACGGGCATCGACCAGATCCGGCTGCTCACCATGCGCGGCGTCTCCGAGGTGGTGAGCCCCGGCATGGTGCTCACGTCGATGATCGTCTTCACGCTGGTCTACGGCGCGCTCGCGGTGGTCTGGTACCGGCTCATGCACCGGTACGCGGTCGAGGGGGTGCCCTCGACGGTCCGCGACGAGTCGCCAGAGGCCGCAGCCGACGACGCCGACCGGCCGCTCTCGTTCGCCTACTGATCCCCTCGACCGACTGACAGCAGCTTCGCAGGCAGATAAGGACGTGACCATGGACCTCGCACTCGTGTGGTTCTTCATCATCGCGGTCCTGTGGACCGGGTACCTCGTGCTCGAGGGCTTCGACTTCGGCGTCGGCATGCTGATGTCCCTGCTCCCGCGCGGCGACGCCGCGCACCGGGAGAAGGAGCGGCGCGTGCTGGTGAACAGCATCGGGCCGGTCTGGGACGGCAACGAGGTGTGGCTGCTCACCGCGGGCGGCGCCACCTTCGCGGCGTTCCCCGAGTGGTACGCGACCCTGTTCTCGGGCTTCTACCTGCCGCTGCTGCTCATCCTGGTGGCGCTCATCGTGCGCGGGGTCGCCTTCGAGTACCGCGGCAAGATCGCCGACGCCGTCTGGGCGCGCCGCTGCGATCTCGCCATCCAGGTGGGCTCGTGGGTGCCGGCCATCCTCTGGGGCGTGGCGTTCGCGAACCTGGTCCGCGGCGTCCAGCTCGATGAGGCGCACCAGTACGTGGGCGGGTTCTGGGCCCTGCTCAACCCGTTCGCGCTGCTCGGCGGCGCCACGACCCTCGTGCTGTTCCTGCTGCACGGTTCCGTGTTCGTAGCGCTGAAGACGGACGGCGAGATCCGGGCGCGGGCCCGCCGGTTCGCCGGGGTGCTGTCGGTCGCGGCGGTGCTGGTGGCCGGCGGGTGGGCGGTCTGGGCGCAGCTCGCGTTCTCGGTGACCTGGACGTGGGCCGTCGTGGCGGTCGCTGCGCTGGCCCTGGTCGGCGTCGTGCTGACGAACCGTGCCGGGCGCGAGGGGTGGGCGTTCGGGCTCTCCGCCGTGACGATCGTCGCGGCCGTGGTGCTGATCTTCGGGTCCATGTACCCCGACGTCATGCCGGGACTGGGCGGGGGCAACTCGCTGAGCATCGCCGAGGCGTCGTCGACCCCGTACACGCTGACCGTCATGACCTGGGTGGCCGTGGTGCTCACGCCGCTGGTGATCCTCTACCAGGGGTGGACGTACTGGGTGTTCCGGCGCCGGCTGACCGTCGAGCACATTCCCGCACCGGCCGGGCTGACGTGGAAGAAGATCAAGGAGTCGGCGTTCTGAACCGTTCTCCAGGCGCGCGCGGGACCATGGTCTCGTGAAACCCCTCGACCCCCGGCTGCTGCAGCAGGTCCGCGCGGCCCGCTGGTATGTCGTGCTCACCGTGGGGCTCGGCGTGGCGGCGGCCGGGCTGATCGTGGCGCAGGCCCTGCTGATCGCCGCCCTCCTGGCGCCCGTGGTGCACGGCGACGGCGTGTCCGGGCCCGCGGCGGCGTGGCTCTTCGGGGGGCTGGCGTTCGTCGTCGCCGGACGGGCCGGCGTCGCATGGGCGCAGGAGCGGTACGCGCTGCGCGCCGCCGCCCGGACGATCGCCGAGCTGCGGCGCGCGGTAGTGGAGGCGTGGGCGGTGCGGGGGCCGCGGGCCGGTTGGGCGGCGGTGGGTGGTTTGCTGGCGGACGGCGCGGCGGCGGGCGTCGCGGCGGCGGGCGGTGCCGTGGCAGACGGCGGGAGCGGTAACGCGGCGGCGGGTAGTGACAGCGTGGCCGACGGCGGAGCTGGCGTATCGGCGTCGAGCAGCGGGAGCGGCGCTCCGACGTCGGGCAGCGGGAGCGGCGCGAGCCCCGAGGCCGAGGTGGCGACGCTCGCGACGCGCGGGCTGGACGCTCTGGAACCGTACCTCGTGCGCTACGTGCCGCAGCTCGTGCTGACGGCGCTGCTCACGCCCACGCTCGTCTGCGTGGTGCTCGGCCTGGACTGGGTCTCCGCGGTGATCGTGATCGTGACCCTGCCGCTCGTGCCCGTGTTCATGGTGCTCGTGGGGCGGCTGACGGCCGGGACGTCCGAACGGCGGCTCGCCACCGTGCAGCGGCTCGGCGCCCAGGTGCTCGACCTGGTCGCCGGGCTGCCGACCCTGCGCGCGTTCGGGCGCTCGGTCGGGCCGGGTGAGCGGGTGCGCGCGCTGGGCGACGCCTCCCGCAAGGCCACGATGGGCACGCTGCGGATCGCGTTCCTCTCCTCGATGGTGCTGGAGCTGCTGACCACGTTGTCGGTGGCGATCGTCGCGGTGGGCGTCGGGCTGCGGCTGGTCGAGGGTGCCATGTTGCTGCAACCGGCGATCGCTGTGCTGGTGCTGGCGCCTGAGGTGTACCTGCCGCTGCGGCGGGTGGGGGCGGAGTTTCACGCGTCGGTCGATGGGGTGGCCGCAGTTTCTCGGGCGTTTGCTCTGCTTGATGCTGGGGCTGCTGGTGTTGCTTGGGCTGCTGCCCCTGGTTCCGTCCGGTCGGAGGGTGGGGCAGCGCGGGCTTCCGGGGGGACGCTCGTGCTGGATCGGGTTTCCGTGCGGGCTGTCGGGCGAGGCGTCCTTGCGCCTGCGGGGCTGTCCGCGCGGATCCCGCTCGGGGCCGGCGAGGCCGGGGGCGGGCGGGTCGTCGCGTTGCGCGGGCCGAGCGGGTCCGGCAAGTCGACTGCCGTGCTCGCGATTCTCGGGCTGCTGAGGCCCGACGCCGGGCGGGTGGGGCTGGTGCCGCCGGGTCGAACTGTCGCCGGTTGGGATGGCGGCGACGAGGCTGCCGACCGCACGGGTGCTGACGGTGGAGCCGTCGATCGCGGGGCTGCTGATCACAACGCTGGCGGCGGTGGGGCTGGCGAACGCGGCAGGTTTGGCGAACTGGCTGACGAGGCCGTCGGCGGGCTGGAGGCCTGGTGGTCGATGGTCACCTGGGTGCCGCAGCGGCCGTCGCTCCCGCCTGGGCGGCTGCGCGACGTCGTGCTGGACAGTGTTCCGGGCTCGGACGCGGACTCGGATCCGGGCCTAGAGCAGGCGCTCGTCGAGGCGGCCCGGCTGACGGGGCTGGACGACGTCGTCGACTCGCTGCCGGACGGCTGGGACACGCGCGTCGGGCTGGGCGGCGTCGGACTGTCCGTGGGGCAGCGGCAGCGCGTGGCGCTGACGTCCGCCCTGCTCGACGACGCCGCGACCAAGCCGCTGGTGATCCTCGACGAGCCGACCGCGCACCTCGACGCACGCGGCGAGCAGGCCGTGCTCGACACCGTCCGGGCCTGGCGTGACGCCGGTCGGACCGTGCTCGTCGTCGCGCACCGGGCGTCGCTGCTCGGGCTCGCGGACCAGGTGATCGACGTGCGTTCGGCGGCAGATCCGGGAGCAGGTCCGGGCGCCGATCCCGCGACCGGCCGGGAGGCGCGATGACCAGCCCGTCGACCCGTGGCCAGGTCCGGGAGGCGCCCCGGGGCGGGCGCCCCGATCCGTTGCGGCGCATCCTGCCCCTGCTGGAGGTCCGGCCGGGCAAGGTCGTAGCCGCGATCGGGCTCGGCGTGCTGGCCCTGGCCTGCGCGATCGGGCTCGCGGCCGTCGCGGCCTGGCTCATCGCGCGGGCGTCGCAGATGCCGCCGGTGCTCACCCTGTCGGTGGCCGTCGTCGCCGTCCGAGCGTTCGGGATCGGGCGCGGCGTGCTGCGCTACTGCGAGCGCCTCGCCTCGCACGACGTCGCGCTGCGCGGCATGGCCGCCCTGCGCGCCAACCTCTACGAACGGCTCGCCGCCAGCGACCGGCCGGTCACCGTGCGGCGCGGCGAGCTCCTGGCGCGGATCGGCCAGGACGTGGACGACGTCGGCGACGTCGTGGTCCGCGCGCTGATACCCGCCGGCGTCGCGGCGGTGACGTCGATCGGCTCGGTGATCCTGCTCGGCGCGCTCCTGCCTGCGGCGGGGGTGGCGCTGGCGTTCTGCCTGGCGCTCGCCGGAATCGTGACACCGTGGCTGGCCGCGCGTGCCGCGGCCCGGACCGAGGCGCGCGGGGCGGCGGCACGCGGCGAGGTGACGGCGCTTTCCCTGGAGATCCTGGAGGAGTCGGCCCCGCTGCGGGTCGCGGGCCGGTTCGGCGCGCGGCTGGCCGACCTTGACGCGGCGGACGCGCGCTTGTCCGCCGTCGCCGACGACGGGGCCCGCACCTCCGGGCTGGCCGCAGCCCTGGGGGCGCTGGCGCAGGGACTCGCGGTGCTGGCCTCGCTGGCGCTGGGGATCCCGGCGACGCTGTCGGGTGCGCTGTCGCCCGAGGCGCTGTCGGTGATCGTGCTGACGCCGCTCGCCGTGTTCGAGGCGACAGCGGGCCTCCCCGCCGCTGCCGTGCAGTTCCACCGGTCGCGCGAGGCGGCCCGCCGGCTGCTGGCGCTGCTGCCCGCAGAGCTGCCGCTGTCGGGATCAGCGAAGGCAGCAGCGTCGACGCCGGCAGCGGCGGCCGCGACGGCGCGGGCCGGAGCGGCGACGGCGGCTGCGAGTGCTGTGACGTCGGCGTCGCATGCGTCGGCTGAGCCGGCCGCCGCGGCATCAGCGGCTGCGGGGTCGAGGGTTGTCACGCCGGAACCGGCGGCGTCGGGGGCAGCGGCGGGACCACTGCCCGGGGGCGTGCCAGATGCACAGGTCACCGGAGTGATCCCGGCGTCTGACATGTTCGAGGGTGGGGGCGTTGACGCCGGGGACCGCGTGCTGCTCGTGCTCGACGACGTCGCCGCCGGCTGGCCGGACGCGGACGGCGAGCCGCGCGTCGCCGTCGAGGGGGTGTCCCTCACGCTCCGGCCGGGGTCGGTCGTGGCGCTGGCGGGTCCGTCCGGCGTCGGCAAGACGACGCTGCTGATGACCGCGGCGGGCCTGATCCGGCCTGTCCGCGGCACGGTAACCGCGCAGTCGGCAAGCGGCACGGTGGCCGCCCGGTCAGCGAGCGGCACCGTGACCGACCGGGCGGCAGGCGGCACCGCCCCCGTCCGGTCGGCAATCCGTCATGAGATCGGTAACTCGGATTACCGATCTCATGACGGATTGCCGACCACTCGCGCCGAGACGACCCGCACCGAGACCACCAGCGCGGAAGCTGCCCACATGGGGGCCACCCGCGCCGGAGACGGTCGTACCGGCGCGTTGTTCGTGGCCGAGGACGGGCACGTGTTCGACACGACCGTGCTGGAGAATCTGCGGGTCGCGCGCGGCGACGTCACGCCCGACGAAGCGCGGGCCGCGCTCGATGCTGTCGGGCTGGGTGAGTGGCTCTCCGTGCTGCCCGACGGGCTGGACACGGTGCTCGGCACCGATGCGGCGGCGGTCTCGGGCGGCGAGCGCCGTCGGCTCCTGGCCGCCCGCGCGCTCCTGTCCCCCGCACGAGTGTTGCTCGTGGACGAGCCCGCCGAGCACCTCGACGCCGACACCGCCGACGCGCTGGTGCGGACGCTCGCGGCGCACGCCCGCAGGACGGGCCGGGCCGTGCTGCTGGCGACGCACCGCCTCACGCCGCTGGCCGCAGCGGACGAGGTTCTTCTCCTGGCCGGCGGCCCTGTCGCCGCGTCGAGCGCTGGCAGCACATCCGGCACTGCCGACGCATCGGGCGCGTCGGGCACTGACCGCTCCGACAATGCGCATCTCGACGGCGGCGTGGCTACGGTCGTGGCCCGCGGCGGTCACGAGCACCTGCTCGCCATCAACCCGGACTACGCCTGGGCGGCGGCGCAGGAAACCCATGCCTGACCAGGCGTCTGGTGCAAGTCTGACCAGGCATCTGCTGCAGGCCTGACCAGACACCTGCTGCCGGAAGCGTCCTTCCCGGCAGCAGGCGCATCGTCCATGGCACCGGCTGGTAGCCCGAGCGTCCAACCGGCAGGCGTCAGCATCAGGCATCAGGCAGGACTCAGCCGACGTCGGTCACCTCGTGCAGGCCCTGCCACCGGTTGAACCTGCCCGTGAGCCGGGGGACGACGCTGCGCGGCAGCAGGCGTGCCGGCCAGGTCATGGCCCGGGTCACGGCCCTGCCCGGGTAGGACACGGCGCACCGGCGGGTGTAGTCGTCCAGCGTCCGGGCGGCGACGGTCTCCGGTGCGTCGGCCGCCCGGGGGTCGATCGTGGCGGTGGTCCCGTCGAAGAAGCCGGTGGCGACGGCGCCGGGGTGCGCGGCCATGACGTGCACGCCCGTGCCGCGCAGCTCCTCGGCCAGCGCCTCGGTGAAGGAGAGCACGAACGCCTTGGTCGCGGCGTAGCTGGCCTGGTAGGGCATGGGCTGGAAGGCGGCGGTGGACGAGACGTTGATGATGCCGCCCGACCCGCGGGCGACCAGGTCACGCCCGATCGCGTGGGTCAGCGCGAGCAGGCCGCTGACGTTGAGTCCGACGGTGCTGAGCTGCGGACCGAGCGGGCGGTCGAGGAAGGGTCCCGCGCTGCCCGCCCCGGCGTTGTTGAGCAGCAGTCCTACGGTCAGGCCGCGGTCCCGCAGCTCCTCCAGGATCCGCTGCGGGCCGTCCGGTGCCGCGATGTCGCCGATGACCACCTCGGGTTCGGGCCCGCCGCGCTCCCGGATCTCCGCGGCGACCGTCCGCAAGGTCTCTTCCGAACGGGCCAGCAGGACCACACGCGCACCCCGCCGCGCCAGCTCCAGCGCGTAGGCCCGCCCCAGCCCCTTGGACGCGCCGGTCACGAGTGCCGTGACGCCTCGGTAGTCGTCGTTCACAGGATCCTCCATTGTTTCGAGCCTCAAAGTATCGGATGCCGAACGTAGCACGATCCTTCGAGGCTCGAAACATCGGTAGGATGGGCGGCATGGCCACGTCCGAGCTCACCGCGGTGGTCGCCGCGACCCACGACATCTGGATGCGGACCAACGACCTCCTCGGGCAGGCGCTGGCCGATCACCAGCTCACGCCGGCGACGTTCCAGGCGCTGTGGGTCATCGACCCCGACGAGCCGCCGCCCTCGATGAAGGTCATGGCCGAGCGCCTGTACTGCAACGCCCCGAACCTGACCTTCATCACGAACCAGCTCACCGGCCGGGGCCTGGTGGAGCGCGCCGTCGACCCGAACGACCGCCGCTCCCGCGTCCTGGTGCTGACGGCCAAGGGCCGCGAGGTGCGCGACGAGCTGGTCCGGACGGCGCTGGAGAAGACCCCGCTGGCGGTGCTGACGCAGAGCGAGCTGCGGCAGCTCACGGCACTGCTGAGCCGGGTCACGGGACCCGGTCTACCCGCGCCGGACCAGACGGCCGACGACGCACAAGACGCAGACACACCAGAGACCGCCCGGCGTGGGTAGGCGAGCGGCCGGCCGGCGTCAGAGGGTCTTGTCGAACTTCTTGCTGCGCTGCTCGTAGCCCAGCCGATCGTAGAAGGCATGCGCGCCCGTACGCCTCATGGCCGACGCCACGGTCGCCCGGAGAGCGCCGACGGACGTTGCCCACTCCTCGAAGGCCGCCACGAGCTCCCGGCCCGCCCCGTTGCCGCGGTGCGACTCGGCGACGACGAGCGCGGTCCCGCCGTCAGCCCCCGAGCACCGCCATCGCCGCCGCCCGCCCGGGGATGCCGCTCACTCCCCCGCCGCGGCGGGCGCCGGCACCCGCGAGCAGCACCCGCCGGTGCTCGGTCTCGACGCCCCAGCGCCCGGCGTCGTCGGCCGACTCGGCGAACGGCCAGCGCAGGTCGCGGTGGAAGATGTGCCCGCCGGGCAGCCCGACGTCGCCCTCCAGGTCGACCGGGGTGCGCACCTCGAGACAGGGCCTGCCCTCGGCATCGAGCGCGAGCACGTTCTCGATGGGTTCGGCCAGCACGGAGTCCAGGGACGCCAGGGTGGCCCGCAGCGCGCGCTCGCGGGCGCCGTCGGGGTCCGCGCGGAAGAGCCGGGCCGGCATGTGCAGCCCGAACAGCGTGATGGTCTGGGCCTCGGTCCCGGCGAGCGACGGCCCGAGGATCGTCCGGTCGGAGAGCGTGTGGCAGTAGATCTCGCTCGGCGGCAGCTCGGGGATGCGCCCCGCCGCTGCCTGCGCGTACGCGTCCTGGAGCTGGGTCAGCGACTCGTTGACGTGCAGCGTCCCGCTGAACGCCGCCACCGGGTCGACGTCGTCGCGCAGCTTCGGCAGGCGCGTCAGGAGCATGTTCACCTTGAGCTGCGCGCCCTCGGGGTAGGACGCCGGAGCCGCGCCACCGCCGTCCGCCACACCCGGGCCGACGGCGTCCGCCACACCCGGGCCGACGGCGTCCGCCACACCTGGGCGGACGGCGTTCCCCGCACCCGGTCCGACGGCGGCACCGGAACCGGAACCCACGCCCGGCACGGTCGGCCCGCCAGCAGCACCCCGTCCGGCCCCGCGCAGCAGCCGCTCCAGCTCGGCGGGGGCGCATCCCGCGAGCAGGTGCCCGGCGGTCACACCGCGGGCACGCCCGTCGGCGTCGGTCCAGGCCACCTCCACGCCGGACGCACCGGGGTCGACGGCGGTGACCGTCGCCGAGGTGACGACGACGGCGCCGGTGGCCACCGCGGCGTCGTGCAGGGCGCCCGAGACCGCGCCCATGCCGCCCACCGGCACGTCCCAGTCGCCGGTCCCGTTGCCGATCACGTGGTAGAGGAAGCAGCGGTTCTGGCGCAGGGACGGCTCGTCGACGTCGGCGAACGTGCCGATCAGGCCGTCCGTGGCGGCCACGCCGCGCACGACGTCGTCCGCGAAGGTGCTGCGCAGCACCTCGCCGAGGGGCTCCTCGAAGAGGGTGCGCCAGGCCGGCTCTCCCACGAGGTCCCGGACCGCCGAGCGCGGGAGCAGGGGCTCGGTGAGGGTGGGCGCGAGGCGGCGGGCTACGTCGGCGGTCATCGCGTAGAAGCGGCCCCAGGCCTCGAAGTCGGCGTCGGAGCCGGTGAGGCGACGGAACGAGGCGCGCGTGGCGGCGTCGTCCTTGGTGTCCACGAGGAGGCCGCCGTCGGCCACCGGTGTGTACGACGACCAGCGGCGGCGCACGAGGCGGACCGGCAGCCCGAGCTCCGTGACGATCCGCCGCGGCAGGAGCGAGACCAGGTAGGAGTAGCGCGACAGCCGCGCGTCCACGCCTGCGAAGGGCCGGGCGGAGACGGCGGCGCCGCCGATGTGGTCGGCCCGCTCCAGGACGAGGACGGAGCGGCCGCCGCGGGCCGCGTAGGCCGCGGCGGTGAGGCCGTTGTGGCCGGCCCCCACGACGACGACGTCGTACCGGGCGCGTAGGTAATCGGGCATGCTCGCCATGGTGACACGGGGTAGCGATTGCCAAGAACGTTCCATCACGAGTCGGTATGTGACCTAATCGTGACTTTTTCTCGGAAGGTCGGTACGGTCATGTCACCTCGCCAGCAACGGCGGGGTCCAGGTCCGGACGCCGAGCCCTGTCACCGGTCCTGAGCAGCTACGACGTGACAGGGGCGGGGGAACCAGGTAAGCCGGGCACGCGAGTGTCCTTGGGGTGAAGCCTCTTGCGAGGCCGGGTGAACTGAACTCCCCATCCGAACCCGACAGCTCACCTCGTAGGCGTCCGAGGAGATCACTGGTGACCGTACTCACCGACCGTGCCCAGGACTGGGCGGACGACCAGGCGAACCGACCCAGCTACCGGGGCAGGCACCGTGCCGAAGGCCCTGCACTCACCCCCTTCACCGCCCTGACCCAGACCGCCGCCGAGAACGCCGCCCGTACCGGCGCCATCGCCGTCGTCACGTCAGGCATGCTCGCGTCGGTCTTCACCCAGACCGCGCACACGGCGCCCGCCGAGTCGCACACGCAGACGGCGCCCGCCAACAACACCGTCGACACCAAGCTCCGCGCCGGGCTCGCCGAGAACCTCGTGACCAGGGTCAAGGTCACGCAGGAGGCCGACTTCTGGGCCGAGCGCGGACGCGTCACCGTGACCCCGTACGCCGAGACCGAGGCCGGCATCGCAGAGGCCAAGGCGAAGGCGGAGGCCAGGGCGCGCGCCAAGGCCGAGGCGGAGGCCAAGGCTCGCGCCGAGGCGGAGGCCAGGGCCGCCGCCGAGGCGGCTGCCGTGGCAGAGGCGGCAGCGGAGGCAGAGGCTGCGGCCGCCGCCGAGGCTGAGGCGGCCGCTGCCGCCGACGCCGCGGCGGAGTCCGCGGACCTCGGCCAGCAGGCCGTCAACCTCGCCCTCGAGTACGTGGGCATCGCCTACGTGTACGGCGGTTCCTCCCCCAGCGAGGGCTTCGACTGCTCTGGCCTGATCAACTACGTCTACGCCCAGCTCGGGATCGACCTCCCGCGCAGCTCCAGCGAGATGGCGACCGTCGGCTACCAGGTCGCCGCCGCGGACGCCCAGCCGGGCGACATCGTGTGGACGCCGGGCCACGTCTCGCTCTACGCGGGCGAGGGCATGGTCGTCGAGGCCCAGCAGGCCGGCGTCCCCGTGCACTACACGGAGATGTGGCAGGACAACGCGGTGTTCATCCGGGTGACGGGCTGACCCCTGGTCCCAGGTGCGGGATCTTCACGCCGGGTCCGGTAACGTCCCCGGCGTGAAGATCCTCGTACCGGACGTCCCGTTCGACCTCGACTTCCCCTCCCGGCTGCCCGACGGCGGCGCCTCCTTCGCGCCCGGCGGCACCGACGCCGTCGTCGCCTACGCGATGAACGAGCCGGTCCCCGAGGAGCACACCGACGCCGAGCTGCTGGTCACCTGGGCCAACCCGCCCAAGATGCTCGCCGACGCCGCCCGCCGGCTCACGAAGCTCCGCTGGGTGCAGACCCTCTCCGCCGGGCCGGACGTCGCGCTGCGCTCCGGGTTCGCGCCCGACGTCGTGATCTCCTCCGGGCAGTCGCTGCACGACGACACCGTCACCGAGCACGCCCTGGCCCTGATCCTGGCGTCGGTCCGCCGGATCGACGTCTCCCTGGCCGCGCAGCGGGAGCACCGCTGGGCCAAGGAGATCGCGTTCGCCCAGGGCGACCCGGTGACCGGCCGCGAGTACACGCTCGACGGCGCGCGCGTGACGATCTGGGGCTTCGGCTCGATCGCCGTGCGGCTGGCCCCGCTGCTCACCGCGCTCGGCGCACGCGTGACGGGCGTCGCCTCGCGCGCGGGCGAACGCTCCGGCTACCCCGTGGTGGGCGCCGACGACCTGGACGCGCTGCTGGGCGAGACCGACCTGCTGATCTCGCTGCTGCCCGCCGTCCCGGCCACCCGGCACATCCTCGACGCCCGCCGGCTGAGCCTGCTGCCGCCGACGGCGCGCTTCGTCAACGTGGGCAGGGGCGCCACCGTGGACGAGGCAGCCCTCGCGGACGCGCTGCGCTCCGGCGGGCTCGCGGGCGCGGCGCTCGACGTCATGGAGACGGAGCCGCTGCCGTCGGACTCGCCGCTGTGGGACGTGCCGAACCTGATCCTCACGCCGCATGTCGCGGGCGGCCGGCCCCGGGGCGCGGCGCAGTTCCTGGCGGAGCAGCTCACGGCGTGGCGGGCCGGCGCCGAGCTGCGCAACGTGGTGCGCCGCTGACGCGGTGTCGCGCCGAACCGCAAGATCCGCAGCCATCACAACGAACGCCGGCGCCGAACCGCAACTTACATGTGCTGCTGGCCGCCAACCGCAGGCTACGAGTTCATCGACGGGCTGGTGGACTCCTAGGCTGCGTTTCGGGCCACGAGAGGACACGTAGCTTTCGGTTCGGCGCCTGGTCAGAGGCCGCGGGGTCTCGGCTGGCAGACCGGGCAGGTGAACGACGAGCGGTTCATGAACGCGTCGCGGCGCACCAGCGCACCGCAGCGGCGGCACTCCTCGTTCTCGCGCCCGTAGACGGCGAGCGACCGGTCGAAGTACCCGGACTGCCCGTTCACGTTGACGTACAGGGCGTCGAAGCTGGTCCCGCCCTGGCCGAGGGCCTCGCTCATGACCTCCGCCGCCGACTCCAGCACCCGGCGCACGTCGGCGGCCTTCAGCTTGTCGGTCGCCCTGGCCCAGTGCACCCGCGCCCGCCACAGCGCCTCGTCGGCGTAGATGTTGCCCACGCCGGACACGACGGTCTGGTCCAGCAGCGCACGCTTGATCTGGGTCCGACGGCGGCGCACCCGGCGCACCAGGCCGTCCAGGTCGAGGTGAGGGTCGAGCAGGTCGCGGGCGATGTGGGCCACCGGCTCCGGCAGCAGGGGCAGGTCGGAGCCGCGGCCGGCGGGGATGTCCGACGTCGGGGCGCCGGGCGCCGGAGCGTCAAGGGCTCGGGCGTCAGGGGCCGGATCGCCGGAGGCCGGAGCCGTGCTCCCGCGCGACGAGCCGCCGCCGTCCGGCACCAGGTCCTGGACGCTCAGGTGGCCGAACGTGCGCTGGTCCACGAAGTCGAGGTACCGCGCCCCGGACGGCGCATCCGCCAGGTGCAGGCGAACGCGCAGGTGCGGGTGCCGCCAGTCGTCCTCGTCGCTCGACGCCGCCACGGCGAAGGCCGCGTCGCCCGAGGCCGTGCTGGGCGCCGTGACGTCTGGCCGCGTACCCCGCACGAGGAGCTGTCCCGACATCCCCAGGTGTGCGAGCAGGGCCGCCACCGGCTCAGCGTCCGTCGGCCCGGCGTCAGCTCGCCCGCTGTCGGCCGGCTCGCCGTCGCCCGACGCGGCGCCCGTCGGAGCGGCCCCGGCCGGAACGGCCGCCAGCGGCAGCCAGAGGAACTTGCCCCGGCGCACCGCCGCCGTCAGCCGCCGGCCGACGAGCTGGTCGCGGAAGGAGCCCGGCCCGCCGTCGTGCCTGCGCACGCTGTACTCCCGGAACACCTCGACGTCGCGCACCACCGCGCCGACCACGAAGCGGTCGAGGCCGTCCCGGACGGTCTCGACCTCGGGGAGCTCAGGCACCGGAGGCCGGCGCCGTGCTGTCGGCCGACGCGCCCGTGTCGGCGTCGTCCACCTCGTCCGCCGTGGGCAGCGGGAACTTCTCCAGCAGGGCCCGGTAGGTCTGCTCGGCCGCGCCCTGCTCGGCGTGCTTCTTCGCGCTGCCGGAGCCCGAGCCGTAGGTGACGCCGTCGATCACGACGGTCGAGTGGAAGATCCGCGCGTGCTCGGGGCCCTCGAACGTGGCGATGTAGTCGGGCGCGCCGAGGCCGCGCTCCGCTGACGCCTCCTGGAGGGAGGTCTTCCAGTCCAGCCCGGCGCCCAGCCCGGCGGCGACGTCGAGCGTCGAGTCGACGAGCCGGTGCACGAGCGCCCGCGAGGTCTCCAGGCCGTGCGACAGGTAGGTCGCGCCGATCAGGGCCTCGACGGTGTCGGAAAGGATCGAGTCCTTCTCGAAGCCGCGCGTGCGGATCTCGCCCTTGCCGAGCAGCACGTACTTACCCAGGCCGAGGGTGCGCGCGACCGCCGCGAGCGCGCGCTGCGACACCGTGGCGGCACGCATGCGCGCCAGGTCACCCTCCGACTGGTCCGGATGCCGCCGGTACAGCGCCTCGGTCACCACCAGCCCCAGCACCGTGTCGCCCAGGAACTCCAGGCGCTCGTTCGTGGGGATGCCGCCGGCCTCGTGCGCGAACGACCGGTGGGTCAGTGCCAGCACAAGAAGCTCGGGGTCCAGATGGACCCCGAGTTTCTCGAGCAGCGCGGTAGGTTCCGGCCTCGCCGGCGACGTCCCGCCCTTGGCCACGTCAGCCCGCGTGGACGGTCTTCAGGGCGTCGCGGTAGGTGCGGCCCTTGTAGGTGCCGCACGTCGGGCACGCCGTGTGCGGCAGCTTGTCGGCCTGGCACTGCGGGCAGGTGGTGAGGGTCGCTGCGGTGGTCTTCCACTGCGAGCGACGCGCACGGGTGTTGCTGCGCGACATCTTGCGCTTCGGAACAGCCACGGCTAGCTCTCTTTCGTCTCGTCCGACACGCTCGTAGATTCGAGCATGCTCTGTAGCGCCGACCAACGAGGGTCGACCACGTCATGGTGATGACCGGGGTCGTCGGCCAGACGTGCTCCGCACTCGGAGCACAGGCCAGGGCAGTCTTCCCGGCACAGCGGTTGAAATGGTAGTGCAGTCACGACCGAATCCCGAAGCGCGGGCTCCAGGTCGGCCAGGTCGTCCTCCAGGACGGACTCCTCGTCCTCGACGTCCTCGTCCCCCGCCTCGGCCGACGCCGCCGCCCGCTCCGGGTAGGCGAACAGCTCGGTGACGTCGACCGTGAGGTCACGGGTGATGTCGTCGAGGCAGCGGCTGCACTCGCCCTTGACCGTGCCGCGGACCGTGCCGGAGACCAGCACGCCCTCCATCACGGCCTCGAGCCGGAGGTCCAGCTCCAGGTCGGAGCCTTCCGGAATACCGATCACGGCCGTGCCGAGGTCCGCCGGCGCCTGCACGGTCGCGCGGTGCGTACGGCTCGATCCGGCACGCCGAGACAGCTCGTGCGTGTCGAGCACGAGCGGCGAGTTCGGTTCGCGGGAAATAGCAGGCTCCGATGAGGACGGGATCAGCACGGGCAGTCCGGCGCAGCGCGATCCGGCAGGACGGCGCCGAGCGGACGGCGAAGGGGATGGACCAGCACGCAATCGCACGTCAGAGGCTCACGCCACGTCGGGGACTCACGCCAGGGACCAGCAACCCATCCTACGACATGGACCGGGACTCACGCGCGCCCGCGCGGCGTGAGAGGCCTCACGAGCCGGCGGACGGCCCGTCGGACGGCCGGCCCAACGCGGCCCGCAGGGCCTCCGTGACCCCGGCCGGCACCAGGTCCTCGACCGGTCCACCGTGCCGCACGATGTCCTTCACCAGCGACGACGCGACGTGCGCGTACCGCTGGTCGCCCGGCAGGAAGATCGTCTCGACCCCCGACAGGTGCCGGTTCATGAGCGCCATCGGCTGCTCCGCGTCGAAGTCCCCGCCGCCACGCAGACCCTTCACGACGGCGACCGCCCCGACCTCCCGGCAGAAGTCCACGAGCAGCCCCGGCACGACGGCGACGCGCACCCGGGCCATGGCCGGCTCGGCTGCCGCGGCGGACCCCAGGGCGGAGCGTACGAGTGCGGCGCGGGTCTCCAGGTCCAGCAGCCCGGACTTGCCGGGGTTCTTCGCGACGCCGACCACGACGTCGTCGAACAGGGTGGTGGCGCGGCGGACGACGTCCAGGTGGCCGAGCGTGATGGGGTCGAACGACCCGGGGCAGACGACGGTGGTCACGCGCTCACGGTATCCGACGGCGGTGGGTCGGACGGCGGTGGGTCGGACGGCGGTGGGTCGGACTGTAGTGGGTCGGACTGTAGTGGGTCGGAGGGCTCCGCGTAGTAGACCGCCGTCTCCCCGTAGTCCTTGCGGGCGAAGGGGGTCAGGCCGTCGGGCCAGGCCGGTTCGGGGGTACGGGTCGAACGCTCCACGACGACGACGGCGCCGTCGGCCAGGACGCCCGGTGCGGCGAGGTGGGTGAGGACGACGGCGAGCGCGTCGTCGGGGAGGTCGTAGGGCGGGTCGAGGAAGACGAGGTCGAGCGCCGCCCTCGGCCTCGCCGCACTCGTCGTGCTCGTCGTGCTCGTCGTGCTCGTCGTGCTCGTCGTGCTCGTCGTGCTCGTCGTGCTCGTCGTGCTCGCCAAGGCTCTGCCCAGGCCGGTGCCCGGGTCCACGCGTGCCAGCGACGCCGCGAAGCGCTCGGCGGTGTCGGTGACGACGCGCACCCCGGTCAGGCCCAGCCCGGCGACGTTCTTGCGCGCCACGTCGGTGGCGGGGCGCGCGCTGTCCACGAGGGTCACCGAGACCGCGCCACGGCTGGCGGCTTCCAGCCCGAGCGCACCGGAGCCGGCGTAGAGGTCGAGCACGCGGGCGCCGTCGAGCACGCCGAGGTGTTCGAGGCGGGAGAAGATCGCCTCGCGGACGCGGTCGCTCGTGGGGCGGGTGCCCTTGGGCGGCACCGCGATGGTGCGGCCGCCGACCGAGCCCGCGACGATCCTGGTCACGCCAGCGAGCCTAACCCGGCGTGCCGGGCGGCTCAGACGGCCCCGAGGGCCCCGGACGGCCCGGACGGCCCGGACGGCCCGGACGGCCCGGAGAAACTGTTGCCCGCGGAGGTGGGTTGCTCTGCGTGGACAGTGTCTACTGCCCGCAACCGAACTTGTCCGCGGAGTCTTTCCATCGCGCCTCACCCGGACGCCGCCTAGGACCGGCGCGGACCTCCCACCGCGGAGTCCTTTCCCGTCGCACCTCGTCCGGACATCACCTAAGGCCATGGAGTGTCGACGTGCGCGACGACCGGCAGGTGGTCGCTGCCCGTCCGGTCCAGGGCGCGCACCTCCGTCACCGTGGCGCCGCGCGCGAGCACGTGGTCGATCTGCGCCACGGGGAAGGCCGCCGGGTAGGTGAACTCGAAGCCGGTGGTCGGCGCCGTGACGAGGTTGGTGAGCGGGGCCATCGCGTCGTCGGCCAGGACGGCGTTCAGGTCCCCCGCGACGATGACCGTCTCGTTCCGCTCGGCGTCGACCGCGTCGGCGAGCCGCTGCGCGCTCGCGTTGCGCAGCTCCGTCTCGAAGCCGCCGCTGCCGAACCGGACCGACGGCAGGTGCGCCACGAACAGCGCGACGGCCGTGCCCTCCCGCTGGATGACCACGCGCAGGCAGCGGTCCCACGAGGCGTCGAAGCCCTCGGGCCGGATGTCCACCGCCTGGACGCCTCTGAGCGGGTACCTCGACCAGATGCCGACCGTGCCCTGCGTCTCGTGATGCGGCAGCGCCCGGCCGAACGCCCGCGTGTACTGCTGCTCCGTCGTCTCGGACACCTCGGTGAGCGTCACGACGTCCGGCGCGGCGGCGAGGAGCACCTGGGCGGTGGCCGTGATGTCGGTGTTGGTGTCGCTGACGTTGTGCTGGACCACGGTCAGGTCGCCCGGTTCCGGCTCCGCGGGGCGCACCTGCGGCAGGAAGACCCAGATCCAGGCCGCCAGCGGCAGCAGGACGGCGAGGATCGCGAGCGCCGACCGCCGCAGCAGCGCCGCGAGGATCCCGAGGGGCACCGCGAGCCCGAGCCAGGGCAAGAACGACTGGACGAGGCTGCCCAGGTTTCCCCAGCGGTTCGGCACGACGTCGTGCGCCACGAGCAGCACGGCGACCAGGACGGAACCGAGCGCCAGCAGCCTCCCGCGCTGCCACGCCGTCTTCGCGGGCGCGTCGCCGTGGACCGCATGCCTCGCGTCGACCGTCACGGACCGGGACTCTATCGGTTGCGTGTTTCGGGCGTAACGAGGGGGTCATCGCTTTCACCCGCCGGTCACGTCCGCTCCAGGAACTCCTCCTGGTCCTCGTCGAGCTGGGCGCGGATCGCATCGGCGAGCTCCGGGAACTCCGCCAGGTCGGGGGACGCGCGCACGACGTCGACGGCCGCGCTGCGCGCCTCCTGGATGAGGCCGGCGTCCTTGACCACCCGGAGCAGGCGCAGCGAGCTGGCCCGGCCCGACTGCGCTGCGCCGAGCACGTCGCCCTCGCTGCGCAGCTCCAGGTCCAGGTTGGCGAGCTTGAAGCCGTCGGTGGTCTGCGTCATGGCCTCCAGCCGGGCGTAGGCGGGGGTGCCGGGCTCGGCGTCGGACACAAGGAGGCACAGGCCGGGCTCGGTGCCGCGCCCCACGCGCCCGCGGAGCTGGTGGAGCTGGGAGATGCCGAACCGGTCGGCGTCGAAGATCACCATGGCCGTGGCCTCCGGGACGTCCACGCCCACCTCGACCACGGTGGTGGAGACCAGCACGGGCGCCTCGCCCGAGGCGAACCGGGCCATGGCCGCGTCCTTCTGGTCGGCCGGTAGCTGCCCGTGCAGGACGCCGATCTCGACGCCCGCGAGCTCTGACCGCTCGCGCAGCTCCTCGGCGACCTCGAGCACCGCCCGCAGCGGCGCGCGGTCGGCGGCGCCGTCGGCGCCGGGCCCGGGCACGTCCAGGAACTCCGGTAGGTCGTCGAAGTCCTTCGCGGCCGCCCTGCCCTCGGTGCGCGGCCCTGCCTCGTCCGCGTGGATCCGCGCGCACACGACGTAGGCGCGGCGGCCGGCGTCGACCTCCTCGCGCACGCGCGCCCAGGTGCGGTCCGTCCAGCGCACGTTCCCCGCCGGGACCGCTACGGTCGTGATGCCCGCCCGCCCGGCGGGCACCTCCGTGAGCGACGACGTCTCCAGGTCGCCGAAGACCGTCATGGCCACCGTGCGCGGGATGGGCGTTGCGGTCATCACCAGGAGGTGCGGCGACACGCGCCCCTTGGCGCGCAGCGCGTCGCGCTGCTCGACGCCGAACCGGTGCTGCTCGTCCACCACGACCAGCCCGAGGTCGGCGAACTGCACCTGCTCCGACAGCAGCGCGTGCGTGCCCACCACGATCCCGGCCTCGCCGCTCGCTGCCTGCAGCAGGGCCTCCTTGCGGGCCTTCGCGCCGAGCGACCCGGTCAGGAGCGCCACCCGGGTGCTCGCGCCCGTGCGCTCGGCCCCGAACAGCGTGCCGGCGTCGGCCAGCGGGCCCAGCAGGGCCCGCAGCGTCCTGGCATGCTGCGCCGCGAGCACCTCGGTGGGGGCGAGCAGCGCGGCCTGGCCACCGGCGTCGACCACCTGCAGCATGGCGCGCAGTGCGACCACCGTCTTGCCGCTGCCGACCTCGCCCTGCAGCAGCCGGTGCATCGGGCGCGGGCTGGCGAGCTCAGCCGCTATCTCCTCGCCCACCTGGCGCTGGCCGTCGGTGAGCGTGAACGGGAGCGACGCGTCGAACTCCGCGAGCACGCCGGGCTCCCCGGGCGGCAGCGGGAGCCGGGCCGTCGCGTCCTCGGCGGCGGTGCGGGCCCTGCGCTGCGCGAGCGCGGCCTGCAGCACGAACGCCTCCTCGAACCGCATCCGGTGCCTGGCCCGGTGCGCCTCCTCCAGCGTCGCGGGCCGGTGCAGGCTGCGCAGGGCGGCCGCCCGCCCGGGCAGGTGCTGACGCTCGCGCACCTCGTCGGGCACGGGGTCGGGCACGTCGTCGTCGGCCAGCGTGTCCAGGACCACGCGGAGCGCGCCCTGGATCTTCCAGCTCGGGATGCCGGCGGCCGCCGGGTAGATCGGGATGGGCTTGGTCGCGTGCTCCAGGAGCGCCTCGTCGCTGTCGAGGTCGGACTCTTCCCCCATCAGCGTGAAGTCGGGGTGCGTGAGCTGCCGCGCCCCCCTGTACAGGCCGACGGTGCCCGTGAACAGGCCCTTCGCCCCGGGGACCAGGCGCTTCTCGTGGCTGTAGAGCGAGCCGCGGTGCTTGCCGAAAAAGGTGAGCGAGAGCCGGCTGCTCCCGTCGGTCACCACCACCTCCATGAGCGCGCCCTTGCGGTTGCGCATGGGCCGGACGGTCGCCTGCTCCACCCGGGCCAGGATCGTCACATGCTCGCCCACCTGGAGCGCGGCGATGTCGGTCAGCGCGCCCGGGTCGGCGTACCTGCGCGGGTAGTGGCCCAGCAGGTCGCCGACGGTGTGCAGGCCGAGCTTGGCCAGGGCGGTCGCCGTCCGCTTGTCGAAGGCGCGCTCCAGCCGCTCGTCCGCTCGTCGGCTCATGCGTCCTCCTCCGGTGGTCGGGCGCCGGGTTCGGTAGTGGGGCCTGTGGGCTCCGCACTGGACTCTGTACCCAGGCACACCTCGTCCCCATGACGTCCGGTCGGCAGGACGACGAGCTCGGCGTCCGGCGCACGCTCCGCGAGGACGGCGGCGAGCCGGTCGGGCAGGTCGCCGGGGACATCGGCATCGAGCAGCGCCGTCGCGACGGTGGTCTCCGGCCCGGCCGCCGCCCGGAGCGCGTCGACGGCGGCGGCGCCCCGCGTCACCGCCACGGTCAGCCCCGCGAGCGCCTCGTCCACTATCGCCTTGGCGTCGACGGTCTCGGGGCCCGCGTCGGGCAGGCTGATGGGCAGCAGCGTGCCGAGGGCGGCGAGCGCCACGACGGCGTGCACGTCGGTCGACGTCGGTACCGCTGTCACCTCGTCGACGTCGAGGTGCCCCGCCGCGCCCACTGCCACGTCCTGGGCGCCGAGCACCAGCACCCGCCGGGCGCCGGTCGACGCGGCGGCGCGGCCGACGTCCTCGGCCGTCAGCGCCTCCACGGTGGCCTCCGCCGGGCCGCCGACGCCGTCCGCGAGGAGCCCACCCGTGAGGAGCACGACGGCGCCCGCCAGGGCGAGCTCCGCCGCCAGCCCGGGGGCCGACGTCGCGGCCACCACGCCCCACTCGTGCTGGCCGGCCGCCGCCAGGTGCCGCACGTGGACCTGCGCGAGAGAGCCGTCGCGCGCCGCCTCCGCCGCGATCGCGAGCGCCCGGTCGAGCCGGTCGGTGTGCACGTGGGCCTGCCAGACGGCGGTCCCTGTGCCCGCGTCGCCGCCGACCACGACCACCGAGTCGCCCACCTCGGCGAGCGACCCCCGCAGCCGGGCCGCGACGGTCTCTGCCGCGTCCCCGGCCGGCCCGGTGAGCACGAACATGAGCTCGAGGGCGCCGCCGCCTGCCTCGTGGGGCTCAGCGTCCGGATCCCCTGGGACACGCTCGGGCGCGCTCGGCAGCGCGCCGGCGTCGAGAAGCTGGTCCAGGTTCACGGACTCCATCGTGCCGCCAGCCACTGACACTCCGCTTGTTCCAGCCTCCGCCGTCCCCGCGCGCACCGCGTCCGCCGTCGCGGCCCGCGCCGCCTCGGTCGTCCCGGCGCGCGCCGCCTCCGCCGTCGCGACGACGAGGGCGTCGAGCACGAGGACCAGGCCCAGCGCGCCGGCGTCGAGCACCCCCGCCGCGCGCAGCACGTCGAGCTCGTCCTGGCTCGCCCGCGCGGCGCTGCGCGCCGCGGCCGCCGCGGCGGTCACCACCCGCAGCACGTCGGCGCCCGGGTCGGTGGTGGGCCGGGCGGCGCTGCGAACCGCGCCCCCGCTCACGCTCCAGGCCGCGCCCTCGATCGCACTCCTGTCAGGACTCTCGGTCGCGTTGCCGTCCGCGCTCCCGTCCGTGTTCCGACCCGGGCCCTCGATCGCGCTCACGTCCGCAGTCCCGTCCGCAGTCCCGTCCGCAGTCCCGTCGGCGGTCCCGATCGCCTCCGTGCTCCCGATCGCGCTCCCGCCCACGTTCTCGATCGCACCCTCGGCCGCCCGCGCCGCGGCCGCCGCGGCGTCGGCCGCCGTGAGGATCGTGCCCTCGGCCGGCCGCGCCACCGCGGACCTGGCCGACGTCGCCGCGCGCGTGAGCAGGTCCGCCGCGCTGCCCCCGCGCCGGGCCGCGACCGCCAGCCCGCGCAGCCACTCGCTGAGGATCACGCCGGAGTTGCCGCGCGCGCCCAGCAGGGCCGCGCGGGCGAGGGTCGCCAGCAGCCGCGGCCCGGTCGCCCCCTCCGGCGCGGCGGCGACGGCCCGGTCCCCCTCGCGGAGGGTCAGGTAGAGGTTGGTGCCGGTGTCGGCGTCGGCGACCGGGAACACGTTGACCCGGTCGATCGTGTCGCGCTCCCGCCGCAGCGCCGCCGTCGCCCCACGGGTCCAGGCCCGCACCAGCCCCGGGTCCTCGAGCCGGACACCGGGCGGGAACGGCCCCGGACCGGGACCAGCCGTCCGGCTGCCGCTGTCGACGTCGGTCACGCTCTGCCCTCCTGCACCTGACCCTCCTGGCAAGACGGGTCCCACCGTACCCAGCGGGCGGGACGACCGCGGCCGGCTATCCACAGGCCCGCTCGGCGGCCGGACCGAATGGCCGCTCGACAGCCGGGCCGACGGACCGCCCGACAGCCGGGCCGACGGACCGCCCGGCAGCCGGGCCGACGGACCGCCCGGCAGTCAGGCTGACAGACCGCTCGACAGTCAGGCCGTCGAGCAGGCCGTCGAGGCCGCGCCGTCGGCCGATGCGGCCTGGTCAGCGCCGACGGCGGCCGGACCGGCGGGCGCCGTCACGGCAGGGCCGGCCACGCCGGGTGTGACGCACCACCCGACGGCTACGGTTTGAGGGCGTGGCCCGCGATCGGGTAGTCTGTCGAAGTTGCCTGGCCCGCCGAGAAGCATCGAGTGCTCTGCGGCGTCCGGGCGCCCCTTTCGACCATCCATCACGTCGTGCTGTCGTTCCTGCACAGGCGTGCACGACATTCAGGAGACACCGTGGCTGCCAACTGCGACGTCTGCGGCAAGGGCCCGGGCTTCGGGCACAGCGTTTCGCACTCTCACATCCGCACCAAGCGCCGCTGGAACCCGAACATCCAGCGCGTCCGCGCGATCGTGAACGGGACTCCCCAGCGCGTCAACGTGTGCACCTCCTGCCTCAAGGCCGGCAAGGTCACGCGCAAGGTCTCGGCCTGACGCTGCCGCAGCCGGGTCGCTGACGCGATCCGCACGTGTTCGACGACGACGCCCGCCAGGGTCATCCTGGCGGGCGTCTCGGCGTTCCCGTAACCTTCAATCACGGCCAAAGAGGTGGTTGCGCCCAGCACCACGGGGTGAAAAGGTGAGGTCATGATGGCACCGGAAGACGTGACCATCCGCCCAGCAACGACGACCGACGCCGAGGCTATCGCCCGTGTCGACATCGCCTCCTGGCGTGGTGCTTACTCAGAGATCCTGCCCGATTCCTACCTCGCATCGCTCGAGGTCGCCGAGCGGGCCAGCCTCTGGCGCGCCGCCGTGACCACCCGTGGCACCACCGTGCTCGTCGCCGAGGACGAGGCAGGCACCGTCGGGTTCACCAGCGTGGGCCCGTCGCGCGACGAGGACGCCGAACCGGGCGACCTCGAGATCTACGCCATCTACCTGCACCCACGCGCCTGGGGCACCGGCGTCGCGCGCGACCTGATGCGCGCGGTGCTCGACGGCCTGGGCCCGGGCTCCGTCGTCACCCTGTGGATCCTCGAGGGCAACGAACGCGCCCAGCACTTCTACCGGCGGCACGGGTTCCAGCACGACGGCACCGAGCGGATCGACGAGATCGGCGGCCAGCCGCTCACTCAGCTCCGCTTCCGCAAGCGCTGAGGTCGGCTCCGCCCTCAGGCCCGGAAGTGGTCCCAGCCAGGGCCGACGGTGGGCTCCTGGCCGCCGATCGTGACAGCCGGTGCCGACCCGGTCTCGCCCGCTGCCAGCACCCGGCCGACGGCGGTCCAGCCCGCCGGTAGCGACGTCCCCGCCGGGAACGTGGCGAGCAGTCCGTGGTCCTCCCCACCGGCCCAGACCCACCGGCCGACCAGCCCGTCGATGTCCGATCTCCCCGGCCCCCACCCCGGGTCGCCCAGACCCGAGGCGGCCGCCACCGCCCGCGCCGCCGAGTGCAGCGCCTCGCGGTCGGCGGCGAACGCCCCGGCGTCGAGGTCGATCCGGACGCCGCTCGCGGCGGCGACCCGCCCGGCGTCCCGAAGGAGGCCGTCGGACAGGTCGATCATCGAGGTCGCCCCCGCCTCGGCCGCCGCGATGCCGGCGGCGAGCGGCGGGTCGGGCCGCAGGTACGCGGCGACGAGCCGCTCCCAGGCGTCCTCGAGCAGCACGCCGTCGGTCACCTCCAGCGGCGCCGAGGGCAGCGGCGTGCGCACCAGCCCCGCCTCCAGGAGAGCGAGCCCGGCGGCCGACCACCCGCGCACCCCGGCGTGCGCGACGACGTCGCCCGGCCGCGCGCCAGACCGCAGCACCGGTGCACGATCCTCCAGGTCGCCGTGCACGGTGACGCTCACCACCAGGCACGGACCGCCCGACAGGTCGCCGCCCACCGCGCCGGCGCCGACGGGCGCGCACCCGTCGGCCAGGCCCCTGGCCAGCCCCGTCACCCACTCCAGCTCGGTCTCGCCCGGTACAACGAGCGACGTCACCAGTGCTGTCGGCCGGGCACCCATCGCGGCGACGTCGGCGAGGTTCTGCGCGGCGGCGCGCCGTCCGACGTCGTACCCGGTGGACCAGCGGGTGCGGAAGTGGCGGTCCTCGACGAGCACGTCGGTCGAGACCACGAACCGGGCGTCGGGCGCGGCGAGAACCGCTGCGTCGTCGCCGGGGCCGAGCAGCGTGGCGCTCCCCCGGGGCAGCAGGGGGACTATACGTTCGAGGAGCTGCTCCTCGGAGAGGTCACGGACGCGGGTCACCGGTAGACCTTAAGCGCCCGACGTGCCCGGACGCGGCAGGCGGACCCGCGCGTACAGGTCACAGGCCAGCATCCGCCGCACCACCATCCAGGCCGCCGCCCTCCGCAGGCGGGTAACGTAGCTCCGTGCTTTCCGCCCGAGTCGTCACCCCCCTGGCCGCCGTCGTCCTCGCCGTCGTGGCGCTGAGCGGGTGCGCACGGACGATCGGGGTCGAGGTGGCGCCGCGCGCCGCCGACCCGAAGTGCGCGGAGGTCGTGCTCGCCGTACCGGACGAGCTCGGCCCCGACCTGCCGAAGGTGCCGACCAACGCCCAGGCCACGGCGGCGTGGGGCGAGCCGGGCGGCGCCGTCACGCTGCGCTGCGGCGTCGAGCAGGTCGGCCCCGCCGCCGACTGCCAGCACGTGGACTCCGGCGACGGGACCGCCGTCGACTGGATCGTCACCACCGACGACGAAGGCACCTGGTCGTTCGTCACCTACGGCCGCGAGCCCGCGGTCGAGGTGATCGTGCCCCCCGCCGTCACCGAGGACCACTCGACGTCGTTCATCGCCGATCTCGCCGACGCCGTGACCCAGGTCCCTGCCACGAAGGAGTGTCAGTGAGTTCCAGTCCATCCGCCCCGCCGGTGCAGTCCCGGCGGGAGCGGCTGCGCGACGAGCTGCGCCGCGAGGTGCTCGCGGCCGCCCGCCACCAGCTCGCCGGGCAGCACGGCCTGAGCAAGCTCACGATGGCCGCCGTCGCCAAGGAGGTCGGCGTCACGCCGCCCGCGCTGTACCGGCACTTCGAGAACCGGCAGGACGTCATCGCGCAGCTCTGCGTGCTGATCGTCCAGGAGGTGCTGGACATGCTCGCCGTCGCCGTGGCCCGGCAGGCGCCCGGCGACATCGCGGCGGCCCTCGCCGCCTCGACCCGGGCCTCGCTCGACTGGGCCGTCCGGAACCCGGCGGAGTTCGACCTGGTCATCGGCTCGGGCATCCGCTCGGAGCTCACCGACAGCCGCGCGCTCCAGCGCCGCATGGCCGAGATGGTCGGCAGCCACTACGTGCCGTTCTTCCGCGACCTCGCGGTCTCCGGCCTGGTCTACCCGGCCGACGACGAGCTCGACCCCGAGCTGGCCGACCAGGTACGCCGGTACCGCGACGCGGTGGGCGGGCAGGACCTGCCGCTCGGCGTCGCGCACCTCATGGTGACGAGCTGGCGGCAGGTCTACGGCCTGCAGTGCATGGCCGTGTACGGGCACCAGGAGTTCGCGTTCGGCGACCACGTGGCGCTGCACGAGGACCTGGTCTCGTCGCTGCTGCTGCGGTTCGGCCTGGACCCGCACCCGGTGGTGCGCTGACGCCGCGCACCAGGGCGGCGCACCCCGCCCCCACCTCGGACGGCGAAACCCTCAGCGCACCATCGACTCCTTGCCGGTCTCCATGGTGTGCAGCGCGTCGGCGTTCGTGATCACCTGGATGGTCCCGCTGTAGGTGATGTCCGAGTTCTTCATGGCCGCGCCGATCAGCACGGCCAGCGCCGCGAGGTGCCGGGAGTCGTGCGCGCAGATGCGGTGCACGTGCTGGGTGGCGGTGATCAGCTCCAGCGCGAAGACCGGGTACCGCCACAGGGGCTGCCAGAATCGCGTGCGCTGCCACAGCCGCGCGGCAGGCCACGCGAGCCCCGCGCAGGCCATGGCGACGGCGGCCTCCCACGGCACCTCCGCGCCCACCACCCGCAGCAGCAGCATGACGACGGCGATGATGGCGAACGGGTAGGCGACCTGGTTCACCCACGCCCCGATCGGCTGGGGCTTGGCCACGCCGACCACCTCGACCCGCATCACGTTGCTCAGGGCGAAGGTCGTGAGCCCGACCGTGAGCATCCCGTTGGCGACCCGTACCTCACGCACGGCGTACTTGTAGCGCGGCCCGCGCATCCTGCCTCCTCAGAGCCCCTGTCAGCCGGTCCGGGCAGGGGTGGTGAGAGGCAGGGTACAGGGATCAGCGCAGGCCGATGGGCCGCTCCAGCGCGAGCTGGATGAGCTCGTCGATCAGCTCCGTGTAGGTCATGCCGGACGCCTGCCACATGCGCGGATACATCGAGAACGGCGTGAAGCCCGGCATGGTGTTGATCTCGTTGACCACTACCTGGCCGCCCGGCGTCAGGAACACGTCCACCCGCGCCAGGCCCTCCGCGCCGATCGCCTCGAAGGTCCGCACGGCGATCTCCTGGATCTCCTGGGCGACCTGGTCCGGCAGGTCGGCCGGACAGGTGAGCTCCACCGCCGCCTCGTCGAAGTACTTGGCCTCGTAGTCGAAGAACTGCTTGGTCTCGTCGGTGACCACTATCTCGCCCGGCAGGGACGCGCGCGGGCGCCCGCCGTCGCGGCCGCCCAGCACCGCGCACTCGATCTCCCGGCCCACGACGGCGGCCTCGACGAGCACCTTGGGGTCGTACCTGCGCGCCTCCGCGACGGCGGCGGGCAGGTCGTCCAGCGTGTCCACCCGGGAGACACCGAGCGACGACCCGGCCCGGGCCGGCTTGACGAACAGCGGCAGGCCGAGCGGTTCGAGCGTCTGCAGGACGACGTCGCGGCGGCTGTCCCAGTCCCCCGGCTTGATCACGGCGTACCGGCCGATCGGCAGGCCCTGCCCGGCGAACACCAGCTTCATGAAGTGCTTGTCCATGCCGACGGCGGAGGCCAGCACGCCGGACCCCACGTACCGCGCGTCGGCCAGCTCGAGCAGACCCTGGACGGTCCCGTCCTCGCCGTACGGCCCGTGCAGCAGGGGGAAGACGACGTCGACGTCGCCCAGCACCGACGGCACCCGGCCCGGCTCCACGACACGCAGCCCGGTGTCACCGACGATCAGCGGGAGCACCACCTCGCCGTCGGACGCCGGGACCTCGGGGGCCTTGCCGTCGGTGATGGCCCAGCGCTCGGGCTCGTCGGCGGCGAGCACCCACTGCCCGTTCGCGGTGATGCCCACCGGCACGACGTCGTACTTGGAGCGGTCGATGGCCCCCAGCACGCCGCCCGCCGTGGCGACGGAGATCCCGTGCTCGCCCGAGCGGCCGCCGAACAGGACCACCACGCGCGGCTTGCCGGCTGGTTCGGTGTGTGACATCCCGCTCGACCCTACCGGACCGCCTTCAGGTCCTTGCGCAGGATCTTCCCCGACGCCGACTTGGGCACGGCCTCGATGAACTCCACCGCGCGCACCTTCTTGTACGGGGCCACCTGCTCGGCGACGAACGCGATCACGTCGGCCTCGGTCAGCCCCTGGTCGGCGACCGGGACGACGAACGCCTTCGGGATCTCGCCCGCTTCCTCGTCTGGCACGCCGATCACCGCGACGTCCGCGATCTTGTGGTGGGACAGCAGGAGCGCCTCCAGCTCGGCCGGCGGCACCTGGTAGCCCTTGTACTTGATGAGCTCCTTGAGCCGGTCGACCACCTGGAACACGCCGTCGGCGTCGACCGTGACGATGTCGCCGGTGTGCAGGAACCCGTCCGGTTCGAGCGTCTCCGCCGTCGCCTGGGGGTTGCCGAGGTAGCCGACCATGACGTTCGGCCCGCGGCAGAGCAGCTCGCCCGGCCGGGAGACGCCCTCGTCGGGCTGCTCGATGTCCTCGCCGGTCAGGGGGTCGACGATCCGGGCCTCCATGTTGGCCACGAGCAGGCCGACGCTGCCGGCGGAGATGTCCGTGCGGCCGAACGGGATGCAGTGCGAGACCGGTGACATCTCGGTCATGCCGTAGCCCTGCAGCACCCGCACGCCGTCGCCCAGCCGCGCGCGGACCGCCGCGGCGAGCTTCTCGTCGAACGGTGCGGCGCCCGACAGGAGGGCCCGCACGGTCGACAGGTCGTACGAGTCCACCAGCGGGTGCTTCGCCAGGGCGAGCGCGATCGGCGGCGCCACGAACAGGAAGGTCGCCCGGTGCTGCTGGATCACGCCCAGGTACTGGGCCAGGTCGAACCGGGGCAGCGTCACGAGCCTCGCCCGGGTGCGCAGGGCCAGGTTGAGCAGCACGGTCATGCCGTAGATGTGGAAGAACGGCAGCACGCACGGCACCACGTCGTCCGGCCCCACGCCGATGGCGAGGGACTGGACCACGTTCGCCACCAGGTTGGTGTGCGTGAGCATGACGCCCTTGGGGCGGCCCGTGGTGCCCGACGAGTAGGGCAGCACCGCGAGGTGCGTCGCCGGGTCGAACGAGACGTCGGGGGCCGGGTGCGGGTCGGCCAGCAGGTCGGCGAGGGAGGTGTGGTCGGCGGTGCCGCCGTCGAGCACGATGATCTGCTCGTCCGCCAGTCCCGCGCCCTTCGCCCCGGCCTCGCCCGCCGCGAGCAGCGGCGACACAGTGATCATCAGGCGCGCGCCCGAGTCCACGAGCTGCCTCGTGATCTCCGGGCCCGGCGACAGGGCGTTGACGGTGGTGACGGTGACCCCGGCACGCAGCAGGCCGTGGAACACCGTCACGTAGGCGGGCACGTTCGGGGCGTGCAGCGCGACGACGTCGCCCACCCCGAACCCGCGCGCCGCCACGGCGCCGGCCACGGCGTCGATCTGCGCAAGCAGGGAGCGGAACGTCGTCTCGGCCCCGCTCGGGCCGTCGACCACCGCAACCCGGTCCAGCTCGTCGTCGGTGAGATCGCCGAACAAGTACTCGTAGACGCTGACGGACGGGATCTCCACGTCGGGCAGCGGGCTCCGGACAACCATCGTTGGTCTCCCTTGCTTCTCGTTCGGTGCGCCGGACCGCCGTCGGCCCGGCGCGCGGACATGGTGGCAGCAGGCCGCCCGTCAGGCGCGGAAGGCCGCGAGCAGGACCGGCACCAGCCGGCCCCACGACGGCGCCGCCGCGTAGCGGGTGAGCTGCCTGCCGGTGTCGGTGCCGCTGCGGGAGCCGCTGAACCACGGCGGCTTCGGGAAGAGCGACAGCTCGCCGTGCAGCACGCTACGCGGGAACGGGCGGAACGGCCCGGTCACGACGCTGCGCTCGGGCCCGGACAGCAGGTGCCCGTTGTGCACCACGCCGATCCCCGACTCGACGTCGGCCGGCGTGTGCCCGGGGAAGGCGCCCCACGTGGCGCCAGCGAGCTGGAAGCCGACGCCTGTCCACGCGTTGATCGCGATGGTGCCGTAGCGCAGATCGGCGATCGCGCCGTCGAACGCGGCGCCCATCGCCCTGCGGTCCTTGGGCCGCACCACCACGTTGGCGCCCAGCGTGCCGTACAGCGAGTCGTTCGCGAAGCCGACGGCGGCCCGCAGGAACTCGGCGCCCTGGCCGGGGAGCTGCGTCCAGGCCAGGACGGGCGCGAAGTACTCGTCGGTGCACGCCGGGTCGCCCGCGGCGACCTCCATCAGGATCCGGCCGCCCACGTGCTCGGCGCCGGGGTGCGCGGCCTCTGCCCGCGCGACCTTGTCGGCGCTGCCGGGGTACCACGGGTCGCGCGCGGGCATCCGCTCCAGCGCGCGGCGCAGCTCGGCGAGGAACGCGTCCTTCTGCGGCCAGTCCGCCGACAGCACGACCACCTGGCCCGCCACGCAGTTGTGGCCCGCGTTGTGCAGGCGCATGGAGACCAGGTGCTCGGCCTGGAACCGCAGGTCGGCGGCGCTCCACGCGCCGGGCACCACGATCATGGGCGCCACGCCGCCCAGCTCGCTCGTGATCGGCACCTTCAGCCTGGGGTCGTCCGCCGCCCGACGCCGCTCGGCCTCCTCGCCCGTGCCCCACACGATGACGTCGTGGGTGACGGCCGAGCCGGTGATGTGCACCTTGTCGATGCCGCTGTGCGCGGTGAGGTAGGCGCCGACGGCGGCGCCGCCGTTGACGAACCGGACGGCGCCCACCTCGACCAGGGGCGCGAGCGCCTTGCGGTACACCTCGACCAGCCCGGCGAAGCTGGGGTTGAGCTTCACGAGGGACGTGCGGTTGTGCGCGACCAGCTCGTAGAAGGCGTCGAGCGGCGCGATGGACGAGATGTTGCCGGCGCCCAGCACCAGCCCCACGCCGCCGTACTCGCCGACCTTGCCCGCGCCGAGCCCCGCCTCTTCACGCACCTGCCGCTCCGGCACGCCCGGCGGCATCCAGACCTCGGCGCTGAAGCCGTTCAGGAGCACCCACTCCTTGGCGGTGCGCGGCAGCACCCGGACCGCCACGCGGCCGCCCGGGGCCGCGCCGAGCCTGAGCCCGTCGAGCGGCGACCCGCCCGCCGCGAGCGCCTCGTAGGACCGCGCGTAGGTCGCCGCGCTCTCCAGCGCGCCGTACGGCCCGGTCATCCACTCCTCGCCCGCGTACGGGGCGGACGGCGCGACGTGCTTGGCCTCGGCCGCCGCCGTCGCCCACTCCTGTGCCACCCGGGCGATGGACGCGTGGACCTCCCGGAACAGCGCCCCCCTGTCCGCGACGGGCATCTGCGCCCATCGCTCCGCGCCGACCTTGAGCTCCTCGACCGCCTGGTCGAGCTCGCGCTCCGTGGTGGCACGCGTGTCCGTCACGCTCATCGCTGTCTCCTTCGACCGCATCACGTTTCGCCGCTCGCTCCAGTCTCGTGCGAGACCCAGTCGCGGCGCCAGAGGTCCGCGACTTTACATCGCGACCTTGAGTGCACACCACCGTCGCCGCAGTTAGGCTGCCCGGTATGTCGGACATCGCTGCTGCCGGGCATCATGACCTACGCGATGCGCTCGACCTGCTGAGCGACCAGGTCGCCGACGCCATCCTGCACGCGGAGCCGGTCTACCGGGAGCGCCGGATCCCGGCCGCCGTCGTCCAGCCGCTGGTCCGGGCCAACGTCGCGGAGGTACTCGCGGACCTCGCCGGTGAGACCTCGTCGCTCGGGCCCGCCCAGGAGGCCGGCCGGATCACCGCGGCGGAGGGCCTACCGCTGGACCCGCTGCGGCACGCGTACCGGATGGCCGGGCTGTCCATCTGGGAAGAGCTCGCCCGGCGCCTGCGCGACCACGCCGACACCGGCGCGCTGCTGCACGCGTCCTCGCGGGTGTGGGCGGCCGTCGACCGGTCGTCGAACGCTGCGGTGCGGGCGCACGTCGAGGCCGCGGCGGGCATCGGCGAGGACACGGCCCGCACCGAGCTGCTGCGCGGGGTCCTCACCGGGGCCGTGCACGACCTGGAGACCGCGCGGCGCGCGCTCGGGCTGGCGGCCGGCGCGACGCTTGTGGTCGCCGTCTCGGCATCCGGCGCGCCTGCGGCGCCCGGGCTCGGCGCGGGCGACGGCGCCGTCGGCTCAGCCGATCCCGCCCAGGTCACCACGCTGGCGCACGAGGGCGACCGGCTGACCCTCATGACGGCGCCGACGTCCGACGACGTGCACCAGGCGCTCGCCGGCCTCGCCGCACACGCCCGGGTCGGCGTGAGCCGCCCGTTCACGAGCCTTGCCGACGCGCCGGCCGCCCTGGCCCAGGCGCGCACGGCGGTGCGCTACCTGGCACCGGGGCAGGCCGGGCTCGCCCGCTACGGCGACCGTCCGCTGGACGCCCTGCTGGCGGCCGACGGCGAACGCGCCACCGAGCTCGCCGAGGCCGTGCTCGGCGGGCTCAGGGACCGCGATCCCCGGGACGAGGAGCTGCTGCTCGGCACCATCGAGGCGTGGTTCGAGCACGGCGGGTCGGGCACCAGGGCGGCCGCTGCGCTGCACTGCCACCGGAACACCGTGCTGAACCGGCTGGCGCGGGTGGCCGACCTGACCGGCCGCGACATCAACGACCCGCGTGCCGCCGCCGAGCTGTACGCCGCCGTCCGCGCCCGCCGCCTCTACCCGCCGCCGCCGTCCGCCGCGGCGCCCGCGCCCCGCCCCGCCGTCGTACCCGCGGCCCTACCCACGACAAATCGCCCCCAACGGGACCCCGCAGCGGGTTAATCTCGTGGCGTGACCGACCTCCTGTCCGACGAGCTCCTGGCCGGGCTGCGCGAGCGCGCCGCCGACTACGACCGCGACAACGCCTTCTTCGCCGAGGACCTGGCCGACCTCCAGGCCGCCGGCTACCTCGGCGCGATGGTCCCGACCGCCTTCGGCGGCGCAGGGCTCACGCTGCGCGAGACCGCTCACGCGCAGGCCCGGCTGGCCGCGCACGCACCGGCCACCGCGCTGGCGGTCAACATGCACCACGTGTGGGTCGGCGTGGGCCGCTACCTGCACGAACGCGGCGACTCGTCGCTGGACTGGCTGCTGTCCGAGGCGGCGTCGGGCGAGGTGTTCGGCTTCGGCTACTCCGAGCCGGGCAACGACCTCGTGCTGCTCGGCTCGCGCACCGAGGCGCGGCCCGACGGTGACGGCGGGTACACGTTCCACGGCCGCAAGATCTTCACGTCCAACTCCCCCGCGTGGACGCGGCTGGGCGTGCTGGGCCTCGACGCATCGCGCGGCGACGGCAACGAGCGGCTGGTGCACGCCTTCATCACGCGCGACGGCGGCGGGTTCGAGATCCTCGACGACTGGGACACGATCGGCATGCGCGCCTCCCAGTCCCGGTCGACGGCGCTCGCCGGCGCCCACGCCCCGGCCGACCGGGTGCTGCGCCTGCTGCCGCCCGGGCCGTCGCTCGACCCCTACGTCCTCGGCATCTTCACGTCGTTCGAGGTGCTGCTCGCCGCGGTCTACGCGGGGATAGCGGACCGGGCCGTCGAGCTCGCGGTCGAGGCGGCGCAGAAGCGCACGTCGATGAAGACCGGCAAGGCGCACTCCCAGGACCCCGACGTCCGGCGTCGCATCGCCGACATGCTGCTGGCCCAGGACAGCGTCTGGCTCCAGCTCGACGGGATCACGCGCGACCTCGACGCCTCGGCGTCCGACCCGACGCTGGACCGCGGCGCCGGCTGGTTCCGGGCCACCGCCGGGCTGAAGGTGCGCGTCACCGAGGCGGCGCGCGAGATCGTGGACCTGGCGGTCCGGGTCTCGGGCGGCTCGACGTACTTCAACCGGTCCGAGCTGGGCCGCCTCTACCGCGACGTGCTGGCGGGCATCTTCCACCCGTCGAGCGACGACGCGGCCCACGCTACGGTCGCGCAGTCGGTCCTGGGTCCGCTGGACTAGGGCCGGCTGCCGCAGACCCGGAGGATCAGGCCCGCAGGGCCTGGTCCAGGTCTGCCCAGAGATCCTCGACGTCCTCGATGCCGACCGACAGGCGGAGCAGGTCCTCGGGGACCGTCGTGGCCTCGGTGCCCCAGCGGCGGCGGCGTTCCAGCATGGACTCCACGCCGCCCAGGGACGTGGCGGGGAGCCACAGGCGGACGGCGGCGACGACGGCGTCGGCGCGCTCGACGGCGTCCGCTCCCGCCCCGGCGGCGTCCCGGGGCTTCGGGCGGACGCCGATGATCGCGCCGAACCCGTTCATCTGGGCCTTCGCCCGCTCGTGTCCCGGGTCGCCGGGCAGGGAGGGGTGCCGCACCTCTGCGACCTCCGGGTGGTCCGCGAGGCGGCGGGCGAGCTCGGCCGCGTTCGCCTGCGCACGCTCGAAGCGCAGCGCCAGGGTGCGCAGGCCCCGCAGGGCGAGCCACGCCTCGAAGGGCCCGGCGATGGCGCCGTGCAGCGTGCGGTGCCCGCGGAGGGCCGCGGCCAGCGCGCCGTCCCGCGTCACCAGCGCACCGAGGACGACGTCGGAGTGACCCGCCAGGTACTTGGTGACCGAGTGGAGCACGAGGTCCGCGCCGTGCTCCAGCGGCCGCTGGCCGAGCGGGGTCGCGAAGGTGTTGTCCACCGCGGACCGCACGTTCGCGGCGCGGGCGGCGCCCAGCACGGCCGGCAGGTCCGCGACCTCCAGCATCGGGTTGGTGGGCGACTCCACGAGCAGCAGGTCCGCGCCGTCGAGCGCCGCGACGACGGCCGCGGTGTCCGCGATGTCGACGTGGCGCAGGGTCACGCCGTGCCGCTCCCTGAGCTGGTCGGCGAGCACCATGCCCGCCTGGTAGGCGTGCCGCGGCAGCACGACCGTGCCGCCGTCGGGCACCAGGGAGAAGACGGCGGCGAGGGCCGCCATCCCGGACGAGAACAGGATCGCCTCGGCGGGCATTGCGCCGTCGGACGGCGCGCTGCCACCCGCCGCGCTGCCGCCTCCCGCACCGCCGTCCCGCGCGTCGCCACCCGCCGCGCTACCGCTCGGCGTATCACCGCCCGCACCGTGGCCTGCCATGTCGCTGCCCGCACCGCCCTCCAGCGCGGCGAGCGCCTCCTCGAACGGGTGCCAGGCGTCGTTGTCGCCCCGGGCGTACGAGAGCTCGTCCGGCGTGACGACGCCACGCGAGACGTACGTCGAGTTCATCGGGACCGACGGGTTGACGTGCCCGCCCTGGGCGCGCGCGGGGCGCCCGGCGGAGACGACGAGGGTGGCGGGTGCAAGGTCGGACGGCGCACGGTGCTCAGGGGTGGTGCTCATGGCGCGAGAATACGGCGGCCCAGCCACCGGCTCCCCGGCCGTCCGAAAGCGGCCACCCGGAGAGCCGTAGGGAACGGTCGCCCGGAAAGGACCGCGAGCCCTCAACCCTCAGGTCACCCAGCCGACTCACGCACCCGACACCTCCGGAATACCCTGCCGAACCCGGCGGATCACCAGCGACATCAGCGCGGCCCCGGCGCACAGGGCGCCCGCGCCGTACCAGACGGCGTCGTACGAGCCGGTGACGTCGCGCACCAGGCCGCCGGCGAACGCCACGATCCCGGCCCCCACCTGGTGCGAGGCCAGGACCCAGCCGAACACGATCGGCGCGTCCTCGCCGTAGAACTCGCGGCACAGGGCGAGGGTCGGCGGCACCGTGGCCACCCAGTCCAGCCCGTAGAACACGATGAAGAACACCATCGGCAGCTCAACGTGCGGGGCCATCAGCGACGGCAGGAACAGCAGCGCGATCCCGCGCAGCGTGTAGTAGACGCCCAGCAGCACGCGCGAGGAGTACCGGTCGGTGAGCCACCCGGACGCGATGGTGCCGACCACGTCGACGACGCCGATCACGGCGAGCAGGCCCGCCGCGACGGTGATCGGCATGCCGTGGTCGTGCGCGCCGGGTACGAAGTGCGTGCGGACCAGCCCGTTCGTCGTCGCGCCGCAGATCGCGAAGGCCCCGGCGAGCAGCCAGAACGGGCCCGTGCGGGCGGCGTCGAACAGCGCGGTGACGGCGCGCCGGGCCGCGCCCGGCGTCGGCGCGGGCTTGGGCACGTACGTACCGCCGTAGGGCGCGAGCCCCAGGTCGGCGGGGTGGTCGCGCAGCAGGAAGAGCACGAGCGGGATCGCCGCGAGCGAGGCGATGGCGACGGTGACCGACGCCGGGCGCCACCCCTGGTTCTCGACGATCCACGCGAGCAGCGGCAGGAACACGAGCTGGCCCGACGCCGTCGCCGCCGTCAGCACGCCGCTGACCAGGCCGCGCCGGGCCACGAACCAGCGGCCGGTGACGGTGGCCGTGAACGCGAGCGCCATGCTGCCGCTGCCCACGCCGACGAGCAGACCCCAGCCGAGCACGAACTGCCACGGCTCGGACATCCACACCGTCGCCAGCGCGCCGGCGGTGATCACCACCAGCGCGGCGGTGACCACCGGACGCATGCCGAACCGGTCCATGAGCGAGGCGGCGAACGGCGCCGTCAGCCCGTACAGCACGGACTGCAGGCCGACGGCGACGCCGATGGTGGCGCGCGACCAGCCGAGCTCGGCGTGCAGGGGGTCCACGAACAGGCCGGGGGCCGCGGTGAATGCGGCGGCGCACATGACGGTCACGAAGCTGACCAGGGCCACCCACCAGGCGGGGTGGATGCGGGGTGTCCGGGGAAGGCGGCCCGACGGCGGGGCCGAGGTGCCCTGGGCGTCGGGTAGCGGCGTGCTGGTGTGCGTCATACGCCCAGCCTGCTGGAGCGGCGCGCTATCGGACAGTGACCAGAAGGTCACGGTCCGATAGGATCGGGCCACTGTCGCTGCGCTGCCATGAGGTCGGCGCGGTCGCAGCAACAAGGACTGACGGGTTCGGTTCGATCAGAGAGGACTCCGCCATGATCAGAGAACTGACCGCCCCTTCGCCGCACCGCGTCGCCGTCCTGATCGTCGACGGGTTCATCCCGTTCGAGCTCGGCATCGCGCACCGGATCTTCGGCACGGCGCGCGACGCCGAACGCCGGCCGCTGTACGAGGTCGTGACCTGCACGGCCGGCGCGCCCGGCCCCGTGCAGTCCGACTCGGACGTGGTGGTCCAGGTGGCACATGGCCCAGAGGCGCTGGAGACGGCGGACACGGTGGTCGTCCCCGCATCGCACGAGTTCGGGCCGGTGTACGACGAGGGCCGCCTCACCCCTGAGCTCGAGGACGCCTTCCGGCGCATCCGGCCGGGCACCCGGCTCCTGTCGATCTGCATCGGCGCGTTCGCGCTCGCCGCCGCCGGCATTCTCGACGGCCGCCCCGCCACGACGCACTGGAGCTCGGCCGAGCACTTCCAGAGCCTGTTCCCCCAGGTCAAGATGGACCCCGGCGTCCTGTACACGGACGACGGCGACGTGCTCACCGCGGCGGGCGTCGCCTCAGGGATCGACCTGTGCCTGCACGTGGTGCGACGCGACCACGGCGCCGCCGTCGCCCTCGACGTCGCCCGCCGCACCGTGGTGCCGCCGCACCGGGACGGCGGCCAGGCGCAGTACATCGCCCGGCCCTTGCCCGACGCCGACGGGCCCGGCACCGCCGCGACCCGCGCGTGGGCGGCCGAACGCCTGGACGAGCCGGTGACGCTGGCCGCCATGGCCCGGCACGCCGCGATGTCGGTGCGGACGTTCACCCGGCGGTTCCGCGACGAGACCGGCGAGAGCCCTGGCCAGTGGCTCCTCCGGCAGCGGGTGGAGCACGCGCGAACCCTCCTGGAGTCCTCCGACCTGCCGATCGAGCAGGTGGCGCGACGGTGCGGCTTCGGGACGGCCCAGTCCCTGCGCGCCCACGTACAGGCCACCCTCGGGGTGACCCCGACCGCCTACCGCAGGACGTTCCGCGCGGCGTGAGAGCCGGGGCCTTTCCTGTCCACGTGGCCCCGAACCGGACTAGCCTCGAACCATGCGGACGCGACGGAGAGCGACCACGTTCATGCAGGCCGGAGTGCTGCTCGGCGCGCTGCTGCTGGCCGGGTGCACCAGCGGCTCGCAGGGCGCTGACGGGCCGGGGCCGGGCGAGTCCAGCCCCGGCCCGATCGTCTCCGAGTCGGGCGACGCTTCGCCGTCGGCCACCGGCGCGTCGCCGTCGCCCACCAAGGAGAGCGAGGGCTCGGGGGACGCCGGCGACGACCCCGACGAACCGGACGACACCCCGGATCCCGCCGCCACCGCCACGGAGGCGGCGGCCGGGCCGCCGTTTGCCGCCAACACGCGGCCCGACACCGCCGAACCCGTCGGCGAGGGCGAGACGTTCCTCTCGGTCACCGACATCCGGGTCGCGCGGCACGACGGCTACGACCGCGTCGTGTTCGACCTCGACGGCACGGGCAGCGGCGCGCCCGGCTGGCGCGTCGAGTACGTGGACCGGGCGACCGACGACGGCTCAGGGCACACCGTCGAGGTCGACGGCGACGCGATCCTCCGCGTCGCGCTGTCGGGCACGGCGGCCCCGACAGACAGCGGGGTCGAGGAGTTCACGGGCGACCGGATCGAGCCGGCCGACACCGAGTCGGTGGACGAGATCGTGTACCGCTACTGGTTCGAGGGGTACACCACGGCGTTCCTCGGGATCGACGACGACGAGCGGCCGTTCCGCGTGTTCCTCCTGGAGAACCCGACACGCGTGGTGGTGGACGTCCAGCACTGATCGGCGCGGCCGGGTCCGATCAGCCAGCGACCTCCGACTTCTTGGGCCGCGCGAGCAGCGTCGCCGCGAGGTCGGCCAGGGGCAGCGTGCCGCCCAGCACGGCCACCACGCCCGCCGTGATCGGCATCTCGACGCCGTGCGCGTGCGCCAGCTCCAGCACCGACTCCGACGACTTCACGCCCTCGGCCGTGCCGCCGGTCGCCTTGATCGCCTCGGCGAGCGTGAGCCCCTCGCCGAGGTGCTTGCCGAGCCGGTGGTTGCGCGACAGCGGCGACGCGCACGTCGCCGTCAGGTCGCCCATGCCGGCCAGCCCGGAGAACGTGGCGGCGTCGGCCCCGAGGGCGAGGCCGAGGCGCGTGATCTCCACGAGGCCGCGCGTGATGAGCGTCGCCAGCGTGTTCCAGCCGAAACCCTGGCCCTGGGCCATGCCCGCCGCGAGCGCGATGATGTTCTTCACCGCGCCGCACAGCTCCACGCCCACCACGTCGGTGTTCGTGTAGGGCCGGAAGTATCCGGTCGAGCAGGCGTCCGCCACGAGCTGGGCCGTTGCCTCGCTGCGCGAGGCGACCACGGTCGCCGTCGGCTGTCGCGCGGCGATCTCGGGCGCCAGGTTGGGCCCGGAGACGACGGCGACGCGCTCGTCGGGCAGGTCCAGCACCTCGGCCATGACCTGGCTCATGCGCTTGTCCGTGCCGAGCTCCACGCCCTTCATCAGGGAGACGACGACGGCGTCCGGCTCCACCAGGTCCTTCATCGACTCCAGGGTGGCGCGAGCGACCTGGGACGGCACCGAGACGACGACGATCGACGCGCCCTTGAGCGCGACGGCGGGATCGGTGGTGCCGCTCATGGCGGGGAGCTGCACGCCCGGCAGGTACTTCTCGTTGCGGTGCGTCCGGTCGATGGCGTCGAGCACCGCGGCGTCGCGGCCCCACAGGGTGACGTCGCACCCGGCGTCGGCCAGGACCATCGCGAACGTGGTGCCCATCGAGCCCGCGCCGAGCACGGCGACCCTGGGCTGTGCCCGCTCCTGCTCCGCCGTCCGCTGCTCCGCCGTCTGCTCCGGCGCGGCGCTCACGGGCGCTCCACCGGCGGGTAGTTCGTCATCTTCGCCTCGTAGTCGGGGTGCTTGCGCAGGTCGAACCGCGGTTTGGGGGCCACCTCGCCGCGGATCTGCTCCAGCTCGGCGCTGATCGCGTCCATGATGCGCGAGGTGGCCTCGCGCAGGGTCGCGGTGTCCTGCGGCTGGTCGTAGAGGTCGCTCAGGTCGACAGGCGGGCCGGTCCGGATGGTCACCTTCTTGCGCGGCCACGGCCAGCGCAGCATGCCGTACCGCGGCATGATCGCGGTGACGCCCCACTGCGCGACCGGGAGCACCGGCAGGCGCGTCGTCAGGGCGATCCGGGCCACGCCGGTCTTGCCCTCCATGGGCCAGTAGTCGGGGTCCCGCGTCAGCGTCCCCTCGGGCAGGATCGCCACGCAGGCGCCGTCGCCGAGCTGCTTGGCCGCGTTCTGCAGCGACTCGGTCGCCTTGGCGGAGTCCCGGTCCACCGGGATCATGTTGGTACCCCGCAGGGCCCACCCCGTGAGCGGCGAGGTGAACAGGCCCCGCTTGGCCAGGATGCGCGGCTCGCGACCGTTGTCGAAGAGGTAGTGCGCGAGCGTCAGGGCGTCGAGCTCCGTGACGTGGTTGGCCGCGGCGATGAACCCGCCGGTCGCCGGGAAGTTCTCCCCGCCCTTCCACTCGTACTTGCACAGCGCGAACATGAGGTTCCGCACGAGGAACGCGATGAAGCGGTACATGCGTGACTCGGGGCGTGGGATCGACACGGCCGAAAGAATACTCGGCCCGCGCTCCCCTCCCCGCCCGGAGGGAGCTCGCCCGGCGAGATCTGGTGTTCTCGTCGAGATCTGGTGGTGCGCCACCAGATCTCGACGAGAACACCAGATCTCGGCGGCCCAGGGAGAGACTCAGCCGCGGACGACCTCCGCGCCCAGGGCCTCCAGCTTGTCCTGGAAGTTCTCGTAGCCGCGGTCGATCAGGCCGATGCCGCGCACCGTGGACTGCCCCTTGGCGGCCAGGGCCGCGATCAGGTGGCTGAACCCGCCGCGCAGGTCGGGCACCTCGATGTCGGCGGCCGAGAGCGGCGTCGGCCCGGAGACGACGGCGGAGTGGTGGAAGTTGCGCTGGCCGAACCGGCAGTCGCGACCGCCCAGGCACTCCTTGTAGACCTGGATCGTCGCGCCCATCTTGCGCAGCGCGTCGGTGAAGCCGAAGCGGTTCTCGTACACGGTCTCGTGCACGATCGACAGGCCCGTGGCCTGCGTGAGCGCGACGACGAGCGGCTGCTGCCAGTCGGTCATGAAGCCCGGGTGCACGTCGGTCTCCAGCACGATGGACTTGAGGTCGCCGCCCGGGTGCCAGAAGCGGATGCCGTCGTCCTGCACGTCGAACCGGCCGCCGACCTTCCGGAACGTGTTGAGGAACGTCATCATCTCGGGCTGGGTGGCGCCCTTGACGGTGATGTCGCCGCCCGTGGCCAGGGCCGCCGAGGCCCAGGACGCGGTCTCGATCCGGTCGTTCATCGCGGTGTGGGAGTAGCCCTCAAGGCGGTCGACGCCCTCGATGCGGATCACGCGGTCCGTGTCGACCGAGATGATGGCGCCCATCTTCTGCAGCACCGCGATGAGGTCCATGATCTCGGGCTCGATGGCCGCGCCCGAGAGCTCGGTGATGCCGTCGGCGCGGACCGCGGTGAGCAGGGTCTGCTCGGTGGCGCCCACCGACGGGTAGGGCAGGGAGATCTTGGTGCCCTGCAGCCTGCGCGGCGCGCGCAGGTGGATGCCGTTGGGCCGCTTGTCCACGACGGCACCGAACTGGCGCAGGATGTCGAGGTGGTAGTTGATGGGCCGGTCGCCGATGCGGCAGCCGCCCAGGTCGGGGATGAAGGCCTCGCCGAGCCGGTGCAGCAGCGGCCCGCAGAACAGGATCGGGATGCGGCTGGACCCGGCGTGCGCGTCGATGTCGGCAACGTGGGCCGACTCCACGTTGGACGGGTCGAGGTCAAGGATGCCCGCGTCGGTGTCGTACTTGACGTTCACGCCGTGCAGGTCCAGGAGCCCCGAGACGACCTTGACGTCACGGATCTGCGGGACGTTCCGCAGCACGCTCGGCGTCTCCCCCAGCAGGGAAGCCACCATGGACTTCGACACGAAGTTCTTTGCGCCTCGAACGGTGATGGTCCCGTTCAACGGGTTGCCGCCGTTCACATACAGCAGATCGTTCATATCCTCGTCGTCGTCTCGTTCGTTCCGATGATGGATTTCCGATGGCGGTGCTTGCGTGGGCGGATCGGTGCGCCCGGTCGATCCTGCCCCCGCCCGCCGGTCGTGCCAACACGTGGACCCGCGGGAGTATTCACCGTTCACCACACCTTCACTCGCGGCGCACCGGGCCTCGTCGCGACACGCCAGACCCGCGCGATGCCGTCGTCCGCAGCCTACGTCAAGCCCCCATCCACGCTGTGAGACTGCTTTCCCGGATCGCGGACGGCGGCTTAGTCTCCCCGGCATGAGTACCCCCGCAACGCCGACCGCCGCGACCGGTCAGGGCAAGGAACCGGCTGGCAACTCCCGTGGCCGCGTCGTCGTCGCCTCCCTCATCGGTACCTCGATCGAGTTCTACGACTTCTACATCTACGCGACGGCGGCCTCGCTGGTCTTCCCCACCCTGTTCTTCCCGAACGCCCAGGACCCGACGACGCAGCTCCTGTCGTCCTTCGCCGTGTTCGGCGTGGCCTTCGTGGCGCGGCCGGTCGGCTCGGTGCTCTTCGGGCACTTCGGCGACCGCGTCGGGCGCAAGGCGACCCTGGTGGCGTCGCTGCTCACCATGGGTATCGCGACGGTGCTGATCGGCTTGATCCCTGCGGCGTCGACGCCCGGCTGGGCCGTCGCGGCCCCCGCCGTGCTGGTGCTGTGCCGGTTCTGCCAGGGCCTGGGCCTCGGCGGCGAGTGGAGCGGCGCCGCGCTGCTGGCCACGGAGAACGCCCCGACGGGCCGGCGCGCGATCTTCGGCACGTTCCCGCAGCTCGGCGCGCCCATCGGCTTCATCCTGGCCAACACGGTGTTCATCGCCCTGTCGGGCTCCCTGTCGCCCGAGCAGTTCGCGAGCTGGGGCTGGCGCATCCCGTTCCTCGCGTCGGCGGTGCTCGTGATCGTGGGCCTGTGGGTGCGGCTGTCCCTGTTCGAGACGCCCGCCTTCCGCAAGGTGGTCGAGGCAGAGGCCGTCGCCAAGGTGCCCGTGGCCCGCGTGTTCCGCACCTCGTGGCGGCAGATCGTCTCCGGCACGTTCATCATGCTGGCCACGTACGCGCTGTTCTACCTGATGACGACGTTCACCCTGAACTACGGCATCGCCCCGACCGAGCCCACCGACGGCTCCCCCGCCGGCCTGGGCTACGAGCGCATCGACTTCCTCTGGATGCTGATCGTCGGCGTCGTGTTCTTCGGCGTCTTCACCCTCGTGTCCGGGCCGATGGCGGAGCGGTTCGGCCGCCGCAAGCACCTCATCTGGGTCACCGTGGCGATCGCCGTGTTCGGCGGGCTGTTCGTGCCGCTGTTCGCCGCCGGCGACGTCGGCGTGCAGGGCCTGCTGATCCTCGGCTTCACGCTCATGGGCCTCACGTTCGGCCCGATGGCCGCCATCCTGCCCGAACTGTTCCCCGCCAACGTCCGGTACACCGGGTCGGGGGTCGCGTACAACCTGTCGTCGGTGCTCGGCGCGGCCGTCGCGCCGTTCATCGCGGTGTGGCTCTGGGCACAGGCCGACGGCTCGCCGGTCCTCGTGGGCGTCTACCTCTCCGCGATGGCTGTGATCACGCTGGTCGCGCTGCTCCTGACGCGCGAGACGCGGGACGTCGCGTACGCGGACAACGTCGCGGCCTGAGCGGCCTGAGCGGTCGCGCCCCGGCTGTCGGCCGGGGCGCGACCGCCGTCAACCGTCCTTCGTGGTCACCCGCGTGTAGGCCAAGGACATACCGATGACGAGGTAGCACAGCGCCCGGAACGCTCCCTCGCCCAGGCCGTCGAACGACACCGGGTCCCGGATCAGGTCGACGAGGCTGTCCAGCGACGTCGGCAGCAGGTACGGGTGCAGCCACTCCAGCGCCGAGAACTGCAGCAGCACCTGAGACACGATCAGCCCGCCGAGCACGCTCACCACCACCAGCATGGGGTGCTCGGTGGACGCCGAGATGGCCAGGGCGACGGCGCCGACCGCCATCAGGTACACGGTCGCCCAGCCGACGGCGACGGCGAGCCGCCACAGCACGTCCGCGACCGACAGCTCGGTCCCGGACATCGACACCAGGCCGTCGGTCCCGGCGAGCACCAGCCCCGTCACCAGGCCGGACGTGACGACCAGCGCAGCGGCGACCAGGGCGACGACGAGCACGCCCACCGACTTGACCAGCAGCAGCCGGCCGCGCGCCACGGGGGCGAGCAGCCAGCCGCGCAACGCGCCCGTGGACTGCTCGCCGGCCAGGGCGTCACCGCCGGCCATCGCGACGGTGAGCGGCAGCAGGAGCATCATCAGCATCATCAGCGAGCCGAGCGGCAGCACGAACGCGCTGGTGGCCATCGTCACGAAGATCGGCGCCTCCCCGCCGGGCCCTACCGATCCGGGGCCCGCCTGAGCTGCCACGCCCGGATCGTCCAGCGTCAGGTCGACGGCGACGCCGGTGATCACCGGGAGCACGGCGAGCAGGCCCAGCACGACCAGCGTCCTCGGCCGCCGGAAGATCCACCGGATCTCGGCCCGCAGCAGGCGCCAGAGCGGGGCGCGCCGCCGGGCGGGCAGGGTGCCCACCGGGACGACGTCGGCCCGCGGTGCCGCAGTGGTCATCGCGCCACCTCCGGCTCGTCGGCGTCCAGCTCGGCGCCGACGTCGCCGACCACCTCGCCGACGTCGTGCGTCAGCCGCGCGAACGCTTCCTCCAGTCCCGTGCGCTCCCGCCGGGCCTCGTCCACGCCGATCCCGGCACCAACTAGGGTCTCGATCACGGTCGCCGGCGGCGTGGTCGTGAGGTCGACGCGGACGCCGTCCGGCCCGAGCCGCGCGGGGATGCGGCGCTCCCGCAGGACGTCGACGGCCCGTGCGCCGTCCGGCGTGGACACGAGCAGCCGGGGGCTGCCGGACTCCAGCAGGTCGTCCAGGGCGCCCTGCGCCACAACCACTCCCTCGTTCAGGACGACGACGTGGGTGCACGTGGCCTCGACCTCCGCCAGGAGGTGCGACGAGACGAGCACTGTGACGCCGTTCGCGTGCAGCTCCGCGATGATCCGGCGGACCTCCTGCGTGCCGGCCGGGTCGAGGCCGTTCGTCGGCTCGTCCAGCACGACGAGCCGGCGCGGCGCCAGCAGCGCGGCAGCGAGTCCGAGGCGCTGCTTCATGCCGAGCGAGTACCCGCGGTAGCCCCGGTGGGCGGCGTCCGCGAGGCCGACCCGCTCCAGCGCGGTGGACACGGCGCCGGCCAGCTCCCCTCCCGCCAGCAGCGGTTCGGCGGCGGCCAGCCGCAGCAGGTTCTCCCGGCCGGACAGGAACGGATGGAAGCCCGGCCCCTCCACCAAGGCCCCGACGTGCGGCAGCACCCGGTCCGCCTCGGCGGGCACCGGCACTCCCAGCAGCTCGATCTCGCCCTCGGTCGGCTGGACGAGCCCGAGCAGCATGCGGATCGTCGTCGTCTTGCCCGAGCCGTTCGGCCCCAGCATCCCGACCACCGCGCCCTCCGGGACCTCCAGGTCGACGCCGTCCACAGCGACCGTGCCGCGGTAGACCTTGCGCAGCCCGCGGGTACGCGCCGCGAAGGCCGTGCCGGAGGCGTTCTTCGCCTCCGGCACGGCCGCCTCGGTGCGCGCTGTGGTCACTGGCGGTCCAGCGCGTCGACGAGCACCTGCTGCGGCACCGCGCCGGCCGCGATCCGGCCGTCGTCGGTGATGATGGCGCCGCCGACGCTGATCTGGACGTAGGTGCCGGAACCGAACTCGCCGGAGATCGGCCGGCCGACCTGGGTCAGGAGGCCCTCAAGGTCCTGCCCGTTCTCGAAGGAGCCCTCGGCCGGTGCGTCGGCGGGAACCTCGCCGATCACCACCGTGTCCCAGCCGTCGCCGACCGTCGTCGTGCGCTGCTCCAGGTCGCCGGCCTCGGCGTGCTCGCCGGCCGCGCGGCCGACGTCGTCCGCCGCCGTGGTCTCGACCTCTGCGCCCTCCGGTGGCGTGAACTCGAACAGCTCCGCGTCCTGCGCGCCGACCTCGAACTCGACGAAGCCGAGCGACAGGACGGGGTCCGACGTGCCGTTGGCGAACACGTCGAACCGCAGCGGGACGCGCGTCTCCGCGTCGACCGCCACGGTGACCTCGCGCAGCAGCGTCTTCTCCGTCGGCTTCGGGGTCAGCACCAGCTCGTACGCGGGACGGTCCGCGACCCGCGCCGTGCCGTCGACGAAGATGTCACTCGTCGGGCGCAGTCGCTCGATGAGCTCGGCCGCCGCCTGCGACGGGTCCGCCATCCGCGCCTCTGCGTGCTGCCGCGCCTCGGCGATGTCGTCCTCGTCCCAGGTCAGGTGTCGCGCGGCGTGCTCCTGCGAGTCGTAGGCCCACGCCTCGTCCTGGTTCTTCACGAACGTCAGCTCGGACGTCCGCCGCTCGACCTGGACCCGCGCCGACTCCGCGCCGTCGTGGAAGATCCGCACCGACTCGAAGTCGAGCTCCTCGGCCTGGGGTACCGCGGGCAGATCGAGCTCGTTGCTCAGCTCGGCCACGCCCGCGAACGCGGGCGGCTCGGCCGTGAGGGCCGACTCGACGAGCTCTTCCGCGTCGACGGCGGGCAGCACCGGATCGTCGTCCGCCCCCGCCGGCAGCGCGGTCAGCGCCAGGCCGGCGAGCCCGACGGCGATCCCCGACCCGGCGGCGACCAGCCCCTTCGTCCTCGGCCTCATGTCCCGCTCCTTCGCTCGTGGAACCAGTGTGCTGTACCTGATACCTGCAACGATGCCCTCTGCCGGCTGAGACCTCACTGAGAAGGCGGCCAGGGCTGAGATGACGCTGAGAACAGCCTGGTCGGAGTGCCCCTGTGGAAAAACTCCTCGGCGCCTCGGCGTGCGGCATGCTGGCAGGCATGAAGCCGCAGATACTCGTCGTCGACGACGAGCCAGGCGTGCGCAAGGCGCTGGACCGCGGCCTGCGCGCCGAGGGCATGGACGTCACGGTCGCCGCCGACGGGCTGACGGCGCTGCGGCTGGCGCGCACCGGGTCGTTCGACGCGGTCCTGCTGGACATCATGATCCCGGGCCTGTCCGGGTACCGCGTGCTGCAGGAGCTGCGGTCCGCCGGGGTCACGACGCCCGTGCTGTTCGTGTCGGCGAAGGACGGTGAGGTGGACCAGGCCGACGGGCTCGACCTGGGCGCCGACGGCTACCTGGTCAAACCCTTCTCGTTCGTGGTGCTGCTCGCCCAGCTCCGCGCCGTGCTGCGCCGCGCGGGCACCAGCGCCGCCAGGGGACCGATCCAGCTCGGCGGGCTGACCATCGACCGTGGCGCCCGCACCGTGCGGTACGACGACGTCGATGTGCCCCTGAGCCCGCGCGAGTACACGCTGCTGGCGGTGCTGGCCTCGCGGGCGGGGACCGTGTGGACCAAGCAGGAGCTGCTGAACGAGGTCTGGGGTGACGAGCAGGCCGCCACCCGGAACGTCGTCGAGGTGTACATCGGCTACCTGCGCCGCAAGCTGTCCGCCGTCGGCGCGGACGACCTGGTGCGGACCGTGCGGGGGCACGGGTACCAGCTCGGGGGTCCGCGGTAGTGCCGGCGCCGTCGGGCGGGCAACGAGCGCGGGCGCCCTGGGTGGCGCTGTCGCTGCGCCAGCGGATCACCGCCCTCGCCACGGCGGTCACCCTGGCGTGCCTGCTGGGGCTCGCGACGGCCGCCGGCCAGGGCCTCGGGCCGCTCCTGACGGGCGCCGTGGACGCCGAGCTCCGCACGGCGCTCGACGCGGCCGCCCGCGCCGTCGTCGCCGGCCGAACGCCCGCCGCCGCCGACGGCCTGGAGGTGCGCGTCCTGGATACCGCGGGCGAGGCCGCCGACGACGGCGCGGCACCGGCCCTGACTCGCGACCAGGTGCGCACGCTCAAGGCCGGCACCCCCGTCACCGCGGACGACCGACGGCCCGTGCGCTGGCATGGCACCGTCGTCACGGCCCCCGACGGAAGCCAGCGGCTCGTGGTCGTCGGGACGGGCCTGGTGGGGCAGCACGCCGCCGAGGTCTCGGGCGCCCGGTGGCTGCTCGGCGCGGCCCTCGTCGGGACAGTGGTGGCCGGGGTGGCCATCTGGTTCGCCGTCGGGTCGGCACTGCGGCCGGTCGCCCGGATGCGGCAGTCCGTCCGCAGTCTCGCGCCCGGCACCCGCGTAGAGGTGCCCGACGCCGCGGCGGGCGAGCTGCGCGCGCTGGCCGACGACTTCAACGTCCTGCTGGACCGGACCGAGGCCACCACGGAACGCCTGCGGCGCTTCACGGGCGACGCGGCGCACGAGCTACGGTCTCCCGTCGCATCCATCCGCGTGCAGTCGGAGGTCGCGGTGGCCAACCCCGACCCGCGGCTCTCGCAGGAGGTGCACGCCGACGTCCTGGCAGACGCCGAACGGCTGTCGGCGCTGCTCGACGCGCTGCTGGTGCTCGCGCGCTCGGACGCCGGCGAGCTGCCGCCGTCCGACACCGTCGACCTGGTGGACGAGGTGCGTGCGGCCGTGGCGCGCACGGGGGCGGCCCACGCGGCGGAGCAGCCCGTGCCGGTCGTGGTCAACGCCATGACCGGCCAGGCCTGGGCCGCCGCGGCGCACAGCGAGACCGAGCTCGTCCTGGACAACCTGCTGCGGAACGCCTACCGGTACACCCGCACGCGGGTCGTGGTCTCGGTCCTGGCGAGCCGGTCCACCGTCCGCGTGCTGGTCGACGACGACGGCCCCGGCGTCCCGCCGGAGCACCGGGACAAGGTCTTCGACCGCTTCTACCGGGTCTCGGACGACCGCGCCCGCTCCTCGGGCGGCGCCGGCCTCGGCCTCGCGCTGGTCGCGGCGCTCGTGGGCCGCCGGGGCGGCAGGGTCGCCGTCGGCGAGTCGCCCGACGGCGGCGCCCGGTTCACGGTCGTGTGGCCGCGGGCTGCCTGACGAACTGAGCCACGGACCGCGCGGGACCGGACCGCGCGGGACCGGACCGCACAGGCTGGACTGCACAGGCTGGACTGCACAGGGACTGGCTGTACCCCATAGGCTGAACGCACCATTTGTCCTATTGCGACGTGTCCCTTGTCGTGTCGTGTCCCAGAGAGGCCCGCCCGATCGATGTCCTCGTCGAATGCCGCACCCGACGTGTCAGCCCAGCCGGGAGCACCGGAGCCGACGCCGGAGCGCACCAGGTCCCGGGGCCCGCACGAGCTCTGGATCGCGATCATCACCGCCGTCGCAACCATCACCGCAGCGGCCATCGGGACGGTCGTCGCCGTCGACGTCGGGACCGTCGAGGTCCGGATGGTCGGCGACGGCCTCGACAGCACGGAGCTCCAGGCCGCCGTCGACCGGCTGGAAGCGGAGAACGCCGAGCTGAGGGCCGCGAACGAGGAGCTGCGCGCCCAGGTGACGGAGGCCAGAGGCACACCGGGCGACACCGTCGGGGACGCCGGCGCGACCCCGGAGGGTGACGGCGCCGTCCGGCGCGCGACGGTCGAGCCCATCGAGGTCGGCGAGGGGTACTGCATCGACCTCGACTCGCTCGAGTCGGACGCCCCCGACTGGGGCCTCGACGACAGGGGCGACATCTGCATCGACTACGTCTACAACTTCATCGGCACGGACCTCACCGTCGTGGACGACGAGCCGTCGCAGGCCGACTGCGAGTCGCAGACGTACCTGAGGGAAGACGTCGGCGACGTCGGGGAGATCGTCGGGCAGTACGTCTGCGCCTGGACGGACGACAGGCGCCTCGCCCGGATCGAGATCGTCGACGCGACGGCCTACGAGTCGGCCACCTGGGCCATCACCGTCTGGGAGGAACAGCACTGAGCGGCCCTCCAGGTTTGCGCCGGGTGGTCGGCCCGGATCGTCGACCCGCGCCGAGTGGTCCGTCCGCGCCGAGTGGTCCGTCCAGGTCGTCAGCCCGCGCCAGGTGGTCAGACCCCGCCCGCGGCCGGATAGCGTGTCCGGGTGGAGACGACGGCCCTGATCGCAGCGTGCGTGGCCGTCGTCGTCGGGGCGGGGCTGCAGCGCGTGGCGGGGATGGGCCTCGGCCTGGTGGCGGCGCCGGTGCTCACGGTGTTCCTCGGCGCGTCGGTGGGCGTGCTGGTCAGCAACGTGGCGGCCGTGGTCACGGCGCTGCTCATCCTGCGGGCGCTGCGCGACCGGGTGGACTGGCGGCGCGTGGTCACCATCCTGCCGCTGATGCTCGTGGGCTCGGTGCTGGGCGCGCTGACGGTCCGCGAGGCAGACGCCGCATGGCTCGACGTGATCGTGGGCGGGTCGGTACTGGTGGCGCTGGCGGCCTCGGCGCTCCTGCGCCGCCGGGTGCACATCAGGGGCCGCTCCGTCGCCGTCGTCACGGGGCTGACGGCGGGCTTCATGAACACCACGTCGGGGGTGGCGGCGCCCGCGTGGACCGCCTACGCGCTGGCCACCCGCTGGGACCACCGGTCGTTCGCGGCGACCCTGCAGCCGCTGCTCGTGGTGATGAACACCCTGTCGGTGGCCACCAAGCTGGGCCTCGGCGCGATCCCGGCGGGCTCCGCGCCCGCCTGGTGGGTCTGGTCCGTGCTGCTGGCAGCCGTGCTCGCGGGGGTGGCGCTCGGCGCGGCGCTGGCTCGGCGGGTACCGACCCAGATCGCGTCGCGCATCGCCCTGACGGTCGCGGTGGCTGGCGCGGTGACGGCCCTGACCCGCGGCCTGCTCACGATCTGACGTCGAGATCTGGTGTTTGCGGTGAGATCTGGCGGTGCGCTACCAGATCTCACCGCAAACGCCAGATCTCAACGGGGCCCGGGGATCAGTCGTCCTCCGCGAAGACCACGTCCCGCCGTCGGCGGATCGCCGGCAGGACGGCGATCACCAGCGCGCCCACCGCGAGCGCGAGCAGCACCGCCGAGATGGGGCGCGTGACGAACACCGACGGGTCGCCGCGCGAGATGAGCAGCGCCCGGCGCAGGTTCTCCTCCAGCAGGGGGCCGAGCACGAACCCGAGCAGCAGCGGCGCGGGCTCGCAGCCGGCCCGGATCAGCACGAAGCCCAGCACGCCGAACGCAGCGACCGCGAACACGTCCCACGGGTTCTGGCTCAGCGAGTACGTGCCGATGCAGGCGAACACCACGATGACGGGGAACAGCACCGAGTACGGCACCGACAGCATGCGCACCCACAGCCCGATGAGCGGCAGGTTGAGCAGCACCAGCAGCACGTTGCCGATCCACATGGACGCGATGAGGCCCCAGACCAGGTCCGGCTGCTCGGTCATCACGTCGGGGCCGGGCGTGATGCCCTGGATGATGAACGCACCCGCCACGAGCGCCATGACCGGGTGGCCGGGCAGGCCGAGCGTGAGCAGCGGGATGAACGACGTCTGCGCGGCCGCGTTGTTCGCCGACTCCGGCCCGGCCACCCCCTCGATCGCCCCGTGCCCGAACTCGCGCGGGTTCCGCGAGACCCGCTTCTCGACGGCGTAGGAGGCGTACGCGGCGAGCACGTGCCCGCCGCCCGGCAGCACGCCGAGCAGCGACCCGAGCCCGGTCGCGCGGACCACCGGGCCGACGATGCGCCGCAGCTCCGACCGGCTGGGCCACAGGTTCGCCACGCGGCTCACCATGCGGGTCCTGCCGCGGGGATCGTGCAGGTTGCGCAGGATCTCCGCGATGCCGAACACGCCGACGGCGATGGCCACGAAGTTGAGCCCCTGGTACAGCTCGCGCACGCCGAACGTGAACCGCGGCGTGCCGGTGTTCAGGTCCTGGCCCACCGTGCCGAGCAGGATGCCGAGCACGATCATCGCGAGCGCCTTGAGCGTGGACCCGCTCGCCAGCGCGATCGACACGATCAGGCCCAGCACCACCAGCGAGGTGTACTCGGCCGCGCCGAACGACAGGGCGGCCTCGGCCAGCGGCTCCGCGGCGACGGCGAGCACCACCGTCGCGACCGTGCCGGCGACGAACGACCCGATGGCCGCGACGGCGAGCGCCGCGCCGGCCCGCCCGGCCCGGGCCATCTCGTGCCCGTCGATGGCGGTCACCGCCGCGGACGACTCGCCCGGAAGGTTGAGCAGGATGGCCGTCGTCGACCCGCCGTACTGGGCGCCGTAGTAGATGCCCGCGAGCATGATCAGGGCCGACGTCGGGTCGTCGAACCCGAACGTGATCGGCAGCAGCAGGGCGATGGTCGCCGTCGGCCCGATGCCGGGCAGCACGCCGACGGCGGTGCCCAGCGCCACGCCGAGCAGGCAGAACAGGATGTTGTGCCACTGGAGCGCCTCGGAGAACCCGAGCGCGAGGTTGTCGAGCAGGTCCATCGGGCCCCTATCCGCCGAGCCAGTCGCCGAACAACGCCAGCCGGAGCTGCAGCAGCACCACGAAGATGATCCAGCTCGCCAGCGTCACGCCGACGGCGATGGCCAGCGCCCGCAGCGGCCTGGTGCCCGGCCGGGCCAGCGCGGCGAGCAGGCCGGTGCCGAAGGTCGCCGGCAGCAGGCCGAGGCCGTCGATCGTGAACCCGAAGAACAGCACGGCCGCGGCGACCGCCGCCAGCGGACGCCACTGGATCCCGGCGAGCGGGCGAGGGTCCGGGGCGTCGACGTCAGGCGCCGGGCGGTCCGCCGCCGTCGTGCCGGACGCGGGAGCATCAGACACGGGGGCGTCAGACACCTCGCGATCGGCCACCGGGGCATCGGCCACGACGCCGTCGGACACCTCACGGTCGGCCACGCCGCCGTCGGACACGCCGCCGGGCGCCTCACCTGGTGCCGGGTCCGGCGCGACGTACGCCTTGACGACCGTCGCGAGGCCGAGCACCGCGAGCACGATCCCGAGGGCGAGCGGCACGTAACCCGGCCCCATCTCGAGGAGGGAGCCGAGGTCGTACCCGAGCGCGCCGACGGCGAAGGCCGTACCGAGCCCGAGGAAGATCAGGCCCGCGACGAGGTCGCCGGTCGAGCGCGGCCGGAGGGCGCCGATCTCAGCCTCCCTGTCCAGCGCCGATGATGCCGCCCCAGGTCGCGATCTGCTCCTCGAGCAGCGCCGCGTGGGCCTCCGGCGTGGCCTGGTCCTCGGCCACGGGCGCGGTGCCGAGGTCGGCCATCTGGTCGATCACCGACTGGTCCGCCAGCGCGACCTGGAGGGCGTCGGTGAGCGTGCTGACCACCTCGTCCGGCGTCTCGGCCGGGACGTACAGGCCGTGCCACACGGTGACCTCGATGTCGGGCTGGCCGCCCTCCGCCGTGGTCGGCAGGTCGGGCAGGGCCTCGATGCGCTCGGGCGTCGTCACCGCGTACGCCTTGACCTCGCCGGCGGTGATCTGGCCGGTCGTGTTGGTGGTCTGGTCGCACATGAAGTCGACCTGGCCGCCCACGAGCTCGGTCATCGCGGGCCCCGTGCCGTCGTAGGGCACCTCCGTCACCTCGACGCCGAGGGCGTCCATCAGCAGCAGGCCGCACAGGTTCGACGCCGAACCCTCGCCCGCGTGCGCCATCGTCACCGTGTCCGCGTTGTCCTGGACGTAGGTCACGAACTCCTCGAACGTCTCCGGCTCGAAGTCGGAGCGCGCGATGATCGTCATGGGCACCTCGGTGACCAGGCCCACCGGCTTGAAGTCGGCTACAGGGTCGTAGGCGAGGTCGTCGTAGAGCGCGGGCGCCGTCGACATGCCGATGTGGTGCATGAGCACGGTGTAGCCGTCGGGCTCCGCGGTGGCCGCCTGGCCCGCCCCGACCGTGCCGCCCGCGCCGTCGACGTTCTGCACCACGAGCTGGACCCCCAGCTCCTCGGCCATGGGCTCAGCGACCATGCGGGTCACGGTGTCGGTGGGACCGCCGGCCGAGAACGGGACGATCACCTCGATGTCGTCCTCCGGGTACGCGGCGGGGTCGGAGCCGCCGCCCGAGGTACAGGCGGCGAGGGCGAGGCTGAGGCCGGCCAGCGCACCGAGGTACGCGGCCGCCTTCCGGTGTCCGGCGGAGGTCATGTCCGTCTCCGATCGTCGTTGATCCGGCAGGGTCTTGGGTCCGGTTCTTGGGTCCGGTGGAGCTTGACGTGCGACGTGCGTGCCGGCTGATCCGGTCGAGACCGTGACAGTACCGCCGGGCATGTGACGCCCGCCACAACCGCGGCGCGCCTTGACCGAACGGTGACCTCTCGGCCGGTCGCGCGCCGATCACATCGAGAAGGCCATGATCTCGACGGCGAGGGTCCCGTCGCCCTGGTCGGTCGCGCTGATGTCCAGGGTCCAGCCGTTCTCCGGCGCGTCCGGCTCGCCATAGCTGACCTGCAGGCACTCGTCGCCGTCGACGCACGGCTCCTGCTGCAGCTCGGTCTCGGGGAGCTCGGACCTCAGCCACGCGTCAAAGGCGTCCCGCGGCGCGACGAAGTCGATGGTGACGTACGGGTCCTGGAAGCCGCCAGCCGCGCAGGCCGCACCGTCCGCGGGCAGGGTCTCGAGCTCGGCGGAGCGCATGGCGTCCGCGCAGGCGATGGTCTCTGGCTCGGCGTCGAACGGGTCGGGGGTGGCCACGAACCACACGACCAGCGCGCCGAACGCCAGCACGGGCAGTACCACCACCGCCACCACTACCCAGAACCACACCCTGCGGTGCAGCGGCTTGCGTTCCTGGCCGAGCAGCTCAGTCATGGGCCGCAGGCTACTAGCGTCACCCCGCCTCGCGCGCCCATATCGGCCGATATGCTGGGCTGATGCCATCGGTCAAGCAGGTCCAGATCACGTTCGACTGCGCGGAGCCCGCGCGCGTCGCCCGCTTCTGGTGCGAGGTGCTGGGGTACGTCGAGCCTCCGGCGCCCGAAGGCTTCGCCACCTGGGACGACTACAACAAGACCCTGCCGGCCGAGCGCCAGGGAGCCGCAGCCGCCAGCATCGACCCGACGGGCGCGGGCCCGCGCCTGTACTTCCAGCGTGTTCCCGAGGGCAAGGTCGTCAAGAACCGGGTGCACCTCGACGTCCGCGTAGGCACGGGGCTCGTGGGTGAGGAGCGCCTGGCCGTACTCGAGGCCGAGTGCGCGCGGCTGACCGCGCTCGGCGCCACGCGCCTGTACCTGCTGCCCGCCGACGACGAGAACGAGTCCTGCCTCGTAATGCAGGACGTCGAGGGCAACGAGTTCTGCCTCGACTGAGGGCGGCGTCTCGGGCGCCCTGACAGAGGGGCGGCGTTCCGGGGCTGCGCCTTGGCGCAGAGCACCGTCCCCGCGAAGGCGTCCCTCGCGGCCCCGCCATGTGCCGCGCTGGGCGCCCGAGCCGTCAGGAAACCCCGGCCTCGGCGAGCAGCGCACCACGGTTGGCCCGGAGGAACGCCTTCAGCGCGGGCGGCACGACGTCGACGCCGGCGAGCCCCGCGTCGTCGCGCAGGTCCACGTGCTCGACGTCGTACGTGCCACGCGGCTCCTCGAACTCCGGACCGGACCGTAGCGCCAGGTCCATCGAGACCACGCGCGCCAGGAAGAAGTGGTGCACCGCGATCCCGGCGTCCTTGGGCTGGGAGGACAGGAACACCTGCCGGACGATCTTCGCCGTCGCGCCGAGCTCCTCCGACAGCTCCCGGTGCAGCCCGTCCTCGACCGAGGTGTCCCCCGGATCGATGCCGCCGCCGGGCGTGATCCAGTAGGGGGCGCGCCCGGGGACCGTCCGCTTGATCAGCACGAGCCGGCCCTCGTCGTCGAGCAGGATCGCGCGCGCCGCGCGCCGTACCACCACCGGCACGGTCGAGGTCGCGGGGATCTCGTCCACGACGGGCGCCTGGCGCAGATACCCCTCGAACAGCGGCCCGCCCGCTGCGTCCAGCGTGGTGCGCGCGACGGCGACCATCGCCTTGTCGTCGTACCGCGCGGACAGCCAGCGGGCCGCGTACCCGGGATCCCAGGCGCGCAGCTCGCGCAGCAGCCACTTGCCGCCGCCGTCCCACCGTCCGGCCGCCGCCAGGGCGAGATGCCCGACCCGCTCCCACAGCACCGACCGCACCACGTCCGCCTCGCCGATCTCGCGCGCGTAGGCAAGATCGTCCAGGAGGTCGGTCACGGCATACCGCGCGTCCTCCAGCGCGGTGTCCGTCGCCGGCCCGGGCCCGGCGTCCACCACGGCCTGGCACTCCGCCTTCAGCCCGACGACGTCGGCCTCGCCCACCACCGGAACGCCCGTCGCGATCATCCGCGCGAGCGTCGGCTTGCGCCGCTCGGTCTCCTGCGCGATGAACCAGCGGTGGCCGGCCTCGGTGTTCACGACCAGCTCCACCGGCCAGCCCCGCCAGCGCACCGAGTCACGGTGCCCGACGACGTCGTCGGGCACGCACACCACGATGTCCAGGTCGGACCCCGCCGTCAACGAACCCGGATCGAGCGCACTGCCCGCCAGCAGCGCCCACCGCGCCTCGGGGTAGCGGTCGGCGACCAGGGCGGCGGCGTCTGCGATCGGGTCCACGGTGGACATCTTTGTACCTTCGGGCAAACAGACCTATTCGGTGGCGTGAATTCGCGTCTCAGACGTCGGAGGGGTCTGCGTCGCCCGACACCCGCCGTCGGATGCGCGCCAAGATGCTCCGCGTCGCCACCCTGTGGAAGCGCGTGTCGATCACCAGCAGCCGGTACGCCGCGCCGAGCACACCCGGGAAGGTCGCGTCGGTGTGCGCCTCGAGGCGCGTACCGCCGCCGTCGGGCACGAGCCTGAGGGTGAGGGTGTAGACCGAGAACCGGTGGACGCCGTCGAGCGCGAGCCGGCCTGGGGGATCCGCCGCCACGACCCGGAATCCCGGGACCACCGAACCCACGCCGAGCGGACGCGGGCCAGAGGCCCGCGTGTCGCGACAACCGATCAGCCGCACGTACCAGGCCGGTCCGAGCACCTCGACCTGGGCCAGGACAGCACGCCAGACCGCCTCGGGCGGTGCGCCGATCGTCGTGGCGTGCACGTCCCGGTAGCGCCGCGAACCAACCATGCCGGGACCCTACCCGGCGCTCGCACGCGGCCCGCCGCCCGCCTCCGCGGGACACGCTCAGCGTTCCCGCAACAGCTCGCGGAGCCAGGCGATGCCGGCCTCGGCCTGCACCCGCTGGAACGTGCGCAGGTGCGGGATCCCTGGCGGCGGGGCCAGCAGCGAGCCGTGAGCGAAGAAGGCCGTCAGCACCGCGACCCAGGTCAGCACGGCTTCGGGATCCGTGCCCGGCGGGAGCGGGGTGCGCTCCAGCACCGCCGACGGCGCAGGGCCGCCCAGCGCGTGCAGCGCCGGCAGCATCCCGGTGAGGTCGAGGAACGCCGCGCCCCGCGCCGCGTGCGGCCAGTCCACGACCACACCGGTGCCGTCGTCCTCCGGCCCGACGATCAGCACGTTGTCCGCCCGGAAGTCGCCGTGGACCAGCGAGTCGCCGGCCAGCGCCTCGGCCTGTCGCCGAGGCGCGGCGAGCTGGGCTATCCGGTCGAGCCGCTCGGCGAACCAGGGGTCGTAGCTCGACAGGCCCGCCGGCCGCTCGTCGGCCAGGAGCTGCGCCTGGGGCCAGACGTGGGCGGCGAAGTCGGGGAAGACGTCGCCGTCGGGCGCCGGGTGCTCGCCGACCCTGAGCGCGAGGCGGGCCAGCAGGTCGACGTCGTGCACGTCCCAGGGGTCGGTGCGCACCGTGCGACCCTCCACCGGTTCGAAGGCGAGCACGGCCCACCCGCGTACGGGTGCGGCTTCCGCGGCGGCGGCCCGCTCGCCCGCGGCGTCGACCCGCCCGTCCGCGGCGTCGACCCGGCCGTCGTCCGGCAGGTCGAACGACCACAACAACGCGGGCGCCGGGACCGCCTCGGGTAGCTGGGCGGCCTTGGCCGCCTCGCGTCGGTGGAAGCGCAGTGCCTCTGGCTGCTCCGGGGAAGCGGTCTTGACGAACGTCGATCCGCGGTCGGTGGTCAGGACGCTGGCCATGCCCGGCGAGTAGCCGCCGTCGTGCGAGACCCACGAGGTCACCTTCGCGCCCAGGCGCGCCTCGATCGCTGCTCGGACGGTGTCGGGCAGGTCGGGCCAGGTGGGGCGCACGCGGGTCATGGGAGAGCACACTGCCGGACGGCGGGGCCCGGCACTACTGGGATATGCCTCAAGCCCGCCGGTGTCGCGGCGGAAGCCGGCCAGGGGACGGCAGCATCGGCCGTGCCTCCAGTGGTTCCGTCGCCTCCGGGCCGCCGCGCCAGTGCGCGCTCGCCGTGCCCATGACCAGGCCCAGCACGAGCCAGAACACGACGGCGATCCGGCCGAGGTTCGACGGGTGGTCCATCAGGTTCATCGTCAGGAAGCCGATCAGCGAGGCGAGCCCGACGTACCCGAGGGGGAGGCCACGCCGGGCGAGCCCGAAGGCGGTGACGAGGGCGCCCACGCTGATCACGACCATCGCCACGAACCCGAGCACGCCCGCCTCGACCAGCCAGTTCAGCCACAGGTTGTGCACATGGGCGAACTCCCTGCTGCCGTCGATGCGGGCGTTGACGACCGCTCCCGCCCGGCCGAGCCCGACGCCCAGCGGGTGGTCCTGCCCGATCTGGATCGCCTCTCCCCAGGCCTCGTTCCGCACGCCCAGGGACCTGCCGACGTCCGATACCGCGGCGATGACCGCCATCGCCAGCGCGAGCACCCCGAGGCCGGACCACCCCGCGACCCGCAGCCGCTCGGGGCTCAGCCGGGTCCGCGCCCACTGCCAGGCGAGCACCAGCGTCCCCGCGAAGGCCGCGATGTACGGACCCCGGGAGAACGTCACCAGGAGAGCCGTGTAGGCGAGCACCATCGCCGCGATCGCGTAGGTCCGCAGGTGCCCTTCGGTGATCATCATGACCGTCAGCGTGGCGAGCGGCACCAGCAGCAGGAGGAACGCGGCCAGCAGGTTGGGGTTGGTGAACGTCCCGGTCGCCCGGACGAGCACCCCGGGCTCGCAGGGGACGTCGCGCAGCAGGCCGGACCGGCAGAAGCCCGTCGGGACGTTCTCGGCGAACTGGCCGATCGCCACCGCGCCGGCCACGGCCACCGCGACCGACGACAGCGTGCCGATCACCCGCACCGCCGTCGGCTCGAGCCGGACCAGGGCGGTGACCAGGTAGTACACAGCCACGAAGGTGAGGAGCTGCCGGAACCCGATGTCCGTGCCCCAGCGGTAGGTGGCCACGAGCGCGGCCAGCAGCAGCGCCACGATCGGGATGTCGAGGCGGGTACGGAAGTGGCTCACCCGTGCCCCCGCGGCGACGGCCGCCACCAGGCCGGCGGCGACGACCAGCCGCTGCCAGGTGAGGACGCTGAGGAACGGGGCGTCGGGCAGCAGGTCGGCGGTTGATTCGAAGAGCAGTGCGGCCACGCACAGGGAGACGACGGTTACTGCGGTGCCTGCGGTGCGTGGCCGGGTCTGCGATGACAGAAGCTCGGCCGTAGCCATGCGGTCGATCATCTCGGTCGATGTTGTGCACCAAGCGAACTCCACGCTACGGGAGCACGAACGAGGGGGTGCGCGGGCGGTATCGGCCCAATGCGGCGTGGCTCGCCGGCGCGCGGTCACTCACCCGGACGCCGTGCCGCCGCTCACCCGGACGCCTGGACGTCCCCGCTCGTCCGGTAGGCGGCCCGCGCGCCGGCGAGGCTTCCGGGCATGCCCGGGTAGTGGGCTCCGGGTGAGCGCCCGTCCGCGAGGGGCGTCGCCTCCGCTGCCGCGTCGAGCGCGAGGCGCGACACGATGCGGTAGCGGTCCCCGCGGTAGATCGAGTGGACGTACTCGACCGGCCGCGCGTCCGAGTCCAGGGTGAGGCGCTCGAAGACGAGCGCCGCCGAGAACGGTGCCACGCCCATGATCGACGCCTCCTCCTCGCTCGTCACGGTCGCCTCCATGGACTGCGTCGCCCGGCTGACCCGGACGCCGTAGCGCTCGCGCAGCAGGTCGTAGAGGTCACCGGACTCGACGTCGTCCGAGGTCAGCCCCGGCACCACGCTTGCGGGGAAGTAGAGGTACTCGATAGCCATCGGCTCGTCGTCCACCAGCACCAGGCGGGCCACGTGCGTCACGGGGGCCGACGGCGAGAGCGTGAGCCGCCGCCCGACCCGCGGCCCTGCGGCGATCGTGGTCAGGTCGATGACGCGGCTCGACCAGGCGCCGCTCGCCCGCGGGGCGTCGGCGACGGCCTCGTGGGAGACGAGCTCCTGCGTGACCTTCTCGCGGGCGACGAACATCCCGCGGCCGTGCTCGCGGATGACCACCCCTGCGGCCACCAGCTCGTCCACCGCGGAGCGCAGCGTCGGGCGGGAGACGCCGAGCTGCTTGCTCAGGTCGCGTTCCGAGGGCAGCGGATGGCCAGCCGGGCTCGACTCGACGAGCTCGAGGATCCGGTCGCGCACCTGCTCGCGCTTGCGCGTCGGACCCGGGCGGATCTCGTCCACCGTTCCTCCTTACCGTCGAATTCTTACCACTGGTTCATACATCCTAAGGCTCGCGGGCGGCGCTGGGCCACGACTCGCCGTCGGGTCGACCACGGCGGATACCCGAGAACACAGGCGTATGCGCCCGAACACGACCCAAGGCTCGTCCACGACGCCGACCCTTGACGGCACGACTGGTCTATGCCATCTTGTCCACGGTTGACCACTTGAAGTGACCACTGGTACCAGCACCGCCGCTCCACCGCACGTCACCTCGACCGGCGCCCGCACCCGGCTCTGCGCCCCGGTCGGTCCACCTGGAACCCACGAACGGAGTTCACCGTGTTCACCTTGTCCAGACCGCGCGCCGCGACAGGCCGCGCCCCGAGGGGCCGCGCAGCGAGAGGCCGCGCCGCCGTCGCCGCGGCCGGGCTCGTCGCCCTGCTGCTGGCGGCCCCGGCGATCCCCGCGGCCGTCGCGGACGACGTGCCAGACGTCGTCGTCGAGTACCGCACGAGCGCCACCTCTGCCACGGTCGACCAGGTGGAGCCATGGTTCCAGGTCCGGAACGTTGGCTCCACGCCCGTCGCGCTCGCCGACGTCACGCTCCGCTACTACTTCTCCGCCGACGCCGGCGCCGCCCAGTACCGGTTCGCCTGCTCGTGGGCCGTCCGCGGCTGCGCTAACGTGACCGGCACGTTCGGGGAGATCAGCGATCCAGCGGCCGCCGCCGACCGGTACCTGGAGGTCGGGTTCGGCCAGGGCGCCGGCACGCTGGCCCCCGGCGAGAGCTCTGGTGACCTGCAGCTCCGGTTCTACCGCGCGGACTGGCAGCGCATCGACCAGAGCGACGACTACTCGTTCGGCGCGGCCCGCACGTCGTACGCCGCCTGGGACAAGGTGACCGCCCGGGTGGGCGGGGAAGCCGCCTGGGGCACGGCCCCCGGGAACGAGGACCCGGACGACCCCGACGACCCGGTCGATCCCGCGGACCCCGGCCCCGTCCTCTTCGACGACTTCAACTACACGGGACACACCGACCCGCGCCTGTCCCAGCGCGGCTGGACCGTGCGGTCCGGCTCCGGAGGCCCCGGAGCCTCCGGCGTGGTCTGGGCGCCCGAGAACATCACGTTCCCCGTGGAGAGCGGCAACGCCGTGATGAACCTCGAGACCAGCACGAACGGGACGCCGTCCGGCACGCGCCAGTCGGAGCTGTACCACCAGCGGAAGTTCACCACCGGCACCTACGCCGCCCGGGTCCGGTTCACCGACGCCCCGCGCTCCGGCCCCGACGGCGACCACATGGTGCAGACGTTCTTCACCATCACCCCCCTCGACGCGCCCATGGACCCGAACTACGGCGAGCTCGACTTCGAGTACCTGCCCAACGGCGGCTGGGGTGAGCCGGCGAACATCCTCTACACGACGTCGTGGGAGACCTACCGGCCCGATCCCTGGGAGGCGGTCAACACCCACACCGAGGAGCGGGCGAGCTTCGCCGGCTGGCACGACCTGGTGGTCACCGTCGACCAGCAGCTCATCCGGTACTACGTGGACGGCAGGCTCTTCGCCACCCACGGTCAGCCGTACCTGCCCGAGACGCCGATGTCGATCAACTTCAACCACTGGATCATCTCCGGCGGCCTGGTCGGCAGCAGCACGCCCCGGGCGTACGACCAGCGGGTCGACTACGTGTACTTCGCGCAGGGCCAGGTGCTGACCCCGGCACAGGTCCAGGCCGAAGTGAGCGGGTACCGGGCGGACTCCGTGACCCACATCGACACCGTGCCCTGACCGCTCCCCCGTTCGGCTCCGGCCGGGGCGGCCGCCTGGCGCCCGCCCCGGCCGGAGCCGAGCTCCCGTGCCCGCGACCAGGTGGTCGACGCGGCCCCGCAACCGGCCGAAAACTTACCAGTGGTAAACAAACACCAGCGAGGTGACCGTGAGGAAACACCGATTCGCCGCCGTCACCCTGGCGGCAGGGCTCGCCGCGTCGCTCGCGGCGTGCACGTCGGACGCGAGCGAGGACCCGTCCGGCGACGCCGCGACCATCGACGTCTGGCTCATGCGCGACAGCGTGACCGACGCCTTCCTCGACGAGTTCGTCGCCGACTTCGAGGCGGACAACCCCGGCATCGATGTGAACGTGCAGATCCAGGAGTGGGACGGGATCGGCCAGCGCGTCGTGTCCGCCATCGCGAGCGACGACGCTCCCGACGTCATCGAGGTCGGCAACACCCAGGTCGCGCAGTACGCCGCGAGCGGCGGCCTGACCGACCTGAGCGACAAGGTCGCCGAGCTCGGCGGCGAGGACTGGATCCCCGGGCTCGCCGAGCCGGGCCGCATCGGCGACGCCCAGTACGGCATCCCCTACTACGCCGCCAACCGGGTGGTCGTGTACAACACCGAGCTCTTCGAGGCCGCTGGGATCACCGAGCTCCCGGCCACCCGCGCCGAGTGGATCGCCACGACGACCGCCCTGAACTCGGGCGACGTCCAGGGCATCTACCTGCCCGGCCAGAACTGGTACGCCCTCGCCGGGTTCGTCTGGGACGAGGGCGGCGACCTCGCCGTCCAGGACGGCGAGGTCTGGAAGGGGGCGCTCGACACGCCGGAGGCGCTCGCCGGCATGGACTTCTATGCGGAGCTCCAGGCGCTGGGCAAGGGGCCCAAGGACTCCGACGAGGCCAACCCGCCCCAGGTCGACGTGTTCTCCGCCGGGAACGTCGCGCAGATCATCGCCACGCCGGGTGCGGGGCGCCAGATCGTCGAGGCGAACCCGGAGCTCGAAGGCAAGATCGGCTACTTCCCGGTACCGGGCAAGACGGCCGACGAGCCGGGAGCCGTCTTCACCGGCGGGTCCGACCTGGTCATCCCGGTCGCCGCGCCGCACCCCGACGAGGCGTACACGTTCGTCGCGGCGCTCGCCGGGGACGAGTGGCAGGAGAAGCTCGCCGTCGCGATGAGCTACGTGCCCAACAAGACCACCCTTGCCGACGTGCTCGCGGACGACCCGGGGGCGGCGGCGATGGCCGTGGGCGCGCGGAACGGCCACGCGACCCCGAACTCGCCCGCGTGGGCGGCCGTCGAGGCGAACAACCCGATCAAGAACTACATGACCCAGGCCCTCACCGGAGCCGACCCGCAGGAGGCCGCTACCGCTGCCTCCGAGGCCATCACGTCCGCGCTCGGCGCCGGCTGACCCGGGGAGACCACGTGACCGTCGAGGCCGCCCGCGGACGCCGGGCGTCGTTCTGGCCCTACCTGCTCGTCGCGCCGACGGTCCTGCTCATCGGGGCCGTCCTCGGCTACCCGGTGGTGCGCAACGTCGTCATGTCGTTCCAGCAGTTCGGGCTGCGCGAGCTCGTCCAGGGCGGCCCGGCGTTCGTGGGCCTGGCGAACTACCGCGAGCTGTTCGCCGACCGGGTGTTCTGGGAGGTCGTGGCCCGCACCCTCGCGTTCACCGCGGTGAACGTCGTGCTCATCATGGTCCTGTCCACGCTCGTCGCGCTCCTGCTCGCCCGCCTGGGCCGGGTCCTGCGCGTCGCCGTGATGACCGGCCTCGTGGTGGTGTGGGCGATGCCGGTCATCGCGGCCACGACCGTGTGGCAGTGGCTCTTCCAGTCGCGGTTCGGCGTCGTCAACTGGGTGCTCGTGCGGCTCGGCCTGGAGCAGTTCGAGGGCTACTCCTGGCTCGCCGACGGCGGCGCGACGTTCGCGCTGATCGTGGCGCTCATCGTCTGGCAGTCGGTCCCGTTCGCCGCTCTCACCCTCTACGCCGGCCTGACGACGGTCCCCGCCGAGCTGTTCGAGGCCGCGCGGATCGACGGCGCGTCCGGGTGGGCGCTGTTCCGCCGCATCACGTTCCCGGTGCTGCGGCGGCTGTTCGGCCTGATCACGTCGCTCGAGGTGATCTGGGTCTTCAAGTGCTTCGTACAGATCTGGGCCATCAGCGAGGGCGGCCCGAACGACGCCACCACCACGCTGCCCGTCTACGCGTACCAAGTCGCCCAGACGCTCAACCGCTACGACCTCGCCGGCGCGGTCTCCTTGGTCACCGTCCTCGTGCTCACCGTGCTGCTCCTCGTCTACTTCCGCCAGTCCCTGCGTCAGGAGGCCGACCGATGACCCCGCGCCCCTGGACACGTGCCGCCCTCGCGGCCGCGGCCGTGACCACGCTCCTCGCCTCGCTCTTCCCCGTCTACTGGATGGTGACCACGGCGCTCAAGCCGACACCGGACATCCAGTCCGAGACCCCGCAGCTCTGGCCGGGCACCCTGACGTTCGCCCACTTCGCCACGGCCTTCGCGGCGGACGGCTTCTGGTCCTTCTGGCGCAACAGCCTGCTCGTCACGATCGGGTCCGTCCTCGTCGCGCTCGTGGTCGCGGCGCTCGCCGCGTTCGCCGTCGCACGCCTGCGCTGGACCGGTCGCCGCGCGTTCGTGGTGGTCGTCTTCGCCGCGCAGATGGCGCCGTGGGAGGCCCTGCTCATCCCGATGTACGTGGTGATGCGCGACGCCGGAGCGCTCGACCAGCTCGCGACCCTCCTCGTCGTCTACGTCGTCCTCACCCTGCCGTTCACCGTGCTCACCCTCCGGGGCTTCCTCGAAGCCATCCCGGTCGAGCTCGAGGAGGCGGCGCGCGTGGACGGCTGCTCGCACGTGACGGCGTTCCGGCGCATCGTCTTCCCGCTGCTCGCGCCGGGCCTGCTGTCCACGTCGCTGTTCGGCTTCATCACGGCGTGGAACGAGTTCGCCTTCGCGAACACGCTCATCATCAAGCACCAGGACCAGCGCACCCTGCCCGTGTGGCTGTCGTCGTTCGGCAACACCTTCGGCACCGACTGGGGGGCGACCATGGCCGCGGCGACGCTGTTCATGCTCCCCGTGCTCCTGGTGTTCGCGGTGCTGCAGAACCGGGTGACCGGAGGGCTCACGGCCGGGGCGGTGAAGGGATGAGCGGCACGCCCGCCCTCCTCCCCCGGCCCCGACGGCGCGCACCCGCGCCGGGCGTGCTCCGCCTGGACGCCGCCTCGACTATCGGCGCGCCGGACGAGCTGCAGCGCGTGGCGGGCTGGTTCCGGGCGGAGCTGGGCGCCGCGTGCGGGCTCGGGCTGCACCCGGCGCCGCTCGCCGAGGCGACGATCCGGCTCGGCCTCGATCCCGCGCTCCCCGCGGAGGGCTTCGTCCTCGACATCACGACGACCCACCTCACCCTGCGCGGCGGAGGTCCCGCCGGCGTGTTCCATGGGCTGCAGGCCGTGCGCCAGCTCCTCCCACCGCAGGTCTTCGCCCGCGCCCGGGTGGGCGACGGACCCTGGGACCTGCCGTGCGGCGTCGTCGAGGACGCGCCGCGCTTCGCATGGCGGGGCGTCCTGCTCGACGTCGCGCGGCACTTCCTGCCGATCGACGACCTGCTGCGGTTCGTGGACCTGCTCGCGATGCACCGCATCAACACGCTCCACCTCCACCTCACCGACGACCAGGGCTGGCGCGTCGAGATCTCCGGCTACCCCCGGCTCACCGAGGTGGGCGGATGGCGCCGCGAGTCGCAGGTCGGCGCCGGCGAGGACGCGCCGGGGGACGGCCGTCCGCACGGCGGGTGGTACACCCGGGCGGACATCGCGCAGCTCGTCTCGTACGCCGCCGACCGGTTCGTGACCGTCGTCCCGGAGATCGAGCTCCCGGGCCACGTCCAGGCGCTCGTCGCGGCCTACCCGGCGCTCGGCGCCGGTCTCGACGTCGGACCGGACGGGAGACCGCTCGCCCCCGAGGTGTGGACGCGCTGGGGAATCTCCGACCACGTGCTCAGCGTGGACGACGCGACGGTCGCCGCCCTGTGCGACATCCTCGACGAGGTCGTGGCCCTGTTCCCCGCACCTGTCGTGTGCCTGGGCGGCGACGAGTCGCCCAAGCGGCGCTGGGCGGACGACGCGCGCGTGGCCGCGCGGCGGGCCGAGCTCGGCGGGGCGACCGACGCCGAGCTGCACAACTGGCTGGTGGCCCGCCTCGCCGAGCACCTCGGCCGGCGCGGTCGTCGCGCCATGGTCTGGGACGAGGTACTGGAGGGGCCCGACGTGCCGGGCGTCGTCGTCGCCTCCTGGCGCGGCGAGCGCGGGGTGCAGGTCGGAACGCAACGCGGGTACGACGTCGTCTCCTCCCCCGCGGACCGCGTCTATCTGGACTACCGGCAGTCCGACGACCCGGACGAGCCCATCCCGACCGGGACCGTGACCACTCTGCTCGACGTCTACGGTTTCGACCCGGCCGCTGCGTACGGTACGGCTGTGCCTGGTGCGGCCGTGCCTGGTGCGGCCGTGCCGGACGACGGCGCGCCGGCGGTGCTGCTCGGCGCGGGGGTGCTGCTCGGCGCCCAGGCGAGTCTGTGGACCGAGCACATCGACTCCAGGCGGGTGCTGGAGTACATGGCGTTCCCGCGCGTGGCGGCGCTGGCCGAGGCGCTGTGGTCGACGGGCGAGAAGGACGACGGCGAGTTCCTCGAACGGCTCGCCGTCCACCTCGGACGCCTCGATGCGCGGGGCGTCGCCTACCGGAGGCCGGGCGGCCCCGCGCCGTGGGAGAAGCGGCCGGGGGTGGCCGGCGATGTGCGCACGCCGCACGAGCTCGAGGCACAACTCGCCCACATGGTGGCGGCCTTCGACGAGGGGCCCTGACGGGGTTGTCCGGCTGTGGCGCGTGCGTCTACCAGAGGCCGCCCTTGCGGCGCTTGCTGCTCCCCCACAGCCTCTTGGCCAGGTTCTGGCTGCGCCCCTTCGTCGTGCTTCCCCACAGGCCGCGCTTCCAGCTCTTCGCGCGAGACTTCCTACCCCACAGACCAGCCATCAGCGACTCCCTCGCATGCGGACAGGTCTCAAGGCTACGTGTGCCTCTCGAGCATGTGAATCACACTCGACACGGTTGACGGCCTCGTGACGCGGGCCAGGGTGGTCGGAGTGGGCGAGGCGGTGGCTACTACCTGCCCGGTGTGACGTCCTCCGAGCACCCCTCGACGGTCCGCACCGACTACGACGCCATGACACATGGCCTACGCCGCGTTCATCGGGGACGCGTTCACAGGCAGCCCCTGGGTCAGCGAACTGCGAGCACGGTCTTGGCGGGCGCCCTTCGCTGTTCCAGAGCGCGGTGGGCGTCGGCCGCTTGGTCCAGTGGCAGGACGGCGGGAGGCGCCTCGCGCAGCACGTCACGATGCATCAGGCCGACGATTGCGGACAGGGCCGCGCTGACGCGGTCAGGGACGAGATGCGCCACGCCGCCCACGCTGAGGCCGAGCATCTGCCTGGAGCCCAGCCAGGCCGAGTTGGCCGAGACAGGATGATCGTGGCCGCTGGCATTTCCGAGCGCGATCAGCCGGCCGAACGGGGCCAGCAGCTCGTAGGCGCGGCTGCCCAGTGCGCCGCCGACGGGATCGATGACGATGTCCGCCCCGTCCGGCACGACGGTATCGAGCTCGTCGGCCCTGATGGTTCGCGTCCACGGGCTGGTGGCGGAAGGCCGGTCCGGGTCGCGGCCGAAGACTCCGGTCACGGTACGTGCCGGGTGAATCGCGGCAATGCGCCCGGCAATACTGCCCAGACCACCGCTGGCGCCAAGCACGAGGACGTCGTCGTGGACGCTGAGCCTGGCCAGGTCGTGCAGGGCGATCCAGGCGGTGACGCCGTTGACCAGGACGGCGGCGAGGCGAGCCAGATCGGCCCCGTCAGGCAAGGGGCTCACCATCGCGGAGTGGGCCACAGCGACCTCGGCGTACCCACCCGCCCGGCTGCCCCGGCCGAAGTCGTTGAGCAATGCAGCCACCGGCTGGCCTGGCTCGAGTCCGACGACACCCGCTCCGACCTCGCGCACATGCCCTGTGACCTCGATGCCCGGTGTGAACGGCGTTGGCACATCGAAGGCACCCGAGCGGAACAACGTGTCTACAAAGCCCACGCCAGCGTACGCGACGTCGATCGACAGCTCTCCCGGCCCCGGTGAAGGCTCCGGCAGGTCCGCGATCTCCAGACGATCAACCGGACCGGGGTTCTTAACAACCGCTGCGCGCATCGCGCCCTCCCATGCTTGCCGACTTGACAGCCACCAACCACGCCTGCCCCGCTCGCATTCCGTAACGGACCCGAACCTGCTGGCTCGTATCCGTGGTCGTGCCACCCCCGTGCCACAGGTGGCGGCAATTTCGACCGTTCACGCCCATAGGTATCCACGACACCCCGGCACGCGAAGAGGCCCGAACCCGCGGAATTCCGCAGATCCGGGCCCTGACCACTCCGGAGAGCCCGACAAGCCGGTCTCAGAAGTTGATCATGTGCCCAGCAATCCCATGGATCGACTCCTGCAGCGCCTCCGACAGCGTCGGGTGCGTGTGCACGTTCCGCGCCAGCTCGTCCGCCGTCAGGTCCCACTTCTGGGCCAGCGTCAGCTCCGGCAGGAGCTCCGAGACATCCGGGCCGATCATGTGCGCGCCGAGGATCTCGTTGTACTTGCCGTCCGCGACCAGCTTCACGAAGCCCGTCGGGTCGCCCAGGCCGTGCGCCTTGCCGTTGGCCATGAACGGGAAGGTCGCGACCTTCACGTCGTAGCCCTCGTCCCGTGCCTGCTGCTCCGTGAGGCCGAACGACCCGATCTGCGGCGAGCAGAACGTCGCGCGCGGCATCATGCGGTAGTCGCCCAGCGTCTGCGTCTCGGCCCCCGCGATGGTCTCGGCGGCGACGACGCCCTGCGCCTCCGCGACGTGCGCCAGCATGAGCTTGGCCGTGACGTCGCCGATGGCGTAGATGTGCGGCACGTTGGTGCGCATGTAGTCGTCGATGGCGATGGCGCCGCGCTCGGTGAGCTGCACGCCGGTGCTCTCGAGCCCGAACCCGCTGACGTTCGGCGCGAACCCGACCGCCATGAGCACCTTGTCCACCACGATCTCGCCCGGCTTGTCGTCCTTGACGCCCTTGTACGAGACGGTGACCGACGAGCCGTCGTCCTTCACGGTCTGGACGGCGGTCGACGTCAGCACGTTGATGCCGAGCTTCTTGTACTGCTTGGCGATCTCCTTGGAGACGTCCGCGTCCTCGTTCGGCAGCGCGCGGTCCAGGAACTCGATGATCGTGACGTCCACGCCGTAGTTCTTCAGGACGTAGCCGAACTCCATGCCGATGGCGCCGGCGCCGACGATGACCATCGACTTGGGCAGCTCACGGGTGAGGATCTGCTTCTCGTAGGTGACCACGTTGTCGGACAGCTCGACGCCGGGCAGCAGGCGCACCTCGGAGCCGGTCGCGATGATCGCGTTGTCGAAGGTCACGGTCTCGGTGCCGCCCTTGTTGAGGGCCACCTCGATGGTGTTGGCGTCGCGGAACGTGCCACGGCCGTCGTACTCGGTGATCTTGTTCTTCTTCATGAGGAAGTGCACGCCCTTGACGCGCCCGTCCGCGACCGTGCGCGAGCGGTCGAAGGCCTTCCCGAAGTCGAACGTGACGTCCCCGGACATGCCGAAGAGGTCCTGCTGGTGGGTGAAGATGTGGGCCAGCTCTGCGTTGCGAAGCAGAGCCTTGGAGGGGATGCAGCCCACGTTGAGGCAGACACCACCCCAGTACTTCTCCTCGATGATCGCAACGGACTTACCGAGCTGGGCAGCGCGGATGGCGGCGACGTAGCCGCCGGGGCCCGCGCCGAGGAGTACGACGTCGTAGTGGGAAGCCATGGACCCCAGCCTATTAGTGCGATCAGATTCGCGTGACGTGACGTCCGTCTCGCCGGGACCGCCGGACCGGGGACGCCGCCCGCCGTCGCTGGCACGCGGCTCCCCGGCCCGGCCCCGTCTCAGAGGTCGGACAGGTGGATGTCGCTGACCGTGACGTCCACCGCATCGACGTCGTGACCCACGTACTGCTCGACCGCCTCGATCACCTTCGCCCGGACCTCCTCGGCCAGCGCTCTGACCGGGTGGCCGTACTCGGCCACGAGCACCACGGTGATCGTCGCGACGTCCTCGGACACCTCGGCCGACGTGCCCGCCTCGTCGAGGCTGTGCACGCCGTCCACCGTGCCGGCAACGGCACGGACGACCTTCGTCAGGACCGCGTCGTCCACCGTCGTACGCCCGCGCGCGTGCGCAGCGGCCCGCGCCGCTGCGGCGGGCGCGGCACCCTCGGCAACCTCGCCGGCAGCGGTGGCACCGGCTGCTTCGTCGACGACGACGGCGGCGGGCGCGTCGGTGTCTGCGGGCGCGTCGGTGCCGGGCGTGTCGGTGTCGGCGGCTGCGTCAGCCGGGTCGCTCTCTGCCGCGTCGCTGTCCACAGCTACGTCAGCCGGGTCGCTGTCGGCGGCCACGCCATCGACACTGTCGCTGCCAGCGGCCTCGCTGTCGGCCCCGTCGCTGTCGGCATCCTCGCCGGCAGCCACGTCGCCGACCGCTTCGGCGGCGGCAGCCTCGCTGGCGACCGGTTCGCCGTCGGTCACCTCGTCGGTGACCGTCTCGCCGGTCTCGTCGATCGCGGCGGTCTCCGCGGGCTCGGCGGACTCGACGCCACCTCCCAGACCAGCCGACTCGGTCCCGTCGGCCGCCTCGGCCGTGTCCTCAGATGCGGCCTCGTCCAGACCGGACGCGTCCTCGCCGTCGGTGACGTCCGCCGTGTCAGTGGCGTCGGAGTCGACGGTGTCCCCGAGGCCGGGGGCGTCCGTCCACTCGGCGGTGTCGCCCTCGGTCGCCACGTCCCCAGCCGTGTCCGTCGCCACCGTGTCGGACTCGGTCGACTCGGCCTCGGCCACATCGGTCGCCGCGTCAAGCCCGGTCGATTCGGCCTCAGACGACTCCGTCTCGGCCGAGTTGGTCGCTGCCGCGTCGCTCCAGGGCGTCTCGGACACGACCGCGCCGTCGCCGTCCGAACCCGCCTCCTCCGAACCGGCCTCGGCAGAACCGACCTCCGAACTCGCCTCGTCCGAACCGGCCTCGTCCGAGCTCACCTCGTCCAGACCGGTCTGGTCCGAACCAGCCTCCACGGAGTCAGCCTCCACGGAGCCCGGCTCACTGGAGTCGGCCGCCGGGTCAGCCGCGGCGACATCGCCCTCGGCCGGGTCGACGCCAGCCGTGTCGGTCGGCTCCGCAGTGGTCGTCTGGTCGTCGCCCGGCTGCGCGGACGGCGTCTCGTCGGTAGCGACCGAACCCTCGCCGTCGCCGGTGACGGGGTTCTCGGTCGGGTCGATCACGTCGGCAGGTGCGTTGCCATCGGCGGGCGCGTCGTTGGCCGGTCGATGAAAGATGTTGTTGATGAAATCAGGCATGCTGGACACCGTTCCCTTTCCAGAGGAAATGCGTCGAGACGGACACCGCCATGCTAGGGGTGCGGCGAGGGGCGGCATCAGCCGCTACACGCCCACTTTCGGGCGAAATGCCGGGCCGCACGGTGCGCACCAGCAGGTTTGTCGCCCAAGTGAATTCTTGAGGAACAGGCGACGTACGCCATGCTTCAGCGCACGCTGTCGACGCCCTTGTTCGCCAGCGCGTCGGCACGCTCGTTGCCGGGGTCGCCGGCGTGCCCCCGCACCCAGACCCAGCTCACCTCGTGCTTGGCCACCTCGGCGTCGAGCGCCTGCCAGAGGTCGACGTTCTTGACCGGCTGCTTGGCCGCCGTCTTCCAGCCGTTGCGCTTCCAGCCGGCGATCCAGGTCTTCATCCCGTTCATCACGTACGAGGAGTCGACGTGGACGGTGACCACGCTGGGCGCCTTGAGCGCCCGCAGCGCCTCGACGACGGCGGTGAGCTCCATGCGGTTGTTCGTCGTGACCTTCTCCCCGCCGAACAGCTCCTTCTCGTGCTCGCCGGACCGCAGCAGCGCGCCCCAGCCGCCCAGACCCGGGTTGCCCTTGCAGGCACCGTCGGTCCACATCTCCACGATCGGGGTTGTCGCGCTCGCGCTGGTCACGGGCCTCACCCTAACCGTGATGCTCCTATCCGCTGTCAAGTGGTGAGGAGCCAGTGGCGGTAGGCGGTGGCGAGGTCGTCGTTGCGGGTGAGGCCTCGTTCGAGGCGGGAGATGGCGGCTGGCCAGAGGCCGAAGTGGTTCGCGGCGGTGGTGATGGTGATGGTCTTGGACTGGCGCAGGGGCCGTAGGTCGGTGATGTCGGGCAGGGTGATGTGACCGGTCAGGCAGTGGAAGATCTCTCGGGCGATGGCGCGTTTGAGCTTGCGCTGGATGTCCTTGTCGGTCTTGCCGGCCTGGCGTTGCCGGTCGGCGTAGGCCTTGGTGGCGGGTTGGTCCTGCACTCGTCGTAGGGCGATGCGGTGCAGCGCGTTGTTTGCCTGCCGGTCGCCGCCGCGTGAGAGGCGGTAGCGGGTGGTCTTGCCGGACGAGGCGGGCACGGGCGCCGCGCCGCACAGGGCGGCGAAGGATGCCTCGGTGCGTAGCCGTTCCGGGTTGCCTCCCGCGGTGATCAGCAGCTGAGCGGCGGTGATCGGCCCGACGCCGTAGGCGGCACGCAGTGCTGGGTTGGCGGTCGTGACCAGCGGGTCGAGCGCGGCCTCGAGTTCGCGGGCGTCCTTGGTCAGGGCCTGGTGCCTGCGGGCGAGGGTCCGAAACGCTGTCAGGACCGCGCTGGTGACCGGGTCGCAGGCGGTGGGGCGCGTCCTGGCTAGGGCCGTGATCAGGGTGTCCTTGTCCAGGTCGCGATACGTGGCACGGACCGGGTCGGGGGCAGTGATCAGGAGCTGGTGGATCTGGTTCATCGTGGCGGTCGCGGCCTTGATCGCCGACCGGCGGGCGACCAGCAGCGCCCGTATCCCGGCGATCTGCTCGCCCTTGACGGGAGTTGCCGCCCGCCCGGTGGCGACCGCGCGGGCGGCGGCGTAGGCGTCTAGCGGGTCGGACTTGCCCCGACGGCGCCGCTCGGCACGGTCGGGGGTGTTGACCTCGGTCACGACCAGCCCGGCAGCAAGGGCCGCGCGGGCCAGTCCGGTTCCGTAGGAGCTGGTTCCCTCGATCCCGACCGCGCCCACCGCACCGTGCCCGGTCCAGAACTCGACCGCGGCAGCGTACCCGGCAGGAGTCGTGGGTAGCTCCCGATCTGCGACCGGGACCCCGGCCGGGTTCACGACCGCGACGTGGATCGTGTCGGCATGCGTGTCGGCCCCGCCGAACACCACAGTCGAGTCGGCTGACATGATGGACCTGCCTTCTGGTTGGAGGCGCAGGACCGGCCGGGTGGGCAGACAGGACAGTGATCAGGCGCTTCTAGCCAAGCTCCTATGAAGTCATGTCCGCCCGGCCGGGCCCGTCAATGACGGGCCCCGGAAGCCGGGCAGATCACGTAGCAAGACAGTCCACCAGGACGTCAGTCAGTGGCCGAGCCACGACTCCCGAGAGCCGCGAACATCATCACTGTCAGTGGTCCGGCGTAGCGTGACGGCAGAACGGTTCTCGGGATCCACGGAGGAACAGTATGAGGTTCGGTTTCATCAGCAGCTTCGGCTCGATCGATCAGCACGTCGCCCTCGCCAGGGAGATCGAGGACCACGGCTGGGACGGATTCTTCACGTGGGACGCCGTCAACCTGAGCGGTGAATGGGCCATGCCGGTGTACGACCCGTTCGCGGTGCTCGCGGCCGCCGCGACGGTGACCGAGCGAGTCACGCTCGGCGCGATGGTGTTCGCCCCGCCCCGGCACCGGCCGTGGGAGCTCGCGCAGCGGGCGCTCACGGTGGACCGCCTCTCGGGCGGCCGCCTCGTGCTGCCGGTCGGCGTCGGCGTGACCGACGACCGCGGCTTCACCTCGGTCCCGGGGCAGGCCACCGGCCTGAAGGAGCGGGCAGGCCTGCTGGACGAGAACCTGGCCTGGCTGGAGCAGTCCTGGTCCGGCGAGGAGTTCGAGTTCAAGGGCGAGCACGTCACGACGGGCCCGTTCCGCTTTCCCGAGCCGCCGGTCAACGGCCGCATCCCGGTCTGGCCGGTCGGCGTCTGGGACGCGGAGCGCCCGCCGGTCAAGAACCTGCGGCGCACGCTGCGCTGGGACGGGATAGTCCCGCAGCTACGCGGCACGGCGGACGAGCCGGAGGCGGACAGCATCGCCGGCCTGGCGGCCTGGCTCAAGGAGCACCGCGACGACGTCGAGCGGGCATCCGACGGCCCGTTCGACGTCGTCGCGCAGGGCAAGCTCTCACCCGACCCGGCCGAGGCTGCCGACCAGGCCCAGGCCATGGCCGACGCCGGAGCCACCTGGTGGATCGACTCGTGGTGGGACCCGGTGACGGTGACCCCGGAGCTCCTGCTGGAGAAGGTGCGCCAGGGCCCGCCGACGTTGTCGAGCTAGACCGGACGTGCCGCCTGGATCTCGACGGCCGGCAGGTGTCGGGCGGGCAGCGTCTTCGGGCGCCACGGCTCCCGGGTCTTCTCGAACGCCGCGATGTCGTCGGCGTGCTGCAGGGTGAGGCCGATGTCGTCGAGCCCCTCCATGAGCCGCCACCGCGTGTAGTCGTCGATCTGGAACGGGACGGTGACGTCGTCGGCCGTGGCGGTCCTCGCCTCCAGGTCGACGGTCACCTCCGTGCCCGGCTTGGTCTCGAGGATCTTCCACAGGATCTCGATGTCCTCGGGCGAGACGATGCCCGTGACGAGGCCCTGCTTACCCGAGTTGCCGCGGAAGATGTCGGCGAACCGCGAGGACAGCACCACGCGGAACCCGTAGTCCTTGAGCGCCCAGACCGCGTGCTCGCGCGAGGAGCCGGTGCCGAAGTCCGGCCCGGCCACGAGCACCGAGCCCGCGGAGTAGGCCTCCTGGTTGAGCACGAACGACGGGTCGCCCCGCCAGGCGGCGAACAGCGCGTCCTCGAACCCGGTGCGCGTGACCCGCTTGAGGTACACGGCGGGGATGATCTGGTCGGTGTCGACGTTGCTGCGCCGCAGCGGCACGCCGACGCCGGTGTGGGTGGTGAACTTCTCCATGGTCAGCGGTCCTCTCAGCGCCCGGCGGCGGTCGGCAGGGCGGGCATCGGCAGGTCGACGACGAACTCGCCCACCGGCGGCGCCCCGACGCCGTCGAGCGGCGTGCCGTCGAACGTGGTGAGGTCGACGCCGTCCGGCAGGTCCAGGTCGCCGACGCTCGACAGCGTGCCCCGTACCGCCGTCGCCGCGGCGACCAGCGGGGAGACCAGGTGGGTGCGCCCGCCCTTGCCCTGCCGCCCCTCGAAGTTGCGGTTCGATGTGGACGCCGACCGCTCCCCCGGCGCGAGCTGGTCCGGGTTCATGCCGAGGCACATCGAGCACCCGGCGTTGCGCCACTCGGCGCCGAACTCCTTGAAGATCACGTCGAGGCCCTCGGCCTCGGCCTGCAGCCGCACGCGCGCCGACGACGGCACCACGAGCACCCGCACGGAGTCGGCCTTCTTGCGACCCTTGACGACCTTCGCGACGGACCGCAGGTCCTCGATGCGCCCGTTGGTACAGGAGCCGATGAACACCGTGTCCACGTGGATGTCGCGCAGCGGCGTGCCGGCGTCCAGGCCCATGTACTCCAGGGCCCGCTCCGCGGCGACGCGCTCGGACTCGTCGGCGATGTCCGCCGGGACCGGCACCGACGCCGACAGCGGCAGGCCCTGGCCCGGGTTGGTGCCCCAGGTGACGAACGGCTCCAGATCGGCCGCCTCGAGCACGACCTCGGCGTCGAACTGCGCGTCGTCGTCGGACCGGAGGGTCTTCCAGTACTCGACCGCCGCGTCCCAGTCCGCGCCCTCCGGCGCGTGCGGGCGGCCCTTGAGGTACTCGAACGTGGTCTCGTCCGGCGCGATCATGCCGGCACGGGCGCCGGCCTCGATCGACATGTTGCAGATGGTCATGCGGGCTTCCATCGACAGCGCCCGGATCGCCTCGCCGCGGTACTCGAGCACGTAGCCCTGCCCCCCGCCGGTGCCGATCCTGGCGATGATCGCCAGGATGATGTCCTTCGAGGTCGCGCCAGGGGGCAGCGTGCCGTTGACCGTGACCGCCATGGTCTTGAACGGCGCGAGCGGCAGCGTCTGCGTGGCCAGCACGTGCTCGACCTCGGACGTGCCGATGCCGAAGGCGAGCGCACCGAACGCGCCGTGCGTCGAGGTGTGCGAGTCGCCGCAGACCACGGTAAGGCCCGGCATGGTCAGCCCGAGCTGGGGTCCCACCTGGTGCACGATGCCCTGGTCGGCGTCGCCGAGGCTGTGCAGGCGGACGCCGAACTCCCTGGCGTTGGCGCGGAGCGTCTCGATCTGCGTCCGGCTCGTCGCGTCGGCGATCGGCCGGTCGATGTCGAGCGTGGGAGTGTTGTGGTCCTCGGTCGCGATCGTGAGGTCGGGCCGTCGCACCTGCCGTCCGGCGAGGCGCAGCCCTTCGAACGCCTGGGGGCTCGTGACCTCGTGCACCAGGTGCAGGTCGATGTAGAGAAGATCGGGCGAGCCGCCCTCGCCTCGGCGCACCAGATGCGCTTCCCAGACCTTCTCTGCCAGCGTGCCGGCCATTGCGGTTCGCCTCCTCGTCAGGAACAACTTTAGGCCTCGACTTGCAATCTCACGTTCCGAGACGGCAATATCGCGGTATGGACGATACTAGCGGAGTCGGCGTCTTGGACAAGGCGGCGTCCGTCCTCGGGGCACTCGAGGCCGGCCCGGCCACCCTGGCGCAGCTCGTCTCCTCCACCGGCCTGGCTCGCCCGACGGCGCACCGCCTGGCCGTGGCGCTCGAGCACCACCGTCTCGTTGCCCGCGACATGCAGGGCCGTTTCGTGCTGGGTCCACGCCTCAACGAGCTGGCCACGGCCGCCGGCGAGGACCGCTTGCTGGCGGCCGCGAACCCCGTGCTCATCGCGCTGCGCGACCACACGGGCGAGAGCGCGCAGCTCTACCGCCGGCAGGGCGACCACCGCGTGTGCGTCGCCGCGGCCGAGCGGCCGGTCGGCCTGCGCGACTCCATCCCCGTCGGCGCGACGCTCAGCATGAGCGCGGGCTCCGCGGCGCACGTGCTCCTCGCCTGGGAGGAGCCGGACCGCCTGCACCGCGGCCTGCGCGACGCCACGTTCACGGCCACCATCCTCTCCGGCGTCCGACGCCGGGGCTGGGCCCAGTCGGTCTCGGAGCGTGAACTCGGGGTAGCATCGGTCTCGGCGCCCGTGCGCGGGCCGTCGGGCCGGGTCGTGGCGGCGGTCAGCGTGTCCGGTCCTGTGGAGCGGCTGTCCCGGCAACCCGGCCGGCTGCACTCGGCCGCCGTCGTCGCCGCCGCGAACAAGCTCACCGAGGTACTGCACCGGTCCGGCGAGTAGCCGGCCCGCGCCGGGGCCGCCTCGACCTGACCGGTGCGCAGCGAGTGTGCGGCGAGTGAGCGGTCCGTGAGTGTTGGTTCGCCACGCCGGGGCAGGTGATTCCCCAGGTCCGGGTCATGTAAGTACCCTCGTGCGAGACGTGTGCACACCAGGGGCGCACGCGCCCACGTCGTGAGGAATCTGATGCCACAGAGGGTGAGGCTCATCATCATCTGGCTCGTGGTGATCTTCTTGCTGTACTCGATCATCAACGACCCCGAGCGCTCCGCCGACATCGTGCTCGCCCTCTGGGACGTCATCTGGGGAGCCATCGCGAACATCGGCACGTTCTTCGAGGAGCTCTTCACCGGGTCGATCGGCCGCTGACGGCGTAGGGTCGGCGGCGAGACTCGACAATATCGGGGCCGAATTCATCCGACCGCACTTCCGGGGAGACTCGCATGAGCGCCACCGCGGACTTCGTGATCCGCAACCGCGCCCTGCAGCGCTACATCCTCGCGAACGAGAAGATCATCATCGCCACGCACCGGCACTGGGCGATGCTGTGGGAGCCGATTCTCACGACGGCCGGGGCGTTCGTCCTGGTCGTGTCCGTCCTGGTCGCCGTGGACCCGGACGTCCGCGAGGGGATGGCGTGGCTGTGGCTGCCGTTCCTCGCCCTGGCCGCACGGCTCCTGTACAAGTGGCTGTCGTGGCGGGCCGAGTGGTTCGTCATGACCGACCGTCGGCTGCTGCTGCTCACCGGGTTCCTGGTCCACCGCGTGGCGATGATGCCGTCGGAGAAGGTGACCGACCTCGGCTACGAGCGCACCCCGCTGGGCCAGATGCTCGGCTACGGCACCTTCATCTTCGAGACGGCCGGGCAGGACCAGGCACTCGACCGCGTCACCTGGATACCCCACCCCGACTCGCGGTACCGCCTCATCATCGCGACGCTCTTCCACCCGGACGCCGCCGACGCCGAGGCCGCCGCGCAGGCCAACCCCGACGCACTGCCGCAGACGACCCCGCCCGCCGAGACCACCACGTCGGCTGCGCCGCCCGCGCTCATGCCGCGGATCGGGCGGCGCAGCAATCCCCCGACCCAGCGCATAGCGATCCCGGTGGTCCGGAACGACGCCGATCGGGGCACCGCGGCCCCGGACGGCACGACCCCCGGCAGCACCGTCCCGGACGGCGCGGACAGCACGATCGACGACAGCGTGGACGTCCCGGCACCGACCTGGTCGAGGACGGGCTCGACGTCGGGCGGCGGGAGCCCGACGGGCCGGTCCGGCGACGGCGCAGGTGACGAGCACGTGCCCGGCGGGCCGACCGCCCACCGGAACGACGCGGAGGTGCGGCCCAGCCCGTTCATCGAGGGCGGCGAGGACCCGAAGATCCGCTGACTCGTCCGCGCTGGCACGCCGCGCCGATCGATCCGCTCATCAGCGCCTGATCAGTAGGGCGAACTGGTGCCGTGGTCCGGAGCGGCGCACCCGGGCACTGACGGCGAAAGGCCCGGTCCACGTGGACCGGGCCTTTCTGCTGTACCCCCAGCGGGATTTGAACCCGCGTTACCGCCGTGAGAGGGCGGCGTCCTAGGCCGCTAGACGATGGGGGCCCGAACGAGTCCGCCGGCCGGAGCCGGTGGACCTGCGTACCCCCAGCGGGATTTGAACCCGCGTTACCGCCGTGAGAGGGCGGCGTCCTAGGCCGCTAGACGATGGGGGCCTGAACTACTGCAAACACTGCGCTGGGGTACCAGGACTCGAACCTAGACTAAGTGGACCAGAACCACTCGTGCTGCCAATTACACCATACCCCATGGGGGTACGACCGCCCGAACATACCTGTTCCCGACAGGCATTCTGTGGAGGCCTTACCGCTGGAGAACACTACCTGACCTCGGACGGTGGGCAAAACGCAATGGGGGTGCCGTCCGTCACGCCCTCGCGGCCGGTTCCGCGGGACCGCCGTAGCCCAGGGCAGCCGGGAGGTCCGCCAGGGTCTCGATCACCACGACGCCGGCGGACCGCAAGGCCTCCGGGTCCTGGGGATCGCGTCCGACGGCGTCGCGGGCAGCGTCGTCGGACGGGCCAGCGCCGCCGGACGAGCCGGCACGACTGGACAAGCCGGCGCCGTAGCCCGGACCGCGCCGGTGGCCCGCGCGGTCCAGCCAGACGCCCGTCAGGCCCGCCTCGTGGGCGGCCAGCGCGTCCACGGTGGGCTCGTCGCCCACGTACGCGGTCCGGGACGGTTCCGTGCCGAGCCGCCGTGCGCCTTCGAGGAACACGCGAGGGTCCGGCTTGCCGAAGCCCAGGGTGTCGACCCCGACGAGCACGGGCAGGTCGGCGAGCCCTGCGACCTTCAGCTTGCGCTCCTGCAGCTCGGTGGCGGCGTTCGTCACCACGCCCGCGCGGAGACCCGCGGCGAGGACGGCGTCGACGGCGGCCCGCGCGTCGTCGTGCGCCGTCCAGGACTGCTCGAACGTGCCCCAGAACAGCGCGTCCCACGCCTCGAAGGAGGACTCCGTGACGGGCGCGGCGCCGAACGTCTCGTGCAGCAGCGCCGCGCGGTGCCGGCGCTGCGTCACGTGGTCCATCTCGCCCCTGGTGTAGCGGCTGTAGTAGCCGCCGGGGTCGGTACGCCAGTGCGACAGGATCTCCGGTTCCCGATCCGGCGAGACGTGCGGCAGGTGCTCGGCCCGCACGGCCGCGAGCGCCCGCGCGAAGGCCCCCTTGGTGTCGACGAGGGTGTCGTCGACGTCGAACAGGATGCCGTCGACCGTCATGCTGACTCTTCCCGTGCCGGGCCGGACTCGGCCGGTCCCGGCTCCGCCGGCCGCGCGCTCATCGATCCCGCGCCCACGGGGCGGGCGGCGGGGTCCGTCCCGGCCACGCCTGTCCCGGCCGTATACGTCCTGGCCCCGTCTGGCCCGGTCACGTTTGGCCCGACCGCGCCTGTCCCAGCCGCGTACGTTCCAGCCGCGTCTGGCCCCGTCACATCTGGCCTGGTCGCCGCCGGATCCGTCACGACCCGGGCCGGGTCACGGCGTCGTGCCCACCACAGCAGCACGGCCGTCGTGACCAGCGTGACGCCGATGCTGACCGCTCCGTCGACGGGCGCCACCTCGGTGATCAGGAGCGAGTCCTCCAGCGCGTCGTAGGCGACGGCGAGGCCGAAGGCCAGCAGGTTGTTCGCCGCGTGCAGCGCGACGGCGCACTCCAGCCCGCCCGTCCGCCAGGCGAGGTAGCTCGCGATCAGCCCGAACACCAGCCGGTCGGCGAACAGCCACGGGCTCTGCGTGCCGTGCGCCAGGGCGAACAGGATCGCCGTCGCGACGGCGGGTACGACGAGGGCGAGCCACCGCCACCCCAGCCAGCTCCCGATCCACTGCGACAGCCAGCCGCGGAAGAAGTACTCCTCTCCGGCGGCCTGCAACGGCGTGGTCAGGAGGATCACGACGGTGAGCAGCGCCCAGTCCGCCGCCGGGGTGAGCGGCAACCAACCGGCTTCGCCGTCCGAACCCCCACCGGAGATGTCCCCTGCCGGCATCCCGAGCTGCGTCAGGAGGAGGTCGCTGCCGATGGTGAGCGGCACCAGGAGCAGCAGCGAGAGACCCAGCCCGCCCAGCAGCAGCCGCCAGCGCACGCGCCCGACCACCGACGACACGAGTCCGGCCCGCTTGGCCTGCGCCCACGTCGCGACCAGGGCGAGCGGGATGCCCAGCGCGAGGCCGAGGTTGGTCACGAGCAGGCCGGCGGGCGTGACGAACCAGGCGTCGGTGATCGACGACGGGTCCGGTAGCTGCACGCCGAGCGCCTGCGCCACGATGAACACGACGCCGTACACGAGCATGAGCCCGAACAGCAGGACCACGCCCGCCCCGATCATGCCCAGCCCGAGCAGCGGCCGCCACCACCGGTGCCACGGTCCCCGGAGGGCCTGCGGGTACTCGCGCGCGGCGCGAGCGGTCCCGGTCACTCCGCTCCCGCCGGCACCCCGGCGGCAGACGGCGACGCCGCCGTCTCGGCGAGCCGGGTCAGCGCGGCGTCGATGCGGGCGAGCGTGCGCTCCCGGCCGAGCACCTCGAGCGACTCGAACAGGGGCAGGCCGATCCGGCGTCCCGTGACGGCGACCCGGACCGGGGCCTGCGCCTTGCCGAGCTTCATGCCGTGCTTCTCACCCACCACCGTGACGGTGTCCTTGAGCGCCTCGGCCGCCCAGGCCGCTCCGGAGAGCGCGGTGTCGGCCAGAGCCGCGCGGACGTCGGCGAGGAGCTCGCCCGCGCCGGCCTTCATGGCCTTGTTCCAGGAGTCCTCGTCGATGATCGGGGCGTCGAGGAACAGGAAGTCGACGTTGGCCGTGATCTCGGCCAACAGTGCCACGCGGGAGTGGGCCAGCGGCGCGACGGCGTCGAACACGCTCGCGTCGAACTGCTCCTCGGTCCACGGCGCGTGCGGGGCGTGGAGCCACGGGCCGCACGCCTCGGTGAACTCCGCGACGCTCAGGGCACGGATGTACTCGCCGTTGAACGCGGTGAGCTTCTTGATGTCGAAGAACGCCGGGGAGGAGTTCACGTCCTCGATCCGGAACCGGCTCACCATCTCGTCGAACGGCAGGATCTCCTCGTCGTTGCCCGGCGCCCAGCCGAGCAGCATGAGGTAGTTCACCATCGCGGCGGGCAGGTAGCCCTCGTCGAAGAACGACTCCAGCGACACCTTGTCGCGGCGCTTCGACAGCTTCTGCCGCTTGTCGTTGACGAGCACCGGCAGGTGCGCCCACACCGGCGGTGCCGCGCCGAGCGCCGCCCACAGGAGCTGCTGCTTGGGCGTGTTCGGCAGGTGCTCCTCGCCGCGGATGACGTGCGTGATCCGCTCGTCCATGTCGTCCACGACGTTGGCCAGCAGGAACACCGGCGAGCCGTCACCGCGCGCGATGACGAAGTCCTCGATGGCGTCGTTCGGGAACGTCGGGTTGCCCCGAATCAGGTCGACGACGTGCGTCTCGCCGTCGTCCGGTGTGCGGAACCGCAGCGCCCGGCCCTCGGCGTACTCCAGGCCGCGGTCGCGGCAGAACCCGTCGTAACCGGCGTGCTGCGAGCCCGTGCGTGCCACGAGCACGTCGCGCGTGCAGTCGCAGTAGTACGCGGCGCCCGCCTCGAACAGGCGCGATGCCGCCTGCCGGTGCAGCTCGACGTTCTGCGACTGGAAGTACGGCCCCTCGAACGCCGGGTCCTGTGCGCTGATCCCCAGCGACTCCATCGCCGCGAGGATCCCGTCCACCCACTCGGGCTTGTTGCGCGAGGCGTCGGTGTCCTCGATGCGCAGCACGAACGTGCCGCCCTGCCGCTTGGCCACCGCCCAGTTGAACAGTGTGGAGCGCGCGCTGCCGACGTGGAACATGCCGGTGGGTGAGGGCGCGAATCGGACACGGATGGAAGAGCTGCCTGGAGCGGGGATTGTCACGGGGACCAGCCTAGGCGGTGCCACCGACAGTGATGATGTTCGCGGCTCTCGGGAGTCGTGGCTCGGCCACTGACTGACGTCCTGGTGGACTGTCTTGCTACGTGATCTGCCCGGCTTCCGGGGCCCGTCATTGACGGGCCCGGCCGGGCGGACATGACTTCATAGGAGCTTGGCTAGAAGCGCCTGATCACTGTCCTGTCTGCCCACCCGGCCGGTCCTGCGCCTCCAACCAGAAGGCAGGTCCATCATGTCAGCCGACTCGACTGTGGTGTTCGGCGGGGCCGACACGCATGCCGACACGATCCACGTCGCGGTCGTGAACCCGGCCGGGGTCCCGGTCGCAGATCGGGAGCTACCCACGACTCCTGCCGGGTACGCTGCCGCGGTCGAGTTCTGGACCGGGCACGGTGCGGTGGGCGCGGTCGGGATCGAGGGAACCAGCTCCTACGGAACCGGACTGGCCCGCGCGGCCCTTGCTGCCGGGCTGGTCGTGACCGAGGTCAACACCCCCGACCGTGCCGAGCGGCGCCGTCGGGGCAAGTCCGACCCGCTAGACGCCTACGCCGCCGCCCGCGCGGTCGCCACCGGGCGGGCGGCAACTCCCGTCAAGGGCGAGCAGATCGCCGGGATACGGGCGCTGCTGGTCGCCCGCCGGTCGGCGATCAAGGCCGCGACCGCCACGATGAACCAGATCCACCAGCTCCTGATCACTGCCCCCGACCCGGTCCGTGCCACGTATCGCGACCTGGACAAGGACACCCTGATCACGGCCCTAGCCAGGACGCGCCCCACCGCCTGCGACCCGGTCACCAGCGCGGTCCTGACAGCGTTTCGGACCCTCGCCCGCAGGCACCAGGCCCTGACCAAGGACGCCCGCGAACTCGAGGCCGCGCTCGACCCGCTGGTCACGACCGCCAACCCAGCACTGCGTGCCGCCTACGGCGTCGGGCCGATCACCGCCGCTCAGCTGCTGATCACCGCGGGAGGCAACCCGGAACGGCTACGCACCGAGGCATCCTTCGCCGCCCTGTGCGGCGCGGCGCCCGTGCCCGCCTCGTCCGGCAAGACCACCCGCTACCGCCTCTCACGCGGCGGCGACCGGCAGGCAAACAACGCGCTGCACCGCATCGCCCTACGACGAGTGCAGGACCAACCCGCCACCAAGGCCTACGCCGACCGGCAACGCCAGGCCGGCAAGACCGACAAGGACATCCAGCGCAAGCTCAAACGCGCCATCGCCCGAGAGATCTTCCACTGCCTGACCGGTCACATCACCCTGCCCGACATCACCGACCTACGGCCCCTGCGCCAGTCCAAGACCATCACCATCACCACCGCCGCGAACCACTTCGGCCTCTGGCCAGCCGCCATCTCCCGCCTCGAACGAGGCCTCACCCGCAACGACGACCTCGCCACCGCCTACCGCCACTGGCTCCTCACCACTTGACAGCGGATAGGAGCATCACGACGAAGCGCGGGCGGAGGGCACTGATGCGCGGAGGGATCTCCAGCAGGGTCCGCAGCAGGACGCGCGACCCGGCGTGTCAGTGGTGCCTGGTAGGCATGTCCCCGACGGACGCGAACAGACGGACGCGACAGAAGAGACGACGGAGGACCGGATGCCGTTTGCCGACGAGCTGATCGGGACCAGCACGGTCCGGGCGCTGGCCGGTGCCCTGGCGACCGTCCGGCCCGGTACGGAGCCGACGGCGGTACGCGCCGCCGAGCAGATGCTCGGGCCGCTGCCCCTGCGCGAGCGCAGCGACCTGCTGCGCGACGCCGTGCTCGCCGACGTCCCCGGCGACCACGCCGCGCTGGCCGCGACCGTGCGGGCCGCGGCCGAGCGCGTGCCCTCGTTCACGGGCTGGCTGATCTGGCCGGTCACGAGCGCTGTCGTCGTCCGCGCGCTGGAAGACAGGTCGACCGCGGCGTTCGACGACGCCCTCGCCCTGCTCGCGGAGCTCACCCCGCGGCTGACCGCTGAGTTCGCGATCCGGGGCCTGCTGAACCACGACCTCGACCGGGCACTGGCCACCGTTCTCGACTGGACCGCGTCCGACGACGAGCACGTGCGCCGCCTGGCGTCGGAAGGGACGCGCCCCTTCCTGCCCTGGTCGATCGGTGTGCCGGGGATCCTGGCCGCCCCGCGGTCCACCCTCCCGGTCCTGCACGCCCTGTACCGCGACGAGTCCGAGTACGTGCGACGCTCGGTGGCCAACCACCTCAACGACCTGAGCCGCCGCGAGCCGGACCTCGTCGTCGAGACCGCGACGGCGTGGCTCGCCGCGCCCGGCGACGGCCCGACCGGCGATAACACCGTCCGCCTGGTGCGGCACGGCCTGCGCACGCTGGTGAAACAGGGGCACCCCGGGGCGCTGGCCCTCCTCGGGTTCGCTCCCGCCGCCGTCGAGGTGACCGGGCCCCTGCTCGCGTCCGACACCGTCACGATCGGCGAGGGCCTGGCGTTCAGCGCCTCTGTACGCAACACCGGGACGGAGCCCGCGCGGCTCGCGATCGACTACGTGGTGCACCACCGCAAGGCCGCCGGCGGCCAGACCGGCAAGACCTTCAAGCTCACCACCCGGGACCTCGCGCCGGGCGAGAGCGTGGACCTCGTGCGCGAGCACTCGTTCCGGGTCATCACCACCCGCCGGTACCACGCCGGCGAGCACGCGATCGAGTTGCAGGTCAACGGTGTCCGGCACGGCCGGACGAGCTTCGAGCTGCTCGCGCCGACGGCCCCGGAGGAGCGGTCGGCGGCCGGGTAGCTCCGCCGTCGACCCGCACCGAACGGAACCCGGGCCAGCCTGAGCCGTCGCAGCTCCTCAGCGCCGCAGCACCGGGTTGGCCAGCACGCCGAGCCCCTCGACCTCGCACTCGACGCGGTCGCCGTGGTCGATCTTGCCGACGCCGGCGGGCGTCCCGGTGAGGATCACGTCGCCGGGCAGCAGGGTCATGGCCTCGGAGATGTACGACACGAGGAACGGCACGTCGAACACCATGTCCCTGGTGCGGCCGTCCTGGCGCGGCTCGCCGTTGACGCGCGAGCGCACGCCGACGTCCTCCGGGTTGACGTCCGTGTCGATCCACGGGCCCAGCGGGCACGAGGTGTCGAAGCCCTTGGCGCGCGCCCACTGCCCGTCGGTCCGCTGGGCGTCGCGCGCGGTGACGTCGTTCGCCACGGTGTAGCCGAGGATGTACGACGGCGCGTTCTCCGGCGTGACGTCCTTGCACACCTTGGAGATGACGACGGCCAGCTCGGCCTCGTACGAGACCTCCTGCGTGAAGTCCGGAAGCACGATCGGGTCGTCCGGGCCGACCACCGCCGTGTTCGGCTTGAAGAACAGCAGCGGGGTGGACGGGACGTCGTTGCCCAGCTCCTTGGCGTGGTCGACGTAGTTGCGGCCCACGCACACCACCTTGGAGCGCGGGATCACCGGGGCGAGCAGCCGGACGCCGTCGCCCAGCTCGATGCGCTCGCCGGTCGGCATGGCCGGCATGTACAGGGGGTCGCCGCCCAGGACGGCGAGGAAGGTCTTGCCGCCCTCCTGCTGCACGAGGGCGAAGCGGGGGTCGTCTCCGGTGGTGAATCTCGCGATACGCACGGCCTCAGGGTAAGCCGCCACGACGGCAACCCTCGTGCCGTCGAGATCTGGTGTCCGCGCCGAGATCTGGTCGAGCGCCACCAGATCTCGGCGTGAACACCAGATCTCGCGGGTCACGGTGCGACAGTCAGGGGTGGATCAGGGGTGCGGCCCAGGTCATCCCCGATGTGTCGGTGGTGCGTCCCTCCTTAGCGTGTCGGACGAGATGCCCGGCCGTGCGGGCAGGGCACTGACGAGGGGCTCGTGATGGGGATCGATCGGACCAGGGCGCGGCACCGGGCGGCCGTGCCGGCAGCACTCCTGACCGCGGCGGTAGCGGTGCTCGCGGCGACGGCACCGGTGGCGAGGGCGACCGTGCCGGGGGCGGCGGCAGCCACGGCCGCGACCACCGACCGCGCCGACGCCCTGACCGCCTCGGCCGACGAGGCGAGCGACCGCGCCGTCGACAGCTCCCTGGACGAGTACGTCCGGGTGCACCGGACCCCCGGCGTGGCCCTGGTGACGCTCGCCGGCGACGACGTCCGCGTGCGGGTGCACGGCGTGACCGGCGACGGAACGCCGGTCGACGAGGACACGCCGATGCGCATCGGCTCGATGACCAAGGCGTTCACGGCCCTGGCGGTGCTGCAGCAGGTCGATGCCGGCCGGCTCGACCTCGACGACTCGGTCGCCGACCTGCTGCCGGAGCTGCGGATGGCCGACGAGCGCTACCGCGACATCACGGTGGAGCACCTGCTCACCCACCGGTCGGGCCTGGCGGCGACCAACCTGGAGTACTCCGCCGACCCGGCGGGCGGTCCCGCCCAGACCGTCGCCCGGCTGTCCGGCGAGGAGCTCGCGAGCGACCCCGGGACCGTCACCCTGTACAGCAACGCGGGCTACGACGTGCTGGCCCGCGTCGTCGAGCACACGGCGGGCGTCGGCTTCGGCGAGTACCTGACCGACCAGGTCCTCGCCCCACTCGGCATGGACGACACCCTTGTCACGAACCGGTGCGAGGTGGCCACGCCCGGCCTCGCCCGGGGCTTCTCGGTCCTGGGCCCGGTGCGGGTCGCCGTACCGGAGCTGCCGCAGGCGTGCACGGGCAGCGGCGGCATCGTGTCCACCGCGCACGACATGGCGGCCTGGCTGCGGTTCCAGGTCGGGGAGGGCACGACGCCGGACGGCGAGCGGCTGCTGCGTCCCGAGACCTTCCGCGCGTTCCACGAGGTGCCCGCGGACCCGGCCGGATACGGCTACGGCTGGCACGGCACCACGGCCGACGGCGGCGACGCGCCGCTCGTCGGGCACGGCGGCACGCTCGCGACGTTCGCGTCCGGCATCGAGTTCTCCCCGGAGACGGGCACCGGCGCCGTCGTGCTCGCCAACGCAGCCGGGGACCCGATGTCTCTGACGCACGACGCGATCGTGGCGGTGGACGGCGGCACACCCCGGGGCACCACGAACCCGTTCGACCCGTTCAACGCCGTGGTGGTCGGCATCGCCGCGCTGGTCCTGGTGGCCGGGGCCCTGGTCGTCGGGCGCGCCCGCCGCTGGGCAGCTCGCCGGGCCACGACGTCGCGGGCCGGGATCACGCTGCGCCTGCTCCCGCTGGCGCTGCTCACCCTGCTCGGCCTGGCGCTGCCGTGGCTCGGGGCCACGCTCATAGGCCTCACGGAGCCCGTCGCGGCATACCGGGTCGTGCTGTGGCTCTACCCGGCGGTCGTGCTGCTCGGCCTGGCGATCTTCGTGGCCGCGGGCACCGGGCTCACCGCCCGGCTCCTGCGACTGAGGACCGCGCGGCTCGGCGCCCCGCAACAGGTCACCACGCCGCCCGACGGCGCCGGGGTCACGCCCGCGCCAGCACCTCGCCGTTGAGCACGGCGAACCAGCCGTCCGGCGCGGCCGCCCACTCGCGCCAGCCCTGGGCGAGCTGTTCGAGGGCCACGTCGTCGGCGAGCGCCGAGTCCTTGGCCTGCACCGCGAAGTTGGACTGGGTGCAGCGCTCGGCCCACAGGCCGCCCCACCAGGTGCGGTCGTCGGGGGTCGCGTAGCACCAGACGCTCGCGCCGGGCTCGATGGTCGCGGGGTCGAACCCGGCATCGCGCACCCAGGACGCGAGGCGCCGTCCGGCGTCGGGCTCGAAGCCGTAGGCGTGCGTGACCTCGTGGTACAGCATGTTCCACTCGGTGAGCTCCGGGGACTCCGGGTACCAGGCCATGGCCTCGTAGTCGGCGTCGCGCACCGCGACGAAGCCGCCGGGCTTGGCGACCCGCTTCATCTCGCGCAGGGCGGCGACCGGGTCCGACAGGTGCTGCAGGAGCTGGTGCGCGAAGACGACGTCGAACGAGCCGTCCTCGAAGGGCAGCTCGTAGGCGTTGGCGTGCTCGAACGTGATGTTCTTCGTGCCGTGCGCGTCGGCGAGGCCGCGGGCGGACTCCAGGACCTCGTCGGAGGCGTCCACGCCGACGACGCTGCCCTGCGTCAGCCGCTCGGCCAGGTCGACGGTGACGGTGCCCGGCCCGCAGCCGACGTCGAGCAGCGTCATGTCGGAGAGCAGGTGCGGCAGCAGGAACGCGGCGGAGTTCGCCGCCGTCCGACGCCGGTGCGAGCGCAGCACTGACTCGTGGTGCCCGTGCGTGTACGACTCAGACTCCTTGGTCAGGTCCTTCACCGCGCCCGGGGTGTTCAGGTCGTGGTTGTCCTGGCCGCTCAGGCTCGACGGGCCGCTCGGGGCGTCGACCGCGTCGATCGGGTCGGTCCCAGCGGGCTTGCTCCTGTCGTGGGCCGCGTCGGGACGGGTCACGTCCCTGCGGGCCATGTCGTACTCGTTGGCGCTGCCGGTCATGGCCGCACTGTATGTGCGTCGCGGGGCGCCGCACATCTGCGTTCTCATCCCTCGGACGGCGCCGGACGGCCCGGCAGCCCCGGTTCGCTGCCTCCCGACGGCGTGGCTCGCGCGCGCCGTCGTCCGCGACGCGGAAGGATGCGCGCATGCCCTCGCTCGTGCGCGACAACCTGTTCGGCGGCCCGGGCCGCGTTCTCGGCGCCGATATCGCCCGCGGCATCGCCGTGCTCGGCATGTTCACGGCGCATGTCGGCGTCACCTCGGCCGACGTCGGCACGCTCGAGGGCTGGCTGAGCCTGGCGCACGGACGCTCGTCGATCCTGTTCGCGACGGTCGCCGGGCTGTCCCTCGCGCTGGTCACCGGCGGCGCCGTCCCGCTGAAGGGCGACGCGATGCGCACGGCGCGCGCCCGGATCCTCCTGCGCGCCGTCCTGCTGCTGGCGCTGGTCGCCCTGCTCGACCTGCTCGGCACGCGTGTGCTGCTCATCCTCGGCTTCTACGCCGCGTACTTCGTGCTGGCCCTGCTGTTCCTGCGCCTGCCGCCGGCGCGGCTGGCAGCGATCGCCGTGGGCATCGCGGTGGTCGGGCCGCTCCTCGTGTACTACGGGCCAGAGGCGCTGGCCCGGGCGGGGCTGCGGCTGCCGCACGACGGCTCCGGCGCGGCCACCGACTTTCTCCTCACCGGCCACTACCCCGCGCTGGTCTGGATGGCGTACGTGCTCGCCGGGCTCGCGGTGGGCCGCTGCGACCTGCGGTCGCCCGGGCTGCACCTGAGCCTGGTCGCGGGCGGGTTCGGGGCGGCGGCCCTGAGCTCGATCGCCGCGTCCTCCCTCATCGCCGACGCCGGAGGCCGGCTCGCCATCGAGGGACAGGTCGCCGTGACCTCCTACGAGAACCTCGCGACGCCACCCACCTGGTCCGACCCCTGGCCGCCACTCGCGGGCCTCTACCTGGAGGGCCCGCACGACGACACGATGTTCGAGGCCATCGGCTCCGGCGGGTTCGCGCTCGGCGTGATCGGGCTGTGCCTGCTCGTGGGTTCGGGACTGGCCGCTGGTCTCGGCGGTGCGGGGCGCGGTGGTGCGGGGCGCGGCGTCGGCCCCGCTGGTGGGGACGGGGATGTTCGCGGCGGAGACGAGGCTGTCGGTGACAGCGCCGCCGTTCGCGACGGCGCGGCGGTTCGCGACGGCGCGGGGGTTCGCGACGGCGCGGCCGTTCGTGACGGCGGCCGCGGCCCGGCCGGAGCGCTCACGCGGGTCGTGCGGTGGGTCGGGCTGGCGCTCGTGACGCCGCTGGCCGCCGTCGGCGCGCTGGCGCTGACCGTGTACTCCCTGCAGATCGTCGTCATCTGGTGGTGGACCCGCACCTACTGGGACCTCCTCGACCCCCCGACCAACGAGCCGCTCGGCTGGATGGTGCTCATCACCCTGGCCGCGGCCACGCTGTGGCGGGCCCTGCTGGGCCGCGGCCCGCTGGAGCGGCTGTTCGCGTGGATCGCCCGGAAGGCGTTCCCGCGGGGCTCGACCCAGCGCCCAACGGGGAGCCCGACGCAGAGCTCAACCCAGGGATCAGCTCAGAGCTCGACCTGACCGACGATCGTCGTGACGGTGTCGCCGCCCACCCACACCTCGCCGTCGGGCAGCTTGTCGATGTACACGCGGCCGGCGCGGCCGAGCGCCGTGCCCTGCGACGCGATGTACGACGACGGGAGCACCTCCCCCGCGAGCCACTGGCCAAGGCCGGCGTTGAGGCTGCCGGTCACGGGGTCCTCGCCCACGCCGCCGGACGGCACGAAGGCGCGCACCTCGACGGCGGGCGCGCCGGTCCTCGCACCGGCACCGCTCACCTTCGCGCCGCTCGCACCGGGCGCGTTCGCCGCGGGCGCGTTGACGGCGGCGGCGCTCACCCCGGCGGCACGCGCAGCGGCAGTGTTCGAACCGACACCGCCCGAACCGACACCGCCCGAACCGGCCCCGCCCGAACCGGCCCCGCCCGAACCGGCCCCGTACTCACCGATCACGCCGAGGTCCAGGCCGCTCATCGCCGCGTAGTCCGGCTCCAGCGCGAGCACCGCCTCCGCGTCGCGGAGCTGCACCGCCACCCAGCCGGGGCCGTTGTCGACCCAGGCCGAGCGGACGACGTCGGACACCTCGATGCGGAGCGCCCGGGCGATCCGCGCGAGGTCGGCGTCGTCGACAGGGCCCGAACGCCTCAGGGGCGGCGCAGCGAACGCGAGGCGCTGCCCGGCGGCGGGGGCGTCGCGGCCATCGATGCCGGCACGGTCGGTGGTGCCGCCGTCGATGGCACCCTGCTCGACGGCGCTCCGCCGCAGGCGCACGAGGCCGACCCCGCACTCCTGGACCACGCCCTGCCCGCCCGGCTCGCCGCCGGCCTCCAGCCAGGCGTGCGCCGTGCCGAGCGTCGGGTGCCCGGCGAACGGCAGCTCGCCGCCCGGGGTCCAGATCCGCACGCGGTAGTCCGCGCCGCCGTCCCGTCCGGCCGCCGTCGGGGACAGCAGGAACGTGGTCTCCGAGAGGTTGGTCCATCGGGCGAAGGCGGCCATCTGGTCGTCGGTGAGGCCGTCGGCCTCGTGGACTACGGCGACGGGGTTGCCGCTCATCGGGGCCGCGGAGAAGACGTTGACCTGGCGGAACGGGAGGCACATGCCGCTCACGGTACCGCCGCACGGACCGGGCTCGGCGACCCGCGTCAGGCCGGGAAGATCTCGTCCAGCTCGGCGAGGTCGTCCGCCGTCGGCGCCCACGACCAGGCCGTCGCGTTGGCGCGGACCTGCTCGGGCCGGGTGGCGCCCGCGATCACCGACGACACCTCGGGCCGCGTGAGGAGCCACGAGAACGCGACGGTCGTCTCGGGGACGTCGCGCTCGCGGCAGAACGCGCCGAACCGGTCCAGAGCCTCCCACGGCGCGGTCTCCAGGAGGTGCGGCTTGGTGGTCACGAGGCGGGTGCCGCCGGGCCGGGCGCCGCCCGCGTACTTGCCGGTGAGCAGGCCGTTCTCCAGGGGGTGGTACGGCAGCACGCCGATCCCGAACGCCTTCGCGGCGGGTAGCACCTCGCGCTCCAGGCCGCGGGCCAGCAGCGAGTACTTGTTCTGCGCGGAGACGAACCGGGTGCCCGTCGCCCCGCCGCCCGACCCGAGCGACCTGGCCACGTGCTCGGCGTCCGCCACCTGCCAGCCCTTGAGGTTCGAGTGGCCCACGTAGCGGACCTTCCCGGACCTGACCAGGTCGTCGAGGGCGGAGAGCGTCTCCTCGACCGGGGTCGCCGGGTCGGGCACGTGGAGCTGGTAGAGGTCGATCCAGTCCGTGCCGAGCCGCCGCAGCGACGCCTCCGCCGCCCGCACGATGTACCGGCGCGAGCCGCGCGCCCCGAAGTCGGCGCCGTTCGCACCGCCCATGTCGCCGCCGAACTTGGTGGCGATCAGCACGTCGTCCCGGCGGCCCTTGAGCGCGGCGCCGAGCAGCTCCTCGGACAGACCGGGGCGCAGGCCGTACGTGTCGGCGGTGTCGAAGAAGGTCACGCCCGCGTCGACGGCGGCGTCGACCACCGCCCGCGCACCCTCCGCGGACTCGGTGGCGGTACCGGCCCGGCCGAGGTTGTTGCACCCCAGGCCGACGACGGGAACGGACAGGCCGGAACGGCCGAGGCGGCGCAGAGGGAGGTCGGACACCCTCGCAGCCTACGACGGCGTCGGGTGGATCCGCTGCGTCGTCTCCGGGCCGCTACCTCGGCCGTACCCTGGATCGGTGAGCACAGTCCTCGGCGAGCTGATCGCGCAACCGCTGCTCCCCGACGAGTGGCTGCCCGTCGCGGCAGCCCACACCGAGCGCGCGGACGCCCTCACCGCCGTCTGGCGCGAGGCCCACGCCGCGGGCCGCAAGCACGCGATCGAGGACTTCCTCTTCACCTACTACCCCACCCGGATCGCCCACCTGCGCCGCTGGCACCCGGGCGCGGGCGTCACCCTCGCGCTGCCCTCCGACCCGGACGATCGCACCACCTGGCGGTGGCACCGGACCATCACCGCCGACGGCGCCCGCACGGCCGTCACGCTCGACGTCGAGTCGTTCCTCGCGGACCGCGGCGACACGGTCCGGTACGTGCGCGAGCTGCTGTCGGTGACGGCGTCACGCCCGGGGACGTTCGGCTGCTTCGGACTGCACGAGTGGGCGATGGTCTACCGCGACCGGGAGGCGGGCCGCGACCAGCGGCACCCGCTGCCGCTGCGCCTCGGGCACGCGGGCACCGACGCCGTCGTCGAGGCGAACCCCGTGCGCTGCTCGCACTTCGACGCGTTCCGGTTCTTCACGCCGGAGGCGACGGGCCGCAACCAGCTCCGGCCCACCCGTGCCGCGCAGGTCCGCATGGAGCAGCCGGGCTGCCTGCACGCGAACATGGACCTCTACAAGTGGTGCCTCAAGCTCGGCCCCGCTGTTCCCGGCGACCTGCTGCTCGACGCGTTCGAGCTGGCCCGCGACATCCGCTGGACCGACATGGCTGCCTCCCCGTACGACGTCTCCGAGTACGGCGTCGCCGCCGTCGAGATCGAGACACCGCAGGGCAAGGCGGAGTACGTGCGGCGGCAGCGCGACTTCGCGAAGCGGTCCGAGAACCTCCGCGAGCGCCTGATCAAGGTCTGCGACGCCTTCCTGAACTGACTGGACTGACACCCTGCCAGGCCACCCCTGCCGAGCCGACTCCGCCCGCCGACCCGCAACCTGATGGTCACCGATCACGTCGAGCCGCAAGGTACGTGTGTTCCGGCCGCCCGATCGACGTGGAACCTTCGGTTCGACGGGAATCGACACACGTAAGTCTCGGTTCGGCCAGGGCCGAGACTGGTAAGTCTCGGCTCGGCGGGAACCGACACGGGTAAGTCTCGGTTCGGCCGCCGACACGCTTCCGCTCGACCAGGTCGGGACACGCTCAACCTTCGGCTCGCCCGAAGCGGGGACAGGACCCCGCCCACCCCGCCGTCCCCCTACGTATTTGCCCTACTTGTCGTAGAGACTTCACCTTTTCTAGCGTCGAAGACGGCACGTCGCACCCAGCACAGCCGCATCCCAAGCACAGGAGTACCCCAGGAACTTCCGACTTCACATCACGAGGTGAGCCCCATGAGAGTCAGCGCACTGCACAAGCCCGTCGTCAGAGTCGCGCTCGGCGTCGTCGCCGTCCTGGCCCTGGCCTTGACGGCGTTGGTAGCCACACCCAACGCCCTGACGCCGAGGGCCGAGGCCCACGGCTGGGTCGTGTCGCCGCCGAGCCGACAGGACCACTGCGCCAAGCGGACCGTGAGCTGGACCTGCAACGGCGTCGAGTGGGAGCCGCAGAGCGTGGAGGCCCCGAAGGGGTCCATGCTCTGCTCGGGCGGCAGCCGCTTCGTCACGCTCGACGACAACTCGCTCGCGTGGCCACGCACGACCATCAACAGCACGCACACCTTCCAGTGGACGCTGACGGCGTTCCACCGCACCACGAGCTGGGAGTACTTCGTGGACGGCCGGCTGTTCAAGACGGTGAACGACAACGGCGCCACACCGCCCCCGACCGTCACCCACACGCTCGAGGGCCTGCCGAGCGGCAACCACACGATCCTCGCCCGGTGGAACATCTACGACACCGCCATGGCGTTCTACGCCTGCATGGATGTGAACGTCAGGAGCGGCAGTGCCGGCGCAGGTGCCGGCACCACCGCGGTCGACGCCGAGCAGCACTTCACGGGAGGACGCCTGCTGGCGACCCACCTGTGAGGGGCTGCCGCTGAGCAACCACGGCAGCACACGCACCACGAGACGGCCGGTGTCCAACGTCGGGCACCGGCCGTCTCGTGCGTTCCACAGGCACCCAACGCCCAGGGCGGCGGCATGAAATACGGGGAACCGCGTACGAATTCACCCTCATTGTCAGCAAAGCGAACATTTCCTAGGTTCGATGGCCAACAGCAAATTTCACCCGCGCACGGCCGGCCCACACCCCGGGCCGCGTCCGCACCGCGCGGCCAACCGCCCGCACAACCACCGCCCGCACAACGGAAGGCAACATCGTGAATCGTGCACGCAGCACCACCCCGCAGTCCCGACTCCTGCTCTCCGCCCTTGCGACCATCGCCCTCGCGGCGGCCTTCCTCGTCGCCGCCCCGAGCGCGCTCCTGCCGCAGGCCCAGGCCCACGGCTGGATCACCAACCCGCCCAGCCGCGCCGACCACTGCGCCAAGGGCACCGTCAGCTTCGACTGCGGCGGGCTCCAGTACGAGCCGCAGAGCGTCGAGGCGCCGAAGGGCTCCATGGAGTGCTCGGGCGGCGGCGGGTTCACCGTGGTCGACGACGACTCGCTCCCCTGGCCGCGCACCACCATCGGCGGGGACACCACGTTCCGCTGGCAGATCACCGCCCGGCACTCCACATCGACGTGGGAGTACTTCGTGGACGGCCAGCTCTTCAAGACCGTGGACGACGGCGGCGCCCAGCCCGGCGCTACCGTCGAGCACACCCTGACCGGCCTGCCCGCCGGCGACCACACCATCTTCGCCCGCTGGAACATCGCTGACACCGTCAACGCCTTCTACCAGTGCGTCGACGTCACGGTGACCGGCTCGGCGTCGTCGTCGGACACGAAGGCGAACCCGCAGGCCGGCGCGCAGGCGCGGCCGCTCAGCATCCTCGCCGTCCTCGGCGCGCCGTCCGCCCTGAGCGCCGTCTGACCCCATCCCGCCCGGGCCGGGCCCCGTCGCCGGTCCCGGCCCGGCCGCCGTCCCGGTCGCCACCCCGGCCCGGCCGCCGTTCCGGGACGGTCGCCGTCCCTCAGGCCGCATCCACCGGGCCAACCCTCTTCGAGACCGAGGTTTCTTCGCCTTGAGCGGCCGCAAAGCGAAGAAGCCTCGGTCTCGAAGGGGACCGCACCGGTCCACGCAGACCGCACCGGTCCATGCCCTCGACCGCGCCCCGGCCGGCGTGTTGCCCAGTGCCCGCCGGCGCCTCGAATCGGACGCACTTTTTCACCCGCTCTATGGGAGGATGGTGCCGTGTCGAGCGCGCTCGTCGGCATCAGACCGACGCCCGTCGAAGTACCGCCCGTCGTACACACCCTGGCCGCGCGGCTGCGGCCCGGGGCGACGGTCGTCCCGGTGTGGCGCAACGAGTACGGCGGTCTGACGGTCCGGCTCGAGAGCCGCTGGGCGGCGAGCTCGTACCTCAAGTGGGTTCCCGACGCCGCCGCCTGCCCGGACCCGTTCGCCGAGGCCGACCGACTGATCTGGGCCGGCTCGTTCGCCCAGCTCCCCCGCGTGCTCGACGTCGGACAGGACCCCTACGGCTCCTGGCTGCTCACCGCAGCGGTCGAGGTCTACGGCGCGGCCGCGACGTCGGCCATCGAACCCCGCTGGCGCTCCCTGGCCGAACGCTCGGCGATCGCTATCGGCGTGGGGCTGCGCCGCTTCCACGACGCGCTCCCCACGGACACCTGCCCGTTCGTCCGCACGGCCTGGATGCGCGTCGCTGCCCTGACGACCAGTCCGACGGCGCCGCTGTCCCTGGCGGAGCGCGCAGCGATCGACGCCGCCCTCGGGAGCCCGCCGCCGGTCGACCGGCTCGTCGTGTGCCACGGCGACGCGACGGTGCCGAACACCCTCCTCGACCACGTCGGCCGGTTCGCGGCCCACGTCGACGTCGGCGACCTGGGCGTGGGCGACCGCTGGTCCGACATCGCGGTGACCACGCGCAGCGTCACCCGCCGCTACGGTCCGGGCCTGGAGCCGCTGGTACTCGCCGCGTACGGCGTGGCACCCGACCCCGAGCGCACCGCGTACTACCGCGCCCTGTGGGACGCCGAGGAGGCGGTGCGCGCCCGTCGTCACCTGCGGCGGGCGTCGTAGACGCGGTGCATCAGCAGCTCGATCGGCCCGCGCGGCCACCGGCGCAGCCACAGCGGCGCCGCCACCATGAGGGTCAGCGAGACGCCCGCCCAGATCGCGATGGCCTGCCACACGCCGCCGCCCGACAGGCCGAAGCCCCAGTCGTAGCAGAGCACCGAGGCGAGCACGTTCTGCAGCACGTAGCACGACAGCGCCGTCCGCCCGACGGCCTCGACGCCCCGGCGTAGCAGGCCCGGGCGAGGCAGGCCCGGACGCGCTGACCCGAACCCCGCACTGATCCGGGCCTCCGAACCGGCCGGCGCCTCGGCACGCGCGTGCGCACGAGCCTGCCCCCGGGCGACCAGCGTCGTGCCCAGTGCGAGGATGCCGAGCGCGACCAGCGGCGGGACCAGGTACCGGTCGGCCAGCGCCCAGCTCGGCCCGGCCCAGGTTGTCAGCGCGTTCAGCGGGAGGCCGGCGCCCAGCCCGATCCACGCGAGCCGACGGCGCAGCCGCGCCCCGTCCGCCGTCATGGTGAACATCCCGGCGCGCACGAGCCGCGAACCGACGACGAACAGCACGGTGGCGGACGGCACGATCACGAGCAGCTCGATCCGGAACAGCCCCGCGTTGGTGAGCCGCGCCAGCACCTGGTCGAGCCAGCTCGCCGTCGACGCGGTCGCCCCTGCCCCGGTGGCCGCGCCCGCCCCGCTCGTCGCCTCCGACGTCGCGACCAGCAGCGCGGTGAGCCATGCGATCCCCAGCACGTAGAGCGTCGCGATCACGCCGGCCCACGCACGCACCACCCGGTCGCTCCGCCCGATCAGGTAGGCGGCGATCAGGGAGGCGATCGCGTACCCCATCAGCACGTCGAACTCGAAGACCAGCACGTAGTGCAGGAGGCCCTCGACGAAGAGGATGCCCGCCCGCAGCGCGTACCGGCCGGGCCACGGCAGCCCGCGCCGGACCATGGACCGGTACTGCAGCTCGAGGCCGACGCCGAACAGCAGGGTGAGCAGCGCGAGGAACTTGCCGTTGGACAGCGCCCGTAGCACCGTCTCGGCCGGATCGGCGGCCGCGAAACCCTGGGAGATCCACCCGGCGGGACCGCCCGGTGTGGTGAACAGCCAGATGTTGCTGGCGAGCGTGCCGAGGATCGCGATGCCGCGCAGGATGTCGAGTGCGGCGATCCGGCCCGTCGGGGCCGTCGGGGTGGTCGGGCCGGTGGCGGGCGGGGAGGTACTCGCTGAGGTGTCGGCAGGCTCCGGCGTGTCGGCATGCGCCGGGACGTTCGCGGGCGCCGGGTTGTCGGTGGGCGCTGAGGTGTTGGCAGGCATGGTCCGACCCTGTCGTGGCCGGCGCGCCGCGGCGTCGGTCATCCGGGCGATCTCGTGCGGGTGCCTGTACATCGTTCGGAGGAGGCCCGGTCTCCAGGGCCCTGCCCGAAGAAGGCCCGGTCCCCAGGAATCTGCCCGAAGGGAGCCGGGCCGCGACCTCCCCGCCGGCACCGACACCGGAATCACGCCGCGGAAATCACCTCGCAGTCAGGCGACCCGTCTGCCACTCTGAGCCGATGACGATCCCCACCGACGCGGTCACCGTGCCCGACGTCGTGCGCGAGCTCGCCGGCGACGGCCTGATCACGCCGGCCTGGAGCAACGAGCTGGGCGGCCTCACGTTCCGCGTCGACCCGCACGAGAAGACGCGGCCGGACCCGTACTTCATCAAGTGGTCGCCCCGCACGGACCGCGCCCTGACCGAGTGGATCGACCTCGTCGACGAGGCCGCGCGGATGCGGTGGGCCGCGCCGTACACCCCGGTACCGCAGGTGCTGGACGCCGGCACCAACGAGACCGAGGACTGGCTGGTCACGGCCGCGATCGAGGCCCGCTCCGCCGTCGACCCGCGCTGGCTGGCACAGCCCGAGACCGCCGCCCGCGCTATCGGGGCCGGGCTCCGGGCGCTGCACGACGCCCTGCCGGTCGACGAGTGCCCGTGGACCTGGAGCATCGAGAACCGGATCGCCGTCGCGGAGGACCGCGCCGCGCGCGGCCACGCGGCCGACGGCTGGTCCGTCGAGGCCCGCGCCCGCCTGGCCGACGCGCCCGACCACGACCGGCTCGTCGTCTGCCACGGCGACGCGTGCGCGCCCAACACGCTCCTGGCCGACGACGGCGCCTGGGTCGCCCACGTGGACCTCGGCGGGCTCGGCGTCGCCGACCGCTGGGCCGACCTCGCCGTCGCGACCTACAGCCTGGGCTGGAACTACGGCCCCGGGTACGACCACCTGGTCTACGAGGCGTACGGGATCGAGGAGGACCCCGAGCGGGTCGCCTACTACCGCCTGCTGTGGGACCTCGGATGAACGCTCCGGACGAGTCGCGCCCGATGAGCACCGCACCGCAGCTCGTGGTCGTGACGGGGCCGCCCGGATCCGGCAAGTCCACGGTGTCCGAGGCACTCGCCGACCGCTGGGAGCCGAGTGTCCTCGTGGAGGGCGACGCCTTCTTCGCGTTCCTGCGCCGCGGGTCCATCCCGCCGTGGCTACCCGAGTCACATGGCCAGAACGACACGACGGTGCGGGCGGCGGCGTCCGCGGCGGGCGCCTTCGCCGCCGGCGGCATGACCGTCGTGTACGACGGCGTGATCGGCCCGTGGTTCCTGCCCACGTTCGCCGCCCTGACCGGGATCGACGTGATCGACTACGTCGTCCTGCTGCCACCGGTGGAGACCTGCCTGCACCGGGTCGCGACGCGCACCGGCCACGGCTTCAAGGATCTGGACGCGGCCCGCCACATGCACGGGGACTTCGTCCGAGCGACGTCGCCCGGCCCGGACAACCCAGCCGGCCCGCCCGGCGTCGTGCTGACCGAGCTGCCCGACGACGTCGCCGGGGTCGCCGACGCGATCGTCGCGGCCCTGGCGTCGGGCCGGGCCCGCTACACCGTCGCGGCCTGATCCGCGCGCCGGGCCCGGTGCGCCGCCTGGGCGTTGCGGTTGCTGCACGTCGTGGAGCAGAAGCGGCGCGAGCGGTTGCGGGACAGGTCCAGGACGATCCCCTCGCAGTCGCTGTCGGCGCAGACGGCGAGCCGGGAGAGCTCGTCCTCGCGGATGACGTCGATCATCGCCATCGCGGTCTCGACCAGGATTCGGGTGGCCAGCGGTGCGTCCGCCGGCACGGCGTGGATGTGCCAGTCGGACGGCGGGTGCCGCACGAGCTGTGGCACGGCGTTCGCCGTCGCGAGCATCTCGTTCACCAGGCCGACCGCCGTGTCCCGGTCGGCGGTGAGCAGCTCGTGCAGGCGCGGCTGGAGCGCCAGCACCTCCTTGAGCTCGGCCTCGGTCCGGTCGTGCCGCCCTGTGTAGCCCTGCCCGACGAAGAACTCGTCGAGGTCCGCCACGGTCACGATCGTGACGGGCGGGTCGGCGGCGTTCACCAGCGCGACGGCGGCCTGGAGCGCCTCCTCGGTGTCATGAGTGAAAACCACGTTGACACATTACTCCCGTCGCCCGTAGCGTCAGGACCCATGAGCTCTGTGACCCCTGACACGACGCCGGGCGCCGGTGAACCTGGTGCGCCAGGGCTCGGCCGCGCAGTATCCAGCCGGGCAGGCCTCGGTCGCACGAGGCTCGACGTCGTCCAGCCGTCCCCCGCACGCCGCCTCACCGCCGGCATCGTGTTCGCCGTCGTCTCCGCCGCGGCGTTCAGCCTCTCCGGGGTGTTCGCCAGCGGGCTGCTCGACACCGGCTGGAGCCCGGGCGCGATGGTGCTGGTCCGCGTCGCGATCGCGGCCCTCGTGGTGCTGCCGCTCGGCGTCGTGTCGCTGCGCGGCGACTGGCGTCCGGTGCGCCGCAACCTCGGGCTCATCGCCGTCTACGGTGCGGTGGCGGTAGCGGGCTGCCAGTTCGCCTACTTCTCCGCCGTGCAGCTCATGCCCATCGGCCCGGCCCTGCTCATCGAGTACACGGCCCCCGCGGCCGTGGTGCTCTGGTTCTGGCTGCGGCACGGCCAGCGGCCGACGCTCGCGACCATCGCCGGCGCGCTGCTCGCCGCCGTCGGGCTGGTGCTCGTCCTGGACCTGGTCTCCGGCGCCCCCGGCGCCACGGCCATGGACCCGGTGGGGGTCGCCTGGGCCCTTGTCGCGATGCTCGGCGCCGCCACCTACTTCGTCATCAACGCGAACGCCGACACGGGCCTGCACCCGCTCGCCCTGGCCGCCGGCGGCCTGACGACGGCCTCACTGGCGCTCGGCCTGCTGGGCGCGACCGGGCTCATGCCGCTGGAGTGGAGCACCGCCGCGCCGGTCTACGCGGGTACCGAGGTGCCGTGGTGGCTGCCGATGCTCGGCCTCGGCATCGTCACCGCGGCGCTCGCCTACGTCGCGGGGATCGCCGCCGGACGCCTGCTGGGCCCCCGGCTGTCGTCCTTCTTCGGGCTGTTCGAGGTCGTCTCGGCGATCGGTTTCGCCTGGCTGCTGCTCGGCGAGCTGCCCCGGACGATCCAGCTCGTCGGCGGCGCCCTGATCCTCGCCGGCGTCATAGCGGTCCAAGCCGGCGAGAAGCGCACGGGTAACCAGCCGGCGAGCGGAGAATCGGCAGGGTGAGCTGGCGGGCCGCGATGGGTCCGGGGAGAACGTTCCGCGGGCGGGTTATGTTGCTGTGAGTAGACATTGGCAACTCACAGCAACATAACCCGGCGGAGCACTTGTTTACCCGGGACTAGCGAACGCCGGGCGCATCGAAGACCACCGCCGAAGAGCACGCTTCACCCGCCTGCAAGAATGGGCGGACCATGACGGCGCCCACCTCGACCACCGCGACCACCTTTTCCTCGACCAGCCAGCCGGGCACCCCGAAGCCCGCCGGGACCCTGATCCCGTACCTGCCCGCTCCCACGGGCAAGGATCCCGACCCGGACGTCCTGTTCGAGAGCTTCGGCGAGTGGGCGTCCGCCGGTGGGCGCGCGCTCTACCCGCACCAGGAGGAGGCCCTCCTCGAGGTCATGACGGGCTCCCACGTGATCCTCGCGACGCCGACCGGCTCGGGGAAGTCGATGGTCGCCATGGGCGCCCAGTTCGCCGCGCTCGCCGCCCACCGGTCGGGCCGGGGCGGCCGCACCTACTACACCGCGCCCCTGAAGGCGCTGGTCAGCGAGAAGTTCTTCGACCTGGTGGCGGCGTTCGGCTCGAAGAACGTCGGCATGATGACCGGCGACTCCGCCGTCAACCCGGACGCCCCGATCATCTGCTGCACCGCCGAGATCCTCGCGAACCTCGCGCTGCGCCGCGGCGACGCCGCGCCGGACACGGGCGTCGCCGGCGACGACGACGCCATCGCGCAGGTCGTCATGGACGAGTTCCACTACTACGGCGACCCGCAGCGCGGCTGGGCCTGGCAGGTGCCACTGCTGGAGCTCAAGGACACCCAGTTCATCCTGATGAGCGCGACGCTCGGCGACACGACCCGGCTGCGCGAGGACCTGGAGGAGCGCACCGGCCGGACCGTCGCGGAGGTCGCGGGCGCCGAGCGGCCGGTGCCGCTCACGTTCTCCTACGTGGTCGAGCCGCTCACCGAGGTCGTCCAGGAGCTCGTCACCACGCACCGCGCCCCGGTCTACGTGGTGCACTTCACGCAGAAGGACGCCGTCGAGCGCGCGCAGTCGCTGCTGTCGATGAACGTGGCGAGCAAGTCCGAGAAGGAGGCCATCGCAGCGGAGATGGGCGCCTTCCGGTTCGGCACCGGGTTCGGCAAGATCCTCAGCAAGTTCCTGCGGCACGGCGTGGGCGTGCACCACGCGGGCATGCTGCCGAAGTATCGCCGCCTCGTGGAGCGCCTCACGCAGAAGGGCCTGCTCAAGGTCGTGTGCGGCACCGACACCCTGGGCGTCGGCATCAACGTGCCGATCCGCACGGTGCTCCTGACCAGCCTCGTGAAGTTCGACGGCGAGCGCATGCGCCACCTCAGCGCGCGCGAGTTCCACCAGATCGCGGGACGCGCGGGCCGCGCCGGGTACGACACCGTGGGCGAGGTGCTGGTCATGGCGCCCGAGCACGTCATCGAGAACCGGCGTCTGCTCGCCAAGGCGGGCGACGACCCCAAGAAGCTCAAGAAGATCGTGCGCAAGAAGGCGCCGTCGGGCAGCGTGAACTGGACCGACGCCACCTTCGAGCGCCTGCGCGACGCCGACCCCGAGCCGCTGGTCTCGCAGTTCCGGGTGAACCACGCGATGGTGCTCAACGTGCTGGCCCGGGCCGCGGTGCGACCGGGCGGCCACGGCGCGCCGGGTGGCGGAGCGGCCACCGACCCCGTCGACGCCATGCGCCACCTCCTCACGGCCAACCACGACACGGAGTCGCAGCAGGCCGAGCACGTGCGGCAGGCGTTCCGCATCTACCGCTCGCTGCGGCTCGCGGGCGTGGTCGAGCGGGTCCGGGTGCCGGCCGCGGACGGCGGGACCCGCCCGTCGGCCCGCCTCACGGTGGACCTCCCGCGCGACTTCGCGCTGAACCAGCCGCTCTCGCCGTTCGCCCTCGCAGCCATGGACCTGCTCGACGTCGAGAGCCCGACGCACGCCCTCGACGTCGTCTCCGTGATCGAGGCGACCCTCGACGACCCCCGCCAGGTGCTCATGGGCCAGCAGAACAAGGCCCGCGGCGAGGCGGTGGCCGCGATGAAGGCCGAGGGGATCGAGTACGACGAGCGCATGGAGCTGCTGGAGGAGGTCACGTGGCCCCGGCCGCTCGCGGACCTCCTGGAGCCCGCCTTCCAGACCTACCGCCGCACCAACCCGTGGGTGGCCGACGCCGAGCTCTCCCCCAAGTCCGTGGTGCGCGACATGGTCGAGAAGGCCATGACGTTCGCCGAGATCGTGAGCGTGTACGGGCTGGAGCGCACCGAGGGCGTGGTGCTGCGCTACCTCGCCGACGCCTACCGTGCGGTGCGCCAGGTGGTCCCCGACGAGCACCGCACCGAGGAGGTGCAGGAGATCATCGAGTGGCTCGGCGAGCTCGTGCGCGGCGTGGACTCGTCGCTGCTCGACGAGTGGGAGCGCCTGGCCAACCCCGTGGACGACGATGCCGACCTGGTGACCGACGGCGAGCTGGCCGACGCCGGGGCCGAGGCGCCGGCTCGCCCGGTCACCGGCAACCCGCGCGCGTTCCGGCGGCTGGTCCGCAACGCGACGTTCCGGCGCGTCGAGCTGGTCGCGCGCGAGGCCTACGAGGCACTGGCCGCGCTGGACCCCGGCTGGGACGCCGATGCCTGGGCCGACGCCCTGGACCCGCTGTTCGAGGAGCAGGGCGACGACGCCGTCGGCATCGGCCCGGAGGCGCGCTCTTCCGCGCTGCTGACGATCCTGGAGCCGGGAGCGGAGCTGCCGGCCGGCGCCGGAGGGGACCACGTCCGCGTCGAGCCCGGAACCTGGTGGGTCCGGCAGGTGCTCGACGACGCCGACCGCAACCATGACTGGGCCATCACCGCGCGGGTAGACCTGGCCGCCAGCGACGAGGCGGGCGAGGTCGTCCTGACCGTGCTCGACGTCGGCCAGCTCTGACCGCGCGGGGCAGCGTATGTCCCGGCCGACCTGCCAGTCGGCGCTGACCGCCCAGGAGATCAGCCGGCCAGGCCTAAGAGGCCGCGGCCCAGGGTCGCGAACCCGCCCACGTAGGCGAGCGCCACGAGCACCCTGCGCGTGGCGCTCGCCGAGATCCGCCCGACGAGCAGCTCGCCCAGCCCGACGGACACCACCAGCGCGACGCCGACCGCGGCCCACTCCCAGCCGGCGAGGTCCGGGAACGCGGCGTCGGCGACCAGGAGCTTGGCCGTCATCGCGGCGATCGCGTTGGTCATGAAGATGGGCTGCGCGGTGGCGGCGAACGCGCGCGGGTCCCACCGGTCCAGCACCGAGTAGACGGCGATGGGCGGGCCCCCGATGCCTGCCGCGACGCTGCCGAACCCGGCGGCGGCACCCGTGACGAGGAGCGGCAGCCGCGCCTCGGGCGCGAAGGGCCGCTCCGCCCCGCGCAGGCGCGACGTCACCAGGGCGAGCGTCATGGCGCCCACGACGACGGCGCCCACGCCGATCTCCAGGACCGCCGCGCTCGCGTCCCGGAGGAGCAGAGCCGCCGGGACGCTGACCGTGACCGAGGCGGTCGCCAGCCAGCCGTAGCGGCGCCAGTCGACGCCGCGGATCGTCCGGCCGAGCACGAGCAGCGCCATCACTGCGCCCGCGAGATTGACGAGGAGGACGCCCTCGACCGGCCCGATGAGGAGCACGATGAACGGCCCGGCGACGAGCCCGAAGCCCATGCCCGCCACGCGCTGCAGGGAGCCCCCGACGAGGATGGCGAGGATCAGGAGGGCGAGCACGCTCCCTACGCTAACCGCGTAGTTTCCGACCGGGTTCCCCGGGATTGCGGGAGATTGGTCGGGCAATCGCTCGGCCGGACGACGGCGGTCGCGCGAGTGGGCACCGGTGAATTACGCGAGGTCGCGGGGCCCGGCATCGGGCACAATCACGTCGTGGCCAAGAACTCGAAGTCCGCCCGCGCCAGCCACGGGACGCCCGCCGTCGTCGCGCTGGAGAAGTCCGAGGTGCCGCACACCCTGCACCCGTACGAGCACGACCCGTCGAGCGACCTCGGCTACGGCCTGGAGGCCGCAGCGGCGATCGGCGTCGAGGCGCCGCAGGTGTTCAAGACGCTGCTCGCCGACGTCGACGGGAAGCTCGTGGTCGGCATCGTGCCCGTGGACCGCAAGCTGGACCTCAAGGCCCTGGCTCGGGCCGCGGGCGGCAAGAAGGCCGCGATGGCCGAGCCCGCGGCGGCCGAGCGCGCCACCGGGTACGTGGTGGGCGGCATCTCGCCGCTGGGGCAGAAGACGCGGCACACGACGGTGCTGGACGAGTCCGCGGAGGCGTACGACGTCGTCTACGTGTCGGGGGGCCGGCGCGGGCTGGACATCGGCCTCGCGCCGGCCGACCTGCTGACGATGACGGGCGGGACGACGGCGCCGATCGCCCGGGACTGAGCCGGAACCGGGCGACGCCCAGGGGCCGGACGCCGCCGTCCAAAGGCCGGGCGCAGCCGTCCAAAGGCCGGGCCCTGGCGCTCGGCTGTTGGCCGCGCCAGACCGACGCCGTCGGCCTGCGCCCGGGGATCAGGCCGCGGCGCCCTGCTTGCGGTAGGTCGGCAGCAGGGCGTCGCTCGGCACGATCTGCTTGCCGAGCGGCATGAGCGAGACCGGGATCAGCTTCAGGTTCGCCCAGGCCATCGGGATGCCGATGATCGAGATCACGAGCGGGATCGCGGTGACGATGTGCCCCAGCGCGAGCCACCAGCCGGCGACGATCACCCAGATCACGTTGCCGATCAGGGCGAACACCCCAGAGCGCGGGCTCTCGACGACCTCACGCCCGAACGGCCACAGGGCGTACCCCGCGATGCGGAACGAGGCGATGCCGAACGGGATGGTCACGATGAGCAGGCAGCAGATGATCCCCGCGAGCATGTATCCGACCCACAGGCCGAACCCGGCGAAGATGACCCAGATGATGTTCAGCAGCGTCTTCATGGCTCCATCCTTCCGCAGGACGACCGGGGCGCGGAACCGGGCAACCCCCTGAAACCGACCCTGAACCTCCAGGACGGTTCACGCGACCCGGACGGGCCATACCTCGGTTTGCCGGACTGGCCGGGACCCGGCACGGACGGGCGGTCCGGGCCCGGGCGCGCGGGACCGCCCCGGGACCGGAGGGCGCGCCCACATAGACTCGCCCCGTGCCCGACCTGCCTCAGCCCGCAGCTCAGCCCGGACCCGGTACGATCGCCGACCGCCTCGCCGTCGTCCGCGACCGGATCGCCGCTGCCGCCGACGCCGCCGGACGCGACCCGGGCGAGGTGCGGCTCCTGGTCGCGACCAAGACGCAGCCGCCGGAGGCGGTACTCGAGGCGCTGGAAGCAGGCGTCGACCTGATCGGCGAGAACCGCGTGCAGGAGCTCGTCGCCAAGGCGCCAGCCGTCGCGGACCGGGTGGCGGACGGCGCGCTGCAGGTGCACATGATCGGGCACCTGCAGCGGAACAAGATCAACCAGGTGCTGGCCACGGCCACAGGCCTGGAGACGCTCGACTCGCCGGACCTCGCCCGGGCGATCTCGGACCGCTGCGTCCGCGACGGCCGCACCGGCGACCGCGCCCTGGAGGTGATGGTGCAGGTCAACGTCTCGGGCGAGGTGAGCAAGTCCGGTGTGGTGCCCGACGACGCCGGCGCGCTCGCCACCGCCGTCGGCGCCCTCCCGGGCCTGCGCCTGACCGGTTTCATGACGATCGGCGCACGGTCCGACGACGCGGAGGTCCGCGCCGGGTTCGCCCGCCTGCGCGCGATCCGCGACGAGGTGCTCGCCTCCGGCGCGCCGGGGACGGCGTCGGCCACGGAACTCTCCATGGGCATGACCGGCGACCTGGAGCTGGCGATAGCAGAGGGCGCCACGATCGTCCGGATAGGCACGGCAATCTTCGGCCCGCGCCAGGCCGCCTGACGCCTGGCCCATCCACCCTCGTCGAGGTCGGCAGTTCGCTTGTTGAGTTCGGCAGTTCGCTGTTGAGTTCGGCAGTTCGCTTGTTGAGTTCGGCAGTTCGCTGTTGAGTTCGGCAGTTCGCTTGTTGAGTTCGGCAGTTCGCTTGTTGAGTTCGGCAGTTCGCTTGTTGAGTTCGGCAGTTCGCTTGTTGAGTTCGGCAGTTGGCATCGAGATCGGTCCAGGCCTGTGCCGATCTCGATGCCAACTGCCGAATCCGGGAGCGTAGTGCCGACCTCAGGAACAGCAGGCCCCAGGAACAGCAGGCCCCAGGAACAGCCAACCTCAGCAGGCCCCCGGCCGGCGGTCAGGCCGGGTTGATGCCCAGCGTCGCCAGCGCCTCGCGCACCGACGGCCCGCTCAACCGGCCCGGCTCGACCGCGAGCGCCCCGACGGCCACCGACCGGTCCACGTCTGCCACGAGCATGACGAGCGCGACCCGCAGGTCGCCGTCGGTCGCCGCGAGGGCACGCTCGCACACGTCCTGCTCCAGGTTGGTGGCCTGCGTGAGCAGCCGCACCAGGCGCCGGCGCAGCTTCGCGTTGGTGGCGAGCACCTCGACCATGAGGTTCGAGTAGGTCTTGCCGAGCCGCACCATGACGGCCGTCGAGAAGGTGTTCAGCACCATCTTCTGGGCGGTACCGGCCTTCATGCGGGTGGACCCCGTGATGGCCTCCGGCCCGGTGTTCACCAGGATCGGGACGTCGGCCTTGGGCGCGAGGGCGGCGAACGGGTTGGACGCGAGCAGCACGGTCCGGGCCCCGCGGGAGCGGCCCATGTCGAGCGCTCCCCCGACGTACGGGGTTCCGCCGCTGGCTGCGATGCCGAACACGATGTCCGCCGGGCCGACGTCGGCCACGAGCGCACCGCCAGCCTCGACGTCGTCCTCAGCGCCCTCCACCGCCTTCTTGAAGGCGTTCAGGCCGCCCGCCAGGTGCGGCACGAACATCTCCTCGCCCACGCCGTAGGTGGGCAGCAGCTCGGCCGCGTCGAGCAGGCCCATGCGGCCGGAGGTGCCCGACCCCACGTAGTGCACGCGCCCCCCGGCGCGGATCCCCTCGACCGCCAGGTCGATCGCCTCGACGATGCGCGGGTGCGCCGCGCGTACCGCCGCGATGACAGCGGCGTCCTCGTCGGTGATCATGCGCACCATCTCGGCCGTGGAGACCACGTCGATGTCACGTGTGCGCGGGTTGCGCTCCTCGGTGGGTGAGACCGGGCGCGGCGCCACCTGTGCGTGCCGTTCGAATCCCGCCTCCGCGATCATCGGCGAGCCCCCTTTTTTCTGCTTGCTCTGTGCTGGTGAACTTCTCTGTGCCTGTCGACTGCTCTGTGCGTGCGAACTGCTCTGTGGTTCTGGGCCGCTCTCTGCGTGTGGACCGCTCTCTGCGTGTGGACCGCTCTGTGCTTGTGGACCGCTCTGTGCTTGTGGACCGCTCTGTGCTTGTGGACCGCTCTGTGCGTGTGAACTGCCCGGGTGTGCTTGTGGGCTGCTCATGGCTCGTGGACTGCTCATGACTGCATCACTGCTCGCTGCTTGGATCATGTGGGGTGGATCATCTGGGGTGCTGCTCTTCGCTGTCCTGCCGGCCGTGCTGCCCGACGTCGCCCTGCCGGATATCGCCGTGCCCGGTACCGCCCTGCTGGCCGCCCCCGGCCGCCCGGAGGCGGTCGACGGCTGCCGCCGCGTTCGCCCGGCCGGTCCCGCAGGCCACCACGACCGCCGGGCCACCACCGCTCAGCGTCCCGAACCAGTCGTCGACCGGTCCGGGCAGACCCGTGTGGACCACCACGAGGTCCGGGCGCACGGCCCAGAGCTTTTCCAGCCGGGCACGTTCGGCCGAACCCGGGACGGGCTCACGAGTGATCACGACGAGCGGTGCAGGAAAGTCTGCGCCACGTTCCGCACCGGTTCTGTCGAGATCCGCCGATACACCGTACCGGGTGAATCGGGCAATAAGCACCGCAAGTCCAGGATCACCCAGGCCAAGTTCCACGAATTTCGCCCCGGTCCCGGAATCGGCGGTCCCGGAATCGGCGGGCCCGGCATCTGCAGCCCGGGCATCCGTAGCCCCGCCGCCGGCCAGGCCGACGGCGGACCCGGCGTCACCAGAACCAGCGCCCGCAGAACCGGCGCCGGCAGCCCCAGCATCGGCAGCCCCAGCGGCCGCAGTCCCGCCGCCGGCCAGGCCGACGGCGGACCCGGCGCCGCCAGAACCGGAGCCACCAGAACCAGAGCCGGCAGCCTCAGCGCCCTCCTCCGGGTAGAGCCTCGCCCCCGGCCAGGCCGCCGCGAGGGCGGCCTGGACGTGCCGCGCCGTCCGGCCCGCGGCGTGGTCCAGCCGGGTCCGCAGGTCGACGACGTCGGGCGCGGCGTCGGGCGCGAGCGGCACCAGCCGGCCGCCGCGCACGTGCACGACGGCGTCCGCGATGCCCGCCCCGATCTCGGCCAGGTCCGCGAGCGCCTCCTTCGCGGCCTCGACGCCGCTCACCGCCCCGGCTGCCGCGCGCCGGCCGCGGACCGCCGCCACGAGCGCCCGGGTGCGGGCCCCTGACTCCTCGAGCCGCTCGACGGTCACGCGGCCGCTGGCGACGGCCCGGCTCAGCGCTGCGTACGACTCGGTGTAGAGCGCCGGGTCGAGGCCGAGGCAGAGCAGGTCGGCGCCGGCCTCGACGGCGCGGACGGCGGCCTCGCCCACCGATCCGGTGAGCTCGCGCAGGGCGCCCATGTCCAGGGCGTCGGTGATGATCGGGCCGTCGTGGCCGAGCTCGCGCAGCAGCCTCGTGGCGGCGGGCTCGATCGAGGCGGGCGCCGGCCCGATCGCGGGGAAGAGCACGTGGGCGGTCATGACGGCGTCGAGCCGGGACTGGTCGAGCCCGGTCCGGCCGTCGCCCTCCGGACACAGGGCGCGCGCGAACGGGGCCAGGTCGCGCGCGCGGACGACGTCGAGCGGCTCGTCCACGACGGGCAGCCCGATGTGGGAGTCGACGGTGGTGGCGCCGTGCCCGGGAAAGTGCTTGCCGCACACGCCGACGCCGGCGCTGCGCACACCGCGCGCGAACGCGATGCCGTGCCGGGCGACGTCGTCGGGCGTGGTCCCGAAGGCGCGCACGCCGATCACGGGGTTGTCCGGCTCGGAGACGACGTCGAGCACCGGGCCGAGCAGCAGGTCGATGCCGGTCGCCGCGAGGAGCCGGCCGAGCGCCCGGCCGGCGTCGAGGGAGATCGCGCTGCTCGGGAGGACGCCGAGGGCCGCCGCACCGGGTAGGGACGAGCCGCTGACCGCCTCCAGCCGCGACACGTCGCCGCCCTCCTCGTCGACGGCGATCACCAGGCCGGGCGAGATGGCGTGCAGTGCGGCGGACAGCTCGGCGGTGGTGACGACGTCCGGCGTGTTCCGCGCGAAGTAGACGACGCCGGCCAGGCCGGCCCGGGCGGCGTCGGCCAGCCAGGCGGGCACGTCCGCGCCCCCGGGAGCCGTGCTCTCGAAGCCGGGCAGGAGCACACCGTTGACCGCACGCTCGACGCGAGCCGCCTCGCGGGTCGCATCCGCCTCGCCGGCCGTCCCCGCCTCGCGAGTCGCACCCGCCGCACCGGTCATCCCTGCCTCGCCGGTCATTCCTTCACGGCCCCGGAGGTCAGACCGGAGGCGAGGCGGCGCTGGACCAGGATGAAGAAGATCATCACGGGCACCGTGATGATCGTGGAGGCCGCCATGATGGCGCCCCAGTCGTTGGAGTGGACGCCGAAGAACGAGCGCAGCCCGATCGCCACCGTGTAGTTCTCGGTGGCGCCGCCGAGCATCGTCATGGCGAAGATGAACTCGTTCCACGCCGTGATGAAGCTGAAGATGCTCGTCGCGACGAGGCCCGGTGCCACAAGGGGCAGCAGGACAGACCAGAACATGCGCCCCCAGCTCGCGCCGTCGAGGTACGCGGCCTCCTCCAGCTCCACCGGGACCGCGGCGACGAAGCCGCGCAGCATCCAGATCCCGAACGGCAGCGCCAGCGCCACGTAGACCACGACGAGCCCGGTCAGGGTCTCCAGGAGCTGCAGGTCGCGCACCTGCACGAACAGCGGGATGACCAGCGCCTCCAGCGGCACCATCTGCACGATGAGCACCAGCATGAGGATCTGGGTGCGCAGCGGGAACCGGAACCGCGCGACGGCGACCGAGGCCAGCAGCGCGAGGGCCGACGAGACCAGCACCGTGCCGAGCGCGACGAGCAGCGAGTTGCGCAGGAACGTCCCGAACCCGCCCTCGGTGAGCACGAACCAGTAGTGGTCGAGCGTCGGCTCGGCGGGCCAGAAACTGCTGGTGTGCCCCGCCTGCGCGTCCAGCGAGCTGTTCAGCATCCAGTAGACGGGGAACAGCGTGAACACGAGCAGCAGCGCGACGAGCACGCCCTTGCCGAGCTGGCGCAGCGGCGAGCGGCGCGAGGTGCGGCGCCACCGACGCAGGTTCGAGCCGCCGCTGGCCCCACGCGCCTCGGCGGGCGACCCGGCGGCCGTGCCCGGCGACCGGCCGGCCGAGGCGCCGGGCGTCTCCTCGAGCGGGCGGGCGGCGCTCATCGTTCCTCCTCCGCCAGCACGGTGCGGACGTACACGGCGGTGATCGCGAGCAGCAGCAGTGTCAGCAGGACGGCGATCGCCGAGCCGAAGCCGTACCGGTTCTGCCCGAACGACTCCACGTACGACCAGACGCCGAGGTTGAGCACCGACCGGTTGGACCCCGCGCCGCCCGGCATGAGGTACACCTGCGCGAACACCTTGAAGTCCCAGATGGTCGACAGGATGATCACCACGGCGAACACCTGCCGGAGCTGCGGCACGATGATCAGGAAGAACCGGCGGAACGCCCCGGCGCCGTCCATCTCGGCGGCCTCCAGCATCTCCTTGGGCACGCCGAGCAGCCCGGCGAGCACCGTGACGGCGACGAACGGGAAGCCGTGGTGGATCACGTTGAGCAGGACTATCGCGTAGAACGTCCACCGGTCGGTGAACCAGTTGGTCGGGTCGTCCAGCAGGCCGAGGTTCATCAGGGTGTCGTTGAAGACCCCGCGGTCGGCGTCGAAGATCCACACCCACACGTACGTGCCGGTGACGGCGGGCATGGCCCAGGCCGCCATGATCGCGCTGGAGGTGACGGTGCGCCAGAAGGTGCCGAGCGACGCGAGCAGCACCGCGACGGCCGTGCCGAACGCGACGGTTCCTGCGACGGACAGGACGGCGAACCCGATGGTGTTGGGCAGCACCACGGTCCACAGCTCGGGCGCGGTCAAGACCTCTGCGTAGTTCTCGAGGCCGATCCAGTTCGGCTCGCCGGTGGTGATCTCCCGCAGGCCGTAGTCCTGCAGGGAGAAGAGGAACACCCGCACCAGCGGCCACAGGAGCAGCACCGCAAGGACCGCCAGCGCGGGGGCGAGCAGCAGCCAGGGCCGCGCGAGGGCGGCCCTGGCCTTGCCCGACCAGGCGCCCGGCCACGCGCCCGGCCGGCCGCCGGACGCCCGGCCCGTCCCGCCGTCGGGGGCCGGGCCGCGCGTCCGGGGCGTGGGTGGAGCCGACGCCGTCATTCAGAGCCGTTCAGGATGCTCGTCATCTCCTCCGCCGCGGTGGCGGACGCCGTGGCGACGTCGGCGTCGCCGGAGAGGATCGACTGCATCATCGTGCTCGTGGTGAGCTTGGCCTGCACCGCGCCGTAGGTGGGCGCTGCCGGGACGGACGCGCCGCCGTCCACGAACTGCTCGGCGAACGGCGCGACCAGCGGGTCGGTGCTGGCGAGCGTCTCGTCCAGCAGGGAGACCTGGCCGGGGAAGTACCCGGACTGTTCACCCCACTGCTGCGCGAACTCGCCTGTGGTCATCATCTCGATGAACGTCCAGGCCAGGTCCTTGTCCTCGGCCGTCTCGAACATGCTCAGGTGCGAGCCGCCCAGCACCGACGGCGCGATGCCGCCGTCCTGCCCAGGGATCGGCACGGCGGCGAACTTGCCCTCCATGTCGGCGTTGGCCTCGACGATCGCGCCCGGCGTCCACGACCCCATGACGGCCATGCCGACGTCGCCTGCGGCGAACGCGTCGAGCACGTCGGTCTCGCGCCAGGTGGTGGCGCCCTCCGACGAGTAGCCGCCCTCGGTGGCCAGGCCGGTCCAGAACTCGATGCCCTCCTGCGACTCCGGGCTGTCCAGGCCCGACGTCCAGGTGTCGCCCTCCAGCGTGGCGACCTCGCCGCCGGCGCCCCACACCCAGGGGTAGACCGTGAACTCGGCGTCACCGGGGACGGCGACGGCGATCTTGTCCGGGTACTCCTCCTTGAGCGCCGCAGCGGCCTCCTCGAGCTCGGCCCACGTGGTCGGCGGCTCGACGCCGGCCTGCTCGAACATCTCCGTGTTGTAGACCAGCGAGCGCACGCCGGCGTACCAGGGCATGCCGTAGAGCTGCTCGTCGTAGGTGCCGGCCTCGACCAGGCCCTCGACCAGGTCCTCCGAGACGCCCGCCGCGTCCACGTACTCGTCGAGCGGGGCGAGCGCGCCGGCGTCGGCGAACTCGGGGGTCCAGGTGGTGCCGGTCTCGGCGACGTCGGGCGTGGTGCCGCCGGCGATCGAGGTGACGAACCGGTCGTGGGCGTCGGCCCACTCGACGAACTCGACGTCGAGCGTCGCGCCGGTCTCCTCCTCGAACGCGGTCGAGACGTCGGCGAAGAAGGCCTCGGCGTCGGGGTTGGTGCCCTGCATGATCCAGACGCTCAGGGTGCCGTCGCCCTCGGTCTCGCCGCCGCCACCCCCGCCGCAGGCGGCCGTCGTGGCCGCGAGGAGCAGAGCTCCGGTGGCCGCCGCTACGGGCCGCCGCATCGCTCGAGTCATCGTTCGGCTTCCTTCCGCTCGGGTGCCGCGAGAGTAGCCAGAAGACATTTCTGAGAAATGAACTTCCCAATACGCGGCATTGCGTGGAGATTACTGACGGAATGGGGTATCTGCTAGGGGTGTTACCAAACCGTGATTGCTCATCATGGCACGTGCTCCGGAGCACCTGTCAGAGGGCTCGCCGCGGCCGTGGCGACGCCGGGTTTCGGTGAGGATCAGGGCACGCGCGCCGTCCATTCCGGGGTGCCGAACTTCGAGTCGACCAGCTCGCCGGCCAGCTCCCACTCGTGGTCGGTGATCTCCCCGGTCACCGTGCGGTACCGCGCGCGGAACGCCGCCTCGAGCGCGTCGAGCACCTGGGCGCGGGTGAGCCCGGTCTGCGAGCGCAGCGGGTCCACGCGCTTGTTCGCGCTGCGGGTGCCCTTGTCGCTGAGCTTCTCGCGCCCGATCCGCAGCACGTCGGTCATCTTGTCGGCGTCCATGTCGTAGGCCATGGTCGCGTGGTGCAGGACGGCGCCCCCGGCGAGCCGCTTCTGGGCGGCCCCGGCGATCTTGCCCGCGGGGGAGGCGATGTCGTTGAGCGGCACGTACGTGGCCTCGATGCCGAGGCCGTGCAGGGCGCCGACCACCCAGTCGTCGAGGAACGAGTAGGACCGCTCGAAGCTCAGCCCGTCCACCAGCGAGCCGGGCACGTACAGGGAGTAGGAGATGGTGTTGCCGGGCTCCATGAACATGGCGCCACCCCCGGAGATCCGCCGGATCACGCGGGCCCCGTGCCGTGCGGCGCCCTCGGCGTCCACCTCGTTGCGCAGCGACTGGAACGACCCGATGATCACCGCCGACTGGTCCCACTCCCAGAACCGCAGGGTCGGCCCGCGGCGCCCTGCACCCAGCTCCTCGGTGAGCACCTGGTCGAGCGCGACGTTGAGCAGGGGCGAGACGGCGGGCGTGCGGATCACCTGGAACTCGTGGTCCTCCCAGCCGGTCGCGTGGCCGAGCGCGCGCCGGGTGGCCACCGCTACGGCGTCGGCGTCGAACCCGATGGCGGTGGCGCCCTCCAGGGCGGTCCGCACCGCTTCGGTGAGCTGCGCCTTCGAGGCGTCGGCGGGCATGCCGTCGAGGGCTGCCCCCATGGCCTCGAGCGCCTCGTCGGGTTCGAGGAAGAAGTCCCCGCTCACCCGGGTTCCCGCCAGCCAGCCGGCGGGCCCTGTCCCGGGCGCCGTCCCGGTGGCCCCCGCACCGACCACCTCGGTCTCGACACGAACCAGTTTTCCGAGTGGAACCTTGAACTCTCCTCGCACGTGTTCACAGTAGGCGACGGTGCCTGCAGTGTCCGGCGTCGGGGCCCGCCTTGGGTACGGAAGGTGCGGTCCGACGTCGGGCACGTCCGGAATTTGGGGAGAAGGGGCAGCAGAACAGACCAGAATTTCCTCCTCTCTTTAGACAACCTTGCCCTGGTTTCGTGTCAGAATGACCGGGTGTCCGAACTCGTGCAGGGTATTGATGGAGCGGCGGTCGACGCCTGGGTCGTCGCTCTCGACGTAGGCGGCAGTGGCTCGCGCCTCGTCGCTGAATTCGGCAACTCCACGCACCCTGAGCGCATCAGCCTGAGCGGCCGCGCCGTCAAGGTGAACCACGACGGCAGCGATGCGCCGGCCGTCGTCGCCTCCCTGTGCCAGTCGTTCAACGCGTGGGCCGCCCGCATGGGTCACGACGGCATGAGCGACGGCAGCACCGCGCCCGTCGCCTCGGCCGCTGTCGGCATCACGGGTCTGACCTCGCTCGTCGAGAAGCCCATCGACATCCACGACATCCTGGCCCGCGAGCTGCGGACCAACCGCACCGCCGTCGCCGGTGACGCGCTCACCGCCCACCTCGGTGCCCTCGCCGGCCGGGCCGGAGCCGTGCTCTCGGTCGGCACCGGCGCCGTCGCGTTCGGCTACGACGGCGTGAGCCGCTGGCGTCGCGCGGACGGCTGGGGCCACCTGCTCGGTGACCTGGGTGCGGGCGTCTGGGGCGGCGGCGAGGCCCTGCGCGCTGCCGGTCGGTACCACGACGGCGCGACGCGTGGCGCGTCGAAGGTCCTGCTCGACGCCGCGGTCGCGAAGTTCGGCCTGATCGAGAGCTGGCCCAACCAGTTCTACAAGAACGCGGAGCGGGCCAGGCAGCTCGCCTCGATGGCTCCAGAGGTGATGATCGCGGCGGCCGCCGGAGACCGGACGTCGATCGAGATCCTCGAGGCAGCCGGTCGGCACTTGGCCGACACGCTGTCGAGCGCACTGGGCCGCGGCATCCCGCCGCTCGCCTCCACGACGGGCCGTCTGGTGCAGGAGGAGTCGCCGCTGACGGTGTCGCTCACCAAGCACCTCTCGGAGGACCGGCCGGACGTGTCGCTCGTGCCGAGCGCCGGGTCGCCGCTGGACGGAGCGCTCAAGCTGGCCCAGCGCCTGCGCGAGGCGCCGCAGTCCGTCGTCGGCTTCCGGCCCTGGCTCACCGTCCGGGTGGACGGGCACCACACCAGCGCCGAGACGGCCGAGGATCTGGGGGCCGCACAGACCCTCACCGCGGAGCTGTCGGCGACCGAGCTGCCGGGCGACGAGCTTCAGTGAACGACGGCGTCCATCCGGCGCGTTCCATCACTACCGCCTCGCGCCCTGATCCCCGGTACGGGTGTATGTTCTCGACCCCTGGCACCACCACACCATCCCGGGAGATGCGACATGACAGGTGACGTCCTCGTCCGACTCCGGCGCGCTCTGCCGACCCTGCGCCCAGCAGAGGCGCGAGTGGCGCAGACGGTCCTCGACGACCCGAACACCGTCGTCGCGTCCACGATCACCGAGCTCGCCGGGCACGCCGACACGTCGCAGGCGACGGTCGTGCGGTTCTGCCGGGCCGTCGGCTACGCGGGCTACCCCGAGTTCCGGATCGACCTGGCGCAGGCGACGAGCCGGCGCGAGGTCGAGATGGAGCGGTCGGGCATCGCGGAGGGCGAGATCAACCAGACCGACGACATCGAGGCCGTCGTCTCCAAGATCGCGTTCCACGAGGCCCGCACCATCGAAGAGACCGCCCGCATGATCGACACCGCGGCGATCGAGCGGGTGGCCGTCGCCATCTCCGAGGCCAAGCGGGTCGACGTCTACGGCGTCGGCTCGTCCAACCTGGCCGCCGCCGACCTCGCGATGAAGCTGCAGCGCATCGGCGTGTTCGTGTTCAGCTCCCCCGACCCGCACCAGCAGCTCGCCTCCTCGGCGCTGCTCGAGCCGGGCCACGTGGCGATCGCCGTCTCGCACTCGGGCCAGACCCGCGAGACGAACCAGGCCCTCGAGATCGCCCGCAAGCGGGGCGCCCTCACGGCGGCGATCACGAACTTCCCGGACGCCCCGATCGGCCAGGTGTCCGACGTCGTCCTGGCCACCACCGCGCGCGAGACGCAGTTCCGGGTGGGCGCCATGTCGAGCCGCATCGCGCAGCTCACGGTCGTGGACTACCTGTTCGTCCGCGTGGCCCAGCGCACCTACGACCGCTCGTCGATCGCCATCAAGGCGACGTACGACGCCGTCCGCGACCAGCGCCTCGACCTGGGGAACGGGACCAAGGCGGACCGGCCGGCCGCGCCGGTGGCCTGAACACGTCGGCGGGCCTGTGGATCAGGCCCGCCGACATGTTCAGGGCCGCGGCTCGACGTCCGCCTTCAGCAGCCCGTACACGTACGCCTCGGTGACCGCTTCCCAGGCCGCCTCGACCACGTTCGGCCCCACGCCGACCGTGGACCAGGAGTGCTCGCCGTCGCTGGTCTCGATCAGCACCCGCGTGATCGCGTCCGTGCCGGCCTCGGTGTCGAGGATGCGCACCTTGAAGTCGATCAGCTCGAACCGGGCGAGCTCCGGGTAGACCCGCGACAGCGCCGTGCGCAGCGCCTGGTCCAGCGCGTTGACCGGGCCGTTGCCCTCGCCCGTCGTGACGATCCGCTCGCCGCCGGCCCGGATCTTGACGGTCGCCTCGGCCACGGCCGCGGCGTCGGGCGCATGGACCGACGGCGGGGCGGCGCCCGCCGGGACGGTCTCCACGATGGTGCGCCACGACTCGACCGTGAAGTACTCCGGCCGGCGCCCCAGCTCCGAGCGAAGCAGCAGCTCGAAGGACGCGTCGGCCGCCTCGTAGGTGTAGCCGGCGGCCTCGTCGTCCTTCACGCGGTTCGTGACGCGCGAGAGCAGCTCGCCCTGGCCGGCGAGGTCGAAGCCCAGCTCGCGGCCCTTGAGCTCGATCGAGGCGCGGCCCGCCATGTCCGAGACGAGCATGCGCATGTCGTTGCCCACGAGCGTGGGGTCAGTGTGCTGGTACATGTCCGGGTCCACGCGGATGGCGCTGGCGTGCAGGCCGCCCTTGTGCGCGAACGCGCTCGCCCCCACGTACGGCTGGCGCGCGAACGGCGAGATGTTCGTGATCTCGCTGATGGCGTGCGAGATGCGGGCGGCCTCGCGCAGGCCGCCGTCGGCCAGGAGGGACATGCCGGCCTTGAGCTCGAGGTTGGCCACGACCGTGACGAGGTCCGCGTTGCCGGTGCGCTCGCCGTAGCCGTTGACGGTGCCCTGCACGTGCGTGGCGCCGGCCTCGACGGCGGCGAGCGAGTTGGCGACGGCGCAGCCGGTGTCGTTGTGCGCGTGCACGCCGAGCTGCTGCTCCGGCCCGACGGCGCCGCCGGCCCGCAGCTCGCCGACGATCTCGCCGACCCAGGTGGGCAGCATGCCGCCGTTGGTGTCGCAGAGGGTGACCACCTCGGCGCCGGCGTCGAACGCGGCGCGCACGGCGCTGGTCGCGTACCCGGGGTCGTGGCGGTAGCCGTCGAAGAAGTGCTCGGCGTCGAGCACCACCCGCCGGCCCTCGGCGACGAGGAAGGCGACGGTGTCGCCGATCATCGCCAGGTTCTCGGCGCGCGTCGTCTTCAGCGCGCGCTCCACGTGCCGCACGTCCGACTTGGCCACGAGCGTCACCACGGGGGTCGCGGCGTCGAGCAGGGCGCGCACCTGCGGGTCGTCACCCGCGCGGACCCCCGCGCGGCGGGTCGCCCCGAACGCCGCGAGCACCGCATTCTTCAGCGTCAGCTCGGTGGCGGCGCGGGCGAAGAAGTCGGTGTCCTTGGGTACGGCACCCGGCCAGCCGCCCTCGATGTAGCCGACGCCGAGCTCGTCGAGCAGTGCCGCGATGGCGAGCTTGTCGGAGACGGAGAGGTTCATACCCTCCTGCTGTGCGCCGTCGCGCAACGTCGTGTCGTACACCTGGAACGAGGCGGTGGTCATCGAGGCTCCCAAGGATATGTCTGGCGATGTGGCTGAGGTCAGGGTTTCAGGCCAACAAAAAAGACCCTCCAGGGTGTGGAAGGTCTGCGCGCCCGGTGCGGTTTCGCCGGACGCGCTACGAAATGATGATCACCTGTCGCAGGGTTGAGCTCGGGGTGAAGCGCTGAGTCATGCGGGTCATGGTGCCACAGCGAGCCGGGTGACGGAAGTGGGGCCCAGGATCCGGGCGTGCGGACGGCGCGGCCCGCATCGTCCGAACGCCCCGCCCAGGGCCCGCGTCACGCCTGCGGGCGCAGCCCGGCGGCGACCAGGTCCAACAGGCGCGGGGTCCGGTCCGGCCGGCCCTCGGCACCCACGAACAGGAGCGACCCGAGCAGGAGCGCCGCGACGTCCGACGGGTCGATGTCCGCGCGGAGCACTCCGTCGCGTGCGCCCGCCTGGAGGATCGACCCGAGCGCCGTCGAGACGCGCTCGCGCGTGACGGACTGGTCCATGCGCCCCGTCGCCCACCCGGTCCGCAGCGTGTCGAGCATGCCGCGCTTGGTCGCGACGAACTCCGCGTAGCGGTCCATCCAGGCGCGCAACGCCTGGTCGGGCGGAAGCTGGTCGAGCAGCTCCACGGCACTGGCGGCCACGGCGTCCAGCTCGGCGCCGTAGACGGCCTCCACCAGATCCTCGCGGGTGGGGAAGTGCCGGTACAACGTGCCGATCCCGACGCCGGCCGCACGGGCGACGCGGTCCAGCGAGACCGTGTCGTCCGCGGCGTCGTCCGCGGCCGCGAACGCCTTCTGGGCGGCGGCCACGAGCTTCTCCCGGTTGCGGCGCGCGTCGGAGCGCGCCGGACGGCTCGGCATGGGTGTACTCAAAGCGGAGGCACCTCCGGTTGTGCTACGGTCGAAGAGCGGAGGGTCCTCCGCTTCACCCATCATCGCATGAGGGCAGGTCTTCCATGACATCCAGCACGAGGTCCGGTGCCACTCGCTCCGAAGGCGCTACTGGCTCCGAGGGTGCCGCTCCCTCCGAAGGCGCCACTCGCCCCGGAGGCACCGCCGAGATCGCCGGCCACCCGGTGTCGCGCGTGGGGTACGGCGCCATGCAGCTCGAACGGCTGCGCCGCGACCGCGCTGCGGCCGTCGCACTGCTGCGCCGCGCGGTCGAGCTCGGCGTGAACCACTTCGACACCGCGCAGTTCTACGGCAACGGCTTCGTCAACGAGCTGCTGCGCGACACGCTCCGGCCGGAGGACGGCGCCGTCGTCGTGAGCAAGGTCGGTGCGGACCCCGACCCGGACGGCCCGATCCCCCTGCGCGCGGCCCAGCGGCCCGAGCAGCTCCGGGCAAGTGTCGAGGACAACCTGAGGAGCCTGCGCACCGAGCAGATCGCGGTGGTGAACCTGCGCCGCATGGACACCCTCCCCGGTGTCCTGGCGGAAGGTGACCAGCGGGTCGACCTCGACGACCAGCTCGCGGTCATGACCGCGCTGCGCGACGAGGGCAAGATCGGCGCGATCGGACTGAGCAGCGTGACGCTGGACGTGCTGCGCCGGGCCCTCCCGGCCGGCATCGTGTGCGTGCAGAACGCGTACAGCCTGGTCTCCCGCCCGGACGAGGAGATGGTCGACCTCTGCGCGGCGGAGGGTATCGCCTGGGTGCCGTTCTTCCCGCTCGGCGGCGCGTTCCCTGGCATGCCGAAGGCCGTCGACGAGCCCGCCGTCCTGGCCGCGGCCCGCGCCCTGGGCGTCGAGCCGGCGCAGGTGGGGCTGGCCTGGCTGCTGCGTCGCACCCCGCGGACGCTGCTCATCCCCGGCACCGCCGACGTCGGCCACCTGGAGGCGAACGTCGCCGCGGGCGACCTGGCGCTGGAGGAGAGGTTCGACGCGGTGCTCGCCTCGCTCGACGCCGTCCGGTCGCGCAGCGCCGACGTGTCGCTGGCCTGAGCCGGCCGGCCGCCTCCGGCCGCCTCTTCGCGCTCCTCTCCGCCCTCCTCCCTGGCCTCCTCCCCGGCCTCCAGGCCAGGAGGGCGGAGAGGAGCGCTGCGGCACGTCGCGCGTGACTCGAATCGCGCTTCTCGCAGAAATCTCCGAACTTTTGTTTGCTAATCGGCATAAGTCCGGAGTAGGTTGCTCGGGACGACGACGTCGGACCGGGGAGCGATGATGCACGACGCCTCTGCACGCCACCAGGCCCCTTCAAGGGCGGCCGCGGAACGCACTGGGATCTGGTTCGTCGGAGCCCGAGGCTCCGTGGCCAGTACCGCGACGGTCGGCCTCGCGGCCATCGCCGACGGGCAGTCGCCACCGACGGGCTGCGTCACCGCACGCGAGCCGTTTGCCTCCGCGGGCCTGCCCGAGTTCGCCGATCTGGTGGTGGGTGGGCACGACATCTCGTCGGTCACCATGACCAAGCGCGCCGAGTGCCTGGTCGAGACAGGAATGATCCCACCGCGCCTGCTCGCCGCGACGCACGACGCCCTGGAACGGGCCGACGCGGAGGTGCGGCTCGGGTACGACCCGCATGCCGCGCGTCCTGGGGACCCGCGTGCGGCGCACACCGCTGACCCGCACGCCGATTCCCCCGCCGACTCGCGTGCCGCACACCTCACCCACCCGGTCCCGGACGGGCACGACGGTTTCGGCCCGTCCCAGCAGGACGTCGCCGAACGGCTCGCCGCCGACATCACGTCGTTCCGGGAGCGGCACGGCCTGGCGCGGGTCGTCGTCGTGGACCTCTCCTCGACCGAGCCGCCCGTGATCCCGGTGCCGGAGCACGACGACCCCGACGCCCTGCTCGCGGCCCTCGCCGACCCGGCCCGCTCGGTGCTGCCGGCGTCATCCGTCTCGGCGTATGCGGCGATCCTCGCCGGGGCCGCCTACGCGGGCTTCACGCCGTCGGCGGGCATGGGCCTGCCCGCGCTCGTCCGGCTGGCGCGCGACCGCGGGATCCCGGTGGCCGGGCAGGACGGCAAGACCGGGCAGACCTGGCTGCGCACCGTGCTGGCGCCAGCCTTCGCCGCCCGCGGGCTGCGGGTGCTCTCGTGGGCAGGCACCAACCTGCTCGGCGGCGGCGACGGCGCCACGCTCGCCGATCCCGACGCCGTCCGCAGCAAGCTCGCCTCCAAGGGCCGCGGTCTGACGGCGCTGACCGGCAGCGACACCACGCCGCTGCACATCGACAACGTGCCGGACCTCGGCGACACCAAGGTCGCCTGGGACCACGTGCACGTCGAGGGCTTCCTCGGCTCGCGGCTCACGCTGCAGACCACCTGGAGCGCCCACGACTCGATGCTCGCCGCGCCGCTCGTGCTCGACCTGGCGCGCCTGCTGGCCCTCGCGCACGCGGCCGGGATCAGCGGGCCGGTCCCGGAGCTGGGCTTCTTCTTCAAGGACCCGTGGGACTCGGACGTGCACGACGCCGCCGACCAGGCCCGGGCGCTCGAGGACTGGGTCCGCCGCACGGCGGCGCGGGTCGGCGCATGACGACGCGGCCAGCACTCCACGGCGGAGCGGGTCGGCGCATGACCACAACGCCCCACGACGGCGCGGCCCACGGCCGGCCCCGGCTCGGGGACCTCGCCGAGCTGGTCCGGGCGCCCGCCGCCCTGTCAGTCGTCGGCGACTCCCTGGCGGGCCTGGCCGCGGCCCGGGCCGGCGCCCGGAGCGGCGACGCGGGCGGCAGCCAGGTCGGCGGCTGGCTCGGTAGCCCGGCCGGGACGCCGTCGCCGATCCGCGCACGCCACCTGCTGCTGCCGGTCGCCTCGGCGTGCCTGTACCTGGCCGGCATGGCGCTCAACGACTACGCCGACCGGCACGTCGACGCCGTCGAGCGGCCCGAGCGTCCCATCCCGTCGGGCCGCGTGACGCCGCGGGCCGCGCTCGCCGTCGGAGCGACGCTGACCGCGGGCGGGGTGGCGGCGGCAGGGTTCGCGGGCGGACGGCGGGCGCTCGGCGTGGCCGTCCCGCTCGCCGCCTGCGTGTGGACGTACGACCTGTTCGCCAAGGACCGGCCCGCCGGGCCGTTCGTCATGGCCGCCTGCCGGGGGCTCGACGTGCTGCTCGGCGCCACGCCCGGGCGTATGCGGTCAGCGCTCCCCGCCGCGGCGGGCCTGACGGCCCACACGCTGGGCGTCACCGTGCTCTCCCGCGGCGAGGTGCACGGCACGACGACGCGGGTGGCGGGCGGTGTCGCCGCCGGAACTCTCGCGGGGGCGGTAGCGGTCGCTGCAATGCCGATGACCACGCCCCGCGCGACCACACCACACAGCGCCGCGGCCTCGGTGGCCCGGTGGACCACCGTCGCCGCCGCTGCCGCCTACGCAGCGGCCACCCTGCCGGCGCAGGCGCGCGCCGCCGTCCGGCCCACTGCCGCCAATGCGCGGACCGCCACCAAATCGGGGATCCAGGCGATGGTGCCGCTGCAGGCGGCGTGGGCGGCGCGGTCCGGGGGACTCGGCACGACAGCGGTCCTGGCCGGGGTCGCCGCCGTCGGTTACGGGCTGCGGCTGCTGAACCGCGCGCGCGGCCGGGCGGGGGTGAGCATCACATGAGCTCTCCGCGCTCCAAGCCCCCGTTCTCTGGGCCCCCGTTCTCTGGGCCGCCACTCCCCAGGCCCGCACTCGCCGGCCCCCCGCTCTCCAGGCCCCCCTTCCTGCTGGGCTACGGGACGAACGGCTTCGGCGACCACCCCCTGTCCACCACGCTCGACGTGCTCGACGACGTCGGGTACGACGCCGTGGCCCTCACCCTCGGCTTCCCGCACCTCGACCCGTTCTCGCCGCTGGCCGGCGACGACGTCGCCGCCGTGCGCAGCCACCTCCAGCGGATGCGCGGGGGCGCGGGAGCGGCCGTCGTGGTGGAGACGGGCACGCGGTACCTGCTCGACCCGCTGCACAAGCACCGGCCGACGCTCGTCGACCGGGACGCGACCCTCCGGATGCGCTACCTCGAACGCGCCATCGAGATCGCGGCAGACCTGGAGGCGCGGTGCGTCTCGTTCTTCTCGGGGATCCTGCCGGACGGCGACGCCGCCGCCGACGGCTGGGCCAGGCTCCGCGACCGCATCCCGGCCCTGGTCGACTACGCCGGGGCGCGTGGCGTACGGCTCGCGCTCGAACCCGAGCCGGGCATGCTCGTCGAGACCGTCGACGACGCCCTGCGGCTGCGCGACGACGTCGGCGCACCGCCCGAGCTGGGGATCACCGTCGACGTCGGACACTGCCTCGTGGTCGAGCCCGACGGTGTCGAGGGCGCGCTGCGGGCGGCCGCGCCGTACCTGGCCAACGTGCAGCTCGACGACATGCCGCCGACGCACCACGAGCACCGCCCGTTCGGCGAGGGCGGCGTCGACCTGCCGCTCGTGCTCGCGACGCTCGCGGATATCGGCTACCGGGGCGTCGCCGCCGTCGAGCTGCCCCGCCACTCCCACGACGCGCCGCGCCTGGCCCGCGACAGCCGCGCCGCGCTGATCCGGGCGTGGTCGGCCGTGGCCGGTACGGGTACCGATCCCGGCACGGACCGGATGACCAGCGAAGGGGCCTTGTCATGAACGACGCCGCAGACGCGGACGCCGCCGGGAGCGGCTCGCCCGGCGTGGCCTGGCTCGCCGAGGCGTGCGCCGAGGTGGCGCGCGACCCCGACAGCATCGCGCGCGCGTTCGCGTTCGCCGCCCGCCGGGTCGGCCGCGCGCCGCTCCGGCCCGAGACCGACCCGGGCGGCGTCGTGCACGGCACCGTCGACGACGCCGCCCGGGCCGCGCTGGTCGTCGCGCTGGCGGACGCCGTCGGCGTCGGTGAGGACTGCGCCCACCGCCTGGCGCTCCTCTACCGGCAGGGCGACGCCGCCGAGCGCCGCGGCGTCCTCCGGGGCCTCGACGCGCTCGAACGACGCGGCACGCTGCGCGGCCCCGACGCCCCGGAGGGACCCGACCACCCCACCACCACCGACAGCCCCGCAACGTCGACCATGCAGTTACTGCGCGATCAGGCGTCGGATTCCGCAGTAACCGCATGGTCAACCGCTGGCGGCGGCGACCGGGCCCGGGCCGAGCCGGTGGTGGCCGCCGGTCTTGAGCTTGCCGCCGATGCGCTGCGGGCCAACGACCCGAGCCTGGTGGCGGCCGCCGTCGGCCCGTTCGGGTCGCGGCACCTGGACCAGCACACGTGGCGGCACGCCGTCCTCAAGCTGGTCTTCCAGGGCGTGAGCCTCGACGCCGTCAGCGACCTGGGGGCGCGTGTCGACGACGAGCTCGCCCGCATGGCGCACGACTACGCGGCCGAACGTCGCGCGGCCGGCCGCCCTGTGCCCGCGGACCTCGACCGGCTCGTCCCGTCGACGCCCTGACTCGTCCTCTCGACGCCCTGACCTGATCGCGCCTCTGACCTGACCGCCAACCGCCGCCCCGACCACACCGCCCCAGCCCACTGCTCCACCACGCTGCCTCACCAGGGAGTGACGATGCGCATCCTCGACCCGCACATCCACATGACGAGCCGCACCACCGACGACTACGAGGCCATGTACGCCGCCGGGGTGCGCGCCGTGGTCGAGCCCGCGTTCTGGCTGGGCCAGCCGCGCACGAGCGTGGGCTCGTTCACCGACTACTTCGACTCCCTGCTCGGCTGGGAGAGGTTCCGGGCGGCGCAGTTCGGCATCCGGCACCACGCGACGATCGCGCTCAACCCCAAGGAGGCGAACGACCCGCGCTGCCGCGAGGTGCTCGCCGAGGTGCCGCGCTACCTGCTCAAGGACGGCGTCGTGGCCGTGGGCGAGGTCGGGTACGACTCCATGACGCCGGAGGAGGACGAGGTCTTCGCCGCACAACTGGCCATGGCCAAGGAGGCCGAGCTCCCCGTCCTCGTGCACACCCCGCACCGCGACAAGCTCGCGGGCACGCGCCGGACGCTCGACGTCGTGCGCGAGTCCGGGCTGCCGCCCGAGCGGGTGCTCGTGGACCACCTCAACGAGACCACCGTGGCCCTCGTGCGCGACGCCGGCGCGTGGGCCGGGTTCTCGATCTACCCCGACACCAAGATGGACGAGCTGCGCATGGTCGCCCTGCTCCAGGAGTACGGGACCGACCGCATGATCGTGAACTCGGCGGCGGACTGGGGCCGCTCCGACCCGCTCAAGACCGCCCGGACGGGGCGGGCGATGCAGGCGGCCGGCTTCTCGGACGACGTCGTCGACCAGGTGCTGTGGCGCAACCCGGTGGCCTTCTACGAGCAGTCGGGAAACCTGGTCCTCGATCCGGTGCCGGGCTTCAGCGAAGGCACGCCGCCCGCGCCCGGCGTGGAGTTCGAGGGCTCGTCCGTGCTGCGCGGCGCGCGGGCCTGAGGAGACCGTGATGACAACGGACACGCGCACGGCCACGCGAACGGACATGCCGCTCTCCTACTGCACCAACGTGCATCCAGCGGAGGACCTCGACGGGGTGATCGACCAGCTCGCCCGGTACGCCGGCCCGGTCCGCGAGGCTGCGGGCCTCGACACCCTCGGCGTCGGACTGTGGCTGCCCGCCGAGCTGGCGCACCGCCTGGACCGGTCCGCCGCGGACCGGGACCGGCTGCGCGCGGCGCTCGCCGCGCACCGGCTCCAGGTGCACACGCTGAACGCCTTCCCCTACGGCGGTTTCCACCGCGAGGTGGTCAAGCTCGCGGTGTACTCCCCGACCTGGGCGGAGCGCGCCCGGCTCGACTACGTGCTCGCGTGCGCCCGGGTGCTCGCCGACCTGCTGCCGGACCCGCGCGAGGGCGACGACGGCGCACCGGTCGCCGGGTCCATCTCGACCCTCCCCCTGGCCTGGCGCGCCCCCTGGACACCGGCCGACGACGACGAGGCGACCCGCGCCTTCGCCACGCTGTCCACCGAGCTCCGGGAGCTCGCGCGGCGCACCGGCCGGACCGTGCGCGTCGCCGTCGAGCCGGAGCCGGGGTGCGTGCTCGATACCGTGGAGGACGTCGTCGCGTGGCTCGCCACGCGGACCGGCCCCGACGTCCCCGACGACCGGCGGATCGACCCCGAGTACGTCGGCGTCTGCCTGGACACGTGCCACCTGGCCGTGTCGTTCGCGGACCCGGCGGGCGCCGTCCGCCGGATCACCGACGCCGGCCTGCGCGTGGTCAAGGTGCAGGCCTCGGCCGCGCTGGAGGTGGCGGACCCGTCCGCGCCGGGCGCGCGGGACGCCGTCGGCCGGTTCGTGGAGCAGCGGTACCTGCACCAGGTGCGCGAGCTCGCGCCGTCGGGCGAGGTGCTGGCCTCCGACGACCTGCCGGTCGCGCTCGGGATCGCGGACCGGCGCCCCGGCCTGCCGGGCGACGGCCCGTGGCGGGTGCACTTCCACGTGCCGCTGCACCACGAGCCGGCCGCGCCGCTGGCGGCCACGACCGGCGTGCTGCGCGACGCCGTCGCCGCGGTCCGGACCGCGCCCCACGGCACGGAGGCGCACCTCGACGTCGAGACGTACACGTGGTCGGTGCTGCCCGGGGGCGCGAGCGAAGCGCGCCAACCTGACCGGGCAGACCACGCGGGTCAGGGAGCCGACGGCGTAGCCGGTCTGGTGGCAGGGATCGCCGCCGAGCTGCGGTGGGCGCGGAGACATCTGCTCGGTGACGACGGGGTGGGCACTGGCGACGCGATCCCCGGCGCGGAAGCCACCACGGCAGCCACTCCCAACGAGGCCACTCCTACGGAAGCAACTCCCACGGAAGCAACTTCGACGAAAGACCTCACAGAAGGAGTCGACGCATGAGACGCGTCCTGCTGCTCGACGTCGTCGGGCTCACGGCCCGTGCCCTGACCCACATGCCGCGCCTGCGGCGGCTCGCGGGAGCGGGCTGGCAGTCCGAGCTGGCCACGGTGCTGCCCGCCGTGACGTGCAGTGTGCAGTCCACGATGCTCACCGGGCTGACGCCGGCCGAGCACGGGATCGTCGGCAACGGCTGGTACTTCCGCGAGCTGGGCGACGTGTACCTGTGGCGGCAGCACAACAAGCTGGTCGCCGGCGAGAAGCTCTGGGAGGCCGCCCGCAGGCACGACGCCGGCTACACCGCCGACAACGTGTGCTGGTGGTACGCGATGGGGATGACCACCGACGTCACCGTCACCCCGCGCCCGATCTACCACGCCGACGGGCGCAAGTCGGCGGACGGGTACATCCGGCCGCTGGCGCTGCACGACGAGCTGACCGGCCGGTTCGGCGACTTCCCGCTGTTCACGTACTGGGGTCCGACGGCGTCCATCGCCTCGACGCAGTGGATCGTGAACGTGACCAGGCACCTGCTGCGTACCCGGACGTCCCACCTCACCACGGCCTACCTGCCGCACCTCGACTACGACCTGCAGCGCTTCGGCCCGGACTCGCCCGAGGCGGACCGGGCGGCGGCCGAGCTCGACGCCAGCCTGGCCCCGCTGCTCGACGACGCCGAGGCGGCGGGGGTCACCGTCGTCGCCGTGGCGGAGTACGGCATCGCACCGGCGAACCGGCCCGTGGACATCAACCGGGTCCTGCGCGGCGAGGGCCTCCTCGAGGTCTACGTGCAGGACGGCCGCGAGCAGCTCGACCCGTGGACGTCACGCGCCTTCGCCGTCGCCGACCACCAGGTGGCGCACGTCTACGTCGACGACCCGGCGGACCTGCCGCGGGTCGCGGACCTGCTGCGCGAGGTGCCCGGTGTCGACGACGTGCTGGACCGCGCGGCGCAGGCGCGGTACGGGCTGGACCACGAGCGGGCCGGCGAGCTGGTCGTCGTGGCGGAGCCGGGTGCGTGGTTCACGTACTACTACTGGCTCGACGACGACCGCGCGCCCGAGTTCGCCCGCGGCGTCGACATCCACCGCAAGCCGGGCTACGACCCGGCCGAGCTGTTCTTCGACCCCGCCGACCCGCTGGCCAAGGCGAAGGCCGGCCTCAACCTGGTGCGCAAGAAGCTGGGGCTGCGGTACGCGATGAGCACCACGCCGCTCGACGCGTCGTACGTGCGCGGCACGCACGGCCGCCTGCCCGACTCCGCCGCGGACACGCCGCTCGTCCTGTGCTCGGACCCGGACGTCCCGGCGTCGGTCGCCAAGTGGGTCGAGGACGACGCGGGGCAGGTGCCGGCGGCCGAGGTCAAGGGGCTGGTCCTGGACCTGCAGGGGGCCCGGTAGCCCTCCGGCGCGCGTCCCTCTGCCAGCTCCTGTGCCGGACCTCGTACCGGATCTTGTGCCGGGCGTACGGGTCTCCCGGTGACCTGTACGCCTGACACGCGCGCCACGCCGTACGACGTCGGCGGATGCGTGGCGGCGCTGCCCGATCCGTGATGGAGTGGACAGAGGGCCGACAACCGGGAGGTACCGCAATGAGCGACCCGAACCGCCCCTATGACCCCGACTACGGCGAGCAGCCGCCACCCGCCTACCCGCCGCCGACCCAACCCCAGGAGACGCGGCTCGGGCTGGACATGGGCCGCTACTGGGCCGGGGCGCTCGCGACCATGCTCGTGGCGGCCCTCATCGGGCTCGCCGCCGACTTCATCCTCGAAGAGGTGCTGAACCTCGAGGTCCAGGCGACGGCCGACCTGTTCGGCACCGGCTCCGACATGGCGGCCTGGGTCGTGGCGGGTGCGCTCTTCGCGCTCCTCGCGGCGATCGTGCTCTACCTGCTCGTCCTGAGCACACCGCGCCCCCAGTCGTTCTTCGGCTGGGTGGTCGCCCTCGCCACCGTGATCCTCGCCGCCGTGCCGTTCGCGGGGGCTGCCGACCTCGTGCCGGCCATCCTCTCCGCCGTGGTCTGGATCATCATCGGTTCAGCGGTCTGGTCGCTGCTCACGGGCACGCTGAGCCGCACGGTCATCCGGCGGCCTGCCGTCTGACGCCCTGCTGTCTGACGCCTTGCTGTCCGACGGCGGGAGCCGCGTGCCGGGACCCACGGGTCGCCCGCGTGACCCGTGGGTCTGGTGCGCGCCTGTCGCGCCGTTGCCAGCCGTTCGTCGGTCCCCGTCAATCCTCGTCGTCAGTCCCTCGTCAGTCCGGTAGCTCGTACGCCACCAGGTGGACGTGCTCCATCCGCTCCCCCGGTCTCGTGAGCATGTACACCGTCCGACCGCCGGCGGCAGCGTTGCCCCCCGCAGTGTTGCCCCCGGCTCCGGGGTCCCCGGTCGCGACGTCGTACTTCACGACGTCGGCGTCCTCGGGCAGGAGGCCGGCGTCGCTCAGGGATCCGTCGCGCGGGTTCAGCCAGCCCAGGCGTTCCGTGTAGTTGCGGTGGTTCCCTTCGTCGACCCAGGCCGGGTAGCTCACCAGGATCCGGTCGCCGTCGCCCGCCGGGTACCACAGGCTGGGGTACCAGTCGGATCCCGGCAGCATCTTCTCCCACAGCCGCTCGCCCGTCGCCAGGTCCCAGCCGGCGTAGTGGGGGTACCTCGGCGTGGACTCCTCGGCACCGCTCAGCCCCACCACCGTCGAGTCGGTGACGATCGCCGCGGTGCCCGCGGTTCTCGCCTGCGGCACCGTGATCTGGGTGACCGCCTCGCCGTCACCCTCGCTGTCGCCCTCGCCGTCGACGCCGTTGTAGACGGCCAGCGTCTCGTCCCGCCAGACCGCCAGGCGGTCCCCGGGCGTGATCACCAGGTCGCCGAGGGCGACGGGGTCCGCTATCGAGAACGCCGTCTCGCCGCTCTCGGTGTCGAAGACGAAGGCGCCTGCCTCGTCGCAGTCGCTGAGCCCCACGCTGAGCCGGGCCGTGTGCCGCCACGCGTACGGTCGGCAGTCCTCGCCGCCCGGTACGTCGAGCGCGGGCAGCTCCGCGCCGCCGTCGACGGCGAACCGGAAGAAGGGGCCCTCGCCGTCCAGGCTGACGGCGACCACGTCGTCACCCACGCTGACGGCGGCGGGCCGCACGACGCCGGGGTTCCCAGGTCCGCCGTCCTGGAGGGCCGCCAGGTCATGGCTCCACAGCAGGTCGCCGCTCGCCGCGTCGACGGCGGCGAGGACCGAGCAGCTCTCGTCGTCCGCGGGTTCCTCGTCTGCAGGGCCGTCGTCTGCAGGGCCGTCGTCCGCGGACTGGTCCTCGGTCGGTGCGTAGAGCACCGCGCCGATGCCGTCGTCGTTCACCGCGGTGCTCGCCCAGCACAGCTCGCCGCTGCCGGCCGGGGGCCGCACGTCCCAGAGCTCCTCGCCCGTGTCGGGGGCGAACGCCGTCACGCCGCGCGACGTCACCGTGGCGACCGTCGTGTCGGTGGCCCAGATGAGGTTGACCAGGTTCGTCGTCCGCACGGCCGGAGTGGCCCAGAGCTGGTCGACGTCCCCGGCGTAGCCGTTGACCTGCTCGGGCAGCGGCGACTGGGTCGGGGCCGGGCTCGCCTCGGCCGACGGCGACGCCTGGCCTCCTTGTTCGCCGTCCGCCCCGCTGTTCTCGCCGTCGCCGGTGCAGCCGGCGAACGAGGTGGCGAACAGCAGCGCGCCGACGGCGAGGGACGCCCACCGCCCGTTCCGCACCAGGGCCGCTGCCCCGCTACTGAGTCGTGTGCGCATCGTGGTCTCGGCTCGGTCCGCTCATCCACATGCCCATACCCTGCCATCGCCGGAGCGGGACCCCTCCCGAGCCGTCGCCGGCCGAACGCACCCGACCTGATGACTTCGGAGAGAGCAGCATGAGCACACCGCACCGCCCGACCGACCACCTGACCGACGGGGTCCTGTTCGGCGCCGCGTACTACTACGAGTACCACCGCGCGGAGGACCGCCGCGCCGGGGACCACCACTCCGCCGGCCACCCCCGCACCCCTCGGCTGGAGCAGGACCTGGACCTGATGGCCCAGGCCGGGTTCACGGTGATCCGGGTCGGCGAGTCCGTCTGGTCCACCTGGGAGCCCGAGAACGGGCGCTTCGACCTCGACTGGCTCCAGCCCGTGCTCGACGGCGCCCACGAGCGGGGCATCAAGGTGGTGCTCGGCACGCCGACGTACGCGGTGCCCATGTGGCTGGCGCGGCTGTACCCGGAGATCAACGTCGTCCGCGCGGACGGCCGGGCGATGGGCTGGGGCACGCGGCAGGAGATCGACTACACGCACCCGGCGTTCCTGTTCCACGCCGAGCGGGTCATCCGCGCCGTCGTGGCCCGGTACGCCCAGCACCCCGCCGTCGTCGGCTACCAGGTGGACAACGAGCCCGGCAACGAGATCTTCCACAACCGGCAGGTCTTCGAGCGGTTCGTGGAGCACCTGCGCACCCGGTACGGCACGGTCGAGCGGCTGAACGACGAGTGGGGTCTGACGTACTGGTCGCACCGGCTGTCCACGTGGGCCGACCTGTGGACGCCGTCGGGCAACGCGCAGCCGCAGTACGCGCTCGCCTGGCGCCGGTTCCAGGCGCAGCTCACCACCGACTTCATCGGCTGGCAGGCCGAGATCGTGCGCGAGTACGCCAGGGACGACCAGTTCGTCACCACCTGCATCTCGTACGAGCGGCCGACGGTGCAGGACGACGCGCTCACCCGCGCGCTGGACGTGACGGCGGGCAACCCCTATTACCGCATGCGCGACCACCTGGCCCTGCCCCAGAGCGCGGACGACGACCAGGCCTGGATGACGGCGGGCACGTGGTCGCTGTACGCGACGGCGGACCGGATGTACGCCTCGAAGCAGGCACCCTTCCTCGTCACGGAGACGAACGCGCAGGCGATCGGCGCCCCGTGGCAGAACGAGCCCGCCTACGACGGCCAGTGGCGCCAGGCCGCCTGGGCGCTGGTCTCGCGCGGCGCCACGATGATCGAGTACTGGCACTGGCACACGCTCCCCTACGGCACCGAGACGTACTGGGGCGGCGTGCTCCCGCACTCCCTGGAACCCGGCCGCGTGTACCGGCAGCTCGCGGCCCTCGGCGCCGAGCTGCGCACGGCGGGGGCCACGGTGGCCAACCTGACCCCGGACGCCGACGTCGCCCTGGTCTGGTCCAACCCGAGCAAGTGGTCGCTGGCGGAGTTCCCGCAGCTCGGCGGCGGCGCCGGGCCGGACAGGCGCGGCTTCAACCGGATCTTCGACGCGTTCTACCGCGGCGCGTTCGGCGCCGGCCTCCAGGCGCGGATCGTCCACGACGCGCAGCTCACCGACAGCGCCCCCGAGCACGCTGCGCGCGAGCACCCCGTGCTGGTCGCCGCCGGCATCACGATCGCCGACGACGCCTGGCTGCGCTGGCTGGAACGGTACGCGGCGGCGGGCGGCCACCTCGTGCTCGGCATCCGCACCGGGTACGAGGACGAGGAGGCCCGGGCCCGGCCGGAGCGCAAGCCGGCGCACCTGAGCGCGGCGGCGGGCGTCTTCTACGACGAGTTCGCCAGCATCGACGCGCCGCTCGCGGTGCACGGCGCGAACGGCTTCGACGTCCCCGCCGACGCCCACGCGACGAGCTGGGTGGACGGGCTGCAGGTGCTCGACGGCGGTGGGGCCGACGGCGGGGCGATCGAAGGTGGCGCACTCGACGGCGGTGCGACCGGGGCCGAGGTGCTCGTGCGCTACGACCACCCGCACTTCGGCCGGTGGCCCGCCGTGACCACCCGCGCGCACGGCTCCGGGCGGGTGACGACGGTGGGCACCATCCCCGATCCGGCACTGGCCCGCACGGTGCTGGCCTGGGCCGTGGGTCTTGAGCCCGCCGGACCGACACCGGCCGGCGAACCGGCGACGGCGGCCGGGCCGCGGTGGCGGCCGCAGACGCCGTCCCAGACGGTGACCGGCGCGCGGAATCCGGCCGGGCAGCGGGTGCGGTTCGTGCACTCGTGGTCCTGGGAGCCGAGCGTCTTCGTGCTGCCGAACGCGGTGCGCGACGTGCTCAGCGGCGAGGAGCTCGCCGCGGGCACGGAGCTGGAGCTCGGCCCGTGGGACGTCCGGGTGCTGCTGGAGGTGGGTCCGACCGGCGAGGCGTCATGAGCGCACCACCTTGCGCGCACTCTCCAGACCGAGGAACGACTGCAGGGCCGCCCGGAACAGCCGGCTTCCGGCCAGCCGGTACATCGCGACCTGCAGCGACAGGACGGTCTTGTTGGGTGCGACGAACAGGCTCCGGGCCCTGCGGCCCTGCCGCTGCTTCTTCAGCACCGTGGGCCGTAGCCGCTCCTCCCACGCGTCGAGGGCCGTCGCGACGTCGGCGTGCTCGTCCAGCATGGTGCCGAGCAGGTCCGCGCCGCCGACGGCGAGCGACGAGCCGTAGCCGGCGAACAGGCTGACGCACCAGGCGGCGTCGCCGACCAGCACGACCCTGCCCTGGCTCCACCGGGGCATGGTGATCTGGCTGATCCGGTCGAAGTAGACCGAGTCGGCGGCCGCCGCCTGGTCGAGCAGCTCGGGGACGACCCAGCCCAGGTCGCCGTACACCCGCCGCAGCGTGGTCCCGGCGCCTGCGATGAGGTCGGCGTCGAGGTCTTCGCTGGCGAAGGCGAAGAAGCCGGCCGCACGGCTCGGACCGGTGCTGTAGAGGCCGACGCCGCGTCCGACCAGCGCCATAGAGACGGTCCGGTTCGCGCGGACGGCCGCCGGCCGGTGGTCGAGCAGGAAGGTCGCCACGGCGTGGCCGAAGTCGATCCGGAACCGTTCCTCGGGTCCGAAGACCCGCTCGCGGACGGCCGAGTGCAGCCCGTCGGCGCCGACCAGCAGGTCGACGGTCTCGCTGCCGCCGTCGCTCAGCGTCACGGTCACGTGGTCCTGGTCCTGGACGACGTCGGTGACCGTGACTCCGAAGCGGACGTCCAGGGCGTCGTCGAATGCCTGGTTGTCGAATGCCCGGCCGTCAGGCGCGTCGCCGTCGGAGGCGTGACCGTCGGACGCGTGACCGTCGGACGTGTCGCCGTCGAGTGCCTGGTACAGCACCGACTCCAGGTCGCCGCGCAGCAAGGACAGCATGTCCTCGCCCACCAACGCCTGCTGCGCCTGGACCGGCAGCAACGCGCGCCGGCCGCCGGACTCGTCGATGTACTCGAGGTCGACGGGTGCGGGCTGCAGGGCCGAGAGCTCGGGCAGCAGGCCCCAGCGACGCACCGCCTCGTAGCCGATACCGGAGAACCCGATCATGTAGCCGCCGCCCCGCAGCGCCGGTGCGCGCTCGACGAGGGTGACGCGCCACCCGCTGCGGCGCAGCCGTACGGCGGTGGCGAGGCCCGCGATGCCCGCGCCGACGATCAGTGCGTGCCGAACTGAGGTCATGGTCGGTGCCCTTTCCCGAGAAGGGCCGCGATCACTGCTGATACGCGGCCGCACAGAGAGACCACTACGGATATCGGTCGTCGATACCCGTTGCCGACCAGACTTCCCGGCGCACCGCAACCCACCCTAGCGGTTGGCGGACATGCGCGGCTCCCCGGTGAGGCCGGCGAGCACCCGGTCCAGGCCGTCCCGGAACCAGGTGTCGGCGTCGGCGGCGAACGAGGTGGGCGGCATGGCGTCACTGACCGCGTCGAGCCAGGGATGACGCCGTCGGGCGCCGGTCCGGTCGAGGCGCCGCACCTCCTCGGACCACCACGCCCGGTAGGCCGTCCCCGAGCGCGACTCGTCGCGCTCGGCAAGGAGCAGCAGGGCCATGCCCTGGACGTAACCGCTCAGCGCGAGATACCTCCCCAGCGCCGACGGCGGATCGGCGCCCAGCGCCGCGAACGCCTCGGTGCTCGCCCGCGCGGAGTCGAGCACGGCCGGGACGAGGGGCGGCCGGCTGCTCGCCAGGACGGAGACCAGCCAGGGGTGCTCCCGGTAGGCGGCCCACTCGTCCTCGGCGAGCCGGGTGAGCGTCTGGACCGGCGTCTCCGCCGTCGGTTGCGCCGGGGCCAGGGCCGACGGCGGCGGTACCGGGGCTGCGGACTGCGATATCGGAGCTGGCGATGGTACTGGGGCCACCGACCGTGACGCTCGGCGCCGCGTGAGCAGCCGCTGGACCAGCGCCGCGACGAGCCCGTCCCGGCTTCCGAACGCCCGCCGCACCTCCGCCACCGGGAGCCCAGCCTGGTGGGCAACGGCGCGCAACGTCACGGCGCGGGCCCCGCCGTCGTCCGCCAGGCCGATGGCGATCCGCACCAGGTCGCCACGCCCGCCGTCGTACTCACCGCCGTGCTCGAAGCCGTGCCCGCGCCCGCCTGGGCTGGGCGGCGGGACCGCCAGGCGACCCTCGTCCCGCCGACGCCGATAGGCCCGCGACTGGCAGGACCGGGAGCAGTACCGGCGCGGCCTTCCTGTGCTCGCGGCCTGGCCGAGGTCGCGCCCGCACTCGACGCATGCCATGTGTCCTACCTTCTCTCCTGCCTCCTGGCGTCCTGCCTCGCGTCCCTGCTGTCCGTCGTCTTGATGCCGGTCGTCTCGGGCGCGCGCCGCCTCGAAAGTCGCCGTCGTGGCTGTCCGCCGTCGTAACCGCCCGCCGTCTTGACTGTCCGTCGTCCAGCCCCTCCCGCCTTTCGTCGCACGTACTGGTGAGACGAAACTACTCCGCGCACCGCAGGTCGCGCGGGCAGCCTGGAACCATGTCGAAGCCAGATCTGATCGTCCGCCCGTCCGTACCCGCAGAGTTCGACGCCGTGCTGCCCGTCTGCGTCGAGGCCTTTGCCGACGAAGCGGTCTCGGCGTGGGTCGAACCCGACCCCGAGCGACGGCAGGGACGTACCCGCGAGCTCTTCGAGACCTCGCTCCGGGAGGCCGTCGACGCCGGCCAGCTCGTCGTCGCGTTCACCCTCGACGGCGAGCCGATCGCCGCCTCCGTCTGGATCGACCTCGACGGCGCCCCGCCGGCACCGGAGCCTGACGAGTCGGCGGGATCCGCACGAACAGGCAGGGCCGGTGAACCAACCGGATCCACCGGACCAGCCGGATCGCACCGGCCAGCCAGGTCTGGGCGGTCCAGCGAGCCTGCCGAACCTGCTGACGCCGATCGTCGGGCCGCACACCGCCTCGCCGCGGTCCTGTCGGCGACGTCCGCCCGGCATCCCGACGTGCCCCACATCTATCTGTCGGCGATGGCCGCCCTCCCCCGCCGACGCGGGCTGGGCGCCGGAACCGCCCTGCTGCGCCACGGCCTCGACCGGGCCGGCGAGCTCGACCTGCCCGTCTACCTGGAGGCGTCGACCCCGAGAAACCGGCGGCTCTACGCGCGCCACGGCTTCGAGGACCACGGTGACCCCATCCACCTGCCCGACGGCGGACCGATCCTCCAGCCCATGTGGCACGGGGGCAGGACGGCGAACGGCGGAGCCCCTGCCTGAACCCTCCCCAAAGGCGTCGGCCACGTTCGAGCCAAAGCCCGTCCGAAGCGCTTATCCACAGATTTCTTCTCGCATCATTGATGCAGACCTTTGTTCGATAAGATCAAGGTGTTCAGACAGGACGGCGGATGTCGCTCCGTTCTGTTGTGACGGGACGGCCTCAGGGGGGTGTGGTTCATGGCGACACGACAGCGTGCCGGTGATCCTTCGCGCCCAGTGGAAGAGGTCCTGACGGACCTCGACGGACTGCTGGACGAGCTGGCTGAGTCTGTCGCTTCGGATGATGTGACGACCACGCGCCTGATCGAGACGTCGGCTCGTCTGCGGGTCGCCGGAGCCCGGGACGACGCCATGCGCTGGTCCGTCCTGCCCCGGATCGAGACCGCCGGCTTGTGGGCCCAAACGGGCGCGCGCACGTTCGCCGTCTGGCTCGCACGCACCGAGGACGTGCAGACCCTCACGGCGCGGCGAGATGTCCGCACGGCAAGGCACTGCGCGACCACCTGCCCGCCACCCTGACGGCGGCGCTCGCCGGAAAGATCAGCGTGGACAAGGTGCGTGCCCTGGTCGACGTGGCGACTACCAGCCCGACACGCACCCAGGCCTTGGGCGCACCGGCGATCGACCTGGCCACGGTCGAACCGGCCATGACGGACGCCACCGGGACGGACGCGACCTCGATGGACACGGTCACAACCGAGGCGGCTGGGACGGAGCCGGCTGGGACAGAGCCGGCTGGGACGGAGAACACCCCAACGGAGGCGACCGCGACAGAGGCGCCCGAACCGACGTCGGGCGACCCGAACGGCACCGGGACGGACGCGACTTCGATGCCCGAGGACCCTCCCACGGAGCCCAACCAGCCCGTGGCCGGGCCTTCCTCGCCGACGTGGGAGGAACAGCTCCTGGACTGGTCCACCGAGCACGGTCCGGACCGGTTCCGCGGCCTGGTGCGGTACTTCGCCCGCCACGCGGACCCGGATGCGGACGAGCGCGGCTTCACCAGGACCAAGGAACGCGAGTACGTCGACGTCTCGCCGACCCTGGGCGGGTATCACCTGTCGGGATTCCTCACCGAGGAGCACGGGCAGGCCCTGACCACGGCGATGGGTTCGGTCATGGGTGCGCCGGCAGCCGACGACGAGCGCACACCCGGACAGCGGCGCGCCCAGGCGCTGGCCGACCTGGCCCGGGTCGTGCTCGACCACGGGCACACCGGAACCGGTGCGTCGGTGCGTCCGCACCTGTCCGTGACCGTCTCGTGGACCGAGCTGCGAGCCCTGGCCACCACGAACACCACGGCCCGGCGCGGGGCGACCCCCGGCTGGACGGCCGGGAGCGGCGGGGCGAGCGGAAACAACGGGACGACTGGAAACGGTAAGCCGAAAGGCCTCACGAGCCTCACCGGCCCTACTACGCCAGACCCGACCGCACTGGAACCGACCGCACCCATCGGTCCAGCCGAGGTGAAGCGCCCGGCGGTGTTCACCGAGACCGGTAGCCCGGTACCGACTTCACTCCTGCGGCGAATCGCGTGCGACAGCGAGATCACCCGGATCGTGTTCGGGCCCGACTCCCAGGTTCTCGACGTCGGCCGGGCCAAACGGACGGTCACCGGGCAGCTACGTCGAGCCGTCATCGCGCGCGACCAGCACTGCGTCTACCCGGCATGCGATCAACCACCCACGCGCTGCGAGGTCCACCACGCCGTCCGCCACTGGGCCGACGGCGGCGAGACCTCCGTGACCAACGCCGCCCTGCTGTGCTGGCACCACCACGACCTCGTCGACAGCCAAGGCATCACCATGCGCTACGCCAACGGCTGGCGGCTGACCCACCCCAACGGACACGTCATCCGGTCCACCACGCCGAGACCTTGACCACGTGCCATCCCCACAGAGCGGTCCTACGCTGTCGGTCTTCGGCCGACCGAACCCGACGACGGTCAACGCCGTCCATCATCGGCCGAGCGAAACCAACAGCGGCCACCGCCGTCCACTACTAGCCGAGCGAGCCAAACGACGGCTCCGTTCGATCCGAATGTGCTGCGGCGACAGGCGACGCGGTCAGCGAAACCCTCCGAGAGCCAAACCGAGCACGCCTTCGAGCTCGGCGGGGGTGGTGCCGAAGGTCTCGACGACGCGCGCGCCATCAGGGCCGACGTCGATCACGGCGAGGTCGGTGTACACCCGGGACACGCAGCCGACGCCGGTCAGCGGCAGCGTGCACCGCTCCACGAGCTTGGGCGTGCCGTCCTTGGCGAGGAGCGTCATCATCACCACCGTGCGCCGCGCGCCGATCGCGAGGTCCATCGCGCCGCCGACGGCGGGAACAGCGCCGGGCTGCCCCGTGGACCAGTTCGCGAGGTCGCCCGACGTCGAGACCTGGAACGCGCCCAGGACGCAGACGTCGATGTGGCCGCCGCGCATCATCGCGAACGAGTCGGCCTGGTGGAAGTAGGACGCGCCCGGCAGCTCCGTCACCGGGGTCTTGCCCGCGTTGACCAGGTCCGGATCCGCATCGTCCGGCTCTGGGGACGGGCCCATGCCGAGCATCCCGTTCTCGGTGTGCAGGGTGATCCGGCGGTCGTCGGACAGGTGGTCCGCGACGAGCGTGGGCAGCCCGATGCCGAGGTTGACGTACGACCCGGGAGCGATATCGGCCGCGACCCGGGCGGCGATCTGGGCCTTGGTCAGCGGGGCGCGCCGTGAGGCAGTAGGCGTGGTGGTCATGCCTGCGCCCCCGTTTCCGCCGGCCTCGTTCCCCTTGGTGCCAAGCCCGAGGCAACCCCTCGCGCCGCTCCACCCCTGGCACCCGCGCCCGCCGGGAGCTCGACTACGGCGTCCACGTAGATGCCGGGCGTCACCACCGCCTCGGGGTCCAGCGCCCCGACGGGCACGACCTCTCGCACCTGCACCACCGTCCGCCGCGCGGCGGCCGCCATGATCGGGCCGAAGTTGCGCGCCGTCTTGCGGTACACCAGGTTCCCGACGCCGTCGGCCCGGTCGGCGCGCACCAGGGCGACGTCCGCGTGGATCGGGTACTCGAGCACCTGGTCGACGCCGTCGATCCGCCGGGTCTCCTTGCCCTCCGCCAGCGGGGTGCCGAACCCCGTCGGGGTGAAGAACGCGCCGATCCCGGCGCCGGCCGCCCGGATCCGCTCGGCCAGGTTGCCCTGCGGCACCAGCTCGAGCTCGACCTGCCCGGACCGGTAGGCCGCGTCGAAGTGCCACGAGTCCACCTGGCGCGGGAACGAGCACACCATCTTGGCCACGCGCCCGTGCTGGATCAGCCGCGCGAGCGGGTCCTCCCCGTTGCCGGCGTTGTTGCTCACCACCACCAGGCCCGATGCACCCTGCTCCAGCAGGGCCTCCACGAGGTCGACCGGCTGTCCCGCCGGGCCGAAGCCGCCGATCATGACCGTCGCGCCGTCGGCGACGTCGCCGAGCGCGTCCAGGGCGTCGGCGGCGAACCGGGTGGCGCTCATGCGGGCGCACCGCTGGTCACGTTCTCCAGCACCACGGCCATGCCCTGCCCGACGCCGATGCAGATGGCCGCAACCCCCCACCGGCCGCCGTCCGCCACCAGCCGCCGCGCGAGCGTACCCAGCACCCGGGTGCCCGACGCCCCCAGCGGATGCCCGAGCGCGATCGCGCCGCCCCAGGCGTTGACGATGTCCATCTCGACACCCCAGGCATCGGTGCAGGCCAGGGTCTGCGCGGCGAACGCCTCGTTGAGCTCGACCGCCGCGACGTCGGCCCAGGTGATCCCCGAACGCTCCAGGGCGCGTTCGACCGCCTCCACCGGGGCATACCCGAAGTACTGGGGCTCGTTCGCCACCGCCGCCCGGCCCGCGATACGCGCCAGCGGCTCGACGCCGGTCAGCCCGACCGCCCGCTCGGACCCGATCAGCGCGGCCGAGGCGCCGTCCGTCAGCGGCGAGGAACTGCCCGCGGTGACGGTGCCGCCCTCCGGGCCGACGCTCGCGGGCCGGAACGACGGCGTCAGCGCCGCCAGGCGCTCCAGCGAGGTGCCGGGACGGATCGGCTCGTCGCGGGTCAGCTCGGTACCGGGCTCGGCGCCGGCCGCAGTGCCCGGGTAGGGCGTCACCAGGTCGTCGTAGTGCCCGGCCTCCCAGGCCGCGTGGGCCAGCAGGTGGCTGCGCAGCGCGTACTCGTCCTGCCGTTCCCGCGTGATGCCGTACCTCTCCCGCAGCCGCTCTGTCGCCTCGCCGAGCGAGACCGTCCAGTCCGGCTCCATGCGCGGGTTGACCATCCGCCAGCCCAGCGTGGTCGAGGAGAGGTTCAGGTTCCCCGCCGGGAACGGGCGCTCGGTCTTGGGCAGCACCCACGGCGCGCGGCTCATCGACTCGACGCCGCCGACCACGACGACGTCGGCGTCCCCGGTCTCCACCGCGCGCGCGGCCTGCACGGCGGCCTCCAGCGACGACCCGCACAGCCGGTTCACCGTGGTGCCGGGCACGGACAACGGCAGGCCCGCCAGCAGCACGGCCATCCGCGCCACGTTCCGGTTGTCCTCGCCCGCGCCGTTGGCGTTGCCCAGGATCACGTCACTCACGACGGCGGGGTCCAGGTCGGGCGCGCGCCGTACCTGCTCACCGACCACGAACGCGGCCAGGTCGTCCGGCCGCACATGGGCGAGCGACCCGCCGTACCGCCCGAACGGCGTCCGAACCGCGTCGAGGACATAAGCCCGTTCCATCGCGTCACTCCCCGTCTTCGTCGTCCGGTGCCTTCGTCGTCGGTGGTTTCGTCGTCCGGTTCGATATGCGAACGATCGTGCGCAGCAAGAACATATCGACGACGACGGCGCGGGGTCAACGCCCGGACTGCTCAGCGGTGGCGCCGCTCTCCTGTGCCCGCATGTGACCAGCACCACGTCACGTTTCGCCGGGCTGCCTGGTCGAACGGGTAAGACCATCAGGAGGTTGTCATGCGAAGAATACTGATCGTCGGCGGTGGCTACGCCGGGTTCTACACCGCGTGGGGCCTGGAGAAGAAGCTCCGCCGCGGCGAGGCCGACGTCACGCTCGTCGACCCGCACGGCTACATGACCTACCAGCCGTTCCTGCCCGAGGTCACGGCCGGTTCCATCGAGGCACGCCACGTCATGGTGTCGCTGCGCAGGCACCTGCGCCGCACCACGATCATCGCCGGCCAGACGACGTCGATCGACCACGCGCACCGCACGGCCACCGTCCGCACCAACGACGGCGCCGTCCGCGAGGTCGCCTACGACACCATCGTCGTCACGGCCGGTGCCGTGACGCGCACGTTCCCGGTCCCCGGCGTCGCGGAGGAGGCGATCGGCCTCAAGCACGTCGAGGAGGCCGTCGCGATCCGCGACCAGCTCCTGACCGCCTTCGACCGCGCGGCGCTGCTGCCCCCGGGCGCCGAACGCCGCCGCCTGCTGACGGTCACGATCGTGGGCGGCGGGTTCACCGGGGTGGAGGCTCTCGGCGAGCTGCTCTCGCTGGCGACGAGCCTGCTGCGCTCCTACCCGGAGCTCACCTTCGAGGACCTCGGCTTCCACCTCGTCGAGGCCAACAACCGGATCCTGCCCGAGGTCACCGACGAGCCCGGCCACTGGGTGGTACGCCACCTGGAGCGGCGGGGCGCGCACGTGCACCTCAACACCCAGGTCGTGTCGGCCGCCGGCGGCACGATCGTGCTGTCCACCGGCGAGTCGTACGACAACGGGCTGCTGATCTGGGCCGCCGGCAACGGCAGCAACCCGGTCGTCGCGCGGAACACCGACCTGCCGGTCGACGAGCGCGGCCTGGTCCGCGTCCGCGCCGACCTGCGCGTCGGTACCGACGACAACGGTAGAGACGACAACGGTACCGACGACGGCGTGGTGCCGGACGCCTGGGCCGCCGGCGACAACGCCGCCGTACCCGACCTGGCCTCGCCGGTCCCCGGCGCGCGGACCGTGCCCAACGCACAGCACGCGGTGCGCCAGGGCAAGCTGCTGGCGGCCAACCTGGTCGCCGACCTGCGCGGCAAGAAGGTGCGCCCCTACATCCACCACAGCCTCGGCACGGTCGCCACCCTCGGCATCGGGAAGGGCATCTTCCAGTACCGCCGCCTGGTCATCAAGGGGTTCCTGGCCTGGCTCATGCACCGCGGCTACCACGTCCTGGCGGTGCCCACCTGGGAGCGCAAGGTGCGAGTGCTGCTCGTCTGGGTGTCCGCGGTGTTCTTCGGCCGGGACATCATCCCGCTCGCCACGGTGCAGCGGCCGCGCGCCGCGTTCCTCGCCGGCGGCGACCCGTTCGCCGACGAGCGCGCTGAGAAGGTCGCGACGGCGACGACGGCGCAGGCAGCGCCGACGGCGGCGCGGCCGGTGGCGGTGACGGCGGGGCGCGCAGCGGCGACCACGGCGCAGGCAGCGCCGACGGCGGCGCGGCCGTCGGCGGCGACGGCGGAGACGACCGCCGCAGCGGCGAAGCCGTCGGCCGACACTGCCCACGGCGCAACCGACGAGACAGCCACGGAGCCCGCTGCGCCATCCGCGGCGACTTCTGCGGAGGAACCCGCCGCCCGGCCCGAGCTGAGCGTGGTGCGCGATGCGAGCTGACCGCCGTCGTGCCCTCGCCTGGGCGCGAACACCCAGCCAGGCACCGACACCCAGCCAGGCACCCGCACCCGGCCAGGCCCGGGTGTACTCCCGAGCGCGCGCCCATGTAGTCGCCTGGGCGCGCGAGCTGGGCGACCGGCGGGTCCACCTGCGGTGGTCGAACCTGTTCGGCGTCGTGACCTTCGCGTGCCTGCTCGTGCTCACCGTGACCGGTGTGCTCCTGGCCTTCACGTACACGCCGTCGAGCGAGCTCGTCACCTATGTCGGGCCCTACGAGCCGCTCCAGGGGGCGACGGTGACGGAGGCCTTCGCCTCGATGATGCGCATCTCGTTCGAGCAGACCGGCGGCCTCCTGCTGCGCCAGACGCACCACTGGGCGGCGCTGGTCATGCCCGCCTCGATGATCATGCAGCTCCTCGTCACCTTCTTCACCGGCGGGTTCCGCCGTCCGCGGCGGCTGAGCTGGGTGCTGCTGGTCGCGGCGTTCGTCCTGGTGCTCGCCGCCGGCTGGAGCGGGTACGCCCTGCCCGACGACATGCTGTCGGGCACCGGCCTGCGCATCGTGGAGGGCGTGGTGCTCAGCATCCCGTTCATCGGCACCACCGTGGCGGACTGGATGTTCGGCGGCCCGTTCCCCGGCCGGATCATCGAGAACCTGTACCCCCTGCACGTCGTGATCGCCCCGGTGCTGATCGTCGTGCTCATCGCGGCGCGGGCGGCGCTCGCCGTCCGGCACGGCCAGCCGCAGCCTGCGGGGCACGCAGATCCGGCCGGACACGCGAAGCCGGCAGGACACGCGGAGCCGGCGGGACACACAGGGCCGGCGCGCACCACGCCCGTCCCGTCGCTCGGCCTGCGGCTGTGGCCCGACGGCGCGCTGCGCGCCGCAGGGCTGGTGGGCATCACCAGCGCGGTGCTCGTGCTGCTCGGCGCGACGTCGACGATCAGCCCCGTCTGGTCCTACGGGCCGGCCTCCGTGGGCGAGGTGGGCGCCGGAAGCCAGCCCGACTGGTACATGGGCTTCCTCGACGGCGCGCTGCGGCTCGTCCCGGTGGGCTGGGAGACCGAGTGGGGCGGCTGGACGTGGACCTTCGCGACGCTGGTCCCGCTCGCCGTGGTCGCCGGGTACTTCGTCCTGCTGGTCGTCTACCCGTTCGTCGAGGAGTGGGTGAACCAGGACCGGGCGCCGCACCACGTGCTCGACCGGCCGAGGAACGTCCCGGCCCGCACCGGGACCGGCGTCGCGGGAGCGCTCTTCTACGGCATCCTGTGGGGTGCCGCGAGCGCCGACATCGTCTCGACCGAGTTCAGCGTCAGCTTCGAGTCGGTCATCACCGCGCTGCAGATCATGCTGGTGGTCGGTCCCCCGCTGGCGTTCGAGGTCACGCGGCGTATCTGCATCGGGCTGCAGCGCAAGGACCGCGAGACCGCGCGGCACGGGCACGAGACGGGCCGGATCGTCCGGATGCCCAACGGCGGATACGTCGAGATCCACCAGCCGGTCGCCGAGGCGGAGCGCGCGCTCCTGACCGTGGCTCCCGTCCCGGCCAAGCCGGCCCACGCGGACCACAACGGCCGGGCGCGCGGGCGGGAGCGCCTGCGCGGCGCGCTCGCGCGGCGGTTCGGCACGGGACATGTCGTCCCGGTGGTGGACCGTGAGGGGGTTTCGTCAGGTGGCGACCAGGTTCGCTCGGGCCAGGCTCACTCGGACCAGGCTCACTCGGGCAGCGACCGGATTCTGTCGGGACCGACTAACCGCCCAGCGCCGAGAACGCCTCGTAGACCATGAACGCCGGCCAGAGGATGCCCTGGAAGATCGCCCACACGAACTCAGAACCCGTCGGCCTGCTGGAAGAAGTAGACCCAGGCGCCGATGATCCCGAGCCCGTAGACCGCGCCGCCGCCCGCGGCGCCCGCACCCCTGTTCCCGTCAGCCATGCCGCACCTCCGCTGCCAACGCTACGCCGCCGCGCAGGTCACGACACCTAAACACGTGGTCGGCAGTCCCCTTGTCCAGGGCCCCCTTGCCCGGCGCTCCCTTGCCCGGCGCTCCCGTCAGCGCTCCCCTGTCCGGCACTCTCTTGTTCGGCACGCTCCTGTGGGGTCGGCAGTTGGCATCGAGATCGGTCCAGGCCTGGACCGATCTCGATGCAAACTGCCGAATTGGTGAGACAAACTGCCGACCAGGCCGGCCGAGCGCCACCCGGGTGTCCGGGCACGTTGCTCTCCTCGGGATCCGGGCGCCTATCGGTCGAACGCGTGACCCGCCCGCCACGCGCGATCGACCAGCCCGACCAGCATGGCCCGTTCGGCGACGACACCCTCCGACAGCCGGGCCGCCGCATGCACCACCAGCCACGACCGGACGTCCTGGAGCGGACGCCGGGAGCCGGCGGCATAGGCCCGGGTGTACCCGCGCAGGACCAGCGAGCGCCCGACCGCCATCAGCGCGCGAGTCACGAGCTGCGTCCCGGGCAGCGGCTCGGCCCAGCGCAGCAGCAGGATGGTCCGCGCGTGGTCGGCCTCTGGCACACCCCGTGCGGCGTTCGGCCAGTCGATGACGCCGACCCGCTCACCCGCGACCATCACGTTCCCGGGGTGGTAGTCGCCGTGGCACAGGCGATCGCCCGACGGGAGCCCGTCGAGCACCCGCAACGCGAACCCCCGCAGCTCTCGCGACAGGGTCGCGTCCTCGATCCGGGAGGCCAGCACCTGGCGGACGTCGGGAAGATCCGCCGGCGCCTCGACACCATGGATCACGAGGTGCGCCTCGGCCAGCGCCCGTGCCAGGCCGAGCACGCGCCACGGCCGGCGCTGCAGCAGGTCCAGCAGGTCCGTCCCGGCGAGGCGCTCCAGCACCAGCCCGGGCCGGCCGGCGCGTTCGACGACGTCGACCAGGCGCGGGGCGACGTCGTAGTCCTCCAACGCAGCCAGGGCTGCCGCCTCGGCATGATGCCCGCGAAATCCGGGCCGGTAGAGCTTGACGACGGCGCCGTCGTCCCAGGCGTACACCTCCGCCTCCCGGCCCACGCCGAGGCGGGGCCCGATGCCCGCGCCTTCGCCGGCGGCCGTCGAGTCAGTCACCCGGCCAGTGTGGTCCGCCTGCGGAGGGCTGTGCCACCTTGAATCCCGGACGTCAGCCCGCGCCGCTGCCGCCGTCGGCCACCAGCGAGGAGCCGGTCATGTAGGTCAGCTCAGGCGATGCCATCGCCACGATGAAGGCGCCCATCTCCTCGGGGGTAGCCATGCGGCGCATTCCGGTCAGGTTCGCCCGGGCCCACTGCGCCGCGCCGACGCGCCAGGCGGAGTCCGGAAGGCCCTCCGCGCCGACGGTCCTGCGGACGAGGGCGGTGTCAGTGGTGCCTGGCACTATGGCGTTGATGCGGATGCCATGCTCCGCGTAGTCGAGCGCCGCCGAGCGCACCAGGCCGATCAGGCCGGACTTCGTCGAGGTGTACACGCTGCGGCGCGCGGATGTGCGGTGCTCGTTCGCGGACGACGTGACCAGGATGGTCCCGCCCCCGCGCTCGACCATCACGGGCAGCTCGTACCGCATGGCGAAGAAGACGCCACGCAGGTTCGTGTCGACGACGTCGGTCCACTCGGCGGCGCTGAACTCGTGCAGTGGCTTCTCGATGGTGATCCCCGCGTTGTTCACTGCCACGTCGAGCCCGCCGAACTCGTCGACGGTGCGCTCGACGAACGCAGCGACCTGATCCTCCTCGCGCACGTCCGCGCGGATGTACCGGGCCGACCCGCCCGCGGAGCGGATGCCGGCCTCCACCTCGGCCCCGAGGCGCTCGCGCCGTCCGCAGAACGCGACGTGCGCACCTTCGCGCGCGAACGCCTCTGCCGCCGCACGTCCGATGCCCGACGTCGCACCGGTGATGAGCACCACCTTGCCGGCGAACCGTCGGGCGCCCTCGACGACGGTCGGCGCGGGCGGCTCGGCCGAGTCCCGCAGCACGACGCCGCTCGCGAGCCCGGCGATCGCGCCGACGGCGAGTCCCCCGGCCGCGCCGATCACCGCCCGACGCGCGATCCTCCGCTGCCGGCCGTCGTCTGCTGGCCGGGTGTCGTCTGCTGGCCGGGTGTCGTCGGTCATCGCTGGCCCCTCTCTGTCGCGCATTGCGCACCGGCGTCGACGCGGGTGCTCGACGCAGATGCAAGACGCAGGTGTCTGAGCGGATGTCTGACGCAGATCCTTGACACAGATCTCGCCACAACTCTTTGGTGCGGACGTCACGGTGACGATGTGCAATATTGACACCGTCAATTCCGTACGTTAGGCGGCAATATGAGCAGTGTCAACATCCGCCGCGCCGAGGACGGCGGCCGCAGCTACCACCACGGGGACCTGCGCCGAGCGCTCACCGAGGCGGCCCGCGCGATGCTGGAGCGCGACGGCCCCGAGTCCGTCTCGTTTCGCGCCATCGCGCGAGCCGTCGGCGTCTCCCAGACCGCGCCCTACAACCACTTCCGCAGCAAGGAAGACCTGCTCGCGACCGTCGCAGAGGCCGGCCTGCGCGAGCTCGCCGACCGGCAGGCGGCCGCTGCAGCGTCGGCGCCGCCCGGCCGGGCCCGACTGCTCGCCCTCGGCCAGGACTACGTCGGGTTCGCACTCGCGCACCCGCAGCTCTACCGGCTGATGTTCGGGGTGGGCGTTTCCGACTGGTCGGCGCATCCCGGCGCGCGGGCCGCGAAGTCGGCCAGCTTCGCCCCCCTCGCCACCGCCCTCGCCGAGCACCTCGGCACGGCGGGCGCGGCCTCCACCGACGACGCCGGCGTGGAGGTCGCCGCGCTCACCGCTTGGTCCGTGGCACACGGGCTCGCGACGCTCCTGCTGGACGGCTCCGTCCCACCCGAGAAGCTCGCCGACGGGGCCGAGGCGACGACTGCCCGGGTCATGGAGTACTTCGTCGGCAGCCTCGACACGCGGTAGGCACACGACGAGACCTCCGCCGCCGCCGGGCCAGCCAACGGGGCGGCCTTGTGGTCGGCAAACTGTCAGGTGATCGGTACCTCGGACTACCGATCACCTGACAGTTTGCCGACCACGTGACAGTTTGCCGACCACAGCCTGCCGGCCGCCGGTCTGCTGAACATCAGGTTGCCCGGCTTGAGTCTGCCCAGCATCAGTTTGCCTAGTGCGTGGCCGCAGTCGGAAGGTGTCCTCATGGAGATCAGCACGCCATCGACCCGAGCCGCCCGATGAGCCCGCCCGACGACCGCCGGTTCCCCCGGGCGGTCTTCGGCATCGGCAAGGAGCCGGACGCGCGGTTCACGCTCGCCAACGAGCGGACGTTCCTCGCCTGGCTCCGGACCGCCCTCGCGCTGGTGGCCGGCGGGGTCGCCCTGGAGACGCTCGGACTCGACCTGCAGCCCCGCCTGCGACTTGCGGCGTCGATAGTGCTCATCGTCGCCGGGACGGTGGTGCCCCTGATCGCGTGGGCGGGCTGGATGCGCATCGAGCGCGCGCTGCGCCGCGGGTCACCGCTGCCGTCGACGATCGTCGGCGTGGCGCTCACGATCGTCGTCGCGGTGGTCGGTGTGCTCGTGCTGCTCGGCGTCCTGCTCCGATGATCCGAAGGCAGGTGTCCCCGTGAGCGGGCTCCAGGTCGAGCGCACGGAGCTGGCGTGGCGCCGCACGGCACTGTCGCTGGCCGCCGTCTCTCTGGTCGGCGCGCGGCTGCTGCCCGCGCTCTTCGGCAGTGCGCTCTGGATCCTGCCCGGCGGGGTCGGGCTGATGCTGGCCGGCTTCCTGTGGCTGGCGTCCCGACGGCGGCACGCGAAACGCCTGCCCGTACCGGTCCGCGGCCCCGGGCCCGAGTCCCCCGGCGCCGGTCTGCTCGCGCTCGCGGGGGCCGTCGTGGTGGTGCTCGGCCTCGGCGGTCTCGCCGTCGTCGTCAGCCTGCACGCATAGGACCAGCGCACCACTGGGCTTCCGTTCCGGCCATGCGCGGCATAGCCCTCGCGGCCCCGCGGACCTACGCTTGAGGTGTCCCCCGTTCTACGACGACGTGGCGGTGGCAAGCCATGAGCTGGACCTTCCGAACCCGTACCGCTCGAGCACCCGACCCGCTGGTCACGCTGCGGCTGCAGACCCGGCTGGGTGAGCTCGCGGCGGAGCTGCGCCACGTCGAGGAGGACCCTGGCCTGTACGCGCGTGCCCACCACTGGTTCGCGGTCCAGGGCGCGTACGACGCGCTGCTGCGCGAGGCGTGCCGCCTCGCGGACCTGCCGACCGAGGCGGCGCCCTTGCGCGCGGACGAACGTTCGGCGGCGGACGAGCGGCTGCGGGAGGAGCTGGAGCTCAGCGCACGCGGCTGGTCCTGGTGAGGTGCGGGTCGCGGTCCGCTGCCGGGCCTGCTCCACTGCTGGGCCCGGCGGGCTACCGGTCCTGTTGAGCCACCGCCGCTGCTGGGTCCCAGTCTGTTGCCGGGCCTGACGAGCTACCGGACCAGGAGCGAACGCAGAGGCCTGCGGTGCGCGAGAACGCACCGCAGGCCTCACGAAACGGAGACGCGGCCAGGCCGCACCAACGGGACGCGGCTCAGGCCGCGCGGCGTCACCGCGTCAGGGCAGGACCCACCGCTGGACGGTGCTCCCGTCGCAGTTGGCGATCTCGGTCCTCGTGCCGTCGTTCTGCACGCGGCCCACCGGCTGCAGGCAGCGCCCGGACTGCGGGTTGCGCAGCGCCTGGGTGCCGCTCACGTGCGTCCACTGCTGGGCGCCGGTCCCGTTGCAGTCCCAGAGCTGGACGACGGTGCCGGCGGCCGTGCCGCCACCCGCGACGTCGAGGCACTTGCCGTAGGCCTTGACGGTGCCGTCCGTGCCGACCGTCCACTGCTGGGCCTGGTTGCCGTTGCACCAGGCGAGCTGGATGGGCGTGCCGTTGGCGGTGTTGGCGCCCGCGACGTCGAGACAGATGCCGTTGCTCGCGGTGATGGTGCCGGTCCGGGTGCCTCCGCCGCCCTGGGAGTCGTAGACGCGCACGTAGTCGACGACCATCTGCTGCGGGAACTGCGTGGTCCCGTCGGGGTAGCCGGGCCAGTTGCCGCCGACGGCGACGTTCAGGATGAAGAAGAACGGCTGGTTGAAGACCCAGGGGTTGCTGCCCGTGTTCGCGGGCGTGAACGTCTGGTAGGCGTTGCCGTCGACCAGCCAGGTGATGGAGTTGGGGCTCCAGTCGATGGCGAAGGTGTGGAAGTCGTCGGCGAACGACCAGCCCTGCGGGTGCATGTACTGCCCGGTGATGGGGTTGCCGCCGGAGTAGCCGGGGCCGTGCAGGGTGCCGTGCACCAGGTGGGGCTCCCGGCCGATGTTCTCCATGATGTCGATCTCGCCCGAGTTGGGCCACGGGACGCCCGGGAACTGGCCCCCGAGCATCCAGAACGCCGGCCAGATGCCCTGCCCGCGCGGGATCTTGATCCGCGCCTCCAGGCGGCCGTACTGCGGCTGGACCTTGCCCTTGGTCGTGAGCCGGGCCGAGGTGTAGCCGCCGCTGCCGTCCTGCCGGGCGGTGATGACGAGGTTGCCGTTGCCGTCCAGGGCGGAGTTGTTCCGCGAGTTGGTGTAAACCTGGAGCTCGTTGTTGCCCCAGCCGCCACCGCCCGTCTCGAAGTTCCAGTTCGCGCCGTTCGGGGCGCTGCCGGCCGGGCCGTCGAACTCGTCGGACCAGGTCAGCGCCGCGGCGGCGAGGGCTTCCTGGGACGTGTTCTGTGACGTGTTCTGTGACGTGTTCTGCGCGGGCGCCACTCCGCCGTCGGGCGCCTTGGGTGCCGCGGCGGAGGCAACCAGCGAGGCCGACATGACGAGGGCCACGGCGGCGACCGCCGTGACCAGGGTTCTGGGGTTGGGTGATACACGACGCATCGGGGTGCTCCCTCGACGTGAGCCATCCCGCCGGGCGGGAGTGCCCGGCGGTCATCGCTGTGACATTCGCGCTCGTGGGCCCGGCGACCGGGCAGACGGCCCCGACGAGCCGGGGCAGAACTATTGTTAACGGACCGTACATTCGGCCGGTTCCGGCGCACAACGGGTGGCCACGGAGATACGGGTTTTCCCCATATCGGCCCGACGCCCACCCGGTGCCGCGCCCACCCGGCGCCGCCCGGCCGGTGCCACCCGCCTGGTGCCACCCGCCCAGTGCCGCCGGGCCGCCGCCGACCCCTCGCCCCGGGCCCGCCGAGCGAGGTCCGCTTCGAGCATGTGATTGGGCCTGGAAACCGCGGGCGTTGTCAATCGGTTAGTGCAACGTCATGCGGCTTGTTCGAAGAGTTGCTTGAGTCGCTGTGCGGGGGTGTCGAGGTCGAGAGTGGGTCGTGGTCGTGCGTTGAGCATGGCCGCGACCCGCTTCAGTTCCTCGGGGCTCCAGCCGGACAGGTCGGTGCCCTTGGCGAACCAGTGCCGCAGCAGCCGGTTGGTGTTCTCGTTCGAGCCGCGCTGCCAGGGCGAGTGCGGGTCGGCGAAGTAGACAGGCATGCGCAGGTCGAGCTGGATGTCGTCATACCGGGCCAGCTCGCTGCCGCGGTCCCAGGTCAGCGACCGACGCAGATGCGCCGGCAGATCACTCATCGCGGCGATCATCGCGGTCGCGACGGTGGTCGCGGTGTGGTCACCGGGTAGGTGCAAAAGGATCGTGTACCGGGTGGTGCGCTCGACCAGGGTCCCGATCGCGGACGTGCCACCGGTGCCGAGGATCAGGTCGCCCTCCCAGTGCCCGGGCACGGCCCGGTCAGCGACCTCGGGCGGCCGCTGGGAGATACGCAGGACGTCGTTGAACTTCCCGCGCCGCTCCACCCGGTCACGGGGCTTACGTGCCGAGCGCTTCGTGGACAGCTGCTGGTGCAGGTTCGCGCGCAGGGCCCCGCGGGCCTGGACATACAGCGACTGGTAGATCGTCTCGTGGCTCACCCACTGGCTCCGGTCCTCGGGGTTGTCCCTGCGCAGTATTGACGCGATCAACCCCGGGGACCAGCCCTGGTCCATCCACTCCGTCACCCGGGCGCCCAGCACCGGATCGGCGAGCTTGAACCGTTTGGGCCGCGCTGCCCGGCCCATCGCGCGGCTGTCCGCGACCAGCGCGTTGTAGTCCCCCGACACGGCCCGGTGACGGGCCAGCTCCCGGCTGACCGTGGACCGGGCCCGCCCGATCCGCTCCGCGATCTGCGCCTGGGACAGGCCGGTATCCAGACCCCGCTGGATCTCGTTACGGTCCTCCAGCATCAGCCGGTGACCCGGCCCGCGCGGACATCCCGCACGGGCCGGCCGCGGCAGACCACCACGAGGTCCTCGTACTACCTGCATCCCGCCAGCCTGAGACCACCACCGGGCCGCCGTCAGAGACGACACGCCCACAGCATTCGCAGCGCTCTCCCGCGACCCGCCCGCAGCGATCCACTCCACCACCCGCCGCCGAACCTCGACCGGCCACCGCACACCCCTCGACACCATCAACAATCCCTCCGATCAGCGTTGTCGCACTGACCGTATGAATCCACCGGGCCAAAGTCATGCCTGATCGCATTCTCGCGGCGGACCGTGGGGTGATCGGGACCGTCGTCAGTTGGTGGTTCGGCGGTGGTGGCGGCGTCAGTCGCCGTGGCGGCGCCAGTCGCCGTAGCGGCGTCAGTCGCCGTAGCGGCGCCGTCACGGCCACCGCGTCAGTCGCGGTGGCGGCGCCACGCGGTCCACAGCCGGGCATACGGGCCGTCGGCCGCGAGGAGTTCCGCGTGGGTGCCCTCCTCACCGATCCGGCCGTGCTCCAGCACGACCACCCGGTCCGCCGTCGCCGCCTGGTTCAGCCGGTGCGCGACGACGAGCGCGGTCCGCCCCTCGATCACCGTCGCCGCGGCACGTTCGAGCCGGCCGGCGTCGCTGGACCCGGCCTCGGCGGTCGCCTCGTCGAGGAGCACGACCTCGGGGTCGGCCAGCAGCACCCGGGCGAGGGCGAGCTGCTGCGCCTCGGCGGGCGTGAGGGCCGAGGCGTCGACCTGCGCGTCGAGCCCGTCCGACAGCCGCTCCAGGAGCGGCCCCGCGCCCACCCGGTCGAGCGCCCGGCGCACCGCGGCGTCGTCGGCGTCGGGGCGCGCGAGGGTGAGGTTGTCGCGGAGCGCACCGTCGAAGACGTGCACCTCCTGGGTCACGAGCACCACGCCTCCCGGCGCCTCGACCGTGCCTTCCGTCGCCTCGTGCACGCCCGCGACGAGCGCGGCGAGCGTGCTCTTGCCCGCACCCGTCGCGCCGACGACGGCGACCGTCTCCCCCGGCGCGACGTCGAGGTCGACGTCGGCGAGCACCGGGTGACCTTGGACGTAGGCGTGGCCGACGCCGCGCAGGCGGAGGCGCTGTCCTACGCGGTCCGTGTCGCCGACGGCGTCCGTGTCGCCGACGGCGTGGGCGATGCCGGTGCCGGTGCCGTCCGCGTCATCATGAGCGGCGCCGTCAGCGCCACCATGAGCGGTGCCATCGGTGCCACCATGAGCGGTGCCATCGGTGCCGCCGGTAGTGATGCCGGCACCGTCGTAAGCAGCGCTGCCGGTGTCACCGTCGGCGGCAGTGTGGGCGCCGTGGGCGGTGCTGCCGAATGCCAACCGGTGGGCACGCACGTTCCGCCCGCCCGCGGCCCCGGTGCCAGCGGCCCGAGCGCCACCGCCGTCCGCCCCACCACCAACACCCACACCCACGCCGACACCGACGCCGACGATGCGCGCCAGCGACGCCAGGGCCGACTGCAGGTCGTCGATGACGAACAGCAGCTCGTTGATGGGGTTGAACAGGCGCAGGAAGAGCAGCATCGCCGCCGTCGTGCCGCCGATCGTGCCCGCGCCGTCGCGCACCAGGAGGAAGCCGACCACGAGGAGCGCCGTCATGCCCGCGAGCTCCGCGGCGTTGAGCCGCCCGAAGAACGCGTTCTGGACGGCGCGCGCGTGCATCGTCCACCGCACCACCGCCCACGACGCCGCGCCGATGCGCGCGAGGTGCTGCCGGGAGAGGCCGAACGCCCGAACGGTCTCGATGCCGCGCAGCGAGTCGAGCAGGTGCTGCGCGCGGTGCGCCGTCGCCGCGCGCTCGCCCGCGTACAGGCGCGGGGCGCCGCGCAGGTACCAGCGCACCGCCAGGACGTGGATCGGGACGATGACCAGCAGCGCCAGCGCGTAGCGCGGGTCGATCACCGCCATGCCGGCGAAGGTGACGACGATCGTGAACAGCGACCCGGTGAGGGCGGGGACCACGTTGGGGATCGCCTCGGCGACCTCGGCGACGTCGTCGCCCGCGCGGGAGATCAGGTCGCCCGTGCCCGCCCGCTCGACCTGCGACTGGGGCAGCCACAGCGCAGCCGTCACCATGTCCTCGCGCAGCCGCGCGAGCATCCCCTCCAGCAGCCGCGCCGCCCCGATCGTCCCGACCGCCGCGAGCACGGCGCCCACGACGACCGAGCCCGCCATCGCGGCCCCCGCCAGCCAGACGGTGCGCGCGTCGCCGCCCGCGGTGACGGTGTCGACGACGCGCCCGAGCGCGATCGGCGGCACGACGCCGGCGGCAGCGGCGCCGACGAACACCACGACAAGGCCGGCGAGGCTCCAGCCGCGGCGGCCGAGGGCGCGCCACGTCGCGCGCACCACGGTGCGCCCGTCGGCGACGGGGAGGCCCGCGGCGGGAAGGCCCGCGGGGAGATCGGCGCCCGGGCCGACGGCGGGAGAGCCAGCGGCGGTGCTCATCTCTGCTCCTCGTCCCGGTCCCGGTCGACCGGGCCACTGTCGACCGGGCCACTGTCGACCGGACTCTTGTCCGCCGGCCCACCGTCGTCCGACCTGCTACCGACCGAAGCGCCGCCGGTCGGACCCCTGTCGGCCGAAGAAGCGCCGTCAGTTGAGCACCCGCCCGCCGGGCCCTCGATCGGCCCGCCGCCCGCGGTCACTACCCGGTCCGCGACCTGGAGCAGCGCGGGTGATCGGGTGACGACGACGGTCTGCCGCCCCGCCCGCATCCTGCGGAGGCGCTCCGCGATGCCCGCCTCGGTGACGGCGTCGACGGCGGTCGTCGGGTCGTGCAGCACGAGGAACGGCGCGTCCTGGGCGAGCGCTCGCGCCACCCGTTGCCGCTGACCGCCGGAGAGCGCCGCACCACCCTCGCCGACGGCGGTCGCCCAGCCCTCGGGGAGAACCTCGGCCAGCTCCCCGCAACCCGCCGCGTCGAGCGCCGCGTCGACCCGGTCGTCCGGGACGCCGGGCAGCGCGACGTTCTCCCGCACCGAGCCGGCGAACAGATGCGCCTCGTGCGGCACGACGAGCGCGTCGGGCCGTTCGGCCCGGAGCCTTTCGAGCACGGCACGGGCGGCGCGGGCGTCCGCGGCGACGGCGACGAGCTCCCCGCCGCGCGGCGCCCGGACGACCTCCGCAACTGCGCGTCCGACGTCGTCTGGCCGCCGCGCTCCGTCCGCGCCGCGGGCTCCGTCAAGCCCGCGGGCTCTGTCGGCCGCGTGCGCTCCGTCCAACGCGTGCGCTCCATCCAACGCGTGCGCTCCGTCCCCGTGGACTCCGTCCGCCGGGGGCGCTTCATCTACCCGGCGGGCTCCATCCACTCTGGGCTCCGAGTTCAGCCCGTCCGCGCCGACCCCGGCGTCCCCGTCCCTGTCCAAGCCGGCCCCCGCGCCGCCGTCGGCCCTGCCCCCGACCACCGCAGCAGGGTCCGCACCCTCGCGCAGCAGGTCGAGGAGCCGCGCGGCCGAGGCGTTGGCCGAGGCCCAGGACGTGCCGACGTTGCGCGCGAACGACTGCAGCGGCGCCAGCAGGAACTGGGTGAGCCCGACGACCGTGACGAGCTCGACGATCCCGAAGGCGCCCCGCACGGCGAGGATGCCGGCGGCCACGGTGATCGCGGTGACGAAGAGACCCGTGGCGAGGTCCATGGTGCCGACGAAGAGACCCTCCGCACGCCGGGCCCGCAGCGTGCTCGCGAGCGCCGCGCGGCTCGCCCGCCGGTACCGGCGCGCCGCCTCGTGCTCGGCGTGGATGCCCTTGAGCACGCGGTACCCGGACATGAGGTCGGCGGCCTGACCCGCCGCGGCGGCAGCGGCCTCCTGCTCGTCGCCGCTGCGGCGGCGCAGTGACCCGCCCGTCCGGTCGGTGAGCCACAGGACGGCCGGCGCACCGAGCAGGACGGCAAGGCCGAGCGGCCACCAGACGACGAGCAGCACGCTCCCGCCGAAGACGACGGCGGCGAGCTGTCCGGCCGGGTACACGCCGATCAGGACGGCCGTGGCCAGCCGGTTCACGTCCGAGGTGGCGAGCGAGAGCGCGACGCCGGGCGCAGCCGACGCCCCACGTGCCGTCTCACGGGTGAGCAGGTGCGCGCTCACCACCGACCGGAGCTGGTGCTGGACGACCAGCATCCCCAGCTCACCGAGGCGCGAGCCGAACCGCCAGGAGAACGACAGCAGCGCGAAGTCGGCGGCGAGCAGCCCGATCCACAGCACGAGCTGCGCGAGGTCGCCGGTGCTGACGGCCCGTTCGATAGCGATGCCCATGATGACGGGCACGAGCGCCTCGCCGAGCTGGTGGGTGACGCTCAGGAGGGCGGCGGGCACGGTGTACCGGCGGGCGCCGGTCATGGCCCGCAGCGTGAGGCGCACGGGCGTGGTGCGGTCGTCGATGCGGAGCTCGCGGGTACGGACGGGCTCGGCGGGCGCCTGCAACCAGAAGGAGCCGCGCCGGAACGAACCGCGCCGGAACCGACGCCGCCCGGACGAACCCCGCTCTGACAAACCCTCCCCGGACATGCCCTCCCCGGACATGCTCTCCCCGGACGAACCCCGCCCGAGCGGACGGCGCCAGAACGAGCCCCGCCGTCGGCTCATCGTCCGAAACCGCCCTGCCCCGGGTCCGGGGCGCCGTCCCGGCCCTGCCCCAGGTCCCGGACACCGTCCCGGGCCTGCCCCAGGTCCCGGGCACCATCCCGGCCCTGCCCCAGGTCCCGGACACCGTCCCGGGCCTGCCCCAGGTCCCCGGGCACCATCCCGGCCCTGCCCCAGGTCCCGGACACCGTCCCGGGTCCGGTCCCGCACGCGCCCGATCGGGGCGACCGACGGCGTGCCGGTGACCGGGTCGGGCACGACGACGCACGGCAGCCCGAACACCTCCTCGACGAGCTCAGCCGTGACGATCTCGGCGGGAGCGCCCTGGGCGACGATCGCGCCGTCCCGCATCGCGATAAGGTGCGTGCCGTAGCGAGCCGCCTGGTTCAGGTCGTGCAGCACGGCCACCAGGGTGCGGCCCTGCTCGTTGAGGTCGGCCAGCAGCTCCATGAGCTCGATCTGGTGGGCGATGTCGAGGAACGTGGTGGGCTCGTCGAGCAACAGGAGCGGCGTCTCCTGGGCGAGCACCATGGCCACCCAGGCGCGCTGGCGCTGGCCACCCGACAGCTCGTCGACGAGGCGGCCCGACAGGTCGGACACCCCGGTGGCGGCCATCGCCGCACTCACCGCCTCCTCGTCGGCGGGCGACCACTGCCGGATCATGCTCTGGTGCGGGTGCCGTCCGCGCGCGACGAGGTCGGCGACGGTGATGCCGTCGGGCGGGAGGGACGACTGCGGGAGCAGCCCGAGCGTGCGGGCCACCTCCTTGGCGCGGTAGGTGGAGATGGCGCGCCCGTCGAGCACCACCTGGCCCGCGCTGGGCTGCAGCAGCCGGGACAGGGCGCGCAGCAGCGTCGACTTACCGCACGCATTGGGACCGACGATCATCGTGAACGACCCGTCGGGTATCTCGACGGACAGTTCGCGCGAGATCACGCGCTTGTCGTAGCCGAGGGTGACGGCGTCCGCGTGCAGCCGCGGGGCGGCGCCCGCTGCGCCGGGCCGGGCATCCTCGGGCTGAGCGGCCTCGGGCTGAGCGGCACCAGCCTCAGCGGCCTCGGCTTGAGCGGCATCAGGCTGGACGACGCCGGACTGGGCGGCACCAGCCTCAGCGGCACCAGCCTGAGCGCCGCCGGCTTGAGCGGCATCAGGCTGGACGACGCCGGACTGGGCGGCACCAGGCTGAACAGCGCCGGACTGAGCAGCGCCGGACTGAGCGGTCTCGGGTTTCATGGTCGCTTCCGTGCTTCGCGGACAAGGAGCCAGACGAGGTAGACGCCGCCGACGACGATCGTGACGACGCCGACCGGGAGCGGCTGTGGGAGGAGGTGCTGCGCGACGACGTCGGACGTCACCAGGACGAACGCGCCGAGGAGCGCCGCGGGTGCCAGCGCCGTCCCCGCGGAGCCGGTGAGGCGCCGCGCGATCTGGGGCGCCGCGAGCGCGACGAACGCGATGGGCCCCGCGAAGGCGGTGACGGCGGCGGTGAGCGCCACCCCGCACAGGACGAGCGCGAGGCGGACCGGCTCGGGCCGGATGCCGAGGGCGCGGGCCGCGTCGTCGCCGAGCTCGAGCTGGCGCATCGGGCCGACGAGGCCGGCCAGCACCACGAACACGATCACCACGAGGACGACCAGGGGCAGCGTCTCGGCCCAGCCGACGCGGTTCAGCGATCCGGCGCCCCAGATGGCGGCGGTCATCGCGATCTCGAGCCGCGCGCGCAGGATGAGGAACATGGACAGGGCGCTGAGCATGGCCGACAGGGCGATCCCCACGACGATCAGCCGGAAGCCCTGCACGCCGTCGCGGTAGGCCAGCAGGTAGGCGAGCGCCGCCGCCGCGAGGCCGCCGACGACGGAGCCGGCCGCGACGAGGTAGGTGCCGCCGCCGATGACGATGATCACGACGAGGGCGCCCGCGTACGAGCCGGCCGACAGCCCGATGATGTCGGGGCTCGCGAGCGGGTTGCGGGTCAGCGACTGGAAGATCGCGCCGGCGACGCCGAGGGCGGCGCCGAAGAACAGGGCGGCCAGCACGCGCGGGGCGCGCCACTCGAGCACGACGGTCGTCACGATGCCGCTCTGCCCGCCCGTGAACGCCGAGAACACCTCCGGCACGGTCAGCGGCAGGTCGCCGAGGCACAGCGCGGCGAGGGCGGCCGCGAGCGTCGCGGCGAGGATCAGGGTGCTGACCACGAGGGTGCGCACCCGCAGGCGGCCGGACACGTCCCGCCAGCGCACGACGGCGACGCGCCCGCCGAAGTCGATCCCGGCCCGCCGGACCACAACGCGCCCGGTATCGGGCCGCCCGTTGCCAGGCCGCCCGCTGCCCGGCCGTCCGTTGCCGGCCTGCCTGCTGTTGGGCCGCTCGCCATCGGCCCGCCCACTGCCGGTCGGCCCGTCGCCAGGCCGCCCACCGCCGGCCCGCGCGACCCCAGCCCCTCCGACCCCAGCCCGCCCGGTCACAGCCCGCTCGCCTTCCGCCGTCGGACCAACCAGATGAGCACCGGCGCGCCGACGAACGCCGTCACGATGCCGACGGGCACCTCGCCCGGCCACAGGACGACGCGGCCGATGACGTCGGACGCGAGCAGCACGACCGGAGCGAGCACCATCGAGTACGGGAGGATCCAGCGCTGATCGGGGCCGACGATCCACCGGGCCACGTGCGGCACCATGAGGCCCACGAACCCGATGGGTCCCGTGATGGCCGTGGCGGAGCCGGCGAGCAGGGTGATCGCGGCGACCGACAGCGCGCGGGTGCTGCCGACCCGGGCGCCGAGCGCCGAGGCGAGGTCGTCGCCGAGCCCGAGCGCGTTGAGCGGGCGTGCGATGACGACCGCGATGACCAGGCCCGCGACCACGAACGGGACGGCGGGCAGGACGACGTCGAGGTCCCGCTCGACGAACGTCCCGGCCTCCCAGCCGCGCATCTGGTTGAAGGTCGCGGGGTCGAGCAGCGTCATGCCCGTGGTGATGCCGGAGAGCACCGCGGCGATGGCGACGCCGGCGAGCGTGAGCCGGACCGGGTCGGCGCTGCGGCCCACCGCGCCGATGAGCAGGACGGCGAGGGTCGCCAGCAGCGCGCCCGCGAAGGCGAAACCCAGGTACTGCGTGGGCACCCGGGCGCCGAACAGCGCCACCCCGAGCGCG